>NZ_CP024812.1:0-4852690 GCF_002787395.1 Enterobacter sp. CRENT-193 | reverse complement strand
CGAAGGTGGTTTTACCACTCTTGATGTCTGCGGCGATCTGTTCCAGCTTCGCACGGGCCTGATCGTCAGTCATGATCGGAGACGGCTTAAGCAGGATATGACGCGCATGCACTTCAGTAACCGAAATGTTCTGGCTCTGGCCGCGCAGGTCGTTCACTTTCAGAATGTGGAAGCCCACACCGGAACGGATTGGACCGACGATATCGCCTTTCTTCGCGGTGCTCAGCGCCTGGGCAAACAGGGATGGCAGCTCCTGAATACGCCCCCAGCCCATCTGGCCGCCTTTCAGCGCCTGCTGGTCAGCGGAATAGGTGATCGCCAGCTTGCCGAAGTCATCGCCATTACGCGCCTGCTCAACGATAGCGCGCGCCTGGCTTTCCGCCTCTGCCGCCTGATCGGAGGTTGGGTTTTCCGGCAGTGGGATCAGGATGTGGCTCAGGTTAAGCTCTGTGCTGGCATCATTCTGATTCCCCACCTGTTTTGCCAGGGCATCCACTTCCTGCGGCAGGATGGTGACGCGGCGACGGACTTCATTATTACGCACTTCTGAAATCAGCATCTCTTTACGGATCTGATTGCGGTAGGTGGCGTAGCTGATGCCGTCATAGGCGAGGCGGCTACGCATCTGGTCCGGGGTAATGTTGTTCTGCTTTGCAATGTTGGCGATCGCCTGATCGAGCTGCTCGTCAGAGATCTTCACACCCATTTTCTGGCCCATTTGCAGGACAATCTGATCCATGATCAGACGTTCCAGGATCTGGTGGCGCAGCGTAGCGTCATCCGGAAGTTGTTGACCTGCCTGGCCCGAGTTGAGCTTTACAGATTTCATCAAACCGTCAACGTCACTTTCAAGCACGACGCCGTTGTTAACCACAGCCGCGACTTTATCGACAACCTGTGGGGCCGCGAAGCTGGTATTCGCAACCATAGCGACACCGAGTAGCAGCGTTTTCCAGTTCTTCATACTTTTTCCATTTCAATTAACCGCAAAGCGGATTACGTTGTAAATCAAGCATATTACAATGAACTACGATACGGCAGAATGTTCGAGCGCAGCATCTGCTGCGTGCCCAGACCGTAGTTAGAACTCAGGCCGCGCAACTCGATATTAAAGCCAATCACGTTATCGTATTTACCCTGACTGTTTTGCGTATCCCAACCGTTAAGTTTGCGTTCGTAACCGACACGTATTGCGTAACAGCAGGAGTTATATTGCAGACCCAGCATCTGGTCAGCAGGTTTTTGGGCATTCGTGTCATAGTAGTAGGCCCCGACGACTGACCAACGATCGGCAATCGGCCAGCTCGCGGCGGTACCCACCTGTGAAATACCGTCTTTGTATTGGTCTGTATTCGCATAATTTGGCAGTGTCGCCTGGATATACTCCGGGCTGGCGTAACGGTACGTTAACTGCAACATGCGGTCTTCATCACGACGATATTCGATGGCAGCGCTGCCCGTCGCGATATTGTCCAGTCGTGTATCGTATTGAACACCACCGCGCAGACCCCAACGATCCGTCATGCGCCAGTAGGTGTCGCCTGCCCATACCAGTGAGCCCGTTTTGTTGTCTTTCTCCCAGTTAATGTCGTCATCACCGGTGCGAGACTCGGTGAAATAGTAGATTTGACCAACAGAAACGTTAAAACGTTCAACGGCAGCATCATCATATACGCGCGTTGTGACGCCGGTCGTTAACTGGTTAGCAGACGCAATACGGTCAAGGCCGCCGTAGGTACGGTCACGGAACAGGCCGCTGTAGTCTGATTGCAGGAAGGACGAGTCATAGTTTTGAATTTTGCTCTGATCGCGATAAGGCACATAAAGATACTGCATACGTGGCTCAAGCGTCTGGGTGTATCCATCCGCGAGAAGAGCCATATCACGTTCGAAAATCAGCTTCCCGTCCATTTTGAATTGCGGAAGCGTACGGTTTACCGATTCTTCAAGATCGGTGCCATAACGTTTGTTATACCAGTCCAGATTCTTCTGCTGGTAGTGGGTGGCCATCACTTTGGCTTCGGTATTCAGACTCGCCCAGTCGTTTGACCACGGCAGGTTGATCGTCGGCTCGATATGCAGACGCGTTGATTCCGGCATATCCGAGTTGGTGTTAACGAAATGGACCGCCTGAGCGTAAACGCGCGTGTCGAAAGGACCCACATCGTTCTGATACCAGTTCACGTCCAGCTGCGGCTCTGCACCATAGGTGCTACGCGATTGCGTATCAAACACCTGGAACTGTTTGGTCGACACCGTCGCGTCAAAGTTCTCAATGGCGTAGCCCACGCTGAATTTCTGCGTGGCGTAACCGTCGGTACTGGAGCCGTATTTAGAATCAAAGTCGTTGAAGTAATACGGATCGCTGACTTTGGTGTAGTCGATGTTGAAGCGCCACACCTGATCCAATACCCCGGCGTGCTTCCAGTAGTACATCCAGCGGTGCTTATCACCTTCGCTCGGATGCTCGTCCTGGAAGACCTTATCTGATGGCAGATAATCAAATTCCATCAGACCCGCGCCCGCCTTGGTCAGATAGCGGAATTCGTTCTCCCACATGATGTTACCGCGCTTATGGATATAGTGCGGCGTGATCGTGGCGTCCATGTTAGGCGCAATGTTCCAGTAGTACGGCAGGTAGAACTCAAAGTAGTTCGATGTGCTGTACTTGGCGTTCGGGATCAGGAAACCTGAACGACGTTTGTCACCCACGGGCAGTTGCAGGTAAGGACTATAGAAAATGGGCACCGGGCCGAGTTTAAAACGAGCGTTCCAGATCTCTGCAACCTGTTCTTCACGGTCGTGGATCACTTCACTGCCCACAACGCTCCAGGTATTTGACCCTGGCAAACAGGAGGTAAACGTGCCGTTTTCGAGAATGGTGTAGCGGTTTTCGCCGCGCTGCTTCATCAGGTCCGCGGTACCGCGCCCCTGACGACCGACCATCTGGTAATCACCTTCCCAGACGTTGGTGTCTTTGGTATTCAGATTCGACCAGGCTTTCGGACCTTTCAGGATGACCTGATTGTCGTCATAGTGCACATTACCCAGCGCATCCACCGTACGGACAGGCGCCTGAGCACCTTCCGGTTGCTTCTGGTGCAATTGCACTTCGTCAGCAAGCAGGCGACTGTTGCCCTGGTTAATATCGACATTGCCCGAAAAGGTTGCATTGTCAGGATAATTACCTTTTGCGCTGTCGGCATTAATGGTGACGGGTAAGTCATTCGTATCGCCTTTCACCAGTGGGCGATTGTAACTTGGGACGCCAAGCATACACTGCGAGGCGAGATCGGCTGCGAGCCCCTGTTGGCTATACAGGGCGGTGCCAATCATTGTGGCCAGAAGGGTGGGGATACGTTTTTTCATACGTTGTATTTTATTGTTCCGTCATCAGTGGCTACGGCTTACAAACGCTCAGAGACTATCTTACTCATCAGCGCAGTACCAGCGTTAATCCTGCCCGTTTGCGCGCCAGAGTGTTAGGCTCGCTATCGAATGACGAGTATGATAATGCAAATTATAGGCGATGTCCCTCAATTGACCGTGGCGCGACCACTGTAATGATGGCGTTGCGTCGGCCAGGAACATGACCATTCGGGGAGTATATGCAGTATTGGGGTAAAATAATCGGCGTTGCGTTCGCAATTATTATGGGTGCCGGATTCTGGGGTGTCGTTCTTGGCCTCATTATCGGCCATATGTTTGATAAAGCACGCAGCCGCAAAATGGCCTGGTTTGCCAACCAGCGCGAGCGCCAGTCACTCTTTTTCTCCACCACCTTCGAGGTGATGGGGCACTTAACCAAATCAAAAGGGCGCGTAACGGAAGCCGATATTCAGGTGGCCAGCGTCTTTATGGATCGCATGAATCTGCACGGCGAATCCCGCATCGCGGCGCAGAATGCGTTCCGGATTGGTAAATCAGATAACTACCCGCTGCGTGAAAAAATGCGGCAGTTCCGTAGCATCTGTTTCGGGCGTTTTGATTTAATTCGGATGTTTCTGGAAATTCAAATCCAGGCCGCCTTCGCGGATGGTTCTCTGCATCCGAATGAACGGGACGTTTTATATGTGATTGCCGAAGAGCTGGGCATTTCCCGCATGCAGTTCGACCAGTTCCTGCGTATGATGCAGGGCGGCGCGCAGTTTGGCGGTGGTTATCAGCAACAGCACTCCTCCGGCGGCTGGCAGCAGGCGCAGCGTGGCCCTACGCTTGAAGATGCCTGCAACGTCCTCGGCGTGAAGTCGTCTGACGATGTCACGACCATCAAACGCGCCTATCGTAAGCTGATGAGCGAGCACCATCCGGATAAGCTGGTGGCGAAAGGCCTGCCGCCAGAGATGATGGAGATGGCGAAGCAAAAAGCGCAGGAAATTCAGAAAGCCTACGAGCTGATTAAAGAGCAGAAAGGTTTTAAATAAAAAATGGCCCGACAGTGTCGGGCCATTTTTTCAGAAGTCCACCGGGGCTTTGAACGTCATGGCGTTGCCGAAAGCAGGGTGGGTAATGGTGAGCGTCTGCGCATGCAGTTGCAGGCGCGGCGCTAAGGCCAGCGCTTCCGGCGGCGCATAGAATCTGTCCCCCAGAATCGGGTGACCCATCGCAAGCATATGCACACGCAGCTGGTGGGAGCGCCCGGTAATCGGCTTTAGCAGGACGCGCGCGGTGTTATCCGGCGCGTACTCCAGCACTTCATACTCGGTTTGCGCGGCCTTGCCGGTTTCATAACACACCTTCTGCTTTGGCCGGTTCGGCCAGTCGCAAATCAGCGGTAAATCCACCAGCCCTTCCGCCTGCGCCGGATGACCCCAGACGCGCGCGACATACTGCTTCTTCGGCTCGCGCTCGCGGAACTGACGCTTCAGCTCGCGTTCTGCCGCTTTATTCAGAGCCACCACAATCACGCCGCTGGTCGCCATATCCAGACGATGGACAGACTCGGCCTGGGGATAATCACGCTGGATACGCGTCATCACGCTGTCTTTATGCTCTTCCAGACGCCCCGGCACGGATAACAAGCCGCTCGGCTTGTTAACCACCATAATGTGCTCATCCTGATACAGAATGACCAGCCACGGATCCATCGGGGGATTGTAGGGCTCCATTACCATCTTGCGCTCCGCTTACTGATGCGTCACAACGATAAGACGCAGGGCGTCGAGACGCCACCCCGCCTGATTCAGGCTTTCCAGCACCTGCTGGCGGTTGCTCTCAATGGCGGCCAGCTCATCGTCACGAATGTTCGGGTTCACCGCTTTCAACGCTTCCAGGCGCGACAGCTCGGCAGAAAGCTTCTCATCGGCTTCGCTACGCGCCGCATCGATCAGTTCTCTGGCCGCTTTTTCGGCCTGGGCTTCACCCAGTTGCAGAATGGCATGCACGTCCTGCTGCACCGCATTCACCAGCTTGCTGCCGGTATGGCGGTTCACCGCGCTCAGCTGACGGTTGAAGCTTTCAAACTCTACCTGACCGGCCAGATTCGTACCGTTTTTATCCAGCAGCAGACGCACCGGGGTTGGCGGCAGGAAGCGGTTAAGCTGAAGCTGTTTCGGCGCCTGCGCTTCCACAACGTAGATCAGCTCCACCAGCAGCGTGCCCACAGGTAAGGCTTTGTTCTTCAACAGGGAGATGGTGCTGCTGCCGGTATCGCCTGAGAGGATCAGATCCAGGCCATTGCGGATCAGCGGGTGCTCCCAGGTGATGAACTGTGCGTCTTCGCGGGACAGCGCCACATCACGCTCAAAGGTGATGGTGCAGCCGTCTTCCGGCAGGCCCGGGAAATCCGGCACCAGCATATGATCGGACGGGGTCAGCACGATCATGTTCTCGCCGCGATCGTCCTGGTTAATGCCGACGATGTCGAACAGGTTCATGGAGAAGCTAATCAGGCTGGTGTCATCGTCCTGTTCTTCAATACTTTCGGCCAGCTGCTGCGCTTTTTCACCGCCGTTGGAGTGGATCTCCAGCAGGCGATCGCGCCCCTGCTCCAGCTGGGCTTTCAGCGCGTCGTGCTTCTCTCGACAGGATTTGATCAGCTCATCAAAGCCCTCGGTGTTTTCCGGCGCCGCAAGGTAACCGATCAGGTCTGCATGCACCTGATCGTAAATGGTGCGGCCGGTCGGGCAGGTATGTTCAAACGCATCCAGGCCTTCGTGGTACCAGCGAACCAGAACGGACTGGGCGGTTTTCTCCAGATACGGAACGTGGATCTGAATATCGTGCGCCTGACCGATACGATCCAGACGGCCGATACGCTGCTCAAGCAGATCCGGATTAAACGGCAGATCGAACATCACCAGATTGCTGGCGAACTGGAAGTTACGGCCTTCAGAACCGATTTCGGAGCACAGCAGAACCTGCGCGCCGCTGTCCTCTTCACTAAACCACGCCGCAGCGCGGTCGCGCTCGATAATAGACATGCCTTCATGGAACACGGCGGCGCGAATACCTTCGCGCTCGCGCAGTACTTGTTCAAGTTGCAGGGCGGTGGCTGCCTTGGCGCAGATCACCAGCACCTTCCGGGAACGGTGCGCGGTCAGATAACCCATCAACCACTCCACGCGCGGATCGAAGTTCCACCAGGTGCCAGTGTCGCCTTCAAATTCCTGATAAATCTGCTCCGGATAGAGCATGTCGCGCGCGCGATCTTCCGCAGATTTACGGGTGCCCATAATGCCGGAGACTTTGATCGCCGTCTGGTACTGGGTCGGCAGCGGCAGTTTGATGGTGTGCAGTTCGCGTTTCGGGAAGCCTTTTACACCGTTACGGGTGTTACGGAACAGCACGCGGCTGGTGCCGTGGCGGTCCATCAGCATGTCGATCAGCTCTTTACGCGCAGATCCCGCATTATCGCTGTCGCTGTTCGCGGCCTGAAGCAGCGGCTCAATATCCTGCTCGCCGATAAGATCGCTGAGGGTGTTAAGTTCATCATTAGAGAGACGATTACCGGCCAGCAGCAGCGCGACGGCGTCCGCCACCGGACGATAGTTTTTCTGCTCTTCCACAAACTGCTCAAAATCGTGGAAACGGTTCGGATCGAGCAGGCGCAGACGGGCGAAGTGGCTCTCAAGACCCAGCTGCTCCGGGGTGGCGGTCAGAAGCAGAACACCCGGTACGCGCTCGGCAAGCTGCTCAATCGCCATGTATTCGCGGCTTGGCGCGTCCTCGCTCCAGACGAGGTGGTGTGCTTCGTCGACGACCATCAGATCCCATTCAGCGTCGCACAGATGCTCCAGGCGTTGCTTGCTGCGGCGCACGAAGTCCAGGGAGCAGATCACCAGCTGTTCGGTTTCAAACGGGTTGTCCGCGTCGTGCTGGGCTTCGGCGTAGCGTTCGTCATCGAACAGAGAGAAGCGCAGGTTAAAGCGGCGCAGCATCTCGACCAGCCACTGGTGTTGCAGCGTTTCCGGCACCACAATCAGCACGCGCTCGGCAGCGCCAGAGAGCAGCTGCTGGTGCAGGATCATGCCTGCTTCGATGGTTTTACCCAGGCCCACTTCGTCAGCCAGCAGCACGCGAGGCGCATGGCGACGGCCCACGTCATGGGCGATATTCAGCTGATGGGGAATAAGGCTGGTACGCTGACCGCGCAGGCCGCTCCACGGCATGCGGTACTGTTCACTCTGGAACTTACGCGCGCGGTAGCGCAGAGAGAAGCGATCCATTCGGTCGATTTGCCCGGCAAACAGACGGTCCTGCGGCTTGCTGAAAACCAGTTTGCTGTCGAGCAGCACTTCACGCAGGATAACATTCGTCTCGTCGGTATCAAGACGCGTACCGATGTAGGCGAGCAGTCCATTCTCTTCTTTTACGTCTTCAACCTTCAGCTGCCAGCCTTCGTGGCTGGTCACGGTGTCGCCCGGATTGAACATTACGCGGGTAACAGGGGAGTCATTGCGAGCGTACAGGCGGTTTTCACCGGTAGCAGGGAAAAGGAGGGTAACCATGCGCGCATCGACGGCAACGACGGTTCCTAATCCAAGTTCGCTTTCTGTATCGCTGATCCAGCGTTGACCAAGTGTAAAAGGCATAGTTGTTCGGCTCTAATCTTTAATTGCAGGCAATAGTTCGACCCCGTCAAAAAAGACGGTCATCGAAAAATGGGTCCGGGAATGGAAAGGGCGCTATGGTACTGGATGGCAACGGTTTCGTCACGCGTCAAAATAGCCCAAGTTGTCCTGTCACTAGTGTAGCAAAGTCGTCATTGATGAACGGTAAAATTCCCTCCGCAACCGGCTGAAGCTGGCGGGTCAGGTAGTGATCGTAATCAAGCGGAGACTGCTGGTAATCAACGGGTTCCGGGCCGTTAGTGGTCCAGACGTATTTGATCGTTCCCCGGTTCTGATACTGCGGCGCACGGCCCCGGCGAACGTTCTCTTCATCCGCCAGCCGCGCGGCGCGTACGTGGGGAGGAACGTTACGTTGATATTCGGCCAGGGGGCGGCGCAGGCGCTTGCGATACACCAGTTGGTCATCCAGTTCACCCGCCATCAGGCTGGCGATGGTGTCGCGCACATAATCCTGATAAGGCTCATTGCGGAACACCCGCAGGTAGAGCGTCTGCTGGAACTGCTGTGCCAGCGGCGTCCAGTCGGTGCGCACTGTCTCCAGCCCTTTAAACACCATCCGCTGCGTGTCACCTTCCTGAATCAGCCCGGCGTAGCGCTTCTTGCTGCCCTGGTCGGTTCCGCGAATGGTCGGCATTAAAAAGCGGGCAAAATGGGTTTCAAACTCCAGCTCTAACGCGCTGGTTAACCGCTCTTTTTGCAAACTTTCGCGCCACCAGTCGTTCACAAAGGCGACCAGATCTTTGCCGATTTGTGCGGCGTCGTCTTCCGAATGGGCGGCTTTCAGCCAGACAAAGGTGGAGTCTGTATCGCCATAAATCACATCATAGCCCCGGGATTCAATCAGCGCTTTGGTCTGGCGCATAATCTCGTGCCCGCGCATGGTGATGGACGACGCCAGACGGGGATCAAAGAAGCGGCAGGCACTGGTACCCAGCACGCCGTAAAAGGCGTTCATAATGATTTTCAGCGCCTGTGAGAGCGGCTTGTTGCCGTGGCGCTTGGCCTCATCGCGGCCGTGCCAGATGTTTCCCACAATTTCGGGCAGGCAGTGTTTTTCCCGCGAGAAGCGTGCTCCAAGAAAACCTTCGGTGCTGTGCGCATCGTCTGGCTGCGCCATCCCCTCCACCAGCCCCACCGGATCAATCAGAAACGTGCGGATAATGGACGGATACAGGCTTTTATAATCCAGCACCAGCACCGAGTCATACAGCCCGGGCCGTGAATCCATCACGTAACCGCCGGGGCTGGCCTGCGGCGGCACGTCGCCGAGGTTAGGGGCGACATAGCCCGCCCGGTGCATCCGCGGGAAATAGAGGTGGCTGAAGGCCGCTACCGAGCCGCCGTGCCTGTCGACCGCAAGGCCGTTCACCGTCGCCCGCTCCAGCAGGAAGGGCATGATCTCGGTTTTGTGGAAGATCTGCGTCACCAGCTCGCAATCTTTCAGGTTATAGGTGGCGAGCGCGGGTTTGTCTTCATTAAAGCGCCGGTCGATCTCGTCCATTCGGTCCCAGGGATTGTCGATGGATTTACCTTCGCCGAGCAGTTCCTGGGCGACCGCTTCCAGCGAGAAGGAAGAGAAGTTCCAGAAGGCGGATTTCAGCGCCTCGATGCCGTCGATAATCAGGCGACCGTTAGCCTGCGCGAAGAAAACACCGTTCTTAAAACCATGCTCACGCCACTCCAGCTCGCTGTTTCCGCGCCCCAGCATCAGCGGGATACGGTAACGCTCGGCATGTTTTTGCAGCACGCGCAGGTCAAACTGCACTACGTTCCAGCCGATCAGAACATCCGGATCGTGCTCGGCAAACCACTGGTTAAGCTTCTCCAGCAGTTGCGGGCGGCTGTTGACGTACTCCAGATTAAAATCCAGCGCGGACGCATCGCCGTTTGGCGGCCCGAGCATATAGACAACCCGCTGCCCACAGCCTTCCAGACCAATGCAGTACAGTTCGCCGTGGCGGGTGGTTTCGATATCCAGCGAGACCCACTTGAGCGGGGGGCGATAATTCGGGCTAGGCTTGAGGCGCGCGTTAACGATCCTGCCATTTTGCGCGGTGCCATCTACCCAGACGGGGGCGGTGATAAACCGCTCCATCAGAAAGCGTTCAGGCGGGCGAATGTCGGCCTCGTAAAGCGTCACGCCCGCTTCACGGAGCAGTTTTTCATAGCGCATTAACTGGCGATGGGCGCGGCAATAGAGGCCGTAAACCGGCTGGCGGTGGAAATCTTTCAGTTCAAGCGGGGTTATGCGCCAGCCGTTTTCGCCGCGCAGCATTTGTTTCACTTTCTCGACGTGAGCTTCAGGAATAAAGGCCACGGACTCCTGCGGCGGGAGCGTAACGTTTAGCGGGCCGTTGTCCGTTGCCAGCCAGAATTCAACCTCAGTACCCTGAGGGGTATCCCGCCAGTGTCTGGTCAGTAAAAAGCCTTCTTGCGCCTGCGTCACGGCGTTATCCCATAAAACAAAACCAGGCCTGATTATAGCCTGGTTGAGGGGTGTTTGCTGGGGTTTTATACAGTGCCTGTTCAGTCGGATGGCGCTGCGCTTATCCGGCCTAGAGGTTCCGCAGTCACGGTAAGCGCAGCGCCACCGGGCAAAGGTTTACTGCCCGTAGTAGGCTTTCGCACCGTGCTTACGCAGGTAATGCTTATCCAGCAGGGTTTGCTGCATGTCCGGCAGCTGCGGTGCCATCTGGCGGCAGAAGATCCCCATATAGGCGACTTCCTCCATCACGATCGCGTTGTGCACAGCGTCCTCCGCGTTTTTACCCCAGGCAAACGGGCCGTGGGAGTGCACCAGCACGCCGGGCATTTGCGCCGCGTCGATTCCCTGTTTTTCGAAGGTTTCGACGATCACGTTCCCGGTTTCCCATTCGTACTCACCGTTGATCTCCGCATCGGTCATCAGACGCGTGCAGGGAATGGTGCCGTAAAAGTAGTCCGCGTGGGTGGTGCCGGTCGCCGGAATAGGCTGGCCCGCCTGCGCCCAGATGGTCGCGTGACGCGAATGGGTATGCACAATCCCACCGATGGTCGGGAAGGCCTGATACAGCAGGCGGTGAGTGGGCGTATCGGAGGAGGGCTTTTTATTGCCTTCAACCACTTCACCCGTTTCGATGCTGACCACCACCATGTCTTCTGCGGTCATTACCGTGTAATCCACGCCGGAAGGCTTGATCACGAACACCCCTTTTTCCCGGTCAACGGCGCTGACGTTGCCCCAGGTCAGGGTCACCAGGTTATGTTTTGGCAGCGCCAGGTTGGCTTCGAGTACCTGACGTTTGAGATCTTCTAACATTGTCGTCTCCTGCCAGATGGCGCTTCGCTTATCCGGCCTACAGAACCGTAGGCCCGGTAAACGAAGTGCCACCGGGCATTCAGGGCTTAGCGTTTTGAACCGTAATAGACTTCGTTCCAGCGCAGCGCGTCTTTAAAGGCTGGCAGACGGGTATCGTTATCAATCACGGTCAGTTCGATGTCGTGCAGCTCGGCAAACTGACGCATATCGTTCAGGTCAAGCGCGTGGCTGAATACGGTGTGGTGCGCGCCGCCGGCCAGGATCCAGGCTTCCGACGCGGTTGGCAGGTCAGGCTGCGCTTTCCACAAGGCGTTGGCGACCGGCAGTTTCGGCAGAGAATGCGGAGTTTCCACCGCATCGACGCAGTTCACCAGCAGGCGGAAACGGTCGCCGAGGTCGATCAGGCTGGCGTTAATGGCCGGGCCGGTACGGGTGTTGAAGATCAGACGGGCCGGATCCGCTTTGCCGCCAATGCCGAGGTACTGCACGTCGAGGATCGGTTTCTCTTCAACCGCGATGGATGGACACACTTCCAGCATGTGCGAGCCGAGCACCAGATCGTTGCCGTTCTCGAAGTGGTAGGTGTAGTCCTCCATAAAAGAGGTGCCGCCCTGTAGACCGGTTGACATCACCTTCATGATGCGAAGCAGAGCGGCAGTTTTCCAGTCGCCTTCGCCCGCAAAGCCGTAGCCCTGCTGCATCAGACGTTGTACCGCCAGACCCGGGAGCTGTTTCAGGCCGTGGAGATCTTCAAAGGTGGTGGTAAAAGCGTGGAAGCCGCCCTGTTCCAGGAAGCGCTTCATGCCCAGCTCAATGCGCGCCGCGTCCAGCACATTCTGGCGCTTGTCGCCGTTGATTTGTGCCGCAGGCGTCAGACGGTAGCTGCTTTCGTACTCGTCCACCAGCGCGTTAACGTCGCCATCGCTGATGTCATTCACCACCTGCACCAGGTCGCCCACCGCCCAGGTGTTGACGGAAAAGCCAAATTTAATCTGCGCGGCCACTTTATCACCGTCGGTGACCGCCACTTCGCGCATGTTGTCGCCGAAACGCACCACTTTCAGGTGACGGGTATCCTGCTTAGATACCGCCTGACGCATCCAGGAGCCAATGCGTTTTTGTGCCTGGCCATCCTGCCAGTGGCCGGTCACCACGGCATGCTGTTGACGCATGCGCGCGCCGATGAAGCCGAACTCGCGGCCGCCGTGCGCGGTCTGGTTCAGGTTCATGAAGTCCATGTCGATGCTGTCCCACGGCAGGGAGGCGTTGAACTGCGTGTGGAATTGCAACAGCGGTTTGTTGAGGATAGCCAGGCCGTTGATCCACATTTTGGCTGGTGAGAAGGTGTGCAGCCACACCACCAGGCCAGCGCATTTGTCATCGTAATTGGCATCGCGGCAAATGTTGGTGATTTCGTCCGGGGTAGTCCCCAGCGGCTTCAGCACCAGTTTGCACGGCAGTTTGGCTTCCGCGTTCAGCGCATTCACAACGTGCTCCGCGTGTTTCGTCACCTGCTGCAACGCTTCCGGTCCGTACAAATGCTGGCTGCCAATCACAAACCACACTTCATAATTATTAAAAATGGTCATTATCGTGTCCTTAATGTGTCAGGGTTGCCGTAGTGTCCGCGGTGCTTTTGGCCGGGGCGGCGACAGGGAGATAGTGAAGTTCGGCGCTTTTTGCCCATTGTTGGTAGCGCTGATAAAGCTGTTCAAAGCGTTGTGCCTGCTGAGTCTGCGGATGGAGCGTATTTTCGACGGCGCTCGCCATATGCTGTTGCGCGGTCGGGATATCCGCATGGACGCCTGCGGCCACGGCAGCGAAAATCGCGGCACCCAGCGCACAGCACTGATCGGAGGCCACAATTTGCAGCGGCCGGTTCAGCACGTCGCAGCAGGCCTGCATAATCACCGGATTTTTACGGGCGATCCCGCCCAGCGCCATCACGTTGTTCACGTCAATGCCCTGGTCGATGAAGCACTCCATGATGGCGCGCGCGCCGAACGCGGTGGCGGCGATCAGGCCGCCAAACAGCGCGGGCGCGTCGGTCGCGAGGTTGAGATCGGTAATCACTCCTTTCAGACGCTGGTTGGCAAACGGCGTACGACGGCCGTTGAACCAGTCCAGCACCACCGGCAGGTGGTCGAGAGACGGATTTTTTGCCCAGGCGTCGGTGAGCTGCGGCAGGAGCTGTTTTTTGCTCGCCGTAATCTGCGTTTTCAGTTCAGGATGCGCGGCAGCCAGCTGATCCAGCGGCCAGCCGAGCACGCGGCCAAACCAGGCATAGATATCACCGAAGGCGGACTGGCCCGCTTCAAGGCCGATAAAATCAGGCACCACGCTGCCGTCAACCTGGCCGCAGATGCCTTTCACCGCGCGGTCGCCGACGCTGGCTTTATCTGCCGTCAGAATGTCACAGGTGGAGGTGCCGATAACTTTCACCAGCGTGTTGGGCTGCGCACCCGCGCCCACGGCCCCCATATGGCAGTCGAACGCGCCGCCGGAAATGGTCACGTTTTGCGGCAGACCGAGGCGTTTCGCCCACTCTTCGCAGAGCGTGCCGACCGGGATATCGGCGGTGAAGGTGTCGGTGAACAGCGGGTATGTCAGGTTTTTGTTGATGATCGGGTCGAGTTCATCGAAGAACGCTGCCGGAGGCAGACCACCCCAGCTTTCATGCCACAGCGATTTATGCCCGGCGCTGCAACGGCCGCGGCGAATATCCTGCGGACGCGTGGTGCCGGAGAGCAGGGCGGGAACCCAGTCGCACAGCTCAATCCATGACGCCGCTGCCTGTGCGACCGACGCGTCCGCGCGGGTAACGTGCAGGATCTTGGCCCAGAACCACTCGCTGGAGTAAATCCCGCCGATGTAGCGGGAGTAGTCAGTTTTGCCCGGCTGATGGCATAAGCGGGTGATGGCTTCCGCCTCTTCCACGGCGGTATGGTCTTTCCACAGCACAAACATGGCGTTCGGGTTGTCGGCAAACTCCGGTCGCAGCGCCAGTACGCGGCCTTCGGCATCGACAGGGGCAGGCGTTGAGCCGGTGCTGTCGACGCCAATCCCCACGACATCGGCCCGCTGGGCGTCGGTCAACTCCGCCAGAACGGTTTTGATCGCCGCTTCCATCGACTCGATGTAGTCCCGCGGGTGGTGACGGAACTGGTTGTTTGGCGCATCGCAGTAGCGCCCCTCTTGCCAGCGCGGATACCACTCAACGCTGGTTGCTATCTCCTGGCCAGTCGTACAGTCCACTGCCAGCGCGCGAACTGAGTCGCTGCCAAAATCGAGGCCAATTGCAATTGCCATGGTGTTGCTCCATCCAAAAAACAGGTATGGAAGAACATTAGAGACTAGGGACAAAAATCGTCAGGCAGGATCCGCTAATCTTATGGACTAAATTGCTGTAGCCACGCAAAGTGTGACGCCGTGCAAATATTCTATGTGGACATTTCTGCCGCACTTATAGACACTTTTGTTACTGCTTATCCGCCCGTGCTGGCGGAGAAATCAGGGGGAAAGGCTGAAACATGGCGGACGTAAAAGAGGCGTGATGCTTTTTGGATCTTTTCGCGGGCCATTTTTATACTGCTTTTATCGATATGGACAATTGGTTTCCTTCAGGACCCTTGGGAGAACTGAATCTATGGCCGAACCGCAAAACGATCCCTTACTGCCGGGCTACTCATTTAACGCCCATCTGGTGGCGGGACTGACGCCAATTGAGGCCGAGGGATATCTCGATTTTTACGTCGATCGCCCTCTTGGCATGAAGGGATATATCCTGAACCTGACCGTACGCGGAGAAGGGGTCGTCAAAAATGGGGATCAACAGTTTATCTGCCGCCCCGGTGATATGCTGCTGTTCCCGCCGGGGGAGATCCATCACTACGGGCGCCACCCGGATGCCAAAGAGTGGTATCACCAGTGGGTCTATTTCCGTCCGCGCGCCTACTGGCAGGAGTGGCTCTCGTGGCCGGCCATTTTCGCCCATACCGGTTTATATCGCCCGGATGAGGCGCATCTGGCGCAGTTCCGTGAGCTGTTCGCACAGATTATTGAGGCAGGGCAGGCGGGCGGGCGCTACGCCGAACTGCTGGCCATCAACCTGCTTGAACAGGTGCTGCTGCGCCGCATGGAGGCCATCAACGAGTCGCTTAATCCGCCGCTGGACAACCGCGTCCGCGACGCCTGCCAGTACATCAGCGACCACCTTGCCGACAGCCAGTTTGATATTGCCAGCGTCGCCCAGCATGTGTGCCTGTCGCCGTCACGGCTGTCGCATCTGTTCCGCCAGCAGCTTGGCGTGAGCGTACTCAGCTGGCGCGAGGATCAGCGCATCAGCCAGGCGAAACTGCTGCTCAGCACCACCCGAATGCCTATCGCCACCGTCGGGCGTAACGTCGGCTTTGAGGATCAGCTCTATTTCTCTCGCGTGTTTAAGAAGTGCACCGGTGCCAGCCCGAGCGAATTCCGTGCGGGATGTGAATAATCGGTAAACATTCAGGTGAACTTCAGGCGCATCTTGTAAACTATTCAGACAATTGATGCCTTGACGCGGTGCAGGGCGCTAAGCAGAATCGCTGATTCGTTTTCTGACCGGAATAGTTATGCAGGCATTGCTGGAACATTTTATTACCCAGTCCGTTATGTATTCGCTCATCGCCGTGGCGCTGGTGGCGTTTCTGGAGTCGCTGGCGCTGGTCGGGCTGATCCTGCCCGGCACCGTGATGATGGCAGGGCTTGGGGCGCTTATCGGCAGCGGCGAGGTCAATTTCTGGCAGGCGTGGATGGCCGGTATTATCGGCTGTTTGCTGGGGGACTGGATCTCCTTCTGGCTGGGCTGGCGCTTTAAGAAGCCGCTGCACCGCTGGTCGTTCATGAAAAAGAACAAAGCGCTGCTGGATAAAACCGAGCACGCGCTGCACCAGCACAGCATGTTCACTATCCTTGTGGGGCGCTTTGTTGGCCCAACGCGCCCGCTGGTGCCGATGGTGGCGGGGATGTTGGATCTGCCCGTCGCGAAGTTTGTGTTGCCGAATATCATCGGCTGCGTCTTCTGGCCGCCGTTCTACTTCCTGCCGGGGATCCTCGCAGGCGCGGCGATCGATATCCCTGACAGTATGCAAAGCGGTGAGTTCAAGTGGCTGCTGCTGGGCACGGCGGTGCTGCTGTGGCTGGCGGTCTGGCTCTGCTGGCGCCTGTGGCGCAGCGCGAAAGCCAGTGTTGATCGCCTGACGCGCTATCTTCCGCGCACGCGCCTGCTCTGGCTGGCCCCGCTTACGCTCGGCGTGGCAGTGGTCGCGCTGGTAGCGCTGATCCGCCACCCGCTGATGCCGGTGTACGGCGAGATCCTGTTGAAAGTGGTGAGCCGTTAAACGCCGGGCGGCTGCCCGGCCTACGGTCTTATACCCAGTAATCCTGACGCGCTTTCTTTTCCGCTCATTAAGGCGTCGGTTGTCCCATCCCACAAAATACGTCCCTCCGCGATCACCACCGATCGCGGCGCGATGCGTGCGGCATCTTCGATGCTATGCGAAACCATCAGCATCGTCAGTTGTTCGCGCTCGCAAACCTCCTCAACCAGCGAGAGCATTTCCTGACGCAGAGCGGGGTCGAGCGCCGAAAAGGGTTCATCGAGCAGCAGCAGCGGCTGCTTGCGCACCAGGCAGCGCGCCAGCGCCACGCGCTGGCGCTGGCCGCCGGAAAGCTCACCCGGTAGTCTGTTGATAAACGCAGCCAGGCCCATTTGTTCGGCGATCGCCTCCAGCGTCTGACGCTGCGCAACATTGAGCTTCAACCCCGGATCCATACCCAGCGCGATGTTCTGCCACACCGTAAGATGATTGAACAGATTGTTTTCCTGGAACAGCATCGACACCGGGCGCTTAGCCGGCGGAGCGTAGGTATACTCGCCATTATCAATGACGATCGACCCGCTGGCAGGCTGTAAAAAACCGGCAATCAGATTGAGCAGGGTGCTTTTTCCGGCCCCGCTGGGGCCAAGCACTGCGATTCGCTCTCCCTGACGAACGGAGAGGGTAAAACGCATTGGCAGGTGCTCATAAAGCCAGGTTATATCAGTCAGTTTTAACATCACGCCCCGGAAGTTTTTCGATAACGGTAAATAACGCAAAGCACAGCAGCAACAGGAGCAGCGCCGTGACGGCGCCGTCCTGGCTACGATAGGAGCCAATTTGCTGATAAAGCCAGAACGGCAGCGTGCGGAAATCCTCGTTGCCGAAGAGGGCCACAACGCCAAAATCGCCAATCGACAGCACGCAGGCAAACGCCAGCGCCTGGGCCAGCGGACGCTTTAGCGCGCGCAGTTCGACCACCTTCAGACGCTGCCAGCCCTGCATGCCCAGCGACTGACACAGCAAACTGTAGCGGCTATTGACGTCGCGCATCGGGTTTTCCAGCACCTTGAGCGCGTAAGGGATGGCCATCAGTGCGTTGGTAAAAATGACGATGCCGTCGGCGCTTTCCGGCAGGCCGATGGTGCTGTTGAACAGTAAAAAGAATCCGGTCGCCAGCACAATGCCCGGCATCGCCAGGATCAGCATACCCGTCAGTTCCAGCGCGTGTCCGGCTTTACGGGCATGACGCGCGTGCAGTTCGCGGCTGCTCCAGAGCAGCATCATGGTCAGGATCACGCACAGTAGCCCGGCAGCCAGCGCGATGCGCAATGAGGTCCACGTTGCTTGCCACAGGACAGGCTGTTGCAGTACCGACAACACATTGCGATTCAGGCCATCAACAATAACGGCCAGCAGCGGGGGCAGCAGAAGCAGGAGTGCCAATGCGATTAGCATAAAATCCGCGACGCGGCTGTGCAGGCTGTCCTGCGGATCGCGCCAGCCTGTCAGGTTATTGCTACCTGTGGGGATCGCTTTACTTAGCCGCTGGCTGAGTAACACCAGCGCCAGGCAGCAGACCATCTGCACGATCGCCAGCAGCGCGGCGCGGCCCGGATCGTAGTCGTAACTTAAGGCCTGATAGATCGCCAGCTCAATGGTGGTGGCCTGCGGCCCGCCGCCGAGAGAAAGTACGGTCGCGAAGCTGGCGAAGCAGAGCATAAAGATTAGCGCGGCAACCGGAGCAATCTGGCGTCGCAGCCACGGCCATTCGACAAAGCGGAAGAACGACCAGCCGCGCATGCCAAGCTGGGCGGCAATCTGACGCTGCTCACCGGGAATGTTTTCCAGCGCCTGTAAAAAGAGGCGCGTCGCCATCGGCATATTGAAAAAAATATGCGCCAGCAGAATGCCTTTCAGGCCGTAAGGGGAGAAGGTCCATTCCAGACCAAGCAGGTTGAAGAGGGATGCCAGCCAGCCCTGCCGACCGTAGACGCTCAGAATGCCGAACACCGCCACCAGCACGGGCAGGATCAGCGTCATCGCGCACAGCCGCAGCAGGGCAAGCCTGCCGGGGAAACGTCTGCGATAGAGGGCGCGTGCAAGGAAAATGGCCGGGATCGCCGACAGCAGCGCGGAGAGAAACGCCTGCCAGAAGGAGAAGCGGATGACGTGCCAGAGATAGCTGTCGTGCCAGAGGGCGAGCAGATCGCTCTCTGGCGCGTTAAACCACAGCGCAAGGAATGCACCCAGGCTGACGACGACCATCAGTACGGCGGCGAGCAGCCCGGGAACTAACCAGCCGGGGATCAGCGGCTGACGGCGCGTTGCCATTCACTAATCCATGCGGCGCGCTGGGCGGCAACCTGCTGCGGCGTAAATTCCAGTGAGGTTTGCGGCTTGTTTAGCTGCTCAAAGCCTGCCGGCAGCGCAACGTCAGTGACCGGGTACATCCAGTTGCCGGTCGGAATAGCGTTCTGAAATGCCGGGGAGATCATAAATTTCAGGAATTTTTCGGCAAGCTCCGGCTGTTTGCTCGCGGCGGTGCGGGCGGCCACTTCCACCTGCAAATAATGCCCTTCAGCAAAGTTCGCGGCGGCGTAGTTGTCTTTCTTCTCGGCGATAATGTGGTAGGCCGGAGAGGTAGTGTAGCTCAGCACCAGGTCGCTTTCGCCTTTCAGGAACAGGCCATAGGCTTCGCTCCAGCCTTTGGTGACGGTAACGGTTTTCGCGGCCAGCTTCTGCCACGCTTCCGGCGTTTTATCCCCGTAAACTTTTTGCATCCACAGCAGCAGCCCCAGACCCGGCGTGCTGGTACGCGGATCTTCGTAAATCACGCGCCATTTCTGGTCACTTTCGACCAGCTCTTTCAGGCTTTTGGGCGGATTCTTCAGCTTGTTTTTATCGTAGACAAACGCAAAGTAACCGTAATCAAAGGGAACGAAGGTGTCGTTTTTCCAGCCGCCTGGTACGTTAACGGCATCTGCCGCCACGCCGCTTTTGGCGAACAGTCTGGTTTGGGTGGCGGCTTCCAGCAGGTTGTTATCCAGCCCGAGCACCACGTCGGCTTTGCTGTTTTTGCCTTCCATGCGCAGCCGGTTAAGCAGCGAGACGCCATCTTCCAGCGCCACGAATTTCAACTCGCAGTTGCAGTCCGCTTCAAAGGCTTTTTTTACCACCGGGCCAGGGCCCCAGTCGGCGGAGAAGGAGTCGTAGGTGTAGACCGTCAGAACAGGCTTAGCAAAAACAGGCAGCGCAAACAGCGCCAGCAGAGGAAGAACGTTTTTTAACACTTTGCACCTCAGGGTTGAGTGGCAAAGGATTTTGAGCGACAGCCTCAAATCCCTTCGCCGGCGTTATCCGGATCAGGTTCGACGGGTATTATCTCAGCGCACATCTGTGATGCAGCACCCCGTTGAGAACGGCGCTATTGTAATGATTTGGTGAATATTACGAAAGCGTTATGGCTCCGGCGGCGCAAACCAGGCGGATTTAAAATCAAACCAGCCCAGGGTGTTCATCCGCAGGCCGCGCATGCTGCGCTGGCCCTGGATCAGCAGCCAGTGGTGAATCAACGGTACGATCGTCTGCCCGGCCAGTAATTCCTGACACCAGGCGGCCAGATCCATTTCTCCTGCCCGCCACCGTGCGGCGTCCTGCTGCCAGTCCCGGTTGATACAGTGCTGAATCAGGGGCACTTCGTACAGGTGAGAAAAGAGCGAGAAATCAAGCGGCAGCGTAAAGTTTGCGCTGTTGAGCCAGATATCGCTGATGACGTCTCCGCGATGCCATTCATCATAATCGACTTCCTGTATCGCCAGCGTCACGCCTTCGGCTGCCAGCAGCGTGCTCATGATCCTTGCGATAAACCTGTGCTCAATGTGATCGCGATAGTAGCTGAGGGTAATGGTCTCCAGTCCGGCAGGTTTTTCACTGCGCACTGGCTGCGCATGGTGCCAGCGCGGAAGCAGGCCATAGGCCGGGAACCACCAGGTCTGGTATTGCTCCTCTGCGTGATAAATCAGGTTAGCAGGGGCAAGAATATGGCTGATCCACCTGCGTACGTCGTGGTTTGCCCCGCGATGGCTGCGGCTATCAAAGAGCAGGTAGTAGCAGCCCTCCTCCAGGCGGCTTTCGAACGCCTTTTCACCGGCTGTTGGCCCTTCCAGGGTCAGGCCTGCGCTCAGCTCTTCGTTGAGATCCGGTAACACCCAGACGTTCACTTCGTCGATCAACGCCCTGTAGCCAAAGTAATCATCAAAGGCGCGGATCTTCAGCTGATTACTGTTGTTTCGTGTAACGGAGTAGGGGCCCGTACCAATCGGCTGGCTGGAAAAATTGTTCAGGGAGCGCCACTCGGCAGGCAGGATCATTGAGGGGACGTAGCCCAGAAGCCACGGAAGCCATTTGTCCGGCTGCGATAGCTCAATATCCAGCGTCCAGGCCGTTGGGGAGTGGATCCGCGAGATATGCGAATAGAGCGGCAGCGTGCGGGCTCGCTCTAAGGAATCGATAACGTCGCGCATCTCCAGCTCGCGTCCATGGTGGAAATGAATGCCGGGGCGTAGAAAAAAGCGCCAGTGCAGCGGAGACACCTGTTGCCAGTGATGGGCAATATCCGCTTCCAGTTCCCCGTTTTCCTCATTTATCCGCGTCAGGCCGCTGAATATCTGCCGGGCCATGTGGGTTTCAGAACGCCGTAACGCCGTACCGGGCAACAGATTTTTCATTGGGCGGTAGTAAAGCACCCGCAGAATGTGGCGTCCCTGACGAAAGCTGCGTCCCAGATGCGAGACCAGCATCTGGCGCACGGCGGCTTTGTCGCCCACCAGCTGGACCAGCTGATCGATGCGGTCCTGCTCCAGCAGATCCTCCGCCCGCTGTTGCTGTAGCGCCAGGCCGGTATAAAGGAAAGTCAGGCGCGAGCGCTTGCCGCGTCCGGCTTCAGCCTCCCAGTTTAGCCAGCCCTGCTGCTGCATGGTGTTGAGGAGGGTACGCATATGACGCCGGGAGCAGTTGAGGAGTTCAGCCAGCTCGTTCAGCGTGGTCTCCTGCGATTGCCCCTCGCAGCACTGCCAGAGGCGGATAAATTGTTGTTGCAGACGACCAGAAGGCATAAAAGGGGAACTCCTGACAAAAAATCAGCAATTTATTAATCCCTATATTAAGCCAATAATCCTTATCGATGAAGCGAGGAGGTAAATTATGAAGAGGTCTACCGCACGTCAGTTTTATCAGCACTATTTTTCAGCGACAAAGGGAGTGTCCTGGCTGGCCCGCCAGTGCGCAGAGCAGCGGCTGAGAATACTGGAAGATCTGATGCAGTGGGACGTTACGAAACCGACCTCTTCTCGCTAACTCGCCTCGATCATGTGTGACTGAGTATTGGTGCTAATCACCCGCCAGCAAAATGTTTTTTGCTGGCTTTTTTCGTTTACTATTTCACCCAATTTCGATTCGCTTTCATAAGGACTTGCGCATGCTCTGGTTGATGACGATGGGGCGACGCCTGAATGGCGTGTACGCCGCTTTTATGCTGGTGGCCTTCATGATGGGCGTAGCCGGCGCGCTACAGGCGCCGACGCTGAGCCTGTTTCTCAGCCGCGAGGTGGGGGCGCAGCCGTTTTGGGTGGGCCTGTTCTACACCGTCAACGCCATTGCCGGGATCCTCGTCAGCCTGTGGCTGGCGAAACGATCCGACAGCCAGGGCGATCGCCGCAAGCTGATCCTCTTTTGTTGCGCAATGGCCGTGGGCAACGCGCTGCTGTTTGCCTTCAACCGCCATTACCTGACGCTCATTACCTGCGGCGTGCTGCTGGCCTCTCTGGCGAACACCGCCATGCCGCAGCTCTTCGCCCTGGCACGGGAGTACGCCGACAACTCGGCGAGGGAAGTGGTGATGTTCAGCTCGGTGATGCGTGCGCAGCTCTCGCTGGCGTGGGTCATTGGTCCCCCGCTGGCGTTCATGCTGGCGCTGAACTACGGCTTCACCACCATGTTTTCCATCGCGGCGGGGATTTTTGTCATCAGCCTGGCGCTGATAGCCTTTGCGCTGCCATCGGTGGCGCGCGTAGAGCAGGTGACGGACAAGCCCATCACGCAGGTGAGCGGCTGGCAGGATAAAAACGTCCGCATGTTGTTTATCGCCTCCACGCTGATGTGGACCTGCAACACCATGTACATTATCGATATGCCGCTGTGGATCAGCAGCGATCTGGGACTGCCCGACAAGCTCGCGGGGATCCTGATGGGCACCGCTGCCGGGCTGGAGATCCCGGCGATGATTCTGGCGGGTTACTACGTCAAACGTTTCGGAAAGCGTCGGATGATGGTCGTCGCCGTGGCGGCTGGGGTGGTGTTCTACGCGGGGCTGATCCTGTTCCATTCGCGTGAAGCTTTGCTGACGTTACAGCTGTTTAACGCGGTATTTATCGGCATCGTTGCCGGGATCGGCATGCTCTGGTTCCAGGATCTTATGCCCGGACGCGCAGGCTCTGCGACCACGCTTTTTACCAACAGCATTTCGACCGGAGTGATCCTGGCGGGGGTGATTCAGGGGGCGCTGGCGCAAAGTTACGGGCATGGCTCAGTTTACTGGGTGATTGCCGCGATTTCGGTGGTTACGCTTGGGCTGACTTGCCGGGTTAAGGATGTCTGATTCTGGAAGGCGGCTTTACGAAACAAATCAATGGCCCGCTTTTTGCGGGCCATTGTCTTTAGCCCATAAACGCAGGCTGTTTTTTCTCGTACGCGGAGATGGCGTCTTCGTGCTGGAGAGTTAAACCAATGCTGTCCAGACCGTTCAGCATGCAGTGGCGACGGAACGCATCAATGCTGAAGCTGTAGGTTTTATCCCCGGCTTTCACCACTTCCGCTTCCAGATCCACTTCAAACGAAATCCCCGGATTTGCCTGCACCAGCGCAAACAGTTCATCGACCTGTTCGTCACTCAGCGTCACCGGCAGCAGCTGGTTGTTAAAGCTGTTGCCGTAGAAGATATCCGCGAAGCTTGGGGCGATAACCACCTTAAAGCCGTAGTCGGTCAATGCCCACGGCGCATGTTCACGCGACGATCCGCAGCCAAAGTTTTCCCGCGCCAGCAAAATGGAGGCGCCTTTGTATTCCGGAAAGTTCAGGACGAATTCCGGGTTTGGCACTTCGCCTTTATCGTCGAGGAAGCGCCAGTCGTTGAACAGATGCGCACCAAAACCCGTGCGCGTCACTTTCTGCAAAAACTGCTTAGGAATGATAGCGTCAGTATCGACGTTAGCGGCATCCAGCGGGACAACACGGCCCGTATGTTGGGTAAATTTCTCTGCCATGATTGTCTCCTTATTTCAGGCTGCGAATATCGGCGAAATGACCGGTGACTGCCGCAGCGGCGGCCATTGCCGGGCTGACCAGGTGGGTGCGCCCACCGCGGCCCTGACGGCCTTCAAAGTTACGGTTGCTGGTGGAGGCACATCGCTCGCCCGGATTCAGGCGGTCGTTGTTCATCGCCAGACACATGGAGCAGCCGGGCAGGCGCCATTCGAAGCCTGCTTCGATAAAGATCTTATCCAGACCCTCCGCTTCCGCCTGGGCTTTCACCGGACCGGAGCCCGGCACAACCAGCGCCTGCACGCCCGGCGCCACTTTGCGGCCTTTAGCAATTTCTGCCGCAGCGCGTAAATCTTCAATACGGGAGTTGGTACAGGAGCCGATGAACACTTTATCAATGCTCACGTCGGTCAGCGGTACGCCGGGTTTCAGCCCCATATAGGCCAGCGCCTTTTCCGCACTGGCGCGCTCGACCGGATCGGCGAAGGAAGCCGGGTCAGGAATGCTGTCGTTGACAGAAATCACCTGGCCCGGGTTGGTGCCCCAGGTGACCTGCGGGGCGATCTCTTCCGCCTGTAACGTCACAACGGTATCAAAAATTGCCCCCTCGTCCGTTTTCAGGGTTTTCCAGTACGCTACCGCGTCGTCAAAATTCTGACCTTTCGGCGCATGCAGACGCCCCTTCACATAGTTGAAGGTGGTTTCGTCTGGGGCCACCAGTCCTGCTTTGGCGCCCATCTCAATGGCCATGTTGCACAGGGTCATACGACCTTCCATGCTCAGCGCCTGGATAGCATCTCCGCAGAACTCAACGACGTGACCGGTGCCGCCTGCACTGCCGGTTTTGCCGATAATCGCCAGCACGATATCTTTCGCGGTGATACCCGGCGCGGCTTTCCCCTTCACTTCAATCTTCATGGTTTTGGCGCGGCCCTGCTTCAGGGTCTGCGTCGCCAGAACGTGTTCAACTTCAGAGGTCCCAATCCCGAACGCCAGCGCGCCAAATGCGCCGTGGGTTGCGGTATGGGAGTCGCCGCAGACGATGGTCATGCCTGGCAGGGTAATCCCCTGCTCAGGCCCCATTACGTGGACGATACCCTGATAGGGGTGGTTCAGATCGTACAGCTCCACGCCAAACTCGTTACAGTTCTTAATCAGCTCCTGCATCTGGATACGCGCCATCTCGCCAGATGCATTGATGTCTTTGGTCTGGGTGGAAACGTTGTGATCCATCGTGGCAAAGGTTTTACCCGGCTGACGCACCGGGCGCTTGTGCGCGCGCAGGCCGTCAAATGCCTGAGGAGAGGTCACTTCATGTACCAGATGACGGTCGATGTACAACAGTGGGGTTTCGTTTGGTGCTTCGTAGACCACGTGCGCATCAAACAACTTCTCATATAACGTCTTAGCCATGATTACACCCCTTCAGCGACATAGCGGGCAATGATGTCGCCCATTTCATCGGTACTGACTGCCGCCGTGCCGCGTGCTAAATCACCGGTACGGACGCCTTCTTCTAACGCCCGGTTAATGGCGTTTTCAATTGCGGTTGCTGCATCGCCTGCATCCAGGCTATAGCGCAGCAGCAGAGCCAGGGAGAGGATCTGCGCAATCGGGTTGGCGATGTTTTTGCCTGCGATATCCGGCGCGGAGCCGCCCGCCGGTTCGTACAGGCCAAAGCCTTCTTCGTTCAGGCTGGCCGAGGGCAGCATACCCATGGAGCCGGTGATCATGGCGCATTCATCCGAGAGAATATCGCCGAACAGGTTGGAGCACAGCAGCACGTCAAACTGAGACGGATCTTTGATCAGCTGCATCGTTGCGTTGTCGATATACATATGCGACAGCGCAACGTCCGGGTACTGCTTAGCGACTTCACTGACGATTTCGCGCCACAAAATAGACGACTGGAGCACGTTTGCTTTATCAATAGAGGTCACTTTACGGCGGCGTTTGCGCGCTGACTCAAACGCGATATGGGCGATACGTTCGATTTCAAAACGGTGATAGACCTCGGTATCAAACGCTTTCTCATGCTGACCGCTGCCTTCGCGACCTTTTGGCTGACCGAAGTAGATGCCGCCGGTCAACTCACGCACGCACAGGATGTCGAAACCGTTGGCCGCGATATCCGCGCGCAGCGGGCAAAACTCTTCCAGCCCCGGATACAGTTTCGCCGGACGCAGGTTGCTGAACAGTTTGAAGTGCTTGCGCAACGGCAGCAGCGCACCGCGCTCTGGCTGCTCTGCTGGCGGCAGGTGTTCCCATTTTGGGCCCCCCACGGAGCCAAAAAGAACGGCATCGGCATTTTCGCAGCCTTCTACAGTCCCTTTCGGCAGGGGAGTACCGTGATTATCAATCGCAATACCGCCCACGTCGTAGTGGCTG
Source organism: Enterobacter sp. CRENT-193 (assembly GCF_002787395.1). NCBI lineage: Bacteria > Pseudomonadati > Pseudomonadota > Gammaproteobacteria > Enterobacterales > Enterobacteriaceae > Enterobacter > Enterobacter sp. CRENT-193. The sequence continues at coordinate 4,826,255 of NZ_CP024812.1, read as the reverse complement.
GTGGTAATTTTCATCGCAAAACGCGAACGAACAGCTTCCAGTACTTTCAGCGCCTGTGCCATCACTTCCGGGCCAATACCGTCACCCGGCAACACAGCAATATGGTAATTCTTCGACATCACACGGTTTCCTTGTTGTTCTCTTTATTCTGAGCTTTGCGTTGCAACTCTTTTTCGACTTCGGCGGCGCGCCAGATGTTGTTCAGGACATGCACCATCGCTTTCGCGGAGGATTCGACGATATCTGTCGCCAGACCCACACCGTGGAAGCGGCGACCGTTGTAGTTGACGACGATATCAACCTGGCCCAGGGCGTCTTTACCGTGCCCTTTTGCCGTCAGGTCGTATTTCACCAGCTCTACGTCGTACTCAGTGACGCGGTTAATCGCCTGGTAAATGGCATCCACAGGGCCGTTACCGTTGGCGGCTTCCGCTTTAATTTCATCGCCGCAGGCCAGCTTGACGGAGGCGGTAGCGATATCGCTTGAGCCTGACTGAACGGTGAAGTAGTCCAGACGGAAGTGTTCTGGCTCTTCCTGCTGTTTATTGATGAATGCCAGTGCTTCCAGGTCGTAATCGAAGACCTGGCCTTTCTTGTCAGCCAGCTTCAGGAATGCGTCGTACAGCTGATCCATGTTGTAATCGCTGTCCTTATAACCCATCTCTTCCATACGGTGTTTTACAGCCGCGCGGCCAGAGCGCGAGGTCAGGTTCAACTGAACCTGGTTCAGACCGATGGATTCCGGAGTCATGATTTCGTAGTTTTCACGGTTCTTCAGCACGCCATCCTGGTGAATACCGGAGGAGTGGGCGAACGCGCCAGCCCCAACAATCGCCTTGTTCGCCGGGATCGGCATGTTGCAAATCTGGCTCACGGTCTGGCTGGTGCGCCAGATTTCGTTGTGATTGATGCGAGTGTGCACGTTCATAATGTCTTTGCGCACTTTGATCGCCATGATCACTTCTTCCAGCGAGCAGTTGCCCGCGCGTTCACCGATACCGTTCATCGCGCCTTCTACCTGACGCGCGCCGGCGTGGACGGCTGCGATGGCATTGCCCACGGCCAGACCCAAATCATCGTGGGTGTGGACGGAGATAATCGCTTTATCAATATTCGGTACGCGGTCATACAGGCCGGTGATGATATTGGCGAACTCAAACGGCATGGTGTAGCCGACGGTATCAGGGATGTTGATGGTTTTGGCGCCGGCATTGATGGCGGCTTCCACCACACGGGCCAAATCGTCAATCGGCGTGCGGCCTGCATCTTCACAGGAGAATTCGACGTCATCAGTGTAGTTACGCGCGCGTTTGACCATATACACCGCACGTTCAATCACTTCATCCAGCGTACTGCGCAGCTTGGTCGCAATGTGCATGGGGGAGGTGGCAATGAATGTATGGATACGGAAGGCTTCTGCAACTTTCAGGGATTCCGCGGCCACATCAATATCTTTCTCTACGCAGCGAGCCAGACCGCACACGCGGCTGTTTTTGATGGTGCGGGCGATGGTCTGCACTGACTCGAAATCACCTGGCGAGGAGACGGGAAAGCCGACTTCCATTACGTCTACACCCATGCGTTCGAGGGCCAGAGCAATTTGCAGTTTTTCTTTAACACTCAGGCTCGCCTGTAATGCCTGTTCACCGTCACGTAAAGTAGTATCGAAAATAACGACTTGCTGGCTCATGGGTTAGGTCCTTGTCAGTCTTAGGGCGCCTTGCTACGAGCATAAAAAAACCCGCGCAGTGGCGCGGGTTTTTAGTTTTACTGAAGACGATTCAACGCTGAATTTCGCCCGCCAGTCTACCGCGCACAGTGGATGCGTTTAGTAGTAGTAGACCGGTGAAACGAAGGATGCGAATCATGAATCGTGCTCCAGGTGAATGCGATATGCTTTTAGTGGTACTGGATACGCCAACTCATGTCAACCCCTCTCAGGCAAAACGGCCACTCAGTACAGGATAAACTCATTAGCTAATTGTGCTGGTTTTTGCATGTCTAACCGATTTTATTGTCTATTATTGGACTGGCGATTCATCTCTGGAATAATTTGAATATAATTGGTAGCAATTGAACATACTATTTTTACCAATGTGCTGTGAAATGGAATCTGTTTCATATCATTGATTTATAAATTACATGAATGATTTGCGGGTGAGTAAGTTATCAAAATTGATATCATTTTGTTAATGAAAATGCGATGTATGCCATTAATAGTTTAATAACACTTAAGTCATTATTAATGAGTGCGTTGATTGTGCATTTGTCTGATTTATGGTTTCATGCCCACATTAAAGTTTGAGATATCTTTTGAACGATTTTTAGCTCTTCATTTATGGGATGCGTAAAGTCGCTCGTTGAATGGGGTTTCTTTATATATTCCGAATTTTAAATAATTTCCTTTCGCTTGTTGTATATGCATGGTAAATCATATTTTTCGAAGTTATTACTGTACCTTGGCAAAGGGAATTTAGCGTGACGGTGGAGTCAGAAATGCCAGAAAATAATATTAACCAACCACAGACTTATGATGGGGTTAAGCCTCAGTTGCGCACAGTGGATCTCAATCTGTTAACTGTATTTGATGCAGTTATGCAGGAGCAGAATATTACGCGAGCAGCGCAATCTCTGGGAATGTCTCAACCTGCCGTGAGTAATGCCGTAGCCAGACTTAAGGTGATGTTTAACGACGAGTTATTCGTCCGCTATGGAAGAGGTATCCAGCCCACGGCGCGTGCATTCCAGCTATTCGGTTCGATTCGTCAGGCGCTACAGCTGGTACAAAATGAGCTTCCCGGCTCGGGTTTTGAACCCTTAAGCAGTGAACGGGTTTTCCATCTCTGTGTTTGCAGTCCGTTAGACAATTATTTGACGTCTGTTATATATAATAAAGTTGAACAGATTGCTCCTAATATTCATCTCGTTTTTAAATCATCATTAAATCAAAATACTGAGCACCAGCTTCGTTATCAGGAAACGGAGTTCGTTCTGGGCTATGAAGAGTTTCGCCGTCCAGAGTTTGCCTGTGTTCCATTGTTTAAAGATGAAATGGTGTTAGTCGCCAGCAAAAAACATCCCCGTATGAATTCTCCGCTGCGTGAAAGCGATGTTTACAGCGAGCAGCATGCCGTGGTTGCTCTGGACAGATATGCCTCATTTAGTCTGCCGTGGTATGACACTGCCGATAAACAAGCCAGCGTGGCCTATCAGGGAATGGCGATGGTCAGCGTATTGAATGTCGTTTCTCAGACGCAGCTAGTCGCTATTGCACCGCGCTGGCTTGCTGAAGAGTTCTCCGATTCGCTGAGCCTGCAAATTTTACCTCTGCCGCTCAAGCTGAATAGCCGTACCTGTTATCTTTCCTGGCATGAAGCGGCGGGGCGGGATAAAGGGCATCAATGGATGGAAGAGCTGCTGATCAATATTTGTCGTCGATAAGACAGGGTGAATAAACCGCATGGTGCCATGCGGTTTATTCTGTGGTTTTTTATGCAAGCAATATTTTGTTCTGTGCGCATTTTTTCAGACACTCAGGGAGGCTTAAAAATAGATGATTTCCTGATCCATCCTCTTTTTAAGAGATGAATTATTAGCGTCTCCCCTCATAGCAGATGAATTCACCATATTCGTGTCTGACAGCTGTTTTTTCTGCTTTTATTGCCCATTCCCGCATTCCGTTTGCTAATTGCCTGGCTCATAACGAGCGGTTAAGGTATCCATCACTCTGCACATTATAAGATGGGTTTACCCTGTCAGAAGACGGCGCGGAAATGAATTCTGTTGACCGTCTATAACAAAAGCCTGGAGGCAAAGCATGGAGATGTTGTCTGGCGCGGAAATGGTCGTCCGATCGCTTATCGATCAGGGCGTGAAGCAAGTGTTCGGCTATCCTGGAGGTGCGGTTCTTGATATTTATGACGCGCTGCACACGGTAGGCGGTATTGATCATGTTCTGGTTCGTCATGAACAGGCTGCTGTGCATATGGCAGACGGCCTGGCCCGCGCCACGGGCGAGGTGGGTGTTGTGCTCGTCACTTCCGGACCGGGGGCGACCAATGCCATTACCGGCATTGCGACTGCGTATATGGACTCCATTCCCCTGGTCATTCTCTCCGGACAGGTGGCGACGTCACTGATTGGCTATGATGCGTTTCAGGAATGCGACATGGTGGGGATCTCACGCCCCGTGGTGAAGCACAGCTTTCTGGTTAAACAAACGGAAGACATCCCGGGCGTACTGAAAAAAGCCTTCTGGCTGGCCGCCAGCGGTCGTCCTGGGCCAGTGGTTGTCGATCTGCCAAAAGATATTCTCAATCCCGCGAATAAACTGCCTTACCTGTGGCCTGAGTCGGTGAGCATGCGTTCATATAATCCGACGACGCAGGGGCACAAAGGCCAGATTAAGCGTGCGCTGCAAACGCTGCTGGCTGCGAAAAAGCCCGTAGTCTATGTGGGGGGCGGCGCCGTCAATGCAGCCTGTGAAACGCAACTACGCGAACTGATTGAGAAGCTGAATCTTCCTGTCGCGTCATCGCTGATGGGGCTGGGGGCATTCCCGGCTACCCACCGTCAGGCGCTGGGCATGCTGGGTATGCACGGCACCTATGAAGCCAATATGACGATGCACCATTCTGATGTGATTTTTGCCGTCGGCGTGCGTTTTGACGATCGCACCACCAATAATCTGGCGAAATACTGTCCGCATGCGACGGTGCTGCACATTGATATCGATCCGACTTCAATCTCTAAAACGGTGCCGGCGGATGTGCCGATCGTGGGGGACGCACGACAGGTGCTGGATCAAATGTTGGATCTGCTGGCGCAGGAGACCGCGTCTCAACCGCTGGACGAGATCCGCGACTGGTGGCAGCAAATCGAACAGTGGCGTGGCCGTCAGTGCCTTAAGTACGACACACAGAGTGAGAACATCAAGCCGCAGGCGGTGATCGAGACGATCTGGCGTCTGACCAATGGCGATGCGTATGTCACTTCTGACGTGGGCCAACATCAGATGTTCGCTGCGCTGTATTACCCGTTTGATAAACCGCGTCGCTGGATCAACTCTGGCGGGCTCGGCACGATGGGCTTTGGTCTGCCCGCCGCGCTGGGGGTGAAGCTGGCGTTGCCAAACGAAACGGTGATCTGCGTGACGGGTGATGGCAGCATACAGATGAATATTCAGGAGCTTTCTACTGCGCTGCAATATGAGTTGCCAGTGCTGGTGCTGAACCTGAATAACGGTTACCTCGGTATGGTAAAGCAGTGGCAGGATATGATTTATTCTGGCCGTCACTCTCAGTCTTATATGAAGTCACTTCCGGACTTTGTCCGCCTGGCTGAAGCCTATGGTCATATTGGCATGCGGGTAACCGATCCGTCAGAGCTGGAAGCGAAGCTCGGCGAAGCGCTTGAGCACGTTAAAAACAATCGCCTCGTCTTCATGGACGTCATCGTCGACGGCACAGAGCACGTTTATCCGATGCATATCCGTGGCGGCGGTATGGATGAAATGTGGTTAAGCAAAACGGAGAGAACCTGATATGCGCCGGATATTATCTGTATTACTGGAAAATGAGTCGGGCGCACTGTCACGCGTCATTGGGCTTTTTGCGCAGCGCGGCTATAACATTGAAAGCCTGACCGTTGCGCCGACCGATGATCCAACGCTCTCCCGCATGACGATCCAGACTGTCGGCGATGCGAAAGTGCTTGAGCAGATCGAAAAACAGTTGCACAAACTGGTGGACGTGTTGCGCGTCAGCGAGCTGGGGCAGGGGGCTTACGTCGAACGTGAAGTGATGCTGGTGAAAATTCAGGCCAGCGGTTACGGTCGTGAAGAGGTCAAGCGCAACACGGATATCTTCCGTGGGCAGATCATCGACGTCACGCCTTCTATATATACTGTGCAGCTTGCTGGAACGAGCGATAAGCTGGATGCGTTCCTGGCCTCCGTCAGGGATGTAGCAAAAATTGTTGAAGTTGCGCGCTCTGGCGTTGTTGGCCTCTCGCGCGGCGATAAAATCATGCGTTAGTTGCGCAAAAGATTCGCCTCTTTCAGCCCGGTAGCCAAAGCCGGGCTTTTTTTTGCGTAATCCACCGACAACGCGGACAAAAGCGGTTGCCGTGAAAGCTATTCTGCGTTTAGATGTTAAAATATTTAACCATAACCTTGACAGGGCCATGGACTTTTTTCTTTTTTTGAGGGGCAATTGTGAAACTGGATGAAATCGCCCGGCTCGCCGGCGTGTCGAGAACCACGGCCAGCTATGTGATTAACGGTAAAGCAAAGCAGTATCGTGTCAGCGATAAGACCGTTGAGAAAGTGATGGCAGTCGTTCGTGAGCATAATTACCATCCGAATGCTGTCGCCGCAGGTTTACGTGCCGGGCGCACCCGCTCGATTGGCCTGGTGATCCCGGACCTGGAAAATACCAGCTATACCCGCATCGCCAACTATCTGGAACGTCAGGCTCGTCAGCGGGGCTATCAGCTGTTGATTGCCTGCTCCGAGGATCAGCCTGACAACGAGATGCGCTGCATTGAGCATCTGCTGCAACGTCAGGTTGACGCCATCATCGTGTCGACCTCTTTACCACCAGAGCATCCTTTCTATCAGCGCTGGGCAAACGATCCGTTCCCGATTGTGGCGCTGGATCGTGCGCTGGATCGTGAACATTTCACCAGTGTCGTAGGTGCCGATCAGGACGATGCAGAAATGCTGGCTGCCGAGCTGCGTACCTTCCCGGCTGAAACGGTGCTGTATCTTGGCGCTTTGCCTGAACTTTCCGTAAGCTTCCTGCGTGAACAAGGGTTCCGTACGGCATGGAAAGACGATCCGCGTGACGTTCATTATCTGTATGCCAACAGCTATGAGCGTGAAGCGGCTGCCCAGCTGTTCGAGAAATGGCTGGAAACGCACCCGATGCCGCAGGCGTTGTTTACCACCTCGTTTGCCCTGTTGCAGGGGGTGATGGATGTGACGTTACGTCGCGATGGCAAACTGCCATCCGATCTGGCGATTGCGACCTTCGGCGATAACGAACTGCTCGACTTCCTGCAATGTCCGGTGCTGGCCGTGGCCCAGCGTCACCGCGACGTCACCGAGCGCGTGCTTGAGATTGTTCTGGCAAGCCTGGATGAACCCCGCAAACCGAAACCCGGGCTTACGCGTATCAAACGTAATCTCTATCGGCGCGGAATTTTGAGCCGCCATTAATATTTCCACAGGGGCGGTAAAACTGCCCCTTTTGAAGCGCATTTATTGCGGGAAATAATTCCCGGATAAAAATTAGGATTTATCTCTAAGATTCATAGCCTGCTATTATTCTGAATCCATTTTGACGTTAAAAAGTGCAATTATAATTTTTAACGGGCATTTCTTTGTATTGTTTTGTTACAAACATGTGCCAGCCGATGAATATTCAGCCATTTTTTACTCCCCCCTTTAGACCTCAACGCACACGAACGAATCCATCTGGCTTTGAGGTTAATGTGGCGCTGTTATCCCCCGGCGATATGCCTTAAAATGCTGCCCGCGTCGCAAACTGACACTTTATATTTCCCTGCGATGATATTGAGTGAGTCTTTACGCTCGTGTGCATATTCTGTTTTTTTCTTACAAATATTCATAACGTTAATTTTGCCTCGCCAGTTGTGTAGTAATTAGCCAGGTCACGCTTGCTCTGTAAATACGGTGCTTTCGCGCCGGTATAGAGAGAGTCCTGGCTTGACAAGCTTTTCCCTCGCTCCGTAAACTCCTTCAGGTGGGAATTTGTGGGTTAAAGTGGTGAGGAGGGGTGAGACTGGCATGTTCCGTGGAGCAACGTTAGTCAATCTCGACAGCAAAGGGCGTTTATCGGTACCAACCCGATACCGCGACCAGCTGATTGAGAACGCTTCGGGTCAACTGGTTTGCACCATTGACATCAACTCCCCATGCCTGCTGCTTTACCCTTTGCCTGAATGGGAAATCATTGAGCAAAAGCTGTCGCGACTGTCGAGCATGAACCCGCAGGAACGCCGCGTACAGCGGCTGTTATTGGGACATGCCAGTGAATGTCAGATGGATAGCGCCGGGCGATTATTGATTGCGCCTGTGTTGCGGCAACATGCCGGTCTGACTAAAGAAGTGATGCTGGTCGGACAGTTCAACAAGTTTGAACTGTGGGACGAAACGACCTGGTATCAACAGGTCAAGGAAGATATCGACGCTGAGCAGTCTGATTCCGAAACATTATCGGAACGGCTGCGGGACTTGTCTCTATAAATATGATGGAAAATTATAAACATACAACGGTGCTGCTGGATGAGGCCGTTAACGGCCTGAATATTCGTCCAGACGGCATCTATATTGATGGCACTTTTGGTCGCGGTGGTCACTCGCGTTTGATCCTCTCTCAGCTTGGAGCGGAAGGACGCCTGCTGGCAATTGACCGCGATCCGCAGGCGATTGCCGTTGCGCAAACCATCGATGATCCTCGCTTTTCCATCGTGCATGGACCTTTCTCTGCGCTTGCGGATTATGTCGCTGAGCGCGGCCTGACCGGCAAGATCGACGGGATTCTCCTCGATCTTGGCGTCTCTTCACCACAGCTTGATGATGCAGAACGCGGTTTTTCCTTTATGCGTGATGGACCGCTGGATATGCGTATGGACCCTACTCGCGGCCAATCTGCCGCTGAATGGTTACAAACTGCTGACGAAGCGGATATTGCCTGGGTAATCAAAACCTTCGGCGAAGAACGCTTTGGCAAACGTATTGCCCGCGCCATCGTGGAGCGCAACCGCGTTGAGCCAATGACCCGTACCAAAGAGCTGGCAGAAGTCATCGCGGCGGCAACGCCGGTGAAGGACAAGCACAAACATCCTGCGACCCGTACTTTCCAGGCGGTTCGTATCTGGGTAAACAGTGAACTGGAGGAAATAGAGCTGGCGCTAAAAAGCTCGCTCGACGTGCTGGCCCCGGGTGGGCGGTTATCCATCATCAGTTTCCATTCGCTGGAAGATCGCATCGTAAAACGCTTCATGCGTGAACAGAGCCGCGGTCCTCAGGTTCCGGCGGGGCTGCCGATGACGGAAGAACAACTCAGAAAGCTGGGCGGCCGTCAGTTGCGAGCATTAGGCAAGTTGATGCCGGGCGAAGAAGAGGTGGCAGAGAATCCACGTGCCCGTAGTTCAGTGCTGCGTATTGCAGAGAGGACGAACGCATGATCAGCAGAGTGACAGAGACCCTAAGCAAAGTTAAGGGATCGTTAGGAAGCAACGAGCGCCATGCCTTGCCTGGCGTGATCGGCGACGATCTTTTGCGGTTTGGGAAGCTGCCACTCTGCTTGTTCATTTGCATCATTGTGACGGCAGTCATGGTGGTCACCACCGCTCACCATACCCGTTTATTAACTGCGCAGCGCGAACAGATGGTACTGGAACGCGATGCGCTGGATATTGAATGGCGAAATCTGATCCTTGAAGAAAACGCGCTCGGCGATCACAGCCGGGTTGAACGGATCGCAACGGAAAAACTGCAATTACAGCATGTTGATCCTTCGCAGGAAAATATCGTAGTACAAAAATAAGGGAAAACGCGACGCATGAAAGCAGCGGCAAAAACGCTAAAACCAAAACGCCAGGAAGAACAGGCCAACTTTGTCAGTTGGCGTTTTGCGTTGCTTTGCGGCTGCATTTTACTGGCGCTGGGTTTCCTGCTGGGACGCGTGGCGTGGCTACAAATCATCGCGCCTGACATGCTGGTACGTCAGGGTGATATGCGTTCTCTGCGCGTGCAGGAAGTTTCTACCTCTCGTGGGATGATCACCGACCGCTCCGGCCGCCCGCTGGCGGTGAGCGTGCCGGTGAAGGCGATCTGGGCCGATCCGAAAGAGCTGCACGACGCAGGCGGGATCACCCTTGATAACCGCTGGAAGGCACTATCAGACGCGTTGAAAATGCCGCTGGATCAGCTGGCGTCACGCGTTAACGCCAACCCGAAAGGGCGCTTCATCTATCTTGCTCGTCAGGTGAACCCTGACATGGCTGACTACATTAAGAAACTGAAGCTGCCGGGCATTCATCTGCGGGAAGAATCCCGCCGTTACTATCCTTCCGGCGAAGTCACCGCGCACCTGATTGGCTTTACCAACGTGGATAGCCAGGGGATTGAGGGCGTTGAAAAAAGCTTCGACAAGTGGCTTACCGGCCAGCCTGGCGAGCGAATCGTGCGTAAAGACCGCTATGGTCGCGTCATTGAAGACATTTCCTCGACAGACAGCCAGGCCGCGCACAACCTGGCCCTGAGTATTGATGAACGCTTGCAGGCGCTGGTCTATCGTGAGCTGAACAACGCCGTCGCGTTTAACAAGGCGGAATCGGGCAGCGCCGTGCTGGTGGATGTGGCGACAGGTGAAGTGCTGGCGATGGCCAGTAGCCCCTCATACAACCCGAATAATTTTGCCGGTACAGCAAAAGATGCAATGCGTAACCGCTCCATCACCGATGTGTTTGAACCCGGTTCGACCGTAAAACCCATGGTGGTGATGACGGCTCTACAGCGAGGCATCGTCAACGAAAATACCGTTCTGAATACGATCCCTTATCGAATTAACGGTCACGAAATCAAAGACGTGGCACGTTACAGCGAACTGACCCTGACCGGGGTCTTACAGAAGTCGAGTAACGTCGGTGTGTCAAAACTGGCGTTAGCGATGCCGTCCTCAGCGTTAGTAGATACTTACTCACGTTTTGGGCTGGGAAAGGCGACCAATTTGGGGTTGGTCGGAGAACGCAGTGGCTTATATCCTCAAAAACAACGGTGGTCTGACATAGAGAGGGCCACCTTCTCTTTCGGCTACGGGCTAATGGTAACTCCCTTACAGTTAGCGCGAGTCTACGCAACGATTGGCAGCTATGGCATTTATCGTCCGCTGTCGATCACCAAAGTTGATCCACCGGTTCCGGGGGAACGTGTTTTCCCGGAATCTATCGTTCGTACCGTCGTGCATATGATGGAAAGCGTCGCGTTACCTGGCGGTGGCGGCGTGAAGGCCGCAATTAAGGGCTATCGTATCGCCATTAAAACCGGTACAGCGAAAAAAGTGGGGCCGGACGGCCGCTATATCAACAAATACATTGCCTATACCGCAGGCGTAGCGCCTGCAAGCAATCCGCGTTTTGCACTGGTGGTCGTCATCAACGATCCGCAGGCGGGTAAATACTACGGCGGCGCCGTCTCCGCGCCTGTGTTCGGGGCTATTATGGGCGGCGTGTTGCGCACCATGAACATTGAACCGGATGCGCTGGCGACGGGCGAAAAAAGTGAATTTGTAATTAATCAAGGCGAGGGAACAGGTGGCAGATCGTAATTTGCGCGACCTTCTTGCTCCGTGGGTGCCTATGCTACCTGCGCGAGCACTGCGAGAGATGGTACTGGACAGCCGCGTAGCGGCTTCTGGCGATCTTTTTGTGGCAGTGGTGGGTCATCAGGCGGACGGGCGTCGTTATATCCCGCAGGCGATTGCGCAAGGTGTTGCTGCCATTATTGCTGAGGCCAAAGATGAGGCAACAGACGGTGAGATCCGTGAAATGCACGGCGTGCCGGTCATCTATCTCAGCCAGCTGAATGAGCGTCTCTCCGCGCTGGCAGGACGTTTTTACAACGAACCTTCCGACCAGTTACAGCTGGTTGGCGTGACAGGAACCAACGGAAAAACCACCACCACTCAGCTGATGGCGCAGTGGGCGCAGCTGCTGGGCGAAACCGGTGCCGTCATGGGCACGGTGGGGAACGGTCTTCTGGGCAAAGTAAGCCCGACGGAAAACACTACAGGCTCGGCGGTTGACGTGCAGCGTGTGCTGGCGGGCCTCGCTGAGCAGGGGGCGACCTTCGCTGCGATGGAAGTCTCTTCCCATGGTCTGGTACAACATCGCGTGGCGGCCCTGAAATTTGCTGCCTCTGTCTTTACTAACCTGAGCCGCGATCACCTTGATTATCATGGTGATATGGAGCACTACGAAGCGGCGAAATGGCTGCTTTATTCCACTCACCACCACGGGCAGGCGATCATTAACGCCGACGACGAAGTCGGTCGCCGCTGGCTGGAAAAACTGCCAGATGCGGTGGCGGTGTCGATGGAAGATCGCATTAATCCGAACTGCCGCGGCCGCTGGCTGAAGGCGGTCGAGGTGAACTACCACGATAGTGGGGCGACGATCCGCTTCGCTTCCACCTGGGGCGAAGGTGAAATTGAAAGCCGCCTGATGGGGGCCTTTAACGTCAGTAACCTGCTGCTGGCGCTGGCGACGCTGCTGGCGCTGGGTTACCCGATGGCGGATCTGCTGAAAACGGCTGAGCGTTTGCAACCGGTCTGTGGCCGCATGGAAGTGTTTAGCGCGCCGGGCAAGCCGACGGTGGTTGTGGATTACGCCCACACGCCGGATGCGCTGGAAAAAGCGCTGGAAGCGGCGCGTCTGCACTGCGCTGGCAAGCTCTGGTGCGTGTTTGGCTGCGGTGGCGATCGCGACAAGGGCAAACGTCCGCTGATGGGCGCCATCGCTGAGCAGTTCGCGGATATTCCCGTGGTAACCGATGACAACCCGCGTACCGAAGAGCCGCGGGCCATTATCAACGACATTCTGGCGGGCATGCTGGATGCGGGACGTGCGCGCGTGGTCGAAGGCCGTGCGGAGGCCGTGACTAACGCCATTATGCAGGCGCAGGAGAACGATGTGGTTCTGCTGGCCGGTAAAGGTCATGAAGATTATCAGATTGTCGGCAATCGTCGTCTGGATTACTCCGACCGCGTGACGGCAGCGCGTCTGCTGGGAGTGGTGGCATGATTAGCATTACGTTAAGCCAGGCCGCTGCGGTATTGCAGGGGATGCTGCATGGTCAGGATCTGACCATCGAGGCTGTAACCACCGACACCCGTAAGGTGACGGCGGGCTGCCTGTTTGTGGCGCTGAAGGGTGAACGTTTTGACGCCCACGATTTTGCGCAACAGGCTAAAGATAACGGCGCGGGCGCGCTGCTGGTCAGTCGTAAGCTCGATATCGATTTGCCGCAGATTGTGGTGAAAGATACGCGCCTGGCGTTTGGCGAGCTGGCGGCATGGGTTCGCCAGCAGGTGCCAACACGCGTCGTGGCACTGACGGGCTCGTCGGGCAAAACCTCCGTTAAAGAGATGACGGCGGCGATCCTTAGCCAGTGCGGTAACACGCTTTATACGGCGGGCAACCTTAATAATGACATCGGTGTGCCGATGACGCTGCTGCGCCTGACCCACGAGCATGAATATGCGGTGATTGAGTTAGGGGCTAACCATCAGGGCGAAATCGCCTGGACCGTGAGCCTGACCCGTCCGGAAGCGGCGCTGGTGAATAACCTGGCGGCGGCACATCTTGAAGGTTTTGGTTCTCTGGCCGGTGTGGCGAAAGCGAAAGGTGAAATTTATACCGGCCTGCCGGATGACGGCATCGCCATTATGAATGCCGATAACAACGACTGGCTGAACTGGCAGAGCATCATTGGTTCACGTAAAACCTGGCGCTTCTCACCGAATGCGGCAAACAGTGATTTTTCGGCGACCAACATTCATGTGACGTCACACGGTACCGAGTTCACCCTCACAACCCCAACGGGCGACATCGACGTGCTGCTGCCCCTGCCGGGTCGTCATAACATCGCCAATGCGCTTGCTGCGGCAGCGCTCTCAATGGCGGTAGGTGCCTCACACGCGGCGATCAAAGCAGGCCTGGCAAATTTAAAAGCCGTGCCGGGGCGTCTGTTCCCGATCCAGCTGGCTGAAAACAAACTCCTGTTGGATGACTCCTACAACGCTAACGTTGGCTCAATGACAGCGGCCGTACAGGTCTTGTCTGAAATGCCGGGCTATCGCGTGATGGTTGTGGGCGATATGGCCGAGCTGGGTGATGAAAGCGAAGCCTGCCATGTTCAGGTGGGTGAAGCGGCGAAAGCCGCCGGGCTTGACCGCGTATTGAGCGCAGGCCCGCTGAGCAAGGCCATTTCCGATGCCAGTGAAGTTGGCGAACATTTTGCCGATAAATCTGCACTGATCGAACGCCTGAAGGCATTGATTACAGAAAAACAGATTGTGACTGTTTTAGTTAAAGGTTCACGTAGTGCCGCCATGGAAGAGGTTGTGCACGCATTACAGGAGAACGGGACATGTTAGTTTGGCTGGCCGAACATTTGGTCAAATATTACTCAGGCTTTAACGTCTTTTCCTATCTGACGTTTCGTGCCATCGTCAGCCTGCTGACTGCGCTGTTCATCTCGCTGTGGATGGGCCCGCGCATGATTGCCCGTCTGCAAAAACTCTCTTTCGGCCAGGTTGTGCGCAACGACGGTCCGGAATCGCACTTCAGCAAGCGGGGTACGCCGACCATGGGCGGGATCATGATCCTGACCGCGATTGTGGTGTCCGTGCTGCTGTGGGCGTATCCGTCTAACCCCTACGTCTGGTGCGTGCTGACCGTTCTGGTTGGCTACGGGATCATCGGTTTTGTTGATGACTACCGCAAAGTCGTACGCAAAGACACCAAAGGTTTGATCGCCCGCTGGAAGTATTTCTGGATGTCGGTGATTGCGCTGGGCGTGGCCTTTGCCCTTTACCTGGCAGGAAAAGACACCCCGGCTACCGAGCTGGTGGTGCCGTTCTTCAAAGACGTGATGCCGCAGCTGGGGCTGTTCTACATTTTGCTGGCTTACTTTGTGATCGTCGGTACCGGCAACGCCGTCAACCTGACCGATGGTCTGGATGGCCTGGCCATCATGCCAACCGTGTTTGTCGCGGGCGGTTTTGCGCTGGTAGCCTGGGCGACCGGTAACATGAACTTTGCAAATTACCTGCACATTCCGTACCTGCGACACGCGGGGGAACTGGTGATCGTCTGTACGGCGATTGTCGGGGCGGGGCTGGGCTTCCTGTGGTTCAACACCTATCCGGCGCAGGTCTTTATGGGCGACGTCGGTTCACTGGCGCTGGGCGGCGCACTGGGTATTATCGCCGTGCTGCTGCGTCAGGAGTTCCTGCTGGTAATCATGGGCGGTGTGTTTGTGGTTGAGACGCTGTCGGTGATTTTGCAGGTCGGTTCCTTCAAGCTGCGCGGTCAGCGCATCTTCCGTATGGCACCGATTCACCACCACTATGAACTGAAAGGCTGGCCGGAGCCGCGCGTCATTGTGCGCTTCTGGATTATTTCGCTGATGCTGGTGCTGATTGGCCTGGCAACGCTGAAGGTACGTTAATCATGGCAGATTACCAGGGCAAAAAAGTCGTTATCATCGGGTTGGGCCTCACCGGCCTCTCCTGCGTGGACTTTTTCCTTGCGCGTGGCGTGACGCCGCGCGTGATGGATACGCGCGTCTCTCCGCCGGGTCTGGACAAGCTGCCGGAGCAGGTTGAACGCCACCTGGGTGGTCTGAATGATGAGTGGCTGCTGGCCGCCGATCTGATTGTTGCCAGCCCCGGTATGGCGCTGGCGCATCCTTCCCTGAGCGCCGCCGCGGATGCAGGCGTTGAGATTGTCGGCGATATCGAACTGTTCTGCCGGGAGGCGCAGGCGCCGATCGTCGCCATTACCGGTTCAAACGGTAAAAGCACCGTCACCACGCTGGTGGGGGAAATGGCGAAGGCGGCGGGCAAAAATGTCGGCGTGGGCGGTAACATTGGTCTGCCCGCTCTGATGCTGCTTGATAAAGGGTGCGAGCTGTTCGTCCTTGAGCTTTCCAGCTTCCAGCTGGAAACCACTTCAAGCCTGCATGCGGCGGCGGCGACGATCCTAAACGTCACCGAAGATCATATGGACAGATACCCGTTCGGCTTGCAGCAATACCGTGCGGCCAAACTGCGCGTTTATGAAAATGCCAAAGTTTGCGTGGTGAATGCCGATGATGCACTCACCATGCCGGTGCGCGGCGCAGACGATCGCTGCATTAGCTTTGGTATTAATATGGGTGACTATCACCTTAACCGTCAGCAGGGCGAAACCTGGCTACGCGTGAAAGGTGAGAAAGTGCTGAACGTGAAAGAGATGATGTTCTCCGGCCAGCATAACTACACCAATGCTCTGGCGGCGCTGGCGCTGGCGGATGCCGTTGGCCTGCCGCGATCTTCAAGCCTGAAGGCGCTGACCACCTTTACCGGCCTGGCGCACCGGTTCCAGCTTGCGCTGGAGCACAACGGCGTACGCTGGATTAACGATTCCAAAGCGACCAACGTGGGTAGCACCGAGGCGGCACTGAACGGTCTGCACGTTGATGGCACGCTGCACCTGCTGCTGGGCGGCGACGGTAAATCGGCTGACTTCTCCTCGCTGAAGCAGTACCTCAACGGTGATAACGTGCGCCTGTATTGCTTTGGCCGCGATGGTAGCGAGCTGGCGGCGTTGCGTCCTGAGGTCGCCGAGCAAACCGAGACCATGGAGCAGGCGATGCGTCTTATTGCCCCACGCGTGAAGCCCGGCGATATGGTGCTGCTCTCACCAGCCTGTGCCAGCCTCGATCAATTCAAGAATTTCGAACAGCGGGGTGATGTCTTTACCCGCCTGGCGAAGGAGTTAGGCTGATGCGTTTATCTCTCCCTCGCCTGAAAATGCCGCGCCTGCCAGGATTTGGTATCCTGGTATGGCTGTTTACGGCGCTGAAAGGCTGGGTGATGGCTTCACGGGATAAAGATTCCGACAGCCTGATCATGTACGACCGCACGCTGTTCTGGCTCACGCTGGGGCTGGCAGCGATCGGCTTTATTATGGTCACCTCGGCGTCAATGCCTGTCGGACAGCGTCTGGCAAACGACCCGTTCCTGTTTGCCAAGCGTGACGGGCTTTACATCATTCTCGCGTTCTGCCTGGCGCTGATCACCTTACGCCTGCCAATGTCGTTCTGGCAGCGGCACAGTACGGCCATGCTCATCGCCTCAATCATCATGCTGTTGATCGTGCTGGTTGTCGGGAGCTCCGTTAACGGGGCATCACGCTGGATTGCCTTTGGGCCACTGCGTATTCAGCCCGCGGAGTTCACCAAACTGTCGTTGTTCTGCTACCTGGCTAACTACCTGGTGCGTAAAGTTGACGAAGTTCGTAACAACCTTCGTGGCTTCTTAAAACCGATGGGCGTGATTCTGGTCCTCGCGATCCTGCTGCTGGCGCAGCCCGACCTCGGTACGGTAGTCGTACTGTTTGTCACTACGCTGGCGATGCTGTTCCTGGCGGGCGCAAAACTGTGGCAGTTCATTGCCATCATCGGGATGGGGATTTCGGCGGTGGTGCTGCTGATCCTCGCCGAACCCTACCGTATCCGCCGTGTGACTTCGTTCTGGAACCCATGGGAAGATCCGTTCGGCAGCGGTTACCAGCTGACTCAGTCGCTGATGGCGTTTGGCCGCGGCGAAGTCTGGGGTCAAGGCCTGGGCAACTCGGTACAAAAACTGGAGTATTTACCGGAGGCGCACACCGACTTCATCTTCTCCATTATTGGGGAAGAACTGGGTTATATCGGTGTGGTATTGGCGCTATTAATGGTATTCTTCGTCGCTTTCCGCGCCATGTCGATTGGCCGGAAAGCGCTGGAGATCGATCACCGCTTCTCCGGTTTCCTGGCCTGCTCAATTGGTATCTGGTTTAGCTTCCAGGCACTGGTAAACGTTGGGGCGGCAGCGGGTATGTTGCCGACTAAAGGTCTGACGTTACCGTTGATCAGTTATGGTGGTTCGAGTCTGTTGATCATGTCGACGGCCATCATGTTTTTGTTACGCATAGATTATGAAACGCGTCTGGAGAAAGCTCAGGCGTTTACACGAGGTTCACGATGAATCAACCTAAGCGGTTAATGGTGATGGCAGGCGGTACCGGTGGACACGTGTTCCCGGGGCTGGCGGTTGCGCACCATTTAATGGAACAGGGCTGGCAGGTACGCTGGCTGGGAACCGCAGACCGCATGGAAGCCGACCTGGTACCTAAGCACGGTATCGAGATCGACTTTATTCGTATTTCCGGCCTTCGTGGCAAAGGGATCAAGGCGCTGCTGCTGGCGCCGGTGCGCATTTTCAATGCCTGGCGTCAGGCGCGCGCCATCATGAAGCGCTTTAAGCCTGACGTCGTTCTGGGCATGGGCGGTTACGTTTCCGGCCCTGGCGGACTGGCGGCGTGGTCATTAGGGATCCCCGTTGTTCTGCATGAGCAGAACGGTATTGCCGGTTTGACCAACAAATGGCTGGCAAAAATCGCCACCAAAGTTATGCAGGCCTTCCCCGGGGCATTCCCGAAAGCGGATGTCGTAGGGAATCCGGTACGTGTGGACGTGCTGGCGCTGCCGCTGCCAGATACGCGTCTGGCGGGTCGTGAAGGGCCGGTGCGGGTGCTGGTCGTCGGCGGTTCCCAGGGCGCGCGTATTTTAAACCAGACGATGCCGCAGGTTGCGGCAAAACTGGGTGATGCAGTGACCATCTGGCACCAGAGCGGGAAGGGCGCTCAGCAGACCGTTGAGCAGGCCTACGCGCAGGAAGGTCAGCCGCAGCATAAAGTAACTGAATTTATTGATGATATGGCCGCAGCCTATGCATGGGCCGATGTCGTGGTCTGTCGCTCGGGCGCGCTGACGGTGAGCGAAATCGCCGCCGCCGGTTTACCGGCGCTGTTTGTGCCGTTCCAGCACAAAGACCGACAGCAGTACTGGAATGCGCTGCCGCTTGAAAAAGCGGGTGCCGCGAAGATTTTTGAGCAGCCACAATTTACCGCTGATGCGGTCGCCACTACCCTGGCGGGCTGGAACCGGGATGTATTACTGGAGATGGCGCAACGCGCACGCGCGACCGCTATCCCGGATGCAACGGAACGGGTGGCAAAAGAAGTGAGCCTGGCAGCCCAGGCATAATTCTCGCAGCGCGTGTTGCGCTGCACGATTTTTTTGAAGTAGTCGATGGCGTTTAGAGAATGAATACACAACAACTGGCAAAACTGCGTTCTATCGTGCCCGAGATGCGTCGCGTCCGGCACATTCACTTTGTCGGCATCGGTGGTGCTGGCATGGGCGGTATTGCCGAAGTGTTAGCTAACGAAGGCTATCAGATCAGCGGGTCTGACCTGGCGCCAAACCCTGTTACGCAGCAGCTGGCGTCGCTGGGGGCGACTATCTATTTCAATCATCGCCCGGAAAACGTGAGCGATGCGAGCGTGGTTGTGGTGTCCAGCGCTATCTCCGCGGATAACCCGGAAATCGTTGCGGCGCATGAGGCGCGCATTCCGGTGATCCGTCGCGCGGAAATGCTGGCGGAACTGATGCGTTTCCGTCACGGCATTGCGGTGGCCGGCACGCACGGTAAAACCACCACAACAGCGATGGTCTCCAGCATTTATGCGGAAGCGGGTCTCGACCCGACGTTCGTTAACGGTGGTCTGGTGAAAGCCGCTGGCGTGCATGCGCGTCTGGGCCATAGCCGTTATCTGATTGCGGAAGCGGATGAGAGCGACGCGTCGTTCCTGCATCTACAGCCGATGGTGGCGATCGTCACCAACATCGAAGCTGACCATATGGACACTTACCAGGGTGACTTCGAGAACTTAAAGCAGACCTTTATTAACTTCCTGCACAACCTGCCGTTCTATGGCCGTGCGGTGATGTGCGTGGACGATCCGGTTATTCGCGAACTGCTGCCGCG
Source organism: Enterobacter sp. CRENT-193 (assembly GCF_002787395.1). Lineage (NCBI taxonomy): Bacteria > Pseudomonadati > Pseudomonadota > Gammaproteobacteria > Enterobacterales > Enterobacteriaceae > Enterobacter > Enterobacter sp. CRENT-193. Next base: position 4,806,585 of record NZ_CP024812.1, on the reverse strand, counting down.
CGTCGGGCGTCAAATTACGACTTACGGCTTCAGCGAAGACGCGGATGTACGCGTAGAAGATTACAAACAGATCGGTGCGCAGGGGCATTTCACCCTCGCGCGTCAGGATAAAGACCTGCTGCATGTCACCCTGAACGCGCCGGGACGTCACAACGCCCTGAATGCGGCGGCGGCGGTGGCTGTTGCGACAGAAGAAGGCATTGACGATGAAGCGATCCTGCGTGCACTGGAGAGCTTCCAGGGGACGGGCCGTCGTTTCGACTTCCTCGGTGAATTCCCACTGGAGCCGGTAAACGGTAAGCCAGGGTCTGCGATGCTGGTGGATGACTACGGTCACCATCCGACGGAAGTGGACGCAACCATCAAAGCGGCACGTGCGGGTTGGCCGGAAAAGAATCTGGTCATGATCTTCCAGCCGCACCGTTACACGCGTACCCGCGATCTGTATGACGATTTTGCCAACGTCCTTTCTCAGGTTGATACCCTGCTGATGCTGGATGTTTATGCTGCGGGTGAAACGCCGATTCCGGGTGCGGACAGTCGTTCTTTATGTCGTACCATCCGTGGACGCGGTAAAGTGGATCCTATTCTGGTTCCCGACCCGGCGCAGGTGGCTGAAATGCTTGCCCCGGTCCTGACGGGTAACGATCTGATCCTGATTCAGGGCGCGGGAAATATCGGCAAAATCGCCCGTACCTTAGCTGAAATCAAACTGAAGCCGCAAACTCAGGAGGACGAGCGTCATGGCTGATAAGATTGCTGTCCTGTTTGGCGGCACTTCCGCCGAACGCGAGGTTTCTCTGAATTCGGGCGCTGCCGTGCTGGCGGGCCTGCGTGAAGGTGGCGTGGACGCGCATCCGGTTGATCCGAAAGAGGTGGACGTCACGCAGCTGAAAGCGATGGGCTTCGATAAAGCCTTCATCGCGTTGCACGGCCGCGGTGGTGAAGACGGCACGTTGCAGGGGCTGCTGGAGCTGATCGGTATACCGTACACCGGCAGCGGCGTGATGGCATCCGCCATCTCCATGGATAAACTGCGCAGCAAACTGCTGTGGCAGGGCGCGGGCCTGCCCGTTGCGCCATGGGTTGCACTGACGCGTCGTGAATATGAATTGGGTCTGTCGGACAGCGTTAATACACGCATTGCGGCACTGGGCTTACCGGTTATTGTTAAGCCGAGCCGTGAAGGGTCGAGCGTGGGAATGTCCAAAGTTGATAAAGCTGTAGATTTGGCTGACGCTTTAGCACTGGCATTTCAACATGATGAAGAAGTTCTGATTGAAAAATGGCTTAGCGGGCCGGAATTTACCGTCGCGATGCTTGGCGAAGAAATTTTACCGTCAATTCGCATCCAACCCGCCGGAGTCTTCTATGATTATGAGGCGAAGTATCTCTCTGATGAGACGCAATATTTCTGCCCAGCGGGTCTTGAAGCAGAGCGTGAAGCCGAATTACAGTCTCTGGTGCTTAAAGCGTGGAATGTTCTGGGATGTCGTGGCTGGGGACGCATTGACGTAATGCTTGACGGTGACGGGCAATTTTATCTGCTGGAAGCAAACACGTCTCCGGGTATGACCAGCCATAGCCTTGTGCCGATGGCGGCGCGTCAGGCGGGAATGAGCTTCTCGCAATTAGTTGTACGTATTTTGGACCAGGCGGGCTGATATGTCTCAGGCTGCATTGAACACGCGCAACCGCGATGACGAAGAAGAATATTCCTCTTCGCGCCGGAGTAATGGAACGCGTCTTGCAGGGATCATCTTCCTGCTCGGGGTGCTGTGCACCGTGTTTATCAGCGGCTGGATGGTGCTGGGCTGGATGGAAGATGCGCAGCGGTTGCCGCTTTCAAAGCTGGTGGTGACCGGGGAGCGACACTACACGCGTAACGATGATATTCGCCAGTCGATTCTGGCGCTTGGGTCGCCTGGCACCTTTATGACGCAGGACGTCAACATTATTCAGAGTCAGATTGAACGTCTGCCGTGGATAAAACAGGCAAGTGTCAGAAAGCAATGGCCTGATGAATTGAAGATTCATCTGGTTGAATATGTGCCGATTGCGCGTTGGAATGATCAGCATATGGTTGATGTAGACGGAAATTCGTTCAGCGTCCCGAGCGATCGTGTCAACAAGCAGAATTTACCGATGTTGTATGGGCCGGAAGGCAGCGAAAACGAAGTATTGCAGGGTTTTCGTGAGATGGGGCAGGTGCTGGCTAAGGATCGCTTTACGTTAAAAGATGCTGCGATGACGGCGCGCCGTTCCTGGCAGTTGACCTTAACGAATGGCATCAAGCTCAACCTTGGCCGCGGCGATACAATGAAACGTCTGGCGCGTTTTGTAGAACTTTACCCGGTTTTACAGCAGCAGGCGCAGACGGATGGCAAACGGATAAGCTACGTTGATTTGCGCTATGACTCAGGCGCAGCAGTCGGTTGGGAGCCGGCTCCGGTCGAGGAACCTAATCAGCAACAAAATCAGGCACAGGTACAGGCAGAACAACAATGATCAAGTCGACGGACAGAAAATTGGTAGTAGGACTGGAGATTGGCACCGCGAAGGTTGCCGCTTTGGTAGGGGAAGTTCTGCCCGACGGTATGGTCAATATCATTGGCGTGGGCAGCTGCCCCTCCCGTGGTATGGATAAAGGTGGGGTAAACGACCTTGAGTCGGTGGTGAAATGCGTTCAGCGCGCCATCGACCAGGCTGAATTGATGGCAGATTGCCAAATTTCCTCTGTCTATCTGGCCCTTTCTGGTAAGCATATCAGCTGCCAGAATGAAATCGGTATGGTGCCGATTTCCGAAGAAGAAGTGACGCAGGAAGACGTTGAGAACGTTGTCCACACGGCGAAATCCGTGCGTGTTCGCGACGAGCACCGTGTGCTGCATGTGATCCCGCAGGAATACGCGATCGACTACCAGGAAGGCATCAAGAATCCGGTCGGTCTGTCGGGCGTGCGTATGCAGGCAAAAGTGCACCTGATCACATGTCACAACGATATGGCGAAGAACATTGTAAAAGCCGTTGAACGTTGTGGCCTGAAAGTTGACCAACTCATTTTCGCCGGACTTGCCGCGAGCTATTCCGTGCTGACCGAAGACGAACGTGAACTGGGCGTCTGTGTGGTCGATATTGGTGGTGGTACAATGGACATGGCTGTCTATACCGGCGGTGCGTTACGCCACACCAAAGTGATCCCGTACGCAGGGAACGTCGTGACCAGCGATATTGCTTACGCTTTTGGTACGCCACCGAGCGATGCAGAGGCGATTAAAGTGCGCCATGGTTGCGCGCTGGGCTCTATCGTCGGCAAAGACGAGAGCGTTGAAGTGCCGAGCGTAGGCGGTCGACCGCCGCGCAGCCTGCAACGCCAGACGCTGGCAGAGGTAATTGAGCCGCGTTATACCGAGCTGCTCAACCTGGTCAACGAAGAGATTTTGCAGTTACAGGAACAGCTTCGCCAGCAGGGTGTGAAACATCATCTCGCGGCGGGGATTGTATTAACCGGCGGGGCAGCGCAAATTGAAGGTCTTGCGGCCTGCGCTCAGCGCGTGTTCCATACGCAGGTGCGTATCGGTGCGCCGCTGAATATCACCGGTTTAACGGATTATGCCCAGGAGCCGTACTATTCAACGGCGGTGGGCCTGCTGCACTACGGGAAAGAGTCCCATTTAAGTGGTGAGGCAGAGGTGGAAAAACGCGTCTCGGTGGGGTCGTGGGTCAAACGACTTAACACCTGGCTGCGAAAAGAATTTTAATTTTTTTAAGAGACCGGAGAGAATTAGCGGTCTCGGGCGACAGGCACAACGGAGAGAGAGATTATGTTTGAACCTATGGAATTAACCAACGACGCGGTGATTAAAGTCATCGGCGTCGGTGGCGGCGGCGGTAACGCCGTAGAGCACATGGTGCGCGAGCGCATCGAAGGTGTTGAATTCTTCGCGGTGAACACCGATGCGCAGGCGCTGCGTAAAACGGCTGTTGGCCAGACGATTCAGATCGGTGGTGGCATCACCAAAGGTCTGGGAGCAGGGGCTAACCCGGAAGTGGGCCGCAACGCGGCTGAAGAAGATCGTGAAGCGCTGCGCGCTGCACTGGACGGTGCAGACATGGTCTTCATCGCAGCGGGTATGGGCGGCGGTACAGGTACCGGTGCAGCACCCGTTGTGGCGGAAGTCGCTAAAGATTTAGGTATTCTGACCGTTGCTGTCGTGACCAAGCCTTTCAACTTTGAAGGTAAGAAGCGTATGGCTTTCGCGGAGCAGGGTATCACCGAGCTGTCCAAGCACGTGGACTCTCTGATTACCATTCCGAACGACAAGCTGCTGAAAGTGCTGGGTCGCGGTATCTCTCTGCTGGACGCCTTTGGCGCGGCAAACGACGTGCTGAAAGGCGCGGTTCAGGGTATTGCTGAACTGATTACCCGTCCTGGCCTGATGAACGTCGACTTTGCAGACGTTCGTACCGTGATGTCCGAGATGGGCTACGCGATGATGGGCTCTGGCGTGGCGAGCGGCGAAGACCGTGCGGAAGAAGCTGCTGAAATGGCGATCTCCTCTCCACTGCTGGAAGATATCGATCTGTCTGGCGCGCGCGGCGTGCTGGTCAACATTACCGCTGGCTTTGACCTGCGTCTGGATGAGTTCGAAACCGTGGGTAACACCATCCGTGCATTCGCCTCTGACAACGCGACCGTCGTTATCGGTACCTCCCTTGATCCGGAAATGAACGACGAACTGCGTGTGACCGTTGTGGCCACCGGTATCGGTATGGACAAGCGTCCTGAGATCACCCTGGTGACTAACAAACAGACTCAGCAGCCGGTTATGGATCGTTACCAGCAGCACGGTATGGCGCCTCTGACTCAGGAGCAAAAACCCGCTGCGAAAGTGGTGAACGACCCGACTCCACAAACGGCAAAAGAGCCAGATTATCTGGATATCCCGGCGTTCCTGCGTAAGCAAGCTGACTAAGAATTGGCTGGAATTTGGGGATTTGCGCTCTTTGTGCTAAACTGGCCCACCGTTAGTGATATACACTCTCGGTTGGATAGTTAATTTGGCGAGATTATACGATGATCAAACAAAGGACACTTAAACGTATCGTTCAGGCGACGGGTGTCGGTTTACATACCGGCAAGAAAGTCACACTGACGTTACGCCCTGCGCCGGCCAATACCGGGGTCATCTATCGTCGCACCGACTTGAATCCACCGGTAGATTTTCCGGCCGATGCCAAATCTGTGCGTGATACTATGCTCTGTACTTGTCTGGTGAACGAGCATGACGTGCGGATTTCTACCGTAGAGCACCTGAACGCCGCCCTGGCGGGTCTGGGTATCGACAACATTATGGTTGAAGTCGATGCGCCAGAAATCCCGATCATGGACGGGAGTGCTGCTCCGTTCGTTTATTTGTTGCTGGATGCCGGCATCGAAGAACTGAACTGCGCGAAGAAATTTGTTCGCATTAAAGAGACCGTTCGCGTCGAAGATGGCGACAAATGGGCTGAATTCAAACCGTACAATGGTTTTTCGTTGGACTTCACCATCGATTTTAACCATCCGGCGATTGACTCCAGCACCCAGCGCTATGCGATGAACTTCTCTGCGGATGCGTTCATGCGCCAGATCAGCCGAGCACGTACCTTCGGCTTTATGCGTGATATCGAATATCTGCAATCCCGCGGCCTGTGCCTGGGCGGCAGCTTCGATTGTGCCATCGTTGTTGACGATTATCGCGTACTGAACGAAGACGGCCTGCGTTTTGAAGATGAATTTGTTCGTCACAAAATGCTGGACGCGATCGGCGACCTCTTCATGTGTGGTCACAACATCATTGGTGCCTTTACCGCGTTTAAATCCGGTCATGCACTGAACAACAAACTGTTGCAGGCCGTCCTGGCAAAACAGGAAGCCTGGGAATATGTGACCTTCGAAGACGAAGCTGAACTGCCGCTGGCGTTCAAAGCACCGACTATGGTCCTGGCGTAACGGTTAAACCCGTTTCGTAAGAAAAGCGACTGGTTCACCTGGTACTCTCTCCGACCAGGGAAGCCAGTCGTTTTTATTTCTGCCCTTCTTTAATTTGTCCCTTTCACCCCTGGCCTGTGTCGGGTGCCGAATAACGGTGTGTTCGCTGCATTATTGACCGTTTTTACCTGCTGCAAGGTGTCATTCCTGCTGCCGTGTATTGGCTTTAGTGGTAATATCTGGGCGCTAAAAAAGAATAACTAAACTCAGCCTGCACTGGCGGGCGAACGTGGTGGAGCAAGTGAGCGGAATACTGACGCGCTGGCGACAATTTGGCAGACGTTACTTCTGGCCGCATCTCTTATTGGGGATGGTCGCGGCGAGTCTCGGCTTGCCTGTGCTCAGCAACAGCGCAGACGCGGCGACGCCAGCACGTTCCACGACGACTAAACACGATCTCACCACACGGGTTAACTTCACTAATCTCGCATGGCTTGAAGCCAGCCGTCGTCCCAATTTCTCCGTTGATTACTGGCAGCAGCACGCGATTCGCACGGTTATCCGCCATCTGTCGTTCGCGATGGCGCCGCAGACGATGCCTGTTGCGGAAGAAACGCTGCCGGTCCAGGCTCAGCACCTTGCTCTGCTCGATACGCTTAATGCGCTTCTGACGCAGGACAACCAGCCGCCAGTGACCGTGAATCAGACGGCGAAAACGGATTTTGTTTCCCCTGCATCCTTCTCTGTTTCGACATGGATTAGCCAGGTTCACGGCATCCGTGCCGGGCCTCAACGCCTCAGCTAAATTAACCTTTTTCAATACCTTAATTTATCTGCCCGACTGGGGCGTTTGAGAATTTATTATGCTAATCAAATTGTTAACCAAAGTTTTTGGTAGTCGTAACGATCGTACCCTGCGCCGCATGCGCAAAGCGGTAAACGTCATCAACGGTATGGAACCGGCGATGGAGAAGCTCTCTGATGATGAACTGAAAGCAAAAACCGCGGAGTTCCGTGCGCGTCTGGAGAAAGGCGAAACCTTAGAAAGCCTGATCCCGGAAGCCTTTGCCGTAGTACGTGAGGCCAGTAAACGCGTGTTCGGCATGCGTCACTTCGACGTGCAGCTGCTGGGCGGGATGGTGCTCAACGAGCGCTGCATCGCGGAAATGCGTACCGGTGAAGGTAAAACCCTGACTGCAACGCTGCCAGCTTACCTGAATGCGCTGACGGGTAAGGGTGTTCACGTTGTTACCGTCAACGACTATCTGGCGCAGCGCGACGCCGAAAACAACCGTCCACTGTTCGAATTCCTCGGCATGACCGTGGGCATTAACATGTCCGGCCTGCCGGCACCTGCCAAGCGTGAAGCCTACAACGCGGACATCACTTACGGCACCAACAACGAATACGGCTTCGACTACCTGCGTGACAACATGGCGTTCAGCCCGGAAGAGCGCGTCCAGCGTAAACTGCACTATGCGCTGGTGGATGAGGTTGACTCCATTCTGATCGATGAAGCGCGTACCCCGCTGATCATCTCCGGCCCTGCCGAAGACAGCTCCGAGATGTACCGTAAAGTCGACAAAATCATTCCTCACCTGCTGCGTCAGGAGAAAGAAGACTCCGATACCTTCCAGGGTGAAGGTCACTTCTCCGTTGATGAAAAAGCGCGTCAGGTCAACCTGACCGAACGCGGCCTGGTGAAAATCGAAGAGCTGCTGGTTGCTGAAGGCATTATGGAAGAGGGCGAGTCTCTGTACTCCCCGAGCAACATCATGCTGATGCACCACGTAACGGCTGCACTGCGCGCGCACGCGCTGTTCACCCGCGACGTTGACTACATCGTTAAAGACGGGGAAGTCATCATCGTCGATGAACACACCGGCCGTACTATGCAGGGACGTCGCTGGTCCGATGGCCTGCACCAGGCCGTGGAAGCCAAAGAAGGCGTGGATATTCAGAACGAAAACCAGACGCTGGCATCCATCACCTTCCAGAACTACTTCCGTCTGTACGAGAAGCTGGCGGGGATGACCGGTACCGCAGATACCGAAGCGTTTGAGTTTAGCTCCATCTATAAGCTGGATACCGTGGTAGTACCTACCAACCGTCCGATGATCCGTAAGGATATGCCGGACCTGGTATACATGACTGAAGCGGAAAAAATTCAGGCGATCATCGAAGATATTCGCGAACGTACCGCGAAGGGCCAGCCGGTACTGGTGGGGACCATCTCCATCGAGAAGTCCGAAGTGGTGTCTAACGAGCTGACTAAAGCAGGCATCAAACACAACGTTCTGAACGCCAAGTTCCACGCTAAAGAAGCAGATATCGTTGCGCAGGCGGGTTACCCGGCAGCCGTAACCATCGCCACCAACATGGCGGGTCGTGGTACCGATATTATGCTCGGCGGTAGCTGGCAGGCTGAAGTGGCGGAGCTGGAAAACCCAACCCCAGAGCAAATCGCGCAGATCAAAGCCGACTGGCAAGTGCGTCACGACGCGGTGCTGGCATCCGGTGGTCTGCACATCATTGGTACCGAGCGTCACGAATCTCGTCGTATCGATAACCAGCTGCGCGGTCGTGCGGGTCGTCAGGGTGATGCCGGTTCTTCCCGCTTCTATCTGTCTATGGAAGATGCGCTGATGCGTATTTTCGCCTCTGACCGTGTGTCCGGCATGATGCGTAAACTGGGCATGAAACCTGGCGAAGCGATCGAGCACCCGTGGGTTACCAAAGCGATTGCCAACGCCCAGCGTAAAGTGGAAAGCCGCAACTTCGATATTCGTAAGCAGCTGCTGGAATATGATGACGTTGCCAACGACCAGCGTCGTGCGATCTACACCCAGCGTAACGAACTGCTGGACGTGTCCGACGTGAGCGAAACCATCAACAGCATTCGCGAAGATGTGTTCAAAGCCACTATCGACGCTCATATTCCACCGCAGTCTCTGGAAGAAATGTGGGATATCGAAGGCTTGCAGGAACGTCTGAAAAACGACTTCGATCTCGAACTGCCAATCAAAGAGTGGCTGGACAAAGAGCCTGAGCTGCACGAAGAGACCCTGCGCGAGCGTATCTACGAAACCGCGCTGGACGTCTACAAGCGTAAGGAAGAAGTGGTTGGCGCAGAGATGATGCGTCACTTCGAGAAAGGCGTAATGTTGCAGACCCTGGACTCCCTGTGGAAAGAGCACCTGGCGGCAATGGACTACCTGCGTCAGGGTATCCACCTGCGAGGTTATGCGCAGAAAGATCCGAAGCAGGAGTACAAGCGTGAATCCTTCTCCATGTTTGCTGCCATGCTGGAGTCGCTGAAGTATGAAGTTATCAGCACTCTGAGCAAAGTTCAGGTGCGTATGCCGGAAGAAGTGGAAGCGATGGAGCAGCAGCGTCGTGAAGAAGCTGAGCGTCTGGCACAGATGCAGCAGTTGAGCCATCAGACCGATGAGAGCGAAGCCGCAGCAGCAATCGCAGCGCAGACGGGCGATCGTAAAGTTGGTCGTAACGATCCGTGCCCATGCGGTTCCGGCAAAAAATACAAGGCGTGCCACGGCCGTCTGAGCTAAGAACATAACAAACTGAAAAGGCGCAGATATCTGCGCCTTTTTTATGGAAGTGACATGATGAAAACACTGCAAATTGCTGTCGGGATCATTCGCAACCCGCAAAACCAGATCTTCATTACCCAACGTGCCGCCGATGCGCACATGGCCAACAAATGGGAATTCCCCGGCGGGAAAATCGAATCAGGTGAAACGCCGGAGCAGGCGCTGGTGCGTGAGCTTCAGGAAGAGGTGGGGATCACCCCGCTTGGCGCAACGCTGTTCGATAAGCTGGAGTACCAGTTTCCGGATCGTCACATCACGCTGTGGTTCTGGCTGGTGGAAAGCTGGGAAGGTGAACCGTGGGGTAAAGAGGGGCAGCCGGGTAACTGGATTGAGCTTCAGGCCAGCGATGCGGAAAAATTCCCGCCCGCCAATGAGCCTGTGATACTCCGGCTGGTTGCACAACCGTAGGCCTGCTAAGCGAAGCGCCAGCAGGCTTTGAACGTTACTGCTGGTTTTCGCTCCAGTCATCGCTATCCGAGAGATCGCCTTCGCTCGGAATGCGTTTCTCTTCCGCCGCCCATTCGCCCAGGTCTATAAGCTGACAGCGCTTGCAGCAGAATGGGCGAAATGGACTCACTTCTCCCCAGACGACAGTTTTCCCACAGGTTGGGCAGTTTACGGTGGTTACGTCAGACATCGGCACTCCTTAACAACAGGCCAGTTCAAAATCGAGGCGTTCCGGCACGGTGCCATGTTCACTGTCCAGCGGCATAAAGCGGATCGCGAAACGGCTTTTATGTCCGGAAATTTGCGGGTAAAGCTGCTCGCTAAGAGACAGATTCAGGCGCAGAAGATCGGCGTCGTCGCCGTTATCCTGATAGAAACCGTTGAGACTGGTTTGTTTGCGGAACGGGGCAGAGTTACGCACAAGATCGAGGATCAAGGATAACGTCTGATTCATCGGCTCCAGGCTGCCCAGCCAGCTGTTCACCTGGCGATCGCGCTGTTCCTGCGGCATGTGCAACCACATATGCAGCGTTGGCAGGTCAAAGCTACAGCAACCGCCCGGTATGCTCAGGCGCTGGCGCACCAGCGCAATCAGACGATCCTCTCGTAAAAACTGGCCAACGCGCGGCGCGGCCATCAGCGTCGTGCTGCTGTTTTTCAGCTGCTGGCGTAAAGCGTCAATTCGACTTTGATCCACGCCCGGTACTTCGGCCCAGGCCTGTAATTTACGCTGCTGGCGCTCCAGCTCTTTCAACAGCTCAGTGCGGACGTCACCGCGTTCAATCACATCCAGCAGATCGCCCACGTTGCGGAAAAAATGCAGCGCGGTGGCGTGATCGTTGACAGGCAGATGTTGTGAAAGCTGTTGAATAAGAAATTCTATGCGTAGCCAGGTACGCATTTTTTCGTTAAGCGGGTGCTCAAAAAGGATATGAGTCGACATTATGGTTTTTCCTGTGCAACGGCCTGCGCGGCGAAGGTCAGATACTGCGCGTGCAGACGAGCAACATCCGATGCAATGGCATCTGGTGCGCCGTTATTATCAATAACATCATCCGCAACGGCGAGGCGCGCTTCGCGCGTGGCCTGTGCGGCAAGAATTTGTTCAGCATGTTCGCGTGAAACATGGTCACGCGCCATGGTTCTCTGGATTTGCGTTTCGCGGGAAACGTCAATCACCAGCGTTCTGTCTGCTTTATTCTGAAGCTGATTTTCCACCAGTAACGGGACGACCCACAACACATAGGGCGAACGGGCTGCGGCAATTTGTCGCTGAGTTTCATGGTGGATAATGGGGTGGAGCAGGGCATTAAGCCAGGCTTTTTCCGCTGGATCGGAAAATATGCACTCACGCAGCTGCCGACGATTCAGGGTGCCGTCAGCCTGTATCACACGGCGACCAAAATGCGCTTCGATGGCGTTTAAGGCGGGTGTATTGGGTTCTACCACATGACGGGCAATGATATCGGCGTCGATAATCGTGATGCCGAGACGAGCAAACGCGTGCGCAACGGTGCTTTTACCACTACCGATGCCGCCGGTTAATGCGACGATATACCCCATTAAATCAGATCCTGGGAATTATTCAGTTTTAAAATCAGTTGCTTAAAATTCAAACTTACAACAGCCAATGTTTAGCTCTCTTTACCCGCTTTTTACCAGGTAAATTTATAGGATTGTAGCGTAAAAAAAGAGAATTTCGCAGTCTTGCGGAGCAGGTATTAGTGCGTATGATAGCGTCACTGGAGTTGTGCTTTTAATATATTTGCCTCTAACCCCAGGAATCCGCACATGCGTATCGAAGAAGATCTGAAGTTAGGTTTCAAAGACGTTCTTATCCGCCCTAAACGCTCTACACTGAAAAGTCGCTCAGACGTTGAACTCGAACGTCAATTCACCTTTAAGCATTCCGGTCAGACGTGGTCTGGCGTGCCGATTATCGCGGCCAACATGGACACCGTCGGGACCTTCGAGATGGCGACCGCACTGGCGCAATTCGACATCCTTACTGCGGTACACAAACACTACAGCGCTGAAGAGTGGGATGCGTTTGTCGCCTCCGCCTCGGCTGAAGTGGTGAAGCATGTGATGGTCTCGACCGGTACGTCTGATGCAGATTTCGAGAAAACCAAACAGATCCTGAACGCCAATCCGGCGCTGAATTTTGTCTGCATTGACGTGGCAAATGGTTATTCCGAACATTTCGTCCAGTTCGTCAGCAAGGCGCGTGAAGCCTGGCCAACCAAAACCATCATCGCGGGCAACGTGGTGACCGGTGAAATGTGTGAAGAGCTGATCCTCTCCGGAGCCGACATTGTGAAAGTAGGCATTGGCCCGGGCTCCGTTTGCACCACGCGCGTGAAAACCGGTGTGGGTTATCCGCAGCTGTCTGCGGTAATTGAATGCGCTGACGCTGCGCACGGTCTGGGCGGCCAGATCATCAGCGACGGTGGCTGCACCATGCCAGGCGATGTCGCGAAAGCCTTCGGCGGCGGCGCGGATTTCGTGATGCTCGGCGGCATGCTGGCAGGCCACGAAGAGAGCGGCGGTACCGTGGTGGAAGAGAACGGCGAGAAATTCATGCTATTCTACGGAATGAGCTCTGAATCCGCGATGACCCGTCACGTGGGTGGTGTCGCGAAATACCGTGCGGCGGAAGGCAAAACCGTTAAGCTACCACTGCGTGGTCCGGTCGAAAACACGGCGCGCGATATCCTCGGCGGACTGCGTTCTGCCTGCACCTACGTTGGGGCTTCCCGCCTGAAAGAGCTGACTAAACGCACGACGTTTATCCGCGTTCAGGAGCAGGAAAACCGCGTTTTCAATAGCCTCTGACGGCTACGGCTGGCGCGCGTCCGTGCGCCAGCGTTACCCCGCGCTCATTGCATCCCCCAGATGGAAAATCGGCAGATACATTGCCACCACCAGCGTGCCAATAATCAGACCTGTCACGACCAGTAGCAAAGGCTCAAGAAGCGCCGCCAGATTGTCTGCCTGCTGAAATGTCTGTTCCGTATGATGGCGGGCCAGATTCATCAGCATGACATCCAGTGAACCCGACACTTCTCCGGTGCGAATGAGCTGAATACACAGTGGCGTAAAAACAGAGGCCTTCTGGAAGGAGGACCACACGGGCATCCCCTGTTCGATATCGCTGCGTATCTCACGGAGTTTCTCCTGCCAGTAGCCACACTCAACGGTCTCCTCCACACTCTCCAGTCCTTGTAAAAAGGCAATTCCGGCCTGCTGGGTTAATGACAGCACGGTAAAAATTTGCCCCAGTTTTTGCCCACGCATCAGCGTGCCCATCACCGGTACATGTAACAGGACGTACTGCCAGCGCGGATGCCGCCGCAGCTTACAGGCGATGACAACCATTGCCACGAGCAGGGCCAAAAGGGTGAGGATATGCGCCTGAACCAAGGCCGCCAGCCCCATGACTGCCTGCGTGAGCAAAGGGAGCGGGGTGTTGAACGTTTTGTAGATTGCAGCAAACTCAGGCAAAACCAGCGTGACCATCGCCAGCACCACGAAAACGGCCAGCGTCAGGATGATCAGCGGATAGCGCAGCGCTTTCTTCACCTTTGCACTGAGCTGCTGCTGGGATTTTTGTTGCTGCGCAAGCTGACGGCAGCAGACTTCGAGCTTACCCGTCAGCTCACCCGTCTTCACCATCGAGACATAAAGGGGGCTAAACACCTCTGGCCATTTCTTCATGGCCTCTGACAGAGCGAAACCTTCGCTCAGGTCATCAGCAAGACTGTGCAGCAGCGCCTGCCAGTGCTGCAAAGGATGCTGTTCCGCCAGCATGTGCAGGCTTTGGGACAGCGTGAGTCCGGCCTGTAGCAGCGTGGCGAGCTGGCGAAAAATATCGTAGCAGTGCTGCACCTGCCATCGGTGGCGCTGCTGGCAGCGTTTTAGCGCCAGCGGGTGCAGCTGTTTAAGCACCAGAGCCGTGTAAGCTGCGTTACGGTCGATGGCCCAGAGGGTGCCGGTTTGCACCTCCCCCTCGGTGGTCAGGGCACGCCAGCGCCAGAGCGAATTAGCAGCCATCGGGCATTCCCAGGACGCGCAACAACTCTTCGAGCGTAGTCAGCCCTTGCTCTACGGCCATGCAGCCATGCTCAAACAAAGAGGTCATTCCCGCCTGACGAGCGCTGGACCCAATCACCTCCGTGCTTGCTCCGCTGGCGATGGCCTGCCGCAGCGTGTCGTCGATGACGAGCACTTCAAAAATGGCTACGCGACCATAAAAACCGTGGTAGCAGCGATCGCAGCCGGTGGGTTGCCAGCGAGGAAGCGGCCGGGGCCACAGCGTGCGGGGTAATTCGGTGTGGCGGCTGGCTTCCTGTCGGCAGTACGGGCATAAACGGCGCACCAGCCGCTGGGCAATCACCATCGAGAGCGCCGAAGAGATCATCCAGCGCGCGACGCCCATCTGTTGCAGCCGTACCAGCGTTTCAGTCGTCGAATTAGTATGGAGGGTGGACAGCACCAGATGCCCGGTTTGTGCCGCCTTAATGGCAATTTCTGCCGTTTCGCCGTCACGAATTTCACCTACCATAATGATGTCAGGATCCTGCCTGAGCAGGGCGCGCAGCACGCTCTGGAAGGTCAGCCCCGCACGCGGATTAATCTGCGTCTGGTTTAAGCCTGCAAGCGGGATTTCAACGGGATCTTCCACGCTGCAAATATTAACGTCAGGGGTATTTCGCGCCTGTAACGCGCTGTACAGCGTCACCGTTTTCCCGCTACCGGTCGGGCCGGTGACCAGAATCAACCCCTGAGGGCTGTTAAGCGCCCCGGCAAAACGGGCCTGCTGGTCTGCGCTCATCCCCAGCTGTTCAAGCTCCAGAGCCTGATGTACCTGGTGAAGCAGACGAAGCACGATTTTTTCTCCACCGCTACAGGGAAGGGTTGCGATACGAAAAGAGACGGGGACGCTTGCCAGCTCCACCGTAAACTGACCGTCCTGCGGCAGGCGGCGCTCCGCAATATCCAGTTGACCCAGCACCTTCAGGCGTGCGGCAAGCGTCGTCCCGAGGGCGGCAGAGATCGGCGGTTGAGGGTAGAGAACACCGTCGATTCGCAAACGGATCTGGTAACCGTGCTCCGTCGGTTCAATATGGATGTCAGAAGCCCGCTGGTTTACTGCCTGCTGCAAGGTTGTACTGAGCACGTCAGCGGCTGAGTTTGGCACGATGCCCGGCAGGTGTGATGATGAGAGGGACTGAAGCCGTTTTTCCATCCGTTCAGCCGTCCAGCACTCAATATCAATACGTTTCTGCGTGGCGAAGCGTAACGCTTCCATCAGCTCAGAGGCAGGATTACCCACCACCGCAATGCTGATCATCTCGGTGTCGCTTGCGAGTAGCAGTGCGTGATGGCGCTGACAGAGCGTCATAAGCTGCTCGGTATTCATTGTCCACTCCTGTCAGTTGTTGTCGAAGCGGAAAACATCTTCACAGGCTTGTCTGAGCGCCGTGTCGGACGCAATTTTGCAGTCACGCGTCCAGCCCGTCATACCGTTACCGTCGCTCCAGATCGGTGTCACGAGCACTTCAAGTCCGTTAAGGCTTTCCTGCCCTGTTAACGATACGATCCCCTTCGCCACGCTCATCGCTGAAACGTAACGTGTGGTTGTCGGGGAGGGGATGCCATTGGTGCCTGCGTCGCAGCGATCCACACCACCACGATCCAGGGCGCAAAGCTCAATGGCGGTGCGGTAGGGGATGAACGTTTGCAGCATATCGGTGAGCGCCGCTTTTCGCAGGTAGTTCTGATAGGCCGGGACGCCAATCGCGCTCAGGATGGCAATAATGCCAATGACCACCATTAGCTCAATCAGGGTAAATCCTTGTTGTCTGTTCATGTCTGCTCCTTATGTTAAGTGGCGCTACTGTGGCAGTGACTGCGCGCAGAAACGAGGGGCAAAAGCGTGAACGTGAAGGGGCTTTCAGGGAAATGATTCAGTGTTGCAGAGAAGGACAGCGTAATTGCGAGCGGTTTCGTATTTCCCCTCTCCGGGCGGAGAGGGGGGATAATTTATTTGAAGCGCATCGAGAGGTCGAGGGCGCGGACGTGCTTGGTCAGGGCGCCTACGGAGATGTAATCGACGCCGGTTTCAGCAAATTCGCGGAGGGTGTCGAACGTCACGTTGCCGGACACCTCAAGCTGCGCCTGGCCGTTTGTGCGTTTGACCGCTTCACGCATCTGCTCCGTGTCGAAGTTATCGAGCATGATGATGTCAGCCCCCGCTTTAATGGCCTCGTCCAGCTCCTCCAGCGTTTCCACTTCCACTTCGACGGGCACATCCGGATGCAGCCAGAAGGCTTTTTCCACGGCCTGACGCACCGAGCCAGAGGCAATAATGTGGTTCTCTTTGATCAGGAAGGCATCGGATAGCCCCAGACGATGGTTGGCGCCGCCACCGCAGAGTACCGCGTATTTCAGCGCGGTGCGCAGGCCCGGCAGGGTTTTACGGGTATCCAGCAGCTGCGTGCGGGTGCCTGCCAGCAGGTCAACGTAGCGGCGTACTTCACTGGCAACGCCAGAGAGCGTTTGCACAAAATTGAGCGCGGTGCGTTCACCAGTCAGCAAGACGCGGGACGGGCCGTCCAGTTCGAACAGTGGCTGATTCGCCGTGACCGCATCGCCGTCCTCAACGTGCCATGTTACCTGCACCTCGTCGCCCGCCAGCTGGGTAAAGACCTCCTCAACCCAGCGTTTGCCGCAGAAAACCCCTGCTTCACGGGTGATAACCACCGCATGCGAGCGTGTCTCTTTTGGCAACAATTGGGCGGTAATATCGTTATCGGCGCTGACGTCACCGCCGAGGTCTTCTCTCAGGGCATGGGCAACGCTTGCCGGGATATCACTATTAATACGTTCCAGAAGCGCGTCACGTCGGTGGTCGGGGTTATAGCGGCGAGGCGGCATGATAAAACTCCAAATTGGTAACGAATCATAATATTGAAACATGCTACTCTGAACCGAGTAACAGCACCATAGATAAGGAGTTCCAGCATGTTGTTAGAAAACGGATGGCTGGTGGACGCGCGGCATGTACCGTCGCCGCACCACGACTGCCGCCCGGAGGATGAAAAGCCCACACTGCTGGTGGTTCACAATATTAGTCTCCCGCCGGGTGAGTTTGGCGGTCCGTGGATCGATGCGTTATTCACTGGAACGATAGATCCCGATGCCCACCCCTTCTTTGCTGAGATTGCGCATCTGCGCGTATCGGCGCACTGTCTGATCCGACGTGATGGCGAAGTGGTTCAGTATGTTCCTTTTGATAAGCGTGCCTGGCATGCCGGCGTGTCGAAGTATCAGGGGCGCGAGCGGTGCAATGATTTCTCCATTGGAATTGAACTGGAAGGAACGGACACCACGCCTTACACCGATGCGCAATATGAGAAACTGGTTGCTGTAACGCAAACGTTAATCGGGCGCTATCCCGCCATTGCAGACAATATTACAGGGCACAGCGACATCGCTCCCGAAAGAAAAACCGACCCCGGCCCGGCGTTTGACTGGTCCCGGTTTCACGCCATGCTTACCACGTCGTCAGATAAGGAGATAACATGACGTTGTTTACCATGCTGCTGGTTATGATCGCTGAACGCCTGTTTAAGCTCGGCGAGCACTGGCATCTGGATCATCGGCTGGAGGTGTTATTCCGCCGCATCAGGCATTTTTCCATGCTGCGCACGCTGCTGATGGCGGCAGGCGTGATGGTGATTACGTTCCTGTTGCTGCGCTCGCTTTACGGCCTCTTTTTCAACGTGCCGCTGCTGGTGATGTGGATCCTGCTCGGCGTGTTGTGTATTGGCGCGGGCAAGGTGCGTTTGCACTATCACGCGTATCTGAAAGCCGCTTCCCGGGATGATGCCCACGCGCGCGGCGCGATGGCGAGCGAGCTGACGATGATCCACGGCGTACCGCCGGACTGCGATGAACGCGAGTTTCTGCGGGAGCTGCAAAACGCGCTGCTGTGGATTAACTTCCGTTACTACCTGGCGCCGCTGTTCTGGTTCGTGGTGGGCGGACCCTGGGGGCCGGTACTGCTGATGGGTTACGCGTTCCTGCGCGCCTGGCAGACCTGGCTTGCCCGCTATCTTACGCCGCATGAACGTCTACAGTCCGGCATTGATGCCATCCTGCACGTGCTCGACTGGCTTCCGGTACGTCTGGTAGGCGTGGTCTATGCCCTCATCGGTCACGGTGAAAAGGCGCTGCCCGCGTGGTTTGTCTCCCTTGCTGACCGTCATACCTCGCAGTATCAGGTTTTAACCCGACTGGCACAGTTCTCGCTGGCGCGTGAGCCGCACACGGACAAAGTCGCAACGCCAAAGGCTGCCGTCTCGATGGCGAAGAAAACGTCGTTTGTGGTGGTGGTGATTGTGGCGCTGCTGACGATTTACGGCACGCTGGTTTAAGCCAGCGCGCCGAAGCCGTTACGGTGTATCTGCGGGCGGGATGCCGAATTCAGGCATCCCGTTTTCGTTCCAGCGGATGAGTTTCAGGCGAGTATGGCGATTGGGATCGTAAAGCGGATCGCCTTCAATTTCAGTGTAGTTTCGCGCGTGGTAGACCAGCACATCTTCGCCCTCCGGCGTCTGCGTAAAGCTGTTATGGCCTGGCCCATACTGACGGTTTTCGTAGCTGGTGACGAACACCGGGCGCGGGGATTTATGCCAGTTAGCCGGGTTTTGCGGATCGGCATTCAGGTCTGCCCACAGTAATCCCATGCAGTAGTTCTCGTCGGTGGCGCTGGCGGAATAGCTGATAAACAGCTTATCGCCATGGAACAGCACCGCCGGGCCTTCATTGACCCAGAACCCGCGGCACTCCCAGTCATATTCCGGTTTACTGAGCATCACCGGCTCGCCTTTCAGCGTCCACGGATTTTCCATTTCACACAGGTAAAGATTCGAGTTACCGGAAATATCCGGGGCTTTTTGCGCCCACAGATACCAGCGTTTACCCTGATGAACAAAGGTGGTGGCATCCAGCGCGAAGGTGTCAAACGGGGTTTTGATTTGCCCTTTTTCTACCCACGTACCGGTGAGCGGATCGCGATCTGCGCATTCAATGGCAAACATGCGATGCTGGAACATCCCGAGCTGATCGAGCGCCTGGGTATGCGTGGCGGCAAAATAGATGTACCACCTACCGTCGATATGATGCAGTTCCGGTGCCCAGATCAGCTGGCTCATCGGGCCGGTGTCGGGCTTGCGCCAGACAACCACCTCTTCGGCATTGCGTAAACCTTCCAGCGAGTCCGCGCGGCGGATCGCCAGCCGATCGTACTCCGGTACGGAGGCGATAAAGTAATATTGCCCATCGTGACGCAGGATATACGGGTCGGCGCGTTGTTCAATAAACGGGTTTGGCCAGGTTTGCATTCGGCTTTCCTTATTTAGTCTCAGCGGCTTTGAGTTCCTGATAATCGTTCAGCTCGCGATAGTTGGTGCGACGCTTTTCCAGATCGGACTGGATCTGCTTCATGGTCTCACGGTCCACTTTCAGCAGACGTACTACGCCCGCGGTAATTAAGTATCCAATGCCAGGAATGACGGTAAAGAGCAGCACGATCCCGTTGATGGCATCCGCGCTCTGCGCTTTTGCGCCCGCATCGTAGCCGTACCAGGAGAGCAGGAAACCGACCATTGCCCCGGCAATCGCCAGACCCAGTTTCAGGAAGAAGATGTTGCCGGAGAAGCTGATCCCGGTGATACGTTTCCCGGTTTTCCATTCACCGTAGTCGTCCACGTCGGCCATCAGGGACCAGTGCAGCGGGGATGGGATCTGGTGCAGGATGTTCAGCAGGACGTAAAGCACAACAATGGTTGTCGTCGCTTTCGGGTCGAAGAAGTAGAAGGCGCAGGAGAAAATCGCCAGCGCGATGTTGGTCCAGAAGAAGACCTTCAGCTTGCACCAGCGGTCGGTCAGCACTTTCGCCAGCATACTGCCGAACATCATGCCGACAACGCCCAGGCTGATAAACAGCGTGGCGAAATGGGTGCTTTGCCCCATGACCCAGGTGACGTAATACATGGTGGCCGCCATGCGGATAAAGCCAGGGCAGACGTTGCACAGGGTTAACAGCAGGATCCGCACCCACTGGTCGTTCTTCCACACGTCTTTCAGGTCGTTTTTCAGTTCGTCATGGGTTTGCACCGCCGGACGCACACGCTCGCGCACCGTGGCGAAGCAGAACAGGAACATGCAGGTACCAATCAGCGCCAGCACGGTCATCGCCATCTGGTAGCCTTTGGCTTTGTTATCCCCACCGAACCAGTCGGCCATTGGCAGGAGCGTTAGCGACAGCAGCAGCGTGGCGATACCAACCATAACAAAACGGTAGGACTGGCAGGCAACGCGCTCTTTCGGGTCGTTGGTGATCACGCCGCCGAGCGAGCAGTACGGAATATTGATGGCGGTATAGGTCAGCGACAGCAGGAAGTAGGTGACAAAGGCATAGATAACTTTGCTGTTATAGCTCCACTCTGGCGTGGTGAACATCAGAATGCTGAACAGCGCATAGGGGAAGGCAATCCACAGCAGCCATGGACGAAACCGGCCATATTTGCTGCGGGTACGGTCAGCAATCGCGCCCATGATCGGGTCCGTTACGGCATCAATGACGCGCACGGACAGGAGTAAAACGCCAACCAGTGCAGGAGCCAGACCAAAAATATCCGTATAAAAATAGTTAACAAATAACATGATGGCGCCAAAGATAATGTTGCATCCGGCGTCACCCATGCCATAGCCGATCTTTTCTTTTACTGACAGTTTGTTGTTATTCATCGACAGCTCTCCGGGTTTCGGTATGGAGAGAATTATTCGCTGGCAAACGAATATATGCGTTGCAATATAAAGGCGGTGATATGGAGGATTTTGCTGTTGGCGCGAATTTGTGAGGAAGGTAACAAGACGCTGTACCCGCAACCGCGAGTACAGCGAGAAAACATTTAGTGCGCTTTCACCGTTTTGGCATTTTTCTGTTTCACCATATAACCCACGCCGAGGATCGCAATCCAGACCGGGATCAGGTAGACGGAAATCGCCATGCCTGGGGTGATGAGCATGATGACCAGTACAGCTGCCATGAACAGCAGGCAAACCCAGTTCCCCAGCGGATAGAGCAGGGCAGGGAAGCGCGTGGTTACGCCCTGCTGCTGCTTGGCGCGGCGGAACTTGATGTGCGCGAGGCTAATCATTGCCCAGTTAATCACCAGGGCGGAAACCACCAGCGCCATCAGCAGACCGAAGGCTGATTCCGGGGCCAGGTAGTTAATCAGCACGCACAGCGCCGTCACGACCGCCGACACGATGATGGTATTAACCGGTACGCCACGCTTATCAACGGTGAGCAGCGCTTTCGGTGCGTTGCCCTGTTGCGCCAGGCCGAACAGCATACGGCTGTTGCAGTAAACGCAGCTGTTATAAACGGAAAGCGCAGCGGTCAGCACCACGACGTTGAGCGCGTTCGCCACGAAGGTATCGCCCAGCTCGTGGAAGATGAGCACAAACGGGCTGGTATCCGCCGTGACGCGCGTCCATGGCAGCAGCGAGAGCAGCACCGCCAGGGAGCCCACATAGAAGATCAGGATGCGGTAGATAACCTGATTTGTGGCTTTCGGGATGCTCTGTTCCGGGTTGTCGGCTTCCGCGGCGGTGATGCCCACCAGCTCCAGACCGCCGAAGGAGAACATAATTATCGCCATCATCATCACCAGGCCGGTCATGCCGTGAGGCAAGAACCCGCCTTGCTCCCAAAGGTTGCGCACGGTGGCCTGCGGGCCGCCGTTGCCGCTGAACAGCAGCCAGCCGCCGAAGATGATCATCGCTACAACGGCAATCACTTTGATGATGGCAAACCAGAACTCCATCTCACCGAACACTTTTACGTTGGTGAGGTTAATGGCGTTAATCAGGACGAAGAAGGCCGCCGCAGACGCCCAGGTAGGGATCTCCGGGTACCAGAACTGAATGTATTTCCCGACGGCGGTCAGCTCGGCCATGGCAACCAGAACGTACAGAACCCAGTAGTTCCAGCCCGAGGCGAAACCTGCGAAGCTGCCCCAGTATTTATAGGCGAAGTGGCTGAATGAGCCTGCGACCGGCTCCTCAACAACCATTTCCCCTAACTGACGCATAATCAGAAATGCAATGAAACCCGCTATCGCGTACCCCAAAATAATGCCCGGACCGGCCGACTGGATAACCGATGCACTGCCCAGAAACAGGCCAGTACCAATAGCACCGCCCAGGGCGATGAGCTGTATATGGCGGTTTTTAAGGCCGCGCTTTAGCTGATCGCCATGCTGTTGAGCTTCCATTTGAAACCTCGTGTGTGGTTGTTATGTTCACGCTGTGCGTATGTAATTATGAAAGTCCATATTCTGTATTTATTTCTTTACGGTTAACGATACCGAAAAAAGCGGAGATGGCTTCCGTTAGCGCCAGAATAGTGGTAAGCGCCAGCGAATGCACCTGCTTTATGAAGGGGCGATGACGACTTGAATAAAAAGAAACCAATTGTAAATCGGTACGTTAACCCCTCATACCCCAACCTATAGAATAGAAATTCATCATAAGAGGGCGAATTTTCATTTTTTGCCTTGTTGAATCGCTTCAGATTGCAAAAAACCTCGTTTCATTATGGTTAAAACTGCCTCTTTGGTAGTAACCATTTCATTTGTGCAAAGTTACATTCCTGAAACGTTAGTTCTGTAAGGTTGTTAAAATGTGCCGGGTTTACTGATTTCAATCAAAACCAATATGGACAGAAGGTGAATACTTTGTTACTTTAGCGATACGAACATGAAATTGGTAAGACCAATTGACTCCGGGCAAAAAGGCGTAAGACAGGGAATATGGCCTACAGCAAAATTCGCCAACCAAAACTTTCCGATGTGATTGAGCAGCAGCTGGAGTTTTTAATTCTCGAAGGGACACTGCGCCCGGGCGAGAAGCTCCCGCCAGAACGCGAGCTGGCAAAACAGTTCGACGTTTCACGTCCCTCTCTGCGTGAGGCGATTCAACGTCTCGAAGCAAAGGGCCTGTTGCTCCGTCGCCAGGGTGGCGGAACCTTTGTGCAAAACAGCCTGTGGCAGAGCTTCAGCGACCCGCTGGTAGAACTTCTCTCTGACCACCCAGAATCCCAGTTTGATCTGCTTGAGACCCGTCACGCGCTGGAAGGTATCGCGGCCTATTACGCCGCCCTTCGCAGCACTGATGAAGACCGCATACGTATTCGCGAGCTGCATCAGGCCATTGAACGGGCACAGCAGTCCGGCGATTTAGACGCCGAGTCCAGCGCCGTCGTCCAGTATCAAATTGCCGTCACCGAAGCGGCGCACAACGTGGTGCTCCTCCATCTGCTACGCTGCATGGAGCCGATGCTGGCCCAGAACGTTCGTCAGAATTTTGAATTGTTGTATGCCCGTCGGGAGATGCTCCCGCTGGTAAGCAACCATCGCACCCGAGTATTCGAGGCGATAATAGCCGGGGAACCGGAGCAGGCGCGCGAAGCGTCGCACCGCCATCTGGCTTTCATTGAGGAAATCTTGCTGGACCGCAGCCGTGAACAATCGCGTCGCGAACGTTCATTACGCCGCATACAGCAACGAAAGGATTAAGCGCCAGGTACTTTTAGAGCGCGGCAACTAAACGCAGAACCTGTCTTATTGTGTTTTCTGGCGAAAATACAATGGGACAGGTTCCAGACAAATCAACGTATTAGATAGATAAGGAATACCCCCATGTCAGAACGTCTCCAAAATGACGTGGATCCGATCGAAACTCGCGACTGGCTACAGGCGATCGAATCGGTCATCCGTGAAGAAGGTGTTGAGCGCGCTCAGTATCTGATTGATCAGCTGCTTTCTGAAGCACGCAAAGGCGGCGTGAAAGTGGCTTCAGGTGCAGGGGCTAGCAACTACGTAAACACGATTGCCGTCGAAGACGAACCGGAATACCCGGGCAATCTGGATCTGGAACGCCGTATCCGTTCTGCTATCCGCTGGAACGCCATCATGACCGTTCTGCGCGCATCTAAGAAAGACCTGGAACTGGGTGGCCACATGGCGTCCTTCCAGTCTTCTGCGACCATTTACGAAGTGTGCTTCAACCACTTCTTCCGTGCAGCTAACGAGAAAGACGGCGGCGATCTGGTGTACTTCCAGGGCCACATCTCTCCGGGCATCTATGCACGTGCCTTCCTGGAAGGTCGTCTGACTGAAGAGCAGATGAACAACTTCCGTCAGGAAGTTCACGGTAAGGGTCTGTCTTCTTACCCGCACCCTAAACTGATGCCTGAGTTCTGGCAGTTCCCGACCGTATCTATGGGTCTGGGTCCAATCGGTGCGATCTATCAGGCTAAATTCCTGAAGTACCTGGAACACCGTGGTCTGAAAGACACCTCTGAGCAGACCGTTTACGCCTTCCTGGGCGACGGTGAAATGGATGAGCCAGAATCTAAAGGCGCGATCACCATCGCGACCCGTGAGAAGCTGGACAACCTGTGCTTCATCATCAACTGTAACCTGCAACGTCTGGATGGTCCGGTAACCGGTAACGGCAAGATCATCAACGAACTGGAAGGCATCTTCGCAGGTGCTGGCTGGAACGTGATCAAAGTGATGTGGGGCGGTCGTTGGGATGAACTGCTGCGTAAAGACACCAGCGGTAAACTGATCCAGCTGATGAACGAAACCGTTGACGGCGACTACCAGACCTTCAAATCCAAAGACGGTGCCTACGTTCGTGAGCACTTCTTCGGCAAATATCCTGAAACCGCAGCCCTGGTTGCAGACTGGACTGACGAGCAGATCTGGGCGCTGAACCGCGGTGGTCACGATCCGAAGAAAGTTTACGCTGCACTGAAAAAAGCGCGTGAAACCAAAGGTAAAGCGACTGTGATCCTGGCCCACACCATCAAAGGTTACGGCATGGGTGATACCGCAGAAGGTAAGAACATCGCTCACCAGGTTAAGAAAATGAACATGGACGGCGTGCGTTATATCCGCGACCGTTTCAACGTTCCAGTGACCGATGAGCAGGTAGAAAAACTGTCTTACATCACCTTCCCGGAAGGGTCTGAAGAACACAAGTACCTGCACGAACGTCGTCAGGCGCTGAAAGGCTACCTGCCTGCTCGTCAGCCTAACTTCACCGAGAAGCTGGAACTGCCAGCGCTGGAAGATTTCTCTCAGCTGCTGGAAGAGCAGAACAAAGAGATCTCTACCACTATCGCTTTCGTTCGTGCCCTGAACGTGATGCTGAAGAACAAGTCGATCAAAGATCGTCTGGTTCCAATCATCGCCGACGAAGCGCGTACTTTCGGTATGGAAGGTCTGTTCCGTCAGATCGGTATCTACAGCCCGAACGGCCAGCAGTACACCCCGCAGGACCGTGAGCAGGTTGCATACTACAAAGAAGACGAGAAAGGCCAGATCCTTCAGGAAGGTATCAACGAACTGGGTGCAGGCGCATCCTGGCTGGCCGCTGCGACCTCTTACAGCACCAACAACCTGCCGATGATCCCGTTCTACATTTACTACTCCATGTTCGGGTTCCAGCGTATCGGTGACCTGTGCTGGCAGGCAGGCGACCAGCAGGCTCGCGGCTTCCTGATCGGTGGTACTTCCGGTCGTACGACCCTGAACGGTGAAGGTCTACAGCACGAAGATGGTCATAGCCACATTCAGTCTCTGACTATCCCTAACTGTATCTCTTACGATCCGTCTTACGCGTACGAAGTGGCAGTCATCATGCATGACGGCTTGCAGCGCATGTACGGTGAAGCGCAAGAGAATATTTACTACTACATCACCACCCTGAACGAAAACTACCACATGCCGGCAATGCCAGCAGGTGCCGAGGAAGGTATCCGTAAAGGTATCTACAAACTCGAAACCATCGAAGGTAGCAAAGGTAAAGTTCAGCTGCTGGGCTCCGGTTCTATCCTGCGTCACGTTCGTGAAGCAGCGCAGATCCTGGCGAAAGACTACGGTGTGGGTTCCGATGTGTACTCTGTTACCTCCTTCACTGAACTGGCGCGTGATGGCCAGGATTGTGAGCGCTGGAACATGCTGCACCCAATGGAAACCCCACGCGTTCC
Source organism: Enterobacter sp. CRENT-193 (assembly GCF_002787395.1). NCBI lineage: Bacteria > Pseudomonadati > Pseudomonadota > Gammaproteobacteria > Enterobacterales > Enterobacteriaceae > Enterobacter > Enterobacter sp. CRENT-193. The sequence continues at coordinate 4,780,415 of NZ_CP024812.1, read as the reverse complement.
GTACATCGCTCAGGTGATGAACGACGCGCCAGCGGTGGCGTCTACTGACTATATGAAACTGTTCGCTGAGCAGGTTCGTACTTACGTTCCAGCTGATGATTATCGCGTACTGGGTACTGACGGCTTCGGTCGTTCTGACAGCCGCGAAAACCTGCGTCACCACTTCGAAGTTGATGCTTCCTACGTGGTTGTAGCAGCACTGGGCGAACTGGCTAAACGTGGCGAAATCGATAAGAAAGTGGTTGCAGACGCAATTACTAAATTCAACATCGATGCAGATAAAGTTAACCCGCGTCTGGCGTAAGAGGTAAAAGAATAATGGCTATCGAAATCAATGTACCGGACATCGGGGCTGATGAAGTTGAAATCACCGAGATCCTGGTCAAAGTGGGCGACAAAGTTGAAGCTGAACAGTCGCTGATCACCGTAGAAGGCGACAAAGCTTCTATGGAAGTCCCGTCTCCTCAGGCTGGCATCGTTAAAGAGATCAAAGTCTCTGTTGGCGATAAAACCGAGACTGGCAAACTGATCATGATTTTCGATTCCGCCGACGGTGCAGCAGCTGCTGCACCTGCGCAGGAAGAGAAGAAAGAAGCCGCTCCTGCTGCTGCTCCAGCGGCGGCCGCGGCAGCGAAAGAAGTGAACGTGCCTGACATCGGCGGTGACGAAGTTGAAGTCACTGAAATCCTGGTGAAAGTGGGCGATACCGTTGCGGCTGAGCAGTCACTGATCACCGTAGAAGGCGATAAAGCCTCTATGGAAGTACCAGCGCCATTCGCCGGTACCGTTAAAGAGATCAAGATCAACACCGGTGACAAAGTGTCTACGGGTTCCCTGATCATGATTTTCGAAGTGGCGGGCTCTGAAGGCGCTGCGGCTCCAGCGAAAGCGGAAGCTGCTCCGGCTCCGGCTGCTGCACCAGCGGCTGCTGGCGGCGTGAAAGACGTTAACGTACCAGACATCGGCGGTGACGAAGTTGAAGTGACCGAAGTGATGGTGAAAGTGGGCGACAAAGTTGCCGCTGAACAGTCACTGATCACCGTTGAAGGCGACAAAGCTTCCATGGAAGTGCCTGCGCCGTTCGCGGGTACCGTTAAAGAGATCAAAATCAGCACCGGCGACAAAGTCTCTACCGGCTCTCTGATCATGGTCTTCGAAGTGGAAGGCGCTGCACCTGCCGCCGCTCCTGCTGCTGCTCCGGCACCGGCTGCTGCACCGGCTCAGGCTGCTAAACCGGCTGCTGCCCCTGCTGCTAAAGCAGAAAAATCTGAGTTCGCTGAAAACGACGCTTATGTCCACGCGACTCCGCTGATCCGTCGCCTGGCGCGCGAATTCGGCGTGAACCTGGCGAAAGTGAAGGGCACCGGCCGTAAAGGTCGTATCCTGCGCGAAGACGTTCAGGCTTACGTGAAAGACGCGGTGAAACGCGCCGAAGCTGCACCTGCGGCAGCCGCTGGCGGCGGTATCCCGGGTATGCTGCCATGGCCGAAAGTGGACTTCAGCAAGTTCGGCGAAATCGAAGAAGTGGAACTGGGCCGTATCCAGAAAATCTCCGGTGCTAACCTGAGCCGTAACTGGGTGATGATCCCGCACGTTACCCACTTCGATAAGACCGATATCACCGATCTGGAAGCGTTCCGTAAACAGCAGAACGCCGAAGCTGAGAAGCGTAAGCTGGACGTGAAGTTCACCCCAGTGGTCTTCATCATGAAAGCGGTTGCGGCGGCGCTGGAACAGATGCCACGCTTCAACAGCTCCCTGTCCGAAGACGGCCAGAAGCTGACGCTGAAGAAATACATCAACATCGGTGTTGCGGTTGATACGCCAAATGGTCTGGTTGTTCCGGTCTTCAAAGACGTGAACAAGAAGAGCGTCACAGAGCTGTCCCGTGAACTGACCACCATCTCCAAGAAAGCGCGTGATGGTAAGCTGACTGCCGGCGAAATGCAGGGCGGCTGCTTCACCATCTCCAGCATCGGCGGCCTGGGTACCACCCACTTCGCGCCGATTGTGAACGCGCCGGAAGTGGCTATCCTCGGTGTGTCCAAGTCCGCGATGGAGCCGGTGTGGAATGGCAAAGAGTTCGTACCGCGTCTGATGATGCCAATCTCTCTGTCCTTCGACCACCGCGTGATCGACGGGGCTGATGGTGCGCGTTTCATCACCATCATTAACAACATGCTGAGCGACATTCGCCGCCTGGTGATGTAATCGAAAAGCCGGCCAATCGGCCGGCTTTTTTCTGATAATCTCATGGGGTTTTTGAGGTTATTGGTGAAAGCGATAATTCGTGAGCCGTTTGTTGTTTCAAAATTGTTAACAATTTTGTAAAATACGGGCGGATAGAACGACCCGGTGGACGACGGGTATACATTAAGAGGTCATGATGAGCACAGAAATCAAAACTCAGGTCGTAGTACTTGGGGCAGGCCCGGCAGGTTACTCCGCAGCATTTCGCGCCGCGGATTTAGGTCTGGAAACCGTCATCGTAGAACGTTACAGCACCCTCGGCGGTGTTTGTCTGAACGTCGGCTGTATCCCTTCTAAAGCGCTGCTGCACGTAGCGAAAGTTATCGAAGAAGCCAAAGCGCTGGCTGAACACGGTATCGTCTTCGGCGAGCCGAAGACCGACATCGACAAAATTCGTACCTGGAAAGAGAAAGTTATCACTCAGCTGACCGGCGGTCTGGCGGGTATGGCCAAAGGCCGTAAAGTGAAAGTGGTAAACGGTCTGGGTAAATTCACCGGTGCGAACACCCTGGAAGTGGAAGGTGAAAACGGTAAAACCGTGATTAACTTCGACAACGCGATCATCGCGGCAGGCTCTCGCCCAATCGAACTGCCATTCATTCCACATGAAGATCCACGCGTGTGGGATTCCACCGATGCGCTGGAGCTGAAAACCGTTCCTAAGCGTCTGCTGGTTATGGGCGGCGGTATCATCGGTCTGGAAATGGGTACCGTGTACCATGCGCTGGGTTCAGAGATCGACGTGGTTGAAATGTTCGACCAGGTTATCCCGGCTGCCGACAAAGACATCGTTAAAGTCTTCACCAAACGCATCAGCAAGAAATTCAACCTGATGCTGGAAACCAAAGTGACTGCCGTTGAAGCGAAAGAAGACGGTATTTACGTTTCCATGGAAGGCAAAAAAGCCCCATCCGAACCACAGCGTTACGACGCCGTACTGGTGGCTATCGGCCGTGTGCCGAACGGTAAAAACCTCGACGCGGGCAAAGCTGGCGTGGAAGTGGACGACCGTGGCTTCATCCGCGTTGACAAACAGCTGCGTACCAACGTGCCGCACATCTTTGCTATCGGCGATATCGTCGGTCAGCCAATGCTGGCGCACAAAGGTGTTCACGAAGGTCACGTTGCCGCTGAAGTTATCGCCGGCATGAAGCACTACTTCGATCCGAAAGTGATCCCATCTATCGCCTACACCGAGCCAGAAGTTGCATGGGTTGGTCTGACTGAGAAAGAAGCGAAAGAGAAAGGCATCAGCTACGAAACCGCCACCTTCCCGTGGGCTGCTTCTGGCCGTGCTATCGCGTCCGACTGCGCAGACGGTATGACCAAACTGATCTTCGACAAAGAAACTCACCGTGTAATCGGTGGTGCGATTGTCGGTACCAACGGCGGCGAGCTGCTGGGTGAAATCGGTCTGGCTATCGAAATGGGCTGTGACGCGGAAGACATCGCGCTGACCATCCACGCTCACCCGACTCTGCACGAGTCCGTGGGCCTGGCGGCAGAAGTGTTTGAAGGTAGCATCACCGACCTGCCAAACGCGAAAGCGAAGAAGAAATAAGTTTCTTCAGATGAAAAAAGCGGCCTCAGGCCGCTTTTTTTATGCACTGCGTTCAGGGGATGACAGGCTGCCAGGTTTTATCCGGGTGGTATGCAGCGAGCGCCTGCGCTTTCTGCGCCGAATCGTTGCCGAGATTTGCCTGATAAACCTTGTCTTCCTGGTTAACGACAAAGCTCATTACCCCCGTCTGACCATAGCTTACGGGCCAGGCAACCATCGCAAAGCCATTTTTATCCGACAGAATGCGGAACCGATAGCCGTGATAGCCCATACCAGGCTCCGGCGGGCTAAAGGCGGGACCCAGCGGGCTTGGCGCTTCGCCCGGCGAGATGGGCCAGTACAGGCCGTCTTTTAGCCCTGGCGTGCTGACAATCTTCTGCGCATAGCGGTGGTTCATGGCGTTGTAGCTCCGCTGTGCGTCGACGTAGGCGTGCAGCGCTTCGATAGCCGCGAGTTCGTTGCGGCCGATTTCGCGGGTCAGGATCTCATCAGCCGCTTTCTGCATATCAAATTGCCAGCCCTCTTTTTTCTTCACTACCGGTATGGGGAGTTGCCAGCCGTTATCGCCAACTGACAGATGGGCAATATCGCCGCTGATTTCGGTACGATGGTTTATCTTCCAGTCACGCAGGAATCGAGCCACCGCCTCCGGATCAACCCCTTCAGGTGGCAGATAGTCGCGCCAGTTATCCCCCAGCAGGTCGGCCATCGCGCTCTCATTCTGCTCGCTGATGGCCTTCGTCAGGGCATTGGCCGCCTGCTCAGGTGTGGAGAAAGATTGCTGGGCGAAGGCGAAGGTGGATACCATCAACAACAGCATTCCACCGATCGGTTTCATGTTCATAGCGGCTCCCTTAACGACGGTGGAATTCATGGTGTTCGGTATGGTGTTCGGACAGCTGCTGGCGGAAGCTGGCACGCTGCTCACTGTTCAGCGACGCGTGCTGGCGGCTTTGCAGCCCGCGCTGGTGCTGGGCCTGCCAGCTGGCCGAACGGCTGTCGTTGCCGCTCAGGGCGTTTGCCCGCAGCGGCTGATGCTGAACCTGCGTCGGGCGTCTGGTTTGCGCAAGAGTATTATTCATCTGTTGTGCGTGGGGCCGCGCGCTGTCGTAGCCGCGATAGTTGCTGCGCTGAGAGAGCTGCTTCAGTTGCTGCGCGGACGCTGAATGTTGCGGGAAATGCGCGTCGCCATGCTGTAGCTGTGTGAGCGTTTTGCCCGTCGACTGCTGTACCTGCGCCATCGCGGCCTGCCGCTGGCTATCGCGGTTGACCGGCTGCTGCCGGGTAGCGCTCAACCCGCCCGGCACTGAAGTCTGATGATAGCGGCTGGCAAGCTGGCTATTGGCGTAGGGCACGCCGTTGCGGTAGGCCGGATTATGCTGCCAGACCTGGTGATTATCGGTACGGTGCTCGCCGGTGATCTTATTGAAGTTATTAACATTAATATTAATGTTATCGCCGTTATGCGAATAACCGCCGTGGTGATCGTCATCATGATCGTGATGATGATCGTCGTCATCGTCCCAGTCGATGTTACTGAACAGCGCATAGGTGGTGGCTACGCCGAGGCTATAGCCAAAGCCTCTGACAAAACTATTGGTAAACTGCTGGCCGGGAGACGGAGGCAGATACACCGGCGGATAGCTGGCATTTGGCCACGTGCCGTAAACGGTGGAAGGGTTGTAGGTAGGGACATAAACCACCTGTGGATCGGCTGGCTCAATTTTAATCACCGTCGGACTAGCCAACGTTGACGTCGCGGCTGTACTGGCGGAGGCTGGCGCAGATTTTTTCACGGTGGTGACGGTCTGCTGCGGGGTGGATTGCAATGTGCCTGTCTGCTGCGCCAGCAGGCGCAGACGCTGCACGGAATCCATCACATCCTTTGGCTGGGCCAGAAAGGCGTCGCCGAGGCTTTGTACCCACGACGGGTTTTCCCCCATCAGCGACATTAACTGCGGAAAGGCGACCAGCGATTTCACGCTGGCATCCCATGGCTGCCCGCTGACCGCCTGAATGGCGGCATCGCCCTGCATTTTAGGGTTGTCCTTTGACCACTGGGCGGCCTGAATCACGCTCGCCGGATAGGTTGAGGCCATCAGAATTTGCGACAGCAGCGCGTCGGGGTAGAGCGCAATGGGCGCGGTCCACTGATCGATCTGCGCGGCGGTATAGGCAGGGGTGGCCACCGGGGCAGGCTGTGCTGCCGGGTCGGGGAGCTGCGGGGCTACCGGCGCAGGTGCGGGAGCGGGTTCCGTTGCGCGGCTTTTAACGAACATGACGCCCGAGGCGGCAAACAGCCCCGCACTGCAAAGCAGAACAAGAAGATGTGGTTTAAAAGGCAACTTCATAGATTGACTCCAACGAGACGAGTGCAGTGCCGTGAGGCGTTGCTGTTGCCGCGAGTATCATTCACCCGTGTTTTACAGTTTTGACTTTTGTTGGGAAAAACTCTGAAGCATCCGGATAAAGAGTGTGAGTATTTATTACACAATTATATCGGATGGCTGAGCAGGCGACGGAAATTCAAAAGGCCGCTCTTGCGAGCGACCAGCAGCGCGTTGCCGGGGGGACGACAGACTTACGGAACTGCTTCCGGGCCCGGTGACGGGGTGCTACATCATGCTTAACGATTCAGCAAATTTTTTAATGTTGCTTTTTTGTAAACAGATTAACACTGTGCAGAAATCCTGCTATGCTGCCCGACGCGGTATCGGGCATTTACCCTACAAACTGCTGTCTCACAGGAGCGTGAAGAGAACGCCCGCCGCATATGACAATGAGAGCGAGGAGAACCGTCGTGCTAGAAGAATACCGTAAGCACGTAGCAGAACGTGCCGCCGAGGGAATTGTACCCAAACCGTTAGATGCAACCCAAATGGCCGCGCTCGTCGAGCTGCTGAAGAACCCGCCTGAGGGCGAAGAAGAATTCCTGTTAGATCTGCTGATCAACCGTGTACCGCCTGGCGTAGATGAAGCTGCCTACGTAAAAGCCGGATTCCTTGCCGCCGTTGCCAAAGGCGAAGCCACCTCCCCACTGGTTACTCCTGAAAAAGCGATTGAACTGCTCGGCACCATGCAGGGTGGCTATAACATTCATCCGCTGATTGACGCGCTGGATAACGACAAGCTGGCACCGATTGCCGCTAAAGCGCTCTCTTCAACGCTGCTGATGTTCGATAACTTCTACGATGTGGAAGAAAAAGCTAAAGCAGGCAACGTCTATGCGAAGCAGGTGATGCAGTCCTGGGCCGATGCCGAATGGTTCCTGAACCGCCCTCAGCTTGCTGAAAAAATTACCGTTACCGTCTTCAAAGTGACCGGTGAAACCAACACCGATGACCTCTCCCCGGCACCGGACGCGTGGTCTCGTCCTGATATCCCTCTGCACGCCCTGGCGATGCTGAAAAACGCCCGTGAAGGCATTGAGCCGGACCAGCCGGGCAGCGTTGGCCCGATCAAACAGATCGAAGCCCTGCAACAAAAAGGTTTCCCGCTGGCTTACGTGGGTGACGTTGTGGGTACCGGCTCTTCCCGTAAGTCCGCCACCAACTCCGTGCTGTGGTTCATGGGCGACGACATTCCGCACGTGCCAAACAAGCGCGGCGGCGGCCTGTGCCTCGGCGGCAAAATTGCACCAATCTTCTTTAACACCATGGAAGATGCTGGCGCGCTGCCGATCGAAGTGGATGTCTCTGACCTGAACATGGGCGACGTGATTGACGTTTACCCGTATAAAGGCGAAGTGCGTAATCACGAAACTAATGAGCTGCTGGCAAGCTTTGAGCTGAAAACCGACGTGCTGATCGACGAAGTACGTGCTGGTGGCCGCATTCCGTTGATCATCGGCCGTGGCCTGACCACCAAAGCGCGTGAAGCGCTGGGTCTGCCGCACAGCGACGTGTTCCGTCAGGCGAAAGACGTGGCGGAAAGCAACCGTGGCTTCTCGCTGGCACAAAAAATGGTCGGTCGCGCCTGCGGCGTCGCTGGTATCCGTCCTGGCGCGTACTGCGAGCCGAAGATGACCTCCGTCGGCTCTCAGGACACCACCGGTCCAATGACCCGTGATGAGCTGAAAGACCTGGCGTGCCTGGGCTTCTCTTCCGATCTGGTGATGCAGTCCTTCTGCCACACTGCGGCGTATCCGAAGCCGGTTGACGTGACCACGCACCACACGCTGCCAGATTTCATCATGAACCGCGGTGGCGTGTCTCTGCGTCCGGGCGACGGCGTTATCCACTCCTGGCTGAACCGCATGCTGCTGCCGGATACCGTCGGTACCGGCGGTGACTCCCATACCCGTTTCCCAATCGGTATCTCCTTCCCGGCGGGCTCCGGTCTGGTGGCGTTTGCTGCCGCGACCGGCGTGATGCCGCTGGATATGCCGGAATCGGTGCTGGTGCGCTTCAAAGGTAAAATGCAGCCGGGTATTACCCTGCGCGACCTGGTTCACGCGATCCCGCTGTATGCCATCAAACAGGGTCTGCTGACCGTTGAGAAGAAAGGGAAGAAAAACATCTTCTCTGGCCGCATTCTGGAAATTGAAGGTCTGCCGGATCTGAAAGTTGAGCAGGCGTTCGAGCTGACCGATGCCTCCGCCGAGCGTTCGGCTGCGGGCTGTACCATCAAGCTGAACAAAGAGCCGATTATTGAGTATCTGAACTCTAACATCGTGCTGCTGAAGTGGATGATTGCAGAAGGCTACGGCGACCGGCGTACGCTGGAGCGTCGTATCCAGGGCATGGAAAAATGGCTGGCCGATCCGCAGCTGCTGGAAGCCGATGCTGACGCAGAGTACGCGGCGGTGATCGACATCGATCTGGCGGATATCAAAGAGCCAATCCTGTGTGCACCGAACGATCCGGACGACGCGCGTCCGCTGTCCGAAGTTCAGGGCGAGAAGATCGACGAAGTGTTCATCGGTTCGTGCATGACCAACATCGGCCACTTCCGTGCAGCCGGCAAGCTGCTGGATACCCACAAAGGCCAGCTGCCAACCCGTCTGTGGGTGGCGCCGCCAACCCGTATGGACGCGGCTCAGCTGACCGAAGAGGGCTACTACAGCGTGTTTGGTAAGAGCGGTGCGCGTATCGAAATTCCTGGCTGTTCCCTGTGTATGGGCAACCAGGCGCGCGTAGCCGACGGCGCGACGGTGGTCTCCACCTCGACCCGTAACTTCCCGAACCGTTTAGGTACCGGTGCGAACGTCTTCCTGGCCTCTGCGGAACTGGCGGCGGTTGCGGCGCTGATTGGCAAACTGCCAACGCCGGAAGAGTACCAGACCTTTGTGGCTCAGGTGGATAAGACGGCGGTGGATACCTATCGCTACCTGAACTTCGACCAGCTCTCTCAGTACACCGAGAAGGCAGACGGGGTGATCTTCCAGACGGCGGTATAAACAGCAAAACCGTCTCTACGAGACGGTTTTTAGTGTTTGCACCCTCTCCCGTGGGAGAGGGACGGGGTGAGGGCATCAGGCCGCAGGTCTTGCTCTCACCTTTTTATTTTCATTCCTCCCACCTCCCACGCTTTTTTTCTTCCTCGCTGCTGCGATAATTACCTTAATGGCTTTGCAGAGGAAAACACTATGGATTACGAATTTCTGCGCGACATCACCGGCGTGGTGAAAGTGCGAATGTCGATGGGGCACGAAGCCGTTGGACACTGGTTTAACGAAGAGGTGAAAGAGAACCTCGCGCTGCTGGATGAAGTTGAGCAGGCGGCGGAAACGGTGAAAGGCAGTGAACGCTCCTGGCAACGCGCCGGGCACGAATACACCCTGTGGATGGATGGCGAAGAGGTGATGGTGCGCGCCAACCAGCTTGAGTTCTCGGGTGATGAAATGGAAGAGGGGATGAGCTACTACGACGAAGAGAGCCTGTCGCTGTGCGGCGTGGAAGACTTCCTGAGCGTGGTGAATGCCTACCGCGACTTTATGAAACAGAAGTAACTTCCCGAAGCGTCCCTGCTCCGGGTCACGTTTACACGGTCGGAATGTTACGGCCGTAGTAAATTTCGCGCATCTCTTTCCAGAGCAGGTCGGTAATGACCTTTCGCTCTTCCTCACTTAAATCTTCCGGCTTCGTGTGGAACATGTAGTGCTTAAGGTCGAATTCCTTAAGTAACATTTTGGTGTGGAAGATATTCTCCTGATAGACGTTCACATCCATCATGTCGTACAGCGACTTCATGTCCTCGGACATGAAGTTCTGAATGGAGTTGATCTCATGATCAATGAAGTGCTTCATGCCGTTGATATCACGGGTAAAACCGCGTACGCGATAATCAATGGTGACGATGTCCGATTCCAGCTGGTGGATTAAATAATTCAACGCATTCAGCGGTGAAATCACGCCGCAGGTGGACACTTCAATATCCGCGCGGAAGGTACACAGCCCGCCTTCCGGGTGGCTTTCCGGGTAGGTGTGCACGCAGATATGGCTTTTATCCAGGTGGGCGACAACCACTTCCGGCAGCGGGCCGGGGTGTTCGGTTTTGTCGATAAGCTGTGGGTCAACCGGCTCTTCACTCACCAGAATGGTGACGCTCGCCCCCTGAGGCTCATAATCCTGGCGCGCGATATTGAGGATGTTCGCGCCGATAATCGAGCAGGTCTCTGTCAGGATCTCGGTCAGACGGTTGGCGTTGTAGAGTTCATCGATATAGGCGATGTAACCATCGCGCTCTTCTGCTGTTTTGGCGTAGCAGATATCGTAAATACAAAAACTCAGGCTTTTGGTCAGATTGTTAAAGCCATGCAGTTTAAGCTTTTTCAATTAGTTCACCTCCTTTGAGGACAGCGCGTCTTGCAGATATTGAGGCAACGCAAAGGCTGCGGTGTGGATCGCCGGGTTGTAGTATCGGCACTGGAGCCCGGCCTGATGGAAGCGGGCCTGGATAATTTCGGTGGAGAGATGGCGCAGGACGTCGTTATCCGTCGCCCAGGCAAAGGTCATGATCCCGCCGTAGTAAGTGGGGATCGCCGCCTGGTAGAAGCTGACGTCAGCAAAATAGGTGCTCAGCTTACGGTGGCTATCAAGCGCTTCATCCTGTTGCAGGAAGCAAACGCCGTTTTGCGCCACAAAAATTCCGCCAGGCTTCAGGCAGCGCTTGCAGCCTTCGTAAAACGACGAGGTAAACAGCGACGCGCCCGGACCGATAGGGTCGGTACAGTCAGAGATAATGACATCAAACGTTTGCGTGGTCTGGTTAACAAAATTGACACCATCGTCGATAACCAGATTAAACCGCGGATCGTCATAGCTGCCGGCATTATGGTTGGGCAGATACTGGCGGCAGAACGACACCACACCGGCGTCGATTTCCACCATGGTAATGGTTTCGACATTCTGATGACGAGAGACTTCACGCAGCATCGCGCCGTCGCCGCCGCCAATAATCAGCACGTCCTTCGCGTGGCCATGGGCCAGCAGCGGGACGTGGGTCATCATTTCGTGATAGATAAACTCGTCGCGCTCGGTGGTTTGCACCACGCCGTCCAGCGCCATCACGCGGCCAAAAGCGGCGTTTTCGAATATTATCAAATCCTGATGATCGGTTTTCTCATGATAGAGCACGTTATCCACGGCAAAATACTGACCAAACTGGTCGTGCAGCGTTTCTTGCCATACCGTTTTTTCGGTCATGGGGAGCACCTCCTTCGTTAACATCCATTACATCCGGCAGATGGGCGCAACACAACACCGCCGTGAGGCGGTTAGCGGGTCAACAAGGGGCGTCGGGAAGGTTACTTCACGTAGGCGAGCAGGCTGAGTGAATCGCGAGCCAGCGCTTTGCATTTTTTAGCAGTGGGAATGCCAATACCGCTTAAATCACGGTAGCTGTCTTCACCGAGCGCCTTCATGTCGAAGCTGTCGTAGTTGCTGAGGTCCCATTGATTCTGCTGGGCAAAAAAGACCAGTGCGCGACGAATTTGCCCATTGGGTAAATTCTGGTAACCACAATCGTTTTTCAGAAAAACAAAAACTGCCGTCAGATCGGCCATATCTTCCGCTTCGTTTTCACTTAGCGCGTAACTGTTCGCACACATCGCCATCAGGCTGGCGAACAAAATTGTTCTGAAAAACGTCTTCATTGCCTTTACCACTGCATCACGGAAAATTAACGTTAGCATACTTGATGCCAGGCCGACGATCTTTATTATTGCCGCCGTGCTTGACCTTCCGGTAAGGGGAGGGTTTATGCTCAAAAGATCGCCTGCTGGAAATAAGGAAATGCACATGCAACGTCGTGATTTTTTAAAATTTTCTGCCGCGCTGGGGGTTGCCAGCGCGATACCTCTCTGGAGCCGCGCCGTTTTTGCCGCCGACAGAACGGCTTTACCCATTCCTGAGTTACTCGCCCCAGATGCCCGCAGCCGCATTCAGCTTGTGGTGCAGGCCGGTAAAACCACGTTCGGTCAGCACGCCGCCACGACGTGGGGGTATAACGGCAATCTGCTCGGCCCGGCGTTGCAGTTACGCAAAGGGAAGGCGGTGACGGTAGACATTCATAACACGCTTGCGGAAGAGACCACGCTGCACTGGCACGGGCTGGAAGTCCCGGGCGAAGTGGATGGGGGGCCTCAGGGCGTCATCAGGCCTGGTGGTAAACGCAGCGTAACCTTTACCCCGGAACAACGCGCGGCGACCTGCTGGTTCCACCCGCATCAGCATGGCAAAACGGGCCATCAGGTGGCGATGGGGCTGGCCGGGCTGGTGCTGATTGAAGACGATGAAAGCCGCCTGCTGCGCCTGCCGAAACAGTGGGGTATCGACGATGTCCCGGTGATTGTGCAGGACAAAAAATTCAGCGCTGACGGGCAAATTGACTATCAGCTGGACGTAATGAGCGCGGCGGTAGGCTGGTTTGGCGATACGCTGCTGACCAACGGCGCGATCTACCCGCAGCATGCCGCGCCAAAAGGCTGGCTGCGCTTACGTCTGCTTAACGGCTGTAACGCCCGCTCCCTGAACTTCGCCACCAGCGATAAACGCCCGCTTTATGTAGTGGCAAGCGACGGCGGCCTGCTGCCGGAGCCGGTGAAGGTGAGCGAGCTGCCGATGCTGATGGGCGAGCGCTTCGAGGTGTTGGTGGATATCAGCGATGGCAAAGCGTTTGACCTGGTGACCCTGCCGGTCAGCCAGATGGGGATGGCCGTCGCGCCGTTTGATAAGCCGCATCCGGTCCTGCGCATTCAGCCGCTACAGATCACCGCCTCCGGTACGCTGCCGGAGACCCTCACCACGCTGCCAGCACTCCCGTCGCTGGACGGGCTTACGCAGCGTAAACTTAAGCTTTCCATGGACCCGATGCTCGACATGATGGGCATGCAGGCGCTGATGAAGAAGTACGGCAATCAGGCCATGGCGGGAATGCATCACGGCCAGATGGTGGGCCATATGAATATGGACCACGGCAATATGGGCGGCATGGATCACGGCGGCCATGGTTTCGATTTCCACAATGCCAACCGCATCAACGGCAAAGCGTTCGATATGAACACGCCCATGTTCGCCGCCACGAAAGGGCAGTTTGAACGCTGGGTGATTTCAGGCGAAGGGGACATGATGCTGCACCCGTTCCATATCCACGGCACGCAGTTCCGTATTCTGTCTGAAAATGGTAAAGCGCCGGAGCCGCATCGCGCGGGCTGGAAAGATACGGTGAGGGTGGAAGGCGGCGTCAGCGAGGTGCTGGTGAAGTTCGACCACGAGGCACCGAAAGAGTTTGCCTATATGGCCCACTGTCATCTGCTGGAGCATGAAGATACGGGGATGATGCTCGGTTTTACCGTATAAAAAAAGCCGGGTGGCGGCTTCGCCTTACCCGGCCTACATATGGAAATCGTAGGCCCGGTAAGCGTTAGCGCCACCGGGCTTTTTCGTTACTTAGCGTCGTCAGGCAGTGCATACGCGACAATATAGTCGCCCATCTTCGTGCCAAACGAACCGTGACCACCCGCGGAGATGACAACATACTGTTTGCCATTCACTTCATAGGTCATCGGCGTTGCCTGTCCACCGGCTGGCAGACGGCCTTGCCACAGTTTTTCACCGTTGGTCATGTTGTACGCGCGCAGGTAGTTATCTGCGGTTGCCGCGATAAACAGCACGTTACCGGCGGTGGAGATTGGGCCACCCAGCATTGGCATACCCATATTGAACGGCACTGGAACAGGCATCGGGAACGGCATGCTGTCCTGTGGCGTACCAATACGTTTTTTCCAGACGATCTTATTGGTCTTCAGATCCAGACCGGAGATATAACCCCAGGCAGGCTGTTTACACGGCAGACCGAACGGAGAAAGGAACGGATTCAGAGTCACACCATAAGGAACGCCATACTGCGGCTGGATACCGGCTTCGGTACCGCTGCCTTTCGCATCTTTCGGCTGCTCCATTGGGTTACCCGGACCGCGTGGGATCAGACGGGAAACGAACGGCAGCGCCATTGGGTTAGCGATGGCGACCTGACGGTTAGGGTCAACGGAGATCCCACCCCACTCGAACATCCCCAGGTTACCCGGGAAGACCAGCGTGCCCTGCTCTGAAGGCGGCGTGAAGATGCCTTCATAGCGCAGTTGATGGAACATCACGCGGCACACCAGCTGGTCAAACATGGTGGCACCCCACATGTCTGCACCGCTGAGATCTTTCTTCGGACGGAAGCTCAGGTCAGAGAACGGCTGCGTTTTGGTGACGTAGTCGCCTTTGGCCGCGCCCTGCGGAACCGGTTTTTCTGGCGCAGGAACAACCAGCTTACCGTTGCTGCGATCCAGCACGAAGATGTTGCCGGTTTTGGCCGGGGCGTAAATCACCGGAACGGTTTTACCGTTAACGGTAATGTCCGCCAGCGTCGGCTGGGACGGCATATCCATATCCCACAGATCGTGGTGAACGGTCTGGTAGCTCCATGCCAGTTTACCGGTCGTTGCGTTCAGCGCCACGATGGAGCTGGCGTAACGTTCCTGCTCCGGCGTGCGGTTACCGCCCCAGATATCCGGCGTGGTCACGCCCATCGGCAGGTAAACCAGGTCCAGCTTCGCGTCATACGCTGCCGGTGCCCAGGAGTTCGGTGAGTTAAAGGTAAAGGTGTGTTCATCGGATGGGATCGCGTTAGGATCTTTCGCGCCCGGGTCGAAGGCCCACAGCAGTTTACCGGTGTTCACGTCGAAACCACGGATAACGCCGGAGGTTTCGCGGGTAGAGAAGTTATCCGTTACCGAACCGGCAATCACGATGGTTTTATCAGTGATGATTGGCGGGGAGGTCGGCTCATACAGACCCGGCGTAGTGTCCGGCATGTTGGTCTGAAGATTCAGAATGCCTTTGTTAGCGAAGGTTTCGCACAGCTTACCGGTCTCAGCGTTGATGGCAAACAGGCGGCCATCGTTCACCGGCAGCATAATGCGGCGAGGACAGTCGGCAATGACTTCCGGGCTGGCATTATCTGCGCGCGCTTCGTGGTAAGAGACGCCGCGGCAGGTGATGTGCTGGAACGACGGGTTGGAGTTCAGCTGTGGATCAAAGTGCCATTTCTCTTTACCGGTGGCCGCGTCGAGCGCGAACAGGCGCTGGTGCGCCGTACACAGGTAGAGCATGTTGCCCACTTTAATCGGGGTCACTTCGTTGGTCAGCTCACCCGGATCGTTTGGCATCTTCAGGTCGCCGGTACGGAATACCCAGGCTTCCTTCAGGTTTTTCACGTTGTCCGCGTTGATCTGCTTCAGCGGGGAGTAGCGTTGACCTTCCTGGTTACGACCATAAGCAGGCCAGTCACCGTCCGCCACCTGCGAAATAGCCGCAGCCGGCGTGGATTCCGCGTTCAGCGTGCCATTGATCTCCTGCGGGTCGTTAAAACCGGCCCAGGTCAGGATGCCGCCACTAATCAGCAGAGCAACGACCAGACCGGCCACGGCGCCACTGGAAGGGACAATCAGACGACGCCAGACAAACGGCAGGATCAGCCAGATACCGAAGAAGACCAGAATGTCGCTGCGCGGCGTCAGCGCCCAGAAGTCGAACCCGACTTCCCAGACGCCCCAGATCATGGTTGCGAGCAGTAACGCTGCGTACAACCACAGAGCAGATTGTTTTCTGCGTAAAAGCAGGACGGTTACGCCAACCATAACCAGACCCGCAATCGGGTAGTACCAGGAGCCGCCAATCGCGACCAGCCATACGCCACCGATTAACAAATACAGCGCGCAGAATGCGGCAAACGCGGCTGTTAATGTCACCAGTAGACGCGGCTGTTTAGTTTTTGTTTCAGCCATAGAAAAGTACTCGTCAGTTTTGTTAATTATTTGCTAGCAATTAATTATAGGTATTAACAACTGTGATCGGAATCACAAATATTGCTTTTTATAACTCATACGCCAGGCTTATCCATTTACTGGTATAATGGCTGGCTTGCGTATCGATGCCGGAGCGAGAGTCATCCGCATTGAGAGATTTTCACTAAAATCATTTGGTTAGTAATATGAAACATACTGTTGAAGTGATGATCCCGGAAGCCGAGATCAAAGCGCGTATCGCCGAACTGGGTCGTCAAATCACCGAACATTACAAGGACAGCGGCAGCGAAATGGTGCTGGTCGGTTTGTTGCGTGGCTCTTTCATGTTCATGGCAGACCTGTGCCGTGAAGTGCAGGTGCCGCACGAGGTCGATTTTATGACCGCCTCCAGTTACGGCAGCGGCATGTCCACAACCCGTGATGTGAAAATCCTGAAAGATCTGGATGAAGATATTCGTGGCAAAGATGTGTTGATTGTTGAGGACATCATCGACTCCGGCAACACGCTCTCTAAAGTGCGTGAGATCCTGAGCCTGCGTGAACCTAAATCACTGGCGATTTGTACTCTGCTGGATAAGCCTGAGCGCCGTGAAGTGCAGGTGCCGGTGGAGTTCGTTGGTTTCTCCATCCCGGATGAGTTCGTGGTGGGTTATGGCATTGATTACGCACAGCGTTATCGCCATCTGCCGTATGTTGGGAAAGTGGTGATTCTGGACGAATAATTGCGGGCTGATGCCCTCACCCCAGCCCTCTCCCACAGGGAGAGGGTGAAAACCCCCGGCTTTGTTATTTATGGTTAACGTGCTTAAGCTTGAGGTTGGCAATTCCCGAGCGGTAACGCTGTTCCAGCGTTTCGCGGTTGGTGGCGGTCACTTCCAGATTGCGCAGTAGGCCGTCGTGAATACCGTACGCCCAGCCGTGGATAGAGACCTTCTGCCCGCGTTTCCAGGCAGACTGCATAATCGTCGAATGGCCCAGGTTATACACCTGCTCCATCACGTTCAGCTCACACAGCGTGTCGAGACGGCGCTCCTGCGGCATTTCGCCCAGCAGTGAGCTATGTTTGAACCAGATATCACGAATGTGCAGCAGCCAGTTATCGATTAACCCCAGCTCTGTATTTTCGACTGCCGCCTGCACGCCGCCGCAGCCGTAGTGACCACAAATAATGATGTGCTCAACCTCAAGAACGTCGACGGCATACTGAACAACCGAAAGGCAGTTGAGATCGGTATGAATAACCAGGTTAGCCACATTGCGGTGAACAAACAGTTCGCCAGGTTCAAGACCAGTCAGACGTTCGGCGGGGACGCGGCTGTCGGAACATCCAATCCAGAGAAAGCGCGGGTTCTGCGCTTGCGCGAGTTTTCCAAAAAATCCGGGGTCTTCCTCCACCAGCATTTTTGACCATAGTGCATTGTTGCTGATGAGTGTATCAATGTCGTTCATGGAGGTTAGCGACCTGTAACCAAGTGATTGCGTTGCGCTACTATAGGGTAACCCGACTTTTAATGAAACCACACAACGTGTGTCAGAACTTAAGGTAAGTTGAATTCATGGCGATTGCACTGGAGCTTGAACAGCTCAAAAAAACCTACCCGGGGGGCGTTCAGGCGCTGCGCGGGATAGATCTTAAAGTCGAAGCGGGAGATTTCTACGCGCTTCTGGGGCCGAACGGGGCAGGGAAATCCACCACCATCGGGATCATCAGTTCACTGGTCAATAAAACCTCGGGCCGCGTCAGCGTGTTTGGCTACGATCTGCAAAAAGATGTGGTCAACGCCAAGCGCCAGTTGGGGCTGGTGCCGCAGGAGTTCAACTTTAACCCGTTTGAGACGGTACAGCAGATTGTTGTTAACCAGGCGGGTTACTATGGCGTGGAGCGCAAAGAGGCGCTTGAGCGCAGCGAAAAGTACCTGAAACAGCTTGATCTGTGGGAGAAACGTAACGAGCGCGCGCGGATGTTGTCCGGAGGGATGAAGCGCCGCCTGATGATTGCCCGCGCGCTGATGCACGAGCCAAAGCTGCTTATCCTTGATGAGCCGACCGCTGGTGTGGATATTGAACTGCGTCGCTCCATGTGGGGTTTCCTGAAAGATCTGAACGACAAAGGCACCACCATCATTCTGACCACGCACTACCTGGAAGAGGCGGAAATGCTGTGCCGCAATATCGGCATCATTCAGCACGGTGAGCTGGTGGAAAACACCTCGATGAAGAATCTGCTCTCCAAGCTCAAATCAGAGACCTTTATCCTCGATCTGGCGGCGAAAAGCGCGCTGCCGAAACTGGAGGGCTACAACTATCGCCTGGTCGATACCTCGACGCTGGAGGTAGAAGTGCTGCGCGAGCAGGGTATTAACAGCGTGTTCTCACAGTTGAGTGCGCAGGGCATTCAGGTATTAAGCATGCGTAACAAAGCAAACCGACTGGAAGAGCTGTTTGTCTCTCTGGTGCACGACAAACAAGGAGACAAGGCATGACGCATCTTTACTGGGTCGCGCTGAAAAGCATCTGGGCGAAAGAGATTAACCGCTTTATGCGTATCTGGGTGCAAACCCTGGTGCCGCCGGTGATCACCATGACGCTCTACTTCATCATTTTCGGCAACCTTATTGGCTCCCGCATTGGTGAGATGCACGGCTTCACCTATATGCAGTTTATCGTGCCGGGCCTGATCATGATGGCGGTGATCACCAACGCCTACGCGAACGTGGCGTCCTCATTCTTCAGCGCCAAGTTCCAGCGCAACATTGAAGAGCTGCTGGTGGCGCCGGTGCCAACGCACGTCATCATCGCCGGTTACGTGGGCGGCGGCGTGGCGCGCGGGCTGTGCGTGGGTATCCTGGTAACGGCCATTTCGCTGTTCTTCGTGCCGTTTCAGGTTCACTCCTGGCTTTTCGTGGCGCTGACGCTGCTGCTCACCGCGATTCTGTTCTCGCTGGCCGGCTTGCTGAATGCGGTGTTCGCTAAAACCTTTGACGACATCAGCCTGATCCCGACCTTTGTGCTGACGCCGCTGACCTATCTGGGCGGGGTGTTTTACTCCCTGACGCTGCTGCCGCCGTTCTGGCAGGCGCTGTCGCACCTGAACCCGATTGTCTATATGATCAGCGGCTTCCGCTTTGGTTTCCTCGGCATCACCGACGTGCCGCTGTTCACCACCGTCGTCGTGCTGGTGGTGTTTATCGTGGCGTTCTACCTGCTGTGTTGGTATTTGATCCAGCGTGGCCGTGGGCTGCGCAGCTAATCCTCTGCCTTCTGCCCGGCGACGTACCGTCTGCCGGGCGCTTTCTTTGACAGTTATCACCGTAAACTAACCTTCACTTCGGTAAACTACTCGCCTGCTAAGGAGAGACGTTATGCTGGGATGGGTGATCACCTGCCACGATGAAGTGGCGCAGGAAATGCTGCTGAAGCTGGAGGCCCGGTTTGGTCCCCTGGCGCAATGCCGTGCTGTAAATTACTGGCGAGGGTTAAGCACCAACATGCTCAGCCGGATGATGTGCGACGCGCTGCATGAAACCGACACCGGTGATGGCGTGATTTTTCTCACCGACAAATCGGGCGCGGCGCCTTACCGTTCAGCGGCGTTAATGAGCCATAAGCATGATAATTGTGAAGTGATCTCCGGTATCAGCCTGCCTTTACTCGAAGCGATGTATCCGCTGCGCGCAACGTTGAGCAGCGCTGAGTTTCGCCACGCCATTGTGGCGCAGGGCTCCCCGGGCGTGAGCAGCCTGTGGCACCAGCAGCAGAAGAACCCGCCTTTCGTTCTGCTTCACGATCTGTATAAGCATTAAACATTGGTATTGATGTCGCTTTTGCTACAATGGCGACTGATTTTCCGTATCGATTTATATCCCATGCTCATGCGCGTTATCTTTATCCTTCTGCTGCTGGTTTCCGGTGGTGCGTCTGCCAGCCTGACCAGTCAGCAAGGCCTTCCTGCCCAATATATGCAAACCACCGAAGATGCGGCCATCTGGGCGCAGGTGGGAAATGCCGTCGTGAATGTAGGGAATGTTCGCGCCGGGCAGATCCTCGCTGTCTTTCCGGCCGCGGCGGATTACTATGAATTTCGTTTCGGATTCGGTACGGGGTTTATTGATAAAGACCACCTTGAAAAAGTTCAGGGCAAACAACGCGTTGAGGATAGCCTGGGTGACTTGAACAAGCCGCTCAGTAATCAAAACCTCATTACCTGGAAAGACACGCCGGTGTATAACGCCCCCAGCAGCGGAAGCGCGCCCTTTGGCACCTTAAGCGCCAATCTTCGCTATCCGATTCTGAATAAGCTGAAAGACCGCCTGAACCAGACATGGTTTCAGATCCGTATCGGTAATCGTCTGGCGTGGATCAGCAGCCTCGATGCACAGGAAGATAACGGGCTACCGGTTCTGACTTACCATCATATTTTGCGTGATGAAGAGAACACCCGTTTTCGACATACCTCCACGACGACCAGCGTACGTGCGTTTAATAATCAGATGGCCTGGTTACGCGATCAAGGCTATACCACGCTGACGATGTACCAGCTTGAAGGGTACGTGCGTAACAAGATGAACCTACCCGCGAAAGCAGTGGTGATCACCTTTGATGATGGTCTCAAATCGGTGAGCCGCTACGCGTACCCTGTTCTGAAAGAATATGGCTTCAACGCGACGGCGTTTATAATTTCATCACGTATCAAAGGCCATCCGCAGAAGTGGGATCCAAAATCGCTACAGTTTATGAGCGTTCAGGAAATCAAGGGCATCCAGGATGTGTTCGACATTCAGTCTCACACCCATTTCCTGCATCGCGTGGATGGCTATAAACACCCCATCCTGTTGAGCCGTAGCTATCACGTGATCCTGTTTGATTTTGAACGATCACGTCGTGCACTGGCGCAGTTCAACCCGCGCGTGTTGTATGTGTCGTATCCGTTTGGCGGCTATGACAATAAAGCGATTAAAGCGGCGAACGATGCGGGGTTTCATCTGGCGGTGACCACGGTGAAAGGGAAGGTGAAGCCGGGGGATAATCCGTTCTTACTGAAACGTCTGTATATTTTAAGAACGGATTCGCTGGAGACCATGTCGCGGCTGATCAGTAATCAGCCGCAGGGGTAGGTTATTCGTACGTGGTCTGAATGGTCACGGTGGTGCCGAAAACACCGACGGTTACCGGATCGCTGCCGATCTTAACCAGTTTGGCCCAAATTGATTTGTCTAAAATACTCACGGGATCGCCGTACACTTCACCCACCGCGATGACGTGCTTGCTGCCATTCGCTGGCACAGGATAATTATCATTCTGGCTATCCAGAATCATAACGCCAACGCCACCTGCCGCAGTCACACCACCTGAACTCTCCACGGTATTGGTAAAATATTTCTTATCTGCGGTGGTGTGCGTGGAGGATAGCGTATAGTAAACGCCGATGGTATTCACGCATGTACCCGTCACATGGAACTCGACTTTGCTGGTATTCCCGCTTTCGACCTCCGCGGGATACCAGTCACCAAGGTTTACCGTTGTGGGCGCACGTAAGGCACAGGTCGGGCGATTTAATGGAATACTGAACGACATCTGAGACATATTCACCAGAGGGCGAGGGTGATCTTCTACTGTCGTTCCATTTGGATTACCGAGGATAATTTGACCGATTGGACCACTGCTTGCGGTCAGGAAGTCTTCGTCGTTGGGAACACCGGTGAATCCGTTTGTCTGCCAGAACTCCATACGAACGTGCCAGGTTTTTCCTTTTACAGCATCTTCGTTATCATGATCGTTACCCGTGAGATAAAACTCATTTGGATTGGGTGGGAACCAGGCCGTTACACCATTGCCATCAGGATAGAATGCCAGCGTGTAAACAATCCCGGGGATGTTTGTACGAAAAGTGGCTTTGCCATCGATCTCCCCCCAAAGCATTGCATTGTTCGTCATCTGGTAAACATTTTCACCATCGTCACCAACTTCGCAACTTGATGTTAATGCTGGGGTTGTTTCCATAATTATAGTGTTACTGATCTGCACGGGTGTCGTTACCGTACCAACAGGCAGAGGTGTAATGACCGGCTGTGTGCCCGGAGACATAATGAGCAGCGTATCATTACTGTTAAATTTACATTCTAACGCGGAATGCGCTGCGCCAGACAGCCCGAACGCCGCTAACGCTAATATAGTAAGATATTTTTTCATCCTAAATCCCTTTATTCATAGCTTACGTTAACCAGAACATTACTCATCACAGCGCCGCTGGTGATAGTTCCAACGTTCTGATAACGCGCGTAAAATCCATAATCCTTTATATAGTTCTCGCTACTTCCACTGACATCGTAAATAACGTTTGATGTCCCGTCGCTGTTCAGGACGTTAGTTTTGAACGCATCTGAAAAAATAACGATACCCACATTTTCAGCCGCACCGGCTGTGGCATCGTTTTTAAAGACCTGGTTGTGATTACTCCAGAAACCATTTTGCGGAGCAAAACTAAATTTCAGTTTGTTAATCGTTGCGCCTTCTGTACTGCTCGCGTAGCAGTCATCTACGTGGATCGTAAAAGGCGTTCCTGCTTCATCATCGGTTGGCGATAGACGATCGCTCTTGTCGCTGTTATAAAACCAGTCTCGTGTCACGGTCGGCAAAGTGATCTCTCCGCCGTTTTCGACGCTTAGCCGACAGGTATTATTAACAATATTTGCTGTCAGGTTTACATCCACACCTGAACCTGCCTGGCATATGCCAGGCAGAGTGCTACCAGCCAGACCGATAAGCAACACAAGACCGGGCTGGTGTAAATTAAACGGTGATTGTTGCATGATGGTACCTGGAATTATTGATAGGTGACGGTAAACGTTACCGGAGCGGTAACCGCACCTGTGCCAACATCACTAATCGCCATGCCTTGGCCTATGACAATACGAGAGTTCATCGGGAATTCACCCGCGCCGTCAGTAATGGTGACTTCCTGAGCCGCCGGAGGCGTGTTACAGCTCATCAACAAGCCTGTATCGACAGTGCCGGACCAGATTTCAAAGCCCGTTGCTAAGCCGCCAGAGAAAGAGTCACCATTTTTGCCTATACCACTACATTCTCCGCCAGCGCCTTTCGCGGCAGCGACCGTTGCCT
The DNA here is from genome assembly GCF_002787395.1 of Enterobacter sp. CRENT-193. NCBI lineage: Bacteria > Pseudomonadati > Pseudomonadota > Gammaproteobacteria > Enterobacterales > Enterobacteriaceae > Enterobacter > Enterobacter sp. CRENT-193. The sequence continues at coordinate 4,757,187 of NZ_CP024812.1, read as the reverse complement.
TCGTTACCCCAGAACAGTTAGTGAAGCTTATTTTGAGCGGCTCGACGCGGGTTTTATTCACCAGATCCGATTTGTATACATCGCCAAATGCAATTTCAGTGGATGCAGTACCTGCGCCGTTGAGCACTTTTGCTGTACAGGTGCCTGAAACTACCTTTGTTTGAATCGTCATACTGACACTATCGGTGCCTGTAATTGCAGCGCTTACCACTCCAGAGAAGAGAAGGGTAGAAACGGACAGGGCGATTAAAGTTGATTTAAATTTCATAATATTGCTCCGTTTTCCTGCGCCAATTACTCGTAGCTAAACTCGAAAGTTGCCACGGCCTGGAAATCACCAACTGTCATGCTGTTAGCTTTGGTTTCACGCAATGTGGCTACCAATTGAACTTCTTTATTCTGGATTTCTGTAGGGGTCCAGACCAGGCGCTCCGAATCGTCTTTGGAGTTAATGATAAACGGGGCATCCGGTGTGCTGGCTCTGGCAATTTCAACAGCAGAGTAGTCTGCGCCTCCGGCGGTTTTTAATATTGAGTTAACAAGGCCGGAGAATAAATAACCAGAGCGTGTTCCCGATACTGTGGTTTTCAATGAGGTCAGAGATGCCGGGCACTCAACGATCACGATTTTGAAATTGGCATTTGCGGTGCCAGCTTTGACATCGTCAAGGCGCACCTGACCGCCACCGATTTTCAGCGTTTGCTGAGTATCGGAACCCTCACCACCAACCAGTTTCATATCACAAGTGGTTTCACGGATATTAGCCGTGAAGTTAACATCGAGATTCGTGCCCTCGGCGAGCGCTGCACCTGATAACGCCAGCATCGTCATGGCAACGGCTGACAGGCTATAAAGATTTTTTTTCATACAAACTCTCGTCTATTTTCCCGAATAATTACATCTGGCACACTTGATTGCTGAGTACCGTTGTAAGTCCTACTTTTTGAGCATGTGATGAGACGTTATAATGCACGTCACACTTACTGTCTTTATCGCTTCCCCAGACAACATGAAGCGTGCCTTCATCTTCAACGCCGCGGACATAGGCTTGCCCCGCCTGCCCTACGGTGCCAATTGATTCATTTTTTTCATTTAAAACATCAGCGCCTAAAGGAATAAATCCGTTATCGGTGCGCTTAAGTTCTAAAATTAATGAACGACCTTCATCGGTTACAAAATCAACCAGCACAACGGAACCACTGCGGGGAACCGTAATTTCACTGGTGTTTTTAATTTCAACATCGTTTTCCAGCGTGCTGATATCAAGGTATACGCGGTTTTCACGGTAGGCAGACATATAAGGCAGAATGCCATAGCCGGAACTGCCTATTTCACTGTTACCAAAGCCGATACCGGCACCTTTCGCGCCACTCGCTTTGACCAGCGCCAGCGCATCGTTGTCACCAATACTCCCTGGCGCAAATGCGATGCCCCCTGAATGCAATACCATGCCACCGCTATAGGAGGCAGAATATTGTTTACTGTTGTCATCGCCAAAAGAGGCAGATAAACCCAGCGGGCCATATTCACTGTTATAGGACCCGTAGCCGCTTATCTGATTCAGGTCACCATAATTACCGCTGTTTGACGAGGCGCTAACGGAATAACTCACCTTATTATCTTGCGTATTTCCACCCGCGGACGTGTTAAAGCTTGTGCCGCCTTTAAGGTCGGAACGTAATCCCATGTTAATGTTCGAGAATCCACCAGAATTCCCTCTATCTTTTGAGAATACACTTAATGGAATGCTCAGGCTTAAATAAACGCTGTCGTCTTTCTTGCCGTTCTGATCATAGGTTCGCTGTAATGACAGGCTGTAGCTGCCATAGGTGAAGCTATTGTTATAACCAATATTATAATTGGAAGTTGAGCCCGTAGCGTTCCAGTAATCCTGCCAGGTGCCGCTTACATACAGGGAGCCATAATTGTCCTCTCCGGATGTTAGCGGTTGGTTAAGACTAATTTGCACCTGATTTTTGGTGCGCTGGTAGTCTGCATATAACGCTTCGTTTGAGTCATAGCTACGGTTTGAGTATTTCTGGTGCTTAATACTGTCCTGAAGTTGCGCCGCATCGTTAAGCGTCAGGTAGTCTTCCGTCGAGAAACGATAAGCCGCAACGTTAAAGGAAGTATTCGTCGACTCAATCATTTTACTGTACGTTAAACGATAACTTTGACCGCTTAATTTATCCAGCCCCTCAATATCTGCGTATGATTGCGTAACGTCGAATGCAAACGCACCAACAGGGGTATTCATTGCCACGCCGAGAATACCGGCATAAAAATCCATATCGGTATATTGTGCGCCAATATAACCCGTGAACGTATTATTCAGGCCATAGTAAAGGGTACCGTAACCCACTTTAGGCGCATCAATCAGTGAATCGTCATTTAATTCACCTAAACCGACGTCCCAGCGAGAGGCTCCCGGACGGAGCATCTGAGTAACGGATGAAAAGGGTACGGTAAAAGAGCGTTTGCTGCCGTCCGCTTCTTCAATCGTTACCAGTAAATCATTACCGTAACCTGTGGTACTCAGGTCGTTTATTTCAAACGCGCCTGGTGGCACCGAGGTTTCATAGATCTTATTGCCGCTCTGCGTGACGCTGACCTTCGCGTTACTGTTCGCGACACCCCGGATGACAGGAGCGTAGCCTGTGGACCCCATTGGCAACATGCGATCGTCACTGTACATGCGTGCACCGCGAAGGCTCATAGAGTTAAATACCTCGCCACGCGTGTAAGAGTCGCCGATGACAAACTGGGCGCTCAACGGTGTAATATCGCGCTGCAAATAGACATCCTGACTGGAATATTTTGTGCCACTATCTTTGTCCCAGTTAAAATTGCCACGCGAGCGCAGACGCCATGGCCCCATATTCAGACCATAGCGTAATCCTACATATGCACTTTCTGATGTACTGCCGTTGTTCTCGCTACGCCACCCGTTCATGTCATAAGAGAGCAGAGCGGCAGGGATCCCATTATCCCACAACGATGGATCGACATAGCCTGCCGGGCGTTTCAGCACATAAATCTGCGGAAAATTAAAATCCATTGCCTGCTTGCCACTGTCATAGCTAACCGTAGCGCCAGGGAAGGATTTTTTAATATCGACGCAGGTTTCATCGTCTTCCGGTCCGTCAGGCAATGTGCTGGTGTCGACACCCGATTGTGACAGCAGCAGTTTTGTTATGCACGGTGTCGCACGAGGTGTTCCGTTATCTTTAAACGTGACCTCCACGGTAGACTTCAGTTTACCGTTCAGGTTGATCTTAGTGCGATAGGTCCCCGGTAAAACCGGGTTGCCATGTGAAAAACGATTAATATCAATACTAGCACTGCCATTTAAAAGAAATTGATCGTTAAACTCGACCTCTTCTTCATTATCAGGCAGATCTTTTGCTGGCGTGATATTTTCTGCGCAAGCATAAAAAGGCAATGCTGCGCTTATCGCAAGACATAAAAGAGAACGTTTAAATAACATGGCACATCCACTTAATCAGTGTAGAGAGAACTCTCCACAGAGTTAATGCTATCAATTATTATGTGTATTAAAGCGTGTTCTATTTAAGTCCAGCTTCGTGATGGTCTGTGCCGCCATAATCATTAATGGTATCAAACTCGACTTTACCATTTACGGCAGAAGCTAAGCCTTTCACCGTCATTGTGGTATCACTAAACGGTGGAACGGCCTTATGATCAACGTCGTATGTTTTTTGACTGGCTTTAATGGTGACCGCTGAAACGGAGACGTTATAGGGTGAGTTATTATGGGCAACAAGCTTAACTGCGTTCCCCTCTTTTTTCTGCGTCCATGTCAAATGCTCAGCGGCTTCACCTGCCGAGCCTTTTAACCCGTCTGGTCGGTAAAAGAATTTAATACGCGTTCTGAATGCCAGCTGAAGCTGGTTAAGATTCTCTTTATCCGCAGCTTTTGATTTTGGCGGAATCTCCAGGACATTGAACCAGAAAAGCGATTCACGATCCTGTGGTAAAGGTATACCTGTGTAGGTAATACGTACGGATTGGCCTTTTTTCGGGTCAATGCGGGATACCGGAGGGGTAATGATAAAAGGAAGCTTCAACTCTTCCGGGTTTACGCCATCACGCCCATCATCAAGCCAGGTTTGAACCAAAAGCGGTTTGGTTCCATGGTTATCGAGATTAACGACGACATCCTTCGATGACTGTGGGTAGATAATACGGGTGCCGGAAATAACAATGTCCGCACTTGCATTCGATGCGGCCAAAAAAGCAGTTGCGAGCAATGCGGCTTTAAAATTTTTAATAAAGATTGAATGAGACATTTTTCCACTTCCTTTTGGAATTACACAAGCAATCCCTCATTTATCATGAAGGATTGCTTAATTTAAAGTTTACGAATCTCTTATTCGTAAATCATGGTGAAGGCAACCTGTGCCTGCACGGTACCAGCAGATACTGGGTTGCTTGTTGCATTCCAGCCCTGACCCTGGGTGTATGCTACGCGGTAGTACAGGTTTCCTGCGCCAGAAGTCGCATCAATAGTTGCTTTCTGAGTGTTGTTGGTCTGGTCAATTTTAATCTGATCGGTAGCTGAGTTACCGTCGTTTGACAGCACCAGGTTAACGTTCTTAGCAGAACCCTGTGCATTGCTTGGTGGCACCAGCAGACCGCCTTCTGTAGAAGAAGAACCCGCCCATGAAGAGAACTGGGCAGACGCTTTCTTCGCAGTCTCGGTATCACAACCGGTCAGAGAAAGGGAGAATTTCTTTTCACCCAAGGTGCTGGTGGTACCCAGTGCGGTTGAAAAATCACGTACAAATACAGTGTCCAGGGTTACGTCAAAATCGTTACCGTTTTGATCGATTTTCTGGTCAAGGGAGACCTGGCAAGTATTGTTAGAAACCATGCCGTGGAAAGTAATAGTCCCGGTGTCAGAATCTGCTGCTACCGCTGAACCCGCAGCCAGAACGCTTGCTAGTGCAATTGACAAACCATATTTTTTAGAAATCATTTCAATATCCATATTCGTTGAGTAAATAATAAGTGCCTGTAAAGCTTTTATTTGAAATTAAATTTCGTGGCGAATTATATTGTTAATCTCAATGAAATGTAGATATTGTGCGTGATTTAAACTAAAAGAATAGTTTAGTAAATTTAAAGTTATTTGTTATCAATATGGTGTGTTTGTCTGGTGGGGCGGGAAGAGCTGGATATTAATTCAATAAATGCTTTTTAAAGACCCATTCATTTAATAAATGCACAAGAATGGGTCGTGGGATAAATATTATCAGGCAACCTGCACCGGAATCGCCTTCGCGGTACGTTTCATCTCATTATCGCCTTCAAAGTAGGCCACTTTAGGCTGCCAGCGACGTGCTTCTTCGTCAGACATCATCACAAAGCTGGCAATAATGACGATATCGCCTACGTCCGCGCAGTGCGCTGCTGCCCCATTAACGGAGATGATTTTAGATCCGCGTTCAGCGGCAATCGCGTACGTTGAAAAGCGTTTGCCGTTATTAACGTTCCAGATATCAATAGCTTCGTTTTCGAGAATACCCGCCGCGTCGAGAAAATCCTGGTCAATCGCGCAGGAGCCTTCATAGTGCAGGTCGGCCTGGGTGACTTTCACACGGTGAAGCTTACCTTGTAGCATTTTGCGAATCATTACGTTTACCTTTCACTTCCGGGTAGTAAAACTACGCCAGTTCAACCACTTTGTTATCGATAAGGCGGGCCTGGCCGAGCCATGCCGCCACCAGAATTACCGCACGTTTGCTGGTCTCTGTAAGCGCCAGAAGCGTATCGGCATCCCGAATTTGAACGTCGTCAGCACGAAGACCTTTCTCGTTCAGCGCCTGTTCAGCCAGAGCGATAATTTCTTCTGCGGTTAACTCTTTTGCCAGCAGTTGCTCTGCCATGGTATTCATGACTTTGCTTAAACCCGGCGCAATTTTACGCTGTTCGGCGGTCAGATAGCCGTTACGGGAGCTGAGCGCCAGGCCATCTTTCGCACGCACAATCGGTACGCCGACTATCTCAATGTCGTAGCCCATATCGGCAACCATTTTGCGGATCAGCGCCAGCTGCTGGAAATCTTTCTCGCCAAAACAGGCGATGTCCGGCTGCACCAGGTTAAACAGCTTGCTGACGATGGTAGAAACGCCACGGAAATGGCCCGGGCGGCTGGCGCCCTCCAGCATGGTCGAAATACCCGGCACATCGACGTAGGTCGATTCAGTGGTGCCCTGGGGATATACATCTGCGGGGGCCGGAGCGAAGACGATATCCGCATGACGTTTTTTGAGCTTCTCGCAATCTTCCTGCAAGGTACGTGGGTAGCGCGCCAGATCGTCTTCGCGATCGAACTGCATCGGGTTAACGAAGATACTGACTACCACAATATCTGCACGGGCTCTCGCTTCATCGACCAGCTTCATATGGCCGTCGTGCAGGTTGCCCATGGTTGGAACAAGGGCGATACGTTTACCTTCCTGACGTGCACGGCGGATATGCTGGCGCAGCAGCGGCAGAGTTTCTATGATTAGCACGCCTGGACTCCTTAATGGAAACTGTGTTCTTCGCCCGGATAAACGCCGGACTCAACCTCGGCAATATACTGCCGCACAGCAGCACGCATGTCGCCTGCTTCTGTCAGGAAATTTTTAGCAAATTTTGGAATGTGGCCGCCGGTGATCCCGAAGGCGTCGTGCATGACCAGAATCTGGCCATCGGTGACGTTGCCCGCGCCGATGCCGATCACCGGAATCGACAGCGCCTCAGTGATACGCTTAGCCAGCTCAACCGGCACACACTCCAGCACCAGCAGCTGTGCGCCCGCGGCTTCCAGCGCCACGGCATCATCAAACAGCGTCTGCGCCGCATCGCCTCGGCCCTGCACCTTATATCCGCCAAAGATGTTGACAGACTGCGGCGTTAGCCCCAAATGACCACAAACCGGCACGGCGCGTTCGGTAAGCATTTTTACCGTATCGACCAGCCAGGCGCCGCCTTCGATTTTGACCATATTGGCGCCAGCACGCATCACTGTCGCCGCATTTTCAAAGGCCTGTTCCGGGGTGGCATACGCCATAAACGGCAGATCGGAAAGCAGCAGGCAGGCGGGCGCACCCCGGCGCACGGCGCGGGTATGGTAAGCAATATCCTCGACCGTGACCGGCAGCGTGGAATCATGTCCTTGTACCGTCATCCCTAACGAGTCCCCGACCAGCATGACGTTGATCCCTTCTTCGGCAAACAGTTTTGCGAAGCTGTAATCATACGCGGTGATAGTGGCGAAGCGTTTTTTTTCCTGTTTGCATTTCTGCAATAAGGAGATGGTGGTTGGTTTCATACTGTTTCCTGATGGCCCAATAGCGAATCTTTGCGCATTCTAACAGTAACATTCGAGGGAACAATGATTTTAGGCAATCGATTAACCGCAAATAAGGAATGGTTAATCGATGCAGAGGCGGGATTACCAGCGGGCCGGTTTATCCGCGTTGAGATTTTGCAGAACGGCTTGCAGCGAGGCGCCGTCAGGGAAGGTGAGATCGGGCGCGACTTCAAACAGCGGCCAGAGCATAAACCCGCGGTTTTTCATGTCGTAATGCGGAACGGTGAGGCGTTCGGTGTTAATCACCTCGTGGCCGAAAAGCATAATATCGAGATCGAGGGTGCGCGGTCCCCAGCGTTCGGCTTTGCGGACGCGACCCTGCTGTAGCTCAATACGCTGGGTATTATCCAGCAGCGTTTCTGCGTCAAGGGTCGTTTCCAGCACCACGGCGGCGTTCAGATAATCAGGCTGATCCTGCGGGCCGAGCGGCGGCGTACGGTAAAATGAGGACAGCGCGACGATGCGGCTTTGCGGGATCTCCCCCAGCGCCTGCACGGCAGCGTTAACCTGCTCCATTGGAGAGGCCAGATTGCTGCCGATGGCGATATACGCAAGGGTCATGCCGTGCCTTCACGACGCGGTGCGCGTTTGCGCGGGCGACGGTGACGACGGCGCGGTGCCGGCTCATCATCGAGATCCGTAAGCATATCTTTCTGCTCTGGTGGTGCAGAGACCTGAAATTCTCCCCACCACTGCGCCAGGCGCTGTAGCTCCTGGTTTCTTTCGACTTCAGCACGCAGAGAGAGCAAATCGAACGCGGCGCGGAACTTAGGATGCTCCATCAGCTTCCAGGCGCGTTTACCCTGACGGCGGGACATACGCAGCTGAAGCTGCCAGATATCACGCACCAGCGTGGTAATACGTTTCGGGATCGCCAGCGTGCGACAGCCTTCGTCCAGCACGTCGTTTGCCGCCAGCGCGAACGCATCATAATAGGCGAGACCGCTCTCCTGAGTGATGCGCTGCGCCGTTTCCAGCAGCGGATACCAGAACATGGCCGCGAACAGGAACGCCGGATTCACGCGCATATCGTTATGAATACGGGTATCCGTGTTCTTCAGCACCTGTGCAATCATCCGCTCCATTGCGCTGTCACCGTTTTCGGTGAAGTAGCGGGTAATGGTCGGGAACAGCGGCTGGAACAGGTTGTATTCACGCAGCAAATTGTAGGTTTCAAACCCGTAGCCTGCCTGGAGCAGCTTTAACGACTCCTCAAACAGACGGGCAGGGGGGACGTCGTTAATCAGCGTCGCCAGGCGCGGGATCGGCTCTGCGGTTTCCGGACTGATACGCATGTTCAGCTTGGCGGCGAAACGCACGGCGCGCAGCATTCGGACCGGATCTTCGCGATAGCGCGTTTCCGGCGTGCCGATCAGGCGAATCAGGCCGTCTTTCAGATCCTGCATACCGCCGACGTAATCGCGCACGGTAAAATCCGCCACGCTGTAGTAAAGGCTGTTGATGGTGAAATCGCGACGCTGAGCATCTTCTTCAATAGAGCCGAAGATGTTGTCGCGCAGCAGCATGCCATTTTGGCCGCGCTGGGAAGTCGTGCGATCGTTGACGCCCGCTTCGTGGTGACCGCGGAAGGTCGCCACTTCAATAATTTCCGGTCCAAACATCACGTGCGCCAGACGGAAACGGCGGCCAACCAGACGGCAGTTGCGGAATAATTTACGCACCTGCTCAGGCGTGGCGCTGGTCGTCACGTCGAAATCTTTTGGTTTTTTGCCCAGCAGTAAATCGCGCACCCCGCCGCCGACGAGATAGGCCTCGTAGCCTGCTTTATTCAGACGATAGAGCACCTTGAGGGCATTTTCACTGATATCTTTGCGGGAAATATTGTGCTGCTCACGCGGAATGACCGACATGTGTGGCTGTGCAATAGCGTCGTTCGCCATGCTCTCTTCGCGGCTCAGCACTTTACGGCAAAAATTAGCGACTCGGGTAAAAATAGTACACCTCGTAGTGTGTTTTGTTATCAAAAAAGCGGCTAATCATAGCTCAGCGCAACGCATTTGAGAATGCTGGATTTTTGGCACGGCGATAAGCGCCCAGTCAGCAATGGCCGTTTTCAGCAATTCATCCAGACTCAGATCCTGCCATTCCTGCGTTACATTCTGGTTGAGAAATCGCAGCGCGTCGATCAAAACCGGGCGCGGATCGCCGTCAGGCAGCGCCGGGGCATGATTCTGTTTCGACAGCTTATTTCCCTGTTCATTGACCGCCAGCGGCAGATGGATGTAATCCGGCACCGTCCAGCCAAACTGCTGGTAAAGCGATATTTGCCGCACGGTAGGCTCAACCAGATCCGCCCCGCGCACGATTTCCGTGACGCCCTGGAAATGGTCATCGACAACCACCGCCAGGTTATAGGCAAACAAACCATCACGACGGTGAATAATAAAATCTTCACGCGCCAGGCGTTCATCCGCCTGAATGGTTCCTGAGAGAACGTCGGTAAACTGCGTCACCGGAGAACGCTGTATCAGCCGTACGGCAGCATTCTCAGGACCGTTGTGCCGCGTACGACAGTGGCCGTCGTAAACGCCACCCACGCTTTGAATTCGCGCCCGCGTGCAGGTGCAGTTATAGGAAAGGCCCCATTCAGCAAGCCACGCCAGACGTTCACGGTAGGCATCATGGCGTTGAGACTGCCAGAGTACGTCGCCGTCCCAGTGAAGACCGTAATGTTCCAGCTGACGCAGAATAGTTTCTGCTGCACCGGGAACTTCACGCGGAGGATCGATATCTTCAATGCGGACCAGCCATTGACCCTGACGGGCGCGAGCCTGTAGGTAGCTGCCAAGCGCGGCAATTAATGAGCCGAAGTGTAATTCACCGGAGGGAGATGGCGCAAAGCGCCCGATATAGTGAGATTCAGACATATCAACGGTAACAAGGCGGGAGAGACTCCCGCCTTAGCAGAGTAGTGAGAGGGCAGGCGTTAGCCAGCCATCTGTTTTTCGCGGATTTCTGCCAGCGTTTTACAGTCGATGCACAGATCGGCTGTTGGACGCGCTTCCAGGCGACGAATACCGATTTCAACACCGCAGGATTCGCAGTAGCCAAAATCTTCGTCCTCGACCTTCTTCAGCGTTTTTTCGATCTTTTTGATCAGTTTGCGCTCGCGGTCACGGTTACGCAGTTCGAGGCTGAACTCTTCTTCCTGAGCGGCACGGTCGACCGGGTCCGGGAAGTTAGCAGCTTCGTCCTGCATATGTGTAACGGTGCGATCGACTTCATCCCTGAGTTGATTACGCCATGCTTCAAGAATACGCTTGAAGTGCGACAGCTGGGCTTCGTTCATATACTCTTCGCCCGGCTTCTCTTGATACGGCTCCACCCCAGCGATGGCGAGAATACTCAGGGACGATGTTTTACGGTTTTGCCCTTCTTGCATGTTGCTTCTCCTTAACACGCACTATCGATCCCCGTGTTGGGGGAAAAATCAGGTCGCTATAAATAGCAGATGCTTTTCCGTATGGCAATTATCTAAACGTAACACTTGACAACCCTGTGAGGAAAAGCGTATTTGCGCACGCGGCCAGAACACTTATTAGTCAATCGTCTAATCCCTTATAAGACAATGGGAAGAGAGGATCTCAGAGTCATATTATCGGCAGAAAGTTCCGCTTTATAAGCGAAAATCTCTACCCCCTGCTTTTGTGCCTCATTCAACAATTGCGCGTATTTAGGATCAATATGACGGGCCGGGGAAAACCGTTCAATGGCTGAATGCAGAACCGCAAACAGCAACACGGCGCGCTTGCCCGCCGCCGCTACACTCATTAGCTCTCGCAGATGCTTCTGGCCACGTAGCGTTACCGCATCCGGAAAGAAGCCGTTTTCCTGTTCCGCTAACGTCACTGATTTCACTTCAATATAGCACTCAGGGCGGTCTTCCGCCTGTAACATAAAATCAATTCTGCTGCCTTCATCGCCATATTTCACTTCGCTTTTTTGCGTGCCGTAACCCACCAGTTCAGGAAGCATTCCATTTGTCAGAGCTTCCTTAACCAGCTGATTTGCGCGCAGGGTATTAACGCAAATAAATGCCCCGCTTTGCGTCTCGGTCATTTCCCAGGTATGGGGATATTTGCGTTTAGTATTTTCTGATGTGGAATACCAGACCGTGTCACCCGGCGTGGCGCAACCGGTCATGGCGCCGGTGTTAGGGCAGTGCAGCGTGAGCGTTTCGCCCTCAGGGGTGATCACATCAGCGAGAAAGCGTTTGTAACGCTGGATCAGCGTGGCGGGCTGGAGTGCAGGACTAAACTTCATCAGGATTCCTTAACGTGTCGCCCAGCGTCCAGCGCTGGAGCGGAGTATAGCGGGTGCGTCCTTGTACAAAGGCAGATTCGTACAGCGCAAATTCATTCACCTGAAAGGACCAGTGAAAGCCCGGTGGCGGGATGGCAACGGCCTGACCCGCATCGCGCAGCAGGGTAATGTGGGGACGAAACGGCTGCGGGCTCTGATAACAGCCGCTGCGCGCGGCCTGCGCCCGCAGCATGTTGGCGAGCTGTAGCAGTCCGCGAGGGGGCTGCCGCGTCCCCAGCCAGACCACCCGAGAGCGCAGCCATTGCCCGGCATCGTCAAGATGCAGCGTAAACCCCGGCTGCGAAATGCGTCCGGCCATTGCGCTTAACGCGCGCTGCTTTTCAGCGCTTACTTCACCAAGAAAGGCTAACGTCAGGTGCATATTGGCGGCGACGACGGGGCGGCCCGCTTCCGCGGGGAAGTGGCTGGCGCGCCAGCGAACAATCTGCCGTTGAAGCGTGGTGGGTAATTCAATGGCGAAGAATAGCCGTTTAGACTCAGACATGCGCAAGACTCGGTAATGATATGCGCCGATGCTACAATGTACGCCGATTAATGTTAACCCTCTGGAGCCGTAAGTGTCCTCTTTGCCCGTCGCCGTCGTCCTTACTGAGCTTCTCGCAGCCTTAGAACATGCGCCACAGGTTTTGCTCAGCGCGCCCACCGGAGCGGGTAAATCCACCTGGCTGCCCCTGCAAATTCTGCGCGATGGGAACATCAGCGGGAAAATTATCCTGCTGGAGCCGCGCAGGCTGGCGGCGCGCAATGTGGCGCAGCGCCTGGCGGAACTGCTGAATGAAAAACCGGGTGAAACGGTAGGGTACCGGATGCGCGCCGAAACCTGCGTTGGACCATCCACGCGGCTGGAAGTGGTCACCGAAGGTATTCTTACCCGTATGTTGCAAAACGATCCGGAGCTGACCGGCGTCGGGCTGGTGATCCTTGATGAATTTCACGAGCGCAGCCTCCAGGCCGATCTGGCCCTTGCGCTGCTGCTCGACGTTCAGCAGGGGCTGCGCGACGACCTTCGGCTGCTGATTATGTCGGCGACGCTGGATAACGAGCGGCTCCGGCAGACGCTCCCTGACGCGCCGATGATCTCCTCTGAAGGGCGTGCGTTCCCGGTCGAGCGCCGCTATCAGCCGCTGCCTGCCCATCAGCGTTTTGACGAAGCGGTTGCCATCGCCACCGCCGAATTGCTCCGCCAGGAGCCCGGCTCGCTGCTGCTGTTTTTACCCGGCGTAGGCGAAATCCAGCGCGTACAGGAGCAGCTGGCATCCCGGGTGAACAGTGACGTTATGCTGTGCCCGCTCTACGGCGCGCTGCCGTTGGCTGACCAGCGCAAGGCAATCCTTCCCGCACCGGCGGGGCAGCGCAAAGTGGTGCTGGCAACCAATATCGCGGAAACCAGTTTGACCATCGAAGGCATTCGCCTGGTGGTGGACAGTACGCTGGAGAGGGTGGCCAGTTTTGATCCGCGTACCGTGCTGACCAGGCTGCTGACGCAGCGCATCAGCCAGGCCTCAATGGTGCAGCGCGCAGGGCGAGCAGGGCGTCTTGAGCCGGGTATTTGCCTGCATTTAACCAGCGCCGAGCAGGCGGAGCGTGCGGCATTCCAGAGCACGCCTGAGATTTTACAAAGCGATCTCTCCGGACTGGTGATGGATCTGATGCAGTGGGGCTGTCCGGACCCTGACCAGCTCACCTGGCTTAATCCTCCGCCTGTCGTCAACCTTTCCGCCGCGTGCAGTCTGCTGACCCAGCTTGGCGCGCTGGAAGGCGAGCGACTGACGGCGCGCGGCCAGAAAATGGCGGCGCTGGGCAACGATCCACGTCTGGCGGCAATGCTGGTAGCAGCACAGGGCGACGATGAAATTGCCACGGCGGCAAAACTGGCGGCTATTCTTGAGGAGCCGCCGCGCGGTGGCGGCAGCGATCTGGGACAGGCCTTTTCACGCCATCAGGGAAGCTGGCAACAGCGGGCGCAGCAGCTGTGTAAACGCCTGAATTGCCGGGGCGGTTCGCCTGACAGCGATAAAGTTATCCCTCTGCTGGCCCAGGCCTTCCCGGACAGAATCGCGCGCCGTCGCGGGCTGGATGGTCGCTATCAGCTGGCAAATGGGATGGGCGCGATGCTGGACAGCGATGACGCCCAGATGCGTCATGAATGGCTGATCGCGCCGCTCTTACTCCAGGGCAGCCACTCCCCGGACGCGCGTATTTTACAGGCGGTTGCCGTGGATATTGACCTCCTGACGCGTGCCTGCCCGCAGTTGCTTCAGCAATCTGACATCGTGGAATGGGATGATACCCAGGGCACGCTGAAGGCGTTCCGTCGTAGCCAGATTGGCAAACTGACGCTCGGGACGAAACCGCTGGCGAAGCCGTCGGAGGAAGAGTTACACCAGGCGATGCTGAATGGCATTCGGGAAAAAGGGCTGAGCGTACTGAACTGGACGCCGGAGGCTGAACAATATCGTATTCGTCTGCACTGCGCCGCGAAGTGGCTGCCGGAACAGGGGTGGCCAGCGGTGGATGATGAGATGCTGCTCGCGATGCTTGAACAGTGGCTGTTGCCGCAGATGAGCGGCGTACACTCCCTGCGCGCCCTGAAGGCGCTTGATGTTAAGGCAGCGTTACAGAATTTACTGGACTGGTCGTTACGTCAACGTCTGGATAGTGAACTGCCTGGGCATTACACTGTGCCAACCGGGAGCCGGATTGCCATTCGTTATCATGAGGATAATCCGCCGGCGCTGGCGGTTCGGATGCAGGAGATGTTTGGTGAGGCCACCACGCCGTCCATTGCTGAAGGCCGTGTGCCGTTAGTGCTTGAGCTGCTTTCGCCTGCGCATCGTCCCTTGCAGATCACCCGCGACTTGGGAGCGTTCTGGGCGGGGAGCTATCGTGAAGTGCAGAAAGAGATGAAAGGGCGATATCCCAAACACGTCTGGCCGGACGATCCGGCGAATACCGCGCCGACACGGCGCACGAAAAAATATTCGTAATGGGGAAAGTGCGGGCTGATGCCCTCACCCCGGCCCTCTCCCACAGGGAGAGGGAGAAACAAACTTTGAGAGATTTCTTCTTTCACTGACCTGTGCAAGATAAGAAAATCTGGCCTTTGCGCCTGAATGTTGCGGAGAAAAAGCATGGCGGGGAATGACCGCGAGCCAATAGGACGTAAGGGAAAGCCGACGCGTCCGGCGAAAGAAAAGGTAAGCCGTCGTCGCCTCAGAGATGAGGAGTATGACGATGACTATGAAGACGATTATGAGGATGAAGAACCGATGCCGCGTAAAGGGAAAGGCAAAGGGCGTAAGCCTCGTGGTAAGCGCGGCTGGTTCTGGCTGCTGCTGAAGCTGTTCATTGTTTTTGTTGTCCTGATCGCGATTTACGGCGTTTATCTGGATCAGAAGATCCGCAGCCGTATTGACGGGAAAGTCTGGCAATTGCCTGCGGCAGTGTACGGCCGCATGGTGAACCTTGAGCCGGACATGTCCATCAGCAAGAACGAGATGGTGAAGCTGCTGCAAGCCACGCAGTATCGTCAGGTCACGAAAATGACCCGTCCAGGCGAATTTACCGTCCAGGCGAAAAGTATTGAGATGATCCGCCGTCCGTTCGACTTCCCGGACAGTAAAGAAGGGCAGGTTCGCGCGCGTCTGACCTTTGACGGCGATCGTCTTGAAACCATTGAGAACATGGATAACGATCGCCAGTTCGGTTTCTTCCGTCTCGATCCGCGTCTCATCACCATGCTGTCGTCCGCAAACGGCGAACAGCGGCTGTTCGTGGCGCGTAACGGCTTCCCGGATTTGCTGGTGGATACCCTGCTGGCAACCGAAGATCGCCACTTCTACGAGCACGACGGTATCAGCCTTTACTCCATTGGTCGTGCGGTACTGGCGAACCTGACCGCCGGGCGTACGGTGCAGGGGGCGAGTACCCTGACCCAGCAGCTGGTGAAAAACCTGTTCCTCTCCAGCGAGCGCTCTTACTGGCGTAAAGCCAACGAAGCGTACATGGCTGTGCTGATGGATGCGCGCTACAGCAAGGATCGTATTCTTGAGCTGTACATGAACGAGGTGTACCTCGGTCAGAGCGGCGATAACGAGATCCGCGGCTTCCCGCTGGCGAGCCTGTACTACTTTGGCCGTCCGGTAGAAGAGCTGAGCCTTGACCAGCAGGCGCTGCTGGTGGGCATGGTGAAAGGCGCGTCGATCTACAACCCGTGGCGTAACCCGAAACTGGCGCTGGAGCGTCGTAACCTGGTGCTGCGTCTGCTGCAACAACAGCAGGTGATTGACCAGGAGCTGTACGACATGCTGAGCGCGCGTCCGCTGGGCGTTCAGCCGCGCGGTGGGGTGATCTCTCCGCAGCCTGCCTTTATGCAGATGGTGCGTCAGGAGTTGCAGTCTAAGCTCGGAGATAAAGTGAAAGATCTCTCAGGCGTGAAGATCTTTACCACCTTTGATTCCGTGGCGCAGGATGCGGCAGAAAAAGCGGCGGTAGAAGGTATTCCGGCGCTGAAAAAGCAGCGTAAGCTGAGCGATCTGGAAACCGCGATGGTAGTGGTTGACCGTAACACCGGCGAAGTTCGTGCCATGGTGGGCGGTGCTGAGCCGCAGTATGCGGGCTATAACCGCGCAATGCAGGCGCGTCGTTCGATTGGTTCTCTGGCAAAACCGGCAACCTACCTGACCGCGCTGAGCCAGCCGAACCTCTATCGACTGAACACCTGGATTGCCGATGCGCCAATCTCCCTGCGCCAGCCTAACGGCCAGGTATGGTCACCGCAGAACGATGACAGACAGTTCAGCGGTCAGGTGATGCTGGTGGATGCGTTAACCCGCTCGATGAACGTGCCAACGGTTAACCTCGGGATGGCGCTGGGCCTGCCAGCCATCACCGACACCTGGCAGAAGCTGGGCGTACCGAAAGATCAGCTGCACCCTGTGCCAGCGATGATTCTGGGGGCGCTTAACCTGACGCCAATCGAAGTGGCGCAGGCGTTCCAGACCATCGCCAGCGGCGGTAACCGAGCGCCGCTCTCCGCTCTGCGTTCGGTGATTGCCGAAGATGGCTCCGTGCTGTATCAGAGCTTCCCGCAGGCGGAGCGCGCTGTTCCGGCACAGGCGGCCTATATGACGCTGTGGACCATGCAGCAGGTGGTTCAGCGCGGTACCGGTCGTCAGCTGGGGGCGAAGTATCCTGGTCTGCATCTGGCGGGTAAAACCGGGACCACCAACAACAATGTCGATACCTGGTTCGCCGGTATTGATGGTCGTGAAGTGGTCATCACCTGGGTGGGGCGCGATAACAACCAGCCGACCAAACTGTATGGCGCGAGCGGTGCTATGTCGATTTACCAGCGCTACCTCGCGAATCAGTCTCCGGTGCCGCTGAACCTCGTTGCTCCGGAAGATATCGTCGATATGGGCGTGGACAGCTCGGGTAACTTCATTTGCGGCGGTGGCGTGCGTACGCTGCCGGTCTGGACGACCAACCCGGATGCGCTGTGCCAGCAAAGCCAGCCAGAAGAACCGACAGGTAACCCGTTCGATCAGTCTTCTCAACCTCAGCAGCCGCAGCAGCAACAGCCGCAGCAGCAGGAAGAGAAGAAAGACAGCGACGGCGTCGCCGGCTGGATCAAGGATATGTTCGGCGGGAACTAACCCTACTGATACCCCCTTCTCAGGAAGGGGGTATTTTTTCACCTCAGTAACTCATTTCCTTAACCCTGTTTACAATCCTTATTAACGACCCATTTTCCGTTGATTATTTCTTAAACCCTCAATTCTTGTAGGGCCGCATATCGCTTGCTATGCCGTCAGCGTTTCGCATATTATTCTGCGGTCATAATAATAATTCTCGTTTACGTTATCATTCACCTTTTCCATCAGAGATCCATCATGGCGCTTTCCAATACTGCTCAGCCAATTAACACGTCGCTGCGTAAACTCGCAGTCGTCGTAGCCACAGCGGTTGCCGGCATGTCTGCTTACGCACAGGCCGCTGAAACCCCCAAGAAAGAAGAAACCATCACCGTGACTGCCGCACCGGCTGCACAGGAAAGTGCCTGGGGTCCTGCACCGACGATTGCAGCAAAGCGCACTGCAACGGCGACGAAAACCGATACACCGATCGAGAAAACCCCGCAGTCTATTTCCGTGGTTACACGTGAAGAGATGGACATGAAACAGCCGGGAACGGTTAAACAGGCGCTGGCCTATACCCCAAGCGTTTTCGCAACGCGCGGCGCATCAACAACTTACGATGTGGTTTCGATTCGTGGTTTCACGACCTCCAGCACCGTGAATACCAACCAGTATCTGGATGGTATGAAGTTGCAGGGAGACAACTACTCTGAAGCGTCCATGGACCCGTACTTCCTTGAGCGCGTAGAGCTGCTGCGTGGCCCGACGTCTGTACTGTATGGCAAAAGCCATCCTGGCGGCGTAGTGAGTATGGTCAGCAAGCGTCCAACCACGGAACCGTTGAAAGAAATTCAGTTCAAAATGGGGACGGATAACCTCTGGCAGACCGGTTTTGATTTCAGCGACGCGATTGACGATGACGGCGTGTGGTCCTACCGTCTGACCGGTCTGGGGCGCAGTGAAAATGCGCAGCAGGAAATGGTGAAGTCTACTCGTTACGCGATTGCGCCGTCTTTCAGCTGGCGCCCTGATGATAAAACCGATTTCACTTTCCTGAGCAACTTCCAGAGCGATCCGGATGCGGGTTACTACGGCTGGCTGCCGCGTGAAGGTACCGTTGTGCCTTACTATGATGCTAACGGAAAAGCGCACAAACTGCCGACCGACTTCAACGAAGGCGATGAAGACAATAAGATCTCCCGTCGTCAAAAAATGGTGGGTTACAGCTTCGCGCATGAATTCAACGACACCTTCACCGTGCGTCAGAACCTGCGTTATACCAAAATCAACACGCTTTACCGTTCAGTTTACGGTAACGGCTATATCGCCCCGGCCCAGATCAGCCGCGCGTACGTGCGCTCAGATGAAGACCTCAACTCGTTCACGGTTGATACACAGCTCCAGTCGAAATTCGCGACCGGCGCCGTTGACCATACCCTGCTGACAGGTGTGGATTACCTTCGTATGCGCAATGACATTGATGCTGACTACGGTACCGCCGATCCGATCAGTATGAACAATCCGCAGCACGGCAATGCGAACGTTAATGTGAACTTCCCGTATGCCATGCTCAATCGCCAGGAGCAGACCGGGCTCTATGCGCAGGATCAGGCGGAATGGGATAAGTGGGTACTCACCCTGGGTGGCCGCTATGACTTTGCGAAAACGTCTGCCTTTAACCGTAATAACGGAACCACCGCGGAAATTAACGATCAGGCATTTACCTGGCGCGGGGGGATTAACTACCTGTTCGACAACGGGATTACACCATACTTCAGCTACAGTGAATCTTTCGAACCGCTCTCTGGCACTACTCAGGGTGGTAAACCGTTCGATCCGGCACGCGGCAAGCAATATGAAGCGGGCGTGAAGTATGTTCCAAAAGATCTGCCTGTTGTGGTGACGGCAGCGGTATACCAGCTGACCAAGAACAATAACCTGACCGCCGATCCGGCGAACCCGACCAGCGGCTTCAGCGTGCAGGGCGGTGAAATTCGCTCCCGTGGCTTTGAGCTGGAAGCGAAAGCGGCGGTGTCGGCTAACGTGAACGTGACGGCGGCCTACAGCTACACCGATGCGGAATACACCCACGATACCTGGTATGAAGGTCGTCGTCCGGCAGAAGTACCGCGCAACATGGCATCCCTGTGGGCGGATTACACCTTCCACGAGACGGCGCTGAGTGGCCTGACCGTCGGTGCAGGCGCGCGTTACATCGGTAACACGGTGACGTACTACTCCTCAGCGTCGCCTAAAGCCTATGAGTCCTTTAACGTCGCGGGTTATGCCC
Organism: Enterobacter sp. CRENT-193; assembly: GCF_002787395.1. Classification (NCBI taxonomy): domain Bacteria; kingdom Pseudomonadati; phylum Pseudomonadota; class Gammaproteobacteria; order Enterobacterales; family Enterobacteriaceae; genus Enterobacter; species Enterobacter sp. CRENT-193. Next base: position 4,737,530 of record NZ_CP024812.1, on the reverse strand, counting down.
TGGCGGATGCGACCGTGAAATACGATCTGGCGCGCTTCGGTCTGCCGGGCTCTTCCGTCGGCGTCAACGTGAACAACATCTTTGACCGTGAATACGTCTCCAGCTGCTACAGCGAGTATGCATGCTACTGGGGAGCAGGACGCCAGGTTGTTGCCACGGCGACCTTCCGCTTCTAACCTCTTTATGGGCACGGTTCGCCGTGCCCTTTTTATTTAAGTTGGCTGACATGCAGGATAACAAAACGCAATCCGACTCCACCTTCACGCTCAATAATCTCTCCTTTCGCGTACCCGGGCGCACCTTGCTGCATCCGCTCTCTTTGACGTTTCCCGCAGGTAAAGTGACCGGTTTAATCGGGCACAATGGTTCCGGTAAATCGACGCTGCTGAAGATGCTGGGCCGTCATCAGCCACCGTCCGAGGGCGACATTTTGCTGGATGACCAGCCGCTGGCGAGCTGGAGCAGTAAGGCCTTTGCCCGCAAGGTGGCCTATCTGCCGCAGCAGTTGCCGCAGGCGGAGGGGATGACGGTGCGCGAACTGGTGGCGATTGGACGTTATCCGTGGCACGGTGCGCTCGGGCGTTTTGGCGTTGCTGACAGAGAGAAAGTGGAAGAGGCGATCGCGCTGGTGGGATTAAAACCGCTGGCGCACCGTCTGGTGGATAGCCTGTCCGGTGGCGAGCGTCAGCGCGCATGGATCGCAATGCTGGTGGCGCAGGACAGCCGCTGCCTGCTGCTCGACGAACCCACGTCGGCGCTGGATATTGCTCATCAGGTTGACGTGCTGGCGCTGGTGCATCGCTTAAGTCAGCAGCGCGGCCTGACGGTGATTGCCGTTCTGCATGATATCAACATGGCGGCACGCTATTGCGACTATCTGGTAGCGCTGCGCGGCGGTGAAATGATCGCTCAGGGTACGCCTGCCGAACTGATGCGTAGCGAAACGCTGGAACATATCTACGGTATTCCTATGGGCATCCTGCCTCACCCGGCCGGGGCTGCACCCGTGAGCTTTGTCTACTGATGCTGGATTCAACATTCATTAGCCGCCGTCGCCTGCTGACGGCCATGGCGCTCTCACCGCTGCTGTTAAAGATGGGCCCGGCCCGCGCTGCCGCTATCGATCCGCACCGCATCGTGGCGCTGGAGTGGTTGCCCGTTGAACTGATGATGGCGCTGGGCGTGACGCCTTACGGTGTGGCCGATATTCCCAACTACACCCTGTGGGTGAATGAGCCAAAACTGCCGGACTCCGTCATCGACATCGGTCTGCGTACGGAGCCGAACCTTGAGCTTCTCACCCAGATGAAACCGTCTTATTTATTCTGGTCTGCGGGGTATGGTCCGTCGGAAGAGACCATGGCGAAGATTGCGCCCGGACGGGGCTTTTCCTTTAGCGACGGTAAAAAGCCGCTGACCATGGCAAAAAATTCCATCCACGAGATGGCGCAGTTCCTCAACCGTGAGGCTCAGGCGAAAAAACATCTCGATGAATTTGATGCGCTGATTGATTCCCTTAAGCCGCGCTTTGCCCACCGTGGCGATCGGCCTTTGCTGATGGTGACCCTGCTGGATGCCCGCCATATGCTGGTCTTTGGAAATAACTGTCTGTTCCAGGAAGTGCTCGACAGCTTTGGCATTCGCAATGCCTGGGAAGGCGAGATGACGTTCTGGGGCAGTACCGCCGTGGGGATTGACCGTTTGGCGGCGTTTCGTGATGTGGACGTGCTGTGCTTTGACCACGGCAATGAGCGCGAGATGCAAACCCTGATGGCGACCCCGCTCTGGCAGGCAATGCCGTTCGTCCGCGAGCAGCGCTTCCTGCGCGCGCCAGCGGTATGGTTCTACGGCGCGACGCTGTCGGCCATGCATTTTGCCCGCGTGCTGGACAATGCACTGGGAGGCAAGGCATGAGCACGCGTATGGCCCGTTTCCCGATGTTACTGTTAGCGCTCATTTTTCTGGCTGCCCTGGCGTTAACCGGCTTTAACCTGACCACGGCGTTGCCGCGCGATCAGTGGGCAGCCGCGTTTGCCGCACCGGATATCGATAATATTCAGCAAATGCTGTTCCACTACAGCCTGCTGCCGCGTCTGGCTATCTCCCTGCTGGTCGGGGCGGGACTGGGACTGGTGGGCGTACTGTTTCAGCAGGTGCTACGTAACCCGCTGGCGGAGCCGACTACGCTGGGCGTGGCGACGGGGGCTCAGTTGGGGATCACCATCACCACTCTCTGGACCCTGCCGGGAGCGTTAACCTCGCAGTTTGCCGCGCTGGCAGGCGCATGCGTGGTCGGTGCGCTGGTCTTTGGCGTGGCCTGGGGAAAACGTCTCTCGCCGGTCACGCTGATCCTCGCGGGGCTGGTCGTCAGCCTCTACTGTGGGGCGATCAACCAGCTGCTGGTGCTGTTTCACCACGACCAGTTGCAAAGCATGTTTATGTGGAGTACCGGCACGCTCACCCAGACCGACTGGAGTATCGTCCAGCGCCTGTGGCCGCAGCTGTTTGGCGGCGTGGTGCTGACACTGCTGCTGCTGCGTCCGCTCACGCTGATGGGCCTGGACGACGGCGTGGCGCGCAATCTCGGGCTGGCGCTGTCGCTGGCGCGTCTGGCGGCCCTGACCCTGGCGATTGTGCTCAGCGCGTTACTGGTTAACGCCGTCGGCATCATCGGCTTTATCGGCCTGTTTGCGCCGCTGCTGGCAAAAATGCTCGGCGCACGCCGTCTGCTGGCGCGCCTGATGCTGGCGCCGCTGATTGGTGCGCTGATCCTCTGGCTTTCCGATCAGCTCATTCTCTGGCTGGCGCGCGTCTGGATGGAAGTTTCCACGGGCTCGGTGACGGCCCTGATCGGCGCGCCGCTGCTGCTGTGGCTCTTGCCGCGCCTGCGCAGCATTAGCGCCCCGGCAATGGATGCCGGCGATAAAGTACATGCTGAGCGTCAGTCGGTGGTGTGGTTCAGCCTTGCCGGACTGGCAGTGCTGGTTATCGCCTCGTTTGCCGCACTCTCGCTGGGACGCGACGCCACGGGCTGGCACTGGGCGACGGGGGATTTGTTGCATGAACTCATGCAGTGGCGCTGGCCGCGGATCTTCTCCGCGCTGATTGCGGGCGTCATGCTGGCGGTGGCGGGCTGTATTATCCAGCGTCTCACCGGCAACCCGATGGCAAGCCCGGAAGTATTAGGGATCAGCTCCGGGGCCGCGTTTGGCGTAGTGTTGATGTTGTTCCTCGTGCCGGGAAATGCATTCGGCTGGCTGATGCCTGCCGGGAGTATCGGTGCGGCAGTCACGCTGATGATTATCCTGATCGCCTCCGGGCGCGGCGGTTTCTCGCCTCACCGCATGCTGCTGGCCGGGATGGCGCTGAGCACCGCGTTTACCATGCTGCTGATGATGTTGCAGGCGAGCGGCGATCCGCGCATGGCGCAGATCCTGACCTGGATCTCCGGCTCGACGTACAACGCCACCGGCAGCCAGGTGGTACATACCGGGATCGTGATGATCGTACTGCTGGCGATAGTGCCGCTGTGCCGCCGCTGGATGACCATTCTGCCGCTGGGCGGGGACACCGCGCGCGCGGTTGGGCTGGCGCTGACGCCAACGCGTATCGCCCTGCTGCTGCTGGCCGCGTGCCTGACGGCGACGGCCACCATGACCATTGGCCCGCTCAGTTTTGTCGGATTAATGGCGCCGCATATCGCCCGTATGATGGGCTTCCGCAGGACTTTGCCACATATCGCGATCTCTGCCCTGACGGGCGGGGCGATCCTGGTCTTTGCTGACTGGTGCGGAAGGATGGTGCTGTTCCCGTATCAGATCCCGGCGGGCCTGCTGTCGACCTTTATCGGCGCGCCGTACTTTATATATCTGTTGAGAAAGCAGAGTCGGTAATAAAAGTACACGGCAATCCTTAGATTGCCGTTTTAGCGTTTGCTCCCTCTCCCTGTAGGAGAGGGCTGGGGTGAGGGCATCAAGCCGCACATTTTACAGCTTCGCAAACACCTTACGCGCTGCGTCGATGGTGTTATTGATATCTTCTTCGCTGTGTGCCACGGACATAAAGCCCGCTTCAAACGCTGACGGGGCCAGATACACGCCTTCTTCCAGCATCAGGTGGAAGAAGCGTTTGAAGCGTTCCACGTCGCATTTCACCACGTCCTGATAGCAGGTCACGGTTTTCGCCTCGGTGAAGAAAATCCCGAACATCCCGCCGACGTGGTTTACCACCAGCGGAATACCCGCGTCTTCTGCGGCTTCCAGCAGACCGTTTGCCAGCTGCGTCGTCCGGTCCGTCAGGGTTTGGTGGATGCCCGGCTGCGCCACTTCGGTCAGACAGGCAAAGCCCGCCGCCATCGCAATCGGGTTACCGGAGAGCGTACCCGCCTGGTAAACCGGACCGGTTGGCGCCAGCGCGTCCATTACGTCCTTACGGCCGCCAAACGCGCCGACAGGCATGCCGCCGCCAATGATCTTGCCGAGGCAGGTCAGATCCGGCTCGACGCCGTAGTATGACTGCGCCCCCGCCAGTGCGACGCGGAAACCGGTCATCACTTCGTCGATGATCAGCAGCGCGCCGAACTCATCGCACAGCGCACGCAGGCCCGGCAGGAAATCCGGCTGCGGTGGGATACAGTTCATGTTGCCCGCAACTGGCTCAACGATAATGCAGGCGATCTCCTGCGGATACTGCTCGAACGCCGCGCGAACGGTGTCCAGATCGTTATAGGTGCAGGTGAGGGTGTGTTTTGCGAAGTCAGCCGGCACGCCCGGAGAGTTAGGCTGACCGAGCGTCAGCGCGCCGGAACCGGCTTTTACCAGCAGGCAGTCGGCGTGGCCATGGTAACAGCCTTCGAACTTGATAATCTTGTCACGGCCGGTAAAGCCGCGCGCCAGACGGATGGCGCTCATGGTCGCTTCCGTACCGGAGTTCACCATACGTACCATGTCCATTGTCGGCACCAGCTCGGTGACCAGCTCCGCCATTTTGACTTCCATCTCGGTTGGCGCACCGAAGCTCAGGCCGCGCTGAGCGGCTTCAATCACCGCGTTGCGGATCGCCGGGTGGTTGTGGCCCAGTACCATCGGGCCCCAGGAGCCGACGTAATCGACATAGGCTTTACCATCCACATCATACAGATATGCGCCATCCGCACGTTCGATAAACAGCGGGGTGCCACCCACGCCGGTAAAGGCGCGCACCGGTGAGTTTACGCCGCCTGGGATAAGCTCGCGGGCTGCGCTGTAGAGGTTTTCAGACTTGCTCATGGCGTCGTTCCTGGTTCGTAGAAATAAGTTAAGGAGACTATTCTAAGTGATCCGGATGAGGTTATAAAATTTTTGCCCCGTAAAGGGCTTAACAATTGTTAAGTATTTTTCAGGGGACGAGGGGACTGTCTCTGGTAAAATCCCTGCGGCCATTTGTATGACGAAACAGAACAGGTAATGAACGAGAACACTCCGTCTTTTGAACAACAGCAGTTTACGCGCGCGAAGCGCCGGGTCAGCATCCGGCGGCTGCTCAACCGTGACAAAACCCCGTTGGCCATTCTGCTGGCAGCTGCCGTTGTGGGCACGCTGGCCGGTCTCGTGGGCGTCGCGTTTGAAAAAGCCGTCAACGCGGTGCTCAACTGGCGCATAGGCACCGTCGCCAGCTTTGCGGATCGGGAATGGCTGGTCTGGGTGTGGGCCTTTGGCCTTTCGGCCCTGTTTGCCATGGTGGGCTATTTCCTGGTACGTAAATTCGCACCCGAAGCGGGCGGCTCGGGGATCCCGGAAATTGAAGGGGCGCTGGAGGAGCTACGCCCGGTTCGCTGGTGGCGGGTACTTCCTGTGAAATTTATCGGCGGGATGGGAACGCTCGGGGCGGGCATGGTGCTCGGTCGGGAAGGGCCAACGGTACAGCTGGGCGGTAACGTCGGGCGCATGGTCGGCGATCTGTTCCGTATGCGCAGCGCCGAAGCACGGCATACGTTGCTGGCGACGGGGGCGGCGGCGGGGCTGTCTGCGGCGTTTAACGCGCCGCTGGCGGGTATCCTGTTTATCATTGAAGAGATGCGCGCCCAGTTCCGCTACAACCTGATCTCCATTAAAGCGGTGTTTACCGGCGTGATTATGTCGAGCATTGTCTTTCGCGTCTTTAATGGCGAAGGGGCGGTGATTGAAGTTGGCAAGCTGACCAATGCGCCGGTCAATACTTTGTGGCTGTATCTGGTTCTTGGGATGATTTTTGGCGTCGTTGGCCCGCTTTTTAACACCCTGATTTTACGGGCTCAGGATATGTTTCAGCGCATCCATGGCGGAAATACCACGAAATGGGTGCTGGTGGGGGGCCTGCTTGGCGGCGTGTGCGGGATCCTCGGCTTTATCGAACCGAACGCGGCGGGCGGCGGTTTCGGGCTGATTCCCATTGCCGCGGCGGGGAATTTCAGCGTGGGGCTGCTGCTGTTTATGTTTATCTCGCGGGTTATCACGACCGTGCTGTGCTTCTCCTCCGGCGCACCGGGCGGCATATTTGCCCCGATGCTGGCGCTGGGAACGCTGCTGGGCACGGCGTTTGGCATGGCGGCAGCGGTTGGCTTCCCGGCCTATCATCTGGACGCGGGGACGTTTGCGGTGGCGGGAATGGGGGCGCTGCTGGCGGCCTCCCTGCGCGCGCCGCTTACCGGGATCGTACTGGTGCTGGAAATGACCGACAATTACCAGCTCATTTTGCCAATGATCATTACCTGTCTCGGCGCGACACTATTAGCCCAATTCCTGGGTGGAAAACCGCTATACTCCACCATTCTTGCCCGTACCCTGGCGAAACAGGAAGCTGAACAGGCCCTGAAGCAGAATGCTTGAATGAATTACCAGGGTATTAGATAATGACAAAAAGAATTGGGTGATTTTTGCCCAATAGCAGTCGCAGTATTCATGGGAGCATAAGATGAGTGATGACGTAGCGTTGCCGCTGGAATTTACCGAAGCAGCAGCGAAAAAAGTGAAAACCCTGATTGCCGACGAGGACAATCCGGATCTGAAACTGCGTGTTTATATTACCGGCGGCGGCTGTAGTGGCTTCCAGTATGGTTTTACCTTTGACGACCAGGTTAACGATGGTGATATGACTATCGAGAAACAGGGCGTCGCGCTGGTGGTTGATCCGATGAGCCTGCAATATCTGGTGGGCGGTTCAGTGGACTACACTGAAGGTCTGGAAGGTTCGCGCTTTGTGGTGACTAACCCGAATGCGACCAGCACCTGCGGGTGTGGTTCTTCATTCAGTATTTAAACCTGAATGCAAATTGTAGGCCCGGTAAGCGAAGCGCCACCGGGCTTATAAACGATACCTATCTTGAATTTTCATCCAGTGCAAAGGTCGGCAGCTTCAGGTGCCAGCGTATCGCCGCTAAACGGATCACCAGCGTGACCACCATCCCCAGCATCGCCGCGTTTTCCAGCGGGACAGCAAAAGTGTAATACGCCGTGGCGTGAACGATCCCCCCGATGATACAGGCCGTCGCGTAGATTTCCGTTCGCAGGATCATCGGGACTTCTCGCGCCAGTATGTCGCGAATAATCCCTCCGCCCACGCCAGTTAACACCCCCATGCAGATCGCCACCAGCGGGCCAGTCCCGGCAATAAAGGCTTTGTTCACGCCTATTCCCACAAAGACCGCCAGACCGACGGCATCCAGCACCGGTAATATCCATTTTGGCAGTCTGCGAGGCTGACGAACCAGCACGATGGTTAACAGGCAGGTGACCATCGCCACCACCAGATCCGTGGGATCTTTTACCCAAAATACCGGGCCATTTGCCAGCGCCATATCGCGGATCGTTCCGCCTCCCACCGCCGTAACGACGCCGAGCACCAGTACGCCAAAAGGATCCATGCGTAGTTTTCCGGCAAGCAAAACGCCGGAGATAGCAAAAACGGCTGTGCCAAGAATATCCAGCCAATACACGAGCATCGTTAAATCCTCGAAGGGGGTATTTATCTGTTTGAGTGACTCTCTGCCAGTTCGGCGCAGAGTTGTTTTGCGGCGAGGATAATACGCGGGCTGGCGCGTTCAAACCAGTCGCTGTTGAGTGCGATGACCGGAATTTTAAGCTGCCGATGCCAGAATTGTTCTATTTTAGGAATCTCGCTCGCATTTCCGACCACCACAATGGCCTGCGGTTGTCGCGCCAGAACCTGCTCACGACTGACCTGGGGCCAGGGGACCCGGCTTTCGGCAAAGATATTTTCACCTCCACAGGTTTCAAGCACCTGGTTCTGGATCGAACCTTTCCCGGTAGTGAACAGCGGCTGGCTGCCAAATTGCAGAAAAACGCGTTGTTTCGGTTGCGTGCCGTATCGGGCTTTTAGCGCGGCATAGTCGTTGAGCATCTGCTGTGCAGCCTGTCCGGCGCGTTGGGGGGTAGGGCTGAAGGGCGCGAGGTCACGGAGGGTTTGCGACACCTGTTCGATGCTCACCGCGTCCACCCATTTAACCGTTATTCCCAGCGAAGAGAGCTGGTTTACCTGCCGTTCGGCATTACCGCCGCGCCAGGCGAGTACCAGATCGGGCTTTAGCGCAACGATGCGTTCCAGATTCATTCCCTGCCAGGTGGCAACCTGTTCGATTTGGGCGGCCTGCGGTGGATAATCGGAAAAGCTGCTCACCGCAACGGGCGTGATCCCGGCGGCAAAAGCCAGTTCCGTATTGGCAGGGGAGAGTGTGATCACCCGCGGCGCGGCGATGAGCCAGGCCGGAGCGAACAGAAGCAGGACGACCAGCGCCCTGAATGACACCTTACCCACGCGCCAGTTTCTGCACCAGGGTTTCCACCATCACGGTGGACTGCTTGGCCGCAACGGCCAGGAACTCGTCGAAGCTGATGTGGGACTGCTGGTCCGCTACGTCAGAGATCGCGCGAACGACCACGAACGGCACGCTGAAGTTATGGCACACGTGCGCAATGGCCGTGGCTTCCATCTCAACGGCCACAGCCTGCGGGAAGTTATGACGGATTTTCGCCAGACCAACAGAGCCGTTGATAAAGGCATCGCCGCTGACGATCAGGCCACGCACCGCATTGAGGTTCAGCTCGTTGATGCAGCTTTCAGCGGCGGCAATCAGCTTATCATCCGCTTTAAACCCGGCCGGGCAGCCCGGAAGCTGACCATATTCGTAGCCGAATGCGGTGACATCTGCATCGTGATAACGCGCTTCGTCGGAAACCACGATATCGCCCACTTTCAGCGTCGGCGCCAGACCGCCCGCAGAACCCGTATTAATGATAACGTCAGGCTTGCAGCGCTCAAGCAGCAGGGTCGCGCCCAGTGCCGCTGCAACTTTACCGATGCCTGATTTCAGCAGAGCCACGTCAACACCGTTCAGCTGGCCGGTGTAGATCTCACAGCCACCGAGGGAGAGGGTCTGACGGTTCTCAATTTTGTCACGCAGCAGCGTAACTTCTTCTTCCATTGCACCAATAATGCCGATTTTCATAGATTTACTCGCGATGTGCCTTGTTAAGATGCATAGTCTATCATGCGGTTAAGGGGAAACGCATTCTCACGCGGGGGAGCACATGGCACCAATCGATTTTCGCACCAAAATTAACTGGCACCGACGTTTCCGTTCGCCACAGGGCGATAAGAGCGAACATGAGATCCTGCGCATTTTTGAAAGCGATCGCGGACGCATCATCAATTCGCCCGCCATCCGCCGGTTACAGCAAAAAACCCAGGTGTTCCCGCTGGAGCGTAACGCCGCGGTGCGTACGCGGTTAACGCACTCCATGGAAGTGCAGCAGGTGGGGCGCTACATTGCGAAAGAGATCCTCAGCCGCCTTAAAGAGCAACGTCTGCTGGAAACCTACGGACTGGATGAACTCACCGGCCCGTTCGAAAGCATCGTTGAGATGGCCTGCCTGATGCACGATATCGGCAATCCTCCCTTTGGTCATTTCGGCGAGGCCGCCATCAATGACTGGTTTAAACAGCGGCTTTTTCCCTCTGATGCCATAAGCCAGCCGCTCAGCGATGACCGCTGTGTGGTACGCGATTTACGCCTGCGTGAAGGTGAAGATAGCCTGAACGATCTGCGCCGTAAGGTGCGCCAGGATCTGTGTCATTTCGAAGGTAACGCGCAGGGGATCCGTTTGGTGCACTCCCTGATGCGGATGAATCTGACCTGGGCCCAGGTGGGCTGTATTCTTAAATACACGCGTCCCGCGTGGTGGACCGGAGAAACGCCCGCCACGCATAGCTACCTGATGAAAAAACCGGGCTATTACTTATCGGAAGAAGCATATATCGCGCGGTTGCGTAAAGAACTGTCTCTGACCCCCAATGGCCGTTTTCCATTGACATGGATTATGGAAGCGGCTGATGACATTTCTTATTGCGTGGCCGATCTGGAAGACGCGGTGGAAAAAAGAATATTCAGCGTCGAGGAGCTCTATCAGCATCTTCATGATGCCTGGGGAGAGCATGAAAAAGGTTCTCTGTTTGCGCAGGTCGTCGAGAATGCCTGGGATAAATCGCGTTCAAATTCGCTGAGCCGCAGTACCGAAGATCAGTTCTTTATGTATTTGCGAGTAAACACGCTGAATAAACTGGTGCCGTATGCGGCCGCCCGTTTCATTGATAATTTGCCGATGATATTTAGCGGGGAATTTAATCACGCCCTGCTGGAAGATGATAGCAGTTTTAGCCAGCTTCTTGAATTATATAAAAACGTGGCTGTTCGCCATGTTTTCAGCCACCCGGATGTCGAACAGCTGGAGCTGCAAGGATACCGGGTTATCAGCGGGTTGCTGGAAATTTATGGCCCGCTGCTCCAGCTAACGGTCGATGAGTTTAGCGAGCTGGTCGAAAATGAACGTGTTCGCCGCCTGCCGATTGAATCTCGTCTCTATCAGAAGCTTTCAACGCGCCACCGGCTGGCATACATTGAAGCCGTCAGTAAAATAGATCGTCATTCTTCCCAATGGCCAGTCATGGAATATTATTATCGCTGTCGTCTTATCCAGGACTATATCAGCGGGATGACAGATTTGTATGCCTGGGATGAATACCGCAAGCTTATGGCCGTTGAATAAGCCATGAGTTTTGTAAAGACGACCAATAAATTTTTACTTTTTCCATAAACTTAATCCCGGAACTAAGCGGTATAAAACGAATCTGAGTTACACAGCAATTTTGCGTTATCTGGTAAATCGAGATTGAGAAACATGAAAAAAACCACATTAGCAATGAGTGCACTGGCTCTGAGTTTAGGTTTAGCGCTGTCCCCGCTGGCGACGGCGGCCGAGACAGCTTCCTCGGCAGCGACTGCGCAGCAGATGCCAAGCCTGGCCCCGATGCTCGAAAAAGTGATGCCATCGGTGGTGAGTATTAACGTTGAGGGCAGCACAACCGTCAATACGCCGCGTATGCCGCGTAATTTCCAGCAGTTCTTCGGCGACAATTCGCCGTTCTGCCAGGACGGTTCGCCATTCCAGAGCTCCCCGTTCTGTCAGGGCGGCGGTGCAGGGGATGACGGCATGGGCGGCGGCCAGCAGCAGAAATTCATGGCACTCGGCTCGGGCGTGATTATTGATGCAGCCAAAGGCTACGTGGTGACCAATAACCACGTGGTAGATAATGCTAACACCATTAAGGTGCAGATGAGCGATGGCCGTAAATTCGATGCTAAAGTGGTCGGTAAAGACCCGCGCTCCGATATCGCGCTGATTCAAATCCAGGATCCGAAGAACCTGACGGCGATTAAGCTTGCCGACTCTGACGCGCTGCGCGTGGGTGACTACACCGTCGCCATCGGTAACCCGTTTGGTCTGGGCGAAACCGTGACCTCGGGTATCGTCTCGGCGCTGGGACGTAGCGGCCTGAATGCGGAAAACTATGAAAACTTCATCCAGACGGATGCGGCCATTAACCGTGGTAATTCCGGCGGTGCGCTGGTTAACCTGAATGGTGAACTGATCGGTATCAACACCGCTATCCTGGCACCGGATGGTGGCAACATCGGTATCGGCTTTGCTATCCCGAGCAACATGGTGAAAAACCTGACTGCGCAGATGGTGCAATATGGACAGGTGAAACGCGGTGAGCTGGGTATCATGGGTACCGAGCTGAACTCCGAGCTGGCGAAAGCGATGAAAGTAGACGCTCAGCGCGGCGCATTCGTAAGCCAGGTCATGCCGAACTCCTCGGCGGCGAAAGCCGGCATTAAAGCGGGTGACGTGATCACTTCGCTGAACGGTAAACCGATCAGCAGCTTTGCCGCCCTGCGTGCGGAAGTGGGTTCTATGCCAATCGGCAGTAAAGTGACCCTCGGCCTGCTGCGTGAAGGTAAGCCGGTTAACGTGAGCCTGGAACTGCAACAGAGCAGTCAGAATCAGGTGGATTCCAGCACCATCTTCAGCGGTATTGAAGGTGCTGAGATGAGCAATAAAGGGGCAGATAAAGGCGTGGTGGTGAACAACGTGAAAGCGAACTCACCTGCTGCCCGTATCGGCCTGAAAAAAGGTGATGTGATCATGGGCGCTAACCAGCAGCCGGTGAAAAACATCGCTGAACTGCGCAAAATTCTCGACAGCAAGCCGTCCGTGCTGGCACTGAATATTCAGCGTGGTGATACTTCTATTTATCTCCTGATGCAGTAATCATCTTAAGCCCCTGTTCGCAGGGGCTTTCTCGTTTCTGTGACCTTTCCCACAACTCCATACATCTCTCTCTGCCTTTGGGCATCTGCACAATGCAGCCTTAGCTGAACTTCCCTATGCTTGAGCTCTGCTCACGGGAGGGTTTTATGGCTGGCTGGCATCTTGATACCAAAATGGCGCAGGATATCGTGGCGCGAACCATGCGCATCATTGATACCAATATCAACGTAATGGATGCCCGTGGGCGCATTATCGGCAGCGGCGATCGTGAGCGTATTGGGGAATTGCACGAAGGGGCGTTGCTGGTGCTCTCTCAGGGGCGCGTGGTCGACATCGATGACGCCGTGGCGAAACATCTGCATGGGGTTCGTCAGGGGATCAACCTGCCGCTGCGTCTGGAAGGAGAGATTGTTGGCGTTATCGGTCTGACCGGCGATCCTGAATCGCTGCGTAAATACGGTGAGCTGGTCTGCATGACGGCGGAGATGATGCTGGAGCAGTCGCGTCTGATGCACCTGCTCGCCCAGGACAGCCGCCTGCGCGAAGAGCTGGTGATGAATTTGATTCAGGCGGAGGAGCATACGCCTGCCCTGAGCGAGTGGGCGCAGCGTCTGGGTATCGACCTGAATCAGCCGCGCGTGGTTGCCGTTATTGAGGTGGATAGCGGCCAGCTTGGCGTGGACAGCGCCATGGTGGAACTACAGCAGCTGCAAAACATGCTGGCGACGCCGGAGCGTAACAACCTGGTGGCAATCGTCTCTTTAACGGAAATGGTGGTGCTCAAGCCTGCGCTTAATCAGTTTGGCCGCTGGGACGCGGAAGATCATCGTCGCCGCGTTGAGCTGCTCATCGAGCGCATGAAGGAGAACGGACAGCTCCGTTTTCGCGTCGCGCTGGGAAATTACTTTACCGGGCCGGGGAGTATCGCCCGTTCATGGCGAACGGCGCGCACCACCATGATGGTGGGTAAACAGCGCATGCCGGAGAGCCGCAGTTATTTCTATCAGGATCTGATGCTGCCGGTCCTGCTCGACAGCCTGCGCGGTGGCTGGCAGGCCAACGAGCTGGCGCGCCCGCTGGTGCGTCTGAAAGCGATGGACAACAACGGGCTGCTGCGCCGCACGTTGCAGGCGTGGTTCCGGCATAACGTGCAGCCGCTGGCAACGTCAAAAGCGCTGTTTATTCACCGTAATACGCTGGAGTATCGGCTTAACCGGATCTCGGAACTGACGGGGCTGGATTTAGGGAATTTTGACGACCGGCTACTGCTGTATGTGGCGTTGCAGCTGGATGAGCAGAGATAGCTGAGTGCGGTCTGGTGCCCTCACCCCATCTCTCTCCCAAAGGGAGAGGGCGCAAACATTAAAAACGGCAATCAAGGATTGCCGTTTTGCTTTTATTTCCGCGTCAATTTCTCAAGATCCGCTTCAATCTCGCTGATCTTATTGGTGACTACGCTTTCCAGGTGACGCAGGTCGTCAAGGATCTTACGTTTCAGATCGACTTCGCTGCGATCGCGCTGGCAGATTTGATCGAGTTCGTCGATCACGTAGCGCAGGTTAGGGCTGATTTCCTGTACTTCTTTATATCCCTGACCGATACCGTCAGCGACAACGGTCTTACGATGGCGAGGGTATTTAAACTTCACGCTTTTGGCGAAGAACTCTCCTTTGTCCTTGTGAAAATAGATTTTCAAAATATCGTTATTGGCTTCCTGGCGAAGACTATAACGATCAATTTCATCAGGATTGGTAATGCCCAGACTTTTCAGATTATCGTACATAGCGGTACCCTTGATCTCAACATAACCTATGAATAATTAACGAAAAAATCTATTTTCGCCACCTTCGGATATAAAAAAAGCGGGGTTGCCCCCGCTTTTTGTTATACCCGATTAATCGATGGTGCGCAGCAGTTCATTGATGCCTACTTTACCGCGCGTTTTCGCGTCCACTTTTTTCACGATGACCGCGCAATACAGGCTGTATTTGCCATCTTTAGACGGCAGGTTGCCGGAAACCACAACGGAACCGGCTGGAACGCGGCCGTAGTGAATTTCACCGGTTTCGCGATCGTAAATACGGGTGCTCTGGCCAATGTACACGCCCATGGAGATCACAGAACCTTCTTCGACGATCACGCCCTCAACCACTTCGGAACGTGCGCCGATGAAGCAGTTGTCTTCGATGATGGTTGGGTTAGCCTGAAGTGGCTCAAGAACGCCACCGATGCCCACGCCGCCGGACAGGTGAACGTTTTTACCGATCTGCGCGCAGGAGCCGACGGTAGCCCAGGTGTCCACCATGGTGCCTTCGTCAACGTAGGCGCCGATGTTCACGTAGGATGGCATCAGCACGGTGTTGCGTGCGATGAATGCCCCCTGACGAACGGCTGCCGGTGGTACTACGCGGAAGCCCTCTTTCTGGAAGCGCGCTTCGTCGTAATCCGCAAATTTCATTGGCACTTTATCGAAGTAGCGGCTTTCTGCTCCGTCGATAACCTGGTTATCGTTGATGCGGAAAGAGAGCAGCACAGCTTTCTTCAGCCATTGATGAGTAACCCACTGACCGTCGATTTTTTCTGCCACGCGCAGCGCGCCGGAATCCAGCAGGGAAATAACCTGGTTTACCGCTTCACGGGTCACGGTATCCACATTTGCCGGAGTGATGTCGGCGCGACGCTCAAAAGCGGACTCAATAACGTTCTGTAACTGCTGCATTGTTTACTCTTTCCATTTCACTAAAAAACACGTCACCCTTTATCGTTTGGATTGAGGGCTGCTGTCAACCGTTGTTGCACTTCAAGTTGCAGGTCATTATTAAGGGCACGCCGGTCGGCCGTCGCGATTATAAATAAATCTTCTACTCGTTCGCCAATCGTTGTAATTCGGGCGCCGTGAAGCGAAATTCCCAGATCGGCAAAAACCTGGCCGACGCGGGCGAGTAGCCCTGGCTGGTCGAGCGCAATCAGCTCAAGGAACGATTTACGGTCGGTATGGGTCGGCAGGAAATTGACCTCGGTATCGACGGTAAAGTGGCGCAGTTTTGCCGCCTGACGGCGCGGCTGCGGAGGTTGCCAGCTGCGCTGCGTAATCGCCTGCTCAAGGCCAAAGCGTATCCCCTCATGCCTGTCCGACGATAGCGGGCTGCCGTCCGGCTCCAGCACAATAAAGGTGTCCATCGCCATGCCGTCGCGGGTGGTAAAAATCTGCGCGTCGTGAACGCTCAGGTTACGCCTGTCCAGCTCGGCACAGACCGCTGCAAACAAATAAGGCCGGTCCGGGCTCCAGATAAAGATCTCCGTCCCGCCGCGTGTGGCCTGCGGGCTAAGCAGAATCATCGGTTTCGTCAGGTCGTGCTTCAGCAGATGCCGGGCGTGCCAGGCAAGCTGGTTTGGGCTGTGGCGTACAAAGTAGTTGGCGCGACAGCGCGCCCAAATCTGATGCAGTGCCTCTTCGTTGATGTCATCCATGCGCAGCAGGGCCAGCGCTTGCAACTGGTGATGGCGCACACGCTCGCGCATGTCCGGGGTATTCTGCATCCCGCGACGCAGCTGTTTTTCGGTGGCGAAATACAGCTCGCGCAGCAGGCTCTGCTTCCAGCTGTTCCACAGGGTTTCGTTGGTGGCGCAGATATCGGCTACCGTCAGGCAGACCAGGTAGCGCAGGCGGTTCTCCGTTTGCACTTCCTCGGCGAACTGCTTGATCACTTCCGGATCCTGAATATCACGACGCTGAGCGGTAACCGACATCAGCAGATGATGGCGAACCAGCCAGGCGATAAGCTGCGTTTCACGCGAGTTCAGGCCGTGCAGCTCGGCAAATTTCAGCACGTCCTGGGCACCGAGTACGGAGTGGTCGCCGCCGCGACCTTTGGCGATATCATGGAACAGAGCAGCGATCAGGATCAGCTCCGGGTGTGCCAGACGTGGCCACAGATCAACGCACAGCGGATGGCGGGATCGCGTCTCTTCTTTAGCGAAACTTTCCAGCTTCAGCATGACGCGGATCGTGTGCTCATCCACCGTATAGGCGTGAAACAGGTCGAACTGCATCTGCCCGACAATATGCGACCACTGAGGCATATAGGCCCACAGCACGCTGTGACGGTGCATTGGCAGCAGTCCGCGGCTGACGGCGCCCGGATGACGAAGCATGCTCAGGAACAACGAGCGCGCCTCCGGGATGTAACACAGCGGCTGCTTCAGATGACGCCGTGCATGGCGCAGATGACGCAGGGTAGTGGAGTAGATCCCGGTGATCGTGCTGTTGCGCACCATGGTATAGAACATTCGCAGGATCGCTTCCGGTTCGCGAATGAACAGCGTTTCGTCGCGCAGATCGATCAGCGTGCCGCGCAGCTGAAATTCGTCATCAATCGGACGCGGTTTTTCGTCTGCCGTCAGCGCGAGGATCGCCTCATCGAACAGCTGTAACAGCATCTGGTTCAGCTCAGAGACGCGGCGGGTGACGCGGAAGAAATCCTTCATCATTTGCTCGACCGGCTCGTTGCCCTCGCCCTGGTAATTCAGGCGCTGCGCCACGCTGAGCTGTCGGTCAAACAGCAGGCGGTTATCGTAGCGGGTGACTTCCAGGTGCAGGGCAAAACGGATGCGCCACAGCAGATGCAGACACTCATTGAGTTCGTTACGTTCGGCTTCGGTCAGAAAACCAAACCCGACCATTTCGTCCAGCGATGTTGCCCCAAAATGGCGACGGGCGACCCATTGCAGCGTGTGGATATCGCGCAGGCCACCGGGGCTGCTTTTAATATCCGGTTCGAGATTATAGCTGGTACCGTGATAGCGCTGGTGGCGCTGGTTTTGTTCTTCGACTTTCGCAGCGAAGAATTTTTCCGAAGGCCAGAAGCCGTCGCTAAAGATGTGCTTTTGCAGTTCGAGGAACAGCGCCACGTCGCCAATCAGGAGGCGGGTTTCAATCAGGTTGGTGGCGACGGTCAGGTCAGATAACCCTTCCAGCAGACACTCTTCCAGCGTGCGTACGCTGTGGCCCACTTCCAGCTTTACGTCCCAGAGCAGGGTCAACAGTTCACCGATTTTCTGCGCCCGATCGTCCGGCAGTTTTTTACGGCTTAAGATCAGCAGGTCGATATCAGAGAGCGGATGCAGTTCACCCCGGCCATAGCCACCAACAGCAACCAGCGCGACGTCGCTCACCTGTCCGAAACCGTAGTCGATCCAGAGACGTTGCAGGAGCTGGTCGATAAATTCGGTGCGCGCTTCAATGAGCTGCTCGGCCGAAACGCCTGCGTCAAATGCGCTTCCCAGCCAGCGATGGAAAACCTCCATGTGGGCTTTGATATGCGCGCAGGTCAGTTCATGCGGTGGCCAGACGCCCGGGTTATCAGGCTGGTCGGGGAGGGTGGGAAGTGCTGTGTTAGCATACTGTTCGGGTAAGAGATTACTCATCGTGCGCCACCCATAAGAAAAAGCTATCGCCATTAAAAAAGCCGGCATTCGCCGGCTTCTTATCACTCAATGTTCGTCAGTATCGCCGGGATGGTGTCATCCTTGCGCAACGTCATAATTTCGCAGCCGTTGTCTGTAACCACAATAGTATGCTCGTACTGGGCAGACAAGCTTCTGTCTTTGGTTTTTACCGTCCAGCCATCTTTCATGGTACGGATGCGGTAATCACCCGCGTTGACCATTGGCTCGATCGTGAAGGTCATGCCCTTTTGCAGCACTACGCCGCCGTCGTCTGCATCGTAGTGCAGAACCTGCGGTTCTTCATGGAACACACGACCAATACCGTGACCGCAATATTCGCGCACCACGGAGAAACCTTCCGCTTCCACAAATTTCTGGATTGCGGCGCCGATGGTGCGCAGGCGGATGCCCGGCTTCACCATTTTCAGCGCCAGGTAGAGGCTCTCTTGCGTTACTTTGCACAGACGCTCGCCCAGAATCGTTGGCTTGCCAACGATGAACATCTTAGAGGTGTCGCCGTGGTAGTCGTCTTTGATGACGGTCACGTCGATGTTGACGATGTCGCCATCTTTCAGCAGCTTCTCGTCATCCGGAATGCCGTGGCAAACCACTTCATTAATAGAGATGCAGACGGATTTCGGGAAACCGTGATAGCCAAGGCAGGCGGAGACCGCGTGCTGTTCGTTGACGATATAGTCGTTACAGATGCGATCCAGTTCGCCAGTGCTGACGCCCGGTTTCACAAACGGCTCAATCATTTCCAGCACGTCCGCGGCCAGACGACCGGCGACGCGCATCTTTTCAATTTCTTCAGGTGTCTTAATAGAGATAGCCATGTAATCTGTCCATCGGTGTCGATTTTTTCGACAATACTAGTGTAAGTGTTGTCAATGGTATCAGTCAGGCGCACCCCGTGCCAAATTGAGAATCATTAACAGCACACTCCGCCAACAATTATTGGTTTCTGGCCGTGTTTTGTGATATAAAGCGCGCCGGACTTCCGATCCATCTCAGATACACAGGCTGGACGGGAGCGACAAATCTCACTTTGTGTAACAACACACACGTATCGGCACATATTCCGGGGTGCCCTTCGGGGTCGGTAATATGGGATACGTGGAGGCATAACCCCAACTTTCAATATAGAGGTTTTAAACATGGCAACTGTTTCCATGCGCGACATGCTCAAGGCTGGTGTTCACTTCGGTCACCAGACCCGTTACTGGAACCCGAAAATGAAGCCTTTCATCTTCGGCGCACGTAACAAAGTTCACATCATCAACCTTGAGAAGACTGTACCAATGTTCAACGAAGCCCTGGCTGAGCTGAACAAGATCTCTTCCCGTAAAGGTAAGATTCTGTTCGTTGGTACTAAGCGCGCTGCAAGCGAAGCTGTGAAAGATGCTGCTAACAGCTGCGACCAGTTCTTCGTGAACCATCGCTGGTTGGGCGGCATGCTGACCAACTGGAAAACTGTTCGTCAGTCCATCAAGCGCCTGAAAGATCTGGAAACCCAGTCTCAGGACGGTACTTTCGATAAGCTGACTAAGAAAGAAGCGCTGATGCGCACTCGTGAACTGGACAAGCTGGAAAACAGCCTGGGCGGTATCAAAGATATGGGCGGCCTGCCAGACGCGCTGTTCGTAATCGATGCAGACCACGAGCACATCGCAATCAAAGAAGCTAACAACCTGGGTATCCCGGTATTCGCTATCGTTGATACCAACTCCGATCCGGACGGTGTTGACTTCGTTATCCCGGGTAACGACGACGCAATCCGTGCTGTTAGCCTGTATCTGAGCGCTGTAGCTGCTACCGTTCGTGAAGGCCGTTCCCAGGATCTGGCTTCTCAGGCGGAAGAAAGCTTCGTAGAAGCTGAATAATAAGGTTTTACCCCTTATTAGTACCGTGTATGAATAGGGGCCCATTATCGGCCCCTTTTTTCAATTTATACTGTTTGGCTCCCGGCCGGGCAGTTCACATCTCCCGAGGATTTAAGAATGGCTGAAATTACCGCATCCCTGGTAAAAGAGCTGCGTGAGCGTACTGGCGCAGGCATGATGGATTGCAAAAAAGCGCTGACCGAAGCGAACGGCGACATCGAGCTGGCAATCGAAAACATGCGTAAATCCGGTGCGATCAAAGCAGCTAAGAAAGCAGGCAACGTTGCTGCTGACGGCGTGATCATCACCAAAATCGACGGCAACTACGGCATCATTCTGGAAGTTAACTGCCAGACTGACTTCGTTGCTAAAGATGCTGGTTTCCAGGCATTTGCTAACAAAGTTCTGGACGCAGCGGTTGCAGGCAAAATCACTGACGTTGAAGTTCTGAAAGCACAGTTCGAAGAAGAGCGTGTTGCGCTGGTTGCTAAAATCGGTGAGAACATCAACATCCGTCGCGTTGCTTCCCTGGAAGGTGACGTTCTGGGCTCTTACCAGCACGGCGCGCGTATCGGTGTTCTGGTTGCGGCTAAAGACGCTGACGAAGAGCTGGTTAAACAGCTGGCAATGCACATCGCTGCAAGCAAACCAGAATTCGTTAAGCCAGAAGACGTGTCTGCTGAAGTGGTAGAGAAAGAGTACCAGGTTCAGCTGGACATCGCGATGCAGTCTGGTAAGCCAAAAGAAATCGCAGAGAAAATGGTTGAAGGCCGCATGAAGAAATTCACCGGCGAAGTTTCTCTGACTGGCCAGCCTTTCGTAATGGATCCAAGCAAGTCTGTTGCTCAGCTGCTGAAAGAGCACAACGCTGATGTAACTGGCTTCATCCGCTTCGAAGTGGGCGAAGGCATCGAGAAAGTTGAGACTGACTTCGCAGCAGAAGTTGCTGCAATGTCCAAGCAGTCTTAATGATTGAAAAGGAGCCGCCTGAGGGCGGCTTCTTTTTGTCACCCGTCTCACGAAATCAGACAGGCTCCAGTATCGCTGTGCTGATTTGCGACATATCATGTCGCCAGAATTAACCCCATCTTAATCGTTGACAGTCTCAGGAAAGAAACATGGCTACCAATGCAAAACCCGTGTACAAACGCATTCTGCTTAAGCTGAGTGGCGAAGCGCTGCAAGGATCGGAAGGCTTCGGTATTGACGCAAGCATCCTTGATCGCATGGCACAGGAAATCAAAGAACTGGTCGAACTGGGTATTCAGGTTGGCGTGGTCATTGGCGGTGGCAACCTTTTCCGTGGTGCTGGTCTGGCGAAAGCGGGGATGAACCGCGTAGTGGGCGACCACATGGGTATGCTGGCAACCGTGATGAATGGCCTGGCGATGCGTGATGCGCTTCATCGCGCCTATGTGAACGCTCGCCTGATGTCCGCTATTCCTTTGAATGGCGTATGCGATAATTACAGCTGGGCAGAGGCCATCAGCCTGCTGCGCAACAACCGCGTGGTGATCCTCTCCGCCGGTACGGGTAACCCGTTCTTTACCACCGATTCCGCAGCCTGCCTGCGCGGTATCGAAATCGAAGCCGATGTGGTGCTGAAAGCGACCAAAGTAGATGGCGTGTTTACTGCCGACCCGGCAAAAGATCCTTCAGCGACCATGTACGATCAGCTGAGCTACAGCGAAGTGCTGGAAAAAGAGCTAAAAGTGATGGATCTTGCCGCCTTTACGCTGGCTCGTGACCACAAACTGCCGATCCGTGTCTTCAATATGAACAAGCCTGGCGCGCTGCGTCGCGTTGTTATGGGCGAAAAAGAAGGCACTTTGATCACGGAATAATTTCCGTCGGCGATAAATACAGGTAAGATTCCGCTTTATTTCGACGTGGTATCTTACCCGGGCGCGCCTTTGGCGTTGTCATGAATTAAACGCGACTATACTTAGCACACCTGTAGCGCTGTGCTGGCGGATAGTCTGCCTGAGACAAGTTTTCAAGGATCCGTAACGTGATTAACGACATCAGAAAAGATGCTGAAGTACGCATGGACAAATGCGTAGAAGCGTTCAAAAACCAAATCAGCAAAATCCGTACTGGCCGAGCTTCCCCAAGCCTGCTGGATGGCATCATCGTAGAATACTACGGTACGCCTACGCCACTGCGTCAGCTGGCGAGCGTGACGGTAGAAGATACCCGTACCCTGAAAATCAACGTGTTCGATCGCTCAATGAGCCCGGCCGTTGAAAAAGCGATCATGGCATCTGACCTGGGTCTGAACCCAAGCTCAGCGGGCGCGGATATTCGCGTACCACTGCCTCCGCTGACGGAAGAGCGTCGTAAAGACCTGATCAAAGTGGTTCGCGGTGAAGCTGAGCAAGGTCGCGTTTCCGTACGTAACGTGCGTCGCGATGCGAACGATAAAGTGAAAGCTCTGCTGAAAGAAAAAGAGATCAGCGAAGACGACGATCGTCGTTCTCAGGACGACATTCAGAAAATGACCGACGCGGCGATCAAGAAAATTGATGCGGCGCTGGCAGAAAAAGAAGCGGAACTGATGCAGTTCTGATTTTCGCTGTACACTGATAAACGCCGTTCAGAAGGACATTGAGTCTTGCTGGCGGCGTTTTGCTTTTATCTGGTCTAACTTTTGGGCATCTCATGAAGCATCTCACTCTCCTCGGCTCGACCGGCTCTATCGGTTGCAGCACTCTCGACGTTGTACGTCATAATCCTGACAGCTACACCGTAGCCGCGCTTGTGGCCGGAAAAAACGTGCAGCGAATGGTCGAACAGTGCCTGGAGTTTACCCCCCGTTTTGCGGTGATGGATGATGAAGAGAGCGCCCGCCAGGTAAAAGCGCTGTTGCAGGAGAAGGGCTGCCGTACCGAGGTGCTCAGCGGGCAACAGGCGGCGTGCGATATGGCCGCGCTTGATGAAGTTGATCAGGTTATGGCGGCAATCGTCGGGGCGGCGGGTCTTCTGCCGACGCTTGCCGCGATCGATGCGGGAAAAGATGTCCTGCTTGCGAACAAAGAGTCGCTGGTCACCTGCGGACGCCTCTTTATGGACGCGGTAAAACAGCGTGGGGCACGTCTTTTGCCGGTCGATAGCGAGCACAACGCCATTTTTCAGAGTTTACCCCAACCTTTTCAACAAAACCTGGGGTACGCTGACCTGGAGCAGAATGGCGTTGTGTCGATTCTGCTTACCGGGTCTGGTGGCCCGTTCCGTGAAACGCCACTGTCTGAATTGAGCGCAATGACGCCGGATCAGGCATGTCGTCATCCGAACTGGTCAATGGGGCGTAAGATCTCCGTCGATTCGGCCACCATGATGAACAAAGGTCTGGAATACATTGAAGCTCGCTGGCTGTTCAATGCGTCGGCGAAACAGATGGAAGTGCTGATCCACCCGCAGTCGGTGATTCACTCGATGGTGCGCTATCAGGACGGCAGCGTGCTGGCCCAGCTGGGCGAACCGGATATGCGTACGCCAATTGCTCATACAATGGCGTGGCCAAACCGCGTAAAATCGGGCGTTAAGCCTCTCGATTTTTGCAAGCTGAGTTCACTGACGTTTAGCGAGCCTGATTACGACCGTTATCCCTGTCTGAAACTGGCGATGACGGCCTTCGATCAGGGGCAGGCGGCGACAACGGCGCTTAATGCAGCCAATGAAGTGACCGTTGAAGCATTCCTGAACCAGCAGATCCGCTTTACTGATATCGCCGCGTTGAATTTATCCGTGCTGGAGATGATGGATTTGCGTGAGCCGCAGAGCGTGGAAGAGGTGCTGGCCGTGGATGAACAGGCACGCATTGTTGCGCGTAAACAGGTGACACGTCTCGCAAGCTGGTGATAAAGCAAGCACTAGTCGTCGTGCTATTTGTTAGCGTTGGGCTTCAGTGATATAGTCTGCGCCACCTGATCGCAGGTATTTGGCTTTAAGTGGTCAGGTAAGCCGTGGTTTGACACGGCTTTTTTATGTATAGGCTTCAGTATTCCTGTGTACCGTTAAATCCTTTCAGGGACTAAAAACGCGTTATGTTGTCTGCGAATCAACCAATAAGCGAAAACTTGCCAGCACATGGCTGTCGCCATGTTGCAATCATCATGGATGGCAATGGCCGCTGGGCGAAAAGACAAGGGAAGATACGAGCCTTTGGGCATAAAGCTGGGGCGAAATCTGTTCGCCGCGCCGTTTCTTTTGCCGCCAATAACGGCATTGATGCGTTAACGCTCTATGCTTTTAGCAGTGAGAACTGGAATCGACCTGCGCAGGAAGTGACTGCGTTGATGGAACTGTTCGTGTGGGCGCTCGATAGCGAAGTAAAAAGCCTGCACCGCCACAACGTCCGCTTGCGTATTATTGGCGAAACCAGTCGTTTTAACTCACGTTTGCAGGAACGGATTCGCAAAGCAGAAGCGCTGACGGAAAATAATACCGGCCTGACGCTCAATATCGCGGCGAATTACGGCGGACGCTGGGATATTATCCAGGGGGTTCGGCATCTGGCTGAGCAGGTTCAGGAAGGGCTGTTAAGACCCGACCAGATTGATGAAGAGGCGCTGAGTCAGCAAATCTGCATGAATGAACTGGCACCCGTGGATTTGGTTATAAGGACAGGGGGGGAGCATCGCATTAGTAACTTTTTGCTGTGGCAAATTGCCTACGCCGAACTTTACTTTACGGATGTTCTTTGGCCAGATTTTGATGAACAAGACTTTGAAGGTGCGCTGCATGCCTTTGCCAATCGAGAGCGTCGTTTCGGCGGCACCGAGCCTGGTGGCGATAACGCCTGATGGGGGTAGCTTTTGCTGAAGTATCGCCTGATTTCCGCTTTTGTATTAATACCCGTCGTCATCGCAGCGCTGTTTTTACTGCCTCCGGTGGGATTCGCTATTGTTACGCTGGTGGTGTGTATGCTCGCCGCGTGGGAATGGGGGCAGCTTAGCGGCTTTACCTCGCGCACTCAGCGGGTATGGCTGGCGGTACTCTGTGGTTTTTTACTGGCCCTGATGCTGTATACCTTGCCTGAATATCATCACGATGTTCACCAGCCGCTGGTTGCCGGATCCTTATGGATATCGCTGGCCTGGTGGATTGCTGCGCTTGTTTTAGTGCTTTTCTATCCGGGCTCTGCGGCGATCTGGCGTAACTCTAAAGTGTTGCGCCTTATTTTTGGTCTGCTCACGATTGTTCCCTTTTTCTGGGGGATGGTTGCGCTGCGCGCCTGGCACTATGACGAAAACCACTACAGCGGCGCGATATGGCTGCTTTATGTGATGATTCTCGTCTGGGGGGCTGACTCCGGGGCCTATATGTTTGGTAAACTGTTCGGCAAACATAAACTGGCGCCAAAGGTTTCTCCGGGCAAAACCTGGCAAGGCTTCATTGGCGGCCTGTTTACGGCAGCGATTATCTCCTGGGGCTATGGCGTCTGGGCGAATCTTGAGGTTGCCCCCTCCACGCTGCTGGTATGTTCGATTTTCGCGGCGCTGGCATCGGTGCTGGGTGATTTAACCGAGAGTATGTTTAAGCGTGAAGCAGGGATTAAGGACAGTGGTCACCTGATTCCAGGACATGGCGGAATACTGGATCGCATTGACAGCCTTACCGCGGCTGTTCCTGTATTTGCTTGCCTGCTTTTACTGGTGTTTGGGACGATATAACGGAAGGTTTTATGCTGAGCATTCTCTGGAATCTGGCGGCGTTCATTGTTGCACTGGGTGTACTGATTACCGTGCATGAATTTGGCCATTTCTGGGTTGCCCGGCGCTGTGGTGTGCGGGTGGAGCGATTCTCGATTGGCTTTGGCAAATCGCTCTGGAAGCGTACCGATAAGCATGGCACCGAGTTTGTCATTGCTCTGATTCCCCTGGGCGGCTATGTCAAAATGCTCGACGAACGCGTTGAGCCTGTCGCCCCGGAACTTCGCCATCGCGCGTTTAACAATAAAACTGTTGGACAACGTGCTGCCATCATCGCTGCCGGCCCGGTAGCCAATTTCATCTTCGCTATCTTCGCCTACTGGCTGGTGTTTATCATCGGCGTGCCTGGCGTGCGCCCGGTCGTGGGCGAAATCACTACGGGTTCTATTGCGGCAACGGCGCAAATTACACCGGGAATGGAACTTAAAGCGATTGATGGTATCGAAACCCCTGATTGGGATGCCGTGAGGTTACAACTGGTTGCCAAAATTGGTGATGAGCAGACAACCGTCAGCGTATCGCCATTTGGTTCCGACCAGCGGCAGGAAAAAGTGCTGGATTTACGCCACTGGCGCTTTGAGCCAGACAAAGAGGACCCTGTCGCCGCACTCGGGATTCGACCGCGCGGCGCGCAGATCGAGCCGGTATTAGCCGAAGTACAGGCCAAATCGGCAGCGAGTAAAGCAGGTTTACAAGCGGGTGACAGGATCGTTAAAGTCGATGGTCAGCCATTAACACAATGGATGACCTTTGTTACTCTGGTGCGCGATAATCCAGGCAAGCCGCTCGCGCTGGAAGTGGAAAGGCAGGGGAGTTCGCTCTCACTGACTCTCACCCCGGATACCAAATCGGGCGGCGGTAAGGCGGAAGGGTTTGCAGGCGTTGTGCCGAAAGTGATCCCACTGCCAGATGAGTACAAGACAATACGCCAGTATGGGCCGTTTAGCGCCATCGTTGAGGCCACGGATAAAACATGGCAGCTGATGAAGCTTACGGTCAACATGTTGGGGAAATTGATAACCGGTGATGTGAAACTGAACAACCTCAGTGGGCCAATTTCGATTGCTCAGGGGGCTGGGATGTCAGCGGAGTTCGGGGTGATTTACTATCTCATGTTCCTTGCGCTGATTAGCGTGAACCTGGGGATAATCAACCTGTTCCCGCTTCCCGTATTAGATGGGGGCCATCTGCTGTTTTTAGCGATTGAAAAGCTAAAAGGCGGACCGGTATCCGAGCGAGTTCAAGACTTTAGTTATCGCATTGGCTCGATTTTGCTGGTGCTGTTAATGGGGCTTGCACTTTTCAATGATTTCTCTCGGTTGTAAGAGAGTTAGTTAGGAAGAACGCATAATAACGATGGCGATGAAAAAGTTGCTCATAGCGTCGCTGCTGTTTAGCAGCGCGACCGTATACGGTGCTGACGGGTTCGTAGTGAAAGATATTCATTTCGAAGGCCTTCAGCGTGTCGCCGTTGGTGCGGCCCTCCTCAGTATGCCTGTGCGCCCCGGCGATACGGTTAATGATGAAGATATCAGTAACACCATCCGTGCTCTGTTTGCCACTGGCAACTTTGAGGACGTCCGCGTCCTGCGCGATGGTGATACGCTGGTGGTTCAGGTAAAAGAACGTCCAACGATTGCCAGCATCACTTTCTCCGGTAACAAATCGGTGAAAGACGACATGCTCAAGCAGAACCTTGAGGCATCGGGTGTTCGTGTGGGGGAATCTCTGGACCGCACAACCCTTGCAGACATTGAAAAAGGTCTGGAAGATTTCTACTACAGCGTCGGTAAATACAGTGCGAGCGTTAAAGCGGTTGTTACACCGCTGCCACGTAACCGTGTTGACCTGAAACTGGTCTTCCAGGAAGGTGTTTCTGCGAAGATCCAGCAGATCAACATCGTGGGTAACCACGCGTTCAGCACCGACGAACTGATCTCCAACTTCCAGCTGCGTGACGAAGTGCCGTGGTGGAACGTGGTAGGCGATCGTAAATACCAGAAACAGAAACTGGCGGGTGACCTTGAAACCCTGCGCAGCTACTATCTGGATCGCGGTTACGCCCGTTTCAACATCGATTCAACTCAGGTGAGTCTGACTCCGGACAAGAAAGGTATCTACATTACCGTTAACATCACTGAAGGCGATAAGTACACGCTTTCAGGTGTTGAAGTCAGCGGCAACCTGGCAGGACATTCAGCTGAAATTGAATCTCTGACCAAAATTCAGCCGGGCGATCTGTACAGCGGATCTAAAGTCACCAAAATGGAAGACAGCATTAAGAAGCTGCTCGGCCGTTATGGTTATGCGTATCCGCGTGTGCAAACGCAGCCGGAAATTAACGACACGGATAAAACCGTTAAGCTGCACGTTAACGTTGATGCGGGCAACCGTTTCTATGTGCGTAAGATCCGCTTCGAAGGTAACGATACCTCTAAAGACTCCGTTCTGCGCCGTGAAATGCGCCAGATGGAAGGGGCATGGCTGGGAAGCGATCTGGTAGACCAGGGTAAAGAGCGTCTGAACCGTCTGGGCTATTTCGAAACGGTCGATACCGATACTCAGCGTGTACCAGGTCGTCCGGATCAGGTTGATGTTGTTTATAAAGTTAAAGAACGTAATACCGGTAGCTTCAACTTCGGTATTGGTTACGGTACTGAAAGTGGCGTGAGCTTCCAGGTCGGTGTTCAGCAGGATAACTGGCTGGGTACGGGCTACTCTGTCGGTATCAACGGGACGAAAAACGACTACCAGACCTACTCTGAGTTCTCTGTTACCAACCCATACTTCACCGTTGACGGTGTAAGCCTGGGCGGTCGTATCTTCTATAACGACTTTAAAGCGGATGACGCGGACCTCTCCTCGTATACCAACAAGAGTTACGGTCTGGATGGTACGCTCGGCTTCCCGGTTAACGAATACAACACCCTGCGCGCAGGTTTAGGGTACGTGCATAACGACCTGTCCAACATGCAACCGCAGGTGGCGATGTGGCGTTACCTGGACTCCATCGGTCAGTCGGCGAGTACGTCCAGCGATGACAACGGTTTCGCCGCGGATGACTTCACCTTCAACTACGGTTGGACCTACAACCGTCTTGACCGTGGCTACTTCCCGACGGAAGGTTCACGTGTCAACCTGAACGGTAAAGTGACTATCCCGGGCTCGGATAACGAGTTCTACAAGGTCACGCTGGATACGGCGTCCTACTTCCCAATTGATGAAGATCACAAGTGGGTTGTTCTGGGTCGTACCCGTTGGGGTTATGGTGACGGTATTGGAAGCAAAGAACTGCCGTTCTATGAAAACTTCTACGCCGGTGGTTCAAGCACCGTGCGTGGCTTCCAGTCCAATAACATTGGTCCGAAAGCGGTTTATTACGGCGGTAATGACGAAGATAACTGCGCAAGCCGTGATCCTAAGCAAGTATGTAGCTCTGATGACGCAGTAGGTGGTAACGCTATGGCCGTGGCGAGCCTCGAGTTCATCACGCCTACGCCGTTTATCAGCGACAAGTACGCAAACTCTGTCCGCACCTCCTTCTTTATGGATGCAGGTACAGTGTGGGACACCAACTGGGAGAACACCGCCCAGATGCGTGCGGCGGGGGTTCCGGACTACAGCGATCCGAGCAACATTCGCATGTCCGCAGGTATCGCATTACAATGGATGTCACCGCTGGGGCCGTTGGTCTTCTCTTACGCCCAGCCGTTTAAGAAATACGATGGAGACAAAGCGGAGCAGTTCCAGTTTAACATTGGTAAAACCTGGTAATAATCCGCTGCAATGGAATGCGTTGGCAGTGTAGCGCTGACAACCGGCGATCGGTAAAACGATCGCCTTGCCACGCAAAGAACGGTACCCCTCGGGTGCCAATGGGATGGTAAGGAGTTAATTGTGAAAAAGTGGTTATTAGCTGCAGGTCTCGGTTTAGCGATGGCAACTTCTGCTCAGGCAGCGGATAAAATTGCAATCGTCAACATGGGTAATTTGTTCCAGCAGGTTGCACAGAAAACCGGTGTTTCTGCAACGCTGGAAAACGAATTCAAAGGCCGTGCGAGCGAACTGCAACGTATGGAAGGTGATCTTCAGTCCAAGATGCAGCGTCTTCAGCGTGATGGTTCTACCATGAAAGCGAGCGAGCGCAGCAAACTGGAAAAAGACGTCATGTCTCAGCGCCAGACCTTCTCTCAGAAAGCGCAGGCTTTCGAGCAGGATCGTCAGCGTCGTTCTAACGAAGAGCGTGGCAAACTGGTGACGCGTATTCAGTCTGCCGTTAAAGCAGTCGCAGCCGATCAGAGCATCGATCTGGTTGTTGATTCGAACGCCGTTGCATTCAACAGCAGCGATGTTAAAGACATCACCGCTGATGTTCTGAAACAGGTTAAATAAGTAATGCCTTCAATTCGACTGGCTGATTTAGCTCAGCAGTTGGATGCAGAATTACACGGTGATGGCGATATCGTCATCACCGCTGTTGCGTCCATGCAATCTGCTAAAGCAGGCACTATTACCTTCATGGTAAGCCCTAAGTACCGTGAACACCTGGCCCAGTGCCAGGCGTCTGCCGTTGTTCTGACGCAGGACGATCTTCCGTTTGCCACTAGCGCTGCACTGGTAGTGAAAAATCCCTACCTGACCTATGCGCGCATGGCCCAAATTCTTGATACCACGCCGCAGCCGGCACAGAACATTGCAGCCAGTGCTGCGATTGATCCGACGGCTCAGCTGGGTAACAACGTATCAGTCGGCGCAAACGCCGTTATCGAATCCGGCGTCGTGCTGGGTGATAACGTGGTGATTGGCCCAGGCTGCTTTGTTGGAAAAAATACGAAAATTGGCGCAGGGACTCGTCTGTGGGCCAATGTCTCTGTCTACCATGAGGTTGAGATTGGCGAGAATTGTCTCGTACAGTCCAGCACGGTGATTGGTTCTGACGGATTTGGTTACGCTAACGATCGGGGTAACTGGGTTAAGATCCCTCAGCTGGGTCGCGTGATTATCGGCGATCGTGTGGAGATCGGCGCTTGCACCACCATCGACCGCGGTGCGCTTGACGACACCATTATTGGTAACGGTGTTATCATAGACAACCAGTGCCAGATTGCACATAACGTTGTGATTGGCGACAATACCGCAGTTGCGGGTGGTGTTATCATGGCAGGCAGCCTGAAAATTGGCCGTTACTGCATGATTGGCGGTGCCAGCGTGATCAATGGCCATATGGAAATATGCGACAAAGTCACGGTGACGGGGATGGGCATGGTGATGCGTCCAATCACTGAGCCTGGCGTTTATTCCTCCGGTATTCCGCTGCAACCGAACAAGGTCTGGCGTAAAACAGCTGCACTGGTGATGAATATTGATGATATGAGCAAGCGACTCAAAGCGATTGAGCGCAAAATCGATCAACAAGACTAAGCGTTCATCCGTTTAACGCTAAATTTCCCGGCCTGTCGGCTTTGTTTATAAACCGGCAGGCCGTGTTATTATTGCTACTTAGTACATTTGACAGGAAGAGTATTTTGACTACTGACACTCATACTCTGCATATTGAAGAGATTTTAGAACTTCTGCCGCACCGCTATCCGTTTTTACTGGTAGACCGTGTGCTGGATTTTGAAGAAGGTCGTTTTCTGCGCGCAGTGAAAAATGTCTCCGTTAACGAGCCGTTCTTCCAGGGGCACTTCCCTGGTAAGCCTATCTTCCCGGGGGTATTGATCCTGGAAGCGATGGCACAGGCTACCGGTATTCTGGCGTTTAAAAGCGTAGGTAAACTGGAACCGGGTGAACTCTATTACTTCGCGGGTATCGATGAAGCGCGCTTCAAGCGTCCGGTCGTGCCTGGTGATCAAATGATCATGGAAGTCACTTTTGAAAAAACGCGTCGCGGCCTGACTCGCTTCAAAGGCGTAGCTATGGTTGACGGCAAAGTTGTTTGCGAAGCGACAATGATGTGTGCGCGTAGCCGGGAGGCCTGATACGTGATTGATAAATCCGCCTTTATTCATCCTACCGCCATTGTGGAAACGGGTGCCATCATTGGTGCCAATGTCCACATCGGCCCGTTTTGTATTGTTGGACCCCATGTCGAAATTGGTGAGGGTACAGTACTGAAATCTCACGTTGTCGTGAATGGTCATACCACCATTGGCTGCAACAATGAGATCTATCAGTTCGCCTCCATCGGCGAAGTTAACCAGGATCTCAAGTATGCTGGCGAACCGACCCGCGTGGAAATCGGCGATCGTAACCGCATTCGCGAAAGCGTCACCATTCATCGTGGTACAACGCAAGGCGGTGGATTGACGAAGGTGGGCAGCGACAACCTGTTTATGGTTAATGCGCACATTGCGCACGACTGTACCGTGGGGAGCCGCTGTATTCTCGCCAACAACGCAACGCTGGCGGGACACGTATCGGTCGATGATTTCGCCATTATTGGCGGCATGACCGCAGTCCATCAGTTCTGCATCATTGGTGCACACGTGATGGTCGGCGGATGCTCCGGTGTGGCGCAGGACGTCCCACCGTTTGTGATTGCGCAGGGCAACCATGCCACGCCGTTTGGCGTGAACATTGAAGGTCTCAAGCGTCGTGGCTTCAGCCGCGAAGCGATTACCGCGATCCGCAACGCGTACAAATTGCTGTACCGTAGCGGTAAAACGCTGGAAGAGGCTAAGCCGGAAATTGCCGAGCTGGCGAATAAGCACCCTGAAGTGAAAACGTTCATGGAATTCTTTGAACGTTCAACCCGTGGTCTGATTCGTTAATGGTCGACAGTCGTCCGCTTACCATCGCCCTGGTCGCCGGAGAAACCTCCGGCGATATTCTTGGTGCAGGTCTTATCCGCGCGCTTAAAGCCCGTGTACCCAATGCCCGCTTTGTGGGCGTGGCTGGGCCGCTAATGCAGGCCGAAGGCTGCGAAGCCTGGTATGAAATGGAAGAGCTGGCTGTGATGGGCATCGTCGAGGTGCTGGGCCGCTTGCGTCGCCTGCTGCATATCCGCGCCGACCTTACCCGCCGCTTTACCGACCTCAAGCCCGATGTATTTGTCGGCATTGATGCGCCTGATTTCAATATTACCCTTGAAGGGAACCTGAAAAAGCAGGGGATCAAAACGATCCATTACGTCAGCCCATCCGTGTGGGCGTGGCGACAGAAACGCGTTTTCAAAATCGGACGGTCCACCAATCTGGTGCTGGCTTTTCTGCCTTTCGAAAAAGCGTTTTACGACAGATTTAATGTCCCGTGCCGTTTTATCGGTCATACCATGGCGGATGCCATGCCACTGGATCCGGATAAAAACGCGGCGCGTGACGAACTGGGCATCCCGCATGATGTGCATTGTCTGGCGCTGCTGCCAGGAAGCCGGGGTGCGGAAGTTGAAATGCTCAGTGCCGATTTCCTGAAAACGGCGCAAATTCTTCGCAAGACTTACCCCGATCTTGAAGTGGTCGTGCCGCTGGTGAATGCCAAACGCCGGGAGCAGTTTGAGCGTATCAAAGCCGACGTCGCCCCGGATCTTCACGTCCGCCTGCTGGACGGAAAAGGGCGGCAAGCCATGTTTGCGAGCGATGCCGCACTGCTGGCTTCCGGCACGGCTGCGCTGGAGTGTATGCTGGCAAAATGCCCAATGGTGGTCGGTTATCGCATGAAGCCGTTTACCTTCTGGCTGGCAAAACGTCTGGTAAAAACAGATTACGTATCTCTGCCAAACCTGCTTGCGGGTCGCGAGCTGGTGAAAGAGCTCTTGCAGGATGAATGCCAGCCGCAGGCGCTGGCAGATGCGCTGCTGCCGCTGCTGGCCAACGGTAAAACCAGCCACCAGATGCACGATACGTTCCGTGAACTGCATCAACTGATCCGCTGTAATGCTGATGAGCAGGCGGCCGATGCGGTGCTGGAGTTAGCACAATGATGGAATTTATTTATCCCCATACCCACCTCGTTGCCGGTGTGGATGAAGTCGGTCGTGGCCCGTTAGTGGGTGCCGTTGTGACCGCGGCGGTGATCCTCGATCCAGCCCGCCCGATCGTTGGCCTGAACGACTCGAAAAAACTGAGCGAAAAGCGTCGTTTAGCGCTGTTCGATGAAATTAAAGAGAAAGCGCTGGCCTGGAGTCTCGGGCGCGCAGAACCGCATGAGATTGACGATCTAAACATTCTGCACGCTACCATGCTGGCGATGCAGCGTGCCGTTGCGGGCCTGAAGATTGTGCCTGAGTATGTACTGATCGACGGTAACCGTTGCCCGGCGCTGCCGATGCCTTCCATGGCTGTTGTTAAAGGCGATAGCCGCGTCGCAGAAATCAGTGCGGCGTCAATCATTGCCAAAGTGACGCGCGATGCTGAAATGGCCGCGCTGGACCTCACTTATCCCGCGTATGGTTTCGCCCAGCACAAGGGATATCCAACGGCTTTCCATCTGGAAAAGCTGGCTGAACATGGCGCAACTGAACATCATCGGCGCAGCTTTGGCCCGGTGAAACGCGCGCTGGGACTGGTGTCCTGAATCAAGACGCAAGCAATTAAGTAACGCGGGATTTGAAGATGGCTGAACCACGTTTCGTACACCTGCGGGTGCATAGCGACTACTCCATGATCGATGGGCTGGCAAAGACCGGGCCGCTGGTAAAAAAGGCGGCCTCGCTTGGCATGCCTGCGCTGGCGATCACCGATTTTACCAACCTGTGTGGCCTGGTGAAGTTCTACGGAACGGCGCATGGCGCAGGATTAAAGCCCATCGTCGGTGCGGATTTTCATGTGCAGAGCGACCTGCTCGGCGATGAGATGACGCAAATTTCCGTGTTAGCCATGAATAACACGGGCTATCAGAACCTCACTCTGCTGATCTCAAAAGCCTACCAGCGCGGCTACGGCGCACTGGGCCCATGGATTGACCGCGACTGGCTGGCAGAGCTGAATGAAGGTTTGCTGCTGATCTCCGGTGGTCGTATGGGGGATGTCGGCAAATGTCTGCTGCGCGGTAACAACGCGCTGGTGGATCAGTGCGTCTCGTTCTACGAAGAGTATTTCCCGGATCGCTATTACCTGGAGCTGATCCGTACCGGGCGTGCGGACGAAGAGAGCTATCTGCATGCGGCCGTCGCCCTGGCGGAAGCGCGTGGCCTGCCTGTAGTGGCCACCAACGATGTGCGGTTCCTTGAGGCGGGCGATTTTGACGCGCATGAAATTCGCGTCGCTATCCACGACGGCTTCACCCTCGACGATCCGAAACGCCCGCGCAACTACTCATCGCAGCAGTACATGCGCAGCGAAGAGGAGATGTGTGAGCTTTTCTCGGACATCCCGGAAGCGCTGGAAAACAGCGTAGAGATTGCCAAGCGCTGTAACGTCACCGTGCGTCTCGGCGAATACTTCCTGCCGCAGTTCCCGACGGGCGACATGACCACCGAAGATTTCCTGGTCATGAAATCGAAAAAGGGTCTGGAAGAGCGTCTGGAATTCCTTTTCCCGGATGAAGCGGTCCGTAAAGAGAAGCGTCCTGAATATGACGAGCGCCTGGATATTGAACTCCAGGTGATCAACCAGATGGGGTTCCCTGGCTACTTCCTGATCGTGATGGAGTTCATCCAGTGGTCGAAGGATAACGGCGTGCCGGTAGGCCCGGGCCGTGGTTCCGGTGCCGGCTCGCTGGTGGCGTACGCACTGAAAATCACCGACCTCGATCCGTTGGAATTCGACCTGCTGTTCGAACGTTTCCTCAACCCGGAACGTGTCTCCATGCCCGACTTTGACGTCGACTTCTGCATGGAAAAACGCGACCAGGTGATTGAGCACGTGGCCGATATGTACGGTCGTGATGCGGTTTCACAGATCATTACCTTCGGGACGATGGCGGCGAAAGCGGTTATCCGCGACGTGGGCCGCGTTCTGGGCCACCCGTACGGTTTTGTCGATCGTATCTCTAAGCTGGTCCCGCCCGATCCGGGCATGACCCTGGCGAAAGCCTTTGAAGCCGAACCTCAGCTGCCGGAAATCTACGAAGCCGACGAAGAGGTGAAAGCGCTGATCGACATGGCGCGCAAGCTGGAAGGCGTCACGCGTAACGCCGGTAAGCATGCGGGGGGCGTGGTTATCGCCCCGACCAAAATCACCGACTTCGCGCCGCTGTACTGCGATGAAGCGGGCCAGCATCCGGTCACCCAGTTCGACAAGAACGACGTGGAATACGCCGGGCTGGTGAAGTTTGACTTCCTCGGCCTGCGTACGCTGACCATCATCAACTGGGCGCTGGAGATGATCAACGCCCGTCGCGAGAAGAACGGCGAACCGCCGCTGGATATCGCGGCTATCCCGCTTGATGACAAGAAAAGTTTCGACATGCTGCAACGCTCGGAGACGACAGCCGTCTTCCAGCTTGAATCCCGCGGCATGAAAGATTTGATTAAGCGTCTGCAACCAGACTGCTTCGAAGATATGATCGCGCTGGTGGCCCTGTTCCGTCCGGGGCCGTTGCAGTCGGGGATGGTGGATAACTTTATCGACCGTAAGCACGGGCGCGAAGAGATTTCCTACCCGGACGTGCAGTGGCAGCATGAAAGCCTGAAACCGGTACTGGAGCCAACCTATGGCATCATCCTGTATCAGGAACAGGTGATGCAGATCGCCCAGGTACTTTCGGGTTATACCCTTGGCGGCGCAGACATGCTGCGTCGTGCGATGGGTAAGAAAAAGCCGGAAGAGATGGCCAAGCAGCGCTCCATCTTTGAAGATGGAGCGAAGAAAAACGGCATCGATGGCGAACTGGCGATGAAAATCTTCGACCTGGTGGAGAAATTCGCCGGGTACGGATTTAACAAATCTCACTCCGCCGCCTATGCTTTGGTTTCGTATCAGACGCTGTGGCTGAAAGCTCACTATCCCGCTGAGTTTATGGCAGCGGTAATGACTGCCGATATGGACAACACCGAGAAGGTGGTTGGCCTGGTGGACGAGTGCTGGCGCATGGGGCTGAAGATCCTGCCGCCGGATATTAACTCGGGCCTGTATCATTTTCACGTTAACGATGACGGGGAAATCGTCTATGGGATCGGCGCGATCAAGGGCGTGGGTGAGGGGCCGATCGAGGCGATCATTGAAGCGCGTAACAACGGCGGCTACTTCCGTGAGCTGTTCGATCTGTGCGCCCGTACCGATACCAAAAAACTGAACCGCCGCGTGCTGGAAAAACTGATCATGTCCGGCGCGTTTGACCGTCTGGGGCCACACCGCGCCGCGCTGATGAACTCGCTCGGCGATGCGCTGAAGGCGGCCGATCAGCATGCGAAAGCGGAAGCCATTGGCCAGGCGGATATGTTCGGCGTGCTGGCGGAAGAGCCAGAGCAGATCGAGCAGTCCTATTCCAACTGCCAGCCGTGGCCAGAACAGGTAGTGCTGGATGGAGAGCGGGAAACGTTAGGTCTGTACCTGACGGGGCACCCGATCAACCAGTATCTTAAAGAAATTGAGCGCTATGTCGGCGGCCACAGGCTTAAAGACATGCATCCGACAGAACGTGGTAAAATCACCACGGCTGCGGGGCTCGTGATTGCTGCAAGGGTAATGGTCACCAAGCGCGGCAATCGTATCGGCATCTGTACCCTGGATGACCGTTCCGGGCGTCTGGAGGTGATGTTGTTCACCGACGCGCTGGATAAATACCAGCAATTGCTGGAAAAAGACCGCATACTTATCGTCAGCGGACAGGTCAGCTTTGATGACTTCAGCGGGGGGCTTAAAATGACCGCCCGCGAAGTGATGGACATTGACGAAGCCCGGGAAAAATATGCTCGCGGGCTTGCTATCTCGCTGACGGACAGGCAAATTGATGACCAGCTTTTAAACCGACTCCGTCAGTCTCTGGAACCCCACCGCTCGGGGACCATTCCAGTACATCTCTACTATCAGAGGGCGGATGCACGCGCGCGGTTGCGCTTTGGTGCAACGTGGCGTGTCTCTCCGAGCGATCGTTTACTGAACGATCTCCGTGGCCTCATTGGTTCGGAGCAGGTGGAACTGGAGTTTGACTAATACAGGAATACTATGAGTCTGAATTTCCTTGATTTCGAACAGCCGATTGCAGAGCTGGAAGCGAAAATCGATTCTCTGACAGCCGTGAGCCGTCAGGATGAAAAACTGGATATTAACATCGACGAAGAAGTGCATCGTCTGCGCGAAAAAAGCGTAGAACTGACGCGCAAAATCTTTGCCGATCTCGGCGCATGGCAGATCGCCCAGCTGGCGCGACATCCACAGCGTCCGTACACCCTGGATTATGTCCGCCTGGCGTTTGACGAATTTGACGAACTGGCAGGCGACCGCGCATACGCTGACGATAAAGCTATCGTCGGCGGTATCGCGCGTCTGGATGGACGTCCGGTGATGATCATTGGTCATCAGAAAGGCCGTGAAACCAAAGAGAAAATCCGTCGTAACTTCGGTATGCCAGCACCAGAAGGCTACCGTAAGGCCCTGCGTCTGATGGAGATGGCTGAGCGTTTCAATATGCCAATCATCACCTTCATCGACACGCCGGGTGCTTACCCGGGGGTTGGTGCCGAAGAGCGTGGTCAGTCTGAAGCCATCGCACGCAACCTGCGCGAGATGTCTCGCCTGAAAGTGCCGGTCATCTGTACCGTTATCGGTGAAGGTGGGTCCGGCGGTGCGCTGGCAATTGGCGTGGGCGATAAAGTGAATATGCTACAGTACAGTACCTATTCCGTTATCTCTCCGGAAGGCTGTGCCTCCATCCTGTGGAAAAGTGCCGATAAAGCGCCGCTGGCTGCTGAAGCGATGGGCATCATTGCCCCACGTCTGAAAGAGCTGAAGCTGATCGACACCGTTATCCCTGAACCGCTGGGTGGCGCGCATCGTAAGCCGGAAGTGATGGCTGCTTCCCTGAAAGCGCAGCTGCTGGCAGACCTGGCGGACCTGGACGTGCTGAGCACAGAAGATCTGCTCAACCGTCGTTATCAGCGTCTGATGACCTACGGTTACGCGTAAGCCTCACAATTATCCTAAAAGCCGCACATTGTTGCGGCTTTTTTTATACCTGCCGTTTACCTTAACTATGCTTATCTGATGTTTTTCAAGGAGGTAAACCATGAACATCATTGCCATCATGGGGCCACACGGCGTCTTTTATAAAGACGAACCCATCAAGGAGCTGGAGCAAGCCCTTAAAGCACGCGGATACCAGCTGATCTGGCCGCAAAACAGCGCCGACCTGCTGAAATTTATCGAACACAATCCGCGCATTTGTGGCGTGATATTCGACTGGGACGAATACGACATGGAGTTGTGCAGCGATATCAATAAGCTCAACGAATATCTTCCGCTGTACGCGTTTATCAACACTCACTCGACCATGGACGTGAGTGCGCACGATATGCGTATGGCGCTGTGGTTCTTCGAATACTCACTCGGCGTTGCCGAGGACATTGCGACCCGCATTCAGCAGTACACCGGTGAATACCTCGATAACATCACACCGCCGTTTACGCGCGCATTGTTCACCTATGTGAAAGAAGGGAAGTACACCTTCTGTACGCCAGGCCATATGGCGGGAACGGCCTATCAAAAAAGCCCGGTGGGATGCCTGTTCTACGATTTCTTCGGCGGTAACACGCTGAAGGCGGACGTGTCGATTTCGGTCACCGAGTTAGGCTCTCTGCTGGATCATACCGGCCCGCATCTGGAAGCTGAAGAGTACATCGCCCGGACCTTTGGCGCCGAGCAAAGCTACATGGTGACCAACGGTACCTCAACCTCGAACAAAATCGTCGGGATGTACGCCGCGCCTGCCGGCAGTACGCTGCTGATTGACCGAAACTGCCATAAATCACTGGCGCATTTGCTGATGATGAGCGACGTGGTGCCGCTCTGGCTGTCGCCTACGCGTAATGCGCTGGGTATTCTCGGCGGCATTCCTCGCCGCGAGTTCGCGCATGAAGCCATTGAAAATAAGATCGCGGCTATCCCCGAGGCAAGCTGGCCTGTGCATGCGGTGATCACCAACTCCACCTATGACGGGCTGCTTTACAACACGAACTGGATCAAGCAGACG
Source organism: Enterobacter sp. CRENT-193 (assembly GCF_002787395.1). Classification (NCBI taxonomy): domain Bacteria; kingdom Pseudomonadati; phylum Pseudomonadota; class Gammaproteobacteria; order Enterobacterales; family Enterobacteriaceae; genus Enterobacter; species Enterobacter sp. CRENT-193. The sequence goes on along the minus strand of NZ_CP024812.1, from coordinate 4,697,771 downwards.
CTGGACGTGCCGTCGATTCACTTTGACTCCGCGTGGGTGCCTTACACTAATTTCCACCCGATTTACTCGGGTAAAAGTGGGATGAGCGGCGAGCGGGTGCCGGGCAAGGTGTTCTTCGAAACGCAGTCGACGCACAAAATGCTGGCCGCGTTTTCCCAGGCGTCTCTCATTCACATCAAGGGTGAGTACGACGAGGACACCTTCAACGAAGCTTTCATGATGCACACGACCACGTCGCCAAGCTACCCGCTGGTGGCGTCCATCGAAACGGCGGCGGCGATGCTGCGCGGTAATCCGGGTAAACGCCTGATCAATCGTTCGGTGGAGCGGGCGTTGCATTTCCGAAAAGAGGTTCAGCGACTTAAAGATGAAGCGGACGGCTGGTTCTTTGATATCTGGCAGCCGGAAGAGATTGATGAGGCAGAATGCTGGCCCGTCGCGCCGGGGGAGAGCTGGCACGGTTTTCGGGATGCTGAAGCGGACCACATGTTCCTCGATCCGGTTAAGGTGACAATCCTGACGCCGGGCATGGATGAGCAGGGTGTGATGGGTGAGGAAGGGATCCCGGCAGCGCTGGTGGCGAAGTTCCTTGATGAGCGCGGCGTGGTGGTGGAGAAAACCGGCCCCTATAATCTGCTGTTCCTGTTCAGCATCGGGATCGATAAAACCCGCGCGATGGGGCTGCTCAGGGGACTGATGGAGTTTAAGCGCGCATACGATCTGAACCTGCGGGTGAAGAACATGCTGCCGGATCTCTACGCGGAAGATCCTGACTTCTACCGCAATATGCGTATTCAGGATCTGGCCCAGGGGATCCACAGGCTGATCCGCCAGCACGATCTGCCGCGCCTGATGTTGCAGGCATTTGATGTTCTGCCTGAAATGAAGCTGACGCCGCACAGGGCGTGGCAGCGCCAGGTGAAAGGGGAGGTTGAAACCGTTGAGCTGGAGAACCTGGTCGGGCGGGTATCGGCCAACATGATCCTGCCTTATCCGCCGGGCGTGCCGCTGCTGATGCCGGGTGAAATGATCACTGAGGAGAGCCGGGCGGTGCTCGATTTCCTGCTGATGCTCTGTTCGGTGGGGCGCCACTATCCCGGCTTTGAAACGGATATTCATGGCGCGAAACGCGACGATAACGGCGTGTACTGGGTGAGAGTCCTAAAATAAAAGGGGCCGCTTGCCAGGGGCGGGTTGTCGGTTGTAACGTTCAGGACATCATAAAAAGGAGAAACTATGCTGGGTTTAAAAGCGGTTCATCATATTGCGATCATTGCCACCGATTATGCGAAAAGTAAGGCATTCTACTGCGACGTTCTCGGCTTTACGCTGTTGAGCGAGGCCTACCGTGAGGAGCGCGACTCCTGGAAAGGCGATCTGGCGTTAAACGGTCAATATGTGATTGAGCTGTTCTCTTTTCCTTTCCCGCCAGCGCGTCCTTCACGCCCGGAAGCCTGCGGCCTGCGCCACCTGGCCTTCAGTGTCGATGACCTGGACAGCGCGGTAAAACATCTGGAAGCCCACGGCGTGGCCTGCGAAGCGATTCGTGTCGATCCCTTTACCGATAAACGTTTCACTTTTTTCAACGATCCGGACGGCCTGCCGCTGGAGCTTTATCAGCAGTAATCGCCGTCATGTGTGATAATGCCCGTTCAGTTCGGGCATTTTTTATGTGTAATTTCCTATGACCTTACCCGCTATCGCGCACGCCGTTTCACCCTACCGCCAGCTGCTGGTGGGGTTCAGCGGTGGCCTGGATTCCACCGTTTTGCTGCACCGCCTTAAGCTCTGGCGCGACCGTGAGCCTGACGTCCAGCTGCGGGCGATGCATATCCATCACGGCTTAAGCCCCCATGCCGAAGACTGGGTGGCGCACTGCGAAGCGGTGTGCTCAGGGTGGGAGATCCCGCTGATCGTTGAACGCGTCACGCTTGAGGATGAGGGGCTGGGTATTGAGGCGCAGGCGCGGAAAGCCCGCTACGCCGCGTTTTCTGGCGCATTACAGCCTGGAGAAGCGTTGGTCACCGCGCAGCATCTGGACGACCAGTGCGAGACGTTTTTACTGGCGCTCAAGCGGGGCAGCGGGCCTGCGGGTTTATCCGCCATGCCTGAGCGCGCTGATTTTGCTGAAACAGAGCTCATCCGCCCGCTGCTGGGTGAGACGCGCGCATCACTGGAAGCCTGGGCGCAGCAGCATCATCTGTGCTGGATTGAAGACGACAGCAATCAGGACGACAGTTACGACCGTAACTTCCTGCGCCTGCGCGTCTTACCGCTGCTGAGTGAGCGCTGGGCGCATTTTTCCGAAGCGGCGGCCAGAAGCGCCATGCTGTGTGCTGAACAGGAAAGCTTGCTGGATGAGTTGCTGAGCGGGGAGCTGAATACACTGATTACCGCTGACGGTGCCCTGAAAGTTGCGCCGTTGAAGGTGATGAGCCCCGTGCGTCGGGCTGCTCTGATTCGCCGCTGGCTGGCTTACCACCGTGCGGTTATGCCGTCCCGGGCGATGCTCAACCGTATCTGGGAGGAAGTTGCACAGGCGAGGGAAGATGCCGCACCGTGTATACACCTGAATGGTTATGACGTCAGGCGTTATAAAGGGCAACTCTGGTGGGTAAAATCTGTGCCGTCGCTGGCTGACGTTGTGCTCGGCTGGCCGTCGCCGGAAAAAGCATTAACGCTACCGATGAATGCCGGTGTCGTTGCGTTAAGTCATTCGGGCAATGTGCGTCTACCTGAGCCGGACGAGAACGTTACCATACGCTTCAGGGCCAGCGGCATGCTGCATATCGTCGGTCGTAACGGCGGGCGTAAGCTGAAGAAAATCTGGCAGGAACAGAACGTTCCGCCCTGGCGACGTGATACCACGCCGCTTCTGTTTTACGGCGACACGCTCATCGCGGCGGCAGGGGGGGTCATCACTGAAGAGGGGTGGGCTGAAGCGGGTGTTAATTTTGAATGGAAAGCGTAACGGGCAGCCTGGCTGCCCGTTGGTTATCAGGATTCGCTCACCACGACGGTGCCGATTTCCGGATGGCTGAAACTGGCAATTTTGTCGAGGCGTAGCTCACGCGTTGCACCTGCATCTTCCACAACCAGGTATTCCACATTTTTACGGGAAACCAGATCGCTGGCCTTTGCCTTTAGCACTTCGCCATCTTTTAGCTCCAGCGTCAGTATTAAATGATGCTGGCAGGCGAGTTCGAGGTTGTCATAGTCATCACAATTGATGGGTTGATAAGTATCATTCATCGACATAATCGCTCACCAGTAAATTCGCCGCAGCATACGCTGCTTTTTCCCTGACCGATTCAGAAAGGCTCTCATCAGAGGCCACTTCATTTAGCACGTTCAATACACAGCCCAACGCATCCGGAATGTACCCCAGATCTCCGCTGGCGATCTCCGCATACCGTCTGCGAATCAACTCACAATAATTATTCACATCACCTCCTGCCAGCGTACTGACTTACTGTGAGATATCATTAAGCCTACGAAGTTAAACTCGGTTTAGCAAGGTGACTATACCATACTCATTTAAGCAATATCAGCGCCTTGATAAGAGTGAGCCACCACCTCGTAACAGCCTTTTGCCGCGGTTTTCGCTACAATGTACGCCTGATTCGAAAGGAGTTCTCTCATGGCGCTGAAAGCGACTATTTATAAAGCTGTGGTCAATGTGGCGGATCTTGACCGTAACCAGTTTCTGGATGCGTCATTGACGCTGGCGCGTCACCCTTCTGAAACCCAGGAGCGCATGATGCTGCGCCTGCTGGCGTGGATTAAGTATGCCGACGAGCGTCTGCAATTTACCCGTGGTTTAAGCGCGGAAGATGAACCGGAAGCCTGGCTGCGCAACGATCATCTGGGTATCGATTTATGGATTGAGCTTGGCCTGCCGGATGAACGCAGGATCAAAAAGGCCTGCACCCAGTCTGCTGAAGTGGCGTTGTTTGCCTACAACCAGCGCGCGGCGGAGATCTGGTGGCAACAAAATAAAAATAAATGTGCGCAGTTCAAAAATCTCACCGTCTGGTATCTGGATGATGAACAGCTGGCGCAGTTGAGTGCGTTCGCCAGCCGGACGATGGCGCTACAGGCAACAATTCAGGACGGTGCCATCTGGCTTTCCGATTCTCAGAATAATCTGGAAATTCATCTCACGGCCTGGCAGCCCGCATCATGATTGTATTGTCCCGAAATGTCAGCATCCCTGATAACGAGCTGGAGATCACCGCTATCCGGGCCCAGGGCGCAGGGGGGCAGCACGTTAACAAGGCCTCAACGGCTATCCATTTGCGCTTTGACATTCGGGCCTCCAGCCTGCCAGAGTATTATAAAGAAAGCCTGCTTGCCGCCAGCCATCACCTGATCACCAGCGAGGGTGTGATAGTGATTAAAGCGCAGGAGTATCGCAGCCAGGAGCTTAACCGGGAAGCGGCAATTGCCCGGCTGGTCGCGGTCATCAAAGAGCTGACGGCTGTACAAAAAAGTCGCCGGGCAACACGTCCAACGCGGGCATCGAAAGAACGTCGGTTGTCATTGAAGGCGCAGAAATCCACCGTAAAATCACTGCGTGGCAAAGTCCGTCACCCATAATGTGACGAAAGGGATACCCTTTTCATAAGGAAAGTATTGTGAAAAAAGCATTATTATCAGCGCTGGCCGTGACAAGCCTGTTTGCGCTTTTTGGCTGTAATAACCGTTCGGAAACGCAGGTACTACAGCCAACGCAAAATGAAGAATTAAAGCCGATGCAGCAAAGCTGGCGCGGCGTATTACCGTGTGCAGATTGCGAGGGCATCGAAACCTCTCTGTTCCTGCAAAAAGATGGCACCTGGGTCATGAACCAGCGTTACCAGGGGGCGAAAGAACCGTCTTCTTTTGCATCTTACGGAACATGGGCGCGTACGGCTGAGAAGCTGGTATTGACGGATACCACGGGCGATAAAACCTTCTTCCGCGCCAAAGGCGAGGGGATGGAGATGCTCGATCGCGAAGGCAATCCGATTGAATCCCAGTTCAACTACACGTTGGCCCCGGTGAAAGCGACCCTGCCAGCCACCCCAATGGCGATGCGAGGAATGTATTTCTACATGGCGGATGCGGCGATCTTCACTGACTGTGCAACCGGGAAGAAAGTCAGCGTGGCGAACAATGCCCAGCTGGAGCGAGACTATGCCGTTGCGCGCGGCAACGACAGTAAGCCAGTGTTGCTGACGGTTGAAGGGCATTTTACGCTGGAGCCAAACCCGGATAGCGGCGAGCTGGTGAAAACGCTAGTGGCAGATAAAGACGCGAAGTTTGCTGCGGGGAAAGACTGCGACAGTAAATAAGATATAGCCATTAAAAAACCCCGCACTGGCGGGGTTTTTTGTTTCTTAACCTTTGATGGCTTTCACCAGGTAATCAAGAATATCGCCCGTCTTGATCATCTGTTTTTCGCCGTTGCGACGGTACTTGTATTCAATCTCGTCGCTGTCGAGGTTACGGTCGCCAATGACGATGGTGTGTGGAATACCGATCAGTTCCATGTCAGCAAACATCACGCCAGGACGCTCTTTACGGTCATCCATTAGCACGTCGATACCTTTCGCGCTCAGCTCAGCGTAGAGTTTCTCAGCCAGCTCCTGCACACGGTAAGACTTGTGCATGTTCATTGGCAGGATCGCTACCTGGAAAGGCGCGATGTTATCCGGCCAGACGATTCCGCGTTCGTCATAGTTCTGCTCGATAGCGGCAGCAACAACGCGCGTTACGCCAATGCCGTAGCAGCCCATGGTCAGAACCTGGTTACGACCATCTTCGCCCTGAACGGCAGCGTTCATTGCGCGTGAGTACTTATCGCCCAGCTGGAAGATGTGGCCTACTTCGATACCGCGTTTGATCATCAGGGTACCCTTGCCGTCCGGGCTTGGATCGCCTGCGACCACGTTACGGATGTCAGCCACTTCCGGCGTCGCCACGTCCCGATCCCAGTTGATGCCGAAGTAGTGTTTACCGTCGATGTTTGCGCCCGCAGCGAAGTCGCTCATCGCCGCAACGGTGCGGTCAATGACCACCGGAACAGGCATGTTCACCGGGCCCAGAGAACCAGGACCTGCATTCACCACGGCGCGGATCTCCGCTTCCGTTGCGAAGGTCAGCGGGCTGGCAACCTGCGGCAGCTTCTCGGCTTTCACTTCGTTCAGCTCGTGATCGCCTCGTACCAGCAGGGCAACCAGTGGATAAGCGCTACCTTCAGCCGATTTCACCAGCAGGGTTTTCACGGTTTTTTCGATCGGCAGAGTAAACTGCTCAACCAGCTCGGCGATGGTTTTCGCGTTTGGCGTATCAACCAGCGTCATCTCTTGCGTTGCCGCGCCGCGTGGTTCTTTTGGTGCCAGCGCTTCTGCAAATTCGATGTTCGCGGCGTAATCAGAGGAGTCAGAGAAGATCACATCGTCTTCGCCGCTCTGCGCCAGAACCTGGAATTCATGGGAGGCGCTACCGCCGATTGAACCGGTATCAGCCTGTACAGCACGGAAATCCAGCCCCATGCGGGAGAAGATTTTACTGTAGGCCGCGTACATTTTGTCGTAGGTCTCTTGCAGCGATTCCTGAGAAGTATGGAAAGAGTAAGCATCTTTCATCAGGAACTCGCGAGAACGCATGACGCCAAAGCGTGGACGCACTTCGTCACGGAACTTGGTCTGGATCTGGAAGAAGTTCAGCGGCAGCTGTTTGTAAGAGCTCAGCTCGTTACGGATCAGATCGGTGATCACTTCTTCATGCGTTGGGCCGAGGACGAATGGACGATCGCCACGATCGGCAATACGCAGCAGTTCAGGACCGTACTGCTCCCAGCGACCGCTCTCCTGCCACAGTTCAGAGGGCTGAACGACCGGCATTAACACCTCGATAGCACCGGCGTTGTTCATCTCTTCACGCACGATGTTTTCGACTTTTTTCAGGACGCGCACGCCGGTCGGCAGCCAGGTGTATAACCCGGAGGCCAGCTTGCGGATCATCCCGGCGCGCAGCATCAGCTGGTGGCTGATCACCTCGGCGTCGGCAGGTGTCTCCTTCAGAGTGGAGAGCAGATATTGGCTAGTACGCATGTTGTTACGGTTCCATTTCGACGATTGGAACAGGCTGAAACACCAGCCTGACACAAAAAAAGTGGTTTAGTTTACCAGTGTGGCAAAGATGCCAAAAGAGAGGAGAACAAAATTACCTGGGTTCCAGGGCAAACACTTCAAAACCCGCCGCAGTCACGCGCCAGCGCACGTTAAAGTCCAGCAGCCAGACGGCGTACGTTTTCCCGGCTTCCTCTTCTTTGCGGTAGGCGGGACGGGGGTCCTGCGCCAGCACTTCAACGATAAAGTCACGCAGACGTGGATAACGCTTTTCCAGCTCGCTGATTTGCGTCGTTATTTCAGACGTGAAGTGAACCGGCATATCTGCCTGCGGTGCGTCCTGAGCATAGCTTGCCCGGGCATCCGGCAGCGCTTCGGCGAAGGGCAGGTAAGGCTTAATATCTATGACCGGTGTGCCATCAACCAGGTCAAGGCTACCTAACTCCAGGATCACCTGATCTCTCTGACAACGTATGCCTTTCAGCTCGACCAGCGACATTCCGATGGGGTTGGGACGAAAGGTTGAGCGGGTGGCAAAGACCCCCATTCTGGCATTTCCGCCCAGACGAGGAGGACGCACAGTGGGACGCCAGCCGCCTTCCATGGTCTGGTGAAACACAAAGACCACCCATAAATGGCTGAACGCCTCAAGCCCGCGCACTGCATCGGCCTGGTTATACGGCGCGACAAGATGAAGCTCGCCGCCGCCGTGAATGACCAGACCCGGCTGACGCGGCACGGCGAACTTTTCTTTATAAGGGGAGCGGATAACGCCTATCTGCTCGAACTGAAATGAACTCATTTCGCCGTAATGTTAAGCGCAGAACCGATACATACCGCCTGACGATAGCAACCTGGTGTGCCGCTGGTGACTTCACAGCTGTGCAGCAACACCGCGTTGGCTTTCATTTTCGACGCGTTGATTTGCATACGCTTGCGGGCTGTCGGAATATTGGGTGGAGAGTCCTGATTCGTTGCCTGGCAGGATTCGCCGCTCACTTCGCCCAGTTCACGGAATGGCTTACCGACCAGCTCGTCGGCTTTGGTAATAATACGTACCGGCGCAGCGCGAGGCGCTTTCGGTTTTGCTGGCTCCGCTTTTGGCGGGGTTGCAGTGCTTTGAACAGGTTCAACAGGAGATCTGCTTAGCATAGAACAGCCGCTCAGCATCAGTGCTAAAAGACAGATCGGTAAAGCACGCATAATAATTCCTCAGTGGATAATCAAAACGTCAGATATTGAAGCAGTTGACCGCACAAATGACAAGACGGGCAAATGCCCGTCTTGATGATATTACACTGCCGGGAGATTACCAGCCTTTAACCGCGCCGCCGTTAAACACCTTATTGGCTTCCTGGTACACTTCTTCAGACTGATATGCCTGTATGAATTTCTTCACATTCTCCGCGTCTTTGTTGTCTTCGCGAGTCACGATCAGGTTGACGTACGGGGAATCTTTATCTTCAACGAAGATGCCATCTTTCGCTGGGGTCAGGCCGATCTGGCTGGCGTAAGTGGTGTTGATCACGGCCAGGGCGATCTGCGCATCGTCCAGAGAACGTGGCAGCTGTGGTGCTTCCAGCTCAACAATTTTCAGATTTTTCGGGTTTTCGGTTACGTCCAGAACGGTCGGTAACAGGCCAACGCCTTCTTTCAGTTTAATCAGGCCCACTTTCTGTAGCAGAAGCAGGGAACGGCCAAGGTTGGTTGGGTCGTTAGGGACGGCAACCTGTGAACCCGGCTGGAGTTCATCCAGAGATTTAATTTTCTTGGAGTAGCCGGCAATCGGGTAAACGAAGGTGTTACCGACAGCAACCAGTTTGTAGCCGCGATCTTTGATCTGCTGATCCAGGTACGGTTTATGCTGGAAGGCGTTAGCGTCAATGTCGCCTTTGCTCAGCGCTTCGTTCGGCAGAACGTAATCGTTGAAGGTCACCAGTTCAACGTCCAGGCCATATTTCTCTTTAGCGATTTTCTGCGCGGCCTCAGCAACCTGCTGTTCTGCACCGACGATAACGCCTACTTTGATGTGGTTTGGATCTTTTTCGTCCTGACCGCAACCCACCAGTGCCAGCGAGCCAATCAGTGCGCCTACTGCTGCGAAGGTCTTAAATTTAAACGCCATGTTATATCCTTAACTCGTCGAGTTTGTGTTGTTTGTAACGTTATTTATGCGTAACAGCCCGGACGATACGATCGCCAGAGAATTGAATTAAGTAAACCAGCACAACCAGCAATACCAGAACGGTATTCATTACGGTAGCGTTATAGCCAATATAGCCGTACTGATATCCAATCTGGCCTAAACCGCCAGCACCTACGGCGCCGCCCATTGCGGAATAACCGACCAGCGTGATAAGCGTGATGGTTGCTGCGTTCACCAGCCCAGGCAGCGCCTCTGGCAGCAGAACTTTGCGAACGATCTGCATTGGTGTTGCACCCATCGCGCGGGAAGCTTCAATCAGGCCTGTTGGGATTTCCAGCAGGGCGTTTTCCACCATACGGGCGATAAACGGTGCCGCGCCTACTGTCAGCGGGACAATTGCCGCCTGCAAACCAATCGACGTCCCGACGATCACGCGAGTAAACGGAATCATCCACACCAGCAGAATAATGAACGGAATAGACCGGAAAATGTTCACCAGCGCAGAGAGCGTGCGATACAGCTTCGCGTTTTCAATAATTTGACCCGGGCGCGTGACGTACAGCAACACGCCGACCGGCAGCCCAATCACAAAACCAAAGAAGCCCGATACGAAGGTCATTGCCAGCGTTTCCCAAACGCCGCGAACCAGTAGCCACATCATCGGCTCAGACATAACCCAGTACCTCTACTTTTACGTGATGTTCTTGCAGCCAGGCAATTGCCGCCTGGGTTTCTTCCTGTGTGCCGTGCATTTCCGTCAGCATAATGCCGAACTTCACGCCACCGGCGTAATCCATCTGCGCGCTAATAATGTTGTTATTAACGTTAAAGCGACGCGCGGTTTCGGAAAGCAGCGGTGCGTCAACGGACTGACCCGTAAACTCCATGCGCAGCATTGGAACGCTGTCTGCAACGGCTTCTGTTTTCAGTCGTTCCAGATAATCTTCCGGAATATCAAGATGCAGTGTGGACTGAATGAACTGCTGAGCCAGCGGCGTTTTCGGGTGCGAGAAGACTTCGCTCACCGTGTCCTGCTCAATCAGCTCACCGTTGCTGATGACTGCTACACAGTCGCAGATACGTTTCACTACATCCATTTCATGCGTAATAAGGAGGATAGTCAGGCCCAGACGACGGTTAATGTCTTTTAACAGTTCCAGAATAGAGCGCGTGGTAGCCGGATCTAATGCGCTGGTGGCTTCATCGCACAGCAGCACTTTTGGGTTGCTTGCCAGCGCGCGAGCGATTGCTACTCGCTGTTTTTGCCCGCCGGACAGATTTGCCGGGTAGCTGTCATGTTTATCACCCAGACCAACCAGATCGAGCAGTTCGGTGACGCGACGCGTAATTTCTTCTTTTGGTGTGTTATCAAGCTCCAGGGGTAACGCAACGTTACCGAAAACGGTGCGTGAGGCCAGCAGGTTAAAGTGCTGGAAAATCATGCCAATCTGGCGACGCGCTTTGGTGAGTTCTTTTTCTGAGAGAGCGGTAAGCTCCTGGCCGCCAACTTCTACGCTGCCCTGGGTTGGGCGCTCAAGCAGGTTAACACAACGGATCAGCGTACTTTTACCTGCACCCGATGCGCCAATGACGCCATAAATCTGACCAGCAGGCACATGCAGGCTGACGTTGTTCAGCGCCTGAATGGTTCGGTTCCCCTGCTGGAACACTTTAGTGATATTGGAAAGTTTAATCATTAGATTATTTTTATCGTAAGTAAGTTAGCCGTGGCATTTTCTTCTGCCAGATACGGGGAATGACCGTAAACAAAATGGATGTTAAGGCATCCAGACGTCTAAATCAATCCACCTCTTTGCGATGAGCACTTTATTGCGCTGCGATTCATGAGATACTAGCCGAACAAGCCTTTTTCAGGAGCAAACCGGTGGCAAAATCTGTACCCGCAATTTTTCTCGATCGTGACGGCACTATTAATGTGGATCACGGTTACGTCCATGAGATTGATGAGTTCGAATTTATCGAGGGCGTAATAGATGCCATGCGCCAGTTGAAAGAGATGGGCTATGCGCTGGTGGTGGTAACTAACCAGTCCGGTATCGCCCGGGGTAAATTTACCGAAGCGCAGTTCGAGACGCTGACGGAATGGATGGACTGGTCTCTGGCCGATCGCGGCGTCGATCTTGATGGCATCTATTATTGTCCGCATCACCCGCAGGGAAGTGTAGAGGCGTATCGTCAGACCTGCGATTGCCGTAAGCCACACCCGGGCATGTTTATCTCTGCACAGGAATTCCTGCACATTGATATGGCCGCATCTTATATGGTGGGCGATAAACTGGAAGATATGCAGGCAGCAACGGCGGCAGGTGTAGGTACCAAAGTATTAGTGCGTACCGGTAAACCGGTCACCCCAGAAGCAGAAAATGCAGCCGACTGGGTGATAACTAGTCTGGCAGAACTGCCAAAAGAGATTAAAAAGCACCAAAAATAGGCGTTTTGGCGAAAAGGTGAGCGGTTGAAATAAAAATGCATTTTTCCGCTTGTCATTCCTCGGCGGCTCCCTATAATGCGCCTCCATCGACACGGCGGATGTGAATCACTTCACAAACAACCCGGTCGGCTGAAGAGAAAAAATCCTGAAAATCAGGGTTGACTCTGAAAGAGGAAAGCGTAATATACGCCACCTCGCGACAGAGCGCTGAAGCGCGTCGCAACTGCTCTTTAACAATTTATCAGACAATCTGTGTGGGCACTCAAAGTGACATGGATTCTTAACGTCCTCGGACGAAAAATGAATACCAAGTCTCAACGAGTGAACACGTAATTCATTACGAAGTTTAATTCATTGAGCATCAAACTTTTAAATTGAAGAGTTTGATCATGGCTCAGATTGAACGCTGGCGGCAGGCCTAACACATGCAAGTCGAACGGTAACAGGAAGCAGCTTGCTGCTTCGCTGACGAGTGGCGGACGGGTGAGTAATGTCTGGGAAACTGCCTGATGGAGGGGGATAACTACTGGAAACGGTAGCTAATACCGCATAACGTCGCAAGACCAAAGAGGGGGACCTTCGGGCCTCTTGCCATCGGATGTGCCCAGATGGGATTAGCTAGTAGGTGGGGTAACGGCTCACCTAGGCGACGATCCCTAGCTGGTCTGAGAGGATGACCAGCCACACTGGAACTGAGACACGGTCCAGACTCCTACGGGAGGCAGCAGTGGGGAATATTGCACAATGGGCGCAAGCCTGATGCAGCCATGCCGCGTGTATGAAGAAGGCCTTCGGGTTGTAAAGTACTTTCAGCGGGGAGGAAGGCGATAAGGTTAATAACCTTGTCGATTGACGTTACCCGCAGAAGAAGCACCGGCTAACTCCGTGCCAGCAGCCGCGGTAATACGGAGGGTGCAAGCGTTAATCGGAATTACTGGGCGTAAAGCGCACGCAGGCGGTCTGTCAAGTCGGATGTGAAATCCCCGGGCTCAACCTGGGAACTGCATTCGAAACTGGCAGGCTAGAGTCTTGTAGAGGGGGGTAGAATTCCAGGTGTAGCGGTGAAATGCGTAGAGATCTGGAGGAATACCGGTGGCGAAGGCGGCCCCCTGGACAAAGACTGACGCTCAGGTGCGAAAGCGTGGGGAGCAAACAGGATTAGATACCCTGGTAGTCCACGCCGTAAACGATGTCGACTTGGAGGTTGTGCCCTTGAGGCGTGGCTTCCGGAGCTAACGCGTTAAGTCGACCGCCTGGGGAGTACGGCCGCAAGGTTAAAACTCAAATGAATTGACGGGGGCCCGCACAAGCGGTGGAGCATGTGGTTTAATTCGATGCAACGCGAAGAACCTTACCTACTCTTGACATCCAGAGAACTTTCCAGAGATGGATTGGTGCCTTCGGGAACTCTGAGACAGGTGCTGCATGGCTGTCGTCAGCTCGTGTTGTGAAATGTTGGGTTAAGTCCCGCAACGAGCGCAACCCTTATCCTTTGTTGCCAGCGGTTAGGCCGGGAACTCAAAGGAGACTGCCAGTGATAAACTGGAGGAAGGTGGGGATGACGTCAAGTCATCATGGCCCTTACGAGTAGGGCTACACACGTGCTACAATGGCGCATACAAAGAGAAGCGACCTCGCGAGAGCAAGCGGACCTCATAAAGTGCGTCGTAGTCCGGATTGGAGTCTGCAACTCGACTCCATGAAGTCGGAATCGCTAGTAATCGTGGATCAGAATGCCACGGTGAATACGTTCCCGGGCCTTGTACACACCGCCCGTCACACCATGGGAGTGGGTTGCAAAAGAAGTAGGTAGCTTAACCTTCGGGAGGGCGCTTACCACTTTGTGATTCATGACTGGGGTGAAGTCGTAACAAGGTAACCGTAGGGGAACCTGCGGTTGGATCACCTCCTTACCTTAAAGAACCTGCCTTTGCAGTGCTCACACAGATTGTCTGATGAAAAACAGCAGTAAAAAACCTCTACAGGCTTGTAGCTCAGGTGGTTAGAGCGCACCCCTGATAAGGGTGAGGTCGGTGGTTCAAGTCCACTCAGGCCTACCAAATTTTTGCTGATGCTGCGTTGCGGCGACACTCACATACCTGAGTATGCTTCGTGTCACCACGCCTTGCTTCAACAAAAATTACCGGTACAGAGGTGACTACGATGGGGCTATAGCTCAGCTGGGAGAGCGCCTGCCTTGCACGCAGGAGGTCTGCGGTTCGATCCCGCATAGCTCCACCATCTTTTACTGCGAACACAAGAAAACTTCAGAGTGAACCTGAAAAGGTGCACTGCGAAGTTTTGCTCTTTAAAAATCTGGATCAAGCTGAAAATTGAAACGACACACAGCTCATGTGTGTTCGAGTCTCTCAAATTTTCGCAATCAGAAGTGAAACATCTTCGGGTTGTGAGGTTAAGCGACTAAGCGTACACGGTGGATGCCCTGGCAGTCAGAGGCGATGAAGGACGTGCTAATCTGCGAAAAGCGACGGCGAGGTGATATGAACCTTTGACCCGTCGATGTCCGAATGGGGAAACCCAGTGTGTTCCGACACACTATCGTTAACTGAATACATAGGTTAACGAGGCGAACCGGGGGAACTGAAACATCTAAGTACCCCGAGGAAAAGAAATCAACCGAGATTCCCCCAGTAGCGGCGAGCGAACGGGGAGCAGCCCGGAGTCTGAATCAGCTTGTGTGTTAGTGGAACGGTCTGGAAAGTCCGACGGTACAGGGTGATAGTCCCGTACACGAAAACACACTTGCTGTGAACTCGAAGAGTAGGGCGGGACACGTGGTATCCTGTCTGAATATGGGGGGACCATCCTCCAAGGCTAAATACTCCTGACTGACCGATAGTGAACCAGTACCGTGAGGGAAAGGCGAAAAGAACCCCGGCGAGGGGAGTGAAAAAGAACCTGAAACCGTGTACGTACAAGCAGTGGGAGCCTCTTTATGGGGTGACTGCGTACCTTTTGTATAATGGGTCAGCGACTTATATTCTGTAGCAAGGTTAACCGTATAGGGGAGCCGAAGGGAAACCGAGTCTTAACTGGGCGTTAAGTTGCAGGGTATAGACCCGAAACCCGGTGATCTAGCCATGGGCAGGTTGAAGGTTGGGTAACACTAACTGGAGGACCGAACCGACTAATGTTGAAAAATTAGCGGATGACCTGTGGCTGGGGGTGAAAGGCCAATCAAACCGGGAGATAGCTGGTTCTCCCCGAAAGCTATTTAGGTAGCGCCTCGTGAACTCATCTTCGGGGGTAGAGCACTGTTTCGGCTAGGGGGCCATCCCGGCTTACCAACCCGATGCAAACTACGAATACCGAAGAATGTTATCACGGGAGACACACGGCGGGTGCTAACGTCCGTCGTGAAGAGGGAAACAACCCAGACCGCCAGCTAAGGTCCCAAAGTCATGGTTAAGTGGGAAACGATGTGGGAAGGCACAGACAGCCAGGATGTTGGCTTAGAAGCAGCCATCATTTAAAGAAAGCGTAATAGCTCACTGGTCGAGTCGGCCTGCGCGGAAGATGTAACGGGGCTAAACCATGCACCGAAGCTGCGGCAGCGACACTATGTGTTGTTGGGTAGGGGAGCGTTCTGTAAGCCGTTGAAGGTGTGCTGTGAGGCATGCTGGAGGTATCAGAAGTGCGAATGCTGACATAAGTAACGATAAAGCGGGTGAAAAGCCCGCTCGCCGGAAGACCAAGGGTTCCTGTCCAACGTTAATCGGGGCAGGGTGAGTCGACCCCTAAGGCGAGGCCGAAAGGCGTAGTCGATGGGAAACAGGTTAATATTCCTGTACTTGGTGTTACTGCGAAGGGGGGACGGAGAAGGCTATGTCAGCCGGGCGACGGTTGTCCCGGTTTAAGCATGTAGGCGGAGGTTCCAGGTAAATCCGGTACCTTTTAACGCTGAGGTGTGATGACGAGGCACTACGGTGCTGAAGTGATAAATGCCCTGCTTCCAGGAAAAGCCTCTAAGCATCAGGTAACACGAAATCGTACCCCAAACCGACACAGGTGGTCAGGTAGAGAATACCAAGGCGCTTGAGAGAACTCGGGTGAAGGAACTAGGCAAAATGGTGCCGTAACTTCGGGAGAAGGCACGCTGATATGTAGGTGAAGCCCCTGCGGGCGGAGCTGAAATCAGTCGAAGATACCAGCTGGCTGCAACTGTTTATTAAAAACACAGCACTGTGCAAACACGAAAGTGGACGTATACGGTGTGACGCCTGCCCGGTGCCGGAAGGTTAATTGATGGGGTTAGCGGCAACGCGAAGCTCTTGATCGAAGCCCCGGTAAACGGCGGCCGTAACTATAACGGTCCTAAGGTAGCGAAATTCCTTGTCGGGTAAGTTCCGACCTGCACGAATGGCGTAATGATGGCCAGGCTGTCTCCACCCGAGACTCAGTGAAATTGAACTCGCTGTGAAGATGCAGTGTACCCGCGGCAAGACGGAAAGACCCCGTGAACCTTTACTATAGCTTGACACTGAACACTGGTCCTTGATGTGTAGGATAGGTGGGAGGCTTTGAAGCGTGGACGCCAGTCTGCGTGGAGCCGCCCTTGAAATACCACCCTTTAATGGCTGGTGTTCTAACGTAGACCCGTGATCCGGGTTGCGGACAGTGTCTGGTGGGTAGTTTGACTGGGGCGGTCTCCTCCCAAAGAGTAACGGAGGAGCACGAAGGTTGGCTAATCCTGGTCGGACATCAGGAGGTTAGTGCAATGGCATAAGCCAGCTTGACTGCGAGCGTGACGGCGCGAGCAGGTGCGAAAGCAGGTCATAGTGATCCGGTGGTTCTGAATGGAAGGGCCATCGCTCAACGGATAAAAGGTACTCCGGGGATAACAGGCTGATACCGCCCAAGAGTTCATATCGACGGCGGTGTTTGGCACCTCGATGTCGGCTCATCACATCCTGGGGCTGAAGTAGGTCCCAAGGGTATGGCTGTTCGCCATTTAAAGTGGTACGCGAGCTGGGTTTAGAACGTCGTGAGACAGTTCGGTCCCTATCTGCCGTGGGCGCTGGAGAATTGAGGGGGGCTGCTCCTAGTACGAGAGGACCGGAGTGGACGCATCACTGGTGTTCGGGTTGTCATGCCAATGGCACTGCCCGGTAGCTAAATGCGGAAGAGATAAGTGCTGAAAGCATCTAAGCACGAAACTTGCCCCGAGATGAGTTCTCCCTGAGACTTTAAGTCTCCTGAAGGAACGTTGAAGACGACGACGTTGATAGGTCGGGTGTGTAAGCGCAGCGATGCGTTGAGCTAACCGATACTAATGAACCGTGAGGCTTAACCTTACAACGCCGAAGGTGTTTTGGCGAAGAGACAGACACGATTTTCAGCTTAGATTCAGAGTCCGAAGGATTTTGCGCTGAGACAAGGCGGCAAACGAAGGAAAGGAAGGAGCATACTGAGGTATGTGACTGACTTTACGAGAGCAGCCAACGCAGTATCAGTGCGAAAGACACAGGACAGAGCACAAGAATTTGCCTGGCGGCTTTAGCGCGGTGGTCCCACCTGACCCCATGCCGAACTCAGAAGTGAAACGCCGTAGCGCCGATGGTAGTGTGGGGTCTCCCCATGTGAGAGTAGGGAACTGCCAGGCATCAAATTAAGTAGTAAGCCGGTGCATTAATCCGGTGGTTACAGAAGTATTCGGTGGAGCGGTAGTTCAGTCGGTTAGAATACCTGCCTGTCACGCAGGGGGTCGCGGGTTCGAGTCCCGTCCGTTCCGCCACTTATTAAAAGCCCTGAGCGTTAGCTCAGGGCTTTTTTCTTATCTGTCATTTGATTGTTGCGAAATTAGCAAAAATCCTCTGCGTTTTACGATCTTTTTCGTCATAACAACTACAGCGATAATCTTCCTCAGTTTACGAACATAACGATTGAGGAATCATATGACTATCCCTGCACTGGGTCTGGGCACTTTTCGCCTGAAAGACGATGTTGTTATTGCATCTGTTAAAACCGCACTCGAGTTGGGCTATCGTGCTATTGATACGGCGCAGATTTATGATAACGAAGCTGCCGTAGGCCAGGCCATCGAAGAGAGCGGCGTACCGCGCGACGAACTTTTCGTCACCACTAAAATCTGGATTGAGAATCTCAGCAAAGACAAGCTGATCCCAAGCCTGAAGGAAAGTCTGAAAAAGCTGCGTACTGACTATGTTGATCTGACGCTGATCCACTGGCCATCTCCTGATGATGCCGTCTCTGTGGAAGAGTTTATGCAGGCGCTGCTGGAAGCAAAAGAGCAAGGCTTAACGCGTGAAATTGGCATCTCTAACTTCACCATCCCGTTGATTGAAAGGGCCATCGCCGCAGTGGGTAAAGAGAATATTGCCACCAACCAAATTGAACTCTCTCCTTACCTGCAAAACCGCAAAGTCGTGGACTGGGCGAAACAGCATAGTATTCACATCACCTCGTACATGACGCTGGCATATGGTAAGGCGCTGAAAGATGAAGTGATTGCGCGCATCGCTAAGAAACACAATGCGACAGCCGCACAGGTGATCCTGGCATGGGCGATGGGTGAGGGCTATGCCGTGATCCCGTCTTCAACCAAACGTGAAAACCTGGCAAGTAACCTGTTAGCGCGGGATCTCCAGCTTGATGATGAAGATAAAAACGCGATCGCTGCACTGGAATGCAACGATCGTCTTGTCAGCCCGGAAGGGTTAGCACCAGACTGGGATTAATAAAAACCCTCCCTCTGTACCTTTAAACCCTCACACAGCTCCTCCGGGAGCTGTTTTTATATGTTCGCTAAGGAAGTCGATAAAAGCGCGTATGCGCGTACTTACCGCTCTGTCACTGTAATACACTGCGCTAAAAGGCATCTCTACAGGTAAGCGTTTGTCAGCCATCAGTTCTACAAGCTGACCCGCAGCTATTTCCTTATCAATCATATAGTCTGATAAACAGGCGATCCCATTTCCTTCAAGACAAAGCTGTTTCAGCGTTTCTCCGCTATTAGACGAAAGTCCGCAGGTGATCTCATGAAGTTGTCCGTCATGACAGGCCACGGGCCAGGTGTTCAGCGAGACAGGCTCCGTAAAGCCCAGGCACAGATGCTGCCTTAACTCCTCAACCGTCTCCGGTTTACCATGCTCTGCAATATATTGCGGTGACGCGATAATTTTGCGGTAGCTGGTGAACAGAGGGCGAGCGCGTAAGCTTGAATCCGTCAGGGTTCCGGCGCGGATCGCCACATCCACTTTACGCTCAATAAGATTGATAAACGTTTCCGAGGAGACCAGAGACAGGGTCATCTCCGGGTAGCGCTCACGAAAGGGCTTAATCAGCGGCATCAAAAAATGAAGCACGACCGGCGTAGCCGCATCGATGCGCAGCAATCCGCGCGGGGTGCTGCGCGATTCCATTATTTCCGTTTCTGCCGCCGCCATCTCCTGCAAAACGGACTGCACGCGTCGAAAATAACGTTCACCTTCTTCCGTCAGGCTGAGCTGCCGCGTTGTCCTATTAAGCAGACTCACTCCGAGCTTCATCTCCAGCTTTTTCACCGAGCGGCTGATGGCGGAGTTCGCCTGCCCGAGCTGTTCGGCCGCACGGCTGAAGCTGCCGCTTTCAACAACGGCAACAAAGATAGTCAGTTCTTCCGATGTGGCTTTCATTATTGCATCATCCGCAAAATTCTATTGAGATTCTAACCATTTTTGTTATTTAAACACTGGCGCATACTGCCTGTCATCTTAATCCTGAAGAGACGGAGTATTTATGCCACTGGCGCTTCTTGCCCTGACGATCAGTGCCTTCGCAATTGGCACGACCGAATTTGTTATTGTAGGACTTGTTCCCACCATTGCTGAACAACTCGCCATTTCGCTGCCTTCTGCCGGGCTGCTGGTATCTATTTACGCTTTAGGCGTCGCTGTTGGGGCGCCTGTGCTGACCGCATTGACTGGGCGCTTTGCGCGTAAAAAACTGTTAGTTGCCCTGATGGTGCTCTTCACCGCCGGCAATATTCTGGCGTGGCAGGCTCCGGACTACACCACTCTGGTCATCGCCCGTTTGCTGACTGGCCTCGCGCACGGTGTCTTCTTCTCCATCGGTTCCACGATTGCAACCAGCCTGGTGCCAAAAGAGAAAGCGGCGTCAGCCATTGCGATTATGTTTGGCGGCTTAACCGTTGCGCTGGTGACCGGCGTGCCGTTAGGAACGTTTATTGGGCAACATTTTGGCTGGCGAGAAACCTTCCTCGCGGTATCGCTGTTGGGCGTGATTGCTCTGGTAGCCAGCCTGCTGCTGGTACCCTCCAGTATTCCGGGGCGCGCGAGCGCCAGCCTGAGCGATCAGGTTAAGGTTCTCACACACCCGCGCCTGCTGCTGATCTATGCCGTTACGGCTCTGGGTTATGGAGGTGTGTTCACTGCGTTCACTTTCCTTGCACCGATGATGCAGGAACTGGCTGGTTTTTCTCCGGGCGCAGTGAGCTGGATTTTACTGGGCTACGGTATCTCCGTCGCAATCGGCAATATCTGGGGCGGCAAACTTGCGGATAAGCATGGTGCGGTACCGGCGCTGAAATTCATTTTCGCCGCGCTGGTTGTCCTGCTGATGATTTTCCAGTTCACCGCGTCGATACAATACGCCGCGCTGGTAACCGTGTTGGTTATGGGAATATTCGCGTTTGGTAACGTACCGGGATTGCAGGTCTATGTTGTACAGAAAGCCGAACGCTATACGCCCAATGCGGTGGATGTCGCATCCGGCCTGAATATCGCCGCATTCAATATCGGCATCGCACTCGGATCGGTTATCGGCGGGCAGACGGTTGAACACGTTGGATTAACCCAAACGCCATGGATTGGTGCGGTAATTGTGCTTGTCGCTTTCCTCCTTATTGGTCTGAGTGGACGGCTTGATAAACCCGCTCGCGTAGCGCTTGGATAGGTATCAGTAAGTGCTTGCTTACAAAACTGGAAAGCGGTTTCTCAGTAATTGCGTTGAAAGTGTGACCTAAAATCCCTATAACATTAGAACCAGTCCGTTTTCCGGGCTGGTTCATGTTACAGAGGTCGTTTCCAAAAGTGCGAAAAAATACCTATGCCATGCGTTATGTTGCCGGAATGCCCGCGGAGAGGATCTTGCCTCCGGGGTCGTTTGCGAGCCTGGGTCAGGCATTACCAGCGGGCACGCCATTAAGCAGTGACGAAAAAATTCGCGTACTGGTGTGGAACATCTTTAAACAACAGCGTGCGGAGTGGTTATCCGTACTTCAAAATTTTGGTAAAGATGCGCATCTGGTTCTGTTACAGGAGGCGCAAACCACGCCTGAGCTGGTCAGGTTTGCAACGACAAACTATCTTGCAGCCGATCAGGTGCCTGCCTTTGTTCTGCCACAGCATCCTTCTGGGGTGATGACCCTTTCAGCCGCACATCCGGTCTATTGCTGCCCGCTGCGTGAACGTGAGCCTATCCTGCGTCTGGCAAAATCGGCGCTGGTCACAGTCTATCCGTTGCCCGACACCCGTCTGCTGATGGTGGTAAACATTCATGCGGTGAACTTCAGCCTCGGTGTTGATGTGTACAGTAAGCAGTTACTTCCCATTGGCGATCAGATTGCTCATCACAGTGGGCCGATCATTATGGCAGGGGACTTCAATGCCTGGAGCCGTCCGCGTATGAACGCGTTGTACCGCTTCGCGCGTGAAATGTCGCTGCGTGAAGTTCGTTTTAACGATGACCAGCGCAAGAAAGCGTTTGGTCGTCCTCTCGATTTTGTCTTCTATCGGGGTTTAAGCGTGCACGACGCCTCCGTTCTGGTGACGCGCGCCTCCGATCATAATCCTCTACTAGTTGAATTCAGTCCCGGCAAACCTGATAAATAATGGTGCGTCAGGTCTGCCGTGGGGCAGGCCTGTGCGGGTGCTGCCCTTTATTTTTTAACCCATAAAAGGACAGCAACATGACAACAACACACTCCCATCATGACAACGTCGAAAAACAGTTTGGTTCGCAGGCAAGTGCCTACCTGAGCAGCGCCGTGCACGCCTCTGGCCGCGACCTGGTGCGTCTCGGCGAGCGGCTCGCCGCGTTTCCTGACGCGCACGTGCTGGACTTAGGCTGCGGGGCAGGGCATGCCAGTTTTACCGCCGCAGAGCAGGTTGCTCAGGTGACGGCGTATGACTTATCGAGCCAGATGCTCGATGTGGTCGCTGAAGCGGCGAAAGCGAAAGGACTGAATAACGTCACGACGCGCCAGGGCTACGCTGAATCATTACCCTTTGAGGATGCATCGTTTGAGGTTGTGATTAGCCGTTACTCTGCACACCACTGGCATGATGTGGGGCAGGCATTACGGGAAGTGAAACGCGTACTCAAACCGGGCGGAATCTTCATCATCATGGACGTGATGTCTCCCGGACATCCGGTACGAAATATCTGGCTCCAGACGGTTGAAGCGCTGCGTGATACCTCGCACGTGCAAAACTACTCCAGTGGAGAGTGGCTTACGTTTATCACCGAAGCCGGCTTGATTTCACGCTCATTGATAACCGACCGTTTGCCGCTGGAGTTTGCGTCATGGATTGCGCGGATGCGCACCCCCGAGGCATTAACTCAGGCGATCCGATTGTACCAGGAGAGCGCCTCTGCTGATGTGAAGGCGTACTTTGAGCTGCATGACGATGGTTCGTTTACTAGCGACACCATTATGGCTGAAGCGCAAAAAGCAGGATAAACAAAAAAGGCACCGAGGGGAATCGGTGCCTTTTTAACAAGCGAACGTACTATCAGGAATCTGGCGTAGCGCTGTTTTTCACAAACAACGTCAGCTGGTCGCCAGGTTGCAGGTTGTCAGTATCGTTGTTCCAGCGCATCACATCTTTGATGTTTACGCCGTGACGCTTAGCAATACTGGACAGCGAGTCGCCTTTACGTACGCGATAGGTAATGCTATCGCTGTTTTTAGCGAGACGCTGTGCGCTGCTACCTGCACCTACGTTCAGCGTTTGACCCACTTTCAGACCAGATCCGCGCAGATTATTCCACTGCTGGAGATCCTTCGCATTCACGCCAAGACGTGATGCAATACCTGAAAGCGTATCACCTGAACGCACCTTATAGCTGCGGCTGCTTACAGGCGACGTATCAGCGATCAGCGTGGACTGAACGGCTGCGATTTCACCTGAAGCTAAAGACTCTCGTAACTGTTCCGCATGTTTCTGCGGAACCATCACATAGCGTGGGCCGCTAGCACCCAGCGTGGAGCCTTTAACACCTGCATTAAAGGTTTTAAGCTTACTTACCGACATACCCGTCATATCGGCAACCTGTTGAATATCAACCGGGCTGCTGAGGCGGACACGCGCCAGTGCACGACTTTCGTCTGGTGTTGGCAGTTGTACACCGTAACGTTTGCTGTTCTTGAGAATGTCACTCAGTGCCAGCATTTTCGGTACGTAAATCTTTGTTTCCTGTGGCAGTGAGAGCGACCAGAAGTCTGTGGATTTTCCACGCGCTTTATTCGCTTTCATTGCCTTCAGTACACGACCTTCACCACTGTTATACGCCGCGACAGTCAATAACCAGTCGCCGTCAAACATCTTGTTCAGACGTTGCATCATGTCGAGAGCGGCTGTCGTTGAAGCGACAACATCACGACGCGCATCGTAGTTGCGGGTCTGCTTTAAACCATAATTTCGCCCTGTGCTCGGAATGATCTGCCAGATGCCTGCTGCATTGGCGCCAGACGTCGCGTGCGGGTCAAAAGCGCTCTCCACTATGGGTAGTAGTACCAGTTCCATAGGCATGTTACGTTTCTTAACTTGCCCGGCTATCCAGTACATATACGGCTCTGCCCGTAATGTTACATCGTGGAGATAGCTCTTATTTCTCAAATACTTCTGTTTCTGTTCGCGAATCCGGCTGTTTTCCGGAATTCCCATCTTTAGCTCGTCGCCAATAGAGGCCCACAAGTCTTGTTCCTGCGCGAAGGAGGTCCCATCGTCCAACCATCGCGCCTGACTCGTAAACTTCCCTGCTTCCCCTTGACCAGCCGCAGAAAGGCTCTGTGCGTGCTGTTGTACGTTGCTGCCGTTTTGTGACTGGCAACCTACAAGCAGGACAGAGGCGAGTAATATCGCTTTTGCCTTCATGTGTGTGTCAATAGTTGCTTAAAAGACGAGCGATGATAACGGCGAAATTTTGAAAAGGCAACCCGCAATTATCTGAAGTTATCTTTCTTTGACCTTAACCATGCAAATCGCGCTTCAGGTTGTAACAAATTTGTTTCTTGATTAATTTTATTAATTAAATCAACATCATCAGTTCTTAAAAATAAATTAATTTGTCGTTCATTTTTCAGAATTACGGGGAGTGTTTTTTGGTTTTTTGCACGTAACTCCTTCACTTTCAGGTAATAATCCTGAATCGCCCGATCCTCAGGCAGCACGCTTGCAGCAAACTTCATATTCCCTAATGTATACTCATGTGCGCAACAAATTACGGTGTCGGCTGGAAGCGCATTAATTTTTTGTAAAGATTGATACATCTGTTCTGGCGTGCCTTCAAACAGCCTTCCACAGCCGCCAGAAAACAGCGTGTCGCCACAAAACAGATAAGGTTTGCTGTAGAAACAGAGATGACCGGAAGTGTGACCTGGCGTAGCAAATACGGAAAACTCCCACCCGAGGATGAGGATACTTTCGCCTTCTTCGACAACTTGCGTCGTACCCTTATCCTGTGTCTCTGCCGGTCCGTAGACGGGAAGATGAGGATAGCGCGCAAGGAGATCGGGAACACCGCCGACATGATCGTGATGGTGATGGGTAAGTAGGATCGCTTCAGGCTGCCAGCCGTTTTCTTTTATCGCGTGCAGGATCGGTGCGGATTCGCCTGGATCAACAATGATGCATCTGCGATCGTCGTCGACTAAAACCCAGATGTAATTGTCCTGAAAGGCGGAAATACTGATAAGATTCATGCATTACCTCTTATAGCGTGGCGGGTGTTTTGATGAAACCGGCAAGGATACCTCATACTGTCGCACCACCGGAACGTTGGGCAGAGTTGCCCTGGGGTGAATATTATCGCGAGGCCTTAGAACTTCAGCTTAAACCCTGGCTCGCGAAAATGTATGGTTTTCACCTGCTTAAGATTGGAAATCTGAGCGCAGAAATCAATACCGAAAGCTGCGCTATCTCGCATCAGGTTAGCGTATCGCTTAATGGCTCCCCGGTTCAGGTGAAAGCGGATCCGCTGCATTTGCCGTTTGCGGAAAAATCCATTGATGCCTGTCTGCTCGCCCATACGCTGCCCTGGTGCAGCGATCCCCATCGTCTGCTGCGGGAAGCCGACCGCGTTTTGATTGATGACGGCTGGCTGATCCTGAGCGGTTTTAATCCGCTGAGTCTGATGGGGCTACGTAAACTGACGCCCGTTCTGCGCCGCACGCCGCCCTATAACAGCAGGATGTTTACCATGATGCGCCAGCTGGACTGGCTTTCACTGTTAAATTTCGAAGTGCTGAGCTATGGGGGTTTGCAGGTCATCCCCTGGACGCGTAAAGGCGGGGTCTTATTAAGCACCCATTTACCCGCGCTGGGCTGCATGCAATTTATTGTCGCGCGTAAGAGGACGATCCCCCTTACGCTCAACCCAATGAAGCAAAGCAAATCAAAAACGCGGATCCGCCAGACCGTGGGGGCCACGCGGCAGTACAAAAAACCGTGATCAGGATTCAGGTTGATAACCTGCATCCTCATGGGTTGGGTTGGATGCCGCCGCGCGAGCCAGCTCGTCACAGCGTTCGTTTTCAGGATGACCGGCGTGCCCCTTTACCCACTCCCATTTGATTTCGTGCTGACCGAGGGCGGCATCAAGACGCTTCCAGAGATCGACATTCTTGACCGGTTTTTTCTCTGCCGTTTTCCAGCCGCGTTTTTTCCAGTTGTGGATCCATTGGGTAATGCCCTGGCGGACATACTGGCTGTCGGTACTCAGCACCACGTCGCAATGTTCTTTTAACGCTTCCAGCGCCACGATGGCCGCCATCAACTCCATGCGGTTGTTGGTGGTCAGGAAATAGCCTTCACTAAAGGTTTTTTCATGCTGGCGATAGCGCATAATGGCACCATAGCCGCCGGGCCCTGGGTTACCGAGACAAGATCCATCGGTGAAAATTTCTACCTGTTTACGCATCTCTGGTAGACTTCCTGTATTTGAAACGTTCAGTAAAACGATAAGTCTGACATAAATGACCGCTATGAGCACTGCAATTACTCGCCAGATTGTTCTCGATACCGAAACCACCGGTATGAACCAGATTGGCGCCCACTACGAAGGGCATAAAATCATTGAGATTGGTGCCGTTGAAGTGGTGAACCGTCGCCTTACGGGCAACAACTTCCACGTTTACCTCAAACCCGATCGGCTGGTGGACCCGGAAGCGTTCGGCGTTCACGGAATTGCCGACGAGTTTTTGCTGGATAAGCCCACCTTTGCCGACGTCGCAGATGAATTTCTCGACTACATCAGAGGTGCGGAACTTGTCATTCATAACGCGTCGTTCGATATCGGCTTTATGGACTATGAGTTCAGCAAGCTCAACCGTGATATTCCGAAGACGAATACGTTCTGTAAAGTCACGGATAGCCTGGCGCTGGCAAGGAAGATGTTCCCCGGCAAGCGTAACAGCCTTGATGCCCTGTGCTCTCGCTATGAGATAGACAACACCAAGCGAACGCTGCACGGCGCGTTGCTCGATGCCCAGATCCTGGCCGATGTCTACCTGACCATGACCGGCGGGCAAACGTCGATGAAATTCAGTATGGAAAATGAATCCCAGCAGACGCGGGATGAAGGGGGAATTCAGCGCATTGTGCGTCAGGCGAATCGCCTGCGGGTTGTTTTAGCCAGTGATGAAGAACTGATGAACCATGAATCTCGTCTCGATTTAGTGCAGAAGAAGGGCGGAAGCTGTTTGTGGCGCACGTGAAAATGTGCCGAAACGTTTGTTAAATCACCGTTTGGATGAATTTTGCAGCAAACGATTCAAAACCTGAGAAAAAGCGTTGACGAGTTCAGAGGCAAACCGTAATATTCGCCTCGTTCCCCAAACGGGAACAGTGGAGCGGTAGTTCAGTCGGTTAGAATACCTGCCTGTCACGCAGGGGGTCGCGGGTTCGAGTCCCGTCCGTTCCGCCACTATTCAGGCCCACGTTATTTATAACGTGGGCCTTTTTCATTTCTGCTTTTCCCTGATGTTACGCAAGGCGATAAGCCAGGGTAACATCGCGGGTTGCGTTTATCCGATCGTAAACTGATCTGCATCCTGCCAGGCCGGAAACTTCTCCCGATACTCCTTTAACGCCGTTAACGAGATCTCAGCGTCAATTCGTGTTGCCTGATGCGGCTCGGCGGTGGCAATAATCTCACCCTGCGGACTGATCACCCGGCTGTCACCGCGATAGTGATGCCCGTTGCCGTCCGTTCCTACGCGGTTACAGCCAACGACATAAGCCTGATTTTCAATCGCGCGCGCGGTCAGTAAAGCCTGCCAGTGCAGGGAGCGTGGGGCGGGCCAGTTGGCGACGTACAACGCCAGGTCATAATCGTTGCGGTTGCGCGACCACACCGGGAAGCGCAGGTCATAGCAGACCAGCGGCAGAATACGCCAGCCACGCCATTCAAATACCACGCGTTCGCTTCCGGCTTCATAATGTTGATGTTCATCCGCCATGCGGAACAGGTGGCGCTTATCGTAGAAATGCACCTTTCCCTCTGGCTCGACCAGCAGGAAGCGGTTAACCGGCCCGCGTTCGGTCTGGAGGGCGACGCTACCGGCAATCAGCGCGTTTGTCTCCTGCGCTTTGGCGTGCATCCAGGCCACAACCTCGTCCTGCGGCATCGACTGTTTTGCAGCCTCCATCGCAAAACCCGTGGTGAACATCTCCGGCAGGACAATCACATCGCGACCGCTAATCTCTTCGAGCTGGCGATCGAAATGGCGAAGGTTGGCTGGACCGTCCATCCAAACTAAAGGCTGCTGCAAAACAGAAATCTTCAAACCAGGCACGATACCGACTCCTTAAAAGATCGCTTTTTGACACTGTAGCACGTCATTACGAGAAAATGTGGCATTAAAAAACCCCGCACGGAGCGGGGTTGATGGACGCTGAACGTCTTATGCGGCTTCAGGTTTGCGGTGCTTCTCCGGCAGCTTTACCGGCTGTGTCGCCAGCTCTTCCGGTTCGAAATCATCCACGTTAATACTGCGCAGACGGCTCTCTTCGGCTTTCACCAGAATCGCAGCTTCGCTGTTGTCGATGATGCCACCCGCCAGCGCCTGTTTTGCCAGCTCATCCAGTCGTGTAAACGGCAGATTTTTGCCCAGCTGTTTGCAGATCTTCTGGTGAATCGGGTCGGCGGCCATCACGTCCAGCAGCGCCTCTTCCAGCAGGCCGACAGGGTTATGCGGGGTAGGGGCCAGATACTGGCCGCGGCCAATACGGGAGCGGGTTGCGCTCGGAACCTGAAGGATCTTCGCCACTTTATGATCCAGCTTGTCAGACGGCGCCAGGTAATGACGACCGGTCGGGAAGATCGCCACGCGCAGGGCACCTGCCACAAAGCGGTTCGGGAAGTTCGCCAGCAGGTCGTCAATAGCCTGTTCTGCCTGATACAGCGCATCCTGTACACCCCAGTGCACCAGCGGCAGATCCGCTTCCTGACGGCCTTCGTCGTCGTAACGTTTTAGAACCGCAGAGGCCAGGAAGATCTGGCTCAGCACGTCGCCCAGACGGGCAGAGATGCGCTCGCGACGCTTCAGGCTTCCGCCAAGAACGGCCATCGAGACGTCAGACAGCAGAGCCAGGTTGGCGCTCAGACGGTTAAGGTGCTGGTAGTAACGTTTGGTCGCATCGCCGGTTGGCGTCGCGCTGGTCAGGCCGCGCGTCAGGCCGAGCCAGAAGCTGCGCACTTCATTGCTGCCCACGTGACCGATATGTTTGAACAGCAGCTTGTCAAAGGCATCCACGTCGTTATTCTGCGCGGCGGCCATCTCTTCCAGCACGTACGGATGGCAGCGAATGGCGCCCTGACCGAAGATCATCATGCTGCGGGTCAGGATGTTTGCCCCTTCAACGGTGATGGCAATCGGAGCGCCCTGATAGCTGCGTGCCAGGAAGTTGCCTTCACCGAGCATGATCCCTTTACCGCCTGCGATATCCATTGCATCAATAATTGACTGCTGTGCACGGTGGGTACAGTGGTATTTCACAATTGCCGACAGCACGGCGGGTTTTTCGCCCAGCATAATTCCGTAGGTAATCAGCGAGGCTGCGGCGTCCATCACGTAGGCATTGCCCGCAATACGCGCTAGCGGCTCTTCGATACCTTCCATCTTGCCGATGGAGATTTTGAACTGACGGCGGATATGCGCGTAAGCCCCAATCCCCATCGCCACCGATTTCAGACCGCCGGTTGAGTTCGACGGCAGGGTAATGCCGCGGCCCACAGACAGACATTCTACCAGCATACGCCAGCCCTGACCGGCCATTTTCGGGCCACCGATGATGTAATCAATCGGGACAAAGATATCCTGACCGCGGGTAGGACCGTTCTGGAACGGTACGTTCAGCGGGAAGTGACGGCGACCAATCTCAACACCTGGGGTCGAGGTTGGGATCAGCGCACAGGTAATGCCCAGATCTTCTTCACCGCCCAGCAGTTTTTCCGGGTCAGAGAGTTTGAACGCCAGGCCCAGCACCGTGGCGATAGGCGCGAGGGTGATATAACGTTTGTTCCAGGTCAGGCGCATGCCCAGCACCTGCTGGCCCTGCCACTCGCCCATGCAAACCACGCCGGTATCGGGGATCGCGCCGGCATCAGAGCCCGCCTCCGGGCTGGTCAGCGCGAAGCACGGAATTTCCTGGCCACGCGCCAGACGCGGCAGGTAGTGATCTTTCTGCTCTTCTGTACCGTAATGCTGTAACAGCTCGCCCGGGCCTAAGGAGTTTGGCACGCCAACGGTAATCGCCAGGATCCCGGAGACACCCGCCAGTTTTTGCAGCACGCGAGCCTGAGCGTAAGCGGAGAATTCCAGACCGCCATACTCTTTCTTAATGATCATCGCGAAGAAGCGATGCTCTTTCAGGTATGCCCACAGCTCAGGCGGCAGGTCGGCCATTTCGTGAGTGATGGCAAAGTCGTTTGCCATGCGGCACGCTTCTTCTACCGGACCATCAATAAAGGCCTGTTCTTCGGCGGTCAGACGCGGCTGTGGATAGTTGTGAAGCTTTTTCCAGTCCGGGTTGCCCTGGAACAGATCGCCTTCCCACCAGGTCGTACCGGCGTCAATCGCTTCTTTCTCTGTACGCGACATCGGCGGCATCACTTTACGGAATCCCCTGAACACCGGCACAGAGATCATCGACTTACGCATCGGCGTCAGGTTAAACGGCAGTAAAATGATGGCCAGGGGAACAAGAACCCAGATATTCCACAGGCCAGCGACGCCAAGTGCAGCCGTCCAGGCCAGAAGAATCAGGCTACTTAGGAATAAACTGACACGGTGATAGAACAACACACCGAGCAGTACAACGGTTGCGAGAATGCTCAAAATCATCATAAAGAAAAGCTCCCTTTCTTGTAGGAGGTCTGACCACTTGTGATGATATGGTTGTAGTTGATGTCATTTCCTTTAGCAATGTGTTTACAAAATAATTACAACCTGGTTCACATTGTTCGCGTTTTAGCCGGCACAAAAAATCAAAACGCCGGACGATTCGCATGGCTTTAGCTTCTCGCTTTTACTGCTATCCGGTACACTCCACTGTGTTATTTCATCAATACTGAAGGATTATCCTCATGTACCAGGATCTTATTCGTAACGAACTGAACGAAGCGGCGGAAACGCTGGCGAACTTTCTGAAAGATGATGCCAATATTCACGCTATTCAGCGCGCGGCGGTCCTGCTTGCCGACAGCTTCAAAGCCGGCGGTAAAGTGCTCTCCTGCGGTAACGGCGGTTCCCACTGTGACGCCATGCACTTCGCCGAGGAGCTGACCGGACGCTATCGCGAAAACCGTCCGGGCTACCCGGCGATTGCGATTTCCGACGTGAGCCACATCTCCTGTGTAGGCAACGACTTTGGTTACGACCACATCTTTTCCCGCTACGTTGAAGCCGTAGGCCGTGAAGGCGATGTGCTTCTCGGTATCTCCACGTCCGGTAACTCCGCTAACGTGATCAAAGCGATCGCCGCCGCGCGTGAGAAGGGCATGAAAGTGATCACCCTGACCGGGAAAGATGGCGGTAAGATGGACGGTACAGCGGACATTGAAATCCGCGTTCCACACTTCGGTTATGCCGATCGCGTTCAGGAAATTCACATCAAAGTGATCCACATCCTGATCCAATTGATCGAAAAAGAGATGGTTAAGTAAGACTTCGCTGGGGGGCGCCGGTGCCCCCCGCTGTTGTGGAGGTGATCTATGTGCGAACTGCTCGGGATGAGCGCCAATGTGCCAACCGATATCTGCTTTAGTTTTACCGGGCTGGTTCAGCGCGGTGGAGGAACCGGGCCGCATAAAGACGGCTGGGGCATTACCTTCTACGAAGGCAAAGGATGCCGCACGTTTAAAGATCCACAGCCCAGCTTTAACTCACCCATTGCCAGACTGGTGCAGGACTATCCTATTAAGTCCTGTTCGGTGATCGCCCATATCCGCCAGGCCAATCGCGGCGAAGTGGCGCTGGAAAATACCCATCCGTTTACCCGTGAACTGTGGGGCCGTAACTGGACCTATGCGCACAACGGGCAGCTCTCGGGCTATAAATCACTGGAAACCGGCAATTTTCGTCCTGTCGGTGAAACGGACAGCGAAAAAGCATTTTGCTGGCTGCTGCACAAGCTGACAGAGCGCTATCCCCGTACGCCCGGCAACATGACCGCCGTTTTTAAGTACATAGCGTCACTGGCGTCTGAGTTACGCGCGAAGGGCGTCTTTAATATGCTGCTGTCTGACGGGCGCTACGTGATGGCGTTCTGCTCGACAAATCTGTTCTGGATCACCCGACGTGCGCCGTTTGGCGTCGCCACGCTGCTCGATCAGGATGTGGAAATTGATTTTCAGAAGGAGAC
Organism: Enterobacter sp. CRENT-193; assembly: GCF_002787395.1. Lineage (NCBI taxonomy): Bacteria > Pseudomonadati > Pseudomonadota > Gammaproteobacteria > Enterobacterales > Enterobacteriaceae > Enterobacter > Enterobacter sp. CRENT-193. The sequence goes on along the minus strand of NZ_CP024812.1, from coordinate 4,665,926 downwards.
CACACCGAACGATGTGGTCACTGTCATTGCAACGCAGCCACTGACGGGCAACGAAACCTGGCAAAAGATCATGCCAGGCGAGTGGGCGCTATTTTGTCTCGGGGACCGCGTAATTTGACGCCAGCTGCGGCTGAACCACTTCATGGCTGAGCGGTTTACTCACCACGTAACGGCCATTGACGATGGACACCACCGGCGGCTTATGGGTCTGCTCGAAGTAGTCATAGCCCGGTTTTAGCTGTTTCCAGAAATCTGTGTAAACAGAGTACTTATGGCGTGCCATGTTCGCATCCGTCATACGGAACGGATAGATGCTGACCTGAACATTTGGCTGACCGAAGACCAGTGCGCCCGTGACAAACTGGAAGATTTCATCAATGCCGGAATCCGTCATCGCATAACAGCCGACAGACACGCAGGCGCCGTGGATCATCAGGTATTTCCCTTCGTAACCGTGCGCACGGTCGAAGGCATTGGGGAAACCGATGTTAATCGCTTTATAGAAGCGGCTGTCCGGTTTTAGCTGGTTACGCTGAACGTTGTAAAACCCTTCCGGACTTTTGAAGTCACCCTGCCGCTGTTTCGGCCCCAGCCCGCCAGAATAGTTACAGATTTTGTAGCTATCGAGCAGCTGATACGTCTCGCCCATTTTGACAAACAGATCGAGTGTGCGCTCTTCCTTGAAGATTTGAATATAAACCGGGGATCCCATCAACTGCTGTTTATACTCTTTACTGATCGGCGTCGTTGAACTATTACTGCCAAGCAGCCCGGCAAGCGACATGCACGGTATCAGAAGCATCGCAATGAACAATGCGATTTTACGCATACTACTGGTTCCTTGATAAAACAATGACCAACTTGCCAGAACGGCAAAAGACACCCGAAATCAGACTAATCTGGACAGGAGCGCTCACATTAGCACCGATGGAGATTTTCGCAAGAGCCAACCTTTGCGTTTACAAATTAGTTTTACTTTATAACCCATTCACATTGTCCTGACTCCAGGAACTTTGCGCAATAGCTCGCATTTCGGCGCGCCAGACGGCGGATTTGCTGCCCCTGGCAGGGCCTAAAATGGTACACTCCGGCCTCTCTGGATTGTTGTTCATGGATACCTGCTAACCACATGTTTAGAATCAGAAAAGGACTCGATCTGCCAATCTCTGGCGTGCCTGAACAGCACGTTACCACCGGCGCCAGTATTCATCATGTCGCCATTGTAGGTGATGATTACGTGGGCATGCGTCCTGCGATGCTGGTACAGGAAGGCGATCGCGTAATAAAAGGCCAGGCACTCTTCGAGGATAAAAAAAATCCTGGCGTTATGTTTACAGCCCCAGCCAGCGGCACCGTTGTTGCCATCCATCGTGGTGAGCGTCGCGTCCTGCAATCGGTTGTTATTCAAATTGAAGGTGATGAGAAACGCGAATTTGCGCGTTTTGACGCCGCCGATCTCGCCACCCTCAGCCACGACGTGGTGCAGACGCAACTGCTGGAGTCGGGACTGTGGACGGCGCTTCGCACGCGGCCCTATAGCAAAACGCCCGTGCCAGGCACTGTGCCGGCCGCTATCTTCGTTACGGCCATCGACACCAACCCGCTCAGCGCAGATCCGCAGCCTCTTATCCTGGCGGAACGAAAAGCTTTCGATGCCGGCCTCGCCGTGTTAACACGCCTGACGCCGGGCAAAGTGCATGTCTGCCAGGCCAGCGGCGGTAAGCTGGGCGGTCATCCGCAAGGGCAGGTGGCCTTTAATGAATTTGCCGGCCCGCATCCGGCGGGGCTGGTGGGAACGCATATTCATTTCCTGGAGCCGGTAAGCCTGACGAAACAGGTCTGGCATCTTAATTATCAGGACGTGATCGCTATCGGTAAGTTGTTCACCACGGGTGAGCTGTGCGCAGAACGCATTATTGCCATCGGCGGCCCTCAGGCAACCCAACCGCGTCTGGTTCGCACGCTGCTTGGGGCAGACCTGACGGCGCTGTTGGCTGGCGAAACGAAAGAGGGTGAAAACCGTATTATTTCCGGTTCGGTGCTGAGCGGCAGGCACGCGACAGGCCCGATGGCCTGGCTGGGTCGTTTCCATCTTCAGGTGAGTGTGGTTCTTGAAGGACGCGATAAAGAGCTGTTCGGCTGGGTACTGCCTGGCGCAGAAAAATACTCGGTAACCCGCACCACGCTCGGCCACTTCCTGCGTCATAAGCTGTTTAACTTCTCCACCAGCACCAACGGCGGTGAGCGCGCCATGGTTCCGATTGGCAACTACGAACGCGTGATGCCGCTGGATATTCTGCCCACCGTGCTGCTGCGGGATCTCCTGGCCGGTGATACCGACGGTGCCCAGGCGCTGGGCTGTCTGGAGCTGGACGAAGAAGATCTGGCGCTGTGTACCTATGTGTGTCCAGGTAAATACGAATATGGACCCGTATTGCGCGAGGTGTTAACCCGCATTGAGCAGGAAGGATAAACATGGGCTTAAAACACCTCTTTGAAAAAATTGAGCCGCACTTTACCGAAGGGAAGCTCAAAAAGTACTACCCGCTGTATGAAGCGACAACGACCATTTTCTACACGCCGGGTCTGGTAACGAAAGGCGCGGCGCACGTTCGCGACGCCATCGACCTCAAGCGAATGATGATTCTGGTCTGGTTTGCGGTCTTCCCGGCCATGTTCTGGGGGATGTATAACGTTGGGTTGCAGTCTATTCCGGCGCTGCACCATATGTATGATGCAGAGCAGCTGGCGCAGGTGATTCAGTCTGACTGGCACTATCGTCTGGCACAGTCGCTGGGGGTGAGCTTTGCGGCAGATGCCGGCTGGATCAGCATGATGACGCTGGGCGCTGTCTTCTTCCTCCCCATCTATATGACTGTCTTTATCGTGGGCGGTTTCTGGGAGGTGCTGTTCGCCATTATTCGCAAACATGAGATCAACGAGGGCTTCTTTGTTACCTCTATTCTGTTTGCGCTGATTGTTCCGCCAACGCTGCCGCTCTGGCAGGCGGCGATGGGGATCAGCTTTGGCGTGGTGATTGCCAAGGAGATCTTCGGCGGGACCGGACGCAACTTCCTCAACCCGGCGCTGGCAGGACGCGCGTTCCTGTTCTTTGCTTATCCGGCGCAAATCTCGGGCGACCTGGTGTGGACGGCAGCAGACGGATTCTCCGGCGCGACGCCACTTTCACAGTGGGCGGCTGGCGGCGGCGAAACGCTGGTCAATAATGCAACCGGACAGCCTGTCACCTGGTTTGATGCGTTTATCGGCAATATTCCAGGCTCCATCGGTGAAGTGTCTACCCTGATGATTTTGATCGGCGGGGCCATCATCCTCTTTGGCCGCGTGGCGTCCTGGCGCATTGTCGCTGGCGTCATGCTCGGGATGGTACTCACCGCCACGCTTTTCAACTTCATTGGTTCAGACACAAACCCGATGTTCTCCATGCCGTGGTACTGGCACCTTGTGCTGGGAGGCTTTGCGTTTGGCATGATGTTCATGGCCACCGATCCGGTCTCGGCTTCGTTTACCGACAGAGGTAAATGGTGTTACGGCGCGCTCATTGGGGTGATGTGTGTACTGATTCGCGTGGTCAACCCGGCTTATCCGGAAGGGATGATGTTGGCCATTCTGTTTGCCAATCTGTTTGCGCCGCTGTTCGACTACCTGGTCGTGCGCGCCAACATTAAGCGGAGGAAGGCGCGTGGCTGAGATCAAAAATAACGACAGCATCAGCAAAACGCTGCTGGTGGTGCTGGTACTGTGTCTGGTTTGTTCCATTGTCGTGGCCGGTTCTGCCGTAGGGTTGAAACCGCTACAGCAGGAGCAACGTGCGCTGGATAAACAGCGTAACATCCTGGCCGTTGCCGGGCTGATGCAGGAAGGCATGACGAAGGATGACGTCGCAGCGGTGTTTGCCGAACGTATTACCGCACGGCTGGTGGATTTAAAAACCGGGGAGTTAATGGATAAAGACCCGGCGAAATACAACCAGGCGCTGGCGCTAAAAGATCCGCAAATGAGCACCACGCTTGACGCCTCGCAGGATCCGGCAGGCATTAAGCGCCGCAGCAATGTCGCGGAGATTTACCTCGTCCGTGACGAGCAAAAACGCATTCAGAAAATCGTGTTGCCCATCTATGGCAACGGTTTATGGTCAATGATGTACGCCTTTGTGGCGCTGGATACCGACGGCCGTACGGTTAAAGGCATTACTTATTACGATCAGGGCGAAACGCCGGGGCTGGGGGGCGAAGTTGAGAACCCTAACTGGCGGGCACAGTTTGTTGGTAAAAAAGTGCTCGACGACAACGGCCAGCCTGCGCTGAAGGTGGTAAAAGGGGGCGCGCGTCCCGGCGATGAATTTGCCGTTGATGGCCTTTCCGGCGCCACGCTCACCTCAAACGGTGTGCAGCACAGCTTTGATTTCTGGATGGGTGAACTGGGCTTTGGTCCCTTCCTGAAGAATGTACGTGAAGGAGCGCTGAATAATGGCTGATACGGGTGAACTGAAAGAAGTTAAAAAGGTGCTGATTGGCCCGCTGTTAGCCAATAACCCGATAACGCTTCAGGTGCTGGGGGTGTGCTCGGCGCTGGCGGTCACCACCAAGCTGGAAACGGCGGTGGTCATGACGCTGGCGGTAACGCTGGTGACAGCTTTTTCCAGCATGTTTATCTCAATGATCCGCCACCACATACCCAACAGCGTAAGGATCATCGTGCAGATGGCGATCATCGCCTCGCTGGTGATCGTGGTCGATCAGCTCCTGCGCGCCTTCGCCTATGAAACCTCGAAGCAGCTTTCGGTGTTTGTCGGCCTGATTATCACCAACTGTATCGTGATGGGGCGTGCTGAAGCCTATGCGATGAAAATGCCGCCGCTGGCGAGCTTTATGGACGGTATCGGCAACGGCCTGGGTTACGGCGTAATCCTGTTGACGGTTGGTTTCCTGCGCGAACTTATTGGCAGCGGCAAGCTGTTTGGCATTCCGGTGCTGGATACGGTACAGAACGGCGGCTGGTATCTGCCGAACGGCCTGTTCCTGCTGGCCCCAAGCGCATTTTTCATTATCGGTTTGCTGATCTGGCTGATTCGTACGTTGAAGCCTGAACAGCAGGAAAAGGAGTAACCGACAATGGCTCATTACCTGAGTTTATTTGTGCGCGCGGTGTTTGTTGAAAACATGGCGCTCGCTTTCTTCCTGGGCATGTGTACGTTCCTTGCCGTTTCTAAAAAGGTATCGACGGCATTTGGTCTGGGCGTGGCAGTTACCGTTGTGCTGGGGCTTTCCGTTCCGATTAACAACCTGGTATTCAACTTCGTGCTGCGCGATGGCGCGCTGGTGGAGGGGGTTGATCTTAGCTTCCTGAACTTCATCACCTTTATCGGAGTGATTGCGGCGCTTGTTCAGATCCTGGAGATGATCCTCGATAAATACTTCCCGTCGCTGTACAACGCGCTGGGGATCTTCCTGCCGCTGATCGCCGTGAACTGCGCCATTTTTGGCGGTGTTTCCTTTATGGTTCAGCGTGATTACAACTTCAGTGAATCGGTTGTGTATGGCTTCGGTTCCGGTATCGGCTGGATGCTGGCGATTGTTACCATGGCGGGGATCCGTGAAAAAATGAAATATGCCAACGTACCTGCGGGGCTTCGTGGCTTAGGGATCACCTTTATCACCACCGGCCTGATGGCGTTGGGCTTTATGTCCTTCTCCGGTGTGCAGCTATAAGGGCTAACAAATGGAAATTATTCTTGGCGTGGTGATGTTCACGCTGATAGTACTGGTGCTGTCAGGGCTGATCCTGGCGGCGCGTGCGAAGCTGGTCAATTCCGGGGATGTGATCATTGATATCAATGATGATCCGCAGAATCAGATCCGTACCCCGGCAGGGGATAAGCTGATTAACACGCTCTCCGGCAACGGGATTTTTGTCTCGTCTGCCTGTGGCGGCGGTGGCTCCTGTGGCCAGTGCCGTGTGACGGTGAAAGAGGGCGGCGGTGATATTCTGCCAACGGAACTGTCGCATATTACGAAGCGTGAAGCGAAAGAGGGATGCCGTCTGGCGTGTCAGGTCGCTGTGCGCCAGAACATGAAGATTGAGCTGCCGGAGGAGATCTTCGGCGTGAAAAAATGGGAGTGCGAAGTTATCTCTAACGATAACAAAGCCACGTTCATTAAAGAGCTCAAGCTGCGTGTCCCTGAAGGGGAGAGCGTCCCGTTCCGTGCGGGTGGGTATATCCAGATTGAATGTCCGGCACACACCGTCGCGTATGCTGACTTCGACGTGCCCGAAGAGTACCGGGCCGACTGGGATAAATTTAACCTCTTCCGCTTTGTTTCCGAGGTAAAAGAGCCCGCGCTCCGCGCCTATTCCATGGCTAACTACCCGGAAGAGAAGGGCATTATTATGCTCAACGTGCGTATCGCCACGCCGCCACCGAATGTGCCTGATGCCCCCCCTGGCGTCATGTCATCCTATATCTGGTCCCTCAAGCCTGGCGACAAAGTGACGATTTCCGGCCCGTTCGGCGAATTCTTTGCCAAAGATACTGACGCGGAGATGGTCTTTATCGGCGGCGGAGCGGGTATGGCGCCGATGCGTTCGCATATCTTTGACCAGCTCAAACGACTTGGCAGCAAGCGCAAGATCAGCTTCTGGTACGGAGCGCGTTCACTGCGCGAAATGTTCTATGACGATGAGTTTGAACAACTGGCACGTGATAACCCTAACTTTACCTTCCATGTGGCGTTATCCGATCCGCAGCCGGAAGATAACTGGACAGGCTATACGGGCTTCATCCACAACGTGCTGTATGAAAATTACCTCAAACAGCACCCGGCACCGGAAGACTGCGAGTTCTATATGTGTGGTCCACCAATGATGAACGCGGCCGTGATTAAGATGCTAAAAGATCTTGGCGTGGAAGATGAGAACATCATGCTCGATGATTTCGGAGGCTGATTATGCTGACCTTTCTGGCGACCTTTGCGGTGTTTGTGCTGGTGATCTTCGGCATGTCCTTAGGCTGGATCATCAAGCGTAAAAGCATTCAGGGCAGTTGCGGAGGCATCTCTTCCATCGGAATGGAAAAAGTGTGCGATTGTCCGGAACCGTGCGATGCGCGGAAAAAGCGGATGGCTCGCGAGCAGCAACGCATTATTTAGTCTTCCTGGTCGGGTAAGGCAACGCCGCCACCCGACAATTCCCATGCACACTTCTCAACCCTCATTTGTTTACTGTATACTTATCCAGTAACGAGTGAGGGCTTACTATGCGCAAAATAATCCATGTCGATATGGACTGCTTTTTTGCCGCAGTGGAGATGCGTGACAACCCGGCGCTGCGGGATATTCCCATTGCCATTGGCGGCAGCCGGGTACAGCGCGGTGTCATCAGCACCGCCAACTATCCTGCTCGCAAATACGGCGTGCGCAGCGCCATGCCGACAGCGATGGCGCTGAAACTGTGCCCGCATCTCACTCTTTTGCCCGGACGTTTTGATGCCTATAAAGAAGCATCGAGCCACATTCGGGAGATCTTTTCCCGCTACACCTCACTTATCGAACCGTTATCGCTGGATGAAGCCTATCTTGATGTCACCCACAGCGTGCACTGCCACGGCTCCGCCACCCTGATGGCGCAGGAGATCCGCCAGACTATTTTTAACGAGCTGAACCTGACGGCATCGGCGGGTGTCGCGCCGGTCAAATTTCTCGCCAAAATCGCCTCCGATTTAAATAAGCCCAACGGCCAGTACGTTATCACTCCGGAAGAGGTTTCGGCGTTTTTAAAGACGCTGCCGCTCAGCAAAATCCCCGGAGTGGGCAAAGTCTCCGCCGCGAAGCTGGAAAGTATGGGGCTACGCACCTGCGAAGACGTTCAGCGCAGCGATCTGGCGCTGCTGCTTAAGCGTTTTGGCAAGTTTGGCCGCGTACTGTGGGAACGCAGTCAGGGCATTGATGACCGGGATGTGAACAACGAACGGCTGCGTAAATCGGTCGGCGTTGAACGCACGCTGAGCGAAGATATCCATGACTGGACCGAATGTGAAACCATTATTACGGAACAACTCTATCCTGAACTTGAACGACGCTTACTGAAGGTCAAACCTGATCTGCTTATTGCCCGGCAGGGCATCAAACTGAAATTTAACGATTTTCAGCAGACGACGCAGGAACACGTCTGGCCACGCCTCAACAAAGAGGATCTTATCGCGACGGCAAAAAAGGCATGGGAAGAACGGCGGGGCGGGCGAGGGGTGAGGCTGGTGGGGCTGCACGTCACCTTGTTGGATCCGCAGCTGGAGCGTCAGCTGGTGTTGGGACTGTAGATTACGCTAATTGTAGGCCCGGTAAGCGTAGCGCCACCGGGCAACAGACGGCGAATTACTTCGCAGGGATTGCTTTCAGCAGCTCAGTCAGCAGCGTCCAGTAGTGACCGACGCTTTCAATATGAACCTGCTCATCCGGGGAGTGTGGCCCGGTGATGGTCGGCCCAATGGAGACCATGTCCATATCCGGATACGGTTTCTTGAACAGACCACACTCCAGACCCGCGTGAATAACCTGAATGTTCGGGGTGCTGTTGAACAGTCGCTGATAAGTTTCACGCACCAGTGCCATGACCGGAGAACTTGCATCCGGCTGCCAGCCCGGGTAGCTGCCTTTTGCAGACGTTTTCGCGCCCGCCAGGGTACCCAGAGATTCCAGCATGCTCACAACGTACTCTTTACCGCTGTCGATCAGGGAACGGATCAGGCAGATGATCTCTGCGCTGTCGTCACCCATGGTCACCACGCCCACGTTCAGGGAGGTTTCCACCACGCCTTTCGCCACGTCAGAGTTGCGAATAACGCCGTTTGGCGTTGCGTTCAGCAGCTGGACGAACGTGTCACGAGACTGTGCGGTCAGCGCGGCTTTATCCGTCGTAACGGACTCCAGCACCACCGTCAGGTTTTTCTCTTTTGCAGACAGTTCGTTTTTCAGGATCTCCAGATACACGCTGGAGAGTTTTTTCAGTTCGTCCGCTTTCGACGCAGGGACTGCCAAGGTAGCGAAGGCTTCGCGAGGGATCGCGTTACGCAGAGTACCGCCGTTGAAGTCCACCAGACGCAGATCCAGTTCAGCGGCATGGCCCGCCAGGAAACGCGCCAGCAGTTTGTTGGCGTTGCCCAGGCCCAGGTGAATATCACCGCCGGAGTGACCGCCTTTCAGCCCCTTCAGCGTCAGCTTAAAGGTCTCGAATCCGGCAGGGATCGCTTCGCGGGACAGCGGCAGGGTAGAGATGAAATCGATCCCGCCCGCGCAGCCCATGTAGATCTCACCTTCTTCTTCGGAGTCGGTGTTGATTAGAATGTCCGCTTGCAGCCAGTTTGCCTGGAGACCGAACGCGCCATCCATGCCCGCTTCTTCAGTCATGGTCAGCAGCACTTCCAGCGGACCGTGTTCAACGCTGTCGTCAGCCAGCACGGCCAGCGCGGAAGCCATACCAATGCCGTTATCTGCGCCCAGGGTCGTGCCCCGCGCCTTCACCCACTCGCCGTCGATGTACGGCTGAATCGGGTCTTTCGTGAAGTCGTGAACGGTGTCGTTGTTTTTCTGCGGAACCATGTCCAGGTGCGCCTGCAATACCACTGGCTTACGGTTTTCCATACCTGCGGTGGCAGGTTTGCGGATAAGAATATTGCCAACCTGGTCGCGTTCAGCGTGCAGACCTTTTTCCTTTGCCCAGCCCATAATATGTTCGGCAAGCTGTTCTTCGTGATAGGAAGGGTGCGGAATGGAGCAGATTTTGGCAAAAATATCCCACAGCGGCTGTGGAGATAATTGAGACAGTTCAGACACGATAGGTCTCCTTGTCGTTGCGCTGCAAAACAATGTTGCAGGTCACAGGGTTAGCAGGTTAATCGTTACCACAAGTCAGGCTTGCGAGATGCAACTGAGAATACCACTTTCTCCCGTGGCTGGTAGCATTAAGCATGTAAAAACTCAGGCTCATGGCGCGTAACACTGGTTTTTAGTGCGTCAGATCTCTATAATCTCGCGCAACCTGGTTCACCCTCATTTTTTTTAAGCCGTATATAAACAGGCTGGGACACTTCACATGAGCGAAAAATACGTCGTCACCTGGGACATGTTGCAGATTCACGCACGCAAACTGGCTGCGCGTCTGATGCCTTCCGAACAGTGGAAAGGCATTATTGCCGTCAGCCGTGGCGGTCTGGTACCGGGGGCGCTGCTGGCACGTGAGCTGGGTATTCGTCATGTCGATACCGTCTGTATCTCCAGCTACGATCACGACAACCAGCGCGAACTGAAAGTGCTGAAACGCGCGGAAGGCGACGGTGAAGGCTTTATCGTTATCGACGATCTGGTGGATACCGGCGGTACTGCGGTGGCTATCCGCGAAATGTATCCAAAAGCGCACTTCGTCACTATCTTCGCGAAACCAGCGGGTCGCCCACTGGTTGATGATTACGTCATTGATATCCCGCAGGATACCTGGATTGAACAGCCATGGGATATGGGCGTGGTCTTCGTACCGCCTATCTCTGGCCGTTAATTTCAGTACGTAACTTTACACGCCCGGTTATGCCGGGCGTTGTTCTTTTTACCCTGCCACGCGTTACAATGGTCTTCATATGACGTATCCATGGAGGCAACGCAATGACGCAGGCGAATCTCACCGAAACTCTCTTCAAACCCCGTTTCAAGCACCCTGAAACGTCGACGCTGGTGCGTCGGTTTAATCCGGGGACAATGCCTGCCGTTCAGTCAGCGTTAGACGGTAAAAACGTGCCCCACTGGTATCGAATGATTAACCGCCTGATGTGGATCTGGCGCGGCATCGATCCGCGTGAAATCCTCGACGTGCAGGCGCGTATCGTGATGAGCGAGTCCGAGCGTACCGACAGCGATCTCTACGATACGGTGGTGGGCTACCGTGGTGGAAACTGGATCTACGAATGGTCAAAGCAGGCCATGCTCTGGCAGCAAAAAGCGAGCCAGGAAGAAGATGCCACTCTCAGCGGCAAGCACTGGCTGCATGCGGCAAACCTTTACAGCATCGCTGCATATCCGCATCTTAAAGGCGACGAACTGGCAGAGCAGGCGCAGGCGCTGGCAAACCGGGCTTATGAAGAGGCTGCGCAGCGGTTGCCTGGCCGGATGCGTGAAATTGAGTTCGCCATTCCCGGCGGCAGCCCGGTGACCGGATTCCTGCATATGCCGGAGGGGGAAGGGCCGTTCCCGACGGTTCTGATGTGCGGTGGACTGGACTCGTTACAAATTGACTATTACAGCCTGTATGAGCGCTACTTTGCCCCAAACGGAATCGCCATGCTGACGCTTGATATGCCTTCCATTGGTTTTTCATCCAAATGGAAACTTACGCAAGACTCCAGCCTGCTGCACCAGCATGCATTAAAAGCGCTGGAGAATATCCCCTGGGTTGATCACACCCGGGTTGGCGCGTTTGGCTTCCGCTTCGGCGCTAACGTCGCGGTACGGCTTGCCTACCTTGAATCTTCACGCCTGAAGGCCGTCGCCTGTCTTGGTCCGGTGGTGCATGCTCTGTTAAGCGATCCTGCGCGTCAGGGTAGCGTTCCTGAGATGTATCTGGACGTACTGGCGAGCCGACTTGGCATGCATGATGCTTCAGACGAAGCGTTGCGCATTGAACTTAATCGTTATTCATTAAAAACGCAGGGCTTACTCGGCCGCCGCTGCCCAACCCCGATGATGTCCGGTTTCTGGAAGAACGATCCGTTTAGCCCGGAAGAGGAGTCACGCTTAATCACCTCGTCATCTTCTGATGGTAAATTGCTGGAGGTGCCCTTCAGCCCGGTGTACCAGAATTTTGACAAAGCGCTGAAAGAGATCACACGCTGGATCACGCAGAGATTGTGTTAATAGTTTGCTAAATTTCGTTGGTTTGGTAAAACAGTGCTTCACAAAAGGAGATCGCAATGACGTTACCGAGTGGACACCCGAAAAGTAGACTGATTAAGAAGTTCATGGCTCTTGGCCCGTATATTCGAGAAGAGCAGTGTGAAGAGAATCGCTTTTTTTTCGACTGCCTGGCTGTTTGCGTCAACGTGAAGCCTGCACCCGAAAAACGTGAGTTCTGGGGCTGGTGGATGGAAATGGAAGCGCAGGAAAACCGTTTTACCTATACCTATCAGTTTGGCCTGTTTAATAAAGACGGGCACTGGCAGGCGACGAGCATCAAAGATCAGGAAGTGATCGATCGCCTGGAGCATACGCTAAAAGAATTTCACGGCAGAGCTCGCGACCTGCTGGCAACATTGGATCTGAAGCTGGAGCCTGCGGACGATTTTTCCAGCGAAGCGGTGAAACTGAGAGCCTGATGATGTCCCAGCCCCGGGTGGCGGCTACGCCTAACCCGGTCTGAAAAATGTACTATCCCGTACGCCCGGTAAGCACAGCGTCACCGGGCACAAAAAAACCGGCTCAGCGCCGGTTTTTTTATTACCACAACATCAGAACTGGTAGGTCATGCCCAGCGCAACGATATCATCGCTGCTTACGCCCAGTTTATTATCGTCATCAATCTGATTGATCTTATAATCAACAAACGCAGACATATTTTTGTTGAAATAATATGTCGCACCTACGTCGATGTATTTCACGATATCTTCATCGCCGATACCTTCGATATCTTTGCCTTTAGACTGCACGTAACCCAGAGATGGACGCAGACCAAAGTCAAACTGATATTGCGCGACCACTTCGAAGTTTTGCGCTTTATTTGCAAAGCCACCGGAAATAGGGGCCATATTGCGGGTTTCGGAATAGATAGTGGCCAGATAAATATCATTGGCATCATATTTCAAACCGGTTGCCCAGCCTTCTGCTTTTTTACCTTCGCCGCGTGCCTGAAGGTTTTGCTCGTTGGTGCGGTCGGAGCTGGCATACGCACCAATCACAGAAAAATCGCTGCCGCCGAAGTCATAGCTCAGGGAGGTACCGAAGCCGTCACCGTTTTGCTTCTTCACGTCGCGGTTTTCATTTTTGCCCTGGTATTGCAGAGTCATATTCAGGCCGTCAACCAGGCCAAAGAAATCGGTATTACGGTATGTGGCCAGACCGGAGGCGCGTTTCGTCATGAAGTTATCGGTCTGTGCCAGGCCGTCACCGCCGAACTCCGGGAACATATCGGTGTATGCGGCGACGTCATACAGCGCGCCCAGGTTACGGCCATAATCCAGTGAGCCGAAGTCTTTCAGTTTCAGCCCGGCAAATGCCAGACGTGTTTTTTGAGAAGAGTCGCTTTCAGCTTTGTTACCCGCGAACTCAGCTTCCCAACGTCCGTAGCCCGTCAGCTGATCGTTAATCTGCGTTTCACCCTTAAAGCCGAAACGAACATAAGTCTGGTCACCATCCTTAGCGTCATCATCACTGATGTAGTGCATTGCTTTTACTTTGCCGTACACGTCCAGTTTATTCCCGTTTTTATTATAAACTTCTGCTGCCTGAACAGATGCGGAAGCAACTACGCCCATTACCACTAATGCCAGAGTGCTCTTTTTCATTTTCAATCCTGATTTTATAAAAACGCGCTAATATTCGCTGAGTAATAAGATTCGGCTTATTACCCCGTGAAAAACAGGAAGGGTTTTATCGTTCGTGGGTGAAAGTTTTATGACAAAGTAAGAATATGTCTAAAGAAGTATGTTTTAATTTTTCGGTAATAAAATTGTCAAAATCTGCCGCTACGCTTCCTGATCCCGCGCAACAAAGTGACGGGTCATGCGCTAAGGCAGTTGGCAACGGGGCTGACACCTGTTAAAACGTCTGACTGACATCATTTTCCCTTATTGTTGAACGGCAGAGAATCATGAGTGACAGCCAGACGCTGGTGGTAAAACTCGGTACCAGTGTGTTAACAGGCGGATCGCGCCGCCTGAATCGTGCCCATATCGTTGAGCTTGTACGTCAGTGCGCTCAGTTGCATGCCGCAGGGCATCGTATTGTAATTGTGACATCCGGGGCGATTGCCGCCGGGCGTGAACACCTGGGCTACCCCGAACTCCCCGCGACGATCGCTTCCAAACAGCTGCTGGCCGCCGTGGGACAAAGCCGACTCATACAGCTCTGGGAACAACTGTTCTCCATCTACGGCATTCACGTCGGGCAGATGCTGCTGACGCGTGCGGATATGGAAGACAGAGAACGTTTCCTGAATGCCCGCGATACGCTGCGCGCGCTGCTGGATAACCATATCGTTCCGGTCATTAACGAAAACGACGCTGTTGCCACCGCTGAAATCAAAGTGGGCGACAACGATAACCTCTCTGCGCTGGCGGCGATCCTGGCAGGGGCCGATAAGCTGCTGCTTCTGACCGATCAGCAGGGGCTGTTTACCGCTGATCCGCGCTCTAATCCACAGGCTGAACTGATCAAAGACGTTCACGGCATTGACGATGCGCTGCGCGCCATCGCGGGTGACAGCGTTTCTGGTCTGGGGACAGGCGGCATGGGCACCAAGCTCCAGGCCGCGGACGTGGCGTGCCGGGCCGGTATCGACACCATCATCGCCGCGGGCAGCCGTCCGGGCGTAATCGGTGATGTGATGGAAGGCATCTCTGTGGGTACTCGCTTCCACGCCCAGGCGACTCCGCTGGAAAACCGTAAACGCTGGATATTTGGCGCGCCGCCTGCGGGCGAACTCGTCGTTGATGAAGGGGCGACCGCCGCGATTCTGGAACGAGGAAGTTCATTACTTCCTAAAGGAATTAAAAGCGTGACAGGCAACTTCTCCCGTGGTGAAGTGATCCGCATCCGTAACCTCGAAGGCCGCGACATCGCCCACGGCGTAAGCCGCTATAACAGCGATGCCCTGCGCCGCATCGCGGGTCACCATTCGCAGCAGATCGACGCCATTCTGGGCTATGAATATGGCCCGGTTGCCGTGCATCGCGATGACATGATTATTCGTTAAGGAGCCAGAACATGCTGGAACAAATGGGCGCCGCCGCGAAGGCCGCCTCTTACAAACTGGCGCTCCTTTCCAGCCGCGAGAAAAACCGCGTGCTGGAAAAAATCGCTGATTATCTGGAATCTCAGTCGCAGGAAATTTTGCTCGCCAACGAGCAGGATCTGCTGGAAGCGCGTCGCAACGGCTTGAGCGAAGCGATGCTCGACCGTCTGGCGCTGACCCCGGCGCGTTTGAAAGGTATTGCCGACGACGTCCGTCAGGTGTGCAACCTCGCCGACCCGGTAGGGCAGGTGATTGACGGTGGGGTGCTCGACAGCGGGTTACGCCTTGAACGTCGTCGCGTGCCGCTTGGCGTCATTGGGGTGATTTACGAAGCGCGTCCAAACGTGACGGTGGATGTCGCCTCCCTGTGCCTGAAGACCGGTAACGCCGCGATCCTGCGTGGCGGGAAAGAGACCTGGCGCACCAACGCCGCGACGGTAAACGTCATCCAGCAGGCGCTGGAGGAGTGTGGTTTACCGGCGGGTGCCGTGCAGGCGATTGAAAGCCCCGACCGTGCTTTGGTTAACGAGATCCTGCGCATGGACAAATACATCGACATGCTCATCCCACGCGGCGGTGCGGGCCTGCACAAGCTGTGCCGCGAGCAATCTACCATTCCGGTGATCACCGGTGGTATTGGCGTATGCCATATCGTGGTGGATGACACCGCGGAGGTAGAACCTGCGCTGAAGATTATCGTCAACGCTAAAACCCAGCGTCCAAGCACCTGTAATACGGTAGAAACGCTTCTGGTGCATCAGGGCATCGCCAGTACCTTCCTGCCAGCGCTGAGCAAGCAGATGGCGGAAAGTGGCGTCACGCTGCATGCGGACGAGAAGGCTTTCGCCCTGCTGAAAGACGGTCCGGCGAAGGTCGTTCCGGTTAATGCGGAGCAGTACGACGATGAGTATTTGTCGCTGGATCTGAACGTGAAGGTAGTTGCGGATCTCGATGACGCTATTGCGCACATTCGTGAACACGGAACCCAGCATTCTGACGCGATCCTGACGCGCACCCTGCGCAATGCCGATCGGTTTGTGAATGAAGTGGATTCGTCTGCGGTTTACGTCAATGCCTCGACGCGCTTTACCGATGGCGGCCAGTTTGGTCTGGGCGCGGAGGTGGCGGTGAGCACACAGAAGCTGCACGCCCGTGGTCCGATGGGGCTGGAAGCACTGACCACCTACAAGTGGATCGGCTTTGGTGATGATACCATTCGTGCGTAAATAATCGCGGGTGATGCAAAAATAGCCGTTTGATTCAAAAGGGCATTGACGCATCACCCGGTTAGATCTACTCTTTTGCCCCGTGGTTACGCTCGTAACCGGCCTTTCAGGGCCGATATAGCTCAGTTGGTAGAGCAGCGCATTCGTAATGCGAAGGTCGTAGGTTCGACTCCTATTATCGGCACCATTCAAATCAAGTAGTTACGCGTCATTTGTACCTTCCTTATTTTCACTATGGGACAGATTTGGGACTGAACACCCAAAAATCGAGTCTATTTGCCGCGCATGTTCGGTCAAGTGATTGGGTGCCAGATGAGCATAGCGACGAACCATTTCGATTGACTCCCATCCTCCCATCTCCTGCAACACAGAAATAGGCACTCCAGCCTGAACAAGCCAACTTGCCCACGTATGTCTCAGGTCATGAAATCGGAAATCCTCAATCCCTGCTCGTTTTAGCGCACCCCTCCATGCAGTGTTGGCATCGTAGCGCATCTTCCTCACTACAGGTGATTTGGTTCCGTCAGGCTTAGTGCTGCTTTCCTTGTAAACGAACACCCACTTGTGGTGATTTCCGATTTGCTTTTTCAGCACCCTGCAAGCAGTATCATTCAGCGCCACGCCAATGGCCTGATTAGACTTGCTCTGCTCCGGGTGAATCCACGCAACTTTTCTCTGCATGTCTATCTGCTGCCATTCCAGATTGATGATGTTCGAACGTCTTAAGCCAGTAGAAAGCGCAAACTCTACGACTGACTTAAGCGGCTCCGGGCATTCATCAATCAACCTTCTCGCCTCGTGAGGTTCAAGCCATCTGATACGCTTGTTCTTCGGTTGAGGAACTTTGACGATCGGAGCCTTATCCAGCATCTTCCATTCACGTTCTGCTGCCCTGAGCAACGCCTTAATGAATGATAGGTGAGTTGCTTTTGTGGCTACCGCTGCTGGCTTTGGTTTGTATTCTGGAGGCTTCTTCCCTTTCTTGCGACACGCCTCTTCCATGAGCTTCCAGTTCTCCTCGTGACGGCGATTTGTCATCTTCTGGATAGCAGAGTAAATCTTCGTTTCTGTAATGTACTTCAACTGCATCCCTGCAAAATGCTGTAGCCAGAATCCGATCCGGCTCTTGTCGTCGTCCAGTGACTTCTTATGAGACTTCTCCTCAAGCCACCTGACACAAGCCTCCTCAAAGGTCATTTCAGGGGTTTCTCCTAATTTACTCACCCTCCATGTTTCGGCCTTTAGCTTGTCATGAAGCTCCGTGGCCTGCCTTTTGTCCTTTGTCCCAAGAGACTGCTTAAATCTTTTGCCGTCCGGTAATGTGAAGCTGGCGTACCAGGTTTCACCTCTGCGGAATAGTGACATTTCAGTTCCTCTGTTATGCCATCACCCGCGCTCACGCCGACAGTATGCAGCGGAGACTGAAGCGCCGCAATGCAGGCTTGCCGTGTAGTGAGGTATGGGGATTTTGGTTTGGAAGGGTCTTTGCGTGTTGCCTGAAGTCGGCCTGTGCGAATCCAGTTGGTTGCGGTAGGTCTGGATATCTTGAGAAATGCACAGGCCTCATCGAGTGTGAGGCTGTGTGATTCCATGGTTACTCCGATAGCTTGAATCGCTTCTGGAATTCTTTCCTTGTTACGCAATATTCAAGATAACTTTCGTTGAATTTAATCATCGGAAAGTCAGCAAACAGGACGCGGGAGAGTCCAACCACTGTAACGATGAACTTTGAATTATCGCCATCAATATTCTGTGACTCGTAAATGCAGCCGCCTTCGATTTTGATTTCTTCGCTGTCTGACATTATCTATCCCCAATAAAAAACCGCCATTGCGGCGGTCTAGTCGATGCGGATGTGTGGAATCTTTCCTGCTGCAACATCTGCGTACAGTCTGTTTAGTTGCTCTTCTGTAACCGATCCATTTGCCCGGAGAGAATGAGACAGTTGTCGCATTGTCTCGTGGCGTCTCTTATCTGCTTCTGATCGGATAGGGCGGAAAGAGCCTGACTTTTGCACTCCGACACAATCAAGCCCATTGTAAGCCTGGCTATTTGACAGCCATGTAAAGGCGATCCCTTCAGATTTGATTAGCTCAATTCGTACTGGCTGCCATCCATCAAATTTAGTTTCATACTCACATTCACACCCCACAGGAGGCAATCCCTCACCATCCCATTCTGGCTTGCTGGCAACTAGTGCGGCTTCGTATTGCTCGCGGGTTACTTCATCATCACCAAAGTCATCTGCCCTTTGGAACTTAAAGTTACTTTGATAATTAGGACCATCAAACAGAGCCCCATCAGGATATTGCTCAAGGCGTTCAACGCCATCGGGCCACCCGCCCCTAGATGGCAATTCCTTAACCAGCAATTCAAGCAAAGTCATCATCAATCTCCTTACGCTAATTTCTTATACACGCGAGGCTCATCAACAGTAGCCGCGCGAAGTTCGTATTCGTGATGCACCGAGTAGTTGCCGTCATCCCACCTGCACCAGTATTTCGGGTGGTCACCCTCTGGCTCAATCTGGCTCTCAACCATCCCTCTGATGCCTCCAGACTTAAGCTGCACTAACGCGCCCACAGCAAATTTAGCCATTTCACACCTCACGCTGCGTCTGTGAATTCAAATAAAAAACCGGCCTGAGCCGGTTCTTTTGCCTTTCTTTCTACCCACTCCGGTATTGATGGAGGGTGGACATTTTCTATGGCTGCGCGCAGCACAGCTGTGCGAGCTAATTTGTCTGTTATCTCAGGAAATCGTTTCTCGGTTTTTGGTACGTTAATAGCAACATTGGTAGAATCTGCGCTGGCGAATGGGTACATACCAAGCACCCTGACATCTAGCATCCTCAATCCGTGAAGCTTAACTTCCGAATTTCTATTGATGTATAGCTCGGTAAACACCTCATTCATGCGATGCTCCCACCACTTTGAACGTATATGCCTGTGAGGTCCGCAGCATCCTATTGCCACCCATTCATACCGATCTGATAGCCTTACAAGTCTTTCAATTGATTCATCAGAGTGCCAAACTGGAACGGCCTTTGAAGCAAGCCAGTGAGGCACAAGCTCTAACTGCTCATCATTCTCTTCCTCAGACCCCTCAATAACATCAGGTATAAGAAACCACTCAATGCGGCTGAACCATTTCCCTACGAAGTCATAAAACTTCTCACTTCGCCTCCCCCAATCCACGGCTATCTTTTTCTTTTTGGATTTATCCCATGCAGAAAACGCTCCGTTATCAAGCCTGATGTCACATGGAAACATCGCGACTTTCTTCATCTGTTCAGGCCTTGCAAAGGAAATAAACGCCCCACCGTCACGGTACAGAGCCTTTATGAGCATATCTGTAGGTGAATCCTTATCACCCCAAATAGGACCTCCGTGAAAGTGGACTGTCATCATCTCTTCCTTAAAATTAATGACCAGATAAAACCTCCGCCAACCTTAGCAATGAACTGGCCGGCAATGATTCCTGGCATAAGAGAGCCGAATGCGATAAGCGGGAACGATATAGAGTCAATGGCTGAAGCAGTTATATTTGAGGCATTTGCCTTAACTGACCACGGCTTGCGAATCAATAATTGATAGACACTACCGTCACCTAGCGATGCGAGAACGAACGAGATTGAAGAGGCAATGGCTATCATCCCGCCTGCTGGATTTATGGTGTAACTGATGACTCCGGAGAGAACAGAAAGCCCAGTAACCTTTATAAATCCAATCCGTTCATGAAGAACGTCGCGAAGGATGAAGTCGAGTCCAATGAGAACGAAGGAGTTGATGATTGACCACCATGGGCCGAACACAAACACCAGGTAGTTAGCTGCGCAAATTGCTAATACATATACCAGTGCAGCCATAACAAGCCCTCTGACATGTGAATGAGTGAAGAGATAGCCGCCCATGCAATAAGAGCCATGATGACGGCTGCCACTGGGTTGAGTTGCATACGGGCTCCGGATAAAGAAAAACCCGCGATGTGCGGGTTTGTTATTTGGCTGGAGGTGAGGGGAGTGGCATCCAGTGAGTTGGCTGGCAGTAAACTCCACCTCCGTTTGGTAGGGGCGCAAAACGGAAATAACCATCCTGTTCATTGCGCTCCATGTAGCCTACCATTACTGCGGGCTTCCTGCCTATCGGTGACCTGTGCGTCATTCAGATGGGTCCAGGTCGCACAGTAGAGTACGCACAAGCATTCACTAAGGCGTTACGCACAAGCATTCACTAAGGCGTTACGCACAAGCATTCACTAAGGCGTAATGAAATATGGGCGAAGAAAATAAAATCGGTCGCACATCAGATTACTCAGAAGAGTTAGCGGAAAGCATCTGCCTGAGACTGGCGGAGGGTGAATCGCTGCGCTCCGTCTGTCGTGATGATGGGATGCCATGTAAGCAAACGGTGTTGAGATGGATTAGCCGAATCACCTGACCAGTTCCTGCGACAGGTTAACCTGATGTCTAACCAGACTGGAATCGCGTTTAAAGGCCGTGATGCTGCTTATCTGAGAGGGCTGAAGAACTATCTGGAGTCAACGAAGAGAGCGGGGCAGGCAGGGGTAACAACGCCAACCGGACAGCAGGCGATCCCGTTTATAATGGGAATTGGCACTGTAACTAACCCAGCATTATTAGGGGTTGGTGGTGGATATGGATTGCTGGCAAGGATGTATGAGAGCGAGCCAGCACGTAATGCAATGCTGCGTCTGGCAAACACCCCAAGAGGATCCACTGCTTTTGAGAAAGCGCTATCTGACGTCGAGAGAGTCGTTAACTCATTCGCTCAGGGTGCGAAGTCTGAAGCGCTAAGTGAATAGGGCGACGCCAAGACAGATACCGAAAATCAAGAATGCAAAGTTCAACCAGTCTCGTTCCATAATTCCTCCACTTTTTTAACTAATTATAACCGACCTTAACGCAACGCTGCGCAAGTTCTAGCTTGTGCGGCTTTGCTGCGCCCGGAGCACAGTAAATGTCAGATATCACCGCAAATGTTGTAGTGAGTATGCCTAGCCAGTTATTCACTCTGGCGCGTTCATTCAAAGCAGTTGCAAACGGAAAAATCTATATCGGTCAGATTGATACCGACCCAACTATACCCGCTAACCAGATTCAGGTTTACATTGAAGGTGAGGATGGGGATTTAATTCCTGTATCCCAGCCAATCTTGATCAACGCCGGTGGTTATCCAGTTTACAATGGTCAGATAACCAAGTTCGTGACGGTTAAAGGTCACTCCATGTCTGTGTATGATGCATATGGAGTCCAGCAATTTTATTTCCCGAATATTTTAGGCTATGAGCCTGACCAATTTGCAAGCACTCTTAATCTTTCATGGCTAAGGGGGATGAACGGATTTTTGGGCGGGGATGTATACCCGCCATCAATTGGCGTAAATGCAAATGTTGGAGAAATTATTCCTGCCGGCACGAGATATATCAGGCTAAATGGAGTTGTGATGATGCTTAGCGCACCATTATCATCTCCTTTAACTATTGCGAGTTATGACACAACGTCTATCAATGGTTCTGTAGAACTTTACCCTGTAACCTTTTTTCATGAGGTTAATTCAGGGTGGAAAATCGCACAGAATGACACCCAGTTACAGAGGTTGCTTGGTGTTGGTGGAAATATAATTCTGTCCTCAGAAAACTATACGCTGTCAGGCGATTTCACGGTAAATAGTGATTTAACTATTAAATCAAAATGGAAAAAAAACAAAATTCACAGTCAACCAATTTTGGCTGAGAACACCATTAACAGCGTCAATCAGGCAACCATATGACATAATAATTGATGGTTCGATAGATTGGGAATTTCACAGCAATCAGATAACAATGCACCAAATCCATCATTTGCAATCATAACTGGGGGGAAATGTTTCTTAAGGGATATTTCTATGCATGGATCGTGGTACAGCAATGCAGAGTGCAACACTGGAACAGAATTCTATGCATACAACGTATATAGCTACGATGCAGGGCTAGGGAAGCAATCTGGAGGGTCAGGAGATGCAGAAACTAGGCTAGGCTCTGGCCTTGTAGTTAAAAACTTTGGTAAAGTATTTATAGATTGCTTCAGAGGCATAAACACCTACCAGTCAACCCTATTTGTCTACGCTGACATTGCAAACAGAACAAGCACCATTGATATTTCAAGGACTGAAATTAACAGCTCAGGAGGTAACGGTATCAGGGTGATGGGGTCGGATACAGATCACGTTGGTGCAACCAGGGTAGTTATAAGCAACTTCATCATCAAAAACTGTGAGTCTCATGGAATTAGGTGCAACTTTAGACTCGGTGTTATTAACACAGGTTATATTGAGTCTAGCAATGCATCTTTGGCGATAGAATATGCAAGTGATTTGCTGATATCTGATGTAGTGTCTAGCAGGTGTGCCACCGGGATACTATGTAGATATTATCCATTAGATGGCACAGATAAATTAACATTTTCCAATATCAAGATAAGCAACCCATCTGTACAGGCAATTTATTTCGCAAGAAACTCAGGTAACACTACGAACGCGTTGGGAGAAATAAGGTTCTCTGATATTGAGATAGATATCACAGACACAAACGCGAGAGCTATCGATTTTAGCGGGAAACCGACAGGTACATCAGGAAACTGTGATGTAACATTCAGTGATATCTCAATTACAGGAGCCTGGGCTGACACAAACAGGGCTTTTGTCGAGGTTACTGATTGCAGGCATATTAAATTCGCAGGTGTTACATTCCTGTCAACTCAGGGAACGCCTAGTTCATATATCAAAACAGGAGCATCAACAAGCGTCATAATGAAAGAAGTAACAGCTCTTTCGCACTTCGGCTCCTCATCTGTTGTAAGGCCATTTGAGATCTTGACAGGAACCGAAACTGTTAATATTACTGGATGCGTTATACATGTGACCAGTAATGGTAATGTTGCATATTCCAGTACCCCCACATATAGATATGAGTCGTGCAATCAATTTTTGAATAGCAGCAACAATAAAACATGGACACTGACCAACTACTCCACACAAACAAGGAGCGTAGATGCGGCAAGTAACCCTGCATTAGCAACCCTTATTGCAGATATTGCAAGCAACAATGCGATAACAAGGTAAGCCGAATTCAGCTTACCATTCAATCAGCAACCAACGGGAGATGAGGAAAACCCTCTCTCTCTAATACCTTCTTTTCCAAGGGCATACAAGACAAGGCATAGAGGTATTACAGCAGTTCCAGAGTACACAATATGTCCAGCAACGAATGAAACAAAGAGCGTCATCCAAAAAAATGCCACGCAGATTAAATTATTTTTAGCTTCGTAAGTGATCTTGTTGAGGAGTCGTTTTAGCTTATAGAAATAACTTACAAAGAAAATAATTCCTGGAATTCCAAACCATAAGTAAACATCAACAAAGTCCATTTCTGTTGAGCTTTTAACACCAGAGAATGTCAAATAATCCCTTCCAAATCCAAATACGTAACCGGCACTGAAGTCTAGTAAATTCAACTGGTTTAATGCATCTATTATAAACGTATCACGGTCAGAAAGAACCGCCCTTAACAAACCACCAGTCTCATACATCCATGATAATCTGCTAACAATATCTGAAGAAGTCACTTTAGAAATTAAATCGTCAAAAAACAATACTGTAAATATCATTATGATAATAGTAGTGAACGCCTTTACAACTGCATTTGTTCTGCCAAACGCCCAAACAGCAAATATTATTGCAGTAGATGCCAGAGATGCTTTTGTAGAAAGCATGACTGAACAAAAGAGAAGCATTGACATTGCAAATATGCATACAATTTCATTTTTAAAATAGCATACAGAAAATAATGAGAAAATCATAATAACGAAGGAAAGCTCATTTCCCGAGTAAAAGTATCCTTTTACGCCCATGCTATCACCAGCTGATACTAGTTCGTTGCCATATGAAGAATACCCAAAGCCAAAGAAACCAAGCAAGAAATTAACAAAAAGCAATATAAGCAGTATTGCACATATTTTTCCGATAAATTCTTTACTTGGATTTAAATATGTTAATGTTGTCATTACGATGAAGAACATCATGCATCTTATTGCTATCTGCACTGTTTCAGATATTGTTTCTCCACCTCCGCTTAACGCGAGCACAAATGCCGAGCCGCAAACAAGGAATATTACTGCGGAGATATACCATGATACAACTAAAGGTTTTTTTATTATCAAAATGGAAAAGCAAACTAATATAATGAATGATTTGTATATTTGCGAAACCACCCCAGTATCATATGTATTCAATACATAACCGTTAAGCATATCAATGGGGATTGACATGCTTAACAGCGCAGGGAAAATCAAGTTTATCACTTTCATTCTACTTACCTTGCTTATATTCTAATTTATTTAACAACTTATTACACCTAACATAGTATAAGTCAGAATTATTTTTTGCATAAAAGCCGTCCATTTCCTTATTGAAGGACGTTGCGTACCCTTCAAAGTCTTCTTTTAAAGCTGGCAATCTTTTTATGCAATCATCATATTTCAAATCGAATGATGACCTAATTGTGAAGTTAATATTTGAATCAGGCTTGGCGGTGCTTTCATCTGCACTCTTAGGATAAAAAACAAAAACTACAATGAATATTATTAATGTCAATATTAAAAGGTTGATATATTCCATAGTATCTATTATTAATGAATAGTGTTTTATCATGATATCATCTTACGACATTTTTAGTAAATAATTGACATGAAATCATTTTTAACCATGCCATAACATGCTGCCTTTATTTTGACCGGCAAGACAAAAACTCATCCTAACGCCACCTAATTCTGGTGATCTGCGCTGCTGCGTAGAACGGTTCTTTCTGATAAATGCACTGGCAGCATCAATGCTGACTAGGCAACCCTAAAAAATTTAACATGATAAAAATCAGTGAATTCGGAAAGGTCTGAAGTGTAGCACCATAAAGACTATTGATCGATACCGCCGATAGATAATGCTGTATGCATATACAGTAATTATCGGAGGTGAGTTATGGGGTTCCCGAGTCCAGCTGCTGATTACGTTGAAACGCGCCTGTCACTTGATGAGGTGCTTATCCAGAAACCAGCCGCTACGTACTACATGCGAGCTGGTGAGACTATCTACAGGTGCGGCATCATGAAGGATGCGCTCCTTGTCATCGATTCGTCGCTTAAGCCGTGTGACGGATCGCTTCTTATCTGTGACTGCAACGGTGAGTTTAAAGTAAAGAGGTATCGCACATATCGTCAGCTCCGCCCGAACCTCCTGCGCGAAGTCATCATCTGGGTTTTCCTCCAGCCAGCGCCGCATGGTCATCCATTTCGCGGCTTCGTACCTGTCCCAGCCTTCCTGGTCAGCCAGCACCATTTCAACCAGGTCATAGCCCTGTTGATCGAAAGACGCAACCAGACCGGGCAGAGTGAGAAAGTCTGCAATCGACGAGACGCCGCAGGCCTGGGCTGTCTCCTCCGTCGCGGGTACCTGACGCCAGTACGGTTCGCCTATGAGCATTATTCCCCCGGGCTTGAGGCTTTTTGCCAGCAGATCCATTGTCCCGGCTACGCCCCCCGCAATCCAGGTTGCGCCAACGCAGGCCGCCACGTCACATTTTTCATTCGCGACGTAGCCGGCCGCGTCGTTATGAATGAAATGGACGCGTTCGCTGACGCCAAGTTCCTCTGCGCGCAGTGTGGCCTGCGCGGTGAAGAGCTGGCTCATGTCGATGCCGGTACCGGTACCGGTAATACCGTAATCACGTGCCCAGGTACAAAGCATCTCTCCCGTGCCGCTGCCGAGATCGAGAATGCGTGTGCCTGGCTTCATGCGTAGCACACGGCCAAGCGTGGCGTACTTTTCTTCGGTGAACGGGTTATGAATGCGGTGTTCGCTTTCGCTAACAGTAAAAATACGTGGGATATCCATCATCCTCTCCTCAACGATTATCAGGCTGAGCGCGAACGTTGTTCAGCCCCGTAGTGTTAATGCGGTAGGGCTGACCGTTAACGGATTTGATCAGCTTTTTGGTTTTGAGCTTTTTGAAAACGGCGAGCGTGCAGTCAGCCAGCAGTAGTCCTTCGCGGCTATAGCATTCAACGGCGGTGACGCGGCCGGAGGTATCGCGGACGTGCACAATACGGCCACCTTTGGCGAGAACGTGTAAGGTACGTTGTTCCTGACGGGATAAATTCATACTGGAAAACCTGTTTAATCATCATGGGCAAAACGTGCAAACACACAGCGGTGTCCGCATACGGTTTCAGCGCATTGATAATCAGTCCGGCCTGGAATGGTCGGGAAGCTGATTATCGGATGATTACATTCTCCAGCATCAAAGCCTCGGATTGAGTTGATAGATATTTACGGGGTGAATGATAACACCTGTTTATTGTCAGTGAATACCCAGGGGTGAAAAATGTGATCCCGGTTGGTATCGGGCTGAGGAGAGGGACTCATTCCTGGCCGCTCTTGATTTTACTGTCGACCTGAGGCTGTGGTTTGCTGAAAAGATATCCCTGCACAAGCTCGCAACCCAGAGCCTGAAGCCGCTCAAGCTGCTCTTCGGTCTCAACGCCCTCAGCTATGACGCCCATATTAAGGCTTTTAGCCATACCGGTAATCAGCTTCACAATATTAAGCGCATCTTCCTGCGTAGATATCGGATTGACAAAAGATTTATCGATCTTGATTTTATCAAAATTCAGTTCGCTGAGTCTGGAGAGCGACGAATAGCCCGTGCCAAAATCATCAATGGAGATTCTTACGCCCAGTGCGCGGAGTTTTTTCAGAATCGCAATGGGGTTATTTCTGTCACTGAAGAGGGATGACTCCGTGACCTCTAACTCAAGACGGTTAGCCGGGAGCCCGGTTTCAGCCAGAACGGACTGCACCGTATTAATAAATGATTTGCTGCCCAATTGAACAGGCGAGACGTTGACGGAGATCCTGGCCGGAACAGTCCAGGAGACCGCTTCCCTACAGGCCAGTTTAAGTACGGTTTTACCTATCTCGTTGATCATGCCTGTTTTTTCAGCGGCGAAAATAAAGCTATCCGGGGCAAGCATTCCCTTTACAGGATGCATCCAGCGAATAAGCGCTTCATAGCCGTAAATTTCCTTGCTGACGGAATTCACAATAGGCTGGTAATAAACAACAAATTCATCATTCTCTATTGCTCTTGCCATATCATTTTCAAGGGTTCTGCTTTCCTGCAACTTCTGTAGCATTCGCTGGCGGAAGACTTTGATTTGCTGAGAACCTTCTTTCTTGGCTTCATAGAGCGCCAGATCGGCAAACTTATAAAGGTAATCTGAACGTCGTTCGTTATCCGATAAAACAATACCTACACAGGTGGCTATTTTTATGAGTTGATTATTGATTGTATAGGGCTTGCTGATGCTATCACTGATTTCTCGCGCGCGTGAAACGGCTGCGGCTTCGGTTAAGCCACTGGAGAGAAACGCAAATTCGTCGCCGCCCAAACGATAAAATGTCTCTGAAAAGCGGCCCAAAGCATTAAGGCGCGTGGATACCTCACGTAACAGTAAATCCCCGGTATCATGACCGTAGGTATCATTCACCTCTTTGAATCGGTCTAAATCGAATAACATCACCGTGACCGAAATATGTTTTTTCTCAGCCTGTAGATTAAGTTTATTGAGATCATCCCAAAAGAAAAGACGGTTTTTCATGCCGGTAAGGGAGTCATGATAAACATCGTATTCCAGTTTTGTATTCTGGATTTGCAGGGTTTCTTTGGATAGCTGAAGTTCTTCAGCCAGCGTTTTCACCTGCATATGGGCTTTCAGGATATTTTTATTTTGATAGATAATCAAAAAGCCCAGTATGAAGCTTAAAATAACCAGCAACAGCGAAAGTGCCGAATAAATATAATACAGAACCTGTATTTTAAGGTTGGTTTCATTGATTGTATTAACATCTTTTGTTAAAGCCGTGGATGAAAGCTGGCTTAGCGGGGCATCCAGTGAATGCATATTTTTCAGATAGAGCTTTAACTCTGAACGGCTCATTTTCTCAAGATGACCATCCAGATAGTTCAGTATATTTTCCAGGCGTAAGGCGAGCGCCTGATGCGCTTTTTCGCTGTTTATATAACGACCCAGGCCGCCCTCTTTCAATAAATCATTCTGGCTCAGCATGATTTCCAGGCGCATGCGAACCTGGTCTACCGTAACGTCATCAGTCTCGGTTGCGTACAGTCCAATCCATGATTCAAATCGGTAATATTCAGATACCAGTTGGGCTACAGACCAGGACTCAGTGTAGTGAGTCAATTTTTGCAACTCTTGCTGACGATCGTAAACAAGAAATGCTATATATCCCGTAGTGATAAAAAGAGAAAAAATGATACCAACCAGTATCCTGTTCATTATGTTCTCCTGAACTACTATTCAATCTTCATTTTGCTGACCTGCCATGCCGATCGCGAGTAATAAATCTGATTATTAAGTTCAGGAAGACTGTCATAAGGGTAGACGATGAATGACGGACCTTTATCGCGGATGCGCATATATTCGCCATTGACCTTTAAAGCCAGGATGGCGTTGTATTTCTGGAAGTCGCTGAGAGGGATGACGGTAGTGTAATCATTGAGTGCAATCACATTCAGGACAGAACCCTTTGCACCCACATACTCCATGAGTTTGCGCATCGGGATACCCTCAAACTTCGTGCGGCCATTATACCAGGGAGAGGTCGTCTGGAAACTCACCATGCCCAGTTTTTCAAGGCTGGCAATATCAAAAACGGCATTTCCATTTTCGTTCGTATTTTCTATATTACCGGTAATGGTTAAGATGGGTTTGCCCACAGGCTTTGGCAGTTCGCCAGCCCAGCTTAAACTTTGTACCAAAAAGCAGCACAGCATTAGGATTATTCGCATATTGGCCTCCTCTTTTTAACAGAAGTATAAGAATTATAAGTTATTTATCCTATAAGTTTGTCTATTTTGTTGAACGCCACGCCTTTTTGCAAACGCTACTTGATTAAAATCATAAAAATCAAAATGATAGCTGTATTTTGCCCCATGATTGCAGACCGCTGGCTGAAGCTTACGTTTTTTAAAACATAAAAACTTAGTGTAATAAACCACCCGAGTTTAAAAAATGATCGCTTTGATTTATTGATATATTTACGCACCCCCATTTTTTATCAATGGTGGCATCGTTAAGATGAATTTATTTGTACAAAGAATGATAACGCACCCTCAATGTGAGGGAATAAGAGAGTGCGCGTACCTCTGACGTCGTTGGCACTGAGTTTCGCTTAACCCGCCTCCAGCATACTGAAACTGACGATCCGCGAGCGCCCCAGCTCTTTCGCCCGGTAGAGCGCCACGTCTGCCGCGCGCAGCAGGTCGTCGCTTTGGGCGTGCTGCGGGTAACTGGCGATCCCGATCGACACATCTACCGGGCCAATCTCAGCAAGCCCATAACGTAGCGACAGCGTATGGACGCCGTTATAAATCTCCGTTGCGCAGGCGTGAGCCGCTTCCTCATCCGCACCCGTAAGTAGCACCAGAAACTCTTCGCCACCAAAGCGGAAGGCCAGGCCGGCATCGTGCATGGCACGCTGAACAATTGTCGCCACGCTCTTAATCACATGATCGCCAGCCTCATGGCCGAAGCGATCGTTAATGCTTTTAAAGTGATCGATGTCGATCATCATGCAGCTCACCGGTTCATCATTGCGCATCGCCTGAGCTATCTGAGTGCGCAGGGTATCTTCAAGGTGGTGGCGGTTACGCAAGCCGGTGAGCGGGTCGAATAGCGCTTTTTCCAGCAGGGCATCGCGCAGACGCTGGTTGGCCAGCGCCAGACCCAGGGCTTCCGCCATTAATTCGAGATAGGCGCGGGACGGTGCCGTTTCAGGCGTGATGTTCTGAAACGACAGCAAACCAATGGCTTCCCCCTGCGCAATGAGCGGCACGCAGAGTGAACTGTCTTTTTGTGATTCAGGCAGATGCTGGCAACCGATATCCGGCTCGCCATTGACCGGTGGGTGGCTCTGACCACGGCGTATGGCCCAGCATTGATCGGGGTGGAAAGCATTTTTTTCTCCCTGGGGAGATAACCATTCCGCCGCACAGCGCATCTCCCACGGGTTTCGATCCAGAATATACAGACGCCCGGCGACACCCGGCGCAATGTTGGGAGCAAACAGCTCTGCCACCTCAATCACGTCGCTAACGTTCTCGCAGCCCTGCAAGCGCTGGGTCATTCGCGCGAGCAGCTCGCGGATGGCCCAGTCTGCGTCGCGTTCTTTTTCAAGCCGCTGCCTTGCCAGCCCGTTCTCGCGGAAAATGCGAATGGCCTGCGCCATATCGCCTATCTCATCGACCTGGTTGAAATTTGGCGTTTCGACGGCGTAATCCTGTGAGGCCAGCCGGTGAACCACATCACTGAGGCGCACCACCGGGCGCAGCACGCGGTGCTTGAGAATAAAACCCATCACGAATAAGAAGAGCAGGGCGGTCAGGCCGACCATCATTTCAGAGGCGGTACGCAGGGTTTTTGACGTGTTGGTCGCTGCCTGGACATCGGCGATAATGCGCTTATCCAGAAGCACACGAAAATGGTCAATCTTGCTTTGGGCGCGTTCCATTTCAAGTTCGTAGATTTTGCCGAAGAGTAACGCAATGGCCTGTTGTTCCTCCCCCCGGGCGACGCTGGCAATTGCTGCCTGCTGTTCATCCTGTAGGTCATCGACAATCTTCAGCCCTTCGTACAGCAGCGCCAGCTCTTCGCCCGTTGCGCCCGTATCTTTTAACTGGCCCAGCTTGCGCTCGATATTCTTCAGTTCGCCTTCTTTCGCCTGGTACGTTTTCAGCACATCGGGCTCTTTTTTGATGGCGTAAAGGCGCGCTAAGTCGGAGAGCATCCAGGTTTCTGCTTCAATCTCTTCCGTAAGCTGGTCAAAAATTTGTCGTTGCTTAACAGCCTGACGTTCTACGTTGTCGGCATGGGAAGCCATCAGCATGACGATACCGGAAGCAATGGTCAGGCACACCGTGACACCATAGGCCCAGTTTGTGATCGTGGCGATTCGCACCTGTTGGATCCTTCTACGACAAATGTGGAAGAGCGTTCATTAAAGATTATAGAAAACCCCTGATTTATCGCGAAAAAAAAGGCGGCACCGGGCCGCCTGTCAAAACGCGTTTAGTTAGAGATCCGGAGGATTTTTTCCTTCTTCGATAAAATCTGCGTCCAGCTCCTCGGCGTTGCCTGCGTGGTCGCGGCCGGAGAAGAGGTTCCAGCAGGCGATAAACAGGGCGGCAATCAGCGGCCCAATCACAAAGCCGTTAATGCCGTACAGCTCCATACCGCCGAGCGTGGTGATCAGTATCAGGTAGTCCGGCATTTTGGTGTCTTTGCCCACCAGCAGCGGACGTAAAAGGTTGTCCACCAGCCCGACGATAATGACAAAGAAGCCCACAATGAACAGACCCTGCCACAGCTGGTGAGTGGCAAACAGGAAGATGGCGGCGGGAACCCAGACGATAGCCGAGCCGACGGCGGGCACCAGGGAGAGGAACGCCATCAGCGCTCCCCACAGTACGCTACCGTCAATACCGACGATGGCAAAGGCGATACCGCCAAGCGTACCCTGAACCACCGCCACGACCGCCGTACCTTTTACCGTGGCTCGCGAGACGCCGACAAACTTCGCGAACAGGTGCTGTTTGACGAAGTCAGACAGCGGCAGCGAGTCGAGGATCTGGCGCACCAGATAGGGCCCGTCTTTGAGCAGGAAAAACAGCAGGTACAGCATAATGCCGAAGCTAATAGCAAAGCCGAACGTCCCTTTACCAATCAGGAACGCGCTACCCGCCAGATACTGTCCGCCCTGTAACGCGACATCGGAAAGCTTTTTCTGGATCTGCGCGGCGTTGGTCAGGTTGTGATCCGCCAGGAAGCCGCTGGCCCAGTCCGGCAGGCGGTTGAAGATACCGGCGATGACTTCCGGGAACTGCGTGTTGTTCTGTTGCAGCTTGGTGTAAACCATGTTCAGTTCCACCGCGAGCGAGGAAAGGATCACCATCAACGGAATAAACACGATCAGGCAGATAATGCCGAGTGTGAGGAGGGAAGCCAGCCCGTTGCGATCGCCGAGCGCGGTACGCAGCTTGTTTTTCACCGGGTTGAAAATGATGGTCAGGATCGCGGCCCACAGAATCGCCGAGAAATAGGGTGACAGCACGTCAAAGAAAGCCCAGGTTACAAGGGCCAGGATGAGAATAAAGAAACCTTTGGTCAGTCCGTTAAATCGCATAGTGAGTCCTGGTGAAGAAGAAACTGTGTCGACTATAGAACTGATTTAAGGATTTACCAATAATTGCGCCGAAGTCGTGCCGGGTGGCTTTTTGTTAACAATCGCGGTATAACACCCTTCTTTGGATGTTTAGATGTCCATACGTTTAGAAGGTAATATGCAAACAGAACAACAAAACGGGCAGCTTAAGCGCACCATGAAAACCCGCCACCTGATTATGCTCTCGCTGGGTGGCGTTATCGGCACAGGGTTATTCTTCAATACCGGATACATCATTTCGACAACTGGCGCGGCGGGCACGCTGCTGGCGTATCTTATCGGTGCGCTGGTGGTCTGGCTGGTTATGCAATGCCTGGGGGAACTTTCCGTGGCGATGCCGGAAACCGGGGCGTTCCACGTCTACGCCGCTCGTTATCTCGGCCCGGCGACAGGGTATACCGTGGCGTGGCTGTACTGGTTGACCTGGACGGTGGCGCTCGGATCGAGCTTTACCGCAGCCGGGTTCTGTATGCAGTACTGGTTCCCGCAGGTTCCCGTCTGGACGTGGTGCGTCGTCT
This sequence comes from Enterobacter sp. CRENT-193, assembly GCF_002787395.1. NCBI lineage: Bacteria > Pseudomonadati > Pseudomonadota > Gammaproteobacteria > Enterobacterales > Enterobacteriaceae > Enterobacter > Enterobacter sp. CRENT-193. The sequence goes on along the minus strand of NZ_CP024812.1, from coordinate 4,632,824 downwards.
TTTGCGTGGTGATTTTTGCTCTTAACGTGATTTCCACGCGTTTCTTCGCCGAAGGGGAATTCTGGTTCTCGCTGGTGAAAGTCATCACCATCATCGCCTTCATTATTCTCGGCGGAGCGGCGATCTTCGGTTTTATCCCGATGCAGGATGGTTCACCGGCGCCGGGCTTGAGCAACATTACTGCCGAAGGCTGGTTCCCGCACGGCGGTCTGCCGATCCTGATGACCATGGTGGCGGTCAACTTTGCCTTCTCAGGTACAGAGCTTATCGGCATCGCGGCAGGGGAAACGGAAAACCCACACAAGGTTATTCCGGTTGCTATTCGCACCACCATCGCCCGGCTCATCATCTTCTTTATTGGCACCGTGTTTGTGCTGGCGGCGCTGATCCCCATGCAGCAGGCTGGCGTGGAGAAAAGTCCGTTTGTGCTGGTGTTTGAAAAGGTCGGCATTCCGTATGCGGCGGATATCTTTAACTTCGTGATCCTGACGGCGATCCTCTCGGCGGCGAACTCGGGCCTGTACGCCTCTGGCCGTATGCTGTGGTCTCTGTCTAACGAGAAAACGCTGCCGCGCTGCTTTGCCCGCGTCAACAAAAACGGCGTGCCGCTGACGGCGCTCTCCGTTTCCATGCTGGGCGGCGTGCTGGCGCTGTTCTCCAGCGTGGTCGCGCCGGATACGGTGTTTGTGGCGCTGTCAGCCATTTCCGGTTTTGCGGTGGTGGCAGTGTGGATCAGCATCTGCGCGTCGCACTTTGTGTTTCGTCGCCGTCACGTGCAGTCCGGGCAACCGCTTTCGGCGTTGCAGTATCGCGCGCCATGGTATCCGCTGGTGCCCGTGCTTGGCTTTATCCTCTGCCTGGTGGCCTGCGTCGGCCTGTGGTTTGACCCCAGCCAGCGTATTGCCCTTTATTGCGGGCTTCCGTTTGTCGCCCTGTGTTATGGTGCGTACTACCTGACCCGAAACCTGACCACGCAGGAGCCTGAACATGTCGCAGAATAATCCGCTTACCGCTCTCCTTGAAAACCAGCCGTTTGTCGTGCTGGATGGGGCAATGGCAACGGAGCTGGAAGCGCGCGGTTGTAACCTTGCCGACAGCCTCTGGTCGGCTAAAGTGCTGATGGAAAACCCGGAGCTGATCCGTGACGTACACCTCGACTACTACCGCGCGGGGGCACAGGTGGCGATCACCGCCAGCTATCAGGCGACACCCGCGGGCTTTGCCGCTCGCGGGCTGGACGAGTCGCAATCCCGGGCGTTGATTGGCAAAAGCGTAGAGCTGGCACGCAAAGCGCGGGAAGCGTACCTGGCTGAGAACGCAAATGCAGGCACGCTGCTGGTGGCGGGATCTGTGGGCCCTTACGGCGCGTATCTGGCCGATGGTTCCGAGTATCGCGGCGATTACGTGCGTAGCGCTGAAGAATTCACCGCCTTCCACCGCCCGCGTGTAGAGGCGCTATTGGATGCGGGCGCGGATTTGCTGGCCTGTGAAACGCTGCCTTCGTTCACTGAGATTAAGGCGCTGGCGGCGTTGCTGACGGCGTATCCCCGCGCCCGGGCATGGTTCTCATTTACCCTGCGTGACAGCGAGCACCTGAGTGACGGAACGCCGCTGCGGGATGTCGTTTCTGCGCTGGAAAACTACCCGCAGGTTGTCGCGCTGGGGATCAACTGTATCGCGCTGGAAAACACCACCTCGGCGCTGACGCATCTGCACAGCCTGACATCGCTGCCGCTGGTGGTCTATCCGAATTCCGGCGAGCATTATGATGCGGTGAGCAAAACCTGGCATCACCACGGTGAAGCGTGCGAGACGCTGGCGGGGTATTTACCGCAGTGGCTGGCGGCTGGCGCTAAATTAATCGGGGGATGTTGCCGGACCACGCCGAAAGATATTGCTGCGCTGACGGTTCAGCGCTGAGGTCTTTGCCGGGTGGCGGCTGCGCCTTACCCGGCGAAACAACCGCACAAAATTCACTATCCTTTCCCGCTTTTTTTCTAAAAACGAATCGTCATTAGCGATTCTTTTTTATTCCTTTATCAAAATTCTCGCGCCGGAAATACTGCTCTCATAACAACAAGGGAGCAGACATTATGGCAATTTCATCGCGGATCACACTTCTCGGCGCACTGGCGCTGTGGGCATTTCAGGCGCAGGCGGTGGACGTCACCGTCGCGTATCAGACTTCCGCTGAGCCGGCGAAAGTCGCGCAGGCGGATAACACCTTCGCCAAAGCGAGCGGGGCGAACGTCGACTGGCGCAAGTTCGACAGCGGCGCGGCGATTGTGCGGGCGTTAGCCTCGGGCGACGTGCAGATTGGTAACCTGGGCTCCAGCCCGCTGGCGGTGGCCGCCAGCCAGCAGGTGCCGATTGAAGTTTTCCTGCTGGCGTCGCAGCTCGGAAATTCCGAAGCGCTGGTGGTGAAGAAAAGCATCACGAAACCCGAAGATTTGATCGGCAAACGCATCGCAGTGCCGTTTATCTCCACCACGCATTACAGCCTGCTGGCAGCGCTGAAACACTGGGGCATTAAGCCCGGCCAGGTGCAGATCATCAACCTGCAACCTCCGGCGATTATTGCCGCCTGGCAGCGTGGCGACATCGACGGAGCATACGTCTGGGCGCCCGCCGTCAACGAACTGGAAAAAGAGGGCACCGTGCTGACCGACTCCGAAAAAGTGGGGCAGTGGGGCGCGCCAACCCTAGATGTCTGGGTGGTACGTAAGGACTTTGCCGAGAAACACCCTGAAGTGGTGAAAGCCTTCGCCAAAAGCGCCATCGACGCACAGCAGCCATACATCAGCAACCCGGATGAATGGCTGAAACAGCCCACCAACCTGGAGAAACTCTCACGTCTGAGCGGCGTGCCGGAAGCTGACGTGCCGGGGCTGGTAAAAGGCAACACCTATCTGACGCCTGATCAGCAGGTCCAGCAGCTGAACGGGCCGGTAAGCAAAGCGATTGTTGACACTGCGACGTTCCTGAAAGAGCAGGGCAAAGTGCCTGCGGTGGCGGCGGATTACAGCCAGTTCGTGACCGATCGCTTTGTGAAATAAGGGGGCTGCAATGCTGAACATTACAAACCTGTCTGCCGATTACGGCGGCAAACCCGCCCTGGAAGCGATCAACCTGACGCTGGACAGCGGTGAACTGCTGGTGGTGCTGGGACCGTCCGGCTGCGGGAAAACGACGCTGCTGAACCTGATCGCCGGGTTTGTACCGTATCAGCACGGCTCGATCCAACTGGAAGGGAAACGGGTCACGGGGCCGGGCGCAGAGCGCGGCGTGGTTTTCCAGAACGAAGGGTTACTCCCGTGGCGAAACGTTCAGGAAAACGTTGCGTTTGGTCTGCAACTGGCCGGTGTAGCGCGTGAACAGCGCCTGAATACGGCGCGCGATATGCTGAAAAAGGTTGGGCTGGAGGGGGCTGAAAAACGCTTTATCTGGCAGCTTTCAGGCGGGCAGCGTCAGCGCGTCGGGATCGCCCGTGCGCTGGCGGCTAACCCACAGCTGCTGTTGCTGGACGAACCTTTCGGGGCGCTGGATGCCTTCACCCGCGAGCAGATGCAAACCCTGCTGCTGCGCCTGTGGCACGAAACCGGCAAGCAGGTGCTGTTAATCACCCACGATATCGAAGAGGCCGTGTTTATGGCGACGGAGCTGGTGCTGCTCTCACCGGGGCCGGGACGCGTGCTGGAGCGCCTGCCGCTTGAGTTTGCCCGGCGCTATGTGGCGGGAGAACCGGTACGCAGCATCAAATCCGATCCGCTGTTTATTGAACAGCGTGAATACGTCTTAAGCCGCGTGTTTGAGCAACGGGAGGCGTTCTCATGAGCATTGTTTTCAGTGAAAAAACGCGGCGGACGCGCCTTGCCTTACGCTGGCCGTTCTCTCGCCAGCTCACTTTAAGCGTCAGCACGCTGGTGGTGTTGCTGGCGGTATGGTGGGCGGTTGCCGCGCAGCAGTGGGTCAGCCCGCTGTTTCTGCCCCCGCCAGGCCAGGTTCTGGAAAAACTGATTACTATCGCCGGGCCGCAGGGCTTTATGGATGCCACGCTCTGGCAGCATTTAGGTGCCAGTCTGACGCGTATTCTGGTGGCGCTGTTGGCGGCGGTCATTATTGGCGTTCCGGTGGGGATCGCGATGGGACTGAGCCCGACGGTACGCGGCATTCTCGACCCGCTGATAGAACTTTACCGTCCCGTCCCGCCGCTGGCTTACTTGCCCCTGATGGTGATCTGGTTTGGCATCGGGGAGACGTCAAAGATCTTACTGATATACCTGGCGATTTTTGCGCCGGTCGCGATGTCGGCCCTGGCTGGCGTAAAGAGTGCGCAGCAGGTACGCATACGTGCGGCGCAGTCGCTCGGCGCCAGCCGCGCGCAGGTCCTGCTGTTCGTCATTTTACCGGGCGCGCTGCCGGAGATATTGACCGGGCTGCGCATCGGCCTTGGGGTGGGCTGGTCTACGCTGGTGGCGGCAGAGCTGATAGCCGCCACGCGCGGCCTTGGGTTTATGGTGCAGTCGGCGGGAGAGTTCCTGGCGACCGATGTGGTACTGGCAGGGATCGCAGTGATCGCCGCGATCGCCTTTGGATTAGAACTGGGACTGCGCGCGCTACAGCGTCGCCTGACGCCCTGGCATGGAGAAATACAATGAGTGAACGTCTGACGATTATCCCGTTGGGGCCGTACATTGGCGCGCAAGTGTCGGGCCTGGACGTAACCCGTCCGCTGAGCGATAACCAGTTTGAGCAGCTGTACCACGCGGTGCTGCGTCATCAGGTGGTGTTCCTGCGTGAACAGGCCATTACCCCGCATCAGCAGCGCGCGCTGGCCCTGCGTTTTGGCGACCTGCATATCCACCCCGTCTATCCGCATGCGGAAGGGGTGGAGGAGATTATCGTCCTCGACACCCACAACGATAACCCGCCGGATAACGATAACTGGCATACCGATGTGACCTTTATCGACACACCGCCAGCCGGGGCGATTCTTGCGGCGAAGCTGTTGCCTGAGACGGGGGGCGATACGCTGTGGGCCAGCGGGATCGCAGCGTTTGAGGCGCTCTCCGCGCCGCTCCAGACGCTACTGAGCGGCCTGCGGGCGGAGCATGACTTCAAAAAATCATTCCAGGAATATAAGTACCGTAAAACGGAAGAGGAGCACCAGCGCTGGCTGGATGCGGTCGAAAAACATCCCCCGCTGCTGCACCCGGTGGTGCGTACGCATCCGGTGACCGGAAAGCAGGCGCTGTTTGTGAATGAAGGGTTTACCACGCGTATCGTGGACGTAGCGGAGAAAGAGAGCGAGGCGCTGCTCAGCTTCCTGTTTGCGCATATCACGAAACCCGAGTTTCAGGTGCGCTGGCGCTGGCAGGAGAACGATCTGGCGATCTGGGATAACCGCGTCACGCAGCATTACGCCAATGCGGATTACCTGCCGCAGCGAAGGATTATGCAGCGGGCGACGATTTTGGGGGATAAGCCGTTCTACCGTGCGGTTTGAGCCCCTCACCCTAACCCTCTCCCCAAAGGGGCGAGGGGACTGACCGGTGCGGTTTTCACCCTCTCCCTTTTAGGGAGAGGGCAGGGGGGAGGGTATTAAGTGCGCCTCTATATACCGCTGATAGCGGTTCGCCTTCAGATAACACAGATCCACCAGCACCAGCCCGTCGATACAGTTATTGAACGCCGGATCGCTGCCGAAATCGATAAACTGCACGCCGCCTGGCTCGCATAGCTCGGAATATTGTTTATAAAGCGGCGGAATACCGCAGCCCAGATTGCCGAGCAGGGATTTCAGCTTTGTCAGGTCTTCCACGTAATCCACCCCGCCAAATTGCGCCAGCACGTCCGGGAGTGACGCCGGGTAGGGTTGACGCGAGGCGGCTAACGGGTGGCTGGCCGGAAACCAGAGACGATAAAACGCGACCAGCAGATCCCGGGCGGCAGGCGGTAAGCCGCCGGAGATGGACACCGGACCAAACAGGTAACGGTAATGTGGATAGCGCGCCAGATAGGCGCCAATGCCTGACCACAGGTAGTCCAGACCGCGACGTCCCCAGTAGCGCGGCTGTATAAAGCTGCGCCCCAGCTCAATGCCGTGCTCCAGTATGTCCTGCATTTTTTCGTCGTAGTGGAACAGGCTGTAACTGTACAATCCCTCGACGCCGCGCTTTTCCACCTGCATGGCCGTTGGCATAAAGCGGTACGCGCCGACAATCTCCAGGTCATCGTCATCCCACAAAATGAGGTGCAGATAGTCATCATCGTAGCTGTCCGTATCCCGCCGCTTCCCGCTGCCTTCCTCCACTGCACGAAAGGCAATCTCGCGCAGCCGCCCCAGCTCGCGCAGCAGAGGCGCCTCTTCCTGCCCGTTGCGCTGCCAAAGATAGATGGCCTTACCATCGCTCGTTTTTCCCAGACACTCGGCCTGCGCCAGTTCGCGCTTCAGCGTGGCCCTGTCTTCCGGGCGGGCAATGGCGCACTGGGTTTTAAAGACGCCAGGCAATCCCTTGCCAAGACGTATCACGTGCTGACGACACTGCTCGGCCATCTCACGCGATGAAAGGGTAGAACTAAACCGGTCATTCCAGGCAATCTGCTGGCCGATTTTGATCGGCAACTGACTGTGACGGCGGCGAAACATCTGTTGCATCAACAGCAGCATGGATACCGTTGGCGAGACCAGGGTACTGGCATAAAACAGCAGGCTGTTGTGCGCCTGGATATGTACCGGAAGTAGCGGCACCCGTAATTTGCCAGCCAGCTTGATAAAGCCCGGATGCCATTTTTTATCGCGTATGCCTTTGCGCGTTGGGCGGGAAACTTCGCCCGCCGGAAAGAAGATCAGCACACCGGCGTTTTGCAGGTGCTGCTCCATCTGTATCAGCGAAGCTTTTGCGGTTCTGCCGCCCATATTATCCACGGGAATAAACAATGAACTGAGGGGCTCAAGGTGGGACAGCATCCTGTTGGTAACAACCCTGACGTCGCGGCGCACGCGGGAAACGGCGTACAGCAACGCCAGCCCATCCAGCGTGCCAGTGGGGTGGTTCGCTATCACAATGAGTGGGCCGTGTTCGGGGATTTGTTCGAGATCGCGGGCGGAAACGGAGCAGTGAATATCAAGGTGTTCCAGAACCTGATCCACCATATCCAGCCCTTTCAGGTGACGGTGGCTGGCGGCAAACTGCTGAAATTCGTCTTCGTGAAGCAGTCTTTTTAACAGACTTTTTTGCCAGGGTGCGGGCCTCGCCTGAGGCCAAAGGTCATCAAGAACGCTGTCGAGACTAAACATTGATCACTCCTCCTGCCGTCTTGCCCAGACAGTAGAAGGAGGAGATGTCGTTTGTATTGCAGTTTGGTGAAGATTAGCGCAGAGAGCAGGCCGGGTAAGGCGAAGTCGCCACCCGGCGCTAAAGCGGATTAACGCAGAATTTTCTTCTCGGCCAGATCCAGCGCGAAATAGCTGAAGATCAGATCCGCGCCCGCACGTTTGATCGCCCCCAGGCTTTCGAGGATCACTTTCTCTTCGTCGATGGCACCCGCCTGCGCGGCGAATTTGATCATCGCGTACTCACCGCTCACCTGGTAGGCGCCCAGCGGCAGTTCGGTGCGTTCGCGAATGTCGCGCAGGATATCCAGGTACGCGCCAGCCGGTTTCACCATCAGGCAGTCAGCGCCCTGGGCTTCATCAAGCAGAGATTCACGAATCGCTTCGCGGCGGTTCAGCGGGTTCATCTGATAGGTTTTACGATCGCCTTTCAGCGCCGTGCCCGCTGCTTCACGGAACGGACCGTAGAAAGAGGAGGCGAATTTGGTGGAGTAGGACATGATGGCGGTGTCGGTGAAGCCCGCGGCATCCAGCGCATGGCGAATCGCCTGTACCTGCCCATCCATTGCCGCAGAAGGCGCAATGAAATCCGCACCCGCGGCGGCGGCAACCACCGCCTGCTTGCCCAGATTCAGCAGGGTCGCATCGTTGTCCACGCCGTGATCGCACAGCACACCACAGTGGCCATGAGAGGTGTATTCGCAGAAGCAGGTATCGGACATGACGATCATCTCCGGCACACTCTCTTTGCAGATGCGCGACATGCGTGCCACGAGGCCGTCTTCTTTCCAGGCATCGCTGCCGGTCGCGTCAGTGTGGTGGGAGATACCGAACGTCATCACCGAGCGGATGCCCGCATTCGCAATGCGTTCGATCTCGCGGGCCAGATGCTTTTCAGGAATGCGCATCACGCCCGGCATCGCGTCGATGGCTTTGTAGTCATCGATCTCTTCTTCAACAAAAATCGGCAACACCAGATCGTTTAAGGTCAGTGTTGTCTCTTCAAACATGGCGCGCAGTGCGGGTGACTTGCGCAGGCGACGGGGACGTGCAATTAAATCGGTCATGGTATGCCTGATGTTTGTGGAACAAAGAGGTATAGTGTACCTGAAAGCAGGGAGCGGTGTTTTACTAAAGTTGTCTTTTAGATTTTCGAAATCGACTAATATACGCAGCATGTATTTAGTCTATATTATAAATCTTATTCTGATGTTCAGCGTGGCGTGTAATATTGGTGAGGCTTCTATATTGGTTTGGGATTATAAATATAAATGATTAATTGCTTTTTATTATATGTGTCGAAGCAACTAAAGTAGTTTGCAATCAGTTGAATTTATAATATTTATTCATAATGATTGATATTGCCGTGGGTTTATAAGCTTATTTGTCTCAATACGGACTTAATGGAATCATTCATTGAACCTTTTCGAAGTGAAACTGCATAATTCCTTCCGCAATTTAATGTTGCTAAATGATTTGATGGACAAACTTGCTTACGTCCCTGAGGAGGGATGACCCAATGCAAACATGGAAAAAGAAACTGGTTGTATCACAACTTGCATTAGCCTGCACACTGGCTATCGCTTCTCAGGCCAATGCGAAAGATATATCCGGCACGACATATAATACTTTTGGATATGACAATACTGCGTCCACGCCCTGGTATTATGGTTATGCTGACTGGAATTATTCAGATGCCACACATGATGGTGACATTTATCCGGTCGTCAATAAATCAACCGTAAACGGAGTTATTTCGACATACTATCTGGATGATGGTGTCAATGGCCGTGCGAACGCGTTGAGTATTTCTAACAGCACCATTAATGGCATGATCACCTCAGAGTGTATGACCACGACGTGTGCAGATGGCGTAGATACTGACGGCACCGCTCATACCCAGTATGATCGTTTTAGCCTGACCGTTGATAACTCCACCATCAACGATACCTACGAGCATTACGCGTATGATGTCGTCAATGGCGAAACCACTGAAACGCATTATCTGGACACCTATGATCTGGGTAACGCCATCACGCTGGACGTTGAATCTGATATCGTTATTCAGAACAATTCCCACGTTGCGGGTATCACGCTGACGCAGGGTTACCAGGATCTGGATAACACGCCATACGACGGTGTTGAAGGCGTTGCTAACAGCAGCAATGTCTTTACCGATACGCTGGTGGTGAAAGACTCTGTGCTGACCTCCGGTGCGTACAGCGATCTGGGTACCAGCGGCTTCTACGGTCAAACGGCGAAGCCGAGCGACTACGGTGAAACCAACGCCACGGCTGCGGATGATGCGGCGCTGATCGTTGTGGCTGGCGCGTCTGATAACGCTATGCAGACCACCGCTACCTTCGATCACTCTACCATTACCGGCGACATCCTTTTCTACAGCACCTTTGATAACAACTTCTACGAGAATGGCGATCCGGCAACGGATACCACCGATGACGGCATCTATAACCCAACTACCAACGGCTGGGATGATACCGACAAGCTGGATGTCACGCTGACCAACGGCAGTAAATGGGTGGGTGCCGCGCAGTCCAGCGTTGAGGCCATCGGCACGGCGCAGATGTATGGTGAAGGCTACAGCAATGTAGACTGGCATGCACTTTCTCCAAACAGCATCTGGCCTGATTCTACCTTTGATAGCAACGGTCACGTTGCAGGTGAAGAGGTTTATCAGAGCGGCCTGTTCAACGTGGCGCTGGATAACGGTTCCGAGTGGGATACCCGTAAGATCTCCAACATCGACGCGCTGACGGTGAACAACCAGTCTCAGGTCAATGTTGAAAACTCCGGCCTGCTGGCGGATTCCATCACCCTGACCAATGCGTCTAGCCTGAACATCGGCGACAACGGCGCGGTAGCAACCGATAGCCTGTATCTGGATAGCTACAGCCGTGCGGCACTGACTGAAGAGACAGCTGAGCTGTATGCCAACACCATTACCGTGGACAACGGTGCAGAGCTGGCGCTGGGTCTGGGTCAGGTTGATACGCACAATATGGTGCTGACCGATGGCGGTGTACTCAACGTTGCCAGCCGCGATTATGTGCTGAACAGCGACCTGAACAACGCACGGTATATCACCAACGATCGCAATAAAGCGGACTACGACTATGGTGTTGTCGCGCTGAACTCTGACGGTCATCTGGCGGTGAACGGTGACGTTGCCGGTAACTATAAAGTGCGCATCGACGATGCGACCGGCGCAGGCTCCGTAGCTGACTACAAAAACAAAGAGATCATTCGCGTCTATGACAATAACGCGGATACCGCTGCCAGCTTTACTGCGGCAAATAAAGCTGATTTAGGTGCATACACCTATCAGGCGCAGCAGAAGGGCGACACCGTTGTTCTCCAGCAGGAAGAGCTGACTGACTACGCCAACATGGCGCTGAGCATTCCTTCTGCTAATACCAACATCTGGAATCTGCAACAGGATACCGTGGGTACCCGTCTGACCAACAGCCGTCATGGCCTGGCAGATAACGGCGGCGCATGGGTGAGCTATTTCGGCGGCAACTTTGACGCGGATAATGGCACCGTTAGCTACGATCAGGACGTAAGCGGCATTATGGTAGGTCTGGACACTCAGATCGACGGTAATAATGCGAAGTGGATTGTCGGTGGTGCGGCTGGTTTCGCGAAAGGTGATATCAGCGATCGTACGGGTCAGGTCGATCAGGACAGCCAGACTGCGATGATCTACGCGTCGGCGAAGTTCATGAACGATATCTTCCTCGACAGCTCACTGAGTTACACCCGCTTCAACAACGACCTCTCTGCCACCATGAGCAATGGTCAGTATGTTGACGGTAATACCACGACTGACGCCGTTGGTTTCGGGATGAAACTGGGCTATGACTGGAAACCAAACCTGTCTGGCTACGTCACGCCTTACGCGGCGATCTCTGGCCTGTTCCAGTCCGGTGATGACTACCAGTTAAGCAACGACATGCGTATCGATGGTCAGTCTTACGACAGTATGCGTTATGAAGTCGGCGTGGATGCAGGTTATACCTTCAACTACGGCGGCGAGCAGGCATTAACGCCTTACTTCAAACTGGCTTACGTGTATGACGATGCTGACAACAATGCTGATATCAACAACGACAGCATTGATAACGGCGTAGAAGGCTCTGCGGTTCGCGTGGGACTGGGTACTCAGTTCAGCTTCACGAAAAACTTCAGTGCTTACACTGATGCGACTTATCTGGGCGGCGGCGACGTTGACCAGAACTGGGGAGCAAACCTGGGTGTGAAATATACCTGGTAAGAAAAAAACGCGGGGGATTTTGCCCCCGCTTTTTTATGTGCTTTAAAAATAATAAAGAACCGACAGATACAGATGACTTGAGGTATGCATGAACGTTAATGCGAAACCACTTTCTGAATTAAGCCGGCTCATTAAGTGTCTGGAAATCGCCGGTACCCCATTTAAGACCGAACCACAACAATTAATAACTACCGGCAATAATGATGATGAACCATTGACCGTTGTCATACAATCCGGTCTGACTGCCGTCCACCGTAAATCAGACGAATTACTTATGGGTATTGCGCGGGCACCGTATATCCACGGTTTAAGCGCATGGATAAATGACAACTATCTTGAATATTCTCTGATTGCACAAACACCTTGTACCGGATTTTATTTGCCTGCCTCTACTGCATGCGAACTTATTCAAGAAGCGCATGTTTGGCAAGAAGCTTTCTGCTGGCTGTCATGGCTAAACCATTTACTGGGAAAACGTGATATACAGCTGATTGGAAATAATTCCTATAGCCAAATTCGGGCGATGCTGTTGAATATGGCCGAGTGGGATGACGCGCTACGTTCAAAAATTGGTGTTATGAATCATATTCAGCGTAGCACGCGTATTTCTCGTTCGGTCGTTGCGGAGGTTCTGGCGGCGCTGCGTCAGGGGAACTACATCAATATGAGCCGGGGCAAACTGGTCAGTATCAACCGTTTGCCCACGGACTATTGAGATCAGTTAGAGGCCGTAAGCACCTGCGCTTTATTGGCGCTCAGCTCGGCCACCAGATTATTTACGCCATCACTCATATTCACGAAGCGTGTATTTGGCGACCGGGTGACCACCACAAAAGCACCTACGTTTGATTGCGGAATCATCGCCATATAGGTGATGAATCCGCCACCTCCACCGGTTTTTTGAATAATCCCCGGTCGGCCATCTTTTGGCGCCATATACACCCAGCCCATGCCGAGGGCATCGGCTTTACCGGGTACATCCATGCCAATGACGCGACGTAACTGAGCACGCTGGTAGATGAGCGTCTGCATGCGGTCGGCCTGATTGCTGCGCGCGTAAAAATCCGATGAGAGGAACTGTTGCATCCAGCGCATCATGTCGCCAGGCGTAGAGTAAACTCCACCGCTGCCAATGGCGGCCAGCGTGTTATTGCACGGGCTGGCCCCTTTTTCCGCCACCATCAGACGCTTGCACTGGTCCGGGGAGGGGGTGTAAGTGGTATCTTTCATCCCGAGCGGACGCGTGATCTGCTCTTCAAACAGTTGAGGGTAGGGCTTACCCGAGGCCGTCGCTAAAGCGTCGGCCAGCAGATCAAACGCCAGGTTAGAATAGCCAGCCTGCGAGCCCGGGGCCGATTTCAGGGTTGCTGTGCTCAGGTAGTTCCAGCGTTGCTCACGGGTTGGCCAGACAAAGACAGGGCGATGCGCAGCGCCACCGGGCTGTTCTCGCGGCAGGGCGCTGGTATGGGTCGCCAGATTCACCAGTCTGATCGGCGTTCCCTGATATGTCGGAACGCGAGCGCCGGGCGGCGCATATTTGCTGAGCGGATCGTCGAGTTTCACCACGCCCTGATCGAGCAGTTTCACCAGCATTTCGCTGGTCATCAGCTTGGTTATCGACGCGACACGGATAACGGAATCCAGCTGCGGACGAACGTTATTTCCCGGTCGTGTTTCACCGAAGCTGCGAAACACCCGCTGGTTACCGTCGATCACGACCAGCGCCATTCCCGTCGCACCGCTGCCGTAATAAATAAGGTTCGCGTAGCGATCGGCAATGTCAGAGGCCAGAACCGGGGCCGTCAGAGGCTGGGCTGCCTGGGCGGTGGACAGGCTCACCGCACACAGCGCGGCGATAGAGAGCAGACAACGTTTCAACGAAAAGCATCCATCAAGTGAATAAGGAAAGTTACGGGTAGTTATACTACTAATCGGCGTCGGGCAATGGCCCGATTTGCATAACGATAGCGAGAAAAACGTAACCGTGGGTAAATTTGAACAATTTACTTGCAGCGTGGCTCCCATTTTGTGACATCGACCGTATGATAGACGCTACGATCGCTGTTGCGAATGAAACGCACCGAAACAATTCTTGAAAACGGGGAAGCGAACTAATAATTCACCCGCAGGTCTCACTTTTTTGCCTGAGCCGGGAGGCTGGTACAGGCAAGGTTTCGTGTGGCGATATGTTGAACACAGCAACAGCCATAACAACAAGAAGGAAGCACAATGTTTAAGTCTTTTTTCCCAAAGCCGGGGCCCTTTTTCCTGTCGGCATTTATTTGGGCACTGCTGGCTGTCATTTTCTGGCAGGCCGGTGGCGGCGCGTGGCTGACCCGTCTTACGGGGGCAACGGGCGATATTCCCATTAGCGCAGCGCGCTTCTGGTCCATGAGCTATCTGCTTTTCTACGCTTATTACGTGCTCTGCGTAGGGCTTTTTGCCATGTTCTGGTTTGTCTATTCTCCTCACCGCTGGCAATACTGGTCGATTCTCGGCACGTCGTTAATCATCTTTGTCACCTGGTTCCTGGTTGAGGTGGGCGTAGCGGTCAACGCCTGGTATGCGCCGTTTTACGATCTGATCCAGACGGCGCTGAGTTCGCCGCATAAAGTGACCATTAACCAGTTCTACCATGAGGTGGGGATCTTCCTCGGCATCGCCCTCATCGCCGTGGTGATCGGCGTGATGAATAACTTTTTCGTCAGCCACTATGTGTTCCGCTGGCGTACCGCGATGAACGAACACTATATGGCGCACTGGCAGCACCTGCGACATATCGAAGGTGCCGCACAGCGTGTGCAGGAAGACACCATGCGTTTTGCCTCTACTCTGGAAGATATGGGCGTGAGCTTTATCAACGCCATCATGACGCTGATCGCCTTCCTGCCGGTGCTGGTGACGCTCTCGTCGCACGTTCCGGAGCTGCCGATTGTCGGCCATCTGCCCTACGGCCTGGTGATTGCCGCGATTGTCTGGTCGCTGATGGGAACGGGGCTGCTGGCGGTGGTAGGGATCAAGTTGCCGGGGCTGGAGTTTAAAAACCAGCGCGTGGAAGCGGCCTACCGTAAAGAGCTGGTGTATGGTGAAGACGATGCCAACCGTGCGTCACCGCCTACCGTGCGTGAGCTGTTTGGCGCCGTACGTCGTAACTACTTCCGCCTCTATTTCCATTACATGTATTTCAATATCGCGCGCATTCTTTATCTTCAGGTTGATAACGTTTTCGGGTTGTTCCTGCTGTTCCCGTCCATCGTTGCGGGTACGATTACGCTCGGTCTGATGACCCAAATCACCAACGTCTTTGGTCAGGTTCGCGGTTCGTTCCAGTATCTGATTAGCTCCTGGACTACGCTTGTGGAGCTGATGTCCATCTACAAACGTTTACGCAGTTTCGAGCGTGAGCTGGACGATAAGGACGTGCAGGAAGTCACCCATACATTAGGTTAAAAAGGAATTGCTATGCCATTTGCCGTACCACGTGCATTACCTCTGACGTTACTCGCCGCTTTCGTGCTGGCGGGCTGTGCCGAAAAAGGGGCTGCCCCGCTCAAAGAAGGGGAGAAGCCTGTGGATGTGGCGAGCGTGGTGCGGCAGAAGATGCCCGCCAGCGTGAAGGATCGCAGTGAGTGGGCTGATGCGCTGGCAACGACCTTCAAAAGCCAGAAGATCGCGCCTACCGAAGAGAATATCTGCTCGGTGCTCGCGGTGGCGCAGCAGGAATCGATGTATCAGTCAGATCCTGTTGTGCCTGGCCTGAACAAAATCGCCTGGAAAGAGATCGACCGCCGGGCCGAATCGATGCATATCCCGGTTTTCCTGGTACATACCGCCCTTAAAATCACCTCGCCAAACGGTAAAAGCTATAGCGAACGGCTGGATACGGTGAAAACCGAGAAGCAGCTTAGCGCCATTTTCGATGATTTCATCAATATGGTGCCGATGGGGCAGAAGCTGTTTGGATCGCTGAATCCGGTGCATACCGGCGGTCCGATGCAGGTGAGTATCGCATTTGCGGAAAAGCATACCGACGGCTATCCGTGGGATATCGATGGTACGGTGCGTCAGGAGGTCTTCTCCCTGCGCGGTGGGCTGTGGTTTGGGACGTATCACCTGCTGAATTATCCGGCCAACTACGATAAACCGCTGTATCGCTTTGCCGACTTTAATGCGGGCTGGTATGCCAGCCGAAATGCAGCCTTCCAGAATGCGGTAAGCCGCGCCAGCGGTGTGAAGCTCGCTTTGGATGGCGATCTCATTGCATACGGCAGCAGTGAGGCTGGGACCACCGAACGTGCGGTGCGAAAACTCTCGACGAAGCTGGAAATGAGCAACAGCGACATTCGCCGACAGCTGGAGAAGGGCGACAGCCTGGCGTTTGAGAAAACGGATCTCTATAAGCAGGTCTTTGCGCTGGCCGAGAAGAAAAGTGGAAAGGCATTACCCAGAGCCATTCTGCCAGGGATTCAACTGGAAAGCCCGAAGATCACGCGTAACCTGACGACCGCCTGGTTCGCGAAACGCGTGGACGATCGTCGGGCACGCTGTATGAGACTGTAATCAGTGGCGATTGCGCCAGCGCAGGACGAGGGCAATCACGCCCAGAACCATGCTGCCCGCGAGGAAGGGAATGAGTCCAAATACGGTGCTCACGCCTAAACCGATTTCAACGCGTGGGCGGCCTGTATCCTGCACCTGCATCAGATGCTCATACACGCCAGGAGCATGCACCAGCATATTCAGCAGTTGGGTTCCTGCCCAGAAACAAAACAGAACAAACAGGGCATAGGCAATATTCCCCGCCGTGGAGGTTTTTGGTTGTTTTCCGCCAAAAATCGGTTTCGACAATGTAAAGTCTGCCATAAGACCTCCCGAAAATATCACTCTGTTTTAATACGCGTCGTACAGGGTGAGTGTGACAGGTCATAGCATTTGTCAATATCAGAATCGTGGGAAATTCGGTTCAGGATTTCTCCTGGATTGTCGAATTCTGCATCACGTCACAAATTGATAACATAAGTGAAACTGCGCTGCTTTTCAGAATTTACGTATCCGCCACAGACGCCTTTATCAAACTGTGAGAGGATAGTTTTTTTTCTGCCGGAGTTGTCATGAAGCTCACTTCCAAACTACGCCGTGACTGGCATTACTACGCCTTTGCGATCGGGCTGATCTTTATTCTCAACGGTGTTGTCGGGCTGCTGGGATTTGAAGCGAAAGGCTGGCAAACCTATGCGGTTGGGCTGGTGACCTGGGTAATCAGTTTCTGGCTGGCGGGATTCATTATCCGCCGTCGCCCCGATGAGACGACGACGGCAGAGAAAACCGACTAACCGTTAGTTAACGGAGCTTTTCAGGGCGCTGTCAGCGGCGTGACGCTCCAGCGCCAGTTCAATCAGGCGGGTGATCAGTTCCGGATAGCTTATCCCGCTGGCCTGCCACAGTTTCGGGTACATGCTGATATTGGTAAAGCCCGGCAGGGTGTTGATTTCGTTAATCACCACCTCGTTATCCGGCGTCAGAAACACGTCGACGCGCGCCATCCCACAGCATCCCAGCGCCTGATAGGCTTCAACGGCGATCGCGCGGATCTTGTCGTTAACGTCAGGATCGAGCGCGGCGGGGACCACAACCTGGGCACCTTTGTCGTCAATATATTTGGTGTCGTAGGAATAGAAGTCGCTGTTCAGCACTACTTCACCGCAGGTACTCGCCTGCGGGAAGTCGT
Organism: Enterobacter sp. CRENT-193; assembly: GCF_002787395.1. Classification (NCBI taxonomy): domain Bacteria; kingdom Pseudomonadati; phylum Pseudomonadota; class Gammaproteobacteria; order Enterobacterales; family Enterobacteriaceae; genus Enterobacter; species Enterobacter sp. CRENT-193. The sequence goes on along the minus strand of NZ_CP024812.1, from coordinate 4,615,466 downwards.
TGCCCAGTACGGCGCACTCAATTTCGCGTCCGTTAATTCCCTGCTCAACCACCACCTTATGGTCAAACTCAAAGGCCAGACGAACGGCTTCGTTAAACTGCGCTTCGCTGGTGACTTTGCTGACGCCAACGGACGAGCCCTGATTTGCTGGTTTCACAAATAGCGGCAGGCCGAGTTGCGCCTGGATCTGCGCGAAGCTATGTTTATCGCGGTTGGCACGAGTAAGCGTCACGAACGGCGCAATATTCAGACCGGCGTCGCGCAGGAGACGTTTTGTGACGTCTTTATCCATGCAGGCGGCAGAGCCCAGCACATCGGAACCGACAAACGGCAGGTTCGCCATCCGCAGCATGCCTTGCAGGGAGCCGTCTTCGCCCAGCGTGCCGTGAACGATAGGAAACACCACGTCAATCTGTGCCAGCGCCTGCGCGTTCCCGGCATCGATAAGCTGTCCCTGTACCACGCCTGGAACCGTTGCGACGCTGATATCAGAAGGATTAAGGGCGATGTGCGCCGGATCGTCAGCGTGTAACAGATACTGGCTGGCATCGTTAACATGCCACTGGCCCTGTTTATCTATGCCCAGCAGCACCACGTCAAAACGGCTTTTATCAATCGCATCAACGATATTTTTAGCCGATTGCAATGACACCTCGTGCTCTGCCGATTTTCCCCCAAAGACAATACCTACGCGCTGCTTTGCCATCTCACTCTCTTCCAGTCTGACGAAAAGCCAATAACATACCACGATGCCCGGCGGGTTTCGCGGCCTTCTGCCATAATGTTTTGAGGGATGCTGAAGGGGGGCGCGTGAAAGGAAAAGGTCTGTTTATTCTTATTGTTATTGCCGGGATCGTCACGGTGGGCTACCGCTGGTTGCCGTCGCAGTACAACCCTTTCGTGCCGCTTACGCTTGACGATCCGCCCGGAAAAATAACCCAGTTTAAACTTCGGCGTTTAACCCCCCAGGCGTGCGAAAGCCTGTTAACGCAGGCGAACCAACGTCGGCTTATCCGTACCCAGGCGGTCGCTGACAGCGCCGGGGAGTGTCCACTGAGTAACGTGGTGCGCGTACGTGATTTTGGCCCGGTCAGTCTGAACAGCAGCTTTCTTGCCAGTTGCCCGCTGGCGTTAAGTTCGGCGCTGTTTGTCAGCCAGCAGGCCCGGCCGCTCACCAAAACCTGGACGGGAAGCGAGCTTGCGCGTATTGAACATCTGGGCAGCTTTGCCTGCCGCAATATCTACAGCCGCCCGGATGCGCGGCGCAGCGAACATGCCACGGCGGATGCGCTGGATATCAGCGCTTTCAGGCTGGCAAACGGACAGCGTGTTACCGTTCTAAACGGCTGGAAAGCGGAAAAGACGCAGCCCTGGCTACAGGCGCTGCTCTCGGCAAGCTGTGGTTATTACGGTAACGGTCTGGGACCGGACTATAATGCCGCCCATGCCAACCATTTCCATCTGGGAATGCGCGGATATGGATTATGTCGATGAAGCATAATCTTCCGCCGAAATTTGGATAAATTGTGACTTATTTCACAAATATGATGACTGGGAAGATAAAACACCAAAGTCTGCAAGGCCGCATCTCTGGCGCTATGTCATTGCGCGTAACTTGCTAATCTGTCGGCGAATTCGCCTAAAAATGAAGACTATTTCTGTTATGGAATCCTGGAAAGTTAACCTCATTTCAGTCTGGTTCGGCTGCTTCTTCACCGGACTGGCTATCAGCCAGATATTGCCCTTCCTGCCGCTGTATGTGTCGCAGCTGGGGGTCACTTCCCATGAAGCGCTCTCCATGTGGTCCGGCCTGACGTTCAGCGTGACGTTTCTGGTCTCCGCCATTGTGTCGCCGATGTGGGGTAGCCTGGCAGATCGCAAGGGGCGCAAGTTGATGCTGCTCCGCGCCTCGCTGGGGATGGCGATAGCCATTTTGCTCCAGGCCTTCGCCACCAACGTCTGGCAGCTGTTTATTCTGCGGGCGATAATGGGGCTGACCTCCGGGTACATTCCGAATGCCATGGCGCTGGTGGCCTCACAGGTACCGCGTGAGCGAAGCGGCTGGGCGCTCAGCACGCTTTCCACCGCCCAGATCAGCGGGGTCATTGGCGGCCCGCTGCTCGGCGGCTTCCTGGCGGACCATGTCGGGCTGCGTGCGGTCTTTATCATTACTGCGATCCTGCTGACGATTAGCTTTCTGGTCACCCTTTTTCTGATTAAAGAGGGCGGGCGGCCTGTTGTCAGCAAATCCGAACGCCTGAGCGGAAAAGCGGTTTTCGCCTCGCTGCCTTATCCTGGCCTGATGATTAGCCTCTTTGTGACGACGATGGTGATCCAGCTCTGTAACGGCTCGGTGGGGCCGATTCTGGCGCTGTTTATCAAGTCGATGGCGCCGGACAGCAGCAACATTGCGTTTCTGAGCGGGATGATTGCCGCCGTGCCGGGCGTGTCGGCGCTGATGTCTGCTCCGCGCCTGGGGAAACTGGGCGACAGGATCGGTACGGCACGTATTCTGATGGCAACGCTCATCATTGCGGTGATCCTTTTCTTTGCCATGTCATTCGTCACCACACCTCTTCAGTTGGGCATCCTGCGCTTCCTGCTTGGCTTCGCGGATGGCGCCATGCTGCCCGCTGTTCAGACGCTGCTGGTGAAATATTCCAGTGACCAGGTAACCGGCCGCATTTTTGGCTACAACCAGTCGTTCATGTATTTAGGCAACGTAGCGGGCCCGCTTATTGGCGCCTCGGTCTCGGCGATGGCGGGTTTCCGCTGGGTATTTGCCGCGACGGCGGTGGTGGTACTGCTGAATATTATTCAACTGGCCTTTGCCTTACGCCGTCGCAGGCGAATCGCTGAGGCAAAGTCGGCCCGGTAAACACGATAATATATTATTTATTCTTATGAACGCCGCATTTTTATATAACGAAATGCGGCGTCTTTCTTTTAGAAAAACGTTTCGCTTTCTCCCCGAAATATCTTTTTTGGCAGCGATGTCACTTTTGCATAAGATAAAGCCAATCCATGCTTTTCATTATTCAGTGAGGGTGTTAATTTCAGGGGAAATCACATAAGGAAATAGCACCATGAAAAATCTCATTGCTGAGTTGTTGGTTAAGCTTGCCCAAAAGGAAGAAGAGTCGAAAGAGCTGGTTGCCCAGGTCGAGGCGCTGGAAATCGTTGTGACGGCGCTGCTGCGACAGATGGCAAAACCAGAGCAGGAGGCGTTGATCGACAACGTTGAAGGCGCGCTGGAAAAAGCTCGCCCTGATTCACAGGTTCCCGCAGAGGATGCGGAGCTGCTTCAGCAATACGTAAAAAAGCTTTTGAGGCATCCTCGCAGTTAACCGGCCAGAGGTGAAATGACATGCCACAGAATTGTCATGCAGGATGCCTGGCGTCGCTCTGTTTTTATTTTTACAAATTTTTCAGGGTAAATTAAATTGAGACAGAGCACAGTTTTCACCGCATAATTTCTGCTATTAATTACCGCCTCCCTGCCGGCGAAACCGGATAATGATCATTGTGCCGCTACAGGGCTGAAATAACCGCGAAGCCCGGCGAAAATCAGGTGCGCAGGGTGGTTTTTTTTTCGTAACGAACCAGACTTAACGTGGAACTTCACATAAAGGATGGTGCAATGAAAACAACAATACTGATTACCCTGCTCTCTGGCCTGTGTCTGATGGCATCAGCACATGCGGAAGAGAAAACGTTGACGCCCCAGCAGCAACGCATGACGACCTGTAACCAACAGGCGACATCGCAAAGCCTGAAAGGGGATGCCCGTAAAACGTACATGAGCGACTGCCTAAAAAATGGTGCGACAAAACCCGGTGAAAAAAGCCTGACCCCGCAGCAGCAAAAAATGCGCGAGTGCAATGCCCAGGCGACACAGCAGATGCTGAAAGGCGACGATCGCAGCAAGTTCATGAGCGCGTGCCTGAAAAAACAGGCGTAGTGCTAACGGGTGAGTCACGGCTGTGGCTCACCCAAAATTTCATACTTTCCCCGCTATCCCCCTCTCTATAATTTGGGAAAATGTTTCAGAATATTCCCAAAGATGATGAATGATGAGTTTTATGACAGTCACGAGAACATTCGGGAAGCGTGGCACCAGCAGCTTTCTCAGGATGATTCATACCGTTCCGGTCTGCGATTTGCCCGGCGAATACGGCTGGCACGCATCGTTGGTCTGGCGGCGATATTTGTTCCGCTTGCCAGCGTTCTGGTGAGCCAGTTTCTTTCCGGCGTCTGGTGGTTATTGCTGGTGGGCTGGGTCTTTGTCTGGCCCCAACTGGCCTGGCAGCTGGCTTTTCGTTCGGCTGAACCCCACAGCAGTGAAATTGTTAATCTGAAAATCGATGCCATTCTTGCCGGTGTCTGGATGGGGCTAACAGGGTTCAATGCGCTACCAACGGCGGCGCTGATCATGATGATCGGCATGAATATGATGGGATCGGGGGGATGTCGCTTATTTCTGACAGGACTGGCGCTGCTTGCCCTGTCTGCTCTGCTCACCGTGCAATCCACGGGTACTCCTGTGCTATTGACCTCTGCACCGCTGGCGTTGTGGCTGACGCTCCCCGTGCTGGTGGTCTACCCCATGCTGTTTGCATGGCTCAGCCACCGCACGGCGATCCGGCTGGCAGAGCATAAGCGTCGGCTTGAGCTGATGAGTACCCGCGACGGAATGACCGGCGTGTTCAATCGCCGTCACTGGGAAACGCTGCTGCGTTACGAATTTGAGGCCTGCCGTCGCAGCCATCGACAGGCGACGATACTGCTCATTGATATCGATCACTTCAAGGCGATCAACGACACCTGGGGGCATGACGTGGGAGATGAAGCGATTGTTGCCATCACGCGCCAGCTTCAGCTGACTCTGCGCTCAGGCGATTATATTGGCCGCTTTGGTGGGGATGAGTTCGCGGTGATCATGTCCGGCACGCCTGCCGACAGCGCGATTGCAGCGATGTCGCGCGTCCATGAACGGCTGGTCAACATGCCGCTGCACGGAGCACCAACGGCGAGGTTGTGTATCAGCGTTGGGGTTGCCCCCTGGGGGGCGCAGTTCACCCACTATCGTGAATGGCTAAAGGCGGCGGACGTGGCCCTCTATAAAGCCAAAAATGCCGGACGGGGCCGCACCGAAGTGGCCGCCTGACGCCCGGCGTAGCGCATCAGGACTTACTGAGCTTCTCTGATTTTTCCATGCATTTTTCCATCGCCTCGATCACGGCGGAGCGGAATCCGCGATCTTCCAGCACGCGCACGGCTTCAATGGTTGTGCCCCCCGGCGAGCACACCATATCTTTCAATTCGCCCGGATGCTTACCCGTTTCCAGCACCATTTTGGCCGAGCCCATCACCGCCTGCGCTGCAAATTTGTAGGCCTGCGCGCGCGGCATTCCGCCCAATACGGCAGCATCGGCCATGGCTTCGATAAACATAAAAACATACGCCGGGGCAGAGCCGCTCACGCCGACCACCGGGTGGATCATCGGTTCGGCAATCACTTCCGCTTCGCCGAAGCAGCGGAAGATATTCAGTACATCTGCCACGTCTTCAGATGTGACCAGCGCGTTCGGGGTAACGGAGGTCATACCGGCATTCACCAGCGACGGGGTGTTTGGCATGGCGCGAACAATCTTACGGTCGTGACCCAGCGCGCGGGCGAGCTGATCGAGGGTCACGCCTGCGGCAATCGACACCACCAGGGTCTCTTTGTTAAGGCTGGAGGTGATCTCGCTCAGGACTTTAATCATGATATTCGGCTTAACGGCGCCAAAGACAATATCCGCCACCTGAGCCACTTCCTGCGCGCTTTCGGCAGCGTTGACACCATACTCATCACGCAGCGCCGCGACTTTATCCGGGGATGGGGTATAGACCCAAATCTGCCCCGGCAGCACCTGCCCGCTGGCAATCAGTCCGCCGAGGATAGCTTTGCCCATGTTTCCGCAGCCGATAAACCCGATTTTCTTATCCATCACGTCTCTCCGTTATTATGCGTTGTTATCTCTCATTGATAGCTTAACAACGAAATGCAGGCGACAATAGTCGCCAGAATCATAATGGGGAGAGACGATGGCGATTTGGGTTGATGCGGATGCGTGTCCGAATGTGATTAAAGAGATTTTATTTCGTGCTGCCGAGCGCGTGCAGATGCCGCTAACGCTGGTCGCGAACCAGAATATCCGCGTGCCGCCCTCCAGATACATCCGATCTCTGCGCGTTCCGGCCGGGTTTGACGTGGCGGATAACGAGATAGTACGCCTGTGTGACGCAGGAGATCTGGTGATCACGGCGGATATCCCGCTGGCTGCCGACGTGCTGGCGAAGGGGGCCGCGGCGCTTAACCCGCGCGGCGAGCGCTACTCTCCGGCAACGATCCGGGAGAAGCTCACCATGCGTGATTTTATGGATACGCTGCGTTCCAGCGGCGTGCAAACCGGTGGGCCGGACAGCCTGTCGCAGCGCGATCGCCAGCAGTTTGCCGCCGAGCTGGATAAATGGCTGCTGGAAGTGAAGCGCCGCCCGGCGTAGCCCACCTCCGGGCGGTTTTGTGGTACAGTGTGGCTTCCACAGGCTTGTCATTCCGTACCGCTTTGCAGTAAAGTTAGCGCAACATCTACTGCAATCATTTCTTTACAGCCTTCAGTTATCCGGCAGCAAGGGGAACACCTGGTTATGAGCCCACCCATCTTTTTAGTTGGCCCTCGCGGCTGTGGGAAAACCACCGTTGGTCTGGAGCTGGCGCGTTTGTGCCAGAGTCAGTTTGTCGATACTGACCACTGGCTTCAGGAGAATGCGGGTAAGACTATCGCCGATATCGTTGAAGATGAGGGTTGGGAGAGCTTTCGTGCGCGTGAAACGGCCACGCTGGAAGCGGTGACCGCGCCGTCAACCGTGATTGCGACCGGTGGGGGCATTATCCTGGCGTCGTATAACCGCCAGTTTATGCGCGAAAAGGGTGTCGTGATCTACCTCTGTGCCCCGGTCTCTACGCTGGTGGGGCGGCTGGAGGCGTTTCCGGAAGAGGGGCAGCGCCCGGCGCTGACCGCGAAACCGCTGAGTGAAGAGGTCAGCGAGGTCCTCGCCGAACGCGATGCACTGTACCGCGAGGCGGCACACCACGTTGTGGATGCGTCGGCGTCACCCGAAAAAGTTGCGATTCAGATTATTACCGCCCTGCGTTTGGCTTGCGCCAGCTAACAGCCGTCTATACTCATAGCTCAGACATAAAAAAAGGATGAGCTATGCCAACCAGACCTCCCTATCCACGTGAAGCCCGCATCGTTACCGTTGAAAAAGGTAATGGTGATCAAACCGTAACCTGGTACCAGCTGCGTGCCGATCACCCTAAACCTGATTCGCTGATCAGCGAACATGAAACCGAACAGGAAGCGCTGGATGCGAAACGGCGCTATGAGGATCCTGAGAAGTCCTGACAGGAATCCGAATTCGTTACAACCGTGTCTGAATCACACTTTTAACTTATCGCTGATGTTAAGCAGCAGTTAATATTTAGTTATTACAGGTGGATTCGGAAAGGCCAGTCGATCTTTACACTACGGTGTTGAGATCCCCTGCTACGCTTGGTGCTGTTTTGTTGAATAAATGAACAGTGCAGCGTAGTGAGCCTGCACCTGTGTGGCAGTTGTGGTAGTAACGGAAGGCGATCAAAATGAAGGCGACGTTGGCGATCCTCACGATTGGTGTGGTGCCTGTAAGCGAAGTATTACCGCTCTTAACCGAGCATGTCTCTGAACAACAAATTACGCATCTCAGTCTGTTAGGGAAGCTCAGTCGGGAAGAGGTCATGGAAGACTACGCGGTCGGAGAGGGGGAAGATCCCCTGGCAACGTTACTCAGTGACGGTAAACTGGCGCATGTGTCGCGCCAGAAAATCGAGCGCGCGCTACAGGGCGTGATCGAAGTGCTCGACAATCAGGACTATGACGTCATTTTGCTGATGAGCACGGCACCCGTTAAAGGACTCAGCGCGCGTAATGCCATTCTGCTCGAACCGATGCGGATTATCCCCCCGCTGGTGGCCTCTATTGTTGATGGTCATCAGGTTGGGGTCATCGTTCCCGTTGAGGAATTGCTGGATAACCAGACGGTGAAGTGGGCTGCGCTGGAGCACACCCCGCTGTACGCGCTGGCTAACCCGTTCTGGGACAGCGAAGCGAAGCTGATTGCGGCTGGGCAGGAATTGATCGACAGAGGGGCGGATGTCCTGATGCTCGACTGCCTGGGCTTCCATCAGCGGCATCGTGATTTATTGCAAAAGGCGCTGGATGTTCCGGTGCTGCTCTCTAACGTCCTGATGGCGCGTCTGGCGTCAGAATTACTGGTGTAATGATTTTGCGTGACAGGTCATGAGCATGGCCCCTATAGTGGATTTTTCTCTATAAATATAAGGGCCAGTTCATGCTTCAAAGTAACGAATACTTTTCCGGTAAAGTGAAATCCATTGGTTTTACCAGCAGCAGCACTGGCCGCGCCAGTGTCGGCGTAATGGCGGAAGGGGAATACACCTTTGGCACCGCAGAAGCGGAAGAGATGACGGTGGTCAGCGGCGCGCTGAACGTCCTGCTGCCGGGTGAAACGGAGTGGAAAGTATATAGTGCCGGGCAGGTCTTCAACGTGCCGGGCCACAGCGAGTTCCATTTACAGGTTGCAGAGCCAACCTCTTATCTGTGCCGCTATCTGAAATAAAAGCATGCCGGGTGGCGCATTCGCTTACCCGGCCTACGTTTTGCCTGTCAGCGCTGCGCTTCGCCGCCGAGACCTTCCACCAGGTTCTGAATCAGCGCCGCCAGCTCGCCGGTCATCAGGATAAAGTCTGCGTCAAAGCGCTGAGCATAATCTTCGCGGTCGATATCTTCGTTCTGATCGCGCAGTTCATCGCAGAATTTCAGGCGCTTCACGGAGCCGTCATCACACATCACAAACTGAATGCGCTGCTGCCAGTCGAGTGCCAGTTTAGTCACCACTTTGCCCGCTTCAATGTGCACGGCGATTTCGTCGCTCACCAGTTCCTGTTTCTTCGCGCGGATCACGCCGCCATCTTCCAGCAACGCTTTCAGCTCTGCTTCATCAAGGATCTGGAAGCCCTGCGCGGCAGTCCCGCTGCGCACCCACTCGGTCAGGGTCAGCTCAATCGGCGTTTCCAGCGCCAGCGGTACCACCGGTAATGAGCCAAGGCTCTTACGCAGCAGCGCCAGCGTATCTTCGGCTTTTTTGGCGCTGGCGCAGTCCACCATGATCAGCCCGTTAACGGTGTCGATCCACATCATGGTCTGGCTAAAGCGGCTAAACGCGCGCGGCAGCAGCGAGTGCAGCACTTCATCCTTCAGCGAATCTTTTTCGGTTTTTTTAAGCTTACGGCCCTGTTCAGCTTCCAGCTTGAAGATCTTCGCTTCGAGTGCCTGCTTAACCACGGGCGTCGGCAGGATCTTCTCTTCTTTGCGGGCGCAAACGATGATTTGCCCCGTGCTGCTGGCGTGGGTCAGCGCATCGCTTTGAGAACCCATTGGCGGAACCCAGCCGGTTTTTGCCATATCCTGGCTACCGCAAGGGGTAAAGGAGTAAGCGGCTAACTGTTTTTCCATCTCTTCTGCACGCAGCGAAACGTCGCGGCTGAGACGGTAAACCATCAAATTTTTGAACCACAGCATGATAATTTCCACGGCCTTGTCGTTAAATCAGCGGGCATGATAACGAATTGTCGCATCGCTTGCATTGCTAATCGGGAAGCGGGCTTCTACTCTGTTGATAATCAAAATAATGAGGAGTGTCTTGTGCGTATTGGGATTGATTTGGGCGGCACCAAAACAGAAGTCATTGCGTTGAGCGAGCAGGGGGAGCAACTGTTTCGCCACCGTCTGCCTACGCCGCGCGATGATTATCACCAGACCATAGAGACGATTGCCCGCCTGGTCGATATGGCAGAGCAGGCAACGGGCGAGACGGGCACAGTCGGGATGGGGATCCCTGGCTCCATTTCGCCGTATACCGGCGTGGTGAAAAACGCCAACTCCACCTGGCTCAACGGTCAGCCGTTTGATAAAGACTTAAGTCAACGCCTGAACCGGGAAGTGCGTCTGGCGAATGACGCAAACTGCCTGGCGGTGTCTGAGGCCGTGGATGGCGCAGCGGCTGGCGCGCAGACCGTATTTGCCGTAATTATCGGCACCGGCTGCGGGGCGGGCGTGGCCTTCGGAGGGCGCTCGCATATTGGCGGCAACGGCACCGCGGGCGAGTGGGGGCACAACCCGCTGCCGTGGATGGATGAAGATGAACTCAAATACCGCGCCGAAGTGCCGTGCTACTGTGGCAAGCAGGGCTGTATAGAGACCTTTATCTCCGGTACGGGGTTTGCCACCGATTATCATCGTCTGAGCGGCCAGCCGCTGAAAGGTAACGAGATTATGCGTCTGGTTGAGGAGCAGGATCCGGTGGCTGAACTGGCGCTCAGCCGCTACGAAATGCGGCTGGCTAAGTCACTGGCGCATGTGATCAATATCCTCGATCCGGACGTGATTGTGCTGGGCGGCGGCATGAGCAACGTCGACCGACTTTACGCCACGGTGCCAACGCTGGTGAAACAGTGGGTATTTGGCGGCGAGTGCGAAACGCCGATCCGCAAAGCCGTCCACGGTGACTCCAGCGGCGTGCGAGGCGCGGCGTGGCTGTGGCCGGAATAAACGCAAAACGGCAACTTGCGTTGCCGTTTATGATGTTTGTACCCTCTCCCACAGGGAGAGGGCCAGGGTGAGGGCATCAGACCGCACCGTCCCCCATTCAATTCACCGCAAACTCCCTGTCCAGCCTGCTATACCCCAGCCCGTTGATCTTCTTCACCTTGATCTGCACCGGAATACGCTCTTTCATCGCCTCAACGTGGCTGATCACGCCGATGGTTTTCCCGGTGGCGTTCAGTGCGTCGAGCGCATCCAGCGCGGTGTCCAGCGTTTCACTGTCGAGCGTGCCGAACCCTTCATCCAGGAACAGCGAATCAATGCGCGTTTTGTGACTGACCAGATCGGAAAGCGCTAAAGCCAGCGCCAGACTGACCAGGAAACTCTCCCCGCCGGAAAGGGTACGGGTATCGCGTATCGCATCGGCCTGCCAGGTATCGACCACTTCCAGCTCCAGCGCGTCGCTGGCTTTACGCTGAAGCAGATAGCGGCCATGCAGACGGTTGAGCTGCTGGTTGGCAAGCCACACCAGATTATCCAGCGTTAGCCCCTGGGCGAATTTACGGAATTTATCGCCGGTGCTGGAGCCTATCAGCGCATTGAGATAGCCCCAGTCGTCGGCCTGACGCGCCGCCTCCTCAATCTGCTGCATAAGCGCCTGCTGGTGCAGACGGTTATCGGCGTCCTGTTTGAGCTGCTGGCGGATCTCCCCCTGATGCGTGGTGTTGTCCCGAAGCTGTTGCGCCAGCTGATGTAACTGCGCCTGAAGCGTTGCGGCATCGGTTTCCAGCCCCTCGGGGCGCTGTGCCTGATGCGCCTGAAGCTGCTGGCTTGCCTGCACCGAAAGCGCCGTGGTCTGCTGGAGCTGGTTTTCCAGCGTCTGCTTTTGCTGTTCAAGCTGGCGGATCGACGCTTCATCCAGCAGGGCGGAGAGAAATGCCTCCCGATCGGCAAAGCAGCTCGCGGTCAGCGCGGCGTTGAACTGAGCCTGTGATTGCTGGAGCCGTTCACGCTCAAGCGTCTCCTGCTGCTGGAGGGTGGTGAGCTGGCTTTGCAGCGACACGCATTCGTCGTGGATGCCGCGCCACTTCTCAGGTATAACCGCGTCGGCTTCTGTATCATCGGTAACCGGCAGCGTCTCCAGGATTGGCATCAGGGCGTTAATACGTTCCTGAATCGTACCGTGCTGGGCCTGTTTTTCCTGCCACAGGGTATATTCGCTTTCGCGCGCGCTCAGCCAGGCGCTTTCGGCCCCTTCATCGGGCACGCTAAGCGACAGCGACTCTAGCGAGGCCGCCAGCGCCTGACGCGTCGCCGTCAGCTGCTGCTGGTACTGGCGCGCCTGACCTTCCTGTTCAATGAGCTGGTTTTGCAGCGTCAGACGCTGGCTGAGCTGATACAGCTGGCGTTCATACTGCTCCTGTGCGCTCATCCAGAGTGCTATATCATCCTGAATATTCAGCGCTATGTTCAGGGAGGTGCAGACCTCCAGCCACTCTTTAGTGAGTGCTTGTTCTTCCTGAGAGAGAGCCTGTGCTTCCTCAGTCTCGCGCTGGATCTGTTGGGTCAGCGCATTCACCTGCCCGAGCACCAGCAATCCTTCCTCTTTTAGCGCGGCAACCTCTTTCTCCAGCGCGTCGCGGCGGCGCTGATTGTCAGTCAGTTCAAGCGCCTGATACTGCACAACTGCCGGGTGTTCGCGTGAACCGCAGAGCGGGCAAGGCTTACCCGCTTCCAGCTGAGCACGATAATTCTCAAGATCCTTGATTGTCGCCTCACGCTCACAGAGCGCTTTCAGGTCGGCATAGTGCTGATTTTTTTCTTTGAACTGCTGACGCCGCAGGATCAGCGTTTCATTGAGCTTACCCTGCTCAGCCTGCGCTTTCTGCACGCTTTCCGCATTCTGGCGCAGCCGTTTTTGCAGCGGCTGATAGCGAGCGTGAAGCGCAGTCAGACGCTGGCGGAGCGCCCGCGATTGTGCCTGTTGCTCCATTGCCGTCGCGAGATCCTCAGCCGTCAGCGTCAGCGTACTCTCCGGCAGCTCAGCCAGCTTCTGACGAAGCTCAGCCATGCGCGCTGCCTGGGCAACAAGCTGATTTTTATCGCGATTCAGCTGCGTAAAATGCGCCCGCCAGCCGGCAATTTCCTGTCCCCGCTGACGGAAACGATCGTGTTCGGTTAGCCACTGCGTCAGCGCCGTGTGCTCTGTCTGCAACTGTTCACGGTTGCGCTGCGCACCGTTGCGGATACGCGCGCGCTGTGCCGCTCTGTCGAGTAAGCGAGTATTTACTTCGACAATTCGCTCTGCGGTTTGCGACAGGCGGGCGGTCTGCTCCTGCTGGTGCTCCCATAGCGGACGTAGCTGGGCGGCGGGTTGCGCCAGCTGGAGCTTCGCCAGTTGCGGCGCGGCGTCCGTCAGAGCCTGTTGCGCCTGCTGCTGCGAAGCGGCTGCGCGCTGCTGCTCACGTATCAGCTCGTCGTTACGCGTAAGCCACTGAAAATCTTTCTGTTGGCTCTGCTGCTGTGCCAGCAGGATTTTCTCTTCGTCAGTGAGCGCCTGCAAACTTTGCTGCAAGTGATGCTGCTGTTCCTCGCTCAACAGCACAACCCCTGCGGCCTGCGCTTCGCACATCTCCAGCGCGTTACGTGCCGCTTTGTGTTTTTCAAAAACCATGGCGGAAATCTGGCCGTAAATTTCCGTGCCGGTCAGTTCCTCCAGCAGCTCAGCGCGATCGCTCGGTTTAGCATTCAGGAAGGCGGCAAACTGCCCCTGCGAGAGCAACATCGAGCGGGTAAAGCGACCATAGTCCAGCCCGGTGAGTGCGGCGGTTTGTTCCAGCTTATCCGTGACTTTGTCGGCCAGAATTTTGCCGTCTTCGCAGCGGGCCAGCTCTACGCGCGGTGCCTGTAAGTTCCCGTCCGGCTGGTTGCGGGCGCGGTTCTGGCTCCAGAAAGCGCGATAAGCAACGCCTTTGACCTCAAATTCCACTTCCGCCAGACATTCGGCGGTATCGCGCGTCATCAGGTCGTTTTGCGCCTGAGAGACCTTATTAAGACGCGGCGTTTCGTGGTACAGCGCCAGGCAGATGGCATCCAGCAGCGTGGTTTTACCCGCGCCGGTTGCGCCGGTGATGGCAAACAGCCCGTTGCTGGCGAACGGCTCCGCGGTGAAATCAATTTTCCACTCACCCTTTAGCGAATTCAGATTTTTCAGACGCAGGCTCAGAATTTTCATGCGTTTTCGTCCTCGTCATGGAGGGAGTGCAGGGTCTGGGCAAACAGCTCGTTAAGCCTGGTGCGTCTGGCCTCGTCCACCTCTTCATGCGCAAGCCGCCGCGCGAACACCTCTTCAACCCGAAGTTCGCTAAGCGTTTCACGCTGGGCGTTGAGCAGTATTTTCTCGCGCTGCTCGCGGCTGCGGCGTACCAGCAGTACTTCCACGGGAAGGTCTTCCGTCAGCGTCTGAATTTTACGCTGCATATCGTACAGGTAGTCGTCGGTGGTGATTTCGATATCGAGCCAGACGGGGGGATTAAGCGCTGCGTCGCGCCACTGCTCAAGCTGAGCGGTAATGGCGGCCAGATCGCCTTTCAGCACCGCCAGCGGCTGGGTGACCGGCACCTCGAGCGTCTCAACGGCGCTAAGTTTGCCTTCGGTGAAGCTCACCAGATGCACGGATTTGGCTTTGCCCGTTTCGTCAAAACTGAGCGAAATGGGCGAGCCGCTGTAGCGGATATGCTCGCAGCCGCCGATGATCTGCGCCCGGTGAATATGCCCGAGGGCAATGTAGTCGGCGGGGGGGAAGTTTTGCGCCGGAAACGCGTCCAGCGTACCGATATAGATCTCGCGCACCGCATCACTCTTACTGGCTCCGACGGTGGTGAGGTGTCCGGTGGCAATGATCGGAATGGCCTGATCGCCGCGCAGGGCGCAGGCTTCCGTATGCTGCTGGTGATAATAGCGGGTGATGGCCTGCAACAGATGCTGCTGTTTTTCGCTGCCGGACAGACCCGCCTGGCTTTGCACGATATCTCGCGGGCGTAAAAACGGGATTGGGCACAGCACCGCGCCCGGCGTGCCGTCGCGTTTTTTCAGGATCTGCGGCGCGTGCCCGGCGCTGGCCACCACGGTGGTATTGAGGAACGCCAGAATATCGCGGGATTCATTCAGCGTCGCCACCGAGTCATGATTTCCGGCGACAATCACCAGGTGACAACCGGTTTGCTGGAGGTTGACCACAAAACGGTTGTATAGCTCACGCGCATAGCTCGGCGGCGATCCGATATCAAAAATGTCGCCCGCCACAATAATCGCGTCCACCTCGTGAGCCTGAGCCGTCTCCAGCAGCCAGTTCAGGAACGCTTCATGTTCCGCGGCGCGGCTTTTGCTGTAAAAATTTTGACCCAGGTGCCAGTCTGAGGTGTGAAGTATGCGCATAAAAGATCCGTGGCAATAATAAGAAAGCAGGATTATAAACGTTCGTGGAACGGAAAATAACCGCTGTAATAAAACAACAGTTTGCTATTTATAGTGGTAATGTTTTTCATAAATCTGTCATAAATCTGACGCATAATGACGCCGCATTACAGACTTGTAACTTAAATACGATAAGACAGGGCAAAGTATGGCGAGACGTATTCTGGTCGTAGAAGATGAAGCTCCGATCCGTGAAATGGTGTGCTTCGTGCTTGAACAAAATGGCTTCCAGCCGGTTGAAGCGGAAGATTATGACAGCGCGGTGAACCAGCTGAATGAACCCTGGCCCGATCTGATCCTGCTGGACTGGATGCTGCCTGGCGGTTCCGGATTGCAGTTTATCAAGCATATCAAACGCGAGGCGATGACCCGTGATATCCCGGTGGTGATGCTGACGGCGCGCGGCGAGGAAGAGGATCGCGTGCGCGGTCTGGAAACCGGCGCGGACGATTACATCACCAAACCGTTCTCCCCGAAAGAGCTGGTGGCGCGTATCAAAGCCGTGATGCGCCGTATTTCACCGATGGCGGTGGAAGAGGTGATTGAGATGCAGGGGCTGAGCCTGGATCCTACCTCACACCGGGTCATGACCGGTGAAAATCCCCTCGATATGGGACCGACCGAATTTAAACTCCTGCACTTCTTTATGACCCACCCGGAGCGCGTTTACAGCCGCGAACAGTTGCTGAATAACGTCTGGGGAACTAACGTCTATGTCGAAGACCGAACGGTTGACGTCCATATTCGCCGCCTGCGTAAAGCACTGGAACTGAGCGGCCACGATCGCATGGTACAGACGGTCCGCGGCACGGGTTATCGCTTCTCGACCCGTTTCTGAACAATGACAGGAGTGTGACGCGTGCTGGAACGTCTGTCATGGAAAAGGCTCGTCTTTGAACTGATCTTATGCTGTATTCCGGCCCTCATTCTGGGGGCTATCTTTGGCTATCTGCCGTGGTTTTTACTGGTGGCCGTGACGGGATTGCTCGTCTGGCATTTCTGGAATTTACTGCGTCTTTCCTGGTGGCTGTGGGTCGACAGAAGTATGACACCCCCGCCGGGAAGCGGGAGCTGGGAACCGCTACTCTACGGCCTGCACCAGATGCAGATGCGTAATAAAAAGCGCCGTCGTGAGCTGGGAAGCCTGATCAAACGCTTTCGTAGCGGTGCGGAGTCGCTGCCGGACGCGGTGATCCTGACGACGGAAGAAGGGACCATCTTCTGGTGCAATGGCCTCGCACAGCAGCTGTTGGGCCTGCGCTGGCCGGATGATAACGGTCAGAACATCCTCAACCTTCTGCGCTATCCCGAGTTCACGCTGTATCTGAAAAAGCGAGATTTTTCGCGCCCGCACAATCTGAAGCTCAATAACGGTCGCCATCTGGAGATCCGCGTGATGCCCTACAGCGATCGGCAGTGGCTGATGGTGGCGAGGGACGTTACCCAGATGCACCAGCTTGAGGGCGCGAGACGTAACTTCTTTGCCAACGTCAGCCACGAGCTGCGTACGCCGTTGACGGTGCTTCAGGGCTATCTGGAGATGATGCAGGAGCAAACGCTTGAGGGGGCGCCGCGTGAGAAAGCGCTGCATACCATGCGGGAACAGACGTTCCGCATGGAAGGGCTGGTCAAACAGCTGCTGACGCTTTCAAAAATTGAGGCTGCCCCGTCGCTGGCGCTAAACGACATCATTGATGTGCCGATGATGTTGCGGGTGGTGGAGCGCGAAGCCCAAACGCTGAGTCATAATCAGCACACCCTGAGTTTTGATGTTGATAACACGCTGAAAGTGCTCGGCAGTGAAGATGAGCTGCGAAGCGCTATCTCAAACCTGGTCTATAACGCCGTGAATCATACCCCGACAGGGACGCATATCGCGGTACGCTGGCAGCATACCCCGGCGGGCGCTGAGTTTAGCGTCGAGGACAACGGGCCGGGGATTGGGCCTGAACACCTCCCGCGTCTCACTGAACGGTTCTACCGGGTGGATAAGGCGCGCTCGCGGCAGACCGGCGGAAGCGGACTGGGGCTGGCAATTGTGAAGCATGCCGTCAGCCACCACGAAAGCCGGCTCAATATCGAAAGCACCCTCGGTAAGGGCACGCGCTTTAGCTTCGTGATTCCGGAACGATTAATTGCCAAAAAAAGCGCCTGACAGCGTGTGTGTCAGGCTACCTTTCCACGGGCCAGCGATTGCTGGCCCGTTTGCTTTGCAGTCAAGCGAAACGCGGATGAATATTATACGGCTGGTGCTTTTTTGTTCGCATGATTAGCCATGAGTTTTTCTTATACATGGCATATTATGTTGGTCTGGATTTTCATGCTGGCATATTGTTCTGGTTTTACGATCCCTTCTTGCCTTTAAACGTTATAAGCGTTTAAATTGCCCCCCATATACTGTCAGACCGACTGTATTTGCGTGGTAAATCGAAAAACTATTCTTCGCCACGCCAGGACGGGAGCATATCCCGCTGAAATTGAGCAAATTTTCCGCTGTATCGTCCCATCAGGGATGGCGAAAATCTCAACGTATTCAACACCACATCCACAGGCAGTAAGGTTTTATGACCCATCACTTGAAATCGCGTGACATTATCGCGCTGGGCTTTATGACATTTGCGCTGTTCGTTGGCGCAGGTAATATCATTTTTCCTCCAATGGTTGGCTTACAGGCGGGTGAACACGTCTGGACAGCTGCGTTTGGCTTCCTGCTTACTGCCGTGGGCCTGCCGGTACTGACCGTTATCGCGCTGGCGAAAGTCGGTGGCGGTGTGGACAGCCTCAGCACCCCGATTGGCAAAGTGGCTGGCGTTCTGCTGGCAACCGTCTGCTATCTGGCCGTTGGCCCGCTGTTCGCGACCCCGCGCACGGCGACCGTCTCCTTTGAAGTGGGTATCGCCCCGCTGACCGGTGACGGCGCGATGCCACTGTTTATTTACAGCCTCATTTACTTCGCCATCGTGATTCTGGTTTCTCTCTATCCGGGCAAACTGCTGGATACCGTAGGTAACTTCCTGGCACCACTGAAAATTGTGGCGCTGATTGTGCTGGCGGTTGCGGCCATTGTCTGGCCTGCGGGGCCCATCAGCTCCGCGATGGACGCCTACCAGAACGCGGCGTTCTCAAACGGTTTCGTGAACGGCTATCTGACGATGGATACGCTTGGCGCGATGGTGTTTGGTATCGTTATCGTTAACGCCGCGCGTTCCCGCGGGGTGACCGAAGCGCGTCTGCTGACTCGCTACACCATCTGGGCTGGCCTGATGGCCGGTGTCGGCCTGACGCTGCTGTATCTGGCGCTGTTCCGTCTGGGTTCAGATAGCGCAACGCTGGTCGATCAGAGCGCAAACGGCGCGGCGATCCTGCATGCTTACGTGCAGCACACCTTTGGTGGTGCAGGCAGCATGCTGCTGGCGGCGCTGATTTTCCTGGCCTGTCTGGTGACGGCGGTGGGTCTGACCTGCGCCTGCGCGGAGTTCTTCGCTCAGTATCTGCCGCTCTCTTACCGCACGCTGGTGTTTATCCTCGGCATCTTCTCCATGGCGGTTTCAAACCTCGGTCTGAGCCACCTGATCCAGGTGTCAATTCCGGTGCTGACGGCTATCTATCCGCCATGTATCGTGCTGGTGGTGCTGAGCTTCACCCGCCCGTGGTGGCATAACTCGACGCGAATTATTGCGCCGGCCATGTTTATCAGCCTGATTTTTGGTATCCTTGACGGGATCAAAGCATCAGCATTTGCAGAAATCCTGCCAGCCTGGACACAGCGTCTGCCGCTGTCCGAGCAGGGCCTGGCCTGGCTGATGCCTTCCGTTGTAGCGCTGGTTCTTGCGATTATCTGGGACCGTGCGGCCGGGCGTCAGGTGACATCCAACGCCCATTAATCAACGGCAACAAATTGTTTAACCACGGGGCTTAAGGCCCCGTGGTTTTTTGTTTTTTTCGTGTTGAATGGCAAGATTTTAATGGAAAGCACTAACAAACTTAAACGTGGATTGAGCACCCGCCACATCCGCTTTATGGCGCTGGGCTCGGCTATCGGCACCGGTCTTTTTTATGGCTCGGCAGATGCCATCAAAATGGCCGGTCCAAGCGTTCTGCTGGCCTACATCATCGGCGGTGCCGCGGCCTATATCATCATGCGTGCGCTGGGGGAGATGTCGGTTCACAACCCGTCTGCCAGCTCGTTTTCACGCTATGCACAAGAGAACTTAGGCCCGCTGGCCGGGTTTATCACCGGCTGGACTTATTGCTTTGAAATCCTGATTGTCGCCATTGCCGATGTGACGGCGTTTGGCATCTATATGGGGGTCTGGTTCCCTGCCGTGCCGCACTGGATCTGGGTGCTGAGCGTGGTGCTGATTATCTGCGCCGTTAACCTGATGAGCGTGAAGGTGTTTGGCGAGCTGGAGTTCTGGTTCTCCTTCTTCAAGGTCGCGACCATTATCATCATGATCCTCGCCGGTTTCGGCATCATCATCTGGGGTATCGGCAACGGTGGGCAGCCAACCGGCATCCATAACCTGTGGAGCAACGGCGGCTTCTTTAGCAACGGCTGGCTCGGGATGGTCATGTCGCTCCAGATGGTCATGTTCGCCTATGGCGGAATCGAGATTATCGGCATCACCGCCGGGGAAGCGAAAGATCCGGAGAAGTCTATTCCGCGCGCCATCAACTCGGTGCCGATGCGTATCCTGGTGTTCTACGTGGGCACGCTGTTTGTGATTATGTCCATCTACCCGTGGAACCAGGTGGGCACCAACGGCAGCCCGTTTGTCCTGACTTTCCAGCATATGGGCATTGCGTTTGCCGCCAGCATTCTCAACTTTGTGGTGCTGACCGCCTCGCTGTCGGCCATCAACAGTGACGTGTTCGGCGTGGGCCGTATGCTGCACGGCATGGCGGAGCAGGGCAGTGCGCCGAAGGTGTTTGCCAAAACGTCGCGTCGCGGCACCCCGTGGGTAACGGTGCTGGTCATGACCGTGGCGCTGCTGTTCTCGGTCTACCTGAACTACATCATGCCGGAGAACGTCTTCCTGGTGATTGCGTCACTGGCGACCTTCGCCACCGTGTGGGTATGGATCATGATCCTGCTGTCGCAGATTGCGTTCCGTCGCCGCCTGTCGCCAGAAGAGGCCAAAGCGCTGAAGTTTAAAGTGCCGGGCGGCGTGCCAACGACCATTGTCGGTCTGATCTTCCTGGTCTTCATCATTGGCCTGATTGGTTATCACCCGGATACCCGTATTTCCCTGTACGTGGGCTTCGCGTGGATCGTCCTGCTGCTGGTGGGCTGGATGTTTAAATGTCGCCGCGATCGTCAGCTGGCGGAAGCACAGTAACATTCTTTTCCCCTCTCCCCGTGGGAGAGGGTTAGGGTGAGGGCATCAGGCTGCACTGATGCCTCCTCCCCCGTCCTCCTCCCCCAATAAATCCCATCATGGTGAGCTATCCTTAATCACCCTGTGGCAAGGTGACGTCAATTTCATCAAAGGGGATTCGTGATGTTAAACGCCTGGCACCTTCCGGTTGCCCCATTTGTTAAGCAAAACAAAGACAACCTTGTGATTACGCTCTGGCTGGCAGGGGACAATCAGCCTGAACGTGTGACCCTGCGCGCCGAAGTGGATAACGAAGAAACGTCGCTGAAAATGCACAAAGTGCGCAGCCAGCCGCAGCCGGGCGTCACGGCGTGGCGGGCAAATATCGATTTGCGCAGCGGGCAACCGCGTCGCCGCTACGGCTTCAAGCTGCTGTGGAACAACCGCCAGCTGTGGTTTACCCCGCAGGGTTTCAGCCGTTTCCCTCCGGCCAGGCTGGAGCAGTTTGCCGTGGATCACCCGGATAACGGCCCGCAGTGGGTTAACGATCAGGTCTTTTACCAGATTTTCCCGGACCGCTTTGCGCGCAGTGAAAAGCGCACCGTCGATCAGGACAAGGTTTATTACCATCATGCGGTCGGTCACGACATCATTCTGAAAAAATGGGACGAGCCGCTGACCGCCCAGGCGGGGGGATCGACCTTTTACGGCGGCGATCTCGACGGTATCAGCGAAAAACTGCCGTACCTGAAAAAGCTCGGCGTGACGGCGCTGTACCTGAACCCGGTGTTTAAAGCGCCAAGCGTGCACAAATACGATACGCAGGACTACCGCCACGTTGACGAGCAGTTTGGCGGTGACGAAGCGCTGCTGCGGCTGCGGCACAACACGCAAAAAGAGGGTATGCGCCTGATCCTTGATGGCGTGTTCAATCACAGCGGTGATTCTCATGCGTGGTTTGACCGTCACAATCAGTCGATGGGCGGCGCATGCCATAATCCGGACTCACCGCAGCGTGACTGGTACAGTTTTGACGAGAATGGCCGCGCCCTGGACTGGCTGGGCTACCCGAGCCTGCCGAAGCTCGATTTCCAGTCGCCATCGCTGGTGAATGAGATCTACGGCGGCGACGACAGCATCGTGCGCCACTGGCTGAAAGCGCCGTGGAACATGGACGGCTGGCGGCTGGACGTGGTGCATATGCTGGGTGAAGCAGGCGGGGCGCGGAATAACCTTCAGCATGTCGCCGCCATTACCCGGTCGGCAAAAGCGGCCCGGTCGGAAGCATTCGTCTTCGGGGAGCACTTTGGCGACGCGCGTCAGTGGTTGCAGGCTGATGCAGAAGACGCGGCGATGAACTATCGCGGCTTCACCTTCCCGCTGTGGGGTTTCCTCGCTAACACCGATATCTCTTACGATCCGCAGCATATTGACGCCGAAACCTGCATGGCGTGGATGGAAAACTATCGCGCTGGCCTGTCGCATCAGCAGCAGCTGCGGATGTTTAACCAGCTCGACAGCCACGATACCGCACGCTTTAAATCGTTGCTGGGTAAGGATGTGGCGCGTCTGCCGCTGGCGGTGACCTGGCTCTTTACCTGGCCGGGCGTACCCTGCATCTACTATGGCGATGAAGTCGGGCTGGACGGCAACAACGATCCGTTCTGCCGTAAAACCTTCCCGTGGGAGCCTGAAAAGCAGGCTCAGGATCTGTTCAGCCTCTACCAGCGCATGGCGACGCTGCGCAAGCAGAGCCAGGCCCTGCGATACGGGGGCTGTCAGGTGATGTACGCCCACGATAACGTGGTGGTGTTTGTCCGCGTCTATAACCAGCAGCGCGTGCTGGTGGCGATCAACCGGGGCGAGGCGTGTGAAGTCGTGCTGGAAGATTCACCGCTGCTGGCTGGTAAAATGTGGAAGAGCAAAGAGGGTAAAGCGACGTTCCAGGGGAGCGTGCTCACGCTGCCAGCGATCTCCGCTGCGGTCTGGTTCGGCAGCTAAGCGCAGGCAGAATGGTTTTCACCTTTTAAGATGGCGCAAATGCAACGATTTGTGTCAATCTTAACGGATCGTTTACGGTGAAGGTGGAAACATGGACGAGCTTTACATCCTTGGCTGTTTGTTCCTGGTTTTTGCGCTGGTCGTGGCACCCGTGCTCGCGGTGATAGGCTTTAACCGAAGCACGGCGGCGCGGCAGGAGATCGCCCGGCTTCGCCAGCGCATTGAGGCGCTCGAGCAGCGTAGTGTGGCTGAGAAAGCACCGGAGCAGGTGCACACCGCCGCGCCGGTGAAGACGCCAGCGCCGGTGTCAGAGGCCGTTAACGCACCTGTCGATCCCTGGCGTCCCGAACCGCCCGTCACTGAAGCAGAGCCTGTGCCTGTACCGGCGGCAAAACGTCCTTCCGCCTTTGGCGGCATCCTGTCCTCGCTGACGCGCTGGTTTATGCAGGGCAATCCGCTGGCAAAACTGGGGATTGTACTGCTCTTCCTCGGCCTCTCTTTCCTGCTGCGCTATACCGTTGAACATTCACTGTTTCCGCTTGAGCTGCGTCTTGCCGCCACGGCGCTGTTTGCCATGGTTCTGCTGGCCGTTGGATGGCGGCTGCGGCACAGGCAGCAGATCTACGCGCTGATCCTCCAGGGCGGAGCGACCGGCGTGCTTTATCTGACCGTCTTTGGCGCATTCCGGCTGTGGCAGATGCTGCCGATGACGCTGGCGTTTGCGCTGCTGGTGGTGATTTGCGCGGCGAGCGTCGGGCTGGCCGTGTTGCAAAAGGCGCTGAGCCTTGCCATGCTGGCGAGCCTCGGCGGATATCTTGCGCCGCTGCTCCTGTCTACCGGGGGCGGTAGCTTTGTGGCGCTATTCTCCTTCTATCTCCTGCTGTCCATCGGCATTCTCGTCATCAGCATCTGGCAGCACTGGCGCGAGCTCAACCTGCTCGGGCTGCTCTTCACGTTTGGCGTTGGCGGGGTGTGGGGACTGAGCGACTACCAGCCGGAAGACTATGTTATTTGTCAGCTGTTCCTGATTGCCAATACGCTTATTTTTGGCGTGTTTAGCGTGGCGCTGTCGCTGCGGGCGCAAGAAAAAGGCAAACAGATTATTGACGGCGTACTGCTGTTTGCTCCGCCGCTGATTGGTTTTGGGATGCAGTATGGCATGACGTCTCACTGGACGTACGGCCCGGCGCTAAGCGCGCTGGGCTATGGTGCGTTTTACCTCTCGCTGGCGTTTCTCGCGCTGCGGCGTTACCCCTCCATCGGACGACCGCTGGTTATGGCGGCGCTGGCGATCGGCGGCGGGTTTGCCACGCTTGCCATTCCGCTGGCGCTTTCAGCGCGCTGGACGGCGATGGCCTGGGCGCTGGAAGGGCTGGGTATTCTTTGGTTGGGCGTGCAACAGCAGCAGCGGCGCATGAGCTATAGCGGGACGGCGTTGCTGGTGCTGGCGCTCGGCAGCGCGATATGGGCGCAAATGGACGGCGTCACTTCGCTGAGCCTCCTGCTTATTTTCGCAGTGCTCAGTCTTTGCTGGCTGGCTGCGGCCTGGCTGTGGCAGAAAATCGCGCTGCCGGGCAGCTGGGCATTGCTGGCCGGTGGGTTGCTGTTCTGGTTAGTGGCGTTGCTGGGCGCGTCGCAGTTGTTCCTGAAGCAGGAGTTATCGCTTCTGGCAGGCGTGCTGGCGCTGACGGCGGCGTCGACCTGGGGATGGCGGCAGGCTGCCGCTCGTCTGGCATGGTGGGAGCTGGATGCCAGCAAATGGCTGCTGTGGCCGGTGATGCTGCTGATGGTGCTGTATCAGGTCTCGCACCAGCAGATTCTGGCGGCCGGCTGGGCAAATCTGGCCTGGGCTATCGCGCTGCCTGCCGCCCTGATGCTGCTGCGGCGCGACGAAGATAAACTTCTGCCGCGCATCTCAATGGGGCTGCATCTGTCGCTGTTGTGGATGATTTTACTCGCCATTGCCGCCGAGCTTTACTGGTTTGCCCGCTCCCTGCCATGGGGCATGGCGGCCTGGGGAAGCGGCATTGCGATGGCTGTCGGCGGTGGGGTGATTATGGCGCTCTCCGCGGCCGTACGGCGTCGCGGGTGGCCTTTCCGGGTATGGCCTGCGCTCTACGCCTGCCTTGCCGCGATCCCTGTGGTTGTGGCGCTGGTGGTATTGCTGGTCGTGACCAATTTCCAGGACGGTGTGGTCTATCGAAAGACCTGGCTGCCGCTGGTGAACCCGCTTGAGGAAGGGGCGGCGTTCGCGCTGCTGGGGCTGGTAGTATTTTATCGGGCAGTGGATCGCTACTATCCGGCATCGCTTGCGCAGTCCCGACCTTGGCCCGCTGTTGTGCTGATGGCGCTTGGCTTCTGGTGGCTCAACGGCGCGTTGCTGCGTGCGCTGGCGTGGTACGGCGAGGTGGCCTGGAACATGGAATCGCTGTGGCATTCGCGGCTTATTCAGACCACCTTTGCCCTGTTCTGGATGTTCTGCGCGCTGGTGGTGATGATCCGCGCCACCCGTCAGGCCTCCCGTCATCAGTGGCTTGGCGGTGCGGCGCTGCTGGGGGTGGTGATGCTCAAACTGATGCTGGTGGACAGCGCGGGCGGTGGCGGCCTGGCGCGCGCCGTCGCGTTTATTGGCGTGGCGATCCTGGTCCTGATTGTGGGCTATTTCTCGCCGCTACCGCCTAAAGCAGGAGAAGAAAAATGAAATGGATGAATGCGGTTGTTTATGCAGCACTGCTGGCCATGGCCGGTCCGGCATTCAGCGAGGGCGCGCCAGCGGAATCCCCGCGGGATTATGCCTACGGCCTGTCCCTTGATACCTCTGCCTCTTCGCCGTGGTATCGGGTCATGCTGCCGCTGGCGATTTATCAGCAGAGCACATCGCCCGATCTGCGCGACGTGCGCGTGTTTAATCAGTCGGGAGAGCCTGTACCGTTCAGCCTGGTTACTACGACGCGTCCGCAGCCGGCACCGACCACCACGGCGCTGCGCCTTTTTGCGCTTAACGCCTCGCCGGGCGGGGAAGAGGACAGCGGCGATAAAATTATGCTACGGGCCAGAAACGGTGTGGAAATTGTGCTGGAAGGGCAACACGCTGCGGCTGCCGGACAGCACTATCTGCTGACCCTGCCGGAAAACGCGACGGAGGTTCCGCTCTCTCAGCTCCAGCTTTTCTGGGACACGCCGCAGGGCTCGTGGCAGGGGACGGCATCGGTCTATTACAGCGAGGATCTGAAAAACTGGTATACCTTGCGCGAAGAGATGCCCCTGCTGGACGTGATGAGCGGACGGGAGCGCCTGAAGCTCGACCGCATCGATACCGATCTGGTGTTATCACCTGAGGCGAATCGCTATCTGCTGCTGGTGCTGAACACGGGACGTTCTGCCCTGACGTTAACCGGCGTCAACGCGATTAACGCGCCTGCGCCGCCGGAATCAGAGCACATTAGCTTGGCGGGAGAGGGGGAGCGGTTATCCGAAAGCGAAGCCGTGTGGCGCTGGAAACATCCGCAGCCTCTGAGTGCGATCGCCTTCATGCTGAATGGCGACGGCGTTCTCCCGGCAGAAATAGCCTGGCGGGGGGCGGACAATGATCGATGGCATACGCTGAAAAAAGAGGTGATCTACCAGCTCGGCGGCAAAACGGCTGAACCTGTTCCGCTCCCTAGCGGGCTGGTCGAGGCGGTAAAAATCAAGACCCTCAATGCGCGTTTGCCTGAGAACCTGCCGGGCGTGATAGGGCAGCGCGTGCGCTACGATCTGGTGTTTAACGCGCAGGGGAAGGGGCCGTACCTGCTCGCGTGGGGGAACGGGGCTGCGAAACCGGCGAGCGTGGAGACGGATATGCTGATCCCGACCGAACTGCGTAAAACCTACGATCTGGCAGCCTTGCCGATGGCGGATACGCTGGAACCTGTCCCGCTGGGGGGCGAGGCGCGTTTAACCGCGACGTCTGCGGCTGAGCAGGAAAGCAGAATGAAAACGCTGATGGTCTGGGGCGTACTGATTGCGGGGGTGATGGTGCTTGCGGGTATGGCATGGCGCATCTGGCGCGAGGTAAAAAAAGACGACGCAGCATAAGCCATAAAAAAACCCGCGTATTCGCGGGTTTTTTCGTAAACCGTGTCGATTACAGGCTGGATACGTTCTCAGACAGGTATTTAGCTACGCCGTCTGGGGAAGCCGCCATACCTTCTTTACCTTTTTCCCACTGCGCCGGGCACACTTCACCGTGCTCTTCGTGGAACTGGAGAGCGTCAACCATGCGCAGCATTTCGTCGATGTTACGACCCAGCGGCAGATCGTTCACAACCTGGTGACGAACGATGCCGTTTGCATCGATCAGGAAAGAACCACGCAGTGCAACGCCAGCGTCCGGATGTTCGATACCGTAAGCCTGCTGGATTTCGCGTTTGATGTCCGCAACCATCGCGTATTTCACCGCACCGATGCCGCCGTTTTCGACAGGGGTGTTACGCCATGCGTTGTGTACAAATTCAGAGTCGAAGGAGACGCCAACCACTTCCACGCCACGCTTCTGGAATTCTTCGTAACGTTTGT
Source organism: Enterobacter sp. CRENT-193 (assembly GCF_002787395.1). Lineage (NCBI taxonomy): Bacteria > Pseudomonadati > Pseudomonadota > Gammaproteobacteria > Enterobacterales > Enterobacteriaceae > Enterobacter > Enterobacter sp. CRENT-193. Next base: position 4,588,402 of record NZ_CP024812.1, on the reverse strand, counting down.
CGAACGCGATCAGCTCAGACGGGCAAACGAAAGTGAAGTCCATTGGCCAGAAGAACAGAACGGTCGCTTTACCGTTGGTATGCTGTTTGAAGTTGAAGTTTTCAACGATTTCACCATTGCCCAGAACGGCGGCAGCTGTAAAATCCGGAGCCGGACGAGTTACCAGAACCATATGATTCTCCTGTAGATACTAAGGTTATTTGGAACGCAACGCGGGCCAGTATAGAGGCAGTACGGGAATAAGACAAAGAGGTGGTAACAATCGTTCCACCAGCTTTTACCTATCAATCATACCGGCATCACAGTTCTTTATTTTTCGCCTGCGTCATCATACGCGGGTAGAACTGCCAGAAGCGGGTTTCCAGCGCATCGTAATGTTCATCCAGGTCATGCCATGAGTCGCGCAGCGCGTCCAGACGCGGTCGACGGCTCGCCATGCCGTTCAGGACGTTCTGAATGAAATCCATCTCGCGGTATCGCTCCAGCCAGCGTTCAGACCAGAGATAGTTATTCAGATTTACAAAGCGCGGCGGGGAGTCCGGCAAAATGATCGACACCTGCGCGTGGGCGTAGCGCACAAACTCAGGCAGCGACATATCAGGCGACAGCTGCGACCAGTGGCGCGACAGGAAATGATCCCACATGACGTCGAGCGTGATCGGCGCCACCCGTCGCGTTTCGGGGCGGAACCAGGTTTTGGCTTCCCTCACTTCCGGCAGGTTATCGGTCAGCACGTCGATGCGGCGGTGCATAAAAATTCCGTCGACAACCTCAGGGGAATACGCTTCCGCCGGGTTGCCGCGTACAAAATCGGCCAGCAAATTGCCGGAGAGGGAGCTGTCCGCGAGGTGGGCGAGATGCAGGTGAGCGAGAAAATTCATGCGTTTTCGTTGTCCGGTGGCGGCTAGTTGTTGCAGCAAAAGGGTGTGAGCACTAGACTATGCCGCCTGTTTTTAAGTCACGAGTATACGTCATGCGCGTCGCCGATTTCTCCTTTGAACTACCTGAATCCCTGATTGCTCACTACCCCATGCCTGAGCGTAGCAGCTGTCGCTTGCTGTCACTGGACGGGCCAACGGGCGCGCTGACGCACGGTACTTTCACCGATCTGCTCGACAAGCTCAACCCTGGCGATCTGCTGGTCTTTAACAATACCCGCGTGATCCCGGCGCGTCTGTTTGGCCGTAAAGCCAGCGGCGGCAAGATTGAGGTGCTGGTCGAACGTATGCTCGATGATAAACGTATTCTGGCACATATTCGCGCCTCCAAAGCGCCGAAGCCGGGCGCGGAGCTGCTGCTGGGGGATGACGAGAGCATCAAAGCGACCATGACCGCGCGTCACGACGCGCTGTTCGAGGTGGAGTTCAACGACGAACGCACGGTGCTTGATATCCTCAACGCCATCGGCCACATGCCGCTGCCGCCGTACATTGAACGCCCGGACGAAGAGGCCGACCGCGAGCTGTATCAGACCGTCTACAGCCAGAAGCCGGGTGCGGTGGCGGCGCCAACGGCGGGCCTGCACTTTGATGAACCGCTGCTGGAAAAGCTGCGCGCCAAGGGCATTGAGATGGCCTTCGTGACGCTGCACGTCGGCGCGGGGACCTTCCAGCCGGTGCGCGTGGACAGCATCGAAGATCACATCATGCACTCTGAGTATGCCGAAGTGCCGCAGGAGGTTGTGGATGCGGTGCTGGCGGCGAAAGCGCGCGGTAGCCGCGTCGTGGCCGTCGGTACAACGTCGGTACGTTCCCTTGAGAGCGCTGCGCAGGCCGCGAAAAGCGAGCTGATTGAACCGTTCTTTGGCGATACGCAGATTTTTATCTACCCGGGCTATCAGTACAAAGTCATTGATGCGCTGGTGACCAACTTCCATCTGCCTGAATCGACGCTGATTATGCTGGTTTCCGCGTTTGCGGGGTATCAGCATACGATGAACGCCTACAAGTCTGCGGTAGAACAAAAATATCGCTTTTTTAGCTACGGTGACGCGATGTTTATCACGTACAATCCGCAGGCTTTGAATGAGCGTGTCGGGGAATAAGTCCGCGGCACTGTGTTACAACGTTGGACTGTTTTTCTGACGTCGGAGAAAAAATGAAATTTGAACTCGATACCACCGATGGTCGCGCGCGTCGCGGTCGTCTGGTGTTTGATCGCGGCGTGGTAGAAACCCCCGCGTTTATGCCTGTGGGCACGTACGGCACCGTAAAAGGAATGACGCCGGAAGAAGTTGAAGCCACTGGCGCACAGATTATCCTCGGCAACACCTTCCACCTGTGGCTGCGTCCAGGCCAGGAGATCATGAAGCTCCACGGCGATCTGCACGACTTCATGCAGTGGAAAGGCCCCATCCTCACCGACTCCGGCGGTTTCCAGGTCTTCAGCCTGGGCGATATCCGTAAGATCACTGAGCAGGGCGTACACTTCCGTAACCCGATCAACGGCGATCCAATCTTCCTCGATCCAGAAAAATCCATGGAGATTCAGTACGATCTCGGCTCCGATATCGTAATGATCTTCGACGAATGTACGCCATACCCGGCGGACTGGGACTACGCCAAGCGTTCTATGGAGATGTCCCTGCGTTGGGCGAAGCGTAGCCGCGACCGTTTTGACTCCCTGCAAAACAAAAATGCGCTGTTCGGCATTATCCAGGGTAGCGTTTACGAAGATTTACGCGATATCTCGGTTAAAGGTCTGGTAGAGATAGGCTTTGATGGCTACGCTGTCGGCGGTTTGGCTGTGGGTGAGCCGAAGGAAGATATGCACCGCATTCTGGAGCATGTCTGCCCGCAAATCCCGGCGGATAAACCACGATACCTGATGGGTGTGGGTAAACCAGAAGATCTGGTGGAAGGCGTACGTCGCGGCATTGATATGTTCGACTGCGTTATGCCAACCCGAAACGCGCGTAACGGTCATCTGTTCGTTACCGATGGCGTGGTGAAAATCCGAAACGCGAAGCATAAGAGTGACACCAGCCCGCTCGATTCCGAGTGCGATTGCTATACCTGTCGCAATTATTCTCGCGCGTACCTGCATCATCTCGATCGTTGCAACGAGATTTTGGGGGCGCGTCTCAATACCATTCATAATCTTCGTTATTATCAGCGCTTAATGGCTGGTTTACGTAAGGCTATCGAAGAGGGTAAATTAGAGAGCTTCGTGACCGATTTCTACCAACGTCAGGGGCGGGATGTTCCACCGTTGAACGTTGATTAATTTTAATAATGAGGGAATTTGAATGAGCTTTTTTATTTCTGATGCGGTAGCAGCAACGGGTGCACCAGCGCAGGGCAGCCCGATGTCTCTGATTCTGATGCTGGTTGTGTTCGGTCTGATCTTCTACTTCATGATCCTGCGTCCACAGCAGAAGCGTACTAAAGAGCACAAAAACCTGATGAACTCCATCGCGAAGGGCGATGAAGTCCTGACCAATGGTGGCCTGGTGGGTCGCGTAACCAAAGTAGCGGAAAACGGCTACATTGCTATCGCCCTCAACGACACCACTGAAGTGGTTATCAAACGTGACTTCGTAGCTGCCGTTCTGCCGAAAGGCACCATGAAGGCGCTGTAATCCCAACTTTTCCCAAAGGGAACTGCCGTGTTAAACCGTTATCCTTTGTGGAAGTACATCATGCTGGTCGTCGTGATTATCGTCGGCCTGCTGTACGCGCTTCCCAACCTGTATGGTGAGGATCCGGCCGTTCAAATCACTGGCGCGCGCGGTGTCGCCGCCAGTGAGCAAACGCTGATCCAGGTCCAGAAAACGTTACAAGAAGAAAAAATTACCGCTAAGTCTGTGGCACTGGAAGAGGGCGCAATTCTTGCTCGCTTCGACACCACCGACACGCAGCTCCGCGCACGTGAAGCGCTGATGGGCGTGCTGGGTGATAAATATGTCGTGGCGCTTAACCTTGCTCCTGCAACCCCACGCTGGCTGGCTGCGCTGAACGCAGAGCCAATGAAACTGGGTCTTGACCTGCGTGGCGGCGTTCACTTCCTGATGGAAGTGGATATGGATACCGCGCTCGGCAAGCTACAGGAACAGAATATCGACAGCCTGCGCAGCGATCTGCGCGATAAGGGCATTCCGTACACCACCGTACGTAAAGAAGATAACTACGGCCTGAGCATCACGTTCCGCGACAGCGCGGCACGCGATCAGGCTGTCACCTATCTGTCTCAGCGTCACCGCGATCTGGTGATCACCTCTCAGGGCAGCAATCAGCTGCGTGCGGTAATGACCGACGCGCGTCTGAGTGAAGCACGTGAATACGCCGTTCAGCAGAACATTAACATTCTGCGTAACCGTGTAAACCAGCTAGGCGTGGCTGAGCCACTGGTACAGCGTCAGGGTGCTGACCGTATCGTGGTCGAACTGCCGGGTATCCAGGATACCGCCCGTGCGAAAGAGATTCTGGGCGCGACGGCGACCCTGGAGTTCCGTCTGGTTAACTCCAACGTTGACCAGGCTGCTGCGGCTTCAGGCCGTGTGCCGGGCGATTCCGAAGTGAAGCAGACCCGCGAAGGCCAGCCGGTTGTGCTGTACAAACGCGTGATCCTGACCGGTGACCATATCACCGACTCCACTTCAAGCCAGGATGAGTACAACCAGCCGCAGGTTAACATCTCGCTGGATAGCGCAGGTGGCAACATCATGTCTAACTTCACCAAGGACAACATCGGCAAGCCGATGGCGACCCTGTTCGTGGAGTACAAAGACAGCGGTAAGAAAGACGCCAATGGCCGTGCCGTGCTGGTGAAAGAGGAAGAGGTGATTAACATCGCCAACATCCAGTCTCGTCTGGGTAACAGCTTCCGTATTACCGGTATCAGCAACCCGAACGAAGCGCGTCAGCTCTCTCTGCTGCTGCGTGCCGGTGCGCTGATTGCGCCAATTCAGATTGTTGAAGAACGTACCATCGGTCCAACCCTGGGTATGCAGAACATCAAACAGGGTCTGGAAGCGTGTCTGGCCGGTCTGGCGGTGTCCATCATCTTCATGATCTTCTTCTATAAGAAGTTCGGCCTGATTGCGACCTCCGCGCTGATTGCCAACCTGGTGCTGATCATCGGTATCATGTCCCTGCTGCCGGGGGCGACGCTAACCATGCCAGGTATCGCGGGTATCGTTCTAACCCTTGCGGTGGCGGTCGACGCCAACGTACTGATAAACGAACGTATCAAAGAAGAGCTGAGCAACGGTCGTTCTGTACAGCAGGCGATTGAAGAAGGCTACAAAGGGGCGTTCAGCTCCATCTTCGATGCGAACGTAACAACACTGATTAAGGTTCTTATCCTGTATGCAGTGGGTACTGGCGCGATCAAAGGCTTTGCGATTACTACCGGTATCGGTGTCGCAACGTCGATGTTTACCGCTATTGTCGGCACCCGTGCCATCGTGAACCTGCTGTACGGCGGCAAGCGCGTCAAAAAGCTGTCTATCTGAGGAGTGCGTTGTGGCACAGGAATATACTGTTGAACAATTGAACCACGGCCGTAAAGTCTGGGACTTTATGCGCTGGGACTACTGGGCCTTCGGCATTTCAGGTTTTCTGCTGATCTTGTCCATCGTCATTATGGGCGTGAAAGGCTTTAACTGGGGCCTGGATTTCACCGGTGGTACGGTGATCGAAATTACCCTGGAAAAACCGGTCGATATGGACCAGATGCGTGAGTCTCTGCAAAAAGCGGGCTTTGAAGAGCCGCTGCTACAGAACTTCGGCAGCAGCCGCGACATCATGGTGCGTATGCCGCCGGTACACGATGCCAACGGCAGCCAGGAGTTGGGCAGCAAGGTCGTTCAGGTTATTAACGAAACAACCAGCCAGGATGCAACGGTTAAGCGTATTGAGTTTGTAGGCCCGAGCGTTGGTGCTGACCTGGCGCAGACCGGTGCGATGGCGCTGCTTGTGGCGCTGATCTCGATCCTGATTTACGTCGGTTTCCGCTTTGAGTGGCGACTGGCGGCAGGCGTGGTTATCGCCCTGGCGCACGACGTGGTGATCACCATGGGCATACTGTCTCTCTTCCACATTGAGATTGACCTGACGATTGTGGCATCCCTGATGTCCGTTATCGGTTACTCACTGAACGACAGTATCGTGGTATCTGACCGTATTCGTGAAAACTTCCGTAAGATCCGTCGCGGCACGCCGTACGAAATCTTTAACGTGTCGTTGACCCAGACGCTGCACCGTACGTTGATCACCTCCGGCACCACCCTGATGGTGATCCTGATGCTGTTCCTGTTCGGTGGCCCGGTGCTGGAAGGCTTCTCGCTGACCATGCTGATCGGTGTGTCTATCGGTACGGCCTCGTCTATCTACGTCGCGTCCGCGCTGGCGCTGAAGCTGGGCATGAAGCGCGAGCATCTGATCCAGCAGAAAGTCGAGAAAGAAGGGGCGGATCAGCCGTCCATTCTGCCGTAAGCGTCTTATGTAGTATCGAAATCCCGGCCTGCTGGCCGGGATTTTTTTTGTCTGCATCTCACAAACACTCCTGACAGTATGCTGTCAGGAGCCCTGTCGTAGACTCCTTCTGAACTCTAACAACAGGCAGGAGGACGTATGAAAAGTGTCATTAACTGGTTTGAAATTCCGGTCGCCGATATGGATCGCGCCACCAAATTTTATGAGTCGGTGATGCAGGTCGCGCTGCGGCGCGAGAAGATGGACGTGGCTGAGCTGGCGGTTTTCCCGCACGAGGATCCGGCCACCGGCGGCGCGCTGGCGAAATTTGACAGTGTTACACCCTCTTCGCAGGGCGCTATTATTTACCTGCATACTGACAATCTGGCGGCCACGCTCGATCGCATTGCTTCTGCGGGCGGTGAGTGCGTGTTTGGCCCGCTGGAACTGCCGCAAGGCATTGGCACTATAGCCCTGTTTACCGACAGCGAAGGTAATCGCGTCGGCCTCCATCAACCGGTATGAGAGTAAACCGATGACCCGACGCGCTGACCGTTTGTTCCAGATTGTGCAGATCCTGCGGGGCAGGCGTCTGACAACGGCAGCGCATCTGGCGGAAAGGCTTGGCGTGTCCGAGCGCACGGTGTACCGCGATATCCGCGACCTGTCGCTTTCCGGCGTGCCGGTGGAAGGCGAGGCGGGAAGCGGATATCGGCTAATGTCGGGTTTTGATTTACCCCCGTTGATGCTGACCAACAAGGAGTCCGAGGCGCTGATGGTGGCGATCCGTCTGCTCAAAACCTGGGGCGGGGAATCGCTGTCGCGCGAGCTGGAATCGGCCCAGGAAAAAGTGCTGGCGATCCTGCCAGAAGAGAGCCGCCGTAAAGCTGAACAGACGCGAATTTACGCGCCGGATATTGCCCTTCAGCCACACTCCCGTAGTGGTTTCGACGTGATCCACCAGGCAATTTCTGCCCTGCGTGTGCTGGCGCTGCACTATCGCGATGAAGCCGGGCAGTTAACCTGGCGTGAGGTTCAGCCGCTGGGGCTGTTCTTCTGGGGTGAGCACTGGCTGCTGGCCGCGTGGTGTGAACGGCGCGATGACTATCGCTGCTTCCGTCTCGACCGGTGTTTGCATATTACGCTGACGGAAAGACACTTTAGCGAAAGCGCGGACAGGTCGCTGGCGGATTTTTTGCGCAAGGTGAAGCAGTAAAAAGCCGGGTGGCGAGGTAAAAGCAAAACGGCAACGATGTTGCCGTTTTTTGTGTTTGCGCCCTCTCCCGTGGGAGAGGGAAGGGGTGAGGGCACCAGCCCGCACAATCCCGCACTGATTAGAAGTTGTAACCCACGACCAGGTAACCGCCCCAACCGGTAGAACGAACGCTGAAGTCGCCGTTGCCGAAGTTCAGGCTGGCGTCGTCGTTCCACTGACCACCGTTGTGCCAGTAACGCGCAACAACAGAGTAGTGCCAGTGATCGTAGTTCAGCGCCAGGATGTGGCTGGACGCGATGGAGTCGTTAGTGCGCGCTTTTCTGCCGTTCAGGTCGCGGAAATCGTTATCGCCCAGGTCTGAACCCCAGTCAAAGTTGGTGAAGCCGATATAGCTCAGGTTGCCGCCCCACAGTTGGGTAATTGGCACAAAGTATTTCACTTTGAAACGGTAGCCATCCCACTCGTTCTCGTTCGCAGCGCCGTAGTTCTGCCACTGGTATTTTGCGTAGACGTTCATGGACAGGCTCATCGGCAGGCCAGTCTCAATGTCTGTACCCAGACCCATATACCAGGTGCTCTGGCGACCGGACTTGTTGCGGCCCATGTCGTAGATGTAGTTGTTTGCGAAATACCACTCTTTGAACGGACCAAACGCCAGACTGGTACCAGTCAGTTTATCAATGGAGAAGCGTGGTTCGATCTCCATGAACAGTGGGGAACCGTGGTTCCAGATACCTTTCGCGTCGGTGTTACCGCCGAAGAATACCGGTGCGTCCATGTAGCCATAGAAATCAAACCAGTCTTTTTTTGCGAATGCTTCGTACTCGAGGTAAGTATCGTTACGGATCTGCGGTCCGAAACGGGTATGGTAGCTGCCTACCACGTTAACGCTCTGGTGCCACCAGTCGGAGAGGTATTGTGGTTTGTCGTTTTCCGCTGCGTTAACAGTGAAAGAGGAGGACAGAGCCAGAACTGCACCGGCTGCGAGTAATGTTTTTTTCATAATCATGCCACTGATTGAAATTCCCTTCCGGGAGTGAAAAATGCGCGAATTGCGTTTCTAAATATTTCGTGTTTCTGCGGAGCCTATTATAGGAATCCTTGCTCACAAAAATATGTGTTGTTTCACATATCTCTCACATACGTAATCGATTGCGTTCACGTTTGCGTACTTTAGACGGGCGCGATTGTAGCGGCAATCATTTATGTTGCCAATCCATACGAAATGTAAATGTTAGCGGAGTGACATTTCACTCCGCTAAAAGGGCGGGTTATTGCGCGGCGGGTTGAATGTCGTGAATACGGATAAAGCCCAGCTGTTCTGGCGTCAGTCCGCTCAGCTGGAGCGGGATGTCAACATCGCTCGGCGCCAGCGTGCTGGCGGGGGCGGTGAAGAGCTGATTCTTCACGTTCACTTCCTGATAGCTCTCCGTGGTGCCCTGAATCTGGCCCCACTCTACGGTGCCGCTGAACGCGGGCAGCGGATCGTTGGACTCACCCTGAATGCGTAATGTTGCGCGAGTACCATCGGCATTCGCTGCAACATTCACCAGAGACATCTTTAGCGTGCCAATCTGGCTGTTCAGACGCGCGGGCGTGTTTGCACCTGGCAATAAATAAACGCCATTGCTGGATTTGGCATTCAGCGCGTTCTGCTGGGTGATCTTCACGGTTTCTTTATTAAGTTTGTCCATCGCCACGTTAAGCGTATTCACGCTTTGTTTCATCTCGCGGACTTCGCTTTGCTGTGCGCAGGCGCTAAGCGTGAACAGGCTCCCCACCAGCACTATTTTCAGGTAACGTCTTGTCATTGCGTTTAATTCCTTGAAATCACAGATTGCTGCAATGGTAGACAGGATAGTGCCGTCAGGCATAGATCCTTTGTCTCAAAAAGCTCTTCCTTTGTTGTCGGGCCAGTTCAGGGTAAAATAGAAATCAGTTAACCAGATAACAGGGACATCGTATGCATTGCCCATTTTGCTCCGCTGTGGATACCAAAGTCATCGACTCACGTCTTGTAGGCGAAGGGTCTTCCGTGCGTCGTCGTCGGCAGTGTCTGGTGTGCAACGAGCGTTTTACCACCTTCGAGGTGGCAGAGCTGGTAATGCCGCGCGTGGTAAAAAGTAACGATGTGCGCGAACCGTTCAATGAAGAAAAACTGCGTAGCGGGATGCTCAAGGCGCTGGAAAAACGGCCCGTCAGCTCCGATGACGTCGAAATGGCGTTAAACCACATTAAATCTTATCTGCGGGGGTTAGGTGAGCGCGAAGTGCCGAGCAAAATGATCGGCAATCTGGTGATGGAACAGCTGAAAAAGCTCGATAAAGTCGCCTATATCCGCTTTGCCTCCGTTTACCGCAGCTTCGAAGACATCAAAGAGTTTGGCGAAGAGATCGCCCGCTTACAGGATTAAGACCATGCACGACGAGATGTACATGGCGCGAGCCATGAAGCTGGCGCAGCGCGGTCGGTTTACCACTCACCCTAACCCCAATGTCGGGTGCGTCATTGTTAAAGATGGTGAGATCGTGGGGGAAGGTTTTCACTATCGCGCAGGCGAGCCGCATGCTGAAGTGCATGCCTTGCGCATGGCGGGGGAGAAAGCGCGTGGCGCGACGGCCTATGTGACGCTGGAGCCATGCAGCCACCATGGGCGTACGCCGCCGTGCTGTGAAGCGCTGATTGCGGCGGGCGTCTCGCGCGTTGTCGCCGCCATGCAGGATCCTAACCCGCAGGTAGCGGGCCGCGGACTGTATCGTCTGCAACAGGAAGGCATCGACGTCAGCCACGGCCTGATGATGCAGGATGCGGAAGCCCTGAATAAAGGCTTCCTGAAGCGTATGCGCACCGGCTTCCCGTTTATCCAGCTTAAGCTTGGCGCGTCACTGGATGGCCGCACGGCGATGGCGAACGGCGAGAGCCAGTGGATCACCTCGCCACAGGCAAGGCGCGATGTGCAACGTCTGCGCGCGCAAAGCCATGCTATTCTCACCAGCAGTGAAACGGTACTGGCTGACGATCCGGCCATGACCGTACGCTGGGAAGAGCTGAATGCAGATACGCAGGCGCTCTATCCGCAGGAGAACCTGCGTCAGCCGCTGCGCATTATTATTGATAGCCAGAACCGCGTGACGCCGGAGCACCGCATCGTGCAGCAGCCGGGGGAAACCTGGATTGCACGCACCAAAGAAGATACGCGCGAATGGCCGCAAGGCGTGCGCAGCATTACGGTGCCGGAACATAACGGGCATCTGGATCTGGTGGTGCTGATGATGTTGCTCGGCAAACAGCAGGTCAACAGTATCTGGGTTGAAGCCGGTCCGACGCTCGCCGGCGCACTGCTTCAGGCGGGGCTGGTGGATGAGCTTCTCGTCTACGTTGCGCCTAAACTGTTAGGTAACGACGCGCGCGGCCTGTTTGTGCTGCCCGGCCTTGAAAAACTGGCCGATGCGCCGCAACTCTCATTCAGTGAGATTCGTCCGGTAGGCCCGGATGTCTGCCTCCATTTAACGACAGCGTAATTGCTCCTGAAATAGGGAAGCAGTACGCAAAGTATTATGATAAAATCCGCCCCCCTGCGGGGCCAAATGAACCCGTAAAGGAAGAGTATGAACATTATTGAAGCTGCTGTAGCTACCCCGGACGCTCGCGTCGCCATCACCATTGCGCGTTTCAACAACTTCATCAATGATAGCCTGCTGGAAGGTGCGGTTGACGCCCTGAAACGTATCGGCCAGGTTAAAGATGACAACATTACCGTCGTTTGGGTACCAGGTGCTTACGAACTGCCACTGGCAGCGGGCGCGCTGGCGAAAACCGGTAAATACGACGCGGTGATTGCGCTGGGTACTGTTATTCGTGGCGGCACTGCGCACTTCGAATACGTTGCGGGCGGTGCAAGCAATGGTCTGGCGCACGTTGCGCAGGATGCTGAAATTCCTGTCGCGTTCGGCGTGCTGACCACCGAAAGTATTGAACAAGCCATCGAACGTGCTGGCACCAAAGCCGGTAACAAAGGTGCAGAAGCTGCACTGACCGCGCTTGAAATGATCAATGTATTGAAAGCCATCAAGGCCTGATTTTTTTGTAAGGGGAATTCCGTGAAACCTGCTGCTCGTCGCCGCGCCCGTGAATGTGCCGTCCAGGCACTTTACTCCTGGCAGTTGTCCCAGAACGACATCGCTGATGTTGAATACCAGTTCCTGTCAGAACAGGACGTGAAAGACGTTGACGTTCTGTACTTCCGTGAACTGCTGTCGGGAGTGGCGACTAATAGCGCGTATCTCGATGGTCTGATGAAGCCATACCTGTCCCGTCTGCTCGAAGAGCTGGGCCAGGTCGAAAAAGCAGTGTTGCGTATCGCGCTGTTTGAGCTGTCTAAACGTGATGATGTGCCGTACAAAGTGGCCATCAACGAAGCGATCGAACTGGCGAAAACCTTCGGCGCTGAAGACAGCCACAAGTTTGTTAACGGCGTGCTGGATAAAGCCGCACCTGCGATCCGTCCCCACAAAAAGTGATCCGCAAACCGGAGTTCTGCATTGCCTGACGGGCAGTGCGGCTCCGGTTTTTTCTTTTATTTGCTGAGGCATAACGTATGGCATGCGGCGAATTCTCCCTGATTGCCCGTTATTTCGACCGTGTCAGAACCTCTCGTCTTGATGTTGAAACCGGCATTGGCGATGACTGCGCACTTCTCAATATTCCCGAAAAACAGACGCTGGCAATCAGCACCGACACCTTAGTGTGTGGGCGACATTTCCTGCCCGACATCGATCCTGCCGATCTGGCGTATAAAGCGCTGGCGGTGAACGTCAGCGATCTGGCGGCAATGGGCGCCGACCCGGCCTGGCTGACGCTGGCTCTGACCTTGCCAGAGGTGGATGAAGCCTGGCTTGAAGCCTTCAGCGATTCCCTGTTTGAGCAGCTGAATTATTACGATATGCAGCTGATTGGCGGTGATACCACTGCCGGTCCGCTGTCGATGACCCTGGCAATCCACGGCTATGTGCCTGCCGGGCGTGCGCTGAAACGTTCGGGCGCAAAACCGGGCGACTGGATCTACGTGACCGGTACGCCGGGGGATAGCGCGGCAGGGCTGGCAATCCTCCAGAACCGTTTAACGGTTGAAGATGCTGACGATGCGGCGTACCTGGTGAAGCGCCATCTGCGGCCAACGCCGCGTATTTTGCACGGCCAGGCGCTGCGCGAGCGGGCCAGTTCGGCTATCGATTTGTCTGACGGGCTGATCTCCGATCTCGGCCATATCCTGAAAGCCAGCGGCGTGGGCGCGCGGATCGATCTGGATCTGTTTCCTCTGTCAGAGCCGTTGCGTCGCCATGCCGAGCCTGAGCAGGCGCTGCGATGGGCGTTATCCGGTGGAGAAGATTATGAGCTGTGCTTCACGGTGCCTGAGCTGAATCGCGGAACACTGGATGTGGCGTTAGCGCATCTGGGGGCGAAATTTACCTGCATCGGGCAGGTGATGCCGGAAAGTGAAGGGCTGCTGTTTGTCCGCGACGGCGCCCCGGTTACGCTTGACTGGAAAGGGTACGATCACTTCGCGTAATTTTGTGCGCTCTGTATTGCCGGGTGGCGCTGCGCTTACCCGGCCTACGGATTTTGTTCCCTGAATTGTTTATTTAAACCCTACCACCGGATGTTGCTGATACGGCGTCTCCAGCTCGGCAATCTGCTCCGGCGTCAACGATAAGTCCACCGCACTCAACAACTCATCCAGCTGTTCTTCCCGCGATGTGCCCACAATCGGCGCGGCGACACCGCGCTTGCTCAGCAGCCACGTCAGTGCCACCTGCGCGCGCGTTGCACCGATATCGTCGGCGATCCCGGCTAAGCGTTCGGCAATTAACGCATCGCTGGTTTCTGTATCGTCATACAGGTTTTTACCCACTTCGTCCGATACCAGCCGGGCGGTGGTTTCGCCCCACGGACGGGTTAACCTTCCGCGCGCCAGCGGGCTCCACGGGATCACCGCCACGCCTTCCTGGTAGCAAAGCGGCAGCATCTCGCGCTCTTCTTCCCGGTAAATCAGGTTGTAGTGATCCTGCATGGTGACAAAGCGCGCCCAGCCGTGCTGTGCCTGGAGATCGAGCGCCTGGGCAAACTGTGAGGCATGCATGGACGATGCGCCGATGTAGCGCGCTTTACCGGCTTTCACGACGTCGTTCAACGCTTCAAGCGTCTCTTCGATCGGGGTGTTGTAATCCCAGCGGTGGATTTGCAGCAGGTCGACGTAATCCATGTTCAGGCGTCTGAGGCTGTCATCAATAGAACGCAGGATCTGCGCGCGAGAAAGGCCTTCCGCCAGGTCGCCTGACGGGTAGTACACCTTAGTGGCGACCACAACGTCATCACGACGGGCAAAATCTCGCAGGGCGCGGCCAACAATCTCTTCGCTGCTGCCGTCGGAGTAGCTGTTGGCGGTATCGAAGAAGTTGATGCCGCCGTCAATGGCGCGCTTGATGATGGGGCGGCTGCTCTCTTCCGGCAGCGTCCAGGCATGATTTCCCCGGTCAGGCTCGCCAAACGTCATGCATCCCAGGCAAAGCCGGGACACCTTAAGGTCCGTTTTTCCTAATGTCGTGTATTGCATGGTTCCGCTCCTGCTGTTTAAACAATACGTTTAAGCATAGCAGGAGCAGAAAAGGGGAGGGATCAGGCCAGCCAGGTGCGGATTTTGGCTTCGATACCGGCGGCGTCCAGACCAATGTCGGCGCGCGCCTCATCCTGGGTGCCTTGCGGGATGAAGTGGTCCGGCAGGCCGAGATTAAGCACCGGAACGGCTTTACGGTTCGCCATCAGCACTTCGTTCACGCCGCTACCCGCGCCACCCATGATGGCGTTCTCTTCCAGCGTGACCAGCACGTCATGGCTTTCCGCCATGCTCAGAATCAGAGATTCATCGAGCGGCTTCACGAAGCGCATATCGACCAGCGTCGCATTCAGGTTTTCAGCGACTTTTGCCGCTTCCGGCATCAGCGTACCAAAGTTCAGGATCGCCACTTTTTCACCGCGACGTTTCACCAGACCTTTACCGATGTCCAGTTTTTCCAGCGGCTGTAATTCAACGCCAAGGGCATTACCGCGTGGATAGCGTACCGCGCAGGGACCGTCCTGATAGTGGTAACCGGTATACAGCATCTGACGACACTCATTTTCGTCGCTTGGCGTCATGATCACCATGTCCGGGATACAGCGCAGGAAGGAGAGATCAAACGCGCCCTGGTGCGTCTGGCCGTCAGCCCCCACAATGCCCGCGCGATCGATAGCAAACAGCACCGGCAGCTTCTGAATGGCAACGTCATGGATAACCTGATCGTAGGCGCGTTGCAGGAAGGTAGAGTAGATCGCCACCACCGGCTTGTAGCCGCCAATCGCCAGGCCCGCAGCAAAAGTTACCGCGTGTTGCTCGGCAATGGCGACGTCGAAATACTGGTCCGGGTATTTTTTGGAAAACTCCACCATGCCGGAGCCTTCACGCATGGCAGGCGTCACCGCCATCAGCATGTTGTCTTTCGCCGCCGTTTCGCACAGCCAGTCGCCGAAGATTTTTGAGTAGCTCGGCATCCCGCCGCTGCTTTTCGGCAGGCAGCCGCTGGTATGGTCGAACTTAGGCACCGCGTGGAAGGTGATCGGATCTTTCTCCGCCGGTTCGTAACCACGCCCTTTTTTGGTCATGATATGCAGGAACTGAGGGCCTTTCAGGTCGCGCATGTTTTTAAGCGTCGTCACCAGACCCAGCACATCGTGGCCGTCCACCGGGCCGATATAATTAAAGCCCAGCTCTTCGAACAGCGTACCCGGTACGACCATGCCTTTGATGTGTTCTTCGGTACGCTTAAGCAGCTCTTTGATCGGCGGTACGCCGGAGAAGACTTTTTTACCGCCTTCACGCAGTGAGGAGTAAAGCTTGCCGGACAGCAGCTGCGCCAGATGGTTATTCAGCGCGCCGACGTTCTCGGAGATCGACATTTCGTTATCGTTGAGGATCACCAGCATGTCCGGTTTGATATCGCCCGCGTGGTTCATGGCCTCAAAGGCCATCCCGGCGGTGATCGCCCCGTCGCCAATCACGCAGACAGTGCGACGTTGTTTATTCTCTTTTTCGGCGGCAACGGCAATACCAATGCCCGCAGAAATGGAGGTGGAAGAGTGGCCGACGCTTAACACGTCATATTCACTCTCGCCGCGCCACGGGAACGGGTGCAGGCCCCCTTTCTGGCGAATGGTGCCAATTTTATCGCGACGTCCGGTCAGAATTTTGTGCGGATAGGCCTGGTGGCCGACATCCCAGATCAGCTGATCGAACGGCGTGTTATAGACGTAATGCAACGCCACGGTCAGCTCAACCGTGCCAAGTCCGGAGGCGAAGTGGCCGCTGGAGCGGCTAACGCTGTCGAGCAGGTAGCGACGCAGCTCGTCACACAGCTTCGGCAGACTCTCTTTCGGCAACAGACGTAACTCCTGAGTGGAGTCAACTAACGCCAGTGTCGGGTATTTGGCAATATCAAAACTCATCAAAGGCTCATCGAGATTTATAGTTTATTTATCACGCTGGATTATGTAGTCCGCTAGCGCTTCCAGTGCCGAGGTATCCAGCGATTGCGCGGCCAGCTCATTCAGCGACTGGCGGGCATCGTCTATCAGATCCCGGGCTTTACGTTGGGCATGCTCAAGGCCCAACAGGGCGGGATAGGTACTTTTGCCAAGCTGCTGATCCGCACCCTGACGTTTTCCCAATGTTGCAGTATCGCCCACCACATCCAGAATGTCATCCTGAACCTGGAATGCCAGACCGATACTGTCTGCGTATCTGTCCAGAATCGGCAGGGCTTTACGCCCGCGTTCACCCGCGCTCAGCGCGCCCAGGCGAACGGCTGCACGCATCAGTGCGCCCGTTTTGTGACGGTGGATGCGCTCCAGCTGTTCCAGAGTAACCTGACGACCTTCAGCCTCTAAATCCAGCGCCTGGCCGCCGCACATCCCGGCGACGCCGCTGGCCATTGCCAGTTCGGACACCATTGCCAGACGATCGCGATCGCTCACTTCAACCATCGGCGCATCGCTCAGAATGGAGAAGGCCAGAGTTTGCAGCGCATCACCCGCCAGAATGGCATTCGCTTCGCCAAATTTGATATGGCAGGTTGGCTGACCGCGACGTAGATCGTCATCGTCCATGGCTGGCAAATCATCGTGGATCAGCGAATAGGCGTGGATACACTCCACGGCGGCTGCCGGGGCGTCCAGCGTGTTATCGCTGATACCGAACATGTTGCCCGTGGCATATACCAGGAACGGACGCAGGCGTTTACCCCCCAAGAGTGCGCCATAGTGCATGGCTTCAACCAGTGGAGTGTTCTGAAAAGGCTGCGGCTCAATGAATCGGCGCAGCGCATCGTTGGCGCGGATGACGCGCGCCTGAAGCGCGTTGGAGAAATCCATTTACTCGGCGTCCGGTGTGAATGGCGTGGTTTTAGCGTCTTCGCTGTCGGAAAGCAGGATCTGCACACGCTGCTCGGCCTGCTGAAGCTTTACCTGCCCCTGGCGCGCAAGCTGCACACCGCGTTCAAATTCGTTGAGGGCATCTTCCAGCGGTAAATCGCCGCTCTCGAGGCGGGTAACAATCTGCTCAAGCTCACTCAGCGCAGTTTCAAAACTGGCCGGTGCGTCGTTCTTCTTCGGCATAGTGAATTAACTCTTATATTCTTCGCCCCAACATGGTAACGGACTCGGGGCAATTATCAAATAACGCGAGTGGCGCGATGGTGGTATACTTGCGCGCCTGGATGCAGCCACGGGTGTGGGCTGCTGTATCATTTTCCACTACAAGCCTTTATAAGCTTGCCTAAGAAACATTGCCGCCATGAAGTTTATCATTAAATTGTTCCCTGAAATCACCATCAAAAGCCAATCTGTGCGTTTGCGCTTTATTAAAATTCTCACCGGGAACATTCGTAACGTATTAAAACACTACGACGAAACGCTCGCTGTGGTGCGTCACTGGGACCACGTTGAAGTCCGCGCGAAAGACGAAAGCAAACGTCTTGATATTCGCGACGCGCTGACCCGTATTCCTGGTATTCATCATATTCTGGAAGTGGAAGACGTTCCGTTCAGCGATATGCACGATATCTTCGAAAAGGCGCTGGTACAGTACCGCGACCAGATCGAAGGCAAAACCTTCTGCGTGCGCGTGAAGCGTCGTGGTAAACACGAGTTCAGCTCGATTGAAGTCGAGCGCTACGTTGGCGGCGGTCTGAACCAGCACGTTGAGACGGCGCGCGTGCGCCTGACTAACCCGGACGTTACCGTTAATCTTGAGATCGAGAACGATCGTCTGCTGCTGGTTAAGGGTCGTTATGAAGGTATTGGTGGTTTCCCGATCGGCACGCAAGAAGATGTGCTGTCGCTGATCTCGGGCGGCTTCGACTCCGGCGTCTCCAGCTACATGCTGATGCGTCGCGGCTGCCGCGTGCACTACTGCTTCTTCAACCTGGGCGGGGCGGCGCATGAAATCGGCGTACGTCAGGTGGCGCATTACCTGTGGAACCGCTTCGGCAGCTCTCACCGCGTGCGTTTTGTGGCGATCAACTTTGAGCCGGTGGTCGGCGAAATCCTCGAAAAAGTGGACGACGGCCAGATGGGCGTGGTCCTGAAACGTATGATGGTGCGCGCGGCGTCCAAAGTGGCTGAGCGCTACGGCGTGCAGGCGCTGGTCACCGGTGAAGCGCTGGGGCAGGTCTCCAGCCAGACGCTGACCAACCTGCGTCTTATCGACAACGTGTCTGATACGCTGATCCTGCGCCCGCTGATCTCTCACGATAAAGAGCACATCATCGATCTGGCGCGTAAAATCGGTACTGAAGATTTTGCCCGTACCATGCCGGAATATTGCGGTGTGATCTCAAAAAGTCCAACCATTAAAGCGGTGAAGGCGAAGATCGAAGCGGAAGAAGAGAACTTCGATTTCAGCATCCTGGAAAAAGTGGTGGCGGAAGCGTCCAACATCGATATCCGTGAGATCGCCCAGCAGACCGAGCAGGAAGTGGTTGAGGTGGAGACGGTCAGCGGCTTTGGTGCTAACGATACGATTCTGGATATCCGTTCTGTTGATGAGCAGGATGACAAGCCGTTGCAGGTGGAAGGCGTGGAGGTGGTTTCGCTGCCGTTCTACAAGCTGAGCACCCAGTTTGGCGATCTCGACCAGAGCAAAACGTATCTGCTGTGGTGTGAGCGTGGGGTCATGAGCCGTTTGCAGGCGCTGTATCTGCGTGAGCAGGGCTTCGCGAACGTGAAGGTGTATCGCCCGTAGTTTATTGTCGGGGAGTGCGGCCTGATGCCCTCACCCCGTCCCTCTCCCACAGGGAGAGGGCGCAAACATTAAAAACGGCAACCTCGGGTTGCCGTTTTGCTTTTACCTTGCGCCACCCGACTTTTTTATTCGTAGTAGTTATAAATCCCCGCCGCCATCACCAGCGACGAAGCCACTTCGTACGCTTTTTCGCGCCCAACCAGCAGGTCAATAATCTTCAGGCCAAAATCAATGGCGGTGCCCGGCCCCTGGCTGGTGAGCAGGTTAACGCGCGGATCCCAGACCACGCGTTTATCCACCCACTGGTCTTCCGGAATTGTATCCTTCAGACCAGGGAAGCCGGTCATATTGCCGATGGGGAAAATGTCGTGCGGAACCAGCACCGTACCTGCGGCTGCACAGATTGCCGCGACGATACGCCCGGAAAGATGAAACTGACGAACGGTTTCAACCAGCAGCGGGCTGTCGCGGAAACACTCAGCCCCCTTCAGACCACCCGGCAGAACGATAATGTCGTAATCACCGTCCGCCACCTGTACAAGCGGTGCATCCGCCAGAATCTTCACCCCACGCGAGCAGGTAATCGCCAGGCTTCCGTCGCTGGCGACGCTGGCGGTAGTAACCTTAATACCACCACGTACCAGCAAATCAATGGTGGTGACCGCTTCTGTCTCTTCGCTACCAGGGGCGAGGCATACCAGTGCCGATGCGCTCATACTCACTCTCCTTTCGTTTTACTAACTCAAACAGACGGCTATTTTCCGCAACGGTAATGCCGTGTGCCCGGGCGCGTTTTAACAGATAACCGGTAATGTAATCAATTTCGGTATGCCGCATAGCCCGGATATCCTGCAACATTGAGGAGATATTTTCTGCCGTACTCTCAATCACCTGGTCGACATAATAACGTAAATCGGACTCTGAGGTGTGGTAGCCTTCGCGTTCAATGACGGCGGCAACTTCCCGGCAAATCAGCGCTACCCGATCAGGATGCTGGCGCAGTTCACCGTTAGGGCAATCCAGCAGGGCGGTCAGCGGATTAATCGCGCAGTTCACCGCCAGTTTGCGCCACAGTTCCGCGCGAATGTTATTGTGCCAGGCGACGTCAGGCAGCGTGCTTTGCAGGGTATCCGCAAGATAGCTGTAATCGCCGGGCTGTTCACGCGCGGGACCGATATGAGTGATACCACTGGCAACATGGATAATGACGTTACCGTCGCGACGCGCCGCGTGGGTGGTTGTCCCCATCAGCAGCGGTTGCCGGACAGATTTTAGCTCTTCAATGGTACCCATACCGTTGTGAATCAGCAGGATTGGCGTGCTTTCAGGTAACTGGGCGGCCAGGCTTTTCACCGCATCGGAGACCTGCCAGGCCTTCAGCGTGACCAGCAGCAAATCGCTGGTGGCAAGAAATTCCGGATCGTTTGCCGTCAAAGACTCATTAAAAATTGAACCGTCTGTACCCATCACGTTCACACTGCAATAGGGCTGGGGAATTCGCAGCCAGCCCTGAACGTCGTGTCCCTGTTTGCATAGCGCTGTAAGCCAGAGTTGGCCAAGGGCTCCGCATCCAAGCACTGTTACTTTCATCGTTCCTCCTCACCTGCAACGGCGCCAGGTGCTATGACGCTAAGTATAGCGCCATCAGCTAAGCTTCTCGTTATGCCTCGTTGCGGGTATTATGCAACGCAACAAAAATGTAGGGAGAAGAAAAGATGCCATCTTTCGATATTGTTTCTGAAGTTGATTTGCAGGAAGCGCGTAACGGCGTAGAAAATGCTGTCCGTGAGGTTGAGTCACGTTTCGATTTTCGTGGCGTTGAGGCGACCATTGAACTGAACGACGCGAACAAGACGATCAAAGTCCTGAGCGAGTCTGATTTCCAGGTCAACCAGTTGCTGGATATCCTGCGCGCCAAGCTGCTCAAGCGCGGCATTGAAGGGACCTCACTCGATGTGCCGGAAGATTTTGTTCACAGCGGCAAAACCTGGTTTGTGGAAGCGAAGCTGAAGCAGGGGATTGAAAGCGCCGTGCAGAAGAAAATCGTGAAGCTTATCAAAGACAGTAAGCTCAAAGTGCAGGCGCAGATCCAGGGGGAAGAGATCCGCGTGACCGGAAAATCCCGTGATGACCTGCAATCCGTGATGGCGCTGGTGCGTGGCGGCGATCTCGGTCAGCCATTCCAGTTTAAAAACTTCCGCGATTAAGACAATCATGCCCGGCTAAACCGGGCATTTTTTCAGGCCTTCAGCGCCTGCTCTACCTCAAAGCGGTTAGTCACTTTGCTGTCAATTTTGACATACGCACTGCGCTCTTCCGGGACAATCAGCACTTCGCTCACGCCCTCTGTCGCTTCCAGACGCTGTTGTAACGCGTCACCGATTGCCACGTCATCGGGAATTTCTACCCGCAGGCTACTCACGTAACGCGGCTCTTTCATGGTGCTGGCCACAAACAGCCAGAGCATCGCCAGCAGCGCACCGGCGAGGAAAACGGTCTGGGAGTCAAACAGACCATCCACCCAGCCGCCGAGTGACCCGCCGATCGCCACGCCGAGAAACTGGCTGGTGGAGTAAATGCCCATCGCGGTGCCTTTGTATCCTGCCGGAGACTCTTTGCTGATAAGCGACGGCAGCAGGGCTTCCATCAGATTAAAGGCCAGGAAGAACAGTTGTACGCCAGCGATCAGCTCCCAGAAATGCGGGCCGGCGCCCCACAGCACAATCTCGGCAATCAGCAGTAACGCCACGCAGCCCACGAAGACGCGTTTCATTTTGCGCTTCACTTCGGCGTAAATAATGAAGGGCACAACGGAGACAAACGAGATCAGCATTGTGACCAGATAAATTTTCCAGTGCTCTGCCGCCGGAAAACCTGCTGAGGCCAGTTGACCGGGCAGGGCGACAAAGGTGGACATCAGCAGAATGTGCAGGCACATAATGCCGAAGTTCAGCTTAAGCAGGCGCGGCTCGGCGATGACTTTGCTGAAGCAGCCTTTGACCATCCCGGATTCACGGTTGAGGACGTGGTTTTTACTGTCAGGTACAACCCACAGCGTGAGTGCGATCCCGATGGTCGCCAGCACCGCAATCATCCAGAACAGGGCGTGCAGGCCGAGTGAATGGGTGATAACGGGCCCCAGCACCATGGCAATGGCAAACGTGACGCCAAAGCTGACGCCGATAAACGCCATGGCTTTGGTGCGGTTTTGCTCGCGGGTTAAGTCTGACAGCAGCGCCATCACGGCGGCGGCAATCGCCCCGGAACCTTGCAGGGCGCGCCCAAGAATAATTCCCCAGATGGAGTGGGAGAGGGCGGCGATGATGCTGCCGAGCACAAACACCAGCAGCCCGCCGACAATCAGCGGTTTGCGACCCACTCGGTCGGAGAGCAAGCCAAAGGGGATCTGGAATATTGCCTGCGCCAGGCCGTAGATACCGATCGCCAGACCGATCAGCGCTTCGCTGGCACCCTGTAACGCCATGCCATATGTGGTCAGAACGGGCAGGACCATAAACATGCCAAGCATCCGCAGCGAGAAAACAGTCCCTAAACCCCAGGTCGCACGCAGTTCGCCTGGCGTCATTTTATAATCGTTCATTACCACCTCTACCAAAAAGCAGGCCATAGTTTAGGCGGGGTGATAAGTGCGGTAAATAGGTGTTTGTTTAAGAGATATTACGAGGGTGTGATAAAAGCACCCCCGGATAAAAAAATTACGCCTCGACGCGCAATCCGTAGCTTTTGAATTTCTCAAGAACAATGGCAATTTCATCGTCACTGAGTACCGGAACGGGATCCACTATCGCCAGCGTGGTCAGGTAGAGTTTTGCCAGCACCTCTACCTCCTGCGCCAGCCACAGTGCCTTTTCAAGATTTTCTTCGCAGGTTATCAGGCCGTGGTGCTGTAAGAGCGTCGCTTTGCGATCGCGTAACGCGATCGCGACATGCTCTGACAGCGCGCGCGTCCCGAAGGTCGCGTAAGGGGCGCAGGGAATGGAGTTTCCCCCGGCGGCGGCAATCATATAGTGAATAGCAGGAATGGGGCGGTTGAGTATCGAGACGGCGGTACAGTTAACCGCATGGTTATGGACGACGGCGTTAGCATCCGGGCGGGTCTGATACACAACCTGATGAAAACGCCATTCGCTGGAGGGCAGTTTATCTTCTTCGTGTCGCCCCTGTGCATCTACATAGACGATACTCTCTTCGGTCAGATGCTCGTAGGGAATTCCGGTCGGCGTAATCAGCATGCCGTCGCGATAGCGAACGCTGATATTGCCGGCGGTGCCCTGATTTAACCCCATGCGGGTCATCTCAAGGCAGGTGTCGATAATGTCTCTGGCTAATCGGGCTCGTTCCATTTTTTATTCTCCGGGTACAGTTTTATTTTTACTGGCGGGAACGTTTGACCAGCTTCATATCGACTTTCGCCGTCTCGTTGACCGCTTCGCCGTCGATGGCTCGCTGCATCAGTTCAAACGCTTTTTCCGCCCAGGTATCTTCGTCCTGCTGCATGGACCAGACGCTGTTAGGCAGGAACCCCAGCATGGGGTGCTCATCGAAGGTGCCGATATTGATGTGTTGGGGCACGGTGCCGGTACGCGTCCGCAGGGCTTCGATTGCCCCTTCCAGAACGGGTAACGATGAGGCGATAAACGCCTGCGGAACACCCTGGCTGTCGATAAGCGAATCCATCAGGGCATATCCGCCCTCCGGCGTATTGTCCGGCCCTTCGATGACCCACTCGCGATGGTGAAT
Organism: Enterobacter sp. CRENT-193; assembly: GCF_002787395.1. Lineage (NCBI taxonomy): Bacteria > Pseudomonadati > Pseudomonadota > Gammaproteobacteria > Enterobacterales > Enterobacteriaceae > Enterobacter > Enterobacter sp. CRENT-193. Next base: position 4,564,677 of record NZ_CP024812.1, on the reverse strand, counting down.
ACCGGCTGTTTTCAGGGCCTGTAAGTAGCCGTTCAGACGGTCCGTAATACTGGGCAGTGCGGTATCGCCCACAAGGAACCAGAGCGGCATTTTTCTCTCTGCCAGCATGTTGCGGGCCAGTTCATCCCCCCCGGCCTCGTTATGACTCTCAACCAGCGCGTTGTCAGTAAAGCCAAAATCCCGGTCGAGGAGCACCAGTGGTTTTTGGATCTGCCGCAAATGATGCTGCTGGTTTTCCAGCGTCGAGGGAACGATAAACAAGCCGTCCACGTTGCGCGCCATCAGCGCTTTGACCAGCTTGTTTTCGTAATCCACATCGTTGTAAGTACAGCTGATCATCAGTTGGTAGCCCGAACGGCGGCAGCGCAGTTCGAGTTTCTCGGCGAGCGTTGCAAAGAACACGTTCGAGATGTTGGGCACGATGAGCCCCAGCGTCTCGGTTTTGTTTAGCTTAAGACTGCGCGCCGAATGGTTGAGGGTATAGCCGAAGCGCTCGACGTGCTCATTAATTCGGGACTGTGTTTTCACGCTGATCCGATACTGTTCGGCTTTCCCGCTCAGTACCAGCCGCACGGTGGTGACGGATAAATTCAGATCCTTCGCTATCTGTTCAACTGTTTTGGCCATCGCTACGCCTCAATCCTTAACGTACGTAAAAACTGCTGATAAAGCATACGCATCCTGCCATTACATTTCCTGCTGCATCAGGAGATTAAGCGCCTGCTGCTGGGTCCACAGCATCAGGTACGCCTCATATTTTTGCCGGTGGAAGGCCGCGGTTTCCGGCCGACGGGTGATGATGTCGCCGGCTTTGACCATTTCCCGGGTAGCGTCGGTGAGCGTTGTCCATGCACCGCTCGCCACTGCGCCGCAAATGGCCGCGCCGAGAGTGACGGCATCTTCTTCGGCTAAAAGATGAATATCGCAGCCCGTGGCATCGGCATACTCCCGCAGCCAGAGCCGGTTATGGGTGGCTCCTCCACAAATGACAATGCGCGACAAGGTGTGCCCGTGTTGTTTCAGGGTATCCATAATATGTCGTGTGCCATAGGCTATGGCCTGTAGCGTGGCCAGATAGAGCCTCGCCAGCGCACGTTCACCGGTTTCTAATGTCAGACCGACCACGCTGCCCCGCGCATCCGGACGCGAACGCGGCGAGCGGTTGCCGTGGTGATCGGCCAGAATGTGCAGGTTGCGGGTGGGATATTTTTCTTCCTGTTCAAGCGCGGCTACCCAGTCGTTGAGCAGCGCCACCGGATGGCGTTGCGCCGCTTCTGCTTTTGCAAACAGATCTGCGCTGGCTCCGTGCTCGCGCAATGTCCAGTCGACCAGCGCCCCGGCAGCACTTTGCCCGCCTTCCGTCAGCCAGTAGCCCGGCAGCATGGCGCTCCAGTAAGGCCCCCAGACGCCGGGCGTATGGATCTCCGTCTGACTGGCAAGCATATGGCAGTTCGAGGTTCCGCTGATGAGCGCCAGCGTGCCCTCCGGGTGTGAGCCCGTCAGCGCCACGCCACCCGCGTGGGCATCGATCATGCCGCTTGCCACAACCACCTCTTCGGGCAACCCCAGAGCTTGCGCTGCCTGTGGGCTGAGTTTTCCGACGCATTCAGCGACGTCCAGAATAGTATCGGGAATTTTTGTCAGTAAGGTCTCCAGCCCCACCTCCCTGAGCAGCGATTCGCTGAACTGCGCCTCATGCGCAAGGTAGTTCCATTTGCAGGTGAGGGTGCACAGGCTGGCGGCGTCCTGGCCCGTTGCTTTCCAGACCAGAAAATCGGCAAGGTCGAAAAAGCGCCAGGCCTGATTCCATGTTTCAGGATGATGTCGCTGCAACCACAGCAGTTTTGGCAGTTCCATTTCAATACTCACCTCGCCGCCCACGTAGCACAGGGCCGGATCGCGTGTGGCATTGATGCGAACAGTTTCTTCGTGAGCACGATGATCCATCCACATAATGATGTCCTGCGAAGCCGGACTGTCGGGGGACACGCTCAGGCCGTTACCCTCAGCATCCAGCGCGACCAGCGAGCAGGTGGCGTCGAAGCCAATCGAACGAATGGCGTCGGGTGAGATCCCAGAGGAGTCGACGGCTTCCCGCACCACCGCGCAAACCTGCTGCCAGATCTCCGCGGAGGACTGTTCCACGCGCGCGTTGCTGGCGTGAAACTGCGAAATCGGACGGGTCGCGAAGCTCAAACGCTCGCCTTGCGCAGAGTAAAGCCCAGCACGAACGCTGGCTGAACCCACATCGACCCCGAGGAAATAGCCGTCACTCATCATAAACTTCCTTATTTTTTACCAAACGGATGTAACAGTTTATCAATTTCAGGGGTGTTGATATTCTGCGCATTGACATATTTCACTGGAATATCAATTTCTTTAGCCACCGTCTGTCCGGAAATTACCGCGTTCAGCGCCTTTATGCCCTGATAACCAATCTGGTACGCGTCCTGCACCACGAAGCCCTGAATCACGCCGTTTTTGAGGAAGTTAATGATGGCTTCGGTGCTGTCAAAACCGATGACTTTCACTTTGCCCTTCAGATTCTGGCTGTCGATAGCGTTCGCAACGCCCAAGGTTGAGCCTTCGTTGGTGGCATAAATACCGGCGATATCCGGGTTGGCCTGAACCATATCAATGGTTTTATCCATCGCCTTTTGCGGGTCGCCATCGCTATATTGCACCGGCAGTACCTGAATATTCGGGTACTTCTCTTTCATTCGCTCGCTGAATCCTTCAGAGCGCTCAATGGCGGACGTCGTTCCGGCTACGTGGGCGATAATACCCACTTTCCCCTTCTGACCTACCTGCTCCGCCAGCGCATCCGCAGCCTGTGCGCCCGCCTTACGGTTATTGGTGGCGACAAAGCTGGCTGGGATATCGGAGTTCACGCCCGAGTCGAAGGTCACCACTTTGATCCCCCGGCTGTTGGCGGTTTCGACCAGCGGGGCAAGGGCGTTTGCATCAAGCGCGGCCAGCAACAGGCCGTTTGGCTTTTGTGCCATGGTGTTTTCGACTAACTGGATCTGCTCGGCGATTTGCGTTTCATCGGCAGGGCCAACGTAGCTGGTTTTGTCACCCAACTCTTTTGCGGCAGCTTCCGTCCCCATTTTGACCGTCTGCCAGAATTCGTGCTGGTAACCTTTACTGACTACCGGCAGGTTCAAATCTTTTGCCAGCGCGCTGCTGGACAGGATGGCAACGAGCGACAGGGCGCTCAGGATATGGCTGGTTTTCATTATTTTGCTCCGTTGTAGGGTTGGCAGGGCTTGTTGTATCGAGAACCTAACGCATTCTTTTACGTAACGTGTCCAGGTAGACGGCGGCAACGACGACCACGCCCATCGCCACCATCTGCCAGAACTGGGACACGCCCATGAGATTGAGGCCGTTTTTCAGCACGCTCATAATGAACGCGCCTATGATGGTGCCGCCAATCGTGCCCACGCCGCCCATCAGACTGGTACCGCCGATCACTACCGCCGCAATGGCTTCCAGCTCATAACCCACGCCTACGGTTGGCTGGCCTGAATTGAGACGAGAGGCGAGGATCACCCCGGCCACGCCGGTTAACAGGCCGCATAAGGCGTAAACGAAAATTTTCACTCGCTGGACTTTGATCCCGGAAAGATGTGCCGCCGTTTCATTGCTGCCGACAGCGTAGATATAGCGGCCCATCACCGTTTTCTTCAGGATCCACATGGCGATCAGTGCCACGATGACCAGGTAGAACACCGGGTAAGGCAGGACGTCGAACAGGCGACCCTGCGCTAGCAGCTTGAACTGCGGGTAGTCAGAAAAATAAATTGCGCGGCCATCGGTCATCACCATATTGATGCCGCGTACCGACATCATTAAGCCGAGGGTGGCAATAAACGGTGGTATGGTCATTTTGGTGACCAGAAACGCGTTCACATAGCCGCAAAGCCCGCCGGCGAGCACGCCTGCCAGAATACAGACCGGCAGCGGCATACCAAACCCGGCGGCGATGCCCACCGCAACCCCTGAGAACGCCACCACCGATCCGAGCGACAGGTCGATCCCGGCGGTAATAATCACAAAGGTTACGCCAATGGCCATGATGCCAATCACCGCCGTTTGCAGGGCGATAGTCATGATATTTTCAGTATTAAAGAAGAACGGTGAGCTGAAGCTGAAAAACAGAACCAGCAATACCAGGCTAAAAAGAGGCGCCAGACGCATCAGGAGCGCTTTATTTATTTTCATCGTATGACTTCCGCTTTGCGGCGATGGAACGGTAACGGACATGATTAATCCTCCAGCGTGGCGTATTGCATGATTTTTTCCTGGGTGGCGTGCTCAGCCTCTATTTCGCCGGCAATGTGGCCGCTGCGCATCACAAGTATGCGGTCGCACATTCCTAATACTTCCGGCAGTTCGGATGAAATCATGATGATCGATTTACCTTTAGCGACAAGGCGGTTCATTAGTTCATAAATTTCCAGCTTGGCGCCAACATCAATTCCCCGGGTTGGCTCATCAAAAATTAAAATATCGGTATCTTTACAGACCCAGCGGGCAATAATGATCTTCTGTTGATTACCGCCGCTTAAATTCAGTGCCGCCTGTTCCAGATGCGGCGTTTTTATTCGCAGCGCATCCACCAGTTTCTGGCTGGACTCCCGGCAGCGTTTTTCATCGACATTACCCGCGGCGCCGGCGTAGTCCGGGTAATTGCCGAGCATAATGTTCATCTCAACGGAAAGGCCGAGGGCGAGTCCCTCTTTTTTGCGGTCTTCTGTTAAATAGCTGATGCCTTTCTCAATGGCGTCAGCCACGTCTTTAATCCGTGTGGGGGTGCCGTTCAGCGTCAGGGTACCGGCGTCGATCGCATCGGCGCCAAACAGGGCCCGGCCCAGTTCCGTTCGGCCTGCGCCCATTAAGCCAGCGAGGCCGAGGATCTCTCCGCGCCAGAGGGTAAAGTTGATGTCGTGCAGTACACCATTTCGCGTCAGGCCATTCACCTCCAGCACTTTTTCTCTGCGCTGATGCGGCGGGCGTTTTGGGTAGATGTTATCGAGATTGCGGCCAACCATCATGGCGATAAGCTCGCCGATCTGAACCGTTTCATAATCTACGGTGGCGATGTATTGTCCGTCGCGCATGACGGTCGCGCGATCGGCGATCAGCGCCAATTCTTCCAGACGGTGCGAGATGTAGACTATCCCCGTGCCCTGAGCCTTGAGCATCCGCGTGACGTCAAACAAACTCTCGATTTCACTTTCGGTCAGCGCGGCGGTGGGTTCATCCATGATTAGCACTTTGGCATTGACCGAAATCGCTTTGGCAATTTCCACCATCTGCTGCTGGGCTACGGTTAATTCACTGACGCGCGCGTCCGGGGCGATTTTTAAATTCAGCGTGTGCAGTATTTTCTCAACCGCCTGTCGCTGGGCGCGTTTATCTAACTGCCAGCGGCTATTTTTGCAGAATTCACGGCCAATAAAGATATTCTCTTCCACGGTTAAATCGGGGAAGAGATTAAATTCCTGATGGATAATCGTAATACCTGCGTGCTGAGCACTTAGCGGATCGCTGAATGATACGGATTGCCCTTCAAAGCGAATTTCACCGGAATCGGGTTGGTAAACACCGGATAATATTTTCATCAGCGTCGATTTGCCGGCACCGTTTTCACCTAACAGGGCATGTACTTCGCCGCGGCGTAAATCGAAATCAACCTGATTCAGCGCCAGCACGCCGGGAAAGCGTTTGGTGATGCACGTCATCTGAATAAGAGTCTCTGACATTGCAAAATTCCTGTGTTGGAAAGGCAATGAATCACAAGCCACAGTGATTTGGTTAATAAGCTAACTCGACTTAGCTTTCGTCCTTAAAAGCTATTTTAGGGTCATAATTTAGCCAAATCATTTGTATTCAAATTGTGACGCCGTGCAAAGGTATTTTGTTATTTAATTGAATTTAAACGATATATTTAGTTTTTGCTGAATCGTAATACCTGACGCTGATCGAATTTTGACCTCTCATCGTGAAACTGCTCACAGATCCTGCACATTTATCTTGTCTCGTTTTTAGGGAGAACTCTAAGCTAATTCGAGTTAGCAAATTTCACCACTTTCCGTTCACGGTGCTGCCCGGGCGCTTTTTCACGGCTATGCCCCTGAGACGGATAGGTTAACCAACGTGAGGAAGGGCTATGAAAACGATAAAAGCGTTACCCCGGATTGGCATTCGACCTGTTATTGATGGCCGCCGAATGGGCGTACGCGAATCTCTGGAAGAGCAGACCATGAACATGGCGAAAGCCACGGCGGCGCTACTCACTGAAAAATTACGCCACCCCTGCGGTACGCCCGTAGAGTGCGTAATTGCCGACAGCTGCATTGCCGGAATGGCGGAATCCGCCGCTTGCGAAGAGAAGTTCAGCACGTGTCACGTTGGTCTGACGATCACCGTCACCCCATGCTGGTGCTACGGGAGTGAAACCATTGATATGGATCCGCTGCGCCCGAAAGCGATCTGGGGCTTTAATGGCACCGAGCGTCCGGGGGCGGTATACCTCGCAGCGGCGCTGGCAGCGCATAACCAGAAAGGGATCCCGGCGTTTTCCATTTACGGCCACGATGTACAGGATGCGGGCGACGAGACCATCCCGGCAGACGTTGAGGAAAAATTGTTGCGTTTCGCCCGGGCGGGCCTGGCGGTCGCCAGCATGAAGGGGAAAAGTTATCTGTCGGTGGGCGGTGTCTCAATGGGGATCGCGGGCTCGATTGTCGATCACAACTTCTTTGAATCCTGGCTGGGGATGAAGGTGCAGGCGGTGGATATGACCGAACTGCGTCGCCGCATCGATCATAAGATTTACGACGAGCAAGAACTTGAGCTGGCCCTGAGCTGGGCGAAGGCACATTTCCGTTTCGGCGAGGATAAAAACGCAGAGCAGTATCGTCGCAATGAACAGGAAAATGCCGCGATCCTGCGGGAGAGCCTGCTAATGGCGATGTGCATCCGCGACATGATGCAGGGCAACCCTAAACTCGCCGCAATGGGCCGCGTGGAGGAATCGCTGGGCTATAACGCCATTGCGTCCGGTTTCCAGGGGCAGCGCCACTGGACGGATCAGTATCCAAATGGTGATGCCGCAGAGGCGCTGCTGAACAGCTCTTTCGACTGGAACGGTATTCGCCAGCCGTTGGTGGTGGCGACGGAAAATGACAGCCTTAACGGGGTAGCGATGCTTTTTGGGCATCTGATGACCGGCACCGCGCAGATTTTTGCTGATGTACGCACCTACTGGTCGCCGGAGTCGGTTGAGCGTGTTACCGGCCAGAAGCTCACTGGCCGGGCTGAGCACGGCATTATCCATCTGATCAACTCCGGCTCGGCGGCGCTGGACGGTTCAGCGGAGCAGAAAGACGCCGAGGGGAAACCGACCCTGAAACCACACTGGGACATTACTGAGCAGGAAGCCAGCGCGTGCCTGGCCGCAACCCACTGGTGTCCGGCGGTGCATGAATACTTTCGCGGGGGAGGTTTCTCATCAAACTTCCTCACCCGGGGTGGCGTGCCATTTACCATGACCCGCGTAAACCTCATCAAGGGTGTGGGTCCGGTATTACAGATAGCGGAAGGCTGGAGTGTTGAGCTGCCGGAACACGTACATGACATTCTTAATAAGCGCACTGATTCAACCTGGCCTACCACCTGGTTTGCCCCACGCCTGACCGGTAAAGGCCCGTTCAGCGACGTCTATTCAGTGATGGCGAACTGGGGCGCTAATCACGGGGTATTAACCGTCGGGCACGTCGGCGCTGATTTAATCACCCTGGCGTCCATGCTGCGCATCCCTGTATGCATGCATAACGTACCGGAGGCGCTAATTTATCGGCCGACGGCCTGGGGCGCTCACGGTATGGATCCGGAAGGGCAGGATTACCGCGCCTGTGAAAATTACGGACCGTTATACAAACATTAAGCTGGCCTGCCAGCCTGCTCCGGCGGGCTGGCAGCCTGTGGGGACCGCGATGAAAAAATGTTTTCTGGTTCTCGATTGTGGCGCGACGAACGTGCGCGCCATTGCGCTGGATCCCGAAGGGAATATTGTGGCGCGCGCCGCGGTGGCGAACGAAAGCGAAAGCGCCGCTGAAAATCCGGCCTGGCACCAGTGGTCGCTCGACGCCATCATGCACCGTTTTGCCGTCTGTTGTCAGAAAATCAGCGCAGCGCTGAGCGAGCATCAACTGTGCGGAATGAGTGTGACGACCTTTGGCGTGGATGGCGCACTGGTAGATGAGCAGGGAGAACTGCTTTACCCGATCATCAGCTGGAAGTGCCCGCGAACCGTGCCGGTTATGGAAGCGGTTGCCCGTTCATGCTCCCCGGCAGAACTACAGCAGATCACCGGCGTTGGGCAGTTTAGTTTCAACACGTTGTATAAGCTAGGCTGGCTTCAGGACAACCATCCCGATCTGTTACAGCGTGCTCACGCCTGGCTTTTTATCTCCTCGCTAATCAACCATCGCCTGACCGGAAAGATGACGACCGATCTCACGATGGCCGGTACCAGTCAGATGTTCGATCTGCATCAGCAGCGCTTCAGCGAAACGATCTTAAGCAAGATCGGCGTGCCTCATTCCCTTTTCCCGCCGCTGGTTTCCCCCGGAGAAAGGATTGGTGAATTGCGGCCCGACGCTGCATCCAGGCTCGGATTGCCTTGCGGTGTGCCGGTGATCTCCGCCGGGCACGACACGCAGTTTGCCCTTTTTGGCGCCGGGGCGGGAATTAATGAGCCAGTTCTCTCTTCGGGTACCTGGGAGATTTTAATGGCGCGCACCACGCAGGTTGATACCGCTTTGCTGGGGCAATACCCGGGCGCGACCTGCGAACTGGATAGCCGGACGGGGCTCTATAATCCGGGAATGCAATATCTGGCGTCTGGCGTACTGGAGTGGATCCGCGCGCTGTTCTGGTCGCCTGGTACCGACTGGGACACTATTCTGGCTCAGGCGGCGGCAATTCCGAACGGCGCGGATGGCGTCACGATGAATACCCAACTGCTCGACTCTCCACTCGCCGGCTGGCAGGGCGTTACGCTCACCACCACGCCAGCCCATTTTTACCGCGCAGCCCTGGAAGGACTCACGGTGCATCTGCAAGAAAAATGCCTGGCGCTGGAGACGATCGCGCAATTTAAGGCGCGTGAACTCCTGCTGGTGGGGGGAGGTAGCCGCAATATGCTGTGGAATCAGCTCAAGTCCAATGCGCTTGGGATCCCGGTGAAGGTTCTTGAAGAGGCTGATACGACCGTGCTGGGGGCATCTTTGTACGGATGGTGGGGCGTCGGAGAAACGGCCAGCGCTGAGGCTGCTCGCGATCGGGTCCACTATCGTTACCGTTATTTCTATCCTGAGGAGCAACCTTGTGCTTAAAACGATATCCCCTCTGATTTCACCCGAGCTGCTGAAAACGCTGGCAGAGATGGGTCATGGTGACGAGATTATTTTTGCAGATGCTCACTTTCCCGCACACAGCCTGGGGCCAAAGACGATCCGCGCAGATGGCCTGCTCATCAGCGATTTGCTGGCCGCGGTGATACCGCTGTTTGAACTCGACAGCTATGCGCCACCGCTGGTGATGATGGCCCCTGTCGACGGGGATACGCTCGATATCCAGGTCGAAGCGCGCTATCGCAACGCACTCTTTGGTGAGGCGGAAGGGGAGGGGATTACGCGTATTGACCGTTATGCGTTTTATGCGCGGGCACAGAAAGCGTACGCCATTGTGGTGACGGGCGAGACCGCGAAATACGGCAATATACTGTTAAAGAAAGGGGTTACGCCGTACCCATAAAAAAACGCCGGGTTAAACCCGGCGTTTTTACTTCAGTCTTCTTACCAGACGTAAGTCAGCAGGTTTTGTGAATCAGGCACCATGAAGTCTACGGACATCATCACGGACAGGGAGGTGATGGCGACAATCGAGAACACAAACAGCTTGCGTGCCCAGACCTTGTCATCTTCCACTTTGTAACCGCGCAGGGCCATGCCGAGCCACCAGACGCTCACCGCAGCTGCTACCACCAGATATTTATATCCGGCGTAACCGCCCAGAGAGAGCATCAGCGTTGCCACGGCAAAAGCGATGATGTAGAGCGTGATGTGGTTCTTGGCAACCGAAATGCCTTTCACGACCGGCAGAACCGGAATGTTCGCCGCCTGATAATCCTTAAAGCGGAAAATCGCGATGGCGTAGGAGTGCGGCATCTGCCACAGGCTAAAGATAGCCAGCAGGATCAGCGCACCGCTGTCGAACTCGTTCGTGACGGCGCAGTAGCCAATCACCGGCGGCGCAGCGCCGGAGAGAGAACCAATCAGCGTGCCGTAGACGGAGTGACGTTTCATATACAGGCTGTAGACGCCTACATACACCACGAACCCCATCACCCCCAGCCAGCAGGCCAGCGGGTTAGCACCAAACCACAGCAGCATAAAGCCAGCAATACCCAGCAAGGTGGCGTACACCAGCGAGACGGAAGGGGCAATCAGGCCTTTAACCAGCACCCGATTTTTGGTCCTTTCCATCTTCTTGTCGATATCCATGTCGATGTAGTTGTTAAATACACAACCGGACGCAACCACCAGTGACACACCGACCAGGGTGTAAATAAAGAGGGTGTAATCAATGCTGCCTTTAGAGGCCAGCAGGAACCCTCCGATTACGGAGATCAGGTTGCCAAAGATGATGCCTGGTTTCGTGACTTGCAGGTATTGCTTAAACATACTCGCCGCTCTTAGTGAACCATCATGTTGTAGTTAAGGTTCCACATAATCCAGATGGAACCGACTACCAGGATAGCGATGATAATCACGGTAAAGATAAAGGCCGTCATGTTCCAGCCTTCATCGGACTTGGTGTTCATGTGCAGGAAGCAAACCAGATGCACCAGAATCTGAATCACCGCGGTCACCAGGATTGCGCCCAGGATAACCGGCTTAGATGCAGAACCGTTCATCACCATCCAGAACGGGATCACCGTCAGAATGATCGACAGGATGAAACCTGTCATGTAGGTTTTTACGCTGCCGTGGGAAGCGCCATGATCGTTAGAATGACTCATTACATCGCCCCCATCAGATAGACAACAGAGAACACACAGATCCATACCACGTCCAGGAAGTGCCAGAACAGGCTCAGGCACATAATACGGGTACGGTTAGTACTGGTCAGGCCGCGACGGGAGATCTGGAACATCAGTACCGCCATCCAGATCAGACCCGAGGTCACGTGCAGACCGTGGGTGCCGACCAGCGCGAAGAACGCTGACAGGAAGCCGCTACGATCCGGGCCGAAACCTTCCATGATCAGGTGATGGAATTCATAGATTTCCATCCCGATAAAGCCAGCACCAAACAGCCAGGTCAACGCCAGCCAGGAGACAACCTGGCTCTTGTTGTTTTTGTACATGGCGATAGCCGCCATGCCGTAGGTGATGGAGCTGAATAACAGCAGTGCGGTTTCAACCAGTACGAACGGCAGCTCAAAGATGTCCTTACCGGTCGGGCCGCCCGCTGTGCCGTTCACCAGAACGGCATAGGTTGCGAACAGACAGCAGAACAGGATGCAGTCGCTCATCAGGTAGATCCAGAAACCGAAGACTTTCGTCGGTCCTGTATCATGGTGCGCATGTTCATGCGCGTGGGCAGTCGAGTGCGCCAGAGTATCAGTTGCCATTTTTCAGCCCCGCTTTAGAAATCTCGTCAAAATGCTGGTTTTCCAGCTTTTCAACTTCACGGACTGGTACGTAGTAGTCCACGTCCTCGTCAAAGCTCTTCACAATCCAGCTGATTACGATGCCAGCGAAGCCAACAATCGCCATCCACCAGATGTGCCAGATCATTGCGAAACCAAATACCGTTGCGAAGGCGGCAATGACGATGCCCGCACCGCTGTTTTTCGGCATATGGATCTCTTCGTAATGTTCAGGTTGCTTGTACGCTTCACCTTTTTCTTTCATTTCCCAGAATGCGTCACGCTCATGAATGTGTGGCACTACGGCAAAGTTATAGAACGGAGGTGGAGAAGAGGTAGACCACTCCAGCGTACGGCCACCCCACGGGTCACCGGTCAGGTCGCGGTTCAGGTTACGGTCACGGATAGACACGTAGTACTGAATCAGCTGGCACAGAATACCGCAGGCAATCAGCGCTGCGCCGCCCGCTGCAATCATCAGCATTGGGTGGAACTGCGGATCGATCTGCTGGCTCAGACGACGGGTCATACCCATGAAGCCCAGCACGTACAGCGGCATAAATGCTACGAAGAAGCCAATGATCCAGAACCAGAACGCGCGTTTACCCCATTTCTCGTTCAGCGTGAAGCCGAACGCTTTTGGCCACCAGTAGGTTACGCCAGCGAAGCAGCCGAAGACCACGCCACCGATGATAACGTTATGGAAGTGCGCAATCAGGAACAGACTGTTGTGCAGAACGAAGTCAGCACCAGGTACCGCCAGCAGTACCCCGGTCATCCCACCTACGGAGAAGGTCACGATGAAGCCGATGGTCCACAGCATGGCTGAGTGGAACACGATACGACCCTGGTACATGGTGAACAGCCAGTTGAAGATCTTAACCCCGGTCGGGATCGCGATAATCATGGTGGTAATACCGAAGAAGGCGTTTACGTTGGCACCCGCACCCATGGTGAAGAAGTGGTGCAGCCAGACAATGAACGACAGAACGGTAATACATACGGTTGCCCACACCAGAGAGGTGTAACCAAACAGACGTTTACGCGAGAAGGTTGCCGCGATTTCGGAGAACACACCGAACACCGGCAGAACCAGGATGTACACTTCCGGGTGACCCCAGGCCCAAATCAGGTTGATGTACATCATCATGTTGCCACCCATATCATTCGTGAAGAAATGGGTACCCAGATAGCGATCCAGGGTCAGCAGCGCGATGGTGACGGTCAGAATTGGGAACGACGCGATAATCAGGACGTTGGCGCACAGAGATGCCCAGGTAAATACTGGCATCTTGAACATCGTCATACCTGGTGCACGCATCTTCAGGATGGTCACGAAGAAGTTAATACCGGTCAGAGTGGTACCGACACCGGAGAGCTGAAGCGCCCAAATCCAGTAGTCAACGCCCACGCCCGGACTGTATTCAATTCCCGACAGCGGCGGGTAGGCCAGCCAGCCGGTCTGAGCAAATTCGCCCACACCCAGTGACAGGTTAACCAGGATAACGCCGACAACCGTGAACCAGAAGCTCAGGTTGTTGAGGAACGGGAACGCAACGTCGCGCGCGCCGATTTGCAGCGGAACGACCACGTTCATCAGACCGATTACCAGCGGCATCGCCACGAAGAAGATCATGATAACGCCGTGGGCGGTAAAGATCTGATCGTAGTGGTGCGGTGGCAGGAAGCCGGCTTCGCCCGCAGACGCAAGCGCCTGCTGGCTACGCATCATGATTGCATCCGCAAAGCCACGAATTAACATGACGATACCGACGATGCAGTACATGATACCGAGTTTTTTGTGGTCAACCGAAGTCAGCCACTCATTCCACAGGTAGCTCCACTTACCGAAGTAAGTGATCAGGCCAACTAAGGCCGCGCCACCAATGATAATTGCAGCCACCGTAACCATAATAATCGGTTCATGGTAGGGCACTGCATCCAGTGTCAATTTTCCGAACATTTTCTTCCTCGGCCCCTTAGTGAGCGGTTTCCGCGTGGCTCATGTCCATGCCTTCCATACCCTGGTGCGTGTTGTGCTCGCCTTCAGGCTGGGTCATGTCCATGCTCATGCCGTGATCCATAAATTTGCCAATAACATCTTTGAACAGATTCGGTTTCACGTTAGAGAAGTACTCCACCTTGTTGTATTCGCTAGGTGCAGCCACTTTTTCGAACGCCGCCATGTCAGACATGGTGTTGGTAGACTGCTTCGCTTTTGCAACCCACTGGTCGAAAGTCGCGCGGTCTGGCGTAGCGATAGCTTTGAACTTCATACCCGAGAAGCCCGGGCCACTATAGCTGGCGGAGATACCGTCGTAGGTGCCTGCTTCATTCGCGATCAGGTGCAGGTTAGTCTGCATACCGGCCATCGCGTAAATCTGGCTGCCCAGACGTGGGATGAAGAAGGAGTTCATTACGGAGTTGGAGGTCACTTTGAACTGAACCGGAGTGTTCGCCGGGAAGGCGATTTCATTCACGGTAGCAATGCCCTGCTCTGGATAGATGAAGAACCATTTCCAGTCCATGGAGACCACTTCAATGGTAATAGGTTTTTCATCGTGAACCAGCGGTTTGCTCGGCTCAAGTGCGTGAGTGGTTTTCCAGGTCAGTACAGCAAGGAACAGGATGATCAGAATAGGTACCGTCCAGACCACAGCTTCCACTTTATTGGAGTGTGACCAGTTAGGGCTATACTTCGCATCTTTATTGCTCGCACGATACTTCCAGGCGAAACCAACAGCCATCAAGATGGCAGGAATAACCACAATCAACATCAGGCCAAAAGCCGTCAGTATCAATGAACGTTGTTCCAGTCCAATCTGTCCTTTGGGGTCTAGTAGTGCAGAATCGCAGCCACTGAGTAATACAGTGCCTGCGAATAATGACAACCATCCCAAACTTTTATTGTATTTCCTGAGTCTCATTTAACGACCTCAATTCCACGGGAGTCTGGTGGCGTTTAAAGTGTGGGGGCATTTTACGGGAAGGTTACATTACTGTAAACATCATTAGCCCTGTGTCAGGAAGGTGTTACCGGGTTCTGCCGCACATGTCACAAGTGTTGCAAATTATGTCGCGTTTTCCGGGGGAAGCCGCACGGAGTGGGCGTTATAACGAAAGGGTGCCCCAGCATACCGCAAAAGGGACAATTGGTATAACCATTGCGGAAAATACACAAATAATTAACAATTAATTATCAATAAAAAGACAACTAAAAAACGAAAATTCAATCTTTCGAATGCTGAATCGTTTAACGGAAAATAGCGTAGCGAAATAAGCTCCAATAATTTCCGAATGCTATCCCGCACAAAACAACAAATATTTTTTTTGCCGCTGGCGGTTATTTCGCCGTTATAATTTCGTATCGTTATTACAACGGGAAATAACCTTTCGCTTTTTACTTCATGTCATCTGCGTTTTCCGCAGTGACATGAAATCCAGCATCCCACCGGTCAGGATACCCACGATGGCGAGAAACACGCCTGCATCAAGCAGCTGGGTTTCAAAAGGAAGCGACAAGGTGGTCGTCGCATTGATAATGAGAACCGCGAGCCACACTACCAGCGCAAGACAACCTCCCATCAGCAGACGCAGGGCAAACCGGTAAGCAGCCTGATATTCCGTGCGCGGCATGAAGTGTTCCGTCCGCTGGGTATATTCCAGCGTCTGGCGACAGACCAGCAACAATAAAATCCCCGGCACAGCCGCCACCACCGAGAAGAGATAAAATGTCGGCCAGCCGTGGGCTTCAACAAACCAGCCCGCGACGGGACCTACGTACACGCGCCCGACGGCTGAGAGGGCAGAGAGCAGGGCAAACTGGGTGGCGGAAAATGACTTATTGCACAGCGTCATCAGCAGGGCGACAAATGCCGCAGTGCCCATACCTCCGCACAGATTTTCAAAGAATACCGCCGTCGCCATGCTGATCATATGCTTGTCGGTGATCGACAGCAGCCAGTAACCGGCATTCGAAGCGCCCTGAAGGATGCCGAAGATCAGCAGAGCACGGAACAGCGACAGACGCTGCATCAATACGCCGCCGTACAGCGCGCCGACGATCGTGGCAAACAGCCCCAGGGTTTTGTTCACCACGCCGACCTCGCCCGCATCAAACCCGACGCCGCGGATCAGGAAGGTGGTGGTCAGACTCATGGCGAAAGCGTCGCCGAGCTTATAAAGGACAATCAGCAGCAGGATCAGCCAGGCATTATTGCGACCAAAGAAGTCGCGGAGCGGTGCGGCGACGGCCTGCTCCAGCGAGCGGGGAACCGGAATCACATCGCTCGGTTCAGGCGCGAATAGCGTGGCAAAAATGCAGGGGATCAGCAGAGCGGCCATCAGCCAGTACATTCCCTGCCAGCCGAGATAGCGGTCGGCAAGCCAGAGGGCCAGCCCGCCGGAAACCAGCATACCCAGGCGGTAGCCAAGCACGCTGATTGCCGCACCGGCGCCACGCTCTTCCGCTGGCAGGACGTCCGTCTTCCAGGCGTCAAAAACAATGTCCTGCGAAGCGGAGCAGAAGGCGATGACCACCGCAAGCGCGGCCATCCAGCGCAGCTGTGTTGACGGCTCAAGGAAACCCATTGCGGCAATGGCCAGCAACAGCAGCACCTGCGTCATCGCTAACCAGCCGCGA
This sequence comes from Enterobacter sp. CRENT-193, assembly GCF_002787395.1. Classification (NCBI taxonomy): domain Bacteria; kingdom Pseudomonadati; phylum Pseudomonadota; class Gammaproteobacteria; order Enterobacterales; family Enterobacteriaceae; genus Enterobacter; species Enterobacter sp. CRENT-193. Next base: position 4,548,305 of record NZ_CP024812.1, on the reverse strand, counting down.
CGGCGCCCGAGGAACGGTGGGGTATAGCGATCCATCACCGGCGACCACAGGAACTTAAAAACGTAAGCCTGGCCGACGAGCGAGAAGAAACCAATGGTTTTAAGATCGATGTTCTCAACCGTCATCCACGCCTGTAACGTGCCGGAGGTGAGCGCAAGGGGCAAACCGGAGGCGAAACCAAGGATCAGCAGAATAGCTGATTTCGGTTGCTGGAAAATGCGTAAGTAGTGACTGGACATGTTCTTATGAACTGACCCGGTGAAGCACCGGGTCAGTCAGCAGGATTAACGGGCGTTCTGCTTGATGAAGTCGTGAATGCTGGTGTCCTGTGCCATGTCGGCAATGGTGTCAGTCAGCACGCTGTTAACCGCGTCAGCGATATTTTTGTTGGAGGCCTGGAATGCGCCTTCAACGGAATAGCTCGCACGGTAGTTTTTGTTCATTTTGTTGCCGTTCTTCGCGGTAGCGATGATGGCGATATCGGCTTTAGTCGCAATGTTGTAGCGAACGTTACCCTGGGAGACGTCAGCGTACAGGTTGTTCACGATGATTTGCAGATCAACCGCGCCGCTTGGGCCAATCATGTAGCCGCGGGAGGTCATCTGTTTCTCCAGCACTTCCTGCAACAGGAAGCGCAGGTCGCGGGAGGCGGTCAGCGTGACCTGTTGGTTGTCGCGAGTCACTTTCGCCAGCGCCTGGTCCTGACGCTGATCGGCGCCATTAATGCTGACCGTAACGCCCATCAGGCTTGGATCCTGCTGAGGCAGGGTAATTTTTGGTGAAACGTCAATGGTCGTCGGCGGAGTCGCGCAGCCGGCGAGCATAAAGAGTGCTACCAACGGAAAGAAGAGTTTTTTTAACATTTTCGGGTTCTCAACGAATCGTAAGCAAAGAGAGAAAAATTGCCGCCATCATAACATCGCTAACGGCCAGGGGAAGTGGTCAACGCATGTAAATTCATCGCCTTGTCCGAAAACTGACCACCTTTCCGCTTTTCTCTGCCTGTAAGTGACAAAACGTATGAACCTCATAGTGAACTTCATTCGTTTGGGTGAGAAAATCAGACGAAAGCTAAATATTTGTTGTCAAGGTGTAATGGAACCGGTAAAAGCGGCTAATATTTAAAGGGATGGGTGACATCTTAGCGTTGTCGGAGGAGTGATTTCATGATGATACGTGAACAGATAGAAGAAAAATTAAGGGCAGCGTTCAACCCTGTGTTTCTCGAAGTTGTCGACGAAAGCTATCGTCATAACGTGCCGGCAGGTTCTGAAAGCCACTTTAAAGTGGTTCTGGTCAGCGATCGCTTCACGGGAGAACGTTTCCTGAACCGACACCGCTTGATCTACAGCACCTTGACGGAAGAACTCTCCACAACCGTACATGCGCTGGCGCTGCATACCTACACCATTAAGGAATGGGAAGGGCTACAGGATACGGTATTCGCATCACCGCCTTGTCGGGGTGCAGGCACCATCGCCTGATAAATCGGATTTGCAACCGCCGGAGTTTTTCCAGTATGTTGCTTACAGATTTCGTCAAGACGGCCTTCGGGCCGTTTTGTTTTGTCTGAGTTTTGAGCGGATGGCGCGTTTTTAAGGCTAAAAATAGCCTTAAAGTGTGAAAAAAGCCGCAGCAACATGCTCCAACCGTTCTCGACTCACCTAAGTGATGCCGCTATAATGCCGCGTCTTATTGAATGTCTTCGGGATGATTCTGGCGACAGGGAATGTGAATCTGCACATAAGAGAGCATCCCGGTATAACAGACAGATTCAGAGTTGACCGAGCACTGTGATTTTTTTGAGGTAACAAGATGCAAGTTTCAGTTGAAACCACTCAAGGCCTTGGCCGCCGTGTAACGATTACTATCGCTGCTGACAGCATCGAAACTGCTGTGAAAAGCGAGCTGGTCAACGTAGCAAAAAAAGTACGTATTGACGGCTTCCGCAAGGGCAAAGTACCAATGAATGTTGTTGCTCAGCGTTATGGCGCTTCCGTGCGTCAGGATGTGCTGGGTGAACTGATGAGCCGCAACTTTATCGACGCGATCATCAAAGAAAAAATCAATCCAGCCGGTGCGCCGAACTACGTTCCAGGCGAATACAAGCAGGGCGAAGACTTCACCTACTCCGTAGAGTTCGAAGTGTACCCGGAAGTTGAGCTGAAAGGTCTGGAATCTATCGAAGTTGAAAAACCGATCGTTTCCGTGACCGACGAAGACGTTGACGGCATGCTGGATACCCTGCGTAAGCAGCAGGCGAACTGGAAAGAGAAAGAAGGCGCTGTTGACGCGGAAGACCGCGTAACCATCGACTTCACCGGTTCTGTAGACGGCGAAGAGTTCGAAGGCGGTAAAGCGTCTGATTTCGTACTGGCGATGGGCCAGGGTCGTATGATCCCAGGCTTCGAAGACGGTATCAAAGGCCACAAAGCGGGCGAAGAGTTCACCATCGACGTGACCTTCCCTGAAGAATACCACGCTGAAAACCTGAAAGGTAAAGCAGCGAAGTTCGTTATCAACCTGAAGAAAGTGGAAGAGCGCGAACTGCCAGAACTGACTGAAGAATTCATCAAGCGTTTCGGCGTGGAAGACGGTTCTGTTGCGGGCCTGCGTACCGAAGTGCGTAAAAACATGGAGCGCGAGCTGAACGGCGCTGTACGTAACCGCGTGAAGTCTCAGGCGATTGAAGGTCTGGTGAAAGCAAACGACATCGACGTTCCTGCTGCCCTGATCGACAGCGAAATCGACGTTCTGCGCCGTCAGGCTGCACAGCGCTTCGGTGGCAACCAGCAGCAAGCGATGGAACTGCCACGCGAGCTGTTCGAAGAGCAAGCGAAACGTCGCGTTGTTGTTGGCCTGCTGCTGGGCGAAGTGATTCGTACCCACGAGCTGAAAGCTGACGAAGAGCGTGTGAAAGGCCTGATCGAAGAGATGGCTTCTGCATACGAAGATCCATCAGAAGTGATCGAGTTCTACGGTAAGAACAAAGAGCTGATGGACAACATGCGCAACGTCGCGCTGGAAGAGCAGGCTGTAGAAGCGGTACTGGCGAAAGCGAAAGTCACCGAAAAAGAGACCTCTTTCACCGAACTGATGAACCAGCAGGCGTAATTTCGCCCCAACGGTTTAAAGTTTGAACAAAAAACCCGTTGCCCTCCGGCGACGGGTTTTTTTTATCACAGCTTTAGTCCTGGAAGGGTGCTAAAACGCCCTTTCAGTGTTAGCGTTACAACAAAACGTTGTTATGCTTGAAATAGGGCATGGCGACCCCCATTAGTATGTAATCACGATGATTGAGACTGGCTGATAATCCGTCCATAAGGTTACAATCAGTACAGCAGGTGTTTTCAATTTTGAACCAGGAGACGGAAATGTCATACAGTGGCGAACGAGATAACTTTGCACCCCATATGGCGCTGGTGCCAATGGTTATTGAACAGACCTCACGCGGTGAGCGTTCTTTCGATATCTATTCCCGTCTGCTCAAGGAACGCGTTATCTTTCTGACCGGCCAGGTGGAAGACCATATGGCTAACCTGATCGTGGCGCAGATGCTGTTCCTGGAAGCGGAAAACCCGGAAAAAGACATTTACCTGTATATCAACTCGCCGGGCGGTGTGATTACGGCGGGCATGTCTATTTATGACACCATGCAATTCATCAAGCCGGATGTCAGCACCATCTGTATGGGGCAGGCGGCGTCCATGGGGGCTTTCCTGTTAACCGCAGGGGCGAAAGGTAAGCGTTTCTGCCTGCCTAACTCCCGCGTGATGATTCACCAGCCGCTGGGTGGTTACCAGGGCCAGGCGACGGATATTGAAATCCACGCCCGAGAAATTCTGAAAGTAAAAGCGCGCATGAATGAACTTATGGCGCAGCATACGGGTCAACCTCTCGAGCAGATCGAGCGCGATACCGAGCGCGATCGCTTCCTCTCTGCGCCAGAGGCAGTTGAGTACGGCTTAGTCGACTCCATTTTGACCCATCGTAATTGATGCCCGCGACGCGAGTGTGCCGCTATACTAAGGTAGGGCGGCACGTTGCCTGTAAGCAGCTTGCGTCTGAGAATGGCATTTGCGTCGTCATGTGCGGCACATAGAACTTAAAAAGAGGTTTGGACTCATGACAGATAAACGCAAAGATGGTTCGGGCAAACTGCTGTACTGCTCTTTTTGCGGCAAAAGCCAGCATGAAGTGCGTAAACTGATTGCCGGGCCGTCCGTGTATATCTGCGACGAATGCGTCGATTTATGTAACGACATCATTCGCGAAGAGATTAAAGAAGTCGCGCCGCACCGTGAGCGCAGCGCGTTACCAACGCCACACGAGATTCGCCACCACCTGGACGACTATGTCATTGGTCAGGAGCAGGCGAAAAAAGTGCTGGCGGTGGCGGTATACAACCACTACAAACGTCTGCGTAACGGCGATACCAGCAATGGCGTAGAACTGGGCAAAAGTAACATTTTGCTGATCGGGCCTACCGGTTCCGGTAAAACCCTGCTGGCAGAAACGCTGGCGCGCCTGCTGGATGTTCCGTTCACTATGGCGGATGCCACCACCCTGACCGAAGCCGGTTATGTGGGTGAAGACGTTGAAAATATTATCCAGAAGCTGCTCCAGAAGTGCGATTACGACGTACAGAAAGCCCAGCGCGGGATCGTCTATATCGATGAGATCGACAAAATCTCTCGTAAATCAGACAACCCGTCCATCACCCGTGACGTCTCGGGCGAGGGCGTGCAGCAGGCGCTCCTGAAGCTGATTGAAGGTACGGTTGCGGCTGTTCCACCGCAGGGTGGGCGTAAACATCCGCAGCAGGAATTCTTGCAGGTTGATACCTCTAAGATCCTGTTTATCTGTGGTGGTGCGTTTGCAGGCCTGGATAAAGTGATCTCTCACCGTGTGGAAACCGGCTCCGGCATTGGTTTTGGCGCAACGGTGAAAGCCACGTCTGAAAAACCAAACGAAGGCCAGCTGCTGGCGCAGGTTGAGCCGGAAGATCTGATCAAATTCGGTTTGATTCCGGAATTTATCGGCCGTCTGCCGGTTGTGGCGACCCTGAACGAACTGAGCGAAGACGCGTTGATTCAGATCCTGAAAGAGCCGAAAAACGCGCTGACCAAGCAGTATCAGGCGCTGTTTAATCTGGAAGGCGTTGAGCTGGAATTCCGTGACGAAGCGTTGGACGCGATTGCCAAGAAAGCGATGGCGCGTAAAACCGGTGCCCGTGGCCTGCGTTCTATCGTGGAAGCAGCATTGCTCGACACGATGTACGATCTTCCTTCTATGGAAGACGTCGAAAAAGTCGTGATCGACGAGTCCGTCATTGGTGGCCAGACCAAGCCGTTACTGATTTACGGTAAACCGGAAGCGCAGCAGGCATCTGGCGAATAATTCACCATTTCATACAATCAGTTAATCAAAAAGGGGGGATTTTATCTCCCCTTTACTTTTTCCGTATTCATGGCGTTGAATGTATGGGAAACATCCCCATATACTGGATTACATGTTAATGGTTGTGTGAAGCACAGTTACATGACCAGTTTACCTGGCGGACACTAAACTAAGAGAGAGCTCTATGAATCCTGAGCGTTCTGAACGCATTGAAATCCCCGTATTGCCGTTGCGCGATGTGGTGGTTTATCCGCACATGGTCATACCCTTATTTGTAGGGCGGGAAAAATCTATCCGTTGCCTCGAAGCCGCCATGGATCATGATAAAAAAATCATGTTGGTCGCGCAGAAAGAAGCATCAACGGATGAGCCGGGTGTAAACGATCTTTTCACCGTCGGGACCGTGGCCTCTATTTTGCAGATGCTGAAGCTGCCAGACGGCACCGTGAAGGTGCTGGTGGAAGGCTTACAGCGTGCGCGTATTACCACTCTGTCAGACGATGGCGAGCACTTCTCTGCGAAGGCAGAGTACCTTGATTCACCGGAACTTGATGAGCGCGAGCAGGAAGTGCTGGTACGCACCGCGATTAGCCAGTTTGAAGGCTATATCAAGCTGAACAAGAAAATCCCACCTGAAGTGCTGACGTCGCTGAACAGCATCGACGATCCTGCACGTCTGGCGGATACCATCGCTGCGCATATGCCGCTGAAGCTGGCTGACAAACAGTCCGTGCTGGAAATGTCCGACGTTAACGAACGTCTGGAATACCTGATGGCGATGATGGAGTCTGAGATCGATCTGCTCCAGGTTGAGAAGCGCATTCGCAACCGCGTCAAAAAGCAGATGGAAAAATCGCAGCGTGAGTACTATCTGAACGAGCAAATGAAAGCCATTCAGAAAGAGCTCGGCGAGATGGACGATGCGCCGGATGAAAACGAAGCGCTGAAGCGTAAGATCGACGCGGCGAAGATGCCGAAAGAGGCGAAAGAGAAAGCTGAAGCTGAGTTGCAGAAGCTGAAAATGATGTCTCCGATGTCGGCGGAAGCGACCGTTGTACGCGGCTACATTGAGTGGATGGTGCAGGTTCCGTGGAATGCCCGCAGCAAGGTCAAAAAAGACCTGCGTCAGGCCCAGGAGATCCTGGATACCGACCACTACGGCCTGGAACGTGTGAAAGACCGCATTCTTGAGTACCTCGCGGTACAGAGCCGTGTGAACAAAATCAAAGGCCCAATCCTGTGCCTGGTAGGGCCTCCAGGGGTGGGTAAAACCTCTCTGGGCCAGTCCATCGCCAAAGCGACAGGGCGTAAGTACATCCGTATGGCGCTGGGCGGCGTGCGTGATGAAGCGGAAATCCGCGGTCACCGCCGTACCTACATCGGTTCCATGCCGGGCAAGCTTATCCAGAAAATGGCGAAAGTGGGCGTCAAAAACCCGCTGTTCCTGCTCGATGAGATCGACAAAATGTCTTCAGACATGCGTGGCGATCCGGCGTCGGCGCTGCTGGAAGTGCTTGATCCAGAGCAGAACGTGGCGTTTAGCGATCACTACCTGGAAGTGGATTACGACCTGAGCGATGTGATGTTCGTGGCGACGTCGAACTCCATGAACATTCCGGCACCGCTGCTGGACCGTATGGAAGTGATCCGTCTGTCCGGTTATACCGAAGACGAGAAGCTGAACATTGCCAAACAGCACCTGCTGCCGAAGCAGATTGAGCGTAACGCGCTTAAAGCCAACGAGCTGACCGTTGAGGACAGCGCCATTGTCGGCATTATTCGTTACTACACCCGTGAAGCGGGTGTGCGTAGCCTCGAACGTGAGATCTCTAAGCTGTGCCGTAAGGCGGTGAAACAGCTGCTGCTGGATAAGAGCCTGAAGCACATCGTGATTAACGGCGACAATCTGCATGCGTACCTGGGCGTTCAACGCTTCGACTACGGTCGCGCAGACAACGAAAACCGTGTTGGTCAGGTGACCGGTCTGGCATGGACGGAAGTGGGCGGCGATCTGCTGACCATCGAAACCGCCTGTGTTCCGGGCAAAGGCAAGCTGACCTACACCGGTTCGCTGGGTGAAGTGATGCAGGAGTCCATCCAGGCGGCGCTGACCGTGGTGCGCGCGCGTGCGGAAAAACTGGGTATCAACCCGGATTTCTACGAAAAACGCGACATTCACGTTCACGTTCCGGAAGGGGCGACGCCGAAAGATGGCCCAAGCGCGGGTATTGCCATGTGTACTGCGCTGGTTTCCTGCCTGACAGGTAATCCGGTTCGTGCTGATGTGGCCATGACCGGTGAAATTACGCTGCGTGGTCAGGTACTGCCTATCGGCGGGTTAAAAGAAAAACTGCTGGCGGCACACCGCGGTGGGATCAAAACCGTATTGATCCCTTACGAGAATAAACGCGATCTGGAAGAGATTCCGGACAACGTTATTGCCGATTTGCAGATCCATCCGGTGAAACGCATTGAGGAAGTTCTGACTCTCGCACTGCAAAATGAACCGTCCGGAATGCAGGTTGTAACCGCAAAATAGTGACCTCGCGCAAAGAGCGCCAATAAAAACAAGGCTGGTAAGTCATTTCGTACTTGCCAGCCTTTTTTTGTATAGCTAATTTAGATTGCTGATTGGGTTAGCCATCAACAACGGGTGTTGTAAGGTCATAGCAGGACTGATATAACTGCTGCGCGGTCGCGCTGTGAAGGATTCAGGTGCGATATAAATTATAAAGAGAGGAAGAGAACAGTGAATAAATCTCAACTGATTGACAAAATTGCTGCGGGTGCTGATATTTCTAAAGCGGCAGCTGGACGTGCTTTAGATGCTTTAATTGCTTCTGTTACTGAATCTCTGCAAGCTGGGGACGACGTTGCACTGGTAGGCTTCGGTACTTTTGCGGTTAAAGAGCGTGCAGCCCGTACTGGCCGCAACCCTCAGACCGGCAAAGAGATCACCATTGCTGCCGCTAAAGTGCCGGGTTTCCGTGCAGGTAAAGCGCTGAAAGACGCAGTAAACTGATTGCTTTCCCGCTCCAGGGAAGCTGAAAAGTACAAGGGCGCATCGTTTGATGTGCCTTTTTTGTTTGTCCAGACCTGATTTGTGCGAGTTTATGCGAGTTGTGGGCTGACAATTGCCCTGTTTTCTTGTCACAATACGCTTTTACGCGCGACGGTCAGGATTTTCCGTCAGCGTCAGGTAACCAGTCACCTACAGCGGAGTGTTGTTACACCATGATGGACAGCTTACGCACGGCTGCTAACAGTCTCGTGCTCAAGATTATTTTCGGTATCATTATCGTGTCGTTCATATTGACCGGTGTGAGTAGTTACCTCATCGGCGGTGGCGCGAACTACGCCGCAAAAGTGAATGGCCAGGAAATTAGCCGTGGGCAGTTCGAGAACGCTTTTGCTGGTGAACGTAACCGCATGCAGCAACAGCTGGGCGACCAATACTCTGAACTTGCAGCCAACGAAGGCTATATGAAAAACCTGCGTCAGCAGACGCTAAACCGCCTTATTGACGAGGCGCTGCTGGATCAGTACGCGAAAAGCCTGGGTCTGGGCATCAGCGATGAGCAGGTTAAAAAAGCCATCTTCTCGACGCAGGCTTTCCAGTCTAATGGGAGGTTCGACAACGCGCGTTACAACAGCATTGTTAACCAGATGGGTATGACGGCTGACCAGTACGCTCAGGCACTGCGTAACCAGTTGACCACGCAACAGCTGATCAACGCGGTGGTGGGCACCGATTTCATGCTGAAAGGTGAAACTGAAGAGCTAGCGGCACTGGTGGCGCAGCAACGCGTGGTGCGTGAAGCGACGATTGATGTCAACGCACTGGCAGCGAAACAGCAGGTTAGCGACGCTGAAGTTAATGCTTACTACGAGCAAAACAAGAACAACTTCATCTCTCCGGAACAGTTCCGCGTAAGCTATATCAAGCTGGATGCAGCTGCGATGCAGGAAAATGCGACTGACGCCGAGATCCAGTCTTATTACGACCAGCATCAGGATCAGTTCACTCAGCCGCAGCGTAACCGTTACAGCGTGATCCAGACCAAAACGGAAGCAGAAGCGAAAGCCGTGCTGGACGAGCTGCACAAAGGCGCTGATTTCGCCACCTTAGCGAAAGCAAAATCTACCGACATTATTTCTGCCAAAAACGGCGGTGATATGGGCTGGCTGGAAGAGTCAACTACCCCGGATGAGCTGAAAAATGCAGGCCTGAAAGAGAAAGGCCAACTGTCTGGTGTAATCAAATCCTCCGTCGGCTTCCTGGTGGCGCGTCTGGACGATGTTGTGGCGGCGAAAACCAAGCCGCTGACTGACGTTCGTGATGATATCGCTGCGAAAGTGAAGCAGGAGAAAGCGCTGGATGCCTTCTATGCGCTGCAACAGAAAGTGAGCGATGCCGCAAGCAACGACAACGAATCACTGGCGGGCGCTGAGCAGGCTGCTGGCGTGAAAGCGGTTGAGACGGGCTGGTTCAGCCACGAAAACCTGCCGGAAGAACTGAACTTCAAACCGGTTTCAGATGCCATTTTCAATGGTGGTCTGGTCGGTGAGAATGGTACGCCGGGCAGCAACTCAGACATCATTACCGTTGACGGTGACCGTGCGTTCGTACTGCGCGTCAGCGAGCACAAAGCCGAGGCAGTGAAGCCCCTGGCGGAAGTGAAAGATCAGGTGGTGGCGCTGGTGAAACACAACAAAGCGGCACAGCAGGCAAAACTGGATGCAGAGAAAATTCTGGCCGACCTGAAAGCCGGTAAGAACGATGCGCTGAAAGCGGCTGGCCTGAGCTTTGGCGAAGCAAAAACGCTGAGCCGTACCGGTCAGGATCCTGTCAGCCAGGCGGCGTTTGGTCTGAGCCTGCCGGCGAAAGACAAACCTGTCTTTGGCACCACGACCGATATGCAGGGTAACGTGGTGGTTCTGGCACTGGATGAAGTGAAAGCCGGCACGCTGCCAGACGCGCAGAAGAAGGCCATGGTTCAGGGAATTACCCAGAACAATGCCCAGATTGCTTTCGAAGCGTTGATGAGCAACCTGCGTAAAGAAGCCAAAATCAAGCTGGGTGATGTGGTCACTCAGGAGCAATAATTACGTGTCTGCTCGCAGATTTTCGTAACGTTCTGCAAAAACTAAAGGCCGCTTTCGCGGCCTTTTCCATTTCTGCAATCTGCTGTTTGTCCCTGTTTTCCCGTGCGGCTATCGTGGCATGGCTGTCAACAAACAAGGAGAAAACAGCATGAAATGTGGAATCAAAGCACTGTTAATTACACTGGCTATTGCCACTTCCGGGATGAGTGCGGGCGCGCTGGCGGCGTCACCCTCGTCTAAAGTCCAGGCTGCACAAACTCAGGCCGATGCAACGTCACAAGGTCAGGTTAAAGCCAACGCGACGGCCAGCACGAAAGCCATTGAGGACGAGGGTACGCGGGTCAGTATTAATACTGCCTCTGCGGACGATCTTGCCCGCGTAATGAATGGCGTGGGCCTCAAAAAAGCGCAGGCCATCGTCAGCTATCGTGAAGAGTATGGTCCTTTCAAAACCCTTGACGATCTCAAGCAGGTGCCGGGTATGGGCAGCGCGCTGGTTGAGCGCAATCTCGCACACCTGACGCTGTAATCGCGTAATCACTTGCACTGCGGCAAAAATTTGCCAGGATAAAGAGGTCATACCAGTTATGACCTCTGAACCTATAACAACGAAAGGCTATTGCGCTATGCAGACACAAATCAAAGTCCGTGGTTATCACCTCGATGTTTACCAGCACGTCAATAACGCCCGCTACCTCGAATTTCTTGAAGAGGCGCGCTGGGACGGCCTGGAGAACAGCGAAAGCTTCCAGTGGCTAACCGCACACAACATCGCGTTTGTGGTCGTCAATATCAACATTAACTACCGCCGCCCGGCTGTGCTGGGGGATGTGCTCACCGTGACCAGTGAGGTCCAACAACTGAATGGCAAAAGTGGTGTATTGAGCCAGGTCGTTACGCTGGAGCCAGAAGGGCAGATTGTGGCCGATGCGCTGATCACCTTTGTCTGTATCGATCTCAAAACCCAGAAAGCGTTGCCGCTGGAAGGGGAGTTGCGCGAAAAGCTGGAGCTGATGATCGCGTAAATTTTTGTCTTTTATAAAAGACAAGAAGGGTTTTCAGGGATAAAATCATGAACAGGGACTACGTTGTTAAACGTTACCGAACCCGCGACGGAAAAATACCGTTTGAGGATTGGGTAGCAAAGTTGAGACGAAAGGATCCGGAGCTGGCGTTTCGGATCCTTCTGCGAATCGACCGCGCTGAGAAGGGGAATTTTGGCGATTACCGTTATCTCAGAGAGGGTGTCTGGGAGTTGAAGGTTGATTGTGGTCCCGGTTATCGAGTCTATTTTGCGGTCCAGCATCGGGAAATCTTATTGTTGCTGATCGGCGGTGACAAAAAGAGCCAGAAAGCGGATGTGATGCTGGCAATAGATTACTGGAAAGATCATCAAAAGGATAAACTCCATGAGCAAAAGTGAGCGAAAATTCTCAAGTACCGTCAGCCATGATGAAGCTGTAGTCAAAATGCTGCGCGAAAATCCTTCTTACGCGCAACTCTATCTGCAAATTGCACTGGATGAAATTTACGAGGACCAGGGGATCCCAGCCTATTTGATTGCCCTCAGACGCGTTATCGAAGCGCGCGGCGGTATTGGAGAGATTTCAGCCAAAGCGGGGCTTTCACGTCAGCAGCTATACCGTACCCTGTCCGAAAATGGTAACCCAACGCTGACTACACTGATGAAAATTACCCGTGCTGCCGGTGTAAAACTGTTCGACAGCACGGTCAGGTAGCCCTTATTTCAGCCCGGTCTTTTTCTGCATTGCGGCCATAACGCCCGCTTTATCCGCAAAATAATGATTCAGACCGTTCGCGCGCAGGTTACAGGCGGCACACTGCCCACAGCCGTCCCCTTTAATGCCGTTGTAGCAGGTCAGGGTCTCGTTGCGAACGACATCCAGCTTGCCCCAGTAGTCGGCCAGCGCCCAGGTTTCAGCCTTATCCAGCCACATCAGCGGCGTTTCGAAGCGGGTCTCTTTTGCCATTCCCAGATCGACGGCGTGATTGAGTGCTTTCACGAATTCATCCCGGCAGTCCGGGTAGCCAGAGAAGTCGGTTTCGCACACGCCCGTGATCACCGCTTCGGCCTTCACCTGATAAGCGTATATTGCCGTCAGGGTCAGGAAGAGAATGTTGCGGCCCGGTACGAAGGTGTTCGGAATGCCGCTGGCATCAGGTTCGTAATCAGGCACCGGAATGCTGTCGCGGGTGAGGCTGCTGACGGCCAGTTCATTTAACAGCGTCACGTCCAGCACTTTATGAGCGCGGGCGCCCAGTTTGAGAGCCAGTTCACGAGCGACATCGATTTCAGCGCGATGACGCTGACCATAATCAAAAGTGACGCAGTGCACTTCATCATACTGGTGAAGCGCCTGAATCAGGCAGGTGGTGGAATCTTGTCCTCCGCTGAACACGACGACGGCACGTTTCATAGATCATCTCGACAGTTACAGTAAAAGCGTCATGTTAACGCCTGGCTAAAGCGGCGACCAGCTTCTTCACGCGTTTGGTGGAGGAAGCCAGGCTTCGGTGAAGTCAAACCAGCCGCGAGTGTTAAGGCGTATGCCGTTGACGCCCGGAGGCGCGCTGATTTGATACTGGTAGTTAAAGAGCGGCGTCAGGACGGCTGTCTCCATTAACCGGCTGAATATAGCCTGAAGTCCTGCGTGTCGGTCACGCTCGTCGGCCTGCGACTGCACCGCATCCAGCGTGGCCTGCAAATGGGCGAATGCCGGTGCGCTCAGCAGATGCGGCCAGAGCGCATCGCAGCGGAGCCACTGCTCAAGCGTGTACGCCGGCGCTTCGCCAATCAGTCTGTCTCCCATCATGATGTCTGCATCGGCAAGCTGCTGGCACCCGTCCCACGTTTTGGCGTCGTGAAAGATGACGGTCAGTTCACAACCCTGCCGCGCAAGGTATGCTTTTAACTGGCTGGCCATGGTGTGAAGCTCAACCGGCAGGTGGTAGACCAGCGTCAATGCCTCTGGCAGCGCAACGTCGGTTAAATCAGGCCACTGGGAGATCGCCCAGCCGGGAAGCAGTTCCTCGGTAGGAGTGATGAGTCCTTCGTTCAGGGGAAGCGTGTGCAGCAGCGTTGAGAGATGAATGATATTAATCAGCCGCTTTGCCTGAAGTTCGCTCAGACGTGGACTCTGTTTCAGCGTGAGGTAGCAGAAGCCCAGACTGGTGCTGTTACTCACCAGCCGCAGGCTGGCCAGTTCGTCGGCCTCGCCAATAGCGATTTGCACCGGGTGGCGACAGCTGGTGCCCAGACTGTAGTCAAAAAGCTGGGGCGTGATCCAGTACTCGATAGCCTTAAGCAACGGATGGCCAAGATGATACTGCTCGTGGCTTTCCAGACGCACCAGTTCAGGCTCAAAAACGCTCAGCCGAAAGGGACCGCTGCCCACCACGGGGTAATCGGGATGTGCCAGACGGCTACAGTAGGTTGCCAGCCTGTGCGCCAGCCAGTAGTCAGGTTGATGGAGAATAAACGTCAGGCACTGCGGGTGCGTGGTTTCGATACGTAAGACGCTGCGGAACAGCGTGCCCATGCCGGGCTGCGATAACAGCGCCGTCAGGCTTTGCCGGAGCTGTGCCGTCTCTATTTTATCGCCGTTATGCCAGTGCAGGGTGGAGCGAATGTAGAAATGCCAGCGCAGGCCGTCAGCAGAGACTTCCCAGTGATGCGCCAGATCGCCCGTGGGTTCACTGCTGTTACCATTAAAACGCGTCAAACCAGAGAATACCTGTCCCGCCAGATGCTGCTCCGCCCGGCCAGGGAGAAACCCCGGCTGAAGCGGCTCCAGCGAGCGATAGTAGGGAATACGCAGCGTCGGCGTATCGTTCTGCCACTGCCCGCCCATAAACGGATGCAGCAGCGATCGCAAATCTTCAGGCGCGAGCTGGGCCAGCTCCAGCGCGTTGTGCTGCTGTCCACTTTTCAGGGCCTCTTCCATCATCGTATTACGCAACGAATCCGGGGTGACGTGAAAGCGTAATTCCCCACGCTTACCTCGTCCGGAGCGGGCGTGCCAGCTTAGCCAGCCCGCCTCCTGCGCCTGGCGCAGCAGGGTGCGAACATGTCGCTCGCTGCAAAAGCAGCGGCTGGCAAGTTCACTGATGGTCACCTGCTGTGGTGCGCCGGCAGACGGGTGCCACAGACGCTGATACTGGTTAAGACGGTTAAGCTGGCGCATGAAAAACCCGGAACAATAATTATCATCTATTCACTATTACTTCCGTATATCCCACGTAATACTGATGCACAAGTTAACCGCATCACATTTCGGGAGTAATCATGGCTCGGCTCGCTGCATTTGATATGGACGGCACGCTGTTAATGCCGGATCACCGTTTAGGGGAGAAAACCCTGAACACTCTTAAGCGCCTGCGCGAGCGTGAAGTTACCCTGACGTTTGCTACTGGTCGTCATGTGCTGGAGATGCGCCATCTGCTGGGGACATTTGCCCTCGATGCGTTCTTGATCACCGGCAACGGAACGCGCATTCACTCCGTCGACGGCGATGTGCTGCACCGTCAGGATCTGAATCCGGAGGTGGCGGACATTGTCCTGCACAGCACCTGGGATACGCAGGCCAGCGTGCATGTTTTTAATGATGAAGGCTGGTTTACCGGGCGTGAGATCCCGGCCTTGCTGCACGCACACGTTTACAGCGGCTTTAAATATCAGCTTATCGATTTGCGCCGCATTCCGGCACACAAGGTGACCAAGATCTGCTTCTGTGGCGATCACGACGATCTCTGCCGTCTGCGTATTCAGCTTAACGAGGCGCTGGGCGAACGGGCGCACCTGACCTTCTCGGCGGTGGACTGTCTTGAAGTGCTGCCGGTGGGCTGTAACAAAGGATCCGCGCTGGCGGTGCTGAGCGATCATCTTGGGCTGACGATGCAGGACTGTATGGCCTTTGGTGACGCCATGAACGACCACGAGATGCTGAGCAACGTAGGTCGTGGGCTGATTATGGGGAACGCGATGCCGCAGCTTATCGCCGCGCTCCCGCATTTACCGGTTATCGGACACTGTCGTAACGAAGCGGTGTCCCATTTTTTGACGCATTGGCTGGACAAAAATAACCTCCCATATTCCCCCGAATAGTGAGACCCTTCCAGCAAGCCAGGCTAAGCCTGGCTTTTTTTATTTCACCAGCTGCGAAATCTGCGCTTTCCACGGCTCAACATCGCCAATATTGGCCTGCACCCATTCTGCGTTGTAATAGGTGTCCAGGTATCGCTCCCCGCTGTCGCACAGCAGCGTGACGACAGAGCCGGTACGGCCTTCTTCACGCATCCTCGCGGCCAGCTGTAGCGCGCCCCACATATTGGTGCCGGTAGAAGCCCCGACTTTACGGCCAAGCTGTGTCTCCAGCCAGTGCGCCGTCGCGACGCTGGCGGCATCCGGCACGCGGAGCATCTCATCCACAACGTCCGGAATGAACGAGGGTTCGACGCGCGGGCGACCAATCCCTTCGATCTTGCTCCCCACGGGGCTGCGCAGGCTCGCATCGCGGGATTGCCAGTAATCGAGGAACACCGAGTTTTGCGGGTCAACCACCATCAGCTGCGTATCATAACCCTGACAGCGGATATAACGTCCGATGGTGGCGGAGGTTCCGCCCGTGCCCGCGCTCATCACAATGTAAGAGGGGACAGGATGCGGCTCATGGGTCATCTGGCGGAAAATGCTGTCCGCAATGTTATTATTGCCGCGCCAGTCGGTGGCGCGTTCGGCGAAGGTGAACTGGTCCATATAGTGACCATTCAGCTCGCGGGCCAGCATTTCGGAGGCCGCATAGATTTCGCAGGCACTGTCCACAAAGTGGCAGCGTCCGCCGTAAAATTCGATCTGTTCAACTTTACGTTTCGCCGTGCATGAGGGCATCACGGCGATAAACGGCAGACCCAACAGGCGGGCAAAGTAGGCTTCGGAGACGGCAGTTGATCCGGACGACGATTCAATAATCGTGGTGCCTTCTTTAATCCAGCCGTTACATAAACCGTATAAAAAGAGTGAACGCGCCAGGCGATGCTTCAGGCTACCGGTAGGATGGGTACTTTCATCTTTCAGATAGAGCTGAATACCGGGAAATCCCGGCAGAGGCAGGCGTATTAAGTGGGTGTCTGCCGAGCGCTGATAGTCGGCATTTATTTCGCTGATGGCATGTTTAACCCAGGTGCTATTCATCGTAGTTATCCGTTTGTCATTTTGTGCCCAGCATAGCGAAAAGCACAGAAAAAATTGTTGCTATCTGACCTTTAAAATAGAATGTAAGGAGAATAATTTTCTCTTCGAGGTGGCTATGTTAGATAAAATTGACCGTAAGCTGCTTTCTTTGCTGCAAAGCGACTGTACCCTCTCTTTGCAGGCGCTGGCAGATGCCGTTAATCTGACCACCACACCGTGCTGGAAGCGCCTCAAGAAGCTGGAAGATGATGGCATTCTGCTGGGACGTGTGGCGCTGCTGGATCCCGAAAAACTGGGGCTTGGACTGACCGCCTTCGTCCTGATAAAAACGCAGCATCACAGCAGCGAATGGTACTGCCGCTTCGTCACGCAGGTTTCCGACATGCCCGAGGTGCTCGGCTTCTGGCGCATGGCGGGGGAATACGACTATCTGATGCGCGTTCAGGTGGCAGACATGAAGCGCTACGATGATTTTTACAAGCGGCTGGTCAATAGCGTACCGGGCTTGTCCGATGTCACCTCCAGCTTCGCCATGGAACAGATTAAATACACCACAGCGTTACCCATTGAATAACTTCTTAAAATACCTTCAGGAAAAGACCGCGTGCGATTATTTGCCCAATTAAGCTGGTACTTTCGTCGGGAGTGGCAACGCTACCTCGGCGCAGTGGCCCTGCTTATTATCATTGCCATTCTGCAACTGTTCCCCCCCAAAGTGGTGGGCTACGTCGTGGATGGCGTTACCGAACAACATTACACCGCCGCACGGGTGATGATGTGGGTCGGTACGCTGGTGCTGACGGCCGTGGTGGTTTACCTGCTGCGTTATGTCTGGCGCGTGCTGCTGTTCGGTGCGTCCTATCAGCTTGCCGTTGAGCTGCGCGAGGACTTTTACCGTCAGCTGAGCCGCCAGCACCCTGAGTTTTATCTGCGTCACCGTACCGGGGATCTCATCGCCCGCGCCACTAACGATGTAGACCGCGTGGTGTTTGCCGCCGGTGAAGGGGTGTTAACGCTGGTGGATTCCCTGGTGATGGGCTGTGCGGTATTGATTGTGATGTCTACGCAAATTAGCTGGGAGCTCACGCTGCTGGCGCTGCTGCCAATGCCGCTGATGGCGCTGGCAATTAACCGCTACGGCGAGCAGCTCCATGAACGCTTTAAGCTGGCGCAGGCGGCGTTCTCGTCGCTGAACGATCGCACCCAGGAGAGCATGACCAGCATCCGCATGATCAAAGCGTTTGGTCTGGAAGACCGCCAGTCCGCGCTGTTTGCCGCCGACGCCGCCGATACCGGCGCGAAAAACATGCGCGTGGCGCGTATTGATGCCCGTTTCGATCCGACAATTTATATTGCGATTGGTATGGCGAACCTGCTGGCGGTGGGCGGCGGCAGCTGGATGGTGGTGCGAGGCACCATGACCCTCGGGCAGTTAACCAGCTTTGCGATGTACCTTGGGCTGATGATCTGGCCGATGCTGGCGCTGGCCTGGATGTTTAATATCGTTGAACGTGGGAGCGCCGCTTACAGCCGCATCCGCGCCATGCTGGCGGAAGTGCCGGTCGTGAACGATGGCAGCGAGCCGGTACCGGAAGGTCCGGGTATTCTCAAGGCTGATATCCGCGCCTTTATCTACCCGCAAACGGAACATCCGGTGCTTGAGAACGTCAGTTTCACGCTGCGTCCTGGTCAGATGCTGGGCATCTGCGGCCCGACGGGCTCCGGTAAAAGCACCATTCTGTCACTGATTCAGCGCCATTTTGACGTGAGCGAAGGCGATATCCGTTTTCACGACATCCCTCTGCCACGTCTGCTGCTGGATGACTGGCGCAGCCGCCTGGCGGTCGTCAGCCAGACGCCGTTTTTGTTTTCAGACACCATTGCCAATAATATTGCGCTCGGGTGTCCGACGGCGACACAGGACCAGATCGAGCACGTGGCGCGTCTGGCCAGCGTCCACGAGGATATTCTGCGCCTGCCGCAGGGCTACGACACGGAAGTGGGTGAGCGGGGCGTTATGCTCTCCGGCGGACAAAAACAGCGTATCTCTATTGCCCGCGCGCTACTGCTGGACGCTGAGATCCTGATTCTGGATGATGCGCTGTCCGCGGTTGACGGGCGTACTGAACATCAAATTCTGCATAACCTTCGCCAGTGGGGAGAGGGGCGCACGGTCATCATCAGCGCGCACCGTCTGTCGGCGCTTACCGAAGCCAGTGAAATTCTGGTGCTTCAGCACGGACATATTGCCCAGCGTGGTCAGCATGAGCAGCTCGCCGGGCAGACCGGCTGGTATCGGGATATGTACCGCTATCAACAGCTTGAAGCCGCGCTGGATGAGGAGGTGGCCGATGCGTAAGTTTGGACAGATGTGGCCGACGTTAAAACGGCTGCTGGCCTATGGCTCACCGTGGCGCAAACCGCTTTCCATCGCCGTGCTGTTGCTGTGGATCGCCGCGATTGCGGAGGTGACCGGTCCGCTGCTTATCAGCTATTTCATCGATAACATGGTAGCGAAAAGCTATTTGCCTCTCGGCCTGGTCGCCGGGCTGGGCGTGGCGTACGTCGGGCTACAGCTGACGGCGGCAGGGCTGCATTACGCGCAGTCACTGCTCTTTAACCGGGCCGCCGTGGGCGTGGTGCAGCAGCTGCGCACGGACGTGATGGATGCCGCGCTGCGCCAGCCGCTGAGCGAGTTTGATACCCAGCCGGTCGGGCAGGTTATTTCGCGCGTCACCAATGACACCGAGGTGATCCGCGACCTCTATGTAACCGTTGTTGCAACGGTTCTGCGCAGTGCCGCGCTAATTGGCGCGATGCTGGTGGCGATGTTCAGCCTGGACTGGCGGATGGCGCTGGTGGCAATCACCATTTTCCCGGCGGTGCTGATCGTGATGGTGATTTACCAGCGCTACAGCACGCCGATCGTGCGCCGCGTGCGCGCTTACCTTGCAGATATCAATGATGGCTTCAACGAAGTGATCAACGGCATGAGCGTTATTCAGCAGTTTCGCCAGCAGGCGCGTTTTGGTGAGCGAATGGGGGAAGCCAGCCGCTCGCATTATATGGCGCGGATGCAGACGTTACGCCTGGACGGTTTCCTGTTACGTCCGCTGCTGAGCCTCTTCTCGGCGCTGGTGCTGTGCGGACTGCTGATGCTGTTCGGCCTGACGACGCGCGGAACCATCGAGGTGGGGGTACTGTACGCGTTTATCAGTTACCTCGGACGCCTTAACGAACCGCTGATTGAACTCACCACGCAGCAGTCGATGCTGCAACAGGCAGTGGTCGCGGGCGAACGTGTATTCGAGCTAATGGACAGGCCGCGTCAGACCTATGGCGATGACGAACGCCCGCTGGAAAGTGGATCCATAGCGTTTGATCATGTCTCGTTTGCCTACCGCGACGACCAGCTTGTCTTGCAGGATATCAACCTCGAGGTACCGTCGCGTGGTTTTGTCGCCCTGGTTGGGCATACCGGCAGCGGCAAAAGCACGCTCGCCAGTTTGCTGATGGGCTACTATCCGTTGACGCAGGGGGAGATCCGTCTGGACGGACGGCCGCTTGCCTCTCTTAGCCACAACGCGTTGCGTAAGGGCGTCGCGATGGTGCAGCAGGATCCGGTGGTGCTGGCGGATACCTTTTATGCCAACGTGACGCTGGGACGTCCTTTCACCCCTGAGCAGGTATGGGAGGTGCTGGAAACGGTGCAGCTGGCGGATCTGGCGCGCGGGTTAAGCGAGGGGATCAATACCCGGCTGGGTGAGCAGGGCAACAACCTCTCCGTCGGGCAAAAGCAACTTCTGGCGCTGGCGCGCGTGCTGATTGAGACGCCGCAGGTGTTAATTCTGGATGAAGCGACAGCAAGCATTGACTCCGGTACCGAGCAGGCGATCCAGCAGGCGCTGGCTGCCGTGCGGGATCACACTACGCTGGTGGTGATCGCCCACCGCCTGTCAACGATCGTCGATGCCGATACCATTCTGGTGCTGCACCGTGGCCAGGCCGTTGAACGGGGTACACACAGAGCGCTGCTTGAGGCAAAAGGACGCTACTGGCAGATGTATCAGTTGCAGCTGGCAGGCGACGAACTGGCCGCCAGCGTGCGCGAGGAAGAGTCACTCAGCGCCTGATGCACCATAACAAGGCAATGCGCTAACAGACTTAACCGTTGGTGCAAAACTGAAACGCACCCTGCACTGCCATGGTGCGTTTTTTTTCACTTTTTCCCGGCGCATGCGCGCTGCGGCGCTTTCCTCCTCACCTTTCACTTCTGGCACACCCTTTGCAATATCACTCTCGTGTTAGCTGCGGCCATTACCGAATTCTGACTGGAGGGGATATATGAAGCTGGTTACGGTGGTAATCAAACCATTCAAACTCGAAGACGTGCGTGAAGCGCTGTCTTCCATGGGTATTCAGGGACTGACTGTCACCGAAGTGAAAGGCTTTGGGCGTCAGAAAGGTCATGCCGAGCTTTATCGCGGGGCGGAATACAGCGTTAACTTCCTGCCAAAAGTGAAAATTGATGTGGCGATTGCCGACGATCAGCTTGATGAGGTGATTGATGTCGTCAGCAAAGCGGCCTACACCGGAAAAATTGGCGACGGCAAAATTTTCGTTGCCGAACTACAGCGCGTTATTCGCATCCGTACCGGCGAATCTGACGAAGCGGCGTTGTAAGTAACTCCTGGCACACAGTGATAGGGATCGAGAAAATGAAGAAAGCAACAATGAAAACAGGTCTGGGGTCGCTGGCACTGCTGCCGGGCCTGGCAATGGCTGCACCTGCTGTGGCAGACAAAGCCGATAACGCCTTTATGATGATTTGCACCGCGCTGGTGCTGTTCATGACGATTCCGGGGATCGCGCTGTTTTACGGCGGCCTGATTCGCGGCAAGAACGTACTCTCCATGCTGACGCAGGTTGCCGTCACGTTCGCGCTGGTGTGCGTGCTGTGGGTAGTTTACGGTTACTCGCTGGCCTTCGGGGAGGGCAACGCCTTCTTCGGCAACGTTAACTGGGCGATGCTGAAAAATATCGAACTGACCGCGGTAATGGGCAGCTTCTATCAGTATATTCATGTCGCGTTTCAGGGCTCATTCGCCTGCATCACCGTGGGGCTGATTGTGGGCGCGCTGGCTGAGCGTATCCGCTTCTCTGCGGTACTGATTTTCGTGGTGGTCTGGCTGACGCTCTCCTATATCCCGATTGCGCATATGGTCTGGGGCGGTGGTCTGTTGGCTTCCCATGGCGCGCTGGACTTTGCGGGTGGTACCGTTGTGCACATCAACGCCGCGGTAGCAGGCCTGGTAGGCGCCTACCTGATTGGCAAGCGCGTGGGCTTCGGGAAGGAAGCATTCAAGCCGCACAATCTGCCGATGGTCTTTACCGGCACCGCCATCCTCTACTTTGGCTGGTTCGGCTTCAACGCAGGTTCAGCCAGCGCCGCTAACGAAATCGCTGCACTGGCCTTCGTGAATACCGTTGTGGCAACCGCCGGCGCTATCCTCTCATGGGTATTTGGCGAGTGGGCCGTTCGCGGCAAGCCATCGCTGCTGGGTGCCTGTTCCGGGGCGATTGCCGGTCTGGTAGGTATTACGCCAGCGTGCGGTTACGTGGGCGTAGGCGGTGCGCTGCTGATCGGTATCGTCGCAGGACTGGCGGGGCTGTGGGGCGTTACCGCACTGAAACGTGTTCTGCGCGTTGACGATCCGTGTGATGTATTCGGCGTGCACGGTGTGTGCGGCATTGTCGGCTGTATCATGACCGGTATCTTTGCTGCCCAATCTCTGGGCGGTGTGGGTTACGCAGAAGGTGTAACCATGGGGCATCAGGTGCTGGTACAGCTGGAAAGTATCGCAATCACCGTTGTCTGGTCGGGTGTTGTGGCCTTTATCGGTTACAAGCTGGCTGATATGACCGTAGGGCTGCGCGTGCCGGAAGAGCAGGAGCGCGAAGGCCTGGACGTCAACAGCCACGGCGAGAATGCCTATAACGCATAATTTGAGTGCCTTGCCGGGCGGCGGCTTCGCCTTACCCGGCCTGAAAAAGCGTAATTTGCAGGCCCGGTAAGCATAGCCACCGGGCTTTTTACATCACCCGCGATTACGCATCACACCTTCCTGCACGGTAGAAGCCACCAGCACACCATCCTGGGTGTAAAATTCCCCGCGAACAAAACCGCGCGCGCTGGACGCAGAGGTACTTTCCACGCTGTAAAGCAGCCATTCATTCATATCGAATGGACGGTGGAACCACATGGAATGGTCAATTGTGGCTACCTGCATCCCTTTTTCGAGGAAGCCCACACCGTGCGGCTGTAGCGCAACCGGCAGGAAGTTGAAATCCGACGCATAACCCAGCAGATACTGATGCACGCGCAAGTCTGCCGGTACGCTGCCGTTGGCGCGGATCCACACCTGACGGGCGGGCTCAGCGGTATGCCCCTTCATTGGGTTATGAAATTCGACCGGGCGGATCTCCAGCGGTTTATCGCACAGAAACTTCTCTTTTACCTGCGGCGGCAACAGATGCGCGAGTGCGCGGGCTATTTCGGTTTCCGATTTCAGATCGTCCGGCGACGGGGCAGGCGGCATCTTTTTTTGATGTTCATAGCCCGGCTCTGGCGCCTGGAAGGAGGCGGTCATGTAGAAGATGGGTTTCCCATGCTGGATGGCCGCCACGCGACGGGCGCTGAAGCTTTGGCCGTCACGCAGAACTTCCACGTCGTACACAATCGGTTTAGCGCTGTCACCGGGGCGTAAAAAGTAGCTGTGGAATGAGTGCACCAGACGGTCTGCCGGAACTGTCTCCTTAGCGGCATATAGCGCTTGCCCCACGACCTGGCCCCCAAAAACCTGGCGTAAGCCTAAATCTTCGCTCTGTCCGCGAAAAAGCCCTTCTTCTATTTTTTCCAGGTTCAGCAATGTCAGCAGATTGTTCAGTGCCTGACTCATAGTGGTCCTCAATAAACGCCGTGGCGAAAGATACGCTGAGTATAACGCAGAAACGATAGTGGTCCGATGGGTAGAATAATCTTAATACCTGGGCAAAATTAGGCATTAATCCGTGATTTGTGCCACACTTGTTTATGTTATGTGAATAAAACGACATCGGATGGGATCGATCCCGCCGGTGCATTGATGATAAGGAGACTTCAATGAAACTCGTGCCTATGTTAAGCGGTGTTGCAATGGCGGTGGCGTTGTCCGCCTGTGCGGATAAGAGTGCCGATGTAGCGGTACCAACGGCGACCCCAAACGGGATTAACACCCTTTCACAGCAAGCTATTCGACAGCCTAACGTGTCCGGTACCATCTGGATCAAACAGAAAGTCGCTCTGCCGCCGGACGCGGTTTTAACGGTCACGTTATCCGATGCGTCTCTGGCGGATGCACCGTCTAAAGTCCTTGCACAGCGTGCAGTTCGTACAGAGGGTAAACAGGCGCCGTTCAGCTTCGTGCTGCCGTACAACCCGTCTGACGTCCAGCCTAACGCGCGTATCCTCCTGAGCGCGGCGGTAACGATCAACGATAAGCTGGTCTTTATCACCGATACCGTACAGGAAGCGGTCAACAAAGGCGGCACCAAAATCGACCTGACCCTGGTACCGGTGCAGCAAACTGAAGTGCCTGTTGCAACGCAAACCAATCAGCCGACTCTGCCTACACCCCCAACACAGATGTAATTTTCCTTCGCCCTCTCCATGTTGACGGGAGAGGGCGTCAGTACTCCCAGCGATACTTCTGCATATCAATCTGTCCTGCCCCGGACACCTGCACCCCTTCTGAGAGTAATGCCTGACGCTGGCGCTGCAAGTCTGGCCCGGTGAGGGAAATGGCGCCATGGCGATTGACGACCCGGTGCCACGGTAACGTGCTTCCCTCCGGTAGCCTTCTCAGCACGCCTCCAACCTGACGCGCCGCGCGCGGAGAACCCGCCAGCCGGGCGACTTCCCCATAGGTCGTGACACAGCCTTCCGGAATCGAAGCCACGATTTGCCACACTCGCTGTGGGAAAGTGTCATGTTCGTCCATTGTTTCTCCTGCGGGAAATCAGCGAAGGGTAATGTTATACGAAGATAAAGAAGATTGTCGGGGCAGTTTGTGCAATAATCCAGCATCCGGTTGCCAGCGGCTTGCAATTGAGGTGCTCCACAGGGATAATGCGCCAGCGCGTTGGTTATCAACGCTCTCAATGGGGGCTCTGTTGGTTCTCCCGCAACGCTACTCTGTTCACCAGGTCAGGTCCGGAAGGAAGCAGCCAGGGCAGACGACGTGGGTGCCGGGATGTAGCTGGCAGGGCCCCCACCCATTTGTGCTTACGCTAAGTCGTATAGCTTAAAACCTCATTTCTTTGCCAACAATCATTCTGATATAGAGCCGATTATATCCGGCTCCCTTAATCGAAGATGACGTTTTCGGTTTAAGTATGGGGTCCAAGGAATCGATCGCCGTTCAGGTGGATCATATGGGTTGGAGCATCAGCTACCCAGACCTCTGTTTCCCAGGATAATTCCATCAGATATTTTGCCATCACTTTCCGGTCAGGGAAGGCTGTAACGTATACCAATCCGGGTTTAGCAGAAGCAAATAATTTTGCTAACTCACCGTGACGCTTTCCATCGACGGGCCCGTGGGAAGTAACTGATTCAATTAACAGTAGCCAGTTGCGTTTTTGCCAATAAAGAACAACATCGGGCGGTTTACCTTTCTGATCAACATTTACTCCCAGTTCCGCAAGTCGATCTTTTCTAAAATGATCTTCCTTCGCGCCAGTATCTCCGATGTAAATAACTTCTGCTTCAGGTGCGAAACGAGGACCAAACTCAACGATGATATCCTTGATTAGCTGGCTATGCGCACCGGGGCTTAATTCTAATTCAGTACCGTCATTCAGCTTTAATGGCACCATCTCCATTTTTCGCGCCATGGCATACTGCTCAACTAAGGTCGGTACGTTGCCCATATGTTCTTCAAGCGCTGTTTTCCATTTGGCAGAACCATAGTTTAATAACACGGTATGTAGTTCAGGCGCTATCTGATAGCAAGCTTTAGGGGAGTTAACGGGGCGATTGGGTTTATCCGGATTGTATATAGCTATTCCGCCATCACAAAACTGATGAAGCGTTTGTCGACGGAAGGTTTCACGCGTGTTCGGGGCGTACTCTTTTCCGTAAACGTCTCTACACCAATCCATGATCGGTGTCACACCCAACATTGGGCGTTCAATTTTCTCCCACTCGCCATCAGGATGAAGATCAAGCAATGCGAGCAAAGTTAAAGCCGAACGCTCGTTTATTTGAGCACGAGGCATTCCAAGTTGACGCAACACATCAAGAGCTTGCTCTATTTTTTCCTGCGCTTTCAACGGGTCAGCGATTTTTCCTTTCGTCATAAGATCTAACTCCCTGTTAATAATTTCGTCAATTTGATTCTGTTTAAGCACTTCCTCATCGAACTCACTACCCATTTTTCGCAATACTTGCATTGATGGATAATGAATTGATCTTAAATCAGAGGCATTTACCTGAGTATGCCCACCAAACTGACGGTAATACTTATCCAGCAAAGTGCAGTTCAGATAGACATAAAG
Organism: Enterobacter sp. CRENT-193; assembly: GCF_002787395.1. NCBI lineage: Bacteria > Pseudomonadati > Pseudomonadota > Gammaproteobacteria > Enterobacterales > Enterobacteriaceae > Enterobacter > Enterobacter sp. CRENT-193. The sequence goes on along the minus strand of NZ_CP024812.1, from coordinate 4,521,991 downwards.
CCCGCGGGCGAGATCCGCATCCATACCCATCTTCTGAATATGGAATACATTGGTTTTATTATCGAAACCGATCAACTCGCCAGGAAGTGAGGAGTCATATAATGTTGCGACAATGCGACGCTTCTCCTCTTTGCTACTAAATCTTTTCAAAATCAGGAAGTAGCCCTGGTTTTTCCATAACCAGGGACGTGATGATTCGGAAACCCTAATTGCATTAGGCTTTTTCCCATCAAGGGGCCAATTCACTTTGCCGTTCAAATGCTGAGGAAAAAGTAGCGGCACTGACCCGGAATCCATTCTTTCTCTGAGGTCCTTTTTAAGGCGAAAGTCAACTACCGGCCCAGTACTAACCTGAATATTAAGCTCGTCCAGAGTTGTTGTAAAAGGGGATAATCTCTCGATTATGTCCTGTTCTCTGGGACTTGCAGCGATATGAATGAACTTTTGTTTGTCTGCTGGGTTAACTATTTTGTCTATCGACACCTTGCGCTGCGTCATATCGGTGGCCGTGATTTGCCCGGATTCTTCATCAAGATGAAAATCTGACGTTGGGCTGGAGGTGATAATAACCTGCCCCTGCGGAACGCCTTTAACACAGTGAATGATGATATTTTCTTGAAGCACTTCATCCTCAGCAAATGCCGCATTACGGGAGTCGAAAATGTGGATGTGCTTGATGGACGTTTCAGTGAGTAAATGCTCACGGAAAGGCTGATAGTAAGGGCCATTACAGAAAGAGCGTGGAATAATCGCCACTAACTCTCCTCCCTTTTTCAGCTGTTTCAAAGCTAACGCCACAAACCCAGAGTATAGGTTGACCGTTTCTATGCCTGCATTGCGTAAAGAGGCCCGGTGAGCGCTCGTCGAGAGAATTTTTTTATAAGGGGGATTCATAATCACATGGCTATAAGTCCCTGGCTCTTCACTAGTCGATATATTTTTAGCCAGAAGACTTGCCTCAAGTATGTAATCTACCTTACTAATTTTATGGGTTAATTTTCCATTTGCAGCCTCATCACAGGCTTTCAGTGTCTTGCTAAGATACGGAAGCATCACGTCTGCAATGTCGATGGCGTCGAGCTCCATCTTGTCGACATCAAGGCGCAACGCTCGTTCTACAAACGCCGCAGAGAGCGACCCCACTCCGCAGCCTGGATCGAGTAGCTTGATGTCACCTTTTATGTCGTCAAACAGGCTTGCCATGAACAGACAAATCGGAGCCGGTGTCATAAACTGACCGAGTGCAGATTTTGTCTTTGGATTTAACAGCTTATTCGCTTCTTTTCTATGCTGATCAGCCAGTTCCAACAAGCGCATCATATTTCCACTAGGTAACAAAAAAGTTCAAATTGCATACTGCTCCTGTGTCATCCGGAACAATATTAAGAGTCAGAATGCGTCACATGCCGACAATGTTACTACAAACAGAGCAGCGATCAGGATATCTTTAGTCCGTAAAAGGCCGCTTTGCCGATCGCCAGCCTATCCTGCGCCACCGCTAATGGTAAACCCAGTGTCAACAGTCCATAGCTGTTCAACGGTTGCTTTACCGGTTCTGCTATCCTGGCGTGTAATACAGCCTTCATTTAACTGAAATAATAATGTCATAAACCTGTAATAATAGACTGTCATTTTATTTTCGGATGCCTTTATTCTGTCATAAGCTAAAAAATATATATCTGGATAACAAACTTATCTTCGTGTATTAAATTAAACACGTGTTCCGAAAGGATGTGACAATCATGGTTACTGCGGTTTTAAACGTTAAAATTGATGAAGCGCTAAAAGAAAGACTTCGCCACTATGCGGAAGACAATAATGAGAATTTAAGCGTGACCACAGAGAAACTGCTGCTGCTGGCATTTGAAGCAGTAGAAGAGGCGGGAGTATCGGAAGAGGATGTTGATAATCAGCATACGGAAGAAGAGAGCGTAACTCCATTTACTCCTAAAGAAATCAAAGCACTACGTAAACTTCTGAAGAAGAGAAAATGAAACAACAACTATCGACTGCCAGTGACTACAACGAGGCCTGCAATCTGTTACGTTCCGGCTACGTGAAACATGTTCGTCTTGGCTGGAATGTAGGAAGTGATGAGTTCTTTCGAATTGCGTCTGACTGGTGTGATACCGGTGCAAAAATAAAGAAAGAAGGGGATAATTTCATTATTTCGCTGAAAGGCTTCCCGATTCCTCCTCAACATTAAGCTGTTCTTCATGAAAACTGCTGACTGCATGCGTTACAGTCAGCAGTTTTTATTGTTTCTGGCGAATAATTTACACCAGGCTCCGTTTTACTGGCGCTACACTTTTATTTAACGCACGCCACAGCGGTTTGATCCGCAATAATGCCTCTTCAAGTTCCGGCGGACTGAGTGAGAAGGGCATTCGCAGATAGCGGTCAAACGCGCCTGAAAGCCCAAAGCGCGTGCCGGTGCCCATAATGATGCCTGTCGTCTCGGCGCGTGCCGCCAGCTGCGTCGCCAGCATGCCGGGTAATTCAATCCAGTATGAGAGCCCTCCCTCCGCTTCCTGAAACCGCCATTCGGGGAAATGTTCCCGCAGCATCTGGCCGCAGCGGTCGCGACGTTCTGCCAGCATTTCCCGCCGGGCAGGCAGGAAGGTTTCACTGTTTTCGATAAGCCACAGCGTGGCCAGTTGTTCCAGCACCGGAGAACCCAGATCCAGCGTGTCGCGCGTCTGCGCGAGCGTGGCGATAGTGCGGGACGAGGCGCGGATCCAGCCGAGACGCAGCCCACCCCAGAAACTTTTGCCTGCGGAACCCAGCGTCATCACCGCGGCCTCCGGGTTAAAGGCGGCCAGCGGCGGCGGCGGGGGAGCATCGAACCAGAGATCAACCATGGTTTCATCCACCACCAGCGTGGTGCGGGTTTGCGCGGCGATGTCGGTTATGGTCTGGCGCGTCGCGGCATCCATGCAACGCCCGGTCGGATTATGAAAATCCGGCATCAGATAGGCCAGACGCGGGGCGGTCTGGGCGAGCGTTGCGGCAAAACCGTCGGTATCCCAACCCGTTTCAGGCAGCGAGACGCCCACGGGCCGGCATAGTGCTCCCTGAATGGCGGCTATTGCCAGCGGGTAAGTGGGATGATCCACCACCACGCGATCCCCGGGACCGGTCATCATTCTTAAGATCAGGGCAAAGCCGCTGACGGCGCCGTTCACCACCATCACTTCGTCTGCCCGGGTGGGCAGACCGCGTGCGGTGTAGCGGGCGGCGATAGCTTCACGCAGCGCCGGAAGCCCAAGCTGATCGTACCCGGTCAGCGCCAGATTCGGCGTGATGGCCGTCAGCGCGTGGGCGTAGGCCTGGTGGATCTCTGGCCCCGCGTTGAGCGCGGCGGTTGAGAGATCCAGCGCCGCACTGGCTGTGGAAAGCGTGGGCACGGCGCGGCTGTCTGGCAGGATCGCCCGCGAACCGCTGCCGTGACGGCTCTCCAGATAACCTTCTTCCCGCAGATGTGCCAGCGCGCTGCTGATGGTGGTGCGGCTTACGCTCAGTGCGGTGGCCAGCTCCCGCTCTCCGGGCAGGCGCGTGTTTAGCGCCAGCCTGCCATCCAGAATTAACAGGCGTAACGCGTCAGCCAGCTGGCGCCACAGCGGGGTACGGGAAGAGGCTTGCTGCCAGTGCCCTAACAGGCGTACCAGAGACTGGCTTCCAAAACGACGTGATGACATGTGCAGTCCACTATTTGAAAACTGGACATTAATCATAGTGCCATTTTCACCGAAGATGGAACCTGGTACTTCGGAGAAGAGAAAATGGTACGTCGTCTGGTACAACTTTATGTCGGTTTAGGCCTGTACGGGCTTTCAACCGCGATGTTTATTCGTTCGGATCTGGGTGTCGACCCTTGGGATGTCTTTCACCTTGGCGTCGCCATCCAGACAGGGATGAGCATCGGCACGGTGATTATTTTAACCGGGGCAGCGGTGCTGCTGCTGTGGATCCCGCTGCGTCAGCTGCCGGGGCTGGGCACTATCAGTAATGTGATTTGTATTGGTCTGGCGGCAGATGCGTCAATGGCGCTGATCCCTGAGCTCACCTCGCTGCCCGTGCGCATCACCCTGCTGGTTTCCGGCATTGTGGTTAACGCCCTTGCCACCGGGATGTATATCGGCGCGGGTTTTGGCGCAGGCCCGCGCGACGGCCTGATGACCGGCATACACGCCCGGCTGGGCTGGTCGATCCGCAGCGTGCGTACCGCGATCGAGGTGACTGTGTTGATCGTCGGCTACCTCCTCGGGGGAGCGTTTGGCGTTGGAACCGTGCTGTATGCATTAACCATCGGCCCGCTGATCCAGCTTTGTTTGCCGTGGTTTCGCCCGAGACCGCGCATTCAGAAAGCTGCACAGCCGGAGCGGATTGTTTAATTTTGCGAAGCGCTCACAGGCTATGATGGCGTAACTGTGTCAGAATAGAGACTTCTCTTTTCACGACGCCAGAATGTATGAAAGCGATCACTCTTTATGACGTTGCCCGCGTGGCAGGCGTTTCTTATCAGACCGTTTCCCGGGTGATTAACGACGCGGAACACGTTTCTGCCCGTACGCGGGAAAAGGTCCGGCAGGCCATGGCGGCGCTACACTATGTGCCCAACCGTGGCGCGCAGCAGCTGGCCGGGAAACGCACCCGTACGCTGGGGCTGATGACCAGCGATCTGGCGCTACATGCGCCGTCGCAAATCGCCTCAGCTGTAAAATCCCGGGCAGTGGAGCAGGGGGCTAGCGTACTCATCTCCATGGTGGAGCAACCCGCGCAGTGTCAGGCTGCTTTGCAGGAATTACTGGCGCAGCGCGTAGAGGCGCTGCTGGTGAACGTTCCGCTGGAAGATGCCCTGGCAGAAATGCTTCAGGAAATGGCCTCGCCGACCCCGGTTCTTTTTCTCGATGTGTCCCCCACAGCTCGGGTTAACAGTCTCGTTTTCAATGCCGAACAGGGCGCTGCCCTGGGGGCAGAGCATCTGCTTTCGCTGGGGCACCAGCGAATTGCGCTGCTCGCCGGGCCGGAAAGTTCTGTCTCTGCCCGGGCTCGTCTGGCGGGATGGAAAACCACGCTGGCTCAGGCCGGCGTGGAGGCGTTTGCGGTGGCGCAGGGCGACTGGAGCGCGGCTTCGGGCTATGAGAAAGGGCATCAGCTCCTGGCGGGCGCGCAGCTGCCGGAGGCGATCCTCGTCGCTAACGATCAGATGGCGCTTGGCGTTTTACGCGCCTGTGCGGAAAAAGGCGTTGCGGTACCGGGGCAGATCTCGGTTGTCGGGTTTGATGATACGGCTGACAGCGCGTGGTTTTCACCTCCGCTCACCACCGTTCGGCAGGCGTTCCGCGAGGCCGGTGAGCGCAGCGTGGAGTGGCTGATGGCACCTGCCCATCACCACGAACGCAGGCAGGAACAACTTCCCGTTACGTTGATCGTGCGTCATTCCACCGCGCCGCGCGCCGCACAGCAGGCCGATCGTGAAGATCTTGCGCAACAGCTCAGAACGCTGGCGCTGCTGGCGGAGAAACTGGCGCGCAGCTAGCACTTTTGTGATCGTGCTCGCCTGGTGACGATCAAAGTCTTTACCGCCACCGTTTACCAGGGCATGTTGGCTAAAATTGTGAGCGCTTCGCAAAGAGGTTGATATGTCTTCTACATTGCCGCTGACCCTCAGCGCACTTCTGGCGCGTCGTGACTGGGAAAACCCGGGTGTGACGCAGTGGAATCGTCTGGCCGCACACGCGCCTTTTCATAGCTGGCGCGATGAAACCTTCGCCCGCGAGGATAAGCCTTCGCGGAGCAAGCGTCTGCTTAACGGCATCTGGCGATTCAGCTTTTTCCCGGCGCCAGAGCAGGTTCCGGAGGCATGGATAACGGACGATCTGGCTGATGCCGTTGAGATGCCCGTGCCGTCGAACTGGCAGATGCAGGGATTTGATACTCCCATCTATACCAACGTCACCTATCCGATAAATGTGAACCCGCCCTATGTTCCGGTTGAAAACCCAACCGGTTGTTACTCGCTCACATTTGAGATGGATGACGCCTGGATGTGCAGCGGGCAAACCCGCATTATTTTTGACGGGGTGAATTCAGCTTTTCATCTGTGGTGTAACGGCCAGTGGATGGGCTATTCGCAGGACAGCCGTCTGCCTGCGGAGTTCGATCTCAGCGCGGTGCTGCGACCGGGGCAGAACCGCCTGGCGGTGATGGTGTTACGCTGGTGCGACGGAAGCTATCTGGAAGATCAGGACATGTGGCGGATGAGTGGCATTTTCCGTGACGTCTCGCTGCTGCACAAGCCGGAAACGCGAATTGCCGATTATCAGATCGTGACCGATCTGAATGCCGAATGCGATCGGGCGATACTCCGGGTTGACGTTGCGCTGGAAGGCACACGCTACGCCGAATGCGAGGTGGCGTTTACCCTGTGGCGTAACGGCGAAGCCTGCGCGCAAACCACGCAGCAGCCCGGATCGGCCATCGTGGACGAACGCGGCAGTTGGGCAGAACGGCTTAGGGTGGCGATACCCGTGAACGCTCCTGCGCTATGGAGCGCTGAAACACCGGAATGCTATCGGCTGACAATGTCGCTTCGGGATGCGCAGGGTAACGTGCTGGAGACTGAAGCCTGCGATGTCGGTTTCAGACGCGTCGAAATCAGCAACGGCCAGCTGAAGCTTAACGGCAAACCGCTGCTGATCCGCGGCGTGAACCGTCACGAACATCATCCTGAGAAGGGGCAGGTGATGGATGAGGCGACCATGCGCCGCGACATCGAACTGATGAAGCAGCATAACTTCAACGCCGTGCGCTGCTCGCATTATCCGAACCATCCTCTGTGGTACACGCTTTGCGATCGCTACGGCCTGTACGTGGTTGATGAGGCGAATATTGAAACCCATGGCATGGTGCCAATGAGCCGCCTGGCGGACGATCCGCGCTGGCTGCCTGCCATGAGCGAACGCGTAACGCGTATGGTGCAGCGGGACCGGAATCATCCGTCCATCATCATCTGGTCCCTGGGGAATGAGTCCGGGCATGGGGCGAATCACGATGCGCTGTACCGCTGGCTGAAAACCACCGATCCCACGCGGCCGGTGCAGTATGAAGGCGGCGGCGCCAGTACGGTGGCAACCGATATTGTCTGCCCGATGTACGCTCGCGTCGATCAGGATCAGCCGTTCCCGGCGGTGCCAAAGTGGTCGATTAAAAAGTGGATTGGTATGCCGGACGAAACCCGTCCGCTGATCCTGTGCGAGTATGCCCACGCGATGGGCAACAGCTTTGGCGGCTTTGCCAGCTACTGGCAGGCATTCCGCAGCCATCCCCGGTTGCAGGGCGGCTTTGTCTGGGACTGGGTCGATCAGGCGCTGACGAAAAAAGCGGAAGACGGCACGGTATTCTGGGCCTACGGCGGCGATTTTGGCGATAAGCCCAACGACCGTCAGTTCTGCCTCAACGGGCTGGTGTTTCCCGATCGCGCTCCGCATCCCGCCCTTTACGAGGCGCAGCGTGCCCAGCAGTTCTTTACCTTTACGCTGGTGAGCACCGCTCCGCTGGTCGTCGAGATCCAGAGCGATTATCTGTTCCGTCATACTGACAACGAGTATCTGCGATGGTCGGTGGCGCGTGACGGTGCGGTACTGGCTTCCGGCGAAATACCCCTTTCTGTTGCGCCCGAGGGGACGCAGCACGTTGAGATCCCGCTGCCTGAACTTGTCGCTGAGCCGGGCGAGGTCTGGCTCAACGTGGAGATCGTTCAGCCGCAGGCCACGTCGTGGTCGCCGCCCGGCCACCGTTGTGCCTGGGATCAGTGGCCGCTCCCGGCGCCGCTGTACCTTGCGCCACCGAAAGCAGGCGGAACCCCTCCGCAGCTAACGGTGCAGGACGAGGCGCTGGACATTACTCATCAGCAGCAGCGCTGGCAGTTTAGCCGTCTCACCGGAAACTTGACCCAGTGGTGGAACGAGGGCGCTGAAACGCTCCGTTCTCCGCTAACGGATAACTTCACCCGCGCGCCGCTGGACAATGACATTGGCGTCAGCGAGGCGACCCGCATCGATCCGAACGCGTGGGTGGAACGCTGGAAAGCGGCAGGGATGTATGAGATGTCCGCGCGCCTCCTCCAGTGTGAAGCGGAGCAGCATAACCGTGAGGTGATAGTGACCACGCAGCACGTCTGGGAGCATCAGGGTAAAGCGCTATTTATGAGCTGCAAGGTCTGGCGGATTGATGACCACGGGGTGCTGCACGGTGATGTGCAGGTGACGGTGGCGTCTGACATTCCTGAGCCCGCTCGCGTGGGCCTGAGCGTTATGCTGGCGGATATCCCGGAAACGGTGCGCTGGCTGGGACTAGGCCCGCTGGAAAACTATCCGGACAGAAAACTGGCGGCGCAGCAGGGACGCTGGGCGTTACCGCTGGAAGAGATGCAGACGCCGTATATCTTCCCGACGGAGAACGGTTTGCGCTGCGACACCCGCGAGCTGACGTTTGGCTCCCATCAGTTGCAGGGACAGTTCCATTTCTCCCTGAGCCGTTATAGCCAGCGGCAGCTGCATGAGACAACGCATCAGCACTTGCTGCGGGAGGAGGCTGGCTGCTGGTTGAATCTTGATGCGTTTCACATGGGCGTAGGGGGGGACGACTCATGGAGCCCGAGCGTAGCCCCGGCCTTCATTCTGCAAAACCGCCGGCTGCGCTACACGTTTAGCTGGCAGCAGAACGGCTGAGCCGAAACGTGCGGCCACTGCCGTGGCCGCACGTAACACCGCACAATCGGTTTATTTCCTGAGGTTGTGCGCGGCCCAGAGAATGAAATCCTCTTTAGGCAGCGCCTTGCTGAAATACCAGCCCTGGCCGTACTGCACGCCGTGGCGATGCAACCATTCGATCTGCCCTTCAGTTTCAATGCCTTCTGCGACCATCGCCAGTTTAAGCGATTTGGCCATTTCGATGATGTGGGGAGTCACGTGCTTGTACTCCAGCGCATCCACAAAGGATTTATCAATCTTCAGAGTATCGACATCCAGATCCTGCAAATAGCTCAGGCTGGAGTAACCCGTGCCAAAATCATCAATGTAGATAGCGTGCCCGGCGCGGCGAAATGCAGCGATAGCAGGTACGCTGACGGCAGGATCGGCAAACCCGCGCTCGGTTAATTCAAGGGCGATCTGGCGCGGGTGGACGCCCCATTTGTTGAGCAACTGACTCAGCTGGCGAGGCAGCTCGGGGGACGTTAAATCCGATGGCGCAAGGTTGACAGAAATATGCAGTTCCGGGTGATGGTGTAGCCAGGCGCCTAGATCCTCAAATACCTCATTTACCACTAGCCGCGTCAGCGTTGAAATAAGCCCTGTCTGCTCAGCCAGCGGAACAAAGAGATTAGGCGACAGGTTACTGCCATCTGGCTGCGGCCAGCGCATCAGCGCTTCAGCACCCACCAGTTTTCCACTACACAGCGCCACGATGGGCTGGTAGTGAACCTCGATCTCCCGGTTGTTGATCGCGTCGATCAGGCGGTGACGCGGGGACAGCAAACGGCGGAGAATGCGCAGGACAATAAGGGCAGCAACCAGGCTTAGCAGTATGCCAGCCGGTAGCCAGATGATCAGTTGCTGGTGCCAGGAAGCCGCCAGCGGTTTTAACGACACCCAAGCGATCACCGTAAACCCCAGTTCGGGTACAGGTTTCATCACGTACATTGAGCCGTTGTATTGCACGCGCGTAACGTCCTGCTGCTCCTTAACGACAGAGAGAATATACGGGTCGAGAACATTGCTTCTGGCAAATATATGATGGGTTGAGCTGCCCACCAGGGCGGCATCCATTGAGATTTCACCAAACGGAACAACATCCACAAGCGACGCCGGATCGACCATTACCAGATAATGTCCTTTCCCCAGAACGGCCATATAACGCTGAATGCCGAGGTCGTTTTGCGAGGTGAGCCACGCGCTATAACCATCTTCTGTGATCCGCATTGGGGGCGGTAAGATCGCCGTATCACTGGATTGTTCAAGCGATGAGCAGAGCGGTTTCAGGTTATCGATATACATCACTTCCTGGATATAGCGCCATGAGAACGCGACCCGGCGCATTTCGCGTAAATGCGGGGGAGTGCAGGGCGGGGCGTGGAATGTCTGTAGGTGCGTGAGCGCCTGTTTTGCCTGCGCAACGACTCTGTCGGTACGGATCAGGACACGCGAGGCATAGCTGTCCAGCGCGTCCACAAATTTCTCCTCAGCCTGACGATGCGCCAGCCAGATACTGAGGCACACAGGGACCAGCACAGAGAAGATCAGTACGCCTGTCACCAGGCTGACCAGATGTCGGGTACGCATGCTGTTTTATCCTTCCCATATGCCCGCCCCGGGCCTGGAGTTTGCGCGCCAGAGGAAAAAGTTTTTATCGGTAAATGATATAGTTATAGCATGCAACCGTCTCAGACAGGTATCTGAATAAACCTTTCAAAAACAGTCTGTGCGTCACAGGGGTTGTTTTTGCAGCAAAGCTCAGATAGTATTTTGTTATGTTATAACAATACATAAAGGCCAGAGATGAAACCGAATATCCATCCAACCTATCGCACCGTTGTGTTTCACGACACCACGGCTAATGAATATTTTAAAGTTGGCTCAACGATTAAGACAGATCGTGAAATTGAGCTTGAGGGGAAAACGTATCCTTACGTTACTCTTGATGTCTCCTCTAAATCACATCCGTTTTATACCGGGAAGCAGAAGACCTTCTCGACAGATGGCAGCGCGGCACGCTTCCGCAAGCGTTTTGGCGGCTTTCTTGATGCGAAGCGAGGCTAATCATGCAGGTGCTTAACTCATTGCGCAGTGCAAAACAGCGTCACCCGGATTGCCAGATAGTCAAACGCAAGGGACGCTTATACGTGATTTGCAAATCTAACCCGCGCTTTAAGGCGGTGCAGGGGCGTAAAAAAAGGCGCTAGACGCGCGTTTCTCGCCAGCTTTCCAGGGATCTTTTCTGTTTGCCATCGGCAGTAAAATTGTCGGTGGCAAGCCAGCTTTCAAAGGCGCTCGCCAGCGCTGGCCACTCTTTGTCGAGAATTGAAAACCAGTCGGTGTCCCGGTTTCGGCCTTTAATGACCAGCGCCTGGCGAAAACGCCCTTCAAACTGAAAGCCAAGACGCAGGGCCGCTTTGCGGGAGGGTTCGTTCAGGCTATTGCACTTCCATTCATAACGCCGGTAGCCCAGGGTATCGAACACGTACCGCATCAGCAGATACTGCGCTTCTGTCGACATGGGCGTGCGGCTTAACAGTGACGAGAAGTGAACATGTCCCACTTCCACGACGCCGTTTTTAGGATCGATCCGCATCAGGGACAGCGTCCCGACAGGAGACTGGGTCTGGTTATCGATAACGGTAAAGTGGATGGGATCGGCTAATTCGCTTACGCTCGCCACCCATTCGGCAAACTCCTCTGCGGTGGCATCGGGCTCACGCAGCAGCCACGTCCAGCTTCGGGTATCTCCGGCCACGGAATACGCAGAGAACAACGCGTGGGCATGCTCCATGCGCAGCGGCTCAAGCCGACAATAGCGACCCTGAAGTACCACCCGGGACGGGTGCGGCCGAGGCTGCCAGTCGATAAGGCTTTCCCCTACAGGTTGACCAAACTCATTGAATGTATTCATCTTTATTTCCATGATGTTAAGAAGATCTCCAGATTAATGAATTGCTGGTTCCTTAAAAAGAACCACCAGGTTATGTTTTTCTGGTACCACAAGGAGGAATGATGAATATACCGGGTGATGAGCTATACACCTTGCTCCATGCTGCGCTGAAAAAACGTGGGACAGAGACGCTCCAGCGCGCGCTCTATCTTGCTTTGCGGGAGGCCATACTGTGCGGAAGGCTTCGTTCCGGCAGCCATTTGCCCGGCTCACGAACGCTGGCGCATCAGATCTCGGTGTCCCGAAATACCGTCAACGCGGCGCTGGACCAGCTCACGCTCGAAGGTTATTTGCTGCGTAGCCGCCAGGGCACGCGGGTGGGGCAATTCGCTCCTCGTACGATTGCCCGGACATTACCGGACCCGGAAGTCAGGCTGACAAAACGTGTCGCCCGGCTGCCCGCGCCTGTGCCGCGTGACACTCCGGTGATGGCGTTTACGCCGGGAACGCCTGCCATCAACTATTTCCCCTTGCCGCTGTGGCGGCGGTTGTACGATCGCGTCCTGCGCGAGGAGGGAAGCGCCCTGTTAGGGTATGGCGACCCTGCCGGCGAGCCGTCGCTACGGGCCGCCATTGCCCGCCATCTTGCGCTCTCCCGCGGCATTGACTGTGACGCCAGCCAGATAGTGATAACCGAAGGGGCGCTGGAGGGCGTCAATCTGTGCACAATGCTGTTAAGCGAGCCGGGGGATGTCGCCTGGGTGGAAAATCCCGGCTATAGCGGCGCCAAAAGCGCTTTTGTCAAAACCGGTCTGGCGATGACCGGCATACCGGTGGATGACGAGGGGATGTGCTGGGAAGGGCTGTGTGCGCCTTCACCCACGCTGATTTTTACCTCGCCATCGCATCAGTTCCCTTACGGAAGCGTACTCAGCGCGCGGCGGCGTCTGGCGCTGCTGGAACTGGCCCGGCAGCACAACGCGTGGATCATTGAGGACGATTACGACAGCGAATTCCGTTATACCGGTGAGCCCGTCCCGGCGATGCTGGGTATGGTCAACAACGCGCCCGTTGTGTATCTGGGGACGTTCAGCAAAACGCTGTTTCCGTCGCTCCGAATGGGGTTCATGGTGTTACCGCCAGCGCTGGCGAAGGCGGCACGTCCCGCCATCGGCTCGCTGCTGCGCGGCGGGCATCGCGCTGAACAGCGCACCCTGGCGCTGTTTATTGAGGAAGGCCACTATGCGCGACATCTTGCCGCCATGCGCCGACTTTATCGTAAGCGATACCGCCAACTGCGAGAGGTGCTAAGCGCAGAGCTTCATACGCCGCACCGTGTTCTTGCCGGAGAAGGAGGGATGCACCTGGCGCTGGCGATTGACGGTATCGACGACCAGCGGCTGGTGGAGCAGGCAAGAGCGTTTCAGCTGGCACCCGCTGCGCTGAGCGGATATTACCTTGAGACGAAGCAGGGGCAAACCGGTCTGGTTTTAGGTTACGGCAATACCTCTGCTTCGCAGTTTGCGCCGGGTATCCGACGTCTTCAGGCGTTAATTACGCAGCAGTGGGGCGGGAAAGGGTAAAGACATCATAAAAAGAGAGCTGGCCCTTGGTGGTGACCATTTTCTGCAACTTCTCTTTTTGCCCGGCTTCGACAGCCGGCGAGTGCAGGATGCTGTCGATCAGCTCCTTCGGCACGTAACGCGTGTTGTACCACTCCCCGTTGTAGCACACGCGGAAATCGAGTACGTCGATATCTTCATACCGGTAACGCGGATTGACGTCGAAAAAGAAAAACGCGTTAAACACCACGAACAGCACTACCAGCAGCCAGACGGAATCGACCAGCGTTTCAGACTTCAGCATGACGATAAGCGTTGCCAGCCAGGCGGCGTACATGGCGACGAACAACCCGGGGTGTTTGCGAATAAAGCTGATGCTAAAGCGCGGGCGATTGTCGCGCTTTTCGCGAGTATTGAGATCGTCGATGGTGGCGGTAAGCAGGCGCTGTATCTCTGTCATTTTTTGCCTTTATGATTGTTGAAAATACAGGTGATCTGCTTATTTTATGAGAGGGGTTTACGCGATGAAAGTAACAGTTATGCCAGGAAAAAGCATAACAGTTACTCAGGATGCGCTTAGAGCATTTTAATGATTTTCGCCGGATTGCCGCCCACGACAGCATTGGCCGGCACGTCTTTGGTCACTACCGCGCCGGAAGCGATAACCGCATTATCGCCAATGGTTACGCCCGGGTTAATGATCGCACGTCCGCCGATCCAGACGTTATCACCAATGGTGACCGGTTTACCGTACTCCAGCCCGCTGTTACGTTCGGTCGCATCCAGAGGATGCGTGGCCGTATAAATGTGCACCCCCGGCGCAAGCATACAGTTATCGCCAATGCGGACAGGGCAGACATCCAGCATGACGCAGTCAAAGTTGGCATAAAAATTTTTGCCCAGATAGATGTTATACCCGTAGTCGCAGCGGAAGCTCGGTTCTATATAGGCGCCTTCGCTTTGGCCCAGCAGGTCAGCTAATAAGGCGCGACGTTCGGCCTTCTCATCGGGTGCGGTATGGTTATAGCGGTGAACAAGATGACGCGCGCGTAAACGGTCAGCCCTCAGCGTGTCATCGCCAGGGCGGTAATATTCACCTGCAATCATCTTCTGTTTTTCTTCACTCATGGGAACCTCTCTGGAATCGTTTTACGCAGCGTAAAGAGGATTAACCAGAAAGGGAACGTTCCCTAAAAGCGGCTGTGACGGGAGTCACAACATTTATGCGCATAAATACGTTTTATACGGGAACCTGGCGTTTGCACTTGAAGCGTAATTCGAAAGGTAAATTCAGCTTAACAACGGGCGTAGTGCCTTTACAGTCTCTCTTCAACGATTAACGAACAAATTTCCATACCGAAGAGGGGATCTTGTCATACAGTTTATTCATGGTTAGTTCAGCCAGACGATGGTCGGCAGCTGAATAAAATACCGCCAGTTCATTATCAGAGAGCTCGTATTTATTTTTTTCAATAACACGTTCGAGGGTGTCAATTGACTGGCAGCGTCGCAGGCGCATCAAATAATCGACTTTTGTTAATGGTTTATCAGACATAAATTCACCTTAGTAATTGTAATAATTTTAACAGGAAAGACTAACCGGATTAGCTCTGCTGACATTAGTGAAGCAGCGAAATAGGCGGTTTCCTGATTTACGCCATTTCTGCAAATCCTGTGCGTTAATGCCGTAGCTGCTGAACAACATAAAGGTGTCGTCCAGGTATTCATCAATTTGCTCTATCAACTTATTATCTTCATTGTACTTAATTTTATAATTAAGTGCGAAGGTGGCGATATGCTCGATCAGCTCGTTAAGCTGTAAATTGATAGCAGACGTTGGATCGTTCACCCAGCCATGGTTACTTTCTTCAAGATTGGCAAGGCAGTCATGGTACAAGGATTCGCAGAGAAATTTCAACTGCGCGATATCATGCCTTTTTGGCGAGTACTCGTCCATAGCGCATCCCCTTCTGAGTGATTTCTTACTCACCGAACATCATGTCGGGATGGATACAACTTGCTTAGCCACATGGGAGCTGTGTTCCTGATAAGTCTAACTATAAGCCACTCTGATCAAGATTTCACCGCGCTATTACGAAAAATTACAATTAAATCGTTACTGTGCGAGCCTTTACGCAAATGTACCTTTTGCAGCAACCACGTTAATCAAATAAAAAACCGTTTTTTATCGGTTCCTTAAAATTCATTGAGTTAGCGCAAAGTTTCATGTGAAGTCCGAAACCAGATATCTTCAGATAATTTCCGTTACTTAGGAATAGTCCGAATAATTTACGCCGCAAAATGATAATAAAAGAAGGCTGAGTTCCTGGTGTAAGTTATCGGCCTATTATGCCAGGCCTCATTTAAAAAGAAGAAAATAAATAGAAAAGCAATAGGTCTATTTTATGATTTTTTCTGAAAATGAAAAAGGCCGCAAATGCGGCCTTTTTATCATGTGAAACCGGTATCAGTGATGTTCTACCGAATGATTGTGCTCAACATCTTCATTTTTGCGGCTGAAGCGGCGACGAACCACCACGAAGAACACCGGTACGAAGAAGATGGCGAGAACGGTCGCCGTGACCATACCACCCATTACACCCGTACCTACCGCGTTCTGTGCGCCGGAGCCCGCGCCGGAGCTGATAACCAGCGGCATAACGCCGAGGATAAACGCCAGGGACGTCATCAGGATTGGACGCAAACGCATACGAACGGCTTCCAGCGTTGCTTCAATCAGGCCTTTTCCTTCTTTCTCCATCAGATCTTTGGCGAATTCGACGATGAGTATCGCGTTCTTCGCCGACAAGCCAATGGTTGTCAGCAGGCCCACCTGGAAGTAAACGTCGTTGGTCAGCCCACGGAAGGTTGCGGCAAGCAGTGCACCGATAACCCCCAGCGGAACCACCAGCATAACGGAGAACGGAATCGACCAGCTCTCATACAATGCCGCCAGACACAGGAACACCACAATCAGTGAAATGGCGTACAGGGCAGGGGCCTGGTTACCGGACAGACGTTCCTGATAGGACATGCCGGTCCAGTCGTAGCCGATACCCGCAGGTAGTTTGCTGGCCAGTTCTTCCATCAGGTTCATGGCTTCACCGGTGCTTCGGCCTGGCGCTGCCTGACCGAGGATTTCCATCGATGGCAAGCCGTTATAACGCTCCAGACGCGGCGAACCGTATTCCCAGCGCGAGGTTGAGAAGGCGGAGAACGGCACCATCTGGCCATCGCTACCGCGAACGTACCAGTTGTTGATATCGTTCGGCAGCATGCGGTATTGCGCTTCGGACATCACGTACACTTTCTTCACGCGACCACGGTCGATGAAGTCGTTGACGTAGCTGCCACCCCAGGCTGCACCCAGCGTGGTATTAATGTCGCTGATGGAAACACCCAGCGCCTGCGCTTTTTCCTGGTCGATATCGATCTTGTACTGCGGCGTATCTTCCAGGCCGTTAGGACGCACGCCCACCAGCAGGTCAGGGTGTTTTGCCACCTCGCCAAACAGCTGGTTACGCGCCTGCGTCAGTTTTTCGTGGCCCAGACCGCCCTGGTCAATCAGCTGGAAGTCGAAGCCGGTCGCCGTACCCAGTTCAACAATCGCTGGCAGGTTAAAGGCAAAGACCATCGCATCTTTAATCTGTGAGAAGGTGCCCATTGCACGGCCGGTAATGGCTTCTACCTTGTTCTCTGCACCTGGACGTTCAGACCAGTCTTTCAGAGAAACGAAGGCGATACCGGTGTTCTGACCACGACCCGCGAAGCCAAAGCCGTTAACCGCAAACACGGATTCGACGTTGTCTTTCTCTTTGGTCAGGAAGTAGTCGGTCATCTCATCCAGCACTTTCTGCGTACGCTCTTGCGTCGCACCGGCCGGAAGCTGCGCCATACTCAGGAACACGCCCTGGTCTTCATCTGGCAGGAACGAGCTTGGCAGACGAACGAACAGGAATGCCATCCCCACCACGATGATGATATAGAGCAGCAGGTAACGACCGGTGCTGCGCAGGATGTTACCCACGCTGTCGGTGTAGTGGTGCGTGCTCTTATCAAACATGCGGTTGAACCAGCCGAAGAACCCTTTATGCTCGCCGTGTCCGCCTTTCTGAATCGGCTTCAGCATCGTCGCGCACAGGGCTGGCGTCAGGATCAGCGCAACCAGTACCGACAGCGCCATCGCCGAAACGATGGTGATGGAGAACTGACGGTAAATCGCACCGGTAGAGCCGCCAAAGAAGGCCATCGGGATAAACACCGCGGACAGTACCATCGCGATACCGACCAGCGCGCCCTGGATCTGGCCCATAGATTTACGGGTTGCTTCCTTCGGCGGCAGGCCTTCTTCCGCCATCACACGCTCGACGTTTTCGACCACCACGATGGCGTCATCCACCAGCAGGCCGATGGCGAGCACCATCCCGAACATCGTCAGGGTGTTTATCGAGTAGCCAAATATCGCCAGAACCGCGAAGGTCCCAAGCAATACAACCGGTACGGCGATGGTTGGGATCAGCGTCGCGCGGAAGTTTTGCAGGAACAGGTACATTACCAGGAAGACGAGGATGATCGCCTCAACCAGGGTTTTTACCACTTCGTGAATCGAAATTTTTACGAACGGCGTAGTGTCATACGGATAAACGATTTTCAGACCTGACGGGAAGAACGGTTCCATCTTCTTCAGCTCTGCACGAATAGCCGTCGCGGTGTCCAGGGCGTTAGCGCCGGTCGCCAGTTTGATACCCAGACCAGATGCCGGCTTGCCGTTGAACTTCGCGATAACGTCGTAGTTCTCGCCGCCCAGCTCCACTTTCGCTACGTCACGCAGGCGAACCTGCGAACCGTCCTGATTCACTTTCAGCAGAATTTTGCTGAACTCATCCGCGGAGGTCAGACGGGTTTGCGCGATGATCGAGGCGTTAAGCTGCTGGCCCTTGACCGGCGGCGTACCGCCTAACTGACCGGCTGCCACCTGGGCGTTCTGCGCTTTGATGGCGTTAATCACGTCAACCGGCGTCAGCTGGAAGTTGTTCAGTTTATTCGGATCCATCCAGATACGCATGGCGTACTGGGAACCAAACAGCTGAACGTCACCCACACCTGACGTACGGCTGATGGCGTCCTTCATGTTGGCGCCCACGTAGTCGGAAATATCCTCCTGCGTCATGGTGCCGTTGGTGTTGATCACGCCGACAACCATCAGGAAGCTACTGGACGATTTCTCGACGCTCACGCCCTGCTGTTGTACTTCCTGCGGCAGCAGAGGCATCGCCAGCTGCAATTTGTTCTGCACCTGAACCTGCGCAATGTCCGCATCCGTACCGGATTCAAAGGTCAGGGTGATCTGAACCGTACCGGTTGAGTCACTGTTTGAGGACATGTACATCAGGTTATCGATACCGTTCATGTTCTGTTCGATAACCTGCGTAACGGTATCCTGCACCGTTTTCGCATCAGCGCCCGGGTAGGTTGCGGAGATCGTTACTGCCGGTGGCGCAATCGTTGGATATTGCGCAACAGGCAGCTTCAGGATCGCAAGTCCCCCGGCCAGCATGATGATAATGGCGATCACCCACGCAAATATGGGGCGATCGATAAAGAAATTAGGCATGTCTTAACGGCTCCTGTTTAAGTTAAGACTTGGTTTGTTCTGACTGGCCAGCGGCCGACGCTTGTTGTTTGTCGTCAGATTTCACTTCCTGCGCTTTGACCTGCGCGCCAGGACGAACTTTTTGCAAACCAGTAATAATCACGCGATCGCCATCTTTCAGACCTTCCGTCACCAGCCACTTGTCGCCAATCGCCTGCGTTGCAGTGATATTGCGCATTTCGACTTTGTTATCGGCACCCACAACCAGCGCGCTCGCATCGCCGCGTGGCGTACGGGTCACACCCTGCTGAGGAACCAGAATGGCGCTTGGGTTAGTCCCTTCCTCAAGACGGGCGCGTACGAACATACCCGGCAGCAGGGTTTTATCCGGATTCGGGAAAATGGCCCGGATGGTGATTGAGCCGGTGGTCTGATCGACGGTCACATCAGAAAATTCCAGTGTACCGGTCTGCGAGAACTCGATACCGTCGTTGGTAACCAGTTCAACCTTGGCTTTACCGTTTTCCTGTTTCAGTTGACCGCTTGCCAGCTCCTGTTTGAGACGCAGGAAATCGTTGCTGGACTGGGTAACGTCAACATAGATCGGGTCAAGCTGCTGCACGGTGGCCAGTGCGTTGGTCTGACCGTTTTGCACCAGTGCACCTTCGGTGACGGCAGATTTACCAATGCGACCGCTGATAGGGGAGGTCACTTTGGTGTAGGCCAGGTTAATACGCGCGGTTTCTACCGCCGCTTTCGCCGCCACAACGGCCGCGTTGGCTTGCTGCGCATCGGCCAGGGCTGAATCATAATCCTGTTGGCTGATGTACTGCGTGCCGAGCAGCTTCTTGTAACGATTCAACGTCAGCTGCGAAATTTTGGCTGCCGCTTCTGCTTTCGCCAGATCGCCTTTAGCGCTCTCATAAGACGCCTGGTAGGTTGCTGGATCAATCTGATACAGAGACTCACCTGCCTTGACATCACCGCCTTCGGTGAAGTTACGTTTCAGGATGATACCGCTTACCTGCGGACGCACTTCCGCAATGCGATAGGCGCTGGTGCGGCCCGGTAGTTCTGTTGTCATCTGGAGAGGTTCGGATTTGAGCGTCACGACGCCAACTTCTGGCACCTGCTGAGCTCCTTGTTGAGCCTCTTTGTCGTCACATCCTGAAAGCGCTAAGCTGCCTGAGAGCATCAGAACGACCGCCAGAGGCGTTAACCCTCTGTTTTTGTTCATATGTAAACCTCGAGTGTCCGATTTCAAATTGATCAAGGGTCCTGAGTCTAAAAACCCATTGCTGCGTTTATATTATCGTCATGCTATGGTACATACATTCATAAATGTATGTAAATCTGACTCCTGTAAATTCATCAACGTATGGCACGAAAAACCAAACAACAAGCGCTGGAAACCCGACAACACATTCTGGATGTGGCAATGCGTTTGTTCTCACAGCAGGGTGTTTCGGCAACCTCGCTGGCACAGATTGCTCAGGCCGCGGGCGTCACGCGGGGAGCGATTTACTGGCATTTCAAAGACAAGTCCGATCTGTTTGGTGAAATCTGGGAGCTTTCAGAGTCCAGCATTAGCGATCTTGAGAGTGAGTATCGGGCAAAATTCCCTCACGATCCACTCTCTGTGTTAAGAGAAATTCTAGTATATATCCTTGAAGCGACAGTTGTTGAAGAGCGCCGCCGTCTGATGATGGAAATCATCTTCCATAAATGTGAGTTCGTTGGCGAAATGGCGGTGGTTCAGCAGGCGCAACGCAACCTGTGTCTGGAAAGCTACGATCGCATCGAACAGGTCCTCACGGAGTGCATGCAGGCCAAAATGCTTCCTGCCACCTTACTCACCCGCCGGGCGGCGATCCTGATGCGCAGCTATATTTCCGGCCTGATGGAAAACTGGCTTTTTGCTCCGGAGTCGTTCGATCTCAGATCAGAGGCGCGCAGCTATGTCGACATTTTTCTTGAGATGTGCCAGCTCTGTCCGACCCTTCAAAGTAAGCATCACCCCCGTTCTGCCTGATCGGGTACGGGAAAAATCGTAGACCCTTTCCGTCGTACTATTCTGCTTCAGCCGGGCGTGATATCCTTCATGCCCGACTATTTCCGGTCATTTCTCACATCACATTCACAACTATGCTGCACACCAATCGCTCGCAACATCCTGTTCTGGCCCTGTTTTTGATCCTGCTGTTTTACTTTGCAGCCGCGCCGCTTTCCTGGGCCCGTGCAGACAACGGCAGTGACATTCCCACGCGTGCTGATGTTCAGGCGCAACTCGACACCCTGAATAAGCAGAAAGATCTGTCCGCCCTGGAAAAACTTGTTCAGCAGGACCTGACGGAAACCCTGGAAACGCTGGACAAGATAGATCGTATCAAAGCCGAAACGGCCCAGCTGAGGCAGAAGGTCGCTCAGGCGCCGGAAAACATGCGTAAGGCTACGGAGGCGCTGAATGCGCTCAGCGACGTCGACAACGACGATGAAACCCGAAAAACGCTTGCCACGCTGTCGTTGCGCCAGCTTGAGTCGCGCGTGGCGCAGCTGCTGGACGATCTGCAAACGGCGCAGTCCGATCTCTCAACCTATAACAGCCAGCTGGTTTCGCTGCAAACCCAGCCTGAGCGCGTGCAGAACGCCATGTACTCCGCATCGCAACAGCTACAGCAGATACGTAACCGTCTGAATGGCGTCACCGTTGGGGAAGGGGCGCTTCGCCCCACCCAGCAAACGCTGCTGAATATCCAGCAGACGCTGCTAAACGCGGAGATTGAACAGCAGCGTAAGAGCCTGGAAGGCAACACGGTGCTACAGGATGCGCTGCAAAAACAGCGTGACTACGTGACCGCGAATATCAACCGGCTTGAGCATCAGCTTCAGCTGTTGCAGGAAGCGGTAAACAGCAAGCGCCTGACCCTGACTGAAAAAACGGCCCAGGAAGCGGTCTCGCCAGACGAGACGGCGCGTATTCAGGCCAACCCGCTGGTGAAGCAGGAGCTGGAGATTAACCACCAGCTGAGCGAACGTCTGATCCAGGCGACTGAAAACGGCAGCGCGCTGGTACAGCAGAATATCAAGGTCAAAAACTGGCTGGATCGCGCGTTGCAGGCCGAGCGTAACGTCAAGGAGCAGATTGCCGTCCTGAAGGGCAGCCTGCTGCTGTCGCGCATTCTCTACCAGCAACAGCAGACGCTGCCGTCCGCCGACGAGCTGGAAGACATGACCAATCGCATTGCGGATTTGCGTCTTGAACAGTTTGACGTCAACCAGCAGCGCGATGCGCTATTCCAGAGCGATACCTTCGTTGCCAAAGTGGAAGAGGGCCATTCAGGTGAAGTGAACGCTGAAGTTCACGACGCGCTGTTGCAGGTGGTGGACATGCGCCGCGAACTGCTCGATCAGCTCAACAAGCAGCTGGGCAACCAGTTGATGATGGCGATTAACCTGCAAATCAACCAGCAGCAGCTGGTGAGCGTTTCTAAAAGCCTCCAGGAGATCCTGACCCAGCAGATTTTCTGGGTGAACAGCAATAAACCCATGGACTGGGACTGGTTTAAATCTTTCCCGGAAACGCTGAAATCCCAGATAAAAAGCATGAAAATTACCGTGAACTGGGAGAAAGCCTGGCCTGCGGTAATGATTGCCTTCCTGGCGGGACTGCCTTTGCTGCTCATCGCTGGCGTAATACGCTGGCGTTTGAAATGGCTGAAACAGTACCAGGCGAAGCTGGCCTCGGAAGTGGGCCAACTGCGTAACGACAGCCAGCTGCACACCCCGAAAGCGATCCTGATCGATCTGATCCGTGCTCTGCCGGTCTGCCTGTTGATACTCGCCGTGGGCCTGATCCTGCTGACCATGCAGTTGAATATCAGCGATCTGCTGTGGGCGTTCAGCAAGAAGCTGGCGCTGTTCTGGCTGGTGTTTGGCCTGTGCTGGAAAGTGCTGGAAAAAGATGGCGTCGCCGTCCGCCACTTCAACATGCCGGAAAAACTCACCAGCCACTGGCGTCGCCAGATTGTACGCATCAGCCTCGCGCTGCTGCCGCTGCACTTCTGGTCAGTTGTGGCCGAGCTTTCGCCGCTGCATCTGATGGATGACGTACTGGGGCAACTGGTGATTATGCTGAACCTGCTGCTGATTGCCGTCCTTATGTGGCCGATGTGCCGCGACAGCTGGCGGGATAAAGAGTCCCATAATCTTCGTCTGGTTACCGTAACGGTGCTGGCGATCATTCCGCTGGCGCTGATGGTGCTGACGGCGACGGGTTACTTCTATACCACGCTGCGTCTGTCAGGCCGCTGGATCGAAACGGTTTATCTGGTGATTGTGTGGAACCTGCTGTTCCAGACCGTGCTGCGTGGTTTGAGCGTAGCGGCGCGCCGCATTGCGTATCGTCGTGCTGTTGCCCGTCGGCAGCATCAGGTGAAAGAGGGGGCTGAAGGGGCAGAGCCGCAGGAAGAGCCGACTATCGCCCTGGAGCAGGTCAACCAGCAAACGATGCGTATTACCATGCTGGTGATGATCGCCCTGTTTGCGGTGATGTTCTGGGCCATCTGGTCTGATTTAATTACCGTCTTCGCCTACCTCGACAGTATCACGCTCTGGCAATACAACGGTACCGAAGCGGGCGCTGCGGTAATGAAAAGCGTCACCATGGGCAGCCTGCTCTTTGCGCTGGTGTCGTCAGTGGTTGCCTGGGCGTTGATCCGCAACCTGCCGGGTCTGCTGGAAGTGCTGGTGCTCTCGAGGCTGAACCTGCGTCAGGGGGCGTCGTACGCCATTACTACCATCCTGAACTACGTCATTATTATTGTCGGGGCGATGACGGTATTCGGCTCGCTGGGCGTCTCGTGGGATAAACTTCAGTGGCTGGCGGCAGCGTTGTCGGTGGGTCTGGGCTTCGGCTTGCAGGAGATCTTCGGTAACTTTGTCTCTGGCCTGATTATCCTGTTCGAACGTCCGGTGCGTATCGGCGATACCGTCACCATCGGCACCTTCTCCGGGACCGTCAGCAAGATCCGCATCCGTGCGACCACCATTACCGACTTCGATCGTAAAGAGGTGATCATCCCGAACAAAGCCTTTGTGACCGAGCGCCTGATCAACTGGTCGCTCTCGGATACCACCACCCGCGTGGTGATCCGACTCGGGGTGGCCTACGGTTCAGATCTGGATAAAGTGAAAGAGGTCCTGCTGGAAGCCGCGAAATCACATCCTAAAGTGATGCACGATCCTGCGCCTGACGTGTTCTTCACCACCTTCGGGCCAAGCACGCTGGATCATGAGCTGCGCCTGTACGTACGCGAACTGCGCGATCGCAGCTACACCGTCGATGAGCTGAACCGCACCATTGACCGTCTGTGTCGTGAAAACAATATAAATATCGCCTTCAACCAGCTTGAAGTGCACCTGCGTAACGAGAAAGGTGACGAGCATACGGAAGTGAAGCGCGAAATTAAGGGGGACGACCCTACTCCTGCTTGAATTATTTCCCTCTCCCCTCTGGGGAGAGGGCAGGGTGAGGGGGAAGTTTCCCCTCAAAATCCCGCCGCACAATCTCCAGCGCTTTCAGCACCGTCTCAGCCGGGATCGCATGATTCTCCAGCAGCATAATTAAATCGACGGCCAGTTTGACCTCATCGGGGGCATTTTCCAGTGACATCCGCTGCTCCTGTTAACGGGTCAGGCGTTCAATGACGCGTTCAATCTCATCCAGCGCCTGACGGCAGCGGACGATGCGGCCTTCCAGCGCGCTGATTTCACGCATTAATAACTGCTGCTCTTCCAGCGTTTCGCTGGTGTTCAGGCGGGCTTCGCGCTCACGCTTCATCTCAAACAGACGGCGCTCAAACTCCTGGTTCTCCAGCCGCTTGCGCTGCCATTTTCCCAGTCCCGGCGAGGCGCTGTCCCACGCCCGTAGCGGCCAGGCGGCGATTTCCCGGTGCAGGGCGGTGATCTGCTCGGTAAGATGCTCCGCAAGCCACGCGACCTGTTCCTGCTGTTCACTCTCAACCGCGTGGCGAAGCTCGTCGAGGTTGGTCTGCGCTTCAGCAAGATAATCCTGAATGACGGTGCTGCGGGTGCGGAAGAGCTGCCGGTCAAAGCGCGGTTTCAGCGTGGCGTGGCCCATCAGCGGTGTGGCCTGCGCCCGCAGCGCGATCAGCTGATTTTGCAGCCTCTCAAGAAGCAGTGCTGTTTTCAAGGCGCTCTCCAGTGGTAAAGTAGCCGTTCAGTTTGATAACGATTCGCATTATGCAGCGTACTATTTTAATCATCATTGGCTGGCTCGCGGTAGTGCTGGGTACGCTGGGTGTGGTTTTGCCCTTGCTGCCGACCA
The DNA here is from genome assembly GCF_002787395.1 of Enterobacter sp. CRENT-193. Lineage (NCBI taxonomy): Bacteria > Pseudomonadati > Pseudomonadota > Gammaproteobacteria > Enterobacterales > Enterobacteriaceae > Enterobacter > Enterobacter sp. CRENT-193. Next base: position 4,496,838 of record NZ_CP024812.1, on the reverse strand, counting down.
CCCCGTTTATCCTGTTGGCCGCCTGGTGCTTCGCCCGCTCGTCGCCGCGTTTTCACCACTGGCTTCTGTACCGCTCGTGGTTCGGCGGCTACCTGCGGCACTGGCAAAAACACCGGGCTATGCCGCCCGGGGCCAAGCCGCGCGCCATTGCCTTCATCCTGATCACCTTCGCCGTCTCGTTATGGCTGGTGAAAATGATGTGGGTGCGCATTCTGCTGCTGGCGATCCTGGCCTGCCTGCTGATCTTTATGTGGCGGATCCCCGTGGTTGATGAAAAGCAACAAAAGCACTGAAGCCTCATCATGGCGGTTGCAATTATGGCGCACAGCCAGTAAATTCGACCGTTTTCGAGCACAGGTGCGCCTGGTCAAAGGTTAAACAACTGTTACTTTGACCGACTCGTCGCGCGCCGTGAGTAACACTGTTTCATTTAGGCACAAACCGATGACCGCAACTGCACAGCAGCTTGAATATCTGAAAAATAGCATCAAAAGTATCCAGGACTATCCAAAACCTGGCATTCTTTTCCGCGATGTCACCAGCTTGCTGGAAGACCCGAAAGCGTACGCCCTCAGCATTGAACTGCTGGTTGAGCGTTATAAAAACGCCGGGATCACCAAAGTAGTAGGTACTGAAGCCCGTGGCTTCCTGTTTGGCGCACCGGTTGCGCTGGCGATGGGCGTGGGTTTTGTGCCGGTGCGTAAGCCGCGCAAACTGCCGCGTGAAACCATTGCTGAGAGCTATGAGCTGGAATACGGCACCGATCAGCTGGAAATTCACGTTGATGCTATCAAGCCAGGCGACAAAGTGCTGGTGGTGGACGATCTGCTGGCAACCGGCGGCACCATCGAAGCGACCGTGAAGCTGATCCGTCGTCTGGGCGGGGAAGTGACCGACGCGGCATTCATCATCAACCTGTTCGATCTCGGCGGCGAGCAGCGTCTGGAAAAACAGGGTATTACCAGCTACAGCCTGGTGCCATTCCCGGGACATTAATCCCATATCTCACAACCTCGCTCAATGGGTGAGGTTGTGATAGCATTCCCCTCCATTAATTCACCTTCCAGCGTTGCAGAGCCTGCCCATGAGTTATCAGGTGTTAGCCCGTAAATGGCGACCACAAACCTTTGCTGACGTTGTCGGTCAGGAACATGTGCTGACGGCCCTGGCGAACGGCTTGTCGCTAGGTCGCATCCATCACGCCTATCTTTTTTCCGGCACCCGCGGCGTCGGTAAAACCTCTATTGCCCGTCTGCTGGCAAAAGGTCTGAACTGCGAAACCGGGATCACCGCCACCCCGTGCGGCGTGTGCGACAACTGTCGTGAGATCGAGCAGGGGCGTTTTGTCGATCTGATTGAGATCGACGCCGCCTCGCGCACCAAAGTGGAAGACACCCGCGATCTGCTGGACAACGTCCAGTACGCCCCGGCGCGCGGCCGCTTCAAGGTCTATCTGATCGATGAAGTGCACATGCTGTCGCGCCACAGCTTCAACGCCCTGCTGAAAACGCTGGAAGAGCCGCCTGCACATGTCAAATTCCTGCTGGCGACCACCGATCCGCAAAAGCTGCCGGTCACGATCCTCTCACGCTGCCTGCAATTCCATCTGAAGGCGCTCGACGTTGAGCAGATCCGCGCTCAGCTTGAGCATATTCTCGATGAAGAGAACATTGTTCATGAACCGCGCGCGCTGCAACTGCTGGCCCGTGCGGCGGACGGCAGCCTGCGCGATGCGCTAAGCCTGACCGACCAGGCGATTGCCAGCGGTGACGGTAAACTCTCCACCGACGCGGTCAGCACCATGCTCGGCACGCTGGATGACGATCAGGCGCTGTCGCTTATTGAAGCGATGATCGCCGCCAACGGTGAGCGGGTGATGACGCTCGTCAACGATGCCGCCGCCCGTGGCATTGAATGGGAAGCGCTGCTGGTCGAGATGCTCAGCCTGCTGCACCGCGTGGCGATGCTGCAATTGTCCCCGTCGGCCATTGGCGCAGACATGGCGACCATTGAGCAGCGGATGCGTGAACTTGCGCGCACCGTGCCGCCGGCTGACGTTCAGCTTTATTATCAGACGCTGCTGATCGGCCGCAAAGAGCTGCCGTTTGCACCGGATCGCCGGATGGGCGTTGAAATGACGCTGCTGCGCGCACTGGCCTTCCATCCGCGCAAGCCACTGCCGGAGCCGGAAACGCCCCGGCAGTCCTTTGCGCCGGTTGCGCCGACCGCGGTAATGTCACCGCAGCAGGTGCCACCGCAACCGGCATCGCCGCCGCCGCAAAACGTGCCGCTGTCGGATGCCACCAGTTCGGTGCTTGCCGCACGAAGCCAGTTGCAACGTGCGCAGGGAGCAACCAAACCAAAAAAGAGTGAACCGGCAGCGCCTGCAAGAGCGCGGCCGGTGAACAACGCCGCGCTTGAACGACTGGCCTCGGTAACGGAGCGCGTGCAGTCGCGTCCGGCACCGTCCGCGCTCGAGCAAAAAGCCCCGGCGAAAGAAGAGGCATACCGCTGGAAGGCGACTACCGTTGTTGAAACGGTCAAGGAAGTGGTCGCCACGCCAAAAGCGCTGAAAAAGGCGCTGGAGCATGAAAAAACGCCGGAGCTGTCCGCGAAGCTTGCGGAAGAGTCCATCGAGCGCGACGCCTGGGCCGCCGAGGTCAGCAAACTCCAGCTGCCGAAGCTGGTTGAGCAGGTCGCGCTGAACGCCTGGAAAGAGCAGGACGGTAATCAGGTGCGTCTGCACCTGCGCCCTGGGCAGCGGCACCTCAACTCCCCTGGCGCGCAAAAGGCGCTGGCCGAGGCGCTTACCGCATTACAGGGTGTGCCGGTTGAATTGACTATCATTGAAGATGATAATCCGGCGGTTAAAACGCCGCTCGAGTGGCGTCAGGCCATTTATGAAGAGAAGCTCGCGCAGGCGCGCGAGGCGATAATTGCGGATAACAACATCCAGACCCTGCGCCGGTTCTTCGACGCCGATCTGGATGAAGAGAGTATTCGCCCCATTTGATCGTGAGTCTGACTTACGGTTGTAATCCTTAACGTGAAAGAAGAGAGAAGCCTATGTTTGGTGGAAAAGGCGGTCTGGGTGGCCTGATGAAGCAGGCTCAGCAGATGCAGGAAAAAATGCAGAAGATGCAGGAAGAGATCGCTCAGCTGGAAGTCACGGGTGAATCCGGTGCCGGTCTGGTCAAGGTGACCATCAACGGTGCGCATAACTGCCGTCGCGTGGAAATCGACCCGAGCCTGCTCGAAGACGACAAAGAGATGCTGGAAGATCTGGTTGCAGCCGCGTTTAACGATGCCGCTCGCCGTATCGACGAAACCCAGAAAGAGAAAATGGCCTCTGTTTCCAGCGGTATGCAACTGCCGCCGGGCTTTAAGATGCCATTCTGATGCAAACCAGTCCGCTGCTCACGCAGTTAATGGAAGCACTGCGCTGCCTGCCGGGCGTTGGCCCGAAGTCGGCGCAGCGTATGGCGTTTACGCTATTGCAGCGCGACCGCAGCGGCGGGATGCGCCTGGCGCAGGCTCTGACCCGCGCCATGTCAGAAATTGGTCACTGTGCGGATTGCCGTACCTTTACCGAGCAGGACGTATGCAACATCTGCACGAACCCGCGTCGTCAGGAAAACGGTCAGATTTGCGTGGTGGAGAGTCCGGCGGACATCTACGCCATCGAACAAACCGGGCAGTTTTCCGGCCGCTATTTCGTGCTGATGGGGCATCTCTCCCCGCTGGACGGCATCGGCCCGGACGATATCGGTCTCGATCGTCTGGAGCAGCGCCTGGAGTCGGAAACCATCAAAGAGGTGATCCTCGCCACCAACCCCACGGTGGAAGGGGAGGCAACCGCCAACTACATCGCCGAACTGTGCGCGCAGTACGGCGTTGACGCCAGCCGCATCGCCCACGGCGTGCCGGTCGGCGGTGAGCTGGAGATGGTCGACGGCACCACGCTGTCGCACTCGCTGGCCGGACGTCACAAGATTATTTTCTGACCAAACGGAGGCTGCGCGCGCGGCCTCCGCTTGAAAATTTCCCCCCTTATCCCCATCTCTCACTCAACGTTTTACAACCCCATTAAATGGCATTGTTGAGGTCGACTTAGATGAAAGGACAAGAAACCCGTGGTTTCCAGTCAGAAGTAAAACAGCTTCTGCACCTGATGATCCATTCCCTGTATTCCAACAAAGAAATTTTCCTGCGTGAGCTGATTTCCAACGCCTCCGATGCGGCGGACAAGCTGCGCTTCCGCGCGCTGTCTAACCCGGATCTGTATGAAGGCGACGGCGAACTGCGCGTGCGCGTCTCGTTCAATAAAGAGAACCGCACCCTGACGATTGCCGATAACGGCATCGGGATGAACCGCGACGAGGTGATCGACCACCTCGGGACCATCGCCAAATCCGGCACCAAAGCGTTCCTTGAGTCCATGGGCTCTGACCAGGCGAAAGACAGCCAGCTGATTGGTCAGTTCGGCGTAGGCTTCTACTCGGCGTTCATCGTGGCGGACAAAGTCACCGTGCGCACTCGCGCCGCGGGCGACAGCGCCGAGAACGGCGTGCTGTGGGAATCCAAAGGGGAAGGCGAGTACACCGTTGATGACATCACCAAAGCGGATCGCGGCACCGAAATCACCCTGCACCTGCGTGAAGGCGAAGACGATTTCCTGAACGACTGGCGCGTACGCTCCATCATCAGCAAGTATTCCGACCACATCGCGCTGCCGGTTGAGATTGAAAAACAGGAAGAGAAAGACGGCGAAACCGTGGTTTCCTGGGAGAAAATCAACAAGGCGCAGGCGCTGTGGACGCGTAACAAAGCTGAAATTAAAGACGACGAGTACAACGAATTCTACAAGCACATCGCCCACGACTTTACCGACCCGCTGACCTGGAGCCACAACCGTGTGGAAGGTAAGCAGGAGTACACCAGCCTGCTGTACATCCCGGCACAGGCGCCGTGGGACATGTGGAACCGCGATCACAAGCATGGCCTGAAGCTGTACGTGCAGCGCGTGTTCATCATGGACGACGCCGAGCAGTTCATGCCGAACTATCTGCGCTTTGTGCGCGGCCTGATTGATTCCAACGACCTGCCGCTGAACGTCTCGCGTGAAATCCTTCAGGACAGCACCGTCACCCGTAACCTGCGTAACGCCCTGACCAAACGTGCGTTGCAGATGCTGGAAAAACTGGCGAAGGACGATGCGGAAAAATACCAGACCTTCTGGAAACAGTTTGGCCTGGTGCTGAAAGAAGGTCCGGCGGAAGACACCGCGAATGTGGAAGCTATCGCTAAACTGCTGCGCTTCGCCTCTACGCACAACGACTCCTCCGCCCAGACCGTGTCGCTGGAAGAGTACGTCTCCCGCATGAAAGAAGGGCAGGAGAAGATCTACTACATCACCGCCGACAGCTATGCGGCAGCGAACAGCAGCCCGCACCTGGAGCTGCTGCGTAAGAAAGGCATCGAAGTGCTGCTGCTGTCTGACCGCATCGACGAGTGGATGATGAACTACCTGACCGAGTTCGACGGTAAATCCTTCCAGTCCGTTGCCAAAGCCGACGAGTCTATCGATAAGCTGGCGGATGAAGTGGACGAAAGCGCGAAAGAAGCCGAGAAGGCGCTGGAGCCGTTCATTGAGCGCGTGAAAACCCTGCTGGGTGACCGCGTGAAAGAGGTGCGCTTCACGCACCGTCTGACCGATACGCCTGCCATTGTCACCACCGATGCGGACGAAATGAGCACCCAGATGGCGAAGCTGTTCGCTGCGGCGGGCCAGGCCGTGCCGGAAGTGAAATATATCTTTGAGCTTAATCCGGATCACCCGCTGGTGAAACGCGCGGCGGATACCCAGGACGACGCCCGCTTTGCGGAGTGGGTTGAACTGCTGCTGGATCAGTCCCTGCTGGCCGAGCGCGGTACGCTGGAAGATCCTAACCTGTTCATTAAACGTGTGAATGCGCTGCTGCTGGCGTAACTGACCACGTCTCCCCTGGTCTTCTCCCTCTCCCCGTGGGAGAGGGCCGGGGTGAGGGCACCAGACCGCACTCTCCCTAATTATCTCCCCTCATTAACCGTTTCAGCCTCCCCGCCTTCCTTGAGCGATACCCGTTCTGGTGGTATTGTTTAGCGCTTTTGAAAAATTGAATCGACATTTGAGGGGATTTTCGCAATGCGTATTATTCTGCTTGGCGCTCCGGGCGCGGGTAAGGGAACTCAGGCTCAGTTCATCATGGAGAAATACGGTATTCCGCAAATCTCTACTGGTGACATGCTGCGTGCCGCTGTTAAATCTGGCTCCGAGCTGGGCAAACAAGCTAAAGACATCATGGACGCAGGCAAGCTGGTGACCGACGAACTGGTTATCGCGCTGGTAAAAGAGCGCATTGCTCAGGAAGACTGCCGCAATGGTTTCCTGCTGGACGGCTTCCCGCGCACCATTCCTCAGGCTGACGCCATGAAAGAAGCGGGCATCAACGTGGATTACGTGCTGGAGTTCGACGTACCGGACGAGCTGATCGTTGACCGTATCGTTGGCCGTCGCGTACACGCTGCTTCTGGCCGCGTTTACCACATTAAATTCAACCCACCTAAGGTTGAAGGCAAAGACGACGTGACCGGCGAAGAGCTGACCACCCGTAAAGACGATCAGGAAGAAACCGTGCGTAAACGCCTGGTGGAATACCATCAGATGACCGCACCGCTGATCGGCTACTACACCAAAGAAGCGCAGGCGGGTAACACCAAATACGCGAAAGTGGACGGCACCAAAGCCGTGGCTGACGTACGTGCAGAGCTGGAAAAAATTCTCGGCTAAGCGCACCTCTCTCACCCGGAGCCCCGGGTGAGAAAAATTCTCATCTCACCTATTGCAGCAATGGGTTTCGTTTAAACGCATTTCCGCTACAATTGACAGCCTATCAAATGGTTAAGAGGCGTGAATGAGTCAGGCGAAAACCGGCATCCTGCTTGCCAATCTGGGCACCCCAGAAGCACCTACTCCAGCGGCGGTAAAACGCTACCTGCGACAATTTTTAAGCGACACGCGCGTCGTGGATACCCCAAGACTGCTGTGGTGGCCACTGCTGCGTGGCGTCATTCTGCCGATTCGTTCCCCGCGTGTGGCAAAGCTCTATCAGTCCGTGTGGATGGAAGAGGGCTCGCCGCTGATGGTGTACAGCCGTCGTCAGGAGAAGGCGCTGGCCGCACGCCTGCCGGACATGCCCGTTGCGCTCGGCATGAGCTACGGTAAGCCGTCCCTGGAAAGCGCCGTTGACTCTCTGCTGGCGCAGGGCGTTGAACACATTGTGGTGCTGGCTCTATATCCGCAGTATTCGTGCTCCACGGTAGCTGCCGTCTGGGACGAACTGGGGCGCATTCTGGCGACCCGCCGCCGTATACCGGGTATCACCTTTATCCGCGACTACGCCGATAACGAGCTGTACATTCAGGCGCTTGCCAGCAGCGCGCGCGCGTCGTTTGAAAAACACGGCGAGCCGGATCTGCTGCTGCTCTCCTATCACGGTATTCCGCAGCGTTTCGCGAACGAAGGGGACGATTACCCCCAGCGTTGCCGCGATACCACCCGCGAGCTGGTCTCCGCCCTCGGCCTGCCGCCTGAGAAGGTGATGATGACCTTCCAGTCGCGCTTCGGCCGTGAACCTTGGCTGACCCCGTATACTGATGAAACGCTAAAAATGCTGGGCGAGAAGGGCGTGAAGCACATTCAGGTGATGTCGCCGGGCTTCTCGGCGGACTGTCTGGAAACGCTGGAAGAAATTGCCGTCCAGAACAAAGAGTTCTTTATGGAGGCGGGCGGAACGAAATACGAATACATTCCTGCGCTTAACGACTCCCCTGAACACATCGACATGATGGTGTCACTGGTCACCACCCGCCGCTGATCGCGTTACGGGCCGGGTTTGTGCTACCATTCCCGGCCCGTATTCTTTGCACAGTTCAGACCATGAAATTTCCCGGTAAACGTAAGTCCAAACACTATTTCCCCGTCGATGCCCGCGATCCGCTGTTACAGCAAATTCAGCAGGAAAGCGAAACCAGCGCTGCCTGGGTGGTCGGTATCGATCAGACGCTGGTGGACATTGAAGCCAAAGTGGATGATGCGTTTGTCGCTCGTTACGGTCTGAGCGCCGGGCACTCGCTGGTGATTGAGGATGACGTTGCTGAAGCGCTGTATCAGGAGCTGGTGCGCGAAAATCTTATCACCCACCAGTTTGCCGGCGGCACTATCGGCAACACCATGCACAACTACTCCGTACTGGCAGACGACCGCTCGGTGCTGCTTGGCGTGATGTGTAGCAATATCGAAATCGGTGGCTACGCCTACCGCTACCTGTGCAATACCTCCAGCCGCACCGATCTGAACTATTTACAGGGCGTTGACGGGCCGATTGGCCGCTGCTTTACGCTGATAAGCGATTCCGGCGAGCGTACCTTTGCCATCAGCCCCGGCCATATGAATAAGCTGCGCGCTGAAAGTATCCCGGAAGAGGTGATCGCGGGCGCGTCTGCGCTGGTACTGACCTCCTATCTGGTGCGCTGCAAGCCGGGCGAACCAATGCCGGACGCAACCATGAAGGCAATTGAGTACGCGAAGAAATACAACGTGCCTGTGGTTCTGACGCTGGGCACCAAATTCGTCATTGCCGACAACCCGGAGTGGTGGCAGGCCTTCCTGAAAGAACACGTCTCGATTCTGGCGATGAATGAAGAAGAAGCCGAAGCGCTGACCGGTGAAAGCGATCCGCTGCTGGCGTCTGATAAGGCGCTGGACTGGGTGGACCTGGTGCTCTGCACCGCCGGGCCGGTCGGGCTGTACATGGCGGGCTTCACGGAAGAAGAGAGCAAGCGTAAAACCCAGCACCCGCTGCTGCCGGGCGCAATCGCCGAATTTAACCAGTACGAGTTCAGCCGCGCTATGCGTCATAAAGACTGCATCAACCCGCTGCGCATCTTCTCTCACATCGCACCGTATATGGGTGGCCCTGAGAAGATCATGAACACCAACGGCGCGGGCGACGGCGCGCTGGCCGCGCTGCTGCACGACATTACCGCCAACGCCTACCACAAAACCAACGTGCCGAATTCCAGCAAACATACCTTCGACTGGCTGACCTATTCCTCGCTGGCGCAGGTGTGTAAGTACGCGAACCGCGTGAGTTATCAGGTGCTGAACCAGCATTCTCCGCGCTTAACGCGGGGGCTGCCGGAACGGGAAGACAGCCTCGAAGAGGCGTACTGGGATAGGTAAAAGAAACCCCTCACCCTAACCCTCTCCCCATAGGGGAGAGGGAACTTGAACACCCTCTCCCCTATGGGGAGAGGGCTGGGGTGAGGGGACCAGACCGCACAAAACTTACCCCGTCACCGCCTCTTCAACCGGCGGTTTCGTCAGCATTGTCAGCATCGTATTCGCAATCTCACGCTCACCCATCACCACCTGATTCGCGCCGCGCTCGGTGATGTACTCCACTTCGTCATCATAATGGGCGCGGGCAATGATTTCGATATGCGGGCATTTTTCACGGGCTGTGGCGACAATCTCGCCAGCCTCGTAACCGTTCGGGATAGTGAGCAGCAGCCAGCGAGCGCAGTCCAGATGCGCCAGATTCATAATCTCTTCGTTAGCCGCGTTGCCCAGCACCGCGCGGATGCCGCGCTCGCGAAGTTCGTCGACGCGGGTGCGTGACGTTTCAATCACTACAAGTGGAATGCCCTGAGCCATCAGTTTTTCACCCAGCAGGCTGCCGACGCGGCCAAAACCGACCAGCAGCGCGTGGTTGCAGATATCCACCGGGATCTGTTTCTCTTCTTCTGTCGCCTCTTCCAGCGTCAGCTCTTCGAGGGTTTCGGTCTTCTCGAGATATTTCTCCAGCAGGGCAAACAATACCGGGTTCAACATGATGGAGAGGATCGCCCCCGCCAGCACCAGATTTTGCCCCGCCTGTGGCAGCAGGTTCAGGGCCATCCCCAGACCGGCAAGAATAAAGGCGAACTCGCCAATCTGCGCCAGGCTGGCGGCGATGGTCAGCGCCGTGCGCGGCGAGTGACCGAACATCCGCACCAGGAAGAAGGCGGCAACGGACTTACCAAAGATGATGATTGCCAGCGTACCCAGTACGGCCAGCGGCTGCTGGATGAGGATCAACGGGTCGAACAGCATCCCGACGGAGACGAAGAACAGCACCGCGAATGCATCACGTAGCGGCAGGGTATCGTGCGCGGCGCGGTGGCTCAGCTCGGACTCGTTCAGCACCATCCCGGCGAAGAACGCGCCCAGCGCAAAGGAGACGTCAAACAGCTCGACGGCGCCAAAGGCAATGCCCAGCGCCAGCGCAAGGACTGAAAGCGTGAACAGTTCACGCGAGCCCGTGGCGGCGCTGCGGGACATGATCCACGGCACCAGACGGCGGCCCACCAGCATCATGATGGCGATAAACGCCACAACCTTACCGATGGTAATGCTCATATCTAGTGCCAGCGAGGCGAAGCCGATATTCTCTTTTTCCATCATCCCGGCGACGGCGGGCAGCAGAACCAGCGTCAACACCATTACCAGATCTTCAACAATCAGCCAGCCTATCGCGATTTGCCCGCGCTGGCTGTCTATCAGCTGCCTCTCTTCAAGCGCGCGCAGCAGCACCACGGTACTGGCGGTTGAAAGACACAGCCCAAATACGATACCGGTCATGATTGACCAGCCCAGCACCGCCGAAAGCGCCATGCCCAGCAGCGTCGCCACCCCTATCTGGGCGATCGCTCCCGGTATGGCGATCGACTTTACCGCCATCAGATCCTTCAGGGAAAAATGCAGCCCGACGCCAAACATCAGCAGGATCACGCCTAATTCCGCCAGCTCAGGCGCCAGTTTGGTATCTGCGACAAAACCCGGCGTAAAGGGCCCTGCCAGCACGCCCGCCAGCAAATAGCCTACCAGGGGCGAAATACGCAGTTTATTGGCAATCATGCCGAGAATAAAAGCGAGCACAAGTCCACCAACAATGGTGGTGATAAGCGGTGTGGCGTGGTGCATTCCGTCTCCTTTTGCGATGGGTGATCCATTTTTGGTGCAAATACCAAAAAGCCGATTAATAGTTTATGACAATTTTTACGCTTATGTTTATGAATAATTGTTGAAAACACAATAAAAAGGCAATAAGCATGAAAAAAGGCAGATTTTGATAAATTTGCTAAGGGGAGGGAGAGGAAAGCCTTATGGTATCAGGTTATCCGGCTGCCAAAGTTTAACTTTGGCAGCCGTGAAGTTACGCTTTATGACGGTTGTCAGGCAGGAATATGGTCAACATCCCCAGAAGTGGCAGGAAAGCGCAGATTTTATAGACCAGGAAGATGCTGGTGTGGTCGGCAACCATCCCTAAAACGGCTGCGCCAAGGCCGCCCATGCCAAAGGCAAAACCGAAAAAGAGGCCGGAAACCATACCGATACGTCCCGGCAGCAGCTCCTGCGCGTAGACCAGGATGGCTGAAAATGCCGATGCGAGAATAAAACCAATAATCACCGTCAATATTCCGGTCCATTCCAGCGTTGCGTAGGGTAAAACAAGCGTAAACGGTGCAACGCCGAGGATAGAGCCCCAAATCACATATTTACGTCCGATTTTATCCCCCACAGGGCCGCCAATCACCGTGCCTGCCGCCACCGCAAACAGGAAGGCAAAGAGATGGAACTGGGCGTTTTGTACCGATAATCCGAATTTTTGCATCAGATAGAAGGTGTAATAGCTGCTGATGCTCGCCATATAGAAATATTTCGAGAAAATCAGCACCAGCAGCACGCTGACGGCAAGGATCACCTTATTGCGCGGAAGGGGGTTGGTTATCTTCACGGCAGGTTTTCCCTTATTTACGCGATGCTGCGCGGCATACCAGCGGCTGATTTGCGCCAGGACGACAATCGCCAGCAGCGCGGCCAGCACAAACCACGCCACGTTGCCTTTACCGTAGGGCGCGATAATCACCGCCGCCAGCAGAGGACCGAGGGAGCTACCAAAGTTCCCCCCCACCTGGAACAGAGACTGCGCCAGCCCGTGGCGTCCGCCGGAGGCCATACGCGCCACGCGGGACGATTCCGGATGGAACACCGATGAACCGGTTCCCACCAGCGCCGCGGCAACCAGTACCGCCTCAAAGCTGCCCGCCATGGCCAGCAGCACCAGCCCGCTCAGGGTGAAGCACATCCCAATGGGCAGCGACCATGGCATCGGGTATTTGTCCGTCCAATAGCCCACCACCGGCTGTAGCAGCGAAGAGGCCAGCTGGAAGGTCAGGGTGATCATCCCGATCTGCACGAAGGTTAATGAGAACTCAGACTGCAACAGCGGGTAGATCGCCAGAATCAGCGACTGGATCATGTCGTTGAGCAGATGAGAGAGACTGATTGCGCCTAATACTTTAAAGGAAGTGCGCGATTTCGGCGGCGACGCCGGAGCGCCCTGGACGGGCTGGGTTGATTCACTGATTGCCATAAATACCACGTCGATTTGTTATTAGAGATGCAGGGAGTAATTATTATCCGACTAACATACCCGTCCGTGACATTTGAAGAAAGTCGCAATTCTGAAAACTTATTTGTCTATTCTTGTGAGTCACTGTAATTTTTGCGTTTGTCTATGGGTCAGGGAGAGAGAAGATGAAGTTAATGAAGCGTGGCGTCGCGCTGGCGCTCATCGCCGCATGGGGGCTAACAAGCCTGCCCGCGCAGGCGTATGAAAAAGATAAAACCTATAAAATTACCATTCTGCATACTAACGATCATCACGGCCATTTCTGGCGCAGCGAATACGGTGAATATGGCCTGGCGGCGCAAAAAACGCTGGTGGACGGCATTCGTAAAGAGGTCGCGGCCCAGGGCGGCAGCGTGCTGTTGCTGTCGGGCGGGGATATTAATACCGGCGTACCGGAATCTGATTTGCAGGATGCCGAGCCTGATTTCCGCGGCATGAATTTAATTGGTTACGACGCGATGGCGGTCGGAAACCACGAGTTTGATAATCCGCTGAGCGTGTTGCGCCAGCAGGAGAAGTGGTCCAAATTCCCGTTCCTTTCCGCCAATATTTATCAGAAAAGCACCGGCGAGCGCTTGTTTAAACCGTGGGCGCTGTTCAAGCGTCAGGATCTGAAGATCGCGGTCATCGGCTTAACCACCGACGATACGGCCAAAATTGGCAACCCTGAATTTTTCACCGACATCGAATTCCGTAAACCGGCGGACGAAGCGAAGCTGGTGATCCAGGAGTTGCAGCAGAATGAAAAACCGGATGTGATTATCGCGACCACCCACATGGGGCATTACGATAACGGTCAGCACGGCTCTAACGCGCCGGGCGACGTGGAGATGGCGCGCAGCCTTCCAGCGGGCTCGCTGGCGATGATTGTGGGCGGTCATTCGCAGGATCCGGTCTGCATGGCTTCTGAGAATAAAAAGCAGGTAGATTATGTGCCCGGCACGCCGTGCGCGCCGGATCGTCAGAACGGGATCTGGATTGTACAGGCCCACGAGTGGGGTAAATACGTTGGCCGCGCGGATTTCGAATTCCGTAACGGCGAGATGAAGCTGGTGCACTATCAGCTCATCCCGGTCAACCTGAAGAAGAAAGTGACCTACCCGGACGGCAAAAGCGAGCGGGTACTCTACACGCCAGAGATCGCTGAAAACCAGCAGATGCTCTCTCTGCTGACGCCGTTCCAGAGCAAAGGGAAAGCGCAGCTGGACGTGAAGATTGGCACGCTTAACGGACGACTGGAAGGAGACCGCAGCAAAGTCCGCTTCGTGCAGACCAACATGGGGCGTCTGGTGCTGGCCGCGCAGATGGCGCGCACGAATGCGGATTTCGCCGTGATGAGCGGCGGCGGTATTCGTGACTCCATCGAAGGCGGAGACATCACCTATAAAGACGTGCTCAAAGTGCAGCCGTTTGGCAACGTGGTGGTCTATGCGGACATGAGCGGGAAGGAGGTGATTGACTACCTGACCGCCGTGGCGCAGATGAAGCCAGATTCCGGGGCGTATCCGCAGTTTGCTAACGTCAGCTTCGTCGCGAAGGACGGTAAGCTCAACGATCTCAAAATCAAAGGCGAACCGGTTGATACGGCGAAAACCTACCGCCTGGCAACGTTAAGCTTTAACGCCACCGGCGGCGACGGCTATCCGCATATCGATAACAAACCGGGCTATGTAAATACCGGGTTTATTGATGCGGAAGTGTTGAAGCAGTTTATCCAGCAAAATTCCCCGATTGACGTGAACGCGTATGAGCCGAAAGGTGAGGTGAGCTGGCAGTAGTGTGGTGCGGCCTGATGCCCTCACCCCAACCCTCTCCCACCGGGAGAGGGCGCGAACACAAAAAACGGTAACGCCTGTTACCGTTTTGCTTTTACCTCGCAGCGCCACCGGGCAATTTTCTCAATCCCGGCGCGCAATATCCGCAAATTTCGCGTCCAGCATTTTCGCCAGATCGCCTGCGGACAGTTCGATATCCAGCCCGCGTTTGCCGCCAGAAATATAGATCGTTTCAAATTCTTGCGAAGGCGCATCGATCAGCGTGGGCAGACGCTTTTTCTGACCGAGCGGGCTGATCCCGCCGACCAGATAACCCGTTGTGCGTTGCGCAACCATCGGGTCTGCCATATCGACCTTTTTCGCTCCCAGCGCTTTGGCCACTTTCTTCAGATCAAGCTGTCCGGCGACGGGCGTTACTGCTACGGCGAGGTGCTTCATATCGCCGTTCACCGCGACCAGCAGCGTTTTGTAGACCTGGTCCGCGTTCAGCCCCAGCTTGCGCACCACTTCATCACCAAAGTTGGTTTCGTTCGGATCGTGATCGTAGGTGTGGATCCGGAAAGAAATTTTGTTTTTTTCGAGTAATTTAACGGCGGGAGTCATGGCTATCCTTCTTACGACAGACGATTCATGCCAGCAGCATACGCCTGACGTTTGTCTAAAAAATAGCACCATCTTGCGCAATAGTATTGGCAGTGATGGTTACTTTGAGCGACAATCGGCGTAGCCGAAGGTCACTTCGGTATAATAAAAACGATGAAATTCCTCTTTGACGGGCCAATAGAAATATTGGCCATTTTTTTATTTCAGCAGCGACGGCAAATTCCCTTCTCCGTACAAATGCAACGCGCCAACCGCGACAACATAACGACCGGCAGGCAGGGCATATAGCGTCTCCCGCCACGCCTGGTTGCGCGCGTTCATCAGCACATCATACAACGATTCACTGAACGTCGACGGTAACGCCAGCTTACCGTCTGCGGGCGGCGCATCCAGCCACCAGCCAATCATCGTTTGCAGCAGACGCGCGTTGGTGTGCCAGTGGGTCAGGGTATCATCCAGTAGCATCTTGCCGTCATCGGGAAGCTGGCGAAGGAGCGCAATCTGGCTGTCCGTGCCTTCCAGTTCAATAACGGACAGGTTGCGCGCCCTTGCCGCATTCAGCAGTTGATAATCGATACCGTAATCGCCGCGCAGCCCCAGGCGCTGCGCCTGGGTTGCCTGTAGCACCATGGCAATTTGCCACAGGGGCAGGGTGTCGAGCATTGAGAGCGAGACGCCGGTCTCATCCGCAAGACGAGTAAGCTCAGCCAACTGCGTCTCGTTAAGACGTTCCGCCAGGGGGCGGTCGCTTTCCAGCCCGGCAAACGGCGATTCATGGCCGGAGATGTCGGCTTCGACGATCAGCGCGTCGGCGCGCTTCAGTAGTTTAATCAGGCCGGAGGGCAGGGGGGACATATCCTGCGTGCCCATATGAATGCTTCCCACCAGGTGCAGATGCTGCCCGCCCGGAAGCGAAATATCCATACCGGGCCAGGCATAACGGCGGGGAAAAAGGGCGCGAAACGATGTTTTTATACGATTAAACAGACCCATACGCGCTCCATAAACGGAAAGGTTCATGCTAGCGCGTACGGGTACAAGGTTCAATCCTTCGGTTTAAACCGCAGCAGACGGTTAGCGTTGCTCACCACGGTAATTGACGAGAGCGCCATCGCCGCACCCGCAACAACCGGGTTCAGCAGGGTACCGGTCAGCGGCCACAAAATCCCGGCGGCAATCGGAATGCCGAGCGAGTTATAGACGAACGCCCCCAGCAGGTTCTGCTTCATGTTGCGCAACGTGGCTTTCGAAATCGCCAGCGCGTCCGCCACGCCCATCAGGCTGTGGCGCATCAGGGTGATCGCCGCGGTTTCAATGGCGACATCGCTCCCGCCGCCCATCGCAATTCCTACGTCAGCCTGCGCCAGCGCCGGGGCGTCGTTGATGCCGTCGCCCACCATCGCCACCTGGCGACCCTGACTTTGCAGGTTCTTGATGGCGTCCGCTTTGCCGTCCGGCAGCACGCCCGCGATCACCTCATCAATACCGGCTTCTTTGGCGATGGCGTTGGCGGTGGTCGGGTTGTCCCCGGTCAGCATCACCAGACGATAGCCCGCGCGGTGCAGGCGCTGTAAGGCATCTACGCTGTCCTGGCGTAACGGATCGCGCACGGCCAGTAGCGCCGCCACCTGACCATCCCTCGCCAGCAGAACCGGCGTCGCGCCCTGAGAGGCCTGCGCGTTCAGCTCTGCGTCCAGCGCGGACGTATCAACGCCGTGTTCAGTCAGCAGTGCCTGGTTTCCCAGCAGCAGCGTATGGCCTTCGGCTTCACCGCTGACCCCTAAACCGCGCAGGGTGCGGAAGTTACTTACCTGCGGCAGACGGGCATCACCGGCTTTCTCCAGGATGGCGCGCGCCAGCGGGTGGCTGGAGCCTTGTTCCAGCGCGGCGGCCAGGCGCAGGGCATCCGTCTCCGTACAGCCAACGGTACTGACGGCTACCACCTGCGGTTTGCCCTCGGTGAGCGTGCCGGTTTTATCAAAAACAAGGGTGTCCAGCGTGCTTGCCCGTTGCAGGGCGTCAGCATCACGGACCAGTACGCCAAATTCGGCGGCGCGTCCGACGCCAGAGATAATCGACATCGGCGTGGCCAGGCCAAGGGCACAAGGGCAGGCGATGATCAGTACCGTGGTGGCGATCACCAGGGTGTAGACAATCTGCGGCGCCGGGCCGAAGAAATACCAGATTGCCGCGCTCAGCAGGGCAATACCGACGACCACCGGCACAAAAATGGCGGAGATTTTATCGGCAAGCTGACCAATCTCCGGCTTACTGCTCTGCGCCTGGCGGACCATGCGAATGATGCGTGACAGCGTGGTATGGCTCCCGACCGCGCTGGCGCGGAACAGCACGCTGCCGTCCTGCACGACCGTACCGGCATGCACGGCGTCGCCCTGAGATTTCTGCTGAGGAATCGGCTCGCCGGTCAGCATCGCTTCATCCAGCCAGGCATCGCCCTGGGTGATTTCACCGTCGACGGGCACGCGGTCGCCGGTGGTCAGGCGCAGCGTCATTCCCGGCTGTACCTCTGAGAGCGGAACGCTTTTTTCCCCGTCGTCCGTGACCACGCGGGCCGTCGGCGGGGTTAAATCGAGTAATCTTTCCAGCGCTTTCGACGAGCGCTGACGCGCGCGGGCTTCGAGCATATGGCCTAAGTTAATCAGACCGATAATCATCGCACTCGCTTCATAATAGAGATGGCGCGCCTCCATCGGGAACCACTGCGGCCAGACGTTAACGCTCATCGAATAGAGCCACGCCGCGCCGGTCCCGAGGGCGACCAGGGTATCCATCGTCGCGGTGCGGTTTTTCAGGCTCTTCCAGGCGCTGGTATAGAAATGCCCGCCTGCAAACACCATCACCGCAAGGGTAATCAGACCAATCACCAGCCACAGGGTGCGGTTGTCAGCGGTGACCATCATGTTGTCACCCATCATGCCCCACACCATCACCGGAATACCGACCAGCAGGGCGACAATCGCCTGCCAGCGGAAGCGCTTCATGGTGGCGACAGCCGTTTCCTGCTGGCGCTCGCGGCGCTCGGCATCATCTTCGATGGCCTCCGCCCCGTAGCCCGCTTTCTCCACGGCCTGCACTAACTCTGCGGCGGAGGCGCTGCCCATCACCAGCGCAGTACGCTCCGCCAGGTTTACCCGTGCCTGTGCTACACCCGGTACCGCCTGTAAGGCGTTTTGTACCCGGGAAACGCAGCTGGCGCAGCTCATGCCGTTGATCAGCAGTTGTTGGCTGTCATCAATGTCATCAGCTACCGGAAGCTCAGGAGTGGCCGCTGTCAGTGCTTCCGACGGGGATGATGACTCTGCCAGCGGTTTAGCCTTTGGGTGGCTTAACTCCGCCCCGTAACCGGCCTGTTTAATGGTATCAATCAGCGCGTCGGCGCTGGCGCTGCCGGTCACGGCGGCATGATCGATAGTCACCTCAGCGCTTTCCACGTCAGGACGCTGCTCCAGGCTTTCTTTAACGCGTTTGACACAGTGGCCGCAGGAGAGGCCGTCCAGTGTCAGGTCAATAGTGTGAGACATAACAAAACTCCCGTATAATGTTCTGGTCAATTGTTGACCTTCACTCTGCTTTTCGCTAACTGTTATGAAGGTTAAACCTTCCATCAAGGGGAAGGTCAAGGGGGAAATGTGAATATCAGCGATGTTGCGAAAAAAACCGGCTTAACCAGCAAAGCGATTCGCTTTTATGAGGAAAAAGGGCTGGTGACGCCACCGTTGCGCAGTGAGAACGGCTACCGCAGCTATACGCAGCTGCATCTTGATGAACTGACGTTACTGCGCCAGGCAAGACAGGTAGGATTTAACCTTGAAGAGTGCGGCGAGCTGGTTAACCTGTTTAACGATCCGAAACGCCACAGTGCCGACGTGAAAAAACGTACGCTGGAAAAAGTGGCGGAGATCGAACGCCATATCATCGAATTACAGGCGATGCGTGAGCAACTGTTACAGCTGGCAGAATCCTGCCCGGGAGATGACAGCGCCGAGTGCCCGATTATCGACAATCTTTCCGGCTGCTGCCACCGTAAAACCCACGCCTAACAGGCTTTAACCCGCAGGGTAATGCCTTCCACCGCAATGACCTCAACCCGCGTGCCGGCGCTGAGGTCATCGTCGGCCACCACCGGCCACGAACTGTCCCCCACGCGCATATGACCGCGTCCGTTGATCAGCGTGTTATCAAGCGTAAAGCGTTTACCCACGATCTGCTGCCCACGCTGGTTGAGATGCGCGTCGACCGGCTTCTGCGCCTTCACCCGTTTGTTCAGCCAGCGCCACCACAGCCAGGCGGCCAGCAGCGTCAGCACGGCAAACAGCGCGCCCTGCCACTCCCAGCCAACAGGCAGCAGCCAGACGACCAGCCCGGTAATCACCGCGGCAACCCCGCTCCAAAGCAGATAACCGTTGCCGCCAAGCATCTCAGCGGCCAGCAGCAGTCCGCCAAGGCTTAGCCAGAACGCATGAGGATGTGCAACGATGAGCTCGATCATTTTTTACGCTCGTTTCCGCCGTCTTTGATCAGTTCGGCAATTCCGGCGATAGACCCCATCAGGCTGCTGGCATCCAGCGGCATCATCACCACCTTGCTGTTGTTCGCGGAGCCGATCTCCTTCAGCGCATCGGTATATTTTTGTGCGACGAAGTAGTTCACGGCCTGGATATCCCCGGCGGCAATCGCCTCGGAGACCATTTGCGTCGCGCGGGCTTCCGCTTCTGCCGAACGTTCACGCGCTTCCGCCTGGAGGAAGGCAGACTGACGGTCGCCCTCGGCTTTCAGGATCTGCGACTGTTTTTCCCCTTCCGCTTTCAGGATTTCAGCCTGACGCACCCCTTCGGCTTCAAGAATATAGGCACGCTTGGTACGCTCGGCCTTCATCTGCGCATTCATGGAAGCAATCAGCTCTGCCGGTGGGCGCACGTCGCGGATCTCAATGCGTGTCACTTTGATCCCCCACGGATTGGTGGCTTCATCCACAATGTGCAGCAGGCGGGTATTAATGCTGTCGCGCTGGGAGAGCATTTCATCCAGCTCCATCGAGCCAAGCACGGTACGGATGTTGGTCATGGTCAGGTTGACGATCGCCAGCTCCAGGTTGCTCACCTCATAGGCCGCTTTTGGCGCATCAATCACCTGAATAAAGCACACCGCATCGATGGTGACGTTGGCGTTATCCTTGGAGATGACTTCCTGAGAAGGGATATCCAGCACCTGCTCCATCATGTTGATCTTGCGCCCAATTCTGTCCATGAACGGGACGATCAGGCTTAAACCCGGCTGAAGGGTATTGGTGTAGCGACCGAAGCGTTCGACGGTCCACTGGTAACCCTGCGGGACAATTTTGACGCCTGCGCCCACGATAACCAGCGCAACGAAAATAAGGACAGGAACAACGATGAGCATAAAAACCTCCTGTTTTGCATGCCGTAACGAGAAAACTGCGTATTTGTTGAACGTAAGTATATCGGCTAACGAACAGGATTTCGCCCCTGTAAAGAGGTGGGAACCGGACTGGCAGAAATAAAACGCCCCGTTCGGGATGCGGGGCGCAAAGCGTTACTTTTCAGACCAGGTATAGCTGAAGTCAGTGATAAACCCATCCCCGGCGTCAGCGATGGCTTTTGATAAGCCCTTATAGTATTTTTCCAGGCCGATGGCCTCTATCTGCTGGATCTGCTCGCGAACGGGAGCGCAGAACAGCACCGCATTGCCCGCTCCGACACGTTTGTTGTTCGGCGGCAGATCGCCAGTAATCGCTTTAAACCAGGTTCTGATCCCTTGCTTTAAGTTGTGCGGCGCTTTTGTAAGATCCTCCTGGCCGGTCAGCACCTGTAGGGTAGGGAATTCATTAGCATTGACGGCGGTTTTCATACGCGCAAAGAACGCGGTAAAAAGCTCAAAAGAGCCGAGATCCGTAACGCGAGGCTTGGTAGTTTTTCCGTTTTTATTGCCCATTTTTCCGGCAGGGGCTGTAGGTGCCGGAACCACATTGACCTTATGCAGATCCAGACCAAACAGCAGATTGCAGTGCGCCCGGCGCTCTTTAAGCGGGTAGGACATCAGCACGTCAATAAACGCCGTCGCCTTCACATCGGCCAGGTCATGGTTAATCAGCCATTGCGAGCGGGCAAATTCCGCAGGGGAAACGAACCAGTCAGGCACCTCAGTAAAGCGTCTGGATTTACCCTTGCCGTCAAACTCGAGAAAGTAAGCCCCATCATCGAAAGCAAAATAGCAGTTTTTAAAGCTACCGATTGTGGTGTTAACGATGAGCGCCTTCTTAACAAAATCGACCACCTCTGCCCCCATGACAAAACGCGTGAGTTCAGAAGAATTGATGACTTCCATTAATGTTTCCACATCAGGAACACCAGGCTTCAGGGAGGAGAACTCATAAAAGATATGTGTCATGTTGCTGACTTCCTGTAGTTATAGAGGTGACAATAAACAGGCAAAAAGTTTAACACTTGCTATAGGTTAAGGCTATTCGCGCTGCGTAGCGGAAAGGATTATGCTAAAGGCTCTTCTTATCACAGCGGTTAATGGAATCGGAATGAATAATAAAAAAAATCTTCTGGATATCAGGGATGTTGGCTTTCGTGTGGGTGATAACACCATCCTTCAGCACGTCGATTTTTGTCTCTCTCCGGGCGAATTTAAACTGATAACCGGTCCCTCCGGCTGCGGCAAAAGCACCCTCCTGAAAATCGTGGCTTCGCTACTGAGCCCAACGGAGGGAACCATCCTGTTTGCAGGAAAAGATATCGCCACGCTTTCACCGGAAAGCTATCGCCAGCAGGTGTCATACTGCGTGCAAACGCCGTCCCTGTTTGGCGACACGGTGTACGACAATCTGGTTTTCCCCTGGCACATCCGCAACCAAACGCCTGATCCGAAAAAGTTTACCGACGATCTGACCCGGTTCGGGCTTTCGCCGGAGACGCTGACCAAATCGATCGCCGAACTGTCGGGAGGGGAAAAGCAGCGCGTCTCGCTGATCCGTAACCTGCAATTCTTGCCGAAGGCGCTGTTGCTGGACGAAATCACCAGCGCGCTGGATGACGCTAACAAGCGCAACGTCAATGACATTATCCATCGCTACGCCCGGGAGCAGAATATTGCCGTGCTGTGGGTGACGCATGATTCAAATGAAATTACCCATGCGGATGATGTCATCACGCTCAGGCCGCAGGGCGGGAAAATGGAGGAGGCTCACCGTGGGTGAACATAACATAACCAACGAATCGCTGGCGCTGTCAATGGTCCTGGTGCTGGTGGCGATTGTGGTCAGCTACCGGGAAAAGCTGGGGCTGGAAAAAGATATTCTTTGGAGTATCGCCCGCGCGGTCATTCAGCTCATCATCGTCGGCTATGTACTGAAATACATCTTCAACGTCAATCATGCCGTGCTGACCCTGTTGATGGTGCTATTTATCTGCTTTAACGCGGCATGGAACGCGCAGAAACGCAGTAAATACATCGATAAAGCGTTCATTTCGTCGTTGATCGCCATCACTACCGGGACCGCGTTAACGCTGGCTGTGCTGGTGCTTTCCGGCTCGATAGAATTTACGCCGATGCAGGTGATCCCCATTTCCGGGATGATTGCGGGCAATGCGATGGTGGCGGTCGGGTTGTGCTACAACAATCTGGGGCAACGGTTCAGCAGTGAACGGCAGCAGCTTCAGGAGAAGCTAAGCCTTGGCGCGACGCCGAAGGTGGCCTCGGCGAGGTTGATCCGCGACAGCATTCGCTCTTCGCTGATCCCAACGGTGGATTCCGCCAAAACGGTGGGGCTGGTGAGCCTGCCGGGCATGATGTCGGGGCTGATTTTTGCCGGTATCGATCCGGTAAAAGCCATTAAATACCAGATTATGGTGACGTTTATGCTGCTCTCTACGGCGAGCCTGTCCACCATCATTGCCTGCTACCTGACCTATCGGAAGTTTTACAACGCGCGCCACCAGCTGGTGGTGACGCAGTTGAAAAAGACGAGGTAATATCTGCTTTTGTAGGCCCGGTAAGCGTTAGCGCCACCGGGCATTTTTTTGCTAGTAGAGCAACGCGTACAGCTGACGACGATATTTCGACGCCAGCGCGTCACCGGTACCCAGCGCGGCCAGGATCTCCTGGAACATCTTCCGCGCCTGTCCGTCTGCGGCGCCCAGGTCCTTTTGAAGATGGCTAAACAGCAGCTCCAGCGCCTCTTCGTTACGCCCCACCTGATGCAGCTGAAGCGCCAGCTGGCTTGCCAGCGCGGCATCCTGCGGGTTGTCCGCAACCTGCTGCTGAAGCTGTTGAATTTCAGGGGTATCGGCCGCCTGTTTAAGCAGGTCAATCTGCGCCACCAGACCCTGATAACGGGTATCCTGATCCTGCATCGGCACCGTTTTCAGCACGGCTTCCGCGTCTTCAGGGCGGTGCAGTGCAATCTGGGTCTCTGCCAGCAGCAGACCAATCTGGCTGTTCTGGTTCGACAGCTGCCACGCGTCTTTTAACAGCGGCAGCGCCTCGTCGTACTTGCCTTCCTGCATCAGCGCCATGGCTTCCTGCGCTTTCAGCTCTTCTTCGCGCGGCAGGACTTTATCCAGCAGGGCGCGGATCGCCTCTTCGGGCTGCGGCCCCTGGAAGCCATCCACCGGCTGACCGTTCTGGAACAGGTAGACGGTTGGGATCGCACGCAGGCCAAACTGGGAAGCCACCATCGGTTCGGCGTCACAATCCAGCTTCGCCAGAATGAACTGACCGTTGTACTGCGCGGCAAGGCTTTCCAGGACCGGCGTCAGTTGCAGGCAGTGTTGGCTGCGTTCAGACCAGAAGTAGAACAGCACCGGTTTAGTCATTGACTGTTCGAGCGTCTGTTGCAGGTTAGCTTCAGTTATGTTGACGATATTCTGTACGGACATGCGGCATTCTCTTTTATCGGTTTACTCTTTACATGGGGGTAAGCGTGGTCGCTTCAACTCAACCCTGCAAAATTTTGTCCATCATCCGCCCCGGCAGCAGGCGTTTCAACCAGCCGACGGCATGGGTCACCAGCGTGACCGGATAGCGCATTTTAGGGGTATCGCTCTCAAACGCGTGGCGCACTTTGGCAACGACGGCTTCTGGCCCAAGCGTAAAACGCGCCGCGATGCCGGGATTTTCGACCGGTTTGTCCGCCTGCGTCTGGTTAACGTTTTCCGTAAAGCGGGTGCGGATCGGGCCGGGTTCAATCAGGCTGACCTTAATACCGCTGTGGCGCAGCTCCATGCGCAACGCATCGGACCAGGCTTCAAGCGCATATTTACTGGCAGCGTAAGCCCCGCGGCCCGGCGTGGAGATCAGGCCCATCACCGAGGAGGTCATGACAATCCGCCCTTCGCCGTGCGGCAGCATGGCCGGGAGAAGGCGCATGGTAAGCTGATGCGCCCCGAAAAAGTTTGCGGAGAACTGCTGCTCCAGCTGTTCCCGTGAGAGAGTCTGTAGCGGGCCGTACACGCCGTAGCCCGCATTGTTGAACAGACCGTAAAGACGGTTGTTGGTCAGGGCGATAACCTCATCGGCGGCCTGCTCTACGCTCTCTGGCGAATCGAGATCCAGCAGAATGCCGGTAAATCCCAGCCCTCGCATGCGTTCGACATCCTCGGGTTTGCGGCAGGCTGCCAGCACCCAAAACCCCTGACGTTTCAGTTCAAGGGCGCTTTCAAGGCCAATTCCGCTGGAACATCCTGTTATTAAGACCGATTTTTGCATAACTTTACCTGTCAGGTTCTCAGCTGTTTGACGAGTCATGTTTTACTAAAGGAGCCAGCCGGGTTGCCATCCAGTCGGCAATAAACGGCTGGGCATCGCGATTGGGGTGAATGCCATCATCCTGCATCCACTGGGGTTTCAGATAGACCTCTTCCATGAAAAATGGCAGCAGCGGAATATCAAACTCTTTGGCAAGCTTAGGATAGATCGCGCTAAACGCCTCATTATACCGACGGCCGTAGTTAGCGGGCAGGCGAATTTGCATCAGCAGCGGCTGGGCATTGGCGGCCTTAATGGTCTGCAAAATGGTCCGCAGCGTTTGCTCCGTTTGCTGAGGCTGGAAGCCGCGCAAACCATCATTACCGCCCAGTTCGACCAGCACCCAACGCGGTTGATGCTGCTTAAGCAGGGCAGGCAGGCGCGATAAGCCTTGCTGCGACGTATCGCCGCTGATGCTGCCGTTCACGACAGAGGCCCGGGACTGCCATTTATCATTGAGCAGGGCGGGCCAGGCCGCACTGGCGGCCATACGATAGCCCGCGCTCAGGCTGTCGCCCAGAATCAATAACGTGTCCGCAGCCGCCGCGCGGAAGGTCATCAGCATCAAAAACAGGAAGGGCAAATGCCAGCGGAAAACATTGTTGAAGTTCATCGTCTTAAGAAGTCCGTCGGTCAGGGGGAACACGAGCTTTCCATCCTCACCGGAGTTGAACTCGTTGTCAAACGTGCCGAAACCATCGCCCTGATTGGTGAATCCGGTTCCGGTAAGTCCACGCTGCTGGCCATTCTCGCCGGTCTGGACGATGGCAGCAGTGGGGAAGTGAACCTGGTCGGCCAGCCCCTCCACGCGCTTGATGAAGAGGCCCGCGCCGCGCTGCGAGCCCGGCATATCGGGTTTGTCTTTCAGTCATTCATGCTGATCCCGACGCTGAACGCGCTGGAAAACGTTGAGCTACCTGGCCTGCTGCGCGGTGAAAATACCCGTGAAAGCCGCGATCACGCGAAGGCGTTGCTGGAACAGCTGGGGCTGGGAAAACGTCTCGACCACCTTCCGGCACAGCTTTCCGGCGGTGAGCAGCAGCGCGTGGCGCTGGCCAGGGCGTTTAACGGGCGCCCGGAAGTGCTGTTTGCCGATGAGCCAACGGGCAATCTCGACCGTAAAACCGGGGACAGAATTGCCGATCTGCTGTTTTCCCTCAACCGCGAGCACGGCACCACGCTGATTCTGGTTACCCACGACCCGCAGCTGGCCGCCCGCTGCGACCGCCGCCTGCGGCTGGTGAACGGTATTCTTCAGGAGGAAGCATGATTGCCCGCTGGTTCTGGCGCGAGTGGCGCTCGCCCTCGCTGCTGATTGTCTGGCTGGCGTTGAGCCTGGCGGTGGCCTGCGTGCTGGCGCTCGGTAGCGTCAGCGATCGTATGGAGAAAGGGCTTAGCCAGCAGAGTCGGGAATTTATGGCCGGGGACCGGGCTCTGCAAAGTTCTCGCCCCGTGCCGCCGGGCTGGATTGAGGAAGCGCGCAAAGAGGGGCTGAAAGTAGGGGAGCAGATCACCTTTCAGACCATGACCTTTGCGGGCGACACGCCGCAGCTTGCCAGCGTAAAAGCCGTGGATGACATCTACCCGATGTACGGTGACTTACAAACCAGCCCGCCGGGGCTAAAACCGACGGCCGGTACGGTCCTGCTGGCATCGCGACTGATGGCGCTGCTGAACCTGAAGCCCGGCGACAGTATCGACGTCGGCGACGCGACACTCAAAATTGCCGGGGAAGTGGTGCAGGAGCCCGACTCCGGATTTAATCCGTTCCAGCTTGCGCCGCGCCTGCTGATGAACACCGCGGATGTGGCGAAAACCCACGCCGTCCAGCCGGGAAGCCGTGTCACCTGGCGGTATAAGTTTGGCGGAACGCCCGCTCAGCTGGAGGCGTACGAAAAATGGCTCCTGCCGCAGCTCAAGCCGGAACACCGCTGGTACGGACTGGAGCAGGATGACGGGGCGCTCGGCAAATCTCTTGAGCGTTCTCAGCAGTTCCTGCTGCTGTCGGCGCTGTTAACCCTGCTGCTAGCCATTGCGGCGGTTGCCGTGGCGATGGGGCACTACTGCCGCAGCCGTTACGATCTGGTGGCGATCCTCAAAACCCTCGGCGCGGGCCGCGCGCAACTGCGCAAGCTGATTGTCGGCCAGTGGCTGATGGTGCTGGCGCTGTCGGCTCTGACCGGCGGGGCGATAGGGCTACTGTTTGAAAAGCTGCTGATGGTGCTGCTCAAACCGGTACTGCCCGCCGCATTACCGCCTGCCAGCCTCTGGCCGTGGCTGTGGGCAATCGGCGCGATGACGACGATCTCCCTGCTGGTGGGGTTACGCCCGTACCGGCTGCTACTCGCCACCCAGCCGCTGCGCGTGCTGCGCCGCGATGTGGTGGCCAGCGTTTGGCCGCTGAAGTTCTACCTGCCGGTGATTATTGCGGTGGCGGTCGGGCTGCTGGCCTGGCTGATGGGCGGCAGTACGCTGCTGTGGGCGGTGCTGGCGGGCGCGGTGGTGCTGGCGCTGCTGTGCGGCGTAGTGGGCTGGATACTGCTTAATGTGCTGAGAAAGCTGACAGTTAAATCACTTTCCATACGGTTAGCGGTTAACCGACTGCTGCACCAGCCGTGGTCTACCCTCAGCCAGCTCTCGGCATTTTCGCTGTCGTTTATGCTGCTGGCGCTTCTGCTGGTGCTGCGCGGGGATCTGCTGGATCGCTGGCAGCAGCAGCTTCCGCCAGAAAGCCCGAACTATTTCCTGATCAACATCGCGCCCGAGCAGGTGACGCCGCTGAAGGGCTTCCTGTCCGAGCATCACATTATTCCCGAGTCGTTCTATCCGATCGTGCGCGCCCGACTGACGCAGATCAACGGCCAGTCGACGGAGGGAAATAAGGATGAATCGCTCAACCGCGAACTCAACCTGACCTGGCAGGCGAAACGTCCGGACCATAACCCGATCGTTGCTGGCACCTGGCCGCCGAAAGCGGGGGAAGTGTCGATGGAGGAGGGGCTGGCGACACGCCTGAACGTGAACCTCGGCGACAGCGTGACCTTCACCGGTGATACCCAGGATTTCACCGCCAAAGTTACCAGCCTGCGTAAAGTGGACTGGGAAAGCCTGCGGCCAAACTTCTTCTTCATCTTCCCGCCGGGTGCGCTGGACGGACAGCCCCAGAGCTGGCTCACCAGCTTCCGCTGGGAAAACGGCAACGGCATGCTGACGCAGCTTAACCGGGAATTTCCGACGGTGAGCCTGCTGGATATCGGCGCGATCCTTAAACAGGTCGGGCAGGTGCTGGAGCAGGTAAGCCGCGCGCTGGAGGTGATGGTGGTGCTGGTGACGATCTGTGGCATATTGCTGCTGCTGGCGCAGGTGCAGGTCGGCATGCGTCAGCGTCATCAGGAGCTGGTTGTCTACCGCACGCTGGGGGCAAGTAAACGGCTGCTGCGCGCCACGCTGTGGAGCGAATTTGCCCTGCTCGGGCTGGTGGCGGGCCTGGTGGCGGCCATCGGGGCGGAAACCGCGCTGGCGGTACTCCAGAGCAAAGTCTTCGACTTCCCGTGGGAGCCCGACTGGCGGCTGTGGCTCACGCTGCCCGTCTGCGGCGCCGTGCTGCTGTCCCTGTGCGGCGGCTGGCTCGGATCCCGGCTGTTGAAAGGTAAAGCGCTATTCCGCCAGTTTGTCAGCTAGTTTACTGACGTGATGATGACGCACCGGCATTTCTGCTGGTGCGTCATTGCTTAACGGCACAAATCGTTAATGCCCCTGCATTTAGTAGCACAAAACATTAAAAACCCGCCCACACAGCCCGAATTTTTCCGGTTAATATTCACCAGCTAAATATTTAGCAGCGTGTCTATCAAGGAAAAAGAATGACTATAAGAAAAACAGCGCTGGCGACAACGATCGGCGCAGCAGTGGCATTGGCTTCTTTCGCATCCCAGGCGGAAATCACTCTTCTGAAACAGGATCCGCAGGCGGGTAACCCGCTGAGCCGCCTGAACTTCACCGTTGGCGGTAGTATTCGTCCTCAGTTCCAGAACATGACCGGCGATGACGGCAAAAACGGCTACAAGCGCAACGGCTTTGACGGCGGTACCCGCTTCCGTTTCGCGGCAGACTACTACCTGTTCGATGACATCAGCTGGATCACTTACTACGAGCTGGGTGTGAACATTCCGGCGCAGTTTAACTGGGATAACCACTACGCCGACGGCGCGCACGATACTTCACGCCGTATGCTCTACACCGGTCTGAAGAGCGACACCTGGGGTACGCTGACCTTCGGCCAGCAGAACAGCGTGTACTATGACGTGGTGGGCGCAAAAACCGATATCTGGGACTACGACATGATTGGTCAGGCGCCAGGTAACGGGATTAATGGCGACTACGACGGCTCTTACCGTTCACGCCAGATGCTGAAGTACAAGAAAACCGTGGGCGATGCTGACATCTACGCCTCTTACCTGTTTGAAGACAGCGAATACCTGCCGGGCAACGGCCTGCGCTACAAGCGTAAAGGCGGCGGTTCACTGGGTATCGATTATCACCTGACCACCGATCTGACCTGGGGCGCAGCGTGGAACTACACCCGCGCGGACATGCGTAACCCGGACAACGGCGACAGCAAATCCTACGACCAGAACATCCTTGGTACCGCCCTGAGCTGGACGCCGGATAACTGGACCTTCTCCGCAGGCGGCGGCTGGTATCAAAACTTCCTGACCACCAAAAAAGTGTCCGTTAACGACTACTTCGCCGGTGATGCATGGGGTATTGAATACTTTGCGGGTTACAAGTTCCCTGTTGGTCAGTATGCGGTGAAATCCATCCAGCCGTACTTCATGGGCGACCGTATCGAGTACGTGAATGGCCGTAACTACCAGCGCATCGACAACGGTGTGGGTATCAGCTTCCAGCTGGATTACGGTTTCCGCGTGGATTACGAACACGTGTTCACCTCCAGCACCGACAACCTGGGCGACATGAACCTGGTGCGTCTGCGTTACGACTTCTAAGTTGTCATGTAGGGTGCGGCCTGATGCCCTCACCCTGACCCTCTCCCACGGGGAGAGGGAAAAAACATTAAAAACGGCAACCCAGGTTGCCGTTTTGCTTTTACCTCGCCACCCGGCTTTATTTTTCAGCGATCGAGCCACTCAGCAATTTCTTCGTACGTCCCGCGATACACAATCTTCTCCGCCTTTTTCTCCAGCTGATAGCCGTACATCGGGTCGTAATAATCCTTCAGCAGCGGCACAAGCCAGCTGAAGTGCGCGTCAGTGCTGCCAGTACGCTGTTGCTCGACAAGCGCGGCATCCAGCAGGGCGGTAAATTCCGCGAAGCGTTGCAGTCCCAGACGGCGACGAATGGCGTACAGGCCGTGATGCAGATATTCGCTATACGCTTTCCAGCCCGCTTTCTCGCCGTAGGCAGCAGAAAAATCGGCCCACATATGGTCGAAATACTCTTCGCGCAGGCGCTCCAGGCGGACTTCAAAGGGGTCTTCGACGACAACGACAGGGGCGTCAACCATGCGGTCGCGCAGGCATTCCGGCAGGTGGTTAGAGCCAATCATCCGGCCTTCATCTTCCAGCACCCAGCGCGCGGCGTCTTTTTTTAGCAGTTCGACGGCAAGGTGATTTTCAAAACTGGCCTGGGAAAGCTGCGGGGTGAGCGTGCGACCAAATGATGAGCCGCGATGGTGCGCCAGCCCTTCCAGATCGATGCCCTGCGCATGCTGCTTAACCAGCAGCGTTTTACCGTTTCCGGTACAGCCGCCGATAAGCACCATCGGTTTTTGTGACTGCTCAATGGTCACCTGAATCGCCGTCTGACGCAGGGCCTTATAGCCGCCGCGGATCAGCGGATAATCGATTCCCGCCTCTTTCAGCCAGGCCTGGGAGATGTGTGAGCGCTGGCCACCGCGCGCGCAGCAAAGGTAGCCCTCAGGATGGGCCAGGCTGGCTTCCCGCCAGGCGTTGATGCGCGCCTCTCGCGTCTCGCCGTTGACCAGGCTATGGCCGAGCGCCAGCGCGGCGTCCGGACCCTGGCGTTTATAGCAGGTGCCGACGGCGGCACGCTCGTCGTCGTTCATTAAGGGCAGGTTGAGTGCGGCGGGCATCGCACCCTGGGCAAATTCGATCGGCGCGCGAACGTCGATTAAAGGGGTATCGGACGCGAGGATCGCGCGATAGTCCGTTCCATCGTTCATGGTGATTCCAGAAGAAAACTGAGCAGCAATGGGCGGGAATTGTACGCCGGGGAAGGGGAAGGTCAACTCCCCGGCGGGGGATACTTACTTCAGTTTTGACTGCGCCCAGACAATGCCGCTCGCGTATTCTGGCGGCAGCAGGGGAACAATCGCTTCCAGCGTAGCGCTCAGGCGGTCCGTGTCGGTATCGTTCAGGTTCAGGTGGCCGACCTTACGCCCCGGACGTACCTCTTTGTCGTACCAGTGCAGGTGCACCAGCGGCAGCTTCAGCCAGTTGTAGTTCAGATCGGTGCCGATCAGGTTGATCATCACCGACGGGCTGGTCACCACCGGCTGCGGCAGCGGCAGGTCAGTGATGGCGCGCAGGTGCAGCTCGAACTGGCTGATGGAGGCGCCGTTTTGCGTCCAGTGACCGCTGTTGTGCACGCGCGGCGCAAGTTCGTTGATCAGCAGACCCGACGGCGTGACGAAACACTCCATCGCCATTACGCCCACATAGCCCAGCTCATGCATGATGGCAGAGAGCATTTCTTCCGCCTGCGCCTGCTGGTCAGCATTGGCCTGCGGGAAGGCGACGCTGGTGCGCAGAATCCCGTCCTGATGCAGGTTATGCGTTAGCGGGTAAAAAACGGTGTGCCCGTCATGCCCGCGCGCGCCAACCAGCGACACTTCACCGCTAAAGTTAATGCCCTGCTCAACGATGCACTCGCCGTAGCAGTCATCCGGCAGCTCGGCGGTGTCGTTCGCGCGCAGGCGCCACTGCCCGCGGCCGTCGTAGCCGCCGACGCGACGCTTCACAATCGCCAGGTCTCCCAGCATCGCAAAGACGTCATCCCATTCGCGCTTATCGGAAAGCAGCTGCCACGGCGCGGTCGCGAGGCCGAGCTTGTCGAAAAGCTGTTTTTGCGTGAGACGGTCGGCAATGATCGGGAAGACGTCGCGGTTTACAAAGGCGTTATGACGCGCCAGCTCGCGGGTCAGGGCGGTTTCCGGCCAGCGTTCAATTTCGGCGGTGATCACGCTCTGATGGAACGGCACGGCTTCCGGCACGGCTTCCGGCTCGGCATCCAGCCCGACGGGCCAGACGGCAATACCCAGCGGCTCACCGGCCTGACGCAGCATCCGGCCAAGCTGACCATTACCAAGAACGCAAACCTGCTTCATGCTGCACCCCGCGGATCCGGGTTATCCAGCACCTCGTCGGTCTGGGCTTTACGCCACTCCGCCAGACGCTGATGTAACTCTTTATCATGCGTCGCCAGGATCTGCGCGGCCAGCAGGGCGGCATTTGCCGCACCCGCTTTACCAATCGCCAGCGTACCGACAGGAATACCGCGCGGCATCTGGACGATAGAGTAAAGGCTATCAACCCCGCTTAACGCGGCGCTTTGCACAGGAACACCCAGTACCGGCACCAGCGTTTTGGCGGCAATCATGCCCGGCAGATGTGCTGCGCCGCCCGCACCGGCAATGATCACCTCGTAACCGTTCTCTTCGGCGCTTTCGGCGAAGCTGAACAGTTTATCCGGCGTACGGTGCGCGGAAACCACTTCGACGTGGTGCGGAACATTCAGGATTTCAAAGATTTCGGCGGCGAACTGCATGGTAGCCCAGTCGCTTTTGGACCCCATCACGATGGCGACACGCGCCGGATTATTGCGGGAAGACATGCGTCTTAAAACTCCTGTGGTGCGGAACACACTGCTTTCGAGGGCACAGAGAATAGCATGTAATACCGGCAAGGAAAACGGTTGCGTGGTCGGGAAATGGGCGAAAAGACGGGGAGGGTTAAAACGGGAAGGCGATCAGTTCAACACCTTCCGGCGTGACTTTGACCATCGATCCTTCGCTGTGCCAGGCCCCTAAAACCACGCGATGGGCGGGCTCGCCGTTGGCAATAAGGGAATGCACATCGGGACGATGGGTATGGCCATGGATCAGCCACTGAACGCGATGCTTCTCCATCACCTTCACCACCGCCTGCGGGTTGACGTCCATGATGGTCATCGATTTGCTGCTGTTGGCGGCCTTGCTGCCCGCGCGCATTCTGGCGGCGATGCGGTTGCGAATAAACAGCGGCAGGGCGAGGAACACTTTCTGGATCCACGGGGTGTGAACTTTGGCGCGAAACGCCAGGTAGCCGGTATCGTCAGTGCAGAGCGTGTCGCCGTGCATGATCAGAATATTGCGGCCATAGAGGTTTAGCACCTGCTCTTCCGGCAGCAGCGTCATGCCGCTCTCGCGGGCGTAGCGCTGGCCGATCAGGAAATCACGGTTGCCGTGAATGAAATAGCAGGGGACGCCGGAATCCACCAGCGTTTTAATGGCCGCAGCCATCTCACGGTGCAGCGGGTTCGGATCGTCGTCGCCAATCCAGGCCTCAAACAGGTCGCCCAGAATGTACAGCGCGTCGGCGTTTTTCGCTTCACCGCGTAAAAAACGCAGAAAACCGGCGGTTATCGCCGGTTCTTCTGTTTGCAGATGCAGATCCGCAATAAAGAGTGTCGCCACGAATTACTCGCTGACGGTCACGCTTGTAATCACAACGTCTTCTTTAGGAACGTCCTGGTGCATACCGCTGCGGCCAGTAG
The DNA here is from genome assembly GCF_002787395.1 of Enterobacter sp. CRENT-193. Classification (NCBI taxonomy): domain Bacteria; kingdom Pseudomonadati; phylum Pseudomonadota; class Gammaproteobacteria; order Enterobacterales; family Enterobacteriaceae; genus Enterobacter; species Enterobacter sp. CRENT-193. The sequence continues at coordinate 4,463,315 of NZ_CP024812.1, read as the reverse complement.
AAACGGCTTTGATCTTGTCGACCACGTCCATCCCTTCAACCACTTCTGCGAATACGCAGTAGCCCCAGCCTTGCAGACTTTCGCCAGAGAAGTTCAGGAAGTCGTTGTCCGCTACGTTGATGAAGAACTGTGCGGTTGCAGAATGTGGCGCCTGAGTACGGGCCATTGCCAGCGTACCACGGGTGTTTTTCAGGCCGTTGTTCGCTTCGTTTTTGATCGCTTCTTTCGTCTCTTTCTGGCGCATGCCAGGCTCGAAACCGCCGCCCTGGATCATAAAGCCGTTGATCACACGGTGGAAAATAGTGTTGTTGTAGAAACCTTCGCGGCAGTAGTCCAGGAAGTTTTTAACTGTTTCAGGCGCTTTGTCATCAAAGGTTTTGATTACGATATCGCCATGATTAGTGTGGAAAGTAACCATTTTTGCATCCTGTTCCGTTATTGTGGTGCGTCGACCCGTGCTCGGGTCACATATAGGGGCTTGTTATAGCATAACCACAGGACACGATCACCTTGCATTGTGTGCTGACCGTACTCCGAATTATGGGTATTATAAGGAACAAACAATCCACACACGTGTTTACATGGAATCTTCGATGTTAAAAATCTTTAATACAATGACGCGCCAAAAAGAGGAATTTAAACCTATCCATGCCGGGGAAGTCGGCATGTACGTGTGTGGTATTACGGTTTACGATCTCTGTCACATCGGCCATGGCCGTACCTTTGTCGCGTTCGACGTGGTGTCACGCTACCTGCGCTTCCTGGGCTACAACCTGAAGTATGTGCGCAATATCACCGACATCGACGACAAAATCATTAAACGTGCTAATGAAAATGGCGAAAGCTTTGTCGCGCTGGTGGATCGCATGATCGCCGAAATGCACAAGGATTTTGACGCCTTAAATATTCTGCGCCCGGACAGCGAGCCGCGTGCGACCCACCATATCCATGAAATCATTGATATCACCCAAAAGCTGATCGAGCGCGGTCACGCCTATGTGGCGGACAACGGCGACGTGATGTTCTCGGTGCCGACGGACCCAACCTACGGTGCGCTTTCCCGCCAGGATCTGGACCAGCTCCAGGCCGGTGCGCGCGTGGACGTGGTTGACGTGAAGCGTAATCCGATGGACTTCGTGCTGTGGAAGATGTCCAAAGCGGGCGAACCGAGCTGGCCATCCCCGTGGGGCGAAGGGCGTCCGGGCTGGCACATTGAATGTTCCGCGATGAACTGCAAACAGCTGGGCAACCATTTCGACATCCACGGCGGCGGTTCAGACCTGATGTTCCCGCACCACGAAAACGAAATCGCGCAGTCCACCTGTGCTCACGGCGGCGAATACGTGAACTACTGGATGCACTCCGGGATGGTGATGGTTGACCGCGAGAAGATGTCGAAATCGCTGGGCAACTTCTTTACCGTGCGCGACGTGCTGAAGTATTACGACGCGGAAACCGTGCGCTACTTCCTGATGTCTGGCCACTATCGCAGCCAGCTGAACTACAGCGAAGAGAACCTGAAGCAGGCGCGCGCTGCGCTGGAGCGTCTGTATACCGCACTGCGCGGCACCGACAAGTCTGTTCCGGCCGCAGGCGGCGAGGCGTTCGAAGCCCGCTTCGTTGAGGTCATGAACGACGACTTCAACACCCCTGAAGCCTATTCCGTGCTGTTCGACATGGCGCGTGAGGTGAATCGCCTGAAGTCAGAAGATATGGCGGCGGCCAATGCGCTGGCGTCTCATCTGCGTAAGCTCTCTTCCGTGCTCGGCCTGCTGGAGCAGGAGCCGGATGTGTTCCTGCAAAGCGGCGCGCAGGCGGACGACGGCGAAGTGGCGGAAATTGAAGCACTGATTAAAGCGCGTCTGGAAGCGCGTCAGGCGAAAGACTGGGCGGCGGCGGATGCGGCGCGTAACCGTCTGACCGAGATGGGCATTATTCTGGAAGATGGCCCGCAGGGAACCACTTGGCGTCGTAAGTAATTTTCTCTTCACTCTAACCCTCTCCCACAGGGAGAGGGAATTGTTAGGTTTTCCCCCTCTCCACGTGGGAGAGGGCCGGGTGAGGGCATCAGCGCGCACGTTTTCTCCACCATAACATCCCCATCAGCACCATCCCCGGCAGCCACACCCACAGCAGTTCTGAGATAATGACCTCATGCCCGTATGGCGTGGTATAGCGCGACAGCGCAAACGGCGCGACTTTGATCACCTGCCACGGCGCAAAGAAGCGCTCATCTGACCAGGGCCACAGCCAGCCGACGCCTTTCCCGCCGGTGGTGATCGAATCCAGCAGGCTGTGCGACAGCAGCGACACGGTTAAAAACAGCCAGCAGCGCGTCAGGCTGGCCCTGAACCATCGTCGGCCTGCCAGCACGCAGAGTATCGGCACCACCAGGGCAAACAGTAGCGAATGAGTGAAACCGCGATGGCCGAAAATATTCCCGTAGGCAACACCGAATTTAAACGCCAGTACATCGGCATCGGGCAGCATGGCGAGGACGATCCCGGCAAACAGCAGGCGGGGTGGGATGACGTTGGTTCCGAGCCCTAAGCCCAGACACAGAGGTACGGCAGCGTGGGTGATAACGGTAGGCATTGCATTTATCCATTGCAAATCATGGAAATATAGCAGTCATCTCGCGCTAAAAGACCCATGCTAAATTCTGATTTTACGCCGATTCCCGCGCGATAAGCTGCCCGGAGAGGGTTATGCGCTGCGTTTGCAGGTCCGGCTCTTTCAGCCTGCGGATCATCAGCCCTGCCGCCTGGCGGCCGGTCTCTTCGCTGGCAGACGAAACGTAAGTCAGTGACGGCGACGTGAGATTAACGTGGAGCATATCTTCAAAACCAATCAGCGCCACCTGCTGGGTTAAAAACACGTCTTTACCCACCGTGCGCCCCACCTGGTGAATACCTGAGATCGAACCGATCATCGCGTCCGGTGAATGACAGAGCAGGGCGGTAATCGTGTTGTTCTTCTCCAGCAGCTGGCGAGTCGCCATGGCCGCCGCCTGCGTGTCATCGGTGCAGGCTGGAGAATATTCCTCACGCCAGATCAGACCGTTCTGCGTCATCGCGCTGCGAAAACCAAGCAGGCGCTGCTCGCGGATACGGCACCCGTCGCGCCCGCCAATGTAGGCGATGGTGCGGTGCCCGCGCTCGATAAGATAACGCGCGGCCAGGTTCGCCGCCTGGCGGTTATCGCGCATCACCAGATTGCATTTCTCTTCCAGCAACGACTGCGAAACCGCCACAAGCGGCAGCGGGCAGTGGCGAATGTGTTCCGGGAGAGAGGCGGTGCGGGTGTCCGACGCCAGGTAGATGACGCCCGCCACGCCCTGCTGCTTAAACGAGAGCAGGGTACGCTCAAGATGTTCGCCGTCATTCAGCGGCTGACCGAGAAACACCATATAACCCTGCTTCTCCAGCTCCTGAACGATGCTCGCCATCACCTTGATGGAAAAGCTGTCGCTGAAGTCGCGCAGGATCAGGCCGATTAAGTTGGAGGTGTTGGCGCGAAGATTGGCAGCGGCGACGTTATGAACATAGCCCAGCGTTGTGATGGCGGCATTGACCTTCCCGATCGTCGCCTCTGAGATCTTCCCTTTCTGGCGCAGCACCAGCGAAACGGTAGAAACCGACACGCCCGCATGCTTTGCGACATCAATAATGCTGACTTTCTTCAAAACCGCTCCCTGAAATTTACCGATTATCAGCCAGATAAGAGGCGACCCCCAGCGTACAGGAGACGCCTCCTTCAGGCATCTTATTATTTGCCAATCATCGTGGACATCGTCTGGGCGATAAACTGTGCTCTGGCCCCGAAAATCACCTGTATCCCGTTATCGCCCACGAACACCACGCCGCGCGCGCCAAGCCCATTCAGCCCGTCCCGGTCCACCGCTTCGCTTTTCGCCACTTCCAGACGCAGACGCGTGATGCAGGAGCCGACGGAATCAATGTTCTGCGCACCGCCCAGCAGGCCGATGATTTCGGTGGCAAGTTCGGAATCGGACTTGTCATTCGCGCTGGCGGTCACTTCGGTGCGGCCCGGCGTTTTCACGTCGAAACGGCGGATCACGAAGCGGAAGGTGAAGTAGTAGATTAATGCCATCGGAATGCCGATGATAATGGCGCTCAGGAAGTTGGTCTGATAGCCGTTAAACGACGGCAGGATCCCGAACGACAGGTAGTCGATAAAGCCCGCCGAGAACGACTTGGCGATATGCGCATGCAGCAGGTACATGGTCATGTACGCCAGGCCTGCCATGATGGCGTTGAAGACGTAAAGGATCGGCGCCACGAAGATAAAGGTAAACTCCACCGGCTCGGTGATCCCCGTCAGGAAACAGGTGAGCGCCGCAGAGAACAGAATACCGGCCGCGATTTTCTTATTTTTGGTGTGCGCTTCGTGGTACATCGCCAGGCACGCCGCGGGCAGCGCGAACAGCATCAGCGGGAACTCGCCCTGCATGAATTTCCCGGCGTTCTGGTAGGTGTCGCTGCTGAAGGATTTCACCCCTTCTTCCAGCATCTTGAACCAGATGGTCTGGTCGCCGTGGATCACCTGGCCCGCCTGGGTAGTGTAATCCCCGAACGAATACCAGAAGGAGGGATACCAGATGTGATGCAGGCCGAGCGGGATCAGCGCGCGCTCCACCAGCCCGAAGATAAAGGTCGAGGCCGCCTGGTTATCGCCGTTCACCACCACGGACAGGGCGTCGATGCCGGACTGAATATGCTGCCAGACGTACGGCAGCAGCAGGCCGAGCAGGAACGACAGAAACGCCGTCGCAATCGCCACAAAGCGCTTGCCGGAGAAGAAGCCGAGGAATTCCGGCAGCTGCATGGTGTGGAAGCGGTTGTAACACCAGGCCGCAAGAATACCGCAGATCAGGCCGCCAAAGACGCCCATCTGTAACGTCGGAATGCCGACGACCATGGCGTATTTCCCGCCCTGGGAGGCCATTTCCGGCGTAATGCTCAGCACGGTGCTGATGGTGATGTTAGTGACAAACACGGAGACCGCCGCAGAGAGAGCGGCAATGCCGGATTCCGAAGCCAGTCCGACGGCAGAGCCGATGGCGAAGAGCATTGGCAGGTTATCAAAGATAACCCCGCCTGCGTTCATCATCAGCGGCAAGTGGAACTTATCGCCGAAGGCCAGCAACAGGCCCGCAGCGGGAAGCAGTGAAATTGGCAGCATTAAGGCGCGACCAATCATCGATAACTTAGACAGCGATTTAACAAACCCTGATATCAGGCTCATGCTGATTTCCCCCGAGTAGCGCTTTTTTCGCGCTGTTATTGTAAGTAGAACGTTTTAGTAGAACGTTTTACTTATCGTGGGGAAAGTCTGAAAATCGCGCAACTTAAATTTCACATTTCGCCAGAGGGAATAGTGATTATTTGAAGTTGATCGATAATTAACCGTGATGGGTGTGAGGGGATGTTTATTCCCTCTCCCTGTGGGAGAGGGTTAGGGTGAGGGCATCAGACAGCTCAGGCCGTCACGGTCACGCTCTGACCTGCGAAGCTCACGGTCTGACCCGCGACAATTTTGCAGCGCTTGCGGGTTTCCACCGCGCCGTCTACTGTTACCTGTCCGTCGGCGATGACGATTTTCGCCTGCGCACCGCTTTCGCTCCAGCCTTCCAGCTTCAGCAGATCGCACAGCTCAACGTGCGGGTGTTTACCTAAAGAAAAAGTTGCCATGATTACGCGTCCTCTACGTCGTGATACTCCTCGCACGCCTGCAAGGTATTCTGAATCAGTGTTGCTACCGTCATCGGGCCAACGCCGCCCGGGACCGGAGTAATATAGGATGCGCGCGCTGCGGCATCTTCATACACCACGTCGCCAACCACTTTGCCGTTTTCCAGGCGGTTAATACCCACGTCCACGACGATTGCGCCCTCTTTGATCCACTCGCCCGGAATAAAGCCCGGCTTGCCGACCGCAACGATCAGCAGATCGGCGTTTTCGACGTGATGACGCAGGTTTTTGGTGAAGCGGTGGGTGACGGTGGTGGTGCAGCCCGCCAGCAGCAGCTCCATGCTCATCGGACGGCCCACGATGTTGGAGGCGCCAATCACCACGGCGTTCAGGCCATAGGTATCGATGTTATAACGCTCCAGCAGCGTCACGATGCCGCGCGGGGTGCATGGACGCAGGCGCGGCGCGCGCTGGCACAGGCGGCCTACGTTATACGGATGGAAACCGTCAACGTCTTTGTCCGGCGCGATACGCTCCAGCACCTTCACGTTGTCGATGCCCGCAGGCAGCGGCAGCTGAACCAGGATGCCGTCGATCTCTTTATCGGCATTCAGGGTGTCGATCAGTTCCAGCAGTTCCGCTTCGCTGGTGGTTTCCGGCAGATCGTAAGAGCGGGAGACGAACCCCACCTCTTCACACGCTTTGCGTTTGCTGCCGACATAAATTTGCGAAGCCGGGTTGCTGCCAACCAGCACAACGGCCAGCCCGGGGGCGCGAAATCCGGCGGCTTTACGCGCCTTCACTTTTTCCGCAACCTCAGAGCGCACCTGCTGCGCAATCGTTTTACCGTCAATAATCTTTGCTGCCATCAGAGAGAAGATTCCGTCTGTAACGTTAGAAAGGGGGGATTGCCTGTATTTTGTCAGAAGCGAGCGCCGCTGTCAGTCACCCTTTACGAGATTTCATCGATGTCCCGCAAAATCCCTTCTCAGGGCATGGTCAATTTCTTAGAGGTGATTAGGATGTGACCTGGCTAAATGGCAGCGTTTTGACATATTACAAAATAGATTCCTGAGCTACTTTGTCCTCTCCGAAATAAGCCTTCAATTTTTTAATTGAACGTATTTCTTATTCCCGAATATGCGCGGGAAGGGTTATTTACATTTTAAAGGAATAGACATGAAACTCAGCAACATTGCTTCTACTGTTATTGCAACTCTGGCCCTGGTCGCGGGTGCCGCTCACGCAGAAGATCCGGTAGCGCCTGTATCTGTAAACGGTGGTACGGTGCATTTTAAAGGTGAATTAGTGAATGCCGCGTGTTCAGTGAATACTGACTCTTCAGAGCAGACGGTTAATCTTGGCCAGTACCGTACCGCGAAATTCACTAAAGTGGGTGACACCACCTCCAATATTCCGTTCACCATCGAACTGAACGACTGCGATCCTGCGGTAGCGAAAACCGCTGCTGTCGCGTTTACCGGCCAGATCGACGCCACCGACAAAACGCTGCTGGCGGTAAGCTCCGGTAACAACGACAACTCCGCGAAGGGCGTAGGTATTGAGATCCTCGACAGCAAATCCTCCACGCTGACCCCGGACGGTGCAACCTTCTCTGCGGCGCAGAACCTGATTGAAGGGACTAACACCCTGAACTTCACCGCACGCTATAAAGCCACGGCGGCGACCACCGAGCCAGGCCAGGCAAACGCGGACGCAACATTCGTAATGAAATACGAGTAATGCCTGAGTACAGGGATGTGGCTGGCCTCAGGGAAGAGGTCTTTTGATCGCCTATACCGGGAGCGAAGGATGACAAGGACTGGGATACTGCTGTGCGCCCTTGCGATTGCCCCAGCGGTAAACGCACATACCGTGGTTATTGACGGCGGCAAAGTACACCTCAGGGGAGAGCTGGTTAACGGCGGCTGCGCCGTGGCTCCGGACAGCCAGAATATGCGCGTGGATATGGGGCAATACCGCACAAACGCCTTTTCCGGCGTCGGCAGCTTTTCCACGGTTAATGTGCCTTTCACCGTACGTCTGCTGGATTGCAGCGTGGACGTCTCCCGCACCGTGGGGATCCAGTTCCAGGGAGTGACACCGGCAGAAGACCCGCAGGTTTTCCTGGCGACATCGCGGCCGGGGGAAAATGCGGTCAGCAGTGGTGTCGGGCTGGCGCTTTTTGACGAACAGCAACGTCAGATCATCCCGAACGCGACGGCGGTGAGCTGGTTACCCATTAACACCCGCGAGCTGGTATTTCATTTCAGCGCCCGCTACCGGGCAATTTCCGAACACCTTGTACCAGGCACTATTCAGTCGAATGTCTGGTTTACGTTGATTTATCCCTGACGCCTGCGAACTAATTATTAAAGGTACGGTTGTGATGAACACCCTGATTAAACCTGGACTGTTTTTATCTTTTATTTTGATGATGGTTTCTGCCAGCGCGAATGCGTCCGGCGGAATTGCGCTGGGCGCGACGCGCGTTATTTATCCGGCCGATGCCAAACAAACGTCGCTGGCGATCACCAACAGCAATAAGCAAGAGCGCTATTTAATTAACGCGTGGATAGAAAATGCCAACGGGCAAAAGGAAAAAACCTTTGCCGTCACGCCGCCGCTGTTTGTCAGCGAGCCGGCCAGCGAAAACACCCTGCGCATTATCTACGCAGGCCCGGCGCTGCCTGCCGATCGCGAATCGCTCTTTTACATGAACGTCAAAGCGATTCCCTCCGTCAGCAAAAAACATCAGGACGGCAACAACGTCCTGCAACTGGCTATTCTGTCACGTATCAAGCTGTTTGTTCGCCCGGCTAACCTGGCGATGCCGCCGGAAGAGGCGCTCTCACAGCTGCGCTTTGAGCGCGTCGGCAACCATCTTAAGGTGAGCAATGCCTCACCGTATTACGTCACGCTGGTCAATCTGAAGCTCGGCGGACAGACGCTGGATAACCTGATGGTTGCTCCTAAAAGCTCGGCGCAGCAGGTGCTGCCTGCCGCTACGAGCGGCACGCTCTCCTGGCAGAGTGTGAATGACTATGGCGCCATTACGCCGGCGCGTAGCGTCAGCCTGTGAGCAGAGACAGGGCGATGAACACTCAATGGCGTTACTGCCCGGTTGCGCTGGCACTGATGGCAACGCTCTGGCCACTCGCTGGCTGGGGCGAAAGCTACTTTAACCCGGCGTTTCTCTCCGATGACACGGCGAACGTCGCGGATTTGTCGCGTTTTGAAAAAGGCCACCAGCAGGCACCGGGCGTCTATCGCGTCGATATCTGGCGTAACGATGAGTTTATCGGCACGCAGGACGTGCGGTTTGAGCAAGCTGACAACACGCCGCCGGTCGCAGGCGGTTTGTCGCCGTGCATTACGCGCGCGATGCTCGATCGCTTTGGCGTCAATATCGCCGCCTTCCCGGAACTGAGCAACGTGCAGGGCGATACCTGCGTTCCGCTCACCACGGCTATTCCGGGCAGCGAAGCGGCGTTCAACTTCGCCTCGTTGCGCCTGAACGTCAGCCTGCCTCAGGTGGCGATGCAAAACAGCGCCCGCGGATATATTCCGCCTGAACAGTGGGATGAAGGCATCCCTGCCGCGCTGCTGAACTACAGCTTTACCGGCAACCGGGGCAGCGACGACGACAGCTACTATCTGAACCTACAAAGCGGGTTGAACTATGGCGCCTGGCGATTACGCAATAACGGCGCGTGGCGTTATACCGAAAGCAACGGCCAGCGGCACAGCAGCTGGCAAAATATTGGTACCTGGGCGCAGCGTACGATCATCCCGCTGAAAAGCGAGCTGGTGCTTGGCGACAGCAACACCGGAAACGATGTCTTCGACAGCGTCGGTTTTCGCGGTGGTCGCCTCTATTCGTCCGACAGTATGTACCCGGACAGTCTGCAAGGCTACGCGCCTACCGTGCGCGGAATCGCCCGCACCCCTGCCAAAGTGGTGATCCGCCAGAACGGATACGTGATTTACCAGAGCTATGTGCAGCCGGGGGCTTTTGCGATAACTGATCTTAACCCGACCTCCTCAAGCGGTGACCTGGAGGTGACGGTGGAAGAGAAGGACGGCAGCCAGCAGCGCTACACCGTCCCGTATTCCACCGTTCCGCTGCTCCAGCGTGAAGGACGCTGGAAATACGATCTGGTGGCAGGGGACTATCGCAGCGGCAACAGCGAGCAGGACACGCCGTTCTTTACTCAGGGTACGATGATTGCGGGCCTTGCCGACGGCTACACGCTGTACGGCGGAACGCAGCTGGCCTCGCGCTATACCGCCATCGCCATTGGCGCGGGTAAAAACCTCGGTGACTGGGGGGCGGTTTCACTTGATCTCACCCATGCCCGCAGCCAGCTTGCCGATGACAGCCGCCATGAAGGGCAGTCCCTGCGGTTCCTGTACGCAAAATCCCTTAACGGATTCGGCACCAACTTCCAGCTGCTGGGCTATCGCTACTCGACCAAAGGCTTCTACACCCTCGACGATGTGGCCTGGCGCACAATGGAAGGCTACCAGTATGGCGACGATCAGGACGATGACGGCGTGCCGGACGTGCAGAGCTATCACAACCTGACGCTGAATAAAAAAGGGCGTTTCCAGCTCAATATCTCCCAGTCTCTTGGCGATTACGGCTCGGTGTACGTGTCGGGCAGCCAGCAAAGTTACTGGGGCACCAGCGAATCCAACGTCTGGTATCAGCTCGGCTACGCGGGCGGGGTGAAAGGGGTCAGCTACGCCTTATCCTGGTCGTGGAACAAGGCCGTCGGCATTGATGGAACCGACCGTATCGCCTCTTTCAACGTCTCCGTACCGTTCAGCCTGTTCACCCGTCACGGCTACCGTCGCGATAGCGCGATCGACAGAGCCTATGCCACGGCCTCTTCCAGCCGAAACAGCAACGGTGATACCAGCTGGCAGACCGGAATAAGCGGAACGCTGCTAAAAGATCGTAACCTGAACTACAGCGTTACGCAGGGCCACACCAGCAATAACGGTGCCAGCGGCAGCGCCAGCGCTAACTGGCAGGCAACGTACGGTACGCTGGGCGTGGGCTACAACTACACGCGGGATCAGCACGACCTCAACTGGCAGCTTTCCGGCGGCGTGGTAGGGCATTCAGACGGCATCACATTCAGTCAGCCGCTGGGCGATACCAACGTCTTGATCAAAGCGCCGGGCGCGTCAGGCGTGAGCGTCGAAAACCAGACCGGTGTCAAAACCGACTGGCGTGGCTATGCGGTGATGCCGTACGCCACGGTGTACCGTTACAACCGCGTGGCGCTCGACACTAACACCATGAGCAACAACACCGACATTGAAAATAACGTTTCCAGCGTCGTGCCGACGAACGGTGCGCTGGTGCGCGCCAGTTTTGACACCCGCATCGGCGTGCGCGCGTTGCTCACCGTTAAGCGTGATAACCAGCCTGTGCCGTTTGGGGCGGTGGTGCGTGAGACGCAGAGCGGCGTAACCAGCATGGTGGGAGATGACGGTCAGATTTACCTGAGCGGGCTGCCACTGAGCGGGGAGCTGCTGATTCAGTGGGGAGACGGGAAGCAGTCCCAGTGTCGTGCGCCCTACAGCCTGCCAGAACAGAGCCTGCAACAGGCGATCACACTTAAGGGGATCCGCTGTGAATAAAATCCATTATCTGGGGCTATCCCTGCTGGCATTTTTGCCGCTATCTCAGGCGTTCGCCACCGTCTGCGTCAATGAAAATGGCGTGCCGACGGAGGTGTATTACGACCTGACGGATAAATTCAACAGCTCCAATAACCAGGTGGGGCAGATTGTCACACTCAGCGAGAAGTCTCAGTGGGTGGGTGTTAACGCCGTCTGTCCTAAGGGAACGTCCGGGAACACCACCAAGCGCAGCTATGTTACCGATTTCCCGGTCACGGGCACCAGCGATGGCTACCAGTATCTGAAGCTTAACGACTATCTGGACGGAGCGATGAAAATCACCGACAGCTACGCTGGCACCTTCTATCCACCCAGAAAGTACATTCAGATGGGGAGCCATCCGAACGTGTCTAAAAACAAACCGTTTGGTGTACAGGATTCCAGCCTCGTCTTCCGGCTTAAGGTGACCCGACGCTTTATTAATATGGTGGTGATCCCCCGGGCGACCATGTTCCGGGTTTACGTCACCACGACCTCCTCGGATCCGCTCACCACGCCGGTTTATACCATCAGCTACAGCGGGACCATTCAGGTGCCTCAGAGCTGTGAAATTAATGCCGGGAATGTGGTGGAGTTCGATTTCGGAGACATCGGCGCCTCCCTGTTCAGTAAAGCGGGCATCGGGAATAAGCCGGAGGGGATCTCAGCGCAAAGCAAAACCATCGGCATAAAATGCACCAACGTCGAGGCGAACGCCATGCTCACGATGCGTGTTGAAGCGGAGAAGGTTTCAGGCAGTACGCTGGTTTCCGATAACGCGGATGTGGGTTTTGTGATTGCCAACAGTAATGGCGTGCCGCTGACGCCCAACAACCTGACCAGCAAAATCCCGTTCCGTCTGGACGACAGCGCTCAGGCACAGGTGGGGATCCGCGCGTGGCCCGTCAGCGTGACCGGTAAAAAACCTGCCGAGGGGCGTTTTACCTCTCGCGGCTATTTACGCGTCGACTACGACTAAGGAGCAGATATGCGAAACGGAATACGGTATTTAGCCGTCGCGCTCTTTGCGCTTTGCTCCCCTGCACACGCAGAGACGGCGCTTGGGGAAATTAACATTCAGCTCTACGGCAATATCGTGGATTTTACCTGCGTGGCGGAGGGGGACGACAGCAATAAAACCGTCACGCTCGGCACCTGGCCCACGAAACAGCTCCGCACAACGGGGAGCCGGACGCAGCCTGTGCCGTTCACCATGAAGCTGACCGGATGCCCGCCGGGGGCAGCTTCGGTCACATTTACGGGGAAGATGGACGGGCATGATAACAGCCTGCTGGCGCTGAATGATGCCAGCGCGGCCAGCAACGTGGCCGTGGAGATCCTTGACCGGGATAAAACGCGCCTCGCGTTGCAGCAGGCCAGCCAGACGGTGGCGGTGGATGCGCAGGGAAATGCAGAACTGTCGTTTTATGCCAATTATATCGCCACGGCGGATAATCCGCAGCCGGGCCGGGCTGACGCCGATGCAACGTTCATGATCAATTATAATTAATCGTATCCACTCTCCCTGTGACGATTATATGTTGCAGGGAGAGAGAGGGATTACAGTAATTCGTGCGCTTTCGCGTAATCAATTAATTCAACGATACTTTGCACGCCCAGCTTGGAAAAGATATTAGACTTATGGGCACTAATTGTTTTGTTGCTAAGTAATAATTGATCCGCAATCTCCTTATTAGATAATCCGTTCGCCAGATATCTCAGAACCGTCACTTCACGATTCGATAATGGCATATCCACAGCGGCGCCCGTCCGCGACCCCAGATGGTTTATAAAACTTAATGTTTCTGAAGGGAAGAAAGAATAGCCCGTCAGTATCATTTCCACCGCGTTATAAATTTCCCCCAGATCTTTTCGCTTACTGACAAAACCATTTGCCCCGGCGCGGATGGCGCGTCCTGCGTAGAAGGCTTCAGATTTTGAAGAGAGGAAAAGAACCTTAATGTCTTTATTTAAGTTCCTGATTCTTTTCAGTAATACGAACCCATCCGTGCCCGTCATTTCAATATCGAGAATGACCAGGTCAATGGGGTGGTTGCGTATACAGTCAAGCACTTCGTGGCTGTCGCCTGACTTCAGTTTGACCTGGATGTTTTTATTTTTCTGTAGCAGGACTTCTATCGACATTCTGACGATAGGGTGTTCGTCCATAATGATAACGGATGCCGGTTTCATTTTTTATGCCTCAGATTGTTAAAAGCGTTATGCTGAGTTTTGTTAAAACTCTCGAAAAGCCGGAAGGATAATTGCGCAGATCCTTGTACGGTAAATGTCCCTGGGAAGAGCGAAAGCATCCTTGTTTACGTAGTGGTGATATCAATGCCTCAGCGCAGTTATCTCATAAGGCTGGTTATGGCAAAATGATTTTTCTTATTCGCGTGTCAAACACGTCTTATTATACCGTTTAAGTATTGTCCGAAAAGCCTGTAAATTAATATCCATATATTGCTGATTATTATGTTCTGGATCTGAATCACTAACTTTTTAAAATTAGCAAAAATGTCCTGATATTGCATTTACCACACACTTTCATCTTTATGTAATAACAAAAAATAAACGATTTTACTGTATGTTAAATGAATGTTAACAGTGAGCGGGCTGTGACAACCAGCATCCCGCCTGCCCGCCATCCCTGAAATCCGCCATTTCGTGCGTCATCTCTCCGTTTCAAACGTCTCCTGGCAAATTGCCGTTCCCAACAACAGAACAGCACTATCTGCTGTTTTCTTCACCTCTCATCGCATTCTTTTACAGGTAAATCGCTTGTTTTTACACCATTATCATCCTGTTAACGGAAGCGCCAGAACCTTAACGCATGGATAAAATCACTCTCGTTGAGCGTACCAGCAGCATTTCGCATGGTTTAAGGTCAAGAATTAGGAATAGTTATAAAATCGAAAGTTTTGTTAAAAAACACAAAAATTTAACATGTTTCCTAAGTAATTTCCTAAAGGTCTTTAGGAATTAAGAAGTTACTGAATACGTTAATACGTGAAATCTGAGAGGTTGTTGAGAAGATGTAGCAACTCATGACGATGATTCAGTCCAAGTTTCGCCAGGATGCAGCTGAGACGGTAAATAATGCGGCTATATGGGCGGTTCTGTAACTGCGCGATCTGACGCAAGGAGCTACCCTGTGACAGCGCCTGTAAGATCGGCCATTCATCCCGTGAAAACCACTCTTTGCGGTTGCCGGCGGGTGCCGGTGCTTCCAGCAAGGTTTGTTGCATAGCCAACGCCGTAAGCTGGCGTTCAAGCACATGAAAAGGGCCAGCCGCTTTACAAAACAGGCGAGCATCATAATCATCGGCGCGGACGAGCAGGTAGGGTGTCAGGTAGGGGGCGAACAGGCTGTGGCGGCGTAATCGGTCCAGCAGGTCAATGAGCGGCGAGGCGCGGCTTTCAATGTCAACTACCAGACGCGATGAAGGCCAGTGATTTAAATCACTGAGAGCGGCATCCAGCGTGGAATAGTCGCAGCAATTGCTCAGGGGCGACTGCCCGCTCAGAAAACCGGAACGGAAATAATTATCCTGTGTGACCAGAATGATAAAGGGAGCATCGGTTTTGCGGGTCTGGTTGATTGACTGGCTCAAATATTCGAGACGATCAAAAAATGGGAGAGCAAAAGGCGAGTGCGTAGAACCCAGTGAATCACTTCCTGTCCGACGACGCCGGTAACGGCGTACTGTCATTCGCATAGCTTCCCTCTTGGCGATGACCGTTCAGTCCTCCTGCCATCTCCAGGATGGCCAATAATATCCCTGACCGAAGCGCGCGCCAGCATGAAGCGCGCATGTACGGTCCCGTTCTGTTTCAATGCCTTCAATAAGCACATTCGCAGCAATTTTTGAACAAAGGGTGACCAGCTGTGTCAGCGCCGGCGTTTCACGTAAACGCCAGAAAGCGATCTTATCGATTTTTATTCCGCATAACGGCAGGCGACAGGATAAAAATGCTTGCCCTGACGCTTCATCAATATCATCCAGCCAGATCCGGTGTCCCCGCGCGGTCAACTGCTGAAGCGCACAACTCACCCTCTGACGTACCGGGTCTGAGAGTGAAAAGAACGAGGCAGGTTCCACGAGTTCAATGTTCAGCGGTGGGCTGTTAAGTTGCAGTAAACGCTGGAACATTTCCGGTATGGTCAGAACGGTTATCGGCAAATTTATGAAAAGGTTGTCACAAGGGAAGGGGTTTTTTAACGCGGCGATCTGTGCTTCCAGCAAAACAAGCGCCCGGGTGGCTGACCAGTCCTGGAAAAAGCTTTCGCTTTGCTGATGCGGCGACAGCACGCTGAGCACTTCGGCCCCCACCGCGCGTGAAGAGGAGAGGGCGACAATAGGTTCAAGCTTAATGCCTGTAATGTCGTGTGAGATGTGCTGCACGCACGAGGGAAAACCTGTCTGCTCTGGCGCTGTCACTCCGTCGTCCTGTTCACTTCCAGCCTCCAGGCGGCCGGGATACCGCAGGACAGTGTGAAGGTGAAGTAAACAGGAAAACAGCAGGCGTTACTTAAAAGCGGCTAAGCCTTTTCGCAGCCCGTAAAAGAGGGATAAATGTTGAAAAAACAGCCGTATTTACAATCAGCTAGTCATTATCGCCAGAGAAGGCGGAAAAGGCATTGACTCACTACGCATTGACCGTATAATTCCAGGCGTTTCACCACCGCGAAGTACACTCTTCTCCGTGCGCCCTTAGCTCAGTTGGATAGAGCAACGGCCTTCTAAGCCGTAGGTCGTAGGTTCGAATCCTACAGGGCGTGCCATTTAAAAACAGGCGCTTACGCCAGTTTCAAGCCAGCCTGATTTTCTTCATGAAACACCCATCGCGAAAGTAGCGTTAACGCACATTTTTCACAGCACAATTGACTGTTATAACAGTATTTTTCTTACGCTGTGGCAATTTTATTATTCCTCTACCATGCTCATATCACCTCACTCTCACTCGTGGGGCTTTTTGTAGTTGCTGATTAATCTCAAGGAAAAAGGTTATGAAAAAAACGACTGCTATTTTGATGGGCGCTGCATTTCTGTTTACCACCAATACCTTTGCGGCTGAACTGCTGACGAAAAACGAGTTTGAGAAAGTTGAATCACAGTATGAAAAAATCGGTACCGTGAGCACGGCTAACGAAGTCTCTGTCGACGATGCGAAAAAAGAGCTGGTCGAAAAGGCCGATAAAGAAGGTGCTGATGTACTGGTGCTGACTTCCGGTAATACAAACAACAAAATTCACGGCACCGCCGATATTTACAAGAAAAAATAATACCTTAGTAACCACCCCTGTTTCGGGGTGGTTGCGCGCCCTACCTCCCACCCAACATTGTTTCTTGCCGCTTCTCGCTCAGAGAGGCCGTTGACACTTGATTACGTTTACATAATGCGTATAGTTCTCATTTGCATTTCTTTTAATAACTTTTAAGGCCCGACAACGGGTCATTTTTGCGCGCACGTTAAGAGCTCATTATGAACAACACCACAATGCACAAAACGCTGCTGGCGATTGCCATCGGCGCGGTAACCCACTCCGCTTTTGCGGCGGATGAGAAAAAAGAGGACACCATCGTCGTCCAGTCCACGGCGGGGAGTGATTTCAAACCCGGCGGCGACCAGCTGGTGCCCGCCTTCCTTGACGGGCAGGTGGCGAACGGCGGGCGCATGGGTATGCTCGGTCAGCAGAACGCCATGGACGTGCCATTCAATATCATCAGCTACACCTCGAAGCTGGTGGAAGATCAGCAGGCGAAAACCATTGCTGACGTGGTTGCCAACGACGCGGGCGTGCAGTTCGTTCAGGGTTACGGCAACAGCGCGGAAACCTTCCGTATTCGCGGCCTGAAGTTTGACGGCGACGACATGACCTTTGGCGGATTGTCCGGCGTACTGCCACGTCAGGTGGTGGATGCCCAGATGGTCGACCGCATCGAGATCTTCAAAGGGGCCAACTCCCTGATGAACGGCGCCGCAAGCTCGGGCGTGGGCGGGATGATCAACCTTGAGCCAAAACACGCGGGCGACACCCCGCAGGCGAAAGTGGGTGTGGACTACACCTCGGATTCCCAGATTGGCACCACGCTGGATGCGGGTCGTCGCTTTGGCGATAACGACCAGTTTGGCGCGCGTGTGAACCTCGTGCATCGCGAAGGGGAAACCGGCGTGCCGAATGACCGCCGCCGCACCACGCTGCTCTCCACCGGCCTGGATTACAAAGGCGACCGTTTCCGCACCTCGCTGGACCTGGGCTACCAGAAAAAAACCTTCCACGGCAGCCCGACCAGCGTCAACATCTCGGCGGTGGATTTTGTGCCTGAACCGCCGAAGAACGATCGCAACTTCTCGCAGAAGTGGGCCTACAGCGATATCGAAAACGAGTTCGGGATGTGGCGCAGCGAGTATGACATCACCGATAGCTGGACGGCGTATACCGGTCTCGGCGCGCAGCACGCGCACGAAGAAGGGATCTACAGCGCGCCGAAGCTCCTCGATAAGAGCGGTAATGCGGTGGTCAGCCGTCTTGATACCAACCGCATCAGCGATTCTGTCAGCGGCATGGCGGGCATTCGCGGTAACTTCACTACCGGATTCGTCTCGCACAAGGTCAATGTTGGCTATTCGGCGATGACCAAAAACGAAAAGATCGCGTGGAAAATGTCGGCGACGAAGGATAATCCGACCACCAACATCTACCACAACACCGGCGTCGATATGCCGGACAGCTCCAACCTCAACGGCTCAGGCGGCAAATACAGCGATCCGCTGACCAGCGGGCGCACCCGCACGCAAGGCTGGCTGCTGAGTGATACCCTGGGCGTGCTGGATGACAAGCTGCTGTTCACCGCAGGCGCGCGGCATCAGAAAGTGGTGATTCGCGGGTACAACAAAATCACCGGTGCGGAAAACGACGCGGACGGTTTCGACGGCAGCCGCTGGATGCCCACCTACGGCGTAGTCTATAAACCGTGGGAGGAAATTTCCCTCTACGCCAACCACACCGAGGCGTTACAGCCCGGTGAAACCGCGCCTCGCTCAGCAAACAACTACGGCCAGAGCACCGGTATCGTTCACTCTAAGCAGAACGAAGTGGGCGTAAAGGCGGACTTTGGCCGCGTGGGCGGCTCCCTGGCGCTGTTTGAGATCAAAATGCCGTCGGCGATCCTTGACGACAGCGGTCACTACGGCCTGGATGCAGAACAGCGTAACCGCGGCGTGGAGCTGAACGTCTTCGGCGAGCCCATGCTCGGGATGCGTCTGAACGCCAGCGCCACCTGGTTGCAGGCCGAGCTGACCAAAACCAAAAACGGCGTCAATCAGGGCAACGATGCGATCGGTATTCCGAGCTTCTACGCCGTGCTGGGCGCAGAGTACGATATTAAGCCGATTGAAGGCCTGACGGCGACCGCGCGCGTTAACCACTCCGGCACGCAGTATGCCGATCTTGCGAACAGCAAAAAGCTGGACAGCTACACCACGCTGGATCTGGGCATGCGCTATCGCTTCGCGGTGAACCACAATGAAAATCAGATGACCGTACGGGCAGGTATCGACAACGTGACCAACGAGAACTACTGGTCAAGCGTGGACGATTCCGGTACTTACATTACTCAGGGCGAGCCGCGTACCTTTAAGGTCTCGGTTGGCTACGAGTTCTAAGCGTTCCACCTCGTTATCCGGGGCAGGGATGCCCCAATCCCTTCGTTGTCGTGTTATAAAATTGTAATAAAAGCTTCTTACACTGGTCGCCACAACCTTACCTCTTGGCCAATGACAGGAAGCCGCTATGGGCAGACCCCTCAAATCCGTTTTTAAAAAAGAACATCGCGACGATATCAGTAACCGCAGCGCTAACCCGGTATTCTCCGAGGTTGCAGAAGTGTTCCTCTCGCGCCGCCGTTTTCTCCAGATGGGGGCCGTAGCGGGGGCTGCCGTATCATTCCCGTATCTGATCACACCCGAAAATGCCATTGCCGCGGTATCGAAGCCTTCCGCGCTGGCAAAAGCGGTTTCCCTGGGCTTTACCAGCATCGACGTCTCTACGGAAGACACGGTCAGGGTGCCGGAAGGTTATATCGCCCGCCCGTTCTATCGCTGGGGCGATCCGACGGGGATCAAAGACAACATGCCGGCCTTTAAGCCGGACGCCAGCAATACCACAGACGAACAGGCTGTGCAGGCGGGCATGCACCACGACGGCATGGCGTGGTTTAGCCTGCCGCAGGGGGCGCAAAACCCGGAGCATGGACTGCTGGCGCTGAACCATGAGTACATCGACAACGGAATGCTGTTTACCGACGGTACGGCGAACTGGAGTCTCGACAAAGCCCGCAAGGGGCAGAACGCGATGGGCGTGTCGGTGGTGGAAGTGAAAAAAACGGGCAGCGGCTGGGAGGTGGTGCGTCCGTCTTCCTTCGCCCGGCGTATTACCGTCAATACGCCGATGCAGCTTACCGGCCCGGCGCGGCATCAGGATTTAATGAAAACCGCCGCCGACCCGCAGGGGGAACGCGTTCTGGGCACCATGCAGAACTGCGCCAACGGCCACACGCCGTGGGGCACCTATCTCACCTGCGAGGAGAACTGGTCGGACATTTTTGTCAAAAAAGCCGATCTCAACCCGCTGGAAAAACGCTACGGCATCAGCGACAGCGATGAATCGTACCGCTGGAACGAGGTGGATGAGCGGTTCAGCGTTGATAAAACCCCTAACGAACCCAACCGTTTCGGCTGGGTGGTGGAGATCGATCCCTACAACCCGACCTCCACCCCGCGCAAGCACACCGCGCTCGGCCGCTTCAAGCATGAGGGGGCCGCCGTCACGCTCGCCGCCGATAATCGCGTGGTGGTCTACATGGGGGACGACCAGAAGTTTGAGTACATCTATAAGTTTGTCTCCGACAAAAAATACGATCCCGCGAACCGGGAAGCCAATATGCAGCTGCTGACGTCCGGCACGCTGTACGTCGCCAGGTTCAACGAGGACGGCAGCGGCGACTGGCTGCCGCTGATCTTCGGGCAAAATGGCCTGGATAAAAGCAACGGTTTTGCAAGCCAGGGCGATCTGCTGATTAAAACCCGTCTGGCGGCCGACGTGGTGGGGGCGACGAAAATGGATCGCCCGGAGTGGATAGCCGTCGATCCGCACGCCAGCGGCAGCGTCTACTGTACGCTGACCAACAACAGCGATCGCGGTAAAGAGGGCAAGGCGCCGGTGGATGCCGCCAACCCGCGCGCTAATAACGTGTTTGGTCACATCATGCACTGGCACGAAGAGGGTGCCGATCCTGCCGCGGCACGCTTTAAGTGGGATATTCTGGTCATGGCCGGGCGCACCGACGGCGACGATCCCAAAGCCAAAGGCTCGATGCAGGGCGCGGCATTTGGCAGCCCGGATGGGTTGTCGTTCGATCACCAGGGCGTGCTGTGGATCCAGACCGACGTTTCCTCCAGCACCATCAATAAGAAAGCCTACGAGGGGATGGGCAATAACCAGATGGTGGCCACCATTCCGGGCACCAACGAGTATCGCCGTTTCCTGACCGGGCCGCGCGGGTGCGAAATCACCGGCATTGCGTTTACGCCGGACAACCGCACGCTGTTTATCAACATTCAGCATCCGGGGGAGGGCGGGGATGATATTACCGACCCGGCCAATCCGCGCGCTGTTTCCAACTGGCCAGACGCCAGCCCGAACGGGCGTCCGCGATCGTCAACGGTGGTGATTACCAAAGCGGACGGCGGGATCATCGGGTCGTGACGTTTATCCGCCGGGCGCATGCGCTGGCCCGGCGTTAAGCTTGCTACCACCAGCATGAAGTGTTAAAACGTGCCCCTTCTAAAAAAGAGACAGGGGTAGGGCGTGAAAGACGCGTCATCCGCTTCAGGCCATGGTAGCGCTGAAGCCTCGTCGGATCAGAATCCGACGCTGCAACGTGGTTTGCAAAATCGACATATTCAGTTAATTGCCCTTGGCGGCGCAATCGGTACCGGGCTGTTTCTCGGCATCGGGCCCGCTATTCAGATGGCCGGTCCGGCGGTGCTGCTGGGTTACGGTATCGCCGGGATTATCGCCTTCCTGATCATGCGCCAGCTCGGCGAGATGGTCGTTGAAGAGCCGGTGTCAGGCTCATTCGCGCATTTTGCCTATAAATACTGGGGCCCGTTCGCAGGCTTCCTCTCCGGCTGGAACTACTGGGTGATGTTCGTGCTGGTGGGGATGGCGGAGCTGACCGCCGCCGGCATCTATATGCAGTACTGGCTCCCGGACGTGCCAACGTGGATTTGGGCCGCGGCCTTCTTCATCATCATTAACGCCGTTAACCTTGTGAACGTCCGCCTGTATGGCGAGACCGAGTTCTGGTTCGCGCTGATCAAGGTGCTGGCGATTATCGGCATGATCGGCTTTGGCCTGTGGCTGCTGTTCTCCGGCCACGGCGGCGAGCGCGCCACGATCGATAACCTGTGGCAGCACGGCGGCTTCCTGGCGACTGGATGGAAAGGGCTGATCCTCTCGCTGGCGGTCATTATGTTCTCCTTCGGCGGGCTGGAGCTGATTGGCATCACCGCGGCTGAAGCGCGCGATCCGCACAAAAGCATTCCGAAAGCGGTCAACCAGGTGGTGTACCGTATCCTGCTGTTTTACATCGGCTCGCTGGTGGTGCTGCTGGCGCTCTACCCGTGGGTGGAAGTGAAATCTGACAGTAGCCCGTTCGTGATGATCTTCCACGATTTGAACAGCAACGTGGTCGCTTCGGCGCTGAACTTCGTCATTCTTGTGGCGTCGCTGTCGGTCTACAACAGCGGGGTTTACTCCAACAGCCGCATGCTGTTTGGCCTCTCCGTACAAGGCAACGCGCCGAAGTTCCTCACTCGCGTCAGCCGTCGCGGCGTGCCGGTCAACTCGCTGTTCCTTTCTGGCGCTATCACCTCGCTGGTGGTGCTGATCAACTATCTGCTGCCGAAAGAGGCGTTTGGCCTGCTGATGGCGCTGGTTGTCGCCACGCTGCTGCTTAACTGGATCATGATCTGCCTGGCGCACCTGCGCTTCCGCGCGGCGATGCGCCGCAAGGGGCGCGAGACGCAGTTCAAAGCGCTGCTCTATCCGGCGGGGAACTACCTCTGTATCGCCTTCCTCGGCCTGATTCTGGTGCTGATGTGCACCATGGATGAGATGCGCCTGTCAGCGATGCTGCTGCCGGTGTGGGTGGTGTTCCTGTTTATTGCATTTAAGCTCTCGCGCAAAAAGTAGCGCGGTTTTCTCCCTCTCCCTGTGGGAGAGGGCCGGGGTGAGGGCACCAGACCGCACCAAACCAGACCGCACCACACTGCCTGCCTTCACACCCGGTGGCGCTGCGCTTACCGGGCCTACAAAGTATCACTCCACCTTTATCGTGACCCCCCTCCCAATTCCGTTTCGATCCACAGGATCTTTATTTTGTAATCGATTACTTTTTATTTGAACTGTTTTGTAATCGATTACTTTTTTCCGGGTGAGGCTTATCATGGTGTCAACTGAGAGTAGTGAAAAGGCGATAACGCAACACCGGCTGCTGGTGCCGCGTCTGTCGCTGATGATGTTTCTGCAATTTTTTATCTGGGGTAGCTGGTCGGTCACGCTTGGCCTGGTGATGACCCGGCACAACATGTCTTTGCTGATTGGCGACGCGTTCTCTGCCGGGCCCATCGCTTCCATTCTTTCGCCGTTCGTGCTCGGGATGCTGGTGGACCGCTTCTTCGCCTCGCAGAAGGTGATGGCGGTGATGCACCTCGCGGGCGCGGTGATCCTCTGGTTCGTGCCGGGGGCGCTGATTGCTGAGAATGGCGCGCTGCTGATTGGCCTGCTGTTTGGCTACACGCTCTGCTATATGCCGACACTGGCGCTGACCAACAACATTGCGTTTCACAGCCTGGCGAACGTGGATAAAACCTTCCCGGTAGTGCGCGTGTTCGGCACCATCGGCTGGATCGCGGCGGGCATTTTCATCGGCGTCACCGGCGTGGCGTCCAGCGTCACCATCTTCCAGGTGGCGGCGGTCAGCTCCGTGCTGCTGGCGGTCTACAGCCTGACGCTGCCGCACACGCCAGCGCCGGCAAAAGGCCTGCCGGTTAAGGTGCGGGATCTCTTCTGCGCGGACGCCTTCGCGCTGCTTAAAACCCGCCACTTCTTCGTCTTCTCCGTCTGCGCGATGCTGATCTCTGTCCCGCTCGGCACCTATTACGCCTACACCGCCTCGTATCTGGCGGATGCCGGCATTGCCGACGTCAGCACCGCCATGTCCTTCGGGCAGATGTCTGAGATCGTCTTCATGTTGGTTATTCCTCTGCTGTTCCGCCGCCTGGGCGTGAAAGTCATGCTGCTGATCGGCATGCTGGCGTGGTTCGTGCGTTATGCCATGTTCGCGTTGGGCGTCAGCGAAGAGGGGCGCATTCTGCTGTACCTCGGCATTCTGCTGCACGGCGTCTGCTACGATTTCTTCTTTGTCGTCGGCTTTATCTATACCGACCGCGTGGCGGGCGAAAAGGTCAAAGGCCAGGCGCAGAGCATGATCGTGATGTTCACCTACGGCATCGGCATGCTGCTCGGCTCTCAGATTTCCGGCGCGCTCTACAACCACCTGGTGGCAGGACAGACCGTGCCGCAGGCGTGGGTCACATTCTGGTGGATCCCGGCGGTGGCTGCCGCGGCGATCGCGCTGATTTTCCTTCTCACGTTTAAGTATGACGATGACAAGGCGTAACGTTCAGGAGGTGGTATGAGGACAATGAAAGGACCCGGCATTTTTCTGTCGCAGTTTATTGGCGCAGAAGCGCCGTTTAATTCGCTCGACGGGCTTGCTGAATGGGCGGCAGGTAAAGGTTATAAGGCGGTGCAGATCCCCTGCAACCATCCGCACATCTTTGACGTCGAGAAAGCCGCAGAGAGCCAGGCCTACTGCGACGACATCACCGCCAGGCTGGCCGCACACGGGCTGGTTATCAGCGAGCTGTCGACCCATCTGGAAGGGCAGCTCGTGGCGGTGAATCCGGTTTACAGCGAGGCGTTTGACCACTTCGCACCCGCCGCCGTGCGCGGTAACGAGGCGGCGCGCCGGGCGTGGGCGACGGAAAAGCTGAAGCAGGCGGCGGTCGCCTCGGCCCGATTAGGGCTGAAGGCGCACGCGACCTTCTCCGGCTCGCTGGCGTGGCCGTTTTTCTATCCGTGGCCGCCGCATAACGAGCAGCGTTTTCAGGAAGCGTTCGAGGAGCTGGCAACCCGCTGGCGGCCAATACTGGATACCTTCGACGAGCAGGGGGTGGACGTCTGCTTTGAGCTGCATCCGGGGGAAGATCTGCACGACGGCGTGACCTTCGAGCGTTTTCTGGCGCTGGTGGATAACCATCCGCGCTGCAACATTCTCTACGACCCGAGCCATATGCTGCTTCAGCAGATGGACTATCTGGCCTTTATTGATCTCTACCATGCGCGCATTAAAGCGTTCCACGTGAAGGACGCGGAGTTCCGCCCCAGCGGGCGCAGCGGCGTCTACGGCGGCTACCAGCCGTGGATCAACCGCGCCGGACGCTTTCGCTCGCCCGGCGACGGGCAAATCGACTTTAAGGGCATCTTCAGCAAGCTGACCCAGTACGACTACGACGGCTGGGCGGTGCTGGAGTGGGAGTGCTGCCTGAAGGATGGCGATACCGGCGCGAGTGAGGGCAGCGAATTTATCCGCCGCCACATTATTCCCGTTTCCGGACGGGCGTTTGATGATTTCGCCGCAGGGGGCTGCCATGATTAACGTCGGGATTATCGGCAGCGGGTTTATTGGCCCGGCACACATCGAGGCGCTCAGGCGTCTCGGGTTTGTGCAGGTGGTCGCGCTCTGCGACGGTTCGCTCGTTAAGGCGCAGGAAAAGGCGCGCCAGCTAAATGTCCCGCATGCTTACGCCAGCGTGGAAGAACTGCTCGCGCACCCCAATCTGCATGCGGTGCACAACTGCACGCCGAACCACCTGCACGCGGAGATTAACCGCCAGATCCTGCGCGCGGGCAAGCACGTGTTTTCCGAAAAGCCGCTGTGCATGACGCCGGACGAGGCGCGCGAGCTGGTGGCGCTGGCGGAGCAGGCGGGCGTGGTGCATGGCGTGAGCTTTGTCTATCGTCAGTTTGCGATGGTGCGACAGGCGGCGAGCATGATGCGCGCGGGCACCCTCGGGCGGCTGTTCGCCTCGCACGGCAGCTATTTGCAGGACTGGATGCTGCTGGAAACCGACTACAACTGGCGGGTGGATGCCGCGCTCGGCGGCGCATCGCGCGCGGTGGCGGATATCGGCTCCCACTGGTGCGATACGGTACAGTATGTGACAGGCAGGCGCATTACCGAGGTGATGGCTGATTTATCCATCGTCTGGCCGAGGCGCAAGGCCAGCGCGGGTGGTCATCAGACCTTCTCCCATGACGAGCAGGCGGAGTATGAAGTCAAACCGGTCACCACCGAAGATTTTGGCTCGGTGCTGTTCCGCTTTGACGACGGCAGCAAGGGCAGCTTTAGCGTCTCGCAGGTGAGCGCGGGGCGAAAAAACCGCCTGACCTTTGAAATTAACGGCAGCGAGCAGTCGGTGGCGTGGGATCAGGAAATCCCGCAGCAGCTGTGGATCGGCCATCGCGCGCGGGCAAACCAGACGCTCACCGACGATCCAGGCCTGATGAACCCTGACGTGGCCGACAGCGCCCACTTCCCCGGCGGACATATCGAAGGCTGGCCGGACGCCTTCAAAAATATGATGGCGCAGTTCTACCGCGCCGTGCAGGCGGGCGCGATGCCGGATACGCCGCAGTTTGCGACGTTTCACGATGGCGCAAACGTGATGTATATCATTGATGCCATTGTGAAAAGCCATCAGCAGCAGCGCTGGGTGCGCGTGGAACAATAACGCGTTGCCCGGTTCGCCGGGCAATAAATTTATGGTAGCCTGCACAAAACGCTAACCGCAGGATGTGTCGTCGCTATGTCAATTCAGAAAATCGCTCAGCTGGCCGGGGTCTCCGTGGCGACGGTCTCCCGCGTGCTGAATAACAGCGACACCGTGAAGGCGAAAAACCGCGAGCGCGTTCTGCGGGCGATTCAGGAGAGCAACTACCAGCCAAACCTGCTCGCCCGTCAGCTGCGCACCGCCCGCAGCTATATGATCCTGGTGATGGTGTCCAACATTGCCAACCCGTTCTGCGCCGAAGTGGTGAAGGGCATCGAAGCCGAGGCGGAAAAGAACGGCTATCGCATTCTGCTGTGCAACTCCGGCTCGGATATTGAGCGCTCCCGCTCGGGCTTAAGCCTGCTCTCCGGCAAAATCGTCGACGGCATTATCACCATGGATGCATTCTCGAAACTGCCGGAACTGGCCGCGCTGATTGGCAACGCGCCGTGGGTGCAGTGCGCCGAATATGCCGATGCGGGCGCGGTCTCCTGCGTCGGCATCAATGATGTGGACGCTTCACAGCATGCCGTCAGCCAGCTGGCCGACGGCGGCCGCAAGCGTATCGCGATGATCAACCACGATCTCAGCTACAAATATGCCCGCCTGCGCGAACGCGGCTACAAGAGCGTGATCCACCTGCGGGATCTGGACTATCAGGCGGTGGAGTACGCCAGTGAGCTCAGCTCTGGTGCGGGCATGGCGGCGATGCAAAACCTGCTAAAAGCAAACCCGCCGGATGCGGTGTTTGCCGTTTCCGATACGCTGGCGGCGGGGGCGCTGCGCGCCATTCAGCAGGCAGGGCTGCGGGTGCCAGAAGATATCGCGGTGGTCGGCTTTGACGGCACCGAGCTGGCGGAGATGGTTTCTCTCACCACCATTGAACAACCGTCGCGGGATATCGGGCGCAAGGCAGTCAATTTGCTGTTAAATAAGATCGACAACCCGGATGCGCCCACGGAGAGGGTCATGATGGACTGGCGCTTTATTTCCCGCGCCAGCACCTGATTATCTGGCGATGACGCCAGCCAGCGAGCGAATATCGTTTCCGGTTGGCGACTGGTGAATACGCAGGCCAAATTCATCCACCACCGCGAAAATATGATCGAAGATGTCGGCCTGAATATCTTCGTATTCCGCCCAGATCACCGTGTTGGTAAAGGCATATATTTCAATCGGCAGCCCGTTGGCATCCGGCGCGAGCTGGCGCACCATCAGCGTCATATCTTTACGAATACGCGGGTGGTTGCGCAGATATTCATTCAGGTAGGCACGGAAGGTGCCGATATTGGTCATCTTGCGCAGGTTTAATACCGATTCCCCTTCGCCGTTCTGCTGATTCCACAGGTTAATTTCCTCATGACGCGCCGCCAGATACGGCTTCAGCAGTTTCGCCTGAATCAGTTTTTGCTGCTCCTGCTCGTCGAGGAAATGAATGCTGGTGGTATCGATATTCAGGCTGCGCTTGATGCGGCGACCACCGGAGGCGGACATGCCGCTCCAGTTGATGAACGCATCGGACACCAGCGCCCAGGTCGGGATGGTGGTGATGGTGTTATCGAAGTTGCGCACTTTAACGGTGGTCAGGCCGATGTCGGTCACCGTGCCGTTGGCGCCGTATTTCGGCATCTCCAGCCAGTCGCCGAGCTTGAGCATGTCGTTGGCGGAGAGCTGAATACCGGCCACCAGGCCGAGTATCGGGTCTTTAAAGACCAGCATCAGAACGGCAGCCATCGCACCCAGGCCGCTTATCAGAATGGCGGGTGACTGACCGATCAGCAGGGAGATAATTAGTATCCCCACCAGAATGGCGCTCACCAGCTTGATGCCCTGGAATATCCCCTTCAGCGGCAGCTGTGACGCGGTGGCCATTTTCTGCGACAGATTGAAAATCACGTCCAGCAACGAGAAGAAGGAGAGTAGGGCATAAACCATCACCCACAATTTCGCGCAGGTGGTAAGTAATTCCGCCGCTTCGCTGCCTTTTTGCAGCCACAGAACCGCCTGAACGTTGACGATTATCCCCTGGAGGGTAAACGCCAGACGGTGAAATAACTTGTTCTGCGTAATGATCTGCAACCATAAATGGCTGCTGGCCTGGGCGCGTTTCTCGAATGCGCGCAGCACCACTTTGTGCAGAATAAAATGAACGATAATGGCCGTAAGAAAAATAATACCAAAGATAATCACTAAAGAGGTGGTGTGATTAATTTCAATCCCTAACTCTTCAACCTGAGCAATTAATTCCTGCATAACGTCTCCTGTATTGATGCAGCCCCATAATGGCGGCTGCGGATCTATTATGCAAATTCAGGCAGTTTTATTTTGTCGCCGGACAGGCCTTGACGACCGGTAAACACAGACGATGGCGCATACGCAGCGTGGCCAGCGCCAGCACCACCATCATGGCCGTTTCCACCATCAGGAAGACATTGACCGCCTGGGTGTAATCTCCGTGATGATTTTGCAGCCCGTGCAGCAAAATCGCGCCGAAAATGGCCGGGCCAAGCCCCAGCGCAGCCTGTTGCAGCGTGCTTAAAATCGCGCTCGCGGCCCCCGCGTCGTCAGGCTGAATATCACGCATCCCGATACGGTAGAAGCTGTTTACAATCAGCGCCTGCCCGTAACCCACCAGCCCGGTGGCCGGGGCCAGCGTCAGCGCGGTATTCTGCATTCCCCAGTGACGGAACGTGGCGATCAACGCCACCAGACCGACAAGCTGAATCGCAAGTCCGGTCAGCAGGATGGCGCTGGTGCTGTAGCGGGCAATCAGGCGTGGGGCGAACCAGGCAGAAATAAAATAGGTGACGCCAAGCGCGATAAAGCTGTTCCCGGACTGCCACGGCGCCATCCCCAGACCGCTTTGCATGGTCAGCGCCATACAGAACATGAACCCGGACCAGACGCTGAAAAAGAGTATCCCGATTAGCACGCCAAAGCGGATGCTGCGCAGCTGCAACAGGCGCGGCGCGATGAGCGGGTGGGCATTCTCACGCTCTTTTTTGCGCGCGTTCAGCACCATTACACAGACCAGCGGCACAATCGCCAGCAGTGCGGCCTTCAGCGGCCACGACCAGTGCCACTGCGGGCCGAGCGCCATCGGGAACAGCAGACAGCACAGTATTGCCGTCAGCAGGACAGTCCCGGTCCAGTCAATGCGCGACGGCGTGTCGCGGCGGGTTTCCGGCACGTAGCGACGGCTCAGCGCCAGCACCACCAGACAAATCGGCACGTTGATAAAGAAGGCGTTGCGCCAGCCCAGCCCGGCGATGTCCGCCGACACCAGCCAGCCGCCACCCATCTGGCCGACGATAAATGCAATACCGCCGATACCCCCGAACAGGCTGATCGCTCTGGCGTGTGCCGTTCCTTTTAACGTCACATGCAACGTCGCGAGAATTTGCGGCATGATCAGCGCGGCGCCCGCACCCTGAATAATGCGCGCGCCAAGCAACTGTTCGATATTGCCCGCCATGCCGCACAGCAGTGAGGCCAGGCCAAAACACGCCACGCCCCACATAAAGAGGCGACGGCGGCCAAGGTTATCGCCCAGCTTGCTGCCGGGTGCCAGGCAGACGGCAAAGGCCACGCCGTAGAGGGCGACGATCAGCTCCAGTTCAGTGGCGGTGGCGTGTAACGAATGGGTGATGGAATCCAGCGCCACGTTGGTGATTGAGGTATCAATCAACGGCAGCATCTGGCCGGTTAACAGCAATATCAGGCCCGCACGACCCGGTGAAACAACTGACGTATTCATGGTGACTCCATTGCGTCAAACAGCGTAGAGTCGTAGCATCAATCATCTGATAAACGGGTACCAGTTCTTACTTATACTGGTACTGACACTACCATGCAGGAGATGTTATGGCGCTGATGTCTGAACCTGTCACCTCTCTCCAGGATGACACCCGCAAGCAGCTGGGCGCGTTTTTGCGTGCCCGGCGCGAAAGCCTCGATCCGCAGCGCCTCGGCTTACCGCGCAGCGGCCGCCGCCGCACGCCGGGCCTGCGCCGGGAAGAGGTGGCGATGCTCGCGGATGTCGGCGTGACCTGGTACACCTGGCTGGAACAGGGTCGGGACGTCAATCCGTCCAGCGCGGTGATGGCCGCCATCGCAAAAGCGCTGCAATGCACCCCGACCGAAGCCCGGCATCTTTTTGTGCTCGCCGGTTTGCCGCCGGGCGAAGCCCCGCAGGCGGTGTGCTGTGAGGGGATCAGCGAAGGCACGCGTCGCCTGCTGGATACCCTGATGCCGAAACCCGCCAGCATTCAGAAACCGAACTTTGATATCGTGGCGTGGAACGACAGCTTCGGACACCTGATGGGCGTCGATTTCAACGGTATTCCGCCGGAAGATCGCAACTGTATTTACCTGTTCCTCACCCATCCGGCGTGGCGCGCGCGGCTCGGCAAACGTGACGACGTGCTGCCGATTTTCGTCTCCTACTTCCGCGCGGCAATGGCTGAGCACCGTGGCGACCCGCTCTGGGAAGCGAAGCTGGCGCGTTTTTTTGCGGTGTCCGAAGAGTTCAAAACCCTGTGGCACCAGCGTAACGACGTGCGCGGCGTGGAGAACCAGCTCAAGCTGTTCACCCATCCCGAGCTGGGGGATTTTCATCTCCAGCAGATGTACTGGTACTCCGCCCCGCGAAACGGATCGCGGCTGCTGGTCTATTTACCCGTGGATGAGGCAGGGGAGAGGGCGATGGCGTGGCTGGCGGAGCAGGGGATATAAATTTTTTGCGAGGGGCTTTCAGGGAATCAACGCTGATCCGGTCCTGCCTGGAATAAGCTGGTAAGGTGAATCACGAAAGGCAAAATTAGCCTTTAATGCAAATTGCCTTACATGCTAATATTATCAGGGATGACATACAGTGTTCAGACTTATCGTTCATGCGGCAGTCAGGGAGGAGATCCTCTCATTGCCTGCGGGTGTTTATCAAGAAGACGCAAAAAACGCCCTCTGCTGAACTCCGTCTGGCACTGAAACGACAACAGGAGATGTTGGATGAGCAAGAAGATTATTGACTGGGATGAACTCAGAGCTGAACTGTTAAGCGATTCAGAAGTTCAGGCTTCCTTTGATGCAGAAGAGCGCAAGGAGCGTCTGCGGGAGATGCTGGCGCAATGGCGCAATCATGCTGGTCTGACGCGCGCCCAGGTGGCGGAGCGGATGGGCGTCAGCGCCCCGACGGTATCAAGAATGGAAGCAAATATTACCCGGGCGAGTCTCGATACATTAACGCGTTATGCGCTGGTGTGCGGGGTTAAGCATCCGCAGATAACGCTTTACTGAAAACGGGCACGCCGATAGCCGGCGTGCCAGAAGCGCTTAGCACTCAGTCACAATCGTGCTCAGCGGCAGGCGAGATTTCGGCAGCGTGGCGTTGAAATCTTCCACGCTGTGATGCCCGACCGGGACCACCACCAGGCTGGTGAAGCCTTTCTCTTTCAGGCCAAACTCTTCGTCGAGGATCGCGGCGTCAAACCCTTCGATTGGTACCGCATCCAGGCCCATCGCGGCCACGCCCAGCAGGAAGTTGCCGACGTTCAGGTAAACCTGCTTCGCCATCCACTGGTCGTCATCTTTCAGATCCACGCGGTGCATGTCGGCAAAATAGCAGCGGCCTTTGTGGTTCGCGGCTTTTGCTTCTGGCGTGTTGAAACGGCCATCGGCTTCTTCCTGATCGACAACGCGCTCAAGCCAGGCATCGTCCATCGCGGTTTTCGCGCAGAACACTACTACGTGAGAGGCATCCAGCATTTTGCGTTCGTTAAACACATAGGTGCCCGCCGCGGATTTTGCCACGCGCGCTTTACCCTCTTCAGTGCTGGCAACAATAAAGTGCCACGGCTGGGAGTTGGTGCTGGACGGGCTGTATTGCAGCAGCGTTTTGATTTTTTCCGCTTCTTCTGCGGTCAGTTTTTTGGCTGGGTCGAACGCCTTGGTAGAGTGGCGTTTCAGGGCGACAGAAATAATATCCATAACAACTCCTGGTGATGAAATTCGCCCGCGGGCGGGCGTGAAAGGAAAGCAGATTACCGCGCGAAGCGGGAAAAGATAAGTGCGATTCGAGCGCTTATTCTGTTCGTCTGAGACGAACAATCAGGCTGGGCGAATCCACTTCTGATCTTTTTTCGGCAGTTTATCAACGACCAGATTCCACGAATCCGTAATCAGGTCGGTGACCAGTTCAGGCGTGATGTCGTCCGTGCCATAAAGGGAGATCCAGTGTTTTTTATTCAGATGGTAACCGGGCTCCACGCCACGGTAGATCTGCTGATTGAGTAGCGATTTTTCCGGATCGGATTTCAGGCTGACGTGGGCCCGATCGTGTGCGGTCGCCATCAGCATAAAAATTTTCCCGCCCACCTTAAACACGTCATACTCCGGGCCAAACGGCCAGCAATGTTCGGTAAAAGGCATCTCCAGCGCGACGCGTCTGGCATGTTCCTGCAAGGATTTACTGTCCATGGTTATCTTCCTCAGCAAGCCCGCGCCACATGGCTTCAAAGCCCAGCGCTTTAAAATCGACGGCACGGGACGGATCGCGGGCGGCAAACTCCATGGTGGTTTCAGCCAGCGATAAGAACATTGCATCACCGAAGGTCTTAAACTCGTCAGACATAAACACCGGGCGGATCGAACGACGACACAGTTCATGCAGTTCCGGGAACATGTCTTTCACCGCCTGCTCGGTTTCGGCGTTCAGCTTTTCACTGACGCCAATCTGACGGATAGCCGCATGCGCCAGGGGGTTACGAATGCCCCAGTCCACATAGCTGTTCCAGATATTGCGGGTATGCTCTTTTGGCTCGGTGATGGTGCGATCGAGATTCGCCAGCATGGTCTGGCAGAGATCCTGCTTCAGATGCAGGTAGAGGGCATTCAGCAGATCGTCTTTGGTAGCAAAGTAGCGAAACAGTGTCCCTTCAGCGACGCCCGCATTACGGGCAATTAACGCCGTTGAGGCGGCAATACCTGACTGCGCAAACGCAGCCGTTGCTGCTTCCAGTAAGGCCTGTTTTTTATCTTCACTCTTCGGACGTGCCACTAAATTTTTCCTCCCGTCAATTGTAAAAGCCCTGATTGAAACACGAGCCTTGATACGCTGCAACGCGGAATGTCAAAGATCGAAAACCTTCTTGACGGAGTAATCATCCTATCTATAATGAGTGCTTACTCACTCATAATCAAGTATCACCCGCGCAAACCATCGGATGGGGCGCGTAGGCGGGTCAGGAAATGAAAAAGCCTCTATTCATCTGCGTGGTGTTAGTCATGATTATTGCTTCAGCTGCCAGTTTACCGTTTGTACTGAATGCCGGATTTGGCCAGCCACCGCAGGGTGCGCAGCTCTCTGAAGTGGAAGCCTCTCCGCACTATCGCGACGGGCAATTCCATAACACGCTCCCTACGCCGGGCTTTACCGGACAACAAAATATGCTGGTGGCGTGGTGGCAGTTCCTTACCCGTAAAACCGAAAACGCCCGTCCTGCGCAGCCGCTGCCGCTGGTGAAAACCGATCTGGCTAGCCTGTCGCCTGAACAGGACACGCTGGTGTGGCTCGGCCACTCCTCCTGGTATATGCAGCTGGCAGGGAAACGCATCCTGATCGATCCGGTTCTGAGTAGCTACGCCGCACCGTTCTCGTTTCTCAATAAAGCATTTGCGGGGGAGTACCCGTGGCGTGCGGAGAGCATGCCGGAGATCGACCTGCTGATTATCTCCCACGATCACTATGACCATCTGGATTACGCCACCATCAAGGCGCTGCTGCCGAAGGTTAAGCGCGTGGTCACGCCGCTGGGCGTGGGTTCGCATCTGCGCTACTGGGGGATGACCCCGGAGATAATCGACGAGCGGGACTGGAACCAGTCGGTGCATATCAGCGATGCGCTGACGGTACATGTTCTGCCCGCGCGCCATTTTTCCGGGCGCGGCATTAAGCGTAACCAGACCCTGTGGGGGAGCTTTATGTTTGTTACCCCAGAGCGAAAGGTTTACTACAGCGGAGACTCCGGTTACGGCCCGCACTTCAAGGCTATTGGCGAGCAGTTTGGCGGAGTGGACTTAGCCATTATGGAAAACGGGCAGTACGACCAGGACTGGAAGTACATCCATATGCATCCGGCGGAAACGGCGCAGGCCTCGGCAGATCTCAATGCCAAAGCGGTCGTACCGGGACATAACGGGCGTTTTGTGCTGGCGAAACATACCTGGAACGATCCACTGATCCAGCTGGCGAAAGCCAGCAAGGATAAAAACTACCGGCTGCTGACGCCGGAGCTGGGCGAGCCCGTGCGGGTGAGTGATACCACGCAACAATTTCGCGAGTGGTGGGAATAATGTTTAAGCGAGAAGCAGAGGGGGAGAGCAGTATGACGATTTCCGCTCAGGTCATTGATACGATTGTCGAATGGATTGATGACAATCTACACCAGCCGTTACGCATCGAAGAGATTGCCCGCCATGCGGGTTACTCAAAATGGCATTTACAGCGTCTGTTTATGCAGTACAAAGGCGAAAGTCTGGGGCGCTACATCCGCGAACGCAAGCTGCTGATGGCGGCGCGCGATCTGCGTGAATCAGACGAGCGCGTGTACGATATCTGCCTGCGCTACGGGTTTGACTCGCAGCAGACGTTTACCCGCATCTTTACCCGCACCTTCAACCAGCCGCCCGGTGCGTACCGCAAAGAAAACCACGGTCGGGCGCACTGAAAAACATCCCCTCACCCCGGCCCTCTCCCCAAAGGGGCGAGGGCGTAATCGTCCCCTCTCCCCTATGGGGAGAGGGTTAGGGTGAGGGGATCAGACCGCACCATGCTTACCAGCTGTAATTCACCGTCGCCGTCACCGTCCGGCCAATCCCGTAGAAGCACGCCGTATCGCTTGCGCACGACGCCACATACTTTGTGTCTGCCACGTTATTGACGTTGAACTGCGCGCTTGCCCCTTTCAGGCTGCGGTTCATCTCGCCCAGGTCGTAGCGCAGCATCGCGTCATACAGATCCACCGATGGCACCTTGAAGGTATTCTTCGCATCGCCGTAGCTGGTGCCGATGTAGCGCATCCCCACGCCAGCGGTCAGGCTCTTCAGCGCGCCGCCCGGAACGGTATAGCTGGCGAACGCCGATGCCATATGTGCCGGAATGCGCGCAGGCGTTTTGCCTTCAGTTCCCGCCACCGTGGTGCTTTCGGTTTTTGCATCGGTGTAAGTGTAGGAGCCAATCAGGTTGATGTTATCCATCAGCGTGGCGTGGATTTCCGCTTCAGCGCCTTTCGAACGCACCTTGCCCGCATTTTCGAACCAGCCTTCAGCGCTGTTATAGGTCGCGACGTTGTTCTGAGTTAAATCGTACAGCGCCAAGGTCATCAGCGTGGTGTCGACCGGCTGATATTTCACGCCAATCTCGGTCTGCTCCCCGGTAGTAGGCCTGAATGGCGCAACGCCCGGCGCACGGTTGGTTTGCAGGTTCGGTTCAAACGAGGTGCTGTAGCTGATGTACGGCGACAGGCCAGAATCAAACGCGTACAGCAGGCCAGTGCGCCAGGTAAATTTGCTGTCGTTCTGCTGCGTAACGCTGTTATCGGTGAAGTCGCTGGTACGCACTTCGCTCCAGTCGTAGCGCCCGGAAACCAGCCACTCCCAGTTATTCCAGCTCATCTGATCCTGAAGATACAGGCCCATCTGGTCGAGATTTTGCTGCTCGTCGGACGCCGTTTTGAAGGTACTTTCATCCACGTTCACGCCGTAAACCGGGTTTGTCCAGTCAAGGTCATACTGTGAGCCGCTCCCGCGCGCCAGCAGCTGTTTATCCTTGCTGGTCTTGTAATCAAACCCGCCGAGCAGGGTGTGGCTGACGCTTCCGGTCTCCAGCTGATATTCCAGCTGGTTATCAAGGCCAAATTCGTTGGTCGTGCGCGCTTCACGCTGGGCGCGACGGGTCAACACCGTGCTGTTGGCCGCGCTGTTGGCGTAAACCAGATAACGATATTTCTGCTTGATGGTGGCGTAACGGGCGTTCTGGCGGAAGGTGAGGTTGTCGGCGAACTGGTGTTCCAGCTCGTAGCCAATCATCGTCTGCTCGCGCCAGGATTGATTGTAATTCGGATCGCTGACGTTAAAATCGCGCGGGATGTACTTCCCGTCGGCACTTTTCACCGTGCCATACGCGGGCAGGAAGTTGCGGTATCCGGCATCCGGATCTTTCTGGTAGCTGGTCAGCAGCGTAAAGCGGGTCTGATCGTTCGGGTACCAGGTGATTGCCGGGGCGATCGCCATCCGCGTCTCTTTATAATCGTCCACCTGATTATGCTGCGTACGGGCGATACCGTTCACGCGATACAGCACGCGGCCGTCGTCGCTCAGCCTGCCGCCGAAATCAAACGCACCTTCGGCGAGATCGTTATTGCCGGTGCGGAACTGCACGTTGTGAATGGCCTCCGCCGTCGGGCGCTTGCTGGTCATGCTGATTAACCCGCCCGGATTCACCTGTCCAAACAGGACCGAGGCCGGGCCGCGCACCAGCTCCACGCGCTCCAGCAGCCACGGGTCAACTGTGCCCGTCTGTGATGAGGCCGTTGCGCCAAAGCTTAAGCCGTCGAGGAATTTCGGCACGTAGCTAAAGCCGCGCACAAACACCTCGTCGTTACGGTTAGACGAGCCCCGGTACTCGGTAAACACGCCCGCCGAGTAGCGCAGCGCCTGCGAAACGGAGGTGACGTCCTGCATGTTCATCTGATCGCGGGTGATCACCGATACCGACTGCGGCGTCTTCACGATCTCCGCGCTGGTCTTGGTGGCGGAGAGCGTTTTCGTCGCCACAATGCCTTTTACGGGCGCAGTGGGCTCTTCACTCACGCCCTGCGTCACCGTAATCGTTTCTTCTTTCGTTTCTGCCTGAGCCGCGACGCTGGTCGTCGCCAGACTCAGCAGCCAGAGCCGCATTATCTTATTATTTTTAAACATTTTTATTGAACGTCCTTGGTTGCTATCGCCATAAAATCACCGGTAAATCCCCGTTGATGATATTGCAAATTATTACCATTTGCATTAGCGTTGTTAACAAATTTCGTTGGGGAACAAGCGGTAATGAAGAGGGTATGGAGTGGGTTGCTGTTGGGGATCGGCGCGCTGCCCGCCGTGGCGGCAACGTGCGAGCAGACGTCCCGGCAGGGCGATATTCAGGGAAAGTTTGATGCCAGCGGCGAAGTCTGCTTCTCCCTGCCTGAACTGGGTGAAAACTATGTTTCCGCCACGCTGAATGACGTGACGGATGCGCGCCTGCTTGATGGGCAAAACCGCCGCATCCGCACGCTGATCGAAAATGGTCCTGCGGACGGGGAACACACGCTGCTGTTTGCCCTGCCGGTGAAACAGAACACCTCGCTGATGCTACACGGAGAAGCCGGTAAGCCGTGGCGTTTTCAGTGGCGGATGAAAGAGACCTCTCCGTTACCACGCGTGCAGATGCTGGCGCCTGAAAGCCCGACGCTGAAGGCGCTGGCAAGCGTCATTTCTGCCGGTGGAAGTACCGAGGCGTTCTGGCAGGCGCAGCGTCGACGGGGAACGCCGATGGTGGAGCCGGTAGATGCGAGCCATAAGCGCGTGACCTTTCTGTGGCGCGGCGCGCGGGATAACGTCTTCATTCTCGGCTCGCCGGCGGGGGATCACGATCCGCTGTTCCGCCTGGGCAACAGCGACGTCTGGTTCCGCAGCTATGTAGTCCCCTCTGATACGGTAATGCAGTACAAGCTCGCGCCCGATGTGCCGATCGTCGAGGGTTCCACACGCGATCAACGCCGCGCCATCCTGGTAAGCGCGCAGGCCGATCCGCTTAACCCGAATACCTTCGGGGAGCAGAAGACCGATCGCTGGAATCGCTATTCGCTGCTCGATCTCAGCCCGGCGCGCTACTGCTCCGTTCGGGCTACGGCACAGCCGCTGGTACACGGGACGTTGAGCCGTCAGAGTTTTTCCAGCCACATCCTTGGCAACGCCCGCGACGTGATGATCTACAAACCGCGCGGCGCACAGCCCGCACGCTGGACGTTAATTCTGTTCGACGGGCAGATTTATCAGGACGAATACCATTTTGCCAACGTGCTGGACGGTCTGATTGCCCGGCATCACCTGCCGCCGATTAACGTGGTGTTTATCGACAGCCTCGATCACGCGCGCCGCGGCAACGAGCTGCCGCCGAACCCGGATTTTGCTGACTTTATGGCGCACGAGCTGCTGCCGTGGCTGCGGGGGAAGGGCATCGGCATGCAGCGGCAGAAAACCGTACTGGCAGGATCCAGCTACGGGGGAATTGCCTCTTCATGGGTGGCGCTGCGCTATCCGCGCCTGTTTGGCAACGTGCTGAGCCTTTCCGGTTCTTACTGGTGGGCGCCGGAAGGTGACGCCCCGGGCTGGCTGACGCGTCAGTACCAACAGTCTCCACCGTATCCGGTGCGCTTCTGGTTACAGGCCGGGAAGTTTGAAACCGCGGGGCCGGGCGGCGGCATCTATCGCACCACGCATGATTTTGAACAGGTGCTGAGGAAAAAAGGCTACCGCGTCAGCTTCCACCCCTCATCCAGCGGCCACGACTACGCGGCCTGGTGTGAAGCGCTGATCCACGGGATGCGCGATCTCACTGGCTTACGACGCCAGTGAAAACCAGCGGCGCCAGATGAAACGCAGGATAAAGAATTCGATGGCGCCGAGCACCAAAAACCACAGACAGAACAGAATGGTGTACAGCTGATTCAGATCGACCATATGAAAGGTCTGAACCAGCTTCTGCGCCAGCACCAGACCCAGCGACGGCGCAGGTAACAGCAGGCAGGAGAGCAGGGCCATCAGCAAAATGCCCCCTGCTGTGAGCAGCGATTCTAACGGGTGTTTCATCGTAATGTTAATCGTCAGTTAAAAATGTCATTGTCCGGCATCCTGAAACGTAAAGCAATATCATCCCCGCTGGCAAAATTGGGTGAAAGGCCACCGTTATTCTGCGAATTAATAACAGAAAACAGATAATATTTTCGGGGCGATTAAATTAATATCGCGTTATGTAAATAAACGTCTTTCTCACGAAAATAATTTTACAAAGCTATAGGTGCTATATCCAATTAACGTCGCAATAACAATGGCTGCGACAATGTATAACGCCAGACGCCGTCCGCGATAAATACCAAACATGCTTCCTCCTCGTTTAGTGTTGGTTTAGAAATATTTTGTAAAAATCAACGCGTCGAAATAATTTTAATCAGTTTTGAATAACCGGGTAGTCAATATATTGCGGTAGATCAATTTAACCCGCAAGACTTAAAAATGAATTATTTAAAGCCAGAAAGGAATTCCGGCTTCCGTCCACCGGATATTGAAGGAAAAATACCATGACCAAAAAAAATTTCTCGCAGAATATGCCACCCGCAGGCGGGCAGGCGTACCAGCAGACCGTAGAGCAGGTGCTTGCTCAGGCGCAGAGCCAGGCTAATGGCCTGGACCGCGCCGAGGTGCAGGCGCGTTTGCAGAAACATGGCCCGAACGCGCTGCCAGAGAAAAAAGGCAAGCCGGGCTGGCTGCGTTTTCTCGCGCATTTTAACGATGTCCTGATTTACGTCCTGCTGGCAGCCGCCGTATTAACGGCAGTAATGGGACACTGGGTTGATACGCTGGTTATTCTGGGCGTGGCGGTAATCAATGCCTTAATTGGCCACATTCAGGAAAGTAACGCGGAAAAATCCCTGAAGAGTATTCGCAATATGCTCTCCAGCGAGGCGCGCGTTATTCGTAACGGCAACCATGAAACTATCCCGACGACGGAAATCGTCCCGGGCGATATTATTGTGTTGCGCGCAGGAGATCGTATTCCGGCGGATATGCGCTTAATCGAAGCGCATAATTTACGCGTGGAAGAGGCTATTCTGACCGGTGAATCCACCGTGGTGGATAAACACACGAACCCGCTGAGCGGCGAATTACCGCTGGGCGACCGCACGAACCTGGTCTTTTCCGGTACGACGGTCAGCGCGGGCGGCGGCGTGGGCGTGGTCATTGCCACGGGCCAGGAGACCGAACTCGGCCACATCAACCAGATGATGGCGGGCATTGAAAAACACCGCACCCCGCTGCTGGTGCAGATGGACAAGCTGGGCAAAGCGATCTTCGCCATCATTCTGGCGATGATGGCCGCGCTGTTTGTCTTCAGCCTGGTGTTCCGCGAGATCCCGATGGGCGAGCTGCTGCTCTCCCTGATTAGCCTGGCGGTCGCCTCCGTACCGGAAGGTCTGCCGGCAATTATCTCCATCATCCTCTCTCTGGGCGTACAGGCGATGGCGCGCAAGCGGGCGATTATCCGCAAGCTGCCGACGGTTGAAACCCTGGGCGCGATGACCGTGGTCTGCTCGGATAAAACCGGCACCCTGACCATGAACGAGATGACGGTGAAAGCCATCATTACCGCCGACACCTGCTACCGCGTGGACGGCAACAGCTACGAGCCGGTGGGCAACATCTATCTCGAAGGCAGCGATGAGCCGGTGCAGATCCAGCCGGGCACCGTGCTGGAGCAGTACCTGCGCACCATCGACCTGTGTAACGACAGCCAGCTGATTCAGGACGAGCGCGGCCTGTGGGGCATCACCGGCGGCCCGACCGAGGGCGCGCTGAAGGTGCTGGCGGCCAAGGCCCACCTCGAGCCGGTCGTGACCACGCTGGTTAACAAGATCCCGTTCGACTCTCAGTACAAGTACATGAGCACCCACTACCAGATTGGCGGTGAGGAGCAGATTTTGATCACCGGCGCGCCGGA
This sequence comes from Enterobacter sp. CRENT-193, assembly GCF_002787395.1. Classification (NCBI taxonomy): domain Bacteria; kingdom Pseudomonadati; phylum Pseudomonadota; class Gammaproteobacteria; order Enterobacterales; family Enterobacteriaceae; genus Enterobacter; species Enterobacter sp. CRENT-193. The sequence goes on along the minus strand of NZ_CP024812.1, from coordinate 4,422,152 downwards.
CGTGATTTTCGCCCTGTGTGAGCAGCAGCAGACCCGCAACGGTGCGCAAGCCTTTGACCGCGCGTACTGGGAAACGGAGATGGAGCGCTATGCGCGTCAGGGGCTGCGCATGGTCGCCGCGGCGTTCAAGCCAGCGAACGGTGAGCAGGCATTGACTCACGACGATCTGAGCCACGGCCTGATCTTCCTCGGCATCGCCGGGATGATGGATCCGCCGCGTCCGGAAGCGATTGAGGCGATTAACGCCTGCCAGCAGGCGGGGATCCGCGTGAAGATGATCACCGGCGATCACCCGCAGACGGCGATGAGCATCGGCCAGATGCTGGGGATCACCAACAGCGAGCAGGCGGTTACCGGCTATCAGCTGGAGAAAATGGACGACGCCGAGCTGGCGGAAGCGGCGGTAAAATATGACATCTTCGCCCGTACCAGCCCGGAGCATAAGCTGCGCCTGGTGAAAGCGTTACAGGAAAAAGGCGAAATCGTCGGCATGACCGGTGACGGCGTGAACGATGCGCCGGCGCTGCGCCAGGCGGACGTGGGTATCGCGATGGGCATCAAAGGCACGGAAGTCACCAAAGAGGCGGCGGACATGGTCCTGACGGACGATAACTTCGCCACCATCGCCAGCGCGGTGAAAGAGGGGCGTCGCGTTTACGACAACCTGAAGAAGACCATCCTGTTCATCATGCCGACCAACCTGGCGCAGGGGCTTTTAATTGTGATTGCGCTGCTGGCGGGGAACATCATTCCGCTGACGCCGGTGCTGATTCTGTGGATGAACATGGCGACCTCCGCCACGCTCTCCTTCGGCCTGGCCTTCGAGGCCGCCGAGCGCAACATCATGCGCCGCCCGCCGCGCCAGACCGGGCAGCACGTAATGGACGCCTACGCCGTCTGGCGCGTGGCCTTCGTCGGCACCATGATTGCCATCGCCGCCTTTGCGCTGGAAGCCTGGCTGGCCCCGCGCGGGCACAGCGCGGAGTTCATCCGCACCGTGCTGCTCCAGATGCTGGTCTGCGCCCAGTGGGTGTACATGATTAACTGCCGCAATACCGAAGGGTTCTCCCTGAACCGCGGCCTGCTGGCGAACAAAGGGATCTGGCTGGTAACGGGCGTACTGTTCCTGCTCCAGGCGGCGATCATCTACCTGCCATTTATGCAGATGCTGTTCGGCACCGAAGCGCTGCCGCTGCGCTACTGGTTCGTGACGCTGGCGGTGGCGGGGGTGATGTTCTTCGTCGTCGAAATCGAGAAGCGACTGACCCGCAGGTTCCGTAAGGCTGCATAACTTTTTGCCCTCACCCTAACCCTCTCCCACAGGGAGAGGGAACCCTGACCTCCCTCTCCCTGTGGGAGAGGGCCGGGGTGAGGGAAAACAACGCCGAGGTACTTCTTAATGAAATTCCCACTCCTGTTCGCGCTCCTCGCCTGCACCCTGCAACCCGCGTTCGCCGCAGTCATTCCCGTGCGTGTTGCCACCGTGGAGCAAACCGCCCACGCCGCCGAGCGCCAAATTCCGGGCCGCATTGAAGCTATCCACACCGTTGAACTGCGTGCACGTACGGAAGGCGTCATCACCAGAATCCACTTCCGCGATGGCCAGTACGTGAAAAAAGGCGACGTGTTGTTCGAACTGGACGACGCCGAGCCGCGCGCCGCCCTGCGTCTGGCGCAGGCCGAAGTGAGAAGCGCCGAAGCCACGCTGCGTCAGGCGCAGCAGCAGCTGTCCCGCTTCGAAAGCCTTGGCAGCAGCAACGCCATCAGCCGCCACGACGTGGACAACGCCCGCATGCAGCGCGACGTCGCCAGCGCCGCGCTGGAGCAGGCGAAAGCCCGGCTCGAGACCCGCAGCGTCACCCTCAACTACACGCGCATTACCTCACCGATTGACGGACGCGTGGGGCACAGCAACTTTCACGTCGGCAGCCTGGTGAATCCTGCCAGCGGTGTGCTGGTGGAGGTGGTGCAGCTCGATCCGATCCGCATCGCCTTTGCGCTGGAAGAGGGCGCGTTTGCCACCAAAGCCGGACAGCATGCGGATATCAGCGCCATGAAGCAGGCCTGGCAGGCGCTGATTGACAGCAACGGCCAGCGCATCAGCGGGGAACTCACCTCCGTGGACAACCGCATCGACCCGCGTACCGCCAGCGTGATGCTGCGCGCCGAGTTCGCCAACCCGCGCCATCAGCTGCTGCCCGGCGGCAATGTGAACGTTTACCTGCGTCCGGCAAGCGAGCTACCGGTGCTGACTCTGCCCGCCGCTGCCGTACAGCAGAATGGCGACGGGTTCTTCGCCTGGGTGATTAACGCCGAGGATAAAGCCGAAATGCGTCCGCTGAAGGTCGCCGGGCAGATCGGCCAGCAGTTCCAGATTGCCTCCGGCGTGAAGCCCGGTGAGCGAGCGATTACTGACGGTGCGCAGCGCGTGCAGCCAGGCGCAACCGTCCAGATATTGAATTAAGGAGCCATCATGCTGACGTTTTTCATCAAACGCCCGCGCTTTGCGATGGTGATTGCGCTGGTCATCACCCTGCTGGGGGCCATCGCGCTGAGGATTATTCCGGTGGAGCAGTACCCGCAGATCACCCCGCCGGTCGTGAATGTGTCAGCGTCATGGCCGGGCGCCAGCTCGGCTGACGTGGCGGAGGCCATCGCCACGCCGCTGGAAACGCAGCTGAACGGCGTGGATCACATGCTCTATATGGAGTCCACCAGTTCGGATGAGGGCTCTTACAGCCTGAACATCACCTTTGCGGCGGGCACCGATCCGGATCTCGCCGCCATCGACGTGCAGAACCGCGTGGCGCAGGCCGTGGCGCAGCTGCCGACCGAGGCGCAGCAAAACGGCGTGCAGGTGCGCAAGCGGGCCACCAACCTGATGATGGGGGTAAGCCTTTACTCACCGAACAACACCCACACGCCGCTGTTCGTCAGCAACTACGCCAGCACCCAGGTGCGCGAGGCGCTGTCGCGTCTGCCGGGCGTCGGGCAGGTACAGATGTTTGGCGCACGGGACTACAGCATGCGCATCTGGCTGAGGCCGGACCGCATGAACGCCCTGAACGTGACCAGCGATGACGTGGCGCAGGCGCTGCGCGAGCAGAACGTGCAGGGGGCGGCGGGCCAGGTCGGCACGCCGCCGGTGTTTAACGGCCAGCAGCAGACGCTGACCATTAACGGGCTGGGGCGCTTAAACCAGGCCGACGACTTTGCCAATATCATTATCCGCGCCGGGGAGATGGGGCAGCTGGTGCGCCTGAAGGACGTCGCCACCATCGAGCTTGGCTCGCGCAGCTACAGCTCTGGCGCGCAGCTGAACGGGCATGACTCCGCCTATTTGGGTATCTACCCGACGCCGTCCGCCAACGCCCTGCGCGTGGCCGATGCGGTGCGCGCGGAGCTGGAACGGTTATCCACGCGCTTCCCGGACGATCTGGTCTATGAAGTCAAATTCGACACCACCTCGTTTGTGGCCGCCACCATCAAAGAGATTGGCGTCTCGCTGGCGCTGACGATGCTGGCGGTGGTGGTCGTGGTGTCCCTGTTCCTGCAAAGCTGGCGCGCGACGCTGATTGTCGCCCTTGCCATTCCGGTGTCGCTGGTGGGCACCTTCGCGGTGCTCTATACGCTCGGCTACTCCGCCAATACGCTGAGCCTGTTCGCCATCATTCTGGCGCTGACCATGGTGGTGGATGACGCCATCGTGGTGGTGGAGAGCGTCGAAACCCTGATGGCGGAAGGGCAGAGCCGCACGGCGGCGACCGCGCTGGCGCTGCGCCAGATTGCCGGGCCAGTGATTGCCACCACGCTGGTGCTGCTGGCGGTGTTTGTACCGGTGGCGCTCCTGCCAGGGATAGTGGGCGAGCTATACCGCCAGTTTGCGGTGACGCTCTCGACCGCCGTCACGCTCTCAAGCCTGGTGGCGCTGACCCTGACGCCCGCGCTCTGCGCGCTGCTGCTGCGCCCGCGTCCGGCACAGCCCGCCGCCGTTTTCCGTGGGTTCAACCGCGGGCTGGACGCCATGCGCATGCTTTACACCCGGATCGTGAGCGTGTTCAACCTCCGTCCGTGGCTGGCGCTGCTGGCCACCGCAGGCGCGGCGGCGGTGGTGGTATTCAGCTTTATGTCGATGCCAAAGGGCTTCCTGCCCCAGGAGGATCAGGGCTACTTCTTCGCCAGCGTCCAACTGCCGGAGGCAGCCTCGCTGGAGCGCACCGAAGCGGTGATGACCACCGCGCGCGAGCTGATCGCTAAAAACCCGGCGGTAGAAGACGTGATTCAGGTCTCCGGGTTTAACATCCTCAACGGCACCAGCGCATCGAACGGCGGGTTTATCTCCATCATGCTCAAAGACTGGAGCGAGCGTCCGCCGCTGGATGAGGTGATGGGCACCCTTCAGCGACAGCTGCTGGCCCTGCCGGAAGCCACCATCATGACCTTTGCGCCGCCGACGCTGCCGGGGCTGGGCAACGCCTCCGGCTTCGACCTGCGCATTCAGGCGCAGGCGGGGCAAAGCCCGGCGGAGCTGGAGCGCGTGACGCGTGAGGTGCTGGCGAAAGCCAACCAGCACCCGCAGCTGAGCCGCGTGTTCACCACCTGGAGCAGCAACGTGCCGCAGATGACGCTCACCGTTGACCGCGAGCGCGCGGCCCGCCTCGACGTGCCGGTGTCACGCATCTTCAGCAGCCTGCAAACCGCCTTTGGCGGCACGCGCGCCGGGGATTTCAGCGTCAACAACCGCGTCTACCACGTGGTGATGCAGAACGAAATGCAGTGGCGCGAGCGCGCGGAGCAAATCAGCGAGCTTTTCGTGCGCAGCAACAGCGGCGAGCGGGTGCGTCTGAGCAACCTCGTCACCATCACGCCGACCGTCGGCGCGCCATTTATTCAGCAGTACAACCAGTTCCCGTCGGTATCGGTGAGCGGCTCGGCAGCGGAAGGGGTAAGCAGCAGCACCGCAATGGCGGCGATGGGCGAGATTCTGGCGGAAAACCTGCCAGCCGGGTACGACTACGCCTGGAGCGGCATGTCGTATCAGGAGCAGCAGACCGGCAATCAGGCGATATGGATTGTGCTGGCGGCGGTGGTGATGGCGTGGCTGTTCCTCGTCGCCCAGTATGAGAGCTGGACGCTGCCGGCGAGCGTTATGCTCTCGGTGCTGTTCGCCATCGGCGGGGCGCTGGTCTGGCTGTGGCTGGCGGGCTACGCCAACGACGTGTATGTGCAGATTGGTCTGGTGCTACTGATAGCCCTCGCCGCCAAGAACGCAATTCTTATCGTGGAGTTTGCCCGCGCCCGGCGCATGGACGGAATGGCGATTGTCGATGCCGCACGGGAGGGAGCATCGCGCCGCTTCCGCGCGGTAATGATGACCGCCGTGTCGTTCATTATCGGCGTCCTGCCGATGATGCTGGCGACCGGGGCGGGCGCCCAGAGCCGCCGCATCATCGGCACTACGGTCTTCAGCGGCATGCTGGTGGCGACCGTGGTGGGGATAGTGTTCATCCCGGCGCTGTTCGTGCTGTTCCAGCGCCTGCGCGAGTGGGGCCACGGCCTTACGGACTCGTCGCCCACAGCTCACAGTGCTTCTGCACCAGAGAAATCAGCGAGCCGCCATCGGCGATAAAGTCCCGCATGCGCTGCGCCTCGCTCTTGCCCTGCTTTAACAGCAGGGCAATTTCCTTGATGGCGCTTGTCGCGCCGAGCTTCTCGGCGGACGGCGCAACCTGCTCGAGCAGCCAGGCGATATCTTCCGCCACGGTTTTGTGCTCGCCGGTATGCACGTCTGTCAGAATGCCTTCCAGCCCGTAGCGACAGGCCTGAAAACGGTTAAAGCGATACAGCAGAAAATCCCGTTCCTGATGCTTATACGGCCGCGCGGTCAGCAGCCAGTGCGACGTCGCCTGAATAAGCCCGGCGATGTTAATCGCGTGGCCGAGCGTCAGCGGGGTATCCATCACCCGTACCTCAACGGTGCCAAAATGCGGGCTGGGGCGGATGTCCCAGTGCAGATCCTTAATGCTGTCGATCATGCTGGTGGAGCTCAGGCGGCGGAACAGCCCCTCGAACTCCTGCCAGCTGTTGACCCACGGCATCTGTCCGTTATCCGGGAAGCCCGAGAAGATGTTGAGACGCGATGAGGCGAACTTCGTGTCCGTGCCCTGCATATACGGTGATGCGGCGGCCAGGGCGATAAAGTGCGGCACAAAGCGCGACAGGCCGTGCAGCAGATAAATTGCGTCGTCCCCGGTCCGACAGCCGACGTGTACGTGCTGGCCGAACACCGTCGCCTGCAAAATCAGATAGCCAAAGCGCTCCAGCGTGACGTTATAGCGCTCGTCGTCACACACCTCCTGACGCTGCCACTTCTGGAACGGGTGCGTTCCGCCGCCGCAGATCTGGATGTGATGCTCCGCCGCCGCGCGCAGGATGCTCTGCTGCATCACCGAGAACTGCGCCGCTGCCTGGTCGATGGTCTGGCACACGCCGGTGGCGATTTCGAGCATGCTTTCGGTAATGTCGTGTTTGACTTCGCCCCCTTTGATGTCGTCTTTGACGGCGGCGATGAGGGCAGAGGAGTCCTGGCTCAGATCGTAACCCGGCGGGTTAACCACCTGGAGTTCGAGCTCAATGCCGAGGGTATAAGGTTCAGAGGATTTGAAGTCGGGTAAGGGCATGGCGCACTCCGTTGTCTGTTATGAATTGAGTATAGACAATGGGCGTGGCGCGCTCTTTTCAGGGTGGTATAACTGATAGCAGGCTTAGCAAAAGGGGAGTGACCCATGTCTGACTATCCAACCATTGCGCTGACAGGACCCGGTGCGATTGGGACCACCATCGCCGCGGTGCTGCATGAAGCGGGCCGCACGCCGCTGCTGTGTGGTCGCACCGCGCATCCGGAACTGCGCCTGCGTCATGATGAGGGTGAAACTGTGGTGCCCGGTCCGGTACTCACCGATCCCAGCGTCATTACGCGCCCCGTTGACCTCGTTTTTTTGGCGGTCAAAACGACGCAAAATGCCGACAGCGCCGGGTGGCTGCGTGCCCTGTGCGATGAAAACACCGTGGTCTGCGCGCTGCAAAACGGCGTGGAGCAGAAAGCCCAGCTTGCGCCTTTGGTTAATGGCGCAACGGTACTGCCCTCGGTGGTCTGGTTCCCTGCCCAGCGCGAGCCGGATGCCTCCGTCTGGCTGCGCGCCAAACCGCGCCTGACGCTGCCGGACGTGCCGCAGGCGCAGCGGGTGGTCGAAGCGCTTCGTGATACGCGCTGCGCGGTTGAGCTCTCGGAAGATTTCCCCACCGTCGCCTGGCGCAAGCTGCTGCAAAACGCGGTCGCCGGGCTGATGGTGCTGGCCAATCGCCGCGCCGGGATGTTCAGGCGCGAGGATATCAGCGAGCTGGCGCTGGCCTACCTGCGCGAGGGGCTGACCGTCGCCCGCGCCGAAGGGGCGAAGCTGGACGATGCGGTGGCGGAGGAGATTCTGGCGAACTTTCAGCGCGCGCCAGTGGATTTGGGCACGTCGATTCTTGCCGACCGTCAGGCGGATCGTCCGATGGAGTGGGATATCCGCAACGGCGTGATCCAGCGCTATGGCCGCAGGCACGGGATTGCGGTGCCCGTCAGCGATGTGGTGGTGCCGCTGCTGGCGGCGGGGAGCGAGGGGCCGGGGTGAGCCAGGGTCTGGCGAGAAGGAAGACCCGGCCGTTGTGCGCCGGGTAACTCTCTTACTTACCCTGACGGGTTTTCTCAGCGTTTAGCTCTTCCATTGTTGCTTCCAGGATCCAGAGGCAGTGAGCACCCTCAACCGTATCCAGCAGCGCCCGGCGGGTGCGCTGATAGAACGCGTCGACTTCGGCGGGGGATTTCTCTAGAGGCGGCGTGCAGACGATATCGCTGCCAACCATGTGCGGCCACTTTCCCGCGTCAATGGTCTGGAGCGCTTTCAGTGTGGCGCTGGTGTTTGTTGTGAGCGCTGCGGCCAAAGCATCCTCCAGCAGTTGCGCCTGCCTGGCGTCAGCCGTGGCAGCCAGCGTTGGGGCTTGCTCAATCCAGTGTGTGTCACCTGAGGCGATTCCATGAAGTGCTGATGGCCAGTCAGTGCTGGCTGCAATGGCTGGGACAGTGAGCGCACAAAGCAGCAGGACGATTGGGTATTTCATCGCACTATTCCCCGCTCGCCGACATCGTTTTTGCACCATACATAAACGGTTATAGACATTTGCTTAAACTCCTTTTAAGAAAATCCTGATAAATTCTTCTATTACAGTCGGTTAATGAACAGACGGGACGTTAACGTTTATAAAAAAGGCCGTCAATGTTGGCGCAACAGGGATATGAAATAGATACTTTTTTGTTGATGCGGATTATGAAAGCCGAAGTATTTCACCGTGGTTTGCAAATATGGGCGATTGGTTTGTTAAGATTTTTAATCGCTAATCAATCAAATAGAACGCAGATTGGGTACATAGAGCCTGCTTTCGCATCAATTCCCCACAAATGCGCTCACCGGCAAACCAAAACGCTTCGCCAGCGCCCGCATATGATCCAGCGTTAACGTGCGCTGTCCGTTCAGGATCCGACTTACCAGAGACTTCTTACCAATCTCGTTCTCGAAGTCGCTCTGAGTGAGCTGGTACTGATCCATTAGCGTTCGCAGTAACGCAACGCCTGACGGAATACTGGCAATACGCGCGTTAAATTCTGCAAACTCCGGGGACTCGTTTTCGTACTTATCGATTTTGGCAGTAAGCATCTCTACCAGCGGGTTATCCGGGTCGTGCTCGATAAGATACTCCACCAGCGCCAGCGCATCCTCGTAGTCTTGCCGCGACGGGCTTGAACCCAGGAAAGGGAGTTCGTTTGTCAGAGCGTTTGCCGCTTTGATGGCTGCTGCATAATTCATTCTTTCGTTCTCCGATAGTAGTCCGTGAGCTTGTCATACTCTGCGTGCGTGCTGATGTGTTTGATGAAGAACTTTCCCCGCTCAAAATCAGCAAAAAACATTACTCTTAGATGCCCGCCACCCACATCAATGACCCACCATTTTTCCCGGTATTTCATCCGGTCCAGGCTGGGAAAGCGCTTTCGCATCTCGTCTGGTGAGGGGTAGTGTTCCTTTTTTAGTACCCGGTAAAGATCGTCCAGGGCTTGTGCTTGATTGGGATAATGTCTGGCCGCTGTGTCGAAAGGCGCTCTTGAGACTATGTGCATCCTTGCCCCTTGTTGCCAAGATGGAAACATTATAGATAGTGGTTGGTGAGTTGACAATGCGGAAACTTCGATGAAAATGCAGTTTCTACATGATCGTGACAATTGAGCTTTGCATTGAGTGCGAGCACTTTAAGTTAGAGTGGTATGCCATTAAAGTGCCAGAAGTATCTTGGCCTGAAGTATTTGTGTGATTTGCGTAGCGTATTCAGGATTTGTTTGCTGAAAAAAAGTGTAGTGGATTATTCTTTTGCTAACGATAGATACCATGATAGTTACGTCGCTTATGCCAAAAGCGTCCTTTAAACATCGTGGATTGGTAGTAGAATTAACTGATGAGCTCAATTTCTTTTATTATCATTATTACAACAGACTTAAAAAGTTAAGTTCAATTATAGATTGATTTTGATGTATAATTATGTCCATTTTACCGTAAACAGACTAAGGAATGAACCATAATGTCTTTTTTGAACGTGATTAGCGATTTTTTAAATAGCCTTCCTCAATGGTTATCATCGTTTATTATCGCTTTAATGGGCGCGGTTGTTGGAGGCTGGTTTACTCTTAGAGGTGTTGATCGCGAGGCAAAGATTACTCGCGCAGAGGCTGAAAAGAACTCCCTTGAGTTGCAGTTGTCTGTATTAAAAGGAATAAAAGGAGAGATTTTTACTTTGATTACTTTGTATAATAAAAGAATGCAAAATCATATTGATAACATTGGGCCGGGAAAAATACTGCCTATTAACTTCCCTGTTGGTGATGATAATTTTACGTTTTACGAGCAAAACGCAAAGATCATTGCAAAACTGAATGATGAAGCAAGAGATTCAATAATTAACATTTACACATATGCTCGCTCATTAATACAGTCCTTCAAAGGAAATAATCAGCTTGTCGTAGATTACGAAAAAATTCTATTTGATATGGCTGATAATAATAAAGATAAAGATATGTATGAAAGATTGCATGCTGCAAAAATTGAAGTGATGGTGGATTATGCACAAGGAATAAAAAATATTGATGCAGAGCTTAGATGTGCTATCGATGAGGGATTTAATGTTATTAATCAAGAAATAGCGGCGCTACAAGTAAAATTAACAAGCTTAGAGTTATAAGAGAGAGTTCTGCTTCTCATTATCAACAAATCATTCACAATGAAATATTGCATTTCTAAAGGCCGAAATCCCGCTTATCACCCAGCAGTATTCCGGCCTCCCATCACCCGCCTCAGTGCGCCGTTATATAAGGCTCCTTCACAAAATCCGCCAGCAGCCAGACCATATCATGCAGCAGCCCGGTGAGTTCTTTCGCTACGCTCGCAGGCAATGTCCCGCCCATTACCGCCAGCGTTAACGCCACGGCATAGTCCACCTGCAACGCCGTATCCTGCCAGCAGTCCGGTACGCAGGAGGCGATCTTTTCCCCTGCGATCAGCTGTTCAACCAGATGCGAAGGCAGTTCGGCATCGCAGCATTCCCGCAGCCGCTTCAGCGCTGCCAGCAGTTGCTTACAGAGCATGGCAAATGTCACCGCATCGTCCGTTTCCACCAGTACGCTCACGTACGCCGCACAGGTGTCGGTTAGTTCAAAGAGATCCGCAGAATCGGGAAGTTGCAGGTGAAGAAGGTGATTAACAGCGCTTTCTTCAGCGTGTACGTATGAAAATCCAGGGGTAGTCGCCATTTAGCATCCTCGTTGTCCAAAAAATGTCATGTTATGCTAACGGGTTCCTACGCCCGGCTGCGGATGTGCCGCAACGCAGGCACTTTAAAACCGCGAAGAAAGGATGAAAAGGGATACCCCTGAATTACATAAGGTTGCTTGCAGGTTTGCGAGGCGGCTTCCAGAACGGCATTGCCGGGTGGCGGCTACGCCTGACCCGGCCTACAAAATCCAAAGCCCCAACAGCGACACGAACCGTAGGCCCGCGCAAGCGCAGCGCCGCCGGGCACCGCCGCGCTGCCGTCACCCCTCGCTCATCATCGCCAGAAACCGCTTCACCGTCCGCGAACGCTCAAATCGCCGCCAGCAGAGTGCGATATCGGTATAAAGCTCTGGTGAGCGCAGCGCATGGTAGGTGACATTCGGCGGAGAAATAGCGGCCATGGATTTCGGCACCAGCGCGAACCCGCCGCCCGCGGAGACCATGCTCAGGGAAGAGGAAAGTTGTGAAGATTGCAGCGTGTGTTGCATATCGATCCCGGCCCGCTCGCAGCTGCCGTAAACGCGGTCATACAGCCCCGGCGCGACCTCCTGGGGAAACAGCACCACCGGCGTATCCCGCAGCTCCTCCAGCGCCAGATCGCCACACGCCGCCAGGGGATGATCGCGATGCAGCGCCACCACCATCGGCTCCCGATCGAGGATTTTTAATTCGAACACCTTACTGCTTTCGCACGGCAGGCGCACAAAGGCGATATCCAGCTCACCCTCCGCCAGCATCGTCGTCAGCGACGACATATTGGCTTCCACCTGGTGAACCTGCACCGCCATGTTCTGCACCTGAAACTGACGTATCAGGGCGAAGATTTTGGGATGAAAAGCATCTGAACTGGTGATGCCAATCGACAGGCTGCCGTTCAGCCCGCGCGCGATGCCCCGGGCTTTCTCCAGCGCGGCGTCGCTCAGCGCCAGGATCTTACAGGCGTCCTCATAGAAGGCTTCTCCCGCCTCGGTCAGCTCCACGCCCCGCGTCAGGCGCCTGAACAGCGGCGTGCCCACTTCCTCTTCGAGCCGTTTGATCTGCTGACTCAGAGGAGGCTGTGAAATACCCAGCGCTTTGGCCGCCCTGGTGAAGTGTCGCTCGCGTGCTACCGCGACAAAATAGCGCAGATAACGAAGTTCCATATCAAAAACGTCTCAAACCAGCATGGATTCTATATTGGAACTCTCTGCTGAATCGGGTCAACATTTATTTAACCTTTATAAATAAAGTTGAAGAGGACGGGCATGATGATGCATTCATCTGCATGCGACTGTGAGGCGAGTTTATGCGAGACCCTGCGCGGGTTCTCGGCTCAGCATCCTGACAGCGTGATCTATCAGACATCGCTAATGAGCGCCCTGCTAAGCGGCGTCTACGAAGGGGAGACCACCATCGCCGACCTGCTGGCGCACGGCGATTTTGGGCTCGGTACCTTTAACGAGCTGGACGGTGAAATGATTGCCTTCAGCAGCCAGGTGTACCAGCTGCGCGCCGACGGCAGCGCCCGCGCCGCGAAGCCGGAGCAAAAAACGCCGTTCGCGGTGATGACCTGGTTCCAGCCGCAGTACCGCAAAACCTTCGACGGGCCGGTCAGCCGTCAGCAGATCCACGACGTGATCGACCAGCAAATCCCCTCCGATAACCTGTTCTGCGCGCTGCGCATCGACGGCAATTTCCGCCACGCGCACACCCGCACCGTACCGCGCCAGACGCCACCGTACCGGGCGATGACCGACGTGCTGGATGACCAGCCGGTGTTCCGCTTTAACCAGCGCGAGGGCGTGCTGGTCGGGTTCCGCACCCCGCAGCATATGCAGGGCATTAACGTGGCGGGCTATCACGAACACTTTATCACCGACGACCGTCAGGGCGGGGGCCACCTGCTCGACTATCAGCTGGAGAACGGCGTGCTCACCTTCGGCGAAATCCACAAGCTGATGATTGACCTGCCCGCCGACAGCGCGTTTTTACAGGCCAATCTGCACCCCAGCAACCTTGATGCGGCTATCCGCGCCGTCGAAAACTAACAGGAGAACTACCGTGAACAGTGAGAAACAGTCACGTCAGTGGGCGCACGGTGCCGATATGGTTGTCGGCCAGCTGGAAGCGCAGGGTGTGAAGCAGGTGTTCGGCATACCGGGCGCAAAAATCGACAAGGTCTTTGACTCCCTGCTGGACTCCTCCATCGAGATTATCCCGGTGCGTCACGAGGCGAACGCGGCGTTTATGGCGGCAGCGGTAGGGCGGCTAACCGGCAAGGCCGGGGTCGCGCTGGTCACCTCCGGGCCGGGCTGCTCCAACCTGATCACCGGCATCGCCACCGCCAACAGCGAAGGTGACCCGGTGGTCGCGCTGGGCGGGGCGGTGAAGCGGGCAGATAAAGCGAAGCTGGTGCACCAGAGCATGGATACCGTCGCCATGTTCAGCCCGGTGACCAAATACGCCGTGGAGGTCAATTCGCCTGACGCGATTGCCGAGGTGGTGTCGAACGCGTTTCGCGCTGCCGAGCAGGGCAGGCCGGGCGGGGCGTTTGTCAGCCTGCCGCAGGATATTGTCGACCAGCCCACCACGGGGGCGATTTTACCCGCCAGCACTGCGGCGCTGATGGGCCCGGCGCCGGAGTCAGCCATCAACGAGGTGGCGAAGCTTATCGCGAAGGCCAAAAACCCGGTCATCTTACTCGGCCTGATGGCCAGCCAGCCCGCCAACAGCGCCGCGCTGCATAAACTGCTGGAGAGAAGCCGTATTCCGGTCACCAGCACCTATCAGGCCGCCGGGGCGGTGAATCAGGAACACTTCACCCGCTTCGCCGGACGCGTCGGTCTGTTTAACAACCAGGCGGGCGATCGGCTCCTGCATCTGGCGGATCTGATCATCTGTATCGGTTACAGCCCGGTGGAATACGAGCCGTCCATGTGGAACAGCGGCGACGCCACCCTGGTGCACATTGACGTGCTGCCCGCCTATGAGGAGCGCAAGTATGTTCCCGATCTGGAACTGGTTGGGGATATTGCCGCCACGCTGAATCTGCTTGCCAGCCGAATCGAGTACAAGCTTGAACTCAGCCAGCGCGCCTCGGAAATTCTTGTCGATCGCCAGCATCAGCGGGACCTCCTCGACCGTCGCGGCGCATCGCTTAACCAGTTTGCCCTGCATCCGCTGCGCATCGTGCGCGCCATGCAGGACATCGTGAACAACGACGTGACGCTCACCGTCGACATGGGCAGCTTCCACATCTGGATCGCCCGCTACCTCTACAGCTTCCGCGCGCGTCAGGTGATGATCTCCAACGGTCAGCAGACCATGGGCGTGGCGCTGCCGTGGGCGATTGGCGCGTGGCTGGTCAACCCGGGGCGCAAGGTGGTGTCGGTCTCCGGGGACGGCGGCTTTTTGCAGTCGAGCATGGAGCTGGAAACCGCCGTACGCCTCAACGCCAATATTCTGCACATCATCTGGGTGGATAACGCCTACAACATGGTGGCCATCCAGGAGGAGAAAAAATATCAGCGTCTCTCCGGCGTGGAGTTCGGCCCGGTCGATTTCAAAGCCTATGCCGACGCGTTCGGTGCGAAAGGCTTTGCCGTCGAGAGCGCCGACGCGCTCGAACCGACGCTGCGTGCGGCAATGGATGTCGATGGCCCGGCCGTGGTGGCCATTCCCGTCGACTACAGCGATAACCCGCTGCTGATGGGCCAGCTCCATCTCAGCCAGATTTTGTGAATCAATATAAGGACAGAGAAATGCAAAAAGTGGCTCTCGTAACCGGCTCCGGCCAGGGGATTGGCAAAGCGATCGCGCTTCGCCTGGTGAAGGATGGTTTTGCCGTTGCTATTGCGGATTATAACGAGGAGACGGCGAAAGCGGTCGCGGATGAGATCACCCGCAACGGCGGGAAGGCCGTCGCCGTGAAGGTGGACGTCTCTGACCGCGAGCAGGTGTTCGCGGCGGTGGAAAAAGCCCGCACCGCGCTGGGCGGTTTTAACGTCATCGTCAATAACGCCGGGGTGGCGCCGTCCACGCCGATCGAATCCATCACGCCGGAGATTGTCGACAAGGTCTACAACATCAACGTGAAAGGGGTGATCTGGGGCATTCAGGCCGCAATTGACGCCTTCCGCAAAGAGGGGCACGGCGGCAAAATCATCAACGCCTGCTCCCAGGCGGGCCATACCGGCAACCCGGAACTGGCGGTCTACAGCTCCAGCAAGTTCGCGGTGCGTGGCTTAACCCAGACCGCCGCGCGGGATCTCGCGCCGCTGGGGATCACCGTTAACGCCTATTGCCCGGGCATCGTCAAAACGCCGATGTGGGCGGAAATCGACCGTCAGGTCTCCGAGGCGGCGGGTAAACCGCTTGGCTACGGGACGGAAACCTTTGCCAAACGTATCACGCTTGGCCGTTTGTCCGAGCCGGAAGACGTGGCCGCCTGCGTCTCTTACCTCGCCGGGCCGGATTCCGACTACATGACCGGTCAGTCGCTGCTGATTGATGGTGGGATGGTGTTCAACTAAATACACAATACTAAAAAGCTCTGACATGAACTTTCCCCTGCTCCCGTGCAGGGGCTTTTTTTTGTCTCGTCAGCCATTGTGCATTACACTGCGCGCTGCAAAACTTTAGTCTTGAGATCTGACAGGCGGTAACAGCGATGAACGGTACAATCACAACGTGGTTTAAAGATAAAGGCTTTGGATTTATCAAAGATGAAAACGGCGACAACCGCTACTTTCATGTGATTAAGGTCGCCAACCCTGATCTGATTAAGAAAGATGCGGCGGTGACCTTCGAGCCAACCACCAACAGCAAAGGCCTTTCCGCGTATGCGGTGAAGGTGATCCCCGAAAGTAAGCACCTCTATATTGCAGGCGAGCGCGTGAAGCTCACCTCGATCAAATCCTTCGTGGTGTTCAGCGAGGAAGAGCCCGTTGATACTAAAATCGACAAAGAGAACGCGGTGCTGTCGGTGGGGCTGCTGATGAACAGCATCAAACCAAAATCCGAGAAAAAGCCGGGCGAAATGCGCACGGTGAAGAAGCTGGCGATCACTACCTTCCAGAACACGACGCTGATCTTCACTGAAGATGAGATCGACATCGACGCCACGGTGAAGCTGCTGAAGTAACGTTTTGCCGGGTGGCGGTTACGCCTTACCCGGCCTACAAAATGCGTGCGGCACTCGCCGCCGCACGGTTTACCCCATCCTGTGCTCGCCCCGCAACATTGCTTCACGGTCAAATACCCGCTGGATCTCCCCGTGCGCCATAAATGCCGCCCGGTCGGACATATGCGCAATCACGTCCGCGTCGTGGCTCACCAGCAGGTAGGTCATGCCGTGCTGCGCCTTCAGGCGGTTGAGCAGGTTAAGAATCTCCGCCTGTACCGACATATCCAGCGCCGAGGTCGGTTCATCCAGCAGCAGAAGCTGCGGGCGCAGCAGCAGCGCGCGGGCAATGGCCACGCGCTGACGCTGTCCGCCGGAAAGCTGATGCGGGTAACGCCTGCCCGCATCGGCAGCCAGACCTACCTGTTGCAGCGCATCCGCCACTTTTTCGGCAACCTGGCTTTCGCCGTGGATGTTTAACGGCTCCGACAGGGTGCGGGCAATGGTGTGGTTCGGGTGCAAAGACGCCCACGGATCCTGGAACACCATCTGCACGTTGCGGCGAAGCGCGCCTTCAAAACGTCGTCCTGGCCGTAAATTTTCCCCGAGGACGGAAATGTGGCCATTCCACTCGCGCAGCAGCCCCGCCAGCACGCGCAGAAGAGTCGATTTGCCGCAGCCGGATTCACCGATCAGGCTGAAGGTTTCACCTTTTTCGATGGCAAAACTGGCGGCGGAAACCGCCGTTTTTTCACCAAAACTCACCCGGAGCTGGTTAACCTCAACGAGTGCCATTGTCGTCCTCCTTCCACGGTTGCGAACGGTCGAGCGTCGGCAGCATCTTGCCAAACGTCCCGGCGTTCGGGCGGCAGGTCCAGAGCGTGCGCGTGTAGGGATGGGTTGCCTGCGGCAACTGGCTCGCCGCCATTTCATCAACGTTCTCACCCTGATACATCACCAGCACGCGGTCGCAGTGTTCCGCGACGAGCGGCAAGTCGTGGCTGATTAACAGCATCGCCATCTGCCGCGCCTCGCACTGCTGTACCAGCAGCTCCAGGATCTGGTTGCGCAGGCGTGCGTCCAGCGCGGAAGTCGGTTCGTCGGCGATCAGCACCTGCGGGTTGTTGACGAGCGCAATGGCGATCATCACGCGCTGGCCCATGCCGCCGGAAAGTTCGCCGGGATAGCGCTGGAGCACGTGCTCGTTCAGCCCCACGGCGCGGATGATATCGTGAATGCGCGCCAGTCGTTCGGCGCGGGGCAGGCGCTGATGGAGGGTCAGCGCCTCATCAAGCTGGGCGGCGACGGTTTTCACCGGGTTTAGCGCGTAGCGCGGGTCCTGTAGAACCATCGCTATGCCGTTGCCGCGCAGCGCCTGCCAGCGGCGGCTGTTCAGGGTCAGCAGGTCGTTGCCAAGCACGTTAAGCCGCTTAGCGCTCACGATGCCGGGCTTGCGCACCAGCCCCATCAGGGCGCGGGCAGACATGGACTTGCCGGAGCCGGATTCTCCCACCAGCGCCAGCCGCTCTTTGCCCAACGTAAAGCTCAGGTTGTTGACCACGCGCGCGGCGGGGTAGTCGATATTCAGCGCATCGACGATGACGCGGTGTTCAGTCATGCTGTGGCTCCAGTACGTCGCGCAGGCCATCGCCCAGCAGGTTAAAGGCCAGGCTGGCAAACAGAATCGCCCCGCCTGGAATGGCGGCAATCCACCACTGGTCAAAAATGACCTGCATGCCGTCGGCAATCATCGCGCCCCATTCCGCCATCGGTGGACGCGCGCCCAGACCAAGGAAGCCCAGCCCGGCAGCGGCCAGAATAATCCCGGCCAGATCCAGCGCCAGTCGCACAATCGCGGAGGGCAGGCACAGGGGCAGAATATGGCCGACCAGCAGGCGCGGGCCGCGAATGCCCATCATCTCCGCGGCGGCCAGATAATCGCTGTGGCGCAGACGCTGGATTTCACTGCGCGCCTGGCGCGCATAGGCAGGCCAGGTCGTTAAGGCCAGCGCCAGCGCGCCGTTCACCAGACCGGGGCCGAGCATCGCGACAAACGCGAAGGCGAGGATCAGGCGCGGCATCGACATCACCACGTCGGTAAAGCGCATCAGGATGCGCTCCATCCAGCCGCCGTAGTAGCCTGACAAAATCCCCACCAGCAGACCGGCGGGGAGGGTAATAACGGTGACTAAGGCCACCAGCCCCAGTGCCGGACGGGTGCCGTAGATTAATCGGGAGAGCAGATCCCGCCCATAGCTGTCAGTACCCAGCCAGTGCTGCGCGTTGGGCGGTTGCAGACGCGCGGCGGCGTCCTGCCAGTTGGGATCCTGCGGCGCAAGCCACGGCGCGAACAGGGCAATAAGCACCAGCAGCGCGATGGCGATCAGCCCGCAAAACGCGGCAGGGGAGCGGCGCAGGCGGCGTAAGAAGAGATAAAACGGCATTAGCGCACCCTGGGATCGGTCGCCCGCACAAGCAGGTCGGTAAGGTTATTGATCAGAACAAAGCAGACGCCAATCAGCAGCGTGCCGCCCATCACGGCGGTGGTGTCACCGGCGAACAGGGCCGTGGTGAGGTAGCGCCCGATGCCCGGCCACGAGAAGACGGTTTCGGTTAATACCGCGCCCTCCAGCATGCTTGTGTAGGCCAGCGCAATCACCGTCAGCAGGGTGCTGCGAATGTTCGGCAGCACGTGACGCAGCAGGATGGTCATCTCTCCGGCGCCCTTGGCGCGGGCGAGCAATATGTACTCTTTGTTCATCTCGCTCAGACAGGCGGAGCGCGTCAGGCGGGTGATGCTTGCCAGCGAGTAGTAGGCCAGCAGCAGCACCGGCAGCACCAGGTGGCTGATGGCGTTGCGGAACGCCTCGCGGTCGCCGGAAAGCCAGGTATCCACCAGCGCAAATCCGGTTCGTGGCTCGACGGTGAATTGCCAGATGTCGTCCAGCCTGCCGGGGCCAGCGCTCCACTGTAGTTTCGCGTAGAACAGAGCCAGCATCAGCAGGCCGAGCCAGAATATCGGCACCGAATTGCCGAGCAGGGTGAGCGTTCTGATCGCTAAGTCCAGTGGCGAACCGGCGTAGCGGGCGCACAGCACACCCGCAATCACGCCGAGTACTGTGCCGATAATTAGCGCCAGCGTTGCCAGTTCCAGCGTGGCGGGAAAGGCGTGCAGCAGGTCCTGCAATACCGGCTGACCGGTAGCGCTGGCGGTGCCTAAATCACCGTGAGCGAGGTTTTGCAGGTAGTGCCAGAACTGCACCGGCAGGGGCCGATCCAGCCCAAGCTGCTGGCGAACCTGATCGTAAGTGGACTGGCTGGCGTGATCGCCGACGATCTGCAATACGCGATCGACCGGGGAAAAGGCAGAGAGCGCAAACGTGACCAGCAGTAGCCCGAACAGCGTGAGCAGGAGAGTCAGCAGACCCTGAAGCACGCGGGTGGAAAGATGTGGCATGGGAAAATCGTTATCCTGAAAATATGCACGAACGACCCCCTCTCCCTGTGGGAGGGGGAGAGGGGGGAAAAGCTACTTCGTAACGCGATCGTACCAGACCATATCCGCGTTCAGCCCCTGCTGATACCCCTTCACATTATCGCGCACCACGATCTGAGTTTTGCCCTGGTCAACGAACACGTACGGCGAGGTATGCTGTAACTGTTCCTGCATCTTCTTATACAGATCCAGACGTTTCGCCGGATCCGGCTCGGCAACCGCCGCCAGCGTGGCCTTGTTCAGCTCCGGGATTTTCCAGCCGTTCAGACCGGCCACGGTGCTGGACTTCCCGTCGTTCCACGCGAAGGCGCTGGCGTTGGAGTGCGCATCGAAGTAATCCGGGATCCACAGACGAATCGCCGCCTGATGCTGCTTAGCGCGCACGCGGGCGTACACCTGGCTACCCGCAGCGGGCAGCAGATCCACCTTCACGCCACCCTGAGCAAAGCTCGCCTGCATGGATTGCGCGATGGTGATGAACGGTGGTTTATTCTCCACGTCCAGCGTGAAATGCGCGTCTTTGATGCCCGCCTTGGCGAGGATCGCTTTTGCTTTTGCCGGGTCAAACGTGAACGGATTGTCCTCCAGCGCGCCCGGCAGGCCGACCGGCAGGAAGCTCTGATGAACAAAATACTGGCCTTTCAGCAGGTCTTTGGTGATGCCTTCATAATCCACCAGCCAGCGCGAGGCTTCCCAGAACGCTGGATTATTCAGCAGCGGGTTAGCGCTGTTGCCGGTGTTAAACACCAGATAGTTTTGCTCGGCAGAAGGGATGCTCAGTACCTTCACGCCCGGCTTGCCGCTGAGGGCGCTTATCTGGTCTGCACCCAGATCGCGCGCCACGTCCGCATCACCCTGCTGGATCAGCAGGCGGCGGGAAGCGGGATCGGGGACGTTTTTAATGATGATGCTTTTAAGCTTCGGCGCGCCGCCGGGCGCGGATTCGTTGGCTTCCAGCACGATGGCCTGATGCGGCTGGTAAACGCGCATTTTGAACGCGCCGCTGCCCGCAGAGTGCATTTTTAACCACGCGTTGCCGAAGTCGTTATCCTTCACGTTCGCCGCAACCTGTTTTTCATCGACGATGGAGGCAATCGGCGTGGAGAGAATATTCAGCGCCACCGACGGGCTAACGTCGGCCGTCCAGTGAAGCGTGAGGGTATGGTCGTCCACTTTCTTTAGCTGGCTGGCGATGTTGCTGGCGTCCCAGCCCAGTACGTTGAGGATAAACGCCGGGGATTTGTTCAGCGTCACGGCGCGGGTATAAGAGAAGATCACGTCTTCCGGGCGCAGCGGGTTGCCGGAGGAGAATTTCGCATCGGGTTTAAGCTTGATGGTCAGGGTTTTTGCTGCCGCGTCCGCATCCCAGCTTTCTGCCAGAACCGGCGTGATTTTTTCCGGATTATCGCGGTCCGGCTGTACCAGACGCTGGTACAGGCTTGGCACGGTCTGGATGCTGGAAAGCTCGTTGGCTTCGGCCGGATCAAGGCTCACGATATCATCCAGACCCTGGGCGACAACCAGCGTGTTGGGCGGGGTAGCGGCGTGAGCAGCGCTTGAGAGCGCAGCCAGCACCAGTAACGGCAGCAGTTTTTTAGTCATAGCGATCCCTGAATAAAATATATTGTGATTGTTTTATGCACCGTTACGGTAGGCTGGCTGAGGATTTCCTCAAAGTCGAAATTCTGCTTTGCTTATGCCATCCGGGAATAACGCATTCGGTCTGGTTATGAGTCACCTCTCTTTTCGTTCGCTTTTTAACCTGCTATAACAAACTCCTTACCTTTCAGGGAGTCACCGCCGTGCCCGAAATCAATCAACATGGTCAAACCGTTAACGATATTGTCCCGGACTGGAAATGCGCCCGCGCGTTAACCCGTACTCTGCTCACCGGCCAGTATTGCCGCCTGGAGCCGCTGGATGCTGACCGCCATTCGGCTGATTTGTTTGAAGCCTATGCGCTGGGTGACGACAGCGACTGGACGTGGCTTGCCAGCACCCAGCCTGTGAGCGTTGAGGCCACTGCGCACTGGGTGCTGGGAAAGGTGCTGGATGACGACCTGGTGCCCTTTGCCGTTATCGATCTGCGCACCGAAAAGGCGGTAGGGCTGGTCAGCTATATGGCGATAGAACGCTTTCAGGGCTCGGTTGAGATCGGCCACGTCACCTGGTCGCGCAGGATGAAGGGCACCCGCGTGGGTACCGAAGCGGTGTGGCTGCTGCTGAAAAATGCCTTTGAGCATCAATATCGCCGGCTGGAGTGGAAGTGTGATTCGATGAACATCGCCTCACGCAACGCGGCGGAGCGGCTGGGGTTTGTCTGGGAAGGGCGCCTGCGCCAGAAGCTGGTGCGTAAAGGCCGCAACCGCGACAGCGATATGCTCTCGATTATTGACGGCGAATGGCCGGAAAAGGATGCGGCTCTGCGGGCCTGGCTGGCAGCGGAGAATTTTGACGGGGAAGGGCGGCAGGTCAGGCGGTTAGAGGAATTTCGGACGTAAAAGCCTTACCCTTCACCCCAACCCTCTCCCCAAAGGAGAGAGGGTGTTCAAGTTCCCTCTCCCCTTTGGGGAGAGGGTTAGGGTGAGGGGAGAAGTTCGCACTCAGCGGCGAACCGGCGCCCCGTTCGCCACATAATACGCCGCCGTGCTCTTCGCCAGCGGCTCGCGCCCGCGAATGGCGTCGGCAATCTTTTCGCCAATCATGATGGTGGTGGCGTTCAGGTTGCCGGTGATAATCTGCGGCATAATCGACGCATCCACTACGCGTAACCCTTCCAGCCCGTGAACGCGGCCTTCGCCGTCGACCACCGCCATTTCGTCGTAGCCCATCTTGCAGGTACCGCACGGGTGGAAGGCGGTTTCGGCGTGGTTGCGCACGAACTCGTCCAGCTGTTCGTCGGTCTGGCATTCGACGCCCGGGCTGATTTCACGACCGCGATACTTGTCCAGCGCAGGCTGGTGCATGATCTCGCGGGTGATGCGAATCGCGTCGCGGAACTCCTGCCAGTCCTGCTCGTGGGACATGTAGTTGAACAGGATCGCCGGATGCTGGTGCGGATCGCGCGACTTGATGCGCACGTGGCCGCGGCTCGGGGAGCGCATGGAGCCAACGTGGCACTGAAAACCATGCTCTTTCACCGCGTTCGAGCCGTTGTAGTTAATCGCCACCGGCAGGAAGTGATACTGAATGTTCGGCCACTCGAACTCCTCGCGGCTGCGGATAAACCCGCCTGCTTCGAAGTGGTTGCTCGCGCCCACGCCCGTGCCGCCAAACAGCCACTCCGCGCCAATCTTCGGCTGGTTCCACCATTGCAGGGCAGGGTAGAGGGAGACCGGCTCCTTACATTCATACTGAAGATACATCTCCAGGTGATCCTGCAAGTTTTCACCCACTCCGGGTAAATCATGTACCAGCGGGATATCAAACTGCTTCAGCAGTTCAGCGTTGCCCACGCCGGAGCGCTGGAGGATCTGCGGAGACGCGATGGCGCCCGCGCACAACAGTACCTCTTTCTTCGCTGTCGCTTTTGACGGAATGGTGCTTTCGCCTTCCAGCCACTCGACGCCCACCGCGCGCTTGCCGTCAAAGATAATGTGATCGGTCATGGCGTGGGTGCGGATGGTCAGATTCGGGCGCGGTTTGGCCTGATCCAGATAGCCGCGCGCGGTGCTGGCGCGTCGGCCCTGCGGCGTGACCGTGCGATCCATCGGGCCAAAGCCTTCCTGCTGATAGCCGTTGAGATCGTCGGTGCGCGGGTAGCCCGCCTGCACGCCTGCCTCCACCATCGCTTCAAACAGCGGGTTCACACCCGGCTTAGAGGTGGTGACGCTCACCGGGCCGTCGCCGCCGTGGTAGTCGTTCGGCCCCACGTCGCGGGTCTCTGCCTTGCGGTAGTAGGGCAGGCAGTTGAGATAGCTCCAGTGCTCCAGACCCGGTTCTTTCGCCCAGTTGTCCAGATCCATTGCATTGCCGCGCACGTAGCACATGCCGTTGATCAGCGACGAGCCGCCCAGCCCTTTACCCCGTCCGCACTCCATGCGGCGGTTGTTCATGTAAGGCTCTGGCTCGGTTTCATACGCCCAGTTGTAGCGCTTGCCCTGCAACGGGAAGGCCAGCGCGGCAGGCATCTGGGTGCGGAAGTCAAAGCGGTAGTCCGGCCCGCCCGCCTCAAGCAGCAGGACGGTGGTGTTTGGATCTTCAGTCAGTCGTGTTGCCAGTACGTTGCCGGCAGAGCCGGCCCCGATAATGATGTAGTCAAATTGCAAATAAACCTCCCGGTTAAAATATGGACTGGAATTTACCCATCTCAACCTGGATGGACTTCACCTGGGTGTAACTCTGAAGCGTCATGACGCCGTTCTCACGGCCAATGCCGGAGTGTTTGTAGCCGCCCACCGGCATCTCTGCGGCGGATTCGCCCCAGGTGTTGATCCAGCAGATGCCCGCTTCGAGCTGATGAATGGCGCCGTGGGCGCGGTTCAGGTCGGTCGTGACGATGCCTGCCGCCAGCCCGTAGTCGGTGTCGTTGGCGCGGCGAATCGCTTCCTCAATGGACTCATAGGTGAGGATGGACATCACCGGGCCGAAGATCTCTTCGCGCACGATGGTCATCTCGTCGGTGCAGTCGGTGAACACGGTCGGGGCCACCCACGCGCCGTTATCGAAGCCTTCGCCCTTCAGCACGTCGCCGCCGCACAGCACGCGCGCGCCTTCCTCTTTGCCTTTGGCGATGTAGCGCATCACGCTGTCGCGGTGCGGGAAGCTGACCATCGGACCAAAGTTGGTAGCTTCATCGAACAGATCGCCCGCGCGGATGCGGCCCACGCGCTCAACGATTTTTTGCTCAAACGCGGCTTTGAACTTCGCGGGCACGAACACGCGGGTGCCGTTGGTGCACACCTGGCCGGAGCTGAAGAAGTTGGCCATCATGGCGATATCTGCCGCGAGATCCAGATCCGCATCGTCAAACACTATCAGCGGGGATTTACCGCCCAGCTCCATCGTCACCTCTTTCAGGGACGAGGCCGCCGAGTTCGCCATCACCTTTTTGCCGCTGGCGACGCCGCCGGTAAAGGAGACTTTCGCGATGCCCGGATGCTCGGTCAGGTACTGGCCGGTCTCCGCGCCTACGCCCGGCAGGACGTTAAACACGCCGTCCGGCAGGCCCGCTTCGGTGTAGATTTCAGCAAGCTTCAGGGCGGTAAGCGGTGTCACTTCGCTCGGCTTGAAGATCATTGCGTTGCCCGCCGCCAGCGCCGGCGCGGATTTCCACAGGGCGATCTGGATCGGGTAGTTCCACGCGCCGATGCCCGCCACCACGCCCAGCGGCTCGCGGCGGGTGTAGACGAACGAGGTGTCGCGCAGCGGGATCTGGCTGCCCTCCAGCGCCGGGATCAGCCCCGCGTAGTACTCCAGCACGTCCGCGCCGGTGACGATGTCGACGGTCGAGGTTTCGGAATACGCTTTACCGGTGTCGAGGGTTTCCAGCGTTGCCAGCTCGTCGTTACGCTCGCGCAGGATATCGACGGCGCGACGCAGGATGCGCGAGCGCTCCATGGCGGTCATCGCCGCCCAGATTTTTTGCCCGCGCTTTGCGCTTTCGACGGCGCGGTCCACGTCTTCGCGCCCGGCGGCCTGCACGGTCGCCAGAACTTCACCGTTCGCCGGGTTGATGGTCTCGAAGGTGCGACCGCTGGTGGCGGATGTATAACCACCATTGATATAAAGCTGCTGTTCTGCCATTCGGGACATAAATTCTCCTCGGTTAGTCGGTCGGTAAATGCTGGCTGATAAAGTGGCTGGTAAGCGACTGGGCCAGGGTTTTATCCAGCGGTTTGCCGCTGAGCGCAGCGCGCAGCCACAGCCCGTCAATCAGTGCGGCGAGCCCGTAGCCCGCCTCTTCAGCCTGTTCACGCGGCAGCTCGCGGCGGAACTCGTACACCAGGTTTGAGAGCAACCGACGGCTGCTGACCTGCTGCAAACGGTAGAGCATCGGCTGATGCATGCTGCTGGCCCAGAAGGCCAGCCAGGCCTTCATCGCCGCGCCGCTAACCTGAGTTTCATCAAAATTGCCGCCGACAATCGCCTGCAAGCGCTGCTCTGCACTGCCGTCCGGCAGGGCGCGTAAACGGCTTAATACCGCGTCGCGCAGCTGACCGGTGATGTCGCGCATGGTCGCTTCCAGCAGACCGTTTTTATCTTTGAAATAGTGGCTGATGATCCCCGTGGATACGCCCGCCCGACGGGCGATCTGCGCGATGGTTGCGTCATGCATTCCCACTTCATTAATTGCTTCCAGCGTGGCATCGATTAGCTGCCTGCGCCGGATCGGCTGCATCCCCACTTTGGGCATTTTTGCCACTCCATTCATCAGCGTTGGTAATCTATTAAAGCGGTTTTTGATTGGACGTTCAATATAAAATGTGTCTTAATTGTTGCGATTTTGGATTTCAATAGTTACAAAAACAGTGGGGATACTGGATGACAGACCTTTCACAAGACAGAGAAAAAGACAAAATCAACCCGGTCGTTTTTTATACGTCCGCCGGGCTGATTTTGTTGTTTTCCCTGACGACCATCTTCTTTCGTGATTTTTCTGCCGAGTGGATTGGGCGCACTCTGGACTGGGTGTCAAAGACCTTCGGCTGGTACTATCTGCTGGCCGCGACGCTTTACATCGTGTTCGTGGTCTGCATTGCCTGCTCGCGCTTCGGTTCGGTAAAGCTCGGGCCAGAGCAGTCTAAGCCCGAGTTCAGCCTGCTGAGCTGGGCCGCAATGCTGTTTGCCGCAGGCATCGGCATCGACCTGATGTTCTTCTCCGTGGCGGAACCGGTCACGCAATATATGCAGCCGCCGGAAGGGGCAGGGCAGACGATGGAGGCCGCGCGCCAGGCGATGGTCTGGACGCTGTTCCACTACGGCCTGACGGGCTGGTCGATGTACGCCCTGATGGGCATGGCGCTCGGATACTTTAGCTATCGTTATAATTTGCCCCTTACCATCCGCTCCGCGCTGTACCCGATTTTCGGCAAAAAGATCAACGGTCCGATTGGCCACAGCGTCGACATTGCGGCGGTGATCGGCACCATCTTCGGCATCGCCACCACGCTCGGAATTGGCGTGGTGCAGCTCAACTACGGGCTGAGCGTGCTGTTTGACATCCCGGATTCGATGGCGGCGAAGGCGGCGCTGATTGCGCTGTCGGTGATTATCGCCACCATCTCGGTGACCTCCGGCGTGGATAAAGGGATTCGCGTGCTCTCCGAACTGAACGTCGCGCTGGCGCTGGGGCTGATCCTGTTCGTGCTGTTTATGGGTGACACCTCGTTCCTGCTCAATGCCTTAGTACTGAACGTGGGTGATTACGTGAACCGCTTTATGGGCATGACGCTGAACAGCTTTGCCTTTGACCGTCCGACAGAGTGGATGAACAACTGGACGCTGTTCTTCTGGGCGTGGTGGGTGGCGTGGTCGCCGTTTGTCGGCCTGTTCCTGGCGCGTATTTCGCGTGGGCGCACCATCCGTCAGTTCGTGATGGGCACGCTGATCATCCCGTTCACCTTTACCCTGCTGTGGCTGTCGATTTTCGGCAACAGCGCGCTGCACGAGATCATCCACGGCAATGCGACTTTTGCCCAGGAAGCGATGGCGCACCCGGAGCGCGGCTTCTACAGCCTGCTGGCGCAGTACCCGGCGTTCACCTTTAGCGCGTCCGTAGCGACCATCACCGGCCTGCTGTTCTATGTCACCTCGGCGGACTCTGGCGCGCTGGTGCTGGGGAACTTCACCTCGAAGCTCAAGGACATTAACAGCGACGCGCCGAACTGGCTGCGCATCTTCTGGTCCGTCGCCATCGGCCTGCTGACGCTCGGCATGCTGATGACCAACGGTATCTCGGCGTTGCAGAACACGACGGTGATCATGGGCCTGCCGTTCAGCTTCGTGATCTTCTTCGTGATGGCCGGGCTGTATAAATCGCTTAAGGTGGAAGACTACCGCCGCGTCAGCGCCAGCCGCGACACCGCCCCGCGTCCGCTGGGCGCGCAGGACAGGCTGAGCTGGAAAAAACGCCTCTCGCGCCTGATGAATTACCCCGGTACGCGCTACACCAAACAGATGATGGAGACGGTCTGTTTCCCGGCGATGGAAGAGGTGGCACAGGAGCTGAAGCTGCGTGGCGCCTACGTGGAGCTGAAAAACCTGCCCCCGGAAGAGGGCGAAAATCTGGGGCACCTGGATCTGCTGGTGCACATGGGCGACGAGCAGAACTTTGTCTATCAGATCTGGCCGCAGCAGTATTCGGTACCCGGCTTTACCTACCGGGCGCGCAGCGGGAAGTCGACCTACTACCGGCTGGAGACGTTCCTGCTGGAAGGCAGCCAGGGGAATGATCTGATGGATTACAGCAAGGAGCAGGTGATTACGGACATTCTGGACCAGTATGAACGGCACCTGAACTTTATCCATCTGCACAGGGAAGCGCCGGGGAATAGCGTGATGTTCCCGGATGCCTAAAGTTTGATCTGAATAAAGTGCGTGAAAGTTAAGGGGCCAGATTGTTATGAATCTGGCCCTGTACTTTTCGAATAGTGCTTATTATATCTTTTACTAGAGGTGTACTATGTACGCCTTTATGTTGTTCCGAGGTATAAAATGAGCATCTTTGATGAACTTAAAACTTCGCTTGAAGAGGCGGTTGAGATCCACAGCGGAAGGAAAGCCGCTTCCCGGGTAACCCGCTATGAAGTTGCTGATGTGCGCGCCATCAGAGAGCAGCTCAATATCACGCAAAGCGAAATGGCGAAGGCGCTTGGCACGAGCGTCGATACGATAAAGAGCTGGGAGTCTAAACGTCGCAACCCAACCGGGCTGGCGGCGAAGGTACTTAATGTGATTCGGGAGAATCCTGCATTTTATAAGGCACTTGCCGGGCAGTGAGTCGCCCTTATGCCGGGTGGCGCTGCGCTTACCCGGCCAACAAAACTCCAAAACTGCTTTACCGTAGGCCTGATAAGCGAAGCGCCATCAGGCTCTCCCTCCGTTGACACAACTTTAATGATAATTATTTTCATTTAAATATAGCCTGTGCTATACCTTATAGCACAGGCTAATTTTGCTTTGATTTTAATCACCTCAGGAGACTTCTGCGATGCATCCACGGCAAGGATTGAAGCGTCTGTTGCTCGGCGCGCTGCTCATGACCGCGACCACCACGGGCGCGCTGGCGGCTGAAAAGTTCCAGGTCATCACCACTTTTACCGTTATCGCTGATATGGCGAAAAACGTGGCGGGGGATGCCGCAGAGGTCACCTCCATCACCAAACCGGGCGCGGAAATTCACGAATACCAGCCCACCCCGGGCGATATCAAACGCGCGCAGAAGGCGCAGCTGATCCTGGCGAACGGCATGAACCTGGAGCTGTGGTTCCAGCGCTTTTATCAGCATCTGAACGGTGTGCCGGAGGTGGTGGTCACCAAAGGCATCACCCCGATGGGCATCAGCGAAGGGCCCTATAACGGCAAGCCCAATCCGCACGCGTGGATGTCGCCGGACAACGCCCTGATTTACGTCGATAACATCCGCGACGCGCTGGTGAAGTACGATCCGGCCAACGCACAGATCTATCAGCGCAACGCTGATGCTTACAAGCAGAAGATCACCGCCACTCTCGAACCGCTGCGCAAGCAGGTCGCGGAGATACCGGAAGACAAACGCTGGATGGTGACCAGCGAAGGGGCTTTTTCCTATCTAGCGCGGGATTTGGGCCTGAAGGAGCTTTACCTGTGGCCGATCAACGCCGATCAGCAGGGCACGCCCCAGCAGGTGCGCAAGGTTATCGATCTGGTGAAAAAACATCACATTCCGGCGGTGTTCAGCGAAAGCACGGTCTCCGATAAGCCCGCCCGTCAGGTGGCGCGTGAAACCGGCGCCCACTATGGCGGCGTGCTGTACGTCGACTCTCTGAGCGCGGAAAACGGCCCGGTGCCAACCTATATCGATCTGCTGAACGTCACCACCCGCACGCTGGTGCAGGGCATCCGCGACGGGATGAAGGAGTAATCATGCAGAAAGGTATTGTTGTAACCGACGTGACCGTGACCTACCGCAACGGCCACACGGCGCTGCGCGACGCGTCGTTCAGCGTGCCGGGCGGATCGATTGCTGCCCTGGTGGGGGTGAACGGTTCCGGCAAGTCCACGCTGTTTAAGGCGGTGATGGGGTTTGTGCGGGCGGCGAGCGGCACTATCTCCATTCTGGGGCTGCCGCCTCACCGGGCGCTGCGTCAGAACCTGGTCGCCTACGTGCCGCAGTCGGAAGAGGTCGACTGGTCGTTTCCGGTGCTCGTCGAGGACGTGGTGATGATGGGCCGCTACGGGCATATGGGGTTTCTGCGTCGCCCCAAAGAATGCGATAAGCAGATCGTCACCGACGCCCTGAAGCGCGTGGACATGCTTGAGCTGCGTCATCGGCAGATTGGCGAACTGTCCGGCGGCCAAAAGAAGCGCGTGTTTCTGGCCCGTGCGATTGCCCAGCAGGGCGAGGTGATCCTGCTCGACGAGCCGTTTACCGGCGTGGACGTCAAAACCGAAGCCAGGATCATCAGCCTGCTGCGGGAGCTGCGTGACGAGGGTAAAACGATGCTGGTCTCGACCCACAATCTGGGCTCGGTCACGGAATTCTGCGATTACACGGTGATGGTCAAAGGCACCGTGCTGGCGAGCGGCCCGACGGATATCACCTTTACCGCCGAGAATCTTGAGCGCGCCTTCAGCGGCGTGCTGCGCCACGTGGTGCTCAGCGGCTCGGAAGATCGCATTATTACCGACGACGAACGCCCCTTCGTGGCGCACCGACAGGAGGCCAAATGAACGCGCTTCTCGAACCCTTCGGCTACGAGTACATGCTCAACGCGATGTGGGTCTCGGCGATGGTGGGCGGGCTGTGCGCGTTTCTCTCCTGCTATCTGATGCTTAAAGGCTGGTCGCTGATCGGCGATGCGCTGTCGCACTCCATCGTGCCGGGCGTAGCGGGCGCTTACATGCTCGGGCTGCCGTTCTCGCTGGGGGCGTTTTTATCGGGCGGGCTGGCGGCGGGCAGCATGCTGTTTCTCAACCAGCGCAGCCGCCTGAAGGAGGACGCCATTATCGGGCTGATCTTCTCCTCCTTTTTCGGGCTGGGGCTGTTTATGGTCTCGCTCAACCCGACCTCGGTGAACATTCAGACCATCGTCCTCGGCAATATTCTGGCTATCGCCCCGGAAGATATCGTCCAGCTGGCGATTATCGGCGTGGTGTCGATAGTTATCCTGCTGTTCAAATGGAAAGATCTGATGGTGACCTTTTTTGATGAGAACCACGCCCGCGCCATCGGTCTGCGTCCTGAACGCCTGAAAATTCTCTTCTTCACGCTGCTGGCGGTCTCTACCGTGGCGGCGCTGCAAACCGTCGGCGCGTTTCTGGTGATCTGTCTGGTAGTCACGCCCGGCGCGACCGCGTGGCTGCTGACCGACCGCTTCCCGCGCCTGCTGATGATTGCCGTCGCCATTGGCAGCATCACCAGCTTCCTCGGCGCGTGGGCCAGCTATTACCTGGACGGCGCCACCGGCGGCATTATCGTGGTCGCCCAGACGCTGCTGTTTTTGCTGGCGTTCGTCTTTGCGCCGAAGCACGGACTGCTTGCCAGCCGTCGTCGGGCGCGGGAGGCACACCCATGATGACGCTGCTCCTCGAACCCTTCCAGTTTGCGTTTATGAACAACGCGCTGCTGATTTCACTCCTGGTGGCCGTGCCCTGCGCGCTGCTGTCGGTTTTTCTGGTGCTGAAAGGCTGGGCGTTGATGGGCGACGCCATGAGCCACGCGGTGTTTCCCGGCGTCGTGCTGGCCTGGATGATGGGCCTGCCGCTGGCGCTGGGCGCGTTCGTGGCCGGTCTGTTCTGCGCGGTCGCCACCGGATACCTGAAGGATAACAGCCGCATCAAACAGGATACGGTCATGGGGATCGTCTTTTCCGGCATGTTCGGCGCCGGGCTGATCCTCTATATCGCCGTCAAACCCGAGGTGCATCTCGACCACATTCTGTTCGGCGATATGCTGGGTATTAACGTGATGGACATTCTGCAAAGCGGTCTCGTCGCGGGGCTGATTGCGCTGGTGATTGGCCTGAAGTGGCGCGATTTTCTGCTGTTTTGCTTTGACTATCAGCAGGCGCAGGCGAGTGGCCTGCGCACCCGCTGGCTGCACTACGGCTTACTGTGCATGGTTTCGCTGACCATCGTCGCGACGCTGAAAGCGGTGGGGATCATTCTGTCGATTTCCCTGCTGATTGCCCCCGGCGCCGTGGCGGTGCTGATTACCCGACGCTTTCACATGGCGCTGCTGGTGGCGGTCGCCGTTTCAGCGCTGGTGTCGGTAAGCGGCGTTTATGCCTCGTTTTATCTCGACAGCGCGCCTGCGCCGACCATTGTGGTCCTGTTCGCGATGGTGTTTATCGTGACGTTTGTGGTGACCAGCGTGAAGGCTCGTCGCCAGGAGCGTGTGACAGCAGAGTGATGACCTGTTCGCCGTGCTGCTGCCAGTGCAGGGGGAAGGCGGTGCCTTCTTGAAAGTCTGCTAGTTGACAGGTCAATGCCAGCGTAAGCGTCTTATCGTCGAGCATGGTAACGCGGGCGCAGTCAAAACCCATCCAGGCCTGTACCTGCGGAAAGAGGGCCTTAAACAGGCTCTCTTTGGCGCTGAAGACCAGCGTCAGGGCGAGGGCGAACGGGTATCCCAGGCGGAAAAGCACAGGTTCTTCCTGTGTATCAATGATGCCGTCTTTGATTTCCCTGGCTTCGTTTTCGGAGAGGATCGTTTCACAATCGATGCCGATAAGCGCCGGGTATTGCGTGACGACGGCTATCGCCTGCGTGCCGCTGTGGGTGATGCTGCCGGAAATTCCTTGCGGCCAGAGCGGTTCCCCGCTGGGGCCGATGGCGGGCATGGTGTAGTCAGGTAAGGCGTGCGCGGCGGCGATGCGGCCTGCGAGGTGGTCGGCCTTGCGTTTGCGTCCGGCGTTAGCCAACTGGGCGTGGTGGGGGAGCCAGAGGAGATCGGCATCCGTAAAGGTGGTGGGGTCGAAGGTGATGCGGTGGAGGGTGTGGCCAGCGAGAGAAAATGTGCTGTGGGTGGTGTGCATGGTTTTCCCTTCAGTATTGTGCGGCCTGATGCCCTCACCCCAGCCCTCTCCCACAGGG
This sequence comes from Enterobacter sp. CRENT-193, assembly GCF_002787395.1. Lineage (NCBI taxonomy): Bacteria > Pseudomonadati > Pseudomonadota > Gammaproteobacteria > Enterobacterales > Enterobacteriaceae > Enterobacter > Enterobacter sp. CRENT-193. Next base: position 4,389,403 of record NZ_CP024812.1, on the reverse strand, counting down.
AGAGGGAGCAAACACTAAAAACGGCAACGGGGTTGCCGTTTTGCTTTTACCTCGCCCTCACCCCGGCCCTCTCCCACAGGGAGAGGGGGAAGTCACTGCCTGTATCAGAACCTCGTATTTACGCTCATGTACCAGGTGCGACCCGGTTCATTATACGTATACGCACCCGCGCCGTACATATACGCACCCGTCGTGGTATTACCCGTGGTCTGGGCGTTACCCGCGCGCCACTGGCGCTTGTCGAAGACGTTGTCCACGCCGCCGGTCAGGCTGACGTTTTTGGTCACGTCCCAGGTCGCGCTCAGACCAACGATGCTGTACGGGCTGACTTCGTCTTTCTCAGACCCGGTCACCGGCTGACCTTTGTAGTTGTACTTCTTCGGCTGCTGCTTGCCGTACCAGGTGAAGGTCGACTGCAATGAGACATCCTGACGTACCTGCCAGCTCAAGGTAGAGTTCAGCGTATACTCCGGGATGATCGACAGACGATCGCCGGTCTCCTTGTTCTTACTTTGCAGCATGTAGGTGATGTTGTTGGTCCAGTTGATGGTGTCGCTGACCGGCACGTTCAGGGAGCCTTCCAGACCTTCCACTACCGCCTTCGGCACGTTTTCCCACTGGTAGATGTCGGTGGTGACTTTGCCGGTGGACGTCTGGCCAATCGGCGCGTAGCCCGCTTCAATCTTGTTGCGATAGTCGTTGCGGAACCAGGTCACGCCAGCCAGCCAGCCGTCGCGTTTCCACTCCAGGCCAATCTCTTTGTTGATACTGGTTTCCGCTTTCAGATCGTCGTTACCCATCATGTAGCAGCCCACGCCGTCGGAGCTGGCGTAGCAGCCCTGGCCTTTACTGTACAGCAGGTAGTTCGGGTTGGTCTGATACAGGCTTGGCGCTTTATAGGCGCGCGCGATGCCCATCTTCAGGGTGAAGTCATCCCCCAGACCTTGCGACAGGTTCAGGGACGGGCTCCAGTTATTACCCACAATAGTATGGTGGTCGAAGCGCAGGGCAGGGGTCAGCATGGTGCTGTCGGTCAGCTCCATGTTGTTTTCGGCAAACAGGGAGAAGATCTCCGCTGACGTGTACGGGCTACGATCTTCGCTCATGCCCGGGATGGTGCCCCCCTGCTGGGTTTGTGTAAAGGAGGTTGAGTCCTTCATGCGCTGCTGGTTCCACTCGGTGCCGAGCGTCAGGTTCTGGTTCACAATGAAATCAATCGGCAGGTTGATTTCGCTGTGCAGCATCACGTCGGCCAGATCGGTATCGGTGAATTTATTGCTGTTGAACAGGCCTTCCAGACCGCCCGCCAACCCTTCACCCAGACGAGAGTTGCGGGTGTGCTCGTACTGCGCCCAGTTGCTGGTGGTGATGCCGTTATCCCAGCCGCCGTTCCAGGTCACGGCGAAGTTCTGACGATAGATACGGTTAGTCTCTTTACCGTAGTTCTTCTTCACCAGCGCGTTGTCGTTGTTGGTGTTCTGCGTGTCGCCCGCATACAGGTTGTTCTGGCGGCTGTAGCCCGCTTCAAACTCCAGCGACTGCATCGGCGCGAAGTCCCAGCGCACCACGCCGTTGATGTCTTTATTTTCCACACCTTCACGGCCTGCGGGCAGGGTGTTGGCGTAAGCGCCCGTGCGGTCAGACTGGTGACCCTGGTTGATATCCCACGCGTCGGCCTGGGTTTTATCCAGGTTACCGTACATGCGGAAGCTGAAATCCCCGCCCAGCGGGCCGCTCAGGCTGAAGTTGGTGCGTTTGGTGGAACCTTCGTCTTTATGCTCTGGCGCGTTCAGGTAGGTGTTCCAGGAGCCGTGCCACTGGTCGTCAAATTTTTTGGTGATGATGTTCACCACGCCGCCCGCCGCACCATTACCGTAGCGGGCAGCAGCCGGGCCACGGATCACTTCGATGCGCTCGATCATCTCCGGCGGGACCCAGCCGGTATCGCCGCGGGTATCACGCTCGCCGCGCCAGCCCAGACGGATGGAGTTGCGGCTGGTGACCGGCTTGCCGTCGATCAGGATCAGGGTGTTTTCCGGGCCCATGCCGCGAATGTCAATCTGACGGTTGTTCCCGCGCTGGCCGCTGGTGGAGTTGCCGGTCAGGTTAACGCCCGGCATGGTGCGGATGATTTCCGCCACGTCGCGCGCTGGAGGGTTTTTGCGGATCTCATCGGCGGTGATGGTCGACACGCCCGGCGCCTGCAAATTCTGCTCGGCGGCGGTGATCACCATGGTGTCTTCGTTCTGCGCGGAGGCGGTGTTATCGTCTGCCATGGCGGGCAGCGCGACACCATAAATCCCTAAATTGACCAGCAAGGCCAGAGAGTGAATCTTCTTATTCATTGTACGTCCCGCTTTTATGGTTATTTAATGAGCGCGCTTCCCACAGCGCGGGCATTACGCTATTGCAAATGCAAATAGTTATCAATAATATTATCAATAAAATTTGCTCTGAAACAAAAAAGTCTGTTAAACATGGGGTTATAAGGGTGACGGCGTTAACAACCGGAAGTGAAGCGTGGTGGCAGACGAAAAACGGGCCGGAACGGGAACGTCATCAGGAAAACTATCGCGTGACATTCTGGTGGCGGGACCCGGCGGGAACGCAGAAAACCTCGACGGTGAAACGCGTCTGGCTCTACGTCACCGGCGTGACCGATCATCATCAAAATGCCCGTCCGCAATCCCTTGAACGTATCCCGGATACCGACGTCTGGCAGTGGCAGGGCGAGTTCAGTCCCGAATGGCGCGGCAGCTACTGTTTTATCCCCTCCGATAACGAAAACGATTTTGCCGATGCAGTGTTTGAAGGCGAGCAGCCGGACCGCATGGCGCTGCGCGAAGGCTGGCGTAAACTGTTGCCGCACGCGGTGTCCGACCCGCTGAATCCGCAAAGCTGGCGCGGCGGGCGCGGGCACGCCGTCTCGGCGCTGGAGATGCCGGAGGCGCCCGTACAGCCCGGCTGGAACCATCCCGATACCCCTTACAATAAGCCTGTCTGTATTGATTGGCACAGCGCGCGTCTGAAGAACCGTCGTCGCGTGTGGATTTTTACCACCGGGGATGAAAGCCCCGAGCGCCCGCTGGCGGTGCTCCTTGACGGGCAGTTCTGGGCCGAAAGCATGCCCGTCTGGCCTGCTCTGGCGTCGCTCACCCATGAAGGCAAACTGCCGCCTGCGGTTTATGTCTTAATTGACGTCATTGACACCGCACACCGCAGCCGCGAGCTGCCGTGCAACCCTGATTTCTGGCTGGCAGTGCAGGAAGAACTTCTCCCGCAAGTGAAAAGCATGGCCCCGTTCAGCGACCGCGCCGACCATACCGTGGTGGCGGGTCAGAGCTTCGGCGGACTCTCTTCCCTCTATGCGGGCCTCAACTGGCCGCAGCGTTTTGGCTGCATCCTCAGCCAGTCCGGATCCTACTGGTGGCCGCACCGCGGCGCGCAGCAGGACGGGCTGCTCATCGAACAACTCAAAGCGGGTGAAAAAACCGCTCGCGGGCTGCGCATTGTCCTTGAGGCCGGGCGCAACGAGCCGCTTATTTTGCGCGCCAACCAGGCGATCTTCGCCGAACTACACACTCAGCAACCGGTTTTCTGGCGTCAGGTTGACGGCGGACACGATGCGCTTTGCTGGCGCGGTGGGCTGACGCAGGGGCTGATGACCCTCTGGCAGCCGCTTATTCAATAACGGAGTCTGTATGGAATTCAGCAATCCTTTCGATAATCCGCAGGGACAGTTCGCCATTTTGCAAAATGACCAGGGGCAGTACAGCCTGTGGCCGCAGCAGTGCGAGTTGCCCGCGGGCTGGCGCGTGGTCTGCGAACCGCAATCTCAGGAGGCGTGCCAGCAGTGGCTGGCGGAACAGTGGCAGACGCTTGAGCCGTTTTATTTTGCGGGGGAGCGCGCATGAACCGTCTCCCTCTTGTCGCCGCCCAGCCGGGGATTTGGATGGCAGAGCAGCTTTCCTCCCTGCCAAACGCCTGGAGCGCCGCGCACTATACCGAGCTGAAAGGCGCTATCGATGCGCCATTGCTGGCAAAAGCCATCGCTGAAGGCATGATGCAGGCCGACACCCTGCGGATGCGTTTTGCCGAAGATCACGGTGAGGTGTGGCAGTGGATCGATGAGGCCATGCTCCTGCCGGAGCCGTCCATCGTGCGCGTTGACTCCCACGACGCCGCCGTGGCGCTGATGGAAGCCGATCTCAAGCAGAACCTGCGCGTCGACAGCGGTCAGCCGCTGGCGTTTCACCAGCTGATCCAGGTGGGAGAAAGCCACTGGTACTGGTATCAGCGGTATCATCATCTGGTGGTAGATGGCTTCAGTTTCCCGGCCATTACGCGTCAGATCGCCGCCATTTACGCTGCGTGGCAGAAAGGGGAACCCGCGCCCGCCTCCCCGTTTACTCCGTTCGCCGAGGTGGTGGAGGAGTATCAGCGCTATCGCGACAGTGAGGCGTATCAGCGCGACGGTGCTTTCTGGGCCGAACAGCGCCAACAGCTTCCTTCTCCGGTCTCGCTCTCTTCCGCGCCCCTGCCTGGACACGCCGCCACCACCGACATCCTGCGCCTGAAAATGGCGATGGACGGACGTGCTTTCAGCCAGCTTGCACAGATGGCAGGCCAGGCGCAGCGTACCGATCTGGCGCTTGCGCTGGTGGTGCTGTGGCTGGGCCGCCTGACCGGACGGCTGGACTACGCCGCCGGGTTTATCTTTATGCGCCGCATGGGCTCCGCCGCGCTGACCGCGACCGGACCGGTGCTCAACGTCCTGCCGCTGGCGGTGAATATTCGCCCGCACGAGAGCCTGCCGGAACTGGCGCTGCGCCTGGCGAACCAGCTGAAAAAGATGCGTCGCCATCAGCGTTACGACGCCGAACAGATCGTGCGCAACAGCGGACGTGCCGCAGGCGATGAAGCCCTGTTTGGTCCGGTGCTGAACGTCAAGGTGTTCGATTATCAGCTGGATATCGACGGCGTGGAGGCCATTACCCACACGCTGGCGACCGGCCCGGTGAACGATCTGGAGCTTGCGCTGTTCCCGGACGAGCAGGGCGGACTGAGCATTGAGATCCTCGCCAACGGGCAGCGTTACGACGAGGCGACGCTAAAGGGTCACGCGGCGCGGCTGAACGCAATGCTGACGCAGTTTGCCGCCAACCCGGACCTGCGCTGTGGCGACGTGGACACCGTATCAGAGCAGGAATACGCCCGGCTGGCGCGCATCAACGATACCGGGCTGGCGCTGCCGTCCACCACGCTGGCGGATCTGGTCGCGGAGCAGGCGAGCAAAACGCCGGACGCCCCCGCGCTGGCGGATGCCCATACTGAACTGAACTACCGCCAGATGCGCGAGCAGGTGGTCGCGCTGGCAAACCTGCTGCGCGCGCGCGGCGTGAAGCCGGGCGACAGCGTGGCGGTGGCGCTCCCGCGCTCGGTGTTCCTGACCCTGGCGCTGCACGGGATTGTTGAAGCTGGCGCCGCCTGGCTGCCGCTGGATACCGGTTACCCGGATGACCGTCTGCGGATGATGCTGGAGGACGCGAAGCCGTCGCTGCTCATTACCACCGACGAGCAGCTTCCGCGCTTTAGCGATCTCTCCGTCGAGACGTTTAGTTACAACACACTATTACCGACCTCGGGTGCTGAACCGCTGCGCCTGGCGAAGCCGGAGCAAACCGCGTACATCATCTTTACCTCCGGTTCGACGGGACGTCCAAAAGGGGTGATGGTCGGCCATACCGCCATCGTTAACCGCCTGAAGTGGATGCAGGATCATTATCCACTGACGGCGCATGACGTGGTGGCGCAGAAAACCCCGTGCAGCTTTGACGTGTCGGTGTGGGAGTTCTGGTGGCCGTTTATCGCCGGGGCAAAGCTGGTGATGGCGGAGCCGGACGCGCACCGCGATCCGCAGGCGATGCAGAGCTTCTTCGCAGAATATGGCGTAACCACCACCCACTTCGTGCCGTCGATGCTGGCGGCGTTCGTCGCCTCGCTGACGCCGGAAAACGCCCACTGTTGCAGGACGCTGAAGCAGGTGTTCTGTAGCGGCGAGGCGTTGCCGACTGCGCTGTGTCGCGAGTGGGAACAGCTCACCCATGCGCCGCTGCACAACCTCTATGGCCCGACCGAAGCAGCGGTGGACGTCAGCTGGTATCCGGCGTACGGCCCCGAGCTGGCGGCGGTGGAGGGTAACAGCGTGCCGATCGGTTTCCCGGTATGGAATACGGGGCTGCGCATTCTGGATGCGATGATGCGCCCGGTACCGTTCGGCGTGGCGGGGGATCTGTATCTCACCGGCATCCAGCTGGCGCAGGGGTATCTGGGACGCCCCGACCTTACCGCCAGCCGCTTTATCGCCGACCCGTTCGCGCCGGGCGAGCGGATGTACCGCACCGGTGACGTTGCCCGCTGGCTGGATAACGGCGCGGTGGAATATCTGGGCCGCAGCGACGACCAGCTGAAAATCCGCGGACAGCGCATCGAGCTGGGTGAAATCGACCGGGCGATGCTGTCGCTGCCGGACGTGGCGCAGGCCGTGGCGCACGCCTGCGTGTTCAACCAGGCAGCGGCGACGGGTGGCGATGCCCGCCAGCTGGTGGGGTACGTGGTTTCTGAATCTGGCTTACCGCTGGACCGCGACGCGCTGCTTGCATCACTCAAAGCCCAGCTGCCACCGCATATGGTGCCGGTGGTGCTGCTGCAAATCAGCGCGCTGCCGTTAAGCGCCAACGGCAAGCTGGATCGCAAGGCGCTGCCGCTGCCGGAGCTGACCAGCAGAACTTCCGGTCGCGCACCTGAGACGCAAACCGAAGTGGCCGTGGCGCAGGCGTTTTCTTCCCTGCTGGGCTGCGCGGTGAACGATATCGAGGCCGATTTCTTTGCCCTCGGCGGCCACTCGCTGCTGGCGATGCGCCTCGCGGCTCAGCTCAGCCGTGCGTTCAGCCGTAAGGTCACGCCGGGGCAGATTATGGTCGCCTCGACGGTAAGCAAGCTTAGCGCCCTGCTGGACTCGCAGATGAGCGACGAGCAGGCGCAGCGTCTGGGGTATGAAACCCTTCTGCCGCTGCGTGAAAGCAACGGCCCGACGCTGTTCTGCTTCCATCCGGCGTCCGGCTTTGCCTGGCAGTTTAGCGTCCTGGCGCGCTACCTCAGCCCGCGCTGGTCCATCGTCGGCATTCAGTCGCCGCGGCCAAACGGCCCGATGCAGCAGTGCGCGGATCTCGATGGGGTGATCGAACATCATCTGAACACGTTGCGTAAGCAGCAGCCGCAGGGGCCGTATTACCTGTTCGGCTATTCCCTCGGCGGCACGCTGGCGCAGGGCATTGCGGCCCGCCTGCGCGAGCAGGGTGAAGCGGTGGCGTTCCTCGGCCTGCTGGATACCTGGCCGCCGGAAACCCAGAACTGGGCGGAGAAAGAGGCCAACGGCCTCGACCCGGCGGTGCTGGCAGAAATCGAGCGCGAGCGTCAGGCGTTTATCGCCGCCCAGCAGGGGCAGGGCTCCAGCGAGCTGTTTAACGCCATTGAGGGCAACTACGCCGACGCGGTGCGGCTGCTCACCACCGCACACAGCGCGCGCTTTGACGGTAAAGCGACGCTGTTTGTCGCCGAGCGAACGCGAACCCAGGATCCTCAGGCCGCGTGGGCGCCGTGGGTGGGCGAGCTGGAGGTCTACAGCCAGGACTGCGCCCACGTGGATATTATTTCACCGCAGGCGTTTGAGAAAATTGGGCCGGTACTGAAGGAAATTTTAGGATAGTGCAAATGCCCCTCACCCTAACCCTCTCCCTGTGGGAGAGGGCCGGGGTGAGGGCATCAGACCGCACGTTTTCCAAGCGGCACCACCAACGGCGTACCCGCCACCGGATCGTCAATAATCATGCAGCGCATGCCGTAGATCCGCGCGATCAGCTCTGGCGTAACAATCTCCTTCGGCGCGCCCTGCGCCACAATCTCGCCGTCGCGCAGCGCAATCAGATGCGTCGCGTAGCGGCACGCCTGGTTTAAGTCGTGCAACACCGCCGCCAGGGTGTACCCCTGCGTACGGTTCAGCTCGCTCAGCAGCTCCAGCAGGTCAATCTGATGGCTGATATCCAGCCAGGTCGTCGGCTCGTCCAGCAGCATGATCGAGGTTTCCTGCGCCAGCACCATTGCGATCCACGCGCGCTGGCGCTGTCCGCCGGAGAGGGTATCGACGCTTTGCTGGGCCAGCTCGGTGATGCCCGTCGCCTGCATCGCGCGCTTCACGGCCTCGTCGTCCTCCTTGCGCCAGCGGGTAAACAGCGGCTGGTGCGGATAGCGCCCGCGGGAGACCAGCTCCTGCACGGTAATATCCCCCGGCGTGGTGGCGTTTTGCGCCAGCAGCCCAATTCGGCGCGCCACCTCTTTGCTGGCGAAGCGCTGGATCTGCTCCCCGTCGAGGAACACGCTGCCCTCAACCGGCGACATCAGGCGGCTCAGCGTGCGCAGCAATGTTGATTTGCCGCAGCCGTTTGGCCCGATAATGGCGGTGAAGTGGCCGTCCGGAATGGCGACGGATAAGTCCCGGGCAATGATTTTTTTGCCGTAGCCGAGGGTCAAGTTTTCGCCGCGCAAGCGGGTGGTTAAATCTGTCATTTCTTGCGTGACTCCTGAACGAGCAAGACGATGAGGTAAATCCCGCCGAGGCTGACGGTCACCACGCCCACCGGCAGTTGATAAGGCGTAAACAGCCGCTGGGCGCAGAGATCGGCGGCCAGCAGTAATACTGCACCGCACAGCGCCGCCTGGGTTAATCCCCAGCGCGCGGTGCCGCTAAGTCGCCGCGCGATATGCGGCGCGACAAGGGCAATAAACGAGATCGGCCCGGCGATGGCGGTAGACGCTGCGGTCAGCAAGACCGCCACCAGCATCAGCATCAGGCGCGAGCGCTCTACGCTCACGCCCAGCGCGCAGGCGCTGTCGTCGCCCATCTCCAGCAGCCGCATGCGCCTGACCAGCAGCAACGCGCCGATAAACATCAGGATAATCAGCGGCGCGGCGGGCCAGGTTTTTACCCACGTCAGACCGTTGAGGGAACCGGCGTACCACAGTCCGGCGGAGAGTGCGGTTTCCAGCGACGCCTGTAGCAGAAGCCAGGTGTTAAACGCCATCAGCATCGCGCGGATGCCGATCCCGATGATGATCAGGCGGAAGGTGTCGATGCCGTTGCGCCAGGCCAGGGCCCAGATAAGCAGGGAGGTGAGAATGCCGCCCGCCATCGCCGTAAAGGTAATGGCCGTGAGATGCTGCCCGAACAGCACCATCGCCACCAGCACGCCGCTCCACGCGCCGGTATTCAGGCCCATCACGTCCGGGCTGCCGAGGGGGTTACGCATCAGCGACTGGAATATCGCGCCGCTGACGCCAAGCGCCGCGCCAACCAGGATCGCCATTGCCACGCGCGGCAGTCGCCATTCGGTGACCACCATGGTGATGTTACGCGGCGCGCTGCCGGTGAGAGCGTGAAAGACCTGCGCGAAATCAAGCGTTACGGCACCGCTTTGCAGGCTCCAGACCGCCAGCAGCAGACAGGCGACGACCAGCAGGGCGACGCTGGTGAGTAAACGACGTGACGGGGCCATCATGCGCCACCCCCGCGTCTGCGTCGTACCAGGAAGATCAGCACCGGCGCGCCGATAAAGGCGCTGACCACCGAGACACGCAGTTCGCCCGGCACCAGCAGGCGGCCCAGCACGTCGGCAAACAGCAGCAGGGCAGGGGTCGCCAGCAGCGTTACCGGGAGGGACCAGCGGTGATCCGCCCCCACCAGCCAGCGCGCCATGTGCGGCATCATCAGGCCGATAAAGGCAATCGGGCCGACCACGGCGGTCGCGCTGCCGCACAGCACGGTGATGGCAAGCAGGCCCGTCAGCTGCGTACGCGCCACGCGGTTGCCGAGGGCGGTCGCGGTGTCACTGCCGAGGCTCAGGCTGTTCAGCGCCCGGCTTAAACAGAGCGCCACGGCGGCAGCGACGCTCGCCGGGATCACCACCACTTTTAAGGTTTCAAGGGTACGAATATCCAGCGAACCCGCCTGCCAGAAGCGCAGCTGGTCATACACGTCCGGGTTGAGCAGGGCGATGCCGTTGGACAAGCCTTCCAGTACCGCCGCGAGCGCTACGCCCGCCAGCGTTAAGCGTACCGGGCTGAGCTGTCCGCCGCCCTGGCTGCCGGTAAACGCCACCACCAGCGAGGCGGCCAGCGCGCCGCAGAAGGCCATCACCAGCTGTTCAGACGGAGAGGTGAAACCAAACAGCGCCGCGCCGAGCACAATGGCGAAACTGGCACCAGAGTTCACGCCGAGAATGCCAGGGTCCGCCAGCGGGTTGCGGGTGAGGGTTTGCATCAGGGCACCGGCAAGGCCGAGCGCACCACCGGCCAGCAGGCCGGCAAGGGTGCGGGGCAGGCGAGCGTCGAGCACGATGGTGCAGTCGGCGCTCTGACAGGTACCGGATAGCGCATCGACAATAACGGACGCGGGCAGCGGTTTTGCGCCGACCAGCAGGCTGAGTGCAATCGCAAGGATTAGCAGTAGCAATAAAACGGGCACGGCAAGGGCGCGCACCGCAGAAGAGGAAAACGACATAGCAACATCCATGATTCGATAATGATAGTGATTATCGTTATCTATCTTATTTGGCTATGTTAGCATGTGCGCCCATGGAATGGGTAGAAATAGACTCAAGGCTTTGTCATGAATCAAAAATCCTGGCTGCTTAACCTCAGCCTGCTCAAAACACACCCGGCGTATCGCGCCGTTTTTATCGCTCGCTTTATCTCCATTTTGTCCCTCGGTTTGCTTGGTGTGGCCGTGCCGGTGCAAATCCAGACCATCACTCACTCCAGCTGGCTGGTAGGGTTATCCGTCACCTTAACCGGCGGGGCGATGTTTATCGGCCTGATGGTGGGCGGCGTGCTGGCGGACCGATACGAGCGTAAAAAGCTTATCCTGCTGGCGCGCGGCACCTGCGGGGTGGGCTTTGTCGGGCTGTGTCTGAACGCCATGCTGCCGGAGCCGTCGCTGGTGGCCATTTACGTGCTGGGATTGTGGGACGGCTTTTTTGCTTCGTTAGGCGTGACGGCACTGCTGGCGGCCACGCCCGCGCTGGTCGGGCGCGAGAACCTGATGCAGGCGGGGGCGATCACCATGCTCACCGTGCGCCTCGGCTCGGTGATTTCGCCGATGGTCGGCGGTCTGCTGCTGGCGACCGGCAACGTGGCGTGGAACTACGGCCTTGCCGCAGCCGGAACCTTTATCACCACCCTGACGCTGCTGCGTCTGCCGCTCCTGCCACCGCCGCCGCAGCCGCGCGAGCATCCGCTGAAGTCCCTGATGGCCGCGATTCGTTTTCTGTTCAGCAACCCGTTGATTGGCGGCATTGCGCTGCTCGGCGGCCTGCTGACGATGGCGAGCGCCGTGCGCGTGCTGTACCCGGCGCTGGCGGGCGAGTGGCAGATGAGCGCCTCAGAGATTGGCGTGCTGTACGCCGCCATTCCGCTCGGCGCCGCGTGTGGGGCGCTGACCAGCGGCAACCTGGCGCAGAGCGCGAGACCGGGGCTGATCATGCTGGTGGCGACGCTGGCCTCGTTTATCGCGATTGGTTTCTTCAGCCTGATGCCGGTGTGGGCGCTGGGGGTGATGTGTCTGGTGATTTTTGGCTGGCTGAGCGCGGTCAGCTCGCTTTTACAGTACACCCTGATCCAGACCCAGACGCCGGAAGGGATGCTCGGGCGCATTAACGGCCTGTGGACCGCGCAGAACGTGACGGGCGATGCAATTGGCGCGGCGATCCTCGGCGGGATGGGGGCGATAATGACCCCGGTGGCGTCGGCGAGCAGCAGCGGGTTTGTGTTAGCGATGATTGGCGCGATCTTACTGGTGACGCTGGTGGAATTGCGGCGGTTCAGGCAGGAGGTTGCGTTGAACGACGGTGCGGCCTGATGCCCTCACCCCGGCCCTCTCCCACGGGGAGAGGGAGGAAAAATGCCTACTTAAACAACGCATTCAATCTGTCTAACACCAGCATCGCGCTGTAATAATCCAGGCGGAACGTCTCCGTTCCCAGCGCCCAGACGCGCTTGTTCTTCACCGACGGCAGATGCGCCAGCAGCGGATTGGCGTAAATCGCATTCACGTCTTTCTGGTCGCCGGCAAACACGAACAGCCCTTCGCCGTTCAGCCCCGTCGCCAGATTTTCTCCACCCAGCTGAATAATGTCGTGGCGCTTGCCCTGGCTTGTTGAGGTCTGCAAACCGGCAGGCAGGTCCGCCAGCGTAAAGCCCAGCTGGTGCAGCAGCTTGCCCTGCGCGGAGTCTGTCGTCCACAGGTTCGCCGTGTGTGCCGCGGCGGTGTAAACGATGGCATTCACCGGCTGTGGCGGCAGCTTCATCTGCTGCTTCACCTGGGCGAGCTGTTTATCGAAGGCAGCGATGCGCTCTGCGGCCTGTCTCTCCTGCCCGGTGATCGTCCCCAGCTGGGTCAGCAGTTCCTGCCAGCTTTTGTCGTCGTAATTGATGATAAGCGTCGGCGCGATGGCGGAAAGCTGATCGTAGAGCGCAAGCGCGGAATCCCCGCCGGTGGCGCTGATCAAAATCAGGTCCGGCATCTGGGCCGCGACCGCTTCGGCGCTCGGCTCGCCGATGTACAGCCGGGCAACCTTACGCTGCTTCGCGATATCGCCCCACTGACGTAAAAAGCCCTGCGCATCCGCCACGCGGTTGTTCGGCGTGGTCGCTCCGCTGGCAATGACCGGCGCGTCAATGGCCAGCAGGGAGCCGGTTAAGGTCACGCTGGTGGAGACAATGCGCGTCGGTTTGCTCTCAAGCGTGTGAACGCCGCGGCTGTCGGAGACCTGGCGCGGCCAGTCGTCGGCGGCGGCTGAGGTTAGTCCTAAAACAAAAAGTCCTGTTAAAAGAAGGGCATTGCGGCAAACGGCAGCGATTTTCACAGAGCGGCATCCTGATTTTATTGAAGATAATGCTTCTCATTTTCAGGGCTGTAGGGAAGGGATGCAAGCGTTTGTCGCACAAGTTATTTGCCCGACGGTTGACAGCGGGGCGATGTGGGATTAGGTTAGCCGACGAAAATATAAATGATAATCATTATTGCTTCTTTTATCATTTTAAGGAGGATGATATGGACACGTCCCTGGCTGAGGAAGTTCAGCACACCGCGACTACGCTGCAAGCAGATATCTTTTTCTTTATGTCGCCTTACCGCAGTTTTACCACGTCCGGCTGTTTTGCCCGTTTTTCTGAACCCGCCGTCGGCGGTGACGATCCGGCGGGTCCCTTTCAGCAGAAATTAGCTCAGGCTTTCCGGAATGCGAAAAACAGCGGCATTGCCCATCCGGTGATGGTAGGGGCGATCCCCTTCGATACCCGCAAACCGTCATCGCTGTTTATTCCGCAACGCTGGCAAACCTTCTCCCGCCCGGCGCGTCAGCAGTCCGCACGCTACGCCTCCGGCGCGCAGACGCTGAACGTGCAACAACGCAGCGAGATCCCGCCGCAGCCGGTTTTCGAGGAGATGGTTGCTCGCGCCGCGTCGCTCACCGCCACGCCGCAGGTGAATAAGGTGGTGCTGTCGCGCCTGATTGATATTGCCACCGACAAACAGATTGATAGCAGCGCGCTGATGGAGCGTCTTATCGCCCAGAACCCGGCGAGCTTTAACTTCCACGTACCGCTGGAAGACGGCGGCGTGCTGCTGGGCGCCAGCCCGGAACTGCTGTTGCGTAAAGAGGGCGCGCACTTTAGTTCGCTGCCGCTGGCGGGCTCTGCGCGCCGTCAGCCGGACGATGTGCTGGATCGCGAAGCGGGCACTAAGCTGCTGGCCTCCGAAAAAGACCGTCACGAGCACGACCTGGTAACCCAGGCGATGAAAACCATTCTGGAACCGCGCAGCCATCATCTGAGCATGCCGGCTTCCCCGCAGCTCATTACCACCCCAACGCTGTGGCATCTGGCCACGCCGGTTGAGGGTGACGCGCGTGAAAACGAGAACGCCCTGACGCTGGCCTGCCTGCTGCACCCGACCCCGGCCCTGAGCGGTTTCCCGCATCAGGCGGCAAAAGAACTCATTGCCGAGCTGGAGCCCTTCGACCGCGAACTGTTCGGCGGCATTGTTGGCTGGTGCGACAGCGAAGGTAACGGCGAGTGGGTGGTAACTATCCGCTGCGCGCGGCTGCATCAAAATACCGTTCGCCTGTTTGCCGGCGCGGGCATTGTGCCTGCTTCCTCCCCGGTGGGCGAGTGGCGCGAGACGGGCGTGAAGCTCTCCACCATGCTCAACGTGTTTGGTTTGCACTAAGGAATACTCATGACCATCCCTTTTACCCGCTGGCCTGAGGATTTTGCCCGGCGCTACCGTGAAAAAGGCTACTGGCAGGATCTGCCGCTGACCCACATCCTGACGGACCATGCGGACAGCGATGCGGTCGCGATAATTGACGGCGATCGCCGCATTACCTACCGCGCGTTTAATCAGGCGGTGACGAATCTGGCGTCCGCCCTTCAGGCGCAGGGGCTGCATCGCGGCGAGACCGCGCTGGTGCAGCTCGGCAACGTGGCCGAGTTCTACATCACCTTCTTCGCGCTACTGCAAATCGGCGTCGCGCCGGTCAACGCGCTCTTTAGCCATCAGCGCAGTGAACTCAACGCCTACGCGGAGCAGATCAAACCCGCCGTGCTGATTGCCGATCGCGACCACGCGCTGTTCGCGGGTGATGATTTTCTCAATACCTTTGTGGATACGCATCGCTCGTTACGCGTCGTGCTGCTGCGCGGTGACAAGGGCGAACACGCGCTGGAAGCGGCGATTGCGCGCCCGGCGGACAACTTCATCCCGAACCCGACGCCCGCAGACGAAGTGGCGTTCTTCCAGCTCTCCGGCGGCAGCACCGGCACGCCGAAGCTGATCCCGCGTACGCACAACGACTACGACTACAGCATTCGCCGCAGCAACGAAATCTGCGGTATCACTGCGCACACCCGCTATCTGAACGCGCTTCCCGCGGCGCACAACTACGCCATGAGTTCGCCGGGATCGTTAGGCGTTTTCACGGCGGGCGGCTGCGTGGTGCTGGCGAACGATCCGAGCGCCACGCTCTGCTTCCCGCTGATTGAGCAGCATCAGATCAACGTCACCTCGCTGGTGCCGCCCGCGGTCAGCCTGTGGTTGCAGGCGATTGCCGACGGCGCGGGGAACGCCCAGCTGAAATCCCTCGAACTGCTCCAGGTAGGCGGCGCACGTCTCTCCGCCACGCTTGCGGCGCGCATTCCGGCGGAAATTGGCTGCCAGCTTCAGCAGGTGTTTGGCATGGCGGAAGGGCTGGTGAACTACACCGCCCTCGACGATGCGCCGGAGCGCATCATCAATACCCAGGGCCGCCCGATGTGCCCGGACGATGAAGTGTGGGTGGCGGATGAGGACGGCAACCCGCTGCCGCGCGGGGAAGTCGGGCGTCTGATGACGCGCGGCCCGTATACCTTCCGCGGCTATTTCAACAGCCCGGAACACAACGCCAGCGCCTTTGATGCCAACGGTTTCTACTGCTCGGGCGATCTGATCGCCATCGACGAGCAGGGTTACATCACCGTGCAGGGGCGCGAGAAAGATCAGATCAACCGCGGTGGCGAGAAGATCGCCGCCGAAGAGATCGAAAACCTGCTGCTGCGCCACGACGCGGTGATCCACGCCGCGCTGGTGAGCATGGAGGACAGCCTGCTGGGCGAAAAAAGCTGCGCGTACCTGGTGGTGAAACAGCCCCTGCGCGCGGTGGAGGTGCGCCGCTTCCTGCGCGAGCAGGGCGTTGCCGAATTTAAGCTGCCGGACCGCGTGGAGAGCGTGGATGCGCTTCCGCTCACGCCGGTAGGCAAAGTTGATAAGAAACAGTTGCGCCTGTGGCTTGCTGAACGCGCCCGGGGCTGAGGAACAGAGAATGGCCATTCCAAAATTAACCGCTTACGCGTTGCCAACCGCCGCAGAGCTGCCGACCAACA
The DNA here is from genome assembly GCF_002787395.1 of Enterobacter sp. CRENT-193. NCBI lineage: Bacteria > Pseudomonadati > Pseudomonadota > Gammaproteobacteria > Enterobacterales > Enterobacteriaceae > Enterobacter > Enterobacter sp. CRENT-193. The sequence goes on along the minus strand of NZ_CP024812.1, from coordinate 4,373,371 downwards.
AGGTGAACTGGGCATTTGAACCGGAGCGCGCCGCGCTGCTGATCCACGATATGCAGGAGTACTTCCTGAACTTCTGGGGCGAAAATAGCGACATGATGCAGCAGGTAGTGGCGAACATCGCTAAACTGCGCGCGTACTGCAAAGAGCACAATATTCCGGTGTATTACACCGCGCAGCCGAAAGATCAGAGCGATGAAGACCGTGCCCTGCTGAACGACATGTGGGGGCCGGGCCTGACCCGTTCGCCGGAGCAGCAGCGCATCGTCGCTGAGCTGACCCCGGATGAAGCGGACACCGTGCTGGTGAAGTGGCGCTACAGCGCGTTTCACCGCTCGCCGCTGGAGCAGATGCTGAAAGAGACCGGGCGCAACCAGCTTTTGATCACCGGCGTATACGCCCACATCGGCTGCATGACCACCGCCACCGACGCCTTTATGCGCGACATCAAGCCGTTCTTTATTGCCGACGCGCTGGCGGACTTCACCCGCGACGAGCACCTGATGTCGCTGAAATACGTGGCCGGACGTTCGGGCCGCGTGGTGATGACCGACGAGCTGCTGCCGTCCGTTCCGGCAACGAAAGCCGCACTGCGTGAGCTGATCCTGCCGCTGCTGGACGAGTCCGACGAGCCGATGGATGACGAAAACCTGATCGACTACGGTCTGGATTCAGTACGGATGATGGCGCTCGCCGCCCGCTGGCGCAAAGCGCACGGCGACATCGACTTCGTGATGCTGGCGAAAAATCCGACCCTCGATGCCTGGTGGGCGCTGCTCTCCCGCGAGGTGAAGTGATGGCTTTTGATTTTACCGGTAAAACCGTCTGGGTGACGGGCGCGGGTAAGGGCATTGGCTATGCGACCGCGCTGGCATTTGTGGAGGCCGGGGCGCAGGTGACCGGGTTCGATCTGGCTTTCCCTCACGGCGAATATCCGTTTGCTACCGAAACGCTGGACGTGGCGGATGCGGCGCAGGCGAGTGACGTCTGTGGGCATTTGCTCAGCAGCCTTGAGCGGCTCGACGTGCTGGTTAACGCAGCGGGCATTCTGCGTATGGGCGCGACGGATCAGCTTTCGCCGGAGGACTGGCAGCAGACCTTTGCGGTCAACGTCGGCGGCGCGTTCAACCTGTTCCAGCAGACGATGGGCCAGTTCCGTCGTCAGCAGGGCGGGGCGATTGTGACCGTAGCCTCTGACGCGGCGCACACGCCGCGCATAGGCATGAGCGCCTACGGCGCGTCGAAAGCGGCGCTGAAAAGCCTGGCGCTGACCGTCGGGCTGGAACTGGCGGGCAGCGGCGTACGCTGTAACCTGGTGTCGCCGGGTTCAACGGATACCGACATGCAGCGCACCCTGTGGACCAGCGACGATGCGGAACAGCGGCGCATTCGCGGCTTTGGCGAGCAGTTCAAGCTTGGCATTCCGCTCGGTAAAATTGCCCGTCCGCAGGAGATTGCTGCGACCGTGCTGTTCCTGGCATCCGATGCCGCCAGCCATATCACCTTGCAGGATATCGTGGTGGACGGCGGCTCCACGCTGGGGGCGTAATGATCTGGAAACGTCATTTAACGCTCGAGGAGCTGAACGCCACCAGCCTGAATACGATGGTGGGGCACCTTGGCATCGTCTATACCCGCCTCGGGGACGATACGCTGGAAGCGGAGATGCCGGTGGATGCGCGCACCCATCAGCCGTTTGGCCTGCTGCACGGCGGCGCCTCGGCGGCGCTGGCGGAAACGCTGGGCTCGATGGCCGGTTTTCTGATGACCCGTGACGGGCAGAACGTGGTGGGTACGGAACTGAATGCCACGCACCACCGCGCAGTCTCACACGGTAAGGTACGCGGCGTGTGTCAGCCGCTGCATCTGGGCCGTTCCAGCCAGAGCTGGGAGATCGTGGTGTTCGACGAGCAGGGGCGGCGGTGCTGTACCTGTCGGTTGAGTACGATGGTGTTGGGGTAAGTCATTCAGCTGAAAGTGATCGGCTTAACACTGTGGTGTAAATCTCTGGTTTGACCACGCATTATTGCGTTTCAAAGTTGTTAAATTTTATCCGTTGTTCTAGAAACAAAATGTAACATCTCACTGTTTCACAACAACGGACAACAACTATGAACAACTCAGGGAAATACCTTACGTGGGCGGTGCTCTCCGTGGTGGGAGCCTTTGCCCTGGGCTATATCGCCCTCAACCGGGGGGAGCAGATCAACGCGCTGTGGATCGTCGTCGCCTCCGTCTGCATTTATCTGATCGCATACCGTTTTTATGGCCGCTATATCGCAAAGACGGTGCTGGGCGTAGACGGCACGCGCATGACGCCGGCCGTGCGTCATAACGACGGTCTGGACTACGTGCCGACCGATAAAAAAGTGCTGTTCGGTCACCATTTCGCGGCGATTGCCGGGGCAGGCCCGCTGGTGGGGCCGGTACTGGCCGCGCAGATGGGCTACCTGCCGGGGATGATCTGGATCCTCGCGGGGGTGGTGCTGGCGGGCGCGGTGCAGGACTTCATGGTGCTGTTCGTCTCCACCCGTCGCGACGGTCGTTCGCTGGGTGAGCTGGTGAAAGAAGAGATGGGGGCAACCGCCGGGGTGATTGCGCTGGTGGCGACCTTTATGATCATGGTGATCATCCTCGCGGTGCTGGCGATGATCGTGGTGAAAGCCTTGACCCACAGCCCGTGGGGAACCTATACCGTCGCCTTCACCATACCGCTGGCGCTGTTCATGGGGATCTACATTCGCTACCTGCGTCCGGGGCGCATTGGTGAAGTGTCAGTCATTGGCCTGGTGTTCCTGGTGTTTGCCATTATCTCCGGCGGCTGGGTGGCGGAAAGCCCGACCTGGGCACCGTTCTTCGACTTCACCGGCGTGCAGCTGACCTGGATGCTGGTAGGCTACGGCTTCGTGGCGGCGGTGCTGCCGGTATGGCTGCTGCTGGCCCCGCGTGACTACCTCTCTACCTTCCTGAAAATCGGCACCATCGTCGGGCTGGCGATCGGCATTCTGATTATGCGCCCGACCCTGACCATGCCTGCGCTGACCAAATTTATTGACGGCACCGGCCCGGTCTGGACCGGCAATCTGTTCCCGTTCCTGTTTATCACCATCGCCTGTGGGGCGGTGTCGGGCTTCCACGCGCTGATTGCCTCCGGGACCACGCCGAAGATGCTGGCGAATGAAAATCAGGCCTGCCTGATTGGCTACGGCGGCATGCTGATGGAGTCCTTCGTGGCGATTATGGCGCTGGTTTCGGCCTGTATTATTGACCCGGGCGTTTACTTTGCGATGAACAGCCCGATGGCGGTGCTGGCCCCGGCCGGCACCGTTGACGTGGTCGCCTCTGCCGCGCAGGTGGTGAGCGGCTGGGGCTTTGCGATTACCCCTGAAACGTTGACGCATATCGCTAATGAGGTCGGCGAGCAGTCGATTATCTCCCGTGCGGGCGGGGCGCCAACGCTGGCGGTGGGCATGGCCTACATCCTGCACGGCGCGCTGGGCGGGCTGATGGATGTCTCGTTCTGGTATCACTTCGCCATTCTGTTCGAGGCGCTGTTTATCCTGACGGCGGTGGATGCGGGTACGCGTGCGGCGCGCTTTATGTTGCAGGATCTGCTGGGGGTGATCTCCCCGAACCTGAAACGTACCGACTCACTCCCGGCTAACCTGCTGGCGACGGCGCTGTGCGTGCTGGCGTGGGGCTACTTCCTGCATCAGGGCGTGGTCGACCCGCTGGGCGGGATTAACACCCTGTGGCCGCTGTTCGGTATCGCCAACCAGATGCTGGCGGGCATGGCCCTGATGCTCTGCGCGGTAGTGCTGTTCAAGATGAAGCGCCAGCGTTACGCATGGGTGGCGCTGGTGCCAACGGCGTGGCTGCTGATCTGTACCCTGACCGCGGGCTGGCAGAAAGCCTTCAGCCCGGACAACAAGGTGGGCTTCCTGGCGATCGCCAACAAGTTCCAGGCGATGATCGACAGCGGTAAGATCCCGGCACAGTACACCGAATCTCAGCTGTCGCAGCTGGTGTTTAACAACCGTCTGGACGCCGGGCTGACCATCTTCTTTATGGTGGTGGTTGTGGTGCTGGCGTTGTATTCTCTGAAAACCGCGCTGGCGGCGTTGAAAGTCGACAAACCGACGGCGAAAGAGACGCCGTATGAGCCAATGCCTGAGAACCTGGACGAGATTGTCACCCAGGCGAAAGGGGCGCATTAACATTACCAAACCCCCTCACCCCAGCCCTCTCCCCAAAGGGGAGAGGGTGTTAAAGTTCCCTCTCCCCTTTGGGGAGAGGGTCAGGGTGAGGGGAATACAAACGAGAAACTGATTATGTTCGACACCCTTTCCAAAGCAGGTAAATACCTGGGCCAGGCCGCTAAAATGATGATTGGCGTGCCGGATTACGACAACTACGTCGAGCATATGCGCGTCAACCACCCGGACCAGACGCCGATGACCTACGAAGAATTTTTCCGCGACCGCCAGGACGCCCGCTACGGTGGCAAGGGCGGGGCGAAGTGCTGTTAACCCTCTTTCGGTAAATAGAGGCTGATCTGCTCCTGTTTACAGCCGTAAATTGCCGCCAGCTTTTCGCGGGTGCGCTTTTGCGGTCGGGAGTCCAGCGCTTCAAGCTGTGACACGGCGGACTGGCTGATGCCAAGCTTCTCCGCCACCTCCTGCTGGGACATACCGCGTAAAATGCGCCAGGCAGCCTGTAGGCTGACGTTCTCGTTATGCATGATGTCGCACACTTCACCCGGTAAACCTACGTTATCGTAGATGTCTGATTCGTAAGGGATGTCTTCCCAGTCGTTTTCATCATCGTCATCGTACTCAAGCATGGCTAAACGCATGCGAAAATATTCACCGTAGGGTATGACAACATACTGTTTTTTTCCTTCTTCATCCTTGATGAACTGAATAGTCATATTCCGTATGCTCCTCATGAAGGTAGGTAGTGGTTGTCCGGCGTTTTACTGCCACTACGTAGCAGATATCACCCGGCGGGTCTCCGAAGGTGTAAATGACCCTGTAATCACCTAATCGCAACCTGTAGTGGTTTTCGGGAGAAGATAATTTCTTGATATCCGCGACAGGTGATGTTTTATCGTCCATCTTCTTCAGCCTGAATTTAATGCGGTTCTGATATCGAGGATCGATTTTAGAAAACTGCTTCTCTGTTGTTTTAGACCACACAATCTTCATCCGTACCTCCACTGTACGCCCATACAAAATATAAGGAAATAATAAGACTATTAGATAAATTCCGAATTTCTAATGGGGTACTGTAGAGCGGAGAATAACCGCGAGAAAGCGGCAAAACGCGAATCGTCGAGGCGGCTCGAACAGGCCTCTGCCGGGCGACAGAGGCATACAGTAAATTTGCGATCAGGCGTTCAGACCGCCGTCGACATCCAGACCGGTGCCGGAAATTTGCCCCGCAGCCGGGCTGGCGAGGAAGGTGACTGCCGCTGCGATATCCTCCGGCTGGCCGTAATGGCCCAGGGCAATAAGCTGACGCTGAGAGTCAGCCTGCTCGCCGTCTTCCGGGTTCATATCGCTGTTGGTCGGGCCGGGGTGGACCAGGTTGACGGTAATGCCGCGCGGGCCTAAATCACGGGCCAGACCTCGGGTGAGAGAGTTAAGGGCAGACTTGGTCATCGAGTAGACGGCGATCCCCGGCTGCGCCACGCGGTTCGCCAGACAGCTGCCGATGTTGATGATGCGTCCGCCGTCCGACATGTGCACCAGCGCTTCCTGAATGGCGATCACCACGCCGCGGATGTTGACGTTGATCAGAGCGTCGATGTCCGCCAGGGTCATGGACTCCAGCGGGCCGCCGCGCGCAATCCCGGCGTTATTGACCAGAATATCCAGCCCGCCGAGGGAGCGCGCCGCCTGCGTGACCGCATCCTGAATCGCCTGCGCGCTGGCGCTGTCGGCCTGAATCGCCTCGCCGTGTCGCCCCAGCGCGTTGATCTCATCGACGACCTGCTGGGCTTTATCGACGGATTTTTCGTAGGTGATAACCACATCGGCACCGGCGCGCGCCAGCGACAGCGCAATCGCCCGACCCAGCCCGCGGCTGGCGCCGGTAACCAGCGCCTTTTTACCTGTTAAATCGATCTGCATGATGACCTCGTTGCAAGAGTGGAGAGAATCATCATTAGGTATAGCCCGTCGGCGCAATTAACGGCTGAAGGATTCCACCTTCGCAAACGCGGCGCGCAGCACCTCAGGCGTTAACGTCACCGGCAGATAGTGAATCGACTCCACCGGGCGCAGGGTGTGGGCAATGACCTTATCCAGCTCGTCGCGGTTGTGAATATCGACGTCCAGCTCGCGAAGCGTGATTGGCAGGTTAAAGCGCCGGTACGCCGCCACCAGCTGCGCCAGCACGTCGTCCTGGCCGAGCAGGGCGCTCTGGACCAGAATGCCGTAGGCCACCTTGGTGCCGTGCAGGTATTTTTCCGTCTGCGGCAGCACGGTTAAGCCGTTGTGCACCGCGTGCGCCGCCGCCACGCGGGTATAGCGCTCACCCAGACCGCCGACCATTCCGCCTCCGGCAATAATCGCATCCACCACGTCCCGGAACGCCTGCGTCTGTTCGCCGCGCTGCTGATCTGCAAGCGCCTCTTCGCTGCGTTCCAGCAGCACGTCGCGGATCGCCAGCGCACCGTTCAGGCCAAGACGCACGGTCAGCGGCAGACTCTCAGGTTGAGGGGCGAGCACCGCCGCTTCGTACCACTTCGCCAGCGTATCGCCGATGCCCGCCAGCAGGTATTCCGCCGGGGCGTTAAGGATGATCTGCGGCTCCACCAGCACCAGAAAGTTGGCGTCGTCAAAAATCTCAAACTGTAGCGCCTGACCGGCATCGTTGTACCACACGGAGAGCGGGGTCCACGCCGCGCAGGTGGCGGCGATAGTGGGAATGCCCACGAACGGCACGCCCAGACAACGCGCCACGGCCTTGACGGTATCCATTACCGCACCGCCGCCCACGCCAATCACCACGCTGGTTTCACTTCCCGACTCGTTTACCAGATGAGTGACGTCACGCTCGCTGCAATGGCCCTTAAACAACAGATGTTTTGCCCCCGTCGCGTTAAAACTCTGCGGCAGATAAGGGCGTGCGCCCTCGATTGCCCGCTCGCCGTAGATCCACACCGCGCGGGAAAGTTGTTCCGGAGTAAAGAAATTATCCAGGTGTGCAAGGCTTCCCGGATGAGAGAAGTAGTTCGCCGGGCCGGGTACGACGCGGATATCGGTGTTGCTCATGAAGTTGTCCTTTTTTAGCAAGCGCTAACCCGATGTTATGTCTGGACATCCGGATGGCTAATAATATTTCGCTTTATCTTATGCCTTTTCCGTCGTTGTCAGTCAACCGGAGCTGTGAAAAATTCGCTAAATCAGAAGAGTAATGAAGGATTTACGCGGATGGTTTCCAGTCGCCTTGAGATGCGCGGTATCAGCCTGGCCTTTTCCGGCTTTCAGGCGCTGTCGCGCGTGGACTTCACGCTGAACGGCGGGTCGGTGCATGCGCTGACCGGCGCCAACGGCGCGGGGAAATCGACGCTGATGGCGGTGCTGTGCGGGACGCACGACCACTATGAAGGCGAAATCTGCATTAACAACCAGCCGGTAAGCATCCGCGAGCCGCTGGACGCCAAACGGCTGGGCATCCACCTCGTGCAGCAGGAGGTGGACGTGGCGCTGATCCCGGGGTTAAGCATTGCTGAAAACATCATGCTCGACCAGCTGGCGCAGCCAGGGCACCGCTACCGCTGGCGCGACATCCGCCAGCAGGCGCGGCAGGCGCTGGCGCAGCTGGATGTTTCGCTCGACGTTCGCCGCTCCATCGACGGCTGCACGCTGGCTGAAAAACAGCAGATTTTGCTGGCGCGGGCGTTATCTCATCACTGCCGTTTTTTGATTCTTGATGAACCCACCGCGCCGCTTGACGCGCACGAGAGCGAGCGTCTGTTTGCGGTAGTAAGACGTTTGCAACAGCAGGGCATCGGCGTGGTGTTTATCTCACACCGCATTCACGAGCTAAAAGCTATCTGCGACACCCTGACGGTGCTGCGCGACGGCAGGCTGATTGAGTCTGGCCCGATGGCCGATCTCAGCGGTGAAGCGATCGTTGAGAAGATGCTCGGCCACGTGCTGAGCGATATCTACCCGCCCGCGCGCCCGCCGCACGGCGACGAAACGCTGCTGCGGGTAGAAGGGCTGCACGACGACGCGCTGCTGAAAGATATCTCGCTGCACCTGCGCAAGGGCGAAATTCTCGGCATTGCCGGGCTGGCGGGCGCGGGCAAAACCGAACTCTGTAAGGCGCTGTTTGGCGCCAGTAAAAGCCGCGTCGCGAACGGCGAGCTGAACCATCAGGACTGGAAACCGCGCGACCCGGCGGACTCGGTGCTGCGCGGCCTGGCGCTGGTGCCGGAAGAGCGGCGCAAAGAGGGCATTTTTATCGACGAGCCGGTGAGCATGAATCTTGCCGTGTGCGCCGATAACAGCTTCTCGCGCTGGAGCCTGTTCGGCCATCGTCAGGCGTGGCGCTGGGCGGAGGAGGTGATCGCCCGCGTCGGCGTTCGCGCCCGCGGTCCCGGGCAGGTTTTGCGACGTCTCTCCGGCGGCAACCAGCAGAAGGTCGCCATCGGTAAATGGTTGCGTAATGACGCCAGCGTGCTGATATTCGACGAGCCGACCAAAGGCGTGGACGTGAAGGCCAAAACCGATCTGTTTCAGCTTATCGACGGCCTGGCGCGCGAGGGCAAAGGGGTGATTTACGCCTCGGGCGAATTTGCCGAACTGGTCGGGCTGTGCGACCGCATCTGCGTCCTGTGGGACGGGCGCATCGTGGCGGAAATCGCCGGGGCCGAGGCCCGTGAAGAGACACTACTTTATTATTCAACCGGAGGAACGGCGTCGTGAGCAAGGCCCTTTCAGTGAGCGCGGCGGCGTCTGGCCGTCAGCAGATTTTCGATTTTCTCTACAAGTGGGGCATGTTGCTGACCGTCGTCGCGCTGGTGGCCGTTTTTGGCCTGGCGTCGGACAGCTTCCTCGATCCGAACAACATCATTAACATTCTGCGCTCGATTGCCATCGTGACGGTGATTGCCATCGGCGTGTCGATCTCCCTGACCGTCGGCGGGTTCGATCTCTCGGTGGGATCCACCGCGTCGCTGGCGAACGCGCTGGTGATTTCGCTCTTCGTCTGGCACGGCTTCGGCACCACCGAGTCGATTGTAATCACTCTCGCGCTCTGCACGCTGGTCGGCCTGTTTAACGCTTTCCTGATCGTCATCCTGCGCATTCCGGACATGCTCGCCACCCTCGCCAGCCTGTTTGTCATCCAGGGCGTGGCGATGACCTACAGCTACGGCGGGTCGATTACTGAGAACATGGTGCTGCCGAGCGGCGACATGGCGGAAGGCACCATCCCTGCGACGTTCAGCCTGCTGGGACAGGTACCGACTATCGTGATCGTCATGCTGGTGGTGACGGTGCTGGCGCAGCTTGGCCTCTCGTTGACCACTCACGGTCGTCGGATGTACGCCATTGGCGGTAACCCGGAAGCGGCGCGCCTCTCGGGGATTCGCACCACGCGCTACAAGGTGGCGGCCTACGTGATTGCCTCCCTGCTGGCGGGCCTGGGCGGGATTTTGCTGGCCTCGCGTATTGGCTCATCGCAGGTGAACGCGGGCGGCGGTTACCTGATGGATGCGGTGGCGGCGGCGTGGATCGGCTTCTCGCTGGCCGGGTCCGGCAAGCCGAATGCCCTGGGGACCCTGGTCGGGGCGGTGATTCTCGGCGTGCTGTCGAACGGGCTGGTGATGCTCTCCGTGCCGTATTACGCCATGGACATTATAAAAGGGCTGGTGCTCGCGGTAGCGCTGGCGATTACCTACATACAAAAACGCTGACAACACAACGGTATAAAAAATGAAAAAGATTGCACTCTCTTTGGTGGCATTAGGGTTATTCACCGCTCTGCCTGGCTTCGCGGCCACGCCCGCACCGCTCCCGGCGGCCATTGCCAACCATGACGGCCCCATTCGCATTGCGGTGATCCGCAACCTCGGCTCAGACGACAACACCACGCAGTTTGTTGCCGGGGCCATTCAGGAAGGGAAAAAGCTCGGCTTTAAGGTCAGCACCTTTTTGAGCAACGGGGATGACGCTAAATTCCAGGACTTCGTGAACCAGGCCATCAGCCAGAAATATGACGGGATCATCCTGTCGCAGGGCCGCGATCCGTACTCCACCGCGCTGGTAAAAAAGGCGGTGGATGCCGGGATCAAGGTCGCCGTATTTGATACCGCCGTCAATGGCGAGATCCCGGGCGTGACCGTTACCCAACAGGACGATGCCTCTCTGACCAATCTCTCCTTCGGCCAGCTGGCGAAAGATTTCAACGGCAAGGCCAATATCGTCAAGCTGTGGGTAGCGGGCTTCCCGCCGATGGAGCGTCGTCAGGCGGCGTATAAAGAGTTGCAAAAGCAATACCCGGAGATTAAAGAGCTGGAGTCCATCGGCGCGGTCTCCTCTGACGTGCAGGGCGACACCGCCAACAAGGTGGGTGCGATCCTGGCGAAATACCCGAAAGGCAAAATCGACGCCATCTGGGGGACCTGGGATGCCTTCAGCCAGGGCGCGTATAAGGCGCTGAAAGAGAACGGCCGCACCGAGATCAAACTCTACAGCATCGACATCTCCAACCAGGATTTACAGCTGATGCGCGAGCCGGGTAGCCCGTGGAAGGTGAGCGTGGCGGTAGATCCGAAGCTGATTGGCGCGACCAACGTACGCCTGATCGCCAACAAGATTGCCGGTGAAGCCACGCCTGCCACCTACGACTTCAAAGCCGCTGCGATCCCGCAGGCGCTGCTGACCGCGCAGCCGGGGGCGGTGAACGTGGCGTCGCTGGGCAAAATCATTCCGGGCTGGGGCCAGACGGAAGATTTTATCGCGCCGTGGTTTGCGACGCTGGAAGCGAAAAATAAATGAGCATGCTTCCTACGCCAGAATACAGCCGCAATATGCGGCTGATTGGCCATAGCGACCAGGGCGGTCGTCCGGATGGCGTGCAGCTGATGGTGCACCGCGGCTTTGCGTATATCGGCCATATGGTGTCGCAGGGCTTTTCGATTGTCGACGTGCGCGATCCAAAAAATCCGAAACCCGCGGGCTATGTCCCCGCGCCGCCGGGCACCTGGAACGTGCACCTCCAGGCGCATGACGACCTGCTGCTGGTGATCAACGCCCGGGATCTGTTTGCCGATGCCCGCTTCGCCGACGAGAAGGTCTACTACACCCGTCAGGTAGGAGAGACCGTCAGCGACGTTCAGGACAGGGGCTGGAGCGCCGGGCTTCGCGTTTTTGATATCTCCACGCCGGACAGGCCGCGCGAAATCGGCTTTCTGTCGCTGAGCGGCATCGGCATTCACCGCATCTGGTACGTCGGTGGCCGCTGGGCGTACGTGTCGGCGCTGATCGACGGTTTTACCGACTACATTTTCCTGACCATTGACCTGGCGGACCCGCGCAAGCCCGAGGTGGCGGGGCGCTGGTGGCTGCCGGGGATGAACCAGTCCGCAGGCGAACAGCCGGACTGGCCGGAAGGGAAACGCTACGCCCTCCACCACGCGATTATTGCCGGGGATACCGCGTACGGCAGCTGGCGCGACGGCGGCCTGACGCTGCTGGACGTGAAGGATCGCACCCAGCCTAAGCTCATTAGCCACCGTAACTGGAGCCCGCCGTTTGGCGGTGGGACGCACACCGCGCTGCCGCTGCCGGACCGCGATCTGCTGGTGGTGCTGGACGAAGCGGTGCTCGATAACCAGGAAGACGGCGAGAAGCTGATCTGGCTGTTTGATATTCGCGAGCCGTCGAACCCGGTGAGTATCTCTACCTTCCCGCAGCCGGATGAAATCGACTACGTGGCGAAAGGGGCGCATTTTGGCCCGCACAACCTGCACGAGAACCGGCCGGGGAGCTTTGTCAGCTCCACGCTGATCTTCGCGACGTATCAGAACGCGGGCGTGCGCGCGTATGACATTTCCAATCCGTATCGCCCGGTGGAAACGGGAGCGCTGGTGCCCGCGGCGCCGGAGAGGATGATGGATACGCGGCCGAATCGCCCGCAGGTGATCCAGTCGTGTGACGTGTTTGTGGACGCGCAGGGGATTATTTACAGCACGGACTATAACGGCGGGCTGTCGGTGATTGAGTATCTGGGGTGAGTGCGGTTTGATGCCCTCACCCCGGCCCTCTCCCACAGGGAGAGGGAGAAAATCAACTGTACTGCCGCACCCGTGCCACCAGCTCTTCCGCGCTGTCGATGCGGTCGGCAATCACAATCAGCGCTTTACCGAGGGATATCGCGTGGCGCAGGCATTCGTGACGCATCGCTTCATCCTGAATGGTGTCGATATCCGCCACATGGGAAAGCCCGACGCTGCGGCGAATCAGCTCGGTGCCGCAGAATCCGATGGCATCGTGCCAGACCTTTTTCAGGAATGCGGAGGCATAGCCCGGTGCGCTGAGTGCGGCGTCGCGGGCTTTCTCGTTTGCCAGTACCTGGAAGCGCTCCGCAAAGGTGTTCCACAGTTCCTGAATATCGGTCAGGCGCTGCTCGCGCGCGGCGGCGGCATCGCGAATGCCCAGATGCCCCGGCAGGCCGCAGAAGTTGAGCAGCAGGTTGCCGATGGCGGTGCCAACGTCAAAGCCAATCGGCCCGAAATAGCCGAACTCAGCGTCGATGGCCTTCAGGCTGCCGTCGGCCACAAAAATCGAGCCGCTGTGAATGTCTCCGTGCAGCAGGGCTTCGGCGTGCGCGAAAAAGCGGTGCTTGAGGGAGGCCACGGCGATTTTAAGCTGGGCGTCGTCGCGCAGGGCGGCAACATCGTTTTCCAGCTCGGCCGGGTAGCTGTTGCGCGCGTGGATCTGGTACGGATCGTTGAAGAACAGATCTTCGGTGATCTCGCACATCTCCGGGTTGATGAATTTTGCCACCTGCGCTTTTTTCTCGTGCGGATGCAGATAAAAATCGCTGGTGTGGAAAAGGGTGTGAGCCAGATATTCCCCCAGCTGACGCGCTGCCTGTGGGTAATAATTATTTCTGATCAGCTCGCCGCGCCAGATGCGATGGCTGGAGAGATCTTCCATCACCATCACCGCCAGTTCCGGATCAAAGTGGTGGATTTTCACGGTGTGCTGAGGGCTGTGCTGGTAATGCTCGACCAGGGTTTGCGCTTCAAGACGGGCACGATCCAGCGTCAGCGGCCAGGATTCGCCGACGCAGCGTACGTAGGGCAGCGCCTGCTTAACGACGATGCGGCTGACGCCCGCGCTGTCGAAAATTTTAAAAACCAGATTGAGGTTGCCGTCGCCCACTTCCTGCGCCTCTACCAGCGATGACGGATCGTCAAGTCCGCCAAACTGCCTGGCATACTCCACGGCGTCCTGAGCGGTAAAGGTACGGTATTGCGACATGGCCTGCTCCTCAGTTTTGCTAATTAAGACATGTAGACGTCTATACATCTGGATTTCATCCTGACACAATGTGCTACAACAACGCAACAGGGAATCAACGACATGCAGACATTACAGACGACCAGCCTGCGGGTGGCGAATAATCAGCTCTTTATTCTCGACCAACAGGCGCTTCCGCAGGAGAAACGCTGGGTGGATGCCTCGACGGTCGAGGCGCTGGTCGGGCATATCCACGCTTTGCGCGTACGCGGCGCGCCGTTGATTGGTCTCTCTGCAAGCCTGCTGCTGGCGCTGTTAGCGGAAAGCGGCAAAAGCCGCGACGAGCTGGCGGTGGCGATGGAAACCCTGCGCGCATCCCGCCCGACGGCGGTAAACCTGATGAACAACCTCGACCGCATGAAGCCTGCGCTGTGGGAAGAGGATTTCGTTCCGGCGCTGGTGGCTGAGGCGCTGCGCCTGATTGACGAAGACAAACGGCTCTGCGACGCGATTGCAAAAGCGGGCAGCGCGCTGGTGAAGCCCGGCAGCCGTCTGCTGACCCACTGCAACACCGGCGGGCTGGCGACGGCGGGCGTCGGTACCGCGCTGGGGGTGATTGCTCGCGCGCATAAGGAAGGCAAGGTAAGCAACGTCTGGGTGGATGAAACCCGTCCGCTATTGCAGGGCGGCAGGCTGACCGCGTGGGAACTCGGCGAGCTGGGCGTGCCGTATCAGCTAATTACCGACTCCATGGCCGCCAGCCTGATGGCAAAAGGGCAGGTGGACGCTGTGTGGGTGGGGGCAGACCGCATTGCGGCCAACGGCGACGTGGCGAACAAAATCGGCACCTACTCTCTGGCGGTGCTGGCGAAATTCCACGGCATTCCGTTCTATGTCGCCGCGCCGCAAACGACCCTCGACCCGGACTGCCCGAACGGCGACGCGATCCCGATTGAGCAGCGCGCCGCCAGCGAGGTGACGGGCGTGGCGGGAAGCTTTGGCGCGGTGCAGTGGGCGCCGGAAAACGCGCAGGTCTATAACCCGGCGTTTGACGTCACCCCCGCCTCGCTGATTAGCGGCTGGGTGCTGGATACGGGCGTGGTCACTCCGGACGAGGTGGCGGAAGGGAAATTTGCCTGAGTCCGGCTATCCTTTAAGGGGCTCCCTTAAGAGGACAACATCGTGACGCTCGATCCTGAAACAGACTTAAAACTGGAGCGCGTGGTGGACGCACCGCGCGATCTGCTGTGGCTCTGCTGGACTACGCCAGAGCACATCAAAAAATTCTTCATTCCTGCTCCCCATAAGGTGAACGAATGCGACCTCGACCTGCGCGTGGGCGGGCGGTTCAATACCGTGTTTGAGGTGGACGGGCAGCGGATGGATAACCGGGGCGTATTCCTTGAAATCGATCCGGGGAAAAAGCTGGTCTTTACCGACGGCTATACCGAAGGCTGGAAACCGGCCGAGAAGCCGTTTATGACGGCAATTTTGTTGCTGGAAGACGCCGGGGAGGGCAAAACCCGCTATAAGGCGATTGCGCGCCACCCCACGAAGGAAATTCGTGAGCAGCATGAGCAGATGGGCTTCCACGAAGGGTGGGGGATTGTGCTGGATCAGCTGGTGGGGTATGTGAAAGGGCTTAACGCTTAGTGCGCGCTGGTGCCCTCACCCCGACCCTCTCCCACAGGGAGAGGGAGAAAAGATCAGACCAGGCGCGGATACGCATCCGCAATCGCATCCCCGGTAAACTGCGCCACCCAACCCTCCGGGTTATCGAAAATACGAATGGCGGTAAAGTTCGGCTCTGAGCCCATATCAAACCAGTGCGGCGTGCCTGCGGGCACGGAGATCAGGTCGTTTTTCTCGCACAGCACCTGATACACCTCATCGCCGATGTGCAGGCAGAATAATCCCGCCCCTTCCACGAAAAAACGTACTTCGTCTTCGCCGTGGGTGTGTTCGTTCAGGAACTTCGCGCGCAGCGCGTCTTTCTGCGGATTGTCGGCGCGCAGGCTGATCACGTCCCAGCTCTGATAGCCCTTCTCTGCCACCAGTTTGTCGATCGCATGTTGATACGCCGCGATCACGGCTTCAGGCGCGGGATCGTGTCCTAAATCGCGATCCGCAGCCCAGCGTTCAAACCGCACGCCTTTTGCGTTGAGCTGTTGGGCAATCTCGGCGGCGTCGGTGCTGTGCCACTGGTGCTGACTGGCGTCTTTATCGGAATAAATGGTCAATGCGCTCATGAAGGGATCTGCTCCGGATTAATCTCGTCAAACTGGTGGATCTGATGGTGATGGCTTGCGCCGTCATCTTCACCGCGAATCAGTTGCAGGGTGCGAAAACCCGCCTGTTCAGCCGCGTCCAGCTCCTGATGAATATCCGACAGAAACAGGATCTGCGACGGGGCGATGCCCGTTTGCGCCGCAATATTTTGATAAGACTGCACCTCGCGCTTGGCGCCAATGTGGGTATCAAAATAGCCGCTGAATAAGTGAGTAATATCACCTTCGTCGCTGTAGCCAAATAACAGTTTCTGCGCGGCGACGGAGCCAGAGGAATAAACATAGAGATCAATCCCTTGTGCCTTCCACTTTTCCAGCGCGGGCAGTACGTCAGGATAGAGGTGTCCGGTAAAGTCACCGTTGACGTAACCGTCCTGCCAGATGATGCCTTGCAGGGCTTTGAGCGCCGTCGATTTGCGGTCTTCATCCATAAAGGTAAACAGCACGTTGATGAGATCGCTGACGCTGGCATGCGGAGCGCTGATTTCATCGCGCAGGTTGTCCAGAATCGATTTGACCGGCTCGGCGTACTGCTGCGCGGTCACGAAGGCCGCCAGCCGCTCACGCGCGTAGGGGAACAAAACATCATGGACAAAACGGATATCGCTGGTGGTCCCTTCAATATCCGTCACAATCGCGCGAATCATACTCTCTCCCATTGTCGTAAACGCATTTCGCATTCAAATAAGAATTCTAAACCTTCCAGATGACGGCGGGCTTCGGCCACGTCGCGTCCCCAGCAGGTTAAGCCATGGCCGCGCAGAAGAAAACCATAATTAAGCGGGCGTTCCTGCGCGTAATGGGCGATGCGCGAGGCGAGGGCGTCGATGTCCTGGTCGTTATCAAACACCGGGATGGCCACCGTATCCCGATGCGTGGTCTGCCCGGTAAGGGATTTTTGCATCTCGAAACCGGTGATCTTCAGCTCGGCCTCGTTCACCAGCCGCGACAGCACCGTGGCATTGACGGTGTGAACGTGCAGGACGGCGTTAGCTTCGGGGAACAGGCGATAGATGAGGGTATGCAGCCCGGTCTCTGCCGACGGTTTACGGCCAGACGGCGCACGGTTGGTGGCGATTTCAACCTGTAGAAAATCGGCGGTGGTCAGGCTACCTTTATCTTTTCCGGATTCGCTCAGCCAGCACAGGTGTTCATCCTGACGCACGGACATATTGCCGCCGGTAGCGGGCGCCCAGCCTTTAGCGCCAATCCAGCGGCAGGCCTCGACCAGGTGTGTGAGTTGCAGGTTGTCTGTCATTTCCTTTTACCCTCTCGGCCAGGAATATTTATATCGTTTAGACGTCTAAGCGTCTTGATTGCCAAAGACTAACATCGTGTTATAGTGTCAGCAACATAAGTATTACAGGCAGGCACACTACAATGAGCAATAACCCGTTGATCCCGCAGAGTAAACTTCCCAATCTCGGCACGACGATTTTTACGCAGATGAGCGCCCTGGCGCAGCAGCACAACGCCATTAACCTCTCACAAGGTTTCCCGGATTTTGATGGGCCGAAATATTTGCAGGAGCGTCTGGCGTACCACGTTGCGCAGGGAGCCAACCAGTATGCGCCGATGACCGGCGTGCAGACGTTGCGTGAAGCCATTGCGGATAAAACGGCGGAGTTATACGGCCATAAGCCTGACGCGAACAGCGATATTACGGTGACGGCAGGGGCGACCGAAGCGCTGTATGCGGCGATAACCGCCCTGGTGCGTACGGGTGATGAGGTGATTTGTTTTGACCCGAGCTACGATAGCTACGCCCCGGCGATTGAACTGGCCGGCGGCGTGGTGAAGCGCGTGGCGCTCCAGCCACCGCATTTTCGCCCTGACTGGCAGGCATTTGCTGCGCTGCTGAGTGACAAAACCCGTCTGGTGATCCTGAATACTCCGCATAATCCGTCGGCGACGGTGTGGCAAAAAGCCGATTTTGCTGCGCTGTGGCAGGCCATCGCCGAACGTGAAATATATGTTCTGAGCGACGAGGTGTATGAGCATATCTGCTTCGCCGAAGTGGGGCATGCCAGCGTGCTGGCGCATCCGCAACTTCGCGAGCGTGCAATCGCGGTATCGTCATTTGGGAAAACCTACCATATGACCGGCTGGAAGGTAGGGTACTGCGTGGCCCCGGCGGCCATTAGCGCTGAGCTGCGCAAAGTGCATCAGTACCTGACGTTTGCCGTGAACACACCGGCTCAGCTGGCGCTGGCGGATATGCTGCGTGCGGAACCCGGACATTACCGCGAGCTGCCGCACTTCTATCGTGAACGTCGGGATCTGTTTGTGGCGGCGCTGAGCAAAAGCCGCCTGGAAATTTTGCCGTCTGAAGGAACCTATTTCCTGCTGGCCGACTACAGCGCGATTTCCGATCTGGACGACGTGAGTTTCTGCCAGTTGTTGACGAAAGAGGTGGGAGTGGCGGCCATTCCGCTGTCGGTGTTCTGCGCCGATCCCTTCCCGCATAAGCTGATTCGTCTTTGCTTTGCGAAGCAGGAATCGACGCTGCTCGCTGCGGCAGAGCGTCTGGCGACGCTCTGACTATTTCACCGTCCAGGCTTCTGAAAAACGACGGTCTGCGAAGAGTTCGAGCAGACCGTTGATCTGCTTCAGACGCAGCACTTCATCGCTGTCCATACCCAACTCCTGGCCAATTTTCTGCTCACTCCAGCCCATAAGCACCAGTTCTCGCACGATTTCTGACATGGCGTTGATCTGGTGGCGTCCACGCGCGCGGTTGTGACGAATAGTTGCCGCCATGCGATCGAACTTTTCCTGGCGCGCTTTACGCAGGCAGGTAACAGGGAGGTAACCTTTAAGCTGGCGCTTCAGGATCGCCCGGTTACTGCCGATATCATGACGGTGAAAACCATCGACAATTTCGTAGTGCTGTGGCGCATTTTCCGTCACAACGATAGGTTGTGTGAATCCATCCAGCTCCAGTGACTTGCTGAGCAGCCGCTTTTCCGGCGGCGCGACGTTATTTGGGTTGTAATCGTTAGCGGTGATGTTTGTCTTTTTTATCCACAATACGCAATCGACGGGCTGATCGCGAAAAGGGCTGATTTCATGTAATGCCTGACGAAACGCATTAATAGCGGCTATTCGCTCTTCTTCTGAAAGTGCCTGAAGGTACGTTTCCATTTCGGTGATTATTCGTTGTTGCATAAAATCCCCCATTCCTTGCGTTTTGCTTTCACTCTGTCGCTGTAGCGCTGATAGTGTTTAGGCTTATTTGGGCTAAACGAAAGTGCCCGGCACCAATAGTCATTGTTGAGTAAAACCTTACAAATGCGTCGCCAGGAAGGGATATCTTTTGCACCAATGTCACCCTCCTGCGTGTCGGGAATATCGTTCATGCCTCGCTTTTGATACCAGTGGAGATAAACCGCGATTTTGTTGCGGTAATGTTCCGCCGTATTTTGCGGCATGCTGTCGAGTAACAGCATGGCGTATTCGCGCCAGCCGAGATGGTCTGGTTTCAGGATCTTCCGGTGGCCATAAAAATGGTTATCGTGCCCGGCATAAATACCTCCGCTTCGCACGCCGCAGGCGCGTTCACACATCGCCGCCCAGCGTTCGGGTTCAATGACATGATAGAGCCACAAGCCCTGACGCTGTTCCGGGCCAAACGGTTCGCAGATGCGCATATAACGCGGCGGCACCCCCGCCTTGTACATCAGGTCGTATAACGGGTTATAGCAACATTTTGATTTCGCGAACCACGTCCAGATGTCGGCGGTTTTCCAGTCGTACAAGGGGTAGATATACCAGGCGTGCCCACCCGGGGCGACGGTCGTCCAGGGTTTATCGTCAGAAAAGCGCTGCTTACGCGCCGACGCGATAGCCAGAAAGCGGTTGTAAGATTCATCGGCGCGGATCCCCACCATGACGGCGGCAGGACGTTTTTGTGCATACCATTCGGCAAACTCGCGCACGAAGGCTTCAAACGTCATTCCCTGCTGATAAAAATCGAAATAGTGGTAATCGGTAATGGCATCTTCCGGTGGCTGGCGAACCCAGTTTGTCCCGGGTTCCCAGCACTGCCATTCAGGTTGAAACTGTGACAGGGCGTTCTGGGTCGTGAGCGGAAGCGCTACCCACCAGAACTGATGGATAACATCCCGATACAGCGTTCTCATCGTGTCAACATGCTGAATGGTTGAGGAGAATTGCGCTTCCCAGTCCAGAAAGATGACATCTATTTTTCGCTTTAATTGCCGTGCTTTCTGGGCAACGAGATGCAGCATCACGGTAGAATCTTTTCCACCGGAAAAGGAAACGCAGACCCTGGAGAAATTGTTAAGCGTCCAGTCTATGCGTTCCGCAGAAGCGTCTAAAACATTTTCCTGTAAAGGGATTTTATAGATCGACATGATTAATCGCGTCCTGCGTATTAAATGTCTGGAAAAAAACAAAACGATATTATGGAATTATTTGTCCTTAATTTCACGGGGGCATTTTCTTCGGGTTGCCTTATTTGCATTCACCATGCAAATGTATTTTACGCAGACGGCGGAGAAACGCAGAGCTTATGCATTTTTTCAATGAATGTTGAAAAAACAGTGCTATTCAGTGATGAACGGCTGTAGAGCATATAGATCTTTAATTCAGGCAGCTCAAACGGTGGCTCAAGCCTTTTTAATTTCAACGGTTCTTTATATGTTTCATAGATCGACACGGGGATGAAGCCTAACAGATCAGATGAACAGACCATGGAGATGAGAGAGCTAAGGGAGTCCGTACGAAAAGCAATATTTCTTTCCGGAAACGCGTCATTTGCGCGACTCTGAAACTCTTTTACACCCGGATGAGCACTCTGGTAAAAAGTGAATTTCTCCTGGTATAGCACTTCCAGCGTGACTGCGTCAGCGAGCCTTGGGTGGTCTGCTCTACAGATTAAGGCTATCGGCACCGTGGTGAAGTGGGTGCAGACCACAGAGCGATTGTGGATAGGTGCGATAGAGAAGATGAGATCGGCCTTACGATAGGCCAACAAATCTTCCGCTGATTCGGAGGAAATGAGCATGTCTCTTTGCTCTATCTCATAATTCTCTTCAGATATTAAAAGCTTCAACGGTTCGAGCATCGAACCAGGAGACACCATTTGAGAGCAATAGATAACGAACTTTTTTTTGATGTCCGAGTGATGCATCATGTTGATCGTCTGCTCAAGCTGATTGAGATTTTTTTCCAGATGATGATGCAGGTTGGTACCTACCGTGGTTGGCGTAATTCCCTTTCCTGAACGGATAAACAGGGGGTCATTAAGCTGACCGCGCAGGCGTTGCAGCGACTGGCTGACGGCGGATGGCGTGATATAAAGCGTCTCGGCAGCCCTACTGATACTGAGGTGTTGGTAAATGCATTCGAAGATGACTAACAGATTGAGATCGAATTTTTTTAGGTCGTAGAGGTTTGCCATGTTTCGTCCTGAGTGAGTTGAGTTTGCTGTCGTTATCCCATCCTGGAGTACGACAGAGTGAAGTTACCCTTTACAATCCGTGTGAATAACTCGCTTAATTTAAAATTTAAGTGATCTTAATATATCACGGCTTTGGATTATTGAAACATAACTTCAAGACTAATTAAGATAATTTTATCTTTAAAGTTTGATTGAATTATTTGAATGAAAAGTGGTGTTTATATATAGCGTGAAACCCATAATGAAATTAAATTTATAATCTTTCAGAGAACTCTTCGATACTGCCTATCACAGCCATAGGCAGGACTATCCCTCTTATGCATTGCTCAATGCGCGCAGGGGTGCTGTAATCAAAGCGCTGTTACGGCCTTGATACAAGGTATGTAGAGCGCAACGCAACGCCAGCTTCGGCTGGCACTGAATGTACCTGCGGGGAATTCAGGTATCAGGGCCGCCCGTTGAGGCGGCCTTTTTACTTTCAGGCTTTCCTGTAAAAGGTTCACCTTGCTGTCTTGTTGCTGTTGTAAGGTTTGGCTGATTGATTTGATAAAGCATACGCATTAGCCCCGATGGATAAAGTTGGTTACCTTACATCTCAACGAAAACACGGAGGAAGTACAGATGTCTTTGATTAACACTAAAATTAAACCTTTCAAAAACCAGGCGTTCAAAAACGGTGAGTTCATCGAAGTAACCGAGAAAGATATCGAAGGCCGCTGGAGCGTGTTCTTCTTCTATCCGGCTGACTTCACCTTCGTTTGCCCGACCGAACTGGGCGACGTGGCAGACCACTACGAAGAACTGCAAAAGCTGGGCGTAGACGTTTACTCTGTTTCTACCGATACCCACTTCACCCACAAAGCGTGGCACAGCAGCTCTGAAACTATCGCGAAAATCAAATACGCGATGATCGGCGACCCGACTGGCGCCCTGACCCGTAACTTCGACAACATGCGTGAAGATGAAGGCCTGGCAGACCGCGCGACCTTCGTTGTTGACCCGCAGGGCATTATCCAGGCTATCGAAGTTACCGCTGAAGGTATCGGCCGTGATGCATCTGACCTGCTGCGCAAAGTGAAAGCGGCTCAGTACGTTGCTTCTCACCCAGGCGAAGTGTGCCCGGCGAAATGGAAAGAAGGCGAAGCGACGCTGGCGCCATCTCTGGACCTGGTCGGCAAGATCTAAATTTCCGTCGTTTTTCACGCCATAGCTGCGTTGGCGTCGCCTGCTCACCCCGGTCACTTACTTCAGTAAGCTCCCGGGGATTCTCAGGCTAGCCGCCTTGCTCTGACGCGAAATACTTTGGAAATTGTTTCAGTCATGGGCGCTCCCCGCGCCCATTTCATTCCAGCACCATGATGCAAGTTGCATTCAGGCAGCCCGTATAAGGCGGCTTGCATGATGACGTTTTAAGAGAGGGAAGAATAATGCTCGACACTAACATGAAAACCCAGCTCAAGGCCTACCTTGAGAAACTGACCAAACCTGTTGAGCTGATTGCCACGCTGGACGACAGCGCGAAATCGGCAGAAATCAAAGCACTGCTGACAGAGATTGCTGAGCTGTCGCCGAAAGTGACCTTCAAAGAAGACAACACGCTGGCAGTCCGTAAGCCTTCTTTCCTGATCGCCAACCCAGGGTCTGACCAGGGGCCGCGTTTCGCGGGCTCTCCGCTGGGGCACGAATTTACGTCCCTGGTGCTGGCGCTGCTGTGGACCGGTGGTCATCCGTCAAAAGAAGCGCAGGCGCTGCTGGAGCAGATCCGCGATATCGACGGTGATTTTGAGTTTGAAACCTATTACTCGCTCTCCTGCCACAACTGCCCGGACGTGGTGCAGGCGCTGAACCTGATGTCAGTCCTCAACCCACGCATTAAGCACACGGCGATTGACGGCGGTACGTTCCAGAACGAAATCACCGAGCGCAACGTGATGGGCGTTCCGGCGGTTTACCTGAATGGCCAGGAGTTCGGCCAGGGGCGCATGACGCTGACCGAAATCGTCGCCAAAGTGGATACCGGCGCAGAAAAACGCGCGGCGGAAGAGCTGAACCAACGCGATGCTTATGACGTGCTGATTGTTGGCTCAGGCCCGGCGGGCGCGGCGGCAGCGGTCTACTCCGCACGTAAAGGGATCCGTACCGGTCTGATGGGCGAGCGTTTCGGTGGTCAGGTTCTGGATACCGTAGACATTGAAAACTACATTTCCGTGCCGAAAACCGAAGGCCAGAAGCTGGCAGGTGCGTTGAAAGCGCACGTCAGCGACTACGACGTGGATGTCATTGACAGCCAGAGCGCCAGCAAACTGGTTCCGGCGGCGGTCGAGGGTGGTTTGCACCAGATTGAAACGGCGTCCGGCGCGGTGCTGAAGGCGCGCAGCGTGATCATTGCCACCGGCGCGAAATGGCGCAACATGAACGTCCCGGGCGAAGATCAGTATCGCACCAAAGGCGTGACCTATTGCCCCCACTGTGACGGCCCGCTGTTCAAAGGTAAACGCGTCGCGGTGATCGGCGGCGGTAACTCCGGCGTGGAAGCGGCTATCGATCTGGCGGGAATTGTGGAACACGTTACCCTGCTGGAGTTCGCTCCGGAGATGAAAGCGGACCAGGTGTTGCAGGATAAGGTGCGTAGCCTGAATAACGTCGACATTGTGCTCAATGCCCAGACGACAGAAGTGAAAGGCGACGGCAGCAAAGTGACTGGTCTGGAATACCGTGACCGCGTGAGCGGCGATATCCACAGCGTAGCGCTGGCAGGGATCTTTGTTCAGATTGGCCTGCTGCCAAACACCACCTGGCTGGAAGGCGCTATTGAGCGTAACCGCATGGGCGAGATCATCATCGATGCGAAATGCGAAACCAGCGTGAAGGGCGTATTTGCGGCGGGCGACTGCACCACCGTGCCGTACAAACAGATCATCATCGCTACCGGTGAAGGTGCGAAAGCGTCGCTGAGCTCGTTTGATTACCTGATCCGCACCAAAACTGCATAATAAAAGAAAGCAAGACGACACCTGCAATGCCAGAGGCCACCTAAAGGTGGCCTCTTTTTTTATCTGACGACCATCACCGGAATGTGGGTGTGGCGGATCACGCTGGAGGCGTTCGACCCCAGCAGGTGAGTGGTGATGGAAGGGTTACGTGAACCAATCACTACCACGTCGGCATTTAATTCCCCGGCAAGCTCATTAACGGCGTCGCGCACGCTACCGAACCGGACGTGGGTTTTGATGCGGGAAGGATCGATGCTGAAGTGCCCGACCATGGTTTGCAGGCGCGTCTCGGCTTCGTGCTGTAAATGCTCTTCAAAACGACGCACATCAGCAGCGAAACGATGCAGGCTCAGGCTGGCAGAGCCCGGCAAAACATGCAGAAGATGAATAATTCCGTCCTGCTGCGCGAGAAATTCCGCGTGACGTATAGCCTTATCACTCAGTTCCATTTCAAAAACATCAACCGGCATAATGATTGTTTGATACATAACCGTTTCTCCTTGTTAATAAACGCTGAAATCATTCAACCACAAAATATAAATGGTTTCTGTAATCCCGACAGCACTTTTTTATCTCGCCAGGATAAATCTCAAAACAGCCGGATTCCGGGGCAGATCCCGAGAGGTAGCTACCCTTTTATAAGCTTACCCACACCCTTTCGGAGGTTGCATGAAAGCTCTCACCTATCACGGTCCACATCATGTTCGGGTCGATAATGTCCCCGATCCGGGCATCGAACAGCCTGACGATATCATCCTGCGCGTAACGGCCACGGCGATCTGTGGTTCTGATTTGCATCTTTATCGCGGAAAAATTCCCAAGGTCCAGCATGGCGATATCTTTGGTCATGAATTTATGGGCGAGGTGGTGGAGTGCGGGAGCGAAGTGAAGAACGTGCAGAAAGGTGACCGGGTGGTGATCCCGTTTGTAATTGCCTGCGGTGACTGCTTCTTTTGCCAGATGCAACAGTACGCGGCCTGCGAAAACACGAATCGCGGGCAGGGCGCGGCGCTGAACAAAAAGCAAATTCCCGCCCCTGCCGCGCTGTTTGGCTACAGCCATCTTTACGGCGGCGTGCCGGGCGGACAGGCGGAGTATGTGCGCGTCCCGAAAGGCAACGTGGGGCCGTTTAAAGTGCCTCAACTGCTGTCTGACGACAAAGCGCTTTTCCTGTCAGATATTCTGCCTACCGCCTGGCAGGCGGCGAAAAATGCGCAGATTCAGAGAGGCTCCAGCGTCGCCGTATTCGGGGCCGGGCCGGTGGGGCTACTGACCATTGCCTGCGCGCGGCTTCTCGGCGCAGAGCAGATTTTTGTGGTTGATCATCATCCCTATCGACTGCGGTTTGCCCAGGAGCGCTACGGCGCGATCCCGATTAACTTTGATGACGATAACGACGCGGCGGAGAAAATCATTGAGCAAACGGCCGGACAGCGCGGAGTGGATGCGGTGATTGATGCCGTCGGGTTTGAGGCCAAAGGCAGCACCACGGAAACGATCCTCAGTAACCTGAAAATTGAAGGCAGCAGCGGCAAAGCCCTGCGCCAGTGCATTGCTGCGGTGCGGCGCGGAGGCGTGGTCAGCGTGCCGGGCGTGTATGCCGGTTTTATACACGGCTTCCTGTTTGGCGATGCCTTCGATAAAGGGCTGAGCTTTAAGATGGGGCAGACCCACGTCCATGCCTGGCTGGGAGAGCTGCTGCCGCTTATCGAAAAAGGGCTGCTTACACCGGAAGATATTGTCACCCACTATCTTCCGCTGGCTGATGCGGAGCGCGCCTATAAAATCTTCGAAAAACGGGAGGAGGAGTGCCGCAAGGTGATCCTGGTGCCTGGTGCAGACACCCCGGAGGCAGCGCAGCAGAAAGTGAAGGGACTGGTGAATGCCTTCCCCGGCGGCGTTGTGTGAGGTTCCTCACTCACCAGTGGCGCTCAAGGTATAGCACGGCCACGACGAGGATCGCCAGGATGATGAGAAAAACCAGTGTGATAACAAGTATCTCACCCATGACCGTCCCCACGGCACCACAACAGAGTAAGCGTGGATTAAGCGGTTTTTGTCCGATATAACACAATCGGGTGAATTTGCGGAAAGAGGATGCGGGTGCATCCTCTGTGCAAAGCGGGGTCGCTTGTTCAGAAGGGATTAACGCAGGTAATCGCCAGCGGCTTCGGGCTGGTAGAACAGCTCAAGCACTTCCAGGTGAGCTGAGGCACCGCCCGGGAGTTCCCAGTGGATAGTATCGCCTGTGCGCAGTCCAAGCAGCGCCGCGCCCACGGGTGCCAGCACCGACAGTTGCGTGCTGCTGTCGGTCATCTGCGCCGGATAGACCAGCGTACGGGTGAGCTCCTCGCCGGTGGTCAGGTTGCGGAACTTCACCTGGCTGTTCATGGTGACCACATCATACGGCATGGTCTCAGGCGTACACATCTGCGCCCGGTCTAGCTCTTCGTTCAGCGCATCGGCTACCGGCAGCGAGGCGAATTCTGGTTTCTCCAACAGTCGGTCAATACGTTCTGCGTCGAGTTCATTGATGATAATCGTAGGTCTGGACATTTTTACTCCATGTCGTTAATGCTGCGTGTAACGCAGAAACCAATCCAAAAGAAAACCCTCGCCGTCTGGCAGCGAGGGTTTAACTTAGCTGATAATACTGTCTGAAACCGTAAGTTTGAAGTGATGAAGGTCACAATCATGCGCCATATGAATTTTTGGCAATAAACCCGGCGTCCCGATTCACGCTGAACGGAAATTTCGTTACGCTGGAAAGACTGAACCCGGGCAATGCGCGTTGCAGCCCCAGCGTAGAGAGAGCGATATGTACTTTTACCAACCTTCTCAGGGGCACGGCCTGCCGCACGACCCGCTGAACGCCATTATCGGTCCACGTCCGATTGGCTGGATCTCATCCTGTGATAAGGCCGGTCAACTGAACCTTGCCCCGTACAGCTTCTTTAACTGTTTTAACTATCGCCCACCGATCATTGGTTTTTCCAGCAATGGCTGGAAGGATAGCGTGCGGAATATTACCGAAACGGGGGAGTTTGTCTGGAACCTCGCAACGCGCGATCTGGCCGAGGCGATGAATGAAACCTCCGCCACGCTCCCTCATGGCGAGGATGAATTTACCTTTGCCGGCCTGACGCCCGTAGCCAGCCAGCTTGTGAGCTCGCCGCGCGTGGCGGAAAGCCCGGTGAATTTCGAGTGTCGATTGTCACAGTGCATTCAGCTTACCGGCGCGGATGGGACACCGATTGATACCTGGCTGGTGCTCGGCGAAGTCGTAGGCGTCCATATCGCCGAGAGTTTGCTGGAAGAGGGGATTTACCAGACCGCGAAAGCGCAGCCCATTCTGCGTGCGGGTGGACCGACGGCCTACTATGCCATCAGTGATAGCCATCGCTTCGACCTGGTACGCCCGGATGCGCGCAGGGGGTAATATGCGCGCAACCCTGTTGCCCGCCGATCAGCAGTTTTTTGCCGATCTGTTGAGCGGCCTGGTGCTCAACCCACAGCAGTTGGGGCGAGTCTGGTTTGCTCATCGTGGCGCGTCTGACGCTGTCGGAAGCGTGAGCCGCGACTGGCCACGGCTTGACGTCGTTCTTCGCGGGGAATATGGCAACAGACTGGTTGCCGGGCAGCAGCCCCTCCACCAGGGGGAAATGCTGTTTCTTCCCGCCCAGGCCGCCAGCGTCCCGGTGTTTGAACGACCGGTCATGCTGCTGAGCATTCTTTTCGCGCCGTCGTGGCTGGGGCTGGTGTTTCATGATACCCGGCACGGGCGATCCGTGCCTGCGCAGCGACACGTGGAGCTTCCTCACCCTGAACGAGGTGAATGTGCCGCGATGCTGATGGCCCTGACGCACCTGAGCGCTTACCCGCAGGACCAGGCTATTATTCAACCACTGGTGCTGAGCCTGCTGCACTGGTGCCGTAAAGTGGTGTCGTCGCTGCCTGAACCGGGAGTGTCGCGCGGGGATTTCCTCTATCAGAGCATTTGTAACTGGGTGCAGGAAAACTATGCTGAACCCCTGTCGCGGGACAGCGTCGCTTCGCTGTTTAATATTTCGGCTAACCATCTGTCACGCCTGTTCTCTCAACAGGGGACGATGAGTTTTGTGGATTACGTTCGTTGGGTGCGTATGGCGAAGGCGAGAACCATCCTGCAAAAATACCACCTGCCGGTGGGGGAAGTGGCGAAGCGCTGTGGCTATGCCGATAGCGACTATTTTAGCCGTCTTTTCCGGCGCCAGTTTGGCCTGACGCCGGGGGAGTATCGCGCACGCTTTCAGTGACAGTCAGAACGTGATTTCAGCGTTCAACAGATCCAGGATACTTTGCGGCGTCGTTGCTGCAAACAGCGACTCGCGAAATGTTTTATTGACCAGCTTCCGCGCCAGCTGGGAAAAGACCTTCACGTGATTAATCCCTTCCTGAGCGCCGAGCGTCAGCATGATCACCAGCTCGACGTCGCCCAAATCCGACTCCCAGTCAATCGCCTTGTCCAGACGGGCAATGCTGATGCTGGAATGGCGTATCCATTGCGATTTGGTGTGAGGGATCGCCACGCCAAACCCGACGGCGGTAGTGACAATCTCTTCGCGCTGCCAGAGATCTTCTTCAAGCTCGAGCGGGTTTTCGGTCCTGCCATGAATCGCAAGATTTCCGCATAAGAACTGAAGCACCTGCTCTTTTGAGGTCAGCGGCTCATTGACCACGATAGTCTCCAGCGCCAGCAATGGACGCGGCGGCGCTTCCGGTGTGAAATCCGCCAGCAGGGCTTCAATCTCCTCTGCGCTGCGGCTGTCGCAGGCCTTATCTGCCAGCGCCCGGCAGGTCGCCATGTCCAGCTGACGCAACTGGGTTTTTACCGCAGGGATGCGCGGCCCGCTCATGCTGAACTCATCTAAGCCCAGCCCAAGCAGAAGAGGGAGGTAGCGCTGCTCTCCGCCAAGTTCCCCGCAAATGCCGACCCATTTCCCGTGACGATGCGCTGCGGTGACGATCTGGCGAACCATGCGTAAAAAAGACGGTGTGATGGGGTTATACAGCCCCGAAACGCGCGGGTTGTTGCGATCGACAGCGTAGAGATACTGAGTCATATCGTTCGAGCCGATACTGAAGAAATCCACCTCTTCGCAGAAGTGATCGATGATAAAGCAGACTGAAGGCACTTCAACCATGATCCCCAGCGGCAGGCGCGCGGTGTGACGTAACCCCTGTGAGGCCAGGGCGTCACGAACGTTTTGCAGCTCCTGTTTGATCCATAAAATCTGATCGAGGCTGTGCACCATCGGGATCATCAACAGCGCATTGCCGCTTGCGCCTGCGCGTAAGATCGCGCGCAGTTGGGTGCGGAAGAGATCGGCAAATTCGGGATAAATGCGAACGGCGCGATAGCCGAGGAACGGGTTTTCTTCCTGGGGAATGTTCAGGTAAGGGATCTGCTTATCGCCGCCGATGTCCATTGTGCGAAAGATGACCGGCTTGCCCTGCGCGGAGAGCAACACCTGCTGATAGGCTTCGAATTGCTCCTGCTCGTCCGGCGCGGTGTCTCTGTCCATATACAGCATTTCAGTGCGAAACAGCCCGATACCCTGCGCGCCGCAGGTAAACGCCCCGGGCGCTTCCAGCGCGCTGCCGATGTTGGCGGCAATCTCTACCGGTACGTTGTCGCGGGTGAGCGCTGGAAGACCCGCATCTTTGATCTGCTGCTGGTGGCGTCGGTCGGCAAGGCGCTGCGCCACGCTGTAGTAATCATTCACCGCGTCGTTGGGTTCAACGACCAGCACGCTACAGATGCCGTCCAGAATGACCTCTTTTCCCATCAACGGCGCCAGTGAGGCGACCGTTAAACCACTCAGCACAGGCACGGAGGCCGCGCGTGCCAGGATCAGCGTATGCGACGTCCGGCCTGTTTTTTCAAGCACCATGCCTTTCAGGTACTGCGTGTCGAGGCTGAGAAACTGGCTGGGCGTCAGATCTTCCGCCACCAGAATAGTGGGGGCGCTGAGGGTGAATGCAGAGGTTTGCTGCAACTCCGGCCAGGTAATGTTAAGAAGCTGCTCGCTGATGTCGCGAATATCGCTGACGCGTTCACGCAGGTAGTCGCTGGCGGAGAGTGACAGCTTGTCGCAGATCAGCTCCATATTACGAATGATCGCCTCCGCAAGGCTTAGCCGCTCCTCGGCGATCAGTCG
This sequence comes from Enterobacter sp. CRENT-193, assembly GCF_002787395.1. Taxonomy (NCBI): domain Bacteria; kingdom Pseudomonadati; phylum Pseudomonadota; class Gammaproteobacteria; order Enterobacterales; family Enterobacteriaceae; genus Enterobacter; species Enterobacter sp. CRENT-193. The sequence goes on along the minus strand of NZ_CP024812.1, from coordinate 4,342,981 downwards.
GCGTATGGTGCCGCCAAACTCCTCATCCTGGATCAGCGAAAGATGCGCGCTGAGAATGGTTTTACTCTCGCCGTCCAGCCCGCGCAAGCGGTGGTTGAGCTGTTCGGCCAGCGTCGCCAGGCTGTGTTCCAGGCGGGTAATATCTTCCGGCGAGGCGGGGATCTGACAATAACGTTTGAGGTTATCGCTCTGCCAGCCTCGCAGAGTGCCAGCCCCGATGCCACTGGCGAGCGTAATGCCGTGCTGAAGATGGGGAGCAAGCCTTACAAGCGAGCGGGGCAGGGGATGCGCAACGTGCGGCGCGTCGCCGGAGGGAATACTGTCGCTGTCGATAAACGCGCCGGTGAGATACGCCTCCAGCACGCGTCGGGCCTGCTCCTCGTCGCTGCCGTTAATTTCCAGCACGCAGCTGTCATTAAACAGCGTACCGGTACTGATCAGCGCCAGCGAGCTTTTGGCATCCGCGTGAGTGTGAAGCCGTCTGTTGATAAAACGGATGTCGCTGCGCCATGCGCTGCACTGCTCTTTTAACGCCCAGGCCGGACGCGCATGCAGGCCGTTGGGCAGTGGGCAGAAAAATTCAATTGAAAGCATACTTCCTCCTGGCCGCGTGAGATCAGCATCTGAAGTCCGTCAGATGATCCACGGTCTCACGGTTCATGCCTGCCACAAGCGCGACAAGCAGTTGTTGGGTGTGATGAATGTCTTTTTCGTCGGCAATGGATGCCGCGCAGTGCCCGTGTCGGGTAGGGGGACCAAGCACAAGAGTCGGCACGCCAGTGCCGGAGAGATGGATCGCCCCACCGTCCGTACCGCCGTTGCTGAACATGTCTTTTTGCAGCGGGATCCCCTGCGAGCGCGCGATTGTCTCAGCCAGCGCAATCAGTTTGGCTGGGGCGATGAGCGTTTTGTCGTACAGCACCAGCATCGGGCCCGCACCGATCTGGCGATGGTTGGCGCTGCCATAATCGAAATTTTTTGACCAGCAGGCGGTATCCAGCACCAGCGCGATATCAGGATGAATGGCGCGCGTGGCGGTCTGGCCGCCGCGCAGGCCGACCTCTTCACTTGAGCTGGCCACCAGCCAAAGCTCGCAGTCGAGCGGCGTCTGGTGCAGCTCGCGCAGCAGCGCAATCAGCAGGTAACAGCCGAGACGATCGTCGAAGGCTTTACCCATCACCCGATTGTGGGGAAGGGTCTGAAAGGGTGTATCGAACGTCACGCGGTCGCCTGCGTCGATACCGGCGGCGAACACCTCCTCCGCCGACGTCGCGCCAATGTCGACACGCAAATTGTCAACGTTTTCTCCTTTCAGATCCCCATCCAGCAGTCCCGGTATTTTTTCCCCGTTACGCGTGGTGATGCGCACCGGCTGAAGGGTACGGGCCATCATGCGCACGTTGCCGATGGGCAGGACATCAATGGCCCCTTCGCGCGAGACGCTACGCACCATAAAACCGACTTCATCCATATGGGCGCAGACCATCACCTTCGGGCCCCGGCTCTGGTTGACGCGGATAAGCACGGAACCCAGCCCATCAAACTGAACCTCTTTATGGTACTTTTGCGCCTCACTGAGCAGGATGTCGCGCACCTCTTGCTCTGAGGCCGCAATGGCGTCTGCTTCGCTCAGGGCGCGCAGTAAATCTCTGTCCACTCTTATTCTCCCGTCAGCAATAGCCGTTTGTCGAAGGTATAAAGCACCTCGGCGCCCGTTTCCGTCACCAGCACCACATCTTCAATTCGTACCCCGCCCAGGTGTTCAAGGTAGATCCCCGGCTCAACGGTCAGCACCATGCCGGGCTGCAACGGGGTGCGGTCGGTAGGGGAAAAACGTGGATTTTCATGAACATCAATACCAATGGCATGGCCGGTGTTATGCCCGAACTGCGGACCGTAACCTGCACGTTCAATCACGGAACGTACGGCGCTATCGATCTGATGACAGGAAACGCCGGGGCGGATGGCATCAATAGCTGCCTGTTGTGCCGCCAGAACGATCTGGTACACCGCATAGAGAGGGTGTTCCTCCGGCGGCGTGTTTTGCCCGGCGACAAGAAAGGTCCTTGTCATATCCGAGCAATACCCCTGGTGTTGGGCGCCGAAATCAAGGGTGATCATCTCGCCAGGCATAATCACTTTGTCAGAGGCTTTGCCGTGGGGCAGCGCACCGCGCGGCCCGCTGGCGACAATGGTGTCGAAAGAGGGCTTGTCCGCGCCCTCCTGCTTCATAAACCACTCCAGCTCGGCAGCGACTTCACGTTCGCGCATACCGGGCTGAATGAAACGCCGGATGTGCTGTGCGGCGCGGTCGGCAATGCCGCATGCTGCACGGATACGGTCGATTTCGTCAGCGGTTTTTATCTGCCGCAGCGCGTCAAGCGAGGTGCTGCAAAGGGCGGTATTCAGCGTATCGCGCCACAGCACGCCTGTTTGCCAGCTCACGTATTCACCCTCAAAGCCAAGACGGGTGAGAGCTTCCTTCGCAATAATCTGGTTCACCGCCTGCGCAAACGGGTTCTCCGTGTTAAGCAGATGCATCTCATAGCCCGCCGCTCGTGAAGCGATATCGCTGTAGTAACGGAAATCCACCAGGATATGTGCCGCGGTTTGTGTCACCAGCACATATCCCGAACCGGTTGAAATGCCCAGGTGCGGCTGTTTATTCTGGCGCGAAGAGATGAGCACGCCGTCCAGTTTTTCCGCAGCCAGCCAGGCACGAAGCCTTCTCAGTAATTCCATGGTTCACCCCGTTACAGCGTGTCGATAGCGAGTTTCCCGCGCTTGTGCAGACTGTTACGAATAATCACTACCAACAGCGCGGTGATCGCCGCCCCGACCACAATACTGAGCATGTACGCTCCCAGATTGGTGACCAGTGGCCACGCCCAGATCGCCGATTCAGGGAACCACTGCACGGCACCGAGCGCGGTGGCAGTCATTGCACCGGCGATCGCGCCCGCCATATACGCCGGCAGCGTCGCAAGCGGATTTTCCAGCAGGAACGGGATGGCCCCTTCACTGATGCCCATAAAGGCGAGGAACATGGCCGTTTTGCCTTGCGGATAAAGCTGCGGACTAAACAGGCGTTTGCCGGTCAGACGATGGTCAATCAGCGTGGCCAGCCCCAGACCAATGGGCGGAATAACAATCGCCACGGCGCGGGAGGTGATGGGCAGGACATGATCGGTTGTCAGCCCCAGGCCAACAAATCCCGCCGCTTTGTTAATGGGGCCGCCAAGATCAATCGCCGTGGCCGCCGCCATCCCGATGGCGTACATCATGGAGCCCGCCTGACCCGCCGCCAGCAGTACGGTCCGCATACCTGCATTCAGCCAGCCGCCAATCGGCGTGATGATGTAATACATCGCCAGCATTACAAACAGCGCCGAGAGGATTGGGATCAGAAAGGTGCTTTTAAAGGCCAGCAGATACTGTGGAACGTTAATGCGGCTATTCAGCCATTTGACCAGATAGCCTGCGGCTATGGCGATAATCAGCGCGCCAATAAACGTGGAGGGCACGGGTTTGGTGGCAAGCCAGGTCAGTTTTTCCGCATCAAAGTTCAGCACCAGCGTCGGCTGCGTGGCGACAAGGCCACCGATAAACCCGGCCGGGAAGGCCAGTTTTCCGCCGATAGAGTTGGCGACAAAGGCGGCAAACATTGGGATGGCGAAGCTGAACAGCAGCCCGCCGAACGATTCAGTCAGATAGCCAAATTTCAATAGCGAGAGATTGAAACCGGTGAATTTGCCTGAGTTAAGCGCGTCGAGAATACCGGTGTCAGGCGGGATCTCCAGCCAGACGTAGGCGATAAGCTGTGAAATGGCGAGGATAACCCCGCCCATGATAAGTGTTGGCACCATGCGGGATATCCCCGACATAATGTGCTGTGGAAGCTCTTTCCAGAAAGACGCACCGGCGGCAACCGGTGCGGATTTGATGGCAAGAGTGTCACCCTCGTGACTGTCCGGGCGAACCGCGCTGCGTTTTTTAATAGCCATGACGAAAACCCCTGGATGTGAAGATTATTATTGTTCTGCTGCAATCATCTCTTCGATCTCTTTCAGGGTGCCTGCCGCGTTTTTAATGGCGTCCTGAAGCGTAATCTCATACACGTCGCGCGTTTCGAAGCGTTCATTGTCTTCCGGGGTGATCGCGATGGCGTGGATGATAATGTCAGCGTCAGCAATATCCTGCGGGGTCAGGCGATTCTGGATCCCGTCCGCGCCCTGGGTTTCAATTTTTACCTCATAACCGGCTTCCGTCGCCGCGTCTTCCAGCGCCTGGGCTGCCATGAAGGTATGTGCCAGGCCCATCGGGCAGGCGCACAGTGCAATCAGTTTTTTAGCCATGTGAAATTCCTCCTGTAGATAACGCCACGATTATGACGGGGAGGTTTCAGTGATGTTTACCGGATTAATAATGCTTTTGCTGGAAAAATGATGCGTGTGAGCGGAAGTGTGAGGTTAATCGTCATATCACGAAAGCCAATGAAAAACCGGGCAAAAAGTTGCCCGGCGCAGCATCAGTAACCGGCTTTATCAATGACAAACTGTTTGCCGCAGTTGCCCGGATGCGGCTGTGGCGCAAAGGAGCCGGCAGAGAGTGGGTTGTTGATGGTGCTGGCGTTCAGCGAGATCTGCATTTCGGTCAGATAAGCCGGATTGCCGTGGCAGGTAAGCTTGAACGCTTTTACGCTCTGTTTTCCCCAGCTTTTGGCCACGGCTGCATCGAAGTCGCTGCGGCGGACGGTTTTGCCATAGTTTTCCGCCAGAAATTTTCCTGCCGCGCTGTGCTTCACTTCCTGGTTCATGCGCACCATGGTGCCGAAGTAAGCGTCGGGATCAAACCCAAAGCAGACGCCGTGTTTCGCGTATTCATAACGTTCAAGGCAGGAGTTGCCGCCCGCGCCGGGCATCACGCTGTTCAGCTTCGCCGCGCCCGTTAGCGATAGTCCGGTCTCTGCGGCGTCACATTTGCGGCTGGCTTTTGCTTCCGGCATATTCGGAACCGGACGAGTGGCGCAGCCGAAGCGCATCCAGCGGCGTTCATCCACTCCGCGAGCGGCAATCGATTTCGGCAATGCTGGCCATAAGCCGTGGACGGTCAGAAAATCGGTTTTGTTGCTGCTCTCTTTTTGCAGGCGACACTCTTCCGGTTCGTCACGGTTACGTTCGACCATGCTCTGGCAAAATCCGGTTTGCCAGGAAAGGGCCAGAACGTAGCGATCGAAATCGCCGTACTGGGTTGGCTTAAGCGGATCTGCCTGAATTGAGAAGACACAGAGTGCAAGCGCTACTGCGCCAGACGGGATAACGATATCCTTCCTGAACATTTGCTTTCCTGATTGGTTGGGCGCGATTAATTTCTGGGGGTTATTAAAGCACAAAAAGCGCCCGCAGGCGCTTTTTGGAAATCAGGAATTTCGCTTAGGCAGCGCCGGGAACCAGTACTTCGGTGGCGATAATAACGATAATCAGGCCAACCAGCACCGGCACTGACGTGCGTTTTACCACTTCAAACGGAGAGATTTTCGCCATCCCCGCAACCGCAACCACCACGCCCGATACCGGAGAAATGGTACGACCCAGGTTGGAGGCCTGAAGCATTGGGATGGACAGGTAAGCCGGGTTGATGCCGGAGGAGTGTGCCAGCTTAGGGATCATCTCAACAAAGGCGTAGAACGGCGCGTTACCGGAGCCGGTGGTCATCGCCGCCAGCATGGTCAGCACCACCAGCACCAGCATCAGGATAATGCTGGCCGAGCCGAACGAGGTGGCGATAGAGATCAGGCTCTGAATAAAGCCGATGGTGCTCAGCCCCTGGGCAAACACCCCCGCGGCAACCAGCAGCATCACCACGCCCGCGAAGGCATCCGCCATACCGCGGAAGGCTACTTCCAGACCCGTGAACACTTTCTGGGTGTTAAAACCACGAACGAACTCCAGGATGGCCGCCAGCAGCATACAGATCACCAGGATAGTGATGATGTGCAGCTGCGGGCCCCATTTGCCGTCGAAAATAAGCACGCCAATAATCGGCGTGAAGGGCAGGATGGAATAAAACGCCGGGGCGGTAGTGGTGATTTCGCTGACGTCCATCATTTCGTGGCTGACGTTCTCTTTCTTATCGAGATAGCGCTGCCAGAAGAAATGCGCCACGCCCATGCCGAGAATAGCGGTGATGGAGATCGGCAGTGTGGTTTTGAAGGCGAAGTCAATTAGCGACATTTCCGCGGCTTTCGCGGCCAGCACTACGTCACCGGAAGTAGGGGAGAGAATAATCGCCGCCGGAGAGGCGCAAATAGCCGCCGCTGCGCCACGGCTGATCCCGACGTTAACCATTACCGGGAATAAAGTTGCCATTAACAGCACGCCAAGGCCCGTTGCTGAGGAAACGGCTAATGACATCAGACAGGCCAGGAAATAGGCCGCGACCATCAGCAGATAGGGGGAGTTAATATATTGCAGCGGCTTAGAAGCCAGCTTTACCACCATATCATTCGCGCCGATATGGGTCATATAGGCAGCAAATCCGCAGAGCATCATGATCATCATGCCCAGATCGCCGCCGCGGCTCATCAGCAGAATTTTTATATATTCAACAATATCGGTAGCGGTATATCCGGTACTGGCTTCGCTGGCGGGTAAAACCTGATGACCCATTAGCGCGCTAATGATCAGCAGCGTCAGGCCGCCGACAAATAGCACGCCGGTGGCTGAGTAACCTTTAATGATGTAGCGTGCTACACCGACAATGACCACGACTCCAATGAGGAGTTCGAGAAAAGTAAGCATGATTTCCCCTGTTTCCTTGCTGCCCGAGAGACAAATAATCAATAAAAAAGAAGCTGAAATGTGCCGAATAAATGTCCAGTCCTTGCTGATTAAAATCAAGAAAGAGACTACTAAAGGCACTGATGACGATATTTTTGCTAGCCCTGCGTCATTTATATTAAGACGTTATTGACCTGATGAATAGATATTATATGTCATTAAATTGATGGTGAAGTGTTAAGGTTTTGAGTATTACTTGCCGACAATCGATTTAAAACGTAAATCTCTTTAAAACCACTTCTCTTTCATTCTTTTGCCTGCTTATACTCGGTTCACTTTCTCCTGTCCGACGATCTCAATATGTACGCCAGCTGGACATATCGCCTGCGCTTTATCAAAAAACATCTGCTGATGTTTTTGCTGGCGTTTGGCTGGCTGTTGATCCAGACTCAAGTGGCCGTCGCGTCCCATCAATGTTCAATGGATTTGCGCGGCGAGGTGGCCACCATCCAGCATATGGAGATGATGGCGCAACCGGGGCCGCATTATGCTGCCGGTGCTTCACCGCTGTGTGAAAAACATTGTGTGCCGGATCAGGTACAAAAAGATCCTGCCCAGCCGCATCTGGTGGCGCTGCCTGCCGCCATGACCCTGACCTTAACTCCGCCAGAGTGCTCGTCTTCAAGCCATTCTGCGTGGTCCGTTACCCCTCCTGCTGTGGGGCCGCCGGCAACGATCCGCTATTGCCGGTTTCGGGAGTAAAAACCTGTTAATTCGTTGATTTTATTTACTTAACGTTTAACAGGAGTTTTATCATGCGTACCGTATTCCTTTCCGCGCTGGTTGGCGCGTCCGTCTCTTTCGCTTCTTATACCGTTCAGGCAAACCAGACCTGGCAGGGCCGCGGCGTGGTTCAGTCGATCTCTGACAGCGCCGTCATGCTCCGGCACGAGGCCATACCGGAACTAAAATGGCCAGCAATGACCATGCCGTTTACTTTATCTGCCGGCGCTACGCTGAATGGCGCCAAACCGGGGGATGAGGTGACCTTCACGCTTCAGCGTGCGGGTGACGGTTTCCAGATTATCTCGCTGACGCCAGCACGCTAAGCGAGGTCACCATGAAACAACACACACTGAGTCTGTGGCTCGGTGGGGTGTTGTTCGGCCTGTTAACCTCCGCAGCGCAGGCGGAGCCGTGGACGCTCGAACACACCCTGACCGAAGCCCAGCGCTACTCAGCAGAACTCTCCGCCAGCCGTAACGAAGCGCAGGCGCTGGATGCGATGGCGGTTTCCGCCACGCAATTACCTGACCCAAAACTGAAATTCGGCATCGAAAACGTGCCGGTACAGGGCAGCAACGATCGGCGGCTGACGCGCGAAGGGATGACCATGCAGAAGGTTGGCATCATGCAAAGCTACGTCAGCTCAGAGAAGCGGGAACGTAAAGCGCAGACCTTTCAGGCGCAGGCGCGAAGCGTGCTGGCAAAATCCGAGGCCGTCCGCGCCGCGCTTCAGCGTGATACCGCCCAGGCCTGGCTGGATCTGGCGCTGGCCCAGCAGGCACTGAACACGGCCAGAACGCTGGTCCGTGAAACGGAACGTCAGCGCGGCGTGCAGAAGGCGAGCGTCGGGGCGGGAAGCGCAATGCCGGACAGCGTACTGGCCCTGCAAATGATCCTCAGCGCCATGCGCGACAAAGAGACGCTGGCGCAGCGGGATGTGCAGCTGGCGCAAAGCCGCATGCTGGAGCTAACGGGGCACGCTATAACGGAGGTTCGCGGTCCGCTGCCGCGCTATCAGCGTCTTCCTGCCAATGAAAAAACGTTGCAGGAGGGGATCGTCAGGCACCCGGAAGTGGAGGCCGCGCGACGTGAAGCAGAGACCGCGAAAGCGCGTTCAGCGCAATCTGCCGTGGCGGCGATACCCGATGTGGATGTGGAGGTCTATTACGCCCACCGCGCTGAAGGCTATGACGATATGGCTGGCGTGATGTTCAGCGTGGATCTGCCACTGTTCCAGTCAAAACGTCAGGACAAGGATTACGCCGCCGATGTTTCCCGCTCTATGCAGGCGGTGGATCAACTGACGCTGCTCAAGCGCGAACACATTGCCCAGGTGCAAACGCTGGTGGCGCAGTATCAGGCTGCGCAAACGGTGTGGCAGCGACAGCGGGACGAGGTACTACCGTTGCAGCGTCAACGGCTGGCGGTACTGACGGCGCAATATCGCTCTGGACAGTCGGCGCTTCCGGCCCTGCTGGAGGCGCGTCGTGGCGTACTGGATACGGAACTGGCGGTGAACCAGGCGGAGCGCGAAATGGCGCGAACCTGGGCTGCCGTGAACTGGCTGATCCCGCAGGAGCTGGCGCAATGAAAAAAACAACGTTAATGGCGATTGCCATCGCGATAGCTGCCGCTGGCGGCTATTTTGTCGGACAGAAGCAGACGCATCAGCCGGCTGCGGCTGCACAACCCTCTGAACGTAAGGTGCTTTACTGGTACGACCCCATGGTACCCGGTCAGCGCTTCGATAAGCCGGGTAAATCCCCCTTTATGGATATGGATCTGGTCCCGCGCTACGCTGATGAAGCGCAGGCGGCGTCAGGCGTGGCCATCAGCACTCAACAGCAGCAAAACCTGGGGATGAAAACCGCCAACGTTGAGATGCGCCAGCTGGTTTCGCCGTTCTCGGCCTTTGCCACGGTTGCAACGGATGAACGTAACGTCTCGGTGGTGTCAGCTCCGGCCAATGGCGTGGTGTCAAAATTGTTTGTTAATGCACCGCAGCAGCAGGTGAAAGCCGGAGAGGCGCTGGCGCAACTGTGGATCCCGCAATGGACCACCGCCCAGCAGGAGTATCTCGCAGTTCGTCAGCTTGGCGATGCCGCATTGACCCGCGCCGCACGCGAGCGGCTGGCGTTGCAGTTTATGCCGGAAGAGGTCATTCGTTTGCTGGAGCGTAGCGGCAAGCCGCAGACCACGCTCATCCTGCGCGCTGACCGGGCCGGCTATGTGGTGAAGCTGGACGTGCGGGAAGGGGCGCAAATCACCGCAACGGCGCCGCTGTTTGAGATCGCCAGGCTCGATCCGGTCTGGCTGGTGGTCGATTACCCGCAAACGCAGGCGCAGTCTCTGGCAGTGGGCAGCAACGTGGTCGCAACGTCAGAAAGCTGGCCGGGGGAGCAATTCCACGGCACGGTCAGCGAATTGCTGCCGCAGATGGAGACGACCACGCGAACCCTGAAAGCCCGTATCGTGCTGGAAAATTCCGCACATAAGCTGAAGCCGGGTATGTACCTCTCCGTCAGGCGTGCGGAAGAGATGAAAGGCCCGCCGGTGCTGGCGGTGCCGGAAGAGGCGGTGATTAACAGCGGAGAGTCTGCGCGTCTGCTGCTGGCTACCGGGGACGGTTATTTCCGGCCTGTGACGGTGACAATCGGCCTGACGGCGCAGGGCTGGACGGCGATCCTGTCCGGGGTCAAACAGGGCGATAAGGTGGTGACGTCCGGGCAATTCCTCATTGATTCCGAAGCCAGCCTGCGTAGCGTGATGCCGGAGGTGACGCCATGATTGCCGCTGTGATTCGCGCCTCGTTGCGTAACCGCCTGCTGGTGATCCTGGCCGCACTGATGATGGCCAGCTGGGGCTGGTGGGCGGTGCAGCGCGCGCCGCTGGACGCGTTGCCCGATCTGTCTGATGTGCAGGTCATTATCAAAGCGAGTTACCCCGGGAAAGCGCCGCAGGTGATTGAAGATCAGGTGACCTGGCCGCTGACAACCTCCATGTTGTCTGTGCCGGGCGCCAAAACCGTGCGCGGTTTTTCAATGTTTGGTGACGCTTATGTGTATGTGCTGTTTGAGGATGGCACCGATCTCTACTGGGCGCGATCCCGGGTGCTGGAATATTTAAGCCAGGTACAGGCGCAGTTTCCGCCGGGCGTGAAGGTGTCGCTGGGGCCGGATGCGACGGGCGTCGGCTGGATCTACGAATATGCACTGATCGACCGTAGTGGAAAACACAGCCTGGCAGATCTGCGGGCCCTACAGGACTGGACGCTTAAGTTCGAGCTTAAGACGGTACCGAATGTATCTGAGGTGGCAAGTATTGGCGGAATGGTGCGTCAGTATCAGATCGTGGCGGACCCGGCGAAAATGCGCGCGCTGAATATTACCCACAGCCAGCTATCCGGCGCGGTGCAGGCCGCCAATAAGGAGAGCGGCGGCGCCCTGCTGGAGATGGGCGAAGCGGAGTATATGGTGCGGACAACGGGCTATTTGCGCTCGCTGGAGGATTTTCGCAATGTGGTGATCGCTACCCGCGATGGCGTACCTGTCCTGCTGAAAGATGTCGCCACCATTGGCATTGGCCCGGAGATCCGCCGGGGTGTGGCGGAGCTTAACGGTGAAGGGGAGGTCGCTGGCGGCGTGATCGTGATGCGCTACGGGCAGAACGCGCTGGAAACGCTTCATGCGGTAAAAGCGAAACTGAGCGAGCTGCAAAAAACGCTGCCGCAGGGCGTCGAGATTGTTCCGGTCTACGATCGTTCCACGCTGATTGAGGACTCGGTCAAAACGCTGACGCACAAGCTGCTCGAAGAGTTTGCCGTGGTGGTACTGGTGTGTGCGCTGTTCCTGTTCCACCTGCGCTCCGCGCTGGTGGCGATGGTCTCTCTGCCGCTGGGGATCCTCGGGGCTTTTGTGGTGATGCACTATCAGGGCATTAACGCGAATATGATGTCGCTCGGCGGGATCGCCATTGCCATCGGGGCGATGGTGGATGCCGCAATTGTGATGATTGAAAACATGCACAAGATGCTGGAGCAGTGGCGGCATGATAATCCGGGCAAGGAGCCCGCGCCGGGGGAATACTGGCGTCTGGCGGAAAAGGCGGCGGTTGAAGTGGGACCGGCGCTGTTTTGCAGCCTGTTAATCATCACGCTGTCATTTATACCGGTTTTTTCGCTGGAAGCGCAGGAGGGGAGAATGTTCTCGCCGCTGGCGTTCACCAAAACCTGGTCGATGGCCGTGGCCGCCGGGCTTGGGATCACCCTGGTGCCGGTGCTAATGGGCTTTTTCATTCGCGGGAAAATCCCGGATGAGAAGGCAAACCCGATCAACCGCCTCCTGATCCGCCTGTATGAGCCGCTGCTGGACAAGGTACTGACCTTCCCGAAAACGACGCTGGCACTGGCATGTCTGCTGCTGATCGCCACGCTCTGGCCGCTGAGCCGCCTGGGAAGCGAATTTATGCCGCCGCTGGATGAAGGAGATTTACTCTATATGCCCTCCACGCTGCCGGGGATCTCTGCTCGCGAGGCATCACGGCTGCTTCAGCAGACGGACCGCTTGATCAAAAGCGTCCCGGAGGTGGCGAGCGTGTTTGGCAAAGCCGGTCGGGCAGAGTCGGCAACCGATCCCGCGCCATTAACCATGCTGGAAACAACCATCCACTTTAAGCCCCGCGAGCAGTGGCGGCCAGGAATGACGCCGCAAAAGCTGGTGGAGGAGCTCGATAAAACCGTGTCGCTGCCGGGCATTGCCAATGTGTGGGTGCCGCCTGTCCGTAACCGTCTGGACATGCTGGCAACCGGGATCAAAAGCCCGGTCGGCATTAAGGTGAACGGCAATAATATTGCCGACATTGAGCGTGTGGCCCGGCAGATTGAGCAGGTGGTGAAGGACGTTCCGGGCGTCTCCTCTGCGCTGGCGGAGCGTCTGGAAGGCGGGCGCTACGTGGATATTCGTATCGATCGGCAAAAATCCGCGCGCTACGGCGTTTCCGTCGATGAACTGCAAAGCCTGGTCTCCACGCTGGTCGGGGGCGATAACATTGGTGAGGTGATCCTGGGACGCGAGCGGTATCCCATCAACCTGCGTTTTCCCCGCGATTTGCGTGATAACGTCGACGCGTTGCGGGTGTTGCCGGTAGTGACCGCCAGCGGTAGCCAGGTGGCGCTGGGGGAATTGGCCGATATCGTCGTGACGGAAGGCCCACCGATGCTAAAAAGTGAAAACGCGCGCCTTTCCAGCTGGATCTATGTTGACTTGCGCGGGCGCGATCTGAAGTCCGCCGTGGATGAAATGCAAAAACGGGTGGGAGAGAAGGTGGTATTGCCGCAGGGCGTGTCTCTCTCCTGGTCCGGGCAGTTTGAATATCTGGAACGGGCGACCGAGAGGCTCAAAATAGTTTTACCTGTCACGCTGATGATTATATTCGTCCTTTTATGGTTAACCTTCAGGCGGATATCAAATGTCCTGATAATAATGGGGACATTGCCGTTCGCGCTTATTGGGGGCGTGTGGTTATTGTGGCTGCTTGAATATAATTTGTCAGTGGCGGGGGGCGTTGGCTTTATCGCCCTCTCCGGGGTGGCGGCAGAATTCGGCGTAATTATGGTTCTTTATTTGAATCATGCGATCGATAAATATCACAGGCTGGAGCCAGAAGGGGGAAATAGGGTGCTGATGCGGGCGATCCACGAAGGTGCCGTGCTGCGCGTGCGTCCGAAGGTGATGACGGTCGCCACTATTATGGCAGGACTGCTGCCCATCATGTGGGGGAGTGGGAGTGGCTCGGAGGTGATGCAACGTATTGCCGCGCCGATGATTGGTGGCATGGTAACGGCACCGTTATTGTCGATGTTAGTTATTCCCGCACTCTACAAATTGTTACATCAACGTTAAATATGTCAACTGCATGTGCTTATTCAGGCATGCAGTTTATGTATCCTCAGATTATTCCCAGGAACGGGATGGTAATTAGGAATAACACCCATGCTGTTAAGCGTTCATTCAAGTATTCTGTGTTAAGGTCTGCACCGAATACTAAATATGGTAATGGCATTGTGATTGTACGAATTAAATTCCCCCTGATTTTGTTGTTTATTATTGGGCAGTTATCGTTTGCGTCTGCTGTTAATGCAGACAGCAATACAGCGGATAAAGGCTGGTTCACCACCTTCACGGATAACGTCGCGCAAACATGGAATGAACCTGAGCATTACGATCTCTATATTCCGGCCATTACGTGGCATGCACGTTTCGCCTACGATAAAGAAAAAACAGACCGTTATAACGAACGTCCGTGGGGGGCCGGCTTCGGTCAGTCTCGCTGGGATGAAAAAGGTAACTGGCATGGCCTGTACCTGATGGCGTTTAAGGACTCCTACAATAAATGGGAGCCTATTGGCGGTTACGGCTGGGAAAAAACCTGGCGTCCGTTATCAGACGACAACTTCCGTCTCGGGCTGGGCTATACGGCAGGGTTTACGGCGCGTGATAACTGGAAATACATTCCTGTTCCGGTACTGCTGCCGCTTGCCTCCATTGGTTACGGTCCGGCGACGTTTCAGATGACCTACATACCGGGTACCTATAACAACGGTAACGTTTACTTTGCCTGGATGCGGTTTCAGTTTTAACTGAGTTTTTCTGCTAAATCGGCCAAAAAATGCACAGGCATGGAAATGTAAAGAATAAAAATCGGACAGCGAAAATTAACGCGACTTTTGTCACTTTTTATCAAAGATCCGCTGGACAAAACGCCTCACAATTGTTGTACTGATACCCGACACAGCATTTGTGTCGTTTTTTAATGTAAAGGTAATTTTGATGTCTAAGATTAAAGGTAACGTTAAGTGGTTTAATGAGTCCAAAGGATTCGGTTTCATTACTCCTGAAGATGGCAGCAAAGACGTGTTCGTACACTTCTCTGCAATCCAGTCTAATGGTTTCAAAACTCTGGCTGAAGGTCAGCGCGTAGAGTTCGAAATCACTAACGGTGCCAAAGGCCCTTCTGCTGCTAACGTAATCGCTCTGTAATTCAGACGCGTCAGCAAGAATTTCAAAACCCGCTCAATGAGCGGGTTTTTTTTCGTTCTGAATCAACCGATAAGATAGATCTTCAGGAAGCTGGCGACGATCGCGACGCTTAGCAATACCATACCCACGCCTAAGAGATTTTCTTTCATGCTATCACCCTCGTTCAATATTGAGCCAAGAGTGACAGAGAAAAATTAAGCCAACATTAAGGTTGCAGTGCTTAATGTCCGCTGGCGGAGGAAAATAACCAGAATGCGATCGCAGTCATCGCAAACGAGCCAAGCATGTTAACGGCAATGTTCGTCAGCGCCCAGCCCATCCGGCCTTCCTGAAACAGAAACACCACCTCCGCAGAGAAGGTAGAAAACGTTGTTAAGCCGCCGCAGAAGCCGGTTGTAATCAGAACCTTCCACATAGGGTCGATGTTGGTCATGCGATTAAACCAGGCCAGCCCCATCCCAATAATAAACGCCCCGATCAGATTTGCCGCCAGTGTCCCCATCGGAATGGCCTGATGCAGAGGGTTAAACCGCATGCTTAAGAGCCACCGCGCAACGCTACCCGTGCCTCCACCAATAAAAACGGCTATAAGTAGTTGTAACACTGTCAATACCTGCTATTTGCTGTGTAAGTGCGTCGAGTGTAACGCTGTTTTTGACCGGGAGACAATTATGTATGTTGCAGTAGGGCAGTTCGCGGTGACGCCGGACTGGAATGAAAACGCGGATAAATGCGTCTCCCTGATGCATGCGGCGAAGCAAAAGGGGGCGTCGTTGCTGGTACTTCCCGAGGCGTTACTGGCCCGTGATGATGGCGATCCGGATCTGTCGGTAAAGTCTGCGCAAACGCTGGAAGGGGGGTTTCTGAAACGACTGCTGGCCGAAAGCGTTGGCAACACGCTCACCACCATATTGACGGTCCATATTCCGTCCTCGCCGGGGCGCGCGGTGAACACGCTGGTGGCGATACGTGAGGGTGCCATTGTCGCGAGCTACGCCAAACTTCATCTGTATGATGCGTTCAGCGTTCAGGAGTCGCGCCTGGTCGATCCGGGGAGTGTAATTCCGCCGCTGATTGAGGTGGAGGGTTTTAAGGTTGGCCTGATGACCTGCTACGATATCCGTTTTCCCGAGCTGGCGCTGAACCTGGCATTGCAGGGGGCGGAGGTGCTGGTTCTGCCCGCCGCGTGGGTCAAAGGACCGCTTAAGGAGCATCACTGGGCGACGCTGCTGGCAGCACGCGCGCTGGATACCACCTGTTACGTGGTAGCCGCGGGTGAATGTGGTAACAAAAATATTGGGCAGAGCAGGGTTGTCGATCCGCTGGGGGTGACGGTTGTTGCGGCAGCGGAGACGCCTGCGTTATTGCTGACGGAGATAATTTCAGCCCGAATAGCGCTTGCGCGGCAGCAATTACCTGTTCTGCGCAACCGCAGGTTTGCGCCACCGCAATTAATGTGATGTTTTTTTCAACAATGCTTGATTCACCTTGTTACAGATTGCTATTGTGTGCACGCGCCAAATGACCGTTAATACGTTCAGGTTTTTTGGCGGAATGCAGCCTGTTTCATGTAAAGAAGGTATTTATGGGTGAGATTAGTATTACCAAACTGCTGGTGGTTGCCGCACTGGTCGTCCTGCTGTTCGGTACCAAGAAGTTACGCACGCTGGGTGGAGACCTGGGTGCTGCCATTAAGGGCTTTAAGAAAGCAATGAACGATGACGACGCGGCAGCGAAGAAAAGTGCCGAAGATGACATCACTGCACAGAAGCTTTCACACAAAGAGTAATGGCAATGCTGCAAGGCTTGCATAAAAAAACCGGCTCACGAGGCCGGTTTTTTGTTTTACTGTAAATAAATTTTACAGCTTTATTTCACTTCTTCGCCCTTCGCCTGCATATCGGCGTGATAAGAGGAGCGAACAAACGGACCGCACGCGGCATGGGTAAAGCCCATCGCCATCGCTTCGGCTTTCATTTCATCGAACTCATCCGGGCTTACGTAACGCTGTACAGGCAGGTGGTGACGGCTTGGCTGGAGGTACTGGCCCAGCGTCAGCATGGTGACGCCGTGGCGGCGCAGATCGCGCATCACTTCAATGATCTCAGCGTTGGTTTCACCCAGGCCGACCATCAGACCAGACTTGGTTGGAATATGCGGATGGGCTTCTTTAAAGCGTTCCAGCAGCTTCAGCGACCAGTTGTAGTCTGCACCGGGACGTACCTGACGGTAGATACGCGGTACGTTCTCCAGGTTGTGGTTGAACACGTCTGGTGGCGTCGCGGTCAGGATATCGAGCGCGCGATCCATACGGCCACGGAAATCCGGCACCAGCGTCTCAATCTTAATGTTCGGGCTTTTTTCGCGGATGGCGGTAATACAGTCAGCAAAATGCTGAGCACCGCCATCGCGCAGATCGTCACGGTCAACGGAGGTAATAACAACATAACGCAGCGCCATATCGGCAATCGTCTGCGCCAGTTTTTGCGGTTCGTTAGCGTCTGGCGCAACGGGACGGCCATGGGCAACGTCACAGAACGGACAACGGCGGGTGCAGATGGCACCCAGAATCATAAATGTCGCGGTACCGTGATTGAAACATTCAGCAAGGTTAGGGCACGAGGCCTCTTCACAGACAGAGTGAAGACCATTTTTGCGCATCGCCGCTTTGATCCCCTGGATACGCGAAGAGTCGGCCGGAAGTTTGATTTTCATCCATTCCGGTTTTCTTAACAGCGCCTCGCGCTCTGTAGCCACGTTTTTAACCGGGATAAGGGCCATTTTATCGGCATCGCGGTATTTAACACCGCGTTCCATCACAATGGGTTTACTCATAGCGTGCGTGTTCCAGTTGCGAATATCGAAGGAAAGCGTTTCAATTCAAGGGAATGTTGTAATTATCAACTATTTTTGAACGAACGACAGGCAGTATATCATTTAAAGGGGCGATAAAGCAGCCTGCCAGGTCGCCAATTTGTAAAATAGTTGTTGTTTTGTGCCTTTTGCCCCGCTTGCGGCAGGGGCTTGCGCTGAAAGGCGGGATCAGAAAGCCTGGCGGATCACGTTAATGACGTTTTCCAGCACCGGATCGCGCAGGCTTAGCTTGTTGTAATGCAGTGAGATTTCAACAGATTCCGTCGTAAGTTGACTCAATGGAATCCTCTCCAGCGGCCAGCATTTTTGAAGCAAAGCGAAGAGACGCACAGGCATAATACAGAGCAAATCGCTGCTGCCAATCAGGGCCGCGAGGGTAAACATATTGTAACTGCTGAAGCTGATCAGACGGTCCGGGAACAGTTCGTCAATACGCTGGCGCAGCGGATCCGGGCCCTGCCCCTCGGACATAAAGGTTGCATGTTCGTAATGACGCAAATTTTCAGGCGTCAAAGGTGCGCTCAATACAGGATGATTCTGACGACAAACGAGCGCCAGAGAGTCGGTATAGAGAACGTTATGCCCTAATGCTCTGGCCGCGAAGCTGTTGCTGTCGATGATCAGGTCCGTCTGGAATTGCGCCAGCTGAGTTTCCGGATCGTTAACGGGCACATTGCGGATCAGCAGCTGTGGCGCATGCTGTTTAACAGCCTGGTAAATAGCGGGCATGACCAGAACGCCCACAGAGGGAGAGGTGCCTATGGTGATGGTTCGTTGCTTATCGTAACTGCCGGTGAGATCCAGCGCGCCCAGAATCGATTCCAGACCCTGGCTGATGTACTCATGCAGATGGGTGGCGTACGCGGTGGGGGTTACGCCCTGGCCTTTACGAATAAATAAGGGATCGGGAAATATCGCGCGCAATTTTTGAATTGACTGGCTAATAGCAGAGGGTGTGAGATTAAGAATTTTCGCAGCATTAACGATACCTTTGTGGACATATACCGCCTCAAAAATAGTCAATAAATTGAGATCAATATTACGTAAAGTCCGGAAAATTTGCGGCTTATCTTCGCCGCTGGTTTCATTCAGGCGTTTGGCTGGTAAATTAGTAGGCTCCACGCTCTTACTCCGTATCCATTCACAATATGAATGATAGTTGAATTTATTTATTATGCTTGCAGAGATTCGTAAAGTGTTTCGTAAGTTTCCCTTGTTTATCGAAAACAAGCAGTTGGGTGATTATCACGCACGTTACACGATACCCGGTGATGGTACTATTAAGGTTCTAATTAATATGGGACGCTAATATATGGGCGACTCGAAAATATAGAATATGCGGTTTATTGTAAAGCGTAAATGCGGCAATTAAGCAGTGGCTGGTCAAATAACCGAACCACTGCCGGAAGTGTGTTAAGCAGCAATATATTCGTAGTCAGGATTGTTAAGCAGCGCTAAAAACTTCTTCAAAAGCACGGGGCGGATATTCTCAGGCGTGGCGGTAGCGACCCACTGGCGCATTTGCGTCATTTCCATACCCGCATACCCGCATGGGTTGATGCGCTGGAAAGGGGTCAGATCCATATTGATATTCAGCGCCAGCCCGTGGAACGAGCAGCCTTTACGGATACGCAGCCCCAGCGAACAGATTTTCTTCTCTCCCACGTAGACGCCCGGGGCATCGGCGCGAGGATGAGCGTCGATACCGTACTCAGCGAGCGTGTTCACCACGGTCTGTTCCAGTAAGGTCACGAGCTCACGTACGCCCAGCTTTCTGCGTTTCAGGTTAAGCAGGACATACATTACCTGCTGGCCCGGGCCGTGGTAGGTTACCTGTCCACCGCGATCGCTCTGGATCACCGGGATATCACCCGTCATCAATAAATGTTCGGCTTTTCCTGCCTGGCCCTGAGTAAACACCGGCATGTGTTCAACCAGCCAGATTTCATCAGGGGTGGTGTCATCGCGCATATCGGTAAAGTCATGCATAGCCTGAGAGACTGGCTCGTAAGGCTGTATCCCAAGATGGCGAACAAGAATTTTATCCTGGTACAAAAGGACGTCTCCGAAGACAAGGGAGAATAGGTAACGCGGAGTATATCACAGCGGGGAAGTGGGTTACCCGGCAAACCGGGTAACCGCAGAGGGACTACAGCACCATACGAACAATTTCGATATTGCCGAGCTCTTCGTACAGCGTCTCAACCTGCTCAATGTGTGTCGCAGTGATGGTGATTGAGACCGAGTGGTAATTACCTTTGCTGCTCGGTTTGACTGATGGAGAGTAGTCGCCCGGCGCATGGCGCTGTACCACTTCAACCACCTGATCAACCAGCTCAGGTTTCGCCAGACCCATTACTTTGTAAGTAAAAGGGGTAGGGAATTCAAGCAGTTCGTTAAGTTTGGTTTTCATGTCAGCTCCGGCGTGTGTGTAAAAAATAATAACTCCCGCCACGGGGCGGGAGTTTTACTGATACGTAGTATATGGGGATCAAAATCACACTTTCAAGTGTTCAATTTTTAACCAAACCAGTGATGGAACATCAGCTTAATGTAATCAATGATTTTGCCGAAGAAATTGCCTTCAGGAATCTCCTCCAGCACCACCAGCGGGCGTTGATCGATGGTTTTGCCATCCAGCTGGAAGTTGATAGTACCCACGACCTGATTCTTTTGCAGCGGGGCGTGCAGCTCGGTGGTATTCAGCACATAGCTGGCTTTCAGATCTTTCATACGACCGCGTGGGATAGTCAGATAGAGATCTTTGTCCACGCCCAGGGAAGCGCGGTCGTTATCGCCAAACCAGACAGGTTCAGAGGCAAATTCTTTACCGGCTTTCAGCGGGTTCACGGTTTCGAAGAAGCGGAAGCCCCAGGTCAGCAGTTTTTTGCTTTCCGTTTCGCGTCCTTTAAACGTACGCCCCCCCATCACGGCAGAGATCAGACGCATCTGGCCTTCAGTGGCGGAGGCCACCAGGTTATAACCAGCTTTATCGGTGTGGCCGGTTTTGATACCGTCGACGTTCAGGCTGTTGTCCCACAGCAGGCCGTTACGGTTGGTCTGACGAATGCCGTTGAAGGTGAACTCTTTCTCTTTGTAGATAGAGTACTCGTTTGGCACGTCGCGGATCAGCGCCTGACCGATCAGCGCCATGTCACGCGCGGAGCTGTACTGACCCTCGGCGTCCAGGCCGTGAACGGTCTGGAAGTGGCTGTTTTTCAGACCCAGCGCGGAGACGTAGCTGTTCATCAGGCCCACAAACGCGTCCTGGCTGCCCGCGGCAAAATCAGCCATGGCCACGCAGGCGTCGTTACCGGACTGCAAGTTGATGCCACGGATAAGCTGAGAGACCGGAACCTGCATGCCAGGTTTCAGGAACATCAGCGATGAACCTTTGAACACGGGGTTGCCGGTTGCCCACGCATCGTTACCGATAGTCACCAGGTCGGTTTCTTTGAATTTGCCTGCTTTCATAGCCTGGCCGATAACATAGCTGGTCATCATTTTGGTCAGGCTGGCCGGATCGCGGCGGGCATCGGCGTTCTGTTCTGCCAGAACTTTGCCGGAGTTGTAATCAATCAGGATGTAGGATTCCGCGTCGATCTGCGGAACGCCAGGGATCATGGTCTTGATGTTCAGGTCATCCGCGTGAGCTGCGGAGAACGCAGCAGCGCAAAGGGCCGTGGTCAGCGCCATGCGCTGCACAAAACGAGCAGAAAAAGTGGTCTTCATGGTCAGAACTACGACATCCGTGATGGAATTAAAAAAGTGCCTTACTATAGCAAATGCTATACGGGCAGGCATCCGACTTTCATCATGAGAGTGTTAACGTGGTTTACACAAACTGACATTTCGGATACCACCGAATAATTATTTTGCAACAGCGATAAACGACTGGAGCTGCGCCTCGCTCTGCAAACGCTGTTGCAGGGATGCTGCCTGCGATTTGCTGGCAAACGGACCCATCTGGATACGCCATACCGCACCGTTTTGCTCAACGCGGCCTGGCACGCCAAACTGTTTGCTTAAACGCTGCTGATATTGCTCTGCACGGGTCCGATCGCTGACAGCGCCAACCTGAACCACGTAGCTGCCGCTCGCCGTCGCAGGCGCCGCAGTCTGCGTAGCAGCAGGCGCGGTCACCGGGGCGGGTTGTGCAGCGGGTGCAGCAACGACGGGCGCAGGCGCTGGGGCAGGTTCATTTGATTCAATCACGCCCGGCGCTAACGTGGTGGGTGCGCCAAGGAAACCACTGCTTTTCACCGGGGCGCCTGTCGCGTCTTCACTTTGCAGCGTATCGTTGCTGATAGCACGCACTTCACCCTGCGGCTGTGTGGGCTCTGCCGGCGTTGAAGCGCCCCCCATACCACCGCTCAGATCCGGGCGAGCGGGCAGGGCATAGGTCTGTTTCGCGACCGTGGTACAGGCCGTGCCCGGGCCAGACAGCGAACCATCCTGCGCCACGATAATCGGGTCGATACGCACTTTAGTATTGTTTGAGGTGTTCAGACGGTCGGCCGCCGCGCGGGACAGGGAGATCACGCGATCGGTGCCGTAAGGCCCGCGATCGTTGATACGCACCACGATCATTCGGCCATTCGCCAGGTTAGTGATGCGTGCATAGCTCGGGACAGGCAACGTCGGGTGTGCCGCCGTGATCTGCATCGGATCGAAGGTTTCACCCGACGCGGTCAGGTTGCTACCGGGCTCAGCGTCATAGATGGCAGCAAAGCCAGCCTGGCTGAAACGGGAAGGATCCTGAACGATTTTATAGCTTTTACCGTCGCGCTGATAATCCTGATTCACGCTGGCGTTCAGCGGTTCATAAACGGGATCGGCACCGCTAATCTCGACAATCGGGCCATTACAGACCGCAGGCTGCGGCGGCGCGACGGTTGCCTGTTGCTGACCATCATCACTTGTACAGGCGGCAAGTAAACTTGCTGCGATGCAGATCCCCAGCCACTGCTTACGCATTGCGATCCCCTTATTTTTATACGCTTTTGGACAACATTTTCCTGTGGGTATGGATCGACATGACGATACCAAACCCGGCCATCAACACGATCAGTGCCGAGCCCCCGTAACTCACCAGCGGCAGCGGTACGCCGACAACCGGCAGAATCCCACTCACCATACCAATATTTACGAAGACATAAACGAACAAAATCAACATTAATCCGCCTGCCATCACGCGACCAAAGGTGGTTTGGGCGCGTGCGGCAATCCACAAACCTCGCATGATCAGCAGCACGTAGAGTGCAAGCAGAACCAGGATGCCAACCAGCCCTAACTCCTCAGCCAGAACGGCAAAGATAAAGTCGGTGTGGCGTTCCGGTAAAAATTCGAGCTGCGACTGCGTACCGTGCAGCCAGCCTTTGCCGCGCAGGCCGCCGGAGCCAATCGCAATCTTCGACTGAATAATATGATAGCCTGCGCCCAGCGGATCGGTCTCGGGATCGAGCAGCATCATAACGCGCTGACGCTGGTAATCATGCATCAGGAAGAACCAGAGGATAGGGATAAACGCGGCAACCAGCACCACGGCGATACCAATCAGACGCCAGCTCAGGCCGGACAGGAACAGGACGAACAGGCCGGAGAGGGCGATAAGAATCGAGGTACCGAGGTCCGGCTGTGCGGCCACGAGCAGCGTCGGCAGGAAAATCAGCACCAGCGCAATGGCGGTATTTTTCAACGACGGCGGGCAGACGTCGCGGTTAATAAAGCGCGCCACCATCAGCGGGACGGCGATTTTGGCGATTTCCGACGGCTGGAAGCGGACAATTCCCAGATCCAGCCAGCGCTGTGCCCCCTTCGAGATGGCGCCGAAAGCATCTACTGCCACCAACAAAATGATACAGAAAATATAGAGATAGGGCGCCCAGCCCTCGTACACGCGCGGCGGTATTTGCGCCATCACCACCATAATAACCAGACCCATGGCGATCTGGCCGATTTTACGCTCCATCATGCCGATATCCTGGCCGCTGGCGCTCCAGATAACGAGGGCGCTGTACACCAGCAGAGCCAGCAGGATCAGCAGCATGGCAGGGTCGATGTGGATCTTGTCCCACAGCGATTTTTTATTCGGATTATCCGTCATGATTATTGGTCCTCCGCCGCAGCGGCTGCCGGGTTTTCAGCTGGCAGTTCGGTGTTGTTGTCACCCAGCATGATGTGGTCGAGGATTTGACGCATGATGGTACCCACCGCCGGGCCTGCGCCGCCGTTCTCAAGAATCATCGCCACCGCAACCTGCGGGTTATCATAAGGGGCAAACGCCGTCATGAGCTTGTGGTCACGCAGACGTTCGGCAATTTTATGTGCGTTGTAAGTTTCATTCGCTTTAAGACCGAAGACCTGAGCCGTACCTGATTTCGCGGCTACCTTATACGGTGCGCCAGCGAAATATTTGTGCGCCGTCCCGTTAGGGCGGTTGGCTACACCGTACATGCCGTCTTTCGCGATTTCCCAGTATCCGGAATGAATGTCACCCACCGGCGGCTCGTGCGGCTGTATCCATGGCACTTTTTTGCCGTCTTCAACGGTGCTTTGCAGCAGGTGCGGCACTTTCACGACGCCATCGTTGATGAGGATCATCATCGCCTTGTTCATTTGCAGCGGCGTTGCCGTCCAGTAGCCCTGGCCGATCCCCACCGGAATGGTGTCACCCTGATACCAGGGTTTTTTAAAGCGCTTCAGCTTCCATTCGCGGGTTGGCATGTTGCCGGAACGCTCTTCCGCCAAATCTATACCGGTGTAATGCCCGTAGCCGAACTTGCTCATCCATTCAGACAGACGGTCAATACCCATGTCGTAGGCGACCTGATAGAAGAAGGTATCCGCCGACTCCTCCAGTGATTTGGTCACGTTCAGATGGCCGTGGCCCCATTTTTTCCAGTCGCGGTAGCGTTTCTCAGAGCCAGGCAACTGCCACCAACCGGGGTCAAACAGACTGGTATTACGGGTGATGACGCCCGCGCTCAGCGCAGACACGGCGACATACGGTTTAACCGTTGAAGCTGGAGGATAAACCCCCTGCGTCGCGCGGTTTACCAGCGGCGTGTTTGGATCG
Organism: Enterobacter sp. CRENT-193; assembly: GCF_002787395.1. NCBI lineage: Bacteria > Pseudomonadati > Pseudomonadota > Gammaproteobacteria > Enterobacterales > Enterobacteriaceae > Enterobacter > Enterobacter sp. CRENT-193. The sequence goes on along the minus strand of NZ_CP024812.1, from coordinate 4,318,427 downwards.
TTGAGCAGGCCGGAGTAATCCTTGCTGGAGATGCCATCCACGAAGAGGTTCGGATCGTAGCTTGGCATCGAAACCATCGCCAGAATGCCGCCGGTACGCGGGTCGGTCACAATAACCGCAGCACGGCTACCCGCCAGCAGCGTCTCGATATACTGCTGTAGCTTCAGGTCGAGCGTCAGATAGACGTCATGCCCCGCCTGCGGGGGCACCTCTTTCAGTTGTCGGATCACACGGCCACGGTTGTTAACTTCAACCTCTTCATACCCGGTCTGACCGTGCAGCACATCTTCGTAATAACGTTCGATCCCAAGCTTGCCAATATCATGGGTTGCGGCGTAGTTAGCCAGCTTGCCATCTTTATCAAGGCGTTCGACGTCTTTATCGTTGATTTTGGAGACGTAACCAATGACGTGCGTCAGCGCGGAGCCGTAAGGATAGTAGCGGCGTTTATAGCCTTTGACTTCCACACCGGGGAAACGGTACTGGTTAACGGCAAAACGGGCGACCTGCACTTCCGTCAGGTTGGTTTTTACCGGAATGGAGGTGAAGCGGTGAGAACGTGCGCGCTCTTTTTTGAACGCAGCGATATCGTCATCAGTCAGGTCGACAACGCTTCTCAGCGCGTTCAGGGTATCCTGCACGTTATCCACTTTCTCGGGCATCATCTCTATCTGGTAGATGGTGCGATTAAGCGCCAGCGGCGTGCCGTTACGATCGTAGATAATGCCGCGGCTGGGCGCGATGGGCACCAGCTTGATACGGTTTTCGTTTGAGCGGGTCTGGTAATCGGTATAGCGGACAATTTGCAGATTATAGAGGTTGGCGATCAGCACGCCGGTAAGCAGCAAAATCCCCGTAAAGGCGACCAGCGCCCGGCGCACAAACAGCGCGGACTCAGCCGTATAGTCGCGAAAAGAATTCTGTAGTTTCATCCGCTGCTTAAATTACCCTGGTCAGTCATTACTCGCGGTGATAAGGGTGGTTGGTAGTGATGCTCCATGCGCGATACAAACTTTCTGCCACGAGAACCCGTACAAGCGGGTGGGGCAGCGTCAGCGCCGAGAGTGACCAACTTTGTTCTGCTGCCGCTTTGCAGGCGGGAGATAACCCCTCTGGTCCGCCAATCAACAGACTGACGTCCCGACCATCCTGCTTCCAGCGCTCCAGTTCGTGCGCCAGCTGCGGCGTATCCCAGGGTTTGCCCGGGATATCGAGGGTCACGATGCGGTTTTTGCCTGCGGCAGCCAGCATCAGCTCTCCCTCTTTATCGAGAATACGTTTGATATCTGCGTTCTTGCCGCGCTTTCCTGCTGGGATCTCCACCAGTTCGAACGGCATATCTTTTGGGAAACGACGCAGATACTCAGTAAAACCGGTTTGTACCCAGTCCGGCATTTTGGTGCCGACGGCGACCAGTTGCAACTTCACGCATTAACCCCAGAGTTTTTCCAGCTCATACAGGCGACGACTCTCTTCCTGCATGACGTGGACAATCACATCGCCGAGATCGACAACCACCCAGTCAGCGGTCGCTTCACCTTCAACGCCCAGCGGAAGCAGCCCTGCCGCGCGCGATTCCTGAACAACATGGTCAGCAATCGAAACAACGTGACGAGTTGAGGTGCCGGTGCAGATGATCATGCAGTCGGTGATGCTGGATTTACCCTTAACGTCGATAGCGATGATGTCCTGACCTTTCAGGTCATCAATTTTGTCGATAACAAAATCCTGGAGTGCTTTACCCTGCAAGTTTTCCCCCTGGGTGAATGAGATTGTACAACTATGAATTCGTGGCCAGTCAGTATACCTGAACTGACGCCAGTCGCGGGACAAATGTCACCGCCCGGCTTTTGAAGGCGGGTATCATCCCACCCTCCGCCTGAGATTGCATCGCCATTTTTGTAAAACAATTTCTGTAAAGCAGCGATCGGCGGGAAAGTCTGGCAGCGGAGGATATCAGTATGGCTTAGCCTGTCAAGGCAGGATAATCATTAACGGACAATTTCGCCGGCGATGCTCAGACATCTGTACTTTTCTGATACAGACCGTGCGCATGGATATAGGCCAGCACGGGCGAGGGGAGGAGATCGTCACAGTCTAAACCCTGCTGGAGACGCTCGCGGATGAGGGTCGCAGAAATATCAAACCACGGCGTTTCAGCGAGGTAAATTTTCCCGGCGGGGAGACTGTGCAGGTCTTCTATATTGTCCGTCAGATGTGCGTCAAGCCACTGCTGATGCTGCGCGTCGCGCATGGTCAGCGGGTAGCCCGGACGGCGGCAGACCAGCAGATGACTGTTTTCCAGAATGGTTTCGTACTGGTACCAGCTGGGAAAGTTGAGCAAGGAATCCTGGCCGATGATAAACGCCAACGGTTTCATGGGCCCCTGCTCAGCGCGCCACTCCCGCAGCGTTTGCGATGTCCAGGAAGGGGTATCTCTACGCAGTTCACGCTCATCCAGTGTGAAGAGAGGCTTATCGGCGATAGCCAGCGCGAGCATCGCTTTACGCTGCTCGCTGGTTGCTTCTGGCTGAGGACGGTGCGGCGGAACATTGTTGGGCATGATGATCACCCGCTGCAAGCCAATCAAATTCGCGAGGATTTCTACCGGCTTAAGATGCCCATAGTGCACCGGGTCGAAGGTCCCGCCATACATTGCCTGTAAAGAATGCATATCACCCATCGATAAAGACGTCTGCCAGCGCCTTATGGCAGAGCAGCAAAGAGAGACTCTCCAGCTCCGCCCAGACAGACTGACCGTAATCCTGTTTTAACGTCAGTTCGGCGCGCATCAGAAGTTGCACTGCCTGACGCAACTGCTCCTGGCTCAGGCGGTTTATCGCCTCCGTGGTCATCGCCCGACGGTTTTGCCAGACGCGATGTTTGTCGAATAAGGCGCGCAGGGGCGTGTGTGCTGACTGGCGTTTAAGGTTGTTCAGCAGCAGTAATTCGCGCTGGAGCGTACGGAGAAGGATGACCGGCTCACTCCCTTCCAGGCGCAGCTGTTGCAGGATGTGCAGAGCACGTTTACTTTTCGCCGACAGCAGCGCATCAACCCAGTGGAAGGGGGTAAAGTGCGCGGCATCATTCACCGCCTGTTCCACGCGCGGCAGCGTCAACTTGCCATCGGGCCACAGCAGGGCGAGCCTGTCCAGCGCCTGCGCCAGTGCCAGAAGGTTGCCTTCGTAGCAGTAGCACAGGAGCTGACTGGCGGCCTCATCCAGCTGCAAATTGTGCTGCTTTGCTCGCGCGGCAACCCATTTTGGCAGATGCGCCTGCTCTGGAGTCTGGCAGGAGACAAGCACCGCACTGGGGGTTAGCCGGGTAAACCAGGCAGCGTTTTCCTGCGCTTTTGTGAGTTTGTTGCCGCGTACGATAAGCAGCAGATCGCCGTGTAACAAACTCACCAGCATAGCCAGCTGTTCATTGATGGCAGCGTTAGGACCATTCTCAGGCAGCAGGATCTGGATTGTCTGACGAGAGGCAAACAGGCTCATGGCCTGACAAAGCGAGAAGATAGCGTTCCAGTCGGTACTGTTATCGATCTGGAACGTATGATGCTCATCGAAACCCTGCGCGGCTGCCGCATGGCGAACCGCATCAAGGCTTTCCTGGAGTAACAGGGGGTCGTTGCCGAGTAGCAGATAGGCCGCGCGCAGCCCTTCGTTGAGCTGCGCGCGGAGTTGTTCAGGATACAACCTGATCATCAGTTACCCAGAGACGTTGGCATATCCGGCGTGCTGGCATCCGGTGTTTCGATAACGTCAGCGCCTTTTTTCGTCGACGCGGCAATGGCAGGCAGCCTGCGGATCAGCTGTTCCGCGGCCTTATCATACATTTCCTTGATGATAATCTGCTGTTCGGCGTCTTTTGCCAGCGCCGTCTGCGGGTTATCGAAGAACGAGCGGTAGACTTTGGTATTGATAGGGTAAATATCTTTACCTGGCATCAAGACGGCCGCATCAACGGTAAGCACCATCTGATATTCCGCCGTCCGCCCATCCTGGAAGATCGAGGCCGTATCTTGTGACAGCGTTGATTTCAGGACACGGAGCGAAGGAACATCCTGACGTAGGGTTCCCTTCTCGATCAGCTTAACATCGTTCAAACGCAGCTGGTTACGAATGGCCCGGCTCAGCGGTCCGTTCGGATCGGATGAGTCGAAGATCATCGTTTTCATCTGCGCAGGCACTGCCGTGGTGTTGCGCAGGTGCCAGCCGCAGCCAGCGGTGACAAGCACCGCCAGAGATAAGAGTATTGTTGCCAGTTGTCGCACGTTTCCTCCCGCGCTTAGCCAACGACCAGATTCAGCAGTTTACCAGGTACGTAGATCACTTTACGTACGGTAACGCCCTCAAGGTATTTAGCGACCAGATGCTCCTGGCCTGCGCGCTCGCGAACCTGTTCTTCGGTTGCGTCGACCGCGACGGTAATTTTACCGCGCACTTTACCGTTAACCTGCACCACCACCAGCGTGGTGTTTTCCACCATAGCGGATTCATCCGCCACTGGCCACGGCGCATTGTCGATATCGCCTTCGCCTTTCAGCTCCTGCCACAGGGTAAAGCTAACGTGCGGCGTGAACGGGTTAAGCATGCGAACGACCGCCAGCAGCGCTTCACGCATTAACGCGCGATCCTGCTCGCCATCCTGCGGGGCTTTCGCCAGCTTGTTCATCAGTTCCATAATAGCCGCAATTGCAGTATTGAAGGTCTGACGACGACCAATATCATCGGTGACTTTCGCAATAGTTTTATGAACATCACGACGCAGCGCCTGTTGATCTTCAGTCAGTGCAGCTACGTTCAGCGCTGGCGCATCGCCCTGAGAGGTGTGCTCGTAAACCAGTTTCCAGACGCGCTTCAGGAAGCGGTTGGCCCCTTCAACGCCGGATTCCTGCCACTCAAGGGTCATATCTGCCGGGGAGGCGAACATCATGAACAGACGCACGGTATCCGCACCATAACGCTCAACCATCACCTGCGGGTCGATGCCGTTATTTTTAGACTTGGACATCTTGCTCATGCCGGTATAAACCAGTTCATGACCTTCAGCGTCTTTCGCCTTCACGATACGGCCTTTCTCGTCGCGCTCGACAATCGCATCAACCGGAGAAACCCAGTTACGCTCGCCGTTCGCGCCAACGTAGTAGAACGCATCTGCCAGCACCATACCCTGACACAGCAGCTGTTTTGCCGGCTCGTCGGAGTTGACCAGGCCTGCGTCACGCATCAGTTTGTGGAAGAAGCGGAAGTAGAGCAGGTGCATGATGGCGTGTTCAATGCCACCGATGTAAATGTCTACCGGCAGCCAGTAGTTTGCTGCATCAGAATCCAGCATGCCTTCTTTGTACTGCGGGCAGGTGTAGCGCGCATAGTACCAGGAGGATTCCATAAAGGTGTCAAAGGTGTCGGTTTCACGCAGCGCTGGCTGACCGTTGACGGTGGTTTTCGCCCACTCAGGATCGGCTTTGATCGGGCTGGTGATGCCGTCCATGACCACGTCTTCCGGCAGGATCACCGGCAGCTGATCTTCTGGCGTTGGCATCACGGTACCATCTTCCAGCGTCACCATTGGGATTGGCGCACCCCAGTAACGCTGACGGGAAACGCCCCAGTCGCGCAGACGGTAGTTCACTTTACGCTCGCCCACGCCCAGGGAGGCCAGCTTGTCGGCGATGGCGTTGAAGCCCTCTTCGAAGCTCAGGCCGCTGAACTCACCGGAGTTAAACAGGGTGCCTTTTTCAGTCAGCGCTTGCTCAGAGAGATCGGGTTCAGAGCCGTCAGCAGCAAGAATAACAGGCTTGATGGTCAGGCCGTATTTGGTGGCAAATTCGTAGTCGCGCTGGTCGTGACCCGGCACGGCCATCACGGCGCCTGTGCCGTATTCCATCAGTACGAAGTTGGCAGCCCAGACAGGGATCGCTTCGCCTGTCAGCGGGTGAATAGCTTTAAAGCCGGTATCAACGCCTTTTTTCTCCATCGTCGCCATGTCGGCTTCGGCCACTTTAGTATTGCGGCATTCGTCGATGAAGGTCGCCAGTTCTGGATTGTTTTCTGCCGCTTTCTGCGCCAGCGGGTGACCTGCGGCCACGGCCAGGTAGGTCGCGCCCATGAAGGTGTCCGGGCGGGTGGTGTAGACGGTCAGGGTCTGATCGTAGTTCTCAACGTTGAAGGTAATTTCCACACCTTCGGAACGGCCGATCCAGTTGCGCTGCATGGTCTTAACGGTATCTGGCCAGTGGTCCAGATTGTCCAGATCGTTCAGCAGTTCGTCAGCGTAGGCGGTGATTTTGATAAACCACTGCGGGATCTCTTTACGCTCTACTTTGGTGTCGCAGCGCCAGCAGCAGCCATCGATAACCTGTTCGTTCGCGAGAACGGTCTGGTCATTTGGGCACCAGTTAACGGCAGAGGTCTTCTTGTACACCAGGCCTTTTTTATACAGCTCGGTGAAGAACTTCTGCTCCCAGCGGTAGTATTCCGGGGTACAGGTTGCCAGCTCGCGGCTCCAGTCATAGCCGAAGCCCAGCATTTTCAGCTGGTTTTTCATGTACGCGATGTTGTCGTACGTCCACGGAGCCGGTGCCGTGTTGTTTTTCACCGCCGCGCCTTCAGCAGGCAGGCCGAACGCATCCCAGCCGATAGGCTGAAGAACGTTTTTGCCCAGCATGCGCTGGTAGCGTGCAATCACGTCACCGATGGTGTAGTTACGCACGTGGCCCATGTGTAGTCGACCAGAAGGATAGGGAAGCATCGACAGGCAGTAATACTTCTCTTTGCTCTCGTCTTCGGTTACTTCAAAGGTGCGCTTCTCGTCCCAGTGTTGCTGGACTTTTGATTCTATCTCTTCCGGGCGGTATTGCTCTTGCATGGCAGCCAGTGGTCCTGTGTTCAATACAGCTACAAATGTAGCCAATGGATGTGGTAATTCAGATCCGCATAGCATAGCCCAAACGCCCGCGTCAAAACAGCCTTTCACGCAAATGCACTTTGCAGGAATTTACCGGGTCTGTGCTTCACCTGACAAAGCGGCGACGAAATAAGGTCTATTATTAGAGACAGTTACTTACCCGGGAGGCAAAATGATGAACAAGGTTGCTCAATTTTACCGTGAACTGGTAGCGACTCTGACGGAACGGCTGCGTAACGGCGAGCGTGATATCGACGCGCTGGTCGAACAGGCACGCGCACGCGTGACGCAAACGGGTGAGTTAACGCGAACCGAAGTGGAAGAGGTAACGCGCGCCGTGCGCCGCGACCTGGAGGAGTTCGCGCGAAGCTATGAAGAGAGCCAGGACGAGATCGCCGACAGTGTTTTTATGCGGGTAATTAAAGAGAGCCTGTGGCAGGAGCTGGCGGATATTACCGATAAAACTCAGCTGGAGTGGCGCGAGGTGTTCCAGGATTTAAACCACCACGGTGTCTATCACAGCGGCGAAGTAGTGGGGCTGGGGAACCTGGTGTGTGAGAAGTGCCACCACCATATCGCCGTTTATACGCCGGAGGTGTTGTCGCTGTGTCCGAAGTGCGGGCACGACCAGTTCCAGCGTCGGCCGTTTGAGCCGTAGGTAAAAGCAAAACTGTTTGCACCCTCTCCCTGTGGGAGAGGGTCGGGGTGAGGGCATCAGGCCGCAGAATAATAAGCCAGCCGCTCCGCCAACAAATCCACAAACGCTTCCCGATCGATATCCACCATCACCGTGGTATTCGGCTTGTTTCCCGTCAGCGAGTAATAGTCCACCACCGTCATTCCCTGGGTATATTTCCCCTGTGTTTCCACACCAACCCAACGCTCGACCGTGGTAAACATTTCCGGCTTCAGTAGCCAGGCGATGGTGCATGGGTCATGCAGCGGGGCGCCGTGGAAGCCCCACTTCTCGGCTTTGTGATACTCCATAAAGAAGTCGAGCAGCTCTGCCACGGTCGTTGCAACCGGGTTGCCCACAGAACGGAATCGTTCGATGTCCTGCGCCATAATTTGTGCGCGGTGGGTAACGTCCAGCCCCGCCATCACAATCGGCAGGCCCGACTGGAAGACGATTTCCGCGGCTTCCGGGTCAACGAAGATGTTGAACTCCGCGGCTGGCGTCCAGTTCCCCAGCCCCATTGCCCCGCCCATGATGACGATACGGGCGATGTTGCTGTGCAGTTCAGGATGGCTGTTCAGCAGCAGCGCAACGTTGGTCTGCGGGCCGGTCGCCACCAGCGTCACGGGCTCTGCGCTCTCACGCAGCACCTTCGCCATGAGCTCGACGGCAGTGCAGTTTTGCGGTGCGAAATCCGGCTCCGGCAGCGCCGGACCATCCAGCCCACTTTCACCGTGAACGTTATCCGCAATGATCAGCTCGCGCATCAGCGGCTTAACGGCGCCACCTGCGACAGGAATATCGGTGCGTTTCAGCAGCGTCAACATGCGCAACACGTTTCGCAAGGTTTTATCCGGCGTCTGGTTTCCGGCGGAGGAGGTGATAGCTTTTACGTCCAGTTCAGGGGAAGCAAGAGCAAGGACGAGTGCGATCGCGTCATCATGACCCGGATCGCAGTCGAGAATAATTGGCTGTGCCATAGCGTTCTCCATTCTCAGCATTATTTGTGACAAGGTTAACGCTGCGATGTGAAGCCGAATAGAAAAAGAGATCTAAATCGTGAAGCAGTGCGCAATCCGCAGATTGCGCACTAAAAAGATTAATGCAGGATTTTGGCGAGGAAGTCTTTTGCACGTTCAGATTTAGGATTTGCGAAGAACTCTTCTTTTGGTGAGTCTTCAACAATTTTCCCTTCGTCCATGAAGATCACGCGGTTGGCCACTTTACGGGCGAAGCCCATTTCGTGCGTCACCACCATCATGGTCATCCCTTCGTGCGCCAGCTCCACCATGACGTCCAGCACTTCGTTGATCATCTCAGGATCGAGCGCGGACGTCGGCTCATCAAACAGCATAGCCACCGGATCCATGCACAGCGCACGCGCGATTGCCACACGCTGCTGTTGGCCGCCCGAAAGCTGCGCCGGGAACTTATCCGCATGTGCAGACAGCCCGACGCGTTCCAGCAACTTCAGCCCCTTTTCGCGCGCCGCTTTTTTGTCGCGCTTCAGCACTTTCACCTGCGCCAGCGTCAGGTTCTCAATGATGGAGAGGTGAGGGAACAGCTCAAAATGCTGGAACACCATCCCTACGTGGGAGCGAAGCTGGGCAAGGTTGGTTTTGCGGTCATTCACTTTGGTGCCGTTAACGACAATCTCGCCCTGCTGGACAGGTTCCAGCCCATTAACGGTTTTGATAAGCGTGGACTTACCGGAACCGGACGGACCGCATACCACCACCACATCGCCTTTTTTCACTTCTGTTGAGCAGTCGGTCAGCACCTGAAAGTGCCCATACCATTTAGAAACATTTTTCAGGGAAATCATTATACCGTCCTTTTCTTCAGCCAGCTGACCAACAGCGATGCGCTTAAACTAATCACAAAATAGACCCCGCCCGCGAAGAGGATCATCTCAACCTGCGTTCCGTCACGTTCGCCAATGGTGGAGGCGGTACGGAAGAAGTCTGCCAGACTCAGCACGTAGACCAGGGAGGTATCCTGGAACAGGACGATGCCCTGCGTCAGCAGCAGCGGAACCATGGCGCGAAACGCCTGCGGCAGAATAATGAGCTTCATAGACTGCCAGTGCGTCATACCGAGCGCCAGCGCAGCGCTGGACTGCCCGCGCGAGATACTCTGAATACCGGCGCGGATGATCTCTGAGTAGTAGGCGGCTTCAAACATGGAAAACGCCACCATGGCAGAGATCAGGCGGATATCGGTCTTTGGCGACAGTCCCAGTACGTTCTGTAAAAAGCCGGGAACAATCAGATAAAACCACAGCAGCACCATGACCAGTGGAATGGAGCGGAACACGTTAACGTAAGCCGTGGCAAACCAGGCGAGCGGCTTAAAGCTCGACAGGCGCATCACTGCCAGCAGGGTGCCCCAGACAATACCGACGATAATGGCGATAACGGTGATCTTTAAGGTGATTGCCAGTCCATCCAGCAGATAGGGCATGGAGGGAACAATGGAACTCCAGTCAAAATCGTACATTTATTTGCCCCCCAGATTGCCCGGCAGGCGTACTTTGCGTTCAACCAGGTTCATCACCAGCATGATGAATGCGTTAATCAGAACATAGGCGAGCGTGATCGCCGTGAAGGATTCCCATGCGTGAGCGGAATAATCCAGCAGTTTGCCCGCCTGCGCCGCCATATCTACCAGACCAATGGTTGAGGCGATAGCCGAGTTTTTTACCAGGTTCATCATCTCGGACGTCATCGGCGGAACGATGACGCGGTAAGCGTTCGGCAGCAGTACGTAACGGTAGGCCTGAGGCAGAGTCAGGCCCATCGCCAGTGCCGCATTCTTTTGCCCGCGCGGCAGTGACTGTATGGCGGCACGTACCTGCTCGCAGACGCGCGCAGCGGTGAACAGCCCCAGACACAGCATAGAGGAGACAAAAAATTGTACGTTAGGATCCAGCTCGGCCTTAAACCACATGCCGAGATCTTCCGGCAGCAGTTCCGGGATCACCAGATACCAGGTAAAGAACTGCACGATCAGCGGAACGTTACGGAACAGTTCCACATAGAGCGTGCCAATTGAAGAGAGAAAACGGTTAGGGACGGTACGCAGAATACCGAACAGCGAACCGACAAGAAACGCGATAATCCACGCCGTTATCGATAACGCAACGGTAACCTGAAAGCCGCTCCACAGCCAGCCGAGATAGGTGGTGTTGCCGAACGGGGCTTGTTGCAGAAAGATGCCCCAGTTCCAGTCAATTGACATAGTAAACTCCAGAAAAAAAAGGGTAGCAGCGCTACCCTCGAAGATTGGTGAGAAGCTCAATTTTTGCGCTGAGTGGGGAACGACCACTCAACGTATAGTCTGTCCATGCTTCCCGACAATCGAGAGGGCAGGAGATCCCGCCCCTGTCGTTCTAATTAGTTAAGAGCTTTGTCGTTTGGTGATTTGAACAGCGCTTTCATGTCGTCAGACAGTTCAAAGTTCATGTTCAGGTTTTTTGGTGGAATTGGGTTCTTGAACCATTTGTCGAACCATTTTGCCGCTTCGCCGGAGGTTTGCGCCTGAGCGATGGTGTCATCGATCAGTTTCTTGAAGTCCTCGTCACCTTTACGCAGCATACAGCCGTAGGCTTCTTTCGACTGGGCGGTACCGACGATTTCCCAGTTGTCTGGTTTCTTCGCCTTGGCGCGCTCGCCTGCCAGCAGAGCGTCATCCATCATAAACGCGACGGCACGGCCGCTTTCCAGGGTACGGAAGGAGTCGCCATGGTCTTTCGCGCTGATGATGCGCATGTCCATTTTCTTCTCGTCGTTCAGCTTGTGCAGCAGCACTTCGGACGTGGTACCGGAGGTCACGACAACCGCTTTGCCTTTCAGGTCAGCAAAATCTTTGATGTCGCCGCCTTTCTTCGTCAGCAGGCGGGTGCCCACAACGAAGATGGTGTCCGAGAAAGCGGCCTGTTTCTGACGCTCAAGGTTGTTGGTGGTTGAGCCACATTCAAAATCAAATGTGCCGTTTTGCAGCAGAGGAATACGGTTCTGTGAAGTGATGGGGATCAGCTTCACTTGCAGGTCAGGTTTGTTCAGCTTTTTCTTCACGGCTTCAACGATGGCGTTGGAGTAATCCTGTGAATAGCCCACGACTTTTTGCGTGTTGTCGTAGTAAGAGAACGGGACAGAAGATTCACGGTGGCCGACCACGATCACGCCGTTTTTGGCAATCTTGTCGAGAGTGCTTCCTGCTGCCGGAGCGTCTTCAGCGTGGACAACCCCCGCAGACATTCCCATAACCAGCATTGCTGTGGCCAGTTTACGTAATTGCATACCCAACTCCTTTCTTATCAGCGCCAGTGACGCATAGATACCCATTGTGATGTTGTTATATCTCGCGCAATGCGAGTGCAGTGTTATGCAAGCTTGTTAACATTTAGTCTGGCTTAATGTAAAGATTTTGCTGCGTTATTGTTTATTTTTGCGAAGCGCGCCGCACCATTCAGAGGCAATAATCCCTCGTTGCACCGTTTCGGTGCTACCGATGATCTACGCTGGTGCGACAAGGTTGCACGTTAAGCCAGACAGCGTTGATGTAATTAAATAAAGCAACAGGCGTGCCAGAATTGAAGTTTAGGAGGAAATTGTCGGGCGGCGCCGGCGCCGGAGAGCAGGCCGGGTAAGGCGTAGCCGCCACCCGGCAACAGAAGGTAAGGTTATTTACGACGCTGACGCAGGCTCATCAGCACTGCGCCAAAGCCGAACAGCACGGTCAAAATCCACAGCGGCCAGTTCCCGGTGCGCGCGTAAGGGGTGAGCCCGGTAGTTGGCGTGACGTTAGTAGTCAGCACCTCACGGGTAAATTGCGGGATCATGGCCTGGATTTCACCCTGCGGACCAATCACGGCGGTAATGCCGTTATTGGTGCTGCGCAGCAACGGACGCGCCAGCTCCAGAGAACGCATTCGCGCCATCTGGAAGTGCTGCCACGGACCAATCGATTTACCGAACCACGCATCGTTTGAGATGGTCAGCAGATAGTCGGTGTCCGGGCGGAAATTATCGCGCACCTGCTCGCCGAGGATAATCTCGTAGCAAATGGCGGCCGTCAGGGCAAAACCGTGCGCATGCAGCTGCGGCTGAACGTAAGGGCCCCGGCTGAATGAGGACATCGGCAAATCAAAGAACGGTGCCAGTGGGCGCAGAATAGACTCCAGCGGAACAAATTCGCCAAACGGTACAAGGTGGTTTTTGTTGTAACGATTGGTGGAGGTATAGCTGTATTCGCTGCCCTTACCGAGCGTAATGATCGTGTTGTATGTGTCATAGCGGTTCTGCTGATTGAGACGCGCATCCACAATTCCGGTGATCAGCGTACTGCCGCGTGCGCGCAGCAGATCGTCCATCATCTTCAGGAAGGGCTGCTGATTGATCTCCAGGTCTGGGATCGCAGACTCAGGCCAGATGATGAGCTGCGATTTGCCCATCACCTTTTCAGTGGCGTTGGCGTAGATTTTCAGCGTGTTCAGCAGCTGATTCTCATCCCATTTCAGGGACTGCGGGATATCGCCCTGGACCAGAGAAACCTGCGTGGCGCGCGCGGGCTCCAGCGTAAACCACTGGATATAACGCAGCGGGAAGGGCAGGGCAAACAGGATTAACGCGGCAACCAGCGGCTTCCAGTTACGTGTCACCAGGGCCAGCACCAGCAGGCCGCTGACGATCATCAACAGGAAGTTGATGGCTTCCACGCCCATGACCGGGGCCAGGCCTTTCAGCGGGCCGTCTACCTGGCTATAGCCGAACTGCAACCACGGGAAGCCGGTCAGTACCCAGCCGCGCAGAAATTCGGTGATTTGCCAGACAACGGGTGCCGCTATCGCCACGCGCAGCCAGGTCGTTTTTGGCCACAGGCGAGACAGGATGCCCGCGAACAGGCCAGTGTAGAGCGAAAGATAGGCGGCGAGCAGCACAACCAGGAAGACGTTAACCGGCCCCGGCATTCCGCCAAATTGCGCGATACTGACGTAGACCCAGTTGATACCAGAGCCAAACAGTCCCAGCCCCCAGAAGTAGCCGATGGCCGCGGCCTGTACCGGACGACGGTTCAGGGTCAGACCCTGTAGCCCCATCAGGGAGAGAAGAGCGGCAGGCCAGATATCGTAAGGAGAAAAAGCCAGCGTACCGCTGGCTCCGAGTAACAGCGCCAGCAGCAAACGGACGCGCTGGCGTTCTAATAATGGGGCAAATGCCATTTACATTAATCTTCCAGTTTTGGCACCGGTGAGTCGTCCGGCATTCTGACGTGAACCTGAATAATACGTCGGCTGTCAGCCATTGCGACCTTGAACTGGTAACCATCGATGTCAACGGTTTCACCGCGGGCCGGAAGATGGCCGAAGGCCTGCATCACCAGACCACCAATGGTGTCCACTTCTTCATCGCTGAAGCTGGTGCCAAAGGTATCGTTGAAGTCTTCAATGGAGGCCAGCGCGCGCACTGTCCAGGTGTGGCGGCTCAGCTGACGGAAGTCGATATCCTCTTCTTCGTCATACTCATCTTCGATTTCGCCCACGATCAGCTCAAGGATGTCTTCGATTGTGACCAGACCGGAAACGCCACCAAATTCATCAATAACAATCGCCATGTGATAGCGCTGGGAGCGAAACTCCTTCAGCATCCGATCCACACGCTTACTTTCCGGCACAACCACGGCCGGGCGTAACACCTTTTCCATACTGAAGGCTTCGGCATCGCTGCGCATAAACGGCAGCAGATCTTTCGCCATCAAAATCCCTTCAATGTGATCTTTATCTTCGCTGATGACCGGGAAACGTGAGTGAGCCGATTCGATAATCACATCGAGGCACTCGTCCAGCGTCTGGTTGCGTTTCAGGGTAATCATCTGCGAGCGGGGGATCATGATGTCGCGGACGCGCTGGTCGGCGATGTCCATCACCCCTTCGAGCATTTCGCGCGTATCTTCGTCGATAAGGTCGTTCTGCCCGGAATCACGAATCAGCTCCAGCAGTTCATCACGGTTTTTCGGTTCGCCGTGGAAAAGCTGGTTCAGAATGAGGGAGAAAAATCCCTTTTTAGTGGTTGTCGTGTCGCTACTGTGTGAATTGTCGTCGCTCATGGCGTTTGTTAAGGGTTCTCTTGTTAGTTCAACGTTAACCGCCGCGCTATGTCCCTGCGCGGCGGCATGGTAGTCAGTGACTGACTATTCTTTCTCGGCAATGTACGGATCCTCATAGCCCAGAGCAAGCATTATCTCTGTCTCGAGGGATTCCATCTCTTCCGCTTCGTCATCTTCAATATGGTCGTAACCCAGAAGATGCAGGCTACCGTGCACCACCATGTGTGCCCAGTGCGCTTCCAGCGGCTTTTGCTGCTCTTTGGCTTCCTGCTCAACCACCTGACGGCAGATGATCAGATCGCCCAGCAGCGGCATCTCAATGCCCGGAGGGGCTTCGAACGGGAAAGAGAGCACGTTGGTCGGCTTATCTTTCCCGCGGTAGGTCAGGTTGAGCTCATGGCTTTCTGCTTCATCCACCAGGCGAATCGTGACCTCTGATTCTTCCTGAAACTGGGGGATAACGGCATCCAGCCATTTCTGAAACTGTGCCTCTTCTGGCATGCCGGAATTATCTTCACAGGCCAGCTGTAAATCGAGGATCACCTGACTCATTTCTGTTCATGCTCCTGCGCTTCGCGCTTACGTTCTGCGGCCAGTTCGGCCCTGCGCTTCTGATCTGCCTCTTCCCATGCCTCATAAGCGTTAACGATACGCGCGACCACCGGATGGCGTACCACGTCTTCACTGTGGAAGAAGTTGAAGCTGATTTCCTCTACCTCGGCCAGGACTTCGATGGCGTGACGCAGACCCGATTTGGTGTTACGCGGCAGGTCAATCTGGGTGACGTCACCGGTGATAACCGCTTTCGAGTTAAAGCCAATACGCGTCAGGAACATCTTCATCTGTTCGATAGTGGTGTTCTGGCTCTCATCCAGAATGATGAACGCGTCGTTAAGCGTACGGCCACGCATGTAGGCCAGCGGGGCCACTTCAATCACGTTACGCTCGATGAGCTTTTCAACTTTCTCGAAGCCGAGCATTTCGAACAGCGCGTCATACAGCGGGCGCAGATACGGGTCGACCTTCTGGCTCAGATCGCCCGGCAGGAAGCCCAGTTTTTCACCGGCTTCAACAGCAGGGCGGGTCAGCAGGATACGGCGGATCTCCTGACGCTCAAGCGCATCGACCGCAGCAGCAACGGCCAGATAGGTTTTACCCGTACCCGCCGGGCCCACGCCGAAGGTGATGTCATGGTCGAGAATATTGGCGATGTACTGCGCCTGGTTCGGGGTACGAGGCTTAATCACGCCGCGTTTAGTTTTGATGTTGATGGCTTTGCCATAGTCCGGCACGCTCTCCGCGCTCTGCTCAAGCACGCGCGCCTCTTTGATGGCAAGGTGGATCTGTTCAGGTTCAATATCCTGGATCTCTCCGCGCATCGGGGCGGTATCAACATACAGGCTGCGGAGAATATCTGCCGCGGCGTTGACGCAGATTGGGCGTCCGGTGAGTTTGAAATGGTTATCGCGACGATTGATTTCGATACCCAGACGTCGCTCCAGTTGTTTGATGTTGTCATCAAACGGCCCGCACAGGCTCAGCAGGCGAGCGTTGTCTGCGGGCTCAAGGCTAATTTCACGCGTATCTATGTTCAAACTGTTCCTCTTTAATTGGTTAACTGACCTGTGGCCACACGGCGTAATAAAACGGTCATTACCGAAATTATTCACGCCACAGAATAAAGGCGCAAGCGTTGCGGTAGATATTGGGGGTGATGAGAGGAAATACAAGGCCTGCCGGACAGGCAGGCCAGGAGGATCACGGCTGGTAAATACCTACGCCAGAGTCGTTGACCTTGCGGGTGCGAGAGATAACGGATTCCGGAGTCTGTGCAATTCGCAGACCCATTTCGTCCTCAGTGCGTACCACCTTCCCGCGCAGCGAGTTCGTGAGCACTTCGACAATCTCGACGTCCACAAACTTACCGATCATGTCCGGGGTGCCTTCAAAATTCACCACGCGGTTATTTTCGGTTCGACCAGACAGTTCCATGATGCTCTTACGGGAGGTGCCTTCCACCAGAATACGCTGGACAGTGCCGAGCATGCGACGACTCCAGGCGTTGGCCTGCTGGTTGATACGCTCCTGTAGAATATACAGACGCTGCTTTTTCTCTTCTTCCGGTACATCATCAACCATATCGGCCGCAGGGGTGCCCGGGCGCGCAGAGAAGATAAAGCTGTAGCTGACGTCGAAATTCACCTCGCCGATGAGCTTCATGGTGCGCTCGAAGTCATCAGCGGTTTCGCCAGGGAAGCCGACGATAAAGTCGGAGCTAATCTGGATATCCGGGCGCGCTTCACGCAGCTTGCGGATGGTGGACTTATACTCCAGCACCGTATGTGGACGACCCATCAGGTTCAGCACGCGGTCAGAGCCGCACTGGATAGGCAGGTGCAGGAAGCTCACCAGCTCTGGCGTATCGCGATAGACGTCAATAATGTCGTCGGTAAATTCCATCGGATGGCTGGTGGTAAAACGAATGCGGTCGATGCCGTCAATCGCCGCCACCAGACGCAGCAGTTCAGCAAAGCTGCCGGTGGTGCCGTCGTAGTTTTCCCCGCGCCAGGCGTTCACGTTCTGCCCCAGCAGGTTCACTTCGCGAACGCCCTGCGCGGCAAGCTGCGCGATTTCAAACAGGATATCGTCTGCCGGGCGGCTCACTTCTTCACCGCGGGTGTAAGGCACCACGCAGTAAGTACAGTATTTGTTGCAGCCTTCCATGATGGAGACGAAGGCGGTCGGGCCATCAGCGCGCGGCTCTGGCAGACGGTCAAATTTCTCGATCTCCGGGAAGCTCACGTCAACCACCGGGCTACGGCTGCCGCGAACCTGGTTAATCATCTCTGGCAGGCGGTGCAGGGTCTGAGGGCCAAAAACGATATCCACATAGGGGGCTCTCTGGCGGATCAGCTTACCTTCCTGCGATGCGACGCAGCCACCCACGCCAATGATCAGGTCCGGATTTTTCCGTTTGAGAAGCTTCCAGCGGCCTAACACATGAAAGACTTTTTCCTGTGCTTTTTCACGAATTGAACAGGTGTTCAGCAGCAGCACATCGGCTTCTTTCGCATTTTCAGTCAGCTGGTATCCGTGGGTGGTATCCAGCAGATCGGCCATCTTCGATGAATCGTATTCGTTCATCTGACAGCCCCAGGTTTTTATATGGAGTTTTTTAGTCATCGACTTGCTCAGCTCAGGATTGCAAGCCGCGTATTGTAATGCTTTGGTGCGGTTGTGACCAGTATGAAGGTTGTCAACCTCAGGGCCGCAAAAATCCGGTAAACTTAAGGTATTCTTCAATAAGGAATAGTGACCATGACACTCCTGAACACCGAAGTTGCCGTTGTTGGCGGCGGTATGGTCGGCGGCGCACTGGCGCTGGGGCTGGCGCAGCAGGGATTTGACGTAACCGTTATTGAACAGGCGGCTCCGCCGGCATTCGATCCTGCCAGCCAACCGGACGTACGTATTTCCGCCATCAGCGCGGCCTCTGTTGATCTGCTTCGCGGGCTGGGCGTCTGGGAGGCGGTGCTGGCGATGCGCGCGCATCCTTACAGCCGTCTCGAAACCTGGGAGTGGGAAAATGCTCATGTGTCGTTTGATGCCGCCGAGCTGAAACTGCCGCGCCTGGGCTATATGGTGGAAAACAACGTGCTCCAGCAGGCACTCTGGCAGGCGCTGGAGGCGCACCCGAAGGTGACGCTGCGCGTGCCGGACTCGCTGAAAGGCCTGCATCGTCATGAGGGCGGGTATCTCCTGACGCTGGACAACGACGATGAGCTGGCCGTAAAGCTGGTGGTGGGAGCGGATGGCGCGAACTCGCAGGTCAGGCAGATGGCAGGCATTGGGATCCATGCCTGGCAGTACCAGCAGTCCTGCATGCTGATCACCGTTCAGTCAGAAAACGCGCCGGGCGAAAGCACCTGGCAGCATTTTACGCCGAACGGCCCGCATGCATTCTTACCGCTGTTTGATAACTGGGCTTCGCTGGTGTGGTACGACAAACCGGCGCGCATTCGACAGTTGCAGGGGCTGTCCATGGATCAGTTGCAGCGCGAAATCCGCCAGCACTTCCCGAGCCGTCTGGGCAACGTGACCCCGGTTGCCGCCGGCGCATTCCCGCTGATGCGACGCCATGCGTTGCAGTATGCCCGTGAAGGACTGGTGCTTGTGGGGGACGCGGCGCACACCATTCATCCGCTGGCGGGGCAGGGGGTGAATCTGGGATACCGTGACGTCGATGCGTTACTGGATGTGCTGGGTAACGCTCGCGCCCACGCGGAAGCCTGGGCCAGCCATCAGGTTCTGAAGCGCTACCAGACGCGCCGTATGGCGGATAACTTCATTATGCAGTCGGGGATGGATCTGTTCTATGCCGGGTTCAGCAATGATGTTGGTCCGGTGCGTATAGTGCGCAATATTGGATTGATGGCAGCGGAACGTGCCGGTGGTCTGAAGCGTCAGGCCCTGAAGTACGCCCTCGGACTCTGATCTTTATTCCCTCTCCCCGTGGGAGAGGGTTAGGGTGAAGGCATCAGGCCGCACTATTCTGAACAACAAAAACAAAAAAGCCCGCAGAGCGGGCTTGTTTGTTTAAAGTGGCTGGGGTGCAGGGATTCGAACCCCGGAATGCTGGTATCAGAAACCAGAGCCTTACCGCTTGGCGACACCCCAATTGCGTTAAACAAACTGCTTAACGACTTTAAAGTGGCTGGGGTACGAGGATTCGAACCTCGGAATGCCGGAATCAGAATCCGGTGCCTTACCGCTTGGCGATACCCCAACAATGTTCAGTTTACCGAATCGTATTCGATAACGTAAATATGGTGGCTACGACGGGATTCGAACCTGTGACCCCATCATTATGAGTGATGTGCTCTAACCAACTGAGCTACGTAGCCAGTACTGCAATCTTCGATGGCTGGGGTACCTGGATTCGAACCAGGGAATGCCGGTATCAAAAACCGGTGCCTTACCGCTTGGCGATACCCCAATACCGCGGAGAACCGCATGATCGAAGAAATATGGCTGGGGTACCTGGATTCGAACCAGGGAATGCCGGTATCAAAAACCGGTGCCTTACCGCTTGGCGATACCCCATCCGTGCAACGCTTACCTGGGAATGGTGCGGGAGGCGAGACTTGAACTCGCACACCTTGCGGCGCCAGAACCTAAATCTGGTGCGTCTACCAATTTCGCCACTCCCGCAAAAAAGATGGTGGCTACGACGGGATTCGAACCTGTGACCCCATCATTATGAGTGATGTGCTCTAACCAACTGAGCTACGTAGCCATCTTTTTTTCGCGTTACCTTATCGGCGTTGCGGGGCGCATTATGCGTATAGACCCTTGCAGCGTCAACACCTTTTTCAATGAAAATAGCCGGAATGTGACTGTTTGGTTAGGTTGCGAACAGCGAGGCCGAATATTCGACAATTATTGGTTATTAATCGATTTTATGCCGGGAAAAGAGAGGCAAAAAAATCAGGCCCCGGAGGGCCTGATTATAGTCTGGACATTATTTATAAGCAGACTGGTGAACGCCCACCGCGCGTCCTGACGGATCGTTCATCGCTTTGAAGGATTCATCCCATTCAATGGCTTTAGCAGAAGAGCAGGCGACCGAAGGACCACCCGGTACGCACTCGGCTGCGCTTGGAACCGGGAACAGCTCCTCAAAGATCTCACGGTACAAATACGCCTCTTTCGAGGCTGGCGTGTTGTACGGGAAACGGAAGCTCGCAGTTTCCAGTTGTTGATCAGAAACCTGTTTCGCCGCCACCTCTTTCAGGGTGTCGATCCAGCTGTAGCCTACGCCATCGGAGAACTGCTCTTTCTGACGCCACGCCACGCTCGCCGGCAGGTAGGATTCAAAACATTCACGCAGGATATGTTTCTCCATTTTGCCGTTGCCGCACATTTTGTCCTGTGGGTTGATGCGCATCGCCACATCGAGGAATTTCTTATCGAGGAACGGCACGCGGGCTTCCACACCCCAGGCGGACATCGCTTTGTTGGCGCGCGCGCAGTCAAACATGTGCAGCGCCTGTAGCTTACGCACTGTTTCTTCATGCAGCTCTTTGGCGTTTGGCGCTTTGTGGAAATAGAGGTAACCGCCAAACACTTCGTCAGAACCCTCGCCGGAGAGCACCATCTTGATGCCCATCGCTTTGATCTTCCGCGACATCAAATACATCGGCGTGGAGGCGCGAATGGTGGTCACATCATAGGTTTCAATGTGATAGATCACATCGCGGATCGCATCCAGACCTTCCTGTACGGTGAAGTGAATTTCATGGTGCACCGTGCCAAGATGGTTCGCCACTTCCTGGGCGGCTTTCAGGTCAGGTGCCCCTTCCAGACCCACGGCAAAGGAGTGCAGTTGTGGCCACCAGGCTTCAGAGCGCTCCTGATCTTCCACGCGACGTGCGGCGAATTTCTTGGTGATCGCGGAGATCACGGAGGAGTCCAGACCGCCGGAGAGCAGTACACCGTAGGGGACATCTGACATCAGGTGGCTTTTCACTGACTCTTCCAGCGCCTGACGCAGTTCCGCTTTGTCCGTCACGTTGTCTTTCACCGCTTCATAATCAAACCAGTCGCGCTGGTAGTACGGGCGGATCTCGCCGTCCTGGCTCCACAGGTAGCTACCTGCCGGGAACTCTTTGATGGTGCGGCATACCGGTACCAGGGCTTTCATCTCTGAGGCAACGTAGAAGTTACCGTGTTCATCGTGTCCCATGTACAGCGGGATAATACCAATATGGTCGCGGCCAATCAGGTAAGCGTCTTTTTCGCTGTCGTACAGGGCGAAGGCGAACATACCTTGCAGGTCGTCGAGGAACTCCGGGCCTTTCTCCTGATACAGCGCCAGGATCACTTCGCAGTCTGAGCCGGTCTGAAACGCGTAGCGATCGCCGTACTCAGCGCGCAGCGCCTGATGGTTGTAAATTTCACCGTTAACAGCCAGCGCGTGCGTTTTTTTCTCGTTATACAGCGGCTGTGCGCCAGCGTTGACATCAACAATGGAGAGACGTTCGTGAGCCAGAATCGCTTTATCGCTGGCGTAAACGCCTGACCAGTCCGGACCGCGATGGCGCATCAGGCGGGACAATTCGAGTGCTTTTTTACGCAGTTCGCCCGCGTCAGTTTTAATATCCAGTACGCCAAAAATAGAACACATAACCTTCTCCGTTAACCCTGTTGCGTTGTGATGTTGCTTGCTTATGAAAATGCCGCAAAAAGGGGAGGGGGCGCAAGCGTTTTACCGATGTAAACGTAAAAAGTGCAATGGCAATTGCCGAATCTTAAAAAAAGTGTATGCCTTAAGTAATTCTATTGATGATTTCTCAATGAAGAGCTGATTTCGTTAGATGAAGTGATGTTTTCAGACAGCAGAAATGAAAAACCACGCCCTGAGGCGTGGTTCTGAATCAAATAACGTCGATTTCGTCGACAGAGGGGTAAATCCAGCTTGGCCGGAACGGCATCGTATCAATGTCATCAAGCTGTGAAACGCCAGAAAGCACCAGGATGGTTTCAAGCCCCGCCTGGAAGCCAGCAAGAATATCGGTACGCAGGTTGTCGCCCACAATGACGGTTTCTTCTGAGTGTGCCTGCATCGTATTCAGTGCGGCGCGGATAATCCACGGGCTCGGTTTACCGACAACAAACGGCTTACGGCCCGAGATTTTTTCGATACCGGCACACAGCGCACCGCAGGCGGGATAAAAACCGCGACCGTGCGTGTCCGGGTTGGTGGCGATAAAACGCGCACCGTTGGCGACAAAGTAGGCTGCCTTATGCATCATCTCCCAGTTAAAGGAGCGCGTTTCGCCCACGATGACAAAGTCCGGGTTCACGTCGGTGATGGTGAAGCCCGCTTTATACAGCTCGTGGATCAGCGCACCTTCGCCAACGACATAGGCTTTTTTGCCTTCCTGACGCTTCAGGAAATCCGCGGTCGCCATCGCAGAGGTATAGAACACGCTGTCCGGGACGTTGACGCCCGCAGTAGCAAAGCGGTTTGCCAGATCCTGACCAGTCTGTGAAGGGTAGTTCGTGAGAAGAACCAGTGGCATTCCTTTGTCGATGATGCGGTGAAGAAACTCCGCAGCACCCGGCACGGCAACGTTGTCGTGCATCAGCACGCCGTCGATATCACAAATTACATTCTTAATGGTCATGGACAATCCGACATCAAAAAAAGAAGGCGTTACTATAAGATCCGATCAGGATTCCAGCAAATGTTGCAGCAGGATCCCGTTCAGCATGGCACGTTTTACCAGGGCGAATGCGCCAATTGCCGAGCGGTGATCGAGCGTAGATCGCACCACCGGCAAATTCTGGCGAAATGCCTTCAGCGCCTGGGTATTGATGCAGCCTTCAATGGCGGGCAGTAACACTTTTTCGGCTTCAACGATCTCGCCGGCAATCACCACCTTTTGCGGATTAAACAGGTTGATGGCAATGGCGATGGTCTTACCCAGATGGCGTCCTACCTGTTCGATCACTTCGCAAGCCAGCGCATCGCCTTTGTTTGCCGCTTTGCAGATGGTGCCGATCTTACAATCGTCCAGCGTGACGCGGCTCTGGTAACCCTGCTCCAGCAGATGGCGAACGCGATGTTCAATGGCGGCGTTGGCGGCAACGGTTTCAAGACAGCCAAAATTACCGCAGTGGCAACGCTCGCCAAGCGGTTCCACCTGGATATGACCAATCTCGCCTACGTTACCGTTACGACCAATAAAAATGCGGCCATTCGAGATGATGCCCGCACCTGTACCACGGTGAACGCGCACCAGAATAGAGTCTTCGCAGTCCTGGCTCGCACCAAAGTAGTGCTCCGCCAGCGCCAGCGAGCGAATATCGTGACCAACAAAGCAGGTCAGCTTGAAGCGCTTTTCCAGCGCCTCAACCAGCCCCCAGTTCTCTACCTTAATATGCGGCATGTAGCGAATAACGCCGCTTTCCGGGTCAACCAGGCCGGGCAAAATCACCGAGATGGCGATGAGTTCACGGATCTTGCGCTGACAGCTTTCGATAAACTGCGCAATGGTATTCAGTAACGCATGTTCAAGCGTCTCCTGCGTGCGCTCAGGAAGGGGGTAATGCTCTTCGGCAATGGCCTTGCTGCTCAGGTCGTAGAGCGTAAGAGTGGTGTCATGACGTCCTAAGCGAACGCCAATGGCCTGAAAATTGCGGGTTTCCGTGACGATGGAAATCGCGCGGCGGCCCCCGGTGGAGGCCTGCTGATCGACTTCTTTGATCAGGCCGCGCTCAATAAGCTGACGTGTAATTTTTGTCACGCTGGCGGGAGCAAGCTGGCTTTGTTCGGCTATCTGAATGCGTGAGATTGGCCCGTGCTGGTCAATCAGGCGATAAACTGCCGCGCTGTTAAGTTGTTTAACGAGATCGACATTACCGATTTGAGCTTGTCCGCCTGGTGTCATACTTTTACTTACTCAGTGACGACCTCGTTACCATTAACGATGGTCTTAATAATTTTATAATCGTGTGTGAACGCCGTCAGGTTTGCAACCATACCTGGCGCAATACCACCGAGCTGTTTATCGACGCCAATGGCGCGCGCCGGATAAAGCGTGGCCATGCGCAGCACTTCCTCAAGTGCGATGCCGCAATGTTCAACGAGGTTACGTACCCCTTCGATCATCGTCAGAGAAGAACCGCTCAGCGTGCCGTTCTCATCCACACACAGTCCATTCCGGTAGTATATTGTTTTACCAGCAAAAATGAACTGGTCAATATTCGCTCCTGCCGGAGCGGTAGCATCCGTCACCAGGCAGAGCTTGTCGCCTTTCAGGCGTTTGGCGTTGCGGATGTTGGTGTAATCGACATGCAAGCCGTCGGCGATAATGCCGCAGTAGACGTCTGGTTCATCCAGAATTGCGCCAACCAGTCCCGGTTCGCGGCCAGTAATATAGGGCATCGCGTTATAAAGGTGTGTGGCAAATGTAATGCCTGCGCGGAAACCGGCCTTCGCCTCTTTCAGCGTCGCGTTCGAATGGCCCGCAGATACCACAATCCCGGCGGCGGCCAGTTTGCTGATAACGTCCGTGCCGGTCATTTCCGGGGCCAGCGTCACTTTGGTGATCACATCGGCATTGGCGCACATGTAATCCACCAGCTCGGCATCCGGTTTGCGCACGTAGTTTGGGTTATGGGTGCCTTTCTTGACCATATTCAGCCAGGGCCCTTCCAGGTGCAGGCCCAGCGCCTGATTCGGATGTTTTGCCAGGTATTCGCGCATGACGCGGATACCCTGTTTCATCAGGTCATCGCTGCTGGTGATCAGCGTTGGCAGATAGCTGGTGCAGCCCGATTTCTCGTTGGCTTTCTGCATAATTTCCAGCGTTTCAACCGTCACCGCTTCTGCGGTATCGTTAAACTGGACACCGCCGCAGCCGTTAAGCTGTACGTCGATGAAACCGGGGGAGATTACAGCTCCATTGAGTGAACGCTGTTCGATCTCCGGCGGCAGTTCCGCCAGCGGGCAAACACGTTCAATCAGGCCATTGGCGATTACAATCGCATGGTCATCCAGAATTTCATGGCCGGTATAAATCCGACCGTGAGTTAAAGCGTACATATCGACCCCCGGTTAAAAAAAGCGACCGCCCCGGATAAAAGAGGCGGTTATTCAATTACAGACCTTTGATGTTCTCAGCTTCCAGCTCGTTGAAGTATTTCAGCGTTTTCACTTTCAGCTCCATGGTGGACGGTTCGTCACACACGACAACCGCTTTTGGATGCAGCTGTAAGCAGCTGATCGTCCACATATGGTTCACGTTGCCTTCAACGGCAGCCTGAAGCGCTTGCGCTTTCACCGCGCCCAGCACCAGAATCATCACTTCTTCGGCATCCAGCAGCGTGCCCACGCCCACGGTCAGCGCGTATTTAGGTACCTGATTGACGTCTCCGTCAAAGAAGCGGGAGTTAGCCACGCGCGTATCATGGGTCAGCGTTTTAATACGGGTACGGGAAGCCAGTGAAGATGCCGGTTCGTTGAACGCGATATGACCATCGTTGCCTACGCCGCCCATAAACAGGTGGATTTTACCGTAGGAACGGATTTTTTCTTCATACTGACGGCATTCTGCGTCAATATCAGGCGCGTTTCCATTCAGCAGGTTAATGTTTTCAGCCGGAATATCAACGTGATCGAAGAAATTACGGTGCATAAAGCTGTGGTAACTTTCCGGATGTTCCTTTGGCAGGCCGACATATTCGTCCATGTTGAAGGTCACAACGTGTTTAAAGCTAACCTGGCCCGCTTTGTGCATTTCAACCAGAGCTTTATAAGCGGTCAGGGGCGTGCCGCCGGTTGGAAGACCGAGAACGAAAGGACGATCGGCTGTTGGTTTGAACGCGTTGATGCGGTTAACGATATGACGAGCAGCCCATTTTCCGACTTGTTCAGCTGTTGCCAGGGGAATCAGTCTCATTATTCACCTCTAAAGTTTAAGTAAAAGTGGGCGGATGATTAGTGCAACCTGAACTAAGCGTAACCTGGAACCTTTCAGGCCGGATCAATCCGTCTTGATTTTTTGAATGATAAAATAAGTTTTCGTCGTTAGCCAGTGACAGGGAGGGTTTAATACGATATTTGGTGACAATAATCACAAAAAATAGGTGTTTAATTTGCGATACGAATTAATTTTTCACACACTCACACTGCCAGTGAATCATCAACTGTATCTATCGTTCGTGACACAATAAAAACATAGTTTATGCGCGAGTCTTAACAAAGGGTCTCGTAGGGGGAATAGGATGAATATTTTAGGTTTTTTCCAGCGCCTCGGTAGGGCTTTGCAGCTCCCTATCGCCGTGCTACCGGTTGCAGCATTGCTGCTGCGATTCGGGCAACCCGATCTTCTTAACGTGCCGTTTATTGCCCAGGCAGGCGGCGCAATTTTTGACAACCTGGCGCTGATTTTCGCCATCGGTGTGGCGTCAAGCTGGTCAAAAGACAGCGCGGGTGCCGCGGCACTGGCAGGGGCTGTCGGTTACTTCATCCTCACGAAAGCGATGGTAACCATCAATCCTGAAATCAACATGGGTGTGCTGGCAGGTATCATTACTGGCCTGGTGGGTGGCGCCGTGTACAACCGTTGGGCAGGTATCAAACTTCCTGACTTCCTGAGCTTCTTCGGCGGTAAACGTTTTGTGCCGATTGCGACGGGCTTTTTCTGTCTGATCCTCGCCGCCATCTTTGGCTACGTTTGGCCACCGGTGCAGCATGCTATCCATGCGGGTGGCGAGTGGATCGTGTCTGCGGGCGCAATGGGCGCGGGCATCTTCGGTTTCATTAACCGTCTGCTGATCCCAACCGGTCTGCATCAGGTACTGAACACCATCGCCTGGTTCCAGATTGGTGAGTTCACCAACGCGGCCGGCGCGGTATTCCACGGTGATATCAACCGCTTCTACGCAGGCGACGGCACCGCGGGCATGTTCATGTCTGGCTTCTTCCCAATCATGATGTTTGGTCTGCCTGGCGCGGCGCTGGCAATGTACCTGGCTGCGCCGAAAGCGCGTCGCCCAATGGTTGGCGGGATGCTGCTGTCCGTTGCGATCACCGCCTTCCTGACCGGCGTGACCGAGCCACTGGAATTCCTGTTCATGTTCCTGGCTCCGCTGCTGTATCTGATGCATGCGATCCTGACCGGTATCAGCCTGTTCGTCGCCACCCTTCTGGGTATCCATGCTGGCTTCTCCTTCTCCGCAGGCGCCATCGACTATGTGTTGATGTACAACCTGCCGGCGGCAAGCAGCAACGTCTGGATCCTGATGGTGATGGGCCTGATCTTCTTCGTTATCTACTTCGTTCTGTTCAGCGCGGTTATTCGTATGTTTAACCTGAAGACGCCTGGCCGCGAAGATACGAAAGATGATGTTGTGACCAGTGAAGCCAACAGCAATACCGAAGAGGGTTTAACCCAACTGGCAACCAGCTACATTGCCGCTGTGGGTGGCACCGACAACCTGAAAGCGATCGATGCCTGTATTACCCGTCTGCGTCTGACCGTAGGCGACTCCGCGCGCGTGAGCGATGCAATGTGCAAACGCCTGGGTGCGTCTGGTGTGGTGAAACTGAACAAACAAACCATCCAGGTTATCGTGGGTGCGAAAGCCGAATCTATCGGCGATGAAATGAAAAAAGTGGTTGCCCGTGGGCCGGTCGCTGCCGCCTCAACGGATAACGCGCCAGTAGCTGACGCGCCGGTTGCAAAACCGCAGGCTGTGCCAAATGCGGTGACCATCGCTGCGCTGGTTTCTCCGGTGACAGGTGACGTTGTTGCGCTTGAACAGGTGCCTGACGAAGCGTTCGCCAGCAAAGCGGTCGGTGACGGCGTGGCGGTGAAACCAACGGACAAAACCGTGGTCTCTCCGGCTGCCGGTACTATCGTGAAAATCTTCAACACCAACCATGCGTTCTGCCTGGAAACGGAAAAAGGCGCGGAGATCGTTGTCCATATGGGTATCGATACCGTTGCGCTGAACGGCCAGGGCTTTACTCGCCTGGTGGAAGAGGGTGCTGAAGTGGCGGCAGGCCAGCCGATTCTGGAAATGGATCTGGACTTCCTGAATGCTAACGCGCGCTCCATGATAAGCCCGGTCGTGTGCAGCAACATCGACGACTTCAGCGGTCTGGTGATCCAGGCGCAGGGGCAGGTAGTTGCAGGCCAGACGCCACTGTATGAGATTAAAGGCAAGTAATCGCTCCTGAGTAGAGTTATGCCTTTAGCGGCGGGGGATATCCTCCGCCGCTTTTTTTTGCAGCAATTGCCCCCATTATTTTCTTCCGGGACGTTTTAAGGGTTGTCACTACGTCCGGCTTATAAGATCATATGCCGTTATACGTTGTTTACGCTTTGAGGAATCCACGATGAGTGAGGCAGAAGCCCGCCCGAGTAACTTTATTCGTCAGATCATCGATGAAGATCTGGCCAGTGGTAAGCACACCACAGTCCACACGCGTTTCCCGCCGGAGCCAAATGGCTACCTGCACATTGGTCACGCCAAATCGATCTGCCTGAACTTTGGTATTGCGCAAGATTACCAGGGGCAGTGCAACCTGCGTTTCGATGACACCAACCCAGTAAAAGAAGACATCGAATACGTTGAGTCGATAAAAAACGACGTGCAATGGCTGGGCTTCAACTGGTCTGGCGATATCTGCTACTCCTCAGACTATTTCGATCAGCTGTATGCCTACGCGGTTGAACTGATTAACAAAGGTCTGGCATACGTCGACGAATTGTCAGCTGAGGAAATCCGTGAATACCGCGGTACGCTGACTCAGCCTGGTAAAAACAGCCCGTTCCGCGATCGTAGCGTGGAAGAGAACCTGGCGCTGTTTGAAAAAATGCGTGCCGGTGGCTTCGAAGAAGGTAAAGCGTGTCTGCGTGCCAAAATCGATATGGCGTCTCCGTTCATCGTGATGCGCGATCCGGTGCTGTACCGCATTAAGTTCGCTGAACACCACCAGACCGGTAACAAGTGGTGCATCTACCCGATGTACGACTTCACCCACTGCATCAGCGATGCGCTGGAAGGCATTACGCACTCTCTGTGCACGCTGGAATTCCAGGACAACCGTCGTCTGTACGACTGGGTGCTGGATAACATCACCATTCCTGTGCATCCGCGTCAGTACGAGTTCTCTCGTCTGAACCTGGAATACACCGTGATGTCCAAGCGTAAGCTGAACCTGCTGGTCACCGACAAGCACGTTGAAGGCTGGGACGACCCGCGTATGCCGACCATCTCTGGCCTGCGTCGTCGTGGCTACACCTCGGCGTCCATTCGTGAGTTCTGCAAACGTATTGGCGTTACCAAGCAGGACAACACCATCGAAATGGCGTCTCTGGAATCCTGCATTCGTGAAGACCTGAACGAAAACGCGCCGCGCGCGATGGCAGTGATCGATCCAGTGAAACTGGTCATCGAAAACTATCCGCAGGGTGGAAGCGAACTGGTCTCGATGCCTAACCATCCGAACAAACCGGAAATGGGCACCCGCGACGTGCCGTTCAGCGGTGAAATCTGGATCGATCGCGCCGACTTCCGCGAAGAAGCGAACAAGCAGTACAAGCGTCTGGTGCTGGGCAAAGAAGTGCGTCTGCGTAACGCCTATGTGATCAAAGCCGAGCGCGTAGAGAAAGATGCGGAAGGTAACATCACGACCATCTTCTGTACGTACGACGCAGAGACGCTGAGTAAAGATCCGGCGGATGGCCGTAAAGTGAAAGGTGTAATCCACTGGGTGAGCGCGCAGCATGCGCTGCCGGTTGAGATCCGTCTCTACGATCGTCTGTTCAGCGTACCTAACCCAGGCGCTGCGGAGGACTTCCTGGCGGTTATCAACCCTGAGTCGCTGATTATCAAGCAGGGGTATGCCGAGCCGTCTCTGAAAGCCGCTGAAGCCGGTAAAGCGTTCCAGTTTGAACGTGAGGGTTACTTCTGCCTGGACAGCCGTTACAGCACGGCAGAAAAACCGGTATTTAACCGTACCGTCGGTCTGCGTGATACCTGGACTAAGATCGGCGAATAATAACGCTGTCCTGGTCAATGAGAAACAAACGCCGCATAATGCGGCGTTTTTTTATTTAACGATCATGTCGTTAAGCATCGGGATAATCATTTAAAGCCAACATTCCAGGTCAATGTGGTGCTACTTATTTTATTTAAAAAAAGTTTGTTGTTTTCCAAAAAGAGAAACGCTGAAAAATATATTCACAATATCAATGTTACTTACTGAAAATTAGCGCATTCCCCCGCCAGTACTCGCTTCCCGGTAAATGTTACAAAGCGCTACGAAATATGTGCTCTTCGTCATAATCCTGACTTTTGCCTGATTAAAAGGATTGATAATTCGCGTCGCGAAAAATAACCTAAAGACGGTAGTTAATTCGAGGGTATTTCTGACTACCCCTGACCACTTGGTCTTTTCTGTTTTTCGCCGTTTAAGGCGTTTTAATTCGTCAAAGAGGAATAATCTATGCGTACGTTCAGTGGCAAACGTAGTGCGCTGGCGCTGGCTATCGCCGGTGTGACAGCAATGTCGGGCCTGGTGGTTGCGCCAGAGGCAAAAGCAGCAGGTTTCATTGAAGATTCCACCCTCACGGGCGGTATTTATTACTGGCAGCGTGAGCGTGACCGTAAAGACGTCACTGAAGATAAATACAAAACTAACCTTTCTCACTCGACCTGGAACGCCAACCTGGATTTCCAGTCGGGATATGCCGCCGATATGTTCGGGATCGATATTGCCGCGTTCACCGCAATTGAAATGGCCGAAAATGGCGACAGCGGCCATCCGAACGAAATTGCGTTCTCCTCCAGTAATAAAGCCTACGACGAAGACTGGTCCGGCGATAAAAGCGGTATCAGCCTGTATAAAGCGGCTGCAAAATTCAAATATGGCCCGGTCTGGGCGCGGGGTGGTTATATCCAGCCAACCGGCCAGACGCTGTTAGCGCCGCACTGGAGCTTTATGCCAGGCACCTATCAGGGGGCGGAAGCCGGTGCTAATTTTGACTACGGCGATGCGGGGGCGTTGAGCTTCTCCTATATGTGGACCAACGAGTACAAAGCGCCGTGGCACATTGAGATGGACAAGTTCTATCAGAACGATAAAAAAACCAAAGTTGATTATCTCCACTCGCTGGGAGCGAAGTACGACTTTAAAAACGATCTGGTGCTGGAAGCTGCATTTGGTCAGGCTGAAGGCTATATCGATCAGTACTTTGCTAAAGCCAGCTACAAATTTGATATCGCGGGTAGCCCGCTGAGCACCAGCTATCAGTTCTACGGTACGCGCGACAAGGTCAGTGATGGCAGCGTAAATGATATCTATGACGGCACCGCGTGGTTACAGGCGCTGACCTTCGGCTACAAGGTAGGTCAGGTTGATTTGCGTCTGGAGGGAACATGGGTCAAGGCAGAAGGGCAGCAGGGCTACTTCCTGCAACGTATGACCCCAACCTACGCCTCTTCCAATGGTCGTCTGGATATCTGGTGGGATAACCGCTCTGACTTCAACGCCGACGGCGAAAAGGCAGTTTTCTTCGGCGCAATGTATGACCTGAAGAACTGGAACCTGCCCGGCTGGGCAGTGGGCGCGTCCTACGCGTACGCCTGGGATGCGAAGCCAGCGGATATGGCTACGCCAGACGCCTACTACGATCCGAACTACCGTCTGAAAGAGTCTTCATACAGTCTGGATGCGATTTATACCCTTCAGGAGGGCCGTGCGAAAGGCACGATGTTCAAACTGCACTTCACCCAGTATGACAACCACTCCGATATCCCGAGCTATGCGGGCGGTTACGGCAACATCTTCCAGGATGAGCGTGACGTGAAATTCATGGTCATTGCGCCATTCACAATCTTCTGATGAACACGCTGGCGGGCGAGATCCCGCCAGCATGGAGACTGCATATGATGAAAAAAATGGTAATCGTTGCGCTGCTGGCTTCGGGGCTGGTGGCGTGTGCGCATGATCAGGCGCAGAAAGAAGACTCCCGTCTGAAGGAGGCGTATAGCGCCTGTATTAATACTGCCGAAGGATCGCCGGAGAAAATTGAAGCCTGTCAGAGCGTGCTGAATGTGCTGAAAAAAGAGAAAGCGCATGAGCAGTTTGCGACGCAGGAAAATGTTCGCGTGATGGATTACCAGGCCTGTATCCAGGCGCGGAAAACCGGTAACGATCAGGAAGTGGCGAAGCGTTGCGATAAGATCTGGAACGAGATACGCAATAACAATAAATAAGTTGCTTTACGCCCGGTGGCGCAGCGTCACCGGGCTTTTTTCAGGCAAAAAAAAGCCAACCTCACGGCTGGCTCAGAGTATGAACACTCACTTATTTTGCGTCGTGCGCATGTTCATTTTCGCGGCAATCACCTTCAGCGCAGTGACCGTACAGGTACAGGCTGTGGTTAGTCAGGCGGATGCCATGACGGGCGGCGATTTCACGCTGGCGTGATTCAATGGAATCATCGCTAAATTCAATGACCTTGCCACAGTCGAGGCAGATCAGGTGATCGTGGTGGTGCTGCTGAGTCAGCTCGAACACGGATTTACCGCCTTCGAAATTATGACGAGTAACAATGCCCGCGTCATCAAACTGGTTCAGCACACGATAGACGGTTGCCAGCCCAATCTCTTCACCCATATCGATAAGACGCTTATAAAGGTCTTCCGCACTGACATGGTGATTGTCTGGCCCCTGAAGCACTTCAAGGATTTTTAACCGAGGAAGCGTTACTTTCAGGCCAGCTTTCTTTAATGCGGTATTGTTGTCAGTCATGCGGAATCTGTCCTGTTGCTAAACGATTCACTTCAAAAGAAGAAGTGACAGAAAATGCACTTGGGATAATGCGTCTCATTATAGAACTGCCATGGCTAAATGAAAACTGCAAGTCTCAAGCAAAGTATGCTTATAAAAACGTGGTATCACCAACAAACTTGTTCGATGGCACCCACTTTTTACCAGGGGGATATTGTACAGGTCTGGGCGAAAAAGTTAAAAGTTTGTAGCAATTAATTTAATCGGTTTTACCTGGAAAACGGGCGCAACCGGAGTTGCGCCGCAGGGATATCAGGCGTTAAGGATATCGTCCAGGTTCAGCTCTTCACGAACCTGCTTAACCCATTTTTCTACACGCTCAGCGGTCAGCTCTGGCTGACGGTCTTCATCAATGGCCAGGCCAACGAAGTGATCGTCATCTGCCAGACCTTTGGAAGCTTCGAAATGGTAACCCGCCGTTGGCCAGTGACCGACGATCGCCGCACCGCGTGGCTCAATGATGTCGCGAATAGTGCCCAGCGCATCACAGAAATACTCAGCATAGTCTTCCTGATCGCCACAGCCAAACAGGGCAACCAGCTTGCCGTTGAAGTCTACTTCTTCCAGCGTCGGGAAGAAATCGTCCCAGTCACACTGTGCTTCACCGTAGTACCAGGTGGGGATGCCCAGCAGCAGGATGTCATAGCCCTCGAGATCTTCTTTGCTGCTCTTGGCGATGTCATGCACATCAGCAACGTCTTTACCGAGCTGTTTTTGAATGTTTTTTGCGATATTTTCAGTATTGCCGGTATCACTGCCAAAGAAAATGCCGATGATTGCCATGAGTAAAATAACCTCTTGAAACTTAATGGTATGGTGGCGCAAATTGTCCACGGATAAGGGCAATAATAGCAGAACAGGCAACCCTGCGGAAACAGCTATCACGCAGGACTGCACTCTGTGCTACATGAAAAAGGTAATATTGGGGATTTTCTGACTCACGCCTTGCCGCGTAACGTCTCAAGCTGGGCGATCAGCATCTCTTCGATCAGTTCGCTGCGGCTGATGTTGCGCGCGTCAGCTAACTCGTTAAGCGCATCGACGGCATCGGCATTCAGCTTCAGTTCGACACGCTTAAGCCCACGATTTTTATCGCGTTTAAGCTGGTTGCGTTTATTGATACGCAGCTGTTCATCGCGCGAAAGCGGATTCGTTTTCGGTCGTCCCGGTCGACGCTCATTCGCGAACAGATCTAGTGTCGTACGGTCCGTTTGTTCTTTGGCCATGATTCTGAGACTTCGGGGGAAACACGCCGCCCTGCTAATGCC
Organism: Enterobacter sp. CRENT-193; assembly: GCF_002787395.1. Classification (NCBI taxonomy): domain Bacteria; kingdom Pseudomonadati; phylum Pseudomonadota; class Gammaproteobacteria; order Enterobacterales; family Enterobacteriaceae; genus Enterobacter; species Enterobacter sp. CRENT-193. The sequence goes on along the minus strand of NZ_CP024812.1, from coordinate 4,284,088 downwards.
CGGGCGATAAGCGCGCCATCATACATCACCCAAATCCACACGCCAACGACTGGAAGCCCGTCGTCTTCCGGTCGCTGGCTTTTTAATCAATTCGCTGTATCAGTAAGATAGCGGCGAATGGCGCGCAGGACGGCATCCGGTTTTTCCGCGTGTACCCAGTGCCCGGCACCCGCAATGACGTGAGCGCGAGCCTGCGGGAATTGCGCCAGCAGCGCGTCACGGTACGCGTCAGTGACGTAAGGGGAGTTGCCGCCGCGAATAAAAAGGGTAGGGTGCGGCCAGGCGGGGACGGCTTCCCAGCCCACAATATGCGAATACTGATCCCACAGCACCGGGACGTTAAAGCGCCATTGCCCGTCAACAAACGATTTCAGCAGGAACTGGACCACGCCTTCTTCATCAAGATGCTCGCGCATAACGGCAGCCGCCTGTTGGCGGGTTGCGACACCCGCTTCGGTGACCGCATTGATGGCGGCAAAAATCTCATCGTGACGGCGAACGTCGTAATTGACGGGCGCAACGTCGATGACCACCAGCCCGGAAATTCGCTCAGGTGCCAGCGCAGTGAGCGCCATCACCGCTTTACCGCCCATTGAATGCCCGATAAGCGTCGCTTTCTGAATATTATTCGCATCGAGGGTGTCCCGCAGATCCTGCGCCATGGCTGCGTATGTCATCTCCTCCGAGCGCCCTGAAAGACCGTGATTGCGCATATCAACCTGGAGGATCTCGTGATCGGTCACTAAATCGCGCGCCAGCACACCCAGATTATCCAGGCTACCAAACAGGCCGTGAACCAGTACGATGGGAGAATTATTGTTCGGCGATTGTGCAGTTTGCGCTCGGGTATTCAATTTCATGGCAAAGTTCTTTTTTTAGGTTTGTCAGGTTAGGGTATCATGTTGACCATTCTGCCGCCCGGGGGCAAGGATCCAGTTTAATCTGACTTTTGCCGCCAACCTGGTTTGACGCTATCCGCTGTTGGGATTTGACCTTATAATCTCAACGACTTGTATTCAGATAAGATATCGCACTGGATTAAGATGAAAACAATCGAAGTTGATGACGAACTCTATCAGTATATTGCCAGCCAGACGCGGCATATTGGGGAGAGCGCGTCCGACATTTTACGGCGCATGCTTAAAATTTCCGCCGCCTCACAGCCCACTCCTGTCACTAAAGATGTCGTGTCTCAGCCGAGCGTTGTTGCACAAGTAAAACCTGCCGTCATGCCGGCAAAGGACAAAGTGCGCGCGATGCGCGAGCTGCTGCTGTCCGATGAATATGCCGAGCAGAAAAAGGCCGTTAACCGCTTTATGCTGGTGCTGTCTACACTTTACTCACTGGATAACAACGCATTTGCAGAAGCGACAGAGTCGCTGCACGGTCGCACGCGCGTTTATTTCGCAGGCGACGAGCAGACCTTGCTGCAAAATGGCAACCAAACCAAACCCAAACACGTTCCCGGTACGCCATACTGGGTGATCACCAATACCAATACGGGCCGCAAGTGCAGCATGATCGAACATATCATGCAGTCCATGCAGTTCCCGGCGGAATTGATCGAAAAGGTTTGCGGTACAATTTAACCCTTGCATCAGAAGGACCAGGCAATGGCAAATCACAGCCGTGCAGGACAACCTGCGCAACAACGCGATTTGATTAACGTCGCTCAACTGACCGCGCAGTACTACGTGCTGAAACCGGTGGTGGGCAACGCAGAACACGCAGTGAAGTTTGGTACATCTGGCCACCGCGGCAGCGCGGCGCGCCACAGCTTTAACGAACCGCACATTCTGGCCATTGCTCAGGCCATCGCGGAAGAGCGCGCCAAAAATGGCGTCACCGGTCCGTGCTATGTAGGGAAAGATACCCACGCCCTGTCTGAACCTGCTTTTATCTCCGTGCTGGAAGTGCTGGCGGCGAACGGCGTAGACGTGATTGTTCAGGAGAACAACGGTTTCACGCCAACGCCTGCGGTGTCTAACGCTATTCTGGTACACAACAAAAAAGGTGGCGCGCAGGCTGACGGCATTGTGATCACCCCGTCCCACAACCCACCGGAAGATGGCGGCATCAAGTACAACCCACCAAACGGTGGCCCGGCGGATACCAACGTCACGAAAGTGGTGGAAGATCGCGCCAACGCGTTACTGGCTAACGGTCTGAGCGGTGTGAAGCGTATCTCACTGGATGAAGCCATGGCCTCCGGCCACGTGAAAGAGCAGGATCTGGTTCAGCCGTTCGTGGAAGGGCTGGCGGATATCGTCGATATGGCCGCTATCCAGAAAGCCGGTCTGAAGCTGGGCGTGGATCCACTGGGCGGCTCCGGTATTGAATACTGGAAACGCATTGCCGAGCACTACAAGCTGGATCTGACCATCGTGAACGATCACGTCGATCAGACCTTCCGCTTTATGCACCTGGACAAAGACGGCGCGATCCGTATGGACTGCTCCTCCGAATGCGCAATGGCTGGCCTGCTGGCGCTGCGCGACAAGTTCGATCTGGCGTTTGCTAACGACCCGGACTACGACCGTCACGGTATCGTCACCCCGGCTGGGCTGATGAACCCGAACCACTACCTGGCTGTGGCCATTAATTATCTCTTCCAGCACCGTCCGCAGTGGGGCAAAGAGGTCGCGGTGGGTAAAACGCTGGTCTCTTCCGCCATGATTGACCGTGTGGTCGATGCGCTGGGCCGCAAGCTGGTGGAAGTGCCGGTGGGCTTCAAGTGGTTTGTTGACGGTCTGCACGACGGCAGCTTTGGCTTTGGCGGTGAAGAGAGCGCGGGGGCATCCTTCCTGCGCTTCGACGGCACCCCATGGTCAACCGATAAAGACGGCATCATCATGTGCCTGCTGGCGGCGGAAATCACCGCGGTCACCGGTAAGAACCCGCAGGAACATTACAACGAGCTGGCGGAACGTTTTGGTGCGCCAAGCTATAACCGTATCCAGGCTGGCGCCACGTCTGCGCAAAAAGCAGCTCTGTCAAAACTCTCTCCGGAGATGGTCAGCGCCAGCACCCTGGCAGGTGACTCGATCACCGCGCGTCTGACGGCGGCACCGGGTAACGGCGCATCCATCGGCGGCCTGAAGGTGATGACCGAAAACGGCTGGTTCGCCGCGCGTCCATCCGGTACGGAAGATGCGTACAAAATCTATTGCGAAAGCTTCCTCGGCGCTGAGCATCGTCAGCAGATTGAGAAAGAAGCGGTAGAGATTGTCAGCGAAGTGCTGAAAAACGCGTAAGTGGTGTTTGGTGCGGGCTGATGCCCTCACCCCGGCCCTCTCGCACGGGGAGAGAGAGAAAACACTAAAAACGGCAACCTCAGGGTTGCCGTTTTGCTTTTACCTAACTGTGCTTGTTCTTCAATTCAAATCTCGGCGACACCAGACCGTACAGCGTCCAGCCCATAAAGGTCACCATCGCACCATACAGCATCGCTTCCTGGCCGGAGGAATAGAGCGCATAGAAGCTGTAAATTGCGCCAATCAGCGCCACAATATTGGCCGCACGGGCTTTGCGCGGATCAACCTTCGCCACCTTCTGAATAATCACCAGCGCCGCCATCGACAAAATGTACGGAATGATGTTCGTCACCACCGCCAGGTTGACCAGCACGTTAAACTGGCTGTTCAGTGACGGGCTGATGGTCATCAGCGACAAACCACTCTGGAAGATGACAATCGCCAGCATCCCTTGCACTGGCGCATCCGCTTTGGTCACGCGGGAGAAGATTTTCGGGAAATAGCCTTCGTCAGCCGAGGATTTAAACACCTGAGCGATGGTGAACTGCCAGCCCAGCAGCGAGCCGCAGCAGGACATCACCATCAGTCCCATGATCACTTTCCCTACCTCCGGCGTAAACATCTGCGCGAACGCCAGCCCGAACGGCGCCGTGGAGTTGGCCAGATCCATGTTGGGCACAATTCCCGCAATCACGTTGGTCGAGACGATATAGATCACCGCCGCCCCCAGCGTCCCGCCGAGTACCGCGATCGGCACATTTTTCTCCGGGTTTTCCACCACTTCCGCATTCGCACAGGCTGACTCCAGCCCGAGGAAGGCCCACAGCGTCATGGCGATGGACGATCCCACGGCAGTGAAGAACGGTACGTGATGCGGATTCCAGGAGTTGGCGTACAGGGTCGGGCTGAACCAGAACCAGCCGATGATGCACAGGCCGACAACCGGGATAATCACGCCCCAGACGGTAATGCTGCTAAGTTGTCCGGTGATGCGCGCGCCGCCAAAGTTGGCGACGGTACAGATCCACAGCACGCCGATGGTTGCCAGCCCAATCTGCACCGGGGTCAGCGTCGCCCCAAACAGCTCCGTGCCGTAACCGACAGCGGAAATGGCAATCGCCACGTTGGCGATCAGCAGCGACACGCCGTAGGTATAGTTCGCCATAAAGTTACCGGACTTACCGAACGCATATTCGGCATAGCCACCCATCCCGCCGGACTTGCGGCTGAACATTCCGCACTTGGCAAAGGCCCATGCCAGCGCCATCGAACCCACGGCGGTAACAAGCCAGGAGATAATCGAAATCGTCCCCACTTCAGCGAGCTTGGTGGGCAGCATGATGATCCCCGAACCCATCATATTCACCATGGTGAGAATAGTGAGTTGCACCACGCCCATCTTGTTGGCCTTACTCATAATTTTTCTCCTTTCAGCAGCGATGGCTGAGCGGCAGGTTGTTTGATGACGTAGCAGCGCACCTGTTTGCGACCGTCACACTCCTCGACGTAAACCCCCTGTAACTCCGGCGCAAAGCCCGGCAGCAGATTGATCCCGTCTTCCAGCGCGGCGAAGTAGCGCAGCACGGAACCGCCCCAGACTTCCCCCGGAACCACGCACAACACCCCCGGTGGGTAAGGCAGCGCGCCTTCCGCGGCGATACGGCCTTCCGCGTCGCGCAGGGACACCAGCTCGACCTCACCGCGCAGATAGGCATAGTTCGCCTCCTGCGGGTTCATCATGACGCGCGGGAAGTGAGACCTGCGGAACATCTCTTTTTGCAGCTGCTTCACGTTATGGCGGGCATAGAGGTCGTGCATCTCCTGACAAATCTGACGCAGGGTATAATCCGCATAACGTTCCGGATGTTGCTTATAAAGAGAGGGCAGAACCTCTTTCAGCGGCACATCGCTCTGGAGCAGTTTTTCGAAGCGCACCAGCTGGGCGACGAGCTGCTGCAATTTGCCCATGTCCTCCGCCGGGGTGAGCAGGAAGAGAATGGAGTTGAGGTCGCATTTTTCAGGCACGATGCCGTTTTCACGCAGGAAGTTGGCGAGGATGGTGGCGGGCACGCCGAAATCATCGTACTCGCCGGTGCGGGCGTTGATGCCTGGCGTGGTCAGCAGCAGTTTGCAGGGATCGATAAAATACTGATGCTCGGCATATCCCTCAAAGGCGTGCCAGCGTTCGCCCGGAACAAAATGGAAGAAGCGCAGATCGGTTGCAATCTCTGCCGTATCCCAGCTTTCCCATGGACGGCCATCCACCGTCTCTGGCACGAACGGACGAATAAACTGACAGTTCTGAAGGATCAGTTTCCGTGCTTCGATACCGGTCACCACGCAGTCCATCCACATGTTGCGCCCACTTTGCCCCTCGTGCATGCGGGCGTTGATATCCAGGGCGGCAAACAGCGGATAGAACGGGCTGGTGGAGGCGTGCATCATAAAGGCGTTGTTGAGGCGCTTATGCGGGACATAGCGCGCCTGGCCTTTTATATGGCTGTCCTTCTTATGGATTTGCGAGGTTTGCGAGAAGCCCGCCTGCTGCTTATGCACCGACTGGGTAACCAGAATGCCCGGATCGTTTTCGTTCAGCTCCAGCAGCAGCGGCGAGCAGTCGGCCATCATCGGGATAAACTGCTCGTAACCCACCCAGGCGGAGTCAAACAGAATGTAATCGCACAGGTGACCAATCTTATCCACCACCTGACGGGCGTTATAAATGGTACCGTCGTAGGTGCCCAGCTGGATCACCGCCAGACGGAACGGACGTTCATCCCGCGCGCGACCAGGCGCGACCTCTGACACCAGTTCCCGCAGGTAACTCTCGTCGAAACAGTGTGCGTCAATACCGCCGATAAACCCGTACGGGTTGCGCGCCGTTTCCAGATACACCGGCGTCGCGCCTGCCTGTAACAGTGCTCCGTGGTGATTAGATTTATGGTTATTGCGATCGAACAGCACCAGATCGCCTGGCGTGAGGAGGGCATTGAGCACCACTTTGTTGGAAGAGGAGGTGCCGTTCAGCACGAAGTAGGTTTTATCCGCATTAAAGACTTTTGCCGCATGCTGTTGGGCGATGCATGGCGCGCCTTCATGGATCAGCAGATCGCCCATTGCCACGTCGGCATTGCACAGATCGGCGCGGAAAAGCGTTTCGCCAAAGAAATCGACAAACTGGTTTCCGGCCGGATGGCGGCGGAAGAACTGGCCTCCCTGATGTCCGGGGCAGTCAAACGCACTGTTCCCCTGCTGGACGTAATCGACCAGCGCGCGGAAGAACGGCGGGCGGAGCTGGGTTTCGTACTTCTGCGCAGCCGCTTCAAGCTGGCGTCCGTAGTACGCATTGCTGGTGTCGGAGTACTCAAAAACGCCGTGAATACGCGACAGAAATTCAGCCGGAACCCTTTCTTCTTTATGCGTGGCAATAAACACCGGAATACCGAATCCCGTGGCTTCTATTTCTTCTATGGCGCCATTGAAAATATCGCTGACGGCCAGAACCACGGCTGCTACATCAATATAATCCGATGCGGTGATATCCACAATGTCGCGCGAAGTGGTAAAGCATTCAGGGCAGGCACGGCTGACGGCAATTTTTAACGTTTTCATCTTTATCTCTTTATTTCAGGCAATATGGGGCCCTCGACTTCTTGCGGTAAAGAAATCGATTATTTCCGGAAAAAAAAAGCAAAGCGTGTCCGCTGATACGAAATCAGTTAATTGCTTTTTTGCTGAGTAGAATTCAGTCCGCCCGGTTGCGGAGAATCTGAATCACAAGGAATGAGCGCAGGTGTTCACAGGCAACAGCCTGTAAAATAGCGTGTTTCAGGATAACCTGTAAGCAGATGCGCCAGAAGTCGAAGGACTACCGGGCGTTAAAGAGATGAAAGTCAAAACAGTTTCGGTGGGCAAACATCATGATATGTGTTGTCCGCCTTATATGGGGCATTAAACGATTATTGTTTTCCATGTTCAATTTCCTTTCAGTAATTGAAAGCATGGTCATTTTATCCAGGAAAAAGGAATTAACTGTGAAACAGATCACCAATAACCGATCATTTCAGAAATAATTAGTCGTTTTGAGTGAATAACGCAGATCAAAATGCTGTTTTGTTGGCTCGGTGTTAAATTGATGTTTTAATTGTGTTTAAAGAGGGCGAATATAGCCGTGAAAATAATCTCATCGTTATTTTCATGGCTATATTCAGGTTGGTAAGTTTTTATTTAAAATTAAAGTGAATACTTATTCAGATCATAAACCGATATCCGATACCGGTTTCTGTTAATAAATGACGAGGACGCGCGGGATCGGCTTCAAGCTTCTGGCGAAGGTGTCCCATATAAATGCGTAAATAGTGACTATGCTCGACAGCATTCGGCCCCCAGACCTGGCTTAACAGCTGTCGCTGCGTTAACACTTTACCATGGTTATTGAGCAGCACGGCCAGCAGACGAAACTCAATAGGCGTAAGGTGGATCTCTTCTTCTCCTCTTACGATGCGGCGTGCAGCAAGATCGACGCGGATATCGCCAAAGGCGTACACCGGGTCGGAAGGGGAGGTGGCACTGTGTCGACGCAGCGCCACACGAAGCCGGGCCTGTAACTCGCCAATGCCAAACGGTTTGATCAGATAATCATCCGCTCCGGCATCCAGCGCGGCGATTTTATCCGTCTCTTCGGTGCGGGCAGAGAGCACCAGAATAGGCATCTGGCTCCACTGACGCACCTCACGAATAAAATCGATGCCGTCGCCATCCGGAAGTCCCAGATCCAGGATCACCAGATCTGGCTTGCGGGTCGCGGCTTCAATCAACCCTCGTTGAAGCGTTCCGGCTTCATGAACGCGCAAACCGTCGCCTTCCAGCGCGGTACGCAGAAATCGGCTGATAGCGAGCTCATCTTCAACAATCAGAACGTTAATCACAAATCCTCTGGTAATTCATCAAGTTCTGGTGGGCTTTCCAGAGGAAGTGTAACACAAAAGCGTGCCCCACCTTCCGGGCGGTTCTCTGCGGAAATGGTGCCGCCATGCACGTCGACAATCGCCTGGCAGATCGCCAGCCCCAGCCCAACGCCAGGAATGGCGGATTCCTTATTACCGCGCGCAAATTTTTCGAATATGGCGCGCTCCTGTCCGGCCGGAATACCCGGCCCGGTATCCCAGACGTCGAGCCGCAGCACACGTTTATCCACCCTGGCAGCAATCCCCAGCCGGGCCTTTGCCCCGGCGTATTTAGCGGCATTTTCCAGAAGATTAATCAGCACGCGCTCAAACAGCGGGCCATCCACATGGATTAACGTCAGGGGTTCCGGCATGTCCAGCTCAATATGGCGCCCGCCGAGACCCGGCTCCAGCATCTTCAGCGCACTGCCGACAACCTCCTCAAGGGTGAGCCACTCTTTTTTGAGGTTAAACCCGCCGGACTGAATGCGCGCCATGTCCAGCAGGTTGTTCACCAGGCGCGTGGTATTCAGCACGTGCTGGCGAATTTCGCTGGCCTGCATCGCGTGCTTTGATCCTTCCGCCGCCAGATCCAGCGTCAGAATTTCGGACTGGCCAAACAGCACGGTAAGCGGCGTGCGCAAATCGTGAGACAGCGCTGCCAGCAGCGAGTTGCGAATACTTTCGCGCTCGCTTGCCAGCCGCGCCTGCTCTTCGCTGGCGGTGAGCGCCAGCCGTTCAAGGGCGCTGGCGACCAGCAGGGTGAAGGTTTCAAGCAGGCGCTGCTGCTCGGGGATCATCAGCTGACGCAGGTTAGACGGCTCGACGATGACCAGCCCGTGATTTTTATCCGCGCTGCGCAGCGGCAGGATCTGGTAAGGCACGCCGGGCAGCGTGTCGGTGCCGGCGCCGGCAGGTAAACCCTTATCGAAACTCCAGCGGGCAATCGCTTCATCCCAGGGCGTCATCCCCGAAGGGGAGGTCAGCGGGCGAAGGCGCCCTTGTTCGTCGGGGAGCAAAATCAGGTTACTGGCATGAAAGGTCGAACGGATAAACTGCTCGCTGGTCTGCACGATATCTCGCTGCGTGCGGCCAACCGCCAGCGATTTTGACATTTCATACAGATGGCGCGTGCGCTGCTCGCGATAGCGGGCAATGCGTGCCTGGTAGCGCACGCCTGCCGTCAGATTCCCGATCACCAGCCCGACGGTAAGCATCACGGCAAAGGTCAGAATGTACTGCACGTCCGAGACAGCAAGCGTCCCGCGCGGAGCAATAAAGAAGAGATCGAAGCTGATGACGTTGATCACCGTCGCCAGCACCGACGGCCAGCGGCCATAAAAGAGCGCGACCACAACGACGCCGAGCAGATAAATCATGACCAGATTGGCGGCGTCGAAGGCGATGAGCCACTGGCTGGCAATCACCGTAATCAGGGCGCAGAGGACCACGGCCACCATGCAGCCCCGGATCTGAATGCGCCATTTATCGCCAAAGATGCGAGCGTCCGGCGTACGGTTGGGCAGGGGGGCGGGCTTGTCATCCAGCGCGACGATGACTAAATCAAGATCCGGCGCGCGGCGGGCCAGCCTGTCGGCAAAAGATTCGCGGCTAAACCAGCGGCGGTGCTGGCGACGTCCAATGACAATCTTGCCCAGGTTGTGCTCGCGCGCGTAGCGCAGGATGGCTTTATCTTCCTGCGGATCGGACAGGGTTGCGGTTTCGGCGCCCAGCTCCTGCGCCAGCCGCAGCGCGCTCAAAATGGCGCGGCGCTGATTTTCCGGCAGGCCATGCAGCTGCGGCGTTTCGACGTAGACCGCGTGCCAGACGCTGCCAAACTTCGCTGCAAGCCGGGCGGCGGTGCGAACCAGTTTTTCGTTGCCGCTGCCGTGACCAATGCATAACAGAATGGCGTCCCGCGTGTGCCAGACGCGCTCTTGTCCCTGTAGGTCTCGCCAGGCGCGCATCTGGTCATCAACGCGATCGGCGGTGCGGCGCAGGGCCAGCTCGCGCAGGGCAATCAGGTTTCCTTTGCGGAAAAAATGTTCGATGGCGCGTTCGGCCTGGCCGGCAATATACACTTTGCCTTCATGCAGGCGCTGGCGCAGATCGTCCGGCGGCAGGTCAACCAGTACGACTTCATCGGCAGAATCAAAAAACGGATCGGGGACGGTTTCCCGCACCTGGATACCGGTTACGCCGCTCACCACGTCGTTCAGGCTTTCCAGATGCTGAACATTCACCGTGGTGAAGACGTCAATGCCTGCCTCAAGCAGCTCCTCAACATCCTGCCAGCGCTTCGGATGGCGGGAGCCTGGCGCATTGCTGTGCGCCAGTTCGTCCATCAGGATCAGGGCAGGGCGGCGGGCGAGGGCGGCATCAAGATCAAACTCCGTGACCAGCCGCCCGCGATGGCTGATACGCTGGGGCGGCTGCGTCGCCAGCCCCGTCAGCAGCGCAGCAGTCTCTTTGCGACCGTGGGTTTCCACCACGCCGATGAGAATATCAAGCCCCTGCGCCCGAAGCCGCTGGGCTTCCGTCAGCATGGCGAAGGTTTTCCCGACACCCGCGCAGGCGCCGAAAAAAATTTTCAGCTTGCCACGGTGGGCTTCAGCCGTCTGTTCAAGCAGCCTGTCCGGATCCGGGCGCATGGGCTCGTCGGTCATTTAGTTCTTCCTTAGCGCATCCAGCGCCAGATTCAGCTCAACAATGTTCACTACCGGCATGCCGATGAAGCTGACCAGCGGCTTTTGCGTATGTTCTGCAACCAGCTGGCTCACCTGCTCGACGGTCAGCTGACGGGCGGCGGCCACGCGTGGGATCTGCCAGACCACCGCGTCCGGCGTCAGGCTGTAATCCAGCCCGCTCGCGGAGGCGGTGACCAGCTCAACCGGCACCTCACGGCTGGCCTGCGGATTCGCAGCGCGCAGGGCGGCAACGCGTTCAGCAATGGCTTTGTCCAGGTCAGGGTTACTGCCCGCCAGATTGCTGCCGCCGGAGGCCATTGGATTATACGGGCTTTCCGCAGTGGCGGAAGGGCGTCCCTGGAAGTAGCGTGGGTCCGTAAAGTTCTGCCCAATCAGACGCGAGCCGCGGTTTTCACCGTTCTGGATAATCAGCGAGCCGTTGGCCTGATCCTGAAACCACCACTGGCCCAGCGCGGTAGTCATCAGCGGGTAAAGCCCGCCGGTAATCAGAGACAGCAGAATAAACAACAGTATAGCGGGACGTAACATCGTCATTGGATCCACCTTTTAAACCAGCCCGAACAGCGTTAGCAACATGTCGATAACCTTGATCCCAATAAAGGGCACCACCAGCCCACCCAGACCGTAAATCCACAGGTTACGGCGCAGCATGGCGGCGGCCGTCAGCGGCTTATAGCTCACCCCTTTCAGCGCCAGCGGAATAAGAAAGACAATAATCAGCGCGTTGAAGATCACCGCGCTCAGAATGGCCGAGGCCGGAGAGTGCAGGTGCATCACGTTCAGGGCATTTAGCTGCGGGTAGGTTGCCGCAAACGCCGCCGGAATGATGGCGAAATACTTTGCCACGTCGTTGGCGATACTGAACGTGGTCAGCGAGCCGCGCGTCATCAGCATCTGCTTCCCGATGTGCACCACCTCGATCAGCTTGGTCGGGTTCGAGTCGAGATCCACCATGTTGCCCGCCTCTTTTGCCGCCTGGGTACCGGAGTTCATTGCCACCGCCACGTCGGCCTGCGCCAGCGCCGGGGCGTCGTTGGTGCCGTCGCCGGTCATCGCCACCAGACGGCCTTCCGCCTGATACTGGCGAATGAGCGCCAGCTTCGCTTCCGGCGTCGCTTCGGAAAGGAAATCATCCACGCCCGCTTCGGCGGCAATGGCCGCCGCAGTCAGACGGTTATCCCCGGTGATCATCACCGTTTTAATGCCCATCTTACGCATCTGGGCGAAACGCTCTTTTATACCGCCTTTAACGATATCCTTCAGAGCGATCACCCCCAGAACGCTTGCACCTTCCGCCACCACCAGCGGGGTTGCCCCCTGACGCGCCACGCTTTCCACCAGATGGTCGACTTCCGGGGGGAAGTGTCCATTATTGGCTTCAATATGACGGCGAATGGCATCAACGGACCCTTTACGGATCATCCGGTCCTGAATGTTAATGCCGCTCATGCGGGTTTGCGCCGTGAAGGGAACGAACGTGGCGTGCAGGCTTTGTACGTCGCGCTGGCGCAGGTTAAAGCGCTGCTTGGCGAGGATCACGATACTGCGGCCTTCCGGCGTTTCATCAGCCAGCGAGGAAAGCTGCGCCGCGTCAGCCAGCGTTTTTTCATCCACGCCGGGAGCAGGTAAAAAGTCAGAGGCCTGACGATTGCCCAGGGTGATGGTCCCGGTTTTATCCAGCAGCAGCACGTCTACGTCCCCCGCCGCTTCAACGGCGCGTCCGCTGGTGGCGATGACGTTAGCGCCCAGCATACGGCTCATCCCCGCCACGCCAATCGCGGAAAGCAGGCCACCAATAGTGGTGGGGATCAGACAGACCAGCAGGGCGATCAGTACGGTGATGCTGACCGCTGTACCGCCGTAGGCGGAGAAAGGCCACAGGGTCGCCGTTGCCAGCAGGAAGACAATGGTGAGCGCCACCAGCAGAATGGTCAGAGCGATCTCGTTCGGCGTTTTACGACGCTGCGCGCCTTCCACCATGGCGATCATCCGGTCGAGAAAGGTTTCGCCCGGGTTAACGCTGCACTGGATCACCAGCCAGTCGGAAAGAATGCGCGTTCCGCCGGTAACTGAGGCGAAATCTCCGCCCGACTCACGGATCACCGGTGCGGATTCCCCGGTAATGGCGCTTTCGTCTACCGACGCGCCGCCCTCAATCACTTCCCCGTCGCAGGGGATGATGTCGCCGGCTTCCACCAGCACCACGTCACCTTTACGCAGTTCATCCGCCGGTACGTGGTCCATCTGCGCGCCGTATTTAGGTTCGCGTAATTTGCGCGCAAAGGCGGTTTTTTTGACCCCTTTCAGACTGTTGGCCTGCGCTTTACTGCGGCCTTCCGCCAGCGCTTCGGCGAAGTTGGCGAACAGCACGGTAAACCACAGCCACAGGCTGATGGCGCCGGTAAAGGTTGCATTCCCCAAAAGGTGTCCCGTTCCCATGGCAATCGCCAGTACGGTGGTGAGTAAACTTCCAGTCCAGACAATAAACATCACCGGGTTGTGCCACTGGACGCGCGGGCTCAGTTTTTTTACCGCATCCATGAGGGCCTGACGAACTAAGGTCGGTTCGAGCAGGGCCAGTTGTTTACGACTCATGACAAATTCTCCGCAAAATCAGCGTAAAGAGAGATATTCCGCAACCGGGCCTAACGCGAGGGCGGGGATAAAGGTCAGGGCACCTACCAGCAGAACGGTGCCAATCAGCAGGCCGACGAACAGCGCGCCGTGAGTCGGTAACGTACCGGTGGTGGTCGGCTGGATCTTCTTATTCACCAGTGTTCCGGCGATCGCCATGACGGGAATAATCACGCCGAAACGACCGACGAACATGCAGAACGCCAGCAGACAGTTCCAGAACGGTGAGTTGGCGCTTAACCCTGCAAAGGCGCTGCCGTTGTTGTTTGCGGCAGACGAAACGGCGTAAAGCACTTCGCTAAAGCCGTGAATGCCCGGGTTAAAGATGCCGCTGCGCCCGACGTCGGTCATCAGCGCCAGGGCGGTACCGAGCAGCACAAGGGCGGGGGTGACCAGGATCGCCAGCGCGGTTAATTTCATTTCGCGGACGTCGATTTTTTTGCCGAGATATTCCGGCGTGCGGCCGATCATCAGCCCGGCGATAAACACGGCGAGCAGGACGAACAACAGCATGCCGTACAGCCCCGAACCGACCCCACCGAAAACTACCTCGCCAATCTGCATCAGCCACATCGGGATCATGCCGCCGAGCGCGGTGAAAGAGTCATGCATGGCGTTCACCGCCCCGCAGGAGGCCGCCGTGGTGACCACCGCATAGAGGCTGCTGGCAAGAATGCCGAAGCGGCTCTCTTTGCCTTCCAGGTTGATATTGCTGTTAGCCCCCAACTGCATGAAGTGGCTGTTGCCGTTCCATTCGGCCCACATCACCAGTGCTACGCAGACCACGAAGATTAACGACATGGCCCACAGCAGCGTACGACCCTGGCGGCGATCGTTAACTACATCGCCAAAGGCGAAGCAGAGCGCGGTGGGGATCAGGAAGATCGTCAGCATCTGTACAAAATTGGTTAACGCCGTTGGGTTTTCAAACGGATGCGATGAATTGGCGTTGAAGAAGCCGCCCCCATTGGTGCCCAGCATCTTGATTGCTTCCTGCGACGCCACCGGCCCCATTGGCAGGAGTTCCCTGGCCCCTTCAAGCGAGGTGAAAGGGGTATAAGGCAGCAGGTTTTGCAGAGTGCCTTGCTGAATAAAGAACAGGGCAATAATCAGCGCAACAGGCACCAGGATCCAAAGGGTGATGCGTGTGACATCAACCCAGGCGTTGCCGAGAGTGCTGACATTCTGACGGGCAAACGCGCGCATCAGGGCGAAGATCACCGCGATACCGCTGGCCGCAGAAAGAAAGTTCTGCACGGTTAACCCGGCCATCTGGCTGAAGTAGCTGAGCGTGGTTTCACCGGCGTAAGACTGCCAGTTGGTGTTGGTGACAAAGCTGACCGCCGTGTTCAGCGCCAGATGCCAGGATAAACCCGGTAACTGCTGCGGGTTCAACGGCAGACTGCCCTGGAGCATCAGCAGCGTAAAGAGGGCAATAAGCCCCACGATATTCAGAAGCAGTATCGCCATCAGGTATTGGCGCCAGTTCATTTCCCGGTCGCTGATACCTGAAATGCGCCAGAGCACATTTTCAATATTTCGCGTGCCCGGCAATGGCACGTTGTTTATCAGCCGCGCCAGCGCTGTTCCCAGCGGCCTGGCGAGCACAAACAGTACCAGTAAAAAGCTGGCAATAAGCAAAAACGCCTGAGCAGCCATCAGAATGCCTCCGCATTAATCAGGGCATAAATCAGATAACCCAATAACAGGAACACCAGCACGATGCCGGCAATCAGACCTGCACTCACACTCCACCTCCGGGTGACTTTTGTTGTTGTACAAACGGTAGGATTTGTGGCGCAAAGATTTCGCAAAAATCAGAAGGGCAGGTGTAAAAAAAGTATAAAAAAGGGAAAAGCCACAATTTAACTATTGGTAAGTAAATCGTTAACTTTTTTGTAACTTAATTACAGGCATGAATGTAAATATTCACGAAATGGATGAAAATAAGTGGTCGGATGAGTAGTAAAATTACAAACAAAGCGGTATTATTTTAACCAGGTCACAGATTTCACATTTTCCGGAGACGGTTTCCGGCCAACTACAGGGGAGAAAAATATGGATCTTTATAAAGAGTTTCCGGCTCATATCATTTTCATGCGTCGCACTTTCGCCGTTGTGGCTGGCGTGCTGGCCCTGCCGGTGATGCTGTTCTGGAAAGATCGCGCACGTTTCTACAGTTACCTGCATCGCGTCTGGGCGAAAACCAGCGAGAAGCCGGTGTGGATGGATCAGGCCGAGAAAGCAACCTGCGATTTCTACTGATACGGTGTGACATCTTAGCCATAAAAAAACCGCCTACAGCAAAGTGGCGGTTTTTTTGTCCCTCGGGATTCGCGGTCCGTTGGGTAATCTTGCAGCCCCTACCCGGGATTTTTATCATACCCTTCTTTAAAAAGTTCGCAATCCACTTCACCTTTATAAATTCCTAATTTTACTGAAATAACTTACTTTTGGCGTTGGTGTTAATTATGATGCCACGTCCCTTTCCGCCATCTCGCAAATGGGCATCGGTCCTGGGAAAGGTGTATCCATAGCCGTAAAGCAGCCCACCTACCCGGGCTTGTGTCCACCGATTTATCACCGGTGGTGATAGGTGGAGCGGTTAGCAGCAGGGACCGCATAGTGAAACGCTATTTATGCATTGCGTTCACTGTCGCCAGCGCACTCGTTGTAAAGAGTGATAAACCGGATGTGTTTATTGCCTTTACCCCGATAGTGCAGGACAAGTAGCGTTAAGGCCGCCTCGGGCGGCCTTTTTTATTTCATCCCGTCTACACTTCATGGCAAAGTAGTTCAATGCATGCCTTTTTCCTTTTACGGCATGCCCTTACGGACATAATGGACAATTGCCAGGAGTTTTATGCCCACCCATCTGGTTTGGTTTCGCGCGGATTTACGCATTCACGACAACTTCGCTCTCGCGGCGGCCTGCCGCGCTAAAGACGCGAATGTGCTGGCCCTGTTTATCGCCACGCCTGAACAGTGGCGGCAGCATGACATGGCACCCCGGCAAGCGGCACTGCTCAGCGCGTATCTGAATGACCTGCAACATTCACTGGCCGAAAAAGGCATTCCGCTGATCTATAAAGAGGCCCATGATTTTGCCGCTCAGCGTCAGACGGTGCAGGCAATCTGCCAGCAGTACGCAGTAACGCATCTTTATTACAACTATCAGTATGAATTCAACGAGCAGCAGCGGGATCGTCAGCTGGAGAAATCCCTCGCGGGCGTGGTCTGTGAAGGCTTTGATGACAGCGTGATGCTCGCGCCTGGCAGCGTAATGACCGGCAGTCACGAGATGTATAAAGTTTTCACGCCGTTTAAAAATGCCTTTATCAAACGCCTGAAAGAGGGACTACCTGAGTGCGTTACCGCCCCGTCCGTGAGAGGGGAAACGATAACGGATCTGCCGGCGATCAGGCTGAATTATCCCCAGCAGTCGTTCGATGAAACAGTATTCCCCGCCAGCGAGAAAGCGGCTATCGCCCGGTTGCGTCAGTTCTGCGCGCAGGGGGCGGTTGAGTACGAGGCGCGTGGGGATTTTCCAGCGATTGAAGGCACCAGCCGCTTGTCGGCCTGTCTAGCGCTGGGCGCGCTCTCTCCGCGCCAGTGTTTACATCGCCTGCTGGCGGAACAGCCTCAGGCGTTAGACGGGGGGGCGGGCGCAGTGTGGCTGAACGAACTGATCTGGCGTGAGTTCTATCGCCATCTGATGACGTATCATCCTGATTTGTGTAAACATCGGCCCTTTATTCGTTGGACCGAACAGGTACAGTGGCAGTCGAATGAGAAGCTGCTTAAGGCATGGCAGCATGGGCTTACCGGCTTCCCGATTGTTGATGCGGCTATGCGGCAGCTCAATGAAACCGGGTGGATGCATAACCGTCTGCGTATGATTACCGCCAGCTTCCTGGTGAAGGATCTGCTTATCGACTGGCGAACCGGAGAGCGTTATTTTATCTCTCAGCTGATCGATGGCGATCTGGCGGCGAATAACGGCGGCTGGCAGTGGGCGGCCTCCACCGGAACGGATGCGGCTCCCTATTTTCGGATCTTCAATCCGACCACGCAGGGACAACGATTTGACGCCGACGGCGAGTTTATCCGCCGCTGGCTGCCTGAGCTTAAGGATGTCCCGGCCAAAGCCATTCATGAACCCTGGGTATGGG
Organism: Enterobacter sp. CRENT-193; assembly: GCF_002787395.1. Classification (NCBI taxonomy): domain Bacteria; kingdom Pseudomonadati; phylum Pseudomonadota; class Gammaproteobacteria; order Enterobacterales; family Enterobacteriaceae; genus Enterobacter; species Enterobacter sp. CRENT-193. The sequence goes on along the minus strand of NZ_CP024812.1, from coordinate 4,266,374 downwards.
CGGATAAACAGCGTGTTACCCTGAACTATCCCCGTCCCATTGTCGACCATAAACAGGCGCGCGTCGCCACGCTGGCGGCGTACGAAGCCGCCCGAAAAGTTTGAGAGAATGATGATGAAAAACAGTGAACTGGAACGCCTGATTAACGAAAAACTCAACACGGCTTCGTTTAGCGACTACGGCCCGAATGGCTTGCAGGTGGAGGGGCGCGAGACGGTGCAAAAAATTATCACCGGCGTGACGGCAAGCCAGGCGCTGCTGGATGAGGCGGTGCGTCAGGAAGCCGATGCGGTGATTGTCCACCACGGTTATTTCTGGAAAAACGAATCACCGATTATTCGCGGCATGAAGCGCAACCGACTCAAAACGCTGCTGGCGAATGACATCAACCTGTACGGCTATCACCTGCCGCTCGATGCGCATCCTGAGCTGGGGAACAACGTTCAGCTTGCGCAGCTGCTGGGGATTACCGTGATGGGTGAAATTGAACCCCTGGTGCCGTGGGGCGAACTGTCGATGCCAGTTCCGGGTTTGGAGCTGGCCTCGTGGATCGAAGCGCGCCTGGGGCGTCGTCCGCTGTGGTGCGGCGACACCGGGCCGGATACCGTGAAGCGCGTGGCATGGTGCACCGGCGGCGGCCAGGGCTTTATTGACAGCGCGGCGCGTTTTGGTGTCGACGCCTTCATTACCGGCGAAGTCTCCGAGCAGACTATCCACTCAGCCCGTGAACAAGGCCTGCATTTTTACGCGGCGGGCCATCACGCCACCGAGCGTGGCGGCATCCGCGCCCTCAGCGAGTGGCTGACGGAAAATACCGATCTGGATGTGACGTTTATTGATATCCCTAATCCGGCCTGATGAGAGGTAGTTAAGTGCAGCGAGCGCGTTGTTATCTTCTGGGTGAAACCGCAGTGGTTCTGGAACTTGAGCCTCCGGTGACGCTTGCCACGCAAAAGCGTATCTGGCGTCTGGCTCAGCGACTGCCCGAGCTACCCGGCGTGGTTGAAGCTATTCCGGGTATGAATAATATCACCGTGGTGCTGCGTGATCCGCACACGGGGGCGCTGGATGCCATTGAGCGTCTGCAACGCTGGTGGGAGGAGAGCGAGGCGCTGGAGCCGGAATCGCGGACGATTGAGATCCCGGTTGTCTATGGCGGCAAGGGAGGCCCCGACCTTGGCGTGGTGGCCGAGCACTGTGGATTAACGGAGAAGCAGGTTGTGGAGCTGCATAGCTCAGTCGACTATGTTGTCTGGTTTTTGGGATTTCAGCCGGGTTTCCCCTATCTGGGCGGGTTATCGCCCCAGCTGCATACGCCGCGCCGGGCTGAGCCGCGCCTGAGCGTACCGGCGGGCAGCGTGGCGATTGGTGGCGAGCAAACTGGAATTTATCCGCTCGCTTCACCGGGAGGCTGGCAGCTGATTGGGCACACGTCCACGCCGTTATTTGAACCAGGCCAGGACGCGCCCATACTCCTGCGGCCGGGGGATACGCTGCGCTTTATCCCACAGAAGGAGGGAGTATGTTAACGCTTATTCGCGCAGGGCTTTACACCTCGGTACAGGATGCCGGGCGTTTTGGGCTGCGTCAGTCGGGCGTGAGCTACTGCGGTGCGCTCGATCGCCCTTCGCTGGAGATTGCCAACCTGCTGGTAGGTAACGCAGGCAGCACGGCGGCGTTAGAAATTACGCTGGGTCAGTGCGTGATTGAGTTTGGTCAGGAAACCTGGTTTGCCTTAACCGGCGCGGGCTGTGACGCGACGCTGGACGGCAAAGCGGTGTGGACCGGCTGGCGCCTGCGGGCGAAGGCCGGGCAGCGTCTGACGCTCAAGCGTCCTCTGCACGGCGTGCGTAGCTATCTTGCGGTAGCGGGGGGGATCGACGTGCCGGAGGTGCTGGGCTCATCCAGCACCGACCAGAAAGCGGGAATGGGCGGCCATGAAGGACGGCTGCTGCGTGACGGCGATCGTCTGCGGATAAAGACCTCAACGCGCCATTTCACCACCACGCAGGGCGTGAAACAGCTGCTGTGGAGGAACGTGATCCGCGCCTTACCAGGACCGGAATACCAGGAGTTTGATGAAGCCGCGAAAGAGTCTTTCTGGCGCTCGCCGTGGAAGATCAGCCCGCAGAGTAACCGCATGGGTTACCGGCTTCAGGGACAGCCGCTGACCCGCACAACTGACCGGGAGCTGCTTTCCCATGGTCTGTTGCCGGGGGTCATTCAGGTGCCAGGCAACGGACAGCCCATTGTACTGATGAACGATGCGCAAACCACGGGAGGATATCCGCGTATTGCCTGCATTATCGAAGCCGATCGCTACCATCTGGCGCAAATTCCTCTCGGTCAGCCAATTCATTTTGTGCAGTGTTCGCTGGAGGAGGCACTGAAAGCCCGGCAGGATCAGCAGCGTTATCTCGAACAGCTGGCGTGGAGGCTCGATGGTAAAGATTGATTTAAACGCCGATCTGGGGGAGGGCAGCAACGCCGATGCGGCGCTGATGACGCTGGTCTCCTCGGTGAATATCGCCTGCGGGTTTCATGCCGGCGATGCGCAGACCATGCTGGCGAGCGTGCGCAATGCCATGAAAAACGGCGTGGCGATTGGCGCTCACCCCAGCTTTCCCGACCGGGAAAACTTTGGTCGCACAGCGATGGATCTGCCGCCTGAGACGGTTTACGCGCAAATGCTCTACCAGATCGGCGCGCTGGAGGCGATAGTGCGCGCTGAGAATGGCGTGTTGCGCCACGTCAAGCCGCACGGCATGCTCTATAACCAGGCGGCGAAAGATCCGGTGTTGGCGGATGCCATTGCCCGTGCGGTGCGGGACTGTAATCCGCAACTGATTCTGGTAGGCCTGGCGGGCAGCGAGCTTATTCGTGCCGGAGAACGGCTGGGGCTGACTACGCGGCAGGAAGTGTTTGCCGATCGGGGATACCTGCCGGACGGTAGCCTTGTTCCGCGCACGCAGGCCGGTGCGCTGATCACCGACGAAGGTAAAGCACTGGCGCAGACGCTGGAGATGGTGCGCTTCGGGCGAGTAACCTCAACGGAGGGGACAACGGCAAACGTTCAGGCTGATACGGTGTGCTTACACGGTGACGGCGAGCATGCGCTCCAGTTTGCGCGACGCCTGCGGGCGGCGTTCTCGGAAGAGGGCATTGTTGTCAGCGCAGAATAATCATGAAAGGACAATAACATGCCAGAAGGTCCGGAGATCCGCCGCGCGGCGGATAGCCTGGAGGCGGCGATAAAGGGCAAACCTCTGACACACGTCTGGTTTGCCTTTCCTCAACTCAAACCGTTTGAAGCGCAGCTGGTGGGACAGACGGTGACCCACATTGAAACGCGCGGCAAAGCGTTACTCACCCACTTTTCCCATAACCTGACGTTATATAGCCATAATCAGCTTTACGGCGTCTGGCGGGTGGTGGAAGCGGACGAGCAGCCGCAAACGACCCGCGTGCTGCGCGTGCGGCTACAAACGGCGGATAAGGCGATCCTGCTCTACAGCGCCTCTGATATCGAAATGTTAACGCCGGAGCAGTTGCTCACGCACCAGTTCTTACAGCGGGTTGGGCCGGACGTGCTGGATATGCGCCTGACGGCGAGCGATGTGAAGGCCCGGCTGCTATCGCCCACATTCCGCAACCGGCAGTTTTCCGGGCTGTTGCTCGATCAGGCATTTCTGGCGGGGCTGGGAAACTACCTGCGGGTGGAGATCCTCTGGGAAGTCGGGCTGGCACCGCAGCACAAAGCTTCTCAGCTGAGCGATGAACAGCTGGAGGCGCTGTCCCACGCGCTGCTGGACATCCCGCGGCTGTCGTACAACACGCGTGGCATCGTAGATGAAAACAAGCACCACGGGGCGCTGTTCCGGTTCAAGGTGTTTCATCGGGCGGGGAAGAAGTGCGAGCGGTGCGGCGGGATTATCGACAGGATTATGCTCTCTTCGAGACCCTTTTACTGGTGTCCACATTGTCAAAAATAAAAAAGCCGGGTGGCGGCTACGCCTTACCCGGCCTACGTTTCGCATTTGTAGGCCCGGTAAGCGGTAGCGCCACCGGGCTTAACTTTTAGCGCTTCAGGTCAGACTTAAAATCACGCTGCTCGTAGCCGGTATACAGCTGACGAGGACGGGCGATTTTCATGCCTTCGCTGTGCATTTCGTTCCAGTGCGCAATCCAGCCCACGGTACGCGCCATGGCGAAGATCACGGTGAACATGGAAGACGGAATGCCCATCGCTTTCAGAATAATGCCAGAGTAGAAATCGACGTTCGGGTAGAGTTTCTTCTCGATGAAGTACGGGTCGTTCAGCGCGATGTGTTCCAGCTCCATCGCCACTTCCAGCAGATCATCTTTGGTGCCCAGCTCTTTCAGCACTTCGTGGCAGGTCTCACGCATGACGGTCGCGCGAGGGTCGTAGTTTTTGTAAACACGATGACCGAAGCCCATCAGACGGAAGGAGTCATTCTTGTCTTTCGCGCGGCGCACGAACTCAGGAATATGCTCAACGGAGCTGATCTCTTCCAGCATCTTCAGTGCTGCTTCGTTCGCGCCGCCGTGCGCCGGTCCCCACAGGGAGGCGATACCCGCAGCGATACAGGCGAACGGGTTCGCGCCGGAAGAGCCTGCGGTACGGACGGTAGAGGTCGAGGCGTTCTGTTCGTGGTCAGCGTGCAGGATCAGAATACGGTCCATTGCGCGTTCCAGCACCGGGTTCACTTCATACTCTTCGCACGGCGTGGAGAACATCATGCGCAGGAAGTTACCCGCGTAGGAGAGGTCGTTGCGTGGATACACAAACGGCTGACCGATAGAGTATTTGTAACACATCGCCGCCATGGTAGGCATTTTGGAGAGCAGACGGAACGCCGCGATATCACGGTGACGTGGGTTATTCACGTCCAGAGAATCGTGGTAGAACGCCGCCAGCGCACCGGTAATACCGCACATAACCGCCATCGGATGAGAGTCACGACGGAACGCATGGAACAGACGGGTAATCTGCTCATGGATCATGGTGTGACGGGTCACGGTGGTTTTAAATTCATCGTATTGAGCCTGCGTCGGTTTTTCGCCGTTCAGCAGGATGTAGCACACTTCCAGATAGTTGGATTCGGTGGCTAACTGATCGATGGGGAAGCCGCGATGGAGCAGGATACCTTCGTCACCGTCAATGTAGGTGATCTTGGATTCGCAAGATGCGGTGGAGGTGAATCCAGGGTCAAAGGTGAATACCCCTTTGGAACCCAGCGTACGGATATCAATAACATCCTGACCGAGCGTGCCTTTTAGCACATCCAGTTCAATAGCATCATCACCATTTAGGGTGAGTTTTGCCTTTGTATCAGCCATTTACGGTCTCCTTAGCGCCTTATGCTTAAGACTGCGCTTTACCGGATTTGCTTTCAGCTGTTAATCATCGTTACCAGATTGTTATTTGGCTTACCGCTCAGCTCACGAGGAGAAACCAGGGTACAGAGCTATGGCGCCTTGCAGGTAAACGAATGAAATATCAGTGAAACAACAGCAAATCAGCGTTTTTGCAGTCCGAATTATTCAAACCTGTATATCACTAATAACTGTCCTGATAACTTCGGTCAATACCATCACACTGTTACATAACTATTTGTCAGGTGAAAGAGAGACCTCATAACTTTTGCGCATTATATGCCTTTTCTGATGACGTTTGTAACAATATTGTTTAACATTTGTCAAATCAGATGATTAAAATTTAAAAAGATGTTGTTATCGTGACCCCGATCACTGTTCCAGAGAAAACCCAACAAACTGTATGTAGGTTAATTGTAATGATTTTGTGAACGGCCTATACTGCCGCCAGGTCTCCGGAACACCCTGCAATCCCGAGCCACCCAGCGTTGTAACGTGTCGTTTTAGCATTTGGAAGCAATGTTTTGCATGACGCGCAGTTATAGAAAAGGAACGCTGTCTGACCCGCATCGCAGTCCGGAGGAAGGAAACAATAAGAACAGCATGTGGGCGTTATTCATGATAAGAAATGTGAAAAAACAAAGACCTGTCAATCTGGATCTCAAAACGATCCGATTCCCTGTAACAGCAATAGCGTCCATTCTGCACCGTGTTTCTGGTGTGATTACGTTTGTGGCGGTCGGTATCTTGCTGTGGTTACTGGGAACCAGCCTCTCATCCCCTGAAGGATTCCTCCAGGCCTCAGCCATCATGAACAGCTTCTTCGTGAAATTTATCATGTGGGGCATTCTGACCGCGCTGGCCTATCACGTGGTTGGTGGCGTTCGCCATATGCTGATGGACTTTGGCTACCTGGAAGAGACGTTCGAGGCCGGTAAACGTACCGCTAACATTTCATTTGTGATCACTGTCGTGCTTTCACTTCTCGCAGGAGTTCTCGTATGGTAAGCAACGCCTCCGCATTAGGACGCAACGGCGTACATGACTTCATCCTGGTCCGTGCTACTGCCATCGTTCTCACCCTTTACATCATCTATATGATCGGTTTCTTCGCGACCAGCGGGACGCTGACGTGGGAAATCTGGAGTGGTTTCTTCGGATCGGCCTTCACCAAAGTGTTCACCCTGCTGGCCCTGTTCTCCATCCTTATTCATGCCTGGATTGGCATGTGGCAGGTGTTGACCGATTACGTTAAACCGCTGGCGATTCGCCTTCCGCTGCAACTGATTATTGTTGTTGCTCTGCTGGTTTACGTCATTTATGGATTTGTTGTGGTGTGGGGTGTGTAATGAAACTGCCAGTCAGAGAATTTGATGCTGTTGTGATTGGTGCGGGTGGCGCAGGTATGCGCGCCGCACTGCAAATTTCCCAGAGCGGCCAGACCTGTGCGCTGCTCTCTAAAGTATTCCCGACCCGTTCCCACACAGTGTCTGCGCAGGGCGGTATCACCGTTGCGCTGGGTAATTCCCATGAAGATAACTGGGAATGGCACATGTACGATACGGTAAAAGGTTCCGATTACATCGGTGACCAGGATGCCATCGAATATATGTGTAAAACCGGCCCGGAAGCGATTCTGGAGCTGGACCACATGGGTCTGCCGTTCTCCCGTCTGGAAAATGGCACCATCTATCAGCGTCCGTTTGGCGGCCAGTCGAAAAACTTCGGCGGCGAGCAGGCGGCACGTACCGCAGCGGCGGCTGACCGTACCGGCCACGCGCTGCTGCACACGCTATATCAGCAGAACCTGAAAAACCACACCACCATCTTCTCCGAGTGGTATGCGCTGGATCTGGTGAAAAACGCCGATGGCGCCGTGGTGGGTTGTACCGCCCTGTGCATCGAAACTGGTGAAGTGGTCTACTTCAAAGCCCGCGCTACGGTGCTGGCGACCGGCGGTGCAGGCCGTATTTACCAGTCCACCACCAACGCCCACATCAACACCGGTGACGGTGTCGGTATGGCTATCCGCGCGGGCGTGCCGGTGCAAGACATGGAGATGTGGCAGTTCCACCCAACCGGTATCGCCGGTGCGGGCGTACTGGTGACAGAAGGCTGCCGTGGTGAAGGTGGCTACCTGCTGAACAAACATGGCGAGCGCTTCATGGAGCGTTATGCGCCAAACGCGAAAGACCTGGCGGGCCGTGACGTGGTGGCGCGTTCCATCATGATCGAAATTCGTGAAGGCCGCGGCTGTGACGGCCCTTGGGGTCCACACGCGAAGCTGAAACTCGACCATCTGGGTAAAGAAGTGCTGGAATCCCGTCTGCCGGGCATTCTGGAGCTGTCCCGCACCTTCGCGCACGTCGACCCGGTGAAAGAGCCAATTCCGGTTATCCCAACCTGTCACTACATGATGGGCGGTATTCCGACCAAAGTGACCGGTCAGGCGCTGACCGTGAACGAGCAGGGCGAAGACGTGGTCATCCCAGGCCTGTTCGCGGTAGGCGAAATAGCCTGCGTATCCGTGCACGGCGCAAACCGTCTGGGCGGCAACTCCCTGCTGGACCTGGTGGTATTTGGTCGTGCGGTGGGGCTGCATCTCCAGGAATCTATTGCCGAGCAGGGCGCGCTGCGTGATGCGACCGACGACGAAATCGATGCCTCTCTTGAGCGCCTCAACCGCTGGAACGGCAACCGTAACGGCGAAGATCCGGTGGAAATTCGTAAAGCGCTGCAAGAGTGTATGCAGCACAACTTCTCGGTATTCCGTGAAGGCGACGCGATGGCCAAAGGGCTTGAGCAGCTGAAAGCGATCCGCGAGCGTCTGAAAAATGCCCGTCTGGACGACACCTCCAGCGAGTTCAACACCCAGCGCGTTGAGTGCCTGGAACTGGATAACCTGATGGAAACCGCGTTCGCGACCGCGATGTCGGCAAACTTCCGTACCGAAAGCCGTGGCGCGCATAGCCGCTTCGACTTCCCGGAACGTGATGACGAAAACTGGCTGTGCCATTCCCTGTATCTGCCAGAGTCGGAAACCATGACGCGTCGTAGCGTCAACATGGAACCGAAACTGCGTCCGGCGTTCCCGCCGAAGATTCGTACTTACTAATGCGGAGACAGGATAATGAAACTCGAATTCTCAGTTTATCGTTATAACCCGGATGTAGACGATGCTCCGCGTATGCAGGATTACACCCTCGAAGCGGAAGAAGGTCGCGACATGATGCTGCTGGATGCCTTAATCCAGCTGAAAGAGAAAGATCCTACGCTGTCGTTCCGCCGCTCCTGCCGTGAAGGGGTGTGTGGTTCTGACGGTGTGAACATGAACGGCAAAAATGGCCTGGCCTGCATCACGCCTATTTCTGCGCTAAACCGCCCTGGCCAGAAAATTGTTATCCGTCCTCTGCCTGGCCTGCCGGTCGTGCGTGATTTGGTGGTGGACATGGGGCAATTCTATGCACAATATGAGAAGATTAAGCCTTACTTATTGAATAATGGGCAAAATCCACCCGCTCGCGAGCACTTACAGTCTCCTGAGCAGCGTGAAAAACTCGATGGGTTGTACGAGTGTATTCTCTGTGCATGCTGTTCAACGTCATGCCCGTCGTTCTGGTGGAATCCGGATAAATTTATCGGCCCTGCGGGTCTGCTGGCTGCCTATCGCTTCCTGATCGACAGCCGCGATACCGAAACCGAGAATCGTCTGGAAGGGCTAAGTGACGCTTTCAGCGTATTCCGCTGCCATAGCATCATGAACTGCGTCAGTGTGTGTCCTAAGGGGCTGAACCCAACGCGCGCCATCGGCCATATTAAGTCGATGTTGTTGCAGCGCAGTGCGTAAGTAGTGAGAGGGGAGCGCTGTTCCCCTCACCCTAACCCTCTCCCAAAGGGAGAGGGGACAGATTGCAGAAACCTTTAAAAACTGCCCTGAAGTTTAGACAGTTTCTAAAGGTTCCTTCGCGGGCCAAATGAAAAGAGCTCGCAGGTGAACCCCGGCACGTACACGTGGTGTGCGTGGTAGTTTCTACGGCGAAAGTAAGCATAAAAATGCTTAAGGGATCACGATGCAGAACGGCGCAATGAAAGCCTGGCTGGACTCTTCTTACCTCTCTGGTTCAAACCAGAGCTGGATAGAACAGCTCTATGAAGACTTCTTAACCGATCCTGACTCAGTGGACGCAAACTGGCGTTCCATGTTCCAGCAGTTGCCTGGTACAGGGGTCAAACCGGATCAATTCCATTCAAAAACACGTGATTATTTCCGTCGTCTGGCGAAGGATGCCTCACGTTACTCTTCTGCGATTTCCGACCCTGACACTAATGCGAAGCAGGTAAAAGTCCTGCAACTTATCAACGCTTATCGCTTCCGTGGTCACCAGCATGCGAATCTCGATCCGCTGGGACTGTGGCAGCAGGAACGTGTAGCGGATCTCGATCCGGCTTATCACGATCTGACCGAGGCCGATTTCCAGGAAAGCTTTAACGTAGGTTCTTTTGCCATCGGCAAAGACACGATGAAGCTGGGCGATCTGATTGACGCGCTCAAGCAAACCTACTGCGGCTCCATCGGCGCGGAATATATGCACATTACCTCCACCGAAGAGAAACGCTGGATCCAGCAGCGTATCGAATCCGTGGCAGGCCACGCGAATTTCTCAGCAGAAGAGAAAAAACGTTTCCTCAGCGAACTGACCGCAGCGGAAGGCCTTGAGCGCTATCTGGGCGCGAAATTCCCTGGCGCAAAACGCTTCTCACTGGAGGGCGGCGATGCGTTAGTCCCGATGCTGAAAGAGCTGATTCGTCATGCCGGTAAGAGCGGTACGCGCGAAGTGGTGCTGGGCATGGCGCACCGTGGACGCCTTAACGTGCTGGTTAACGTGCTGGGTAAAAAGCCGCAGGATCTGTTCGACGAATTTGCGGGTAAACATAAAGAGCACCTCGGCACCGGTGACGTGAAGTACCACATGGGCTTCTCGTCTGATATCGAAACCGAGGGCGGTCAGGTTCACCTGGCGCTGGCATTTAACCCGTCGCACCTGGAAATCGTTAGCCCGGTGGTTATCGGTTCCGTGCGTGCGCGTCTGGATCGTCTGGACGAGCCGAGCAGCAATAAAGTGCTGCCAATCACCATTCACGGTGATGCGGCGGTCACAGGGCAGGGCGTGGTTCAGGAAACCCTGAACATGTCGAAAGCGCGTGGTTATGAAGTGGGCGGTACCGTTCGCATCGTAATCAACAACCAGGTGGGCTTCACCACCTCTAACCCGCTGGATGCGCGTTCCACCCCGTACTGCACCGACATCGGTAAAATGGTTCAGGCGCCAATTTTCCACGTTAACGCGGATGACCCTGAAGCCGTTGCTTTCGTTACCCGTCTGGCGCTGGACTTCCGTAACACCTTCAAGCGCGACGTGTTCATTGACCTCTTCTGCTACCGCCGTCACGGCCACAACGAAGCGGATGAGCCAAGTGCAACCCAGCCGCTGATGTACCAGAAAATCAAAAAACATCCGACGCCGCGTAAAATCTATGCTGACAAGCTGGAAAGCGAAAAAGTGGCGACGCTGGAAGATGCGACCGAAATGGTCAATCTTTATCGCGACGCGCTGGACGCGGGTGAATGCGTGGTCAAAGAGCTGCGTCCAATGAACATGCACTCCTTTACCTGGTCGCCGTACCTCAACCACGAGTGGGACGAGAGCTACCCGAACAAGGTTGAGATGAAGCGTTTGCAGGAGCTGGCTAAACGCATCAGCACCGTGCCGGAAGCGATCGAGATGCAGTCCCGCGTGGCCAAGATCTATGGCGATCGCCAGGCCATGGCGGCGGGTGAGAAGCTGTTCGACTGGGGCGGGGCGGAAACGCTGGCCTATGCGACGCTGGTTGACGAAGGTATTCCGGTTCGTCTGTCCGGTGAAGATGCGGGTCGTGGCACCTTCTTCCACCGTCACGCGGTTGTACACAACCAGTCTAACGGTTCAACGTATACTCCGCTTCAGCACGTGCATAACGGTCAGGGCCAGTTCAAGGTCTGGGACTCCGTGCTGTCAGAAGAAGCGGTTCTGGCCTTCGAATACGGCTATGCCACCGCAGAACCCCGCACCCTGACTATCTGGGAAGCGCAGTTCGGTGACTTCGCCAACGGTGCGCAGGTGGTTATCGACCAGTTCATCTCCTCCGGTGAGCAGAAGTGGGGCCGTATGTGCGGTCTGGTGATGCTGCTGCCGCACGGCTATGAAGGACAAGGGCCGGAGCACTCCTCCGCGCGTCTGGAGCGTTATCTGCAACTCTGCGCCGAGCAGAACATGCAGGTTTGCGTGCCGTCCACTCCGGCTCAGGTTTACCACATGCTGCGTCGTCAGGCGCTGCGCGGTATGCGCCGTCCGCTGGTAGTCATGTCGCCAAAATCCCTGCTGCGCCATCCACTGGCGGTCTCCAGCCTGGAAGAGCTGGCAAACGGCACCTTCCTGCCGGCCATCGGTGAAATTGACGAGCTGGATCCGCAGGCCGTTAAGCGTGTCGTAATGTGTTCTGGTAAGGTTTATTACGACCTGCTGGAACAGCGCCGTAAGAACGATCAGAAAGATGTCGCCATCGTGCGTATCGAGCAGCTTTATCCGTTCCCGCATCAGGCGATGCAGGAAGTGCTGAAACAGTACGCTCACGTTCATGATTTTGTCTGGTGCCAGGAAGAGCCGCTCAACCAGGGCGCATGGTATTGCAGCCAGCATCATTTCCGTGAAGTGATTCCATTTGGGTCTGCCCTGCGTTATGCAGGTCGCCCGGCCTCCGCCTCTCCGGCGGTAGGGTATATGTCCGTTCACCAGAAGCAGCAACAAGATCTGGTCAATGACGCGCTGAACGTCGATTAATTAAAGGATACATAATGAGTAGCGTAGATATTCTTGTTCCCGACCTGCCTGAGTCCGTAGCAGATGCAACCGTCGCCACCTGGCACAAAAAACCAGGCGACGCGGTAACCCGTGACGAAGTGCTGGTAGAAATCGAAACTGACAAAGTGGTACTGGAAGTACCGGCTTCAGCGGATGGCATTCTGGATGCAGTCCTGGAAGATGAAGGTACGACCGTCACTTCTCGCCAGATCCTGGGTCGCCTGCGTGAAGGTAACAGCGCGGGCAAAGAGTCCAGCGCCAAATCTGAAGAAAAAGCGTCTACCCCGGCCCAGCGCCAGCAGGCGTCTCTGTCCGATCAGACCAACGACGCGCTCAGCCCGGCGATCCGTCGCCTGCTGGCTGAGCACAGCCTCGATCCGGCAGCCATCAAAGGCACCGGCGTGGGTGGCCGTCTGACGCGCGAAGACATCGACAAGCATCTGGCAAAAGCGCCTTCTGAGGCGAAAGCGGAAGCGAAAGCCCCTGCGGCAGCACCAGCGGCACAGCCCGCTCTGGGCGCACGTAGCGAAAAACGCGTGCCAATGACCCGCCTGCGTAAGCGCGTGGCCGAGCGTCTGCTGGAAGCGAAAAATTCCACCGCGATGCTGACTACCTTCAACGAAGTCAACATGAAACCAATCATGGACCTGCGCAAGCAGTACGGTGACGCGTTTGAAAAACGTCACGGTATCCGTCTGGGCTTCATGTCCTTCTACGTGAAAGCGGTAGTTGAAGCGCTGAAACGCTACCCGGAAGTGAACGCGTCTATCGATGGCGATGACGTGGTTTACCACAACTACTTCGATGTCAGCATGGCGGTTTCTACTCCACGCGGCCTGGTGACCCCGGTTCTGCGTGACGTAGATACCCTGGGTATGGCTGACATTGAGAAGAAAATCAAAGAGCTGGCCGTGAAAGGCCGCGACGGCAAGCTGACCGTTGAGGACCTGACCGGCGGTAACTTCACCATTACCAACGGCGGCGTGTTCGGCTCGCTGATGTCTACCCCGATCATCAACCCGCCGCAGAGCGCGATCCTGGGTATGCACGCCATTAAAGATCGTCCAATGGCGGTAGACGGTAAAGTGGAGATCCTGCCGATGATGTACCTGGCGCTCTCTTACGATCACCGTCTGATCGATGGCCGCGAATCCGTGGGCTTCCTGGTTGCCATTAAAGAGCTGCTGGAAGATCCAACGCGTCTGCTGCTGGACGTCTAGTTTTTGCAGTCTTGCCCGGCGGCGCGTTGCTTGCCGGGCTTACAAAAGCACTACCTAACGATTACCTGAAGGATGGATAGAACACATGAACTTACATGAATATCAGGCCAAACAGCTGTTTGCCCGGTATGGCTTACCGGCTCCGGTGGGTTATGCCTGTACTACCCCGCGTGAAGCAGAAGAAGCCGCGTCTAAAATCGGTGCCGGCCCGTGGGTAGTTAAATGTCAGGTTCACGCTGGTGGCCGTGGTAAAGCGGGCGGTGTGAAGGTTGTTAAGAGCAAAGAAGAGATCCGTGCGTTTGCTGAACATTGGCTCGGCAAGCGTCTGGTAACCTACCAGACAGATGCGAACGGCCAGCCGGTTAACCAGATCCTGGTTGAAGCGGCGACCGACATCGCGAAAGAACTGTACCTCGGCGCAGTCGTAGACCGTAGCTCCCGTCGCGTGGTGTTCATGGCGTCTACCGAAGGCGGTGTGGAAATCGAAAAAGTGGCGGAAGAGACCCCGCACCTGATCCACAAAGTGGCTATCGATCCGCTGGCGGGCCCAATGCCTTACCAGGGTCGTGAGCTGGCGTTCAAACTGGGTCTGGAAGGCAAGCTGGTTCAGCAGTTCACCAAGATCTTCATGGGTCTGGCGACCATCTTCCTGGAGCGCGATCTGGCGCTGATCGAGATCAACCCGCTGGTGATCACCACCCAGGGCGACCTGATCTGCCTCGACGGCAAGCTGGGCGCTGACGGCAACGCGCTGTTCCGCCAGTCCGATCTGCGCGAAATGCGCGACCAGTCTCAGGAAGATCCGCGTGAAGCGCAGGCTGCACAGTGGGAACTGAACTACGTGGCGCTGGATGGCAACATCGGCTGCATGGTTAACGGTGCGGGCCTGGCAATGGGCACCATGGACATCGTTAAGCTGCACGGCGGTGAGCCAGCGAACTTCCTCGACGTGGGCGGTGGCGCAACCAAAGAGCGCGTAACCGAAGCGTTCAAAATCATTCTCTCTGACAGCAACGTGAAAGCGGTTCTGGTGAACATCTTCGGCGGTATCGTACGTTGCGACCTGATCGCCGACGGTATCATCGGCGCGGTAGAAGAAGTGGGCGTTAACGTTCCGGTTGTTGTACGTCTGGAAGGGAACAACGCTGAACTCGGCGCGAAAAAACTGGCTGACAGCGGCCTGAATATTATTGCAGCGAAAAGTCTGACGGATGCAGCTCAGCAGGTTGTTGCCGCAGTGGAGGGGAAATAATGTCCGTTTTAATTAATAAAGATACCAAGGTTATCTGCCAGGGCTTCACCGGTAGCCAGGGGACTTTCCACTCCGAACAGGCAATTGCCTACGGTACGCAGATGGTAGGCGGCGTAACGCCAGGTAAAGGCGGCACCACCCACCTGGGCCTGCCGGTGTTCAACACCGTGCGTGAAGCCGTAGAAGCGACGGGCGCAACCGCGACCGTGATCTACGTTCCGGCGCCGTTCTGCAAAGACTCCATTCTGGAAGCGATCGACGCAGGCATCAAACTGATCATCACCATCACCGAAGGTATTCCGACGCTGGATATGCTGACCGTGAAGGTGAAGCTGGATGAAGCAGGCGTGCGCATGATCGGCCCGAACTGCCCAGGCGTTATCACCCCGGGCGAATGCAAAATCGGCATCATGCCGGGCCACATTCATCGCCCAGGCAAAGTGGGCATTGTGTCCCGTTCCGGTACCCTGACCTATGAAGCGGTTAAGCAGACCACCGACTACGGTTTCGGCCAGTCCACCTGCGTGGGCATCGGCGGTGACCCGATCCCGGGCTCTAACTTCATCGACATCCTGAAGCTGTTCCAGGAAGATCCACAGACCGAAGCGATCGTGATGATCGGTGAGATCGGTGGTAGCGCGGAAGAAGAAGCGGCTGCTTACATCAAAGATCATGTGACCAAGCCGGTGGTGGGTTACATCGCGGGTGTGACCGCGCCGAAAGGCAAACGTATGGGTCACGCGGGCGCGATTATCGCAGGCGGTAAAGGTACGGCTGATGAGAAATTCGCAGCACTGGAAGCCGCAGGCGTGAAAACCGTTCGCAGCCTGGCGGATATCGGTGAAGCACTGAAGTCCATCATTAAGTAAGTCCTCTCTGCTCCCCGTATGGGGCGCGTTGAAGTATAAAAAAATGTCCGTTTCGACATGGTTGGCCGCTGTAAAGCGGCCTTTTTTATTGTCTGCGTTTAGCCACCAGAGTGAATTTATAGTCGTCGGAGTTAAACACGTTGCGACTGTACTCAAATACCCGGCCGTCTTTCAGAAAGCCGCGGGAGACTTTTTCCAGAATCGGTTTCGCCGGATCGAGCGCCAGGGCGGCAATCGCCTCGTCCGATGGCATGACTGGCACCAGCTCCTGCTCGCTGCGATCGATAACCATCTTTTTGATCTGCTCAATGTAATGGTATTTCGACTGTTCCATCACTTCCCAGGTGAGGTCGGGGAACATCGCCAGCGGCATCCATGTCTCTTCCAGATTCACCGGCTTTTCCCTGATGAAGCGTACGCGCTTGACGTGCCAGACCTTATCATTTGGATTGAGCGCCAGTTTTGCCGCGAGCCGCTCATCGGCTTTCACCACTTCGAAGACGCTGACGTCGCTGTGCGTATCGACGTTGCGATCCGCTAACTTTTCGTAAAAGCCGGTGAGCTGATAAATATCGTAATTCACCCGCTCCTCTTTTACATACGAGCCGCTGCCCTGAATACTTTCGATGATCTGCTCGTCGGCGAGCAGCTTCAACGCCTGCCGCACGGTGACACGGCTGACGCTAAACGCCTCCTGAAGGCTGGATTCTGTCGGCAGCGCGTCGCCAGGTTTTAACTCACCGGCATTAATTTTCTCGCGGAACGCATCGGCGATCTGCCGGTACATCGGTTTATTGCCCATTGGGTCACGCCTATTTAATACCTTTTCAGGGAATTATGCCTTCAGTGTCGGATTTGTAAATAATACAAATAAGATACAAATTTCGGTGTTAGTGAAAATGATCACATAAATGTCTTATTGGCTCTGCCACAATCCTCCCCAGACAAAAACTTTGGATAGGTGAGGATCTTTATGAACCTGACGACTCTGACCGACCCCCGTGCTGTCTGCGTGCAGGCGCAGTTTAACAGCCGTGATGAGGCAATCCGTCAGCTTGCGACGCGGCTGGTAGCGTTGGGCAAAATAGCCGACGCCGATACGTTTCTGGCAGAGGTTTTCCATCGGGAATCGCTTGGCCCGACGGCGCTGGGCGAGGGGCTGGCCGTACCTCATGGTAAATCAGCGGCGGTAAAGGAAGCGGCTTTTGCCGTGGCCACACTGCGCGAGCCGCTGGCCTGGGAAGGCGTGGACGGACCGGAGGAGGTCGAGCTGATTTTTCTGCTCGCCATTCCTCCCGCACAAGCGGGGTCAACGCATATTCAGGTCCTGACGGAACTGACGTCTCGCCTGGCGGATGACGATCTCAGGGCGCGCGTGATGACGGCGACCAGCGCGGAAGCGGTGCTTGCAGCGCTGGAAACGGCGCCTGAGGCGCAAGAAACCGCCGTTGCGGAGAATGCCCCGACGATCGTCTGCGTTACCGCCTGTCCGGCCGGGATCGCCCATACCTACATGGCAGCGGAATATCTCGAAAAAGCGGGACGTAAGCTCGGCGTCAATGTGGTGGTCGAAAAGCAGGGGGCAAACGGTATTGAGGAACGCATCACCGCGCAGCAGTTGCAGGAGGCAAAAGCGTGTATCTTCGCGGCGGAAGTGGCGATTAAAGAGCGCGAGCGTTTTCAGGGGATCCCCGCCATTTCCGTGCCCGTCGCGGAACCCTTGCGCCATGCGGAAGCGCTCATTGAGCGTGCGCTGGCGCTACAGCCTGTATCCGATGTGCGTCCAGCGCACGTCGACACGGACGCGAAAAAGTGCGTTAAAACCGAACTCAAGCAGGCGCTGCTCAGCGGTATCTCCTTTGCGGTGCCGCTGATTGTCGCTGGCGGCACGGTGCTGGCCGTGTCGGTACTGCTGGCGCAAATCCTGGGCTTGCAGCATCTGTTCGATCAGGAAAATTCGTGGCTGTGGATGTACCGCAAACTGGGCGGCGGGATGCTCGGTATTCTGATGGTGCCTGTTCTGGCGGCCTACACCGCTTACTCGCTGGCGGATAAACCTGCGCTAACGCCAGGCTTTGCGGCGGGTCTTGCCGCCAATATGATCGGCTCCGGCTTTCTGGGGGCCATCGTCGGCGGACTGATTGCGGGCTACCTGATGCGCTGGGTGAAAAACCACATCCGGCTGAGTAGCCGCTACAACGGCTTTCTGACCTTTTATCTTTATCCGGTGATTGGCGTGCTGGGCGCAGGCAGCCTGATGCTGTTTGTGATCGGCGAACCGGTGGCCTGGATCAATAACGCCCTCACCGCCTGGCTTAACGGTCTGTCCGGCGCGAACGCGCTGCTGCTGGGGGCGATCCTGGGCTTTATGTGCTCGTTCGATCTGGGCGGTCCGGTCAACAAAGCCTCTTACGCGTTCTGTCTGGGGGCGATGGCCAATGGCGTATACGGGCCTTATGCGATTTTTGCCTCCGTCAAAATGGTATCGGCCTTTACCGTGACGGCATCAACGATGCTGGCTCCGAACCTGTTCAAACAGTTCGAAATTGAAACCGGCAAGTCCACCTGGCTGCTGGGGCTGGCGGGCATCACCGAAGGAGCAATTCCGATGGCTATCGAGGATCCGTTGCGGGTCATCGGCTCATTTGTTCTGGGGTCAATGGCGACCGGAGCGATTGTCGGGGCGATGGGGATTGGGCTATCCACCCCGGGCGCGGGTATTTTCTCTCTCTTCTTACTGCATGATGCCGGGCTGGGCGGCGTGCTGGCCGCTGCCGGCTGGTTTGGCGCCGCGCTGATTGGCGCCGCAATCTCTACGCTCATTTTACTCCTCTGGCGACGCCAGGCCGTGAAGAGCGGCACCTACGTGACTGAAGACATAACATCCTAAACACGCACTGACAGGAAACGAAGATGAAAGCTGTATCTCGCGTTCATATCACGCCACATATGCACTGGGACCGGGAGTGGTACTTCACCACCGAAGCGTCACGTATTCTTTTGGTCAATAATATGGAAGAGATCCTTACCCGTCTTGAGCAGGACGCAGAATATAAATACTACGTTCTCGACGGCCAGACGGCGGTGCTGGAAGATTATTTTGCCGTGAAACCGGAAAACAGGCCACGCGTGAAGGCGCTGGTGGCGGCCGGGAAGCTGATTATCGGGCCGTGGTATACCCAGACGGACACCACCCTTGTCTCCGGCGAGTCGATTGTCCGAAATCTGATGTACGGCATTCGCGACTGTCTGGCCTTTGGCGAGCCGATGAAAATTGGCTATCTGCCGGACTCCTTCGGCATGTCTTCCCAGCTGCCACACATTTACAACGGTTTTGGCATCACGCGCACCATGTTCTGGCGCGGGTGTTCCGAGCGGCATGGTACCGATAAAACCGAATTTCTCTGGCAAAGTCAGGACGGCAGTGAAGTGACGGCACAGGCGTTACCGCTGGGCTACGCGATTGGTAAGTACTTACCGGAGGATGAGGCCGGGCTGCGCAAACGGCTCGACACGTACTTCGAGGTGCTGGAAAAAGCCTCCGTGACGAAAGAAATTTTGCTGCCTAACGGCCATGATCAGATGCCGCTCCAGCAGAACATCTTTGCGGTGATGGATAAGCTGCGCGAAATCTATCCGCAGCGTCAGTTTGTGATGAGCCGCTTCGAGGAGGTGTTTGACCACATTGACGAGCACCGCGATGAACTGGCGACGCTGAAAGGAGAGTTTATTGACGGTAAATATATGCGGGTGCACCGGACAATAGGCTCCACGCGAATGGACATCAAAATCGCCCACGCCCGGATAGAGCATAAAATCGTCAATGTCCTTGAGCCGCTGGCCACGCTTGCCTGGACGCTGGGCTTTGAGTATCACCACGGCTTGCTGGAAAAAATGTGGAAAGAGATCCTCAAGAATCACGCCCATGACAGTATCGGCTGCTGCTGTAGTGACAAAGTGCATCGTGAGGTGATGTCACGCTTCGAGCTGGCGGAAGACATGGCCGATAACCTGACATGCTTCTATATGCGCAAGATTGTCGACAACATGCCGCAGTGCGAGGAAGACAAACTGGTGATGTTTAACCTCACGCCCTGGCCGCGTGAGGAAGTGATTAACACTACGATACGTCTGCGCGCCAGCCAGTTCCGCCTGCTGGACGATAGGGGGAATGAAATCCCTTACTGCCTGCGCAGCGCGCGTGAAATCGACCCCGGCTTAATAGACCGGCAGATTGTGCATTACGGCAACTACGATCCCTTTATGGAGTTTGATATCCAGCTCAACCAGATCCTGCCATCAATGGGTTACCGCACGCTCTATATCGAGCCGCACGTGGCTGGCAAGCTGCTGGCGCCAGAAACAACGTCGGAGGCATTACTGGAAAATGCTTTCTGGGAAATAACGTTAAACGACGACGGCACCCTGCGTCTGCTCGATAAAGCGTCCGGGCTTATCTATGACCGCGCGCTGGAAATAGAAGAGAGCTCGGATGATGGCGATGAGTACGACTACTCGCCTTCACGGGAAGAGTGGAGACTCACTTCCGCGCAGGGCGAGCATGAGGTTAAGGTGATCCACGAGGCCTGGCAGAGCAGGGCGGTGATCCGCCACCGCATGGCGGTGCCGGCGGATCTCGCTGAACGTTCTGCGCGTCAGCAGACGGGAACGCTTGAGGCAGAGCTCACGGTCACGCTCAGCCATAACAGCCGACGTATCGACATTGAGGCGCGTCTCGGAAATCACGCGGATGACCACCGTGTTCGGGTGTTGATCCCGACGCCCTTCACCGCAGACACGGTGTTAGCTGATACCCAGTTCGGTTCGCTGACGCGACCTGTACAGGATGAAGCGATGGCGAACTGGCAGGAGGAGGGCTGGAAGGAAGCGCCGCTGCCGGTGTGGAATCTGCTTAACTACGCGGTGCTCCAGGAACGGCGTAACGGGATGGCGCTGTTTACCGAAGGGTTACGCGAATTTGAAGTGACTGGCGAGCGTCAAAAAACGTTTGCCCTGACGTTGCTTCGCGGCGTGGGGGTACTTGGGAAGGAAGATTTACTGCTGCGCCCCGGCAGACCGTCCGGGATCAAAATGCCGGTGCCTGATTCGCAGATGCGGGGCCAGTTAACCTGTCGCTTTAGCCTGTTCAGTTTTAATGGTACGCCCGTCAGTGCTGGTGTTGCGCAGCAGGCGAAGTCGTGGTTAACGCCAGTGCACTGTTATAACAAAATTCCGTGGGATGCGATGAAGCTTAACCGCGCCTCTTTCACCACCCCCTGTAGCTATAGCCTGCTAACGCTGCCCCCTAACGGATGCGTACTCAGTGCGCTGAAAAAAGCGGAGGATCGTGACGAGATGATTCTTCGTCTGTACAACCCTTCGGAGACCCGCTCCTGTGACGTGGCTTTGTCTGTGAACCGTGAGGTCCAGGCGTGCTGCGAAACGGACATGAATGAGGTGTACAAGGCGCAAGGGGAAGAGGGCTCAGCCATTACGGGGTCTTTCCGGCCAGGCCAGTCACGTACCTTCAGCATAAAAATTGAAAGGTAATCCTCAAAATAAAATAAAGGCCGCATTCCTGCGGCCTTTATTTCATCAAATAGTCACGAAAGGGTGTTAATTTTAAGATTATTAAAAGTGAATAAAATGTAATCGTTTCGGCAGGTAGCAAAGCGAAAGAAAAATACTGTGAAGCAGATAACATTATATGTTTATCTTCCGGCAAAATGCGTTTTTTCACGCGCGTTAATAAAAATCACAACTGTTTATATTATCCTCTGGCTTTTATAACCATCAACGCCTTTAAATGTACATATCATTAACAAGGTTTTTACTATCCGCACCACAAAGAAACATCATTAACAGCTCTGGCCGTTTTTGATTTAAATCAATGTTTAATCCTTGGAAAAAGGCTCCAAAAGGCGTTAAATTGTTCCCGATCAAAATGGCCGAAAAGTGGTAATTTTGCTATAAATTGATCGCCGTCGAAAAACGTAAATCTGTTCGAATAAAAACCTGTTTATTGTAAGGGTTTTGCAGCGTATTATATTTACGGGATCAATTTGGTTTTTTCTTAACGTATTTGTAACCTTTCATCATTGCTTTTTCCTCTTGTAGAGAATAAGCAACGAAGAAGGGAAGCAGATAACTTTGTATTGGGGCATGCGTGTGGATCCTTATCTAACGGGGTTCACTCTCGGAGTCTTCATGCGATGAGCAAGGAGTCATAATGTTAGACGTAGTCGAACTGTCGCGCTTACAGTTTGCCTTGACCGCGATGTACCACTTCCTGTTTGTGCCGCTGACGCTCGGTATGGCGTTCCTGCTGGCCATCATGGAAACGGTTTACGTCCTCTCCGGCAAACAGATTTATAAAGATATGACCAAGTTCTGGGGCAAGTTGTTTGGTATCAACTTTGCGCTGGGCGTGGCAACCGGTCTGACCATGGAGTTCCAGTTCGGGACAAACTGGTCTTACTATTCCCACTATGTGGGGGATATTTTCGGTGCGCCGCTGGCCATTGAAGGTCTGATGGCCTTCTTCCTCGAATCCACCTTTGTAGGTCTGTTCTTCTTCGGTTGGGACCGTCTGGGTAAAGTCCAGCATATGGCGGTAACCTGGCTGGTGGCATTAGGCTCCAACTTGTCCGCACTGTGGATCCTGGTGGCGAACGGCTGGATGCAAAACCCAATCGCATCTGATTTCAACTTCGAAACCATGCGTATGGAGATGGTCAGCTTCGCTGAGCTGGTCCTGAACCCGGTTGCCCAGGTTAAATTCGTTCACACCGTGGCGTCTGGCTATGTGTGCGGCGCGATGTTCGTGCTGGGCATCAGCTCCTACTATATGCTGCGCGGCCGTGACTTCGCGTTCGCCAAGCGTTCTTTTGCTATTGCAGCAAGCTTCGGTATGGCCGCGATTCTGTCCGTTATTGTTCTGGGTGATGAATCCGGTTACGAAATGGGCGACGTGCAGAAAACCAAACTCGCCGCAATTGAAGCTGAATGGGAAACCCAGCCGGCACCGGCAGCGTTTACCCTGTTCGGCGTGCCTGACCAGGAAGCGCAGGAAAACCGCTTCGCCATTCAAATTCCTTACGCTCTGGGTATTATCGCCACGCGCTCCGTCGACAAACAGGTGACTGGCCTGAAAGATCTGATGGTGCAGCATGAAGAGCGTATCCGTAACGGGATGAAAGCTTACTCGCTGCTGGAACAGCTGCGCGCCGGCTCTACCGACCAGGCCGTTCGCGATCAATTTAACGACGTGAAGAAAGACCTCGGTTACGGTCTGCTGCTGAAACGCTATACCCCGAACGTCTCTGACGCGACGGAAGCGCAGATTCAGATGGCAACCAAAGACTCTATTCCACGCGTTGCGCCGCTGTACTTCGCGTTTCGCATCATGGTGGGTTGCGGCATTATCATGCTGCTGATCATCGCGGCCTCGTTCTGGTCAGTCATTCGTAACCGTATCGGTGAGAAAAAATGGCTGCTGCGCACCGCGCTTTACGGTATCCCACTGCCATGGATTGCTATCGAGTCCGGCTGGTTTGTTGCGGAATATGGCCGTCAGCCGTGGGCGATCGGTGAGGTGCTGCCAACAGCGGTAGCGAACTCCTCCCTGACCGCAGGCGACCTGATCTTCTCCATGCTGCTCATTTGCGGTCTGTACACCCTGTTCCTGGTGGCTGAACTGTTCCTGATGTTCAAGTTCGCGCGCCTTGGCCCAAGCAGCCTGAAAACCGGTCGCTATCACTACGAGCAGTCTGTTGCGACTACTCAGCCGGCACGCTAAGACAGGAGTCATCAAATGATCGATTATGAAGTATTGCGTTTTATCTGGTGGCTGCTGATCGGTGTTCTGCTGATTGGTTTCGCGGTCACCGATGGTTTCGACATGGGCGTGGGCATGCTCACCCGTTTCCTCGGTCGTAATGACACCGAGCGTCGAATCATGATCAACTCCATCGCCCCGCACTGGGACGGTAACCAGGTGTGGCTGATCACCGCAGGCGGCGCGCTGTTCGCTGCCTGGCCGATGGTCTACGCGGCTGCGTTCTCCGGCTTCTATGTGGCGATGATTCTGGTGCTGGCCTCTTTATTCTTCCGTCCGGTGGGTTTCGACTACCGTTCCAAGATTGAAGACACCCGCTGGCGTAACATGTGGGACTGGGGCATCTTCATCGGTAGCTTCGTTCCACCGCTGGTCATTGGTGTGGCGTTCGGTAACCTGTTGCAGGGCGTACCGTTCCACGTCGACGAATATATGCGTCTGTTCTACACCGGTAACTTCTTCCAGTTGCTGAATCCGTTTGGTCTGCTGGCGGGCGTGGTGAGCGTGGCGATGATCATCACCCAGGGCGCAACCTATCTCCAGATGCGTACCGTAGGTGAACTGCACCTGCGTTCCCGCGCTACCGCTCAGGTGGCGGCGCTGGTGACGCTGGTCTGCTTCGCGCTGGCTGGCGTGTGGGTGGTGTACGGTATTGATGGTTACGTGGTGACCTCCGCGATCAACCATACTGCACCGTCTAACCCGCTGACCAAAGAAGTGGCGCGTCAGGCCGGTGCATGGCTGGTGAACTTCAACAATACTCCTGCGCTGTGGGCTATCCCGGCTCTGGGTGTGCTGCTGCCGCTGCTGACCGTGCTGACGTCTCGTCTGGAGAAAGGCGCTCTGGCGTTCGTATTCTCTTCACTGACGCTGGCGTGCATCATCCTGACGGCGGGGATTGCGATGTTCCCGTTCGTGATGCCATCCAGCACCATGATGAATGCCAGCCTGACCATGTGGGATGCAACGTCCAGTCAGTTGACGCTGAACTTAATGACCTATGTTGCTTGCGTGTTCGTACCGATTATCCTGCTCTACACCACCTGGTGTTACTGGAAAATGTTCGGTCGCATCACTAAAGAACATATCGAAAGAAACACCCACTCTATGTACTAAGTAAGGAGCTGAATATGTGGTATTTCGCATGGATTTTAGGGACGCTTCTTGCCTGTGCGTTTGGTGTCATCACTGCCCTGGCGCTTGAGCATGTAGAAGCGACCAAAGCAGGTGAAGAAAAGCACTAATGAATATTATCGCAACCTTATATGCGGTAATGGATAAGCGCCCCCTGAGGGCGCTTTCCCTCATTATGGCATTACTGCTGGCAGGCTGTATCTTCTGGGACCCGTCGCGCTTCGCGGCGAAAACCAGCGAGCTTGAAATCTGGCACGGCTTCCTGATTATGTGGGCGGTGTGCGCAGGCGTGATTCACGGTGTCGGCTTTCGTCCGAAAGCGCTACACTGGCAGGGCATCTTCTGCCCACTGATTGCCGATCTGGTTCTCCTCGCCGGTTTGATTTTCTTCTTCTTCTGAATAAGAAATGTCCGTTAACGTTATGGGCTTACCATGGCCCATAAAAATTTACTCTCCGTTTACTTTCCCCCATTCCAAACCATCATTCCCCCGCGTATAGTAGCGAAGTTTGAAAGCTCCAACTTTTCTTGTATTACCGGGATGTAAAGTGAATACAACGCTGTTTCGATGGCCGGTACGTGTCTATTACGAAGATACCGATGCCGGTGGTGTGGTCTACCACGCCAGCTACGTTGCTTTTTATGAACGGGCACGCACAGAGATGCTGCGCCATCATCACTTTAGTCAACAGGTGCTGTTGGCTGAGCGAGTTGCCTTCGTGGTACGCAAGATGACGCTTGAGTATTTTGCGCCTGCCAGACTCGACGATATGCTCGAAGTTCAAACAGAAATTACATCAATGCGCGGAACTTCACTGGTTTTCACGCAGCGGATAGTCAATGCAGAGAACACGGTACTGAACTCAGCTGAAGTCCTGATTGTCTGTGTTGATCCAACCATAATGAAGCCTCGTGCGCTTCCTAAGTCTATTGTCGCGGAGTTTAAGCAGTGACTGACATGAATATCCTTGATTTGTTCCTGAAGGCAAGCCTTCTGGTTAAACTTATCATGTTGATTTTGATTGGTTTTTCAATCGCATCCTGGGCCATCATTATCCAGAGAACGCGTATCCTTAATGCCGCCGGCCGCGAAGCCGAAGCGTTTGAAGATAAGTTCTGGTCGGGAATTGAGCTTTCTCGTCTGTACCAGGAAAGCCAGGGACGCCGTGATAACCTTTCAGGCTCCGAACAAATTTTCTACAGCGGTTTCAAAGAGTTCGCTCGCTTACATCGCGCTAACAGCCATGCGCCGGAAGCCGTGGTAGAAGGGGCGTCGCGTGCGATGCGCATCTCCATGAACCGCGAACTGGAAAATCTTGAAACGCATATTCCTTTCCTCGGAACCGTTGGCTCCATCAGCCCGTATATCGGCCTGTTTGGTACGGTGTGGGGGATCATGCACGCCTTTATCGCCCTGGGGGCGGTGAAGCAGGCAACGTTGCAGATGGTTGCACCGGGTATCGCAGAAGCACTGATCGCGACCGCAATCGGTCTGTTCGCCGCAATTCCGGCGGTAATGGCGTACAACCGTCTGAACCAGCGCGTGAACAAACTGGAACTGAACTACGACAACTTTATGGAAGAGTTCACCGCGATTCTGCATCGTCAGGCGTTTACCAGCACCGAGAGCAACAAGGGGTAAACCATGGCCAGATCGCGTGGACGAGGTCGTCGCGAGCTCAAGTCCGAAATCAATATCGTTCCGTTACTGGACGTGCTGCTGGTGCTGCTGCTGATCTTTATGGCGACAGCGCCCATCATCACCCAGAGCGTGGAAGTTGATCTGCCGGATGCGACAGAATCACAGGCGGTAAGCACCAATGACGATCCTCCGGTCATCATTGAGGTTT
This sequence comes from Enterobacter sp. CRENT-193, assembly GCF_002787395.1. Classification (NCBI taxonomy): domain Bacteria; kingdom Pseudomonadati; phylum Pseudomonadota; class Gammaproteobacteria; order Enterobacterales; family Enterobacteriaceae; genus Enterobacter; species Enterobacter sp. CRENT-193. Next base: position 4,239,916 of record NZ_CP024812.1, on the reverse strand, counting down.
CCGGCGTAGGGCAGTACAGCGTGGTGGTAGAGAAAGATCGTATGGATCAGCTTCCGCCAGAGCAGGTTATTGCTGAAGCGCAACGACGTCTGGAGTCAAATCCGAAGACGGTCTTCTTAATCGGTGGTGCGAAAGACGTACCATATGATGAAATTATCAAAGCGCTGAACTTGCTACATAGCGCGGGCGTTAAGTCAGTTGGCTTAATGACTCAGCCTATTTGATCATCTGCGTAGTTTTTGGGAACCGATAGTGTCAAAGGCAACCGAACAGAACGACAAGCTTAAGCGAGCGATAATCGTCTCCGCAGTGCTGCACGTAATTCTTTTTGCAGCGCTGATCTGGAGTTCGTTCGATGAGCACCTTGATGCATCAGGCGGCGGTGGGGGCTCGTCCATCGACGCCGTCATGGTGGATCCCGGTGCGGTAGTGCAGAACTATAATCGCCAGCAACAGCAGCAGGCGAGCGCAAAACGCGCGGAAGAACAGCGTGAAAAACAGGCGCAACAGCAGGCGGAAGAGCTGCGTGAAAAGCAGGCCGCCGAGCAGGAACGTCTGAAGCAGCTTGAGAAAGAGCGTTTGCAGGCGCAGGAAGCCGCTAAAGAGCAGGCGGAGCAGCAGAAACAGGCTGAAGCCGCAGCGAAGAAAGCTCAGGAACAGCAGAAGCAGGCGGAAGAGGCGGCAGCCAAAGCCGCGGCAGACGCGAAGGCGCAGGCAGATGCTCAGGCTAAGTTAGCCGCAGAAGCCGCGAAGAAAGCGGCTGCTGATGCGCAGAAGAAAGCGGAAGCCGAAGCGGCGAAGAAAGCCGCTGCTGATGCGAAGAAGAAAGCAGAAGCCGAAGCGGCGAAAAAAGCTGCCGCTGACGCACAGAAGAAAGCCGAAGCGGAAGCCGCCAAAAAAGCTGCGCAGGAAGCAGAGAAGAAAGCGGCTGCCGATGCTGCTAAAAAAGCGGCCGCCGCCGAGAAAGCTGCGGCAGAAAAAGCCGCCGCTGCGGAAAAAGCCGCTGCTGATAAAAAAGCGGCAGCTGAGAAAGCCGCTGCTGATAAGAAAGCTGCTGCTGAAAAAGCCGCAGCTAAGAAGGCCGCTGCTGCGGAAAAAGCCGCTGCCGCAGGGGTTGACGATCTGCTGGGCGACCTGAGCTCCGGTAAGAATGCACCGAAAACGGGCGGAGGGGCGAAAGGAAGTAACGCAGCACCGGCAGGAAGTGGTAACACTAAGAACAACGGTGCTTCTGGCGCTGAGATCAACGACTATAAGAATCAGATTGCCGCGGCTATTGCCAGCAGACTTAACGATAAATCGCTCTATACCGGGAAAACGTGCCGACTGCATATTAAACTGGCTACGGATGGTATGGTGCTGAGCGTTGAGTCAGAAGGGGGAGATGAAGCGTTATGCCAGGCTGCACTTGTGGCAGTGAATCAGGCAAAACTGCCAAAACCTCCATCACAGGCTGTCTATGAAGTGTTCAAAGACGCTTCTCTGAACTTTAAGCCATAAGCAGAGCTGCTGTTATCGGGTTCTGATAGTTTTGTGTATTTGAGTTTGTTAACCTTCTGCTAAATTATCCAGGACTTATTGTTCGGATAAGGGAGATATGATGAAGCAGGCATTACGATTAGCTTTTGGTTTTTTAGTACTGTTGACGTCAGCAGTGCATGCCACAGTAAGCATCGACATTACCGACTGGAACGACTCAGCGCGTCCAATCGGTGTCGTTCCGTTCCAGTGGGCAGGCCCGGGCGCTGCGCCTGAAGATATTGGCGGCATTGTTGCAGCTGACCTGCGTAACAGCGGTAAATTTAACCCCTTAGATCGTTCTCGTCTGCCGCAGCAGCCGGGTACAGCTCAGGAAGTTCAACCTGCTGCATGGTCTGCACTGGGTATTGATGCCGTGGTTGTCGGACAGGTTACTCCTGCGCCAGACGGCGGCTATAACGTCGCTTATCAGCTGGTGGATACTGGCGGTGCGCCGGGTACCGTTCTGGCTCAAAACACGTATAAGGTGAACAAGCAGTGGCTGCGTTATGCAGGCCACACGGCGAGTGACGAAGTGTTTGAGAAGCTGACCGGTATTAAAGGTGCGTTCCGTACCCGTATCGCGTACGTAGTACAGACCAACGGCGGCCAGTTCCCTTATGAGCTGCGCGTCTCTGACTACGATGGTTACAACCAGTTCACCGTACACCGTTCACCACAGCCGCTGATGTCTCCGGCATGGTCTCCGGACGGCTCTAAGCTGGCGTACGTGACCTTCGAAAGCGGCCGTTCCGCGCTGGTCATCCAGACGCTCTCTAACGGTGCTGTGCGTCAGGTTGCGTCATTCCCACGTCACAACGGTGCGCCTGCGTTCTCTCCGGACGGTACCAAACTGGCGTTTGCCCTGTCTAAAACCGGTAGCCTGAACCTGTACGTGATGGATATTGGTTCTGGTCAGATCCGTCAGGTCACGGATGGTCGTAGCAACAACACTGAGCCAACCTGGTTCCCGGACAGCCAGAATCTGGCATTTACGTCTGACCAGGCAGGTCGTCCACAAGTTTATAAAGTGAATATCAACGGCGGAGCAGCGCAGCGTATTACCTGGGAAGGTTCTCAGAACCAGGATGCTGACGTCAGTGCCGATGGTAAAACAATGGTAATGGTCAGTACTGCGGGTGGTCAGCAGCACATTGCCAAACAAGATCTGGTAACGGGGGGCGTACAAGTACTGTCGTCAACGTTCCTGGATGAAACGCCAAGTCTGGCACCTAACGGCACCATGGTAATCTACAGCTCTTCTCAGGGGATGGGATCCGTGCTGAATCTGGTTTCTACAGATGGGCGTTTCAAAGCGCGTCTTCCGGCAACTGATGGACAGGTAAAATCACCTGCCTGGTCGCCGTATCTGTAATAATAATTAATTGATTACTAAAGGAATCTTAGAAATGCAACTGAACAAAGTGCTGAAGGGGCTGATGATCGCTCTGCCTGTTATGGCAATCGCAGCGTGTTCTTCTAACAAGAACGCAAGCAATGACCAGAGCGGCGAAGGCATGATGGGTGCCGGCACCGGTATGGACGCTAACGGCAATGGCAATATGTCTTCTGAAGAGCAAGCGCGTCTTCAGATGCAGCAGTTACAGCAGAACAACATCGTTTACTTCGATCTGGATAAATACGACATTCGTTCTGACTTCGCTGCAATGCTGGATGCGCACGCAAACTTCCTGCGTAGCAACCCGTCTTACAAAGTCACCGTAGAAGGTCATGCGGACGAACGTGGTACTCCGGAGTACAACATCTCCCTGGGTGAACGTCGTGCAAACGCTGTTAAAATGTACCTCCAGGGTAAAGGCGTTTCTGCTGACCAGATCTCCATCGTTTCTTACGGTAAAGAAAAACCAGCAGTACTGGGTCACGACGAAGCGGCTTACTCCAAAAACCGTCGTGCCGTACTCGTTTACTAAGAGAATTGCATGAGCAGTAACTTCAGACATCATCTGATGAGTCTGTCGTTACTGGTTGGAATAGCGGCCCCCTGGGCCGCTTTTGCTCAGGCACCAATCAGTAGTGTCGGCTCAGGCTCGGTAGAAGATCGAGTCACTCAACTCGAGCGTATTTCTAACGCTCACAGCCAGCTTTTAACTCAACTCCAGCAGCAGCTTTCCGATAACCAGAATGATATTGATTCCCTTCGTGGTCAGATCCAGGAGAGTCAGTATCAGCTTAATCAGGTTGTGGAGCGCCAGAAGCAAATTTTGTTGCAGATGGATAGCCTGAACAGCGGCGGAGCAGCAGCACAGCCAGCAGCAGGCGATCAAAGCGGTGCGGCGACGCCTGCACCTGCGGCAGATGCCTCCGCGTCGTCTGGTGCGCCTGTACAGAGCGGTGACGCGAATACGGACTACAACGCGGCCATTGCCCTGGTGCAGGACAAATCGCGCCAGGACGATGCTATCGTTGCGTTTCAGAACTTCGTTAAGAAGTACCCTGATTCCACTTACCAGCCAAATGCGAACTACTGGCTGGGTCAGTTGAATTACAACAAGGGTAAAAAGGATGATGCGGCGTTTTATTTTGCCTCTGTGGTGAAAAATTACCCAAAATCACCGAAAGCGCCTGATGCGATGTATAAAGTCGGCGTGATCATGCAGGATAAAGGCGACACTGCAAAAGCCAAAGCGGTTTATCAGCAGGTGGTTGCGAAATTCCCGGGTACAGACGGCGCCAAACAGGCGCAAAAACGTTTGAGTTCGATGGGTTGATTATCGCATGACCAGAAATCGCGTCATTTCTGGTCGTGCAGCATGATTCCTAAGCAGTTAAGTGATCTTCATCGAAATTTTTGTTGCGCAGAATTCTTAAATCAGTAATATATGCCGCCGTTGCCACGGGATATCAAACAACGTGAAAGCAGCGCAAAAGTGGGTCGTTAGCTCAGTTGGTAGAGCAGTTGACTTTTAATCAATTGGTCGCAGGTTCGAATCCTGCACGACCCACCACTTAAAGCAGTTCCGGCAGTACAGAGTGGGTGATTAGCTCAGTTGGTAGAGCATCTCCTTTACACGGAGGGGGTCGGCGGTTCGAGCCCGTCATCACCCACCACTCGGGTCGTTAGCTCAGTTGGTAGAGCAGTTGACTTTTAATCAATTGGTCGCAGGTTCGAATCCTGCACGACCCACCAATTTTATTGGTACCGAGTGATAATTCAGGCAACACCCGAATGGGTCGTTAGCTCAGTTGGTAGAGCAGTTGACTTTTAATCAATTGGTCGCAGGTTCGAATCCTGCACGACCCACCAGCCTGAATAGATTTGAAGTACATCCCGTAAGGGGTCGTTAGCTCAGTTGGTAGAGCAGTTGACTTTTAATCAATTGGTCGCAGGTTCGAATCCTGCACGACCCACCAATGTAAAAAGGCGCCCTAAAGGCGCCTTTTTGCTATCTGTCGTTCCCCAGGGCCTTGCAGGTCGGGTAAGGCGAAGCCGCCACCCGACAAATGCTGCCGGCACCAATTCCCGATGACATTCCACCTAATATTCGCTATCTTGTTTAGTATATAAAACACCATTGCCGTCATTTTTGCTATCTACCGCAAAACAAAGGCAATATTGTTAAGCCAGTAAAACGAGAAGCCATAATGAGTGTGATGTTTGATCCCGAAACCGCAATCTATCCCTTCCCGCCAAAGCCTGCTCCGCTAAGCCGGGATGAAAAACAGTTCTATCGAGAGAAAATCAAGCGCCTGCTTAAAGAGCGTGATGCGGTGATGGTGGCGCATTACTACACCGACCCGGAAATTCAGCAGCTGGCGGAAGAGACGGGCGGCTGTATCTCAGATTCCCTGGAAATGGCGCGTTTCGGTGCTAAACATCCTGCCTCCACCCTGCTGGTTGCAGGTGTGCGCTTCATGGGCGAAACGGCAAAAATTCTCAGCCCGGAAAAAACCATACTGATGCCGACGCTGAATGCCGAATGCTCCCTTGACCTCGGTTGCCCGATTGATGAGTTCACCGCCTTCTGTGATGCCCACCCTGACCGTACCGTGGTGGTCTATGCCAACACGTCTGCGGCGGTGAAAGCCCGGGCGGACTGGGTAGTGACGTCCAGTATTGCCGTTGAGCTGATTGAACATCTGGACAGCCTGGGGGAGAAAATCATCTGGGCGCCCGATCGTCACCTGGGAAACTACGTACAAAAACAGACCGGTGCGGATGTGCTGTGCTGGCAGGGGGCCTGTATCGTCCACGATGAGTTCAAGACCCAGGCGCTGACCCGGATGAAAGGCTTATACCCGCAGGCCGCGATACTGGTGCACCCGGAATCTCCGCAGTCGATCGTCGACATGGCGGACGCCGTCGGCTCAACCAGCCAGTTAATTAACGCGGCAAAAACGCTGCCACACAAGCAGCTCATCGTGGCGACCGATCGCGGTATCTTCTACAAAATGCAACAGGCCGTGCCGGAAAAAGAGCTGCTTGAAGCGCCAACCGCCGGAGAAGGGGCGAGCTGCCGAAGCTGCGCGCATTGCCCGTGGATGGCGATGAATGGGCTCAAAGCGATTGCGGAGGCGCTGGAGAACGGTGGCGCAGCGCATGAGATCCACGTGGATGCCGCTCTGCGTGAAGGCGCGTTAATTCCACTTAACCGTATGCTGGATTTTGCGGCTACACTACGTACTTAACTTATTACGTCCCGGAGAAAAAATGGATTTTTTTAGCACACAGAACATCCTGGTTCATATCCCGATTGGTGCGGGCGGCTATGACCTGTCGTGGATTGAAGCGGTGGGTACGCTGGCCGGTTTACTCTGTATCTGGCTGGCCAGCCTTGAGAAGATCAGCAACTATGCGTTCGGGCTGATAAACGTCACGCTGTTTGCGATCATCTTCTTCCAGATCCAGCTCTACGCCAGCCTGCTTCTACAGCTGTTCTTCTTCGCGGCCAATATCTATGGCTGGTACGCCTGGTCTCGGCAAAACAGCCAGCAGGAGGCGGAGTTGCAAATCCGCTGGCTGCCGTTGCCAAAAGCCATCGCCTGGTTCGCGGCCTGCGTGGTGGCTATCGGCTTTATGACCGTCTTTATTGATCCGGTATTTGCCTTCCTGACGCGCGTGGCGGTCTCGGTCATGTCGGGTCTGGGATTAAATGTGACGATGCCTGAGCTTCAGCCGGATGCCTTCCCGTTCTGGGATTCCTGCATGATGGTGTTGTCGATTGCCGCAATGATCCTGATGACCCGTAAATACGTTGAGAACTGGCTGCTGTGGGTGGTCATCAATGTCATTAGCGTGGTGATTTTTGCCCGCCAGGGTGTTTATGCCATGTCGCTGGAGTATATGCTCCTGACCTTCATTGCTCTCAACGGCAGCCGCATGTGGATTAACAGCGCGCGTGAGCGTGGCTCTCGCGCGCTTTCCCGTTAATGGTGATGTGCGTGTGAGTGGCCGGACTGCGCCTCGTTAAGGTGGCAGTCTGGCCCGCTGCAAGGCTGGTACTCCATCTGGATAGTGGAGTGCGCAATCTCATAGTGATGCTCGAGGAAATGCCGAATACGTTCAAGCAGCGCATCGTGATCGTGGGGCGGAATAACCTGAACGTGCAGCGTCATCAGCGGTTTCTCACCCACCAGCCAGACGTGAACGTGGTGAACGTTACGGACTTCAGGAATGGAACGACTCAGGTTGCGCTTCAGTTCGCCAATATCCAGTGATGTGGGCGCGCCTTCCAGTAGCTCATTTACGCTCTCCTTCAGTAGCCGCCAGGCGCTGCGCAATACCAGGCACGATACCAGCACGGAAAGAATCGGGTCGATAGGGGTCCAGCCTGTGCCCATAATGATCAGCGCGGCCACAATCGCACCAACAGAACCCAGCAGATCGCCCAGCACATGAAGCGCCGCGGCCCGTACGTTCAGATTTTTTTCACTGCTGCCGCGGTGCAATATCCAGAACGCCAGAATATTGGCGACCAACCCGGCAATGGCGATAACCATCATTGTCGTCCCGGCTATCGGTTGTGGATGCCGAAAGCGCTGAAAAGCCTCCCAGACGATAAGAATAGTAATGACCACCAGTGCAATCGCATTCACAAAGGCGGCAAGCGTGGTCAGTCTGAGCCAGCCAAAGGTGTGGCGGGTATTGGGAGGGCGACGGGCAAACTGCACGGCCAGCAGAGCAAACAGGAGCGCGGCAGCGTCGGTCAGCATATGCCCGGCATCGGCCAGCAGCGCCAGCGATCCGGATATCAGCCCGCCGGTGACCTCAATAATCATAAAGGTGGCAGTGACGCCAAAAGCCAGCAAAAGCCGTTTGGCATTTTCATCGCCAGTGGAGTGGGAATGGGAGTGGGAGTGCGCCATGGTATCGTTCCTGATTTATTATTATTTTTAGTGTAGCGTTTTTAAGAGCTTAAATAAAAAAGGAGAGCATTCGCTCTCCCTGTTTTACCTTATGGAAGGTTACTGGGTAGTACCGTCCGTTTTGGTATTGGCTTCGCTGCCCACTTTGTCATTCGGGTCCGGGCATTTCCCGTCTTTACAGACTGAGTTTTTATGCACCTCGTCGGTAGTCATACCCTCATGGTTCATCGTGCCTGTGTTCGTCCCGCCAGTATTGGTATTGCCCGTGTTGATATTACTGTTATCAACATTGTTTGGCGCGATATTCTGTTTTGCATCCGGCGCAACCTGGCCTGCTTCGGCAGCGGCATTCGCGTCGCCGTTGCTGCCGGATGAGCCTGCATCAGCAGCCAGTACGCTACCGCTTGCCAGGGTAAGGGTTGCCGTCAGGAAAAGCGTAGTCAGTTTCGTCATTTTCATCATGGTGCTCCTGTTCTTATCGTTACGCTGGATAACATTCTCCAACAGTGCATCTTGTTCAGTGGCGAAAGATTCCGGACTCCTGAATTTTGTCAGGATGGAATCGCTTATAAATATTTAAAAACAGTCGTTACAAGTAAAAAGCTTAGGCCAGATCTCATTTTTCGCTATTTTGTTGCGTATTTTAGGCGAATTCCAGGAATTATCTGCGCGAAGTGTAAAAGCCCGTTTACACTTCGTGGCCGACAAGTTAGATTGAAAGGATTGCTTTCATTACTAAAGATATGGCAGAGCCGGAAAGAAGATGAATTATCAGAACGACGATTTACGCATTAAAGAGATCAATGAGTTATTACCTCCCGTAGCGCTCCTTGAAAAATTCCCCGCCACCGAAAATGCCGCCAACACGGTGTCTCATGCCCGCAAGGCGATCCACAAGATCCTGAAAGGTAGCGACGATCGTCTTCTGGTAGTGATCGGGCCATGCTCCATTCACGATCCTGCTGCGGCCAAAGAGTATGCGTCGCGTCTGCTCGCCCTGCGTGAAGAGCTGAAAGGCGAACTGGAAATCGTGATGCGCGTTTATTTCGAAAAACCGCGTACCACCGTGGGCTGGAAAGGGTTAATCAACGATCCGCATATGGACAACAGTTTCCAGATTAACGACGGCCTGCGCATTGCGCGTAAGCTGCTGCTGGAGATCAACGACAGCGGGCTGCCTGCTGCCGGAGAATTCCTCGATATGATCACCCCGCAGTATCTGGCTGACCTGATGAGCTGGGGCGCTATTGGTGCGCGTACGACTGAATCTCAGGTTCACCGCGAGCTGGCGTCTGGCCTGTCATGCCCGGTGGGTTTCAAAAATGGCACTGATGGCACCATCAAGGTCGCCATTGACGCCATTAATGCGGCGGGCGCGCCGCACTGCTTCCTGTCGGTGACCAAGTGGGGCCACTCGGCTATCGTGAATACCAGCGGTAATGGCGATTGCCATATCATACTGCGCGGCGGTAAAGAGCCTAACTATAGCGCTAAACACGTAGCGGAGGTAAAAGCAGGGCTGGAGAAAGCAGGTCTGGCACCGCAGGTGATGATCGATTTCAGCCATGCCAACTCCAGCAAACAGTTCAAAAAGCAGATGGAAGTCGGCGCAGATGTGTGTCAGCAAATCGCCAGCGGTGAACGCGCAGTGATTGGGGTGATGATTGAGAGCCATCTGGTTGAAGGCAACCAGAACCTGGAGGGCAGCGAGCCGCTGGTCTACGGTAAGAGCGTGACGGATGCCTGCATTGGCTGGGACGATACCGATGCGATCCTGCGTCAGCTGGCGGATGCGGTTAAAGCGCGTCGCGGCTAAGTATGTCGCGGGTAATAAAAAAGCGTGGATTTCTCCACGCTTTTTTTATGTCCGGCAAATATTACTTCGCTTTACCCTGGTTCGCCACGGCTGCCGCTTTTGCAGCGATTTCGTCGGCGTTACCCAGGTAGTAATGTTTAACTGGCTTGAAGTTTTCGTCGAACTCGTACACCAGCGGCACGCCGGTAGGGATGTTCAGCTCGAGGATTTCATCTTCACCCATGTTGTCCAGGTATTTCACCAGCGCACGCAGGGAGTTACCGTGAGCAGCGATAATGACGCGCTCGCCGCTTTTCAGGCGTGGCAGAATGGTTTCGTTCCAGTAAGGCACAACGCGGTCGATGGTCAGCGCCAGGCTTTCGGTCTGCGGCAGTTCAGCCTCAGTCAGCTTCGCGTAACGCGGATCGTGGCCCGGGTAGCGCTCGTCATCTTTGCTCAGCTCTGGAGGCGTAACCGCAAAACCACGACGCCACTGCTTAACCTGCTCGTCACCGTATTTTTCTGCGGTTTCCGCTTTGTTCAGACCTTGCAGCGCACCGTAGTGACGCTCGTTCAGTTTCCAGGATTTCTCAACCGGCAGCCAGGCCTGATCCAGCTCGTCCAGAATGTTCCACAGGGTATGGATGGCACGTTTCAGCACAGAGGTGTAAGCAAAGTCAAAGGTGAAGCCTTCTTCTTTCAGCAGTTTACCTGCCGCTTTTGCTTCGCTCACGCCTTTCTCGGACAGATCAACGTCATACCAACCAGTGAAGCGGTTTTCGTTGTTCCACTGGCTTTCGCCGTGGCGCACCAGGACAAGCTTAGTATTAGCCATTTCTTACTCCTCAAGCATTTTGAATGATAACAATTCTCATTATATTGCCGTGACTGTGCCAGCAGCAACGCTTAACCCTAACCATAGCGAAAATAGTTCGAGAGTGTAAGATGCATGTGAATCCAGGGTTATGATTTTGTCTGCGATCGCCGCTATTTTCAGCAAGGCGGAGATAAAAAAGCCCTCGCGGTGAGGGCCAGGCTTTTTTGCCGGATGGCGCTTCGCTTATCAGGCCTACATTTGTAGGCCCGTGCGCCGCCGGACATTAAGCGCGCGGAATGAAATGATACTCGGTGACGCTTACGTACTCTTCACCCGGACGTAGCACGCAGTCCGGCTGCGGCCATTCAGGATGGTTAGGACTGTCTGGCAGGAACTCGCTCTCCAGCGCCAGGCCTTGCCAGGCGCCGTAGGCGTCATGTTCGCGCGCCGTGGTACCCTCCAGATAGTTACCGGAATAGAACTGTAGGGCGGGGGCGGTGGTGTAGACCGTCATCTGTAACTTCTCATCAGCAGACCAGACCTGTGCGGCAGGTTGAGAAAGATCGCCTTTCGCCTGCAACAGGAAAGCATGGTCGTAGCCTTTCACCTTGCGCTGATCGTCATCACTCAGGAAATCCTGGGCGATGGTTTTCGGCTGACGAAAATCAAAGCTATTACCGCTTACCGGTTTCAGCCCCTGATAAGGGATACCCATCTCATCGACCGGCAGATACTCGTCCGACAGGATCTGGAGTTTGTGGCTGCGGACATCGGTCTGATTACCGTCAAGGTTGAAATAGGCGTGGTTAGTCAGGTTGACCGGGCACGGCTTATCGACGGTCGCGCGGTACTCAATGGCGATGCGATTATCTTCGGTCAGGGTGAAGCGCGCCGTTGCGGTGAGATTGCCCGGGAAGCCCTGGTCTCCATCGAGGGAGTCCAGAGAGAACCAGACCTCAGCGTCATTTTGCTGCACAATCTTCCAGCGACGTTTATCAAACCCTTCCGGGCCGCCGTGCAGCTGATTTTCGCCCTGGCTGGCAAGCAGGGAATACGTTACGCCGTCCAGCGTAAACCGGCTTCTGGCGATGCGGTTAGCGTAGCGGCCTATGGATGCGCCCAGAAAAGCGGTCTGCTCGATATACTGCTCCGGCGATGCGCAGCCGAGCAGGGTTTCGCGCACGCTGCCGTCAGGCATCGGTACGCGGGCAGAAAGTAACGTTGCGCCCCAGTCCATCAGCGTAACCACCATCCCGGCGCTGTTGCGCAGGGTTAACAGGCGATACGGCAGACCATCCGGTGCGAGTGTAGGTATTTCGTTTAGCACTGTCCGGCTCCTTGTGATGCTTTACAGACGTAGAAAGTTTCTTTGATGCCCGTTTTGGCTTCGTACTGCTTAGCCACGGCGTCCTGGACGGCAGGGACCAGCTCTTCCGGCACGAGGGCGACGACGCACCCGCCAAATCCGCCGCCGGTCATACGCACGCCGCCTTTGTCGCCAATCGTGGCTTTCACAATTTCAACCAGGGTGTCGATTTGCGGCACGGTGATTTCGAAATCGTCACGCATGGAGGCATGCGATTCGGCCATCAGCTCGCCCATCCGTTTCAGGTCACCTTTCGCCAGCGCGGAGGCGGCTTCTACGGTACGGGCATTTTCGGTCAGTATATGGCGCACGCGCTTCGTGACAACCGGGTCCAGCTCGTGGGCGACCTTGTTAAATTCATCAAGTGAGACATCACGCAGGGCTGGCTGCTGGAAGAAGCGCGCGCCGGTTTCGCACTGTTCGCGACGGGTGTTGTACTCGCTGCCCACCAGGGTGCGTTTGAAGTTGCTGTTGATGATCACCACAGCCGCACCTTTAGGCAGCGGAACCGCTTTGGTCCCGAGGGAGCGACAGTCAATCAGCAAAGCGTGTTCTTTCTTGCCCAGCGCGGAAATCAGCTGATCCATAATGCCGCAGTTGCAGCCCACGAACTGGTTTTCCGCTTCCTGACCGTTCAGGGCGATCTGCGCCCCGTCCAGCGGCAGATGATAAAGCTGCTGGAACACGGTGCCGACCGCCACTTCCAGAGATGCGGAAGAGCTTAATCCCGCCCCCTGCGGCACGTTGCCGCTGATCACCAGATCGGCCCCGCCGAAATTCTTGTTACGCTTTTGCAGGTGCTTCACCACGCCGCGAACATAGTTCGACCACTGCTGGCTGTCGTGGGTCACGATCGGCGCATCGAGGGAAAATTCGTCAATTTCGTTGCCGTAATCCGCGGCGATTACTCGCACATGACGATCGTCGCGTTTCGCACAGCTGATCACCGTCTGGTAGTCGATGGCACACGGCAGGACAAAACCGTCGTTATAGTCGGTGTGCTCGCCGATCAGATTAACGCGGCCTGGCGCCTGGATAACATGGGTGGCAGGGTAGCCAAATTTTTCAGCAAACAGGGATTGTGTTTTATCTTTCAGACTCATTTTTAGACTCCTGATTCGCGGTAATGGACGTCGCTAACGGCACGCAGACGTTCTGCCGCCTGTTCCGCCGTCAGGTCGCGCTGGGTTTCCGCCAGCATTTCATAGCCCACCATGAATTTACGTACCGTTGCTGAGCGCAGCAGCGGCGGGTAGAAGTGTGCATGTAACTGCCAGTGTTGATTCTCTTCGCCGTTAAACGGCGCGCCGTGCCAGCCCATGGAGTAGGGGAAGGAGCACTGGAAGAGGTTGTCGTAGCGGCTGGTCAGTTTTTTCAGCGCCAGCGCCAGGTCGTCACGCTGGGCGTCGCTGAGTTCGGTAATGCGCTGAACATGGGCTTTCGGCAGCAGCAGCGTCTCAAATGGCCACGCCGCCCAGTAAGGGACTACCGCAAGCCAGTGTTCGGTTTCCACCACGGTACGGCTGCCATCCGCCAGCTCACGCTGGGTGTAATCCACCAGCATAGGCGAACCGTTCTGGGTGAAATACGCTTTTTGCAGTCGGTCCTCACGCTCGGCTTCGTTCGGCAGGAAGCTGTTCGCCCAGATCTGACCGTGCGGATGTGGGTTGGAGCAGCCCATCGCCGCGCCTTTATTTTCAAACACCTGCACCCACGGATAGCTCTGGCCCAGCTCCGCGGTTTGCACCTGCCAGGTGCTGACCACCTCTTTCAGGGCATCCACGCTCAGCTCCGGCAACGTTTTGCTGTGATCGGGCGAGAAGCAGATCACGCGGCTGGTGCCGCGGGCGCTTTCGCAGCGCATCAGCGGGTCATGGCTTTCCGGCGCGTCCGGCGTATCGGTCATCAGCGCGGCAAAGTCGTTAGTAAACACGAAGGTGCCTTTGTAGTCCGGGTTTTTATCGCCCGTCACGCGGGTATTGCCCGGGCAGAGGAAACAGTCCGGATCATGCTGCGGCAGCGTCTGTTTGGCAGGCGTCTCTTGCGCCCCCTGCCAGGGGCGCTTGGCGCGATGCGGTGAAACTAAAATCCATTGCCCGCTGAGCGGGTTAAAACGACGATGCGGGTGATCGACGGGATTGAATTGCGTCATGACAAATCCTTAGTCCGGATAGCCCTGCGGATGGCGTGATTGCCAGTGCCAGGTATCCTGTGCCATTTCATCGAGCGTGCGGGTGACACGCCAGTTGAGCTCTTTATCCGCTTTGGTGGCATCGGCCCAGTAAGCCGGGAGGTCGCCATCACGGCGGGGAGCGAAGTGATACTTCACCGGCTTGCCGCAGGCTTTACTGAAAGCATTCACCACATCCAGCACGCTGCTGCCAATCCCGGCGCCGAGGTTGTAAATATGCACGCCCGGTTTGTCCGCCAGTTGCTGCATCGCCGCCACGTGGCCGTCGGCCAGATCCATGACGTGAATGTAATCGCGCACGCCGGTGCCATCTTCGGTGGGATAATCGTTACCAAAAATCGCCAGGGAACCGCGACGCCCTACGGCAACCTGCGCGATATACGGCATCAGGTTGTTAGGAATGCCCTGCGGATCTTCGCCCATATCACCTGAAGGATGCGCGCCGACCGGGTTGAAGTAGCGCAGCAACGCGATGCTCCACTCAGGCTGGGCTTTTTGCAGGTCGGTCAGGATCTGCTCTACCATCAGCTTGCTTTTGCCATACGGGCTTTGCGGCGTACCGGTCGGGAAGCTTTCAACGTAAGGAATTTTTGGCTGATCGCCGTAGACGGTTGCGGAAGAGCTGAAGATAAAGTTTTTAACGTTGGCCGCACGCATGGCGGAGATCAGACGCAGGGTACCGTTGACGTTGTTGTCATAGTACTCAAGCGGTTTTGCCACCGATTCGCCAACCGCTTTCAGGCCCGCGAAGTGGATAACGGTTTCAATCGCGTGATCGTGAAGGATTTCAGTCATCAATGCTTCATTGCGGATATCGCCTTCCACGAAAGTCGGCTGTTTACCCGAAAGGCGTTCAATGACCGGCAGCACGCTGCGCTTACTGTTGCACAGGTTATCAAGAATGACAACATCGTGGCCGCTTTGCAGCAGTTGCACACAGGTATGACTTCCTATGTAACCGCTACCACCTGTTACCAGAACTCGCATATTTCGCTCCATTAGGCTTATGGTATGAATTAACCATAGCATATCAGAGACGCGAAAAGTGTGACATGGGATAAAATAGTGGTATCGTTTACACTGGTTTTCACACGCGCTTTTTCTCAGACTGAGTGCATTGTAGATCAAAGAGATAGAGATGTATTGTTGCAGGTTGTCTGAAAAGCGGAGGGCAGCGCCCTCCGAGCGTTAATCGATTTTGCTCAGCAGGTAGCGGTATTGCTCGCCGTCAGGCACAAATTCCAGCCGATGGGTGATGCAGGACGGGGCATCTTCAGCATGGTGGGACACAAACAGCAGCTGGGTTTCACCTTCGCTAATCAGGACATCCACAAAGCGGCGGATCAGCTGACGGTTGAGCGGATCCAGCCCCTGCAACGGTTCATCCAGAATCAGCAGCGTAGGGTGCTTGACCAGCGCGCGGACGATCAATGCCAGCCGCTGCTGCCCCCACGACAGGCTGTGGAAGGGTGCATCGGCGACCCGGTTATCCATACCCAGAATATCCAGCCACTGCTGCGCCAGCTTGTGCTGCTTGTCGGATACCGCCTGATAAATACCAATGGAGTCGAAGAAGCCAGAGAGGATCACGTTTCGCACCGTGGTGCTCACCCGGTAGTCCAGATGCAGGCTGCTGCTGACATAGCCGATGTGCTTTTTGATATCCCAGATGGTTTCCCCGCTGCCGCGGCGACGGCCGAACAGGGTGAGATCGTTGCTGTATCCCTGCGGGTGATCCCCGGTGATCAGGCTCAGCAGCGTGGATTTACCCGCCCCGTTGGGGCCGACGATCTGCCAGTGCTCACCAGGATTAACCGTCCAGCTGAGGTGATTAAGAATAGGGCGATCGTCGTAAGCAACCACCCCATCGCGCAGCACAATGCGCGGCTGGTCAGGATCCAGCCCGTGGCGCGCCGAAGGCGCATCCGGCTCCGGCAGGGCAATACCGTCCAGTTTCTCGCTGTGGGCCAGCTGCGCAATCAGCGCCTGCCGAAGCAGTACGGCTTTCTCGCCGGTTTCGGTCAGGCTACAGTCCGCCAGCACGCCTGCATAATGTACGAAATCCGGGATCTCATCAAAGCGGTTCAGGACCAGTACAAGGGTGTATCCCTGCTGGTTAAGCGACGCCAGCAACGCTGCCAGCTGCGCGCGGGACTGTACATCCAGTCCGTCAAACGGTTCATCCAGGATCAAGAGTTCCGGCTCGCTCATCAGCGCCTGACACAGCAGCGTTTTGCGCGTCTCACCGGTAGAAAGATATTTGAAACGGCGGTTAAGCAGGGCGGTAATGCCAAATTGCTCCGCCAGCTGCTGACAGCGGGCAGGATCTTTTATCTCATCCTGGATAATTTCCGCCGTCGTGCGGCCGGTATCTTCTTCGCCGGGGCTGAGCAAATCGGTATTGTTACGCTGCCACTCATCGCTGACCAGCTTTTGCAGCTGTTCGAAGGAAAGGCGCGTCAGCCGGGTAAAGGTGCACCGACGTTCACCCTTCAGTTGGGTTATTTCGCCAGCCAAAGCGCGGGCCAGCGCGGATTTTCCGCTGCCATTAGAGCCCACAAACGCCCAGCTTTCTCCGGCGCGAAGGGTTAACTCTGGCAGCGATAAGGTACGGGTATCGCTAAGACGAAACGTGCCTTGCGAAATATGCAATGATGACATGTGTTATCCCATTTTTTGCAGCAACAGATGTCAGGGATACTCAGTGTAAGCAGGGTTGTCAATGCGCTTAGCACAATGTGGCGATAATTACCCTGTCTGCATTGAAATATGCGGTCACCACAGCACCTTCGTCTAATTCGGTCGCGTCGTTCACCGGAACGGTGGCGCAGAGCGACTGTCCATCCGGCAGGGTCATCAGCACTTCACACTGTTCTGCGCCGCGCTCGATGTGGCTGATGCGTCCCCGCAGCTGGTTGTCGGCCTCTGCGGCCTGCTCAGGGTTAAGCGTGATGCTGATCCAGGGGGCTTTGAGTAATACCAGCACCTCCTGACCTTCGTTCAGCCCAAGGCGTTGACCACTTTGCGCGGTGATGGCGGCTTTCAGGCGCGTCGTGCCGTCCGCGAGCAGGATCTCAATATGCTCCTGCACCTGCGAATGATCGCGCCCCGTCACCGTACCAAACCACTGGTTACGGGCGCTGGTCTGCAAAGAGAAACGGGAGATGGCGCCCAGCAGGCTGTCCAGCGGCAGGTTGTCGTCATCGCTCAGCACATCAAATGCTTTTTGCTGGATCTGCGCCAGTAAATCGTAGAGCTGGATCAGACGTTGCCCGTAACGCGTCAACACGGCGCCGCCGCCGCCTTTCCCGCCGGTGGCGCGCTCAACCAGCGTGTGTTCACTCAGGGTGTTCATGTCGTTAATCGCATCCCAGGCGCTTTTATAGCTGATGCCGGCGTTTTTTGCTCCCTGGCTAATCGAGCCAGTTTGTTCTATTTGTTTTAACAGGGCGATACGTCGCGGATCGGCGAAAAGCTTCTGCTGAAGTCGTAGGGTGAGGAGAATTTCGGCCTGCATAACAGTGTCCCGGCAAAAAGGCTATTGTGACCCAAATGCCCGGGGGCGGAAAGCGCACCGCACAAAAGGGGATGTTTTTCTTACTTTTCAGGGTAGAATAAGCCGTTCACAAGATCTGGAGAAAACCATGTTAGAGTTGTTGAAAAGTCTGGTATTCGCGGTAATCATGGTGCCAGTAGTGATGGCTATCATCCTCGGTGCCATCTACGGCCTGGGTGAAGTGTTCAACGTCTTTTCGAACATTGGTCATCGTCGTGACCAGCCTAAAAAGCAGCAATGATTTCCTCCAAAACGCCCGGCCAGCCCGGGCGTTTTGCTCTCAAGTTTATTCCTCTCCCGCCGATATCTTTTACAACGTTCCTTGAGTTTACGCATTAATGGGTACGATTTAGCGCTAGGAACGCCTGCGATATATCGTTATATTTATTTGTATATAACGATACGCACAGGAGCTTCAAATGGCACGTTCATGGGTACGCCTTTTCGCAGGGGCAACGCTGACTCTCTCACTCACCGGCCACGCGCTGGCGGATGAAGGAAAAATCACGGTCTTTGCGGCGGCGTCGCTGACTAACGCGATGCAGGATATTGCTGCGGTATACAAAAAAGAGAAAAACGTCGAGGTGGTCTCGTCGTTTGCCTCCTCGTCCACGCTGGCCCGCCAGATTGAAGCGGGGGCGCCCGCGGATCTGTTCATCTCTGCCGATCAGAAATGGATGGATTACGCGGTGGAGAAAAAATCTGTTGATACGGCTACCCGCGAAACGCTGCTGGGAAATAGCCTGGTGGTGGTTGCACCCGCAAACAGCAAGCAGGGCGACATCGCCATCAACAAACAGACGGACTGGACCCGTCTGCTCAACGGTGGTCGTCTGGCGGTGGGCGATCCGGAGCATGTTCCTGCCGGGATTTATGCGAAAGAAGCGCTGCAAAAACTTGGCGCATGGGAAACCTTATCGCCGAAGCTGGCTCCCGCAGAAGATGTGCGTGGCGCGCTGGCGCTGGTGGAGCGTAACGAAGCGCCACTCGGGATCGTTTACGGCTCCGATGCCGTCGCCAGTAAAGGCGTGAAGGTAGTGGGTACCTTCCCGGAAGACTCGCATAAGAAAGTGGAATATCCTGTTGCGATAGTTGATGGGCATAAAAATGCGAGCGTGACGGCCTTCGTTGACTACCTGAAGGGGCCGGAAGCGTCCGCTATCTTTAAACGTTACGGATTTACGACTCACGAATGATATTGACCGAACCTGAATGGCAGGCCGTGCTGCTGAGCCTGAAAGTCTCTTCCCTGGCGGTTGCGCTGAGTTTGCCCTTTGGGGTGTTCTTTGCCTGGTTACTGGTTCGCGTGAAGTTTCCAGGCAAAGCCCTGCTCGACAGTGTTCTTCATCTTCCGCTCGTCTTGCCGCCTGTGGTGGTCGGCTATCTGCTGCTGATCTCCATGGGGCGACGCGGCGTTATTGGCGAGTGGCTGTACGACTGGTTCGGACTGACCTTTGCTTTCAGCTGGCGCGGCGCGGTTCTGGCCGCGGCGGTGATGTCTTTCCCGCTGATGGTGCGCGCTATCCGCCTGGCGCTGGAAGGGGTGGATATCCGGTTAGAACAGGCCGCCCGCACGCTGGGCGCAGGCCGCTGGCGGGTATTCCTGACCATTACGCTTCCGCTTACGTTACCGGGCATTATCGTCGGTACGGTGTTAGCCTTCGCCCGCTCGTTGGGTGAGTTTGGCGCGACCATCACCTTTGTGTCGAACATTCCCGGCGAGACGCGGACCATCCCGTCGGCCATGTATACCCTGATTCAGACCCCGGGCGGCGAAGGTGCGGCGGCCCGGCTGTGTATTATTTCGATTGTGCTCGCTCTGGTCTCGCTGCTGGTGTCTGAGTGGCTGGCGCGCCTCAGCCGTGAACGGATGGGGAAATCGTGATGCTGGAACTCAACTTTACGCAAACCCTGGGCAGTCACACCCTGACGCTGAACGAAACGCTGCCTGCCAGCGGTATCACCGCCATTTTTGGCGTGTCCGGGGCGGGGAAAACGTCTCTGATTAATGCGATTAGCGGCCTGACGCGTCCCCAGTCTGGCCGTATTGTGCTAAATAACCGCGTCTTAAATGACGCGGAGAAGAAGGTCTGCCTGTCACCGGACAAACGCCGTATCGGCTATGTGTTTCAGGATGCGCGCCTGTTTCCGCACTACAGCGTTCGCGGGAACCTGCGTTACGGCATGGCAAAAAGCATGGCCGGACAGTTCAATAAGCTGGTGGCGCTGCTGGGCATCGAACCGCTGCTGGATCGTCTGCCGTCGTCGCTGTCGGGTGGTGAAAAACAGCGTGTGGCGATTGGCCGCGCCCTGTTAACCGCGCCGGAACTGCTGCTGCTGGATGAGCCGCTGGCCTCGCTGGATATTCCGCGCAAGCGCGAGCTGCTGCCGTATCTGCAACGTCTGGCGCGGGAAATCAATGTGCCAATGCTCTACGTCAGCCATTCGCTGGATGAGATTTTACATCTGGCCGACAAAGTGCTGGTGCTGGAAGCGGGCAGGGTGAAGGCATTCGGCAATCTGGAGGAGGTGTGGGGCAGCAGCGTTATGCATCCATGGCTGCCAAAGGAGCAGCAGAGCAGCATTCTGAAGGTGAGCGTGCTGGAGCACCATCCGCACTACGCGATGACCGCGCTGGCGCTGGGCGATCAGCATTTGTGGGTGAATAAGATCGATACGCCGATTCAGTCCACGTTACGGATCCGCATTCAGGCGTCGGATGTCTCATTGGTCCTGCAACCGCCGCTGCAAACCAGTATCCGCAATATTTTGCGCGCAAAAGTGGCGCAGTGTTTTGATGATAACGGCCAGGTGGAAGTGCAGCTGGAAGTGGGCAGCAGAACGCTGTGGGCGCGCATCAGCCCGTGGGCCAGGGATGAGCTGGGTATCAAGCCTGGCCTGTGGCTTTACGCGCAAATCAAGAGCGTTTCCATAACCGCCTGATCACAGCAGGTGGGTATAGATATACTGCGCGATGCTGTCGGTGGTGTTATCACCAATCACCACGTCAGCGCGCGCTTTCACCGCGTCATCGGCATTACCCATCGCCACGCCCGTTCCGGCCGCTTCCAGCATGCTGATGTCGTTATAGTTATCGCCGAAAGCAATTACGTCCTGCATTGATCCGCCCTGCGATTCAACGAACTGGGTCAGACGCCTTCCTTTGCTGTTGCCTTTGCGGGCGATATCCACCTGATCGTGCCAGGACCATTCACATTCCAGACCCAGCGTATGCTCGACAAGTTTTGCGAAGGTATTCAGTTTGGCGGTGTCTTCATCGGTCAGGGCAAATTTCCAGATTGCTTCGACGTCTTCCGCCGCCTTGCGCAGGGAGGAAACCTGAGTAAACACCGGACGCTGCGCTTCCGGCAGAGACAGAGCCCAGTTGCTGGTGCGGATCACATGGCCGGTAGGGCGTTCATACACCATGGCGTTATCCACATACATCAGGCCGTGAATGGCGTGCTCATCCAGTAAATCAATCAATTGCAGCGCCTGCGTAACGGGAAGCGGATCGGAGGCTAAAACCTTTTTTGCCTGATAATCATACAAATAGGTGCCATTACAACAAATTGCAGGTGTATCTAAGCCCAGTGCCTGATAAAAAGGATGAATGGCTACGTGATGTCGACCCGTTACGATGAGAAGTTGATACCCCGCTTCCTGGGCTCGTTTGAGGGCCTCAAGAGAAGAGGGGAGCAGGGTTTTCTGAGGGGTAAGCAGTGTTCCGTCTAAATCCAGGGCAATCACTCGCGAGGTCATTTTTTCTTCCGGGTTAATGTTGAATTTAAGGTCTGTCGGGATGGTACACCGAGAGCGGAACCCTGCAAAATCCCGGACTACAATTCAGCATTCACCGTTAAAAATAATCAGGAGTATTCATGAAACAAACCGTTTATACCGCCAGTCCTGAAAGTCAGCAGATCCATGTCTGGCGTTTGAATACAGAAGGTTCGCTTACGCTGGTTCAGGTTGTTGATGTGCCAGGCCAGGTGCAGCCGATGGTCGTCAGCCCGGATAAACGTTTTCTTTATGTCGGCGTACGCCCCGAATTCCGCGTACTGGCATACCGCATCTCCCCGGATGACGGCGCGCTGACCTATACCGCAGAAGCCCCGCTGCCGGGCAGCCCGACCCATATTTCCACTGACCATAAAGGCAACTTTATCTTCAGCGGCTCCTACAATGCAGGCTCCGTGAGCGTCACCCGCCTGGAAGACGGTATTCCCGTTGAAACCGTCGACGTGGTAGAAGGGCTCGAAGGTTGCCACTCAGCCAACATTTCGCCGGATAACCGCACGCTGTGGGTGCCAGCGCTTAAGCAGGACCGCATCTGCCTGTTTACCCTGAGCGATGACGGCCATCTGGTCGCGCAGAGCCCGGCGGAAGTCACCACCGTGGAAGGCGCAGGCCCGCGCCACATGGTCTTCCATCCGAATCAGCAGTATGCCTATGTCGTTAACGAGCTGAACAGCTCGGTAGACGTGTGGGAGCTGAACGATCCTAACGGGCAGATCGAGTGCGTACAGACGCTGGACATGATGCCATCTGATTTCTCCGACACACGCTGGGCGGCAGACATTCACATCACGCCGGATGGCCGTCACCTGTATGCCTGTGACCGTACCTCCAGTCTGATCACCGTCTTCAGCGTCTCTGAAGACGGCAGCGTTCTGGCAGTTGAAGGCTTCCAGCCGACAGAAACCCAGCCGCGCGGCTTTAATGTCGACCACAGCGGCAAATACCTGATTGCGGCGGGGCAGAAATCCCACCACATTGCGCTCTATGAAATCCAGGGCGTGCAGGGTCTACTGGAAGAGAAAGGACGCTATGCGGTCGGACAAGGGCCGATGTGGGTTGTGATTAACGCTCATTGATCCGTAGACGAAAAAAAACCTCGCAAATGCGAGGTTTTTTATGCGCGGTTAATGCATGTGGCAGGCCGGGTAAGGCGCAGCCGCCACCCGGCAGCAGGCATTTTACTGCTTCGGCTCAGCAACCACTTTGCTACCCAGACCGCGGTTGTTGTATTCCCACATGCGGTTGAAGTTAGCGTCGTTCAGGTTACGCTGCACGTTGTCTTTATCATCCACCGTGCCGGTGTTGCCGGAGAAAGGACGTTTCGAGATCGCCGCATCCGCCCACGGTTTCGCCATGTTAAAGCCTTCGTTAATCACGCTGTCGCGGATCACGACCTGGCCGTTAGTGGCGGAGTCCACGTCCAGAGAGCGACCAAGCTGCGCCACGCCATCGCCAGCAGCAGTAAAGCGGCTATTCACGGCCAGGAAGCCATAGAACAGGTTAGACTGCGTGGCCGGTGCAAAGACGTAACCTTCCTGCTGCGTACGTGAATTCACCACGCGGAAGTCGGTGTTATCAAATACCACCGCGCCGCGACCGGAGACCATATCCACGTCGCCTTCAATGTAGCTGTTGGTGACCAGAGTACGCGTCAGACGGTTGTTCTGAAGGGTATTCTGCACGCCGCTGTTGGTCACGAAGAAGGTGTTCTGGCGGCCCAGGATATTGACGTTGTTAATCTGTACCTTGTCGCCATCGCTACGCAGCGCCACGGCCTGATGATTACCTGCGTCAACGCTGTCGCCCAGGGTGTTCTGAATGGTCAGGTTTTGCAATTGCAGGCCATTGTTTTGTGACCAGAATACCGCCGAACACATCACGCCAATGGTGGCGGCACGCTTGCGCTGGCAGTTATCAAACATATACCACGCCGGTTTACCTGGCATGTATT
Organism: Enterobacter sp. CRENT-193; assembly: GCF_002787395.1. Classification (NCBI taxonomy): domain Bacteria; kingdom Pseudomonadati; phylum Pseudomonadota; class Gammaproteobacteria; order Enterobacterales; family Enterobacteriaceae; genus Enterobacter; species Enterobacter sp. CRENT-193. The sequence goes on along the minus strand of NZ_CP024812.1, from coordinate 4,216,597 downwards.
TACCGGCCGGGTTCACCAGATGGCGCCAGGTGGTGCTGTCGATCTCTGAATCAATCGCCAGGCCAATTTTTACGTCGACCGCTTTTTCGCCCAGGCCGTAAAGTGTAATGCTTCCCGGTGCCGCCGGAACATAAACGGTTCCTTCGTATTCACCCGGCAGGATGGCAATGTACTGACGAGATGCGCTGTGTTTGGTGATTGCGGCATCAACGGCTGCCTGAATAGAGGTGTGTGTAACGCCCTGCGCCCCGGCCGGGCCGACAACGAAGTCTGGCTGTTTCGGCAGGTTAATAGAAGAAGGCGTCCACGGGGCTGCATTGGGATCCATCGCCGAGAAATAGTGCGCACGGGTGAAGTTCTTCGCTTCAGCCGCTGACAGGATCGGACGGGAAGCGGTGCCCGGAGCAACCTGCTCAGAAGGTTGCTGATCCGGTGGAGTTGAACTGCAAGCGGATAAAGTCACGCCAAAGGCGAGTGCCAACGCCAGACGGGAAATCCTGGAAATATTCAAGGTAATGCTCCTGGGTATGCAAGTCTTATCTGGATAGACGAAATAGCCTGCTTTTTTATACTAAGTTGAGCGAAACGGGAAGATAAAAACCGGAAAAGTTGCATTTTTGCCCGCAGGCGACGGGAAAGTCATCACAAATAAATAACATTTTCCCCCAATGCGGTTGACAGCAGGCGGCAGATGAAAATAAATGTCTATACAACCCATGACAAGTGGAAGGCACATGCAGCAGCTTAATCCCGATGATGTTATATGGCGAAATGCGCGACTGGCAACCCTGGCGACAGGCGAGGCGGAACCCTACGGCCTGAGAGAACAACATGCCCTCGTTGTGCGCGGCCAGACGATTCTGGCCATTATTCCTGAATCCGAGATCCCCTCCGGGCATTGTCAGTGTGTCGATCTCGACGGGCGTCTGGTTACTCCCGGCCTGATCGATTGCCACACCCACCTGGTGTTCGGCGGCGATCGTGCAGCGGAATGGGAGCAACGGCTTAACGGCGTGTCATATCAGACCATTAGCGCGCAGGGCGGCGGAATTAACGCCACGGTCACGGCCACCCGCAACAGTTCGCCGGAAACGCTCCTGACGGTGGCGCAGCAGCGACTCCAGCGGCTGATGAATGAAGGCGTAACGACCGTTGAAATCAAATCAGGATACGGTCTGAATGCCGAAGCCGAAGAGAAAATGCTGCTGGTTGCCCGCCAGCTCAGCCTGAATAATCTGGTCGATATCAGCCCGACGCTGCTGGCCGCGCATGCCGTTCCTGCCGAGTACCGACAGGATCCGGATGCCTATCTGGCGCTGGTCTGTGAGCAGATCATGCCCACGCTGTGGCAAAAAGAGTTATTTGAAGCGGTGGACGTGTTTTGTGAAAACGTCGGCTTTACCCCGGCGCAAACCGAGCGCCTGTTCCGGGCCGCCGCCGCGCTCGGGATCCCGGTAAAAGGGCATGTAGAACAACTGTCGAATCTTGGCGGCGCGGCGCTGGTCAGCCAGTATAAAGGGCTGTCGGCCGATCATATTGAGTTTCTCGATGATGCAGGTATTCAGGCGATGGCGCAAAGCGGCACGGTGGCGGTATTGCTCCCCGGCGCGTTCTATTTTCTTCAGGAGCGCCAGCGTCCACCGGTGGCGCAGCTCAGAGAGCAGGGTGTGCCGATGGCGGTGGCTACCGACTACAACCCGGGCACCAGTCCGTTTGCCAGCCTGCATCTGGCAATGAACATGGCCTGCGTCCAGTTTGGCCTCACGCCGGAAGAGGCCTGGGCTGGCGTGACGCGGCATGCGGCGCAGGCGCTAGGACGTGCTGCGACGCACGGGCAGTTAAAGCCCGGTTATGTGGCTGATTTCGTCGTCTGGGAGGCGAATCATCCGGTTGAGATGGTTTACGAGCCGGGGCGGAATCCTTTGTATCAACGCGTGTTTCGGGGGCAGGTAGCATGAAACTGTGGCATCCCGTCTCCCCGCAGGTCTGGCAGGGGCGTGACGACAGCGCCGAGTCCAGCACCGCGAAACGTCTCTTCCAGACCATACAGCAGCGCGAACACTTTTCTCCCGTGCCGTCAGGCATTGCCCTGCTGGGCTTTGAATGTGATGAAGGGGTTAAGCGTAACCAGGGCAGGCCCGGTGCTGCACAAGCGCCCGATGTGTTGCGCGGCGCGCTGGCGAATATGGCGAGCCATCAGGGGCATGCGCGCCTCGTGGATATGGGTTCTGTTTATGTTGAAGGCCACGCGCTGGAGGCGGCACAGCAGGCGCTGAGCGAGGCCATAACCGCGTGCCAGCAATCCGGGATGCGTACTCTGGTTTTCGGCGGTGGACATGAAACCGCCTGGGCGCACGGGCGCGGCGTGCTGGACGCCTTTCCGAACGATCGCATTGCGGTGATCAACCTGGATGCGCACCTCGATTTACGCAAGGCTGAACGGGCAACGTCCGGCACGCCGTTCCGCCAGCTGGCGCACTACTGCGCGTCTCAGTCTCGGGTGTTTCACTACGCCTGCCTGGGGGTAAGCCGTGCGGCGAATACTCAGGCGCTGTGGGAGGAAGCTGAGCGGTTGAACGTGACGCTGGTTGAAGATCTCGATTTTCGCCGGGATGCGCTATCCGCGCTGGATAGCGTGCTTACGCAGGCAGACCGGGTTTATCTCACCGTTGACCTCGATGTGCTGCCTGCCGCAGAAATGCCCGCCGTGTCCGCCCCTGCGGCGTTGGGGATCCCGGCGCTGGATCTGTTCCCGGTGATTGAGCGTATCTGCCGAAGCGGTAAACTACAGGCGGCGGATCTGGTGGAATTTAATCCGCACTACGATCGGGACGGTCAGGGGGCGAAGCTTGCCGCCCGACTGGCCTGGCAAATTGCTCACTGGTGGGCATAACAACATTCAAGGAGTCATGATGTTTTCACGCTCGCCCCTGCCGCAGCCGAGCCCTCCCGCGCCTTTTTACGAAAAGGTGAAGCAGGCGATCAGCGAAAAAATCGCAGCCGGCGTCTGGCGCCCGCATGACCGCATTCCGTCCGAAGCCGAACTGGTCGCGCAGTTTGGCTTTAGCCGAATGACCATCAACCGCGCACTGCGTGAACTGACCGATGAAGGGTTGCTGGTGCGCCTGCAAGGGGTCGGGACATTTGTGGCGGAGCCAAAAGGACAGTCGGCGCTGTTTGAAATCCGCAGCATTGCCGATGAAATTGCCGCCCGCAACCATCAGCACCACTGCGAGGTGCTGGTGCTTGAAGAGACGCAGGCCAGCGCCGAACAGGCCATCGAGCTGAACGTTACCGAGGGCACCCGGATTTTCCATTCGGTGATGGTGCACTATGAGAACGACATTCCGGTCCAGATTGAAGATCGCTGCGTCAACGCGGAGCGGATACCGGACTATCTGAATCAGGATTACACCCAAACCACACCGCATGCGTATCTCTCGCTCGTCGCCCCGCTGACGGAAGGGGAGCATATCGTGGAAGCCGTGCGCGCCACGCCGCAGGAATGCGAGCTGTTGCGTATTAAAGAGCACGATCCCTGCCTGCTGATCCGCCGTCGTACCTGGTCGTCCTCGCAAATTGTGTCGCATGCGAAGCTGCTGTTCCCGGGAAATCGCTACCGGTTGCAGGGCCACTTTATGTCATAAGTTTTATAAGCGTGATCGCTAACGCAATATAGCAAAATTGTATCTTTTTTGTTAAATCCGACCTTGTGTGTGCTTGTCTATACAAGTATATCTAAATGCATCATCTGTCCCTTATGAGGAACACACAATGTCGTCAGATAAATACCGCAAGCAGGATGTCCGCGCCGCGCGCGGCACCACGCTCACCGCAAAAAGCTGGCTCACCGAAGCACCGCTGCGCATGTTGATGAACAACCTTGATCCTGAGGTAGCAGAAAATCCCCACGAGCTGGTGGTCTACGGCGGCATTGGCCGCGCCGCACGCAACTGGGCGTGCTATGACGCGATTGTCGAGTCTTTGACGAATCTCGAAAACGACGAAACGCTGCTGGTGCAATCCGGCAAACCGGTTGGCGTATTCAAAACCCATAAAAATGCGCCCCGCGTGCTGATTGCCAACTCCAACCTGGTGCCGCACTGGGCGACGTGGGAACACTTCAACGAGCTGGACGCAAAAGGGCTGGCCATGTACGGCCAGATGACCGCCGGTAGCTGGATCTACATCGGCAGCCAGGGGATTGTGCAGGGCACCTATGAAACCTTCGTGGAAGCGGGCCGTCAGCACTATAACGGCTCACTGAAAGGCCGCTGGGTGCTCACCGCCGGACTGGGCGGCATGGGCGGCGCGCAGCCGCTGGCCGCGACGCTGGCGGGCGCGTGCTCCCTGAACATTGAGTGCCAGCAGAGCCGCATCGATTTCCGTCTGCGTACCCGCTATGTCGATGAACAGGCCGACAACCTCGATGACGCGCTGGCGCGCATCAAAAAGTACACCGCTGAAGGCAAAGCCGTGTCGGTTGCCCTGTGCGGCAACGCGGCGGATATTCTGCCGGAACTGGTGGCGCGCGGCGTGCGTCCGGATCTGGTCACCGACCAGACCAGCGCTCACGATCCGCTCCACGGCTATCTGCCAAAAGGCTGGACGTGGGAAGACTACCAGCAAAAAGCGGAAACCGATCCTGAGGGCACGGTACTGGCGGCTAAACGCGCCATGGCGGAACACGTCTCCGCGATGCTGGCCTTCAGTAAGATGGGTATTCCGACCTTTGATTACGGGAATAACATCCGCCAGATGGCGAAAGAAATGGGGGTGAATAACGCCTTTGACTTCCCCGGCTTCGTGCCCGCCTATATCCGTCCTCTGTTCTGCCGCGGCATTGGGCCGTTCCGCTGGGTTGCCCTGTCCGGCGATCCGGAGGATATCTACAAAACCGATGCCAGAGTGAAAGAGATTGTCGCCGATGACGAACACCTGCATCGCTGGCTGGATATGGCGCGCGAGCGCATTAACTTCCAGGGCCTGCCGGCGCGTATCTGCTGGGTCGGGCTGGAGTGGCGGCAAAAACTCGGCCTCGCCTTTAACGAAATGGTGCGCAGCGGCGAAGTCTCCGCGCCGATCGTCATTGGCCGCGACCACCTGGACTCCGGCTCTGTCGCCAGTCCGAACCGTGAAACCGAAGCCATGCGCGACGGCTCGGATGCGGTCTCCGACTGGCCGCTGCTGAATGCCCTGCTGAACACCGCCAGCGGCGCGACCTGGGTGTCGCTGCACCACGGCGGCGGCGTCGGGATGGGCTTCTCCCAGCACTCCGGGATGGTCATCGTCTGTGACGGAACTGATGAAGCGGCCGCGCGTATCGCTCGCGTGCTGCACAACGACCCGGCAACCGGCGTGATGCGTCACGCGGATGCGGGTTACGAGATTGCCATTGATTGTGCCAAAGAGCAGGGCCTGAACCTGCCGATGATCCCCGCCACACAAGGAAAGCCTGCATGAACGCGTTAACACTTACTCCCGGCTCGCTGACGCTCCAACAGCTGCGTCACGTCTGGCGTCAGCCGGTGACACTCTCCCTTGATGAAAGCGCCCACCGTGCCATTAACGACAGCGTGGCCTGCGTGGAGGCGATTGTGGCGGAGGGGCGCACCGCCTACGGCATCAATACCGGGTTTGGCCTGCTGGCGCAGACCCGCATCGCCACGCACGATCTGGAGAATTTACAGCGTTCGCTGGTGCTGTCGCACGCGGCGGGGGTTGGCCAGCCGCTGGACGATGAGATCGTCCGCCTGATGATGGTGTTGAAAATCAACAGCCTGGCGCGTGGGTTTTCCGGCATTCGTCTGAGCGTGATCCAGGCGCTGATGGCGCTGGTCAATGCGGAAGTTTATCCGTGGATCCCGGCGAAGGGCTCCGTCGGCGCCTCCGGCGATCTGGCGCCGCTGGCGCATATGTCACTGCTCCTGCTGGGTGAAGGCCAGGCGCGCTGGCAGGGCGAGTGGCTGTCTGCGAAAGAGGCGCTGAAAAAAGCCGGTTTAACGCCGATTACCCTCGCGGCAAAAGAGGGGCTGGCGCTGCTCAACGGCACGCAGGCCTCGACCGCTTTCGCGCTGCGCGGCCTGTTTGAAGCGGAAGATCTGTTCGCCTCCGCGGTGGTGTGCGGTGCGCTGACCACCGAGGCGGTGCTCGGCTCGCGTCGTCCGTTCGACGCGCGTATTCACGAGGTGCGCGGCCAGCGCGGTCAGATTGATGCCGCTGCCATGTACCGCCACGTACTTACTGATACCAGCGACATTGCCGATTCGCATCACAACTGCGAGAAGGTGCAGGATCCGTATTCCCTGCGCTGCCAGCCGCAGGTGATGGGCGCATGCCTGACGCAGCTGCGCCAGGCGGCAGAAGTGCTGCTGGTGGAGGCCAATGCGGTGTCCGATAACCCGCTGGTGTTTGCCCAGGAAAACGAGGTGGTTTCTGGCGGCAACTTCCACGCCGAGCCGGTGGCGATGGCGGCAGATAATATCGCGCTGGCGATTGCCGAAATCGGGGCGCTGTCTGAGCGTCGAATCGCGCTGATGATGGATAAGCACATGTCCCAGCTGCCACCATTCCTGGTGCGTAACGGCGGCGTGAACTCGGGCTTTATGATCGCCCAGGTCACCGCCGCGGCACTGGCAAGCGAGAACAAGGCGCTGTCGCACCCGCACAGCGTGGACAGCCTGCCAACCTCAGCCAACCAGGAAGATCACGTGTCGATGGCCCCGGCTGCCGGGCGTCGTCTGTGGGAGATGGCCTCTAACACCCGCGGCGTGCTGGCGGTGGAGTGGCTGGCGGCGTGTCAGGGTATTGATTTGCGCGAAGGGCTAACATCCAGCCCGCTGCTGGAGCAGGCGCGTCATACGCTGCGCGAGCACGTTACGCACTACGATGACGACCGCTTCTTTGCGCCGGATATTGATAAGGCGATGCAGCTTCTGGAAGAAGGGCGGCTGGTGGGGTTATTGCCTTCCGTGCTGTGATTTTTACCCTCACCCTAACCCTCTCCCTGTGGGAGAGGGCCGGGGTGAGGGCATCAGCCCGCACGATTACGAATACATCGCCGTAATCGACGCGCTACCCAGCGAATGGAAATGCACGTTAAAGCCTACCATCGCGCCGCTCGCCCCTTCGTCGACCTCAATCTTGTCAACATCCAGCGCGTGCACGGTGAAGATATAGCGGTGCGTTTCCCCTTTTGGCGGCGCCGCGCCGCCGTAGCCCGCTTTGCCAAAGTCAGTGCGCGTCTGAATCGCACCGTCAGGCAGAGCAACCAGATCGGAACCGGAGCCCTGCGGTAATACGCGCGTGTCGGCGGGCAGGTTTGCCACGATCCAGTGCCACCAGCCCGACCCGGTTGGCGCATCCGGATCGTAGCAGGTCACAACAAAACTTTTGGTTCCCGCTGGCACATCGTCCCACGCCAGATGGGGAGAGATATTATCCCCCTGATAACCCATCCCGTTAAACACGTGAAGTTCCGGCAGCTTTTCGCCGTCGCGCAAATCTTTACTGATGATTTTCATCCGATTTTCCTCGTTACTCACTCATTCAGAAAGTGTAACGCATGGGGTTAAATCGCGAAATGCGCTGAAGTGTTAACGGCTTCAACCACTGCCCCGGTCAGCTTGCGGAGCTGATCCGCAGAAATGCTGTACGGCGGCATGAGGTAAATCAGCTTACCGAAAGGTCGCACCCACACGCCCTGGTCAACGAAGAAGCGCTGCAACGCGGCCATGTTCACCGGATGCTTTGTCTCGATTACCCCGATGGCGCCCAGTACGCGGACGTCCGCGACGTATTCCGCCTCCGCCGCCGCGCTTAACTGCTGCTTCAGCTGCGCCTCAATCGCCGCCACCTGCGTCTGCCACGCGCCGCTCTCCAGAATGGCGAGGCTTTCGCTTGCCACGGCGCAGGCCAGCGGGTTTCCCATAAACGTCGGGCCGTGCATAAAGCAGCCCGCGTCACCGTCGCTGATGGTGTCGGCAACCTGGCGCGTGGTAAGCGTGGCGGAGAGCGTCATGGTGCCGCCGGTGAGCGCTTTCCCCAGGCACAGAATATCCGGCGCGATCCCCGCATGCTCGCAGGCAAACAGCTTCCCGGTACGGCCAAAGCCGGTGGCGATCTCATCGGCAATCAGCAAAATTCCTTCGCGGTCGCACATCTTCCGAATGCGCTTCAGCCACTCGGGGTGATAGATCCGCATTCCGCCCGCGCCCTGCACAATCGGTTCGAGAATAACGGCGGCAATCTCGTGGCGATGGGCCGCCATCAGCCGCGCGAAGCCCACCATGTCCATCTCGTCCCATTCGCCGTCGAAGCGGCTCTGCGGGGCTGGCGCAAACAGGTTTTCCGGCAGGTAGCCTTTCCACAGGCTGTGCATGGAGTTGTCCGGATCGCACACCGACATCGCCCCGAAGGTGTCGCCGTGATAGCCGTTGCGGAAGGTGAGGAACCGCTGGCGCGTTTCGCCCTTCGCATGCCAGTACTGCAACGCCATTTTCATCGCCACTTCCACGGCCACCGAGCCGGAGTCGGCCAGGAAAACACACTCCAGCGATTCAGGCGTCATCGCTACCAGGCGACGGCATAAATCCACCGCGGGCTGATGTGTGATCCCGCCAAACATCACGTGTGACATCTGGTCAATCTGCGCTTTCATCGCCGCGTTCAGACGCGGGTGGTTGTAGCCATGGATCGCCGCCCACCAGGAGGACATCCCGTCAACAAGCCGCTCGCCGCTGGCGAGATGCAGCTCGCAGCCGTGGGCAGAGGCTACCGGATAGACGGGAAGGGGGCGGGTCGTGGAGGTGTAAGGGTGCCAGATATGCTGCTTGTCGAAGGCGAGATCGTCCTGGGTCATAATCGACTTGTAAACCATTTTGAAAAGTTTTAGGTTTACAAGTATAAACCGAACCGACAATTAACAAAACCCTTTGGAGAAGCCCGATGGCTCACCACGCACGCTGGACGATGTCGCAAGTCACTGAATTATTCAATAAACCTTTCCTGGAGCTGATGTTTGAGGCGCAACAGGTGCACCGCCAGCACTTCGATCCGCGTCATGTTCAGGTCAGCACGCTGCTGTCGATCAAAACCGGGGCTTGCCCGGAAGACTGCAAATATTGCCCGCAAAGCGCGCGCTATAAAACCGGTCTCGAATCCGAGCGCCTGATGGAAGTCGAGCAAGTGCTCGACTCCGCGCGCAAGGCCAAAAACGCTGGCTCGACCCGCTTCTGCATGGGTGCGGCGTGGAAAAACCCGCATGACCGCGACATGCCCTATCTGGAGCAGATGGTGAAGGGGGTGAAGGAGATGGGGCTTGAAGCCTGCATGACCCTGGGCACGCTGAACGAGGAGCAGGCGCAGCGTCTCTCGGCGGCGGGGCTGGATTACTACAACCACAACCTCGATACCTCGCCGGAGTTCTACGGCAACATCATCACCACGCGCACCTATCAGGAGCGTCTGGACACGCTTGATAAAGTGCGTGATGCGGGGATCAAGGTCTGTTCCGGCGGGATCGTGGGACTGGGCGAGACGGTAAAAGATCGTGCCGGCCTGCTGTTACAGCTGGCAAACCTGCCGATCCCGCCGGAAAGCGTGCCCATCAACATGCTGGTGAAGGTAAAAGGCACGCCGCTGGCGGATAACGAGGACGTGGATGCCTTCGATTTCATCCGCACCATCGCGGTGGCGCGCATCATGATGCCGACCTCTTACGTTCGCCTCTCTGCCGGTCGTGAGCAGATGAGCGAGCAGACCCAGGCGATGTGCTTCATGGCCGGGGCCAACTCCATCTTCTACGGCTGCAAACTGCTGACCACGCCAAACCCGGAAGAGGACAAAGATGTCCAGCTGTTCCGCAAGCTGGGGCTGAACCCACACCAGACCGGGGTACAGGTGGGGGATAACGAGCAACAGCAGCAGCTGGAGCAGCAGATTTTTAACGCCGACACCGACCAGTTCTACAACGCGGCAGCCGTATGACCTGGCAGGCACGTATCAGGACCGCGCTCGACGAGCGGCGGGCGGCGGATGCGTTTCGGGTGCGCAGGGTAGTGGAAAACGGTGCAGGCCGTTTTCTCACCCGGGAAGGAGAGCGGTTCTGTAATTTCTCCAGCAACGATTATCTGGGACTGAGCCAGCACCCGCAGATCGTTCGCGCCTGGCAGCAGGGCGCGGATCGTTACGGCGTGGGCAGCGGTGGCTCCGGGCACGTCAGCGGCTACACCACGGCGCATCAGGCGCTGGAGGAAGAGCTGGCCGACTGGCTGGGCTACCCGCGGGCGCTGCTGTTTATCTCCGGTTTTGCCGCGAATCAGGCGGTGATTGCCGCCCTGATGGGCAAAGACGACCGCATCATCGCGGACCGCCTGAGCCACGCGTCTCTGCTTGAAGCGGCCAGTCTCAGCCCGGCGCAGCTGCGGCGTTTTGCCCATAACGATGCCTCTCAGTTGAACGTCCTGCTGGGTAAACCCTGTTCAGGGCTTCAGCTGGCGGTGACGGAAGGGGTATTCAGCATGGACGGCGACAGCGCGCCCCTTGCCACCTTGCATGACGTCGCAAAACAGCAGAACGCCTGGCTGCTGGTCGACGATGCCCACGGCATTGGCGTCACCGGCGAGGAGGGGCGCGGAAGCGCGCACCAGCAACGCGTCAGGCCGGAACTGCTGGTGGTCACCTTCGGCAAAGGCTTCGGCGTCAGCGGCGCCGCGGTGTTGTGCAGCGAGCCGGTGGCCGATTACCTGGTGCAGTTCGCCCGGCACCTGATCTACAGCACCAGCATGCCCCCGGCGCAGGCCGTGGCGCTCTCTGCGTCGCTTGCGGTGATCCGCGGCGAAGACGGCGCTGAACGCCGGGCGCGCCTGGCCGACCATATTCAGCGTTTTCGCCGGGGGATAAGCGAGCTGTCTTACCGGCTTACCGACTCGCACAGCGCCATTCAGCCCGTGATTGTGGGTGAAAACCATCGGGCGCTGATGCTGGCACAGGCGCTACGAGAACGCGGGCAGTGGGTCACGGCGATCCGCCCACCCACCGTGCCACCAGGCACCGCGCGCTTGCGTCTGACGCTCACGGCAGCGCATGAGCCGCAGGATATCGATACGCTTCTGGAGGCACTGTATGTCTCCCGTCAATAAACAGGCCGTTGCCGCCGCGTTTGGCCGGGCAGCGCAAAGCTATTCACGGCACGATGAGCTGCAACGCCTGAGCGCCCGCGGGCTGCTGGCCGCGCTCGGTGACGGGCGTTTTGCGCAGGTGCTCGACGCAGGCTGCGGGCCAGGCGGCAATAGCCGTTACTGGCGCGCAACAGGTAGCCACGTCACGGCGCTGGATTTATCCGCGCAGATGCTGGATGAAGCCCGCCAGCAGCAGTCAGCAGACCGTTATCTGGTGGCCGATATCGAGGCCATCCCGCTGGAGGATGCGCTGTTTGACCTCGTCTGGAGCCATCTGGCGGTGCAGTGGTGCGCCAGCCTGCCGCAGGCCCTACGCGAGTTATACCGCGTGGCGCGGCCCGGCGGAGCGGTGGCCTTTACCACCCTGCTGGAAAGTTCGTTGCCGGAGCTGAATCAGGCGTGGAGGGCAGTGGATGCACAGCCTCATGCCAACCGGTTTCTCTCGCACGAACAGGTCACTCAGGCGCTGGCAGGCTGGCGCTATCGCAGCGTGGTCCAGACCGTCACCCTCGAATTTAGCGATGCGTTAAGCGCCATGCGATCGCTTAAGGGCATAGGCGCGACGCACCTGCACGCCGGACGGGAGAAGAAACCCCTTACCCGCGGCCAACTCCAGCGTCTCGAGCTGACCTGGCCGCAGGAGCGGGGCCGGTTCCCGCTCTCTTATCATCTTTGTCATGGGATTATTGAACGTGACTGAACGTTATTTTGTTACCGGCACGGACACTGAAGTCGGTAAAACGGTTGCCAGCGCCGCGCTGTTGCAGGCGGCGCGTCTGCTGGGGAAAACAACTGCCGGGTATAAGCCCGTAGCCTCCGGCAGCGAGATGACGCCGGAAGGCTTACGCAATACCGATGCGCTGGCGCTACAGCGTAATAGCAGCCTTGCGCTGGCCTATTCTGCGGTGAACCCCTATACCTTTGCTGAACCCACCTCGCCGCACATCGTCAGCGCCGATGAAGATCGTCCGATTGATTTTTCGGTGCTCTCTTCCGGGTTACGCGACCTGGAAACGCAGGCCGACTGGGTGCTGGTGGAGGGGGCTGGCGGCTGGTTTACCCCGCTGTCCGACGAGCAGACATTTGCTGACTGGGTGCAGGCCGAGCAGCTTCCGGTCATTCTGGTGGTCGGCGTGAAGCTTGGCTGTATCAATCACGCCATGCTGACCGCTCAGGCCGTGCAGCAGGCCGGGTTGCGTCTGGCAGGGTGGATTGCCAATGACGTGGTTGCGCCGGGTAAACGTCATGCTGAGTATCTGGCGACGCTGAAGCGGGGGCTGCCTGCGCCGTTTCTCGGCGAGATCCCGTGGCTTGCCGACGGCGCAGAGCAGGCGGAAACCGGACGCTATCTTGACCTTAGCGCCTTATGTCCCGCGCCATCCAGTGCGCAATAAGGTCGTCATCCAGCTCGTTAACGTGGCCCTGTGCCACGTTACGCCCGCGATAGAGCATGCAGAAACGATCCGCTACCCGGCGGATAAACGACAGCTGTTGCTCAGCTAACAGCACCGTCATTCCCAGCTCCCGATTCAGCCGCACCAGCAGCTGCCCCAGCCTGCGCGCGAAACCATGCCCTGCGCCATGCATGGGCTCATCCAGAATCAACACGCGCGGGCGATTAACCAGCGCACTGGCGAGGGCCAGCTGATACTGGTCGTCAGGGGACAGCGAAGAGGCACGGCTCTGTCGCAGCGGATAGAGCTCCGGAAACAGGGCATACACGTCACTTTTTGATGTCGGGTCAGGTTTCCCTGTCGCCCGCATAGCGATATGCAGATTTTCATCGACGGTCAGCTGGGAAAATATCCGCCGATCCTGCGGGACGTAGCCTATCGTCGGCGGCGCCGTGAATGCTGACGCAGGGCTGAGCAAATTACGCGGCGGCGCGCCAGCCTCATGCCAGATGATGGTGCCGCTCTCAACGGGCACCTTTCCGGTAATGCAGTTCATGAGCGTGGATTTACCCATGCCAGGCAGGCCAACAATGCCCGTACAGATGCCTTGCGGGAAATCGATATTCACGTTCCATAGCGTATGTTGGCTTCCGTAAAACTGATTTACAGCACGCAGACTCAACATCTTTCTCTCCTTAAAAATGTGTGGGGGTGATGCACAGAGTGATGTCTGCAAAACGCCTGCCAGGAACTTCATAATGATTAAAAAAAGGCCATTTTTAGGAATAACTCACTATCAAAAGCAGTACGTTTATACGAAATGCACATTCCCGGTGCCGCGTATGTCGAATCGTGGTGCAGGAGAAATGACAGAATTGTGATTAAGATCTCGCCAGTTGCTTATGAAAAAATGAACGTTTTTCAGGCAAAAAAGAGTGATAAAAATTTTTTACTGCCGCTTCGTGGGAAAAACCGGGAATTTGCTGAAGTGCATGCTGTACGGGCTGGAGGCAGTTATCCACTATTCCTGTGGATAACCTTGTGCATTAGAGTTAGAAAACACGCGATAAGCGAGAGAATACGCGGGTTACGACCAAATTGATGGGAAACGCGGCTTAATAAATTAGTCTTTATTTTTTAACGAATTAGATAAAAGCAATTCCCTCAACGCCAGCGACACCTGTTGCCATAAAACTTTCATAACCGCCCTTGACAAATGTTAAAAAAGTAATAGTTCTGGGGATAACCCCCTGAGGCTGGTGTTTTATTTTGTCACAGTCGAAATTTGGCTCGCGAACGCTCTAATCCTCTCTGCGCTACGCTAAATATCCTGACACGCTACTGGTTTTTCATCCAGTGTTTTTTACTGGCAATCCTGGCCACAACGAGTAAAATTACTCACCTGCCGCTTATTCTGTCATCAGGTCGTCGCCCATGAGTAAACCGTTTAAACTGAATTCTGCTTTCCGTCCTTCCGGGGATCAGCCCGAGGCTATTCGTCGCCTGGAAGAGGGGCTGGAGGACGGGCTGGCGCACCAGACTCTGCTGGGGGTTACCGGTTCGGGCAAAACCTTCACCATTGCCAACGTCATTGCCGATCTCCAGCGTCCGACGATGGTCCTCGCGCCGAACAAAACGCTGGCGGCGCAGCTGTATGGTGAGATGAAAGAGTTCTTCCCGGAAAACGCGGTGGAGTATTTCGTCTCCTACTACGACTACTACCAGCCGGAAGCCTACGTTCCCAGCTCCGACACGTTTATCGAGAAAGATGCCTCGGTGAACGAACATATCGAGCAGATGCGTTTGTCGGCGACCAAGGCGCTGCTGGAGCGTCGTGATGTGGTGGTGGTGGCCTCGGTGTCGGCGATCTACGGCCTGGGCGATCCGGATCTCTATCTCAAGATGATGCTGCACCTGACGCAGGGGATGATCATCGATCAGCGGGCGATTTTGCGCCGTCTGGCGGAGTTGCAGTACACCCGTAACGATCAGGCGTTCCAGCGCGGGACCTTCCGCGTGCGCGGCGAGGTGATTGATATCTTCCCGGCGGAATCGGACGACATGGCGCTGCGCGTGGAGCTGTTCGACGAAGAGGTTGAACGCCTGTCGCTGTTCGATCCGTTGACCGGTCACGTCGAGTCGGTGATCCAGCGCTTCACCATCTACCCGAAAACGCACTACGTGACGCCACGCGAGCGTATCGTGCAGGCGATGGAAGAGATCAAAATTGAGCTGGCGGACCGCCGCAAGGTGCTGCTGGCGAACAATAAGCTGCTGGAAGAGCAACGCCTGAGCCAGCGTACCCAGTTCGATCTGGAGATGATGAACGAGCTGGGCTACTGCTCCGGCATCGAAAACTACTCGCGCTACCTCTCCGGGCGCGGGCCGGGCGAAGCGCCGCCGACGCTGTTTGACTACCTTCCGGCGGACGGCCTGCTGGTGATCGACGAATCCCACGTTACGATCCCCCAGATCGGCGGGATGTACCGCGGTGACCGCGCGCGTAAAGAGACGCTGGTGGAGTACGGGTTCCGACTGCCGTCAGCGCTGGACAACCGTCCGATGAAGTTTGAAGAATTTGAGGCGCTTGCTCCGCAGACCATCTACGTATCGGCGACGCCGGGCAACTACGAGCTGGAAAAATCCGGTGATGACGTGGTGGACCAGGTGGTGCGTCCGACCGGGCTGCTGGATCCGATTATCGAGGTGCGTCCGGTGGCGACGCAGGTGGACGATCTGCTCTCGGAAATACGTGCCCGTTCCGCCATCAACGAGCGCGTGCTGGTTACCACGCTCACCAAACGTATGGCGGAAGATTTGACGGAGTATCTGGAAGAACACGGCGAGAAGGTGCGGTATCTGCACTCGGATATCGATACCGTGGAGCGTATGGAGATCATCCGCGATCTGCGTCTGGGCGAGTTCGACGTGCTGGTAGGAATTAACCTTCTGCGAGAAGGTCTGGATATGCCGGAGGTGTCGCTGGTGGCGATTCTGGACGCGGACAAAGAGGGCTTCCTGCGTTCCGAGCGCTCGCTGATCCAGACTATTGGCCGCGCCGCGCGTAACGTCAACGGGAAGGCGATCCTGTACGGGGATAAAATCACCCCGTCGATGGCCAAAGCGATTGGCGAAACGGAACGTCGTCGCGAGAAGCAGCAGCGCTATAACGAAGAGCACGGCATCACGCCGCAGGGGCTGAACAAGAAGGTGGTGGATATCCTGGCGCTGGGTCAGAACATTGCGAAGACCAAAGCGAAAGGCCGCGGCAAGGCCCGTTCAGTGGTGGAAGAGGATACCGTCGCGCTGACGCCGAAAGCGTTGCAGCAGAAGATCCACGAGCTGGAAGGGCAGATGATGCAGCATGCGCAGAACCTGGAGTTCGAAGAGGCTGCGCAAATCCGCGATCAGCTGCATCAGCTGCGGGATCTGTTTATTGCGGCATCGTGAATTTTTTGCCCGGTGGCGTTTTCTCCCTCTCCCTGTGGGAGAGGGCCGGGGTGAGGGCATCAGGCCGCACAAAACGAACCTAACCTAATGCCTGAATCGCCTTCTCCAGCGCCTCGCGTAGCAGATGGCGGTCGTGGCGATATTTAATATCGCTGGCTTCCAGCGGCTCCTGTACCACCACGCGATCGCCAATCCCTGATACATCCACTTTCGGTCCGACCACGACACCATCGATAATTTTCTTACCAACGTACTGTTCCATCAGGTCCAGCTTATCCGCCAGCGACAGGCTTGCCGCCGCCGGGCTGAGTTCGCGGCCTAAATTACCGATATAGACCATGGGCGCAGGCGTTCTGCGCAGCGCCTGCGCCAGCTCTTTCACCAGCAGGATCGGCATCAGGCTGGTGTAAAAACTTCCCGGCCCAATCAGGATCAGATCGGCCTCGCCAATCGCTTCTACCGCTTCACGCGTTGCGGGTACGCTGGGGTAGGTCATCAGCTCTTTTGGCGGCAGAAGAAGCTGGTCGATATTCACTTCACCATACACTTCGTGATCGCCAGCATCGATCGCCATCAAATCTACCGGCTGTTCGGACATTGGGATCAGGAACGCATCCACTTTTAGCAGGTTACGAATTAAATTGATCGCTTCCAGAGGGCGCACGCTCAGGTGATCCAGCGCCTTTAACATCAGATTTCCAAGGTTATGGCCTGAAAGTTCGCCATTCCCGCCAAAACGGTACTCAAACATCGCCGAGGCCACGCTTGGCTCAGTGATGAGCTGGTTGAGGCAGTTGCGCATGTCGCCCCAGGCTATCCCGCCTTCAGCACGTCGGATCCGCCCGGTTGAGCCGCCGTTGTCCGTTGTTGTCACGATGCCCGTCAGGCGTGAGCCCAGTGACGATAACGACGACATAACCCGTCCCAGCCCGTGACCTCCGCCAAGAGCGACCACGCGGTCCAGATCCGCAAAAGTGCGATTGCGCATACTTATTCCTTATCCTGTTAAGCTTGCGTCACAGTAACGCAACTACTCCTAAAAGACGATGCCTCTCACAATCCATAATGACGTATATCAATGCGAAAGCGCTGTTTTTGCGTATTCTGTAGTGAAAATGCACGATAACATCGTTATGTATAAATTTATATAGCGAAAAGCGACAATGGCGAAGTGGCGATTTCCACGCTACTATCGCCATAACCACGTTTTCAAAACTGAAAACATACACTCTAGCCCTGGCGCCTGTGTCGAGAGATATGGCGCCCTGGCCGTGGCGGATTTGCCACCAGGGTACAGAAAGAAATGACTGTGCCTCCCGATCTGGAAAGGTGTACATGGCTTCACAACTTACTGATGCTTTCGCGCGTAAGTTTTACTACTTGCGTCTGTCGATTACCGATGTGTGCAACTTCCGTTGCACCTACTGCCTGCCCGATGGCTACAAGCCGGGCAGCGTCACCAATAATGGCTTTCTCTCCGTGGATGAAGTACGCCGCGTTACGCGTGCGTTCTCGGAACTCGGCACGGAAAAAGTGCGTCTTACCGGGGGAGAGCCCTCCCTGCGTCGTGATTTCCCTGACATTATTGCCGCCGTGCGTGAAAACGAACGTATCCGCCAGATCGCGGTGACCACCAACGGTTACCGCATGGCGCGTGACGTGGCGTACTGGCGCGATGCGGGGCTGACGGCGATCAACGTCAGCGTGGACAGCCTTGATGCCCGGCAGTTTCACGCCATTACCGGTCAGGACAAGTTCCGCCAGGTGATGGACGGCATCGATGCGGCGTTTACCGCCGGGTTCGAAAAAGTCAAAGTCAACACGGTGCTGATGCGCGACGTAAACCACCATCAGTTGGACACCTTCCTGGCGTGGATTAAATCCCGTCCCATTCAACTGCGTTTTATCGAGCTGATGGAAACGGGCGAGGGCAGCGAGCTGTTCCGCCGTCACCATATTTCCGGCATGGTGTTGCGCGACGAGCTGCTGAAACGCGGCTGGATCCATCAGATCCGCCAGCGCAGCGATGGCCCGGCGCAGGTTTTTTGTCATCCGGATTATGAAGGCGAAATCGGCCTGATCATGCCCTATGAAAAAGACTTCTGTGCCAGCTGCAACCGCCTGCGTGTCTCCTCCGTTGGCAAGCTCCATCTTTGCCTGTTCGGGGATGGCGGCGTCGATCTGCGCGATTTGCTGGAAGATGACGCTCAACAGGACGCGCTTGAAGCACGCATTTCCGAGGCGCTGACGCACAAAAAGCAGACCCATTTCCTGCATCAGGGCAACACCGGCATTACTCAGAACCTGTCCTATATCGGCGGGTAATCAGGCTTTAGAAGGAACCAGAAGATGAGTCAAGTAAGCGCGGAATTTATCCCGACACGCATTGCTATTCTTACCGTTTCCGAACGTCGTGGTGAAGAGGATGATACCTCCGGCCACTGGCTGCGCGAGGCGGCACACGAAGCCGGACACCAGATTGTTGATAAAGCGATCGTCAAAGAAAACCGTTACGCCATTCGCGCTCAGGTCTCACAGTGGATTGCGAACGATGACGTCCAGGTGGTGCTGATCACTGGCGGCACCGGCTTTACCGCAGGCGACCAGGCGCCGGAAGCGCTGCTCCCGCTGTTCGATCGCGAAGTGGAAGGCTTCGGCGAAGTGTTCCGCATGCTCTCGTTTGAAGAGATTGGTACCTCTACGCTTCAGTCCCGTGCTGTCGCGGGGGTGGCGAACAAGACGCTGATCTTCGCCATGCCGGGGTCGACCAAAGCCTGCCGCACCGCGTGGGAAAACATTATTGCCCCGCAGCTGGATGCTCGTACCCGTCCGTGTAACTTCCATCCCCATTTAAAGAAATAAGCTATGTCACAACTGACCCACATAAACGCCGCTGGCGAAGCGCATATGGTGGATGTCTCCGCCAAAGCCGAAACGGTGCGCGAGGCGCGTGCTGAAGCGTTCATCACCATGCTGCCGGAGACGCTGGCGATGATTATCGACGGCAGCCATCACAAGGGTGATGTGTTTGCCACCGCCCGTATCGCTGGTATTCAGGCCGCTAAACGTACCTGGGACCTCATTCCGCTCTGCCATCCGCTGATGCTCAGCAAAGTGGAGGTAAATTTGCAGGCGCAGCCGGCGCATAATCGCGTGCGTATCGAGTCCTTGTGCCGCTTAACCGGGAAAACCGGCGTGGAGATGGAGGCGTTGACGGCGGCCTCCGTGGCGGCGCTGACCATCTACGACATGTGTAAAGCGGTGCAGAAAGATATGGTGATTGGCCCGGTGCGTCTGTTGGCAAAAAGCGGCGGCAAATCCGGCGATTTTAAGGTAGAAAGCCATGATTAAGGTGCTTTTTTTTGCCCAGGTCCGTGAGCTGGTCAATACCGACAGCCTGACGCTGGACGGCTCTTTCGAAAACGTCGCCGCCCTGCGCGCGCATCTGGCGGCGCAAGGCGACCGTTGGGCGCTGGCGCTGGATGAAGGCAAACTGCTGGCCGCCGTGAATCAGACGCTGGTGGAGTTGACCCACCCGCTGGCCGATGGGGACGAAGTGGCCTTCTTCCCGCCGGTAACAGGGGGTTAAGATGACGGAAACCCGAATTCTGGTCGGCCCTGAGCGCTTTAGCGTCGGTACCGAATACAGCTGGCTGGCAGAGCGCGATGAAGACGGCGCGGTCGTGACGTTTACCGGAAAAGTGCGTAACCACAACCTCGGCGACAGCGTAAAAGCGCTGACGCTGGAGCACTATCCGGGGATGACCGAAAAATCACTGGCGGCCATTGTCGAAGAGGCGAGAGGCCGCTGGCCGCTGGGACGCGTTACGGTTATCCATCGCATCGGCGAAATGTGGCCCGGCGAAGAGATTGTGTTTGTCGGCGTCACCAGCGCCCATCGCGGGAGTGCATTTGCGGCGGGGGAGTTCATCATGGATTATCTTAAAACCAAAGCGCCGTTCTGGAAACGTGAAGCGACGCCGGAAGGTGAGCGCTGGGTGGAATCACGCGACAGCGATAAGCATGCCGCCAGCCGTTGGTAACAGGTTTACGTGGATGTGTTAGTCTTAACATGTGTGTTTACTTAATCAGGAGTGAATCATGGACCGATTTCCGCGTTCCGATTCGATAGTTCAGCAGACCCGTAGCGGGCTGCAAACCTACATGGCTCAGGTATATGGCTGGATGACGGTTGGCCTGCTGCTTACCGCGTTTATCGCGTGGTATGCGGCAAACACGCCTGAACTGATGATGTTTATCTTCTCCAGCAAAATCACCTTCTTTGGGCTGATTATTGCGCAACTGGCGCTGGTATTTGTGCTCTCCGGGCTGGTGCACAAGCTCAGCTCGGGTATGGCGACCACGCTGTTTATGCTCTATTCGGCGCTGACCGGGCTGACGCTTTCCAGTATTTTCATCGTTTACACCTACTCCTCCATCGCCAGCACCTTTGTGGTGACCGGCGGGATGTTCGGTGTGATGAGCCTGTACGGTTACACCACCAAACGTGACCTGAGCGGCTTCGGCAACATGCTGTTTATGGGGCTGATTGGGATTGTGCTGGCGTCGCTGGTGAACCTGTGGCTGAAAAGTGACGCGCTGATGTGGGCGGTGACCTATATCGGGGTGGTGATCTTCGTGGGCTTAACCGCCTACGACACCCAGAAGCTCAAAAACATCGGTGAACAAATTGATGTTCGTGACAGTTCAAACCTGCGCAAATACTCGATTCTGGGCGCGTTGACGCTTTATCTGGACTTCATCAACCTGTTCCTGATGCTGCTGCGTATCTTCGGCAACCGTCGTTAGTGAGGGTGGCGCTGTCTGATGCCCTCACCCTGACCCTCTCCCACAGGGAGAGGGAACAAACCCTAAAAACGGCAACGAAGTTGCCGTTTTGCTTTTATTTTGCCATTGCCTTCTCGTTCTTCGCGCGCAGCTTCTTGGCCCGACTCTCCAGCACCAGATAACAGACCGTTGCCAGCGCCAGCGGCAGGAAGTAGTAGATCATGCGGTACGCGAGCAGGGCGGCGATAATCGTCCCGTGAGACACATGCTCCCCCGCAAGCAGCGCGATAAACACCGCTTCCAGTACGCCAATACCCGCCGGAATATGCACAATCACCCCGGCAATACTGCTTACCAGCAACACGCCCAGCACAAAGAAGTAATTCACATCTTCGCCAATTAACAGCCAGATAATGGCCCCCATCGCCATCCAGTTGGCGCTGGAAACCACCATTTGCAGGACGGCAAACTTCCATGACGGCAGCACCAGCTTCTGGCCTTTAATGGTCATGTGACGACGTTTGGCAAAGGCGCAGGCCCACAGGTAGGCCGCGATGATCAGCAGCAGTACGATGCCCAGAATGCGCAGAGTGGCCTCATCGATGTACCAGTGCGCAGGCAGCTGCACCACGCCGATGGTGAAAATCACCCCGCCCAGCAGAATATACCCCAGCCAGTTGGTGGTTATGCTTAAGGAGAAAATACGCGTAATGGTGCCGCCCGGTAAGCCAAGGCGGGAGTACAGGCGATAGCGCATACCAATCCCGCCCACCCAGGTGCTCAGCGTCAGGTTAAAGGCGTAGCAGATGAATGACACCAGCATAACCTGCCGTTTGGCAAGCTTATGACCGCAGTAGGCGCGTCCCAGCAGGTCATAGCAGCCGTACATCAGGTAGCTCACAATCACCAGCCCAACGGCACCCAGCAGGACTGTCCGGTTGTAGTTGCGAATAACTTTCCACACCTCTTCCCAGTCCACCTTCTGGGCATACACCACTAGCAGGACCGCGACGGCAATAAAGAACAGCCAGGTCAGGATTTTTTTCGCCAGCCGCCAGCGAGGATGAGATTTTGACATCAGGTTTTCCCTCCATCTTCCGCCTCTACGCGGTCCTGGGTTTCCATTTCGGGTTGCACAGGCGGATCCACCAGCGCCAGTTTCGGCGTATGCGCGGGCAGCCAGCCCACCATGGCCGGGAAGTGGCGCAGGAAGTGGAACACCACCACGCCGATGCCCACGTTCCACCAGCTCCGTTTCGGCACCATGGACTCATCCACACGCACGCAGTCTTTATTAATAAGACCCTGAAGGTTATCGCGCAGGGTGTGATTAAACTGGCGATCGTGGATGATGAGGTTCGCTTCCAGATTCAGCGATAAGCTCAGCGGATCAAGGTTGCTGGAGCCGACGGTCGCCCAGTGGTCATCCATCACGGCGACTTTGCCGTGCAGCGGGCGGCGGCGATATTCATAGATCTGCACGCCGCTTTTGACCAGATAGCGATAGAGCAGACGCGCGCCCACCTTCACAATCGGCATATCGGGCTCACCCTGCACGATAAGCTTCACGCTCACGCCGCGTCGGGCCGCGTTGCGCATGGCATGCAAAATCCGGTAACCGGGGAAGAAATAGGCGTTGGCGATAATCACCTCGCGCTTCGCGTTCGCCAGCATCTTCAGGTAATGACGCTCGATATCGTCCCGATGCTCCTCGTTATCACGCCAGACGAACAGGGCCTGCGCCTCGCCGGGCTTGCGGTTCTCCTCCGGGCGATGACGGCGTCGCCACCAGCGGCGGACGGCCTCCTTGCCGGGTAAGTTTTCCAGCACGAACAGCTGGATGTCCTGCACTACCGGCCCTTCGATACGGATCGCGTAGTCCTGTTTCGCTTCGGGACCGTAATCCGACATATGCTCGGCGGAGTAGTTAATGCCGCCAACGAAGGCCACCGTTTCATCCACCACCACAATTTTGCGGTGCATACGGCGGAACAGGTTGGTGCGCATGCCGAACAGACGCGGGCCGGGATCGTAATAGCGGAACACCACCCCTGCGGCGGTGAGCTCGTTAACAAATTCGTCGCTGAGATCCGGCGAACCATATCCGTCGAGCAGGACCTCGATTTTTATACCGCGACGAGCGGCATGCAGCAGTGCGCTATGCAACTGCCTGCCCACGTCATCTTCAAACCAGATAAACGTTTCCAGAAAGACTTTCTGCTGTGCGTGGCTAATCGCCTCAAAAACCGCCGGATAATAGTTATCGCCATTTTCCAGCAGCGTAATACGGTTACCTTCCTGCCATGTGCATTTCATAAGTGGATCTCCGCGCTGAGTGGGGCATGGTCGGAGAGATGTCGCCAGTTGAGTAAAGCCAGCGCCGTCGGGCTGCTGGCGTGGGCATTTTTTACGTAGATACGGTCAAGGCGCAGCACGGGGAAGCGCACCGGAAACGTTCGCGCGGGACGACCGCGTGCGCGGGTAAAAATCTCCTCCAGCCCCGCATTCACCTTCAGCGGATGGTTGGCACGCTGTCGCCAGTCGTTGAAATCACCGGCCACCACCACGGGCTCGCCCTCCGGCAGCGCATTTGTCCAGTCTGCCAGCATCTGTAGCTGGGCCTGACGGTGGGCTTCACGCAGGCCAAGATGAACACAGCCTACATGAACGGGAAAATCGAGCTCTGGGGGGGTGATACGACAGTATAACAGCCCGCGTTTTTCACTCTCGCCAACGGAGACGTCCCGGTTCTCATAATGCTCGATAGGAAAACGCGACAGCACCGCGTTACCGTGATGCCCCTCCGGGTAGACCGCATTGCGCCCGTAGGCGTAATCGCTCCACATGGTATCCGCCAGAAACTCGTAGTGGGGCGTGTCGGGCCAGTTTTCGAAATGCATCGGGTGCACTTCATGCGCGCCCATGACCTCCTGGAGGCAGACAATATCGGCGCTGACGGTGCGTACCGCGTCGCGCAGCTCCGGTAAAATGAAGCGGCGGTTAAATGCTGTGAAGCCCTTATGAATGTTTATCGTCAGCACCTTAAGCGAGAAATGCTGCGTTTTTTTGCTCATAAACACCTTCCTGGGTGACTATCCCGATGAAAATAAAGTGTAGTAGGCGTCACAAAAAGATGCGGCGTTACGGAATTTTCCGTAAAGTGCGGTAGTCTGAATTAGCAGAGAAAAATCCTTCAGGAGAGAAGCCATGAAGTGGCAACAACGCGTTCGTGTCGCAACCGGTTTGAGTTGCTGGCAGATAATGTTGCATTTACTGGTCGTGGCCGTACTGGTGATGGGCTGGATGAGCGGCACGCTGGTGCGTGTTGGCTTAGGGTTATGCGTGGTTTACGGCGTGACCGTGCTGTCGATGCTGTTTTTACAGCGTCACCACGACGCGCGCTGGCGCGAAGTGGGAGATGTGCTCGAAGAGCTCACCACCACCTGGTATTTTGGTGCGGCAATGATCGTCCTGTGGCTGTTGTCACGCGTGCTGCAAAACAACCTGCTGCTGGCCCTGGCGGGTCTGGCTATCCTCGCAGGACCCGCGGTGGTGTCGTTGCTCACCAAAGAGAAAAAGCTACGCGATGTTTCGTCTAAACATCGCATAGGCCACTGAGCCCGTAGTGGCCGCGATGACCAGTAGCGGCCACAAACTTCCCCACACAATATCCAGACTCGCATCCTTCAGATAGATCTGCTTGGTGATATCCGTGAAGTGACGAATCGGGTTTATCCACGTCAAATCCTGTAACCACACCGGCATGTTCTCCACTGGCGAAACGTACCCAGAAAGCAAAATCGCCGGCATCATAAAGACAAACACCCCAATAAACGCCTGCTGCTGCGTTGAGCATAGCGCGGAAATCAGCAGCCCAAACCCCACCAGCGACAGGCCGTAAATCACCATCGTGAAGTAAAACAGCGCCAGCGATCCGGCAAACGGGATCTGGTACGCCCATATTCCCACCCCCAGCACGATGGTGGCCTGGAACGTCGCGACAATCAGTGCCGGCACCGCCTTGCCGACAAATATCTGCCAGGTGGCGAGCGGCGAGACCAGCAGCTGATCCAGCGTGCCCTGTTCGCGCTCGCGGGCGACGGAGAGAGAGGTCACAATCATCACTCCGATGGTAGTGATCATGGCGATCAGCGACGGCACCACAAACCACTTGTAGTCCAGATTCGGGTTATACCAGTTGCGCACCACCAGTTCGCTGTTGTTGGGTTTGGGTTTGCCCGCCATCAGCTCCTGCTGGTAGTCCTTCACTACCTGCTGCAAATAGTTCGCCGCAATCTGGGCGCTGTTGGAGTTACGCCCGTCGAGGATCAGCTGCATCGGCGCGGTCTGGAAGGTATCCAGATTGCGGGAGAAATCCGCCGGGAAGCGCACCAGCAATAATGCTTTCTGCGTGTCGATGGTGGGCTGGATCGCCTGCGGGCTTTGCAGCAGCAGGACATGGGTAAAGGCTTTGGCGCGGGCGAAACGCTGCGTCAGCTCGACGGAATGCTTGCCATTGTCTTCGTTGTAAATGGCGATGGTGGCGTTGGTGACCTCCAGCGTGGCGGCAAACGGAAACAGTACAACCTGAAGCAGCACCGGCAGCACCAGAATGGCGCGGGTCTGCGGCTCGCGCAGCAGGGATTGCAGCTCTTTGCGGATCAGTGTCCATAAACGGTGAAACATGCGCGCTCCTTAATCTAACCGCCGTTTGGTTTTCATCCACGTCAACCCGATAAACATCACCGCCGACGCCATTAAAAACAGCGTGTTGATAATCAGCACTACCGGAATATTCCCCGCCAGGAACAGGCTTTGCAGCGTGCTCACGAAGTAGCGCTCCGGGATAATGTAGGTCACGGCGCGGATGACGGCAGGCATACTGTCTATCTGGAAGATAAACCCTGAGAGCATTATTGACGGCAGGAAAGCGGCGTTCAGCGCCACCTGCGCGGCGTTAAACTGGTTGCGGGTGATGGTGGAGATGAGCAGCCCCATCCCCAGCGTGCTGAGTAAAAACAGGCTTGTGATAAAGAACAGCACCACCAGCGAGCCGCGGTACGGCACGCCGAGGATAAAGACGGACACCAGCATGCAGAGCAGCATCGCCAGCATGCCGAGGAAGTAGTAGGGAATAAGCTTGCACAGCAGCAGCTCGACGCGCGTCACTTCAGTTGAAAGCAGCGCCTCCATGGTGCCGCGCTCCCATTCGCGGGCGATCACCAGCGAGGTCAGAATCGCGCCGATCACCGTCATAATAATCGTTACCGCGCCCGGAATAATAAAGTGCTGGCTGATGGCGGCGGGGTTAAACCAGTAGCGTGTCTGCACGTCAATCAGCGGTTCAAACTCCTCCCCCCGGTCTTCGGCGCGCTGCATCTGCCACAGCTGCCAGATCCCCTCCGCGTAACCCTGCACAAAGTTCGCGGTGTTCGGCTCGCTGCCGTCGGTGATCACCTGAATTGGCGCATCGGCGCCCGGGCGTGCCATGTTAGCGGCAAAATCGACCGGAATGACGATCAGACCGCGAATTTTTCCGGCCTGCATTTTCTGGATCAGTTCCTGCCGGCTGTCGCTGATGGTGGCATCGATGTAGGGCGAGCCGGTCATGGCGTGGGTGAAGTCCAGCGCCTCTTCGCTCTGCTGCTCCAGCAAAATCCCGACCCGCAGCTTGCTGGAATCGAGGTTAATCCCGTAGCCGAAAATAAACAGCAGCAGCAGGGGGATCACCACCGCAATCAGCCAGCTGCTGGGATCGCGCACGATCTGACGCGTCTCTTTAACGCACAGGGCGCGCACCCGGCGCCAGGAGAGGGCGTTACTGCGCATGAGTATTCTCCTTATCCCAGTCGTGAATGAGGGTGATAAACGCCTGCTCCATGGTCGGGTCTGGCTGCGCGTCGTCGGCGGCCTGCGCTTTCAGGTCATCCGGCGTGCCGTGGGCAATCAGCTTGCCGCGATAGACCAGCCCGATACGGTCGCAATACTCCGCCTCGTCCATAAAGTGGGTGGTGACCATCACGGTCACGCCTTTTTCCACCATGCTATTGATATGCAACCAGAATTCACGGCGGGTGAGGGGATCCACGCCTGAAGTCGGTTCATCAAGAAACAGGATATCCGGCTCGTGCATCAGTGAGCAGGCCAGCGCCAGCCGCTGTTTGAAGCCAAGCGGCAGAGCGTCGGTAGCGTGTGAGGCGATATCGGTCAGGCCGAAGGCGTCGCACATGCGGCCGATCTTCTCATTCTGTGCCCGTCCCCGCAGGCCGTAGACGCCGGAGAAAAATCGCAGATTTTGCTCCACCGTCAGGTTGCCGTAGAGCGAAAACTTCTGCGCCATATAGCCCAGGTGCTGGCGCGCCTTGCCGGAGCTGACTTTGAGATCCATGTTCAGCACCAGCGCTTTGCCGGAGGTTGGTACCAGCAGGCCGCACATCATTTTAAAGGTGGTGGATTTCCCTGCGCCGTTCGGCCCGAGCAGGCCAAATATCTCGCCGCGCTTCACGGCAAAATTGACGTTATCGGTGGCGGCGAAATCGCCGAATTTTTTGGTGAGCGATTTCGCTTCTATGACCGTTTCGCCCGGCGTACCTTCCACCGTGTGCAGAATGGCGCCAAGCGGTGATTCTGAGGTTCCCGCCCCGCCCAGCAGATCGATAAACGCATCTTCAAAGCGCGGCGCGGTCTCTGTCATGTCGATCTCAGGCATCCCCTGCGCACGCCGGATATCGTCGGCGGTGGCCTCTTTTTTGAGGATCACGCGCACCGAACGGCCCTGAATCATCCCGTCGCTCACCTGGGGCAGCTTCAGCACCCGTTGCAGCAGCGTGCGGTTGGATTCCTGCGCGCTGTGCAGCAGAAAACTTCGCCCGGCCATGGTTTGCGTCAGCTCGGTGGGTTCGCCCTGATAGAGCAGTTCGCCTTCATTCATCAGCAGCACGTCGCGGCACTGTTCTGCTTCATCAAGGTATGAGGTACTCCAGAGGATCAGCATGCCGTCACCCGCCAGCTCGTGCACCATCTGCCACAGTTCACGGCGGGAAATCGGGTCCACGCCGACGCCGGGTTCATCCAGCAACAGCACCTTCGGTTCGCCCACCAGCGTGCAGGCCAGCCCCAGCTTCTGCTTCATCCCGCCGGAGAGCTTGCCCGCCAGCCGGTCGGTGAACGGGCCGAGCGAGGTAAATTCCAGCAGGCGGGCGAAGGTTTTCTCCCGGGTTTCGCCGGTGACGCTGCGCAGGTCGGCGTACAGGTTGAGGTTTTCCATTACCGTCAGGTCTTCGTACAGACCAAACTTCTGCGGCATATAGCCGAGCATGCCGTGGAGCGCCGCGTCGTCTTTGATCGGATCGAGGCCAAGCACGCTGGCACTGCCTTCATCCGGCTTCAGCAATCCCGCCAGTATCCGCATCAGCGTAGTTTTACCCGCGCCGTCCGGCCCCACCAGCCCGGTCACATAGCCTTTCTGAATCGTACAATTCAGCGGTGCGACCGCCGGTTTAGCCATTCCCGGGAAGCGTTTGACCAGATTGTTGAGCTGGATAACCGCGTCATTCATGTCGTTCCCCGTCGTTTAAGGTCACGGTAACAGGCATGCCCTGACGCAGCGCGTCGTCCGCATCGGTGACGATGATGCGCAGGCGATACACCAGGTCGGTACGCAGGTCCGGGGTTTCAACGGTTTTTGGCGTGAACTCGGCGGTAGGAGAGACGAAGCCCACTTTGCCGTGATAGGGCTTGTCCGGGCGACCGTCGGTATAGAGCAGCAGTTCGCGGCCCGGCTGCATCTGGCCAAGATTCGGCTCATCAATGTAAGCGCGCACCCACACCGGACGGGTTAAGGAGAGCGTTAACACGGTGCTGCCCGCGCTGAGCATGCTGCCCGGCTCCACGGCGCGGGTCATCAGCGTGCCGTCAGACGGGGCGATTAACGTGGTGTCGTGCAGATCCAGCTCCGCCTGGGCTAACTGCGCCTGCGCCTGCTCAAGGCTGGCCTTCGCCTGGGCAATGTCCTGCGCACGGTTACCGGTGCGGTACTGGCTTAGCTTATCCTGGGCAGATTTCAGCGTCGCCTGTGCCTGGTCGCGGGATGAGCGCGCGTTTTCCAGGTCGTTGGCGGAAATAGTACGGCTTTTCCATAAGCCTTGCTGACGGTTATAGAAATTCTGCGCATAGTCATAGGCGGCTTTTGCCTGCTTAACGGCAGCGGCCGCCTGGGAGATCTCTTCGTCACGATAGCCCGCCAGCATCAGGTCGTATTGCGCCTGTGCGACGGAGACGCCTGCTTTTGCCTGCATCAGCGCGTTCTCAAACGGGGCTTTGTCCAGCATCCCCAGCGTCTGCCCGGCTTTGATGGCATCGCCTTCGTCAACGTTCAGCGAGGCCAGCCGTCCGCCAACGCGGAAGCTCATGTTGACGTTGCGGATATCCACGTTGCCATACAGCGTCAGGCCACGATCCTGCTGGCTCTGATACCACAGCCAGCCGCCTGTTCCCGCGGCAAGCAAGACAACAACCACCAGAATGATGGCGACAGGTTTTTTCATGACTTCTGGCTCCTTTGCGTTAAGCCTTGCAGGATCAGATCAACGTGACAGGTAATGACCTGGCTAATTTGCGCGGCTTTATCCTCATCGAATTGTGTCCAGCCCGTACGTAACAGGATGGTCTCACGCCCCAGACGGAAGGCGAGCACTTCGCCCAGCAGGGCGTGGGTATGCAAAATGGTGTCGGTATCGCTCGCGTCCCGTCCGGTATAGGCGGCGATCAGCCGGGTCAGATGGCTGTGCATCGGGGCGATCACCTGATCGTGCACCAGCTGGTACGCGGCAGTGGGGGAGAGCTGCTCGCGGGAGATAAATTTGCTCAGGTTCAGCGTATCGTCGTGCGTCAGCAGGCGGATCATGTTGTGACAGGCGTTAAGGATCAGCTGGCGGATGGCAGCCCGGTCAGGCTCTGGCTGGCTGAACAGCGCGGTGGCTTCTTCCACGTGCGGGCGAAAGCTGGTGCCGATAAAATCCGCGATCCACTGGGCGCAGGCGAGGTATAAATCCTCTTTTGAACCAAAATAGTAGGTGATGGCCGCAATATTCTGCCCGGCCTGAGCGGCGATATCCCGCGTGGTGGCATGCAGACCATACTCGCCAAACTGCGCCAGCGCGGCGGCGATAAGCTGACTTTTCGCCTGTTCGCCTTTGGTTGTCGTTGGGGTTGTATTCATAGCAGCATTAAAAATTAATCAATCGATTGATTAAGATTATGCCTGATTTGCGCAAACGTCGAGTCATCGCCGGGGATATTTTATGCGCCACGTCACAAAAGCTGCTACACTCCGCACCTTCGCGACATTGTGGTTTTTGTCCTTCTATTCGTTATATCTCCCTGAAAACTACACCTGTGATGGTCGGGGCGGTTCGGAGTTTTTATGTCTTTTGATTCCCTTGGTCTGAACCCGGAAATTCTGCGCGCCATCGCAGAGCAGGGCTACGTTGAGCCAACCCCTATCCAGCAGCAGGCCATTCCGGCCGTTTTGCAGGGCCGTGACCTGATGGCAAGCGCGCAGACCGGTACCGGTAAGACCGCGGGCTTTACCCTGCCGCTGCTGGAGCTGTTGGTAAAAAACCAGCCGCACGCCAAAGGCCGTCGTCCGGTGCGTGCGCTGATCCTCACCCCAACCCGCGAGCTGGCGGCCCAGATTGGCGAGAACGTGCGTGAATACAGCCGCTACCTCAACATTCGTTCGCTGGTAGTTTTCGGCGGGGTAAGCATTAACCCGCAGATGATGAAGCTGCGCGGCGGCGTGGACGTGCTGGTGGCAACGCCGGGGCGTCTGCTGGATCTGGAACACCAGAACGCGGTGAAGCTCGATAACATCGAAATTCTGGTGCTGGACGAAGCCGACCGTATGCTGGATATGGGCTTCATCCACGACATTCGCCGCGTGCTGGCGAAGCTGCCGACGCGTCGTCAGAACCTGCTCTTCTCCGCGACCTTCTCCGACGAGATCAAGGCGCTGGCGGAAAAGCTGCTGCATAACCCGCTGGAAGTGGAAGTCGCGCGCCGCAACACCGCCTCCGAGCAGGTGACGCAGCACGTTCACTTCGTAGATAAGAAGCGCAAGCGGGAGCTGCTCTCCCAGATGATCGGTCAGGGCAACTGGCAGCAGGTGCTGGTCTTTACCCGCACCAAGCACGGCGCCAACCACCTGGCGGAACAGCTGAATAAAGACGGCATCCGCAGCGCGGCGATCCACGGTAACAAGAGCCAGGGCGCGCGTACCCGTGCGCTGGCGGACTTTAAATCTGGCGACATTCGCGTGCTGGTGGCAACCGACATCGCCGCACGCGGTCTGGATATCGAAGAGCTGCCGCACGTGGTGAACTACGAGCTGCCAAACGTGCCGGAAGATTACGTTCACCGTATCGGCCGTACCGGCCGTGCGGCGGCAACCGGGGAAGCGCTCTCTCTGGTTTGCGTGGATGAACACAAGCTTCTACGCGACATTGAACGCCTGCTGAAGAAAGAGATCCCGCGCATTGAAACCCCGGGCTATGAAGTGGACCCGTCGATCAAAGCCGAGCCAATTCAGAACGGTCGTCAGGGTGGCGGACGCGGTCAGGGCGGCGGTGGTCGCGGTCAGCAGCCGCGTCGTTCAGAAGGTGGCGCGCCGAAATCTTCGGGCAAACCGCCGCGTCGTAATAACGACAGCAAACCAGCCGGTGAAAACCCGTGGCGTAGCGGCGAAGGGAAACCGGCAGGCGAGGGGCAGCGCCGACGCCGCCCGCGTAAACCTGCTAACCCGCAGTAATCTGGAAGCCCGGTCGTAAAGCCGGGCTTTTCTTTTTGCGGCAGCGGAGAGAAAGTGCCACAATAGTGGCTGTTTATACAGTATTTCAGGTTTTCCGATGGCTTTAACCGCTGCGCTGAAAGCGCAAATAGGCGCCTGGTATAAGGCGCTACAGCAGCAGATCCCCGATTTTATCCCCCGAGCGCCGCAGCGGCAGATGATTGCCGACGTGGCAAAAACGCTCGCCGGGGACGACGGGCGACATCTGGCGATTGAAGCCCCGACCGGCGTCGGGAAAACCCTGTCGTATCTCATTCCCGGCATCGCCATCGCGCGGGAGGAGGACAAAACGCTGGTGGTCAGCACCGCCAACGTGGCCTTGCAGGATCAGATCTTCAGCAAAGATTTGCCGCTGCTGCGCAAAATTATCCCCGATTTACGCTTCACCGCCGCCTTTGGTCGCGGGCGCTACGTCTGCCCGCGCAATCTGGCGGCGCTGGCCAGCAGTGAACCCTCCCAGCAGGATCTGCTCGCGTTTCTTGATGACGAGCTAACGCCAAACAACAAGGCGGAGCAGGAGCAGTGCGCAAAGCTGAAGGCCGATCTCGACGGCTACAGGTGGGACGGCCTGCGTGATCACACCAGCCAGGCGATCGGCGACGACCTGTGGCGCAGGCTCAGCACCGATAAAGCGAGCTGCCTGAACCGCAACTGTCACTACTACCGCGAGTGCCCTTTCTTTGTTGCCCGGCGTGAGATTCAGGAAGCGGAGGTGGTTGTCGCCAACCATGCGCTGGTGATGGCCGCACTGGAGAGTGAAGCGGTCCTGCCGGAGCCCAAAAACCTGCTGCTGGTGCTCGATGAAGGTCATCATCTGCCCGACGTGGCGCGGGATGCGCTGGAGATGAGCGCGGAAATTACCGCCCCGTGGTTTCGCCTGCAACTGGATCTGTTCTGTAAGCTGGTGGTAACTTGCATGGAGCAGTTCCGCCCGAAAACCACGCCGCCGCTGGCGGTTCCGGAGCGGTTGAGCGAGCACTGTGAAGAGGTGTACGGCCTCATCGCCTCGCTGAATAACATTCTTAACCTGTATCTCCCCGCCACCCAGGAGGCAGAACACCGCTTTGCGATGGGGGAGTTGCCGCAGGAAGTGATGGAAATTTGTCAGCAGCTGGCGAAGCACCTTGAAAAGCTGCGCGGGCTGGCGGAGATGTTCTTAAATGATCTCAGCGAGAAAACCGGTACCCATGACGTGGTGCGTTTGCACCGCATTCTGCTGCAAATGAACCGTGCGCTGGGCATGTTTGAGGCGCAGAGCAAACTCTGGCGGCTGGCCTCAATGGCGCAGGCGTCCGGCGCGCCGGTGACAAAGTGGGCCACCCGCGAAGTGCGAGACGGGCAGGTACATCTTTTCTTCCACTGCGTGGGCATCCGCGTGGCCGATCAGCTGGAAAAGCTGATCTGGCGCAGCGTGCCGCACGTGGTAGTGACGTCGGCGACCCTGCGTTCACTGAACAGCTTCTCAAGGTTGCAGGAAATGAGCGGCCTGAAAGAGAAAGCGGGGGACCGTTTTGTGGCCCTGGACTCGCCGTTCAACCACTGTGAGCAGGGCAAGCTGGTGATCCCGCGCATGAACTATGAGCCGCTTATCGATAACGAAGAGCAGCATATTGCGGAAATGGCGGCCTACTTCCGCGAGCAGGTTGAGAGTAAAAAATACCCCGGTATGCTGGTGCTGTTTGCCAGCGGCCGCGCGATGCAACGCTTCCTGGAGCACGTCACCGATCTGCGCTTGCTCCTGCTGGTGCAGGGCGATCAGCCGCGTTATCGGCTGGTGGAAACCCACCGTAAACGCATTGATAACGGCGAGCGCAGCGTGCTGGTGGGGTTACAGTCCTTTGCGGAAGGGCTTGATTTGAAAGGTGACTACCTGACGCAGGTGCATATCCATAAAATTGCCTTCCCGCCCATCGACAGCCCGGTGGTGATCACCGAAGGCGAATGGCTGAAAAGCCTGAACCGTTATCCGTTTGAAGTGCAAAGCCTGCCTGCGGCGTCGTTTAACCTTATTCAGCAGGTCGGGCGCTTGATCCGTAGCCACGGCTGCTGGGGCGAGGTGGTGATTTATGACAAACGACTGCTCACCAAAAACTACGGCCAACGGCTGCTGAATGCGCTGCCGATCTTCCCGATTGAGCAGCCAGAAGTGCCGGAGGTAAAAAAACGCCCGGCAAAACCCTCTGCCGGGCGTACAAAAAGCATCCGTGCAAAGAGGCGCGGTCCTACTGGTAAGTGAATGTCACCTGAATCACGCTGCTGAACGTCCCGGCAGTGACGGGCATTGAGGTGGCGTAGTAGCGCGCGGACAGGGGAAAGGTTGCCGTGTGGTCGCTCGGATTGATGGCGGCGTTAAAGGCGGCCTGCGGGGCAATCAGTATTTTGTCCTGCCGGTCTGCCAGCTCCAGCGCCAGCCCCTTTGCGCTGCCGATATTGGCTAATTTAGTGGGGTGCGTGCTGTCCGCCTGTCCATAGAAGTAGGCGGTGGCAAGCGCGAGGCTTGGCGGGCAGTGGGATACTGACAGGGAGAAGTCTTTCCACTCGCCGGTATCGCCCACGTCTTTAAAATCACCGGATGCCGCCTGACCTAAATCCACCGTCAGGTTCCGGCTGGCGCTGTCGATGATGCAGGTATTGGCGTAAATGTTACCCGTCATCTGGATCTGAATATCCTCGGCGTGTGCCTGGGCGATCAGCCCCAGCGCCAGAAACGCAATTATCTTCTTCATGTCAGTTACTTATAAGCAAGCGTGATGGTGGCAACGGTGTTGGCCGGACCGGGAGTGACCACGTCGCTGACCTGCTCGTAACGCACCTCAAACGGTATGGTCAGCGTTTCGTTGGCAATGGCTTCGCTCCGGGTGTTAACGTAGGTATCAAAGGTGGCGATATTGTCGTCGAACAGCATTCGGACACCGACGCCCGTCGCGACGCCGGTCTGCTGCGTGAGTTTCAGCACCCCTTCGAAGGCCGTTTCATAGCCGTTTGAGCTGGTAATTTTCACTTCAGGCTGTACGGTGCTGTTGCAGTTCACCGTGACGTCAAAGTTTCGTGCCGGGGAAGAGAGCATCCCCACGCTGATAAAATCGCTGACCGGGAAATCCCCCAGATTGACCGTCAGGTTTTTCGGCAGGACGGAGCAGGTGACCTCTTTCAGAATAACGTTGCCTGCATAGGAGATGGTGTTGGGATCGCCCAGCCCTTCGTGGTGATAAACCCCGATCCCAAAACGGGTCTGACTTTGATTCAGCGTGCCTGACGCTACGGTATCGCTGGTTTTGACCAACTCCAGCGTAACGTCGAAATTAAAGGTCTGTTTGCCATCGCTGGAAACATAACCCAACGGCGTTCCTGTGGAAATGCAGTTAACGCCTCCGGCTCCGCTGATGCGCTGCCCCTGATCGTTCATCAGGGCCACACCGATCCCAGGGACTCCCGAATCGTAGACACCCTTCAGGCCTGGAATCTCAGACCCAGTGCCGTAGTAACAAGAGACAATTTCCAGCCCCTTATCTTCCGCATTGTCACAATTACCGGCGATATGGGCGATTTGCTCTGTACCCGGGATCGTTTCGCCAACGGCCAGCGTGGTGGGAACGGAGATAGAGGCCACGTTGATCATTTTCGGCAGGTCTGGGGTAGTACAGGTCGCCTTCGCATGCGGCATAAATAACGCGGCGGTTCCCAGAACCAGTAAGAAAAAGCACTGTTTAATCATTTGCATAATCGTTAGCCTGAACGGTGGATCAGTGACACTGCGCGGCAGCGTTAATGATGCTGGTTTTCTCTTTCTCATCCGTTAGCGCATAGTCAGCGACGCAGTGCTCGTTCGCCCCCTGTCCCCAGGAAACGTAGAGATGCCCTTGCTGCGGCAGACCAGAGAGGTAGGTCTGGCCGTCATTCCCGACAATAAATTCGCTGTCCTTATCTTCGGTGGTGACCGTTGCGCCGAAGGGCAGCGGTTTACCCTTTTGCGTAAGCGTCATCAGGACGCGGTTACCCACGCGGGTGTTAAAGCTGGCGCGCACCACGGCCCCGCGGGTTGGCGTCACGATCTGCGCCGCGTGGGTGACGTCGGCGTTGTCCGGTAGCGTTTCGGTATCCAGCGCGATGGTGTTGCGGCGATACGCGGTAACAAACGGCACGACGGTGTAGCCGCGGAAGTCGGTCTCGACGCCCGTCTGGTTCGTGATATGGGTTCCGTGCGTGCCCGGCGCTTTCACCAGCGCGATGGTGTCACCGAGCGGCTGGCTCAGGGTGATTCCGTTCGCATGGGCAACCACGCCGCCCTGCAAACCGACGTTCAGGGTCTGCTGATACTTATCCTGACTGACGCCTGCGCTCACTTCGCCATATGTCGCTTTGTAATCGGCGTTGATGCTGGTGGAGTTACCGCTGCCGATGCTGCTCAGCCCTTCCTGGATGTTCCAGTTCAGGTTGTCCTCTTTCAGCGCCGTGCCGTTCAGGCCGATGTTCTGCGTCGTGCCGTCTTTGGTGTTGTTCAGGTTGTAGGTGGCCCAGGTGTTATGCATCCAGCGGTCCAGCGGCACCGAGACGCTCAGCGAGAACTGGTTGTCGTTTGTCACCTCGTTACCGTCTTCATCGCTGTCCTGGGTGTTTTTGTTCATGCTGTAGCTGAGGCTGTAGCTCACCCCGTGCCAGCTATTGTTGTAGCTGACGCTCAGGGAGGTCATGTTCTGGCTCTGGCTCCAGTAAGTTTCCTTCACCATGCTCAGCGTGACCGACCCCCAGCCTTCTGGCAGCGTCTGGTCAACGGTGGCTTCGGTACGGGCGCGGCGCTGCTGGGGAGCAGACCAGTCGTCGGAGCGGGTATACGACTCCATGGTGTCGTCCAGGGTGTAAAACCCCTTGCTGTTATAGCGATAGCCCGCAAGGGTAAAGTTGGTGCCCGAACCGGCGAAATCTTTGCTGTAACGGATGCGCCATGACTGACCCTTGCTGGACTGCTGTTTTTTCAACAGGGCTCTGGCGCGGGTTACGTCAATGGAGAACGCCCCCAGATCGCCCATGTTTTTCCCGACGCCAGCCGCCTGAGACTGGTAATGGCTGCTCTGCTGCACGCCACCGTAGGCGGTGAAACCGTAGGGTAAACCGTAGATGGCGCTGCCCTGGGCAAACGGGGTCTTCTCGACGTCGTTGTCATAAGAACGGTAGCGTCCGGCAGTCACGCTGTAGCGCAGATTTTTTTCACGCTGCAATACCGGCACGGAGGCAAACGGCACGACGAAATGGCTTTCGCTGCCGTCGGTCTCTTTCACGGTGACCTGGAGATCGCCGCTGCTGCCGGTGGGGTAGAGATCGTTAATTTCGAACGCGCCGGGGGCGACCGTGTTCTGATAAATGATGTAACCGTTCTGGCGTACCACCACCTGCGCGTTACTGTGGGCGCTGCCGCGAATAATAGGGGCATAGTCTTTCTCGCTGTCCGGCAGCATGTCGCTGTCGGATTTTAGCTCCACGCCGGTATAGGGGACGCTGTCAAAAACGTCGGAAGGTGAGGTGCTTTGGCCCACCGTCACGTCACTTTTCATCGCCACAATATCGCGTTGCGCATAGGTATAAACGGAGGTGAATTTCTGTTCCTCCTCATGACCCGTGGTGCTGCGATTCCAGGTGGAGTAGTTACGAACGCGCCATGCCCCGATGTTGAAGCCGGGACGCAGGTTAACGTACTGGCTGCTGCTATTCTCTTCACCCTGCTGGCGCGCATGGCTCTGGCTGGCGTTGACGCTGTAATTAAGCAGGCCCGCGTTGATCCCTTCGTCAAACTCTTTCGGGTCGATGTAACCGCGAGGTACCTGACCGAGCGCCTTTTGCGGAATGCTCAGCAGCAGCTGCTGATTGCGCACGCGAAAGGTCGCGGATGCCGAAGGGATGGCGTGTAGATCGGCGCACTGACCTTCTGCTCTCAGCTGCGGATATTTTTGCGTTTTGATCCCGAGGCTCTTTAATTCGTCCAGTGTAAAACAAGGCTGGAGCGTGCTGGTGCCCTGTGGATCTTTAACTAAGTTGAAGGTCACGTCGCGGGTATCAATTTTATTGTTATTGATAAAGATCGCGACCTGATATTTACCTGGTGCCTGGCCGGGACCTTTTTCATAGACAGACAGATCGGTCTTTCCCTGCTGCGGGTTATCAATGTCCAGCAGGGCAGGGTTAAAATAATCATCAGCCAAAACCTGCTGCGCAAAGATCGCCATTGCCAGGCAACAAATAGCCATCAGCAATGACGAAAATCGGCAGGTGAACGGCTTTTTATGGCTGTACATGATGATTTTATTACCGGGTAATACGATTAATGAACGGGTTTAGACCATGTCTGACTGATGCTGCCGTAATCGGTAATAATGGAATACGCGACGGTAGAACCTCCGACGTTGCCAGGTAAAGCAAAATGCGTTTCAGTTTTCGGCACAGCCCAGGTGGCTTTTTTGACTTTCTGTCCATTCAGGGTGACGGTCTGAAAATTCATAAAGAAAGGTGTGGGATTATTCACCACTAAATCATTCCCTTCGCGATGCCATTCAAGTTTATCGGCCACATCTTCTGGTCTGCCTTTTACCGCTGACGGGCGATAGAGCAATTTAATGCGGGTATTAATGGCAATTTGCAGCGTATTTACCCCTTCGACATGCTTCGAGGACGGGATCGCTTTAATATTCAGCCAGTACAGAGATTCCCTGTCTTCCGGTAAATTTCCTCCCGTACGGACTACGCGCAGGACGTTATCCTCTTTCGCATCCAGTCGAAAAAGCGGCGGGGTGATCAGGAACGGGGCTTTGGCCTGGTTTTTACCGCCAGAATCGACCCAGGACTGCACCAGATAATCCGTGGTATCCGGGTTTGAAAGACCGAGAGATGATTCCTTTTTATCTCCCTGATAGACCAGCCGGGTGCCATTAATCACGACCCCCGCCTGTGCCGAGGCTGCTACCAGTAAAAGAATGCTCAGTAAATAACCGTGGCGCATAAAGATTTCTCAATAAAAAGATGAGATATTAATGCTCGCAAAAGCATTAATATCTCAGGATTGATAAGATCAGTTATAAATAACGGTGAAGGTTGATACAGAGTTAGCAGGGCCCGCGGTGACTGCCGCCTGGGTTTGAATATAACGCGCACCGAACTCCAGATCGTTAACCGCCGTGCCGGAGGCTAAAGGATATTGCTTCGAAGGGGTATACAGGCTGACAGGCTGCCCGGACGTGTCAACCAGCTGAATAGCCACACCGGTAGCTGCATCGGTATCGGGCGTTAACGCCAGCGCGGCATTATTATCCGCATCCGGGGTACCACCGAAGTTAATCGCTGCCGAGGTTACGGTTTCCGGACAATTGGTTAACTTAATATCAAACTTCGTTAATGTGCTGGTAGAGCCTGCACCGGTAAATACCGTTTTAGATACTTTTCCCAACTGAACATCTAATGGATTACTTAATCCATTCACGACCTGGCAAGCAGAATCGATAATTTCTCCGGTGAAATTAATCTGCCCTTCACCGTTGGTTGCCGCAAATGCAGATGCAGAACATCCCACCGTTGCGGCGATAAACAACCCTAATGCAACCTTGTTCATAGTAAATCCCGATATGTTTCTGGCAAAAACGTTGCCTGGACGTTTTCACCGTTGACCTTTAATGACTTTTCGATGTTTATTTAATCAAAAAAAGGACAGAGACGAATCTTTTGTCCCAATCACAAATATTGCAAATAATGCTTGAGTTTATTTTTTTATCTGAAAACAGCAGGTTGATAATGATCACAAAACACTATCGGGTGCGTGTCCATCGGGCTATATTGTTAACAAGATGATGCTGTCAGGAGAAATGTCGTGGATTACCGCAAAATTATCAAAGAGGTAGGGCGTGGGAAAAACCATGCTCGCGATCTGGACCAGGAAACGGCCCGTGCGTTGTACACGCATATGCTGAATGGCGACGTGCCGGAGCTGGAAATGGGCGGCATTCTGATTGCGCTGCGCATCAAAGGGGAAGGTGAGGCGGAGATGCGGGGTTTTTATGAGGCCATGCAGTCGCAGACGATGCGTTTAACCCCGCCCGTCACGAAGCCGATGCCGATAGTGATCCCGACCTACAATGGCGCGCGTAAGCAGGCAAACCTCACGCCGCTGCTGGCTATTCTGTTGCAGAAACTCGGTTTCCCGGTGGTGGTGCATGGCGTGAGCGAAGATCCAACGCGCGTGCTGACAGAAACCATTCTGGAATTATTAGGCATCGAACCTACTCTCCATGCTGGCCAGGCGCAGGCCAAACTGGAGGGGAACCAGCCGGTCTATATTCCCGTGCGCGCGCTCTGCCCGCCGCTGGAAAAGCAGCTGGACATGCGATGGCGAATGGGAGTACGTAACAGCGCCCACACCCTGGCGAAGCTGGCGACGCCGTTTGCCGAAGACGCCGCGCTACGTCTTTCCAGCGTCTCCCATCCGGAGTACGTGACGCGGGTCGGACAATTTTTTGCCGAAATCGGCGGGCGGGCGCTGCTGATGCACGGGACGGAAGGGGAGGTTTATGCCAACCCGCAGCGTTGTCCACAGCTGATGCTGATTGAGCCTGCCGGGACGCGGGTCGTACTGGAACGTGGGGAAGAGAACTGCGATGTGATCTTGCCCGAGTCAAAAGATCCGCAGGTCACCGCGCATTGGATCGTACAGTGTCTGGCCGGAAAGGTGCCGGTTCCTCAGTCGATCAAGCTGCAAATGGCCTGCTGCCTGCTGGCGGCAGGGGAAGTGGCATCCGTGGAAGCCGGATTGCAGCGCGTGGCACAGTCGTTTAAGTAAAAAAAAGCCCGTCCAGTGGCGGACGGGCAAACAAGGGTAACAACAACAGGGTCAATGAGGGTTGGAGCATCTCACCAGAGGGTATGGTGAGGGTGGAGCATAATTCGTTCGATTACTTGTAGATAACCGCAGTACCGCTCAGTTTGTTATTACCGTTAGTGGACGTGATGGTGTATCCACTTGCGCCGGCAGCGGCTGCTTTTTCCGCCAGTTTGGCTTCCAGACCGTCCAGCGTGGTCGCGCCTTCAGCACTCACCACCCCGATTTTGTTCAGATCCTGTGCCTGAGTAGAGGAGACTGGCTCTACGGCGAAAGCGCCGAAAGAGAGAGCGGACAGGGCAACAGCGGCAACAGCATATTTGATGGTTTTCATAGGTCAATTCTCGCAGGTTATTCTGTTAAAGGGACGATGTTCCGTCGATGTGATAAGTATCACGGTTTTTAGCGGAAGATAAAATCGAAGAGAATTGACGTGGTTGCTCAAAAAAATTGAATGACAAATAACTTATTGATTATTAATAAATTCAGAAGCGGAATTGACACTTCTTGTGGATGCGCTTTACAGAAGCCATCGGAAGGGCACGATTTGCTACGCGTTTCGCTAAAAGTCGTGAGCGTAAAGTAAACGGCTGGCGCGGTTAACTTCGGTAAAGGAAAGTCAACGTAACTGGCTGTCTTTCGATCCTCTGCGATTATATCCTGAATGTGTCGCATTTTTCGAATCTTTCTCCTGCTGACAGGCAATACATAGCCGTACGCCAGGAATGGCTTTACGCCGTGCCTCAGGAATCGGATCTCCGCACTCTTCGCATTCCGTCAAACTTTCGCCGCGTGGAATTTCACCGCGAGCACGCGCGACCGCATCTTCAATAGTACTGTTGATCTGTTCGTTAACGGCGTCGTCATTCGCCCAGCCGGAAGCCATCATGTTCTCCTGATCTGTTTAAGCCATTCATCTTAATATGGGGTTAAAAAACGCACAGTCAAGGCGAAGGAAGGGAATGAGAACTGCATCTGCCTGGCAGATGCAGTGTGGGAAGGAAATCGATTATTTATAGATGGTCGCGGTGCCGTACATATGGTTATCGCCACCGGCAGCGTTCACCACGAAGCCTTTAGCCCCTTCCTGACGCGCTTTTTCGGCCAGCTTGTCCTGAAGGTCATCAAGGTTGCTTGCCCGGCTGACAGAGACCGTCCCCGCCGCACGTAGCTGGCTGGTGTCGTTGCTGTCTGTCAGAGGTTGAACGGACCAGGCTGAGAACGATGCGCCTGCCAGCGCACCCGCAATAATAAAGGTCAGATATTTTTTCATAATCACATCCTCAGGGGAAACAACAGGTGATTCCTCTTAAGTTTAGAAGCCTGACGCGTGTGATTTAGCGCAAAAATTTGATGATGATCTGCTTATTTTTTGAACGATAAATTCTGACAATTTGTTGACAGATCATAGACATACAGGTCGATGATTTTTGTCGTTTTTTTGTGCGACTCAGACAGATATTTACCCCCGCGCCGTCACAGGGTATCTTACGTGGCTGTTTAAAGGAGAATGCCATGACTTCCCAAAAGCCGGGATTGCACCCGCGTAACCGCCACCGTAGCCGCTACGACATGAAAGCCCTGTGCCTGAGCTGCCCCGAATTGCAGGATTTTATTGTTCAGACACCAGCCGGTGAACCGTCGGTAAACTTTGCCGATCCGCTGGCGGTTAAGACGCTGAACAAAGCGCTGCTGGCCCATTTTTATGGCGTTACGCACTGGGACATCCCAGATGGCTTTCTCTGCCCACCGGTGCCAGGACGTGCGGATTACGTCCATCATCTTGCCGATCTGCTGGCGGATGACAATGGCGGCGTGGTGCCAAAACAGGCCACCGTGCTTGATATCGGTACGGGCGCGAACCTGATCTACCCCCTGATAGGCGCACATGAATATCAGTGGCGGTTTACCGGTAGCGAGATCGGTGCCGAGGCCTTCGCCAGCGCGCAGGCCATTATCAACGCTAACCCGGGGTTAAGCCGGGCCGTTCGTCTGCGTCGTCAGAAGGATGCCGCTGCTATTTTCAACGGCATTATTCATAAGAACGAACAATATGATGCCACCCTGTGCAACCCGCCATTCCACGACTCCGCCGCCTCCGCTCGTGCGGGAAGTGAACGCAAGCGGCGTAACCTGGGCCAGGCTGAAGATGGCGCGCTGAACTTTGGCGGCCAGCAGCAGGAGCTGTGGTGCGAGGGCGGGGAAGTGGCATTTATTCTGCGCATGATTGCCGAGAGTAAGGGCTTCGGTCGTCAGGTGAAATGGTTTACCACGCTGGTCTCCCGTGGCGATAACCTGCCGCCGCTTTACCGCGCGCTGACCGACGTCGGCGCGGTGAAAGTGGTTAAAAAAGAGATGGCGCAGGGCCAGAAGCAGAGCCGCTTTATTGCCTGGTCCTTTATGGACGATAACAAACGCCGCAAATAATCGTTTCTCTGGCCGGGTAAGGCGAAGCCGCCACCCGGCTCGTTTACAGCGTCGGCTCCTGCGGAGGGAGCGGCGAAGCGGGCGGCGACAATACCTGATACGTCTGCACCGGCGCTCTCACGTTCGCCAGATCGAAGTGTTTTTTCACCATGCTGTCGAGGGCGAAGCGCACCGTCCACTGCTTCAGCGGCTGGGTGGTGAACGACACGCGCAGGGTAAAGGCAGTGTTCGTCAGCCCGACGATGCCCGCGAACGATGGTTCACCAATCACCAGCCCGCGAATATCCTCCATCTCCATCAGTTCGTTCACCGCATCCCGCAGCGCCTGCTTCGCCTTATCTGCATCTTCGTGACGATCGACATCATAATTCGCCACCACCGAACCAATGCCGCGCACAAAGTTGGCAAAGGTGGTGATCGATGACCACGGAATAATGTGGTACGCGCCGGTATCCTGACGCACGCCGACGGAGCGAATGGACATCCTCTCGACCGTGCCGGTGAGCGGACCGATGGTCA
Organism: Enterobacter sp. CRENT-193; assembly: GCF_002787395.1. Lineage (NCBI taxonomy): Bacteria > Pseudomonadati > Pseudomonadota > Gammaproteobacteria > Enterobacterales > Enterobacteriaceae > Enterobacter > Enterobacter sp. CRENT-193. Next base: position 4,173,139 of record NZ_CP024812.1, on the reverse strand, counting down.
CCAGATCCCCGGTATTCATCCCGTTCTCAAACTGGATAAAAATGCCGGTGATAATATCCTTCACCAGCGTCTGAGAACCGAAGGAGATCGCCAGCCCCAGCGCACCGGCACCCGCCAGCAGCGGGGCGATATTCACGCCGATTTCCGACAGCACAATCATGATGGTGATGGTACTGATGATCACCGCCAGCGCGTTGCGGCACAGGGTTAGCAGCGTGCGGGCGCGGGCGCTCGGTAGCGGCCTGCCGTGGACATCCGACACCAGACGGTTTTCGATAAGGCTTGCCAGCAGCGTCCAGCCGACGGCGGAGAAAAACAGGATCAGCGCGATACGAATAAGAATATCAACGGTCTTTTCCCCCGCGCCGTTATGCAGCCAGTTCCAGAAATCAAACAGCCCCCACGCGTTCAACAGCAGCATAATTGCCACGCAGACCGTCAGAATACGCGCCACCTTCAGGGATACGGTCATCCAGCCATTCACCCGCTTTTGCAGTTCCGGGTAGTTACGCTGAACCTGCGGCGACAGGGTGATCGTTTTCGACAGCCAGCGGGAAAGCAGGCCAGAGACAAAGGCCGCGATGCCGATAATCGCCAGGCTTTTGAACGTCGCCCCCATCATAAATTTCAGGCTATTGCCCGGGTCGAACAGGGAGAAGAAACAGAGCACAATAAAATAGGCGCTGGCCAGCCAGTGCCACACCAGCGCAAAGGCGCGAATAAAGAGGCTGAAAAAGGAGAGGGAGCGATCGGCCAGGTGCAGCAGGCTGTCGGTGATCGCTTTTTTATTGTGGAAGATGAGGTACAGCGCCCAGACGGTAATGCACAGCATGATCAGCACGTTCGCCAGCGCCCCGAACTGCACGTTAACCTGGTTGGAAATAATCGGCACGGCAACCAGCAGGCCATAACCAATCAACCCGCTCAGCACGCTAAGCCGCACCGCCCAGTATTTGGCGCTCTGATCCGAAATGGCGAAGGGGCGAAGGTCCGGCACGCGTGGGCAGAAGATCAACCGCAGGAGGGCTTTAAAGAACTCAATCAGGGCAAACGCATTGAGGAACAGTCCCTGCTGAAACGCGATGGTTTTGTTTCCGGTATTAAGTCGGTCAGCCAGCAGCTGACCGACAAACAGCGTCAGGGCCAGCAGCAGCAAATCGATGACAAACGCCCCGGTAATCATTGCCGGAAGATGCAGCCAGCTGCTTTTATGCTGATTCTTTTTGCGTCCCCACTGGCCCATTTTCCGGTAAAGCGGCCAGACAGACAGGCGCAACAGCCAGTAAAAAATGAAGACGGCGCCAGCCAGAATAGCAAACTGGGTAGCGGCTGCGGAAAAGGTGTGAGGATTAAAAGGCTTATGTGAGGTGCCAACCAGGTTGCGATAGAGCTGGGCAAAACGCGACGACAGGGCTTCCCCGTAGCGGCGACTGATGTCGGTGACGTTTTCCAGCACCGTCTTTTCTTCTTCGGCTTCCGGCGGCGCAATAGCAGGAACCGGATCCTGAGGCGGCGTGGCGGCCACCTTCCTCAGCTGATCGATCAGCTCCTGCCGGGACGTGTCGTTCTCAAGCACGTCGGCAAGCGCGCCGTAAGCGGCTTTTTTCTTTTCAGCGTCTGGCTCTGGCGGCGCATTTTGCTGGGTGGCGGTGGTTCCGGTGGTGACGCCGGGAAGGGTTACAGCAAGTGATGGCGCGCTAAACAGGCTAAACAGTAGCAACAGGATCCACGGCACGGCGTCCTCCGACAAAAATATCGTGCAAAATGATAAGTATAGAGCGCGCGGAGCGGAGGGAAGTTTTTGGGAACAATCCGGCATAAAAAAGCCGGGCATGCCCGGCTCTGTGTGTGGTTATCAGGAGACGTGTTGCAGGAACTCCTGAAGGCGCTGGCTTGGTGGGTTCGCAATCAGCGTCTGCGGATTACCGTCTTCCGCGATGCGGCCCTTATCAATGAAGATCAGACGGGACGCCACTTTTTCGGCAAAGCCGATTTCGTGGGTAACGATGACCATCGTCATGCCTTCTTCCGCCAGATCCTGCATAACTTTCAGCACTTCGTGACGCAGCTCCGGGTCGAGAGCCGACGTTGGCTCATCGAACAGCATCATCTTTGGCTTCACTGCCAGCGCACGGGCAATGGCCACGCGCTGCTGCTGGCCGCCGGACAGCTCGGAAGGATAGTGGTGGGCACGCTCCGCCAGACCAACCTTCGCCAGCAGATCTTTTGCCAGCGCTTCCGCTGCCGCTTTGCTGGCCCCGCGCACGCGCAGAGGACCAAACATCACGTTTTCCAGCGCCGTGAGGTGCGGGAACAGGTAGAACTGCTGGAACACCATGCCCGCTTCCTGGCGGATCAGGCGCTCGTCCACTTTCGGATCGTTAACCTTCAGACCATCGACGATCAAATCGCCGCTGGTGATCTCCTCGAGCTTGTTAATGCAGCGCAGCAGGGTGGATTTACCGGAACCCGACGGCCCGATGATCACCACCACTTCACCCTGCCTGATGTTCAAATCGATATTGTGCAGCACCTGGGTTGGGCCAAAGTGCTTGGAAACGTTTTTAAATTCAATCACAGGATTTTCATCCTTCTTTCAAGACGACGCAGAACAAAGCTCAGGACAAGCGTGATAATCAGGTAGACAACGGCGACCGCACTCCAGATTTCCAGGGCGCGGAAGTTACCCGCGATGATCTCCTGGCCCTGACGGGTCAGCTCGGCCACGCCGATAACAATAAACAGCGAGGTGTCTTTGATGCTGATGATCCACTGGTTACCCAGCGGCGGCAGCATGCGGCGCAGCGCCAGCGGCAGAATAACGTGGCGGATCGTTTCGCGACGGGAAAGACCTAACGCCAGGCCAGCTTCACTGAACCCTTTATGAATCGACAGCACCGCACCGCGGGTAATTTCCGCAATGTAGGCGCCGGAGTTGATCATGATGGTGACAACGGCGGCGCTGAACGGGTCGATGCGCAGGTCGGTGAAGGCCATCGGCAGGGCGAAGTAGATGAACATGACCTGCACCACAATGGGTGTGCCGCGGATCACTTCGATGAAAACCAGTGCGATGTGATTTGCAATCCAGCCACCATAGGTGCGGGCGAAACCGGCGACAAGACCGATAATCAACCCGCCAACCAGACCGAGGACCGAAATCCACAGGGTCATTTTAGCGCCTTCAAGCAAGAGTGGAATGGCAGGCCAGATGGCGCTCCAGTCAAACTGCATGATGTATTCCTGTATACCGTGGTGAAAAACGAAAAACGTAGGCCCGGTAAGCTTAACCGCCACCGGGCGTTACAAACCTGAAGTCAGGTGAAATTATTTAGGCTCGGTACCGAACCATTTTTTGTAGATTTCGTTATAGGTGCCGTTCTCTTTCAGGGTTTTCAGCGCGCCGTTAACTTTGTTACGCAGGTCGTCGCTGCCTTTCGGGAATGCAATACCGTACTGCTGAGCTTCCAGAGAATCACCTACCGCTTTGAACTTGCCGTTACCGGCAGTTTTGATGAAGTAAAGGATGTTAGGCGTATCGTGCAGCACCGCATCCGCGCGGTTGGTGCCCAGTTCCATGTAAGCGTTGTCGATGTTCGGGAACTGACGCAGGTCTTTGGTTTTGATGTTGGCTTTCGCGTAATCCACGGAGCCGGTACCGCTCTTCACGGCGACCACTTTACCGTCGAGATCTTTCACGCTTTTCACATCGTTGTTATCCGCTTTCACCATCACCAGCAGGCCGCTTTTGTAGTAGCCGTCAGAGAAATCGATGGCCTTTTTACGCTCTTCGGTAATGGTGATGCCTGCCAGCGCCAGGTCAACGTTTTTGGTTTGCAGTGCCGGGATAATGCCGCTGAAGTCCATTGGCTTCAGGGTGTAATCCAGTTTGAGTTCTTTTGCGACAGCGGCCCACAGATCCACGTCAAAACCAACGTATTTATCACCCTGTTTAAATTCAAACGGTACGAACGCCGTGTCCGTCGCCACAACCAGTTTGTCGGCAGCCTGCGAGGACACCGCAAACGCCAGGGTAAGTGCAGCCAGTGAAACTTTTAATACAGACTTCATAGCATTTCCTTTTATATCCACGGGGCGATCCCCTGCGAGAACCTCAGGCACAATGAAAAAATCATGCCAGTTTTACAAGCTGTTGTTTTGCAAAGGGGATGATGTCACGCATTGCACGAAAAGCGTGGCAATCCTGCCAGGTTGCACCAGAATGGAGCACCGTTTTGGTGCGCTTCGTTAAGGTCTTCTGACAGGGGGATATTTAGCGCAGAATCTGACGAAAAAACAATCTTCCGTTAACGGTTGTGTGAGGTGATTATTACATTTTATTCACTTTTGCGGCCGTTGCGGGCAAAAGTGCGCACCATAAATGTGCAAAACCCCCGCCAGGGGCGAGGGTTATTCGGAAAATCCGCAGGGATTATTCGATGTTGGACTCAATGAACCACAGGAACTGATCCAGGTCACGTGATGCGGCAGTGAAGATATCAGCAGTATCTTCATCTTTGGCTTCGCCAATCGCTTTACGAACATCGTTCGCCACAATCGCGTAACGGTCCGCCAGCTCTTTCAGGTGATCCTGAACGGTATGGATATCCAGCGGATAGCTTTTCAATGGCGTTTTGCTGTTGATCACCTGTGTGGTACCCAGTGCCACGCCACCCAGCTGTACGGCACGTTCGGCCATGGTATCCAGGTGAGTCACCAGTGCTGTGCGGAAGCCATCCAGCATTTCATGAACGGCAATAAAGTTTGCACCGCGCATATTCCAGTGAGCCTGTTTGGTGATCAGCGAAAGATCGATGAACTGGACCACCTGGCGATTCAGCAGCTCAATGGTCGCTTTTTTATCGCTATCCGATACATCGTTACGGGTATAAAGCAGATTAGACGCTTTCGTTTTCACCAGTTTAGCGGTACTCATAATCTCATATCCTCTTGATGTTTGTGTCCCAGGTAATTACGGGACTAAGTATAGCACCGGATTTTTTCTCTGCGGTTTGGCTCTGCCTATTGGTTTAATAGTGAAAGTAAGATTGTATTATCAACTGATTGAAAAATAATTAGTTTATTAAAGTTGATACAGATCAATCTTAATTCATTCTTCGGGAAGCCGGGCAGGTGAAATATTTTGGCAATACAAGATAGTTTGTAAGAAATTATTTGAAGTACTGACGAGGCGTATATTCTGCATGGCGGGTTAGCCATGCAGAATTTAAGGCCTAGTTGAGATCGATTTTTTGCACTTTAGGTTCCGGGCGCATGGTCAGGGTGGAGCCCATTGACGCCGCGATAATGGAACAGAGCGCCAGCGTTTGTACCAGGGTCAGGGTTTCACCGAGGAAAATCATTCCTGAGATGGCGGCCAGCGCGGGCTCCATGCTCATGAGCGTACCAAAAATGCGTGTGGGCAGGCGCGTCAGGGCGATCATCTCCAGAGAGTAGGGCAGGGCCGTAGAGAGAATGGCAACCGCCAGACCAACCGGCAGGATTGACCACTGCCATATTGAGTCTGTCGCTTGTGCCATTCCGATTGGGACAAAGATTACGGCGGCAATTAGTGAGCCTAAGGCGACCGTCGCGGGGCCGTGCTCTTCGCCCGCACGCTGGCCAGTGAGAATATACACCGCCCAGCATGCCCCCGCGCCCAGCGCCAGAGCTGCCCCTGTCAAATCGATTTGTGAAACGCTTTGCCCGAGCGGCAGCAGGAACCATAGCCCCAGCACGGCCAGTATGACCCAGATAAAATCTACCGGACGACGAGAAGAGAAGAGGGCAACCGCCAGCGGGCCGGTAAATTCAAGCGCGACCGCGATCCCCAGCGGGATAGTCTGAATAGAGAGATAGAACATGTAGTTCATCCCTCCCAGTGCCAGCCCATAAAAAAGCAAAGGCAGTCGCTGCTCCTTTTTAAACCGTAGCCGCCAGGGTTTAAAGATAACCACGAGGATCAGGGTGCCTAATGCGATACGCAGCGCCGTGACGCCGGGCGCACCAACCAGCGGAAACAGCGATTTTGCCAGCGACGCGCCGCTTTGTATGGACATCATCGCGATAAGTATGACTGCCACCGGCATCCAGACCGACGATTTACGGGGTAAACCTGGCATCCTTTCTCCTGTCAATTTTTGTCAAAAGAGGTAAAAGTGGCAGTGTAATGGAAATAAGCTGCGACGGTTGAGCTACTGTTGAAAAAAATCCAGGGAAAATCCGTAAAATGAGGAAAGGTTGATGCTTTTATCGCCTGAAAGATTAGGAATAATCTGGATGAACTTTCTGGCGATGACGCGCACTATTAGCGTTTGAAGGTGAAAATCTGGAGTTATTTTAACAAGATAGCTGGTGCTGGAAATGTTCTGTTACAGGAAAGGTCGCATTAGACATCGTGAATGACAAAGAGTTTCACAGATTTTTTTGATATATTTAAAACTTACGGACTTACTTGAAGCACATTTGAGGTGGTTATGAAAAAAATTGCATGTCTTTCAGCACTGGCAGCTGTTCTGGCTGTTTCCGCAGGTACCGCTGTAGCGGCAACTTCTACTGTAACTGGTGGTTACGCTCAGAGCGATATGCAGGGCGTGATGAACAAAACCAACGGTTTCAACCTGAAGTACCGTTACGAGCAAGACAACAACCCGCTGGGTGTGATCGGTTCTTTCACTTACACCGAGAAAGATCGTACTGAAAATGGCTCTTACAATAAAGGTCAGTACTACGGCATCACCGCGGGTCCTGCTTACCGCCTGAATGACTGGGCAAGCATCTACGGTGTTGTAGGTGTTGGCTACGGTAAATTCCAGCAGACCGAAAACCAGGGTCTGAACCGTACTGCAAGCAACAGCGACTATGGTTTCTCCTATGGCGCAGGTATGCAGTTCAACCCAATCGAAAACGTTGCTCTGGACTTCTCCTATGAGCAGAGCCGTATCCGCAACGTTGACGTTGGCACCTGGATCGCGGGCGTAGGTTACCGCTTCTAATCACTTCGGTGAGCCAGTAAAAAATCCGCCCAATGTGGCGGATTTTTTTGTTTGTACCCTCTCCCCGTGGGAGAGGGCCAGGGTGAGGGCATTAGCCCGCACGAAACGGCAGAAATTACTTACTCTTAATATCGAAAATATCCGTCCCCAGATGGTTATAGTCGACTTTCTGTAACTTAAAGTTGGTAATGTAGACTGGTGGGCCCTTCTTCCCGGAGATAAACGGGTAATCATTTTTTATCTCTTTTGCCTTAATCCCCGTCCACTGTGAGAAGAATTTCAGGAAATCGTTCGCGGAACGGCGCGCTTTTATAATGCGATGCGTTTTGTCATCACTCGACAGCACCATAAACGGTACCTGGAAGTTCTGCTGGAACTTGTCATCGTGGGCCAGATACTGCACCTCTTTACCGCGCTCCTTAAACGCCAGACCATGGTCAGAGAAATAGACCATCGAGAAGCTGTCGCCGCTGTTGCGCAACTGCCCGTACAGCTTGCTGAGGAGATCGTCGGTTTGCGTCATGGTGTAGAGGTAGCAGGACGTCTCTTTGGATTGCACAAACTCCGCATATTTTCCCCCGGTACGATCGCATGCCTGCGGGTGTGACCCCATCAGGTGCAGGACAATCAGCTGCGGCTGGGTGCGCTGGGTGGCAAAGACCTGCGCCGTCATTTTTAGCAACGCTTCATCTTTTGTGTTTTTATCGGCTTCGAAATCACCGCTTTTCAGGAACTGTACCTCGTCGGCACGCTTCGCGATGCTGGCGATGGCGGTATCATATTCGCCGATCTGTCCCTGATTAGAGAACCACCATGTCTGAAAACCTGCCCGGTTGGCCAGGGTGACAAAATTATCCTGAAACTGCGGTTTTCCATCCACCACGCGGTTGAGCGTCAGACCGAGTGATTTCTGCGTCGAGCCGCTGGCCGCCACGTAGTCGGTAAACAGCGTACCGTTAACGACGCTGGCAAACGGCGTGTTATCCCAGTGACCGCCAAACGCGCCGAGCGCATCGCGACGCGCGCTTTCTCCGATCACCACCACGTAGGTGTGATACTTTGGTTTCACCGCCAGCACGTTCCAGGTGTCTTTCATGGTGGAAAGCTCGGCCATACGTGCCTGCTCGTCGAGCACTTCCTCGTTATTCACCACCACGTCTTTGACGAAGCGAAACACCGGATACCCGGTATCTTTAAGCTTAAACACGCCGCCCCAGGCCAGATTTTGTACCGGCGCAACAAAAAACGTCACCACGCTAAAGGCCAGGCACAGGCTTTCAATTTTACCCCATGCTTTTTTCCCGACGGGCTTACGGCGAACCGCAATCACGCCGAGGGCAAAAATGAAAAGGCCAACCACGTAGTTGTACCACGGAAAGATCGTCAGGATCTCTGTGGACTCTTCCATATTGGTGGAGTGGAGCGCCAGCAGGGTATTAAAGTTTGGCGCGCCATAGGCCTGGCCAAACGGGAAATAGGCGGCAGCAACCAGAGAACAAATCCCGATAAGCACCTTCTGCATGCGCGGTGCGCTTCGCCAGAGAAGGTGAAGAATACAGGTGAACCCGACGGCATAAAGCAGGCTAAAGGGGTAGCCAAGAGCAAAGTTAATCAACAGCGATTGCAAAAAATAGAATCCCGTCCACGGGCTTAAGCCCCGGCTGCGGGTAACAATTGTATCAATCAGGGTTACGTTCATAGATCACTATCACGAAAACGCCATGTGCTCACCCTGGCGTCAAGGGTCAAAGCCTGCCGGACAGTGCGTGGAAAGGGAATGAGAGGTCCGCTTCAGCGAGCCGCAAATTGTGCAGGGCTGCAAGAAGATAGTGCGAGCGTGAATTAAGGTCAACAGTTGCTAAACAGATGTTTTGCGAAGGGGGCTGCAAATACGCAAAAATAATCGGGAACAGGCCAGCTTACAGCGAAAGTGTGACAGGAAAATGAAGCGGCGTACCGCGACGCCACTTAGTGGGAAGAGTTGTCGTCCTGCTGGGGTTTGGCGTTAAACATATCGCACAGCATGTTCAACAGCATCAGGCGCACTTTAAAAGGAGAGTGGGTAAACACGTTCATACACCTCTTGAATTCAATCATAAGACCTCCTGATTCATGATCCCTTCGATCCGTGAAGGGTGACTGCATTACATACAGATATAGCACAGGCTATATTGTATAGCTATGGCTAATTCGTTAATTTTTTGTGCTTGTAGAGCTATGGTTTACAATGTGCGCTCCGTTACAGGGCGCTGGAAGCGTCAACCCCATTGAGGAAGCACAATGAACCGTCGCGCAGGTAAGCCAACAACAAAAAAAACGACGCAACTGGTGAACGTTGAAGAGCATGTGGAAGGCTTCCGCCAGGTGCGCGAGGCGCATCGCCGGGAGCTGATTGATGATTATGTCGAACTGATCTCTGATCTGATTCGTGAGGTTGGAGAAGCGCGCCAGGTGGATATGGCCGCACGCCTTGGGGTGTCGCAGCCAACCGTTGCCAAAATGTTAAAACGTCTGGCGTCGGTCGGGCTGATCGAGATGATCCCCTGGCGCGGGGTGTTTCTCACCGCTGAAGGCGAAAAACTGGCGCAGGAGAGCCGCGAGCGCCATCAGATCGTCGAGAATTTTTTACTGGTGCTGGGCGTCAGCCCGGAAATTGCCCGTCGGGATGCCGAAGGTATGGAACACCACGTCAGCGAAGAGACGCTGGTGAAGTTCCGCGAATTTACGCTCAAATACGGTCCCTCCGCTGAATGAACATCCCCGGCTTGCAGGCCCTGAAACGCGATCGCTTTTTCCATCTTTTACTTATCACTGGCGTTGGGCTCAGCGTCTTTGTGCCCTTCACGCCGCACACCTGGCCGGCGGCCATAGACTGGCGCACCATTATTACCCTGAGCGGTTTGATGATGCTCACCAAAGGCGTGGAGCTGAGCGGCTATTTTGACGTGCTGGGGCGCAAAATGGTGCGCCGCTTCGCCACCGAGCGCAAGCTGGCCCTGTTCATGGTCTTTTCGGCGGCGCTGCTGTCGACGTTTCTCACTAATGACGTGGCGTTGTTTATCGTGGTGCCGCTTACGCTCACGCTGCGTAAGCTGTGCGAAATACCGGTTACCCGTCTGATTATCTTTGAAGCGCTGGCCGTCAATGCGGGCTCGCTGCTCACGCCGATCGGTAACCCGCAGAACATTCTGCTGTGGGGACGCTCCGGCCTGTCGTTTACCGCATTTACCGGGCAGATGGCGCCGTTGGCGCTGGCGATCGTGGCGTCGCTGCTGGCGGTGGGCTGGTTTGCTTTCCCGAATAAATCGTTGCAGTACCACAGCGGTACAACCGGGCCCCAGTGGCAGCCGCGTCTCGTCTGGAGCTGCCTGGGGCTGTATATCGTTTTTCTTATCGCGCTGGAGTTAAACCAGGCGCTGGCTGGCGCGCTGCTGGTGGCGTGTGGCTTCCTGTTCCTCGCCCGGCGGGTGCTGGTGAACGTTGACTGGACGCTGCTGCTGGTGTTTATGGCGATGTTTATTGACGTCCATCTGCTGATCCAGCTCCCGGTATTGCAGAACGTTCTCCATAGCGTTGGCGGTCTGTCGCAGCCGGGATTATGGCTGACGGCGATTGGTCTCTCGCAGGTGATCAGTAACGTGCCGTCCACCATTTTGCTGCTTAACTATGTTCCCCCTACGGTACTGCTGGCGTGGGCGATCAACGTCGGCGGCTTTGGGCTGCTGCCCGGCTCGCTGGCTAACCTCATCGCCCTGCGGATGGCCAACGATCGCCGCATCTGGTGGCGCTTCCATTTATGGTCAATCCCGATGCTGCTCTGGTCAGCGGCGGTCGGTTTCGGACTATTCCTTCTCATATAGTGCGCAATTTGTCAGTTTTTCCTGGCAAATGTATAGCAACGTCCTAGCTTTAGTGAACGGCATAGTGTGATGCCGCTCACTGACAGGACCGTTGCTGAACTATGGCAGAAGATCAAAACCCACCTGCTGACGAGCAGGATCAAAACAATAACGAGCGCAAGCGCCCGGGGAAAAAACCGTTAATTATCCTTGGCATCGTGGTCATCGTGATGGTGATTGTGGCGCTGGTCTGGTGGTTTATAACCCGTAACGAAGAGACCACCGACGACGCCTTCACCGATGGCGACGTAGTGACCATTGCCCCAAAAACGGCAGGCTACGTCACAGAACTTCGCGTACGGGATAACCAGCGCGTGAAAAAAGGGGATGTGCTGGTGGTGATCGATCCGCGTGATACCACCGCCCAGCGCGATCAGGCTCAGGCCCAGCTTGGGCTGGCGGTTGCGCAGTTGCATCAGGCGCAGGCGCAGCTGGCGCTCTCGAAGGTGCAATATCCCGCCCAGCGTGATGAAGCCAAAGCCCAGGTACTTAAAGCCCAGGCGGATATGGTCAACGCGCAGGCGGAGTACCGCCGTCAGCGCGGCGTTGACCCGCGCGCGACCACGCAACAAAGTATCGATGCCGCGAACGCTCAGCTGCGCAGTGCGCAGGCGGGGCTGGCCAGCGCCCAGGCGCAGCTGGAGGTGGCGGAGCAGGTCCAGCTGCAAATCCGCCAGCAGGAGACCAACGTCGAAGCCCGCGAACGGCAGGTCGATCAGGCCAGAGCGCAGCTGGAAACCGCCAACCTGAACCTCTCTTATACCGAAGTCCGCGCCCCGTTCGACGGTTTCGTCACCAAACGCAACGTCCAGCCCGGTACGCTGGTGCAGGCCGGCACGGCGCTGTTCTCGCTGGTTTCCCCGAACGTGTGGGTGGTGGCGAACTTTAAAGAGTCCCAGCTTGAGCGCATGAAGCCGGGCGACAAAGTGACCGTGTCCGTCGATGCCTGGCCGGATATGGAGCTGGAAGGCCATATCGACAGCATCCAGCAGGGCAGCGGCTCGCGCTTCTCCGCCTTCCCGTCGGAAAACGCCACCGGTAACTTTGTGAAGATCGTTCAGCGCGTACCGGTGAAAATCGTGATTGATAAAGGGCTGGATCCGAACAAGCCGCTGCCGCTGGGGCTGTCGGTGGAACCGAAGGTCACCGTGGAATGACGGATCACAGCCACGATAACTGGAAGCCCGCCAGTAACCCGTGGGCGGTGGCGATTGTGGTCACCCTGGCGGTGTTTATGGAAATTCTGGACACCACCATCGTCAACGTGGCGCTGCCCCACGTCGCGGGGTCGCTCTCGGCCAGCTATGACGAATCCACCTGGGTGCTCACCAGCTACCTGGTGGCGAACGGCATCGTGCTGCCGATTTCGGCCTTTCTCAGCCGCCTGTTTGGCCGCAAACAGTTCTTCCTGATCTGCATTGTGATGTTCACCATCTGCTCGTTCCTGTGCGGTATCGCCACCGAGCTATGGCAAATCATCCTGTTCCGCGTGATGCAGGGGTTCTTTGGCGGCGGGTTGCAGCCTACCCAGCAGTCGGTGCTACTCGACTACTTTAAGCCGGAGGACAGGGGCAAAGCCTTTGGCCTTTCATCCATTGCCATTATCGTCGCGCCGGTACTCGGCCCCACGCTGGGGGGCTGGATCACCGATAACTACTCCTGGCGCTGGGTGTTCTTTATCAATATCCCGGTAGGGATTGTGACGGTGCTGGCCATCTATCAGCTGCTGGAAGATCCGCCGTGGGAGAAAAAGTCGGAAGAGAAGCTCACCGTCGACTGGACGGGGATCGGCCTGATCGCCCTCGGTCTTGGCTGTTTGCAGGTGATGCTCGACCGGGGCGAAGATGATGACTGGTTTTATTCGAACTTTATCCGCACCTTCGCAGTACTGACGCTAGTCGGTATTATCGGCGCGATCTACTGGCTGATGTATGCCAGAAAGCCGGTGGTGGATCTGCACTGTATGAAGGACCGCAACTTTGCGATCTCCAGCCTGCTGATGGCGGGGATGGCGATGATCCTGTACGGCAGTTCGGTGGTTATTCCGCAACTGGCACAGCAGGATTTGGGCTATACCGCCACCTGGTCCGGGCTGGTGCTCTCGCCCGGCGCGGTGCTGATTGTGCTGACCATCCCGCTGGTGCTGAAGCTGATGCCGGTGGTGCAGACACGCTGGATCATCGCCTTCGGCTTTACCTGCCTGGCGGTGTCGTTCTTCTGGTCCCGCACGCTGACGCCGGATATCGATTTCGAAACGCTGGTGCTGTTCCGCAGCGCTCAGTCGATTGGACTGGGGTTCCTGTTTGTGCCCCTTACCACCATTGCTTTTATCTCGATCCCGAGGCGGCTTAACGCCGACGCGGCGGCGCTGTTTACCATGTTCCGCAACGTGGCCGGCTCGATTGGGATTTCGCTCTCGACGGCGGCGATCACCGAGCGCTCGCAGGCGCACAGCGCGCATCTGGCTTACCACGCTTCGCCGTTTAACGAGCAATTCCAGCTGGCGATTCGCGAAAGCGCCCAGGCGATCCAGAACTTCACCACTCAGGTGGGCGATCCGACCGGCATTGCCACCGGACGGATGTACCAGACGATGATCGAGCAGTCGCGCTTTCTGGCCTACATTGACGTCTTCACCATTCTGAGCGCGGTGGCCTTATTACTGATTCCGTTTTGTTTATTGCTCTCGCCGGTTAAGAGCGAGGGGAGTGCAGGAGCACACTGATGATACACAGACGTTTACACCCCCTGATGATAATGATGCTGCTGGTGGGTTGCGCCGTCGGGCCGGACTACCAACAGCCTGCACCGCTCGCCACCACGCACTGGAACGATAAGGGCGACAGCGCGGTGAAATCGCAAACTTCCTCCGCCGCCACTAACCCGCGCTGGTGGAAAACCTTCGGCTCGCCGCAGCTCGACAGCCTGATTGAACGCGCCATCGCCGGAAATCTGACGCTACAGCAAACCGTATTACGCATTGCCGGGGCGCGCGAACAGATTAACCAGGCCGGCGGGGCGTTTTTCCCGTCGGTGAATGGCAATGTGCAGGCGACGCGCCAGCAGCTTGGGCTGGAAGGGGAGCTAAAATCCCACGGTGTGTACGACCAGTTGAATAATGTCGATCCTGAACTGCGGGGCGCGTTAGGCCCGCTGACGCAGCCGATTAACCTCTATCAGGGCAGCTTCGACGCCCAGTGGGAAATCGACCTGTGGGGCAAGGTGCGCCGTCAGGTAGAAGCGGCCGAGGCGCAGCAGCGGGCAGCGATCGAGCAGCGTAACGATGCGCTGGTCTCGCTGGAAGCCGAAGTGGCGCGGGCGTGGCTACAGCTGCGTGGGGCGCAGAGCATCATTGCCACGCTTAATACGCAAATTGAAAGCGCACAGCAGACGCTGGATCTGACCGAAAGCCGCCAGCGGGGCGGGCTGTCGCCGCAGATGGACGTGGAGAACGCCCGGGCACAGTTGGGCAATCTTGAAGCCCAGTTGCCGCAGTATCAGGCGCAGGAACGCCAGGCGATGAACGGGCTGGCGATCCTCCTTGGCAAACCGCCGGGGGCGCTGGATGCCGAACTGCAATCCGTGCAGCCGATGCCTGCCCTGCCGGATATTGTGCAGACCGGTATTCCGTCCACCCTGGCGCGCCGTCGCCCGGACGTGCGCGAAGCGGAGGCGAATCTCCATGCCGCCACGGCGCAGATTGGCGTCTCGGTGGCAGAGCTGTTCCCGAGCTTTACCCTCTCCGGGCAGTTTGGCTTGCGCAACAGCGAATCCAATTGGCTAACCGACTGGAGCAGCCACTTCTACAGCTTTGGCCCGCAGGTTTCCATACCGATTTTCCAGGGCGGTCGGCTGGTCTCCAGCGTTAAGGTGGCGCGCGCGCAGCAGGGGGCGGCGGTGCTGGACTATCGTCAGACGGTGCTGACGGCGCTCGGCGACGTTGAAAACGCGCTGGTGAGCTATCGCACCGACCAGCAGCGTGAAGCGGGCCTGGCGAAAATCATTGATGCCCTGCAAAACGCCTTTGACCTGGCGAGCGACAGCTATCGTCAGGGGATCGCCAGCTTTATCGACGTGCTGGACGCCCAGCGGCAGCTGGCGCAGGCCGAGCAGCAGCGCGTGCAGGCGCAGGTGCAAAGCGCGCTCGATCTGGTGGCGCTCTACAAAGCCCTCGGCGGCGGCTGGGAGCCGTATCAGCAGGTGCGGCTGCCAGACTACAGCGTCTTTGGCGACGCCCCGCGCGGATAATCTTTTAACCGCGATGACTCTGGCCGGAACCGCGCAGCGAATCCGGCCTTTTTATTGGGCGCGAAATTAATATTTTGGCCGGACAAATTTAAGCATTATTTAACCAACATCAGGTTAATGACTGGCACAATAATTCCGTTCTTACTTACTTAAGGGAACTAAGAATGAGTTGGAATAAAGATGTTGCTATTTCACACCTCCGGTCACACGCTCTTGGTCGTTCGCATAACGAATGTGCGACTTTTACCAGAGAGGCTATAGCGGCAGGCGGCATTCGTCTGGAGAGAACGCTAAACGCAAAAGATTATGGGCCATCATTATTGCGGGCGGGATTTCGTGAAGTCCCGCCGGGTTCAACATTATTGAGCGGTGATGTCGCAGTGATCCAACCTTATCCGGGAGGAAACTCCAGTGGGCATATGACAATGTATGATGGGACACAATGGATCTCCGATTTCCGACAGCGCAGCATGTACCCTGGTCCAGGGTATCGCGCAGCTCAACCGACTTTCAAAATATACAGGATGAATTGATGCGAGCCGCAATAGTGTTAGGCGTATGCTTGCTCTCAGCTTGCTCAGTTAAGCCGGAACAGAGCGCGCCGACGCGAGTACATTCTTTTTACGCCACGTATCTGATGTCACTTACAAGTAGCGACAATGAATATTCGCCGTCTGATCTGCGCGTATATGTCTCTGCTGACACGATTAAGAGACTGGATGATATAGAGTCGATACCCGAACAAGACCTGCTTGGATCTGATTACTTCGCTTATGCGCAGGACTATGATCCCGCCTGGGTGTCGGCGTTAAATGTCGGGCCAGCCAAATCGTTTATGGGAGGTGAGGTTATGCCAGTCTGGATCGGGAGAGAAAACGGCGGAAAAGTAGAGTTGCAGGTATTCGTTCGTCGTGAGGCTGGCGCATGGAAGATATACAGGGTTCGTGATGTCACCGACAACTATGAGCATCCCATATTCAATGCCGGAGCAATTGCCCAGGCAAAAGTTGCAGCCGAAAGCGGGCTTTAAACGTTAAACAGGAACTTAGCCTCGGCAACTGCCGGGGCTTTTTATTTCCATCAACCTCACAAAAAACGATCCACACCTTTGATCGACATTTCATCTTCGCCTATATGACTAGTCATGAAATTTAAATGACTAGGCATAAAGGGAGCAACCATGAACAAATCACTGCCAGCCAACTTTTTATGGGGCAACTCGGTATCCAGCATGCAGACGGAAGGGGCCTGGAATGAGGGCGGGAAGGGGATGTCGGTGTATGACATTCGGGAAGCCGGTGAAAACATCTCTGACTGGAAAGTGGCGACCGACTCCTACCACCGCTACCGGGAAGATTTCGACCTGATGCAGGATCTGGGCATGAACTGCTACCGCTTCCAGATCTCCTGGAGCCGCATCTGCCCGCAGGGTGACGGCGAGTTCAACGACGAGGGCATCGCCTTTTACGACCGCTTTATTGACGATTTGCTCGCCCGCGGTATCGAGCCGATGGTCTGTCTCTACCACTTCGATATGCCGCTGGCGCTGGCGCAGGAGTACAACGGCTTCAACGATCGCCGCGTGGTGGACGCCTTTATCCGCTACGGCAAAAAGATGATCGACTGCTTCGCTGACCGGGTGAAGTACTGGCTGACCTTCAACGAGCAGAACATTTTCCATATGCCGGAAGCTTTTCGCATTTCCGGTTACATGAAAGGTGAGCAAACCCTGCGTGAGCTGTATGAGCTTCAGCACCATGCGATGGTGGCGCACATGACTCTGACCGAATACCTGCACCAGACTAAGCCGGGCAAGCTGATGGGCGGCATGCTGGCGCACCAGCTGATTTATCCGGCCACCTGCAAACCGCGCGATATCTTCTGCGCCCAGCAGTACGACGAATTCCTCAACCAGAACCTGCTGCGCGTCTTCGCGGGCCAGGGCTACAGCCCGGCGGTAATGGCGGTGGTGGAGCAGGAGGGCTTCGGCGATATCTACCGCGCAGACGATCTCGCGCTGTTTGCGCGCACGAAGAACGACTTTATGGCCTTCAGCTACTACGCCAGCAAAACGCTGGACAGCGATGCCATCCCGGAAGGCACGCCGGTTAACTATTACCTGCTGCACGGCGAGAAAAACAATCCGTACCTGAAGGCCACCGAGTGGAACTGGCAGATCGATCCGCTGGGCTTTCGCACCATCATCACCCGCTACGCCAACGACTGGCGGATGCCGGTATTCCCGATTGAGAACGGTATTGGGGTGATTGAGTCCTGGGATGGCGTGGATCCGGTTGAGGACACCTACCGCATCGACTACCACCGGGCGCACATCGAGGCGATGAAAGCGGCAATATTCGAGGATGGGGCAGAGGTGATGGGCTATCTCGGCTGGGGGTTGATTGACATTCTCAGCTCGCAGGGTGACATGCGCAAGCGCTACGGCGTGGTCTACGTCAACCGTGAAAATCACGACCTGAAAGACCTGAAGCGCGTGCCGAAGAAGAGCTACGCGTGGTTAAAACAGGTTATCCATACTAACGGACGCGAGATGTAAGCCGTACGCTGCCGGGCCGTTTTTGTGACTGATTAATGGGAACACTCCGCTATGTCTGAAACAAAAATAACACCGCACATGCAGTCTTTTGTCGATAAATTTGTAGAGTTCTCGGCGCGCCTGGCAAACCAGGTGCATCTTCGCTCCCTTCGCGATGCCTTCGCCACGGTAATGCCGATTTTCATCCTTGCCGGTCTGGCGGTGCTGGTGAATAACGTGGTCTTCCCGTGGATTTTTGCGGGCGACACGCTTACGCACTTTAAGGTGTGGGGCGAGGCGATTATCAACGGCACGCTGAACATCGCCGCGCTGCTGCTGGCCCCTATGATCGCCTGGTCGCTGGCGCGCAACAAAGATTTCGACAATCCGGTCTCGGCAGTGGTTATCGCCGTCAGCAGTTTCATTATCATGATGCCGATGCGCTTACAGATTACCCCCGTCGGCAGCGACGCCACGGTAAACGTCACCCAGGTGCTGACGTTCGCCAACATTGGCTCCACCGGGATTTTCGCCGGGGTGCTGATTGGGCTGCTCTCAACCGAGCTGTTTATCGCCATTTCACGGCTCAGAGCACTGCACATTTCGCTCGGGGAGAACGTACCGCCAGCGGTGAGCAAATCCTTTACCGCGCTGATCCCGACGATCCTCACGCTCTCCCTGTTTGCGCTGCTGGCGGCCATACTGGCGAACGTGCTGCACACGGATCTGATCCATCTCATTACGACATTTATTCAGCAGCCGCTGCGGTTGATCAACACCAGTCTGCCCGGGACGATTTTCATCTACAGCTTCGGTAACTTCCTGTTCACGCTCGGTATTCATCAGTCGGTGGTCAACAGCGTGGTGCTGGAGCCGTTCCTGCTGATCAATACCAATGAAAATATGCTGGCCTTCGCCAACGGCCAGCCGATCCCGCACATCATCAACAACATCTTTGTGCCGACCTTTGGCATGGTGGGCGGGACGGGCAGCACAATCTCATTGCTGATCGCTATCTTCATCTTCTCAAGACAGAAATCAGCGAAGCAGGTGGCGCGTCTGTCGCTGGCGCCGGGTCTGTTTAACATCAACGAGCCGGTGATTTTCGGCCTGCCGATAGTCTTTAACCTGCCGCTTATGATCCCGTTTGTGCTGCTGCCTGCTATCGGGATTTACTTTGCGTGGCTCTGTACCACGCTGGGGTTCATGTCGCGCTGCGTGGTGATGATCCCGTGGACGACCCCGCCGATCCTCAGCGCCTGGCTGGCGACGGCGGGGGACTGGCGCGCGGTGGTGGTGCAGTTGGCAATCATCGTATTTGGTGTATTCTTCTACCTGCCTTTCCTCAAGATTGCCGAGAGAGTGGCGATGAAAAACAGCGGGATAGAAAACTAACTGAAAGGAAGGACGATGGCGGCGAAGTACATCACCATAGCGCGGGAAATTAAGAAACGCATTATCACCCAGCAGTACGCCGCCAATGAACCACTGCCGGACCAGTTCGCGCTGGCGGCGGAGTTCAGCACCAGCCGGATGACCATTCAGCAGGCGATGCGTCAGCTGATTGTCGAAGGGCTGGTCTATACCCGACAGGGGCAGGGCACGTTCATCCGCAAAAATTTCCTCCAGCTTTCCCAGTGGGATCTCTCCGGCAGCGACTACTTCGGGGCGACCAAAACCTGGGAACATTTAGGCACGGTGACGAGCCAGGTGGTGCACTTCGAACTGCGCTTCCCGAACGAGAAAGAGCAGGCATCGCTGATGATAAATCCGGATACGCCGATCTATGACTTTATCCGTCTGCGTTTACTGAACGGTGAGCCGATGTCTCTGGACGCCACGGTAATGCCGCTCAATCTGGTCCCCGGTCTGAACAAAACCCATCTTGAAAGTTCGGTATTCCGGTATGTGCAGGAGACGCTGGGGCTGAAGATCATGGGATCGTATCGGGTGGTGCGGGCGCTGAAGCCCAGTGCGCTGGATATGCAGCACCTTGTCTGCGAGCCAACCGACCCGGTGCTGGAGGTAGAGCAGGTGATCTATCTGGAAGATGGTACGCCGCTGGAGTACGCCCATTGTCACTATCGCTATGACCATGGCGGCATCGTTATCGTGAATAACGGATAAAAAAAAGCGGACTTTAAGGTCCGCTTTTTTAATTATCACGATTAGTTTAAACGCACCGGCATACCGGAACGGTTCTGAATCGCCTGGTCAACGATGGTCGTGTCAACATCCGCCTGAGAGGTGACGGACTGCACCGCGCTGGTCAGCTTAATCGGTACGATTTCGTTGTTGTTGATCTGATCTTCGCTGGTGGACAGCGGGTTATGCACTTCAATGTAACGGCTGCCGTCCGGCTCTGACGTCGCTTTCACCGGTTCGTTAATGAACTGCACGCGCGTACCAACCGGCACGTTATCGAACAGGAATTTGATGTCTTCATTACGCAGACGCACGCAGCCGTGGCTTACGCGCAGGCCGATACCGAAGTTGGCGTTTGTACCGTGGATGGCATACAGACGACCAATGTACAGCGCGTACAGACCCATCGGGTTATCCGGGCCGGCAGGCACAACGGCTGGCAGCGGTTCACCGGCAGCAATGTACTCAGCGTGCATTTTGGCGGTCGGCGTCCAGGTTGGGCCCGCTTTCTTACGCTCCACTTTGGTGGTCCAGTTCAGCGGGGTGTCTTTACCCAGTTGACCGATACCGATAGGCAGAACGATCACGGTGTTGGTGCCTTTCGGGTAGTAATACAGACGCATTTCGGCGCTGTTAATTACGATACCTTCGTGCACGGTATCCGGCAGGATCAGCTGCTGTGGAATGTTGAGTACGGTACCCGCTTTCGGCAGATACGGGTCAACGCCCGGGTTCGCTTCCAGCATGTTAGACAGGCCGAGCTGATACTGCGCCGCGAAGTATTCCAGCGGCTGAGTGTTACCTTCCGGCACCGTCACCACCTGGTTTTCACCCACCAGACGGCTTCCGTCTGTCGGCAGGGGATACGTCACCGCAGACGCGGTCTTACAAAAACCTACTACGGCTAACGCCGCCGCAAAAAGCGTTGTTAATTTCATGTTCATGTTATGCGAGGTATCTAAGCCATTCTGGCGATGAGTTGATAAGTCTGAATCAGTAATGGGAGCGCATTATATGTGCATTCCCGTTAACTGGGAATTCAGATGTGTACGAAATCACATTTTTTTCGATTTTGTTAAAGTTTAGTGGATTACTGCAACACGGGATCTCAATTCGGAATTGTGGCATAATGCCGCGTTTATCACACTTTTCGCAGGAATCTCTCCGTGTTAGTTACCAGCAACGTCACTATGCAGTTTGGCAGTAAGCCGCTGTTCGAAAATATTTCCGTCAAATTTGGCGGCGGCAACCGTTACGGCCTGATTGGTGCCAACGGTAGCGGAAAATCCACCTTTATGAAGATCCTCGGCGGTGACCTGGAGCCAACGCTCGGTAACGTGTCGCTCGACCCTAACGAGCGCATCGGTAAGCTGCGTCAGGATCAGTTCGCCTTCGAAGAGTTCACCGTGCTCGACACCGTGATCATGGGGCATGCGGAGCTGTGGGAAGTGAAGCAGGAGCGCGATCGTATATACGGTCTCGCTGAGATGAGCGAAGAAGACGGTTACAAAGTGGCCGACCTGGAAACGCAATACGGCGAAATGGACGGCTACTCTGCGGAAGCGCGTGCGGGCGAGCTGCTGCTGGGCGTCGGCATTCCTGTTGAACAGCATTATGGTCCGATGAGCGAAGTTGCGCCAGGCTGGAAGCTGCGTGTGCTGCTGGCGCAGGCGCTGTTCTCTAACCCGGACATCCTGCTGCTCGACGAACCGACCAACAACCTGGACATCGACACCATCCGCTGGCTGGAGCAGACGCTGAACGATCGCGACAGCACCATGATCATCATTTCGCACGACCGTCATTTCCTGAACATGGTATGTACCCACATGGCGGATCTGGACTACGGCGAGCTGCGCGTTTATCCGGGCAACTACGATGAGTACATGACGGCGGCAACCCAGGCACGTGAACGTCTGCTGGCCGACAACGCCAAGAAGAAAGCGCAGATTGCGGACCTGCAATCCTTCGTCAGCCGCTTCAGCGCCAACGCCTCTAAGTCGCGTCAGGCGACCTCGCGTGCGCGTCAGATCGACAAAATCAAGCTGGAAGAGGTTAAAGCCTCCAGCCGTCAGAACCCGTTCATCCGCTTCGAGCAGGACAAGAAGCTGTTCCGTAACGCGCTGGAAGTGGAAGCCCTCACCAAAGGCTTCGATGAAGGCCCGCTGTTCAAAAACTTCAACCTGCTGCTGGAAGTGGGCGAGAAGATTGCCATCCTCGGCGCCAACGGCGTGGGTAAATCCACTATGCTGAAAACCCTGGTGGGTGAACTGCAACCGGACAACGGAACCGTGAAATGGTCTGAAAACGCGCAGATTGGTTACTACGCGCAGGACCATGAATATGAATTCGAAAACGATCTGACTGTCTTCGACTGGATGAGCCAGTGGAAGCAGGAAGGCGACGATGAGCAGGCGGTACGCAGCATTCTGGGGCGTCTGCTGTTCAGCCAGGACGACATCAAAAAGCCCGCCAAAGTGCTCTCCGGTGGTGAAAAGGGCCGTATGTTGTTCGGCAAGCTGATGATGGAAAAACCGAATATTCTGGTGATGGACGAACCGACTAACCACCTGGATATGGAATCGATCGAATCCCTGAACATGGCGCTGGAGATGTATCAGGGCACCCTGATCTTCGTCTCTCACGACCGTGAGTTCGTCAGCTCGCTGGCGACCCGCGTGATCGAAATTACGCCAGAGCGCGTGGTGGACTTCACCGGTAACTACGAAGATTACCTGCGCAGTAAAGGTATCGAGAGTTAAAAAATAGCCGGGTGGCGGCTTCGCCTTACCCGGCCTACATTTTATCCCCTCTCCCTGTGGGAGAGGGTTAGGGTGAGGGCTACAGGCCGCACTACACCACCCACTCGCCCCCTTCAACTCCATTCACCCGCAGCGTACGTTTTTCCTCCGCCGGTAATGATACCTTCAGCGCCTTCCATGCCGGACGATAGTCGCCGCGAGCGTTCACCTTCAGGTTGATACTTGCGCCATCACACACCATTTCCCATTCCACCCACAGCGCATTGCCGTTCAGGTAGCCCCAGCTTTCACCGTCGTCTTCAAACAGCAGCCCCGAGGTTGTGCCGACGCCTTTCACCGGGAACAGCTTCAGCTCACGGGTATCGTCTTTATCGGCGCTCACGTGACGGATGCGCTCGCTGAGCGGCAGACCGGCCCCGGCGCGCACCAGCAGCGGCAGTCTTTCCAGCGGCGCATCCAGGACGATGGATTGCCCGCCTGCATACCACGCGTGAGTGTAAAAATCGTACCAGCCCGTTTCGTTATCCGGCAGCCAGACGCGGCGCTCGCGCTGCCCGGCTTCGACGACGCTGGCGACCAGCAGGTCGCGGCCCAGCAGGAAGTCGTCGCACTCTTTGA
Source organism: Enterobacter sp. CRENT-193 (assembly GCF_002787395.1). NCBI lineage: Bacteria > Pseudomonadati > Pseudomonadota > Gammaproteobacteria > Enterobacterales > Enterobacteriaceae > Enterobacter > Enterobacter sp. CRENT-193. Next base: position 4,149,936 of record NZ_CP024812.1, on the reverse strand, counting down.
AGGTTTGCGCATCGTGCTCGTGGTCGAGGAAGGTCGGGCGCAGCATCGGTTCGTCGTCGGCGTGCGCCTGCCAGAGCAGGGTGTAAAGATACGGCAGCAGGCGGTAGCGCAGCTCAATCGCGCCGCGGATGGCAGGCGTGACGCCCGGATACATCCACGGCTCGTTCACCGTGTGGTCATCGTTCCACGAGTGAATGGTAAAGCGCGGGTGCATCACGCCGTTCTGTACCCAGCGCACGAACAGCTCGGCATCCGGCTTGTTGCCGGAGAAACCGCCGACATCGTGACCGACGTTGAACAGTCCGGACAGGCTCATGCCCAGCCCCATGCGGATGTTATAACGCAGGGTGTCCCAGTTGGTGCGGTTGTCGCCGCTCCAGGTCTGAACGTAGCGCTGCATCCCGGCGCAGCCGGAGCGGGAGATCAGATACGGACGTTTCTCCGGCGCAAAGCGCTGCTGGGCCTCCAGCGAAGCGCGCATCATCAGCAGCGGCATCACCGGGCGAATGTGCTTGATGGCGATCTCCTGGCCGAAGCCATAGCAGCGCGCTTCCCCGTCCCACACTTCATACTCGTTGTTGTCGTTCCAGGTGGAGTCGATGCCCATCTCCAGCAGCTGCGTGGTCACGCCGTTCTGCCACCACTGCACCGTCTGCGGGTTGGTGAAGTCGAGGTGCGATCCTTCGTCATCCCAGAAGCTGGAACGTTCAGGCGCATCGGTTTCTGAATCGCGAATGAACAGGCCGCGTTCCGCCACTTCGCTGTAGCGGGGATGATCCTGCAACAGACAAGGCTTGATGTTGGCCGCAAGCCGCAGCCCCGCGTCGTGGAACGCCTGGCTCATCACCTTCGGCTGCGGCACTTTGTCGTAGTTCCAGTTAAAGACGTAGCGCTTGCCGTTAATCGAGGTATAGCCGGAGGAGAGCTGGAACGAGTCGCACGGAATGGCATGCTCTTCGCACAGGCGAATAAAGTTCATCAGCTGATTCTGCGCGTCCGGCGCGTCGGTGTAGTGCATGGTTGAGCCGCTGTAGCCCAGGCTCCATTTCGGTCCGAACAGCGTTTTTCCGGTCAGGCGAACAAAGGCTTTAGTGACGTCCAGCACGCGCTTGCCGGTAAAGATGTAGTAATCGATATCGCCCGCTTCCGCCTGCCAGCGGCGGTAGGCGGTGTGATAGTTGTCGATCTCGTTACCCAGATCCAGCCAGCAGCTGCTCAGGTTATCGTAGAACAGACCGTAGCTCACATCATCGCGACGGGTGAGGGTGAACGGGATGTGCTTGTACAGCGGATCGGTGCTGGCCGCGTTATAGCCCATCGCGTCCAGGTTACGCATCTCGTAGCGTTTGCCGTTGCGCTGTAAATCGCCCGCTTTCTCACCCAGACCGTAAAAACGTTCATCCTTACGGCGGCTGAGATAGTGCGCCACGCCGTCACCGTGGGCGTTCAGCAGGTAGGCGCTGGTCGGGCGGTCATTGACCAGCGGCTGCCACTCGCCCGCGTCATTGCGGTAGTGCCACTCCAGCCACAGCGGCTGGTGGACGGTGACGCGCAGCTGCTCGGTTGCCACGGTTAACGTATCGTCCTGCTGCGTCAGCGTCCAGGCGGGGCAGGAGAAGCCGCTGATATCGTCACGACGGCGACCTTCCCACGGCACGTCTTTTTCCGGTGCGATGCTCCAGGTGCGGTCCAGCGCCAGCTCGCCTTTACGCTTGATCAGCACGCGGAACAGGTTCTCTTCCAGCACATACAGGCACAGGCAGTGCTGGCTATCGACCAGCAGTTCCAGATGGTTTGCCGACTGCGTATCAAGGGTCCAGTTTTTCAGGGTTTTCATATGCAATACATCCACTATCAGGCGCGCTTCGCGCGACGTTCAGCAATAAATGCTACCAGGAAGAGAGCGCCAATCAGGTCAAAGAAGCCCATGGCGATAAAGAGCGGGTTAAAGCCGATTTTGTCGGCGGTCACACCGATTAACAGCGAGAACAGGAAGCTGGCGATCCACGCCGCCGAGCCGCGCATGCCGTTGACGGTCGCCATCTGGCCTTTGTCGAATGACTCCACGACCAGGGCGCTGAGCATGCAGGAGATGATCTGGTGCCCGAAGCCGCCGATGGAGATCAGCACGATGGTGATATACGGGTCGCGGGTAATGGCCACGATGGCCAGCGAGATCATCAGGAACGCGCCGGTCACGGAGCTGGCGACAACCGAGTTCACGCGGGAGCAGCCGAACAGGCGGGTATACAGACGCGTCAGGTAGCCGCTCGCCACGCTGCCGAGGTCGGCGGCGAGGAACGGCAGCCAGGCAAACATCGCAATCTGCTTCAGGTCCATGCCGTGCTCTTTGGCGAGGTACAGCGGCACCCAGAAGCTCAGCACCGCCCAGGCGGGTTCTGCCATAAAGGCCGGAATGGCGATACCGTAGAAACGTTTGTTTTTTGAAACGGTTTTCAGCGCGGTCAGGAAGGGCAATTTGACCGGCGCTGGTTCGTTATCCTGCTTGATAAACGCCAGCTCGTCCTTGCTCAGGTTCGGGTGCTGCTCGGGGTTGTGGTAGAACGCCCACCAGAGGATCACCCACAGCAGCGCCAGCACGCCGGTAAACATAAACGCGCCCTGCCAGCCGAACGAGGCGTGAGCAAAGTAGATGATAGGCGGAGCCAGCATCGCGCCGATGGAGAAGCCCACGCCTGCCCAGCCAGCAGCAACGGGACGCTCTGATTTCGGGAACCATTCGCCGATGGTTTTGGCGTTCGCCGGGGTGGCAGCGGCTTCTGAAGCCCCCATAAAGAAGCGCAGTATGGCCAGGTGCAGCCAGCTTCCGGCGCCCGCGTGGAAAATACACATCAGCGCCCAGATCCCGGCGCAGACCATAAAGCCAATCTTCAGGCCAATGACGTCAATCAGCCAGCCGCACAGGGGCTGGAAAATGGTATAGGCGATCTGAAACGCGCCGACGATCCAGGAGTATTGCTCGGTGGTGATCCCGAGGCTCTCTTTCAGCTCCGGAGCGAGAATACCTAAGGAATTTCGGGTGATGTAGTTAACGGTGACGCCCAGCAAGAATAGCACCAGCACGTACCAGCGCAGGTTCTTGATGACGCGACGGGTTTTGCTTGTCGCAATGGTGTTATTGATGTCCTGACTCATTTTACTCTCCACAAGACGGACGGTAAGGGGACGGAGGTTCAGGTGTCACACAGATTGTTATGCCTTTGATTTCAATCCGCTTATAATGCTTAAGTTGCTATACAACTAGTATGGAAGTTGTGTGACAAGTTCACCTTAAGGAAGAAAATGAGTGGGCAAAAGTGGATTTTGTGCAAAATTTCTCATAACCGACGAAAACACTCTGGCATGATGGCATTCACGTCAGTTATTGCCTGACACACACGCTATGAAAATTTTTTCATTTCGCAAATGGAGCCAGATCACAAAATGGACAAAAGGCTAAAAATCACCGAAATCGCGGCCCGTACGCAGCTCTCCATCAGCACCGTGTCGCGGGTGCTGGCGGGGAAAGCGAATACCAGCGAAAAAGCGCGTGCAAAGGTGCTGGCGTGCGCGCGCGAGCTGGGGGTAATGGACGGCATGGCGGCAGGGCGTCTGCTGCTTAACAGCCTGGTGGTTTTTGCCCCGCAGCGCGCTTTCGACGAGCGGTCCGACATCTTTTACTACCGCGTGATCCAGAGCGTGAGCAAAGCACTTGCCTCCCACGAGGTCCGGTTGCGCTACTGCGCGCTGGAGGAGAACGACAGCGACGCCCAGCTGTTTCTGGCGCGGATGAACGAGCCGGATACGCAGGCGGCCATTCTTCTTGGTATTGACGATCCGCATATCCACGATCTGGCGGTGGACGTGGGCAAACCCTGCATGCTGATTAACTGCCGCGACCGGCACATGCGTCTGCCTGCCGTTGCGCCGGATCACCGCGCCATCGGCGAGCGGGCGGCGGAGTACCTGTTCGAGATGGGACACCGCGAGGTGATGAACGTGCTGTGCCTGCGTCGCTACACGATGGAGCTGCGCCTGTCGGGGATCCGCGACGCGTGGCAGTCCCACAACCTGGCGTTCAACGACAAGCGCGATCTGCTGGTGGTGCCGAGCTTCAGCGCCAGAGAGACGGAGCAGCTGGTGAGCGATTGGCTAAATCAGCAGCAGGGAAAAGACCTGCCGACGGCGTTCCTGGTTGGCGGCGACTTTATGGCGGCGGGCACCATCAGCGCCTTACAAAACCACGGCCTGCGCGTGCCGCAGGACGTCTCGGTGATGAGCATCGACGGCTTTAACCTGGCGGCGATTCAGGATGTTCCATTAACAGCCGTGCATGTTCCCCGCGATGAGCTGGGAACGGAAGCGGTACACATGCTCCAGCAGCGGCTTATGCGCCTGGACGCGCCGGTAGGCACATTGCTGCTGAACGGCACGCTGGCCGTGCGGGAATCGGTACGGCGGATACGTCAGGGGAAACGACGCACCGCCGTGGAGCGGGAAGGGCTGTATGACAGCTAGACCATGCCCAGCGCGCGTTTGCCGTGGATGTTGAGATCGTTCACGGTAAAGCGGTCCTGCCAGGTTTTTTCATAATCCTCGCGCGGAAAGTCTCCCGGCGACGCGCCGGTTTCCAGCGCTTCCTTGACCTTCTTCGCATAGGCGAGGTTTTTCTCGCACATCGGTGCGGCGGGGATGTACATCACGTTGCCCCAGCCCTGCTGATCTTCCACCGGCGCGACGGAGTGGATCACATCGCAGTGCCACCACACCGAATCACCCGCCTCCAGCGCAGGAATGCTGGTCAGCGCCTCGATAAGCAGCGGGTGCCACTTCTCGGAAACCGGCAGCACGCGCCCAGGCGCCACGCCGCACAGCTCGTCCTCCGGCACGTCGTCCAGCAGCGGACGCAGCAGAATATAGGCCATTGCTTCCGGGATCGGCACCACGTGCAGCAGCCCCTGGCCGGGGATCATGTCCGACAGCGCCGTCCAGCCCTGGAAGGTGCGGAACACCGAGCATTTGGTGGTGTTATCGACGGTATACTCTTCCACTTCGGTACGGTGCGCGGCGTTCCACGGATCGTATTTCTCGACGTTGCCGTCAAACACGCGGGCGAAAACCTGCTGGTATGCCGGCAGCAGCCAGCGCTCCAGCGCGCCGGAGTCGGTATGCGCGCCCAGCCCTTTCGAGGTGGTTCCCGGCGGACGGCGGCGGATACGATCCGGGTAAATCACGCTCACGTCCGGGTCGAACCACTGCTTGCCGTTGCTCTCGAACGTCCATAAGCGGTTCAGGAACGACTGCACCTGCGCCATCTCTTCGCTCTGACGCGCCTGCATTTGCGCCTGCGACCAGTAGATCGGGTAAATCTCCGGACGGGAGGCGGTCAGGGTGCCGAAGAAGTTATCGCCTGGCCCTTTGTACACCTCGTCAAACTTGTTCAGATCGAGGTAGTCGAGCATCGACTGATCCCACGCCAGCGCCTGCTCGCGCGGGAAGTGACCTTTAATCACCGCGCAGCCGCGGCGCTTAACGGCCTCGCGCTGCGCGTCGGTAATCGTGCCGTTTTTCACATCGTTAAAAGGAATTACCGGCCAGACGGATTCACCTTTATTTTTGAGGGCGTTAATTTCCGCCACGCGGGTGGCAATGCTGTCGCTGAGCTTGTCGAACACCGCCTGCACGTCGCCGATCTGCGCGCGTAATTCACGTTTCAACTCACGGATTGCCGCTTTGTGATCCGCCGGCAAGGTTTCACTGGTAAAGGTCATAACTGCCTCGCATCTTTCATTCGAAAGTAAAAGTATCTACAAGCGATACTTTAAGTTAAAAATAAGTTAATGCAAGTTTAAAAACTTGACGTGCGCCACAGGACGGGAAAATGAGTGAGGGTGCCGGAGCAGGGCTCCGGCGAGAAGAGGATCAGGCGTCGAACGGGGAGTGCGCGTCGAGCACGGCCTGAATGACGTTCAGCGCGCCGTGATGGTTGTTGTCATCGGTGCTGTAGCGGCTGATTTCTTTGATGCTCTCTGCCGCGTTGCCCATCGCAAAGGAATATTTCACCAGCTTCAGCATCTCGGCATCGTTGCCGCTGTCGCCAATGGCCACGCACTCTTGCGGAGAGATTTTCCAGCGCTTCAGCAGGCGGCTGATGCCGTTAGCTTTGTGCAGGCCGGGGATAATCAAATCGACAAAACCGAAGCCGCTGGTGACGGGCTTCATGATGCCGTCCAGGGAGACATGCAGTTTATCGACCAGGTTCGGGATATCGCTGTCCGGCAGGTTCAGGGAGAACTTAAACAGCACGTCGTCAATTTCGCGGTAATCGCTGATGCGCTTTAAGCGGTGATAGTGCTTTGACATCAGCGCCACGAACGCGTCAGGGGCCTGGTCGCTGACGTAGGCACTCTCCAGCCCGCAGGCCACAAAGTTCAGCCCTTTGTCTTTCAGCAGTTCGCCAATCACGATCTGCGACTCATGGCGGGTCAGTTCGCCGTGGAAAATCTGTTCGCCGTGATCGAAGACCAGCGCGCCGTTTTCCGCCACGAAGGAGATTTGATCCTTCAGTTCCGGGAAAAACGAGATGAGCTGGTAATACTGGTTGCCGCTGGCGACAACAAATTCAATGTTGCGGGCTTTAAGCTGTTTAAACTGTGCCTGGAAGCGGTCACGATCGTACTGCTTGGCATCATCAAGGAAAGTTCCGTCCATATCGGTGACGATAACTTTTACGGTCATACTGTGCTCCTGGGTCACTGCGTTTTGAAACATTCTAATAACAAGGTGACGGGGAGCACAAATTTAATTTCATTCGAAAGTAAAAGCAAAACGGCAACCGAGGTTGCCGTTTTTAGTGTTTTCTCCCTCTCCCTCAAGGGAGAGGGGATACACTATTACAGCGTATGCTCAGTACGGGCGATAATATCGTCCTGCGCATCCGGCGACAGGGCGGTGAAGAACGCCGAGTAGCCCGCCACGCGCACCACCAGGTCACGATACTGATCCGGGTGTTTCTTCGCCTCCAGCAGCGTTTCGCGCGAGACGATGTTGTACTGGATATGCCAGCCCTTATGCACCTCGAAGAAGGTGCGCAGCAGCACCATCAGCTTCTGGCGATCGCTGTCGTTTTCCAGCGTTGACGGGTTCAGCTTCTGGTTCAGCAGCACGCCGCCGAGAATCGCTTCCGTCGGCAGTTTGCCCACCGAGCCAATCACCGCCGTCGGGCCGAGGTGGTCGGTACCGGAAGCCGGGCTGGCCCCTTCCGCCAGCGGGGTATGCGCCTTACGTCCGTCCGGTGTCGCCATCGTCGCCGCGCCAAACGGCACGTTCGCGGAGATAGAAGAAGTACCCGCGTAATAGTTACCGCCAATCGGGCCGCGGCCGTAGCGCGGGTTATGGTACTGCTTCAGCTCTTCAATGTAGGTCTGATAGGCGCGGGTCAGCAGCATATCCACGCTGTCGTCGTCGTTGCCGTACTTCGGCGCGCCGTTGATCAGGCGCTGGCGCAGCTGCTCGTGGGTCAGCCCGTCGAAATCATCCGCCAGCGCCGCCGCCAGCTGCTGCTGGCCGATAACACCCTGGTCAAACACCAGCTTCTTCACCGCCGCCAGGCTGTTGCCGAGGTTGGCGATCCCCACCTGTAGGCCGGAAACCCAGTCATACTTCGCGCCGCCTTGCTTAATGCTTTTCGCGCGCTCGATGCAGTCGTCAACCAGCGCCGAGCAGAGAATATCGTGGACGTTCTCTTCCAGCATAGTATCCACCACGTATTCAATTTCGATGGATTTGCGGGTGTAGTAGCGGATCTGGGTGTCCCACGCCGCCATCACCTCCTCGAAGTTATCGAAGTTACCGGCAGAGAGGGCTTTCTCCTGCGGCAGGAACACCTTGCCGCTGGTGGCGTCGCGGCCGCCTTCCAGCGCGGCCAGCATCACGCGGGCGAAGTTGATAAAGCTCATGCCGGTGCAGCGGTAGCCCCATTTGCCGCCCACCGCGGTTTCGATACAGCCAATGGCCGCGTAGTCGTAGGCGTCGTCGCGTTCAACGCCGAGCTTGATGAATTCCGGAATGACGATTTCGTCGTTGTTAAAGGCCGGCATGCCGAAACCGCAGCGGATCACCTGCACGCAGGCGTCGAGGAAGTCGTTGCTCATGCCCGCGTGGTAGCGCACGCTCAGGTTTGGCTGGGTGGAGCGCAGGCGGCCGCAGGATTCGAGGATCGCGTAGGAGAGCGGGTTGACCGCGTCCATTGGCTCGCCGTTGACCAGCTTCTGGCCGCCGATGGTGACGTTCTGATACAGCGGGCTGCCCGCCGAGGCTTTGGAGTGCGAGCCGGAGCGGATTTTGTTCACCTCCAGCAGCTTCAGCCAGCAGCTGTGCAGCAGCTCGATGGCGTGCTCGCGATCCAGGCTCTGGTCCAGCTCCACGTCGCGGCGATAGTACGGGTAAAGGTACTGGTCCATACGGGCGAAGGAAACGGAGTGACCGTTGGACTCAATTTGCAGGATTAGCTGAATGAAGTAGCACAGCTGTAGCGCCTGCCAGAAGGTTTTTGGCGGCTCGTGAGCAATCACGTCGCAGTTTTCTGCCATTGCCAGCAGCTCGTCGCGGCGGCTTTCGCGGGTTTCGGTCGCGGCCATCTCGCGCGCCAGATCGGCGAAGCGTTTGATGTGCAGGCTGACGGCTTCCAGCACGATATCAATGGCTTTCAGGAACTGATCGCCGTGCAGGTCTTCCAGCACCGTCAGGTTGATGCGTGAGCGGCGCTCGGCCACTTTCGCGCGCAGGCCGTCGAGCCCTTTCTCCAGCACCAGCGGGAAATTCACCGCCAGGTGTGCGTCACCGGAGGTCATGTTACCTTCCGCTTTGATGATGCCGGTTTCCAGCAGGCCCTTCTGCTCGTCGGTAAACATACCGTAGCAGCGATCCTGCACCGTCTGGCCGCGCCACCACGGGCAGATCGCATGCAGCACGCGCTTGTTCTCTTCGCTCACCGCAAAGCCCGCGCCCGGACGGTCCGCCAGATCGTCAATCTCTTTCTCAACCCAGGAGACGGTATATTCCGGGAAGATCGGCGCGGCACGCACTTCGCTGGCCTGGTTACCGATAATCAGCTCATCGTGCTTGATCCAGATGGTGCGCTTGGCCAGGTGGTGGGCGAGGGCCAGCGCGCGGCGCACCGGGATCGGCTTGTCCATGTGCTGCTGGTACATTTCGGTGTAATGCTGGGCGCGCTCGGTACAGACCGGCGGCTTCACGATATGCACCAGGGCCGTTTTGTGCGCCTTAATGCGCTCGCTGAGGGTGTTGAGATTCAGGGTGGTCATAAGTTTATCCTCGTAAGGTCGCGGTTAACCCTTTCTGGCAGGCATACTGCTGTGCGAAGTCCAGCAGGGCAGGGTTATCCAGCGGTTTGTCAGGGGCAGAGTAGGGTTGGCCGAGCAGGGTGTATTTGTTCATGCCCAGCGTGTGATACGGCAGAAAATGAATATCATCGACGCCGAGTTCATCGGCGGCGAAATTGGTAATGGCGGTAACGGACGCTTCATCGGCGTTAAAGCCCTGGATCAGCGGCACGCGGATGGTGATCGTTTTCCCGGCGGCGGCCAGGCGTTTCAGGTTGTCCAGGATGCGCTTAGCCGAACCGTCCGTCCACTGCTTGAAAACATCTCCGTCGACATGCTTCAGGTCGGCGAGGAACAGATCGACGTACGGTAATGACGGCTCGATATAGTGCCAGGGCACGTGAAGGCAGGTTTCAACGGCGGTATGAATGCCTTGTTCATGGCTGGCTTTAAACAGGGCGTGCGCCAGGTCAGGATTCATAAACGGCTCGCCGCCGGAAAGGGTGATCCCGCCGCCGCTGCGGTCGTAGAAGGGCTTGTCTCGCAGCACGGTGGCCATAATCTCCTCCACCTGCTTCTCTTCACCGCAGACGGTAAGCGCCTGGGTCGGACAGCAGTCGGTGAGGGCAGTGAGCGTCTCGTCGTTAAGCTTCTCACGATGAATGACCAGCCCGTTCAGCGCGCGTTCAACACACCCCGGCGCGGCCTGCTGACACAGTTCACAGCCGTCCAGGCACAGACGCGCATCAAACAGCACGTCCCGGCTGCGGGAGCGGCTTTCCGGGTTCTGACACCAGCGACAGCCCAGCGAGCAGCCTTTCAGGAATACCACGGTTCGAATACCTGGGCCGTCGTGGGTGGAGTAACGCTGTATATTGAAGATCATTTTTTTGCCCTCTGATTACATATGAAGATTAAATTACTTTCGAATGAAAGTTATCTTGATATGGGTCAATTCCTGAGCAGGTTTTGCTGTGATAGGGTAAGTGCAGGCTAAATTTGAGGGTGACATCATGGAACTTTATCTCGACACATCTGACGTTGCGGCAGTCAAAAAGCTGGCGCGTATCTTCCCGCTGGCGGGCGTGACCACTAACCCAAGCATTGTGGCGGCGGGTAAAACCCCCCTGGAAGAGCTGCTGCCCGCGCTGCACGACGCGCTGGGCGGCAGGGGCCGGCTGTTCGCTCAGGTGATGGCGAAGACTGCCGAGGGGATGGTGGAAGACGCACGTAAGCTGCGCGCGATAATCAATGACCTGGTGGTGAAAGTGCCCGTGACCGCTGAAGGGCTGGCGGCGATCAAGATGCTGAAAGCGGAAGGGATCCCGACGCTGGGTACGGCGGTGTACGGTGCCGCGCAGGGGATGTTGTCCGCACTGGCGGGGGCTGAGTATGTGGCCCCTTACGTGAACCGCGTGGACGCGCAGGGCGGGGACGGGATCCAGACGGTGGTCGAACTGCAACAGTTGCTGACCCTGCACGCGCCGCAGTCAAAGGTGCTGGCCGCGAGCTTTAAAACCCCGCGCCAGGCGCTGGACTGCCTGCTGGCAGGGTGCGAGTCCATCACGCTGCCGCTGGACGTGGCGCAGCAGTTTATTACCTCTCCGGCGGTGGATGCGGCAATTGTGAAGTTTGAGCAGGACTGGCAGGGGGCGTTTGGGCGGACGTCTATTTGATGGGTGTGGCCTGATGCCCTCACCCCAACCCTCTCCCACAGGGAGAGGGAGCAAACACTAAAACGGCAACCTGAAGGTTGCCGTTTGCTTTAACCTTCGCACACCTCACACCCGGGATTACGCATTAGCTTCATCTCGCGAAACTGGCAGGTCATCGCGTCATACATCACGATTTTACCCGCGGCGGGCGTGCCATAGTGCGCCAGCACTTTGATCGCCTCCATGGCCTGCAAGGAACCGATAACGCCAACCAGCGGCGCCATTACGCCCGCCTCGACGCAGGTGAGGGCATTCTCGCCAAACAGACGGCTCAGGCAGCGGTAGCAGGGCTCTCCTTCAGCGTAGGTGAAGACGGTGATTTGCCCCTCCATGCGGATGGCCGCGCCGGAAATCAGCGGCGTTTTATGGGCAAAGCAGCCCGCATTGAGCTGGTTGCGAATGGCGACGTTATCGGTGCAGTCCAGCACCAGGTCATGCCGTGCAATCTGCGCAAACAGCGCGTCGTCATCCAGCATCGCGTCAATCAGGGTGAACTGAACGTTGGGGTTAATGCGCGCCAGCGCCGTGCGTGCTGATTCCACTTTAGGCTGACCGACCGTCGCGTCGCTGTGCAGCGTCTGGCGTTGCAGGTTGGACACCGACACGGTGTCGAAATCCAGCAGCGTCATGCTGCCGACGCCCGCCGCAGCCAGGTATTGTGCTGCCGCGCAGCCCAGCCCGCCAAGACCAACAACCAGCACGCTGGCCGCCTTGAGCGCCTCCTGACCCTCGAAATCAAACCCGCGCAGCACGATCTGGCGGTTATAGCGCATCATCTCCGGGTCGCTCAGTTCCATCGTCATGTCAGCCTCCGAACAGGTGGTTAAAGCGTTCCACTTCAACCCATTCGCCCGCCTCAACGTGGCCGCGATCGCGCTCCAGCACGATAAAGCAGTTACCCTGGCTGAAGGAGCTAAAGATGTGCGAACCCTGATGCCCGGTGGTGCTCACCTCCAGCTCGCCGTCGGCGTTGCGCGCCAGAATGCCGCGCTGGAAATCGAGACGGCCCGGTGATTTTTTGAGGCGCGTTGCCGCCCGCACGCGCACACGTTCCGGCAGCGGGCTGGCATTGTTGCCTGAAAGCTTAGCCAGCAGCGGGATCACCAGCTGGTAGAAGGTCAGCGCGGCAGAGACCGGGTTACCCGGCAGGCCACAGAACCAGCTGTGCGGAAGTTTACCAAACGCGAACGGTTTGCCCGGCTTAATCGCCAGCTTCCAGAAGGCGATTTCACCCAGCTCTTCAAGCAAGGTTTTGGTGTAATCCGCTTCGCCAACCGAAACGCCGCCGGAGCTGATCACCACGTCGGCAGAGGCGTCAGCGTCGATAAACGCCGCGCGCAGTTTTTGCGGATCGTCAGGAATGATACCGAGGTTAATCACCTCGCAGCCCAGCTGCTCAAGCATCAGGTGCACCGCCAGACGGTTGGTGTCGTAAATCTGCCCCTCGTTCAGCGGCTGACCCGGAAGCTGTAGCTCGTCTCCCGTGGAGAACACCGCCACGCGCACTTTGCGGACCACGTCAATCTCCGCGATGCCAAGCGATGCCAGCACCGGCAGTTCGGCGACCGTCAGCTTTTGCCCGGCGGCAAAGACCGTTGCGCCCAGGGTAATATCTTCCCCGATATGGCGGATATTTTGTCCCGCTTTGACGCTGGCGGTAAAACGCACGCCGTCGTCCGTTTGTTCGGTCTCTTCCTGCATCACCACGGCTTCACAGCCCTTTGGCACCGGCGCGCCGGTCATAATACGCACGCAGGTGCCCGCTGGCCACTCACCGTTGAACGGCTGCCCGGCAAACGCTTTACCTGCCACCGGCAGCGGCTGACCCGTTTGCAGATCCGCCAGACGTACGGCATAGCCGTCCATCGCCGCGTTATTGAACCCCGGCACGTTCAGCGGCGAGACGATATCGCGCGCGGCAATACGGCCAAAACAGCGCACAAGCGGCAGCGTCTCAACGTCGTGCAGGGGAGTAATACGATCAAGCATCTGCGAGAGTGCCGTCTCAAGCGGCATCAGTCCGGCGGTAAAATCCATGGTGGGCTCCTGCGGAGTAACAACGAAAGCGCTCATTATGGCAGAAAAGTGCGGCTAACTGTATGACCCGATGGGTGTACGCTTTACATCACAGTTGCGTCTTTCTATATTCAAAAATCATCTGAAGATTCGTCGACGATAATGATATTTATAGAAAAAGCAGCCAGCCAGGCTGATGGGTGATGCGAAATGAGTAAAGCGGTTATCGCAATTCATGGCGGTGCCGGGGCAATCACCCGTGCACAGCTCAGTCCCGAGCAGGAGAAGCGTTATATCGATGCGCTGAACGTCATTGTGGAAACAGGCCAGCGGATGCTGGAAGCGGGCGACAGCGCGCTGGACGTGGTGACCGAAGCGGTGCGTCTGCTGGAGGAGTGTCCGCTGTTTAATGCCGGTATTGGCTCGGTCTTTACGCGCGATGAAACGCACGAGCTGGATGCCTGCGTGATGGACGGCGTCACCCTGAAAGCGGGCGCGGTAGCGGGCGTCAGTCGTCTGCGTAATCCGGTGCTGGCCGCGCGTCTGGTGATGGAACAAAGCCCGCATGTGCTGCTGGCCGGGGCGGGGGCGGAAAAATTTGCCGTCGAGCACGGTATGGACACGGTCTCGCCCGAGCTTTTTTCCACCGAGGAGCGTTACCGGCAACTGCTGGAGGCCCGTACAGCGGGGATGACGCAGCTGGACCATGCCGCGCCGCTCGATGAACGCAGCAAAATGGGCACGGTAGGCGCGGTGGCGCTGGATAAAGCCGGTAACCTCGCCGCCGCGACGTCGACAGGCGGCATCACCAACAAACTTCCCGGTCGCGTCGGCGACAGCCCGATGCCGGGGGCCGGGTGTTACGCCAATAACGCCACCGCGGCGGTGTCATGCACCGGCACCGGCGAAGTGTTTATCCGCGCGCTGGCGGCCTACGACATTACCGCACTAATGGATTACGGCGGATTAAGCCTGAGTGAAGCCTGCGAGCGGGTAGTGATGGAGAAACTGCCGGCGCTGGGCGGGATTGGCGGCTTAATTGCGGTGGATCGGGAGGGCAACGTGGCTCTGCCGTTCAACAGTGAAGGAATGTACCGGGCGTGGGGGTATGCCGGCGATGCGCCCAGCACAGGCATTTATCGTGAATAAGGGGGCATTGCGTGCCGCACCGTGAAGAGCTGGACAACTGCGAAGTGCTGGCTGTCCACCAACTGAATATTGCGTTTCAGGAAGAGTGGCAGTTCATCCCCGCAGTACAGAATTTATCGTTTTCGCTCAGGCGCGGCGAGACGCTGGCGATTGTTGGCGAATCAGGTTCTGGTAAATCCGTTACCGCGCTGGCGCTGATGCGTCTGCTTGAGCAGACGGGCGGGCAGGTCACCAGCGAGCGTATGCTGTTGCGCCGTCGCAACCGTCAGGTTATCGATCTCAACGAGCTGAGCGCGTCCCGGATGCAGGGTGTGCGCGGGGCAGATATTGCGATGATTTTTCAGGAGCCGATGACCTCCCTGAACCCGGTTTTCCCGGTGGGCGAGCAGATTGCCGAATCTATCCGCCTGCATCAGGGACTGAGCGGTGATGAGGCGCTCAGGGAGGCCCGACGCATGCTGGAGCTGGTGCGCATTCCGGAGGCGCAGGCCATCCTGGGCCGCTACCCGCATCAGCTTTCCGGCGGCATGCGCCAGCGGGTGATGATTGCGATGGCGCTGTCGTGCCGTCCGGCGGTACTCATTGCGGACGAACCCACCACGGCGCTGGATGTCACCATTCAGGCCCAGATCCTGCAACTGATTAAGGTGTTGCAGCAGGAGATGGAGATGGGGGTGATTTTCATCACCCACGATATGGGGGTGGTGGCGGACATTGCCGATCGGGTGCTGGTTATGCATCAGGGCAATGCCGTGGAAACCGGCACGGTGGAGCAGGTCTTTCATGCGCCGGTGCATTCTTATACCAAAGCGCTGCTGGCGGCGGTCCCGCGTCTGGGGGCCATGAATGGCAGTGATTTTCCGCGCCGTTTTCCGCTGATCTCACAGACCGAACAGGGTAAGCAGGAAGACGAAACCGAGCAGGATACGGTGGTTCCCGGCAGGCCAATCCTCGAAGTGCGTGACCTGGTGACCCGTTTCCCGCTGCGTAGCGGGATCCTCAATCGCGTGAAGCGCGAAGTGCATGCGGTTGAAAACGTCAGTTTTGATCTCTGGCCGGGCGAAACGCTGGCGCTGGTGGGGGAGTCCGGCTGCGGTAAATCCACCACCGGACGGGCGCTGCTCAGGCTGGTGGCGTCGCAGGAGGGGAGCATCACCTTCAACGGTGAGCGCATCGACACGCTACCTAACAGTAAATTGCAGGCGGTACGCCGGGATATTCAGTTTATATTCCAGGATCCTTATGCGTCGCTCGATCCGCGCCATACGGTGGGGTACTCGATTATGGAGCCGCTGCGGGTGCATAACCTGCTCGACGGTGAAGCCGCGCAGCGCCGCGTCGCGTGGCTGCTGGAGCGCGTGGGCCTGAAGCCGGAGCATGCCTGGCGTTATCCGCACGAATTTTCTGGCGGTCAGCGACAGCGTATCTGCATAGCCCGGGCATTAGCCCTGAATCCTAAGGTGGTGATTGCGGATGAGTCCGTGTCAGCGCTGGATGTCTCCATCCGCGCGCAAATCATCAATCTCCTGCTCGATTTACAGCGGGATTTAGGCATTGCGTTTCTGTTTATCTCCCACGATATGGCGGTGGTGGAGCGGATCAGCCATCGCGTGGCGGTGATGTACATGGGGCAAATAGTTGAAATCGGCCCCCGTCGGGCGGTGTTTGAAAACCCGCAGCACCCGTACACCCGCAAGCTGATGGCCGCCGTACCGGTTGCCGATCCTGAGCATCGTCACGCCCAGCGCGTGCTGTTGCAGGACGAAATGCCGAGCAATATTCGTAAACGGGGCGAAACCCTTGAGCGCGTGGCGCTGCGTGAGGTGGGTCCCGGTCATTTTGTCGCACCACCGCGTCAGGGCAATGCATTCTCGCGGTTATAACTTACAACAGGCAGGAGAACACAATGGTTCCTTTTGTTGCTCGTCAATGGCTGCTTGCCGCGAGCGTGACGGCTGCGCTGGCCGCCGCCCCCGCGTTCGCGGCGAAAGATGTGGTGGTGGCTGTGGGGTCTAACTTCACGACGCTGGATCCGTATGATGCTAACGACACCCTTTCTCAGGCGGTGGCAAAATCTTTCTACCAGGGGCTGTTCGGCCTGGACCGCGAGATGAAGCTGAAAAACGTGCTGGCGGAAGGCTATACCGTGTCGGACGATGGGCTGGTCTATACCGTTAAGCTCCGTACCGGCGTGAAGTTCCAGGACGGCACCGACTTCAACGCCGAGGCGGTTAAGATCAACCTGGACCGTGCCAGCAATCCGGAGAACGGTCTTAAGCGCTACAACCTGTATAAAAATATCGCCAGCACCGAGGTGGTTGACCCGGCGACGGTGAAGATCGTCCTGAAAGAGCCGTTCTCGGCGTTTATCAATATCCTGGCGCATCCCGCGACGGCGATGATTTCACCCGCTGCCCTGAAAAAATACGGCAAAGAGATTGGCTTCCACCCGGTGGGGACCGGACCGTACGAACTGCTTACCTGGAACCAGACCGATTATGTGAAGGTGAAAAAATTCGCCGGATACTGGCAGCAGGGGCTGCCGAAGCTGGATACAATCACCTGGCGTCCGGTCGTGGACAACAATACCCGTGCCGCGATGTTGCAAACCGGCGAAGCGCAGTTTGCCTTCCCGATCCCTTACGAACAGGCGGCGCTGCTGGCGAAAAACAGCAAGCTGGAGCTGGTGGCCAGCCCGTCGATTATGCAGCGCTACATCAGCATGAACGTCACGCAGAAACCGTTCGATAACCCGAAGGTGCGCGAAGCCATTAACTACGCCATTAACCGTCAGGCGCTGGTGAAGGTGGCCTTTGCCGGTTACGCCACTCCCGCGACGGGCGTGATGCCGCCAGCCATCGAGTATGCGCAGAGCTACCAGCCATGGCCGTACGATCCGGCGAAAGCGCGGGAGCTGCTGAAAGAGGCGGGCTATCCGAACGGCTTTAGCACCACGCTGTGGTCGTCTCATAACCACAGTACCGCGCAGAAGGTGCTGCAATTTACCCAGCAGCAGCTGGCGCAGGTGGGCATTAAAGCCAGGGTCACGGCGATGGATGCCGGACAGCGAGCGGCGGAAGTAGAAGGCAAAGGGCAGAAAGAGAGCGGCGTGCGGATGTTCTACACCGGCTGGACGGCTTCAACCGGTGAAGCGGACTGGTCCCTGTCGCCGCTGTTTGCTTCCCAGAACTGGCCGCCAACGCTGTTCAATACCGCGTTCTACAGTAATCCGCAGGTGGATAAAGATCTGGCCGATGCCCTGAAAACCACCAAACCGGAAGAGAAAGCGCGCCTGTACAAAGAGGCGCAGGACATTATCTGGAAAGAGTCGCCGTGGGTGCCGCTGGTGGTGGAAAAACTGGTCTCAGCCCACAACAAAGCGCTGACCGGTTTTTACATCATGCCGGATACGGGCTTTAGCTTTGATGACGCGGATTTAAAATAAAACTCATGCTGAATTATGTGTGTAAACGCCTGCTGGGGCTTATCCCGACGCTGCTGATTGTGGCCGTGCTGGTGTTTTTGTTTGTCCATATGCTGCCCGGCGATCCAGCGCGTTTGATTGCCGGACCGGAAGCGGATGCGACGGTTATTGAACTGGTGCGTAAACAGCTCGGTCTTGACCAGCCGCTGTACAGGCAATTTCTGCGTTACATTGGCAATGTCCTTCAGGGCGATTTCGGCATCTCAATGGTGTCGCGTCGTCCGGTGTCGGAGGAGATTGCCAGCCGCTTTATGCCTACCTTCTGGTTAACGATTGCCAGTATGAGCTGGGCGGTAGTGTTTGGCCTGGGAGCGGGGATTGTCGCCGCCGTCTGGCGCAACCGCTGGCCGGATAAGCTCGGTATGGCGCTGGCGGTCACCGGCATCTCTTTCCCGGCGTTTGCGCTGGGTATGCTACTGATGCAGATTTTCTCCGTTGAGCTGGGCTGGTTGCCGACCGTCGGGGCCGACACCTGGAAGCACTACATTCTTCCCTCTATGACGCTTGGCGCGGCCGTTGCGGCGGTGATGGCCCGGTTTACCCGCGCCTCGTTTGTCGACGTGCTGAGCGAAGATTACATTCGCACCGCGCGGGCAAAAGGGGTGAGTGAGAAATGGGTCATTCTGAAGCATGGTTTTCGTAATGCGATGATACCGGTGGTCACGATGATGGGGCTACAGTTCGGCTTCCTGCTGGGCGGCTCTATTGTGGTTGAGAAGGTCTTCAACTGGCCGGGGCTGGGGCGCCTGCTGGTCGACTCGGTCGATATGCGTGACTATCCGGTCATTCAGGCTGAAGTCCTGCTTTTCTCGCTGGAGTTTATTCTTATCAACTTAGTGGTGGATGTGCTGTACGCCGCCATTAACCCGGCCATCAGGTATAAGTAAGATGCGATTACTGAACTGGCGTCGCCAGGCAATTTTAAACGCTATGCCGGGGGTCAGGCCGGACCATATTCGCACCCCGTGGATTGAGTTCTGGCGTCGATTCCGTCGTCAGCCCGTCGCTATGGTCGCCGGGTTGTTTGTGTTACTGCTGATCCTGGTGGCGATTATCGCCCCCTGGTTAGCCCCGTTTGATGCGGAAAACTACTTCGATTACGACCGGCTGAACGATGGACCATCGATGATGCACTGGTTTGGCGTGGACTCGCTCGGGCGCGATATTTTCAGCCGCGTGCTGGTAGGGGCGCAGATCTCGCTGGCGGCCGGGGTCTTTGCGGTGCTGATGGGCGCAGCAATTGGCACCGTGTTGGGGCTGGTGGCCGGGTACTACGAAGGCTGGTGGGACCGCATCATCATGCGTATCTGCGATGTGCTGTTTGCCTTTCCCGGTATTCTGCTGGCGATTGCCGTGGTGGCGGTGATGGGCAGCGGCATGGCGAACGTCATCATCGCCGTGGCGGTATTCTCGATTCCCGCTTTCGCGCGTCTGGTACGTGGCAACACGCTGGTGCTGAAGCAGCAGACCTTTATCGAGTCGGCGCGCAGCATGGGAGCCAGCGATGCCACCATCCTGTTCAGCCATATTCTGCCGGGAACGGTCTCGTCTATCGTGGTCTATTTCACCATGCGCATAGGCGTGTCGATTATCTCGGCGGCCAGCCTGTCGTTTCTGGGGTTAGGCGCACAGCCGCCGACGCCGGAGTGGGGCGCGATGCTGAACGAGGCGCGGGCGGATATGGTGATTGCGCCACACGTGGCGATCTTCCCGAGCCTGGCGATTTTCCTGACCGTGCTGGCGTTTAATTTACTGGGGGATGGGCTGCGCGACGCGCTGGATCCGCGGATAAAAGGGTAGTGCTGTGGAATGTGCCGGGTGGCGGCGACGCCTTACCCGGCCTGGAACAGAGGCGTGGGGAGATTAAACCCGGCTGCCCCACAAATCATACTCGTCGGCGTTTTCGACCTTCACGCGAATAATATCGCCCGGCTTGACGTTGGTTTCGCCGTTCAGGTACACCGCGCCGTCGATTTCAGGCGCATCCGCCATGCTGCGGCCAATCGCGCCTTCTTCGTCCACTTCGTCGATAATCACCAGAATTTCGCGGCCCACTTTCTCCTGCAAGCGTTCAGCAGAGATCTGCTGTTGCAGCTGCATAAAGCGGTTCCAGCGCTCCTCTTTTACCTCTTCCGGTACCTGGTCCGCCAGCTCGTTGGCCGTTGCGCCTTCAACCGGGCTGTACTTGAAGCAGCCGACGCGATCCAGACGCGCCTCTTTCAGGAAGTCGAGCAGCATCTGGAAATCTTCTTCGGTTTCACCCGGGAAGCCGACAATAAAGGTGGAGCGCAGGGTCAGATCCGGACAGATTTCACGCCACTGCTTGATGCGCGCCAGCTGGCGGTCAACGGAGCCAGGGCGTTTCATCAGCTTCAGAATGCGCGGGCTGGCATGCTGTAGCGGGATATCCAGGTACGGCAGGATTTTGCCTTCCGCCATCAGCGGGATCACATCGTCAACGTGCGGGTACGGGTAGACGTAGTGCAGACGCGTCCAGATCCCGAGCTTAGCCAGCTGCTCGCACAGGCCGACCATGCTGGTTTTCACTGGCTCACCGTTGTGGAAACCGGAACGGTGTTTAACGTCCACGCCGTAGGCGGAGGTGTCCTGGGAGATGACCAGCAGCTCCTTCACGCCCGCGTCGGCCAGGCGTTTGGCTTCTGCCAGCACCTCGCCAATCGGACGGCTCACCAGATCGCCACGCATCGACGGGATGATGCAGAAGGTGCAGCGATGGTTGCAGCCTTCGGAAATTTTCAGGTAGGCGTAGTGGCGCGGCGTCAGCTTCACGCCCTGTTCCGGCACCAGGCTCAGGAACGGGTTGTGCTTTGGTTTGGGGACGTAGTGATGAACATGTTCCAGCACCTGCTCGTAGCTGTGTGGACCGGTGATCTCCAGCACCTTCGGGTGCACTTCACGGATCTGGTCTTCTTTTGCGCCCAGGCAGCCGGTCACAATCACTTTGCCGTTTTCCGTCAGGGCTTCACCAATGGCTTCCAGGGATTCCTGAACCGCGCTGTCGATAAAGCCGCAGGTGTTGACGATCACCATGTCGGCGTTGTCGTAGCTTGGCACCACGTCATAGCCTTCAGTGCGAAGTTCAGTCAGGATGCGTTCGGAGTCCACCAGGTTCTTCGGGCAGCCCAGGGAGACAAAGCCGATTTTCGGCGGGTGCGTAACATTGCTCATAGGTTAAAAATTCATCAATTATGGAGTTATCAGGGCAGGATTTTACAGCGTATCGCAGGGGATTTATACACTCTTGATGGCGCAGTTGAGGCCGGCAATCGTTGTAACATTGTAAAGAATGTTAATCAGTTATCGTTTATTGATCCCAGGCATTACATTGTACAAAAAATGACCTTATTCTTAATGAGGTAACATGGCTGACAGAGGAGGAATAGCATGTCCGTTGACAGACTGAAACGCGATCTGCTTAACAAGCTGATCAACGCCCGAATCGACCTGGCTGCATATCTGCAACTCCGCAAGGCGAAAGGGTATATGTCAGTCAGCGAAAGCGAAAATCTGCGTGATAACTTCTTTGAACTTTGCAATTTCATGCGTGAAAAAGCACCCATCCTGAAAGCGCACTACGCTGAAAGCGAATTAGTGGCGCTACGCCGCGCCGCCGAGGTGCTCTCCATTGCCGGGGTCTGTTTGATGAACGGACGTCACGACTGCCCGAATTTTATTGCCGTTAACGCGGAGAAGCTTGAAAACTGCCTGACCACGCTCGCGCTTTGCATCATGTGTCTGAACAAGCCGGAAACGCTTGCCCGGCACTGAACCCGGGGGAGGCAACTCCCCCTTCTGATTAAGCTTTTGTAAAAGTGGTAACGCACCCGGGAACAGTGGCTAATCTTTAAGCCATATGTCGATAAAGGAGTGCGTTATGCCTCGATCCTCGCTGATTTTCCTTCCAGTCTTGTTATTCCCGCTTTCACTGCTTGCAGCGCCTGAGACGGTTAAGGTCGACGTGCTACAGACAAAACTGGATCACCCCTGGTCGCTGGCGTTTCTGCCAGATAACAAGGGGCTGCTCATCACGCTCAAAGACGGGCAGCTTAAGCACTGGCAGGCAGGGAAAGGGCTCTCCGATCCGATTGTCGGCGTGCCGAAAGTGTGGGCGAGCGGCCAGGGCGGACTGCTGGACGTCGCGCTGGCCCCGGATTTTGCACAATCACGGCGGGTCTGGCTCAGCTTCGCCGAGGCAGGTAATGATGGCAAAGCGGGTACCGCGGTGGGCTATGGGCGGTTGAGCGATGACCTGTCGCGCATTGAGGGCTTCCAGGTGGTGTTCCGACAGATGCCGAAGCTCTCTACCGGCAACCACTTTGGCGGACGGCTGGTGTTCGACGGCAAAGGCCATCTCTTTATTGGCCTGGGTGAAAACAACCAGCGCCCGACGGCGCAGGATCTGGACAAGCTTCAGGGCAAGGTGGTGCGCCTGACGGAGGACGGAAAAGTGCCACCGGATAATCCGTTTGTGAACACCGCCGGAGCGCGCCCGGAAATCTGGTCCTATGGCATTCGCAACCCGCAGGGAATGGCGATGAACCCGTGGAGTGACACGCTGTGGCTCAACGAACACGGACCACGCGGTGGGGATGAGATTAACATTCCTGAGAAGGGCAAAAACTACGGCTGGCCCCTGGCGACGCACGGGATCAATTACAGCGGCCTGAAAATCCCGGAAGCGAAAGGCGAGCACGTTGAGGGCACTGAAAAACCGCTGTTTGTCTGGAAAGTGTCGCCCGCCGTCAGCGGCATGGCGTTCTACAACAGCGACGTCTTCCCGCAGTGGAAAAACAAGCTGTTTATCGGCGCGCTGAAGGAGAAAGACGTCATCGTGCTGAGCGTGAAGGGCAATAGCGTGACGGAGGATGGGCGAATTCTTGGGGATAAAGATCAGCGTATCCGCGATGTGCGCGTCGGGCCGGATGGTTATCTGTACGTGCTGACCGACGAGACGGACGGGCAGCTTTGGAAAGTCAGCCCGTCCGGGTCGTAATCAGGTCACCGGGATCATCACCACGTTGCGATACGCCGGGCGCTCGCTGAGCTGCTGGATCCAGCGCTCAAGGTGAGGGCGCGGGGTCCAGCTGAGACCCATGTTAGTGAGGTTCCAGACGAAGGGGGCGACGGCGATATCGCCCACGCCGAACGTGTCGCCGGAGAACCAGGTATGCTTCGCCAGTTCGTCGTCCATCATCGCAAACAGCGACTCACACGCATCCTGGGCGGCATGAATGGCGGGATAATCACGATCGGCTTCCGGCGTACGGATAAGCCCCATCAGGATCACGCGGTGCGTGGGGGAAAGCGTCTGGTTTGCCCAGTCCATCCATTTTTCGCCCTGCGCGCGCTGGGCCGGATTTTCAACCCACAGGCGACCCTGGCCGTACTGCGCGGCAAGATAACGCACAATGGTATTGGACTCCCACAGCGTGGCGTCTGTCTCGTCATCGCGCAGCAACGGCACCAGCCCGTTTGGGTTCATCGCCAGATAGTCGGCGTCTTTATTCACCCCGAACGCCATGCCAGCCATAATTTGGTTGAACGGTAAATCCAGCTCCTCCAGCGTCCAGAGCACTTTCTTCACGTTAGTCGAATTGTTCCTGCCCCACAGCGTAATCATATTTACTCCCGATGAGATGTGAATCCGAGTCAGCTTTTCGCCATGGTGAGATAAACCTAACAATTACGCAACAGATGCTAAAAAAAAACCCGCAATCAAAGCGTATCTGAATGTTATTGCATAAACTTTAAAAACTTTACCTGGAACAGGTTTCTTTGAAGGCTGTAGTGCGCTATTACTCATCGCTTCTTGCGACACGGTGATTGTGACGTGATTTTTAGAATGGACACTCGGGTGGCATTTATGACGCAAAAAACTTCTTCTCTGCGCAGCCTGGCGGCAGGCTCGGCGCTGCTTTTCCTTTTTGCCCCAACGCTTCATGCGGCGGAACAGACAGCGCCCGAAGCGCCGCCTGTTGATGCGCGCGCCTGGATCCTGATGGATTACGCCAGCGGGAAAGTGCTGGCGGAAGGTAACGCCGACGAAAAACTCGACCCGGCGAGCCTGACGAAAATTATGACCAGCTATGTGGTCGGCCAGGCGTTAAAAGCGGGCAAGATCAAGCTGAATGACATGGTCACCGTCGGGAAAGATGCCTGGGCGACCGGTAACCCGGCGCTGCGCGGCTCGTCCGTGATGTTCCTGAAGCCCGGTGATCAGGTCTCCGTTTCCGATCTGAATAAAGGGGTCATTATTCAGTCGGGAAATGATGCCTGTATTGCGCTGGCCGATTACGTCGCGGGCAGTCAGGACTCGTTTATTGGGCTGATGAATGGCTACGCGAAAAAACTGGGTCTGACCAATACCACCTTTAAAACCGTTCACGGCCTGGATGCGCCGGGTCAGTTCAGCACCGCGCGCGATATGGCGCTGCTGGGCAAAGCGCTGATCCATGACGTTCCGGATGAGTACGCCATCCATAAAGAGAAAGAGTTTACCTTCAATAATATTCGCCAGCCTAACCGTAACCGCCTGCTCTGGAGCAGTAACGTTAACGTGGACGGCATGAAAACCGGTACAACTGCCGGGGCCGGATACAACCTGGTGGCTTCTGCGACGCAGGGCGATATGCGCCTGATCTCGGTGGTGCTGGGCACGAAAACCGACCGCATTCGTTTTAACGAGTCAGAAAAACTGCTGACCTGGGGTTTCCGCTTCTTTGAAACCGTCACGCCGATTAAGCCGGACGCCACCTTCGTCAGCCAGCGCGTCTGGTTTGGTGATAAAAGTGAAGTAAACCTGGGGGCAGGTGAAGCGGGGTCCGTCACCATTCCACGCGGCCAGCTGAAAAACCTGAAAGCGAGCTATACCCTGACCGAGCCACAGCTGACCGCGCCGTTAAAAAAAGGCCAGGTGGTCGGGACGATAGATTTCCAGCTTAACGGCAAATCCATTGAGCAGCGTCCGCTGGTGGTAATGGAAGCGGTGGAAGAGGGCGGCTTCTTCAGCCGGATATGGGACTTTGTGTTAATGAAATTCCACGGCTGGTTTGGCAGCTGGTTCAGCTAAGTTTTTGCCGGGTGGCGCTGCGCTTACCCGGCCTACGTTCGAGCCGTTGTAGGCCGGGTAAGGCGAAGCCGCCACCCGGCATAACCTCAATACATCAACTTCACCTGCTGCGCTTTCGCGTATGCCACCAGCTCGTCATCCGGGCGGCAATCACTGACGATGGCGTCAAAGCGCGACAGTTCACCCATCCTTGCCGGACGGACCTTGCCAAATTTACTGTGATCAACCACCAGCACATGCTGCTGTGCGGCGTTGAGCGCCCACTGTTTCACCGGTAACTCTTCAAGATTAAAACAGGTTGCCCCCTGTTTCACATTCACGCCCGCCGCAGAGTAAAAGGCGATATCCGGGCATACATTGCTCAGCGTGTCCTGAATATTCAGCGGTTTGAAAATGGCGTTGCTGGCATGAAATTCGCCGCCACACAAAATCACCCGGCACGCCGGTTTCTCCTGCAAGGCAAGGAAGGTGTTTAGCGAATAACAGACGGCGGTAAACGGAACGGTGCTGTCGATGGCCTCGATGATCCACGGGGTTGTCGTACCGCAGTCAAAAAACAGCGTTTGATGCGGCTGCACCAGCGAGGCGGCGAGCCGCGCGGCTTTGCGCTTCTCCTCCACCAGGCGTGTTTTTTGATCGCTTAACAGATAATGGCTGGCGCTACGCGGCTCCAGAACAATATACCCGCCAAGCAGCACAACGGGGGCGCTGTCGCTGTTCAGATCGCGACGAATGGTCATTTCAGACACGCCAAGCAGGGTAGCGGCTTCCTTAAGATGCAGCTTATCGCTGCGCTTCAGCGCCTGGAGCAGCTGAGCAATGCGGTCATCGCGACGTGTTTCCATAGATCCTCGGGCTAAAAAAGTGAGCCCCCGCAGGGCGGGGGCTCAAGTGTAACCTGACGGACCGGGGTTAGTCACGTATCCAGCCTTTGCGGATCGGAAGGGCAAACAGAACGCGATAGGCCTGTGATAATCCACGATAAAGCGCCGGACCAAAGAGGCTCCACAGGATGGCTGCGCTGACGCAGCCCATCAGCCCCACCAGGAAACCGCCGACCATATCCAGCGGCCAGTGCACGCCCAGGTAGACGCGGGACCAGGCGATGGCGACCGCCACGCCCATCAGCACTACGCCGGACCACAGGCGATGCCAGAACAGGAAGGCCAGCGCAAAGGTGAAGATCACCGTGCCGTGATCGCTCGGGAACGAGTCGTCCGGCGCATGGTGCAGGAAGTTGTAGCCGACGCGATCGACAAACGGACGATCGTGTGGGAAGGCGTGGCCCAGCACGTAGCTTGCCAGCACGCTGACGCCGATCGCCATCGCCATTTTGATCACCAGATGGCGCTGGGCGGTGACCTGTGTACGAGGTCCCCATAACCAGAGGATCACCGCCAGCGCCGGTACAATGCTGATCACATCTTTCGCAATGAAGGTGGCGAGATCGATCATCCATTCCGGTGACGACGGCGTGGCGTTGAGCAGGTAAAACAGTTCGTAGTTCAGATTTTCTAACATAATCTCGTTACTCTTTAGCAAACCAGGCGGAAACCAGCCCGTAAACCAGCACCTGGGAAAACCAGACCCACCACCCGGCCCACAGGTTGTGAGAGAAAAAATGCGCGCCGCGCATGACCTGCCCGAATCCCATCAGCAGCCCCATAACAACGCCCAACGCGACAAAGGTCCAGGCCAGGCGTGGACGTTCACGCCAGAAGGCAAAAAACAGCCCCATCACCATAAACCCGCTTGAGGCGTGGCCGCCGGGAAAGCAGCGTCCCGGTCCGCTGTCGGCCGGAATCGCGCTGAACAGGGGATACGAGACGGCTTTGCCGCCATACTCCACCAGATCCCACGGACAGCTGTGGTGGCTCATGCTTTTCAGGGCTCCTACAACGAGCGCGCCCAGACCCATCAGAAGCGCGGCCGTCACCAGCCGGGCATTGCGTCTGTAAGCCCCGTAAACCAGCGCGATGACGGCCAGGGCAATGGCCACATATTTCGCCAGCCGATGGTTGAGCAGATCCAGCAGCGGATTTTGCTGTAGCGGGAAATGATGCGTCGCCGCGTCATACCAGAAGCCGGTGATCCATCGGTCAAGCGATTCATCGCGCGAAAGCCAGGTAAAAAGCAGCGCAAGGACGATCAGCACGAAAAGCTGATAACCATAAAAGCGGGCAGGCAAACGGTAAAGGCGTTTTGTCTTATTTGTCGGTAACTTAGATAATTCTGAAGGGCTGACGGCGTGTGTCATAGTTTCGGTCAATAACGTGAAATAGCACTATCATAAGGAGGGCAACTTAAGGAAACCTTAAACAACAACGATAAGTGCGTTATTTCTGTTATTTCACGTTAATTTGCTATCTCAGACAGCGGCAATTCATTACACTCATCGCGATTTTTTCATATTAAAGAGATTGCATGATAAACCGTTCTTCTTCCGGTAATCGTCTGGGTCGTCAGGCGTTACTTTTTCCTCTGTGTCTGGTGCTTTACGAATTCTCTACCTACATCGGCAACGACATGATCCAGCCAGGCATGCTGGCTGTGGTTGAGCAGTACAACGCAGGTATTGAGTGGGTACCTACATCGATGACCGCCTATCTCGCGGGCGGCATGTTTTTACAGTGGCTTTTAGGGCCGCTGTCGGATCGTATTGGCCGCCGCCCGGTGATGCTGACGGGCGTGGTATGGTTTATCGTCACCTGTCTCGCCACGCTGCTGGCGCAGAACATTGAGCAGTTCACGTTGCTGCGTTTTCTTCAGGGCGTGAGCCTGTGCTTTATTGGTGCCGTGGGCTACGCCGCTATTCAGGAGTCGTTTGAGGAGGCGGTATGTATCAAAATTACCGCGCTGATGGCGAACGTGGCGCTGATTGCACCGCTTCTGGGGCCGCTGGTGGGAGCCGCATGGGTCCACGTCGCGCCGTGGGAAGGGATGTTCGTGCTCTTTGCCGCGCTTGCGGCCATCTCTTTCTTTGGTCTGCACCGTGCGATGCCGGAGACCGCCACCCGCCTGGGCGAAAAGCTCTCGCTTAAAGAGCTGGGGCGTGACTATAAGGCGGTGCTGCAAAATGGCCGTTTCGTCGCGGGCGCACTGGCGACGGGCTTTGTCAGCCTGCCGCTGCTGGCGTGGATTGCCCAGTCGCCGGTCATTATCATCAGCGGCGAACAGCTTAGCAGCTATGAGTATGGCCTGTTACAGGTGCCGATTTTTGGCGCGCTGATTATCGGTAACCTGGTGCTGGCGCGTCTGACGTCACGCCGTACCGTGCGTTCGCTGATTATTATGGGCGGTTGGCCCATAGCGGCAGGGCTGATTATCGCGGCGGTGGCGACCGTAGCCTCGTCTCATGCGTACCTGTGGATGACGGCGGGGCTGAGCATTTACGCGTTTGGTATCGGCGTGGCGAATGCCGGTCTGGTACGCCTGACGCTGTTCGCCAGTGAAATGAGTAAAGGCACGGTCTCTGCCGCGATGGGGATGCTGCAAATGCTGATTTTCACCGTCGGAATTGAGGTGAGCAAGCATGCTTATGCGTTTGGCGGAAACGGGCTCTTCAGCCTGTTCAATCTCGCAAACGGTGTGCTGTGGGTAGGTCTGATGGTGGTGTTCCTGAAGGACAAACGCGTCGGAAACGCGCTGCAACCGTAATCCTTATTCCCTCTCCCCCGTGGGCGAGCTCGGGACAGTTCCCTCTCCCTGTGGGCTGAGGGATCCCCAGTAATTTGAAAGCAAAAGCGATAACGTTGCCTCAGAATAACTGAGGGCTTTCAGCGATGCCTCGGTCCGGCTGTAAATCGCTGAGGCGTTTCCTGTAGGCCGGGGCGAGGCGCAGGGATGCGCCGAGAGGGCGGGCTTTACAGGGATGTTACCTCCGCCCGTCCCCGATAAGCCGGAAGGAATAAGCCGAAGGCACCGCGAAGCGGCGATTTTCCGCCGGGAGCCCGGGTCGCCAGGGTGGTGGCGACTGAGCCACCCTGGCACGTTCACCGCTCATGTCGCTACAGAGTAGCAAGGAACATAAAGTGAACGGAATGACCACCAGAGCCGTATGTTCCCCCTCACCCCAGCCCTCTTCCTCAAGGGAGAGGGGGCCGTCTGTGCAGGCATTATTTTGTGGGGAACCCTCAGCCCTGTGGGAGAGGGTTAGGATGAGGGCACCAGAGCGCACGGAATCAATTAAACGGCGCCTCCCCGTCCAGCACCCTATCAATTACGTCCAGCACCCCTTCGTCATTATTGTTCGGCGCTTCATAGCGGGCCACCGCCTTAATGTGCGGTCTGGCATTGGCCATCGCGAAGCCAAACCCAGCCTGGCGCAACATCTCCACGTCGTTACCGCTGTCGCCAAAGGCCACCACTTCACTGTCCTCAATGCCCCAGCGCGCTTGCAGGATCCGCAGGCCGTTAGCTTTGTGTACGCCGGGGATAATCAGGTCGATACTACCGTGTCCCGTGGTCACCGGCACCATGATGTCGCCAAGCTTCTCATGCAGCAGCGCCTGAATGCGCGGAATTTCGTCGTCAGAGACGTTTAGCCCGAATTTGAAGAAAATATCGTTGAGGTTGTCAAAGCTGCTGACGCTTTCAAGGCGGTGATAGTATTTCGCAGCAATCTCTTTGAAGAGGTCGTTATACGTTTTCAGCGTGTAGGCGCTGTTTTTTCCGCAGGCAATTATCTCAATGCCGGGCACGTCGTTTAACAGGGTGGCGACGGTCAGAAAATGCTCTTTCGACAGTTCGCCGTTAAACACGTCTTCGCCCGCATCTACCACCCAGCCGCCGTTTTCGGCGACGAAGGCAATTTCATGGGCGATCTCCGGGAAAAATGAGATCAGCTGGTAGTACTGGTTTCCGCTGGCGACCACAAAACGGATGCCTTGCGCTTTCATGCGCGCGTACTGCGCCAGAAAACGCGCGCGGTTATAGGTTTTCGCATCGCTCAGGAAGGAGCCATCCATGTCGACTGCAATCAGTTTAACGCTCATATCCCTTCTCCATTGACGTTGTTTCTGCTTCCGGTTTTGCCACCGCTCGCGCCACCAGGGCGGCAATAATGACTAACCCTAATACCACCAGCATCGCGCTGCGTAACCCGTAGTGCTCACCGAGGAATCCAAGCAGCGGCGGGCCCACCAGGAAAGCGAGGTAGCCCGTGGTCGCCACGACGCTCACGCGCGTCGGCGCGTCGGGGCCGGTATCGCTGGCAGCGGAAATGGTCAGCGGGAAGCCAAGGGAGGCGCCCAGTCCCCACAGGATCACCGACACGCCGGCAATCCAGTCCACATCCACAAAGATAATCATCGCGATGCCCAGCCCGCCCAGCAGGGCGCTGGCACGGACGACAGCCACGCGGCTGTAACGGTCGATAAACCAGCCCCCGGTAAAGCGTCCGACGGTCATGCCGAGCGTAAACCCGGCGTAAATCAGCGAGCCGGAGGTGGGGCTAAATCCGTGCCCGTCCACCATCAGCAACGGTAGCCAGTCGTTGGCGGAGCCTTCAGCAAACGCCATCGCCAGCACCACCACGCCAATCAGCATTAGCTGGAAATCACGATAAAAGGGCAACCCTTTTTCCGCAGACTTCTGTTCGTCCGTGGCGTGTTGTCCTGTGCCTGCGGGAATAGCCCTGATGCCGGTGAGGATCGGGATAATACAGACCAGCGCCGCCAGCAAAATGTGCACATTGGCCGCAATGCCCAGCGCCGTCAGCGCCATCCCCACGCCCGCGCCCGCCAGCGTGCCGAGGCTGTAAAAGCCATGCATCATCGGCAGCACCGTTTTGTTCATCGCCTGTTCGACGGCGGCCCCCTCGACGTTAATGGCCACTTCCGCCGCACCAAAGCTGCCGCCAAATACCATCAGCCCAAGGGCAAACATCAGCGGCGAGGCGAACCACAGCGCCACGCTCAGACCGAGCATTCCCACCACGGCGCAGCACATGGTGGTGCGAATCACCGCGCGCGTGCCAAAGCGCTTCACCAGCCAGGCCGAGCAGAGGATGCCGCTCATCGAGCCAATCGACAGGCCAAACAGTACGATCCCCATCTCCGCCGTCGAGACGGACAGCGTATCGCGGATTGCCGGGGTGCGCGTTGCCCAGGAAGCCATCAGCAGCCCGGGGATGAAGAAGAACATAAACAGCGCCCACATGCGCAGATGCAGGGCTTTGCGAGGAGAAGTTAGCGTCATTGGGATCAGCACCAGAAGTACAACAATAGCGACAACACTAGCAACTTTGTGTACATTTGTACACAAACTGGATGAGGATTTTATGAGCAGACCACCGAACGACCCTAACCGCCGCGAGAAGATACTCCAGGCGACGCTGGACACCATTGCTGAGCACGGTATTCATGCCGTCACGCACCGCAAAATTGCCACCTGCGCAGGCGTGCCGCTGGGGTCGATGACCTACTATTTCGACGGGATGGAGTCGCTTCTGGAGGAGGCATTCACGTGGTTTACGCAACAGATGTCTCAGCAGTACCGGGATTTCTTCGCGGGGGTGACCGGGCGGGAGAGGGCGTGCGAGGCCATTACCACGCTGATCCACAGTTCAGCCGTGACCACGCCACACAATATGGCGCTGATGTATCAGTTATACGCGTTTATGCACCGCAGCGCCGCGCTGAAAACGGTGATGCAGGACTGGATGAAGATGAGCCAGACTACGCTTGAGCAGTGGTTTGATCCGGCCACCGCCCGTGCGCTGGATGCGTTTATCGAGGGGATGACGCTGCATTTTGTAACCGACCGGTCGCCGTTAACCCGGGAGGAGATCCGGGTGATGGTGGGGCGGATTGCAGGCGAGGATACCGTCTGATAGCGCTCGCCCCGGCCACGCCTGATGTCAGGAGATTTTTTTCCCGCTGGCGTCAACGACGACTTCGCCATCTTCCTTCGTAAATGCCCCTTTTTGCGCGTCCGGAAGGATGTCGAGAACGACTTCAGAAGGGCGGCACAGACGGGTACCCAGCGGCGTCACCACAATCGGACGGTTAATCAGAATAGGGTATTGCAGCATGAAATCGATAAGCTGGTCGTCGGTGAAATGTCCCTGTGAAAGGCCCAGTTGCTCATAAGGCTCGACGTTTTTGCGCAGCAGATCGCCTATGGAAATCCCCATATCTGCAATCAGCCTTGTCAGTTCATCACGCGACGGTGGGTTCTCAAGATAGAGAATAATTTCGGGTTCCGTACCGCTGTTGCGGATCATCTCCAGCGTATTGCGCGACGTGCCGCAGGCCGGGTTGTGGTAGATAGTGATATGGCTCATATCCGTTACTCATTACAGTGTGAAGGAGAGACGTAGCGCCAGCGCGGCAAGCGTCACAAAGAGAACTGGCAGCGTCATTATGATGCCCGTCCTGAAATAGTAGCCCCAGGTAATAGTCATGTTTTTCTGTGCCAGCACATGAAGCCATAGCAGGGTAGCCAGGCTCCCGATGGGGGTAATTTTCGGCCCCAAATCGCAGCCAATCACGTTAGCGTAAATCATCGCCTCTTTAACCAACCCTGTTGCAGCACTACCCTCAATGGAGAGCGCGCCAATCAGCACCGTTGGCATATTGTTCATTATGGATGACAGGAAGGCGGTGATAAATCCGGTTCCCAGCGTGGTGACCCAGAGTCCGTACCCGGCTAAGTAATCAAGAACGCCTGAAAGAGACTCCGTCAGCCCGGCGTTGCGCAGGCCATACACCACCAGATACATCCCCAGCGAGAAGATAACAATTTGCCACGGCGCGCCGCGCAGCACTTTTCCGGTGTTAATGGCGTGCCCGCGTTTAGCAACGGCAAACAAAATCAGCGCGCCAGTTGTTGCGATAGCGCTGACCGGGATACCCAGAGGTTCAAGCACAAAGAAACCGACGAGCAGTAGCAGCAGCACGATCCAGCCCGTTCTGAACGTCGGCAGGTCGTGAATGGCCAAAGCAGGCTCGCGGAGTTTTGCCAGGTCATATTCCGGCGGTATTTCCTTGCGGAAGAACAGATGCAGCATCACCAGCGTTGCGGCAATTGCGGCGATATCAACCGGGATCATCACCGAGGCGTATTCGCTAAAGCCCAGCTTAAAGAAGTCCGCCGACACAATGTTGACCAGGTTGGAGACAATCAGCGGCAGGCTGGCGGTATCGGCGATAAATCCCGCCGCCATCACGAACGCCAGCGTGGCCTGCTTGCTGAACCCCAGCGCCAGCAGCATGGCGATAACGATAGGCGTCAGGATCAATGCCGCACCGTCATTGGCGAACAGCGCCGCCACGGCCGCACCCAGCAGCACGATCCAGGTAAACAGCAACCGCCCGCGACCGTTTCCCCAGCGAGCAACGTGCAGCGCCGCCCACTCGAAAAAACCGGACTCATCCAGCAGCAAACTGATAACGATTACCGCGATAAACGTGGCCGTCGCATTCCAGACGATGTTCCAGACCACCGGAATATCGTTAACGTGGATCACACCGCTCGCCAGCGCCAGCGCGGCGCCAATGGTGGCACTCCAGCCGATACTGAGCCCTTTGGGCTGCCAGATAACCAGTACCAGCGTAAACAGAAAAATAGCCCCTGCCAGAAACATCTTTTACTCCGTTATATCTGTTTTTGTGAATGTGTCGTGGTCAGCAAGAGCCCGGGAGGCGGTTTTTCAGCTTCATACGTGTCTCTTCTCGCAGGCAGTTCCAGCTGTTATCGATAACGGTTGCCGCCCACGCGGGCATGTTGGGAGAGAGACGGTAGTAGATCCATTTACCCTCACGACGATCGATGACCAGCCCGGCCTCGCGCAGTAAGGCCATATGGCGCGAGACTTTCGGCTGCGGCTCGTTGGTAGCGGAGCAGAGATCGCAGACGCACAACTCGCCCGCCTCACGCAGAAGCATGACGATGGAGAGGCGCGTTTCGTCGGAGAGGGTTTTGAAGAGCTGAACGGGGTGAAGCATCTGGGGATCCTGCGTGTTTTTTTATCATATACATTAAATCATATATGTTTGTGGCAGGTGAGGGAAGGGCAATAAGGGCAAATAAATGCCCTCAGTGAAGTACCACTACGTTGAGCCGTCGTCTTTGAGCCACAGACAGGGCGGGATTAGAAGATTAATGATTCCTGGTTTTGTTGAATATCTTCAATGTTATGAGACAGACGATCGTTGCAGATGTTAACAGAATCAAAATATCAATATTTGTATATGTTTCGTACATTGTCTCCCCATCAATATCACCATAGATGAAGCCGCAAATAGCAGTTGCAACGTCGTGGTTAATATAAGCTGTTGAAGGACCCAGCATACGTCCTGCCAGGAAGCTAATTAACACAAACCAGACGGCCTTAAGTAGTCTTGAGCCCCATTTACGGGCAAGGGTAGTGATATCCACCGTCAATAACCTCAATACAATTGCACGCGATATGTGAACGCATACATGGGACCTAAATAAATTCCGGTTTCAGAAGAGCGATTCCGAAATTGGAGTGGTGAGCGAGCTTTATGTAGACTTCTGCCGCTATACCCGGATGAAGCCTTCATTCCTTTTCCTGTCATCAGGTGGATTAATTCGTTCCAGCTTATGCCAGCTGCCTGTATCGAAGTTCAAACCCGATCATATCTACGCTCAATCGTTGTTCTTTTAAGATATTGACCAGGCAAAATTTAACCGCGCAAGAAGATCAGCTATACCGCCATGGAAATAAGGTAGTGTTATAAGTAATTGATAGGGAAGGGTATTAATTTCAGGAAACAAAAAACCCATCAACCTTGAACCAAAACGGCGGGGTTGATGGGCTCCACAAATTGGGGACATCAAAGAAAAGCAGTGGCACTAGTTATGACTGCACCCTGCGTAAAAAGTTCTGCGCGTAACGAAAATTTTTTGCGCCACACGCAAACTTGAGATTTATCCGAGTCCTGGCCAGATAATGATGATCAGCGTACCTGCCAGCGTCAACAGTACGTTGGCGATCGCGTACGTGCCTGCATAGCCCAGCGCCGGGATATTGCTGCGCGCGGTGTCGCTGATGATCTCCATCGCCGGTGCGCAGGTGCGCGCGCCCATCATCGCGCCGAAGAGCAGGGCGCGGTTCATGCGCAGCACGTAGGCGCCGAACAGGAAACAGATCACCACCGGTACCAGGCTGACGATAAGTCCGGAAACCAACATTTGCCAGCCGACCGCGCCCAGGCCGTTGCCAATGCCGCTCCCGGCGCTTAAGCCGACACCCGCCATAAAGACCATCAGACCGAACTCTTTCACCATGTTCAGCGCCCCCTGAGGGATATAGCCGAAGGTGGGATGGTTCGCTCGCAGGAAGCCCAGCATGATCCCGGCGAACAGCAGACCGGCTGCGTTACCAATGCCGAAGCTAAAGTTGCTGAACTGGAAGGTGATCATCCCGATCATCAGGCCGACAATGAAGAAGGCGCAGAAGGCTAACAGGTCCGTCACCTGGCTGTGGATCGAGATAAAGCCGATACGGTCGGCAACGGTTTTAACACGTCGGGCATCGCCGCTAACCTGCAACACATCGCCTTTATTGAGCACCACGTTATCGTCGATAGGCATTTCAATCTGGCTGCGGATCACGCGGTTGAGGAAACAACCGTGGTCGGTCAGCTTCAGCTGTGCCAGACGGCGGCCCACGGCATTGTGGTTTTTCACCACAATCTCTTCGGTGACAATACGCATGTCCAGCAGGTCGCGGTCAAACACCTCTTTCCCGTTGCGGAAGCTCGGATCGAGACGCGCGTGGGCGTCCGGGTAGCCAACAAGGGCGATGTCATCGCCCATCTGGAGCACCGCGTCACCGTCCGGGTTTGCCAGAATGCCGTTACGACGGATACGTTCGATGTAGCAGCCGGTCTGACGGTAGATCCCCAGCTCGCGCAGGTTTTTCCCGTCGGTCCAGGCAACCAGCTCCGGCCCGACGCGGTAGGCGCGGATCACCGGCAGGTAAACTTTACGTTTGGAGTCCGTGTCCAGGCCGCGCTCGCGGGCGATGGTCTGGGCGCTGGTCTGGAGATCCTGATGCTGAAGTTTTGGCAGATAGCGCGCGCCAACAATCAGGCTCACCAGACCAATCAGATAGGTCAGGGCATAGCCCAGACTCAGGTTGTCCAGCGCGGAGGAAAGCGGCGTGCCGGCCATGCCAGAATGACGAAGCGTATCGCCCGCGCCGACAAGCACCGGTGTGGAGGTCATCGAGCCTGCCAGCATACCGGCCGTTAAGCCGATGTCCCAGCCAAACAGCTTGCCCAGCCCTAACGCAATCAGCAGGGCGCTGCCGACCATCACCAGCGCCAGCATCAGGTAATTTTTGCCGTCTCGGAAGAAAATGGAAAAAAAGTTCGGACCGGCTTCCACGCCTACGCAAAAAATAAACAGCATGAAACCTAAGTTAAGCGCGTCCGTGTTAATACTGAAATGTTGTTGACCTAATAACAGGGAGACGACTAAAACGCCAATGGAATTACCAAGTTGAACTGAACCCAGGCGTAATTTACCCAGACAAAGGCCCAGCGCCAGTACCACAAATAATAACAGGATGTAATTCCCATTTAACAAGTCTGCGACGTTTATATTCACGGAGGCTAACTTCTTGTTTACCAGTAAGTTGTTGAATGAAAGGACTATTTGGGCTACTGTTTTCAGAGTCAGGGAATCACTTTGCATCTCCCTGCTTCCTGATAAATACCCTAAACACTAGCAGTCGGTTAGTTTAATCGTAATAGCTACCGACAGCCACCTATTATCGCACGACTTCTGTGCGTGCTTTGGCAAGGATTGCCGCATTGCTTTATCTGACTGGGCGTTCACCGGACGATTTTTGTATTTGATAGAGATAAGTCAGGAGGATAGTTTGAACTTTAAACGAAACTGGGCTGGCGTAATCAGCTGTTTTTTGCTGTTTACGGTCGTTTGCATGTCACTCGCTTTTAACGTGAAAGGCGCCTTCAGAGCGTCCGGTCATCCCGAGCTGGGCCTGTTGTTCTTCATCCTGCCGGGGGTAGTAGCCGGTTTTCTCTCACGTAAAGGCGAGGTGGTGATGCCGCTTATTGGGGCAATGCTTGCGGCCCCGCTCTGCCTGCTTCTGATGCGCGTGCTGTTTCTCTCGTCGAGAAGCGTCTGGCAGGAAGTGGCGTGGCTACTGAGTGGCGTTTTCTGGTGTGCGCTGGGCGCGCTCTGTTTCTTATTTACGCGCAGCCTGCTGCAACAGCGGAAGCACCGTAAATAAAAACGCCCTCAGGGTGAGGGCGTCTTCGCATTACTGAGCCGCAAACAGGCCCAGGTGTTCTTTGGCGTAGGCCTCAAAATCGGTGCAGCCGCCGATGTGTTTCTGATCGAGGAAGATCTGCGGCACGGTTTCAACCGGTTTACCCACAGTTTTTTCCAGATCGGCTTTAGTGATGCCTTCCGCGTGGATATCCACGTAACGGAAGTTGAAATCATCACGTTCTTCAGTCAGTTTCTCTGCCAGCTCTTTCGCGCGTACACAGTAAGGGCATCCTGGACGACCAAAAATTACTGCAAACATTTCTCTCTCCTCAAAAAACAAGCCTGACGGCGAATAGCGCCTATAGTGCACGATAACCTGCCGTCATGGAAAGAAGGTTTCACCTGTCACTTTGATACAGTCAGGCTATGTTTCGCCAATTACATCAGGTGGATCATTGCCTATACTGGCTGCCATACGTTTTACGCAACACAAAGAGAGACAAAATGACGCCAACCATTGACCTGCTTCGTTCCCACCGTTCCATTCGCCATTTCACCGATGAGCCGATTACCCAGGCGCAGCGGGACGCGATCATCGACAGCGCAAGAGGCACCTCCAGCTCCAGCTTTTTGCAGTGCAGCTCCATTATCCGCATCACCGATCCGGCGATGCGTGAGCAGCTGGTAACGCTGACGGGCGGACAAAAGCACGTTGCCCAGGCGGCTGAGTTCTGGGTGTTCTGCGCCGATTTTAACCGTCACCTGCAAATATGCCCTGAGGCCGAGCTGGGGCTGGCGGAACAGCTGCTGCTGGGCGTTGTGGATACGGCACTGATGGCGCAAAACGCGTTCACGGCGGCGGAATCTCTGGGGCTTGGCGGCGTCTATATTGGCGGGCTGCGTAACAACATCGAAAGCGTGACGGAACTGCTGAAGCTGCCGAAACACGTGCTGCCGCTGTTTGGTCTGTGCCTCGGCTGGCCGGCGGATAACCCGGATCTGAAGCCGCGCATTCCTGCTGCGATGCTGGTGCATGAAAACCACTACCAGCCGGTCGACCAGGACGTTCTGCATCAATACGATGAAGAGCTGGCGAACTACTATCTGACGCGTGACAGCAACAACCGCCGCGACACCTGGAGCGACCATATTCGTCGCACCATCATCAAGGAGAACCGCCCGTTCATTCTCGACTACCTGCACAAACAGGGCTGGGCAACGCGGTAGTCCATTCCTCCTGCGCCTCGTGTATGATAGGCAGGCTTTTACCATGTCTTTAGAGAGGTGCAGGGTGAAAATTGCCATATTGTCCCGGGATGGAACGCTCTATTCATGTAAACGCCTGCGAGAAGCGGCGGCGAAACGCGGACATCAGGTTGAGATCCTCGATCCGATGTCCTGCTATATGAACATCGACCCTGCGGCGTCGTCGATTCATTACAAAGGCCGCAAACTCCCGCATTTTGATGCGGTAATTCCCCGTATTGGCTCCCAGATCACCTATTACGGCACGGCCGCGCTGCGTCAGTTTGAAATGCTGGGAAGTTATCCGCTCAACGAGTCCGTGGCGATCTCCCGCGCCCGCGATAAGCTGCGCTCGCTGCAACTGCTGGCGCGCCAGGGGATCGATCTGCCCGTCACCGGGATTGCCCACTCCCCGGACGACACCAGCGATTTAATCGATATGGTGGGCGGTGCGCCGCTGGTCATTAAGCTGGTGGAAGGTACGCAGGGTATTGGAGTGGTACTGGCGGAGACGCGTCAGGCGGCGGAAAGCGTGATCGATGCGTTTCGCGGTCTGAATGCCCATATTCTGGTGCAGGAGTATATTAAAGAGGCTAAAGGGTGCGACATCCGCTGCTTTGTGGTGGGCAATGAAGTGGTGGCCGCTATAGAGCGGCAGGCGAAAGAGGGCGATTTTCGCTCTAACCTTCACCGCGGCGGTATCGCACGGGTGGCCCTTATCAGCGAGCGCGAGCGTGAGATTGCGGTGAAAGCGGCGCAGACGCTGGGCCTGGACGTGGCGGGGGTCGATCTGCTGCGTGCCGACCGCGGGCCGTTGGTGATGGAAGTTAACGCCTCGCCGGGGCTGGAAGGGGTGGAAAAAACCACAGGCGTCGATATTGCAGGTAAAATGATCGCATGGATTGAACGCCATGCGACGCCGGGATTTTGCCTGAAAACGGGCGGTTAAATGGATCGGCGCGCACTTTTTGCGTAATCTGGACAACGTTTTTATTTAAGAGGCTGCACTGCGATGGATTTACAGGTCGTACCTACACTGGATACGTTACGTCAATGGCTCGATGATGCCGGTATTACTTTCTTCGAATGCGACTCCTGCCAGGCGCTGCATCTGCCTCACATGCAAAATTTCGACGGCATTTTCGATGCCAAAATCGATCTGATTAACGACGTGATCCTTTTCTCCGCGCTGGCTGAAGTAAAGCCGTCCGCGCTGCTGGCGCTGGCATCCGATCTGTCAGCGATCAACGCCAGTTCTTTGACGGTGAAAGCGTTTCTTGACATACAGGATGATAATCTGCCAAAGCTGGTGGTTTGCCAGTCTTTATTCTCCGGCGCGGGGCTCTCCTTCAAGCAGTTCGCCTGGTTTATGCGCCTGAGCGAAGAGCAAATTTCCATGGTCATGATGGAAGCCAACGCACATCACCTGCTGTATAGCGCGGAAGATGACGCCGAGAATAATGATGCATCTCCCAATTTTCTCCACTAAGCCTGTCTGACTTTTGCGCAGTCGCTGCCAGAGCGGCTGCATAACACCGTTTTTTCTGCTGCTTTTAACCTTTCTTTAAAGAATTTTTCACCTCCTCTCCGGCCGTTTCGGCTTATCACGTAGACATAATCTGCATAAAAAATTGATAAAAGGCGTTTTTTCGTCTGGGCTATAGCCGGAGACACGGGCTACAGTTATTCTTGCGGTGCTTAAAAAAGCGAGCGGAACCTGCCGGGATGAGGGGGGTATTTTATTTCGGGCAGAGCGACAAACTATGCATGATTATTGCATATCTTCAGGCTGCACAGTTTTGGTTCGTTTGTTAACGAACTTTCAGAAGGAATAACAATATGATCGCCTTGAATAAAAAATGGTTATCGGGTCTGGTTGCGGGTGCTCTGATGGCCGTCTCTGCCGGCACGCTCGCTGCGGAACAAAAAACGCTGCACGTCTATAACTGGTCTGACTATATTGCGCCGGATACCGTCGCCAATTTTGAAAAAGAGACCGGCATTAAGGTTGTCTACGACGTATTCGATTCCAACGAAGTGCTGGAAGGCAAACTGATGGCGGGCAGCACCGGTTTCGACCTGGTGGTGCCGTCGGCAAGCTTCCTGGAGCGTCAGCTGACCGCCGGTGTCTTCCAGCCGCTGGACAAGAGCAAATTACCGAACTGGAAAAATCTCGATCCGGACGTGCTGAAGCTGGTGGCGAAGCACGACCCGGACAACAAATACGCGATGCCTTACCTGTGGGCGACCACCGGTATTGGCTATAACGTGGATAAAGTCAAAGCGGCGCTGGGCCCGGACGTCAAGCTGGACAGCTGGGACGTGGTGCTGAAGCCGGAAAACCTCGAGAAGCTGAAAAGCTGCGGCGTCTCTTTCCTCGATGCGCCGGAAGAGATTTTCGCCACCGTGCTTAACTATCTCGGCAAGGATCCAAACAGCAGCAAGGCTGACGACTACACCGGTCCGGCGACCGACCTGCTACTGAAGCTGCGTCCAAATATTCGCTACTTCCACTCCTCTCAGTATATCAACGACCTGGCGAACGGGGATATCTGCGTGGCCATCGGCTGGGCGGGCGACGTCTGGCAGGCGGCGAACCGCGCGAAAGAGGCAAAAAACGGCGTGAATGTTTCCTACTTCATTCCGAAGGAGGGGGCGCTGGCGTTCTTCGACGTCTTCGCGATGCCGGCTGATGCGAAAAACAAAGAGGAAGCGTATCAGTTCCTCAACTACCTGATGCGTCCGGACGTGATTGCTCACATCAGCGACCACGTCTACTACGCCAATGGTAACAAGGCCTCCGAGCCGCTGGTGAGCGAAGAAATCCGCAATAATCCGGCGATCTACCCGCCAGCCGATGTGTTTGCCAAGCTCTTCACCCTGAAAGTGCAGGAACCAAAAATTGACCGTGTGCGTACCCGCGCGTGGACCAAGGTGAAAAGTGGTAAGTAACGGCGTTTGATATCGTTGCCCGGTAGCGCCGTCGCTTACCGGGCTGACAAATACCGTAGGCCGGGCAAGCGTTAGCGCCGCCCGGCGATGCGCACCCTGACGGTGCGTTTGCACCAGTGTTGATCTATG
Source organism: Enterobacter sp. CRENT-193 (assembly GCF_002787395.1). NCBI lineage: Bacteria > Pseudomonadati > Pseudomonadota > Gammaproteobacteria > Enterobacterales > Enterobacteriaceae > Enterobacter > Enterobacter sp. CRENT-193. Next base: position 4,108,599 of record NZ_CP024812.1, on the reverse strand, counting down.
CCGGAGAGCACCCCGTGAATGACGCGATCCCCCGCCCGCAGGCGAAAGTCCGTAAAGCGCTGACCCCGCTTCTTGAAATTCGAAACCTCACCAAATCCTTCGACGGCCAGCATGCCGTGGACGATGTCAGCCTGACGATCTACAAAGGTGAAATATTTGCTTTGCTCGGCGCATCCGGCTGCGGTAAATCGACCCTGCTGCGCATGCTGGCCGGGTTTGAACAGCCCACCGCCGGGCAGATCGTGCTGGATGGGGTAGACCTCTCCAGCGTGCCGCCGTACCAGCGGCCCATCAACATGATGTTCCAGTCCTATGCCCTGTTCCCGCACATGACCGTCGAGCAGAACATCGCCTTCGGCCTGAAGCAGGACAAACTGCCGAAAGCCGAAATCACCGCGCGCGTGGCGGAGATGCTGAGCCTGGTGCATATGCAGGAGTTTGCGAAGCGTAAGCCGCATCAGCTTTCCGGCGGCCAGCGTCAGCGCGTGGCGCTGGCAAGAAGTCTGGCGAAGCGTCCAAAATTATTACTGCTCGACGAGCCGATGGGCGCGCTGGATAAAAAGCTGCGCGACCGGATGCAACTGGAAGTGGTGGATATCCTCGAGCGCGTGGGGGTGACCTGCGTGATGGTGACTCACGACCAGGAAGAGGCGATGACCATGGCCGGGCGCATTGCGATCATGAATCGCGGTAAGTTCGTGCAGATCGGCGAGCCGGAAGAGATTTACGAACACCCGACAACCCGCTACAGCGCGGAGTTCATCGGCTCGGTGAACGTATTCGAAGGGCTGCTGAAGGAACGCCAGGACGACGGTCTGGTGATTGAATCGCCGGGGCTGGTGCACCCGCTGAAGGTTGATTCTGATAACTCCGTGGTCGACAACGTGCCGGTTTACGTTGCCTTGCGCCCGGAAAAAATCATGCTTTGCGATGAGCCGCCCGCCGATGGCTATAACTTTGCCGTGGGCGAAGTGGTGCACATTGCCTATCTCGGCGATCTGTCGATTTACCATGTGCGCCTGAAAAGCGGCCAGATGCTCAGCGCCCAGTTACAGAACGAACACCGGTATCGCAAGGGACAGCCAACCTGGGGCGACGAAGTGAGCCTGTGCTGGGATGCGGACAGTTGCGTAGTCCTGACGGTATAAGGAGCGGTCATGAGCACACTTGAACCTCCAGCCCGCGTCAAAAAACCGGGCGGTTTCGCGCTCTGGCTGGCGCGCATACAGATGGCGCATGGCCGCAAGCTGGTCATCGCCATGCCCTATATCTGGCTGATCCTGCTGTTTCTGCTGCCGTTCCTGATCGTCTTTAAGATCAGCCTGGCGGAGATGGCGCGGGCGATCCCACCGTATACCGATCTGTGGGAGTGGGCCGACGGGCAGCTGACGCTGACCGTAAACCTCGGTAATTTCCTGCAACTGACCGACGATCCGCTCTATTTCGAAGCCTATTTGCAGTCGTTACAGGTTGCGGCTATTTCTACGATCTGCTGCTTGTTGATGGGCTACCCGCTGGCGTGGGCAGTGGCGCACAGCAAGCCGTCGACGCGAAATATTTTACTGCTATTGGTCATTTTACCGTCGTGGACGTCGTTCCTGATCCGCGTGTACGCGTGGATGGGGATCCTGAAGAATAACGGCATACTGAATAACTTCCTGCTGTGGCTTGGGGTGATCGACCAGCCGCTGACGATCCTGCATACCAACCTTGCGGTGTATATCGGGATTGTCTATGCCTATCTGCCGTTTATGGTGCTGCCGATCTATACGGCGCTGACGCGTATTGATTACTCGCTGGTGGAAGCCTCGCTGGATCTCGGCGCACGCCCGTTGAAGACTTTCTTCAGCGTCATTGTGCCGCTCACCAAAGGCGGGATCATCGCCGGATCGATGCTGGTGTTTATCCCGGCTGTCGGGGAGTTTGTGATCCCGGAACTGCTCGGCGGCCCGGACAGCATCATGATTGGCCGCGTGCTATGGCAGGAGTTCTTCAATAACCGCGACTGGCCGGTGGCCTCGGCGGTGGCGATCGTCATGTTACTGCTGCTGATCGTGCCGATCATGTGGTTCCATAAACATCAGCAGAAACAGATGGGAGACCACGGATGAACAACTTACCGGTAGTACGCTCCCCGTGGCGAATTGCGATCCTGATTATCGGCTTTACCTTCCTTTATGCGCCGATGCTGATGCTGGTGATCTACTCGTTCAACAGCTCTAAGCTGGTCACCGTCTGGGCGGGCTGGTCGACGCGCTGGTACAGCGAGCTGTTCCACGATGATGCGATGATGAGCGCGGTGGGGCTGAGCCTGACCATTGCGGCGCTGGCGGCGACGATGGCCTGCGTGCTGGGCACGATTGCCGCGCTGGTGATGGTGCGCTTTGGCCGTTTCCGCGGGGCAAATGGTTTTGCGTTTATGATCACCGCCCCGCTGGTCATGCCGGACGTGATCACCGGGCTGTCGCTGCTGCTGCTGTTTGTCGCGCTGGCGCACGCCATCGGCTGGCCAGCGGATCGCGGGATGCTCACCATCTGGCTGGCGCACGTCACCTTCTGTACGGCATATGTGGCGGTGGTCATCTCCTCGCGGCTGCGCGAGCTGGATCGCTCCATTGAAGAGGCGGCGATGGATCTCGGCGCCACGCCGCTGAAGGTCTTTTTCATCATCACGCTGCCGATGATTATGCCGGCGGTGATCTCCGGCTGGCTGCTGGCGTTCACGCTCTCGCTCGACGATCTGGTTATCGCCAGCTTTGTGTCGGGACCGGGCGCGACGACGCTGCCGATGCTGGTCTTCTCCAGCGTGCGGATGGGGGTGAATCCGGAGATCAACGCCCTGGCCTCCATCATCCTTGGCGTGGTCGGAATTGTCGGATTTATCGCCTGGTATTTGATGGCGCGCGCGGAAAAACAGCGTGTGCGCGATATCCAGCGTGCAAGACGCGGCTGAAGGAATTACTATTTCCAGTGATGTGCCGCGTATGACGCGGCACTGTTTTTCAGGGAAGTAAAAACATTGGGATTCTTACAAAAAACACGTCATTCGCACGCCCGTCCGAACGTCCCTGCGCTGGTGCAGGTGGCGGCGCTCGCCATTATTATGATCCGCTGTCTGGATGTGCTGATGATAATGAACACGCTGGGTCCGCGCGGAATGGGGGAATTTATTCACCGCAGCGCGCAGACGTGGAATCTGACGCTGGTGTTTCTCAGCAGCCTGATGCTGGTGTTTATTGAGATCTACTGTGCGTTCTCGCTGGTGAAAGGCGGTAACTGGGCGCGCTGGGTGTATCTGCTGACGCAGATCACCGCCGCAGGCTACCTGTGGGCCGCCTCGCTGGGCTATGGCTATCCGGAGCTGTTCAGCATACCCGGTGAGTCGCGACGTGAGATTTTCCATTCACTGGTGATGCAAAAACTGCCGGATATGCTGGTTCTGTTCCTGCTATTTGCACCAGCTTCGAGCCGGCGGTTCTTCCGCCTGCAATAATGTGTATAATCGCAGCCCTCTTGTTTCTTAAGGTTTTCATATGCAGTGCGCACTCTACGACGCCGGACGCTGCCGCTCCTGTCAGTGGATAGAACAGCCGGTCTCTCAACAACTCACCGCCAAAATGGCCAACCTGCAACAGCTGCTGGCAGCACACGCGGTGGGCGAGTGGTGCGCACCCGTCAGCGGCCCTGAGCAGGGCTTTCGCAATAAAGCCAAAATGGTGGTCAGCGGCAGCGTTGAAAAGCCGCTGCTGGGGATGCTGCACCGCGACGGTACGCCGGAAGATTTAACCGACTGCCCGCTGTATCCCGCCTCGTTTGAGCCGGTGTTTAGCGCTCTGAAACCGTTTATCGCCCGGGCGGGGTTAACGCCCTATAACGTTGCCCGCAGGCGCGGCGAGCTGAAATACCTTCTGCTGACCGAAAGCCAGATCGACGGCGGGATGATGCTGCGCTTTGTGCTGCGTTCGGAAACCAAACTAGAGCAGCTGCGCGCGGCACTTCCGGGATTGCAGCAACAGCTTCCGCAGCTCAAGGTTATCACCGCAAATATTCAGCCGGTGCATATGGCGATCATGGAAGGGGAGAAAGAGATCTTCTTCACCGAACAGCATGCGCTGGAGGAGCGTTTTAACGGCGTGCCGCTGTGGATCCGTCCGCAAAGCTTCTTTCAGACTAACCCCACCGTCGCCAGCGCGCTGTACATCACCGCGCGCGACTGGGTGCGTGCGTTACAGGTTCATCACATGTGGGATCTGTTCTGCGGCGTCGGCGGCTTTGGCCTGCACTGTGCCACGCCAGACATGCAGCTCACCGGCATTGAGATCTCCGCCGAAGCGATTGCCTGCGCGAAGCAGTCCGCCGCGGAGCTGGGGCTGACGAATCTGCACTTCCAGGCGCTGGACTCCACGCAGTTCGCGACCGGGCAGGGCAACGTGCCGGAGCTGGTGCTGGTGAACCCGCCGCGCCGGGGCATCGGCCAGGCGCTCTGCGACTACCTGAGCCAGATGGCGCCGGAGTACATCGTCTACTCCAGCTGTAACGCGCAGACCATGGCGAAGGATATCGCCAGCCTGCCGGGCTACCGCATCGCGCGCGTTCAGCTTTTCGATATGTTCCCCCATACCGCCCATTATGAAGTGTTGACGTTGTTAACCAAAGCGTAGGCCGGGTAAGGCGAAGCCGCCCCCCGGCATAAACCCCACACAATGTTCAACAAAATGTGAACTCTTCCCCCGCTCGAAATCAGGTAAGCTTACGACATAACAAATGATTGAAGGCTTACCCATGAAGCAGATCCTGCTGGTAGAAGATGACCACGATATCGCGGCACTCCTGCGTCTTAACCTGGAAGATGAAGGCTACGCCATTACCCACGAGCCCGACGGGGGCAACGCCTTACAGCGTCTTGAAACACAGCCGTGGGACGCGGTGATCCTCGATCTGATGCTGCCGAATGTCGATGGTCTGGAGATTTGCCGCCGTATCCGCCAGATGACCCGTTACCTGCCCATTATCATCATTAGCGCCCGCAGCAGTGAAACTGACCGTATTACCGGCCTGGAAACCGGGGCGGATGATTATCTGGCAAAACCTTTCTCGGTGCAGGAGCTGATTGCCCGCATTAAGGCGCTGTTCCGCCGACAGCAGGCGATGGGCCAGGCGCAGACGGACGGCATTATTCAGGCGCACGGTCTGACTATCGATCCGCTGGCGCGCACCGTGCGTCTTAACGGTCAACACGTCGATCTCACTCCGCGTGAATTTGAACTGCTCTATTTTTTTGCTCGCCATCCTGGAGAGGTCTTTTCACGGCTGGCATTGCTGGAGCAGGTGTGGGGGTATCAGCACGAAGGCTACGAACACACCGTCAACACCCATATTAACCGCCTGCGCATCAAAATAGAAAAAGATGCCGCCGAGCCGGAGATCGTTCGCACCGTCTGGGGCAAAGGCTACAAATTCGCGGAGCAGAATCATGATGCGTCGCTTTAGCCTGAGCCAGCGCCTGACGCTGCTGTTTACGGTGTTACTGCTGCTCTGCGCCACCGTCGCCTGTGCGGTGCAGCTCTACAGTAGCATGCAGTACGGCAACGCGATGGTGCAGCGGCTCTCCGGCGGGCTGGCGCAGCAGATTGTGCAGCGGGAAGCGATTCTGGATTCGCAGGGCAGGGTGGATCGCAGCGCCTTAAAACCGCTGTTCGACCGGCTGATGACCTTTAATCCGAGCGTCGAGCTGTATGTTGTCTCGCCTGATGGCGATATCCTGGCCGATGCCGCCCCGCCGGGGCACATTCAGCGGCAAAAAATTGACCTCGCGCCGATACAGAATTTCCTGAGCGGGACGGTGATGCCGGTGTTTGGCGACGATCCCCGAAGCCAGAATAAGAAAGTCTTCAGCGCCACCCCGCTGCGGCAGGACGGCGAGCTGAAGGGGTATCTGTACATTATTTTGCAGGGGGAAGAGTCCAACGCGCTGGCGGAGATGGCCTGGCACAAAGCGCTCTGGAGTACGGCGCTGTGGTCGATGCTGCTGGTGGCGCTGTTTGGTCTGCTGGCGGGGGTGCTGCTCTGGTACTGGGTGACGCGCCCGGTTAAAGAGCTCACGCTGGACGTGGCCGGGCTGGAGCAGGACAGCATCAGCGCGATTAAGCAGCTGGCGGCCCAGCCGCTTGAGCCTGCCGGCCAGGATGAAGTGGCGATCCTGCGCAATACCTTTATCGAGCTGGCGCGCAAAATCACCTCTCAGTGGGATCGGCTGGCCGACAGCGACCGCCAGCGCCGGGAGTTTATCGCCAACATTTCGCACGACTTACGCACCCCGCTGACGTCGCTGCTGGGTTATCTGGAAACGCTGTCGCTCAAATCCGCCACGCTGTCGCCGCAGGAGCATCAGCAGTACCTCGCTACCGCGCTGCGTCAGGGGCAAAAGGTACGCCATCTGTCGCAGCAGCTGTTCGAGCTGGCGCGTCTTGAGCACGGCGGCATCAAGCCCCAGCGCGAACGTTTTGCCATGGCTGAACTGATTTCCGACGTGGCGCAGAAGTTTGAGCTTACCGCCCGCACGCGCGAGGTGAACCTGCGTATTGATGTGCCGGGGCGATTGCCGCTGGTGAACGCCGACGTGTCGATGATCGAGCGCGTGGTCACTAACCTTCTGGATAACGCCATCCGTCATACGCCGAGCGGCGGAGAAATTCGTCTGGCGGTCTGGCAGGAGAATGAACGACTTCAGGTCGAAGTGGCAGACAATGGTACGGGCGTAGATGCCTCGCTGCGCGACGATTTGTTCCAGCGGCCTTCAGCGTTAAATCCTCAGGCGTCGCGAGAGAACCGTGGGGGATTAGGGCTGTTAATCGTGAAGAGAATGCTGGAGCTGCACGGCGGTGGGATCAGGCTGATGGAGTCCGTGAGCGGGGCGCGGTTCAGGTTCTTTGTACCGCTATGAGAAATTGCCGGGTGGCGCTGCGCTTATCCGGCCTACAGACCACCCCCGCAGGCCAGACCACCCGGCAAAAAGAGATTACTGAGGGAACCACTGCTCGCTGATTTTCTGGTACGTACCGTCAGCTTTGATCGCTTTCAGCGCGCCGTTCAGTTTCTCAAGCAGAGCCTTGTTATCCGGACGCACGGCAATACCGAGGCCAGTGCCGAAATACTGCGGATCGGTCACTTTCTCCGTCGCTGTACCCAGCTGCGGGTTGGTTTTCAGCCACTCATTCACGACTGCGGTGTCGCCAAATACGCCATCGATACGGCCATTTTTCAGGTCGATAATGGCATTCTGGTAGCTGTCGTAGGCCACGGTTTTCACTTCAGGATGCTTGTCCTGGAGGTATTTCTGGTGCGTGGTGCCGTTCTCCATGCCGATGCGCTTGCCTTTCAGCTCGTCGAAAGATTTATAAGCTCCTTTCTTCGCAATCACCACCGCAGAGTTCGCGTAGTACGGGTCGGTGAACGCGACCTGCTTGCTGCGCTCTGGCGTAATGTCCATGCCGGAGATCACCGCATCGTATTTTTTAAATTTCAGGGACGGGATCAGGCTGTCAAACGCGTGGTTAGTAAAGGTGCAGTCGGCCTGCATCTGTTTGCACAGCGCTTTCGCCAGGTCAATGTCGAAACCGACGATCTGGTTGCTGGCATCCAGCGATTCAAACGGCGGATAGGTGGCAGAAACGCCAAAATTGATTTTATCGGCGGCGGATGCGCCAGCGGCGAAGGTTGCGAGTAATGCGGCCAGAACTAACTTTTTCATTGTAATGCTCCCGTCTGTCTTATTGATGCGCCGTGTCTGCGGCCTGGATGTACAATGCCAGTTAATGAATTTATATGCAATAAAAATGATTAAGTATTATTTTAATCACAAAAAAAAGCGGATAACCCATCAGGTTACCCGCTCCATGAATACCGTTTTATGCATTTGCGTGGTTAATTCCTGCGCTCAAACGCTAACGCCTTACGCTCGATAAGACGCATCATCAGCGTCAGCAGACCGTTGACCACCAGATAGACCAGACCCGCCGCACCGAACACCATTACGTCGTAGGTGCGTCCGTACAGCAGCTGTCCGTGGCCCATCACTTCCATCAGGGTGATGGTGTAGGCCAGTGAGGTGCTTTTGAACACCAGAACGACTTCGTTGGAATAGGAAGAGAGCGCGCGCTTAAAGGCATAGGGCAGCAGGATCGCCAGCGTATCCTTCTTGCTCATGCCCAGCGCTCCGCAGGACTGCCACTGGCCTTCCGGGATCGCGCGAATGGCACCGTAGAACAGCTGCGTGGTGTAGGCGGCGCTGTTCAGCGAGAGGGCAATCAGGGCGCAGAGCCACGGTTCAGAGAGCAGGTGCCAGATCACCGGGTATTCCTGTAACGACGGGAACTGCCCCGGGCCGTAGTAAATCAGGAAGATTTGCACCAGCAGGGGCGTACCGGTAAAGAGCGTAATGTAGCCACGTACAATCCACACCAGCACTGGCGTTTTCAGCGTCAGGACGATGGTGAAGATCAGCGCCAGGATCAGCGCCACGATGATAGACGCGACGGTCAGCGTCAGGCTGGTGTGCAGCCCTTTCATCAGTTCGGGTAAATAATCCAGCATCAGCCTGGTCTCCGTTCAAAACGCGTTGCGCGCAGGTCAATACGCTTCAGAACGTACTGGCTCAGCAACGTGATCACCAGGTAGATTGCCGCCGCGACGATGTACCAGGTAAACGGCTCCTGCGTACGGGTGGCGATACTTTTGGTTTGCAGCATCAAATCGTTCACGCTGATCAGGCTTACCAGCGCGGTATCTTTCAGCAGTACCAGCCACTGATTACCCAGCCCTGGCAGGGCATGACGCCACATCTGCGGCATCACCAGGCGGAAGAAGATCGCCGCTTTCGACAGGCCCAGCGCCTGACCGGATTCCCACTGACCCTGTGGCACCGCTTTCAGCGCGCCGCGCAGCGTTTGTGACGCATAGGCTGAATAGAGCAGGGAGAGCGCAATCACGCCGCACAGGAACGGGCTGACGTCGAAGTTCTCGATCTGCATCTGCACCGGGATTTGCGCAAAGCCGAGATTAATCGTGAAGCCGTCCGACAGCGTTAACAGCAGCTGTGAGGAGCCGAAATAGATAAACAGGACCACCAGAATTTCCGGGAGTCCACGCAGCACAGTCACCAGCGCTGAACCGAGCCATGCGACAGGGCGCCACTTAACGGACTCCCACACCGCAAAGAACATCGCCAGTACGAGGCCGATAATCAGTGCACAAACGGCAAGGCCGACGGTCATCCCGGCGGCGCTTGCTAAAGGAAAAATTTCATTCATCAGGAATTACTTCTGGAACCATTTTTTGTAGATGGTTTCGTAGGTGCCGTCTTTCTTCACTTTTTCCAGCGCAGCGTTGAATTTCTGCTGCAACTCGGTGTTGCCCTGACGTACGGCAATACCCAGACCTGTACCGAAGTAGTCTTTATCGGTCACCTTGTCACCCACGGCAGCCAGCTTGTCGTTCGCTTTCAGCCATTCAGTCACGACAGCCGTATCCCCGAACACCGCATCGATACGACCGTTTTGCAGGTCCAGTTTCGCATTCTGGTAGCTGTCATACGGCACGGTGGTGATTTCCGGGTGCTTATCCATGATGAATTTCTGGTGCGTGGTGCCGTTCTGCACGCCGACTTTCTTGCCTTTCAGCAGGTCAACGGAGGCGTATTTACCTTTCTGACCGATGAACAGCGCCGAGTTGTCGTAGTAAGGGGTGGTGAACAGAACCTGCTTCTCACGCTCCGGTGTGATGTCCATACCGGCCATTACGGCGTCGATACGGCGGAACTTCAGGCTTGGGATCAGGCTGTCGAACGCCTGGTTGCTGAAGGTACAGGTCGCGTCGATCTCTTTACACAGGGCATTTGCCAGGTCCACGTCGAAGCCAACAATCTTGTTGTTCGCATCAATGGATTCAAACGGAGGGTAGGACGCTTCAGTGGCGAAACGGATGGTCTGGGCTGCGGTAGCGGAAAGGCTGACGCTAGCAAGCAGCGCGGCAATCAATACTTTTTTCATTATAATTTCCCTAACACATCAGTGTGATAAGTAGTTTTTGAAGGCATCGGTTTGCGGGTTAGTGAAGCAGCTCGCGTCACCCTGCTCAACGATATACCCGTTTTCCATATAGACCACGCGGCTGGCGGTTTTGCGCGCCACTTCCACCTCGTGGGTCACGATGACCTGGGTAATGTTGGTTTCCGCCAGCTCACGAATGATACTCACGATCTGGGCAGTAATTTCCGGATCCAGCGCCGCGGTCGGCTCATCGAACAGCAGCACCGCTGGCTCCATCATCAGCGCACGGGCGATCGCCACACGCTGTTGCTGACCACCAGAGAGATGCAGAGGATAACGGTCGCTGTACGGTTTCAGACGCAGACGTTCCAGCAGCTTTTCAGCACGCGCCATTGCCTGGTCTTTGCTTAAGCCAAGCACGCGGCACGGGGCTTCAATCAGGTTTTGCACCACCGTCAGATGCGGCCAGAGATTGTATTGCTGGAAAACCATGCCCACGTTTTGACGCAGTTCACGAATCGCTTTATCAGAAGGGGTTTTCGCGAAGTCAAAATGGTTACCGGCGATGGCCAGCGTTCCCGAACGGGGCATTTCAAGCAGATTTAAAACACGCAGAAGGGAGCTTTTTCCCGCGCCGCTTGGGCCAAGCAAAACCAGCGTTTCGCCCTCCGGGCAACTCAGCGTAATGTCGAACAGCGCCTGGTGTGCGCCGTAGAAGCAGTTAATGCCGTTTAGTTTAATACTCATCGGGGCAGTCTTTACTCATCCAGGCAAACTATAGCAATTGAGGCCGCAGATAGTACCGTTGACAGAATAGTTATGCAATATTTATGCGTTAAAAGTTAAATATAACCCGTGTTTACTCTTAAACATAGCACAAAATAGCGACGGGAAAGGGGGGCGAGTATAAATGTCGGCATTCCGCCTGAAATGCCGGACATTTTACGGGGTTAACGTTTATTTAACGGATGCGTTAGCGGTTCTCAATCGACTGGCGAAGGGTGCCTGCCGGGGCATGAACGCTGCCGCCAATGTAGCGTACATCATCTACTGCCCAGCACTGGCCTTCACGGATCATCAGCACCTCATCCTGCCAGGTTTGCGTCCCCTGGGTTAGCTTCACGCGCAGGGGAATATTGCGTGCGTCGGTATTTGGAATGGTGGATGCGCTGGCGACGTCGGCGCTGTCCGGCAGCGTGTCGCGGCTTGAGAACGGATCGGATGACAGCAGGGCGTTATGCTGCGGATCGCGCGAAGCGTCGGTGAGCAGTTTCGCCAGATTATCGCTCAGGTACGGGCGCAGGGCGGTCAGGTCATTACCGCGATGCTGAATACGGTAATCATAAAATTGTTGCGCCACGGCGTCCGGGCCACCCTCAATACAAGGGCCGCTGCGGGTTCCGATATCCTTAAAGGCTGGCGTGACCGGCGTTGTGCAGGCGCTGAGCACCAGCGCGCATGGCACTAAAAGCGTTAAAGCAGAGTAGCGCATGTTGATTTCCTTATTTATTAACTATCCTTTCAATCATAGCGTAACGAACCGATAATGCAGTTGCTAACGCATTGAACGCTAAAGAAGGAGAGAAAGTATGCAGTTTTCAACAACGCCAACCCTGGAAGGTCAACCGATTACCGAGTACTGCGGCGTGGTCACCGGTGAGGCGATTCTGGGCGCGAACATATTCCGGGACTTCTTTGCCGGCATTCGGGATATCGTCGGGGGTCGCTCCGGCGCGTACGAGAAAGAGCTGCGTAAAGCGCGTGACATTGCGTTTAAGGAGCTGGGCGAGCAGGCCAAAGCGCTGGGCGCGGATGCGGTGGTAGGTATTGATATCGACTACGAAACGGTCGGGAAAGATGCCAGCATGCTGATGGTGAGCGTAAGCGGTACGGCGGTGAAAACCCGTCGATGAAGCGTTCGCTCTCAACCCTCCTGCTGGCGATATTGCTGGCAGGATGCGCCTCGGAAGAGGGCATCGTTGATAAAGGCGCCTACGAGCTGGATACGCGCCATCAGGCGCAGGCGGCCTACCCGCGTATAAAGGTGCTGGTTATTCACTACACCGCCGACGATTTCGACACCTCGCTTGCGACCCTGACCGATAAAAACGTCAGCTCTCACTATCTCATTCCCGCAAAGCCCCCAGCTCCACAGGGCAAACCGCGTATCTGGCAGCTGGTCCCGGAGAGCGAGCTGGCCTGGCATGCGGGCATCAGCTTCTGGCGTGGCACCAACCGCATAAATGATACCTCCGTCGGCATTGAGCTGGAAAACCGCGGCTGGCGGCAAACCGATGGCGTGAAAACCTTTACCCCCTTCGAACCGGGGCAAATTGCGGCGCTGATCCCGCTTGCCAGAGATATCATCGCCCGCTACGACATAAAACCGCAGAACGTGGTGGCACACTCGGATATCGCCCCGCAGCGCAAAGACGATCCTGGCCCGATGTTTCCGTGGCGCGAGCTGGCGCAGCAGGGTATCGGGGCCTGGCCCGATCCGGCGCGGGTGAATTTTTATATCAACGGCCGACCGCATTATCAGCAGGTTGATACCGCAGCGCTGCTCGATCTGCTGGCGCGCTACGGTTACGAGGTGCCAGAAAACAGCACGCCCGCACAGCAAAAACGCATCATCATGGTTTTCCAGATGCATTTCCGCCCGCAGTTATGGAATGGCGTAGCGGATGTGGAAACCATGGCGATTGCCGAAGCACTTTTAGAGAAATACGGGCAGGGGTAAACCTTCGGATTACCCCCGAGTGAGTATATTTTCTTAAGTTTCTATCAGATTAATCCTAAGTACAAACTCATTTCATTTTTAGTTAATTGACTTAAAATTATCCCGATTTAAGATGGACACATAGCGCGCTAAGTAATGTAGCGAATTAATCAAAAACTTTACTCTTTTATTTTTATTCTTGAGATTTTCATCAGGTAAAAATTTATGGTTCGGCGTAAATGCCGCGGCCATCTTATTTTAAAAAATCACATCTTAAATCGGGTATAACAATGTTAAGCATCTATGGAAAAAAATTACGTCCACAATATGAAATGGAAAGAATTATTTCTGCAACCGCAGGCGTTGAAGAAAAAACGTTAAAGAAATGGCAGAAAATTTCCACTACTGATTCCGGTTACATTCATGTCATCGTCAGCGGCGAAGTCGAATTTCGACGTGAATCTGACGAACTGTGCATGTTTACTGTCACCGGACAATGCCTTTTCGGCCTATCGTCAATGTATTACAACGCCACCCATATGTACGGCCTTGTCCGGACGAATACGGTCGTTCGCTCGATCAAGAAAGAGGTCTTCGCCCAGCTGATGACCGAAAAAAATCTGTGGCCTGACCTGACCAAAGTCCTTTCCTGGTACATATGCGTGATGAGCAAACGTGATGATGTTCTGGTTGCCCGCAGTGCGTATTCTGTTGTTCGTGAATTTTTATATGAGATTAACGATCTGACTGTTCATCAGCAACGTGATATTAACGTTTATGATTACATTCAGGAATACACTAACCTCGCACGTAGTACTATTATCAAAATCCTTTCTGATCTGAAAAAAGGTCAATATATTGTGGTGGAAAAAGGTCGATTGCTTAACCTCACCGCACTGCCTGAAAAATATTAACACCTACTCCCGCCGTTCTCCTTTCTCACTCAAAGGAGAACGGCTATTTCCACTGTTTTTTACACTCGCTTGTGAATTATCCTGCGTTTCGTCAACCGGCGGCGCGGGAATTTTTCCTTGAGAATAATCCTGCTCCTGCTCTTTTAATGCCTGCTTAAATAATTCCGTTAATGATGACTCTTCACTGCTCGTGCTGGCGGGGGCGATATCGTGCTCATGCGCCTCGGTTCCGGGTAAGGTATCCCGCGAGGTATCGTGCGGCACCGCGCCCTCGGGCGCCTGCTGCCAGTCGGCATCATCACTGCTGATCGGCAGATCCTGCATCGGTGGAACATCAACATGCACTGGCGCAACTTTAGGCTGCGGATGCGGGAACGGTTTACTCACGTACACGTAATGCATTTCCGAAAGCTGCGTTTCCGGTTTGGCAACGCTGGCGTTGACCGGTTCAGGTGCCGGGTGGCGCAGGTTCCAGTAGACGTGCATATACAGGCCGACAACCAGCATGGCGCAAAGCCCGACCAGCCATAACGCTGTTTTGCCGAATACGTTTTTCAGGCTGGGGAGGCGGTACGAAAACCAGACCGCTTCCCCGGTTGTATAGCTGCGCTGAGCCGCAAGGCAGATGGTCGACATTAGGCTTTCTTCTCCTGCATTTTTGCGTCCGGGGTGGTGCGGGTTGCCTGAATCAGTACGCCCGGCGTGCTGTTGGTCACGCGCATCAGCTGCATCAGCGTTTCTTCACCGGGGATACCATCCACGTGCAGATGCATTTTTTGCTGGAACTCGCGGGTGCGTTTCATCATTTCTGCGGTCCAGATCCGGGCATGCGTTTCGGGCTGGCTCAACGCGATGCTTAACTGCTGATCGAGCCAGACCATGTCTTTGCTGTCGCTGGCCGTGCCGATCGCGTCTTTTCCTTCCGGTGTCAGGCGGTGCAACTGGGTGAAGTTGCCGGTCGCATGCCGGTTAAACCAGCTGCGGCTTACCTGCCAGGTCCGGTTATTCATTAACAAGTCAATTGATGTATCTCCGACCCTGGCGACCACTGCATAGTTAAGGTGACCGCTGGTTTTCAGCTCACTGACCCACGGATACCCTTCCTGCGCCAGCGTCTGCGGGGACGCGTTCCCCTGTTTACACATCAGGTTCACTTTAGCGGCGTTCTGGCACAGCGCATCGTCGGCCGAGGCGTCATACCCCCACATGAGATAAAGCTGATGCATCGCATCCGGCTGATTAACTATTTCGTTGTCGATAACCGGCACTACGGCTGCCTCAGGTTTTGGCGTCTGCTGTTTCCAGCTGACGGGCACCGGCAGCTGGATCGGCAGGCGCGCGCCGATCGACGAGGTAAAATACCAGCCGCAGGCGGCAAATAGCACGGACGCAAACAGCCCCACGGTTGCCAGGCGCTTACCGTGTTTTTTGGCGGGCAGGATCTCTCCCGCCGCCAGACGTAAATGGCGTGGGCTGACCTGCGCCGCGCGTTCCGTCCAGGCGGCGAGCATTGACAGGTGTGCCAGCGCGTTCAGTTTGCTGATGTTGCCTTTGGTCAGCGTGTGCATTTTGCGCACGCGGGCAGGCGGCAACGGCGAATGTTCACAGTCGTGTTCTTCGCACTGCGCCTGCACATAGCTCAGGTATTCGCGGCAGGTGAGGGGGCGCAGGACATGATGTGTGTGCGTATATTCGCGCAGTTCAGGTTGCTTTAGCAGGCGTTCCTGCTCCGCAGCACCCGTCAGCACCACGGCGAGCCGGAAGTTCAGCTCCTGGGCGCGCGTGAGCAGCGTTCCCAGGACTTCACGGCAGCTCTCCTTCATGGCTTCGGAATGGGCGATCGTCAGCACTCTGGATTTTGCTTTCCCCTCCTGCCACTGGCGCAGGACGGCATCCACCGCCTGTATGCGATCTTTAATCGCTTTCGTTCCCGGGTTGAGTTTGTACAGCAGGCTACTGGCACTCAGTTTGGGAAACGCGTTGATGGCAATAACGGTATTGCTGCTGGCTTTCAGCGCGTCGATGAAGTGGCTCAGAAGCGGAGCGTCGTCGCAAAAAAGCCCGATAATACCCGCCAGCTGGGTTTTCTCTTTCAGCAGGTTGAACACGTCCTGATGATAAGGCACCAGAAAATCACCGGATAAACGGGTGATTGTCCTGAATGGCGGATTTTTAAAATTAAAGTGGCTCTGATACATAACGACTGACCGTCTCTGATTAGGAATAGCAACAGCAGCAGAAAGTAAGGTAATGCCCCTGAGCGGTCAATTTGCAGACAGGGTAAAAATATCCAGCTGGCCGCGCCTAACATCTGGATTTTATACGGTCAATATTTTTCTGTATGAAAGTTGGTGGCGAAGTCAGTGGTCGTATTTGCAACAGCTTATTACTATTTTCCTCCATATTGGCGCAGTATGACGCTGCTTATTTTTGCTTTGCTATAGGCCGGATAAAAAATGAGGTTCTCATTTCTGTCACGGTGGGTAACGCCTTGTATTATGTTTGTGCTGCTCATTTTTAGCGGCCAGCAAGGGTATCTCACCTTAAAAGATTATAAAAAAGTTACGAATAAGTTGGCTAAAGCTGATCTACAGCCGCTGAAAAAAACGCGCGAAGATAAACCCTTCACGCTTTTTACGGCTGCCGTCCGTCAGGAGAACTTAGCGGATGCGGCAAAAGCCCCGCTGGCAGCGGAGATAGAGGGCATTGTGCGCAGTGATGACGCCTGGCTCTCCTTTGCTGTTATCAAAACCCCAGGCGGTCAGCGAAGCTACCGTGAGGGTGAACCTCTCGCCGGATTTAACGACGCATTTATTCAGGAAATAAACAAAGATAATGTGGTGGTTAATTATGAAGGTGCTACGCAGGTACTGGCGTTAAATAAACCGGACTATTTTAAGGGGGGCGTGGATAGCGGCCCGGTTACACAATCGACGAAAGATGCTGGCGCAGAAAGTTTGCATCTTGATGATTATCTGGTGTTAAAACCCATCATTGAAAAAGGCCGACTGGAAGGCTACAGGATAAATCCAAGGAATGCCTCCGCCTTTTACAGTCAGTCAGGTCTGGAAAAAGGCGATGTGGCGGTTCAGGTTAACTCTGTCGATATGACCGATGAAGCAAAAGCGAAAAGCATTATTGCCAACTGGTCGAAAATGAAAGAAGCGGATGTCGTCGTGCGGCGTCACGCTCACCTTGAAAATATTCGGGTTAATGTTCTAAACAATTAACAAGTGTGCAGACATGAAAAAATTTCCCTGGGCGTGCGTGGCGCTGACCGCATTGTCGTTATATTCCAGTTCGCTGCTTGCAGCTAACTTTAGCGCGAGTTTTAAAAATACTGATATTCGCGAGTTTATCGATACGGTAGGCCGCAATCTCAACAAAACCATTCTGGTCGACCCGTCCGTCCAGGGCACCGTCTCGGTCCGAACCTACAACGTGCTGACAGAAGATGAGTACTACCAATTCTTTCTGAGCGTGCTGGATCTCTACGGCCTGTCGGTGATCCCGTTGGACAACGGCATGGTCAAAGTGGTGCGCTCAAGCGTGGCGCGTACCGCCGGTGCGCCGCTGGCAGACAGCAAGAACCCGGGCAAAGGTGATGAGATCATCACCCGCGTGGTGCGCATGGAAAACGTACCCGTTCGCGAGCTGGCCCCGCTGCTGCGTCAGCTCAACGATGCCACTGGCATCGGGAACGTGGTGCACTTTGAGCCGTCCAACGTCCTGCTGTTAACCGGTAAAGCCTCGGTGGTGAACCGCCTGGTGGATCTGGTGCAGCGCGTCGATAAAGACGGTATTCAGCGCCGCGAAATCATCCCGCTGCGCTTTGCCTCTGCCAAAGAACTTTCGGATATGTTGAACAACCTCAACAACGAAGAGCAGAAAGGGCAGAACGCGCCGCAGCTGGCGACCAAGGTGGTGGCGGATGACGAAACCAACAGCCTGGTGATCAGCGGTTCGGAAGATGCGCGCGCGCGTACCCGTTCCCTTATCCATCAGCTGGATCGCGAGCAGAATAACGAGGGGAACACCCGCGTCTTCTACCTCAAATATGCCAGCGCCACCAAAGTGGTGCCGGTGCTGACCGGGATTGGCGAGCAGCTGAAAGACAAGCCGGGCGCGGCCAAAGCGAAAACCGCGAGCGCCTCAACCGATCTGAATATCACCGCCGACGAGTCAACCAACTCCCTGGTGATCACCGCGCAGCCTAATGTGATGAACTCCCTGGAGAAGGTGATCGACAAGCTGGATATTCGCCGTCCGCAGGTGCTGGTGGAAGCGATCATTGCCGAAGTGCAGGACGGCAACGGCCTGGATCTTGGGGTGCAGTGGACCAGCAAGCACGGCGGCGTGCAGTTTGGCGCTACCGGCCTGCCAATCAGCCAGATTAAAAATGGCACCATGAAAGGGGCGAGCTTCACGGGCCTTGCGACCGGCTTCTTTAACGGTGATTTCGGTGCGCTGATGACCGCGCTCTCCACCAACGGCAAAAACGACATCCTCTCCACGCCAAGCGTGGTCACGCTGGATAACAAAGAAGCGTCATTCAACGTCGGTCAGGATGTGCCGGTGCTTTCCGGTTCGCAAACCACCAGCGGCGACAACGTGTTTAACTCCGTTGAGCGTAAAACCGTCGGTACCAAGCTGAAGATTGTGCCGCAAATCAACGATGGCGACATGATCCACCTGAAGATTGAGCAGGAAGTGTCCAGCGTTGACAACAGCGCGACGGAAGATTCGAGCCTCGGCCCAACCTTC
This sequence comes from Enterobacter sp. CRENT-193, assembly GCF_002787395.1. NCBI lineage: Bacteria > Pseudomonadati > Pseudomonadota > Gammaproteobacteria > Enterobacterales > Enterobacteriaceae > Enterobacter > Enterobacter sp. CRENT-193. The sequence goes on along the minus strand of NZ_CP024812.1, from coordinate 4,090,156 downwards.
AACACGCGCACGATCAATAACGAAGTGATGGTTCACAGTGGCCAGACGGTGGTGCTCGGCGGCCTGATGGAAAATGTGACCAAACAGTCCGTCTCCAAAGTGCCGCTGCTCGGCGATATCCCGCTGGTCGGGCAGCTGTTCCGCTACACCTCGCAGGATACCTCTAAACGCAACCTGATGGTGTTTATTCATACCACCGTCCTGCGTGACGATGACAACTACAGCGCAGCCTCGAAAGAGAAATATGACCAGATCCGGGTGCGCCAGATGCAGCGCGTGGAAGAGAAAAAGCTCGGTATTGTTGAGCCGAGCGACAACGCCGTCCTGCCCGCGTTTCCTTCAGCAAGCCCTCACGTCGCACCGGTGAAAACCTCCGCGGCACGCAATCCGTTTAAAGAGTAAGGCGGAGGGATACCGTGGACGAACTGAGTAAATCCCTGTGTAGCAGCAACTACGCAAAAGATAACGGCGTTCTGCTTTACAACAATGACGTCTATATCCGTGAGGACACCCCGGCGTTAGCACTGCTGGAGGTGCGCCGGGTGCTTGGACGCGCGTTCGTCCCGATCACTCTGGCGCCGGAAGCGTTTGATGAGATGCTGGCCAAAATCTGGCAGCAGAGCAGCGGCGTGTCGCAGCAACTGGTGGACGACATGGACGCGGATATCGATCTGATGGCGTTAACCGAGGAGATCCCGGATAACGAAGATCTGCTCGATAACGACGAAAACTCGCCGGTGATCCGCCTGATCAACGCCATTCTCGGCGAGGCGGTGAAGGACGGCGCGTCGGATATTCATATCGAAACCTTCGAGCGCACCCTGAGCATTCGCTTTCGCGTTGACGGCGTGCTGCGCCCGGTGCTGCAACCGGCGCGTAAGCTCGCCCCGCTGCTGGTATCGCGAATCAAGGTGATGTCGAAACTCGACATCGCCGAGAAACGTCTCCCCCAGGATGGCCGTATCTCCCTGCGCATCGGTCGCAAGGCGATCGACGTGCGTGTGTCGACCATTCCGTCCCAGTACGGCGAGCGCGTGGTGATGCGTCTGCTCGATAAAAGCAATCTCAAGCCCGACATCAACAAGCTGGGGCTGATTGATGAAGAACTGGAGAAGCTGAAAGGGCTGATCGAACGCCCGCACGGGATCATCCTCGTTACCGGCCCGACGGGTTCCGGTAAAAGCACCACGCTGTACGCCATTCTTTCAGCGCTGAACGGCCACGAACGCAACATTCTGACCGTGGAAGATCCGATTGAGTACGAGCTGGAAGGGGTGGGGCAGACGCAGGTTAACCCGCGCGTGGACATGACCTTTGCCCGCGGGCTGCGCGCCATTCTGCGTCAGGACCCGGACGTGGTAATGATCGGGGAAATTCGTGACGGTGAGACCGCCCAGATTGCGGTGCAGGCGTCGCTGACCGGTCACCTGGTGATGTCGACGCTGCACACCAACAGTGCCGCAGGGGCGATAACCCGTCTGCGGGATATGGGGCTGGAGTCCTTCTTAATCGGTTCATCGTTGCTCGGTGTCATTGCCCAGCGTCTGGTGCGTCGGCTGTGTACGCACTGCCGGACCACCAGTCCGCTGGACGCCAATGAAAAAGCGCTGTTCAGCTTTATGGACGCGCCGCCAGAAGCGATTTACCGCGCGGTGGGGTGCGAACACTGCCGTCAGAGCGGCTATCAGGGCCGCGCCGGTATTCATGAATTTCTGGTGGTGGACAGCGCCATGCGCCGCGCCATCCATGAAGATAAGGACGAAATGTCCCTCGAAACGCAGCTCTTTAAGCAGGCCTACAGCCTGCGTGAAAACGGGCTGCTGAAGGTGATCGGCGGCGTGACGTCTCTGGAAGAGGTCATGCGCGTCACCGCCGAGCGTGGGGGGGATGCATAATGGCTTTCTACGCCTGGACAGCGACGGATGCCGCGGGGAAAACCCAGCGCGGGACGTTACAGGCCGAGGGGCAGAAGCAGGTTCGCCAGTGGCTTCGCGAGCAAAAACTGATGCCCGTCAGCATTACCGAAACCCGCGAAACGGCGGCTGGCGGGAAAGCGAAAACCGGGGTGAAGCTCTCCACTCCGGTGCTGTCGATGTTTACCCGTCAGCTTTCGACGCTGGTCAACGCCGCGCTGCCGCTGGAGAGCGCGCTGAAAGCGATCTCGAAGCAGACGGAAGACAAAAAGCTGGCGGCGATGGTGGTGGAGATCCGCGAGAAGGTGGTGGAAGGCCACACCCTGTTCGATGCCTTCAGCCAGTTCCCGCGCACCTTCGACAAGCTTTACTGCACGCTGGTGATGGCCGGGGAGAAAACCGGTCACCTGGGCGACGTGCTGGAGAAGCTGGCGGAGTACAACGAGCAGCGCCAGAAAATGAAAAGTAAGCTGACGCAGGCGATGGTCTACCCGATAACCCTCACCGTGGTCGCCATCGCGGTCATCAGCATACTGCTAGTGGCGGTGGTGCCGCAGGTGATCGAGCAGTTCACTCACATGAAGCAGCAGCTGCCGATCACCACCCGGACGCTGATTGCGGTAAGTGATTTCCTGCAAGCCTGGGGCATTTATATTGTGGGCATTCTGGGGGGGGGCTTTATCGGCTTCAAAACCTGGCTGAGGAATGCCAAAAACCGTTTTCGCTGGCACAGCTGGCTGGTGAACGGCTCGCCGATTAAAAAGCTGGTCTGCGCCATCAACAGCGCCCGCTATATCCGTACCCTGAGTATTTTGCAGGCCAGTAGCGTGCCGCTGCTGGAGGGAATGTATATCGCGATGGACGGTATCGAAAACCGCTATGCCCGGCAGGTGCTGGAGCAGGCCGCCGACACCGTGCGCCAGGGGGCGTCGCTGTATGCGGCGCTGGAACAGGCGAAATTATTCCCGCCCACCATGCTGTATATGGTTGCCTCCGGTGAAGAGAGCGGGGAATTAGGTAATTTAATGGATCGCGCGGCGGAAAATCAGGAATCGGCCTTACAACATCGAATTACATTAACGCTGTCGGTCTTTGAACCGGCGCTGGTGGTATCCATGGCGACGATTGTTTTATTCATCGTGCTTTCAATATTACAACCGCTTCTGCAACTTAATAATATGGTAGGTTAAATCATGGCTTTAAAACGTAAAAACCTGGCTCGCCAGGCGGGCTTCACATTGCTCGAATTAATGGTGGTCATTGTTATTCTCGGCGTACTGGCGAGTATGGTAGTGCCAAATTTAATGGGCAATAAGGAAAAAGCCGATACGCAAAAAGCAACCAGCGATATTGTCGCGCTCGAAGGCTCGCTGGATATGTACAAGCTGGATAACCACCGCTACCCGACCACAGAGCAGGGTTTGCAGGCGCTGGTGACCAAACCTGAAATCGCGCCAATCCCGAACGGCTACCGCACGGACGGCTATATCCGTCGCCTGCCGCAGGACCCCTGGGGCAATGATTATCTTCTGGTGAGCCCGGGTGAACACGGCGCGGTGGACGTCTTCTCAGCCGGTCCGGACGGCGAAGCCAATACCGCCGATGACATTACCAACTGGTCTCTGGATAAGAAAGAGAAATAATGAAAAATCAACGCGGCTTTACGTTGCTGGAAATTATTCTGGCGCTGGTGATATTTGCCAGTTGCGCCATGATGGTGGTGTCCACCATTCCTTCGCGCAGCGGCGCGGATATATTTGGCCAGCAATTAAAAGCGCTTGTTGATTATGGTTCAGACCGTGCGGTGATGGACGGAAATATTGTCGGGCTGGTGATCGCCACCGATAAATATCAGCTGGTGACGATCGCCGATGAAAATGGCGAGCGTCACTGGGTGCCATTATCTGCCGGACGCATTACCACCAAAGGTGATTTTCCGGAAGAGATGCATGTGTCGCTCTCGCCGCAGCGCCTGGCCGCGACGGTGACGTCCGAGCCGCAGGTGATCTTTTTACCGGACGGTGAAATCAGCCGCTTTACGCTGACGCTGCAAAGTTATGACAAACAGCACCATTTCCGCGTGGTGTCGCAAGGTGCGGCGCCGTTATCGGTAGAAAACGATGGCTAACGGCAACAAAAAGCAAAAGGGGATGACGCTGCTGGAGGTGATGGTCGCTCTGGTGATTTTCTCCACCGCCGCGCTGGCGCTGATGAACTCGGTCTCCCTGAACGTGCGTTTTACCCATGGCCTGGCCGATACCTTGCAGGCTAGTTGGGTGGCGGAAAACCAGCTGGCGGAAGCACAGCTCACGAAAACCGACTTCCCGGATGCTGAACAGCAGGGGACGGAAATCATGGGCGGGCGCAGCTGGAACTGGCGTAAGCAGCGGGTGAAAACCGCCGACAACGTCTGGGCGAATACAATACGCGTGTATGCGGAAGGCGATGAGAGCCAGCCGGTTATTTCCCTGCATATCATTCCGCCGGGAGAGAGCAAGTGAAGAAAACGCGACGCCAGCGCGGATTTACCCTGCTGGAGATCATGATTGCGCTGACTATCTTCGCGGTGATCAGCACCCTGGCCTGGCAAATTCTGGACGGCGCGATGCGTACCAGCTCGGCGACGGATGCCAGCGCCGCAAAGCTCAACCAGCTTCAGCGCGCCTGGAGTCTGATGGAGCGTGATTTTTTCCAGCTTCAGGCGCGCGCCCCGCGTAATGAGCCGGAGCTGTTTCGTCAGGCGGGCGATGCCCTTGAACTGACCACCCTGAATGGCGTGAGCGGAACGGTCCAGCTGGAGCGCGTGCGCTGGCGGCTGGAAGAGGGGCGTTTGTATCGCGACGTCTGGCCGGTCATTGACGGCCCGGCGGACGTTAAGCCTGACGAAGTGCCGATTGTCAGCGGCGTTAAATCATTGCAGTGGCGGTTTTATCGTCAGGGCTGGCTGAAAAGCTGGAGCGACGCCGCCCATCTGCCGGACGGCGTGGAGGTTACGTTGACGATGGAAAACGGGGATACCTGGCGCTGGGTATTCACCACGCCGGGTGATATGCAGGAGGTGGCCGCTGCCGCGGCGCCAGAGAAAGCCGCCGACGCGCCTGGGACGCCCCCGGATGCAGCCCCTGCGTCTGCCCCTTCGCCGGAGACCAGACCATGAAGCGGATGCGTCAACAACAGGGCGTAGCCCTGCTGGTGGTGCTGATTTTGCTGGTGATGATGTCGGCGCTGGCCGCCAAAATCAGCCAGCAGTTCTGCCGTAATTTGCAGAAAACGCATTATCAGGTAAGCCAGCAGCAGCTGCGCTGGGCGATGCAGGCCCAGGAAAAAGTGGTGAAGGACCGGTTACAGACCGACACCAGTGGCGAGAGCAAGCCGCTGGCGCTGGACGGCGACTGGCATCAGCCGCTGGAGACGCAGGGTGAAGATTACACGGTCGTGAGCCAGGTGGAAGATGCGCAGGACTGCTTTAACGTCAATAACCTGTTGACCGCCGACATCGCACCCCAGGGGCAAAGCGCTCCCGCGGTGGCGGAAACACCGCTTAAAGCGCGGATTGTAGAACAACTTCTGACGGAAAGTGGGCTCAGTCCGGGCACGGCGGAGGCGGTCTATTTCCAGCTGGTGGATTATCTCGATGGTGACAGCACCACGGCGAAGGAGGGGGCCGAAAGCGATGCGTGGGCTGGCGTCGTGCCCGCGCGGCAACCGGCAAATCAGATGATGCGCAGCATCGCGGAAATCAAACTGCTGCCGGCGTTCCCTGTTACGGCATATCCAAAGGTGAGCAAGCTGTTATGCGCGCTGCCGGACGCCGCCAGCAAGGTGGACGTGAACACCCTGCAACCGGAACAGGCCGCCGTGCTGGCGGCCATGTTCCCGGGAAAACTCACGCGGGATGACGCCGTTCGCCTGCTGGATTCGCGTCCGGAATCGGGCTGGGAAAATATGGAAGCGTTCAGCAAAGCGCTGGAGCAGGCCTTCCCGCAGTTAAAAGACGATCTCCCGCAGGTGGTAGATCAATTTTCTATAAACAGCCGGTACTTCCGCGTGAATTACACCGGCAATACCGATGAATTAACGCTTCGCGTGGTCAGCCAGTTTCAGGTGAATAACGAAGCCGGTGAGATCGTGACGTGGCAGCGTCGTTACCGAATGATTGAATAAGAAAAGTAGAACGTTATGAAACAGGTACTTTTTGTTCGTCCCGACAGCCGCGAGCGCGGGAAAATAATGTGGTGTGAGTCCGGCAGCGAGCGCGTCGAGGTGGTCGACAGCCTGGAGATGCTGGCCGAACACCCCCTGGCTACGCGCGTTTGTCTCCTGTTACCCGCCAGCGACATGATTTTCCGCCATTTTAGGCTAGCGAAAAAGGTGGCTTCTCAGGGAATGGCCTTCTCGTGGATGGCAGAAGAGACGCTGATTGGCGACGTGGACAACCTCCACTGGACGGTACTCCACAAAAAAGGCGCCGACGTCGACGCCGTGGCCATTGACGCCGACCGCCTGCGCGCAACATTAACCCGCTGTCAGGAGGCCGGATTAAACGTGATTCAGGCCCTGCCTGATGCCTGGCTCCTGCCCGTGACGGCAGGGGGCAGCACGCTGGTCGCGCAGGATGATGGCTACTGGCTGCGTTTATCGCCCCATGTGGCGGGTGAAATGGAGGCAACCCTGCTGCCGCTGTTAATGCAGAAAGCCGGGGTCGGGGAAGTGTGGTGTTACGGCGATGCGCCTGCGAAGGTGCACGTTGACGTGCAGCATGCCTGGCAGCATCCGCTGGCGCTGATCCAGCCGCAGTGGCAAACCTGTCGCGTTAACCTGCTTCACGGTGAATTCAGCCTTAAGGCCGGTCATGGGCGGGCGGCGAAAAGGATGAAAGCCGCGATGGTGGCGGCGGGCGTGCTGTCTGTTGGTCTGCTGCTGGGGCCACGCATTGCGATGGCCTGGATGCTGGTGCAGCAGGAAAATCGGGTGCAGCAGGAGATCGTCCAGGTTTATCAGCACCATTTCCCCAGCATGCGCCAGCAGACCAATATCAAATATCACTTTGGCCAAAGCCTGAAAAAACAGAGCAAGGGGTTCTTTCTTCAGCTTGAGGAGCTGGAGAAAGCCCGGCAGTCAGTCCCTGCGATGGAGATCGATCTGCTGGAATACGATGCGCAGCAAAACACCCTGACGCTGAGCGTCAGCGCGCAAAACCAGCCCGCGTTGCAGGCGTTTGTTAACCAGACCAGTGAGAATTTTGATTTTACCTTACAGCCTGTTTCAACAACCGAACCGTATACCGCCATGATCGCAGGGAAACATAAATGAAAGAGCGAATCGCACAGCTGAAAGCGCGCTATCAGAATTACAGCGCCCGGGAAAAAATCATTTTAAAAATATGTGCCGTTGCCATTGTGGGGGCAGCGGTGTATTACACAGGAGTGATCCCCTTGGATAATATGATTAAAAATAGTAAATCGACACTTAAAAGACAAAAAGAGACGCTTAACTGGATGCGCAGTGAAATTGATAAAAATCATCTTCAGATCCAGTTAGTCAAAACGGATAATCCGCGTACGGTGGTCGAGAATAGCGCCCATGAAATTAACCTTTCGCTGACGGATGTGCGCCAGGAGGGGCAAACTTTATCGTTCGTGGTGAATCGGGTTAATGTGTATGAATTAAAAAGCTGGCTGCGTGAAATTAATCAGACCACCGGTGTGAGATTGCAAAAAATAAACCTCACGCCGGTTGACCACCTCAGCGATGTGAAAGCGCAGGTGCAACTCACCTGGGCAAAAAACGCATGAATACCTTCGCGCTGATGCGGGATGCCTTTCCGGTAGGGTTCCCGATAATGAGTGCGATCCTGGGCGGCATTGTGGGCAGTTTTCTTGGCGTTGTCGCCGAACGCGTACCGGGGATGGTGATGGATGAGGAGGGGAGCGGTAATCTGCTCATTCCGGCCTCGCACTGTCCGGTGTGCCAGCACGCGCTCGCCGCGTGGGAAAACATCCCGCTGCTCAGCTGGCTTTTATTACGGGGGCGCTGCCACCAGTGCGGCAGCGCGATCCCGCTGCGACTCTTTCTGGTCGAACTGATCTCCGCCTTGTTTTTTGGCATCACGGCCTGGTGCATGCCGGACGTTCAGGCGCTGTTCTCTTTGTGGTTACTGGCGGCTTTTTTACTGCCGCTGGCCATGATCGACTGGCAGCACCAGCTGCTTCCGGACTGCCTGACCCAGCCGCTGCTGTGGGCAGGTCTCTTGCTTCATGTGTTTGACCACACGTTGCCGCTACGCGATGCGCTGTTCGGCGCGGTGGCGGGCTATCTGTCGCTCTGGCTGCTCTACTGGGCTTTTCGTCTGATCACGGGACGAGAAGGTCTGGGTTACGGGGATTTTAAGCTACTGGCAGCGCTGGGCGCCTGGTGCGGCTGGCAGGCGTTGCCCTCTATTGAACTGGCGGCAGCGTTAAGCGGTATTGTCGGTTATTTCGCCGTAAATAATTTAAATAAAAATAACCTCACTATTTCTTTTGGTCCTTATCTCGCCTTTGCTGGAATAGGGGTTTTTATTAGTCAGCAAATTGCTTTCACATTTTAAATATACAGGTCAAGATTTTTTATAAATCTTTTTGATGGAGGAAGGAAAGGACGATCCTTTACGCTCAGTGTATCGTAAGAGATATAAGCTACACGGGATTTGGCTTGTATCTTTTAATGGAGGAATACAACGCAGCAACAATTTTTTGTTCACGGCACTCACGTTGGTTAAATACGCATTACGCGAAACGCATCCATGATCTCACGGAAGACATGGGTTACTACGTTATAAATAAATTTATCAGGAAATAAAAATGAAATTTATGAAGCCAAAATATCTGGCGCTCTTTATTGCGGCGGCAACCAGCTCCGCATTTGCAGCAGCGCCAGGTGCACCGACGATCGGCTATGGCAATGACAAATTTGCCCTGGTGGAAGTGGATCAGGCTGCACAGGATTATAACAATCTTGTCAAAGTGCATAACGATGGCGTGGATGTAAAAGTTGAGTGGAACGTCTGGAGTGGTGATGCGCCAACTTCTGCGAAAGTTCTGCTGGACGGACAGACCGTATGGACCGGCGCAGCCGGTGCGACGGGCTCTGCAACGTTTAAAGTGAAAAAAGGCGGGCGTTATCAGGAACAGGTTGAAGTCTGTAATGCCAGCGGCTGTGCGAAAAGCGCCAGTAAGCTGATTATTGTGGCTGACACCGACGGTAGCCACCTGCTGCCGCTGAATACGTCTCTCCAGGAGAACAACAAAGCGTTCGCGAAGCATACCGATAAAGTGGTTGCGGCCTACTTCCCGGAATGGGGCGTTTACGACCGTAACTTCCCGGTTGATAAGATCCCTGCGGCAAACCTCAACCACATTCTGTACGGCTTCATTCCAATCTGTGGCGGTGACGGCATCAACGACGGCCTGAAAACCATTGAAGGTGGTAACAGCTTCCGCGTGCTTCAGAACGACTGTAAGGGCCGTCCTGACTTTACCGTGGCGATCCACGACCCATGGGCTGCGCTGCAAAAACCACAGGCTGGAGTCTCCAACTGGGATGATCCGTACAAAGGTAACTTTGGCCAGCTGATGGCGCTGAAAAAAGCGCATCCAGGCCTGAAAGTGCTGCCATCTATCGGCGGCTGGACGCTTTCCGATCCGTTCTTCCACATGGGCGACCCGGCTATCCGAGCACGCTTTGTCTCTTCTGTGAAAGATTTCCTCCAGACGTGGAAATTCTTTGACGGCGTGGATATCGACTGGGAATTCCCGGGCGGTGGCGGTGTAACCGAAAACCTGGGTAACCCGCAGCAGGATAAAGCGACCTATACCGCACTGATGCACGACCTGCGCACCATGCTGAACGAGCTGTCTGCACAGACGGGCCGTACCTATGAACTGACCAGCGCCATCGGTGCAGGCCGCGATAAGATCGAAGACGTGGATTACACCACGGCTCAGCAGTATCTCGACCACATCTTCCTGATGAGCTACGACTTCTACGGCGGCTGGAGCAACACCGTTCTCGGCCACCAGGCTGCGCTGCGTGCGCCAGCATGGCGTCCGGACACTGATTACACCACTGAAAACGGCGTTAACGCGCTGCTTGCGCAGGGTGTACAGCCAGGCAAGATCGTGGTGGGTGCGGGCATGTATGGCCGCGGCTGGACCGGCGTGCATGGCTACACCGGTGACAATCCATTCACCGGTACGGCAACCGGCATGGTGAAAGGCACCTGGGAACCGGGCGTGGTTGACTATCGTCAGATCGTGAACGAATACAAAGGCAAACCGGGCTGGGAATACGGCTACGACACGACCGCTGAAGCCCCTTACGTCTTCAACAAATCCACCGGCGACCTGATCTCGTATGAAGATGCGCGTTCAACCACGGCGAAAGGCAAGTATGTTCTGGCCAATAAACTGGGCGGTCTGTTCGCGTGGTCTATCGACTCTGATACCGGCGACATTCTGAATGCGATGAACGAAAGCCTGCTGGGCGGCGACTCGACTCCGGTTGATCCGGTGGTCACCAACCACGCGCCAATCGCGTCCTCTGCCGATCAGAACGTGTCTGGCCCGGCAACCGTCACGCTCGATGGCTCTGCTTCCAGCGATCCTGATGGCGATGCGATTACCTACAAATGGACTCAGGTCTCTGGTCCGTCTGTCACCATCAACAACAGCACCAAAGCGAAAGCGACCTTCAATGTTGCGGCAGCGACCACCGACCAGACCATGACGTTCCGCCTGACGGTGACCGATGCAAAAGGCCTGAGCAACGCGATTGATGTCCAGGTGGTGAACAAGGCACCGAAAGCTAACCAGGCACCGGTTTTAAACCCAATGGAAGCGATCACGCTTGAATCTGGTGAAACCTATGCGCTGCATGCCCAGGCTGCGGACCCAGACGGTGATGCGCTGACCTACGCCTGGAGCGTACCAGCAGATATGCACGCCACCGGAACTGACTCCGCGAACGTGAATATCACGGCGCCGGAAGTGAGCTCGACGTCTACCTACACCCTGAGCGTGGTAGTGAGCGACGGTAAGACCAGCGTGCAGTCTAACGTCCAGGTTACCGTGAATCCGAAAGCGGCGCCTGCACCGGTACCTGCTGACGAAGACACTAACCCGGTGGATGACGTTACCCCTCCGGCTGATGATGTGACTCCTCCGTCTGACAAAGGAAGCTGCGATGCACCTGTGGATGCTAACGCCAGCAAATACGCGGCGTGGGAATCCAGCAAAATCTACAACGGTGGCGATACCGTAAGCTTCGACCATCTGGTGTGGAAAGCGAAGTACTGGACTCAGGGCAATCAGCCTGGCTTCGGTGTGGATGCATGGGAGCTGGTGAGCAACGTGAAGATGAACTGGCGTTCTGACCTGGTCTACAACGGCGGCGACACTACCACCTATGAAGGTAACGTTTACCGTGCGAAATGGTGGACCCGTGGTGATAACCCAGCCAACAGCGACGTATGGGTAAAAGAAGGCGCATCAACAGATTGCAAATAATCTAACCCATTAATCACTCCCCCTTTAGAGGGGGAGTGATTCAAAATTCATTTTACAGGATGTTGGTAAGGAGAAATAACCGAAACTGTCAGCAGGTAAAAATGAAAAAGTTAATTTTGTTGTTATTGATAATAAGCCAAAGCGCACTGGCAAATTGTTGGGATAAAGCGGCGCATTATTATCATGTCGATCCTTATTTACTGTACGCGATAGCGAATGTGGAATCCGGTATGAATCCGTATGCGGTTGGGCAAAACCGTGATGGCACGCGGGATGTCGGGCTGATGCAAATCAACAGTTCGCATTTTACCGCGCTGGAAAGCAGAGGCATCGACGAATATCGATTAATCACGGAGCCGTGTACTTCGATCATGGTCGGGGCTTCTATCCTTTCCGGGATGATCAGGGTGTATGGCTATAACTGGGAAGCCGTTGGCGCGTATAACGCCGGACTGAAAAAAGAAAATTATCCGCAGAGGATGAAATATGCCCATAAGGTCTGGGCCAAATATCAGCAACTGAAATTAGCAGCACGTTATTAACGTTTTTTATTTTTGAAGAATTCCTGAAGGTGTTCTTCGAAAAGTGAAAACAGCTGAATGTGGTTTATGTATTAACGGAGTAATACCTAAGCCGGGATATTAACATTTAATTTGAAACGAACAGGAAAACTGAAATGAACAAAAGGACGTTACTGAGTGTACTCATTGCGGGAGCCTGCGTGGCGCCATTCATGGCCCAGGCTGCGAATCTGAAGGAGACCAGCAGTGAGCCGTACACCATCAAAGCCAGCGATCTGGCGAAGAAAGAGAAGGAACTGACGGACTTCCCGCTGATGGCTTCGGTTAAAGAGACCATCCAGACGCTGGATAACGCGCAGGTCGAACTGATTGAGCCAGGCCGGGCGGCGAACCCGGACAACGTTAAACGCGTTGAAGGGATTGTGAAAGCCAGCGACTGGGAATATCTCTTCCCGCTGCGCGCCCAGGCCTATACCTACAGCAACTTCCTGAAAGCCGTGGGTAAATTCCCGGCGCTGTGTAAAACCTATAATGACGGTCGTGACAGCGACGCCATCTGTCGCAAAGAGCTGGCCACCATGTTTGCCCACTTTGCCCAGGAAACTGGCGGCCACGAAAGCTGGCGTCCGGAAGCCGAATGGCGTCAGGCGCTGGTCCACGTACGTGAAATGGGCTGGAGCGAAGGGCAGAAGGGCGGTTATAACGGCGAATGTAACCCGGACGTCTGGCAAGGACAGACCTGGCCTTGCGGTAAAGATAAAGACGGCGATTTCCTGAGCTATTTCGGACGCGGTGCGAAACAGTTGTCTTACAACTACAACTACGGTCCATTCTCTGAAGCGATGTACGGCGACGTGCGTACGCTGCTCGACAAACCTGAGCTGGTGGCGGACACCTGGCTGAACCTGGCGAGTGCGATCTTCTTCTTCGCCTATCCGCAGCCGCCAAAACCAAGCATGTTGCAGGTGATCGACGGTACATGGCAGCCGAACGACCACGATAAAGCCAACGGTCTGGTTCCGGGCTTTGGTGTGACCACCCAGATCATCAACGGCGGCGTTGAGTGCGGCGGCCCGACTGAAATTGCGCAGTCTCAGAACCGTATCAAATACTACAAAGAGTTTGCAAACTACCTGAAAGTGCCTGTTCCGGCGAATGAAGTGTTGGGTTGCGCCAACATGAAGCAGTTCGACGAAGGTGGCGCAGGCGCCCTGAAGATTTACTGGGAACAGGACTGGGGATGGAGCGCGGATACCCCGGACGGCAAGACCTACTCTTGCCAGCTGGTGGGCTACCAGACTCCGTTCAGCGCCTTTAAAGAAGGTGACTACAGCAAGTGCGTGCAGAAGTTCTTTAACGTGAAAATCGTTAACGATGATGGTTCTTCCGTTACCCCGGACGAAACCCCGGTCACGCCAACACCGACGCCATCTGGCGATGAAACGCCAGCGCCAACACCAACGCCGGATGAAACCCCGGTCGAACCTGTTGTGGTGAACCACGCGCCGGTTGCGCAGATTGCCGGTCCGATCGGTGCAGTGGAAGCAGGTGCGCAGGTTTCTCTGAGTGCGGAAGGCTCCACCGATCCTGATGGCAACAAACTGACGTATACCTGGCGTTCCCAGGATGGTCAGACTGTTACCGGTCAGGACAAAGCGGTTGTGACCTTCACAGCGCCAGAGTCTGCGACGGCGCAGCAGTATGAAGTGAGCCTGACCGTCAGCGATGGCGAGCTGAGCAGCACCACGTCTTACCTGCTGAACGTGAAAGCGAAAGCGGCAACGCCATCCGGAGAAGATACGTCTTACCCGGCATGGAGCGCGAACAGCAAGTACAACGCCGGTGATATCGTGAACAACCACGGTAAACTGTTCCAGTGCAAACCGTTCCCGTACAGCGGCTGGTGTAACAACTCTCCAACGTACTATGAACCAGGCGCAGGTCTGGCATGGGCTGAAGCCTGGACGGCTCTGTAAAAGCAAACGGCAACCCCCAGGGTTGCCGTTTTAGTGTCTGCACCCTCTCCCTGTGGGAGAGGGCCGGGGTGAGGGCATCAGTCCGCACTCTCTGTTTTTTGCCGGGTGGCGCTGCGCTTACCCGGCCTACATGAGGCAGGAACGCTTACCGGTGCAACTTCCCGTGATCCCGTAACCACGCCGCCGTACGCACTATCCCTTCATCCAGCGAGACAATCGGTTTATATCCCAGCTCGTTCTCCGCCCGAGAAATATCCAGCGTAAAATCAAAGTTGAGCTTCGACACACCGTAATGCGTCAGCGCAGGCTCTTTCGCCGATTTGCTGCCAAAACGCTCCATGCTGCGGGCAATCATGTCCAGCATTGGGTAGGGAACGGAACGGATCCGGCAGTCGATTTTTAATTCGTCAATCAGCCTTTGCACAATGCTGCGCAGGGTACAGGGTTCGCCGTTGGTGATGTTATACGCGCGCCCCGACACCAGCTTATCGCATTCCGGCTGGCTCGCCAGCCACATGGCGTGAACGGCATTTTCGTAATAGGTCATGTCCACCAGCGCATCGCCGCCGCGCGGTAACAGCACGCTGCCGTAGTGATGCATCATCTGGGCCAGTCGCGGGATGAAGACTTTGTCGTGCGGCCCAAACAGGCTCTGCGGACGCAGCACGGTAAAGCGGGTGTGCGGGTTTGACTGGGCCAGCAGGTCGATCACCTCTTCGCCCGCCGCTTTACTGCGGGCAAACTCACAGGCAAAGCGCGCCGGGCGGAAATCTTCCTGAATATCACGATGGTGGTGATAGTCGAAATAGAGCGACGGAGAGGAAATATGAATAAAGTTACGCACGCCCCAGGCGACGGCCCATTCACCCAGACGGCGCGTGGCGCGCACGTTGGCGAGATCAAAGGCTTCCTGGGTACCCCACGGGGAGGTAAAACTGGAGCAGTGCCACAGCGTATCGATACCGGCGAGCATCACCTTGGCCTGAGAGGAGACCAGCTCCGTCAGATCGGCATGGACAAATTCAGCGCCCATTTTTTGCAGGAGCTTACCCATCGCCTCATTGCGACCAGTGGCCCTCACGCTGATGCCTTTGTTGCGCAGAAACTCGACCGCATTTCGGCCTAAGCCGCTGGTCGCCCCGGTAACCAGTACCTTCATAACAATCCACTGTGTTGAAAAGAATTTCGTGCGCATTCTTTCGTGAATTACGATGTGTTGCAATGGGAAAGGTGAAAGATTAAGAGTTTTATTTAGTTATTTTCCCGCTTTTCTTCTGCCAGTAGCGCAATCCGTTTCGCCATTCCGCGGAAGATAAACAGGTGTGCCGGGATCATCAGCAACCAGTAAAACAGACCCGGCATTCCGTGCGGATGCCACCATGCCCGAACGTCCAGTTCACGATGGTCGCCCTTGTCCTTCAGGGTGAAGCAGAGCCGCCCCAGCCCCGGCGCCTTCATGCCAAACAGCAGCGCCAGCTGTTTTTCCGGCTCAACGATAATCACCTTCCAGCTGTCGACGGTATCGCCCACCTTCAGCCAGGGATGGGCAGGGCGCCCTTTTGCCAGCCGGTGACCGACCAGCAGATCCAGCGCGCCGCGCGTTTGCCACAGAATATTGCCGAAGAAATAGCGCTCTTTGCCGCCAATCTGGTTCACAACTTCCCACAGCGCTGCCAGGCTGGCCGTGGTTTTGACCGTACAGCCCGCCTGTTTCGGATAATAGCCGTACTCGGGCCGCCAGCGGGCAAACGCCTGCGCGTCGTAGCCCCAGTCGCTGGAGTTCACCAGCTTCTCTTCTTCTTTCAGCGTATTGCGTACGGCATCGTCGAAGGGGATCAATTCCTGAGGGATCAAGGCACGCAGTTCACGATCGTCCGCCAGCAGATCGTGCTTCAGTCCCTGTATAAGCGCTTTGGCAGTCGTCGGCGGCACGGAGGTGATCACATTCAAAAACCACACCGAAATCCAGCGGGTCGGGAAGGGGATGGGGATCAGCCAGCGGCGGCGGCCGCTCACCCGCATAAAATGTTCGAACTGCGCCTGATAGCTCAGCACTTCCGGGCCTGCCGCCTCCAGCACGCGATGCTGCTCCGCCGGGTGATCCAGCAATGCCACCAGATAGTGGAGTAAATTCTCCAGTGCAATGGGCGTGGTGCGCGAGCGTACCCAGCGCGGCGGCGTCAGCACAGGCAGGTTGTAGACCATATCGCGCATCACTTCGAATGCGGCGGACCCCGCGCCGACGATGATCCCTGCCCGGAGTTCGGTGACGGGGATACGGGCGCTTCGCAGCGTTTCTGCCGTCAGCTGTCGGGCGCGCAGATGATCTGACTGCTCGTTCTCAGGCGCCTGGAGTGAGCTTAAAAAAATCACCTGCTTCACCGGCGTTTGCCGCAGCGCATCACGAACGTTCATCGCCACCTGACGCTCGTGGGCGATAAAATCGCCGCCTTCGCCCATGCTGTGGACAAGGTAGTAAAGCGTATCGACCCCTTCCAGCAGCGCAGGAAGCGCTTTCGGCCAGTTAAGGTCAACGTTGTGACACGTCACGCCAGGCAAATGTAGCTTTTGCAGGCGTTCCGTGTTGCGTGCCGCTGCCAGCACCTGGTGCCCCTGCTGGCTTAACGCAGTGGTCAGATGCTGACCGATATACCCGCTGGCGCCGAGCACCAGAATACGTTGCGGCACGGTATGCTCCTTAACGCTGTAAAAACGCCTGCCAGTGTTTCACCACCTCGGTCAACTGCTCGCGGTTAACGTCAAGATGCATCACCAGTCGCACGACCGGGGAGGCGTTGATCAGCACGCCTCGGGCTTTCATAAAGTCGCCCAGCGCGGCAGCATGCTCATCGCCGACGCGGACAAACAGCATGTTGGTGTCGTGTCGCATGACATCAGCGCCGATTTCACGCAGCTGCGCTGCCATCCACGCCGCATTATCGTGATCGTCTTTCAGGCGTGACACGTTATTTTTCAGGGCGTACAGTCCGGCAGCCGCCAGAATACCCGCCTGACGCATCCCGCCGCCGGTCATTTTGCGCCACCGGTTGGCGCGTCTGATGTAGTCTGCGCTGCCAACCAGCAGGGAACCTACCGGCGTGCCCAGCCCTTTAGAGAGGCAAATGGTGAACGAGTCGCAATATTGGGTGATCTCTTTCAGCTCGCAGCCGTACTCCACCACGGCGTTGAAGATACGTGCGCCGTCAACGTGGAGGCCGAGCTTGCGCTCGCGGGTAAAATCCCATGCCGCTTTCAGGTATTCGCGCGGCAGGACTTTACCGTTATGGGTGTTTTCGAGGCTCAGCAGTTTAGTGCGGGCGAAGTGAATATCGTCGGCTTTGATTTTCGCCGCGACTTTGTCCAGCGGCAGCGTACCGTCCGGCGCAGCATCGATCGGCTGCGGCTGGATGCTGCCGAGCACCGCCGCGCCGCCGGCTTCGTACAGGTAGTTATGCGCCCCCTGGCCAACGATATACTCTTCGCCGCGCTCGCAGTGGCTCAGCAGCGCCACCAGGTTAGCCTGCGTGCCGGTGGGCAGGAACAGAGCAGCCTCTTTACCGCTCAGCTCGGCCGCATAGCGCTGGAGTTCGTTGACCGTCGGGTCATCGCCGTAGACGTCGTCCCCGACCGGGGCGGCCATCATCTCTTCGAGCATGGCGCGGCCCGGACGGGTAACGGTATCACTACGTAAATCAATCATGGCATGTCCTTATATTTAAAAAGGCGATGCCAGATGTTTTACCTGAGCCAGTTGGTTTTTGCCAGTTCGATCACCTCGTCACCGCGCCCGCTGATGATGGCGCGCAGCATGTAGAGGCTAAATCCTTTGGCCTGTTCCAGCTTGATTTGAGGCGGGATCGCCAGCTCTTCTTTGGCGACCACCACATCCACCAGCACCGGGCCGTCGATGGCGAAGGCGCGTTGCAGGGCGTCGTCCACCTCTGAGGCTTTCTCCACCCGAATACCGGTGATACCGCAGGCTTCGGCGATGCGGGCGAAGTTGGTGTCGTGCAGCTCGGTGCCGTCCGTGAGGTAGCCTCCGGCCTTCATCTCCATCGCCACGAAGCCCAGCACGCTGTTGTTAAAGACCACGATTTTCAGCGGAAGCTTCATCTGCGCCACCGACAGGAAATCCCCCATCAGCATACTGAACCCGCCGTCGCCACACATCGCCACCACCTGACGTTCCGGTGCCGTCGCTTTTGCGCCCAGCGCCTGCGGCATGGCGTTGGCCATTGAGCCATGGTTGAACGACCCAAGCAGGCGTCGTTTGCCGTTCATTTTCAGGTAGCGTGCTGCCCAGACGGTGGGCGTACCCACGTCGCAGGTGAAGATGGCATCGTCGTCGGCGAAGTGGCTGATCTGCTGCGCCAGATACTGCGGGTGGATCGCTTTTTCGCTCGGTTTGGCGAGATCGTCCAGCCCCTTACGCGCATCGCGATAGTCGCTCAGGGCTTTATCGAGGAATTTGCGGTCCGTTTTTTCTTCCAGTAGCGGCAGCAGGGCGGCGAGGGTGGATTTGATATCGCCGATAAGCGCCATATCCACCTTGCTGTGCGCGCCGATGCTGCCGGGATTAATGTCGATCTGGATAATTTTGGCATCCGTCGGGTAGAACGCGCGGTACGGGAACTGAGTGCCGAGCAGGATCAGCGTGTCGGCGTTCATCATGGTGTGGAAGCCGCTGGAAAAACCGATCAGCCCGGTCATGCCGACATCGTACGGATTATCGTATTCAACGTGCTCTTTCCCGCGCAGGGCGTGCACCACTGGCGCCTTGAGCTTGCCGGCAAATTCCACCAGCTCTTTATGCGCACCGGCGCAGCCGCTGCCGCACATCAGGGCGATATTGCTGGAGTATCGCAGCAGTTGCGCCAGCTTTTTCAGCTCTTCTTCGGCAGGGGTAATGGTTGGCTGTGGCGCAGAGTACCAGTGGGTGGTGGCGGTTTCAGGTGCGGCCTTCAGCGCCACGTCCCCCGGCAGCACAACCACCGAAACCCCGCGATTCAGGATCGCCTTACGCATGGCTATCGCCAGCACCTGTGGGATCTGCTCCGGTGATGAGACCAGCTCGCAATAGTGGCTGCATTCACGGAACAGCTCCTGAGGATGCGTCTCCTGAAAATAGCCGCTGCCGATTTCGGATGACGGAATATGTGCGGCAATCGCCAGCACCGGAACATGGTTGCGGTGACAGTCGAAAAGACCGTTGATAAGGTGCAGGTTTCCCGGTCCGCAGGAACCTGCACAGACGGCGAGTTCGCCCGTGAGCTGCGCTTCGGCACCCGCGGCAAAGGCGGCGACCTCTTCATGGCGGGTGGGCATCCATTCAATGGTCTTCATCTTGTTGAGGCTGTCGCTGAGTCCGTTCAGCGAATCGCCGGTGACGCCCCAGATACGCTTTACGCCAGCCTGCTCCAGGGTTTTCGCTATGTATGCAGCCACGGTTTGTTTCATGGTGGTCCTTCTCCTTTATGTGATATCGCTTACAAGCTTAGAAGAAAGTCACTGTATTGGCTGCCTGGTATTCCATACGCACAGGCAGTAGGCACAACGTAGGCCGGGTAAACGTAGTGCCACCCGGCAAAAAGCCCGGTGGCGCTGACGCTTACCGGGCCTACAGGTGAACCACGACAGATTATGCGAGCACAAGATCGCCCTGCGGATGGCACGAACATGCCAGCACATAGCCCTCGGCAATTTCCGCTTCGGTCAGCGTCATGGTGCTGGTGACCGTGTACTCACCGGAAATCACTTTGGTCTTACAGCAACCGCACACCCCGGCGCGACAGGCCGCCACTACCGGCACGTTGTTGCTTTCCAGCGCTTCAAGCAGCGTGGTGCCCACGCGGCCAAAGAAAGTCTGCGCCGGTTGCAGCTTCGTGAACTTCATCCCGCTGGTCGCCGCTGCCGCTACAGGCGTGAAGAACTGCTCTTTGAAGAAGCGGGTCACGCCGAGCGCTTTCACTTCTTTCTCCACGATCTCCATATAAGGCGCCGGGCCGCAGGTCATCACGATGCGGTTCGCAATATCCGGCACGCTTTGCAGCAGCTCGCGGCTCAGGCGCCCCGCGACAAAACCGTGCGTCGCGTTGTGCTCAGCCACCAGCGTCACCGGATAGTTGCGCCATTCTTCGGCAAAAATCACATCTTCCGGGGAACGCACGCTGAAAATCACCTGCACGTCGGCCTGAGGACGGTATTTCGCCAGCCAGCGACGCATCGACATAATCGGCGTCACGCCACAGCCTGCCGCCAGCAGCAGGAATTTATCTTCCGTCTTGTCGTCACAGGTAAACTCGCCCTGGGCGTCAGACAGCCAGATGTAATCCCCGCGCTTCACGTCCCGGGTCAGCCACTCGGATCCTGCGCCGTCATCAATACGACGGACGGTGAGCGTAATGTATTCGCTCACGCCCGGCGTGGAGGAGAGGGTGTAGGCGCGCAGGGTATCCGCCGAATTACGCACGCTAACCAGCGCATACTGACCTGGGCGGTACGGGTAGTAGTCATGGCACAGCAGCGACAGCGTCCACACATCCGGCGTCTCCTGATGGATGTGATGAACCTGCATCCGCCACGGACATTGTGAGGTTGGCATGGTCATGAGTTACTCCTTACGCGCTCAGCAGTTGCTTCATATCATCTTCAACGTTGGTCACGGAACGCAGACCAAATTTCTCGTTCAGGATGGCCAGCAGGTCCGGCGTCAGGAAGCCTGGCGCAGTCGGCCCGGTGACGATGTTGGTCACGCCGAGAGAGAGCAGGGTCAACAGAATAACGATCGCTTTCTGCTCGAACCAGGAGAGCACCAGCGACAGCGGCAGGTCGTTCACGCCGCAGCCCAGTTTCTCTGCCAGCGTGACCGCCAGAATGATGGCTGAATACGCATCGTTACACTGACCCGCATCCACCAGGCGCGGCAGACCTTCGATGTTGCCGAAGTCCAGCTTGTTGAAACGGTACTTACCGCAGGCCAGGGTCAGGATCAGGCAGTCTTCCGGTACGCGGGTGGCGAAATCGGTGAAGTAGTTACGTTCCCCGCGCGCGCCGTCACAGCCGCCGATAAGGAAGATGTGACGCAGTTTTTCACGGCTGACGAGGTCAATCAGGGAATCCGCCGCACCCAGCAGGGTTTCACGGCCAAAACCGACGGTGATGAGGTGCGGGATTTCGCTGTACGGGAAGCCTGCCATCTGCTGCGCCTGAGCGATAACCGGACCGAAATCGTCGCCTTCAAGGTGGCTCACGCCCGGCCAGCCGACGATGCTGCGGGTCCAGATACGGTCGTCATACGCGCCGACGGTCGGGTCGATGATGCAGTTAGAGGTCATAACAATTGGGCCAGGGAAGCGGGCGAACTCCACCTGCTGGTTCTGCCAGCCGCTGCCGTAGTTACCGATCAGATGCTTAAATTTACGCAGCTCCGGGTAGCCGTGCGCGGGCAGCATTTCGCCGTGGGTATAGACGTTAACGCCAGTGCCTTCGGTCTGCTTCAGCAGGTTGTAGAGATCTTTCAGGTCATGACCGGAGATCAGGATGCATTTGCCTTCGGTCGCTTTGACGTTGACCTGCGTTGGCGTTGGGTGGCCGTAGGTGCTGGTTTCACCGGCATCCAGAATACTCATCACTTTGAAGTTCATCTGGCCGATTTCCATCGAGCATTCCAGCAGGGCGTTCATGTCGGAAGGCCAGGTGCCCAGCCATGCCATGATTTTGTGGTACTGGGCGTAAATAGCGTTATCGTACTGGCCGAGTACGTGCGCGTGCTCCATATAGGCCGCAGCACCTTTCAGACCGTACAGGCACAGCAGGCGCAGGCCGAGGATGTTCTCGCCAATTGCCGCTTTGTCCTTATTTGGGGTGAATTCTGCGGCCTGACGCTGTAGCTCGCCCAGGTCGTCGCTCACCAGCTGTAGCTCCGCCATCGGGTTGTCCACGCGGGCGCTGGCGTCGGCATTCAGGCACTGCGCTTTCAGGGCTTCACGCAGGGCAATCGCTTCGCGGGCATAGCCCACAATGCGTGGAGAATCGAAGTTAACGTTGGTCAGCGTGGAGAAAAATGCGCGCGGCGCAAAGCTGTCGACATAGTGATCGACAATGCCATATTCACGGGCTTTGAAGGCCCAGGCGGACAAGCCTTGCAGCGCCGCAATCAGCAGATCCTGGAGATCGGACGTTTCTGCGGTTTTGCCGCACATACCCTGCGCGTAAGAGCAGCCGTTGCCTGCTGGGGTACGGATGGTTTGTTCACATTGCACACAAAACATAATCACACCTGTTAAAGTTATATTTGAGATACATGTTTAAGGTTATGCCTGTGCTACAGCAGAGAAAAGTGCTTTCTTATACTAAGTGGAGGGTTATTGATTTAGCGCAATTTTGGCGGCAGGTTCACTACCGCCAAAGCAGTATCAGGCTGAGAAGAACGCCATCAGAATGGGTACCAGCAGGCTCAGAATAAAGCCGTGTACAATGGCGGCAGGAACCATCTCCAGCCCTCCCGAGCGCTGTAACACCGGCAGGGTAAAGTCCATTGAGGTGGCCCCGCACAGGCCCAGCGCAGTAGAGCGGCTGCGGCGTACCAGGCCGGGGATCAGCATGATGGCTATCAGCTCGCGCGCCAGATCGTTAAAGAAGGCGGCGCTGCCGATCACCGGACCAAACGATTCGGTCAGCAGAATACCTGAGAGCGAATACCAGCCGAAACCGGACGCCATCGCCAGGCTGGTTTTCAGCGGCAGATCGAGAATAAAGGCGTTAATCACTCCCCCCGCCAGTGAGCTGGCCACAACGATAACGGCAACCATCATGCCCCGGCGGTTAAGGACAATCTGTTTCAGCGTCATGCCATTATTTCGCAGCTGAATACCAATCAGGAAGAGCAGGAAAATAAGCGTATATTCGCTGGCTTCCGTTGCGTGCTGTAAAAATGCCCAGCCGGTCAGACCCAGTAAAAAACCGAGTACCACCACGCCGCACAGCTTTAATGATTCCAGCGCCATCGCAATACGGGAGGGAAGCTTTTCCTGATGATGGTGATTTTTCCAGGGAATAGTGCGTTCCAGCCAGAACAGCGCGGCAATATTGCACAGCAGAATAACCACTACCGTAACCGCAGAATAATGCAGGATGGAAAGCAAGTTCGTCGCCAGATTATCCAGGAAGGCCAGGCTGATCCCCATAAAGAACAGAATGACGTAAACAATCCAGCTGAGAAAACGATTAATAAGCTTTAAGGCCGATTCATGACGCAGCGGAATAAGGTAGCCCGCAATCAGGGGCAGAAGAATGATGAGGAGTCCTGAGAACATGAACAGCCGGTCCTTTTGAGTATCAGTTAAGCGCCAGAGACACTACCCAATAAAGGCTGTGAGGTAAAGCTACAAAAAAAGCCGGGTGGCGGCTACGCCTTACCCGGCTTGTCTATTTGGGGTGGTGCGGCCTGATGCCCTCACCCCGGCCCTCTCCCACAGGGAGAGGGGGGAAAACCATTAATCGCGTTTTTCCAGCAGGGTGCGATACAGCACGCCGCCCAGAATACCGCCGATAATTGGCATCACCCAGAATAGCCACAGCTGTTCAAGCGCCCAGCCGCCCTGGAAAATAGCCACCGCGGTGCTGCGCGCCGGGTTAACGGAGGTGTTGGTCACCGGGATGGAGATGAGGTGGATCAGCGTCAGCGCCAGACCAATAGCGATGGGGGCAAAGCCCGCAGGCGCGTATTTGTCCGTTGCGCCGTGGATCACCAACAGGAAACCTGCGGTGAGCACAATTTCAATCACGATAGCAGACAGCATTGAGTAGCCGCCTGGCGAGTGTTCGCCGAAGCCGTTCGACGCAAATCCGCTGGCCGCGGCGTCAAACCCGGCTTTTCCGCTGGCAATTACGTACAGCACCGCTGCGGCAATAATACCGCCAATAACCTGGGCAATAATATAGCCAATAATATCTTTCGCCGGGAAACGTCCGCCCGCCCATAAACCTAATGTGACGGCCGGGTTGAAATGACCGCCGGAAATATGCCCCACGGCGAATGCCATGGTTAATACAGTTAAACCGAATGCCAGCGCGACGCCGACAAAACCAATACCTAATTCCGGAAATGCGGCTGCCAGTACTGCGCTACCGCAGCCACCAAACACCAGCCAGAATGTGCCAAAGCATTCTGCCGCTAATTTTCTGAACATAACCACCTCAATAATAAACGTCCGCGCCCATTCCTGCGCGCGGGTTATATCGCCATAAAGGGATGACGACTCAAAGAGCCAGTATTTTGAAACCATCAACATCCCTTCGCCACTCAAATAAATTCACTAAATTTGATTTAAGGCAATGTGATGTCAATCCTTGTTCAGAACGGAGGTAATTAGAGCATAGCCCAATAATTAAGGGGGCGTATATTCTGCTGTCGTGACCCACAGCCTGCCGCTATACTGCTGATAACTTGAAGGAAAAAGTGGCCGAATTGCGGGGGATGTATGCTACTCGAACGTGTGGAGATTGTCGGGTTTCGCGGGATTAACCGCCTGTCGCTGCAACTGGAACAGAACAACGTCCTGATAGGCGAAAACGCCTGGGGTAAATCCAGCCTGCTGGATGCCCTGACGCTGCTGCTTTCGCCCGAAGAGAACTTGTACCACTTCGTTCATGATGACTTCTGGTTTCCGCCGGGGGATGTCAACGGGCGCGAGAAACACCTGCATATCATTCTGACCTTCCGCGAATCCGAGCCCGGTCGCTATCGCGTGCGTCGTTTTCGCCCTATGTCGGCCTGCTGGGTTCCCTGTGAAGATGGGTTCCAGCGTATTTTCTATCGCCTTGAGGGCGAAATGGCGCAAAACGACGGGGTATTAACCCTGCGTGAATTTCTTGATGAGAAGGGGAATCCGATCCCGCTCGATAATATTGACGAGCTTGCCCGACATCTTATCCGCCTCTCCCCCGTATTGCGCTTACGCGACGCGCGTTTTATGCGGCGGATCCGTAACGGCACCGTGCCGAATATGCCCGAGGTGGAAGTAACCGCCCGCGAACTGGATTTCCTCGCCCGTGAACTGGTCTCACGGCCGCAGAACCTCACCGACGGCCAGATCCGTCAGGGACTGTCTGCCATGGTACAACTGCTGGAGCACTACTTCTCCGAGCAGGGAACGGGGCAGGCGCGCCACCGTCTGATGCGTCGCCGCTCGCACGATGAACAACGAAGCTGGCGCTATCTCGATATTATCAACCGCATGATCGACCGCCCCGGCGGGCGCACGCATCGGGTGATCCTGCTGGGTTTATTCTCCACGCTTTTACAGGCGAAAGGGACGGTGCGCCTGGATCGGGACGCGCGCCCGCTGCTGCTGGTGGAAGATCCGGAAACGCGGCTCCACCCGATTATGCTTTCCGTGGCGTGGCATCTTCTTAATCTGCTGCCGTTGCAGCGAGTCACCACCACGAATTCCGGAGAGCTGCTCTCTCTGACGCCGGTAGAGTATGTCTGCCGCCTGGTGCGTGAATCGTCGCGGGTCACCGCCTACCGGCTCGGGCCCGGCGGGTTAAATGCCGAAGATGGCCGACGGATTGCGTTTCATATCCGTTTTAACCGTGCCTCTTCCCTGTTTGCTCGCTGCTGGTTGCTGGTGGAAGGGGAAACGGAAACCTGGGTGATAAACGAGCTGGCTCGCCAGTGCGGGCACCACTTTGATGCCGAAGGGATCAAAGTGATCGAATTTGCTCAGTCTGGCTTAAAACCGCTGATCAAATTTGCGCGCCGGATGGGGATAGAGTGGCACGTGCTGGTGGATGGCGATGAGGCGGGTAAAAAATATGCGGCGACCGTGCGCAGCCTGCTCAATAACGATCGTGAAGAGGAGCGGGAACATCTGACCGCGCTGCCTGCGATGGACATGGAGCACTTTATGTACCGTCAGGGATTTGACGACGTCTTTCACCGCGTGGCGATGATCCCGGTGGATGTACCCATGAACATGCGTCGGGTGATTGCCAAAGCTATCCATCGGTCGTCAAAACCGGATTTGGCCATTGAAGTCGCGACGGAAGCCGGCAGGCGAGGCGTGGAGTCGGTGCCCACGCTGCTGCGTAAAATGTTCTCCCGCGTCCTCTGGCTGGCTCGCGGGAGGGCCGATTAGCGGTCAGTCGCCTGCGAAACCTGTTGGATCAGGCTATCAAGCAGGGTATAGCGGCGGCGGTATTCGGACCGTTTTTTACTCGCAATCTCTTCCATCGGTTTGCGTGGCATGGTCAGTGGCAGGGCAAAGTTGCCGTTATCCTGCTGCTGTCCGCCAAGGGAGCGCCAGAAGCTGTCATAGTCAGCCAGCAATTTTCCCTCTTTTTTCTTGCGATAGCGCCAGCTGCGGTAGATGTGGGTGGCGTTACTCACCGCGAGGATCTGCTCGACCGGGAAGGCGCCTGCCAGCGTCATGACCGCTTCAACCAGCAGACGTTTTGGGAACAGTCCGTGACAGGCTTTGGTCGCCAGCTGAATGTGCTCGTGCGGGACATGCGCTTTCGCCCCCTGCATTCCGCCGATGAAGAGCGTTGTCTTGCCCTGGTATTTGCACAGCGTAAAGGTCAGCTCGGCCAGCACCGTGTTCTGGTGGTCGCAAAAAGTGAGGGTCGCTTCCCCTTCTTTGTCCAGAAACGCATCCGCGCTCAGGCGAACGCTAAACTGCTGTTCCTCTTTGCCCGTTAACGTCACCAGCGTGATGCCCTGGCTGGAGAGGTAGCCGTTGAGCAGCGACGCCGGAAGATGGCGGCTCATCATCTGATAGTGATCGTTCAATGCGTCCAGCGTATTCTGACGACCCATATTTACGGTCAGCCACGGCCGGTGCAGGCGGCACGGCAGGCCGGGCTGCACGCGCAGGATCTGCATCAGACGGGGCTGTTTTGCAAGGTTTCCGAGCAGGCGCGCAGTGGTGAACGGCGTTGCCAGCGAGCGCAACATAAACTTACGTCGATAGGCCGGATTTTGCCACGCCAGCCCCGGCGTGAGGGAACCCGATGTCAGGCTTTTAAACAGTTGCCAGCCCGATTTAGGCTGAGGCAGCGTTGAATAAGGTGTATCGACGATGGAAGACATGTTAGATCCTGCTTCTGGTGGAATATCGCTATTTCAGCAGGCGCTTTATCAACATCGGGTAAACAATTCCCGACGATTACGGGGATCGGGGGTTTCGTTGAGGAGTGGTTTAGATAAAATCAACGGTGATGATAGCCAGAACAACTATTTGGAATATTTATGAACCTGAAGGGAAAACGCAGAAAGCTGTTTCTGCTGCTGGCGGTAGTGGTGTTAGCGGGCGGATTCTGGTTATGGAAGGTACTGAACGCGCCGGTACCACAGTATCAAACGCTGATTGTTCGTCCGGGCGAGCTGCAACAAAACGTGCTGGCGACGGGGAAACTGGATGCCCTGCGTAAGGTTGACGTGGGCGCGCAGGTCAGCGGTCAGCTTAAAACCCTGTCAGTTGAGATTGGCGATAAGGTTAAAAAAGGCCAGCTGCTGGGCGTGATCGATCCTGAGCAGGCGCAAAACCAGATCCGCGAAGTGGAAGCGACGCTGATGGAGCTGCGCGCGCAGCGCGCGCAGGCTCAGGCGGAGCGTAATCTTGCTCAGGTCACCCTGACGCGCCAGCAGGCGCTGGCGAAAACGCAGGCCATCTCGAAACAGGATCTGGACACAGCCGCCACGGAGCTGGCGGTGAAGCAGGCGCAGATTGGCACCATCGATGCGCAAATCAAACGGAATCAGGCCTCGCTGGATACGGCGAAAACCAACCTCGATTACACGCAAATCGTTGCGCCAATGGCCGGGGAAGTGACGCAGATAACCACCCTGCAAGGCCAGACGGTCATCGCCGCGCAGCAGGCGCCAAACATCCTGACCCTGGCGGATATGAGCACCATGCTGGTAAAAGCCCAGGTATCCGAAGCGGACGTCATTCACCTTAAGCCGGGGCAGAAAGCCTGGTTTACGGTGCTGGGCGATCCACAAACCCGCTATGAGGGCGTGCTGAAAGATATCCTGCCGACGCCGGAAAAGGTCAACGACGCCATCTTCTACTACGCGCGTTTCGAGGTGCCAAACCCGCAGGGCGTGCTGCGTCTGGACATGACCGCCCAGGTGCATATCCAGCTGACCGGCGTGAAAAACGTGCTGACGGTTCCGCTCTCCGCGCTGGGCGAATCCGCCGGGGACAATCGCTACAAGGTGAAAGTGCTGCGCAACGGCGAAACCCGCGAGCGGGAAGTAGTGATTGGCGCGCGTAACGACACCGACGTGGTGGTGGTAAAAGGGCTGGAAGAGGGTGAGGAAGTGGTCACCAGCGAAACCCTGCCCGGAGCCGCGCAATGACGGCGCTGCTTGAGCTGAATGACATTCGTCGCAGCTATCCGTCCGGCGACGGGCCGGTGGAGGTGCTGAAGGGCATCTCCCTGCGCGTTGAAGCCGGTGAAATGGTGGCGATTGTCGGGGCGTCGGGCTCGGGTAAATCAACGCTGATGAACATTCTCGGCTGTCTGGATAAGCCCACCAGCGGCACCTATCGCGTGGCCGGGACGGATGTTTCCACCCTGGACGGCGACGCGCTGGCGAAGCTGCGTCGCGAGCATTTTGGCTTTATTTTTCAGCGTTACCATCTGCTTTCACACCTGAGCGCGGCGCAGAACGTGGAGGTGCCGGCGGTGTATGCGGGCGTCGAGCGCAAAAAACGCCTTGAACGCGCGAAGGCGCTGTTAACGCGTCTTGGGCTGGCGGAGCGTGTTGATTATCAGCCTTCGCAGCTTTCCGGCGGTCAGCAGCAGCGCGTGAGTATTGCCCGCGCGCTGATGAACGGCGGACAGGTGATCCTCGCCGATGAGCCAACCGGTGCGCTCGACAGCCATTCCGGTGAAGAGGTGATGGCGATCCTGCATCAACTGCGCGATCAGGGGCATACGGTGATTATCGTCACCCACGATCCGCAGGTGGCGGCGCAGGCGGAACGCATTATCGAGATCCACGACGGCGAGCTGGTCAGCAACCCGCCGCCGCGTCAGTCCAGAGCGGCGGCGGCGAAAGAAGCTTTGCCTGCGTCCACCGGCTGGGGCCAGTTTTCCAGCGGTTTCCGCGAGGCGCTGACCATGGCCTGGCTGGCGATGGCGGCCAACAAAATGCGCACTCTGCTGACCATGCTCGGCATCATTATCGGTATTGCCTCGGTGGTGTCGATTGTGGTGGTGGGCGATGCGGCGAAACAGCTGGTGCTGGCGGATATTCGGGCCATCGGGACTAACACCATCGACGTTTACCCCGGCAAAGATTTTGGCGACGACGAGCCGCAGTATCAGCAGGCGCTGAAATACGACGATCTGGCGGCTATTCAGAAGCAGCCGTGGGTGAACTCCGCCACGCCTGCCGTGTCGCAAAACCTGCGTCTGCGCTACGGCAACATCGACGTGGCGGCCAGTGCTAACGGCGTCAGCGGAGATTACTTCAACGTCTACGGCATGACCTTTAGCGAAGGGGCGACCTTCAACGCGGAGCAGCTGGCGGGCAGGGCGCAGGTGGTGGTGCTGGACGCGAACTCGCGCAGACAGCTTTTCCCCAATAAAACCCGTGTAGTGGGGGAAGTGATCCTGGTGGGTAACATGCCCGCCACGGTGATTGGTGTGGCGGAAGAGAAACAGTCCATGTTTGGCAGCAGCAAGATCCTGCGCGTCTGGCTGCCATACAGCACCATTTCCGGGCGCATTATGGGGCAGTCCTGGCTTAACTCCATTACCGTGCGAGTGAAGGAGGGCTACGACAGCGCGCTGGCGGAACAGCAGCTCGAGCGGCTGTTAACCCTGCGCCACGGGAAAAAGGATTTCTTCACCTGGAACATGGACGGCCTCTTGAAAACGGCGGAAAAGACCACACGTACTCTTCAGCTGTTCCTGACGCTGGTGGCGGTGATTTCGCTGGTCGTCGGCGGGATTGGGGTGATGAACATTATGCTGGTGTCGGTGACCGAACGTACGCGGGAGATAGGCATCCGCATGGCGGTCGGGGCCAGAGCCAGCGACGTGCTCCAGCAGTTTTTGATTGAAGCGGTGCTGGTGTGTCTGGTGGGAGGCGCGATGGGGATTGCGCTTTCGATGATGATCGCCTTCGCGCTCCAGCTCTTCTTACCGGGCTGGGAAATTGGCTTCTCGCCGATGGCGATCCTGACGGCGTTTTTATGTTCCACCTTCACCGGTATTCTTTTCGGCTGGCTGCCGGCGCGAAACGCGGCGCGGCTCGATCCGGTGGATGCGCTGGCGCGGGAATAGCCCGAAAATAAAAATGCCAGCCGATCGGGCTGGCATTTTGCCTGCGGGGTGTACACAATGAATCAGAGAGCTATGCAACCGTTTCTGCTTCAACGGGCACGATAAGACTGGCGTGATTGCCTTTTGGCCCCTGGTGTACATCGAACCGGACGGACTGCCCGGCTTTGAGCGTCCTGTAACCATCCATCTGAATGGTGGAATAGTGAGCGAAGATATCCTCGCCGCCGCCTTCGGGGCAAATGAAGCCAAACCCCTTGGCGTTGTTGAACCACTTAACAGTACCCATTTCCATGCTTCGACATCCTTCGTAAATCTTATAAATTAAGATGGAATGAACCGGTGGTGGAGTGGGGGCTGTTCAAAACCTCGCCAACTCACGCTTGTACAATTTAGAGAAACGGAAGAAGCCGTCAAGCGTTTGGCGCTGGAGTTGGGACAATAATCAACCAAAATTTGAGGCAGTTAACGCTATTGCAACAGTTTGTGACAGACATCGCGGATGACAGTAATAGATGATTGTTATCTAACATCTGAGGTAGATTCAAAGTGGTTATGCATCATGGGTAAGACCAACGATTGGCTGGATTTTGACCAGCTGGCGGAAGATAAAGTGCGCGACGCGCTAAAACCGCCATCTATGTATAAAGTTATGTTAATGAACGATGATTACACGCCAATGGAATTTGTTATTGACGTGCTACAAAAGTTCTTTTCTTATGATGTTGAACGTGCAACGCAACTGATGCTTACCGTTCATTATCGTGGCAAAGCGATCTGCGGCATCTTCACTGCCGAAGTCGCGGAAACCAAAGTAGCGATGGTGAACGACTATGCGAGGGAGAACGAGCATCCGTTGCTGTGTACGCTGGAAAAGGCCTGATAAGGCATAAAATTGGGGGAGGTGCCTATGCTCAATCAAGAACTGGAACTCAGTTTAAACATGGCTTTCGCCAGAGCGCGTGAGCACCGACATGAGTTTATGACCGTCGAGCACCTGCTGCTCGCACTGCTTAGCAACCCATCTGCCCGCGAAGCGCTGGAAGCCTGCTCCGTGGATCTGGTGGCGCTACGTCAGGAACTCGAAGCCTTCATCGAACAAACCACACCGGTGCTGCCAGCCAGTGAAGAAGAGCGCGACACGCAGCCGACGCTCAGCTTCCAGCGCGTGTTGCAGCGCGCGGTTTTCCACGTCCAGTCTTCCGGACGTAGCGAAGTGACTGGCGCCAATGTCTTAGTCGCCATCTTCAGCGAACAGGAGTCCCAGGCGGCCTACCTGCTGCGCAAACACGAAGTCAGCCGGCTCGACGTGGTTAACTTCATCTCTCACGGAACGCGAAAAGACGAGCCTAACCAGGCGTCGGATCCCAGCGGGCAGATCAACAACAGTGAAGAGCAAGCAGGCGGGGAGGATCGTATGGAAAACTTCACCACCAACCTTAACCAGCTTGCTCGCGTCGGCGGTATCGACCCGCTGATTGGCCGTGACAAAGAGCTGGAGCGTGCCATCCAGGTGCTGTGCCGTCGCCGTAAGAACAACCCGCTGCTGGTGGGGGAATCTGGCGTGGGTAAAACCGCGATTGCCGAGGGCCTTGCCTGGCGCATTGTGCAGGGCGACGTGCCGGAAGTGATTGCCGACTGCACCATCTACTCGCTCGACATCGGCTCGCTGCTGGCGGGCACCAAATATCGTGGTGATTTTGAAAAACGCTTCAAGGCGTTGTTAAAACAGCTTGAGCAGGACACCAACAGCATCCTGTTTATCGATGAGATCCACACCATTATCGGCGCAGGTGCGGCCTCCGGTGGCCAGGTGGATGCGGCTAACCTGATTAAACCGCTGCTCTCCAGCGGCAAGATCCGCGTGATGGGCTCCACGACATACCAGGAGTTTAGCAACATCTTTGAGAAGGATCGTGCGCTGGCGCGTCGTTTCCAGAAAATCGACGTTACCGAGCCGTCGGTTGACGAAACGGTGCAGATCATCAACGGCCTGAAAACGAAGTACGAAGCGCACCACGACGTGCGTTACACCGCGAAAGCGGTACGTGCGGCGGTGGAGCTGGCGGTGAAATACATCAACGATCGTCATCTGCCGGACAAAGCGATCGACGTGATTGATGAAGCGGGTGCGCGTGCGCGCCTGATGCCGGCCAGCAAGCGTAAGAAAACCGTGAACGTGGCGGATATCGAGTCCGTGGTCGCCCGAATCGCGCGTATTCCTGAGAAGAGCGTTTCTCAGAGCGATCGCGATACGCTGCGCACGCTCGGCAATCGCCTGAAAATGCTGGTCTTTGGTCAGGATAAAGCCATTGAGGCCTTAACCGAAGCGATCAAGATGGCCCGTGCTGGCCTGGGGCATGACCACAAGCCGGTTGGTTCCTTCCTGTTCGCCGGTCCGACCGGTGTGGGTAAAACCGAGGTAACGGTTCAGCTCTCCAAAGCGCTGGGCATTGAGCTGCTGCGCTTTGATATGTCCGAGTATATGGAGCGTCATACCGTCAGCCGTTTGATTGGTGCGCCTCCGGGATACGTGGGCTTTGACCAGGGCGGCCTGCTTACGGACGCAGTTATCAAGCATCCGCACGCGGTACTGCTGCTCGATGAAATCGAGAAAGCGCACCCGGACGTGTTCAACATCCTGTTGCAGGTGATGGACAACGGGACGCTGACCGATAACAACGGGCGCAAGGCCGATTTCCGCAACGTGGTGCTGGTGATGACCACCAACGCGGGCGTGCGGGAAACCGAGCGTAAATCCATCGGCCTGATCCACCAGGATAACAGCACCGATGCGATGGAAGAGATCAAGAAGATCTTCACGCCGGAGTTCCGTAACCGTCTGGACAACATTATCTGGTTCGATCACCTGTCTACCGAGGTGATCCATCAGGTGGTGGACAAGTTTATCGTCGAGTTGCAGGTTCAGCTGGATCAGAAAGGCGTGTCGCTGGAAGTGAGCCAGGAGGCCCGCAACTGGCTGGCTGAGAAAGGCTACGACCGTGCGATGGGCGCTCGTCCGATGGCGCGTGTGATTCAGGACAACCTGAAGAAACCGCTGGCGAACGAGCTGCTGTTTGGCTCGCTGGTGGACGGCGGCCAGGTAACGGTAGGGCTGGATCAGGCGAAGAACGAACTGACGTACGATTTCCAGAGTGCGGCGAAGCACAAGCCGGAAGCGGCTCACTGAGTGAATTGAACGTTAATGTTAAAAACCGGGCGAATGCCCGGTTTTTTTATGCCTGCTTTTCCCCCTCTCCCTGTGGGAGAGGGTTGGGGTGAGGGCAACAGACCGCAGAGGAATTTTGCGAAGCGCTTTCCAGTTTCGTACTACGTTGGTTGCTGGATAAATCTACAGTAATAAAATGGCGGCGCACCTGCAAAATCAGGTGTCGGGATTGGCGTCCTGATTACACACATATGGAAAGATGTTGCTAACGCAACATCATTGGTTTCGTTCACTCTTTTTTTAGCTGCGGTATAATCCGTATCTTCTATTATGGTGGACTGAACCGGGGCTTCTTTTGAAGCGCCGATTTTCCATATGGTCGGTACGCCAAACCGGTTCAGTCTGCCACCCGAAGTTGGCGTTTCTGGTGGTAGTTTTCAGCTTTTAATATGGAAATTATGAATATGGAAAACCAGTCTATCTCCCAGCTCTATAGCGAACTCTCCCTCAACCCCGATCTCCCAACCCTTGCCGAGCGCTGCAAACTGCTCACCGAAATCCTCCTCGACTGCAAATCACTTCCGCAAACGCAGCCCGTTTGCCGTTGCCTCGGAGCCTACCTGGAAGAGGTGAAATCCGGCCTCACAGAGTCAATGCGTGATTTTCAGGTGGTTGAATTTGAGGACGACGCGGAGCAACCGCGACAAAAAGAGTGGCTGCTGGAAGATACCGAAACGAAATGCGACTACTGCCGGGCGTTAAACCATGTGCTGCTGGTATCGCATGTTGACCGCGATAAGCTGCCGCACCTGACGGGACTGCTGCATGACATTACCCACGCAATAGCTGAAGATTTAATCGTACCTATGAACCCGTGCATGACTATACATCTGCCGACACAGCCACACTAAGACCATAAATAAAAAAGGCCGGGAATATCCCGACCTTTTAAATATTCATCTGCCATTACAGGCGAAAACAATTAGCGACTACGGAAGACAATGCGGCCTTTGCTCAGGTCGTACGGGGTCAGTTCAACAGTCACTTTGTCGCCCGTCAAAATGCGGATATAGTTTTTGCGCATTTTACCGGAGATGTGCGCAGTTACCACGTGACCGTTTTCCAGTTCTACGCGAAACATGGTATTAGGCAACGTATCAAGTACGGTACCCTGCATTTCAATATTGTCTTCTTTGGCCATCTAATCCTCTGGGGTATCACTACCAAGTTTTGAACCGGCAAGATAATGCCGAAATTCCTCAATTAAGTAAAGAATTGCGCGTTTAAAACGCAGCAAAACAGTCTCAGCGTATTGCCCAAGCGTCACGGTACAACCGAACGGAAAGCGCATTCGTAAAGGGGAGACGACAGGATAAACGTCAGGACGTTATCTGAAGCGAGGGTCCCAAACGGCGGCGGGGCAACAGGCAGAAGCTACTCTGCGGCATAATTATAACACCCTCATAAAAAATATGCGGAAAACATTTAGGCATTGGGCATAAAGAGCGCTCTGGGAACCCAAAAATCGCGTGGAAGGGTCTCTTTTCGGCATTGTTCAATATGTTCGATATAGTGTCGGCGGGAGATTTCAACGGCGCCGAGCGAGGCGGTGTGCTCATTCAGCACCTGACAATCCATCAGCCGTCCGCCACGTCGGGCAAATTCCTCGCTAAACACCAGCAGCGCGGTTTTTGACGCATTCGTGGCACGGGAGAACATCGACTCACCGCAGAACAGCGTGCCCTGCGCCACGCCGTACATTCCGCCGACGAGGTTATCCTCTTTCCATACTTCAATAGAGTGCGCGTAGCCCAGCTCATGAAGCTGGTGGTAGGCGATAATGATATCGCGGGTTATCCAGGTGCCTTCATGACGATCTTCAGCGCAGCCTTCGATAACCTGGCCGAAGGCGTGATTGAGCGTGACGCGAAAGGGTGATTTTGCATGAAACCGCTTCATGCTGCGGCTCAGGTGAAACTGCCCAGGCCACAGCACGGCTCGCGGGTCGGGAGACCACCATAAGATCGGGTCGCCAGGCGAAAACCAAGGGAAGATGCCGCGCTGGTAAGCCATTAAGAGCCGTGCCGGGCTGAGATCGCCGCCCAGAGCCAGCAAGCCGTTAGGTTCACGCAGCGCCCCCTCCGGTGAAGGGAACGCAATATTATGGCGAGAAAGCTGCACCAGGCGCATGACAACAGAACTCCAGTACGCGAGAGAGGACGCTACAAATATAGTCTACAGGCGCTGTTTAAACTGGTAGTAGCGACCCTGTTTTGCCAGCAGCTCTGCGTGACTACCTTGCTCAATTATGTGTCCGTTGTCCATCACAATTATCTGATCGAAATTCACCAGCCCGCGCAGACGGTGCGTGACCATCAGTACGGTTTTACCTTTCATCACATTCGCCAGTAAATCAAGGATTTGGCTCTCTGTCGTGGCATCCAGTCCTTCTGTCGGTTCATCCAGCAGCATCAGCGGCGCATCGTGCAGCAGCGCACGCGCAATGGCCAGACGACGCAGTTCGCCGCCGGAAAGCTGTCGACCCCCTTCACCCAGCCAGCTGTTCAACCCGTCGTCTTCAAGCAGCTTGTGCAGCCCAACCTGCTCCAGCATTGCCCGCAGCGTATCGTCGGAGGCGTCTGGTGCCGCCAGAAGAAGATTATCGCGCAGCGTAGCGCTGAACAGATGCACCCGCTGGGGCACGACGCTGACCGTTTTACGCAAGGCCGCTTCGCTAAAACCAGACAGCGGAACGTCGTTAAACCGAATCTCGCCCTGCTGTGGGTCCCACGCGCGCGTGAGAAGTTGCAGAAGTGTCGATTTCCCACATCCCGTACGGCCAAGGATCGCAATGCGCTGCCCGGCATCAACAGATAGAGTGATGTCTTCCAGCGCGTTTTGCGCCTGCTTGTCGTAGGCGAAAGTAACATTGCTGAGCGTCAGCGCGACCTGCTCCGGCACAGCGGTTTGACCGGCGCTGAACTTCACTTCCGGCTCCTGCTCGGCAATATCCGTAATGCGCAGCGCAGAGGCAATCACCTGGCCGAGATGCTGAAAGGCGCCCGTGACCGGGGCTAAGGCTTCAAAGGCTGCCAGGGCACAGAAAACAAACAGCGCAATCAGCGGGCCAGGCTGCGCGTTACCGCCCACGCCACCGGAGGCCATCCAGAGCATGGCGATTACGGCAATCCCACCAATTAACATCATCAGCGCCTGGGAGAACGCGGTCAGTTCAGACTGGCGACGCTGGGCTTCATGCCAGTTCAGCTCCGTATTTTCCATGCGGGCGCGGTAGCGCTTGCTGGCGCCAAAAAGGGTAAGCTCGGCCTGTCCCTGCAACCAGGCGGTGAGCTGCTGGCGATATTCTCCACGCAGGCGCGTCAGGTTTTCCCCGGTGGTTTTACCTGCACGATAAAACAGGGGCGGCAGAATAATCAGCGTCATCAGCATGATGCCGCCGAGCGTCAGTGCGATGGGAACATCCAGGAAACTCAACCCCAGCGTCACCACGACAATCACCACAAACGCGCCCACCATGGGTGAAATGACGCGCAAATAGAGGTGATCCAGCGTATCCACATCCGCGACCACGCGGTTGAGTAATTCGCCCTGTCGAAAACGTGCCAGCCCGGCAGGGGAGAGGGGCAGCAGTTTGCTGAACGTATAAATACGCAGGTGTTGCAGCACGCGGAAGGTCGCGTCGTGGCTGACCAGACGCTCGAAGTAGCGCCCGGCAGTTCGCGTAATCGCCGTGCCGCGCACCCCGGCGGCAGGCAGCATGTAGTTAAAGCTGTACAGTCCGGCAAAGCCTGCGGCCGCAGACGCGGAGAGGAACCAGCCGGAAAGCGTAAGCAGGCCGATGCTGGCGAGCAGCGTGACGATCGCCAGCACGATCCCGAGCGTCAGCATCCATTTGTGGCGTTTATACAGTGCAAGATACGGAAGCAGGGCGCGCATCAGATATCCTCCTGACGGTTCGCCAGCAGGGTCGCAAACGGCCCCTGCGCGGTAACAAGCGCGGCGTAATAGCCTTGCTCAACAATGTGTCCGTTTTCCATCACCCAGATCTGATCCCAGTCGGCAATACCTTCCAGCTGGTGAGTCACCATCAGGGTGGTTTGCTGGCGTGAGGCTGCGTTAAGCGCATCCATCACGCGCTGCTCGCTATGAGCGTCCAGGCTGGCGGCGGGTTCGTCCAGCAGCATTAGCGAAGAGGGGTTCAGCAGCGCACGGGCAACCGCGACGCGCTGTGCCTGGCCTACTGACAGCCCGGCAGACTGATCGCCAATGACGGTATCGATACCCTGCGCAAGCAGCGGCAGAAACTCGCTGACCCAGGCGCGGTCGAGGACCGATTGCAGCTCATCGTCACGCGCATCCGGGCGTGCCAGCAGCACATTCTCGCGAAGCGTCGGAGCTGGCAGCTGCGGGTTTTGCCCCACCCAGCTTAGCTGTTTACGCCAGGCATCAGGATCGAGCTCGCGCAGCTCCGTTTTGTTGATACGCAGCGATCCGGTGTACGCCATAAAACCTGAAAGCGCATTCAACAATGAGCTTTTACCTGAGCCGCTGGTACCCACCAGCACCACACGTTGCCCGGCAGGCAGGGTAAAGTTCAGCGGACCGGCCAGTACTTTGCCTTCAGGCGACAGAACAGAAAAATCCTGTGCTTCAATGGTCACCGGATCGTTCGTATTCAGCGTTACCTCACCACGCTCCGGATGCGCCAGCGGCGTTTCCATGAAGGTTTTCAGGCTGTCGGCAGCACCCACCGCCTGCGCTTTGGCATGGTAAAAGGTGCCGAGATCGCGAAGCGGCTGGAAAAATTCCGGGGCCAGGATCAGCGCCAGGAACCCAGCGGAAAGCGTAACCGCCGTACCGTAGTGACCAAAGTCCAGCGCGCCGAGGTAGGAGAAACCAAAGTAAACCGCCACCAGCGCAATCGACAGGGAGGTGAAAAATTCAAGTACGCCAGAAGAGAGAAAGGCCATGCGCAACACTTCCATGGTGCGCTGACGAAAATCCTGCGACGCCAGGCGAATGTTTTCGGTTTCCGCTTCACCACGACCAAAGATCCGCAGGGTTTCCATGCCGCGCAGCCGGTCCAGGAAATGGCCGCTTAACCGACCCAGCGCCAGGAAGTTGCGGCGGTTAGCATCAGCCGCGCCCATGCCGACCATCGCCATAAACAGCGGGATCAGCGGGGCGGTCCCCAGCAGGATCAGCGCCGCCACCCAGTTAACCGGGAAGATGGCGATAACAATCATCAGAGGCACAAACACCGCCAGCGCCATCTGCGGAAGATAACGCGCGTAGTAATCGTGCATATCGTCGATTTGCTCAAGGATCAGCGTCGCCCAGCTACCGGCCGGCTTGCCCTGGATCCACGCAGGCCCGGCTTCTGAAAGCCGATCGAGCACCTTGCGGCGGATCTCATAGCGGATGTGCTGCCCGGCATGGAACCCAACCCGCTCGCGCAGCCAGACCACCCACGCACGCAGAACGAAAACCAGCACCAGAACGATAAACGGCAACAGCAGCGCTTCGCGCGGGATGTTCTCCATGATCATATGGTTGAGAATGCGGGCCAGCAGCCATGCCTGGGCAACAATCAACAGACCGCTGATAAATCCCAGAACGCGGGAAATCATAAGCCAGCGGCGGGACAGAACGCTTTGCTGTTTCAGCCAGCGGGTTAACTCTTGTTGACGGGTTTTTTCCATTGCGTACTTTGCAGGTGACGTTATAAGAAATTTGACATCTGCATGTTACACGTGAGCAAAAATAAAGGCGACCAGTGGCCGCCTTTATTTACGTTTGTTACTGACTTGTAAAGATTATTTACCTTGTTCAGCCAGCCCGTCCAGATAGCGTTCTGCGTCCAGCGCGGCCATACAGCCGGTGCCCGCAGAGGTGATCGCCTGACGATAAATATGGTCCATCACGTCACCAGCTGCGAAGACACCCGGAACGCTGGTCTGGGTGGCGTTGCCGTGAATGCCAGACTGCACTTTAATGTAGCCGTTCTCCAGCTCCAGCTGGCCTTCAAAGATAGCCGTGTTCGGGCTGTGACCGATTGCCACAAACAGGCCTGCCACTTCCAGCGTTTCGACGTTATCGGTGTTCTGGGTATCACGGATACGCAGTCCCGCGACGCCCATCTGATCGCCAGTTACTTCTTCCAGCGTACGGTTGGTATGCAGCACAATGTTACCGCTCGCCACTTTGTCCATCAGGCGTTTGATCAGGATCTTCTCCGCGCGGAAGGTGTCGCGACGGTGGATCAGGTGTACTTCTGAGGCAATATTTGCCA
The DNA here is from genome assembly GCF_002787395.1 of Enterobacter sp. CRENT-193. NCBI lineage: Bacteria > Pseudomonadati > Pseudomonadota > Gammaproteobacteria > Enterobacterales > Enterobacteriaceae > Enterobacter > Enterobacter sp. CRENT-193. The sequence goes on along the minus strand of NZ_CP024812.1, from coordinate 4,050,417 downwards.
GATACAGCGCTTCTTCCACAGCGGTGTTGCCGCCGCCGATCACCGCAACTTTCTGGTTGCGATAGAAGAAACCGTCGCAGGTCGCGCAGGCTGACACGCCGCGGCCTTTGAACGCTTCTTCAGACGGCAGACCGAGATAGCGGGCAGAGGCGCCGGTGGCGATGATCAGCGCATCGCAGGTGTATTCGCCGCTGTCACCCGTCAGGCGGAACGGACGGTTCTGCAAATCCACTTTATTGATGTGGTCGAACAGGATTTCGGTTTCGAATTTGGCGGCATGCTCGTGCATGCGCTCCATCAGCAGCGGCCCGGTCAGGTCGTTCGGGTCGCCCGGCCAGTTTTCCACTTCCGTGGTGGTGGTCAACTGACCGCCTTTTTCCATCCCGGTGATCAGTACCGGTTGCAGGTTAGCGCGTGCAGCATAGACCGCTGCGGTATAACCCGCAGGTCCAGATCCAAGGATTAGCAGCTTACTGTGTTTGGTCGTGCCCATGAGATCCCCATTGTTGTTGGCAGGCAATGGGCTGGATTGTAGGGAATTTGTTGCCGTAAAAAAAGAGCACGACAGTTTTGCTTCCGATATATGCAATAGACGCGCCCTATGGGTCAGAGGCGGTCACATCACGTCTGCTACTGAAAACAGCGCGTTTATAAGGCAATAAAATGAGGATTAATACCCCTCCGTAATGAATATCCGGCATCTTGTACTAAAAATCGATGTTTTGCTTTGACAATCCCCTGCGCTTTTGCGAAAACATTCAAGGAAGAAAAAAAGACGCACGAACTGCATGCCGCATAGACATGCACGGAAATGCCATTTTTACCGGGTCAGTGAAATCTACGCATGGTGTGGACAGACGCCATACGTGATGTCTGTGACTGCTTTCGGGCAACGGTCTTCTTACCGCAGAACCCGAATCCACATCGCGTCTAATACATAACCAGGCGATGTGATGAATAACGGGTACAGGCTCTGAACAGTGATGTGCACAGGGTCCAGGCAGGAGTAGGGAAGGAATACAGAGAGACAATAATAATGGTAGATAGCAAGAAGCGCCCTGGCAAAGATCTCGACCGTATCGATCGTAACATTCTTAATGAATTGCAAAAGGATGGGCGTATTTCCAACGTCGAGCTTTCAAAACGTGTGGGACTTTCCCCGACGCCGTGCCTTGAGCGTGTGCGTCGACTGGAAAGACAGGGTTTTATTCAGGGCTATACGGCTCTGCTGAACCCGCATTATCTGGATGCCTCACTTCTGGTATTTGTTGAGATTACTCTGAATCGTGGTGCACCAGATGTGTTTGAGCAATTTAACGCCGCTGTACAAAAACTTGAAGAAATTCAAGAGTGTCATCTGGTTTCCGGTGATTTTGACTACCTGTTAAAAACCCGTGTGCCTGATATGTCCGCCTACCGTAAGCTGCTGGGGGAAACCCTGCTGCGTCTGCCAGGCGTGAACGACACCCGTACTTATGTGGTGATGGAAGAGGTCAAACAGAGCAATCGTCTGGTTATTAAGACGCGCTAACACGGAACAGGTGCAAAATCAGTGTAGTTTGATTACACTCCTGTTAATCCATACAGCAACAGTGCCGGGGAGTCCCGGCGCTGTTGTCCGTTTTAGCACACAGGCAGGACATGCCTGATACCTGGAGAGCCTTTCTTGAGCCAGGAATACACTGAAGACAAAGAAGTCACATTATCTAAGCTAAGCAGCGGACGTCGTCTCCTTGAGGCGTTACTGATTGTTATTGCCCTTTTTGCCGTCTGGCTGATGGCTGCCTTACTCAGTTTCAACCCCTCAGATCCCAGCTGGTCGCAAACCGCATGGCATGAGCCTATCCATAATTTGGGTGGCGTTCCCGGCGCCTGGCTTGCGGACACGCTCTTCTTCATTTTCGGTGTGATGGCCTATACCCTTCCCGTCATCATTATTGGCGGATGCTGGTTTGCCTGGCGTCATCGACAGAACGACGACTACATCGATTATTTTGCCGTTTCGCTGCGCCTGATTGGCGCCCTGGCGCTGATCCTCACCTCCTGCGGACTGGCGGCGATCAATGCCGATGACATCTGGTATTTCGCCTCCGGCGGTGTGATTGGCAGCCTGTTGAGCTCCGCGCTGCAACCGATGCTTCACAGCAGCGGCGGCACGCTGGCGCTGCTCTGCATCTGGGCGGCGGGCCTGACGCTGTTTACCGGCTGGTCCTGGGTGAGCATTGCCGAAAAAATCGGCAGCTTTATTCTGACTCTGCTGACGTTTGCCAGCAATCGTACCCGTCGTGATGATACGTGGGTCGATGAAGACGAATATGAAGATGAATACGAAGAGGAAGACGAGGCACCTGTGCAGCGTCGTGAATCCCGCCGTGCCCGTATTCTGCGCGGTGCTCTGGCACGCCGCCAGCGCGTTGCTGAAAAATTCGCTAACCCGTTAGGCCGTAAAACGGATGCCGCGCTTTTCTCCGGCAAACGTATGGATGAAGACGAGCAGATTGAGTATCGCGGTGCGGCCGTCGATCCTGATGATGTGTTGTTCTCTGGTCATCGAGCTACGCCGGGTGAGTATGACGAATACGATCCGCTGTTGCATGGTCATTCCGTGACTGAACCGGTAGCCGCTGCTGCCGCCGCAACGACGGCTGCGCAGGCCCATGTTGCGCCTGTTGAAGCCGTGATGCCGTCCTCGCCTGTTCCGGCACCGGAGTCCGCGATCCAGCAACCGCAGGTGGACTGGCAGACTGCGCCTGGCGTCCATACGCCTGAACCGACCATTGCGCCGGAGCTTGAAAGCTATATTCCTGTGCAGCAGGAACAGTGTCAGCAATCGTATCATCCGTCTGAGCCTGCCAGCGAGCCGCAACAGCCGTATCAGGCTTATACGCCCGAACCCGCTGTGCCTGAACAGCCATATGTTGCGCCGGTGTCTGAACCCGAAGTGGTGGAGGAAGCGAAGCCATCCCGTCCGCCATTGTACTATTTTGAAGAAGTGGAAGAGCGCCGTGCCCGTGAGCGCGAGCAGCTTGCCGCCTGGTATCAGCCCGTGCCTGAGCCGGTGCAGGAGCCTGTTGTAAAAGCGCCTTCTGCGAGCGTTGCACCTGTAGACCCAGCGCCAGCCGTTGCGTCAGGAGCAGAAACCGTGAAGCAGGCAACGGCAGCCGCTGCCGCGTCCGCTCCGCTATTCAGCCCGGCAACCGACGGTGCGCCGCGTCCTCAGGTGAAAGAGGGCATTGGTCCACAATTGCCGCGCCCTAATCGCGTGCGCGTACCTACGCGCCGGGAGCTGGCCTCTTATGGCATTAAACTGCCTTCTCAGCGTATGGCCGAAGAGAAAGCCCGTGAATCCGACTACGAAGATGATGCCGACGAACTGCATCAGGATGAGCTGGCGCGTCAGTTTGCTGCCCAACAGACTCAACGCTACGGGAATGAGTACCAACACGATGTTCATTCTCAGCAGGATGAAGATGATGCTGCCGAAGCGGAATTAGCGCGTCAGTTTGCCGCCACGCAACAGCAACGTTATTCCGGTGAGCAGCCTTCGGGGGCAAATCCGTTCTCGCTCTCGGACTTTGAATTTTCACCGATGAAAGATCTGGTGGATGACGGTCCGAGCGAACCGCTGTTCACGCCGAGCGTGATGCCGGAAGCGGAACCGGTGCGTCAGGCGCCAGCGCCACAGGTTAATGCGCAGCCACCACAGCCAGCGTCGCAGGCTTATGCGCAGCCGCATACACCACCGGCCCAACCGCCGCAGCCGCAGTTCCAGCAGCCAGCACCACAGCCGCAGGAAAGCCTGATTCACCCGCTGCTGATGCGTAACGGAGACAGCCGTCCGCTGCAACGACCAAGTACGCCGCTGCCGTCGCTGGATCTGTTAACGCCGCCGCCAGCGGAAGTCGAGCCGGTGGATACCTTTGCCCTTGAACAGATGGCCCGTCTGGTGGAAGCGCGTCTGGCTGACTTCCGTATTAAAGCGGACGTGGTGAACTACTCACCTGGCCCGGTGATCACCCGTTTCGAACTGAATCTGGCGCCAGGCGTAAAAGCGGCACGTATTTCTAACCTGTCCCGTGACCTGGCGCGTTCTCTGTCGACCGTGGCGGTACGCGTGGTGGAGGTGATCCCAGGTAAGCCTTACGTTGGCCTTGAGCTGCCAAACAAGAAACGCCAGACCGTTTATCTGCGTGAAGTTCTGGATAACACCAAATTCCGCGACAACCCGTCCCCGCTGACCGTGGTGCTGGGTAAAGATATCGCCGGCGATCCGGTGGTTGCCGATCTCGCGAAGATGCCGCATCTGCTGGTTGCGGGTACCACCGGATCCGGTAAATCGGTCGGGGTGAACGCCATGATCCTCAGTATGCTCTACAAAGCGCAGCCTGAAGATGTGCGTTTCATCATGATCGACCCGAAAATGCTTGAACTGTCCGTCTACGAAGGCATTCCGCACCTGTTAACGGAAGTTGTGACCGACATGAAGGACGCCGCCAACGCATTGCGCTGGAGCGTCAATGAAATGGAGCGTCGCTACAAGCTGATGTCGGCGCTGGGCGTGCGTAACCTGGCCGGTTATAACGAGAAAATCGCCGAGGCGGCGCGTATGGGCCGTCCGATTCCGGACCCATACTGGAAGCCGGGTGACAGCATGGATGCCCAGCATCCGGTGCTGGAAAAACTGCCTTACATCGTGGTGCTGGTGGATGAATTTGCCGACCTGATGATGACCGTTGGTAAGAAAGTGGAAGAGCTGATTGCGCGTCTGGCACAGAAAGCGCGTGCGGCGGGCATCCACCTGGTACTGGCAACGCAGCGTCCGTCCGTAGACGTTATCACCGGTCTTATTAAGGCAAACATCCCGACCCGTATCGCGTTTACCGTGTCGAGTAAAATTGACTCGCGTACTATCCTTGACCAGGGCGGTGCAGAGTCGCTGCTGGGAATGGGTGATATGCTCTATTCCGGCCCGAACTCCACCTCGCCGGTGCGTGTCCACGGTGCGTTTGTTCGCGACCAGGAAGTGCATGCGGTGGTACAGGACTGGAAAGCGCGCGGGCGGCCGCAATACGTTGACGGCATCACCTCCGACAGTGAAAGCGAAGGTGGCGGCGGTGGTTTTGACGGCGGCGAAGAACTGGATCCGTTATTTGACCAAGCGGTTAATTTCGTCACCGAAAAACGTAAGGCGTCCATCTCCGGCGTCCAGCGCCAGTTCCGTATCGGCTACAACCGCGCGGCGCGTATTATCGAGCAGATGGAAGCCCAGGGTATTGTGAGCGAACAGGGGCATAACGGTAACCGAGAGGTGCTGGCACCACCGCCTTTTGATTAACCTTCAGCGATTGCAAAGAAGGGTAAATCAGCAAAAATTAAGCATATTCTTCTGTCGCCTGCCTTCAGGCAGGTCCAGAATAGAAACGGAACCCCCATATCGGGAAGACGTATTTTAAGGAATAACAATGAAAAAAATCGCCATCGCCTGTGCATTACTCTCCAGTTTTGTTGCCAGCAGCGTCTGGGCTGATGCAGCAAGCGACCTTAAAAGCCGACTGGATAAAGTGAGCAGCTTCCACGCCAGCTTCACGCAAAAAGTGACTGACGGCAGCGGCAACGCGGTGCAGGAAGGTCAGGGGGATTTGTGGGTGAAACGCCCGAATCTCTTCAACTGGCACATGACCCAGCCTGATGAAAGCGTGCTGGTGTCCGACGGGAAAACCTTGTGGTTCTACAACCCGTTTGTTGAGCAGGCAACCGCCACCTGGCTGAAAGACGCGACCAGCAATACGCCGTTTATGCTCATTGCCCGTAACCAGTCCAGCGACTGGCAGCAGTACAACATCAAACAAAACGGTGATGAGTTCGTCCTGACGCCAAAAGGCAGCAACGGTAATCTGAAGCAGTTCACGATTAACGTGAGCAGCAACGGTACCATCAATCAGTTCGGCGCGGTTGAGCAGGACGATCAGCGCAGTAGCTATCAGCTTAAGTCTCAGCAAAACGGCGCTGTAGATGCTTCGAAATTCACCTTTACCCCGCCGCAGGGCGTAACGGTGGACGACCAACGTAATAAGTAAGAGGCATGAGTGAGCAACCTGTCGCTCGATTTTTCAGATAATGCGTTTCAACCTCTGGCCGCCCGTATGCGGCCAGAAAATTTAGCGCAGTACATCGGCCAGCAACACCTGCTGGCTGCGGGGAAACCCTTGCCGCGCGCTATTGAGGCGGGGCATCTGCACTCCATGATCCTCTGGGGGCCACCCGGCACCGGCAAAACCACCCTCGCTGAAGTGATCGCCCGCTATGCTAACGCGGACGTTGAGCGCATCTCGGCGGTTACCTCCGGCGTGAAGGAGATCCGCGAGGCGATCGAGCGCGCACGGCAAAACCGTAATGCCGGGCGCCGCACCATTCTGTTTGTTGATGAAGTCCACCGCTTCAACAAGAGCCAGCAGGATGCGTTTCTGCCGCACATTGAAGACGGCACGATTTTCTTCATCGGCGCAACCACGGAAAACCCGTCGTTTGAACTCAACTCCGCGCTGCTTTCCCGCGCCCGCGTTTACCTGCTTAAATCCCTGACCACAGAGGATATCGAAAAGGTTCTGACCCAGGCGATGGAGGACAAAGCGCGGGGTTACGGCGGACAGGATATCGTTCTGCCGGACGAGACGCGTCGTGCGATCGCTGAACTGGTCAACGGCGATGCGCGTCGGGCACTGAATACGCTGGAAATGATGGCCGATATGGCCGAAGTGGACGATGCGGGCAAGCGCGTATTGAAGCCTGAACTGCTCACCGAAATTGCCGGTGAACGCAGTGCGCGCTTCGATAATAAAGGCGACCGTTTCTACGACCTTATCTCTGCGTTACATAAATCCGTGCGCGGCAGCGCGCCGGATGCGGCACTCTACTGGTATGCGCGTATCATTACCGCCGGTGGCGATCCGTTATATGTCGCGCGTCGCTGCCTGGCCATTGCGTCAGAAGATGTCGGTAATGCCGATCCACGCGCCATGCAGGTCGCTATTTCCGCCTGGGACTGCTTTACCCGCGTCGGACCCGCGGAAGGTGAGCGTGCCATTGCGCAGGCAATTGTCTATCTGGCCTGCGCGCCGAAAAGCAATGCAGTGTATACCGCCTTTAAAGCGGCGATGTCGGATGCACGTGAACGTCCGGATTACGACGTTCCGGTACACCTTCGCAATGCCCCTACAAAGCTGATGAAAGAAATGGGTTACGGGCAGGAGTATCGCTACGCCCATGATGAACCCAATGCCTACGCCGCCGGGGAGGAGTATTTCCCGCAGGAGATGGCACAAACCCGCTATTATCACCCTACAAACAGAGGTCTTGAGGGTAAGATTGGCGAAAAGCTCGCCTGGCTTGCCGGACAGGATCAAAATAGCCCTATAAAACGCTACCGTTAGTTCAATCGTTGCGGTAATGTTGGCAATATATCTCTGTGGCCGCAGGCTGTGGTCACTTTTTCCTTTTTTAATTCGATAAGCACAGGATAAGCATGCTCGATCCCAATCTGCTGCGTAATGAGCCAGACGCAGTCGCTGAAAAACTGGCACGCCGGGGCTTTAAGCTGGATGTAGATAAGCTGCGCGCTCTTGAAGAGCGTCGTAAAGTTTTGCAGGTACAAACTGAAAATCTGCAAGCAGAGCGTAATTCTCGATCGAAATCCATTGGCCAGGCGAAAGCGCGCGGGGAAGATATTGAGCCATTACGCCTGGAAGTGAACAAACTGGGTGAAGAGCTGGATCAGGCGAAAGCTGAACTGGACGTTCTTCAGGCTGAAATTCGCGATATTGCTCTGGCGATCCCGAACATTCCTGACGACAGCGTGCCTGTCGGCAAAGACGAAAACGACAACGTTGAAGTGAAACGCTGGGGTACGCCTCGCGAGTTTGACTTCGAAGTGCGCGATCACGTGACGCTGGGCGAAATGCACGCGGGCCTGGACTTTGCGGCAGCGGTTAAGTTGACCGGTTCTCGCTTCGTGGTAATGAAAGGGCAAATTGCTCACCTGCACCGCGCGCTGGCGCAGTTCATGCTGGATCTGCACACCGAGCAGCACGGCTACAGCGAAACCTACGTTCCGTATCTGGTTAACCACGATACGCTGTACGGTACAGGCCAGCTGCCGAAATTTGCCGGCGATCTGTTCCATACCCGTCCGCTGGACGAGGAAGCTGACAGCAGCAACTACGCGCTGATCCCAACTGCGGAAGTGCCGCTGACCAACCTTGTGCGTGATGAGATCATCGACGAAGACGATCTGCCAATCAAACTGACTGCGCACTCTCCATGTTTCCGTTCTGAAGCCGGTTCTTACGGTCGCGATACGCGCGGTCTGATCCGTATGCACCAGTTCGATAAAGTTGAGATGGTGCAGATCGTTCGTCCGGAAGAGTCTATGGACGCGCTGGAAGAGATGACCGGCCACGCGGAAAAAGTGCTGGAGCTGCTGGGTCTACCATACCGTCGTATGGCGCTGTGCACCGGCGACATGGGCTTCGGTGCCTGCAAAACCTTCGACCTTGAAGTCTGGGTGCCTGCGCAGAACACCTACCGTGAAATCTCCTCCTGCTCCAACGTCTGGGATTTCCAGGCGCGTCGTATGCAGGCGCGTTGCCGCAGCAAATCTGACAAGAAAACCCGTCTGGTTCATACCCTGAACGGTTCTGGTCTGGCAGTAGGCCGTACGCTGGTTGCTGTGCTGGAAAACTACCAGCAGGCTGACGGGCGCATTGAGATCCCTGAAGTGCTGCGCCCTTACATGAAAGGCCAGCAGTTCATCGGATAATTATTTGCTCTAAGACAAAAAAGCGCCTCAGGGCGCTTTTTTTATGCCTCTGATTTGATACGAAGCAATAACCCCTCCCTCTAAAGTAGTAATACTCCTCCGAACGAAAGTCAGCATAAAACACCAATAACGTTGTAATTCGTTATAAATAAAACTACATAGCGGTTTGCGCCGCCTCTCTTTTCTTTGTGAGCAACCAAAGTGAGTCTTTATGAAAATCAAAGCGCCTGAAGCGTTAATGGCTGCCGAGGTCACTCGCCGTGGGTTGATGAAAACCACGGCAATAGGTGGTCTGGCGGTTGCCAGCAGCGCCTTTACGCTCCCCTTTACCCGACTGGCGTCGGCGGCGGAGGCTCTGTCTCCCGCTTCAGCCCCGGAAAAAGTGGTGTGGAGTGCCTGTACCGTTAACTGCGGTAGCCGCTGCCCACTGCGTATGCACGTGGTGGACGGTGAAATCAAATATGTCGAAACCGACAATACCGGCGATGATAACTACGAAGGGTTACATCAGGTTCGTGCCTGTCTGCGTGGTCGCTCAATGCGCCGTCGCGTATATAACCCGGATCGTCTGAAATACCCAATGAAGCGCGTCGGTAAGCGTGGGGAAGGGAAGTTCGAGCGCATTAGCTGGGACGAAGCCTACGATATTATCGCGACCAACATGCAGCGCCTGATCAAAGAGTACGGCAACGAATCTATCTACCTCAACTACGGCACCGGGACGCTTGGCGGCACCATGACCCGTTCCTGGCCGCCGGGTAAAACGCTGGTAGCGCGCCTGATGAACTGCTGCGGCGGCTATCTCAACCATTACGGCGACTACTCTTCCGCACAGATTGCCGCGGGCCTGAACTACACCTACGGCGGCTGGGCAGACGGCAACAGCCCGTCGGATATCGAGAACAGTAAACTGGTGGTGTTGTTCGGCAACAACCCGGGCGAAACGCGCATGAGCGGCGGTGGGGTAACCTATTACCTTGAGCAGGCGCGCGCCAAATCCAACGCACGAATGATCATCGTCGATCCGCGCTACACCGATACCGGCGCAGGGCGTGAAGACGAGTGGATCCCCATCCGCCCTGGTACCGACGCGGCGCTGGTCAATGCGCTGGCGTATGTAATGATTACTGAAAACCTCGTCGACCAGCCGTTCCTGGATAAATACTGCGTCGGTTACGACGAGAAGACGCTGCCAGCCAGCGCACCGGCTAACGGGCACTATAAAGCCTATATTCTTGGCCAGGGCAGCGACGGCGTGGCGAAAACCCCGGAGTGGGCATCCACTATCACCGGCATTCCTGTCGAACGTATTGTTCAGCTGGCACGTGAAATTGGTTCAACCAAACCGGCTTATATCAGCCAGGGCTGGGGACCTCAGCGCCACGCGAATGGCGAAATTGCCACCCGCGCTATTTCTATGCTCTCGATTCTGACTGGCAACGTCGGTATTCACGGCGGTAATAGCGGGGCGCGTGAAGGCTCGTATGAAGTACCGTTTGAACGTATGCCAACGCTGGATAACCCGGTTCAGACCAGCATCTCCATGTTTATGTGGACAGACGCGATCGAGCGCGGCCCGGAAATGACTGCGCTGCGCGACGGTGTTCGGGGCAAAGATAAGCTGGACGTGCCGATCAAAATGATCTGGAACTATGCCGGTAACTGCCTGATCAACCAGCACTCTGAGATCAACCGCACCCATGAAATTTTGCAGGACGACAAGAAGTGCGAAATGATTGTGGTGATCGACTGCCACATGACCTCATCGGCAAAGTATGCCGATATTCTGCTCCCAGACTGCACCGCGTCTGAGCAGATGGATTTCGCGCTGGATGCCTCCTGCGGCAACATGTCCTATGTGATCTTCACTGACCAGGCCATCAAACCGCGCTTCGAGTGCAAAACCATCTATGAGATGACTTCCGAGCTGGCGAAACGTCTTGGCGTTGAGCAGCAGTTCACTGAAGGACGTACTCAGGAAGGGTGGATGCGCCATCTGCACGAGCTTTCCCGCAAAGCCATTCCTGACCTGCCGGACTTCGATACCTTCCGCAAGCAGGGCATGTACAAGCAGCGCGATCCGGAAGGGCATCACGTGGCGTATAAAGCCTTCCGCGACGATCCGCAGGCCAATCCGCTGACCACGCCGTCGGGCAAAATCGAGATCTACTCCGAAGAGCTGGCAAAAATTGCCGCAACGTGGGAATTGCCGGAAGGGGACGTTATCGATCCGCTGCCGATTTATACGCCAGGCTTCGAAAACTACAACGATCCGCTGACGGAGAAATTCCCGCTTCAGTTGACTGGTTTCCACTACAAAGCGCGTGTTCACTCCACCTACGGCAACGTTGACGTACTGAAAGCGGCCTGCCGACAGGAGATGTGGATCAACCCGATGGATGCGAAAGCGCGCGGCATTAGTAATGGCGATCGCGTACGTATCTTCAACGGACGTGGTGAAGTGCATATCGAAGCTAAAGTGACTCCGCGTATGATGCCTGGCGTTGTCGCGCTGGGGGAAGGGGCCTGGTATAACCCGGATGCGAACCGTATCGATCAGGCGGGCTGCATCAACGTTCTCACTACGCAGCGTCCATCGCCGCTGGCGAAGGGCAACCCATCCCACACAAACCTCGTTCAGGTTGAAAAGGCGTAAGGAGTAACCGATGACAACCCAGTATGGATTTTTTATTGATTCCAGCCGCTGCACCGGGTGCAAAACCTGCGAGCTGGCCTGCAAGGATTACAAAGATCTGACCCCGGAGGTCAGCTTCCGGCGTATTTATGAATACGCGGGCGGCGACTGGCAGGAGGATAACGGCGTCTGGCATCAGAATGTCTTCGCCTATTACCTGTCGATTGCCTGCAACCACTGCGAAGATCCGGCCTGCACCAAGGTCTGCCCGAGCGGGGCAATGCACAAGCGCGACGACGGTTTTGTGGTGGTGGACGAGGATGTCTGCATCGGCTGTCGCTACTGCCACATGGCCTGCCCGTACGGCGCGCCGCAGTACAATGCCGCCAAAGGCCACATGACCAAGTGCGACGGCTGCCACAGCCGGGTGGCGGACGGCAAAAAGCCCATCTGCGTCGAATCCTGCCCGCTGCGCGCGCTGGACTTTGGCCCGATTGAGGAGCTGCGCAAAAAACACGGCCAGCTTGCTGCCGTCGCGCCGCTGCCGTCTGCGCACTTCACAAAGCCGAGTATTGTGATTAAACCTAACGCCAACAGCCGTCCGACGGGGGACACCACCGGCTACCTGGCAAACCCGAAGGAGGTGTGAGATGGGAAGTGGATGGCATGAATGGCCGCTGATGATCTTCACGGTCTTTGGGCAGTGCGTGGCGGGCGGGTTTATCGTTCTTGCGCTGGCGCTGTTAAAAGGGAACCTCAATACTGAACAGCAGCAGCGTTTAGTGTTAAGCATGTTTGGCCTGTGGGTGTTGATGGGCATTGGGTTTATCGCCTCTACGCTGCACCTGGGCTCACCGATGCGCGCGTTTAACTCCCTGAACCGCGTAGGTGCCTCTTCGCTGAGTAACGAGATTGCCAGCGGCGCAATCTTCTTTGCCGTTGGCGGGCTGGGGTGGTTACTGGCAGCGGTGAAAAAGCTGCCGTCAGGGTTACGCGCGTTGTGGCTCATCGTCACCATGGTACTGGGCGTTGTCTTCGTCTGGATGATGGTCAGGGTGTACAACACCATTGATACGGTTCCAACCTGGTACAGCGTCTGGACGCCGATGAGCTTCTTCCTGACCATGTTTATTGGCGGGCCCCTGCTGGGTTATCTGCTGCTGCGCGTGGCTGGCATTAATGGTTGGGCGATGCGCCTGCTGCCCGCGGTCTCGCTGCTGGCGCTGGTAATCAGTACCGTTGTCGCGCTCATGCAGGGAGCGGAGCTGGCGACCATTCACAGCTCTATCCAGCAGGCTTCGGCGCTGGTGCCGGATTACGGTTCGCTGATGGCCTGGCGTGTGGTGCTGCTGACGGCTGCGCTGGTGTGCTGGATTGCCCCTCAGCTTAAAGGTTACTCGCCTGCGCTGCCGTTACTGTCCCTGGCCTTTGTACTGGTGCTGGCAGGGGAGTTAATTGGTCGCGGCGTATTTTATGGTCTGCATATGACGGTCGGTCTGGCTATCGCCAGCTAATTTTAGATTTTGTTATAAAAAGCCGGGACATAGCGCCCGGCTTTTCTTTTTTCATTCATGAAATTTTTCGACTGATGTTTCGTTGTAAAAATTCCCGGAAATAAATAAAAACAAATAGATAATTAATATAAGTAGCAGGCTTTGCATTAGCAGGATGAGTTTTTTAAATCGACAAGGCGCATAACGTGCGTGACGCCTGAATCGGTGGATTGACTTTGTTTTTGCCAGTGGCATGATGCGCACGAAATCTGAACTTCCTCACGGTTTTTAATCCATGACCACCTATACCCGCCCGGTGCTTTTGTTGCTCTGTGGCCTGCTTTTGCTGACCCTGGCGATCGCGGTGTTAAACACACTCGTCCCGCTATGGCTCGCCCATGAAAACTTACCGACCTGGCAGGTGGGTATGGTTAGCTCGTCCTTTTTTACGGGCAATCTGCTGGGCACCTTATTAACGGGCAGCCTTATTAAGCGCTTTGGTTTTAACCGCAGTTATTATCTGGCGTCGCTGATCTTTGCCGTCGGCTGCGCCGGTTTAGGCCTTATGGTCGGCTTCTGGAGCTGGATGGTCTGGCGCTTTATTGCGGGCGTCGGCTGCGCCATGATCTGGGTGGTGGTTGAAAGTGCGCTGATGTGCAGCGGCACGTCCCGTAATCGCGGGCGTCTGCTGGCGGCCTATATGATGGTTTACTACGTCGGTACCGTTCTGGGACAGCTGATGGTCAGCAAACTGCCAACCGACCTGATGAGCGTGCTGCCGTGGGTGACGGGCATGGTGCTGGCGGCGATCCTGCCGCTGCTCTTTACCCGTATTGTGAATCAAAACAGCGAACATCAGGAAGCCACCCACGTCTGGCCGATGCTGAGACTGCGCCAGGCGCGTCTGGGGGTTAACGGCTGCATTATTTCCGGGATTGTTCTGGGCTCGCTCTATGGCCTGATGCCGCTCTATCTTAACCATCAGGGCGTCAGTGATTCCGGGATCGGTTTCTGGATGGCGGTGATGGTCAGCGCGGGGATTGTCGGCCAGTGGCCGATTGGCCGCCTGGCGGACCGCTTTGGTCGTCTGCTGGTGCTGCGCGTTCAGGTCTTCGTGGTCATCATGGGCTGTCTCGCCATGCTCAGCAACGCCGCGATGGCGCCCGCGCTGTTCATTCTGGGGGCTGCGGGCTTTACGCTCTATCCAGTCGCGATGGCGTGGGCCTGTGAGAAAGTTGAGCATCACCAGCTGGTGGCGATGAACCAGGCTTTGTTGCTGAGTTACACCATCGGCAGTTTATTGGGGCCGACTTTTACCGCTATGCTCATGCAAAATTATTCTGATAATCTGCTGTTTATCATGATCGCCAGCGTGTCGTTTATTTATCTGCTAATGCTGCTGCGCAAAGTGGGCGAACATCCAACGCCAGTGGCCCATGCCTGATTTATTAAAAGCCTGTCGATGACAGGCTTTTTTGTCCCTGTCACATATAAGACTTTTACTGATTGTGAGTTTTTACTGCCTGGCGATAATTCCAATGAGTTCTCCCACTAAAAGGCAGCCATCATGTCTACTCGTCGTTTTTCCACTACCGCACTTGCCGTAGTGTTGGCTTTAACGTTTGCAACGGCTCCGGCCATGGCTAATCCTGGAAACGGGAATGGCGGTGGTCACGGAAACGGTGGCGGACAAGGTAATAGCGGCAATCATGGTAACGGGAACTCTGGTAACCATGGTAATAAGCACAATAACGGTCAGGATAACCCTGGGAAATCGGATAAGAGCTTTAAAAACAGCAAAGATGTCGGTAATGATGTGGATGCTCGCGTAAGCTTCGATCATGCCCGCCATCTGGCCCTGAATTACGGCTTAACGGGCTACGACTCTCTGCCTCCGGGTATTGCGAAAAACCTGGCGCGCGGTAAGCCACTGCCTCCGGGCATTGCGAAGAAAACCGTGCCAGCCGATATGCTGGGTCAGCTTCCTTCCTATCCGGGCTATGAATGGCGCGTGGTAGGTGACGACCTGGTCTTAATTGCGCTGAGTACAGCGATTGTGACTTCCGTTATTAACGGCGTCTTTAAATAGAATATAAAAAGGCCCGGTTTTCACCGGGCCTTTTCGTTAATACATGACCTTGTGGCCATACTGCTCAAGAATACCTTTGACGCGCTCCATCGTCTCTTTTTTCGGCGGCTTCACGCCATCGAGCTTGTACTCTTCACCCATCGCCACCCATTTATGTTTACCCAGCTCGTGATAGGGCAGGAGTTCGATTTTCTCCACGTTACCCATATCCCGGGTAAATTCACCCAGACGATGTGCAGAGTCATCATCATCTGACCAGCCCGGCACCACCACGTAGCGGATCCAGGTCTTGACGCCTTTGTTGGCAATGTATTTGGCAAATTCCAGGGTACGGTGGTTCGAGACGCCAACCAGATTCTGGTGGATCTCATCGTTCATCTGCTTGAGATCGAGCATGACCAGATCGGTCACTTCAAGCAGTTCATCAATAACTGGATCGTAACGGCGCACAAAGCCGTTGGTGTCGAGGCAGGTATGAATGCCTTCTTTGTGGCAGGCGCGGAACCAGTCGCGCACAAATTCAGCCTGAAGAATGGCTTCACCGCCGGATGCCGTCACGCCACCGCCGGACGCGTTCATAAAGTGGCGATAGGTCACCACCTCTTTCATCAGATCTTCTACGGTGACTTCTTTACCTCCATGGGTGTCCCAGGTGTCACGGTTATGGCAGTACAGGCAGCGCATCAGGCAGCCCTGGAAGAAAGTGATAAAGCGGATCCCCGGGCCATCGACGGTGCCACAGGATTCAAAGGAGTGAATACGACCAATAATTGACATTGCGGTGATATCTCCGAATTTGGCCCATCCGGGGGCCTATGTAGATGCACAGCTCAAAGGCTATGTCGAGTCTGTTTTGGCTGTTATCCATTAAGTATAGATAGCGGACAAAAGAGACTGATGAAGCGAGGGTGTTAAAAAGGCCCCACTTGCGTGGAGCCTTTATTGTACGCTTCTTAACGCGTGATTTCAGTCAATTCCACTTACATGGACTGAGTGAAAGTACGGGTAATAACGTCCTGCTGCTGTTCTTTCGTCAGGGAGTTAAAACGTACTGCGTAGCCAGATACGCGGATGGTCAGCTGAGGATATTTCTCAGGGTGTTCCATCGCATCGAGCAGCATTTCACGGTTCATCACGTTCACGTTCAGGTGCTGACCACCTTCGATGGACGCTTCGTGGTGGAAGTAACCATCCATCAGACCCGCGAGGTTAGTTTTACGCACTTCGTCGTCTTTACCCAGCGCGTTTGGCACGATAGAGAAGGTGTAAGAGATACCATCTTTCGCGTAAGCAAACGGCAGTTTAGCAACGGAGGTCAGAGAGGCAACCGCACCTTTCTGGTCACGACCGTGCATTGGGTTAGCACCTGGGCCGAATGGCGCGCCAGCACGACGACCGTCTGGGGTGTTACCGGTTTTCTTACCATACACAACGTTAGAGGTGATGGTCAGAACAGACTGAGTCGGGATAGCGTTACGATAGGTAGTGAGTTTCTGAATTTTCTTCATGAAACGTTCTACCAGGTCAACCGCCATGTCATCAACGCGAGCGTCGTTGTTACCAAACTGCGGATATTCGCCTTCGATTTCGAAGTCGATAGCCAGACCATCTTCGTCACGAATTGGTTTAACTTTCGCATATTTGATTGCAGACAGGGAGTCAGCCGCAACGGACAGACCTGCGATACCACATGCCATGGTGCGAACGACGTCACGGTCATGCAGCGCCATCAGAGAGGCTTCGTAGCTGTACTTGTCGTGCATGTAGTGGATAACATTCAGCGCGGTCACGTACTGTTTAGCCAGCCAGTCCATGAAGTGATCCATGCGGTCCATGACTTCGTCATAGTTCAGCACGTCGCCTTTGATCGGTTCAGACTTAGGACCAACCTGCATTTTCAGTTTTTCATCAACGCCGCCGTTGATTGCGTACAGCATGGTTTTCGCCAGGTTTGCACGCGCACCGAAGAACTGCATTTGCTTACCAACAACCATTGGACTTACGCAGCAAGCGATAGCGTAGTCATCGTTGTTGAAGTCAGGACGCATCAGGTCATCGTTCTCATATTGCAGAGAAGAGGTGTCGATGGACACTTTAGCGGCGAATTTCTTGAAGTTCAGAGGCAGTTTTTCAGACCACAGAACGGTGATGTTCGGCTCCGGAGAAGGACCCATGGTGTACAGGGTGTTCAGGAAGCGGAAGCTGTTTTTGGTTACCAGAGTACGGCCATCTACGCCCATACCGCCGATAGATTCGGTTGCCCAGATTGGGTCACCAGAGAACAGCTCATCATATTCTGGGGTACGCAGGAAGCGAACCATACGCAGTTTCATGACCAGGTGGTCAATCATTTCCTGAGCGTCTTGTTCGGTGATTTTGCCTGCTTTCAGGTCACGTTCGATGTACGCATCCAGGAAGGTGGATACGCGGCCGAAGGACATTGCTGCACCGTTCTGAGACTTAACTGCGGCCAGGTAGCCGAAGTAGGTCCACTGGATAGCTTCCTGAGCGTTGGTAGCAGGACCAGAGATATCACAGCCGTATTTAGCCGCCATCTCTTTGATCTGACCCAGCGCACGGTGCTGTTCAGCGATCTCTTCACGCAGACGGATAGTCGCTTCCAGGTTTACGCCGTTTTCCAGGTCAGACTGGAGAGAGACGAACTGCGCGTATTTGTCTTTCATCAGGAAGTCGATACCGTACAGCGCAACGCGACGGTAGTCACCGATGATACGGCCACGGCCATAGGCATCTGGCAGACCGGTCAGAACGCCAGATTTACGGCAGTTCAGAATGTCTTTGGTGTAAACATCGAATACGCCCTGGTTATGGGTTTTGCGGTATTCGGTGAAGATTTTTTTCAGCATTGGGTCCAGCTCGCGGTTATACGCTTTGCAGGAACCTTCAACCATTTTGATACCACCGAACGGGATGATTGCGCGTTTCAGTGGTGCTTCAGTTTGCAGACCAACGATTTTCTCAAGGGCTTTATTGATGTAGCCAGCATCGTGAGAAGTGATGGTAGAAGCAACGGAGGTGTCAAAATCAACTGGTGCGTGAGTGCGGTTTTCCAGTTTAACGCCTTCCATTACGCTGTCCCACAGCTTGGTGGTTGCGTCAGTCGCACCAGCCAGGAAGGATTCGTCACCTTCATACGGGGTATAGTTTTTCTGAATAAAGTCACGGACGTTGACTTCATTCTGCCAGTCACCTTTCGTAAAACCTTCCCAGGCTGTGGCTAACTTTTCATTAAGCTCGGACATGTAACACCTACCTTCTTAAGTGGATTTTTTATTTACTGCCTGAGACAACCATTAATGATGATCGCCGCCACGCAGGTAAATGACCCAGTATGTCAACCCAACTAACAGACCCCCACCGATAATGTTCCCGATAGTGACGGGGATCAGGTTATCAGTAATGAAGTTCATAATCGTCAGGTGTGGAAAACTTTCCGGGGTTGAACCTACAGCAGTCCAGAACTCCGGGCTTGCAAAGTTGCGGATAACAATCCCCATCGGGATCATGAACATATTCGCAATACTGTGCTCAAAGCCGCTGGCAACAAACATCGCAACCGGCAGAACCATAATCATGGCTTTATCCATCAGGCTACGACCAGAGTAGCTCATCCAGACCGCCAGGCAGACCATCAGGTTTGCGAGGATGCCGAGAGCAACGGCTTCGATAAATGTATGGTGCATTTTGTGGTCGGCGGTTTGCAGGACGTTAAGCCCCCAGCCGCCGTTGGCGGTCATATACTCGCCAGAGAACCACATCAACAGAACAAAGAGCAGACAGCCAATCAGGTTGCCAACGTAAACGTTGAGCCAGTTGCGCCCCAGTTGACCCCAGGTAATTCTTCCGCTGGCTTTTGCCACAACAATCAGCACCGTTGAGGTGAAGAGGTCGGCGCCGCAGATGACGCAGAGAATCAGGCCCAGTGAAAAGCAAATACCACCAATCAGTTTCGCTATGCCGAAAGGCATCCCGGCCGTGCCGGTGGTGGCTGTGATATAGAAGACGAAAGCGATGGAGATGAACACCCCAGCCGTAATGGCCAGAAAGAACGTCGTCATCGGATGTTTCGTGGCTTTGTAGACACCCGCTTCTTCGGCAACTTTCGCCATCGCAGCGGGGAGTAATAGATCAAAAGGGTTGTCAGCTTTCACACTAACTCTCTCTTTATTAAGTCGGCGACGAGATACTAACAAAGCATTATAGAAGAGAAATTGATATAGATCATATCTCGCCTGGCTTATAGGCCCGCAGTGTGTATGGTTTTACAGCAAAAGCGGAGTAAGTATTTGATTATCCGTATAAAAATAAATTTTAAAAGTTATGAAAAGAGTTGAATTTTTTCCTTCAGCCTCCCATGGAACAGTTAATTAAAATGGAGTATTTATTATAATTAGTAACAGTAAAGCTCAGGTAAGCGTTTTTATATTTACCCGTGGTTAACTTAATTATTACAATTAAACGTCATTGCGGAAAAATAAAAAAAAGGGGCAATGAAATTGCCCCGTAATATAGCTCAGGCGATTGAATACGCCTACAGCCATTAATGTTATATGCGCTTATTTTGACCAGTAAGCGGCTTTTGCCTTCTGCAATTTTTCATACGCATTCAGCAGTGACTGATGCGCCGGGAAGGCTTGCAGATCGCTGTCAACCGCTTGCAGGCCGTAGAATGGTTCTTCACCGCTCAGCGCCGCGCTGGCAGCTTCAACGGCATCCGCACCGTACATACGCACAAAGGCGTTCAGATACTGCAATGGCTCGCGGTCGTCTTCCTGAGAAAGCAGGAGCAGCGTTTGCAGGCAACGGTAATAATTAGTGCGCTCGGCGGAGAAGACGGACTGGTTAAACTCCATCGTCCACTCGGTCCAGGCCAAAGCCTGATCCAGATCGCCGCCCGCCAGCGCCAGCATCGCTTTCAGCTCGCCGATGCGCAGGGTGTACCAGCCGTTATCTTTTCCGGTCGCCAGACCCAGCAGTTCGCGTACGCGGGTGAAATCATCGTGTCCTTCTTCGTCCAGCTGGGCGATCAGGTTCAGATAATCTTCTTTATCCCACTCGCTGCCTGGCAGGGCCAGCAGGGTTTCACGCAGATGCGCGCCCATGCTGTTGTTTGCCAGCCACAGATCTTCTGCCGGATAAATGTCCGACATACCTGGCACAATAATACGGCACGCGTAAACGCCGAGATGTTCATAGTCGGCAATGTAGACTTCCTGATCTTCCGCGTGGAAGATCGCCATCAGGGTGGCGAACTCTTCTTCCGTCGTACCGGCAAAGCTCCAGTCCACGAACGGATAGTCCGCGTCCTGTTTGAACATATCCCAGGAGATCAAACCGCTGGAGTCGATGAAGTGCGTTTCGAGGTTGGTGTGCTCGGCGACCTCTTCGTCATCAAAGGTCGGCGGCGTAAACACGTCGAGATCTTTCAGGCTACGACCTTGCAGCAGTTCGGTCACGGTACGCTCCAGCGCCACGCCGAAGTCAGGGTGCGCGCCGAAGGAGGCGAAGCAGGTGCCGTTGGCCGGGTTGAACAGCACTACGCAGATAACCGGATATTTGCCGCCCAGAGAGCCGTCATAAGCAAAGATTGGGAAACCTTCTGCTTCCAGTTTGGCGATGGATTCCACCACGCCCGGGTAGCGCGCCAGCACGTCAGCCGGGATCTCCGGCAGGCTGATGGATTCAGCAATAATGCGGTTTTTGATGTGACGCTCGAAAACTTCAGACAACCCCTGCACGCGCGCTTCGTTGCGGGTATTACCGGCAGACATGCCGTTGGACACATACAGGTTGCCGACGATGTTCATCGGGATATAAACGGTCTGCTCGTCAGACTGACGGGTGAACGGCAGGGTGCAGATCCCACGATCCTCATTGCCGGATTGCAGGTCGATCAGCATGCTGCCGGTCAGCTCGTTTTCCGGATCGTAGAACGCGCGCAGGCGGGCATCGAGAATGCCTTCCGGCAGTTCATCGTTTTCGGTCAGCGGGAACCATTTTTCGTTCGGGTAGTGAACGAACGGACCGTTGGCGATAGTTTCGCCCAGCCAGAAGTCGGCGAAGAAGTAGTTGGTGGACAGACGCTCAAAATACTCACCCAGCGCAGAGGCCAGCGCCGCTTTTTTGGTCGCGCCTTTACCGTTGGTAAAGCACAGCGCACAGTCTTTGTCGCGAATATGCACGGACCAGACGTGAGGCACCGGATTCAGCCAGGAGGCTTCTTCGATATTAAAGCCCAGGTCGGTCAGTTTCTGCTGGAAGCGAGCTATGGAATCTTCCAGAGCGGCGTCTTTGCCGGGGATAAACGTTTGAGTCATGGCGTTCACTTTTATCGTACGTAAAGCGCGCAATGATACGGGTTTTGCGTGACGGGTGCTATCTCCGGCGAAAATAAATGGCTGGGCTATGCTTATAAGCAGTAACCTACTGTTAAGGCATAGAAAAATGAAAGCATTTGATCTCCAGCGGATGGCGTTTGATAAAGTCCCGCCTGAGTTTTTAGGCGAAGTGGCGTTGCGCAGCCTTTACACCTTTGTACTCGTCTTCCTGTTTCTGAAAATCACCGGACGTCGCGGCGTGCGGCAGATGTCGCTGTTTGAAGTACTGATTATCCTGACGCTGGGGTCGGCGGCGGGGGATGTTGCCTTTTATGACGATGTGCCTATGGTGCCGGTCTTTATCGTCTTTGTGACGCTTGCACTGCTGTACCGGCTGGTCATGTGGCTGATGTCGAAAAGTGAGAAACTTGAAGATCTGCTCGAAGGGAAGCCGGTGGTGATTGTCGAAGATGGTCAACTGGCCTGGGAGAATGTGCAAAGCGCCAATATGACGGAGTTTGAGTTCTTTATGGAACTCCGTCTGAGCAGTGTTGAGCAACTGGGGCAGGTGCGTCTGGCGATTATGGAAACGAATGGTCAAATCAGCGTTTATTACTATCCCGACGATGAGGTGAAGCCCGGTCTGTGCATCCTGCCGGATATGCTCATCGAGCGATACAAAACTGTACCTGAAGCGGGGGAGTATGCCTGCATAAAATGTAGTCATGTGGTGGTCATGCAGGCGGGCGATCATCAATTATGCCCCCGCTGTACGAATCCAGAATGGACGAAGGTTAGCCGGGCTAAACGCATCACCTGACAGCGATTTTGTCGGTTTTGTGACAACGGTACGGCAGATTGTATTGTGTGACGAGTGACACATTTCTTCGGCCATCAGTTTTAGACATTGCGGCGCGTGTCACTGAATGATAAAACCGATATCCACAGTTATAACTTATGGCTTTTAGCGTGGTGAGGGGAAATGGCTCAAGTCTTTAATTTCAGTTCAGGTCCGGCAATGTTACCGACAGATGTGCTCAAACAGGCTCAACAGGAGCTGTGTGACTGGAACGGTCTGGGTACGTCGGTGATGGAAGTCAGCCACCGGGGTAAAGCGTTTATTAAGGTGGCGGAAGAGGCAGAAAAGGATTTTCGCGATCTGCTGAATATTCCCTCGAACTACAAAGTATTGTTCTGTCACGGCGGTGGACGCGGCCAGTTTGCGGGTATCCCGCTCAATCTGCTGGGCGACAAAACCACCGCTGATTACGTTGATGCGGGCTACTGGGCGGCCAGTGCGGTAAAAGAAGCGCATAAATATTGCACGCCGAATGTCATCGATGCCAAAGTGAAAGTTGAGGGTCTGCGCGCCGTGAAGCCGATGAGTGAGTGGCAGCTTTCTGACAACGCCGCGTATCTTCACTACTGCCCGAACGAAACCATCGACGGTATTGCCATTCACGAAGAGCCAGACTTTGGCGAAAATGTCATTGTGACGGCGGACCTCTCTTCAACCATTCTGTCCACCCCGCTGGATGTCAGCCGCTACGGCGTCATCTACGCGGGTGCCCAGAAAAACATCGGTCCTGCGGGCCTGACAATCGTTATCGTGCGTGAAGACCTGCTGGGGAAAGCCCATAAGTCTTGCCCGTCAATTCTGGATTACACCGTCCTGAACGACAACGATTCCATGTTCAACACCCCACCAACGTTTGCCTGGTATCTCTCCGGCCTGGTCTTCAAATGGCTGAAGCAAAAAGGCGGTGTGGCGCAGATGGATAAGATCAATCAGCAAAAGGCTGAACTGCTGTACGGCGTGATCGACAAGAGCGATTTCTACCGTAACGATGTCGCCAAAACTAACCGTTCGCGCATGAACGTGCCGTTCCAGCTGGCGGACAGCAACCTGGATAACGTGTTCCTTGAAGAGTCCTTCGCGGCGGGTCTGCATGCGCTGAAAGGCCACCGTGTGGTAGGCGGGATGCGCGCCTCTATCTATAACGCCATGCCGCTGGAAGGCGTTAAAGCCCTGACTGATTTCATGATCGACTTCGAACGTCGTCACGGTTAATTGGCTGTTTTTCACCCCCGCAGCGTTCCTGCGGGGTTTTTATTATGTTGAGTTGAGAGTTGAGTTTCATGGAATCCCTGACGTTACAACCTATCGCGCGGGTAGATGGCACCATTAATCTGCCTGGTTCAAAAAGTGTCTCGAACCGCGCTCTGCTGCTGGCAGCTCTGGCAAACGGCACCACCGTCCTCACTAATCTGCTGGACAGCGATGACGTGCGCCATATGCTCAATGCACTGAAAGCGTTGGGCGTTCAGTACGCGCTGTCTGACGATCGTACCCGTTGTGAAGTCACTGGTAACGGCGGCGCGTTACATTCTGCTGAAGCGCTGGAGCTTTTCCTGGGTAACGCCGGTACCGCGATGCGTCCTCTGGCCGCTGCGCTGTGTCTGGGGAGTAACGATATTGTGCTGACCGGTGAGCCGCGAATGAAAGAGCGTCCGATCGGCCATCTGGTGGATGCCCTGCGCCAGGGCGGCGCGCAGATTGATTATCTTGAGCAGGAAAATTACCCGCCCCTGCGTCTGCGCGGGGGATTCACTGGCGGCAATGTAGAGGTTGACGGTAGCGTTTCCAGCCAGTTCCTGACCGCGCTGCTGATGACCGCACCGCTGGCACCACAGGACACCGTCATCAGCATTAAAGGCGACCTGGTTTCTAAGCCGTACATTGATATTACCCTGCACCTGATGAACACCTTTGGTGTTGAGGTGGAAAACCAGTCTTATCAGCGCTTCGTGGTGCGCGGAGCGCAGCAGTATCAGTCCCCGGGCCACTACCTGGTTGAAGGCGATGCTTCCTCCGCCTCCTATTTCCTTGCCGCAGGTGCGATTAAAGGCGGTACGGTAAAAGTGACGGGCATTGGCCGCAACAGCGTGCAGGGCGATATCCGTTTTGCTGACGTGCTGGAAAAAATGGGCGCGGTGGTGACCTGGGGCGATGACTTCATCTCCTGTACCCACGGTGAGCTGAACGCCATTGATATGGATATGAACCATATTCCGGATGCGGCGATGACCATTGCTACCGCTGCGCTGTTTGCGAAAGGCACCACCACGCTGCGAAACATTTACAACTGGCGTGTGAAAGAGACGGACCGCCTGTTCGCGATGGCAACCGAGCTGCGTAAAGTGGGGGCCGAGGTAGAAGAGGGCGAAGACTACATTCGCGTCACGCCGCCGGCAAAACTGCAATTTGCAGAAATTGGCACCTACAACGATCACCGCATGGCGATGTGTTTCTCGCTGGTGGCGTTGTCAGATACGCCAGTCACTATCCTTGATCCGAAGTGTACGGCAAAAACGTTCCCGGACTACTTCGAACAGCTGACGCGCATTAGCACCCTGGCCTGATGATCGTATGCCGCATCACCTGATGCGGCATTTCCTTACGCTTTCTGACACTCATCCTCTTTCATTTCTTCTACACTCTGCTTCAATCATTCCGTAATTTGCACGCAAAGGTAACAGTTGCGCACGTTGGCGCGTATAATGCGCGGCGTTCATGTAAACGGTATGCCTTAATTAAGGAGAAAAAGATGACGGCAATTGCCCCGGTAATCACCATTGATGGGCCAAGTGGCGCAGGGAAAGGTACTCTGTGCAAAGCGATGGCGGAAGCATTGCAATGGCATCTTTTAGATTCGGGAGCAATCTATCGCGTGCTGGCGCTGGCTGCGCTGCATCATCATGTGGATGTTGCGTCTGAAGAAGCGCTGGTACCGCTGGCTGCGCATCTGGATGTGCGCTTTGTCTCGACCGATGGCAACCTTGAAGTGATCCTGGAAGGGGAAGATGTCAGCGGTGAAATCCGTACCCAGGAAGTGGCCAATGCGGCCTCTCAGGTGGCGGCTTTCCCACGCGTTCGTGAAGCGCTGTTACGTCGCCAGCGCGGTTTCCGTGAAGCGCCGGGGCTGATCGCCGACGGCCGCGACATGGGAACCGTGGTATTCCCTGAAGCGCCAGTGAAAATTTTCCTTGACGCCTCTTCAGAAGAACGTGCCCATCGCCGCATGCTTCAGTTGCAGGAAAAGGGGTTTAGTGTTAACTTTGATCGCCTTTTATCCGAGATAAAAGAGCGCGATGACCGCGATCGTAACCGCGCCGTCGCACCACTTGTTCCCGCGCAAGACGCATTAGTGCTGGATTCAACCAGTTTAACTATTGAGCAAGTGATTGAAAAAGCGCTACAATATGCGCGCCAAAAACTGGCACTCGCGTAATCGCGACCGATTTAGCAGTACCCCCGCTGCAATGGATTGACGGCGGGTATGTGAAACAACCCCATCCGGCACGGAGCCAGGTGGACGTTAATATTAACCTGAAGATTAAACATGACTGAATCTTTTGCTCAACTGTTTGAAGAATCCTTAAAAGAAATCGAAACCCGTCCGGGTTCCATCGTTCGTGGCGTTGTTGTTGCTATCGACAAAGACGTTGTACTGGTTGACGCCGGTCTGAAATCTGAGTCTGCCATCCCGGCTGAGCAGTTCAAAAACGCCCAGGGCGAGCTGGAAATCCAGGTAGGTGACGAAGTTGACGTTGCTCTGGACGCAGTAGAAGACGGCTTCGGCGAAACCCTGCTGTCTCGTGAGAAAGCTAAACGTCACGAAGCATGGATCACGCTGGAAAAAGCTTACGAAGAAGCTGAAACTGTGGTCGGTGTTATCAACGGCAAAGTTAAAGGTGGCTTCACTGTTGAGCTGAATGGTATTCGTGCGTTCCTGCCAGGTTCTCTGGTAGACGTTCGTCCAGTCCGTGACACCCTGCACCTCGAAGGCAAAGAGCTTGAGTTCAAAGTAATCAAGCTGGACCAGAAGCGTAACAACGTTGTTGTTTCCCGTCGTGCCGTTATCGAATCCGAAAACAGCGCAGAACGCGATCAGCTGCTGGAAAACCTGCAGGAAGGCATGGAAGTCAAAGGTATCGTTAAGAACCTCACTGACTACGGCGCATTCGTTGACCTGGGCGGCGTTGATGGCCTGCTGCACATCACCGACATGGCGTGGAAACGCGTTAAGCACCCAAGCGAAATCGTGAACGTGGGCGACGAAATCACTGTTAAAGTGCTGAAGTTCGACCGCGAGCGTACTCGTGTATCCCTCGGCCTGAAACAGCTGGGCGAAGATCCATGGGTAGCTATCGCTAAGCGTTACCCAGAAGGTACTAAACTGACTGGTCGCGTAACCAACCTGACTGACTACGGCTGCTTCGTTGAAATCGAAGAAGGCGTTGAAGGTCTGGTGCACGTTTCCGAAATGGACTGGACCAACAAAAACATCCACCCATCCAAAGTTGTTAACGTTGGTGATGTAGTGGAAGTGATGGTTCTGGATATCGACGAAGAACGTCGTCGTATCTCCCTGGGCCTGAAGCAGTGCAAAAACAACCCATGGCAGCAGTTCGCGGAAACCCACAACAAGGGTGACCGTGTTGAAGGTAAAATCAAGTCTATCACTGACTTCGGTATCTTCATCGGCCTGGACGGCGGCATCGATGGCCTGGTTCACCTGTCTGACATCTCCTGGAACGTTGCAGGCGAAGAAGCAGTTCGTGAATACAAAAAAGGCGACGAAATCGCAGCAGTTGTTCTGCAAGTTGACGCAGAGCGTGAGCGTATCTCCCTGGGCGTTAAACAGCTTGCAGAAGATCCGTTCAACAACTGGGTTGCACTGAACAAGAAAGGCGCAATCGTAAACGGTAAAGTGACTGCTGTTGACGCTAAAGGCGCAACCGTAGAACTGGCTGACGGCGTTGAAGGTTACCTGCGCGCTTCCGAAGCTTCACGTGACCGCGTTGAAGATGCAACTCTGGTTCTGAGCGTTGGTGACGACGTTGAAGCTAAGTTCACCGGTGTTGACCGTAAGAACCGTGCAATCAGCCTGTCTGTTCGTGCTAAAGACGAAGCTGATGAGAAAGATGCAATCGCAACTGTGAACAAACAGGAAGATGCAAACTTCTCTAACAACGCAATGGCTGAAGCTTTCAAAGCAGCTAAAGGCGAGTAAGTTCAGGTTCGCACCATCATTTGAGCTGTAACGCATTTACAGCGCGAAGGATGGAGAGCAGACTTGACAGATTGCAGGATTCGTCCTGTAATCAATAACAAAGGGCGGCTACGGCCGCCCTTGTTTAATAAGCTGTTCAGCTAATGGGTTTGAAAGGAACCGGAGGAATCATGACCAAGTCAGAATTGATTGAAAGACTTGCCAGTCAGCAACCGCATATCCCTGCCAAGGCTGTGGAAGATGCCGTTAAAGAGATGCTGGAGCATATGGCTACCACTCTTGCCCAGGGCGAGCGCATTGAAATCCGCGGTTTCGGTAGTTTTTCCCTGCACTATCGTGCACCACGTACCGGGCGTAACCCGAAGACTGGCGATAAAGTGGAGCTGGAAGGAAAGTATGTTCCGCACTTTAAGCCGGGTAAAGAACTGCGCGATCGCGCCAATATTTACGGTAACTGAGTTTAATCATCAGGGTTAAACTGAGTTTAAAGAAAGCACCTTAGGGTGCTTTTTTTGTATCCCGCCCCTGCATTTCTGAATACGCGCCGCATTTAAATTTTCTCTTTACTGTAAACGCTAAAAAACGTTGCAGCGTCCGCTGTAAATCACGCCTTTTCTGTCTGACGACGCATCAGTCCCGCCGCATAATCGCCTGAAACATGGAGGTGAAGATGGGGATCCACGTTATCAGCATGTGCGCCATTCTGGCCATAATCCCGCTCTATTGGTTACCCGTTTTGCCAGATTTGCATATTGTCTGGTTGCTGATTGCCGCAGGAATTGCGTTATCAGTACAGCAGAGAAAATGGCTCAGGTTTTCAGGCCTCGCATTGCTTTTTATGTGCTGGGGGATCCTGGCCGCTCAGGAAAGCGTGTGGCCGATGAACCATTTAACGAAAGTTCCGCAGCAGGCCGAGGTGGTCATTACCGAAACGGACGGCGCAACGATGCATCAGGGAAGGATTGTCAGCCTCAATGGAGAACGTGTGTGGGCTGCCATGGGCGTGGCGCTGTATGGCAACTATCTGCCGCAAAACGTCTGCGTGGGTCAACGCTGGGCAATGACCCTGCGGCTCAGGGCGGTACACGGAGAACTCAACGATGGCGGCTATGATTCACAGAAAAATGCCTTTGCCCGACATCAGACGCTGAGTGGACGGTTTACCCATGCGGCGCTCGTTGACGAAGGCTGTAGCCTGCGTGCGCAGTACCTGACATCACTACAGAGTACGCTTTCAGCATATCAGTGGGGACCCGTGATACTGGGGCTGGGAATGGGGGAGCGGCTGTCGGTCTCGCGGGAGATAAAAAACCTGATGCGTGAGACCGGAACGATGCATCTGATGGCAATCTCGGGATTGCATATTGCGCTGGCCGCTTCTGTCATCTGGTTTCTGGCGCGAGGCATCCAGTTCTTCCTGCCGGGCCGCTGGATTATCTGGCAAATCCCCTTGCTGGCAGGGCTGATTTTTGCCGCGTTTTACGCATGGCTAACAGGCTTACAGCCGCCTGCGCTGCGCACGGTTATCGCGCTTGTGGTACTGGCGGTGTTAAAAATGAGCGGTCGCCAGTGGTCGCCCTGGCAGGTATGGCTTACCTGCGTGGCGGCGATCTTGGTTTTCGATCCACTGGCGGTCCTGTCACAAAGCCTGGCGCTATCAGCGTTTGCGGTCGCCGCGCTTATTTTTTGGTATCAGTGGTTGCCTCTCCCGCTCTGGCAACGTGGCCGGTGCCTGCGGCCGCTGGTTACGCTGTTGTATTTGCAGGTCGGTATGCTGCTGCTTCTGTTGCCGCTTCAGGTGCTGATTTTCCATGGTTTCAGTCTCTCCTCGCTGGCGGCGAATCTGTTTGCCGTTCCTCTGGTCACGTTTATCTCAGTTCCGCTGATCCTGCTCGGCATGTTTCTGCATCTGTTTCCGGTGGCGACGCTGGAAAGTATCGTCTGGCTGGCTGCCGATAAATCTCTGCCAGGGCTTTTCTGGCTATTGATGCGTTTACCGAATGGCTGGCAGGACGTTGATGAACGCTGGCAATACCTGACGTTACTGCCATGGCTGCTGATCATTGGCTGGCGATTCAGGGCCTTCAGCGCAATACCCGCAGTCTGTCTGGCAGGCAGCGTGGTGCTGGCATTTCCCCTCTGGCACAGGGCCAAAACAGACAGCTGGTCCCTGCATATGCTGGATGTAGGGCAGGGGCTGGCGATGGTCATTGAGCGTCACGGGAAGGCCATTCTGTATGACACTGGGTTGGCATGGCCCGGTGGGGACAGCGGGCAGCAGCTGATTATCCCCTGGCTACGCTGGCATCATCTGAGGCCGGAAGGGGTGATCCTGAGCCATGAACATCTCGACCACGCGGGGGGACTGGCATCGCTAAAAGCTGCCTGGCCCGCAATGTGGATCAGAAGCCCCTTATCCTGGGCCGGGCATCTTCCTTGCTTTCGTGGAGAGCGATGGCAGTGGCGGGGTTTAACGTTCTCCGTGCACTGGCCACCCGAAAATACCTCGGCAAAAGGTAACAACCGCTCCTGCGTGGTAAAAATCGATGACGGCGAACAAAGCGTTTTACTGACCGGAGATATTGAAGGGCAGGCAGAACTGGCAATGCTGAGCCACCGCTGGCGTCAACTAGCGTCTACACTGATTCAGGTGCCGCATCATGGAAGTAACACGTCATCTTCAACACCGCTGCTACAGCGTGTGGAGGGACAGGTTTCGCTGGCCTCAATGGCCCGCTATAACGCGTGGCGTTTCCCTTCCATCAAAGTAGTCAGGCGCTATCGAACTGAGGGATATCTCTGGCTTGATACTCCGCAGTCCGGACAGATATCTGTGACGTTTTCGCACCAAAGTCGGCAAATTCGCCGCTTACGTGAACACTATTTACCGCGTTGGTATCATCAGTGGTTTGGCGCGCCCGTAGATAACGGGTAGAATATGCGGCTATTTCAACAAATGCTGGTTTTTTGAATGCATAACGACAAAGATCTCTCCACGTGGCAAACGTTCCGCCGGCTCTGGCCGATGATTGCTCCTTTCAAAGCAGGCTTGATCGTGGCGGGCGTAGCGTTAATCCTCAACGCAGCCAGCGATACGTTTATGTTATCGCTTCTCAAACCGTTACTGGATGACGGTTTCGGTAAAACGGATCGTTCAGTGCTGCTATGGATGCCGCTGGTGGTTATTGGGCTGATGATCTTACGCGGAATCTCCAGCTATGTATCCAGCTACTGCATCTCCTGGGTATCCGGTAAAGTGGTGATGACCATGCGCCGTCGGTTATTCAGCCATATGATGGGGATGCCGGTCTCATTCTTTGACAAGCAGTCAACCGGTACCCTGCTGTCGCGTATTACCTACGATTCAGAGCAGGTTGCGTCGTCCTCTTCCAGCGCACTGATTACCGTTGTGCGTGAAGGCGCATCCATCATCGGCCTGTTCGCGATGATGTTCTATTACAGCTGGCAACTGTCGCTGATCCTTATTGTGCTGGCGCCGATTGTCTCCATCGCGATCCGCGTGGTATCAAAGCGTTTTCGCAACATCAGTAAAAATATGCAGAATACGATGGGGCAGGTGACTACCAGCGCCGAGCAGATGCTGAAAGGCCATAAGGAAGTGTTGATCTTCGGCGGTCAGGAAGTCGAAACCAAACGCTTTGACAAGGTCAGCAACAGAATGCGTCTGCAAGGGATGAAAATGGTATCGGCCTCGTCGATTTCCGATCCGATCATTCAGCTGATTGCCTCTCTGGCCCTGGCCTTCGTCCTGTATGCCGCAAGCTTCCCGAGCGTCATGGAAACCCTGACTGCGGGTACCATTACCGTGGTGTTCTCATCCATGATCGCGCTGATGCGTCCGCTGAAATCGCTGACTAACGTCAACGCCCAGTTCCAGCGCGGGATGGCAGCCTGTCAGACGCTGTTCAGCATCCTCGATTCCGAACAGGAAAAAGATGAAGGTACACGCGTGATCGAGCGCGCTAAAGGCGACCTGGAATTCCGTAACGTGACCTTTACCTATCCAGGCCGTGAAGTGCCGGCGCTGCGTGATATCAGCCTGTCCATCCCGGCGGGTAAAACCGTCGCGCTGGTCGGTCGTTCCGGTTCGGGCAAGTCGACCATTGCCAGCCTGATTACCCGTTTCTACGATATCGACCAGGGCGAGATCCTGCTTGATGGTCACGACCTGCGGGAATATACCCTCCAGTCGCTGCGTAACCAGGTCGCGCTGGTATCGCAGAACGTGCATCTGTTCAACGATACGGTGGCGAACAACATTGCGTATGCCCGTACCGAAGAGTACAGCCGTGAAGAGATCGAGAATGCGGCGCGTATGGCCTATGCGATGGACTTCATTAACAAAATGGATAACGGTCTGGATACGATCATTGGCGAAAACGGGGTGCTGCTCTCCGGTGGTCAGCGTCAGCGTATCGCGATTGCCCGTGCGCTGCTGCGCAACAGTCCGATTCTGATCCTCGATGAAGCAACGTCCGCACTGGATACGGAATCTGAACGCGCTATCCAGTCTGCTCTGGATGAATTACAGAAAAACCGTACCTCGCTGGTTATCGCGCACCGTCTGTCGACCATCGAACAGGCTGACGAAATCGTGGTGGTGGAAGATGGCGTGATCGTTGAACGCGGCAGCCATGCGGACCTGCTGGAACAGCGTGGTGTTTACGCGCAGCTTCATAAAATGCAGTTCGGTCAATGATTGCACGCATCTGGTCGGGTGAATCCCCTCTGTGGGTGCTGCTTCTCCCGCTCTCCTGGCTGTATGGCCTGGTGAGCGGTGCTATTCGTCTGCTTTACCGCCTTGGGATCAAGCGCGCCTGGCGCGCACCGGTACCGGTAGTGGTGGTCGGCAACCTGACGGCGGGTGGAAACGGCAAAACCCCGGTGGTGATCTGGCTGGTAGAGCAGCTCCAGAGGCGCGGTATCCGCCCGGGAGTTGTCTCACGCGGTTACGGTGGTAAAGCGGCGCAGTATCCACTGGTGCTGAGCCCAGCTACGACAACCGCTGAAGCCGGTGATGAGCCGGTACTGATTTACCAGCGTACAGGCGCGCCGGTTGCGGTATCGCCGGTGCGCAGTGATGCCGTGAAGGCACTGCTTGCGGAGCATGATGTACAAATCATCATTACCGATGATGGTTTGCAGCATTACGCGCTGGCGCGTGATAAAGAGATCGTGGTCATTGACGGTGTGCGGCGTTTTGGCAACGGCTGGTGGCTTCCAGCCGGTCCAATGCGCGAGCGTGCGTCGCGCCTGAAAACCGTCGATGCCGTGATTGTGAACGGTGGTGAAGCCAGAGCGGTCGAAATCCCAATGCTTCTTCGTCCCGGACAGGCCGTAAATATGCTGACCGGCGAGCGTAAAGATGTCGCGCAACTGGAACATCTGGTTGCGATGGCCGGTATAGGTCATCCGCCGCGTTTCTTCGCAACGCTGGAGCAGTGCGGCGCGCGGCTGGAAAAACGGGTGCCGCTGGCCGATCACCAGGCGTTAATTGCCGAAGAGGTTGAAAGGCTGGCAGCGCCGGGCCAGACGCTGATCATGACGGAAAAAGACGCGGTAAAATGCCGGGCCTTTGCGAAAGAAAACTGGTGGTATCTGCCGGTTGACGCTGAACTCAGCGGCGAACAGCCGGAACATTTGCTCAAGGAACTGCTCGCGTTAGTGCCGTAACTTCTACGCGGTTCCGGTGGCGCTTTGACTGACAGGAAAACGCATGTCTCTACCGCAACTCTCACTTGCAGCCGCACGAAACCTGCATCTTGCCGCCCAGGGGCTTCTGAAAAAGCCCCGCCGCCGCGCGCAGCCAGCTGATATCCTCTCTACCGTGCAACGCATGTCGTTGCTGCAAATCGACACCATTAACATCGTGGCGCGTAGCCCGTATCTGGTCCTGTTTAGCCGCCTGGGAAACTATCCTCCGCAGTGGCTGGATAATGCGCTGAGTCAGGGCGAACTGATGGAATACTGGGCGCATGAAGCCTGTTTTCTCCCGCGCAGCGATTTTGCACTGGTGCGTCACCGCATGCTCGCCCCGGACAAAATGGGCTGGAAATACCGCCAGGAGTGGATGGTGGAACACGCGGATGAAATAGAACAACTGATTGCCCATATTCAGAAAAACGGTCCGGTACGCTCCGCGGATTTTGAACACCCGCGAAAAGGCGCCAGCGGATGGTGGGAGTGGAAACCGCACAAACGCCATCTTGAAGGGCTGTTTACGTCGGGCAAAGTGATGGTGGTCGAGCGCCGCAACTTTCAGCGCGTCTATGACCTCACGCACCGCGTTATGCCTCACTGGGACGATACGCGTGACCTGCTGTCTCAGGAGGTAGCCGAAGCCATCATGCTCGGGAACAGCGCCCGCAGCCTTGGCATCTTCCGCCCGCAGTGGCTGGCGGATTATTATCGTCTGCGTCAGCCGCAGCTAAAACCACTGCTCGAAACGTGGCAGCGCGAACAGCGCGTTATGCCGGTCTCGGTAGAGTCGTTAGGTGAAATGTGGCTGCATGCGGATTTGTTCCCTCTGCTGGCGCAGGCGCAGGAGGGCAAACTCCAGGCGACCCACAGTGCCGTGCTGTCGCCGTTCGACCCCGTTGTCTGGGACAGAAAGCGGGCCGAACAGCTGTTTGATTTCAGCTACCGTCTGGAATGCTACACCCCGGCGCCCAGGCGTCAGTATGGTTATTTTGTTTTGCCGCTGCTGCACAAAGGACAGCTTGTCGGGCGCATGGACGCTAAAATGCACCGTAAAACCGGCATGCTTGAAATTATCGCGCTCTGGCTGGAAGAGGGCATAAAGGTGACGGCTGGCCTGGAAAAAGGGTTAACGACTGCGCTCAGTGAATTTGCGCGCTGGCAGGGGGCGCATGAAATTGTACTCGGTCGCGTGCCTGTGGAGCTGTTTGCGACCTGTCGAGATGGCTGGGAAACAGACACTCCCTGAAAAGGGAATGTGATAAGCTTTAGCGATTACCCATACGGAGGAACTATGGATCACCGTTTACTAGAAATTATTGCCTGCCCGGTGTGCAACGGCAAACTGTATTACAGCCAGGATAAACAAGAGCTGATTTGCAAACTGGACAGCCTGGCGTTCCCGCTGCGTGACGGTATTCCGGTCCTGCTGGAAAATGAAGCCCGTTCACTGGTGGCAGAAGAGATCAAACCATGAGTTTTGTTGTCATTATCCCTGCGCGTTATGCTTCAACGCGCCTGCCAGGTAAACCGCTGGTGGATATCAATGGCAAACCGATGATTGTGCATGTCCTTGAACGGGCACGCGAATCGGGCGCCGGACGTGTCATCGTCGCCACCGATCACCCGGATGTCGCGCGAGCGGTTGAGGCCGCGGGTGGGGAAGTGTGCATGACCCGTGCCGATCATCAGTCAGGCACCGAGCGCCTGGCGGAAGTCGTCGAAAAATGCGGTTTCAGCGACGAGACGGTGATTGTGAACGTGCAGGGCGATGAGCCGATGATCCCGGCGGCGATTATCCGTCAGGTGGCCGACAACCTGGCTCGGCGTCAGGTCGGGATGGCAACCCTCGCGGTGCCGATTCACCACGCTGAAGAGGCGTTCAATCCGAATGCGGTGAAAGTGGTCATGGACGCAGAGGGCTACGCGCTCTATTTCTCCCGCGCCACCATTCCGTGGGATCGCGATCGTTTCGCGCAATCGAAAGAGACAATCGGCGAAACCTTCCTGCGCCACATCGGTATTTACGGCTACCGCGCCGGCTTTATTCGTCGCTACGTCGCCTGGGCACCAAGCCCGCTGGAGCATATTGAAATGCTCGAACAGCTTCGCGTGCTGTGGTACGGCGAGAAAATTCACGTTGCGGTTGCCCAGGAAATCCCCGGCACCGGCGTGGATACCCCTGAAGATCTCGAGCGCGTACGCGTCGAAATGCGTTAATTCGCTGGCATCCCCTCGTCTGGGGGGGATGCTCTCCCGCCAGGCGATTTTCCTTTTCTTTTTCATTATTGATCTCTACCGGGTGACATCCGGGTTTCGCGCGCTCATTATAAAAGCAGTAGTCTTAATGGGGGTAATCTCATATGGAACAGCTGCGTGCTGAACTCAGCCATCTCCTTGGCGAAAAGCTAAGCCGGGTGGAATGCGTGAATGAAAAGGCCGATACCGCACTCTGGTCGTTGTATGACAGTCAGGGAAACCCCATGCCGCTGATGGCCAGAAGTTTTACCTCGCCGGGCGTCGCCAGACAGCTGGCCTGGAAAATGTCAATGCTTGCGCGGGAAGGGACTGTCCGTATGCCGACGGTCTACGGCGTGATGACCCATGAGGAGCATCCCGGCCCGGATGTTCTGCTTATCGAGCGTTTACGCGGGGTTTCTGTTGAAGCCCCGACGCGTACACCGGAGCGCTGGGAACAGCTGAAAGATCAGATTGTCGAGGCTCTGCTTGCCTGGCATCGGCAGGACAGCCGGGGTCTTGTTGGCGCGGTAGACAGCACCCAGGAAAACCTGTGGCCGCTGTGGTATCGCCAGCGTGTCGAAGTGCTGTGGGGCACGCTGAACCAGTTCAACAACACCGGCTTAACGATGCAGGACAAACGTATTCTGTTCCGCACCCGGGAATGTCTGCCGACGCTGTTTGAGGGTTTTAACGACAACTGCGTGCTGGTTCACGGCAACTTCACGCTACGCAGTATGCTTAAAGACTCGCGCAGCGACCAACTGCTGGCGATGGTCGGGCCGGGGATCATGCTCTGGGCGCCGCGCGAGTACGAACTGTTCAGGCTGAGCGAGGGCGGGGCGGCGGAAGATTTGCTCTGGCACTATCTCCAGCGCGCCCCTGTTGCGGAGGCCTTTCTCTGGCGACGCTGGCTCTATCTTCTCTGGGATGAGGTGGCGCAACTGGTCAACACCGGGCGCTTTAATCGCGCCAGTTTCGATCTGGCCGCAAAATCACTCCTGCCCTGGCTTGCCTGACGAACCCTTAAGCCACTGCCACAGACGGCCAAGCGTCTCGTAGCCGACGCGGTCGCTGTGCATCAGCCATACCGGGGACGGGATTATCCGTTCCCACGGATTGAGCGGGGCGTCAATAGCCATCTGGTTTGCCGGAGCAGGAAGCGGATGCAGGCCCTGCTTCTCAAAGAAAATCATTGCGCGCGGCAGGTGTGAAGCAGAGGTCACCAGCAGGAACGGTACATCACCGATGGCCTGTTTCACCGCCGCCGCCTCTTCTTCGGTATCTTTTGGGCTATCCAGCGTGATGATGGCGGAACGCGGTACGCCAAGCGATTCAGCCACTCTTGCTCCTGCTTCAGCGGTACTGACCGGGTTGGTTTTTGCCGCTGCGCCCGTGAAGATCATCTTCGATCCAGGATTGGCCAGCCACAGGCGAATCCCCTCGTTCAGGCGCGGCAGGCTGTTGTTGATCAGGTTCGAGCTGGGCGCCCAGTTCGGATCCCAGGTATACCCGCCGCCCAGCACCACGATATAGCCCACCTTCTGATTTCCCTGCCACGTCGGGTAGGTGTTTTCAATCGGACGTAATAAACCGTCAGCGACCGGTTGCAGGCTGAGTAACAGCAGCGCCAGCCAGCCCACGGTAACGAGGGATTTACCGCTTTTCTGAAAGCGGCTAAACCATATCATTGCCAGCCCCAGCGCGATGAGAAGCAACAGCAGGGGAAGGGGAAGCATCATGCCTCCGATATATTTTTTTAGGGTAAAAAGCATCCTTTTTGGTTCCTTTTTTAACCATACAGCAGGCGATTGTCGGTGATATTACACCAGAGTGGTTCATTCTCCGCGCGGGTGTGACAAAATAGCGGTTTTGCAGTGAGTGGAACCCTCCCAATGCGGGATCGCAATTTTGATGACATCGCGGAAAAGTTTTCGCGCAACATTTATGGCACCACCAAAGGTCAGCTTCGTCAGACGATCCTCTGGCAGGATCTGGACAAGCTGCTGGCTGAATTCGGTGACCGACCGTTGCGCGTGCTGGATGCCGGCGGTGGGGAAGGTCAGACTGCAATTCTGATGGCGCAGCGGGGACATCACGTCACGCTTTGCGATCTTTCTGCCGAGATGGTTGCGCGCGCCGGGCGAGCGGCAGAAGAGAAAGGTGTGAGCGACAACATGCATTTTATACATTGCGCCGCTCAGGACATTCCGCAGCATTTGGAAACGCAGGTTGATCTGATATTGTTTCATGCTGTGCTCGAATGGATCGCCGAACCCCAGGCGATGTTAAAAACGCTGTGGTCGATGTTGCGCCCGGGCGGTGCGTTATCGCTGATGTTTTACAATGCCAACGGCCTGCTAATGCGAAACGTGCTGGTCGGCAATTTTGGCTACGTACAGCAGGGCATGTATAAAAAGAAACGACGCACGCTTTCACCGGATTTCCCCCGTGAACCGCAGCAGGTTTATGGCTGGCTGGAGGAGATCGGTTGGGAAATTACCGGCAAAACCGGCGTGAGGGTGTTTCATGATTATCTGCGTGATAAACAAAAACAGGACGACTGTTTAGACGCCTTAACAGAAATAGAGACGCGGTACTGCCGCCAGGAGCCTTATCTGAGCCTTGGCCGCTATATACACGTCACCGCGCGCAAGCCGCAGATGCAAGGATAATCTATGAGTGAATTTTCCCAGACAGTCCCCGAACTGGTTGCCTGGGCCAGGAAAAACGATTTCTCCATCTCGCTGCCGGTAGACAGACTCTCATTCCTGCTGGCGGTTGCGACGCTAAACGGCGAACGCCTGGATGGCGAAATGAGTGAAGGCGAACTGGTGGATGCGTTCCGCCACGTCAGTGATGCGTTTGAGCAAACCAGCGAAACCATTAGCGTGCGTGCCAACAACGCAATCAATGATATGGTGCGTCAACGTCTGCTGAACCGCTTTACCAGCGAGCAGGCGGAAGGAAACGCCATCTATCGTCTTACGCCACTGGGCATTGGCATTACCGACTATTACATCCGCCAGCGCGAATTTTCCACGCTGCGTCTCTCCATGCAGCTCTCTATTGTTGCAGGTGAGCTGAAGCGTGCCGCCGACGCGGCTGATGAAAACGGTGACGAATTCCACTGGCATCGCAACGTTTACGCGCCGCTGAAATACTCGGTCGCCGAGATTTTCGACAGTATCGATCTGACTCAACGTCTGATGGACGAACAGCAGCAGCAGGTGAAAGACGATATCGCTCAACTGCTTAATAAAGACTGGCGTGCGGCTATCTCCAGCTGTGAACTCTTGCTGTCAGAAACGTCCGGTACGCTGCGTGAGTTGCAGGATACGCTGGAGGCGGCGGGGGATAAGCTACAGGCCAATCTGCTGCGCATCCAGGACGCGACAATGGCGCACGACGATCTGCATTTTATCGACCGTCTGGTGTTTGATTTGCAGAGCAAGCTTGACCGCATTATCAGCTGGGGCCAGCAGTCAATCGACCTGTGGATCGGTTACGACCGCCACGTGCATAAATTTATCCGTACCGCCATCGATATGGATAAGAATCGCGTCTTTGCTCAACGTCTGCGCCAGTCGGTACAGACCTATTTCGATGCGCCGTGGGCGCTGACCCACGCCAACGCCGATCGTCTGCTGGATATGCGCGACGAAGAGATGGCGCTGCGCGATGAAGAGGTCACCGGTGAACTGCCGCCGGATCTGGAATACGAAGAATTTAACGAAATTCGCGAGCAGCTTGCGGCGATGATCGAAGAACAGCTCGCTGTCTACAAAACCAGACAAGCACCGCTGGATCTTGGCCTCGTGGTACGCGACTATCTGGCGCAGTATCCGCGCGCGCGCCACTTCGATGTTGCCCGCATTGTTGTAGACCAGGCGGTGCGCCTGGGCATCGCACAAGCCGATTTCACCGGACTGCCGCCGAAGTGGCAGCCGATTAACGATTACGGAGCCAAGGTACAGGCGCATGTCATTGACAAATATTGAACAAGTGATGCCAGTTAAGCTGGCACAGGCGCTGGCGAATCCGTTGTTTCCGGCGCTGGACAGCCAGCTGCGTGCCGGTCGTCACATTGGCCTTGACGAGCTGGATAATCACGCCTTTTTGATGGACTTTCAGGAGTACCTGGAAGAGTTTTACGCTCGCTATAACGTTGAGCTGATCCGCGCGCCGGAAGGGTTTTTCTACCTGCGTCCGCGCTCTACCACGCTTATTCCGCGCTCGGTGCTTTCCGAACTGGATATGATGGTCGGCAAAATTCTCTGCTACCTCTATCTCAGCCCGGAACGTCTGGCGAATGAAGGGATCTTCACCCAGCAGGAGCTTTACGATGAGCTGCTGTCGCTGGCGGATGAAAGCAAGCTGCTCAAGCTGGTGAATAACCGCTCAACGGGGTCCGATCTGGACCGTCAGAAATTACAGGAAAAAGTTCGCTCATCCCTTAACCGTCTACGCCGTCTGGGAATGGTCTGGTTCATGGGTCACGACAGCAGCAAGTTCCGCATCACCGAATCGGTCTTCCGTTTTGGCGCCGACGTGCGTGCGGGTGATGATGCGCGTGAAGCGCAGCTGCGCATGATACGTGACGGTGAAGCGATGCCGGTGGAAAACCATTTGCAGCTCAATGACGAGCACGAAGAGAATCAGCCGGATAGCGGGGAGGAAGAGTAATGATTGAACGCGGTAAATTTCGCTCACTGACGCTGATTAACTGGAACGGCTTCTTTGCCCGAACCTTCGATCTGGATGAGCTGGTGACAACGCTCTCCGGCGGTAACGGGGCGGGTAAATCCACCACCATGGCGGCCTTCGTGACGGCGCTGATACCTGACCTGACCCTGCTGCACTTCCGTAACACCACTGAAGCGGGCGCCACGAGCGGCTCTCGTGATAAAGGTCTGCACGGTAAGCTGAAAGCGGGCGTTTGTTATTCAGTGCTGGACGTGATCAACTCCCGCCATCAGCGCGTGGTTGTAGGCGTGCGTCTGCAACAGGTTGCCGGCCGCGATCGTAAAGTAGATATCAAACCGTTTGCGATCCAGGGGCTGCCTACCTCCGTACAGCCAACCGCGCTGCTGACGGAAACCCTGAATGAACGTCAGGCGCGCGTCCTGACGCTCCAGGAGCTGAAAGACAAGCTGGAAGCTATCGAAGGCGTGCAGTTTAAGCAGTTTAATTCCATTACCGACTACCACTCTCTGATGTTCGATCTCGGCGTGGTAGCCCGTCGTCTGCGCAGCGCGTCAGATCGTAGTAAATACTACCGTCTGATTGAAGCCTCCCTGTACGGCGGTATCTCCAGCGCCATTACCCGCTCCCTGCGCGACTACCTGTTGCCGGAAAACAGCGGCGTGCGTAAGGCCTTCCAGGATATGGAAGCCGCGCTGCGTGAAAACCGCATGACGCTGGAAGCGATTCGCGTTACGCAGTCTGACCGGGACCTGTTTAAGCACCTGATCAGCGAAGCCACCAACTACGTGGCGGCGGACTATATGCGCCACGCCAACGAGCGCCGTATTCATCTCGATCAGGCGCTGGAGTATCGCCGCGAGCTGTTTACCTCCCGCAAACAGCTGGTGGCCGAGCAGTATAAGCATGTCGAAATGGCGCGCGAACTGGGCGAGCACAATGGTGCGGAAGGGGATCTGGAAGCCGATTACCAGGCGGCCAGCGATCATCTGAATCTGGTGCAGACCGCGCTGCGTCAGCAGGAAAAAATCGAGCGCTACGAAGCCGATCTTGATGAGCTGCAAATTCGTCTTGAAGAGCAAAATGAAGTGGTGGCCGAAGCTGCCGAATTGCAGGAAGAGAACGAAGCCCGCGCGGAAGCCGCCGAGCTGGAAGTGGATGAGCTGAAAAGCCAG
This sequence comes from Enterobacter sp. CRENT-193, assembly GCF_002787395.1. Classification (NCBI taxonomy): domain Bacteria; kingdom Pseudomonadati; phylum Pseudomonadota; class Gammaproteobacteria; order Enterobacterales; family Enterobacteriaceae; genus Enterobacter; species Enterobacter sp. CRENT-193. The sequence goes on along the minus strand of NZ_CP024812.1, from coordinate 4,009,135 downwards.
CTCGCTGACTACCAACAGGCGCTGGACGTGCAGCAGACGCGTGCGATTCAGTACAACCAGGCGTTGCAGGCGTTGCAGCGTGCCAAAGAGCTGTGCCATCTGCCGGACCTGACCCCGGAAAGCGCTGACGAATGGCTGGATACCTTCCAGGCCAAAGAGCAGGAAGCTACTGAGAAACTGCTTTCTCTCGATCAGAAAATGAGCGTGGCGCAAACGGCGCATAGCCAGTTTGAGCAGGCGTACCAGCTGGTGGTGGCGATTAACGGTCCGCTGGCGCGTAACGAAGCGTGGGACGTTGCCCGTGAGCTGCTGCGCGACGGCGTCAATCAACGCCATCTGGCCGAACAGGTGCAGCCGCTGCGCATGCGCCTGAACGAGCTGGAACAGCGTCTGCGTGAACAGCAGGAAGCCGAGCGTCTGCTGGCGGAATTCTGCAAGCGTCAGGGTAAAAATTACGATTTCGACGAGCTTGAGGCCCTGCATCAGGAACTGGAAGCGCGTATTGCGGCCCTGTCCGATACCGTATCGAATGCCAGCGAACAGCGCATGACGCTGCGTCAGGAGCTGGAACAGCTTCAGTCCCGTTCGAAGACGCTCTTACAGCGTGCGCCGATCTGGCTGGCTGCACAAAGCAGCCTGAACCAGCTCAGCGAACAGTGTGGCCAGGAATTTGCCTCCAGCCAGGACGTCACCGAATACATGCAACAGCTGCTGGAGCGTGAGCGTGAAGCGATTGTTGAGCGTGACGAAGTGGGCGTGCGCAAGCGTGACGTCGATGAAGAAATCGAGCGTTTAAGCCAGCCTGGCGGCTCAGAAGATCCGCGTCTGAATGCCTTAGCCGAGCGTTTCGGCGGCGTGCTGTTGTCTGAAATTTACGACGATGTTGGTCTGGACGATGCGCCGTACTTCTCCGCGCTGTACGGTCCATCCCGTAACGCGATTGTGGTGCCGGATCTGTCGCTGATTTCTGACCAGCTTGCAGGGCTGGAAGACTGCCCGGAAGATCTCTACCTCATCGAAGGAGATCCGCAGTCGTTTGATGACAGCGTATTCAGCGTTGACGAGCTGGAAAAAGCGGTGGTGGTGAAAATCGCCGATCGCCAGTGGCGCTATTCGCGCTTCCCGGAACTGCCGCTGTTTGGCCGCGCCGCGCGTGAAAGCCGCATTGAAAGCCTGCATGCCGAGCGCGAAACGCTTTCTGAACGTTTTGCGACCCTGTCGTTTGATGTACAAAAAACGCAGCGTCTGCATCAGGCGTTCAGCCGCTTTATCGGCAGCCATCTGGGCGTGGCCTTTGAGCCCGATCCGGAAGCCGAAATTCGCAAGCTCAACACCCGCCGCGGTGAGCTGGAGCGTGCGCTGGCTAGCCATGAAAATGACAACCAGCAGAGCCGCGTCCAGTTCGAGCAGGCGAAAGAGGGCGTTGCGGCGCTTAACCGCATTCTGCCACGCCTGAACCTGCTGGCGGACGATACGCTCGCCGACCGCGTGGATGAAATTCAGGAACGACTGGACGAGGCGCAGGAAGCCGCGCGCTTTGTGCAGCAGCACGGCAATCAGCTGGCGAAGCTGGAGCCGATGGTTTCCGTTCTCCAGAGCGACCCGGAACAGTTTGAACAGTTAAAAGAGGATTACGCCTGGTCACAGCAGGTGCAGCGCGAAGCGCGTCAGCAGGCGTTTGCCCTGACGGAAGTGGTGCAACGTCGCGCGCACTTCGGCTACTCCGATTCAGCAGAAATGCTGAGCGGGAACAGCGATCTTAATGAAAAGCTGCGCCAGCGCCTTGAGCAGGCGGAAGCGGAACGTACGCGCGCGCGCGAAGCGATGCGTACTCACGCCGCACAGCTGAGCCAGTACAGTCAGGTGATGGCGTCGTTGAAAAGCTCCTTCGACACCAAGAAAGAGCTGTTAAACGACCTGCATAAAGAGTTGCAGGACATTGGCGTGCGCGCCGACAGCGGTGCAGAAGAGCGGGCACGTATTCGCCGCGATGAGCTGCATGCTCAGCTCAGCAACAACCGTGCGCGTCGTAATCAGCTGGAAAAAGCGCTGACCTTCTGTGAAGCGGAGATGGACAACCTGACGCGTCGCCTGCGCAAGCTGGAACGTGACTATCACGAGATGCGCGAGCAGGTTGTGACCGCGAAGGCGGGCTGGTGCGCGGTGATGCGCATGGTGAAAGACAACAACGTGGAGCGTCGTCTGCACCGCCGCGAGCTGGCGTATCTGTCGGCCGATGAACTGCGTTCTATGTCGGATAAGGCGCTGGGCGCGCTGCGTCTGGCGGTGGCGGATAACGAACACCTGCGCGACGTGCTGCGCATGTCCGAAGATCCGAAGCGTCCTGAACGCAAAATCCAGTTCTTCGTGGCGGTGTATCAGCACTTGCGCGAGCGTATCCGTCAGGACATCATCCGTACCGACGATCCGGTTGAAGCGATCGAACAGATGGAGATCGAGCTGGGCCGTCTGACGGAAGAGCTGACCTCCCGCGAGCAAAAGCTGGCAATCAGCTCCCGCAGCGTGGCGAATATTATTCGTAAAACCATTCAGCGCGAGCAGAACCGTATCCGTCAGCTGAACCAGGGCCTGCAAAGCGTGTCGTTTGGCCAGGTCAACAGCGTGAGGCTGAACGTGAACGTGCGTGAGGCGCACTCCACGCTGCTGGACGTGTTGTCTGAACAGCATGAGCAGCACCAGGATCTGTTCAACAGTAACCGCCTGACCTTCTCCGAAGCGCTGGCGAAGCTGTATCAGCGTCTGAATCCGCAGATTGACATGGGCCAGCGTACGCCGCAAACCATCGGCGAGGAGCTGCTGGACTACCGCAACTATCTGGAAATGGAAGTTGAGGTTAACCGTGGCTCAGACGGCTGGCTGCGCGCGGAATCCGGTGCGCTCTCTACCGGTGAAGCCATCGGTACCGGTATGTCGATTCTGGTGATGGTGGTGCAGAGCTGGGAAGATGAAGCGCGTCGTCTGCGCGGCAAAGACATCTCTCCATGTCGTCTGCTGTTCCTCGATGAAGCCGCGCGTCTCGACGCCCGCTCCATCGCCACGCTGTTTGAGCTTTGCGAGCGACTCGATATGCAGCTCATCATCGCGGCGCCGGAAAACATCAGTCCGGAAAAAGGGACAACCTATAAGCTGGTGCGTAAGGTGTTCCAGAACAGTGAACACGTGCACGTCGTGGGCCTGCGTGGTTTCGCCCCGCAGCCACCGGAGTCATTACCGGGCACGGCTGACGCCTCTTAACCTGGGGTGCGACAAATAGCGGCGCTCATGCGCCGCTTTTTTTATTCACTTAACTTGTGTTCAGGGCTGCGTTATCTTTAAACTTCTTTACATAAGGCAAGGCAGCAGCGTGTATGCCTTTCTATACTGAAGGAAAGCTCCAGAATACTGGGCATGTCGTGAAAAACAGGGGGCAAGGGATGTTGCTTAAGAAGAATCGTGGTCGTCAGCTGTCTGCGCTGAGTTTGTGCCTGACAGTGATGTTTGCTCCACTGTTTACCGCTCAGGCCGATGAGCCTGAAATTGTACCGACTGACAGCTCCGCGACGATGGGCGCGCAGCCGACGTCGCTGTCACAACCGCTGGATCAGTCTCCGGCGACGGCCATCATGGCCGGCATTAAACCACTGCCGGAAGGCATCGATACTGGATCATTACGTCAGCAGCTTATGACCGGGCTGCCCTCGGGCTATACTCCCGCTTATATTAACCAGCTCACGCTGCTTTACGCTGCGCGCGATATGAAACCGATGTGGGAAAATCGCGAGGCGGTACGTGCCTTCCAGCAGCAGCTGGCTGAAGTGGCGATTGCAGGTTTTCAGCCGCAGTTCACGACCTGGGTTGAACTCCTGACCGATCCTGCCGTGACCGGACAAGCGCGTGACGTGGTGCTGTCTGATGCCATGATGGGCTACTTACAATTTGTTGCGGGGATTTCGGTGAACGGCAACCGCTGGTTATACAGCAGTAAGCCGTACAAGCTGGCGACGCCTGCGCTGTCCGTCATTAACCAGTGGCAGCTGTCGCTGGATAACGGCGAACTGCCGCGCTTTATCGCAAGCCTTGCGCCTGCCCATCCGCAGTATGCCACGATGCATCAGTCGCTTCTTGAGCTGGTTGCGGATTCCCGCCCGTGGCCTCAGCTGCGCGGCACCACAACGCTGCGTCCGGGGCAGTGGAGTAGCGATGTGCCTGCGATCCGCGAAATTATGAAACGCTCCGGCATTCTCGACAGCGGCCCTAAAATTGCGCTGCCCGGTGACGAGACGCAAAATGCGGTCGTCAGCCCGTCGGCGCCGGTAAAAGAGAAAACCGCCGTTGCGTTGAGCAATAAGCCCGCCGCTTACGATCGCGAGCTGGTCGCCGCAGTGAAGCAGTTCCAGGCCGCGCAGGGGCTGGGCGCTGACGGCGTGATTGGTCCATCTACTCGCGACTGGCTGAACGTCTCTCCGGCCCAGCGGGCTGGAGTGCTGGCGTTGAATATCCAGCGCTTGCGCTTGCTGCCGGGCACGTTATCCACCGGCATTATGGTCAACATTCCGGCGTACTCCCTGGTCTACTATCAGGACGGTAGTGAAGTGCTGGCGTCCCGCGTGATTGTCGGCCGACCTGACCGTAAAACGCCAATGATGAGCAGCGCGCTGAATAACGTGGTGGTTAACCCGCCGTGGAACGTGCCGCCGACGCTGGCGCGCAAAGATATTCTGCCTAAGGTCTGGAATGACCCGGGTTATCTGGAGCGACATAACTATACGGTGATGCGTGGCTGGAACAGCAAAGAAGCGATTGACCCCTGGATGGTGGACTGGTCAACGATTACGCCTTCGAACCTGCCGTTCCGTTTCCAGCAAGCACCGGGCGCACATAACTCGCTGGGACGTTACAAATTCAATATGCCAAGTTCGGACGCAATCTATCTGCATGATACCCCGAACCATAATTTGTTCCAGAAAGACGCACGCGCGCTCAGCTCGGGCTGTGTCCGCGTGAACAAGGCCTCTGAGCTGGCAAATATGCTGTTGCAGGATGCAGGCTGGAACGATACGCGGATATCAGATGCGCTGAAGCAGGGAGATACGCGTTACGTCAATATCCGCCACAATATTCCGGTCAATCTTTACTATCTGACGGCGTTTGTAGGGGCAGACGGACGTACCCAGTATCGTACAGATATTTACAATTATGATCTGACAGCGCGATCCGGCGCACAAATTTTGCCAAAAGCGGAACAATTAATCAGGTAAATGAAGTAGTTCGGTAAAAATGGTTGTCGTAAGTTATGGTGAATATGAGGCGATCTGGCTGCAAGCCGCGTATTTACTGGGGTTGGGCGCCTTGACGTAACAGGTTTTGCCAGTTATGGTGCCCTTCGTGCGCTAAGCATATTGACAATTTCTTTTACCTGTAGACCTGATTATCATGGACAAATTTGACGCTAATCGCCGCAAATTGCTGGCGTTAGGTGGCGTTGCGCTGGGCGCAGCAGCCATCCTTCCGACGCCAGCATTTGCCACCCTCTCGACACCTCGTCCGCGTATTTTAACGCTCAACAATCTGCATACTGGTGAGACGCTTAAAGCGGAATTTTTCGATGGCAGAGGCTATATTCAGGATGAATTAGCAAGACTCAACCATTTTTTCCGTGATTTCCGCGCGAATAAAATCAAAGCCATCGACCCTGGATTATTCGATCAGCTTTACCGCTTGCAGGGACTGCTAGGGACCAAAAGGCCGGTGCAGCTCATCTCTGGCTATCGCTCTCTGGATACCAACAATGAACTGCGTGCTCACAGCCGTGGGGTAGCGAAAAAAAGCTATCACACCAAAGGGCAGGCGATGGATTTCCATATTGAGGGCGTTTCGTTAGCCAATATTCGCAAAGCGGCGTTATCTATGCGCGCAGGTGGTGTAGGATACTACCCACGTAGCAACTTTGTGCATATTGATACCGGGCCGGTTCGGCACTGGTAATAACGAAACACAGGAGCAGTATGAACTATCGTATTATTCCGGTTACCGCGTTCTCACAGAACTGTTCATTGATCTGGTGTGAACAAACTAAACTGGCCGCGCTTGTTGATCCCGGTGGCGACGCTGAGACAATCAAGCAGGAAGTCGCTGCCAGCGGTGTAACGCTGATGCAGATTTTACTCACCCATGGCCATCTCGACCATGTGGGTGCAGCGGCTGAACTGGCTGAATACTACGGTGTGCCGATTATCGGCCCGGAAAAAGAAGATGAGTTCTGGCTACAGGGATTACCTGCTCAAAGCCGTATGTTTGGCCTGGAAGACTGTCAGCCACTGACACCGGACCGCTGGCTGAACGAAGACGATCGCGTTAACGTAGGGAATGTAACTTTACAGGTGTTGCATTGCCCCGGACATACGCCCGGCCATATTGTCTTCTTTGATGACGTGTCGCGTCTGCTGATTTCCGGTGACGTGATTTTCAAAGGGGGCGTAGGACGCAGTGATTTCCCACGCGGCGATCACGGTCAGCTGATTCAGTCGATTAAGCAGAAGTTATTACCGTTAGGTGATGATGTGACGTTTATCCCTGGACACGGACCAATGTCAACGCTGGGGGATGAGCGGTTGCATAACCCGTTCCTTCAGGATGAAATGCCTGTCTGGTAAACCCGGTAAAATAAAAAAGCCTGCACGATGCAGGCTTTTTTTTAGGGATGCAGGTTACAGCACCGCGACAATGGCTTCGCACAGCGGCGCCATGTTGTCAGGCGTCATACCTGCAACGTTCACGCGGCCAGATGCAACGGCATACACGCCAAACTCTTCACGCAGGCGCAGCACCTGCTCTTTGGTCAGGCCGCTGAAGGAGAACATGCCGTTCTGCTTGATGATGAAGCTGAAGTCACGGTCAGCGCCTTTCTCAGCCAGCGTGTTCACAAACAGCAGACGCATGCGCTGAATGCGCTGACGCATATCGTTCAGCTCTTGCTCCCAGATGGCGCGCAGCGCATCGTTGCTCAGGATCGTCGCGACCACAGACGCACCGTGTGCCGGTGGGTTGGAGTAGTTAGCGCGGATCACGGACTTCATCTGGCTGAATGCGCGATCGACGGTTGCTTCGTCAGCAGCCACCAGCGTACAGGCGCCGACACGCTCGTTATACAGACCAAAGTTCTTGGAATAGGAGCTTGCGACTATCAACTCCTGATGCACGGCGGCGAATGCACGCAGACCTTCTGCATCTTCTTCCAGACCACGGGCAAAGCCCTGGTAAGCGAAGTCAAACAGCGGCAGCCAGCCTTTTTCAACGGACAGCTTAGCCAGCTGTTCCCACTGCTCAAGCGTAGGATCGATACCGGTTGGGTTATGGCAGCAGCCGTGGAACAGCACCACATCGCCCGCCTGGGCTTCGCTCAGGCTGGCCAGCAGGCCGTCGAAATCCAGCGCGTGGCTGGCTGCGTCGTAGTAGGCGTATTCACGCACTTCCAGACCCGCAGAATTAAACACGCTCTTATGGTTCGGCCAGCTTGGATTGCTTACCCACACACGCTTCACAGAAGTGTTTTTCGCCAGGAAATCTGCCGCCACGCGCAGTGCGCCGGTACCGCCTGGGGTCTGCGCCGTGCGGGCGCGTTTTTCGCTCACAATGGTGCTGCCTTTGCCGAACAGCAGCTCCTGGGTGCAGCGACCAAATTCAGGGATACCATCAATACCGAGGTAGTTTTTGGTGGTTTCGTTTTCCAGCAGATACTGCTCAGCTTTTTTGACGCTGGTCAGTACCGGAGTTTTGCCGGTTTCATCTTTATATACACCAATACCCAGGTTGATTTTTCCAGGGCGGTCGTCGGCGCGAAACAGATCGGCCAGGCCCAGAATTGGGTCGGCAGGAGCGGCAGTAATGTTCTCAAACATGACGAAGTTCCATTGTGATTACAGAAGTGAAATCCGCTATCAGGTTAACGGTAGATTTACAAAATGCCAACCGTTTGCGACGAAAAGCGTGCGGCTTTTCAAAAGTCGCTATTATTTTCTCTCAGGAATAAAAAAACAGGGCCGAAGCCCTGTTCATTAAGCATATAACAACGAGGTGTGCTGATTAGAACTGGTAAACCAGACCCAGAGCCACGATGTCGTCGTTGTTGATGCCCAGCTTGTTGTCGTCTTTCAGCTGGTTGATCTGATAGTCAACATAGGTAGACATGTTTTTGTTGAAGTAGTATGTCGCACCAACGTCGATGTAGTTGATGTAGTCTTCATCACCGATACCTTCTACGTCTTTCGCTTTAGATTTGTAATAAGCGATGGATGGACGCAGACCGAAATCGAACTGGTACTGAGCGACGACAGAGAAGTCCTGAGACTTGTTAGCGAAACCACGGCTGCCCAGACGCGCTGCGTTACGCATTTCGCCATAAATAGCTGCCAGGTAGATGTTGTTCGCGTCATATTTCAGGCCGGTTGCCCACTGTTCAGCTTTGTCGCCTTTACCCCATTCCAGCGTCTGCTGGTTGTTGGTACGGTCAGCGGCGCCATAAGCACCCACAATGCCGAAGCCTTCGAAATCATAGCTCAGTGAGGTTGCCCAGCCGTCGCCGTTGGAACGTACTGCATCAGTACGCTCGTTTTTGCCCAGGTACTGAACACCAAAGTTCAGACCGTCAACCAGGCCGAAGAAGTTGCTGTTACGGTACGTCGCCAGGCCACCGGTACGGCCAGAGAAGAAGTTATCGCTCGCGCCGGTGTCGCCACCGAACTCAGGGAGCATATCGGTGATGCCGATTGCATCATAGACCAGACCGTAGTTACGACCGTAGTCGAAGGAGCCTGCGTCACCGAATTTCAGACCTGCGAATGCCAGACGGGTTTTGTTGCCGTTCTGTGCATCGCCACCTTCAGAGTTGTTACCCTGGAAGTTGTATTCCCACTGACCGTAGCCAGTCAGCTGATCGTTGATCTGAGTTTCGCCTTTGAAGCCCAGACGTGCGTAAGTGTTGTCGCCATCGTTGCTGTCATTATCGGAGAAGTAATGCAGGCCGACTGCTTTCCCGTAAAGATCTAATTTGTTGCCGTCTTTGTTATAGATTTCAGCAGCGTTTGCTGCACCGGCTACCAGCAGGGCAGGGACTACCACTGCCAGGATATTGCGCTTCATCATTATTTATTACCCTCATTGGTTTTTTTATGACACTCGCCACTGCCGTCAATAAATTCTGTCAATAAATATTTCCGGAACTATTGATGAGAGTTAGGGAAGGTGCGAACAAGTTCCTGATATGAGATCATCATATTCATCCGGAGCGCATCCCAGAGGGACATCATGAGCCATCAACTCACCTTCGCCGATAGTGAATTCAGCACTAAGCGCCGTCAGACCCGAAAAGAGATTTTCCTCTCCCGCATGGAGCAGATTCTGCCATGGCAGAATATGACCGCTGTCATCGAGCCGTTTTATCCCAAGGCGGGCAATGGCCGACGGCCCTATCCGCTGGAGACCATGCTGCGTATTCACTGCATGCAGCATTGGTACAACCTGAGCGACGGTGCCATGGAAGATGCCCTGTACGAAATCGCCTCCATGCGCCTGTTTGCCCGATTATCCCTGGATAGCGCCCTGCCGGATCGCACCACCATCATGAATTTCCGCCACCTGCTCGAGCAGCATCAACTGGCCCGTCAATTGTTCAAGACCATCAATCGCTGGCTGGCCGAAGCAGGCGTCATGATGACCCAAGGCACTTTGGTGGATGCCACCATCATTGAGGCACCCAGCTCTACCAAGAACAAAGAGCAGCAACGCGATCCGGAGATGCATCAGACCAAGAAAGGCAATCAGTGGCACTTTGGCATGAAGGCCCACATTGGTGTCGATGCCAAGAGTGGCCTGACCCACAGCCTGGTCACCACCGCGGCCAACGAGCATGACCTCAATCAGCTGGGTAATCTGCTTCATGGAGAGGAGCAATTTGTCTCAGCCGATGCCGGCTACCAAGGAGCGCCACAGCGCGAGGAGCTGGCCGAGGTGGATGTGGACTGGCTGATCGCCGAGCGTCCCGGCAGGGTAAAAACCTTGAAGCAGCATCCGCGCAAGAACAAAACGGCCATCAACATCGAATACATGAAAGCCAGCATCCGTGCCAGGGTGGAGCACCCGTTTCGCATCATCAAGCGGCAGTTCGGCTTCGTGAAAGCCAGATACAAGGGGCTGCTGAAAAACGATAACCAACTGGCGATGTTATTCACCCTGGCCAACCTGTTTCGGGTGGACCAAATGATACGTCAGTGGGAGAGATCTCAGTAAAAACCGGAAATAACGCCAGAAATGGTGGAAAAAATAGCCTAAATAGGCTGATTCGATGTGTTTGCGGGAAAAAAATCGGCCCAGATCCGCGAAATTTTAATCAGCGAGTCAGCTTGGGAAGAAATGACCTGCTTATTCGCACCTTCCTTAGGTGTCTTTATGTGTCTGACAGGCATCTTTCCATTCATAGAACCGTTTCGCTACACTGAAAGTGCTACAATCTTCAAAATTCAGTTACCAAAAGAAAATATATGTAACTAAATATGTATTTTTGGGAACTTTGTGAAGCACCTCAAACTTCAGCGCTTTCTGGTGAATTAACCCTCCGCTTTATTCTTATATATATGATTTCCTTATGTTTAATTTAGCTAAAGGCCTTTCGTATAAACAGAAGTTAAACGGCTCATTTTTTCTTATAATCGACAAAAGCCATCCAGATGGCTGTGAGGGTGGTTGTTTTTTGTGCTATTGCGTAAGGATTGTATTAAGCGCCATAAAAATGGAGTTAATTTTTTATCTCAGGGTATTTCGTGGAAACAAAACGTAACAGGTAGAGGTAATCGCGGGGTTGTGGTTTAAAGACGCTTACTTTTGACTGACGAAAACTGACATTGCAGGATAAAATAATGGCCAGCATTTGCTGGCCATTAAGGATTTGGTCGGTTAGAAACTTGCGTTACGCGGTGTGCGTGGGAACGGAATCACATCACGTACGTTCTGAACACCTGTTACGTAAGCAATCAGACGTTCAAAGCCCAGGCCAAAGCCGGAGTGCGGGACGGTGCCGTAGCGACGGAGATCGCGATACCAGCTGTAGTCCGCCGGGTTCAGACCCATCTCCTGCATACGCGCGTCCAGCACATCCAGTCGCTCTTCACGCTGGGAGCCACCGATAATCTCACCGATGCCCGGCGCCAGCACGTCCATCGCGGCAACGGTTTTACCGTCTTCGTTAAGGCGCATATAGAACGCCTTAATGTCTTTCGGATAATTTTTCACCACAACCGGTGCTTTGAAGTGCTTCTCTGCCAGATAACGTTCGTGCTCGGAGGAGAGATCCACGCCCCAGTAAACCGGGTTTTCGAATTTCTCACCGCATTTTTCCAGGATAGCGACCGCGTCGGTGTAATCCACCTGCGCGAAGTCTGCGGAGACGAAGCGCTCAAGACGGGCGATGGCGTCGTTATCGACACGCTCAGCGAAGAATTTCATGTCGTCTGCGCGCTCTTCGAGAACCGCTTTGAACACGTATTTCAGCATCGCTTCTGCCAGGCCTGCCACGTCATTCAGATCGGCAAAGGCCACTTCCGGCTCCAGCATCCAGAATTCCGCCAGGTGACGGCTGGTGTTGGAGTTTTCCGCACGGAAGGTTGGGCCGAAGGTATAGATCTTAGACAGCGCACAGGCGTAGGTTTCGCCGTTCAGCTGGCCAGAAACCGTCAGGAAGGCTTCTTTACCAAAGAAGTCTTTGTCGTAATCCACTTTACCTTCCGGCGTACGCGGCAGGTTTTCCATATCCAGCGTTGAAACGCGGAACATTTCACCTGCGCCTTCGGTATCGGATGCCGTGATCAGCGGAGTAGAAACCCAGAAGTAACCCTGCTCGTCAAAGAAGCGATGCAGCGCCTGCGCCAGCGTATGACGCACGCGGGCAACCGCACCAATCAGGTTGGTGCGCGGACGCAGGTGCGCAACTTCACGCAGATATTCGATGCTGTGACGCTTTGCAGCCATCGGGTAGGTGTCCGGATCTTCAACCCAGCCGGTCACTTCCACCGAGGTCGCCTGAATTTCGTAGCTCTGACCCTGGCCCGGAGAGGCCACCACTACACCGGTGACGATCACGGAACAACCGGTTGTCAGGTGCAGAACGTCATCATTGTAATTGGGCAGAGAATTATTAATGACGGCCTGTACAGGATCAAAGCAGGAACCGTCATAGACGGCGAGGAAGGAGATGCCAGCTTTAGAATCTCGGCGAGTACGCACCCATCCGCGCACGGTGACCTCCTGGTCAACGGCGACACGGCCCTGGAGTACGTCGGCTACAGGCACAACGCTCATAATATTCTCTCTGTTAATAGTCGGAAAAAATAAACACTTGTCCGCCCTTATAGGGGGGATATCTATGTTACCTGCCATCCGCTATCAGACAAGTAAATTTCACCGTCTTGAGAGAAGAAATAAGAAATAAATAAGAGAAGGGGAGCCATGAAGGCTCCCCCGAAGCCGTTAACTGGCTTTTTTAACCTGAGGCAGATCGAAGGCTTTACGTAATGCGCGGACAAACGCTTTGTCATGGCAGATGGTTTTGCCAGGGCTGTCGGAGAGCTTCGCGACCGGCTTACCGTTACATTCCACTAGCTTTATGACGATGTTCAGCGGTTTCACCTGGGGGATATCACAGGTTAAGCGCGTACCAATCCCGAAACTCAGGTTCACCCGCGATGAGAAGTGGCGATAAAGGTCGACGGCTTTCGCCAGGTCAAGGTTATCGGAAAAGACCAGCACCTTACTCATTGGGTCGATACCCAGCTTTTCGTAATGGGCGATGGCTTTCTCACCCCATTCAACCGGGTCCCCGGAATCATGGCGCAAACCCTGGTAGCGTTCGGCAAACTCAGGGCCAAAGTCGCGCAGGAACGCGTCCATGGTAATGCAGTCGGTAAGGGCAATACCCAGCCGATCCGGGTATTCCTCTAGCCACGCGGCGAGGGCGGCGCGCTGGCTGTTGGCAAGGTCAGGGCTGATCTGCTGGTGCGCCTGGAACCATTCGTGCGCCTGGGTGCCCATCGGCGTTAAATCAAGGCGACGTGCCAGATCGTAGTTACTGGTGCCAACGAACCACGGCTCCTGTTGCAGACGTCTGACAATGGCTTCCTGAACCTCGCGAGAGAAGCGGCGGCGCGTGCCAAAGTCCATCAGACGGAAGCGGGACATATCCAGCCCTTCGGTCAGTCTGGAAAACTCAACGAGTTTATTCTCCAGAGCGGCGACCGCCTGCGTCACACCGGTTTCAGGGGAGCGATAGCGGTGGGCCAGCTCGCTGATCACGGCCAGAAGCGGCACTTCCCACATGATCACCTCGCGCCACGGGCCGGTCAGACGAATGTCCAGCTTGCCGTTATCATTGGTGACGGTGACCTGTTCCGGCTTATAGCGGAACTCACGCAGCCAGTTCAGATAGTCCGCTTTAAAGAAAGGCAGGCCTGAAAGCCACTGATATTCGTCATCGGTGAGCGCCAGATGCTGCATGGCCTCGACCTGTTCACGAATGGAATCTGCGTAGATACCCAGCAAGTCGTCACCCCGGCAGCGAAATTCCGCCGCAACATGGACATCATGATAGTGGTGAAACACGGCTTGCTGCATATGCAGCTTGTACGCGTCGGTATCCAGCAACGTATGCAGAACCGGAGAAGCGAATTGAGTCATAGGTGCGCTGTAGCATCCTCTCACGGGAGCGTTTAGTACAATAAACAACTCCGGAGTATACCCTGTTTAGTGATTTATTGAACCCCGATCACAACATAAGCACACTTTATGGTCGAGAGCATTTCGTGCCCCGTGTTATAAAAATGTAGCAAAAAAGGGCGTTGTGCCTGAAAAGATGAACATTCTGCATAGCGCGTTTTACACAACAGGAATATATTGAATCGTTACTCGACAAACGATGCATAAGGTTTTCTATGACACAACAGCCACAAGCTAAATACCGCCACGACTACCGTGCGCCGGAATACCTGATAAGCGATATCGATCTGACTTTCGACCTGGATGCCACAAAAACCGTCGTGACGGCGGTAAGCCAGGTGACGCGCCAGAGCGCGACAGCCGTGCCGCTGCGTCTGGATGGTGAAGACCTGACGCTGGTTTCCCTGCATATTAACGATGAAGCCTGGTCAGACTATAAAGAAGAAGGCAACCAGCTGGTCATCGACAACCTGCCGGAACGCTTTACCCTGCGCATCGTGAATGAAATTAGCCCTGCCGCCAATACCGCGCTGGAAGGGCTTTACCAGTCAGGCGTAGCCCTGTGTACCCAGTGTGAAGCCGAAGGTTTCCGCCACATTACCTGGTATCTTGATCGCCCGGACGTCCTGGCGCGCTTTACCACCAAAATTATTGCCGACAAAACGCTGTACCCGTACCTGCTCTCCAACGGCAACCGGATTGGCGAGGGGGAAATGGAGAATGGCCGTCACTGGGTACAGTGGCAGGATCCGTTCCCGAAACCCTGCTATCTGTTTGCGCTGGTGGCGGGAGATTTCGATGTTCTCCGCGACACCTTTAAAACGCGCTCTGGCCGTGAAGTCGCGCTGGAGCTGTTCGTGGATCGTGGCAACCTTGACCGCGCACCGTGGGCAATGACCTCTCTCATCAACTCCATGAAGTGGGATGAAACGCGCTTTGGTCTCGAATATGACCTCGACATCTATATGATTGTTGCTGTCGATTTCTTCAACATGGGCGCGATGGAGAATAAAGGTCTTAACATCTTTAACTCCAAATACGTGCTGGCGCGTACCGATACCGCCACGGATAAAGATTACCTCGATATCGAACGCGTTATCGGCCACGAATATTTTCACAACTGGACCGGGAACCGCGTCACCTGTCGCGACTGGTTCCAGCTGAGCCTGAAAGAGGGCTTAACCGTCTTCCGCGATCAGGAGTTCAGCTCCGATCTGGGATCGCGGGCGGTGAACCGCATCAACAACGTGCGCACTATGCGTGGTCTGCAATTTGCAGAAGATGCCAGCCCAATGGCCCACCCGATCCGCCCGGATAAAGTCATTGAGATGAATAACTTCTACACCCTGACGGTGTATGAAAAAGGCGCTGAAATTATCCGCATGATCCACACCCTGCTGGGCGAAGAGAATTTCCAGAAAGGGATGCAGCTTTACTTCGAGCGTCACGACGGCAGTGCGGCCACCTGCGACGATTTCGTCCAGGCGATGGAGGACGCCTCTAACGTGGATCTGTCTCATTTCCGCCGCTGGTACAGCCAGGCCGGTACGCCGATCGTGACGGTCAAAGACGACTACAACCCGGAAACCGAGCAGTACACGCTGACCATCAGCCAGCGCACGCCGCCAACGGCCGAGCAGGAAGAGAAACATCCGCTGCATATACCGTTCAGCGTTGAGCTGTACGACAACGAAGGCAACGTGATCCCGTTACAGAAGGGCGGTCACCCGGTGCATAACGTGCTGAACGTGACCCAGGCAGAGCAGACCTTTATTTTCGATAACGTCTATTTCCAGCCCGTTCCTGCCCTGCTGTGCGAATTCTCTGCGCCGGTGAAACTCGAATATAAGTGGAGCGATCAGCAGCTGACGTTCCTGATGCGTCACGCGCGCAACGATTTCTCGCGCTGGGATGCGGCACAAAGCCTGCTGGCGACCTACATCAAGCTGAACGTCAACCGTTACCAGCAGGGCCAGCCGTTGACGCTGCCGGTTCATGTGGCAGACGCGTTCCGTGCCATCCTGCTGGATGAGAACATTGACCCGGCGCTGGCGGCTGAAATTTTAACGCTGCCGTCTGCGACTGAAATCGCCGAGCTGTTTGACATCATTGATCCGATTGCCATCGTCGCCGTGCGTGAAGCGCTGACCCGCACGCTGGCGACCGAACTGGCAGATGAGTTCCTCGCCATTTACAACGCCAACAAGCTGGACGCGTATCGGGTGGAACATGCGGATATCGGTAAACGTTCCCTGCGCAATACCTGCCTGCGCTATCTGGCGTTTGGTGAGGCAGAGCTGGCGAACACGCTGGTCAGCAAGCAGTACCACGAAGCCGATAACATGACGGATGCCCTGGCCGCGCTGGCTGCAAGCGTTGCCGCCGAGCTGCCGTGCCGCGATGCGCTGATGCAGGAGTACGACGACAAGTGGTATCAGGATGGACTGGTGATGGACAAGTGGTTCATCCTTCAGGCCACCAGTCCGGCAGCCGATGTACTCAGCAAAGTACGTAGCCTGCTGAAGCACCGTTCGTTCACCATGAGCAACCCGAACCGCGTCCGCTCTCTGATTGGTGCCTTCGCCAGCAGCAACCCGGCCGCGTTCCATGCCGAAGACGGCAGCGGTTATCAGTTCATGGTTGAAATGCTGACCGAGCTGAACAGCCGTAACCCGCAGGTGGCGTCTCGTCTGATTGAGCCGCTGATCCGCCTGAAACGTTACGATGCGCAGCGTCAGGCGAAAATGCGCGCCGCGCTTGAGCAGCTGAAAGGGCTGGAAAATCTGTCTGGCGATCTGTACGAGAAGATTGCTAAGGCGCTCGCCTGATGTAAAAAAGCCCGGTGGCGCTACGCTTACCGGGCCTACGTGGGGCCGCGGGGCATCGGTTTTCTCCCTCTCCCTGTGGGAGAGGGCCGGGGTGAGGGCATCAGGCATTAGCCTTTATCCGCTGAATCTCCGCTTCCCCACGCTTCATCACCCGATCCAGCACTTCGGCTTCCAGCTCCCCCAGTCGGGCCGATCCCACGCGGCGAGGACGCGGAATATCTACCGTCAGATCCAGACCAATTTTACCTTCTTCTATTAACAGCACCCTGTCTGCCATTGCCACGGCTTCACTGACATCATGCGTCACCAGCAGCACCGTAAAGCCGTGCGTCTGCCATAGGGTTTCAATCAGATCCTGCATTTCGATCCGCGTCAGGGCATCAAGCGCGCCGAGCGGTTCATCAAGCAGCAGCAGGCCGGGACGATGAATCAGCGCGCGTGCCAGCGCTACGCGCTGCTTTTGTCCACCCGACAGGGCCGCAGGCCACTCTCCCGCGCGATTCTCCAGCCCTACCGCAGCGAGTGCCTGCCGGGCGTCCTCCCGCCAGATGCCCTTCAGGCCCAGCCCGACGTTATCCATCACCGTTTTCCACGGCAGCAGACGCGCATCCTGAAACATCATGCGCGTATCATCCTGAATCGTGGCCAGCGGCGTAGTGCCTGCCAGAATGTCACCGCTGTTTGGCGCTTCCAGCCCGGCTAAAAGACGCAGCAGGGTACTCTTGCCGCCACCGCTGCGGCCGACAACGGCAACAAACTGTCCGGCAGGAATATGCAGATCCAGTGCATTCAGAATGGTGTTGTCGCCGTAGCGTTTGGTCACGCCGTTCAGCAGTAACGGTGTTCCCTGGTTCAGTCGTGCAGTATTCATGCTTTCGCCTCCTGAGCGGTGTAGGCCGGGTTCCAGCGCAGCCAGCTACGTTCCAGCCACTGGGCGCTGACGTCCGCAAGTTTGCCGAGCAGGGCATAAAGGATAATGGCAACCACCACCACGTCCGTTTGCAGGAACTCGCGGGCGTTCATCGCCAGATAACCAATGCCGGAGTTAGCCGAAATGGTTTCCGCCACGATCAGGGTTAGCCACATCAGGCCGAGCGCAAAACGCACCCCAACCATAATGGAGGGCAGGGCGCCCGGCAGGATCACATGGGTAAACAGGGCAAAACCTGACAGGCCATAGCTGCGGGCCATCTCAACCAGACCGCGATCGATATTGCGGATCCCATGCCAGGTATTGATATAAATCGGGAATAACGTTCCCAGCGCCACGAGGAAAATTTTGGCGCTCTCATCAATGCCAAACCACAAAATAACCAGTGGGATAAGCGCCAGATGCGGCACGTTACGCAGCATCTGAACGGAGGTATCCAGCAGCCGCTCACCCCAGCGGGACAGGCCGCTGATCAGCCCCAGCGTCAGGCCGATGCTTCCGCCAATCGAAAAGCCGATTACCGCGCGCCAGGAGCTGATGGCAAGATGTTGCCACAGCTCACCGCTGGCGCTGAGCGACCAGAACGCTTCCACAACGCCCTCCGGAGAGGGCAAAATGCGGCTCGACAGCCAGCCAGTTGAAGACGCCAGTTGCCAGACGAGGACAATGCCGACGGGCAGAAACCACGGCGCGGCGCGCAGTAGCCATTTTTGTGCGGTTGCAGACATGGTGGCTCCTTAGCTTTGCACGACTTTTCTCGGGATAAACGCGTTCGCCACGGCTTCGCCCTGTAACTGAAGCTGGCGTGGCTGCGGAATTTCCGGGATAGCGACATCCAGGTGCGGGAACAGCAGTTCACCCACCTTGTACGCCTCCTCCAGATGCGGGTAGCCAGACAGGATAAAGCTGTCGATCCCCAGCGCCGCGTATTCATTAATGCGTGCCGCTACGGTTGGACCGTCGCCGACCAGCGCCGTGCCGGCGCCGCCGCGCACCAGACCCACCCCGGCCCACAGGTTCGGGCTGATCTCAAGATTTTCACGCTTGCCGTTGTGCAGGGAGGCCATACGGTGCTGGCCCACGGAGTCGGTTTTGGCAAACGCCGCCTGTGCTTTAGCGATAGTATCGTCGTCCAGATGAGCGATCAGACGGTCGGCGGCTTGCCAGGCCTCGTCGTTGGTTTCGCGGACGATCACGTGCAGGCGAATACCAAAGCGTACCGTACGGCCATGTTCTGCGGCTTTAGCGCGTACCTGAGCAATTTTCTCTTTCACCAGCTCCGGTGGCTCGCCCCAGGTCAGATAGAGATCGACCTGCTCAGCCGCCAGCTCCTGCGCCACGTCCGACGATCCGCCAAAATAGAGGGGAGGGCGCGGCTGCTGTACCGGCGGGAAGTAGAGCTGCGCATCGCGAACGTGGATATGTTTCCCTTCGAAGGTGACGGTTTCCCCTTCCAGCAGACGTCGCCAGACGCGGGTGAACTCAGCGGAGGCTTCATAGCGTTCGGTATGATCGAGGAAAACGCCATCCCCCGCCAGCTCCTGCGGATCGCTGCCCGTCACAAGGTTGAACAGCGCACGGCCGTTGGAAAGCCTGTCCAGCGTTGCCGCCTGACGCGCCGCGACGGTGGGCGACACCACGCTCGGGCGCAAGGCTACCAGGAATTTCAGGCGCTGGGTGACGGGGATCATTGACGCGGCAACCAGCCACGCATCCTCACATGAACGGCCCGTCGGGATCAGCACCCCGGTAAAACCGATGCGGTCTGCCGCCTGGGCGATCTGCTGTAGGTAGCCGTGATCGACCGGGCGGGCGCCTTCTTCTGTGCCAAGATAGTGTCCATCACCGTGGGTGGGTAAAAACCAGAAAAGATTCAGACTCATGATTTTTTTCCTTCAATGCCAGCGGGTTGCCAGATGCGTTCGCGAATATTCACCTGCTTTGGAACCAGGCGGTTTTGATAAAAGAGGTCTGCCGTTTGCTGCTGGAGAGCGGCAACGTGGGCGTCAACCGGTGCTATGGTGGTGGGAGGACGGTGGTCAAGATAGGTGGCGATCACCGGTTCAGGCAGGCCCATGGTTTTTGCCAGCAGCGTGATGCTCTGCTGACGCTGGCTTTGGGTCAGCGCATCGGCCTGAGAGAAGGTATCCAGCACCTGGTGAATAAATGCGCCATTTTTCTCAGCGTAAGGACGTGCCGCCAGGTAGAACGAACCGGTCTGCTTCAGGGTGGTGCCGTCTTTCAGCACCCGCACACCGCCCTGCAACAGTGCGGCGGAGTAGTACGGATCCCAGATAGCCCAGGCATCAACATTTTTTTGCTGAAACGCCGCGCGCGCATCGGCAGGCGTCAGGTAAACGGGCTGGATATCGGTGAATTTTAGGCCGGCCTCCTGCAACGCGCGCAGCAGCAGGTTGTGCGAGCTTGAACCTTTCTGGAAAGCAACCTTA
Source organism: Enterobacter sp. CRENT-193 (assembly GCF_002787395.1). Classification (NCBI taxonomy): domain Bacteria; kingdom Pseudomonadati; phylum Pseudomonadota; class Gammaproteobacteria; order Enterobacterales; family Enterobacteriaceae; genus Enterobacter; species Enterobacter sp. CRENT-193. The sequence continues at coordinate 3,989,168 of NZ_CP024812.1, read as the reverse complement.
TGGCCTTTGAGGTCGGCGACGCTTTTGATCTCGCTGTTTTCGGGCACCAAAATAACCTCTGCCTTCGGCTTGGCGGGCTCAACGCCAACGTAAACCAGATCCGCCCCGGCAGCCTGCGCAAAGATCGGCGGGATATCGCCGGTGCTGCCTAAATCAATACTCCCGACGTTCAGCGCCTCCAGCATCTGTGGTCCGGCAGGGAACTCGACCCATGAGAATTTGGTCTCCGGGAAACGCTTCTCCAGCAACGCATGGCTTTTCGCCAGCACCATGCTGACGCTGCCTTTCTGATAACCGATACGCAGGCTCTCCGGCGCTTTCACCGTCGCCTGAGCCAGCGACGCCACTGCCAGCAGACCTGCCAGCCCGATACGGGTAACTGTTTTAAACATGCGCCACTCCTTGTGATTGATGAAATGCCGCCGCGTGGCGATCCCGACGGTTCAGGGCGTGCCAGAAGGTTTCAAGCGCGCTGTCGAGGCGGGTTTGCAGATTCGGCGTGAAATGCGGTTTATGCTGGTAGTCGATTACCTGTGAGTCGTCAGCGAAGACGCCATGCAGGATCTCCTGTGCTTTCAGCGCGTTCAGAACCGGCTTGAGGGCATAATCCACCGCCAGTAAATGGGCTACCGTACCGCCTGTGGCCAGCGGCAGGACGACCTTACCGTCCAGCGCACGTTCGGGCAGCAGATCGAGGAGCGTTTTCAGTGCGCCGGAAAAAGAAGCTTTATAAATCGGTGTCGCGACGACCAGCCCGTCAGCACTCTTAAGTTGTTCGATCAGGGTTTTCAGCGCCGGGCTGTCGAAACGGGCGTAGAGCAGATCTTCAGGCGCGAAATTGTGCAAATTCCAGTGACACACTTCGACATCCAGAGCATTAAGCTTTTCGCGAGCGTATTCCAGCAGTGCGCTGGAGCGAGAGGGGAAGCGGGGGCTTCCGGCCAGGGTAATGACGCGCATGGTTGCTCCTTATAACTAATTGTTTGCTTTTATCTAACATTCATAACAATTTTCAGGAGTGTGACATTGCGTGGTTATTCCACTAAATGATTTATCCTCAGGATGAATGCAGAAAAATGCATAAGAAGCGAACCGATAAGTAAACGATTGCGTTTTACGTGGCTTTTTTTGCCACAGGTCAATTCCCTTTCCGGGCGGGATCGCACATAATCCCCTCCCGGTTTGCACACCGGGAATCCAGGAGAGTTCATGTACTACCCCTTCGTTCGTAAAGCCCTTTTCCAGCTCGATCCTGAGCGCGCTCATGAATTTACATTTCAGCAGTTACGCCGTATTACAGGAACGCCTCTGGCCGCGCTGGTGCATCAAAACGTGCCGGAAAAACCAGTTCAGTGCATGGGCCTGACTTTCAAAAATCCACTGGGCCTGGCGGCCGGTCTGGACAAAAATGGCGAATGCATTGATGCACTCGGTGCGATGGGCTTTGGCTCGATCGAAATCGGGACGGTAACGCCGCGTCCGCAGCCGGGAAATGACAAGCCACGTCTGTTTCGCCTGGTTGAAGCCGAAGGGCTGATCAACCGCATGGGCTTTAATAACCTTGGCGTCGATCATCTGGTTGAGAACGTTAAGAAAGCCCATTTTGATGGCGTGCTGGGTATAAATATTGGCAAAAATAAAGACACGCCGGTCGAGCAGGGTAAAGATGACTATCTGATTTGTATGGAAAAAGTCTATGCCTATGCCGGTTATATTGCGGTGAATATTTCCTCGCCTAACACCCCAGGGCTGCGTTCATTACAATATGGCGAAGCGCTCGACGATCTTCTTAGCGCCATTAAAAATAAACAAACGGCGCTACAGGCGATCCACCATAAATATGTTCCGGTCGCGGTTAAGATCGCCCCGGATCTTTCGGCAGAAGAATTGATCCAGGTTGCCGACAGTTTAGTTCGCCATAATATTGATGGTGTGATTGCGACCAATACGACACTCGATCGCTCTCTCGTTCAGGGAATGAAAAACTGTGACGAAGCGGGTGGATTAAGTGGCCGTCCGGTACAATTAAAAAGCACCGAAATTATTCGCGCACTCTCCGCGGAATTAAAAGGCCAGCTGCCGATTATTGGCGTGGGTGGCATTGACTCCGTCATCGCTGCACGTGAGAAGATGGCGGCAGGCGCATCGCTGGTGCAAATTTATTCCGGCTTTATTTTTAAAGGGCCGCCGCTGATTAAAGAAATCGTCACGCATATCTAATCTTTTCTCTTAATCAGACAACCAGGGCTTTATTTCCAGCCCTGGTTGTTTTATATTCCGTCATTGTTGCTTATTTAGACATTATAGTCTTTTATTACTAGTGTTATAAGCGAAGCGGCAAACAGGACATTTTTAGTACAGGACGTTTAGGGGACGGGAGAGAAACATGCGAATTAAACCTGACGATAACTGGCGCTGGTATTTTTGTGAAGAGCATGACCGTATGATGCTCGACTTAGCCAATGGCATGTTGTTTCGCTCTCGTTTTGCGCGCCGAATGTTAACGCCAGACGCGTTTGCTCCCTCAGGCTTTTGCGTTGACGATGCCGCGCTCTATTTTTCTTTTGAAGAAAAATGCCGCGAGTTCGATCTCTCCAAAGAACAGCGCGCCGAACTGGTATTAAACGCGCTGGTGGCAATCCGTTTCCTGAAACCGCAAATGCCGAAAAGCTGGCATTTCCTTGCGCACGGCATGAGCTGGACCCCGGCTATCGGCGATGCGGCGAGCGTCAATCTGAGCGATACCGAAGAGGAGGTGAATTTGCTGGTGGTTGAACCCGGTGAAAACGCTGCGCTCTGTTTGCTGGCCCAACCCGGCGTGACCATTGCCGGGCGAGTTATGCAGTTAGGTGATGCCATCAAAGTGATGAACGACAGGCTGAAGCCACAGCTGCGCGTTGATTCCTTCAGCCTCGAACAGGCGGTTTAAGCTTCCAGCTGTACGGATGTTTTCGGGACACAGCTACAGCACAGGATCGTGCCGTCACCGCCAATCGCAGATTTCTTCAAGGCACTCACTTCACCATCGACCAGTTTAATGCGACAGCATCCGCAAATCCCCGCGCGACAGGAATACGGTACGCGGATACCCGCCTGTTCCAGTTGTTCCAGTAGCACCTGCTGATTGTTACCACGGATAACTTTGCCTTCCCAGTGAATATCCACCGCGGAAGCGACGTTGGTTACCACGTCAACCATCTCTTCTTCCTGACCTGCGCCGTACACCCTGGCAGGCCCTCGGGTAAGGATCTCGATCTCGTCGCCCACGCGGATCACGCCGCTGGAGCGGGGGATCAGGTTCTGGCCGAAGTCGACATCACCTTTATCCTGCGCGGTGCGAAATGACTGCAAGGTTTTTAGCGGTTCACCGGAAGGATGCTTCTGGCCTTTCTCCGGGCTAATGGTGGTGAGAATACAGCGGCTGCACGGTTTCACCACGTCAAAAATAACGCTGCCGATGCGGATGACTTTCCAGGTATCTTCATCCCAGGCCTCCGCTCCGGTCACCACCAGATTCGGGCGAAACTGCTCCATCTGCACGCTGGCTTTGCAACGTTTTTGTAAATCTCGCAGCGAGGCCTCGCTGGTCAGCAGAAAGGGAAAACCATCCGCGAAGGAGAGGGGAACCGCATCGTGGCGCTTCACGCGACGGGTCAGCGCAGGCCCAACCCAGCGCAGCTGAACGTCACGGGAGAAAAAGCCGCTGAGCCACTGGTTAATGTTATCCGGCGCGATACGCGCGGTAAAATGATTGCCCCACACTTCCGTTGGCGCATCAAGCGGCGCAAAATCAGCAAAGCGGATCACGACGCTTGAACCGTCTGGCGCGGTCAAATGCAGCCCGTCATGAAGCGGGGAAGGCGTAAAGCGAACCATCTGCGGGAACTGACGTGCGGTGATAAACGTACCGTCAGGCTCGGTGACCATAAAAATACGATCGAAGGCGAATCCGCTCATATCGGCCAGCGCGTGAGTCACGCCGATACCGCGCATCGATTTCACCGGATGAATAAAAAGCCTGGATAACGTCGCCACTACACACTCCCGCTAAAGAAAATAAGCCTTCAACTTTATGACATACACGCCATATTAGCTATAATGCGCGACAATTTTCTATGAGTAAAAGTGACGATATGAATTCTCTGTTTGCCAGTACGGCCCGTGGGCTGGAAGAGCTGTTAAAAACTGAACTGGAAGCCCTGGGCGCGAAAGAGTGCCGGGTGGTTCAGGGTGGTGTCCATTTTGAGGGCGACACGCGGCTTATTTACCAGAGCCTGATGTGGAGCCGTCTGGCGTCGCGCATCATGCTGCCGATGAAAGAGTGCAAGGTCTACAGCGATCTTGATCTCTACACCGGCGTACAGATGATCGACTGGACAGAGATCTTCACCCCGGACGCCACCTTTGCGGTGCATTTCAACGGCGTCAACGATGAGATCCGCAACAGCCAGTACGGTGCCCTGCGCGTTAAGGATGCCATTGTGGACTGCTTCACGCGTCGTAATAAAGAACGTCCGAACGTTGACCGTGAAAACCCGGATCTGCGTATCAACGTCTGGCTGAACGGCGATACGGCCAGTATTTCCCTTGATCTGAGCGGCGCAGGCCTGCATCTGCGCGGTTATCGCGATCGCACCGGGATGGCGCCGATCAAAGAAACGCTGGCTGCCGCTATCGTGATGCGCTCCGGATGGCAGCCAGGTACGCCGCTGCTCGATCCGATGTGCGGTTCCGGTACGCTGCTGATTGAAGCCGCGATGCTGGCCACCGACCGTGCGCCAGGGCTGCACCGCGGCCACTGGGGCTTCAAAGGCTGGGCACAGCACGATGAGGCCATCTGGAAAGAGGTCAAAGACGATGCGCAGACCCGCGCCCGTAAAGGGCTGGCGGAATACACCTCTCACTTTTACGGTTCGGACAGCGATGCACGGGTGATTGAACGTGCGCGCAGCAACGCCCGTCGTGCCGGTATCGGCGAGCTGGTCACCTTCGAGGTGAAAGACGTGGCGAACCTGACCAACCCGTTGCCAAAAGGCCCGTACGGTACGGTGATCAGCAACCCGCCGTATGGTGAGCGTCTGGACAGCGAGCCGGCGCTGATTGCACTGCACAGCCTGCTGGGCCGCAACATGAAAGCGCATTTCGGCGGCTGGAACCTCTCCCTGTTTAGCGCCTCGCCGGAGCTGCTGAGCTGCCTGCAATTGCGTGCCGATCGCCAGTTCAAGGCGAAAAACGGCCCGCTGGACTGCGTGCAGAAAAACTACCATCTGGCAGAGATAGCGGCGGATAGCAAACCGTCAGGCGTGGCGGAAGATTACGCCAACCGCCTGCGCAAAAACCTGAAGAAATTTGAGAAGTGGGCAAAGCAGGAAGGCATCGAATGTTATCGCCTGTACGACGCTGACCTGCCGGAATACAACGTGGCGGTTGACCGCTATGCGGACTGGGTAGTGGTTCAGGAATACGCCCCGCCGAAAACTATCGATGCGCAAAAAGCGCGTCAGCGTATGCTGGATGTGATTGCGGCCACCATCGCCGTACTCGGCATTTCGCCAAACAAGCTGGTGCTGAAAACCCGTGAGCGTCAGAAAGGCAAAAACCAGTATCAGAAGATGGGCGAGAAGGGTGACTTCATCGAAGTGGGCGAATATAACGCGCGCCTGTGGGTTAACCTGACCGACTACCTTGATACCGGTCTGTTCCTCGACCACCGTATCGCCCGCCGCATGCTGGGCCAGATGAGCAAGGGCAAAGACTTCCTGAACCTGTTCTCCTATACCGGCAGCGCCAGCGTTCATGCGGGGCTTGGCGGCGCGCGTAGCACCACCACGGTCGATATGTCCCGTACTTATCTGGAGTGGGCAGAGCGCAACCTGCGTCTTAACGGCTTAACCGGTCGTCAGCATCGCCTGTTACAGGCCGACGTGCTGGGCTGGCTGCGCGATACCGACGAGCAGTTTGACCTGATCTTTATCGATCCGCCGACCTTCTCTAACTCCAAGCGTATGGAGGATAGCTTTGACGTTCAACGCGATCACCTGCGCCTGATGACCGACCTGAAGCGCCTGCTGCGTAAAGGCGGCACCATTATGTTCTCGAACAACAAGCGCGGATTCCGCATGGATCACGACGGCCTGGCCGAACTGGGACTGAAAGCACAAGAAATCAGCCAAAAAACGCTGTCTCAGGACTTTGCCCGTAACCGTCAAATCCACAACTGCTGGCTGATTTCCGCGGTCTGAAAGGAAAAATAAATGTCTTTAATTAGTATGCACGGCGCGTGGCTCTCTTTCAGCGACTCACCGCTTCTCGATAATGCAGAGCTGCATATCGAAAATAACGAGCGCGTCTGTCTGGTGGGCCGTAACGGCGCAGGTAAATCGACGCTGATGAAAATCCTCAACCGTGAGCAGGGGCTGGATGACGGCCGTATTGTTTACGAGCAGGATCTGATCGTCTCTCGTCTGCAACAGGATCCGCCGCGTAACGTCACCGGCAGCGTTTACGATTTTGTGGCCGAAGGGATTTCAGAGCAGGCGGAATACCTCAAGCGTTACCACGAGATTTCGCATCTGGTGATGACGGACCCGAGCGACAAGAATCTCAACGAGCTGGCAAAAGTGCAGGAGATGCTCGATCACCACGGTCTGTGGCAGCTGGAAAACCGCATTAATGAAGTGCTGGCCCAGCTTGGCCTGGAAGCGGATATGGAGCTGTCGGCGCTCTCCGGCGGCTGGCTGCGTAAAGCGGCGCTGGGCCGTGCCCTGGTGAGCGGGCCTAAGGTGCTGCTGCTGGACGAACCGACGAACCACCTGGATATCGAAGCGATTGACTGGCTGGAAGGGTTCCTGAAAACCTTTAACGGCACCATTATCTTCATCTCCCACGACCGTTCGTTCATCCGCAATATGGCCACGCGCATTGTCGACCTCGACCGCGGCAAGCTGGTGACTTACCCGGGCGATTACGATACCTATCTACTGGAGAAAGAAGAGAACCTGCGCGTCGAAGAGCTGCAAAACGCCGAGTTCGACCGCAAGCTGGCACAGGAAGAGGTCTGGATCCGTCAGGGCATCAAAGCCCGTCGTACCCGTAACGAAGGCCGCGTTCGCGCCCTGAAGGCGATGCGCCGCGAACGTAGCGAACGCCGTGAAGTCATGGGGAGCGCCAAAATGCAGGTTGAAGAGGCGTCCCGCTCGGGCAAGATTGTCTTCGAAATGGAGAACGTGAATTATTCGGTTGACGGCAAAGTGCTGGTGAACGATTTCTCCGCTCAGGTTCAGCGCGGCGACAAAATTGCGCTGATCGGCCCGAACGGGTGCGGTAAAACCACGCTGCTGAAACTGATGCTCGGTCAGCTCCAGGCCGACAGCGGTCGTATCCACTGCGGTACCAAACTGGAAGTGGCGTACTTCGACCAGCACCGCGCAGAGCTGGATCCAGACCGTACGGTGATGGATAACCTCGCTGAGGGCAAACAGGAGGTCATGGTTAACGGCAAGCCGCGTCACGTGCTGGGCTACCTTCAGGACTTCCTGTTCCACCCGAAACGCGCCATGACGCCGGTGCGCGCGCTGTCCGGCGGTGAGCGTAACCGTCTTTTGCTGGCGCGTTTGTTCCTGAAACCCAGTAACTTATTGATTCTCGATGAACCGACTAACGATCTGGATGTCGAAACGCTGGAACTGCTGGAAGAGTTGATTGATGGTTATCAGGGAACCGTGATGCTGGTCAGCCACGATCGTCAGTTTGTCGATAACACCGTGACCGAGTGCTGGATCTTCGAAGGCGAAGGACGCATCGGGCAATATGTAGGCGGCTATCATGACGCGCGTGGACAGCAATCGCAGTCGCTGGCGCAAAAACAGGCGAAGACCAAAAATGTCGCTGAACCTGTTGTTGCGAAAGCAGAAACTGTCAAAAAGTCTCCTGCTAAAATGAGTTATAACTTGCAGCGCGAGCTGGAGGGGCTGCCGCAGCGTCTGGAAGAGCTGGAAGCGGCACTGGAAGCACTGCAAATCCAGGTCGCTGATGCGTCATTCTTTACGCAGCCTCACGACTATACTCAGAAAGTATTGGCTGAACTCTCCCAGGCTGAACAGGCGCTGGAAGAGGCATTTGAGCGCTGGGAGTACCTTGAGTCTCTGAAAAACGGCGCATAAACAGGGATAATCTATGTGTGACCAGCACCATGCCGATCGGCATATATTATGCTCGCAATGCGATATGCTCGTGGCGTTGCCAGAGCTTGGTCACGGACATAAGGCTGCCTGCCCGCGCTGCGGCGCTACGCTGACGACCGAGTGGGACGCGCCAAGGCAGCGTCCTACGGCTTACGCGCTGGCAGCCCTGTTCATGTTACTGCTCTCCAATCTCTTCCCTTTTATCTCTATGAAAGTGGGTGGGATGGTAAGCCAGGTAGATTTACTGGAAATTCCTGGCGTGATGTTCTCGGAAGATTACGCCAGCCTTGGCACCTTCTTTCTTCTTTTCGTGCAGATCGTCCCGGCTTTTTGCCTGGTCGTCATTCTGCTATTGGTCAATCGCGTCAGGATGCCCACCGCCCTTAAAATCAAACTCGCGCGGATCCTGTTCCAGCTGAAAAGCTGGGGGATGGCGGAAATTTTTCTCGCGGGTATCCTGGTCAGCTTCGTGAAGCTGATGGCCTACGGCGATGTGGGGATTGGCAGCAGCTTTATTCCGTGGTGTCTGTACTGCGTGCTGCAACTGCGCGCGTTCCAGTGCGTGGACCGACGCTGGGCCTGGGACGATATTGCCCCGGCACCGACGCTCTCGCAGACGGTAAAGGTGGGCGTACCGGGTATCCGTCAGGGGCTGCGCTCCTGCTCGTGCTGCACCGCCGTGCTGCCCGCGGATGTCGAGGTGTGTCCGCGCTGTGAAACAAAAGGTCACGTCCGGCGCAAAAATAGCCTGCAATGGACCATGGCGCTGCTGGTGACCTCTGTCATGCTCTATCTGCCCGCCAATATCTTGCCGATCATGATCACCGATTTGCTCGGCGACAGAATGCCCTCGACCATACTAGCCGGGGTGATTTTGCTGTGGAGCGAGGGATCTTACCCTGTAGCAGGCGTCATATTCCTCGCCAGTATTATGGTTCCGACCTTAAAGATGATTGCCATTGCCTGGCTTTGCTGGGATGCAAAAGGGCACGGTAAGCGAGACAGCGAGCGCATGCATCTGATTTATGAGGTCGTGGAATTTGTTGGCCGCTGGTCGATGATTGACGTGTTCGTGATTGCGGTTCTCTCAGCGCTGGTGCGTATGGGGGGGCTGATGAGTATTTATCCCGCTATGGGAGCGCTGATGTTTGCGTTGGTCGTCATTATGACCATGTTTGCGGCCATGACCTTCGACCCTCGTTTATCGTGGGATCGTGAGCCCGATTCAAGCCATGAGGAAGAGTAAGAGCATGGAAAATAAGAGTGGAGAGGCTAAAGTGCAGAAGGTCAGAAACTGGTCGCCGGTGTGGATTTTCCCCATCGTGACCGCGCTGATCGGTGCATGGATCCTGTTTTATCATTACAGCCATCAGGGACCGGAAGTCACGCTAATTACCACCAATGCAGAGGGGATTGAGGGCGGAAAAACCACCATCAAGAGCCGCAGCGTGGATGTGGGTGTCGTGGAAAGCGCGACCCTGACGGATGATTTAACCCATGTTGAAATCAAGGCCCGCCTGAATGCTGGCATGGAAAAACTGCTCCATGAAGATTCTGTTTTTTGGGTAGTGAAACCGCAGGTTGGGAGAGAAGGGATCAGCGGCTTAGGGACGCTATTGTCCGGGGCTTATATTGAACTCCAGCCCGGCAACAAAGGCGCCCAGCCAGCAAACTATCAGCTGCTGGATTCACCGCCGCTTGCGCCACCGGATGCAAAAGGGATCCGCGTTATTCTGGACAGTAAAAAAGCGGGCCAGCTCTCGCCGGGCGATCCGGTGCTGTTCCGTGGGTATCGCGTCGGTTCGGTTGAAACAAGCACCTTCGATCCGCAAAAACGGACCATCAGCTATCAGCTATTTATCAACGCGCCTAATGACCGCCTGGTGACCAGCAACGTTCGCTTCTGGAAAGACAGCGGGATCGCGGTAGATCTCACCTCTGCGGGGATGCGCGTTGAGATGGGTTCACTCACCACGCTGTTTGGTGGGGGCGTCAGTTTTGACGTGCCGGAAGGTATAGATCTGGGACAACCGGTGGCGGAGAAAACCGCCTTCAGACTGTTTGACGATCAAAAAAGCATTCAGGATGCGCTCTATACCGATCACATCGACTACCTGATGTTCTTTAAGGACTCTGTACGCGGCTTGCAGCCAGGGGCGCCAGTTGAGTTCCGCGGTATTCGTCTGGGGACAGTGGGACAAGTGCCTTACTTTGTTCCGGGACTGAAGCAGATGCTTGATGATGATTATCGTATTCCGGTGCTGATCCGCATTGAGCCTGAGCGTTTGATTAACCAGATAGGCGAGGACCAGGATATTGGGGAGCATATCAGCGACCTGCTGAATCGCGGGCTGCGCGGCTCGCTGAAAACCGGCAACCTGGTCACAGGGGCGTTGTATGTCGATATGGACTTCTATCCAAAAGCGCCACCAATGACGGGTATCCGTGAATTTGGTGGCTACAAAATCATTCCTACGGTCAGCAGTGGCCTGGCGCAGATCCAACAGCGCCTGATGGAAACGCTGGATAAGATCAACAATCTGCCGCTGAATCCAATGCTTGAAGCTGCGACGGGATCACTGCATCAGAGCCAGGCAACGATGCAACGTCTGCAAACCACGCTGGATAATATCAACAAGATCACCGCTAACCAGTCCATGCAGCAGCTGCCGCAGGATATGCAGAAAACGTTGCGCGAACTGAATCGTAGTATGCAGGGCTTCCAGCCGGGCTCAGCGGCCTACAACAAGATGGTGGCGGATATGCAACGTCTTGATCAGGTTTTACGCGAGCTACAGCCCGTTCTGAAAACGCTCAATGAAAAGAGCAACGCACTGGTGTTTGAAGCGAAAGACAAAAAGGATCCTGAGCCTAAGAGGGCGAAACAATGAAAAAATGGCTAATCATCGCAGGCGCACTGGTATTAACGGCCTGTAGCTCTGGAAGCGATAACAAAAGCTACTACCAGCTGCCGTTAAGCGCCCAGTCCGGTGCGCAGAGCAGCACCTCGCAGGGCAGCCGTCTGCTGTGGGTTGAACAGGTTGCCGTGCCAGATTACCTGGCGGGCAACGGGGTGGTCTACCAGACCAGCGATGTGCAGTACGTAATCGCCAACAATAACCTGTGGGCCAGCCCGCTGGATCAGCAGCTACGCAATACGCTTGTGGCGAATCTGAGCAGCCAGCTCCCCGGTTGGGTCGTTGCCTCGCAGCCTCTGGGAAGCGATCAGGACACTCTGAATGTTAACGTGACGGGATTCCATGGCCGCTATGATGGTGCTGTTGTTATCAGCGGGGAGTGGCTCTTGAATCATCAGGGCCAGCTTATTAAGCGTCCTTTCCATCTGGAACTGAAGCAGCAGAAAGATGGTTATGACGAAATGGTGAAAGTGCTTGCGCAGGGGTGGTCACAGGAGTCGGCTGCTATCGCAAGAGAGATTTCCCGCCTGCCATAAGTAAAATTCATCGACGAAAGCCGCACTCAGCTTCTTGCTGATTGCGGCTTTTTTTTCGTTTTGCGTTCAGGTTGTTACTTGTCCCGCGTCACATTTTTTGTACAAACGATCTTCCATGTAGCTCACAAATATGACACCCGTATGAATTTTGAACGTTGACGCTGACGTCGATTCGGGGTATTCGTTAACTGTGCTTGCACATATTGCAACCACTGTTTTCTTTCCACCAGACAAAAGAATGAGGGAAACGAGGCATGAAGAGACAGAAACGAGATCGCCTGGAAAGGGCTCATCAACGTGGTTATCAGGCTGGCATCGCCGGACGTTCAAAAGAAATGTGTCCCTATCAGGCCCTGAATCAAAGGTCCCAATGGCTAGGGGGCTGGCGAGAAGCCATCGGAGACAGGGCAGTACTTGCTTGATACCGTCTCTTTAAAAAGAAACCTCCGCAATGCGGAGGTTTCGCCTTTCTGGATGGGGCTAAAAGCCGTTATCAGAAAGCGGAGGTATCCTGGAACAGACCCACTTTCAGGTCGTTCGCGGTATAGATCAGGCGACCATCTACCAGCACTTCACCGTCCGCCAGGCCCATAATCAGGCGGCGGTTAACGATGCGTTTGAAATGGATACGGTAGGTGACTTTTTTCGCGGTAGGCAGAACCTGACCGGTGAATTTCACTTCGCCTACGCCCAACGCACGGCCTTTGCCTTCACCGCCAAGCCAGCCCAGATAGAAGCCAACCAGCTGCCACATGGCATCGAGGCCCAGGCAGCCAGGCATTACCGGATCGCCAATAAAGTGGCAACCGAAGAACCACAGGTCCGGGTTGATATCGAGTTCTGCTTCTACGTAACCCTTATCAAAGTTGCCGCCGGTTTCGGTCATTTTCACGACACGGTCCATCATCAGCATATTTGGGGCTGGTAACTGCGGGCCTTTCGCGCCAAACAGTTCACCGCGACCAGAGGCAAGAAGGTCTTCTTTAGTATAGGATTCGCGTTTATCTACCATGTTCTCAGTAAGCCTTATTTTAGTGAAGGACGCAGGATAGCTAACACGTGTACGCTGAACAAGTCCGATCAGTTCGCACTAAACCAACTTAACCAGCGTAACGGCCCCGGATAACGATGACGAGCATCCTGCTGTGTCGCCTGAGCTATACGTTCCTGAATGGTCTGCATCAGGGTTGTCTGGCCTTCGCCGTCCCAGACCAGGTTTGTCAGTAAGGGTAGTGCATCCTCAACCCCTTCGATGGCCCAGACGGTGAATTGTTCCTGCTCTACCGCATCCAGAATCGCCTGGCTCAGGCTCAAATGGCGAGCGTTAGGTGCCGGAATAATCACGCCCTGTTTGCCGTTTAAACCGCGCTGCTGGCAGATTGCGAAGAAGCCTTCGATTTTCTCATTCAGTCCGCCCACCGGTTGGGCACGGCCAAACTGATCCACGGAACCGGTAATCGCAATATTCTGGTTAATCGGCACGTCTGCAAGCGCGCTGATCACGGCACACAGCTCCGCCATTGAGGCGCTGTCGCCGTCGACTTCACTGTAGGACTGCTCAAAGGTCAACGAGGCAGAGAAGGGGATCTGCTGCTCGAGCTGAAGTTCAGACATCAGGAACGCCTGCATGATCATCATGCCTTTGGCATGAATGCTTCCGCCCAGTTCGGCCTTGCGTTCGATATCGGTAAATTCGCCGTCACCAATGTGTACGACACAGCTGATACGGGAAGGCTCACCAAAGGCGCGCGGGTGTCCGGGGAACTCGATGACGGACAAGGCGTTGATTTGCCCGATACGTTCGCCTTCGGTCTCCACCAGAATCTGTTCCAGCAGAATTTCATCCTGCATACGGTCAGCAAGATAACCTTCACGCCATTCACGCTGGGCCAGCATCTGGCTAAGCTGCTCACCGGTAAACGGACCGTTACCGCTGATAACCCCCACTTCACGCAGCTGTTTACCGATCCAGAGCGGGCAGAGCGGCAGGGTTTCCTGATCGCCAGTGTAGCGTACGGCCTCGCGGATTAAGCCCGGCCACGCATCCTCGGCAGGCGAGGGCAGTGCGAAACGTTCCGCCACGGCCATAACCCACTGACACCACTGCGCCATGTCATCGGCATCGGCGATCTGAATATTATCTTCAAATTCGCTATAGACAGCCTGCTCCGCGAGTTCTGGCTCCATTTCCTGGAAATCAGCCAGAGATTCACGGTCGCCCGTCAGCACGACGGTCAGCGACAGCGGCATAGACGGAATGGATACAGGCAGCGGACGCGAATCGTCGTAGCCTACCCAGTCAAAACGTTGCTGCGTCACCACCGTTTTCAGGCGCATCCACAGCAGAGGCTGCGCAAGCAGGGTGCGAAGGGAGATGAGCAACACGCCGCCATTCGCGCGGTGTACCAGCCCCGGTTGCAGTGACACATCGCCATTGAACTGACGAAGGCAGCCGAACAGCTGTTCTGCTTCCACCCAGTTGGCGGTGATCACCTCGCCTTTTGCAGCGAACTGTCCGTCTGCCTGCGTGGCAGGTTCGTACGTCACGTCACGTCCGGCAATATGATACTGGCCACCAAAAACGGCATTCGTTTTTGGCTGCAACTGGCGCATGGCATCACCGAGAAGCGTCAGATACTCGGCTTCTTCCGGGGCTTTGAGCAGCATGAAAGGAGATGTAGCCCATGGGGATGACATCTGCTCCAGCGCGTAATGCAAACGCGGTTGTGTATCGCTAAGTATGAATTCGTGTTCTTTTGTGAGGTCTGGCTGTGCAAACAGCTCCTGATAGCTCTCGGTATCCGGAACCAGGTCACGCCATGCAAGTTTCGTAATGGTCAAAGTTGATGTTTTTTAGTCAGAAGTAAAACCGTGGAGTATACCGTAAGCGGCGCACTCTGCCCAATCAGGATTCGGGTTTTCGTCATGCGGATCGCCTGCGGCGTTTCACAGGATATGATTTCTTTTCAGCAGATTGCCAAAAAACTGATATTCTGAACAGAGTTACACGGTAACACTGAGATCGCAATGAAATATCAACAACTGGAAAACCTCGAAAGCGGCTGGAAATGGAAGTACCTGGTCAAAAAGCACCGTGAAGGGGAGCTGATCACCTGCTACATCGAAGCCAGCGCGGCGCAAGAAGCTGTGGATATGTTGCTGACCCTCGAAAACGAACCGGTACTGGTCAACGGCTGGATTGAGAAACACATTAATCCGGCCCTGTTAAACCGGATGAAGCAAACTATCCGTGCTCGTCGTAAACGGCATTTCAATGCCGAGCATCAGCACACCCGTAAGAAATCCATCGACCTGGAGTTTATGGTCTGGCAGCGTCTGGCCGGGCTGGCGCAACGGCGCGGGAAAACCCTGTCGGAAACGGTGGTGCAGCTGATTGAAGATGCCGAGCACAAAGAGAAGTATGCCAGCCAGATGTCGACGCTGAAGAACGATCTACAGGCACTGTTAGGTAAAAAATAAGCGTTTTGCTTTTCTTCAGATAATAAAAAACCCCGCATGGCGGGGTTTTTTTATAAGACGATAACTTATGCCGCAGGCTGAGTTACAACGTCTTTGATACCTTTAACTTCGATCTCTACGCGACGATCTGGTGCCAGGCAGTCGATCAGTGCAGCGCGTGGTTTCACGTTGTCACAGGTAGAACCGGTAACTGGGTTAGATTCGCCCATACCACGTGGGGAGATCTTGTTAGCTGGGATACCTTTAGATACCAGGTAATCAACTACAGACTGAGCACGTTTCTCAGACAGACCCTGGTTGTAAGCGTCAGAACCGATACGGTCGGTGAAGCCCAGAACCACTACAGAACCGTCTTTAGGATCCAGGTTGCTCAGCTGGGTGTACAGCTGATCCAGTGCCTGCTGACCTTCTGGTTTCAGGGTAGCTTTGTTGAAGTTGAACAGAACGTCAGACTTCAGAGTGAAGTGCTTGGTCTGTACTTCTGGCGCTGGAGCCGGAGCTGGAGCTACGACTGGCGCATCTTCCTGCTGACCGAAACGGTAAGAAACACCAACGCTCAGCATGCCGTTGTCTGGACGAACGCCAACGGTAGCACCGTCACCGATGTTGTTAACCCACTGGTATTCCAGACGGGTAGCGATGTCACGGGTCATTGCCCACTCAACGCCACCAGCGAATACTGGGGAAACACCCGTGTCGTGGTCGTCACCAGCACGGCTGTTGCTGGAGTCTGCACGCCATACCATGCCGCCCAGACGGGTGTACACGTCCAGATCGTCAGTTACTGGGTAGCCCAGTTTAGCGGTCAGCTGTACGCCTTGAGCTTTGAAAGCGCCATTGGTTTCGTTGCCTTTGTAAGGCATACGACCTAACCAGTCGTAACCCATTTCGAAGCCAACATACGGGTTAACCTGATAGCCACCGAACGCACCTGCACCAAGCTGGCTCTCATGAGTTGGGCCATCATTGTTGTTTGCGCTGTCGTACCAACCGGTGTCATGGAACTGAGACCAACCCAGTTTACCACCTGCATACCAGGTATTATCTTTCGGAGCGGCCTGCGCTACGGTAGCGAAGCCAGCCAGTGCCACTGCAATCGCGATAGCTGTCTTTTTCATTTTTTGCGCCTCGTTATCATCCAAAATTTGCCATGAATATCTCCATCGGAGGAATCACGGTTAAATCCTTCACCGGGGGGCGTGGTCAAATATAAACCTACCGATATCTTCGGCTTAGGCCGAGCACCCCTGGCGATGTAAAGTCTACAACGTAGCTGAAAACTTACAAGTGTGAAGTCCGTCAGGCATATGAAAAAAAAAGTTCCGTATACCTAATATTTAACAATTTTTGAACGAATTTTGTGCAGTAAAATTAACGAGAACCGCGTCAGACAAGCTTTGCCGCAGTTTTGGCGCGTTGAACTTTTTTTGCATACTGCGGTCGAAAAAAATTCCAGGAAAACTCTTAAAATGACTCAATGGTACACATTTGAGTGAATTTTTAGCCCGGGATGTTGTCCTCTGCGATAGGAATCTCCACGAACTGGCCGCATGATGAAACCCATCGCGTTACCTTCTTCAGCCGCTTCAGTCAGACGCAAATGTTCCTCTTGCGACAGATCCTCAGGCAACCACCCAATCACGACGCTATAGTTCCCGGTACGTAATGCCCGGACCATCGACTCGACCGTATCGCAAGGGGAGAGTTGATTAATCTGCATCACCTTCGCTAACGGCAGCCCAGCCGACTGAACCCATTCGCGACTTAATTTTTGCTGTGGCGTCAGCCAGAGCTGCCAGCGAGACTGTTGCCCGAGCTGCTGCAAAAGCGGCAGGAGTAAGAGTTGTGTCAACAGCGGCTGGTCTTCACGGTAAACCACTTCACTGATAAGCCCTGTCGATTCACGCCCGATAGAATTCTGCGCAGCATTGCCTGCGGCAGAAGTAGAAGGTGTTAAGTGATTTGCATAGCCTGAAGTGTACATAATCATTCCAGCTCTGTAGTTACTGTATGGATATACAGTAACCCCTGTATGCATAAAGATCAACCTCATTTTCGGAAAGCGACTCGCAAATTTCATCCATTCCTGGTGAACATGAAAAAATCATCTTGCCCAACGGCAATAAGTTGCCTATTTTCCTGCTAACGGATCCGTTAGTAAGAAATATCGTGGTTACTGTATGATTTTTAATGGAATTATCATGAAAAAGATATCTTATGAGCGGATTTATCAATCTCAAGAATACCTCTCTCCGCTGGGCGAAATTCATCATCGCGCCCTGTTTGGCGGTTATACCCTGGCCGTGGATGAAGCGGTGTTCGCGATGGTGTCTGACGGCGAGCTGTACCTTCGCGCCTGTGAGCAAAGTGCAAAATACTGTGTAAAAAACGCTTCCTCTTTTCTGACCCTGATGAAACGAGGACGCCCAGTGCTGCTTAATTACTACCGTGTGGACGAAGGTCTGTGGCAAAACAGGGAAAAACTGCTTCAGCTCTCCTCGTTTGCGCTCGATGCCGCCAGGAAAGAGCGCTACCAGCGCCATCAGCGTAACCGGCTTAAAGATCTGCCGAACCTGACCTTTCAGATTGAGGTCCTGCTTATGGAGGCGGGCATTACCAATGAAGAGACGCTACGACAGTTGGGGGCGAAGACGAGCTGGCTGAAAATGCGCTCGAAGAATAAAGCGCTGAGTATCCGGGTATTGTTCGCGCTTGAAGGCGCGATTGAAGGGTTACATGAAGCGGCACTCCCGGCGGATATTCGCCGGGAGCTTACGGAGTGGTTTAATGCGCTGCCTGAGTCGCAGGGCCATCATTCCGCCAGGTAGCGATCTGCTGTCGCAGCCGACAAATTTCCGGCAGCAAAGCGATAAGCAGGCCAATTTGCTGAAGGACCAGTGGAGCTTTGTTGTCGGTGCCTGGATCAAGGTGTGCGATACGTTGCACCAGTTCATCCAGTGCCTGGTGAACCCGTGGCTCATCCGCAGGTTGATGATGAAGCGCATCATCAACGTAGCAAACGGCGTCGTCCAGCAGCGCCAGGATGCCCGGATTTGTCAGTTTCTCTCGGTGGGCGCCAAGGGTAGAGATATAGCTGGTGAACGTGTGGTTCAGACACAGCAGGCGGAAGGCTGTCTCACGGATTTCTGCCGTAGCGCGCGGCTCAGTTGACATATTCGAGACAACGGAAGCCAGCTCTGCGTCAGTGTTATGCGCATCGCGACGGGCAATCCGATAGGCCAGACGGTTATCGCGACCCTGATGGTATTGCTCAAGAATAGCATCCAGGTAGCGGCAGTTGGCGTTCATTGCTCTGTCGGACACGCGCGGTAAATTTCGGAAACGCCAGTCAGGCCAGATAAAACTCACCGCCGCCCAGGCGATGGCGCAGCCGATTAGCGTGTCAATCACACGGGGGAGGGCCACCTCAAAGCCTTCACCCAGCAGATTGAAGCAGAGCAGCACCAGCAGCGTGATGAACATCGTGGCGTGGGCATACTGCACATTGCGGAAAGCGAAGAACAGTACACCGGTAATCACAATCAGGATCAGTTGCCCTTCTACGGATGGCACAAAGTAGAGCACCGGCAGCCCGATGGCGACCCCGACTAATGTCCCGACAATACGCAGCGCGAGCCGATGGCGGGTAGCGTTATAGTTCGGCTGGCAGACAAACAGGCTGGTCAACAGGATCCAGTAGCCGTGGTGCAATCCTGTTATCTGTATAAACGCGTAGCCGACGCACAGTACCAGCGACATCCTTACCGCATGGCGAAAGAGGGCGGATTCCGGCGTAAAATGACGGCTCAGGCGCAGCCACATATCGCTGAAACCGTTGAGACTGTCGTCGGCAAGCTGGTTGTCAGCGTCATTGCCCGGCATCGCCATCGCCTGTTCAGACTCAATGGTGGCGAGCTGAGCATCAATGGCTCTCAGGTTGTTGAGCAGGAATCCCAGGGCTTTGAACTGTTCCGGTGATGTCCCACTGGCCTGAACGCGATCGAGCGCTGCATCCAGGTGGCTGAATGCGCGTTCAAAGCGCGGATCGTGCTGATAGGGCGTGCGCAGCAGTATTGAGCGCGCAAGTTGCTGGCAGGCCTGAGACTGCATCGACAGCAGGCGCTGGAAACGGAACATCACGTCGCTATAGCGGAATTTCTCGCGCAGGTCAGCGTACTGCACATGCGAGGAGCTGGCGCGCTCGTGAATATCCTGGGCGACAAAATAGTAGTGCAGTGTGCGCCGTGTACCGCGCTGACCGCGATCGCCGCGCAGACGGGTGAGCAGAGACGCTTTGGTCTGATTCAGCGTGGCGACCAGCTGGCCATTTGCCAGCGCCAGATCGTACAGGGGCGCCTGACTGTCCTCTTCAATATCCGGATCAAACAGCCGGGATTTCAGCTCCAGATAGTGGGCCAGCTGTTCGTAACTGCGGGCAATGTTGTCCTGTAAGGCACGAACCGGAAAAATAAGATGCCCGGTTAAGGTCAGCAGGTTATACCAGATAGCACCCAACAGCAGCAGGACCGGTTGCTGATACCACTGCTCGTAAAGAGAGACGCCCAGCATGGTGTAAATGGCAATCAGCAGGGCGCCAAACGCGATAGTGGCGTAGCGCTGCCCGAGGCCGCCGAGCAAAATGAAGCCGCTGGTTGACACCGTCAGCCCTAAGGCAAACAGCCAGGGCCACGGGAAAAGCAGCTCAACGGAGGCGGAAGCAATAAAGAAGCAGACCAGCGTGATGACCAGATTACGCAAACGACCGGCCAGGCGGTCGTCGAGATCCGCCAGCGCACCGGCCACCACCCCAAGCGTGAGGGGGATGGTGAGCTTCACATCATTCAGCCACCACGGCAGAGCGACGGTGCCGCAGAGGGCGATAAAAATCCTGACGTTATACAGCCAGTTACTGTTCCATGTATAGCGACGAAGCAGGGGGCTTAGCATGAGAGCGGCCAGTCCTTATTACTGAAAACGACGACGGGCATTGGCTTCACGCGCGGCTTGCGCGACTTCGACCGGGACAACTCGGCGTCCTACCGGCCACAGGGCGATGGTGGCAATTTTGAAATTAGCGATGCCAACCGGAATGCCAATAATCGTAATGCACTGGGCGATGCCGGCGAAAATATGCATCAGACACAGCCACCAGCCAAAGAAGATCAGCCATAAAATATTCAGCAGCGTGCCGCCGGTATTCATCAGGGCATTTTTTCTTTCCGGCTCCAGCTCATCCACGTGCACGGCTTCATTTCCATAAGGAACGAGGGACAGTTTGGTGATTTCCCAGCAGGAGCGCGTCAGCGGAAGGGTGAAGATGAGCACAATGCTCACCAGGGTGGCAAAAAGCCAGGAAAGGGTGGTGGCAAAACCGCCAAGGACAAAATTCAACACATTCAGAACGGTACGCATAAACCCTCATTTCCTTCGATATGATTAACGCCCGGTGATTGTAACGTTTTTTTGGGCTGGAGCACCTTAAAACTGGCAGTTAAACTGTCTGACAAATTATGACCTCGTGGATCCGGCAGGATATGGAACTGAAAGCAACTTCAATGGGCAAACGCCTGGCGCAGCACCCTTACGACAAGGTTGTCCTTCTCAATGCGGGAGTGAAAGTCTCCGGGGAACGCCACGAATATCTTATTCCGTTTAATCAGCTACTGGCCATTCATTGTAAACGAGGGCTGGTATGGGGGGAGCTGGAGTTCGTCTTGCCGGCAGACAAAGTGGTGCGACTCCACGGGACCGAGTGGGCGGAAACCCAACGCTTCCACTACCATCTGAACACGCGCTGGCAACAGTGGAGCCAGGAGATGAGCGTGATAGCCGCACAGGTGCTGCAACAGGTGCTGGACGATATCGCGCTAAGCAATACGCAGCAGAAGTGGCTGACGCGCCAGCAAACCGCCGGGCTTCAGCATAAAATTGCCCAGGCGCTGACGGCATTGCCTTTACCGGTGGCGCGGCTTGAGGAATTTGATAACTGCCGCGACGCGTGGCGGAAGTGTCAGGCCTGGCTGAACGATATCGAGAAAAGCCGTCTGGCGCATAACCAGGCCTGGACTGAGGCGATGCTTACGCAATATGCCGATTTTTTCAGTACGGTGGAATCATCGCCCCTCAATCCTGCCCAGGCGCGCGCCGTGGTGAATGGCGAGCAGTCTCTTTTAGTGCTGGCAGGCGCCGGGAGCGGCAAAACGTCGGTGCTGGTGGCACGCGCGGGCTGGCTTCTGACAACGGGCGAGGCGGTTGCCGACCAGATTTTGCTGCTGGCCTTTGGTCGCAAGGCGGCGCAGGAGATGGATGAGCGCATTCAGGCGCGTTTGCATACCCAGGATATCTCGGCGCGCACGTTCCACTCCCTCGCTTTACACATCATTCAACAGGGCAGCAAAAAAGTCCCTGTTGTCAGCAAGCTGGAGAACGACGCTCAGGCTCGCCAGACGCTGTTTATCAAGGCATGGCGTCAGCAGTGCAGTGAAAAAAAGGCGCAGGCGAAAGGCTGGCGTCAGTGGCTTGAAGAGGAACTCAACTGGGAGGTGCCGGAGGGCAGCTTCTGGCAGGATGAAAAGCTGGCGCGCCGGCTGGGCTCTCGTCTTGACCGGTGGGTAAGCCTGATGCGCATGCACGGCGGCTCTCAGGCGGAGATGATAGAAAGCGCACCGGAGTCGATCCGCGCCGTGTTTTCTAAGCGGGTTAAGCTGATGGCGCCGATGCTGAAAGCGTGGAAAACCGCGCTGAAAGACGAAAACGCGGTCGATTTTTCGGGGCTGATCCATCAGGCCATTATCATTCTGGAGAAAGGGCGCTTCGTCAGCCCGTGGAAACACATTCTGGTGGATGAGTTTCAGGACATCTCGCCGCAGCGCGCTGCGCTGCTTTCGGCGCTGCGGGCGCAGAATAAACACACGTCGCTGTTTGCCGTGGGCGATGACTGGCAGGCTATCTACCGTTTCAGCGGGGCGCAACTTTCTCTCACGACGGCCTTCCACCACTATTTTGGGGAAGGCGATCGCAGCGATCTGGACACCACCTACCGCTTCAACTCGCGGATTGGCGAAATAGCCAACCGTTTTATTCAGCAGAACCCGCATCAGCTGTCGAAACCGCTTAACAGCCTGAGGTCTGGGGATAAAAAGGCCGTCACGCTGCTGGCGGACGATCAGCTGGAACCGCTGCTGGATAAACTGAGCGGCTATGCGAAACCGGATGAACGAATTCTGGTGCTGGCGCGTTACCACCACCTCAAGCCGACGGCGCTGGAAAAAGCGGCGACGCGCTGGCCAAAACTACAGCTCGATTTCATGACCATTCATGCCAGTAAAGGGCAGCAGGCCGACTACGTGATTGTGGTGGGGCTAAAAGAGGGGAGCGACGGTTTCCCGGCGCCGGCGCGGGAATCCGTGATGGAAGAGGCGTTATTACCTGTTCCGGAAGATTTCCCGGATGCAGAGGAGCGGCGCTTACTGTACGTGGCGATAACCCGCGCGCGCCATCGCGTGTGGCTCTTGTTCAACAAAGAGGAGCCGTCGGTGTTTGTCGATATTTTGAAGAGTATTGACGTGCCGGTGGCGAGAAAGCCGTAACGCGCCGGGCAAATTCTGTAGGCCCGGTAAGCGCAGCGCCACCGGGCAAAAAACTACTTCAGTCTCTCCGCAAGATAACGCTGATAATCCGGGATCAAAATCTCCACCGGATCGTTAAACTGCGGCGATTCAATGATGAAATCTGCCGTTGAAAGATTGGTGGCTACCGGAATGTTCCACACCGTCGCCAGACGCAGCAGCGCTTTAACGTCCGGATCATGCGGAACCGCGTTCAGCGGATCCCAGAAGAAAATAAGAACGTCAATTTTACCTTCTGAAATCTGAGCGCCTACCTGCTGGTCACCCCCCATCGGGCCGCTCAGCATGGC
The DNA here is from genome assembly GCF_002787395.1 of Enterobacter sp. CRENT-193. Taxonomy (NCBI): domain Bacteria; kingdom Pseudomonadati; phylum Pseudomonadota; class Gammaproteobacteria; order Enterobacterales; family Enterobacteriaceae; genus Enterobacter; species Enterobacter sp. CRENT-193. The sequence goes on along the minus strand of NZ_CP024812.1, from coordinate 3,966,133 downwards.
ATTCACTTCCAGACCGGTTTCGCGGTGGATCAGGTTGCCGGTTGTTCCCGTAGCAGAAAGGGCATGATGCTGTAAAAGAGGCTGATGGCGACGAACCCAGTTAAGCAGCATTTGTTTACAGTGATCGTGCGCAACCAGAGCAATGTGCTTGCGCGCCGGAAGTGTGCGTGTTGTCAGTTCCATAATCTTATCCGTGAGGTTACCTCGCTACACGATGACGGGAACTGACTGATGCTGCAAGAGAAAGGACAAAAAAATGTGGCTTACGACGAAGGTTGTTGTTTTGCCCATTGCAGAAAACGGGCGCGCGTGTCCGGATCGGCATTCTGGAACCAGAACTTGAGACGTTGCTCAGTAAGGGTCTGCGACTGAGGGGGGAGTACATCCAGCTCCGATACGCCCGAAAGCAGGGTACTGTCATCCGCCATCATGGTGGCGAACTGGGGCAGCGAGGCGCGCCTGCTGGCCCTGTTGTAGGTCTCGGTGTCCGCTTCATAGTCAGTTCCCTTTGGCCTTTTTGTCAGCGCCAGAATATCCAGCTTTACCGGGATGGGCATGGAATCCCCGTCCACCAGTTCAATGCGCGGCGAGGCATCAAATGCCAGTGACTCCTTTTCTGTCTCAAGGCGCGGGAGACGAAAATTGACCTGGCTGATACGCTGGGTATTAAAGCTGACCACCAGCGGAGGCGAAATGTACACCTGCTGTTCGTCGTCGGCGAGGCGAATGGTCTTTTCCACCCGAAAAACCAGCTGATGCGGGCCGTTATCCAGCTCGATGCTGTCTGCGCCCCGTAGCAGGGAGCTGGAGACTTTTTTCCCGTCCAGCACCAGCAGGTCAATGTCGGTTGTGAGTCTGAGAGTAGTTGCGAAAACACAAACCGGCATGATTAACGCAACCACAGCCCAGGCAATGCCGGTTTTCATAGCAGACTCCTGTAGACAAACTACCCGGTAAGAATGTATCAAAATTTTTCGATAAACACGTTTACTAACATATAGACATATTCTGCCGTTTTGCCCTCATACTTCTGTATGGGATGCGTGGTTGAGATGTTCGCTTTGACGTACACTTTGAAAAAAACCAGGAGGAACAGCATGAAAGAGAACGACATTGTCGAGATTCTGACGACCACGCGCACTATCGCGCTGGTCGGCGCGAGCGATAAACCGGATCGCCCAAGCTATCGGGTCATGAAATACCTTCTGGACCAGGGATATCACGTGATCCCGGTCTCGCCGAAGGTGGCGGGGAAAACGCTGCTGGGTCAGCAGGGTTATGCGACGCTCGCGGACGTGCCGGAAAAGGTGGATATGGTGGACGTTTTTCGTAATTCAGAAGCGGCCTGGGGCGTGGCGCAGGAAGCGATCGCCATTGGCGCGAAAACGCTGTGGATGCAACTGGGCGTGATTAATGAGCAGGCGGCCGTGCTGGCACGCGATGCCGGGCTGAAAGTGGTGATGGATCGCTGTCCGGCAATCGATATTCCCCGTCTGGGGCTGGCAAAATAAAAAAAGCCCGTTTGACGGGCTTTTTTACACCTTTAGTTACGCAGTCTTGGTGCCTGTAACTGTTTGCGGATGGTCTGAGCAAGCTCGTCCATAGTGGGTTGTTCCGGATGCTCATCCTGTAGTTCACCACTCAGCTGCGCTTCGGCAAGATAGGTATGGACAGGCTGACCATCGTCGCCCTCCATAACCACATGATACCAGGGCGCGGCGCGAAGCTCTGCGTCAACGGCCAGATCGTCTGCTGACGGTTCATCAAGGGAATACTCCGGGTCGATATCCACGACCACACCCAAATATCCAAGCAAGGTGTGGCGGACCTGCTGGCCGATACCGAATTTGCTGGCAATCATAGTCACCTCCCGGGAAACATTACATACACACTATGTGCGGGCAATATTTCTCTTTTCAAGTTACATGACGCGACAGGCAAACCCTTTCAGATACAGCCCTTCCGGGTAGGTAGCGATCACCGGGTGATCGGCGGCCTGACGGAACTGCTCTATAAATTGTACATCACGACCCGCATCTATTGCGGCATCGGCGATGATTTTTTGGAATAAATCTGTCGTCATCAGGCCAGAGCAGGAGAACGTCAGCAGTACGCCGCCCGGGTTCAGCAGCTGGATCGCCAGCATGTTAATGTCTTTATAGCCACGGCAGGCGCCCATCAGCTGGCTTTTATTTTCCACAAACTTCGGCGGGTCCATCACGATGACGTCAAATTTCTCGCCCTGGTCGCGGTATTTACGCAGTAGTTTGAACACGTCGTCGCGCACAAACTCCGCTTTGCTCAGATCCAGCTTGTTCAGCTCAACGTTCTGTTTCGCCACATCCAGCGCTTCCTGTGAGGTGTCGACGCTCACAACCTGGGCACAGCCGCCCATCAGGGCAGAGACCGCAAAGCCGCCGGTATAAGAGAAGCAGTTCAGCACGCGCTTATCGGCAACGTACTGGCGCGTTGCCAGACGGCTGTCACGCTGGTCGAGATAATAACCGGTCTTATGGCCGCCCTGGATGTCCACCAGCAGCTTCATGCCGTGCTCCTCGATAGGCAGCAGGGCAGGCGGCAGTTCGCCGGTGACCGGGCCCTGCGTCAGCTCCATGCCCTCTTTTTTACGTACCGCCACGTCGCTGCGGTCGTAAATGGCACATTCCGGGAACAGGGTTTGCAGGGCGCTAATCAGCGCGGCACGCTGGTATTCCGCCCCGGCGCTCAGCAGCTGCAACACCAGGAAATTGCCGAAGCGGTCGATGGTCACGCCCGGCAGCCCGTCGGACTCTCCGGCAATCAGACGATAGCTGTCCAGCCCGTCACGCTTTGCCAGCCACTCACGCCACTGCTGCGCCTGTTGCAGACGACGGACAAAGAAGTCGATATCGATGGCTTCTTCTTTATTGAACGTCCAGACGCGCGCGCGGATCTGAGATGCAGGCGAGTATGCGCCGCGTGCTAACCATTTCCCCTGATGGTCAACAATATCGATGGTTTCACCGAGGCTGGCTTTACCTTCCATGCGGGCAACCGCGCCGGAAAAGACCCAGGGATGACGGCGCAGTAATGACTTCTCGCGCCCTTTGGCTAACACTAAACGTACACTCATAATTTGCTATTCTGTCGATTCCAATGAAATGGCCGCCATTTTCCCGACTTCAGTGAGGAAATGCAACGCGCCAGTCGGATAAGGAGAAGGATGATGTCAAATGTTTGCACCATTGCCTGGGTCCATGGCCTTGTACAGGGCGTCGGATTCCGCTACAGCACCCAGCGCGAAGCCCTTCAGCTCGGGCTGACGGGGTATGCGCGTAACATGGATGATGGCAGCGTGGAGGTTGTGGCCTGCGGTGAGGCGGATCGGGTTGAGAAGCTGGTGGCGTGGCTGAAAGCGGGCGGGCCGCGCAGCGCGCGGGTTGATAAGGTGCTAACGGAACCGCATCAACCCGGCCGGGAATACGCTGACTTCAGTATTCGCTATTAAATGCATTTTACCGGCTTTGGCAGGCCGGCGATTTTTGTCGCCTGTTTAGCCGGGCCTTTCGGAAACAGGCGATACAGATAACGGCTGTTGCCTTTCTCTTCGCCAAATTTATTCGCCATGGCTTTGACCAGCATGCGGATAGCTGGCGACGTGTTGAATTCAAGGTAAAATTCTCGCACGAAGCGCACCACTTCCCAGTGTTCCGGGGAGAGGGTAATTCCTTCGTTATCCGCAATTTTCTCCGCCAGCGCTTCGCTCCACTGGCTGCTCTCTTTCAGATAACCGTCGTTATCGGTTTCGATCTCTTTGCCTTCAAAACTCAACATATTCATTCACGCGTTAGTCAAAAACCGCCTAAGTTTACCAAAAAAAACAAAGCCCCGCATAAGCGGGGCCCTGTTCACAGCACGGTGTGTTAATCGCGGCTGGCGAAGCCCAGGATGCTCAGCAGGCTGACAAAAATGTTGTACAGCGACACATACAGGCTCACGGTGGCGCGGATATAGTTCGTCTCACCGCCGTGAATGATGTTGCTGGTTTCATACAGGATTGCGCCGGATGAAATCAGGATAAACACCGCGCTGATTGCCAGATGCAGCGCAGGCAATTGCAGGAAGATGTTCGCCAGCATACCGACCAGTACAATCACGATACCCGCCATCAGCATACCGCCAAGGAAGGACATGTCCTTACGGGTGGTCAGCACGTAGGCCGAGCAGCAAAAGAACACCAGCGCGGTACCGCCCAGCGCCATACCAATCACGTCGCCCATTCCGGCAGACAGATAGGCATTCAGGATTGGCCCCAGAATGTAGCCCAGGAAGCCGGTAAAGGCGAACGCGGAGAGAATCCCCACCGGTTTATCCGCGGTTTTGTAGGTCAGGAACATCAGACCGTACATACCCACCAGCGTCAGGATCAGGCCTGGAGAAGGCAGCATCAGTACGGTGCTGGCCGTTGCGGTGATCGCCGAAAACGCCAGCGTCAGGCTGAGCATGAAATAGGTATTGCGCAGCACCTTATGGGTGCTGAGTAGCGATGTGCGGTCGCGTGAAGAAGTAATTATACGATCCATGAGTCACTCTCTTATGACAGATGTAATTAGCGCAAAGAATAGGAAACGGCGCGGCAGACGCAAAGTGGTTTTACCCATCTTTACTCAGCCCCTTAGGGATTATGCTGGTTTTTTATTCTGGCAAAGCCTTTGTACTCAGAATGAAGTGCGGTTTGTAGGGCGTATTCAGATCAACCTCTTATAGGTCACTGAAAAATATTGCGTTATTTCCCTAAGGCCGCTAAGAGTTATTTCCGGATCGTCATAAAAACAGACAATAAGGCGAAGGAAATGAAACCACAAACACGCACGCACTTTACACTCTCTTTGTTAACCGCAGGGATCCTGTGCGCCAGCACGGCAACCTGGGCGGCTAACGTGCCGGCAGGAACCCAGCTGGCAGATAAGCAGGAACTGGTCAGGAACAACGGCAGTGAACCCGCCTCGCTCGACCCGCATAAAGTCGAAAGCGATGTCGAATTCAATATTATCAGCGATTTATTCGACGGGCTGGTCAGCGTCTCTCCGGCAGGTGAAATCCAGCCGCGCCTGGCGGAGAAATGGGAAAATAAAGACAACACCGTCTGGACGTTCCATCTGCGCCCGGGCATTACCTGGAGCGATGGAACCCCCATCACCGCGGAAGATATTGTCTGGAGCTGGCAGCGGCTGGTCGACCCGAAAACCGCCTCTCCGTATGCCAGCTATCCCGGTAGTATGCGTATCGTCAACGGCACTGATATCGCAGAAGGCAAAAAAGCGCCCGAGTCGCTGGGGGTGAAAGCCATCAATGACACCACGCTGGAAGTGACGCTCACGCAACCTAACGCCGCTTTCCTGGCGATGCTGGCTCACCCGTCTCTGGTGCCAATTGATAAAGTCCTGGTAGGCCGTTTCGGTGATAAGTGGACCAAACCGGAGCACTTCGTCAGCAGCGGGGCCTATAAACTGTCACAGTGGGTGGTTAACGAACGCATTGTGGCGGTGCGTAACCCGAAATATTGGGATAACGAACATACCGTCATTAACAAGGTGACCTATCTGCCCATTTCCTCTGAAGCTGCTGACGTTAACCGCTACAAAGCGGGCGAAATCGACATTGTCTACACGGTGCCGATCAACCAGTTTGCTCAGCTGAAGAAAACGCTGGGGAGCGAGCTGGATGTATCGCCGCAGCTTGCCACCTATTATTACGAATTCAACACCACCCGGCCGCCGTTCAACGACGCCCGCGTGCGCAAGGCGCTGAACCTGGCGCTGGATAAAGACATTATCGCCGATAAAGTATTAGGGCAGGGTCAGCGCCCGGCATGGCTCATCAGCCAGCCGGATATTGGCGGCGTCAAGCTCCAGAACCCGGATTACGCCAGCTGGCCGATAGATAAACGCATTGCCGAGGCGAAAAAGCTGCTGGCCGAAGCCGGATTTAACGACAGCCATCCGCTCAGCTTTAATCTCCTCTATAACACCTCGGAATCGCACCAGCGTATTGCCATTGCCGCCAGCTCAATGTGGAAGAAGAACCTCGGCGTGGAGGCCAAGCTGCAAAATCAGGAGTGGAAAACCATGCTTGATACCATGCACACCCATAACTTTGACGCGGTACGCTACGCCTGGATTGCCGATTACGACGATGCGGCAACCTTCCTGAACAACTTCCGTACCGGGGACAGCCAAAACACCACTCAGTACAGCAATCCGGACTACGATCGGGCACTGGTGAACGCGGCGAAATCGCAAACGGCGGAGGAGCGCGGTAAATTCTACCAGCAGGCAGAAGATCTGCTGGGACGGGATGTACCGGCGATCCCGGTCTATCATTACGTGCGCACGCACCTGGTGAAACCGTGGGTAGGGGGCTTCACGCCAGACAAGCTCGGGTACTACTACACCAAAGATATGTACATCAAAAAGCACTAACGATCCGCGGTGGATATTATGCTGTCAAAACGGCCAATCTGTCGTCTATTCAACCGATTAAACGCATTTTGGCTATTTTTAAAGCGAACGAATGCGCGCACTCTTTACAGCGCGCGGTGAGGTGTTTATAGTTCGCCTCACTTAGGAAGCGTGGCCGAGCGGTTGAAGGCACCGGTCTTGAAAACCGGCGACCCGAAAGGGTTCTAGAGTTCGAATCTCTACGCTTCCGCCAAATTCGAAACCCCTGCGATAGCAATATCGCAGGGGTTTTTTGCTTATGCGCCAGGCTTCTGTCATGCCACCATGTTGTAGCTTATCGTGATCCCGGCGTCGGCTTTGCAGACCTGAGCTTTTACGCACCAGGTGTCCTCAATGTTTGCCGGCGTCAGAACCGCTTCGGGCGCGCCCGTGGCGGCGATCTGCCCGGCCTTCAGGAGGATCAGACGCTGGCAATAATTGGCTGCAAGATTGAGATCGTGCAGTGCAACCACCACCGTAAGCGGCAGCTGTGAAACGAGCCGCATCAGCTCCAGCTGGTGCTGAATGTCCAGGTGGTTTGTCGGTTCATCGAGCAACAGCACCTGCGGCTGCTGGGCCAGCGCGCGGGCTATCTGGCTTCGCTGGCGCTCTCCGCCAGACAAAGAGTGCCATCGCCGCTGGCGTAAGCGGCATAACTGCATCAGGCCAATCGCCTGCTCAACCGCAGCCTCATCGTCGCGCGAGGTTTTCTGGAATGTTTTCCGGTAGGGCGTACGCCCCAGTCTGACAATGTCCTCAACGGTCAGTTCTCCGTCGACCTCAGCATGTTGCGGGACAAACGCCATGTGCTGCGCGCGTTTTTTCAGCGGCATCATGCCGAGCGTTGTGCCATTAAGCGCCACGCGTTCGCCGAGTCGTGGAAACAGCCCGGCGAGACAGCGCAGCAGCGTCGACTTGCCCGAGCCGTTTGGCCCTAACAGGCCGATAATCTGTCCGGATGGCAGGTCGAGATCGATATCCTTAAGCACCGTCTGCGCTTGTCGGGTTACGGTTAACCCGGCCACAGTAATATTCATGGATGCTCCTTTCGGTTTTGATAAAGCAACGCCACAAAGACGGGGGCGCCCACCAGCGCAGTCACTACCCCGATGGGCAGAACCTGGTGCACAATCAGCGTGCGTGAGACGATATCGGCGAGGATCATAAAGTGGGCGCCGATAAGAAACGTCAGCGGGATCGAGCGACGATGGCCCGGCCCGCATAGCATGCGCGTCACATGGGGAATGACCAGCCCGACAAACCCCACTGCGCCGGTGGCGCTCACCAGCGTTGCGGTAACAATGGCACAGGTCAGCAATAAGACAATACGCACGGCGGTAACCGGGATCCCCAGCGTGGTGGAGACCTCATCCCCGAAGGTGAAGGTGTCCAGCGCCCGTGAAAAGAGCAATACCACCAGTAAACCCGCCAGCGTAACGGCCAGCGCCAGCAGCGCGTCAGGCCAGCGCACGCCGCTCAGACTTCCCAGCAGCCAGAACATGACGCTACGGGACTGCTCGGCATTGGCGGACGTGCTGACGACGTACGCGGTCATGGCGTTGAAGAGCTGGGTGCCCGCAATGCCAGCCAGCAAAATGCGCGACGGGCTTTCACTCATCCCGTTTGTTATCACCATGATGAGCGCAAAGGCGGCGCATGAGCCGACAAACGCACCGCTGCTCACGCCAATCACGCTTCCCCCCATGCCGAGAAGCATCACGCAGACGGCCCCCAGCGAGGCGCCCGCGGAAATCCCCAGCAGATAAGGCTCAGCCAGAGGGTTACGCAGGATCGACTGTAACACCAGCCCGCACATCGCCAGGCCGCCGCCGTTGCACGCGGCCATTACTGCCCGGCTCATGCGATATTGCCAGACGATACCTTCCTCCGTTTGCGGCAACGCATAAGAGGTCAAACCCAGTCCGTTGAGGATCGCTTTCCCGGTACTGGCATACGACACCGGCATATCCCCGATACTGGCGGCAAAGACCAGCATCAGCGGCAGCGCCATGGCACCTGCTGCCAGTAAACCCTGCTGGCGGCGGTCAAAAGCGAAATGACTCATTGTTCATCCTGGAAAGAAGCCAGCCGATCGCTGATAAGCTCAACCGCATCGACGTTACGCAATGAAGGGTTTAACGACATCGCTGGCACCACGATGATGTGGTTGTTCCTGACCGCAGGCATGTTCTTTGTCACCGGGTCACTGCGCAAGAACGCTTTTTTTACCTCAACCTCATCGGCAGGATAGAGCCTGCGGGACATCCCGGCGATAACAATCACGTCCGGCTGCGATCGGGCAATATGTTCCCACGTTACAGCGGGCCATTCGTCGTGAGAGTCAATAATGTTCTTCAACCCCAGCGTGCGGCTGATCCAGCCAGGCGCGCCGTAATTCCCCGCCACCCAGGGATCGCCATTCAGACGGCTGCTGGAGAACCAGAATACGACGCTAAGTTGTTTCGCGGAGGCGCGCGCCTGGGCCTTTTTAATACGCTCCGCCAGCGCACGATTGAGCTGCTCACCTCGCGCGGAAACATCAAAAATCGTCGCCAGATCTGTCACTTCCCGTGTAATTTCCGCCAGTGAAAACGGCGCGCTACGTGCTCCGTCTGCGTTTGAGGTTTCCGTTACCGTTTTATCCGTGCAGTCGGCAGGGGAGATCCACGTATTAATCCCCAGCGACGCAAACTGTTCACGGGTTCCCACTTCTCCCTGCGGACCAATGTGCCAGTGATACTGCGCGAGAACGAGTTCAGGTTTCTGCCCTACCACGGCCTCAAAGGAGGGGGAATTATCCGCAAGCCGGGGGAGGTTTTTCCCGGCATCCTCCAGCGTGGGTGGCAGCGTGCCGAACCAGACTGACGTCGCGGCGATCGTTTTCTCCAGCCCCAGTGCGAGCAGTAATTCTGTTTCATGCTGACCCACGGTCACGACGCGCTGAGGAGCCTGCGTAAAGGTCTGCTTTACGCCGCAATTTTCAATCGTGAGAGGCCAGGTGGTTGCGGCGAAAGCGGCAGGTGCCATGGAGAGCAGTGAAGCCAGAAATAACCCTTTTTTAAGTAACATAGAACGCTATCCGAAATTGTTATGTTATAACATAATACATATATTGCGATTGAGAGCAACACGCTCACCGTCGCTTGTTGCAGAAACGAAAGGCTGGACTATTCTCAACATACCCACTTGGCATTCGCGGGTTGCCTGAAAAATAACAAGATTTCTGACCTGGGGGAGTGAGGATGAAAAAGATCCTGCTCGCGTTTGCGTTCTGTTTTGCCGCCCTGAGCGCCTTCTCATCGTATGCCGCAGAGCCCCGCCAGGCGCCTACGGAGCAGGAGCGCGCCCGAACGGTCTATATCTTCCATCAGCCCATCGTCATGCTACAGGCGAAATTTGGCCTGACCACGCCGGAAGAGCGCGTTTTACGCATCCGCAACACCCTGCGCAATTTTACCGAGGCGGATGTGCGTGAGCCGCTCAGCATCGTCCCCGTGACCCGCTATAACCAGCAGGGACGGCTGATAGTGATGAACGGTAAACCTGTGATGCTGCTGACGGAAGGGGATTTGGACGAAGGGGACGATCTTACCCTCGATCAGGCCGCACAGCGCGTGCTGGCGCGCATGGAAGCACAGAGAATGGCGCTGCGCGATCAATACGATTCCGGCTGGCTGGCGCTGTCGACGGTAAAAGCTGCCGCTGGCCTGCTGGCGCTGTTGCTGCTCTGCTACGGCGCGTGGCGATCCTGGCGCTGGTTCCGGCGCGTCTACCGTCGGCGTATTGTGGAGAATCGCAGCCGGGTGCCGCAAAGCTGGCGGCGGTACATTGGCGCCATTGAGATTCGGCTTTACGCCTTGCTGATGTTCCTGCTGGGGTTGATCGGCTTTTACGTCTGGCTGAGCTGGGCATTCAGTCTGTTTCCGTGGACGCGGGTGTGGGGCACGTCGCTGGGAGACTGGACGCTTCGCGTGGTGCAGCAAATCGCCCTGGCGATTGTCTCGGCCTTGCCGGGGCTGACGATTGTTCTGATCATTTTCCTCATTACCGCTTTTATTCTGAAGCTTCTTAAGATGGTGCTGAATCAGGTGGAGGCTGGTCGTCTGCAACTTCCCGGCGTACATCCGGAAACCGTGGGGGCTACCCGTAAGCTCATTTCCGTTGCCGTCTGGCTATTTGCTCTCTCCGCCGCCTGGCCGTTTCTTCCCGGTGCAAACTCGCTGGCGTTTAAAGGTATTAGCGTCTTCTTTGGACTGATGTTAACGCTGGGTTCGGCAGGGGTGATGAACCATGCCATGAGCGGTCTGGTCCTGATTTACTCCCGCGCACTGCGTAAAGGCGATGTCATTCGGGTGGCGGATAACGAAGGTAAGGTCAGTGAAATTGGCATGCTGGCGACCAAAATTATTACCCGGGAAAATTATGTCGTTACCGTGCCCAACGCGGTGGTGGTGAGCGGTAAGATCACCAACCTGAGCGCGCTACAGCCCGATGGCAGCCTCAATCTGACGGTCAGCGTCACTATCGGTTATGACACCCCATGGCGTCAGGTGCATGCCATGCTGGAGCTGGCCGCGAAACGGGCAAAAGGGATTGACCTTTCCGAGCCGCCGCTGGTGCGCCAGTTAGGGTTAATGGACTGGTATATCGCTTACGAATTGCAGGTCCGCCTGCTGCCCGATCAGTCCCTCGCGGTTGCCCGCAATGAACTGCATAGCCAGATACAGGATGTGTTTAACGAATTTAACGTGCAGATCATGTCCCCGAATTTTGTTATGCAGCCAGAGGGCAGCGTGATGGTTGTCAAAGAGAACTGGTATACCGCGCCAGCCAAACCCCCTCAGGGCGAAACGTGACGGCCCGGTTTTTCCGTGGCAAGGCAAAATGTTACAGCTTTTAATCGACGATCGCCGATTTTACACGGGTCATCGCCAGAATGTTTTTTGAGCGCATATTTAATTTCTCGAGGATCCTCACGCGGTAGGTGCTGGTCGTTTTTTGTGACAATTGCAGCTTTTTCGCGATCTCATGGTTTTCCAAATGAAACAGCTTCAGCACGTCATATTCGCGTCGCGTAAAGGAGTGTGTTCTGAGCGCCCGGTAAAAGCGCATCAGCTGCTGAAAAGGGTGAGCAGTAAAATGCATCGACGAATAGATAATATTATCGATTCTCACTGCGCGGTTGGCTTCTATCTCATGCATCAGGACAATGTAATCACGCTTAACTTTTTTGACCTGCCGAATGGTTTTATTGCGTAACTTATCCTGTTCAATCGCAATGATAAAATCCATCGCCTGATCGACCCCATCAAGATCGTGAATATCCGCGTCATCGCGAATCAAATGGGTTGATGTCAGGGAGCTTGATACACCATGGCAAAGGTAATAGTTATCACTGATAAATAAAAAATTCATAATCGTCGTTAAACAAAGTCATGGCTAATCTCTTATCGCAGTGATCCACGGTTAATGGGTGTTGTGCGAAAAAGAGTCTAAATGACCACCCGCGAATCTAATAAACGTTATGAATGTAAAAATAAATGTTTACATTTTAACCAGTCGATGACGAAGAAATCAGCGGGACGGAAGGGGACGACGGAAGACGTGTAATGTTATGCAAATTCGTGCTTTACATCATGCTCAGAGATGTTTATAGTGCGCCTCACTTTGGAAGCGTGGCCGAGCGGTTGAAGGCACCGGTCTTGAAAACCGGCGACCCGAAAGGGTTCTAGAGTTCGAATCTCTACGCTTCCGCCAAATTCGAAAACCCTGCGATAGCAATATCGCAGGGTTTTTTCGTTATTCCAGCCCCAGCGTATACTGCGCAATTTTGAAGTAGATAATCAGCCCGGTGCCGTCGATTAACGTGGCGATAAACGGTGCGGAGACCACCGCTGGGTCGATTTTGCAGCGTTTCAGTACCATCGGGATCACCGACGAGACGATAGCGCTCCACAGCGTAATGCAGACCAGCGTCAGGCTGACGATGAGCGTGATTTCCATCCCAATGCCCATCATCCAGGCGCGAACGCAACCCGCCAGACCCAGCGTGGCGGCAATCATTAACGAGGTGCTCATCTCTTTGCGCAGCACACGACCCACATCGCGAAGGTGGACTTCACCCAGCGCCATGGCGCGCACCAGCGTCGAGGTGATCTGCGTCCCGCTGTTTCCGCCGGTGCCAATCAGCAGCGGAATAAAGAACGCCAGCGCAATTGCGGATTCCAGCGCCTCTTCAAAATGCTGGATCACCGAGCTGGTATACGCTTCCGCGACAAACAGCAGCAGCAGCCAGACGGAGCGTTTCTTCCACAGGCTGAAGGCGCTGGTTTCCAGATAGGGCTTCTCCAGCGGCAGCGTCGCCCCCTGAAGCTGGGCATCTTCAGTAACGTCATCTTCCAGCAGATGGGCGATTTCACGCTCGGTAAGGCAGCCCACCAGCTTGCCGTGGGTCACCACCGGCACTACATCCGCACCCGCATGCGCCAGCAGCCCGGCGACATCCGCCCGCTCATCTTCCGGTTTGAGCTGAATAAAATCCGATATCATCAACCCCTTAACGGGCTGCACGGTGTCGGTGGCCTGCAACAATTTGCGTACGGCGATCAAACCCGCGAGGCGACCGTTATCTTCGATAAAAATATGCGACGGAATATCATCATCTTTTAATTTTTCAAAGAACTGCTCGCGTGCCAGAGCCACGCATAATGAAATATCAATAACGATAAAATCGGTATTCATATATTGCGCGATGGCGCTGTCATTGAAAGCCAGGTTTTGGTTGTGAATAGCGTAAGACATAGTAAATTCCCTTTGAATAATAAAATCTCTCAGGGGCGAGCAAGACAGGGCATGTCGGAAAGGAGATCCCCACGTCCTGGGTTCAGCACTGTACACCGTATCCCGCAAGGGAAGTTATACTGACAAAGCCTTGATTCGACAGTGCCTGTTTTACCCTGTGCCGGTTCTCTCGAACCCACCAGAGCGATAACGTGTATTTGTACAGGAGCCTCGCCATAACGAGATCGTTGTAAAACGAGAGGGATAATACGCTTATTTAAAACTGCTGCTGAGGAATTTTAATAATGTTGAAGAACGGTTTAAATGAATAGTATTAAACGCATGTTGAGGTTTTATTTAACTGTTTTCTTTTTAAATGGAGAATTCATTTGTTACCGGAGAGAGTAAAATGGCATGGCTGGACACGCTGCTGGATCATTTTGCGCATTATCCGACGCATCTGTTCGCGCTGCTCGTTGTTATGGCGTTGAGTAAATCGACGGTGCTGGTCTCCTCGGTGCTGCCGCCCGCATCGGTCATGCTGATGGCGGGGATCGCCGTCAGCCAGTCGAGTCTGCATCCCGGAATGACGTGGCTGGCGGTGGTGATGGGCGCTACGGCAGGTTCGGTGCTGAATTACCATATCGGCCAGCTGATGGGGCATACCCGGCTGGTGTCACGCCTCACCGCAAAACATGCCGATAAGATTCTGCGGGTACAGCATCAGCTGCAAAAGAACGGCGTAGTCGCGCTGTTCACGTCGCGTTTCCTGGCGGTGCTGCGTTATATCGTGCCGCTGGCGGCCGGCATGCTCAGGATGAGCGCGATGAAGGTTTACGTCGTTAGCCTGCTGTCAGCCTGCGCATGGGCGGCGCTGTATGTCGGCATCGTCACCGGCATCAGCATCTGAACGTATTCATCAGTTTGAGAAATGCTTCCCGAAAAAACGGTCACCAGTCTGTCACACTCAGCGTAACGATAAAAACGCATGAGGAAAAAGGGATGAGAAAAGCACTACTCGCTGTCGCCGTGGCAGGAACGCTTTCAGTGACGTTTGGGGCGCAGGCACAGGACACGCCGGATGGCTATCAGCTGGAACAGGTGCTCATCATGAGCCGCCACAACCTGCGCGCGCCGCTTGCCAATAACGGCAGCGTGCTGGAGCAGTCCACGCCGAAGCAGTGGCCGGAGTGGGACGTCCCGGGTGGACAGCTCACCACCAAAGGTGGCGTACTGGAAGTGTATATGGGTCACTATATGCGCGAGTGGCTGGCAGAGCAGGGGATGGTGAAGACGGGTGAATGCCCGCCAGCGGATACCGTCTATGCCTACGCCAACAGCCTCCAGCGCACCGTGGCGACCGCGCAGTTCTTTATCACCGGCGCGTTCCCCGGGTGCGATGTTCCTGTGCATCACCAGGAAAAAATGGGCACCATGGACCCCACCTTCAATCCGGTCATTACCGATAACTCCCCTGAGTTTCGCGAGAAAGCGCTGAAAGCGATGGAGACGGAACGGCAGAAAATGCAGCTGGATGAAAGCTACAAACTGCTGGAAAAGCTGACAAACTACAGCGACTCGCCGTCCTGCAAGGAGAAAAAAGTCTGCTCCCTGACGGAGGCGAAAGATACGTTCAGCGCCGATTATGAAAAAGAGCCGGGCGTCTCCGGGCCGCTGAAGGTGGGTAACTCGCTGGTAGATGCTTTCACGCTACAGTATTACGAAGGCTTCCCGACAGACCAGGTTGCCTGGGGGGAAATCAAAACCGATCAGCAGTGGCGCGTGCTGTCGAAGCTGAAAAACGGCTATCAGGACTCGCTGTTTACGTCGACGGAGGTGGCGCAGAACGTGGCTAAACCGCTGGTGAAGTACATTGATAAAGCGCTGGTGACCGACCAGGCAAAAGCGCCAAAAATCACCCTGCTGGTAGGGCACGACTCTAACATCGCCTCGCTGCTGACCGCGCTGGACTTCAGGCCTTATCAGCTGCACGACCAGCAGGAAAGAACCCCGATTGGCGGTAAAATTGTCTTCCAGCGCTGGCATGATAAAAACACTAACCAGGAGCTGATGAAAATTGAGTATGTTTACCAGAGTTCAGATCAGCTGCGTAACGCCAGCGTACTGTCGCTGCAATCCCCTGCGCAGCGCGTGACGCTGGAGCTGAAGGGCTGTCCGGTGGATGGCAACGGCTTCTGTCCTGTCGATAAATTCAATGCGGTGATGGATAACGCGGCGAAATAGAAAATAACCCCCCGCGTGGGCGGGGGGGAACGTTCAGACGTTTTTACGTTCGATGGTTTGCTCGCCCCAGAACAGCGAGTCTTTGTCGGTTTTTTTGAAGGCGCGAACCAGCACTTCATCGTTGCCTTCTTCCCAAATCTGTTCAGCCAGCTTTTCGTCATAATTGGCGACTTCAAAGATGGCTTCGGCAATCTCCGGAGAGGTATTGCGTAAACTTGCCCATTCGCCACGTGGTGAGCTTTGGATTCTTGAGTTGGCATACTTGTCCTCCTGTTAGGTTAGCCGTTCAGTTTTTTGGCAAGACCCGCGACGTATTCACCCTGATAGCGGGCGATTGAAAGTTCTTCATTGCTTGGCTGACGTGAACCATCCCCACCGGCAATCGTTGTTGCGCCATAGGGCGTACCACCACGGACCTGGGAGACATCAAACAGTTCCTGCGCGCCGTAGCCAATCGGCACAATGACCATCCCATGATGCGCAAGCGTTGTCCAGGTGGAAGTGATCGTCTGCTCCTGGCCGCCGCCCGTGCCGGTAGAGCTGAACACGCTGGCCAGCTTGCCGTATAACGCGCCGGAGGCCCAGAGCCCGCCCGTCTGGTCGAGGAAGGTGCGCATCTGGCCGGACATATTGCCGAAGCGGGTCGGGGTGCCGAAGATAATGGCATCATAGTCCGCGAGCTCCTGCGGGGTGGCGACCGGGGCGTTTTGTGTTTTCCCCCCGGCTTTGGCGAAGGCTTCCGCCTGCATGGTTTCCGGTACGCGTTTAACCACGACCTCAACGCCGTCTACTCTGTTTGCGCCTTCTGCTACTGCGTGAGCCATGGTTTCAATGTGTCCATACATGGAATAATAGAGCACCAGAACTTTTGCCATTTTGCATCACTCCTCGTTGGTTTTTCTTACAGCGGATCGCTGCGTTCCTTTAAAGATATGACATCACAGCCAGACTGCAAAAATGAACGGCATTTCTTTGATATATAACAATATCTTTTCGTTACGTGCTTTGTAGCAAAATGAAACAACTTTCGCGGCGCGGATTTTTCAAAATATAAGAATGGCTTATGAATGACTTCCTCAATATTTCATACGAAAGGCTGAGATCATGTTGCAGAATATTACCTCTCGCTTGCCGGATAGCCGCATTACACTAAGCTTAGTTTCACGCGGCACAGATAAAGGCACTGTCCTTGAGCCGCGAGGTGAAAGAATCCTCTTTTACTGAATGCAATATGATGTCTAATGTTTCACACTCTGGAGGTTAGAGATGGCAAACCATCGTGGTGGTTCAGGTAATTTCGCTGAAGACCGTGAAAGAGCATCAGAAGCAGGTCGTAAAGGTGGCCAGTCTAGCGGGGGCAACTTTAAAAACGACCCTCAGCGCGCATCAGAGGCTGGTAAAAAAGGGGGTAAAAATAGCCACGGCAGCAACAAGTAGTATGCCGGGTTAACTCTCTGCCGCCGGGTTTCCCGGCGGTTTTTTTATGTCTGCTACATTGAACTGTCATCAAAGGCATCGCACACTACAGGATTGATTCTTCGTGCTGGTGTCCCATGTCCGTTTCCCGTTTTACCTTCTCCATTAAGCCTCAGGAAGCCATCCTGATTTTGATCACCATGTTCTGGGGCGGAACCTTTCTTGCCGTTCAGTACGCGGTCACGATGAGCGATCCGTTTTTCTTTGTAGGGCTGCGTTTTGCAACCGCTGCGGTTGCCGTGGCGCTTATTTCACTGAAAACCCTGCGCGGATTGACCCTGAGAGAGCTTAAAGCGGGTGTCGCCATTGGCGTGGCGATTGCCATGGCTTACAGCCTGCAAACGTGGGGGCTCCAGTCTATCTCCAGCAGTAAATCCGCCTTCATCACCGCCATGTACGTACCGCTGGTGCCGCTGTTGCAGTGGCTGTGCCTCGGCAGAATGCCGGGCCTGATGTCGTGCATTGGCATCGTGCTGGCGTTCATCGGCCTTATTTTATTAGCCGGGCCGGAAAATAATCTGCTGGCGCTGGGGCCGGGGGAGATCATCACTCTGGTGGGGGCCGTCGCCATTGCGGCAGAAATTATTCTGATTAGCGCCTGGGCAGGAAAAGTGGACGTCAAGCGGGTGACGGTGGTGCAGCTTGCCACCGCGTCGCTGGTGGCGTTCGCGACGATGGTGCCGGCAGGGGAGTCCGTCCCGCCGATGTCTACCGGGCTTATCGTCGTGGCGCTGGGGCTGGGTATTTTCAGCGCCATTATCCAGGTTACCATGAACTGGGCGCAGCGCAGCGTATGCCCGACACGGGCGACGGTCATTTACACCGGTGAACCGGTGTGGGCGGGTATTTTCGGGCGACTCGCCGGGGAGCGTCTGCCGCTGCTGGCGCTGGTGGGCGCGGCATTTATTATCGCCGGGGTGCTGGTGAGCGAGTTGAAGTTAAAAAAACGACGTAAGGCGACTGCCGGATTGAGCGCTGAACAAGGGGCAGATAGCTAACAACGCGCACCCTGTCCGTTTAGCCCGGCGGCGCTTCGCTTGCTCGGGCCTACTTGCCAATTGTAGGCCGGGTAAGCGTAGCGTCACCCGGCAAGAATGCGGCACGTATTTCAGGTGGAAGGGGTGATGGCTTTTCCTTGCGGTACATCCCTTTTCCGGCGGCTCAGCAGGGCGTTGAGCAGGATCGCGCCGAAGGTCGCCGTGCCAATCCCGCCTACCGTAAACCCGCCCAGCGTCAGGGCGAAATCACCCGCCCCCAGCACCAGTGTCACCGCCACCATGATCAGGTTACCATTCTGGCTCAGATCAACATGATTCTGCACCCAGATACGTGCCCCCGCGACGGCAATAAGACCAAATACCACAATCGAGGCGCCGCCAATCACGGGTGCCGGGATGGTGTGGATCAATGCGCCGAATTTTGGGGAAAAGCCGAGCAGCATCGCCATCACCGCCGCCGCCACGAAGACCAGCGTCGAGTAGACTTTGGTCACTGCCATCACGCCGATGTTTTCCGCGTAGGTCGTCACGCCGCTGCCGCCGACCGAGCCGGAGAGCATGGTCGCCAGACCGTCTCCCACAAACGCCCGTCCCATATACGGGTCCATATTGCGGCCGGTCATTCCCGCTACGGCTTTCAAATGGCCCAGGTTTTCAGCCACCAGAATCACCGCGACAGGCGCGATGAGCATCATCGCCTGAGCGTTAAAGGTGGGCGAGGTTATGTGCGGCATGCCGAACCAGGCGGCCTGATGAATCAGTGTGAAATCAACCGGTTTGCCGAGGCCGAACACGTTCGCCAGCAGCGCGTAGACCAGACAGGCCGCAATCAGCCCGACCAGTATCAGCAGCCGCTGGATCATGCCGCGCGTAAAGACCGCCACCACGCCGATGCACAGCACCGTAATCACCGCCATCCAGCTTTCAAACGGTGAGCCGGAAACGCTCTTCACCGCAATCGGCGCGAGGTTCAGGCCTATCGCCATCACCACCGCCCCGGTGACGACGGGGGGCATCATCCGCTCGATCCAGCGTGTGCCGACTTTCATCACCACCAGACCGGTCAGGGTGTAGACCAGCCCACAGGCGATAATGCCGCCGAGGGCCACGCTCAGGTTGGGGTTAATACCCTGACCGTTAAACCCGGTCGCTGCAATGACCACCCCAACGAAGGCGGCGCTGGAGCCCAGATAGCTGGGCACACGCCCGCCGGTGACAAAAAAGAACAGCAGGGTACCCATACCCGACATCAAAATGGCGAGGTTAGGATCCAGCCCCATCAGCATGGGCATCAGCACCGTCGCACCAAACATCGCGACCGCATGCTGCACGCCCATCACCATGGTCTGCCCGAGCGGGAGCCTTTCATCCGGCGCGACCACGCCTGCTTCTGTGGAGGTCGATTTCAACTGCCAGTGGGGAAGTCCGAACATGATCTGTCTCCTGAATGCGGATTAACAGGCGGGTCGCATAAGTGCGTGATAGCCGCGGTCGAACCACACCAGCCCTTGCGGCGCCGGGTGGCGTACGATGGATACGATGTCGCAAAACAGAATGTCGTGAGTGCCAACGCTCACCACCTGGCTGATGCGGCAGTCGAACGAGGCCAGCGCATTTTCCAGACGCGGGCAGCCCGTGTCGCCTGTCTGCCAGCGGGCAGCGGCAAAGCGGTCCGCCATCGGCGTTTTCCCGCCAAACAGGTTGGATAAAGGCTCCTGTCCGGCACTCAGCGTGTTAACGCACAGGGTGCGGTTCTCGCTGAAAATCGGCCAGACCGACGCGCCGCGGTTCAGGCACACCAGCAGGGTAGGCGGGGAATCCGTGACGCTGCATACCGCGCTGGCGGTGAAGCCCGCCAGGCCTGCCGGGCCGTCGGTGGTAATGATATTGACCGCTGCGCCGACGCAGGCCATAGCGTCGCGAAAGGTTTGTTTATCCGGTGTCATCACGTTCGCTCCTTACGCCAGCCCGCAGGCATCGTCAAAGGCCAGACGCGGCAGGCGTCCGTACAGTTTGGTCGTATCGCCATAGCCGATGTTAATCAGCAGATTGCTTTTGAGTAGCGTGCCCGTGAAAAATGCCGCGTCCACTTTTTCCCGGTCAAAACCCGACATCGGCCCGGTGTCCAGCCCGAGCGCGCGGCAGGCGAAAATCAGGTACACGGCCTGCATTGAGCTGTTGCGAAAGGCGGTCTCTTCCGCCAGCGCGGGGCTTGCGGTAAACCAGCTTCTGGCATCGCCGTGCGGGAACAGTTCAGGCAGGCGCTCATAAAACTCGCTGTCCCAGGCGACAATCGCCGTGACCGGGGCAGTGAGCGTTTTCTCAAGGTTGCCGCTGGAGAGCGCCGGGCGCAGCTTCTCTTTTCCTTCCGGGCTTCGCACAAACACAATGCGCGCCGGGGAGCAGTTGGCGGACGTCGGCCCCCATTTCATCAGGTCATAAATCTCGCGCAGCGTCTCGTCACTGACCGGTATATCCAGCCAGCCGTTATGGGTACGTGCGCCGGTAAACAGCGTTTCCAGCGCGGCGTGCGTGATGGCTTCGCTCATTCAAACTCCTTACAAAGCGGGTTCTGGGCTGTGCAGCAGGCTGGCAAGCCCGTTCAGCAGCAGAGTGTTAAAGTTGTCCGGCGCGGTCACGTTGCAGGCATGCCCGCCCTGACGCATGACCGTTTTACGGGCGTGCGGGAGTACGGCGTGCAGTTCATCAGAACAGACGGACGGCACCAGCAGATCGTCGGTGGAACAGATAATCTGCACGGGGCAGCGAACGCGTGCAGCGTGGCGGCTGAAATCGGCCTGCTTCAGCGCATGCAGCCTGCGCAGCAGATTGGCTTTGCCCTGAAAATGGGCCAGCGCCAGCGCGTCCTCGGCCTCCAGCCGCGGGGCACGGGCGGCCATCCAGTCTGCCGGGTAGAGGAACAACGGCTGTGCCTCTACCCACGCCTGCGCGCCGCCCGCATGCAGCAGACGTTCGCGAACGTCAAAACAGCGGCGGGTATGGGCATTGAGGGTCAGCCAGCCGTTGACGCAGACCAGCGCGGTGAGGGCGTCGGGCTTATCGATGGCCAGCCGCAGGCCGACCAGCGCCCCCAGCGCGTGGCCGACCACGCAGTAACGGGCGATCCCGGCCTCGGCTAAAGCCAGCGCAAGCTCGTCGGCCATGTGTGCGAGGGTGTAGTCTTCCGGCAGGGTATCCGGGTTATTCCCCGTGCCCCGCTGGTCGTAGCACACCACCTGATACTCCTGCCCCAGCACGGCGAGCTGAGGCAGCCAGTAGCTCCCGCTGCCGCCGAGCCCGGCAATCAGTACCACCACGGGCGCGCCCGCAAAGGGGGGCGGGGAAATGGACAGTTTCATGGCGGCCTCACTTCGCGATGTGCGCAACGGTGGCAATTTCAACCAGCGCGTCCGGCTTTACCAGCCCGCACTGGATGCAAAACCGCGCCGGTTTATCGCCCGGGAAAAACTCCGCGTAGATTTCGTTAATCGCGGCGTAGTTTTTCCAGTCGGTGATAAAGATGCTGTTGAAGGTCACGTCCTCCATCGTACCACCCGCCGTTTCGATCACGGTTTTGATCGTCTCCAGCACGTGGCGGGTTTGCCCCTTTGGGTCGTTGATAAACACCACGTTGTTGTCTTTATCAAATGGCAGCGTGCCCGAGACATACACCACGCCGTCGGCGAGGGTGCCGGGAACGAAGGGGGCAATCGGAGTGCTGGTGCCCGGCGGAAAAATCACGGATTTCGGCATAGCGGTTCTCCTCATGCGATACGGGCGAGCGGGGGATCCAGCGCGTCGCAGAAATCATTGACGTTACTGACCCAGCCAAAAAAGGTTTCGATATTGAACAGGGCGGCTTTCTGGGCAAAATCCGGCCCGGCCTGATGGGTAGCGTCTTCCAGCACCACGCCAAAATACTCGAGGAAAAAGCCGTCGCGCAGGGTCGACTCCACGCAGACGTTGGTGGCAATGCCCGTAAAGACCAGATGACGAATGCCCCGGCTGCGCAGCAGGCTGTCGAGCGGGGTATTGAAAAAGCCGCTGTAGCGCGGTTTCGGCAGTACGATATCGCTGGCTTCCGGTACCAGCTCATCCACCAGCTGATAATCCCAGCCGCCTTTCGCCAGCAGCGTGCCCTGGAGTTCGGGCCGTTGGCGCATGGTTTTCAGGGCGTTGGATTTGTGAAAGTTGGGTGAGCCGGGACCGCCAGCCTCGACGTACTGGTCGTCCCAGCCGTTCTGGAACCAGACGATGAGCATGCCCGCAGCGCGCGCAGCGTGCACGGCGGTTTTAATGTTCTCGATCACCGGCTGCGTGGTGGAGACGTCAAACCCGGCCAGATCCAGATACCCGCCTTTACTGGCATAGGCGTTTTGCATATCCACCACGATCAGCGCGCTGCGCTGCGCGTCAAAGGTAATGGCTTCCGGGCGAGCGTTGAGGGTCGTCATTACGCCACCTCCTTCGTCACGGCAGGGATGTGGGCGCGACACTGCATCAGCGGCTGAATGCGCTCGCCGAAGGTTTCCACGCCGGTGAGAAAATCATCGAAGGTCAGCAGTACGCCTTCGGCGCCGGGCACGGCAGCCACTTCGTCGAGCATTCTGGCGACGCTGGCATACGAGCCAACCAGGGTGCCCATGTTGATATTGACGGCAGACGTCGGGTCGGCCATCTGGCGAACGTTGGTGTCCGCGCCGGAGCGGGTATCCTTCTGGCTCTGCTCGGTCAGCCAGCTCAGCGCTTCGTCATCCGCGCCGTCCTTGTATCGTTCCCATTTGGCGCGCGCGGCGTCATCGGTTTCGTCGGCAATCACCATAAACAGCACGTAGGAGCCCACGTCGCGCCCGGTTTTGTCGGCGGCCGCTTTCATGCGTGCCGCAGTGGGCGCGAAGGCGGCAGGGGTGTTAACGCCTTTACCGAAGCAGAAGTTGAAGTCGGCGTATTTCGAGGAAAATTCCATTCCCGCGTCGCTCTGCCCGGCGCAGATAACCTTCATCGGCACCGACGGCTGCGGGCTGACGCGGCAGTCGTTCATGGTGAAGAAATCGCCTTTGAAATCGCTTTTGCCGGTGCCCCACAGATCGCGCAGCACCTGCACATATTCAGTCAGGTAGTCGTAGCGACGGGAGAAGTAATCGTCCCCCGGCCAGATCCCCATCTGCTCGTACTCCGGCTTTTGCCAGCCGGTGACCAGGTTAACGCCAAAGCGCCCGCCGGAGATGGAGTCGATGGTGGAAGCCATCCGCGCCACGATCGCCGGGGGCAGGGTAAGGGTGGCGGCGGTGGCGTAGATCTGGATCCGCGAGGTGACCGCCGCCAGGCCCGCCATCAGGGTAAAGGACTCCAGGTTGTGGTCCCAGAATTCGGTCTTACCGCCGAAACCGCGCAGCTTGATCATCGAGAGGGCAAAGTCGAAGTGGTAGTGCTCCGCTTTCTGCACGATGGCTTTATTCAGCTCAAAGGTCGGCATGTATTGCGGGGCAGTGGTCGAGATAAGCCAGCCGTTGTTGCCGATCGGTACAAATACGCCAATTTTCATCACGAACCTCTCTTCATCTCTGTGTGGGTGAAAGTCAGACGTGGCGCTGCATCCTGCATATCCTGTTCAGCCTCGTGAAAAGGGTTTTGCAAAGGGGATGCCAGTTTTTAAAAGGGCTTTATTGTTAATGTGTTAACGCAAGGTTGGTGAATAGAGTGCAAATAAAGTGGACTAAATGGTCAAAAT
The DNA here is from genome assembly GCF_002787395.1 of Enterobacter sp. CRENT-193. Lineage (NCBI taxonomy): Bacteria > Pseudomonadati > Pseudomonadota > Gammaproteobacteria > Enterobacterales > Enterobacteriaceae > Enterobacter > Enterobacter sp. CRENT-193. The sequence goes on along the minus strand of NZ_CP024812.1, from coordinate 3,942,425 downwards.
AGATGCACGCAAACAGGCAACGGTGCGCGATGGCGGTGCAGGGGCGGTAAGGGATTGGGGAGCGGGTCGTCCGCATTGAGCAAAAAGCAAAAGTTAGTAATCGCTCTCGTTGCTGATGAGGGCCGCACCCGTGGCAGGATAAAAGGTGTTGTTATTCAATCTATCCAGGGTACAGATTCTCCAATATAAGTGTGTGTGTGCAGCAGCGGCAAGTCACCTTAACATCCTTTATCGTGATTGAAGTATTTACCTCTTGCAGAATTCCATTCTCATCAACAAACAGACCCGGATAAAAACTGCTTTCGCCAATGCAGAATAAATCCCTTCGCTGATGCTCATGTAGCGCGACCAACCAGAATACAGGCTCGGTGGTATCAAGACGTCCACATACTTCGCTGAATATTTCATTCCACGATTTGCCAATCTTTTTGATCAGAAAATAAAACAATGGTGTGTAGTCTCGGCCATGCTTCTGTCCGCCATGTATTGACTCGCGCTTGGCCAGTAGTTCATCCCCGACTCTTTTACGATTACGTTCCCAGCAATATTCAGCACCTGGATTATTAGAATGGTGCCGCGTAGTCGTGTTGACGCTGCAATACAGTTTACGAGGCTTATTCTGTTTATGAGTACGCATAATCCGATCCCGTGCATCCTTTATTCTATGAGTTAGTAACTCCTGCCGGAGCTAGATTTAATAGTTGGAGACTGCATAAAACATTGCCGTGTTTAAAGGTAACCTCATTTTGCTGAAATACCCTCCCATTGACAACAACTAAAAGCCCGCTGCTGGCTGTGAATTCAACGGTTCGGAGCAATCACCAGTTTGGACGTTCAGGTTGTTCTGTCCAATTTCAGGTAATGGGAAATTCACCATGTAAATATATTTCACAAATCCATGTATCATGTGTATGAATTGTTTTCATGACCTGTTTCTTCTATAATTTGTGCCAGGACATAAACATCAAACATAATTTAGGTCGCAAAGATATGTATAAATGCCTCAGGTTGCCTTTTGACAAAGTAAAAATCGACAGAATGTGTGATGAGAAAGGTAACAATGCCTCATACGTAAGAATCACCTACAATGAGTTCTACTATTATTTAAGTTACTACGATCTGAGACCAGTCACACCAAATTTTAATTCCATTGAATGCATTCCCAAAAACAGCGATCTTTATATCATTGTATATAAAATATCACCTAATAGCTATAGGATATGCTGGCTAGGAGATTGCGATTGCATCGAGTTCAGAATGATGGACACTGAAAGAAATCGTGGTAAATCTGCATCTTTAGCTGTATTGCTTGGTCTGATTTTATGTACACTTTCTATAGGTGCGTATTACTCATCTAGCACTGATATATTTGTATGTTATGTCCCATTTTTATTACTAAGTTTGTTTGGTTTTATCCTGACACTCCTTAATTTTTGTCATACATACTCAGATGAATTCATTCAATTTCGAGGTTTGATGCGAAAAAACCTTATGCAAGAAAAAGATTTATTTTCCTCTGTGACAAACTTATCAAAAAGTTGCCAGCATAAACAAGATTACGAGCTAAACCTAAGATTACCTAAGGAACTCAACCGAAGAATAGTTACAATAGACTCTGTATACCGGGAGAGAAGAAAAGTAACTGTATACGAGCCCAATACTGGTTCAGATTTGTCTTATAGTACAAGTTATACAAAATGCATGGTGAATATGGTTTGTGATGGAGAAAAATTTACATTTGAGTATAAGGAGGCTTCTGGTGATCCAGCTCCATTTATTGCAAAGGGCGATAAAGCCAAACTATATTGGTATGGACCGGAACACGAAGTAATTCCTAGTGATCGCGAAGATATTACCTATGGAACACGACTTATCTGTTTACATAATATAACAACGGATAACTTTTATGAAAGTCGCATGTGTAATGAACCGGGTAATGTTTTCAAACTATCGCAGAAGGGAGGACGGGATATTTATAACCACTACTCGCAATGTTGATTAAAAAATCATCTATCATGCGATCCCACTAGATGCACTCCCAATAAGAGCTGGATGCAGCCATCGAGCCGCACCAGCCGTCTTTTCTTCACTCTTTTAATTCTCCGCAATCACTTGGACATACAGCATTTTATATCCACTGGGACTGATAACATATCAGTTCAAAAATATCCTATATAAAACAACTGCAACTAAACAAATAAATGCTGCTAGTGAGATTTTCCCAAGACCGGACTCGTATTTTAAAACCATAAAAACCAAAAGAAGAAAAGCCAGAGCAGGCAGTCTCCATACCACAAAAAACACGGTTAATTTTGGCATCATTGATTATACATCACTGATCCTTTCATTGTAATATCTGCTTCCTCGGGATGCTCAGACTGTTCTGTCTATATCCGTCAGAGCATGGGAGGCATTTAACGACGAAACTCCCGCAGCGTTAGCGAGGACAAAAAACGAGCTACGACTTCAGCCATAATAATCCCCCATACTGCAAAACTGGGTTTTCTACCGTGGTGCTTCGTGGGCCAATTTTCTGGGATTCAGACCCGGAACGCGCCATTTCAGCAATATTTCAGACCAGTTTTGTTGTAATCTAAAGCAGTCAGCTCTCGATCTTCCAGGATAAGTATCGCCTGTGTCCTTTTCCGTGTCACCCTGACAAACAGGAAGTTCCGTCCATTTATGTAAAATAACAGCCGATACACCTTCAGAAATCACGGTAGTTGACCGGCTGCTATGAGCAGAGGAACGGAAATACAGGAAATGATGTAAGCGCTTTTCATGATACAGAGAAAGTAATTATGCCAAACGCATTAATTGACCAACGCTTTTACTGAACTGATACCACCCGTCAGATGATCCTGCCTGAATATTTGCGCAGGATCGTCTATCAGCATTGGGGAAGTATATTAGCGACTATCGCGTCTCGTGTTAAACCGCCTCTATATTGTACCCATCAGGATCAAGGATGAACGCGGCGTAATATCCAGGGTGATAATGGGGCCTGTAACCCGGCGCACCATTATCTTTTCCACCTGCCTGGAGGGCGACACGGTGGAATGCCTCAACATCCTCTTTGTTTTTTGCATTGAAGGCAAGATGCATTCGGGGTGTGGAGGGAGTTCCCTGTGTTAACCAGAACGCACCGCCAGGATCTTGCCCTTCATCGAGTTGGGCGGGACCAAAACCTACCGCCTTGCCCGGAAATTCAAGCCGGATAACATGACCAAGACTGGCAAGAACATTTGTGTAACATTACTTACTGTCTTCAAGATTTATGACGTTGAATCCGGTGTGGTCAATCATTTTTTACTCTCGTCAGCAAAGAAGAATAACAGTAAAACATTAAACCATCGGGTGAGGTTGGATTTGGTATAAGAATTGGTGATTGCGTCTGTTCTTTACCTGTGTGAAACGATCTCTCCCAGAGCTGGTATGTTTGTTCTCTATTGATTCTCGCGCTGATATTTGTAAGGTCCACTCCTGACACGATGCAGCCAGCACCGAAGGTCCGCTGTGAGCGAAAATCGGACGTTATATACACATCCCCATTATCTTGAGTATGCTCCGCTGTGACTCTGTTTCAAAAACGATGTCGCTGATGTATTGCATTCCCTGCTTTTTATAGAATCTATGAGCATGTTCGTTTTGCTCGAGAACCTCCAACCATAAAAATTTTTTTCCATCACTTCGGGCAAGATCTATGACTTTTTTAAACATTAATTGACCGTAATGCTGATTCGTTTTAGTTGGGGCAAGGTAGAGTTTGTCAAGAAGAACACCACTAATGTCTGTATTAGGGATAGTCGCTTGCCATGTCAGCTTCGCAAAACTAATCGGCTGATCTATTTCCGCTATATACCAGCTTATGTTTTGTCATTAATATTCTGCTCAATAACAGGAAGAGAATATTCACATTCCAAATAATTATACAATCCTGATTCTGACTGCCACATATGCTTAAAGTGCGCTGGATAGATGCGATAGCCAAGCTCTTTTAGTAATACTGAATCGGCTAATGTTGCTTGTCGTATGACTAAAGGCATGGGAAAAGCCCTTACTTAACGAGAAAAAAGTGATATCAAATTTGTAATATAAGTGGGCTGTTAAGTCTACCTGTCCGTACATTTTCCTTTTTGATTTGGTGCAGCCCCGCTCCCCAAAATGTCGAGAGAAAGCAGGGCTTTTGCTATGCTATGGCAAACCAATAAGGAGAGCGAAAATGACACAAGGCGCAGTGAAAACACCCGGTAAACGTTCGCAGGCGGTGAGCGCCAAGAAACAGGCGATCCTCAGCGCTGCGCTGGAGACATTTTCGCAGTTTGGTATTCACGGTACGCGCCTTGAGCAGGTGGCGGAGCAGGCCGGGGTATCCAAAACCAATCTGCTCTACTACTACCCGTCAAAAGAGGCGCTCTATATCGCGGTGATGCAGCAGATCCTCGATATCTGGCTGGCACCTCTCAAGGCATTTCGCGAAGAGCTGGCCCCGCTGGTGGCGATAGAGGAGTACATACGCCTGAAGCTGGAGGTATCGCGTGATTACCCGCAGGCATCCAGGCTGTTCTGCCTGGAGATGTTGCAGGGCGCGCCGCTGTTGCAGGCGGAGCTGACGGGAGATCTAAAGCAGCTGGTGGACGATAAATCGGCCATTATTGCCGGATGGGTCGCCAGCGGAAAACTGGCGACCGTCGATCCGCATCATCTGATCTTCATGATTTGGGCCTCAACCCAGCACTACGCTGACTTCGCGGCCCAGGTCGAGGCGGTGACCGGTAAAACGCTCCAGGACGAGGCGTTTTTCCAAAGTACGCTGGATAACGTGCAGCGGATGATTATCGAAGGGATCCGTGTGCGTTAATCAGCCGGTTGGAAAGGGCAGCTTAAATTGCCCTCTTCACACTGCATCAACGAGGCCAGAAAGGCTTCGCGCTCCGCTGTTTTCTCCGTCAGGCACTGGTTGATAATCATCGGCTGAATAGTGCCACCTTCGGTTCCTGAACCCATCAATTTACAGTCTGCGTCACGCAGGGCGATCCACGCCTGCTGCGCCTTTTTCAGCAGGTCGCGCTGAGGGGCTGCCGCGCGTTTGATGGCGGCCTGGTACGTCTGGTTGAGCTTTTTATCCGCAGCCTGGTACTGCTCTGCCGCACAGGCACTGAGTTCTGTCTGGGTGGTCGCTTTGTCGCACTCGTCGGCCAGCGCGCTGACGCTGAGCAGCAGTGCTGCGCCTGCGATAAGATATCGTTTCATACACTCCCCAATAAAATAAGGCTCCGTCTCCGGAGCCTTATTAGCACAGCGTTAGCCGATTGTCATCAGGCTGGCGTTACCCCCCGCCGCCGCGGTGTTGACGCTGAGCGAGCGCTCAACGTACAGACGCTCCAGCAGCAGGTTGGTTTCCCCGCGCGCAAAGCCCTGCACGGAAACGATGGCACCGCTTCGGGCCGCCACCTGCTCACATAGTTCGCGCAGCTGGTCGGAATCACCGTGGTAGATCACCGCGTCAAACGGCTGGGTCAGCAGGGCATCGGCCTTCGCAAAGCGAATGCGGGCCGAGACCGCTTTTGGCAACTGTTTGGCGAGGTCGCGATGCAGGGCATCTTCCGGCCACAGCACCTCACAGCCCGTTGCCGTTGCGGCTGCCAGCTGCACCAGCGCATCCTGCTCGTTATCCGCCACGCACAGCACACGCTCGCGCGGCATCAGCGTCCAGGTGTTGCGCTCGCCGGTAGGACCCGGCAGCAGACGCTGTGTTCCCGCCTGCGCCAGCTCGCCGTACTGCTGTGCAATCGCACGCAGCTCAGGACGATTATCAGCCCACTTAATCAGCGCGTCCAGCGGCTGGGTCAGCACGGCTTTCACCTGCGCATCCACCGGATATTCCGCGTCCTGACGCGCCAGCGTCACGCCCAGCGCATTTTCCGGGCGGTTAGCCAGCAGACGGTACAGGTAGAGCGGGCCGCCCGCTTTCGGACCGGTGCCGGAGAGGCCTTCACCGCCGAACGGCTGCACGCCCACGACCGCGCCAACCATGTTGCGATTAACGTACAGGTTGCCGACTTTGGCATTGCCGGTCACCTGGGCAATGGTTTCGTCGATACGGGTATGCACGCCAAGCGTCAGGCCATAGCCGGAGGCGTTGATCTGATCGATCAGCTCGTTGAGGTTGTTACGGTTGTAGCGCACCACGTGCAGTACCGGGCCGAAGACCTCTTTTTTCAGCTCGTCGAAGCTTGCCAGCTCAATCAGCGTTGGCGGCACGAAGGTGCCGGTCTGCCACTCGCGGGCATCTTCGCTGTTCTCGCGCACCGCCTGGAACACCGGACGGCCTTTTGCACGCATGGTCTGAATGTGGTTTTCAATGTTGGCTTTGGCTTCCGCGTCGATCACCGGCCCGATGTCGGTAGTGAGACGGCCCGGGTTGCCCATGCGGCATTCCGCCATCGCACCGCGCAGCATCTTCAGCGTGTGGTCAGCCACGTCATCCTGTAAGCACAGTACGCGCAGGGCGGAACAGCGTTGGCCCGCGCTGTCGAAGGCAGAGGCCAGCACGTCAACGACGACCTGCTCGGTGAGTGCGGAGGAGTCCACGATCATGGCGTTCATGCCGCCGGTTTCAGCGATCAGCGGGGTAGGACGGCCCTGCGCATCCAGACGGGTGGCGATGTTGCGTTGTAGCAGGGAGGCCACTTCGGTAGAACCGGTAAACATCACGCCGCGTACGCGGTTATCGGAGGTCAGTTTGGCCCCGACCGTTTCACCGCGCCCTGGCAGCAGCTGCACCACGCCCGCCGGTACGCCCGCTTCCAGCAGAATGTTAATGCCCTGGGCGGCAATCAGCGGGGTCTGCTCTGCCGGTTTTGCCAGCACGCTGTTGCCTGCGGCAAGGGCCGCGGCAATCTGGCCGGTGAAGATCGCCAGCGGGAAGTTCCACGGGCTGATACACACCACCGGGCCGAGCGGACGGTGGGTTTCGTTGTCGAAATCATCGCGCACCTGACCGGCGTAGTAGTGCAGGAAGTCGACCGCCTCGCGCACTTCGGCGATGGCGTTGCTGAAGGTTTTACCCGCTTCACGCACCAGAATGCCGATCAGCTGCTGCATCTGATCTTCCATCAGAACCGCCGCGCGTTCCAGAATGGCGGCACGCTCCTGCGGCGGGGTGGCAAACCAGATTGGCGCGTTGTTCACCGCGCTCTCCAGGGCCTGCTCCACTTCCGTTTCCGTGGCTTCGCGCACGTAGCCGACGATATCCTTCGGCTCTGCCGGGTTGATCACCGGCTGCATTTCACCGTCCTCAACGGACTGCTCAAGGATCGGCCTGGCCTGCCACTTCTGCAATGCGCTGTTAAGCAGGGCAGAAGAGAGCGAGGCCAGACGGTGTTCGTTGGCGAGATCCAGACCCGCCGAGTTGACGCGACCTGCACCATACAGCTCGCGCGGCAGGGCAATCTTCGGATGCGGCAGACCAATCTGGCCTTCCTGCGCCGCCATCTTCTCAACGGCCTGTACCGGGTCGGCCACCAGTTCGTCCAGCGGCAGGGTGGTATCGGCGATGCGGTTAACGAAGGAGGTGTTCGCCCCGTTCTCCAGCAGACGACGCACCAGGTAGGCCAGCAGAGTTTCGTGAGTACCTACCGGGGCATAAATACGGCACGGACGGTTCAGCTTGCCGTCGGCCACTTTACCGGTCACCTGCTCGTACAGCGGTTCGCCCATGCCGTGCAGACACTGGAACTCGTACTGGCCCGGATAGTAGTTCTGACCCGCCAGGCTGTAGATCGCCGCCAGGGTGTGGGCGTTGTGGGTGGCGAACTGCGGATAAATCAGGTTCGGCACGCCGAGCAGTTTTTTCGCGCAGGCGAGGTAGGAGACGTCGGTGTAGACCTTGCGGGTATAGACCGGATAGCCTTCCAGACCTTCCATCTGGGCGCGTTTGATTTCGCTGTCCCAGTAGGCGCCCTTCACCAGACGGATCATCAGGCGGCGACGGCTGCGGCTGGCCAGGTCAATCAGGTAGTCAATGACGAACGGGCAGCGTTTCTGGTAGGCCTGGATAACGAAACCAATCCCGTTCCAGCCCGCCAGCTCCGGCTCGAAGCACAGTTTTTCCAGCAGATCGAGGGAGATCTCCAGACGGTCCGCCTCTTCGGCGTCGATGTTAATGCCGATATCATACTGGCGCGCCAGCAGGGTCAGGGACTTCAGGCGCGGGTAGAGTTCTTCCATCACCCGGTCGTACTGCGCGCGGCTGTAGCGCGGGTGCAGGGCGGAGAGCTTAATGGAGATGCCCGGGCCTTCATAAATACCGCGACCGTTGGACGCTTTACCGATGGCGTGGATCGCCTGCTGGTAAGATACCATGTAGGCCTGCGCGTCGGCGGCGGTCAGCGCCGCTTCACCCAGCATGTCGTAGGAGTAGCGGAAGCCTTTATCTTCCAGCTTGCGGGCGTTCGCCAGCGCTTCGGCAATGGTTTCCCCGGTGACGAACTGCTCGCCCATCAGGCGCATCGCCATGTCCACGCCCTTGCGGATCAGCGGCTCGCCGCTCTTGCCGATGATGCGGTTCAGAGAGCGCGACAGGTTGGCTTCGTTATGGGTGGAGACCAGCTTGCCGGTAAACAGCAGGCCCCAGGTGGCGGCGTTAACGAACAGCGACGGACTGCGGCCAATGTGGGAGTGCCAGTTGCCGTTGCTGATTTTGTCGCGGATCAGGGCATCGCGGGTGGCTTTATCCGGAATACGCAGCAGCGCTTCCGCCAGACACATCAGCGCCACGCCTTCCTGCGAGGAGAGGGAGAACTCCTGCAACAGACCCTGCACCATACCGGCGCGTCCGCTGGCGGTTTTCTGATTACGCAGCTTGTCGGCGAGCTGATACGCCAGGCTGTGCGCCTGAGCGGCAACGGCTTCCGGCAGGCGCGCCTGCTCCAGCAGCATCGGCACGGCGTCGGTTTCGGCACGGCGGTAGGCGCCGGTAATGGCGGCGCGGCTGACGGACTGCGGCAGGATCTGCTCGGCAAATTCGAGGAACGGCTGGTGGTTCTCCTCAACGGCCGTCGCGGCTTCTTCGCTTTCGTTCGCTGCGCCCGCCAGCAGGGCAGGCAGCTCCGGCAGACCTTCTTCACTCTCCAGTCTTTCCAGATAGTTAAAAATCGCCTGCTTGATTAACCAGTGCGGTGTGCGGTCGATGCGGGTCGCAGCGGTTTTAATCCGTTCGCGGGTAGCGTCATCCAGCTTAACCCCCATGGTGGTCATCCCCATGCCAAAACTCCTGTTGTTCTGTAATAGCGTTCTGTTGATAGCGTGAAATATCCACCATGTTGCAACTTTGTGCAACCGTGTTAAATGTGACCTGGTCTGCAAGCTGGAAAATGAATGGATTGTTAACGATTAGTTAGCTGTGAAAAAGAACGTGCGGCCGTTTCTGAGCCCAGTTTTTATGCGGTGCTTAACACTTTTTAAAGGTGCAACCCGTAAAAGCGTGAGCGAGTGCAACCTATAGGAAAGACGTATAAAACCAGTGATGAAATTCATGTAAATGCAGTGTTAAATCGTTTGTCAGTGGGATGCGTATACGGCAGGATAGCGCGCCCAACGGAAACACATACACACATCACTACGTTCCGGTGATGACATAACAAGGCAACCCGGACGGTTGTCGCTCGACATTTTGGAGAATTTGAATGGCTATTAGCACACCGATGCTGGTGACATTTCTCGTTTATATTTTTGGCATGATCCTGATAGGGTTTTTGGCATGGCGTTCCACTAAAAACTTTGACGACTACATCCTCGGCGGGCGCAGCTTAGGCCCGATGGTCACCGCACTCTCTGCGGGCGCTTCCGACATGAGCGGCTGGCTGCTGATGGGGCTGCCGGGCGCGATTTTCATCTCCGGTATCTCCGAAAGCTGGATCGCCATCGGCCTGACCGTTGGCGCATGGATCAACTGGAAGCTGGTAGCAGGCCGTCTGCGCGTGCATACCGAAGCCAACAACAACGCCCTGACGCTGCCGGACTACTTCACCGGACGCTTTGAAGATAACAGCCGTATCCTGCGCATTATCTCTGCGGTGGTGATCCTGCTGTTCTTCACCATCTACTGTGCTTCCGGCATCGTGGCGGGCGCGCGTCTGTTCGAAAGTACTTTCGGCATGAGCTATGAAACCGCCCTGTGGGCCGGTGCGGCCGCGACCATCCTCTATACCTTCGTGGGCGGATTCCTGGCGGTAAGCTGGACCGACACCGTGCAGGCGAGCCTGATGATCTTCGCCCTGATCCTGACTCCGGTGATTGTCATTTTCACCGTCGGCGGCTTTGGCGAATCGCTGGAAGTGATCAAGCAGAAGAGCATCGAAAACGTCGATATGCTGAAAGGGCTGAACTTTGTCGCCATCGTCTCCCTGATGGGCTGGGGCCTGGGCTACTTCGGCCAGCCGCACATTCTGGCGCGTTTCATGGCGGCGGATTCTCACCATACCATCGTTCACGCGCGTCGCATCAGCATGACGTGGATGATTTTGTGTCTGGCGGGCGCGTGTGCGGTCGGTTTCTTCGGTATCGCCTACTTTAATAACAACCCGGCGCAGGCGGGCGCGGTGAACCAGAACGCCGAGCGCGTGTTCATCGAACTGGCGCAGATTCTGTTTAACCCTTGGATTGCCGGTATTCTGCTCTCCGCGATCCTGGCGGCGGTGATGTCCACCCTGAGCTGTCAGCTGCTGGTGTGCTCCAGCGCCATCACCGAAGACCTCTACAAAGCGTTCCTGCGTAAGGGCGCGAGCCAGAAAGAGCTGGTGTGGGTAGGGCGTTTTATGGTGCTGCTGGTTGCGCTGGTGGCGATTGCGCTGGCAGCAAACCCGGAAAACCGCGTGCTGGGGCTGGTGAGCTACGCGTGGGCGGGCTTCGGTGCCGCGTTTGGGCCGGTAGTCCTGTTCTCCGTCATGTGGTCACGCATGACCCGCAACGGCGCTCTGGCGGGGATGATTATCGGTGCGGTGACCGTTATCGTCTGGAAACAGTTCGCCTGGCTGGGCCTGTACGAAATCATTCCTGGCTTCATCTTCGGCAGCATCGGTATCGTGGTCTTCAGCCTGCTGGGTAAAGCACCGTCTGCCTCCATGCAGAAACGCTTTGCGGAAGCCGACGCGCACTACCACACTGCGCCGCCGACTAAGCTTCAGGCTGAGTAATCTCCCCTCACCCTAACCCTCTCCCCGGTGGGGAGAGGGGATAGTCCTTTCACCTATGTGAGTCTTCATCAATGAGAATTAAAACAGGGTTAATGGTGGCAGCATTCGTGATGCTGGCGGGCTGTAACGCACCCGCGCAGCACGTGCCGGTGGAAACCTGCAAAGCGGATAACCAGATGCAGCAGACCACGCTCTATTTTGGCTTGAATCGCCCGGCAGGGGCGCAGATTACCGGCAGCGAGTGGCAGCAGTTTGTTGACCAGGACGTGACGCCGCGTTTTCGCGATGGCTTAACGGTGTTTGATGCCCGTGGTCAGTGGCTGGGTAACGACGGCAAGGTGGCGCGCGAGCCGAGCAAGGCGCTGATGCTGATCCACGGGAAAGACGCGCAGAGTGAGAAGAATATTGAAGCGTTGCGCGGGATCTATAAGTCACGCTTCGCGCAGGAGTCGGTGATGCGGGTTGACCAGCCGGTGTACGTGCAGTTTTAATGAAAAACGGCGGGAAATCCCGCCGTTATTGTATCGTAGGCCCGTGCAAGCGAAGCGCCGCCGGGCATTAACCGCACAAAACTTACAACACCAACCCCGCAAAGCTCGCCGAAAGCAGGCTCACCAGCGTCGCGCCGTACACCAGACGCAAACCAAACCGCGACACCACGTTGCCCTGCTGCTCGTTCAGACCTTTTATTGCCCCCGCCACAATGCCAATGGAAGCGAAGTTAGCGAACGACACCAGGAACACGGACAAAATACCCAGCCCGCGAGGTGACATTTGATGGGCAATTTTTTGCAGCTCGATCATCGCCACAAATTCATTCGCCACCAGTTTAGTTGCCATAATGCTCCCCGCGTTTAAGGCATCGCTCAACGGAATACCAATAAGCCACGCCAGCGGATAAAACACATAACCCAGAATCTGCTGGAAGCTCATGCCAAATATGCTGGAGAAGAGGGCGTTAACGGCGCTAATAAGGGCGATAAAACCAATCAGCATCGCCAGAATAATCATTGCCACCTTAAAACCGGCCAGAATATACTCGCCCAGCATTTCAAAGAAGCTCTGGGATTCGTGCAGTTTTTCCAGCTTGATATCCGGCTCCGCTTCCGGGCGGGTCGGGTTAATGACCGAAAGAATAATAAAGGTGCTGAACATGTTCAGGATCAGCGCCGCGACGACAAATCTGGCGTCGAGCATGGTCATATAGGCCCCGACAATCGACAGCGACACCGTCGACATAGCCGTGGCAGCCATCGTAAACAGACGACGCGAGGAGAGATCCCCGAGTACGCCCTTGTAGGCAATAAAGTTTTCCGACTGACCGAGGATCAGCGAGCTCACCGCGTTGAAGGATTCCAGCTTGCCCATGCCGTTCAGTTTTGACAGCAGCGTCCCGATCACCCGAATAAAGATCGGCAGAATGCGCCAGTGCTGAAGAATACCAATCAACGCCGAGATAAAAATAATGGGGCAGAGCACGCCAAGGAAAATAAACGCCAGCCCTTTTTCACCCATCCCGCCAAAGACAAAATTCGTCCCTTCGGCAGCGAATTTAAGCAGCGACTCAAAGAAACCGGAGACGTATTTAATAATAAACAGACCGCTTTCTGCATGCAGGAAAAAGAACGCCAGCGCAATTTCAATCACGATCAGCTGTAAAACGAAACGAATACGAACTTTTCGGCGGTCGAAACTCACCAGCCAGGCAAGAGCAAGAATAATCACCAGCGCCAGCAGGAAATGGACAATTTTAAACATGGGTTATTTTCAGTTGGTTTTCGAGGTGGACATTTAGCCACAGCCCCGGTTAACCGTAAATGGGCATTTTCGTTATACCTTATAAACGCAACGGTTACTCAGGCAATTATTACTCCGCAATGCGTTTACATCTGGTCATCAAAACGCAACACATTTCGCTTGTTTTTCTTGTTGCCGTAATGATAATCACTATCACAAGAATTTACCTTTCTTTGCATCAGTTGACCGCGATAAACATTTAAGGTGTCGGCATGTTTGTTCCTTTTCTCATTATGTTACGTGAAGGCCTTGAAGCGGCCCTGATTGTTAGCCTTATCGCCAGTTATCTGAAGCGTACCCAGCGCGGACGCTGGATTGGCGTGATGTGGGTTGGCGTTTTCCTTGCCGCGGCGCTCTGCCTGGGGCTGGGTATTCTTATCAACGAAACCACCGGTGAATTTCCGCAGAAAGAGCAGGAGCTGTTTGAAGGCATTGTTGCCGTAATAGCGGTGGTGATCCTCACCTGGATGGTGTTCTGGATGCGCAAAGTTTCCCGTAACGTGAAGGTACAGCTTGAGCAGGCGGTGGATAACGCCCTGCAAAAAGGCAACCACCACGGCTGGGCGCTGATCATGATGGTCTTTTTCGCCGTGGCGCGTGAAGGCCTGGAGTCCGTGTTCTTCCTGCTCGCGGCTTTTCAGCAGGACGTGGGCATCTGGCCGCCGCTGGGCGCGATGCTCGGGCTGGCCACGGCGGTTGTGCTTGGCTTCCTGCTCTACTGGGGCGGCATTCGTCTTAACCTGGGCGCGTTCTTCAAGTGGACCAGCCTGTTTATTCTGCTGGTGGCCGCGGGACTGGCGGCAGGGGCGATCCGCGCCTTCCACGAAGCGGGCCTGTGGAACCACTTCCAGGACGTGGCGTTCGATCTCAGCAACGTCCTGTCGACCCATTCACTGACCGGTACCCTGCTCGAAGGGATCTTCGGCTACCAGGAAACGCCGAGCGTCAGCGAAGTGGCGATGTACTTTATCTATCTGGTTCCGGCGCTGATCCTGTTCGCTATGCCGCCACGTACCGGCTCGCAGACGTCGCGCGTTGCGCCGTAAGTGCTGTTTTAGTTACAACATACTTTTAAAGGGAAGAGTCATGGCCATTCAGTTCCGTCGTAGTGCGTTATGCGCAGGCATCGCCGCGCTGTTCGTGTCTGCCTTCGCCGCTCAGGCAGCAGATATTCCGCAGGTCAAAGTCACCGTCAACGATAAACAGTGTGAGCCGATGACCATCACGGTTAACAGCGGTAAAACCCAGTTTATTATTCAGAACCACAGCCAGAAGGCGCTGGAGTGGGAAATCCTGAAAGGCGTGATGGTGGTGGAAGAGCGCGAGAATATCGCGCCGGGCTTCAGCCAGAAGATGACCGCAAATCTTCAGCCCGGGGAATATGACATGACCTGCGGCCTGCTGACTAACCCGAAAGGTAAGCTGATCGTCAAAGGCGCAGCGACGGCGGACGCGGCCAAAGGCACGGCGCTGCTGAGTCTCGGCGACGCTATTACCGCCTATAAAGCCTACGTCACCAAAGAGACGGCGGACCTGGTGGCAGGCACCAAAGCCTTTACCGACGCGGTGAAAGCGGGCGATATCGAAAAAGCGAAATCCCTGTATGCGCCTACACGTCAGCACTACGAGCGCATCGAGCCGATTGCCGAGCTGTTCTCTGACCTCGATGGTAGCATTGACGCCCGTGAAGACGACTACGAGCAGAAGGCCGCCGATCCGAAATTCACCGGCTTCCACCGTCTGGAAAAAGCCCTGTTTGGCGATAACTCCACCAGGGGGATGGAGAAATACGCCGAGCAGCTCAACAGCGACGTGCTGGAGCTGCAAAAACGCATCAGCGAGCTGGCATTCCCACCGTCGAAAGTGGTGGGTGGCGCAGCGGGTCTGATTGAAGAAGTAGCCGCCAGCAAAATCAGCGGTGAAGAAGATCGTTACAGCCACACCGACCTGTGGGACTTCCAGGCAAACGTCGACGGCGCACAGAAAATTGTCGATCTGCTGTGGCCACAGCTGCAAAAAGAGAACGGCGAGCTGCTGGCGAAAGTGGATGCCAATTTTAAGAAAGTTGACGCTATCCTGGCGAAATACCGCACCAAAGACGGGTTCGAAACCTACGACAAGCTGACCGATGCTGACCGTAACGCGCTGAAAGGCCCGATTACGACGCTGGCGGAAGATCTCTCCCTGCTGCGTGGCGTACTGGGTCTGGATTAAGCGATGAACGAGCATGACGAGTACGACGTGGCGGAACCTTCCCGACGTCGGTTGTTAAAAGGGGTAGGGGCGCTGGGCGGCGCGTTTGCCCTGGCGGGAGGCTGTCCGGTGGCGCATGCGGCAAAACCGCAAAGCGCCCCCGGCACGCTCTCCCCGGACGCGCGTATGGAAACGCAGCCGTTTTATGGTGAGCACCAGGCGGGGATCCTGACGCCGCAGCAGGCCTCGATGATGCTGGTGGCTTTCGATTCGTTGGCGAGTGATAAGGCCGACCTTGAGCGTCTGTTCAGGCTATTAACCACGCGCATTGCCTTCCTCACAGCCGGAGGTCCGGCACCGGAAACACCGAATCCGCGCCTGCCGCCGATGGATTCCGGGATCCTCGGGGCGTTTATCGCTCCCGATAATCTGACCATCACCGTGTCGGTGGGGGAATCACTATTTGATGATCGCTACGGTCTGGCGAAGCAGAAGCCGAAAGCGCTGCAAAAAATGACGCGATTCCCGAATGATTCTCTCGACGCGGCGCTGTGCCACGGCGATCTGCTGTTGCAGATCTGCGCTAATACCCAGGATACGGTGATCCACGCCCTGCGCGATATTATCAAGCACACCCCGGATCTGCTGAGCGTGCGCTGGAAGCGGGAAGGTTTTATCTCTGACCACGCCGCGCGCTGTAAAGGGAAAGAGACGCCGGTCAACCTGCTGGGCTTCAAAGACGGTACCGCCAACCCGGACAGCAGCAATACCGCGTTGATGAACAAGGTGGTCTGGGTGACGGCGGATCAGGGCGAACCGGCCTGGGCGGTGGGCGGCAGCTATCAGGCGGTGCGTATCATTCAGTTTCACGTGGAGTTCTGGGACCGCACGCCGCTGAAAGAGCAGCAGACTATCTTCGGCCGCGATAAGCAAACCGGCGCACCGCTCGGCATGAAGCTCGAGCACGATGAACCCGACTACGCCCGCGATCCGAACGGGGATGTCATCGCGCTGGACAGCCATATTCGCCTCGCCAATCCTCGCACCAAAGAGACGCAATCCAGCCTGATGATGCGCAGGGGTTACAGCTACTCGCTGGGGGTGACCAACTCCGGGCAGCTTGATATGGGACTGCTGTTTGTCTGCTATCAGCACGATCTGGAGAAGGGATTCCTCACCGTGCAGAAGCGGCTCAACGGCGAAGCGCTGGAAGAGTACATTAAGCCCATCGGCGGCGGCTATTTCTTTGCCCTGCCCGGCGCGCGTGACGCGAACGCCTGGCTCGCTCAGGGTCTCATAGAAGCCTGATAATCGTCCCTGCGACAGTTCGCGGGGACATTATTTTTTTCCCAGACTATCTTATTGTTATATTTCTGTAATATTTCTATATAAGACTGATTTTCCATGTAGGGGCAGTCCGAAAAGTTGCATTCAGGTAAAATAAATGTTGCATTTATGATAATTCCTGATGTACTTAAGAGAAGACAGCGGTAGTTCCCGGCAGTGATGTTAACTCACTATGGAGATCGCGAATGGTTGCGTCCTGTACTGGACAAGGTAAACATATCAACCGCAGTATCCGGCGCGGAGGCTCAGACTCCGGCAGCGATTTCTTCACCACCAAATTCTCTCCTTCACCTCAACAACCTTTTTCTACCGACGTGCATAACGGTGCGCGTAGCCGTTGTATATCGTCATCCGGTAATGCAAGCAATGGCTTACAAGGAAGCCAACCCTCTGATGTTCGTGCGCATAATCGTGCCGATGCTGGCGCGTGTGATGAATACCAACAACTCAAGGTGCTATCCATGGGAAGACAGAAAGCAGTGATCAAAGCTCGTCGCGAAGCAAAACGTGTGCTGAGACGGGATTCACGTAGTCATAAACAGCGTGAAGAAGAATCGGTCACCTCGCTTGTGCAGATGAGCGGCGTAGAATCAATTGGCATGGCGCGGGACAGCCGCGATGCATCGCCAATTGTGGCGCGAAATGAAGCTCAGGCGCACTACCTGAATGCTATCGAGAGTAAACAGCTCATCTTTGCAACCGGGGAAGCCGGATGCGGGAAAACCTGGATCAGCGCCGCCAAAGCGGCGGAGGCGCTGATTCATAAGGACGTGGAAAGGATCATCGTTACCCGTCCGGTACTGCAAGCGGATGAAGATCTGGGCTTCCTGCCCGGCGATATTTCCGAGAAGTTTGCCCCGTACTTCAGGCCCGTCTATGACGTGCTGGTGAAGCGGTTGGGCGCTTCCTTTATGCAGTACTGCCTGCGACCAGAGATTGGCAAGGTGGAAATCGCGCCGTTCGCCTATATGCGCGGACGTACATTTGAAAATGCGGTCGTTATTCTTGACGAGGCTCAGAACGTGACCGCTGCGCAAATGAAGATGTTTTTAACGCGCCTCGGGGAGAACGTGACGGTGATCGTCAACGGCGATATTACCCAGTGTGACCTGCCGTCGGGCGTTAAGTCTGGCCTGAGCGATGCCATGTCACGTTTTGAGGAAGATGAGATGATAGGGGTGGTACGCTTCACAAAAGAGGATTGCGTCCGCTCGGCGCTCTGCCAGCGCACACTACAAGCGTATTATTGAATATGCTGTTGTGTTCAAGGCCCGGGAAACCGGGCTTTGTTTTTTGTGCATTTTACCCCCTCTTCCCTGGGGAGAGGATTAGGGTGAGGGGCTCAGGCCGCACCGAACTGCATATAGCACCGGGGGGATTGACTCGCTGCGCTCGCCCTGCGGGCAGCCTGTTCGCTTCGCTCTCAGTCTGTCCAACTGGCTGCGCCAGTTGTCGAACCCCGGTCGGGGGTTCTCATTCCCCCCAAAGGCGTACAACATGCGAAAAAAAAGCCCGCATTTTCATGCGAGCTCTTCTTCAAATATGGCGGTGAGGGGGGGATTCGAACCCCCGATACGTTGCCGTATACACACTTTCCAGGCGTGCTCCTTCAGCCACTCGGACACCTCACCATATTGTTTTGCTGCCTGACCGCTTGGGGGGCAACGGGGCGCTACTATAGGGAGTTGCGCTAAAACGGTCAAGCAGATTTTCAGCATTCGTGCTTGTTCGGTTAAGCCTTAATCAGCTTATGTCGCAGCGCGCAGGATTAACGCTGCGAATCGAGCACTTCGCTATTTTTCACCACGTCCTGCGCTTTGCTGTAGCTTTCGATCAGCAGCTGGTAGGCAGGGAAGATGTGTGTGTACACCTCTGCCCATTCACCCGCATCTTCACGGTTCCACGTGCGCTGAATTTCGGAAGCAACAGCAGCCGTGTCCATCGGCACCACGCCTGCCTGCACCACGCGCGCCAGGGTGATCTCCTGCGCCATTTTGCTGTAGGTGCCGGAGGCATCAATCACCGCAAACACTTTATATCCGTCCGCCACCGCGCTGATGGACGGGAAGGCCATGCAGACGCTGGTGATCGTCCCCGCGATAATCAGCGTTTTGCGCCCGGTGGCTTTCACCGCCGCCACGAACTCCGGGTTATCCCAGGCGTTGATCTCACCCTTGCGTGCCACATACTGTGCGTGCGGCGCGTTGGCGTGGATCTCCGGGATAAGCGGGCCGTTCGGTCCCTGTGGAACCGACGCCGTGGTGATCACCGGGATCTTCGCCAGCGAGGCGATTTTTGCCAGCGCTGCTGCACGGGCGCGCAGCTCAGGCATTGGCATGTCTCCTACGGTCTGGAACAGCCCGCTCTGGTGATCGATAAGCAGCATAACGGCATCGTTTACGTCAATAACGGGACGTGCACCGTTGAAGTTTGCAGGGGTAGACATAATGCGCTCCTTATTACGTTTAGATTTGGCCAAAGCGGCCGGAGTTGAAATCGCGAATAGCCTCGGCAATTTCGGTTTTACTGTTCATCACAAACGGGCCATAGCCCACGATGGGTTCATTCAGCGGCTCCCCGGCCATCAGCAGCACTTTGGCATCGCTGCTGGCTTCGAGATGCAGTTTGTCACCGCTCTGGCTCAGCACGACCAGTTGCGCCTCACCGGCAGGCGTGGTGCCGTTCATCGTCACGCTGCCTTCAACGACAACCAGCGCCGTGCTCCAGCCTTCGGGCTGATTGAGCGTCAGATGGCTACCCTGGCGCAGCGCGAGATCCCACACGTTCAGCGGTGAGAAGGTATGCGCCGGGCCGGTTACCTCTCCAAAGCGGCCAGCAATCACGCGCAATGTTCCGCTGTTATCCGGCAGGGTGACCACCGGGATATCCGCCTGAGTGATGCTCTGGTAGCCAGGCGTCGCCATTTTGTCTTTGGCGGGCAGGTTGACCCACAGCTGCATCATTTTCAGTTCACCGCCTTTCTGCGAAAACGCGCTGGAGTGGAACTCCTCGTGCAAAATGCCTGCGCCCGCCGTCATCCACTGCACGTCACCTGGACCAATAACGCCGCCTCTGCCGGTTGAATCACGGTGCTCCACTTCGCCTGAGTAGACGATGGTTACCGTTTCAAAACCGCGATGAGGATGCTCGCCCACGCCGCGTTTCGCGCCATCCGCCGGGAAGGTATGCGGTCCGGCGTAGTCCAGCAGCAGGAACGGGCTCAGGGGCTCGCCATGCGTCTGGTAAGAAAACATCGAACGAACCGGAAAACCGTCACCGACCCAGTGCGGACGAGGTGCGGTATACACGCCTGTTACGTTTTTCATGATTAACTCCTGATGTCCTGTTGATGGAATTAGCTTATATTCAGGGTTAATATCCCGGTAGATAGCAAAAATGACATTCACTGTTCCTTAAATGGAACAATGGAGGCGTATGCAGGACCTCAATGATTTCGTATGGTTTGTGAAGGTGGTGGAGCATGGCGGCTTTGCAGCGGCGGGTCGGGCGCTCGATCAGCCTAAGTCGAAACTGAGCCGTCGGATTGCGCAGCTGGAGGAACGCCTGGGTGTTCGGTTGATACAACGTACCACGCGGCAGTTTGCGGTGACGGAGGTGGGGCAGACATTCTATCAGCACTGTAAAGCTATGCTGGTGGAGGCTGAAGCTGCGGAGGAGGCGGTGGCTGCTTTACAGGCTGAGCCGCGTGGTATGGTCCGGATCACCTGTCCTGTCACCTTGCTGCACGTTCACGTGGGGCCCATGCTGGCGCGGTTTATGGCGCGCTATCCGGGGATCAACCTTCAGCTCGAAGCCACCAACCGCCGGGTCGATCTGGTGGCGGAGGGGGTGGATGTGGCGATCCGCGTTCGTCCGCGCCCGTTTGATGACAGCGATCTGGTATTAAGGGTGCTGGCGGACAGGGGACACTGTCTGGTTGCCGGGCCGGCACTGATTGAACGGATGGGCAACCCGGCGATGCCCTCTGAACTCAGCGAGTGGCCGGGGTTAAGTATAGGGGCGGGCAAGCACCTGCATAAGTGGGAATTGAGCGGGCCGGAGGGCGCAAAGGCAGAAATTCACTTCACGCCGCGCCTGGTGACTACCGACATGCTGGCGCTGCGGGAGGCGGCGATGGCGGGCGTGGGCGTGGTACAGCTGCCCATTTTGATGGTGAAGGATCAGCTGGCTTCAGGTGAACTTGTTCGGGTGCTGAATGCCTGGGAACCCAGACGGGAAGTGATCCACGCGGTGTATCCATCCCGGCGCGGCCTGCTGCCATCGGTCAGGACGCTGGTGGATTTTCTCACCGAAGAGTATGCAAAGATGGTTGAAGACTAGCTTTTTGTAGGTCGGGTAAGCGTAGCGCCACCCGACACAATTACCGCAGGGGCTGCAAAGTTCGAATCCTCCACAGGCGTGCAACATGTGAAAAAAAAGCCCGCATTTTCATGCGAGCTCTTCTTCAAATATGGCGGTGAGGGGGGGGATTGACTCGCTTCGCTCGCCCTTCGGGCAGCCTGTTCGCTACGCTCTCAGTCTGTCCAACTGGCTGTCGCCAGTTGCCGAACCCCGGTCGGGGGTTCTCATCCCCCCTTACGAGAATATAAAAGAAAAAAGCCCGTACTTTCGTACGAGCTCTCATCATGAATATGGCGGTGAGGGGGGGATTCGAACCCCCGATACGTTGCCGTATACACACTTTCCAGGCGTGCTCCTTCAGCCACTCGGACACCTCACCATATTGTCATCCCGTTGTTGTCGGGACGGGCGCTAATGTAAGGAAAAGCCGTACTGCCGTCAACCCACTTTTTCAGTAATTTAGCGTGTTTAGACAAACTTCAGGCAACCTGATTCCGAAATGTGCGAAATGCGCCTCTTTTATCAGCAACGCGGTTTAGCGATAAATTTGTTATGCTGGCAAGCCAGTTGAAAATGAAAATAAAACAGTGCAATAAAAGGCAATGACTATGGATATTATCTTCTATCACCCCACTTTTGATACGGCTTACTGGATTAACGCGCTTACGGCGGCACAGCCTGGCGCACGCGTTCGCGAATGGAAACAGGGCGATAATGAACATGCCGACTACGCGCTGGTCTGGCATCCCCCGGTCGAAATGCTTCAGGGACGCCGTTTGAAGGCGGTATTTGCTCTTGGTGCGGGGGTGGATTCCATTCTCAGTAAGCTGAAGGCACACCCTGAAATGCTGCCGGAAGATATTCCCCTGTTTCGTCTGGAAGATACCGGTATGGGGCAGCAGATGCAGGAATATGCCGTGAGCCAGGTGCTGCACTGGTTCCGCCGTTTCGACGATTATCAGGCGTTTAAACAGCAATCCCACTGGGAACCGCTTCCGGATTATCAGCGTGAAGATTTCACCATCGGCATCCTCGGCGCGGGTGTACTGGGTTCGAAAGTCGCCGAAGCGCTCGCACCGTGGGGTTTCCCACTGCGCTGCTGGAGCCGGAGCCGTAAGGAGTATCCGGGCGTCGAGAGCTTTGCCGGAACGGACGAACTCCCGGCGTTCCTGAAAGGGACTCGCGTCCTCATTAACCTGCTGCCGAATACGGCGGAAACGGTCGGCATTATCAATGGCACGCTCCTCAACCAGTTGGCAGAAGACAGCTACTTAATGAACCTGGCGCGCGGGGTACACGTTGTGGAAGTCGATCTGCTAAAAGCGCTGGATAGCGGTAAACTGAAAGGCGCAATGCTGGATGTGTATAGCCGCGAACCGCTGCCAAAAGACAGCCCGCTCTGGGCACATCCGCGCGTGGCGATGACGCCCCATATTGCGGCCGTGACGCGACCGGCGGAGGCCGTGGCGTACATCTCGTATACCATCAGCGAAATAGAGAAGGGCAACGCGGTGACCGGACAGGTCGACAGACAGCGAGGCTACTGAGAGAAACCCGGCGTTCGCCGGGTTTTTGCTAATATTCGCCGCTGATAACTGCTATCCTTTGGAAAAGCCGCAGAGGAGAGAAAGATGTATCCCGTTGACCTGCATATGCACACCGTCGCCAGTACCCACGCTTACAGTAACCTCCATGATTATATCGCTCAGGCGAAGCTGAAAGGCATCAAACTGTTTGCGATAACCGATCACGGTCCGGATATGGCGGATGCGCCTCACTACTGGCATTTTGTGAATATGCGTATCTGGCCACGCCTGGTGGACGGTATTGGGATACTGCGCGGCATCGAAGCGAACATCAAAAATACCGACGGTGAAATTGATTGCACCGGCCCGATGCTGACCTCTTTAGATCTGATCCTCGCTGGCTTCCATGAGCCGGTCTTTGCGCCCCAGGATAAAGAGACCAACACCGCAGCGATGATTGCCACTATTGCCAGCGGCAACGTGCACATTATCAGCCACCCGGGAAATCCGAAATACCCGATTGATATTCAGGCCGTGGCGCAGGCGGCAGCGAAGCACCGCGTGGCGCTGGAGATTAACAACTCCTCCTTTGTTCACTCGCGTAAGGGCAGTGAAGCCAACTGCCGCGAAGTGGCGGCGGCCGTGCGTGACGCGGGCGGAATGGTGGCGCTGGGCTCTGATTCACACATGGCCTTCACGCTGGGGGATTTCAGCGAGTGCCTGAAAATATTGCGGGACGTGAATTTCCCGGAAGAACAGATCCTGAACGTCACGCCGCGTCGTATGCTCGACTTCCTTGAGTCGCGCGGCATGGCGCCGATTGATGAATTTGCCGATCTTTAATTAATAACGGAATAAAAACATGAATGAGTTTTCCATCCTTTGCCGCGTGCTGGGCACCTTATATTACCGCCAGCCGCAGGATCCGCTGCTGGTTCCGCTGTTTACCCTAATTCGTGAAGGTAAACTGGCGCAGAGCTGGCCGCTGGAACAGGATGAATTGCTGGAACGTTTGCAAAAAAGCTGCGATATGCAGCAGATTTCAACGGATTACAACGCGCTGTTTGTGGGGGAAGAGTGTCGCGTGTCGCCGTATCGTTCTGCCTGGCAGGAAGGTGCGACCGAAGCGGAAGTTCGGGCGTTTCTTTCAGAACGCGGCATGCCGCTGACGGATATGCCTGCCGATCATATCGGTACCCTGCTGCTGGCGGCCTCCTGGATTGAAGATAATGCAGGTGATGATGAGAACGAGGCGATTGAAACCCTGTTCGAAACGTATCTGCTGCCGTGGGTTGGCACCTTCCTGGGTAAAGTGGAAGCCCACGCCACTTCGCCATTCTGGAGAACGCTGGCTCCGCTGACGCGTGACGCTATCGCTGCTATGTGGGACGAGCTGGAAGAAGAGAACGAAGAGTGACTTGAATCACAAAAATCCTGCAACGATACATTTCAACTTGCACGTAATGTGCTTCTGATCTCATTTCTATGGTGCGCATCTGCTAAGATGCGCACCATGAACATATTACTTTGTATTGCAATCACGACTGGCATCCTCTCCGGCCTCTGGAGTTGGGTGGCTGTTTCTCTCGGCTTGTTGAGCTGGGCTGGTTTTCTTGGCTGCACGGCCTATTTCGCCTGCCCGCAGGGTGGTCTCAAGGGGCTCTTTATTTCAGGCTGCACGTTACTGAGTGGCGTGGTCTGGGCGCTGGTCATTATGAAAGGCAGCGCGCTGGCGCCGCATCTTGAAATCCTGGGGTACGCCATGACCGGCATTGTGGCCTTCCTGATGTGCGTTCAGGCAAAACATCTGCTGTTGTCCTTTGTGCCCGGCACTTTCATGGGTGCCTGCGCGACCTTTGCAGGGCAGGAGGACTGGAAGCTGGTGGTCCCTTCGCTCATGCTGGGGTTACTGTTTGGCTACGCCATGAAGAACAGCGGCCTTTGGCTTGCGGCCCGACGCGAGAAGAGCCAGAGCGTTCCTGCGGTAAGTAAATAAAAAAAGGCGAGACGGAATTCTCGCCTTTTTTATGCGCCGTCGATTATGACTCTGGCGGCACCGACATCTCACGATATTTCACCAGCACCGCATTACTCACGTCACTTTTATTCTGAAGATCCCACAAGCCGCGATCGATACCGTCATTAATCAGGAAAATCACGCCGGTTTCGATGGCCGACATCAGACACAGCATGACCGGCTCGTTAGAGGTATAGCCAATTTCACCCTCCAGCAGACGCTGGTAATCGATAAAGCGGAATACCCCGGCCTGCACTTCATAAGAGAGAATCGTTTTGCTGGTGGTCACCGAGGATAATATCTCACCCGTGCTCACGTTAACCACGCGCAGGTTGACGGCAATCTGGTCCAGCTGATACTGCGTGTCGGCCCCGATGCCAAAGTAACGCGCACCCGCGCCACCCGATTTCACGTTACTTTCGTAGCCGATAATCGAGCCTTCCACCATGATATTGGCTGCGGTGAGAGACTGTAGCGGCATGCGGTTATTGACGCCAACGGTACCATTCTCCTGCGCGGCACGAATGATTTTTCGTTCGTTAAGCAGGTTTTGCAGCCCCTGACGTTCCAGCGGGATAAACCAGCGAGAATCTTTCAGGGCGGTAACCAGCATCGCGGTGGCGCTCTGCGGTACGGCTGTCGAGAAGTTACTGGCCGGATACGGTTTGAACTGACCCGTCTCATCCTGAATGTTATACACCGAGACGAATATCTTTCCGGTTGGGACCGGCAGATGCGTCAGATCCCGATAGCTCTGGGCACGAGGCATCAGGGTGGGTTTAGCGGCTTCTTTTGGCGGGGCAGTTAAACAACCGCTTAATAAGCACACTGCAACTAAAATAAAAAAGCGCTGCATAATAATTGTCCTTATTTCGGGGTTGTTTAGAAATCAGTTGAACTGGTCTGCAAACCGGAAACCTGGATTGTCGACGTTTTACCGGTTTTTCGGTCTGTCACATTTAACTGAAGCTGCCCGTCTTTATTGGCAATATCGACGATAAAGTCGTTAGTGACCATCCGGCCGGGTTTTCCGGTATTAATGTTAGTTAATAAGCCACCTAATATTTGCGACTGGATGGCCTGAGTAAAATTATCCAGGGCTGACGGGGTCTCGATACCGAAATCATCGTCATAGCTGGGGTCTTTATAGGAGTTTTGAGCCTGAGCCTGGTTAAGCATAAAGGCTCCGTTATTCGGGTTGCCGCCAAAATTAGGGTTGCGGAACTGGAATGTCATATTTCCGGCCCAGCTCAACGGCGCAATGAGCATTAACGAAATCACTGTGTGTGCGAGACGCATTACAGCCTCCGAAATTGGTATCGTTGTTAGAACTCATCTTTTGCTAAATCGCCTGTGCTCAAAAGGGCTTTGTCTAACTGTAGGCGGTTAATAGCTTCTTCTGTTTGTGCCAGCGCGAAAGCGACGTTCTGATCGAAGTCTCTTTTCGTTGGGAATAAAAAAGTCTGGTAAATAACGTCCTGATTAGCGGTTATTGTGATCCAGCTTCCCCACCGCGCACTGGGCCGTTCGTTGATGGTTAAGTTACCCGGATAATCGCTTTCCCACTTATCGCTGAAGGCACGATAAAAATCGTGTCCGACAGAGGTGACGGTGTGGTCGGTTAACAGTCCGGGAACTTCTACCTCAACAGCCTGAAGGTTTCCGGCAGCAAGCATAATGCCTGCGGCGGCAATCCAACTTAAGGTGCGTTTCATGCTATTAACGCCTGAGGTTATCGTTTGCCCACGACACCGCCTGCGTGCGATTTTTAACAGCTATCTTTTTGAAAAGATTATAAAGATGCGTCTTAACCGTATTTTCGCTGATAAATAACGAACGGGCGATTTCAATATTTGAAGCACCAATACGCAGTTTGTTCAGGATCTCTTTCTCACGGTGCGTCAGAAGGGCCGATTCCGAACTGTTATAGCGATAATTTCCGGAGTGGGTAATGAGGTAGCTGGCCAGTTTCTGCGAGAAATAACACTCCCCCCGCAATATGCCCTGCAAACCCTCCACGACACGGTTTTCTTCTTCAGTGACGTAAAACACGCCGTTAATATGCGGCCAGCTCTCAATTTCGCGGAAAGGATACTCATCAGGCGTATTTAATAACAATACGCGGATATTATTGTTTTTCCTGCTTAAATTATCTTGCCAGTAATGAATGAGTTTTTTATCCGCTTCCATCATATCGAGAAGAATGATGCTGCCAGAAGCGATATCATCAAAAGAACGTTGAATATTATGCAGTTTCCCGTTAAGAGACAGGCATTGCTTTAAATGCTGCAATAACGCTGTCGCTTGTAAGGAAGGTTTTGTGATCAACAATAATGTATGACCGGGTAAGCTATGGACTTCATTAAACATGATGAAACCCCACGTTATTTATGACACCCGGCAGTTGCCCTCGTATTATTGAAAAGGGCACCAGAGGTACTGACAGGTGTGGCACTGCTGTGTGTAGTAAAAAACCTTCCTCCAAAGGAGGCGGTAAAATTAAAAACAAATAACGTACTGCTGTTTTCAATCTAGCTATTGCAAACTTTAAAGCAAGTGTTAATCGTGTAACAGAATGTAAAATTCGATATTAATTTGTGTATATTGCAGGGCTAATAGATTTTAAGATAAGGGGAAAGTTGTACATGTGTATAAACGTGCACAGATTTTAAAAACCATAAAGTATATTATAATGGGTTGAATTATTTGGCTTTGTATTATTCTAAGCCAGCCGGTAAAAAGTATGATCTCTGCTAAAAACATAAGACTTCCCTAAGCCAGAATTTTTTCTTAAGAAAACTTGCTTCGTGTCTCGCGCGTGGCAAAGGGCATTGTCTTTTTTGTCTGAAGAAGCCGGTGCAGGTTGGACAGTCTGTCTCGCTGTTGTACAAGCGCAGGAAGACATTTTTGGTTTCTGCTTTAGGCGTGTATCCCGTCGTTTCAGGCGAGATTTACGACTTTGAGGTGAAGGAGAATATAAAAATAAGGCGCACGGGTGAGATATTAAACATGTTTCGGCAGACATACTCTTTTCCGTAACGCGGCGTTAACAAAACGAATCGCGTTAACGGAGCAAGAGATACTTTTTTATAGCCAGGTCCAGGGTGACAGCATGAAAAACAAAACGTTGTTTATGATGTTTACATTACTGGGTGCGCCTGGGTTTGTAATCGCAGGTGATTCAGATTTAGCCAGTTCTGAATATAATTTTGCGATAAATGAATTAAGTAAAGCTTCATACAATCAGGCAGCCATTATTGGTCAACAGGGTTCAGGAAATAATTCTGATGTACGCCAGGACGGTTCTAAATTGCTGTCCGTTATTTCTCAGGAGGGCGGGAATAACCGCGCGAATGTTGATCAGTCAGGGACGTATAACCTTGCTTATATCGATCAGACCGGCAACGGCAACGATGCGAGTATTAAGCAGGGCGCTTTTGGCAACACCGCCATGATTATCCAGAAAGGCTCGGGTAACAGGGCGAATATAACGCAGTATGGTACGCAGAAAACAGCAGTTGTAGTACAGAGACAGTCGCAAATGGCTATTCGCGTTATTCAACGTTAGCGATGTGTGACGCCTTAATCAATCCGATGGGGGTTTACCATGAAACTTTTCAAAGTGGCAGTTATTGCAGCAATCGTAGTTTCTGGCAGTGCTTTCGCAGGTGCGGTACCACAATTTGGCGGCGGCCACGGTGGTGGCTGGGGTGGCGGCAATAACGGCCCTGACTCAACCCTGAGCATTTACCAGTACGGCGGCGGTAACTCCGCGCTTGCTTTGCAGACGGACGCCCGAGATTCTGAATTGACCATTACCCAGCATGGTGGTGGTAACGGCGCAGATGTTGGCCAGGGCTCTGATGACAGTTCTATCGATCTGCTGCAAAAAGGCTTTGGTAACAGCGCCACCATCGACCAATGGAATAGCAAAGACTCTGTTATCAACGTGAAACAGTTCGGCGGCGGCAACGGCGCGGCGGTAGACCAGACAGCGTCCGGCTCAACGGTGACTGTGCACCAGGTTGGCTTTGGCAACAACGCGACCGCACACCAGTACTGATTCATTTCTGTACCAAAAAACAGGGCATGCGCCCTGTTTTTTTTCGGGAGGATCTCATGAGCACCTTCATTCTCCTTGCCGCGCTTGCCAGCCAGATAACGTTCAGCACCTCACAGCAGGCAAATATGACAACCATTATTCCTCAGGTCACGCTGGCAGACGCCTGCGAATGTCAGGTTGAGGTGTTATCTGTCCGACAGGGGCAGGGGGGACAAAGTACATCGCGGCAGAAAAATACTCTTTTTATACCCGCTAATCAGCCGATTGATTTAACGCGAATCAGTTTAAATATTCGCTCAGGGGATGCGGTAAAAATAATCGTCACCGTTTCCGATGGAAAATCGCTTCATTTATCACAGCAGTGGAACGCACCGGTAAGTGCGCTTTAATAATTCATGAAATCAATGATTTAATAAAGTGGCGGCGCTGCACAGGTAAGCTATGCTGATATCAAGAACCCAGTCATCGGGTTGCTTAAATTGATACGTCATAACGGAGCGTTTTTACCCCTCAAGGACGAATTTCATTGAGGAGTACAAATAATGTTCAAATCCGCAGCGTGTATTATTTCTGGTCTGGGACTGATCCTGTCCTCTTTTTTTTCTCCGGCTTATTCAGCAACTATAGAAAATGGTGGGGTGATTCATTTTCGTGGCGCGGTGGTCGCTGACCCGTGCGAAGTCACGCCCCGGCATCAGCAGTTTGCGATCTCCTGTCCGGAAAATAACCGTATGAAAACGCATACCATCAGTTATGACGAGGCGCTCCGGGGCCATCATCCTCATTCAGCTCTGGCCGCTGTCAGCATGAAATACCTGAATGAACAGAAAACGCTTGCGGTCGTTCAGGTGGATTACCGCTAACCGACGTTTTTTTCGCGGCAGTTTTTCTCCTCCTCCCTCTGCGATACACTGATGAAAAAGGCGGGTTGCAGAGGGTGTTTATGAGACCGCAAATCGACGTTATTCATGGCGATATCACGACGGTGCACGTTGACGTGATCGTCAACGCAGCCAATTCCTCCCTGATGGGTGGTGGCGGGGTGGACGGTGCCATTCACCGGGCCGCAGGCCCTCAGCTCCTTGAAGCATGCAAAACCGTGCGTCAGCAGCAGGGAGAGTGCCCGCCGGGGCATGCTGTAATTACGCTTGCGGGCGATCTCCCGGCCAAAGCGGTGATCCATACCGTTGGACCCGTCTGGCACGGTGGCGACCGCCATGAGGCTGAGATTCTGGAGCAGGCGTATCGTAACTGCCTGCGGCTTGCGGCGGATAACGGGTATAAGACCATGGCGTTCCCCGCCATTAGCACCGGGGTGTTCGGTTATCCAAAGGAAGCGGCAGCTACGATCGCCGTGAATACCGTTTATCACTACCTTTCCCTCAAACCCATGCCGGAAAAAGTCATTTTTGTCTGTTTCGATGAGCACACCGCCGACCTGTATCAGCGGATTTTGACCGCGCGCAGCCAGGCATTTTGATGTCTGAAGTGCAAAAACGGCGCCCTGGAGGCGCCGTTTTGTTATCCCGCTTTAACCTGAGGTTTGCCTGAGAACAGGAAACGCAAAAGCGGGATCCGCAGGTGGATTTCATACAACACGATGGCAATGCCAACCACAAAGACCAGGCCGGTGAAGAAGCCCAGCGCATTCGAGGCGATATGCGGCGTAATGTACGCCCCGAAAAACAGCGTCAGCGGATGGTGAACCAGGTAGATAAACAGCGAAGCATTAACGAAATAGGTGACGCGACCGGATTTAAAATTCAGCAGACGATGGCCAAGGGCGAACACCACGTTCACCATCCACAGGCCCATCAGCATCGTTATCACGCTCTCTGTCTCATACATCCACGCGTCCCCGCTGCCATAGCGCTGATTGAGAAGATAGGCGGCAAAGGCCAGCGCAGCACCCACCGCACACCAGGGGGAGGGGGTGGTAAACAGCGCTTTAAGCCGGGGATGAATAAATGCCAGCGCCCCAATCAGGAAGAAGGGAATGTAGAACAGGGTCTGCATCACCACGAAATTAAACAGCCCATCGCTCAGAATGGGAGGGTAGACAATGAGCAGGGTACGCCTGACGGCGGCATACGCGACCCCCAGCGCAAGAAACAGCAGCGACAGCTTGCCCAGGGTGATGTTGGCGAAGAAGGTCGAGGATGCGGTGCTCGCGCGCTGACGCAGCTGGCTGAAGATCAGCAAACTCACCGTGGTTAGCACCACCAGTACCAGCAGGAACCAGAGGTGGGAAATAAGCTCCCAGACCAGGGTGTTGTATTTCTCATAGAAGGAGAGATTCGGCCAGTTTTCCGCCTTGCCTTTAACATGCTGCAACATGATGAACTGCGGCAGCGTCAGCAGCGGAATGGCCGTCAACATCGGTATGCCCACGCGCTCCACGCGCACTTTCCACCATCGCTTGAGGGGATAGCGCAAGAAGAGCATGTAAGAGAAATAACCGGAAATAACAAAAAACACCTGCATGCGGAAGGCATGGATAAAATCATTAAACAGCGTCAGCCACCAGGAGGGCATCTGGCTGTTCACGTGCCAGGTGTGGCTGGAATAGATCAGTGAAATATGAAAAGGGATCCCCAATAGCA
The DNA here is from genome assembly GCF_002787395.1 of Enterobacter sp. CRENT-193. Classification (NCBI taxonomy): domain Bacteria; kingdom Pseudomonadati; phylum Pseudomonadota; class Gammaproteobacteria; order Enterobacterales; family Enterobacteriaceae; genus Enterobacter; species Enterobacter sp. CRENT-193. Next base: position 3,911,319 of record NZ_CP024812.1, on the reverse strand, counting down.
TGAGCCATGCGCGGATCGAGTCGAGGAAATATTCACGTTGTACAGGGGTTGTGCTCATATAACTTTGCGCATTCTCAGACTTTTCGCCTTATCCCTAAGGCTCATAATGGTTACATTCGGAGCCAACCCTACACCAAGACCGACACCCTGTCTCCAGGATAAGCACGCAAAGTGAAAAGCGGGTTCTTTCATTTGCTTAATCCATGAGCCAGCGAGCTGAACAAAGCAGTGATAATGTTGTCGGATTGCCTGAGTTTCCATTAAAATGGATCGGATCGATATAAGCACACAAAGGGGGAAGTGCTTACTTATTATGAAACATAAACCACAAATGATGAAAATGCGTTGGTTGGGTGTAGCAGTGCTGTTGTCACTGTATACCTCATCTGCACTGGCCTTTAACATCGATGATGTCGCAAAACAGGCAAAATCGATGGCGGGCAAGAGCTACGAAGCGCCAAAAAGTAACCTGCCCTCCGTTTTCCGCGACATGAAATACGCGGACTATCAGCAGATCCAGTTCAATCACGATAAAGCGTACTGGAACAATATTAAAACCCCGTTCAAGCTTGAATTTTACCACCAGGGTATGTACTTCGACACGCCAGTTGCCATCAATGAAGTGACGGCGACCGCGGTACGCAAAATCAAGTACAGCCCGGATTACTTCAATTTTGGCGATGTGCAACACGATAAAGACACGGTGAAAGACCTCGGCTTCGCAGGCTTCAAGGTGCTTTATCCGATTAACAGCAAAGATAAAAACGATGAAATCGTCAGCATGCTTGGCGCCAGCTACTTCCGCGTGATTGGCGCGGGGCAGGTGTACGGGCTTTCTGCGCGCGGTCTGGCAATTGATACCGCGCTGCCATCAGGTGAAGAATTTCCACGTTTTCGCGAGTTCTGGATCGAACGTCCAAAACCAACCGACAAACGTCTGACAATTTATGCGCTGCTGGACTCCCCTCGTGCGACCGGCGCTTATCGCTTCGTGATCATGCCAGGGCGTGACACGGTGGTTGACGTGCAGTCTAAAGTTTACCTGCGCGATAAAGTGGGCAAACTGGGCGTCGCACCGCTGACCAGTATGTTCCTGTTTGGGCCGAACCAGCCATCTCCGGCGACCAATTTCCGTCCTGAACTGCATGATTCCAATGGCCTCTCCATCCATGCCGGTAACGGCGAGTGGATCTGGCGTCCGCTGAACAACCCGAAACACCTCGCGGTCAGCAGCTTTGCGATGGAAAACCCGCAGGGCTTTGGTCTGCTGCAACGTGGCCGTCAGTTCTCCCGCTTTGAAGATCTGGATGACCGCTACGATCTGCGCCCAAGCGCCTGGGTTACGCCGAAAGGCGACTGGGGTAAAGGTAAGGTTGAGCTGGTTGAAATTCCAACCAACGATGAAACCAACGATAACATCGTGGCGTACTGGACACCGGATCAGCTGCCTGAAGCCGGTAAAGAGATGAACTTCAAGTATGCGATTACCTTCAGCCGTGACGAAGACAAGCTGCACGCACCGGATAACGCGTATGTGATGCAGACGCGTCGTTCAACGGGTGATGTGAAGCAGTCCAACCTGATTCGTCAGCCGGATGGCACGCTGGCATTTATCGTGGACTTCACCGGGCAGGATATGAAAAAACTGGCGCCGGATACTGCCGTGACGGCACAGGCCAGCATTGGCGATAACGGTGAAATCGTTGAAAACGCCGTGCGGTACAACCCGGTCACCAAAGGGTGGCGTTTGACCCTGCGCGTGAAGGTGAAGGATCCGAAACAGACCACTGAAATGCGCGCCGCGCTGGTCAGTAACGATAAGCCGCTGAGTGAAACCTGGAGCTATCAGCTACCTGCCAATGAATAATACATCTGAATATATTGATGCCATGCCGCTGACGGACATTGAAAAAGCGGCGCTCCCTGCGAGCGACATCCGCGCGGTTCACACCGCGCTGGATGGTGAACATCGTCATTTTTCCCGTGATGATGATACGCCGCTGGGGTCAGTGAAGGCACGTCTGGAGCAGGCATGGCCGGACTCGCTGGCAGAAGGGCAGTTAATCAAGGATGACGAAGGGCGTGACCAGCTACAGGCGATGCCGAAGGCCACGCGTTCCTCCATGTTCCCCGATCCGTGGCGCACCAACCCGGTGGGCCGCTTCTGGGATCGTCTGCGTGGGCGTGACGTGACACCGCGCTATCTGTCACGTCTGACCAAAGAACAGCAGGCCTCCGAGCAGAAATGGCGTACCGTAGGAACGATTCGTCGTTACATTCTGCTGCTGCTGACGCTGGCGCAGACGGTTGTCGCCACCTGGTACATGAAAACCATTCTGCCGTACCAGGGCTGGGCGTTGATTAACCCTGCTGACATGATTGGCCAGGATATCTGGGTCTCCTTCATGCAGCTGCTGCCGTATATTTTACAGAGCGGCATTCTTCTGCTGTTCGCCGTGCTGTTCTGTTGGGTCTCCGCCGGGTTCTGGACGGCGCTGATGGGCTTCCTGCAACTGCTGATGGGGCGTGACAAATACAGCATTTCCGCGTCGACGGTCGGGGATGAACCCCTCAATCCTGAGCACCGTACCGCGCTGATCATGCCTATCTGTAACGAAGACGTTGACCGCGTATTCGCCGGGCTGCGTGCCACCTGGGAGTCCGTGAAGGCGACCGGTAACGCGGCGCATTTCGACGTCTATATCCTGAGCGACAGCTACAACCCGGATATTTGCGTGGCAGAGCAAAAAGCCTGGATGGAGCTGATTGCCGAGGTGCAGGGGGAAGGGCAGATCTTCTACCGCCGTCGTCGTCGTCGTGTTAAGCGTAAGAGCGGGAACATTGATGACTTCTGTCGTCGCTGGGGTAACCAGTACAGCTACATGGTGGTTCTGGATGCGGACTCCGTGATGAGCGGCGACTGCCTGAGCGGGCTGGTCCGTCTGATGGAAGCCAACCCGAACGCGGGTATTATTCAGTCCTCGCCAAAAGCGTCAGGTATGGACACGCTGTATGCGCGCTGCCAGCAGTTTGCGACCCGCGTCTACGGGCCGCTGTTTACTGCCGGTCTGCACTTCTGGCAGCTGGGTGAATCTCACTACTGGGGCCACAACGCCATTATCCGCGTGAAGCCATTCATCGAGCACTGTGCCCTGGCGCCGCTGCCGGGTGAAGGGTCGTTTGCCGGGTCCATTCTGTCGCATGACTTTGTGGAAGCTGCTCTGATGCGTCGTGCAGGGTGGGGCGTCTGGATTGCCTACGATCTGCCTGGCTCGTATGAAGAGCTGCCGCCGAACCTGCTGGATGAGCTCAAACGCGACCGCCGCTGGTGTCACGGTAACCTGATGAACTTCCGCCTGTTCCTGGTGAAAGGGATGCACCCTGTTCACCGTGCGGTGTTCCTGACGGGCGTTATGTCCTATCTGTCTGCGCCGCTGTGGTTTATGTTCCTGGCACTCTCGACCGCGTTGCAGGTTGTGCATGCTCTGACGGAGCCGCAATACTTCCTGCAACCGCGCCAGCTGTTCCCGGTGTGGCCGCAGTGGCGTCCGGAGCTGGCGATTGCGCTGTTCGCGTCGACCATGGTGCTGCTGTTCCTGCCTAAGCTGCTCAGTATCATTCTGATCTGGTGCAAAGGTTCGAAGGAGTACGGTGGTTTCTGCCGCGTGACCCTTTCACTGCTGCTGGAAGTGCTGTTCTCGGTCCTGCTGGCGCCGGTGCGTATGCTGTTCCATACGGTGTTTGTGGTGAGCGCGTTCCTGGGATGGGAAGTGGTGTGGAATTCACCGCAGCGTGACGATGACTCTACGCCGTGGAGTGAGGCCTTTATGCGCCACGGCTCTCAGCTGCTGCTGGGCCTGGTGTGGGCCGTTGGTATGGCCTGGCTGGATCTGCGTTTCCTGTTCTGGCTGGCGCCAATCGTCTTCTCGCTGATCCTGTCGCCGTTTGTGTCGGTGATCTCCAGCCGTTCCATGGTTGGCCTGCGTACCAAACGCTGGAAGCTGTTCCTGATCCCGGAAGAGTATTCTCCGCCGCAGGTGCTGGTGGATACCGATACCTATCTGGAGCAGAACCGCAAACGCATGCTGGATGATGGCTTTATGCACGCCGTGTTTAACCCGTCATTCAACGCGCTGGCAACCGCGATGGCGACGGCGCGTCACCGCGCCAGCCAGGTGCTGGAGATCGCCCGCGATCGCCACGTTGAGCAGGCGCTGAACGAGACGCCAGAAAAGCTTAACCGCGACCGTCGTCTGGTGCTGTTGAGCGATCCGGTGACGATGGCACGGCTTCACTACCGCGTGTGGTCTTCTCCGGAGAGATACTCTTCGTGGGTGAACTACTATAAGGACGTTAAGCTGAATCCGTTGGCACTGAAGGCGAAGTAAGTTGTTAAGTAGGGCGGGTAAGCGAAGCGCTACCTGCCAAATGAAATACCGGCTTAATCGCCGGTATTTTTTTAGAGGTCAGACATGAAAGTAATCATTGTCGTCATGATGGCATGCCTGCTCAGCGGCTGCGGCAGCATTATCAGCCGCACCATCCCCGGGCAGGGCCACGGGAATCAATACTACCCCGGCGTACAGTGGGACGTTCGCGATTCCGCATGGCGCTATCTCACCGTGCTCGATCTGCCGTTTTCGCTGATTTTCGACACGCTACTGCTGCCCATCGATGCCAGCCACGGCCCTTACGAGTAACGGGAGCTCATCGCTCGTCCCATTCGTCCGCTGCGGCCTGACCCTCTTCGGTATCCAGCGGCGGTTCGAGCTGAAACTCGCCTTCGTCCCATTCGTGCAGCGTATTTTCTTCCAGCCACTCCTGACGTAACTCAATTTCGTCATAGTCGCCGTCGAATACCGCCTGTGCACCTTCACCACTCAGTATCGGCAGACATTCACCATCTTCACCTTCATCAGCAAAGAATTCGGCCTGCCACATAATATCGCCGTCCTGTAGGACGTATTTTTGGATATTGAGTTGTTGCACGTCAGCATCTTCTTCCTCAATGCCGGGATTATCGGCGAGGAACTCTTCGCGAGCGGCATCAATTGCTTCTTCCAGCGTGGCGTACATGGTCATTGGTGTCTCCCTGTTTTTCGTGAAGGTATTCAGGGAAAGAATAGCTGATTATGTGATTTTGCAAGTATGAATGCGAAAATTAGCCGTCACGATGTTGTCTTATTCGCCCCGGGCGTAGCGCCCGGGATAAGCTGAGCCACGAATAAACGGCGTTGAACAGCACGACGCCTGCCGTCACGATAAAGACCGCCCGGAAACCGAAACTGGCTGAAATCCCCGCACCGACCAGCGGCCCGGTGACGTTACCCAGATCGCGAAACGACTGGTTATAGCTGAAAATACGACCGGCTATCTGGTTGGTGGAATTATAGACCAGCAGCGTCTGCACGGCCGGGAGCAGTGCGCCATCGGCAGCCCCCAGCAGGAAGCGCAGGACGCCGAGCTGCCAGGGAGACTGCACCATCGCCATGGGGATCAGCAGCAGGACGGAGACGATCAGGGCGCAGATCAGGATCTTCTCCGGGCCGATACGGTCTCCCAGCTTGCCGAGCCGCGGCGCGCTCAGTAGCGCCGCCACGCCGGGAACAGAGGCGATCAGGCCGCTGATAAAGGCGATATTGCTGACGTTTCCCGCCAGATCGCGGACATAGAGCGTCAGAATAGGCGCGATTGAACCGGTGGCCACCTGGATAATCATGGTAGTCACAAACAGGCTCAGCACCAGCTTTGGGTTTTTCAGCGAGGCCAGCACATCCCGGGCGTGCAGCATCTCTTTTTTGGCTACCGGCGTGAAATTCTCCCGGATACAGATAAGCGTCACCAGGAAGCAGAGGAACAGCACGCTGGCGGTAATGAAGAATACCGGCCGCAGTCCGTAGTGGTCGGCCAGCAGCCCGCCCGCCAGCGGGCCCAGCAGTGCGCCACTTACGCCGCCAGTGGAGAGCGTGCCCAACGCCCAGCCGCTTTTCTGGCGCGGGATTTGGGTGGCGATCAGGGCGTTGGCGTTAGGGATAAATCCCCCGAGCAGACCCAGGAGTGCGCGTAATATCAGGAACTGCCAGACGTTCTGCGCCACCCCATCAGCAGCATAATGATCGCCATGCCGAGCGCGGAGCGCAGCAGCATAATTTTGCGGCCTTTGCGATCCGCCAGCCCACCCCAGAAAGGCGACGCAATGGCGGAGAACAGGAACGTAATGCTGAACACCAGGCCGGACCACATATTCAGGGCGCTATGTCCGGTGACGCCGAGCTGCTCAACGTAGAGGGGCAGGAAAGGCATCACCAGGCTAAAGGCGGCGCCAGTAAGAAAACAACCCAGCCACGCAACCGTCAGGTTACGTTTCCAGTTTATGGGAGCATCTGTGGGGGACATAACTATCCGCATAATGAGGTGCAGGGCACCGTGACCAGTGAGGTAATAAGCCTGCTAATTATGCGCCCGGGGTATGATTGCCGCAATGACGGGGAGCTTTTAAAGCTAAAACAACATGCGGCCCGGAAGGCCGCATGCAGATTAATACCGGGAAGGGACGCCCTGAGGCCGGGTTTTAAAGCGGCGATGCAGCCACATGTACTGCTCCGGGGCGAGCATAATGCATTTCTCGACAACGCCGTTCATCCAGCGGGCGGTGGTTTCCGCATCAATCAGCGGTGGCGCGAGCTCCGGCTCCAGCATGATGAGCTGATAGCCTGAACCGTCTGGTTTACGGCGCGGTACAAACGGCACGATAGCCGCTTTGGACATTCGCGCCAGCATCCAGGTCCCGGTGGTCGTCGCTGCATCTTCCACCGCAAAGAACGGAACAAACACGCTGGATTGCGGGCCATAGTCATGATCCGGGGCGTACCAGACCACTTCACCTGATTTCAGGGCGCGGATCATCCCTTTCAGGTCTTTTCGGTCGATCATGCTTTTATTGGAGCGCATACGTCCGTTGGTCTGGATCAAATCGATCACCGGATTATCGTTAGGACGATAAACGCCAATACCGGGCGCCTGCATGCCGAACATGCGTGCGCCAATTTCGAGCGTCAGAAAATGAACGCCAATCAGCAGGACGCCAGTCTGGTTGGCCTGAAGAGTATGCACTGGCTCCATGCCGGTCCCGGCCACTTCCGTCCAGCGCGCCATGCGCTTATCCGACCAGAACCAGGCCATACCGGTCTCCATCAGCCCCATGCCGACAGATTCGAAGTTTTTAACCACCATGTCGTGGCGCTCAGATTCACTCATCTGAGGAAAGCAAAGCTCAAGGTTGCGATACGCGATCCTGGCGCGACGCTTCATAAACTGCTGAGCAATGCGACCCAGCCCTTTACCCATGCGGAAAATGACGGGATAAGGCAGCTGTACAATTAGCCACAACAAGCCAATGCCTGACCATGTTAACCAATAGCGGGGATGCAAAAGCGCGGCAGTAAATTTCGGTAACTGGGTCATGTCTGTCCTGTGTTCTAACGTCCTGAAAGGCTATTGTCTCATTTTTTAAGGCATAGCCAAAATGTCTGTCATCGAAACATGAAAGAATATGCAAATGTTAAGTCTGATTAATCAGATTGACTGAAATGTAGCGTAAATTGTGTGGATGTAAATTGTCTTTGTTTGCTATATCATGCCGACCGATTTTTATTTCTCAACGATTGCAGGACTTGTACACCATGCCAGTGTTACACAACCGCGTTTCGAATGAGATGTTGAAAGCGCGTATGTTGGCCGAAACCGAACCGCGCACAACGATCTCTTTCTATAAGTATTTCACCATCGACGATCCACAGGCGACCCGCGATGCGCTTTACCAGGCTTTCACCGCCCTGAACGTGTTTGGTCGCGTCTATCTGGCGCGTGAGGGGATTAACGCGCAGATCAGCGTGCCGGAAAGCAAGGTCAGCGCCTTCCGCGATCTCCTTTACGGGTTTGATCCGGCGCTTAACGGCTTACGCCTGAATATTGCGCTGGATGATGACGGTAAATCATTCTGGGTGCTGCGCATGAAGGTGCGCGAGCGTATTGTGGCGGATGGCATTGACGATCCGAGCTTCAATGCTGCTAATGTGGGGGAATACCTGAAGGCCGCTGAAGTGAACGCGATGCTCGACGATCCGGATGCGGTGTTCATCGATATGCGTAACCACTACGAATATGAAGTGGGGCACTTCGAAAATGCGATGGAAATTCCTGCCGACACCTTCCGCGAGCAACTGCCGAAAGCGGTTGAGATGATGCAGGAGCATAAAGACAAAAAGATCGTGATGTACTGTACCGGGGGGATCCGCTGTGAAAAAGCCAGCGCCTGGATGAAGCACAACGGGTTTAATAAAGTCTGGCACATTGAGGGTGGGATTATCGAGTATGCCCGCCGCGCCCGTGAGCAGGGTTTACCGGTGCGTTTTATCGGTAAGAACTTTGTGTTTGATGAGCGTATGGGCGAGCGAATTTCAGAGGACGTGATCGCGCACTGCCACCAGTGCGGAACACCGTGCGATACGCATACCAACTGCAAAAACGACGGGTGTCATCTGCTGTTTATTCAGTGCCCTGCATGTGCCGAGAAGTTTAATGGCTGCTGTAGCGAGCTGTGCAGTGAAGAGAGTATGTTGCCTGAAGAAGAGCAACGTCGTCGCCGTGCCGGACGCGAGAACGGGAATAAGATCTTTAATAAATCCCGGGGCCGACTGAATACCAAACTGGGTATTCCGGACCCGGAGTAAAACACTGCCCGGCGGCTCACAAGCCTGCCGGGCCTGTTTTATGACTTCTGCTGAACGCCTTCCACCGAAATAATCAGCTCTACATCCTGCGATGCCGGACCTAAATCCGTGGTGATATTAAAATCTTTCAGATGAATTTTGCCTGCGGCTTCAAAGCCAGCACGTTTACCGCCCCATGGATCGTCACCCTGTCCAATTAATTTGGCATCCAGTGTGACCGGTTTTGTTACGCCGTTCAGCGTGAGATTACCGGTAATAGCGAGTTTATCACCATCTTTCTTCACCTCTGTCGACGCGAAAGTAGCTTGCGGGAATTTGCCCACGTTCAGGAATTCAGCGCTGCGCAGATGTTTATCACGCTCGGCGTGATTAGTGTCGACGCTGTTGGTATTAATGGTGACGTTCACTTTATCGGCAGCAGGGTTTTTCTCGTCGAAAGTAAATGTGCCATCGAAATCATTGAACGTGCCATATAACCAGCTGTAACCCAGATGCTGAATACGGAAATTGACGAAGGCATGCTGGCCCTCTTTATCAATTTTATAGTCGGCGGCCAGGGCCGAACCGGTAGTAAATAACAGCGAACCTAATGCGATACCCAACAGGCGTTTTTTCATTTTATGCTCCAGAGTCAACTGACGAACGGCCAAGCATGCGCTTCAGCGTATCGTCTTTATCAATAAAGTGGTGTTTCAGGGCCGCAAGGCCATGCAGGACAGACAGGATCACTACGCTCCATGCCAGCCACAAATGAACCACACCTGCGGTATCAGCCTGTGAACCGGCGTCAGCCAGCGTGGCTGGGACATCAAAAAGCCCAAATACGCTGATCGGTTTGCCGTCTGCGGTCGAAATGAGATAGCCGCTGATCAAAATGGCGAACAGCAGGGCATAGAGTGCGATATGCGCGCCAACAGCGCTTATGCGGGTAAGTCGGCCATGGCTTTTGGGCGCAGGAGGGGGCGGAGAGATATGTCGCCAGATCACGCGAAAAACCAGACCCATCATCAGCAGAACCCCAATGCTTTTGTGCAATTCGGGGGCCTGATGATACCAACCGTCATAATAGCTTAATGTCACCATCCAGAGGCCGAGACCAAACATGGCATAGACGGCAATTGCAAATAGCCAGTGTAAACACATGGATATTATTCCGTAGCGACGGGAGGAGTTACGCCATTGCATATGAATTTCCGTTCTCAAATGACTGAGCAATAAAAATGGACGGGTTAAATAAATAATGCAACTGAAAAAAATGAATAATGTATTTTATTTAATTTATTTCAGCGAATTTGAATGTGTTTGCGCAATGTATTTCAATCGCTTCGTTCAATAAATTTGAGGCGACGTTTTTTAAAAAATATAAGTTAAATAAATTTAAAGGAGTGTCAATAAACGTCAGCGAGAATGTTCAGAAGAATACAATATAGATAACGTCAATGATCGCCAGTAGCGACCAAAGAACAATGTAGAGCATGAAATGCTCGCGGATGTTATTGATAAGGTAATTCACCAGTCTGCGCATCATGCCCCTCTCGCTAAACAGGCCCCGGTTACTCGGAGCCTGAAGAGGTATTATCGATCAAAGCGCGAGAGCGCGAAGGGCTTGAGATCAAACGAAGGCGCTATCCCCTGAGCAAACTGGGCGGCGATTTCACCTAACACAGAGGCAAATTTAAACCCGTGACCGCTGAGCCCGGTTACGAGCAGGGTGTTGTCGTGCCCCGGCAGGGTGTCGATGATAAAGTCTTCATCCGGGGTGTTGTCGTAGGTGCACGCTGCGCCGTAAAGCAACCCGCCTACACCCGGCAGGATATTACGCAGGAACGTAAAGGCTTCGGAACCATCCTGCGGATAAGCGCCGTACGGTTTGCGTTCTTCCGCAGAGGAAATTACCTGCCCGCCGTTATGTTTGCCAATCTTGAGCGCGTCTTTTTCCGAGGGGAAACCGTAGAACTGGTCGCCATTGGGTAACTCGCCTGTAAACGCCGGGAATTTGTTCTGGCTGCTGTAACGCCCGTCAGACTGGAACCAGGAGAAGACTTTTCGCACCGGCTGGATGGGCAGGTCCGGCAGCAGTTTCGTCACCCACGTTCCCGCACTCACCAGCAGACGCGTGGCGGTATATTCACCTTCAGAGGTGGTGACGGTTGAACCCTCTGCATGGTGGGTGATGCCCGTGACCGGACAGTTGAACAACTGCGCGCAGCCCGCTTTGGCGGCGAGATCAATCCAGGTCTTAATGGCCGTTTCGCTGTGCAGTACGCCAGAGTTGGCTTCAAACAACCCAATGTAGTCTTCAGGGACAGAAATTTCCGGCCAGCGCGCCATGATGCCGTTCGCATCCAGACGCTCGACGTCCAGGCGGTAGGCTTTCGCGCTCTCCTCGACGGTCGCCAGAAACGTGGAGCTGGCTGGCCCCAGGTTAACGACCCCGGTGCGCTCAAAAATGCGTTCTTCGGTGAGGGCGGCCAGCTCATCCCACAGCGTCTGAGCCCGAAGCACCAGCGGTACATAGCGCTCACCTTCGCCATAAGCGTGACGTATCAGACGGGTATCGCCGTGATGGCTTCCTTCAGAGTGGGGGGGACGATGTGCGTCAATCATCAGCACATTCAGACCCGCCTGCGTGGCGTAATAACCGGCGGCAGATCCTACGGAGCCGCTTCCGATAATGATCAAATCGTATTTCATAGGCTTCTCTTTACTAACGCTTTGTTAGCAGAGTAATTAACTATGTAGGCTTATACAAGAACGAAATAAATAAGGCACCGCGAGGGTGCCTGTTGAGTGAAGAGGCATAAGATTAATGCCGTTTATACTCATTTTCCTGGTAGTCGCCAGATTCTATTTTTGCGATGCCTGCTTCCAAAATAGAGATAAACTGACGGGCGACGTCTGTTGTAAGCCACAGCGTCTGTCCAACTTCCGCTTCATCACGGTTTAGCTGATTTGGGGTCTGGTAGTGCAAACGCAGCATCAGCGCATCGTAGCTGTCTACGGTGCTGATATCCCAGCCAACAAGCGGATGGGTCTGGATCACTTCACTATTCTTTTCCATTATAACCCCCTTAATGCGTGTTAGAAGACAACGACTTTGAGGTTCAATGCATGTTTTTCTGAAAGCAATTTCAGTATATCAATTAATAAGGGTTCAGCAGGAAAAAATAAACGGGTAGCAACACATTTTTCTGCTTTTTAGGATTGTTCGAACAATAAAACGCCATCTTGTTCACGATTTTCTAAGAAGATGCTGAAATATTTTGAACTTTCAGGAGACGAAACGAAAAAAAGCCGGGGCGACCCGGCAAAAAACACAATGAGGGAGCAAATTTTAATCAGTGATGAACCAGTCGTCGGCGCTTTCCCATGTTTCCTGCAAAATTTCGCTGATGCGTTCTTTGTCTTCTTTCGCACCGCCGATGACGGAAAGATGGTTTGCTGTCGCATAACGTACCGTTACGGCGCCATCGTTTTCAGGAAAAGTGCTGTTAATACGTCGGGATAGTTCACCCGCCAGAGCGTCGAGTGCGCCAGCAGGCAGGACGGTGGATTTGGCAATGGTGACTTCAATACGCATAAATGCCCCCTGTGTAATATACTGTTTATTTATACAGTTATATTGTCGGTTTGACAACAGGGGGCGACACTTTTTTAGCGTTTTACCGTCCAGTTTACGGTTTCACCGGCCAGGAAGGGGATCAGCGTATCGTCGGTGAGCGCAATCGACGCTTCAACCTGGCTTTCTTTGCGCTCCAGCTCAATGAACGTGTCATTGATCGGCAGACCGTAGAAACGCGGGCCGTTAAGGGAGCAGAAGGCTTCGAAATGGTCTAACGCATTCATCTCTTCAAACACGGTTGCGTAACTTGCCAGGGCGGTCGGGGCGTTAAAGCAGCCTGCACAGCCGCAACTCGCCTCTTTACGGTGACGGGCATGCGGGGCGGAATCCGTGCCGAGGAACGCGCGCGGGAAGCCGCTGGCGACCAGCTCACGTAGCGCCTGCTGGTGGATGTTGCGCTTGAGGATCGGCAGACAATACAGATGTGGGCGAACGCCGCCCACCAGCATGTGGTTACGGTTAAACATCAGGTGCTGCGGGGTGATGGTGGCGGCAATCAGCTCGTTTCCATCCCGGACATACTCTGCGGCATCTTTAGTCGTAATGTGTTCAAACACCACTTTCAGCCCCGGAAGACGCTGGCGCAGCGGCTCCATGACCGTTTCGATAAAACGTGCTTCGCGATCGAAAATATCAATGTCAGCGTGGGTCACTTCCCCGTGCACCAGCAGCGGCATGCCCAGTTTTTGCATACGCTCCAGAACGGGCATGATGGCGTCGGTACTGGTCACCCCATGGCTGGAGTTGGTGGTGGCATTCGCCGGGTAGAGCTTCGCGGCGGTGAACACACCTTCGTTAAACCCGCGCTCAACCTCATTGGGATCCAGCGAGTCCGTCAGGTAGCAGGTCATCAACGGGGTAAAATCGTGCCCGGCCGGAACGGCGTCAAGGATACGCTGGCGATAGGCGATCGCGGCCTCGACGGTGGTGACTGGTGGAACCAGGTTAGGCATTACAATCGCACGGCCATAAATTTCGCTGGTATACGGCACGACGGTTTTCAGCATGTCGCCATCACGAAGATGGATATGCCAGTCGTCTGGGCGGCGGATTTTGAGAACCTGGGATTGTACAGTCATGGAAGCTCCGGCTTGAAAGAGATCAGTCATAAGATGGCTGTTTTTGCCGGACACAAATCATAAGCGGAAACGTTTTCGTTTGCACACTATTCCGTTAAAAAAAACGGGCGCCTGAGCGCCCGGAGTATTTAGTCGGTGAAAGGGATGATGATTTCACCCGGTTTCACCTCTATCCCTTTGGCATATTTTTTCGCCAGAGATTCCCCTTTGCTTTTGTCTTCGCTCAGAACATATGCAGGCTGTTGGTTAAAGTAGTTCTGCAACGACTGGTTGAGATACGGCATCAGCGTTTGCAGCACCGGTTTCATTTTATCCGGCGTCACAACCGCATCGACGATTTCCATCTCTTGCAGGAAAATTGCCCCTTTATCTTTATTAAAGACCGGCAGCGCCTTGAGCTTCAGCTTGATATCCGCTTTCTGATTGCCGAAGAGCGAGGTCATATCGAGGCTGGCATCGCCGGAAAGGGTGACTTTGTTAGGCTCCTCGCGACCAATCTGGCTGGCGAGATTCGTCAGGACGATATGCGCATCCGCAAGGCCGGGCACGCCGATATCTTTTGAAAAGTTATTATTTTTTTCCAGCGCCTGATTAATTTCCTGCTCACTGACGGTGTACTGCGTAAGCTGGTTACATCCCACCAGCAGACCACTGACAATTAACGCAGCGGCAATAACGATCTTTTTCATGGCGTTCCTCAACATAAAATCGGCGCATCTGTCCTGATACGCCAGTATGTCAGGGAGATCCTACAGAAACCAGCAGAAAAAACTGATAATGTAAGAGGTCAGGCGCCAGGCTCCAGCATCCCGCGGGTGCTGCGTTTATCACTGAACTGCCACCAGAGGGCAATCAGCGTCATAAAGCCGACCATGCCGAGCATGACCCACGGCAGCTCCGGCTGATGGAGCGCTTTTCCGGCATCAAACAGCCAGCCGCCACCGGTGTAACCCAGCGCGCCGCCAAGCGCCAGCCCGAGACGGCTGAAGCCCATGTAGCTGCCCCGGGCCCGGGCGTCGGCAAGTGACGCGCTCAGCGTTTCACGGGCTGGCTCGGCAATGATTGAGCCAATATAGAAGGTGCAGATCAGCATAAACAGTTGCTGAAGCGAACTTACCAGACCGATGGGCATCATGCTCAGCGTCATCAGCAACAGCCCGGCCATCAGACGGTGCTCAAGCCGGAAACGGCGCTCGCTCCAGCGGGCAATTGGATAGAGCAGAGTCAGTGAGAGGCAGGCCTCAATGGCATACATCCATTTCACCGCTGCCGGCGTGCCGGCAATATCGTTAACCATAATGGGCAGCATCAGCATGACCTGCACGGCGAGCATGTAGTAGCCGGTCAGGGTTAACACATAGGTGACGAAGCGTTTATCGCTCAACACACGGTCAAGCCCTTCCCGCACAGGCGCTTTCACCGTCGACAGCTTCCATGCGGGCAGAAACAGACCGTTAAACAGCGCGCAGAGAATAAACAACACCGCGCCGGTGGCGCAAACCAGGCGGAAATCGTATTGCAGCAGCCAGCTTCCCAGCAGGGCGCCCACCACCGCGCCAGCGCTGTCCTGCATCATCAAAATCGAGAAGAAGCGCCCCCGATGTTGCGGACGGATAAGCTTAACCACCAGCGCGGTACGCGGTGGGTCGAAAAGGGTGCCGCCAATCCCGGAAAGGAAACAGGAGAACCACAGCAGCCAGGGTTCATGAGCGATTGCCATGGTGGCGAATCCCGCCGCACGTAACAGCATGCCGGTGACGATCATCGGTTTCGCGCCGAAGCGGTCAGCTATTGCGCCGCCAAACACGCCCAGACCCTGTTGTACAAACTGGCGTAGACCCAGCGCGATCCCGACCATCAATGCCGCCCAGCCCATTTGATCGACAAAACGAATTGATATAAGCGGAAAAACGACAAAAAAGCCGAGCACGACCAGCATGTTATCGACGAGCAGGAAATATTTACCCAGGCTCCTGGCCTGTGATACGCGGGACATTTTCCCTCCAGGGAAAATAAAAGGTGAGCACGCTAACATTCTGCGGTGTCGCCGCGCTTTTTCCCATACCCGCTGGCGACAATATTTTTTTATCAAAAAGGTGCTTTGATAGAGAGTTCTCATCGAAAAATGTGAAAAGCGATCAAAATGGTATGTCACTGTTTTCACAGAAGGCGCAGGCACAGGTATAGTAAAGTTAACAGGCAGAGCAGAAGCGACGGGAAGGAGTGGTAACGATGTTTGGCTATCGCAGTAATGTGCCAAAAGTGCGTCTGACGACGGACAGGCTGGTCGTTCGTCTGGTGCATGAGCGTGATGCCTGGCGTCTGGCGGATTATTACGCCGAGAATCGCCAGTTTTTAAAACCCTGGGAACCCGTTCGGGACGAGAGCCACTGCTACCCCTCTGGCTGGCAGGCGCGCCTCAGTATGATTGCGGAATTTCATAAACAGGGAAGTGCGTTTTATTTCGCGCTTCTCGATCCGGAAGAGAAAGAGATCGTTGGCATTGCCAATTTTTCAAACGTGGTACGCGGATCGTTTCACGCCTGCTATCTCGGGTATTCCATCGGCCAGAAATGGCAGGGACAGGGGCTCATGTTTGAGGCGCTGACGGCGGCGATTCGCTACATGCAGCGCACGCAACATATCCATCGCATTATGGCTAACTACATGCCGCACAATAAGCGCAGCGGCGATCTGCTGGCCCGCCTGGGGTTTGAGAAAGAAGGCTATGCCAAAGATTATCTGCTGATTGACGGCGAGTGGCGGGACCATGTGCTCACCGCGCTCACCACGCAGGAGTGGACCGCGGGTCGTTAAGGAGAAAAGATGAAATATCAGTTAAATGGCGCCGAAGCGCGCGTGATCGGCTGCCTTCTGGAAAAGCAGGTCACCACGCCGGAACAGTATCCTCTGTCCGTGAATGCCGTCACGATGGCCTGCAACCAGAAGACGAACCGTGAGCCGGTGATGAACCTTGGCGAGCACGAGGTGCAGGATATCCTTGATGAGCTGGTGAAGCGCCACTACCTGCGCACCGTCAGCGGCTTCGGTAACCGCGTCACTAAATATGAACAGCGCTTTTGTAATTCTGAATTTGGCGATTTAAAACTCAGCGCTGCGGAAGTGGCTGTTATCACCACGTTGCTGCTGCGCGGGGCGCAGACGCCGGGGGAACTGCGCACACGCGCTTCCCGTATGCATGAGTTTCAGGATATGCAGGACGTTGAACAGACGCTGGAGGGATTAGCCTCACGCGAGGACGGTCCCTACGTGGTGCGTCTGCCCCGCGAACCGGGCAAGCGTGAAAGCCGCTACATGCACCTGTTTAGCGGCGACGTGGAGCCCTCTGCGCTGGCCGTCGTATCCGACACGCCAGCATCAAACGAAAGCCTGACCGCGCGCGTGGCAGCCCTGGAAGACGAGGTTGCCGGGCTGAAGCAGCGTCTGGATGCGTTACTCGCACATCTGGGAGATTAATCGTGACCACATTACGCATTGGTGTTGTGGGGCTGGGAGGGATTGCGCAAAAAGCCTGGCTGCCCGTTTTAGGCGCCGCGTCAGACTGGACGCTGCAAGGGGCGTGGTCGCCCACCCGCGAGAAAGCAGAGCGCATCTGCAAAACCTGGCGCATCCCTTATGCCGGTTCGCTACAGGATTTAGCACGTGAATGTGATGCGGTATTTGTGCATACCTCAACCGCGACGCACTACCAGGTGGTGATCGAGTTGCTGAATGCAGGCGTTCACGTCTGCGTGGATAAACCCCTGGCGGAAAATGTACAGGATGCTGAGCGACTGATTGAGCTGGCCGCGCGTAAAAAGCTGACGCTGATGGTCGGCTTCAACCGCCGTTTTGCGCCGCTCTATCAGCAGCTTAAAGCGCAGTCCGGCTCGTTCGCCTCTCTGCGTATGGATAAGCACCGTACCGACAGCGTGGGGCCGAACGATCTGCGCTTCACGCTGCTGGATGATTATCTCCACGTCGTGGATACGGCCCTGTGGCTGAGTAACGGAAAAGCCCAGCTGCAAAGCGGCACGCTGTTGACCAACGAGCAGGGTGAGATGGTTTACGCCGAACATCATTTTGCCGTTGAGCATTTGCAGGTGACGACCAGCATGCATCGTCGGGCGGGCAGCCAGCGCGAGTCCGTGCAGGCCGTTACGGATGGCGCGCTGTATGACGTCACCGATATGCGAGAGTGGCGGGAAGAGAAGGGCAATGGCGTGGTTGCGTTACCCGTTCCCGGCTGGCAGAGCACCCTGGAACAGCGTGGCTTTGTGGGCTGCGCGCGTCACTTCATCACCTGCGTGCAGAATCAGACGGTTCCTGAAACGTCCGGGGAGCAGGCCATTCTGGCGCAGCGCATCGTGGAACGACTCTGGCGCGAAGCCATGTCGGAATAACTCGCTGTAACATCTGCCGATAGTAATTCGTTGAAATCCGGTTAGACTAAGCGCCGCTTGTTGGCTTTGCCGGGTGGCGCTTTCGCTTATCCGTCCTGGAAATCCGTAGGGTTGTGGAACTTCACGTTAATGAACTTATTAAAATCGCTGGCGGCCGTCAGCTCGATGACCATGTTTTCCCGCGTGCTTGGCTTTGCGCGCGATGCCATTGTGGCAAGGGTTTTTGGCGCAGGGATGGCGACTGACGCCTTTTTCGTTGCGTTCAAGCTGCCGAACCTGCTGCGCCGTATTTTTGCTGAAGGGGCTTTCTCACAGGCATTTGTCCCGATCCTTGCGGAATATAAAAGCAAGCAGGGCGAAGATGCCACCCGCGTCTTTGTGGCTTACGTTTCCGGTTTACTGACGCTGGCGCTGGCGATCGTGACCGTCCTGGGCATGCTGGCAGCGCCCTGGGTAATCATGGTAACGGCACCGGGCTTTGCCGACACGGCGGATAAATTTGCCCTGACGACGCAACTGCTGCGGATAACCTTCCCCTATATTCTGCTGATTTCGCTGGCGTCGCTGGTGGGTGCCATCCTGAATACCTGGAACCGCTTCTCCGTGCCGGCCTTTGCCCCCACGTTCCTTAATGTCAGCATGATTGGCTTTGCGCTGTTCGCCGCGCCGCATTTTAACCCACCGGTGCTGGCGCTGGCCTGGGCCGTGACCGTCGGCGGGGTGTTACAGCTTGCTTACCAGCTTCCGCACCTGAAAAAGATCGGCATGCTGGTTCTGCCGCGCATTAGTTTCAAAGATGCGGGCGCAATGCGCGTTATTAAACAGATGGGACCGGCGATACTCGGCGTGTCCGTCAGCCAGATCTCGCTGATCATCAATACCATCTTCGCCTCTTTCCTGGTGTCGGGCTCGGTGTCCTGGATGTACTACGCCGATCGTCTGATGGAGTTTCCATCAGGGGTGCTGGGCGTGGCGCTGGGGACTATTCTGCTGCCGTCGCTGTCGAAAAGTTTCGCCAGCGGCAACCACGATGAATACTGCCGCCTGATGGACTGGGGACTGCGTCTCTGTTTTCTGCTGGCATTGCCAAGCGCGGTGGCGCTGGGGATCCTGGCAAAACCGCTGACGGTGTCGTTGTTCCAGTATGGAAAATTCACCGCCTTTGATGCCGCCATGACCCAGCGTGCACTGGTAGCCTACTCGGTGGGGCTGATGGGGCTGATCGTCGTGAAGGTGCTTGCGCCCGGTTTCTATTCACGTCAGGACATCAAAACGCCGGTTAAGATTGCCATTGTGACGCTGATTATGACGCAGCTGATGAACCTCGCGTTTATTGGACCGCTGAAACACGCGGGGCTGTCATTGTCGATTGGTCTGGCGGCCTGTCTGAACGCCGGGCTGCTGTACTGGCAGCTGCGCAAGCAGGATATCTTCACACCGCAGCCGGGCTGGGCAAGCTTCCTGCTGCGTCTGGCGATCGCGGTAGTGGTGATGGCGGCCGCGCTGGTTGGCATGTTGTATGTCATGCCTGAATGGGCGCAGGGCACCATGCCTTACCGCCTGATGCGTCTGATGGCCGTGGTGGCGGTCGGGGTGGTGGCGTACTTTGCCACGCTGGCGGTGCTTGGCTTCAAGGTGAAAGAATTCACCCGCCGCACGGTATAAACGTCAAAAGGGGAGTTCACCAGAAGGTGCTCCCCGCTTCATGACGTGCCGCTACTGCGTCAAATCGAAATCTTTTTCCCGCCCGTGATACGTGCCGTGGCCGTCTGACCATCCGCACCGTACAGCCCCGGCTCTTTATAGGGCTTTAACACCTCAAGCGCCTGCTGATTACGGATAATCTGACCTTCCAGCAGCCAGCCGTTATGCTGGTTGAGATCGCGAAGATGCTGGGTTTTTTCTGTAATGGTCTGCCAGCGTTCGTTGATCTCATCATTGGCGCTGCGTTTCGCGTCTTGCTCAGCGCGTCGCTGTTTTTCCAGATAATCCAGGGTCGCCAGCAGCGAGCTTTTATCTTCAGTTATGCGTTGCAACGCGCTGCCGTTGATTTGACCAGAAGAGAGGTGGTGCTGTTCGGCATCCATCACCGTTTTCAGGTCGTTCAGGACCACCGTCATCTGATCCAGTATTTCTGACAGTCGACTCATACGGTTAGTTACTCTGGAGGAAACTCTGTGCGTCCTGAATCAGCGCATCAGCGATTTTGCTGGTATCCATTTTCAGTTCGCCGTTACGGATAGCCGTTTTCAGCGCTTCAACACGTTCCATGTTGATATCGCTGCTGCCTGGCTGCATCAGCTTCGACTGCGCATCGCTCAGCGTGACGCTGGTGCTGTTAGCGGTCGACGTTTTTTCCAGACGCGTTTTTTGCGGGGCAGCCTCATTCGTTTCGCGAGGTTGTACAGTGCTAACCGGCTTCAGGGCTGATGTACGATCAATGCTCATAGTGTTGTCCTCATCGAGGGTTCGCGGCGTTTGCGCCTGACATCATCATTTGTTGAATATTTATCGGCAGTCGCCGCGAAATCTTTAAAAAGATTACAGGTTAATCAGAATATTCCCATCAGGACCGACCGTGCCGCTGACCACCTGGCCTGAGGACATTCTGACCCGGGCATTTTGCGCCACTGCGGCATTATTCAGCGCTTTTCCTTCGCTGTTGATACTAAAGCCTTCGCCATTGGCGACCACCATCACCTGTTGTCCCGCTTTCACCCGCCATGCCTGGCGCAGCATGGATAGCTGTATCGCCTGTCCAGGGGCGACATCGCGCAGGCTGACCGCCTCCTGAGCCTGGTTAATGTCCAGCATCGTCCGCGGTGGAAGCTGATCCAGACGGCCTCGCTTCAGCGTTACGCTGTCAGGTTGCAGCAGGCTGCCTCGCGGAATCGGAACGGCGGCGACAACATAATTGCCCGTCGCCTGTACCGCAACCTGTAAATACCGTTTTTCATTGGCGCAACGCGCCAGCACGTTCACGTTACCCCATAACTTTGTGCTGCCGGTCACGCTAAATGACGGGGCTTCGCAGGAAGGGTAAAGGTTAGGCGGGGTGCGCACGGTCACGCGTACGTCATCGCTGAAACCGGCCAGCTTCTGCGCAAAGAATGCATTGAGCTGGTCCTCTAACCCCTCCGCCTGCACCAGAGGGCTCAAAAGCAGTAGGGTCGCCGCCAGGCCACGTTTAAAAGTCCGCATCGCACGTTCCACCATGTCCAGAATTAAGCAAATTCTACCCGCAGTGGTTTTCCATCAACGCAACAAATAGCGACGCATTTTGCGCTTATTCCGTCGATAAGGGAGACGCCTTGAGATTTAAGCTGTGAACTGAAATTTTCTCATCAGCGGAGGAGACATGCTCGATAAACTCGACGCCGCGTTACGTTTTCAGCAGGAAGCGCTCAATTTACGCGCCCAGCGGCAGGAGATTTTAGCCGCCAATATCGCCAACGCGGATACCCCCGGGTATCAGGCGCGCGATATTGATTTTTCCAGTGAACTCAAAAAAGTGATGGAGCGTGGACGTGCCGAAGGAACGGGTGTCTCACTGGCCCTGACATCCTCACGTCATATTCCCGCTCAGGCGATGACCGCGCCAACGACCGACCTGCTTTACCGTATTCCCGATCAGCCCTCGCTTGATGGTAACACCGTCGACATGGACCGGGAGCGCACACAGTTTGCCGATAACAGCCTGCAATACCAGACAGGCCTGACGCTACTCGGCGGGCAAATTAAAGGCATGATGACCGTCCTACAGGGGGGCAATTAGTAAATGGCCTTGCTGAATATTTTTGATATCGCCGGTTCGGCATTAACGGCGCAGTCTAAACGACTGAACGTGGCCGCCAGTAACCTGGCCAACGCCGACAGCGTGACCGGCCCTGACGGGCAACCGTATCGCGCTAAACAGGTTGTCTTCCAGGTTGATGCTGCACCGGGTGCGGCAACGGGCGGCGTAAAAGTGGCGGACGTGGTTGAGAGCCAGGCACCCGACAAGCTGGTTTACGAGCCAGGCAACCCGCTCGCGGATGCCAGCGGCTACGTGAAAATGCCGAACGTGGATGTGGTCGGGGAGATGGTGAACTCCATGTCCGCGTCGCGCAGCTACCAGGCAAACGTCGAAGTGCTTAATACCGTGAAGAGCATGATGCTCAAAACACTCACTCTCGGCCAGTAAAGGAGACACGCATGTCCATCGCCGTAAACGTGAATGACCCGACAAATACCGGCGTCAATAGCACCAGCAGTGCGACCGGTTCCAGCTCTCTCACCGGGAGCAATGCCTCCGATTTACAGAGCAGCTTCCTGACCCTGCTGGTGGCGCAGCTGAAAAATCAGGACCCGACCAATCCGATGCAGAACAACGAACTGACCACGCAGCTTGCGCAGATCAGTACCGTCAGCGGCATTGAGAAACTGAACACCACGCTCGGCTCGGTCTCCGGTCAAATCGATAATAGCCAGTCCTTGCAGGCCGCCAACCTGATCGGGCACGGGGTGATGATCCCGGGGACCACGATTCTGGCGGGCACCAGCACCACCGATGGCACGTCCACCACCACCACGACGCCGTTTGGCGTTGAGTTGCAGCAGCCGGCCGACAAAGTCACCGCCACAATCAAAGACGCCAGCGGCAACGTGGTGCGCACGATTGAGATTGGCGAGCTTAAAGCGGGCGTTCATACCTTTACCTGGGATGGCAGCCTGACCGACGGCACTAAAGCGCCTAACGGCTCGTATCAGGTTGCGATTAGCGCCAGCAACGGCACCACTCAGCTGGTGGCTCAGCCGCTACAGTTTGCCCTGGTTCAGGGCGTCATCAAAGGTAGCGATGGTAACAAACTGGATTTGGGTACCTCCGGTACCACCACACTCGACGAAGTTCGGCAGATTATCTAAGCCTTCATACTTATCAGGAGTAAGTCATGGCCTTTTCTCAAGCGGTCAGCGGCCTGAATGCTGCGGCCACCAACCTGGACGTCATTGGCAACAACATCGCCAACTCCGCGACCTATGGTTTTAAATCCGGTTCTGCGTCTTTTGCAGATATGTTTGCAGGCTCTAAAGTGGGCCTGGGCGTGAAGGTGGCGGGTATCACCCAGGACTTCACCGACGGGACGACCACCAACACCGGTCGCGGTCTGGACGTCGCCATCAGCCAGAACGGTTTCTTCCGTATGGTGGATGCCAACGGTTCCGTATTCTACAGCCGCAACGGCCAGTTCAAGCTGGATGAAAACCGTAACCTGGTGAACATGCAGGGGCTTCAGTTAACCGGTTATCCGGTTGCCGGCACGCCACCTACGGTGCAAACCGGTGCGAATCCGCAGGCTATCTCCATCCCAACGACGCTGATGGCGGCGAAGTCCACCACCACGGCCTCTCAGCAGATCAACCTGAACTCCACCGATACCGCACCAACCGTCGCCTTCGACCCGGCCAACCCTGACTCTTACAACAAGAAAGGCACCGTGACGGTGTTTGACAGCCAGGGTAATGCGCACAACATGAACCTGTTCTATGTCAAAAACGCGACGCCAGCTAACTCCTGGAAGGTGTATTCCCAGGACGGCAGCGTAGCAGGAGATGCCGCGAAACTGGCAACCACGCTGACCTTTAACGCGAGCGGCGTGCTGACGGGTGGCGATGATATCAAGATCACAACGGGCACCGTTCCGGGCGCGACGCCAGCCACGTTTGACATGAGTTTCGCCAACTCCATGCAACAGAATACCGGTGCGAACAACATCGTGGCGACGAGCCAGAACGGTTATAAGCCGGGCGATCTGGTGAGCTACCAGATCAACGATGACGGTACCGTTGTCGGTAACTATTCGAACGAACAGACCCAGGTGCTGGGCCAGATCGTGCTGGCAAACTTCGCCAACAACGAAGGCCTGAAATCCGAAGGGGACAACGTCTGGTCTGCCACGCAGTCTTCCGGTGTTGCCCTGCTGGGTACTGCGGGTTCCGGTAACTTCGGCACGCTGACCAACGGCGCGCTGGAAGCCTCTAACGTCGATCTGAGTAAAGAGCTGGTGAACATGATCGTCGCGCAACGTAACTACCAGTCCAACGCGCAGACCATCAAAACCCAGGATCAGATCCTTAACACGCTGGTTAACCTGCGTTAAGCAGCTGACGGGAAAGCGCAATGGATCACGCAATATATACAGCGATGGGCGCAGCAAGCCAGACGCTCAACCAGCAGGCTGTTACCGCCAGCAACCTGGCGAACGCCTCCACGCCAGGTTTTCGTGCGCAGCTCAACGCGCTGCGTGCGGTGCCGGTAGAAGGGCTGTCATTGCCCACGCGTACGCTGGTCACCGCTTCCACGCCGGGCGCCGACATGACGCCAGGCCAGATGGATTACACCGCGCGTCCGCTGGACGTTGCCCTTCAGCAGGACGGCTGGCTGGCGGTGCAAACGGCTGACGGCGGGGAAGGGTATACCCGCAACGGTAATATCCAGGTGAGCGCCACCGGGCAGCTGACGATTCAGGGGCATCCGGTGATGGGCGAAGCCGGTCCGTTGACGGTGCCGGAAGGGTCAGAGCTGACCATTGCGGCAGACGGGACGATTTCGGCGTTAAATCCGGGCGACCCGGCTAACACCGTTGCGCCTGTCGGTCGTCTGAAGCTGGTGAAAGCGGAAGGCAACGAAGTGCAGCGTGGCGATGACGGGATGTTCCGTCTGACCCAGGCGGCGCAGGCCACGCGTGGCGCCACGTTACAGGCCGACCCGACCATCCGCGTGATGTCCGGCGTGCTGGAAGGCAGTAACGTCAAACCGGTAGAAGCCATGACCGACATGATCGCCAGCGCCCGCCGCTTCGAAATGCAGATGAAAATTATCAGCAGCGTCGATGAAAACGCAGGCAAGGCTAACCAACTTCTGGCTATGAGTTAACAGGACTCCCTATGATCAGTTCTTTATGGATCGCGAAAACCGGTCTGGACGCACAGCAAACCAATATGGATGTGATTGCCAACAACCTGGCAAACGTCAGCACCAATGGTTTCAAGCGCCAGCGTGCGGTTTTCGAAGATTTGCTTTATCAAACGATTCGTCAGCCAGGGGCGCAGTCTTCTGAGCAAACCACGCTGCCGTCCGGTCTGCAAATTGGTACCGGCGTGCGCCCGGTTGCCACCGAGCGTCTGCACAGCCAGGGCAACCTGTCCCAGACCAACAACAGTAAAGACGTTGCCATCAAAGGTCAGGGTTTCTTCCAGGTGCAGCTGCCTGACGGGACCTCCGCCTATACCCGCGATGGTTCGTTCCAGGTGGATCAGAATGGTCAGCTGGTGACAGCGGGCGGCTTCCAGGTTCAGCCTGCGATCACCATCCCGGCGAACGCGCTGAGTATCACCATTGGTCGTGACGGTATCGTCAGCGTCACTCAGCAAGGTCAGGCCGCGCCGGTCCAGGTTGGACAGCTCAATCTGACGACCTTCATGAACGATACCGGGCTGGAAAGCATCGGTGAGAACCTCTACACCGAAACGCAGTCTTCCGGCACGCCAAATGAAAGTACCCCGGGCCTGAACGGGGCGGGGCTGCTGTATCAGGGGTATGTGGAAACCTCGAACGTTAACGTGGCGGAAGAGCTGGTGAATATGATCCAGGTCCAGCGCGCCTATGAAATTAACAGTAAAGCAGTGTCGACGACCGACCAGATGCTGCAAAAACTGACGCAACTCTAAGGTGTAGCCCGGTGCGGTAAACGTCGCACCGGCTCCCTGTTTTCGAAGATGAAGGCAATGCAAAAAAACGCGGCGTTTCGTTATCCGATCCTGACTGTTCTGGCCGTCACCCTCAGCGGGTGTGCCTGGATCCCGTCTAAACCATTGGTACAGGGTGCGACTACCGCCCAACCCGTTCCCGGCCCCGCGCCGGTGGTGAACGGCTCTATTTTCCAGACCGCGCAGCCGATTAACTACGGTTATCAGCCGCTGTTTGAAGACCGTCGTCCGCGTAACGTTGGCGATACGCTGACCATTGTGTTGCAGGAAAACGTCAGCGCGAGCAAGAGCTCGTCGGCGAACGCCAGCCGCGACGGCAAAACCAATTTTGGCTTCGACACCGTACCGCGCTATCTGCAAGGGCTGTTCGGCAATGCCCGTGCGGATGTGGAAGCCTCCGGCGGCAACACCTTTAACGGTAAAGGTGGCGCGAACGCCAGCAATACCTTCAGCGGAACGCTGACGGTAACGGTTGACCAGGTTCTGGTG
Source organism: Enterobacter sp. CRENT-193 (assembly GCF_002787395.1). NCBI lineage: Bacteria > Pseudomonadati > Pseudomonadota > Gammaproteobacteria > Enterobacterales > Enterobacteriaceae > Enterobacter > Enterobacter sp. CRENT-193. The sequence goes on along the minus strand of NZ_CP024812.1, from coordinate 3,885,245 downwards.
AACGGCAACCTGCACGTGGTGGGCGAAAAACAGATCGCCATTAACCAGGGTACGGAATTTATTCGCTTCTCCGGTGTGGTTAACCCTCGCACTATCAGCGGCACCAACACCGTACCGTCCACCCAGGTGGCGGATGCGCGCATTGAGTACGTCGGCAACGGCTACATCAACGAAGCGCAAAATATGGGCTGGCTGCAACGCTTCTTCCTTAATCTATCGCCGATGTAAGCGAGGTGACCTATGTATAAATTTCTCTTCGCCGTGGCGCTGTCGTTGGTCGCTACCGTTGCGCAGGCCGATCGCATACGCGATCTCACCAGCGTGCAGGGCGTGCGCGAAAATTCCCTGATTGGCTATGGCCTGGTGGTGGGGCTGGATGGGACGGGTGACCAGACGACCCAGACGCCGTTCACCACCCAGAGCCTGAACAACATGCTCTCGCAGCTCGGTATTACCGTACCGGCCGGGACCAACATGCAGCTGAAAAACGTGGCGGCCGTGATGGTGACCGCGTCTTATCCGGCCTTTGCGCGTCAGGGGCAGACCATCGACGTGGTTGTCTCGTCGATGGGTAATGCCAAAAGCCTGCGTGGCGGTACGTTGCTGATGACGCCGCTGAAAGGCGTCGACAGCCAGGTGTATGCTCTGGCGCAGGGCAACATTCTGGTTGGCGGAGCAGGTGCGTCGGCGGGCGGCAGCAGCGTGCAGGTGAACCAGCTGAACGGGGGACGTATTACCAACGGCGCGATCATCGAACGTGAGCTGCCGACCCAGTTCGGCACCGGCAACACCATTAACCTGCAACTGAATAACGAAGACTTTACGATGGCGCAGCAGATTGCTGACACCATCAACCGCAGCCGGGGCTACGGCAGCGCCACCGCGCTGGATGCCCGCACCGTGCAGATCCGCACGTCAACCGGCAGCAGCAACCAGGTGCGAATGCTGGCAGATATCCAGAATATGGAAGTGAACGTGCCGGTTCAGGATGCGAAAGTCATTATCAACTCCCGTACCGGCTCGGTGGTGATGAACCGCGAAGTGACGCTGGACAGCTGCGCCGTGGCGCAGGGCAATCTCTCCGTCACGGTTAACCGCTCGGCCAACGTCAGCCAGCCGGATACCCCGTTTGGTGGCGGTCAGACGGTAGTGACCCCGCAAACGCAGATTGATTTACGACAGAGCGGCGGTTCGTTGCAGAGCGTGCGCTCCAGCGCCAACCTGAACAGCGTGGTGCGTGCCTTGAATGCGCTGGGTGCAACGCCAATGGATCTGATGTCCATTCTGCAATCCATGCAAAGTGCAGGCTGCCTGCGCGCTAAACTGGAAATCATCTAAATGCTGACCGATAGCAAACTGTTGACCAGTGCCGCCTGGGATGCCCAGTCGCTCAACGAGCTGAAAACCAAAGCGGGCAAGGATCCGGCGGCGAATATCCGCCCGGTTGCCCGTCAGGTGGAAGGCATGTTCGTGCAGATGATGTTGAAAAGCATGCGTGAAACTCTGCCGAAAGACGGCATGTTCAGCAGTGATTCCACGCGGCTTTACACCAGCATGTACGATCAGCAGATTGCCCAGCAATTGACCGCCGGAAAGGGACTCGGCCTGGCGGACATGATCGTGAAGCAGACCGCAGCCGCTCAGGGACTCCCGCCTGAAGAGGCTCCGCCGCAGGTGCCGCTGAAGTTTGATCTGGAAAAGGTGACCAGTTATCAAAATCAGGCGCTAACGCAGATGGTGCGTAAGGCGATGCCGAAGCCGGCAGAAACGCGTGACGAGCCGCTCTCCGGCGACAGCAAAGACTTCCTGGCGCAGCTCTCCCTGCCGGCGCGTCTTGCCAGTGAAGAGAGCGGCGTGCCGCACCATCTGATTCTGGCGCAGGCGGCGCTGGAGTCGGGCTGGGGGCAACGTCAGATCCGCAGGGAGAACGGCGAGCCGAGCTTCAACATCTTTGGCGTGAAGGCCACCTCCAGCTGGAAAGGGCCGACCACGGAAATCACCACCACCGAATATGAGAACGGTGCGGCAGTGAAGGTGAAAGCCAAATTCCGCGTCTACAGCTCGTATCTGGAAGCGTTGTCGGATTATGTCGGGCTGTTGAGCCGGAATCCGCGCTACACCGCGGTGACCCAGGCCGCCACGCCAGAGCAGGGCGCTCAGGCATTGCAGAATGCAGGCTACGCGACCGATCCAAACTATGCACGCAAGCTGACCAGCATGATCCAGCAGCTGAAATCCATGTCTGAGAAGGTCAGTAAAGCGTATAGCACAGATCTCGAAAATCTGTTCTGAAAGTTCTCAAGTCCCGGAGGAGGTTGCCGATAACCTTCATCAGGACTCGTGTCTGAACGTATAAAAGGAACCCCCATGTCCAGTTTGATTAACAGCGCCATGAGTGGCCTCAGTGCTGCGCAGTCGGCACTCAATACCGTCAGTAATAATATTTCAAGCTACAACGTGGCAGGTTATACCCGCCAGACCACCATTTTGGGGGCATCAAACAGCACCCTGACCGGTGGTGGCTGGGTGGGTAACGGGGTCTATGTCTCCGGCGTTCAGCGTGAATATGATGCGTTTATCACCAACCAGCTGCGTGCGGCGCAGAACCAGAGCAGTGGGCTGACCACGCGCTACCAGCAGATGTCAAAAATTGACGACGTGCTGTCGGATACCACGAACTCGCTTTCTGCCAACCTCCAGGATTTCTTTAAAAGCCTGCAAACGCTGGTGAGTAACGCAGAAGATCCGGCTGCACGCCAGACGGTGCTCGGTAAGGCGGATGGTCTGGTAAACCAGTTTAAAACCAACGATCAATATCTCCGCGATCAGGATGCGCAGGTCAATACGGCGATTTCTACCAGCGTCGATCAGATCAATAACTATGCGAAGCAGATTGCTAACCTTAACGATCAGATCTCCCGGCTGACTGGCGTAGGGGCGGGCGCATCCCCGAACGAACTGCTCGATCAGCGCGATCAGCTGGTGAGTGAACTGAACAAGATTGTCGGTGTGGACGTTACCGTACAGGACAGCGGCACGTATAACATCTCTATCGCCAATGGTTACACCCTGGTACAGGGCAGCAACGCAAGTCAGCTGGCGGCGGTGAAATCCAGTGCGGACCCAGCGCGTACAACGATTGCGTATGTGGATGCCGCAGCAGGCAACGTGGAGATCTCAGAGAAACAGATCACCACGGGGTCGCTTGGAGGGCTGTTAACGTTCCGTTCTCAGGATCTGGATCAGGCGCGAAACACCCTCAACCAGATGGCGCTGGCGTTTGCGGATGCCATGAATACCCAGCACCAGGCGGGCTTTGATGCCAACGGGGATAAAGGCGGCAAGCTGTTTGATTTTGGCTCCCCGGCAGTGCTGAGTAACGGCAAAAACACCGGAAGCGCGTCCGTTACGGCCACGATGACGGACAGTACCAAGGTCCAGGCGACAAACTACAAAGTTGAGTATAACGGTACTGACTGGACAATCACGCGTCTGTCGGACAACACCAGCTTCACGGCCAAGCCTGACGCCAGCGGTAATCTGTCGTTTGATGGTCTTAACGTTAAGATTAGCGGCTCAGCCAATAATAAAGACAGTTTCATCGTCAAACCGGTGAATGACGTCATTGTAAATATGGACGTTGCGATCAGCGACGAATCCAAACTGGCGATGGCCTCCGCGCAAGGAAGCGGCGAAAGCGACAATACCAATGGCCAGAAGCTGCTGGATTTACAGAGCGCTAAGCTGGTGGGGGGGAACAAAACCTTTAACGATGCTTATGCCGCGCTGGTCAGTACGGTGGGCAGCACCACGGCGTCGCTGAAAACCAGCAGCGAAACCAAAGTTAACGTGGTGACGCAGCTGACCAAACAACAGCAGTCAATCTCCGGGGTTAACCTGGATGAAGAGTATGGCAACCTGCAACGCTATCAGCAGTACTATCTGGCGAATGCGCAGGTGCTGCAAACGGCGAGCACGCTGTTTGATGCATTGATCAATATCCGCTAAGGCTGAGGCATAAAAAATGCGTATTAGTACTCAAATGATGTATGAGCAAAGCATGCGCGGCGTGACGAACTCCCAAAGTCTCTGGCTCAGCTACGGCGAGCAGATGTCTACGGGGAAGCGCATCAATCGTCCATCTGACGATCCGATTGCCGCTTCGCAGGCCGTTGTGCTCTCTCAGGCACAAACGCAAAACAGCCAGTATGCGCTGGCGCGCTCCTTCGCTACGACGAAAGTCTCGCTGGAAGAGAACGTGTTATCGCAAGTGACAACCGCTATCCAGGCTGCTCAGGAAAAGATTGTCAATGCGGGCAACGGTACGTTAAGTGACGATGACCGCGCTTCGCTGGCCACGAACCTGCAAGGTATTCGCGATCAGCTCATGAACCTGGCTAACAGCACGGACGGTAACGGCCGCTATATTTTTTCCGGTTACAAGACCGAAGCGGCGGCTTTCGACCAGACTACGGGTGATTATAAGGGCGGCGGAACGCCAATCAGCCAGCAGGTTGACTCCGCGCGCACGATGCAAATCAGCCATACGGGCACTGAAGTTTTCGATAGCTTCACCAGCAATGCGAAGCCAGAGCCAGATGGTAGTAAACCGGAAACGAATTTGTTCAAGATCCTCGACTCCGCAATTGAAGCGCTGAATACGCCGATTGGGGAGGATGAAACGAAAGCCGAGGCGTTTACGGCGGCTATTGATAAAGCCAACCGTGGCCTTAGCAACTCCCTCAACAACGTGCTGACCGTGCGCGCCGACCTCGGCATCAAGCTGGATGAGCTGGGCAAGCTGGACGCTCTGGGTGAAGACCGCGCGCTGGGTCAGACCCAGCAGATGAGTAACCTGGTTGACGTGGACTGGAACTCGGTGATTTCGTCCTACACCATGCAGCAGGCGGCGTTGCAGGCCTCGTATAAAGCCTTTAGCGATATGCAGGGTATGTCTTTGTTCCAGATGAACAGATAAGACTCTGACCTGTTTAACATGTCTTGAAACTGGGCATGTTTTGACTGCCCAACCCGTCCGGGTTGGGCATTTTTTTTACACACTTTCTGCCTGTGCGGACAGCACCCGGGCGCTTTCAATCACTCTGATAGCCAGCGCAATGGCACCACACAGGGTTGCCAGAGCCACCACGCCAGACCAGCCTGCCAGCGTGTAGATATTGCTGCCTAATGCCGAACCCAGCGCCATTCCGATGAAAATGACGGTAAACAGCAGGGCGTTCAGGCGTCCGCGGGCCTGCGGCTCAAGGCTGTAGACCAGATTCTGGTGGGCCACGAGGCTGGACTGCAAGCCGAGATCGAAACCGACCGCGGAGAGGGCAATCAGGATCAACTGACCGTGTATACCCAGTGCCGGCATCAGGAACATCAGGGCAAACGAGAGGGTCACCAGCGCGGCACCCAGTTGGGTGACTTTACCGGCGCCCAGCTTATCTGCCAGACCACCTGCCAGCGGTGCGGCCAGCGCGCCAGCGGCTCCGGCAATACCAAATCCACCCGCCACGGCGCTGCCAAGGTGATACCGTTCCAGCAGCATGACCGCCAGCGTTGACCAGAATGCGCTAAAGGCAATCGACAGAAAACCCTGGGCCAGCGCGGCCCGACGCAGCGCCGGGTAGCGGCGCCAGAGGTGTTCCATGGAGCGCATCAGCGCCGGGTAGCTCAGCGTGGAGTGAACGGCGAAGCGGGGAAGCACGGCCCACATGACCACGCCGACAAAGGCAATACTTGCGGCGGCCAGCTGATACATCACCCGCCAGCCAAAGGCTTCACCCACCACGCCGCTCACGGTTCTGGAGAGCAAAATCCCCAGCAGCAGGCCGGTCATCACCGTGCCGACCGTTTTTCCCTGTTTGCCTTCCGGCGCGAGGATCGCTGCGGCCGGGACAATATCCTGCGCCATGGTGGCGGCCATGCCAATCAGCAGGCTGGTGAGCAGCAAGGAGTGCAGTTGTCCGGTCAGGCTACAACCCAGCAGGAACAGCGCCAGAGCCGCACTTTTTATCAGGATCAGCGTTCTGCGATCATGACGATCGCCGAGCGGGAGCAGAAACAGGATACCTAAGGCATAACCCGCCTGGGTAAGCGTCGGGACCATGCCCATGCCTTCGATACTCAGGTTCAGGTCTGAGCCCATCAGCGGCAGCAGAGGCTGGGCATAATAGATGGATGCCACGCTAAAGCCCGCACCGAGCGCCAGCATTAAGATTACCCAGCGGCTTACGGCCCGGGTGGTAGTTGTGTTCATAAGATGTTCCTCATTCGTCGTGTGCGGCTATTTTTTATCAGTACGCCTTGCGACGGTAGCGGGCGCGGTGGTAAAACGCTTATACGTGTAGCGTATGGATGGAAATAGTATGAAAAGGCCTGAGCGTATAGATCGGGTAGAACTGATGCGAACGTTTGTTCGCATTGTGGAGGCGGGGTCTCTTTCTGCGGCAGCACGTCAGTTGGCAACAACCCAGGCAACGGTGAGCCGACGGTTGCAGTCGCTTGAGACCATACTGGGAGTACGCCTGATGCTGCGCACAACCCATACGACCCGGCTGACCGATGACGGCGAACGCTGCTATCAGCATGCCCGACGGGTGATTGACAGCTGGCTGGCGCTGGAAGACGAGGTAGGGCAGACGGAAGATGAACCGGTTGGGGTGCTGAGGGTGCGCGCCCCGCACGCGTTTGGCCAGGATCAGCTTCTTAAACCGTTAACCGAATTTTTGCAGCGCTATCCCCAGCTTTCTGTTGAGTGGATGCTCAACGATCGCTCGGTTGATTTCCTCGGCGACAACCTTGACTGTGCTATTCGGGTGGGTGTGGAAGTCGATCCGGCAACCGTGTCCGTGCTGCTGGCTGAAGTGCCGCGCTCGGTGGTGGCTTCACCGGAATTACTGGCCCGTTATCCCGCGGTTAAAACGCCGGAAGATTTGCAACAGCTTCCCTGGATTGCCATCAGCTCTTTTTATCAACGCCATGTGGAGCTTTTCCACGATGCATCATCTGCCCCGACGCGGGTTACCATTACGCCACGCCTGAGTACCGACAGCCTGTATGTGGCGCGCAATACGGCACTCACCGGGCTAGGCGTTGCGGTGGTATCCAGCTGGACAGTACAGGATGATATTCAGGAAGGACGACTGGTGCATCTACTGCCAGAGTGGCAGCCGGCAGCGCTACCGGTACATCTGGTTTACCCCTGGTCTCGTTATTATCCGGCGCGCTTGCGGCGTTTTCTGGAGCTGATGCGGCAGATAATGCCGGAGGTCACCGGAATGAGAAAGCCCCTGCAACAGCCATAAAAAAGCCGACCCGAAGGTCGGCTTTCAGTATTAGCGTGCGTTATTCAACAGGCTGAGGACGAGTAGCTGGCGCAGTAGCCATGTGCGTTGCACTGTGACCACCGGCAGCACCTTTGCCTTCGAAGTTGAATGCCGGACGAACCCAGTCGCTATGGCGTGGCGCTTCAGGCACATACTCAGGTGCCGGGGCGCGAGTCATCGGCGCGGTAGCAACGTGAGCAGGCGCTACAGCTGCAACGACCTCAATCGGCTCTGATTTCACTTCAGGCGCTTTGACCTCTTCGACAACAGGTTCAACCTGAATCTCGACGTCCTGAACAACCTCTTCAGTCACCGTTTCGACGGTAACGTCAGCGGGCTCTTCTGCTGCGGAGACTGGCTCAGCGTCTTCTGTGACTTCTTCAGCCACCACGGTATCTTCTTCGGCAATGATCTGCGGAGCGGCATCAACCGGCGCAGCAATGACTTCAGGATGGGTCGTTTCCACTTCCACAGCCTGCGGTGCCGCTGTGTCAATAACCTGCGGTTCAACCACGGTTGCCGCTTCAGTCACGACGTCTTCCACCGCTGCTACCGGTGCAATCACCTCTTGGGTCACAGCCTGTTCTTCAATAGCCTGCTCCGGGCGAGCAACCGGATAACGGATCCAGACTTTACCGGATGCCATCTCAGGTGACGCGCACGCCACGGTCAATGGCATTGGCGACTGAGTTGGGTAACGCTCGTCACGGTAACGACGACGACGCTGACCGCTCACGCGCAGATGACGCGGAGAACGACGGGAGCGACGCGGCATACCTGCGTTGTCACGGTTTTCGCTGCTTTCGTCCTGCTCAACCTGATTTTCTACTACGGCTGGCAGGTCAACTTTCGCAACCTGTGTACCCGTTGTGCTTTCTGCTGCTTCAACCGCGATAACGTTGTTTTCTTCCGCCTGAACAGCACCCACACGCACTTTCTGGGTCAACTGACGCTGCTTACGACGCGGCATAACCTGAGTACGCTCTTCCTGCTCCGTGTCCTGCTGTTCAACAGGCGCTTCGCGGTTCAGGTTTTTGACTTCCTGCTGGGCCTGGCGTTTCTCGTCGTTACGACGACGGTTACGCTCGCGGCGAGGTTGCTGCTCGTCACGCTGTTTGCTCTTCTCGGACTCATCGCCCGCCTGCTGGCGAATCTCACGATCTTCAACGTTCTGCTGTTGCTTCTCGCGACGGTTGCGACGGTTGTCCTCGCGTTGTTCACGACCTTCGTTGTTCTCGGAACGATTATCACGGCGCTCGTTACGATCGCTACGGTCATTACGATCGCGACGATTGTTCTGACGCTTACGACGGTCCTGCTGACGCTCTGGTTTCGCTTCTTTTGGCGCTTCTTTCGGCTGCTCAGGCTGAACTTCTTCGCCAGCAAACATTTTTTTCAGCGCGCCGAAGATGCGGCTCAGGAGACCCGGCTGCTCAGGCTGCGCTTTTGCCGCGGCAGGGGCCGCCTTTTGCACGGCAGGTTTTGCCGCTGGTTTTTCCAGCGTCGCTTCCGGCGGGGCTTCCGGCATGATGAAGGTTGCTAATGCAGGCTGCTCAGGCAGTTTACGCTCGGCAGGCTCTTCATCCGATGGCAGCGCCATTTCTTCTTCATGAAGCTTCGGCAGCAGGTAGCTGAGGGTGCTTGTCTCTTCACCTTTACGCACGCGCAGCACGTGATAGTGCGGGGTTTGCATCTCGTCGTTTGGCACGATGATGCAGCGAACGCCGCCCTGACGCGCTTCGATTGCGCTCACCGCTGCACGTTTTTCGTTCAGCAGGTAGGAGGCAATCGGCACCGGAACAATGGCGTGAACCTCTTTGGTGTTCTCTTTCAGCGCTTCTTCTTCAATCAGACGCAGAATAGAGAGGGAGAGCGATTCATTGTCACGCACGGTACCTGTCCCGGAACAGCGCGGGCAGACGTGATGGCTGGACTCGCCGAGTGACGGGCTCAGACGCTGACGGGACATTTCCAGCAGGCCGAAGCGCGAGATATGGCTAATCTGGATACGCGCGCGATCCTGGCGCACCGCTTCACGCAGACGGTTTTCAACCGCACGCTGGTGGCGAACCGGGGTCATGTCGATGAAGTCGATAACAATCAGACCACCCAGGTCGCGCAGGCGGAGCTGGCGGGCGATTTCATCAGCGGCTTCTAGGTTGGTGTTGAAGGCGGTCTCTTCGATGTCGCCGCCGCGGGTTGCACGCGCGGAGTTGATGTCGATAGCGGTCAGCGCTTCGGTGGTATCGATAACGATAGAACCGCCGGACGGCAGACGCACTTCACGCTGGAAGGCAGACTCGATCTGGGATTCAATCTGATAGTGGCTGAACAGCGGGATTTCACCGGTGTACAGTTTAATTTTGCTGGTGAAATCCGGGCGACCCAGCGCGGCGATGTGCTGGCGAGCCAGCTCAAGCACTTTCGGGTTATCAATCAGAATTTCACCGATGTCCTGACGCAGATAATCACGGAAGGCACGCACAATGACGTTGCTTTCCTGGTGGATCAGGAACGGAGCAGGACGGCTTTCAGCCGCTTTCTTGATGGCTTCCCAGTGCTTCAGACGGAAGCTCAGGTCCCACTGCAATGCTTCGGCAGATTTGCCGACGCCTGCGGTGCGCACGATAAGGCCCATGCCGTCTGGCAGCTCAAGACTTGCCAGCGCTTCTTTCAGCTCGGTACGGTCATCGCCTTCGATACGGCGAGAGATGCCACCCGCACGCGGGTTGTTTGGCATCAACACCAGATAGCTTCCTGCCAGACTGATAAAGGTGGTCAGTGCGGCACCTTTGTTGCCACGCTCTTCTTTATCGATCTGGACGATAACTTCCTGACCTTCACGCAGAACATCTTTAATGTTCGGACGGCCATGGGAGTTGTAGTTTGCAGGAAAATATTCGCGGGCGATTTCTTTGAGAGGAAGGAAACCGTGACGCTCAGCACCGTAATCGACAAATGCAGCTTCAAGGCTTGGTTCAATGCGGGTGATTTTGCCTTTGTAAATGTTCGCTTTTTTCTGTTCGTGTCCAGGACTTTCGATATCCAGATCGTACAGGCGCTGCCCATCCACAAGGGCGACACGCAACTCTTCTTGCTGAGTTGCGTTGATTAACATTCTTTTCATCGTAACTTACTCGTTATTCTTACATTGACGACAAAGCTGCGGGCAAGGTGACGCTTTCCGGGGTATGAACCGATGGCCTCGTGTCTATTCACGTCGCCAACCTCACGGTTGTCGCTCGCTTAAGAGGCGCAGAGTGTCGGTTGCCTGTGTTTCATACGGAAACACAGCGCAATTATCAGGGGAATTGCCTGGGAAAACTCTCCAGAGAACAATCCTTATACCGGGAAGTACTGCAACCCGCAGCCCGCTAACTGCCTGAAAGATCAATACGTCTTACGCCATTGCTGCGTGGATGATCGGTCAGACAAAATTGGTCATTCCGTCGACATCCTTACAAAACCCGGATTTAACGCGGAAAACGGATTCATTATTCCACTGCTCGCCGGGTTATAGCAAGATGACTTTTACCAATTATCACCCGGTTACTCACAGTTTCTTCACTTCAACGGGGTGATTGGTTTAATAACCACCAAATCGATTGCGCGAAAGGGGAGCGGTCCGGATAAAAGTAAATATAAGCATAGAAAAATGAGTGGCGCTAATGCCTGACGCTATTTAGAATCGCCAACCATGAAAACAGAGACTCCAGCCGTAAAAATGGTTGCCATCGCCGACGACGAGGCGGGGCAACGTATCGATAATTTTTTGCGCACCCAGTTGAAGGGTGTGCCAAAAAGCATGATTTATCGCATCTTGCGTAAGGGCGAGGTGCGGGTGAACAAAAAACGCGTGAAGCCAGAGTATAAGCTCGAGGCGGGCGATGAAGTCCGCATTCCACCGGTACGTGTTGCAGAGCGTGAAGAAGAGGTCGTTTCTCCGAAGCTGCAAAAAGTCGCGGCCCTGAGAGACGTTATCCTTTATGAGGACGACCACATTCTGGTGCTGAATAAACCGTCCGGAACGGCGGTACACGGGGGGAGCGGCCTAAGCTTTGGCGTGATTGAAGGGTTACGCGCGCTGCGCCCGGAAGCGCGTTTCCTCGAACTGGTTCACCGTCTTGACCGTGATACCTCTGGCGTGCTGCTAGTGGCGAAAAAACGTTCTGCGCTGCGTTCACTGCATGAACAGCTGCGCGAAAAAGGGATGCAGAAAGATTATCTGGCGCTGGTGCGCGGCCAGTGGCAGTCCCACGTGAAAGTGGTGCAGGCGCCGCTGCTGAAAAATATTCTGCAAAGCGGCGAGCGCATTGTTCGTGTTAATCAGGAAGGGAAACCGTCTGAGACGCGCTTTAAAGTTGAAGAGCGCTACGAATTCGCCACGCTGGTGCGCTGTAGTCCGGTGACGGGGCGTACTCACCAGATTCGCGTCCATACCCAGTTTGCGGGCCATCCGATTGCGTTTGATGACCGCTATGGCGATCGCGAATTTGATAAGCAGCTGGCGGGGACGGGGCTATCGCGTCTGTTCCTGCATGCGGCAGCGCTTAAGTTCACCCATCCTAATACCGGTGAAGTTATCCGTATTGAAGCGCCGCTGGATGAGCAGCTCAAACGCTGTCTGAAAGTTCTGCGCGGCTGATTTTGTGCCGGGTGGCGCTGCGCTTACCCGGCCTACATGTTTTTCTCCCTCTCCCACAGGGAGAGGGCCGGGGTGGGGGCATCAGGCCGCAACGGTCACATCGTCAGCGGATTACACTCTTCTCGCCTTAACATCTGGCACAGCGCAATCAGCGGCAACCCCACCAGCGTATTGGAATCGCGGCCATCGAGCTTGTCGAACAACGCAATCCCTAGTCCTTCACTTTTAAAGCTCCCTGCACAGTTCAGCGGACGTTCCCGACGCACATAATCCATAATCTCCTGTTCGCTAAGATGACGGAAGTGCACATCAAACGGCTCGCACTCGGTTTGCAGATGACCGGAAGCCGAATTATAAAGCGCCAGGCCGGTATAAAAGGTCACGATACTGCCTCGCGCACGCAAAAGCTGCTGGCAGGCGATTTCTTCCGTATACGGTTTGCCGGTGATTTCGCCGTCCAGCACACAAACCTGATCGGAGCCTATAATCAGATGAGCGGGGTAACGTACGGCCAGCGACTGTGCTTTCTCTTTCGCGAGACGGGTCACCAGATGACGCGGTGACTCGCCCGGCTGTGGCGTTTCATCCACCTCCGGCGCAGCGCATTCAAACGGGATCCCGAGCTTTTCCAGCAGCATTCGGCGATAAGGTGAAGTGGAAGCAAGGACGAGATTTGGCATATTTTTATCACCAGATATAGCGTATCGATGCCAGCCATTTTAAACTACAGGCCGCAATGTGTGCGAATAATTGGCAAAAGGCAGCTCTGGTTGCCTTTTTCTTTGACTCTATGACGTTACAAAGTTAATATGCGCGCCCTATGCAAAAGGTAAAATTACCCCTGACTCTTGATCCGGTTCGTACGGCTCAAAAACGCCTCGATTACGAAGGAATCTATTCTTCCGATCAGGCTGAGCGTATTGCCGAATCTGTAGTCAGTGTGGACAGTGATGTAGAATGCTCCATGTCGTTCGCTATCGACAACCAGCGTCTCGCCGTGTTAACCGGTGATGCAAAGGTGACGGTAACGCTCGAATGTCAGCGTTGCGGGAAACCGTTTGTACAGCATGTTCACACAACGTATTGTTTTAGTCCGGTTCGTTCTGACGAACAGGCTGAAGCACTCCCGGAAGCGTACGAGCCGATTGAGGTTAACGAATTCGGTGAAATCGATCTTCTGGCGCTGGTTGAAGATGAAGTCATCCTCTCCCTGCCAGTCGTTCCGGTGCATGATTCTGAACACTGTGAAGTGTCCGAGGCGGACATGGTCTTTGGGGAACTGCCTGATGAAGCGCAAAAACCAAACCCATTTGCCGTATTAGCCAGCTTAAAGCGTAAGTAATTGAGGAGTAAGGTCCATGGCCGTACAACAGAATAAACCAACCCGTTCCAAACGTGGCATGCGTCGTTCCCATGACGCGCTGACCGCAGTTACCAGCCTGTCTGTAGACAAGACTTCTGGTGAGAAACACCTGCGTCACCACATCACCGCTGACGGTTTCTACCGCGGCCGCAAGGTTATCACTAAGTAATCACGCGTCAGCGTGATTAGGCTTAGTGAGGAACTTCCCCGTGCAAACGGGGAGTTTACCGAACCAGGCTGCGACGATACCTTGACACGTCTAACCCTGGCGTTAGATGTCATGGGGGGAGATTTTGGCCCTACCGTGACAGTGCCTGCAGCATTGCAGGCACTGAATTCTAATTCGCAACTCACACTTCTTTTAGTCGGTAATCCCGACACAATCACGCCATTACTTGCAAAAGCTGACTTTGAACAACGTTCGCGTCTGCAGATTATTCCTGCGCAGTCAGTTATTGCCAGTGATGCCCGGCCATCGCAGGCTATTCGTAATAGCCGCGGCAGCTCTATGCGAATGGCGCTGGAGCTGGTGAAAGAAGGGCGAGCACAGGCTTGCGTCAGCGCGGGAAATACTGGCGCGCTGATGGGGCTGTCGAAATTATTGCTCAAGCCGATTGAGGGCATTGAGCGTCCGGCGCTGGTGACGGTGTTACCGCATCAGCAGAAGGGCAAAACGGTGGTGCTGGATCTGGGCGCTAACGTGGATTGTGATAGTACAATGCTGGCTCAGTTTGCCGTTATGGGGTCGGTGCTGGCAGAAGACGTGCTCGGGATTAACAATCCCCGCGTTGCGTTATTGAATATTGGTGAAGAAGAGACCAAAGGTCTGGACAGTATCCGCGACGCTGCGGAAATACTCAAACAGGTCCCCTCCATCAACTATATTGGTTATCTCGAAGCCAATGAGTTGCTGACGGGCAAAACGGATGTATTAGTGTGTGATGGCTTCACCGGAAACGTGACGTTGAAGACCATGGAAGGGGTCGTACGAATGTTCCTTTCTCTGCTGAAATCGCAGGGAGACGGTAAAAAAAGGTCCTGGTGGCTGATTATATTAAAGCGTTGGTTACAAAAAAGCCTGACGCGGCGATTCAGTCACCTCAACCCCGACCAGTATAATGGCGCCTGTCTGTTAGGATTGCGCGGCATCGTGATTAAGAGTCATGGCGCCGCCAATCAGCGAGCATTTACCGTCGCGATTGAACAGGCAGTGCAGGCGGTGCAGCGTCAAGTCCCTCAGAGGATTGCCGCTCGCCTGGGATCTGTATTAGCTAAAAGTGACTGAGCGTACATGTATACGAAGATTTTAGGTACCGGCAGCTACCTGCCAAAACAAGTGCGTACCAACGCCGATCTTGAAAAAATGGTAGATACGTCTGACGAGTGGATTGTCACGCGCACAGGTATCCGTGAACGTCGTATCGCCGCGCCAGACGAAACTGTGTCCACCATGGGCTACGAAGCCGCTCAGCGAGCGCTTGAGATGGCTGGCATTGATAAAGAACAGATCGGGCTTATTGTGGTGGCGACCACCTCTGCCACGCATGCCTTCCCAAGCGCAGCGTGCCAGGTGCAGAACATGCTCGGCATCAAAGGCTGCCCGGCATTTGATGTTGCAGCAGCATGCGCGGGTTTCACCTATGCACTGAGCATCGCCGATCAGTATGTAAAATCGGGCGCCGTAAAATATGCGCTGGTGATCGGCGCTGACGTGCTGGCGCGTACCTGCGATCCAACCGATCGCGGAACGATCATTATTTTTGGCGATGGCGCGGGCGCGGTGCTGCTGGGGCAGTCCGAAGAGCCGGGCATCATCTCCACGCACCTGCATGCCGATGGCCGCTACGGCGAGCTGTTAACGCTGCCTAACGCCGATCGCGTTAATCCGGACAGTTCAATTTACCTGACAATGGCAGGTAACGAAGTGTTTAAAGTGGCCGTGACTGAACTGGCTCACATCGTTGATGAGACGCTGGAAGCGAACAATCTGGACCGTGCCGCACTCGACTGGCTGGTACCGCATCAGGCTAACCTGCGTATTATCAGCGCGACGGCGAAGAAGCTGGGCATGTCTATGGATAACGTTGTGGTGACGCTCGATCGCCACGGCAACACCTCTGCGGCATCGGTACCGTGCGCATTTGACGAAGCGGTACGCGATGGACGAATTAAACGGGGCCAACTGGTCTTGCTTGAAGCCTTTGGTGGCGGGTTCACCTGGGGTTCCGCGCTGGTTCGTTTCTAGGATAAGGATTAAAAAATGACGCAATTTGCTTTTGTGTTCCCGGGACAGGGCTCGCAAACTGTTGGGATGTTGTCTGAAATGGCAGCAAACTATCCGGTTATTGAAGAGACTTTCCGTGAAGCTTCTGACGCGCTGGGTTATGATCTGTGGGCGCTGACCCAACAGGGCCCCGCTGAAGAACTGAACAAAACCTGGCAGACTCAACCGGCACTGCTGGCGGCATCCGTCGCATTGTGGCGCGTATGGCAGCAGCAGGGCGGCAAAGCGCCGACGCTGATGGCGGGTCATAGCCTCGGTGAATACTCTGCGCTGGTCTGCGCTGGCGTGATTGCCTTCGCTGACGCGGTACGCCTGGTTGAATTGCGTGGTAAATTCATGCAGGAAGCGGTGCCAGAAGGCACGGGCGGCATGTCTGCCATCATCGGTCTGGATGATGCTTCTATCGCTAAAGCCTGTGAAGAATCTGCTGAAGGTCAGGTCGTTTCTCCGGTAAACTTTAACTCGCCAGGCCAGGTGGTAATCGCGGGTCATAAAGAAGCGGTTGAGCGTGCAGGCGCTGCCTGTAAAGCTGCGGGCGCAAAACGTGCACTGCCCCTGCCGGTGAGCGTGCCGTCTCACTGCGCGCTGATGAAGCCCGCAGCCGATAAGCTCGCGGTTGAGCTGGAAAAAATGACCTTTAACGCACCGACGATTTCCGTTGTGAATAACGTCGATGTGAAGTGCGAAACCGCGCCGGAGGCTATCCGTAACGCGCTGGTTCGCCAGCTCTACAGCCCGGTTCAGTGGACTAAAACTGTTGAATTTATGGCGTCTCAGGGCGTGGAACATCTGTATGAAGTCGGTCCAGGTAAAGTACTTACCGGTCTGACAAAACGTATTGTAGATACCCTGACTGCCTCGGCGATTAACGAGCCGGAAGCCATGAAAGCGGCACTCTCGCAATAAAAGAGGAATACCATGAGTTTTGAAGGAAAAATTGCCCTGGTGACCGGCGCAAGCCGCGGTATTGGGCGCGCTATTGCTGAAACACTGGTTGCGCGCGGCGCAACGGTGATCGGGACTGCGACCAGCGAGAATGGCGCACAGGCCATCAGCGACTATCTGGGTGCGAACGGTAAAGGTCTGGTACTGAATGTGACTGAACCAGCATCTATCGAATCTGTTCTGGAAAATATTCGCGCAGAGTTTGGCGAAGTGGATATTCTGGTCAATAATGCCGGGATCACTCGCGACAACCTGCTGATGCGAATGAAAGACGACGAGTGGAACGATATTATCGAAACCAACCTGTCATCTGTATTCCGTCTGTCAAAAGCGGTAATGCGCGCTATGATGAAAAAGCGTCATGGTCGTATTATCACTGTAGGTTCTGTGGTTGGTACCATGGGAAATGCTGGTCAGGCTAACTACGCTGCGGCGAAAGCAGGTCTGATCGGTTTCAGTAAGTCGCTGGCGCGTGAAGTCGCGTCCCGCGGAATTACTGTAAACGTTGTTGCTCCGGGCTTTATTGAAACG
Organism: Enterobacter sp. CRENT-193; assembly: GCF_002787395.1. Classification (NCBI taxonomy): domain Bacteria; kingdom Pseudomonadati; phylum Pseudomonadota; class Gammaproteobacteria; order Enterobacterales; family Enterobacteriaceae; genus Enterobacter; species Enterobacter sp. CRENT-193. Next base: position 3,868,143 of record NZ_CP024812.1, on the reverse strand, counting down.
GACATGACGCGTGCGCTAACTGATGAGCAGCGTGCGGGTACGCTGGCGGCAGTTCCTGCGGGTCGTCTTGGCGACCCTAAAGAAATCGCCAGCGCGGTTGCATTTTTAGCCTCTGACGAAGCGGGTTACATCACTGGTGAAACCCTCCACGTCAACGGCGGGATGTACATGGTTTAATCACGATCGAAAATATTTGCGTTATTTGGGCAAATGGCCTCAAAATAACGTAAAATCGTGGTAAGACCTGCCGGGATTTAGTTGCAAATTTTTCAACATTTTATACACTACGAAAACCATCGCGAAAGCGAGTTTTGATAGGAAATTTAAGAGTATGAGCACTATCGAAGAACGCGTTAAGAAAATTATCGGCGAACAGCTGGGCGTTAAGCAGGAAGAAGTTGTGAACTCCGCTTCCTTTGTTGAAGACCTGGGCGCAGATTCTCTTGACACCGTTGAGCTGGTAATGGCTCTGGAAGAAGAGTTTGATACTGAGATTCCGGACGAAGAAGCTGAGAAAATCACCACCGTTCAGGCTGCCATTGATTACATCAACGGTCACCAGGCGTAAGTGAACATCTCCAGGCGGTCATTCGACCGCCTGAGTTTTATCTTTTGTTGTCCCACGAATCTCTTTTTTTATCCCTCCCTGGAGGACAAGCGTGTCTAAGCGTCGTGTAGTTGTGACCGGACTTGGCATGTTGTCTCCTGTCGGCAATACCGTAGAGTCCACCTGGAAAGCTCTCCTTGCCGGTCAGAGCGGCATCAGCCTAATCGACCATTTCGATACTAGCGCCTATGCAACGAAATTTGCTGGCTTAGTAAAGGATTTTAACTGTGAAGAGATCATCTCGCGCAAAGAACAGCGCAAGATGGATGCCTTCATTCAATATGGAATTGTCGCTGGCGTTCAGGCCATGCAGGATTCTGGCCTTGAGATTACGGAAGAGAACGCGACCCGTATCGGCGCCGCTATCGGCTCCGGGATTGGCGGTCTTGGTCTGATTGAAGAAAACCATACATCTCTGATGAATGGCGGCCCGCGTAAAATCAGCCCGTTCTTCGTTCCGTCTACGATTGTCAACATGGTGGCAGGTCACCTGACCATTATGTTCGGCCTGCGTGGCCCAAGCATCTCAATCGCGACAGCCTGTACGTCTGGCGTGCATAACATCGGCCAGGCCGCGCGTATCATTGCGTACGGCGATGCAGATGCTATGGTTGCGGGCGGCGCTGAAAAAGCCAGTACCCCACTGGGCGTCGGTGGTTTCGGTGCAGCGCGTGCGCTCTCTACCCGAAACGATAATCCTCAGGCGGCGAGCCGTCCGTGGGATAAAGACCGTGATGGTTTCGTGCTGGGTGACGGTGCAGGCATGATCGTACTGGAAGAGTACGAACACGCGAAAAAACGTGGCGCGAAAATTTATGCTGAAGTTGTTGGCTTTGGCATGAGCAGCGATGCTTATCACATGACGTCTCCTCCAGAGAATGGCGCAGGTGCTGCGCTGGCGATGGAAAACGCCATCCGTGATGCGGGCATTACGCCGGCACAGATTGGCTACGTTAACGCGCATGGGACGTCTACCCCTGCGGGCGATAAAGCAGAAGCGCAGGCTGTTAAGTCTATCTTCGGCGAATCTGCCAGCCGTGTGCTGGTGAGCTCCACGAAATCCATGACCGGTCACCTGCTGGGCGCTGCGGGGGCAGTAGAGTCAATCTACTCTATTCTCGCGCTGCGCGATCAGGCTGTACCACCAACCATCAACCTGGATAACCCGGATGAAGGTTGCGATCTGGACTTCGTTCCTCACGAAGCGCGCCAGGTTAGCGGTATGGAGTATACCCTGTGTAACTCCTTCGGCTTCGGTGGGACTAACGGTTCTCTGATCTTCAAAAAGGTCTGAGTCTGGTTGGTCGCTGACGATAAAAAAGGTCCGCTTGCCGGGCCTTTTTTATTAGGCGAAATCCCCTTGTCCGGCTGTCCACATCCTGCCAGACTGAGCCTCCACGCATAAGGAGCCACTATGTTTTTGATTAATGGCCTTGAGCAAGACACGCTGCCGGCAAGCGACAGGGCGACCCAGTTTGGCGATGGCTGTTTCACGACTGCGCGTATTCTCGACGGTGACATGTGCCTGCTCGGGGCCCATATCCTTCGTTTACAAAAAGCCTGCGAAACATTACTGATCCCCTTCTCGCAGTGGGACATTCTTGAAAGTGAGATGCGTCGGCTGGCGTCAGAAAAAGCAAGCGGCGTCCTGAAAGTCATTATCAGCCGCGGGAGCGGTGGCCGGGGCTATAGCGGTTCTGCCTGTCTGCATCCTACGCGGATCCTTTCCGTTTCAGATTATCCTTCCCATTATGCGCACTGGCGTGAAGAGGGCGTAGCCCTGGCGCTAAGTCCGGTACGTCTGGGAAGAAACCCGATGCTCGCTGGCATAAAACATCTCAACCGCCTTGAACAGGTGCTAATTCGTACTCATCTTGAGCAGACGGAGGCCGGGGAGGCGCTGGTTCTTGACAGCGAAGGGTACATTACGGAATGCTGTGCGGCTAATTTACTCTGGCGGAAGGGCAGTGACGTGTTCACGCCTTCGCTGGAGCAGGCCGGCGTCAACGGCATTATGCGGCAGTTTTGTATGCACCAGCTGGCACGCGCAGGCTTTCGCGTTGTCGAAGTCAACGCTAAGGAAGAGGCGCTGTTGGCTGCCGATGAAGTTGTTATCTGCAATGCGCTGATGCCCGTTGTCCCCGTTCGCGCTTATGGCCGCAAATGCTGGTCATCCCGCGAGCTGTTCCAGTTTCTGGCCCCGTTATGTGAGCAAACCAGGTAGTCATGAAGAAAATGTTACGCTTTGTCCTCCTTCTGATCGTTGCGTTAGGTATCGCTGGCGGAGCAGGAGTGTGGAAAGTCCGTCAGCTGGCGGAGAGTCAGATCTTGATAAAAGACGAGACGATTTTTACCCTGAAAGCGGGGACCGGGCGGCAGGCGCTTGGTCAGCAGCTGTATGACGACAAAATTATCAATCGCCCACGCGTATTCCAGTGGCTGCTGCGTATTGAACCGGACCTGTCCCATTTCAAGGCCGGTACCTATCGCTTTACCCCTGGCATGACCGTGCGCGAGATGCTGCAACTGCTGGAAAGTGGTAAAGAAGCCCAGTTCCCGCTGCGTTTCGTGGAAGGTATGCGTCTGAGCGATTACCTCAGGCAGCTGCGTGACGCGCCGTACATCAAGCATACGCTGAAAGATGACCGCTACCAGACCGTGGCAGACGCCTTAAAATTCGAACATCTCGAGTGGGTGGAAGGCTGGTTCTGGCCCGATACGTGGATGTATACGGCAGGCACGACGGATGTGGCCATTCTGAAGCGCGCGCACAACAAAATGGTCGCGGCGGTAGACGCTGCCTGGGAAGGGCGAGCAGAAGGCCTGCCTTATAAAGATCAAAACCAGTTCATGACGATGGCCTCGATCATCGAGAAAGAGACGGCCGTTGCTGCCGAACGTGACCAGGTTGCCTCGGTGTTTATTAACCGTCTGCGCATCGGCATGCGTTTGCAAACCGATCCTACCGTCATCTACGGCATGGGCGAAAACTACAACGGCAGGATTTCCAGAAAAGATCTGGAGACGCCAACGGCGTATAATACCTACGTGATTAGCGGCCTGCCGCCTGGACCGATTGCGACGCCGAGTGAAGCATCGTTGAAGGCCGCCGCGCACCCGGCCAAAACGCCGTATCTCTATTTTGTGGCTGACGGAAAAGGGGGGCACACGTTCAATACCAACCTGGCCAGCCACAATCGCTCCGTTCAGGACTATCTGAAGGCACTTAAGGAAAAAAATGCGCAGTAAATACATTGTCATTGAGGGACTCGAAGGGGCGGGCAAAACAACTGCCCGTAACGTGGTGGTGGATACGCTTACGTCGCTTGGCGTTGCCGATATGGTCTTCACCCGCGAGCCGGGCGGTACGCAGCTGGCGGAAAAACTGCGCAGCCTGGTTCTGGATATCAAATCCGTTGGCGATGAAGTTATTACCGACAAAGCGGAAGTGCTGATGTTCTATGCGGCGCGCGTTCAGCTGGTGGAGACGGTGATCAAACCCGCTCTTGCAGAAGGGAAATGGGTGATTGGCGATCGCCACGATCTCTCAACCCAGGCATATCAGGGCGGTGGCCGGGGTATCGACCAGACCATGCTGGCTACGCTTCGCGACGCGGTTCTGGGCGATTTCCGTCCTGACCTGACGCTGTATCTGGACGTGACCCCTGAGGTGGGCCTGAAGCGCGCCCGTGCCCGCGGCGAACTGGACCGCATTGAACAGGAATCTTTTGATTTCTTTAACCGCACCCGTGCGCGTTATCTGGAGCTGGCCGGGCAGGACAAGACCATTCGTACCATCGATGCGACGCAATCCCTTGAAGACGTTACGCGTGATATTCAGCAGACAGTTACGCAGTGGCTACAGGAGCAGCAGGCATGAAATGGTATCCATGGTTGCGCCCACACTTTGAACAGCTGATCGGCAGCTATCAGGTTGGTCGGGGGCATCATGCGTTACTGATCCAGGCGCTTCCGGGAATGGGTGATGATGCGTTGATTTACGCCATCACCCGCTTTCTGATGTGCCAACAGCCGGAAGGACATAAAAGCTGCGGTAAGTGCCGGGGTTGCCAGCTCATGCAGGCGGGCACGCATCCTGACTATTACACCCTCGAACCCGAGAAAGGCAAAAATACGCTCGGTATCGACGCGGTGCGTGAGGTCAGTGAGAAACTGTACGAATATGCGCGTCTGGGCGGGGCGAAAGTGGTGTGGCTGAAAGACGCCGCGCTGCTCACGGAAGCCGCAGCCAACGCCCTGTTAAAAACCCTGGAAGAGCCGCCAGAGAACACCTGGTTTTTCCTCTCCTGCCGCGAGCCGGAACGCTTGCTGGCGACGCTGCGCAGTCGCTGCCGTCTTCACCACCTCGCTGTCCCTCAGGAATACTGGTCGCTCGCCTGGCTTGAGCGAGAAGTGACGGTGTCACAAGACGCGGCGCGCTCGGCGTTGCGCCTGTGCAGCGGTGCGCCTGCGGCTGCGCTGGCCTTATTGCAGCCGGAGGTGTGGTCCCAGCGTGAAACGCTGTGTCGTGCGGTTGAATCAGCCCTCGACAGCCATGACTGGCTGAGCATGCTGCCAGCGCTGAACAGCGATCAGGCTCCGGAACGGCTGCACTGGCTGGCCGCACTGCTGCTGGATGCGCTCAAAATTCAGCAGGGGGCTACGCTTCTGACTAACCCTGACGTGTGGGCGTTGGTCACCACACTGGCGAATCGCCTGTCAGGGCAGTCGCTGCACGCTATCCTTCATGATATCTGCCAGAGTCGTGAACAACTTTTGACGGTAACCGGTCTCAATCGCGAGCTTTTACTGACCGACCAGTTACTGCGTATCGAACACTACCTGCAACCGGGTGTCATACCGCCGGTTTCCCACCTCTGAGAGAGACATTATGTTTTTAGTCGACTCACACTGCCATCTCGATGGCCTGGATTATCAATCCCTGCATAAAAATGTGGACGACGTGCTGGCGAAAGCCGCCGCGCGCGATGTGAAATTTTGCCTGGCCGTGGCGACCACGCTGCCGGGTTACCGCTCCATGCGTGAACTGGTAGGCGAGCGCGATAATGTCGTCTTCTCCTGCGGCGTGCATCCGCTGAATCAGGATGAAGCTTACGACGTTGAGGATTTACGCCGTCTTGCCGCAGAAGAGGGCGTAGTGGCGATGGGCGAGACCGGTCTGGACTATTTCTACACCCCCGAAACAAAACCTCGCCAGCAGGAATCCTTCCGCAACCACATCCGTATTGGCCGTGAGCTGAATAAGCCGGTTATCGTTCATACCCGCGATGCGCGCGCCGACACGCTGGCGATCCTGCGGGAAGAAAAGGTGACGGATTGCGGTGGCGTACTACACTGTTTCACAGAAGACAGAGAAACGGCGGGTAAGCTGCTTGATTTAGGCTTTTATATTTCATTCTCGGGGATTGTCACGTTCCGCAATGCTGAGCAACTGCGTGATGCGGCGCGCTATGTTCCGCTGGATCGTATTCTGGTGGAAACCGATTCCCCGTACCTGGCGCCGGTGCCTCATCGCGGCAAAGAGAATCAGCCAGCGATGACCCGGGATGTCGCTGAGTATATGGCCGTTCTGAAAGGTGTCAGTATCGAAGAACTGGCTCGCGTGACAACGAAAAACTTCGCCAGCCTGTTCCATATCGACCCCGCCCGCCTGCAATCTGTCTGATACACCTGTTATTTTTAGGCTCGTAATTAATAAGTAAAACGAGTAAAGTTCACCGCCTCATTTGGGGCGGTGATGGCGTTTTTAGACACATCCAGACATGCTTTATGTAAATATCTGCAAGTTTTTTGGCCGTCTTGAACTGAAACGTGATAGCCGTCAAACAAACTCAGAGGGAATTATTTTACTCTGTGTAATAAATAAAGGGCGCTTAGATGTCCTGTCCACGGCGCGGTACTCCCCCCGGGCCAATGCGTGAAAACGTAAAAAAAGCACAAATACTCAGGAGCACTCTCAATTATGTTTAAGAATGCATTTGCTAACCTGCAAAAGGTCGGTAAATCGCTGATGCTGCCAGTATCCGTACTGCCTATCGCAGGTATCCTGCTGGGTGTCGGTTCTGCAAACTTCAGCTGGCTGCCAGCCGTAGTTTCCCACGTGATGGCCGAAGCAGGCGGTTCTGTTTTTGCTAACATGCCGCTGATCTTCGCTATCGGTGTTGCTCTGGGCTTCACCAATAACGACGGTGTATCCGCTCTGGCGTCCGTTGTTGCTTACGGCATCATGGTGAAAACCATGGCTGTGGTTGCGCCGCTGGTCCTGCATTTACCTGCTGAAGAGATTGCCGCTAAGCACCTGGCAGACACCGGTGTTCTCGGTGGTATCATCTCCGGTGCGATTGCAGCGTACATGTTTAACCGCTTCTATCGCATCAAGCTGCCTGAGTATCTGGGCTTCTTCGCGGGTAAACGTTTTGTGCCGATCATTTCTGGTCTGGCCGCGATTTTCACCGGTGTTGTCCTGTCCTTCATCTGGCCACCAATCGGTACGGCAATCCAGACCTTCTCTCAGTGGGCGGCTTACCAGAACCCGGTTGTGGCGTTCGGTATCTACGGCTTCATTGAGCGCTGCCTGGTACCATTTGGTCTGCATCACATCTGGAACGTTCCATTCCAGATGCAGATTGGTGAATACACCAACGCAGCAGGCCAGGTGTTCCACGGCGACATCCCACGCTACATGGCGGGTGACCCAACGGCAGGTAAACTGTCTGGTGGCTTCCTGTTCAAAATGTACGGTCTGCCAGCTGCCGCAATTGCGATTTGGCACTCTGCTAAACCAGAGAACCGTGCAAAAGTGGGCGGTATCATGATCTCCGCAGCGCTGACCTCGTTCCTGACCGGTATCACCGAGCCGATCGAGTTCTCCTTCATGTTCGTTGCGCCGATCCTGTACATCATCCACGCGGTACTGGCAGGTCTGGCATTCCCAATCTGTATCCTGCTGGGTATGCGTGACGGTACGTCCTTCTCTCACGGTCTGATCGACTTCATCGTTCTGTCCGGTAACAGCAGCAAGCTGTGGCTGTTCCCAATCGTGGGTGCAGGCTACGCAGTGGTGTACTACACCGTCTTCCGCGTGCTGATCAAAGCACTGGACCTGAAAACGCCGGGTCGTGAAGATGCAACGGAAGACAGCAAAGCCGGTGCGACCAGCGAAATGGCGCCTGCTCTGGTAGCTGCTTTCGGCGGTAAAGAGAACATCACTAACCTGGACGCGTGTATCACTCGTCTGCGTGTGAGCGTTGCCGACGTTGCGAAAGTAGACCAGCCGGGTCTGAAAAAACTGGGCGCAGCGGGCGTCGTTGTTGCAGGTTCTGGTGTTCAGGCAATCTTCGGTACGAAATCCGATAACCTGAAAACTGAAATGGATGAGTACATCCGCAACAACTAAGCTGTGACCTGGGGAGACTAAGGCAGCCGAATGGCTGCCTTTTTTATTATTGCGGCTTGTGGTGCCGGGTGGCGGCTGCGCCTTACCTGGCCTACGTGATGGGTAGGCCCGGTAAGCGCAGCGCCACCGGGCTTCTGTCACTCAGAAATCGTAGCTCGCGCTCACCGAGACGTTCAGCGGCGCGCCATACACCGCATACGATCCGACGTAGTCGTAATACTCTTTGTCGAACAGGTTGTTGACGTTAGCCTGTACCGCAAAATCTTTGGTGACCTGATAACGGCTGAACAGGTTCACCAGCCCATAGCTGCCTTGCTCCGCGCGGGAACGTCCTGCCGGGCCGCCTTCCACGTCCGTCCACACTTTGTTCTGCCAGTTTACGCCACCGCCCACGGTCAGTTCCGGCAGCATTGGCAACTGATAGCGGGTGAAGAGCTTCATGGTTGTGCGCGGCTGATCGGAGCTGACGGCGTTGCCATTCTTATCTTCTGCGATGTAACGCGTCGCGCCGAAGGTCAGCTGCCAGTTATCGGTCAGGGCACCGTTGAGCTCGAACTCGACCCCTTTGCTGACCACCCCGTCCAGCGATTCATAGATCGACTCACCGCTCGGCATGTAGGTGTAGGTATTGCTGGCGACGTTATCCTGCTCAATGCGGAAAATCGCCAGTGAGGTGGTGAGGCGGGTATTAAACCAGTCTGCCTTCACCCCGGCTTCGTAGCTTTTGCCCGTGGTAGGGTCGAGATAACGTCCGTTGGCATCGCGCTTATCCTGCGGCTGGAAGATAGAGGTATAGCTGACGTAGGTCGACCAGTCCTCATTGATGTCATACACCAGGCCAGCGTACGGCGTGACATCATCTTTGGTGCTTTCCAGACGGGTATTCGGCGATCCTGCCGGGTTATAACGAATATTGTATTGGGTGTAGCGCGCGCCCAGGATCAGGTGCAGCGGATCGGCCAGCGAGAAACGAGCCGAAGAATAGGCTGAAGACTGACGAATATCATCTTTGCTGTAGAGCTTCCACGGGGTCCACTGCGGATCGGCAATGTTCCCGTTCCAGTTCTTAAAGTTGCCGACATCAACCATGCCGTATACCGCATCCGGCATGGAGTTGTCGTAATGGTTACGCTGACGGCTGAAGCTGCCGCCGAACATCATTTCATGTTGACGACCAAAGAGATCGAAGCCGCCGCGCAGGAAGGCGTCGACCGCATCCTGTTTACGTTCCCCGCGGTTCCAGCCGCCGTAACCCACCAGGCCCGCGCCGGTCTCTTTATCCGGATAGCCGGACATATACATCAGCTTAGAGTCAAAGTTGGTTTCAGCATGCATGCCGTTGATGTGCGCTTCCCAGCCATTATCGAAACGCTGGGTCAGGTTAGCGAAGATGCGGGTGCTGTCTTTATCCGAATAGGCCCAGTCAGGCGCGACGGTCTGGCTGCGATTGTAGTGGGTCTTACTTCCGTCGCTGTACCAGGTCGGCAGTCCGCCCCAGGTTGGGTCGGCGGTATGGCTTTCCTGATACTCATACCCTACCGAGAGAGTCGTGCTGTCGGTGACATCCGCGTCCATCACGCCGTAGAGGAATTTCTTCCGGTAGTGGTAGTTATCCACGAAGCTGTCGTTGTCCTGATAACCGGTGATCAGACGACCCCGTACCTTACCTGACTCTACCAGCGGCGCCTGGAGATCCAGCACGTAGCGCTGCTTGTCCCAGCTGCCGTAGCTGGCGGAGACGTTACCTTTAAATTCCGGGCTGTCCGCGTGCTTACGCACCATATTAACGTACGCCGCCGGGTTCCCCGTGCCGGACATCAGGCCGGTGGCGCCGCGAACCACTTCAATGCGGTCATAAATCGCGGTATCGGCGGCGGTATCACCAAAGTTCCACACTTCACTGATGGAGGTTGGCAAGTCGTCATAGGCGTAGTTGCTGACGAAAAAGCCGCGTGAGTAAAACACGGTACGGTCGCTGTCCTGCACCTGGGCCGTAATGCCCGTGGTGTTCGTCAGCACCTGTCCGATGGATTGCAGATTCTGGTCAGCCATACGTTGCTGGCTGATAACGCTGACGGACTGTGGGATGTCGCGGGGAACCAGCAACAGTTTGGTGCCGGTGGTGGTGGTTTTTACGCTGTAATCCTGATCCTGGCTGGCAGAAAGATCCTGTGTGTTGTCAAAACCCCCGTCAACGACAACGGTATCTTCGGTGGTTGAAGCAGCGAAAGCGGCGGTTGGCGTCAATGCCATAGCAATGCAGGCGGCCAGCAACGAAGGTGTTGCGGCAGGCTGACGTTGCCCATCCCTGGTGTGATTAATGAAAGACATCATCAAACCCTTAGTGAATGGTGAAGGTATTTCGCGACAGTCCCGCTAGCACGGGCTGACGTCGTTTTCTATGTTAAAAATGCGCATGAAAATGCAAATGCGAAATATACGCATTGTGATTAACGCTGTAAACAGATGTTTCGGGATGAACTGAAATAAGGTTTCAGAAAAGAAATGTCCTAAAGCGATGCCTCTTCAGCCAGATGGGGGACGATCAGGAAAGAAATCACGGGAGAAGGTTGAAAGGACAGGAGAAACTCGCTCATACTCTTGTCTTGTGTCACGCAGTAAATCAGACAATGTGTGTTAACAACGGACGCACGACGCCAGATTAAACTTAAAAGGAAAAGGTCATGGCTGAAGAAACGATTTTCAGTAAAATTATCCGCCGCGAAATTCCGTCGGATATTGTCTATCAGGATGAACTGGTCACGGCTTTCCGCGACATTTCTCCCCAGGCGCCGACGCACATCCTTATTATTCCCAATATTCTGATCCCGACCGTTAATGACGTTAAAACCGAGCATGAAGTGGCGCTGGGCCGTATGCTGACGGCGGCCGCGAAAATCGCTGAGCAGGAAGGGATTGCTGAAGACGGATACCGTTTGATCATGAACTGTAATCGCCATGGCGGCCAGGAAGTCTATCATATTCATATGCATCTGCTGGGTGGACGTCCACTGGGACCGATGCTGGCACATAAAGGTCTTTAATATGTTAACTGGGCGTATTGCAGCGCTGATCGTGACGCTGGTAATGGTTGGGTGCAGCGCGCGTCCAGCCATCCCGGTCAGTGAAGAACAGACGCTGGTGATGGAGTCCTCAGTGCTTGCTGCGGGCATCACGGCGGAGAAGCCTTCGCTGACCATAAGCGAAATCCAGTCTTCAGCCTCTTCTACGCTCTATAACGAAAGGCAAGAGCCAGTGACGGTGCATTATCGCTTCTACTGGTATGACGTGAGAGGTCTTGAGATGCACCCGCTTGAGGCGCCGCGCAGCGTGACCATCCCGGCAAGATCGTCGGTCACGCTCTACGGCAGCGCCAGCTATCTGGGTGCACATAAGGTGAGACTTTATCTTTATTTGTAAGGAGTGAACCTTGATTAAAACAATGAGCCGTTATGCGCTCCTGAGTGCCTTTGCACTCTTTCTGGCGGGTTGTGTGACGCGAACGGAAGAACCTGCACCGGTGGATCAGGCGAAGCCGGGAACGGAACAGCCAACAACGCCAGCGCAGCCTGTTCCAACCGTGCCGTCTGTACCGACCATTCCGGCGCAGCCTGGCCCGATCGAACATCCGGACGACACCGCACAGCCTGCGCCGCGAGTACGCCACTATGACTGGAATGGCGCAATGCAGCCGATGGTGGGCAAAATGTTGCAGGCACAGGGTGTTACGCCCGGCAGCGTGCTGCTGGTGGACAGCGTGAACAACCGTACAAACGGTTCCCTGAATGCGGGAGAAGCGACGGAAACCCTGCGCAACGCGCTGGCAAACAACGGTAAATTTACGCTGGTCTCTGCTCAGCAGCTCGCGGTCGCAAAGCAGCAGCTTGGTCTGTCGCCTCAGGACAGCCTGGGTTCGCGCAGTAAAGCGATTGGTATTGCCCGCAACGTTGGCGCGCAGTATGTCCTTTATTCTAACGCGACAGGCAACGTGAACACGCCGTCGTTGCAGATGCAGTTAATGCTGGTTCAGACCGGCGAAATTATCTGGTCAGGTAAAGGTGCCGTTACGCAACAATAAGCGCACGCGTCATGAGGTCCTGACGCGTTATTTCCCTCAATACCATGTTATCGCGCCGCAAGCCCCCGCCGGGCTTGGCGGCGCGAGTTGCATTATTGAGCATGGCGACCATCGGCTGGTTTTACGTCAGCATCACGATGCCGCCGCGCCTGCCTCCCATTTTCGTCGCCAGTTCCGCGCCCTGAAGCGCCTGCCCGCCGACCTTGCGCCACAACCTCATCTCTTTATTAGAGACTGGATGGCGGTGGCGTTTATTGCGGGTGAGATCAAAAGCGAGCTTCCCGATACGCCTGCGCTGACAGCCATGCTGTATCATCTGCATCGCCAGCCGCGTCTGGGCTGGCGGGTAACGTTACTTCCTTTGCTGGATCACTACTGGCAGCAGGCTGCGCCTGGACGACGCACGCCCTACTGGCTGGCGCAGCTTAAGCGGTTGCGTAAAGCGGGAGAGCCGCAGGCGTTACGTCTGGCGCCGCTGCATATGGATGTCCACGCGGGGAATATCGTTCATACCACGGCAGGCGAGAAACTTATCGACTGGGAATATGCCGGAGACGGTGACGTGGCGCTCGAACTTGCTGCGGTCTGGATGCCTGATGAGGCGTCGCGCGAGCAGCTGATAACCGCCTATGCCCGAAACGCCAACATCAATGCGCTCACCCTTGCGCGGCAGGTCGCGCGCTGGCGTCCGTGGGTGTTGATGCTGATGGCGGGATGGTTTGAAATGCGCCTTCAGCAGACAGGTGACAAACAATTTATTGCGCTGGCAAATGATGCCTGGCGTCAGTTACAAACGAAAGGATAAGAGAGGTTGGTGTGGGTCCAGTAATGTTGGATGTCGAAGGATTTGAGCTGGATGCGGAAGAGCGCGAAATTCTGGCGCATCCGCTGGTAGGGGGGCTGATTCTTTTCACCCGCAATTATCATGATCCGGAGCAGTTGCGTGAGCTGGTTCGCCAGATCCGTGCGGCGTCGCGCAATCACCTGGTGGTGGCCGTAGACCAGGAAGGTGGGCGTGTGCAGCGTTTCCGCGAAGGGTTTACCCGTTTACCCGCCGCGCAATCTTTTGCTGCGCTGCTGGGGATCGAAGAGGGCGGTCAACTGGCGCAGGATGCCGGCTGGCTGATGGCCAGCGAGATGATCGCCATGGATATCGACATCAGCTTCGCCCCGGTGCTGGACGTAAGACACATTAGCGCGGCAATTGGTGAGCGTTCGTATCATGACGATCCGCGTATTGCGCTGGCAATGGCGACGCGCTTTATTGACGGTATGCATGCTGCGGGCATGAAAACCACCGGCAAACATTTTCCGGGCCACGGGGCGGTGACGGCGGATTCCCATAAAGAAACCCCGCGCGATCCGCGCCCGGAAGCAGACATTCGCGCTAAAGATATGTCGGTTTTCCGCTCGTTGATCGCTGATAACAAGCTGGATGCCATCATGCCTGCGCACGTCATATACAGTGAGGTCGATCCGCGTCCAGCCAGCGGCTCTCCACACTGGCTGAAAACCGTGCTGCGTCAGGAGTTAGGCTTCAATGGCGTAATTTTCTCTGACGATTTATCCATGGAAGGGGCGGCGATTATGGGTAGCTATGCCGAACGTGGGCAGGCTTCGCTGGATGCGGGTTGCGATATGATCCTCGTCTGCAATAATCGTAAAGGGGCGGTGAGCGTGCTGGATAACCTGTCGCCGATCAATGCTGAACGTGTTACACAATTGTATCATAAAGGTTCATTTAGTCGTCAGGAGCTGATGGACTCGGCGCGCTGGAAAACGGTAAACGCCCGGCTTGAAGCCCTGAACGAGCGCTGGCAGGCACATAAAGCAGCCCTTTAATTCATCCCGGAAGGCGTAGCGTGGTGAGACGATGATCATCTATTTACACGGTTTTGACTCAAACAGTCCTGGTAATCATGAGAAAGTGCTGCAATTGCAGTTTATCGATCCGGATGTCCGGCTGATCAGTTACAGCACACGTCATCCGAAGCATGACATGCAGCATCTGCTTAAAGAAGTGGATAAAATGTTGCAGCTCAATATCGACGATCGCCCGCTGATCTGCGGCGTGGGGTTAGGAGGATACTGGGCAGAGCGCATCGGTTTTTTGTGCGATATCCGTCAGGTCATTTTTAATCCTAACCTGTTTCCGAACGAAAACATGGAAGGCAAAATCGATCGCCCGGAGGAGTACGCCGACATCGCCACCAAATGCGTGAGCAATTTCCGTGAAAAGAACCGCGATCGGTGTCTGGTGATCCTCTCCCGCAACGATGAAGCGCTGAACAGCTCCCGCGCCGCCGAGCTTCTGCACCATTACTACGAAATTGTCTGGGACGAAGAGCAGACCCACAAGTTCAAAAACATTTCCCCGCACTTGCAGCGTATTAAAGCCTTTAAAACGCTGGGCTGATCTCCCTGAACCTGATAAAGGCCCGGTACGTGAAAGCGTACCGGGCCTCTTTTTTGTCAGAATTGTCTACTTTTAAACCATCAAAACTTGATACATATCAATTTTGGTATGACCAATGCGCCTGACGTGCTATTCTCAATGAATCTGAATGGTTTCAGTGCAGTAACCTGTTGTTAATTAAGGGTTATTTATATGACTTTTAATTAACAATTGGTTAATAATTTGAGGGGGTCACGTTGACTACGCCATTGAAAAAGATAGTGATTGTCGGCGGTGGTGCTGGCGGACTGGAGCTGGCGACGCAGCTGGGTAAGAAACTGGGTCGCGGTAAGAAAGCCAAAATCACGCTGGTGGATCGTAACCACAGCCATCTGTGGAAGCCGTTACTGCACGAAGTGGCGACCGGGTCGCTGGATGAGGGCGTGGATGCGCTCAGCTATCTGGCGCATGCGCGTAACCATCACTTCCAGTTCCAGCTGGGTTCGGTGGTGGATATCAATCGTGAAAACAAAACCATCACGCTGGCTGAGCTGCGTGATGATAAAGGCGAGTTGCTGGTTCCTGAGCGCAAGCTGGCCTACGACACGCTGGTGATGGCCCTGGGCAGTACCTCCAATGATTTCAACACCCCAGGCGTAAAAGAGCACTGCATCTTCCTGGATAACCCGCATCAGGCGCGTCGTTTCCATCAGGAGATGCTTAACCTGTTCCTGAAGTACACCAACAACATGGGTGCTAACGGCAAGGTCAACATTGCTATCGTGGGCGGCGGCGCAACGGGCGTTGAATTATCGGCGGAGTTGCACAATGCAGTCAAGCAGCTGCATAGCTACGGCTACAAAGGGCTGACTAACGAAGCGCTGAATGTGACGCTGGTGGAAGCAGGTGAACGCATTCTGCCTGCGCTTCCGCCGCGTATTTCCGGCGCGGCGCACAACGAGCTGACTAAACTGGGCGTGCGCGTGCTGACCCAGACCATGGTGACCAGCGCGGATGAGGGCGGCCTGCATACCAAAGACGGCGAGTACATCCAGGCCGACCTGATGGTCTGGGCTGCGGGGATCAAAGCGCCTGATTTCATGAAAGATATCGGTGGGCTGGAGACAAACCGCATTAACCAGCTGGTGACAGAGCCGACGCTGCAAACCACGCGCGATCCGGACATCTTCGCCATCGGCGACTGTGCCTCCTGCGCACGTCCGGAAGGCGGATTTGTCCCGCCTCGCGCTCAGGCTGCGCACCAGATGGCAAGCCTCGTGCTGCATAACATCCTGGCGCAGATAAAAGGCAAACCGATGAAAGCCTATGTCTACAAAGACCACGGCTCTCTGGTGTCGCTCTCAAACTTCTCCACCGTGGGCAGCCTGATGGGTAACCTGATGCGCGGCTCCATGATGGTGGAAGGGCGCATCGCCCGCTTCGTGTACATTTCTCTGTACCGTATGCACCAGATTGCGCTGCACGGCTACTTCAAAACCGGCCTGATGATGCTGGTTGGCCGCATCAACCGCGTGATCCGTCCACGCCTGAAGCTGCACTAATTTCTCTCTCCCTCCGGACCCTCCGGAGGGAATTCTTAGCACATCATGCTGTGCATTTCCCTCCTGACGCTTAAGAGTTCTCTTAAACCCACGTTGTCCCGGCCAACAACCCTGATTTTGATCCTTTATCTTATTGGCGAAGCGTTTATTGCGCTGCAAAATTGCTACCAATTGCAACAAAGGAGGAAGTCCCGTGAATAAATCAATGTTGGCGGGTATAGGGATTGGCGTCGCAGCTGCGTTAGGTGTGGCTGCCGTTGCCAGTCTGAACGTACTTGATCGTGGCCCGCAGTATGCGCAGGTGGTTTCCGCTACACCGATCAAAGAGATGGTCAAGACGCCTCGTCAGGAGTGCCGTAATGTTTCTGTCACCCATCGTCGTCCGGTTCAGGATGAAAACCGTATCGCTGGCTCCGTGCTGGGCGCGGTTGCTGGTGGGGTGATTGGTCATCAGTTTGGTGGCGGCCGTGGTAAGGATGTCGCGACGGTGGTTGGTGCGCTGGGTGGCGGTTATGCCGGTAACCAGGTGCAGGGCGCGATGCAGGAAAATGATACCTACACCACAACGCAGCAGCGCTGTAAAACCGTGTATGACAAGTCTGAAAAAATGTTGGGCTACGACGTAACCTACAAAATTGGCGATCAGCAGGGCAAAATCCGCATGGATAAAGATCCTGGTACGCAGATCCCTCTCGACAGCAATGGTCAGCTGATACTGAATAACAAAGTGTAAAAAAGATGTTCTCTGAACTTAGCTCCTCATGCGCTCAGGCTGAGGAGCTTTTTTTTGCGTCAGAGTTTAAGAAGTTCAGGCCACAGGCGCAGCGTTGTGTGCGTAATCCCCTGCAATTTTTCCAGCGTCGCGCCTTCACGGGCGCTGATGGACATCCCCTGTAAAATACAGCTCAGATACTGGGCCAGCTCCTGCGGACGGCAATGCGCCGGGATTTCGCCGCGCAGCTGACGCTGAGCCAGAAACGTGCTGAGCGTCTCCTCCTGCATCGCATGTCGCGATTTGACCGTGTTGGCAATCTCTTTAGACGATGCCGCGAGGGTCGCGGAGGTGTTGATCATAAAACACCCCGCAGGCGTGTCCTTGCTGGTATAGCAGGTCGCGATTGCCGTGAAATAATCCTGTAATGCCTGCTCAACCGTTTTTTCTTCACAGAATAGCTGGGCTTCATGTTTTGCCGCGAAGCGCGAGATGTATCTGTCCAGAACGGCCCGGAATAAGCCTTCTTTGTTGGTGAACTCTGCGTACAGGGTAGGGGCTTTAGCACCCGTAGCTTCCACGAGATCGGAAAGCGACGTGGCTTCATACCCATGCTGCCAGAAGAGCGTCATGGCCTTATCGAGCGCCGCATCCCTGTCGAACACTTTTGGTCGGTCACGGCTTTTCTTTGCGCAACGCGTGACATCGGTTGTCATGTGCCGTTGGTCCTCTGTTGTTTTGTTGAATAGTCATTATAAAAATAAACGTCTGCAACGACCAGCGGTGATTTCTGAAAAAAAATTTAATTTTATCTTTTTGAAATATAAGGCAAATGAAATTAATTTAACGACCATTATAAAAATGAGTTGACGTGTGACCTGGATCACATCTATCATTTACCTATCGATCGTTAACTAAATAACTAACGACCACTACATCATCTGCCTAAAGGTATAAAATCATGAAAAACGTTAAAACCCTCATCGCTGCCGCCGTTCTGAGTTCACTCTCTTTCGCAAGCTTCGCTGCTGTTGAAGTGCAATCCACTCCAGCAGACCAGCAGAAAGTCGGTACCATCTCTGCCACTGCCGGGACTAACCTGGGCTCTCTGGAAGATCAGCTGGCGCAAAAAGCTGACGAAATGGGTGCGAAATCATTCCGCATCACCTCTGTGACCGGTCCTAACACCCTGCACGGTACCGCAGTTATCTACAAATAAGCGTAACGCAACCCTCCGTTATGCCACTGCAATAAAAAACGCCCTGCTGATGCAGGGCGTTTGTCGTTATTGCTGCTTTACATTGACTGCTGAGCAACCTCATGATGCCGCGTAACATCGGTTGGCATCCCCGAACGTGCTTCCATCGCCCGCTCCATCACTGCGCCATCGGTGTTGGCATTCGTTTTAAAGCTCACCATTGAGGCATTCAGATTAATCGGCAGCGTCTGCGGATCGTCATTGATGTTTTTCGATAGCGGCTGGTGGATCTCAACCAGACGGACGCCACCTGGCTCTTCAGACACTTTAATCGGCGTATTAATGATATTCACTTTCGTGCCAGGGGCGATCACGCGGTAGAGCGTTTTGATATCGTCATCGCGCAGGCGAATGCAGCCGGAGCTGACGCGCATCCCGATCCCGAAATCCGCATTCGTTCCGTGCAGAAGATAAACCCCACCATATGCCGCCAGGCGAATTGCATGATGTCCCATCGGATTATCCGGGCCAGCAGGTACCACGGCGGGCAGGTCGATACCTTGAGCTTTATAACGGGCGCGAATGTTTGCCGTCGGGGTCCAGGTAGGATTAGCGCGCTTATCAGAGACGGTGGTGACCATGGTAGGTGTGAGCGTATCGCCCCCCAGTTGACCAATACCGATAGGGTAGACGGTCACTTCGTTCTTGCCCGGCGGGTAGTAATACAGACGTAGCTCGGCGAGGTTAATCACAATGCCCTGACGCGGCGCGTCCGGCAGGATGGTTTGCAGCGGAATCGTCAGTACGCTGCCCGCCCGGGGCACGTACGGATCTACGCCCGGGTTGGCCTGCAACAGCGCCAGGAACCCGACGTTATATTTTTTGGCAATCGCTTCCAGCGAGCCGCCATCGTTTTCAACCACGTGAAAGCGGTTTTCACCTACGACGTTGCTGCCGGCGGGCGGAAGAGGCCAGGTATTGGCGCGAGCAGGGAGCGCGACGGCAACCGTCGCGGCCAGCGCAACCAGAGTTAACCAGCGGGTAAAACGCGAAGAAATCATCATTATGATAATCCATACAAATGATAAGGTTATTGTTTTATAAGGCGTTAATGATAATTATGGCGAATGTATAGTCGGGAAGATCGGGCGAAGTGCAAAGAGTTTGTAAATTGTCCCCCCGCCAGCCGGGCGCTGGCGGGGGAAACCGTTATGCGATGGCGTTCTCTTCCAACTGACGCATAAAGTTACGCACCCAGTCCATGCGGGTTTTACGTTCCGTCAGATCCTGAGTAAATTTCAGACGCGTAGGGCCATCAAGACGGAAATGCTGCGGCTGTTTTTGCAGGAGGCCAATCAGCCACATCGGATCGACGTGGTTCTTTTCGGCAAACTCAATTACGCCGCCTTTCTCATTGCCTTCAAGTTTGCGAATGCCCAGCTTCTGCGCCTGCTGACGCAGGCGGGCAATATCCAGCAGGTTGCGCGCCGCATCGGGCAATATCCCAAAACGGTCAATCAGTTCGACTTTGATCTCTTCCAGCTCGCCTTCGCTTTTCGCGCTGGCAATGCGTTTGTAGAACGACAGACGGGTATTCACGTCAGGAATAAAATCATCCGGCAGCAGGGAAGGCATGCGCAGTTCCACTTCGGTCTGCTGGCTGGTGAGATCTTCCAGAGACGGTTCACGTCCGGCTTTAAGCGCGTCGACGGCATTTTCCAGCAGCTCCATATACAGCGAGAAACCGATGGTTTCCATGGAACCGCTCTGGTCTTCACCCAGCAGCTCACCGGCGCCGCGGATCTCCAGGTCGTGGGTCGCCAGCGCAAAGCCAGCGCCCAGATCTTCCAGCGAGGCGATCGCTTCCAGACGCTTTTGCGCGTCGGTGGTCATTGCCTTCGGATGCGGCGTCAGCAGCCAGGCGTAGGCCTGATGGTGCGAACGCCCGACCCGCCCGCGCAGCTGGTGCAGCTGGGCCAGGCCGAAGTGATCCGCCCGTTCGATGATGATGGTGTTCGCCGTCGGAATGTCGATTCCGGTCTCAATGATGGTGGTACACACCAGCACGTTGAAACGCTGGTGGTGGAAATCGTTCATCACCCGCTCCAGCTCGCGCTCGCGCATCTGGCCGTGACCAATGGCGATGCGCGCTTCCGGCACCAGCTCTGCCAGCCTGTCGGCGGCTTTCTGAATATTTTCAACGTCGTTGTACAGGTAATAGACCTGGCCACCGCGCAGCACTTCGCGCAGGATCGCCTCGCGCACCACCAGATTGTCGTACTCGCGAACAAAGGTTTTCACCGCCAGACGGCGCGCCGGTGGGGTAGCGATTATCGACAGATCCCGCATGCCGCTCATCGCCATGTTCAGGGTGCGCGGGATCGGCGTTGCGGTCAGGGTCAGAATATCGACGTTGGCGCGCATGGCTTTGATGCGCTCTTTGTGGCGCACCCCGAAGCGGTGCTCTTCGTCGACGATCAGCAGCCCCAGATCTTTCCACTTCACGTCACTTTGCAGCAGCTTGTGAGTGCCGATCAGAATATCAATTTTGCCTTCACTTGCCTGTTCCAGGATCTGCGTCTGCTCTTTGGCACTGCGGAAGCGGGACAACATTTCGATACGTACCGGCCAGTTGGCGAAGCGGTCGCGGAAGTTGTCGAAGTGCTGCTGGGCAAGCAGGGTGGTCGGCACCAGCACCGCCACCTGCTTGTTGTTCTCAACCGCCAGGAAAGCGGCGCGCATCGCCACCTCGGTTTTACCGAAGCCCACGTCACCGCAGACTAAGCGATCCATCGCCAGCGGCTGGCACATGTCACTCAGCACGGCGTTGATGGCCTGGGCCTGATCCGGCGTAGTTTCAAACGGGAAGCTGTCGCAGAACAGCTGGTACTGCTCTTTATCATGCTTAAACGCATAGCCCTCTTTGGCCGCACGCTGAGCGTAAATATCCAGCAGCTCGGCGGCCACGTCGCGCACTTTTTCCGCCGCTTTCTGGCGTGCACGCGCCCAGGCATCGCCGCCCAGCTTGTGCAGCGGCGCATTCTCTTCCGCACCCCCGGCGTAGCGGCTGATCAGATGCAGGGACGACACCGGAACATACAGCTTGGCGTCGTTAGCGTAGGTCAGCATCAGGTATTCACCTTTGATGCCACCTGCTTCGAGGGTAGTCATCCCCTGATAGCGACCCACACCGTGTTCCAGGTGAACAATCGGCTGACCGGGGTGCAGTTCGGCCAGGTTGCGGATCAGGGTGTCCGGGTTGATGGTGCGACGGCTGTCCTGACGACGGCGCGCGACGCGCTCGCCCAGCAGGTCGCTTTCACATATCAACGCCAGGTTATTGAGCGTATCAATGAATCCGTGTTCGGCGGCGCCGATCATCAGGTAACGGCCATTTCCGGTCGCTTCGCTCAGGCGAAGAATACGCTTTGGCGCGACTTTGATCCTTCCCAGCAGTTCGCCCAGCGCTTCACGGCGACCTTCACTTTCAACGGAGAAGACCACCGGCCCGGTGAAGGACTCAAGAAACTTGCGCAGATTATCGAGCGGGTATTTCTGCTGCGCCTGAACGGCCAGGTCAGGCAGCATCCGGAAGGCGAGGTTAGTGTTGGCGGCCTTATCGGCAAGCGAATCGGTTTTGAGCTGCATACGCGGCCAGCGTTTCAGCTCGGCGTTGAGCTCGTCGGTACGCAGCCACAGCATTTCCGGCGGCAGCAGCGGACGCATCGGGTCAACGCCCCGGTTTTCAAAGCGGGCGCGCGTTTCGCTTTCAAAGCGGCTGGCGCTGGCGTCGATATCCCCGGTGTTAACAATCAGCGTATTTGCCGGGAAGTAGCTGAACAGCGCCGGCAGCGGTTCGTTAAAGAACAGGGGCTGCCAGTACTCGATCCCGGCCGGAAGGGTGCCTTTGCTGACTTGCTGGTAGATATGTTCGGCATCACGCTTCACGTCGAACCTGTCGCGCCACTGGCTGCGGAACAGTTCGATGGCGGTTTTATCCGTCGGGAACTCATGGGCGGGCAGCAGATTAATAGAGTCCACTTCCTCCAGCGTGCGCTGGGTGTCGGCGTCGAACACGCGCAGGCTGTCGATCTCATCATCGAAGAAATCCAGACGGTACGGCTGGTCGCTGCCCATCGGATAGAGATCAAGCAGCGCACCGCGCGTCGCGTATTCGCCGTGCTCCATCACCTGATCGACATGTCGATAGCCGGCTCCATCCAGCTGCACGCGCAGGGCATCGCGCGACAGGCGCTGGCCTTTTTTCATCACCAGCGCATGGCCGTGCAAATAGCTGTGCGGGCAGACGCGCTGCATCAGGGTATTCACCGGCACAATCAGCACGCCGCGCTGCATGGTGGGGAGCTGATACAGCGTCGACAGGCGCGAGGAGATGATCTCCTGGTGCGGAGAGAAACTGTCGTAGGGAAGCGTTTCCCAGTCGGCCAGGCTGAATACCAGACTGTCGGTGAACTGACGAATTTCGTCGTGCAGGCGCAGGGCGTTTTGCATGTCCGGGGCAACCAGCACCACCGGCCCTGGATGCCGCTCGGCAATTTCCGCCACCAGCGTGGCGCAGGCCGCGCCTGTCAGTTCGCCCAGCTGGCGTTGGTCACCTGCTTTTACAGGCAAGGAAAAACGATAGTGTTCAGGCATGGCTATGTCAGAGTCTCTTGGGGATATACCAACAGTATTGGGGCATATCACTGATACGCAATGTCTTTATTATCCTCGATCGTTATGCATAAGCAAATCGTAACCGCACAAGAGGGAAAGTGCCCCCGGATGGGGGCCGAGGAGATTAACGGGTAGCAGTCTGTGGAGAAAGCCGCGCGGGAGGGGAGAAGAAAAGGTCGCCAAAGAGGGCGGTTGAGAGCTTACGTGCCCCCAGCCCAACCAGCGTGCAGACGAGCAGGCTGATAAACGGATAGACCAGAATCAGCGTTAACTCCGCCCAGATCGGCCAGTACGCCGCATTCATTTCGCGAATCAGGAGCAGGCTAAACGCCTCAATTAAAATGCGGTGGGTGGTATAAATCGCGATGGTGTTTGAACCGATGACGTTCAGCAGATTATTGGGATGAACGGCATAACGCTGCTCGAAGCTGTAAAAGAGCTTCATGATGACTACGATCGACAGCAGTGAGAGCGGCAGAGGAACATTAGCGAACCACAGCACTACCGACACCGCGCCAGAGGCGATAAGTACCAGCCAGCTGCGGCGCAAATTCATCCCTTTCATCCACGCCATCAACTGCGCGCCGTACCATGCGCCGAGGCTGTAGTAGATCATGTTGCGCACCACGCTGTTCATTCCCCACCACGGTAACGGCAGGAAGTTGATGGCGATGCTTGCCAGCGCCAGAATCCCCAGCATCGGCAGTTTCCAGCGGCTCAGCAGCTTACAGAGCGTAAAGTAGACCACTAACGCGTACAAATACCACAGGCTGGTGCTGGCCGTGAGCATTCCCAGTACAAACCCTGAAACGGAATCGGCGTAGGCCGCATTGGATGCTGTCGCCAGTTCTCGCTCGGGGGCGAGCCAGGCATTCAGATGGGTCAGCGCCTGCCATTGCAGGACGCCCCACAGGGCCAAAACCCAGACGATGCTCCAGAGCCGCTTGTCGAGACTGGTGCGCCAGTTCACCTCGTCAATATAACGACGGATCAAATAGCCGGAGATAAAGAAAAACACCGGCATACGGAACGGGGCAAGGTAAAGATTAAAGTAGACCCAGCATTTGGCGAGCAGGCCCGATAACGGATGCTGTAGCCCGTCAAGGTGAGGATAAAAGGTGATCACCGAGTGGTAAATTACCACCAGGCAGATGCACAGGCCTTTTATCTGGTTAATCCATAATGCTTTTTGTTTCATGGTGCGTGACGACCTTGTTGCCATAAACGAAACGCCGATTGTTGTAAAATGAAGCCCTGATGTAATGGGTAACAGTCTGTATCAGGACGATTTTCGGAAAAGGTGGAGGCTGTCTGGCGGAAGTTCAGTCAGTAGCATGATGATTTATCTGAATTTTTCGGAAAAATGATTACCGAATCTTACGGTTTCAGTCATTTACGCTTAACGGATTCGCTTATATACTCGTGGGTCTGCTATCAGCAAACAGACGGATTTCATGTATCAACCTGTCGCACTCTTTATAGGCTTACGTTACATGCGTGGGCGCGCCGCGGACCGCTTCGGTCGCTTTGTCTCCTGGCTTTCGACTATTGGCATTACGCTTGGCGTGATGGCACTGGTGACGGTGCTTTCCGTCATGAACGGCTTCGAGCGCGAGCTGCAAAACAATATCCTGGGGCTGATGCCGCAGGCCGTTCTCTCTTCCACTCAGGGTTCCGTTAATCCGCAACAGCTGCCGGAAAGCGCGGTGAAGTTACAGGGTGTCACGCGCGTTGCGCCGCTCACGACGGGCGATGTGGTGCTGCAAAGCGCCCGTAGCGTGGCGGTCGGGGTGATGCTGGGGATCGATCCCGCGCAAAAAGATCCGCTGACGCCGTTCCTGGTCAATGTGAAACAAACCGACCTGGAAGCGGGTAAATATAACGTCATCCTCGGCGAGCAGCTTGCCGGGCAGCTCGGGGTCAACCGTGGCGATCAGCTGCGCATGATGGTGCCGTCAGCCAGTCAGTTTACGCCGATGGGGCGTCTGCCAAGCCAGCGCCTGTTCAACGTGATTGGCACGTTTGCGGCGAACAGCGAAGTTGATGGTTACCAGATGCTGGTGAACATTCAGGACGCCTCGCGTCTGATGCGCTACCCCGCGGGAAATATTACCGGCTGGCGTCTGTGGCTTGATGCGCCGCTGAAGGTGGATACCCTCAGCCAGCAGTCGCTACCGGAAGGGACGAAATGGCAGGACTGGCGCGACCGGAAAGGCGAACTGTTCCAGGCCGTGCGCATGGAGAAAAACATGATGGGGCTGCTGCTGAGCCTGATCGTGGCCGTTGCCGCGTTTAATATCATCACCTCGCTCGGGCTGATGGTGATGGAGAAGCAAGGCGAAGTCGCCATTCTGCAAACCCAGGGGCTGACTCCGCGCCAGATCATGGCGGTATTTATGGTCCAGGGCGCCAGCGCCGGCATCATCGGCGCGCTGCTCGGCGCGGCGCTGGGGGCGCTGCTCGCCAGCCAGCTCAACAATCTCATGCCGATTATCGGCGCGCTGCTTGATGGCGCGGCGCTGCCGGTGGCTATCGAGCCGCTCCAGGTGGTCGGTATTGCGCTGGCCGCGATGGCCATTGCGCTGCTTTCTACGCTTTATCCTTCCTGGCGGGCTGCCGCCACTCAACCCGCTGAGGCTTTACGTTATGAATAAGATCCTGTTGCAGTGCGACAACCTGTCCAAACGCTATCAGGAAGGCACTGTGCAGACCGACGTGTTGCACAATGTGAGTTTTAGCGTGGGCGAAGGCGAGATGATGGCGATTGTCGGCAGCTCTGGCTCCGGTAAAAGTACGTTGCTGCACCTGCTTGGCGGGCTGGACACGCCAACCGAAGGCGATGTGATCTTCTCCGGGCGGCCGCTGAGTAAAATGTCGTCTACGGCGAAAGCCGAGCTGCGTAACCGTGAGCTGGGTTTTATCTACCAGTTCCACCATCTGCTGCCGGACTTTACGGCGCTGGAAAACGTCGCAATGCCGCTGCTGATTGGTAAAAAGAAACCCGCGGAAATTAATGCCCGCGCCAGCGACATGCTAAAAGCGGTAGGGCTGGGTCATCGCGGGAATCACCGTCCGTCTGAGCTTTCCGGCGGTGAGCGTCAGCGTGTGGCCATCGCCCGTGCGCTGGTCAACAACCCGCGCCTGGTGCTGGCGGATGAACCGACAGGTAACCTCGATGCGCGTAACGCAGACAGCATTTTCCAGCTTCTCGGCGAACTGAACGCCGCGCAGGGAACCGCGTTTCTGGTGGTCACCCACGATTTACAACTGGCTAAGCGGATGGGGCGTCAGCTGGAAATGCGCGACGGTCGTCTGAATGCTGAACTGACGCTGATGGGAGCGGAGTAATGGCTTCACCGTTATCGTTACTCATCGGGTTACGCTTTAGCCGCGGTCGTCGCCGGAGCGGGATGGTATCCCTTATCTCCGTGATCTCCACCATCGGTATCGCCCTGGGCGTGGCGGTGTTGATTGTGGGCTTAAGCGCCATGAACGGCTTTGAGCGTGAACTGAATAACCGCATTCTGGCCGTTGTCCCTCACGGTGAAATCGAGCCGGTTAACCAGCCGTGGTCCAACTGGCAGGATGCCCTGAACAAAGTGGAAAAGGTGCCCGGTATTGCGGCGGCTGCACCTTACATTAACTTTACCGGGCTGGTAGAGAGCGGGGTAAACCTGCGCGCCATTCAGGTGAAAGGGGTAAATCCTCGTCAGGAAGAGCGTCTGAGCGCGCTGCCGCGCTATGTGCAAAATGGCGCATGGGCAAACTTTAAGGCCGGCGAGCAGCAGATTATCATGGGCAAAGGCGTTGCCGATGCGCTGAAGGTGAAGCAGGGCGACTGGGTCTCGATCATGATCCCGAACGCCAGCGCTGATCACAAATTGCAGCAGCCTAAGCGCGTACGTCTGCACGTCACCGGTATTTTGCAGCTGAGCGGCCAGCTCGATCACAGCTTCGCGATGGTGCCGCTGGAAGATGCACGCCAGTATCTGGATATGAGCGACAGCGTGACGGGCATTGCCATTAAGGTTAACGACGTCTTCAACGCCAATAAACTGGTGCGTGACGCTGGCAGCGTGACCAATAACTATGTCTACATCAAAAGCTGGATCGGCACTTACGGGTATATGTACCGTGATATCCAGATGATCCGCGCGATTATGTATCTGGCGATGGTGCTGGTGATTGGGGTGGCGTGTTTTAATATCGTCTCGACGCTGGTGATGGCCGTTAAGGATAAGAGCGGCGACATCGCCGTGCTGCGTACCTTAGGGGCGAAAGACGGTCTTATTCGCGCCATCTTCGTCTGGTACGGTTTACTGGCGGGGCTGTTTGGCAGCCTCTGCGGCGTGGCGATCGGCGTGGTGGTTTCCCTTCAGCTGACGCCGATTATCAACGGGATTGAAGCGCTTATTGGCCATCAGTTCCTGTCAGGCGATATCTATTTTATTGACTTCCTGCCGTCTGAACTGCACTGGCTGGACGTTATTTATGTGCTGGTTACAGCACTTTTACTGAGTCTGCTGGCAAGCTGGTATCCGGCGCGTCGCGCTAGCCGAATTGATCCGGCGAGGGTATTAAGTGGCCAGTAATTTCGTCATGGTTTAGCGGTCTTTTGGCCGCTGAATCAAACAGAGGAATGCATCATGTATTACGGATTTGATATTGGCGGCACCAAGATTGCGCTCGGCGTGTTCGATAAAGATCTTAAGCTACAATGGGAAACCCGCGTCCCCACGCCGCGCGAAAGCTACGATGAATTTTTAACCGCCATTGCCGCACTGGTGGCGCAAGCGGATGAACGCTTTGGCGTCAAAGGCAGCGTTGGCATTGGTATTCCGGGTATGCCCGAAACCGACGATGGCACGCTGTACGCGGCCAACGTGCCTGCCGCCAGCGGCAAACCGCTGCGGGCCGATCTCTCCGCGCTCCTTGAACGCGACGTGCGTTTAGATAACGATGCCAACTGCTTCGCGCTCTCTGAAGCCTGGGATGATGAATTCCGTCGCTTCCCGCTGGTGATGGGGCTGATCCTCGGAACGGGCGTCGGTGGCGGGATTGTCATTAACGGTAAGCCCATTACCGGGCGCAGCTATATTACCGGCGAATTTGGCCATATCCGCCTGCCGGTGGATGCTCTGGAGGTCGTCGGACGTGATTTCCCGCTGACCCGCTGCGGCTGTGGGCAGCACGGCTGTATTGAGAACTACCTATCAGGCCGCGGGTTTGCATGGCTTTACGAACACTTCTATCATCAGAAACTTGAGGCCCCTCAAATCATTACCCTGTGGGAGCAGGGGGATGCGCAGGCGCGTGAGCACGTCGAGCGCTATCTGGATCTGCTGGCGGTGTGTCTGGGGAATATCCTGACTATCGTCGATCCGGATCTGCTGGTGATCGGGGGAGGGCTGTCAAATTTCACTGCGATTACGGAACAGTTGTCCGGGCGTCTGACCCGACATTTATTGCCGGTCGCCCGCGTGCCGCGCATTGAGCGTGCGCGACACGGGGACGCAGGAGGCATGCGCGGAGCCGCATTCCTTCATCTCACCGATTAGTTTACGAGGTTATTATGCTGTCGCGTCGCCAGGGTCGACTCAGCCGTTTTCGCAAAAATAAACGCCGCTTACGTGAACGCCTGCGTCAGCGGATCTTTTTCAGAGACAGGATGATGCCAGAAGCGATGGATAAACCCAGAGTGGTGGTGTTGACCGGGGCGGGGATCTCCGCCGAATCCGGTATTCAGACTTTCCGCGCAGCGGATGGACTGTGGGAAGAACACCGAGTTGAAGATGTGGCGACGCCGGAAGGTTTCGCCCGCGACCCGGCGCTGGTGCAGGCGTTCTACAACGCCCGCCGTCGCCAGCTTCAGCAGCCGGAGATTGCGCCGAATGCGGCGCACCTGGCGCTGGCAAAGCTGGAGGAGGCGCTGGGGGATCGTTTTCTGCTGGTCACGCAGAACATCGACAACCTTCACGAAAGGGCCGGAAACCACAACATCATTCACATGCACGGCGAACTGCTCAAGGTGCGGTGCGCCTGGAGTGGTCAGGTGCTGGAGTGGAAAGAGGACGTGCTGGACGAAGACCGCTGCCACTGCTGTCAGTTCCCTTCGCGTCTGCGTCCGCATGTGGTCTGGTTTGGCGAAATGCCGCTGGGAATGGATGAGATCTACAGCGCCCTGGCCATGGCGGACGTCTTTATCGCCATTGGTACTTCGGGACATGTCTATCCGGCGGCGGGATTTGTTCACGAAGCGCGACTTCAAGGTGCCCATACGGTGGAGCTTAATCTGGAGCCAAGCCAAGTCGGGAGTGAGTTTGAAGAGAAACATTACGGTCTGGCGAGCGAGGTGGTGCCAGCCTTTGTGGATAAACTCCTGAAGGGGCTATAAGAGTAACGGGCGACATTGCGTCGCCCGTTATGCATTAACGGCCTGCTTTGAGCTTCTGATAATATTCTTCATACAGGCGGCTCGCGTCACCGACGTCGTTCTGCCATTCCCCTTTGCTGATGGTTTCAGCGTCCGGATAAAGCGATTTATCATTTGCCACTTCAGGGCTTAAAAGCTTCCGTGCGGCCAGGTTTGGCGTCGGGTAGCCGATAGTTTCCGCCACCTCTTTTGCCACATCCGGGCGCAGCAGGAAGTTGATCAGCTTCAGGGCACCCTCGACGTTTTTCGCATTCGCCGGGATCGCAAGGCTGTCCATCCAGAAGATGCCGCCCTCTTTCGGCCAGACCACCTCCAGCGGCGTCCCGGCCTGACGCGCCACAAACGCAGAGCCGTTCCAGACCATCCCCAGATTCACTTCACCTTCCATATACGGGTTAGCCGGGTTATCCGAGTTGAACGCCGCCACGTTTGGCATCAGCTTTTTCAGTTCGTTATACGCTGCTTCGATTTCTTTCGGATCGGTGGTGTTGCCGGAATAGCCGAGTTTACGCAGCGCCACCTGGAACACTTCGCGCGCATCGTCGGTTAACAGCAGGCTGCTTTTGTATTCCGGCTTCCACAGGTCAGCCCAGGATGAAACCGTTTTGGGATCAATGGCATCGCTGTTGATGCCAATTGCCGTCGCGCCCCAGATGTACGGAATGGAGTAGTCGTTGTTCGGGTCGAACGGCTTGTTTAGCATCTCAGGATCGAGGTTAGAAAAATTCGTTAGCTTCGTTTTGTCGATCTTCTGGATCATGCCTTCTTTGCGCATCTTGTCGACGAAATAGGTCGACGGCACCACCAGGTCATACGCGCCATCTTTATAGGTTTTGAGCTTGGCGTACATGGTTTCATTCGACTCGTAGGTCGAATAGATCACCTTGATGCCTGTCTCTTTGGTGAACTGCTCCAGCAGGCCCGGCGGCACATACTCGGTCCAGTTGTAGAAATAGAGCGTTTTGCTGTCATCAGCATGCGCAGCGCCCATTCCGAGCACCAGTGCCGCAGCGGCAAGCATTTTTTTCATTTCTGTGTCCCCTGAGATTTTGTTTTATCACGAGCAATAACCTGGCTGGCAATCACCAGAACCAGCGATAACACCAACAGAATAGTCGCCAGCGCGTTCACTTCGGGTGAAACACCGACTTTAACCATTGAGTAGATCTTCAACGGCAGAATTTCATAGCTCGGCCCGGTGACGAAGGAGGACACGACCACGTCGTCCATCGACAGGGTAAAGCTGAGCAGCCATCCTGCTGCCACGGCGGGCATCGCCAGCGGCAGAATGATTTTGCGCAGAATGGTCATCTCGCTGGCACCCAGATCTTTCGCCGCTTCCAGCATGCGTACGTCGAACCCTTTCAGACGCGCGTAGACGGTTACCACCACAAACGGCAGACAGAAGGTGATATGCGAGAACAGCAGCGACCAGAAACCGAGCTGGACGCCCAGCAGCATAAACAGCACCAGCAGTGAAATGGCCATCACGATATCCGGGGACATCATCACCACAAACAGCATACCGCTGACGAACGGCTTACCGCGAAAACGGTAGCGGTACAGCGCCACGGCGGTCAACGAGCCAATCAGCGTCGCGAAGGTGGCAGAGAATACCGCCATCGTCAGCGAGTGCTGAGCGGCCTGTAGCAGGCTGTCATTGTTCATCAGCAGGCCATACCATTTGGTGGTAAACCCTTGCCAGTTGATCCCGAAGCGCGAGCTGTTAAAGGAGTTCACGATCAAAATGATTATCGGAATATAAAGATACGCATAAATGGCGGTCGTAAAACCACCGCGAAGCAGTCGACCGATCATTCCAGCTCCACCTTCTTATTCAGCAGGCGTGAGGCACGCCAGTAAACCAGCAGCATCAGCCCCATCACCACCGTCAGCGTTATGCTGGTGGCCGAGCCGAACGGCCAGTCGCGAATGTTAAGGAACTGGCTCTTAATCACGTTACCGATCAGCAGGTTTTTCGCCCCGCCCATCAGGTCCGAGACGTAGAACAGCCCCATCGCAGGCAGCATGACCAGCAGACAGCCGGCGATAATACCCGGCATGGTCAGCGGAATAATGATGCGGACAAAGGTTTGTAACTTACTGGCGCCCAGGTCTTTCGCTGCTTCCAGCAGCGGTTTATCGAGCTTTTCAATGCTGGAGTAGAGCGGCATCACCATAAACGGCAGCAGGATATAGACCAGGCCGACAATCACCGCGCCCGGGGTGAACATGATGCGGATCGGCGTCTCGATCACCCCCAGCCACAGCAGAAACTCGTTCAGATAACCTTTGGTGCTGAGGAAGATTTTCAGCCCGTAGATGCGGATTAACGAGTTGGTCCAGAACGGCACAATCAGTAAAAACAGCAGCAGCGGCCGCACTTTTTGCGGCAGACGGGCCAGGAACCAGGCGAACGGATACCCCAGTACCAGGCAGGCGAGGGTGGCAATCAGCGCCATATTGAGCGAGTGCAGCAGCACGTCAAAATAGAGCGGATCGAGCAGGCGCGCGTAGTTGTCCAGCGTAAAGACCATCGCCACGAAGTTCGCGTCGTCGCGGGTGAGGAAGCTGGTCACGATGATCATCAGGTTGGGAAGAAAGACAAACAACACAAGCCAACCGACGATCGTGGCAATCACCACATTCTGGAACTTACTTGTGTTCTTCATCAGCCAGTACAACCTCCCAGCTTTCTACCCAGTTGATGACCATTTTCTGATCCAGCGAGTGGTCGAAGTCCGGATCGTCCTCGTTAAAGAATTCGCTGACCATCACCATTTTGCCGTTTTCCAGTTCGACCACGGATTCGAGGGTCATCCCTTTGTAGTTACGTTCGCGAACGTAACCGATCAGACCTTCGACATCAGCCGTGTCGTGGATCTCATCAACGCGGAGATCTTCCGGGCGCAGCAGGACGTTGAGCCTTTGCCCCTTTTCCACGGCAAAGTTCACCGTGATGTTGCATTCGCGGCCTTCCACGTTCGCGCGCACGCGCTGCTCGTCCAGACGCTCAATCACCGTGGCGTTGAAAATATTGATTTCACCAATGAAGCTGGCGACGAACAGGTTTTTTGGCTCTTCATAAATTTCACGCGGGGTGCCATCCTGCTCAATCTTGCCGTCGCGCATCACCACGATACGGTCTGACATGGTCAGGGCTTCTTCCTGATCGTGCGTGACAAACACGAACGTAATCCCGAGCTTACGCTGAAGTGCTTTCAGCTCGTTCTGCATCTGCTTGCGCAGCTTGTAGTCCAGCGCGGAAAGGGATTCATCCAGCAGGAGCAGGCGAGGTTTGTTGACCACGGCGCGGGCAATGGCCACACGCTGCTGCTGACCACCGGAAAGTTGATGAGGCTTGCGCTGGGCGAATGCCTCCAGCTGCACCATGCGCAGGGCTTCGGTAACCCGAGGCGGGATCTCGCTGGCCGGTGTTTTTTGCATCCGCAGGCCAAACGCCACGTTCTCAAACACGGTCATGTGCGGGAACAGGGCATAGCTCTGGAAGACGGTATTGACGTGGCGATCTTCGGCAGGAACCTGGGTAATGTCCTGGTTCTCAAGATGGATATGGCCGTTATCGACGCTTTCCAGCCCGGCGATAAGGCGCAGGACGGTGGTTTTGCCGCAGCCGGAGGGGCCGAGCAGCGTGAGAAACTCACCGTCATTGATGGTCAGATTAAGGTCGGAAATGACATCTTTGCCATCGAAACTTTTACGAATTCGTTCCAGTTGCACCAGCGGTGAAAGGGAACGGGGTTGTGTATTCAATTTTCGCGCTGTCCCATATAGACGCCTCAGGCAGCAGACTGAAGCGGGGTTTGTGTGTAACCACCTTGGTGACTCGTAATGAGGGCGGACATTCTACGGCAAACCCATTGAATCGCCAATCCTTCTCACTTATTCATAAGCTACATTTATTAACGCAGAACGATATAAACGTAAAAAGTTCTCGTTTGCGGGATAAAAGTGACCTGACGCAATATTTGCGTTTTGCTGCTTAATGATAATGTTGTCACAAAAAGTGAGGGTGACTGCATGGATAAACTACTTGAGCGTTTCTTACATTACGTTTCGCTGGATACCCAATCTAAGCCGGGGGTCCGACAGGTGCCAAGCACCGAAGGCCAGTGGAAGCTGCTAAATCTGCTGAAAGAGCAGATGGAGGCTATGGGGTTGGTTGACGTCACGCTCAGCGAAAAAGGGACCGTGATGGGAACGCTGCCGGCGAATATTGACGGCGATATCCCGGCAATTGGCTTTATTTCTCATGTCGATACCTCACCTGATTTTAGCGGTAAACACGTTAATCCGCAGATTGTTGAAAACTACCGCGGCGGTGATATAGCACTGGGCATTGGCGACGAAGTGCTGTCGCCAGTGATGTTCCCGGTACTGCATCAGCTGCTGGGGCAGACGTTAATCACCACCGACGGCAAAACCTTGCTGGGGGCCGATGACAAAGCGGGCATCGCCGAGATCATGACGGCGCTGGCGGTGCTGAAGGGCAAAAATATCCCGCATGGCGATATCCGCGTGGCCTTCACGCCGGATGAAGAGGTTGGAAAAGGCGCGAAACACTTTGACGTTGAGGCGTTTAACGCGCAATGGGCCTACACCGTTGACGGTGGCGGCGTGGGTGAACTTGAGTATGAAAACTTCAACGCGGCATCGGTAACGATCAAAATCGTCGGGAATAACGTGCACCCGGGCTCTGCGAAAGGAGTGATGGTGAATGCACTGTCGCTGGCTGCGCGTATTCATGCGGAAGTGCCCGCCGAAGAGAGCCCGGAGATGACGGAAGGGTATGAGGGTTTTTATCATCTGACCAGCATCAAGGGGACCGTGGACAGCGCGCAGATGCACTATATTGTCCGCGATTTCGACCGCAAAGCCTTTGAAGCGCGCAAGCGTAAGATGATGGAGATCGCGAAAAAAGTCGGCAAGGGGCTACATCCGGATTGCTATATTGAGCTCATCATCGAAGACAGCTATTACAATATGCGCGAGAAGGTGATGGAACATCCGCACATTCTTGATATCGCCCAGCAGGCGATGCGCGATTGTGACATCGAGCCGGTGATGAAACCGATCCGTGGTGGAACCGATGGTTCACAGCTGTCGTTTATGGGCCTGCCGTGCCCGAACCTGTTTACCGGTGGATATAACTACCACGGCAAGCATGAGTTCGTGACGCTGGAAGGGATGGAGAAAGCGGTGCAGGTGATTGTGCGGATAGCGGAGTTAACCGCGAAGCGGTAAAAAAAGCCCGGTGGCGCTTCGCTTACCGGGCCTACAGGAACGGCTTTTGTAGGCCGGGTAAGGCGTAGCTGCCACCCGGCAAACATCATGGTTCAGTCCTCAAAAAACCAGTACCCGCTGTTAACCAGCGCGGCCAGCATGGCGAGGAAGGAGGGATCGTCCAGCGCGTCGCCAAAGGTATCCGCAGTCAGCACCATATGGCTGGCAATCGCTTCCAGCGCCGGGCGATGCGGAGAGTCCAGGCGCTCGCCGTTGACGAATACCTCTTCACCAATGCGCAGTACACGTAATCCGCCCAGACGAACCAGCTTATCGCCCTGCTGGAGCGCATCATAAATTTCATCTGCCTGATAAGGCGGCTCTGGCGGTGCGACGTCCAGTTCGTGACGCGACTGGCTGATAAACTCGCCAAACCACTGTCTGAAGTGCTCCGGTTCGTTGATCAGATCCAGCATCATCCCGCGCAGCTTATCCAGCTCCTCTGGCAGAATATCCGCCGGATGCTCACGCGCCGGAACGTCCGGATCGCTGTAACGGTAACTGCCCAGCTCACGCTGTAAAACATAGTCAGCAAATCCGCTGATCATCTCGCGCCCGCTTGGCGCGCGGAAACCAACCGAATAGTTCAGCGAGTTTTCCAGGGAATAACCTTCATGCGGGAAGCCCGGTGGGATATAAAGAATGTCACCTGGCTCCAGCTCTTCATCAATGATCCCTTCAAACGGATCAACCTGGAGCAGATCCGGGTGCGGGCAGTGCTGTTTCATTGGCACTTTTTCGCCCACGCGCCAGCGACGGCGACCGGTACCCTGAATGATAAACACGTCGTACTGATCCAGATGCGGACCCACGCCGCCACCGGGAACGGAGAAGGAGATCATCAGATCGTCCATTCGCCAGTCTGGCAGGGCGCGGAAGGGACGCATTAAGGCTGCGGTAGGTTCGTGCCAGTTATTGACCGCCTGCACCAGTAAAGACCAGTTGTTTTCGCCCAGGTGATCGTAGCTTTCAAAGGGACCGTGGCTGACCTGCCATTTCCCGTCCTGGTGGCTTACCAGACGGCTGTCTACCTCGTTTTCCATCGCCAGACCAGCGAGTTCGTCAGGAGAAATAGGGTCGATAAAATTGCTGATCCCGCGTTTAAGAACGACCGGGCGTTTTTGCCAGTAACGTTCAATAAAGTCGGGCCAGTTAAGCGTTAATTGATAATCCATATTTATGTATTCCGCAGGCTCTTACTGAGTCGGATTATAACGGAAGCCCCGCTCCCTGGCTGCGAGATCCGCGTATTTTTCACATTCCGGGTCAACTATCGTTCGATACGGGATGCTGGCGGCCAAAAATGACTTCCATCCGGGCTCCGCCCAGCAAACTTTCACCGGTTTCAATCTTGCCCTCGTACTGATCGACAATTTCCCTGGCGACGGATAATCCGACGCCCTGGCCTGGCCGCAGCGTATCGGCGCGCTGGCCGCGATCGAACACCACTTCGCGTTTATTACGGGGAATGCCAGGACCATCATCCTCAACGATAATATGCAGTTCGTTATCCGTTACCCGCGCGGAGACCTCGACAAACTCCAGACAATATTTGCAGGCGTTATCGAGCAGGTTTCCCATCACTTCCATAAAGTCATTCTTCTCGCCAACAAAGCTAATTTCCGGTGAGATATCCAGACTGATGTTGACCCCTTTACGCTGGTACACCTTGTTCAGCGCCGAGGTGAGGTTATCCAGCAGCGGGGCTACCGGGTGCAGTTCACGGCTCAACAGAGCGCTTCCGGAGCGCATGCTCGCGCGGTGCAGGTAATAGCCGATCTGCTGTGAAATACGGCTGATTTGTTCCAGCATCACCGGCTCTGCATCATCCACGCTCATTTTCGAACTGCGCATGGAACGCAGGGTACTCTGCATCACCGCCAGCGGGGTTTTCAGGCTGTGCGTAAGGTCGGTGAGCGTCGTGCGATACTTGTCGTAGCGTTCACGTTCGCTTTTCAGCAGGCGGTTGAGGTTGCGCACCAGGCTGGTCAGTTCGCGCGTAGTTTCCGGGTTCAGCTTCTCGCGGTGATGTTCCTCCAGCTCGCGTACCTCTTTGGCAAGGGATTCAATCGGGCGGAGGCTCCACCATGCAGCAACCCACAGGAGAGGGATCACCAGCAGCAGGTTGGCAGCCAGAACATACACAAACCAGTTCCATACCATATATGAGCGTTTCAGCTCAACCGGGATGGTATCGATCACCACAATGGTTAACTGCGGCATGTTCAGGGTGGCGGGATAAAGGTTGATGGCCACAGAGTGGGTCATCTCCGTGTCGTCATCTTCGGCACGGATCTCATTAAGCTTGATCTGTAAGGCGCGATCGTCACGCAGCAGGCTGCTGGTGGAGTTGAGATCGGCTTCTATTTCATGAAAACCGTTGGTTTTCAGCCATTCCGGACGGATGCGCTTTTTCAGCCACGGGACATCGCGCTGGGCCCACAGCAATTTCCCTTTTTCATCGTAGATCAGCGCCAGCGTCGGGCTCTGCTGATTCAGGTTTTCCGGCATCTCGACGGTAATTCGGTTGTTCTCCCACTTCGCCAGGGTATAAAACAGGTTACTTTCGCCGCGAAGCAGGCGGAAGGTGGTTTTATCGAAGCTCACGCTATACCCGACCAGCGCCACCATCCCGTAAGAGAGCGACAGCACCAGCACGACGGCGGCGGTTGCCAGCAAAAAGCGAACCCGCAGCGAAAGGGGTAAAATGTGACGCAAAATCCCTTTCATTTAGCGTAATTCAAACAGGTAGCCCTGACCACGCACGGTGGTGATCACGTCATGCGGGTACTGCGCCTGAATTTTTTTACGCAGGCGGCCCATCAGCACGTCAATGGTGTGGCTTTCGCGCAGTTCGGCATCCGGATAGAGCTGAAGCATCAGGGAATCTTTGCTCACCACTTTACCGTTGTTACGGATCAGCGTTTCCATGATGGTGTATTCGAATGCGGTCAGCTTGATCACTTCATCATTAATAGAAAATTCGCGGCGGGAGAGATCCACCTGGAATGGCGGCAGAGAGATCACCTGCGACGCCAGCCCGCTGTTGCGGCGCAGAAGCGCCTGCATACGCGCGGCGACTTCTTCAATATGGAAGGGTTTGGTCACGTAGTCATCCGCGCCAGCGCTCAGGACTTCAACCTTGTCCTGCCAGCCTTCACGGGCAGTTAGCACCAGCACCGGCAGGGAAACGTCATGGCTACGCCAGCGGCGGATAAGGGACAATCCGTCTTCATCCGGTAGCCCTAAATCGACAATGGCGATGTCCGGCAGGTGTTCATTGAGATAATAATCGGCCTCTTTTGCGTCTTCAGCATCGTCCACCTGATGACCCATCTCCTGAAGTTGAACTTTCAGGTGATGACGTAGCAATGCGTTATCCTCAACAACCAGTACGCGCATCATCACTTCTCCCTTTATAAATGGTATGAATAGTTTAACGCTGATTATTCAGGTTGACACCAGCGCGATGAAATTAAATGATTTTTTTGCATGCTCCAGAACACAGGGGGCATGACGCCAGGCGCGGGTAATATAAACGGACTTGTTTTCGCAAGCTTCTGCAATCCGGATAAAACAGCCATCCGTTTATGAAATGTTGAAGGCGAGTCGCTTTTTTGACAGAAGGGTCACGCCAGTTTTGTAAAGATTGCCCTTTTTTTTGTAAGGATGTTCTCACTATGTATGCCTTTGTCTATGCTTATTTTATGGTGCGAAATTAGATTTGCATAACATAAGATGTGCCAGAAAAGCAGCATTTTTACACGACAAAACAGCAATATAGCGAGTAAAGAGGGTTTTATGGAATGGAAGGTTGTTGAGACTATTGCGAGCCCGGAAAGCGGAACTATCTTTTGCAAAGTTGAAACACAGTATGGCCTGAATTATATCCTGTGGTTAAAGGGAGATTATTACGTTCGTACAGGTGAAATCATCACCACCTCAAACCAGGGGATCCTGATTAACGATCGACGCCGTAGAGTATGGATAGCGCAGGCAATGCCCTTTACATCCATAGGCTGGATGGGGTTCAAACAGAAAAACGCGTGTCCAGGCAACCGGCAAGAGATGGATCGTCCGTGCACGGCTGAAACCCCGTGCCAGTTCAAACTGTGCCCGTTCGGCTTAAAACGATATATTCCGGAAAGTTATTCCACAACGAAAATTAACAACCATCCTGACGGCAGGCTTTAATCCCGGCAAAACAGGTAATGTGACGTGAAAACATCAACTCGATGATGAAAAACAGCCCCCTTTCCGGATGGAAAGGGGGAAGGGCGATTACTTCAGCTCGTCAACCATAGTGATGGCACGGCCAATATAGTTTGCCGGGGTCATCTCTTTCAGGCGCGCTTTTTCTTCTTCGGGCAGCGCCAGACCATCGATAAACTGTTTCATACCCTCAGCATCAACGCGTTTACCGCGGGTCAGCTCTTTGAGTTTCTCGTACGGTTTTTCAATGCCGTAACGACGCATCACGGTCTGAATCGGCTCCGCCAGCACTTCCCAGTTGTGATCCAGCTCGTCCAGCAGACGGTCGCGGTTAACTTCCAGTTTGCTCACACCTTTCAGGGTGGACTGGTAGGCGATCAGCGCGTAGCCAATACCTACGCCCAGGTTACGCAGCACCGTGGAGTCAGTCAGGTCGCGCTGCCAGCGGGATACCGGCAGCTTGCTCGCCATATGCTGCAACACGGCATTCGCCAGACCCAGGTTACCTTCGGAGTTTTCGAAGTCGATTGGGTTCACTTTGTGCGGCATGGTGGACGAACCGATTTCCCCGGCGATGGTTTTCTGCTTGAAGTGGTTCAGGGCGATGTAACCCCATACGTCACGATCGAAGTCGATCAGGATGGTGTTGAAGCGCGCAATGCAGTCAAACAGCTCGGCGATGTAGTCGTGCGGCTCAATCTGGGTGGTGTACGGGTTCCACTGGATCCCCAGAGAGGTCACAAACTCTTCGCTGAACTGGTGCCAGTCCACTTCCGGGTACGCGGCGATGTGGGCGTTGTAGTTACCCACAGCGCCGTTGATTTTGCCGAGGATCTCAACCTGCTCCAGCTGACGATACTGGCGTTCCATGCGGTACGCCACGTTCGCCATCTCTTTACCCATGGTGGATGGGGTTGCTGGCTGGCCGTGAGTACGGGACAGCAGCGGAATGTCGCGGTATTCCACGGACAGCGCTTTCACCGCATCAATGATTTTACGCCAGTAAGGGAGTACCACCTCTTTCCGCGCGGTAGAGAGCATCAGCGCGTGAGACAGGTTGTTAATATCCTCAGACGTACAGGCGAAGTGAATAAATTCAGATACCGCGTGCAGGGCAGGGACGCATGCCACTTTCTCTTTCAGGAAGTATTCAACTGCTTTCACGTCGTGGTTGGTGGTGCGTTCGATGGTTTTAATGCGCGCGGCATCTTCTTCGCTGAACTCAGCAACGATTTTATCAAGGTAATCGTTTGCCTTTGCGTCAAAAGCAGGAACTTCCTTGATTGCTGTCTGGGCGGCCAGCTTTTGCAGCCAGCGTACTTCAACCTGAACACGGAACTTCAGCAGGCCATATTCGCTGAAGATCCCGCGCAGCGCGCTGACTTTATCGCCGTAGCGTCCATCGACAGGGGATACGGCGGTCAGTGAGGATAATTCCATAATTCGCAACTCCGGGAGGTTAACAATGAGCAAGAATTTGTTTTGCCTGAGTCGTCAGGCGATGACGAGAAAACATTAACTGTAGGCGGCCACCGCCGACCTGTTGCCACAGCACGGCGGCACGGATGCCTGCCAGCAGCGAAGCGCGTACCTTCGCCTGTACCTGTGGGCTTTGCAATACGGCAGGCGAACCGGTGACCTGAATACGCGGGCCGAGCGGGCTAATCACGTCAACATAGATACCGGCCATCGCGCTCAGCAGGGTCTCAGACTGGAGGTCAAAGTGGTCGAGCTGGCGCTGTAGCCCGGCGATGCGATCGCCCAGGGTATTCATTGCGCCTTTTGCCGCGTTCAGCTTACGTTCCAGCACCATCAGGCTTAAGGTGTAGCGGGTCAGTTCCGCATTCAACCCCTGACGGTTGCTGGCGTTGAGCACGCCGAGCAGAGTTTCAAGACCGAGACGAAGATTGGTTTCACTGCCGCCAAAGACGCCCAGCGTGGAGCCTGGGTTGAGGTCGATAACGCTGTTAAGTGAAACGTGCAGGGCGTCAGCGTCGCAATGACCCTGATGCGCCAGCTGTTGCACCAGACGGGCTGACTGGCAAATTCCCGCCAGCGCCAGGGTGATGTCGTAATAGTTCTTCGCCACACGGTCTCCTTTATGTGTGCAAACGGTTTAAACAGCAGGCAGCGGCAGGCGCTGTTCAATGATCCCACCGCCGAGGCAAATTTCGCCGCTGTAGAAAACAGCAGACTGGCCAGGGGTAACGGCGGAAACCGGCTCGTCGAAACGCACGTCAATGCGATCGTCATCCAGTGCGGTTACGGTGCAAGGGATGTCCGTCTGGCGATAGCGCGTTTTCACTGTGCAGCGCAGCGTGCCTTCCAGCGGCTCGCGATCGACCCAGTGCAGCTGTTGCGCGATCAGTCCAACGGACATCAGGCGCGGGTGGTCGTGACCCTGAGCCACAACCAGAATATTGTTTTCGACGTCTTTGTCGACCACATACCACGGATCTTCGCTGCCCTCTTTGGTGCCGCCGATACCCAGACCTTTACGCTGGCCGAGAGTGTGGTACATCAGTCCCTGGTGCTGACCAATCTCATCACCGTCAACGGTGACGATTTTGCCCGGCTGTGCAGGCAGGTAGCGCCCCAGGAACTCGCGGAATTTACGCTCGCCGATAAAACAAATACCGGTGGAGTCTTTTTTCTTCGCGGTGATCAGATCCAGATCTTCAGCAATCTTACGCACTTCCGGCTTTTCCAGCTCGCCGACCGGGAACAGACTTTGGGCAATCTGTTCGTGGCTCAGCGTATAGAGGAAGTAGCTCTGATCTTTGTTGCCGTCCAGACCGCGCAGCAGCTGGCTTTTGCCATTCACATCCGCGCGACGCACGTAGTGGCCGGTCGCAATGTAGTCTGCGCCCAGGTCTTCCGCAGCGAATTCCAGGAAGGCTTTGAATTTGATCTCTTTGTTGCACAGGATATCCGGGTTTGGCGTGCGGCCCGCTTTGTACTCTTCGAGGAAGAGTTCAAAAACATTGTCCCAGTATTCTGCGGCAAAGTTAACGGTGTGCAGTTCGATGCCGAGCTTATCGCACACGGCCTGCGCATCGGCGAGATCCGCAGCGGCAGTGCAGTATTCCTCGCCATCGTCTTCCTCCCAGTTCTTCATGAACAGGCCCTCCACCTTATAGCCCTGTTGCTGCAACAGGTAGGCGGAAACGGAGGAATCGACACCGCCGGACATGCCGACGATTACTTTTTTCTGGCTGTTATCTGACATGGAATACTCACGACATTGAACTTCAAGGCGGCGTATTCTATCACGCCCCCCCACCATTGACACCCTCTGTAAACGGCCAGTTAAATTCTGCAATGACATCCAGCGGCAGGCGCGCCGTAGACTGCCAGCAGCGGATGCTTTCCGCAACCAGTGGCGAGCGCAGGTTTGGCGCGTTCAGGATCTCCTCTGCGGTCACCCACAGGCAGCGATCGATATCGTCGTCGTGCGGTTCAGTGGCGCACGTTTCGTTAAGCTCAACGGCGAATAAAAAGCGCAGGAAAGGTGTCTGGTCAGGCGCTATCCACTGATGCATACGGATAAAGTGCTGCGGTTCGGCGCGGATACCCGTCTCTTCCCAGAGCTCGCGTTTCGCTGCCTGCAATAAGGTTTCATTGGCTTCAAGATGCCCGGCTGGCTGGTTCCACAGCGCTTTGCCGTTAATGGTCTCTTCCACCACCAGGAATTTCCCCTGCGCGTGGACCACGCAGGCGACCGTAACATGAGGTTTAAACATCAGTTCTCCTTAGGGGTAACATCCCGCCATTCCCCGTTTGCCAGCGAGTCCAGCGTATAGCTGCCCATGGCGTAGCGAATGAGTCGCAGGGTAGGGAAGCCCACATGCGCAGTCATGCGCCTGACCTGTCGGTTGCGGCCTTCATAAAGGGTGATTTTAAGCCAGCTGGTAGGAATGGATTTACGCTCACGAATCGGCGGGTTGCGCGGCCACAGCCACTCGGGTTCATTCACACGTTCAATACCAGCCGGCAGGGTGGGACCGTCGTTCAGCGTTACGCCGTTGCGCAGCTTTGCCAGCGACGCGTCGTCCGGCTCGCCTTCAACCTGCACATAGTAAATTTTTCCGGTACGTTTGCCCGGCTGAGTAAGCCTGGCCTGGAGCACGCCGTCATTGGTAAGGACCAGCAGCCCCTCGCTGTCGCGATCCAGGCGTCCCGCTGCGTAGACTCCCTGTACGGGGATAAAGTCCTT
Source organism: Enterobacter sp. CRENT-193 (assembly GCF_002787395.1). NCBI lineage: Bacteria > Pseudomonadati > Pseudomonadota > Gammaproteobacteria > Enterobacterales > Enterobacteriaceae > Enterobacter > Enterobacter sp. CRENT-193. Next base: position 3,825,332 of record NZ_CP024812.1, on the reverse strand, counting down.
CAGCGTGCTGCGCCCGGCCTCGTCGGTAAACTGCGGCAATACATCGTAGGGTTTATTGAACAGTATGACCCGCGTTGGCTGGGGTTCTGGCGTTCTTCTGGTGGCTTGTCGTGAGCTGAATCGCTCAACCCGGTGTTTTCTAAAAGAAGTTTTCGTCATGGTATTTTCAGGCGTTATCAATTGCCGCATTATAGCCTAATAACGAAGACCTTTCATGGCGTCGGACAATCAGGTACTATCGGAAGGCTCATTACAATTTATTAACATAAGATCAGTAACAACCAGAAGCGCTCGAAGGAGAGGTTAATGGAAAGCAAAGTAGTTGTTCCGGCGGAAGGTAAAAAGATCACCCTGCAAAACGGCAAGATTAACGTTCCTCACAACCCGATTATCCCGTTCATCGAAGGTGACGGTATCGGTGTAGACGTTACCCCGGCGATGCTGAAAGTGGTTGATGCCGCTGTTGAGAAAGCCTACAAAGGCGAGCGTAAAATTTCCTGGATGGAAATTTACACCGGTGAAAAATCCACTCAAGTTTATGGCCAGGACGTCTGGCTGCCAGCCGAAACGCTGGACCTGATCCGCGACTATCGCGTTGCTATCAAAGGCCCTCTGACCACGCCAGTTGGCGGCGGCATTCGCTCCCTGAACGTGGCGCTGCGTCAGGAACTGGATCTGTATGTGTGTCTGCGTCCGGTGCGTTACTACCAGGGCACCCCAAGCCCAGTTAAGCACCCGGAACTGACCGACATGGTTATCTTCCGTGAAAACTCTGAAGACATCTACGCGGGTATCGAATGGAAAGCGGACTCTGCTGACGCAGAAAAAGTGATTAAATTCCTGCGCGAAGAGATGGGCGTGAAGAAAATTCGCTTCCCTGAGCATTGCGGCATCGGCATCAAGCCGTGCTCCGAAGAAGGGACCAAGCGTCTGGTGCGTGCCGCCATCGAATACGCTATCACCAACGATCGTGACTCTGTGACCCTGGTGCACAAAGGCAATATCATGAAGTTCACCGAAGGCGCGTTCAAAGACTGGGGCTACCAGCTGGCGACCGAAGAGTTCGGCGGTGAACTGATCGACGGCGGCCCATGGCAGAAAATTAAGAACCCGAACACCGGTAAAGAGATCATCATTAAAGATGTGATTGCCGATGCGTTCCTGCAACAGATCCTGCTGCGTCCTGCTGAGTATGACGTGATCGCCTGTATGAACCTGAATGGTGACTACATCTCCGATGCGCTGGCAGCACAGGTGGGTGGTATCGGTATCGCCCCGGGCGCGAACATCGGTGACGAGTGCGCCCTGTTCGAAGCCACTCACGGTACTGCACCGAAATACGCAGGCCAGGATAAAGTCAACCCAGGCTCTATCATTCTGTCCGCAGAGATGATGCTGCGTCATATGGAATGGTTCGAAGCCGCAGACCTGATCGTTAAGGGTATGGAAGGCGCGATTAACGCGAAAACCGTCACCTATGACTTTGAACGTCTGATGGAAGGCGCTAAACTGCTGAAATGCTCAGAGTTTGGCGACGCGATTATCGCGAACATGTAATCCACTCGCTGGGTTAAATGACAACGGGAGCCTGAGGGTTCCCGTTTTTTATGCACACAAGACGGAAACAACGCTATGACCCATGATATCCCGCTCAAGTATTATGACATCGTCGACGAGTATGCGACTGAAACGGCGAAACCGGTAGAAGAGGCAGAGCGTACGCCGCTGGCACACTATTTCCAGCTGCTGCTCACTCGCTTATACAACAATGAGGAAATCAGTGAAGAGGCGCAGCGGGAGATGGCTGTCCAGGCGGAGATAGACGAAGCGCGCATTGACGATATTGCGAACTTCCTGAATCAGTGGGGCAATGAATAACGCGTCATCGCGCTGAGTCTGCCAGCAGCCTGGCGAGGTCGTGCCGGGTTAGCGACTTTGAAAAGTACCAGCCTTGTACGAGGGCATCGGGGTATCTCTGCGCGATGAACTGAAATTGTGTTTCGCTTTCAACCCCTTCAAAAACCAGGGTTTTGTTCAGTTTAGCGAGCGCGTCGCTGAAGATCACCAGGATATCCTGTTTATAGTGCTCGCTGATGCCGTCCACTAACGACTTATCTACCTTGATTTCGTCATATTTGAGATTTGTGAGCCTGGCAAGATTAGAGTTTTGCACGCCAAAATCGTCTATTGAAATTTTGACGCCTGCCGATTTAAGCTCCTCACAAAACTCTTCAAGGATGGCCGAGGTGGAAACGCCATTCTCGGATAACTCAACTTTGATTAACGATAAAGGAATCGCGTTCTCTGAGCATGCATGACGTAATACCGACAGGAATTTGCCGTCTTCAATTTCCGTCCGGCCAACGTTCAGTGAAATCATTAACTGATGTTCAGCGGCCAGCGCGGCAATTTCCGCCAGGGATTTCTTTATCATGTTCTGATAATAAACGTTATACAGGCCAATTTTTTTGATTAACGGGATAAACAGCTCAGGAGAAACCTCTTTGTGATTGTTATCCTGCCATCTTGATAACACTTCAACCCCGACGATTTTCTTATCAGCAACCCGAATAACAGGCTGAAAATGAACGCTGATGGTATTCGCTTTTACCGCTTTGACCAGCGTTCGTTCCAGAGAACGTCGGTCTTCATAAAGTCGAAGAGAAAACAGCGTCAGGGATACCCAGATAAAGTATAAAAACAAGCACAGAAGCACCATCACTACGTGGGAGAGCGAAGCCAGTCCGGCATCGTGGTGTGTGACGGTAACGCACAAATCCCAGCGTGTACTGCACTCTGTCACAGCCAGCGTAAATAACAGAGACTGTAAGCGGCTGAAGTTTTCTGATGGCGGCGTAACGGTGAAAAAGGTGCGGCCGAAATCTTTAGTGGAAGAACGAAGCGAATAGTTGGCGGTAACGGGGGCAAATTTATCGTAGGCTGAACGGGAGGTGAAAATAATAAGGTGGTTATAAATTGTCGCATTACCGATAAAGAAATCTTTCTGCGAAAACTGCGCCAGACTGAATCCGTTCTGGGTTTTATGCAGCTCAGGGGGAAGGGCGATGGGATTTGCCAGCTTGCCCCAAAACGCGGTGCAGGTGATTTTCCCCTTTTCAATAAACCCCACATCGGCGAAATAGAGACTACGCATCTTTAATTTTCGGTAGACGTTCAGACTGGCGCTATCGCATCCCTGCGCGGAGGTATTTTTAAGCGTACTGGCGATATTTTGCGTTAACTCTTCGGAATAGCTTAAGAGCGTGTGGGAGATCTCCCTCTGCCGGTTCTTTTGCTGCTCAACGATAATGGCGTTAACCGCATACAGCGACAGGACGACCATTAGGGTTGAGATGATAGCAACGGCAATGGCCTTCTTCATTTTCCTGCTGTCCCGCCACGTCCTGAGGTGCAGGGATCTTATCACAGGTCATAAAAGCTACAAGTATGAGAGTTGAGCCGGCACGGAATCGGAAGGAAATCCACCCTGCCAGGCTCCTTTCAACTCAGAACCACTCAAACCGTGTTGAGAGCAGTAACAGTAGCGTACTGGCAGAAACAAGATTAAGGCAGATGACGAACTTGCTCGATACGTTCATGTTATCAACGCTTTTTGGTTATTCAGAAGCCACAGAGAATAGCGTTTCACCTCCACAGAAAAAACGCCAGATTTTGGTGGGTTGAGGCAAAAAAAAAGCCCACTAAAAAGTGGGCAAGAAATACTGGAAGCAATGTGAGCAATGTCGTACTGAATACCTGAGTTATTTGCTCAACTATTCAGTAATGAGAAAGATAATCTTTCTCAGTAGAAGATGCAACCCCAGGATGAGTGTGGATCGACATTTTTTACTGCTCATATTTTACTCAAACGAGCCGTGTGATTCTTATCACAAATTTCCTTTCTCAGATCCTGTGCTATCCTTTTCTGTGTCGTTGATTTAATGACAAAAACCATACAGAGAGGAAAGCTATGGGAATTTTATCCTGGATTATCTTTGGGCTGATTGCGGGGATCCTGGCGAAGTGGATTATGCCGGGCAAAGATGGCGGCGGTTTCATCGTCACGATCATTCTGGGGATTGTGGGTGCAGTCGTCGGCGGCTGGATCAGTACCCTGTTCGGCTTTGGCAGAGTTGATGGCTTCAACTTCGGCAGCTTTGTCGTCGCGGTGATTGGCGCGCTGGTTGTTCTGTTTATCTACAGAAAAATCAAAAGCTAAATCTGACCTGTGTTAAAAAAGGCTGCCTGACGGCGGCCTTTTTACTTTGGGCGTTACCACCAGCCTAACTGCGTACCGGCGACGGCCACGATGGCGACAATCAGCATGATGATGGTCGTTTTTCTCATTTATGCCCCCGGCGCGGCGTAACCGCCAAGGAAAAACCAGCCTAAAAACACCACCGCTGTGATAAAAATAACCACCGGAAAGAGGATCCCTATTCTCATGCCATCACCTGTTTGAGTTTGTATAAGGCCGTAGAGTGTACGGTTTTAATCTAACGCGACAAAGCCTGTTTTGCTTTTTCCTTTTTTATCCTGATACATCGCGAGGTCCGCGGTGCGCAGGGCGCTATCTTCATCCGTGCTGTGAGGATCAACAATAACGACGCCAAGGCTTGCACCGGGATAAAGAATGGTGGCATTGCCTAACCCGTATTCGCCCGCAATAAGACCATTGAGGCGGGTTTTGATTGCGTTGATCTCTGTACTGGCGTCGCCATCAACGCTGTGACTCAGGCTGGCAACCAGAAATTCATCGCCGCCGAGCCGGCCAATAATCTCATCCTGCGTTTGCTCGTGAGTCAGTCGCTTGCCGACCTGTACGAGAAAGCGATCGCCCGCCTCATGCCCGTACTGGTCATTGATTCGCTTGAAATCATCGAGGTCAATAAAGGCAATCATGACGTTGCGGCTAAGATGGCGCGCCAGTGAGAACAGGGTGGTAAGGTTTTCAAAAATGGCGCGACGATTCGGCAGGCCGGTAAGGGCGTCGGTGTAAGAGTGGGCAATGAGCGCCGCATTTGCTTCACGAAGCTGAAGCACAAGCGACTCTTTCTGAATGTACTGACCAATTAACCCTGCAAAGAGCCTGATCACCTGCTCGCCACGCTCGCTGAACTGTTTCTGTGCGGTGCTGGCAGCGCAAAGCGTGCCGTACAGAGAACCGTCAGCCAGGTGAACCGGCACGCTCATATAGGTTGTAATACCCAGTGCTTTTGCCGCTTCACACTCCGGCCAGCGGTCGGGCACCTCGTTACTGAACAAAGTGTCGCTATCCATGGCGCGCTTACAGAGCGTTTCGTCCCAGGGCACGCTGAACCCTTCCGGGATTTGCATTTGCTTGCTGTTACGGGCATATAAAATGTGCTGCAAACGCGCGTTAATATCGATTTTGGTCAGGTAGGTTGATTCCATATCCGTCACAATTTCCAGCATTTCCAGTAGCTGACGCACCAGACTGTCGAGAGATTGTTCAGTGGAGAGGGTTTCTGAAACACGGGCAAGAATGATATCTGACATGAGGCAGGTTGACTCCCATGCAGAAGACCTCTGTATCTGCATGTTATGCTGAAAATTTAGACTCCGGTCATAGTAAAACATGAACAGGATTAATTTTATAGATTCTTCTGAAAGCGGATGAGGGAGAGGCTAAAAAAAGCCCCGATGTTGAGATCGGGGCAAAACATCTTGATTACGGAATGATGTTCTCTGGTCAGTGTGAGAACAGGTATCACTATAAGAGGGAATCGTGCAGGTTTAATGGAGAAATCATGGAGAAAACGGCGATGACCCGTTACTCTGACGTTTTTACACCCTGAAGGATCATGATAATGAAATATCTTCTCCTGGCGCTGGTTGTACCGCTGGCCGCCTGCTCAACAAAGACCACCCCTCCTGATGCGCCTCAACCGCCGCACGCTATTGGTATGGCAAACCCGGCGTCAGTGTACTGTCTGGAGAAAGGGGGAGAGCAAATCCCTGTTCAAAGCCCGCAGGGTGTACGTACCGAGTGCAAATTACCAGGCGGGGAAGTGATCGATGAATGGGATCTCTACCGACGCGATCACCCGCAACCAACCAGATGACAAGGGCAATAAAACTGCGATACACTTCTCTTTAGGATTATTCTTAGCCAGTTTCTGGCAGTACGTTTGCGAGAAGAAGTATGTTTCAGTTAAAACCGGGCAGCATGGCGATGATCGTGGGTGCGCGTACGGCGGCAGGCCGTCGAAATATCGGTAAATCCGTGGAGCTGTTTGGCCTTTGTCAGCCGGGCCAGCGTTTTGTAAACCCGGTTAACGGCGTCATGACGCAATTACCTGATACATCAGCACGTGCGCTGTGGCTGGTCACCGGTGATGTTTACGCCTTTGATAACCAGCACGGTTTTGCGTTTGTTCGCCCGGAACATTTGATGCCGCTAACTCCCGACGAGATGCCACACAACGTGGATGAGCTGGCGATCGGTTAATCACAGTTTACGTAGCCAGTCCGCCAGTACCCGCGCGTGATTCTGCTCCCTGTTTTTCGCCCCGTAGAGTAGCGTCACGGTCTGCTGTCGGGCGAGGGCCGCCAGGCGTTTGCCTTCATCCTGATGCTGCGCCAGCTCTTTACGATAGGCTTCACTGAACGCAGTGAAATCTATCGTTTCACTGTGAAAAGCTTTTCGCAGTTCGCTGGACGGCGTTAGCGATTTACACCACTCATCACAGGCGAGGTCGGTCTTTTTTATTCCTCGCGGCCAGAGTCTGTCTACCAGCACCCGGTAACCATCGTCTGACGTTGCCTGTTCATATACGCGCTTACATTGAATCATCCGTTTTCCTCCTGCCGTGCGACGTTCGGCAAGAACACTATAGCACCCGGCTTTTATCCACCCAATTTAAGGTATTGTGATAATTGCAAAAGATCGGTAGTCTGAGGCTCCTTATGTTATCTGAAAATCCTCCGGCATAAGGAATCTCTCATGGAACTCTCCCCGGTTAAAACGACGCTGCGCATTGCGCTGGTTGGTGATTTCAATCCTGATGTTATTGCGCACCAGGCGATCCCGCTGGCGATTGACGACGCCGCTGCGGTTCTGGATCTCACCGCTGATTATGACTGGCTCGCCACGCCTGAGCTGACCAGCCCCGAAGACCTCGTCGGGTATGATGCCATCTGGCTGGTACCGGCAAGCCCGTATAAAAACACCGAGGCGGCGTTTATTGCGGCGCGTTACGCGCGTGAGAATAGCATCCCCTTTCTCGGCACCTGCGGCGGGTTCCAGCATGCGCTGATTGAGTATGCGCGTAATGTACTGGGCTGGCACGATGCAGGCCATGCCGAAACCGATACCGAGGGAAGGATGGTGATTGCGCCGCTGACCTGCTCGCTGGTAGAAAAAACCGACGCGATAGAGCTGCGGAATAACACGCTGATTGCCAAAGCGTATGGCAAGCCGGAAATTCAGGAGGGGTATCACTGCAATTACGGTGTCTCGTCTGAGTTTGCCAGCCAGCTTGAGCGGGGCGACATGCGCGTAACGGGCTGGGACGAGCAGGGCGAGATCCGCGCGGCAGAGCTGATAACCCATCCTTTCTTTGTCATCACCCTGTTCCAGCATGAGCGGGCTGCGCTTCAAGGGCGACCTGTCGTGCTGGTACAGGCCATGCTGCGGGCGGCGCAGGGATAAAAAAAGCAGACCGTCAGGTCTGCCTTGAATGTCAGCGGGGTGTGATCTCCCGGTCACGCCCGGCCAGCATGCCGCACAGGGCCATCACTACCGCAGCCAGCGCACAGGCCAGCAGCGGAATGCGCCAGTCTCCGGCGGTATCGTGAATTTTCCCCATCAGCGGTGGGCCACAGGCCGCCAGAAGATAGCCAATCGACTGTGCCATGCCGGAGAGCGCGGCGGCCTGATGTGCCGAGCTGGCCCGCAGTCCGATAAACGTCAGGCCGAGGATCATGGTGGCGCCGGATCCAAAGCCAAACACCAGCGTCCAGACGACGGCCAGCCCCGGCGCGAACCAGAACCCGGCCGCACTGACAGCGCACATCAGAGCGACAAGCCCGGCTATGCCACGCTGATCGTTAAGACGGTGCAGGATCAGCGGAATGGCGAGACCGGGAACAGCGGTTGCCAGCTGGAGAAGCCCGTGCATGGAGCCAGCCTGCGTTTCGCTGTAGCCGTGGCTAAGCAAAATCGCGGGTAACCAGCCGATAATGACATAGTAAATCAGCGAGTTAATGCCCAGAAAAAGCGTCACCTGCCAGGCGAGTGCCGAGCGCCAGATAGCCCGGTTGTGCAACGCGCCCGCGCCGGTCAGGGTGGCGGCCGGCCTCTGGCGCCATTGCGGTAACCACAGCAGCAGCGCCACCAGCGGGAAGAACATCAGCATCAACAGCGCTCCGTGCCAGCCACCACTCCCCAGCGACAGCGGGACGATCAGCGCCGACCCTGCGGCAGCGGCGGCCCCCATCGTCAGCGAATACGCCCCCGTGAGTTTTGCGACCTGGCCCGGAAAATCACGTTTGATTAAGCCAGGTAACAGGACATTGCCCAGCGCAATCCCACAGCCCACGATCGCCGTACCGATAAACAGCAGCGCGGCCGACGGCAGCGAACGTACGCCAATCCCGATGCAAATCAGCAGCAGAGCGATAAAAAGGCTGCGCTCCATGCCCAGGCGCCGGGCGACGCCTGCGGCAAGGGGAGAGATAAAGGCGAAGGCAAGCAGGGGCAGCGTTGTGAGCAGGCCGGTTTGCGCCGTGCTTAAGCCATAGTCCTGTCGGATGGTGTCGAGCAGGGGGGCGACACCGGTAAATGTGACGCGCAGCGTCGTGGCGATCATCAGGATGCCTGCAACCAGCAGTGCACCCTGTTTCCCGGAAGGTTGAATAGCAGTAGTCATTATTGTCTCTTACGTTCAGGCGAGCGCATACCATACCGATTTAAGTTGTGGTTGAAATCAGGCTAAAATGACAGTTTATCGCTAATATCGGACAACTTTATGTACGGACTGGGGCTCGACGGCTACGATCCCGATAGCCAGCACGACGCGGCGGTGGCCTTTCGCATCCGCGTGGTGGCACAGGAACAATTTATTCCGCTGCATCAGCACCGCAAAGGGCAGCTGATTATGGCGCTGGGTGGAGCGATCACCTGTGAAGTGGAGAGCGCGATGCTGATGGTGCCGCCCCAGTATGCGGTGTGGATCCCAGGACAAACGCCGCACAGCAACAAGGCGACGCCCGGCGCGCAGCTCTGCCTGCTGTTTATTGAACCCGGTGCGCTCGAATTGCCGACGCGTACCTGTACGCTGAAAATATCGCCCCTGGTGCGGGAGCTGGTGCTGGCGCTTGCGGACAGGTCACGGGAAGAGTTGCCTCTTCCCGCTACCGGAAGGCTGGTAGACGTCCTGTTTGATGAACTGCCCCTGCAACCGCAGGAGCATCTACAGTTGCCGGTATCTCCGCATCCAAAAATTCGCCTGATGAGTGAGACCATGGCAAACGAACCTGCCGCCTGGCAGACGCTGGCGCAGTGGGCAAGCCACTTTGCCATGAGCGAACGCAATCTGGCGCGGCTGGTGGTGAAAGAGACCGGCTTAAGCTTTCGCCGCTGGCGGCACCAGCTCCAGCTGATTGTCGCATTGCAGTTTTTGATCGGCGGGAAGTCGGTCCAGCAGGCGGCGCAGGCGCTGGGGTATGACTCCACCACCGCCTTCATCACCATGTTTAAGAAAGGACTGGGACAGACGCCGGCCCGCTATATCGCCAGCCTGACTACGACTTCCCGATAAACAGCGAAACCAGACCGGCAGCAATCAGTGGGCCAACCGGCACGCCACGAAACAGCGCCACGCCTAACACGGTGCCCACCAGCAGCCCGGCCACCAGCGAAGGCTGGCTGCTCATCAGCGTCACGCCGCGACCGCCAAGCCACGAGACAAAAACGCCCACCGCAATCGCCACCAACGATTTCCAGTTTACAAAGGAGTGCAGCAGCGTTGAGGCCGGTAGCGTTCCGCTGGCAATCGGGGCCATCACGCCGATGGTCAAAATAATGATCCCGATGGTAAGCCCCTGTTTTTCTATCCACGGGAAGAAGGTGTTCAACGGTGTGACGCGAACGATGATCAGGACCAGAATGGAAATCGCGACGGTGGTGTTGTGGCTGACAAAACCCAGTGCAGCCAGGGCCAGAAGTATGAGCAGTGTAGGGTCGAACATGACGGGATCCTTGCCAAAAATAGTAAGCCTGCTTACTTTACGCGCAAACGCGTCGGCAGGCAGGCTTTACTGAAAAAATTGTCTATTTTTGGGCACTTGCCTGACGTCAGTCCACCAGCTGCTGGATAAGCGGACTCCCTTCGCGGATAAACACCGGGATGATTTCCAGCGCCGCAGGCACCCGGATATGCTCCCCACCGGCGTAGCGCTCACCGTTGAGAGCGACCCAGCTATTGCCCGTCGGCAGCCAGACATCGCGCTCACGCTGGCCGGCCTGCATAACCGGTGCCACCAGAAGATCTTCGCCAAACAGATACTGATCTTCACACGCCCAGCTCTGCTTGTCCTGCGGATAGTGCCAGAACAGCGGACGCATGAGCGGGTCTCCGTGCAGATGAGCCTGCTGGTACAACGCGTCAATATACGGGCGCAGGGTTTCGCGCACGGTAAGCCAGTGCTGCATGATGGCGTAATTCTCTTCTCCGTAACTCCACAGCTCATTAGGCGAACCGCTGTTACACTGAGGAATGCCGTCACGGTAGCGCTCCGGAGGCTGAATCTGCGGTTCGCGATAGCCGTGCATGCGCAGAACCGGTGTAAACACCGCCCACTGGAACCAACGGATCAGTAATTCGTGGAACGCCGGGTCGTTAACGTTCCCTCCCTGGAAGCCGCCGATATCGGTCGTCCACCATGGGATCCCCGCCAGCCCCATATTCAGTCCCGCGGCGAGTTGATTGCGAAAAGCATGGAATGAGGAGTGGACATCACCCGACCACGCCAGCACGCCGAATCGCTGGCTGCCTGCCCAGGCGCAGCGTACAAGGTTAACAATGTCGGTTTCACCGTTTGCCTGGAGCCCATCGTAAAAGCCCTGCGCAAAATCACGCGGGTAGCGATTGCCCACTTCCAGTACCGGACCGGCGTGGTAGCGATAGTTGTCAAAATCATAGGCGCGGTATTCCGGTTCCGCTTCGTCCAGCCAGAACAGCTTAATGCCCATGTCGTAGTAATTTTTCTTCACCGCATCCCAGACGAATTTCCGCGCCTCAGGATGGGTCGCATCAAAGAAGGTGGTATTGCCCATAAAGTCGAGGTTGACCTGCACGCCACGTTCACTGCTGACCAGCCAGCCTTTGGCTTTCATCAGCGGATAGAGAGGGCTGCGCGCCTCTACCGTTGGCCACACCGACACCATCAGCGCAATACCCATTTCGCGCAGCTCGTCGACCATCCCTTCAGGGTCGGGCCAGTCTACGGGGTCGAAGCACCAGGTGCCCTGATTCGGCCAGTGGAAAAAGTCGATGACCATTACCGACAGCGGCAGATTACGGCGGCGATACTCCCGCGCAACCTCCAGCACCTCCTGCTGGGTACGGTAGCGTAATTTGCACTGCCACAGCCCGCTGATAAACGCCGGGGCGGCGGGCGGAGTTCCGGTGGCTTTTACATACTGGCGGGTGATATCCGCCACCGTGTCAGCGGCGGTGATCCAGTAGTCCATTTCTCCCGTCACGCGGGCGCGCCATTCCGTCTGATTTTTTGCAAAGCTGGCTTCACCAATCGCCGGATTGTTCCACAGCAGGCCATAGCCAAGGCTGGACTGCATAAAGGGCACGCTGGCCTGGGAGTTGCGCTGCGCCAGTTCCAGCGTACAGCCTTTCAGATCCAGCCACGGCTGTTGATACTGACCCATGCCATAGATGCGTTCATCCGGACGCGATTCAAACCGGACGGTGAGCTGATATTTTCCCCCCATTAGCGGCTTAAATTCACGGCCATCCAGCTTCAGGGCGCTGACATATTTATCCTGACTCTTCTCGCTGGCACCGATACCCACCGTTGAACGCTGGCGCCACATCTCTTCCAGCAGCAGTTCGCCGCGCTGATTGTAGAAGGCCAGCTGACCTTTAAGGTTCAGCGTCGCGGTAATATTGCCGTTGCGCAGCGTCAGGCTTTCCGCTTCGGCGATAATCTCAGCCTGGCAAGGGGCGGCGGGCAACAGTGCCTGTAAGGCGTCCTCAAAAGCCGGGGAGCAGGTGGCCCTGACGCGCAGGCTGTTTTCTCCCCACGGTTCAATACGCAGGATCTGGCGTTCAAAACGCCATTCGATGCTGTTGGAATGTTGAATCAGCTCACTCATGGATAACGCGTCCTTCTAAACAGGGTTTTTGGCGAGATGGATGGATTGCATTGTGCTGTCGTCGAGCTTATACCAGCGCAGCGTGGCAAACGCGCAGAGTGACAAGACGCCAGGCACGACGGTGAAGAGGGCGATGATGCAGTACATGGCGGTGTTGGTCTGCTCCGGGGCATTGGCAACATAACCGCTTAAGCCCAGCGTCCAGCCAACAATCGCGCCGCTGATCGCCATCCCCAACTTGAGTACGGCGAGGAAGGTGGAGAAGATCACGCCGTCCATGCGTTTGCCCTGTTTCCATTCGCCGTAATCGGCGACGTCCGCCATCATTACCCACATCAGCGTGGTGGTGGCCTGGTAAAGGGTGGAGACGATAAACGTCATGGGCACCAGAATAAGCACCGACTTAGGCGCAAAGAACAGAGCGATGCTGAGTACCCCCGCCAGTACGGAACAGTATCCAAACATCTGCACTTTGCTGACGTTCTGCGTCAGACGTTTGGCCAGCGCGCTGCCTGCGGCTTTCCCGAGAATATGTGCCCCGAGCATCCACATAAAATAGCTTGCGCTACCGAGATAATAAGTGACGAAATACATCATTGCGCCAAGGCGAATAACGCCAAAACCAATGTTGGTTAATACCAGGACGGCGACAATCCGCCATTGGTCGTTTCGTAATAAATCCCGCAGTTCCGCAAGATAATTATTGTGGGTAGCGGGAGCCTTAATACGTTCACGCGTATTGGCGAAGCAGATCCAGAACATGACGACCGCGACGGTCGCCATAATGGCCATTGCCCAGCGGTAGCCCAGTAATTTATCGTCGCCACCTAAAAACTCTGCCAGCGGCATCATAAAGAATGTCGACAGCGCGCCACCCAAAGTGGCAAGGAAAAAGCGATAAGACTGGAGGGAAATTCGCGCATCGTTGTCGGGCGTAATCACCGCGCCCATGGAGCAATAGGGAATATTGATTGCGGTATACATCAGCATCATCAGGGTATAACTGACGGTAGCGAAAATCATTTTACCGTGCAGATCGAGGGACGCCGGCACGGCGTAGGTCAGCAGACAACTTGCGCCAAAGGGCAGCGCCAGCCACAGCATCCAGGGACGGAATTTGCCCCAGCGCGTGCGCGTCCTGTCAGCGATATAGCCCATCGCCGGGTCTATTATGGCATCGGCGGTTCTCGCCAGAAGAAACATGGTGCCCACGAATGCGGCAGGTAGCCCCACCACGTCCGTATAGTAAAACGTCAGAAAAATAATGACGTTATCCAGCCCAATATGGCTCGCCATATCGCCTAACCCATAACTGATCTTTTCTTTACGGGTAATTATCTCGGTCATTGTATTCACCTTGCCAGTGTAAGGTTTATTTTTGAGGTGCTCCGTAAACAGGGTTAACCAGGATGAAAAGGTTAACAATTGCGAGATCTGGCATCGGGGTTACGTAAATTTCTTTTCGTGATACCGGTAACAAATAAAGTATTTAAACAGTGACTTTATACGGAGGAGGATAGTTAACAGCGAATCGTTTCAGCGAAAAAAATCGTCTTTTCGCGGACGCGTCATTGTCATTTAGCTGTCATTGTGGGGGAGTAAAAAAGAGGTAAATGGGCAAAGCAGAGGGCATCATGAACGATCCTATGTTTGTCGAAACGCTAATTATTTCCTCATCATTTTTTATCATCGCGATTATTTTGATTGCTTCCGTGCTGCTGCTGGAAAACGGCTGACCGTTAGCCAGCCGCTGTATTTATTGTTTACGGAACGTCACCAGTTCAGGACGGGCGATACGCAGATAGTCCTGGGTATCCATTATCACCGATTTTTCCAGCAGGCCGGCGTTAAAGGCGATTTCATCGAAGCGCTCAAACAGCAGCGGATCGGCGACCAGCGTCAGATCCGGATGAAAGCTGAAGGGGGGAATGGCGCCGAAAACGCAGCCGGTAAGCGCATCCACTTCTGCCGGACTGGCGAGAGAGGCCTTTAGCCCACCGAAATGGCTGGCCAGCAGGCTCAGATCGGCCTGCCGATCGGCGGCAAGGATTGCCAGAATATGTTTCTTAACGCCGTTGCCTTTTACCTTGCAGACCAGTGCTTTTGCACCCTGCCGGAGATCGGTCCCGCGAATTTCACTGACCGCTTCGCATTTCCCAACGGCCTCATGCGCCACCACGCGAAAGCGCGCCTCCTGCTCGGTTAATAAGCTGATTAGCCGCTGATGGGTCGTCGTCCCGGTCACGTCATCAGACATAACGATTTCACCTGTGATTTGCCAATACGTAGCTTGCTACATTAGCACGGGACGGAGAGGGCTGAAAGAAAACAGCCAGCGGGAGCGCTGGCTGTTGGGTCATGCGTTGCTGGTGGATGACTGTTTCTGGAGCAATTCGCTAAAATCTAAGTGACTGAATTTAATTCGTAAAACTCTTTCCCCAAAACATCCCCAAAATAATTCCCCAAAACTCCCTGTTTAAATCACAACTTTTTTCCATTCTAGACCACGGTCATCTCCATACATTACGCTCATTGCTTCGGTTTTATGCCCTAAAAGAGTTTTGACATCTATACCCTGAGCTTTGTATGTTCTTGATGAAAGAGAGCGCTGTTCATGAAACGGTGGGAGGGCAGTGCAATCCTTAGGCCAGGTAATATTTGCTTTATCTCTTGCCTCCTTAAAATATCTTGATATTGTTTTTTCGGGAACGTGAGATCCCGCTTTACCGTAAGCGTGATGCTTAACATGGTGGATCAGATAAGGGCTCACTACTCTATCGCGACACTTACTAATAACATCAGCCAGAGTCAACCCGATTGCATCGCACCTTAAATTTAAGGGGATAGCTAACTTCATTCCGGTTTTATTTTGGGTAACATGAAGGTGATTATCCCAAATGTCACTAAACTTCATCTCGACTATGTCACCTATCCTTTGCCCGGTTACTAAAGCCAAAAGCATAGAATTTTGAGCGCAAGGCGGCAAAGAGCCTGCGCTTTCAAAAATCAACTTCCATTGTTCAATGCTAAGTCTGCTTCGTTTCACTTTGGCTATTGGATTTTTTACAGCTAAGGCTGGGTTGTAGCCAGGATCAACCTCGCCAGCATGCTGCGCCTCTTTGAACACGTCGTTTAGTACGCTTCTTATCAGTTGGCCCATTCTGTGCTTTCCCTCTGCCTTATATTCATCAATAATTTTTGCAATGAGTCTTGTATCAACATCCTTCAGGCGAAGGTTTGGCACTCTATCTGCGAGGATCTGAGAACATAATCGTCTGGATTTTAAAGTAGGGTTTTTTATCTCACCGTCACGCAACCTTTCCATCTGAATTTCGATGTATTTTTTAATCCACTCACAAACACGTATACCTTGATCCTTTTTCCCTGAGCTCTTCATTGCCATATCAATCAGAGCATAAGATTGCTGAGTTTCTTGTTCTGCGGTTATACGGTTCATCTCGATTGCAGCAGCTTTTGCCGCTTCCTCATCTGTTCCGAATCCAATAAATGAACCTGTTACAGGGTGGCGATATTGCCAATAAATTTTTGAAGTACGCTTATCTAACTTACAGTAAAGGTTGGGTATTTTGACATTATGTTTTCTGGGGCGAGCTGCCATTTATCGCTTTCTCCACTAACTGGCGGGCCTTGTCTGATAATGATGACGAAATATCAACACTGCCAACCATGCCAACAAAACGAGCATCTTCATCTATAACCCAGCGTCGACCTTGCTTTAAGGCTGGTGGATAAGTCTGTTTGGTCTTTGCTATTTTGTTTAATGCTGAGTTGCTTAATGGATATTTGAATCCATTAGGACCAGATGCCCACTCATAAAGTGTTACTAACTGCCCCATGCGTTTCTCTCCACTTAACCGGCTGCACCCGGTGTTTATTTCTGCAATTTATCCTTCATGCTCTTAACTGTTACCGTAAGCAGATCGATATCAGTCACTTTGCCATGAATTATTTCAGCTATCCGCTCAACGATAGCGCGGTATTTTGTTTGTTCAGCACCCTGAAGCATGGCGGCGCGGCGACCAGCTTTCCACGCAGATTCGGCCATAACACCAAGCATCTGTTTAGCTGCCGTGGTGTATTGGTTTTGCTGATAATGCTCATGCCATTCTCTACCGAACCATGAATAAAAATTATCATCAGCATCAACTACCGGCGCTGGCGGGGCGGTGTATAGCTCTGTACCAAGAGCAGGTTTGCGAGGTACGCCGTTATCTGCGTACCAACAAACCCCAACAGTCTCAACCTTCGCCACCGGAACAGCATTTTTCTCCGCTTCGAGCGATGCCAGCGCCAGCTTCATCGCAGCCAACGCCATAGCCGCGTCTTCGTTTACTGCGCCGGGCACAGCATCGCGCTCTTCTTCAAGCTCCATTATGGTCTTCACTAGCCATTCTTTTAGGGTAGTGCTCATTGGGCGGCCTCCTTGCGAAGTTGGACGGCGATGTCTTCGAGTACTCCATCAGCGAACGAGCGATCGAAATCCCCCTCTGGCGCATCAGCCATAAACTCTGTAGATGTGAGAATCATCCGTGCGATGTCTGCCGCGTTCTTCGCCGTGTCATCGATAAACCCAGCCTCCCATGCGGCCAGCATCCTGTTAGCAACAAAGTGAGCGCCTTCCTTGTGGGCCTGCGCCCGCACTTCAGCCAGGCATTTGCGGAATTCAGCAACGTATTGTTCGACACTCATTCCCCAGGTTAACGGGCATTCTTCGACGGTTTCGCCTTCGTATTCTTCATCAGGGACTTCTTTGGTAAAGAATTCGCGCTCGATGGCATGGAGCGTGTCAGCGAAGCGGCGTAGGTTTCTCAGACCTTCCGTGATAGAAAATTCAGGAGCCTCGCAGCCAGCGCCCATCTGCTGATATACGGCGGTTTTGAAGGCCTTCAGCCCCGCATTCTCCGCAGCCAGCGCCGCAGCTTCATTACGAACCTTACGCAGTTCCAGAACAGCTACCTGCACTGCATAAGCGAACATAGCAGCAGGTCGATCACTCACTTTTTCACTGTCTCGTTGCATGTTGACTGCAATAGTCATAAGTTCATCCAGCTGTTCGCCTGTCATTGGTTTATTGGCTGTCATGATTTTGCTCCTGCTGCAATTTGTGTTGCTTGACGAAGTGGGCCACAGCCTTTGACTGGCTGGCGACAATGGTTTTGTCATCCATGTCCAGCCAAACGGTTTTACCGCGATACAGTGAGGCCCGACCAATTTCCTTACCATTGAGCATCACATACAGAGATCGTCCGCGAATTTCTGTTGTTGGTACTGGTTGTGACAAGCGATAGAGTTCACGTGCTTCAGCAATGGCTTTATGTTCGTCAATAATCGAGAGCGCCTCGGCCAGGGCAGTCCCTTCAAGTGTGAAGACACCTTCATCAGTGATCGTGGCCTGAGCCATCAGCTCAACGAAACGGCGTGCGTTCTTTACGCTCAGCTCCGGCGCGATAGAGCTACGGGTAACTTTCGTTTTCCCCTGTGCAGCTGCTACTGCTTTATCGTGCTGTAAAACTTTCCCGGCCTGTTCGCCATACTCAATAACGCGATCAACCGCGACATCGACAGACACCGCACCGGATTTAACTTCCTGCTGAACGTCATGGTTCGCCGTGCTAAGGAGCAGCAGCTTCTCGACGGTGGCCACAGACTTATTCACCAGCTTTGCTATCTCGCTGGTGGTCTGGTTAAAGGCGTTATGTAGCTCCTGAATAACAGCTGCCTGTTCCATATCGGATAGCGGAAGCTGGTTATTACTGGTCATGATGCGGGCCAGGCGCTGAACATCGTTACCGTTGAACGGCATGATATGGATGCGGTCTACTGGCTTACCTGCTTCTGCACAACGCGCATAGCAGCGACGACGACGGTGACCTTCAACAACCCACACTCCACCTTCATCACGGGCGATAACCTCCAGCGGGGGAACGGAGCCACCGTTCATCAGGTAGTTGAAGAGGTCATCATCTGCCTGGCGGGTTCGTTCATCATCTTCGCGTTTGTTGAAACCTTCCCGCACATGGATTTGATCAAGGCTGATGAACATCCCGGTATCGGTGCGCTTGATGGTCCCGTCACGGGTCATTTGCTTGAATGAGTTAGCCATCAGAGAGCCACCTCGTTATTTTGGGAAATGACGATGGGTGACAGCTCACGCAATTCTCGCTGGGCTTCCAGTAAATGCATATTGGTTCTGCTCTTCGTGTGGCGTTCAACAATGCGGTCACACTCTTTGGCCCAGCTTGCTACATCTTCACGCAAGGTGATGTTCTGAAAAGCCAGTTCCTTACGCTGAGCCATCGCTTCGCAAAGCGCTACGCTTGTATAGTCCAGGCGGTTAGCCAGTTCGGTCATAATTCCGCGATAAGCTGGCGGAAGGAGAGGGGCGGCCTTACGCGCTGCGTCGATCAGCTGCTCCCGGGTCATGCGTGGTTGTAACTCGGTGACGTTCTGTGTGTTCGTCATGGTTAGTTTCTCCGTGTTATACGCGCTCTGCACAGCGCTGAATTTTGGTTGCACGAATCCCGGCACTTGAATGCTGCCAAATTCGTAATTATTCATTAGGTATTAAAAATATTCGCGATTATCAGAACGAACGCGTTCGAGAATAATTTTTGCTTCATCCAAGGTTGGTGCAAGCAAGGCTTTTTCTATCGCTCTGGCAAAACTAATCGCATCGCATTCGTAACTGTCTGCCCGTGATTCCCAATCAGATGCCTCTTCTTCAGCAGAAGAAATACGGTCATCGTATTCATATTCCAGCTCGTGGCGAACCTCAGCGCGAAGACTTTCACGAATAATGTCTGACGCTTCTTCAAGTGGAAGGATGACCAGTAAATTTTCGGGCTGATAAGTACCATATTTAACAGCCAAATCATTTGCAGACATGCTACCTCCAGAAAAAGCGCCCGCCGCTGAGCGGGCAAATAACATTTTTCCAATCCAACCAGAACAGGCTCATCGTCTCCTGTTGGTTGAGATGGCGTTATTACCATCACCAAGCACCCTGAGGATGCTTGAGGCTGGCAGCCACAATCGACACTGCAATGTCGACACGTTACTTCTCCACAAATGAGAGCGCGCTCTCCTGAGTTGATTTAACGACTACGGCCTCTCAAGTTGAACGCAGAACGCGCTTTCAGTTGTGTAAAAGGGGCGGTCGACAATAAGGACATTCAAAACTGCCGACCGCCAAGACTACACACAGCAATCAAAACTTTGCCTGTCTTTTCACCACATCAGGCTCAGTGGTATTCTTGGAGTTCTCACACAACCAAGAAGGAAATTAAAATGAGTCAAACTCCAATTGATATGGTAACTCTCGCCCGAAGGATTGAGGCGCTTGAGAACGCATTTACTGTTGCTCTTCACTCAATTTCAACAGCATTACCATCAGTTAAATCAGATGTAATAGAGAACCTTAATCGGCACGCTCAGTCTTATGAGGGTAAGGATTCTTACATTGTTTCTACAAGTCGTTCGCTTGTTGAGCGAATCGAGGGCTTTAACCCCACCATTAAAGGCTGATTTTTGTTATCTCGCCGCCCTGGATGTGGGCGGCTTCAATCATCGAGCGCTCTTCAAGTGCCAAAATAGAAGCCAAATTTGCAAACACCGTAACGCACTGAACAACGCAGTCAGAGCAAATGACCGCCTCGTCTTTTCCACCTTTAGCAATAATCCGTTTTGCCTGCTGTTCTGTAACTCCGCAGAAAGAGCACTTGTAGATACTGTTACCGCTCATTTATGTTCACCACCACAATGTTCGCTGCTGATGGATTAAATATGTACCAATAGTTCAATAATGTAAAGTACCAAAAGTACACTTGTAGTGTTTAAATACATAACTCATTGAAAGTTAGCGTGTTTTAATTTATCTAATGCCGATGCTATGATTAATAAAACATCAAAAAGGTGAGCGCTAATGGATTTGGACGATGAAAGGGTGAGCATGATTGTTCATGCTATGGGCAGGGCGATTATGGATTTATCGCTATCAGATCAACCAGTGACGAAGGAAGCCATCATCGAGAAGTTGGAACACTATCGCAGAGAGACAGGCAATGTGATCGGCAAGGGAGTTAACAGGGATGCTGCGGAGATATTGAGGGAAGGTAGCAAGGCTGTGAAGTAGGTACAAAAACCCGGCCCAATGGCCGGGGATTCATTTAGTTAGCCTTCTCGCAACCTGGCTGTCCACGGTCGATAACTTCGGTTCCCTCTACAATAAATCCGAATTTACCGAACAGGAAAGAGTGGTTGAATTGAGTAACAACAACGTCAGAAAGAGCAACAGAGCATCTGTTCTTCTCAATAGCACGATCAATTGCCGTTTTCACATTAGGGATCCCGAGCGGGAAAATCACGACGGGAGCAGAATCTTCTGCTTTAACGCGCGCACCTTTAACGAAATTGTTTGAGTTGAGATTGTAATTTTTTGTGCTCGCTACAGTCAGATCCGCAACGCGAGAGCTACACCCAGCTAACATCATTACCCCAAGAGCTAAAGCTAAAGCCTTTTTCATTTTTTGTTTCCTTTGATTGCAATCGGAAATATCTTAACATGGGTTGGTGGCAATAAAAAACCCGACCGAGGTCGGGTTTCATAATTTATCCAGCTATCCATGGTATCGGTAAGTAACTCAAAGATGTATGTTTTAGAATGTTTTCGGTTACTAACTTGAGCGCAATTGCATTGAAACGTTCAAAATACCATAAATTATCCTGAACGAATTGCTCATCAAAAGCATCCGCATCGCTTAAGGAAAAAAACGTAGTGAACACGGCATTGGACTCAAAAGCTAAATCGGATTCATCGGGATCCTCCCTTCTCGGTCCAGAGAATGCGCGAACCTTAGCTTCGATCAGCATGCTTATCTTGAATGAATTTGAGTCATCAACCTTTTCGTAACTAACCTCAGGGTCCTGAGTGTTTACAGTAATGAATCCCTCTTCACCGATGTTGATTTCTTTGAAAGAAGAGGAAATAACTTCAAAACCTTCAAAATAAAAATTTTCCAACATCAATGTCTTATCCCCCTGCCTACAGAGAGATGCCAGTTTCCTGGTTGGCGAAGCTCTCTACTGAAATCCAATGTTTCAGAAACGAATTCATTTTTTCTTTCAAAATGGAAATGGATTTCTTTTTTGATTGCCAGTTTTTCTTCTATCGCTTTTTTTACAAACTCATTCAAGTTAAGCCCTTGATTCTTAGCCGATAGATAAGCATCTTTATGCAGGTTTTCTCCAACCCTAACGTTAAAGGTTCCGCTCATAGCTTTTTCAGGTTGTTTCCCTATGGCAGAACAGGTCTCCAGATAGTCGTCAACTGCTTCCTCAAAGGCTCGCTTCAAGGCAGGGAGGGAGTCTGCTTCATAAGTAACAACATCTGCAATGCACTCAATTTTTCCATGCAAAACCATGTCATCAAGTGACGTTTCTACACTTCCACAATAATTCTTGTATTTCAGCATCTTATTCATTGCTATCTAACTCATCTAAAAGAGATTTGGCTTCTTCAAGCACATACCCTTTCACAATATTGCCTGGGTGTGGGCAATGGAAGGCTACGATACGCTTTACATCGTTGACAAATTTCCGACGCGATCCTGAACCGTTGATAACCTTAAAGCCATAGTGTCCAAGAAGCGTAACAAGTTCATCCCAAGTAAAATCTTTAGGAAGAGCGTTGAGCCTTGAGCGAAGTTTTTCCTTCCTGCTCATAGTGATTACATCCTATACGAAGAAGTATAGCAACTAAAAAACAGTTGCAAGTTGTGCTTAGTCTTAAAAATCAGAAAAATAACCACTTGCCACAGGTAAGGAAGCCTGTCTTTTCTGAGTTTTCTACAGGTCATCACTGCTTATGCTTAACAACTATAAATCAGAGCCTATTGTACGTGATTGACTCATGAATCAGCGCCTTACCCATTACGTAGAGTTGGTCCTGATTTTCTTCTTTGATGTACCACTTCTCATAAGCTGGGTTATCAGACAGAACTGCTAATTTGTCACCTTGCATCTGAAGACGCTTCACGTGGAAAGTTCTGCCGTACACGAAAGAGTAAACTCCGTCAGTTTGGAAATGTCGCACCGAGATATCCACGAACAACCTATCCCCTGACACTAAAGTTGGGGCCATGCTGTCCCCACTTACCGTCATTACTTTGACGTCTTGTTGTGGGCGATTACCGAAGAGAGAACGGGCATGTTCAGTGGTGAACTCGATTGCATACAGAACTTCAACATAGTCCGAAAGCATGTAGTTTCCGGGACCAGCACTTACAGTAAGATCAAGAACATCTACACGGTAAACATCGCTGCTCATGTTGGCTTGTCTTTTGGTAATTCCGTCCTCAGAAGAATCACCTAGCAGGTAAGTTGCAGACGTGCCAAGAAGAGCTGCCAGATCCTGCAACTTTCCACGCCTTGGTATTGCTTCCCCGTTAAACCATTTACTCACAGCTTTAGGTGTTAGCTTCATTTTCTTGGCAATTTCTGCCTGCCGACCATGAATCTGAAAACCAGCTTTTTCACAGGCCAGCGCTAGCCTTTTGGAGAAGTCTTGTCGCGCTCTTTCTTCCTGAACCATGAGTTCAATAATAGGTGTACTTGCGTGAACTATCAGTTCCGTCATAATATGTACTTTAAGTTCATAAAGTGAGGTTCATATGCAAGAGGAAAAACTCCCAACTCTTACTGAAGCAATCAAGGAGATTGGTGTCATTACCATCTCTTCTGCTTGCGGATGTAGTGCTCGTTCCATCTATAAGTGGATGAAAAAAGGATGTCTGCCTCGTACAGATTTTACTGGCGAGACTAACTACGCGGAAAAAATCGCCTTAGCCTCCGAGGGAAAATTCTCAAAGGAATTGATCAAGGCGATTAGTCGCCCCCAAAAGCCTACAGATTCAGCGGCTTGATAGAAACCACAGAAAGGAGGATATGACCGTGGGTAAAGAACCTGAATGGAAAGTTGAGAAGCAACCCGCCTGGCTGGTGGCCGCAATCAGGAAGACCATTGCCGCGTTGCCAGGCGGGTATGCTGAAGCGGCGGAGATTCTGGACGAAACCCAGAACTCACTCTTTAACCGCCTTCGTGCTGGTGGCGACCAGATTTTCCCAATGGGCTGGGCAATGGTGCTTCAGAGCGCTGCGGGCGTAAGTTACATCGCTGACGCGTTCTCTCGTGAAACTGATAACGGTATTCACGTTCCCGGCGCCGTGCCAGATGATGAAAACGAAGAGATTGGCCTGAAACTGGCCGAGCTGGTGGGGAGACTTGGTGAGCTGGTCAATGCTTACCGTCATTACATTGAAGATGGAGTCGTTGACCGGAGCGAGTGGCAAAGTCTTAACGATATCGCATATCAGTTCAGGGTCACTCTCATGACGTTCCTGAACCTTATTTCCCGTGTTTATTGCCTCCCAGAAATGGGTGAGGCCCGCGAGTGTGCAGCTCCGGGCCCCTTGGCGTGTCGTATCAGTGGAGAAACTAACGCATGAACAGTTTAACGGTAAACAACCGTCTCCCGCAACTCCGTGGTATTCCCGTTGTTGGAACCTCGTCGTTTCGGTATGAGCGCATGGTATCAGGCCGCTGGGTTCCATGTAACCACAGCAGGGCTATGGCGATTGTGGGTGTCTGGCGTCGGAAGGGGAGAGCGCTGTGCGAGAACTTAACCGGCGTTTCAGAGATCACTATGGCGTCCCGGTGCGCGTCATCAGGTGGGAGCCCGAGACTCGACGCGTTATATACCTTCGCGAAGGGTACGATCATGAGTGCTTCAGCCCTCTTGAGCAATTCCAGCGTAAATTTACAGAGTTAAAGGACGACCATGAGCAGAATCTTTGACATCGTCCAGTCAATGTCAGGCCAGAAGAACGTCATTGTTCTTCCCAGGCCGTACCTGCTGTTCTTTAAAGAAGACCAGCAGGCTCATGCGCTGGCAGCAGTTCTTAATAACCTCGTTTTCTGGTCAGCATTTGGGGATGAAGACGGCTGGTTCTATAAAACTCACAAGGAGCTTGGAGCTGAGGCGGGCGAATTAACTGAAGACCAGACAGAGCGGCTGGTTAAAAAGTTGGTAAACAAGTATCTGCCTGGCGTGATCGAGACCTGCTCTCGAAAGGTCAATGGTACGCCAACCAAGCATTATCGCATCGACGGCGATGCTCTAATCTCATTAATCTTTCCAGAAAATAACGATTCCGCAAAAGTACGTAATGGAAAACGTGAAGATGCGGAATCAAAACCGCGAAGCTGCGTTTCTCAATCCGCGAATGACAGGAATCTTGGGAGCCGCGAAAGTACGGAATCCTATCTCTATACAGACTTTAATACAGAGTTAAACAAGCAGACTAATAAACCTATTTGTCCGGTTGCGCCGCAACCAGACCGTGATGTGTTGATCACCGATCAGGCTAAACAGGTTTTAACCCATCTGAACCAGGTGACCAGTTCGCGTTATCAGGTTTCAACAACCTCGCTGCAAAACATTCGCGCCCGAATCGGGGAGGGATTCACCGTTGAAGATCTGTCGCTGGTGGTGGACTACTGCAACGCCAAGTGGAGCGACGATTTAACAATGGCGGCCTACCTGCGCCCGCAGACACTTTTCCAGCCAACGAAGTTTCCAGCTTACCTGAAGTCCGCTACCAACTGGGCGAATGCCGGAAGGCCAGCGCGTGTTAACGGGAAGTGGGAGCGTGAGGATGGAATCTTCAAATCAAGCTTCCAGAATACCGACTACAGCAAAATTCCCGATGGCTTCAGAGGAGCGAACAAATGATGGAATTAACGCCGCGTCAGAATGAAGTGTTCGAAGCTATCAAGGTTCATATCGAAAAGGCTGGCTTCCCACCTACGATGCTGGAGCTTGCCGGATTAATTGGCTGCGCATCACCGAACGCTGCTGTAACGCACGTGAAGTCACTTAAGAAAAAGGGTTACATCACTGTTGCTCCTGGCGCAGCCAGGGGCATTACCGTCGTCAAAACGGAATGGGATGCAGATCCAGTAACGATCATCAAAGACCTGCTATCCGGTGGAGATAAGGCCAGAGATAACGCTGTTGATTGGCTGAAAAAACAGGGAGTGAGTTTATGAAACTGGTGCTCCCGTTCCCACCGAGCGTAAACACATACTGGCGAGCCCCAAACAAGGGGCCGTTAAAAGGCCGCCATCTTATCAGCGAGAAGGGCAGGGCATATCAAAGCGCGGCATGTGCAGCGATCATTGAGCAACTGCGTTGCTTACCAAAACCATCATCATCACCAGCTGCGGTGGAGATCCTTCTCTTTCCTCCAGATGCCCGCCGCCGCGACATCGACAACTACAACAAGGCTCTGTTTGACGCGCTCACGCATGCAGGCATTTGGGAGGATGACAGCCAGGTGCAGAGAATGTTGGTGGAGTGGGGACCGAAGGTACCGGGTGGACGTGTAGAAATATCGATCAAGAAACATGAACCTCTGGCGGGTGCAGCCGCCTGATAAGTGGAGAAGAGCATGAATCAGATGAACATCACCGTAACGTGTCCGACGCACCATGCCGCCGCAATAGGCCATCAGATAACGATGTCCAGTCGTGAAATTGCGGAGCTGGTCGATTCCCGACATAGCAATGTCTGCGTAACCATCGAGCGACTGATGAAATCCGGCGTGATTGGGGGGTATGCTGCAATGCAGTACACCCATCCTCAGAACCAGCAGGTTTACCACTACTACGAAGTTAACAAGCGAGACAGCTATGTGATCGTCGCGCAGTTGTGCCCGGAGTTTACTGCCCGTCTGGTTGATCGCTGGCAGGAACTGGAGAGCGGGGTCGGGATGGTTGTTCCCCAAACACTCCCTGAAGCGCTCCGGCTCGCCGCTGATCTTGCTGAACAGAAGCAACGTCTGAGTGAAGAACTGGCAATTGCCGCACCGAAGGCTGAATTTGTTGATCGCTACGTCAAAGCTACCGGGTCAATGACTTTCCGGCAGGTTGCCAAGCTCCTTAACGCCAAAGAACCAGAGTTCGCGATGTTCCTCATTGAGAACGGCATCATGTATCGCCTGAACCGCGTGCTTACTCCGAAGAGTAAACACATCGAAGCAGGCCGATTTGAAGTTAAGACCGGGACCACTAACCAGACCAACTATGCGTTCAATCAGTCTCGTTTCACGGCGAAAGGGGTGCGCTGGATAGGTGGACTTTGGGCAGAGTATGTCGCTAAGGGGCAAATTGCGTGAGAGCCATACTGACGCCTGAAATTGCGCCGATGTCCGGGGTGGTTCTGTTCCGCCCTGGTACCGAACTGCTCTGGCTATTCCGTCAGGGAAGGGTAGTTATTGAGCCACCATCCGAAGCCATACAGCATCTGCCATCTGGATTAATCCCTGAAGCCCACCAGCCCCTGACTGACGATGCCAACATGCAGGCTATTTTCGTTAACGAGAGGGTCATTCAGCGAGCTGGTGGATTGAGTAGCCTTGATGCCTGGCTGGAGAGAAAATTTGAATGCCAGTGGCCTCACACTGACTGGCATGCCAGTGACTTTACGGTTATGCGCCACGCTCCGGGGAGCATTCGTCTTTGCTGGTCATGTGATAACCATTTACGTGAGCAAACCACTGAAAGACTGGCAGGAATTGCCATGCAGAACCTGGTAAAATGGCTGCTGGAAAGGGTAAATATTGATTTAGGTTTCAGCCCTGACCACACTCTTTCGCTTCCTGAGTTCTGCTGGTGGATGGTACGTAACGATCTTGCTGACCTTGTTCCTGAATCAGTGGCGAGCAAAGCCCTCAGGATTAAGCCTGAATCGCACACTTCAGTAATGCGGGAAAGCGACATTGTTCCGTCATTACCGGCGACTGAAATCCTCCAGGAGAAGGTTAAAAAGATAGTCTCGGTGAAAGTCGATCCTGAATCACCGGAATCTTTCATGCTGAGGCCAAAGCGCCGCCGCTGGGAGAACGATAAGTACACCCGCTGGGTGAAGTCGCAGCAGTGCAGTTGCTGCAATAACCCGGCAGACGACCCCCACCACCTGATAGGCCACGGGCAGGGCGGAATGGGTACCAAAGCGCACGACCTGTTTGTGATACCGCTGTGCAGAGCGCATCACAACGAGTTACACGCTGATCCTGTGGCATTTGAAGCGAAGCACGGCGACCAGTTAACGCTGTTGTTTCGGTTTTTAGATCGTGCGCTGGAAATCGGCGTACTGGCGTAAGTGGAGACGCAAATGATCAATCCTTCAGAAGTAGGCAAATCCGGCGAGTTGGTTCGCCTTCGCACTCTCGAAAGTATCTGGGTACAGGGAAAGCTCCGCATGTGGGGTCGCTGGTCTTATATCGGTGGTGGCTCGGGCGGAAACATGTTCAACCAGCTGCTGGCTTCCGGGAAAATAACCAAATCCGCTATCAACGATGCGCTGCGCCGCATGAAGAAATCCGGCATCACCAAACCAGAGCTGGAAGCATACCTGCGCGAAATCCTCGACAGCAAAAACAAAAGCGGCCTGGCATTCTGCTCGGATGAAGAGGGTCTGAAGGTGGATGGTGTTATTGCTTCCGTTCTGATGAATGACGACTACCGATCACTTTATGGCGTCATCGTGGACCGTCACAGACTTCGCAAGAGCAAGCTCCAGATGGCGAACGAGCTTAATGCCAAACACCCTGACTGGACCCTCATCACATGCCGTCGTCGCATTGATACATGGGTTAGTCTTGCAGAATCGATGCTTTACGCACCACTTT
The DNA here is from genome assembly GCF_002787395.1 of Enterobacter sp. CRENT-193. Taxonomy (NCBI): domain Bacteria; kingdom Pseudomonadati; phylum Pseudomonadota; class Gammaproteobacteria; order Enterobacterales; family Enterobacteriaceae; genus Enterobacter; species Enterobacter sp. CRENT-193. Next base: position 3,797,206 of record NZ_CP024812.1, on the reverse strand, counting down.
GTGACGCATTCGGCACAAATAGCGACAGATTTAAGTTGCAGAGTGAGCAGGAAAGTGCTTAAATTGTGGTAGGCTCGGGACGTTAAAGCGAACTGAGCAGCAAAACACTAAGAAACCCGCGATTAGCGGGTTTTTTCATTTCTGATTAAAAAAACATTTTTGACATAATCGTTTTGGAAATATGCTGAATCCACTTATCAACGAACAGGTGGATACATGCAGCAGATTAAAAACCATAAAATACCTCTTGATGGCACAAACCCCACAGATTTGAATGCCTTAAAAGATATTATCGAATCTAATTCGTATATGTTCGAAGAGTATCTTCTTACTGATTTTGGTGGAGATGCGAGATACTCGGTCGTTGATGGTTCTTTTGAAATCACGGCGATAGCCGAAGGATTTTTCGAATACACAGCCGAGATAAATTTCTACGCGGGATGCGCAAACATGAACGACACCAGTTCTGTTAACGGGACTATGGAGTTCGAAATCGAAGATGGAAATATCATCATCGAGTTGGATGAAACTGTTTGGGATGTCAGATAAAAAACAATTACCTATCTAAAGAATAAGGCCTCTTCATTAGAGGCCTTTTTTATTTCCCCTCATTACTGAGAGGACCCACGGCAATAAGAGGGGGCTAAATGTCCGCAGAACCGATATCTGCTACGGCAACTGCTGGTGTTGCTGCCGGAACTACCGGAATCACCTTCGCCACGATGTTTCCTGAGGCTACTCCTGCCGTAATGCTTTGTTCTCTTGCAGGGGCCGCTTTATACGTCCTGAGCAGCGAAGACCATAAGCTCTGGAAGCAGATACTGTTTGCGCTTATCTCATTTATCGGTGGGGTTTACTGCGCCGGAACAGCATCTGAAATCATCGCAGCGCTTATCAATGCGGCATTAAGTCACCTTTCTCCGCCAGTTGCCGTGAAAGTATCTCCAGCCATTGGCGCGCTGGCGGCCTCAACGGTTTCTGTCACCGTCCTGCTTCGCGTTCTCAAGCGCTCGAAGACGGGAGACTTACCCGGATTGAAGGGGGAAGAATGACGTGGCAAACACTGATCCTGAACATTAACGCTGTTGCATGCATCCTCATCACCATACGCCTGATGTTCTTCAGGAAGCGGAGCTTACGGCGCCGCCGTCTGATGGAGTTTCTGGCGTATGGGCTGATCCTCGCTCCAGCGTTTACTGCTTTCCGAATCTGGCATGGTGATTACGTGCAGGTTGATTACGGAGAGTTGGTCGTCAATCTCGTTGTCTGCATAGCCGTATGGCGAGCGCGCGGCAACATCGCAAGAATCGCAGGGGAAAGCACAACGTGAACCAATCACAATTTCAAAAGGCGGCTGGGCTAAGCGCCGAGTTAGCTGCGCGCTGGTTTCAGCCAATCAGTGATGCGATGGAAGAGTTCGGCATCACCAAGCCGGTAGACCAGGCCATGTTCATTGCTCAGGCTGGGCACGAATCAGCAGGTTTCACTCTGCTGGTGGAGAGCTTCAACTATCGCATTGCAGGACTGGTTAACTTCATCCGTGCGGGACGCCTCACGGCAGACCAGGCTAACGCGCTTGGGCGTCGTCCTGAAGAGCGAACATTACCGATTGAGCGACAACGCGCCATCGCGAACCTGGTATACAGCAAGCGCATGGGTAACAACGCTCCCGGTGACGGCTGGTTATACCGTGGACGTGGGCTTATCCAGATTACTGGCCTCAACAACTACCGTGATTGCGGCAACGGCCTGAAGGTTGATTTGGTCAAGCAGCCTGAGCTACTGGCTGATGATGTTTATGCAGCCAGAAGCGCTGCTTGGTTCTTCGCTACTAAGGGATGCCTGAAATACTCCGGAGACCTTATGCAGGTGACGAAGATTATCAACGGCGGCACTAACGGGCTGGAAGATCGTCGCGCTCGCTTCGGTCATGCCAAAACGGTCCTGGTGTGAGGTTGATATGGGATTCGAAACGCTTATCGCTATTGCTGCACTTGTTATGGCTGCTATCGCTGGTGCCTTTGGGATTGGTCATTCACGCGGCACAAGCAAAGCCGAAGCCAAAGCCGACCAGCAGCGCACCGAAGATAACGCAGCTGCAACGGTCGCAGCAGCGGAACGTCGGGTAGAAGCAACGAAAGAGGCCAGCAATGTACAACAGACTGTTAACCATATGCCTGGCGACGATGTTGATCGCGAGCTGCGCACAAACTGGACCCGTAAAGGTTGAGGTAGTGGACACTGCTTGCGACTGGGTTAAACCCATCTACGGTACGGATCACGACTGGGATGTACTGGACCGCCAGACGAAGAAAGACATCCTGGCGCATAACAAAGCGTGGCAGGCTAACTGTCATAATCCAAAGGAAGTGAGGTCCAAGTGATTGCAACCATCGGAACTATTCTTGTTTGGGCTCTAATCCTTATTGCTGGAGCTGCTGGACTGTTTTTCGCATTCATCGGTTTTATGTTTTTTATCAGTTGGCCGAAGTGACATTGAGTGTTAGTCATTACAAAGCTCACCGGCTGGTGGGCTTGATAATGGTTATTACTCGCGTAATGCAAATCCTTTCCAAGCTGCCATCCCAGCAAAGATGCCAATTACAGAGGAGGCCATGCCTCCTGCCCAAGTAATAACATCAGAGGCAGAAGGGATTGATTTTGATATAAATAAACAAAACTCTATACCAGAATGAGCTATAGCAATAACGACCCAAAGGCACAGTGCTTGTTTCAATAACTTGATCAACATGGATTTGCTCCCTTTGTGTTTACGCTCTTAGTTATAGCAGTTTATGGCATCACAGCAGGCATTCACTGAGTGCCTGTGATAATGACGAATTGTGGTGAATGCGCAGGCTGATGCGCTAAGCGGCAAAATAATCGGGATTAGGTAGGCCACCTATCCGCTGTTTTTCCAGCTTTGACTGGTAACACTCTAAACAAGCCGGAGATCAGCACCGGCCACCACAACCTATCCAAGCCACTGGCATCCGCTGGTGGTTTTTTTATGCGCATCGCACGCGCACATCGAAGAAAGTCTTTCAGCTGTGAGCCTGGGCAAACCGTTAACTTTCGGCGGATTTGCCGTGCGACAGGCTCACGTCTAAAAGGAAATACCACATGAAATATTTATCGCTACAGCAAGCGATGCTCGGCATGCGAGTCATCATGACCGACGATGGCCTCATTTTGAAAAGTCCGGCAGGTAGCGCACATTACGATTTGAAAGGACGTCGCCATACAGTATGGGGTGATGCTTCTTTCTTTCCTGAACATCTACGCGTTAAAGATAAGCGCAAACCGAAATGTGGCCACGTCAGTTTCGGAAATGACGAAATCGTTGCTCATCGGGCTGATGGTTCTGTGGCCTGGCGAATGGGTAAGATCGAAGAACCTACAAAAACGCCTGATGCTGCATTAGGTGAGCTGTCGGCTGTTTACACTCTTCCACGTTATAAAATTAGTAGCTACATGAAAAGACAGGAGCTGATTGCTAATGCCCTTGATGAAGCCAAGCAAAGATTTAGTGAAGAGTTTGGAGGGGTTCCAGCCGATAAAACAGCGGTAGTATTCCTGGCTGATCGCTGGGTTGCTGTTGAGGGGGGATATACTCCAGACGAAATACGTGATGCTGCGGAATACATCAAGCACAGACGCTTGACGAGGGAATTTGGCAAGGCGCTTGCTGATCTTTCTCCATTTGCAATGAAGGGTGGACATGTTTTTATCAAGGATACCTTCATTCAACCAAGCAATACTGTTAGCGCAAAAGTTGACACTTATTCCGTTGGTACCAGTACGTACAACTGCAACATGCGCATCAATGTTGATGGAGCGGATAAAACAATTCGCGAAAAAGTTCATGCTGTAGTTTCCAGTTATCTTACCCCTGAGGCAACTGAGTACACCGAAGAGATGGTGGATGAGTTAATGTCTCTCAAAGTGCCTGCCATTTGCGATGAGACAGCATTAGGCCGCCTTATTAGCGAAAAAATCGAACAATTGTTGCAGAAAGAAACCCGCCCCGGCGGTTCTATTCACAATGCAACCAAGCGTTAAGCGGTTGGAGGTAATATGCAGGTCACTATTGATGGTGTCCCATACGCTCCCGCCAGCGTCGTTTCATCCCGGATCGGCATTGCCATTTCGACACATCAGCGCGCAGACGTTTTAAAACGTTCACTCGAACAGCATCTGAGGCACCTGCCAGCCGGCGCGCTGGTGGTGGTTGTAGATGATGGTTCGAAACCTGCCGCAGTAGTGCCTGACGGCGTGCAGCTGCTTCGCCATGAAACATCACTCGGCATTGTTGCATCGAAGAACGCCAGTTTAACCGCGCTGATGGACGCCGGGTGTGAGCATCTTTTCCTTTGGGACGATGACGCCTGGCCCATCGCTGATAACTGGCACCTTCCATACATCGAATCACCCGAACCGCACCTGGCTTACCAGTTTCTCGATCTGGCAGGAACGAATAAGCTGAAGGATATGGCGATCCTGTACCGGGATGATAAGCACATCGCTTACACCGGGCAGCGCGGCGTGATGCTGTATTACCACCGTAGCGCTATCGACAAGGTTGGCGGTTTCGATCCCGTCTACGGTCGCGGCATGTACGAACACAGCGACCTCGCCCTGCGGATTCATAACGCTGGCCTCACGACGTGGGCTTACGGTGATGTGGTCGGTTCAGAAAAGCTGATCCATTCTCTCGATGAGCATGAAGCCGTAGAGCGTTCGGTACCGCGTCCCGACCGACAGGCGCTGGTGGAACGTAACGTGAAGATCCACAACGAACGGCGTGATGCCGGATTTACTGGTTACGTTGAATATCGCCAGCAGCGCGATGTGGTTATCACAACGCTGCTCACCAGTCAGCCTGACCCGCAGCGCGGCACGAGAATAGTGGCCTCGCCTGACATGCTGAGCAAATGGGCGGCCTCGCTTCGCCAGTGTGGGCGTATAGCGCTGGTGGATGAATTACTGACGGCTCCAACAGATGTTGAGCTGTATCTCGTACCTGACGTGAAGATGAATGTCTACTTTCGTCGCTGGCTGCACATCTGGCAGCACCTACGAGATCACCCTGAATACCGGTTCGTCTGGTGTACCGATGGTACCGATGTCGAAATGCTTCGCGCGCCGTGGGAAGAAATGGAAGCCGGAAAGGTGTATGTCGGTTCAGAACCGAAGACCTACGCCGACACCTGGGCAAAGCAGAATCATCCGGAGCGCATCTATCAGGAGTTCATTGAAGAGCACCGCAACGATGTGATGCTAAACGCTGGGCTGCTGGGTGGTACCCGCGCTGATGTAATGGCGTTCGCTCACGGCATCATCCGTCTTTACTACCGGATCGAGAGCTATCGTTTCTGGAAGAAAGAACAGGCTGGCGCCGCGGTGGGTGACATGCTGGCGTTTGGCAATGTCGCGCAGTCATTTGGCGATCGAGTTGTCACCGGCCCGCGCATCCACACAGTGTTTAAGTCTGAAGGTATCGGTAAGGAGTGTGCCTGGTGGAAACACAAGTGAAGTTTGTGGTGGTCGGGCATCACTCACGCTTGGGACATGCACAACGTCTTGCTGCGCTGCTGGATGCTCATTTGCTGATTGATGACGGTAACCACGGCGCGAACTGGAATCACCGGCGTGCGCTTGAGTGGGCAGCAGAGCAAAAATGCCGGGTAGTAGTGTTGGAAGACGACGCACTGCCAGTATATGGATTCGCCGAAAAGGTAACGGACTGGCTGGCGCGCTTCCCTGACGACATGCTGAGCTTTTATCTCGGTACCGGTCGACCGCCGCAGTATCAGAAAGAGATTGCCGGAATGCTGGTGGAATCAGACAGAGTAAACGCTGATTACCTTGTTCTTTGCAAATTGATTCACGGCGTATGTTATAGCCCTCCTCAGGGCAGGCTGGCGCGCATGCTTAACGCATGGAATAAAACGCTGGCAGCTGATTACGCCGTCGGTGAGGCATTCGGTGGCCGGGTGATTTATCCGTGTTACTCGCTGGTGGATCACGCTGACCTCCCGACGGTTGAGCGTCACCCTGACAACGAGCCGAGGACGGAACGCCGCCGCGCATGGAGACTGGCATGAACAAAGAGCCCCGTGTATATGGCAGCCGATGGGATAAGGCCCGTCGGCGTTTTCTCCAGCAGCACCCACTGTGTGTGATGTGCGAGCAGCAGGGGCGCATAACACCAGCAACGGTGGTTGACCATATCGTGCCCCACAAACTGAAAGATGCGCTTAAGTCAGGTAACCCGCTGGCCATATCGAAAGCACAGCTCCTATTCTGGAATAAAGATAACTGGCAGCCACTGTGCAAAGCACATCATGATTCAACGAAACAGAGAATGGAGAAGAGCGGCGCGGTAATAGGCTGTGATGCCAACGGCTACCCGCTCGATCCTGCGTCTCACTGGAGGACATAATGAAAGACCTCATCATTGAATACCGCGATGGTAAGTTTGTTCAGCTGGCAATTGATGGCGTAGCGATGAAGACTGTTACCTCTATTCAGTTCTCTCACACGGTAGGAGAAAACGTGCCGACGCTGACCTTCTCAGGTCATGTGTGGCCCGAGCATGGGAAAGGCGCTCAGAAACTCGAACAGGTTGATAAACAGACCTCCTGGCATGATGAAGCAAAGCAGATTATGAACGAGTGAAATCGTTTCAAATGCAATCATTCCAAGTGAGAATGAATACCATCAAGGGCAGGGGGGGGGGGATCAAATCTTCAAAACCTTTGCCCCAAATGACCGCCGCCAAAGTTTGAATTTAACGCTAACCCGATTTTTTTAGTTTTAAGGTGTTGACATATGGCAGATAAACGAACCCGTTCCGACAGTTCGGCGGCAGCGGTTCAGGCCATGAAAAATGCAGCTGTGGACACCATCGATCCGCCGTCCCATGCAGGTTTGGAGAAAAAAGCCGAACCATTCTGGCATGACAATATCAGATCGAAAGCTCTGGACAGCTGGACGCCTGCCGACCTGCTGGCCGCCGTAGAACTGGCTAATAATCAGCTCTATATCACCGTTTTACGCAAAGATTTACGTAAAGAAGAGCGTATACGCGGGGAGGAGCGAGACGAAGGCCTTATCAAAGACCTCCGCAAGCAAATTGTTGAGCTACAACGAACTATCCTGGCTCAGCGCCGTGACCTCCAGATCCATTCCCACGCAACCAACGGCGAAAGCCGCGACCAGAAGAAACGCAATCAGAATGATCGTGATGCACGAAATACCAAAAACGAGCATCAGGACCAGGACGACAACCTGATCGCCTTTCCCAAGCACGGATAAAAGACTATGACGCGAGGTGAGCGTGTAATAGCGTTCATTGAGCGCTTTTGCATCGTGCCGGAAGGCAAGCTTATCGGCCAGCCAATGAGGCTGGACACCTTTCAGAAAGAATTCATCCTGGCGGTTTACGACAATCCAGCCGGAACGGATATGGCGATCCTCAGCATCGCCCGAAAAAATGGTAAGACTGGCCTAATTGCCGGAATTCTGCTGGCTCACCTGGTGGGGCCTGAAGCGGTGCAGAACACTCAGATTGTCAGCGGTGCACTCAGCCGGGAACAGGCGGCCATTGTTTTTAACCTCGCGGTGAAGATGGTTAACCTGAACCCCAAGCTACAGGAGATTGTGCACATTACGCCCAGTGGCAAAAAGCTGATCGGCCTGCCGTGTAACGTCGAATACAAGGCTTTATCCGCAGAAGGTAAGACGACGCACGGCCTTTCCCCCATACTGGCCATTCTCGATGAAACCGGGCAGGTCAGGGGGCCGCAGGATGATTTTATCGATGCAATAACTACGGCGCAGGGGGCCCATGAAAACCCGCTGCTGATTGTTATCAGTACGCAGGCAGCAAACGATGCTGACCTGCTGAGCATCTGGATTGATGATGCGGTCAAATCGAAAGATCCGCACATCGTGTGCCACGTTTATGAAGCGCCAAAAGACGCTGATATCAGTAAACGCGAGTCCTGGCTGGCTGCGAACCCGGCACTGGGAACATTCAGGTCAGAAAAAGATATGGCGCGCCAGGCTGAGAAAGCTGGCCGAATGCCAAGCTTCGAAAACACCTTCCGAAACCTCAACCTCAATCAGCGCGTATCTACCGTATCGCCGTTTATCTCCCGCAGCGTGTGGGAGCTTTGCGGAGAGATGCCGATTAACACGCCGAGGAAGTGGTACGCGGGGCTGGATCTGTCAGCCAGGAACGACTTAACGGCGCTGGTTATCGCTGGTGAAGCAGATGATGGTGTCTGGGATGTTTTCCCCTTCTTCTGGACACCGAAAAAAACTCTTGAAGAGCGAACCAAAACGGACCGCGCACCCTATGACGTTTGGGTGAGAGAGGGGCTGCTGCGCACCACGCCAGGCGCTTCGGTGGATTACTCATTCGTCGTTGCGGATATCGCTGAAATTATCGGTGATTTCGACCTTACGTCGATGGCTTTTGACCGCTGGCGCATTGACCAGTTCAGGAAGGATGCCGATGCCATTGGGCTGAGCCTCCCGCTGGTCGAGTTCGGCCAGGGATTTAAGGATATGGGGCCAGCTGTAGACACGCTGGAGTCTCTGATGCTTAACGGGCGTGTGAGGCATGGCATGCACCCCGTATTAACGATGTGTGCTGTGAATGCGGTGGTGGTGAAAGATGCTGCTGGCAACCGCAAGCTCGATAAATCCAAAGCAACGGGCCGTATTGATGGCATGGTCGCAATGACAATGTCCGTTGGTGCTGCTAATGGGGAAGTTACCGAACCGGGTGGTGACTTCGACGACTTCATTTTCCGACCGCTGAGCATGTGATGGAAGAACCTAAATACACGATTGACCTGCGAACCAATAACGGCTGGTGGGCAAGGCTACAGTCCTGGTTTGTCGGCGGGCGTTTAGTCACCCCAAATCAGGGCTCACAGACGGGGCCTGTTTCGGCCCACGGACACCTGGGCGATTCATCCATTAACGATGAACGGATACTGCAAATTTCGACGGTTTGGCGCTGCGTGAGCCTGATTTCAACGCTCACGGCATGCTTACCGCTTGATGTCTTCGAAACTGACCAGAATGACAACCGCAAAAAAGTGGGTTTGAGCAATCCGCTGGCGCGACTGCTGCGCTACTCACCGAATCAGTACATGACCGCCCAGGAATTCAGGGAGGCCATGACGATGCAGCTCTGTTTCTACGGTAACGCGTATGCACTGGTGGACCGCAACAGCGCGGGTGACGTGATCAGCCTTCTCCCGCTTCAGTCTGCCAATATGGATGTGAAACTCGTCGGGAAAAAAGTGGTTTATCGCTATCAACGCGACAGCGAATACGCCGACTTTTCGCAGAGAGAGATTTTTCACCTTAAAGGCTTCGGATTCACCGGGCTGGTCGGCCTGTCACCCATTGCTTTTGCCTGTAAATCGGCAGGTGTGGCAGTTGCGATGGAGGACCAGCAGCGAGATTTCTTTGCCAACGGCGCCAAGTCTCCGCAAATCCTCTCAACCGGCGAAAAAGTGCTGACTGAACAGCAGCGCTCGCAGGTCGAAGAGAACTTCAAAGAGATCGCCGGCGGTCCGGTTAAAAAACGCCTCTGGATTCTGGAAGCGGGCTTTTCCACATCAGCAATTGGCGTAACGCCGCAGGATGCCGAAATGATGGCGTCTAGAAAATTTCAGGTAAGTGAACTGGCGCGGTTCTTTGGCGTACCGCCTCACCTTGTCGGCGACGTCGAGAAATCAACGAGCTGGGGATCGGGCATCGAGCAGCAGAATCTAGGCTTCCTGCAGTACACCCTGCAGCCCTATATCTCCCGGTGGGAAAACAGCATTCAGCGGTGGCTTATTCCTGCTAAGGATGTTGGCCGCATTCATGCTGAGCACAATCTCGACGGCCTGCTGAGGGGCGATTCGGCATCCCGCGCTGCCTTTATGAAGGCAATGGGAGAGGCAGGGCTACGCACCATCAACGAGATGCGACGAACGGACAACCTCCCGCCATTGCCGGGTGGCGATGTGGCAATGCGCCAGTCGCAATACGTGCCGATCACCGATTTAGGAACCAACAAAGAGCCCCGTAATAACGGGGCTTAATTTTTATGGGGGCCGTAATGCCTGAGATCGTAAAAACGCTGTCCTTCGACGAGACAGAAATCAAATTCACCGGTGACGGTAAACAGGGGATTTTTGAAGGCTATGCCTCTGTTTTTAATAACACCGATTCCGATGGCGACATCATTCTGCCCGGGGCGTTTAAAAACGCACTGGCTAACCAGACCCGCAAAGTGGCGATGTTTTTCAACCACAAGACGTGGGAGCTGCCGGTTGGTAAATGGGACAGCCTGGCCGAAGACGAAAAAGGCCTGTATGTGCGCGGTCAACTTACCCCAGGGCACAGCGGCGCCTCCGACCTGAAAGCGGCAATGCAGCACGGTACGGTTGAGGGTATGTCGGTTGGCTTTTCCGTTGCGAAAGACGATTACACCATCATTCCAACAGGCCGCATCTTTAAGAATATCCAGGCTCTGCGCGAAATCAGCGTCTGCACTTTCCCCGCCAACGAACAGGCTGGCATCGCAGCCATGAAAAGTGTCGATGGCATTGAAACGATTCGTGATGTGGAGAACTGGCTGAGGGATTCAGTCGGGCTCACCAAATCACAGGCAGTTGGGTTAATAGCCCGGTTTAAGTCAGCGATTCGGAGCGAGTCCGAGGGCGACGGAAACGAAGCACAAATCAACGCTCTGCTTCAGAGCATTAAATCTTTCCCTTCCAATTTAGGTAATTAATTATGTCTGAACTCGCTCTCATTCAAAAAGCAATCGAAGAATCCCAGCAGAAAATGACCCAGCTGTTCGATGCGCAGAAAGCTGAAATCGAAAGCACGGGCCAGGTTTCCAAACAGCTGCAGTCCGACCTGGCAAAAGTACAGGAAGAACTGTCCAAATCCGGTACGCGCCTCTTCGATCTGGAACAGAAACTGGCTTCCGGTGCTGAAAATCCTGGTGAGAAGAAATCCTTCTCCGAACGAGCGGCCGAAGAGCTTATTAAGACATGGGACGGCAAACAGGGCTCTTTCGACGCCAAAACGTTTAACAAGTCGCTTGGCAGCGACGCAGGTTCTGCTGGCTCGCTGATTCAGCCGATGCAGATCCCAGGCATTATCATGCCGGGCCTGCGCCGTCTGACCATTCGTGATCTTCTGGCTCAGGGCCGTATGACCAGTAATGCTCTGGAATACGTGCGTGAAGAAGTGTTTACCAATAACGCCGACGTGGTGGCAGAGAAGGCACTTAAACCTGAATCTGATATCACTTTCAGCAAGCAGACCGCGAACGTGAAGACCATCGCCCACTGGGTGCAGGCATCGCGTCAGGTGATGGACGATGCGCCAATGCTGCAGTCCTATGTCAACGATCGCCTGATGTATGGTCTGGCGCTGAAAGAAGAAGGCCAGCTGCTGAACGGCGACGGCACCGGGGATAACCTGGAAGGTCTGAACAAAGTGGCAACCGCCTACGACACCTCGCTGAATGCCACCGGCGACACCCGTGCTGACATTATCGCTCACGCTATTTATCAGGTGACCGAGTCTGAGTTTAGCGCTTCCGGTATCGTCCTGAACCCGCGCGACTGGCACAACATTGCGCTGCTGAAAGACAATGAAGGCCGCTATATCTTCGGCGGTCCTCAGGCGTTTACCAGCAACATCATGTGGGGTCTGCCAGTAGTTCCGACTAAGGCACAGGCCGCCGGTACCTTTACGGTGGGCGGTTTCGATATGGCCTCTCAGGTTTGGGATCGCATGGATGCCACCGTGGAAGTCAGCCGTGAAGACCGCGATAACTTCGTGAAAAACATGCTGACCATCCTGTGCGAAGAGCGCCTGGCGCTGGCGCACTATCGCCCGACGGCAATCATCAAGGGCACCTTCTCTTCTGGCTCATGATGGAGGGGGCGGGGAAACCCGCCCTTTAACGTATGGCGATAGATGTTCTCGATGTAATAAATCTCAGTCTGTTTAAGCAGCAGATTGAGTTTGAGGAAGACGACAGGGACGAGCTGATCACGCTGTACGCCCAGGCTGCTTTTGATTACTGCATACGCTGGTGCGATGAACCAGCATGGAAGGTTGCATCTGATATTCCTGCAGCCGTTAAGGGCGCCGTTCTCCTTGTCTTTGCTGACATGTTTGAACACCGCACCGCGCAAAGCGAAGTACAGCTATATGAGAACGCTGCAGCAGAACGCATGATGTTCATCCATCGCAACTGGCGCGGTAAATCTGAACCTGAGGAGGGCTCCTGATGGAACCTGGACGATTCAGGCACCGGGTAAAAATTCTCACCTTCACGACTTCGCGCGATCCATCTGGTCAGCCGGTTGAATCGTGGACTGGTGGCAACCCGGTCCCGGCTGAGGTAAAGGGGATCAGCGGCAGAGAGCAGCTTTCAGGCGGCGCGGAAACGGCGCAGGCAACCATTCGCGTCTGGATGCGCTTCAGGTCAGAGCTGAACGCCTCTTCTCGTCTGGAAGTGCTTAGCGGCCCGTATAAAGGTCAGGTGCTAAATATCATCGGTCCTCCTGTAGCAAATGCGACCGGCACTCGCCTGGAAATTCTTTGCAAAACGGGAGCTGAAAAATGATTGAGACGAGCCTCGATTTTTCTGGGTTAAATGATATCGCAAAGGACCTGGAGGCGCTTAGCCGCGCTGAAAACAACAAGGTCCTGCGTGATGCTACGCGCGCCGGTGCCGAAGTGCTTAAGGAAGAAGTAATCGTACGCGCACCAGTGCGTACCGGGAAACTGAAAAAAAACGTGGTGGTGGTGACCCAAAAAAGCCGCCGCCGCGGGGAAATTTCTTCCGGCGTCCATATTCGTGGCGTTAACCCGCGCACCGGCAACAGCGATAACACGATGAAGGCGAATAACCCGAGAAACGCCTTTTACTGGCGATTCGTTGAAATGGGAACTGCCAACATGCCTGCGCATCCGTTTGTACGACCCGCTTACGATACGCGCGAGGAAGAGGCCGCCAGCGTCGCCATTGCCAGGATGAATGAGGCTATTGATGAGGTATTGAGCAAGTGAATGAAGATAATATCTACGCCTTGCTTTCTCCCCTGGCAGAAGGACGGGTATATCCCTATGTTGCGCCATTAGGTAGTGACGGGAAACCGTCTGTCTCTCCACCCTGGGTTATCTTTTCCATCGTCGATGATGTTTCCGCTGACGTGCTGTGTGGCCAGGCAGAGAGCAGGGTTTCCGTTCAGGTCGATGTGTATTCCACTTCGATCGCTGAATCACGATCCCTGAGAGATTTGGCGCTCGCTTCGCTTGAGCCGTTAAACCCTACAGAGGTGGTAAAAATCCCCGGGTACGAGCCGGATTATCGGCTCTACCGTGCCACCCTGGATTTTAAAGTTACCCCCTGACAATTAATTCACCCAACGAACCCGCCTGATGGCGGGTTTTCTTTTTCCAGGAGACAGCTATGTCTGCACTTTATGAAAAATCGCAGCTGACGAAGATCCTTATTTCCTCCCTGCCAGCCACCAAAGAAACGATGGATTCCGCAACCTTCCTCGATCTGAGTTGCACCATCAAAGAAATTCAGTTCACCGGTGGCCAGAAGCAGGATATCGACGTAACAACGCTTTGCTCAGAAGAGCAGGAGAACATTAACGGCCTGCCTTCTCCGTCAGAAATCTCCCTGTCCGGAAACTTCTACAAGAATCCGGCGCAGGACGCCTTGCGTGAAGCGTATGGCAACGATACGACCTACGCTTTCCAGGTGATCTTCCCTTCCGGCAAGGGCTTTAAGTTCCTGGCTGAAATTCGCCAGCACACCTGGTCTTCAGGTACCAACGGCGTAGTGGCGGCAACGTTCTCCCTGCGCCTGAAAGGTAAGCCTGAAAACATTGAGTCTGGCTCCTGAGAGGTCTCATGAAGAATATTAAAAATCTCGCCCTGGCTAAGATGTCGGGATTTCGTCATAAGACGGTCGCCGTTCCTGAGTGGGAAGGCGTCAAAGTGGTTCTTCGTGAGCCGTCAGGTGAAGCCTGGCTGCGTTGGCAGGAAGTGGTGAAAACGGGTGCTGATGATGAAAATGTGTCGGTATCGGAAAAAGCACACCGTAATCTTTGCGCTGACGTGGTGCTCTTCATTGACGTTCTGTGTGACACCGATAAGCAACCGGTATTCAGCGTAGACGAAGAAGAGCAGGTACGTGAAATCTACGGCCCCGTCCATTCACGCCTGCTCAAACAGGCGCTTGACCTGATCAACAACGCGGACGAAGCGCGGGAAAAGTCTCAACCCCCGGCGTAAAGTTTCTGATGTCGCTTGCGCTCCGGATGGGGCGCACGCTCTCAGAGCTTCGGCATAATATGACGGCAAGCGAGCTTCTGATGTGGATTGAGTACGACAGGCAAAGTCCGGTTGGCGATATCCGTGGTGACATTCAGGCAGCTCAGCTCGTCTCTGCCATCTACGGCTCTCAGGGGGCAAAAGTACCGCTGGACGATGCGATCCTGCGATGGGGTGGCGATGAGCAATCAGAACCGAAGGACCCGTTTGCAGGGCTTGAGGCGGCGCTAACTGCTGCAACTCAGTGACATTTTGCTACATACATAATATTATCCCTCTTTAACTGGAGGGATTATGGTGAAAATTTTAATACTCATAATATTTCTGATTGCGGGTTGTACTGGTGATACAAGGAACGATATAAAGAATAATAAAAAACTTTCTTTCTCATCAAGCAGAAGTGCAGATGACGTAAGTGGTTGTATACTAGATAAACTAGATTTTTTAATACCAGAAAAACTTGTTACCAATAACTTAGTTGATGGGGAAGGTTTGGAGATTTATATTGGTGCGATTCAGTTCTCCCGCATGAAGTATTTTCATAGGGTAGAGATTAAAAAAAACAATAGTCAATCTTTAATCTCTTATCAACGTTCTGAAACTGACTTCGTACCAATTTCTGAAAAGGAAGTTTTGGAAATAATCAAAGAATGCAAATGAAATTAATTATCCCATTATGATAACCCGCCTCGGCGGGTTTTTTTTTCGCCTGGAGAAATGTGATGGCAACATTACGTGAATTGATTATTAAAATTTCCGCTAACTCGCAATCATTCCAGACGGAAATTTCCCGCGCCTCACGAATGGGGCAGGATTATTACCGCACTATGCAGAATGGTGGTCGGCAGGCCGCTGCTGCTGCCAGAGAGAGCGAAAGGGCGCTCTCTGATTTGACTGCCGGATTTGCATCTGCTGGAAGGGCTGCCGCCGCAGCTACGGCAGCTTTTGCAACGGGTAAAATTGTGCAGATTGCTGATGAGTGGAACTCCGTAAACGCTCGCCTTAAACAGGCATCATCTTCTGCTGATGATTTTGCCGCTTCACAGCGTCAGTTAATGGAAATCAGCCAAAGAACCGGCACGGCATTTTCAGATAACGCAAACCTTTTTTCCCGCGCAGCAGCCTCAATGCGCGAGTACGGTTATAGCTCTGACGAAGTTCTGAAAATTACAGAAGCTGTCTCTACCGGCCTCAAACTTTCTGGGGCTAACACCCAGGAAGCGAGTTCTGTTATCACTCAATTCAGCCAGGCGCTGGCACAGGGCGTTCTTCGTGGCGAGGAGTTTAACGCTGTTAACGAATCTGGTGATCGCGTTATCCGCGCACTTGCCGCAGGAATGGGCGTGGCCCGCAAAGACCTCAAGAGCATGGCCGATCAGGGGCAACTTACGATTGATAAGGTTGTTCCAGCACTGGTAGGCCAGTTAGATAATTTGCAAGATGAGTTCAAAAGCTTACCACAAACGGTTTCTGGTTCCTTGCAGAAGGTTACTAACTCATTCATGCAATGGGTTGGCGGTATTGATCAGGCTACCGGCGCAACGGCAGGTTTGTCTGGCGGGTTGGATAGTTTAGCCCAAACTCTGGATGCGTTCACTTCTTCAGCTGTTAGCGGTGCCTTGAATGACGTTGCTGACAATATGTCCACAATAACAACTGTGGCAGGGGCGCTTGTTGGCGTGGGGCTGGCACGCTACCTAAGCGGAGTTGTAACCAGCGCCACCAGTGCAACAGGTGCGCTAATTTCAGCCGCGAAATCAGAGGTTGCTCTTGCTGTCGCACAGGACAAAGCGGCTCAGTCTGCTGTTGCAGCTTCAAGGGCTGAAGTTTATCGAGCTCAGCAAGCTGTTCAGCGATCACGAAGCGCAGATGTTCAGGCCGCCCAGCAAGAGAAAATTGCGGCAGCAGAGGCAAAAGTTACAGCAGCTCAAGCCAGACTGACTACCGCTCTTGCAAGTGGCACTGCTACGGAAAAAGTCAGGGCCAGAACTGCACTTGAGCGTGCACAGGCAGGGCTGGTGGCTGCAAAAAATTCTGACGCTCAAGCTGCTGCAGAAAGGCGTCTGTCCGCGACCCAGGCTTCCTTAAACCGGAACCTTGCAAACCGTGTTTCGGCTCAAAGCAATCTCAATAGCGTGACATCCGTCGGCACTCGGCTCATGAGTGGTGCACTTGGTCTCATCGGTGGAGTTCCTGGTTTAGTTATGTTGGGTGCTGGAGCCTGGTATGCGATGTATCAAAACCAGGAGCAGGCACGTCGCTCTGCCCAGGAATACGCCAGTCAAATCGACGAAATACGAGAAAAAACTTCCCGCATGTCTTTGTCTGAAACAGACGACAATAGGGGGAGAACTGTTGGTGCTCTGGTAGAGCAAAATCGTTTGGTTGATGAGCAAGCCAAAAAGGTTGGTGAGCTGAAGAACCAGATCGACGATTTGAATGCATCGCGTGGAAAACCGGGCATTACCAGCGAGAACGATGCAAATATACTGAGAGCGATAGCTATCGTTACGGATCAACTTGCTGTTGAAGAGGGAAAATTAAATGACATGCGAGATAAATCTCGCGGCATACAGCAGGCTCTCGAAGAAATTGAGCGACGTCGCAATGATTTAATACGCGAACAAGCCTGGCGACAGAATGCGGTATATCAGTCGATGATCATGATGAATGGTCAGCATACTGAATTTAACCGTCTGCTGGGGCTGGGAAATCAGCTATTAATGGCTCGGCAAGGGCTGGCTAACGTCCCGCTCAGACTTCCGCAGGCCGATCTCGACAAAAAGCAAACCGATGCCCTCGAAAAGAGCCGCCGGGATCTGGAGTTGTCACGCCTGAAGGGTGAAGCAAAAGAGCGCCTGCGTCTGAGTTATGCAGCCGATGACCTGGGGTTAACCAGTGATCCGCAATTCCAGACAGGCCGTCAGGAGTTGATTAATAACGGCCTTGCTGAATGGCGGAATAATGAGGCCAACAAACCTAAGGCGAAGGGCGGTAAAACCGAAGGCGAGAAAACCGAGGATGTGTATAAGCGCCTTATCAAGCAGCAAAAAGAGCAGATTGCCCTGCAAGGTCAGAATACTGAGCTGGCGAAGGTTAAATACCAGGTCAGCCAGGGGGAACTTGCTTCTCTGACGGAAGCCCAGAAAAAGACGGTATTGCAGAATGCTGCACTGATTGACCAGGTTAAATTGCGTGAGCAACTGCGAAATTACGAAGCCAACCTTGCCGACAGTAACGCCAGCGCCCGAGCAGCCAATGAAGCGCAACTGCTGGGATACGGGCAGGGAACCAGGTTCCGTGAAAGACTTCAGGAGCAGTTCAATCTGCGTAAGGAGTTTGAGCAGAAGAATACCGATCTTCTCCGCCAGCGTCAGGCTGGTGAAATCGACGAGACGTTCTATCAGCAGGGGCTGGCACTTAATAAGCGCTACCTCGAAGAGCGCCTGCGCGACCAGGAGGGATATTACGCAGCTTCTGATGCGCAGCGTGACGACTGGATGACGGGACTGTCTGAGGGTTATGCGAACTGGGTGGACGAAGCCACTGATTATTCTTCCATGGCCGCTGACGGCATGAAGCAGGCCATGGGTGGCGCGGTCACCACGATCACCGACATGCTCAATGGCAACGTTGACAGCTGGAAGGACTGGGGCGTGAGCGTACTGAAGATCATCCAGAACGTTCTGGTGAACATGGCTGTTGCTAATGGCGTCAGCTCAATTGGATCACTGTTCAGTTTTGGCGCCTCGTCAGCCGCAACCGCCAGCAGCGGTACCGCTATTCAGAATGCCGGCGCGAACTTTACCTTTAATGCGAAGGGTAATGTTTACGACTCTCCGTCCCTGAGCGCTTACAGCAATGGCGTTTTTCAGACGCCTCAGCTGTTTGCTTTTGCCAAAGGCGCAGGGGTTTTTGCCGAGGCTGGTCCGGAAGCCATTATGCCGCTTACGCGCGCCGCTGATGGTTCGCTGGGCGTTCGGGCAGTTGGTACTCCGCAGGTCTCCGGCGGTGTGCCTTCAGTTAACTTCGGCGATATCAATATTCAGGGTGGATCACCACAGGCAGCCAGTCAGGGAACCGCCGGCGCCGCTGGCAGACAACTGAAAGATGCCATCACTGGCGTCATTAACGAACAGGCCAGCATGCCGGGCTCGCCTCTGTGGCGATTAATCAAGGGAGTTTAACCATGGCAGTCGAAACCTTCAGCTGGTGCCCAAAGGTTGCCTCTCAGGTTGATACAAATTTTCGTACCCGAAAGGCGCAGTTTGGCGATGGCTATACACAGGTGGCCGGGGACGGCATCAACCCGGCAACACCTCAGTGGAGCGTGAGCTTTACCGGCGACGAGGCTTACATTCAGGCCATTAAAAACTTTCTGAACAGACATGCAGGGTGGAAGTCATTTATCTGGAAGCCACCGCTTGAGCCTTCAGGTTTATGGCGCGCGGAATCCTTCCAGATATCTACCCACGGCAACAAAAAATACACCCTCAGCAGCACATTCATACAGGCATACCATCCATGAGTATTTCATCTGATGTCCAGAAACTGGAACCGGGTAAGCGCGTCCGCCTGATCGAGGTGGACGGCTCAGCGTTCGGTGCGGGTATTCTTCGCTTTCACAACGAGACAATCCCGCATACCGAGGCGGAAATCATCGCCGCAGGCGGCGACGAGTCAAAACTTGAGCCGAAGTCGGTGTGGTGGCAGGGGCAGGAGTATGGCGCGTGGCCGTATGAACTGACCGGCATATCTGTAAGCAGTGACGGCCAGAGTTCACGGCCGTCACTCACTGTTGCAAACATCAGCGGTACGATTGGCGCGCTGTGCCGAAGGTTTCAGGGGATGGCTAAAGCAAAGGTGATCATCCATGACACCTTCGCTCACTACCTGGACGCAAGAAATTTTCCTGGCGGGAACCCGACTGCGAATCCCAACGAGGAGCGCAAACAGGTTTATTACATCGACCGTAAATCAGGGTCAGACGATGAAACCGTAGAGTTTGAGCTTTCAAGTCCAGCCGATTTGCGAGGGCAACTCATTCCGACCCGGCAAATTCAGCCAATGTGCACGTGGTGCATGCGGGGCTGGTACAAAACCGGGAACGGCTGCACCTACGCCGGGCAAAACGGCTGGTTCGATAAAGACGGCAATCGGGTAGACGATCCTTCACAGGATGTTTGCTCCGGATTGCTGTCAACGGGCTGTAAACCTCGCTTCGGAGAGAATGAACAGCTGGATTATGGCGGGTTCCCCGGCGCTTCACTTCTGAGAGGATAATCATGCGCGACAAAACAGTTAGCGCCATTCTGGCGCATGCCGCCGCATCCTTCCCCGAAGAGTGCTGTGGCGTGGTTATTCAGAAGGGGCGGGTGGAGAAATACATCCCCTGCAAAAATAATGCTGAGTCGCCGACTGAGCAATTTGAACTTAATCCTGAGGATTATGCGGCCGCCGAAGAGCAGGGCACTGTGGTGGCGATCGTCCACAGCCATCCCGGCGACGGGGCAACAACTCAGCCGAGCGAGCTCGACATGCTGATGTGTGATGCCACGGAACTGCCCTGGATTATTGCATCGTGGCCGGAGGGCGACATTCGCACCGTCATGCCTCGCGGAGACCGTCCCCTCACAGGGCGCCAGTTTGTACTCGGGTATGCAGACTGCTGGTCTCTCATCATGGACTATTTCCGCATCGAGCACGGCATTGAACTGCCCAACTACAGCGTAGATCGCCACTGGTGGGAGCAGGGTGAAAACCTCTATATGGATAACTGGCAGGAATGCGGTTTCCGTGAGTACGACGGTCCCGCTCAGCCAGGTGACATGGTTATCATGCAGGTTCAGTCCACCGTCCCGAACCATGCCGGGATTTTGCTTGATGGCAACATGCTACTGCATCACATGTATGGCCAGCTAAGCCAGCGTATTCCCTACGGTGGCTATTACCGTGACCGTACCATCAAAATTCTGCGTTATAAGGATTTGATGTAATGGAAAGAAAAACCGTTATCAAACTCAGCGGCTCAATGGCTCAGCGATTTGGCAGGACACATCGCCGTGCACTAACGTCCGCCAGCGAAGTTTTCAGGGCGCTTTCTAACACCATTGCCGGCTTTGATGCTTATCTGCGTGAAGCTCGGGCAAAGGGACTGGATTTTGTTATTTTCCGGGATCGTCGCAATATCGGGCACGAAGAGTTTGAACTCCTGGGGCCGGGTGATGAGTTAAGAATAATCCCTGTGATAAGGGGTAGTAAAAGAGCTGGAGTATTCCAGGCGTTGCTCGGAACGGCTCTGGTCGCTGCTGCCATATGGATGCCTGGAGTTAGTATCGCAGCAAGTAACCTCATGTTTTCCGTTGGTGCCGCAATGGCCGTTGGCGGTGTAGTGCAAATGCTCTCTCCTCAGGTTTCAGGTCTGCGAATGCGTCAGGAACCTGATAACAAACCCTCCTATGCGTTTGGTGGTCCCGTTAACACGACGGCATCTGGCAATCCCGTCCCCCTGCTTTATGGGCAACGGGAAATTGGCGGCGCCATTATATCCGCCGGGGTTTATGCAGAAGATCAGCAATAAACCAAACCACGTACTGCAAGCCACCTGACGGTGGCTTTTTTATGGACGCGATATGACGACGACAATCATCAAAGGCCGCGGTAAAGGTGGCAGCAATCAGACCCGAACACCCGTTGAAGCACCGGACAGCATTCAGTCCATTGCAAGGGCAAAGGTGCTGATTGCGCTTGGAGAGGGTGAGTTCGCTGGCGGGCTTGATGGTAAAAACATTTTTCTTGGTGACTCATCTTCCTACACGCCTCTTCAGAACGCCGACGGAAGTTATAACTTCAATAATGTGAAATATGAGTTCCGTTCCGGTACTCAGGACCAGGACTACATTCAGGGCTTCCCCGGCATTGAAAACGAACTTCAGGTTTCATACGAGCTGAAACAGGCTGTGCCGTACGTGCGCGCGGTATCCAACACGCAGCTCTCTGCGCTGCGAATTCGCCTGGGATGGCCAACTCTTTTACTCCAGAAAAACAACGGCGATAAAGTCGGCACCCGCGTAGAGTATGCTATCGATCTGTCGGTCGATGGCGGGCCGTATGAAACGGTGGTTAACGGTGCTGTTGATGACAAAACCACGTCGCTTTATGAGCGCAGTCACCGCGTCAATCTTCCGAAAGCCTCGACTGGATGGCAGTTGCGGGTTCGCAGAATCACGCCGGATTCCACGAGCGTGAATATCGTCGACACCATGCGCGTTGTGGCCGTTACTGAAATTATTGACGCCAAACTTCGCTACGTTAACACAGCGCTGCTGTATGTAGAGTTTGACGCAAAGCAGTTCCCTAATGGCATTCCTCAGGTTGTGTGTAATCCGAAAGGGCGAATCATCCGTGTACCTGATACTTATGATCCCGAAACCCGCACTTATTCTGGTACATGGGAGGGCGTATTTAAATGGGCATGGACGGATAATCCTGCCTGGATTTATTACGACATCATTCTGAACGAGCGCTTCGGGCTGGGTCAAAGAATTGATGCGACTCAGATAGACAAATGGGAGCTTTATCGCATCGCCCAGTATTGCGATCAACTGGTACCAGATGGCAAGGGCGGAAGTGGGACGGAGCCTCGTTTTCGTTGCAACGTTTATATCCAGGACCGTAATGACGCCTGGACTGTACTTCGTGATCTGGCGGGTATATTTCGCGGCATGACGTACTGGGGTGACAATAAGATGTATGTCCTGGCTGATATGCCCCGCGATGTGTGGCATATCTATAACCACGCCAGCGTAGTTGAGGGTAAATTTACCTTTTCGGACCCGAGTGAAACCACCCGAAACACTGCCGCGCTGGTGAACTGGTCTGACCCAGCTAACCACTACAAAGACACGCCTGAGCCTGTTTACGATAACGATCTGGCCATGCGCTTCGATTATCGTCAGCTCGAAATGACTGCGATCGGCTGCACCAGGCAGTCAGAGGCAAACCGTCGGGGGCGCTGGGCGCTGCTTACTAACGGTATCGGCGAGGTGGTGACCTTCAGCACGGGCATGGACGTTCCCCCTGTCGGGGAGGTGATCGGTGTGGCTGCTAACGAGCTGGCCGGAAGAACTATCGGCGGCAGGGTGAGCGCGGTTAACGGCCGCAACATAACCCTCGATCGCGCTGCTGATGTGAAAGCCGGTAACAGGCTGTTTTTGAATCTTCCATCAGGCACGGCTCAGGCCAGAACCGTCCAGGCCGTTAACGGAAACACAGTCACTGTCACCACACCCTACAGCGAAACGCCGGAGGCTGAATGTAACTGGGGCGTGGACTCTGACGATCTGTTTATAGCGCTTTTCCGTGTTACGGGAACGCGGGACAACAACGACGGAACTTTCGAGGTCACCGGGACGACTTACAACCCTGATATCTATTCCGCTGTTGATACCGGCGCAAGACTGGACGAGCGGCCAGTCAGTGTCATTCCACCGGGGGTTCAGGCTCCCCCAGGAAATATTGTCGTAGACAGTTACTCTACGGTTAACCAGAACATTGCGATTACCACCATGCGCGTTGCCTGGGATTCTGTTCAGGGTGCAGTTGCGTACGAGGCGGAATGGCGGCGTGACAGCGGCAACTGGGTAAGCGTTCCCCGAACGTCTTCTCTCGGCTTTGAAGTACAGGGTATCTACTCGGGTCGCTATCTGGTCCGCGTCAGGGCGGTGAACGCCAGCGACGTTTCATCAGTCTGGGCGACATCATCAGAAGCGAATCTTACGGGTAAAGTGGGCAATCCGCCGAAACCGGTCGGCTTCATCGCTTCCGATAATGTGGTATTCGGTATCGAGCTGAGCTGGGGATTCCCGGCGAACACCGACGACACGCTGAAGACGGAAATTCAGTACAGTCTGACCGGGACGGAAGACGATGCGATGCTGCTGGCAGACGTACCCTATCCGCAGCGCAAGTATCAGCAGATGGGCCTTAAAGCGGGGCAGATTTTCTGGTATCGCGCGCAGCTGGTGGACCGCAGCGGCAACGAATCAGGTTACACAGAATGGGTGCGCGGGCAGGCCAGCATTGATGTATCCGATATCACCGATGCAATCCTGGAGGACATGAAAGGCTCCGATACGTTCAAAGACTTGATCGAGAACGCGGTGGACAGCAGCGGAAAACTGGCAGAACTGGCTGATGCAATCAAAGAGAACGCAGACGGCCTTGCTGCTGCGGTTGGCTCGAACAAGCAGACCGCTGAAGCAATCATCGGAAACGCGCTGGCTATTGCCGATGTTGTCGTGCGCCAGACAGCCCAACAGGGCGCTAACTCTGCGACATTCGAACAGCTCCGGGAGGTGATCGCTACTGAAACGGAGGCGCGCGTAACGGATGTTACCCGTCTTGAGGCAAAAACTGCGCAGAACGAGGCGGGAGTTACCGAGGTAAGGCAGGCTCTGTCAGATGAAGCTCAGGCAAGGGCTACTGCTGTTGATCAGCTCACTGCGAGCACTCAGGTCATTTCTGATAAAGCTGATTCGGCTTCGAGTAAAGCTGATGCTGCATCAGGTAAGGCAGATGCGGCTGAACAAGCCAGCTCACAAAACACTGCTGATATCACCACGTTGCGACAGGTTGTCACAGACACGACTTCATCAATGGCATCCCGCCTGGAGGAGCTGGGAGCAAGAACCGATACTGCCAGCGGCGGCATCCAGAATAACGCTATCGCGCTAATAACGAGTACGCTGGCGCAGGTTGATCAGCGGGTGAGACTCAGTGCGCAGTACGGTGACAGCAAGGCCGGCATCGATCGTATTGATAACGTCATGGCAAGCGACAGGGAGGCAACAGCACGTTCGCTGCTAAGTTTGCAGACTGACGTGAACGGCAACAAGGCATCCATCAACAGCCTGAATCAGACGTTCTCCGATTACCAGCAGGCCACCGCGACGCAGATAAACGGCATCACGGCGACCATCAACGGGCACACTTCAGCGATCACCACCAACGCGCAGGCCATTGCGAACGTCAACGGCGACCTGAAGGCGATGTACAGCATCAAGGTCGGGTTATCCAGCAATGGTCAGCTTTACGCGGCAGGGATGGGGATCGGCGTGGAGAATACGCCGTCCGGCATGCAGTCGCAGGTTATCTTCCTGGCTGACCGCTTCGCCGTTACTCACCAGGCCGGAGCGACCGTTACGCTTCCGTTCGTTATTCAGAACGGGCAGGTGTTCATCAGAGACGCGCTGATAGGTGAGGGCACCATCAGCAACGCCAAGATCGGCAACTACATCCAGTCCAATAACTATGTCGCTGGCTCAGTCGGATGGAGGCTGGATAAGGGAGGTACGTTTGAGAACTACGGTTCGACAGCTGGTGAGGGAGCCATGAAGCAGACTAATCAAACGATCAGTGTCAAGGATGCCAACAATGTGTTGAGGGTGCAGATCGGGAGAATCACGGGAACATGGTAACGGGAGGCCTCTTACGGGGCCTCTTTTTTTTTCAGGAGGACTGGATGGCGGAATATGGGGTTCAGACATGGGACGCCTCAGGCAATGTAAATAACTATGGCGTTAAGCCTGTCAGCGTTTGTGGCTATCTCCAGCTGGCCCAGAACCAGAAAACAGGCTCTTACACCGTAGCGCTTCCACCGGGTTGCAGGCTGACCTATTTTCAGAGCATGAACGGCGATCAGTTTGGTACGAGTCGGAGGAAGATCACCATTTCAGGGGGAACCGCAACAGTGTCAGCAGCAGGCGATACCGACTACTCAGCAGGGACTGAGCCTGCGGCAGCGGCTTATCTCATTTTCCAGATCGAGAGGGCATAAATGGCGGAGTATGGCGTTTTACTGACGACGACCAGCGGGGAAGTATGGGTGACCGCGAACAGCTCGCCAATCGCTCTACAGGAACGAAAGACAGCGGCACTTCAGGGAACATCGGGGTTTAATACCAGAGTGACGCACACATTCCCCGCAGGTCAGCCTGTTGTCGCCTTCGTTCATTGCACGGTAGAGGTCGAAATCACTCAGACGATAAGCGGGAACACCATCACGATTGATTTTCTCAGACCGAATGCAACCGGCACAGCGTACGTTTATTTTTTCTCTATTTTCCCGCAGACAAAGCCAGACTACGGGCTGGCTGTGTGGGATGCATCAGGGACGCTGATTTTAACAAACGAAACGCGCACGCTGAGTGATGTTGTCACCCTCGGTACCGCCGGGGTGGATGCCAGCTCAGGATACAACATCAATACAACTCTGGCGGGGAAGTGGGCCTGCATGCCTGCCATGCTGGGGCTAATTACCGGGGTTGTATCGGCTGGCGGTCAACCGCAGCCATACTCGGCTATATACAAGAGCTTGGCAAAACTTGAGGGAAGCAATACGCGGATATTCGCCAGGCCGCAGACAACCCCCGGTGGCAACCTTCAGAACGTTACGTATTCGAATCTGAGGAACGTGATTATGGCCATTAACTGCGCCAATTATGATTGATCGTTTTTAGCGATCAATTTTGAATAATTGATCTATCAAATCAATTATATCCCGTTGATTCATATTGTTATTGTGTAGCTTCATGAATGCCCTGGGATATAACCACTATGAAAAATATGATTCTTTGCCTGGCGGTAGCGGTATTGCTCTCCGGTTGCGCTGGCGTTATTGAGAAGCAGCAACCCGTATGCACCGGAACAGCCCTGATCGGCGGACAGGAAAGCAGCGTCCAGATCTACGGAGTCCGTAAACAAAACAATCAGACGCAGTACCGCGCCGGTTATCCCTTTAACTGGTCATGGGTGAGCGCCAACACGTTCACCAGCACCACCTGCCACTAACCCATTCAGTTTTGAACAAACCCCGCTCCGGCGGGGTTTTTTATTGCCTGGAGAAAACATGATTTATACTACTGGCACTATCGCCATCAGCGGAAATACCCTTACAGGTACCGGCACAAACTTCACTGCTGCTGGATCTCTTATTCGTAACGGATGTACCGTTATTGCAATGACCAGCCCTGTGCAGGTATTTCAGATTACCACCATCGGCAGCGCAACAAGTCTCACCGTAACGCCAGCAGCTAACCCAACTGTTCCCGCCGGAACCCGATTTGCCATTCTTCTGAGTGACAGTCTGAGCGTGGATGGTCTGGCGCAGGATATCGCTGAAACCTTCACGATGTACCAGCGCTACATGAGCGGGTTCGCTGATGTAATGAACGGGACATCTGATGTCACCATCACTATCAACGGCACTGTCGTTACCGTGCCGGGTCAAAAATCTCTGGCGAAGAAAGGGGATAACAGCGACATTACCAGCCTTTCTGGGCTGAAAACAGCTCTCAGCATTGAGCAGGGAGGGACCGGGGCAAAGAATGCCGCTGACGCTCGCACAAAACTCGGTTTAGGAAACAGCGCTACACGAGACGTTGATAGCCAGTTTTCCCCAGGTTCCGCGTATCTAAACGGAGCTGCTGTCATGGCGCAATGCCATCGCGATTATCGCAATATCGGCCCTTACGACGCTATATCCCAGTACCCGCTCGGTATGTCTTTTGGCATACAGCTTGGAGGAAGTGGCTGGGGTGGCGGTAGCGGGGCAGACACCTACACGGGTATGTTGACGCTACGTGGGTGGCATGATTTTTCTGCTGGTGGCTATGTGTCGTGGCAGCTTGCCTCAACCTCTCAGGGACTGAAGTACCGTCAGGGCAACGGTACAATTCAGGGCAATGCTAACGTAGGGTTCTCCACGACGCACACCATTTATTCGACGCAGAACACCACGAAAGCCAGTGACGGAACGCTCAAGGCTGCATCTCCGATCGCCAGAATCGTAAAATCTCAGGAAGAGAACCAGCGTACCGATGTTGACGAAGTAGGCTTCACCTGGTGCGGCTGCGGTACGGCGAACGCCGAGGCTGAAGGGATCAAAATCTCGCGGCTGGATGTTGGGGTTTATGTTCTTATCGGCTCGGCAGGCCTGGCATCAGAAGGTTGGCAATTGCTCCCGCCAATGGACCCGGGTGGAATGGGAGAGCTGGGTGTTGTTGAAGCAGAGCAGACAGAAAGCGGTGGGCTGACGATTCGGCTTTTTAAGCGGAAATACATGCTGAGCGATGAAGGGGAGATCGTCAAAACAAAAGGGGCTCCTATGGATGTTCCGGCCAACAGCTGGATCGACGTTCGCCTCGATATGCCAGAGGATAGCATCTGGAAAACAAGAGCTTCCGAAGCTTCTCTTGAACTGACAGAGCAGCCTGGGGACATTCAGCCTTAAAAATTAATAGGCGAACCCAAATTGATCTGCATTCCATTTGAAACTACTGTATATAAACACAGTAATAAAGGGAGTGCAGATTATGCCCCGAATTTCAGATATTCAGGCCGCCTTTATTGCGGCCATAGAGCTTAACCCAAAGGGCTACCGCTACCTGAGAACAGACAGCTTTATAGAAAAGTTGCGTGGTTTTAACTGGCACTTCACCCGAGCCGACGCCAATGCATGGATAGAGCGCAATCAGCCAGGCTTCGCTGACAAGACGACAGACGGTAGTGATAACCGGTACTGGATCCTGCGTAACATGGGGAGGGTCCTCTGATGGGATTTGCATCACCTGCTACCGATTACGTCGAACGCCAACTTTCTCCATCCGTTCTGTGCAACATAGGGGCCGAAAGCAGGGTGCTTGAAACAGATGTTGGGTTTGCAGTCATTGAGCCAGCCACGAAAAAAAGGCCAGGAGATGTATTGTTAATTTTGTGCGACGGCCACACGCAGTTTGCAAAACTGATGGGTAAGTCATTGATCACGGATGATGGCGAGGCAATAGAAGGAGCCGCTCTGGAAGAGGTGGAAGTGTTGGGCAGAGTGACGTTCTTCATCAATCGTGCATTAGATGATGATTGCCCTGCAATATAGATAAAGTTCCCCATGCTTCACTGACGAATAACCAGCCATAAGCGGCTGGTTTTTTTGTGTGGTTTGGTCGGAACGAGAGAATTTTAACCTCCATCCCATGATGGCATCCTAAAGCCCAAAGGAAGTTTTGCATAATCACTTCTACAAAATCGCATTCCCCAAAATAAAATTTAAGTGAATGAAAAACATGGAGAAAAATGAGGATGAAAATACAATAAAATCAGCCAGAAAAACAAAGTTAACTGGCTGATTAATAACATTTAATTGGAGGTTGTCGAACTCTGCTTCTGGAACAGTTCCCGGAAGACCGGATAGATGTCATCCTGGTCACGAATGTGCTGCATCGCAAAGTTATCAAACATCGCTTGCAGATGCTCATACTCACGCCATAGCGTCTGGTGGGCACGACGGGTAATTTCAATGTAGCTGTAGTAACGCACCACCGGCAGGATCTTCTTCGCCAGAATTTCATGACACAGCGGCGAGTCATCCGCCCAGTTATCGCCATCCGATGCCTGCGCGGCGTAGATGTTCCACTGCGCCGGATCGTAGCGCTCCCTCACTACCTCATCCATCAGCTTCAGGGCGCTCGACACGATGGTGCCACCGGTCTCCTGCGAGTAGAAGAACTCATGTTCATCCACCTCTTTCGCCTGAGTGTGATGGCGGATGTAGACCACCTCCACGTTCTTATACGTTCTGCTCAGGAACAAATAGAGCAGAATATAAAAACGCTTAGCCATATCCTTGGTGGCCTGATCCATTGAACCTGACACGTCCATCAGGCAGAACATCACCGCCTGGCTGGAAGGCTCAGGGCGTTTTTCGTAGTTCTTGTAGCGCAGGTCGAACGTGTCGATAAACGGCACCCGGTCGATCTTCGCCCGCAGTTCGGCAATCTCTTTTCGCAGGCGCTCCTCTTCCAGCAGTTGCGCCGGTTCCGTGTTTTCCACTACTTTCAGGCTGGTTTCCAGCTCGCGCAGTTCGCGCCGTTTGCCTGCCGTCATCGCCGTGCGTCGCGCCAGCGAGTTTTGCAGTGAACGCACCACGCTGATGTTGGCGGGCACCCCATTTGCGGTATAGCCCGCACGATGGGTTTTGTATTCGTTGAGTTGACGGTGCTGATTCTTTCTCAGATTCGGCAGGGCCAGATCCTCAAACAGCAGATCGAGATATTCGTCTTTTGAAATCTGGAAGACAAACTCATCCTGGCCTTCTCCGTCCTGGCTGGCTTGCCCCTGACCGCTGCCAGAACCGCCGCCTCCGCCTTGGGGACGCTCGATTCTGTCATTCTGGACGAAGTGGTCATTACCTGGGTGTACACGATGGCGAAGGCCGCCACGCCCCTGATGAAACATCGGTTCGCTGATGTCATCGTTGGGGATGGAGACGGATTCGCCGCTGTCGACGTCGGTCACCGAGCGTTTGTTGATGGCCTCGGAGATCGACTGTTTAATTTGCGCTTTATAACGGCGCAAGAAGCGCTGGCGATTCACCGTGCTCTTGTTTTTGCCGTTAAGACGCCGGTCAATAAACCAGGTCATATATCCCCCGTACTGCATTTGCCAACTTGCAGCGTCCGTAAGTGCCGGACATTTTGTTGGCCCGGTAAGCGCGTTACCGGGCACTTGTTTTAAGACGATTTACGCACGCGCAGATACCATTCACAAAGCAGGCGGACCTGTTTGCGCGTATAGCCTTTTTCCATCATACGGTCGACAAAATCGTCGTGCTTTTTCTGCTCGTCGGTTGAGGTTTTGGCGTTGAACGAGATAACCGGCAACAGCTCTTCCGTGTTAGAGAACATTTTCTTCTCTATAACGGTGCGCAGTTTTTCGTAGCTGGTCCAGTTCGGATTGCGGCCGTTGTTATGCGCTCTGGCGCGCAGCACGAAGTTCACAATCTCGTTTCGGAAGTCTTTCGGGTTGCTGATCCCGGCTGGTTTCTCGATTTTTTCAAGTTCCGCGTTCAGGGATTCACGGTCAAACAGCTGGCCGGTATCCGGGTCGCGATACTCCTGATCCTGGATCCAGAAGTCAGCGTAAGTGACGTACCGGTCGAAGATGTTCTGGCCGTATTCGGAATAGGATTCCAGATAGGCGGTCTGGATCTCTTTGCCAATGAACTCGGCGTATTTCGGGATCAGGTAGCCTTTCAGGAACTCCAGGTAGCGTTCAGCCTGCTCCTGTGGGAACTGTTCACGTTCAATTTGCTGTTCCAGCACGTAGAACAGATGTACCGGGTTGGCGGCCACCTCCGCGTGGTCGAAGTTAAAGACGCGGGAGAGGATCTTAAACGCGAAACGCGTCGACAGACCGTTCATCCCTTCGTCGACCCCGGCGTAATCGCGGTATTCCTGGTACGATTTCGCTTTCGGGTCGGTATCCTTCAGGCTTTCGCCGTCATACACGCGCATTTTTGAGTAGATGCTGGAGTTTTCCGGCTCTTTCAGGCGCGACAGGATCGAGAAGCGCGACAGCGTTTCCAGCGTTCCCGGTGCGCAAGGGGCATGGACCAGCTCACTGTGGTTGAGCAGTTTTTCGTAAATCTTGATCTCCTCGGAGATCCGCAGGCAATAAGGCACTTTGACGATGTACACACGGTCAAGGAACGCCTCATTGTTTTTGTTGTTACGGAAGGTCACCCATTCAGATTCGTTAGAGTGGGCAAGGATAATCCCGTTAAACGGCAGGGCGGAAATACCTTCCGTCCCGTTGTAGTTCCCCTCCTGGGTGGCGGTCAGCAGCGGATGCAGCACTTTGATCGGTGCTTTAAACATCTCGACGAATTCCATAATCCCCTGGTTGGCACGGCACAGCGCACCGGAATAGCCGTAGGCATCCGGGTCGTTTTGCGCGTGATGCTCCAGCTTACGGATATCGACTTTACCCACCAGCGCCGAGATATCCTGGTTGTTCTCGTCACCGGGTTCTGTTTTGGCAATGGCGATCTGCTCGAGGATAGACGGCCACACTTTCACGACGCGGAATTTGGTGATGTCCCCGCCAAACTCGTGCAGACGTTTTGCCGCCCACGGCGACATGATCGTACCGAGATAGCGATGCGGAATGCCAAACTCTTTTTCCAGAATTTGCGCATCCTCTTGCGGATTAAACAGGCACAGCGGATGGTCATTGACCGGGCTGCGCTCGCCGTTGGCGCTCAGCACATAGATCGGCACGCGCTGCATCAGCGCTTTCAGCCGTTCAGCCAGGGAGGATTTACCCCCACCGACAGGACCCAGCAGGTAAAGGATCTGCTTCTTCTCTTCCAGCCCCTGAGCGGCATGCTTCAGGTAGGAGACGATCTGCTCAATGGCATCTTCCATGCCATAGAACTCTTCAAACGCCGGGTATCGGGCGACCACCCGATTCGAAAAGAGACGGGAAAGCCGTGGCTCCAGGGCAGTATCAACCATGTTTGGCTCACCAATAGCCATCAATAGCCTTTCTGCCGCATTGGCATAGGCACTGCGATCTTGCCGACAAATGGTAAGAAACTCCTGCAGTGTGAACTCTTCGTCCTTGGCAGCTTCGTAGCGCTGGCGATAGTGATCGAATATATTCATGGCATGCCGTCCTTTCGTTTTTTAGCACAGGATAAGAGCCGTTCGTATGAGTAGTGGAGGCTCCCGGAAGAGAATTTTTCGCACCTCACTGCCAGAGCAGCAACCTGTGTGCCAGGTCGAAGGCTATGAACCGCAGGGTGTTCAGCAAAACCTCTTCTTAAATTAAAGCGTAGATGGCAATTGCAAAACTTGCATACGGATAAAATCTACTTTCAATGACATATCAATAACTCATCCAAAAATTTCCACTGCGGTTATAAGCGAAAAGCGGGTTTTTCATTTATCGGTCACATAAATGAAAGCGGGATGTCATCTGAAAAATGAAAAATAACGGGTTAATCAAACGGATTAGTGCGCAAAAAATTTTGGGATGTACGGGAATGGCGGTTACACTTCACCCGCTGATTATTTGACTACAGGAAAGAATGGATTGTGACCAAACTCAAACTTCTGGCATTGGGCATCCTTGCCGCTACCGCAGCGAGCACCGTACAGGCTGAGAGCCAGTGGACTGTTGGCGCGGGTGCTGGCGTGATTAACAGCCCGTACAAGCAGTATGACCGCGACGTTTATCCTGTCCCCGTTGTCACCTATGAAGGCGATAACTTCTGGTTCCGTGGGTTGGGCGGCGGCTACTATCTGTGGAACGATACGGCCGATAAGCTCTCCATCATGGCCTATTACGACCCAACGCACTTTAAACCAGGCGACAGCGACAGCAATGCGCTTCGTCAACTGGACAAACGCAGAAGCTCACTGATGGCGGGGCTTTCTTACGTCCATAATACCGAGTATGGCTTCCTGCGCACTGCGCTGGCGGGCGATACCCTGGACAACAGCAACGGCTTCATCTGGGATCTGGCGTGGCTTTACCGCTATACCAACGGCGCAGTGACGCTGACGCCGGGTATCGGTGTGCAGTACAGCAGCGAAAATTACAACGACTACTACTATGGCGTGTCTAAAGCGGAGTCTCGCCGCAGTGGTTTGAATAGCTACAGCGCGGATGATGGCTGGGACCCGTACCTGGAACTCACCGCATCGTATAACTTCCTCGGTGACTGGAATGTGTACGGTACTGGCCGTTACATTCGTCTGAGTGATGAAGTGAAAGACAGCCCGATGGTCGACAAGTCCTGGTCTGGCATCTTCTCCGTGGGTGTGACCTACAAGTTCTGACCAGAACGTGATGCATTAAAACGGGGCGCTAGCGCCCCGTTTGTTTTTTTATGATGCCTGAACAATATTAGCGCTTCACAATCTTGATCGTCTGGCCTAAGCGGGACGGTTTTTCTTCGCTGGTTTTCTGCGGCGCGGTCACGCACGCGGTTTCCACGCACACGAAGGTCTTGTAACCGTCATCCGAGATATCCGCCATGCTGATGGAAAGGGCAGGGCCCGGGTTCCAGCCCACCACGTTGCTGTGGTGGTGATGAACCACATCAATACCGCGGTTCAGCGCGCTGTCGTGGATGACGCTACAGGCTTCCGGGTGCAGATACACGCGGTCGGTACGATCCGGGAAAGTCTGCACGCCGTCGTCCAGCTTGCCTTCTTTCGCGTTATCCACTTTGTCGATAAAGGTATCGCCAAGTCCGCTCACCTTAACGGCCTGAATGTCGCCTACGTTGAAATAGGTGTGCAGGGCGGACGTTGTTTCGAATTCGCCGTGCGCTTCCAGTTCAATCTCGCAGGTTTTACCCAGCTTGAAGCGGGCATACAGGGTGAATTCATGTGGCCACAGGGCGCGCGTTTCATCATTCGCCTGGAGCTCAAAGGTCAACACCGCGCCGTTTTCATCTTCGTTGTGGGCTTTCAGCGTCCACTGCTGGTTACGGGCGAAACCGTGAGACGGTAATCCCTGCTGCGCTGACGGGCCAAACCATGGCCAGCAAATCGGTACGCCGCCGCGGATCGCCGCCCCTCTTTTGAACGAGGTGGCCTCGCTCAGCCACAGGCCTTCTTCTTCACCTTCTGGTTTCCAGGAGAGCAGGTGGGCGCCGTTGAGCGCGACGGAGGCTTTAACGCGCGGATGATCAACGACGATGATATCGGCACCGTCAATCTGACGGCGGGAGAGCACAGGGGTAAGTTGTTCGACTACCGGAAGTGCAAAAATTTTATTAATCATTAAGCAATCCTCTGTCTAAAAACAATAAAAAAGGCGACCGAAGTCGCCTTTTAGGATCAAGCACTCATCTCAACTTATTTGGAGATGTGAGCGATCAGGTCCAGTACTTTGTTAGAGTAGCCAGTTTCGTTGTCGTACCAGGAAACCAGTTTCACGAAGTTGTCGTTCAGTGCGATACCTGCTTTAGCATCGAACACGGAAGTGCACACTTCGCCGTTGAAATCGGTAGATACAACGTCGTCTTCGGTGTAACCCAGAACGCCTTTCATTGGGCCTTCGGAAGCAGCTTTGATTGCTTTCTTAATTTCTTCATAAGAAGCAGCTTTTTCCAGACGAACGGTCAGGTCAACAACGGATACGTTAGGAGTTGGAACGCGGAACGCCATACCAGTCAGTTTGCCATTCAGTTCTGGCAGTACTTTACCTACTGCTTTAGCAGCACCGGTAGAAGATGGGATGATGTTCTGAGCCGCGCCACGGCCGCCGCGCCAGTCTTTGTGAGACGGGCCATCAACGGTTTTCTGAGTAGCGGTGGTTGCGTGAACGGTAGTCATCAGACCTTCGATGATGCCGAAGTTGTCGTTGATAACTTTAGCCAGCGGTGCCAGGCAGTTGGTGGTGCAGGATGCGTTGGAAACGATGTCCTGGCCAGCGTAAGTTTCGAAGTTTGCACCGCGAACGAACATTGGGGTGTTGTCTTTGGAAGGACCAGTCAGAACAACTTTCTTCGCACCCGCAGTGATGTGTTTACGTGCAGTTTCGTCGGTCAGGAAGATACCGGTAGCTTCAGCTACAACGTCAACACCGATTTCGTTCCATTTCAGGTTAGCTGGGTCTTTCTCAGCAGTAACGCGGATGGTTTTGCCGTTAACAACCAGGTGGCCGTCTTTCACTTCAACGGTGCCGTCGAAACGACCGTGAGTTGAGTCGTACTTCAGCATGTACGCCATGTATTCAGCGTCCAGGAGATCGTTGATACCAACGATTTCGATGTCAGAACGTTTCTGAGCAGCACGGAAAACAATACGGCCGATACGGCCAAAACCGTTGATACCTACTTTGATAGTCATATATTCCACCAGCTATTTGTTAGTGAATAAAAGGTTGCCTGTAAAATTACAAAAACCTTACGCAGCGTCAAGCGGAATCGTGTCAATCATTGCGACAAATCAATCCTGTGACTAACGTTTGTGCGACTGACTCGCCTCACTTTCCCTTTGAGCTAGCAACCACATGGGGGCTGCGCCCGGAATTTTAAAGGCCTCGCAGGATTAAAATGTGAAATTGATCACAATTGCCTGACCGCCTTTTCGCGACACATAAGTTTAGAACAAAAGTGCACGCGCGGGTGTTAATGTTTTGTTAGAATCTGGGTTAAAAGATGTCTGTTTCAACAGCGAGATGTAAGCATATGTCGAACCAACGTAACCCCGACGATTTGAAAAAAAACCTTACAGAGATGCAGTTTTACGTGACGCAAAATCACGGCACAGAACCGCCGTTTTCCGGGCGTTTGCTGCACAATAAACGGGAAGGCGTCTACCACTGCCTGGTGTGTGATGCACCGCTGTTTAACTCCCAGACGAAGTACGATTCTGGCTGCGGCTGGCCGAGTTTTTACGAGCCTGTCAGCGATGATGCGATCCGCTATCTGACGGACACCTCGCACGGCATGGTGCGCACCGAAATTCGTTGCGGGAACTGCGACGCCCAT
The DNA here is from genome assembly GCF_002787395.1 of Enterobacter sp. CRENT-193. Lineage (NCBI taxonomy): Bacteria > Pseudomonadati > Pseudomonadota > Gammaproteobacteria > Enterobacterales > Enterobacteriaceae > Enterobacter > Enterobacter sp. CRENT-193. Next base: position 3,761,469 of record NZ_CP024812.1, on the reverse strand, counting down.
CTCGGGCATGTCTTCCCGGATGGCCCGCAGCCGACGGGGGAGCGTTTCTGCGTAAATTCGGCTTCCATGAGCTTTACCGATGATGAAAACGGCGACCAGACCAAGGGTTGAAAAAACGATTCAGCAAATTATTCCTTTGAAAGGGAGAGATCATGAATATTGATGACATGATTGCAGGTATGACCCCGGAGGTTTATCAGCGTCTGGTGACGGCCGTTGAGTTGGGAAAATGGCCGGACGGTGTGGCGCTCACACCTGAGCAAAAAGAGAACAGCTTGCAGCTGGTGATGCTGTGGCAGGCGCGTCACAATACCGACGCCCAGCACATGACCATCGACACTAACGGTCAGATGGTGATGAAAAGCAAGCGCGAGTTGAAAGAAGACTTCGGCATCACGCCGAAGCCGATTGCGACGATGAAAATGCAATAACGGTGCGGGTTTATGCCCTCACCCAACCCTCTCCCAAAGGGAGAGGGCTTGATTGTCTTACTACTGATGCGGGATCCCAAGCGACTCCGCCAGCTGTTTCGCGAGCTGGTTTTCGTCGTCAGCCCCATACTCCCAGAACATGGCGCCGGCAAGTCCTTTCTCCTTGATGTAATCCGCTTTGATCGCCACGGAGCGCGGGTTCTCATAGGAAATCGCAAACAGCGCCTTCCCGTCGGCGGATTTCACCGACAGCCACGGCACCTTCGCCTGTTCGTCCCAGTGCTCGGTAAAGCGTTTTTGCGGATCGTTCAGCAGCTTGCGGACGATATCGTTGTATTTCACATAGGTATCTTTGGTCAGATCATAGCCAAGCGATTTGAACAGGCTCAGTTCCTGCGGCCCGAAGTAGGGCTGCGTCACCGGATTGTTTTGCGCGTCTGGTTTGCTCCAGTCGATCCCTGGCTCTACGGCACGTTTCGGCACGCGCCCATAGAAACCAATTCCGAGGTTCATCTGCTGCGGCTTCAGCCCGGCGGCCAGATAGTTATTCACCACAAACTCGACGCTGTATTTGTCTGCGGCAGCTACCGTTGGCCAGTCGCTGGAGTCATACAGATTCGCGTTAAAATACTGAGTACCGTACGCCATGTCGTAGGTCATCAGGTTGATGTAATCGAGCAGGGGGGCAATAGCTTTCACATCCACCCAGCTTTTCGGACTTTCCGCATTCGCGCCCACCGCAATCGTGACCAGCTTTTTCTTACCAAACGCGTCACGCATCTCTTTTAACAGCGCGGTGAAATTATCCCGGTCGGCAGGGGTGCTTTCGACAAGTCCCCACGCGCCGTTGACCGGATATTCCCAGTCCAGGTCGATCCCGTCCAGGCCGTATTGACTGACGATCTCCTGCGCGGAGCGAATAAACACCGCGCGACTCTCTTTGGTTGCCGCTGCGCCAGAAAAACCACGCGCCCCCCAGCCGCCAACGGAAAGCAGGACTTTCAGGTTCGGGTTTTGTTTACGAAGCTGAGGAAGTAACGCCAGATCGGATGCCACCTTAGGTGATAACCAGATTTGATGCAGTTTTGCCGGATCTTTCAGCGCGGCGTTGGTTTCGTCTTTCTCGTTGTTATAGACCAGACCAAACGAGTAGTTGAGGTGGGTGATCTGGCGGACGTCCAGTTTATTAATATCGCCACCCGGTCCGGCGGTAACATCGCCACCCCCATTGAAGTAACCCACGGACATCAGGGGCGCGGCGGAAGCCAGTGACGCGCAAAGCAAGGGTAATGCTGCCAGCAAGGGCAAACGTTTCATATAAGTTCCTCTTTGACTGAATAAAAATAACCACGCCACAGAAAAGGCGTGGCGAAAAAACAGCCTGAAGAGAATAGCATCGCCGTTTCGCTTGTGATGCGAGGGAGTTCACTTTATGGGGATTGGGGAAGAAATGCCGGGTGGCGCTGACGCTTACCCGGCCTACAAAACCAGAGAAAGTAGGCCGGGTAAGGCTAAGCCTTCACCCGGCTAAAAAGCTTACGCCTGCGTCTCCATCCAGTCAGCCAGCGTATACAGCGTTGCGCCTTCTGCTGCCATATCCATAAACGCCTGAGCGCTGTCCTGCGGCTGAATATTTACCCCGCGACAGCCGTCGGTGATGACATTCACGGTATAGCCCAACTGGAGCGCATCCAGCACGGTGAACTTCACGCAGTAATCCGTCGCCAGGCCCAGCACAATCAGCTCGGTGATCTCATGGTGGCGCAACCACGCGTCCAGCGCCGTCTTCTGACGATGACCGTTATCAAAGAACGCGCTGTAGCTGTCGATGGTTGGGTTTTCACCTTTGTGGAACACCGCGTCGATGGCCTTCTGGTTCAGCAGCGGATGCAGCTCAGCGCCCTCCGTCTGCTGCACGCAGTGATCGGGCCAGAAGTTTTGCGCCAGCCCGTCCAGATCGCCCTGGCTGTAAGGCTCAACGTTGTGCTGGCTGGCAAAGCTGCCGTGGTTTGCCGGATGCCAGTCCTGACTCGCCACCACCGCTTCACCACGAGCTTTACACCACGCAATCAGCGAATTCGCGACGTCTACGGTGCTGTCGCCTTCCGCGACGGCCAGCGCACCACCCGCACAGAAATCATTTTGCAAATCGACCAGTAACAGGGCGCGTTGCTTCATGGGATCTCCTTATTCGTCCGGCGTCAGTTCACCGCGCAGGTTTTGCATCATGGCGCGGCGAATGGAATCAATATCCAAATCCTGACTCAGTAAATAGTGAAGTTTAGTCAGCGTTGCCTCAACGGTCATATCGAAACCACTTATCACGCCTGCGTGAGCCAGAGCATTACCGGTGGCGTAGCCGCCCATATTGACCTTGCCGGACATACACTGGGTGAGGTTGACCACCACAATCCCGCGATCGCTCGCCTCCTGAAGCTCTTTCAGGAACTCACCGTTCTGCGGGGCGTTACCCACACCATAGGAGCGCAGGATCAGCGCCTTCACCGGCTGGCGCAGGAAGTTGCGCACCACGTCGGCGGAGATCCCCGGATAAATCGTCACCACGCCAATCGGCTGCGGGGTGATCGGATGAACGATCAGCTCGCCTGCGGTATTTGGCGCGGGCGGCGTGCCCAGACGACGGATATGGATCCCCGCTTCCAGCAGCGGTTGCAGGTTAGGTGAGGCAAAAGCGTCAAAGCCATCGGCGTGCGCTTTAGTGGTACGGTTCCCGCGGTACAGTCGGTTGTTGAAGAACAGCGTTACCTCGTTGATCGGGTAATTAGCGGCCACGTACAGGGAGTTAAGCAGGTTGATCTGCCCGTCTGAACGCAGTTCCGCCAGCGGGATCTGCGAACCGGTCACGATGACGGGCTTGCTCAGGTTCTCCAGCATGAAGGAGAGCGCCGAGGCGGTGAACGCCATGGTGTCGGTACCGTGAAGGATCACGAAGCCGTCGTACTGGTCGTAATGGGCTTTAATATCATCCGCAATATGCTGCCAGTCTTCCGGCGTCATGTCGGAGGAGTCCATCAGCGGCTCATATTCGTGGATGGTAAAGTCCGGCATTTCCGGACGGTGAAATTCAGGCATCAGCGCCAGCTGGCGCTGCAAGTGGCCGGAAACCGGGATATAGCCATTTTCTGAGCGCTGCATACCGATGGTACCGCCGGTATAGGCGACATATATTGATTTCTTCTGCATGGTAATGAGTTCTTGTTCTTCAAAAGAAAAAATCCCCTCTTCACGGGAAGAGGGGACGGTTTTTAACGCACGTTCGCGCAGGTCAGGCAAAACGCGTAACGGCTCTGTGGATCATTAAAGGCTGCGAGCTTGTCGCTCTCCGCTTTCATGGCTTTCGCCGCGGTCGCCACCGGCGCCGGCAGATAAGCCTGAAGCGCGTCCGGCAGCATGGCACGGACGGAGCCGGACATGCTGTCCATGACCATATCGAAGAACGTCGGTTCGTCCTGATAATAGTCCACGTGCCACTGCTTGAGCTTCGCCAGCTCCGCCGCTTTCTTCACGGCGTCGTCGAAATCACCCAGGCTGTCTACCAGACCGTTGCTCTTCGCATCCTGGCCGGTCCAGACGTGGCCCTGCGCGATCTGGTCAATCTGGTCTGGCGTCTTTTTACGGGAGTCCGCAACCAGCGTGATGAAACGTTTATAGCCACTCTCAATGCTGAGCTGCATCATCTCAGACACCTCAGGCGGCAGGGATTTGGTAACGGACACGTCTGCCAGCGGCGAGGTGGAAACGCCGTCGGTGTGGACGCCGAGATAATCCAGGCTGTTCTCAACGGTGTTGATCACACCGAAGATGCCAATCGAGCCGGTCAGCGTGCTTGGGTTAGCCACGATGTAGTTGGCTGGCGTCGAGATCCAGTACCCCCCGGAAGCCGCCATGCCGCCCATCGAGACCACTACCGGCTTGCCTGCGGCGCGCGCGGCGGCCAGTTCAGCACGGATCACTTCAGAGGCGCTGACGCTGCCGCCAGGGCTGTTCACCCGCAGGACAATTGCCTTCACTTTCGGATCCAGGCGCGCATCGCGGATCTGCGACGCGGTGGTGTCTCCGCCGACGTTCCCCGGCGTTTCTTCCCCGTCCATAATGGCCCCGTTAGCAAACACCACGGCGATGCTGTCACCGCTGTCGTCCGATTTTTTCGCGGCGTAGTCATACATGCTGATGGCGCTGTAGTTTTTGTCCTCTTTACTCCAGCCGAACTGTTTGGTCAGCGCTTTTTCAATTTCAGCGCTGGAACCCAGCTGATCGACCAGTTTGTTATCAAGCGCGTATTTCGCTGTATCGCCGTCCACCTTGCGCAGGCCGTCCAGCACGCCGCGCGCGCCCGGAAAGACCTGCTCAGCGGTAATCTGACGGTTAGCGGCAATGGTGCCGAGGTAGTTCTGCCACAGCTCACCAATCCAGCGGCTGTCCGCTTCACGGGCAGCAGGGGACATATCATCGCGGATAAACGGCTCCACGGCGGATTTATAGGTCCCGACGCGGAAGACGTGGGTAGTGACCTTCAGCTTGTCGAGTAGCGATTTGTAGTACAGACCGTTAGTGGCGAAGCCATGCAGATCGACCGTGCCCTGTGGCGAAAGCCAGATCTTATTGGCAAAGCTCGCCAGATAATATTGCCCCTGGGTGTAGCTGTCGCCAATGGCAATAACCGGTTTACCGCTGTCGCGAAATTCGCGCAGCGCTTTACCGATGTACTGCATTGACGGCTGATCGGCGCCGGCAAAATCTTTCAGGTCAAGTACGATACCGGTAATGTTACGATCGTCTTTGGCCTGACGGATGGTGTCGACAATATCAAACAAGGAGTTTTCCTGGAGACGGTCTGACGTTGCGCCGAACAGCTGGCGGCCAATCACGCCCAGACGGTTGCTGGTCGATGGCTTATCAACAATCACCCCGGTGATATCGAGTAACAGTGCGCCGCGCGTCGAATGCTGCGACTGGTTTGCGTTGCTGATATGCATCCAGATACCAGCGCATACCAGGACCAGGAAGATGAAAAAGATGTTCATCACCAGGTTGCGGACGAAGTTGAGCAGTCGCCACGTCCATTTAAAGAAACCGGCAATGATTCGCCAAAGGGTTCGCATGTATTCTCCCTAACCAGAAAAGGACTGTTTCCGTCGCCACGGGACGGTAATGTGCGGTTATCGTAATGACCCAACCGCCACTTGTCAGCAGGAATCGCCTGCCACGCTGTAACAAATTCTGCTGTCGTGTTAATTTTGTGAGTAAATTTCATGAAAGGAGTTAACCAATGGACGCACTTGAACTGCTTGTTAACCGTCGTAGCGCTTCCCGCCTGGCCGAACCGGCACCCGTCGGCGAGCAGCTGGAAAACATTCTGCGTGCCGGAATGCGTGCGCCGGACCATGGCACATTGCAGCCGTGGCACTTCTTTGTGATTGAAGGCGAAGGGCGCGGCCGCTTCAGCCAGCTGCTGGAGCAGGGGGCTGTTGCCGCAGGCCAGGATGAGAAGGGGATTGATAAAGCCCGCAACGCGCCATTCCGTGCGCCGATGATCATCGCGGTAGTCGCAAAATGCCAGGCCGATCATAAAGTGCCGGTCTGGGAGCAGGAGATGTCTGCCGGTTGCGCGGTAATGGCAATGCAAATGGCCGCCGTCGCGCAGGGCTTCAATGGCATCTGGCGCACCGGACCGCTGACCGAAAGTTCGGTCGTGCGTGATGGCTTTGCCTGTGGCGAGCACGATAAAATTGTCGGCTTCCTCTATCTCGGCACCCCGCAGCTTAAAGCCTCCAGCACCATCAGCGTGCCGGACACCACGCCTTTCGTCAGCCGTTTTTAATTACCCGCGCTAAACTGTCTGGATTCTGAGCATCCGCCGCAGAATTCAGACAGTCATACTTACCTCTTTATGGAATGAGCGCTACCATAGCGCGATTGAGATGACAGGAGACGTCCATGAGCGAGCAAACCATTCGTTTAACGCAATACAGCCACGGAGCCGGTTGCGGTTGTAAAATTTCCCCGAAAGTGCTGGAGACCATCCTGCACAGTGAGCAGGCGAAGTTTGTCGACCCGAACCTGCTTGTCGGTAACGAAACGCGTGACGATGCAGCGGTTTATGACTTAGGTAACGGCACCAGCATTATCAGCACTACTGACTTCTTTATGCCGATTGTCGACAACCCATTCGACTTCGGACGCATTGCGGCCACCAACGCCATCAGCGATATCTTTGCGATGGGCGGTAAACCGATCATGGCGATCGCCATTCTGGGCTGGCCGATTAACACCCTCCCGCCGGGGATTGCCCGCGACGTGATTGAAGGCGGACGCTTTGCCTGCCAGCAGGCGGGTATTGCCCTGGCCGGTGGTCACTCTATCGATGCGCCGGAGCCGATCTTCGGCCTGGCCGTCACCGGCGTGGTGCCCACCGAACGCGTGAAGCGCAACAGCACGGCGCAACCGGGCTGCAAACTGTTCCTCACCAAGCCGCTGGGCGTTGGCGTACTGACGACCGCAGAGAAAAAGTCCCTGCTGAAGCCCGAGCATATTGGTCTGGCAACGGAAGTGATGTGCCAGATGAACCTCGCCGGTGCGGCATTCGCCAATATCGACGGCGTGAAGGCCATGACCGACGTGACCGGATTTGGTCTGCTGGGGCACCTCTCTGAAGTGTGTCAGGGCGCGGGCGTGCAGGCGCAGGTCTGGTATCAGGATGTGCCGAAACTGCCGGGCGTGGAAGAGTACATTGCTCAGGGCGCCGTTCCGGGCGGGACGCAGCGCAACTTCGCCAGCTACGGCCATTTAATGGGCGAAATGCCGGAAGCATGGCGTAACCTGCTGTGCGATCCGCAAACCTCCGGTGGTCTGCTGCTGGCGGTGACGCCAGAAGCTGAAGCTGACGTTCAGGCGACGGCTGCCGAGTTTGGCATCACCCTGACGGCCATTGGTGAGCTGGTGACCGCCCGCGGTGGTCGCCCGATGATTGAGATTCGTTAATTCGATGCGGTTGTTTATTGCCGAAAAACCGAGTCTGGCGCGTGCCATCGCCGACGTGCTGCCCAAGCCGCATCGCAAAGGTGATGGCTTTATCGAATGCGGTAACGGACAGGTGGTCACCTGGTGTATCGGGCACCTGCTTGAACAGGCGCAGCCGGATGTCTACGACAGCCGCTACGCCCGCTGGAATCTCAACGATCTGCCGATTGTGCCGGAAAAGTGGCGTCTGCAACCGCGTCCTTCCGTCACCAAACAGCTCAACGTCATTAAGCGCTTCCTGCATGAGGCGACGGAAGTGGTCCACGCGGGTGACCCGGACAGGGAAGGGCAACTGCTGGTCGATGAAGTGCTGGACTACCTGGAGCTGGCGCCGGAAAAGCGTCAGCAGGTGCAGCGCTGCCTGATCAACGACCTTAACCCGCAGGCGGTGGAGCGCGCGATTTCGCGCCTGCGCGCCAACAGCGAATTTATTCCCCTGTGTGTGTCCGCGCTGGCACGTGCCCGCGCGGACTGGCTGTACGGGATCAACATGACCCGCGCCTACACCATCCTGGGACGCAATGCGGGCTATCAGGGCGTACTCTCTGTTGGGCGTGTTCAAACCCCGGTGCTGGGGCTGGTGGTGCGTCGCGACGAAGAGATCGAAAATTTCGTCGCCAAAGACTTCTTCGAAGTCAAAGCGCATATCGTCACGCCGAAAGACGAACGCTTTACCGCCGTCTGGCAGCCGAGCGATGCCTGTGAGTCATATCAGGACGAAGAGGGACGGCTGCTGCATCGTCCGCTGGCGGAGCACGTGGTTAACCGCATTACCGGCCAACCCGCGATAGTCACCAGCTATAACGACAAACGGGAATCAGAGCCCGCACCGCTGCCGTTCTCCCTTTCGGCGTTGCAGATCGAGGCCGCGAAAAAGTTTGGCCTGAGCGCGCAGAACGTGCTCGATATCTGCCAGAAGCTCTATGAAACCCACAAGCTGATCACCTATCCGCGTTCGGACAGCCGCTATCTGCCGGAGGAACACTTCGCCGGACGCCACTCGGTGATGAACGCCATTGGTGTCCATGCGCCGGATCTGTTGCCGCAACCGGCGGTAAACCCGGATACCCATAACCGCTGCTGGGACGATAAAAAAGTCGATGCCCACCACGCGATAATCCCGACGGCGCGCACCAGCAACGTCAACCTGACCGACAACGAAGCAAAAGTCTATAACCTGATCGCGCGTCAGTATCTGATGCAGTTCTGCCCGGACGCGGTGTTCCGCAAGTGCGTTATCGAACTGGACATTGCCAAAGGCAAATTTATCGCCAAAGCGCGTTTCCTCGCGGAAGCGGGCTGGCGCACGCTGCTCGGCAACAAAGAGCGTGACGAAGAGAACGACGGTACGCCGCTGCCGGTCGTGGCCAAAGGCGACGAACTGCTGTGCGAGAAGGGGGAGGTGGTTGAACGACAGACCCAGCCGCCGCGCCACTTCACCGATGCGACGCTGCTTTCGGCCATGACCGGGATCGCCCGTTTTGTGCAGGATAAAGATCTGAAGAAGATCCTCCGCGCCACCGACGGTCTGGGTACGGAAGCAACCCGCGCGGGGATCATCGAGCTGCTCTTTAAGCGCGGTTTTCTTGAGAAAAAGGGGCGCTATATCCATTCGACCGAGCCGGGGCGCGCGCTGATTCATTCCCTGCCGGAGCTGGCCGCCAGGCCGGACATGACCGCGCACTGGGAATCGGTGCTGACGCAGATCAGCGAGAAGCAGTGCCGCTATCAGGACTTTATGCAGCCGCTGGTGGGGACGCTTTACCAGCTGATCGATCAGGCGCGCAGCACGCCGGTGAAGCGCTTCAGAGGGATGGTTGCACCAGGCGCGGGTGCGAAGAAACCGTTTAAAAAGAAGAAAAGCGCGGCCTGATACGCCCGGTTTTCACCCTCTCCCTATGGGAGAGGGCCGGGGTGAGGGCACCCGGCCGCACGATATAAACCTTAAATCACACCCTGCCCAATCATCGCATCCGCCACCTTCACGAACCCGGCGATATTCGCCCCGCGCACGTAGTTGGTTTGCGATGCCTCCCCGCCGTACTCCACGCAGGCATGGTGAATATCCAGCATGATGTGGTGCAGGCGCGCATCCACTTTCTCCGCTTTCCAGCCGAGACGCGCGGCGTTTTGCGCCATCTCGAGGCCGGAGGTGGCCACGCCGCCCGCGTTAGCGGCCTTGCCCGGCGCAAACAGCACGCCCGCGTCCAGGAACAGGTCCGTGGCGTCGATGGTGGTTGGCATGTTCGCCCCTTCGGCCACCGCTTTTACGCCGTTGCTAATCAACGTGCGCGCGGCTTCAGCATCCAGCTCGTTCTGCGTGGCGCACGGCAGGGCGATATCCACCGGCACGCCCCACGGCTGTTTCCCTTCCAGGTAGGTCAGGCCAAACTCCCGGGCGTAATCCGCCACGCGGCCATCGCGGCTGGCTTTGATTTCACACAGGCGCGCCAGTTTCTCCGCCGTGAAGCCCGCTTCATCCACCACCGTGCCGCTGGAGTCAGAGGCGGTCACCACGCGAGCGCCAAACTGCATCGCTTTCTCAATCGCGTACTGCGCTACGTTACCGGAGCCGGACACCGCGACGCGCATGCCTTCAAAGCCTAAACCGTGACGCTTGAGCATGGCTTCGGTGAAGTAAACCAGACCGTATCCGGTCGCTTCCGGGCGGATCAGGCTCCCACCAAACGACAGCCCTTTGCCGGTAAAGACGCAGGCGCTGTTGTTGGAGAGCTTTTTCATCATCCCGGCCATAAAGCCTACTTCACGTCCACCGACGCCGATATCACCGGCAGGCACGTCGGTATCCGGGCCGAGGTGACGGTAGAGCTCGGTCATCAGCGCCTGGCAGAAACGCATCACTTCGCCTTCGCTTTTGCCTTTCGGATCGAAATCGCTGCCGCCTTTCCCGCCGCCCATCGGGAGCGTGGTGAGGGCGTTTTTAAAGGTCTGCTCGAAGCCGAGGAACTTCAGAATCGACAGGTTTACGGACGGGTGGAAGCGCATGCCGCCCTTATACGGGCCAATGGCCGAGTTAAACTGCACGCGCCACGCGCGGTTGACCTGCACCTGATTGCGATCGTCCACCCACGCCACGCGGAACTGGATGACGCGCTCTGGCTCAACCAGACGTTCAAGCAGCGCCATCTGGCGGTAGCGCGGATTTTCCTCAAGGAAGGGCCACAGGGTGGTCATGACTTCACGAACGGCCTGGGCAAACTCGCTTTGGTGCGGGTCGCGCTGCTGAACATGGGCAAGAAAGCTTTCCAGAGAGCGTGTCTGATCCATAGATATAAGAACCTCTTATAATAATTTATGCGTGTGGCGGAGATGTTTTGTGTCGTTTTTTTGACTATACCACCCGCACCGCTTTGAGAGGCAAGCAGAAATTTATGCTGCAAGGGAAATTAATGACAGGGCGCGCGTCATAACTAAAAGCGATGACGAGATACATTAAAGATCCCGTCCGGATCGACCGTTATAGATATAAACGATGCAAAGGAAACAAAGTCTATGAACCGTTACGCAATGGCCGCGTTATGTTTGATGGTGTCCGCCGGGGCACAGGCTGATCGCATTCGCCCGGATGTCGAGGTTAACGTGCCGCCAGAGGTCTTTAGTGCTGGCGGCCAACGTGCGCAGCCGTGTAATCAGTGCTGTATCTATCAGGATCAAAACTATTCCGAAGGCGCAGTGGTCAGGTCGGATGGCGTGCTGTTGCAGTGCCAGCGTGAAGAACGCACCCTCAGTACAAACCCGCTGGTCTGGCGTCGCGTAAAAGAATAAACGCTTCCAGCAGCGGTATATCCGCCGGGGCTAAATCATACGTGAACGCGTCTTCTGGCGTACACCATACCAGCGCCGAGTGATAATGCGCCTTCAGCTCACCGCTAAATTCAGGCACATACCAGGCGTGGAGGTGAATCAGCCGCTGCGACACCTCCCGCTGGTGGCTTGCCACATACCGCGCGGGCACGGCCTCAATGCCGAGCTCTTCGCGCAGTTCGCGGATCAGCGCTTCCGGCTGGGTCTCACCGGCTTCAACCTTCCCGCCCGCAAATTCCCACATTCCTGGCTGATCGGCATGTTCGGGACGCTGCGCCAGCAAAATCTTGCCCTCATTTTCGAGGATGGCCGCAACCACATCGAGTGTTTTCAGCATGTTCGTCAATAATTAATAGCGAAAAACGACATATTATCGTGCCCTTCCAAAGAGTCCAGTCATCAGGAGAATCAGGTGAAAGAGACATCCGCCTGGGTTGCGCCCATGGAAACCCTTCCCGTCAGCCTTAGCCCCATCGCCGCCATGCAGAAAAAACACTTCGGCGCGGTGCTGAACCCCACTCGCTGGTGGGGGCGTATGCCGCGTCTTTTCTGGCTGGTGGCGCTGTTTGTCGGCTACCTGGAGCGGCGCAAGGCGCGTTTGACCCCGGTTCTGCGATCGCTACTAATGACGCGGGTCTCGCAGGTCTGCCACTGCGCATTTTGTATTGATGCCAACAGCCTGCGTCTGGCCGAGCGGAGCGGGGCGCTGGATAAAGTGCAGGCCGTCAGCGACTGGCAAAATTCCACCCTGTTCAGCGAAGAGGAGCGCGCGGCGCTGGCTTATGCGGAAGCGGTCACCGCCACGCCGCCTGAGGTGGATGAAAATATCAAAAGCCTGCTGAAGCGCCACTTTACGGAAGAGACCATCACCGAAATGACGGCTCTGATTGCCTTTCAGAATCTTTCCGCCCGCTTTAACGCCGCGCTGGATATCCCGACTCAGGGGCTGTGCGCCACGTTTAAAGGTAAACCACATGCTGGATAAACATCTGCACCCCCGGCTGAAACCCGGGTTAAATCAGCTGGCCGCCGCGCTGGATAAACCGTTTATCACGCCTGATGGCTTAACGCTCGCCGGGTTTGCGATTGGTGTGCTGGCGTTACCTTTTCTGGCGCTGGGCTGGTATCCGGCGGCGCTGATCGCCATTGTGCTGAACCGGCTGCTGGATGGTCTGGACGGCGCGCTGGCGCGTCGCCGTGGCCTGACGGACGCGGGAGGATTTCTTGATATCGCCCTCGACTTCCTGTTTTACGCCCTGGTGCCGTTTGGTTTTGCGCTGGCCGCTCCGGCTGATAATGCGATCGCCGCCGCCTGGCTGCTGTTCGCGTTTATGGGGACGGGCAGCAGTTTTCTGGCCTTTGCCGCGCTGGCGGGGAAGCATGATATCGACAACCCCGGCTATGCGCACAAGTCGCTTTATTACATTGGAGGATTAACGGAAGGAACAGAGACCATCGCGCTGTTTGTGCTGTGCAGCCTGTTTCCGGCGCATTTCGCGCTCTTTGCATGGGTGTTTGGCGCGTTGTGCTGGCTGACCACCACAACGCGCATCTGGAGCGGTTATATCACGCTGAAGTCACTTCCCCGCTAGCGTGCGCTCTCCGGTCCGCGCTCCCCGGTGGAGACCGGGTTCTGCGGATGGCTGCTCCATTCGTACCAGCCGCCGTCGTAGACGGCAACGTTCTGCCAGCCCATGGCGCGGGCGTACATAAAGGCTTCAGACGCGCGCCAGCCGGTACCACAGTAAAACGCAACGTGCTGCTCCGGCAGGATATTCCACGTTTTCCACATGGCGGCAATATCATCGGCGCTGCGCATGGTGCCATCCGGATTGTGGAAATCTTCCATGTGGGTCGCGTCGCTGCCCGCATGGCCCCAACGCGCACCGGCAATTTCACCTTTTGGCTTGATATAGCTGTAGCCGCTGGTTTCACCGATAAACTCTGGCCAGGAACGAATGCTCACCAGCGACGCGTCCTGACGGTGCAGCATTCCCCGGGCCTGCTCCATATCCACCATCAGCTGCGGCTGGCCCGGGATCGGCGCGCCAAAATCAGGGGCTGGCTTCACGTTTGCAGGCGTTCCGCGCTCAACGGGCAGGCTGGCGTCGGACCACGCCTTCCAGCCGCCATCCAGAATCCGCACATCCTTCACGCCCGCGTAGAGCATGATCTGCGCCACGCGCGCGGCGGCATACACGTCGCGACCGTACAGAATGACGGTGGTATCGTGACGGATCCCGTGCTTCGCCAGCATCGCTTTCAGCTTTTCGTCAGAGACCTTATTCCACAGCGGTTCGCTTTCCACTTCATTGGTGTCGATATAGCCCGCGCCGGGAATGTGGCTCAGGAGATAAAGCTTCGGCGCACCCCAGCCAGCCTCGATCACCTTCCACTCTCCGGCTGGTGCGACGGTAACGGGTTTGCCCTGCTGCAACTGGCGGATCCACTGCGGATAAACCAGCTGTTCGAAATGCGCCAGACGTTGCAGACGGTCGGATTGTTGCAGGGCATCGCTCAGGGTAGAGACGTGGGTAAAGCCCGCTTTCTCCAGCCGTGTTTTGACGGTCTGGTTGTCATTATCGTTGCCATAGAGCGCAACCGGCATGTCTGGCGTAAGCCGATGCTGTTTTGCCCAGCCGCTGAGCTGTTCATCGCTCATTGCCCCAAGCCAGCTGGCAGAGAGATTAAGTGCGGCGGGCTCGTGCCCGGACGTTCCGCTCAGGGTCTGCGGCCAGCCGTTAAAGAACGCACTGATGCGCGTATCAATTACCGCGCCGTTTTGCGCCTGGAGCTGGTCCAGCGTGAGGGAGTGGGGCATATCAGCCGCCGTGGAGGAGAGTGAGGCGAGGCCGCAGATCAGGGCCAGCGCGGTCAGTTGAGAAACACGTTTCATCGAAAAACCTGACGTCGTTAAAAGAGGGGGGCATTGTCGTCTCTCCTGAAGCCAAAAACATTGCGTTAGCACATTATTGCCAGCGAGAAATCTCAATCACCTCGCCGCCGGGCGGAATATCGTCCTCATCATGCGTGACCAGCACCACCGGGATCCTGCGCTGGCGAGTGACCTCGAATACCCACGCCCGGAATGAGGCGCGCAGCGTTTTATCCAGTCGACTGAACGGCTCGTCGAGCAGCAATGCCTGCGGCTGGGCGAGAAGGGCGCGCAACAGGCTGACCCTGGCGCGCTCGCCGCCGGAAAGGGTCGCCGGATCGCTGGTGTAGTGGTTTGCCAGCCCGGCAGTCTCCAGGGCCTGCTCGACCGCGTTGCGGCGGGCGCGCCCGACGATGTGCGCCGGCAGCGCCAGCATCAGGTTTTGCCCCACGCTGAAGGCGTCAAACAGCAGGGCATCCTGAAACAGAATGCCGATCCCGCGCGTTTCCACGGGGAGCATATCGCAGCGACGATCGTTCAGCCACAGCTCGCCGTGCGCCTTAAAATCAGCGGATAACGCACCCACCATCCAGGCGAAAAGGGTCGATTTCCCACTCCCGGAGGGCCCCATCAGCGTGACGATCTCCCCCGCCGGGACGCGGAAGTTGACCTCATGTAAGAGCGGCGCAATGGTGAGATTTTTCACGGTCAGCATTAACGTAATCCTTGTCTGTGACGGCCCACGAGCCGGGAGAGCAGCGCGGCAAGGGCAAATACGCTGCTGGTCAACAACAACAGACCCAGCGCCCGGCTGGCGAGGATCGGAATGCTGCCGCCGCTGCTGAGGGCGACCGCCTCCGTCGTCAGGGTGGTGAAACGTCCCGCCCCCAGCCAGAGGGTAGGCATGTACTGGGCCATGCTCACGGAAAAGCCGGTGGCAAAGGCCAGCAGGGCCGGACGAACCATCAATGGGCATTTCACTAGCCAGAAAATTTTCGCCCGCCGCCAGCCCAGCGTTCTGGCAGTGAGGATAAGCCGGGGATCGAGCCGGCGCCAGGCCGGTTGTAGCACCAGGAGCATCCACGGGAGAACCCATAGCATATGGCTCCAGAGCACCGCAGCGTACTGGCCGTCGATGCCCAGCCACAGCGCCACGGCATACTGCCCGGACACGAGGGGCAGCGCCGGGAGGGCAAGCGGCAGCCAGATCCACACCGCGCCGCGCTGGGATCCCCACTCAAGCCAGATCATGAGGATGGCCAGCGCTGTCAGGCTGGACAGCAGTCCCAGAGAAAGGCTGTCGCTGACGGGGCCGATGTCGTCCCGGCGTGCCAGCATCAGCAGAACCAGCGCACAGAGCACGCCGCACAGCGGCAGTAACCCGCCCAGCGTCCGTGCGGGCAGCGCGCTATGCGAAGCGCGACGTACCCCGGAGGGGTCAGGCTGGGCGCGCCGCCATGCCGTCCAGAAGCCGTATCCCACCGCGGCAAGCGCCGCCAGCAGAAGGAGCAACACCAGACACAGCAGCGTTCCCTTGGTTTGCTGCTGCGCATCGCCCTGGGTGAGCCACTGCCAGGCCAGCACCGCCAGCGTAGGCGGGTTGCCCGGCCCGAGCACGATCGCCACATCCACCACGGAAAGGGACCAGGCGAGCACCGCCAGCATCACGGCGCCCAGCGCGGGGGCGATTGCCGGGAGGACGAGCCAGTTGAGCGCCTGCATTCGTCCGTAGCCGAAGGTATGCATGACAATTTTCTGCTGTGCGAGGCGCTTTTCAGGCAGCGCGGCGTAGATTGCCCACAGAACGAACGCGCTCTCTTTGACCGCAAGCGTCAGGCCAAGCCCGATACCGTAGCGGTCAAGCTGCGGCGAACAGACTGTACAGAACCGGTAAAACTGCCCCCCTTCCGCAAACAGCAGCAGCGCGCTGGTGGCGAAGGCGACGTGCGGCACGGCTAACAGCCACGGCAAACGGGTGCTCAGGCGCTGCCAGCCTTCACCCGGCCAGAGAAGCGCAAGCAGGGTCAGGGCGATAAACAGTGAGCCCAGCGTCGCGATAAGCGCTGACACCAACGTGGCGGCCAGCGCCTGCGGCAGCTGCGGGTCGGCAAACAGCGTCGCCCAGTTGCCGGGAGAAAACGCCGGGGCCAGCAGCATGCCGCTGGCGGGAAGCAGGGGCAGATAGATGACCGCCATTGCCGCCCAGACCAGCCCGCTTAGCGGGTTCCGTAGCGGCGAAGCCATTCCTGCTCCAGGGCGTTAACCCAGGCGGCGTGCGGTTCGGGAAGCACATCAGGCGTGCCTGAGGGGGTAAAGGCGCGAAGCTGTTTTGCCGCTTTCGCAGGCAGTTTTTCGCCATCCAGCACGCTCGGGTCACCCCAGACGTCAGGATTAGCTTTGCGGATCTGCGCCTGTGGTGACAGCAGGAAATTCGCCACCACTTTCGGGCCTGCGCTCGCGCTGGCGTTTGCCGGGATAGCGACAAAATGGACGTTGCCGATCATGCCTTTGAGAAAGCCGAAACTGTAGCTGTCGGCAGGCAGTTCACCGCTCGCCACCTTTTGCATCGCATGGGCGGGGTTAAAGGTGAGCGACAGGTTCAGACTGCCGCTGGCCAGCAGCGTATCCATGCGCGCAGGCGATGGAGGAAAATCGTTCCCTTCGCGCCACAGCAGGGGGTGCAGCGTATCAAGGTAATCCCACAGCGGCGCGGTGACCTGCGCAAAGGTACTGTCTGGCGCGTTTTTTAGCGCCTCCGGATGGGCGGTCAGCGCCAGCAGTAGCTGTTCCAGAAACGCCGTGCCGGTAAAATCCGGCGGTCGTGGATAGCTCACCTTGCCAGGGTGCTGTTGGGCGTATAGCAGCAGCGCGTGGGGATCTGCTGGTGGTGTCGGCATACTCGCTTTACGGGCGATAAAGGTTAATTGTGCGCCGCCCCATGGGGATTCCGCTCCATCGGTCGGGATGGCAAAATCTTCCGTGACCGGTTTACGGGTATCGACGTAGCGCCAGTTGGGCAGGGTTTGCGCCCAGCCGGTGAGCAGCAGGTTTGCCGCTTTCAGGTTGCGGAAGTTTTCCCCGTTTACCCAGAGCAGATCCATCGACCCGTTACTGCTACGTCCTGCGGCATGTTCCGTCTGGATCCGCTTCACCGCGTCGGCGGCATCGGCCAGATGAACGATCTTCAGGTTGATGGCGTAGTGCGTTTTCATCTCGCCGCTTACCCAGTCGAGGTAGCGGTTAACGGCCTCGTCACCGCCCCAGGCGTTAAACCAGACGGTCTGCCCGGTGGCCTGTTGCTGAATGGATTGCCAGCTCTCTGCGGCGAAGGCAGAGGTTGCCAGCAGCAGACTCGTCAGAAACGCGCAAAAACGCACCCGGCGCATAATGCCTCACTTTTTAATCGAAGGGATGTAACGGGAAAACAGCCAGCGAGTGACCAGCGGTAATAACCCTAATAGTGTAAAGGCGAACAGCAGTCCCGGCGACAGAATATCGCGCAGCGAGGTGAGTTTCCCCAGCTCGCGTCCGGCGTTCAGATAAATGACGGTGGCAGGCAGCATTGCAAGCTGGCTGACCCACCAGTAGTGACGCACCCTGAGACGGGTTAGCCCCATCAGCAAATTGACCAGAAAGAACGGGAACAACGGCATCAGGCGCAGGGCAAAAAGGTAGCGTGCGCCGTCGCGATCCATCCCCGCATCGATCGTATTCATCTGTGCGGCAAAGCGCCGCTGCACCCAGTCGCGCAGCAGATAACGGCTGACGAGCATGGCAAGCGTGGCGCCGAGCGTCGAGGCAAATGACACCAACAGCGTCGCCTCCCACAGGCTGAAAAGCGCCCCGCCGAGCAGCGTCAGAAGCGCGGCTCCGGGGATAGATAGCGCGGAGAGCAGAACGTAAACCGCAAAATAGAACAGCGCGCTCTGAAGGGGCGCTTGCTCCACACGAGCGAGCAACGTTTGCTGGTGTATTTTTAGCGTGTCGAGGGAGAGCATGCCCGGAGGAAGCAAAACAACAATTAAAACAAATGCGCCCAGAAGGGCGCACAGGAGACTAATTTTTTTAATATTCACTGAAGTTTACAGCTTGAACGTTGCCCATACCGGCGCATGGTCGGACGGCTTTTCCATGCTGCGGATGTCATAGTCGATACCGGTTTCGATGCAGCGTTCGGCCAGGGGGGCGCTCGCCAGCAGCAAATCAATACGCAGGCCCCGGTTGTCATCGAAGCCTTTAGAGCGGTAGTCAAACCACGAGAAACGGTCCTGCGTTTCCGGGTTAGCCGTGCGGAAAGTATCCACCAGCCCCCAACCCAGCAGGCGCTCCATCCACTCGCGCTCCTCCGGCAGGAAAGAGCATTTGCCGGTGCGCAGCCAGCGCTTACGGTTCTCTTCGCCAATACCGATATCCAGATCCGTCGGGCTGATATTCATGTCGCCCATGATAAGCACCGGGTTTTCTTTTTTGAGTTCGGTTGTCAGGTAGTTTTGCAGATCCTGATAAAACTTCGCTTTGGCCGGGAATTTGGTTTCATGATCGCGGCTTTCACCCTGCGGGAAATAGCCGTTGATGACGGTCACATTGCCGAGTGCGGAAGGAATTTCCGCCATGATGATGCGGCGCTGCGCCTCTTCACCGTCACCCGGGAAGCCACGGCGCACCGACACCGGCGTATCTTTGGTCAGCAGCGCAACGCCGTAGTGGCCTTTCTGACCGTGGTAAAAAACGTTATAGCCCAGCTTCGCTACCTCTTCGAGCGGGAACATATCGTCGTGAACTTTTGTCTCCTGCAAGCCGATCACATCTGGCTGATGTTGCTCAACAATCGCTTCAAGCTGGTGAGGGCGGGCACGCAGGCCGTTGATATTAAAAGAGACAAATTTCATAGTCGCTGCCAATGCAAGGTGAATAGTGCAAGGATGGTAGCAGAATTTACGTCGTCTGTTATCCGCTTCGCCCAATTACTGCGACAGATAATGCCAACGGTGCAATATTTGCACCATTTCGGCGCGTTTTGCCCTCGAACAGGGCGTAAACGACCGATAAATTTCGCGAGCGATCACAATTCCAGAATTATATTTGGCCTCTGCATACTCTTTCTTGTTTTCATGCGGCAAAGCGCCGCTTGTCGTAAAAATATTCACTATTTATGCATTATAAGTGAATATCTCCATATTGTAACTCATTGATATTCTGTTACCCAAACCCATTTATGCATTTTTATCGCTGGCTGGCACGAACGCTGCAATCTACATTCACAGTGCAAACACTCAATTATTTAACATTTAAACAACCTTTTATTTACCGGATGAGGTCGCTATGTCTCTGTCAGTTACGCGTGAAAATTTCGATGAATGGATGATGCCGGTATACGCTCCGGCGGCTTTTATTCCGGTACGTGGGGAAGGCTCTCGCCTGTGGGATCAGCAGGGCAAAGAGTATATCGACTTTGCAGGTGGGATTGCGGTGAATGCGCTGGGGCATGCAAACCCGGCGTTGCGGCAGGCGCTGAATGACCAGGCGGCGAAATTCTGGCATACCGGCAACGGTTATACCAACGAACCGGCATTGCGTCTGGCGAAGAAGCTGATCGACGCCACCTTCGCAGAAAAAGTCTTTTTCTGTAACTCCGGCGCGGAAGCGAACGAAGCGGCGCTGAAGCTGGCGCGCAAATATGCGCACGATAAATTCGGCGCGCATAAGAGCGGCATCGTAGCCTTTAAAAATGCTTTCCATGGCCGCACGCTGTTTACCGTCAGTGCGGGCGGTCAGCCCTCATATTCTCAGGATTTTGCGCCGCTGCCGCCGGATATCCGTCATGCGGCGTATAACGATTTACACTCTGCCAGCGAGCTGATTGACGACACCACGTGTGCGGTGATTGTCGAGCCCATGCAGGGGGAAGGCGGCGTCATGCCCGCCCAGAAAGCGTTCCTGCAAGGGCTGCGCGAGCTGTGCGATCGGCATAACGCGGTCCTGATTTTTGACGAAGTCCAGACCGGCGTGGGCCGCACGGGTGAGCTGTATGCCTACATGCACTATGGCGTGACCCCGGATGTGCTCTCAACAGCCAAAGCGCTCGGCGGCGGTTTCCCGGTGGGGGCGATGCTGACCACCGAAAAATTCGCCAGCGTGATGACCGTGGGCACTCATGGCACCACATACGGCGGCAACCCGCTGGCAACCGCTGTCGCCGGACAGGTGCTGGATATCATCAACACCCCTGAGGTGCTGAACGGCGTGAAGCAGCGTCACCAGTGGTTTGTTGAGCGACTCACGGCCATTAACAGCAAAACTGGCCTGTTCAAAGAGATCCGCGGTCTGGGGCTGTTAATAGGCTGTGAGCTTGCCCCTGAGTTTGCCGGCAAAGCGAAGCTGATTTCACAGGAAGCGGCAAAGCAGGGCGTAATGGTGCTGATTGCCGGTGCTAACGTGGTGCGGTTTGCCCCTGCGCTGATCGTCAGCGAGGAAGAGGTCAGAACTGGCTTAGATCGTTTTGCGCTGGCCTGCGAACAGGTGAAGTCCGGGGTGTCATCATGATGGTCATCCGTCCCGTTGCGCACGGCGATCTCGCCGGGCTTATGCAGCTTGCCGGTAAGACAGGGGGCGGGCTGACCTCGCTGCCTGCCGATGAAAAAACGCTGTCGGCGCGCATTGAGCGCGCCCTGCAAACCTGGCAGGGGACGTTGCCAAAAAGCGAACAGGGCTATGTGTTCGTGCTGGAAGATACCGACACGGGGACCGTGGCGGGGATTTGCGCTATCGAGGTGGCCGTCGGGCTTAATGATCCGTGGTACAACTACCGCGTCGGCACGATGGTCCACGCCTCGAAAGAGCTGAACGTTTACAACGCGCTGCCGACGCTCTTCCTCTGTAATGACCATACCGGCGCCAGCGAACTCTGCACCCTGTTTCTCGATCCGGACTGGCGCAAAGAGGGCAACGGTTATCTGCTCTCCAAATCGCGCTTTATGTTTATGGCCGCCTTTCGCGACCGCTTCAACGAAAAAGTGGTCGCGGAGATGCGCGGCGTGATTGATGAGACGGGCTACTCGCCGTTCTGGGAGAGTCTGGGCGAACGCTTCTTCTCCATGGAATTTAGCCGGGCGGATTACCTGTGCGGCACCGGTCAGAAGGCGTTTATCGCCGAGTTGATGCCGAAGCATCCTATTTATACCCATTTCCTAACACCAGAAGCGCAGGCGGTGATCGGCGAAGTTCACCCGCAAACCGCCCCGGCCCGCGCGGTGCTGGAGAAAGAGGGATTTCGCTACCGTAACTACGTCGACATCTTCGACGGCGGCCCGACGCTGGAATGCGACATTGACCGCGTTCGCGCCATCCGTAAAAGCCGCCTGGTTGAGGTTTCAGAAGGCCAGCCCGCGCCGGGCGAGTGGCCAGCCTGCCTGGTCTCGAACGAGAATTACACCAACTTCCGCGCCATGCTGGTGCGAACCAACCCATCATGCGAGCGTCTGGTACTGACGGCTGCGCAACTGGATGCCCTGAAATGTAACGCTGGCGACACGGTTCGCCTGGTGCGGCTCTGCCCTGAGGAGAAAACAGCATGACTCTATGGATTAACGGTGACTGGGTTACGGGCGAAGGTGACGCGCGGACAAAAACTAACCCGGTCGGCCAGGAGGTGCTCTGGTCTGGGAACGACGCAAGCGCCGGGCAGGTTGAGCAGGCCTGTCAGGCTGCACGCCGCGCGTTTCCGGCGTGGGCGAAACGGCCATTCTTCGAGCGCCAGGCGTTGGTTGAGAAATTTGCTGCGCTGCTGGAGGCCAATAAAGCCGAGCTGACCCGCATCATTGCCTGCGAAACCAGTAAGCCGCGCTGGGAGGCAACAACCGAAGTCACGGCGATGATCAACAAAATTGCGATATCGGTGAAGGCGTACCATACCCGCACCGGCGAGCAGCATACCGAGATGCCAGACGGCGCTGCCACGCTGCGCCACCGTCCGCACGGGGTACTGGCGGTGTTTGGCCCGTATAACTTCCCCGGGCATCTGCCGAACGGGCACATTGTGCCTGCGCTGCTGGCGGGGAATACCGTCATCTTCAAGCCGAGTGAGTTAACCCCCTTAACCGGAGAAGCAGTGGTAAAACTCTGGGAGCAGGCGGGGCTGCCGCCGGGGGTGCTGAATCTGGTGCAGGGCGGGCGTGAAACCGGTCAGGCGCTGAGTGCGCTGAGCGACATTGACGGTCTGCTGTTTACCGGCAGTGCCGGAACGGGCTATCAGCTGCATCGTCAGCTGGCGGGGCAACCGGAAAAAATTCTGGCGCTGGAGATGGGCGGCAACAACCCACTGATTGTGGAAGATCCGGAGGATATCGATGCCGCGGTCCACTTGACCATTCAGTCGGCGTTCATTACCGCCGGACAGCGCTGCACATGCGCCCGCCGCCTGCTGGTTAAGCGCGGCGCGCAGGGGGATGCGTTCCTGAAGCGTCTGGTGGAGGTGAGCGCGCGTCTGGTTCCCGCGAAATGGGATGCCGACCCGCAGCCGTTTATCGGCGGGCTGATCTCCGGGCAGGCGGCGCTGAACGTACTGAAAGCGTGGCAGGAGCACGTGGCGCGCGGGGCGAAAACCCTGCTGGAGCCGAAGCTGGTTCAGCCCGGCACGTCGCTGCTGACGCCGGGGATTATTGACATGAGTGCGACAAGCAACGTGCCGGATGAAGAGGTCTTTGGCCCGCTGCTGTGCGTCTGGCGCTATGACGATTTTGAGTCGGCGATCGAGATGGCCAACAATACCCGCTACGGCCTGTCGAGCGGCCTGATATCGCCGCATCGCGAGAAATTCGACCAGCTGCTGCTGGAAGCGCGCGCCGGGATCGTGAACTGGAACAAACCGCTGACCGGTGCGGCGAGCACTGCGCCGTTTGGTGGCGTAGGGGCGTCGGGCAACCATCGCGCCAGCGCCTGGTATGCCGCCGATTACTGCGCGTGGCCGATGGCAAGCCTCGAAACCCCGGCGCTGACGCTGCCGGAGACGTTGAATCCGGGGCTGGATTTTACAGAGGGTGACGCCCATGAAAGCGCGTGAGGTTAACTTTGACGGCCTCGTGGGGCTGACGCACCACTATGCCGGGCTGTCGTTCGGTAATGAAGCCTCGACGAAGCACCGTTTCCAGGTCTCGAACCCGAAGCTGGCGGCGAAGCAGGGGCTATTGAAAATGAAGGCGCTGTCCGATGCCGGTTTCCCGCAGGCGGTGATCCCACCGCAGGAGCGCCCAAACGTGGCCGTGCTGCGCCAGCTGGGGTTCAGCGGTACGGATGAACAGGTGGTGGAAAAAGCAGGCACGCAGACGCCACACCTGCTTTCCGCAGCCAGTTCAGCCTCCTCGATGTGGGTGGCGAATGCCGCCACCGTTGCGCCGTCGGCGGATACGCTGGACGGCAAAGTGCATCTGACCGTTGCTAACCTGAACAACAAATTCCACCGCGCCAGCGAAGCGGAGACCACCGGGCGCGTGCTGCGCGCCATTTTTAATCATGATGCGCATTTCGAGGTACATTCGGCGCTGCCGCAGGTCGCGATGTTTGGCGATGAAGGGGCGGCAAACCACAACCGTCTGGGCGGCGACTATGGCGAGCCGGGTTTGCAGCTGTTTATATATGGACGGGAAGAGGGCGGCCACGCCGCGCCGGTTCGTTATCCGGCGAGACAAACCTTAGCCGCAAGCCAGGCGGTTGCGCGGCTGAACCAGGTTAATCCTTCTCAGGTGATTTTTGCCCAGCAAAATCCGCAGGTGATCGACCAGGGCGTGTTTCATAACGACGTCATTGCCGTTTCCAACCGTCAGGTACTGTTCTGCCACGAGCAGGCGTTTGCCCATCAGGAAAAGTTGCTGGCCACGCTGCGCGAACGCGTGCCGGGATTTATGCCGATTCAGGTGCCCACGCAGGCGGTAAGCGTGCAGGACGCGGTCGAAACGTATCTCTTCAACAGCCAGCTGCTGAGCCGGGATGACGGCAGCATGATGCTGGTGCTGCCGCAGGAGTCCCACAACCATCAGGGCGTCTGGCGCTATCTCAGCGAACTGGTGCAGGCGGATAACCCGATTGATGAACTGCGCGTGTTTGATCTTCGGGAAAGTATGGCCAACGGCGGGGGACCGGCGTGCCTGCGACTACGCGTGGTGTTAACGCCGGAGGAATTGCAGGCCGTGAATCCGGCGGTGATGATGAACGACACGCTGTTCAATACTCTCAATGACTGGGTGGACCGCTATTATCGTGACCGTCTGGTTCAGGCCGATCTGGTTGATCCGCAGCTGCTGCGCGAAGGCCGCGAAGCGCTGGATGCATTATCAACCATCCTGCAACTGGGATCGGTTTATCCGTTCCAGCGCTAAGGAGACGATATGGAAAACTTACTGGCGCTGACGCTGGCCGAAGAGACACCGGAGCGGCAAGAGGGGGCAGGCCCTTCGTTCCACTGGCGATGGCTGGGGCCGGGCGTGCTTGAACTCACGCCGACGGGGAAATATAACCTGTCGCTGCTGCTTTCTACCGGCATTCACGGAAACGAAACCGCGCCCGTGGAGATTGTCGAACTATTGCTGCGCGCGCTGTATCGCGCAGAGATCACGCTGCACTGCCGTCTGCTGGTGGTACTGGGAAATCCGCCTGCGCTGGCGCAAAATAAACGGTATCTCGTGAGCGACATCAACCGCATGTTTGGTGGTCGCTGGGCGCAGTTTCCACAGAGTGATGAGACGACTCGCGCGCAATGGCTGGAGAAGGTGGTCACGGCGTTTTTTGCCGGGGCGGGGGAAACGCGCTGGCACCTTGATCTGCATACGGCCATTCGCGCCTCGTACCATGTGCGTTTTGGCGTGTTACCGCAGCGTCATCAGCCGTGGGATGAGGCGTTTCTGACCTGGCTTGGCGATGCGGGGCTGGAGGCACTGGTCTTCCACCAGACGCCAGGCGGCACGTTTACCCACTTCACCTGCGAGAATGTTGGCGCGTTATCCTGTACCCTGGAGCTGGGAAAAGCGCTGCCGTTCGGGCAAAACGACCTGACGCGTTTTACCCCTACGCATCAGGCGCTCCGGGCGTTGCTCGCCGGGGTTGCGCCGGAACCCACCCGGGAACCCGTCGTGCGCTATCGGGTCGTGCAGCAGATCACGCGTCAAAGCGAGGCTTTCCAGCTTCATATGGCACCCCATACGCTGAACTTTACGCCGTTTCGCCAGGGCGTCCTGCTGGCGGAAGATGGTGAGACGCGCTATGCGGTACAGAAATCCACGGAATATGTTTTATTTCCTAATCCGTCGGTCGCGTTTGGTTTGCGAGCAGGTCTGATGCTGGAAAAAATGCCCTGAACGTCTCCCCTCGCGCAGACCGGAGGGGAAATGAAGAATAAATTTCTTAGCGTTAAAAGCGCTCTGGTATTGTTTGCGGAATATTCCTGGAGAATTGCTTTATTATTAAACGGCACTTCGCTATACTTCTCCATAATCTCTTTAAAATCATCCTGTTGAATATTTTTGTTTCATCTCTCCACGCTTTTTCCTTAATTTCTCCACAATTGGCGAAAAGTTGTTTTTTACACTTTCATTGTTTTACCGTTGCTCTGACTAATTGACGATAAACGCCGTAAAGTTAATCTCGTCAACACGGCATAGCGCCGAAGAATAACTGAAAGTAAGGAAAGACATTATGCGTAAATTAACTGCACTGTTTGTTGCCTCTACCCTGGCTCTGGGCGCTACCAGCATGGCGTTCGCCGCCGATACCGCGACCACTACCGCCGCGCCGACGGAAGGCAAAATGATGATGCATCATAAAGGCAAGCCGGGTATGCACCATGAGATGATGATGTTTAAAGATCTGAACCTCACCGATGCGCAGAAGCAGCAGATCCGCGACATTATGAAAAGCCAGCGTGACCAGATGAAACGTCCTCCGCTGGAAGAGCGCCGCGCAATGCATGACATCATTGCCAGCGACAGCTTCGATAAAGCAAAAGCGGAAGCGCAGATCGACAAAATGGCCGAGCAGCATAAAGCACGCATGCTGGCCCACATGGAAACCCAGAACAAGATTTACAACATTCTGACGCCGGAACAGAAAAAGCAATTTAATGCCAATTTTGAGAAGCGTCTGACAGAACGTGCAGCGCCGGAAGGTAAAATGCCTGCACCAACCGAATAATCGGTTCACTCTCTTAAGACCGCCGGGCTCCTGTCTACAAAAGCGAAAACGCTGTGGACAGGACCGGCGGTTTTTCTTTTATCCCATGCCTAAGGTCTGGCCTGACTGCTGCCGATAATACGTCTGTGAAAATGCCCTGGCGCACGGTGCGTCCTTCAGGAGTGGTCATGGAATTCTTTGATATCCGTAAAATGCCGGTCAGTCTCTGGCGTAATGGTGCGGGTGAGACGCGTGAGATTTGCTGTTTTCCTCCCGCGACGCGGGATTTTTTCTGGCGGGCCAGTATTGCCTCCATCGCCAGTAACGGCGAATTCTCCGCGTTCCCGGGCGTTGACCGGGTGATTACGCTGCTGGAAGGCGGCGAGGTGACCCTGGATGCAGGCAGGGCGTTTTGTCATACCCTGAAGCATCACCAGCCTTACCGATTTGCGGGCGATCTGGCGGTGAAAGCCGTGCTCACAGAGGGGCAGATGTCGATGGACTTCAACATCATGACCCGACGGGATTGCTGCCAGGCAAAGGTGCGCGTTGCTACCCGAACGTTCACTACCTTCGCGTCACGCGGTGGGGTGGTCTTTGTATTAAGTGGCGCCTGGCAACTGGGCGACAAATTACTGACCGCCGATCAGGGTGCCAGCTGGGAAGCGGGCAGTCATACCCTCCGTTTACTGGAAACGAAGGGGTCGCTGCTGTTCAGTGAAATTACCTGGCTGCCGGGTCACTGAGGACGATGATCTCATGTTTTCCGGTTAATAGTGGCTTACAGAGAATTTTGTAACCATCCTGATCGAACCCGGCAGGGGTGCGCAGCAGGGCGGTAGCGTCATCCAGACTTTCAACGGCGCCAAGCCAGAGCCAGTTGCGGATGATGTGATAGTGCGTCATCGCATCGCGGGTTTCTTTCAGCGCCACCGCGCCTTCCCACGGCCAGCAGTTAACGCTGATAGAGGCCAGGCCCGCCATAAACCGGGCATGATGTTCTTCAACGCTCTCTTTTCCACAACACGCCCCGGCGCAGCGTTTCAGCGCGGAGCGGAAACAGGCGCGACCGCGGGTGGTGGCTTCCAGTCCTAACAGGCCGTAACAAAGCTGTAATTCATCAGCCAGGGATTGCAGGGTTTGCAGTGCGGCACGTTTGTTGGCAAACAGACCGTAAAGATTGGGTTCATGCGAAAAATCCACTTCCCGGGCATAAACAACCTGCGGTTTTCCTGCGTTAACCTGCAAGGAACACAGCTGGCGGTTGCGGCGCAGGCGTTTGTTAAACAGCGGCTGCTGTTCCTTGATGAGCCGGGCTTCGAGCAGAAGCGCGCCCAGTTCGCCTGCCGTCTCGATCCAGGTGATCCGCCGGGACTGCCTGAGCATCGATGCTTCATCCGGCGTACGCAGGTGCGACATCACCCGGCTGCGGATATTCACGCTTTTGCCGATATAGAGCGGCATGGTATCGCTGTCGCCGTGGAAGAAATAGACGCCAGGCTGTTTAGGCAGAGCCTCAAGCCAGGGGCGAAGATGCTCGGGATATTCGTAGATAGCCGCCGCTTCAAACTCAAGACGCGGGGCGGATTGACGCCTGCTCACATACTGCTCCATATACTGTTCAGGCATACAGTGTAGCAGGTGTTCGGTGGTTAAAAAAGAGCCGGGTGGCGGTTACGCCTTACCCGGCCTGTAAAACTGAGTTACCGTTTTGCTTTTACTTTTTCCAGAAATCATCAAACACCGTAATCGGCGGACGGCGCTTGTGCTCGGTTTTCAGATACCAGCCTTCGATAATGTTAGCGGTACCTTCGTCGAGCGTTTTGCCTTCCAGATAATCATCAATGTTGTCATATGTGACGCCCAGCGCGGCTTCATCCGGCAGGGAAGGGCGATCGTCCTCCAGGTCCGCCGTTGGCGCCTTCTTATACAGGTGCTCCGGGCAGCCCAGCGCCGCCAGCAGTTGCTTGCCCTGACGCTTGTTCAGGCGGAAGAGGGGGTTGATATCCGTGCCGCCATCACCGTATTTGGTGAAGAAGCCGGTGATGGCTTCCGCGGCGTGGTCGGTGCCGACGACAACCCCTTTGGTCATCCCTGCGATACTGTACTGCGCTTTCATGCGCTCACGGGCTTTCTCGTTGCCGCGAACAAAATCGCTCAGTTCAATACCGGCTTCACGCAAGGCCTGCTCGCTTGCCAGTACCGAACCTTTGATGTTTACGGTAAGAACACGGTCCGGCTGAATAAACGCGATCGCATCCTGACAGTCCTGCTCGTCAGCCTGCACGCCATACGGCAGACGTACGGCAATAAATTGCAGCGCGGTGTCACCGGTCTCGTCACGCAGCTCGGAGATGGCCATCTGGCTCAGCTTGCCGGCCAGAGTGGAATCCTGACCGCCGCTGATACCCAGCACCAGCGTCTTCAGGAAAGGGTGTGCAGACAGGTAAGCTTTCAAAAAATCAACGCTACGACGGATCTCTTCATTGGCATCAATCGCAGGTTTCGCGCCCAGCGCCTGAATAATTTCTTGTTGCAGAGCCATTACGCCCTCCCTATGCAGAACCAAACAGAAAGTGTGATCTGTTAAAACTAACCCTTTGTCGGGGAAACGACAAGGATCACAGTTTTGAGTGTACTGTTTTACAGCGATTTAGCAGCTTACCGTTGTTTTATTAGAATTTTCCGAAATTCATCTGGCGTAACTCGCAAAGTTGAACAATAGTAATTTTTATCCCATGCTTAGTTAACACGCTGATAAACAAGAGGACGGAATATGAACAAGAACGTAGCAGGAATTTTAAGCGCAGCGGCGGTACTGACTATGCTGGCAGGGTGTACAGCTTACGATCGCACCAAAGATCAGTTCACACAGCCAGTGGTAAAAGACGTTAAAAAAGGCATGACGCGTTCCCAGGTTGCAGCCATTGCCGGTAAACCTTCTTCAGAAGTTACTATGATCCACGCGCGTGGTACCTGCCAGACCTATATTCTGGGTCAACGTGATGGTAAGGCAGAGACCTACTTTGTCGCCCTGGATGATACGGGTCACGTGATCAATTCTGGTTACCAGACCTGTGCCGAATACGACACCGACCCACAGGCACCTAAGGCACAGTAAGCCTGTTTGCCTGAGAGCGTTAACAAACCGGCCTGAAGGCCGGTTTTTTTATGCATACGTGAATCTTATTTCTTGGCGCGAATTATTTGCCTGAAATGTGAAGGTAGTCAACAAGCCAGGTCAATGAGAGACAATTTCAGTCTATCCAGAATTATCCCCTCCCTGTACCATTGCGTATACTCACTTCAACGATAAACAATGTTCAGCACACTGCCCGTCAGCCAGGATAGCGAGTCGAGTGATAGCGAGACGGCGGGTAGCCAAACAAGAGGGAAGTTATCATGGAAAAGAAACATATCTATCTGTTTTGCTCTGCGGGCATGTCCACTTCGCTGCTGGTTTCTAAAATGCGCGCGCAGGCCGAAAAATATGAAGTCCCTGTGGTGATTGAGGCGTTTCCGGAAACGCTGGCGGGCGAGAAGGGCCAGACAGCAGACGTTATTTTACTCGGGCCGCAAATCGCTTATATGCTGCCAGAAATTCAACGTCTGCTACCCAATAAGCCGGTCGAAGTGATCGATTCCGTTTTATACGGCAAGATTGATGGTTTAGGTGTATTAAAAGCTGCCGTTGCGGCGATTAAAAAAGCTGCTAATTAATTTTTTATTTTTCCCGTCAAAGAGTTATTTCACACACAATCTGCCGTAACGATCGTTGCGGCCTTTAAGGGTATTTTCCTATGAGTAAAGTCATCGCTTCACTTGAAAAGGTACTCCTTCCTTTTGCTGTTAAAATAGGAAAGCAGCCTCATGTTAATGCCATTAAGAACGGCTTTATTAAATTAATGCCGTTGACATTAGCCGGGGCAATGTTCGTTTTAATTAACAACGTTTTTCTGAGCTTTGGAGAAGGATCCTTTTTTTATTCATTAGGAATTAGGCTAGATGCTTCAACTATTGAAACCCTTAATGGTTTAAAAGCCATTGGCGGCAACGTATACAACGGTACGTTGGGTATTATGTCGCTAATGGCGCCTTTCTTTATTGGAATGGCGCTGGCGGAAGAGCGTAAAGTGGATCCGCTGGCGGCAGGCTTACTGTCCATTGCCGCGTTCATGACCGTCACACCGTACAGCGTGGGCGACGCTTATGCCGTTGGCGCCAACTGGCTGGGTGGGGCAAACATCATTTCCGGTATTATTATCGGGCTGGTGGTGGCCGAAATGTTCACCTTCATTATTCGCCGTAACTGGGTTATCCGCTTGCCGGATAGCGTTCCGGCCTCTGTTTCTCGTTCATTTTCCGCGTTGATTCCGGGCTTCATTATTCTCTCCATCATGGGGATTATTGCCTGGGCGCTCTCTCACTGGGGAACTAACTTCCACCAGATCATTATGGACTCTATCTCAACGCCGCTGGCGTCGATGGGTAGCGTGGTCGGTTGGGCGTATGTCATCTTTACCTCCCTGCTGTGGTTCTTCGGCGTGCATGGTTCACTGGCACTGGCGGCGCTGGACAGCGGTATTATGACTCCATGGGCACTGGAAAACGTCGCGCTTTACCAGCAGTACGGCTCCGTCGATGCGGCGCTGGCGGCCGGTAAAACCTTCCATGTGTGGGCGAAGCCGATGCTTGACTCCTATATCTTCCTGGGCGGTACCGGGGCGACGTTGGGTCTGATCATCGCGGTCTTTATTGTCTCTCGCCGCGCTGACCATCGTCAGGTTGCGAAGCTGGCCCTGCCGTCAGGCATCTTCCAGATTAACGAGCCGATCCTGTTTGGTCTGCCAATTATCATGAACCCGGTGATGTTCATTCCCTTCATCCTGGTTCAGCCGCTGCTGGCCGCGATTACGCTGACGGCGTACTACCTGGGCATTATCCCGCCGGTGACCAACATTGCGCCGTGGACGATGCCGGCTGGTCTGGGCGCGTTCTTCAACACCAATGGTAGCGTGGCCGCCTTCCTGCTGGCGATATTCAACCTCGGGATTGCAACCCTGCTCTACATGCCGTTCGTGGCGATTGCGAACAAGGCCGCAACGGTTATCGATGAAGAAGAGAGCGAAGAGGATATCGCCCTCGCACTGAAATTCTAAAATTGCACGGCGCGGGGCAACCCGCGCCAGCGGAAAGGAGCTTAAAAAATGTTAGATTTAGAGAGTATCGTTGCCGAAGAAACCGCAGAGAACGATCTGGAAGAGGTGGTGATGGGCCTCATCATCAACTCCGGGCAGGCACGCAGCCTGGCGTATGCGGCGCTTAAGCAGGCTAAGCAGGGCGACTTCGTTGCCGCGAAAACCATGATGGAGCAGTCCCGTACGGCGTTAAACGAAGCGCATCTGGTGCAGACGAAGCTTATCGAAAGCGACCAGGGCGAAGGGAAGATGAAAGTGAGTCTGGTGCTGGTACATGCGCAGGATCATCTGATGACCTCCATGCTGGCGCGCGAGCTGGTAGCGGAGCTCATCGAGCTTCACGAGAAGATGCAATAAGTCAGGATGAAGTAGCAGGAGGTCAGCACGATGGAAATCAAAACCGCACATGAGCAGCAGCTGTTTAATGGCAAGAATTTTCACGTGGTGATTTACAACAAAACGGAGAGCGCCAGCGGTCTGCACCAGCATGACTACTACGAGTTCACGATTGTTCTGACCGGCCGCTACTATCAGGAGATCAACGGTAAGCGCGTCCTGCTTGAGCGTGGCGATTTCGTCTTCCTGCCGATGGGATCTTATCACCAGAGCTTTTATGAGTTTGGTGCGACGCGCATTCTGAACGTAGGCGTGAGCAGGCGTTTCTTCGAGAAGCATTATCTGCCGCTGGTGCCGTTCTGCTTTGTGGCGTCACAGGTGTATCGCGTTAAAAATGAGTTTATGACCTGGATTGAAACGGTTATCGCCTCGCTGAATTTCCGCGACAATGAATTTGATGAATTTATTGAAACCGTGACGTTCTACGTCATGAATCGCCTCCGCCATCACCGTGAAGAACAGCAGGTGGTGGATGATATTCCTCAGTGGCTGCGTAGTACCGTGGAGCTGATGCACGACAAAGGACAGTTCAGCGATAACGCCCTGGAGAATATGGTGGCGCTGTCGGGTAAATCGCAGGAATATTTGACGCGCGCCACGCAGCGTTATTACCGTAAAACGCCTGTGCAAATTATTAATGAAATCCGCATTAACTTTGCCAAAAAACAGCTGGAAATTACTAATTACTCTGTCACCGATATCGCTTACGAATCGGGTTACAGCAGTCCCAGTCTGTTTATTAAAACCTTTAAAAAATTGACTTCATTCACACCGAACAGTTACCGCAAAAATTTAACGGTAATTAATTAACTTTCGGCGGTTTATCCGCCAGGAACAGTGACGTAATGGCTTGCCCAAATAGCGGGAAGAGCACGCTATACCTTGCAGGCGATTAACCTGATACGCTAAGGGAGATATTATGCAACAGAAATTAAAAGTCGTAACCATTGGTGGCGGCAGCAGCTATACTCCGGAATTACTTGAAGGTTTCCTGAAACGGTATCATGAATTACCGGTCAGCGAATTATGGCTGGTGGATGTTGAAGAAGGTCAGGAGAAGCTGAATATTATTTTTGAACTGTGCAAACGCATGGTTGAAAAAGCGGGCGTGCCCTTAACCGTGCATAAAACGCTGGATCGGCGCCTGGCACTGAAAGATGCTGACTTCGTGACCACGCAGCTGCGCGTCGGCCAGCTGAAGGCGCGTGAGCTGGACGAGCGCATTCCGCTGAGCCATGGTTATCTGGGCCAGGAAACCAACGGGGCAGGTGGCCTGTTTAAAGGCCTGCGTACTATTCCGGTCATTTTTGACATCATTAAAGACGTGGAGGAGATCTGCCCGAACGCCTGGGTGATCAACTTTACCAACCCGGCCGGGATGGTCACCGAGGCAGTCTATCGCCATACCGGTTTCAAACGCTTTATCGGCGTCTGCAATATTCCGATTGGCATGAAGATGTTCATCCGCGATGTACTGGAACTGACCGAGCACGATGATCTGTCCATTGACCTGTTCGGCCTGAATCACATGGTCTTTATAAAAGATGTGATTGTGAACGGGCAATCGCGCTTTGCGGAACTGCTCGACGGCGTCGCCTCTGGTCGCCTGACTGCGGCCTCGGTGAAAAACATCTTCGATCTGCCGTTCAGCGAAGGGCTGATCCGCTCCCTGAATCTGCTGCCGTGCTCGTATCTGCTTTACTACTTCAAGCAGAAAGAGATGCTGGCCATTGAAATGGGCGAATACTACAAAGGTGGCGCACGCGCTCAGGTTGTGCAGAAAGTAGAGAAGCAGCTGTTTGATTTGTATAAAGATCCGAACCTGAACGTCAAACCGAAAGAGCTGGAGCAGCGCGGCGGGGCATACTATTCGGATGCGGCGTGTGAAGTGATTAACGCCATTTACAATGACAAGCAGGCCGAGCACTATGTGAACGTTCCCCATCACGGGCACATCGACAATATCCCGGCAGACTGGGCCGTTGAGATGACCTGCATCCTTGGACGCGAGGGTGCAAAACCGCATCCCCGCATTACCCACTTCGACGATAAGGTGATGGGGCTGATTCACACCATCAAAGGCTTTGAAGTGGCGGCGAGCAATGCTGCCCTGAGCGGCGAACTGAATGACGTGCTGCTGGCGCTGAATCTCAGCCCGCTGGTGCATTCTGACCGTGACGCTGAAAAACTCGCGAGTGAGATGATCCTGGCGCATGAAAAATGGCTGCCAAACTTTGCTGCAACGGTTGAGAAACTGAAACTCACACACCGTTAAGAGGAGGCGCGATGGAAAACCTGCTGATCGTCAATGCCGATGATTTTGGCCTGTCAAAAGGGCAGAACTACGGCATTATTGAAGCCTGTCGCCGGGGCGTCGTGACCTCTACAACAGCGCTCATCAACGGTGAGGCGGTGGAACATGCGGCGCAGTTAAGCCGTGAGCTGCCCGAGCTGGGCGTGGGCATGCATTTTGTGCTGACGCTTGGGTTGCCCCTTTCACCGATGCCGGGTCTGACGCGCGAGGGAAAACTGGGGAAATGGATTTGGGAAATGGCGGAGCAGGACGCTCTGCCGCTCGATGAGATTGCCCGCGAGCTGGAGTGCCAGTTTAACCGCTTTGTGGATGTGTTTGGCCGCGAACCTACCCATATTGACAGCCATCATCATGTGCATATGATCCCGGCGATTTTCCCGCTTGTGGCAGAGTTTGCGCAACGTAAAGGCGTGGCGATGCGCGTGGATCGTGAGGTGCGCGGGTTGCCGGACGTCGCGGTGACGTCAACGGAGGGGTTCAGCAGCGCATTTTATGGCGACGAGATCGATGAAGCGCTGTTCCTGAAGGTGCTGGATGACTCCGCCGCAAAAGGGGAGCGCTCGCTTGAGGTAATGGCGCACCCGGCGTTTGTCGATGAGATAGTACGTAAGAGCGCCTACTGCTGGCCGCGTCTGGCAGAACTGGATGTGCTGACATCGGCGTCGTTAAAGTATGCGATTGCCGAGCGTGGGTATCGTCTGGGGACGTTCAGGGATCTTTGAGGCAAAGCCCGGTGGCGAGGTAAAAGCAAAACGGTAACCTTTTGGTTACCGTTTTTATTGTTTTCTCCCTCTCCCAGGGGAGAGGGCCGGGGTGAGGGCTTCAGGTTTTTTACGCCGGTATCTGGTCAATCTTACTGCTGCGCGACCACACGCGGTGCGCGGCGAGCAGGTCAAACAATCGGGTCATAAACGCATCATCGACGTTATCACCTTCGACAATGCCTTCTTCCCCTTGATCCGGTACCTTCAGCAGAGTTTTAAACTTCCGCGCATCGCCTGCCAGAGCGATTGGCTTCAGGTGCTTATAGGCTTCCAGCAGATAATAGGCGGCATCACCGTTACCGAGCAGGCTCTCAACGTCGCCGCACGGCATAATCACCGCATCAACCGTCAGCGACGGTGCTCCGGCGAAGGTCGCGGCAATCGGCAGGACGGAGCCATCATCGGCCGTCACTTCACCCATGCGAGAGTAAAGCAGTTTGGCATGTACGCCCTGGGTTTTGAGCGCCCGCATGATCCCCAGTACGTCGCTGGCGCGCGGTTTATCGTTCAGCAGAATAGCCACTACGCGGCCTTTAATTGACCCGCCAGGTACCGCGTACAGGCTCAGGGACGGATCCTTCTTCAGCCCGTTCACGTCTTTTGGCGGTGCGGCATGGCATTGCTCATCGGTGAGCGTGATGCCGAGATTATTCGCCACGCCCTGAGCAAGCTGGATATCAATATGCGCCAGATGGTCGACCACGCGCTCGCGAATGTAGGTACGCACCACTTTGCTCAGCTCAAAGCTGAAACCGCCGATAATGTGCTGCTGTTCAATCGGGGTCTGGCTGTTCCAGAACAGGCGAGGCTGAGCGTAATATTCGCCGAATGACGGGCTGCGCTCGCGAATTTTTGTTCCGTCCACGCGCTCCTGATACGACTCGAATCCGCCACGTTTTGGCCCCGGCGGGGTTTCACGCGGCCAGTTATCGTTAATGGAGTTTGGCTCGTAGTTCGCCGGGTTGGTATCGATATCCTGGCGATGCATCCCGTCACGCTGGAAGTTATGGTACGGGCAGGTCGGACGGTTGATAGGAATTTCGTGGAAGTTCGGTCCGCCGAGACGGCTGATCTGCGTATCGGTATAAGAGAACAGACGGCCCTGGAGCAGCGGATCGTTGGTGAAATCCAGCCCCGGCACAATATGGCCCGGGTGGAACGCAGCCTGCTCATTCTCCGCGAAGAAGTTATCCGGGTTGCGATTAAGCACCATTTTGCCCACCAGCTGAACCGGCACCAGCTCTTCGGGAATAAGCTTGGTCGGGTCGAGCAGGTCGAAGTCGAATTTGAACTCGTCCTCTTCCGGGATCAGCTGTAACCCCAGCTCGTATTCCGGGAAATCACCGGCTTCAATGGATTCCCACAGTTCGCGACGGTGGAAGTCCGGATCGCGCCCGGTCAGCTTCTGTGCTTCATCCCACACCAGGGACGCTTTCCCCGCGACCGGTTTCCAGTGGAAACGCACAAACGTCGCTTTACCTTCAGCGTTAATCAGACGGAAGGTATGAATACCAAAGCCTTCCATGGTGCGATAGCTGCGTGGGATCCCCCGGTCAGACATCGCCCACATCACGTTGTGAAGGGTTTCCGGTTGCAGGGAGACGTAGTCCCAGAAGGTGTCATGCGCACTTTGTCCCTGCGGTATGGCCCAGTGTGGCTCTGGTTTTACCGCATGGACAAAGTCAGGGAATTTATGCGCATCCTGAATGAAGAAAACCGGGGTGTTATTCCCGACGAGGTCGAAAATGCCCTCTTCGGTATAGAATTTGGTGGCGAAGCCGCGGATATCACGCACCGTGTCGGCCGAACCCGCGCCGCCCTGTACGGTAGAGAAGCGCACAAATACCGGTGTAATTTTGTTCGGATCGGAAAGGAAATCCGCCTTCGTGATCTCCTTCAGGCTCTTGTACGGCTGGAAATAGCCGTGCGCCGCAGAGCCGCGAGCGTGAACGATACGTTCAGGAATACGCTCATGGTCGAAATGGGTGATTTTTTCCCGCAGGATGAAATCTTCCAGCAGCGTCGGGCCGCGCGTTCCGGCGCGCAAGGAGTTCTGATCATCGGCGATGCGCACGCCCTGATTGGTGGTCAGCGCATAGCCTTCACCCCCTTTGCGGTGCGGGTCGAGAGATTTTAACTTTTCGTTGTCCGCATCGGGTGACTTCATGCTTCCCGGTGCAGTAGGTTGCTCGCCCGGCGCGGAGAGGCCCGGCGACGGTTTATGAGAGCCATCCGCAGGGGCGAGTGAGTCCATTCCCGGTTGAGATTCTTCGGTGCCATGAATAGGGGATTGATGGGGTTTATCATTGTTCGACATTGCACGATTCTCCTTTGTTCGTTCCTGAAAACCCTATTAAGGATAGAACAATGTGATGAATTAGCAGGCGAACTAAGCGTTTTCAGAGGAAGTGATTAGCGAAAGGAGCCATCTGCCACATGTCAGGCGCGACGGGTGGGGGGAGAATCGGCTATGATAGAAATTTCCTGCTTTAAGAATTTGCTTTAGTGAACCCGTCGCTTATGAAACCTCTTCGTCAACAAAACCGCCAGGTTATTAGCTATGTGCCCCGCGTTGAACCCGCGCCGCCTGACCATGCCCTGAAAGTGGATGGTTTTCGCGATGTCTGGATGTTACGGGGTAAATACGTTGCCTTCGTGCTGATTGGCGAGCACTTCCGTCGCTCCCCTGCGTTTACGGTGCCAGAATCGGCGCAGCGATGGGCTATGCAGACCCGCCAGGATGAAGAGGTTGAAGAATAACAGCCATAAAAAAACCGCCCTCAGGCGGTTTTTTTATTTCGGCAGTGATTAACGATGGGCCAGTTCGGCATCATCTTCACTGTCGAGAATTGTTTTGTCGGTCTGCTTCAGCCACTGGCTGGTCAGGGTACCGGCGGTCATTGAGCCACTCACGTTCAGGGCGGTACGACCCATGTCGATCAGCGGTTCAACAGAGATCAGCAGGGCAACCAGCGTCACCGGCAGTCCAAGCGCAGGCAGAACGATCAGCGCAGCGAAGGTCGCGCCGCCGCCCACGCCCGCAACACCGGCGGAGCTAATGGTCACGATACCGACCAGCGTCGCAATCCAGACCGGATCCAGCGGATTAATCCCCACGGTTGGGGCAACCATCACAGCCAGCATCGCCGGGTAGAGACCCGCACAGCCGTTCTGCCCAATGGTGGCGCCAAAGGAGGCCGAGAAGCTGGCGATAGACTCCGGTACGCCCAGACGACGGGTCTGTGCTTCCACGTTCAGCGGGATAGATGCCGCGCTGGAACGGCTGGTAAAGGCGAAGGTCAGCACCGGCCAGACTTTACGGAAGTATTTCAGCGGGCCAACGCCGTTCACCGCCAGCAGAATGCCGTGCACAACAAACATGATGCCCAGACCGAGGTACGAGGCAATCACAAAGCTGCCAAGCTTAATGATGTCTTGCAGGTTAGAACCTGCAACGACTTTGGTCATCAGAGCCAGGACACCGTACGGCGTCAGTTGCATGACCAGACGCACCAGCTTCATCACCCAGCTTTGCAGGGTATCGATGGCCGTCAGAACGCGCTCGCCTTTCGGCGCATCGTCCTTCAGCAGCTTCAGCGCAGCCACGCCCAGGAATGCCGCGAAGATCACCACGCTGATAATGGAGGTTGGGCTTGCGCCGGTCAGGTCAGCAAACGGGTTCTTCGGAATGAAGGAGAGCACCATCTGCGGAACGGTCAGATCGGCCACTTTACCCACGTAGTTGGTCTCAATCGCCGTCAGACGCGCGGTTTCAGCGCTACCCTGCACCAGACCTTCAGCAGTCAGGCCAAACAGATTGGTTACCAGCACACCCACCAGCGCCGCAATCAGCGTGGTGAAGAGCAGGGTACCAATGGTCAGGAAGCTAATTTTACCCAGTTGAGAGGCATTGTGCAGGCGGGCTACGGCGCTCAGAATAGAGGCGAATACCAGCGGCATAACGATCATTTGCAGCAGCTGTACATAGCCGTTACCGACAATGTTGAACCACTGAATGGAGTCTTTCAGTACCGGGCTGTCGGAGCCGTAAATAGCGTGTAAGGCCAGGCCAAACACCACGCCCATGACCAGACCGACCAGTACCTTTTTCGCCAGGCTCCACTGTTTGTGGCGAGCCTGGGCGAGAAGCAATAGCAATACGACGAACACAACAATGTTCGCGATGAGTGGAAAATTCATCCCCGTTCTCCTGATTTATTATACGGTCGGTTTTTACCGAACCTGTTGGCGCAAGGTTATCAGAAGTGTGATGTCACGCTTATATCCATATGGAATGGTTTATGACAAAAGTGATTATATTGTCGGTTTAATGTTCAATCTGGTGATTAATAAAACGATTGAACTGAAATTGCAGCGAGTTGATCATCTGCGATGACCAGCGCACTGCACCATTTTCGGGCAATGTCTGCGGCATCCAGACGGCATACGCAAACAGCGCCATGCACAGAACGCGCTCCAGCTGGTTGCCTTTTTGCGGCACGAGGATTGGCAGGCGGAAACGCCAGCGGCAGGGCCAGAGCAGCGGTACGCCCGCTGGCGTCAGCATATCGGCGAGGATATGGCTTAAGTAGCCAAGCACCATGCCCTGAATGGCATCCGCCGGGACGATCCAGCTCTCCGGAACCTTTAAATAGAAGAGTGTAAGCAGGCCAAATACGGCCAGCAGGCTGTGGGTAAACCCGCGATGACCAAAGGCTCTGGCGATGGGCTTTGAAATCCACTTTAGCCGCTGGCCAAGGAATGACTTTGGATGATCTATGTCCGGCAGCAGGCAGGTAAGTACGGCGGAAGGGACAATATGCCACCAGTCCCCCTGTGCCAGCACAGGGGTCAGTTCAGCGTTTTTGGCAAACACTGCACAGGCAAGTGAAAAAAGCAGGTGGCCTTCCGCCGTCATGATAAAACCCGGTAAACTGTCGATTCATACAGTATAGGGTTTTTATACAGTGTGTGAAAGAGGTGACGGTGTAACTCTTTGTCACAAACGCGCGGTTAGCGCGCCAGCCAGCCACCGTCTACGGCGAGAGTATGACCGTTAACGTAATCAGATGCTCTTGAAGCCAGAAACACCACCGGACCCTGTAAATCCTTCGGGAGACCCCAGCGGCCCGCCGGAATCCGGTCGAGGATCGCCTGGCTACGCTGCTCATCATCGCGAAGCTGCCGGGTGTTATTGGTCGCCATATAACCTGGCGCGATAGCGTTCACGTTAATACCTAGCGGCGCCCATTCGTTCGCCAGCAGGCGGGTGAGGCCCAGCACGCCGCTTTTGGACGCCGTATAGGAGGGCACCCGGATGCCGCCCTGGAAGGAGAGCATGGAAGCAATGTTAATGATCTTGCCGCCCTGACCCTGCGCGATAAACTGTTTCGCCACTGCCTGAGAGAGGAAAAAGACTGATTTCAGATTGAGATCGATGACCTCGTCCCAGTCCTTCTCACTAAATTCCAGCGCATCGGCACGGCGGATGGTGCCGGCATTGTTAACCAGAATATCGATGCGGCCCATCTCAGCGACTGCGGTATCCACCACGCTCTGAATACTCTCCTGCTTGCCAAGATCGGCGCGAATCGCGATAAAGCGTCGTCCCAGCGCCGTAACGCGCGCTGCCGTTTCGTCAGGAACCTTGCGGTTAACCCCCACGATATCGCATCCTGCTTCGGCGAGGGCAATGGCCATGCCTTGCCCCAGACCGGTATCGCACCCGGTCACCATCGCCACTTTTCCTGCCAGAGTAAAAGCATCCAGTATCATACGCGCCTCAGAAGTCAGGTTATTGTCATTCTGCACGTAAGAATAGGAGTCTGGAATGAGAAAAGCAAATAAAGTAAAACGTTGTTTTGATTTTGCGGGGCAGGCAGCCGAAGCTGCCTGAAAGAGCGTTACTCCCCACGCAGATGGCGGGCAGTCAATTCTTCAAGAGACGTCAGCCTGACATCCGCCAGGGCAAAACGGGGATCGTGTCGGCCTTCTTCAGCCGGCACAACGATGGAGCGCATACGTGCGGCTTTGGACGCCACCATGCCGTTAACCGAATCTTCCAGCGCCACACAGGTAAGCGGATCCAGCCCCAGTTTCGCGGCGCAGTCCATATACACCTGCGGATGTGGCTTGCTGTACGGAAGCTTTTCGGCCGAGGCCAGCGCGTCGAAGCTGTCGCGCAGCCCGAACATCGTCAGCACTTTTTCCAGCATATGCAGCGGTGAGGCGGAGGCCAGTCCCACTTTCAGCCCTTGCGCCTTGCACAGGGCGATAGCGTCGCGTACGCCCGGTAACAGAGGCTTATACTCTTCTACGAGGGAGATGGCGCGGTTGATAATGCGCGCCGTAACTTCGTCGCGATCCGGGCCAACCCATGGCTGGTGGGCATACCAAAGGTCAACCACCATATCGATGCGCAGCCCCAGGGTATCGGGAAGCTCGTTACGACGACTGATATCGACGCCGAGGCTGGCCATCACGTCCAGTTCAGCCCGATCCCACAGGGGTTCGGAATCAATCAGCAATCCATCCATGTCAAAAATAGCGGCAAGTATCTGGCGCGGTGTCGACATTACAACATCTCCTTATCTTGGGGTAAGACGAACGGTGCTAAGCACAAGCAATTTAGCATATTGCATGCAAAGAGCGGGCGAAATTGACCGACAGCAGGTAGACTTAGGCACAAATAACGCGTCTTTATGAAGAGGAACTAATGACGTATCAACAAGCTGGACGCATCGCGGTCTTAAAACGTGTTGCTGGTTGGGTTATTTTTATTCCCGCCCTGATTTCAACGCTGATCTCCGTACTCAAATTTATGTACGATCACAGCGAAAAACAGCCGGGCATCAATGCCGTTATGCTTGATTTTGCCCACGTCATGATTGAGATGATGCGGTTTAACACTCCGTTCCTGAACGTCTTCTGGTTCAACTCCCCCACGCCGGATTTTCACCACCAGCTGAATGTCGGTTTCTGGATAATCTATGCGTTGATATTTATCGCGATGGCGTTGCAGGCCTCCGGCGCGCGCATGAGTCGCCAGACCCGCTTTTTACGCGAAGGGGTGGAAGATCAGCTGATACTTGAGAAGGCGAAAGGCCCTGACGGGATGAGCCGCGAGCAGATCGAATCGCGCATTGTCGTTCCGCGTCATACCATTTTTGTGCAGTTTTTCCCGCTCTACATCCTGCCGGTCATCATCATTGTGGCCGGGTATTTCTTCTTTACGCTGCTTGGCTTCCTGTAAATCCTAAGGGAAGGGGCGTGATGCTGCCCCTTCCCGCTATGCCGCCAGAATACGGTCCAGCGCCCGCTGGGCATTTACCAGATGACTCCCGCCAAACAAAATAGCCCGGTTTAGCAAGGTGTACAGCTGATAAACCGGCTGACGATCAAGGAAACCCGCAGGTAACGGCGAGACAGACTGATAGCCATCATAAATTTGCGGCGGCTGTTCAGGGTGCAACGGCAGCATCGCGAGGTCACACTCTCTGTCGCCCCAGTAGCAGGCCGGGTCATATATATAGGGACCATCAGGCCCAAGCGCGCAGTTGTTTGACCATAAATCACCGTGCAGAAGGGAAGCCTGAGGCTGATGCGAAGCCAGACGCTGCTGAATATGTTCAACAATCGCGTCGATGTTGCCGAACGCTAATCCCTTTTCAGCGGCCAGCTCCAGCTGCCAGCCGATGCGCTGTTCGGCGAAAAAAGTCGACCAGCGGCGCTGCCATGCGTTTGGCTGTGGGGTGGTGGAGAGGTCGTTATCGAAATCGAGCCCAAACTGAGGTTGATCGCTCCACTGGTGCAAACGGGCGATCTGTTGCCCGAGAATAAAGGCGTTGTGCGCATCCAGAGGACGCGCGGGAAGATAGTTCATCACCAGAAAGCTATAGTCACGATCGCTGCCGACGGCTAAAACCTGCGGAACGGTGACTGTTTTACTGCGCGATAACAGCTCAAGCTGATCGGCTTCGGCAGTAAAAATGGGGAGCAATTCGCGCTCATCACATTTAACGAAAAGATCGCGCCCGGCGTAACGTAAATGCCATGCGGCATGGATCTCTCCGCCTGGCAGTTCGTTACGCAGTTCAATTTCACCTTCACCCAGCTGCTCACTTAAAAGATGACTGATAGCCTGCCACATGATGTCTCTCCCATGTTGTCTGCCAGATCATAAAGTTAGCGCAAAACGGCTATAAAAAAACAGGAACTAACGCACAACTGAGCGGTTTAATTTTATACAGGGCACTTATTGTTCTTTTTTATGCCAGTTTTCCCAGCTATCCACATCAATTTCCGTGGCTTTGTCAGTCACGCTTTCCACCAGGCTACTGGCCAGCGCCTTCACCTCTTCCTGACTCAGCGGGCTTATCAGGCCAAATGCCAGTGAGCCGAGATCGTGAATATTGCCCTCATCGTCCGTCAGCGTAAGCAGAAAATTGGCGCGCGTGAACGCGTTGTTGAGTTCATTCAGTTCGGTCAGCGACGCCTCATGAATATTCACGGTTACGACGTAGCGGGTGATATCACCACTGCTCATAATTCACCTCGTTGTTATCCTGAAAGTTTTCTTAGCATAGTCGATAAGCTCTGTTTAGCGACTTCCCCTTCCATGGGAAGGGGAAGCAGGTTCAGCTTCTCTCGAGGTAATCGACAATTTTCTGGGTATCCGCAAGCGAACACAGACGCGTTCCCTGGTTTATGGTGGCTGCACTCCCTGCCGCGACGCCATAGCGTGCCATCTCCAGAAGCGAAGCGCCCTGCGCCAGCTTCAGCACCATCGCGCCAACCATACTGTCACCGGCACCCACGGTGCTCTGGCTTTTCATCGGCGGTGGCACAACCTGCACAAAGCCCGTCTTATCGACGGCCAGCGCCCCCTGAGGACCGAGAGAAACAACAACGCGATGCGCTTTGCCCGTACGTACCAGCTCTTCTGCGGCAGTACGAACGTCATCAGGCTGGCTGAGTTCTCGATTAACCAGGGCACTGAGCTCTTTCTGGTTAGGTTTAACGAGTTCAAGTTGTCCGGGTTCTAACGCCGCCTTCAGGGCTTCGCCCGAGCTATCGACAACGCAGCGGATGCCGCGCTGGAGCGCAGCCTGAACCAGCGCCGTCAGTTTCTCTGTTTTGACGCCCGGCGGCAGGCTACCGCTGATCACCAGTAATGAGCCGCTTTCAATGGTCAGCACTTTCTCTTCCAGTTGACGAAACTCATCATCGGTCAATTTCGCACCCGGCATCACAAAGCGATATTGCTCGCCGCTGGATTCAACATGGACATGCAGGTTCTGCCGGGTCCAGTCTTTAGCGTCGACGGTGTCTACGGCCACCTGTTCATCTGCCAGCAACGCCACCAGATGTTCTCCCGTGGCGCCGCCAGCGGGGAAGATGGCGGTGGCTTTTCCGCCGAGATGGGTAATAGCGCGCGCCACGTTGATGCCGCCGCCGCCCGGCTCAAACACCGGCGCGCTACAGCGCAGCTTACCTTCCGGGTAGATTTGCGGCGTCATGGTCGCGGAGTCGAGGGAAGGGGAGAGTGTCAGCGTATAAATCGAAGCCATCATGACCTCCTTTTATCATGGGTTCTTTTAAGCCTGGCACCGTTTGGCAGGAAGGCAACGTAAATAACAGTATGATTTTAAAAATGAATGCTGACAAATAAGCTGCGCCGGGCATATAAAATAAAACGCGTTTTGGGATCGTTCTTATTCAAAAAATGAAAGAAGAAAATATTGCTATGTTATTTGCGGCTTTTTATAATTTGTTACCTTTCTATGGTCGCCTTGTCATTGATCCGCAAGAAAGTTTCCGAGACCGTGACGGTCTCTTTTTATGTTGTACGGACTCCTTAAATAAAATGAAGCTTTTGAAGACAGTACCCGCAGCACTGATGCTGGCGGGTGGCGTATTTGCGTCAC
The DNA here is from genome assembly GCF_002787395.1 of Enterobacter sp. CRENT-193. Lineage (NCBI taxonomy): Bacteria > Pseudomonadati > Pseudomonadota > Gammaproteobacteria > Enterobacterales > Enterobacteriaceae > Enterobacter > Enterobacter sp. CRENT-193. The sequence continues at coordinate 3,716,543 of NZ_CP024812.1, read as the reverse complement.
TGAATGCAACCGCCGATGATACCGTTTTTACTGTCATGGACGATCCCTCCACTGCCAAAAAACCCTTTGAAGGTAACGTGAATGCCGGGTATCTGGCGCAATCCGGTAATACGAAAAGCTCCTCCCTGACCGCAGACAGCACCCTGACCTGGTACGGCAACACCACGGCCTGGTCGCTGTGGGGAAATGCCAGCAACACCTCTGCTAACGATCAACGCTCATCGGAGAAATACGCGGTAGGCGGACGTAGCCGATACAACATGACCGATTATGACTACCTGTTCGGGCAGGCGAGTTGGCTGACTGACCGCTACAACGGCTATCGCCAGCGTGATGTCGTAACTGCGGGTTATGGTCGTCAGTTCCTCAATGGGCCGGTGCACAGCCTGCGTTTTGAATTCGGTCCGGGTGTCCGTTACGACGAGTACACCAACGGCGAAGATGAAACCCAGCCGCTGGGTTATGCATCGGGCACCTACGCATGGCAGATGACGGATAACGCAAAATTCACCCAGGGTGTGTCGGTGTTTGGCGCTGAAGATACAACGCTGAACTCTGAAAGTGCGTTGAACGTGGCCATCAACGAACACTTTGGACTCAAGGTGGCGTACAACGTAACCTGGAACTCATGCCCACCTGATTCTGCACCGGAACATACCGATCGCCGAACCACGATTTCATTAGGTTATAAAATGTAATATCGTCGGGCCGAGAATAATCCCGGCCCGTTTTTTATTTTCTGAAACTGTGCTTATTTATATTAAACGGCGTTTTAAAATAATGTGTCTGGTTTCATCTTCATAATTTCTCCATAATTAGCTGGCCAGGGCTTATTCAGTTTATTTGACACGAATTGATAAATAATTTGACTAGGCAAGAATGTGATCCAGATCTACACTTACGGCACAGGCGAAAAACTTGCCTCAGGCATATCGCATTAAATAAGTATGAGAATAAAATTATGAAAAAAATCAAAACCGCTACAGCAGCGATGGTGCTTTCCGCACTTTCATTTGGCGTATTTGCTGCTGATAATACGCAACCTGCCAATGACGTTAACAGCCCAATCGGGATCGCTAAAGCCTCTGATGTAGAAGCAGGCTCCAACATTGCCCCTGGCTCTCAGTCTACCGGCCAGTCAATGAATGATGCATTTGATGTACATAAGCTGGTGGCGGGTGAGTGGTCCTGATATTTCAACTGCCACATGTGACGGAATATATACGCTGCCACAGCCTGTCGAAAACCGGATTATGACGTACCGGTTTTGGACCATAAATTATCGTAAAGATAGTTAAGATTTATTCAGTAAATTCACGGCAGGTTTTCGCTGACAAAATATTAGCCCCAGATCATAGCGGCCCAGCGCAGCAGCAACATCGCGCCGCAAATAGCAATTAACACCACAACCATTTTCCAGTGCTTCACGGCAAATCTTTTTGTTGGCATAACCTAATCCTTATCTGTTGATACCCTTAGTCTACCAAAGTCTGCGCCAGAAAGCGCTCAACAAGGGAGAAGAGGTTATGCCGGAACACCGGTTCGGCTTAAAACCAATGGAATCTGTCAGCCAGAATCAATACCAGGCCAGCAGCGGAAAGTAGATTTAATATCACAACGGTTCTACTCGATACGTTCATGTGATACCCCTTCGATGTTTAAGGACCAGATCAAGAATAGCTCAGCACTTTCGGATTGCGAGCACCCGTCAACAAAAGTTCATTAATGCAGACAACAGGATGTGCGGTTCAAAACGGTCGCAGGAAGGTGCATTCGCCCTGTCAATAGTGTTACCATTACGTCGCCTGTCGTAAACCCGCATTATTCTGAAATCGGCCGGTGAATGATGACGAACCAATTTGACGATTGTTGGTCAGATGGTTTCGTAATCTACTGTTTAATCACGATTATTTTCTTTGTATATGCTCTTATGTGTGGGGCATCACTGCAAATAAGGATATAAAATGCCTGTAATTACTCTTCCTGATGGCAGCCAACGCCATTTCGACCACGCTGTTAGCCCAATGGATGTTGCCCTGGATATCGGTCCTGGACTTGCAAAAGCAACCATTGCAGGCCGCGTAAACGGCGAGCTGGTAGACGCGTCCGATCTGATTGAAAGCGATGCAACGCTTGCGATCATCACCGCGAAAGACGAAGAAGGTCTGGAGATCATTCGTCACTCCTGCGCGCACCTGTTAGGCCATGCTATCAAGCAGCTGTGGCCAAACACCAAAATGGCGATCGGCCCGGTTATCGACAACGGTTTCTACTACGACGTTGACCTTGACCACACCCTGACCCAGGAAGATATCGACGCGCTCGAAAAACGTATGCACGAGCTCGCCGAAACCAACTATGACGTCATTAAGAAGAAAGTCAGCTGGCACGAAGCGCGTGAAACCTTCGTGAAGCGCGGCGAGAGCTACAAAGTCTCGATTCTTGATGAAAACATCGCTCATGATGACAAGCCAGGCTTGTACCATCACCAGGAATACGTCGACATGTGCCGTGGTCCGCACGTGCCGAATATGCGCTTCTGTCATCACTTCAAACTGATGAAAATCGCAGGCGCTTACTGGCGTGGCGATAGCAACAACAAGATGTTGCAGCGTATCTATGGTACCGCGTGGGCCGATAAGAAAGCCCTGAACGCATACCTGCAACGCCTGGAAGAGGCGGCTAAGCGTGACCACCGTAAAATCGGTAAGCAGCTTGACCTGTATCATATGCAGGAAGAAGCGCCGGGGATGGTGTTCTGGCATAACGACGGCTGGACTATCTTCCGTGAACTGGAAACGTTCGTGCGCTCCAAGCTGAAAGAGTACCAGTATCAGGAAGTGAAGGGCCCGTTCATGATGGACCGTGTGCTGTGGGAAAAAACCGGCCACTGGGACAACTACAAAGATGCGATGTTCACCACTTCGTCTGAGAACCGTGAATACTGCATCAAGCCAATGAACTGCCCGGGCCACGTTCAGATCTTCAACCAGGGTCTGAAATCCTACCGCGATCTGCCGCTGCGTATGGCGGAGTTCGGTAGCTGCCACCGTAACGAGCCATCAGGTGCGCTGCACGGTCTGATGCGTGTTCGTGGCTTTACTCAGGATGATGCGCATATCTTCTGTACTGAAGATCAGGTCCGTGAAGAAGTTAACGCCTGTATTCGTATGGTCTACGATATGTACAGCACCTTTGGCTTCGAGAAGATCGTGGTCAAACTCTCAACGCGTCCGGAAAAACGTATCGGCAGCGATGAGACATGGGATCGCGCAGAGGCGGATCTCGCCGTAGCGCTGGAAGAGAACGGTATTCCGTTCGAATACCAGCTGGGCGAGGGCGCATTCTACGGTCCGAAAATTGAATTTACCCTGTATGACTGCCTCGATCGCGCATGGCAGTGCGGAACGGTACAGCTGGACTTCTCCCTGCCGCAGCGTTTAAGCGCCTCTTATGTTGGCGAAGACAACGAGCGTCAGGTGCCGGTTATGATTCACCGTGCGATTCTCGGTTCACTGGAGCGCTTCATCGGCATCCTGACCGAAGAGTTCGCAGGCTTCTTCCCAACCTGGCTTGCGCCGGTGCAGGTCGTGGTGATGAACATTACCGATTCTCAGGCGGATTACGTTAAAGAATTGACGCAGAAACTACAAAATGCGGGCATTCGCGTAAAAGCAGACTTGAGAAATGAGAAGATTGGCTTTAAAATCCGCGAGCACACTTTACGTCGTGTCCCGTATATGTTGGTCTGTGGTGATAAAGAGGTGGAAGCAGGCAAAGTTGCCGTTCGCACCCGCCGTGGTAAAGACCTGGGGAGCCTGGACGTAAGTGAAGTGATTGAGAAGCTGCAACAAGAGATTCGCAGCCGCAGTCTTCAACAACTGGAGGAATAAGGTATTAAAGGCGGAAAACGAGTTCAAACGGCACGTCCGAATCGTATCAATGGCGAGATTCGCGCCCAGGAAGTTCGCTTAACAGGTCTGGAAGGCGAGCAGCTGGGGATTGTGAGTCTGAGAGAAGCGATCGAAAAGGCTGAAGAAGCTGGAGTAGATTTAGTTGAAATCAGCCCTAACGCCGAACCGCCAGTTTGTCGTATCATGGACTACGGCAAGTTCCTTTATGAAAAGAGTAAGTCTTCTAAGGAACAGAAGAAGAAGCAAAAAGTTATCCAGGTTAAGGAAATCAAATTCCGTCCTGGTACCGACGATGGCGATTATCAGGTAAAACTCCGCAGCCTGATTCGCTTTCTGGAAGATGGCGATAAGGCCAAGATCACGCTGCGTTTCCGCGGTCGTGAGATGGCCCACCAACAGATTGGTATGGAAGTGCTTAACCGCGTCCGTGACGATCTGAGTGAACTGGCAGTAGTCGAATCCTTCCCTACGAAGATCGAAGGCCGCCAGATGATCATGGTGCTCGCTCCTAAGAAGAAACAGTAAGGCCTTCAAGCAGCAAAATCTGTGGAGCCTTCGGGTTTCATAGGTTTTGTTCGCCTATGTTTCGTTTATTTAACAATGCGAAGTGGAAGTTATTAAAATGCCAAAAATTAAGACCGTACGCGGTGCTGCTAAGCGCTTCAAAAAAACCGGTAAAGGTGGTTTTAAGCACAAGCACGCTAACCTGCGTCACATTCTGACTAAGAAAGCTACCAAGCGTAAACGTCACCTGCGTCCAAAAGCCATGGTTTCTAAAGGCGATCTGGGCCTGGTCATCGCGTGCCTGCCGTACGCATAAGTCGTTAACGTTTAACTTTTTTAACTTAGAATAGATACAGGAGAGCACACATGGCTCGCGTAAAACGTGGTGTAATTGCACGTGCACGTCACAAGAAAATTTTGAAACAAGCTAAAGGCTACTACGGTGCGCGTTCACGCGTATACCGCGTTGCCTTCCAGGCTGTTATCAAAGCAGGTCAGTACGCTTACCGTGACCGTCGTCAGCGTAAGCGTCAGTTCCGTCAACTGTGGATTGCGCGTATCAACGCAGCAGCACGTCAGAACGGTATTTCTTACAGCAAATTCATCAACGGCCTGAAAAAAGCCTCTGTTGAAATCGACCGTAAGATCCTGGCTGACATCGCAGTATTCGACAAAGTAGCGTTCACCGCTCTGGTCGAAAAAGCGAAAGCAGCACTGGCATAAGCCAGTTGAGAGAGGGGGCTTTGCCTCCTCTTTTCATTTAACACCATCAGAAGATTGACATTTATCCGTGCAGGCTTTTCAATAAGGTCTTAACGGTTTTTACCCTACAAGGTAACGCAAGCATGAATGCTGCTATTTTCCGCTTCTTCTTTTACTTTAGCACCTGACTTCAGGAGGCTAGCGCGTGAAAGATGAAACGAAAAACAGCGCCAGATAAGCCTCCCGATGGAGGCTTTTTTTGTGCCTGAAGTTAAGAGAATACGTCCAACAATTCGGTGTCTGCACCGACATAATGAGGAAAACCATGTCACATCTCGCAGAGCTGGTTGCCAGTGCAACGGCCGCCATTAACCAGGCCTCAGATGTTGCCGCGTTAGACAATGTCCGCGTCGAATATCTGGGCAAGAAAGGGCATTTGACCCTTCAGATGACTACCCTGCGTGAACTGCCAGCAGAGGAGCGCCCGGCAGCCGGTGCAGTGATTAACGAAGCCAAAGAGCAGGTACAGCAGGCGCTGAACGCGCGTAAAGCCGAGCTGGAAAGCGCAGTACTGAATGCGCGTCTGGCGGCAGAAACGATTGACGTTTCTCTGCCGGGTCGTCGTATCGAAAACGGCGGTCTGCATCCGGTTACCCGTACTATCGATCGTATTGAAAGTTTCTTCGGTGAGCTCGGCTTTACCGTGGCGACTGGCCCGGAAATTGAAGATGATTACCATAACTTCGATGCCCTCAACATTCCTGGCCATCATCCGGCACGTGCTGACCACGACACTTTCTGGTTTGACGCTACCCGTCTGCTGCGTACCCAGACTTCCGGCGTTCAGATCCGTACCATGAAGGATCAGGAACCGCCAATCCGTATTATCGCGCCTGGCCGCGTATACCGTAACGACTACGATCAGACCCACACCCCAATGTTCCACCAGATGGAAGGTCTGATTGTTGATAAAAACATCAGCTTCACCAACCTGAAAGGCACGCTGCACGATTTCCTGAACAACTTTTTTGAGGAAGATTTGCAGGTTCGCTTCCGTCCGTCCTACTTCCCGTTCACCGAACCGTCTGCGGAAGTTGACGTGATGGGTAAAAACGGTAAATGGCTGGAAGTGCTGGGCTGCGGCATGGTGCATCCAAACGTGCTGCGCAACGTGGGTATCGATCCAGAAGTGTATTCCGGCTTTGCGTTCGGTATGGGCATGGAGCGTCTGACCATGCTGCGCTACGGCGTAACCGATTTACGTGCGTTCTTCGAAAACGATCTGCGTTTCCTCAAACAGTTTAAATAAGGGCAGGACAGAACAATGAAATTCAGTGAACTGTGGTTACGCGAATGGGTGAACACCACGCTGGACAGCGACGCGCTTTCCAACCAGATCACCATGGCGGGTCTGGAAGTTGACGGTGTAGAGCCGGTTTCTGGCGCCTTCACCGGCGTGGTCGTGGGCGAAGTGGTTGAATGCGGTCAGCACCCTAACGCTGACAAACTGCGCGTAACAAAAGTCAATGTGGGCGGTGATCGTCTGCTGGATATCGTCTGCGGTGCGCCAAACTGCCGTCAGGGCCTGAAAGTGGCCGTGGCGACCGTCGGTGCGGTACTGCCGGGCGATTTCAAAATCAAAGCGGCTAAGCTGCGCGGTGAGCCGTCTGAAGGTATGCTGTGCTCCTTCTCCGAACTGGGTATTTCCGACGATCACTCCGGCATTATTGAACTGCCGCAGGATGCGCCAGTCGGTACCGATATCCGCGAATACCTGAAGCTTGATGACAACACCATCGAAATCAGCGTAACGCCAAACCGTGCCGACTGCTTAGGCATCATCGGTGTGGCCCGCGACGTGGCCGTGCTGAACCAGACCGAACTGAACGTGCCGGAGATCGCGCCGGTTGAGGCAACCATCAGTGACGTGCTGCCGATTCAGGTAGACGCGCCTGAGGCCTGCCCACGCTACCTCGGTCGTGTGGTGAAAGGTATTAACGTTAAAGCGCCAACCCCGCTGTGGATGAAAGAGAAACTGCGTCGCTGCGGTATCCGTTCTATCGACGCCGTGGTGGACGTCACCAACTATGTTCTGCTGGAGCTGGGCCAGCCAATGCACGCCTTTGATAAAGATCGTATCGAAGGTGGGATCGTCGTGCGCATGGCGAAAGAGGGCGAAACCCTGGTTCTGCTGGACGGCAGCGAAGCGAAACTGAACGCCGACACCCTGGTGATTGCCGATCACAACAAAGCGCTGGCGATGGGCGGTATCTTCGGCGGCGAGCACTCTGGCGTTAACGACGAGACGCAAAACGTCCTGCTGGAATGCGCGTTCTTCAGCCCGCTCTCCATCACTGGCCGCGCACGCCGTCACGGTCTGCACACTGATGCTTCTCATCGCTACGAGCGTGGTGTGGATCCTGCGCTGCAATACAAAGCGATGGAGCGTGCAACTCGCCTGCTGATCGATATCTGCGGCGGTGAAGCGGGTCCGGTAATTGATGTGACCAACGAAGCGACACTGCCGAAGCGTGCGACCATTACCCTGCGCCGCAGCAAGCTGGATCGCCTGATTGGTCACCACGTTGCCGATGCGCAGGTGACCGACATTCTGACGCGTCTGGGCTGCGAAGTCACAGAAGGTCAGGACGAGTGGAAAGCCGTTGCGCCATCCTGGCGTTTCGACATGGAGATCGAAGAAGATCTGGTGGAAGAAGTGGCCCGCGTTTACGGCTACAACAACATCCCTGACGAGCCGGTGCAGGCGGGTCTGGTGATGGGCAGCCATCGCGAAGCCGATCTGTCTCTGAAGCGTGTGAAAACCATGCTGAACGACAAAGGCTACCAGGAAGTGATCACCTACAGCTTCGTTGATCCTAAGCTGCAACAGCTGATCCACCCGGGTCAGGAAGCGCTGATCCTGCCAAGCCCGATTTCCAGCGAGATGTCAGCGATGCGTCTGTCCCTGTGGACGGGACTGCTGGGCACTATCGTTTATAACCAGAACCGTCAGCAAAACCGTGTACGTATTTTCGAAAGCGGTTTGCGCTTTGTACCGGATACTCAGGCGAATTTAGGCATCCGTCAGGATCTCATGCTGGCCGGCGCCATCAGCGGTAACCGCTATGAAGAGCACTGGGACCTGGCAAAAGGGACGGTTGATTTCTACGATATGAAGGGTGATCTGGAAGCAATTCTCGATCTGACCGGTAAATTATCCGAAATTGAATTCCGCGCAGAAGCGATTCCAGCCCTGCATCCGGGTCAGAGTGCGGCGATCTATTTAGACGGCAAACGTGTTGGTTTCATTGGGGTTGTTCACCCGGAACTGGAACGTAAGCTGGATCTGAATGGCCGTACCATCGTATTCGAACTGGAGTGGAACCCGGTTGCAGACCGCGTCATTCCTCAGGCGCAGGACGTCTCACGCTTCCCGGCAAACCGCCGTGATATCGCGGTTGTGGTCGCTGAAAATGTGCCCGCAGCAGATATTTTGGCCGAATGTAAGAAAGTTGGCGTAAATCAGGTAGTTGGCGTAAACTTATTTGACGTGTACCGCGGCAAGGGCGTAGCAGAAGGTTTCAAGAGCCTCGCTATTAGCCTTATCCTTCAGGATACCAGCCGTACACTCGAAGAAGAGGAGATTGCCGCTACCGTCGCCAAATGTGTAGAGGCATTAAAAGAGCGATTCCAGGCATCATTGAGGGATTGAACCTATGGCGCTTACAAAAGCTGAAATGTCAGAATATCTGTTTGATAAGCTTGGGCTTAGCAAACGGGATGCCAAAGAGCTGGTAGAGCTGTTTTTCGAAGAGATCCGTCGTGCTCTGGAAAATGGTGAGCAGGTTAAACTCTCCGGCTTTGGCAATTTTGATTTGCGAGACAAAAACCAACGTCCGGGCCGTAACCCGAAGACGGGGGAAGATATTCCCATTACAGCCCGCCGCGTGGTGACCTTCAGACCCGGACAGAAGTTAAAAAGCCGTGTCGAAAACGCAACGCCCAAAGCAGAGTAATATGAACTAACTAAAAAGGCCGCTCACGCGGCCTTTTTTCTTTGCGCTATTTGCTAAACCCGCCGTAAAATCAATGATATCTCAACCGGATAACCTATCGTCTATGCTTGATTTTGCCCGACTTCAGCACCGCTCCGATCTCCGCCGCCTGTGTCTGCTCGGGGTGCTGTTGATTGTCGCTACCACCGTCAGCCTGTGCGCGGGCGATCGGTGGCTGGGGCCGGAAAGCTGGTTTACGCCTGAAGGGCAGCTCTTTGTCTGGCAGATCCGCCTGCCGCGGACGCTGGCTGTCCTTTTAGTCGGCGCTGCGCTGGCGCTGTGCGGTACGATCATGCAGGCATTATTTGAAAACCCTCTGGCAGAACCCGGGCTTCTCGGGGTCTCGAATGGTGCAGGCGTCGGGCTTATCGCCGCCGTGATGCTGGGGGGAGGCGAGCTCTCCGCCTGGGGGATTAGCCTCAGCGCCATCCTAGGCGCGCTGTTGATAACCCTTATCCTTCTGCGCTTTGCTCGTCGCCATTTGTCCACCAGCCGGCTGCTGCTTGCCGGGGTAGCGTTGGGGATCATCTGTAGTGCGCTGATGACCTGGGCCGTCTACTTCTCCACCTCCTTCGATCTGCGCCAGTTAATGTACTGGATGATGGGGGGATTTGGTGGCGTCGACTGGCGTCAGGGGTGGCTGATGGTGCTCCTGATCCCGGTTATTCTGTGGATGGTTTTCCAGGCGCAGCCGCTGAATATTCTCGCGCTGGGCGAAACGTCTGCTCGCCAGCTCGGGATGCCGATTGGATTCTGGCGCAACGTGCTGGTTATCGCCATCGGCTGGATGGTGGGCGTAAGCGTGGCGCTGGCGGGGGCGATTGGCTTTATTGGGCTGGTGATCCCGCATATGCTGCGTCTGTGCGGCATGACGGACCACCGAACCCTGCTCCCGGCCTCGGCGGTTGCCGGGGCGGCAACGCTGCTGGTTGCCGATATCATCGCCCGACTCGCCCTGACGGCCGCTGAGTTGCCCATAGGCGTGGTGACCGCAACGCTGGGCGCGCCGGTCTTTATCTGGCTACTATTAAAAGCTGGACGTTAAAACACAACCTGTAAGTCAACCTGAGGGAATGCTATGCAGTCTGATATTCTGAATACCGAAGTGACGACCATTGACGGCGAGAAAACCACGCTGGAAGGCTACAAGGGCAAGGTGCTGCTCATCGTGAACGTGGCGTCGAAATGTGGCCTTACGCCGCAGTATGAACAGCTGGAAAACATTCATAAAGCCTGGGAAAAAGACGGCTTTACCGTACTCGGCTTCCCGTGCAACCAGTTCCTGGGCCAGGAGCCGGGCAGCGAAGAGGAAATTAAGACCTTTTGCAGCACAACCTATGGCGTGACGTTCCCGATGTTCAGCAAAATTGACGTGAACGGGGAAAATCGTCATCCGCTGTATGCCAAACTGGTGGCCGCGGCGCCGACCGCCGTTGCGCCTGAAGAGAGTGGTTTCTATGAGCGTATGGCGAGTAAAGGCCGCGCGCCGCTCTATCCGGACGATATTCTGTGGAACTTCGAAAAATTCCTGATTGGACGTGACGGTCAGGTCGTGCAGCGTTTTTCGCCTGACATGACGCCGGAAGATCCTATCGTGATGGAATCAATCAAGCTGGCGCTGGCGAAATAATGACGCTGCTGATGCAGCTCACGGACGTTGCCGGGAAGGGACGTCTTGAGCCTGTGACTGCCGCAGTCAACGCAGGTGAAATCCTTCACCTGGTTGGGCCAAACGGCGCCGGAAAAAGCACGCTGCTGGCTCGCATGGCGGGGCTGACCACCGGGGAAGGAGAGATAACCTTTCTCGGGCAATCGCTCGTCGACTGGCTACCCGCTACACTTGCCTCCCGTCGAAGCTACCTGGTTCAGCAGCAGGTTCCGCCCTTTGCGATGCCCGTCTGGCACTACCTGACGCTGCATCTGTCTGATAAAAATCAGGTGGGCTTGCTCAACGAGGTTGCTGCGGCGCTCGGGTTAGACGATAAGCTCACCCGGCAGGCAAATCAGCTTTCCGGCGGCGAGTGGCAGCGCGTGCGTCTGGCCGCCGTTATCCTTCAGATCCATCCGGCGGGAAATCCTCACGGGCGGATGCTGCTGCTGGACGAGCCGATGAGCGGGCTGGACGTTGCCCAACAGGCAGCGCTGGATACCCTGCTCAGCGCGCTATGTCGCAAGGGGATCGCCATTGTGATGAGCAGCCATGATTTAAACCATACGTTGCGCCACGCGCATCGGGTGTGGTTGCTGGCGCGTGGCAAACTGATTGCCAGCGGAACGCGCGACAACGTGCTGACGGCCGCCAATCTTGCGAGCGCTTACCACATGTCGTTCCGGAGGCTGGATATTGAAGGCCACAAGATGCTCATTTCCACGGCGCAGGAATAACCTTTCTTGCACAGTCGCATAGATGCACGCTAAATTACCGAAAGAACAAAAAAAGCAGAGGATTCGTCTGAAATGCGATTCTGGTTTCTCCTTGTTGCGGCGCTATTTCTTGCAGGATGCAGCAGCCATCGTGCACCTCCGCCCAACCCACGGCTTTCCGATTCCATTACGGTCATTGCCAGCCTGAACGATCAGCTCAGCAACTGGCGCGGCACCCCTTATCGCTACGGCGGCATGAGCCGGGGCGGGGTGGATTGCTCAGGATTCGTGCTGATGACCTTCCGCGATAAATTTGACCTCCAGCTTCCGCGAGAAACGCGTATGCAGGCGAAAATCGGCACTGAAATTGATAAAGACGAACTCCTGCCCGGCGATCTGGTCTTTTTTAAAACGGGCTCCGGTGAAAGCGGCCTTCATGTCGGCATTTATGACACCGATAATCAGTTCATTCATGCCTCGACCAGCCGTGGCGTGATGCGCTCCTCTCTGGATAATGTTTACTGGCGTAAAAACTTCTGGCAGGCCAGACGTATTTAACCGCTGCATAAGAATGTAGTGCGGAGGGCCTGGCGGTGAAAATAGACGTCAGGCTTTTCTTACGGGTTGATTAAAGTTAAATTTTTTGCCCAATTATTTATGGCGGCATGTGCCTGTTTTATCTAAAACTGGCTATTATTCAATAACCAGGATAAAATTAATTAAGATTCAGGGAAAAATCTGAAAATTAATACGGAAAGAATGAAATTAATCTTATTAAAATCAAGACAGTGGAATTGTGCCTGCAATTGCTCCAGGATGTTCTCTCTCATCTTTAATGCAGGACAAGCGCGATGATTATTACGCTAGATAATGCTTACCAGTCTGAACTTTTACTCCTTCCGGCGCGTGATAGTGCAGGTTTGCTTAAAGGTTTAGAGATTTTGGTTAACTTTACTGGCGTGGGTGCGGACGTACGGATCCCGACTGAACTGGTTATCCCCCATCTTTCTCAGGAAGATGAATTAGCGCTGTTTCAGGAGAAACTACAATTACTCGATACCTGTAAGCTATTTTTTATTCAGCATCAGTTAATTGCATGGATCAATATTACACCTGCAATTGTTGAGTTTTTATTAACTAATGAGAACGCTGTTTCAATCCTTGAACGATATCCGTTTCTTGAGTTTACTGTTAATGAGAACTATCCAGGTTTAAATAACGGGAAAGACGATCCCTGTCTGGCAAGAATGGCGATCCATTTCCCCTTAGTGCTGGCTAACTTCGGTGCAGGGGCTGCGTCCCTTAAGCCGGTTTATGATGGTCTGTTCAAACGGGTGGTTCTGGATAAAAACTTTATCCAGCAGCGTGTCTCGGCACTCTCGTTTGAGCCTTTTATGCGCGCTATTCTCTGGCAGATCGCGCCGCACTGTCAGTCGGTCATGGTCTCGGGAATTGACGATCACGGCATCTTACAACGCGTGCTGCCATTCAATTTTGGTGCAATGCAGGGAAGCCTGTGGCCTGCCGTCCCGGCAGAGCGGGTCACGACTCTCGTACAGCAATAACCCCTTTCTTCGCCCGTGTTTACGTCCAGGGAAACCCTCTACACTTAAAGCAGGAGGACTTATGACCCTGTCTTTTACTGCTCACTGGCACGATGAATTACCCGGCTTTTACACCGCGCTTAAGCCAACGCCTTTACAAAACGCGCGTCTTATCTGGCATAACGATGCATTAGCGGATTCGCTTGGCATCCCTTCGACGCTTTTTCAGCCAGAAAAAGGCGCCGGCGTCTGGGGCGGCGAAACGCTGCTTCCGGGCATGAAGCCGCTGGCTCAGGTCTACAGCGGACATCAGTTTGGCGTCTGGGCGGGACAGCTCGGCGATGGCCGCGGTATCCTGCTGGGTGAACAAGTTCTGCCGAATGGCGAAACGCTCGACTGGCACCTGAAAGGGGCAGGGCTAACCCCATACTCACGCATGGGAGATGGCCGCGCGGTGCTGCGTTCAACCATACGTGAAGGTCTGGCTTCCGAGGCGATGCACGCTCTGGGGATCCCTACCTCACGTGCGCTGTCCATTGTCACCAGCGACACGCCGGTGGCCCGCGAAACGATGGAGCAGGGAGCGATGCTGGTCCGCGTGGCGGAAAGCCATCTGCGTTTCGGTCATTTTGAACACTTCTACTATCGCCGCGAGCCGGATAAAGTCCGCCAGCTTGCCGATTACGCTCTTCGTCGTCACTGGCCGCACCTGCAAAACGAGCCGGACCGCTATGTTCTCTGGTTCCGTGATATTGTTGCGCGCACCGCCGCAATGATTGCCCGCTGGCAGGCCGTCGGCTTTGCCCATGGGGTGATGAACACCGACAACATGTCCCTGTTAGGGCTGACGTTTGACTACGGTCCGTACGGCTTCCTTGATGACTATCAGCCGGGTTACATCTGTAACCATTCGGACTATCAGGGGCGTTACCGTTTCGACAACCAGCCTGCGGTGGGGCTGTGGAACCTTCAGCGGCTTGCACAAAGCCTGTCGCCGTTTATCGACGTCGATGCCCTGAACGATGCGCTGGACAGCTATCAGGAGATCCTGCTGCGGGAATACGGTGTGTTAATGCGCACCAGGCTGGGGCTGATGACGCAGGAAAAAGGCGATAACGCGCTGCTGAATGGGCTGTTTGCCATCATGGCGCGTGAAGGCAGCGACTATACCCGAACCTTCCGTATGCTGAGCCAGACCGCGCAGCAGAGCGCCGCGTCACCGCTGCGCGACGAGTTCGTCGATCGACAGGCGTTTGATGACTGGTTTGCCGCTTACCGGGCGCGTTTACAGCAGGAACAAATTGATGACTATACCCGCCAGGCGCGGATGAAGGCGGTTAACCCGGCGATGGTATTGCGCAACTGGCTGGCGCAGCGGGCCATTGAGCAGGCAGAGCAGGGGGACTATACCGAGCTGCATCGGCTACATATCGCCCTGCGCACGCCGTTTGCCGACCGGGAGGATGACTATGTCAGCCGCCCGCCGGACTGGGGCAAGCGGCTGGAAGTGAGCTGCTCAAGCTAAGGGGCGAGAAAAACCTGCGGCGCGGCGTGCGCCGGATGTCTGCCGACGTGCACCTGCGCACCGTACCAGCGTGCCAGCGCGTCGGCCTGCAAAACCGTCTCCGGTATGCCCTGAGAAACAATCCTGCCGTTGTGTAACAGCAGGATCCGGTCCGACCATAATGCGGCAAGATTGAGATCGTGCAGCACCACGCAGGCGTGAAGATGGCCCTGACGGGTCAGCGATTTCAACAGGCGCAGCAGATGCTGCTGGTGGTAGAGATCCAGCGCGGAAGTGGGTTCGTCGAGAAACAGCCAGCCGCGTGGCGTTCCGTCACGCCACAGCTGCGCCAGCGCGCGGGCGAGCTGGACGCGCTGTTGCTCGCCCCCCGAGAGGGCATGATAGCGCCTGCCGGCCAGCGGCAGGCAACCGGTCAGCTGCAACACCTCACGCACAATTGACGGTTCCGGGTGACGCGTCCAGGGCGCACGCCCCATTCCAACGATCTCCTCCACCTGCCAGTCAAATCCAGGCTGAGATTGCTGGCGCATCACCGCCCGATAGCGCGACAGCGTCTGCGGATGCCATTCATCCAGCGCTTTTCCCGCCAGCGAACAGCCTCCGCTGTCGGGTTTCAGATAGCCGGTCAGCAGCCGCAGCAGCGTGGATTTCCCCGCGCCGTTGGGGCCGATCAATGTAACCAGCTCTCCCTGCGACAGTGACAGCGAAACGTTATCTGTCAGCGTGCGGCCAGACCGGGTAAAAGTCAGATTTTCAGCCGTATAACGTTCAGCCATGCTGTTCTCCACGACGAAAAATGAGCCATAAGAACCAGGGAGCGCCAAGGATACTGGTGAGCAGGCCGACCGGCATTTCTGCCGGGGCGACCAGGGTGCGCGCGACCGTATCCGCCACCAGCAGCAGTAACGCGCCCGCGAGTACCGTGCCGGGGAGGGTTGCCCGGTGATCGGCGCCCAACCACATGCGCATCAGGTGCGGCACCACGAGTCCGACAAAGCCAATCACGCCGCTGACGGCGACAGCCGCAGCGACCAGCAGGGCGCTGCATAACAGTAATATTCGCTGTACAAGGGCAACGTCCACGCCAAGGTAATGCGCTTCCTCTTCACCCAGTTGCAGTAAATTTAACGCACTGGCACAGCGCCAGATCGCCAGAGCGGCAGGCACCATCAGCGAGGTCACGGCGAGCAGCGTGGACCACTGCGCCTGACCAAGACTTCCCATTCCCCAGAGTGAAAGCTGACGCAGCTGGGCGTCATTGCTGACCCACGAAAGCACACCCACTGCCGCACCGCACAGGGCATTGATGGCGATACCCACCAGCAACAGACGTGACAGAGAGGTGTCATGCTGCTTGCTGAGCAGGAAGATCACGCCTGTGGCTGCCAGCGCCCCAAGAAATGCCGCCAGCATAGGGGCGTAGAGCATCACCAGCGCGGGCAGCGCGAGCGGGAGCACCACCCACAGGGCGACGGCCAGCGCCGCACCGCTGCTGATCCCGAGCAGGCCCGGGTCGGCAAGCGGATTGCGGAACAGCCCCTGCATGACGCAGCCGGCGAGCGCCAGCGACCCGCCAATCACCAGCGCCAGCAGCACGCGGGGCAGACGGATGGTGAGCCAGATCTGGCGTAGCGTCTCATCGCTGCCGCTCCAGAGCACGTTCACCGGCAGGCGTAACGCCCCAAAACCGGTAGCCATGATCGTCATGACGGTAAGCGACCCCGCCAGAAGCCATAACGATAATGTGATGCGCCGGGACATCAGGGCAGTTGCTCCGCTCTGGCACGCAGCTGTTGTATGGCTTTCGGCGTGCGGACGCTGAAGCCCAGCAGGGCCATGTCATCAATAGCCAGCACCTGCTTGCTTCGTCCCGCTGGCGTTTGCGCCAGACCGGGCAGTTTCCACAGATTTTCTTCGCCGCCCAGCGCGTTAAGGCCCTCCTGCGAAATCACCACCAGATCCGGCTGGCTGGCCATCACCCCCTCCTGGGAAAGCGGCTGATAGCGGGTAAAGCCCTGCATGGCGTTCTGCAACCCGGCGGCGCGTATTGCCGCATCCGCGCCGGTCTGTTGCCCGGCCGCCATTGCGGTCATTCCGCCGTGGCTGAGGATAAACAGCACCCGCTTGTTGAGCGGTATTGAGGGCAGTGCCGCCAGCGCCTGACGCAGCGAGCTGCGCAGGGTTTCCCCTTGCGCCTCATGATGCGTCGCCTGAGCTATCACCCTCACTTTTTCGTCAATCGCGCGCAGGTCAGGCGTGCCGGGAACGGTAACCACGCGGACGTGGCTCTGTTCAACCTGCTTCAGCGCCAGAGAGGGCTGCGCCTGGTCGCTTGCCAGCACCAGCGTCGGGCGTACGGACAAAATCCCCTCCGCATTCAGCTGGCGAAGATACCCCACGTCAGGCAGCGCGTTTGTCGCCTGCGGCCACTGGCTGGTACTGTCGCGCGCAACCAGAGAAGACTCCGCGCCGAGGGCGTAGACGATCTCCGTCACGTCGCCGCCGAGGGCGACAATTCTCTCCGGCGCGGCGACGGCGACCAGCGGCAGGGCGCAGAGCAGGGCAAACCAGTTTTTCATGCGGCCAGCCCTTCTGGCGTCAGGGCGTCAATCTGGCGACGCCACTGGCTCTGCTCAGGCTCGCCTTCGGTACGCTGCCCATAGAGCTGGGCGATTTGGGTGCCATCCGCCGCAAACAGCTCCAGGCTGGTGACGTGACCGTCCGCCGTCGGCTTGCGCGTTACCCACGTCTCCGCGACGGCCTCCTCCAGCAGGTGCAGGGTAAAGGTTGGGTTGAAGATGTTCAGCCAGCCTTTCATGGGCGTCAGTTTTTCCACCACACCGGTGAAAATCTGCACGCAGCCGCGGTTGCCGACGAAGATCATGATTTCGTTTCTGTCCTGTCGCGCCGTCTCCAGCAGCTGTGCCAGCGCGCTGTTATCCACCTTACAGGCCAGATCGTCACTCACAAGACGAAACGCCTGCTGGCGGCTCAGGTTATGGCGCTTCAGTAAGCTAAAGAACTGATGCACGTCGGTCATGGCGCGCCACTCTTTCTCCACCGAGCCTGCATCAGCACCGTCGGAATGCGCAGGGGCCTCGACAGCCTTTAGCGCCAGAGCGGGGTTATCGGCAATGATAAAACGGGTCAGCACGTCGCCCCAGGCGGCAACGTCGGTGTGATCCGTGGTGTAGACCTTAAGTAAAGCGTCGCCCTGATGATCGAAGAACTGAATGCTCTGACGTTCGCCGCGGGAGGTCGTTTCACTTATGTGAAACGCGCTCGCCCACTGGTTGAGGAACAAACGCAGATCCAGCGCACGCGGATTTAGCACCAGCCCGGCGTGGCCGCCGAGGTGCTGGTTAGTAAACGCTCCGATCTGTTCATGAACGGCGTATTCGTTACGGCAGATGCATTTGGTTTCCCCCACCGACTCCAGCGCCGCCAGAATCTCACGGATTTCACCGCGCAGCCGCCAGGCGTCGTGTCCCACGCGCGCAAATGCCAGCTCTGCTTCGCTGATGTGCATTAATCCGGCGATATCACGGGCGTACTTACCCGGATGTTCTTCTTTAAGCTCAAGCCAGCGTGTGTAGTGACCCATAATCTTATCCTTCTGAATCGTTGCCCCGAAGGGAATTACCATTGATAACTGACGAAGATCTTGCCGTTGCGGCCATCCTGCGGGATGCCCTGCGGTGACCAGTAGGCTTTGTCGAAGGCGTTCCCCAGCACGAGGGTGGTGGTGATGCCTTTGAACTGCTGCTGACCTTTATAGCTGACGTAGAAATCATTCACTGCGTAGCCAGGCTGCTCGCTGTAGCTGCTGCTGATGTGCGTTGAACGTTCGACGAAGGTGCCGATCCAGCCCACGGAGAATCCGCTTTGCGCCACCGGGATATCCAGCTTGCTGGTGACGGTGTCCGGGTTGATGCTGGAGATGTATTCGCCCGTGTCGGTATCTTTCCCGCGCGTGCGGTTGTAGGCCACGTCCAGGTTGAACAGGCTGGTCGCGTAGGTCGCCATCATGTCCCAGCCCCAGATTTTGGCATTTGGTACGTTATAGGACATGGTGGTGGCCGCCGCAAAATCGACGGTAGTGGAGATGTAATCTTTCGCTTTGGTGTCGAAGTAGCTGGCTTTGAACTCCAGCGCGTCGTTGGCGAGCAGCAGATCGTCAAAACGTAGCCCAAAACCGAACTCCTGGGTTTCGTTAGTTTCCGGACGCAGGTTCGGGTTCGGCACCCAGTAGTTGGTGTAGAAGCTGCCGATAGAGAAGTGCTTCGAGTCGTTATACATCTCGCCCATCGTTGGCGCGCGGAAGGCCTGGGCGTAAGAGCCGAACAGCATCAGCCAGTCGGCTGGACTCACGGTTAACCCGGCGCGTGATGACCACTTATCCGCATCCACGTCATCGTAACCGCTGCTGCTGCCGCGGTAGTTGTCGTAACGCGTCCCGCCGAGAAGCGTTACCGGCAGGTCGCGCAGGGTAATCTCATCCTGCAACCAGCCGGAGCTGAAGTCGATTTTAGCGTCCGGGAAGCCGGTGGTCGCGCCGCCAGGGTGTTGCTCCTGACGATAGTATTCCCCGCCGTAGGTCAGCAGGTGCGAGGCGAAGGAGTCGCTGAACAGGCGGGTGCGGTTTTCGACTTTTCCGCCTTTGGTGGTCTGCTTACGGAACTCGCCGCTGGCGTCGATGTTCTGGGCGTTGATCCTCGCTTCGGACCAGTAAATTTTCGCATCGGCGTTCAGCCAGTTGTTTCCGGCTGGCGCAATGCGGTAGCCAAGCTGGGCATCGCGCTGAATGGTGGAACGATCGGTCATCGGGTTACTGCTGCTGGCATCCGTGGTCTGCGGATTTTTTGGCTCCTGCGCGTCGTTATTGTAGTAACGCAGAGAGCCGCTCAGCGTCTGCGCCGGATCGATTTTCCAGCTGCCTTTCGCCAGCATATTGTTGATGGATTCGTCGTTTGGCGCCCTCGCGCCGTCACTCTGGCGAATGTCGCCGCGATCGCGGCTGGACCAGGAGACCACACCGTCCAGGGTATCGGTGCGGCCATAGGCGCTGGCGCCCATCCCGATGCTGTGATCGCCCGTTGCACCGGTAGCAAATACGCGATAGCCGCTGTTTTTACCTGCATCCAATAGATCGCTGGCGTCGACGGTGTCATACGAAATTACGCCGCCCAGCGCGCCGCTGCCGTACAGCAAGGCGGAAGGGCCACGTACCACTTCGATACGTTTGATCAGTGCCGGATCGAGGAACGTGCTGTTCAGGTGTCCGGTATCGGTGCCCTGGCGCACGCCATCCACCAGCACCAGCACGCCACGGCGGTCATAGCCACGGAGGTTAACGTCCTGACCGTTGGTGCGCCCGGTGCCGTCCAGCGTCAGACCGGGCACCTTGCGCAGCAGGTCGGCAGCGGAGCTGGCGGTCTGGTTTTCCGGCGCGGTGGCGTCAATCACGCTCACCATCATGGGGGCTTCAAAGGCGCTGCGGGCATTGCCGGTGGCGGTGACGGTGATCTCGTCTGCAGCGGCAAACGTAACGCCCGGCAGGGTGCTGACAATCGCCAGCGCCAGAAGAGACGGGCGTAAAGACGCGGATTGCAGGTGTGGCATAGCAACTCTCCATAAGAATTGAAAAGCGCTGGCTGCCTGGGGATCACCTGGGTGGCTGGCGAATGTGTTGTCTGGTTTATTTAGTCAGGATCAGTTTTCCGGCATTGGTCTGGCGCAGCAGGTAGTGCTGGCCGTCATGCTCGATAATGACCCGTCCCTCCTCACCCAACAGGCTTTTACTGTCGATTCGGCGATCGGTGGGAGCAGGGGACGGCGCTGTGTGTGTTTTTGTTGGCGTTGCCGCGCTGTTATCGGTCGGTGACATAATGTTTATAAATAACAATCAATGTAACAATGATAATCATTATCAATAAACTGCAAATTCACAGCAAGCGTTTTTGTGAAAATTGTGTGACGGGATCAAATTTGGGGGAGAGATGCGGTCTGACGCCCTCACCCCGACCCTCTCCCACGGGGAGAGGGAGAAGGGCACGAATCGTAGGCCGGGTAAGGCAAAGCCGCCACCCGGCAAGGGGTTAGAAGCGCGAATCTACCGCAGACGCCAGCATCTCCAGCAGCCGTTCGCTGTCTTCCCAGCTCAGGCACGGGTCGGTGATTGACTGGCCGTAGACCATTTGCTGTCCGGCGACGATCTTCTGCGTGCCTTCTTTGATAAAGCTCTCCGCCATAATTCCTGCAATGGCGGTCGAGCCGCTGCGGATCTGCTGGCAAACTTCCTCGCAGACGTCCAGCTGGCGGCGGTGCTGTTTCTGACAATTGCCGTGGCTGAAATCCACCACCAGATGCTCGGGCAGGTCAAATTCCGCCAGCGTTTCGCAAGCGGCGGCAATATCTTCTGCATGGTAATTCGGTTTTTTACCGCCACGCATAATGATATGTCCGAACGGGTTGCCGCTGGTCTGGTAGATGGTCATCTGGCCGTTTTTATCCGGGGAGAGGAACATATGGCTGGCGCGTGACGCGCGGATGGCATCTACGGCAATTCGGGTATTACCGTCCGTTCCGTTTTTGAAGCCCACCGGACAGGAGAGCGCCGACGCCATTTCACGGTGGATCTGACTTTCGGTGGTACGCGCGCCAATCGCGCCCCAGCTTATGAGGTCGGCAATAAACTGTCCGGTCACCATATCCAGAAATTCGGTGGCAGTCGGCACGCCCAGCTTGTTAACCTGTAACAGCAGCTTGCGCGCCAGCGCAATACCGTGATTCACCCGGTAGCTACCGTTCAGATCCGGATCGGAAATCAATCCTTTCCAGCCCACGACGGTACGCGGCTTTTCAAAGTAGGTACGCATCACGATCTCCAGGCGATCCTGATACGTGCCGCGCAGCGTCTGAAGGCGTTGTGCATAATCCATTGCCGCGTCCAGGTCGTGGATGGAGCAGGGGCCAATCACCACCAGAAGACGTTTGTCTTCACCATTGAGAATTTTTTCGATGCGGCGACGGGAGGCCGTCACATGGTCCGCCACCTCGGCGGAAACGGGATGCAGCCGGGCCAGTTCAGCCGGTGTGACCAGGCTATCAATGCGCGCGGTGCGCAGTTCGTCGGTTTTGTTCATGGAATGTCTCAGAAATTTTTTGCTTCATCGGCAGACTACCGGGAAGTGATGGGCATCACCTTAAACCAATCCCTGCTGATTTCAAGTTCGGGGCACGTCGCCCCGAGGATGGCATGATAATAACTGAAACTGGATTAATGTACTAGCATATTAGTACATGCGGCGATTTAGCCCCATGATATCGAGGATCTTGGTGGCAATTTCTTCTACTGAATAGTTGGTACTGTTCAGCCAGGGAATTTGATTTTTCCGGTACAGCGCTTCGACTTCAGAGACTTCCATTCGGCACTGGCGCATCGAGGCGTAGCGGCTGTTCTCGCGACGTTCTTCGCGGATCGCCGCCAGTCGTTCCGGGTTGATGGTCAGCCCAAACAGCTTATGCTGGAGCGGCTTGAGCGCGGCGGGCAGCATCAGGTTATCCATATCATCGGCAATAAAGGGGTAGTTGGCGGCGCGAATGCCAAACTGCATTGCCAGGTATAGGCTGGTGGGAGTTTTACCGCAGCGCGACACGCCGAGCAAAATCACCTGCGCCTGGTCGAGATTGCGCAGCGAGATCCCGTCGTCGTGCGCCAGGGTGTAGTCAATAGCGGCAATACGCGCATCGTATTTGGTCAGGTTACCGGGGTTCAGCCCGTGGGTACGGTGGGCGATCGGCGTCGGATCGAGCTTCAGCTCGCTTTGCAAGGGGGCAACCAGCGCCTGCACGATGTCCTGACAGAAGCCCTCGCTTTGCAGAATGATATTGCGGATCTCAGGGATCACAATGGAATAGAACACCAGCGGACGAACGCCGGTCTGCTGGTAAATGGCGTCGATCTGGTCCTTGACCGCTTTGGCCCGGCTCTCATTTTCCACGAACGGCAGCGTGATGCTGTTTATCGATACCGGAAACTGCGACATCACCGCGTGTCCCAGCACCTCGGCGGTAATCGCCGTCCCATCAGAAATATAAAAAACGTGGCGATCGACAGCATTATCCATTTTATCCACCCTGAATAGCGTACGTAATTGCCTGAAAGCATAAATTAAAAAAGTTAATTTCACAGCAAAGAACTTATCTGAATTTAAAATGAAATGGTGTTTTTGATTTTCCTGAAAAGTGGATTTCATTTTTCGATTAGCGGCTTTATTTCTAAGGTTTTTGCCGGAATCTATAGGAATCATCGGGTTAGCGAGTGCGGGGAAACTGTCCGAAAAGTTGAAAATTTAAATTGCTTACACGATTCACCGTTTTTTTAGCGGAAATAAATATGCCAGTATAAATACGTAGTCAGGTGTTTCTTACTCCGATCAAATATCACAAAAGGATTGTTTCGATGTCCAACAATGGCTCGTCACCGCTGGTGCTTTGGTATAACCAACTCGGCATGAATGATGTAGACAGAGTTGGGGGCAAAAATGCCTCCCTGGGTGAAATGATTACAAATCTGTCCGGTATGGGTGTCTCCGTACCTAACGGGTTTGCCACAACCGCCGATGCGTTTAACCTGTTTTTAGACCAGAGCGGTGTAAACCAGCGCATTTACGACCTGCTGGATAAAACGGATATTGATGATGTCACCGAGCTTGCCAAAGCCGGCGCGCAAATCCGCCAGTGGATTATCGACACACCTTTCCAGCCGGAACTGGAAAAAGCCATCCATGACGCCTACAACCTGCTCTCCGCTGACGACGCGCAGGCCTCCTTTGCCGTGCGCTCTTCCGCTACCGCAGAAGATATGCCGGATGCCTCTTTCGCCGGGCAGCAGGAAACCTTCCTCAACGTCCAGGGTTACGAGGCGGTACTGGTGGCGGTGAAGCATGTGTTTGCTTCCCTGTTCAACGACCGCGCCATCTCCTATCGCGTCCATCAGGGCTATGACCACCGCGGCGTCGCGCTCTCCGCAGGCGTACAGCGCATGGTGCGCTCCGACGTGGGCTCTTCCGGCGTGATGTTCTCTATCGACACTGAATCCGGCTTCGACCAGGTGGTGTTTATCACCTCCGCATGGGGTCTGGGCGAGATGGTGGTGCAGGGGGCGGTGAACCCTGACGAATTCTATGTGCACAAGCCTACGCTGGCGGCTAACCGTCCGGCAGTGGTACGCCGCACCATGGGCTCGAAAAAAATCCGCATGATCTATGCCCCGACGCAAGAACATGGCAAGCAGGTCACCATTGAAGATGTGCCGCAGGAGCAGCGGGATCGCTTCTCCCTGACCGACGCCGAAGTGGAAGAGCTGGCGAAGCAGGCGGTGCAGATTGAAAAACACTATGGCCGTCCGATGGACATCGAGTGGGCCAAAGACGGACACACCGGCAAGCTGTTTATCGTGCAGGCGCGTCCGGAAACCGTCCGTTCACGCGGTCAGGTCATGGAGCGCTACACCCTGCACGCGCAGGGCAAAATTGTCGCGGAAGGCCGCGCAATCGGCCACCGCATCGGTGCCGGTCCGGTGAAAGTGATCCACGACATTAGCGAGATGAACCGCATTCAGCCAGGCGACGTGCTGGTGACCGACATGACCGACCCGGACTGGGAACCGATCATGAAAAAAGCGGCTGCCATCGTCACCAACCGCGGTGGCCGTACCTGTCACGCGGCAATCATTGCCCGTGAGCTGGGGATCCCGGCGGTAGTCGGCTGTGGTGACGCGACCGAACGCATGAAGGACGACCAGAACGTGACGGTCTCCTGTGCCGAAGGCGATACCGGTTACGTGTATGCTGATATCCTCGACTTCAGCGTGAAAAGCTCCAGCGTGGATACCATGCCGGATCTGCCGCTGAAGATCATGATGAACGTCGGCAACCCGGACCGCGCGTTTGACTTCGCCTGCCTGCCGAACGAAGGCGTGGGCCTGGCGCGTCTGGAATTTATTATTAACCGTATGATCGGGGTGCACCCGCGTGCGCTGCTGGAGTTCGACGACCAGGACGCAAAACTGCAAAACGAAATCCGCGAGATGATGAAAGGTTACGACTCGCCGAGAGAGTTCTATGTTGGTCGTCTGACGGAAGGGATCGCCACGCTCGGCGCGGCCTTCTACCCGAAACGCGTGATCGTGCGTCTGTCGGACTTTAAGTCGAACGAATACGCCAACCTGGTGGGCGGCGAACGCTACGAGCCGGAAGAAGAGAACCCGATGCTGGGCTTCCGCGGCGCCGGACGCTACGTGTCGGAAAGCTTCCGCGACTGCTTCGCGCTGGAGTGCGAGGCGGTAAAACGCGTGCGCAACGACATGGGGCTGACCAACGTGGAAATCATGATCCCGTTCGTCCGTACCGTGGATCAGGCGAAGGCGGTGGTAGATGAGCTGGCGCGTCAGGGGCTGAAGCGCGGCGAGAACGGGCTGAAGATCATCATGATGTGTGAAATTCCGTCCAACGCCCTGCTGGCAGAGCAGTTCCTGGAGCACTTCGACGGCTTCTCCATTGGCTCGAATGACATGACGCAGCTGGCGCTCGGCCTGGACCGCGACTCCGGCGTTGTCTCTGAGCTGTTCGATGAGCGTAACGAGGCGGTGAAAGCGCTGCTCTCCATGGCCATCCGCGCGGCGAAGAAACAGGGTAAATATGTCGGGATTTGCGGCCAGGGTCCTTCTGACCATGAAGACTTTGCGGCCTGGCTGATGGACGAGGGAATTGATAGCCTCTCCCTGAACCCGGACACCGTGGTGCAGACCTGGCTGAGCCTGGCAGAGCTGAACAAGTAAAACCTGCATAATCTGAAAAAGGCGAGGATATCTGTCCTCGCCTTTTTTATTTTCCTGCGAATATGCTCACCATCACAAATAAAGCAAAAAACCAAATATCATAATTTATCTGTTAATTTAGACAATTGTTAGCGGGCAGGGCGTTGCTAATACTTGAGCCTTACCGCGTACATCCGTCGGGATGATGCGCGACTGGTTGAAATACGTTTTAACCTGATAAAAAGGCAAATAACAATGACAATCTCCTCTGTATTACGTACCAAAGATAAAATAGGTTATGGCCTCGGCGATATGGCCAGCGCGCTGGTCTGGCAAACGGCAACGTTATTTCTCGCTTATTTCTATACGGACGTATTCGGTTTGCCTGCCGCCATTATGGGCACCATGTTTTTAGTGGTGCGCGTGGTCGATGCGTTTGTCGACCCGTGCATTGGCGCGCTGGTGGACCGCACTCAGACCCGCCACGGTCGTTTTCGTCCCTGGCTGCTCTGGTTTGCCATTCCGTTTGGCGTGAGCTGCCTGATTACCTTCTACGTACCGGATGCCGGGCAGACGGCAAAAATTGTCTATGCCTGCGTAACCTATGCCATCCTGAGTCTGATCTATTCTGCGATTAACGTCCCTTACTGTGCCATGCCCGGCGCGCTGACGCTCGACCCGCGCGAACGCCACTCGCTGCAATCCTGGCGCTTTGGCCTGTCGTTTATCGGCGGGTTGATTGTAACGGTCATCGCGCTGCCGCTGGTCTCATTATTAGGCCAGGGGAATGTGCAAAAAGGCTATTTCTATGCCATGAGCCTGATGGGGCTGCTGGGCATTGTTTTATTCTTCTGCTGCTTCTTTATGACCCGGGAGCGTTACTCGCCGCGCAATGACACCTCCGGTTCGATGCTGACGGATTTAAAACTGCTGGCCGCCAATAGCCAGTGGCGAATTGTTTTTCTGTTTAATATTTTACTGTTAACCGCCGTCGTGACGCGTGGCTCTGCGACCATGTATTACGTTAACTATGTTCTGTTACGTCCGGAACTGGTTTTTGCCTTTATTGTTTCCGGCATGGTGGCCTCCTTAAGCGGCGCATTATTATCTGAACGCCTGCTGGGGAAATTTGACCGGGTGCGTGCCTATCAGTGGACCATTATTTCTTTCGTTATTTTTGGCGCGCTGATTTTCTTCATTCCGCCTTCGCAGGTGTGGCTGATATTCGGTCTGAATATTGTGTTTAGCTTTATTCAGAACCTGACCACGCCGCTGCAATGGACCATGTTCTCCGATGTGGTGGACTACGAAGAACACCGTAGCGGCCGCCGCCTGGACGGGCTGGTCTTTTCTACCGCCCTGTTTGCCATCAAGTTTGGGCTGGCGCTGGGTGGGGCGGTGGTCGGTTGGGTGCTTGGCATGGTGGATTACGCTCCGGGTCAGGCAAACCAGGCGCCTCATGTTCTTGCAACCATCAATGCCCTGTTCACCCTGATCCCCTGCGCGCTGTTCCTCTGCATGGTGGCGCTCCTTGCCATCTACAAACTTAACAGCCGGCTGGTGGACAGCATCGCCCGCGAGCTGGCCAGCAAACGCGATAGTCGAAACGATGCGGGGCAGCTCAGCCCGGCAACCCAATCCGCACTACAGGAGTAAACCATGACTGCGATCTACAAGGACGCGGGACGTCCCGTACACGAGCGTGTCGCTGATTTACTGGCGCGTATGACGCCGGAAGAGAAATTTGCCCAGATGCACGCGTACTGGCTGATCCTCGATGAACACGGCAACCACCGCGAGCGCAGCGATCTGAGCGATGAATTCGCTGGCGTGAGCGAACAGGCGTCCCTCAACGAAAGGCTGAAGCTCGGCGTCGGGCAGATCACCCGTCCGCTCGGCACGCACATTGTTAATGCAAAAACCGGCGTGCGTGCCGCCAACCGCCTGCAACGCATGATGATGGAGGAGACCCGGCTCGGCATTCCGGCGCTGTTTCATGAGGAGTGTCTGGTGGGGCTGCTGTGCAAAGATGCAACCCTGTTCCCGTCGTCGCTAAACTACGGTTCCACCTGGGACCCGGAGCTGGTACAGCGCGCAGCGGAGCAGATTGGCAAAGAGGCCCGATCCGTCGGGTGCCAGCAGGGGCTGGCCCCGGTGCTGGATGTCTCGCGCGATGTGCGCTGGGGACGGACGGAAGAGACCTTTGGGGAAGATCCTTGGCTGGTAGGGGTGATGGCGACGGCGTACGTGAAGGGGTTGCAGGGCGATAAGCGCGATCTGCTGGCGACCCTGAAACATTACGTCGGCCACTCCTTCAGCGAAGGGGCGCGCAACCATGCGCCGGTCCATCTCGGTTTCAGCGAGCTAAACGATACCTTCCTGCTGCCGTTTGAGATGGCGGTGAAGCTGGCCAACGCCGGTTCGGTGATGCCAGCCTATCACGACATTGATAATCAGCCAGGGCACAGCGACCATTTCCTGCTCACTACCGTGCTGCGTGAACAGTGGGGCTTCGACGGCATTATCGTGGCGGATTACGGCGGCGTCAGCCTGCTGCACCAGCACCACGGAATTTCTCACGATCCAGCGGAATCGGCGGCGCTGGCGTTTAACGCCGGGCTGGACGTGGAATTGCCGAAGGATGACTGCGCGCGTAATCTGGCGGAAGCGGTAGAGCGTGGGCTTATCTCAATGGCGAAAGTGGATGAGATTGTGGCGCGCGTGCTAAGTGAAAAATTCCGTCTCGGGCTGTTTGAAAAACCGTACGCCGACGAAGACGGCATCGATTTGCAGAGTGAGGCGACCCGGCAGGTGGCGCGCGAGGTGGCAACAAAATCGATCACGCTGCTGGAAAATAACGGCATTTTGCCCCTCGGCGGAAAACCCCGTGTAGCGGTAGTGGGGCCGACGGCGGACGATCCGCTGGCGCTGCTGAGCGGTTACAGCTTCCCGGTTCACCTGATCATCAGCGATATGGTTGAAGAGACCTCGCAGGTGACTACCCCGCGCGCGGCGCTGGAACAGTACCTTGGTGCATCGCAGATACGTTACGCCAAAGGGTGCCAGATTATCGAAAAACGGATGGCGGGTGCGCCGGTGTTCCCGGGCGACAGCGGCGGTAAACCGATGCAGCAATCGCCGGTTTCACAACGCACGGATTTGATCCCCGACGCCGTGAGCGCGGCAAAAGAGAGTGACGTAGTGGTGGCCTGCGTGGGCGACCTCGCCGGGCTATTCCAGAGCGGCACCGTGGGGGAAGGATCGGATACCGACTCGCTGGATCTGCCAGGCGTGCAGCAACAGCTGCTGGAGGCGCTGGTGGCAACCGGTAAGCCGGTGATTGTCGTCATGACGGGCGGGCGTCCTTATAACCTTCAGGGGCTGGAAGAGAAGGTGGCCGCGCTGATGATGGCCTGGGCGCCGGGGCAGGAAGGGGGCTGGGCGATTGCCGATGTCTTAACCGGCCGCGCGGAGCCGCAGGGCAGGCTGGTAGTGAGCGTGCCGAAAAACGCCGGGGCGATGCCGTACTACTATAACCACAAGCTGAAAAGCGGCGGCACGCCGTTTGGGTTCCATTTCGGCGCACTTTACCCGTTCGGTTACGGTCTCGGCTGGACGCAGTTTCGCTGGGGCGCGGCCCGCCTGGCTGAAAGCCGCGTCCCGATCGACGGAGAGGTGGCGTTAAGCGTCGATATCACCAACACCGGCGAGCGCAGCGGCAGCGAAGTGGTACAGGTGTACGTACGCGATAAGGTCGCCACGCAGGTGCGTCCGCTTCAGGAGCTGAAAGCGTTCCAGCGCGTTACGCTTTCACCGGGAGAAACCGCCACGCTGACCTTTACCCTGCCGGTGGAGATGTTTAATTTCACCCGCCGGGACGGAAAGCGAATTGTCGAGCCAGGGGAGTTTGAGCTACAGGTTGGCGCGTCCTCGGCGGATATTCGCGCGGTGGTGAACGTGCAGGTAAGCGGAAAGACGCGGGTACTGGCGGGGGATTGGCGGATGCTTAGTCGCTGTGACATTACACTGGCGTAAAAAGGATAAAAAAAAGCCCATCGTGGGAGATGGGCAAAGACTACACACAGCAATTCGTTGTTTCACTCAGGGGATTTCCATGCTTATAAATCAAGGTGTTGATTTATAACCGTGTCTTAATAGTAGGCATGCCAGGATTTTGAGTCGATCGGATTCGTCTCAATAGTTAAAGGCAGGTAAAGATTTCTTGAAGAGAATGACGGTTTTAGGCAGGAAAAGGCGGGTCTGACCAGTGTGCAGAGAATAAATAGTTTAGCAACGTTTAAGTATTGCTGTGGAGAGTGTAGGCCGGGTAAGCGTTAGCGCCACCCGGCATCCGTTCTTACTGCGCGTTCTTATCTTCCAGCTCTTCAAGTTCGCTTAAGATGACGTCTGGATCGGTTCCCGGCGGCGGTACTTCATGCACCCAGGCGGAGAAGAGACGCCAGGTCACCGCTAGCAGAACCGGACCGATGAACAGGCCAATCATGCCGAAGGCAATTAACCCCCCGATTACCCCGGACAGGATCAGAATCAGCGGCAGGTCAGCGCCCATGCGGATGAGGATGGGACGGATCACGTTATCCATGGTGCCCACCACGCAACTCCAGACCAGCAGCACCGTGCCCCAGGTCGTATCCCCCGTCCAGTAAAGCCAGATAATGCAGGGAACCAGCACCAGCAGCGGACCGAGCTGCGCCAGACAGGTCATCAGCATGACGACGGTGAAAATGGTGGCATAAGGTACGCCGGAAATCGCCAGCCCGATTCCGCCAAGTACAGCCTGCACCAGCGCTGTGACCACCACACCGAGCGCCACCGCGCGGACGGCCTGGGCTGCCAGCAGCACGGCCGCATCGCCGCGTTTACCTGCCAGTCGGGTGGCGAAATGACGTACCCCCAGCGCAACCTGCTCGCCGCGCCAGTACAGCAGGGCGCTGAAGACCAGCATCAACGTACAATGCATCATGAAGCGACCAATGTGCGCAGCCTGCCCCACAAACCAGGTGGTGGTTGTGCCGATGTACGGACGCACTTTGGCCATCAGGGCGCTACCGCCCATCTCCAGCAGGCTGTGCCAGCCGCTGTACAGTTTTGCGCCCACAACAGGAATACTGTTCAGCCACGCGAGATCCGGCAGCGTCATATCACCGCTGGTGACCGCGCGAATAACCGGGCCGCTACTGTCAACCAGGCTGTTAACCAGTAGTGCAATGGGAATAATAAACAGCAGGAACAACAGCAACGTCATCACCAGCACGGCCAGGCCGCGGCGACCAAACAGCAGTTTCTGCAAACGCAAGAGTAAAGGCCAGGTGGCGACGACGACGGTCGCGGCCCAGGCAAATCCGAGCACGAAAGGACGAACGATCCACAGACACGCAATAATCATAATGGCTAAGAACAGCACCGACAGCAGTATCTGCGCGACATCCCTGGGCTGACGAAGATTGACCATAAACGAAACTTTCCTTAAATGAACACCAGCAAGGCTGATGGGAATATAAACCGCATCTCTCTAATCATTAGTGATTTCAGCGATTTTTGACAGGCGGATTTTGCCCGTAATTCTACAAAGCACATAAGAAAAAAATGTGATAAAACTTTCCAGACACAACGCAAGCGATTTCACACTATTCTCATTAGGGTCGACAGCAATGATCCCACAGATTTCTCAGGCACCGGGCGTCGTTCAGCTGGTGCTTAATTTTTTGCAGGCACTGGAGCAACAGGGTTTTACAGGTGACACCGCTACCGATTATGCCGACAGGCTGACGATGGCGACCGATAACAGTATTTACCAGCTTCTTCCCGATGCCGTCGTTTTCCCGCGCTCTACCGCCGATGTGGCGCTCATCGCCCGTCTGGCATCGCAAGAGCGTTTCAGCTCCCTGGTCTTCACCCCGCGTGGCGGCGGGACGGGTACCAATGGGCAGGCGCTGAACCAGGGCATCATCATTGATATGTCCCGCTATATGAACCGCATCATTGAGATCAACCCGGAAGAGGGGTGGGTGCGTGTGGAAGCGGGGGTGATCAAAGATCAGTTGAATCAGTTTTTGAAACCTTACGGCTATTTTTTTGCGCCGGAGCTTTCCACCAGTAACCGCGCGACCATTGGCGGGATGATCAACACCGATGCCTCGGGGCAGGGCTCACTGGTGTACGGCAAAACCTCCGACCACGTTATGGGTGTGCGGGCGGTGCTGCTGGGGGGCGATATCCTCGATACCCAACCGATGCCGATCGAGCTGGCCGAAACGCTGGCAGCAGAGAGCACCACCAGCGGACGGATTTATCGCACCGTGCTGGAGCGCTGCCGCGAAAATCGCGAGCTGATCCTTGACAAATTCCCGAAGCTAAACCGCTTCCTGACGGGCTACGATCTGCGACATGTCTTCAATGACGATATGAGCCAGTTTGATCTTACCCGCGTACTGACCGGGTCAGAAGGGACGCTGGCCTTCATCACCGAAGCGCGTCTGGATATCACCCGGTTGCCAAAGGTGCGCCGTCTGGTGAACGTCAAATACAACTCCTTTGACTCGGCGCTGCGTAATGCACCGTTTATGGTGGAGGCGCGGGCGCTGTCGGTGGAAACCGTCGATTCAAAAGTCCTGAACCTGGCCCGGGAGGATATTGTCTGGCATTCGGTGAGCGAACTGATTACCGACGTGCCGGATAAAGAGATGCTCGGCCTGAACATCGTCGAGTTCGCCGGGGATGACGCAGAGCTGATTGAGAGCCAGGTAAGCACGCTCTGCCAGCGTCTGGACGAGCTGATTGCGCAGGGGGAAGGCGGCGTCATTGGCTGGCAGCTGTGTAACGATCTCTCCGGCATCGAGCGAATCTACGCGATGCGTAAAAAGGCGGTGGGGCTGCTCGGCAACGCGAAAGGGGCGGCGAAGCCGATTCCGTTTGCGGAAGATACCTGCGTGCCGCCGGAACATCTGGCGGATTATATCGTGGAGTTTCGCGCGCTGCTCGACAGCCATGGTCTGAGCTATGGCATGTTCGGGCACGTTGACGCGGGCGTGCTGCACGTGCGCCCGGCGCTGGACATGTGCGATCCGCAGCAGGAGATCCTGATGAAGGCGATCTCCGACGAGGTCGTGGCCCTCACGGCCAAATACGGCGGTTTGCTGTGGGGCGAGCACGGCAAGGGGTTCCGCGCCGAGTACAGCCCGGCCTTTTTTGGCGAACAGCTCTACGCCGAGCTGCGTAAGGTGAAGGCCGCGTTCGATCCTGATAACCGCCTCAATCCGGGAAAAATCTGCCCGCCGGAGGGCGTTGATGCGCCGATGTTGCAGGTGGATGCCGTTAAGCGCGGCACCTATGACCGCCAAATTCCGATTGCGGTACGCGCTTCCTGGCGCGGCGCGATGGAGTGTAACGGCAACGGGCTGTGCTTTAACTTCGATGTGAAAAGCCCGATGTGTCCGTCGATGAAAATCACCAGCAACCGCATCCACTCCCCAAAAGGGCGTGCCACGCTGGTGCGCGAATGGCTGCGCCTGCTGGCCGACCGCGGCGTTGACCCGCTCAAGCTGGAACAGGAGCTGCCGGAAAAACGCGCGAGCCTGCGCGGGCTTATCGAACGCACCCGCAACAGCTGGCATGCGAACAAAGGCGAATACGATTTCTCGCATGAGGTGAAAGAGGCGATGTCCGGCTGCCTGGCGTGTAAGGCGTGTTCAACCCAGTGCCCAATTAAAATTGACGTACCGGAATTCCGTTCCCGCTTCCTCCAGCTGTACCACACGCGTTATCTGCGCCCGATGCGCGATCATCTGGTAGCAACGGTGGAGAGTTACGCGCCGCTGATGGCCCGTGCGCCAAAAACCTTTAACTTCTTTATCAACCAGCCACTGGTGCGAAAACTGTCTGAAAAACATATCGGCATGGTGGATCTGCCGCTGCTGTCGGTGCCATCGCTCCAGCGTCGGCTGGTGGGGCACCGCTCGGCGAATATGACCCTGGAACAACTGGAAGCATTAAGCCCTGAGCAGAAAGCGAAGGTGGTGCTGGTGGTGCAGGATCCATTTACCAGCTATTACGATGCGCAGGTGGTGGCCGATTTTGTCCGACTGGCCGAGAAAATCGGCTACCAGCCGGTGGTGCTGCCGTTCTCGCCGAACGGCAAGGCGCAGCACATTAAAGGCTTCCTCACCCGCTTTGCGAAAACCGCGCAGAAAACTTCAGATTTTCTGAATCGCGTGGCGCAGCTCGGCATGCCGATGGTGGGCGTCGATCCGGCGCTGGTGCTCTGTTACCGGGACGAATATAAGCAGACTCTCGGCGATAAGCGCGGTGATTTTCAAGTCTTACTGGTACACGAGTGGCTGCCTGCGGTGCTGACGCAAACGCCCCCTCAGGAGGTCAGCGGAGAATCCTGGTACCTGTTTGGGCACTGCACCGAAGTGACGGCGCTGCCGACGGCGCCTGCCCAGTGGGCTTCTATCTTCGCCCGGTTTGGCGCGAAGCTGGAAAGCGTCAACGTGGGCTGCTGCGGTATGGCCGGAACCTACGGCCATGAAGTCAAAAACCACGCTAATTCGCTCGGCATTTACGAGCTGTCGTGGCATCAGGCGATGCAGCGCCTGCCACGCAACCGCTGTCTGGCGACGGGCTACTCCTGCCGCAGCCAGGTGAAACGGGTGGAAGGTAACGGCGTTCGCCATCCATTGCAGGCTTTACTGGAGATTATCGGATGATCTGGAAACGTGCGGTCACGCTGGAGGCCTTAAATGCCATGGGCGCGGAGAACATGGTCGGTTTGCTGGACATCCAGTTCACGCGCATTGGCGACAACGAACTGGAAGCGACGATGCCGGTAGACTGCCGTACTCATCAACCGTTTGGCCTGTTACACGGCGGCGCGTCCGTCGTGCTGGCCGAAACGCTGGGATCGGTGGCGGGCTACCTGTGTACGGAAGGAGAGCAGAAGGTGGTAGGTCTGGAGGTCAATGCCAACCACATCCGCTCCGTTCGCAGCGGGCGCGTGCGCGGCGTCTGCCGGGCGCTGCATGCCGGAAGCCGTCATCAGGTGTGGCAGATTGATATCCTGGACGAGCAGGATCGCCTGTGTTGTTCATCAAGGCTGACGACGGCCGTTGTGTAAAGTTTCCGGATGTCTTGCTTTTGGTCAAAAATTAGCCGCCTGATTGTGATATACTGGTCACGTTTTGAACATAAGCGAGGACATCATGGATACTGAAATAACCCCAACACAGCTGGCAATTGAATATTTACGTCGCGATAAAAGCAATCTGTCTCCCGCGCAGTACCTGAAAAAGCTGAAACAGCTTGAGCTGGAATTTACGGATTTGCTGGCGCTCTCTTCAAACGAACTGAAAGAAGAGATCTACTTTGCCTGGCGGTTGGGCGTTCACGTCCATTAAGCAGTGAAGAAAAGGCCGCAAGCGCGGCCTTTTTTGTGTCTGACAGTCAGTATCTGGCAGGCAGTTTGTT
Source organism: Enterobacter sp. CRENT-193 (assembly GCF_002787395.1). Classification (NCBI taxonomy): domain Bacteria; kingdom Pseudomonadati; phylum Pseudomonadota; class Gammaproteobacteria; order Enterobacterales; family Enterobacteriaceae; genus Enterobacter; species Enterobacter sp. CRENT-193. The sequence continues at coordinate 3,681,627 of NZ_CP024812.1, read as the reverse complement.
AATTTTAATCAGCCGGCCTTCTTCCATTTCGATGAACCCGCCCGTTTTCAGGTCAGCCAGGATCCGCATTACGCCGCTGCGGGAAAGCTGGGTTTTATCCCTGATATACCTTTCCGCCGTCACGCTACGTCGGTAGCTGTCATCTTCCTGCATCAGCAGCACGAGCTGCTGGCGAATCATCTCGTACGCGGTTGGCGCGCCTTTCGGCATGACGTTGTGATAAAGCCGGTTATAGACAAACATCAGATGATTAGAAAGCAGCCCCCACAGCGCCTTCTCTTTGATAATTTCAGCCGCCCGATCGGTCGTGAGCACACCAATCAGGCAAGGCGTTACCGTTCGAAGGTAGTCGGTAAAATAGATGTCCGTCAGGTTAGCGAGGCCAAACAGGGCGGGACTGCGCGCCGTCGAAAGCATCATGTCGTCGCTTCTTCTGTATATGGCGACCGTGCCGTCAAGAATTAAATAACACATGCTCTGCCCGTTTACCTGGAGATTAAGTTGCTCGCCGGGATCGGTTTTATGCGTGGTGCAGTGCGGCTGTAAATGAGAAATCAGTTCCTGAGCATAGGGAGATCCGCGATGCGATGGTTTGTCAGAAGACATAGCGTTAACCTGGAAAGAGACTGTACTCTCTATAGTGTCGCTCTTCTTTTCCACCTTCTCCAGAGATAAATACAGCCTCAGTATTTACGGGGTAAGTGATGGATCTCTACTAGAACGCCACGCTCCATGGTGATGTATTTCCCCGTCCGCAACTCCGCGAGGATCCGCATAATGCCGCTGCGTGAAAGATAGGTGCGGCTTTTGATATAGGCTGCGGCGGTAATGTTTTGTCTAATGGCTTCAGGCTCCTGCATCAACTCAACCAGCTGAAAGCGGATAATGTCATAAGCCGACATTTGCGATATCTGGGCGCAATGTTCGTAAACGCGCGATGCGGTATAGATCAGCAGGTTTGAGAAGTGCTCCCATAAATTCTGTTGTGCGACAACATGATTGAAACGCGCCAGCGAAACGCTGGCCACCTCTGAGGTTTCCAGCGCTCTGACGTACAGGTGCTCAGACGATAACTGGCTGCTCACGCCGAGTATAAATGGCGCAGATTCAGAATTTAAGACGATACCGTCCCCGCGACGGTGCAACGCCACGCTGCCATGCAACAGTAAAAAGCATTGACGGGTATCGCCGGAGCAATAATGGATAATTTCTCCTCTGGCAATAATGCCTCTCTCCGCATGCGGCAAAACATTATCGATTATTTTTTCAATGTGCTTAAAAGGCTTAGCGCCGAGCACTGTTGATTTATCAATTTCTGACTCAGGCGCGAATCGGGTATTCATTTGAGACCTCACTGACTGATGCGATCATTTTTTGATCGGCATAAAGAATTATCTTAAAAAACAGCAGGTCAGGGAATGTTAGCAGCGAGTCTAATTATAGACTTATCTTTTTTTAAGTGTTAATTAATTGAAATTGCAACTTTTTTTGTTCAGGTCTAAAAGTAGACTGTGGACATTATTCTTAAGCTATTCCCGAGTGAATATGTTTTTTATTTGTTAAAAGAGGGTCTACAGCTAGACCTCAAAATTGATTGTATGCGGAAAAGGAGTTGTATAAATTTTGACTCGTCGGAAGGGGTTTAATTTCTGCAACTGAATGTCGGTAATAAATAGAGTAATACGGGATATAAAATTATGAATAAAAAATTGATGATGGCAATGTTAGCGGCAGGTTCTGTACTCACTATGACCAATGCATTGGCAGCGGCCGGTACCGTTAATTTTAACGGAAATATTCTGGATTCTGCCTGCGACGTTGATGTGGCATCCCAGAATCAGGTGGTGGTATTGGGCGATTATTATAAAACGGAATTCCCGACAACCGGGGCGAGAACGGCTGCGACGCAGTTTAATATTATTTTGAAAAACTGTCCGGTAACGGTCACCAATGCAAAAGTCCGTTTTGATGGCACGCCGGATTTAACCAACGCCAGCCTGCTGGCGATTGATACGTCCGTGGCGGGAGCGGCTACCGGGGTGGCGATTAACCTGATGACGGCAGATAAAGCCGATCTGCCGCTGCACGGCAGCAACAGCTATACCTACGCACTCAGCAGTACGGCTGATAATACGTTGAGCTTCTACGCGCAGTATATTTCCACCGCGGCATCCGTTACCGCGGGCCCGGCTAACTCGGTCGCGAACTTCTCTGTGGTGTACAACTAAGTCAATGGCAGTAATTAGCAGGGGGCCGCCTGGCCCCTTGTTTTATGAGGTAAAAAAATGCGTTTTATCACCACAACGGGCCTGGTTATGGCGCTGTTACCGCTGACGTTAACATCCGCCAGTGCAGGAGTAATTATTGGCGGCACCCGTGTTATTTTTGATGGGGCTAAAAAAGAAGCGTCAATAAATATTACGAATCCTGATAACGTTCCTTATTTAATTCAGTCGTGGATAGATGTTCAGGATGAACAATCGGGTAAAGCGCCTTTTATTATTACTCCTCCGCTGTATCGGCTGGACGGCGGGCAAAAAAACCTCGAGCGTATTGTCATGGCAGGCTCTCTGCCTCAAGGGCAGGAGAGTTTATTCTGGCTGAACATCAAAGCTATTCCGTCAGCCTCTAAGCAGATGAACTCGCTGCAAATTGCCGTCAAAACGCGCATCAAATTAATTTATCGACCAGAGGCTCTTCGTGCGTCTACCCCCGAGGAGCAGGCCAATAAATTAACCTGGCGTCGTGCGGGAAATACCCTTCTGGTTAATAATCCAACGCCGTACGTTATCAATTTCAATGAAATTACGTTGGGTAATAAGAAACTTGACGATGTCACGTATGTGATGCCTTCGGGCACAGCCCGTTTCCCGTTACCGAATGGAACCAGTGGCAATACGCTGACGTTTAAAGTCATTAACGATTATGGCAGCCCTGGTGAATTACACCGGGCCAGTTTGTGATCCTTACGCGTTAATCAGGTGCTCGTCATGACAACGGCATTGAATACAATGCAGCCTGCGCGCCTGGCAATATTTATTGCCCTCGCGCTTGCTGGTGTCTCTTCCACACTGTATGCCAGTGAGACGTTTAATACGGAACTGGTTGAGCTGGATAATCCCGGAATGGGGAAAGCGGATTTATCTGCCTTTGAATCCGGCTCGCAGGCGCCCGGGACATACCATGTTGATATTATTCTTGACGATCGGCTGCTGGAAACGCGGGATATTCGTTTCATGGCAGTGAAGGATGCTAACGGCAGTGAAACGTTGCAGCCGTGCCTGAGTATCGGGCAGTTAAAAGCGTGGGGCGTGAAAACGGCGCTTTTCCCGCAGCTCGACGCCGCGGAAGGAGAATGCGCCGATCTCAGGGCGATTCCACAGGCCAGCGCGGATTTCCAGTTTGGCGCCCAGCGCCTGGCGATCAGCATCCCACAGGCGGCCATAGACCTGCCAGCGAGAGGTTACGTTCCGCCGGATATGTGGGATGAAGGCATTACCGCGGCCATGCTCAACTACAGCCTGAGCGGGGCAAACAGCCGGGCAAGAAGCGGGGCAGGCACCCGCAGCGACAGCCAGTATGCAAACCTGCGGCCGGGGATCAACGTCGGTCCCTGGCGGTTACGCAACTACACCACCTGGTCCCGCGATGCGTCCGGCCAGGATAAGTGGGACAACGTCTACACCTTGATTCAGCGCGCGATTATTCCCCTGCAAGCCCAGCTTACGCTCGGAGACAGTTCCGCGCCTGCCGATGTCTTTGACAGCATGCCGTTTCGCGGCGTCCAGCTGGCGTCCGACGACGATATGCTGCCGGATTCCCTGAAAGGCTATGCGCCGGTGGTGCGCGGTATTGCGCGAACTAACGCGCAGGTCGTGGTGCGTCAGAATGGCTATCAAATCTACCAAAGCTACGTGGCGCCGGGCGCGTTTGAGATCGCGGATATGTATCCCACCGGCGGCGCGGGCGATCTTGATGTCACGATCGTCGAAGCCGATGGCAGTGAGCAACATTTCACCCTGCCGTACGCTTCGCTGCCGGTCCTGCAACGGGAGGGGCGACTGAAATATGCCCTTACCGCCGGGCAATATCGCTCGTATAACCGTAGCGTGGAGAAAACCCCCTTCGGGCAACTGACCGGAATTTACGGCCTCCCTCACGGCATCACGCTCTATGGCGGCGTCCAGGGGGCAGATAAGTACCAGTCGGCGGCTCTGGGGATGGGCAAGAACATGGGCGATCTCGGGGCAGTATCCGCAGACGTCACCCTGGGCTGGTCAACGCCGGAGCATACCGCGAAAACAAACGGTCAGTCGTGGCGGGCCAGATACAGCAAGAATTTTATCACTACCGGAACCAACTTTTCGATTGCCGGGTATCGCTACTCGACCCGCGGCTATTACGGGATGCAGGACGTCCTCGGTTCGTACGGCGACAGCAGCGCGCTTCAGGACAGGCGACGTAACCGTGCCGAGCTGACGATGAGCCAGACGCTGGGGGACAACCTGGGCGCGCTTACCCTCAGTGCGGCGCGGGAAGATTACTGGAATGACGGTAAGTCGATGGCTTCGTGGAGCGTCGGCTATAGCAACTACTGGCACAACATCAGCTATGGCCTGACATGGACCTACAGCAAAAATGTCCGCTCAGCGTCAGAAAACCGCAAAAGCCAAAAAAACGCTGACCACGACCAGCTTCTGTCGTTCAACGTCAGCATTCCGCTGGATAAATTTTTGCCGCAGACATGGGCTAACTATGGCATGAACGCCAGCAGCAATAACGGGACGACGCATAACGTCGGCCTGAACGGGGTGGCACTCGAGAACCGTGCCCTGAGCTGGAACGTCCAGCAGGGATATGGCACAGAGGGCGTGGGGAATACCGGCAACGTGAACGCGGACTATAAAGGCACCTATGGCGAAGTCACGGCAGGTTATGGTTATGACAAAAACAGTGAACGCCTGAATTACGGGCTGCAAGGCGGCATTCTCGCCCATGCTGATGGCATCACGCTTTCCCAGCCGCTGGGGGAGACCAGCGTCTTAATCAAAGCCCCAGGCGCCCACGACGTGGATATCCGCAATCAGCCCGGTGTACGGACAGATTTTCGCGGATATACGGTCGTGAGCAACCTTTCTGTCTACCGGAAAAACGATCTCACCCTCGACCCGGAAACGATGCCGGACGATGTAGAGCTGGAGATCAACACCCGCACGGTGACGCCGACGCGGGGAGCGGTGGTGAGAGCCGATTATCTGCCGAAGTCAGGTCGCCGGGTGCTGATGACCTTGACCGACAATGACCGCGCCGTTCCGTTTGGGGCGGTGGTCACCCTTGTGGGTGATGACAGCGGCAGTTTTATTGTCGGCGACCGCGGTCAGGTCTATTTAACCGGGATGCGCGAGCAGGGAACGTTAGTCGCCACATGGGGAAGTCAATCCAGCCAGCAATGCCGCGCTGATTTCACGCTGCCGAATCACTCAACGTACGGTGGGATCGCTGATATGCGCGCCACCTGCCGTCAGGAACGCTAACATGAAATGTCTTAACACGATGCTGCTGCTCTGTTTGCTCGCGGCGGGAAGTATCGCTCGTGCCGGTACCTGCACCACCATCATCCCACAGCTTTCCACCCTGTCCGTGGGGACGATCAACGTGCAGCGCGATGCGCCTGTCGGCACGGTGGTATTTTCCGGCGCGGCGTCAGCCACAGGCTCCTATCTTACCGGGTGTACGAATCCGCTGATGCTGGGATTCAGCATGCGCTACAACAGCGCCACGTTGAGCAGCTACGGCAACCATGTTTACAACACGAACGTCAGCGGGATAGGGATACGCTTTTCCTCCAACGGCTATTTTGAAAACCCGAGCAATACGTTCTCGTACAATGCGCAGACCTCCTATGTGGACTGGTACGGCGGGAGGATTGAGCTGGTGGTGACCGGCCCGGTCTCATCGGGGGCATTAACCCCGGGGGTGATTGGCGTCGTGACGCTTCAGGGAAGCGACGGCCTCTACCGTGACGGTCTGACCACGCAGCTCACCTCCGGCAACATCAATGCCCTGGCGTGCACGGTGAATACGGCCCAGCTGACGTTTCCGATAGGGGATATTCCCGCTTCGGCGTTCGGCACCGTGGTGGGCACCACGCCAGCGGGAGCACAGAACACGCAAAACCTGGGCTTAACCTGCGCCGCCGGAACCAATATTACGGTCTCGCTCAGTGGAATACAGAATCCGGACAGCGCCAATACCAGCGTGATGGCCTTAACCGGGCAGGGAAATGCCGGCACTGCAAAAGGGGTGGGGGTGCAGCTAATCTATAACGGTGCACCGCTGGTGATGAACAGCCGACTATTTTTGCGGCAGTCTGCCGGGGGGCAAGAGACGTTGCCATTAACGGCCCGATATTACCAGACGTTAACCCGCGTGGAGTCAGGTTCAGCGAATGCCTCCGCCACCCTGAATTTGACCTACCAGTAGCAGGTAAGAAGATGAAAATAAGATGCAGGACACTACTGTTACTTGCCTTACTCAGCGGGAAGGTATGCTCCGCTGATAGCGTCAACATCGGTGTGACGGGAAATATCGTGGCGTCGCCATGCATATTCAATGGCGGCAATAACAATCTCGATGTCAATCTGGGCAATATTCAGGCAACCAATATGGCGACGCCGGGCTCAACATCGGATCCGGTGCCTTTCAGTCTGCTGTTTACCCAGTGCCCAACGGGAACGCAGAGTGTGACCGTCGCTTTCACCGGCAGCCCCGATCCTGAGGCGGGTGCGGACTATTTTATGAACAGCGGTTCGGCCACACATGTGGCGATAGCCATGCGCGATGCCCAAACCGGTGCGCTTAAAGGAACAGGCTCCAGCATGACCCAGACCATTGCCGCGGACAGAACCGCGACATTAGCTATGCTGGCCTCGGTAAAATCCATGACGGGGGGCGCCACGCCGGGAAGCATCCGCGCGGTTGTGGTGATGACGATGCAGTACAACTGAATGCCGGTGATAAGCCTTTTTTAAAGACGTTGGTGTGAACTATGTTAAATATTCTGATTCAGGAAACGGATCTGTTTTTTCAGGCTGGACTACAGAGCTTTTTCGAAGATTTTTTTAAGCATAACTTTCATCGCTCCATCACTTTTCACCTGGCGCTGACCAATGAAAACGTCAGCCAGGCCGATATTATTGTTCTTTCATTATGTCAGGGGGAAACGCTGACCTGTTTTCCGGAATTACTGGCCCGGCAAAAAGGAATTGTGATAGGTCTCGTCGACGATGAGCTGCGCTTTTCGGCGCTGCCTTCCTGCTTTCAGGACATTATTTTTCTTCCTCGCCGGGCATCGCTTGATCGTATAAGCGGCGTTCTGTTTATTGCGTGGTTCACGACGCAATTACCGGGTTACACCTGGAATAAAAAGACCTGTTTCGACTGCCAGCATAAAGGGTTATCCCGGCAACAAATTCGTATTCTGGTCAATTTTTACCGAGGGCTGTCGGTAGTGCAGACCGCTCAGGCGCTGGAGATGAGCGAAAAAACGGTCTTTACCCATAAATATATGATGATGCAAAAATTTAATCTGCGAAGCGATTACGAGCTGATCGTACTGTTGAGAAGGCTGATGGAGAAAAAGAGCTGGCCGAACCTGCTTCGCGATTACCTGGAAAATAATTATGCACAACAAATAGCCTGAAACGGCAGCGGATAGCTGGCCGGGCAGCGATAGCCGCCACCCGGCAAGCATTTAAACGTTAACCGCAGCGATCAACCGCGTCTTCATGGTCTGGTACGCGGAAGCCGCAAAATCCTCCGCCCAGCGCTGGTCCTCGATTGCCTCAAGCTGCACGGCGCAATACTTCGTTTCCGGCGTTCTGGAGATCGGGTCGAGATTATCCTGCGTCAGCTCATTACAGGCGCCAATCCACCACTGGTAGGTCATATAGATTGCACCCGCATTGATGCGCTCGCTGATGCTGGCGCGGGTGATCACTTTACCCCGGCGTGAACGTACCCAGACCAGCTGGCCTTCTGCAATCCCCCGTTCATCCGCGTCGGCCGGGTTAATTTGCACCCGGCCCGGCTCGTCGGCCAGGCTTTGCAGCGCCGCGCAGTTCCCGGTCATGGAGCGGCAGGAGTAGTGGCCCACTTCGCGCACTGTGCACAGTACCAGCGGGTAATCCGCATCCGGTGTCTCCGCCGGGGCGCGCCAGGGGGCGGCAAATAGCTGGCCTTTGCCAGTGGGGGTGTCGAACTGATTATCCTTGTACAGGTAGGGAGTGCCGGGATGATCGAGGGTTGGACAGGGCCACTGCACATGACCCATCTCGCCCATTTTTTCGTAGGTCACGCCGTAGAAGAGGGGGCACAGCTCGCGCATTTCGTCCCAGATCTGCTGGTTATCCTCGTAATGCATGGGATAGCCCATTTCCGTGGCCAGCAGGCTGATGATCTCCCAGTCGCGCCTGACATTGCCGCTGGGCTCAATGGCTTTGCCGAAACGCTGAAAGCCGCGATCGGCACAGGTGAACACACCGGCGTGTTCTCCCCATGAGGTGGCAGGGAGCAGCACGTCAGCCAGCTCTGCCGTTTTGGTCATAAAGATGTCCTGAACCACCACAAAATCGAGCGCCTCAAAGCCGCGGCGGACCAGACCCAGATCGGCTTCTGTCTGAAGCGGATCTTCCCCCATGATGTAATACGCTTTGATCTTACCTTCCAGCGCGAGATGCGGCACTTCGGTGATACGCGTTCCGACGCGATCGTCCATCCGGTTGACATTGATTTTCCACGCATCGGCAAATTTCAGTCTGACCGCCGGATCAGTGACGTCCTGGTAGCCGGGGAACATATTGGGCAGAACACCCATATCGCAGGCGCCCTGAACGTTATTTTGCCCGCGAACCGGCCCCACGCCGACGGCAGGGCGGCCCAGATTGCCGGTCAGCAGTGCCAGGCTGGAGAGACCTTTCACCACATCGACCGCCTGACCAAACTGCGTGACGCCCATACCCCACATCACCGTTGCTGAAGGCGCCGCTGCGAACATGCGAATTGCCTGACGAACATCCCGCGCGGGGATCCCCGTCAGATGTTCAACCTGCTCGGGTGCGTAATCTTTTACCGTCAGTCGGTACGCCTCAAGCCCTTCTGTAAAGCGAGCAACGTAGTTTTTGTCGTACAATTCCTCTTCAAGCAGGACATAGCCAAAGGCATTGACCAGCGCCATGTTACTGCCATTTTTTAACTGAAGATGAAGATCGGCAATGCGTGCCGTTTCAATATGACGCGGATCGCAGACAATGATTTTAGCGCCATTTTCACGTGCTTTAAGCACGCGTCGGGCGACGATGGGGTGAGAGTCGGCGCAGTTATAGCCGAATACCAGCAGGCATTTTGAGTTTTCAATATCGTTAATGGAATTGCTCATGGCGCCGTTGCCGAGGGTCTCCTGTAAACCGGCAACGGACGGACCGTGACAGACGCGGGCGCAGCAGTCGACGTTGTTAGTATTCAGCACCGCACGGGCAAATTTTTGCATCACATAGTTGGTCTCATTGCCCGTTCCCCGCGAGGAACCCGTGGTCATAATGGACCGAGGGCCGTACTGATCTTTGATGCTTTTAAGCCTGTAAGCGGTATAGCGAATGGCCTCTTCCCAGGTAACAGGGGTAAAGGCCTCCCCTTTGCTGTAGCGGATCATGGGCTGCGTCAGGCGGGGGGTAAGCAGCCGTGTATCATTAAGAAAGTCCCAGCCGTAGAACCCTTTCAGGCAAAGCGTGCCCTGATTAGTTACGCCATCAGCGGCTTCGGCACGGATAATCCGGTTATTTTTAACGACGAGGTTAAGTTTGCAGCCTGCACCGCAGTACGGGCAGACGCTGGCGGTTTTTTTCATCAATAACAGACCTGTTAAGAAATGAAGCAATGTTTACTGGAAAGCCCAGTCCCTTAGCGGACTAAGCAGGATCCATGCCACATTCGGCGTGCTTGATTAACAGGGCGTTAGGGGAGAGAGGACGTGTCATCGTCAGTCCGTTCGTCAGAATTGACGATGACACGCTATCCGAAGAGATGGGAAGAGAGAGGCGTTAAAGATCGTCCATGGTGTAACCGACGACAATTTCCAGCGTCTTGCGGATCACATCCGCCTTAACGACATCGTCGGTGGATTCCAGCGTCTGGATCAGCCAGAGAATGATCGCTTTGTTGGTCAGATGACCTTCGGAAGCAAGAACACAACGAACCGCAGTCGAAAAAATGGCAGACTCTTCAGCAAAGCGATCGCCTGCGTGACGGAAATACTCCGACAACGCGCTATCTAAAAAGGCGGAGTGGTATTCGGGTTGAAGCTGAATATTTTGTCTCATTTGTTCTCACCGTAGCTGTAAAGTTGTAGTCAATGTATCTTTTTGGGATCGGACGGTTTTCCATTTCCAAATAACGGCACTACATTGTCTCGGTTATTTTTGAGAGATCCCTCTCTCTGAATTCGTCCTTGTGCGGTTCTGCGACCTTTAAAAGCGACCGTGCCAGAGCTGATTTCAGCTATCACCCTCGCTAATGTCTCCCGCCGCTGGGGATCCGTCTCACAGGCTTGCATGTTACGCAGACGCTGAACCAATCCCTCGGTCGTTACAGGACCGCGCTCCTTCAAAAGTGAAAGAGCGGCTTCTCCAATAAGCTGGTCGATCAGTCTGTCCGCATCACTGCTGTTCATAACATTAACGTTCGAAGAGCAGGCCAAGAAGCATGTGATAATGATGCTCCTCTTCCGGGCCATTGGCCTTTTCAAGGCGACTTAACAGTTTTGTGCAGAGCGATTTGCGATTCAGATTCCGCCCGTCGCTAAGGATTTCAACAACAACCTGACCCAATGTTTCCTGTTGGGTTGGAAGCGCGGCTTTTTCGAAGTACTGCGCAATTGCTGTTGCTGTGTCTGCGAGGTGTCCGTTCTGCTGCATGTTTCGCTCCTGTAAATTTTCGTAATCAGTAACGTTACATTTAAGGTATACATAATTTTCAAATCTGTACATTAAAAATGTACAATTTTTTAAATATTTTATTATATATTTGATAAAGTATATATTTATCATATGGTTATATGTATACAGCTTACTGCTAAATTCACAAAATATATTGTACAATTCGAAGTGGCGTTGCAGAGTTGTACAAGTCCGGAAAAGGCGCAAAGAAGTCATGTAAATTGTTGAGATGTAAATTATTTATTGGGTAATTAATGTGCTATAACAGAGTTCTCCCCACGTGTTTTCGTGGTCACCCCCTCAATCTTCAGGATTAGCATGCTCACAACCATTATTTACCGCAGTCATATCTGCGAGGACGTTCCAGTGAAAGCGCTGGAAGACATGGTCGCTGCTGCAAATTGTAGAAATCGCCAGTTCGATGTGACGGGGATTTTGCTGTTTAACGGCACACACTTCTTTCAGTTACTTGAAGGGCCCGCTGATAACGTTAAGGAGATCTATCAGCTCATCTGCCGTGACCCACGGCATCACAACGTGGTCGAATTATTAAGCGATCACGGGCCTTCAAGACGTTTTGGCAACGTAGGTATGGAGCTCTTTGACCTTCGTCAGTACGACACCGACGAAGTGCTACAAAAGGTACTCGATAAAGGCACAACCCGCTATCAGCTGACCTATAACGATCGCGCCCTACAATTTTTCCGCACCTTCGTTGAGGCCACTGAAAAAGCCAACTACTTTGAGCTGCCTCCGGCTGACGCCTGGGAGTTTGTCACCGAAAACACGCCATTATCCTCCCAGCCAACGGTAGTGGCAAAGGGCGCGGACTGTAGTTTCGCATTTCAACCTATCGTCGATCCGTTTATGCAGCAGGTGGTTTCCTGGGAAGCCCTGATCCGCACGCCGTCCGGTGAGTCCCCGGAAAGTTACTTTGCCAACCTGTCGCGTGAGGCGCTGTACGAATCGGATCTGAAGAGTAAGCAGGTGGCTTTGTCGATGGCCAGCGCGCTGGGCCTACAGACTCAAACGTTGTCCATTAATCTGTTGCCGATGACGCTGGTCAATGTTCCTGGCGCCGTCGATTTTTTACTGACGGCAATTGAGGCGAACGGTTTTGTGCCGGAGCAAATTGTGGTCGAGTTCACCGAGAGCGAGGCGATCTCGCGCTTCGAAGAGTTCACCAGCGCGGTCAGACAGCTTAAAAGCGCCGGGATCAGCGTGGCCATCGATCACTTTGGCGCGGGATTCGCCGGTCTGCAACTGCTGGCCCAGTTCCAGCCGGACAGAATCAAGATCAACCGTGATTTGATTGCTAACGTGCACAACAGCGGCCCGCGTCAGGCAATCATTCAGTCAATCATTAAATGCTGCGCCTCCCTGGAAATTCTGTTCTGTGCGGTAGGCGTAGAGCTAGCTGAAGAGTGGATGTGGCTGGAATCTGCCGGGATTTCTCAGTTCCAGGGTCACCTTTTCGCCAGTCCGCGTCTGGGGGGCATTCCGGCGATTGCCTGGCCCGAGAAAAAGTACGATTTATAAAAAACCTGTACGTAACTGTTAAAAGTGACCTGTACGTACGGCTAAATTTATACAACAATATATTAACGAGTGAGTGGTTCTTTGAGCCATTCACTTGTCTCAGAACGAGGAGTTAGTTATACAAATGATTTGTACAATCTGATAAGGTTGGTTTGGTTAGGTATGGAAGTATTGTGCGTGAGGGAGTTAATGGCCTATTACAGTATCGGCGAAGTGGCCGAACGATGCGGTATCAACCCCGTTACGTTGCGTGCCTGGCAGCGCCGTTATGGATTGTTGAAGCCGCAGCGAAGCGAAGGGGGCCATCGTCAGTTTGACGATGAAGATATCCTGCGTATCGAAGAGATCAAACGCCTGATGAAAACGGGTGTTTCGGTCGGTAAAGTAAAAGCGCTTCTTGAAAATACAGAAGTGATGACTCAGGGGAACTGGGCATCGTTTCAGGAAGAGATGTTAACCGTTCTGCGCTATGCCAGCCCGGCAAAACTGCGCGCCAAAATCGGCGAGTTCCGCCGTGACCATGCGATGGATGTTCTGATAGATAACATCATCACCCCTGTGCGGCAGCGAATGAACCAGGACCAGAATACGGTGCGTCACATGGCGAGCCTGCTGGACGGTGTCCTGATTGAGTTTGCCGTTGCAAGCCTGGGTGAGTCGCGAAAAAAAGCAGGTAAGGATGCGCTGCTGATTGGGTGGGAGTGCGACGACCGTACGCATTTGTGGCTGGAAGCGGCCCGTCTTGCCTACAAAGGCTGGCATATCGACGTGCTGGCTGAGCCGATTGATTCTCCGCGTCCGGAACTCTTCCCCGGGCAAAAAATCTTCGTCTGGACCGGTAAAGCGCCTACGCCTCGTCAACAGGAGCAGCTCGACCACTGGCGTGAACAGGGTTTCGCCGTTTCGATCCATCACTGATGTTAAGGGGGCCAACGGTAAACCGCCAGTGCGGGATTTTGCCTTCTGGCGATACGACAGGGGTATCCGCGAAGATGCATAGCATCAGTACCCCTGTCATATCGTCGGTTTATTCCATCATTAGGTTGTCTGAAATATTCATACTGGCCACGGATTCAACTTTCCACACGCCATCTTCCTTGACCATGCAGTCAATCACGGTGTGATCCCGCTTTTTGCCGAATGAGATATAAACCTGCATACAGGCGGCATCGTAATCCAGCGCCCGTGCACTGACGATGCCCCAGTCATCTTCATATCCCTGAGCCTTGATGAACATATCGACGTCAGGCACGTCATATTCATCTGGATCCAGCTTATCCATGGCTTTGAGTTTGCTGATAGTTTCGCGGGTTACATATGGCCTCAGCGCTTCATAGTTTTTCAGGGGCTCTTTCCCGATAATAATTTGCGAGATGTACCACTTATTAAACTGAAGGGCAGCGGATACCTCAGGGGGGAACTTCTGTGCAGCGGATGCGAGAGTGGGCAGAAGCAGGATCGCCAGAATTAAATTGCTTTTCATATCCTTAGCATAAAGTGTGTTCTGTAGATTAGCACCGCCGGAGCGAATGGATTTTGAAACAAATTCTGCACATCTTCTTTGGCTATACTGATCTGCATGCTGGCGAGAATGAACTGCGGCTTTATGGGCACTCCACATAATTTGATCCCTTACTGAATGAGTGGTTAAAAAGGGAAACATTACGCCGAAAAGGGACGAGTTTATGTAAATAATCATGAGCGGAATTTAACCACTATCAGACTGATAAAAAATGGTTAACTCATCCATTAAACGTCTATATGCGCGCCCAGGTAAGGCAAAAAAGGATTAAAAAGAACCTGGCTTAAGGGGGAGGCATACGTAAATAATGTATTTGGTGCCTGGGCGTACTTTAGCTATCTTAAAAATAGGTATTTCCAATACAATTTTTATCATTGCCCGCTACCTGACCGCCTTTCTTATGAAATGCATTATTTATCAATGCATTGAACAAATCTAACCATCCCATCCGCATCCCGTCACAGGGTCTATGCTTAATGAAAGTAGCCAAAAAGGGCGGTTTAGCCCAAAGCCCCTGCTCGCAGGGGGTTGAAGTGATAATCGTTATCACTAACATGGTGTTATGCCCTGGTGGCTTATCAGATGAGGTGGACCTATGGAACTGCATTCAGAAACCTTCAATCCGGCCGATTTTGCCTGGCGTGGCTTAACGCTGACGCCCGCGGCGGCGGCGCATATTCATGAGCTGGTGGCAAAAAATCCCGACATCCTCGGCGTACGCTTAGGCGTTAAGCAGACTGGCTGCGCGGGATTTGGCTACGTGCTGGATACCGTAACCGAACCTGAAAAGGACGATCTGGTCTTTGAAACCGACGGTGCAAAGTTATACGTCGCACTACAGGCGATGCCTTTTATCGATGGAACCGAAGTCGACTACGTTCGGGAAGGTTTAAACCAGTTATTCAAATTTCATAACCCGAAAGCCCAGAACGAATGCGGCTGCGGCGAAAGCTTTGGGGTATAGGCGGTACTATGTCTCGTAATACTGAAGCAACGAGTGATGTAAACACCTGGAGCGGCGGACACCTCAACTATAAAGAGGGTTTCTTCACGCAGCTGCAAACCGATGAACTGGCGAAAGGCATCAACGAAGAGGTCGTGCGCGCCATTTCGGCGAAACGTAACGAGCCGGAGTGGATGCTGGAGTTTCGCCTGAGCGCATTCCGCGCGTGGCTGGAGATGGAAGAACCCCACTGGCTGAAAGCGCATTACGATAAGCTGAACTATCAGGATTATAGCTATTACTCTGCGCCCTCCTGCGGCAGCTGTGATGATACCTGCGCCTCGCAACCCGGTGCGGTACAGCAAACCGGTGCCGAGAACAGCTTCCTGAGTAAAGAGGTGGAAGAGGCGTTCAATCAGCTCGGCGTGCCCGTGCGCGAAGGCAAAGACGTGGCGGTAGACGCCATTTTTGACTCCGTCTCGGTGGCAACCACCTACCGTGAAAAACTGGCGGAGCAGGGGATTATTTTCTGCTCCTTCGGGGAAGCCATTCACGATCACCCGGAGCTGGTGAAAAAGTACATTGGCACCGTGGTACCCAGTAACGATAACTTCTTCGCGGCACTGAATGCGGCGGTGGCGTCAGACGGTACCTTTATCTACGTGCCGAAAGGCGTGCGCTGCCCGATGGAGCTCTCGACCTATTTCCGCATCAACGCGGAAAAAACCGGCCAGTTTGAACGCACCATCCTGGTGGCCGATGAAGGCAGCTACGTTAGCTACATCGAAGGGTGCTCCGCTCCTGTGCGCGACAGCTACCAGCTGCACGCGGCGGTGGTGGAGGTCATCATCCATAAAGATGCGGAAGTGAAGTACTCTACGGTACAGAACTGGTTCCCGGGCGACGGTAACACCGGCGGTATTCTGAACTTCGTCACCAAGCGTGCGCTGTGCGAAGGCGAAAACAGCAAAATGTCCTGGACGCAGTCAGAAACCGGCTCCGCCATTACCTGGAAATACCCGAGCTGTATTCTGCGCGGCGACAACTCCATCGGTGAGTTTTACTCCGTGGCACTGACCAGCGGTCATCAGCAGGCCGATACCGGCACCAAGATGATCCACATCGGTAAAAACACCAAATCGACCATCATCTCCAAAGGGATCTCTGCCGGTCACAGCCAGAACAGCTATCGCGGGCTGGTGAAAATCATGCCGACGGCAACCAACGCGCGTAACTTCACCCAATGTGACTCCATGCTGATTGGCGCGGACTGCGGGGCGCATACCTTCCCGTATGTCGAATGCCGCAATAACAGCGCCCAGCTTGAGCATGAGGCAACTACGTCACGTATTGGTGAAGATCAGCTTTTCTACTGCCTGCAACGCGGGATCAGTGAAGAAGATGCGATTTCAATGATCGTTAACGGCTTCTGTAAGGACGTGTTCTCTGAACTGCCGCTGGAATTTGCCGTTGAAGCCCAGAAACTCCTCGCCATTAGTCTTGAACACAGCGTCGGTTAAGGAAAGCACATGTTAAGCATTAAAGATTTACAGGTTAGCGTGGAAGAGAAAGAGATCCTGCGTGGCCTCAATTTTGACGTCAAACCCGGTGAAGTTCACGCCATCATGGGGCCAAACGGCTCCGGGAAAAGTACGCTTTCAGCGACGCTGGCAGGACGCGAAGATTATGAAGTTACCAGCGGCTCCGTTGAGTTTAACGGCAAAGATCTGCTGGAGATGTCGCCGGAAGAGCGTGCCGGCGAGGGCATCTTTATGGCCTTCCAGTATCCGGTGGAAATTCCGGGCGTCAGCAACCAGTTCTTTCTACAAACCGCGCTGAACGCGGTGCGCAAGTATCGCGGCCTTGAGGCGCTGGATCGCTTTGACTTCCAGGATCTGATGGAAGAGAAGATCAAGCTGTTGAAAATGCCGGAAGATCTGCTGACCCGCTCGGTAAACGTAGGTTTCTCCGGCGGTGAGAAGAAACGTAACGATATTCTGCAAATGGCGGTTCTGGAGCCAGCGCTGTGCATTCTCGATGAGACCGATTCAGGGCTGGATATCGATGCCCTGAAGATCGTTGCCGACGGGGTGAACTCCCTGCGTGACGGCAACCGCTCATTTATCATCGTGACACATTACCAGCGAATTCTGGACTACATCAAGCCGGACTATGTCCACGTGCTTTACCAGGGACGCATTGTGAAATCCGGTGACTTTACGCTGGTTAAACAACTGGAGGAGCAGGGTTATGGCTGGCTTACCGAACAGCAGTAATGCACTTCAGCAGTGGCACCGGCTGTTTGAAGCGCAGGCTGGAGCGCGCTCTGAACAGGCTCAGCACCATCTCCAGCAGATGCTGCGTCTCGGTTTACCGACGCGTAAACATGAGAACTGGAAATATACCCCGCTGGATGGCCTGCTGAACGGCGAGTTTGTCACCCGTCTGGCGCAGGTCAGCCCCGATCAGCGCGACATGCTGGCGCTGAGCGTGGATGCCGTGCGTCTGGTGTTTGTCGACGGTCTGTTCCGTGCGGAGCTGAGCGACAGCGTGCAGGAGAGCGGGTTCGATATCGTCATTAACGATGAACGTCAGTCGCTGAACGCGCCCGTTCAGCCTGAAGTCTTCCTGCACCTGACAGAGAGCCTGTCGCAATCTGTCACCCATATTCGCGTTAAGCGTAACCAGCGTCCGGCGAAACCGCTGCTGCTGATGCATATCACCCAGGGCGTTGCGGGTGATGAGATTAACACCGCCCACTATCGCCACCATCTTGAGCTGGCAGAAGGGGCGGAGGCGACGGTGATCGAGCATTACGTCAGCCTTAACGACACCCGTCATTTTACCGGTTCGCGTCTGACGATGAACGTGGCGGCCAATGCCCAGCTGCACCACATCAAGCTGGCGTTTGAGAATCCGCTCAGTCACCACTTCGCCCACAACGATATTCTGCTGGGCCAGGATGCCGCGGCGTACAGCCATAGCTTCCTGCTTGGCGGCGCGGTGCTGCGCCACAATACCAGCACCCAGCTGAACGGTGAAAACACTACGTTGCGTATTAACAGCCTGGCGATGCCGGTGAAGTCAGAAGTGTGCGACACGCGCACCTGGCTTGAGCATAACAAAGGCTACTGCAACAGCCGTCAGCTGCACAAAACCATCGTCAGCGACAAAGGACGTGCGGTGTTCAACGGCCTGATCAACGTGGCGCAGCACGCCATCAAAACTGACGGGCAGATGACCAACAACAACCTCTTGCTGGGACGTCTGGCAGAGGTGGACACCAAACCACAGCTGGAAATCTATGCGGACGACGTGAAATGCAGTCACGGCGCGACGGTCGGGCGTATTGACGATGAGCAGATGTTCTACCTGCGCTCGCGCGGGATAGACCAGCAGGCCGCGCAAAAGATGATTATTTACGCCTTTGCGGCTGAGCTGACGGAAGCGCTGCCCGATGGCGGACTTAAACAGCAGGTGCTTGCCCGTATCGGTCAGCGACTGCCTGGAGGCGAAGCATGACATTTCCCGTAGAGAAAGTCCGGGCAGATTTTCCGGTACTGACCCGT
Organism: Enterobacter sp. CRENT-193; assembly: GCF_002787395.1. NCBI lineage: Bacteria > Pseudomonadati > Pseudomonadota > Gammaproteobacteria > Enterobacterales > Enterobacteriaceae > Enterobacter > Enterobacter sp. CRENT-193. The sequence continues at coordinate 3,663,063 of NZ_CP024812.1, read as the reverse complement.
GAAGTGAACGGTCTGCCGCTGGCCTATCTCGACAGTGCGGCCAGCGCGCAAAAACCGAATCAGGTGGTGGATGCGGAAGCCGAGTTTTACCGCCACGGTTATGCGGCGGTACATCGTGGGATCCACACCCTGAGCGCCGAGGCGACCCAGCGCATGGAAAACGTGCGCACGCAGGTTGCAGCCTTCCTCAACGCGCGTTCGCCGGAAGAGCTGGTGTTCGTGCGCGGCACCACCGAAGGGATCAACCTGGTGGCTAACAGCTGGGGCAATGCGCAGGTGCACGCGGGGGATAACATCATCATCACCCAGATGGAGCACCATGCCAACATCGTGCCCTGGCAGATGCTCTGCGAGCGTGTGGGGGCGCAACTGCGGGTGATCCCCCTGAATGAAGACGGCACGCTCCAGCTGGAAAAGCTGGACGCTCTGCTGGACGACAGAACGCGGCTTGTGGCGGTGACCCACGTTTCAAACGTGCTGGGCACGGAAAATCCGGTGGCGCTGATCGTCGACAAAGCCCATCAGGCCGGTGCGAAAGTGTTGATTGATGGTGCCCAGGCGGTGATGCACCATGCGGTTGACGTTCAGGCCCTGGACTGCGATTTCTACGTCTTCTCCGGGCACAAGCTGTATGGCCCGACGGGCATCGGCGTGTTGTATGTGAAAGAGGACATTCTCCAGGCCATGCCGCCGTGGGAAGGGGGCGGGTCAATGATCGCCACCGTCAGCCTGACGGACGGCACAACCTACGCCCGTGCGCCCTGGCGCTTCGAGGCGGGTACGCCCAACACGGGCGGGATCATCGGGCTGGGCGCGGCCATTAGCTACGTCTCTGAAACGGGGCTGGCGGCGATTCAGGAGTACGAACAGCTGCTGATGCATTACGCCTTGCAGGAGCTGGTCAGCGTCCCGGACCTGACCTTATATGGTCCTGCTGACCGTCTGGGTGTGATAGCCTTCAACCTCGGCAAGCATCACGCCTATGATGTGGGCAGTTTCCTTGATAATTACGGCGTCGCTGTGCGTACCGGGCATCACTGCGCGATGCCGCTGATGGCGTATTATGAGGTACCGGCCATGTGCCGCGCATCGCTGGTGATGTACAACACAACGGAAGAGGTCGACAGACTGGTGGCGGGACTAAAACGTATTCACCAGCTGCTTGGCTAACGGAGAGGCGAGAGATGGCAGATTTGCCGGACAGAGATAAATTGCTGCGCAACTTTGGGCGTTGCGCGAACTGGGAAGAGAAATACCTTTATATCATCGAACTGGGTCAGCGCCTGCCGCCGCTCAGCGAAGAGGCGCATAACCCGGACAACATCATTCAGGGCTGCCAGAGCCAGGTCTGGATCCAGATGCAGCAGACGGATGATGGCGTAATCGATTTACAGGGTGACAGCGATGCCGCCATTGTGAAGGGGCTTATTGCCGTCGTATTTATTCTTTATCACCAGATGTCGGCGCAGGATATTGTCGCCTTTGACGTTCGCCCGTGGTTTGAAAAAATGGCCTTAACCCAACACCTCACCCCGTCCCGATCCCAGGGACTGGAAGCGATGATCCGCGCCATACGCGCCAAAGCCGCAATCCTTAGCTAAACTGACAGAACAGCATTCATTCTGTTTCGCGGGGTGGTTTCCACCTCGCTGGTTTTTCAGCTTTCTGACGTTTGGTCAGTGAATAAGGAATCTCAGCATGAAGCGCGCGTCTCTAATAACTCTATTACTCCTTGGTTCGCTCAGTGCTGTTAATTCAGCCAGGGCGGTTGATTATCCTTTACCGCCCGCAGGCAGCCGCCTGATTGGGCAAAACCAGACATACACCATTCAGGAAGGGGACAATAAACTTCAGTCTATCGCTCGTCGGTTTAATACCGCCGCACAGCTCATCCTTGAAACCAATAATACCATTGCACCGGTGAATCCTGCGCCAGGAACGGTCATTACGATCCCTTCCCAGATGCTACTGCCGGACACCGAGCGTGAGGGCATTGTGGTGAATCTGGCGGAGCTGCGTCTTTACTTCTATCCGCCTGGCGAAAATATCGTGCAGGTCTATCCGCTGGGTATTGGTCAGCTTGGGCTGGAAACACCGGTCAGCACCACCCGTGTGAGTCAGAAAATCCCTAACCCTACCTGGACCCCCACAGCGGGCATCAGAGCGCGCTCACTGGCCCAGGGAATTAAACTGCCGCCTGTGGTACCCGCAGGGCCAAATAACCCGCTGGGGCGCTTTGCGCTTCGTCTGGGTATCGGGAATGGGGAATATCTTATTCATGGCACCAGCGCGCCGGACAGCGTAGGGCTGCGGGTCAGCTCGGGCTGTATGCGGATGAACGCGCCGGATATCAAAGCGTTGTTTGAGCAAGTGCGCGTCGGCACGCGGGTGCAGATTATCAATGAGCCGGTGAAGTTCTCCGTCGAGCCGGACGGCAAACGTTATATCGAAGTGCACAGGCCGCTGGCGCAGGCAGAGGGCGAAAACCCACAGACGGTGCCGTTCACGCACTCGGCGGCGTTTACCGCTTTTGCAGCGGAGTCAGGTAGCGATAAAACGCTTATCGATAAAGCCCTGGCGCGCAGAGCCGGGATCCCGGTTGCCGTTTCAACAGGCAATGGTTCGTCAGCCAGCAATTCTGTCCTGTCGGTTCAGAATAGTCGTGTCTCAGCGGCGGTGGCGGAAGACGAGGGAGAGAAAGCGCTTCAGTAGAGGTTTGACTAAGGCAAAAAAAATGGCGCACAATGTGCGCCATTTTATTAACAGGTACTATTACTTACGGTATTTAGTAGCCTGGTTGTCCAGACGCTGGTTAGCGCGAGCTGCGTCGTCTTTAGCAGCCTGAACGTCGGAACGCATTGCGTTCACGTCGTTGCTCAGCTGGTCAACTTTAGCGTTCAGAGTCTGAACGTCAGAAGACAGCTGATCGATTTTAGCGTTGCTGGAGCAACCTGCCAGCAGAGTAGAACCCAGGATTACCGCGCCCAGTACCAGTTTAGTACGATTCATTATTAATACCCTCTAGATTGAGTTAATCTCCATGTAGCGTTACAAGTATTACACAAAGTTTTTTGGGTTGAGAATATTTTTTTGATGGGATTACGCCTATTTTTGATCGTTCGCTCAAAGAAGCAACGAAATCGGCAATTTTGACGAAAAAGCTATGTTAAAAAAGGCATTTTTCATCGGATTCATCTTAGATAAATCGCGATTAAATAGAAAAACCCGATTTGCTTTTTGAATAGTTCTGGTTAAAGGCGGGAATAAAAAAAGCGCCCCGAAGGACGCTTTTTAACAAAACAATAATTTGTTCGTGAAATATTACAGCACGTGGACAGATGCCGTGTTGGTGGTGCCGCTTGGAACCAGCGCGCCAGAAACCATAACCACCACGTCGCCTTTCTGAGCCAGGCCACAATCAACCAGTTCCAGAGCCACTTCTTTACCCAGACGATAGAAATCATCGGTAGAGGCAATCTCTTTCACCAGATGTGGGATCACGCCTTTGCTCAGCACCAGCTGACGCGCGGTGGTTTCGTTGGTGGTCAGCGCCAGAATGGTCGCATCCGGGAAGTATTTACGCACGGCACGCGCAGATTTACCGCCCTGGGTCGCCACGACAATCAGCGGGGCTTCCAGTTTCTCGGCGGTTTCTACCGCACCACGGCACACGGCTTCGGTGATGCGCAGTTTACGGCTGTCGTTGTTGTAATCCAGACGGCTTTTCATCACGCGGTCGGTACGCTCACAGATGGTCGCCATGATGCTGACCGCTTCCAGAGGGTATTTCCCTTTTGCAGATTCGCCAGACAGCATAACGGCATCGGTACCGTCGAGGATGGCGTTCGCAACGTCGCCTGCTTCAGCGCGGGTAGGGCGTGGGTTTTTGATCATGGAGTCCAGCATCTGCGTTGCGGTGATAACCACTTTACGCGCGCGAACACATTTCTCGATCATCATCTTCTGCGCGAAGATCACTTCTTCAACCGGGATTTCAACGCCCAGGTCGCCACGCGCTACCATGATACCGTCAGACGCTTCGAGGATTTCGTCGAAGTTGTTCAGGCCTTCCTGGTTTTCGATCTTGGAGATGATCTGGATGTTCTCGCCGCCGTGCGCTTTCAGGTGCTCACGGATCTCAACCACGTCAGAACGTTTACGGATAAAGGAGGCAGCAACGAAGTCCACGCCTTGTTCGCAGCCGAAGATCAGGTCTTGTTTGTCTTTTTCAGCCAGCGCTGGCAGAGCAATGGACACACCCGGCAGGTTGACGCCTTTGTTTTCGCCCAGATCGCCGTTGTTCAGCACTTTACAGATAACTTTGTTACCTTCGATAGCGGTCACTTCCATGCCGATCAGGCCGTCATCTACCAGCACGGTGTTGCCAACAGACAGGTCGCTGGTGAAGCCTTCGTAGGTCACGGCAACGATTTCGTTATTACCCACAACGGATTTGTCGGTGGTGAAGGTGAAGGTCTGGCCCGCTTTCAGGGAAACGTCGTTACCGCCTTCCAGTTTGATGGTGCGGATTTCAGGACCTTTGGTGTCGAGCAGGATTGCCGCTTTTTTCCCGGTCTTGCTCATCACGTTGCGCAAGTTCTGGATACGCTGGCCGTGTTCAGCATAGTCGCCGTGGGAGAAGTTCAGACGCATCACGTTCATGCCGGCATCCAGCATTTTGCTCAGCATCTCTTCGGATTCGGTTTTCGGGCCGATAGTACAAACAATTTTCGTCTTTTTCATGACAGTCTTAGTCTTTAAGTTGGGAAGGATATGGAAATCTCGCTCCGGGGGCGCACCGCCGCGGAGTCAAACCTGTGTTGCGAAAGAGTATATGACACGCACTAAGAATAGGTGACATCAAATGAGCGTGCAGAAGAAAGTGTGCCTGAGTGCCAGCCCAACGAAGGAGAGGAGAAGTTGTACGTTGTTTTTTGTATTCCAAGCGCTGAAACCATTCACCAGGGATTTGGCGCGCATTATACGCTGATTTACAGTAAAAAGGAAAATGGAAACAGCGTTTCAAAAACAATCTGTGCAGATTCACATAAGTTTGTTATCAAGGCGTTAAGGCCTAATGTCATCTTATGACGGCAGGCGCAACGCCCGCCGTTTTTTGCTCACTTTTTCAGCGCTTGTTTAAGGTCGGCGATCAGATCCTTCGCATCTTCAATCCCCACCGACAGGCGGATAAGCTGCGGCACAATGCCGTTTACAAGACGCTGCGCCAGTGGAATGGAGGCGTGGGTCATGCTGTAGGGCTGGCTCACCAGACTCTCCACACCGCCAAGGCTTTCCGCCAGGGTAAAGAGCGTAAGATGACGGATCACCTCTGTCGCGCGCTGCGCATCGCCTTTAATCACAACGGAGATCATGCCGCCCGGCAGCGCCATTTGTCTGCGGGCCAGCGCATACTGGGGATGTGACGCCAGCCCGGGATAGAACACGCTGTCTACCTGCGGATGCTGCTCCAGCCATTGCGCAATCGCCAGCGCATTGGCGCTGTGCTTCTCAACGCGCAGTGAGAGGGTGCGAATGCCCCGCAGCGTCAGGAAGCTGCTGAACGGATCCAGAACGCCGCCAATCGCGTTTTGCAGATAGCCCAGACGCTCCGCCAGATCCTTATTCGACCCCACAACAGCCAGCCCGGCAACCACGTCTGAATGACCGTTGAGATATTTGGTGGCGGAGTGGACCACTATGTCGAACCCCGCCTCCAGCGGCCGGTGAATGACCGGGGAGGCGAAGGTATTATCCGCCACGCTGATCGCATTATTGCGCCGGGCAATGTCCGCGATGGCCTCCAGGTCGGCCAGTTTCAGCAGCGGGTTCGTTGGCGTTTCCACCCAGATCATGCGCGTGTCCGGGCGAATGGCGGCCTCAAGTCCGGCTACATCGTCCGGCTTAACCCAGCTCACCTGTAACCCGGTGCTGCGCTTGCGCACGTTTTCGATCAGGCGATACGTACCGCCATACACGTCGTCAATGGCGACGATATGGCTGTCTTTATCCAGCAGTTCGAGCACGGTGGAAATGGCCGCCAGCCCTGACGCGAAGGCGTACCCGCGCGTGCCGCCTTCCAGTTCGGCGATGGCGGTCTCCAGCGCATGGCGGGTTGGGTTGCCGCTCCGGGAGTATTCGTAGCCGGTATGTTCACCCGGTGCCGGTTGCGCAAACGTCGACGTGGCGTAAATTGGCGGCATCACGGCGCCGTGCGGGTCGTGATACTCACCGCTGTGAACGCTGAGGGTGGCCAGGTTTTTCATCTTTTGCTCCTTTTATTTTGTCAGGCGGTTACGCCAGGCGGTGAGTACGTCACTGCGTGTGATCAAACCCAGAAAGCGGTTTTCGTCATAAATAATCGCCACCAGGCCACGGTCAAAGATGGCGTACAGGGCGCTCTCCGGGGCCTGCTTATCCATATATTCAACCTGACGCGTCATGGCCGCCGTCACGGGGAGGGAGAAGCGATCGGCATCTCCCCCGATGTGTCGCAGCAGGTCCCACTCGTCGATGATGCCGACGACCTTGTTGTCATCGAGCACCGGCAGCTGAGAGATGTCGTACAGGCGCATGCGGGCCAGCACGGTGGAAAGCGTGTCGTCCGGGGCGGCAGTCACCGTCGCGCCTTCATCGTGGCGCAGGGCAATATAGTCCGAGAGATCGCCTGCCTGCGGACGCGAAATCAGCCCCTGCTGGCGCATCCAGTCGTCATTGAACATCTTCGAGAGGTATTTATTGCCGCTGTCGCAGGCGAAGGTGACCACACGTTTTGGCGTAGTCTGCGCCTGGCAATATTTCAGCGCTGCCGCCAGCAGCGTGCCGGTGGAGGAGCCTGCCAGGATCCCTTCCGTTTTTAGCAGATCGCGGGCGGTGGTGAACGCCTCGCGATCGGTAATGCGCCAGGCGCGGTTAACCCCCTCGATGTGCGCCAGCGGAGGAATAAAGTCTTCGCCAATCCCTTCAACCAGCCACGAGCCGGCATCGTGATAACGTCCGGTCTCAACCTGGTCCGCCAGTACCGACCCGGCCGGATCGGCAAGCACAAATTCCGTCTGCGGCGAATGTTCTGCAAACCACGCCTGTAAGCCGCCCAGCGTACCGCCGGACCCCACGCCGACGACGATGGCATCGATCTGGCCGTCAAGCTGTTCAAACAGTTCCGGTGCGGTAGTGGTGCGATGCGCCAGCGGATTGGCCGCGTTACTGAACTGGTCGATATAAAACGCGCCTGGCAGTTCATTCGCCAGCCGCAGGGCATAATCCTGATAATAGGCCGGATGCCCTTTGTTCACATCCGAGCGGGTCAGCACGACCTGCGCCCCTAACGCGCGCAGGTGGAAAATCTTCTCGCGGCTCATTTTGTCCGGCACCACCAGGATCAGCGAGTAGCCCTTCTGCGCCGCAATCAACGCCAGCCCCAGGCCGGTGTTCCCCGCCGTAGCTTCAATAATGGTGCCGCCGGGCCTTAGCTGGCCCGTACGCTCGGCTTCGTTAATCATCGACAGCGCGACGCGGTCTTTAATCGAGCCGCCGGGATTCTGGTTTTCCAGCTTCAGAAACAGCGAGCAGGGGCCGGTGTCCAGCTTGTGCAGCTGGATGAGCGGCGTACGGCCAATCAGTTCGGTGACGGAGTGGTAAAGCGTCATGGTCATGTCCTGTGAAGAGGTGATGACCGGATGATAGAACCATGAAATTTTCTCAATAAAGAACGTTTCACCAGGTTTAAGAACAGAAAGGAATAATCCTTGTGTTTTCAGATGGAAAGACAGCAAGACGTAAAGTTGTCCGGATGTGAGGATGGCTAAATCCGCATAAAGTGCTGCAAAATTAACCGATTTCGCCGGGTGAGTGTGACCTGATATGCAAATGGCAGATAATTATTGCTGATATTCATCTAAATGCTTTTTCACCCGCCAGTTCGCTGCTTATTCCGCAGAATTATAAGAAATTCTTTTTTGGTCATTTAAAAGCTGATAACGGCTGTTTACTATCTTTTGGACATCCATACTGCTAAACCGCTATATGCGTAACGGATAACGAATAAGAATGATCGTACTCAGCAATATTTCGAAGGTCTTTGACAACGGAAAGCTGGCGCTGACAGCCGTTGATAACGTCAACTTGACGATAGAGCAGGGACAGATTTACGGGATCATCGGTTACAGCGGGGCCGGGAAAAGTACGCTGATCCGTCTGCTGAACGGTCTGGAAAAGCCCAGCGCCGGCAGCGTCACCATTAACGGTCAGGATATCTCCGCCGCGAAGGGAGAAGCGCTGCGTCAGGCACGCCTGAAAATCAGCATGGTGTTCCAGCACTTTAATTTGCTCTGGTCGCGCACGGTGAAGGAAAACATCGCCTTTTCAATGCAAATTGCCGGTGTGCCAAAAGCGCAAATTCAGGCTCGCGTTGCCGAGCTGGTGGAGCTGGTCGGCCTGAAGGGACGCGAGAATGCTTACCCGTCGCAGCTGAGCGGCGGGCAAAAACAGCGTGTGGGCATTGCCCGCGCGCTGGCCAATCATCCGGACGTACTGCTGTGTGATGAAGCCACCTCGGCGCTGGATCCACAAACCACCGATCAGATCCTCGATCTGCTCCTGGACATTAACCGTCGCTTTAACCTGACCATCGTACTCATTACGCATGAGATGCACGTGGTGCGCAAAATCTGCGACCGCGTGGCGGTTATGGAGAACGGTAAGGTGGTGGAAGAGGGGGACGTGCTGAGCGTGTTTACGCATCCGCAGCAGCCGATCACCCGGCAGTTTGTCCGCCAGGTGAGCCAGTACGCGGAGGAAGAGACCTTCAATACCGAACTGGCAAACGATCTGGAAGGCACGGTGATCAGGCTGACCTTCACCGGGCACAGCACGCACAGGCCGATCGTCGGTGAACTGACCCTGCGCTACGGCCTGCCGTTTAACATCCTGCACGGCAAAATGACGCAAACCGCCCACGGTGTTTTCGGGCAGCTCTGGGTGCACGTGGTGGCATCGGACGAACAACTGAACAATATCCTCGCCGACCTGAAGCAAAGCGATATTGAAGGCGAGGTAATCAAGCATGGCTGAAGAACTCTTTCCGCACCTGAAGTGGGATCAGCTTTGGGCTGCAACCCAGGAGACGCTTTACATGACTGCGCTTTCCGGCGTGGCGACGTTTGTCCTGGGGATCGCGCTCGGTCTGGCGCTGTTTTTAACCGCCCGCGGCGGGTTATTCCACAACCGCACGGTCTACAGCGTGATGTCGATTGTGGTGAACGTGTTCCGCTCGATTCCGTTCATCATTCTCATCGTTCTGCTGATCCCGTTCACCAAGACCGTTGTGGGGACCATTCTCGGCGCTAACGCTGCGCTGCCCGCCCTGATTGTGGGCGCGGCGCCGTTCTACGCCCGTCTGGTCGAGATTGCCCTGCGAGAAGTGGACAAAGGGGTCATTGAGGCCACGCGTTCGATGGGCGCGCGGCTGAGCACGTTAGTGTTTCGGGTTTTATTGCCGGAATCCTCACCCGCACTGGTTTCAGGTATGACGGTGACGCTGATTGCGCTGGTGAGCTACAGCGCAATGGCAGGGGTGATAGGTGCCGGCGGTTTGGGAAATCTGGCTTATCTGGAAGGATTCCAGCGCAACCATGGTGACGTCACGCTGGTGGCAACGGTGACCATTCTGATCATCGTGTTCATTATCCAGTTCTGCGGCGATGCCATTACTTCACTGTTAGATAAACGCTAATAAATACACACAGGAACCACATCATGAAAAAGACACTGACACTGATCGCCGCCGCAACCCTGAGCGCCCTGAGCTTTGCCTCCTGGGCGGATACGCTCACCGTGGGGGCGTCCAACACCCCGCACGCGGAAATTCTGGAGCAGGCTAAGCCGATTCTGGCGAAGCAGGGGATCGATCTGGAGATTAAACCCTTCCAGGACTACATACTGCCAAACACGGCGCTGGCGGGGCATGACATTGACGCCAACTATTTCCAGCACATCCCTTACCTGAACAGCGTGCTGAAAGATCACGCGGGCGATAAGGATTATGATTTTGTCAGTGCGGGCGCAATCCACATTGAGCCGATCGGTATCTATTCAAAAAAATACAAATCGCTGAAGGATCTGCCGGAGGGCGGCAAAATCATCATGCGTGATGCGGTTTCCGAGGAAGGGCGTATTCTCTCCATCTTCGAAAAAGAGGGCGTGATCAAGCTGAAGCCGGGCATCGATAAAGTGACCGCGCGCATCAGCGATATCGTGGAGAACCCGAAAAAGCTGCAATTTACCCCTAACGTCGAAGCGTCTCTGCTGCCGCAGATGTACAACAACGACGAAGGTGCTGCGGTGGTGATCAACGCCAACTACGCGATTGATGCTGGCCTGGATCCGGTCCACGATCCAATTGCGGTTGAAAGCGGTGAGAATAACCCGTACGCCAACATCATTACCGTTCATCGCGGTGACGAGAAGAAGAAGGATATCGTCGCGCTGGTGAACGTGCTGCACTCCAAAGAGATTCAGGACTGGATCCGCACCAAATACAAAGGCGCAGTCATCCCGGTTAACAACTAATCGACTGATTTTCCAGACGAAGCCCGGCGAACAACACGCCGGGCTTCTTTTTTGTATCCAGCCGACGAATGATTTAAGCTGACGGTTTAGGGCAACGGAGTGATGGCAATGGGCAATGTGACCAAAGACGAAGCGCTGTACCAGGAGATGTGTCGGGTGGTAGGCAAGGTCGTTCTCGAAATGCGTGATTTAGGGCAGGAGCCGAAACATATTGTCATTGCGGGCGTACTGCGTACCGCGCTGGCGAACCAGCGCGTTAAGCGCAGTGAGTTGACCACCAAAGCGATGGAAACGGTGGTTAAAGCGCTGGCCGGCTAACGCGCCAGCGCTTCGCGAGCAGCTCAAGCGAGCAGCAGAGCAGGTAATAGATCACACCCGTAAAGATAAAAATGGCCGCCGGGTAAATTTGCACCCGGTTGTTGACCTGTCCCGCCACCGTGGTCAGTTCAGGAACGTTCACGATAAACGCCAACGACGTATCCTTCAGCAGGCTGATAAAAATCCCCACCAGCGACGGCAGAATATTTCTCAGCGCCTGCGGCAGCAGCACGCGCCACAGCGTTTGCTGCGTACTGAACCCTTGAGAAAGCGCGGCCTCATTCTGGCCCGACGGTAGGGCTCTCAGTCCGGCTAATACCGAATGCATCACCGCAGCCGCGGTAAACCAGGCCAGCGCCAGCGTGACGGTCGTCGCGCCAGGGAGATCCCTGCCGGTTATCAGCGGCAGCAGATACCACATCCAGAATATTACGAAGATCAGGGGGATCCCGCGAATCAACTCTGCCCACGCAAACAGCGCACTGCGCACCACGCCGGGATAGCGCCAGGCGACGCATGCCAGCACAATCCCGCCGGGCAGGGCAAGCGCGGCGGCGCCAGCGGCCATCAGCAGTGAGAGCAGTACGCCGCCGGGTTCTCCCGCAGTCGCACGTCCCCAAAGCAGATAATCCAGGTTTTCGACAATAACGTTAAATCCGGGGATCATGATTTTTCCTCCCTGAATGGGGGCCGAGGCGCACCAGCACGCTCCCCGTCACCATCCCGGTAAGTAAGTAGAGCACCGTACCGACGGTAAAGGCTTCCAGGGCATGGGCGTTGTAACTTTCTATCTGGCGAACCTGGTAGGTCAGTTCGGCGAAGCCAATTCCGCTCGCGAGCGAGGAGAGCTTCATCAGGTTAAGGTACTGGCCAACGACGGGTTGCCAGGCGTTAGCGAGTCCCTGTGGCAGAAGAATGTAGCGAAACAGACGCCATGAGGAAAATCCCTGGGCGAGCGCCGCCTCCCGTTGCCCGGCAGGTACGGAACGCAGCCCCGATTCGACTTCTTCAATTAAAAACGCTGAGGTAAATACGCCTAACCCCCAGGCAGAGCATAAAAACTCGGGCGTAAACCACCAGACGTCACCGGGCAAAATGGACCAGCTGTGGTCTGCGATCACCGCGTCACGCAGCCCCTGCGGCAACCCGTTCCAGGCGGCGAAATACCAGAACAGCAGCTGCACCAGCAGCGGCGTATTGCGAAACAGCGATACCCAGCCGCTGACGAACGACGTCCCGAGACGTCCCCCGGAAAGCCGCAAAAGCATAAAGAACAAGGCGAGCAGGCTTGCCAGCATAATCCCCGCCAGCGTCACCCACAGAGTGGTGAGAAATCCGGAGAGGATCCAGTGCAGGGGCTGTCCGGCCAGCACCCCCTGCCAGTCCAGAGCGGGCATTACAGTTGCTCCTGATGCAGCGGATCCAGCACTTTTTGCAGGAACCGCCTCGCACGCGGATGCGACGGTTGGTTGAAAAATTGCGCCGGGGACGCGGTTTCCAGAATGTGTCCACCGTCGATAAAGACGATTCGATCGGCAATTTCCCGGGCGAACTGCATCTCATGGGTGACGACAATCATGGTGATCCCGCTGTGGGCAAGGGCTTTCATCACCAACAGCACTTCGCCAATCATCTCCGGGTCGAGTGCCGACGTTGGCTCGTCAAAGAGAATGATTTGCGGCGACGAGGCCAGAGCGCGGGCAATCGCCACGCGCTGCTGTTGTCCGCCGGAAAGTTCAGCAGGGTAGCGGTGCGCCTTCTCCAGCATGCCGACCTTCTCCAGCAGCGCCAACGCGCGCTCCTGGGCGGGCAGGGGTTTCCAGCCGTGAACGTGCTCCAGTGCCAGGGTGATGTTCTGGCTGGCGGTAAGGTGGGCATAGAGATTGAACTGCTGGAATACAAACCCGACGCGGCTGCGTAACTGACGTAGCCTGCTGCCGGAAAGCTGTCCGGTCGGCTTGTGGTCGACCAGAATCTCCCCGCCGCTCAGGCTCTCAAGCTGGTTGATAAGCCGAATCAGGGTCGATTTTCCGGAACCCGAAGGGCCGAGAATGGCAACCACTTCACCCGGCATGATGGTGAGATTAATGTCGGTTAAAACCGGATGGTCGCCGTAGCGTTTGTCCACATGGCGAAACTCAACGCTGGCCTGTTCCAGACGTGAAAAATCCGCGGCATTGGCCGCGGAGTGCGAAAATAAACCTGAGAGCATATTACCGGGCTTCTATTTTAAAGTTACGAGGCTGTGGAGCAGGGGTGCCTGGACCGAACCAGACGTCATAGATTTTTGCCGCCTGGCCGTTTTTCTCCAGGTTAACCAGCTCATCGTTAACGGCTTTCAGCAGCGCCGTTTCACCCTTTTTCACCCCCACGCCAATCTCTTCTTTACTGAGCAGGTCGGGCAGGATTTTGAAGTCGGCTTTATCCGGCGCCTGCGCCAGCAGACCAGCCAGAATGGTGCTGTCCTGGGTAATGGCCTGCACGTTGCCATTGCGCAGTGCCGTCAGCGCCAGCGGGATGTCATCGTAAGAGAGGACGCGGGACTGCGGAAAACGCTGGTGCAGCGCCTGTTCACCCGTCGTACCTTTTACGGCGCCAATGCGTGCCCGGCTATAGTCATCAAGCTTGTCCGGTGATTTTACCGGGACCAGGAACTGCTGGCCGGTGACAAAGTAAGGCGTCGAGAAATCAATGACCTGTGCGCGTTCCGGGGTGATGGTGATATCCGCCACGATGAGATCCGCTTTTCCGGACTGTAGCAGCGGAATGCGGTTAGCCGGATTGGTGGTGACCAGTTCAAGCTTGACGCCGAGCGATTTCGCCAGCGCTTTGGCGAAGTCCACATCGTAACCCACGATCTCATGCGTTTTGGCATCAATCGAGCCAAAGGGTGGATTAGCATCAAATGTGGCCACTTTCACCACGCCTGCTGCCTTGATATCCGCCAGCCGATCGGCCTGCGCCTGCGCTGAAACCAGGCCCCAGGCTGCCACTAATCCCAGAACCTGCGCCCGTTTTTTAAACCCTTTCATTTTTGCAGCCATAGTCATACGCCATCCCGTTGTTTTTGTTTTACCCCGTTACGCTCCCATAAGGGAAAGCTATCGCCAAATAAGAAATCGTTCTTTGCTATGTGAAAAAAAGCATGAGTGAACAAGGTGTTAAAGAAGAGAGCAGACGGTGGGGCGCTATTTGCAGATCCTGCACATCGACAGTGGATTTTGATATTTCCCCCCGGCGCAATTTGGGTGTTTAACTGAGGACAGGTTAAGCGAGAAGGGTAATGACGATGAAAAAATGGATAAGCACGTTACGGCGGTTTTTTGCGCCCCGACCAGCGAATGCGGAGAACAGCGCGCAACGTGTTCTTGAGTCAATACTGCCTGTCGCCAGCCTGTATGGCGTGGACGTAGCCAACATCGACCCGGAGTGGTTCCATGATAAAACGTCACGCTGAACTGCGCCGGACGCGCGAAATGTACTGGAATGAGTTGTGCGTGGTGTCTGTAAAGCGAGGATGAAGGGAAAAATACCCAGGCTAATCCTCGGTAATTGATGGCCGTTTTGTTACCACTATCTCCTTTCACAGATGGAGATAATAATGAAACGGACAGTATTAACCCCCGCGCTTTCTGCCACCGCACTTCTGCTTACCATGCAGGCGGCACACGCTGGTCCACAGGCACATGTTGTATGCAGTTATTCCCACACCCTCGGCGATGATGCCATTATGATGTTCGGCATGCCCAACGAGGCTATGCTGCACGATTTTTTTGGTAACGTGCATACGGATGCTTACTCCAGCCGTGAATCGCTGCGTACCCAGGAAAAGACCACCTGCGATAACAAAGCAGACAGCTCGGCCTACTGGGCTCCGTCGCTAAAATTGCCGGACGGAACGGTGGTCAAACCCGCCTATCAAAAAACCTATTATCAAGCATCGAACGTTGACGCCTGGCCGCTGCACCCGTTCCCGGCGGGGCTGTCGCTGCTGGCGGGCGATCACCACGGCACCGCGCCAAATCCGCATATCACCTTTTTATGCGCCAATGGCAAGGGTTACACCACCAGAACGGGTGAAGTCTGCGGCTTACGCAAGGCGAAGGATGCCGTGCAGTTTAATATCGGCATTCAGTTCCCGAACTGCTGGGACGGGGTCAACCTGAAGCCCGCCCACGGCCTGGCTAACGCCACCTACGATACGAAAGGACAGTGTCCGTCCGCCTTCCCGGTGAAGATCCCGACGGTGAACATGAATATTGCGTACGTGCTCCCGACAATTAGCTCTTTGGATACCAGTAAAGTCCAGCTTTCCCTCGACCCCATCATGCATGGCAGTGAGCGTGAAGAGCGGTGGGGTAGCCTGTATACGGCACATGCTGACTTCATGAACGGCTGGACGGAAGATGCCGCGCGCTTTATGACCGACCTGTGCATGAACCGCGGAATGGATTGCGGCACCACCGTGCCGTATGGTTATTCAAAAGCGAAGGCCAACGTCTGGCTCAGCAGCATGGAACCCGCACTTTCACAGCCCGATCCCCAGGTCTTACTGGTGCAGGATAACTGGAAGAACGGTGGACGCACGAAAAACAGCGAAACATTGTCGCTGGTGAAGTTCCACATTCCACCGCTGCCTGCCGGACAGGATCCTGCCCTGTTCAAATACCGCGTAAGAATTTTTGGCGGGAAAGTGGAAACCAACGGCGCGGATCAAATTTTCTTCTATCCGGCGAGTAACGACTGGGATCCGGCCACCGTAAGCTGGCATTCACGACCGTCCTGCAACTACCGCTCGGATGCGGTGCTTTACCTGAACCACTCCCGCGAATACCGGATGGTGGACGTGGATAAAGTGGTGCGTAAGGCGCTGGCAGAAGGGAAAACCGAAATTTCGTGGTATATCGGCGGCGATCGTCAGGGAAATCACTATCAGTTTGAGACGGGCTCATCTCCCCAAAGCCTGATCCTGATGCTGACCGGGTTTAGCAAAACGCCGGAGATCTGATATCGGGTAGCAAAAGGCATCCATAAAAAAGCACCGGGGAGCCCGGTGCTTTTTCTTCAGATCTTGCAGGCATCGCCGCAGTCGTCATCGGCGACAATCGCCTGGGCTTTTTTATCCGCATCGTCGAGACGTTCCGCGTTGCGCTCTTCTGCTTCATCCAGCCCGTTAAAGACTAAGTTATCGAGATCAATTTCCATGTGCCACCTGCGTTATTCAGTTTTTGATACTGGCACAGTATAAGTCAAAAAAAGTGGGCCAGACACCCCTCAGCACATATGGATAATCCCTGCCATACTCAGTGCTTTATTGCTGAGGAAAGCCGATGATTACACTCTGTAAAACCTGCGGTACCGCTTACGATGAACAGCCCAAAAACTGCCCGATTTGCGACGATGATCGCCAGTATGTCCCGGTGACGGGCCAGGCATGGACGGACTTCGACAGCCTTACGACCACGCACACCAACAAATGGCAACAGCTGGAGCCGCAGCTGTTCAGCATCAAAACCGTTCCCGCTTTTGCCATCAACCAGCGCGCGCTTCTGCTGCGTACGCCACAGGGCAATGTTCTGTGGGACTGCATCGCCAATCTTGACCCGGCGACCAGAGCGTTAGTTGACGCGCTCGGGGGCATCAGCGCGATCGCGATTTCGCACCCGCATTACTACACCACCATGCAGGAATGGGCCGCCGCGTTTAACGCGCCGATCTACCTGCACGCCAGCGATCGGCAGTGGGTGATGCGTGACAGCCCGGCGATACGCTTCTGGGAGGAGGACGCCCTGGAGATTATGCCTTTGGTGACTCTGCTGCGGCTGGGCGGGCATTTTGCAGGCGGCACAGTGCTGCACTGGCAGTCAGGCGACGGTGTGCTGCTGGCCGGTGATATTTTGCAGGTTACACCCGGAAAAGACGCCGTGTCGTTTATGTGGAGTTATCCGAATATGCTGCCGCTGCCTGCCCGCACCGTTGAGTCGGTGATTGGCCGACTGACCGGGAAAACGTACCAGCGCCTGTACGGGGCCTTTGAAGGGCAGAACATCCCGGTGAACGCAGATGAGATCGTGCAGCGGTCGGGCCAGAAATATATTGCTTGTCTCCGCTAAGACGCGGTGGTTAAATTTTACGAGTGTGATCGCGATCATACCTAAACTAAAACAGATAAAAGAGAAATGGCTATGCAACATATCATTGAAGGTTTTCTCAGCTTTCAAAAAGAGATTTTCCCGCAACGTAAAGAGCTTTTTCGTAGTTTAGCGTCCAGTCAGAATCCCAAAGCGCTGTTTATCTCCTGCTCCGACAGCCGTCTGGTTCCGGAACTGGTTACGCAACAGGAGCCAGGACAGCTCTTTGTCATTCGAAACGCGGGCAACATTGTGCCTCCGTTCGGGCCGGAGCCTGGCGGTGTCTCTGCGACCATCGAATATGCGGTCGTGGCCCTGGGCGTGACCGATATCGTTATTTGCGGCCACTCCAACTGCGGCGCGATGAAGGCGATTGCTGACAACGCCGATCTGGAGCCGATGCCGGCCGTTTCCCACTGGCTGCGCTATTCTGATGCGGCAAAAGCGGTGGTGGAGAAGAAAACCTGGGATAAGCCAATCGATAAAGTGAATGCGATGGTGCAGGAAAACGTCTTTGCGCAGCTGAGCAACATCAAGACCCATCCGTCGGTGGCGGTAGGCCTGCGCAACAATGCCATTCGCCTGCACGGCTGGGTATATGACATCGAAAGCGGCAAAATCCTTGCCCTGGACA
The DNA here is from genome assembly GCF_002787395.1 of Enterobacter sp. CRENT-193. Taxonomy (NCBI): domain Bacteria; kingdom Pseudomonadati; phylum Pseudomonadota; class Gammaproteobacteria; order Enterobacterales; family Enterobacteriaceae; genus Enterobacter; species Enterobacter sp. CRENT-193. Next base: position 3,645,411 of record NZ_CP024812.1, on the reverse strand, counting down.
AGAACACAAAATCGTTCGTGTCGTTGTCGGAAAACCCGGAAGTCTTCTTCGAGTAATCCGACACCGCAGGGCAGGGAAGCCCTGTTAAAACTCCATGTAAGGTAACTTCCTTCGCACCCCCGACGCAGGTTTTCCAGCCGCTTTCGCCATCGCTTTACCAATTTCAGCGCACTCAGACAAACCCTGAACAAATGGATGATCGTGCATCAGCCAGGGGATCGCCCCAAAAGCGATACGCCCCCGTAGTGATGCCGGCGCCAGCAACGTATAGTCTTCCCCCACGTCCGGAACGTCATCGCCGGTTCCCGCAAGCTGTTTACGCAGGGTGGGGAAGGGAATGTCCTTGTTTCTGAGCGGCTTTTGTCCGCGCGCGTCGATAAACACGTCGAAGCGGTAACTTTTTTTTGCCGTGGTGATGACGGTCTGATCGCTGCCGATATCCAGGTCGTAATCATCACCGAGTGCGACCACGCTAATGATCCCTGCCTCGCGCAGCGCCAGTAACCGGCGGATAGACTGCGGTGGAATGGCGGCATAATTATCGATAAACACACGCTCCAGCCCCGATTTAAACCGCTCTCTGTCATGCTCATTGAGTGAAGGGACGATGGCCTGTACCACTTCATGCAGACGAAGCACGGTATAGCGCCAGGCAACGGTGCGTTTTTCGCGCTTGTTGCGCTCCACTTCTTTCAGATTCGCTTCGGCCCAGGTGAAAGGACCGTGCTTTTTACGATCCTCAAACCAGGCATCACGGAGCGTGTCGGCATTCAGCGTGCCGAGCGCTATCGCCTGACACCATCGCGGATCGGCCAGCTCAAGCTCTTTCACCATCAGCGCAAAGATGCGGTCAAGCAGCCCATCCGGGCCTTTGTCGATTTCGCTTTCCACCACACAATCCGTTAACACCGACAGTGGTTCATAAGGGATAGGGCAGTAAAAATCGGCCTCCGGCAGAACGCCCGTGCGGGACATCAGCATGATTTTTAGCCCTTCGCTGCCTTTATTGACAACGAACTGCTTCCCGCTAAACCGGCCATGCTGCATCACAACCGCCATTGCAGCGTCCAGCCCGCTGAGGGAGGTACCCATGATCCCCACCTCACAGGCTCGGACCTCCGCGTCCATCAGCCCTGACCATGGGCTTGGGAAATATGCGCGGGTGGTTTCATTTTCATCAGGCCAGACGTGGCCGGTGGCAACAACCGCAAGATCAAACCGCCTTGAGAAAGGGGCATCGTTCACTGAAAGGGCCACGCCGTCTGCATCAGCCTTAATATCAGTGACTTCTGCGTTGGGGTGAACCTCGATATGAAACCCAGCCTTTTTCGCCTCGGCAGCGACAGCGAGAAACCGGTCGTGGAAATATTCACCCAGCAGAATACGGGGCAGAAATTGCCGGTCGTGCAGCTTCTCACTGTCGACGTTATAGCGGGCAAGGCGGGCCGCATTCTGCTGTTTGAGCCAGTCCAGGTAAGTGATGAAAATGGGCGGTATTTCAATACTGGCGATGTTCGCCAGCATCAGCCGGGAATTATCCTCGTCGCTGTAGGGCATTCCGACACCGGGTTGGTCTGCCTTTTCGAAAACGGTGATCGAAAGCGGCGCTGCGTTGTTAAGAAGTGAGTAAAAGGTGTAAATCCCTGTTGGGCCTGAGCCGATAATGGCGATTTTTTTCATCGAAAGCGTTCCTGCGTTTCTGAACCATACAACAAGCGTAGCAGGAGAAAGGCTAAGTCATTCAATGAAGGGAGAAATTAAGACGTTTAGAAGAGGGGATGTTGCGCCCCTTCCTGAATTTATGGGAAAGTCAATTCAATTGACCCTGCTGATTAGATATAATTCTGCCTGATTTTCTGAAAGGAATAACTGTTTGGTCCCAGGTTTATCGATTATCTGTATGTGATAGGGGTTAAAAAAAGAGATAGGATATTTAAATATATAGTGGGGCCAATATTATCCTTATTTTTTATAACTGTGAGTGATGGAATGGTCCGTGGCTGGACTATTCCATCACTTCGATAAAGTAACAAAATAATCTGGTAGCCAACCTTTGAGCAACTTTTTGTCAGGCTCACAAAAAGCGCGCAAGGGCATTTCGGCAGGCCGCTACGCGGCGTTCTTTTTTATTCTTGTTGGTGGAATATTCTTAAGAAAAGTCTAATTGTAGATCTTTGATCTGAAAAGTTCAGCCGGTCAGCCTGAAGCACCGGCCGGTGATGGGCACGCATGCCACGGATGTGAACGGCCAGGTGCTGTTGCGCCTGAGCACGGACAACCCGGAAGAGATCCGGGGCTGGCTGCCGGGCGGTGACCTGCACGCTGACCTGATGGCGCTGCTGCACGTGTGGCTGGGCGCGCACCTGGATGTACGTATGCAGTTATGCGTTGCCCGGCATTTGCTGCCGGATGCGCGGCTGTCCTGCAATGCGGAACAGATCGCGCAGGTCGGGCGCACGGCAGTGCTGCGTCCCCTTAATCCGCAACAGAACAGAAACGACATTATCACCATTCACCCTGGACGCTTTCAGCGCGTCCGGGAAAACATTCAGCGAAGGAAAAACGATGAAGATGGCGATTACCGCTGGTAAAGCGCTGGCAATCACTCTGGCGACCCTGTTAACCGGCTGCGGTCTGACGCAGAAAGTGACGGATGGCACCGTCGCCGTCACGAAGTCCATTTTTTACAGACAGGTGAAAACCCTTCACCTGGATATTCAGGCGCGCGAAGGGGTGAACAACAACGCGAAGGGGGCATCGCTGGCAACGGTGGTGCGAATTTACCAGCTTAAAGAGCGTAAGGCGTTTGACAGTACTGATTATCCGTCGCTGTTCGCCAGTGACACTCAGGCCATTAAAGCCGATCTTGTGGCGGAAAAGGATATCCGCCTGCGCCCTGGCGAATCGGTGACGCTGGATATGCCGATGGAAGAGAGCGCGCAGGTTGTGGCGGTGGCGGGGATGTTTATGGCACCGGACCAGGTAAACGATACCTGGCGTATTACCCTGACCCGTGACGGCCTTGACCCGGATAAGGCGCGGGTTATCGAAGTCAGTAATAATCGTCTGACGCTGAAACCGCTGGAGGGGGAATGATGCCGCGTCCGTCTCTGTATGACATGCTGTACGGTAACTTCGCCGGCGGGCTTGACCTGCACAGTGTCAGTGAGGAGAACCAGCTGATTTTATCAGTACTCGATAACATGCAGCGCATCCTCAACTGCCGCGCCGGTACGCTGGCTCACCTGCCGGACTACGGTCTGCCGGATATGACAAAAATCCTCCAGGGAATGCCCGGGACCGCCCACCAGCTGATTACCACACTGTCGGCTGTGTTGCTGAAATACGAGCCGCGCCTGAGCCGGATTAACGTGGTGATGCAGGAACAGATTCAGCCCGGTGAACTCCGCTACGCCATTGACGCGGAGCTGAAGGGGGTGGGGCTGGTGCGCTACGGCACGGAGTTTATGCCCGAGGGCAGGGTATTAATCCGTCATCTGAAACAACAGCAGTATCTGGATAATACAGCCCGATTGTGAGCCAATTTTGAAATTCAGCACGTAAAACCACCCCACATCTTTTACCGACATCGCGAGGATGCATATTGCAGAGTTTCGCCTGCGAAAATAACCACTTCATGAAAATTGGGCGAGCAGGCAACATGAACGACCAAATATTTATTTTACCATGGTCAGAAAAGATACATTAAAGAGTTACTTTTCAATGGGTTATTGTAAAGCTTGTGCTGTGGCGGGTACTGAAATATTAATAATTGATTTCTTCGCCGTGAGTCATTGCATTTTATCTGGCGAAAAGGTCAATGGCTGAGGGGATACCCTGAGTATGATGACGTCAATCATGGATACAGATATGAAAATGAGAATTCTCCTTCTTATGGTCAGTGTACTTTTTAACATGCAGGCTGATGCCGCCCGTGGAAGACAGCCCTGCTCTGGCTCAAAAGGTGGCATAGCACACTGTACATCGGATGGTCGTTTTGTCTGCAATGACGGAAGTCTGAGCCAGTCGAAGCGATTCTGTTCAGGTTATGGTGCCTCCGAACTGCCCCGGCAGGTAAAACCCTCCCCCTCCGCCAGGAAAGCGCAGACGAAAAAGAGAATAGCCGTGAAAGGCCAGGAGCAGCGTGTTGTAGAAAACAATGCGCAGTTCGATACACAACCGCGGCAACCTACATGCGCCCCTCTCTATATGGCCAACAAGCCCGGATTCACCCATTTACCCATTTGTTCAGGTAATCAGTATTAATCCGCCAGTGTAAACGTTCTTTGTCTGTTATTCGAACTGATAAGACGCTTGCAGGTGGAAACCCACCTGAACGCGCTGGGCGACCTGTTACAGCGTCTGGCATTAAAGCACGCCGTTCGCACCTTCCGGATACGTGGCAAACTTACTGCATGGCTGGCGTTTATGTTTTCTGCATGAGTGATAAAAGGGAGGGAAAATCATGACCAGGGCTGAAGAGTTTTGTCGTTCCTGAAATGTGAACACTGGCAGATGGATGCGCACGCGTCGCTCAAAAAACGCTCTTTTTCAGGCGGATACTGAGATCAGAAAAGCATATGACCTTGAACAGTAACCGCAGCGACTGGAGGGATATGCTAATGAAGCGACAAGATATAAACGCATTAAAGAATTTTGATTTTCTGGCACGCAGTTTTGCCCGTATGTACGCCCTGGGCCAGCCAGTTGATATCGATGCCGTGACCGGCAATATGAGTAATAAACAGCAGGCATGGTTCCGGGAGCGATATGACCACTACCGAAAGCAGGCTGAGCGGGCGAGAGTAATAGAACTGCGATGATGTAACGAACAACGGGCTTAACGGCCCGTTGCTTTTTTAGGTTCCAGCTACATTTTTGCAGGCTCCTGAGGTTGAAATATTTTGCGGTAACCTCATATAGAAAGCGGGTAAGGAACACCTGCCCATAAGACATGAACTTTTTGAATATTCTTTTTTACTGTTCAGGAGGTACATGATGACTCTCAGAACCTTTCCCGTGTTGAACGATCTCTCCGACTCTCTGTTTGCGGACCGTTTTAACCGTATCGATCGCCTTTTTAGCCAGCTAACCGGCAGTACGCCGTTGCCCTCCACGCCTTCTTACAATATCCGGCGGCTGGGCGATAACCGCTATGAACTGACGCTCAGCGTGCCGGGCTGGAAAGAGAGCGAACTGGAAATTGAAACCGTTGGCGGTCAGCTGAATATCAGCGGTAAACGTGAAGAGGAGAAAACCGAAAACGGCGAAGAAGGGTGGATCCATCGGGGTATCAGCCGCAGCGACTTCCGGGCCAGCTATAGTCTGCCGGAGCATGTGAAAGTGACCGGCGCTTCGCTGGAAAACGGCTTACTGGCAATTGAATTACACCAGGATATCCCGGAAGAAGAGAAACCGCAGCGCATCGCCATCAACAACAACCCAGCGATTGAACATAAGCCGTAATCGTTGACTGACGTTGTTTTCACGCCCGGCAAACGCCGGGCGTTTTGCTAACCTGATGGGGCTTATGCCATTCCGCTTTTCCCGGTACGCGCGGGCTGGAGGTCACTTTCGATGTGCTTAAAAGGTTTGCTGCCTCTGCATGAGGCTGAACGGGAATGAAATGTGAGAGAAAACAGATTGGTGCGTCTGAATGGACTCGAACCATCGACCCCCACCATGTCAAGGTGGTGCTCTAACCAACTGAGCTACAGACGCAAGATGGTGCGTTCAATTGGACTCGAACCAACGACCCCCACCATGTCAAGGTGGTGCTCTAACCAACTGAGCTATGAACGCATTGTGTTGTCGGTGACAACGGGGACGAATATTAGCGGCACAGCACCAAGGTGGCAAGAGGGAAAATGCATTTTTCTCTCTGATTTCACGCGATTGCTTCATTACCGCGCAAAGTGAAGAGAAAGTAGCCGCCAGCCGGCGGCTACAGGGTCATCAACGTGCAGCGCGCTGCAAAATAACCGTAGAGGGCTGACGTTGCAGGAAACGCATGCGCAGCATCATCATAATGGCCGCAGACGTTAAGCCGATGATAAAGCCCATCCAGAATCCGGCTGGCCCCATGCGATCCACCACCAGATCCGTGAGCGCCAGAATGTACCCGCACGGCAGACCCAGCACCCAGTAAGCGATAAAGGTGATAAAGAAGATGGAACGCGTATCTTTATACCCACGCAGCACGCCGCTGCCAATGACCTGGATGGAGTCAGAGATCTGATAAATGGCCGCCAGCAGCATCAGGTGCGAGGCCAGAGTCACTACCTCCGGGTTGTCGTTATAGAGCAGGGCAATTTGCTCACGCAACAGCACGGTAAAGAGGGCGGTACAGACCGCCATGCAGACGCCGACGCCCAGCCCGGTGCGGGCAGCCGTTTGCGCATCCAGCGTAGAACCTTGCCCCAGACGGAAGCCCACGCGAATCGTCACCGCAGCCGCCAGCGACATCGGCAGAACAAACATCAAAGAGCTGAAGTTCAGCGCGATCTGGTGGCCTGCAACATCAATAATCCCTAACGGCGAGACCAGCAGGGCGACGACGGCAAACAGCGTCACTTCAAAGAACAGCGCCAGCGCAATGGGCAGACCCAGCTGTGTCAGGCGGGTCAACATCGACCAGTCAGGCGTGCTAAAGGTGGTGTCGTTGCGAATGTCGCGCATGGATCGCGCATGCTTAATGTAGGTGAGCATGCTTCCGAACATCACCCAGTACACCGCTGCCGTCGCCACGCCGCAGCCCACGCCGCCGAGTTCCGGCATGCCAAAATGACCGTAAATGAAGATATAGTTCACGGGAATGTTCACCAGCAAGCCGATAAAGCCCATCACCATGCCCGGCTTGGTTTTTGCCAGCCCTTCACACTGGTTACGTGCCACCTGGAAGAACAGATAGCCGGGCGCGCCCCAGAGCAGGGCGCGCAGATAACCGACCGCCTTATCCGCCAGCGCCGGGTCGATATTATGCATGGCGCGAATAATATACCCGGCGTTCCACAGGACGATCATAATCAGGACGGAGACGAACCCGGCCAGCCAGAAGCCCTGGCGCACCTGATGGGCCACGCGGTCACGTCGACCGGAGCCGTTAAGCTGTGCGATGACGGGCGTTAGCGCCAGCAGCAGGCCGTGACCAAACAGAATGGCCGGGAGCCAGATTGAGGTTCCGATCGCCACGGCGGCCATATCGGTGGCGCTGTAACCACCGGCCATTACCGTATCCACAAATCCCATTGCGGTTTGGGCTACCTGCGCGACGATCACCGGTATTGCCAGTGCCAATAACTGACGCGCTTCGATCATATACTTCTGCACGTGAACACCTTTGTATTGTAGTTATTTGAGAGACTAAAAAGGCCGCCGTTACTGGCAGCAAGAAGAAAAAACAGAGGGATGCCAGCTATTGTAGCGGGGTTTAACTAATTATCTAGTGAAAAAATCGCCAGAAATTGCGCATCACTGGCAACCTGTTTTTTCAACTGTTATTGTGGTGGGATTATACGGTGTCATCGCCGTTCGGAATGAACAGGAGCTGTAAGCATGTTTACTGGTATTGTGCAGGGCACTGCCAAAGTGGTGTCCATTGATGAAAAACCGAATTTCCGCACTCACGTGGTTGAGCTGCCTGAATATATGCTCGACGGCATTGAAACCGGGGCGTCGATAGCGCATAACGGCTGCTGCCTGACGGTGACCGAAATTAACGGTAATCAGATTAGCTTTGATTTAATGAAAGAGACGCTGCGCATCACTAACCTGGGTGAGCTGGTGGTAGGAGATATCATCAACGTTGAACGCGCGGCGAAATTCAGCGATGAGATTGGTGGGCATCTGATGTCGGGCCATATTATGACCACCGCAGAAGTGGCGAAAATCGTGACCTCGGAAAATAACCGTCAAATCTGGTTCAAGGTGCAGGATCCGTCATTAATGAAATACATCCTTTATAAAGGATTTATTGGCATCGATGGGATTAGTCTGACCGTCGGTGAAGTGACGCCTACGCGTTTTTGCGTGCATTTAATTCCTGAAACGCTGCAACGTACTACGCTTGGCGCAAAAAAATTGGGGCAGCGCGTAAATATCGAAATTGATCCCCAGACCCAGGCGGTCGTGGATACCGTTGAGCGCGTGCTGGCGGCGAAAGAGGCGGCGATAATAAAGACCGTGGAAGAAGAATAAAAAATAACCCCGGGAAACCGGGGTTATTTTTTCAGCGAGCCACCCGCAAGCCGTGCTCAATCCCACGACTAAACACCACCTGCCACAGCTGTATATCCCGCGCACGGAACGCGCCCGCACAGGCATTCAGATAATAGCTAAACATCCGTTTGAATCGTTCCGAATAGTTGTCGGCGATTTCAGGCCATGCAGCCTGGAAACGTTCATGCCAGGCCATCAGAGTCGTGTCGTAATCTGCGCCGAAGTTATGCCAGTCTTCCACAATAAAATGCGGTTCGCTGGCGTTCGCAATCTGGCGAACAGAGGGTAAACAGCCATTCGGGAAGATATATTTGTTGATCCAGGGGTCCACATTGTTATCGGTGCGCTTAGAGCCGATGGTGTGTAGCAGGAAAATTCCGTCAGGCTTCAGGTTACGATCGGCGACCTCAAAGTAGGTCTTGTAGTTCTTCGGCCCCACGTGCTCGAACATACCTACGGAAACAATACGATCGAACTGCTCATTCAGGTCGCGGTAGTCCTGAAGCCGAATATCAACATCCAGTCCCAGACAGCGTTCCTGCGCCATCTTCTGCTGTTCAGCCGAAATCGTGACGCCGACTACGCTGACGCCGTAATTTTTCGCCATAAACCAGGCAAGACCACCCCAGCCACAGCCGATGTCCAACACACGCATACCGGGCTGTAACTGCAATTTATCGCAGATCAGTTGCAGCTTATCCTGCTGCGCCTCTTCCAGGGTCGTCGCTTTTTTCCAGTATCCGCAGGAGTACTGCATTAAAGGATCGAGCATACGGCTGAACAAATCGTTGCCAAGGTCGTAATGCTCTTTACCGACGATCCATGCCCGTTTTTTACTTTGCAGATTGAACAGGCGGGCGGAGGCGATACGTAAGGTATCTTTGAAATGACGAGGGAGCTGTTTTTCAAGACCGGCGCGTAATACGCTGGAGAAGAACATATCCAGCCGCTCACACTCCCACCAGCCGTCCATATAGCTTTCACCCAGCCCTAACGATCCCTCCTGTAACACGCGTTTGAAAAAATCGGGATGCTTTATCTGGGGATCGGAGGGGGATGAGCCATTAATCGTAATGCCCGCACGTCCCAACAGTTCACTGACGATCCGGGACCAGTTATCGTCCGGAACGCTGACTTCTTCTATACACGATGAACTCATAGCTTCTCCATCACCTTGCTGTGATCAGAACCTTAAAACAGCGTAGACGCTTTTTTGGTTTGTGAGAAATCTCACGGTAAATGCCCGCGAGGCTAATATCCGACGTAGAACAGAGGAAGGGAGATAACCCTTGCCGAAATGCCTTCCATGGTAAAACGGGAGCGCTCCGGCTCCCGTTAACACTTAATATTTATCGTATTTAATCGAACCAAATTCAGTATAGGCCGCAAAATTTGGTGATTCAACAGAAAATTGTTAGCTACCTAATCACTGGTTTTTAACATAGTTTCCCGCGCAATCAGGCGTGCGACGTTTCGGTTTGTGCATTGTCATTCTGCTCGCGAAGCGCGGAGGACTGCATGCGATAACCCAATCCCGCCAGCGCAACGGTGATCAGCATCACGCTGGTAGTGGTGAGCAGCGGGGTTGCAATCAACGCAGAGACCACGAGACTTGCCAGGAAGCACAGGCCAAGTTGCAGGGTATTTTGCAGCGCGGCAGCGCGGCCTGTCGCCTGCGGAAATGGACGCAACGCCTGGGCTACAACGATAGGGTAGATGGCCCCGTTAGCGATCGCCATGACGCAGAACGGAATCAAAATTTCTGCAAGCCCGGCGCCGGGAATAAAGCCGACAGCCCAGGTCGCAATCACGCTTAGCGCATACAGCACCAGCAGCCAGGGCAGCATCTGTTGGCCTTCCCATTTTTGCAGCGCGGCGCGACAGCCATAGCCACCCACCAGGAAGGCGATGGTCTGTGGTACATAGCTCAGGCCGATAGCCGCCGGGCTGTAGCCCATGTCATGCAGAATGAACGGCGAACCGGTCAGCCAGGCAAAGAAGCTGGCAGAGCAGGCGGCATAAATCAGCACGTTACCGCGATAGGCTTTCGACCGCAGTAAAGAGGTAAAGGTGATGGGCTTCGCGTCCGGATGCGTCTCTTTTTTATGCGCCGGTTTAAGCCCGAACGCGGGCAGCATCAGGACCAGCGTAATAGCAAAGAGCGTGGCGAAAATGGCCTGCCAGTCGAAATGCGCCAGGATCCAGCTTCCCAGTAACGGGGCAAGCGCCGGCGACAGGCCGACCAGGGGCATAATGGTGGCGAATATACGGTTAGTGCGCGAGGCGGGGTAGTAATCGGTTACCAGCGCCTGCCAGGTCACCGCAGCGGCACAGACACCGACCGCCTGAATAAAGCGCAGCGCCAGCAGCCAGGCGGCATCGCGGACCCACAGCATGCCCAGACAGCCTGCGGCAAAAATCGCCAGCCCCAACAACAGGACGGGTTTACGGCCAAAACGATCCGAGAGCGGCCCCCACAGCAATTGCGCAAAAGCAAAACCGGCGAGGAACAAACTCAAACTGGCGCTGATGGCGGCGGCAGGGGTTTGCAAATCTTCCTGCATCGCGGCGAACGCGGGCAGATACATATCGGTCGCCAAAAAGCCCAGCACGCTTAAGCCGCCGAGCCAGACTAAAAATCCTTTCCTGGGTTGCACTTTTTTTCTCCTGAGGAGGCAGGTGTACGTTGGCGCAGAGTGTAGGGAGTGCAAAGCGGCTTGTGAAACGCTAATATTTGGCGGGTGCATTCAAAAAATTTGCAGGCTAAAGATGTGGTCAGATTATTCCCTTGAAGTGGTTGATGCCGTGGCGCGTAACGGCAGCTTTACCGGCGCCGCCCAGGAGCTGCATCGCGTTCCCTCGGCGATCAGTTACACGGTGCGTCAGCTGGAAGCGTGGCTGGCGGTGCCGCTGTTCGAGCGGCGTCATCGCGACGTGGAGCTCACGCCTGCCGGAGCGTGGTTTTTGAAGGAAGGGCGGTCTGTCATCAAAAAAATGCAGATCACCCGTGAGCAGTGCCAGCAGATCGCCAACGGCTGGCGCGGGCATCTCGCTATCGCGGTGGATAACATTGTTAAGCCGGAGCGGACCCGGCAGATGATCGTCGATTTCTATCGTCATTTTTCCGACGTCGAACTGCGTGTTTCGCAGGAAGTGTTCAACGGCGTCTGGGATGCGCTGGCGGACGGCAGGGCGGAGATGGCGATTGGTGCAACCCAGGCGATCCCGGTTGGTGGGCGCTACGCGTTTCGCGACATGGGCATGCTGAGCTGGACCTGCGTGGTCGCGCGCGATCACCCGCTGGCAGCGCTGGAAGGGCCGCTGAGCGATGACACATTACGCAACTGGCCCTCGCTGGTGCTGGAAGATACCTCCCGCTCGCTGCCCAAGCGCATTACCTGGTTGCTGGATAATCAGCGCCGCGTGGTCGCGCCGGACTGGGAGTCGTCAGCCACCTGTCTGAGCGCGGGGCTGTGCGTTGGCATGGTGCCGGTGCATTTTGCGCGCCCGCGCATCGACGCGGGAGAGTGGGTGGCTCTGACGCTGGAAAACCCCTTCCCGGATGCCGCATGCTGTCTGACGTGGCAGCAAAACGACGTCTCGCCCGCCATGGCCTGGCTGCTGGATTATCTGGGAGACAGCGAAACGCTGAACCGGGAGTGGTTGCGGGAACCAGCATAGCTGGCCCCGGAAAGTGATTAACGACGGTAGTCGCGGAACGGACCGTCCGCAACGGAACGGCGTTCTATCAGGCGCGGGTGAACTTCAATGGACTGGGACTGTTCACGCTTGTTGACGATCCTGTCCAGCAGCATGTTGAAGGCCGTTTCACCCAGCGAATCTTTCGGCTGGTGAATGGTGGTCAGCGCCGGGGTAAAGAAGCGGGCGTTGCGCACGTTGTCATAGCCGATCACCGAGATATCCTGGGGGACGCGCAGGCCGAGTTCATCTGCCGCGCATAGCGCGCCCATCGCCATGATGTCGCCGCCGCAGAACACCGCGGTAGGGCGATGCGGCTGGGAGACGATCTGCTGCATGGCGCGATAGCCTGACTCCGGCTCGAAGTCGCCCTGAACAATCCAGTTTTCCGGCACGGTGATCAGCGCCTCTTCCATCGCTTTCATGAAACCGGCCAGACGGCCAGCACCGGTGTTACGCTCCAGAGGACCCGGGATCACGCCAATTTCACGATGACCGCGTTCTACCAGATAACGCCCCGCCATGTAGCCGCCTTCAAAGGCGTTATCAATAACGGAGTCGGTGAAGTCTGCGCGCGCCTCGCCCCAGTCCATGACTACCATCGGAATGTGGCGATACTCTTCCAACATGGAAAGGACCGACTCAGGGTATTCAGAACACATTACCAGCAGGCCGTCGACGCGCTTTTGCGCCATCATTGACAGGTAAGCGCGCTGTTTTTCAATGTTGTTCCACGCATTGCCCAGAATCAGGGTATAGCCTTTCTGGAAGCAGTTTTTTTCAACGGCTTCGATGATTTCAGCAAAATAGGCCGCTTCACTGCTGGTGGCCAGCAGGCCAATCGATTTGGTGTGATTAACCTTCAGGCTGCGGGCGACGGCACTTGGCGAGTAGTGCAGTTCTTTGATTGCCGCCCAGACGGCATTACGCGTCTCTTCAGCGACGAAACGCGTTTTGTTAATAACATGTGATACGGTTGTAGTGGAAACGTTTGCGCGTTTTGCTACGTCTTTAATTGTTGCCATTAAATGTCACTCCAGACCATATCCTAAGCTCCTGAAAAAATTGAAGGTAAACGTTTGCCTTCTCTCACCCTTATTACGCAAACATGAGTTGCGACACGCCGGGAAAACGACACAGGACGTCAGGAGGGGGTCAGTGGCCGGTACGCTAATAAATTTAGCGTGGAATTTTGTCCTATCTTGATGAAAAGGGGAAGAGGTAAAGTGGATATCCGTTTAAATCCTGGAAGATTTTTGACCTGAACTGTGTAAAAATGAGCAAGCTCACTTTTCGTAGGGTGAATAAAAGGAGAAAAATTGATGAGTACCGATCTGAAGTTTTCGCTGTTTACCACCATTGTTGTTCTTGCTCTGATTGTTGCCGGTGGTTTAACCGCTGCACTGCACTGATTCAGGCGGAGGGAGAACCTTCTCCCTCTCTTGCCGCTATTGTTACCTCTCCGGCAAAAATCTTTTGTCAAAATGTTAACTTCTCATTTTTTGTGATTGATGTCATGCTTTTGACTTCTTAGTTCTGTGCCGGGTTATGGCACGGTATCCGGAGCCTCTTCATGAAAATCAATTTTCCCCTGCTGGCCCTGGCGATTGGCGCCTTTGGGATTGGCACCACTGAATTCTCCCCGATGGGGTTATTGCCTGTTATCGCCCGGGGGGTAGACGTCTCTATCCCTGCGGCCGGTATGTTAATTAGCGCCTACGCGATCGGCGTGATGGTGGGCGCGCCGCTGATGACGCTGCTGCTTTCGCACCGTGCGCGCCGCAACGCGCTGATTTTCCTGATGGCGATTTTCACTCTCGGCAATGTGTTTTCCGCGATTTCGCCCGATTACACCACTCTGATGCTTTCGCGCATTCTTACCAGCCTCAACCATGGCGCCTTCTTCGGACTGGGCTCGGTTGTTGCTGCCAGCGTGGTGCCAAAACATAAGCAGGCCAGCGCGGTAGCCACTATGTTTATGGGCCTCACCATCGCTAATATCGGCGGCGTTCCCGCCGCCACCTGGCTGGGAGAAGCCATCGGCTGGCGTATGTCTTTCCTCGCAACCGCCGGACTGGGCGTGGTCGCGATGGTTGCGCTGTTCTTCTCACTGCCGAAAGGAAGTGCTGGAGAACGTCCGGAAGTACGTAAAGAGCTGGCGGTGCTGATGCGTCCTCAGGTGTTGTCCGCGCTGCTCACCACGGTGCTGGGGGCCGGGGCGGTGTTTACGCTCTACACCTATATCTCCCCGGTGCTGCACGACATAACCCACGCAACGCCACTCTTTGTTACCGCGATGCTGGTGCTGATTGGTGTCGGGTTCTCGATTGGCAACTATCTCGGCGGGAAATTTGCCGACCGCTCCGTGAGTGGGACGCTGAAAGGTTTTTTAACGCTGCTGATTGTCATCATGGTGGCGATTCCGTGGCTGGCGCGTAACGAAGTGGGTGCCGCGATTGCCATGGTGGTGTGGGGCGCCGCAACCTTTGCCGTGGTGCCACCGTTGCAGATGCGCGTAATGCGCGTTGCACACGAAGCGCCGGGGCTCTCTTCATCGGTGAATATCGGTGCGTTTAACCTGGGCAATGCGCTGGGGGCCGCAGCGGGCGGGGCGGTGATCTCCGGTGGTTTGGGTTACAGCTTTGTGCCGGTGATGGGGGCGATCATTGCCGCACTCGGCCTGCTGCTGGTGATAATGTCTGGTCGTAAACAGCCTCAAGCGGTGTGTACGGCGGAATAAACAAAAACGCAGAAGGGCTGCCCCTTCTGCGTGTCTCTTACGCGGCGAAGTTCTTCGCAACAAATTCCCAGTTAACCAGTGCCCAGAAGTGTTCCAGGTAGTTCGGGCGCGCATTACGGTAATCAATGTAATAGGCGTGTTCCCATACGTCCACGGTCATCAGCGGCGTGGCGCTGGTGGTCAGAGGGGTACCCGCATTAGAAGTGGAAACGATAGCCAGTTTGCCATCAGCCTCTTTTACCAGCCAGGTCCAGCCGGAGCCAAAGTTTTTAACGGCTGCGTCAGTAAACTTCGCTTTAAAATCCGCGAAACTGCCGAACGCGGCGTTAATCGCTGCCGCCAGCTCACCGTCAGGTTCTCCGCCTGCATTCGGGGCCAGGCAGTGCCAGTAGAAGGTGTGGTTCCACACCTGTGCGGCGTTGTTGAATACGCCGCCGTCTGAACTGCGCACGATCTCTTCCAGCGTTTTGCCTTCAAAATCGGTGCCCTTGATCAGGTTATTCAGGTTGGTGACATAGGTCTGGTGATGCTTGCCGTAATGGTACTCCAGGGTTTCCGCGGAAATATGCGGGGCCAGGGCGTCTTTTGCATACGGTAGTGCAGGTAATTCGAACGACATTGCTTCTCTCCTTATAGTTTTATACGTTGCCAATAACCCTATAGACAACAAGGACAGAATAGCAAATTGAAAGGGTATGCAAAAGAGGAACTTACCCTGCCACAGAGGCGGCAGGGCAGGGGCTATCGGATGGTTTTTGGCGTCATCACGCGGCGCGCACCCACATAGTGGCGCACCCAATAATCTTCGCTGAGAGAGGTGATCTGAATGTCCTGACCGCTGCGCGGTGACTGGATAAATTTACCGTTACCCACATACACCCCAACGTGATCGGCCGTACCGCGTCCCTGGGTGCGGAAGAACACCAGGTCGCCATTTTGCAGTTCGCCACGGTTTACAGGGGCGGCGTCGCGCAGATGGTACATCTCATTGGCGGTGCGTGGAATGCGAAACTTCACCAGATCTTTATAGGCATAATAAACCAGCCCACTACAGTCAAAACCGGTGCGCGGAGAGGTGCCACCCCAGCGATACGGCTTACCTATTTGCCCCATCAGTTTGTTCATCGCCGTTTTTTGCGCTTTCTGCATACGCGCTTTATGCACGTCAGCCAGCTTCGTCACTTTTGCGCATTTCGTTTTATGGCCTTTGCGGACGGTGCATTTTTCATTCACCAGGCTGGCGGTTGTTCGGGTGGTTTTGTGCGTGCCGGAACGGAGAGTTTTGGTTTTACTGGAGGCGGTCTTTTTGGTCTGAGCGGTGGTTTTCTTCTTTACTGTTTTACTGGTGGTTTTTTTCTTACGTTCTGTGGATTTTGCCAGATGCGTTTTTTGTACAGCAGAATGCCGCGCCTGTTCAGAGGCGTTCGCCGCTGGCGTAAATGAGAGTGTGGTAAACAGTAAAGCACAGAGCGTCATCGAGATTTTAGTTATCCGCGCCACTGGGCAGTCCCCTGATAAATGCAGGCCACAATGCATACCCGCGTGAGATTTACAAAACCTGTCGATTCTAATCCATAAAATCAGAAGAAGTTAATAGCATTTTTCATTCAAAAATTATGTTTCGTTAGCAAGTGCAAAAAAATTCACCATTCTGACGCACTCCTGTTCGCTCCTTAAGCAAAACCGCACCCCGTCTGGCGATAAACGACATTAGCAATGCAACTTTATGCGATAAGCGATAAAATAATTAGACGTGACAAAAATGTTATTTTCCGATGTCGGCCTGACCCGCTACAATGTCAGACTGATGCCGTAACAGAAGTTAAAGGAAGCAAGACATGAGCACCACTATTGAAAAAATTCAGCGCCAGATCGCTGAAAACCCGATTCTCCTGTACATGAAAGGTTCTCCGAAGCTGCCAAGCTGCGGCTTCTCCGCGCAAGCGGTTCAGGCGCTGTCCGCCTGTGGTGAGCGTTTTGCTTACGTTGATATCCTGCAAAACCCGGACATTCGCGCTGAATTGCCAAAATACGCAAACTGGCCGACCTTCCCACAGCTGTGGGTTGATGGTGAACTGGTTGGCGGATGCGATATCCTGATTGAAATGTATCAGCGCGGCGAACTGCAACAGCTGATCAAAGAGACTGCGGCGAAGTATAAAACCGAAGAGCCGGACGCAGAATAAGTTTTCTGCGGCTATAAAAAAGCGACCACATTATGTTGGTCGCTTTTTTTTGTCCTGTGGGGCTGTTGATAACCCAACCTACGATTGAAGATCGGCCTCGTCGCCCATCGGCAGCGGCCAGCCGCCCAGACGTTTCCAGCGGTTGACGATCTCACAGAACAGCTCCGCCGTACGCTCGGTATCGTATAACGCGGAATGCGCCTGGGTACCGTCAAACGCAATACCCGCCGTGATGCAGGCTTTCGAGAGCACGGTTTGCCCCAGCGCCAGGCCGCTCAGCGCGGCGGTGTCGAAGGTCACAAACGGATGGAATGGATTACGCTTCAACGAGGCGCGCTCGGCGGCAGCCATGGTGAAGCTGTGATCGAACGTAGCGTTGTGGGCTACCATGATGGCGCGGCTACAGTCATTCTCTTTCATGCCTTTGCGCACCATTTTGAATATGGCGTGCAGCGCCTCGTATTCGCTTACCGCCCCGCGCAGCGGGTTTGTCGGATCGATACCGTTAAAGGCCAGCGCCTCTGGCTGTAAGTTTGCCCCTTCAAAGGGTTCAACGTGGAAATGCAGCGTGGTGTCCGGTACAAGCCAGCCCTGTTCATCCATCTTCAGCGTGATGGCGGCAATCTCAAGCAGCGCATCGGTTTTAGCGTTAAATCCGGCTGTTTCTACATCAATGACAACGGGATAAAAACCACGAAAACGGTCGCACAGACCGGTAAATTGAGCGTTATCGGACATCAGGGTCTCTTACAAGGGGGAAAAAGCAGTGCGCATTATGGCAAATTTTGAGAGGGGATGCAGCAAAACAACGGGCGCATAGTGCGCCCTGAGGGATCAATTGCCCAGACCGCGACCAGCGTCTTTGGCTTCAATCAGTTCGATTTTATAACCGTCCGGATCTTCCACAAACGCAATGACGGTGGTACCGCCTTTAACCGGACCGGCTTCACGGGTGACGTTACCGCCATTGCTGCGGATACGTTCGCAGGCTTCGGCGGCGTTATCCACTTCCAGCGCGATGTGTCCGTAAGCCGTACCCAGCTCATAGCTGTCTACGCCCCAGTTGTAGGTCAGCTCGATGACCGCTTCATCAGATTCCGGGCCGTAACCGACAAACGCCAGAGAGTATTTATATTCCGGATTTTCGCTGGTGCGCAGCAGCTTCATGCCCAGAACGTTAGTGTAGAAATCGATGGAACGTTGCAGGTCGCCAACGCGCAGCATGGTGTGAAGTAGGCGCATAATTTCCTCATTAACCAGTGGAATGGATTATCTTTTTGAACAGAAACGATGTTTTAGTATAGCGGCGAAAGGTCGCCGCTATCAATGTACAAAGCGGGATTACAGTGAAGGGTAGTCGGTATAACCTTCCGCGCCGCCGCCATAGAAACTTTCAGGGCGCTGCGGGTTCAGTTCGGCTTTCTTCTGCAAACGGGCAACCAGATCCGGGTTAGCAATGTAGTCACGGCCAAAGGCCACGGCGTCGATCAGGCCTTTCCCGATCAGATCTTCAGCTTTCTCTGCCGTATACGCGCCCGCCCCGATAATCACGCCGTGGAAGCGCTCGCGCACTTTCTGGCGGAAGGCTTCACTATAAGGCTTGCCGCCTGCCCAGTCCGGCTCGGACATGTGCAGATAGGCGATACCGCGTTTCGCCAGCTCTTCAATCAGATACAGCGCGTCTGCTTCTTCGTTCGGACCGTTGTCGACGTTCTGGAAAGTACCGATCGGGGAGACACGAATACCAATGCGGTCTGCGCTCCACTCATTACAGACAGCATCCACCACTTCAAGCACCAGACGCGCGCGGTTTTCAACGCTGCCGCCGTACTGGTCGGTACGCTGGTTGGAAGAAGGGGACAGGAACTGATGCAGCAGGTAACCGTGCGCAGAGTGCAGCTCAACCAGGTCGAAGCCCGCTTCACGAGCGTTGGCGACGGCCTGACGGAAATCATTCACAATACCCGGGATCTCGTCCAGCTCCAGCGCGCGTGGCGTGGTGGTGTCAACGCGGATCGCATTACCGTTTTCATCGCGCAGGGAAGTGCGGGTATTGGCGTTCAGGGCAGAAGCAGAAACCGGCGCCTGACCGCCAGGCTGGATGCTGCTGTGTGAGATACGACCGGTGTGCCACAGCTGAACCGCAATACGGCCATCTTCAGCATGAACACCTGCGGTGATTTTTTTCCACGCGGCGATCTGTTCCGGGCTGTGCAGACCCGGCGCACCGGCGTAGCCTTTTGCCTGGGCTGAAATCTGCGTGGCTTCGGAAATAATCAGGCCCGCGCTGGCGCGCTGACGATAATACTCACCCATCAATGGCGTTGGGATATCGCCCGGCTCGATGCTGCGCAGACGGGTGAGTGGGGCCATAAACACGCGGTTTGGGGCAGTAACGGCACCCACTTTCAGTGGGGTAAACAGCTTTTCAGCGGACATAATGGCTCCTGAGTAGACCAGTCGACTAGTAAAAGGGTAAATAAAAACGCCGGCTACACGCCAGGCGCGGTTATACAGTTTTTCACGTGCGCCAGCGCGCTTTCGAGCGGCACGGCGCTGCGAGACATTTTTGCTTGCAGGTTGGCGCCTAACCAGAGGGAATAGAGCACCTGTGCCTGCGTGAGCGGATCGCCGGAGAAGGAGAGCGTTTTTTCATTGCGCCCGCTCTCCAGCGCCTGAGCCAGCAGGGCAATCACGCCGCTGGCCCCTTTATCCATGGCGGTGCGCATATCTTCGGAGAGATCGCACACTTCGGCAGACAGTTTTACCGTCAGGCAGCCGCTGATGATGCCCTGCTGACAGAACTGCGTCAGCGTTTCCTGATAGTAGTTCAGAACACGATCCCGGTAGTCACCTTCACCGCTGGCGAAGTGGGCTGCCAGGCGCTGATGGTAGCTGGCGTAGTGCCGCTCCAGCATGGCAACGCCGAACGCCTCTTTGGAACGAAAATAGTGATAAAACGATCCCTTAGGTACTTCAGCGGTTTTTAACAACTCGCTAAGCCCCATCCCGGTAAACCCGCGATGCATGCAAAGGCGCTCGCCGGTAGCCAGCAAATGTTCTCGTGTATCGTGTTCAGTGTGTCTGCTCATGCCCTTACTCTAATAGACCGTTCGGTCTAATGCAAGCCCGCTTGGCGACGACACTGTGACAGAATATCCAGCTGCGGCTGATAAACCGCTGATTTCACGTCCATCATGCCCAGAACGGTGGCGAATAAATTGTCCTGTGAAACCGCCTCTTTTGCGGCATGGTCACGCAGGCAATCCGTGTTTACGCCGAAGTTTTTCGCATAATCCGGGGAGAGCCAGAACATAAAAGGAATATGCGTTTGCTGCTCCGGGGCCAGCATATACGGCGTACCGTGCAGGTAAATTCCGCTTTCGCCCAGCGATTCACCGTGATCGGAGAGGTAAATGAGCGCCGTGTTCATGTTGGCCTGCCGGGCTTTCAGTGCGTCGATGGTTCGGCTGACGACGCTGTCGGTATACAGAATCGTGTTGTCATAGGTATTGATCAGCGACTGATGATCGCAATCCTGAATTTCATTGGTATCGCAGGTTGGGGTGAACTTGCGGAAGCTGTCCGGGTAGCGTTTGTAATAGGCCGGACCGTGGCTGCCCATCAGGTGAATAACCAGAACCGTATCCTGCTTTATTCCATCCAGCACGTTGTCCAGGCGGTACAGGTTAACGTCGTCGATACAGGATTTGTCCTTACAGAACTGATCCAGTTTCCACTGGGTCATGTCCGTGTGCGGCACGCGGTCGCAGGCGCCTTTACATCCGCCGTCGTTGTCGCGCCACAGCAGGTTGAACCCGGCGTGGTTAAGCACATCAAGCAGACCTTCCTGATGATGGGCGAGGTCCGCGTCATATTTTTTCCGCGTCATGCCGGAGAACATGCAGGGGACGGAAACAGCGGTTTCCGTGCCACAGGAGGAGGCCCGCGGGAAGTTGATGACATCCTGCTTTTTCAGCTCGGGGTTGGTTTCACGCGGGTAACCATTTAACGAGTAGTTTGCAGCGCGGGAGGCTTCGCCCACCACCACAACCAGCACGGTTTTTTTGCGTTGGCTGGCAATCAGCGCGCCTTTATGAGCATCTTCGCCAATGCGGACCAGCGTCTGGTCGCCGGCAAACCAGCGCATTTTGCTGTATTTCACCACGGCGCTCACGTAATTCGCCGGGGTGACCATTTTTACGATGCTTTTGTTATTGCGGAACAGCGAAGCATAGTCTTTATAGAACACTGACGCGACCAGGATGATCACCAGCAGCGCACCCAGCATAGCGGCGAAGCGCGTCAGGAGGGCATACCACCATTTTCCGGTGCGAATGCGCGTCAGGGCTAACACAACAGAT
This sequence comes from Enterobacter sp. CRENT-193, assembly GCF_002787395.1. NCBI lineage: Bacteria > Pseudomonadati > Pseudomonadota > Gammaproteobacteria > Enterobacterales > Enterobacteriaceae > Enterobacter > Enterobacter sp. CRENT-193. The sequence continues at coordinate 3,624,205 of NZ_CP024812.1, read as the reverse complement.
GGAACCAGACCCGCTACGACCAGCCACAGGATCATCTGCGGCGTCACCAGGGCTGTCGCTTCCTGAGAATTAGTCTCGAACACGTTCACAATCATGTTCTGATCGATAACCGCGCCATAGGTATACATAAACCAGGTCGCGGCGGCACATCCCAGGGTCAGGACAATCAGGAGCGGCTTACGAATATAGGGGATATTTAACAGGCTGAAGACAATCACCCAGCCGCAGAACAGTACCAGCGGCACGCTGGCAGCAAACAGGACATCGTGCAGATGCGCAGGCGCAATAATTGACCAGCTGCGCTGGATAAACAGTGCATTCAGTACGGTAAAGAAAAATGCACAGCCCAGAGTAAATTTTATATCGTTACAGTGTAACTTTTTTGCGAACCACATGATAAGCAGACCATTCGTTATATCAATGCGGCGAGTATAAGAATGGAAGATTAGCGAAACCTTAATGTCCTGTTTGTGGCAGACATCCTTGCATGCAAGCCATTTAGGGTCTTCACTGTAGGGAATAATGACGTTCTGGAGGTAGGTGTGGCAGAGCAACTGGAATTTTTCCCTGTCCAGAGCCCGTGCCGGGGTATTTGCCAGGTTGATGAACGAGGATACTGTCGTGGCTGCATGCGCACGCGCGATGAACGTTTTAACTGGCAAAATTTCAGCGACGCGCAAAAGCAGGAGGTCTTACGGCTTTGCCGACAGCGTCTGCTGCGTAAAATTCGTGCAAACAAAGCGGTTGAACCCGAAGAACCTCAGCAACCTTCACTGTTTTAGCAGGGTAATTGCGTATACTGGTGACATGACTTCCTTGAGGAAAATGTTATGGTTCAGCGTATTACCCTTGCCCCACAGGGCCCGGAATTCTCCCGATTTGTTATGGGCTACTGGCGCCTCATGGACTGGAATATGTCTCCGGTCCAGCTGGCGGACTTTATAGAAGAGCATCTCGATCTTGGGATCACCACCGTCGATCACGCTGATATTTATGGCGGCTATCAGTGCGAGGCCGCCTTTGGCGAAGCGCTGAAGCGAGCGCCAGCGCTGCGTGAACGTATGGAGATTGTGACCAAATGCGGTATTGCCACCACAGCAAAACCGGAGCATGCGCTTGGACATTACATCACTGACAGCGCGCATATCGTTAAAAGCGCCGAGCAGTCACTGGTCAACCTGGCCACCGATCGTATCGACCTGCTGCTGATCCACCGTCCCGATCCGTTGATGGATGCGGATGAGGTCGCGGAAGCCTTCCTGACGCTGCACCAGAGCGGCAAAGTGCGCCATTTTGGCGTGTCTAACTTCACCCCGGCACAGTTTGCGCTATTGCAGTCTCGCCTGCCGTTTACGCTGGCGACGAATCAGGTGGAGATCTCGCCTGTTCATCAGCCGCTGCTGCTGGATGGCACGCTCGACCAACTGCAACAGCTGCGCATCCGTCCAATGGCATGGTCTTGCCTGGGAGGCGGCCGTCTGTTTAACGATGAGGCATTCCAGCCGCTGCGTAACGAGCTTGAAACGGTGGCGCGCGAACTGAATGCGGAGAGTATCGAGCAGGTGGTTTACGCCTGGATCCTGCGCCTGCCGTCTAAACCGCTGCCAATTATTGGCTCCGGCAAAATTGAGCGTGTCCGCGCTGCGCTTGTAGCTGAGGAGCTGGATATGACGCGTCAGCAGTGGTTCCGCATTCGTAAGGCGGCGCTGGGCTACGACGTACCCTGAGCACGCCTGAACCTGACTTTCCGGTGAAATCTGCGCCTCTGGTATAGACTTAAGGTGCAAAAAATAACCCGTGGAGGTCATATGAAGCGTTTTGCTCTGGCAATGGTCACGCTGGTTGTTTGCGCAGGGGCGCAGGCAGCCAGCGAGGACGTTGAAATGAATCTCGTCACTTCTCAGGGGGTAGGTCAGTCCATCGGGACGGTGAAAATCACCGAGACCGATAAAGGGCTGGAATTTGCTCCCGATCTCAAGGCTCTTCCACCCGGCGAACATGGTTTTCACGTTCATGCTAAAGGCAGCTGTCAACCCGCGATGAAAGAGGGGAAACCAACAGCTGCGGAAGCCGCAGGGGGGCATCTCGACCCGCAGAACTCCGGTAAGCATGAAGGCCCGGAAGGGATGGGGCACCTCGGCGATCTGCCGGTGCTGGTGGTAAATAACGATGGTAAAGCCACCGATCCGGTTGTGGCGCCACGACTCAAAAAGCTTGACGAGGTCAAAGGCAAGGCGCTGATGGTCCACGTGGGCGGCGATAACATGTCCGATCAACCTGAAGCGCTTGGCGGCGGCGGGGCGCGCTATGCCTGCGGGGTGATCTGATCGCCAATCGTTCCGGGTGGCGGCGCCTGTTCAAGCTGTGACAGGGAGCAGTGCAGCCGCCAGATAATGGATGCCAGATCGCGGGCCGCAGGCTGATGATGGTGCGCCAGCGTGTCGCAAATACGCTGAAGCTCGGCGAGCGTGACGCTCAGGGGGCGCTGCTGCACCCCGCGCTCGCTCATCACATCGCGGAGCATGGAAATACAGTTATCACGGACCTGCGACAGCGGATCGGAACGCGTCTCCCAGGCGCGCAGCTGCCACACCACGTGCGAACAGTTTAGCAGCACCACGCCCCAGCGCAGTAGCCAGCGACGGGAGAGTGAATCCTGGCTGTTGTTCAGCTGGCTGACATGATGGTAAACCAGCGATTCATACTCGCTTTCGCGCAGATGCGGCCTGCGGCTCAGCTGATCGACAAAACCCCTGCGCAACTCCCGAATATGCCTGCGGCTTTTACGCGCGTCCGAGCCCGGGCGTAGCACGGCGAAAGCCAGCCACGCCAGCCCCACGCCGAGGATCTTCGCCAGGTTGTCGTTGAGAAAATCAGCGTAATCGTAAACCGGTGGATTCGTTACAGAGATAAATGAGCCCATAAAAACAATTAACTGACCCCACAGACCGGCCAGTTTAGGCATTTGCAGTTTGAGCAACTGCATGGTGGTTAATAGCGGGAAGAGAAACAGCAGAAATTGCCAGAGGTCGGTTATCTGCACCATCAAACCAAATTTCACCACGAAGCTGAACAGCGACAGCAGCACCAGCGTACGCAGCAGAAGCGTCAGGGAGTTAAAGGGGGAAGCGGCGACGGAATAGAGCACGCAGCTGATTGCCGCAAGCGTCAGGGCCGCACTGCCCGCATCCCATTGCGTGGTGATGGCCCATGCGCCTACGGCCGTCAACGCGCAAAACGTACGAAAACCGCTCCACAGCGCCTCCATTGCGTCGGTATGCCGCGCCAGAGCAGGACTACCGGGAACGGAAAATTCGGTGACGGGCGTGGCATTCTCGACGGCTTTTAACCAGCGGCTGCTGCGCAGATACAGGCGGCAGAAATAGTTCAGACGCTGCCAGAAGGCGCGATGCCGGTAGTCATATTCATCCGCTGGGGCGAGCGGCGCGATAATGCGGGCCACGGTATAAATATCGGCATCCGAACGCGCAAGGGCAGCGAGCAGCGCCTCGATAATCTCCCGGGTATGGGCTGGCGGTGCAGGCCAGTTCAGCAACATCCGACGAAGGCTCGAGATCGCGCTCGTCATCCGCAATTGCTGGTGCAGTAAATAGTTCAGAAGCGTGTTCTGGCGACGAAAACGGTAGTGGCTCCAGAAAGCCTGGATGCGCAACAGGTTCATGGTCAGGATCTGGCCGATGACCTTTTCGTGCGCGAGGCGGATGTCATCGCTGCTGTCAGGCTGCCAGAGCAGGCTGGCATGTTCCAGCAAACGTGCGTGCATCGTTTTAAGGGCGGTGATAAGCGTAGTGCCATCTGAGGTACTGGGCAGGATCATCATCATGACGCCCCCGCACAGAATGCCGACCATCACTTCACACACGCGTGCCTGGGCGATATCCCACAGCTCGGTGGTATCCAGCACGTTGACGACCGGAAAGGCGATAATGGCCGCGGTGTAACCCGCCAGTTGAAACGCATAGGCAACGTTATTGGTAAAATGAGCGCAGGCCCAGGTACACAGCCCCAGCCATGCCGACATGCTTAACAAAAAGAGCCAGGGATCGTTCAGAGTATGGCCGGCAAGAAGCAGTGCGGCGGTTGCCCCCAGCAGGCTACCCGCCACGCGCCCGAGGCTTTTACTGATAACGCCCCCGACGGTAGGGAAGCTGACGACCGCCGCAGAGGTCATCGCCCAGTAAGGCTCATCCAGATTCAGATAATAGGCAACCGTAAGCGCAAGGCACATGGCGATGCCGTTACGCAGCGCGTAACGCCACTGCGGCCGTGTCGCTTTTATCCACGGCGTATTGCGCCAGGAGAGAGCTCCCAGGTTCATCATCGCGATCCGATGGCGACGGTGCAGGTTGTGCCAGAGACCAGGGTAATGTCTTTCGGCAATTGATCAAACTCGACGCGAACAGGCACCCGCTGAGCCAGACGCACCCACGGTACGTTGGGTTTGATGTCGGGCACCAGGCCAGAATCGGTTTCCACGCTCTGATCGTAAATTGCCCGACCTATGCTGCTAACGTGACCCTGTAACGTTTCTGCGCCGCTGTAAAGCGTGATTCGGGCAGGCGCTCCCTCGCGGATATGGCGCAGCTTGGTCTCTTCAAAATAACCTACAACATAGAAAGAGCGGCTGTCGACCAGGGCAAAGACCGGCTGGCCTGTGGTGGCGTAATCCCCCACACGGGTCGACAAGCTCGTGATCCATCCATCCACCGGAGCTTTGACAACGGTCTGGGTCAGTTGCCACTCGGCTTGTTTCAGCGTTGCCTCTGCAACCTTCAGGCTGGCCTGCATGGCTTTTACATTGATATTGGCGGTATCGAGATCTTCCGCAGAGATGTAATTCCTCGACAGATGTCGGCGACGTTCGGCTTCGTTATTGGCTTTTGCCAGATCGGATTGAGCTTTTGCGAGCTGCGCCTGGGCATTGAGCACCGCAATGTGAAAAGGGGTCTCGTCGATGCGGAATAACACATCACCCGCATGAACGAACTGGTTGTCCTTCACCAGCAGCGCGCTGATACTGCCGGACACCTGTGGCGTGATGCTGACCTGTTCTGCGCGGATCTTGCCGTCACGCGTCCAGGGCGACTGCATGTAATAATTCCAGAGCCACCAGCCGGCGATAAGCGCCAGCGCTAAGACGAAAAGAGTGGAAAAATATTTTAACGTTTTCAATGCTATTCTCACCACACGGTTAACACGGCAAGGCCAAGACAGACGGAGAGGGTAAACAGGGAGAGATCCATTAACATCGGGTGCCAGATTTCACCGGAATACATCCAGTCGCGCAGCAGACGATGCGCAATGAGCCAGATCACAAAACCGACCATCACGGCTTTAAACAGTGGCGGAAAGTAGACCGATGCGCCAACAATCAGATCCTGGAGGGGCAACCCTGCGGAGAAGGAAAACAACGTCACAAGCAGCGATCCTTTGCGGTGGAATGAGGGCCACAATGGCAGATTTCAATGCGATGGCGCATTACCGTTCAGTGTAAATCATCCTTTAAGGAATGATGAATACCGTGATTGCATTTGTTTTGGCAATACAAATACTGCAAACTATTCTAAAATCACTATAATCACTTAGCAAGCTAATTATAAGGAGATGAAATTGGAATCGCCATTAGGTTCTGATCTGGCAAGGTTGGTACGCATCTGGCGTGCTCTGATTGACCATCGCCTGAAACCTCTGGAACTCACACAGACGCACTGGGTTACGCTGCACAACATCCATCAGCTTCCGCCCGATCAGTCACAGATCCAATTGGCAAAAGCGATTGGTATTGAACAGCCTTCCCTGGTGCGTACCCTTGACCAGCTGGAAGAGAAGGGACTCATCTCCCGACAAACCTGCGCCAGCGACCGTCGCGCCAAGCGGATCAAATTGACGGAAAAAGCGGCCCCGATTATTACTGAGATGGAAACCGTCATCAGTAAAACGCGAGGGGAGATCCTGGCCGGTATTTCACCCGCTGAGCTGGAGATGCTGATCGGACTCATCGCCCGTCTTGAGCAAAACATCCACGATTTACAGTCGCGCGACTGACGTTGTTCACTGGCCTTGCTCGTGCAAGGCCTTTGTCATGTTCTGAACACCACCACCCGGTTGCGGCCCGTCTCTTTTGCCTCGTACATGGCTTTATCCGCGCTTTCCACACAGGTTTCAGCGCTGGTTTCCGGCGAGGTAGCGGTGAATACTCCCATACTAATGGTAATCGGTTCCGGAAGCTGCCCACCGCTGCTGGCCTTGTCAAACCCGCTCAACTTGAGGCGAATACGTTCGGCAACCTGATGCGCGACATCGGACGGTGTATTTGTCAGCATGAGCACAAACTCTTCGCCGCCGATCCGCGCCGCGATATCCTGCGGTCGCACCGAATCGGTCAACAGGTTTGAGACAAACTGTAAAACCCTATCCCCCTGCAAATGACCGTAGCAGTCGTTAATGCGTTTAAAACGGTCAAGATCGCTCACGACCACCGACACCGGATGTGTCACCGTGGCCGTGTTTAGCGCGTGATTTAATGAATCATAGAAATAGCTGCGATTATAAAGACGGGTGAGGGGGTCGCGGATGGAATTTTGATAAGACTGCTGATATTTTACATGCGAGTCACGATACAAATTAAATACGTCGGAAAGTAAGATGAAAATAATCATTAACGTAGCGACAGTTTCGAATAACCGTGCCCGGTACCATGAAATATCTTCAGCGTGTCCGCCTAACAATAGCATGAGCAGAGTGACGATATAACAGACACATAAAAAATTGCCGCCGACCCAAAACAAATTCCTCACGCGGGTAATGGCCAACAGGGTGATTAACGTTACTACCCACAGGACGATCAAAATGATATTGATCGCCTGGCTCCAGAGAACCATAAACTGTCGGGTTTCATTATCCACCAGGTCCAGTGTGAGCAGGGTTGAATGGCTGGAATAGAACAATGCCAGCCCAAGCATACAGCCCGTAAAGAGCGAGGCGCCGACAACGATACCAACATGGGCGCTTCGTGAGAGCGCAGAATTGCGCAGGGTATACAGTAATGCTGCGACGATCATCAGCACCGCCATTAAAAAGTGGCGGAACATGTAGAAAATCATGGCGTCGTTATAGTTCGCTTCGTTGAACTGATAGAGATCAAGCCAGGCCGGGAAGCTGGCCAGTGTCCCCACCATCAGTAACGCCGAACCGGCAAAGGCCAGGGCAATGGGAACAAGATATAATCGCCTTTTGTCGCACCAGTATTTCATTGCCATAAAACAGGCAATAAACAGATGGAACACCAGAAGAAATATCGTCAGCGTAGGGAAAAACAAAGGTGAAAACGAAGGAACCCATGCAACAAGTTTTATAAAAAAACCTTGTAATACGGCAATGATAACAATGCACCCAAGCGCGAAGGCCACAAAGCGGTTCTTTACAAATCGACAGATCGCAAGCATAGAGAATTTAAAAATTAAAAAAGGAAAAAGAGATTGCGAAGAGTCTAAGCGAGGGAAATAAAAAATACTTTGCGCACGGACAAGAACGGGTGAAATGAATAATTCACCATGTGAATATATTGTGCCAATATATTATTGGAAATGATGATTTTGGTAAATGGATGCGGTCTGAAAGACCACATCCATCAGGATATTAACGCGGGGAGACGGTGACCTGGCTGCCGTTGCTTGCAAGAACAACACGCTGGCCAGCAGAGAAGCGGGTGTTACCCTGTTTCTGCACAACCATAATAGTGCTGCCATCGTCTTTGCGGATTTCCAGCTCAACGCCCTGAGTTTTGTTCATCGCACCCTGAACGCCCTGACCCGCTACGCCGCCTGCAACTGCGCCCGCTGCGGTCGCCAGAGAACGTCCGGTGCCGCCGCCAATGGTATTACCCAGGAAACCACCCAGCACAGCACCGCCGATTGCGCCCACCACGTTCGTGTCATCGCCACCCTGAATCTGAACAGGACGGGCATTAACGATAGTACCGTATGTCACGTTCTGTACCTGTTTAGCTTCAGAAGCACTATATACGTCGCCGGAGAGTGAACTGTCATTCACACAACCCGCCAGTGTTAAACCAATCAGCGAAACGCCCAGTACACGTAAAATCATTTGACTCTCCTGTTCACCAAAAAACGCCCGGTTGGGGCATCCGTTATGGCTAAATTATATGGCATTCCTGACCACAGTTCATATCTTTGCATGCCGAATAAATAAATTTTACCTGAACAGGGCTTAACGGGACATAAACAAACATCGCCTGTGCTACAGGTCTGAGATTGTTAAAAATTATTATCACCGCATAGCAAAGCCGCGTTATTTATGATGGAGTGTTTGCACTTAGCCCATGTAACGTAAGGAAAGCGCATGAAATCGGGTCGCTATATCGGTGTGATGTCTGGTACCAGTCTTGACGGTGTGGATGTCGTTCTGGCCGCCATTGATGAAAACATGGTGGCGCAGCAGGCAAGCCTGACCTGGCCAATTCCGGTCTCGTTAAAAGAAGAGATCCTGAACATCTGCCAGGGGCAACAGCTGACGCTTTCCCAACTGGGCCAACTGGATGTGCGTCTGGGGGCGCTGTTTGCTGATGCGGTACTGGCCCTGATGCAGCAGGAAAGACTCCACCCGCAGGACATCGTGGCAATAGGCTGCCATGGGCAGACCGTCTGGCATGAACCTGTCGGCGAGGCGCCGCACACGATGCAAATTGGCGATAACAACCAGATTGTGGCAAAAACCGGCGTAACGGTGGTGGGTGATTTCCGTCGTCGTGATATGGCCCTCGGCGGGCAGGGGGCGCCGCTGGTTCCGGCATTTCATCAGGCGCTGCTGGCGCACCCGGTAGAGCGCAGGATGGTCCTGAACATCGGCGGGATCGCCAACCTGTCGATGCTTATTCCCGGGCAGCCCGTGCGGGGGTACGATACCGGACCCGGTAATATGCTGATGGATGCCTGGATTTGGCGTCAGAGCGGTAAAGCCTATGACAAAGACGCGCAGTGGGCCAGCCAGGGGAAAGTGATCCTTCCCTTGCTGCAAACCCTGTTAAGCGATCCTTTCTTTGCTCTGCCTGCGCCAAAAAGCACGGGGCGGGAATATTTCAACTACGGCTGGCTTGAACGTCAGCTGGCGCGCTTCCCCGGCCTTGCGCCTCAGGATGTTCAGGCTACGCTGACGGAGCTCACCGCGGTGTCGATCTCTGAACAGGTGTTGCTGAGCGGCGGGTGTGAGCGCTTGCTGGTATGCGGAGGCGGAAGCCGAAACCCGCTGGTGATGGCACGCCTCGCCGCCTTGCTGCCGGGCACCGAAGTCACGACCACTGATGAAGCCGGGATCAGCGGAGACGATATGGAAGCGCTGGCCTTCGCCTGGCTTGCCTGGCGTACGGTTGCCGGTCTGCCGGGTAATTTACCCTCCGTAACCGGTGCGCGGGAGGCGAGCGTCCTCGGGGCCATTTTCCCCGCAAACCCGCGCCATAATCAGAGTTAACTGAAATTCAGCGGGAGGCGTAACCCGTAAAATAGGGAAAAACAGGAGGGCGGTTAGGCCCTCCAGGACCAGGATAGTCTTCGGAATCTGCCCATGAAAAAACTTCTTCTCATTGCTGTACCTTTTCTTATGACCGGATGCAGCGTCTATAACCAGTTCGTTGAGCGTATGCAAACCGATACGCTGGAATATCGTTGTGATGAAAAACCGCTGACGGTGAAGCTGAACAACCCGCGTCAGGAAGCCAGCTTTGTTTATGACAATAAGTTGTTGACGCTGAAGCAGGGAATGTCGGCCTCCGGTGCGCGCTACTCAGACGGGATCTACGTCTTCTGGTCAAAAGGCGACAGCGCCACCGTCTACAAGCGTGACCGCATTGTGCTGAACAATTGTCAGCTTCAAAATCCGAAGCGTTGAGATTTTTGAAGGGGGCGCGCACAATAGCGCCACCCAATCTCACTTTCAGCTAACGCCATGTCAGATAACGACGAACTACAGCAAATTGCGCATCTGCGCCGTGAATACACCAAAGGCGGTTTGCGCCGCCAGGATCTTCCCGCCGAACCGCTGGTGCTTTTTGAACGCTGGCTGAAGCAGGCCTGCGAAGCGAAACTGGCCGACCCGACGGCGATGGTCGTTGCCACGGTTGATGAAAATGGTCAGCCGTATCAACGCATCGTTCTTCTCAAGCATTATGACGAGAAAGGGCTGGTGTTCTACACCAACCTGGGCAGTCGTAAAGCGCATCACCTTGAAAATAATCCGCGTATTAGCCTGCTCTTCCCGTGGCATATGCTTGAGCGCCAGGTGATGGTTACCGGCAAGGCGGAGCGCCTCTCTACGCTCGAAGTGGTGAAATATTTCCACAGCCGCCCGCGCGACAGTCAGATCGGTGCCTGGGTCTCTAAACAGTCCAGCCGAATCTCAGCCCGCGGCGTGCTGGAGAGTAAATTCCTCGAACTCAAACAGAAGTTTCAGCAGGGTGAAGTACCGCTGCCGAGTTTCTGGGGTGGGTTCCGCATCCCCATTGAGCAGATGGAATTCTGGCAGGGCGGTGAACACCGTCTCCACGACCGCTTTTTATACCAGCGCGACAACGGTGGCTGGAAAATCGACAGACTGGCACCGTAATCCCCAAAATTTGTTGATTTAAGCGCTAGCGCACACCGCGCTGGCGCTTTATTCTATGGTCCTTTCGCATCAGGCGAAAAGTCGTGTACCGGCAAAGGTGCAGTCGTTTATACATGGAGAATTTGATGGCAAGCAGTAACTTGATTAAACAATTGCAAGAGCGGGGCCTCGTGGCCCAGGTGACGGACGAGGAAGCGTTAGCAGAGCGACTGGCGCAAGGCCCGATCGCGCTCTATTGCGGCTTCGATCCCACCGCTGACAGCTTGCATTTGGGGCATCTTGTTCCATTGTTATGCCTGAAACGCTTCCAGATGGCCGGCCATAAGCCTGTCGCTCTGGTTGGCGGCGCGACCGGTCTGATTGGCGACCCAAGTTTCAAAGCCGCTGAGCGTAAGCTGAATACCGAAGATACCGTGCAGGAGTGGGTGGATAAGATCCGTAAACAGGTTGCACCGTTCCTGGATTTCGACTGCGGTGAGAACTCTGCGATTGCGGCGAACAACTACGACTGGTTTGGTGGCATGAACGTGCTGACGTTCCTGCGTGACATCGGCAAACACTTCTCTGTTAACCAGATGATTAACAAAGAAGCAGTGAAGCAGCGTCTTAACCGTGACGACCAAGGTATCTCTTTCACCGAGTTCTCCTACAACCTGTTGCAGGGGTATGACTTCGCCTGCCTGAACAAGCTGCACGGCGTATCTCTGCAAATTGGCGGTTCCGACCAGTGGGGTAACATCACCTCCGGTATCGATCTGACCCGTCGCCTCCACCAGAATCAGGTGTTTGGTCTGACCGTGCCGTTGATCACCAAAGCAGACGGTACCAAGTTCGGTAAGACCGAAGGCGGCGCGGTATGGCTGGATCCGAAGAAAACCAGCCCGTATAAATTCTACCAGTTCTGGATCAACACGGCGGATGCCGACGTTTATCGCTTCCTGAAGTTCTTCACCTTTATGAATATCGAAGAAATCAATGCGCTGGAAGAAGAAGACAAGAACAGCGGTAAAGCACCACGCGCCCAGTACGTGCTGGCGGACGAAGTAACCAAACTGGTTCACGGCGAAGAAGGTTTGGCGGCGGCGAAACGCATTACGGCGAGCCTGTTCAACGGGACCCTGAGCGATTTAAGCGAAGCGGATTTCGAACAGCTGGCGCAGGATGGCGTACCGATGGTGGAGATGGAAAAAGGCGCCGATCTGATGCAGGCGCTGGTGGACTCCGAGCTCCAGCCGTCTCGCGGTCAGGCGCGTAAAACCATCGCCTCTAACGCGATCACCATTAATGGCGAAAAACAGGCCGATCCGGAATATACCTTTACCGAGAACGACCGTCTCTATGGTCGCTACACGCTGCTGCGTCGCGGTAAGAAAAATTACTGCCTGGTCTGCTGGAAGTAATTAAAAGTATGCAGGGGCGTGGGAAACCACGCCCCTTTTGTTTTGACAGGGTTTGGTAAGTACAACATGAAGAACATCCTCGCCATTCAGTCCCACGTTGTGTTTGGACATGCTGGCAACAGCGCTGCGGAATTCCCGATGCGCCGCCTCGGCGTTAACGTCTGGCCCCTCAATACCGTCCAGTTTTCGAATCACACCCAGTACGGTAAATGGACCGGCTGCGTGATGCCGCCGTCGCATCTGACGGAAATCGTTCAGGGGATTGCGGATATCGACCAGCTTAAACGCTGCGATGCCGTACTGAGCGGCTATCTGGGATCGGCGGAACAGGGGGAGCACATCCTCGGCATTGTGCGCCAGGTGAAAGCGGCAAACCCCGCGGCGAAATATTTCTGCGATCCGGTGATGGGACATCCGGAAAAAGGCTGCATCGTAGCGCCGGGCGTTGCGGAGTTTCATGTCCGTCATGCATTGCCCGCCAGCGATATTATTGCCCCCAACCTGATTGAACTGGAGATCCTCAGCGAGCATCCGGTTAACAGCGTAGAAGAGGCTGTAAGCGCCTCTCGCGAGCTGATCGCCCAGGGGCCAGAGATTGTACTGGTGAAACACCTGGCACGCGCAGGGTTGAGCCAGGACCGTTTTGAGAAGCTGCTGGTGACGAAGGATGAAGCCTGGCATATCAGTCGACCGCTAGTGGATTTCGGTACACGTCAGCCTGTCGGGGTCGGGGACGTGACCAGCGGTTTGCTGCTGGTGAAACTATTGCAGGGCGCGAGCCTGCGCGATGCGCTGGAGCACGTAACCGCAGCCGTTTATGAAATCATGATTGCGACGAAGACGATGCAGGAATATGAGCTCCAGGTCGTCGCGGCACAGGATCGCATCGCGAAGCCGGAGCACTATTTTAGCGCAACGCAGCTATAGACACTGCCCGGCGGCGCTGCGCTTGCACGGGCCTACGGAATTTGTAGGCCGGGTAAGCGTCAGCGCCACCCGGCTCCCCAGGCCGCTCCGTTAATTCAACCCTTCCGCTTTCAGCGCCGCCGCCACCGCAGGACGCTCCGCCACGCGCGTCATATACGATGCGACATGGTCTAATCCTTCCATGTTCAACTTAACCGCGCGCGCCCAGCGCAGAACGGTAAACAGATAGGCATCGGCGATAGTGAAACGCGAGCCACAGATCCACTGGTCGTCTTTCAGCGCGTCGTTAACGTACTGCAACTTTTTCTCCAGCAGCGCGCGCACGGTAGGTTTGTACTCTTCTGGCGTGTCCGGGCGGAACAGGGGCGTAAAGCCTTTGTGCAGTTCGGTGGCAATATAGTTCAGCCACTCCAGCGTTTTATAACGCGCAATGCTGCCGGTGGGGGCAAGGAGCTGACGATCCGGTACGTTGTCCGCCAGGAATTGCATAATCGCCACCCCTTCGGTCAGCAGGGTGCCATCATCCAGCAGCAGGGCCGGAACCTGCCCTTTTGGGTTAATCGCAAAAAAGTCATCCCCGTTTTCCAGGCGCTTTTTCATCAGGTCAACGCCGTCCAGCGTGAAATCTTTACCGCTCTCGCGAAGCGTAATATGGGAAGCAAGAGAGCAGGCGCCCGGTTTATAGAACAGTTTCATCGGTAACTCCTTTTTGCTGAGGTTCCAGCTATGTTAGTGCGCGTTCGGATAAAAAAAAAGCCGCTAATCAAATAGCGGCTTCTGTTCAGTCGTTTCCCGATGACATTACGCGTTCGCGGTTTTAATCGCTTTAGCGGATTTGTCGTCGTCCTGCGTCATACGATTCAGTTTAGGTGCGGTCAGCAGCATCAGTACGGCAATCACGGCGGTTGCGATACCAATTTGCATGAACACGGTGCCGTAGACATTCAGGGAAACCAGCGGGTCGGTAACGTTGTCTGGTACCGCCATCAGGTTCGCAATCTTACCTGCGATGATGGCCGCGCCAGCGGTAGTCAGGAACCAGCTACCCATGATGAAGCCCATCAGACGCTGAGGGACCAGCTGCGCAACCATCGCCAGGCCCAGACCGGAGATCATCAGTTCACCGATGGATTGCAGCGCATAGCTCAGGATCAGCCAGTTAACAGAAACGATACCCGCGTCGGTCGCGAATTTCGTCCCCAGCGGCAGCACCAGGAATGCGCCAGAGCACAGCACCATACCGATAGCGAATTTGTGCGGCATAGGCAGACGGTCGCCCATCTTGTTATAGATAGCGGCCAGAATCGGGCTACCAATCATGATCCAGAACGGGTTCAGGGCCTGATACTGCTCCGGCTCGAACGCGATACCGAGGATGGAGTGCTCAACGTTGCGGATAGCGAAGAAGTTCAGAGACGTTGGCATCTGGCTGTACAGAACGAAGAAGATGATTGCTTCCAGCATCAGAATGAACGCCACAATCATCTTACGACGTGCCGCACCCTGCATCGCGAAGGCTTCTTTCGCGAAGATAATCACGATACCCAGCGCAACCACGCCCAGTACGGCACGTGCAACGCCCTGGTTATGCAGCAGCCAGGTGGCGACAGCGGCCAGGATCACGATGCCGACGATGGTTGCCAGCAGTTTGCCCATGTGCACGGGTTCGAAGTCTGGTTTTGAACCATAGTCTTTAACCCAGCTACGGCAAAACAGGAAGTTCACAACGGTGATCAGCATACCCACGAAGCTCAGCGCAAACGCTACGCTCCAGCCGAATTTTGCGGCCAGCCATGGGGTTGCCAGCATAGAGAAGAAGGAGCCGATGTTGATGGACATGTAGTACATGGTAAATGCACCGTCCAGACGTGGGTCATCTTTGCTGTAGCAGGTAGAGAGCAGGGAAGATGGGTTCGCCTTGAAGAGGCCGTTACCTACCGCGATGGTAGCCATGCCCATGTAAACCACACCTGCATCGTGCCCGGACCAGGCAACCAGCCCATAGCCAATCGCCAGAACAACGGCGCCCAGCATAATGACTCGTTTAGTACCGAGGACTTTATCGCCTAACCAGCCGCCGATAGCGACGAGGCCATACACCAGGGCGCTGAAGGAAGAGAATAGCGTGATGGAATCGGCTTCAGACATACCCAGCTGTTTAACCAGGTAAACCGCCATGATCCCTTGCAGGCCGTAGTAGCCAAAACGTTCCCATAATTCGATAGAGAAAATGAGATAGAACGCTTTAGGCTGTTTGAAAGCGTTAAGACTTACGCTCTCATCTGTTGGTTTATTGTTTGCAGTAGACACATATACCTCTTTTTTTACATCCCATATTAACGGGGGTGTTCATAGCGTGATGACCGTAGTACATCCGCTTTATAGTTATATTGGGAGGGGAAACGGCGGGTAATGTTCACTATCCAGCCCCATCTGGCAATACGTTTGTAATAATCTGTTACATATAACTCTGGCGGTATAATCATCGGTTCACGCAAATGTTATGCAGCTTTAAATTTCATTGGTTGAAAATTAGTGGTTTTTTTGACTGTGAGCGACCCTGTTTAATGGCTGTATGGCGATATGTTCTGCTATTTCGGGTGATTGGCAGTGATATAGCCCATGTTCTGAAAAATGACTGGTCTTATGTGCGGTGTTGAATAGACGAAATCTTGTCTGACAAAGGGGTTGGGCGGGTTTTAACAACAAAAATCCAACATCAGGTTATCAGAGTGATCGCGATCACAGATGTATAGAAATTTTTGGTGATGAAAAAACTATTAACCTGTTTGAGTGTTAAATGACCGAAGAATCGACAATGCGTAAAGGAGAAAGAGAGGGCAATTTATGGTCAATCGAGAAGATATCAGAGCCCTTGTTAATTCTAAGGGCTTGAACAGGTAAGAAGTAAGGTGGTTTACGCTCAGGGATAGACTTTTTCTTTGTATTCGCAGAGATCTTCGATAATGCAGGAACCGCAGCGTGGCTTACGGGCAATACAGGTATACCGTCCGTGCAGGATCAGCCAGTGGTGGCAGTCCACCTTAAATTCCGCAGGAACGACTTTTAACAGCTTCTCTTCAACCTCTTCCACGTTTTTACCCGGCGCGAAACGGGTGCGATTTGAGACGCGGAAGATATGGGTATCCACGGCGATGGTCGGCCAGCCAAACGCCGTGTTCAGCACCACATTTGCCGTTTTACGCCCGACGCCCGGCAACGCTTCCAGCGCGGCGCGATCTTCAGGGACTTCACCGCCGTGCTTCTCCAGCAGGATCCGGCAGGTCTTAATGACGTTTTCGGCCTTGCTGTTAAACAGGCCAATGGTCTTGATATAGGATTTCACACCTTCAACGCCCAGCTCCAGCATGGCCTGCGGCGTATTGGCGACAGGGTAGAGCAGGGCCGTGGCTTTATTGACGCTCACGTCCGTCGCCTGTGCAGAGAGCAGCACCGCGATCAACAGTTCAAACGGCGAGTTAAAGTTCAGCTCTGTCGTTGGATGAGGATTCTCATCGCGCAGGCGCGTCAGGATCGCAATGCGTTTCTCTTTATTCATACTGCTTTCTCGGGGATCCCTTCCTGTACGCTGCGTTCAGCGGCGCGGCGTTTACGTTTTTCATCAATCAGGTATTTTAACGCCAGCATCATCCCAAGGCCAATGAAGGCGCCAGGAGGTAGCATGGCCAGCAGAAACGGGGTGTCCGTATGGAACACCTCAATACGCAGCGACTTCGCCCAGCCGCCAAGCAGCGCGTCCGCACCGTCGAAGAGCGTACCGTTGCCCAAAATTTCACGCAGAGAGCCGAGGACGAACATGGCGGCAGTCGCGCCCATGCCGATGGAAAACCCATCCAGCGCGGATATGGCCGGATTGTTTTTCACGGCGAAGGCTTCAGCGCGGCCTACGACAATACAGTTAGTCACGATAAGCGGAATGAAGATCCCGAGCGACTGGTACAGGCCAAATGCGTAAGCGTTAATCAGCATTTGCACGACGCTGACCACC
Organism: Enterobacter sp. CRENT-193; assembly: GCF_002787395.1. Taxonomy (NCBI): domain Bacteria; kingdom Pseudomonadati; phylum Pseudomonadota; class Gammaproteobacteria; order Enterobacterales; family Enterobacteriaceae; genus Enterobacter; species Enterobacter sp. CRENT-193. The sequence goes on along the minus strand of NZ_CP024812.1, from coordinate 3,607,231 downwards.
GACGCAATGATCATGACATAAATCGGAATACGGATTTCTGACGGCGTCCAGCGGCGCAAAACAGAAATGGAAAAGTTAGTCAGGGTCAGCACCAGCGTGGTCGCCAGCCCCAGCCCGAGCGCGTTGGTGGCGGTAGACGTCACCGCCAGCAGCGGACATAGCCCCAGCAGCTGCACCAGCGCGGAGTTGTTCTTCCAGAGACCCTGGACGATAACCTCTTTAACCTGGCTCATGGTCACTCCTCACAGGTGGAAAGATGATTGATCTGCGCGGGCAGCGTTTCGGCATACAGCCCGGCGCGCTTTACGGCGTTGACCACCGCGCGCGGAGTAATCGTGGCGCCCGTGAACTGGTCAAATTCGCCGCCATCTTTTTTCACCGCGAAAGCAGGATCGTCCTCGCCATGAATCATCTTTCCGGCGAAGTGTAAGATCCAGTCGCTTAAGCGTGTTTCAATTTTGTCGCCAAGGCCCGGCGTTTCGTGATGCTCCGTCACGCGCGTACCCAGTACGGTGCCGGAAAAATCGCTGCCCACCAGCAGCTGAATCGCACCGGAGTAACCGTCCGGCGCGGTGGCTTCCATGACGGCGCCCACGGGGTTATCTCCCTTGCGGGCAATATAAACGCGATGGGGTCCTTTACCAAGCTGCGGAGCCTGCACGACAAAGCAGCTTTTTTGCAGGTCATTATCGTAGAGATCGGATGGGATCACCTGATCGAACAGCGCTTTTTGCTGCTTCATTGCCTGCTCTGCAATGGTGGTTTTCGTCAGTTCATTTACCAGCGCGGTCAGCCCGGTGAGGGCGGCGGCGAAGATCGCCAGCGTGACGCCGTGTTTTTGCATTGTCTTTAGCATGGCGCGACCCTTAGCGATGACCGTACACGCGTGGACGCGTGTAGTAGTCGATGAGCGGAACGGTGATGTTAGCCAGCAGCACGGCAAATGCCACGCCGTCCGGATAGCCGCCAAAGCTGCGAATAAGCCAGACCAGCAAACCTGCCAGCGCGCCGAAAATCAGACGACCACGGTTGGTGGTAGAGGCGGTGACCGGATCGGTCAGAATAAAGAATGCCCCGAGCATGGTCGCGCCGGAGAGCAGATGGAGCTGCGGGCTGGCCAGTGACTCAGGTGAGATAACCCAGCCGAGCGTCGAGCAGACGGCCAGCGTCACCAGGAAGCTCACCGGAATATGCCAGCGGATCGCCTTCTGTTGCAGCAGGAACACGCCACCCAACAGGTAGGCCAGATTGACCCACTGCCAGCCAGCACCTGCCAGTACGCCGCTGTAAATAGACGATTTCATCACCTGCTCCACGCTTTGTCCGGCACGCAGGGAGGTTTTGAAGGTATCGAGCGGAGTGGCCTGACTGATGCCGTCCACGCCCATGCGAAGCGCGTTCATATCTGCGCCCAGCGCGGTGTGGCCGGTAAAGATAACGTGCAGGGCATCCATAAAGCCGGGCACCGTGGCGGCGATCTCATGCGGCGGCAGCCAGCTGGTCATCTGTACCGGGAAGGAGATCAGCAGTACTACGTAGCCAATCATCGCCGGGTTAAACGGGTTATGGCCCAGCCCGCCGTACAGCTGCTTGGCGATGATCACCGCAAACACCGTTCCCAATACCACCATCCACCACGGGGCGAACGGGGGAATGCTGATGGCCAGCAACAGGCCGGTCAACAGGGCGGAGTTATCGCTCAGGATGCGAGTCACCTCCATTTTGCGCAGCTTCAGGATCGCGGCTTCCGCTGCGACGGCACTGGCGCAACCCAGAACTAACTGGAAAAGCGTACCCCAGCCGAAAAACCAACACTGTACGGCAATACCTGGCAGCGCGGCCAGGCACACCAGCATCATAATACGCGATGTCTGGCGCTGGTTATGGGTATAAGGGGAACTTGCAATTCTGAAAACCATTTAATCCTCGTTAACGGCTTGCTGCGCGGCTTTCTTTGCCTGAACGCGCGCAATCGCGGCGGCGACTGCGGCTTTGCGTGGATCGTCATTAGCGGCCGCAGGCAGTTCGTCCTGCTGTGCCGCTTTTCGTGCTTTGGCACGGGCGATGGCCGCTTCAACGGCGGCTTTACGCGGATCGACAGGGGCTTCACTCTCTTCGGCAGGTTGTAGCTGTGCCGCTTTACGTGCTTTGGCGCGGGCGATAGCGGCTTCAACGGCCGCCTTGCGCGGATCCGTCGCTTCCTGTTCAACCACCACTGTCTGCTGACCGGCTTTGCGGGCTTTTGCCCTGGCAATAGCCGCTTCCACCGCCGCTTTACGCGGGTCGATGTCGGCTTCCGGTTTGGCGTTTTGCGCTTTCTCCGCCTGACGCGCGCGTGCTTCGGCTTTCCGCGCTTCGCGGGCTGCAATCGCTTCGCTGTTGTCCGGTTTTTCTCCCGGAGCGATCACAACCGTCTGGGCGGCGGTGGCTTTCTTCTCGCGTACGCGGGCCAGGGCTGCGTTAATGGCATCCTGATCTTTCGCCGCAGGCTGCACGGCAGCCTGCTTATGGCGTTCCTGACGGGCTTGTTTCTCGCGCTCCAGTCGCGCCTGGCGCGCTTCAAAGCGGGCCTTCGCTTCAGCGGCACGTTTTTCTTCCATGGAGATGGCGTAGATTTCAGCTTTCTCCTGACGGAAATACTGCACCAGCGGAATATTGCTTGGGCAGACCCAGGCGCAGGCACCGCATTCAATACAGTCAGCCAGGTTATGCGCCTGGGCTTTATCGTGCAGCTGGCCTTTGCTGTACCAATACAACTGCTGCGGCAGTAAATCTGCCGGGCATGCGTCCGCACAGGCGCTACAGCGTATGCAACCTTTCTCTTCCTGCGTTTCGCCCATCTCCGTCAGGGAAGGGGCGAGCAGGCAGTTGGTAATCTTCACCACCGGCACATCAAGCCACGGCAGGGTAAAGCCCATCAGCGGGCCGCCCATAATGACCAGTTGATCGCTACCCGGGCAGAAGCCAGCCTGTTCCAGCAGATGACGCACCGGCGTACCCAGACGCGCCCAGATGTTGCCGGGACGGGAGACGGACTCGCCGGTCAGCGTGACGACGCGCTCGGTCAATGGCTCGCCGTCAATCACCGCACGTTTCACCGCGTAGGCAGTCCCCACGTTTTGCATCAGCACGCCGATGTCGGACGAACGGCCTCCGTGGGGGACCTGTTTTCCGGTCAGGATCTGCGTCAGCTGTTTTGCCCCACCGGACGGATATTTGGTCGGGATCACGCGCAGGGCGATATCATGGCTGTCCGCCAGTACCGCACGCAGCATCGAAATGGCCTGCGGTTTATTGTCCTCAATACCGATCAGCACTTCGCGGGGTTGCAGGATATGCGCAAGAATGCGAATACCTTCCACCACCTGCGCGGCACAGTCCTGCATCAGACGGTCATCGGCGGTGATGTACGGTTCGCACTCGGCGGCGTTGATGATCAGCGTTTCGATTTTATCGCCGCCGCCGTGAAGCTTAGCGCCGGTCGGGAAGCCTGCGCCCCCCAGACCCGCCACGCCGAACTGATGAATGCGTTGAATCAGCGCTTCACGGCTGTGGGAACGGTAGTCGCTCCAGCCGTCACGCTCGATCCAGCGGTCTTCACCATCGGCTTCAATGATCACGCTCAGCTCAGACAACGCCGACGGATGGGCAACGGTATGGGGGGCAACAGCCACCACCTTACCGGAAGTCGGGGCATGTATCGGCAACATCCGTCCGCGACCAAAGGTCAGCGGCTGGCCGCGAAGAACGCTATCGCCTTCTTTCACGCACAATTCGCCTTCCGCGCCGATATGCTGTTTCAGGGGCATAACGTAACGGGTCGCCAGCGGGATCTGGCGCAGCGGCGTGCCGTTAGACTGCGATTTCATCTCAGGCGGATGAATGCCGCCGTCGAAATCCCAGATCTTCTCTTTTCTGAAGGCAGAAAATAACTTAAGCATGTTGTTCCACAGGAATATTGCGAACCGGAATGGTCTGAAGGTCCCACTTCCAGTTTTCGGTAGTCGTTTCAACCGGGCGTAGTTCTATACACTGCGTCGGGCAGGGCGCCACGCAGAGATTACAGCCGGTGCACAGATCCGCCACAACGGTATGCATCGCGCGCGTTGCGCCCACAATGGCGTCAACAGGACACGCCTGAATACATTTTGTGCAGCCAATGCAGTTGGCTTCGTCGATAACAGCAAGGGCACGAACAGGCTCCTGGGCCTGTTCATCGCCGTCGACAGGCTGGGGATCGACGTTCAGCAGGGCAGCTATTTTAAGCATGACCGCTTCGCCACCCGGCGCGCAGCGGTTGATCTTTTCTCCCTGCACGCCCACCGCCTCAGCGTAAGGGCGGCAGCCAGGGTAGCCGCACTGCCCGCACTGGCTCTGGGGTAAAAGTTCATCAATTTTTTCAACCACCGGATCGTCCTCCACCGCAAACCGGCGGGAGGCGTAACCCAGAATGATGCCAAAGACGAGTCCCAGCACGCTGATGGACGCGATGGCAATCCAGATAGCACTCATTACAACTTCACCAGACCACTAAAGCCCATAAAGGCCAGAGACATTAAACCTGCGGTCACCAGAGCGATGGCGTTACCGCGAAACGGCGCGGGAATATCCGCCGCGGCCAGACGCTCGCGAATCGAGGCGAACAGGACCATAACAAAAGAAAAACCGACCGCGGCGGAAAAACCATACAGCGCCGATTGCAGGAAATTATGCCCAAGGTTGATATTCAGTAGCGCCACGCCCAGCACCGCACAGTTAGTGGTGATGAGGGGCAGAAAAATACCCAACAGGCGATACAGGGCAGGGCTGGTTTTCCGCACCACCATTTCGGTAAATTGCACCACGACCGCAATGACCAGAATAAAGGCCAAAGTGCGCAGGTAGAGCATGTCGAGCGGGATCAGGATCCAGGTATCAATCAGCCATGCGCAAATGGAGGCCATCGTCATCACGAAGGTGGTTGCCAGCCCCATGCCCATTGCCGTCTCCAGCTTTTTGGAGACGCCCATAAACGGGCACAGGCCAAGGAACTTCACCAGTACGAAGTTATTCACCAGCACAGTTCCGACAAAGAGCAGTAAGTAATCGGTCATTATTTAGCCTGAAATAAAATAGCCGCCTATTATCGGATAAACGACAACAGGCCACAACAGGTTAACTGTAAGGTTATTACGGGTTGACAAAGGTCTTTTTAACGCGCGTCGAACGCTTGAAGTAAGGGACCAGAAGCGCCGTCGCCAGTAGCGGAAACAGTAACTGGCGAACCGCCAGCGCGTCAGACACAGGCGAGAAAGCGAACGCTTTGACAGCCAGCAGCACGGAGACCAGCAGCCAGATAATGTAATGCTTTGGCACGCTTTTGCGGCGTTTGAAGAAGGCGATAGTCAGCCACAGCGTGTAGTACCACATCGCGATCGCGAAAACGAACGACACAAACCACGTCGCAATATTGAGCGCACTCTGGGACATCAGTGTCTGGATTGCATGAGGCGTAACCAGTGCGGTGGTGTAAAGCAACAGCGCCAGTGAAGCGCTTAATAATGCCACCAGCAGCCATGCCAGCGGGGCGATTAACCAGCCCCCAATTCTCTCTCCAGGCAATGCGGTCATACGCTCTCCCATAGTCTGCGCGAAATGTTATACAGAAATTTGCAGGGCGGAGAGTATATAACATTTCACGCCGAAGGCTACTTTCTTATACAACGTAACGCCATACGGATTTAGGCACTTCCCCCACATTGAACAGACGACCGCCAGAGACCAGTTCGGCGCGACGATGGTCAGCAGCGCGGTACATATTGATGATGTCCTGATTATCCGACAGCGTGTAGTTCAGATGGTCAAACAGTTTTTCCAGGCTTTCAAGGGAATTGATCTTGCGAAATTTTAATAAATAGTCCTGAACTGTCATATTAATAAGTTTCCATATAAAAGGGTAATACCCATAAAGGTAATGCGTTCGAATAATAAACGGATTAATAAAGACGTAAACTGTCCACTCGGGTAACGCGACGAAATTAGGAGTTTTCTTTGCGAAGAATCAGGCATCAGGAGATGCCTGAAAGAGAAGGGTAACCCCGTTCATTACGGCTGGCAATATGTTCCATGACGTAATGTGTCACGCTTTATGACGACACGGCTTACTTTTGTTGTGCGACAGTCACAGGCTCCGGCGGCTGGTAGTTATCGATATGGCTGGCAATGCCGAGCAACACGACTGAAACCCCAAGGACAATCCATCCCGCTAATTCAATGATTCGATTAATTATTGACGTCATAATTTGTGTTTGTAATTTATCCATAAATACAGATTACAAATGTTACAGCGCCCTTTTCTTCAGAGCAAGCGCTTTGGGAACGATTCCCCGGCCCCCTATGCGCACTTTAATGCGAGGTAACAAAAAACGCTGTCGTGAGATGCTATTTTAACTCACAGGGCACATTATTAATGTGTGCGTTAAGCACAAGGCCAGTGATAAATAAGCGCACAGCGAGGGGGCAAACGATGAGTGAAAACATCCGCGTCGGTCTTATTGGCTACGGGTACGCAAGCAAAACCTTTCATGCACCGCTGGTTGCCGGCACGCCGGGAATGGAACTGGCGGCCATCACAAGCAGCGATGAGACTAAGGTCCGCGCCGACTGGCCAGCTGTGCCGGTGGTAACGGAGCCTAAGCATCTGTTTAACGATCCTAATATTGACCTTATTGTCATTCCTACCCCTAACGACACTCATTTCCCCCTGGCGAAAGCGGCGCTGGAGGCAGGCAAACATGTTGTTGTCGATAAGCCCTTCACCGTGACGTTGTCACAGGCGCGCGAGCTGGATGCGCTGGCGCGAAGTCTGGGTCGGTTATTATCGGTCTTTCACAACCGGCGCTGGGACAGCGATTTCCTGACGGTCAAAGCGCTGCTCAACGAAGGCACGCTCGGCGAAATTGCCTTTTTTGAGTCGCACTTCGATCGTTATCGTCCGCAGGTGCGAGATCGCTGGCGCGAGCAGGCGGGACCGGGCAGCGGCATCTGGTATGACTTAGCGCCGCATCTTCTCGATCAGGCCGTTCATCTGTTTGGTCTGCCCGTAAGCATGACGGTCGATTTAGCGCAGCTCAGGCCGGGGGCGCAGACCACCGACTATTTCCATGCCATTTTGAGTTATCCGCAGCGGCGCATTGTGCTGCACGGGACAATGCTTGCGGCGGCGGAATCGGCCCGCTATATCATTCATGGGGCGCGCGGCAGCTATGTGAAGTTCGGCCTGGATCCGCAGGAAGAGCGCCTCAAAAATGGCGAACGCTTACCGCAGGAGGACTGGGGCTACGACATGCGCGACGGGGTGGTGACGCGTGCGGAGGGTGAGGCGCTGGTTGAAGAGACGGTATTGACCCTGCCGGGGAACTATCCGGCGTATTACGCCGCCATTCGTGACGCGCTGAACGGTTCAGGTGAAAATCCGGTTCCCGCAAGCCAGGCAATCCAGATTATGGAGCTCATTGAGCTGGGGATCGAATCTGCCAAACATCGCGCAACGCTCTGTCTGGCATAAGTGCCAAACGCTTTCGTAGGCCGGGTAAGCGCAGCGCCACCCGGCAGTAAAGAGGACTACTGAGCAACTTTATCGCGCAGCGCCTGTTTCTCTTCAGGCGTCAGGAAGGCGATCTCCAGCCCGTTGATTTGCGCCTGACGGATCTGCTCGCGGCTCAGCCCGGCCTGCGGCGCGGCGATGTTGTATTCGTGAATAATATCCACGCCCTGAACCGCCGGATCGTCCGTGTTCAGTGAAGCCAGCACCCCGTGTTCAAGGAAGGTTTTCAGCGGGTGTTGCGCCAGCGATGCCACTGTACTGGTCTGAATATTGGAGGTCAGGCAGGATTCGATTCCAATACGTTGTTCGGCGAGGAAATCCATCAGCGCGCGATCTTCAATGGCTTTCACGCCGTGACCTATACGTTCCGCACCCAGTTCACGAATGGCCTGCCAGATGCTTTCCGGCCCCGCGGCTTCGCCTGCATGAACGGTAATATGCCATCCTGCATCACGTGCGCGGTTGAAATGAGACAGGAACAGGCTGCCCGGGAAGCCCAGCTCGTCACCGGCCAGGTCGATGGCGGTGATCTGGTCGCGATGCGCCAGTAATGCTTCCAGCTCCTGAAGACAGGCCGCTTCACCGAAGGTACGGCTCATAATGCCGATCAAACGCGCCTGAACGTCAAAGGTTTTGCAGCCTTCACGCACGCCTTCAATGACCGCTTCAACCACGCCCGCTACGGGGAGATTGTGGGTCATCGCCATATAGCCCGGGGAGAAACGCAGTTCGACATAGTGCAGGCCGTTGCGCGCGGCATCTTCGATGTTTTCAAAGGCGACACGGCGACAGGCATCGACCGAGGCCAGCATCTTCACGCCCCAGTCGAGCTTGCTCAGAAAGCTCACCAGATCCGGTTCGTTCGACGTGACCTGAACATGGGGGATCAGGGTTTCAAGCGTTTCGGCAGGGAGGGTTAAATTGAACTGGCGACCAAGATCGAGAATGGTTTGGGCACGAATGTTGCCGTCGAGGTGGCGGTGAATATCGGTTAAAGGCAGGCGTGTATCAATCATGGTCGCACTCTTTGCTGGTTAAAGTGCGCCATATTATAAAAACAAAACGGGGTAAAAAGCTATTTGCGCAAGGGGATATTCCGTTGCGCAAATGATTTACAGCAGAGTGTTGATGCCGGCGATAAGGCGCTGAACGCCCTGTTCAAGCTTACTACGGGGGCAACCCGCGTTCAGACGAACGTAGCCTTTCCCTTCGGCTCCATAGGTATATCCTGGCATGATGGCCACTTTTTGCTGCTCAATAAGCACCTTTTGCAGCGTATTGTCGTCAATACCGAGCGGGCTGAGATCGACCCAGGCCAGATAGGTTGCCTCGGGCGGTTGCCAGCTGAGTGCCGGAAAAGCACTGTTTAATTCGCGAGCAACATACCACAGATTCTCTTCGAGATAGGTCCGCAGCGCGTCCAGCCAGGGTTCGCCCTGTCGGTAAGCAGCAATATGCGCGGTCAGCGCCAGCACGGAAGGGGAAGAGAGTCCGTCCCGACCTTTTAATGCATTCAGATAGGCGTTACGGCTGGCGTCATCGGCGATAAGCCCCCAGGCGCCCGTCAGCGCCGGAATGTTGAAGCTTTTGGAACCCGAGGTCAGCAGCGCCCATTTACCGCGCGCAACCTCATTCCACGGGGTATGACGATGCTTGCCCCATACCATGTCCATATGAATTTCGTCGCTGATCACCGCTACGTCATAACGTTCACACAGGGCCGCCATTGTGGTCAGCGCCTCCCGAGTCCAGACTTTTCCGGTCGGGTTTTGCGGGCTACACAGCAGCAGAATCGTGTTTTCCGGTTTTGATAGCGCCGCTTCCAGCGAGGCCATATCCCCCTCCCAGCCATGCGCTGTTTTCTGCATCGGCACGGAAACAACGGTACGCTGGTTGCCTTCGATGGCTTTATAAAAGGCATCGTAAGCCGGAGTATGGACCACCACGCCGTCGCCAGGCGAGGACCAGAGGCGGATCAGCTCCGAGACCATATAAATGACCGACGGCCCATACACCACGGTTTCGGTATCAATCTGACTGTTAAAGCGTTGCCGGAACCAGTGCGCCACGGCGGCCAGAAATTCGTCATTTTTCCAGCGACTGTAACCAAACACCCCGTGGTTTATTCGCTGGTGCAGCGCATCGGTAATGCAGGGGGCGGTGGCGAAATCCATATCAGAGATGGTGAAGGGCAGCAGGTCGGCAGCGCCAAAACGGTCAGCGACATAATCCCACTGGGTACACCAGGTGCCGTGTCGATCCACGACGGTTGAAAAATCAAACATGACGGTGCTCCGTAAAGTAAAACCCCCTCATGACGAGGGGGGGCGAGGCATCAGGCTTCGACGGTTCGCATCAGGGTTGCCAGCTCATCCTTCACTGACTGTACCTGCGGGCCAATGACGACCTGCAAATTGTGCTGATTTAACTGTACTACGCCAATAGCCCGGTTAGCTTTAAGTGCGTTGGTATCCACTTTGGACATGTCCGCCACCGACAAACGCAGGCGGGTGATGCAGTTATCCAGAGAGGTAATATTATCCGCACCGCCCAGCGCCGCCAGAATAGCCGGCGTGTTATATCCGGATTTCCCAACGGTACCGGCCACCGCCTGTTCAACGCTGGTGGCCGTATCGGTATCGCGGCCAGGCGTTTTCAGGTTGAAGCGGGTGATGGCGAAGCGGAAGATCCCGTAGTAAACCGCGAACCAGATGGCGGCCACAACCGGCACCAGATACCACTTGGTGGACAGGCCGTGCAGGATACCGAATACCACGAAGTCAATCACGTTACCGTCGGTGTTACCGATGGTCACACCGAGCACAGCCATCACGGTAAAGCCCAGGCCCGTCAGTACGGCGTGGATGAGGTACAGTACCGGTGCCACGAACAGGAACAGGAACTCGATAGGTTCTGTCGTACCGCCCACCACGCAGGCAATAACGCCGGAGATCAGCAGACCTTTAATTTTATGACGATTTTCCGGACGGGCACAGTGGTACATCGCCAGCGCAGCACCCGGCAGGCCGCCGAGGAAGGCAGGCATTTTACCCTGAGAAAGGAAACGCGTCGCACTTTCAGAGAAGCCGTGAGTGGTCGGGCAGCTCAGCTGGGCCTGGAAGATGGTCAGCGCGCCGCTAACGGAATGACCGCAAACGTCCATGGTGCCGCCTGCTTCCGTAAAGCGGATCAGGGCAACCAGGATGTGCTGTAAACCAAACGGTAGCAGCAGACGTTCACCCGTACCGAAAATCATCGGGCCGAAATCACCCGCGCCGTTGATAATGCGGCCAATCCCGGTGATCCCCATGGCAAAAATCGGCCAAATCAGAGGGATGATCAGACCAAACAGACCCATCACAACCAGCGTAATGATTGGCACAAAGCGGGTCCCGCCGAAGAAGGCCAGCGCATCGGGCAGGCGGATGTTGTGGAAGCGCTCGTGCAGCATCCAGATAATCACCCCCGCGATCACGGCTCCAAGGATCCCGGTATCGATGGACTGAATACCAATCACGCTCTGAATGTTATTGGCTTTCAGTACCGCCGCGTCGGTCGTCGGCAGGATCCCTTTGGCGGTCAGCCAGAAGTTAACCGCAAGGTTCATGACCGCATAGCCAACGAAGCCCGCAAACGCCGCCACGCCTTTGTTTTCGCGCGCCAGACCCAGAGGAATGGCGATACAGAACATTACCGGCAAGAAGCTAAAGGCAAACGATCCGACCTTGCTCATCCAGATGAAGATCGCCTGAAGTACCGGATTTCCCAGGAAAGGGATCAGAGTAATGACGTCATGACTGCTTAACGAGCTGCCGATCCCCAGCATAATCCCGCAAAAAGAGAGAAGCGCCACGGGCAGCATAAAGGTTTTACCCAGTTGCTGGAAAAACTCCCACAGCGATATTTTTTGTGCTGCTTTCGTCGTCATAAAACGACTCCTTAAAGGGTAGAAAGAGATTTAACGACCTCGATGGGGCGAGAAGATAAAACGTTTTATCAAACTTTAGTGCGCGCTAAATCACATTCTCAGGCTTTTACTGGTAGTATAAAGATAACGTATTGATAAAACGTTTTAGCGATCTCATTATCAAGGAGTCACGCCACCACATGGCTGTAGCGAAAAAGATCACCATCAACGATGTCGCGCTGGCGGCGGGGGTTTCCGTCAGCACCGTTTCGCTGGTATTAAGCGGGAAGGGGCGCATCTCTCCTGCAACGGGTCAGCGCGTCAACGAGGCCGTTGAGCAGTTGGGCTTTGTGCGTAATCGCCAGGCGTCGGCGCTGCGCGGTGGGCAAAGCGGGGTGATAGGGCTGATCGTTCGCGATCTCGCGTCGCCGTTTTATGCAGAACTGACCGCCGGGCTGACCGAGGCGCTTGAAGCGCAGGGGCGAATGGTTTTCCTGCTCCACGGTGGGCGCGAACCGGAGCAACTGCTCTCCAGGCTGGATTTGCTGCTGACGCAAGGGGTGGATGGGGTGATCGTGGCCGGCGCGTCCGGCGTGGGCAGTGAATTGTGTGAGCGCGCGGCGCAGAAAGGCGTACCGCTGGTGTTTGCGTCGCGCGCCAGCTATCTCGACGAAGCCGATACCCTTCGGCCAGATAACATGCAGGCCGCGCAAATGCTGACCGAGCATCTTATTCATCGCGGCCATCAGCGCATCGCTTGGCTCGGCGGTAAAAGCTCGTCCCTGACGCGTGCCGAGCGGGTGGGCGGTTACTGCTCCACGCTCATCAAATATGGCCTGCCGTTTCACAGCGAATGGGTGGTGGAGTGTGAATCCAGCCAGAAAAAAGCCGCGGAAGCCATCGGCACGCTGCTTCGCAACAGCCCGACGATCAGCGCGGTGATTTGCTATAACGACGTTATTGCGATGGGGGCGTGGTTCGGCTTGATCCGCGCCGGACGCCAGAGCGGTGAGGGCGGGGTAGAAACGTTCTTCGGCCATCAGGTGGCGCTGGGGGCGTTTGCAGATGTCGGTGAAAATGCGTTAGACGATCTCCCCATCGTCTGGGCGACGACGCCGGCTCGTGAAATGGGGTACACCCTGGCAGAACGAATTATGCAGCGCATTGAAAATACGGACGTGCAGGCCGGGCATCAGATTGTGGCTGCGCGCTTAGTGACGGTGAAGTAAACGCTTTGCTTGCACGGGCCTACAACGGCTCAGGATCGGAGGCCGGGTAAGCGTCAGCGCCACCCGGCAATAAAAAATCCCTCATGCGAGGGGTTTTTCGTTTACTGCTGCGGTACTGCCGGCGGCGCAGCCGGTTCGGCCGGTTCAGGCATGCCCAGCGTCGGCATACCAAACATACCGACAAACTCTTCCAGCGGCATTTTGTCGCCGTTGAGCGTCACCTGGCCATTAGCATATTGCAGGCTGGTGGAAATGGTGTTGTCTTCCACCTTCGTGATGCGGAACATCTGGCCCATCGCCGCCAGGCCTTTCACCTGTTGGTTTGCCAGTTTACCTGCATCTTCTTCACCATACCCTTCGAGTTTCGCAATCTGCGTCATGAACTCGGTTGCCATATCCATCGGGATGGTCAGCTTGCTGTCGAGCGATTTCACGCTGCGGTCAACTTCCTGCGCGAGGGTCTGCGGCTCGCTGGTCGTGGCTGCCGGATCCTTCAGGAACAGCGACAGGTTGAAGTTGGTTTCGCCTTTGCCGTTTTTCCAGCTCAGTGGCGCAACGGTAATCACCGGCTCGCCCTTCAGCAGGATCGGCAGGTTATTAAACAGCACCGTCATCGCCTGCTGCTGGTAAGCCTGTGGGTTCTGTTGCAGGGCGGCATCGGTCAGCAGAGCCTGGCTCTCTTTACTGTATTTCTGACTGAATTCGTGCCACGCCTGGCCGTCAATGTTGCCGATTTTCAGGGACAACTTACCGGTACCCAGATCCTGATTCTGTACTTTCAGGCTTTTCAAGCTGTAATCTAGCTGGGTGTTGATGCTTTTACCGTCTTTGGACACGTCAGACTTACCGTCCAGATCCATGCCTTCAAGCACCGCCATCTCTTTGCCTTCGATCGCAATGGCGATCTTATCGAGGCTCAGTTTCTGGTCGCCGATACGCTCATCAAAATCAGTCATACGGCTATTGCCGCTGGCTTTCAGGTTGTTGAAGGTAAGCTGCACCTTCTGGTTATATTCATTGACTGAATTCATCAGGCCGCTGGCGGCATCGCCGGTCAGGGAGACATTCTTGCCGTCGCGATCGGCATCAAGCTGGAAATTACCGCCGCTGAAGGCGACTTTATCAGTGCCTTGTTCGTAATTCAGGGCTTTCAGGTCGATGTCGGAATGCGTATCACCGGCATAGCTGATGCGGGTATTGATCTCAAACGGCGACTCATTTTTCGCCATATCGAAAATCGGCTTCGTCACCTCGTTATTCACCAGTACGGTTCTGGCGGATGCCATAGAGGGGATCAGGTTAAACTTTTTCAACTGCGCCAGCGGGAACGGACCGTGGCTGACCACTTCATCCAGCACCACGCTCTGGCCCGGTTTCAGCCAGGCGCTCTGATTACCCGCAACCGGCTTCACCACCACCTGCATATGGCTGGTAAACACGCCACGCTGGTAGTTCTGATAGCTCAGCTCCAGACCTGCTTCAGGCGCGCTGCGCTTAATCTCGCTGTTTGCCTGCGTCATCATCTCTGCCAGACGGCTTTCCAGCTGTTTCCCGGTATACCAGGAAGCACCCGTCCAGATCACGCCTAAAGCAACAATCACTCCTACCGCTACGACCGATTTTTTCATTGCGATTATCCCTAAAATGAAACCAGGCGGTTAAAACCGCCTGGTGTTACAACGCCTGTTACTAGCTTAGCAAGAGTTGTTAAAAAATTCAGTAAGTCCCTAAAGCTTATTAAAAACACGCGCCAGGCGACCGGTGCCGCTCACCCGGACAGGCGACTCGTTTGCTGCGACAAAGGCGGATTCACCCGGTTTGAGCACCAGACGCTCGCTATCTTTGTGCAACGTCGCTTCGCCTTCCACACAGAACAGGATCGCGGCGCTCTCCTGTGCAATGGCGGTTTCGTCTGCGCTGAGGTCGTGCAGGGAGAAGGCAAAATCGTCAACCGGAATCGGGAAGTCCAGCTCTGCGCCGTTTTTCACCGGCTGAGTAAGCAGCTCCGCAGCAGGTTTCGCCACAAACTTCACGTTGGCAACCAGCTCAGGGATGTCGATGTATTTTGGCGTCAGGCCCGCGCGCAGTACGTTATCGGAGTTAGCCATCACCTCCAGTGCCACGCCGTTGAGGTAGGCGTGCGGGGTTTCAGCGAACAGGAACATCGCTTCGCCCGGGTTGAGCTTCACCACGTTCAGCAGCAGCGGAGAGAAGAGGCCGCTGTCGTCCGGATAAAACGCGGAAATTACGCGAATGGTGTCCCATGGCTCACCCTGCTGGCTGTTCAGCGCGGCTTTCAGCACCGCCAGCGCGTGGGATTTTTCCTCGCCCTGCATATTCAGCAGGCTGGCAAACAGCTCGCTCAAGGCTTCTGCGTTCGGGTTTTCAAGGAAGTGGGCGATCGCGTTGTGAGCCCCGGCGACCGGTTGCAGCAGGGAGATGATCTCGGAAAACTCGCGGAAGGCATTCATCGCCAGGAAAGGGGTAAGGGCGAAAACCAGTTCCGGCTTGTGGTTAGGATCTTTGTAGTTACGCTCTGCGGCGTCTAACGGAATACCGGCGGCATTTTCTTTGGCAAAGCCCAGCTCAGAGGCTTTTTTGTTCGGGTGAACCTGAATGGAGAGCGGCTGGTCGGCGCACAATACCTTGAACAGAAACGGCAGCTCACCAAAACGATTCGCCACTTTATCGCCGAGCAGTGCGGCTTTGTCGGCGTCGATGACGTCACGCAGGCTGCGAACCTGACCGCTGGCATCTTCAATTTTTGAGCTGCTCTTCGGGTGCGCGCCCATCCACAGCTCTGCCATCGGCAGGTTGTCCGGGTTGGCGATACCGTAGAGATCCGTTAACGCAGTTTTACTTCCCCAGGCGTAGTTTTGCACTGAGTTGATGAGTTTTTGCATTATCAAGCCCTGATTCATATGTGGAATTAACTCCGCGTATTAAAGCAATAAACCGAATGGAAGTAACCTGCGGATGTAAAAAGTCGTACTAGTCTCAGTTTTTGTTAAAAAATTGTGTAGGATAAGCTGACTCGCTTTTAAGCCGGGCAGCGGAACATCTGCCCTGAATAAACAGACCGAAGCAGTAAGTGAGAGAACAATGTCGAATAAACCCTTCCATTATCAGGATCCTTTCCCCCTCAGTCAGGATCAGACCGAGTATTATCTGTTAACCCGCGATTACGTTACTGTCTCTGAGTTTGAAGGGCAGGAGATCCTCAAAGTTGACCCGCAGGGGCTGACGTTGCTGGCGCAGCAAGCCTTCCATGATGCTTCCTTTATGCTCCGTCCGGGGCATCAGCAGCAGGTTGCTGATATCCTGAGCGACCCGGAAGCCAGCGAGAACGATAAGTACGTTGCCCTGCAATTCCTGCGTAACTCTGATATCGCGGCGAAAGGCATTCTGCCGACCTGCCAGGACACCGGCACGGCGATTATCACCGGTAAAAAAGGCCAGCGCGTCTGGACCGGCGGCGGTGACGAAGCGGCGCTGGCGCGCGGCGTTTACAATACCTACACCGAAGACAACCTGCGCTATTCGCAAAACGCGGCGCTGGATATGTACAAAGAGGTGAACACCGGCACTAACCTGCCTGCGCAGATTGACCTCTACAGCGTCGACGGTGACGAGTACAAATTCCTCTGCATCGCCAAAGGCGGCGGTTCAGCCAACAAAACCTATCTTTACCAGGAAACCAAAGCGCTGCTTACCCCGGGCAAGCTGAAGAACTACCTGGTCGAGAAGATGCGTACCCTCGGCACCGCGGCCTGCCCGCCGTACCATATCGCATTTGTGATTGGCGGTACGTCTGCCGAAAGCACCCTGAAAACCGTTAAGCTGGCCTCAACCAAATACTACGATGGCCTGCCAACGGAAGGTAACGAACATGGTCAGGCGTTCCGCGACGTGCAGCTTGAGCAGGAACTGCTGGCCGAAGCGCAGAACCTGGGGCTGGGCGCGCAGTTTGGCGGCAAATACTTCGCGCATGACATTCGCGTGATCCGCCTGCCGCGCCACGGTGCTTCCTGTCCGGTGGGGATGGGCGTTTCCTGTTCAGCGGACCGTAACATCAAAGCGAAGATCAACCGCGACGGCATCTGGATCGAGAAGCTGGAGAACAACCCGGGCAAATACATCCCTGAAGAACTGCGTAAAGCGGGCGAGGGGGAAGCGGTTCGCGTGGACCTGAATCGTCCGATGAAAGAGATTCTGGCGCAGCTTTCGCAGTATCCGGTCTCGACCCGTCTATCCCTGAACGGGACGATTATCGTGGGCCGCGACATCGCCCATGCGAAGCTGAAAGAGCGCCTGGACAACGGCGAAGGGCTGCCGCAGTACATTAAAGATCACCCGATCTACTACGCAGGTCCGGCAAAAACGCCTGATGGATATGCTTCCGGCTCGTTAGGCCCAACCACGGCGGGCCGTATGGACTCCTACGTCGACCAGTTGCAGGCCAACGGCGGCAGCATGATCATGCTGGCGAAAGGCAACCGCAGCCAGCAGGTGACGGACGCGTGCCACAAGCACGGCGGCTTCTACCTCGGTAGCATCGGTGGCCCGGCGGCGGTGCTGGCGCAGGGCAGTATCAAGAGCCTTGAGTGCGTGGAGTACCCGGAACTGGGTATGGAAGCGATCTGGAAAATTGAAGTGGAAGACTTCCCGGCGTTCATCCTCGTGGATGACAAAGGTAACGACTTCTTCAAACAGATCCAGTCTTCCCAGTGTTCGGCGTGTGTGAAGTAATTCTGTAAATTGCCGGGTGGCGCTGACGCTTAACCGGCCTACATACTCGTAGGTCGGGTAAGGCGCAGCCGCCACCCGACATCAAAAAGAGCGCACAAAGCGCCATAACGTTTCTCAGAAGTCATCAATACTTATCTCTTAAGCATGTGAGCAATCCCATCTTTGTTATCAAGGATTAAGTAATGACAATGCATCGCCGCGAGAAAGACTCCATGGGCGCCATCGACGTCCCGGCCGACAAGCTATGGGGCGCACAAACCCAGCGTTCGCTGGAGCATTTTCGCATTTCGACAGAGAAAATGCCCGTCTCGCTAATCCAGGCGCTGGCGTTGACCAAACGCGCTGCCGCCAAAGTCAATCAGGATCTGGGCCTGCTGGATGCCGATAAAGCCACCGCCATCATCAATGCCGCCGACGAAGTGCTGGCGGGCAAACATCCCGACGAATTCCCCCTTGCCATCTGGCAGACCGGCTCAGGCACCCAGAGCAACATGAACATGAACGAGGTGCTGGCGAACCGCGCAAGCGAGCTGCTTGGCGGCGTGCGCGGCATGGAGCGCAAGGTCCACCCGAACGATGACGTGAACAAAAGCCAGAGTTCCAACGACGTGTTCCCGACGGCCATGCACGTGGCGGCCGTCATCGCAATCCACGAGCAGCTTATACCGCAGCTCAACGTGCTTAAATCTACGCTTAACGAGAAAGCGCAGGCCTTCCGCGACATCGTTAAAATTGGTCGTACGCACCTTCAGGACGCCACGCCGCTGACGCTCGGCCAGGAGATCTCCGGCTGGGTGGCGATGCTGGAGCACAACCTTAAGCATATCGACAACAGCCTGCCGCATCTGGCGGAGCTGGCGCTCGGCGGAACGGCGGTGGGCACTGGGTTAAACACCCATCCCGAGTACGCGGTGCGCGTGGCCGAAGAGCTGGCGAAGATTACCGGGCAGCCGTTTGTTACCGCTCCGAATAAGTTTGAAGCGCTGGCGACCTGTGATGCCCTGGTGCATACCCATGGCGCGCTGAAAGGGCTGGCGGCCTCGCTGATGAAAATCGCCAACGACGTGCGCTGGCTGGCCTCCGGCCCGCGCTGCGGCATCGGCGAAATCAGCATTCCGGAAAACGAGCCGGGCAGCTCCATTATGCCGGGTAAAGTGAACCCGACCCAGTGCGAAGCCATGACCATGCTGTGCTGTCAGGTGATGGGTAATGACGTGGCGGTTAACATGGGCGGCGCGTCGGGTAACTTCGAGCTTAACGTCTATCGTCCGATGGTGATCCACAACGTACTGCAATCGATTCGTCTGCTGGCCGATGGCATGGAGAGCTTTAACGAGCACTGCGCGGTGGGCATTGAGCCTAATCGCGAGCGAATCAGCCAGCTGCTGAATGAGTCTCTGATGCTGGTAACGGCGCTGAACACCCATATTGGTTATGACAAAGCGGCCGAAATCGCTAAAAAAGCGCACAAAGAGGGGCTTACCCTGAAAGCCTCTGCGCTGGCGCTGGGCTACCTGACGGACGCCGAGTTTGATGCCTGGGTCCGACCGGAAGCGATGGTGGGCAGCCTCAGATAATCACTGCGCCACATACAGGTGCAGCCGCGGAATAATCAGCTGTAGCGGCTGCGCCTGGGGTTTATAGCGATGCTGAACGTTTTCAGCATCGTAGTTCAGCAGTTCCCCGATATCCGGCACCACCGCACCCTGATCGGCATCATAGAGCGCAATCAGCGGCGTCGGGCAGGCGTATTGCACCTGCTTTTGTTGACCGGCATACCAGACACGGGCGATAGGCTGCACCTTCACCGGACGCTTTATTTTAAGACGGGTATCAGCTGGCAGGGAGGCAATGCTGTGGTACTCCTGCTCCAGCCGTTCAATCCACTGTTCCCGCGACCACGGGGCGACCGTTCGCGGCGATTTCAGGCTTTTTTCCAGCTGCGCCAGGATCTCGTCCCGCGCGAAATTTTTAATGATGTGCTTGTTGGCCCAGCCGAAGCGCAGCGTGGCGGGGTGGCGCAGTACCGTCAGCGTGCGGTAGGCATTCAGGGTGATCAGCCCCGGAAGCTGGCGATGCACCCATTCAAAACGGGCAGCCGGTGCCAGCCCGGACTCAACGGTTACAATCCTCTCAAAGGCGGCTTTCAGCGTATTGATATGCGTAATCTGCGCCTCAATTCCTTCACGCGTTGCGGCATCCGTTTGCAGGCAGATGACGCCGGGCAGGCGAACGGCGGCCTTACTGCTGCGATTTTCGGACTGCTGCTGGATGAAAAGGCGACGATAGTGCTGCAACGTCATTTCCAGCGCCGCCTTGCCAACATGCTGCGTCACCTCAATGGTGTTCAGCGGGTCGTGCTCTGCGCCTTTTGCCACCTCGGGCAGGGAAAAGACGCGGGCGGCCAGCAGGCGGCAGTCCTGAAGTTGCCCCGTGAGGGTCAGTAACGCCTGCTCTATTTCCCGAAATGTGGTGTTAAGCCTTTCGATGAGATCGTAAGTTGTCATGGCAGCCCTTAATTAGTTACAACATACTATTGATATAGCACAACACGCCGGGTCAGGCCAGCGTGCGGTTTAGGTCAGGCAGGTACGGGAAGGGGAATGTTGTGATAGATCGGCCAGCTAAAGACGAACCGGGCCCCACCCAGCTCGCTCGCTTCGCAGCGAACCGAACCGCCCATCGCCTGGGCAATAGAACGGACAATAGCCAGCCCCAGACCACAGCCGCCGGTAGCCCGGTCGCGGCTGGGATCGAGGCGCACAAACGGCTCAAAAACTTTTTCACGCTCCGCCGGCTCAATGCCGGGGCCATCGTCTTCCACACACAGAATCGCCTGGCTTCCCTGCAAATCTAAACCTATGCGCAGCGTCGTTTCGCTGTAGCGCATGGCGTTGTTCATCAGATTATCCAGCACGCGTTCCATCAGGCGCATGTCCAGTGCGCCGTACGCGCCGGGGGTAATGGCTGTCAGCAGTTTTCGCTGAGGGTTAACGCTCTGCACATCGTTAATATGCGTCTGTAGCCAGACGGGGAGATCCGGTGTACTGAGGTGCAACTCCGTCTGAGGCCGATCGAGGCGGGCATAGGTCAGCAGCTCTTCAATCAGCGCTTCAAGCTGGCCAATATCCCGATTGAGCGCCTGCGATTCCGCCCCGGTGAGGTTCTCGCTCATCTCCAGGCGATAACGCAGGCGTACCAGCGGAGTGCGCAGTTCATGCGCAATGCCATCGATCAGCTGCTTCTTGCTGGCAATCAGGGCGTTGATGTTATCGGCCATCTGGTTAAAGGCAATACCGAGCCGGTCAAAACTGGAACCACTGTCGAAATGTATGCGTTCAGTTAAATGACCCTCCCCAAAACGCTGTGCGGCGGATTCCAGTTTCAGCATGTCCTGCCAGTGCGGTCGCATCCAGATGAATACAGGGAAAGCGAGCGAGATGGCAATAAAGCCCAGCAGGGCGAGATCCAGCAGGCGCATCTGGTGCAGGTAATAGAGATAGGGCACCGGCCCGACGGCCAGGACATAATGGCTGCGCGGAATACGCTGAATGAAGGTATATTTCTCGTCCAGCGCGACGATGTCTCCATCGCGCAGACGCTGCATCGCAGGCGGCGCTAAATCAAAATCCTTCATGGGTTCGATATGCAGATCAAACGACAGATTCAGATCCAGCTCTTTTAACGTGCGCGCCCAGTCATGAGGTGGTATTTCTCGCAACTCGCTACGCATCAGGTAGAGCGAGCTTTTCATCAGATCGTCGAGGGATTGTCTGCCCGCGCGCTCTGCGGTGAATTTGTAGACCAGCCCGACCAGCATGGTCATCACCAGAAAGCAGACAAACAGCAGAAGGTAAAACTGCACAAACAGCTTTTTCATTAATCTCACCGAAACAGGGGCTTCACTACACGTCTTTTACCAGCAGGGTCGCCATGGGCGCAAGTCAGGCATGATGAGTTGAAAAGGGTAATTGTCGAGAGGTATTTCAGCGCGGCATCGCTTTATTCCATCAATGCCCGGAAAATCCGTTTACGTTTCAGTTAAACGCGTTTATTTACGATTGCGTATTATTGATCCGTAATAACAATGACAAAGGCCACCTGCGGGTGGCTTTATTTAATGGCGTTAACCAGCGAGAGGGATCCGGCACAAACGGTGCGACAGAAATAATTAGCGTTGTAACCTGAGCATTATCGAACTTCGTTAATGTCTGGATTTAGCTGTGCTGACAATCAGTGGATTCGTGGTAAACCCATGCGGGCATTTCCGCGCGTTGCAATGCACCGCGTATGTGCATATCTCTTCTTGCTGGTTTCGGTTGTATGGGCATGCCATCTTGTTTTTAATTTCACTCCATAACATCTCGTTATAAGGTGATATGTTATATATCGATATAGGCTTGAACACACCATTAATGAAGACGCCATTTTTTGTCGGATATATTCTGTCACCGGGGTACAAATAGACATCGCTTTCATACCAAATAATGAGTTTCAAGAACTTGAGTCCCAAGATGCTTGAATAAACGATTCCCGTATTAGGACAAATTACCGAGCTAATGACTCTCCATGACATTGCTATACCTCTTTCATTAAATAATTGAGAGAGTATAAGGTTTAGCATGAGAATTAGATATCTGCAAACACGTAAGCCATTGAAAAAGATCGATATTATTTATACGCTTTCCACTATCCCCTTTGTTTTCAAAAAGATAAGATAATGATTAAAGCAATTGTAAAGATTATTTTTAGCCCAATGTGCTTTTAAGTGACGGATTTTTGATCGATGATGGCGCCTGCACTGCTGAATATATATTGTACTACAGCACTGAAATACATTAGGAATACTTTTGTTTAGGCGAAAAATGCCCCACGAAATAGCATACAAGGAAGGAATGTGAACAAGGGATATTTTATAACTGACGATGCATATAATCGATAACTTTCGACGGGTACTGATAATAATTCCGATGCATCGTGAGTTATTTTTCGAATATTCCTGTTTTGTTCCTTTTTTCAGGTTTCCCAGGCGTGCGGTGCAAACAGATAGCCCTTATTGCGTACGGTTTTAATGCGGTAAGGTTCCGTGGCGTTATCCAGCAGTTTTTTACGCAGACGCGAAATCGCCACATCAACGCTACGATCCATTCCGTCGTAACTTACGCCGCGCAGATTTTTCAGTAATGCATCCCGGTCCATAATTTGACCGGCATGGGTTGCCAGCTCCCACAGCAGGTCAAAATCTGCGGTTGAGAGCGCAATCAGCTCCCCGGAAAGCATAACCTGTCGGTTGACCGGGTCGATAGAAAGCGTGCCGAAGCGCATCGCTTTGTGCGGCGTTAAAGAGGGGGCAGACGCTTCACGCTCCGCGCCGCTGGCACGCTGACGCAGATGGAGGCGCAAACGGGCAAGCAGGACTGCCGGCGGCGTGGTTTTCAGGATGTAGTCATTCGCGCCCATCTCAAGCGACAGAATATGATTCATATCGCTGTCGAGAGAGGTCAGCAGCACGATCGGACCGTCCCACTTCGTGCGCAGATCCCGGCATAGCGTCATACCATCTTTTCCGGGCAGCATGATGTCCAGCAACACAAGGTCCGGATTTTCGCGGGTCACGACGTCTTCAGCGCGATCGCCACGAGGCTCGACAACCACTTCCATATCATGTTTACCCAGATAAGCGGCGATCAGTTGCCCCACCTCGGGTTCATCTTCAACATAAACAATCTTATTCATACAACGTCTGTCATCGCAAAAAACGTCAACATACACCGCGCAATCTTAACCTTCCATTAATCTTTCAAAATTAGCCGGACTTCCGTTATCCTGCACGGGAATGTTATTTGATTGTTAAGGGAAAAGAATGGGGCTGGTGATAAAAGCCACGCTGGGTGCGCTGGTCGTGCTGCTGATTGGGGTGCTGGCTAAAACGAAGAACTACTACATTGCCGGGCTGATCCCGCTGTTTCCCACCTTTGCGTTAATCGCGCACTATATTGTGGCCTCTGAGCGGGGTATTGAGGCGCTGCGCGCCACCATTGTGTTCGGGATGTGGTCGATCATCCCGTATTTTATCTATCTGCTGTCGCTGTGGTACTTCACCGGTTTTCTGCGTCTGCCCTTGGCGCTGGGCGGGGCGGTGGTCTGTTGGAGCCTCAGCGCCTGGGTGCTTATCTTCTTCTGGAGCCGCTTTCACTAGCGCAGCGGGCGGCCACCGTCCACGGCAAACGTTCGGCCCGTGACGTAACAGCTGGTCAGCAGATAATCGATCAGGTCGATCACCTCTTTCTCACCGGGCGCAATTTTCATTAACGACTTGTTGAGCGCCTGCTGACGATACTCGGCATCATCGCCTTCGTTAAATAAAATCATCGCCGGAGCAATCGCGTTGACCTTTACCTCGGGCGCCAGCTTGCGTGCGAAAGAGCGGGTCATATTATCCAGGGCGGCTTTGCTGGCCGCATAGGCGATGTGTTTGTCGCTTCCTCGCTCTACCACGTAATCGGTGAAATGGATAATGTCGCCTGCGGCATGACCGTGTCCGCGCAGCAGATCCTGTAGGGCATGGTTGAGCAGATAAGGCGCATTAACGTGGATCTGCATCATGCAGGCGAGCGTTTCGCTGAGCGAATGTCCTGCTTTTTCAGGAAGCCAGGTACTGGCATTGTGAATAACCGCCCGCAGCCCGTGGGTGGTCGATTTCACTTTGTCCGCGAAGGCGAGTATACCTTCATCCGTGGAGAAATCCGCCTGAATGCATACTGCTCCGGCATTTCGTAGACCTTCAATGGAGGGATATTCCGTGCGGTAACTGACGATAACCGGATGGCGAAGGTTGAGAAAGTGATGGGCGAGGGCGAGGCCGATGCGACGGCCTGCGCCAGTGATCAATATTGGGCGTTGCTGCGTGTGTCCCATCGTAATCTCCTTTTCAGTTCAACAATGGGACAGGCGACGCTATCCCATTAACATCCACGTTGCCGGTACGGCAGCGACTAACAGCAAACCTATCAACGCCATTTCGCGGCGCTTAAGGGCATTATCAAGCTGATGCGTACGGCGAGCGTAGATAAACACCAGCAGGCCCGGTGCGTAGAGCACCACGGACAGCA
Organism: Enterobacter sp. CRENT-193; assembly: GCF_002787395.1. Taxonomy (NCBI): domain Bacteria; kingdom Pseudomonadati; phylum Pseudomonadota; class Gammaproteobacteria; order Enterobacterales; family Enterobacteriaceae; genus Enterobacter; species Enterobacter sp. CRENT-193. Next base: position 3,582,649 of record NZ_CP024812.1, on the reverse strand, counting down.
GCAGATGCATCGGTCCGGAAGCATACAACAACCATAGACCGTAAATACAGGCGCCGACACCTACCGCATAGTGTGCCGGGCGGGTCGCAATTTTTAACAGATATGCGCCCACTAAGAAATAGGGTACCAGAATCATCTCGGAGGCGATGGTCAGCAGCGTGTTATAGTCCGATCCTGTGAGCCAGATCAGCACCAGACAGACCTGCACGCTGATGTTGGTGAGCCACAAAGAGGCCGATGGCGCACTGTTTTTGTTCTGACGGGCAAACAGGCGCGGGAACGCTTTATGCGTGGCGGCCAGGAACGGCACTTCCGCTGCCATAATGGTCCAGCTCAGATAGGCGCCGCAAACGGAGACAATCAGACCCGCCGCGATAATCACGTCTCCCCAGGGACCCAACATTTTCACCATCAGCCCGGCCATGGACGGGTTACGCATTTCCGCCAGTTCAGGGCGTGCCACCACGCCGAGCGACAACAGCGTCACCAGCAGATAAACGCCCAGCGCCGCCAGTACGGCCAGCAGCGTGGCGCGTCCCACGTCGCGCTTGTTACGCGCGCGGGCAGAGACTACGACGGCACCTTCAACGCCGATGAACACCCACAGGGTGATCAGCATGGTATTTTTCACCTGTTCCCAGACGGGAACGCCCAGCGCAATGCCGCTGAAATCGAGCGTAAAGACATCGAGACGGAAGGCGAGGAAGGCCAGCACGACGAACAGGCCAAGCGGCACAAGCTTGGCCAGCGTTGCCACGAGGTTAATGCTGGCCGCGGTCTGGACGCCGCGCAAAATCAGCCAGTGAACAATCCACAGCAGTACCGAGGCGCCGACGATGGACTGCCAGGTATTACCGTCGCCAAACAGGCGCAGTTCGGGCGTATCGGTAAAGAAGCTGAGCGCCGAGAAGACGATAACCAGATAGGAGACGTTGGCGATCACCGCGCACAGCCAGTAACCCCAGGCGGAGCAGAAGCCGATCAGCTCGCCGAAACCTTCCCGGGCGTAAGTGAATATTCCGCCGTCCAGATCCGGTCGGATACGGGTCAGCAGCAGCATGGCGAATGCCAGCAGCAAAATCCCAACACCGGTAATGCCCCAGCCAATCAGTAATGCGGCCGGGCTGGCGACGGCCGCCATGTTCTGCGGCAAACTGAATACGCCCGCGCCCAGCATTGAGCTCAATACAAGTGCAGTTAACGCACTCAGGCCAAGTTTCTTTTCCATTGGCTTCCTGTTATGAAAAGTCCAAATCCAGAATAATTATTTCGCTAAGGCGCATAAAAATGGTGGATCACGCTAAGGCGCGGGATTTTACGGAGTGTGAAGGATGCATGCAATGACGTGTGGCAGAAATCAGAAAAAAAGTAACAAAAAAGGCGGCACTGCGCCGCCTTTATGAAACCGTTTTGTTACTTGTACAGATCGGCGCTGATGGTCAGGTTGTTACCACGTTCCTGCCACTGACGGGTGATGTGGTAATACTTCGCGCCTTTCTTCGCAGCACGCTTCGCCACCTGATAGGAGATTTCCGTCATGTTGCCATAGTTGCCCGTAAACTTGATGCTGTCGAACGGCACCATCTGCGCGGCAGTGGCTTTGTTCAGCTCTTCAATTTTCGTGCCGTCTGGTAATGTAACGGTATAACGACCGCCTTTGGTGGATTGGGTTTCAAAGAAACGACCCACTTCAGCGCTTGGTGCCGCAGACGTTGCTACGCCCGGAATTTCCACTTTCTTCGCTTCTTCACCGCCTTTCGCTAACGCGGCACGTCCCGCATCTGAATCCGCTGGAATGGCATCCGGGCTTTGCACTACGCGTTTTTTCGCATCTTGCTTATAGATGAAAGCGGTGATGCGCTGGTTTCCGCCCTGGTTGGCATCAACCTGACGCACGATATAAAACGCGTAAGCGCCTTTTTCTCTCGCGGCTTTGGTGATGGCATCGTTAACTTCAGGCTGGCTGCGGTAGAAGCCCTGAACGGTCACGGTGTCATACGGTTCCAGCTGAACAGCCTGATCTTTCGGCAGTTCAACAATGCCGTTAATCACGCGGTTTTTCTGTTCATCTGCTTTTGGGGCATTATCTTTGTACAGCGCAATCGTCACGCGCTGGTTGCCGCTGTTGCCTTGATCGGACTGGTCAACAACGTAAAACGAGGCAGCGCCGTTTTTATCGGCGGCTTTTGATGCGGCGGCGACGGCATCGCCAATAGAGTTATAGCGACCCACAATGACCGTATGGTCAAAAGGTTTTAACGCTGCCGCTTGCTCCGGCGTCAACTCTGTCGCGGCATTCGCAGACAGGGCGGTCGCGGAAAGAAGTGCGGACGCCAGGAGTGTGTTCTTAAGCTTCATAAAAATAATCCTTCGCCTTGCGCAAACCATGTACTGGTGTTGTTGTTAATTTGAGACGGTCCCGATTATGGCATTTAACACCCATCGCTGTCTGCGGCATTTTTCACAGCCTGTGCTCACCAAAGGACCTGATTCGATAACATTTTGTGATATGTGGAAAAAACAGGCGTTTCACAAGAAAAACTGATTAAGCATATGACTTTTACAAGTTAATTTAATGTTAATGAGTTGTTCTATTATGGCGCTATATCATGTTTTTACCGCTTCGCTTGCGCGATTTATCGGTCCTGAAGGCGAATTTAAGGTAAATATCTCTGTCAGTAACCCCGATCGCTTATTTTTCACAGATAAAGTAAGAAATAGTGTTTTCTGGCGGTAGATCACGGGCGCTATTTTCAGTAGGTTATAGAAAGTTTGTTACTGTTTTATTTTCCGGGGTTAATCATTCTCCGTCGTTATCGCGATGGTGAAAATTGATACAAACCGCGGGCAATTATCGACAAACCATCATCAAAAACCGATGGAAGGGAAAACTATGCGTATTGGGGTACCAAAAGAACGGTTAGCCAATGAAACCCGCGTAGCGGCAACACCAAAAACGGTGGAGCAACTGCTTAAACTGGGTTTTACCGTCGCGATTGAAAGCGGCGCGGGCACACTGGCGAGTTTCGATGACGAGGCCTTTACTCAGGCTGGCGCGGACGTCGTGGACGGTGCTGAGGTCTGGCAATCACCCATCATTCTGAAGGTAAACGCACCGGAAGAGGGTGAAATTGAACTGCTGAACGCGGGCACTACGCTGGTGAGCTTTGTCTGGCCAGCCCAAAACCCGGAGTTGATGGAGAAGCTGGCGGCACGCGGTGTCACCGTGATGGCGATGGACTCCGTGCCGCGTATTTCGCGCGCGCAGTCTCTGGATGCGCTGAGCTCCATGGCGAACATTGCCGGCTATCGCGCCATTGTCGAAGCTGCGCATGAGTTTGGTCGCTTCTTTACCGGTCAGATTACGGCGGCAGGTAAAGTTCCACCCGCGAAGGTGATGGTGATTGGTGCCGGTGTGGCAGGTCTTGCCGCTATCGGGGCCGCAAACAGCCTGGGCGCTATTGTTCGCGCGTTTGATACCCGGCCGGAAGTGAAGGAGCAGGTGCAGAGTATGGGCGCCGAATTCCTTGAGCTGGACTTCAAGGAAGAAGCGGGCAGCGGTGATGGTTACGCGAAGGTCATGTCTGAAGCCTTTATCAAGGCGGAAATGGCGCTCTTTGCGGCGCAGGCAAAAGAGGTAGACATCATTGTCACCACCGCGCTTATTCCGGGTAAACCGGCGCCGAAGCTGATCACCCGTGAGATGGTGGATTCCATGCAGCCGGGCAGCGTTATAGTCGATCTGGCGGCGCAAAACGGCGGTAACTGTGAGTATACCGTGCCAAATCAGGTCACGACGACCGCGAACGGCGTGAAGGTGATCGGTTATACCGACCTGCCAGGGCGTCTACCAACCCAGTCCTCTCAGCTGTACGGCACGAACCTCGTTAACCTGCTGAAGCTGCTCTGCAAAGAGAAAGACGGCAACATTACCGTTGATTTTGATGATGTGGTGGTGCGTGGCGTTACCGTGGTGCGTGAAGGGGAAATCACCTGGCCTGCACCGCCGATTCAGGTTTCCGCTCAACCTCAGGCTGCGCCGAAAGCGGCACCAGAGCCCGCGGAGCCAGCAAAACCTGCGTCGCCGTGGCGCAAATACGCCATCATGGCGCTGGTCATAATCCTGTTTGGCTGGCTGGCGGACGTCGCGCCAAAAGAGTTCCTTGGCCACTTCACCGTCTTCGCGCTCTCCTGCGTGGTGGGTTACTACGTCGTGTGGAACGTTTCCCATGCGCTGCATACCCCGCTGATGTCGGTCACCAATGCCATCTCCGGGATTATCGTGGTCGGGGCATTGCTGCAAATTGGTCATGGCGGCTGGATCAGCTTCCTGAGCTTCATTGCGGTGCTGATCGCCAGTATCAATATTTTCGGTGGTTTCACCGTGACTCAGCGCATGCTGAAAATGTTTCGTAAAGGCTAAGGGGTAGCATATGTCTGGAGGATTAGTTACAGCCGCATACATTGTTGCTGCAATCCTGTTTATTTTCAGTCTGGCGGGGCTTTCCAAACACGAAACGTCTCAGCAGGGAAATAACTTTGGTATCGCCGGTATGGCGATTGCGCTGATTGCCACCATCTTTGGGCCGGACACCGGCAACGTGGCGTGGATCCTGGTGGCGATGATCATCGGCGGCGCGATTGGTATTCGTCTGGCGAAACGCGTTGAAATGACCGAGATGCCGGAGCTGGTTGCTATTCTGCACAGCTTCGTGGGTCTGGCGGCGGTGCTGGTGGGCTTCAACAGCTACCTGTACCACGAACCGGGCCTGGAGCCGATTCTGGTGAACATCCATCTGACCGAAGTGTTCCTCGGCATCTTCATCGGTGCGGTGACCTTCACCGGGTCGATTGTGGCGTTCGGCAAGCTGCGCGGGAAGATCTCTTCCAAACCGCTGATGCTGCCTAACCGCCACAAGCTGAATCTGGCGGCGCTGGTCGTTTCATTTGTGCTGCTGGTGGTCTTCGTGCGTACCGAAAGCGTAGGCTTGCAAGTGCTGGCGTTACTGGTGATGACCATCATCGCGCTGGCGTTCGGCTGGCATCTGGTGGCGTCTATCGGCGGAGCAGATATGCCGGTAGTGGTTTCCATGCTGAACTCCTACTCCGGTTGGGCGGCGGCGGCGGCAGGCTTTATGCTGAGCAACGACCTGCTGATTGTCACCGGTGCGCTGGTGGGTTCTTCCGGTGCGATCCTGTCTTACATCATGTGTAAGGCGATGAACCGTTCGTTTATCAGCGTCATCGCGGGTGGCTTCGGTTCTGACGGCTCATCAACCGGTTCTGATGAGGAAGTGGGTGAACACCGTGAAATCAGCGCGGAAGACACCGCAGAGATGCTGAAAAACTCGCATTCCGTCATCATCACCCCAGGCTATGGCATGGCGGTGGCGCAGGCGCAGTATCCGGTGGCGGAAATCACCGAGAAACTCCGCGCGCGCGGTATCAAGGTTCGCTTTGGTATTCACCCGGTGGCGGGGCGTCTGCCAGGCCACATGAACGTGCTGCTGGCGGAAGCGAAGGTGCCTTACGACATCGTGCTGGAAATGGACGAGATCAACGATGATTTCGCCGACACCGACACCGTGCTGGTGATTGGCGCCAACGACACCGTTAACCCGGCGGCGCAGGACGACCCGCGTAGTCCGATTGCGGGTATGCCTGTTCTCGAAGTGTGGAAGGCGCAGAACGTTATTGTCTTCAAACGCTCTATGAACACCGGCTATGCTGGCGTGCAGAACCCGCTGTTCTTTAAAGATAACACCCACATGCTGTTTGGCGACGCCAAGGCCAGCGTGGATGCGATCCTGAAAGCGCTGTAATTTCGCTTCATCCTGACAAACCGCCCCCTGGGGCGGTTTTCTTATTTCTGCGGCCAGCTTTTCTCCTCTGTCTATACTTTACCCTTTGTGTAATACGAGGAGGTGTAATGCGATTTTTGTCCCGCTTCGACATCATCGAGCTGATGATGACGCCGTCTTTCTGGATCGGCGTCGCCACGGTGGTCTTTGTGACTCTGCTGGTGTACTGGCTGCTGACGCGCCTGATCGCCTTCGTTAAGAAAGGGATCACCACCTGGGGCGACAAGCACCCCAGCACCAACCGGATGCGCTTTATCCTGACGGATATGCTTAACCGCACCAGCCGCGTCCTGCTTTTTGTCGTGGCGCTGTTGTTCAGCCTGCGTTTCGTCGACTTACCGGATCATCTCTTTGGTACCGTGAGCCACGCCTGGTTCCTGGTCTTCGCTATCCAGGTGGCGCTGTGGATGGATCAGGGGGTGGTGTCGTGGCTTCGTCACGTCATGCTGGCGCCGGGAAGCCATAAAAACCCGGTGACGCTGGTGATCACGGGGCTTATCCTCCGTGCCATTGTCTGGTCAGTGATGCTGCTGTCTATTCTTGCTAACGCGGGCGTCAACATCACTGCTCTGGTTGCCAGCCTTGGGGTAGGGGGTATTGCTATCGCCCTCGCGGTGCAAACGATCCTGAGCGACGTGTTTGCATCGCTCTCCATCGGTTTTGATAAGCCGTTCGAAATCGGCGATTTTGTGGTGTTTAACGATGTCGCCGGGACGGTAGAGCACATTGGTCTGAAAACCACCCGTATCCGCAGCCTGAGCGGGGAGCAGATTGTCTGCGGGAACGCCATCCTGCTGCAACAGACGCTGCATAACTACAAGCGGATGCAAACGCGGCGGATTGTTTTTACCTTCGGGGTCGCCAGCGACACGGCGCCGGAAAAACTGCGTTCAGTGGGTGAGATGGTCAAACAGATCATTACCGACGTCGGGGAAACGAAGTTTGACCGCGCCCATTTCCTGGGCTTCGATCGCGATCGCCTGACCTTCGAGGTGGTTCATATTGTTAATACGGCGGATTACAACAAGTACATGGATATTCAGCAGGAGATCAATATTCGTATCCTGGAGGGGCTGAACCAGCAGGAGATCAAGCTGGCGCTACCGAGCATGGTTCTGCACGCGCCCTGGATGAATGCCGGCGACGAGGCATCTGCGCAACGGTTGAGCGAAGCGCAATAAAAAATGTCCGCAGTCAAGCGATTGTTGAAATCAGCCTGATGGCCGGAAGTCTATATGGGGTGCGGGTTTGGCTCTACTTCGGGCCGCCTTGCGGGGCTGTGGCGTTGTGGGCTGGGAGCCACATAGGAGCTTCGCGGTAGAAAGCCCGAGCGTGCTGCATCGGGGGCGGTTGCCTGCAGGCGGTAGCCGCGTTTGGTCTTCATAGCCCAATCGGTCGCCGTCCTCCAGAATGAAGAACGCGCAGCCTTGGGCTGCGCGTTTGAGGGATGGCCGCCAGCGGAAACCGGCATCATCAGCTTGGCTTCGGCGGCGCGGCCTTGCCCGCGCCTCCCTTCCTGAATCCCCGATCTCCGACCATGAAGGCTTCTAGCATGTGCGGAATTAGCACCGTGGCATCGACCGCCTCGCCGTAGGTCTGCGCGTGCAGCGTAGCGTAGCGGTCGAGGTCGGCTTTCAGGCTGGCCGGGCAAGCAAAAGTCAGCTTCGTGGATTCCGTTTTCGGCAGCGGCCCGAGCCGTAGCTTGCGCGTCGTCATCGCGAAGTCCCCCTGTTGAAGAAAAGTGGCTGGTACGGCCGCAGCACCAGATCGCGGTTGACGATGATGCGAACCGGCAAGCCGGGGCGCTCCGTCAAGGTGGGCTGGATGTTGAGGTTGCGCCGGGTCATCTCCTGACCGACCTGATTGATGCTGTCCTGGGCGCTATCGCGGCCGGCGATGATGACGCGATCACCGTCCTGCCGGTTCTCCGGCGCAGCCAGTTCGGCACCGATGCCCAGTAGCGTCGTCAGTGCCGCACCGGCAAAGACGCGATCCCAATGCCAATCCACATCATCTTCCAAGCCGGCGTAGCCGGCCGGATCGGTGCCGGCCAAGTTGTCGAGCTTGAGCGAAGACGTGTCGGGCAGGATGATCCGGTTCCACACCACTTGCACGCGGCTCTGCCCGTAGCTGACCTGGCTGTTGTATTTGCCCAGGATGCGTGACCCCTGCGGGATCAGCAGGAACTTGCCGGTAGCCGTGTCATAGACCGGCTCCGTCACTGTGGCGATCACATCGCCCGGCAAGTCCGACTTGATGCCCGTCACCAGCGCCCCGGCGACCACCGTTCCGGCCATGACCTGATACGGCGACGCCGGCAGCGTCAGGTTGCCGGAATCACGGGCTTCCGTGGTTCCGGCTTTCTGGAATGCCTCTTTCTGGTCTTGCCGGTTCTGCACGGCGGTCGGGTCGGCGGGCTGGGCCGCCGTCGACGCAGGCCCGGCCGCCAGCGGGTCGAAGGCCGCATTGGCGGTGAAGCCCGGCGCAGCGGCTACCTGTGTCTGCGCCACCGGCGCGGCCTTCTGCGAACCAGAGCGGAAGAACACCGCCGATGCCGCTGCTGCTTCGGCTTCCTTGCGCAACGCGTCGTTGGGGTCGTTGCCGGGGGCCGCGTAGGCGGCCGTCACCGGCTGCTGCGACTTCACAATGGCCGGGCCAAGATCGCCTGGCAGCGGCGGCCCCAACTCCGGCACGGATGCCGCCAAGGGGGGCGGCAGCTTCGAGTAGTCCGCCGGCAGCGCGTCCAACCCTTCGGACTTCGAGACGCGATCGACGTTGTAAAGCTCGGTCTGCTCGCCTGCACCGCGCCGCTGCGGTTGCAGCGACCACATCAGCGCGCCGAGCACAGCGACCGAGAGACCGCCGACGAGGATGGCCAGCGTGCGCCGGTTCAGGCGCGTGACCGGGCGCGGTTGGGCGCGCAGCGCAACTGCCTCGGGTGCCACCTTGCCCGCATGCGGCGTGGCGAGGTCGGGAGTGTCGTCCTGGCTCATGGTCAGTTCCTCCGCGCCAAGCCATCCGTGCGTTCGATACGCACCACGTCACCCTTGTCGCCGCCCAGGCGCAGTTCGGCCGCGCCGAACAGCCGATCCACGATGTAGTAAGGCGAGCGAAAACGGTAATTCACCAGTTGTCCGTCGCCCTGCGCGCCGATGACGAACAGCGGTGGCAGCTCGCCTTGGGCGATTCCCGGCGGGAACTGGATATAGACCTTCTCGCCATCGTCGAAGGCGCGCAGCGGCTTCCACGGCGGATTGCTGCCTGAGACGGAATATCGGAAGCGGATCTTCTCCAGCGACAGTCCGGTATCGACCGGTGCGGCGGCGCTAGCCGCCTGCGACTGGCGCTGCAAGGCCAACATCCGGTCTTTTGGGTAGTCCCAGGACACCGACGCCATCCATGCCTTTTCCGTCGAGGTCAGTTCCAGCAGGTATGTTCTGCGACTGGTGGTGATGACCAAATTCGTCTTGAGGCCTGAGCGGATGGGCTTGACCAGCACATTGATGCGCATCGCGTCGCCGCTGCCGCTGGACGTGTCACCGACGATCCAGCGCACGGTATCGCCGGCTGCGACCGTCACTAGTTCCTCGCCCGGCTGCAAGGAAACCACGGTCACGCGTCCCGGCGCGGCATAGACTTGGTAGAGCGCACCATCGGTGAAGGGCCACACCTGAATCGCATTGACGTAGCCCTCGCGCGTGGGCGCGATGCGCGCCTCGGCATTGGCACGGGAAACGCGCACCTTCTCATCGGCCGGCTCCGGCTTAGCCGGGGCCGCGTCCAACTCGTGCAGCGGCTTCAACTGCGCTGGCAGCGCCAGCGGCTCGGGCATGGCGACGACTTCCACTGGAGCAGGCGGCTCCGGCAGCGGCTGTGCCTGCACCGGCTCATCGAGCGAAATGGACGGAGGCGGCTTGCCCTGCGAAGCGCAGCCCGACAGGGCCACCACGGTCAGCGCGAAAGCGTATAAGCGGAAAGACAGGTTCATGGCTTGGCTCCTTCAGAAGAATCCAGTTCGCGGCTCCACGACAGGCCGTTGACGTAGATACCCAGCGGGTTCTTGCGCAGGCGCTGTTCGGTGCGCGGGGTTTGCAGGACGGTGGAAAGCACCGCGTTCCATCGCTCGGTCCCGGCGGGGGCACCGTTGATGAACCGTTGCTCCGTCCAACGGACGTTGAACGAGGCATCGCTGGCGCGTACCACGCTGGTGATCTGCACCGTCACCGACTCGCGGCCAACACGGGCGAAAGGATCGTTCTTGCTGGCGTAGTCGTTGAGCACCGCCGCGCCTTTGTCGGTGGTGTAGTCGTAGGCGTCCAGCCAGTTTTGCCGCACCACGATGGGATCGATAGACAGCGAGCGCACCAGCGTCACGAAGCGCGCCAGGTGGTGCGCGATCTGCGCATCGGCGGGCCGGTACGGCGTGGCGGCTTCGCCGACGGCGCGCACCTGCCCCGACTGATCGACCTCGATGACGTAAGGGGTGACGATGGACTGCGCCGAGCGCCACACCAGGCCACCGGCCATCAGCAGCGCAAGCGTGAGGCAGCCGAAGGCCATAAAACGCCAGTTCTTGGCCTGGACGCGGGCCGAGCCGATGCGCTCGTCCCACACCTGCGCGGCGGATTGGTACGGGGTGGCAGGCTGCGGCGTGTCGGCATAGCGCACCTGCGGGCGTTTGAATCGCATAGGGTTCTCCTTGGTGGTCAGGTATCGGGTCACGCATCGGGGCGCAGGCTTGGGCCTTGCCCTGAGCCGCCGCCGTCGCCACTGCGCAGCGTGTGGGCTGCGGTGGTTGCGGCATGGGTGATCTGCTGGCGGCGGTGCATCCGCTTTGCCCAGGCGGGTTGCTCTTGCTTCGGCGCGCTGGCTGCGCCTTCGCCTGCGGCGGCCTGGCCGGAACCGGCAGCGCCGACATCCGCACCGTTCCATCCTGCCCGGAAGGAGTCGGCCACCTTCTGACCGGCAGCGGAAGCGCCCGATGCAGCTCGGCGGCCTGCCGCTTGCGCGCCGGTCTTGGCGACATTGCCGAGGCCCGCAGCCGCGCCTTTAGCCCCGCCGCCCGCAGCGGCGGAACCGGCCTGGAATGCGGACTTGGCGCTGCTGGCCGCCGACGTGGCGGCGCGTGCGCCGCTCCCGGCCAGCTTTGCGGCGGCCGGGGCCATGCGTGCGCCCGCCATGACGGCACCGCCCACGCCGGTCGCGGCGGCACCGATGGCAACACCCGTGCCTACCGCGCCGACGGCAGCGCCCGCCATCGCACCCGCGCCGAGCTGCGGCGCACCGGACACAAGGCCCGTGGCGATGCCGGGGCCGAAGATGCCCAGCGCCAGCAAGGCAAGCGAAGCCAGCATCACGACAAGCGCATGGTCGATGGAAGGCTCGTCGGGATGAACCTGGAACTCCGCGAACAGGCCCGAGCCGATGCCGACGATTACCGCCAGCACCAAGACCTTGATGCCTGACGAAACCACATTGCCGAGCACCTTTTCCGCGAGGAACGAGGTTTTGTTCCAGAGCGCAAACGGGATCAAGACGAAGCCGGCAAGCGTGGTCAGCTTGAACTCGATCAACGTGATGAAAAGCTGAACCGCGAGCACGAAGAAACAGAGGATCACCACCAGCCAAGCGATGAACAGCACCACGATGGGGTCGAGGTTCACGAACACTTCGGGGAAGCCGGCCATGTCACCGATCTGGTCGAGGATCGGCGCAGCGGCGTCGATGCCGGTCTTGGCAAGCCGACCCGGCTGCAAGAAGTTCTCCATCGTTATGGCCGAGCCAGTGGCGGTGATGCCTAGCCCGGCGAACGAGCGGAACACGATGCTCGACAGCCAATTGAAGTTACCGATGATGTAGGCGAAGGCACCGACGTAAAGCACCTTGCGCAGCAGCTTGGCGATCACGTCCTCGCCCTGGCCGGTCGCATGGCTCATGGCCCAATACAGACCGGCAATGGTCATGTCGATGACAATGAGAGTGGCCGTCAGGAACGCGACTTCGCCTTGCAGCAGACCGAAACCGGAGTCGATGTAGCGCGAGAAGGTATCGAGGAATCTGTCGATGATCGTTACGTCGTTCATGGCGTGTCCTCCGCAGCGGCGAGCGACGCATCACCTTCCGGCGCGTCGTCGGTTGGCGTGTCGAAACTCGCCGGAATCGGCGGCAGTTCTGCCAGCGTCCGGTATTCGTCCGGCCCAGTCTGGCCGGTGAAGAAGCGCCGCCGGAAGGCTTCGGCAGCGGCGCGACAGGTGTCTTCGCCTGCGGTTTGCCGGTCGGCTGCGCATTGGGCGCGCAGCGCCTTGAGCCGCACGGGATCGGCGGCCAAGGTGGCGGTCAGGTCTTCAGCCGGCTGCTGGCCGCATGCGGTCAGCAGCACGGCCAGCAGGACAGGAACGCATCGCATGGCCGCCTCCCGTCAGTTGTTGTAGAAGTTGACGGACTGCGGTGTGTACGGCGTGCCGGTGCCCAGGAAGCGCCGCCGCACTTCGCGGGCGCGCTCGGTGGCCGCTGCCTGCCGCGCCAGCTCCAGCGAGGCCGCCCTGTCTTGTGTGATCTGGAGCTGCTGGGCCTGGATGGACTGCTTGGCCTGCAAGGCGAGAAGCTGGTTCGTTGCCTGCATCGCTTGCAGCGCACCCGTGGCCGATTGGCTTTGGCTCACGAGGTCGGCCAGCGCGCTTTCGTCTTGCGTCAGGTTCTGCGACACCTGCGCCTGCATCCGCATCGCGGTGTGCAGGCCGTCGAGCGTGTTCTTCCAGCGTTCGCGTGCGTCCTGTGCCATGCGGTCGCCGCTGATGGTGGCGGCGTACTGCTCCGGGTACAGGCGCGAGAACGTGGCATCCATGCTCTGCACGTCGTAGGCCAGCCCTTGCGCCTCGGCAATCAGGCGTTCAGTCGTGGCGAGCGTCGAGCGCAGCCGGTTGACGATGTTGAAGTCGAGATTCGCCAGGTTGCGCGCCTGGTTCATCAACATCTGCGCTTCGTTCTGGAGCTGGTTGATCTGGTTGTTGATCTGCTCCAGCGTGCGGATGGCAGTCAGCGTGTTCTGCACCAAGTTGACGGGATCAACGAAAGTGAGCGCCGCCGCTGGCTGAGCGAGCATCAGCGAGCCGGCCAGCGCGGCGGCGAGCGAAACGGAAAGTACACGGGTCTTCATGGCGAAATCTCCAGGGGTTGAGTAGCGAGGAAAGAAGCCGCCGACGGCGAGGACGGCAGCAGGTCGGCGGCCCAATCGAGGCCGCGATGGCGTAGCCACGCACCGGCGAAGCCGGGAGCGCCGGCCTGCGTCAGCACTCGGTCAATGTCGCGTTGGTCTTGCGGTGTGGATGCGCCCGAGAAGGCGAGCGCGGCTGGCCCCAGGTCGAGGTCGAACAGACGATTGCCCAGGCGCGATTGGTAGTAGTAGTCGCGCTTGGGCTGCGCGGTGGCGACGATTTCGATTTGCCGACTGTTGAGGCCAAAGCCCTCGTAGACCGTGCGAATCTGCGGCTCGGTCGCCTGCGGGTTGGGCAAGAAAATCCGGCTCGCGCAGCTTTCGATGATCGCGGGCGCGATGGTCGAATCCTTGATGTCGGCAAGCGACTGCGTGGCGAAGATCACCGACACGTTTTTCTTGCGCAGAGTTTTCAACCATTGCCGGATGCGTGCCGCGAAGGACGGTTCATCAAGGAATAGCCAGGCTTCATCGAGAATCAGCAGCGTGGGAGCACCGTCGAAACGTGCATCGAAGCGGGCGAACAAGTAGCGCAGCACCGCTTGCACGGCGGCGGGGCTGTGCATTAGCTCTTCCATCTCAAAGCCCTGCACGTCGCCGCTGCCGAGCCGGTCGCGGTCGGCATCCAGTAGCTTGCCGTGCGCGCCGCCCAGCACATACGGCGACAATGCCTGCCGCAGCGCGTTCGATTGCAGCAGCACCGAAAGCCCGGTCATCGTGCGCTGCTCCACCGGCGCACCAGCGAGGCTGCCGAGCGCCGACCAAATGGCGGCTTTCTCGTCGGGGCCGACGGTCACGCCTTCATGCAGCAGGCGGCCTTCGATCCACTCGGCGGCCCAGGTGCGATAGCCTTCGCTGTCGATACGGGCCAAGGGCTGAAAGGCAATGGCGCCGTCCGCGCCGAGGTCGTAGTGTTCGCCGCCCAGGCCCAGCACCGTCGCCCGCATGGATCGCCCCATGTCGAAGGCGAAGATGCGCGAGCCGCCATAGCGGCGGAACTGCAAGGCGAGCATCGCCAGCAGGACAGATTTTCCCATGCCCGTCGGCCCCGCGACCAGCGTATGCCCCACGTCGCCGATGTGCGTCACCAGCCGGAACGGCGTCGCGCCATCCGTGCGCGTGACGATCAGCGGCGGGCCGTCGAGATGGGCGTTTTTCTCCGGCCCAGCCCACACGGCGGACACCGGCATCATGTGCGCCAGATTCAGCGTCGAGACGATGGGCTGGCGCACGTTGGCATAGGCATTGCCTGGTATGGACGACAGCCACGCATCGACTGCATTTAAGGTTTCGGGGATGGTGACGAAGCCACGTCCTTGGATGACACGTTCCACCATGCGCAGCTTTTCGTCGGCTACGGCAGGGTCGTCATCGAACACCGTCACCGTGGCGGTGAGGTAGCCGAAGGCGACTTGATCGCTGCCAAGCTCTTGCAAGGCGGCATCCGCGTCGGCCGCCTTGTTGCTGGCATCCGTGTCCACCAGCGGCGATTCCTGCTGGAAGATGGTTTCGCGCAGTAGCGCAATGACATTCTTCCGTTTCGCAAACCACTGGCGACGCAGGCGGCCCAGCTCCTTTTCCGCCTCGGCTTTATCGAGGCAGAGAAACCGGGTACTCCAGCGATAGGCAAAGCCCAGGCGATTGAGGTCGTCCAGCAGGCCCGGCCAGGTCGAGGTCGGAAAGCCCCGCACCGACACCACGCGCAGATGCTGGTCACCCAGCATGGGCGCAAGGCCGCCGACTAGGGCGGAATCGGCCAGCAGTGCGTCGAGGTGGAAAGGCACCTCGGGCACGGCCAGCCGGTAGCGCCGCGTGGACACCGTGGCGTGAAGATAAGTCAGCGTCGCGGCATCGTCCAACCAGACGATTTCTGGCATCACGCCATCGAGCAGGTCGAAAACCCGATCCGTTTCTGCCAGGAAGGCGTCAAGCCGACCGCGCCAGTCCACACCATCGCCCGGCGCGTGCTCGTAGAGCAGCTTGGCTGCACGAGCGCGGGATTCCTCCGGCGGCAGATAGGCTAGCGTCAGGTGATAGCTGCTTTCGTAGTGGTTCCCCGATTCCTCAAAGGCAGCGCGGCGTTCTTCGTCCACCAGCCAGGACAGCGGTTCGGGAAAGTCGGAATGCGGATAGTCCGCGGCCGACTGGCGCTCGGCTTCCACGAACAGCGCCCAGCCCGAACCCAGCCGGCGCAACGCGTTGTTTAGCCGTGCCGTCGTGGCGATCAATTCGCCCTGCGTGGCGCTGTCCAGATCAGGCCCGCGAAAGCGCGCCGTGCGCTGAAACGAGCCATCCTTGTTCAGCACCACGCCCGGCGCGATCAGCCCAGCCCAGGGAAGCCAGTCGGCCAGCAAGGCGGGCCGCTGGCGGTATTCGGCAAGGTTAAGCATGGCGGCGTCTCCTACACGTCCAGCAGCGGCTTGTGCTTGATGTGCCGGGCGAAGACCTGCATGAACTGCGGATCGACCCTCGCGCCCCACACGGCCAGCGAGTGACCGACGATCCAGAGCACTACGCCAGGAATCCAGAGTTGCAGGCCCAGCCCGACGGCAGCGGCTAGCGTGCCGTTGGCAATCGCCACCGTGCGCGGTGCGCCGCCCATCAAGAGCGGCTCGGTCAGCGAGCGATGTAGCGGCACCTCGAAGCCGGCCGCGAAGCTATCCGGGCCACTCATACGACAGCCCCGCCGGAGAAGCTGAAGAACGACAGGAAGAACGAGGACGCGGCGAACGCGATGCTCAAACCGAACACGATCTGGATCAGCTTGCGAAAGCCGCCCGACGTGTCGCCGAAGGCGAGCGCGAGGCCCGTGGCGATGATGATGATGACCGCGACGATGCGTGCCACCGGCCCCTGAATCGACTCCAGAATGGATTGCAGCGGGCCTTCCCACGGCATCGAGGAGCCGGATGCCTTCGCCGTGCCCGCCGTCATCAGCATGACTGCGGCCAGCAGCAGGCCGTGGTGCGCGGGGCCGGCCAGCCGCCGCAGGCGTGCGATGGTTGAAACCGGATTTACGGAATTACGGAAAGCGTGAACGTGCATCTGCGTCATGGCAGTTCTCCAGGTAGGTCAAGGGACGAGGAAGGCGCAGCGGCATCGGCTGCGAGAGGAACCGGCATCAGCTCGGGAAACGGTGTTTCCAGCGCGTCCGCCAGGCGATAGCCGGTGCCGTCGAAACCGACGACACGGGCGATGCTTTCGACGCGGCGCTTGCGGCCACGCCCGGCGATGTGGATCACGACGTTGACCGCCTCGGCGATCAGCGCACGCGGTGGGTTCACCGCCACTTCAAGAATCAACTGTTCGAGGCGCAGCAGCGCGCCCAGCGCGGAACCGGCGTGGATGGTGGCGATGCCGCCGGGGTGGCCGGTGCCCCACACCTTAACCAAGTCCAGGGCTTCGCCGCCGCGTACCTCGCCGACGATCACGCGGTCGGGGCGCAGGCGCATCGTGGCCCGCACCAGCTCGGTCATAGACACGACGCCAGCGCGGGTGCGCAGCGGCACATGGTCGCGGGCTGCGCATTGCAGCTCGATGGTGTCTTCGAGCACAAGCACGCGGTCGCCCGTGGCGGCGATCTCCGCAAGCAAGGCATTGGCGAGTGTGGTTTTGCCGCTGCTCGTCGCCCCGGCGATCAGGATGTTCTGGCGCTCACGCACGGCGCGGCGCAGGAACTCGGCCTGGCCTGTGGTCAAGATGCCGTCGGCCACATAGCGATCCAGCCCGATGATGCTCACGGCGCGCTTGCGCAGCGCGAAGGCTGGGCCGGGCGCTGCGGGCGGCAAGATGCCCTCGAACCGCTCGCCGGTTTCGGGCAGCTCGGCGGTCAGCAGCGGCCGCCCGCGATGCACCTCTGCGCCGACGTGCGCAGCCACCAGCCGGATGATGCGTTCGCCATCGTCTTGGGACAGCTCCACGCCCAGCGGCATGCGGCCCGATGACAACCGATCCACCCATAGGGTGCGGTCGGGGTTGAGCATGATTTCCACCACGTCGGGGTCGGCCAGCGCAGCGGCGATGACTGGCCCCATTGCCGTGCGCAGCATCTGGATACGGCGATCCAGAGAGGTTGCGGCGGATGAGAGTTCGGGCGGGGTTTGCGGAATGGCGCTCATGAGGCACGCTCCTGCGCTTCAGCCAGTGCCTCCGCGTCATCCATTCGCGCCGGGTCTGGGTGCAGTTCTTCCACAACGTCGCGCACCAGGCTGCGGCCACGCAGCAGGTGGCGGCCGAGCCGCTCCACGAATTGCTCGAAACGCGCTTTGCCTTGGGCGCGAGCTGCGTCCTGATGGGCTTCGGGAATCGGGGTGCTGACGGTCAGGAAGTAGCGGATGAACAGCGCCAGTGTTTCGATCTGGATGTTCTGGTCGCGCTCCATGCGCTCGGCCTGCCGCGACAGGCGATCGAGCCGCTTGGCGATGGCCGCCTCGCGCTGGTCGCCAGCATCGGGCGATAGCCACGACGCGAGCGCCGCCGCGACAATGGACGACTTGGACACGCCTTTCTTGGCGGCCAGTTCTTCGAGACGCTTGGCGTGCTCGGGCTGAATGAACAGATTGAGGCGGTATTGGCTCATAAGTCGATTCCGTCGTTGGGGTCGAGGGAAGCCAGCCGGGCCGTGCGCTGCATGGCCGGGTCGAGCTGGCCGGGAAGCGGCAGCGGCAGGTCGTCGTCGTCATCGAGCAGAGTCAGGTCATGGCCGGCGAGCAGCGGTTCGGGGCTGTATTCGCTGACTTCGGATAGCTCCGGCTGTCGGCGTGGGCCGCCGTCATCGGCGGTGCCTGTGCCATCGCCGGACAGGCCCGCAGCCCGGACCGTTGACACGGCTGGGATCGATAGGCCGCTCCAGTCGTCGGGCCGGGCCGGTGGCGCGTCCGCGTATTGCCCGGCCGCGAGCACAGGCGGCGGTAAAACGCGGTTCTTGAAATTCGCGTCGGCGTAGTAGCGCAGCTTCTTGGCCTTGATCGGTGCCACGCTGGACACCATCACCACAGCTTCCTCAGTCGGAAGCTGCATCACTTCACCGGGCGTCAGTAGCGGGCGGGCCGTCTCCTGCCGCGACACCATGAGGTGCCCCAGCCACGGTGCCAATCTGTGCCCGGCATAGTTGCGCTGCGCGCGCAGTTCGGTAGCGGTGCCAAGCGTTTCGGAGATCCGTTTCGCAGTGCGTTCATCGTTGGTGGCGAACGTCACGCGGACATGGCAGTTATCCAGAATCGAATGGTTCTGGCCGTAGGCTTTGTCGATCTGGTTGAGCGATTGGGCGATAAGAAAACTGCGGATTCCGTAGCCCGCCATGAAGGCAAGCGCCGTCTCGAAGAAGTCCAGGCGGCCCAGCGCCGGGAACTCATCGAGCATCAGCAGCAGCTTGTGGCGGCGTTCGATGCCGTCGCTGCCGTCGAGCGATTCGGTGAGCCGTCGGCCGATCTGGTTGAGGATCAGGCGAATGAGCGGTTTCGTCCGCGAAATATCCGAAGGTGGCACTACCAGATAAAGCGACACCGGATGCTCGGACGCGATCAGGTCGGCGATACGCCAGTCGCAGCGCGAGGTGACTTCGGCCACCGTGGGGTCGCGGTAGAGGCCCAGGAACGACATGGCGGTGCTCAACACGCCGGAACGCTCGTTGTCCGACTTGTTGAGCACTTCGCGCGCCGCCGAAGCGACGACTGGATGCGGGCCACCACCTTCCACGTTCACGAGGTGCTGTGTGGTCATCATCCGGTGCAAGGTCAGCTCGAAGGGGCTGGCCGGATCGGAGAGGAAATTGGCGACGCCGCGCAGCGTCTTGTCCTCGCCCGCGTAGAGCACATGCAGGATGGCCCCGACCAGCAGCGCGTGCGAAGTCTTCTCCCAATGGTTGCGCTTCTCAAGCGCGCCTTCTGGATCGACCAGAATGTCGGCTATGTTCTGTACGTCACGCACTTCATGTGCGCCGCGCCGAACTTCTAGCAGCGGGTTGTAGGCCGCCGACTTCGCATCGGTCGGATTGAACAGCAGGCAGTGTGAGTAGCGTGAGCGCCAACCTGCGGTGATCTGCCAATTCTCGCCCTTGATGTCGTGGACTACGGCGGATGCAGGCCAAGAAAGCAGCGTCGGCACCACAAGGCCGACGCCTTTGCCTGAGCGCGTGGGCGCGAAAGTGAGGATGTGTTCCGGGCCTTCATGCCGAAGGTACTTGCCATCGTGCTGACCGAGGAACACGCCGATCGGCTGCGTAAGGCCGGCTTTGCGAATGTCCTCCGTACTTGCCCAGCGTGCCGAGCCATAGGTCGTGACTAGGCGTGATTGACGAGAGCGCCAGATCGACATGCAGACTGCGACCACCACCGCCAGCAAGCCACTGCCACCCGCTATGGCACCGCCCGTGTCGAAAACGCGTGGCGCGTAGGCATCGAAGAAGAACCACCACTCAAACAGCTTCCACGGGAGGTAGATCGGTGTGCCGAGGAAATCAAACCAGGGGGAGCCAAGGCGTACCTGATAGCCAAGGGCTGCTGCCGTCCATTGTGTGGCGCCCCACACACCCGCGATCACGATGCCGAATACCACGGCTATCTGACCGAACAGCACATTCGTACCTTGCATAGCCCCGCCTCCAATCTCTCCTACGCTGATTCCCTTGGGAAACGCGGCTTAGAAATGTGCCGCAGGCGTCAGGATCGGTGCTGGCTTAGTGCCGGTCAAAGACCGTTTGGGGCAGAAAGGTCGATAAGAAAGAATGAATTCGCGCTGTGTCTAGCCAGGGAGTGACTCCGTAAGCGCCGGCGAATATCAGCGTGCCGAACAGAAGATTCAGGCAGACTAGCGAATTGCTGAATTGCTGAATTGCTGAATTGCTGAATTGCTGAATTGCTGAATTGCTGAATTGCTGAATTTCAGAATTTGGGGGATTCTTTGGGCGGTGTGTATGGCGTTTTTCCGTCACCGTAGAACCGCTTACGTGTTGCCTCCGCTACCCGGTTGCAAAGCAGTTCGCCCAAAGTAGGCCGATCCGTCTTGCATTGCTGGCGCAACTTCTTGAGCTGTTCCGGGTCTGCCACCAGCTCTTCTACTGTCGGGGTTTTCTTTTCTGCACTAGTGGCTTTGTGCGGTTTATCAGATTGACCGCATGCGACTAGCATTGCAGCGACGAGCGTGATGGCGAGTCTCATGGCATCAATTCCTCCGGAAGATCGGGATTTCGGCTTTTTGTTGACCTGAGAAACTCTGGCAATTCGATGGCCTGTACTCGCTGAATGAAGCGCGCAAGCTCGTCAAACGGATCGCCTTCAAGTCTGAGTAGATAGGTCGTCAAAGGTGGTACGCGTGTCGAAAGCGGCCTCGCCACGACTCCTGGCTCTCGGGAGGCTGCAATGTGTGCAGCCCCTGTAAGTCCGAGTGCAAAACCGGCAGATACCAACGCCATCATCAGGTCGAAAGTGGTAACCCGCTCGGCAACTAGAGGCTGCATTTCAGCCCGGCTAAGTACTCGCTCAATGTGCTTGGCGTGGCCCTCGCACACTTGAGGATCAGATAGCACTAGCGGGTAGCGCAGCAGTTCATCCAATGGAATTCGCTTAAGAGCCAGCAACGGATGCCGAGCTGGCAGCGCCACCATAAGCGTGTCAGTCCACGCGGGAAGTGCGACGATTCCATCACCTACGTCGTCGGACTGTGCAAAGCCGACGTCATACAGGTCGTCGTGCAATCCTTTGATTTGTTGGGATAGTGGCACCTCAAAAAAGCGAATCTCAACCTCGGGCTCCTCCTCGCGACACAACGCCAATAGGGCTGGTAAGCACAGTAGTGTTGCGCCGTCTGACAAGGCGACGCGGAGTTGTCCATGAAAGCCATTTTTTGCTGCCTTCACGCAGTCCCGCGCCTGTTGCAAGGATGCGAACACCCGAGGTGCGTGCTCCATGAGCATCAACCCAGCTCGTGTCAAACGCGTGCTTCTCGTGTTCCGAATAAAGAGCTGTGCTCCTAACTCCTCTTCGAGTTCTTTGATCGTGCGAGACAGTGGGGACTGCTCAATATGCAGTTTCGCAGCGGCGCGAGCGAAGTGAAGTTCCTCGGCGAGCGCCATAAAACAACGTAGATGTCGAATTTCCATGCGTCCCCTACTAATCGTCGATCTATTCAGTATTTAAAACTCGCTGCCATGCTGCGTTCTTCCAACTCAAGGACTCAGGGTGAAGATTGCAGATTCACATGCTCTGGCGAACCAGAAAGCGCTTTAGCGAGAACACCCCATTGCACGGCTGCGTCGGCGCGAGCACGGACCAGAGCCGCTCGCTGGGACAAGGTGCCACGCTCCGCTTCTGCAACAACGGTCGCATCCACCTGTCCCGCCTCAAAGAGGCGTCGACTGCGGTCAAGGAGTCGATCAGCGACGACAAGACCATCGACCTGATGCTGCAGAGAAGTCCGCTGGGTCTGCCAGCCCAGATAAGCGTTCTCCACATCCTGAAGCGCAAGCAAAACCGTGCGTTCCAGGTCAGCCTGTGCGCCGCGACTGCGTGCTGAGCCCTCGTCGATTCCCGCTTGTATTGCTCCACCGTCAAAGATCGGAAGCGTCACACCCAAGCCCAGAGAGAAAATGTTCCCTGCCACACGTGTTCCGTTGTTCTCGAAGCGTTGGCGCCCACCACTCAAATCGAGCACAAGTTTGGGGAACCGCTCGCCTTCTGCTGCGTTCCATCGCGCCGTCGCCGCTGCAAGACGCGCCTGCGCGGCTCTGACGTCGGGGCGCTGCTGCAGCAATTCGCCTGGCACGCTTCTGGGAGTCCAATCGGGCATGGTGAGAGAGGCAAGCGCAGGACCGCTGCCAAGCGCCCCCGGAATCCGGCCAACGAGCACATCCAAGGCATGCGTTGCTTCGCCGCGTACGCGTCGCAACTGCTCTTGCTCCACCCGGAGGGCGATGACCTCGGAACGCGTGCGTTCAATGTCAAAGCCCGTAGCTTGACCTGCCTTGAACTTCTGCTCTGTCAGACGCTCAAGGCGCTCGGCGACTTGAAGTCGCTCTTTTGCCAGATCTTCCAGCTCTGCCGCCTGCCGCTGCTGCAGTGCAGCGGACACTGTCTCAAAGGCGATCTGCCAACGTGTCGCGAACCAGTTCTGTTCGACAGCAACTGCGTCCATCCGTGCGCCATCAGCGGCATGCGAGAGGCGGCCCGCTAGATCAACTTCCCATGAAGCCGACAGCGGAAGCCTGGCATCGCTGCTGATGGTCGGTGCCAAAGAAAAGTCGCGCGCGCGCGTTGCTTGGGGCGTGAGCGCCAAGCTAGGGAACATTGAAGCGCGTGTACGTCGGGTGATCGCCACAGCTTCATCAATCCGCGCTCTTGCAATAGCGAGATCGGTGTTGTGCTCCAGCGCGTTGCGCACCAGCGCGTCAATCAGCGGATCACCGTACGCCGTCCACCACTCGGCCGGGAGTGCTTGTGCTGGCACCTGCTGCACAGCCAGACCCGCTTCGTTCATGAATTTGGCCGGAACCTCAACGCGTGATGTCTCCACCCTGTGAGGCGAGTGGCTGCACGCGGCGAGAAGCGTGATCGATAGGAATGCAACAGCAGTAAGGCCGCGGCGGGCGTAGGGATCGGACATGTTGAGCCACTAGGTTGTGAATTGAGGAGGCCGTCTTGACGGGCATAGTTCATGGCGTGTACTATACCGTCCAGACGGTTCAAAAATCAAGCATCTTTGGAGTTTCACCATGGCAACTCGTATGAAATCAAGCCCAGAGGAGTCGCATTCGGCGGACAACGGCGCTGAAGCCCCCTCCATCTCTAAGAAAGCGCAACAAACACGGGAGCGCATCCTTCAAGCTGCGCGTGACGTAGTCATGGAGGGAGGTGCCGGGCACCTAACGCTTGACGCGGTCGCTGCACGGGCAGGAATGAGCAAAGGTGCGTTCCTGTACCACTTCAAGACCAAGCGCGATCTGCTCCTCACGATGATTGATGACCAGGTCTCGGCGTTTGATGGCGGGCAGGAAGAGCGAGAGCTGCCATTCGTCGGCGATCCAGACCCTTGGCTATCCAGCCAGGTCTCGGCTATGCCTGACGGCGGGATGCAAAAGATGAGCGCTGCATTGCTGGCGGCCGTGGCTGAAGACCCCACGCTGCTTGAGCCTGTGCGCGGCTGGTACCGCAGGCAGTACGAGAACGCGAGCAAATCTCCACGCGGCACCGATATCGCCGGAATCGTTCTATTTGCCTTGGACGGAGTCTTCCTCGCCGAAATGATGGGTTTTCCGACGTTTGCTGCCGAAGACCTTTCTCGACTCATGCACACCCTCCAGGCGCTCGCCCGCGGCGAACTGGAACTCACCCCTATTGATAAACGCTGATGAAAGGCCTTCCCGTGTCTTGCACTCCCTTTAAATCCCAGTCCTGGCAAATGCAGAAAGTCGGCCTCGCGTTTGTTCTGCTCGCATCGCTTGCCGGCTGTGGTAGTCAGAAGGAGCCTGCTTCCGATCCACCGCGAGCGGTCAAGCTGCTCACGGTGGGGGATGTAGGTTCTGTGGCCAATCGCATTGAATTGAGTGGTCTAGTTCGCTCCAGTGAGCGGAGTACCTTGGGGTTCGAGACTGGCGGGCGTATCAGCAAGCTTCATGTGGACGTGGGAGATCGCTTCTCTCGCGGACAGCTTCTGGCTGAGTTGGATGTTCAGCCTGAGCAACTCCGCCTGGAGCAGGCTCGGGCGGCACTCGCTGCAGCGGAAGCCGCATTGGCAGACAGAATCGTTCAAACAACGCAGCAACGGGGGCTGCTTGAGGGCAACGTGATATCCCCCGCGGCATTCGAGAGTGTGAAAGCACAGTTGGTTGCTGCTGAAGGCCAGGTACGCAATGCAAAGGCCACATTGGGCCTCGCCGAGCGTGCGAGACGGGGTACCGCCATTCATGCGCCATTTGACGGCGTCGTCGCGGAGAAGCTCGCTCTGCCTTTCACTGATATTGCAGCCGGAGCGCCCGTGCTTCAAGTGGATGGACTGCGCAGCGGCGTAGAAGTCCTTGCGACTGCATCGACGACCCAAGCAGTGCACATCAAAGTTGGGCAAGTCGCAGAACTGCGTCTGAGCGAGTCAGCAAGTCCCGTTCGTGCTTCGGTACAACGCATTGGCTTGCGTGCAGAAAATGGCTCACTTTTGCCTGTCGTGCTAGTTCCTCAAGATGCCACTCAGGCGCGCAGTCTTCGACCCGGGTCAGCCGTTCAAGTATTGCTGAAGGCGCCGGAAGCGAAGGATGCCTCACCAGACCGCCTGATGCTTCCCTATTCGGCACTGGTGCTCAGTGAGAAAGCAGGACAAGCCGCAGTGTTTGTGTATGACGTGACGGGGAAGAAGGTGCACCGCAGGGAAGTGCAGTTCCAGAGCGAGCCAGGCGGCGACAACGTTCGCGTCGTGGGTGGCCTGAAGCGGGGCGAGATGGTGGTCGCGGCTGGCGCGGGCTGGCTGACGAACGGACAACAAGTCACTCCACTCAAAGCCACGACTCAATTGGCCGGACGCTGACCCGCTACAGGAAGACTTCGCTATGAAGATCACAGAAATGGCGCTGCGCGCCAGCAGACTCACCTACCTTGCCGCGGTCATCATTCTTGTTGCCGGCATTGCCACGTTTCTCAATTTCCCTTCGCAGGAAGAGCCATCGGTCACGATTCGAGATGCGGTTGTTGCCGTTCTGAACCCTGGCATGCCAGCCGAACGTGTTGAGCAGTTGATCGCGCGTCCGATCGAGGAGCGTTTGCGGGAGCTGGCCGAGGTCAAGCGTGTAACCACAACCGTTCGCGCGGGCGGGGCCGTCATACAGGTCACGATCTGGGAGCGGTACACCGACCTAGCCCCCATATGGCAGCGCGTTCGCGCGAAGGTTGCCGATGCTCAGCCTCTGCTTCCACGGGGTACGTTGGGGCCATTTGTCAACGACGACTTCGGCCGTGTTGCCGTGGCGTCCATTGCTGTGACTGCTCCAGGCTACTCCATGAGCGAGATGCGGGTTTCGCTGAAAGAGATGCGCGACCGCCTGTACGCGCTTCCTGGCGTTGATCGCATCAGCTTCTATGGTCTGCAGGAAGAGCGCGTCTATCTTGAATTTGACCGGCCCAAGCTAGCCCAGCTTGGATTGACCCCTCAAGGGGTGATCGATCAACTCGTTAAACAAAACGTCGTTCTTTCAGGCGGGCAAATCGCCATCGGCGGCATCAACGCTTCGCTGGCCGTTAGTGGAGAGGTTCGCGACGCCGCTTCGCTGCGCGCGTTGCCGATCATGATGGCGCAAGCTCAGGGTGCGCGCGGTGCTTCGCCTGCTCCTTCAATCTCACTGGGAGAGCTTGCGCGCGTGCAGGTACAACCTGCAGATCCTCCCGAGTCTGCTGCAGTCTATAAGGGCCAGCCTGCCGTAGTGATGGCAGTGTCCATGACCTCGGGCCAGAACGTGGAGCAATTCGGCGTAGCCCTCAAATCCCGTGTGGCCGAGCTTGAGAAACTTCTGCCCGCAGGTTTCGAGCTCTCCTATGTGACATTCCAGGCAGACGTCGTCAAACGTGAAATGGGCAAGATGAACCAGGTGATGATCGAAACGATTGTCATCGTGCTCGGCGTCGTCGTCCTTTTCCTGGGATGGCGCACAGGATTCATCGTCGGGATGATCGTGCCGCTTACCATTCTGGGGGCACTGATCGTGATGCGCGCGCTGAACATCGAGCTGCAAAGTGTTTCGATGGCAGCCATCATCATCGCTTTGGGGCTCTTGGTAGACAACGGCATCGTGATTGCCGAAGACATTGAACGGCGCTTGGCAGCCGGTGAAGACCGCAAACAGGCTTGTCTCGAAGCGGGTCGTACCCTCGCACTGCCGCTGCTGACGTCCTCATTGGTTATCGTCATCGCCTTCTCCCCGTTCTTCTTCGGCCAGAGTGCGACGAGTGAGTATCTGCGCTCTCTCGTCATTGTCCTCGCGCTCACGTTACTCGGATCTTGGCTGTTGTGTCTGACCGTCACACCTCTGCTGTGCTACCACTTCGCCAAAGTGCACCATCAGCCAGCAGACGACGCGCAGACCTACAACACACGCTTCTATCGCGGCTATCGCAAGGTGCTTGAGTGGGTACTCGGCCACAAGGCGATCTACGTCGGTGTGATGACGGGTGCATTGGCCGTAGCTCTGTACGGATTTACGACACTGCCATACGACTTCTTGCCGAAGTCCGACCGTGTGCAATTCCAGATACCTGTTCAACTCGCACCAGGAACGGATTCACGCCTCACGCTTGCGAAAGTGAAGGAGGTCAGTGGCTGGCTCGGCGATCAAGAAATCAACCCCGAAATTACGGATCACATTGGCTACGTGGCTGACGGTGGACCGCGCTTCATCCTCGGATTGAATCCACCGTTGCCAGCATCGAACATTGCGTACTTCGTCGTGACGGTCAAGACAGGCACCAACATTGATGCGGTGATTGCCCGGACGCG
Organism: Enterobacter sp. CRENT-193; assembly: GCF_002787395.1. NCBI lineage: Bacteria > Pseudomonadati > Pseudomonadota > Gammaproteobacteria > Enterobacterales > Enterobacteriaceae > Enterobacter > Enterobacter sp. CRENT-193. The sequence continues at coordinate 3,556,108 of NZ_CP024812.1, read as the reverse complement.
GGCTTATTTCGCCCAGCATCATGGAGAGGTACGCGCAGAGCCTCAGCGGTTCTCGTTAGGTACTACCGAAGCTGGCACAGCCGTCTACCGGGTCAGCGGGCCGGATCATGAGGTGCTCATGAATGCAGCGGCAAAGATCGAGTCCGCACTTCGGGATTTGCCTGGAACTGCCAACATCAAGAACAACTGGGACACTCGTGTCGGCCGTCTCGATGTTCGGGTCGATCAAGACCGTGCGCGACGTGCTGGCGTTACCACCGACGACATCGCCGCCTGGCTTGGCACCCGTTACATCGGCCAGTCGATCTCGGTGATCCGCGATGGTGATACCAGCGTGCCAATCGTGATGCGTGGGACGTCCAGTGATCGGCGCAGTACTGCAGACGTAGGTGCGACGACCATCTATCCTGCGTCGGGTGGACAACCCGTTTCTCTTGCTCAAGTGGCCGATGTCACGCTGTCCAGCGAGCCGTCCGTTATTCAACGCCGCAATCTCATTCCCACGGTTACGGTTCAGGGGCAGAACACGGCATACACCGCGCAAGAGATCGTGGATCATCTCGCACCTAGGATCGCTGCAATCGAACTACCTGCAGGCTATGCCATAGAGCTTGGTGGAGAAATTGAAGAATCAGCTGAATCGAATGCTTCGCTTTCGCACTACATGCCGTTTGCTCTTCTGGCGATGCTGCTGCTGTTCATCTGGCAGTTCAACTCGTTCCGCAAGCTGATCGTCATCCTAGCAACCATTCCGTTCACGTTGATTGGTGTCGTGATTGCATTGAAGGCGACAGGGACGCCTTTCAGCTTCATGGCGACCTTTGGTGTGCTCGCGCTTTTTGGAATCATCGTCAACAACGCTGTTCTGCTGCTCGAACGCATTGAACAGGGCCTCGCGGAAGGGCTCGCGCGGCATGAGGCCCTGGTGGGGGCGGCGATGCAGCGGCTGCGTCCGATCGTGATGACGAAGGTGACCTGTATCGCCGGTCTGGTGCCACTGATGTTGTTTGCAGGTCCGCTGTGGAAGGGCATGGCCATCGCCATGATTGGTGGCTTAGCGCTTGGCACTCTCGTGACGCTGGGATTGATCCCGCTGCTCTACGAAGTGCTGTTTGGGATGAAGTGGCCCGGCAGAAAGCAGCGTCAAGAAGCGACGCGACATCCGACGCAGCCGATTTAAACCATCTGATCAACGTGTTAGGCCCCGTCATGTCCCGTAGCTGGGGCAACGCAGGGGGCTGATTCAGCGTTATTGGAAAGACTCTAGGAATAAAACTAACTGTCGCCAACCTGCCGATTTTGTCGATGGTTGGATGGCTAAGTTTTTCTGAATAGATTTGGAGAAATACATGAACCCGCTGATGTGGAATCCATGGCTAGTGCTTCTGCTTGCTGGACTTTTCGAAATAGGTTGGCCACTCGGCCTCAAGCTGGGTGCAATCAATGTGGCGATGCGCTACGTGGGGCCGGCCATTGCGGTTGCCTGTATGGCAGCCAGTGGATTTTTCCTATGGCTATCACTCAAGCATATTCCCATGGGAACAGCCTATGCGGTCTGGACCGGCATCGGTTCACTAGGTGCATTTCTTGTGGGTGTGTATGTGTTCGGTGACACGGCTTCCTTGATACGTTGGGCCGGCATTGCGCTTGTTGTCTCCGGAATTGTCTGTTTGAAAATGGGATAAGCGAAACTTTCTATGAATACCTCTATTTCACCGGCCCGGCTCCTTCTGGTGCTAAGCCTTGCTGCGACCTTGTCTGGCTGTGCATCAAACGGAATGACGAGATCTGCGTTTCTTGGTAATTACGATGCATTGGAAAAAACGAAGTACGAGAACGTTTTACTCTTTAAAGCGCCTGGCTTTGAGCCCCGTCATTACCGGGAAATAGTAGTCGAGGGTGCTCAGATAGTGACGGGAACTGGACGCATTGATGGTCTTGACTCGGAGCAAGTGCGTGAGCTTCTCGATCATGTCAACAGTGAACTGCGACACCTCCAAACCAAGTCCGAAGCTCCCTCCTCGTCAGGCCGCATACGTGTGCGTGTGGCAATTACGGCCATTGAGACGCCCAATAGAGCAGTCAACACCCTAACGACGTTGCTTGTTGGGCCAGTGACAACCGGCGGAGCCAGTTTGGAGTTCGAGGCAGTAGATGAACAAACAGGTCGTCGAGTTGCTGCTGCTAGCTGCTTCGGGCACGGCAACGCTCTCGCTGATTTCAAAGGGTCCTATACACTGCTCGGACATGCAAAGTCTGCAATCTCCACCTGCCTTGAACAGATCAATAGCGCTTGGAGAAGTGCTGACTCGTGAATAGCATTTATTCCATACCTGCGCGCGCCACAAGCAAAGTGCGAGAAACCCCATTAAGAGGGTTGGTGGGGTGCCTTTCTTGGATCGCCAGCATCATTCTGAATTCGCTCGGTTCCACCGCAAAATTGCCGTGGCCTTTCGTTCTTTTCTATTCGAGAGGTTGCGCGATGCTATTTGCGGGGGTAAAGCGACTGGAGGCGTGTAGATCCACGCGGTTGGGTTTGGCCTGCGCGATGGCGATGGTAGTTCTGACAGGGTGCTCCACCTACCGTCCTTGGATCAACCCACCACTTTCCGAGGCCACCTTAGTGGCTTCCGCCGAGGGCGACCAACGCATCCGGCCGCCAGAGGTCAACCAACCGGTCGTTGTCGCGGTAACACTGTCAGGTGGAGGCGCGCGGGCGGCGGCCTTTGGCCTGGGCGTGCTGCGCGAACTCAAGGCCACACGCTTCGCTCTAGAGGGCCAGGAGACAACTCTGCTGGACCAGGTGTCTTTGGTCAGCGGCGTGTCGGGGGGCAGCATCCTTGCCGCGCATTTCGCGGCATTCGGCGATGCCACGCTGACTCGTTTCGAACCGGATTTTCTGCTTGTACCCTTTGAGGCGCGACTCGTACGTGAAGCTCTCTGGCCTGCGCGTCTCTATCGACTAACTTCACCTTGGTTTGGACGCAGCCAGATCTTGGCTCAACGCCTGGACGAACTTTTCGAAGGTCGCACCTTTGGTGACGTGCGTCGACGACCGGGCGCGCCCGATCTGATGATCACGGCAACCGACCTCACTACCGGTGCCCCTTTCGATTTCACTACCGAGCAGTTCCGGCTAATCTGTTCCGACCTCGATGCAACGCCGCTGTCTTTCGCGGTGGCGGCCTCGTCGGCAGTGCCGCTGCTGCTGTCGCCCGTAACGGTACGAAACAACGCGAATACTTGTCCGCCGCCTCTTCGATCTTTGCCTATCCGTGGGCAAGATTTCAGATCACGCATCCTGCAAAGCAGCATAGACAGCTACCGCAATGCGCAGGATCGGCCCTTTATCCACCTCGTAGACGGTGGTGTCTCCGACAACCTCGGCGTACGTCTGATGCTAGACCGGCTAGTAGCCTCGGGCTCAATGAGCGCCAACTTCTCGGACGTCAAGCCCGGAAGCCTGCGCCGACTCGTGTTGGTGACTGTGAACTCCGAACGCGGCCTGAGCGAGCGCGTGGACAGTAGCGACCGAGTCCCCAGTACGACGCAAGTACTTGAGTCGCTGATCTTCGGTGCAGGCGCTCGCGAGACCCAGGTGACGCTGGCCATGCTTAACGACGACCTGCAACACTGGCGTTCCGAGATTGTCCGCACCCGTGGCCAAGCGGACAGCCCCTTTGCGGCCGACGCAGAAATCTACGTAGTAAGCGTAAGTCTGAACGACGTGCCGGACGACAAGATCCGGCATTCGCTGCTGCGCGTGCCCACAGCCTTCACGATCGAGGCTACGGATGTCTTGGACCTGCAAACTGCGGGAGGCGAAGCACTGAGGCAATCCAAGGAGTTTATGGCATTGATTGAATCTCTAAGAAGAATCACAGCAGCCAAGCAGACTGCGCCTGGTACTCAGCTTCCCTTGATATCTAACTGATACCGATACTGGGCTTTCGTCCAAGTTCCCAAGAGGCACTTCCGCCGATAACCTTTGCGGCAAGCTGTTGTCCCAGTCGCGGCTCAATTACCGGCCGCCACGGCACAAGGCTGAACCCCATGCCGTCATCGAGCATCGCGTAGCGCCCGCTGGCGAGCATAATGGAACGCCGGTAGATACCGGCTACGCGCTGCCCGTCGGCCACCGGGCGATGCTCTAGGCCGGTTTCCGCCGCAATGTCCTTGGCGGCTTGTGCCAGTTCCCGACTGCGCAGCGTGCCCAGCAGATTCCGGGCAAGGATCACGCGCTGCCCGCGCCGCTCGGCTAGCCCTTGTTCGGCCAGGAAGTTGGCGCGCTGCTGCATAGCCTGCTTGGCGTCGCCGCCAAAGCCCAGTTCGCCCAGCCCACGACCGCCGCCGATCAATTGTTGGTCGAGCCAAGTCGCGCCGATCACGCGCACCTGCCGCTCGATGGGCAGATGCGTTTTCAGCTCCACGGACACACCGCCCAGCCGTTGCGCGTCGTACTGACGGCCACGCTCGGCCATGTCGTCCGGCACCTTCCATAGCCCTTCGGCCACGCGCTCCACGACGCCGGCCCGGCGCAGGGCTTCCAGCCGCCGGACGTGGGCGGCGACAACTTCCTGCGGGTCGCGTCCGGGTACTGCCCGGCCTTGCTCGATCGCCAGGTGATGATCGGCGCGGTACAGGCCATCGCTCGCCAGCGCGGCGATGTTCTTGTCGGCGGCGCGCACGTCGGCCGAACCCTTCACTTCCACCACCGCGCCCGTGGGGTAGTTCGCCAGCTCGTCGCGGGCGTTCAGCGTGACGTAGTGGGCCTTGCCATCCGTGCCGTCGATGACCAGATAGCCCCGGTCGTGCAGCTCGTCGGCCAAGCCCTTGGCGGCCACGCGGCCGAGGATGGTTCGGCCGTCGTCGCCTGGCTCGAACACCGCCAGCTCGCGCGGCTCGCCGCGCATGGCGCGCTGCATGGTGCGGATGATGTCGCCGCGCTCGCCCAGTGCACGCAACGTCTTCTCCGCGTCTGTATGGACGGCCCAGGTGCCGGGCTGCACCTCGTCGGCCAGGCCCAGGCGCTGCAAGCGTTGCAGCCGGCCGATCAGCAGCAGGCGCTGGCGTTGTAAGTCCGGCTCATTGAAGCGTTCGATTCGCACCCTGCTATCCTCGCCGGCCTCGCGTTGCAGCGTGCGATCGAGGCTCGTCCATCGCTCCTGTTCGACCTCGCGCCCCAAGGTCTGGTGGATCTCCAGTTCGGTGCGCGGCCCCAGCCATTCGGTCGCCAGTTCGGCGGCCCGATGGCGAAAGCCGTGTGCGATGTAGTCGCCCGCGATGATGAGGTCTTTGCCGGTGTCGTCGCGCCCGCGCACGATCAAGTGGGTATGCGGGTTGTCGGTGTTCCAGTGATCGACCGCGACCCAATCCAGCCGTGTGCCCAGGTCGGCTTCCATGCGGTTCACCAGATGGCGGGTGTAGGTGCGCAGGTCGTCCAGCTCCACGCCGTCTTCGGGGGACACGATGAAGCGGAAATGGTGGCGGTCATCGGCGCAGCGTTCCTTGAAGGCGTCCAGGTCGGCTTCGTCGGACTGCGGTCCGTAGGCCTGGCCAGGTTCGCCATCGCGGCCCGCGCCGTCGCGCTCGACGTACCGCAGGTGTTTGGCGAGCGACTGCGGGCTGGCCCGCTGGTGATTGACCAGCAAGGTCTTGATGGTCACGCGCCGCGACATGGGCGTTAGCTTCGCCCCGGCGAAGCGCGCTGCCGTGTGGCCGCGCCCGAGCCGAGAGCCGGGGCGCTGGCCGGTGCCTGCGGCCCCAGGACGGCGCACCGCCGACTTGCCGCTGCTGGCTTTGCCAGCCTGCTTGAGCACCTTGGAAACGAAGCTCTGCCCCTGGCCCTTGCCCCGGTTCTTCGGGGCGCTGGGGCGCACCCGGAAATCGTCGTCGCGGCGGTCGGTCATCGCCATTCTCCCGGCAAGCTCAGGCGTGTCCTGTCGTGCGAAGCACGCGGGCATGCCTGCATTGGCGCGACCCTCGCACCGAACGCGGCACGGCGGCAAAGCCGCTCCGTGCTGTGTTCCCCCCATGTGCAGACAGGCTTTCGACGCGGCCCAGTGCCGCGTCCTTTTGTCTTGCCTTCCGCCTTTGCCCTTCGCTGTCGCTCCAGGCACCGGCGGCCCGGCGGCGCTGCTGCGTGAGCAGCCAGCGCGCCGGCGAACGCGCCAATGGCCGCAGGCCGGGCGCGTTCGAGGCAAGACGCCTGCACGTTGGACGGCTGCGCCGGATGCTGCGCGACGTGCGGTGCGAATGCACCAGCACGGCAACCGCGACGACACGGCAGCAGCAGCGAGAACGACATGCCCGATGGCACGCCGGAGCGTAGCGAATCGGCGGCCATCATGGGCGTATCTCCAGCCACACCGGATGCGCAATGCCGATCACGGCGGATGCGCTGACCGGGCCGAAGTAACGGCTGTCGAACGATGCTGGATTGGTCACGCTCAACAGGAACAGCTCGCCCGGTTCGAGGCGGCGGCAAAGTTGCAGGGACGGCAGCGCCCGGCCCAGCCGGTCGGCAGGCAGCACGGCGGCGGAAGGCACGCCGTCGATGCGTACCTGACCGGCGACGATGCAGACGTGTTGCGGCGCGACCGCGCCCACACGTTTGAGCAGCGGAACGCGCGTCGGCAGATAGCCGCGCTGCGCAGCGAGCGCGGCGGCCGTGGCCGAAAGCGGCACCAGCACGATGTTGTCCACGGACAACGGGCGTGGCAATGAGGCGGTGCGCGGGTCGAACGGGTCAATGCGATACCAACCGACCGCCACGCTGTCGGACGGGTTGTAGGTCAGACGCGGCAGCGGCGACACGAAAGCCGCCCAGGTCAGCGCAGCGAAGCCGATGGCGGCCAGTGTCGCCAGCACGATGCGAGCGCGCAGGCGTGAGCGAGGACGCGGTGGTACGGCGGGCGCGTTGGCCGTGGTGGTCGGGGCCGTCATGGCAGCACCTTCCCGGCCAGCCAGGCGGTATGCCGCTCGGCGTTGTATTCGGGCAGCGCAAGGCGAGCCGCAAGACGGTTGCCCAGCGTGCACCAGTACGCGGGCGACACGTCGATGGCGGCGATGCCCAGCGCCTCGATGCCGTCGATACGTTCCAGCACGGCGCGCACGTTGGCATCGCCTTCGGCGTGCAGCAGCAAGCGTGCACCCGGCTGCACGCCGGGGATGCGCTGCGCCGCGTCCAGCGGTGTGCAAGCCTGCATCACCATGAGTTGCCAGCGGATCGTGCCGTAGTCGTTGGCCTGCCAGCGGATGCGGCAGAACATCGCGCTCGGCAGGAACACCGCGCAGCGCCGCCAGTCGTCCAGGCGCAGCGTGCGTGCGGGTTCGCCGAAGCGCAGGTAGAGCTTGAAGCGGTGTTCGAGATAGGCCAACGAAACGCGCGTCAGCGGCACGTTGCCGGCCTGTCCGGCGAGTGCTACGGGATGCAGCGGCAGCGCAGCCGGTGCCGCGTTCGCGGCAGGCAAAGCGGATGCGGTCATGGTGTGTTCTCCGGTGGAAACTCCCGCTCCAGCAGACCGCGCAGCAGGTCGGCCACGGTCACGCCTCGCGTGAAGGCCAACACCTTGATGCGCGCCCGCATGGCGGGCGTGATGTCGAGGGTCAGGCGCGCGGTGTAGAGGTCGCCTTTGCCCAGCGCGTCGGCATCGCCCTGACGAATCCACGCCTCGGCGTGCGGATTCGCGGGCGGACGCGCGCCGATGCCGACGCGCTTGCCCGTGCGTTTGCTGTTGGGTGGCTGCTGCGCTGTCATGTCGGCCACCGCAGCAGTTCGTCCACCAGGGCGGTGATCTCGCGGGCGGCGGCACTGTCGGGCGCTGTCTCGCGTGCGAGCCGGCCAGCGGCCACGCTGTCGGCGAACACGATGCGCTGATGCACTTCCGAACGCAGCGCGGGCAGCGGCTGTTCAGCCAGCGATTGCCGCGCTTCGCGCCCGATCACTGTGGTGCTGACGCGCCGGTTGATGACGAAGGCCGCGCGCAGCGCAGGCCGGAACACCTGCGCCTCGCGGATCAGCGCCACCATCTCGGCACTGGCCCACAGATCGTAGGGGCTGGGCTGCACCGGGATCAGCACGCGCTCGGCCGCCAGCAGCGCGGAGCGCGCCAGGGCGGCGATGCGCGGCGGGCCGTCGATGATGACGTGATCGGCCCGCCTGGCGAGTTCTGGCGCTTCCTGATGCAGCGTTTCGCGGGCTAGGCCCACGGCGCTGAACAGCCGTGGCAAGCCTTGCTGACTTCTGCGCTGTGTCCAGTCCAGAGATGAACCCTGCGGGTCGGCATCGAGCAGGACGACATGCTGGCCGTGTAGCGCCAGCTCGCCGGCGATGTGTGTGGCAAGCGTGGTCTTGCCGACGCCGCCTTTCTGGTTGAGCAGCGCGACGATCATGGCGTGGCCCTCCAGACTGGAAAGCCAAGCTTTGCCTGCCGTGCAAAACGCTGTTCGCCGTGCCGTTTCTCGGTTGTCCACCGAAACGGCGCGCTTCTACTAAAAGTTATGTATTTCTTGTTAGGGAAGTTAGAGGGGCCGCAAACCCGCGCCGTTATTGGCTTTCCGGCGTTTTCGTACTCCTGATAGCACGATAGGCGTACTCCCGATAGCACGATACCCGGTACTCCTGATAGCACGAGGCCGTCCACACCTTTTCCACGAGTTATCCCCGTGCCGTGTGCAGCACGGGCCGGAAGGTCAGCAGTTCTTGTCCGTCGTCCGGCATTCGCTCGATGCCCAGGACGTAGCCGGGCAGCGACTGCCGCGCCACCAGGACGCGCAGGTCGTAAGCGAAGTCGGAGAAGCGCGCAGCGCTGCCCGACTTGCGGTGCAGGTGCCGGAAGTCGAATTGCCAGCCGCCCGGCTGCTTGCCGCCGTGCTTGCGCACCAGGCGGTACAGCCAGCGCTCGATCCCGCCCTTCAAGCGGAAATAGGCTGGGTCGATGGTCAGCACCAAGGCGGCATCGAGCACGCCCGCATAGAACCAGTCCGGCAGGATCAGTTCGATGCCCAGCGGCACGCCGCTGGCATCGGCCAGTTCCTTCCACTCGTTGATCCACGAGAAGCGATGCAATCGCCTTCCCGTGGTTTCGCGGATGGACGTGGCCACCGTGGTCGATTGCAGCCGGTCGAGCGCGGCTTTCAGGCGCAGGTAGTCGTTGAGAGACGTGCCGCGCCCGATGAAGCGCAGGATCTCGTAGGGAGTGGCGCGTATCCAGCGCGACGGGCGCAAGCCCGCGTCGCGCGCCTCCACGATCTGCGAGGCGGCCCAAATCAGCAGGTCGGCATCCCATATCGTTGCGATGCCGTGCTCCTGCGTACCCTCCACGCGGATGGTGATGCCGCCGGCGCGGAAGTCGATCGGCGCGGTACGCCGCGACTTCGCCAGCGAGAAGAACGGAAAGGCCATCAAGTCCTGGCTGTCGCGGGGTGCCATGTCGCCCGGCAGCGCGCGGAACAGGTCGAGCTGTTCGCGCTGCAAGGCTTGCCCTGGCGGGCTGGACATGGCGACGGCCACCCACGCGCCAGCGATCAGCGGCCATCACGGTAATCGCCCGCGTGGCGTTCGGCATATTCCGGGTCGGAAGTCGCCTCGTAGCTGCGCTGGTCGGCCCAGGCATCGAGGTCGGACACCGCGTACATGACGCGGCGGCCGAACTTGCGGAACTTCGGGCCGCCGCCGATCACGCGCTGTTTCTCCAGCGTGCGTGGCGACAGGCGCAGGTACTCGGCGGCTTCGTCGTTGGTCAGGTAGCGTTGGGGCTGCGCAGGCGCAGCGACAGCAGCGGCGGCAGGCCGCAAGGGAGCGGGTCGCATGGGATGTACCTCCATCAAGCCCGGCCACACCACGCGGCCGGTTAGAGGCACTTTCAAGAAAGCGAGGCTGCTTGCTAAGGGACGATCTACGGGGGACGCGAAACGTCCCCCCCTACTGCAACGGCGGCGGAAGCTGTGCCAGGCGGCGATAGCCGCCACGCATCAGCGCATCGCCACGACGTACCAGCCGCCGCACGCGGGCACGTAAGGCGCTGTCCTTGTGCCAGTCGGCGGCGACAGCATCGGCGCCGAACAGCCCTTCGGCCACTTCGCGCAATGACGCGCCCGCCAGGGTCGCGTCGAGCGTCTGCAAGGTGTGCAGTTCCAGCACCGCGGCCGTCGTGGGCCTGGAACGGGCCGCCGCCGCAGGCGTGGCAACCGTGGCCACGGCCAATGCGTCCAGCTCGGACGCGAGCGTGCGATAGCGCGCGCAGGGCGTGGCGCAGGCGCGGGTGGCGTAGAGGTAGGCCATGCCGTCTTCCAGGCCCGGCGCGAGCGCGAGCCGCAGGCAGCAGCCGGGCCAATGCGACACCAGCACCAGGCGCTTGCCGTCGTGGATCAGTTGCTTGCGGCCAGGGACGCGCCAGAACTCGAAGGCATGGGCTTCGGGTGGCGGGTCATCGTCCGGGTAAACCTGCACGACGGCATCGTGATCGGGAAACCAGGCCGGATGCGCGTCGCGCGCATCCAGGGCTGGGTCTTCCAGCAGGCGCAGGCCCCACGCCTGCGCCGTGTCCGGCCGGCGGCGGCGGCGCAGCCAGTCGCGGCGGTAGTCGGGATTTCGGCGCAGGTATTCCCACGCCAGCGCAGGGCCGTCAAGGTGCAGAACGTAGAGATAGGCCGCTGTCGGATACCAGTGTTCGGCGCTGCGATCAGTCATGGCGAAACCTCCCTCTGTTTGGGATGCGTCGCCACGATTTCCGCGATGCGGGAACTATCGAAATGCCATCAGGTCGTCATCAAAATTGGTTAGGCTGTAACTGTCGGTGTCAAGACCATTTGGCTCTGCGTGTTGCGGAAATCGTCTGAATGCGACGGCTACGCCTTCAGGAAAATGACGCGCAGCACCGAACACCGTGCCGCAGCCCGCGCCCAAGATCAGGACTGTTTTCAACAGGATCGCACCACTTCGGTGCAAGAATGCGGATTCAGACCTGCACGGTCTTGATCAAGATTGAAATAGTCACGATGCGCCCCGGCTGGCTAGGCCGCGCTGGTTTTCATCAGTCCGTGATCGCGCCGTTCTCCTGCGCCAGCCGGACGTACTCCGATAACGGGCGCACCGCCTGGAAATACCGATCCCGCCGCACCGGCAGCTTGCGCGGCCCGACGATGCCCGCCAGGTCGGACAGCTTGACCATCCCGAGCTCAGGCATACCGATACCGAGGTCGATCAGGCCGTAGGCCGTGTCGCCATCCGCCGGGTCGAGCGACACCAGCAGCCAGGTCACATGCGCGTCCGGGGTGAACAAGCGCACCACGGGCAGCGGGTCGAGCCGCTGACCAGCGGCGAGCGCCGCGCCGTGGGCCAGCAGCCGGGCGCGTTCATCAGCGGTGACAAGCGGCAGGGTCATGGGCAGCTTCTCCACGAAACCGACGATGCGCGAATGCGCTTTGGTGCCGAAGCGCAGAACTGCCGAAACGCATCCGTGCATTCGTGTGGAAGCACCGATGTGCAAGCCATCGCATCCGTAGAAGAACAGAAGCGCCGAAGCGGAATTGTCGGAAGCCGGAAAGACACGGATGCGATTCCCCGGTTCTGTCGGAATCCGCATCTGCGGATTTCCGTAAAAGCACGAAAGCGGGCCTTTCAGCCATGAATGAACACTATAGATTGTAGCCCTATAGGGCGCAATGGGCTGTCATCTTGGTTTTTATGGGGAAACCAAGTTAGTGACAGCGAAACACTCATTGGCAACGGCAATACGGACAGTCAGGAAGGCGCGAGGCTTGAGCCAGGAAGCGTTCTCCGACGTGTCCAGCCGCACCTATATGAGTACGCTGGAGCGCGACTTGAAAAGTCCGACCCTGCACAAGCTGACCGAGCTGTGCGAGGTCATGGAAGTGCATCCGCTGACGCTGTTGACGCTGGCCTACGCCGGCGACGACACGCACAAGGCCGACGAACTGCTGGCGCGGGTGCGCCAGGAGTTCGAGGCCGTGCTGAAAGAGCGCGACGCGCCCTAGCGCGTCTGAATGCCCGCAAGCGGAGCGCGCAGCGCCGCCAGGCGCGAAGGCGTGAGGGATTGAAGCCGAATGGACATGACGCCATTGGCGGCATGGGGCGCAGCCCGAAAGCCCGGCGGCGCTTCCAGCGCCGACACGCCATCTTGTGCCTGCGGCTGCCAAGGGTTGCGAACCCTCCAGTCAGCACCCATGCGATACCGGCCCTGGTGGACGTACCCAGCGCGGAGCGACTGCCGAAACCCTATGCGTGCGGTGATGCGATGAGCAGCACAGTGCCCCGCCGCAATGGGCGGGGCGCTGTGGGCGGCCGTCAGGCCGCCTTGGGCTTGTTGCGCGACCAGATCAGGTCGTGCGTGCCGTTCTCGCCTTCGATCAGGCGGGCATAAACGGTGGCTGGGAACGAAGGATCGTCCAGGGTCACGGACACATAGGGCCGTCCGGCCTCGCTGGTCTTCTTCCACGCCGCGCCGATGTCATGACTTGCCGCTTGCAGGCGGTAGTCGGGGGCGTTCTCGTTGTCGCCCTTGTCGTTGGGAACCAGCTTGACTTTGACGTTGAGCGTCAGGGTGCGGAGCGTGCCGGTGAAGCCGTCTTTCTCTGCGGTGAAGGTGCCGATGTTTGCCATGATGATTTCTCCTTTCGGGTTGAACAAGGTCGCGCCAGTGCGTCCTTGTTGTGATCCGTCCGGCGGGGATGGGCTGGCCGCACCGCTTGCGGTCGGAACGAAGTGGAGAACCTGGAAGCAAAAATAATTTGTCCCGCGAGGAATGCGCGCAGCGCAGGGGAAATTATTTTTGCTGGAAGGTTGCGGCCATGAAGCCCAAGGCGCAGCCGCGCCACCGCCAGGATTCACAACAAGACAAGGACGTACAGGCCGACCGCTCCCGAATGGAGACATGGCCGACTCGGCATCCCCGCGTGACGGCTTCACCGGCTTGCGCCCTGACGCGGGCCAGGTCAATGCCCCGACGACAAGGCCGGAGCGCCCCTGCCGCAGCTCGCGGCACATGCTTGAGGCGTGGCGTGGAGGCTCCATCGGGCGAGGCCGGGCGGTGTGTCGGTGAACCGTCCTTCGTGACATACAGGCAACGAACCGCCAGCGTCGAGGACGGCACGCTTTCGCACAACCTGCCGCAGCAAGCCGGGGCGTAGCCCCACAAGCCCCGCCCATTGCGGCGGGGCGCAGTCCAAACACCGGCGGCGGGGTGCGCCGCCGCACTTGTGGGCTTCGTGGTTTCTCGCGCACAAGGCCGCTTGTGCGCGGCCCCTTCGCCGCCCGCCCGAAGGCGGCGAAGGGGCGTTTTGGTTTTGGGCCTTGAAACCGGGCGCGGCCACCGCCGCGCCCGGATTTTTGACCACCAGCCCCAGGGCGGAACGGACTGGGGCTGGCGTGAATGATGGGTTAGTCCTTGGTTTCGATAATCCACCACACGGCACGCGGCAAGGCGCGGCCCGTGATGGGGTGAAAGTCGGTCAGGTCGGCTCGGGCTGTCCAGCCGCGAGGCGGACGGTAGCCGCGCACGTCGCCTTCGCCGTGCCAGCGGCGGGCGCGTACCGTACCGGGGGCATAGGTCGCCGCCATGCGTGGGCGGCTGGTCGTGGTGCGGGTCATTGGGGTTTCTCCTTGCAGCGAAGCGCCCCGGTCGAGGCCGGGGCGCTTGCCTTCCGTGCGGGTCAAGCGGCCAGTGCTTCGGCGGGTTCATCCGCCATTGCCTCGGCATCCTCCGGGGCGTTTTGCTCCGGGCCTTCTTCCTGCACGGCATCCTGCGGGCCTGCGGCCTTGAAGATGGCGGGCATCCAGCCCGTGCCATCGGCCAGCCGCTCGGCCTCGCTGGCAATGTCGGCCTTCTTCAACTTCGCCAGCCGGGTTACAGAATCCGGTGCAAACACGGCCACGGCATCCAGAATCACGGCCTTGGAAACATGCTTGAAGTAGCCTTCTGCGGTCGGCTTCCACCATGCGGCCATGTCGAGGCCCACGGCCTGCGCCAGTTCTGCGCCGCGCTGGTGCGGCGTGGCGCGGGGTGTCACCACGTCCACCGTGGAAGCCACGCACACGGCCAGCAGCCGCACCAGTTCATCTTGCGGCTTCGCCAGCAGCACGGCGAACAGTTCGGCGCTGTCCTCCGGCAAGGCTTCGCCCGCCACCTGTTGCAGTTCGCGCAGCGCCACGGCGGCGGGCGATTCGGGCAAGTCCGGGGCCATGCCTTCCAGCCGGTCTTGCACTTTGAGGCTTACGCCCAGCGGCAAGTCGTGGCCGTAGTGGCTGCCCTGCAAAACGGTCTGCACCATGCCATGCACCACGGCGGCCAGCGCGGCTTGCGGATGCCGGGCGACTTCGATTTGCAGCGCGGCGGTGCGGTGGGCGCTCAACTTCTGCGCCAGCCGGTCGGACATGGCGGCGGCCTTGGGCTGCCTGTCGTCGTCTCCGTCCTCGCCTTCCTCGTCGTTCGCGGCTTCGCCTTCGCCGCCGAAACCCTGCCGAATCCTTTCCAGTGTGCGCAGCGCCTTGGCTTCGGCTTCGCGCATCAGGCCGCGATGAATGACGGCCTCGCCGTTGCGGTCGATGGTGACGATGGCTCCGGCTGCGGCCTTCACGTTCGCGCCGTAGTCTTGCAAGCCATCTTCTAGCGCTTGCAACTGCTCGCCCACGGCTTCGCCTTCCTCCTGCAAGGCATCGGCCTTTTCCTCGTCGTCGGCGTCCAATGCGGCATCCACGGCTTCGGCCAGTTCGTGCATCCGGGCTTGCAGCTTCTCGATGCGTGCGGCTTCGCGCTTGTTCGGTTCGCGGCGCTCCCTCGGGGCGCGTTGGAAGGTGTGCAGGTCGGCATGGGTCGCGCCCGGCGTGGCATCCACCCACGCCCAACCTTCGGCGCGAACATTGGCGGCAATGCCTGCCAGCCGGGTTTGCGCCAGTCGTTCCAGCAGCGCGGCATCGGTCAGATACACGCCCGCATCGCCTTCCGCAAACAGGTCGCGGCGGATGCCACCGCCTGCGGCTTCGTAGGTGTCCAGCCCTACGAACCGCACCAGCGGATGCCGGTAGGCGTCGATTTCGCGCTCGGTCAGGCGTTCGCGCAAGTGGGACGGATGCCGCTGCCACTGCGGGGCATCGTAGAACGCGGCTTCCTGTGCGGCGTGGTCATCGGTGATGGCAAGCGCCATCAACTGATCGAGCGTGACGGCATCGGCGCGATAGTCGGCCATCAGGCGCGGCGACACGTTCGCCAGCTTCAAGCGGCGTTGCACCACCAGCGGCGTGACGCTGAAATCCGCCGCAATGTCCTCGATGGGCCGGCCTTCGGCCACCAGCGCGGCGAATGCCTCGAACTGGTCGGCGGGGTGCATGGCTTCGCGCTGTACGTTCTCGGTGAGGCTGGCCGTGCGGGCGGTGCCATCGGCTACCAGCAGGCAAGGAACCTCCCATTCCTTGCTGATGCGGTGCTTTTTCGCCAGCAGCTTCAACGCGGCGAGGCGACGGCCACCGGCGACGACTTCGTAATGCTCGCCATCGGCGGATGCAATCACGATCAGGTTTTGCAGCAGGCCGACACGCTGGATGGATGCGGCGAGTTCGGGGATGGACATGCGCGGGGTCTTGCGCACGTTGCGGCCCGTGGGGCGCAACACCAGCCGCGACAGCGGAACCAGAATCAGGTTCTTGGTCGGGTCGGCAGCTTCCAGCGCGGGGGCTTGGATGGCGCGGGCTTCGGTAGTGGTAACGGCGTTCATGGTGTATCTCCAATCAAGTGAAACAAGGGAATGGAGGGGAACCGCCCCTCCGGCGGGTAAAAGATCGGAAGGGTTCAGGCTTTCAACTGGCGCAGGCCATCGGCCAGCATCCAGAGGGCGCGATTGAGGCGCACATCGGAATCAATGCCTTGCACCGGGCGGGTCTGCTGGCGGCGCCCGTTGGCGCTGCGGCC
Organism: Enterobacter sp. CRENT-193; assembly: GCF_002787395.1. Lineage (NCBI taxonomy): Bacteria > Pseudomonadati > Pseudomonadota > Gammaproteobacteria > Enterobacterales > Enterobacteriaceae > Enterobacter > Enterobacter sp. CRENT-193. Next base: position 3,540,182 of record NZ_CP024812.1, on the reverse strand, counting down.
ATGCAATCCGCCTTTGGTCAGGTTTTCTTGGGTGCGGTTGAACACGCTCCACAAGTCCGGGCGGCGGTCGTCGAACCGGCGCGGCATCAGGATTTGCGATTCGGTGATGGGCGCTGGCTTGTTGTCGGTGGGGTCGTACTTGAGGGCCAGCGCGGAACGGGCGAACACTTCGGCCTCGCCTTCGTCCAGCGTGATCGCGCGCATGGCATCGCGGGATTCCTTCACCCGCTCGAAGCCGCTCAACACCTCGAAAGCGCCTTCGATGACGGAGCCGGCTACGTCGCCTTTGTGGGGCACGCGCACGTCCGCCACGGTGTCGCCGCAGACAAGACCATTGCTGCACACGAACCGGAACATGCCGGCCAGCATCTGATAGCTGCTGGTGCCGTCATGCGAGTTCAGCAGCACGATTTCGTTAGCCTCCGCGCCGTTGATCTGGCTGGCGTGGCGCAGGCGAATCATGTGTTTCGTGTGCTCGCGCTTGCCTTCATCGCGCACGCGGGTCTGCGTCACCATGAAGGGCTGGAAGCCTTCTTTCCGAAGCTCGGTCAGCACGGCGGCGGTGGGGATGTAGGCGTACCGCTGCGAACGGCTCTCATGCGGGGCGTCCGCGAAGATGGACGGCGCGACACGGTGAATCTGGTCATCGGTCAGCGGGTATTCGCTGCGCAGTGCCGGGGAACGGGAAGCGAAACGGGATGCGAGTTGCATGGTCTTTCTCCTGACAAAAAGAGGTTTGCTGTTCACACCGCACACCGGATTCCTAGATTCGGAGCCCAGCCTTTCAGCTGTTCGGTGCGGTCGGCACGAGGAACCCGGTTAGCCCTGTTGCCACCGTCTTTCCTGAGTTCATCGCCCGCGACGGTCAGGAGCGCGCGAACGGGTGCCGTCAAGGAGGCAAGCGCAGGGTTGGTGCGGCCCGCAGGCGCAGCCGAGGACACGGCCCTGCGTGCCTTGACGGCACACGGGCGCGGGCTACAGTCGCAGACAAGGTGATGAGGTCAGGGAAGACGGCTGGACATGGCAACGGCCATCCCTATGTGCCGAACCGCACGGCAAGCGAAGCGCGCAGGCCCGGATCTAGAAGCCGGGCCGGAGGCGTCAGCCGAGCGGAGCGAGGGAACGATGGAAGCCCGTCAGGGGCGAGACGCCGCAGGCGGCTCGATGCGCAACGCGCACGACAGCGCGACCGGCCATGTCTTCTTGGCCGGGGACGCCCTGACTTCGATGCTCGATGAACATCACGCCCAGGACAGCCCTCATGCACAAGGCATCGAGAAATTGCTTCTGCTGCTGGGACTGCGATTGGCTTCTGGCCGATCCGGCGCAGCCGGTTCGGCGGTCTTCCAGGGGCGCCAAGCATCGCGCGGCGGGGATAGCCCGCAGGGCTTTCCCCTGGAGGCAAGCGAAGCGCCGCGGGCGCGAAGGCATCGGCATCGGGCGCAGCAAAAAGAATGGCGCGTCGCCCGAAAGGACGACGCGCCGGGTTGTTAGCGCGATCAGCTCGTCGCCGGCGACACCATCGCTTCAAGCTGCTCTATGACGCCCGGCTTAACGAAGACGCAAGGCTGGTTGGCCTCGATCGGCACGTTGAACACCTTGGCGAACACATGATGCTTCAGGTGCGCCAGCCGGCCCGTGCGATAAGCCTGCTCGGGCTTCAGGCGGCCACCCGGCGAGCCGCTGCGCTGCGGGTCGCATTCGACTAGCGCGACGAAACCATCGTCGGCCAGCTTCTGGTGCTCGGGGCATAGGCCCCAGCCCGTCTTCGTATGGTGCTCCATGCTTGCACGCAGGCGCTTGTCGAGCAGGATGGTGCCGGTATCGAACGCTTTGCCGCAGACCAGGCAAACGTGCTGTTCGAGGGAAACATGTGATTTATCGTTCATGACGATCTCCGGTTACACAGGCGGAATTGCCCGGAACCGTCACCAGCACGGCGCAGCGCAAGCGGTCAGGGGTCAAGGACGGCCGGGAGGCCGCAAGCGTGCTTGCACGCGCAGCCCTTGACGGCGAGAACGCCGTGATACGGTGAAGGGAACAGCAAGACCGCCTCACACCACCACCTACGCACACCTGTCTTCAGCAAGCGCAGGCCCGCGAGGGCCGTAGCTGCGCCACCGGGCGCAGCAAAAAAGGGGCCGCAGCCCCCCTGTGTCAGATCAGGCCACGCTCAGCGAATGACGTAGTGGCCTCGCCGCCGACGACGATGTGATCCAGCGTGCCAGCGCCAGGGCTTCCTTGAGGCGTTGGGTCAGCAGCTTGTCCGCCTGGCTCGGCTCGGAATTGCCGCTCGGATGATTGTGCGAAAAGATCACGGCCGCTGCGTTGTGTTGCAGTGCCGTTTTCACGACTTCGCGCGGATACACCGATGCCTGGTCGATGGTGCCGCGAAACATCTCCACGTATTCGATCAGACGGTTCTGGCTGTCGAGGAACAGCGTAGCGAAAACCTCATGCTCGAAGTTGGCCAGCTTGGTGCGCAGGTAGTCCTTGACCAGCGCCGGCGAAGTGAACAGCGTCCCGCGCGGAGTTTTCTGGTCGATAACGTACCGCGCAGCTTCCAGAATTTGGTCGGCAGTCGCCGGCAGATAGCGCCCCTGGTCGTCACGCACCAGCAGCGAGGAATCGAGAGACAGAGAAAGTTGCGACATGATCATGCTCCGGTTGCTCGGGCGGAATTGCCCGGAACCGGCCTCAGCACGGCGCAGCGCAAGCGGTCAGGGGTCAGCGACGGCCGCCAGGACGCAAGCGCGCAAGGCGCGCGCAGCCCTTGACGGCGAGAACGCCGTGATACGGTGAAGGGAACAGCAAGACCGCCCACACCCCGCCCGCAGAGACGACGGATGGGCAAGCGCAGCGCGCAGGCCCACAGGGCCGGAGGCGTCAGGGATCAAAGCCGGATGGCCATGACTCGGTACGAGGCATGGGGCGTAGCCCGCGAGCCCGACGGCGGAACGCCGGGACGCTCTTTTGTCGCTAAGTTCCTATGAAATGTGGAGCTTCAACTCGCGATCTATAGGTAACGACGTGACCACACGCATTTAGAGCATCGTCAGCAGGTTGGAGATGAAAATTGCTTTGTCCATAGAGCCGTCGATTCAGTCAAGAACCGCTGTTGCGCAGTCAGCGCTTCCCTCAAATCATTGCCCAAATCGTGGTGCCCCTGACTCAATAGTTCTGCCATCACGGACTCGGCGATTTGCGAACCCCGGGGGAATGCCAAAAGCGTGCCTTCGGCCAGTACAGGCGGGAACTCCATGTTCGAACCAGAACCTACCAAGCTCTTCACAGTCCATAGCATCTGTCCGGCCAAATCCTTGGGGAGCAATACCAGATGAAATCCATCGAGCAGCCATTGCACAGTCAAATGGTTGAGCTGGTAGAGATAGAGTTTCGAGGCGAGGTGAATGCGCGCGCCAATGCGCTTAGCGACATGCACGGCGCCCGCAAGATGGTGAGATCCGCCACTGTTGTCAAGGAACAAACGGCCATCCCAAGCTCGCACGCTAAACGTGTCGGAGCCACGTCCGTGCAGTAGCCGAATTTCGCCATGAGAACAAAGCTCTTTTAAGCTCGCATCATCCAGTCCGAGCGGGGGCTTTCCTTTTCTGGCATATCGATTCTGCTCATCAATATAGTAGGCACCAAAGACATCCACACTTTCGTGTGGCATATCTGCCGACTTGCTTGCGGAGATGCCCTCTATATCGCTTGCGTCGCATTCAAAGTGAGGCACCATCGTCACTTGCACTAGCGATCCATGAGGACTTTGGAAAGCCTCCTTAGCGCCCGAGGCTAAGCCCGAAAATCGGCTCCGCAAAGTAAAGTTGCTGCGATTAAGATTGTCCAGGATGTCCCATCGACGGCGTGAGTCATCAAAAATCTTCGATTTTGCGGTGTTGAGGAGCACATTTTTTCCTGCCGACTCCTTGAGCCCCAATAGCTCACGCCAAGCTTCACACCGCTTCCGTACAAGCGCCGGCGGTCGATTCCAAAATCTTCGCCACCACGGCCATGTGTGGAGTTCAAGCACAGAAATTGGAAACTCAGAGAGCGACATCGCATGCATAGGTTGCAAGTACCTGGTAGTTAGGCAAGCGCAGGCCCGCAAGGCCGGAGGCGTCAGGAATCAAAGCCGGGTGGCCGCGACTCGGCATGAGGCGCGGGGCGCAGCCCGCGAGTCCGACGGCGGAACGCCGGGACGCTCATAACGTAGGCGGCAGAAAGCCAATGAACAGCACGTCACGCTCAAACTGCCCGCTCAACTCTCTTGCTCTTCGGGGTACTCTGCTTGAGGAATTGATACCCAGCCATCGCGGGTAATGCCCGCCCCAATGCGGAGATTCTTGCTTTCGGTTGCCGCCCAGTGCCCACCCCGGTGCAATACAGCGCGAATTACGGACTTCCGCGGGTGATCCTCATCGGCTTTGGCAGAACTGCAAATGGCATTCCAGGTATGCTTGTCCGGCATGCTGTCCAATCGTGGACCAACCAGTTGATCCAGAATTTCAGTCGAGACATTGTGTCGCCCGCCATGATGAGGCACCTGGAAATACCGAATGCCTGGCAACGCGAGTCCGGCAAAAGGCGCGTAGTCAATAACCTCTTGCAGCGCTTCACGCCCGGCATCGCCAGTAAGCATGACACGATGACCGTTCAGAACAGCCGACTGGACCACACTCATTTCATTTTCACGGCTGGTAGGCTCCGGCGGAAAATATTCCTCGCCCCACAGGGACTTGATGTAGGCGGTCGCGGCCTTCACCACCCGGAATATGCTGCTCAGCGCGCTATCCAAAGCACTTTCTTCAACAGCTTCCGGTGTCTTCGCGGAGTCCACGATCAGGTCGAAGTAGCGATCTAGTGTGGGTGCCATCACCATGAAGGGACCGATGTTCTGCCCCTGAAGAGGGGCATGGATTGGAATTCCCTTCTCAACCGCAAGATCCTCAAGAATTGCCGTGGCATCGTAGATGGAGCGCAATTTCCGTCTCAGTGCTTCAACTGATTCATAGGTCTCGAATCGATCAATCAACTGATCTGCATAGATCCACGGCCTGTTGATCCAGAGATTTTTGACTGTGCATTGCTCCAGGACTTTTCGCAGCCCATTGGCGTGATCGCGATCGGGGTGTGTGAGGATCACATGGTCGATGACTGTTGTTCCATAGTACGTCTTCAGGTGCTCGACGAGCTGATCTCCCGTATCCAGATACCCACCGTCAACGACGTGCACGCCCTCTGTGCCATTCACCGAATAGCGTAGCGTGATTGCATCCCCGCTTTTCGCTGTTTCGACGCCAAGAAAATCGATCTCGAAGTAGTCAGCCATACATCCCTTTCGTTTTATGCCAAGAAAGTGCCGGCGGCTTTGCCTTTACCAGCGATCCACCGCACACCTGAGTCCTGTCGGAGTCCATACCAACGACACGGCGGGAAGGCCGCCAGCATCCTCGGCGATGCCGCGCAACGTATTTCGGTCTATGCCCGAATGTGCGCCGCCTTTCGGGTGGCTATGCCAAGTGCCGATGAAGGCCAGATACCCCAAAGAGGTTCCATTCGCTGTGCGCAAATTTTGAACAAGCCCATTCGTCCCAAGGACGAAGCGGGCGGCCTCCCGAATGCTGTCAGGCGGCGCATCCACGAGGCCAGCAATGGTGATGGTTCGATTCTCAAACGAGATACGACCGACCAAGGCTCCACCTGTTTCCAGAGCGCCCCAGCGCAGCGCATCAGCATGGATCGCTTGCACGACAGGGTGCAGAATCCGAATGTTCCAGCCACCATCGTCTGCTACGTTGAGCACAGTGGTCGGGCCGAGGCTGGTGCTGGTCCATGCCATGCCGAGGCCTTCGGTATCCGAGACCCCGGCGCAAAGCGTCGCCTCCTTCGGGAGTCCGCCAACGAGCCAGCGTTCCAGTTGCAGGCCAGCTAATGAAGCAGAACGCGAAACAACGGCATCGGACATTGGCATCGTCAGTGAACGGCAGTTGTCGCCCACAAAAATACGCGTCGGCTCAGACGTATCGCCAGCAATCGACGCCCGCAGTTCCGGCACAAACCGACAGCACTCGAACAAGAATGCCGTAAGATCGTCAACCCGACCGGCGCGACCAGGCCCTTCAAGCAAAACCGCGACACAGCGCCCCTGGCCATACATGACGATCCGTGCCAACCGCGCAGGGGATTGGTTCAGCGCCGTTGATTGCGTTTCTGCGGCCAACACCTGAAGTGAGGCTGTCGCATCCACGATGAGGGCCGCATCCTGCGGAACGGTTGCAGCAAACTGCGCAGCATCGACCAAGAGAGTCACTGCGTCGGTGTCGAACGCTTGCGATTGAAGATGCGACAGCGACTCAAAGGCCGTCTTCATCAGCGCCGACTTCCGAGGTGGGACCAGCACCGATGCCCGCTCAATGAGTGCATGCCGGGCCGCGTTGTGAGGCGACATGGACTCGTTATCGACGAAGGTCATTGAGCCGAAACCCGCTCGCCCCAGTTGCATCGCGATTTTCGACCCCACGCTTCCGCAGCCGAGCAAGACCAGCGGCTGCGATGTGGCCGCAGATGGAATGCCGGACGTTCTTGCCAGCAGTTCGGGAGACAACGCATGTGCGTGAAAAGCCGGGTGAACCGTGGCGTTTCGCTCCAGGAGCGATTGAGCGTTGAGTTCATAGCGCACCACGTAGGGCAATACCTCGATACTTCTCCCCGGTGAGCCCACAAGCGACGCTGGCCTTTGAACAGTCAGAATCACAATCGCATACAAGCCATGCGTCCAGCCACGCGAGTCTTGCTGCATATCCAGAATCGAACGTCCATAGTAGCCGTCCAAGCCTTGAGCCAAAGCGTCACGATCGACGCCGAGTTCCGCTGCTCGATCAAGCAACGTCGCGAGATCGACAACCGTCTCGGGTTGATAGTGGCCGACCACATGCGGGTTGCCGTCGGTTATTGGAGCCCGCGCAATGAAGGCTGCGGTATGGCCATTTCCCCATTTACCCAACTTGTCGTTGTGAACCTCCTGATAGAACACAGGATCGACTTGAGCAGTCAGTTCGGCATTGACGATGGCGTATAGCCCGCCATCAATCGTCACGTAGCCTGCGGGAACCACCAAAATCGTGCCGTCAGCGGGAGCGGCGGCCGCGACATTCTCGGCACTGAATACAAGGGTCGAAGGACAACTGTCTCGACGAGTCGGCTCCCACCCCTGTTCAAGGTCCAGCAACGTCCCGGCTGCGGCCTTGTGCAACCAAACGATCAACTGATCGACGATGGCGTCCAGACCAAACCGATGCAGCAGCTCGTCCAACGATCCCTCGAACAGACAAGGCGAGACCAACTCGCCTTCGCGATGAGGATTGATGTGCGGCAAGTTGAGTGGGAAGTCCGCACGCAAGAAAGGCTTGGGTGCAGACATGGGCCAGTCACTGCCGAATACCAGAACGCATGTCTCGACCGAGCGCACTCCGGTCCCGGATACGCCATTGCGCCGAGACCTGCTCGGCAATTCAACAGCAACATCGACTTCAATCTGCGTCGATTCACCACTTTTCCTTGGCTCGCCAACGCGGACAAGGCCCCTGTGCCGCTGAAGTTGATGCAGTGCGTCCGCGATGGTGCCCGTCATGATGCCCCGTGTGGCATGGGCGCGCGCGCGGAGGTGATCACGGCGGCGGCCTTCGATCCGGCTTCCTTCTTCGAGGGAGGCTGCACACCCTGAGCGGTGACGGTGAAAACGAGGGGCTCCACGGATTTTTCGCTCGGATATTCGCCCGTGCAGTAAAAGTCGCCTTTTACTTCGTCCACGATTGCTACGTATTCACGCTTTGCGCGGATGCAGGGCGGATCGCTGTCGTCGTCTGCGATCGGCTTGCAACTGGCGACGATGACGGCACCGTTGCGGGTCTGCGAAAGCGCCTTGCGAGCGTCGGCATCAAGTTTGGCCTTTTCGCGGTAGTCCGACCAACTGTCATAGGACAGCGAATGCCAGGAACAGTGATGTGGCGCCTGCATGATGTCGTACTCAAGCACATCGGCTTCGGCCTTGTGGCGCTGCCACTGGCGGTTCCAGATAAATACTTCGGCATCGCCACCAGTAAGGAATTTTGCGCCATCCGGCGTCTGAGCATCAGCGGCCAATGTGAAGTTCAAGATCACGCTGGACTGGTTCTTGACCAGGCACTCTTCCTCTTCTTCGTCGTCCTGGGCGTCCAAGGGTGCCAGAAGAATCGCGGAGAAGAATGCGGAACTCTTGCCATTGATCGTCGAGAAGCGCGTGTCCACCTTCCGCACAATCGAGGTGAGATCATCGGTTTTTCCGTCGATGTCCTCGCCCATGATCTGAATGCGGTCGCCGTTCCCGACGACGAAATTCTTGTCGCGGTTCAGCTGTACGCGCCGACGCGCCTCCGTGTTGAATGCCTTGGCGTCGTCACTCAAGGTGTGCGTCTTGCTGGCGCGTCGAAACACGATCGGAGACGACCATATCTCGCGGATCACGATCTTCTTGTCCTTGTCGTCCTTCTTGTCATCCGGATACTTGTCCAGCGGCCCCAGGTGGAAGTGCCGCGTCAGGCCTCGGCAATGGTCCTGGTCCGGGTGGCTCAGCAGGAACGCATCGACATACGGCCTGCCGTTCTCATCTTTCTTCAGTCGGTCGCGCAGATCCTTGGCGACATCGCGCGCCTCACCGTCAGGGTCGTCGGCGTCTTGCCTGATGTTTACGTCGATCAGCAGGGTGGTTGCGTCGAGGTCGCCGAACTTGATGAGGGTCATGTCCCCGTTGTCGACGGGAAAAAACGTGATGGTTGTGGGCATTGGGGCTCCGGGTAGACGACCGAAGGATGATCGCGTATAGTTAATGTACGACTATTTTTTATATCCGTCTACTTTTTAGGCGCAACTGATGCAAGAGCCCTCTGTCACTGCCGCCAATCCTGCTGAGCCCAAAGGGCTAAGTTGGGGGTTGGAAAGCAGACTTCAATTCATCGATTTCCGTTTGCGCTGGGAACGGCACATTAATCGAATGGATCTCACTGAGCACTTCGGCATATCGGTTCCCCAGGCGTCACTGGACATTGCCAAGTACACGGAGTTGGCGCCGAGCAACCTAACTTACGACCGCAGTTCCAAGACCTACACGGCAGCGCCGAGTTTTCACCCGCTTTACCAACGAAGTTCGGCGCAACACTATCTAGCGGAGCTGCTGGCCACCAAGATGGGAGTCATCGAGCCTGCGGCCAGCTTTATCGGCTCAGCACTTGAGGCAGATTGGGCGCCGTCCCCCTGGCGCACGATCAATGAACAGACCGTCGAAGCAGTGGTCCGGGCAATTCGGCAGCAGGAAGCCATTTGGGTGAGCTACCAGTCCATGACGTCCATGGACGAATCGGTTCGTCTGCTGTCTCCCCACGCCCTTGGTAATGACGGTTTTCGCTGGCACATGCGCGCGTTTTGCCACAAACGCCAGCGCTTCAGTGATTTCGTCCTCGCCCGAATCCTGCGCATCGACGGCTTCGAAGCGAGCCAAGTGGACGCCAGCCAAGATTCGCACTGGCAAACTCTCTTGACGCTGGTGCTTGCACCGCACCCCGATTTGCCCGCTGCCAAGAAACGAGTCCTGGAGTTGGACTATGGAATGGAAGACGGACAGGTCAAACTTCCATGCCGCCAAGCGTTTTTGTATTACACGCTGAGGCGTTTGGGCTTGCATACCAAGGAAGCACCCGACCCTCTCGCGCAGCAGATCACTTTAAAGAACCGCGATGAAATTCAACCCTATATTGATGCCTTGTCGGCCCAAAGCTGAACGCCCATGACAACTATTTTTGAACTGGTCAAAGACCCCTATGAGCGCAAGGCGCGCGTAATCCCAGGACTTCTTGTAGCGTTACCGCTGCTCGTTCCTTTGTTGTGCGTCTACGGCGCAAAGCACCCGGTACTTACAGGCGTGATCGGCTTGCTTGGTGGCTGCGGTGCCATTTATGCGCTTGCGAGCGTAGCTCGCGGGCGCGGGAAGAAGCTTGAAGAGATCCTGGTTGCAAGGTGGGGCGGTATGCCGACAACCATCGCGTTACGCCATCGCGACAAGTTTCTCGATGGTGTCAGCAAGCAGCGCTACCACACGGCGATCACGGCCAAGCTGGGCATCGCCATGCCAACGGCAGAAGAAGAATCAGCAAGCCCTGACAAGGCAGACGACATCTACGTTGGCGCCACAAAGCGGCTTCGCGAACTCACGCGTTCCAACAAGCAGCTCTTGCTGAAAGAGAACATCGCCTACGGATTTCACCGCAATATGCTGGCAATGAAGCCTGCCGGCATCGTGTCGTGCCTCCTGGGCATCGTCTACGGATTGCTGATTGCAAAGATTCTGCAGGTAGTACCTCCTCATTTTAACCTAGAGCACCTTGCCGATCCGGGGCTTGCCGCAGGCTTGACACTGCTCATTTCGCTGGCATTACTTGCCGCTTGGCTGCTGTATTTCGATCAGGGCGCGGTCAGACGGATGGGGTTCGTCTATGCAGAACGCTTGTTTGAGTGCTTGCCGTCTTTGCCTTCTTCGGCCCCGCGGAAAAGAGCCTCAAAACCGACTACGGACTGAGATTCAATGCTCTTTGCAAATAGGCGCGTAACTCCGCAGGAATGCTTGCCTATCGGCTGACTTCCGACGGGGGATGGTCACGCCTCTTGGCTGGCAGCCGCGTGATTGCGATGCAGGTCCGAAACCACCGCGATCAATCTGTTGATCGGTTCAGCCAGCCGCTTCGGCAAGACGCGATGCTGGGTATGGGTTTTCAAGTCGGCGATCCAGCGATGCGCAACCCACACGTCTTCTTCAGGGTGGTGGTTGTCTACGCCGTTGCAATACTTGTAGCCAACGAGCGAATCAGTGTGCGACAGCAGGATGCGCGCCATCGTCATGTGGAAGCGATGGGCCTGGAGATCCGCCGGGCCTTTGGGACGCGGCAGGGTCAGTCGTAGGCATCGCTGGCCGTTGAACTCGCTCCAGTCGGGGCCAACGACTTGTCCCGCGCGTTCCAGCATCTTGCGCGACTGTTCGTTCTTGCCATTGACCAAGGCAACGGCGACCGTACCCTTCGGGTACTCCAGCTTTTCGGCGAGCAGGTTCATCCAGCGCACCAACTTGTTCAGGGTCTCATCGTCGGCAAACACAAGGAACTGATGGCGCTGCTCGTCGTCCAGAAACGCCGGCAATTGCGCGTAGAGGGGGTACAGCAGGTCGTGGAGATAGATGTAGGTCTGCCGGCGTCCTTGCTCGTGGCTCCGCGTGGTCGCAGTCAATACCTGCCGTGCCCACTCGGGCGTGAGTTCGTCCAGCGTCATCTCGGTGATGTCGATGGAGATGAGCGGGAATCCGAGCGACTTCCCGATAAGAGCCTTGCGCCCGTCGAAGGCGTGGCCGAGTTCGATTTCAACGCCGCCCAGCACCATCGGTTCAGCCTGGACCGGGGGGCCGAGCACGGCAACGTCGAGCCGGAATTTGCTGCCGAATGGCGTCTCCAGGGGATGCTCGGTTGCCACCTGGTCGGCGCCGAGCAACAAGTTGCCTTCCAGCGGATAGTCCGACGCATCCATATCCTTGAACGCCCACGGCATCGCAAGCCCGGCATTCAAACGTCGTGAGAGTTCGGCCGCGACAAGTTCTTTCGCCCGCCGGTGTTCAGGACTTTCCTGCACGGCGCGCCATCGGCTGGCTTCTTCATCGTCGAAGTGCGCTTTGGGGTTAAAGGTGTGCTGGGCAGGAAGTACGCGGAAATGGGATCGCCGACGCAGCTTCCCGCTTTCAAAGGAGGGGCTGACCCATGTCACCATCTGGCGCTCTGCGCCTGGAGACACCAAGGGCCACAGCTTGCGCGCATGTTCCCGGCTGCGAACGTCGCGCGCGGCAATCGTGGTCTGGAAAATCCCTTTTCGAGAGAAGACAACGATCGCCTCGTCCATTCCTGTCTCTCACTTACGGCGATACGGCCGCTAATTTCGTGGTGCCATCCAGCTTGCGGTGAATCAGCGATACCAGCGTCAGGATGTCCAGTGCGTCCTGTTCGGACATGGGCCAATTCGTCTTGGGCGCATGGGCCAGCGGATTGCGCACGGCGCCAAATAAGCCGATCAGCAGGTTGGCAAAGCCTTTCTGCTCGCTCTTTTCGGACTCGGTGGTGAGCGGTCCCAAGGCGAGAACGGGTTGCTGGCCTGCGAATGCCTTGTTCACCAAGTCCGCGCCGTCGCCGTTCAGGCCCGACAGCAGGCGAATCCGCTCCGCAACACCTTTCGTTGCCTCGAACACGGCATGGAAGTAGTTTTCCTCCAGCAACTCGGCGCGGCAGTAGTTCAGCACTTCCGCATGGACGACGCGGCTTTCCAGTGCGGCCTTGAGTCGTCCCGCGCGGGCGCGGGCGGCATCAAGCGTCGTGGCCTTATCGGCGTGAGCAACCTTGCCGTCATCGCGCACGTAGAAACCGGAGAAGGCAAGGACGACATTGAGTTCGTCGCGCCGCCAAGCGAACGTCGCGGGATCGCGGGCGTAGTTCACCGGGTTCATCGCGCGGTTGATGAACATGATGAGATGGTTGCCGATCTGGTGGTGGTTCTGCGCACCGGCCAGCGCATTGAACAACCGCTTCCACTTTGTCATGCCGGGCGACGTGTCGGCAACCTCGATTTCCTGCAGCAGCCGCTCGATCTGTGTACCGCTCAGACCGCGTTCGGTATCGGCGAGCACGCGGCAGGCGGCTTCAAGATGCTGTGAGTTGAAAGGGGTAATTCGCGTCGCCAATGCCTGTCTCCCTCGTCAGGCATCAGATGATGGCCTGCAGGCCCTTGTCGGCGATGACGTTGAGCAGTTTGAGCGCTGGCCCCGTGGGATGGGTTTCGCCTTGTTCCCACTTGCGCACGGTCGAGGCCGACGTGTGTAGATGAAGAGCGAACACCGGCTGGCTAAACTTCAAGGCTTCACGCAGCCGCTTGATATCGAAAGCACTGAACTCCCGCACCGGCGGCGGGCAGATTGCGTCGAACTCGCGCATCGTTACCTTGCCGATCGCTCCCGCTTCGTGGAGCGCGGCCAGATCGCCACGCAGGGATTCAATGATCTTGCTCACAATGCACCTCCAATAACACGCCTGACTGCAACGCCTTCGACAATGCTTCGGCGGACAGTTCCAGGAACACCTTGCCGGCGAATTGCAGTGCCTTCTTCTCGTCCTGCGTAATGTTCGCCTTGTCGCTCTTGGGGAACCCATGCAGGAACACATAGCGGCTGCCGATCCGGGCCGACAATAACGTGCGGTAGCCGCCACTCTTGCCACCACCAGGGCGGGCAACCCGTTTCTTGTAAAGGAAGCCGCCCAAGTCCGCGTCAATCAGACCGCTTTCCATCTCCTGAACCGCTTTGCACAAGGCGGCATCGGACAGCTTTTCGCCCGCCTGCCACCGCGCAAAATCCTTTCGTTTGAGGATGCGCGTCATCTTGACCTTCAAACTATACCCGAAACGGGCACACTTTTCCAGTGCTTAGTACGATACGCAGGCGGTGATGGCCACTGAGCCAATTGTCGTAGCGGTGATACGACAATTGGGGCGGCAAGGTGGATTGCTGGCCTCTGATCATGCGGTCACCTCTTTCGGTTCTTGATGCATGCTGACGACCGACTTGCGTCGATTCGCCACCAGTTCGGCGGCTTCCCGCACGGGCTTGTCCTCGGTGTGGACGTAGCGCATGAACATCACCACGGTCTTGTGCGCCGTCAGGGCCATGCCGACCTTGACCGGGATACCCGAATTGGCAATGTCGGTCGCCGAGCGGTGGCGGATGCCGTGCGTCCCCACATGCGTTGCCCCCGCCGCTTTGAGCGCACGGCTCCAGCCGCCGTAATACTCGCCCGTGGTCAGGTGTTGCCCTGGATGGCGCGGCGACGGCAGGACGTAAGGATTGCCTTCCTGCCTCGGCGCCGTCGAAAGCAGCCGGTAGGCTTCCTCGCTGATGGGCTTGGACATACCGCCGGTCTTGCTGTCAGGCCAGACGACGCGGCGGTTTTCCAGATCGATCCATTCCCATTCGAGCGAGACGATTTCGCCACGGCGGCCGGCAAACTCGAATTGCAGGCGGATCGCCAACGGGATGACGTAGTTCTCCAGCCCCTCGGCCTCGATCTTGTCGAGCTGCCGGAAAAGTTTTCCCATGTCCTCGTCGCTGATAAGGTGGGTGGACTTGCCGGCAGGGAACATTGGGACATGGCGGCAGGGATTGGTGCCGTCAGGCCGATAGCCCCACACCTCAGCCAAATTGAACATCTTGCGCAGGATGCTGAACGCCTTGTTCGCCTCGGTCTGCTTGTAGGAAAGCTTTTCCATCAGTCCGGCAATGTCAGGCCGCTTCACGTCGTGGACCTTCTTGCGGCCCAACAACGGGATGATGCAGCGGTCGATGACACCTTGATAGCCGACTCGGGTGCTGGGCTTGTTGCGCTTCTTGGAGTGGTCCTCCATGAACTTCTTGCACAACTCTTCGACGGTGGGCGCTTTGCGTGCTTCCGTCTTGGCTGCGCCGGGATCACCACCCCGGCGTACCTGGGCCAGCCATTCTTGCGCGAGCGAACGGGCCTGTTCGACGGTCAGTTCCCCGTACTGACCCAAGGCGGGCTTGCGGCGCTCGCCAGCGTTCGTCCGGTACTGGAGCATGAACACCTTGCGGCCCGACGGGGTAATCTTGCACAAGAAGCCGGGAACCAACGTATCCCGGAGTTCGACGGCCTGCGCCTGGGGGTGTGCCGCATCGACAGCGGACTTGGTGAGTTTGATTTTTGCCATGATGACTCCTTGGAAAGACCCGGTTCCCAGGAGCCTTCTAGGGGCCAGTAGAGGGAAAGTCAGGTCAAGTTTCGGAAAGCACCGGCATATGATGAACTCGCCTAAGTCATTGATAAACCTGCTGTATCAAGCCTTGGCGTAGTCCAGCGCAGTACCGGGCTGGAGTCATGGTGAAATAAAAAAAGCCCGCCGTTACCGGCGGGCTTTCATTTTGGGGTCAATCGTCTTCCTCATCGTCCAGCTCAACCGGCGTCTGATATTGATCCGGTTTGATGACCAGAAGGTCGCAGCGCAGATGGTCGATCACCTGCTCGGCGGTATTTCCCAGGAACGCGGCAGAAATACCGGTCCGGCCGATGGTGCCCAGCACCACAATCCCGGCCTGCAAATGCTCCGCCAGATCCGGAATAACCTCTTCCGGTAACCCTTTTTCTACGTGGGTCATGTTCTCATCGATACTGAATTTCTGGCGCAGCGCTTTCATGGCCAGCAGATGCTGACCGCGAATCGCGTCGTTATACACGCTCGGGTCAAATTCAGGCAGCTCGATGGCGATATTGATTGGCGTAACCGGATAGGCGCCCACCAGATGGACTTCAGTATGGTTAACCTGGTCGGCAAGCTGAAGCGTCTCCTTCACCAGTTTCTCGTTCAGCGAATTGTGATAATCCTCTTCGCTGGCCAGATTGACCGCCACGACGGCTTTCCCGCCCTCAGGCCACGGCTGATCTTTCACCATCCATACCGGACAAGGGCATTTGCGCAGCAGGTGCCAGTCTGTTGGAGTGAAAATCACGGATTCCAGTTTGTCATGCTGGTGCGCCATTTTCAGCAGCAGGTCATGCCCACCGGCCACCACTTCCTGAATAATGGCTTCGAAGGGGCGGTTGTGCCAGACTACTTTAATATCAATCGGTACGCCCGCTTCCAGGTAATACTTCGCCTGCTCGCGGATCCACGCGGTACGCTGGCTGATCACTCCCTGACGCATAGCGGTGCGCTCGTCAGGCGACAGAAGGGTGGTCATCTCGTATGAGAAGTCATAAATCGGCAAAAAGGCTTTAATTTTGCCACCAATCCGTTGATGTAAATACACAGCACGTCGTAATGCCGGCTGATCGTCCTGATTAGGATCGATAGCCACCAGCATGTTTTGATACTTTGCCATACAGGTCTCCTTACTACTGTCACCACAGTCTGTAAGTAAAAGAGTAACCTATATATCTTGAATGAAACAGGGGGGAAGTTTTTGCCAGATCAATAATCATGAAAATTTATCGACCTGGCATAAGATATCCGGGAGAGTTATGCCACGTTACGTGAGTGACCCGCCAGAATGGCCAGCGCTTCACCGTTTTCGATGGTGATATACTTACCTTTAACCGCCAGCATTCCGCTCTTCTGGAAGCGACCCAGCAGACGGCTGATGGTTTCCACGGTCAGGCCCAGATAGTTACCAATATCACCGCGCGTCATGGTCAGACGGAATTCACGCGGGGAGAAGCCACGTTCCGCGAAACGGCGGGAGAGGTTATAGATAAAGGCGGCCAGACGCTCTTCGGCATTCTTCTTAGAAAGCAGCAGGATCATATCCTGATCGCCTTTGATCTCACCGCTCATCAGACGCATCATCTGCTGACGCAGGTTCGGCATCTTACCGGACAGATCGTCCAGCGTCTCAAACGGAATTTCGCAGACCATAGAGGTTTCCAGCGCCTGAGCAAAGCTCGGGTGATGGCCACTGCCGATGGCGTCAAAGCCGACTAAATCGCCTGCCAGATGGAAGCCGGTGATCTGCTCGTCGCCCTGTTCGGTAATGGTGTAGCTTTTGATGGTGCCAGAACGGATAGCATAGAGCGACTTCAGTTCGTCTCCCGCCTTAAACAGCGTCTGCCCTTTCTGAATAGGCTTTTTGCGCTCGATGATATTGTCAAGCTGATCGAGTTCGTGCTCATTCAGAGTAAACGGGATACAGAGCTGGCTGATGCTGCAATCCTGGCAATGGATAGCACAACCGCCAGACTGAATGCGTCGTATAATTCGCTTTTCCGGGATCATAGGTTTGCTCAAGCCTTAATTGATATTGGTCAATTTTAACATCTTTTTGGTAAGGACGTAAGTCTGGCAAACCCCCAATAAAGACAAGAGACGGCAGCGTGTTGCCATCTCCTTGAAATTCCACAGAATGATTAAGGATTATGAACCTAACAGGAAGAAAATTAAGCACAAAAAGCCTGGGAATTACAGCAGAAAATACCCTTCGTGACGCAGCAGCCACTCTTTGCGCTGTACGCCCCCGGCATAGCCGGTGAGGGTGCCGTTGCGCCCAATCACGCGATGGCAAGGCACCACAATGCTGACGGGGTTAGAGCCATTTGCCGCACCGACCGCGCGCGCCGCGCCGGCACGACCAAGCTGTTCTGCCAGCTGACCGTAGTGCATCACCTGCCCGCAGGGAATATTACGCAGCGCCTGCCACACCTCGCGCTGGAAAGGGGTGCCCGCCGTGGCGGTTGGCAGGGTATTAATAATGCTGAGATCGCCCTCGAAGTAGGCCGTCAGTTTATCGCTCAGCCCGCCAGGATTACGGGCAGTAACACGCTCGTATCCCTCGGCGCGATAATGGATGTTGAGCAGCTCAACCATCCGGTCGCTGTGCTCTTCCCATTCAACCGCGCGCAGATTGAACGCTTCATCCGCGATAACCCACAGCGGCCCCAGCGGCGTCGCAATCTTATCTTCGAGTAATCTCAGCATCAGTACTCCTTAGTTCAGCCTCGGGTAAACACCCGGTCCAATCGGCAGGCCGACAAGATACCACGCCACCAGCATCACCAGCCATACCCCTAAGAAGATAAGCGGATAGGGCAGAACCAGCGAATAGTAGGTACCCAGCTTAGCCTCCGGTCTGTAGCGTTGCAGGAAGCCTAAAAACAGCGGAACGAAGGGTGACACGGGCGCCAGCGGGATCACCGAGGAATCGGCGACACGGAACAGGATCTGGGCGAACGCCGGATGGAAGCCGAGCATCATAAACATGGGGACAAAGATGGGCGCCAGAATCGACCAGATGGCCGACCCGCTGGCAATAAACATGCACAGCAGGGACGACAGCAGCGCCAGGCCGACAAACGCCGGAACACCGCTCAACCCCGCCGCCTCCAGCGCGTCCGTCAGGCTCACGGCCATAAACTTGCCCATGTTGCTCCAGTTAAACATGGCGACAAACTGCGCCAGCGGGAACACCATCACGATAAAACCCGCCATCTCCTTCATCGGCTCGATCATCAGGTGCGGCAGATCTCCCTGACGGCGGATTTTGCCGGTGGCGATGCCGTACGCGAGCGAAACGACGAAGAAGAAGAGAATTATCAGCGGCACAATGCCCTGAATAAACGGCGAGGGCAGTACGGTGTGTTTGATCGGATCGCGCAGCACGCCATTTTCCGGTACCACCATCAGCGCCACCACCGCAATGAACGCCAGCGAGACGATCCCGGCTACGCGCAGGCCGAACTGCTGCTCTTTGCTCAGCGTCTCCAGCTTTTCATCGCTCCGGCCTTCCCATTTACCCAGGCGCGGCTCAATGATTTTATCGGTAATCAGACCCCCGACAATCGTCAGGACAATCACTGAACTGGCCATAAAGTACCAGTTGTCGATCACGCTGACGTGCATGGTCGCATCGATGGTGCTGGCTGCCTCTGTGCTGATGCCGGAGAGCAGCACATCGGTGGTCACGATAAGCAGGTTAGCGGTAAACCCACAGCCGACGCCCGCAATCGCCGACAGCAGGCCCGCAACAGGATGACGACCAACGGCGAGGAAAATCAGCGCCCCCATCGGCGGCATGATCACCAGTGCCGCGTCGGACGAGATATGGCTGAAGAAGGCAATAAACAGCACCATATAGCTGGCATAACGCGCGCTGACGTGCGAGGCCATTTTGACCATCAGCGCGGGCAGCAGACCCACGCGCTCGGCCAGTCCCGCGCCTAACACCAGCGCCAGGATGGCGCCCAGCGGCGCAAAACCGCTGAAGTTTTTAATCACGTTCGGCAAAAACCAGTGCAACCCTTCAACGCTGAGCAGGTTTTTCACTGCCACCATGCTGCCGTCGGCCGGGCTGCGCACGCTCACCTCAAAGGCGGACAGCACGGCCGTCGCGACCATCAGGATGACAATTAAATAGATAAAAAGCAGGAAAGGGTGCGGCACTTTATTGCCGATCCTTTCAACCCAGCCATAGAGCTTACCGGATGGGGAATGCGAAGGTATGGAAGACATACTCATGGGCGTTCCTCGGGACTGTTGTTGTGTTGTTGTGTTGTGTTTTTTTATTTTAAAGGTGACGGTGTCACGCCCTGCGGGATCGGACACTCGTACGGTTTTTCTGTTATGTGTTGTTCGAACTCTTCCCGGCATTTTCGCAACAGGTCGGCATCCTGAAGCAGATGCAGCGCGGTCGCGCCCATCACTTTTCCGGCCAGCAACATGCCTTTATGGGCAATAGAGGTACGCCCCTGCGTCACTAATTGCCAGGTATGCAGCGGGGTGCCCACGGTAAAACAAGGGCTAAAGCACTGTGCAACAGGCATCTTCCAGCTGACATCCCCCACATCGGTGGAGCCTGCCAGCACGTTATCGGTGATGGCATATGGGGCAACTTCATCCACCAGCAGCGTCTCCTGATGGCGTCGGGCAAACGCTTTTCCCTCTTCGGCCCCCGTTGCGGCAATGTTTTTCAGGCTGTTTTGCAGGTCGTTTGCCGTGAGCGTAGCGCGGATTTTACGGGCAAATTCGCGTTCCTCTTCCGTCCAGGCCGGCGTGCCGTAATGCTGCAATGCGCGGTACATCGCCGCTTCGAGCGTTCGATTCGACAGATAGCTGGAGCAGGCTTTATCAAAGCGGCACTCGACGGTGGTTTCGGTCATCATCGCCGCGCCCTGGGCGATTTTCTCGATGCGCGCGTAGATCTGCTGCGCATCGGCCATCTCCGGGGCGCGGATCAGGTACAGCACCTCGGCCTGGGCCTGCACCACGTTAGGCGAAATTCCGCCGGTATCGGTGATGGCGTAATGAACGCGCGCTTTTTCAATGATGTGTTCGTTGAGGAAGTTTGTGCCGGTGGTCATCAACGTCACGGCATCCAGCGCGCTGCGTCCCAGATGTGGGGAGTTAGCGGCATGGGCGGCGATCCCCTTAAACCGCCAGGCGGCCTGAATATTGGCCAGCGTGCTGACGTTAAACATCCCGGCAAAGGCTTCCGGGTGCCATGTCACGGCAGCGTCCACGTCGTCAAATAATCCTTCACGCACCATAAAGGTTTTACCGGAGCCGCCTTCCTCGCCGGGACAGCCGTAAAAACGCACCGTTCCGCTGCCGCCGTGCTGTTCCAGCCAGCTTTTCACCGCCACCGCCCCGGCAAAGGCAGCCGTGCCTAAGAGGTTATGCCCGCAGCCGTGGCCGTTCGCCCCCGGGGTGGCGGATTGCGCCGTCGCGCAGTGTGCCTGCTGGCTTAGCCCGGCCAGGGCATCGTATTCGCCCAGAAGGGCGATAACGGGCTTGCCGCTGCCGTAGCTGGCAATAAAGGCGTTGGGAATGCCTCCGGCTTCCCGCGTCAGGGTAAAGCCCTCGGCTTCCAGCGCGCTGGCGAGGCGTTCGGCGGACCAGAACTCTTCAAAGCGCGTTTCGGGATGATCCCAGATGTCGTCGGCAATATCGGTAAACGTCTGACATCGCGTGTCGATGGCATCAGCGATAAAAGCGTAGTTCTCCTGCATTACACACCTCGCGTCCACGGGAAATTAAGCGCAGTTCGCGCCAGCGTTTCGATGGCAACGTTCATCACCTGCTCATCAAAATCGAATTTTTCGTTGTGATGTCCGGCGCTCAGCTGGGTGCCGAAAACCATATACGAGGCCATGCCGCCGTTCTGCTGCACGCGGGCCATCATTAGCGTGGCGTCTTCGGAGCCCGCAGGCGCTTTGACCTTATTAATGGCATGAGTCACACCGGGCACCTGGCTTGCCTGCTCGCGCAGATAATCGACCCAGGCCGGGGAAGGGACGCTGGAGGTCGCCGCCCCCATCAGGTTTATCCCGGCTGTTACGCCATAGAGCGCCGCCGCGCCGGTAATTACCGCCTGCGCGCGCTCAAAGACATACTGATTAATGGCCTCGCTTTCGCCGCGGGTTTCAACCTTAAGTAACGCATCAGCCGGAACCACGTTGCGTCCGCTGCCCGCCTGCATGACCCCGACGTTAACCCGGGACGCGCCTTCGCTGTGTGGCGCGATGCCATGCAGCGCGATAGCGGCCTGGGCAGCAGCAAGCAGGGCGTTACGGCCCTCTTCCGGTTTACCGCCAGCGTGTGCGGCGACTCCGGTAAAGCGCACGTCAAATTTGGTGGTCGCCATGAAGTTATCGCTGCCGCAGATCACTGTCCCTTCCGGAACGCCGGTTCCGATATGAATGGCGGTAAAGTAGTCTACGCCGTCCAGCGCGCCTGCGGCGACCATAGCGCGCGCGCCGCGCGTACCCTCTTCGGCAGGCTGGAAGATCAGTTTGATGGTGCCGTTGAGCTGCGCTTCATGCTGCTTAAGCACCTGCGCGAGCCCCAGACCAATGGTGGTATGCCCGTCGTGGCCACAGGCGTGCATCATTCCCGGATTGCAGGAGGCAAACCCGTCGCGGAACGGGCGATGGCTGTCGTCGAGCGCTTCGCTTAAATCAAGGGCGTCCATGTCCACGCGAAACGCCAGGGTTGGGCCCGGGCGGCCGGTATTCAGGGTCGCGACAATGCCGGTGAACCCGCCCTCAAACGGCGCCAGCCATTTCTCCGGCGCGCCCTGCGCCCGGGCGCGGGCAAACTCTCGCGAAAGGGTGGCGTCATCGGGCAGTCCCATACGGCTTTCGGCGTCGACCACGTCGCGACCCATCGCCAGCTCGTAACCCAGTGAGGCGAGGATCTCCGCCACTTTTGCCGCAGTGCGAAACTCCACCCAACCGGATTCCGCGAAATGGTGGAAATCGCGACGCCATGCGCTCAGTTGTGGGGCTAATGTCTGGATGTACTGCGCCAGTGCGTTCATATCTTTTCCTGTCATCATTAAAATATGTGAACTGCTTCACGCTGTGATAGTTTTTACTTATCACTAATCGTTTTTTCACAGTTTTAACCGTTCAGGAATTACCCTCGCACATCCGTTTCCATTAAAGTAGATGACAGTTTCTTTACTCTGATAAACAACGGTTATCGGTCTCGTTATGTCATTTCAGATTAAATTTCATCAAATCAGGGCGTTTGTCGAGGTGGCGCGTCAGGGCAGCATTCGCGGCGCCAGCCGGACGCTTAATCTTTCGCAGCCCGCGCTGACCAAATCCATTAAAGAGCTGGAGGAGGGTATGGCGGCCCAGCTATTTGTGCGCCGGAGTAAAGGCGTCGCGCTGACCGAGTGCGGGGAAGGGTTTTATCACCGCGCTAATTTGATTCTGGAAGAGCTGCGTGCAGCGCAGGATGACATCCGCCAGCGACAGGGCGAGCTTGCCGGACAGATCAATATTGGGATGGGAGCCAGCATTTCACGCAGCCTGATGCCAGCCGTCATTACGCGTTTTCATGCGCAGCATCCTCAGGTCAACGTCCGGATTATGGAAGGCCAGCTGGTGTCGATGATTAATGAATTACGTCAGGGTGAGCTGGACTTTACCATCAATACCTATTATCAGGGGCCGTACGATCACGAATTTACGTTTGAAAAGCTGTTCGAAAAGCCTTTTGCCGTATTTTGTCGGGCAGGACATCCGGCGACAGGGGCGACCTCAATTAATGAGCTTCTGCAATATAACTGGACGATGCCTACGCCCCGGGGAAGTTATTATAAGCAGTTACAGGATACTTTTAACCATCGCTCTCAAATACCGCGAATTGGCGTTGTCTGTGAGACCTTTTCCTCCTGTATTAGCCTCGTCGCACAAAGCGATTTCATCAGCATTTTACCGCAAGAGCTGGGCTGCGATCCGCTTCTGGCGCACCGTCTGATAATGCTGCCGGTTGTCGAAACCCTGCCTAAAGCGGCATATTATTTAATTCAGCGTCGTGATTCTCGCCAGACACCGCTTGCCGAATCATTAATCACGCAGTTTCGAAGAGAGGCCAGGAAATTAATTTAATAAAAATAACAACAATAAAAAATAGAGTCTGCCCGACATCAGACAGACTCCACAGAACACACAGTCGTGCATCCTTTCGCGGATCCTACATGCATTATCCATTGGGCAGGTTTATTAAGTTATAACAGCTTTTTCTTAAAAGAGAAGGACGTTGAGTGATTGATTTCACGATTTTTTAACGTATTTATTTAATTAATTACGGCTGAAATTTAAGTTAAGGTTAGATTAAATTTATTGCGTCTGCGATTATCTGTTCCTTAAGCCATTATTTGTACCCGTGCCCGGGTGATTGAGACCCGCAACGGGCGCAGGTATAGTACATCACTCAGATGTAGCCGGAGGATTTCCATGAACCCTGACGACAAATCACTTTTTCTTGACGCCATGGAGGATGTCCAGCCGCTCAAACGCTGCGCGGATATTCACTGGCAGCAGAGCCGCAACACGCGGGCGCGTCAGGAAATAGATACTGAGCAGCTCGATAACTTTCTGACGCTGGGGTTTCTGGAACTGTTGCCCCTTGACGAGCCGCTGATGTTCCAGCGTGAAGGGGTACAGCAGGGGGTATTTGATAAGCTGCGTTCCGGCAAATATTCCCGTCAGGCCAGCTTAACGCTGTTACGCCAGCCTGCGGAGCAATGCCGCCAGCTGGTCTATTCCTTTATTCGCCAGGCCGGACGTGACGGGCTACGCAACCTGATCATCGTGCATGGTAAAGGGCGTGAACAGCAGTCGCACCCTAACGTAGTGCGCAGCTATCTTGCGCGCTGGTTGACCGAGTTCGACGAAGTACAGGCCTTTTGCGAAGCGCAGCCGCATCACGGCGGCAGCGGAGCATGCTATGTCTCGTTGCGTAAATCAGAGGATGCGAAGCGAGATAACTGGGAACGCCACGCCAAGCGCAGCCGCTAATCAGGCAGGCGGGCGATATGCCCGCCTGTCACTCAGAAGGTTTCCCAGTTCGCGTCAGCTGTATTCGCGCCTGCCGCTGACGGGCGCAGCAGTACGGGCGTTTTCACGTTTTTAGGGCGAGCCGCCGGCGATGCCTGAGCGTTCAGCCGGAATGCCGCCACGGCCTGACGCAGCTGTTCAGACTGATCTTCCAGCGCCGCCGCCGCCGTTGCCGACTCCTGTACCAGCGCGGCGTTTTGCTGCGTGACGCTGTCCATCTGCGAGACTGCCAGGCTGACCTGCTCTATACCGCGGCTCTGCTCGTCAGACGCCGAGGAAATCTCAGCCATAATATCGGTTACGCGCGTCACGGCCGCGACGATCTCTTTCATGGTCGCACCCGCCTCGCTCACCTGTTCCGAGCCGGTATTCACCCGGCTGACAGAGTTCTCGATAAGCCCTTTGATCTCTTTTGCCGCCTGCGCGCTGCGGCTGGCCAGCGTCCGTACTTCACCTGCCACGACCGCAAAGCCGCGACCTTGTTCCCCGGCACGGGCGGCTTCAACCGCCGCGTTGAGCGCGAGAATATTGGTCTGGAAGGCAATGCTATCGATAACGCCGGTGATATGCGCAATTTGCTGAGAACTGTCGGCAATGTCATTCATGGTACGCACCACGTTATCCACCACCTGACCGCCGCGTGCGGCGGTTTCAGACGCATTCTTCGCCAGCAGCGTCGCCTGGCGGGCGTTATCCGAGTTCTGTTTCACCGTGGCAGTCAGCTCTTCCATGCTGGCGGCGGTCTCTTCCAGCGAGGCTGCCTGCTGCTCGGTTCGGGCGGAAAGGTCGTTACTTCCGGCGGCAATTTCTCCTGCGCCCGTGTAGATAGAATCTGTGCTGCCGCGCACGGCGCTGACGGTGCTCACCAGCGACTGCTGCATCTCGTGCAGACCAGCAGCCAGCTGGCCCATCTCGTTGCGCCCGGCAATCGCGACATTTTGCGTCAGATCGCCGCTCGCGATGGTGCGAATATGGTTCATGATGGCGTTGAGCGGTTTCAGGAGCAGGTGCTGTAAACCCTGCCAGATCACCACCAGCACGGCGATCACGGTCAGGAAGATCGCCGCCAGCGTCCACTGCATCTGGGTAAAGCTGCTCTGGTTCTCTTCGGCGGCGGCTTTCAGCAGAACGTTGTTTTCAGCGCGCCAGCGGGTATAGACCGCCTCCATCTCATCCTGCGCCTGCTGGGCGTCCAGGTCGCCATAGGCCTGATAGTTATCTGCGCGCAGATACTCAATGGACAAGCGCATCACCTCGTGCATTTGCTTCCAGGCTTTCTGCATCTCTTCGGTGAGCGCGGCATTCTGGCCCTTCACCTGCGGAATAACCAGCCAGTTTTTGTAATAGTCTTCGGCTTTGGCCAGCGAACCGTTGGCGGTGCCCAGCAGCGTGTTGATCGCCGCGAGAGAGGCCGGATCGCGCTGGTTTTTCAGGTAGCGGATCGCCACGCGGGTAACGGTAACGCGCGTTTTCACCAGCGTGTTAACGCTGTCGCTCAGGCTTTCCTGTTGGGCATTGAGTAACCCGGAGTTCTGAAAGTTGTGACGATCGTTGTTAACGGCAGAGTAGAACAACCCTCCCGTGACAACTTGCAGCAGACAGAATATGGTGAGGGCAAAGATAATACCGGTAATCACGTGCAGATTTTTCAGCATGGCGGTCATCCGTAAGAGAAGAGGCAGGGTTACATCAATACTATCGTCGTAGCGAATTTAAACTTTAATTTTACTATTGCTTAACTAATGGTTTCGTTGCGGAACCTGTTGTAAATCCGGATCATTTTTTATGAGGAAGGTCAGCATGAGCAGCATAGATAAAAGCGGAACGTTCACGCTCGGAACGCGTACGGTTAAACGATTTGGCTATGGCGCGATGCAGCTTGCCGGGCCTGGCGTTTTTGGTCCGCCAAAAGATAAAAATGCGGCGCTGGCAGTGCTGCGTGAAGCGGTGGCGTTGGGTGTGAATCACATTGATACCAGCGATTTTTACGGACCTCATGTGACCAACCAGCTTATCTGCGAGGCGCTTCATCCGTACCGGGACGACCTTACGATTGTGACCAAGATCGGAGCCCGACGCGGCGAGGATGCCTCCTGGCTGCCGGCGTTTTCCGCGCAGGAGCTGACGCAGGCGGTGCATGATAACCTGCGTAACCTGAAGCGGGATGTGCTGGACGTGGTTAACCTGCGGATCATGTTTAGCGCCCACGGACCGGCGGAAGGCTCGATTGCCGCGCCGCTGAGCACCCTTGCGGAGCTGCAACAGCAGGGGCTGGTTCGTCATATTGGGCTGAGCAACGTCACCGCTTCGCAGGTTGCTGAAGCGCAGAAGATGGTTTCCGTGGTGTGCGTACAGAACATGTACAACGTTGTGAATCGCGGTGACGATGCGCTGGTTGATTCGCTGGCGCAGCAGGGGATTGCCTGGGTGCCGTTCTTCCCGCTGGGTGGTTTCACGCCACTGCAATCTTCCGGACTACAGGCGGTGGCGGATTCACTGGGCGCGACGCCGATGCAGGTGGCGCTGGCATGGCTGCTGCAACGCTCGCCAAATATCCTCTTGATCCCGGGAACCTCATCGGTGGCGCATCTGCGTGAAAACCTGGCGGCAGTCGATCTGGTATTGCCGCCTGAGGCGCTGGAGACGTTAAATTCTCTGGTGGGGTAATCCCGATACCAGCAAAAGCCCGGAGGATTTTTCGGGCTTTTGCTGTTTATGATCCAATCTGACTTCTTTGGCGGTGAAGCGCTAACGCTTCTGCCACGATTTCCTGCTTACTTTTCCGTGTTTCATACGCAGTAATGCGGATGTACTCCATCAGCGCAGGATCGATGCGCGCACTTAACATCCTGAGTTCGGCCTCCTTTGCGACACCGCGAGCAACACGCTTATCGGGATAATCACGGGCGGGCATAGAAAACGTCCTCCAAAAATTGTCTTGTTAATTTGTGCTGTAAAATATGCGCTAGTCTAAATATAAAGTCAACGTATAGTGTATGTGGAGTGATTTGTGGTTACTTTGTTTTGTTTTTATAGTCATGTGAAAGTCATTGCGTAGTGAAGTTTTATGACGCGTTACGCTTGTCTGTGCGTAAAAATTTACAAAACAAATAATCTTCATTGCTATAGGGGGTTATAAGCGAAGCGGTTAAGGCGTAGCCAGCCGCTTACGGTGACATGGCTTGATCGATACCTCAGTTAAAACTACTGTATATAAAAGGGTCTTCCCCGATCATGGTGGGAAGGCTCAGAACGCCATATTCAGCTTTCCGTAGTGGAACATCACCCCCAGTTTAAAGCGCTCCCGGTTTCGGTATCCCCTGGCTTTTATCCTCAGCAGCCTGATCTTGCTGTTAAGTGCCTCCGCATTTCCGTTTGAGACACTGTGTCGCATCGCATTCAGGATCCCGTACAGCCTTTTTCCTATCGTTTTCGCGGCATTTTTCATCATGGGAACGTCACTGTTAGCCGCCAGCGCCAACCATCTCTGCCAGTCACTCCGTCTTTCCTCGCTCCATGGCCTGTTCCAGATATCCTTTGCCAGCTCTTTCAGCGCCCAGCACTGGCTCGTCAGCTTCATCTGTGCACGCAGCCACATCAGCTTTTCCTGCCGGGATTCGGTCATCCACTTATCGCTGTACTGCCACAGGAAGCGGGTTCCTTTTGCCTGGTGTCGGCTTTCAACAGGGAGGTGCGGATGTTCATTCTGACGGGTTTTATCAACTACCTCGCCCAGTTGCTTCGCCACATGGAAGCGGTCAAAGGCGATTTTCTCAACCGCACTGGGTAAGTGGATACGCGCTGCTCTTATATAGCCCGCGTTCATGTCCATTGAGAGCGTTTTGATAGCCAGCAACTGCCCATCAGTGAGCGTGCGAAGATAGCCGGCAAGACTCTCTGTGCCGCGATCATCCGTTAAGGCCAGCGCCCGACCATCGCGATCGGAGATCACCGTTATGTAACGATGTCCTTTTTTAAAGGCGACCTCATCCACATTCATATGACGGGCGGATAATGGCTTTTTTATCCGGGCAAGACCTCGCTTAACTGCCCGGGTCATAATGCCGTCAACCGCATTCCAACTGAGCTTAAGTTGCTTCCTGACAGCATCAACGGTGCTGATTTTCAGCCATGAGAGAACGAACGATTCGAATAGCAACGTATACCGGCTTCCGGGGCCAGCCCACGGAACAGGCAACGTCAGGCAGCCATGCTCCGGACACATAATTCGTGGAACATCGGCTTCAACAATAGTGGTGAACTGGCAGGTATCAAGATGGCGCCATTTACGATGACGGTGATCGTGAACAGAACAGGATTTACCGCAGGTCGGACAGGCTAGCCGGGTGTTTTCAGCGATCTCAATAGTGACAGTAACAGAACCGGCATTTTCATCGAGAGAAAGGGACTTTACCTGCCACGGATCGGACAGGTTGAGAATATGAGCGTAGAGGGACTTTTCGTCCATGGCGGTGACCTCTGGCGATTAAATACACCATTATCATGCCTTCAGCCACCACAACAAGGGAAGACCCATATAAAAACAGTATGGAGGTGTTTATCATGATCTTTTTCAGACCCGCAGAGTTGCGTGAAATCGTTGCTATTCCACTTTTCAGCGACTTAGTACAGTGCGGCTTCCCCAGCCCGGCAGCGGATTATGTAGAGCGGCGTATCGATTTAAACGAGTTATTAGTCGCCCATCCCAGCTCCACTTACTTTGTCAAAGCCGCCGGTGACTCGATGATAGAAGGGGGGATCAATAACGGTGATTTGCTGGTGGTGGACAGTTCCCGCAAGCCTGAGCATGGCGATATCGTGATTGCGGCGGTAGAGGGCGAATTTACCGTGAAGCGCCTCCAGCTGCGTCCCAATATTCAACTCAACCCCATGAACAGCGCCTATTCACCGATTATTGTCGGCAGCGACGATACGCTCGATATCTTTGGTGTAGTGACGTATATCGTGAAATCCGCGAGCTGATCGTGTTTGTGAAGCTTAATTAATAGGCAATAAGTTAATTCTCATCATGCAAAAATCTTACGTCACCTGGGCTGTCTTGTCGGCAAACCTGATATTCATCGCATAAGCCGGAACTTGCTGGTCAAATATTCTGGTATTGGCGAATTACAGAGTGATATCCCATTTTTTTTATTTTGTTATGTTCCTGCACTTTAGTGAGTTTTCTTTTCTTCCGACAGAATACATTTTGTCTACATTATAATTTTAATTTATGATTCGCACACGAACAATTGATGTTACGCAGGGTTTTAGCATCGTGGCAGTCAATAAAACCCTGCTGTTATAAAGTAATCAGGAGATTCATTTTTATGTCAGACAATAATCCCCGCTCATCCGGCTGGTTAGGCCCGTGGTGCCTGCTGGTGGGTGTGATACTTCTTGTAACGGGGCTCTTTTTTGCTATCGGCGGTTTTAAACTGGTTTCCCTGGGGGGGAGTTGGTATTTTCTCATCGCCGGGGTTATCACTCTGCTCTCTGCGATTCAGTTCTTCCGCCGCAAGTCCTCTGCCGTGGGGCTGTTTGCCCTGGTGTTTCTTGGCACCCTGATTTGGGCATTTTTCGATGCCGGGCTCGACTTCTGGCCGCTGGTTTCCCGTTTAATGGTACCCGCCGGGCTGATGGTGCTGGCAGCTGCCACCTGGCCTGCATTGCGTAAACGTGAAGGAAAACCGTCCTGCGCAAAAGGGGCCCTGGGGGTCTGCGCGGTCCTTATTATCGCCATGGGCGTCACCTTTGTTCAGATGTTTCAACCCCATCCGACCGTGCCGTTTAGCGGTGAAAAACGTCCGCTGGTACCGGTAAAAGATGATGCGAAACAGCAGAACTGGGATCACTACGGTAATACGGCCGGCGGTAGTCGCTTTGTGGCGCTGGACCAGATAACCCGTGACAACGTGAAAAACCTGAAACCGGTCTGGACCTACCATACCGGTGACGTACCGGAAAGTCCGGACGGCAATGGCGCAGAAGATCAGCAAACGCCGCTACAGGTTGGCGATCGTGTCTTCCTCTGTACGCCGCATAACAACGTGATCGCCGTGGATGCCGATAGTGGGAAAGAGATCTGGAAAGCGGAAATCAACGCCAAATCTGCAATCTGGATGCGCTGCCGTGGCCTGGCATACTTTGATGCCACCAAACCGCTGGCACAGCCAACGGTAGCGGGCTCCACGCCGGTTCTGCCAGCGCAGGTCGCACCGGGCGCTGCATGCCAGCGCCGTATCCTGATGAATACTATTGACGGTAAGCTGATCGCGTTAGACGCCGATAACGGCAAATTCTGCCCGGACTTCGGTACTAACGGCAGCGTTAACCTGCATGAAGGGATGGGCGACGCGTCAGATCCCACCTACGTGCTGACGTCGGCCCCGACGCTGGCGGGTACGACGGTTGTCGTTGGTGGCCGCGTTGCGGATAACGTCAGCACCGATATGCCGGGAGGCGTTATACGTGGTTATGACGTGATCACCGGCCAGCTGCGCTGGGCGTTCGACCCGCGTAATCCGGATCCGAACTATGTTCTGAAGCCGGGCGAACACTACAAACGTAGCTCTGCAAACTCCTGGGCCCCTATGTCCTGGGATGCGTCGATGAATACCGTGTTTATCCCGATGGGGAGTTCCTCCGTCGACCTGTGGGGCGCTGACCGTATTCCGGAAGATCATAAATACGCCACCTCAATCCTCGCGCTGGATGCGACTACCGGGAAAGAGAAGTGGGTATACCAGACCGTGCATAACGACCTCTGGGATTTCGATATCCCGATGCAGCCGAGCCTGGTTGATTTCCCGACAAAAGAGGGCAACAAGCCCGCGGTGGTGGTGGGCACCAAAGCGGGGCAAATTTATGTTCTTGATCGCCTGACGGGTAAACCGCTCACTGAAGTGAAAGAGGTTCCGGTAAAACCAGCGGATATTCCACGTGAACAGTACCCGGCAACGCAGCCGCGCTCTGTGGGGATGCCGCAGATTGGCGCGGAAACCCTGAAAGAATCGGATATGTGGGGGGCGACGCCGTTTGACCAGCTGGCCTGTCGTATCAGCTTCAAATCAATGCGTTATGACGGTCTGTACACGATGCCGGGAACCGATATTTCCCTGAGCTTCCCGGGCTCGCTGGGGGGAATGAACTGGGGTAGTCTGTCCACGGATCCGAACAACCAGTACATCTTCGTCAACGACATGCGTCTGGGTCTGTGGGTCCAGCTGATTAAACAAGATCCGCAAAGCGCAGTGGCAAACACGGGCGGTGAAGCCGTGAACGCCGGTATGGGCGCTGTTCCGATGAAAGGAACGCCGTATTCGGTCAACAAAAACCGTTTCATGTCACCGCTGGGTATTCCGTGCCAGAAACCACCGTTTGGCTCTCTCTCTGCGATTGACCTGAAAACACAGAAAATCGTCTGGCAGGTGCCGGTCGGTACCGTTCAGGATACCGGTCCGTTTGGGGTAAAAATGCGTATGCAGATGCCTGTCGGTATGCCGACGCTGGGCGGTACGCTGGCCACGCAGGGCGGTCTGGTCTTCATTGCGGGAACCCAGGATTACTACCTGCGCGCCTTTGATTCCTCTACGGGGGAAGAAGTGTGGAAAGCGCGTCTCCCGGTGGGTAGCCAGGGCGGACCTATCAGCTATGTATCACCGAAAACCGGCAAACAGTACATTCTGATCTCTGCTGGCGGTGCACGCCAGTCGCCGGATCGTGGTGACTACGTGATTGCCTACGCGCTGGATAAATAACAGCGAAATAAACAGCCTGGCCCCGTCGTAGTACGGGGCTTTTTTTTGACTGAAAACCACGCACAGGAAGAAAGCTGCGGTTCCGGTCAGCCCGTGAAAAGCACCCGCCAGCGTCGGCGACGGCGAGTCATCTCGCGCCATAGCGCGACTATCTCGTCAGGTTGCAGGGCATCAATAGCCTGCGGCGTTAACACCGGCAAACCATAGCGCTGGCGCAGGGCGGCCACTGCCGTGGCGCTGGCATCCATCGGTGAGCGGATCTGCGTCGCCAGCTGCTGTCGCAATAGGCTGAACTCGGATTCATCGCACAGCGTCAGCTCTCGCAAAAATCGTTTGCAGCAACCCAACAGGTTCACGGGAGAACGATCAGGCGACTGTAACGCCAGCAGCAGGCCATCGCGATCGGCAATACGCTGATAACGACAGCTGACCACGTAGCCAATCTGCTGTTCCACGCGCAGGCGCTGGAAAAATCGCGGTTCGCAGCATAACGCCAGCAGCCGCAGCGCGGCGAGCGACGCACCCGGCGGCAGGGGAATAAACACCAGCAGCGCCGAATCCTCGCTGGCGTGCGGAATGTGTTCGACCCCGCCGGGACAATCGCTTAACGGCAACGGCTTAGCGTTAACCGGCGCCCGGAGCAGGCCAAGCTGCCGGGCTAACCCGTGCGCGTGTCCGGCGCTGCCGCCAGCTAACGCCGCCAGCCAGCCATTCCGTGACGGTTCCGATGCCAGTCGTTCAGGCAATTGCTTAAGCAACTGACGGATCGCAATGCCATCTGGCGCAGGCGTAATAGCCGGTGTGGGGCGGGAGAGGCGATCGATTATCGCCCCGATGATGGGTTCCGCCATCACCACGGCGTCAGGAAGCCGCAGGGTTAGCTGCCAGCTACCGTCAACCGTTTGCCACTCGCCGCTGCCGCCGATATGGCGCATTTCAGCCAGAAGAGGGCGTAATTGTTTGCCGATCGCCACCCCCTGTGACTCGCTTACGCGCGAATAAAAAGGCTTGCGGAGGATCAACGTCGGCGCTTGTGCCTGCGCCGGTAAATGCAGCAGCGGAACGGCTTCTGGCGTCAGGGCTGGGGCAGAATATTGGGCAGCCTGCGGGTAGAAGGAAAACGCGATGGGGCTCTCATCCGCAACCGGCTGGCGACGCCAGTGGCTAAGCGGCAGGGCAAATCCCTGGCTGGAAATTGTCCCGGCGGCTTCCATTTTTTTGCAGGCCAGATATGAGGTGGGCGCCGCCAGTAAGTCGGCACAGAAGGCGGAAAAATCAACCGGCGCCGCGCCGGGCGCAAAACCAAACGCCCGCTGGCGAAGCTGGTCAAGGGCCGACAGGGCGCTAAAGCGCTGCTGTGCCAGCCGATAATAATGCCGCTGTTGCTCTTGCGTCGTTTGCTGTAGGGCCCGCAGCCAGCGCGTGATTTGCGCGTCTATGGCCTCGGGCCGTTCGCCGTCAAGCGTTAGCGCCAGCCAGCCGTAATCGTCATCCTGATAAAGCCAGTCCAGCGATACCTCTTCTGCCAGCCCGCGCGCCCGCAGCCCGTCAATCAGGCTTCCGGGGGCCTCGTCCAGCAAAAATTCCCGAAGCAAGGTGACGTTGTCACTTTTTCGGATCAACGGACAGCGCCACAGCGCGGGTCGCTCCGTCACTGCCAGCTGATAATCTGCTTCAGCGCTAAGGCGTAACGGGGGGGCGGCTTCAGGCACGCCACCTGAAGCAAAACCTGTCGCAAACGTATGGGCAAGCTCGGCTAACGCATCCAGCGTTTGCGGTCCCTGTAGCCACAATTGCAGGTGTCCGGCCACATAATAGCGGCGATGAAAGTCGCGCAACGCGGCGTGCAGCGATCCCGTGTCTTGCCCCAGAGAATCATGGCTACCCACCTGAAAACGGCGAAAAACCTCCGGTTGTTCCATCGCGTGGCGCGCCGCGGCTTCGCGCCGGGCGGCATCATGCTGCTGGATAAGCCGGTTTTCCGCATCAATGACCGCCACTTCGCGCTGGATGTCCAGCCGGGAAAGCAGCGGCGCCTGCAACATATCCCGCAGTCGCGCGACGCCGTCGGACAGGTTTTCGGCGGCAACCTCGAAGAAAAAAGCGCTGTGGCGAGCCAGCGTGGTGGCATTGACGTTGCCGCCCTGGCGCTGGACCCAGGCCATGAGTCGATCATCGCCCCGATAGCGCTCGCTACCGCGGAACAGCAGGTGCTCAAGCAAATGCGCAAGACCGGCGAAGCGTGGTGGCTCGTGATGGCTTCCGGCACTCACGCGCGCCAGCGCCGCCGCGCGTGTCGCCTGCGGCTGATGCACCAGCGTTGCGCGTAAACCGCCTGCCAGTTCCACGATGCGGATGGTCATTATCGTTACAGTTCCCGGGTTTTATAGATAAGCTGAGAACGGGTTCGGTTGCGAAACTGAAGCTGACCGATCTTCATATCACTACAGGCTGCTTCGCGTCGCGCCTCGAGGATTTTATGATGATGCGGCGATTTGCTGCACACCGGATCGGCGTTATCCGCATTCCCGGTGAGCATAAAGGCCTGGCAGCGGCAGCCGCCGAAGTCTTTCTCTTTTTCATCGCAGGAGCGGCACGGCTCCGGCATCCAGTCAAACCCGCGATAGCGGTTGAAGCCGAAAGAGTCATACCAGATGGATTCCAGACTCTGCTCAAGCACCGACGGGAAATCCACCGGCAGCTGGCGCGCGCTGTGGCAGGGCAGCGCCGTGCCTTCCGGGGTCACGCTGAGGAAAATCGACCCCCAGCCGCCCATACAGCCTTTTGGCCGCTCTTCGTAATAATCGGGGGTGACGAACAGCAGGTTGGTCAGATTGCCGCTGGCGGCCATTTTTTGCCGATATTCGGCAACCACGCGTTCCGCGCGGGCAATCTGTTCCCGCGTCGGCAGAAGCCCCTGACGATTAAGGAACGCCCAACCGTAGAACTGGCAGGTGGCAAGTTCGACGTCGTCGGCGTCCAGCTCGATGCACAGTTCGATGATTTTATCGATCTGATCGATATTATGCCGGTGCAGGACGAAATTCAGCACCATCGGGTAATCGCGCGCTTTAACCGCTTTGGCCATCGCCAGCTTCTGCTGGAAGGCTTTTTTATTCCCCGCCAGCGCAGCGTTGAGCACTTCATCGCTGGCCTGGAAGCTAATCTGGATATGGTCCAGACCGGCCTCGCTGAATGCGTCGAGCTTGCTTTCCGTCAGGCCAATTCCCGAGGTGATCAGGTTGGTATAAAAACCGAGATCGCGGGCGGCGCGGATCAGCTCCGGCAGATCTTTACGCGTCAACGGTTCGCCGCCGGAAAAACCTATCTGCACGCTGCCCATCGCCCGCGCCTGGCGGAAAACCTCAATCCACTGTTCAGTGGTCAGCTCCTGATCCTGCCGGGCGAAGTCCAGCGGGTTAGAGCAGTAAGGACACTGTAGCGGACAGCGATAGGTCAGCTCCGCCAGCAGCCACAGCGGTGGATTGACGGCAGGTTTATTCTGGCTCACGGAAAATAACCCACTTCTGTTGATAAGCGATTTGCAGGAATTCTACGACGTCGTCATCCACGCCGCCGGCTTCCGGGAACCGTTCGTTGAGTATGGCAATGATGGCCGCCGCGTCGCGTTGGCCATCGACCAGTTCGAGGATCGCGGCGGCGGTCTCATTGAGTTTAGCCATGCCTTCCGGATAGAGGATGACATGGCTGTCCTGAGCGGCTTCCCATTGCAGGCGATAGCCGCGACGAAAGGCGACGATGGAGTTTTTTTGCATGCTTATACCAGTCGGGTTGTGTGCCAGGCCGCTTTGTCGGTGACCGTGTGATAAGGCGGACGCTGTAGCGCGTAGGCCATGGTCATCGCGTCGAGCATCGACCACAGGATATCGAGTTTGAACTGAAGGATCTCCAGCATCCGATTCTGCTTTTCCGCGCTATCGCAATAACGCTTCGCCAGCTCCAGACCGTGTTCAACGTCACGGCTGGCCTGGCTGAGGCGGCTGCGGAAATAAAAATAGCCTTCCTCTTTGATCCACGGGTAGTGCTGTGGCCAGCTGTCGAGACGCGACTGATGGATTTGCGGGGCGAACAGTTCGGTGAGCGAACTGCATGCAGCCTCCTGCCAGTTGGCGCGGCGGGCGAAGTTAACGTAAGCGTCGACGGCGAAACGGACGCCGGGCAGCACGTGGCGTTCGCTGATTAAGTCCTCGCGGCTGAGCCCCACGGCTTCGCCCAGCTGTAGCCAGGCTTCGATACCGCCGTCATGACCGTTGCTGCCGTCGTGATCGAGGATCCGCTGCACCCATTTGCGACGCGTGTGCGGATCCGGGCAGTTCGCCATAATTGCCGCGTCTTTCAGTGGGATCGTCGTCTGGTAGTAAAACCGGTTCGCCACCCAGCCCTGGATCTGCTCGCGGCTGGCCTCGCCGTTATGCATCGCGATATGGTACGGATGGTGAATATGATAGTAGGCGCCTTTCGCCCGAAGGGCGTGCTCAAACTCTTGCGGCGAGAGCGTTTCGCGAATGTGCATAGTTAGTCCTGAAGCGTGATGTTCATCCCGTCCCAGCTCACTTCTATTCCCTGCTGCGCAAGGGCGTGACGCTGCGGCGACTGCTCGTTAAGGATCGGGTTGGTGTTATTAATGTGGATCAGAATCTTGCGCTTTGCCGGCAGCGAGGCCAGCAGCGCCATCATGCCGTGTTCATCGCCGAGCGCCAGATGGCCCATGTCGCGGCCGGTATTGCGCCCGACGCCGGTGGCCTGGAGTTCATCGTCCTGCCAGACGGTGCCGTCAATCAGCAGACAGTCCGCCTTTTTAAGCCACGGCAGGATAGCGTCATCGGGTTCACCGAGACCCGGTGCGTAGAACAGCGTCTGACCGTTGCGGCGGTTTTCGATAAACAGCGCCACGTTATGCCCCGGCAGCGGGCGGTCGCGCCACGGCGAATAGGGCGGTGCGTTACTGGCGATGGGGACAGCGGTAAACTGCAAATCAGGGCAGGCTTCCACGCTAAAGGCGGTGAGCGGCGCGATCGGGTGGTGAATCAGGCCACCGTTCCAGTGCCGGAGCATGGTAAAAATCGGGAATCCGCTGGAAAGATCTTCATGCACCTCCGGCGTACACCATACCTGATGTGGGCACCCCTCGCGCAGGCTGAGCAGCCCGGTGGTGTGGTCAATCTGGCTATCGGTGAGAATAATGCCGCCAATATGCGTGCCGCGCAGAACCTCTTTCTTATTCAG
Organism: Enterobacter sp. CRENT-193; assembly: GCF_002787395.1. Taxonomy (NCBI): domain Bacteria; kingdom Pseudomonadati; phylum Pseudomonadota; class Gammaproteobacteria; order Enterobacterales; family Enterobacteriaceae; genus Enterobacter; species Enterobacter sp. CRENT-193. Next base: position 3,503,212 of record NZ_CP024812.1, on the reverse strand, counting down.
TTCTGGCGTATGGGCAATCTGCTGGCTGATATCGGGGGAGGCGTTACACAGCACCCACTCTTTGCCGTTATCGCTGACGATGATCGACGACTGGGTGCGAGGGGTCGCCTGAAGGGTACCGTCGCGCAAACCCTGACAGTTGGCGCAGTTACAGTTCCACTGGGGGAAACCACCGCCAGCGGCGGAACCGAGGACTTTTATAAACATGAAGATGGGCCAGGTAGTCAAACAAAAATGCCCGCACGGATGGCGGGCAGAGCGATTAGCGGTTGGAAATGTACAGGGTCACTTCCAGGCCAAGACGTAAATCAATAAAAGCAGGTTTCTTCCACATCGTTTTTTCCTCTTTAAAAATGCAGCACCAACGCCATTGTTTGTGCCAGTTTTGTGATGGTCATCAAATAATGCGTCACAGGAGGGCAAAGCTCAACCCGAAAGATGTAAGGAATTAACTTAATGTTTACAACGTAACCTATTGTTGCCAAACATTTTGCAATACCTTTTGCCAGTTACCCCACAGCAGCTTATTCAGCACAAATTGATCATAGCCGCTGTCACGCAACGCGCTGATTAGCCGTGGTAAACCACTCACATCGTGTAAATCATCAGGCAACGTAATGCCGTCAAAATCGGAGCCCAGCGCGACATGATCGTCACCCATGATGTTAATAAGATAGTCGATATGGCGAACAATCGTGCTCAGCGGGGTATCGCTATCGCGTTTACCGTCGGCGCGCAGAAACGCGTTGCCGAAATTGACGCCAGCCACGCCGCCGCTGTCGCGGATAGCCAGCAGCTGCCGATCGGTCAGATTGCGCGGTTGCGGGCACAGCGTATGGGCGTTGGAGTGGGTGGCGACCAGCGGTGATGAGGAATGACGAGCGGTATCCCAGAACGCCTTTTCATTCATATGCGAAACGTCAATCAGCATGTTCAGGGCGTTAGCGTGCTTAATGAGGGCGATACCCTCTGCGGTAAGCCCTGGGCCGCTGTCCGGGCTGCCGGGAAACGCCCCGTTAACGCCGGTGCCAAAACGGTTAGCAATGTTCCAGAAAGGCCCAATGCTACGCACCCCGGCGGCATAGAAAGCCTGTAGATCGCCTCCCTCGCCGTCAAAACCGCCCGCGCCCTCAATATGCGCTACCATCGCCAGCACCTTATCCTGACGGCAGCGTTCGATATCCGCCGCGCTCAGGCACAATCGCGCCCGGCCGTCGGAGTGGGCGACAAGCTGCTTAAGGATCGTCAGCTGCTGCCAGAGAATGTCGACCGGCTGCCACGGCTCGCAGGCGTATTGTGGCGCCATGCGGGCGATATACTCCTGCGGCGGCACGAACAGCGCGAACAGCCCGCCGGAAAATCCGCCTTGCTGCATGCGCGGATAATCGAGGTGTCCGTTTTCAATGCCGGAGAAGAAGGCCGTTACCGGATCCTGGCGATGGTGAAGCCATAAATTAAGCAACAGGTCATTGTGACCATCAAAAATCGCCATAGCGCATCCCACTGTCTTTTATTGCTGCGAAAGTTGCCTGGCACGATAACCGATTTGTCCGGTCCGGCAAGGGGAAAATTACAACTTAGCAGCAATTGTTAATATCACTTAACAGTGAGGAGATCCGCAAAGCGGGTGGTGTAGCGGGGTGAAAGCATTTCCCGTTTCATCTGCCACGGCTGCTGTATACCCTGTCCCGCGAAGTAAAGCGTGCCACGGCCATTTTCAGCATTCAGATGGTCTAATACATCCATTAACTTTTGGCTGTTTTTCCTGGGGGCGTTGTCGTCAAACAGATTAAGTTGCGCGACGCCCTGGCTATAAAAATCTCCCAGCATCACTCCGGCTTTCTGGTACCGATGGCCGTTCTTCCAGACCGCATCCAGACAACGAACTGATGCGCCGATAATATCCCGGCTATCCTGGGTTGGGGTGAGCAGTTTTACCGACGCGCTATTGCCATAATATGGCTCGTTAAGCGCGAAGGGCGAGGTTTTAACAAATACGGAGATAAAGCGGCAATGCTGATGCTCATTGCGAAGTTTTTCTGCTGCCCGGGCGGCATAACTACAGATGGCCTGGCGTACATCGTCATATTCGGTGATGCGTTCGCCAAACGAGCGCGAACAGACGATTTCTTGCTTTACCGGGGCAAACTCTTCCAGTTCAAGACACGGTTCGCCCCGTAATTCACGCACCGTTCTCTCCAGCACGACATTGAAATGTTTTCTTATGAACCGGATATCGGTGTCTGCCAGTTGCAGGACGGTCTTAATCCCCATCATCTCAAGCTTCTTCGCTATGCGACGTCCTACACCCCAAACGTCTTCGACGGGTAGCGCCGCCATCAGCTTTCTCTGACGATCCACATTGGATAAATCAACAACGCCTCCCGTCTGGCGCTGCCAGCGTTTTGCCGCGTGATTTGCCAGTTTCGCCAGCGTCTTTGTGGGTGCGATGCCCACCCCGACGGTCAGATGGGTGCGTTGCAGTACGGTCGCTCTCATTTCATGCCCAAAATCGGAAAGATCGCGACAATTACGCACCCCGGTAAGATCGCAAAAGATCTCATCAATGGAGTATATTTCGCTACGAGGCGACATCTCTTCAAGCGTGTTCATTACCCGGTTGGACATATCCGCGTAAAGTTCATAATTACTGCTGAAACAAACCACGCCATGATGCCTGAAGCGATCTTTCTGTTTGAAGTACGGTTCACCCATTTTCACAAAGGGTTTGGCTTCAGCGGAGCGAGAGATGACGCACCCATCGTTATTGGACAACACGACCACCGGTCGTCCCTTCAGGTCCGGGCGAAAAACCGTTTCACAGGAAGCATAGAAAGCGTTCACATCACACAGTGCAAACATGGTCAGCTCGCTCTGGTATCGCCAGGTGGGGTGAAAAACTGCATTATGATCACCGTTAATAAATACTGTATTTATATACAGTATTGTATATTGATAGCAAAGATCAAGGGGGAACGAGGAGTGACGTCGTACGGGTGCAGGAGGGCGAGGGTTATGTCCAGAATGGCGGCGAGGCAAATCTGGCGGAAAGGGTATTTAATGAAATGTTTAAGGAATATAAGTGCCCATACGGCAGGTATGGGCAGTGAAGCCGTCGATATTACTTCTTCTTGTCCATCATCGCCTTGAGATCGGCAAAGGGGTTAAACGTGGCGACACCCACGTCTTTTTGCGCATCCTCACCCGCGACAACGGTGGTGCCATACTGATCCGCTTCGGTGTACTTTGAGTGCTCGTGATCGTGACAAAACAGGCACAACAGCTCCCAGTTACTGCCATCTTCCGGGTTATTGGTGTGATCGTGGTCGATATGGTGAACCGTGAGTTCACGAAGATTTGAATAAACAAACTCACGCGAGCAGCGTCCACAAACCCAGGGGTAGATTTTTAGCGCTTTTTCACGGTAGCCGCTTTCCAGCCGTGCGTAGTTTTTGGGGATCAGAGCCATTGCTGATGTTACCTGTTAAAAAGAGAATAGTTCACACTATATCCCATTATGAGATGTCAGGAGAATGCCTCCTCTGCGGGAAGGCAGCCTGCGATTTGCGTATTTCTGTCAGTTTATTTGAAGCATTCCGTTAAATAATCACCATTTATTCTCATCCGTTAATGCGTAGAGTAGGGATAACGCAATGCTTTATCAGGATACTCCACTATGAAAAAGATTGGATTTTTGTCGTTTGGTCACTGGACGCCGTCACCCCAGTCCGGCACGCGAACCGCGGCTGACACGCTGCTACAGTCCATCGATCTGGCGGTCGCAGCCGAAGAGCTAGGCGCGGACGGGGCTTATTTCCGTGTGCACCACTTTGCCCGCCAGCTCAGTTCGCCATTCCCCTTGCTGGCGGCAATAGGTGCGAAAACAAAACGTATCGAAATCGGGACGGGCGTGATCGACATGCGGTATGAAAATCCGCTGTATATGGCGGAAGATGCTGGCGCGGCAGATCTCATCTCCGGCGGGCGATTACAGCTTGGTATCAGCCGGGGTTCCCCGGAGCAGGTGATTGATGGCTGGCGTTATTTTGGTTACGTGCCGCAGGAAGGGGAAACCGAATCTGATATGGCGCGCCGCCACACTGAGGTACTGCTTGATGTATTACGCGGTGAAGGGTTTGCGAAGCCTAACCCACAGCCGATGTTCCCAAACCCGCCGGGATTGTTGCGTCTGGAGCCGCATTCAGAAGGCTTACGCGATCGTATCTGGTGGGGGGCTGGCTCTAATGCAACGGCAGTATGGGCGGCAAAACTGGGGATGAACCTGCAAAGCTCAACGCTGAAAGATGATGAAACCGGCGAGCCGTTCCATATTCAGCAGGCAAAACAGATCCGTGCCTACCGACAGGCCTGGGCTGAGGCAGGGCATACCCGTCAGCCACGCGTTTCGGTCAGCCGCAGTATTTTTGCCCTGATGGACGAACGCGACCGGATGTATTTCGGTTCAAGCCGCAATGAGAGCGACAGCGTGGGTTATCTGGATGAGAAAACGCGGGCCATTTTCGGACGCAGCTATGCCGCAGAGCCAGACAAGCTGATTGAACAGTTGAAAAAGGATGAAGCGATCGCGGAAGCGGATACGCTGTTGCTTACCGTGCCGAATCAGCTGGGCGTGGAATACAACGCACATGTGATCGAGTCCATCCTGAAACATGTCGCACCGGAAATGGGATGGCGCGATCGCAATGCGTAATCTGGCCCTCTGGTATCGCCGGTTTGGTGAGCCTGAATCGGTACTGCAAGCGGAAAACACACCATTGTCCCCGCGACAGCCGGGAGAGATACGTGTGCGCATGCTTTTTTCTCCGGTGAACGCCTCCGATCTCATCCCCATCACCGGGGCATATCGCCATCGCACGCCGCTGCCTGCGATAGCCGGTTATGAAGGGGTCGGAATAGTGACCGAAACGCCCGCCGCTTATCCGGCGCTGCTGGGCAAGCGGGTCCTGCCGTTACGGGGGCAGGGAACCTGGCAGCGCTATGTCGACTGCCCGGCGGCGTATGCGGTTCCCGTCCCGGACGACGTCGACTCGCTTCTTGCCGCGCGGGCGTATATCAATCCGCTTGCCGCACAGATGATGCTGGACCGCTATCCTCCGGTCGGGAAAACGGTGCTGCTCACCGCTGCCGGTTCTGACTGTGCCGTTCTGCTCGGGCAATGGGCACGCCAGGCGGGTGCAGAGGCGGTTTACGGGATCCATCGCTCGCCCGTGCACGCTCAACGTCTGGCTGAAAAGGGGATCGTCCCGATTGCGCAACACGATATGGCCGCCGTCAACGCTGCCGCCGCGCGCGCAGACGTGGTGTACGACGCCACGGGCGGCAGTCTGGCGGAGACGATCCTGAGCGTGATGCCCGAAACCGGCACCTTTGTCTGCTACGGGCTACTCTCCGGGCAGACCTTCCGGCAGCAGCGGCCGTTGCCGCGCGTGGCGTGGTTTCACATTCGTAACTATCTGGACGCGCTGAGCGCTGAGGCGTGGCAGGCGGAGTTTCGGCGCATCTGGCCTAAACTGCGCGCCAGCCAGTGCAGCGATGTCACCCTCTACCCGCTGTCGGAATGGCAGCGGGCAGTGGGCAACTATCGCGAAGCGGGAAGAACGGGTAAGCCCATGCTGTCGATGGACAATTAATCGGCCTTATGGCTCATGTCGCTCAGCAGTACAGCGATACTTTGTCCACCGGCGGTCTGCTCCAGGCCAATTTTGACAATAATTGTCAGCGGAACGGAGAGCAGCATGCCGACAGGCCCGAGCAGCCAGCCCCAGAAAATCAGGGACAGGAACACAACAAGGGTTGAAAGCCCCAGCCCGCGTCCCATTATCCGTGGTTCGAGAATGTTCCCGAAGACAAGGTTAATCACCAGATAGCCTGCCAGCAGAATCAGGGCATCATACAAACCGCTGAAAACCAGCACCTGAAGGATAGGGGGGATCGCCGCCAGCACGGAGCCGATGTTAGGAATATAGTTGAGCGCAAAGGCCAGCAGCCCCCAGACAAAGGCAAAACGCACATCCAGCGCGGCGAGCATCCCCCAGACCACTAATCCCGTCACCAGGCTGATGGCCGTTTTCAGCACCAGATAGCGTGAAACGCTGTCGAGCGCGCGCTGAATGGCGCCCATTCCCTCTACCGGACGCACCATGATGTGCTGGAGCTTTGCAGGCAGCTGTGGAACTTCCAGCAGCATAAACACAACCGTCAGGAACAGCAGGAAAATCGAGGTCATGGCGTTGGAGAGTTGTGCCAGCAGGCTGGTGACAATCGTCATGGCGGCATTCGGATCGATATATTTAAGCAGTTCCTCAACCGAGACTTCGATACCCGCGCGTTGCAGCCAGGGTTCAATTTGCAGCAGCGGGGTCGCCAGGGAAGAGCGGTATGTCGGTAGCGTCCGCGCCAGCTCGTTCAGGGAGGTTCCCAGATAGGCGACTAACAGCACCATCGCAACGATAATAATACTGATAAGCAGGCTTATCGCCAGCACACGCGGGATGCGCAGCCGCACCATTCGCTGCACCAGTGGATTGAGGATCACCGCGATAAAAAGCGCCAGGATAAAAGGCACGATGATATCGGCCGCAAAACGAACGCCGGTCAGAATGATCACCAGCATGCCCAGCATGATGACGATCTTAAGCCCGTTGAGGGTGATAATAGGTTTGGCCATGGACGTTCCTGAACAGTTTTTTATTTATAATAGAGGGGAAAGCGGATTAAAAAAACTAACCAAAATCAAACAGACTGGGTAAAGAAATGAAAAGGCTTTGAGTAAATTCCTGGCTTATGATACAAATCAGGCGTGTTCAACTACCGAGGACAATTTTCATCCGCAAAGACGAGAAGCAACACCGCGGATAATTGTAATTTTATGGACAATTTGTTCAGGACGTATTTTTCAAACAACTCTGCTCTGTTTTCAACCTCCCTCTGCCTGCTTTCTGGTGAGCAACACTGGCGTTCCGCGCTATAGTCACGTCTTCTGCCTGAGCTGGCGCTATGCGCTTAGCTAACTGATTTAATTCCCAATTTTTTGGTTTGCTGTCCGCAGTGAGCCTCGATGGATTATATTCTCAAGCAGGAGAAAAAACATGTTTTACTGGATTTTATTAGCTCTGGCGATCGTCGCTGAAATTACCGGCACCTTGTCGATGAAATGGGCGAGCGTGAGTGATGGCAGCACCGGTTTTATTTTGATGCTGGTCATGATTACGCTTTCCTATATTTTCCTCTCTTTCGCGGTTAAAAAAATCGCGCTGGGCGTGGCATACGCATTGTGGGAAGGTGTTGGTATTTTATTGATTACGCTGTTTAGCGTCATGTTATTTGATGAAACCCTGACGACAATGAAAATTGCCGGGCTGACGACCCTGGTCGCGGGTATCGTGCTGATTAAATCGGGTACACGCAAACCGGCAAAACAGCAGAAGGAGCAGACCCATGCAGCAGTTTGAATGGATCCACGCGGCCTGGCTGGCTTTCGCCATCGTTCTGGAAATTATTGCGAACGTCTTTCTGAAGTTCTCCGACGGTTTTCGTCGCAAAGCCTACGGCCTGTTATCGATTGCCGCGGTTCTGGGGGCGTTTAGCGCCCTGTCGCAGGCGGTGAAAGGCATCGATCTGTCCGTGGCCTATGCGCTGTGGGGTGGCTTCGGTATTGCCGCCACCCTGGCGGCAGGCTGGATTATGTTCGGGCAGCGTTTAAACAATAAAGGCTGGATAGGGCTGGTATTACTGCTCGCCGGCATGATCATGATTAAACTGGCCTGAGTGACCTACTGCTGCGCCAGGGCTTCCAGCCGGTCGCGAAAACCGGTCACCGACAACGCCCGGTTATCGGCGCGCCAGCGGTCTTTCGCCGCTGGCGCAGAACTTTGAACGCCAATCAGCTGCCAGCCGTTATCGGTTTTTAACATCAGCGGCGATCCGCTATCACCCGGTAGCGTATCGCACTGATGCGACAGCACGCTGTTTTGCGCCCAACCCGTCACCACGCAGTCCGTATGGGTGTACAGCGAATCGAGGTGATCAACAGGGTAGCCTGACTGCGTTACTTTTCGATCGGCGGCTTTCAGGGCGGCGGTGAGCGCGGCTTTATCGCCATCAAAGAGCGGCAGCGGGGTGATCCCGGACGGCGGATAACGTAAAACGATCAGCCCGAAATCCCAGGAGGCCGCCCCGGGCGGCACAATCCAGCCATCACCATCCGGTTTCAGGCGTTTGCCAAGCGACGGATCCACCCGCCCCTCAATACCGTGAATTTCGTAGCGCCATATTCCTTTTTGCGACACAAAGCGCAGGGCGATCGCTTTATCCGGTTTGCCTTCAGGCGGCATTAACAGGCAATGACCCGCCGTCAGCGCAAGGCGTGGCGTAATGAGGGTTGCAGTACATAAATTGCCGCTGGCGGTTTCCAGTTGCCCGATGGCATCCCAGGGCGATTCGGTAGGATCGGTGACACGCGTACGATCGTCATGACCAAAAAACAGCGTCTTTACCTCTTTGGCGCTAATGGCGTCATCGTCGCCATCATCCGCATGTGAAAAGCCAGCAAAAAGGCTAAACGTTCCCAGTAACAACACAACAGATTTACGCATATCACACTCTGGTGGGGGGTAATTATGATTATTAAAAGTGATCCCTATAAAAATACTATAGACGCGACGGCGAGAAAGTGGGAGTAAAATCAGCGTGCTACATTCAGGAAAGATAAAAGTGGCTGGCGATGAGCGCGCATAAAATTAGCAGGATAAGAATGAACTCAAACCGATAGCGCCGCAGCATACGCCCTCCGGATAAAAAACGGCGCTGACCGCAAACCCGTTCAGCGCCGGTTTACCAACGTGCCCCGAAGGGCACGGTTAAGCTTGTACTCTTACGCTGCTGGCTGTGCAGCAGGTTTAGCCGCTTCGTGTTTTGCTGCTTTTTTGTGATGCTTTTTAGCCGCCTGTGCTTTCTGCTCTACCGCTGGTTTTGCCGCTTTTTTGTGGTGCTTTTTAGCGGCCTGCGCTTTCTGTTCTGCCGCTGGTTTAGCCGCTTTGTGATGTTTTTTATGGTGAACCGTTTTGGCCGGAGCAGCGGTGGAAGCCGCAGGCGCTGCGGTGGCGGTAGTTTCAGCCGCGAATGCAGCGGAAGACAGACCCATAGCAGCGGCAACAACCAGAGCTAATACTTTTTTCATTTTCATACCCTCGAATTTGGTTTTTCATTTAACCCCACTGCGGGGCCGTTGAAATAACTATATCCCTGTAAATTCGGGGTTTCCGTGAGTGATTGGTATCGGCGTGTAACCGTATGTACAACGCCGGGGCAGATCCCCGACGCATTCGGTTACAGGTAGCGGGATGTCAGGTGTTCGCGGAAGTAGCGGATATTCAGATCTTCACCCGTGGCCTGGGTGATGAGCTGCGATGTGCTGAAACGGCTGCCGTGCTGCCAGATATTCTGACGCAGCCAGTCAAACAGCGCCGAGAAATCGCCCCCGGCGATGGATGCCTGCAACCCGGGCAGCGCAGTTTTGGCGGCATGGAACAGCTGTGCCGCATACATTGCTCCCAGCGTGTAAGACGGGAAGTAGCCAAAACCGCCGTCGGTCCAGTGGATATCCTGCATACAGCCGTTGCGATAGTTATCTTTGGTGGATAACCCAAGCCAGGCCTGCATTTTCTCATCCCATAACGCGGGAATATCATCGACTTCAATTTCGCCATTGATTAGCGCGCGCTCGATCTCATAGCGCAGCACCACATGCGCCGGATAGCTCACTTCATCCGCATCAACGCGGATGTAGCCCGGCTTCACGCGCTGGTTCCAGGCAATGAAATTCTCTTCGCTGAATGCCGCCTGGCTGCCGAAACGGGCATGAACCGCCGGAAGCAGATGCTTCAGGAAAGCGTCGCTGCGGCCTAGCTGCATTTCAAAGAACAAGCTCTGGGATTCATGGATCGCCGTAGAGCGCGCCAGCGCAACGGGCTGACCGGCCCATGCTCGCGGAAGGTTTTGCTCGTAGCGGGCATGTCCGGTTTCGTGGATCACGCCGAAAAGCGCGCTGAGCAGTTCATCTTCATCGTAACGCGTGGTGATACGCACATCTTCCGGCACGCCGCCGCAGAACGGGTGGGCGCTAACGTCCAGACGACCGCCGTTAAAATCGAAGCCAAGCATTTTCATCGCTTCCAGGCCCAGCTCGCGCTGCGTGGCGGTCGGGAAGGGACCCTGTGGCGGAACGAACGATCGTTGAGCCTGTTTTTCCACAACCTTTGCCAGCAACTCCGGTAGCCAGGACTTCAGCTCGCCGAACAGCACATCCAGGCGAGCGCTGGTCATGTCGGGTTCAAAGATATCCAGCAGCGCGTCGTAAGGCGTGCAGCCTTTAGCCTCAGCGCGCAGGCGGGCTTCTTCACGACTGAGTATCACCACCTCTTTCAGGTTGGCTGAAAAGCCCTGCCAGTCGTTGGCCGGACGCTGAGTGCGCCACGCGTGTTCACACCTGCTGCCCGCCAGCGATTTGGCCTCCACCAGCGATTCCGGCAGTAAAGTTGCCTGCTGGTAGTAGCGCGTCATTTCACGCAGGTTGGCCAGCTCAACGTCGTTCAGATCTTCGTCTGCCGCCGCCGCCAGCCATTCACCCACTTTTTTATCGGTCAGGATCTGATGTTGCAGGACGCTCATCTCCGCCAGCGCTTCACCGCGCGCGGCGCTGCCGCCTGGCGGCATCATGGTGAACATGTCCCAGCTGGCGATGGAGGAGAGGTGAGAGAAGCGGGAGAGGCGCTGGAAGGTGCGGGTGAGTTGTTGATAGTTATTGTTTTTCATGAAGTCCTCGTGTCTGAATCAGCCGATGACAAAAATTAGCATCGGCTCGATTTAAACACGAAGAGGGCTGAATGTTAATGCAGTCGTTTATGCAGGCTCGCGCCCACCAGCAGTGCCGCGCACAGCATCAGCGCGATAAATCCGCCCACGCCGTTCCAGCCGTAGTTATGCCAGAACACCCCGCCGAGCGTACCGGCTATGCTGGAACCAAGATAGTAACTGAACAGATACAGTGACGAAGCCTGACCTTTAGCGCGGCGCGCGCGTGGGCCAATCCAGCTGCTGGCAACGGAATGCGCGGCAAAGAAGCCCGCAGAGAAGAGCAGCATTCCGGCAAAAATCAGCCACAGGGAAGAGAAAAGCGTCATCAGCAGTCCGAACAGCATCACGGCGGTGGATACCAGCATCACCGGACCACGGCCGAAGCGCGCGGTCATGGCGCCCGCTTTTGGCGAACTCCATGTCCCGGTGAGATATGCCACAGAGAGCAAACCCACTAATGCCTGGCTAAGATGCCACGGTGAAAGCATCAGACGATAGCCAATGTAGTTGAACAGCGTCACGAACGAGCCCATCAGCAGGAAACCGGTCAGGAACAAACGGGGCAGCCCTTGATCGCGCCAGTGCAGGCGAAAGTTGATAAATAACGTTTTCGGACGCAGGGAGGTCGGGCGGAAATGGCGCGATTCCGGCAGGATTTTCCAGAACATCAGCGCCGAAGCGAGGGCGAAGCAGCCGATAACGGCCAGCGCAATGCGCCAGTTAAAGAAATCAGTAAACACACCGCTAAGCAGGCGTCCGCTCATCCCGCCGATAGAGTTCCCGCTAATGTACAGCCCCATGGAGAAGGCCACGAAGCTCGGGTGGATCTCCTCGCTGAGATAGGTCATCCCGACCGCCGCCACGCCGCTCAGGGATAACCCAATCAGCGCGCGCATGATCAGAATGCCGTGCCAGCTGGTCATCATGGTGGACAACAAGGTACACACGGAGGCCAGCATTAACGCCGTTACCATGACCTGCTTACGCCCGATGGCATCCGAAAGTGGCCCGGTGAACAGCAGACCGATCGCCAGCATCCCGGTTGAAATGGAGAGCGAAATACTGCTGCTGGCTGGCGACACGCCAAATTCATGCGACAGGACCGGCAGGATCGGCTGAACGCAGTAGAGCAGGGCGAAAGTGGCGAGACCCGCTGAGAAGAGCGCCAGCGTGACGCGCATAAACTGGGGGGTACCACGTTTAATAAACTGAACCGGCTGCGGTGCTGCGGGTAAATCATCAATGTCGCTGGCCGGCGCGATATCAACGGTCGTTGTACGGCTCACACATAATCCTTGCTTAAACATCCCCGTGGTTTCTGGTGACGGGTATGACCACAAGATTAGGGTAGGAAAATGTAAATATTCTGTCTAATATATTAATAATCTCAAATGATACTTTAAAAATATGAATATCGAGCTGCGCCATCTACGCTATTTTGTCGCCGTCGCCGAAGAGCTGCATTTTGGTCGTGCGGCGGCAAGGCTGAATATCTCTCAGCCACCGCTAAGCCAGCAGATACAGATCCTGGAGCAGCAGGTCGGGGCGCGTCTGCTGGCGCGAACCAACCGCAGCGTGAGCCTGACGGCGGCGGGAAAACAGTTTCTTGCCGATAGCCGACAAATCCTGAGTATGGTGGAGGACGCCGCCGCCAGAGCGGAACGGCTTTATCTCGGGGAGACGGGAGAGCTGCGCATCGGGTTTACCTCATCGGCCCCCTTTATCAGCGCTGTTTCACAAACGCTATCTTCGTTTCGCCGTAACTTTCCGGATGTGCATATTCAGACGCGCGAAATAAATACTCGCGAGCAGATATCGCCGCTTAACGAAGGATCGCTCGATCTGGGGCTGATGCGTAACACGCAGTTGCCTGATACCCTGGCGTGGCAGGTGATCCTGCGCGAACCGCTGATGGCGATGATCCCCCGGGATCATCCGCTCGCCGCGCAGCACAGCGTCACGCTGGCTGAACTGGCGAAAGAGCCATTTGTCTTTTTTGACCCTCAGGTGGGAACCGGGTTGTATGACGATATTCTTGGTTTGATGCGGCGATATGGCCTTGTCCCGACTATCGCGCAGGAGGTGGGGGAAGCCATGACGATCATTGGTCTCGTTGCCGCAGGGCTTGGCGTGTCGATTCTCCCGGCCTCGTTTAAACGGGTACAATTGCCGGAAATGCGCTGGGTGAAGATAGCCGAGCAGGATGCAGTCTCAGAGATGTGGCTGGTGTGGTCTAAACATCATGAACAGAGCCATGCGGCACAGCGTTTCAAAGAACAATTAATTACCGCTTCTCGCGGGCGTTATTTATAGGGAAAAGTGGGCGAAAATGTGCAGTAAATCACATGGCTAAGTAAAAATTTGACGTCAGCCATTGAAGTGCTTCACCATAGCCCTCAGTTTATTTCGAAGCTCGAAAATAAGGGAGTACGAGGTGGTTGCTGATAGTCAGCCAGGGCATATCGATCAGATCAAGCAGACCAACGCGGGTGCCGTTTATCGCCTGATTGATCAGCTTGGTCCGGTTTCGCGTATCGATCTTTCGCGCCTGGCACAACTGGCACCCGCCAGTATTACCAAGATTGTCCGCGAAATGCTGGAAGCCCATCTGGTTCAGGAGACAGAAATTCAGGAGCCGGGCAGTCGTGGCCGTCCGGCGGTAGGGCTGGTGGTGGAAACGGAAGCCTGGCACTACCTGTCGCTGCGGATTAGCCGCGGGGAAATCTTCCTCGCGCTGCGCGACCTCAGCAGCAAGCTGGTGGTGGAAGACCGGCTGGAACTCCCGCTTAATGCAGAGCAACCACTTCTCGATGCCATTCTGACCCACATCGACCAGTTCTTTATTCGTCACCAGCAGCGTCTTGAACGTTTAACGGCGATTGCGATCACCCTGCCGGGAATTATTGATACCGAAAATGGCATTGTGCACCGCATGCCGTTTTATGAAAACGTCAAAGAGATGCCACTGGGCGACGTGCTGGAAAACCACACCGGTGTACCGGTCTACATTCAGCATGATATCAGCGCCTGGACGATGGCGGAGGCGTTGTTTGGCGCTTCCCGGGGCGCGCGCGACGTGATTCAGGTGGTGATTGATCATAACGTTGGCGCTGGTGTGATTACCGACGGGCGTCTGTTGCATGCTGGCAGCAGTAGCCTGGTGGAGATCGGCCATACGCAGGTCGATCCGTACGGAAAACGCTGCTACTGCGGTAACCATGGCTGTCTGGAGACGATTGCCAGCGTCGAAAGCGTGCTGGAGCTGGCGCAAGTGCGGCTCAGCCAGTCGATGAGCTCCACGCTGCACGGTCAACCGTTAAGCGTCGAGGCACTGTGCGCTGCGGCAAGGCAGGGCGATCTGCTGGCGAAGGACATTATTACCGGCGTGGGCAATAATGTCGGGCGCATTCTGGCCATTATGGTGAACCTGTTTAACCCGCAAAAAATACTGATCGGCTCCCCGCTCAGCCAGGCGGCGGATATCCTCTTTCCGGCGATTTCCGCCTGCATCAATCAGCAGGCGCTTCCCGCGTACAGTAAAAACATCGTGGTCGAAAGTACGCAATTTTCCAACCAGGGCACGATGGCCGGCGCCGCGCTGGTAAAAGATGCGATGTACAACGGCTCGTTACTGATTCGTTTGCTACAGGGCTAACTCTTTTCCAGAGATGTACGAAAAATTGCGCTATCTCAAGCCCGGTAGCGCACGCATCCCGTAGACTTTCCCCACTGAATTATTTACCTGGTTTATATTTTGAAGCATACCCAAGAGGTGGAATGAGTCATGCTTAAGCGTTTCTTTATTACTGGTACGGATACGTCTGTCGGGAAGACAGTCGTATCCCGCGCGTTACTCCAGGCCCTGGCGGCAAGCGGTAAACGCGTTGCAGGATACAAGCCGGTTGCAAAAGGCAGTAAAGAGACGCCAGAAGGGCTGCGCAATAAGGACGCCCTGGTTCTGCAAAGCGTCTCGTCTCTGGAACTGCCTTATGATGCCGTCAATCCTATCGCGTTAAGCGAAGAGGAAAGCAGCGTCGCTCACAGTGGGCTTATCAACTACAGCCTGCTTTCTGATGGCCTGGCAAATCTGAGTGAAAAGGTTGACCACGTTGTCGTTGAAGGGACCGGTGGCTGGCGCAGCCTGATGAACGATTTACGTCCCCTTTCCGAATGGGTGGTACAGGAGCAATTGCCGGTGATTATGGTCGTGGGCATCCAGGAAGGGTGCATCAACCATGCCTTGCTGACGGCGCAGGCTATCGCTAATGACGGCCTGCCGCTGATTGGTTGGGTGGCGAATCGTATTAACCCGGGCCTTGCGCACTACGCTGAAATCATCGACGTGCTGAGCAAAAAGCTGCCTGGCCCGCTGGTAGGCGAACTGCCTTATCTGCCCCGCGCAGAGCAGCGCGAATTAGCGCACTATATCGATCTCTCGGCTTTCGGCGGTATGCTGGCCATAGATCGAGTCGTGGCGTAGCGTTCTCGACAATACCGATGCCACAACACAGGCAACCAGCAAACCGGGAAGTAAAAAATACTGCCCGGTCATCTCACAGACCATCAAGGCCGACATGATTGGCGCATGCGTTGTGGCGGCGAGCAGCGTCGCCATTCCCGCCAGCCCAAGCAGGATCGCCGTCTCAGAGCCAGGAAACCACAGCGCAAAGATCTGCGCAAACAGCATTCCCGTTGCCATACCAACGAACAAGGTTGGCGTGAACACGCCTCCCGGCGCGCCGGACCCGCTGCTTGCCAGTACCGCCAGCAGCTTGCAAATAAAGACGCCAGCAATCACCGACAGCAGCGGCGGCGACTGCAAAAACGCCTGAACCACGCTATAGCCATTCCCCCATACTTTCGGCGTCAGCAGCGACAGCAGCCCGACGATCAGACCACCCAGCGCCAGCTGCCACGGCGGTGAGAGTTTGAGACGCAGAAACAGCCTGTGGCTGGCCGCCATCAGCCACATCAGCAGCGGGCCGCAAACGCCAGCCAGCAGACCCACGCCAACGATCAGGAAATAATCCACCGCCGTAAGCATCTCGCTGAGATGGACATCATATAGCGTATTCGCGCCGGGACTTAACAGGCGCGTGGTCAGCAGGGCCACTACAGCGGCAATCACCACCGGGCCGAGGGAGGCCAGCATCAGCGTGCCAAACAGGATCTCTGCGATAAACAGGCTGCCCGCCAGCGGCGCATGATAGGCGCTGGCCATCCCGGCGGCGGCACCGCAGGCGATCCACAGTTTCCATTCGGATTTTGGCGTACAACGTTGTGCAAAAAAGGAGGCGGCGAGGGCGGCGAGCAGGATCATGGCGCCTTCACGGCCGATGGCGCTGCCGCTGGCGACCACCAGCAACGACGCGAGGGATTTCACCAGGCTGGCGCCGTAGTCAAACTGGCCGTCTCCCGTCTCAAGCGCTTCCATATAATCGGTCGGGGCGTGGGGACGTTGTGCCGTCATGCGCTGCCATCCCCACAGCAGCATCCCCGCGGCCAGACCACCTAGCGCAGGCGTCAGCGCCCGCCGCCAGGGCGATAACGCGGCTGCGGCGTTCACCAGACTTCCGCTTTCGTTGCTGAGAAATAGCCACTCCAGCAGATACATGCTGTGGCGGAACACCGCAACGGC
Source organism: Enterobacter sp. CRENT-193 (assembly GCF_002787395.1). Classification (NCBI taxonomy): domain Bacteria; kingdom Pseudomonadati; phylum Pseudomonadota; class Gammaproteobacteria; order Enterobacterales; family Enterobacteriaceae; genus Enterobacter; species Enterobacter sp. CRENT-193. Next base: position 3,486,699 of record NZ_CP024812.1, on the reverse strand, counting down.
CAGCGCCGCCAGCACGCCGGTGACGGTAGCAATCAGGAGACGGCGAAACATCGCGCGGATGTCGGGGTAAGCGTGAAGACGTTGCATGAAGTCGTGATTTAACGGGGACGATACAATATTGTGGCGGGAAATCGGGAGGTTAGCAAAAGGTATGCGTGCGGAAAAAGGCCGGGCAGTACCCGGCCTGAATGCTTAACTCTCGCTATGAATATTTAATGCCCGGCGCGTACGCCCTGAACTCAAATACTCCGCAATATAATCCTGGGATATCTCGCCGTTATAGCGTCCGTCCTCGTCCACAATCGGCATCCAGCTGGTGTTGCTCTCATACAGGCGAGAAAGCACCACGCGCAGGTTATCCTCGGCCTTACCGGTCATACGGAACGGATGCAGAATATCCCCGCAGCTGCCGCTGGCGTTACGCGCTTCGCGGCGCTTCACAAAGCCGAGCGGTTTGCCGTGCTCATCAACCACGGTAATGGCGCGAATATCGTTGTCATCCATGGTGGCGAAGGCCTCCGGCAGCGGCGTCGATTCGCGTACCGTAATCGTCGGCTGCTGGTCGGTGACGTCGCCCGCCGATACCAGCAGCAGGCGTTTCAACGTCCGGTCCTGACCAACAAACGAGCCAACAAACTCATTCGCGGGTTTCGCCAGCAGCTCGTCCGGGCTGGCGCACTGCACGATACGCCCCTGACGGAAGACGGCAATACGGTCGCCCAGCTTCAGCGCTTCGTCAATATCGTGGCTCACCAGCATCACGGTCTTTTTCAGCTTGCGCTGCATCTCAAGGAATTGGTTCTGGATCACCTCACGGTTGATCGGGTCGACTGCACCGAACGGTTCATCCATCAGCAGGACCGGAGGATCGGCTGCCAGCGCGCGGATGACGCCGATGCGCTGCTGCTGGCCGCCGGACATTTCACGCGGATAGCGGTGAAGGAATTTATGCGGATCCATTGCCACCATATCCATCAGCTCTTCGGCACGGGATTTACAGCGTGCCTTGTCCCAGCCCAGCATGCGCGGCACGACGGTAATGTTCTCTTCGATAGTCATGTTCGGGAACAGGCCAATCTGCTGGATCACGTAGCCAATGTTGCGGCGCAGGGTCACGGTGTCCATTCCGCTGGTGTCTTCGCCGTTAATCAGGATTGTCCCGCTACTTGGCGTAATGAGACGGTTGATCATCTTCAGTGTAGTGGTTTTCCCGCAGCCGGACGGGCCGAGCAGCACGCACATTTCCCCTTCAGGCACGTTCAGGTTGACGTTGTCGACGGCCTTAAACGTCTGGCCGTGTTTCTGTGAAAATTGTTTGGTGAGGTTTTCCAGTTTTATCATTATCGAATCCCCTTCGGAGTCAGTACCACCTGCAAACGGTGCAGCAACCAGTCGAGCACAATCGCTAAAAGACAAATCATCAGCGCGCCCGCAATCAACATACGAATATCACTCCCGCCAATACCGTTAAGCAGCAGCAGGCCCAGCCCGCCCGCACCGATCACGGCGGCAATCGCCATGACGCCGATGTTCATTACCACGGCGGTGCGGATGCCGCCAAAAATCACCGGCAGCGCCATCGGGATTTCCACCCAGCGCAGACGCTGCCAGAAGGTCATGCCGATACCGCGTCCCGCTTCTCGCAGGCCCGGCGGCAGGCTGTCGAGCGCCGTGTGGGTGTTACGCACAATCGGCAGCAGCGAATAGAGGAACACCGCCGTAATCGCGGGCAGGGCGCCAATGCCCTGACCGATCAGCGAAAAGAGCGGGATCATCAGGCCGAAAAGCGCAATTGACGGGATGGTGAGCACAATGGTGGCGATCCCCAGCACCGGCGTTGCCAGCCATTTATGGCGGACAATTAAAATGCCCAGCGGCACGCCAATAATAATCGCCAGGCCGACGGCGAGTGCCACCAGCCACAGGTGTTGCAGCGTCAGGGTTAAGAGATAGTCCCAGTTGTCGAGAATATAGTGAATCGTCTCCATAGCGCCTCCTACAGCAACTGTTTGCTACGCAGGAAATCACGGGCGACCTGCTGCGGTGACTGATGGTCGATATCCACCTTCTTATTCAGGTCGGTGATAACGTCGTTATTGAGCTGGGCTGAGAGGGTGTTCAGCGCCTCCTCCAGCCCCGGGTTAGCCTCCAGCGTGTCTTTTCGAACAACTGGCGTCACGGCATAACTCGGGAAGAAGCCTTTATCGTCTTCCAGCACTTTAAGATCGAAGCCCTTTACGCGCCCGTCGGTGGTGTAGATCAGCCCCGCATCGACAAACCCGTCGCGCACCGCGTTATAGACCAGGCCCGGATCCATCTGGCGGATCTGCGGGCGGTCCAGCTCCATCTTGTAGGCCGCCTGCAACGGCTTCATCCCGTCGCTGCGTCCGGCAAATTCCAGGTCAAGGCCCAGCAGCCAGTTGTTATCCGGATCGGTTTTACGGATCTGCTCAATCTTTGCCACCATCTCAGACATGGTATTGATATGTTCAGCCTCGGCGCGCTTGCGCTGCATGGCAAAGGCATAGGTATTGTTCATATCGGCAGGTTTAAGCCACACCAGACCGTGCTTCGCGTCGAGGCGTTTCACCGTCTCGTACGATTCCTGCGGCGACATGCGTTTATTGATGTGGTTGAAGATGATCAGCGACGTGCCGGTATACTCCCAGGTCATATCAATCTGCTTGTTGATCATCGCGTTACGGGAAATCACCGTTGCAATATTGGTCTGCGGCTGTACCTGAAACCCTTTCTTTTGCAGATACTGCACGGTCATGGCCGAGAGAATGTGCTGCTCGGTAAAGCTCTTGGTTGCCAGGATCAGCGGCGCGGCGAGCGCCTGGCTGGTGAAGAGCGCGGCGGCGCATAGCGCCGTCAGGCCGGAAAACAGTCTCATAGAAGCTCCTTGTTATAATTATCGCGCGAGATGCGGGCTCAGTAGTCGACCCAGTGCCGCCAGCAGCGTATCCAGAATCAGGGCGAACAGGGCGGTGGCCGCCGCGCCCAGGATCAGCGTCGGGAAGTCATTCAGGTAGATCCCAGGGAAAATCAGCTCGCCGTAGCTGCTGGCGCCAATCAGGAATGCCAGCGGTGCGGTACCGACGTTAATCGCAGTGGCAATGCGAATACCAGAAAGCATCACCGGCCACGCGTTAGGGATCTCAACCTGACGCAGGCGCTGCCATTTGGTCATGCCGATACCGTTTGCCGCTTCCAGCAACGACGCGGGAACAGAGCACAGCCCGGCATAGGTGTTACGCACAATCGGCAGCAGAGAGGCCAGAAAGAGGGCGATAATGGCCGGTTTATCACCGATGCCAATCACCACCATCGCCAGCGCCAGAACGGCCAGCGGCGGCAGGGTGTTACCCACGTTAAAGATTTGCATCACATATTCGGCGATACCACGCGCGGCTGGACGGCTCAGCAAAATACCGCTTGGAATGCCCACCAGCAGGGCAAAGAACATTGATGAAAAGACCAGAATCAGGTGCTGTTGCCCGAGGTAGATCAGGTCAACCTGGCGCGCCTTAATCGTCTCCAGTCCAATTCCCCAGGTGAGGAGAGCGAGAACCACGATAATCGCGCCGACAAAAAGCAGCGAACGTTTAAGTAATGGGTGCATTGCGGTGTGTCTCCCTGTGCGCATGCGTTATAGCAACCACCGGTTGCCTGTTGTTATGCCATGTTTCGGCAGGGGTACTTCACCTATAGCAAGCGAAACGGAAGGGTTCCAGCGAAGGGGGTAAAACAGTAACCCTATGAAATTAGTGACAACCTGGGTGAAGCCTTATGGCATAAGGGCTGTCAGTGGGCAGGCAGAATAGTCTTAAAGAAGCATGCTTTACGTGACAATGTCACGTAAGGCATGCTGATTAAACCTGTCGACTAAGCGCGGCGCGCACTTTTCGTACCCGCCACGAGATGCGGACGATAGAGAAGGCGGCGACGACCACCAGCATCAGGCCCAGCGCCAGCATCGCGTGGAATCCAAACTCTCTGAACAGGATCAGCCCCGCGATACCTCCGCTGATAAAGGAGAAAAGGGTAGTTAAATGGGTTTTGAGCTGACTCTTTTGCGCGGCCGTATCTTTGGAATAATCCCGGCGCAGCATGGCGACCATAACGGAGGCCAGCGAAATGCCCGCATCGGTCAGCGTGCCGGTGATGTGTGTGGATCTTACCCGTCCACCGGATAGCTGAGTGGAGGTGGAATTATGAATTCCCATCAACCCGCACAGGAAAATAATAATCTCCTGATTCGTGGCAAAGGAGTGAAAATACATTTCGTACAGGGATACCCCTGCCAGTAATAGCCCTTCAACAAACAGAACCTGGCTGAATACCAGCCTGATGTTATGGATAATCCCCCAGATAACAATAATCCGCGCAGCGATGGCACCTGAGACAAACGAAAGAATAATGGCGCCGAAGAAAAGAATATCGCTGAGATCGGTGGAGGAAACTTCGCTGGATAGCTGCGAGGTATTGCCCGTCATATGCGAGGGAAAAAAGCCGAACGCGCCCAGCGCAATGGCATTCAGCAGTCCCGCGGAGGTCGCCAGCCAGAGGGCAAGACGACGATCCTCCTGATGCGTTCGTTCTTTCTTTAATTTAATCAGCAAAGAATACCTCCGGTTTGAGCTTTGCCTGAACGCTCAAGCTAACAAAGCGATGTCGCTGGCTGACCAGGATATTGCTTAATTATTATTTCAACGGGAGGAGTGCGAGGTTTTGTAATTAAATAAAATAACCTTGTTAATATAATGCTTTATTGCTGATGACGCGAGCAGACTGGCGGGCATAAATACCGGCCCAGTATGCATGCTCGCTGGAGCGGGATGGGATTTGATTCAGTGTAGACATAGATGTAATTCACAACGACGAGAAGAGAAGCCAGCATCTGGTCCGCTGTTCCTGGGAATGTACAGATCGCCAGCCAGGGTGATCCCGTATCGGTTCTCGAACGTCACCTTGCGGTGGTCGACTTTATCGCTCTCGGCGAAGGTCTTATCTCAGGTTGTCACCATCGAAACGCGGGCGTCAGGATTTCGTGTTTCTTACTAATTCATTGTTTTAACTCAACTTAATGATGCGCATAGCAGCACGGCGGACAGTTTGGTGAATATTTTCATTCGACGCTGGCGTCCGGCTGGGGCCGGATGATTGCCGTGCGCATCACGCCCGATATGGAGATGGCTGTGGTTGCCGCTCCGGCGCATTTTCGGCGCTATGGTTTTCCGCAGACGCCCGCCGATCTGGATGCTCATCCCTGCATTGCCTACCAGTTCGCCGACGGTAACCACTATCAATGGGAGCTTGTGCAGGATGGGAAGCGAGTGACTCACCGCCCGGAGGGGCAATGGGCCTTTTCCGACAGCTACATGGAGGCCGAAGCGGCCCGGCTGGGACTCGGGCTGGCCTATGTCCCGGTTGAGCTGGTGGCTGACGATCTGGAGCGTGGCACGCTTATACGCGTCTTACAGCGCTACAGCCTGCGGATGGACGGACTGTACCTCTATTATCCACACCGCAACGTATCCCCGGCGCTGAGAGCGGTGATTGATACGCTGAAAATTTAGGGTGCCTCTTCGCTACGGTCTATACAGCCCCTGCGTTTGTGATACGCTACTATTTTATATAGCGCAGCTCAACTAAGGCTCTGAAATGACAAAAATAACGCCAGAATATACGGTAGTTGACTTATCACGTTGGGCAAGAAAGGAACACTTTGAAGTATTTCAGGGCTTTGCTCAATCTACATTTAACCAAACGGTTCAGCTGGACATTACCGTGCTGCTAAAGCATATCAAAGAGGTTGGCTGGAAATTTTATCCTGCGATTATTTCCCTTATTTCTCACGTCGTAAACCGGCATCCGGAATTCCGTATGGCCATGAAGGATAATGAGCTTGTAATATGGAATGAGGTGCATCCCAGCTATACCCTTTTCCATAAAGAGACGGAGACGTTTTCATCATTATGGAGTCACTTCGACGGGAATATTCATCACTTTCAGAACGTTTATGCAGAAGACGTTTCTCGCTATGGTGATAATCTTGCCTACTGGCCCAAAGAAGAGTCCCGGGAGAATATATTTTTCATATCTGATATTCCGTGGGTCAGTTTTAGCAGTTTTAACGTCAACGTCGCTAACATGCGGAATTTTTTTGCGCCCATGTTCACGTTTGGAAAATACTATAACCAGGATGAAAAAGTCTTGTTGCCTTTCGCCGTTCAGGTCCATCATTCTGTTTGTGATGGCTTCCATGTAGCCAGGATGATCAACGAGTTGCAAGAGTTATGTGATAATTTACCACACCATTCAGAGGCGCCGAACGTGTGATTCACGTGTTTTTAACATACGTCTGACGAGAGGAAATGCTGTAACCAAATTTTACGCCAGAACAGATTAAAATGTTCAATCGCATTGTTTTCGAGAAGATCGAAATAATGCATGATGAAGCCGCGAGCCGTTTCCGGCCCGCGGCGGCAGGACAGGTGATGAGACGTTCTGACGATCAGGCGGCTTTGACGGCCCGGATTTTTTTGGTGCTGTCCGCATCTGATGCTGTTTTATCCGTTTCAGCATTGAGCTCGGGAAGCTTGCTGGTACGCAGGATATGCTGCACGGACTCTTTCTGCTCGGCGAGATAAAGACCTAGGTTCTCCGCCTGCGTTTCATCCATCTGCATTCCGCTTTGCAACAGCCAGTCGGTAAACGCTTCTGCCATATCGAGCAGCTTGTCGTGAGCGTCAGCCTCTTTCTTACTGGCAAATGTCATTTTTTCTTCACCTTTTCGTACGACAACAAATTTTGTTTCAACAGCCATTGTGCACCCCCATATACTGTAATTATATACAGTATAGCAGTTGTGAAGTTGTGTTGCAGCAAAAATGTGCGAGCCTGGCCTGCACAACGGGTGGACAAGCCAGGTGCTGTTATCGGTACAGCGTTTTTTCGACAATCGGGATCAGCAAAGTGGACTGCCATTCCGCCAGCGTCAGCTGGGCAAGTTTACCCAGCGCGGTGTAGAACGGATGGGCCGCGTTTTCAACGAATACGCTAAGGAAACGCGTGCTCCATGGCAGCAGATGCCAGGCAAGAAGCTGGTCGCGTTCTGTTTCGCGACCGTTCTCGGCAAGCCATGCCGCCAGCATCAGCAACGTTCCGAAATGATCTTCGGGCTCATTCTGCTGCATCTCAAAGGCGATATGGTTTTCACGCATCCACTGACGCAACGCGAGGGTCGAATCGCCAAACAGCACGGACTCGCGATCAAGCCAGACCGAGCCCCACGGGGGGGCGGGCAGGGCATACGGGCCAATAAACAGACGCTGCCAGGCGTCTTTCAACGCTTCATCCGACGGGGTCTTAAACATACTGGCGACAGGCAGCAGGTTTTCCTCCGCCAGCGGCCAGTCCTGAACCCAGTCACCTGCGGTCAGGGCACTCACCAGCGGCGCGGTCTGCTCGCTGTCTGGGGCGAAATAAAACAGCGCGCCCAGTACCCGGGCGCTGAACGCGAACGATTCGCGGTGTGAGACATCATTCATTACAACTTTCCTTACTTGCGCGCGGGTAGCCCCGCGCACCTGTGTTAACCTGCAATTGCTAACCCTGCGGTCATATGCAGACCATAAAATAGCCCACGGCCAATCAGTTCACCCAGCACCACCAGAACGACACCTGCAAACAGGCCGAGCGTTTTTTGCTCCTGACGACGAATAAGCGGGCAGATCCAGCAGCCTAAACCCGCCGCCAGCAACGCGATGCGCCACACCTGAAGCGAGCCATAATCTGGCAGCAGGGCGCTGGCCTGCTGGATGGAACTCTGTATCGTCCCCAGCGTATTGCTTTGCAACACGACGACCGCCACGCAGACGATAATTGCCAGTACGCTGACAGACGCGGCAAGAGTACCTTTGAATGTCACGTTTGCGACGCGTAGCAGCAGCGCGGCCAGCAGAGGACCAGCAAGGACCATCGTCAGGAAGAAGCTCAGCGTGGTGTAACCCGTATACCAGGTCGGGACAGTCTCTATCTGATAGACCCGGGTCATCGCCCAGACAAAAACGATACCCAGAAGCTGGCTGACAACCAGCCAGATTTTGCCCAAAGCTGGGGGCATTTTACCGATAACCGACACCAGCCACCAGAAACCGCCCACGGCAAAGAAGATCGAACCCGCCGCGATCTCATTACTCAGCGCTGACGCGCCCACGCGGTTAAGCGAGTTGAAGGCACGCAGCGGGGAGCCAAGATGCAGCACCGAAGCCATAAACCCAATACCCATTACCAGCCAGAGAAAAAACAGGCTGCGCACGATGCGCATTCTGGCCTTGTCATCATTTTCCTTAAGCCAGACGAAGCCCATCACGATTAACGCGCCGGCCACGCACTGCCCGAAAACGGTGAAGATCACCAGCGGCCATTCATGCCATCCACTTCCCATCTCACACCTCCTTCGGGTTTGCCAGGTAGCCGGTGGTGTCCCCCGTCGGACGGCTGTTGGCGTTAGGTTTAATCACAATACTCGGCTTTGTGAAGTGCGCAGACGGCAGCGGCGCGACGGCAGCAAGCTGGCCGTGTTTTTTGCGCAGTTCCTCAATCGGGCCAAAGTCCAGCGCGCGCAGCGGGCAGGATTCGACGCAGATGGGCTTTTTGCCGTCCGCCACCCGGCTGTGGCAGCCGTCGCACTTGTCATGTGGCCTTTGGCGGCATTGTACTGCGGCGCGCCGTACGGGCAGGCCATGTGGCAGTAGCGACAGCCGATGCAGACATCCTCGTCCACCACCACAAAACCGTCGTCGCGCTTGTGCATTGCCCCGCTCGGGCAGACCTTGGTGCAGGCCGGATCTTCGCAGTGGTTGCAGGCAATCGACAGGTAATAGGCGAAGACATTCTGATGCCAGACGCCGTTATCCTCCTGCCAGTCGCCGCCCGCATATTCATAAATACGACGGAAGCTGACCTCCGGGGTCAGATCTTTGTAATCCTTGCAGGCCAGCTCGCAGGTTTTGCAACCGGTGCAGCGGCTGGAATCAATAAAAAATCCATACTGGGTTGTCATCGGTTAATCCTTATGCCTTCTCGATCTGCACCAGGTTCGTGTGCTGCGGGTTGCCTTTCGCCAGCGGTGACGGGCGGTGCGTGGTCAGGGTATTGATGCAGGAGCCGTGATCGACACGATCGCCTTTCATGTTGGCGTCATGCCAGGCGCCCTGGCCCATCGCGCTTACGCCGGGCATGATGCGCGGGGTGACTTTCGCAGCAATGCGCACTTCGCCGCGGTCGTTGAAGACGCGCACCATATCCCCATTTTTGATACCTCGTTGCTCTGCATCCACAGGGTTAAGCCACACCTCCTGGCGACAGGCGGCCTGGAGCACATCTACGTTGCCGTAACTGGAGTGGGTACGGGCTTTAAAGTGGAAACCGAACAGTTGCAGCGGGAATTTGCTGCGCTCGGGCGCGTCCCAGCCTTCAAAGGTTGAGGTATAGACCGGCAGCGGGGTGATGGTTTCGTCTTTTTGCAGTTCCCAGGTTGCCGCAATATCCGCCAGCTTGCTGGAGTAGATCTCGATTTTGCCCGACGGGGTTTTCAGCGGATTGGCATCCGGATCGTCACGGAATTTTTTATAGGCCACAAAATGTCCATTTGGATCTTTGCGCTTATAAATACCCATTTTTTTCAGCGCGTCGTAGGACGGCAGCAGCGGATCTTTGGCGACCATTTTGGCGTACAGGTAGCGCAGCCACTGCTCCTGCGTACGGCCTTCGGTGAATTTCTGATGGATATCCGGTCCGAGGCGTTTCGCCACTTCGCTCATGATCCAGTAAATGGGCTTGCGCTCGAACTTCGGGGCGGTAACCGGCTGGAGGAAAATCAGGTATCCCATGTTGCCGGCGTAATCGTTGGGGATGATATCTTCCTGCTCGACGGTCATCAGATCCGGCAGAACAATATCGGCATACTTCGCAGACGAGGTCATGAAGTTATCAATGACGACGATCGTTTCGCACTTGCTCTCATCCTGCAAAATGTCGTGAGTTTTGTTGATATCGGAGTGCTGGTTGATGATGGTATTACCCGCGTAGTTCCAGATGAACTTGATCGGCACATCGAGCTTATCTTTGCCGCGTACGCCGTCGCGCAGGGCGGTCATCTCCGGTCCACGCACGATGGCATCCGTCCAGCTGAAGCAGGAGATTTGCGTTTTCACCGGATTTTCCGGCAGCGGCATGCGTTCGATGGTGATGGTGTAGGTCGATTCGCGTGCGCCGCTGTTACCGCCGTTAATGCCGACGTTGCCGGTCAGGATCGGCAGCATGGCGATGGCGCGGGACGTTTGCTCCCCGTTTGCCTGACGCTGCGGGCCCCAGCCCTGGCAAATGTAGGCCGGTTTCGCCGAACCGATTTCACGGGCCAGCTTAATGATGCGTTCGGCAGGGATGCCCGTTATGCGAGACGCCCAATCCGGAGTTTTCGCGGTTTTGTCATCACCCTGGCCGAGAATATAGGCTTTGTAATGACCATTAGCCGGTGCGCCTTCCGGCAGGGTTTTTTCGTCATAACCCACGCAGTATTTATCGAGGAAAGGTTGATCGACCAGATTTTCATTAATCAGCACCCACGCAATACCTGCCACCAGCGCGGCATCGGTGCCCGGACGAATCGGGATCCACTCGTCTTCACGCCCTGCGGCAGTGTCGGTATAACGCGGATCGATAACGATCATCCGCGCGTTTGACCGTTCGCGCGCCTGCTCAAGGAAGTATGTGATACCGCCGCCGCTCATGCGCGTTTCCGCCGGATTATTGCCGAACATCACCACCAGTTTGGTGTTTTCGATATCCGATGTGCTGTTGCCGTCGTTGCTGCCGTAGGTGTAGGGCATTGCGCAGGCGATCTGCGCGGTGCTGTAGGTGCCGTAGTGGCTGAGGAAGCCGCCGTAGCAGTTCATCAGGCGCGCGACCAGCGAGGCGTAAGGGGAGGAACGGGTGATGTTGCCGCCTACAATTCCGGAGGAGTAGTTAATGTAGACCGCTTCGTTGCCGTATTTTTCGACCACGCTTTTCAGACTCGCGGCGATGGTGTCCAGCGCTTCTTCCCAGGTGATACGCTCAAACTTGCCTTCTCCGCGTTTGCCCACGCGTTTCATCGGATAGTTCAGACGGTCTGGGTGATTGATGCGACGGCGAATTGAACGGCCTCGCAGGCAGGCGCGAACCTGATGGTTGCCGTAAACATCCTCGCCGGTATTATCCGTCTCAACCCAATAGACTTCGTCATCGCGAACGTGCAGACGCAGAGCGCAGCGGCTACCGCAGTTTACCGAGCAGGCGCCCCAGACGACTTTGTCTTCTGCGGGCTGAATAGCGGACTGCACAGCGGCGGCGGCGCTTTTCAGACCAAAAGGTAATGCGATCCCACCGGCGGCAAGCGCCAGAGATCCTATGGCAGTAGATTTAACCAGAGTTCGACGGCTTATCCCGCCGTGATGTTCAACTTCGGACATGACTCACCCCATCATTGTTAATAATTATTTTCACCCGTGACTACAACCGGGCTAATGATGGGGGGAATGTTACTTATTTAGAGGTATTAAATATTAATCCTCGTCAAATCAGGGGAATTGAGTGGGAAAATCATTGCGGCTCAGCGGGCGCATTCTCCTGCGTACCTGCGCCGCTCACCGGGTAGTTGCCGCTACTGGTGCGGGTATACAAAATTTTGAAAGTATCGTTGGCACAATGCCCAACGACCTGCGCATCCGGCTGATCGGCCTGATCGTTCGGGACGATGTTCAGGGTAAAGCCAGACTCCGGTACGCCGTTGTTGATAATCTTCTGCTGAATGTCGCTTTTCACGCGCTCGCAGGAATCCGGGGCCGCAAGAAGAGCGGGTGAAGCACTCATTAACAGCAGGGCGGTAATCCAGGGTAACCGTTTCATCTGTAGCTCCTTTTCACTGTGTAGACTGTAAGCATAGCAGGGCTAGGGTAAGCTTTTGTTTTTGGGTCTGTCTTTCTGAATTGTCCTGGAGCCCTGCCTGCGTCATAAAATAAATTGCGAATAATGGTGCTGATTGTCTACCAGATAAGAAGGCAGGGTGCGTTTTGATACCTCTTGCCTGACCAGTTTTCGGTCTCGTCCCCAGATATCTTCGGCGTTTGTGATAACCTTCATAATATGTTCCGGGTTATTGAATTCCGGCAGATCGTATTCGGTATGAGAAATGGTAGACATTTTTTCAGAAATTCTTTCTGGGGTCATTACCCAGGAGAAATGCCAGCCGCCATCTTTCACAATCTTATTATTGATTTTTAGCCAGTTCCATTTAAACCATGACCAGTTTTTATCTTTGCGCGCACGCTTCCAGTTTCGGAAAGATTCAGGCTCACCGTGGAAGAAATGCTTAAGGTTGTAATAGGACGTCGCGCGCGGCAAAGTACATTTTCTAGGCGTACCATCCGTGTTGTGAACCTGGAGATTAAACTGATAGTTGAATACGTTTTGATGAATAGTCGTGCAGAGCGCGCGCGGATTAATGGCCCTGACCGTGTCGGGAGAGAAGATTTCGTCAACGTCTGACACCAGAATCAGATCGTCGTCTGCCGCGTCTTTTAACCCGTTCATAATGGAGTTGCGAAGCGCTGCTTCATTTGCCCATGCATCAACCTGGTTATTATCCGCCCGGTTTAAAATAGGCTGCGCGTCAAAAGGCACGTAAATGATTTTGTCTTTGAATTTGGCAAACTTCGTAATATCGAAATGCAATTCTCGCGGTATGCCCGTAAAAGAGTGTGTTGCTTCTACAATGACAAAACGGTCAACGACATCAGCGAGAGTATGTAATCTGATGTCGAGCAACATATCTTCGTCATAGTATAAAAAACAGTCGTAAATCATGATGTTAACCCGAAAATTTAAGAATCTAATTTTATAATAGTGTGGAATCTTCCGCGCCCAAAGTAGCCACTTTGGCAGGTTTCGTCAATGCAAACGACGGATTTATAAAGCGCGAAGAGTCAAATGAAGTGCTGTTATGTAAGTTGCTGTATTTGCTAATATGATTGTATCTCTCTCTGAACGGTAAATGATGTGAACAAATACGCAGCGATAACGCTACTGGCAACGGTACTGGTGGGATGCGACAACAACACCGCGCCGCTGTCATTTACGCCAGAGATGGCGAGCTTTTCGAACGAGTTTGACTTTGATCCTCTGCGCGGGCCGGTGAAGGATTTTACCCAGACGCTATTCAACGATAAGGGTGAAGTCTCTAAACGTGTGACCGGCACGATGTCAACGGAAGGGTGTTTCGATACGCTTGAACTGCACGATCTCGAAGCGAATACGGGCGTTGCGCTGGTGCTGGATGCTAACTACTACGTCGATGCGGAAACCCAGCAGCAGAAGGTAAAGTTGCAGGGGAAATGCCAGCTGGCGGAACTGCCGTCTGCCGGCCTGACGTGGGACACCGACGATAACGGGTTTGTGGTTGCAGCGCACAGTAAAGAGATGGAAGTGAAGTACCAGTATGACGCCGACGGCTACCCGCTGGGTAAAACTACGGTTTCCGGCGACCAGCGTTTATCGGTCAAGTCGGTGCCTTCGAAAGATCTGCGCAAGCGCATGGATTATACGGCGGTAAGCCTGTTGAACGATAAACCGATGGGCAATGTAAAGCAGAGCTGTGATTACGATCGCCACAACAACCCGGTGAACTGTGAGCTGGTGATAACAGATGACAGCGTCAAACCTGCCGTTGAGCGCAAGTACACCATCAAAAACAGCATTGAATATTATTGAGAATAAAACCGCGCAGGTTACTGCGCGGTGGGTTTAAGCAGGCTGGCGGAGGAGGACTTATGCCCGGCCAGATGCTGATGCTGGAAAATGCACATGCGTATGGTGTTACGGTATTCGCCGTTAATAAAGAACTCATGGATCAGTTCACCTTCCACCATAAAGCCCAGCTTACGGTAGATATGAATCGCTTTTTCGTTCTCTTTGTCGACGATAAGGTAAAGCTTGTAGAGATTCAGGACGTTAAACCCGTAATCCATCGCCAGCTTTGCCGCTCGCGACGCAAGACCTTTCCCCTGGTGCTCCGGTGAAATAATGATCTGAAATTCCGCCCGACGGTGAACGTGGTTGATCTCAACCAGTTCAACCAGCCCGGCTTTTTCACCTTCGCACTCCACCACAAACCGGCGTTCACTCTGATCGTGGATATGCTTATCGTAGAGATCGGACAGCTCGACAAACGCCTCATAAGGCTCTTCAAACCAGTAGCGCATCACGCTGGCATTGTTGTCGAGCTGGTGAACAAAGCGTAAATCTTCGCGCTCCAACGGACGGAGCTTAACGTCACACGGCGTCGACATTACGGTGCTACCGTGCGGCCAGTGCGACGATCCAGACAGCGCAGGGTGTTAGGCTCCCAATAGGCGTTGACGTTGGCACTTTGCTGGCATTTGTCGCGGGCATCAAACGCGACGTCTTCTTTATCCCACTCTTTTTCCACGCGCTTATTCACTTTCTGACGCAGGCTGCGGGTGTCATTCCATTGTTCTTTGTCCATGGCGGCGTTCTGACGGCTTTGCGCGCTGTCACCAGACTCAATGATGAGTTTGCTGGTTTCGGCTGATGCCGTTGCGGCGAAGGCGAACGATGACAGCGCCAGTACGGCTGTCAGACAAAGGCGTTTGCTTAATGTAGTCATAGCGTTTCCTTTAAACGGGTGCAGACAATCGGATTACCCCGTTGGATTCTACACCAATCCGAAAGGGTGTCATACCCGCGCGGCAGGTATGGGAACGATGTGAACATTATCGCGTATGATGTCTAAATCAATCCTCACGAAACGAGAAAAATGTTCAAAACGACGCTGCTTTTTTTCGCGACCGCGCTGTGCGAAATCATCGGATGCTTTTTGCCGTGGCTCTGGCTAAAGCGGGGCGCTTCCGCGCTGCTGCTGATCCCGGCGGGTGTGTCCCTGGCCCTTTTTGTCTGGCTGCTCACCCTGCATCCGGCCGCCAGCGGGAGGGTATATGCGGCCTACGGCGGAGTGTACGTCTGTACCGCGCTGCTGTGGCTGCGCGTTGTCGATGGCGTCCGGCTAAGCCTGTATGACTGGGCAGGCGCGCTGATTGCCCTGTGCGGCATGTTGATCATCGTGGCCGGTTGGGGACGCGCATAAGCGTCCTTATAGTGTGATCGCCCGCTGATTTTACGATCATTATACTTGTATGGTAGTAGTGTAGTTGCGTAAATTTCCTGCATCACAACGAGCGATGTAAGGAAATGGATTATGAAGATTGTCGGGGCTGAAGTATTTGTCACCTGCCCGGGGCGTAACTTTGTCACCCTTAAAATTACGACCGATGAAGGCATTGTCGGCCTGGGTGATGCCACGCTGAACGGACGCGAACTTTCCGTTGCCTCTTACCTGAAAGATCACCTGTGCCCTCAGCTGATTGGCCGCGATGCGCACCGCATCGAAGATATCTGGCAGTTCTTCTATAAAGGCGCTTACTGGCGTCGTGGTCCGGTAACCATGTCAGCGATTTCTGCCGTGGATATGGCGCTATGGGACATTAAGGCGAAAGCCGCGAACATGCCGCTCTATCAGCTTCTGGGCGGGGCTTCCCGGGAAGGAGTGATGGTTTATTGTCACACCACCGGGCACACCATTGACGACGTGCTGGAAGATTATGCCCGTCATAAAGAGATGGGCTTCAAGGCAATTCGCGTGCAGTGCGGCGTGCCGGGAATGAAAACCACCTACGGCATGGCTAAAGGCAAAGGGCTGGCGTATGAGCCTGCGACGAAGGGCGCCTGGCCGGAAGAGCAGCTGTGGTCCACCGAGAAATACCTCGACTTCACGCCCAAACTGTTCGACGCAGTGCGCAGCCAGTTCGGTTTCAGTGAACATCTCCTTCACGACATGCACCACCGTCTGACGCCCATCGAAGCGGCGCGGTTCGGCAAAAGTATTGAAGAGTACCGCCTGTTCTGGATGGAAGATCCGACTCCCGCTGAAAACCAGGAGTGTTTCCGCCTGATCCGCCAGCACACCGTCACGCCAATTGCGGTGGGGGAAGTGTTCAACAGCATCTGGGACTGCAAGCAGCTGATTGAAGAGCAGCTCATTGACTATATCCGCGCCACCATAACCCATGCGGGCGGCATCACCGGGATGCGTCGCATTGCGGACTTTGCCTCACTCTACCAGGTGCGTACCGGCTCACACGGCCCGTCGGATCTGTCGCCGATTTGCCACGCCGCGGCGCTGCATTTTGACCTGTGGGTACCGAACTTTGGTGTGCAGGAGTATATGGGTTATTCAGAGCAGATGCTGGAAGTGTTCCCGCACAGCTGGCGCTTCGATAACGGCTATATGCACCCGGGCGACAAGCCAGGGCTGGGCATTGAGTTTGATGAGAAGCTGGCAGCGAAATACCCGTACGATCCGGCTTATCTGCCGGTGGCCCGTCTGGAAGACGGCACTCTCTGGAACTGGTAAACGAGGAGCGAATGATGAAAAGCGTAGTGATCCAAGAGCCGAATGCGCTGGAGATTGCGGAGCGTCCTCTCCCGTTGCCGGGGGCAGGCGACGTCCGCGTCAAAATTAAGCTCGCCGGTATTTGCGGTTCAGACAGCCATATCTATCGCGGGCATAACCCGTTTGCGAAATACCCGCGGGTAATCGGTCACGAGTTCTTTGGCGAAATAGACGCGGTTGGCGAAGGCGTGGAGGGCACCCGACTGGGCCAGCGCGTTTCGGTTGATCCGGTGATCAGCTGCGGGCACTGCTACCCATGTTCCGTTGGAAAACCGAACGTTTGTACTTCGCTGGTGGTGCTGGGCGTCCATCGCGACGGTGGTTTCAGCGAATACGCCGTCGTGCCGGCGAAAAATGCCTGGCACATTCCGGATGCGATCCCTGACAAACACGCGGTGATGGTTGAGCCATTCACCATTGCCGCCAACGTGACGGGGCAGGCGAAACCCACCGAACAGGACGTGGCGCTGATCTACGGCGCAGGCCCGATGGGGCTGGTCACCGTGCAGGCGCTGAAGGGCGTTTACAAGGTGAAGCAGGTCATCGTGGTAGACCGCATTGATGAGCGGCTGGAGATGGCGCAACGCAGCGGCGCAGACTGGGTCTTCAACAACGGCGAGCAGTCGTTACAGACTGCGCTGGATGAAAAAGGCATCAAGCCGACATTAATCATCGATGCTGCCTGTCATCCGTCCATTTTGCAGGAAGCGATTACGCTGGCGTCTCCGGCGGCGCGCATCGTGCTGATGGGATTTTCCAGCGACCCGAGCCAGATCGTGCAGCAGGGGATCACCGGCAAAGAGCTGTCGATCTTCTCTTCGCGCCTGAATGCCAACAAATTCCCGGTGGTCATTGACTGGCTGGAAAAAGGGCTGATCGACCCTGAAAAACTGGTCACCCATACATTTGACTATCACCACGTTACAGACGCCATCGAACTGTTTGAAAAAGACCAGCGGCAGTGCTGCAAAGTCTTGCTCACGTTCGACCAATAATAATTCACGCGGTTAAGAGCCTGCGAAGACAGGCTCTAAGTGGTACGCATCTTACCTTTCAGAGATAGCCATTATGACTCAAGCACAACCTCAAAGAAGTACGTCAGATTTGGTGAAAGCCGCCGTATCTGGCTGGCTGGGCACCGCCCTGGAATTTATGGATTTCCAGCTCTACTCCCTTGGCGCCGCGCTGGTGTTTCATGAAATTTTCTTCCCTGAGCAATCGGCGGCCATGGCGCTGATCCTGGCGATGGGCACCTACGGCGCAGGCTACATCGCGCGTATTGTCGGGGCATTTATTTTCGGCAGAATGGGCGACAGAATTGGCCGTAAAAAAGTGCTGTTTATCACCATCACCATGATGGGGATCTGCACCACCTTAATCGGCGTGCTGCCGACCTACGCGCAGATCGGGATTTTCGCACCGGTGCTGCTGGTGACGCTGCGTATTATTCAGGGGCTGGGCGCGGGGGCAGAAATCTCTGGTGCGGGCACCATGCTGGCGGAGTACGCGCCGAAGGGTAAACGCGGCATCATCTCCTCGCTGGTGGCCATGGGCACCAACTGCGGAACGCTGAGCGCCACGGCGATCTGGGCCGTGATGTTCTTTGCCCTCGATCGTGAAGAACTTATTGCCTGGGGCTGGCGCGTGCCATTCCTCGCCAGCGTGGTGGTGATGATCTTCGCCATCTGGCTGCGTATGAACCTTAAAGAGAGCCCGGTGTTTGAGAAGGTTAACGACGCCGAAACCGTTGCGCCAGCGGCGGCGCAGGATACCTCATTAGGCGCGATGTTTAAGAGCAAATCGTTCTGGCTGGCGACGGGGCTGCGCTTTGGCCAGGCCGGTAACTCTGGGCTTATCCAGACCTTCCTTGCCGGGTATCTGGTGCAGACGCTGTTATTTGATAAGGCGATCCCAACCGATGCGCTGATGATCAGTTCGATTCTCGGCTTCCTCACCATTCCGCTGCTGGGCTGGCTGTCCGATAAAGTGGGGCGCCGTCTGCCGTATATCATCCTTAACATTTCAGCCATTATTCTGGCTTACCCGATGCTGTCGATTATTGTTGATAAGAGTTACGCGCCGGGCGTGATTATGCTCTCTATCATCGTTATTCATAACTTTGCGGTCCTCGGGCTGTTTGCGCTGGAAAACATCACCATGGCAGAGATGTTTGGTTCGCGGAACCGCTTTACCCGCATGGCAATCTCGAAAGAGGCGGGAGGGCTGGTGGCCGTAGGCTTTGGTCCGGTGCTGGCGGGGATCTTCTGCAATATGACCGGGTCCTGGTGGCCAATTGTGGCGATGCTGGTGGCGTACTCGCTGATTGGACTGGTCTCCGCTTTGCTGATGCCGGAAGTGCGCGACCGCGATCTGAGTGAAGCCGAAGATGCAGCCGAAGCGCCGCGTAAAGAAGCGGTAGCCTACGGCGCGCTCTCTTCACGGCGTTAATGGTTTATATCTTGCGCTACCTGTCACACAACTTTTCACTGATGTCACACCACATGGCGAAAAGTTAATGTAAATCAAGATCTGAAAACGACGTATCAGTATGGTTAATGGCAGCGTTTTTGACTCCGACTGCCATTCTAGTTGGTGTAGTCAGCAGGCGCTGCCGCTCTTAAAAGGAAGCGGCAGCGGATCACAGCTTTCATTAATTAACGAGTCTCAATCATGGAAAACCAGTTATTACAGGCGAAGGCAACGCGTCCTCAGTACGATCGCGACAGCCTCAAGGCACGCATTGTTCATTTAGGGTTTGGCGCGTTCCACCGCGCGCACCAGGCGGTGTACACCGATATACTCGCCGCAGAACAGGGCAGCGACTGGGGTTACTGCGAAGTTAACCTGATTGGCGGCGAACAGCAGATCGCCGATCTGAAGGCACAGGATAACCTTTATACCGTGGCAGAGATGTCTGCCGAGGCGTGGACAGCGCGCGTGGTCGGCGTCGTCAAAAACGCGCTGCATGCGCAGGTCGACGGGCTGGAAACCGTGTTGGCGGCGCTGTGCGAGCCACAGGTCGCCATTGTTTCCCTGACCATCACCGAGAAAGGGTATTGCCATTCCCCGGCAACAGGACAACTGATGTTTGATCATCCGTTAATCGTTGCCGACCTGCAAAACCCCCATCAGCCGAAATCTGCGCCGGGCGTTGTGGTTGAAGCGCTGGCGCGGCGTAAGGCGGTGGGGCTGCCAGCATTCAGCGTGATGTCATGCGATAACATGCCGGAGAACGGCCACGTGATGCGCAATGTCACCTGCGCCTACGCGCGCGCTGTTGACGGCGAACTGGCCGACTGGATTGAAGCGAACGTCACCTTCCCGTCAACCATGGTGGACCGTATTGTGCCCGCCGTCACGGCTGACACGCTGGATAAAATCGAACAGCTGACCGGCGTACGCGATCCGGCAGGTGTCGCCTGCGAGCCGTTCCGCCAGTGGGTGGTGGAAGATAATTTCGTCGCCGGACGTCCAAAGTGGGAAAAGGCCGGTGCGGAACTGGTTTCTGATGTTATTCCGTTTGAAGAGATGAAGCTGCGAATGCTTAACGGCAGCCACTCGTTCCTGGCCTATCTCGGCTACCTTGCCGGTTATCAGCACATTAACGACTGCATGGAAGATGAACATTATCGCGCAGCCGCGCATGCGCTGATGCTGAAAGAGCAGGCGCCGACTCTGAAAGTGAAGGGGGTGGATTTAGCTCACTATGCTGACCTGTTGATCGCGCGCTACAGCAATCCGGCCCTGCGTCACCGCACCTGGCAAATCGCCATGGACGGTAGCCAGAAATTGCCGCAGCGGATGCTCGATTCCGTGCGCTGGCACCTGGTCCACCAGAAACCCTTCCCGCTGCTGGCCCTCGGTGTGGCGGGCTGGATGCGTTATGTCGGCGGTGTGGATGAGCAGGGTAACCCGATTGAGGTGAGCGACCCGCAGCTGGCGGTGATTCAGGCGGCGGTAAACGGTAGCGCTGAAGGCGAAAGCCGCGTTAATGCGCTGTTAGGCATTGAGGCTATTTTCGGTAACGAGCTGCCGAAGGACGCGGTGTTTGTGGCGTCGGTCATGCAGGCTTATCAGACGTTGCTGCAAAAAGGCGCGAAGGCCACGGTTGCTGAGTACGCCACCCGGCTTTAACGCTATGACATGCCGCCGTCCGCGGCGGCATGTCGGGGCGCAGCTTAGTGCATCCCCAGGCGAATCAGCTCAATCGGTTCGAACTTACCTTCGCATCCTTCCACTTCAACCGTTTTACCACGACGCACCTGCTCGGCATTAAGGCCGTCGCTGTGGATTGCTTTAATCACGCCGAACTGACCTGTGCCGCTAATCATGACGCGGCTGCCAGTGGTGATTGCATTTCGGTTACGGTCGTATGTCATCATGGTATTTTCTCCTCTCGTACTTATCCGCTACGGCGCTAATTCGACGGCTGCCGTTCACGGGGCACTATTAATACGCCTCTCTTTAACGAAATTATTTGCTTTTGATCAAGCTCACACTTTTTTCTTATTTCATGCAGGCGTTGACGGTTCAGGACACCACTTTACAAAGCGGACAGTTATTTTCCTTAATTGATAGTTTCCGGATGCAAGTGTTTAGGCTTTGTTTATATCCACAATGTCATTCTGGAGACAGAAAATAACCCTTCATCGGAAAAGGAGTCAGGCTTATGTATAAGAAAATTTTGATGCCTGTTGACGTGTTTGAAATGGATTTGAGCGATAAAGCGGTACGCCATGCGGTCAACCTCGCGAAGGCGGAAGGCGCGACGATCACCCTGGTCAACATTCTCCCTAACAGCAGCCGTTCATTACTGCGGGGGTTCAATGCCGATATTAAGAAGTTCGAAGAGTATATGACCGCCGAGTCTGATAAGAAGATGAAGGCGCTGAAACGGCTCTTTGATATGTCCCCGGAAAATATTGATTGTGAAGTTCGCTTCGGCAACGTACGCGATGAAATCATCAAGCTCAGCAAAGAGGGGAAATATGACGTTATTGTTATTGGATCAAGAAATCCGAGCATGACAACCCATCTGCTGGGTTCAAATGCTGAAACTATCCTGCGCTACGCCACTATTCCGGTGTTAGTGGTCCGCTAATTACTTCGCCGCAACCGAAAGGGGGCGGCGAGGTTTTATTCTTCGCTGAACCACTCGCGGTTTTCCTGACGAATTAACTGAACTGACTCACTAATTTCCTGAAGGTGAAGCGTCATCGCTTTATCTACGGCTTCCACGTCGCGTTTTTCCAGCGCGCTGAAAATATCATGATGCTGGCGCAGCAACATCTCTGGCGGAGAAACATGGTCGAGGCTCATGTAGCGCACTCGGTCGATGGTCGCTTTGATGTTTTCAACGGTATCCCACGCGAGCTGGCACTCGGCGATCTGCGCCAGTTTCTGGTGAAACTCGTCGTCCAGCTGGAAAAAGTCGTTTAACTGTTTGCGGTCGATGGCGATTCGTTGCTGATGCAGGTTTTGCTCCAGCAGGTAGCACTGGTTATCGTTGATGAGCGACGCGGCGCGACGCACCACGGCGCACTCGATGGCCTGGCGAACAAAACAGCCATTCCGTACCTGCGAAAGCGAAATTTTATTTACATAGCTGCCGCGCTGTGGGCGGATCTGAATAAGGCCGTTTTCTGCGAGTTTAATAAACGCCTCGCGCACGGGCTGACGGGAAACGTCAAAACGTACCGAAACCTCTTTTTCTGAGAGTGGCGTTCCCGGTGGGATCAGGCAGCGAACAATATCACGGCGTAAGATGCGATATATTTGCTGATTAACGGGCTGGGTAGGATTAAGTTGCGATTCAGCGGCCATGGGTTGTGATTTCTCAGAGAGTTAACCTGAACATACTACCATTCTTTTCCCTGCCATCACATACCCGGCCCGCAGGCCGGGAAGGGTGAATTACCCGCGATGCACGCTGAGTCCGGCATAGGTCTGGCTGACGGGCATCATCTCAACCGTGTTGATGTTGACATGCTTCGGCAAATTCGCGACCCACCAGACGGTTTCGGTGATATCTTCCGGCGTCAGCGCATTCGCGTTTTCATAGGTTTTATCCGCTTTCGCGTCATCGCCTTTGAAACGCACGTTGGAGAATTCGGTTCCGCCTACCAGACCCGGTTCAACATCGGTCACGCGGATCGCGGTTCCGTGCAGGTCGGTGCGCAGGTTCAGACTGAACTGGCGGACAAAGGCTTTGGTCGCGCCATAGACGTTGCCGCCCGCGTAAGGCCAGCTTCCGGCGGTGGAACCGATGTTAATGATATGACCACGGTTACGTTCAACCATGCCCGGCAGCACGGCGCGGGTCATGTACACCAGGCCTTTGTTGTTGGTGTCGATCATGTTCTCCCAGTCTTCCACGCTGGCTTTGTGGGCAGGCTCCATACCCAGCGCCAGGCCAGCGTTATTGACCAGCACGTCAATTTCACGCCATTCGGCAGGCAGGTTGGCAATCATCTCTTCAATGGCGGCGCGGTTGCGGACGTCCAGCTGTGCGGTCAGAATGCTGTCACCCAGCTCGTCTTTTAGCTCCTGCAAACGCTCCTGACGACGCCCCGTTGCAATCACTTTGTGTCCGTTGGCGACGAAGCGACGCGTGATGCTTTCACCAAAACCCGCTGTCGCCCCGGTAACTAAAATAATCATCTCACTGTTCCTCAACGCTTTTTGTGTTGTACTAACATAGCACGCTCTCCGGCACGTCGTTAAGGCAACATTTGTATGACGCCATTGCAGGCCGGCGCAGGCTGGCCTACTCTGGGGAGAAATACCGTGCTCAGGAGTAAACGATGTCGGTCAACAATCCTTTTTTTGAAATTAGCCTGTTGCCTTATCAGGCGCCACGTTTTGATGCGATCAACGACAGCCATTATCGCCCGGCGTTTGATGAAGCAATGCGCCTGAAGCGTGCAGACATTGACGCGATTATCGCGCAGCGCGCCGCGCCGGACTTCGATAACACCGTGCTGGCGCTTGAAAAAAGCGGGGCCATGCTGTCGCGCGTGAGCAGCGTATTCTTCGCCATGACGTCCGCACACACTAACGATGATCTTCAGGCGCTGGACGAGCAGTTCTCCACCGAACTGGCCGGGCTGGCGAACGATATCTGGCTAAACGATACGCTTTTCGCCCGCGTGGAAGCCGTCTGGCAGGATCGCGAGGCGCTGGATGCCGAATCCCGCCGACTGACGGAGGAGACGTATCAGCACTTTGTTCTTGCGGGCGCGCGTCTGAACGCCGATGAAAAAGCCGAGCTGAAATCTCTGAATACCGAAGCCGCCACCCTGACCAGCCAGTTCAACCAGCGCCTGCTCGCGGCGAATAAGGCGGGAGGGCTGGTGGTGGACGATGTTCGCCAGCTTGACGGGCTCAGTGCGGAGGAGATGGCTGCCGCGGCTCACGCTGCCGCAGAAAAAGGGCTGAAGGAGCGCTGGCTGATCCCGCTTTTGAATACCACGCAACAGCCCGCGCTGGCGGCGCTGGCGTTGCGCGAGACCCGTAAAAGGTTGTTCAGCGCGGGCTGGGAACGCACTCAGAAAGGCGACGAAAACGATACGCGCGAGTTGATCCGTCGGCTTACCGCGTTACGGGCAAGACAGGCGCAGCTGCTCGGCTTTGACAACTATGCGAGCTGGAGCATTGCCGATCAAATGGCGAAAACGCCGGAAGCCGCGCTCGAATTCATGCGCGGAATAGTGCCTGCGGCGCGCGGCAGGGCTGCGCTGGAGCAGGCGGATATTCAGAAAGTCATCGACGACGAGCAGGGCGGTTTTACGGTGCAGGCCTGGGACTGGGCGTTTTATGCCGAACGCGTGCGCTCAGCGAAATACGCGCTGGATGAGTCGCAGATCAAACCCTATTTCGCGCTCAATACCGTGCTTGAAGATGGCGTATTCTGGACCGCCACGCAGCTGTTCGGTATTCGTTTTGTCGAGCGTTTCGATATTCCGGTTTATCACCCGGATGTTCGCGTGTGGGAGATTTTCGACCACACGGGTGAAGGCATGGCGCTGTTCTATGGCGACTTTTTCGCGCGTGATTCCAAAGCGGGCGGTGCGTGGATGGGGAATTTTGTTGAGCAGTCTTACGAGTTTGCTGCGCGTCCGGTGATTTATAACGTCTGCAACTATCAAAAACCGGCGAACGGGCAAACCGCGCTGATCTCCTGGGATGATGTGATTACCCTGTTCCACGAGTTTGGCCATACCCTGCATGGTCTGTTTGCCAGCCAGCGCTATGCCACGCTTTCAGGCACCAACACGCCGCGTGATTTCGTTGAATTTCCGTCGCAGATCAATGAACACTGGGCCAGCCATCCGCAGGTGTTTGCGCACTTTGCTCGTCATTATCAAACCGGCGAACCGATGCCGGATGCGCTGCGGGAAAAAATGCTCAATGCGACCCAGTTTAACAAGGGTTATGACATGACGGAGCTATTGAGCGCCGCGCTGCTGGATATGAACTGGCACGGCATTCAGGAGCCCGTTGAAGACGTGGAAGCCTTTGAAGCCGCCGCGTTGAAAAAAGAGGGGTTGGATCTTCCAGCCGTACCGCCGCGCTATCGCAGCAGCTATTTCGCCCATATCTTCGGCGGCGGGTACGCGGCGGGGTATTACGCTTACCTGTGGACGCAAATGCTGGCGGACGATGGCTATCAGTGGTTTGTCGAGCAGGGTGGTTTGACCCGCGAAAACGGACAGACATTCCGCGAGGCGATTTTGTCCCGCGGCAACAGCACTGATCTAGCTGAACTTTACCGGAACTGGCGCGGGCACGATCCGAAGATCGAACCGATGCTGGAGAATCGCGGATTGAGTGCGTAAGGCTTTTTTAGTGTGTAAACAGAACCGGGCGCGAGGCCCGGTTTTTTGTACGCTTTGGTCCGCTTTGTGTCTGAAAGGTACATTGAGACAGGTATAATTACGGGCCATTAGTCGCTGCGATAAAAGAGGGTTACTGAAATAGCATCGCCAGTAACACCAGGAACAGCAGCATGACATAGATTCGTGCGTGCCAAATATCAGGTACAGCAGGTATAACCCGACGGCTAAAAACTATTCCTGCCCAGCCTGTTAGTACCAACATACCTAAAATTTTCAGGTTGATAAAACCGAGAAATCCATTCACAGGAATAGTTTGCCAGCCAATAACTGCATACGTCACGGCACCACATAGCGCGACGGGCAGGGAAAGCGGATTAGAAGCACTAATGCATTCACGCATCGCATAACCATGGCGCCGTAACAGGGGTACCGTCATTACGCTTCCGCCCACGCCAAGCAATGCGGCTATCATACCAATGGTCACTCCGCCGCCCGTTACTACAGGAAATGACAAGCGACGCAGAGAACTTCCTCCGAGAAAACCCTTACGCAACAAACAATCGCTGATTGTTGCCAGCATGTAGAAAATGAACAGCGCGCGAACAACACTCTCACTAAATATTCCTGCCAGACAGGAACCCATGATAGCCCCAATGGCTATAAACCATAGTAACGGGAATAACATTTGCGATGAAAGCTCGCAAGCTCGCCAGTTTCGATAGGTGACCCAGCCCGCGTTAAATATCATCACCGATGTAGAGGTAGCAACCGCGATATGCATGGCGTTTAGTGCCAGTTCGGTCTGCCGTAGCATTAGTTGATAAACGAATGGTACTACGACAAAGCCGCCGCCAAAGCCAAAAAGCACGGTGGTAATACCGGTAGTAAAGCCTGCCAGCGCAATGATTGCGATATCATTCAAAATCATACCCTCGACCTGAAAATGATTTCGCAGCTTATACCGGTAGCGTCCTGCTTCCCATTCGCGCCGCGCTCAATTACCTTTGTAAATCGGTCATAAGGAGACGGGTGTGCGCAACGTAAAGATTGAAGAGGTCGAGCAGCTAGATCGTGAAGTGGTAGCGATAGGCAATGACTATGTGCAGGGATTTATGCTGCCACAGCACAAACATCGCCGCGCGCAGCTGCTATATGGCGCGACCGGATTAATGCATGTCATAACCCAGGATGGAGAGTGGATTGTTCCTCCACAACATGCTGTTTGGATCCCACCCGAAACTATGCACGCCGTCAAATTTGTTGGCGTGACTACTCGCAGTCTGTATATAGAACCAGATTTCGTGAATGCCTTCTTAAAATATCCTCGTTGTGAAGTTATTAGCGTATCGCCATTATTACGTCAGCTATTGCTTGAGTCAGTGGATTTACCGCCACTGTATGAAAGCACGCGTGACCGTGCACTGATAAATCTGATGATATTGGAGCTGGCGGCTATGCCGGTTCGCGAATTCGATATTCCGCTGCCGCGACATCCGGCCCTACTGGCTCTTTGTCAGGCGTTTTTACTCAATCCCTCAATCCATGATCCAGCAGAGCGCTGGGCAAATGCGCTGTTCATGAGCGACAGCACCTTTCGTCGCCATTTCCTTAAGCAAATGGGCATGTCATTTTCTGTCTGGCGCCAACGAGCATGCGTGGTTAGCGCGCTGGCATTGTTGATAACGGGAAAACCCGTAAATGAAGTAGCCTTGACTCTTGGATACGATAATGCATCATCCTTCGCAACGATGTTCCGCCGTGTCACAGGACAGCCACCTTCGTATTATCACCCGGCATTATTCAAAAAGTTCCACGGGACAGGGCACCGATCATAGCGTCAGCTATGTACCAGCTAAAGACGCTGCCACGTCAAATTCATGAAAAGGGTTAAGGTGTTAAAATCGTAGGCGTTTAGGATCTTAATACTATTAAATAATGATAAATAAAATACTGGTCAGTGCCTGCCTGATGGGCCTTAAAGTCCGTTATAACGGGAAAGAGAAAGCGCAGATGACTCATCAACTTGCTCGCTGGCAACAGGAGCAGCGCCTGGTGATGCACTGCCCTGAGTTGGCTGCGGGGCTACCTGTTCCGAGACCACCCGCTGAGATTATGTCTGCTGAGGGTAAAGACGTAATGCGTGGACAAGCCAGAATAATTGAAAACACCGGAACAGATGTTACCGGGCATTATCAACTTGCAGCCTGGCTGGCTCTGCGAGCAGCACAAGAAGCAGGATGTACTGCTGCTTTGTTAACTGATGGTAGTCCAACGTGCGGAACTCAGTTTATCTACAACGGTTCTTTCAGTAATCAGCGTAAATCGGGTATGGGAGTGGCAGCGTCATTACTCTCCGAGCATGGTATTGCGGTATTTTCAGAAACTCAGTTTGCGGAGCTTGTGAACTGGATTGAAGAAAGGGAATGAACGATTCTCCAGGATTAACGCCGAGCGGCATCGCTTCCTGGTCATAATGGGTATGCAGCTCATTTTTCCATTTTATGAGCCACCTCGATTAACTCCGCCCCCTGATTCTTCACGTTCCCCACGGCGCGAGTTACAGCATGCCAAATAAACTCGTCGGCGGGTACTGTACCGTCGGCAATAATCTCTTCCGCTTCTTTCCCGCCAACATCCTGTCGCATCCATTCTCTTGCTGCTTCTGGCGACAGAACCAGCGGCCGTCGATCGTGTATATCAATGAGGCCTTTATCCGCAGCAGAGGTCACTATGAGAAATCCCTCGGCTTCATCGCCGCGCTCAAACGGCGTACTGCCGATCGCCGCCATGAATATCGGCTGCCCGTCGGCCCGATGAATAAAATACGGCTGTTTCTTGTCGCCTTCCTTTTTCCATTCGAACCACCCATCGGCAAAGCAGATCGCCCGGCCATGCTGCCAAAGAGGTTTAAACATTCTGCTGGTGGCTGCGGTTTCTACACGCGCGTTAATCAGTGGTGCTTTGTCCCACCATCCAGGCGCGTAGCCCCAGAATACCGGATCGAGGTGCAGTTGTTCGTCACGTTCGCTTAACAGCAGCACTTTGGTACCGGGCGCAACGTTGTAGCGGCCAATGGGTTCAGGGTCATATGCGATATCGCGTTCGCCTTCGTCGGCTAGGTAAGCCAGATATTCTTCACGGGTTTGGGCTTGTGCAAAACGTCCACACATAGAAACCTCCAGTCAGTCAGACTGAAAGTATAGGGCAGGGAGAAAAAGTCGCGCGGGCATGCTTCTGAGATTGAACCGATGCTGGAAAATCGCGGCCTGAATACACAGGGGTATTGTTAGTTGAAAACAGAACCGGGCTTTGCGCCCGGTTACTCTTGTATCAACCACATATCCGACTCTTCGAACATCTCCTCGAGCATGCGGTTGAGCTTTTCACGGTCGCTTTTGCTGGCGTCGCTGTTCAGGCCGTTCGCTTGCATTGGCTTAACCGTCACGCTGGCATCAGGAAAAATCCGGTGCACGCGTTTAGTCAGCTCGGCCAGGATGATTTCCCTGGCTCCCTCCAGCCCCTGTACGTTTCGCTTGTCATAAACCAGTTCCACAAACATGATTGTTTACCTTATGGATATTACGCATGTGATTCAGCCTGAACGTAAAATACTACTGTATATGGGTACAGTCAAACGGCGTTCAGGCTAAAGCATTGTCCAGAGCAATGCAGACAGCGTTGCCAGTCCGCCCAGAACAACCAGAAACACCGTCACGCCGCGAAGCTCCGCCAGCGAGGGGCGGGTGTATATGAGGTACGCAGGGATAAGGAACAGGATCACCGCGATCAGTGGTCCGCAGAACATTTCAATCAGGCTGAGCACATCCGGATTGGCATAAACAATGCCATAGGTCAGCAGGAACAGCGCCAGAGAGGCCAGCCGCTTGCTGGCGCTGGCCTTTTTGCCGGATACGCTGGCAGCCAGCTGACCAAACGTTTGTGCGACCGACAGGCCTACGCCGAGAAAGGATTTCGTCATACCGATGATAGCGATGAGCGGGGCAATGTGGTAAATCAGGCTGAAATCACCGTTTCCTTTCATCACGGACAGCACATTCAGGTTTTCCGCCTTCGCCCGTACAAAGTTGTCATGCGGGATCCCCAGCACGCAGCTCAGCACGAAAAAGAGGATACTGGCGAAGATGGCTAAATAGGCGATGCGGATCACGAACAGTGCCTTTTTCTCGCCCTCCGCTTTCCTCTCCCGGTAGTAAGAGCTCAGCGGAGAGACCATAGGCGCAGAGCAAAACGAGAAGGTAATAAGCGGCAGCGTCAGCCAGATATTTTTCAGCGTTACCGGCAGCGGCGTGGCGTTCATTTCAGCGGCCGTATTGGTCAGGTTAGACAGATGCCATCCCGGGATAAGTGATATGGCGATCAGCAGTACAGATGCCGCGAACGGCAGCGCCAGCGCGCTCATAATGGCCACGACTCTGTCCCGGCCCTTACTAAGCACCACATAAAGTGCGGCAACCACGATAAACGACAATGGCCCACGACTGAGCGCGGTAATATGCAGATGCTCCACCAGTAAATTACTCAGCGCATTAATCAGCGCCACCCCGTAAACCAGGGTTACCGGGAAGAAGGTCACACAATAGAACAGGGTGATCAGCTTTTCACCCCGTCCGCTGAAGAAGGAGCCGAAGATCGGCAACGTGCCGTTTTCATTCTTCTCTTCTCGCATATACACACGACAAAGGAGTAAATGGGGGATCAGGGATAACGGCAGCCCCAGCAGGAGCATGACCAGGAAAATAACCGGACCACGGGTGCCGATTTCCACGGGCAGGAACAGCGTTCCCGCCCCGACGGCTGTACCGTAGAGGCCCAGCGTCCAGATGTTATCCTGCCAGTGCCAGTTAGAGCGTGTTGTAATATTAGCTGAGAGAGTGGTGGCTTTATTCATCATATTTTACCGCGTTGTTAGAGGAGCGACGACTTATTTAGTTTTTATCTGCCTGTAGTCGTTGCTGCGCCATTACACCACGGGTGGGAGGGGTTTGATTTCGCATACCGTAAACCTTATGTGTATGCCTGCAATAACTATCGTTATTCTTTGACGATGCTTTAACAGGCGGTTAATTAAGAAGGGGATTTGTTAAATTAACGAACAAATAACGACTGACTTTCCCTGCCTGCACGTCTGTTAATTAAAAAATAAATACCCTGTTTTATTAAGTAACATAAGGCGCCATCATATTGAAGGGGGGCTTATTTAATTATTTTATTGGATGGAAAATTATCCCGTTATGCCTCAAATTAAAAAACAGGATATAGACAATCACGTAACCTGCTCGTAGCTTTCAAACTGTCTTGTAACATAACGCTATCTTTATGGTGGCGAAGGGGCACAAGGCGTCTTATGCCTGCTATTAAACGCCCCATAAAAAAATCCTCTTCTATACTCAGTTACGTTTAGTGAAATATGCCGCCGCTCCACACGTCGCGTTGCCTTAATAGCGGCGGGCAGCAGGGGCATATATCCACGAAAACGCCTTAATAATGGTCAATTTTGCATTTTTAGAGGGGGATTCCTGGTATGTTGCATTCTCAATCCTCGCGGGTCGGCAGCATGTTGCTGCTGCTGACCGCGATAATAGCCTTCGCGGTGGCGCTATACGCCTGGTGGACGCCGCTTACCGGCGTCACTGGCACCATTGGCGCACTGGGCGTGGTCATTGCCAGCGTAGTGCTGGCGATCCTGACCGTTATGCTACGCGCGGCATCGCGTCGCGGGGCGCGCGTTTTCCTGATTATTGTCACCCTGGTGGTGTTGGCGGGTATTGGTTTTGCCGCCGCGCTGCTGCACCAGTACATCATAACGGCAGCCATGGTGGTCGGCCTGATAGGTCTGATTATGCTGAGCAGCCATTCCGCCCGTTACAACCATCGCGTCAGAAGCTGAGGAGCCGCCCGTGCACAACGATAAGCATTATCCCTTCATAAAAGTCAGCATGACGGCGCTGGCGCTGCTGGTCGCTCCGCTCGCGCTACAGGCGCAGGATAAGGCCACTGAGGCCTCTCAGGGGACCCAGGAATCGCTTAACATTGATGCCGCCGATCAGCAGGCACCCGGAACCACAAAAACCACCGACGATGCCTCAACCGGCAGCGGTGACGGAAAGAAAGTCGCCTCGGCCAGCCAGCCCGCGACGCCGCTGGTGCCCGGCTCGCCCACCTGGGACAGCTTCCACGGCCAGCTTAACGCGCAGAAATACAGCCCCCTGACCCAAATTACGGCGGATAATGTCGGGAAATTAACGAAAGTCTGGGAATTCCATACCGGCGACGTCTCGGATGGTAAAGGCGATACGCCAGCTACCGTCTGGTCCGCAACGCCCATTTTCGCCAACGATACGCTCTACATTGGCACGCCATTCGATCGCCTGATTGCGCTGGATCCGGGGACGGGTAAAGAGAAGTGGCATTATGACACGAAATCGTCGCGCAAGGCGCTGACCCAGCCAGTGCTGAAAAACCGCGGCGTTTCCTACTGGCAGGCCAAAAATCCGGTGAGCGGAGAGGCATGCCAGAAGATGGTTTATATGGGCACCGTTGACGGCAAGCTCTTTGCGCTGGACGCCGATTCAGGCAAACCTTGCAGCGGCTTTGCGAATAACGGCGTGTTGGATCTGAACCAGTGGAATACCGTTAACGCGAAGTATCCGCTCTCTGTCCTGCAACCGCCAACCGTTGTCGGCAACCATCTGCTGGTGGGCTGGGCCGGGAAGGACTGGGCCTATGCCGAAGCCCCTCCGGGCACCGTATTTTCAGTCAACGCCCAGACCGGTAAGCTTGAATGGACCTTTGAGGCGATCCCGGCAGAGATTCGCAAGCGTACCGGTACCGCCAACGTCTGGACGCACATGTCCGCCGATGAGGCCAACGGGCTGGTCTATCTCCCGGTTTCATCGCCATCTCCCAACTATTGGGGCGGCAACCGCGTGGACGCTATTCCGCTTGGTACCTCGACCACCGCGCTGGACATCAACACCGGTAAAGTGGTCTGGTCCCGTCAATGGGTACACCACGACGTCTGGGATTACGATATTAACTCCGCCCCGACGCTGATGGACATCACCGTAGACGGCAAGCAGATCCCGGCGCTGATTCAGGCCACCAAGCAGGGTTTCCTGTTCGTGGTTAACCGCCTGACGGGGGAGGACGTATGGCCAATCGAAGAACGTCCGGTTCCGCAGGGTGATGGTTCGGTTCAGGGTGAAGTTCTCTCGCCCACGCAGCCGTTCCCGACCAAACCCGCACCGCTGCTCGACCAGTCGAAAAAACCGGAAATCTGGAAGCTGGCGGATATCGTCGGTGGCGGCCAGTGCTCTCGTCTGTGGGATAACCTGACCTATGAGGGAATGTATACTCCGCCGACCACAAAGGGCGAAGGCACGCTAACCTATCCTGATAGCGCGGGCGGCGTACAGTGGGGTGGGGTGGCGTTCGATCCGCAAAAACAGATCGCCATCGTCAACACCTCGCATATCGTCCAGTACGTGAAGCTCTACAGCCGCGAAGATTACGATAACGCAGACAAAGAGTCCGGTAACGAAAGCGGCTTTGCCCCACAGGAAGGCGCCCCGTACGGTATGCGTCTGCTGGTGGCGAGCAACTGGCTGGGCATGCCGTGCTGGCAGCCGCCGTTTGGCGAAATCGTGGCGCTGGACATGCATACGGGCGATGTGAAATGGCGTCGTCCGGTTGGCGCCTCCCAGCAGTATGGCTTCTTCATGCCGGAGAGCTGGGGTTCACCTACCATTGGTGGCCCGGCAGTGACGGCGGGCGGCGTGATCTTCATCGGTGCTTCAATGGATGCCAAAGTGCGTGCCTACTCGGTCGAGAGCGGTGAAGAGCTGTGGTCCGATCAGGCAGAAGCGCCGGCAGTAGCGAACCCGTCAGTCTATGAATATAAAGGTCGCCAGTATGTGGCCTTCGTGGCAGGCGGGAATACGATCCTGAAGGATCAGGTGGGCGATCAGGTGGTGGTCTACGCCTTGCCGGAATAATTCATCAGGAAGGGGAAATAAGCGTGGGGCCTGCGGGCCCCACTTTGTTTTGCAATTGTCGTTTTACCGACGCGTTATTTATCGGCTGATGCGCCGGAGTGGGTTGACATCTGCTCGGCGGACTTCAGATGCTGCTCAACGACCGGCGTGTGCTCGTTGGCCAGAGCCTTCACATCCGGATCGTCGATTTTACTGGCGTCGCTCTTAAGCTTCGACAGCACCTTCTCGTGGTCCTTCACGCCAGCATATTCCATATACATTTTGTCAAAAGCGTCACCACGCTGGTTTTCCAGCCTTGAGTTCAGGGCTTTATGCGCGGCGTCTGGTTCGGTCGGCAGCTCCACGCCCTTTTTCTGGGCAACGGTCTGGACTTTGGTCAGCGCGGCGCCGTGATCGTCGACCATTTTCTGAGCGAATGTTTTCACTTCACTGCTTTGGGCCTTGTCCAGGGCGAGCCTGGCGGCGGCGACTTCGTTGATATTGGCCTGCGCCATGTCCTTCAACGCATTCTCGTCGCCGGAGCTGAGTCTGGCGTCCGGTTGAGCCTTGCCCGCAGTTTGAGTTTGTGCGGCGCTTGTCGTCTGGGCTTGTACGCCAACGGTGCTGAACATTGCTGCAACTGCTGATACGGCTAGCAGCCTTTTCAGGGTTTTACTCGTGTGCATATTGTTCTCCTGATGGTCATGGTACAGGTAAGTTTCGGTTGCTTCAGGCGCAACCGGACAGATAAATGCTCACTACAAGGGTCAGTATAGTAGATGAAACTGCTGCACCCGCCGTTCAGGTCAGTGATGGCTGGTCGTGATGCTCAATTCTTCTACAATATTGATACGGATCATTTACATATTTGGTGCTAATGTTAAATATATAGATTCATCAACAGGAGGAATGATATGAAAAAAGCACTATTAGGGAGTGTATTGGCTTTAACAGTAGCAAGCTTCGGCGCATCTGCGGCAGATATGATTTCCAAGGATGAAGCGCACCACTTCAAACTTGAATACCTTGGTAATGTATCTGTAGGGGCTTCAGGTGGACAAATTTCTTCACCTTCAGATCTTCATCAAAAACTCTCAAAACTGGCAGACGAGAAGGGCGGGAAATACTACGTCATTATCGCTGCCCGCGAGCATGGCCCTAACTTCCAGGCCGTCGCAGAAGTCTTTAAATAATTTTCTCGAATACCACAAAAACCCGCTTCTGGCGGGTTTTTTGCTTACAGACAGCCAATAAAATGCCCCTGATGCGGGGCAAGTTTAAGTCAAAACTTTTCTTATGTTTATGTGCTCTAAGGCTTTGGGACAATAACAGCTTGTTCAAATAATGCAACATAAATGCATGTTTAAATGTGACGGCTCCATCATGCTGCTCATCTTAAGGTTAATGCAGCATACGTAACGTAGATAGTCTACGCTTTACAAAGGGTTATGGTTAAAACCATTTAGAGAATGGATACAGTTAACGGTCGTAAGAGGTAAAGATGAAAGTTGACGCACTTACACAAAAGGCAGAGGAAGAGATTTCAGCGCTTATAGCCAAAAAAATTGCAGAGTTACGAAAAAAAACAGGGCAGGAAGTTTCTGAAATAGAGTTTATCGCTCGTGAGGCCATGACGGGCCTCGAGGGGTATGAAGTAAAAATCAAACTCCTGTAAGCGTTTCTTCCTGAAATGGTCGCTCAATTCTTGCCGCAAAAGAGAACCGGGCGTGATGCCCGGTTGTATTATGGATAATCATCGTCTTTATGAGCGAATAAATGTCAGTATATCGGCGTTTATGGTATCTGCATGCGTGGTATGCATCCCATGCGGGAAGCCTGGATAAATTTTGAGTTCGCTGTTTGCGAGCAGCTTATCCTGTAGAAGGGCGGCATTTTTATAGGGGACAACCTGATCGTCATCACCCTGCAACACAAGGACGGGAACCGTAATGGCTTTAAGATCGTCCGTCTGGTCGGTCTCTGAAAACGCCTTAATGCCTTCATAGTGGGCTTTGGCGCTACCGATCATTCCCTGACGCCACCAGTTCTGGATTGTGCCCTGCGAAACCTCTGCTCCGTCTCGGTTAAATCCATAGAAAGGACCGCTGGCGACGTCGAGGTAAAACTGGGCGCGGTTAGCGGCCAGCGCCTGGCGGAAGCCGTCAAACACCTCAATGGGCGTTCCGCCGGGGTTCGTGTCTGATTTTACCATCAGCGGAGGAACGGCGCTGACCAGTACCGCTTTGGCCACTCGCCCCTGAGGCTGGCCGTACTTCGCAACGTACCTGGCGACCTGGCCCCCGCCGGTGGAGTGGCCGACGTGCACTGCATTACGCAAATCAAGGCTTTCGACCACGGCCGATGCGTCGGAGGCATAATGATCCATATCATGACCTTCACTTACCTGATCGGAACGACCATGACCACGACGGTCGAGGGCGATGACGCGGAAGCCTTCTGCAAGGAAAAAGAGCATCTGGTTATCCCAGTCATCGGCGCTCAGCGGCCAGCCGTGATGGAAAACGATCGGCTGCGCATCCTTCGGACCCCAGTCTTTGTAATAAATACTGACACCATCTTTCGTTGTTACGAATGCCATATTTCAGACTCCTCTGCTAATGGCAAAAACGTGTGAAGGCTAAGTAAATAGCCCAGCATTTAGGGACGTAATAAAACTGACTTATATTAATCTTATTACTGATATATCCGCTTAAAGTGTAGAAGGGTTCCTGAAAACAGTTATAGATTAAATTTGTATGGTCATTATTTATTTTTAAACGAAATATCCCCTAAACCAGCCGGGGCACTGTGTTATTTTTCTCGCGTGGTGAATCCCCCTGTGCGGAGGGGTTAAACAGCACGTGTAGCTTAGGCAATCAGTAGCGGGTCAAGGTGGCTGACCAACGACTCACCGGGAGGCACCCGGCACCACACATACGTTAAAGCTTGTATCTCGCTGAATTTATTATGGATGGTGTATGAAGTTGGGCTTTTTGGCTGGAGCAGTGCTGGCAACCTGGTTGTCTTTAACCTACCCGACGCAAATGAGAGCTGTTTTTGAACAACTGGTTACGATAGTGCAGCAAATCACGCAGCCTTCATCAGAGTCTCATTCTGATATGGTCACACCGGAACAGTCATATCCTTGATTGTTATATTTACGGTGAACGTTACCCGTCTTAATAGTTAACCTGTGCTTATTTTTCTGATGGGCTTGTTATTGGCCGGGCAGAGGTTACCGCCGCCCGGCCTGACGGTCTTAAACGATCGCGTTAGGGCACGCTTCGCCCTTATCAAGCTGCTGTAAATTCCCCAGCGTGGTTTCCGATATACTAATCAGCGCTTCGGCGGTCAGAAACGCCTGGTGGCCGGTGAACAACACGTTGTGGCAGGCCGACAGGCGACGGAACACGTCATCCTGAATCACGTCGTTAGATTTATCCTCAAAGAACAGGTCGCGTTCGTTCTCATACACATCCATACCCAACGCGCCAATTTTTTGCGTTTTCAGCGCTTCGATAGCGGCCTGAGAGTCGATCAGTCCACCGCGGCTGGTATTGATGATCATCACGCCGTCTTTCATCTGGTCGAACGCCGACTGGTTAAGCAGGTGATAGTTTTCCGGGGTCAACGGACAGTGCAGGGAGATAACATCAGACTGCGAGAAGAGCGTTTTCAGATCGACATACTCCACGCCCAGCTCCAGCGCAGCGGCGCTAGGGTACGGATCAAACGCCAGCAGACGCATGCCAAATCCTTTCAGGATGCGAAGGGCGGCCACACCAATTTTGCCGGTACCAATCACGCCTGCGGTTTTACCATACATGGTAAAGCCGGTCAGCCCTTCCAGAGAGAAGTTAGCATCACGGGTACGCTGATAGGCACGGTGAATACGACGGTTGAGCGACATCATCATCCCGACGGCATGTTCAGCCACGGCTTCCGGAGAATAGGCTGGGACGCGAACGACCTTCAGACCCAGCTCTTTGGCGGCATCGAGATCGACGTTGTTAAAGCCTGCGCAGCGCAGGGCAATGTATTTCACGCCCTGTTTTTTCAACTCTTCCAGCACCGGTCGGCTACCGTCGTCGTTAACGAAGATACACACGCCTTCGCAGCCGTGAGCGGTTTTAGCCGTCTTTTCTGTCAGCAGAAAGTCGAAAAATTCAAGATCGAAACCGTACGTCTCGTTAACATGTTGCAGATACTTTTTGTCGTACTGCTTTGTGCTATATACCGCGAGTTTCATAAGACTTTCTCCAGTGATTTTGGAACCACGTTAGCATGTTTAAAATTATCTTACAATTTTTCAAAATTCATTGAAATCAATAAGTTCTATGAATTATTGTAGAGCATCTACTCTTAAAAATGGCATTACCTTCAACTGACTGGCTAAACATGCGACAATGAGCGGCAAGAACGGCTTATTTTTTTCGCAAAATCAGGATATTAACTGCCCATGAAGGGTAAATACAAAGCCGCAATCGCGCTATTACTGCTGCTATTACTCGTGCCGCTGACGCTGCTGATGACGCTCGCCCAGTGGGTACCCACGCTCGCCGGGATCTGGCTCCCTGTTGGAACGCGCATCGCGTTTGAAGAAAGCCCACGGCTCACGCGCCACGCCCTGATCATCCCCGATCTCCGCTATCTGGTAGAAGAGTGCGAAATTGCCCGTGTGGAAAACGTGACCCTGTCACACCCCAGCCGTTGGGATCTGGATATTGGCGCACTTGAACTTAATTCTGTCTGCCTGAGCAAATTACCGCAGTCAGCGTCCTCAACGGTGGCGCCGAAAACGCTGGCGCAGTGGCAGGCCATCCTGCCCAACACCTGGCTGACCATCCACCGCTTTACCCTTTCTCCCTGGCAGCAGTGGGAGGGTGAGCTGCATGCTTCACTCACGCCAGCCCGCCAGGACATCACTTATAACGGCGAGCAGGTGAGCATTAAGGGGCAGTTGCGCGGCCAGACGCTCTCCATCAGCCAGTTCGATGTGCAACTGCCGGATCAGCCGCAGCCCGTGAAGCTGATCGGTGAATTTACCCTGCCGTTGGTACCGGACGGCGTGCCGGTGAAAGGGCATACGGTCGCGACCTTTAACGTGCCACAGTTATCCTCGCTGGTCGATGCCGATCTGGACTGGGAGGACAATCAGGGCCAGCTGGTGGTCATGGCGCGGGACAACCCCGATCCACTGCTCGATTTACCGTGGCAGATCACCGCTCAGCAGTTAACCGTCAGCGACGGACGCTGGAACTGGTCAGCCTCCGGTATGCCGATGAGCGGTCGCGTCGGGCTGAAAGTGGATAACTGGCAGCAGGGGCTAGAGAAAGCCACCTTCACAGGGCGGCTCAATGTGCTGACCCAGGGGGATGCGGGGAAGGGCAACGCGGTGCTGAATATCGGTCCCGGCTCGCTCAGTATGGAAAACAGCGCTATGCCGCTGCACCTGAGCGGGGAAGCCAAGCAAAACGATCTGATCCTGTATGCCAGACTCCCGGCGAAGCTGACCGGCAGCCTTTACGATCCGCAGCTTACGTTTGAACCCGGCGCATTATTGCGCTCGCGCGGGCGCATCATCGACTCGCTGGATATCGATGAGATCCGCTGGCCGCTGGCAGGCGTGAAGCTCACGCAGAAGGGCGTGGACGGCCGCCTGCAAGCCATTCTGCGGGCGCATGAAAACGAGATGGGCGATTTTGAGCTGCATCTGGACGGCCAGGCTAACGACTTTTTACCGGACAACGGTTTGTGGCAGTGGCGCTACTGGGGTAAAGGGAATTTCACGCCGATGAATGCGCGCTGGGATGTCCGGGGAACCGGGGAGTGGCGCGACAACGTTATCGAACTGACCGATCTTTCCACGGGGGTCGACAAATTGCAGTACGGTACGATGCTGGTCAGCAAGCCGCGCCTGGTGCTGGATCACCCGGTGCGCTGGTCGCGGGACCCGGATAACCCCACCTTTAGCGGCGCGCTCGCGCTCAATGCCGGGCAAACAAGCTTCTCGGGCGGAAGCGTGCTGCCGCCGTCCGTTTTGACCTTCAGCGTTGACGGGACAGACCCGACGGTGTTCCAGTTTAAAGGGAACCTGCATGCGGACGACATCGGCCCGGTCCAGGTGAATGGACGCTGGGATGGCGAACGCCTTCGCGGTCAGGCCTGGTGGCCAAAACAGTCTCTTACGGTGTTCCAGCCGCTGATCCCGCCAGACTGGAAACTGACCCTGCGCGGCGGCGAAATGTACGCACAGGTGGCTTTCTCAGCGGCCTCCGATCAGGGGTTTGAGGCCGGGGGGCACGGGGTGCTGAAAGCGGGCAGCGCGTGGATGCCGGATAACGAAATCAACGGCGTTGATTTTGTTCTGCCGTTCCGCTTAAGCCAGGGTACCTGGTCGCTGGGCACGCGCGGGCCGGTAACGTTACGAATCGACGAGGTGAAAAACCTGGTCACAGCCCGAAATATCACCGCGGATCTCCAGGGCGATTATCCCTGGACCGAAGCGAACCCGCTCCTTCTCACCAACGTGAAGGTGGAAGCGCTCGGCGGGAAAATCACCATGCAGCAGTTGAGAATGCCGCAGCACGATCCGGCTTTACTACGCGTAGATAATATTTCCTCGAGCGAACTGATAAGCGCGGTGAATCCGAAGCAGTTTGCCATGTCCGGCCCGGTGAGCGGCGCGCTGCCGTTCTGGCTGGACAATGAAAAATGGATCATTAAAGATGGCTGGCTGACCAACCCGGGGCCGATGACGCTGCGCATCGACCAGGACACGGCGGATGCCATTGTGAAAGACAACGTGGTTGCCGGGGCGGCGATCAACTGGCTCCGCTATATGGAAATTTCGCAGTCGTGGACAAAACTCAATGTGGATAATCTGGGCGTGTTAACCATGCAGGCGGCCATTAAAGGCACCAGCCGCGTCGAGGGCAAAAGCAGTTTCGTAAACCTGAATTACACCCATGAAGAGAACATTTTTACCCTCTGGCGCAGCCTGCGCTTTGGGGACAATCTGCAAACATGGTTTGAGCAACATGCGGCGATACCCCTTCTCCGCGGTTCGACAGGCAAGGAAAGTGAGGAACAACAATGAAAAAGAGGGCTGGTGTACTCACCGTGGCCGTCGTCGCGCTGCTGTCAGGCTGTACGCCGCGCATTGAAGTGGCGGCGCCCAAAGAGCCGATCACTATCAACATGAACGTGAAAATTGAGCATGAAATCCATATCAAGGTGGATAAAGACGTTGAAGCCCTGCTGAAATCCCGCAGCGATCTGTTCTGAGGATGCCATGAAACGATTAGCTCTGATGTTACTGGCGCTGGGGATGAACGTTCACGCCGCCACGCTTACGCTCAACGATGCACGTGCCCAGGGGCGCGTAGGGGAAACCCTGAGCGGCTATCTTGCGCCCGTTCAGCACGACGCTGAAACCCTGGCGCTGGTGAGCCGTATCAACGCTGCACGCACGGAAAGTTACCAGCAGTTAGCTGACAGCAATAATTTGCCCGTCGACGAGGTGGCGAAAATGGCGGGACAAAAGCTGGTGGCGCGCGCCCAGCCGGGTGAATACGTGAAGGGGATTAACGGCAAGTGGCTAAAAAAGTAACTAGCGGTAACGCTTACGGTATTCGCCCGGCGAAACCCCGAAACGCTGCTTAAAGGCGGTGGAAAAATGGCTATGGTCGGTAAAGCCCCAGCTGTAGCCAATGCCCGCCAGCTTTTCGTCATCGCTGATGGAACGCAGCGCCTGAGCGCATAAATCGAGGCGACGGTTCTTAATATACTGCGCCACCACCAGCCCTTTCCCGGCAAACATGCGGTACAAGCTCCGCACGGACATGCCGCTCTCTGAGGCTATCCACTCCGGTCTTAACGCCTCCGACTGAATATGATTATCAATCAGGGACAGAACGTGGCGGAACTGACGCTCCTTGCGCGGCAGCACCTCGTGTTGCTGCTGGAAGGCCGGACGCAGCAGACACACCATCGCCTCCAGCGCCGCTTCGCTTTCACTGGCGCTGAGATCGGCATTGCCCATGCTCTCCTGTAACAGTCGGTAGCTCAGCTGTACGGTAGGCAGACTGCGGGAGAGGGGCAGCGCGCACCTCACTTCCTGAAAACGCGCGTGTTGCTCAATGATTTGTCGCGGGAGCAGCAGCGAAATCTGGCGGGAACGCTCCTGCCAGTAAATGGAGCACGGGCGGGAGGCGTCAATCAGCGTGATATCCCCGGCTTTCAGCATCGCGCGCTGGTTGTCCTGTTCGATTCCGGCGCTGCCTTCCAGCTGAAACACGGTGTAGAACCAGGCGTCGTTGCCGTTTTTGATCTCCTGACGGGTGCGAAAAAGGTTAACGCCTGCGGCGGTCACCGTGCTCAGCTTCAGACTTTGGGTATAGCTGGTTTCCAGTTCGCCGAGAAACGCCCCCTCTAACGGACGTGCCGCAAAGCGCCCACAAACCTGGTTAATTTGCGCCAGCCACTGCTGAAAATTGTCCTGTTCGCTTGCACACGCCATTGATGTTCTCGCTGCACCGTCACTGTTTTCGCATTGTTGCATTTATGTTGCATTTTGTCAGGGCTACGAGGCTGACTATAGGAAAGAACACTCAACGGTTACAGCGATATAAGCGGGAATTATCACGATTTGCGGAGCCTGTCACAGCTGACAAAGCGAATGTCACACAGACAAAAGCAGGAATGCGATTCCCCTCTTAGACTGCATACACACCCTGCGAAGCATAACGAAGGAGTATCCTATGTCCGAATCACACGTCGCCATCCTGCCAGGCGTGCAGCAGTTTTTAGATCGCCAGCACGGCCTGTGGATTGAAGGGCGTCAGGCGGCATCCGACAGCGAAAAGCGTCTGAACGTCTACAACCCGGCGACCGGAGAGGTTATTGCCTCCACCGCCGATGCCAGCGTCGATGATGTCGATCGTGCGGTGATGTCTGGCTGGCGCGCCTTTGTCGCCAGAAGCTGGGCAGGGCGTCTGCCGGCAGAGCGGGAACGCATCCTGCTGCGGTTTGCCGATTTGGTGGAACAGCATGGCGAAGAGCTGGCACAGCTCGAAACCCTGGAGCAGGGGAAATCCATTAACATCTCCCGCGCCTTCGAGGTGGGATGCACCCTGAACTGGATGCGCTACACGGCAGGGCTGACCACCAAAATTGCCGGTAAAACCCTCGATCTCTCGATTCCACTGCCGCAGGGCGCGCGTTATCAGGCGTGGACGCGTAAAGAGCCTGTGGGAGTCGTGGCGGGGATTGTGCCGTGGAACTTCCCGCTGATGATTGGCATGTGGAAAGTAATGCCCGCGCTGGCGGCAGGTTGCTCCATCGTGATCAAACCCTCGGAAACCACGCCGCTCACCCTGTTACGGGTGGCGGAACTGGCGAGCGAGGCGGGGATCCCGGATGGCGTGTTCAACGTGGTGACCGGTAGTGGCGCCGTCTGTGGCGCGGCGCTAACCTCGCACCCGCGCATTGCCAAAGTAAGCTTTACCGGTTCGACGGCGACGGGCAAGCAGATTGCCCGCGTGGCTGCGGATACGCTAACGGGCGTGACGCTGGAGCTGGGCGGCAAAAACCCGGCCATCGTGCTGAAAGACGCCGATCCGGCGTGGGTAATTGAAGGGCTGATGACCGGCAGCTTCCTGAATCAGGGGCAGGTCTGCGCGGCCAGCTCGCGTATTTATATTGAGGCTCCGCTGTTCGACACGCTGGTCAGCGGCTTTGAACAGGCCGTGAAATCTCTGAGCGTCGGGCCGGGCATGTCGCCGGATGCGTTTATCAACCCGCTGGTGTCGCGCGCCCATTGCGATAAGGTTCAGGCGTTCCTGGATGAGGCGAAGGCGCACAATGCGGAGCTGATCGCCGGGAACCGGGGGCCAGACGGCAAAGGCTATTACGTTTCGCCAACGCTGGTGGTCAACCCGGATAATCATCTGCGACTGACGCGTGAAGAGGTCTTCGGGCCGGTGGTGAACCTGGTTCGTGTGGACGACGGGGAAGAGGCGCTTCAGCTGGCGAACGACACTGAATACGGCTTAACGGCCAGCGTCTGGACGCAGAATATCAGTAAAGCGCTAGCGTATACCGACAGGTTACAGGCAGGAACCGTGTGGGTGAACAGCCACACGCTGATAGACGCCAACCTGCCGTTCGGCGGCATGAAGCAGTCTGGCACCGGGCGCGATTTCGGCCCCGACTGGCTGGATGGCTGGTGTGAAACCAAGTCGGTGTGTGTGCGGTATTAATAAAACGCCGGGTAAGGCGAAGCCGGCACCCGGCATTATTTAACGCGACCACCTATCCCGCCCGGACTCCTTCGCCCGATACAACGCTGCATCGGCGCGGGCGATGATTTCCGGGCCGGCCAGTCCTGGGGTATAGCCGGCAATGCCCATACTCACCGTCACACATTCACTCACCTTCGACGCGCTGTGCGCAATGGCTGCGGTGCGCAGGCCAGCCTGGATCCGCGCGGCGACTTTCTCAGCAACGCTTTCTTCACAGTCAAAGAGGATCACGACGAACTCCTCACCACCGTAGCGCGAAACCACATCCTCTGGCGTGCGCACAGAGGTGTTCAGCACCTCTGCCACCCTCGCGAGACACGCGTCTCCTGCCTGGTGACCATAGGTGTCGTTATACAGTTTGAAGTAATCGACATCCAGCATCAGCACCGCGAAGCGTTTGCCTTGCTCCACGGCGTTTTCCAGCACCAGCTCCATCGCCCGCCGGTTGGCCGTTTTCGTCAGCGGATCCTGATGGGCCAGCGCATCCAGCCGCGAAATTAAACGCTGATTCTGCTGGTTGCGACGCCACGCCTCTTCAAACCAACTCAACAGGATATAGCGCCCGCACACGAGAATGAAGGTGAACACCACCCACAGCCCGGCGAAGCGATAATTAATTTCCTGATTCAGCAGCATGCTGGCAACGGGCAGGCTTATCCATAGCGGAACGGTGAAGCAGAGCAGTGCCACCGGGTGAAAATAGAGCGCGGTCATACCGGCCATCAGCAGGGTAACGAATATAGGCCAGGGATGCGGAAGATGTAACACGTTGATAAACCAGTAACAACTTATCGACCACAGCAGACTGCACATAAACAAAACGACGCTGACGCCGCGGATGTGGCGCCAGGCCATGATCACCAGCGCCACGGAAAGGATCACCACGCCTAGCATGGAGGCGTCTATCATCTGCCGCAGAGGCGGGCTGATGTGCAGGAGGGCATCGATATGGCCGAACAGCGAATTGCGCAGCAGGACCATAAGGGCAAAGCTGGCATTCACAAAGGCGAGCCACGGCAGGTTCACGGCCAGCCCGTGAACAACCATTGATTTACGGGTAGGCCATGTCGCGGGTTCGGGTGTGGCTGGATGTCTTTTTTCCATTGAAGAGAATTTTCCTTGAGCGGGCGGAACCTCCGCCCGCGAGTGCTGCCTTTACGGGGTCACAATGTTAAACCAGAATTC
Organism: Enterobacter sp. CRENT-193; assembly: GCF_002787395.1. Taxonomy (NCBI): domain Bacteria; kingdom Pseudomonadati; phylum Pseudomonadota; class Gammaproteobacteria; order Enterobacterales; family Enterobacteriaceae; genus Enterobacter; species Enterobacter sp. CRENT-193. Next base: position 3,441,803 of record NZ_CP024812.1, on the reverse strand, counting down.
AAATTTATCCATGTAACCGAGCATGGCATCGAGTTTTGCGGCATCGCCGGTCACTTTGATATCGCCATTATCCTGCGCCTGTTTAAGCGTCACTTCTTTCAGGATGATTTTATTCAGCGTATCGCGGTTGAGGGTCACGGTCGCGTCAGCGTCTTTCGCTTCGGCGTTCGCCGTGTGGTTCAGCACGCCATTTTCCAGTTCCAGCTTGTATTTACCGCCCTCGCTGCCGAGGTCGATGTTAAACACCGATTTTGCATCCGCCGCTTTTTCACCGTTAATGTGCACCGCCAGATAGTCAAAGAACATTTCTGGCGTCATCGCGCGCACGGTGTCCGGGCTGGCGGTGTTCGGGGTCGGTCCTTTCACCACGCCGTTACGCAGCTCCTGGGCGCCGGTCAGGTAGAAGTTACGCCACGGGCCTGATTCAGCCTGATAACCCAGCTGCTCCAGCGCATCCGCTTCCAGGTTTCGCGCGGCCTGATTATTTGGATAGGCAAAGACCACTTTGCTGACCACCTGAGCCACCCAGCGGTAGTTCCCCTGGTCAAAGTCGGTTTTCGCTTTGCTCAGGATGGCATCCGCGCCTCCCATATACTCCACAAATTTCTTCGCGGCTTCTTCAGGCGGCAGTTCATCCAGGGTCGCGGGGTTGCCGTCAAACCAGCCTAAATAGAGCACGTAGGTGGCTTTGACGTCATGGCTGACTGAACCGTAATAGCCTCGGTTGGCCCAGGTATTGGCCAGGGAGTTCGGCAGCTTGAAGTTGGCGGCGATCTCGTCACGCGTCAGCCCTTCATTCGCCATGCGCAGGGTCTGGTCGTTAATGTAGCGATACAGGTCGCGCTGGCTTTTCAGCAGGTTAACCACATTCTCGTTGCCCCAGGTCGGCCAGTGGTGCTGCGCCATGATAACTTCGGCCTTATCACCCCAGCGTACAATTGCCTGGTTGATGTATTTCGACCATGGCAGCGGTTCACGAATTTTCGCACCGCGCAGGGAGTAGGTGTTGTGAAGGGTATGGGTGACATCTTCCGCAGACTCGATCAGCTTTTTCTCTTCGATATACCAGAGCATCTCAGAAGGCGCTTCCGATCCCGGCGCGAGCATAAAATCATAGGTCAGGCCGTCGATCACCTCTTTCTGACCATCTTTCTCGATGATATTGGTCGGTGCGATCAGGGTCACCGTCCCGGCGGAGGTGGTGGTGCCGAGACCCGCGCCGACCTGGCCCTTCGCATCCGGCTTCAGCAGGTTGCCGTACATATAGCTGGCGCGGCGGCTCATGACGTTACCCGCCATGATATTCTCCGCGACGGCGGCCTCCATAAATCCGGCGGGCGCGTAGACTTTCACCTTGCCGGACTTCACATCTGCTTCATCCACCACGCCGCGCACGCCGCCATAGTGGTCAACGTGGCTGTGGGTGTAAATAACGGCGACCACAGGCTTGTTACCGCGATTTTTATAGTAAAGATCCATCCCGACTTTGGCCGTTTCTGCCGACACCAGCGGGTCGACCACGGTAATGCCTTCTTTACCTTCAATAATAGTCATGTTTGACAGGTCGAGGTTACGGATCTGGTTGACGCCTTCGGTCACTTCAAACAGACCGCTGATGTTGATCAGCTGGGACTGACGCCATAAGCTCGGGTTAACCGAGTCGGGCGCCTTATCGCCTTCTTTGATAAAAGCGTACTGCTGAGGATCCCAGACGGTGTTGCCTTGCTCCCCTTTGATAATTTCCTGAGGCAGCGGGGCAATAAACCCTTTGTGGGCGTTGGTAAAATCGGTGTTATCGGAGAAAGGAAGCTGGTTGAAGAGTGCGTTGTTGGCCTGTTGCGTTGCTGCGCTGGCATCCTTAGGTGCTTCTGCGGCCCAGGCGGAACTGGTAGAAATAAAACATCCCGCCAGCGCGAGCCTCCTGACGATCTCATTGATTCTCATCCTAAAACCTCTCAGTAAACTGTGACGTTGTTTGTGGAGACTTCGAATCCTGGTGAAAGTGTGTCAAGAAATGCAAAAGGATTAAGCGAGGTAACAATAACTATAATCGGGGAGAGTAATTCAGCAAGTAAGCGGATGAAAAACCGGGCATTACGCCCGGTCGGTGGGTTATTTCTGCTCTTTTTTCTTGCCGAGCGTTGGCGTCTCGTCAAAGAAATTCCACGGCTTGAGCAACGTGTGCACCCATTCCGTCGGCATTATTGGCCACTCCTCGGCACGGGCGACATGGGTGGTGCCGGTGGTCATCCAGATGACGTTATCCTGGTCGTTCAGCGACTCGTTATCTTTGCTGTACTGGCCGAGGCCGGTATCGTGCGTGGAACGGTTCGGGTATTTTCCCTCCGGGTACATCTCGTCGGGATGGTAACGCGTTACCCACAGTTGTTTATCCATAAAGCTCAGGCGGTGATAAATCCACTCGTCCGGGGCAAACTTCGCGCCGGACGCTACCGGGTGTGTACCGCCCGCGTAAGGGATGATCTGATATGAGACCGGGTTGCCCATGCGGTTCTCTTTGCTGGTATTGCTCAGCAGGCGGATGGTGCCCGGGTCAAACTTCTGCGCCGCCTGCTGTTCGGTATCAATATCATACTGATTAACCTGCATGGTGCTGGTGCGCGGTCCGCCAGCGGTGTTCGGTTTGACGTCGGGATCCATGGCCACCAGCTTGTTGTTGATGCCGTCCACGTCCATATCCAGACGGAAGTTGTAGATGTGCTGGTGGGTGGTACCGACAATATTATGGTCGATTAGCGTTCCGTATCGGGTGTCATCCTTCGCGGTGGCATCATGCATGGTTTTCGTCTGCACGCCTTTCACCGCTTCAATGCCCGTGGCCCCTGCATCAATGCCGATAGTGCCGTTTTCGTGGAATACCCAGTCGAAGATGTAATCGTAGTTACCCACGGTGCTGACCCAGCGCACCACCAGCTCGCGGCGTTCGGTGCTGACGTTGGGTTTTCCTAATTCCTGATGCTTATATTCCGGCCCGGCGTAACGCTCGAAAATGGCGATCGCCCGGGGGATCTCCATTGGCGCGCCGGTGTAATCCGGGATGGTTTCGTTGAGCATCACGGCGTTAGACGGAACATCCTTGCCGCGCACCAGCGGGGAGGTCAGGGTACCCATGCCGTAATCGCCGGAGTCCAGGTAGGCTTTAAAGTACCAGCCGATATCCGGGTCGCCGTACGGCACAATCATGCCGCCGAGCGACCCCTGATACATCACCTGTCGCTTTTTGCCGTTGTCGTTATAGGTCACGGTGGAGATTATCGGGCCGACGCGTGAGTCCAGGCTCAGATGAAAATCCCAGTTCTGCCAGTGCACCCTATCCCCGGTGATGGTGTAGTTCTTGCCTTCCGGCTCGATAATCTCCAGCGGTTTTTTCACCGTTTCAACGCGGTCACGGCCATCATAAGGGCGCGGCGTGAGCGGCACCGGCACGACCGGGCCTTCCTCAATCTTCTGGATTTTCTTCTGCTCGAGATCCACCACCGCAACCAGGTTTTCGATCGGGTGCGCCCAGTAGTTACCGTCGCCCACGTCGAGATAGCTGATCACTTTCAGCAGGCGGTCTTCCTGTTTCAGCCCATCCTTGCGGTCAAAAAAGCCGACGGTAAGCGGGGTGGTGATCACTTTCTTCGGGTCGGTAATGCCGCGCTTTTTCAGCACGGCGGCAAACTCCGGGCTTTCATTGATGATCTGCTGCACGGTATTGAAGTCATCCAGCAGCACCATGCCGTGCGCGTCTTTGATCGGCTCACAGCGGAGGATCTTTTTCTCCTTCAGATCCACCCGGCTTTCGATGATGTGTTTACCATCAAGCATGATGATATTGGCCTGGCGGGGCGCATCCACCGCCGTGCCGTTAAGCACAAAGTCCCAGACTTTGGCCTTTTCTGGCTCCGCCAGCGCAATCTGGGTAAAGCGGGTATTGGGTTTAAAATCCGCTGAGGCTTTCACGATTGCTACGGCCTGGTTGATTTCATCAGCCGTCAGCGCGTTTAACGGGTGGGGGCTTTTTTCAACCTGGAATGTCTGATCAAGACCGGACTGAAAGACATCGTTGATAAAGGTCTCCGGGATAAACGCCTTATTGTTCTTCATCACCACGGGCACCTGGAGCGTCAGCGGTTTGCCGTTAACGATGGCGGTATTTGCGCCGGGTTTGACCTTCACAAAGGCACCGTCTTTGACGATGGTGAACATCTGGGCGTAATCATCCCACTGCACGTCCGCGCCAAACGCCTGAAGCGTTTTGTCCATCGGGACCATATGCGCCTCGCTGCCGTGAGCGTAAACAGGGGATTGCCAGGCGCAACAGAGCGCAACGGCCATGGCCAGTGCCGTTCTACGGGCAGAAAAAGAAGAATTGCTTCCCATCGCAGACCTCATCTTGTTGTGTTTATTGTGTTGTGTCAGCGTTATCCTGACAGGCGCGCACGAAAAGCGTTTGCCTGCATCTGCCAGGTTGTTTGTCAGTCTTGCCAGGTTAAAAAAAGAGCGGGGGTGCATCACACCCCCATGGCAGATAAATTGCGCTTCAGTAAGGCGAGCTATCGAGATGCGTGCGGACATCAAAACCTACCGTCGTGAACGAATAAACCGTACCGCGAACGCGAAGATAAATGTCTCCATTTTTAATTGCCACTGAAGCTTTATCATCATCGGTGATCATGACGGGATTGATATTCTTAATGTTAGACATGAATTCTTCCGGACTTTTTTTCGCATCAAAGAGATAAATATGATACCTGTTTTTAGACAGTGAGCCCGTCTCAACCTGGGTGATGTAAAGAGTTAAACGATCGTTAACCTTGATTTTTTCCTGCAAATTTTCATACACGGTAAAAAGATCGCGGAAAGGGTATGCAATGAATATGAGAAAAATAAAGATAATAATTCCAGCTCGCCAGTTAAAAACCCGAACGTCGCGCATAATCTATTCCTGCCCTTATCCATAACTGATCTACTGGATCATCACCGTAATTATTATTGTTCTGGAATTTTGCAAATTCGGCAGGATCAATTAGGAGGCGAAGATTGTGTGTAAAGCCGGTGACTTCAATGCTTCCCTCACGGTAACGAACATCCACCGAGCCTGTAATTTTTGACCCACCATCTTCAGTTAAGAAAAGGTAAACAGGAATTGCCATAGTTTGTTAATCATCCATGTAATTTAATGCGGGAATATTCCCGGCGCCAAATAATAACCATGCTAACTACATGGTCAATTTGCTTAGTGTTTCCGGTTGTAACTTATCCAAACCAGGCAGACTGGATGGTTCGATTAATCAAAGCCATCCAGTCCCTGTTTTACCTTCCGCTTATTTTGATGCGCTCAAACACTCGAGGCAGCAAGGTTAATGCCATTGCATTGATTAAAAGTCACCCTGCTGGCGCGCCACCAGCGTCAGGATGGAGTAGAGCGCCACGGCCTGCTGGTGCTGGTTGAAGATCTCCACAGCCCATTCCACCACGCCGGTGGGTTTTTCCTCGGCAGTGCGCTGTTTCTTCAGCGTTTTACGTTTACAGGTCAGGCGCACCTGAATGGTATCACCCGGCTTGACCGGCTCGATAAAGCGCAGGTTTTCCATGCCGTAGTTGGCAATAACCGGCCCAACCCCGGCATCGACAAACAGCCCCGCCGCGGCGGAAATCAGGAAATAACCGTGTACCACGCGCTCACCAAAAATCGACTCCGCCGCGCCAATTTTGTCCATATGGGCGTAGAAATGATCCCCGCTCAGGCAGGCAAAATTCACGATATCCGCTTCCGTCAGGGTACGACGCGGGGTCAGCAGGCTGTCGCCCGGCTGTAACTCCTCGAAGTATTTACGGAACGGATGAACGCGATCTTCCTGCACCTCCGCGCCACGGACCCACTGTTTACCGATCGCGGCGAGCATGGACGGGCTGCCCTGAATGGCTGTGCGCTGAAGATAGTGCTTCACAGCGCGCAGGCCGCCCAGCTCTTCGCCGCCGCCCGCACGTCCCGGACCACCGTGCACCAGCTGCGGCAACGGTGAACCGTGGCCGGTAGATTCTTTCGAGGATTCCTGGTTGAGGATCTGAATGCGTCCGTGGGCGCGCGCGGCACCAGCAATAAACTGCCGCGCCACGCGGGTATCTGCCGTAACCAGCGTTCCCGCCAGGCTGCCGCCGCCCGCCCGCGCCAGCTGCATGGCGTGCTCGGTGTTACGGCAGGGCATCAGGGTTGCGACGGGGCCAAAGGCTTCGGTGGCGTGAACGGCCGGGGTTTCGTCCGGCTGCGGGCAGAACAGCAGGGTGGGTGGGAAGAATGCGCCAGGCGCCTGCAAATCAGCTTTACCACCCAGACGGATCTGGCAGCCCGAGGCCAGCAGATGATCGACTTTTTCCTGCACGTCAGCACGTTGCTCACTGTTGACGAGAGCCCCCATCTTCACCCCTTCCTGGGCCGGATCGCCGACGACCACGTTCACCAGCCGCGCAATCAGCGCCTGGCTGACGGCTTCAACCTGCGCTTCAGGCACGATGATGCGGCGGATGGCGGTACATTTTTGCCCGGCTTTGGCGGTCATCTCGCGCACCACTTCGCGGATAAACAGCGTAAACTCCGGCTGTTCCGGCGTCACGTCCTCACCCAGCACGCAGCAGTTAAGAGAATCTGCTTCCATGGTAAACGGAATGGAATGTGCGACGATATTCGGGTGGACGCGCAGGCTCTGCCCGGTGCTGGCCGACCCGGTAAACGTCACCACGTCCTGGCTGTCGAGGTGGTTCAGCAGATCGCCCGCGCCACCGCAGATCAGGCTGATGGCGCCGTCCGGCACCAGTCCGCTCTCCACGATCGCTTTCACCATCGCCTGAGTCACCTGCGCGGTGGCGGTGGCGGGCTTGATGATGGCGGGCATCCCGGCAAGCCAGGTGGGCGCGAGCTTTTCCAGCATCCCCCAGCACGGGAAGTTGAACGCGTTGATATGCACCGCCACGCCGGATTTCGACGTTAACACGTGACGTGCCGCAAAGCCGCCTTCCTTCGACAGTGGGATCAGCTCATCCTCCGGCCACAGGGTATCGTCCGGCAGCTCACGGCTGCCGAGGCTTGCGTAGGTGAAGAGGGTGCCGATACCGCCTTCAATATCCACCCAGCTGTCAGCCTTCGTCGCGCCGGTCTGGGCTGACAGGGCATAAAACCGATCCTTCTGGCTCAGCAGATGTTTGGCCACCGCCTTCAGCATGGCGGCGCGCTCGATAAAGCTCATTGCGCGGAGCGCTTCTCCGCCGTGTTCAATGGCGTAACGGCGCGCGGCCGCCATATCCAGCCCTTCGCTGGTGACTTGATATAGCGTTTCCCCGCTGATGGCGTGGGTGATGGTGCGCTCGCGGCCCCGGCCTGATTGCCAGATGCCGGACAAGAAGCTGGCTAACTGCTGCATTTCTTCTCTCCAGATGTTTCGTGATTTCACTATAAATAGTTTGATCTCGAATCATAAAAATCAAGCTGAGTTTTAATGAATTGTTAACGTTGTGATCTGTATTGCTTGGCCTGACCAACAGAAAGCCTTGCGCCATCGGCCTTTCATGAAAAGGCTTGCGAGCGTCGTCACAAAATAAACAAACGCTTCTTGGGGTTATATTTAACCCTTGTGTAACTTTTAAGAAACCAAATGATTCACCATTTTGCTATTTGTGGTGATTTAACGAATCACAAAGGTGGTTATGTGACGCAAGAACAACGCTTTGAGCAACGCATCGCACAGGAGACGGCCATCGAGCCGCAGGACTGGATGCCGGATGCCTACCGCAAGACGCTGATCCGCCAGATTGGACAGCACGCCCACTCTGAGATTGTCGGCATGCTGCCGGAAGGGAACTGGATCACCCGCGCACCGACGCTGCGCCGGAAAGCCATTCTGCTGGCGAAGGTGCAGGATGAAGCCGGACACGGCCTGTACCTTTACAGCGCGGCGGAAACGCTGGGCTGCGCCCGGGAGGACATCTATCAAAAGATGCTCGACGGCAAGATGAAATACTCCTCCATCTTCAACTATCCGACCCTGAGCTGGGCCGATATCGGGGTCATTGGCTGGCTGGTGGACGGGGCGGCCATTGTGAACCAGGTGGCACTGTGCCGTACGTCTTACGGCCCGTATGCCCGGGCGATGGTGAAAATCTGTAAAGAAGAGAGCTTTCACCAGCGTCAGGGTTTTGAGGCCTGCATGGCGCTGGCGCAGGGTAGCGAAGCCCAGCGGCAGATGTTGCAGGACGCCATCAACCGCTTCTGGTGGCCCGCGCTGATGATGTTCGGACCCAACGACGACAACTCCCCAAACAGCGCCCGCAGTCTGGCCTGGAAGATCAAACGCTTTGGCAACGATGAGCTTCGCCAGCGCTTCGTGGACAACACGGTGCCTCAGGTGGAGATGCTCGGCATGACCGTGCCGGATCCCGACCTGCGTTTCGATGAAGAGAGCGGCCACTACCGCTTCGGCGAAATCGACTGGCAGGAATTTGACGAGGTGATCAACGGGCGCGGGATCTGCAACCACGAACGTCTGGCCGCAAAACGTAAAGCCTGGGACGACGGCGCATGGGTGCGTGAAGCCGCTCTGGCCCACGCGGAAAAACAACGCGCCCGCCAGGCCGCATAAGAGGAATCAACCATGAGCAACGTTTACTGGCCGTTATACGAAGTTTTTGTCCGTTCGAAGCAGGGGCTGTCGCACCGGCATGTAGGCAGCCTTCACGCTGCCGACGACCGCATGGCGCTGGAAAACGCGCGCGATGCCTATACCCGCCGCAGCGAAGGCTGTTCTATCTGGGTGGTGAAGGCGAGTGAAATCGTCGCTTCCCAGCCGGAAGAGAGCGGGGAGTTTTTCGATCCGGCGGAAAGCAAGGTCTACCGCCATCCGACGTTTTACACCATCCCTGATGGTATCGAGCATATGTGAGGTTGGGGATGAACAACGTATCTGCTTATGCCCTGCGTCTGGGCGACAACGGTCTGGTGCTCTCACAGCGTCTGGGCGCCTGGTGCGGCCACGCGCCGGAGCTGGAAATTGACCTGGCGCTCGCCAATATCGGCCTTGATCTGCTCGGGCAGGCGCGCAATTTCCTGACCTACGCCGCTGAACGGGAAGGTAAGGGTGATGAAGATACCCTGGCCTATGGCCGCGATGAGCGTCAGTTCCGCAATTTGCTGCTGGTGGAACAGCCAAACGGCAGCTTCGCCGACACCATTGCCCGTCAGTATCTGATGGATGCGTGGAACGTGGCGCTCTACGAGCGGCTGATCCACAGCAGCGACAGTCAGCTTGCCGCCATCGCGGCAAAAGCCATTAAGGAGACGCGCTATCACCTGCGCTTTAGCTGCGGCTGGCTGGTGCGGCTGGGGGACGGAACAGAAACCTCCGCACAAAAAATGCAGCAGGCGGTGGATAGCCTGTGGCGCTTTACGGCTGAACTGTTCGACGCTGACGAGGTCGAGCTGGCGCTAATTGATGACGGCGTGGCGGTTGATCCGCGCGACCTGCGGGACCCGTGGGAGCGCGAAGTGTTTGCTGGCCTGGCGGAAGCCACCCTCCGCGTGCCCGAAGAGGTGGCGTATCGCACGGGCGGTAAGAAGGGGCTACATACCGAACACCTCGGGCCGATGCTGGCAGAGATGCAGTATCTCCAGCGCGTTTACCCCGGCCAGCAGTGGTAAAGGAGGACGCCATGCAACGCCTCGTCGACATCGCGCCTGCACAAATCCCGCAGATTTGGGCGCTGTTAAGCCAGATCCCCGACCCGGAAGTGCCGGTGCTGACCATCACCGACCTGGGCATGGTGCGCAGCGTGAAGGCACAGGGGGAAGGCTGGGTTATCGGCTTCACGCCAACCTATTCGGGCTGTCCGGCAACGGAGCATCTGCTGGGGGCGATCCGCGAAACCCTGACCGGAAACGGCTTTAGCCCGGTACATATTGTGCTGCAACTGGAGCCCGCCTGGACCACCGACTGGATGACCGACGATGCCCGCAGGCGCCTGCGTGAATATGGCATCAGCCCGCCTGTTGGTCATAGCTGCCATGCCCACGTTCCCGCGGAGGTGAGCTGCCCGCGCTGTGCGAGCACCGATACCTCGCTTATCAGTGAATTTGGATCCACGGCCTGCAAAGCGCTCTACCGCTGCAATACCTGCCGTGAGCCCTTCGACTATTTCAAATGTATTTGAGGCTGCCATGACAACGTTTCATTCATTAACAGTGGCAAAAGTGGAACCCGAAACCCGCGACGCGGTGACCATTACCTTCGCGGTGCCGCAGGCGTTACAGGAGGCGTACCGCTTCCGTCCCGGTCAGCATCTGACCCTGAAAGCCAGCCCTGGCGGGGATGAACTGCGCCGCTGCTACTCCATCTGCCGGAGCACCGCGTGCGGTGAGATCAGCGTGGCGGTCAAAGCCATCGAGGGCGGACGTTTTTCCCGCTATGCCCGGGACGAGATCAAACCGGGCATGGCGCTGGAGGTGATGGTGCCCCAGGGGCATTTTGGCTACCAGCCGCAGGCCGAACGCGAAGGCCATTATCTGGCGATTGCCGCCGGGTCCGGGATCACCCCGATGCTGGCGATTATGTCCGCTACGCTGGCCACTGAAGCCCACAGCCACTTCACCCTGATTTACGGCAACCGCAGCAGCCAGAGCATGATGTTCCGCCGGGCGCTGGCGGACCTGAAAGATAAATACCCGCAGCGTTTGCAGCTGATCGCCATCTTCAGCCAGGAGACGCTCGACAGCGATCTGCTCCATGGCCGCATTGACGGGGAAAAGCTCCAGGCGCTGGCAAAAACGCTGGTGAATTTCCGTCAGTACGATGAAGCCTTCATCTGCGGCCCGTCGGCGATGATGGATGAGGCCGAAGCGGCGCTGCAAGCGCTGGGTATGCCGGAAAAAGCGATCCATCTTGAGCGCTTTAACACGCCGGGTACCGCCGTTAAACGGACAGCCAGCGTGCAGGCCGATGGCCAGAAGGTCACCGTCCGTCAGGACGGGCGCGACAGGGAGATCACCCTGACGGCGGACGACGAAAGCATTCTTGACGCGGCCCTGCGTCAGGGGGCGGATCTGCCTTACGCCTGCAAGGGCGGCGTATGCGCCACCTGCAAATGCAAAGTGCTGCGTGGGAAAGTCGATATGGCGACCAACTACAGCCTGGAGCCGGACGAGCTGGCCGCAGGCTATGTGCTGAGCTGTCAGGCGCTGCCGTTAACCGCCGACGTTATCGTCGATTTTGATGCGAAGGGGATGGCATGAGCGAACTGATTGTTACCCGTCATGGCCGCGTGTTGCAGCTAACGCTTAACCGTCCGGCGGCGCGCAACGCGCTCAACAATGCGCTGCTCCTGCAAATCGCGGAGCAGCTTGAGGCCGCCGCCGCGGATGCTGAGATCGCCGTCTGCGTGATGTACGGCAACGAACGCTGCTTTGCCGCCGGGGCCGATCTCAACGAAATGGCGGAGAAAGACCTGCCCGCCACCCTGAACGATATCCGTCCGCAGCTGTGGGCGCGGATCAACGCCTTCACCAAACCGCTGATTGCCGCCGTAAACGGCTTCGCGCTGGGGGCAGGCTGTGAGCTGGCGCTGCTCTGCGATGTCGTGATTGCTGGCGATAACGCCCGTTTTGGCCTGCCGGAAATCACCCTCGGGATCATGCCGGGCGCAGGCGGCACCCAGCGGCTGATCCGCAGCGTAGGCAAATCGCTGGCCAGCAAAATGGTGCTGACGGGCGAAAGCATCACGGCGGTGCAGGCGCACAGCGCCGGGCTGGTCAGCGACGTCTATCCGGCCTCGCTGACGCTGGAGTACGCCCTGAAGCAGGCAGCGCTGATGGCGCGCCATTCGCCGCTGGCGCTACAGGCGGCGAAGCAGGCGCTTCGCCAGTCGCAGGAAGTCCCGCTTCAGGCCGGGCTGGCGCAGGAGCGTCAGCTGTTTGCGCTGCTCGCGGCCACCGACGATCGCCGGGAAGGGATCAACGCCTTTTTACAAAAACGCACCCCAGACTTTAAAGGACGCTAATTGTGGAATCTATTCTGAGCCATGTTGAGCAGGGCGTAATGACCATTACGCTGAACCGCCCGGAGCGCCTGAACAGCTTTAACGACGTCATGCACCAGCAGCTTTCCGAATGCCTGAAGCAGGCCGAGCGCGATGACGCCATCCGCTGCCTGCTGATCACCGGGGCAGGACGCGGTTTCTGCGCCGGGCAGGATCTCAACGACCGTAACGTCGACCCGAACGGCCCGGCGCCCGATCTGGGCATGTCCGTTGAGACTTTTTACAACCCGCTGGTGCGCCGCCTGGCAAAACTGCCGAAGCCGGTGATTTGCGCGGTTAACGGCGTGGCGGCGGGCGCGGGGGCGACGCTGGCCCTCGGCTGCGACATGGTGATTGCGGCGCGCTCCGCCAGTTTTGTGATGGCCTTCAGCAAGCTCGGCCTCGTCCCGGACTGCGGCGGCACCTGGCTGCTGCCGCGCGTGGCCGGACGCGCCCGCGCCATGGGGCTGGCATTGCTGGGCGATAAGCTCAGCGCTGAGCAGGCACAGGCCTGGGGAATGATCTGGCAGGTGGTGGACGACGAGCAGCTCTCCGCCACCGCACAGCAGATGGCGCTGCATTTTGCCTCGCAGCCGACCTTTGGCCTGGGCTTGATCAAGCAGGCGATCAACGCCGCCGAAACCAACACCCTCGACGCCCAGCTTGATCTGGAGCGCGACTATCAACGCCTGGCCGGACGCAGCGACGACTACCGGGAAGGCGTCAGCGCGTTCCTGGCAAAACGCGCGCCGAACTTTACGGGGAAATAATATGGTGAATATCCATACGGTCGCCGTCATTGGCAGCGGCACCATGGGCGCCGGGATTGCCGAAGTGGCAGCCAGCCACGGTCATCCGGTTCTGGTGTACGACATTGACGCAGCGGCGATTTCCCGCGCCGTCGACGGCATTCGCCAGCGGCTGTCCTCACGCGTTGCGCGTGGAAAACTCTCTGCCGACGCCGGGGAGCAGATCCTCGCCCGCCTGACGCCGGTGACGAATATCAGTGCTCTGGCGAAAGCCGATCTGGTGATCGAGGCGGCCTCCGAGCGGCTTGAAGTGAAAAAGGCGCTGTTTACCCAGCTGGCAGAGGTTTGCCCGCCGCAGATACTGCTCGCCAGCAATACCTCGTCCATTTCCGTTACCGCGATTGCGGCGGAGATAAACCACCCTGAACGCGTCGCCGGGCTGCACTTCTTCAATCCTGCCCCGGTGATGAAGCTGGTGGAGGTGGTCAGCGGGCTGGCGACCTCACCAGAAGTGGCCGATGCGCTGTGCGAGCTGGCGCTGAGCTGGGGAAAGCAGCCGGTACGCTGCCAGTCCACGCCGGGGTTTATCGTCAACCGCGTGGCGCGCCCGTTCTACTCGGAAGCCTGGCGCGCGCTGGAAGAGCAGGTGGCAACGCCCGAGGTGATTGACGCCGCCCTGCGAGACGGCGGAGGCTTCCCGATGGGGCCGCTTGAGCTGACGGACATGATTGGTCAGGATGTCAACTTTGCCGTGACCTGCTCCGTGTTTAATGCCTTCTGGCAGGAGCGTCGTTTTCTGCCGTCGCTGGTGCAGCAGGAGCTGGTGCTGGCGGGGCGTCTGGGTAAGAAAAGCGGGCAGGGCGTTTACCGCTGGCTGGAGGACAAACCCGCCGTCAGATGGCTCGCCCCGGTCAGCGACAGCTTCAACCCCATGCGCGTACAGCGAAGAAGTGACGGTGTCACGGAAATTGACGATCTGTTGCTGATCGAAACGCAGGGTGAGACCGCGCAGTCGCTGGCGCTGCGCCATGGCTGCCCGGTGGTGGTGGTCGACCGCATCGAGCGGGATGTGGCCGTGATAGCCGCCGCACCCGGCAACCCGCACGCCGCCACGCAGAAAGCCATTTACTGGTTGCAGCACCAGCAGAAACGGGTGGTCCAGATTGCGGATTACCCCGGTCTGCTGGTCTGGCGCACGGTAGCGATGATTGCCAACGAAGCGCTGGACGCCCTGCAAAAAGGGGTCGCCAGCGAGCAAGACATCGATACCGCCATGCGCTTAGGGGTCAACTATCCCTGCGGGCCCATCGCCTGGGGCGAGCGCCTTGGCTGGCAGCGTCTGTTAACGCTGCTGGAGAACCTGCAACGTCACTACGGCGAGGAACGCTATCGCCCCTGTTCACTGCTGCGCCAGCGTGCGCTTCTGGAGAGTAGCTATGAGTCATAACGCCTGGCATAACGCCCGCGCGATGTACGAACGGGACGCCTGCGCGCAGGCGATGGGGATGGACATTCTCGACATGGGCGAGGGCTACGCGGTGGTGACCATGACCATCACCCCGCAGATGCTCAACGGGCATAAAACCTGCCACGGCGGACAGCTGTTCTCGCTGGCCGATACCGCCTTTGCCTACGCCTGCAACAGTCAGGGGCTGGCGGCGGTGGCCTCAGGCTGCGCCATCGATTTTCTGCGTCCGGGCTTTGCCGGCGATAAGCTGACCGCTACCGCGCGGGTGAAGCATCAGGGCAAACTGACCGGCGTATACGACATTGAAATTCAGAACCAACAACAGAAAACCGTCGCTCTTTTTCGCGGGAAATCGCACCGCACCGGCGGCAGTGTGACAGGAGAAGCCTGATGCGTGACGCATTTATTTGTGAGGGTGTGCGTACCCCGGTCGGTCGCTACGGTGGAGGATTATCCAGCGTGCGTGCCGATGACTTAGGGGCCGTGCCGCTGCGTGCGCTGCTGGCGCGTTACCCGCAGCTCGATCTGGAGCGCATAGATGATGTGATCTTCGGCTGCGCAAATCAGGCCGGAGAGGATAACCGCAACGTAGCGCGCATGTCGTCGCTGCTGGCCGGGCTGCCTCAGACCGTTTCCGGTACCACCATTAACCGCCTGTGCGGCTCCGGTCTGGATGCCCTTGGCTTTGCGGCACGCGCCATTAAGGCCGGGGATGGCGATCTGCTGATCGCCGGTGGCGTCGAATCCATGTCCCGTGCGCCATTCGTGATGGGCAAAGCCTCCGCGGCGTTTCAGCGTCAGGCGGAGATCTTCGACACCACCATCGGCTGGCGATTTGTGAATCCGCTCATGCATCAGCAATACGGAACTGACAGCATGCCGGAAACGGCAGAGAATGTAGCGGAATTGTTAAATATAAGCCGTGCCGATCAGGATGCATTTGCCCTGCGCAGCCAGCAGCGCACCGCGCGGGCGCAGCAGAATGGCGTTCTGGCGCAGGAGATTATCCCGGTACAGTTGGCGGGGAAAAAAGGTGCCGTAACGGAAGTGTGCGTGGACGAGCATCCGCGCGCCGAAACCACCCTTGAACAGCTTGCCGCGCTGAAAGCTCCGTTCCGCAAGAACGGTGTGGTGACGGCGGGGAACGCCTCCGGCGTGAACGACGGGGCGGCGGCGCTGATTATCGCCAGCGAGCCGATGGCGCTTGCACAGGGGTTAACCCCGCGCACCCGCATTGTGGCCATGGCGACCGCGGGCGTCGAGCCGCGCCTGATGGGATTAGGCCCGATTCCCGCCACCCGTAAGGTGCTGGAACGTGCCGGACTCAGTATCACCGATATGGACGTCATTGAGCTTAACGAAGCCTTCGCCGCACAGGCGCTGGGCGTGCTGCGTCAGCTGGGTTTGCCGGATGACGCGGAGCATGTGAACCCGAATGGCGGGGCGATCGCGTTAGGTCATCCGCTGGGAATGAGCGGTGCCAGACTGGCGCTGGCCGCGAGCAATGAATTGCACCGACGCGGCGGGCGCTACGCGCTGTGTACGATGTGCATCGGTGTGGGTCAGGGCATTGCCATGATCCTTGAGCGTGTTTGAGCGAACAATAATGTGAGTACCCTGCGATGATAAATACAACAAAGCTTGATCCGATCGAAACCGCGTCCATTGATGAATTGCAGGCGTTGCAGACCGCGCGCCTGAAGTGGACGCTGAACCACGCCTACAACAACGTTCCGATGTACAAACGCAAGTTTGACGCCGCGGGCGTTCACCCTGACGATTTTAACGAGCTGGCGGACCTGCAAAAATTCCCGTGCACCACCAAGCAGGATCTGCGCGACAACTACCCGTTCGATACCTTTGCGGTGCCGATGGAGCAGGTGGTGCGCATCCACGCCTCGTCGGGCACCACCGGAAAGCCGACCGTGGTGGGATATACCCAGAATGATATCGACAACTGGGCCAATATAGTTGCCCGTTCCCTGCGCGCCGCCGGGGGCAGCGCGAAGGATAAAATTCACGTGGCCTACGGCTACGGGCTATTCACCGGCGGGCTGGGGGCGCACTACGGTGCCGAGCGTCTGGGTGCGACGGTGATCCCGATGTCCGGCGGCCAGACGGAGAAGCAGGCGCAGCTGATCCGCGATTTTCAGCCGGATATGATCATGGTGACGCCCTCATACTGCCTGAATTTAATTGAAGAGCTGGAGCGTCAGATGGGCGGTGACGCCAGCGCCTGTTCCCTGCGCGTCGGCGTGTTTGGCGCCGAGCCGTGGACGCAGGCGATGCGCCGCGAAATTGAAAAACGGCTGGGCATTACCGCGCTGGATATCTATGGTCTCTCCGAAGTGATGGGGCCGGGCGTGGCGATGGAGTGTCTTGAAACCGCTGACGGCCCGACCATCTGGGAAGATCACTTCTACCCGGAGATCGTCAACCCGAATGACGGCACGCCGCTGGCTGACGGCGAGCAGGGCGAACTGCTATTCACCACCCTGACCAAAGAGGCGCTGCCGGTGATCCGCTACCGCACCCGCGACCTGACGCGCCTGCTGCCGGGCACTGCACGCACCATGCGCCGGATGGATCGCATCAGCGGGCGCAGCGACGACATGCTCATCATTCGCGGCGTGAACGTCTTCCCGTCACAGCTGGAAGAGGAGATCGTTAAGTTCGAACATCTTTCGCCACACTATCAGCTGGAGGTGAACCGCCGCGGGCATCTTGATTCACTTTCGGTGAAGGTCGAGCTGAAACAGAGCAGCTTAACGCTGACCCATGAGCAGCGCTGTCAGGTCTGCCATAAGCTGCGTCATCGGATTAAATCGATGGTGGGGATCTCGACCGACGTGATGATCGTTAACTGTGGCAGCATACCGCGCTCCGAGGGTAAAGCTTGCCGGGTGTTTGATTTGCGTAAAGTGGCAGCCAACGGTTGAATTCTCCTCACCCCAGCCCTCTCCCAAAGGGAGAGGGTGTATTAAGTTCCCTCTCCCTTTGGGAGAGGGTTAGGGTGAGGGTACACTCCAGATTCGTATGCTATGATTCATCCAGGAAAAAAATAACAACAGAATGAATCACATGAATAAACTTGATGCCTTTATCCAGCATGCAGTCGGCTCTGTTCCCGTCAGCGGAACGTCGCTTATCTCCTCACTGTATGGCGACGCGCTTTCGCACCGCGGCGGAGAGATCTGGCTCGGCAGCCTGGCGGCCCTGCTGGAAGGGATGGGATTTGGCGAGCGCTTTGTGCGCACCGCGCTGTTTCGCCTCAACAAAGAGGGCTGGCTGGACGTGTCCCGCATTGGCCGCCGCAGCTTTTACCGTCTCAGCGACAAGGGGCTGCGTTTGACACGCCGCGCGGAAAATAAAATCTACCGTGCGGAACTGCCGGCGTGGGATGGTAAATGGCTGCTGCTGCTCTCCGAGGGGCTGGATAAAACCACCCTCGCGGACGTGAAAAAACAGCTCATCTGGCAAGGGTTCGGCACGCTGGCGCCGAGCCTGATGGCCTCGCCGTCGCAGAACCTGGCGGACGTGCAGTCTCTGCTGCATGACGCGGGCGTGGCGGAAAACGTCATTTTCTTTGAGGCCCATTCACCGCTGGCCTTATCACGTGCGGCGTTACGAGCCCGCGTGGAAGAGTGCTGGCAGTTGACCGAACAAAACGCGATGTACGAAACGTTTATCAGCTCGTTCCGTCCGCTGTTGCCGCTGCTGAAAGAAGCGCCGCCTGAGGATTTGACCCCGGAACGCTGCTTCCAGATCCAGCTGTTACTCATTCATTTTTATCGTCGCGTGGTGCTGAAAGATCCGCTGTTGCCGGAGGAGTTACTTCCTGCGCACTGGGCGGGACAGAGCGCGCGACAGCTGTGCATTAACATCTACCAGCGCGTGGCGGCGGGAGCCCTGGCGTTTGTCAGTGAGAAGGGGGAAACCTCCGTGGGCGAGCTGCCCGCTCCCGGCACGCTTTATCACCAGCGTTTTGGTGGTCTGAATATCACATAAGGAGAGGGTATGCCTGTTTATCAAATTGATGGTCTGACGCCGGTCGTGCCTGAAGAGAGCTATGTTCACCCGACCGCGGTGCTGATTGGCGACGTGATCCTCGGCCAAGGCGTTTACGTGGGTCCCAACGCCAGCCTGCGCGGCGATTTTGGCCGGATCGTGGTGAAAGACGGCGCGAACATTCAGGATAACTGCGTGATGCACGGTTTTCCGGAGCAGGACACGGTGGTGGAAGAGGACGGGCATATCGGCCACAGTGCGATCCTGCACGGCTGCATTATCCGCCGTAATGCGCTGGTGGGGATGAATGCGGTGGTGATGGACGGGGCGACGATCGGCGAAAACAGCATCGTCGGGGCGGCGGCGTTTGTGAAGGCCAAAGCGGAAATGCCTGCGAATCACTTAATTCTTGGCAGTCCGGCGAAAGCGATTCGTGAGCTAAGTGCGCAGGAAATAGAGTGGAAAAAGCAGGGCACGCGGGAGTATCAGGTGCTGGTGGACCGTTGTAAGCAGACGCTGCACCAGGTGGAGCCGCTGCGGGAAGAAGAGCCAGGACGCAAACGGCTGGTCTTCGATGAGAATTTACGGCCCAAGTCGGCTGGCCGGGATAAATAAGGCTGTTCGCTCCCGCACGTTGATCAAGGCGTGAAAATGAGCTCAATACGCATCCGGCAGGGGCCGGTCAATCGACACCAGCTTTCCGCGCTTCATGGTGATATATCCCCCGGCTTTAAGATCTGCCAGCACGCGAAAGACATGCGTTCGTGACAGGTTAGTGCGCTTGATGATAAACAGCGCCAGGCCCTCATTCTCTCCCGTGTGGGTCTCCTGCCGATAGAGATAGCGGTACAGCATTGGTTTGATGGTCTGGTAGCTGGTGACCTGCCTGCGTTCATTGTGCAGGTCGATGGTAAATATGGACATGTAGGTCAGTATGGTGGCCAGCGCCTGCATGCGCTCAGGCCCGCCCTGGAAAAATATCTGGTCGAAGTCGACCCAGGATATTCTCACCAGCTTCACCTTCGCACTGCTGCGATATTCATACTTCGCCAGTGGACAATACCTTTCCATTAACCCTATCGGCATATACTCGATAGTATTGCCAATATTAAGGCCATCATCAGGCATTAATATCGTCAGCGACCCTTCAGTGCAAAAATAGATATAGCCAGGCTCGACGGTGAGTTTTTTATTTGCGGCAACGGTTAAGGCCTCGCCTTTACAAAGCATGTGCGGAAAAAATTGCCCAATATTGAGTTGCTGATAATAGGTATGGATATCCTGAAAATTCACGCTAAGCCTCTCCCCGCAACGTCTGCCGTGGTAGCGAGTATAGCAGCAATAGCCCCCGAATTACGAACCCATAAATAACCAGTCCCATATGGGACTATGATGGAAAGGTATTCTGTTTAGAATGGTCGTCAATGAGTTCGCATTAAAATTATCCGCCAACAGTAAATATCCAGGCGGCGCAATTAATCTATGAGGCCATTCAATGAAATTAACCCTAATTGCTAAACATCTGGCGCTTGCCGGTGTGTTGACGTCGCTGTCGCTTTCCGCGTTTGCGGAAGTGCAGCCGCAGGATGCCACTGCCACGACCCGGCAGGTAAATAACGCCCTGTATAACAAATTACCGTTTGCCGATAAAACCGACTTTGAGAACGCCCATAAAGGTTTTATCGCCCCGCTGCCGCAAAACATGATTAAAGGCGAGCAGGGGAACGTTATCTGGAACCCGGCGAAATATGATTTCGTGAAAGAGGGTGAGAAAGCCCCGGATACGGTAAACCCGAGCCTGTGGCGTCAGTCACAGTTGATCAACATTGGCGGGCTGTTTAAGGTCACCGACGGCGTGTATCAGATCCGTAATCTCGATCTCTCCAACATGACCATCATTGAGGGCGAGAAGGGCATTACCGTTATCGACCCGCTGTTAAGCGCTGAACCGGCGAAAGAAGCGCTGGATCTCTACTATGCGAACCGCGGCAAGAAACCGGTCGTCGCTGTGGTGATCACCCACAGCCACGTTGACCACTATGGCGGCCTGCGCGGCGTGGTTGACGAAGCTGACGTCAAGTCTGGCAAAGTGAAAATCTACGCGCCGGATGGCTTTATGAAAGAGGCGGTTTCCGAAAACATTATGGCCGGAAACGCGATGAGCCGCCGTGCGAGCTATATGTACGGCAACCTGCTGAAGCCGAATGCAAAAGGCCAGGTGGGTGCAGGCCTTGGCACCACCACCTCTGCGGGTACTGTCACCCTCATCCCGCCGACCGACTACATTACCCATACCGGTCAGGAAGAAGTGATCGACGGTTTGACCTACGACTTTATGATGGCGCCGGGTTCAGAAGCTCCGTCGGAGATGCTGTGGTATGTCAAAGAGAAGAAAATGATCGAGGCCGCAGAGGACGTAACTCATACCCTGCACAACACCTACTCCCTGCGCGGCGCGAAAATCCGCGACCCGCTGGCCTGGTCTAAGTACATTAACGCCGCCATTGAGCGCTGGGGGGCGGACGCAGAAGTGATTATTGCGCAGCACCACTGGCCGACCTGGGGCAACGAGAATATCGTCAAGCTGATGAAAGGCCAGCGCGATATGTATCGCTACATCAACGACCAGACCCTGCGTATGGCAAACAAGGGGCTGACCCGCGACGAGATCGCCGCCGAGTTTAAACTGCCGGAATCGCTGGAAAAACAGTGGGCGAGCCGCGGTTACTACGGCTCCGTTAGCCACGACGTCAAAGCCACCTACGTGTTTTATCTCGGCTGGTTCGACGGCAACCCGGCAACCCTCGACGAGCTGCCGCCTGAACAGGCTGCGAAGAAGTTCGTGCAGTACATGGGCGGCGCTGATGCCATCATGCAGAAAGCCAAAGCGGATTATCAGCAGGGTAATTACCGTTGGGTTGCTCAGGTGGTCAGCAAAGTGGTCTTTGCCGATCCTAACAACCAGGCTGCCCGTAATCTGGAAGCCGACGCGCTGGAGCAGTTAGGTTACCAGGCGGAAGCGGGCACCTGGCGTAACTTCTACCTGACCGGCGCGCAAGAACTGCGTAATGGCGTGAAGAAGCTGCCGACGCCGAACACCGCCAGCCCGGATACCGTGCGGGCGATGACCCCGGAAATGTTCTTCGACTACCTGGGTGTGCACATCAACGGGGTACGGGCCGGTAACGCGAAGGCGGTCTTCAATGTCGATCTCGGTAAGGATGGCGGCAAATACAAGCTGGAGCTGGAAAACGGCGTGCTGAACCATACCGCCAACGCGCAGGCGAAGGATGCCGACGCAACTATCGCGCTGGACCGTACCACGCTGAACAACATCATCCTTAAGAAAGAGACGCTGAAGCAGGCGATGTATAAGGGTGACGTGAAGGTGAGCGGAAACGGGGCGAAGCTGGAAGAGATGCTGAGCTACATGGACACATTTGACTTCTGGTTCAATATTGTGACGCCATAAGTTTAGCGTTCATCCTGGTTAATCCTGGCGCCTTGTTGCGATAAGGCGCCATTTTTTTATTCACGCATTGCCAGCGCGCTGGCGCTTGCCGGATCGAACAGCGAAATACTCTCGATCTGATCCAGCATGATCACTTTGCGAAAATCCATGGCGCTTTTGGGCTCTGAATCGAGCGTAATATCATGCTCGGCATACCATTTGCTGTAGTTATGTTCGATACAGAGCTGCATGTTTTTCCCGTCACGGTAGCCGCTCAGCATCGGAATAAGCACGATATTGGCCGTTTTTTCATACTCCAGCGTGGCGGTATGGATCATCCCAATATAGATCCGCCGCGATTTCAGCGTGACGTGCGCCAGTTCACCTTCCTCCATGCACTGATAGAGCAGCTGTTCAATCCCGCTCGATTGCGCCAGCCGCTTGTAGAGCTTTTTTCGGCCTTCGCCGTCCAGCCGCGCGCTCCCGGCCCAGTTCGAGCGGTAGAGACAGAACAGGATCGCGAAGGTCAGCATTACCACCACCGGGGCCTGAATCCCCAGGAAGCTCCAGTTCATAAAATCAATTTGCCAGTCGGCATATTTTGCAGACGTGAAATGGAACGTGTTGTCGGCGGCGGAGAGGGCGAACAACAGCAGCCACAGCAGGCCGGTGGCGATCACGCCCTGAAGAACAAAAATACAGCCATACAGCGCCACAAGAAAATAGACGTCCCAGCCAAAGGATCGCTTGATTTTAAACCGTGTTGAGAGGTCGCGGCTGGTGTACCAGTACCCGCATACCATCAATACCATGAATATTGCCGTTCCCATTTCAGGCCCTCTTCAGCGCGTTGACATGGCGCAGAAAGTCCTGCCGCACCTCGTGGCTTTTGTAGTTAACCGAGGCGTTTCCATCCTGATCGATGATGATGCGGTCGCCATCCTCTACGGCTTCGATAATTTCCTGGTGACTCATGACCTGCAACAAGGATTCCGGGCTGGAAAAGAGCGTCATCAGTAAATGTTTCATCGCGTGACATCCTTATGAATTAAAAGGATAAGTCTGGAAGATAAATGGCACCTTTGCCTTAAGGTTATCCCTAAAAAAACGGCAGCCTGGCGGCGAAATTCAACTTTATGCACAAAATGGTTGCGCGAGGTAACACTTCAGGTCTTTGAAAAATAATAAGAATAAAAAATATATCTGCGCAAACTTGGACAAATAACGTTAATTGTGTAAGTTTAAATTATGCGATTTCGCTACGTTGTTTACACCCAGGATGTGACCCATGAGCACGTTGCCGTCCGTCATCAGTCGGTTCGTTGATTACTACGCCACGCTGGATACCCAGCCACCTTCGGCGCTGGCGGGAATTTATCGCGCCGATGCCACGCTTATCGATCCCTTTGGCGAACATAGCGGGGTGTTCGCGATCCAGCGCTATTTCACCCACTTGCTGGCTAACGTCCAGCACTGTCGCTTTACCGTTGATGCGCCGTTGCAGCAGGGCGATCGCTTTGTGGTCACCTGGATGATGCACTGGTCGCACCCGCGTATTGCCCGGGGTGCAGTGCGACAGCTGCCGGGCTGCTCCGTGGTAGACATGCGCGACGATCGCATTGTTCGCCAGCGGGATTACTACGATGCCGGAGAGATGATTTACGAACATCTCCCGATACTCGGCTGGGCCGTGCGCGGCGTGAAGCGGAGAGTGAAATCATGAAAACGGTTCTGATCACCGGCGCAAGCTCGGGCATCGGGGCGGGGCTGGCGAAATCTTTTGCTGACGATGGTCACCGGGTGATTGCCTGCGGGCGCGATGCGCAACGTCTGGCCGCTGTGCATCAGCACAGCCCCAACATCACGGTGCGCCTGTTCGATATGACAGACAGGGACGCCTGTCGCCAGGCGCTGGCGGACTGTGCTGCCGACACGGTGATTCTCTGCGCCGGAACCTGCGAGTATCTCGATCGCGGCGAGGTGGATGCCGAGCTGGTGGCGCGGGTCATGACCACCAATTTCATGGGGCCGGTAAACTGCCTTGCGGCGTTGCAGCCGCAACTGGTATCCGGCAACCGCGTGGTGCTGGTCAGTTCGATGGCGCACTGGCTTCACTTCCCGCGAGCCGAAGCCTATGGGGCCTCTAAAGCGGCATTAACCTGGTTTGCCGACACGCTGCGCCTCGACTGGGAACCGAAAGGGATTGCCGTCACGGTCGTTTCACCCGGTTTTGTCGACACGCCGCTGACCCGCAAAAACGATTTCCCGATGCCAGGCCGGGTCAGCGTGGGGGACGCCGTCCACGCCATTCGTCGCGGTCTGGCAAAAGGGAAGGATCACATCGCGTTTCCCGCCGGGTTCAGCCTGGCGCTGCGCCTGCTTTCCGGCCTGCCCGATGTACTTCAGCGCGCTTTGCTGCGCGGGATGGTGCGACCATGAAAATCGCAATTATCGGCAGCGGCATCGCCGGGTTAACCTGTGCCTGGCGGCTCGCCGGACATCATCAGATCACGGTGTTTGAGGCGCAGGCCACCCCGGGCGGCCATACCGCAACGGTGGATGTCGACACGCCCCAGGGCACCTTTGCCATCGATACCGGTTTTATCGTCTACAACGACCGCACCTATCCGCGCTTCATGGGGCTGCTCAGCGAACTGGGCATCAGCGGGCAAAAAACGCAGATGAGCTTTTCGGTGCACAACCCGCAGAGCGGGCTGGAGTATAACGGGCACACGCTGACGTCGCTGTTCGCCCAGCGTCGTAATCTGCTGAACCCTGCCTTCTGGACGCTACTGAAGGAGATCGTGCGCTTTAACCGGCTGGCGAAACAGACGCTCCGGGGCGAAGTCGATGGATCCGCCACGCTGGAAACATTCCTGCGCCAGCACCGCTTTACGCCCTTTTTTGCGCGCCACTACATCCTGCCAATGGGAGCGGCTATCTGGTCGTCGTCGCTACAGGAGATGAAACGCTTTCCGCTGCCGCTCTTTTTACGCTTTTTTGAAAACCACGGTCTGCTGGACATTACCCATCGTCCGCAGTGGTACGTCGTGCCAGGCGGCTCCCGGGAGTATATCCGCGCGATGATGGACAAGCTTGGCGATCGCCTGACGCTGCACCTCAACGCGCCGGTTCAGAAGGTTGTACGCCACGATCGTGGCGTCGATATTGAGCGGGAAGGCGTCACTCATACCTTCGATCAGGTGATCTTCGCCTGTCACTCTGCTCAGGCGCTGGCGATGCTCGCCAGCCCAACGCAGGCTGAACGTGAGGTGCTGGGTGATATCGGCTGGCAGCGTAACGAGGTGGTGCTTCACAGCGATCCGCGCTGGCTGCCGGTGCGCAAGCGCGCGTGGGCGAGCTGGAACTACCGCCTCAGCGAACAGGATCGGGCCAGCGCCTGCGTCACCTACAACATGAATATCTTGCAGGGACTGCCGCCGGGTAGCCCGCTGTTTTGCGTCACCCTCAACCCGGAAACGCCGGTGGAAGAACGCTATGTGCTGCGCCGCTTTGTCTATGAGCATCCGCTTTTTAACCCGCAAAGCTGGCAAGCTCAGGCCCGGCGCGGCGAAATAAACGGTCGCCATCGGAGCTGGTTCTGCGGCGCGTACTGGTACAACGGCTTCCACGAAGATGGCGTACGCAGTGCGCTGGATGTGGTAAACGCTATCGCGGCCGGGGAGGGCAACTGAGATGAACAGCTGCCTTTACCACGGTACATTGCGCCATCGTCGGCTTGCGCCAAAAGCGCACCACTTTACCTACAGCGTCTTTATGGCCTGGCTCGATCTCGATGAGCTGGACGCGCTGCCCTCCGTCGGCGTGCGCCGTAACCGCGTTGCGCCCGCGGCATTTTATGATGCGGACTACCCGCTGGGCACGCCGCTCAAAGAGCACGTCCTTGAGCGTCTGGAAAATCTGACCGGCGAGCGTCCGGCGGGGCGGGTCATGCTTCTGACTCAGCTGCGCTATTTCGGTTTTCATTTCAACCCGGTCAATTTTTACTACTGCTATGACGGCGAAGACACTCTGCGCTGGGTTCTCGCCGAAGTGCGTAACACGCCGTGGAATGAACGACATTACTACGCGGTAGCGGGGCGGGACGCCCCGCCGACGCAGAAAGCGTTTCACGTCTCGCCCTTTAATCCGATGGATATGGTTTACCACTGGCGCTTCAACAGCCCGGACAGCACGCTGCGCATGCATATCGAAAACCATCAGGAGACGAAGGTGTTTGATGCCACCCTGACGCTACGCCGGGCGCCGCTGACGCGCGCAGCGCTGCGTTCGCTGCTGGCGCGGATCCCGTTGATGACCCTCAAAACCGTTTTCGCCATTTACTGGCAGGCGCTCAGGCTGTGGCTGAAGCGCGTGCCGCTGCATAACCATCCCCTCAGCAGGAGTGAACGCTCATGACCGATCCCGTCTTTGCGCTTGAACCCGATATCCCGCGCAACGTCCGCGTCGCGCGATGGTTGCTCTTTCGCCTGCTGAACGGTCTGCGCGGTGGCTCGCTGACGCTGCGTGAAGGCGCGCAGACGTTCCAGTTCGGCGACGCCTCCGCCGCGCTTCATGCTGAGGTACAGGTACTTGCTCCGGGCGTCTACTGGCGCATTTTAACCGGGGGCAGCCTCGCCGCGGCACAAGCGTGGATGGATGGCGACTGGGAGACGCCCCACCTGACGCCGCTGCTGGAGCTGATTGCGCGTAATAGCCAAATCCTCGGGCAGCTGGAAAAAGGGTTTCGCCTGCTCGGGAAACCGGTGGAGCGGCTACGGCACTGGATGCGGCGCAACTCCCGCGCTCAGGCGCGTGAAAATATTGCCGCCCATTACGATCTGGGCAACGCCTTCTACGCCCATTTCCTTGATGAAGACCTGCTGTACTCCAGCGCGCTGTTTAACGGGGACGAGCAGGATTTGAACGCGGCTCAGCAGGCGAAAATGGCCAGGCTGTGCGACCAGCTGGCGCTCACGGCAAACGATCATCTGCTGGAGATTGGCACCGGCTGGGGGGCGATGGCGGAATACGCCGCCCGTCACTACGGCTGTCGGGTGACCACCACCACGCTGTCGCAGGAGCAGTACCACTGGGCCACCGCGCGGATCGCCCGGGCAGGGTTGCAGGATCGCGTTGAGGTGCTGCTTTGCGACTACCGCGATCTGACCGGGGTTTACGACAAACTGGTCTCGGTTGAGATGATCGAAGCCGTCGGCCAACGCTACCTGCCAACGTTTTTCCGTACCTGTCAGGCGCGTCTGCGTCCAGGCGGGCGGATGGCGATTCAGGCCATCACCATTCAGGATCAGCGCTATCGCGACTACAGCAAAAGCGTCGATTTTATTCAGCGCTACATCTTCCCCGGCGGCTTTTTGCCCAGCATCACCGCCATGAATGAACTGATGACCCGCCATACCGATTTTGTGGTGCGTAATCTCTTCGATATGGGGCCGGACTACGCCCGCACGTTGGCGCACTGGCGTCAGCGTTTCGTTCACGCCTGGCAGGAGATTGAAAAGCTCGGGTTTGATGACCGTTTCCGGCGGATGTGGCTGTACTACCTCGGCTACTGTGAAGCCGGATTTAATGCCCGCACCATCAGCGTGGTGCAGCTGACTGCGGAACGCGTATGAAGCGTTACGGGCAGGTATTTCTGTTGGCCATCGGGTTTGATCTCTACTGGACGCTGGTGGTGCTGTTTCGCGAGCAGGGGCTGGTCATCTGGATCGCGCTGGCGGTGCTTGCCTGGCTGTTATTACCGCCATCACACCGGGTATACGCCCTTGTGCTGGCGGCGTCGGGTGCGTTGCTGGACGCCCTCTGGGCGCTGACGGGGCTGATTGCGTTCACGGGCGCGTCCCTGATGCCGCTATGGATGGTGGCGCTGTGGCTAATGTTTGCCACCGTCTGGACGCACCTGACCCGCACGACCACCTTGCCAGGATGGTTGCTGACGGTGCTGGCGACTCTGGGCGGACCGGTAGCCTACCTGATCGGCGAGCATCTTGGGGCCATTACGTTTCAGGAGCCGACCTTTATCGTCGTCAGCTGGATGTTCCCCGGCTGGCTGGTGCTGATGCTGTTTTTCCACCTGTTGATGGGGAGACAACAATGAGAAATCTGGTACTGATGCTCGCGTTATCCGTCTTCACCTGTACCGTGCAGGCGGCAGACTGGCTGAGCTGGCGCAAGGTGGGTGACGCCACCCTCACCTGGGGGCCGTTTACCGTCTATACCTCTCAGCTTCTGACGCCCGACGGCAGCTATACAGGATTAGACGGCGATAATGCGCTGATTATCACCTATGCCCGGGACATCGATGGTGACGACCTGGTCGAGGCGACCCGCGACCAGTGGCAGGCGCAGGGCATTTTGCAGCAGGAGCCGCAGAGTGAAGCCTGGCTGCGGATGCTAAAAGCGCTCTGGCCCGACGTCACGCCCGGCACGCAGCTCGCGTTTGTGGTTAATAACGGCCAGGGACAATTCTGGTATCGCCCCACGGCGTCGCAGAAAAAATTTACGCCACTCGGGCCACGTCAGACGGCAGCGTTTAGCTCACGCTTTCTGGCGATATGGCTCGATCCCCGCACCGAATATCCTGAACTGCGTCAGCAGTTAACTGGAGGAGCACAATGAAACGTTTCCTGTTTATGGCGCTTGCCCTGACGATGCTGGTGGCCGGATGTAGCACCGAGGTGACAGAGTATCGTCAGCAGCAGCCACGGCTTGATATTTTTACTTACTTCCAGGGGAAAACCGAGGCGTGGGGGATGGTGCAGGATCGCAGCGGTAAGCAGATCCGCCGTTTTCACGTCGAGATCGCCGGGGATGTTATCGGCGATACGCTGACCCTGAACGAGCATTTTGTCTACGATGACGGCGAAAAGCAGCAGCGCGTCTGGCATATCCGCCGCGTTGGGCAGAATCGCTATGAAGGCACGGCGGGTGACATAGAAGGTGTCGCGACAGGCCAGGCGGCGGGCAATGCCCTTAACTGGCGCTACAGCATGAACGTGAAGGCGGACGGCAAAACCTGGCTGCTGCACTTTGATGACTGGATGTATTTGCAGGACAGCACCCGTCTGTTCAATAAAACGGAGATGAAGAAATTTGGCGTCACCGTCGCCACGGTGACGCTGTTCTTTACCCGCAAAGAGGGCGGTTAATCCTCTTCGGGCTGAGGTTTACTGCTTGAGTAGATGAAGAAGAGCGCAATACTCAGGCAGACGACGGCCCCGAAACGGCTCACTGAAAACGGAATGGCTTCATTGTTCAGCCAGCCAAAGTTATCAATCAGCATGCTCATGGCCAGCTGGCCCAGGATAACCGCTACCGTGGCAACAGCGGTCCCGATGCGCTGCACCGCGAGCACCATAATCACGATATAGGGCACGCCGCACAGGGCGCCCAGAAGCTGCCATTTGGGTACATCCATCAGGCTGACCGCCTGTTTCGGCTCAAAAAAGAAGATCAGCAGGGCGGTCACCAGCGCGCCGACGGAAAACGTCAGAAACGCGCTTTTGAATACCCCCACGCTGCTGCCTAATTGCCCGTTAATGGCAGCCTGAATGCTCAGCGTTGCGCCGCCAATCACCGCCAGAATAATCATAATCACTGTCATAACGTTACCCCTGCGCCACGAGAATGAGCGCGGCGATGATAAATCCCAGCGCAATAATGCGTTTTGTATCGATCCTGCGGTGCGGCGTACCCAGCAGGCCATAGTGGTCGATAATCAGGCTTTTAAAAACCTGGCCTGCCAGAATGCCGATCATCGTCATGGCAATGCCGATCGCAGGCGTGGCAATGGTGAGAATGATGACGTAAACCGGGCCGAGCACGCCGCCCAACAGGTGCCATGAAGGCTGCGCAAAAAATGAGGGACTGTTGCGGGGGCTGAAAAACAGCATCAGCAGAAACGTTAGCCCCGTTCCCACGCTAAATATGCTGAACGCCGCCCACAGGTCGCCCACCTCTGCGCCCAGCGGCCCCAGCAGCCCGGCTTCCACGGACAGCCCCATGCCACCGGCAATCACCAGTAAAATTAAAATAATGTGCATAACGCTTTTTCTCCTTTTTCCAGGCGGAGAAGATTACGTCTGAACATCATTGAGAAAAATGCCATAATGCAGGAAACACCTGTGCAGGAAATGCATTAATGATAGATGCCGGACATATCAGCATTCGCGCGCTGCTGATCTTCATCGACGTTTATGAAACGCAGAATTTTTCCGTGGTGGCGAGGCGGGAAGGGATTTCTGCGTCGCAGGTCTCACGCGTGATCCACCAGCTTGAGGACGCCCTCGGGCAACAGCTTTTCTACCGCAACACGCGGGCGATTATGCCCACAGAGAGCGGGCATCTTTTTGTGCGCTATGCCAGGGCGATGGCCGGGAATATGGAGGACGCGCGACGCGAGTTGGATGAACGCGCCCGCGAGCCGTCGGGCACGCTGCGTATCAATGGCCCGGTCTTTTTCGGACAGAGGCACATCGCGCCTGGCCTGCCGGGGCTTCTGGCGCGTTACCCGCGCCTCTCCATTGAACTGACCCTCACCGACGATTTTATCGATCCGCACCGTGACGCCGCGGACGTTATCTTCCGCATCGGCGCGCTGACGGACTCCTCGTTTCACGCCCGGGTGTTTGGTCAGCAGTTCTACCATCTGGCGGCCTCGCCGGACTATCTGCAAAAACATGGCGCGCCCGAGGGGCCGGACGATCTCAGCCTTCACCACTGTCTGGTTTACCGCGGCTCGTCCGGGCCTAACCGCTGGCTGATCCGACAGCCGGGCGAGGCGTGGGTTCACTATCCCATCGTACCGCTGATGACTTCCAATAACGCGGAAACGCTCCTGATTGCGGCGCTGGGCGGTATGGGCGTTGTGCTTTTCCCGGACTGGATGGTGAGCGAACGACTCAAAAGCGGTGAGCTGGTGGCACTGCTGCCGGAAATGGAGTGTTCAATTAATACGGAGCCATTGACGATTGCGGCGATTTACCCGAACGCGCGTCATCCGCCCCTGAACGTCAGGGCGGTGATTGATTACTATATTGAGCGATTCGGTACGCCGCTGTACTGGCAAACCTGAAGGTTAGCGGGCAAGCTCGCGACGGATAATGTCAGCCCCGGCGCTTAACGCCTTCAGCTTACCGTTGGCGACCTGGCGGGAAAGGGGAGCCATACCGCAGTTGGTGGACGGATAGAGCTTATCTGCATCAACAAACTGCAACGCCTTGCGCAGCGTATCGGCGACCTCTTCAGGCGTTTCGATGGTCTGGGTGGCGACGTCAATTGCCCCGACCATCACTTTTTTACCACGGATAAGCTCCAGCAGATCCATTGGTACGCGCGAGTTATGGCACTCCAGCGAGATAATATCGATCTTTGAGGTCTGCAACTTAGGAAACGCCTCTTCATACTGGCGCCACTCGGAGCCGAGCGTCTTTTTCCAGTCCGTATTGGCTTTGATGCCGTACCCGTAACAGATATGTACCGCGGTTTCGCATTTCAGTCCTTCAATGGCGCGCTCCAGCGCGGCAATGCCCCAGTCATTCACCTCGTCGAAAAAGACGTTAAAGGCAGGTTCATCGAACTGAATAATGTCGACACCGGCCGCCTCCAGCTCGCGGGCTTCCTGATTAAGGATTTTTGCGAACTCCCAGGCCAGCTTTTCACGGCTTTTATAGTGAGCATCGTATAGCGTGTCGATCATGGTCATCGGGCCGGGCAGCGCCCACTTGATCGGCTTGTCCGTCAGCTGGCGCAGGTATTTCGCGTCGTCAACAAACACCGGTTTCTGACGCGCCACCGCGTCTACCACGGTCGGCACGCTCGCATCGTAACGGTTACGGATGCGTACCGTCTGACGGTTCTCAAAATCCACGCCGCTGAGATGTTCAATAAAGGTGGTGACGAAATGCTGGCGAGTTTGTTCCCCGTCGCTGACGATATCAATCCCGGCGCGAATCTGTTCATCCAGAGACAAACGTAGCGCATCCTGTTTCCCTGCAAGTAATTCCTCGTCCTGGAGTTTCCACGGCGACCAGAGCGTTTCCGGCTGCGCAAGCCAGGTGGGTTTCGGCAGGCTGCCAGCCGTCGATGTCGGGAGCAATGTTTTCATGAGAAGAACCTTTTATCCGTATTAAATGAAAGCGTGAAGTGATGAGACCACTGCTCAAGAAGGGTTTTGTAGGGTTTGATAAACCGCTCTTCGGTATATTTCCCCTGTTCAATGGCCAGCCGGCTGCGCTCTTCACGGTCATAGACGATTTTTGTTAATGAGTGATCCTGCTGATTCAGGTCGGGCTGATAGCACTGTCCCGCAGCGGAATTGGCATTGTAAATTTCCGGTCGATAGATCTTCTGGAACGTCTCCATGGTGCTGATGGTGCCGATCAGCTCCAGATTGGTGTAATCACGCAGTAAATCGCCGGTGAAGAAGAAGGCGAAAGGCGCGACGCTGTTTTCCGGCATGAAATAGCGAACCTTCAGGCCCATCTTCGCGAAGTACTGTTCCGTTAGCGACTCGCCGTCCGGCTGGTACTCATACCCCAGCACCGGGTGGTGGTTACCGGTACGACGATAGGTGTCTTTGCTGGAGACGCTCAGGCAGATCACCGGCGCTTTTTTGAAGTTCGCCTGATATTCCTCAGAATGAACGAAGCTTTTAAAGATATTGCCGTGCAGCTCGCCAAAATTCTCGGGGAGGGTAAAACGGGGTTGATCTTTATTATGCTCCAGCAGCAGGACGCTGAAATCATAGTCACGAACATACGATGAGAAGTTATTTCCGACGATGCCTTCGATGCGCTCGTGGGTTTTTTTATCCACGATTGTCGTTTGCAGAATTTCGATGGCCGGGAAAGTAAAATCGCCGCCGATATTCATATCGACTGAAATAATCTCCAGCTCGACGGCATAGCGGTCAGCTTTCGGGTTATCCCAGCTCGCCAGCGCGTTAAAGCGGTTGTTGATCATCACCAGCGTGTTGCGCAGGTTCTCCTGACGCTTCTCGCCACGCGCCAGGTTGGCGAAGTTGGTGGTCGTGCGCGTGTTTTCTGACGGGTTATAATTTTCATCAAAGCAACTGCGCTTAAGGGTAAATGTGAAAGCCTGACTCATTTGGTTATGCATCCTAAGTTCATGTTGCCGGAACGTTATCAATGCATAATTTATGCCTGAGCCCCTGGCGCAGGGGAAGTGACTTAATTTCACTGCAACATGAGGGTTCTTCATGAACTGCGCGATTCAGGTATAATCCCCCGACATTTCCAACCGGTTTAAACGAACATGACAAAACTCACCCTACAAGAGCAGATGCTGAAAGCGGGCTTAGTCAGCAGTAAAAAGATGGCCAAGGTCCAGCGCACGGCGAAAAAATCCCGCGTCCAGGCTCGCGAGGCGAGAGAGGCTGTTGAAGAGAACAAGAAAGCCCAGCTGGAGCGTGATAAGCAGCTGAGCGAACAGCAAAAACAGGCGGTGCTGGCAAAAGAGTTCAGGGCGCAGGTGAAGCAGCTGATTGAGATGAACCGCATCACCGTGGCGAAGGGCAACATTACCTTTAACTTTACCGACGGCAACCTGATCAAAAAAATCGAGGTCGATAAGCAGACGCAAACCCAGCTGATCAACGGCCGTCTGGCGATTGCCCGACTGGTGATTAATGCGAAGGGCGACTGTGATTACGCGATTATCCCGGCGGTGGTGGCGGATAAAATTGCCCAACGCGATGCGGACAGCATTGTGCTTAACAGCGCGCTGAGTCAGGAAGAGCAGGACGAAGACGATCCGTACGCAGACTTTAAAATCCCTGACGATTTAATGTGGTAATCCCCGCTCAGAATGGCGCGGCGTGACAGGCGTTTATCGTCTCGCCGCTCAGCGGATGAATAAAATTCAGAACGCTGGCATGCAGCATCAGCCGGGGCGTTTCTTCCGCGCCCGGCCATTCCAGACCACCATACAGATCGCACCCCAGAATAGGGTGGCCTAACTGCTGGCAGTGAATGCGCAGCTGGTGGGTGCGCCCGGTCTCCGGGGTAAGCTCTACCCGCGTCAATGGCATTGTCGTATCCTGATAAATACGTTCCATCACCCGATAGCGGGAGCGAGCGGGCTTACCTGTGCGGGCACAGATCGTCATCAGCGGAAACAGCGCCGGATCTTTGGCAATCGGGGCATCCACGGTCCCTTCGTCCTGTTCCACATGTCCGCACAACAGGGCGGTGTAAACCTTGCTCACGGCGCGCTGGCTGAACTGGTGGCAAAGCGCGGCGTTAATCGCTTTGTTACGCGCAATGACCATCAGACCCGAAGTGCCAAAATCAAGACGATGCACCAGCGTGCAGCCGGGAAAGGTTTGCACCAGACGGTAGTGGACGGAATCGCGGTTTTGCGGATTTTTCCCGGACAGGCTGAGCAGGCCGGAAGGTTTGTTGATCAGCAGCAGATGCTCGTCCTGCCAGAGGATCTCAATGTCGTCGTGACAGGGTGGTGCAATAAACGTATCGATAATGACAGACATCAGGCCGCCCGGCTGGAGAGTGGGTGCGGATGATAACGAAATATGCAGGAAAAGAAAAACCCTCCCACCGGGCGGTGAGAGGGGGAGATCTTAGGCAGCGACCAGGCTGTCGATAGCGGCTTTCGCGTCGGACTGCGCTTTGGTAGCCACTTCCGGGCCGTAAGCGATACCTTCAGCGAACACAAAGTTCACGTCGGTAATGCCGATGAAGCCGAGGAACAGGGTCATGTACGGCGCCACCAGGTCGGTTGGGGTATCTTTGTGAATACCGCCGCGGCTGGTCAGTACAACCGCACGCTTGCCTTTTACCAGACCTTCCGGGCCGTTCTCGGTGTAACGGAAGGTTACGCCAGCGCGCGCCACCAGGTCGAAGTAGTTCTTCAGCTGGGTAGGAATGTTGAAGTTGTACATTGGGGCGTTGATCACGATAACGTCGTGCGCCTGCAATTCAGCAATCAGCTCGTCGGAAAGCGCCAGGGCTTCCTGCTGACGCGGGGTAAGAGGCGCATCGCTCGGACGCAGCGCGCCAACCAGCTCGCCGTCCAGCACAGGAATTGGGTTTGCCGCCAGGTCACGCACGGTGATTTCATCCGCGCTGTGCTGTTCACGCCACTGTTCAACGAAATAGTCAGACAGCTGACCAGACTGTGAATACCCTGCCAGAATACTGGATTTCAACACTAATACTTTGCTCATGGGAAATTCCTGTTTTGTATTTGATTGAGGGGGTTGCCCCGTTGCTTGTTGACACTTTATTCACAATCCTGCCACAGGGATAGCGCAATATATCGAAGCCTATGTTCGAATTTTTTGAATAAGGCGCGCAAAGCGCTGATGTGGTACTCTATAGCAATCATTAAAAAGAGATTTTATCCGGCAGTGCACTGCCCGTTAACGCTATGACAGAACACCAAAAATTGACCTTCTCCATGCTGATGCAAAAGCTTGATTCACTGATGCTGCGCGATAAACAGCGGTTTGCGCGCCGTCTGCACGGCGTTAAGAAGGTTAAAAATCCTGATGCACAACAGGCCATTTACCAGGAAATGGCCAAAGAGATTGAACAGGCGGCAGGGAAAGTTGTGCTGCGTGAAGCCGCACGCCCGGAGATTACCTATCCGGAAAACCTGCCCGTCAGCCAGAAGAAACAGGACATTCTTGAGGCCGTACGCGACCACCAGGTGGTGATCGTCGCGGGGGAAACCGGTTCAGGTAAAACCACCCAGTTGCCGAAAATCTGCATGGAGCTGGGCCGCGGGTTGAAAGGGCTGATCGGTCACACCCAGCCGCGTCGTCTGGCGGCGCGCACCGTGGCGAACCGTATTGCGGAAGAGCTGCAAACGGAGCCGGGCGGCTGCATCGGCTACAAGGTGCGATTCAGCGACCACGTCAGCGATAACACCATGGTTAAGCTGATGACAGACGGTATCCTGCTGGCGGAAATCCAGCAGGATCGTCTGCTGATGCAGTACGACACCATCATCATCGATGAAGCGCACGAGCGCAGCCTGAACATCGACTTCCTGCTCGGCTACCTGAAAGAGCTGCTGCCCCGGCGTCCGGATCTGAAAATCATCATCACCTCTGCGACCATTGACCCGGAGCGTTTCTCAAAACATTTCAACAATGCGCCGATCATTGAAGTCTCAGGCCGAACCTACCCGGTTGAAGTGCGCTATCGCCCGATTGTGGAAGAGGCGGACGATACCGAGCGCGACCAGCTTCAGGCCATCTTCGATGCCGTCGACGAGCTGGGCAACGAGAGTTCTGGCGACATTCTGATCTTCATGAGCGGCGAGCGCGAGATCCGGGATACCGCCGATGCGCTCAGCAAACGCGATCTGCGCCATACCGAGATCCTGCCGCTGTACGCGCGCCTGTCCAACAGTGAGCAGAACCGCGTGTTCCAGCCGCACAGCGGACGCCGCATCGTGCTGGCGACCAACGTGGCCGAAACCTCGCTCACCGTGCCGGGCATTAAATACGTGATCGACCCGGGTACGGCGCGCATCAGCCGCTACAGCTACCGAACCAAAGTTCAGCGCCTGCCGATTGAGCCGGTTTCCCAGGCGTCGGCTAATCAGCGTAAGGGCCGCTGCGGCCGCGTGTCGGAAGGGATCTGTATTCGTCTTTATTCGGAAGACGATTTCCTGTCGCGCCCGGAGTTTACCGATCCGGAAATTCTGCGGACCAACCTGGCATCCGTTATCCTGCAAATGACCGCGCTGGGGCTGGGCGATATCGCCGCCTTCCCGTTTGTGGAAGCGCCGGACAAGCGCAACATTCAGGACGGCGTGCGTCTGCTGGAAGAGCTCGGGGCGATTACCACCGACGAGCAGGCGACGGCCTACAAGCTAACGCCATTGGGCCGCCAGCTTAGCCAGTTGCCGGTCGACCCGCGTCTGGCGCGCATGGTGCTGGAGGCGCAAAAACACGGCTGCGTGCGCGAGGCGATGATCATCACCTCGGCGCTCTCCATTCAGGATCCGCGCGAGCGCCCAATGGACAAGCAGCAGGCGTCGGATGAAAAACACCGTCGCTTCCACGATAAAGAGTCTGATTTCCTGGCCTTTGTGAATCTGTGGAACTACCTGGGCGAGCAGCAAAAAACGCTCTCTTCAAATCAGTTCCGCCGTCAGTGCCGGGTGGATTTCCTCAACTACCTGCGCGTGCGCGAGTGGCAGGATATCTACACCCAACTGCGCCAGGTGGTAAAAGAGCTGGGCATTCCGGTCAACAGTGAACCGGCGGAGTACCGCGAAATTCATATCGCCTTGCTGACCGGCCTGCTGTCCCATATCGGGATGAAGGATGCGGATAAACAGGAATTTACCGGCGCACGCAACGCGCGTTTCTCCATCTTCCCGGGCTCCGGGTTGTTTAAAAAGCCGCCGAAGTGGACCATGGTCGCCGAGCTGGTGGAAACCAGCCGTCTGTGGGGGCGTATCGCCGCGCGTATCGATCCGGAGTGGGTTGAGCCGGTGGCGCAGCACCTGCTGAAACGCTCATACAGCGAGCCGCACTGGGAGCGCGGGCAGGGCGCGGTGATGGCGACGGAAAAAGTCACCGTCTACGGCCTGCCGGTGGTGGCCGCGCGTAAGGTTAACTACAGCCAGATCGATCCGGCGCTGAGTCGCGAGCTGTTTATCCGCCATGCGCTGGTGGAGGGCGACTGGCAGACGCGTCATGCGTTCTTCCGCGAAAACCTGAAGCTGCGCGCCGAGGTGGAAGAGCTTGAGCACAAGTCCCGCCGCCGCGACATTCTGGTGGACGACGAGACGCTGTTTGAGTTTTACGACCAGCGCATCAGCCACGATGTGATCTCGGCGCGCCATTTCGACAGCTGGTGGAAGAAAGCCAGCAAAGAGACCCCGGACCTGCTCAACTTTGAAAAGAGCATGCTGATCAAAGAGGGCGCGGAGTCGGTCAGCAAGCTCGACTACCCGAACTTCTGGCATCAGGGCAACCTCAAGCTGCGTCTGACCTATCAGTTTGAGCCGGGGGCCGACGCGGACGGCGTGACCGTTCATATTCCGCTGCCGCTGTTAAACCAGGTCGACGAGAGCGGGTTTGAGTGGCAAATTCCCGGCCTGCGCCGCGAGCTGGTCATTGCGTTAATCAAATCCCTGCCTAAACCGGTGCGGCGTAACTTTGTGCCGGCGCCGAACTACGCCGAAGCGTTTTTGGGCCGCGTCACGCCGCTGGAGCTGCCGCTGCTGGACGCGCTGGAGCGTGAGTTCCGACGCATGACCGGGACCACCATCGACCGCGACGACTGGAACTGGGATCAGGTGCCCGATCACCTGAAAATCACCTTCCGCGTGGTGGACGATAAAAACAAAAAGCTGCTGGAAGGCCGCTCGCTTTCGGAACTGAAGGACGCCCTGAAGGGCAAAGTGCAGGAAACCCTGTCTGCCGTGGCGGACGACGGTATCGAGCAGAGCGGGCTGCACATCTGGAGCTTTGGTCAGCTTCCGGAAAGCTATGAGCAGAAGCGCGGGAACTATAAGGTCAAAGCCTGGCCCGCGCTGGTGGATGAGCGCGATAGCGTGGCGATTAAGCTCTTTGACAATCCGCAGGAACAACAGCAGATGATGTGGCGCGGGCTGCGTCGACTGCTTCTGCTTAACATCCCGTCGCCGATTAAGTATCTGCACGAGAAGCTGCCGAACAAAGCCAAGCTGGGGCTCTACTTTAACCCGTACGGTAAGGTGCTGGATCTGATCGACGACTGCATCTCCTGCGGTGTGGATAAGCTGATCCACGAGGCGGGCGGTCCGGTCTGGACGGAAGAGGGCTTTGCTCAGCTTCATGAAAAGGTGCGCGCGGAGCTGAACGACACCGTGGTGGAGATTGCCAAACAGGTCGAGCAGATCCTTACCGCCGTGTTCAATATCAACAAGCGCCTGAAGGGGCGGGTGGATATGACCATGGCCCTGGGGCTGTCGGACGTGAAGGCGCAGATGGCGGGGCTGGTGTATCGGGGCTTTGTGACCGGCAACGGCTTTAAGCGTCTGGGCGATACGCTGCGTTATTTGCAGGCGATTGAGAAGCGTCTGGAGAAAATGGCGGTCGATCCGCATCGCGATCGCGCGCAGATGCTGAAAGTCGAAAACGTGCAGCAGGCGTGGCAGCAGTGGCTCAACAAACTGCCGCCAGCGCGTCGCGATGACGACGACGTGCGGGAGATCCGCTGGATGATCGAGGAGCTGCGCGTCAGCTTCTTTGCCCAGCAGCTCGGTACGCCGTATCCGATTTCGGATAAGCGTATCTTGCAGGCGATGGAGCAGATCTCCGGCTAAAACCGTTGCCCGGTGGCGCTGCGCTTACCGGGCCTACGGGAGAGCATGTGGGCCGGGTAAGGCGCAGCGCCACCCGGCATGTTTTCACGCACTGCTCCAACCGCCGCCCAGCGCTTTATACAAATCAATTTGCGCCAGCAACAGGTTGTTTTTCACCTGTACCACGCTGGTCTGCACCGAGAACAGCGTGCGCTGCGCATCGAGCACATCCAGATAAGAAGAGTACCCGTTGCGGTAGCGGTTTTGCGCAATCCGCAGCGTCTCCTGCGCGACCGCCTGCTGTGCCAGCAGCTCGGTAAGCTGTTCCTGATAGCGGGTGATGGCATCAAGGCTGTCATTCACCTCAGCAAATGCGTTACGCACGGTTTTTTCGTAGCTATACAGAGCCTGATTCCGCTGGGACTGGGAGATATCCACCTGCGCATTCAGCGCCTGACGGTTCAGCAGCGGCGCAAGAATACTGCCGCCCACGCTCCAGAGCTGTAGGGGGTTATCCAGCAATCCCGACAGCGTGCGATCCTGCACCGATCCCGTGGCCGTGAGGTTGATCGACGGCAGCAGGCTGGCGCGCGATGCCGCCAGCGTCGCGTCTGCCGCAATCAGCTGACGTTCCGCCTGAACGATATCCGGGCGCCGGTTGAGTAGTGTCGACGGCAGCTGGGAGGGCAGTTTCAGCGGCGTCAGGGCATCAAAGCTTTCACCGCGCGCAACGTTACCCGGGTTGCTGCCCACCAGCAGGCTAAGCGCATTTTCCTGCTGTGCAATCTGGTGCTGAAGCAGTGGAACCTGGGCGCGGGTGGCGCGCAGCTCAGAATCCGATTGCATCAGCTCAAGGCGAGAGCTGTATCCCGTCTCAAATTGTCGTTTGGCGAGATTGAACGCTTCTTCACGCGACTTCAGCGTGGATTGGGTAACGCGAAGCTGTTCATCCAGCGACAGCAGGGTGACATACCCGGAGGCCACCGATGATGCGACGGTAAGATCAGCCGCCGCTGCCGCCGCCTTTTGTGCCTCCAGCGATGCTTCAGCGGCACGGGAGGTGCTACGGTTTACGCCCCAGATATCCACGTCGTAGCTGGCGGTCAGGCTGCCTTTGTACAACGTACCGTATACCGGAAGCCCCGTGGCGGCGGACTGCGAGCGTGCGCGCGTCCCGGTCACGCCCGCGTCAAGCGACGGGAACAGACTGCCGTCGGCGGCGAACACCCGGGCCTGGTACTCGTTAATCCGCTCGCGTGCAATCAGCACGTCGCTGTTGTTCTTCAGCGCCTGATCCACATAGCGGTTCAGATTGCTGTCGTGAAAATTTCGCCACCAGAGCTGCTCTGTCGGGCTGGCTGGCCCCGACGTCGCGCGCCACTGGGCCGGTATGTGCAGGGACGATTTGGCGGGCTCAACGTCAACCGACTGGCATCCCGCCAGGATAGCCATCATCAGCAGGCCGGCTATCGGGCGAAGCGTCATTGTTTCGCCTCCCGCGTGTCGATGGTCACCTGCACCGACATGCCAGGGCGCAGCAGCCGGTACGCCTCCGGCTCACCGAGTACTTCAATGCGTACCGGGATGCGCTGGGCGATTTTAACAAAGTTGCCCGTGGCGTTATCCGGGGTGATAGCGCTGAACTCGACGCCTGTGGCCGGGGATATGCTCTCCACGCGTCCCTGATAGGCTTTATCGTTTAAGGCATCGACGGTGAATTTCACCGGCTGTCCGACGCGTAAATTCGCCAGCTGCGTCTCTTTGATATTGGCGATCACCCAGTGCTGCGGCGGGACCAGCGTGGTAAGGTGCGTCCCGGCGGCGACGTACGCCCCCAGACGCACTGCAATCTGCCCGAGCTGACCATCACGCGGCGCGACAATCCGGGTGTTTTGCAGATCGATCTGCGCCAGCTCCAGCGCGGCTTTTGCATTCTCAACGTCGGCCTCCAGCGAGCCGCGATTGACGATAACCGTTTGTAAATCCTGACGCGACATCTCAAGCGTTGCTTTCGCCTGGTCGATATCGGCGCTCCCCTGGGCGGCACTGGCCAGTGCCGAATCGCGCTCGCGAATGGAAAGGGAGCCGTCCGCGGTCAGCTCTTTCACGCGTTTCAAATCCGCCTGGGTTTTCAGACTTTGGGCACGGGCGTTTTTCAGCGCCGCCTCGTTTTTGGCAATCACCGCTTCCGCACTTCTGCGCTGTTGCAGGTTGTTATTAAGAGCTGCAATTTTCATTGCCAGCTGCGCCTCGGCCTGATGGACGCGCTGGCGATAGATACGGTCATCTATCTGCAACAGCAGCTCGCCTTTTTTAACCTGCGCGAAATCCTGAACATGGACCTCGGTAATGTAGCCGTTTACCTGAGGACTGATGAACGTAGTCTGGCCGCGCACGTAGGCGTTATCGGTAAACTGGGCATGACGCGTGAACGGGGGCAGCTGCCAGGCATAAAGGATCACCAGTACCCCGACAATGCCGATAGCCGCGGCGGTGAAAATGGACACGACGCGCACGTTTTTACGGGTGTTGGCCTGCTCTTTGGCGGCATCCTGCTGACTCATAACCTCTCCTGAAAAATAGTCATTACTTGTTGCCAGTGGCGTTCTTAAGGGCCATACGGGCGGTGATGCGCAGGCGCAGCAAGCGCCATAAAATCCAGACCAGCGTGGCAGTGGCAATGCTCGCCGTCAGGAGATAAGTATCGTTGTAAGCCAGAATATTTGCCTCAAGCGCCGTCACCGTCTGGAGCTGGGTAATGGCCTGGGTTCCCAGCAGGGAACTGTCGCCAATCAGGCTTTTGTACATCTGGGTGTAAAGCTGAATACGTTCGTTCACCAGCGGGTTAAGGGTGGTGAGCTGGTCAGCCAGCAGGCTGGAATGGTACTTCTCGCGCCAGGTCTGGAAGGTGCCGAGGATCGCGGAACCCAGCAGGCCCCCAAGGTTCTGACTCATGCCAAACATCACGGAAAAGCTGACCAGGTTGCGCGGGTCGGCGATCACCCCGCCAATGGCTGCCAGCATCGCAGGCGCGAGGAAGAAAGCGCTGCCGAAGCCCAGCAGGAACTGGCTGAAAATAAGCTGATCCGGCCGGGTCAGGTTGTTGGACTGGCTGTCCAGCAGCGAGGCGACGATCATCAGCACCAGCGAGGTGATTATCGGCCAGGCCAGTTTAGTGGGCTTAATCGTCAGACAGCTGGTGACGATACCGCAGACGATCCCGGCGAAAATAGCCCACGCCAGATGGGTCATCTGTTCATTCTGTAGGCCCACATATTGCAGCCAGCCGATGACGCCCGTGTTCTGCTCCGCCAGTACGATGCGGATCAGCAGCATAATCAGCCCCAGGCGTACGATGCTGCCGCTGGACAGCCAACGGGTATTAAGCAGCGGGTTGCTGCGGTTATGTTCAAACACGATCGCAGAGACAATCAGCACCAGCGAGAGGGCCAGCGCCCAGCCGATCCACGGCGCTTCAAACCACCAGTCCAGACGCCCTAACGACAGAACCGCGCACAGCAGCGCCATGCCGGGCGCAAGCAAAAAAAAGGTAATGAAATCTTTCTTCTCAAAGACTTTGCGCCGATCGCCCGGCGGCAGCTTTAGCACCATCACGCAGGCCAGGGAGATCAGGGCCAGACCCAGCTCGAAGAAGTACAGCCCGCGCCACTCATCAAGCTGTAACAGCTCGGTGGAGAACAGCCGCGGCAGCGGGATCGCCAGCGACGACCCGGTAATGCCAATGGTCAGCGCCTTCAGTCGATGCTTTGCGGGCCAGGCCTGGATCTGGTAATAAATGCCGAGCGAGCTGAGCGCGGCGGCGACCATCCCGTGTGCCGCCCTTACCATCAGCGCCGAGCTAAGATCGTTCACAAACAGGTGGAAAAAGGTGACCAGCACATACAGCACCAGGAAGCCTTCCGTAAAGGCGCGCAAACCGTACTGCTGGCGAAACTTTACCAGCAGCAGGTTGATGGAAACGTTGGTCATGACATAGACGGCAGGCAACCAGGCGATTTCAGTCGACCAGGCGCCAAAAGTGCCTTGCAGATTTTGCAGATTAGCGGTGACGACCGCGTTACCCAGCGCCCCGGTCAGACATACCAGCAGGCCGACCACGCCATAGGCGATCCGTTTTGGGGTTGGATGTTCCGGGGTGGAAGGGGAACCCAGCAGGGCGGGTTTCTCGTGTGGCTGCCACTCGCGAGGAGCATAAGGGTCGCGTTGGGGCAGGCGCATAACGTGGTTTACCTTTCAAAATGTTGAATTGTGAGCGGGCTAATGATTCTAAGGCTGACGCAAATCATAATTCAAGTGAATACGATTTTCTCAAGTTAATCAAATGTGAGTGCTTTTTGAGAACGTTCCAGCCCGTTTTTTCAGCATTCATGCCATAGCATGACGCGCAGAAAGGGGGATAATCGATGGCTCTGTATGCTGTAAGGAGGTAACGATGACAATGGCACTTTTCCCCTGTCTGCCTGGCACAACCCTCGAGGCCGTGAATACCGTTGGGGCGTGGCTTGCTCAGGACGACTATCAGGACAATCAGCCCGTTGATCTGGTGATTCTGGCGGGTAATGCGGTGGTCCCCGCGATTGATGCTGCCTGTAAAAACGCGGCTGAACAGGGTGTTCCTCTGATCATCAGCGGCGGGATCGGTCACTCGACGACCTTCCTCTACGCCGCGATTGCGAAACACCCCCGCTATAACAGGATACCCACCACCGGGCGGGCTGAGGCAGCTATTCTGGCCGACATCGCCCGTGAATTCTGGAACATTCCGGCTGAGCATCTTCACGTTGAGGATCAGTCGACCAACTGTGGTGAAAACGCCCGCTTCAGCCGGGCGTTGATGAAACAATCCGGACTGAACGCCGCCCGGGTGCTGGTGGTGCAGGACCCGACGATGCAGCGGCGCACAATGGCTACGTTTGCCCGCGTATGCCGCGACGAGGCCGCAGCGCCCGCATGGGTGAGTCATCCCGGCCTGACGCCCGTGCTGCAAAACAGCGACGACGGTCTGGTGTTTAGCGGCCCGGCCGAGGGGTTATGGCCGGTAGAACGTTACCTGTCGCTGGTGCTGGGTGAATTTCCGCGACTCAGGGACGACATCAACGGCTACGGTCCGGCGGGACGTGATTTCATTGCCCATGTCGATATCCCTGCCGACGTGGACGCCGCGTGGCAGATCCTGCGAAACGACGTCATTCTCACCGACGCGCTGGTGAGCCGTTCTCTGCTGTAATGCTCTTGCCCGTTTGCGCCATCTTTTACGCAAACGGGCAGCCTTTGTTGCCGATTTGTGATTTTGGAAACGGGCTGCCCCGTATCTTTTATGAGATATCTCACAAAAACAGACTCATAGAGTAGGCAATTGCCCCGGTAATTATAGTTTTTAACAATAAGTTTACTTGTTAAAAACAGTGTGATTACAGGAGCAGGTTATGACAGTACCCGTACAACATCCTATGTATATTGATGGACAGTTTGTTGCCTGGCAGGGTGATGCATGGATTGACGTGATCAATCCGGCCACGGAAGAGGTCATTTCCCGTATTCCCGACGGCACCGCCGAGGACGCCCGCAAAGCCATTGACGCGGCAGAGCGCGCGCAGGCTGGCTGGGAGGCGCTGCCAGCCATTGAACGCGCCAGCTGGCTACGCAAAATTTCCGCCGGGATCCGCGAGCGCGTCAGTGAAATCAGCGCGTTGATTGTGGCCGAAGGCGGCAAGATCCAGCAGCTGGCGGAAGTGGAAGTGAACTTTACCGCTGACTATATCGACTATATGGCCGAGTGGGCGCGCCGGTATGAAGGGGAAATCATTCAGAGCGACCGTCCGGGCGAGAATATTCTGGTGTTTAAGCGTGCCCTTGGCGTCACCACCGGCATTCTGCCGTGGAACTTTCCATTCTTCCTGATTGCCCGTAA
The DNA here is from genome assembly GCF_002787395.1 of Enterobacter sp. CRENT-193. Taxonomy (NCBI): domain Bacteria; kingdom Pseudomonadati; phylum Pseudomonadota; class Gammaproteobacteria; order Enterobacterales; family Enterobacteriaceae; genus Enterobacter; species Enterobacter sp. CRENT-193. The sequence goes on along the minus strand of NZ_CP024812.1, from coordinate 3,396,822 downwards.
GCTTGCTCCCGCGCTGATCACCGGCAACACCATCGTTATCAAACCGAGCGAATTTACCCCAAACAACGCCATTGCGTTTGCCAAAATCGTCGATGAGATTGGCCTGCCGAAAGGCGTCTTTAACCTGGTGCTGGGCCGGGGTGAAACCGTCGGACAGGAGCTGGCCGGGAATCCGAAAGTGGCGATGGTCAGCATGACCGGCAGCGTCGGGGCAGGTGAAAAGATCATGGCTGCGGCTGCGAAAAACATCACCAAAGTGGGGCTGGAGCTGGGCGGTAAAGCCCCGGCCATCGTGATGGACGATGCCGATCTTGAGCTGGCCGTGAAGGCCATTGTGGATTCACGCGTCATCAATACCGGGCAGGTGTGTAACTGCGCGGAACGTGTCTATGTCCAGAAGGGGATCTACGACCGCTTTGTGAATCGTCTGGGCGAGGCAATGAAAACCGTCCAGTTTGGCAATCCGGCTGAGCGAACGGATATTGCCATGGGGCCGCTGATCAACGCCGCCGCGCTGGAGCGCGTGGAGCAGAAGGTGGCGCGCGCGGTGCAGGAGGGGGCCAAAGTGGTCCTTGGCGGTAAAGCGGCAGAAGGTAAAGGGTATTTTTATCCCCCAACGCTGCTGCTGGACGTGCGTCAGGATATGGCCATCATGCACGAAGAGACCTTTGGCCCGGTGCTGCCGGTGGTGGCTTTCGACACCCTGGAAGAGGCCCTGAACATGGCCAACGACAGCGACTACGGTTTAACCTCGTCTGTTTATACGCAGGACCTGAACGTCGCCATGAAAGCCATTAAGGGGCTTAAGTTCGGCGAGACCTACATTAACCGTGAAAACTTTGAAGCGATGCAGGGCTTCCATGCGGGCTGGCGGAAATCCGGAATCGGCGGGGCAGATGGTAAACACGGTCTGAATGAGTATTTGCAGACGCAGGTGGTCTATTTACAGTCGTAATCAGGAGCCCCCTCCATGCGAGGGGGTTCACATTTTCAGGAAAGGTGGTTATGTTGGCGCGATAATGGTTATTTATCGGGAAACAACATGCGCACAAAATATACGGGTCTGCAAATCAGCATTCACTGGCTGGTTTTTCTGTTAGTTATTATGGCCTATTGCGCCATGGAGTTCAGGGGATGGTTCCCGCGAAGCGATCGTCCGCTCATTAATATGATCCACGTTTCCTGCGGGATCAGCATCCTGGTGCTGATGGTGGCGCGCCTGCTTATCCGCCTCAAATTCCCGGCTCCGCCTATTCAACCGAAACCAAAAGCGATGATCACCGGGCTGTCCCATCTGGGGCATCTGGTTATCTACCTGCTGTTCATTGCGCTGCCGCTGATCGGCATGGTGATGATGTATAACCGGGGAAATGACTGGTTTGCGTTTGGCCTGACGATGCCGCATGCGGCGGAGGGGAATTTTGACCTGGTGGATACGCTAAAAGCGTGGCACGTGACGCTGGCGAATCTGGGATATTTCGTGATTGGTTTGCACGCCTTTGCCGCGCTGATGCATCACTATTTCTGGAAAGACAACACGCTGCTGCGGATGATGCCAAAAAAGCGTCAGTAACCGATAATGCCCTGCGAACCCGCAGGGCATTTTTTTGCGGCTTATTGCAGTTGCGCGCGCTCCTGCGCCGTTAAGTCCAGTTCCTGAGTTGTACCCGTTTCTGAAGATTTTACCGCCGCTTCCAGCACCGCCATCACCGCCAGGGCTTCCACCGGCGGGACCGGGTTGTCAATCTTGCCGTTCAGGGCATCGCGCACGTTTATATAGTACTGCCGCTGGTCGCCTTTTGGCGCAGGGATAGCGCTGGCTTCACCCTGGGCATTAAGCAGCACCATAGCGTCGCTGTCTTCACCCCAGCGTTCACTACCCGGAATGACGCCTGCCAGCAGCTGGGCTTCCTGCTGATCGATGCGCGCTTTCACCACGCTAGCCTTGTCACCGTGAATGGTAAAGCGGGATACGCCGCCCGCCACCAGCATGCTGCAATGGAGGACCACTTTGTGTTCCGGATAATTCAGCACCACGTGCGCCCAGTCGTTAATCTCCGCGCCGTCACGGAGGGTGGCGATGTTGCCCTGTACCGACTGCGGCAGACCAAAAAGCTGTAGCGTCTGGTCAATCATGTGCGGGCCTAAGTCGAACCACAGGCCGCTGCCGGGAACGTTTTGCTCTCTCCAGCGCACGCGAACCTCCGGGCGGAAACGATCGATATGCGACTCAAAATGTTTCACCTTGCCGATGCTGCCTTGCGCAATCACCTGCTTAATGCCGAGAAAATCGCTGTCCCAGCGGCGGTTATGGAAGACAGAAAGCAGCCGCTGTTTTTCTTCAGCCAGCGCAATCAGATCCCGCGCTTCCTGCATATCCAGCGTGAACGGCTTATCTACTACCACATGCTTGCCGGCATTGAGCGCCAGGGTGGCCAGCGGCGCATGGGTCGCGTTAGGGGAGGCGATAACCACCAGATCGATATCCGGGTGCTGAATGGCCTCTTCCGGCGTGGCGACAACGAGCACGTCCGGCAGATCGCGTTTCACTTTCTCTTCATCCCGGGATGAGATCACCGCCAGCTTCAGGCCGTCAACGGACTGGATCAGCGGGGCATGGAACGTCTTACCCACAAAACCATACCCGATCAGCGCAATATTCATTGTCTTCACTTTATTCATGACCTTCTCCACGTTAATGTGCGCAAACGGTAACCTGCACGGCGCTATGGTCCCCGAGCTCTGCCCAGGGACGATCTAAAAACAGTTGATGAATCTCGGATAACCCTGACACCAGATACGGTTCGCACTGGTTGAGTTTTAGATGGTCGGCGACTACCCAGTGCGCCTGGCTTGCGGCCAGCATGGCACGCTTCACTTCGGCATCCGCCTCCTGACTGGCGCTCAATCCGAGTTCGGCATGGATGGCGCATGCGCCAAGGATGGCAATATCCGCCCGGTAGCGAGAGAGCAGTGAAAGGGTGGCGCTTCCGGCAAACAGGCGCTGTTTCTGATCCCACTTTCCACCGAGCAGGATCAGGTCGATACCTTCCCGATCGCTCACCTGTTGGGCGATATCAAGAGAAGGGGTGATGATGGTCAGCGGCCCATGAAGGAAAGAGGCAACGGCCAGCAGTGTGCTTCCGGCATCCAGAAACAGCGTCGAGCCCGCAGGCACGCATTGCGCAACCTGTTTACCCAGCCGCTGCTTGATTTCAGGCAGCAAGGTATTCCTGCTAACCCGGTTCATCGTCGAGAGATTCAGCGCGATGGCGCCACCATGGTTTTTTTGTGCCAGTCCCTGTTTTTCCAGGTCGGTCAGATCGCGACGGATGGTGTCCGCTGAAACCTGCAATCGATCTGCCAGCTCGGTAATGCTGGCCTGGCCTTGTTCAGTAATGATATCAAGCACATATTTCTGTCTGGCGGTTTTATGCATGGGCGCAGTATCCTGCAAAATGTCGCAATACTTCGCAGTTTACAGCATTTTGCAGAAAAGGGAATCGGGACAGGCGCGGGATGTTATCCAAAAACAGTTTAATGGTGTGATTATTGATATCGCATTAATCAGTCATCAAAAACATGTATGTATCTTTTAGGTATGTTGTTATCGCTATGTTTTACTTATAAATTTGGCTTAAGCTGCCACATTCCAGCGCCTAATTGATATTTATAACTAATTTGTAATTATAAATTAGTGTATATATCTAACAATCTGTGTTTATAAAGTAAAATAATCCAGTTTTATTCGGTGGATTACTTAAATTGACATTTCTTTGAAAATCTTTGTGTCTGATTCGGGATGAAATTAACGCAAAAATGTACACCGGGGTATTTTAGAATTTTCTTTATATTACAGGGGGTTTATTTGTTTCATCTGAAAGGTCTTTTATAACGTTTTGTCCAGAAACCCCATCTTTTTTCTTATTTGTAACAACACATTAACATTGCGGGTGTGGTTGCTTATATCACATTTTGTTATGCTGCGAATCACTAAATATTTAAGTAAATTCTTAAAAGAAAAAAAGGATTGAACGGCTCTCGTCTCAATTGAAATGGGTTAGGGGAACTCTTGCCCGGAATTAATGGAGAAGGGGCAATGGATTTCTGGCGAATTATTTGTACCTCTTCCTGGGTATTTATTTGGCTATCACCTGGAGTCGGGGGATATTATGAAGATGAAATGCAATAACAGGTTACTCAGATTATCTGCCTCCCTGACCTTAATTTCGTTGGTGGTGACTGCGGCTAATGCAAATAACGGCCAGGCGGGGATATCTCCCGTTGCGGCAATGACGATGAAAGAAAGTATTCTTTTCGCTCTCGATCGCGACCCCTCGGTGAGTCAGCAGGCGGCACAGCTGGGGATCGGCCAGGCACAAATAGACGAAGCGCGCAGTGGCTGGATGCCACAAATAGCCCTGAACGGGAGTACAGGTCACAGCCAGACCACCGATTCAAGCGGCTCGTTGCGAAATTCCGCAGCCTGGGGCCTGAGTCTAACGCAGCTGGTGTACGATTTTGGCAAGACCAACAACAGCATCAGCCAGTCTTCAGCTCAGCGTGACAGCTATCGCTACCAGCTGATGAGCACGATGTCTGCCGTCGCGGAAAAAACAGCCCTCAGCTATGTGGAAGTGAAACGCTACAGCGATCTGTTGCACGCGGCAAAAGAGAACGTGCAGGCGCTTAAAAACGTTGAGCAGCTGGCAAAACTCCGCGCCGACGCTGGCGTAAGCTCCACCTCTGATGAGCTTCAGACCCGCACCCGTATTGCCGGGATGCAGGCGACGGTAGAGCAGTACAATGCGTCCCTGAACAGCGCCCGCGCGCGGCTGGCGGTATTAACTGGCATACAGGCTGAACGCTATTCACCGGTTCCGGGAGGTCTGGCCGTGGAGCCGGATTCTCTCAATCGGATTGATTATTCACTGATCCCAACGGTGATGGCCGCGCAGAACATGGAGCGTTCAGCCCAGTACGGCGTAGAAACCGCGAAGTCTCAGCACTGGCCGACCTTAAGCCTGAAAGGGGGCCGCACCCGCTATGAGTCGGATAATCGCGCGTACTGGGATGATCAGATCCAGCTCAATATTGACGCACCGCTTTATCAGGGCGGCGCGGTCTCGGCGCGCGTCCGTCAGGCCGAGGGCGCAAGGGCAATGGCATCGTCGCAGGTCGATCAGGCCCGTTTTGATGTCCTGCAAAAAGCCTCCGTCGCACAGGCCGACTGGACCGGGGCGCGTGGACGAATGGAAGCCGGGAAGCGTCAGCTGGAAAATGCGTTGCGCGCCCGCGATGTCTACAAAAATGAATATACCCTGAGCAAGCGCAGCATTAACGATCTGCTCAGCGTGGAGCAGGATGTCTGGTCTGCCACCTCAGCGAAAATAATGGCTGAATACGATGGCTGGAGTGCGGCGATTAATTACGCCTCCGCGGTGGATAATCTCATGCCGCTTATCGGAATAGAGAAAAACGCTGCCGCGAAATTACCTGATTTAAGTTAAAAAAAGGCGCGCCTTTCTGCGCGAAATAAGTCAGACAATAATGGGTGATTTTTCCCAAGGATAGCTACATCCCTCTGGTGGACATATCCACAGGAATACGCGCACCTGCAAGGAGAAGAATATGAGTACCGCAAAAGTTGTTGATGTCATCATTCGCAAAACGGCAGAGAAGACGAAATTAACCGGTGAAGGGAATCTCTCGGTCTCTATTTCCTCACCGAGCGTGATTGAAATTCAGGGTTCTGCTCAGGACGTGGTGCGTTATGTCCGCCAGGGGAATGACCTCCTCATTTATATGAAAGATGGCAGCGTGATCCGCTGCAATAATTATTTTGTCGAAGACACGGAAACCCATAATCATTCCGAACTGGTATTTAACGATAACCAGGCGTTGACGCATATTTCATTTGCCGATGCCGGCGAAGCATCAGGCGTTGCCGCCACCGAATTAACCGCCCAGGCTGCACCCATTAGCAGCATTGAACCTTTCCTGGAGCAGGGAAGCGTATTAAGCGATGCGCCGTGGGGCTGGATTGCCGGTGCGGCGTTAGGGGGCGGTGCGATCGGCGCACTGCTGGCTCACGGCGGCGATGGCGAAACCAAAACGAAGGTTATTGATAATACGAAAGAAGTCGAAAGCGCTACGCCGACATTTTTGCTGGCGGACAACGCGGGTGACAAGCAGGGCGTGCTGAGTGCAAAAGAGGTCACGGATGATAACACCCCCACCTTCAGCGGTACCGGGCAGCCGGGCGCGACCATTCAGGTTAAAGACGGCAGCGGCAGCACCATCGCCAGCACCATGGTCGCGAAGGACGGCACCTGGACGGTAACACTCCCGACCCAGGCGGACGGGGAACATACCTGGTCCGTCGTACAGATCGACGGCAGTAAAACGACCTCTGCGGGCAGTATTACCGTAACCGTTTCTACAGCGGATACCAGCGTGACGCTCGCCGCCACGGCGGGCGATAACGTGATCAACGCCAGCGAGCAGGCCGCTGGCTTTACGCTGTCCGGCACCAGCAAAAACCTGGCGCAGGGAACGGCGCTTACCGTCACGCTCAACGGTAAAACCTATACCGCAGAAGTGGGGGCAAACGGCGCATGGAGCGTGAAGGTCCCTGCTGCCGACGCACAGGCGCTGGGCGATGGTACCTGGACGGTCAACGTCAGCGGAAAAGACGCGGCGGGCAACACCGTGTCCGGCAGCCAGACGATTGGCGTGGATACCGCCTCGCCAGTGATCTCTGTCGACACGATCGCCCAGGACAACATCATCAACGCGGCTGAACATAATCAGCCGCTGACGCTGACGGGGAAAACCGATGCGGAAGCGGGCCAGATTGTGACGGTCACGCTGAACGGCAAAAATCACACGGCGACCGTGGGCAGCGACGGCAGCTGGTTCGTTACGCTTCCGGCCAGTGAAGTACAGACGCTGGCTAACGGCGAGCACACCCTGACGGTAAACGTCAGCGACAAAGCGGGTAATGGGTCCTCCATCACCGCCGATTTCACGGTCGATACCGCAGCGCCAGTGGTCACTATCAACACCGTCGCGGGCGACGACATTCTGAACACCAGCGAGCAGGGGCAGGCGCAGATTATTTCCGGCCAGGCGAACGGCGCGGCGGAGGGCGACGTTGTCACCGTGACCGTTGGCGGCAAGACCTTTACCGGTGTCGTTCAGGCGGACGGCACCTGGAGCGTCGGCGTGCCTGCCTCCGTCATTGGCGCGCTGGGGGAAGGTAGCCACAGCATTTCGGTTGCCGTGACCGATGCGGCGGGCAACACCGGCAGCGCGACGCACGGCATTACGCTGAGCGGCAACCCGCCGGAATTTACCCTTGATCCCATCAGCCAGGATAACGTCCTGAATGCGCAGGAGGCCATGCAGCCCCTGAGCCTGAGCGGGACCAGTAATCTGCCGAACGGCAGCGCTGTCACCGTGACGCTGAACAACGTTAACTATCAGACCACCGTTGAGAACGGTCGCTGGTCCGTTCAGGTGCCGGTCTCCGACGTGCTGGATCTGGCGAATACCCTTTACACCGTCAGCGTCAGCGGCACCGACAGCGTGGGTAACAGCGGCTCCGCCGAGGCGAATCTGCTGGTAGACACCGTGCTGCCGCAGGTGATCGTCAACACCTTTGCCGGGGATAACCTGGTCAATAACGCCGAAGCGGCGGTTGACCAAACCCTCAGTGGACGCGTCACCGGCGCGGCGGCGGGCGATACCGTTTCTGTCACCGTGGGCGGCAAGAGCTACACCGCGACGGTTGGCAGCGACCTGAAATGGAGCGTGACGATCCCATCGGCCGACCTCCAGGCGTTTGGCGACGGCGATTTAACCTTCAGCGCCTCTGTCACCAATGCGCACGGCAATACCGGCACCGGCGAACGTGATATCAACATCAACGCCGAACTGCCGGGCCTGCGCGTGAACACGATCTCTGGCGATGACGTGATTAACGCCATCGAGCAGCAGCAGGATCTGGCCGTCACCGGCTCCAGCACTCATCTGGCCGAAGGCACACAGATCACCGTTACCATCAATAATGTCGAATACGTCACCACGGTTAACGCCAGCGGCAGCTGGCAGATTGGCGTGCCGGCGGCGGACCTTCAGGCATGGACGGCGGGAGGCATCACCGTCAGCGTCAGCGCGGAAGATGCCTGGGGCAACACCGTGGCGGCTGAACACCCGATCGAGCTTGACCTGAATGCGGTGGCTGTCACCATCGATACCGTAACCACTGACGATATGCTCAACGCGGCAGAAAAAGGCGCGGATGTCACGCTTTCTGGTCAGACGCAGGGCGTGGAGGCCGGGCAGACCGTGGTGGTGAAATTCGCGGATCAAACCTTTACTGCACAGGTGCAGCAGGACGGCTCCTGGCACCTGACCGTTCCGGCGAGCGCGATGGAAACGCTGATCGACGGGCGTGCGCAGGTGAGCGTCAGCGTGACTAACGTCAACGGCAACAGCGCGGACGCCTCACGCGTGGTGATCGTCGATACGCAGCCGCCAGCCATTACGCTTGATAACCTGACCGACGACAACATCATTAATGCGGCAGAAGCGCAGCAGGATCTGGTGCTCAGCGGCAGCACAACCGCTGAAACGGGCCAGACGGTCACCGTGACGCTGAACGGTAAATCTTACCAGACCACGGTACAGGCGGACGGTCGCTGGCAGCTGAACGTGCCTGCCGCCGACGTGGGCGCGCTGACCGATGGCAATGTCACCGTGACGGCCACCGTCAGTGACGTGGCGGGCAACAGCAGCAGCGCGGACCGCGTTGGGCTGGTGGATGCTACCGTACCGCAGGTGACCATCAACGATTTCGTCACCGACACCAACACCGTTAACCAGCTGGCCCATGCTCAGGCGCAGATCCTGAGCGGCTCCGTCACCGGCGCGGCGGCGGGCGATTTGGTCACCATCACCATCAATAACGTGGACTACACCACCGTGGTGGATGCGGCAGGAAACTGGAGTCTCGGCCTGCCTGCGTCCGTCATTCAGGGGCTGACGGACGGCACCTGGACTATTAACGTCTCCGTGACCGATCGGTCCGGCAACACCGGCAGCAGTTCAGTGGATGTGGTGGTCAATACTGTGACGCCCGTTATCGGTATTAACACGCTGGCAGCGGATGACGTGATCAATGCGGCAGAGAAGGGCGAAGATCTGCTGCTTTCCGGTACCAGCAACCAGCCGGAAGGAACCACCATCACTGTTAATCTGAACGGTATCAACTACTCCGCCACCACCGACGCCAGCGGCAACTGGAGCGTTACCGTACCCGCCTCTGCGGTGAGCGCGCTGGGTGAAGCCAATTACACCGTAACGGCGAGCGTCACCGATAATGTGGGCAATAGCGCCGCTGCCACGCACGATGTGCTGGTGGACAGCTCGCTGCCGGTTGTTACCCTCAACAACTTTGCGGGCGACAATATCGTCAACGCGGCGGAAGTGGCCGCAGGGCAAACCCTGACCGGAAAGGTTTCTAACGCGGCATCGGGTGATACCGTCACGATTATCCTCGGCGGGCAGACATACACGGCTACCGTACAGGACGATCTCACCTGGAGCCTGCCGTTAACCCAGAGTCAGTTAACCGCGCTCGGCAACGGCGACCTGACCGTGTCGGCCAGCGTGACGAACGCGCACGGCAATACCGGATCGTCTTCCCTGGATGTCACCATTGACGCCGAGCTGCCCGGCCTGCGCATTGATACCGTCGCCGGTGACGACGTCATTAACATAATTGAACACGCGCAGAACCTGGTTATCTCCGGCACCAGCACCGACCTGGCGGCGGGTAGCACCGTCACCGTGAGCATCAACGGCAAGAGTTATTCCGCATCGGTACTGGCGGACGGCACATGGCAGGCTGCGGTTCCGGCCGCAGACGTCTCCCGGTGGGCGGACGGGTCGCTCACCATCAGCGCCAGCGCGCAGGATACCTCCGGCAACCCGGTGAACATCGGCACCGTGGTGGATGTCGATCTCGCCCCGGTGGCGATAAGCATTAACAGCGTGACGGACGACAACGTGCTGAACGCGGCAGAAAAAGGCCAGGATCTGGTGCTGTCCGGCTCCTCCTCGAACGTTGAAGCGGGCCAGACCGTTACCATTATCTTTGCGGGTAAAACCTGGACCACGACGGTCGATTCCAACGGCGACTGGACCTGCACCGTACCGGCTGCCGATCTGAGCGGCCTGAAGGACGGCGACGCCAGCGTACAGGTCAGCGTAACCAACGTGAACGGCAATGCGGCCTCTTCCTCGCAGGCATTCAGCGTCGCTACCGCCGCGCCAGCGGTCACCATCAACACCATCAGCGGCGACAACATGCTGAATGCGGCAGAGGCGGCGCAGGATCTGACCCTGAGCGGGACGTCTACTGCCGAAGCAGGCCAGACGGTCACCGTGGCCTTCAACGGCAATCAGTACACCGCCCAGGTGCAGGCAAACGGCAGCTGGACGCTGGACGTACCGGCGGCGGATATGGCAGGCATCGCCGACGGCAGCGCGGCGGTCACGGTGACTGTGTCCGATAAAGCGGGCAACCCGGCCAGTGCAGGGGCGTCCGTGCTGGTCGACACTACCGTGCCGCAGATTACCTTCGACATTGTGGCGGGCGACGACATTGTTAATATTGCCGAGCACGGCCAGGCGCTGATTGTCACCGGCAAGGTGACGGGCGCGCAGGCGGGCGATGTGATTACCTTGACCCTGAACGGCAAAGACTACACAGCGATGCTGGACGGTGCCGGAAGCTGGAGCGTGGGCGTTCCGGCGGCAGACGTGGGCGCGCTGGCTAACGGCGATCAGACGATCTCCGCCACGGTCACCGATAAAGCGGGCAACAGCACCAGCGCGACGCACGCGTTTGACGTCTCCCTGACCGCGCCGGTGATTGCCATCAATACCCTGGCGGTTGACGACGTGATCAACGCGACCGAGAAAGGCCAGGACCTGTTGATCTCCGGTACCAGCAACCAGCCGGACGGGACCCGCATCACCGTAACCCTGAACGGTATCAGTTACGCCGCCACCACCGATGCCAGCGGTAACTGGAGCGTCACCGTTCCGGCGGCAAATGTCTCGGCATTGGGCGAAGCGAGCTATAGCGTGACGGCCAGCGTGACCGATACTGCGGGTAATAGTGCGAACACCAGCCATAGCGTGCTGGTCGACAGCGCGCTGCCGCAGGTCACCATTAATGCGGTTGCCACCGACGACGTCATTAACGCGGCGGAAGTGGCTTCCGGACAAACCCTGAGCGGGAAAGTGAGCGGTGCCGCGAGTGGTGACACTGTCACAATTTCGGTGGGTGGCAATACCTACACGACAACCGTGCAGGACGATTTAAGCTGGTCGGTTAACGTCGCGTCTGACGTGTTAACCGCCATCGGCAACGGCGACCTGACCGTGTCCGCCAGCGTCACTAACGGCCACGGTAATACCGGCTCCGGCGAGCGCGACATCACGATTGATGCCAACCTGCCTGGCCTGCGGGTCAATAAGGTGGCGGGTGACGACGTGATCAACAGCATCGAACACGGACAAAACATGATTATCACCGGCTCCAGCGACGGTCTGGCAGCGGGTTCAGCATTGACGGTGACCGTTAACGGTAAAACCTACGCGGCCACCGTACTGGCAGACGGTACCTGGACGGCCGCCGTTCCGGCAGCAGACGTCGGCGCGCTGAGCGAAGGCACCGTCACCGTGACCGTTGAAGGCCAGAGCGCAGCGGGCAACCCGGTTTCTATCAGCCACGACGTGAAGGTCGACCTGGCGACGGTTGCTATCAGCATTGACGCTATCGCTACCGACGACGTAATCAATGCGGCAGAAAAAGGCGCAGATCTGGTGCTGTCGGGTGCCACCACCAACGTGGAAGAAAACCAGACCGTTACCATCACTTTCGGCGGTAAGACCTATAGCGCGACGGTGGATGCCAGCGGCCACTGGACGGCGACCGTACCGTCTGCCGATTTAGGTAGCCTGAAAGACGGCGACGCCAGCGTGCAGGTCAGCGTCACCAACGTGAACGGCAACAGCGCCTCGGCGGGCCGCGAGTACAGCGTGGACGCCACCGCGCCGACGGTGTCCATCGAGATCGTCAGCGACAACAACATCATCAACGCGGCCGAAGCGCAGCAGGATCTGGTCGTTAACGGTGTCTCCAACGCCGAAGCGGGCCAGACCGTCACCGTGACGCTGAACGGCGTGGACTACACCACCACCGTACAGGCGAACGGCAGCTGGAGCGTCACCGTACCGTCTGCGGATATCGGCGCGATTACCGACGGCAGTTACACCATCACGGCAGCCGTCGCGGATAAGGCGGGTAACCCGGCCTTGGCGGACCGCGATGTGCTGGTGGATACTACGGTGCCACAGCTGACCATTAACACCGTTTCCGACGACGACGTGATCAACAGCGCCGAGCATGCGCAGGCGCTAATTGTCACCGGTTCCGTGACCGGTGCGGCGGCGGGCGACGTGGTGACCGTCACCATCAATAACAAAGATTACACCGCGACCCTGGACGCTTCCGGCAGGTGGAGCGTGGGCGTGCCTGCGGCGGACGTGAGTGCCCTGACCGCCGGGGATCACACGATCACCGCGGCGCTGACCGATAAAGCCGGAAACAGCAACAGCACAACGCACGAGGTTGAAGTCAACCTCACTGCGCCGGTGCTGACCATTGACACCGTGTCCGGCGACGATGTGATCAACAGCAGTGAGAAAACGCAGGATCTGACCATCACAGGTACGGCTTCCGGGCTGGCCGCGGGCGCGGTGGTCACCGTGATGCTCAACGGCAAAGCGTACAGCGCCACGGTGGATACCAATGGCCAATGGACCACAACCGTTCCGGCGAGCGAGGTGGGGCAACTGGGTGAAGCGCTTTACACCGTGTCGGCCTCCGCAACGGACAGCGTCGGCAACAGCACCAGCACCTCGCACACCGTGAACGTGGAATCCGTGCTGCCTGGCGTCATCATTAACACCGTGGCGGGCGACGACGTGATCAACGCGGCGGAGCTGGCAACCGGCCAGACCATTAGCGGCACAGTGGTGAATGCCGAAGCGGGCAACACCGTGACTGTGTCTGTTGGCGGCCATAACTACACCGCAACGGTGCAGAGCGATCTGACCTGGTCCGTCAGCGTACCGGAATCTGTGCTCACCGCGCTGGGCAATGGCGATCTGACCGTGACCGCCAGCGTCACGAACGGCGTGGGCAACAGCGGCAGCGGAGAGCGCGATATCACTATCGACGCGAATCTGCCGGGCCTGCGCGTGGACACCGTAGCGGGCGATGACGTGATTAACAGCATCGAACACGGGCAGAATCTGATTATCACGGGTTCAAGCGACGGCCTGACGGCGGGCACAGCGCTGACCGTCACCGTAAACGGTAAAACCTATGCAGCCACGGTGCTGGCAGACGGCACCTGGAGCGCGGCGATCCCTTCTGCGGACGTGAGTGCCCTTGCCGCAGGCACGGTCACCGTGAACGTTGAAGGCCAGAGCAGCGCGGGCAATCCGGTGACTATCAACCATGATGTGACCGTGGATCTGGCAAACGTCGCGATCAGCATTGACGCCATCGCTTCCGATGACGTGATCAACGCCGCCGAGAGGGGTGCGGATCTGGTGCTCTCCGGCACCACCGCGAATGTAGAGGAAAATCAAACCGTCACCATCACCTTCGGCGGCAAGAGCTACACTGCCACGGTGGACGCTGAGGGTAAATGGACCGCCACGGTGCCGTCTGCGGATCTGGCTGGCCTGAAGGACGGTGACGCCAGCGTGCAGGTGAGCGTCACCAACGTGAACGGCAACAGCGCGTCTGCGGGCCGCGAGTACAGCGTGGATGCTACCGCGCCGTCCGTGACCATCAACACGATTGCCACCGACGATATCCTCAACGCCTCAGAAGCACAGTCCGACCTTGCAATCTCCGGCACCAGCACCGCCGAAGCAGGCCAGACGGTGACCGTATCGCTGAACGGCAAAGATTACACCACAACCGTCAGCGCGAACGGCAGCTGGACGCTGAACGTGCCGGCAGCTGACCTTGCAGGATTAACCGACGGCAGCGTCACCGTAACCGCGAGCGTGAGCGACAAGGCGGGTAACCCGGCGTCGGTTGACCACGCCCTGACGGTGGACGTCACCGTACCTGCGGTGACCATCCACACCGTGGCAGGCGACGACGTGATTAACGTGGCTGAACACAATCAGGCGCAGATTATCAGCGGCTCCGCCACCGGCGCGGCGGCGGGCGATAAGGTCACCGTCACGATCGGCGGCCAGACTTATACCACCGTGCTGGATGCGGCGGGTAACTGGAGCGTGGGCGTTCCGGCGAATGTGATTTCAGGCCTCAGCGACGGCACCGTGACCGTCTCTGTGTCAGTCACCGACGCGGCGGGCAATACCGGCAGCGGCACGCATAATGTGACCGTCGATACCGGTCTGCCATCGGTCAGCTTCAACGCCATCAGTGATGACAACGTCCTGAACGCCGTTGAAAAAGGCCAGGATCTGAGCGTCAGCGGCACCAGCGCCAACCTGGCGGAAGGCACCCAGGTCACCGTGACCCTGAACGGTAAAAACTACACGGCGACAACTGCGGCAGACGGCACCTGGAGCCTGACGGTTCCGGCTGCGGATCTGGCCGGTCTCGGTCAGGCCAGTTACACCCTGAACGCGACGGCCACCAACGGCGTGGGCAACAGCGTGAGCAATTCTGCGAACCTGCTTGTCGACACCGCGCTGCCAACCGTCACCATCAACACCGTGGCGGGCGACAACGTCATCAACGCGGCGGAAGTGGCCGCGGGTCAGACCCTGAGCGGCACCGTGGCGAATGCCGAAGCGGGCAACACCGTGACCGTCGCTATCGGCGGCCACAGCTACACCGCAACGGTGCAGAATAATCTGTCCTGGTCCGTCAACGTGCCGTCTGACGTGCTGACCGCACTCGGCAACGGCAGCCTGAGCGTAACCGCGACCGTCACCAACGGCCACGGCAACACCGGCACCGGCGAACGCGAGATCGCTATCGACGCTAACCTGCCGGGGCTGCGCGTCGATACCGTGGCGGGTGACGACGTGGTCAACACCATCGAGCACGCGCAGAACCTGATTGTTTCAGGCACCAGCGACGGGCTGGCGCCGGGCACGGCGCTGACGGTTACCGTCAACGGTAAAGATTACGCGCCAACGGTGCTGGCAGACGGCACCTGGCGCGCGGCGATCCCGTCCACCGACGTGAGCGCGTGGCCGGAAGGCACCGTGAAAATCAGCGTTACCGGTGACAGCGCGGCGGGTAATCCGATCATCATCAGCCACGACGTGACCGTTGATCTGGCTACCGTTGCCATCAGCATCAATGCGCTTGCCACCGACGACGTGATTAACGCGGCGGAGAAGGGCGCGGATCTGGTGCTGTCCGGTGTGACCACCAACGTGGAAGCCGGGCAGACCGTGACCATTAGTCTGAACGGCAGGATCTACACCACCACCGTGGACGACAGCGGCAACTGGACTTACACCGTGCCGTCAGCGGATCTGGCTGGCCTGAAGGATGGTGACGCCAGCGTACAGGTGAGCGTCACCAATGTGAACGGCAACAGCGCCTCGGCGGGCCGTGAGTACAGCGTGGATGCTACCGCGCCGTCCGTGACCATCAACACCATTGCCACCGACGATATCCTCAACGCCTCAGAAGCGCAGTCCGACCTGGCAATCTCCGGCACCAGCACCGCCGAAGCGGGCCAGACGGTGACCGTATCGCTGAACGGCAAAGATTACACCACAACCGTCAGCGCGAACGGCAGCTGGACGCTGAACGTTCCGGCGGCGGATCTGGCAGGATTAAGCGACGGCAGCGTCACCGTGACCGCGAGCGTGAGCGACAAGGCGGGTAACCCGGCGTCGGCGGACCACAACCTTACGGTGGACGTCACCGTTCCGGCAGTGACCATCCACACCGTGGCAGGCGACGACGTGATTAACGTGGCTGAACACAATCAGGCGCAGATTATCAGCGGCTCCGCCACCGGCGCGGCGGCGGGCGATAAGGTCACCGTCACGATCGGCGGCCAGACTTATACCACCGTGCTGGACGCGGCGGGTAACTGGAGCGTGGGTGTCCCGGCAAATGTGATTTCAGGCCTCAGCGACGGAACCGTGACCGTCTCTGTGTCAGTCACCGACGCGGCGGGCAACACCGGCAGCGGCACGCATAATGTGACCGTCGATACCGGTCTGCCATCGGTCAGCTTCAACGCCATCAGCGATGATAATGTGCTGAACGCGGTAGAGAAGGGTCAGGATCTGCGCGTCAGCGGCACCAGCGCCAACCTGGGAGAAGGCACCGTGGTGGCCGTGACCCTCAACGGCAAAAACTACACGGCCACGACGGCGGCAGACGGCACCTGGAGCCTGACCATTCCGGCAGCGGATCTGACCGGTCTCGGTCAGGCCAGTTACACCCTGAACGCGACGGCCACCAACGGCGTGGGCAACAGCGTGAGCAACACCGCGAACCTGCTGGTAGATACCGCGCTGCCAACCGTCACCATCAACACCATTGCGGGCGATAACGTCATCAACGCGGCGGAAGTGGCCGCGGGTCAGACCCTCAGCGGCAAGGTAGCGAACGCGGAGGCGGGCAATACCGTCACCGTGACCATTGGCGGCAACACGTACACCGCGACAGTGCAGAGCGATCTGACCTGGTCCGTGAACGTGCCGGAATCCGTCCTGACGGCGCTGGGCAACGGCGACCTGACGGTGTCTGCGACTGTGACCAACGGCCACGGCAACACGGGAACGGGCGAGCGCGATGTCACCATCGACGCCAGCCTGCCGGGGCTGCGCGTGAATACCGTGGCGGGCGATGACGTGATCAACAGCATTGAGCATGGTCAAAACCTGATCGTCTCCGGCACCAGTGACGGGCTGGCGGCAGGCACAACGCTCACCGTGACCGTGAATGGCAAGACCTATGCCGCGTCGGTACTGGCAGACGGCTCCTGGACCGCGGCGATCCCGGCGGCAGACGTGGGCGCTCTGGCCGCAGGCACGATGACCGTCACCGTAGCGGGCCAGAGCACGGCGGGCAACCCGGTCTCCATCAGCCATGACGTGATCGTCGATCTGGCGGCGGTGGCTATCAGCATTGATGCGATTGCCACCGACAACGTGATTAACGCGGCGGAGAAAGGCGTGGATCTGGTGCTCTCCGGCAGCACCTCGAACGTGGAGGAAAACCAGACCGTTACCGTTACCTTCGGCGGCAAGACGTACACCGCGAAGGTGGATGCTGACGGTAACTGGACGGCCACCGTGCCTTCCGCCGATCTCGCGGGCCTGAAGGACGGTGACGCCAGCGTGCAGGTGAGCGTCACCAACGCGCACGGCAACAGCGCGTCTGCGGGCCGGGAGTACAGCGTGGATGCCACAGCGCCAACCGTGACGATTGACACGGTAGCCGGCGACAACGTGATCAACGGCAGCGAAGCGGCTGCGGGCGTGGCCATTTCCGGCACCACCACGGCTGAAGTCGGTCAGACGGTCACCGTGACGCTGGGCGGAAACAGCTACACCGCACAGGTTCAGCAGGGCGGCGTCTGGAGCGTGAACGTGCCGGGCACAGACCTTTCCGCACTGGCGGATAACGGTTACACCGTGCAGGCCAGCGTGAGTGACGCCGCGGGTAATCCGGGCAGCGCGGGGAAAGCGATTACGTTTGATACCACGCCGCCGACCGTCAGCTTTAACGTTGTGGCGGGAGATGACGTCATCAACAGCGTGGAGCACGGGCAGGCGCAGATCGTCAGCGGCACCGCAACCGGCGCCAGCGTCGGCGATAAGGTGGTCATCACCATCGGTTCGAACCAGTACACCACCACCGTTGACGCCAGCGGCAAATGGAGCGTGGGCGTTCCGGCCAGCGTGATTTCCGCGCTGACCGACGGCACCGTGACCCTTAGCGCGACTATCACCGACAGTGCGGGTAACAGCAGCACCCAGACCCACGACGTGGTGGTAAATACCGCATCGGTCGCGCTGACCGTCAACACCCTCAGCGGTGATGACGTGATCAATGCGGCAGAAGCGGGCGCGTCGCTGGTCATCAACGGCTCCAGCGCGCAGTTCGCCAGCGGTACGCAGGTCACTATCAACCTGAATGGTAAGAGCTATACGGCCACTATCCAGAGCGATGGCTCCTGGACAACCACCGTACCGGCCGCCGACGTGGGCACCCTGGCCGACGGCGCGAGCTACCAGGTTTCTGTTTCGGCGCAGGACAGCGCCGGGAACAGCGCCTCGGCGACGCACACCATCAGCGTGGACACCACCGCGCCGGTGATTAGCGTGAACACGTTGTCGGGCGACGATGTGCTGAATGCGGCGGAAGCGCAGCAGCCGCTGACCGTGCACGGATCTTCCAGCGCGGAGGCGGGTCAGACCGTTACCGTGACGCTGGGAGGAAAAACCTACACTGCGCTTGTCGGCAGCGACGGCACCTGGACGCTCGACGTGCCGGCAGCCGACCTGGCCGCCCTGAGCCAGGGCGCGCTGACGGTCACCGCTTCGGTCAACGATAAAGCCGGTAACAGCGGCCAGACGACGCATACCTTAACGGTCGATACCATCGCGCCAGCCGTCACCATTAGCACCGTGGCCGATGACGATATCGTCAACAACGCCGAGCAGCTGGCGGGGCAGACCATCAGCGGGACCACCACCGCGGAACAGGGCCAGACGGTGACCGTCTCCTTCAACGGCCACAGCTATCAGGCGACCGTCGGGGCGAATGGCTCCTGGTCGGTCTTCGTGCCGGGGCGTGATTTCCTTGGCCTGAGCGACGGGGATTACACCATTACGGCTACGGTGAGCGATAAGGCAGGTAACCCGGGCAGCGCAACGCACGACGTGACGCTTAACGGCGACGTGCCGACCATCGCCATTAACACCTTTGCGCAGGACGATATCGTAAATGCCGCCGAACATGGCACGCCACTGGTTATCAGCGGCACCACCGATGCGCCAG
The DNA here is from genome assembly GCF_002787395.1 of Enterobacter sp. CRENT-193. Lineage (NCBI taxonomy): Bacteria > Pseudomonadati > Pseudomonadota > Gammaproteobacteria > Enterobacterales > Enterobacteriaceae > Enterobacter > Enterobacter sp. CRENT-193. Next base: position 3,377,708 of record NZ_CP024812.1, on the reverse strand, counting down.
CGGGCCAGACGGTGACAATTACGCTTAACGGTAAAACCTACACGGCTACCGTTCAAAATGACGGCACCTGGAGCTATACGGTCGGCAGCGCAGACGTGACCGCGCTGGCGGACGGCGGTTCGTACGTGATTAACGCGCAGGTGAGCAACGCCATCGGCAACAGCGTCAGCGATAACCACACCGTAACCGTGGATCTCACCGCACCGTCGATGGGGATCAGCATTGATTCCCTGCAAAACGATACCGGCCTCAGCGCGAATGACTTCATCACCAACGACAGCCAGGTGGTGGTGAATGGTTCCCTGACCGCGCAGCTCGGCAATAACGAGAAGGCGCAGATCAGCCTTGACGGCGGCGTCACCTGGATCGACCTGACCGTCACCGGCACCACCTGGCGCTACACTGATGGTCGCACCCTGACGGACGGTACGTATCAGTACCAGGTACGCGTGATTGATAACGCGGGCAACGTTGGGGCAACGGACAGCCAGGACGTGGTAATCGATCTGACGAAGCCTGCGGCGGCGACCATTACCGTGGATTCCGTCTCGCAGGATACCGGCCTGTCCGACAGCGACTTCATTACCAGCGACAACCAGATCAGCCTGAAAGGTACGCTCGGCGCGGCCCTGGGCAACGGCGACCACGCCCAGATCAGCCTGGACGGTGGCGCGACCTGGACTGACGTGAGCGTTAGCGGCCTGAGCTGGACGTATATTGATGGCCGTACGCTGACCGACGGGGATTACAACTACCAGCTGCGCGTGATTGACGAGGCGGGGAATATCAGCGCCACCACCAGCCAGGTGGTGACCATTGATACCGTCGCGCCGGACGCCAGCAAAACGATCGCTATCGACAGCATCAGCGACGATACCGGCCTGAGCAGCAGCGACTTTATCACTCGCGACACGTCCCTGACCCTGCACGGCTCACTCGGCGCGACGCTGGCCGACGGCGAATATGCCCAGATCAGCATCGACGGCGGCGTCACCTGGCAGAACGTGATCGTCACCGGCAACAGCTGGTACTACGTGGACGGCCGCACGCTGGGTAACCAGACCTATGACTACTACGTTCGCGTAGTGGATGCGGCGGGCAACGTGGGTGCTAGCGCTCATCAGCAGGTGACGGTCGATACGGTCGCGCCGGATGCGGCGATTACGGTGACCGTGGATAACATCACCGTCGATACCGGTTTCGATAACAATGACTTCCTGACCAGTTCGACCTCGTACACGCTCAACGGGACGCTCGGGGCCGAACTCGGGGCGGGTGAGTATGTGCAGGTGAGCATGGATGGCGGCTCCACCTGGGTTTACGCCACGGTAAGCGGTACCCAGTGGCGCTATACCGACGCGCGCACCCTGGCCGACGGCGACTACCGCTATCAGGTGCGGGTTGTCGATCAGGCGGGCAACGTCGGGGCCACCACCACGCAGGACGTGACGGTGGATACCCAGGCGCCGCAGTACGGCATCACCATTGACAGCATCAGCGAAGATACCGGGCAGTCCGGAAGTGATTTCATCACCATGGACACCTCGCTGACAATCAACGGTTCGTTGGGCAGCGCGCTGGCCAGCGACGAGCGCGTACAGATTAGCCTCGACGGCGGCAATACCTGGATTGACGCTACCGTCACTAACCAGCGCTGGAGCTATACGGACACCCGCGATCTGACGGACGGGGATTACAACTACCAGGTGCGGATCATCGACCTGGCGGGCAACGTCGGCTCAACCTCTTCGCAGGTGGTAACGGTTGATACCACGCCGCCTGATACGGTGGGAACGGTGGTCAGCTATACCGACGGGGAAGGCGAACGTCAGGGCAGCTTCGGCGCTTCGGTGGCAACAGATGACAACTCTCCAGTGATTAACGGGACGCTTAACCGTGCGCCGGACAGTGGCGAGATCGTGCAACTGTATCGTGACGGTGTGCTGCTGGGACAGGTGACGATGAACGGCGCCGCCAGCTGGTATTTCCAGGACAGTGGTCTGAATGACGGTAATCACGTCTATATGCTGCGTGTGACCGATCTGGCAGGTAACTTCACCGACTCAGATGATTTCGTGCTGAAAGTGGATACGAGCATCCCGACCACCACCGTGACCATTAACCCTCAGACGACGACAGATAGCACCCCGATTCTGAGTGGACTTGTATCGGCGGGACTGACCAACGGCGAGTACGTGGTTATCACCGTGAACGATAAAACCTACACCTCAGAGACTGGCGGTGCGGTCGTGGTCGATCCGGATAACAACACATGGTATTTGCAGCTCCCTGACGGCGATGCGCTGAGCGTGAAGAATTATGATGTTACGGCACAGGTGAAAAGCAGCGCCGGCAACGGCAATACCGCTGGGTTGACTACCGGTAGCCTGATTGTAGGGAGTGAAGAATCATTGACGCCGGCCTGGTCATTTACCGCCGCGAACTACTCCTATTCTGCCAGCTATATGCTGGATTCGGATGGGCTGTGGACGATTATGGCCAACCAGCAATTCGCATCCGCCAATACCAGTAGCCGTAACGCTTACACCGTTTCAGGCAATTTCTCAATGACGGGGAGTTACACAACCGGTACTTACGCGGATATCAACCGCGACGGGCTGGCTGACGTGCTGGCGGAAGGGACAAGTTACTCGTACATGGTGCAGCTGATTAACAATGGAGACGGTACATACACCTCCAGTACGCTGACCAATATGGGGGCTGCGGTGTGGTATGGCGCGGTGGTCGCCATTGACATCAAGGGCGATGGTTACACTGACTTTGTCATCGGCGATGCTGGCGGGCCTGATTCCAGCACCGTCATGCTCAATAACAACGGCACGCTGACGGGCAGTTCGAAGTCCGGTACGTACTCCAGTTTCGTATCGGGATCAACGGTAGGTAACTACAACAGTCTGATTGAAACGTCCGGTGTGGATTTGAACAACGACGGGAAAGTGGATATTGCCCAGCATACGACCAACGGGGGCAACAACTATGCCCTGTCGACCATGTTTAACCAGGGCAATGGCTCATTTACGTGGGGGCAAAACTTCACCAATACCATGTACAGCGGCTATGGTTCCGCCGCAGCGTCCAATGCCGTGAGTATGACCTGGGCCGACTTTAACGGTGATGGTTACATGGACCTGTATATGAGCATGTCCCGTACCTCCAGCGGAACCAGTCAGGGCGGGGTGTTAATGCTGAACGACGGTAGCGGCAACCTTCTGGCCGGCACCGCGGTTGGAACGGCGACCACGGATAAGTTTGTGGGTAACGTCAGCGTGGCGGTGGACTGGAACCTCGACGGTCACATGGACATCATCAAGCTGGCGAATAGCGGGCAGTCTTATCTTTACACCAATGATGGACTGGCAGGTACTGCAAGCTTTACTGCTTCGAAATTCAGTACCGCTACGTCAACTCAGGTATCCGGCGCGGCTCTGCTTGATTACGACTGGGATGGCGCACAGGATCTGCTCATTTTCCGTCAAAACGGTACGGTTTTACTGGAGCGGAATACCAATACGGTCGCACCAGGTACGGCCTTGCATCTGAAGATTGTCGACAGCGAAGGGATTAACGCCTTCTTTGGCAACACTGTCCAGCTGTACAACGCGGCAGGCCAGCTGGTCGCCAGTGAAATCATCAATGCCCAGTCCGGGATTGGCATTAACGATTCCTCGTCGCTCATCAGTTTTTACGGCCTGGATCCCAGCGAGACGTATCACGCGGTGCTGGTTCGTGCCGTTAACGGTGTTTCGAGTAACGTAACCTGGGACGGGCTGACGGCAGGAGACGGTAAAGAAAGTTACGCCCTGACGGCTGAAGCTGCTACGGGCGGTCACCAGGGCACCCTGACAGGAACCGGCTACAACGATACCTTTATCGCTGAAGCAGGGACGTATACCTACAACGGTTCCGGTGGCTGGACGACGACCTCTGAACACGACACGTGGAGCAGTACGGGCGGCATGGATGTCGTGGATTATCGCAACGCCACTTCCGGCGTCACCGTCGATTTAGGACGCTCTACGGCGCAGAGTACCGGATTCGATACCGCGACACTGGTGAATATTGAAGGCATCAACGGCTCCGACTATGACGACGTGATCACCGGCAACAGCGGTGATAACCAGTTCGAAGGCCGGGGCGGGAACGACACCTTCAACATCGGCAGCGGCGGTCACGATACGTTGCTCTATAAGCTGATCAACGCGTCTGACGCGACGGGCGGCAACGGCAGCGATGTGGTGAACGGCTTTACCGTCGGCACCTGGGAAGGGACGGCGGATACGGACCGTATCGACCTGCGCGACCTGCTTTCTGACAGCGGTTATACCGGCACCGGCTCGGCGAGCTACGTCAACGGCGTGGCGACGCTGGACAGCAGCGCGGGCAACATCGCCGACTACATCCGCGTGGTGCAGAACGGCAGCAACACCGAGATCCAGGTTGACCTGGACGGCACCGGCGGTCAGTTCTCGCCCACCACGCTGGTGACGCTGAACGGGGTGCAGACAGATCTGGCGACGCTGCTGGCGAACCACCAGCTGTTAATTGCGTAAAACACTGCCGCGGGGAGCGATCCTCGCGGCTTTTTGCGTTTCTTTACACGAATAGCCATAACCCTATATTTCACAAGATTATTTTGCGGGCTCGTTTAGACAGTGTTCGATTTCTAATCATCCCGGAAAGGTATCATTTCAGTGCGAAATCATCGCCCTGAACAGGACGTAGCATTATGAAGACACATCCACAGTACGAACCCTGGTTGCAGGGCATGCTCATCATCGCGAAATATTATCGGCTGGATTTTTCGGCGGAGCATGTTCGGGTCACGATTAACCATGAAAGCCAGTCGCCACGCCAGCTGGTGCTGGAGGAGATGGCGCGCCAGCTTGGCCTGGGGATGCGTTGGGTGGCGGCGGAAGCCCTATCGCTCGATCCGTGGCGTTTACCGCTGCTGGCGGAGTTTACCGGCGGGCAAATTGCGGTCATCAACCGTATGGACAACGATGGGAACGTCAGCGTGCAGTTTAGCGGCGACGGCGGCCTGGAGACAACGCTGACGCGGGACGAGCTCGGTTCGCGGTTAAAGGGGCTGATGGTGCTGCGTCCCCTGGAGTCCACGCCGGATGCGCGCGTGGATGATTACATCAAACCCTATGAGAAAAACTGGTTCTGGCAGCTGGCGCTGAAAGACTGGCGTCGTTACAGCGATATTATGCTGGTGGCGCTGGTCGCCAACGTGCTGGCGCTTTCCGGCATGGTCTTCTCCATGCAGGTCTACGACAGGGTGGTACCGTCGCAGTCAGAAGCCACGCTGTGGGTGCTGTTTGGCGGCGTGATGATTGCCATCGTGTTCGAATTCATCATGCGCATGCTGCGCGTGCACATTTCTGACGTGGTGGGGAAGCGCGCCGATCTGCGCATCTCTGAACGCGTCTTTGCCCACGCGCTGCGGATTAAAAACGGCGCACGCTCGAAATCAACCGGATCGTTTATCGCGCAGATCCGCGAGCTGGAATCGGTGCGGGAGCTGATCACCTCCACCACCATTGCCGCTATCTCCGATCTGCCGTTCTTCCTGCTGTTCGTCTTCATCCTGTGGATGATAGGCGGCCCGCTGGTGCTGGTGGTGCTGCTGGCCGTACCGCTGCTGCTCATTCCCGGCCTGCTGGTGCAGCGCCCGCTGGGGAAACTCTCCAGCGAAGGGATGCGTGAATCGGCGATTCGCAACGCCACGCTGGTGGAAGCGGTGCAGGGGCTTGAGGACATCAAGCTGATGCGCGCTGAGCAGCGGTTCCAGAACCAGTGGAATAACACCAATGACGTTGCCGCCAGCGTCGGCATGAAGCAGCGCTGGCTGACGGGGCTGCTGCTAACCTGGACCCAGGAGGTGCAATCTATCGTCTACGCCGTGGTGCTGCTGGTGGGGTGTTACCTGGTCATCAGCGGTGACATGACCACCGGTGCGCTGGTGGGCACCTCGATTCTGGCGTCCCGGACCATTGCGCCGCTGTCGCAAATTTCTGGCGTGCTTTCCCGCTGGCAGTCAGCAAAGGTGGCCCGCAAGGGACTGGATGACCTGATGCAGCGCCCGATTGACGATCCCCAGCACGGAAAGAAGGTGCATAAAGCCCACCTGCGCGGTGATTATCTGCTGGACGACGTGGGGTTTTATTACGACGAAGAAGAGAAGCTCACCGTGCTGAATATCAGCAAACTACGCATTCGCGCCGGGGAGCGCGTGGCGGTGCTCGGGCGGAATGGTTCGGGGAAAAGCACCTTGCTGCACCTCCTCGCGGGAATGCAGGAGCCGCAGCAGGGCAGCATTTTGCTGGACGATATTGCTCTCAATCATCTTGACCCGGCCGACGTGCGCCGCGATATGCAGTTGCTCAGCCAGCAGGCGCGGCTGTTCTTCGGCTCCGTACGCGACAACATCCTGATGGGTAATCCGCTGGCGACAGACGAGGAAATCCATCAGGCGCTGGTCAACAGCGGCGCGCTGGAGTATGTGCGCAAGCAGAAAATGGGGCTAAACACCATCATCAACGAGGGCGGAACGGGGCTTTCCGGCGGGCAACGTCAGGCGCTGCTGCTGGCGCGCGCGCTGATCACCTCGCCGAATATTCTGCTGCTGGATGAACCCACCGCCTGGCTGGATGAGGTCAGCGAGAAGCAGTTTATCCAGCATCTGCACCAGTGGCTCGGTAAGCGCCGGACGCTGGTGGTGGCGACGCATCGCCTGCCGATTCTGGACCTGGTTGACCGCATCATCGTCCTGGAAAACGGCAAAGTGGTGATGGATGGCCCTCGTGATGCCATTTTACGCCAGCACGGAATGGCCCCGCAGCAGGCGCCGCAGCGTACGGTTAAACTGAAAACGGAGGGCGTGGCATGAATGATTTCTCCCGCTTTAATAGCCGACTGAAGGAGCCCCGCCTGCCGCGTTCGTCGCTGGTGGCATGGTCGCTGTTTGCCCTGCTGGTGGTGTTTATTACCTGGGCCAGCCTGTTCCAGCTGGATGAGGTCACGACGGGCAGTGGCAAGGTGATCCCGTCCTCCCACGAGCAGGTGATCCAGTCCCTGGAAGGGGGGATTATTCACAGTCTGATGGTGCGCGAAGGCGACATCGTCGAGCGTGGTCAACAGCTTGCCCAACTGGACCGGACGAAAACCGAGTCCAGCGTGCTGGAGAGCGAGTCTCGATTAAACGCTGCAATGGCGACGGCCGCGCGTCTGAATGCTGAGGTGAACGACACCGGGCTGACATTCCCGGCAGAGCTGGATGACGACGTTGAGCTGGTCAAACAGGAAACGGCGCTTTATCAGTCACGTCGCGAAAGCCTTGAAAAAGGGCTGGCGGGTTTACGCCAGGGAGCGGATCTCGTGCAGCGTGAACTGGCATTAACGCGCCCGCTGGTGACGCAGGGGGCGGCCAGTAAGGTCGAAGTCTTACGCCTTGAACGCCAAAAAAATGAGCTGGAGAGCAAAATCACCGAGATGAAAAACCAGTACTACGTTCGCGCCCGCGAAGAACTGGCGAAAGCGAACGCAGAAATAGAGGCGCAGCGTTCGGTCATGAAAGGACGCGAAGATTCACTCACCCGCTTAACGTTTAATGCGCCGGTGCGTGGCATCGTGAAGGATATTGACGTGACGACGGTGGGCGGGGTGATCCCGCCGAACGGCAAACTGATGAGCCTGGTACCGCTTGATGACCAGATGGTGATAGAAGCGAAAATCTCGCCGCGCGATGTCGCGTTTATCCATCCCGGGCAAAAAGCGCTGGTGAAAATCACCGCCTATGATTACTCGATCTACGGCGGGCTGGAAGGGGAGGTGACGATGATTTCCCCGGATACCCTTCAGGACGAGGTGAAACGGGATGTTTATTATTATCGCGTTTATATTCGTACAGACAGTAACCATCTGACCAACAGGCAGGGCAAGGCGTTCCCGGTGTTCCCGGGCATGATAGCCACAGTTGATATCAAAACCGGCAGTAAATCCGTCATTGATTATCTGCTGAAACCGTTGAATAAGGCAAAAGAGGCGCTGCGCGAGCGGTAAGAAAGGCGTTCAGCAAACCGAACGCCCGTCAGATCAGAGTGTAGGCGTCATGTTGACAGCATGGCGTCGTTCTTTTGGTACCACATTGATGTAATGTGTGACATACGCAAAATATAATCCGGCATAATTTTCGACAAGCTCGATAAAGGCCGGATAAATTGACATCCGGCCATCGCCGCGATCTTTAAGATAACCTGCCTCCTGCGCCGATTTGATAATGCGGTTGACGTGAATACGCGAGACGAAAAATTCTTTTGCCAGCGTGCTGGCTGAATACGCTATTATGGCACCGTGTGCTGTTTTGTTTTTAATGGCCTGCAAATAGAGATAGAGCATAATCATTCGTCCACCATCCTTATCAATAAATAAACCCACCTCCGGAAGCACTTTCCTGAATGTTAATCCGCGGAAAAGGTACTCTGCGGCGCGCCGGAAAAAGTTGTGCCTCAGAATGTCATTGTCCAGAAGGTTAACATTAATGTTGAATGCCGGATAAAGAATGCTGACAGGCGTAAACGCCCCGGACATATAGCGTTTAAGCTCATCGAGTCCTTTTTCCGTCGGCGCAATTTTTGTTTTTCGGCGATCTTCACTACAGCGCCAGGTCTTAATTCGCCCGGTAGTTTTAAGTATGGTAATGATCGCGATAACACTGTTAGGGCTGGCGATATTATAACGGGTGCATAGCGCCTTAATCTCTGAAACTGACTCAGCCTGATTGCCAAAAACAAAACAACACATGGACAGTATTATGTTGAAGCGTGATTCCTGAAGCATCGTTTTGTAGAACAAGGGTTGTTTTTTATAAATGGCATCATTAATTCTGTAGTGTTCTGTTATAGCTTCACCAAATCGCGGGTTGTTTTTAATGACATCCCTTCGATGTAGCAAAGCCCTGGATGAGATGTGATTATCCATAGCATTTTCTCTTTTTGTCTGGGCCGATAAGATGAAGTGTCCGGTCTTCTTTTTCGGAATTTTCATTATACCTCGAGAAATGCATATTTACTGTCGTTATATGAAAAGAAAGTAATATTTATGATGCATATGGATGAGTCGGTTGATTAACGCAAAAATGTTCCTGTGCATAACATTGATAACGGTTTATTAACCAAACAGGGTGCGGTAAAATTATTCAATGCGACAAAGAGTATTGGCTTTAATTACAGATGGGAATACTATTTGCATTCTCAGGAGCAGGTTATGTCTCAAAATTTACCTTTTATACAAGGTACGTGCTACAAGCAACGGTTTGTTATTTCAGCCTGCGGTTTCACCTTCGAGGGGTATAGCCTGCTTCTGAAGTCACGTGGCGTAAACGCCACGCGGCTCCATTTTGAAGAGGATGAAGTTTGCTCAGGTGATGTTCAGAAAATGATGCAAAATCAACCACCTGAAGTTGCTGTTTTTCTTGGTCGCGACGTCGCTGCCTTTCTTGAAAGCCTGAAGCAGTTGGTATCGGTGCTGAATGCGCTGCCGGTTATTTGTAGCGTGACGCTGTATGGCGCAATACCAGAGAGATGGCTTTATGCCACGTTGTGTAGTCTCGTTAATAATACCAAATCGTTATCGATGATCAGGATAGCGAATATTTCAGACGTAATGGACTGTGCAGACAACATTTATGACGTGCATACCGATTCGTCACGCATATTGCGTGATGGACCCGAGAAAGAAGGTAAAGAAAGTCTGAATGGTTTAACAAAGCGCGAATTAACCGTATTGCTGAATTTTTATCGGGGTATTTCGATAAAAGAGCAGTCTGCGAGGTTAGGGTTGTCAGATAAAACCATTTATACCCATAGAAAAGTGGGGTTGGATAAATTATATCTTATCAGGGTGTGGTTTAGCGATGCACGTGTTTTCAGAGATGAAGTCTGTGCAGTAAAAAATAATCCGCAGGGGTTTTCGGATGCGGAAATTGATATTTTGCAGGCGTTACATAAGCGGGAAATCTTTGCGGCTTATCAAATTATTACCGATGGCGATAAAAAAGGAGTAGGCTTTGAAATTCTGCTGCGCTGGCATAAAAACGGTCAGGTTCTGAAGGCTGCCCAATTTCTGGGTGGGGTGAAAAATGGCGAAATATGGCTCAAGCTGACGGCGTTAGTCATCCACGCGGCCGTGTCAGGTATCAACAGATACAATGGAAAATATTATTTTTCGGTTAATATACCGCCTCCACTGGCTACCGGAAACGCGCTGCCGGGAATGGCGAAAAAAGCCGTTGAGATGTTACTGAAGCCGCAGTGGGCCGGGAAACTTGTCTTTGAATTAGCTGAAGCGATTGATGTGACAAAGGATCCAAATATTCCTGTCACTCTTCAGCGTTTACGCGCCGAGGGGTGTCGGTTGTTTCTGGATGATTGCTTTTCCAGAGATTACGCTATGTTACCCATCCGACAGATTAATGTTGATGGATTGAAGCTTGACCGCGATATAGTTGAGCACTTTGTTGCTAACGACAATGACTATAGCATTATTAAAGCGATACAGATATACAGCGACATGACGGGAAGGGAATGCGTTGCGGAAGGCGTCGATAGCGAAGAAAAATTTAAAAAACTTGTCGCGTTAGGGGTTAAACGCTTTCAGGGATATTATCTTTCCCGGGCGGTTAAAGAAGAAGAGCTTGATCGAATGGTACGGCTATTTAGTTAATGGGTTCACTATGCTGGTGGTACGACAGAGAAACTTTTCTACCACCAGCAAAAACAGTCACTCACCAGCGCAATAATCTGTTATCAGATATCATCGCGCGTAAAACCGACAACAATTTCAAGCGTATTTCGAATGACATCGCAGGCTTCGGGCTCCTCGGTAATTTCGAGGGCGTGAATCAGTTGCAGGATAATCTCTTTATTAGAGAGATTGTCACCGGTCAGCATAATACAGCGTATTGCCGAGCCCAACACTTCAACCTCACCACTGAGATGTTTTCCTGCATTAAGAAAATGTTCCGCCAGTCCTTTATCGTGCAAGGCTTCAAAATTATACGTCTGCTGCATAATCGCTTTACTCATGGTGGTCACCGTTTCGGTTAAAATTAGTGTTTCTTGTCTGGGGTCAAAAGCGTGTTGTGAGTAAAGAGAGATCGCATGCGACCCATGTCATAATTGCCCATCACTCTTCCCCGGTCGTGCGAGACGCCGGTTACACGCTGGCGCACTTCATCTTCAGCGGCAATCAATGCATTTTTACGTTCATCATTTGATTCAACGTTAGCCATCGCCCGCAGGCGATTAGCAAGAGACACAAAGGTAATAGGTCCGTTCTCTTTCAGTATGGATAATACGGCCTCACCGATAAGGTCATCCTTAAGTCGTTCAAATTTAGTTCTATGCATACCTTCAATCTCACTCTGCTACACGCGGCAGGCTGTAGCATGGGGTTAGTCATCGCATTCAGAAGCTCTATTCTCACTCAGCATGACTAACTTAGTAAGTTAAAAAACAGTGTTCAGGTTAACGCTCGAAGAAGAGGGCTATCAAACCGTTGTAGTGCGCTTTCTCAACGTCAGACGTGGATTCTTCAATTCTGCGCAACAGCTTTGTACAAATTGTCATTCTGCTCAGTTGTACATTTTCTTTGATGATCTCACTGACGATGGCACCAAGGGTTTCCTGCTGTGTTGGGACGTTATCCTTGTTAAAATACAAGGTTATAGCGCTTTCTGCTGTAGAGGGAGCATGGTTGCGACGCATAATTTTCCACCGTTAACAAACAATTTTGTAACATCACTGGCATCGAATTTATACTATATGGTCAAATCTGTACATCAAAATTGTACAACTTTTTCGTATGGATTGAGCTTTTATCAGGAGAACTATCAAGATTAGGGGGGGGGAAGAGAAGGAAAGGGGGGGAAAAGAAAAGGCCCCGGAGGGCCTGAAATTATTTACGTCCCAACAGAAGTCCCAGAACGATACCTACCGCACCCGCAGCGATTAAGCCCGTTAACGGGTTATTTCTGACGGCTTCAGTAACATCCGAGACGGCATCACTGGCATGGGCAGCATATTTTTTCGCTGCACCTTTCACCTGGTGTTTAGGGGAGTCAACGAATTCACCAAACTGCTGCTGCGCAGAGCCGGATAATTCATCAAGTTTGTTTTTGGCTTTATCGCCAGCGTATTGTGCATTTTTATCAGTGTCGAAATCAGACATTCCAGCCTCCTTTTGTTGATAGTCTAAGGATAGACGCTGATTTCAGGCGTGAGCGAGAATTCGCTGAAATCGACGCCTGATTGCCCCTTTTTAGGATATGTCTTTCTTACATGACAACCCTAACGTCCTTAGGATGTTGTTGATCACTATTTCCCTCGCCGTCTCTCTACGCAGTGCGAAGAGATTATTTTTGTCGTGCGTGAGCGGGAAAGGTAACGTAATAACCAAGGGATGCGGCCAGGCACAGCATATAACCGAACGATTCCGAACCTTCCTCCACGGCGTTTTTCACGACACGCATATAGCCATGCTCCAGGATGGCGTGCCACAGCACCTGCATTCCAAAGAGGCGGGAGAAGACCAGTACAGCCAGCAGGCCGCTCAACAGAATACCGTACCAGGGGGATTGGGTATATTTTGCCAGCTGTTCCAGGGTAGCACGAAAATGCATAACGGGGCGAATTAACGCCAGCACAGCGGTAATCAGCGCGAACCACACCCAACTCCCATGAGAAATGAGATCAAAAAGCGCGTCCAGCTCACGAATTAGCATTGTCAGGAAAAATCCGCCCACCAGAATATTACAGTAACGCATGGATTCGTACATTTTCGCCAGACGAAAATGGAGAAAGACAATACTCGCTAATACCGTTTCCTGCATAATTTCGGTCAGTGATAATTCCGGAATATCATGGCCGACAAACCGCATATCAACCCAAAGACAAAGTACAATAAGTGCGCAAGCGGCCGCCGCGCCAACGAAGAATAAAAAGCTCTTTAGTACAATCATTAACACCACCATTTTGTTTGTAGCGAGTATGTTAGGTGACGAGAATGTTATTTCTGTTCACAATGTGCCATATAAGTGCGGATTTTTAACATTTCGAGCTAAATAGGGTTGGTCACGACGAGACGAAAGCGTAAATATCGTCAACAACGTCTGTGCTGTTTAGGCGGGGCGATGTCATTGCGGAGGGTGCCATCAGGCAACGGGATGTCAGGGTATTGAGGGACCAGCGAGAGGTGGAAAACACAGCTGCGGAACTATCTTGTCGATGTTTTCTTAAGAACATACTCTGATTGAGAAAGCGTTCAGTTCCACAAAAATGCTGTTTCTCCACCCTGGGAATTATTTTTCTTCTTTGTACTCACCTTTTGATTTCAGTTTATCTCTAACCAGGTTGGCGCAACTGGTTGCATTCTGTAAACTCAGGTCGTTTACAATAGAAGAACGAGATTTTAAAACTTCGTTGTAAGCTTCTTTAACTTTCGGACTGACTGTTGCAGCAAAACTATCTGGTGGGAAGTTACCCAAAGGTTCTTTATCACCGCTTAAGGCCTTAGCACAAGCATTATTAATTTGGTCATCAATGCTTAATTGATTAGCGATAGCTGATAACGAAAAAGATAAAACCAAAGAGGCGAGAACAATTCTTTTCATACTTAGTCATTCCTTAATGATGAAGCGTTGTGATCCGAATTCAATATGTAAAACCCAATTGTGATAGTAATATTTATCAGAGTGTATAAAAATTCTTTTGGATAAACCGGATCAGGACCAGTTTCAGCAATGTTTTCTGTCCGAACATGCTGCACCCGACTTATTTTGTTTACTACAGGCTAAATGTTATCAAAGATAAATATATCCAACAGCATTAGTCTATTCTTTTTCGTATTCTTATGATACCTACGTTCTTTAGTGGGGGTTAGTGTGATTGCACAAGTCTTTTAAAGTAGGATTTTTAAGAAAGAATGATGATGTATGACTTCATCTGTAGCACACTTGCATTACACTCAATAACAAGAACAACCAACACGTTAATTTTTAAGGGACAGTGCATGGCTGCAATGGATTTATCCAAAATGGGCACTGCCAAAGTGGTGCTGAATACCAGTGATTGCAATCAGATAGTTATAGAAAAGTGGCCTGTCAGCGATGTTGAGTGGGCCTTTTATCTCTACGCGGCAACAGAGCTTAATCAGGCAGGGATTGCTACGCCAACGCTTTTGTCTGCTGATGCCACCTTACGCAAGTTAAGACTGGAGTATATTCCTTATAAGGTTGATCAGACCGCTGTGGCAAACGATTATGCCATAGCTATGCTGGGGCGCCTGCATCGCTATCCTGCAAATTCTGAATGGCTCTATCATACGCATACGTGGACAGAAACAGCGCTTGAAAACGCTCTCATGCTTTTGGCATTACCTGAAAAAAATGCCCGGCAGCTTCGACGATTTCAGCAGAATAGTAATGCGTTATTCGCCTGCCAAAGCCTGGTTTCAGGCGACAGCAATGCAGGCAACTGGGGAAGAAGAGAAAGCGGTAATTTAGTTCTTTTTGACTGGGAAAGGTTTGGCAAAGGGAGTCCTGCTATTGACCTGGCTCCCCTCATAAGGGGAATGGGGACAAAACAAGAATTTATAGACCTTGCAGGACGCTATTGCCAGCTATCCTCCCATCAAAATATCAGGGAGCTGGCCAGAGAAATTGCTATTGTCAAAGCCTGGATTGTCACGGAAGTGATTGTCCTGCTTCATATGCGGCAAAAGAGTGCATTTCCCTTGTATCTCAACTGGTACAGAGAACATCTTCCCGACTGGTTAGACAACGTGGAAAAAATGTTATGAAGCATGAATTCTAAAAATTCTGCTTTTTATAGCAATACGTACTTTTCGCTCCTGACGCACCTGATTGCCCACTTCTGATATATCAGCGAGTCACTAATATTAACTCGCTGATTTTTCACATTACCTACGGTTCTACTTAAAACCCACAATAAACTTCGTGTTTACATAAAATCGTATTAACAGATACAATACCCCCCTATAGTATCAGGAGGGCGTATGCCGCATTCACCCGAAGATAAAAAACGTATTCTGACCCGCGTCCGCCGCATTCGGGGCCAGGTTGATGCCCTTGAACGCGCCCTGGAATCGGGCGATCCCTGTCTCGCCATTTTGCAGCAAATCGCCGCCGTGCGCGGCGCTGCCAATGGCCTGATGGGGGAAATGGTTGAAATTCACCTCAAAGATGAGCTGGTGACGGGGGAGACCACCCCGGATCAGCGGGCTGTGCGGATGGCGGAAGTCGGCCATTTACTGCGCTCTTATCTAAAATAAATCCACACACCTCACAACAAGGGAAAGACATCATGAAATCTCGCGCAGCTGTCGCGTTCGGCCCAGGCCAGCCGCTGAAAATCGTTGAAATTGATGTTGCTCCGCCGAAGAAAGGCGAAGTGCTGATCAAAATTACCCACACCGGCGTTTGCCATACCGATGCGTTTACCCTGTCCGGTGACGATCCGGAAGGCGTATTCCCGGCGGTGCTCGGCCACGAAGGGGGCGGTGTGGTGGTGGAAGTGGGTGAAGGCGTCACCAGCCTGAAGCCCGGCGACCATGTGATCCCGCTCTACACCGCAGAGTGCGGCGAGTGTAAGTTCTGCAAATCCGGCAAAACTAACCTCTGCCAGGCCGTGCGCGCCACGCAGGGTAAAGGTCTTATGCCGGACGGCACCACCCGTTTCTCCTATAACGGCGAGCCCATTTATCACTACATGGGGACCAGCACCTTCAGCGAATACACGGTGTGCGCCGAGATCTCACTGGCGAAAGTGAATCCGCAGGCCCCGCTGGATAAAGTCTGTCTGCTCGGCTGCGGTGTCACCACCGGTATCGGCGCGGTGCATAACACGGCGAAAGTGAAAGAGGGTGACACCGTGGCGGTGTTCGGCCTCGGCGGGATCGGTCTGGCAGTCATCCAGGGCGCGGTACAGGCGAAAGCTGGCCGCATCATTGCTGTGGATACCAACCCGGAAAAATTTAAGCTCGCAGGTGAGATGGGCGCGACCGATTTCATCAACCCGAAAGACTACGACAAACCGGTTCAGGAGGTGATCGTTGAGCTGACCGACGGCGGCGTGGACTTCAGCTTCGAATGTATCGGCAACGTCGATGTGATGCGCTCAGCGCTTGAGTGCTGCCACAAAGGCTGGGGCGAGAGCATCATTATCGGTGTGGCTGGCGCGGGTCAGGAGATCAAAACCCGTCCCTTCCAGCTGGTGACAGGGCGCGTATGGCGCGGGTCGGCATTTGGCGGCGTGAAAGGCCGTACCCAGCTGCCGGGCATGGTTGAAGATGCGATGGTCGGTAAAATTCAGCTCGACCCGTTCATTACGCACCGCCTGCCGCTGGAGCAGATCAACGAAGCCTTCGATCTGATGCACGAAGGAAAATCTATTCGTACCGTTATCCATTTCGGCGACAACTGATTATTCTGCCAGCGTTTTTTTCCGCTGGCATTTCTTCCCTGATCTTTTCTAAAGTGTGACCTGTCTGGCGCTTTTAACCGTAATCTAATTCCCTGGCGTGCCGATGACTCTTTTACAGGCGTGTTTTTACGCATCTTACCTATAAGAGAGTCGACGGTCATGGACAACACAACATCGATGCAGGCGCAGCATAAGCTGAGTTTCTTGCATCACATCCGGCTGGTTCCGCTGTTTTCCTCCATTCTCGGTGGCATTATTCTCCTGTTTGCATTGAGCTCGGGTCTGGCAGGCTATTTCCTGCTCCAGGCCGATAACGATCAGCAGGATGTCACGGCAGAAATCCAGGTGCGCACCGGGCTGTCAAACAGTTCCAACCATTTACGCACCGCCCGTATCAACATGATCCACGCGGGGGCGGCGAGCCGTATCGCGGAGATGGAGGCGATGAAACAAAACATCGCTGAGGCTGAGACCCGCATCAGGCAGTCGCAGGATGGATTTGCCGCCTATATGAAGCGCACTATTCGCACACCGGCTGATGAAGCGCTGGACGGCGATCTGAAAGCCCGCTATGACGCCTACATCGCCGGTATGCAGCCGATGCTGAAATATGCCAAAAACGGCATGTTTGAAGCCATTATCAACCACGAAAATGAGACCGCGCGTCCGCTGGACGATGCCTATAACGCGGTGCTGCTGAAGGCGATAAAAATCCGCACCGAACGCGCCAACGCGCTGACGGCGCAGGCTCACACCCGCACCCGGCTGGGGCTGATGTTTATGTTCGGCGCGTTTGGCCTGGCGCTGGCGCTGGCGGTGATCACTTTTGTGGTGCTGCGCCGTACGGTGATAAACCCGCTCCAGCGAGCCGCTACGCGTATCGAAAATATCGCGAAAGGCGATTTGACCATGCCGGACGAACCGACCGGGCGCAGTGAAATTGGCCGCCTTACGCGCGATCTGCAAACGATGCAGCACGCGCTGGTGACCACCGTAGGCACCGTGCGGCAAGGGGCGGAGGAGATCTACCGGGGAACCAGCGAGATCTCCGCGGGTAACACCGATCTCTCTTCCCGTACTGAGCAGCAGGCGGCGGCGATTGAACAGACGGCGGCCAGCATGGAGCAGCTCACCGCGACGGTGAAACAGAACGCCGATAACGCGCATCATGCAAGTAAACTGGCAGAAGATGCCTCCGGGAAGGCCAGCCGCGGGGGGCAGATGGTCTCCGGCGTGGTGAAAACCATGGGTAATATTTCCACCAGCTCGAAGAAGATCTCTGAAATTACCGCCGTGATTAACAGCATCGCGTTCCAGACCAATATTCTGGCGCTCAACGCGGCGGTCGAGGCGGCGCGTGCGGGTGAACAGGGACGCGGCTTTGCGGTCGTGGCGAGTGAAGTTCGCACCCTGGCAAGCCGCAGCGCAAACGCGGCGAAAGAGATTGAAAGCCTGATTAATGAATCGGTATCGCTTATCGATCAGGGTTCCGGGGAGGTGGTTGCAGCGGGCAATACCATGAATGAAATCGTCGAGGCGGTTAAACGCGTCACCGATATCATGCTGGAGATTGCAGCGGCGTCCGATGAGCAGAGCCGCGGCATCGTTCAGGTGAGCCAGGCGATTTCCGAGATGGATAAGGTGACGCAGCAGAATGCCTCGCTGGTGGAAGAAGCTTCTGCGGCAGCGGCTTCGCTGGAGGAGCAGGGCGCACGTCTGACGGAAGCCGTTGGCGCGTTTCGTCTCAACGGGGCGCACGCAGGACGGACTACAGCCGCTGCAAACGCAGCGAAACCCGGGCCTTTAACCCCGGCGGCGGTCGTCTCAGGTGATAACTGGGAAACGTTCTGAGTAAGACAGACCCGCCCTCGCGGCGGGTTCTGCGTTTATGGTCAGAGAGGCATTGATTTACGAATGGCGCTTAACAGCGTTTGGGCACCTTCAGAGAGCGGGGCATCTACCCGCGTCAGGATCCCAATCGGTTCTCCCGCGCCGGGCGATGTTACCGGCAGCGCCGTAAGCACGCCGCGTCGCAGATCGTCCTTCACCGCGCCGGACGGCACAAACCATACGTAGTCATAATCCACCGTAAGCTGGCGCGACAGCGACGCCGAGAGCGTTTCAATACACCCGGAAGGCAGCGTGCAGCCCTGCATTTGCAGCAACGCTTCCGCATTCTGACGCGGAACGGTTCCTTTTGGTGAGACCACCACCGGCCACTCCATCACACGGCTCAGGGTCACGGTGTCCTGCAACAGAGGATGATTCGGACGCACGACCAGCTTCAGCGATTCCAGGAACAGCAGCTCGTAGTTCAGGCCGCTCATCAGTTCCGGATCGGACATCCGCCCAATGCCCAGATCCAGCTCGCCTGACTTCAGGCCCGCCAGCAGCATGGTGTTATTCATGGTCGCGACCTGAAGCGTGGCGTGCTTTTGCTGACGGTGGAACTGGCCGATCGCCGCAGGCAGTATGCCCAGCGCCGCCGTTGGCAGCGCGCCCACGCGCACGATGTCGCTGGCCGGCTCCTCTTTACGGTTTAACGCCTGACCGGCGGTATTGAGGGCATCGAGAACTTTAACGGCATGCGTCAGGAACTGTTCGCCCACGAGTGTAAGCTGAGCCCCCAGACGGCCGCGATCGAACAGGCGGGTTCCGGTAAGCTGTTCCAGTTCGTTCAGCGTTTTGGAGAGTGCAGGCTGACTGAGGTTAAGGGTTTCAGCCGCTCGCCCCAGCGTTCCCTGTTGAGCGACGGCCACAAATGTATGCAAATGGCGCAAGCGTATGCGCTGACTGAACAGACCATTTTTTTCCATAGGCGATGTTAAAAACAGAGCGACGCGGGTGACAAGTTAAGATGTTTGAATTTGATAACCTGATAGCAAAATATTTTTAACATTTGATCTGTTTGAGTTACAACCGTTTTTCGAAAATGCCCACGCTTTGACCACTCGTCTGCCTGGATCACAATTCGTAAATTCTTCCCAACGAAAGGAACGGGCTTCTCTACACTCCAGGTAGTATTCACTGGAGGCATGACATCATGGCGAACACCATCACGGCTGATGATATTCGGGAACACTTTTCGCAGGCTATGTCGGCGATGTACCAGCAGGAAGTTCCGCAGTACGGCACCTTGCTGGAACTGGTGGCGGACGTTAACCTGGCGGTTCTGGAAAATAACCCACTTTTACATGAACAACTGGCGAACGCAGACGAACTGGCGCGCCTGAATGTTGAACGTCACGGTGCGATCCGCGTTGGCACCGCGCAGGAGCTTTCCACCCTGCGCCGGATCTTCGCCATTATGGGCATGTACCCGGTCAGCTACTACGATCTCTCCCAGGCGGGCGTGCCCGTCCACTCGACGGCGTTTCGTCCGACAGACGATGCGGCGCTCTGCCGTAATCCGTTTCGCATTTTTACCTCGCTGCTGCGCCTGGAGCTGATTGAAAACGTTGCGCTGCGCGAAAGGGCGGCGGAGATCCTCTCCCGGCGCAACATCTTTACGCCGCGCTGTCTGGAACTGATCGACCTGCATGATGCGCAGGGACACTTTACCGAGGCACAGGCGCGCGAATTTGTGCAGGAAGCCTTAGAAACCTTCCGCTGGCATCGCCATGCGACGGTCGATCAGGAAACCTATCTGGCGCTGAGCAACGAACATCGCCTGATTGCCGACGTGGTCTGTTTCCCGGGGTGCCACATCAACCATCTCACGCCGCGTACGCTGGATATCGACCGGGTGCAGGAGCTAATGCCGAAGTACGGCATCGAGCCGAAAATCCTGATTGAAGGCCCGCCGCGCCGCGAGGTGCCGATCCTCCTGCGTCAGACCAGCTTTAAGGCGCTGGAGGAGCCGGTGCTGTTCGCGGGGGAACACAAGGGCACCCATACCGCGCGTTTCGGTGAGATTGAGCAGCGCGGCGTGGCGCTTACGCCGAAAGGGCGCGAGCTGTACGACAGCCTGTTAAACCAGGCCGGGACCGGCAAAGACAACCTGACCCACCAGCTTCACCTGCGCGAGATCTTCAGCGCCTTCCCGGACAGTGAAATGTTCCTGCGCCGTCAGGGGCTGGCTTATTTCCGCTACCGTCTGACCCCGACAGGTGAGGCGCATCGCCACGCATTTCGTCCCGGCGACGATCCGCAGCCGCTGATCGAACGCGGCTGGGTTGTGGCACAGCCCATCACCTACGAGGATTTTCTGCCCGTCAGCGCGGCGGGGATCTTCCAGTCGAATCTTGGCAATGAAACGCAGGCGCGCAGCCACGGCAATGCCAGCCGCAATGCCTTCGAAGCCGCGCTCGGCTGTGCGGTGTACGACGAGTTTTCGCTTTACGAGGAGGCGGAAGCGCGCAGCAA
Source organism: Enterobacter sp. CRENT-193 (assembly GCF_002787395.1). Taxonomy (NCBI): domain Bacteria; kingdom Pseudomonadati; phylum Pseudomonadota; class Gammaproteobacteria; order Enterobacterales; family Enterobacteriaceae; genus Enterobacter; species Enterobacter sp. CRENT-193. Next base: position 3,356,820 of record NZ_CP024812.1, on the reverse strand, counting down.
ACAGCGTTGCGGTTTGCTCTGAAACCGTTACTCTGCAAGGGTGTGATGGAAAAAGAAGGTTGGTATGGAAAATCCCTCCGCCCCTGTGGTTGAAACGCGCCAGGGCGCACTGATTGGTTTTACTGAAGGCGATACCCATGTGTGGTGTGGCATTCCCTATGCGGCACCCCCTGTTGGCCCGTGGCGCTGGCGCTCCCCGCGTCCCCCTGCACGCTGGGATGGCGTGCGTCCGGCGACGGCGTTCTCCGCCTCCAGCTGGCAGAGCAGCGAAAGCTGTCAGGAGCTGGGCGGCGGCGACCCCGGCCAGTTCTCTGAAGACTGCCTGTATCTTAACGTCTGGTCGCCAGTGGCTCGCGCCGCTCCGCTTCCGGTGATGGTCTGGCTGCACGGCGGAGGATTTACCCTCGGCGCTGGCGGGCTGCCTCCGTATAACGGCAGGGCGCTGGCGAAGCGTGGCACGGTGGTGGTGACGATCAATTACCGTCTCGGCCACCTCGGCTTTTTTGCCCATCCGGCGCTGGAGGGGGAGGAAGAGCGCGTGGTGCATAACTTTGCACTGCTCGATCAGATTCAGGCCCTGGAATGGGTGCGCGATAACATTGCCGCGTTCGGCGGCGATCCTGAGAACATCACCGTATTTGGCGAGTCGGCCGGTGCGCGCAGCGTGCTGTCGCTGATGGCTTCCCCGCTTGCGGGAGGACTGTTCCATAAAGCCATTGTGCAAAGCGGGTACACGCTGCCCGACACCCCGCGCGAGCAGGCCATGCATAAAGGCGAAGCGATTGCCGCCCATTTCGGCCTGCACAGTGCTACCGCGGAACAGCTTCGCGCGATCCCGCCTGAGGCGTTCTGGCCGCTGACCTCGCCGCTGAATATCGCCCCTGCGCCCATCGTGGGGGATTGCGTTTTGCCTGAGGCCATGCTCGACGTTTTCTTCGCGGCCCGCCAGCATCCTGTACCGGTGATGATTGGGTCGAACAGCGACGAAGCCAGCGTGATGTCGGTATTCGGGGTCGATCTGGCCGGGCAGATCCAGAAGCTCCGCCGTGAGCGGCGCTTTGGCCTGGGGTTGATAAAGCTGCTTTATCCTGGCGTGAAGGGCGATGAGGAACTCGGCAGGCAGGTATGCCGCGACATGGCCTTCACCACCATGGGATACGTGGTAATGCAGGCCCAGCAGCGGGCGGGCGGCCTGTGCTGGCGATACTGGTTTGATTATGTGGCCGAAGCGGAGCACGCGACGTACATCAACGGCGCCTGGCACGGCAACGAAGTGCCCTACGTCTTCGATACCCTTGGACAGGTGGAACCTTCGCGGCAGTATGTGAATGAACGCGATCTGGCCTTCGCCGCTCAGGTGGCGGACTACTGGGTGAGCTTCGCCCGGGATGCGGGGGCACGCGATAGCCTGGCAGGGCCCACGCGCTGGCCCGCCTGCCGGAAAGGGCGGGACGTGCTGTTACGTATTGGTGTGAATAAACATGCAGGTTTTCGGCTTGAAAACCGCTTCATGCGTGCCCGTATGAGCCTCTTCAAACGGGTGATGAAACACCACGTCAGCCTCGACTGAGCAGACAGGCGCGAAACGCATCCAGCCCGTTTTCAGGGCCGGGGGCGTCGCGTAATACCAGCCGGTAGCTCGCCCCCGTTTTTATGCTCGTGTCAAAAGGGCGCATCAGCCGTCCGGCGCGCACGTCCTCCTCCACCAGCGTTTCATCCGCGATGGCGATGCCCAGCCCCTGAATGGCGGCGGTAATGGCGAGATCCATGGTTTCGAAGTGTTGATTTTTGAGCATAGCTGGCGGCGGACCCGGCTGTTTCGCCAGCCACAGCGTCCAGTCCGTTTTGTCCCGCGTGGGGTGAAGGAAGGTGAGTGCTTCCAGCGCAGAGCCGGCCCGTAGCGGGCTCATCACCGGGGTTAAGGCCTCTTCGAACAGCAGATCGCCGGCGCTCATGTGCGTCCCAAACACAATCGCCGCGTCACAGGATTCGGTTTTGAAATTGACGTTGTGATCGGTGGTGGTGGTCAGCGCAATCTGGAGTTCCGGCTGTTCGCGCTCCACCTGTAACAGACGCGGCACCAGCCAGCGCATCGCGCAGGTAGGCGCTTTCAGACGAATTACGGTCTGGTGCGTTCGCGCCTGTTCAGCAACGTTCAGCAGGTGCTCAAAGGCAGATTGCAGCTCCGGCAGCAGGGCGCTTCCCTGTGAGGAGAGACGCAGGCCGCGCGCATGGCGCTCGAACAGCGGGAAGCCGAACCAGCTTTCCAGCGAGGCGATTTTACGGCTTACCGCCCCCTGCGTCAGACAAAGCTCCTTCGCGGCATGGGTAAGATTCAGGTGACGCGCGGTCACGATGAACGTCTCTACGGCATTAAGCGGAAATGAACGACGCGACATATCTCACCTTAGCTATGCATTTTTGTCATGGCTATTATGACAACAATTCGATTGTCCCGGCAATGAAGTTGTTGTTTGAATAGTTATGCATTCACCACGAGAAGGGACAGAGGATGACTTTGAAAACGCCGGTGCAGACACGATCCAAATTGCCCGATGTAGGAACCACCATTTTTACCGTTATCGGCCAGCTTTCAGCCCGGCATAACGCCATCAACCTTTCTCAGGGTGCGCCGAATTTTTCATGCGACCCAAAACTTATCTCCGGCGTGACCCGCGCCATGGAGGCAGGGTATAACCAGTACGCCTCCATGACCGGTCTGCAACCGCTCAGAGAGCGCATCGCGGACAAAATTGCCACGCTCTATGGCACACACTATGACCCGGCGAGTGAGGTGCTGGTGACCGCCAGCGCCAGCGAAGGGCTTTACTCAGCCATCAGCGGGCTGGTTCATCCTGGAGACGAGGTGATCTATTTCGAGCCCTCCTTTGACAGCTATGCGCCGATTGTCCGTCTGCAAGGAGCGACGCCGATTGCCATTAAACTGACGGTACCGTATTTTGCCGTGAACTGGGATGAAGTACGGGCGGCTATAACCCCACGCACGCGGATGATCATCGTCAATACGCCGCACAACCCGAGCGGACAGGTGTTTTCAGCCGCCGATCTGCACCAGCTGGCAGCGCTGACGCGCCACACCGACATCATCATTTTGTCTGACGAAGTGTACGAGCACGTCGTTTTTGATGGCGAACCGCACCACGGAATGGCGACGCACCCGCAGCTGGCGGAGCGCAGCGTGATTATTTCTTCTTTCGGAAAAACCTATCACGTCACCGGCTGGCGCGTGGGTTATTGTGTGGCACCCGCGGAACTGATGGATGAGATATGTAAAGTCCATCAATTTTTAATGTTCTCGGCCGATACGCCGATGCAGTACGCGTTTGCCGAACACATGACCGATCCGCAAACCTGGCTGTCGCTGGCGGCGTTTTATCAGCGCAAGCGCGATCTGCTGCAAAGTTTGCTCGCCGACTCACCGTTCAGGCTGCTACCAAGTGCCGGTTCGTTCTTCCTGCTGGCGGATTACAGCGGCTTTAGCGACGAGCGCGACAGCGAGATGGTGAAAAGGCTGATTGTCGAGTACGGGGTTGCCACCATTCCGCTGTCGGCGTTTTATGCCGATGGCACGGACAATAAGTTAATCCGTCTCTCTTTTGCGAAAGATGAGGCGACGTTACGGGCAGGTGCCCAGGCCCTTTGTCGGGTTACACCACGTTAAGGAATTTGAGATGAAATTACGCGCGTTAGTTGTCGGCATGGGACTGTTGTGTTCATTCTCGTCGTTTGCCGCCACCGAGTTGCGATACGGGCTGGAAGCGGAATATCCACCGTTTGAAAGCCGCAATGCGTCAGGGGAGCTGGAAGGGTTTGATGTAGAGCTGGGAAATGCCATCTGTAAAGCCGCCGCGCTGAAGTGCAGCTGGGTTGAAACCTCGTTTGATGCGCTGATCCCCGGTCTGGTGGCGAAAAAGTTCGACGCCATAAACTCGGCGATGAACATCACCGAGCAGCGTCGCAAAAGCATTGATTTCACCCAGCCCATCTATCGCATTCCCTCCCAGCTGGTGGGCAAAGCCGGTTCTGCGGTAGAGGCTACCCCCGAAGGGCTGAAGGGCAAAACCATCGGCGTTCTCCAGGGTTCAATTCAGGAAACTTACGCCAAAGAGCACTGGGAAAAGCACGGTGTCACCGTGGTGTCTTATAAAGATCAGAATATGGCCTGGGGAGATCTGCTGAATGGCCGCATTGATGCCTCGCTGGTCATGTCAGCGGCCGGGCAGGCAGGTTTCCTCAGTAAGCCGCAGGGTAAAGGGTTTGGCTTTATCGGCAAACCGGTGTCGGACGACACCATCCTCGGCAGTGGGATCGGCTTTGGGCTGCGTAAAGGGGATGAGGCCACCAAAAAGCAGCTTGATGCCGCAATTGATAAAGTACGTGCCGACGGCACGATCGCTAAACTGGCTGATAAGTACTTCCCGGGTATCGATGTCAGCGTAAAATAACCGCCTCGTTGGTCCCGGCTGTCGATGTCCAGCCGGGGCATTTTTATACATAACTTTACCCCTTTTTCAGGCCGTTCTGGTCGACAGAAAATATTTCTCGGTTTGTTCAGATAATCACCCGCCAACAATTGGATTCTTAACCGTTTTTGTTTAGGCTGTGCGTTCTTTCTTGCCGTCATTTCGCTGCGCGCGAAACTCATTCACACGACCATAAGGACGTTTTCTCAGGCATGAATCGCAGACGTTTTCTCAAAGGTTCCCTGGCAATGGCTGCCCTGAGCGGCACTTCTGGCCTTGCATCTCTGTTTTCCCAGGCGGCGTATGCTGCTGACTCCGACATTGCCGACGGTCAGAGCCGTCGCTTTGACTTCTCTGTTCTGCAATCCATGGCGCACGATCTGGCGAAAACCGCGTGGGGCGGTGCGCCGCGTCCGCTGCCGGAAACGCTGGCCACCATGACGCCGCAGGCGTACAACGCCATCCGTTACGATGAGAAGCAGTCGCTGTGGAATAACATTGAAGGCCGTCAGCTGGACGCCCAGTTCTTCCATATGGGGATGGGATTCCGCCGCCGCGTGCGCATGTTCTCGCTGGATCAAACCACCTCTCAGGCGCGTGAGATCCACTTCCGGCCTGAGCTGTTCAGCTATGGCGATACGGGCGTGGATACCAAACAGCTTGAAGGGCAGAGTGACCTCGGCTTCGCCGGATTCCGCGTCTTTAAAGCGCCGGAACTGGCGCGACGCGATATCGTTTCGTTCCTGGGCGCGAGCTACTTCCGCGCAGTGGATGATACCTACCAGTACGGCCTTTCCGCGCGCGGGCTGGCGGTGGATACCTTTACCGACACCCCGGAAGAGTTCCCGGATTTCACCTCCTTCTGGTTTGAAACCGTTAAGCCGGGTGATACCACCTTTACCGTCTATGCGCTGCTGGACAGCCCGAGCATTACCGGTGCCTATAAGTTTGTGATCCACTGTGAGAAGAGTCAGGTGATCATGGACGTCGAAAACCATCTCTATGCGCGCAAAGACATCAAGCAGCTCGGCATCGCACCAATGACCAGCATGTTCAGCTGCGGCAACAACGAACGCCGCATGTGCGACACCATACATCCGCAGATCCATGATTCAGACCGCCTGGCGATGTGGCGCGGTAACGGGGAGTGGATCTGCCGACCGCTGAACAACCCGCAAAAGCTGCAATTCAACGCCTACCTGGATAAAAACCCGAAAGGCTTTGGTTTGTTACAGCTTGACCGTGACTTCTCCCATTACCAGGACGTCATGGGCTGGTATAACAAGCGACCAAGCCTGTGGGTCGAGCCGCGCAACAACTGGGGGAAAGGATCCATCGCCCTGATGGAGATCCCGACAACCGGCGAGACGCTCGATAACGTGGTCTGCTTCTGGCAGCCGGAGAAACCGGTGCAGGCGGGTGATGAGCTGGACTTCAAATACCGTCTCTACTGGAGCGCGCAGCCGCCGGTGCGTTCCCCGCTGGCAAACGTCTACGCTACCCGTACCGGTATGGGCGGCTTCCCGGAGGGCTGGGCGCCGGGTGAAAATTACCCGAAAGTGTGGGCCCGTCGCTTTGCCATTGACTTCGTCGGGGGCGATCTGAAGGCCGCCGCACCGAAGGGCATTGAGCCGGTGATTACCCTGTCCAGCGGTGAAGCGAAGCAGGTGGAGATCCTCTATGTCGAACCGTTCGACGGGTATCGCATTCTGTTTGACTGGTATCCAACCTCTGACTCCACCGAGCCGGTGGATATGCGCCTGTTCCTGCGCTGTCAGGGCGATGCCATCAGCGAGACCTGGCTGTACCAGTACTTCCCGCCCGCGCCGGACAAACGTAACTACGTTGACGACCGGATCATGCGCTAGTCCTTATGGGTTTGTGCCGGGTGGCGGCTTCGCCTTACCCGGCCTGCTCTGGACGCATTTGTAGGCCGGGTAAGCGTTAGCGCCACCCGGCAATTAAGAGGCACTATGTCTTCAGAAATCATCCCCGTTAACCAGGAAATCGAGCTTCGCGCCGTCGAAGAGCGCTATACCACCGATCTGCATAACCTCGTAATCAAAAACAAAACCTGGCTGCAAACCGCCTTCGACTGGGCACAGCATGTCGGCAGCGAAGAGGACACGCGCCGCAACGTGCAGAGCAATCAGATGTTGCACCAGCGCGGTTACGCCAAAATGTTCCTGATTTTCATGAAGGACGAGCTGGTGGGCGTGCTGTCCTTCAACGCGATCGAGCCTGCGAATAAAACCGGGTACATTGGCTACTGGCTTGACGAGGCGCATCAGGGGCAGGGTATTCTTTCTCAGGCGCTCCAGACGTTTATGCGCTATTACGTTGAGCGCGGCGAGATCCGCCGTTTTGTGATCAAGTGTCGCGTGGATAACCAGTGCAGTAACAGTGTGGCGCAGCGCAACGGTTTCACGCTGGAAGGTTGTTTGCGGGAAGCGGAGATGCTCAACGGGCGTTACGATGACGTGAACCTCTACGCCAGAATCTTCCCGCTATAGCGCCCCCAGCAGCGGCGTCCGGGTGATCCGCGTGTCGCCGTTGATCACTTTGGCTCCCCGGACGTGAATGCTTTCACCCTCCAGCGCCTCGATAACCGCATCGTCCGTTATTTCCACCTGATGCTCAATCAGGACATCGCCGCTGATACGCGCCCGCCCCTGAATAACCACTTTGTCATCAATCAGGATTGGCCCGCCGCGTAACCACGCCTCGCCGCCTATTAATACGTGGTGTTTAATGACGCAGTTGCCTTCAACGAGGGCGTTTTCCGCGACCTGTGAACTGTACCGCACGGTCGGGATGGCATCATCCTCCAGACCGGCCAGCAGACGGGCGTTGCCGTACACTTTGGCGCAGTCGCACACCCAGACGTTATTCAGCGCGTTGCCCTCAAGAATGGCGCGATCGAACACCTCGGCACGGTGCTCAACAAAGGCCCAGGTCACCATGGCATCGCCGTAGATTTGCGCCTGATGCACAATACGCGACTGGCTGACCGTGGCTCGGTCATAAATTTGCAGGATCTGCTGACGGTCGGGTGTCAGCCCTTTGGCTGCAATCACCAAACTATTATGCAGCACCCGCGCGTCACCCGCGATACGACATTCCCCGCGTACGGTGGAGTGCTGAATGGTGACGTTGTCACTTATTACCGCGCCGTGACTCACCTCAGCCGCGTCAAGCCAGCCGTTGCCGCCAACGTGTGCGCGGTGGCTTACGATGCAAGGTTGGGTGAGGCGGGCGTTAGCGGATATCCTGGCCCCGGCAAACACCACGCTGTTTTCATCGTAAACCCAGCAATCCCCGTCCTGGGCGAGCGCGTGTTCATCCTCAACCCAACCGCCTTTAGTCCCGCTGGTCACATCGTTAAAATCCTTCACGGCAATAATTTGTCTTAGAGGCGTTGTGCACGGTGTTGAACCGTCCTGCCAGCGCCAGAGACGCGTTTCATTGCTGAGCCGATATTTTGTCATCGTGTTATCCCTGAAAAGCCTTTCAATAAACGTAGCAAAGTTTTGGTTTTTCGAAGTGCTGGCGTCCGCTCAGGAAACCCCTTAAAATGGCATTTAAAATACATTTTAAACTTTAAAAAAAATGCATAGCCTAAACCAACGCGTTCTTAACTTGCCCGCCGGGTATTTCGGTATGGTCCTCGGGACCATAGGTATGGGGTTCGCCTGGCGTTATGCCAGCACCATCTGGCCGGTGACGCGCTGGCCGGGCGAGATCCTGGTGGCGCTGGCGGTGGCGATCTGGTTCCTTCTGAGCGTGGCGTTTCTTACCCGTGCGGTACGGTTTCCACATAGCGTGCTGGCCGAGATGCGGCATCCGGTAATGAGCAGTTTTGTCAGCCTGTTTCCTGCCACAACGCTGCTGGTGGCCATCGGCTTTGTGCCGTGGTATCGCCCGCTGGCGCTGGGGTTGTTTAGCGTGGGCGTGGTGATCCAGCTTGCGTATGCCGCCTGGCAAAGCGCCGGGCTGTGGCGCGGCAAGCATCCGGAAGAAGCCACGACGCCGGGACTGTATCTGCCGACGGTAGCGAACAATTTTATCAGCGCGATGGCCTGCGGTGCGCTGGGTTTCCACGACGCGGGGCTGGTGTTCCTTGGTGCCGGGGTCTTTTCCTGGCTGAGCCTGGAGCCGGTCATTTTACAACGCCTGCGCAGCGCGGGCGAGCTGCCCGCTGCCCTTCGTACCTCGCTCGGGATCCAGCTTGCGCCTGCCCTGGTGGCCTGTAGCGCCTGGTTTAGCGTCAACGGCGGCGAAGCGGACACCTTCGCCAAAATGCTTTTCGGCTATGGCCTGTTGCAACTCCTGTTTATGCTGCGTCTGATGCCGTGGTATCTGTCGCAGCCGTTCAACGCGTCGTTCTGGAGCTTCTCGTTCGGGGTGTCGGCGCTGGCGACCACCGGTTTACATCTTGGACAGAGCAGTCCGTCAGGGTTCTTTCATGCCCTCGCGGTTCCCCTGTTTATTTTCACCAACGTCATCATCGCGATGCTGCTGGTCCGTACTTTTATCTTGCTGATGCAGGGCAAACTTCTGGTGCGCGCTGATAAGGCACTGCTTATGCAATCTGAGGAAAAATAATGACTGTCGATGAAAACTACTTTACTGAGAAATATGGGCTGACCCGCACGCACTCAGAGGTGCTGCTCAGCGCGGACATTGTTAAGCCGGGAAAAACGCTCGATCTCGGTTGCGGAAATGGCCGTAACAGCCTCTACCTCGCTGCCAATGGCTATGACGTGACGGCGTGGGATAAAAACCCGATGAGCATCGATAACATTGAGCGCATTAAGGCGGCGGAAGGGATCGCGAATCTGCAAACGGCGATTAAGGATCTGAACAATCTGACCTTTGACAACGAATACGACTTTATTCTTTCCACCGTCGTGTTGATGTTCCTCGAAGCGAATACCATCCCTGGTCTTATCGCCAATATGCAGCGTTGCACCAGACCAGGCGGCTATAACCTGATCGTTGCCGCCATGGATACGGAAGATTATCCGTGCACCGTCGGCTTCCCGTTTGCCTTCAAACCCGGTGAACTGAGTAACTACTACGAAGGTTGGGAGCTGATCAAGTACAACGAAGAGGTGGGGGAACTCCACCGTACCGATGCCAACGGGAACCGTATCAAGCTGCGCTTCGCCACCATGCTCGCACGCAAGCCCGCTTAACGCGCGGCCAGCAGACAGAGTTGCAGTGCAGTGCGACAGGAGGCCTCGAACGACGACAGCGGTAAAAACTCAAACTTCGAGTGGAAGTTATGGGCGCCGGTGAAGAAGTTCGGGGTGAGCAGGCCTTTAGCTGACAGGGCCGCCCCATCCGTGCCACCGCGCATGGGGATCGGTTTTGGGGTGATGCCGAGCGACTCCATCGCCTCGAACATCAGGTCGATCGCGCGGCGGTCTTCGCCAATCGCATTGCTGATATTGCTGTAGGTATCTTCAATGCGATACTCCACGTTTGCCGTGGGATGCTGCGCGGCTATTTGCGCCGCCACATCGGCAATTTGCTGCTTGCGGGCGGCAAAACCGTCTTTGTCAAAATCACGAATGTTGGCTTTCAGCACCGCTTCGTTTTGCCCGGCCTGGATGCCGTTAAACCAGATATAACCTTCGCGCCCCTCGGTGCATTCCGGGGTTTGCCGGCGATCGAAATGGCTGATGAAATCCGTTGCCATCAGCAGCGGATTGACCAGCACCCCTTTGGCGGACATCGGGTGCGCCGTGACGCCGGTAAAGCGAATTTCAGCCGCCGCCGCGTTAAAGTTCTCGTAAACAATTTCGCCCAGCTCGCAGCAGTCGATGGTCCAGGCAAAATCGACGTCGAAGCGCTTTAAATCCAGCGCTTTCGCGCCGCACAGGCCAATCTCTTCATCGGGCACAAACGCCACCACAATATCGCCATGGTTGTGCTCAGCGGTGAGGTTTTCCAGCACCGTCATGACCACGGTGACGGCCGCTTTATTATCTGCGCCTAATACGCTGGTTCCGTCGCTGAAAATAATCTCCTCATCATGATAAGCCAGAATTTCCGGGTGCTCTTTTACGCGCAGCCAAATATCTTTCTCTTTATTCAGACAGAGATCATCCCCCGTAAAGGTTAATATTTGTGGATGAATATCCGGGGATAAACCGACGTCGACGGTGTCGATATGGGTAATAAAACCAATACGCGGCGCGCCGGGAACATTACCTTTTTTCACGGCGGTAACGGTGGCGAACTCATCAATCACAATATCGTCTAACCCCAGCGTTTCCAGCTCCTTCGCCAGCTCCCGCGCCATGTCGTGCTGGCCCGGGGTGGAGGGCAGGGTTTTGACTTTCGGGTCGCTCTGGCTGGTGATGGCGAGATAGCGGAAAAAGCGTTGGGTTAATTGTCTGGAGAGTTCCGAGCCCATAGTGTTTCCTTCTGTATTTATTTTTCATGTGTTTGCGCCATCACTTTAATGTTATTTATGAAATGGCAAAAGAAGTAATTAGCCGTCGAATTAAAAAGACAGGAATAAATGATGAAAAGCACATTCACAATGATAACGCTGGCGCTTGCTGCACTGACGGTCAGTTCCACCGTCGCGGCAAAAACGCTGGTGTATTGCTCCGAAGGATCGCCGGAAAATTTCAATCCTCAGCTCTATACGTCGGGGACCAGCGTGGACGCCAGCGCCGTACCGGTTTATAACCGTCTGGTCGATTTCAAACCGGGCACTACCGAACTGGTACCGAGCCTGGCGGAAAGCTGGGAGGTAAGCGAGGATGGCAAGGTCTACACCTTCCACCTGCGCAAAGGGGTGAAATTCCACAGTAATAAGCTGTTCACGCCGACGCGCGACTTCAACGCGGACGACGTGATTTTCTCGTTTTTGCGCCAGAAGGATGTGAATCATCCTTACCATAACGTCTCCAACGGCAGTTATTCCAACTTCGAAAGTCTGGAGTTCGGCAGCCTGATTACCGCCATTGATAAAGTTGACGATCGCACCGTGCGCTTCACCCTGGCGCATCCGGAAGCGCCGTTTGTCGCTGACCTGGCGTGGTACTTTGCCTCCATTCTGTCGGCGGAGTACGCCGATGCCATGCTGAAAGCGGGCACGCCAGAAAAGGTCGATATGCAGCCGATTGGCACCGGGCCGTTTAAGCTGTCGCAATATCAGAAGGATTCCCGCATCCTCTTTACCGCTTTCCCTGACTACTGGCAGGGAAAATCGAAGCTGGATCGTCTGGTGTTCACCATCACGCCGGACGCCTCGGTACGTTTTGCCAAAGTCGAGAAGAATGAGTGTCAGGTGATGCCGTTCCCGAACCCGGCGGACCTGCCGCGTATGAAGGCTAACAAAGACATCAACCTGATGAGCAAGGCCGGTCTGAATACCGGTTTCCTGGCGTTTAATACGCAAAAGCCGCCGCTGGATAACGTACAAGTGCGCCAGGCGCTGGCGATGGCGATTAACAAACCGGCCATCATTGAGGCGGTTTTCCACGGCACCGGCACGGCGGCGAAAAACCTGCTGCCGCCTGGCGTCTGGAGTGCCGACAGTGAGCTGAAAGACTACGATTACGATCCAGAAAAAGCGAAAGCGCTGTTAAAGGAGGCGGGGTTTGCCAACGGCGTAAGCATCGATCTGTGGGCCATGCCCGTGCAACGGCCGTATAACCCGAACGCGAAGCGTATGGCGGAGATGATCCAGGCGGACTGGGCGAAAGTTGGCGTGCAGACCAAAATCGTGACCTACGAATGGGGCGAATACCTGAAGCGCGTGAAGGGCGGGGAGCATCAGGCTGCGCTGATGGGCTGGACAACGGCGACGGGGGATCCGGATAACTTCTTCGGCCCGCTGTTTACCTGTACGTCCGCCAACGGCGGGTCGAATTCGGCGAAATGGTGTTATAAGCCGTTTGATAACCTGATTGCCGAAGCAAAATCGATAACCGATCGCGAAAAACGCGTGGCGCTGTACAAGCAGGCGCAGCAGATGATGCACGATCAAATGCCGGCGGTAATGATTGCCCATTCAACGATTTTTGAGCCAGTCCGTAAAGAGGTCACGGGCTATGAAATTGATCCCTTCGGCAAACACCTGTTCTGGCAAGTGGACCTGAAAGAGTAATTTTCACTGCCCGGTTTCGGTCGGGCAGTTTTTTCGCTATTTGTGCTGTCTTCGTCATTTTTTGCCACAACACATCGCTCCATTTTTTGTTATAACTTCAAGTGCATACTTGCAGATAACATGGAATACCATCATGCGTACTCACACTTTTTTTAAAGTTGCAGTGCTTTCTGGTCTGTTGGCCCTTTCAGGCTGTGCGTCAAAAGTCGCAGCCCCCGATCAATATTCAGGCTTTTTAAAAGATTACTCAGGCTTGCAGGAGATGAAATCTGCAACCGGGAAGCCAACCCTGCGTTGGGTTGATCCTTCTTATAATGAGGCGAATTATGACAGCATTATCTGGACGCCGATAACCTATTATCCGACGCCAAAACCGACCACTCAGCTTGGGCAAAAAACGCTTGATGAGCTGTTGAATTATACCAATACCAAACTGAAAACCGCGATTGGCCAGCGTAAGCCGATTGTGACGACGCCGGGCAAACATAGCCTGATCTTCCGCGGCGCCATCACGGGTGTGAGCTCAGACAAAGAAGGTTTGCAGTTCTATGAAGTGGTGCCTGTCGCGCTGCTGGTTGCGGGTACGCAAATGGCCACGGGCCATCGTACCATGGATACGCATCTGTTCTTCGAAGGTGAGTTAATCGACGCGGCTACGAACAAACCGGTGATTAAGGTTGTTCGTAAGGGGGAAGGGAAAGAGCTGGCGAACGAGAATACGCCAATGGGCTTCGGCACCCTGAAGCAGGTTGTGGATGACATGGCAACGGATGCCACTATGTTTGATGTTCATCAGACAGCAAATTAATAAAAAAAGGCCTGCATTTTCGCAGGCCGTTTTTTTATGCCGTCCGCAGGCGGCGGAACCAGGTTTCCGGCTTCGTAAACATCACCATATTCCCCCCCAGTATCAACAACAGGCCGACGATCCCGTTGAGATGCCACACGTAACCCTCGTACACCGTTGAAATCGACAGCGCCACCAGCGGGAACAGCAGGGTGCTGTAGGCGGCTTTACCGGGACCAATGCGGCCTACCAGCGTAAAGTAGGCGCCGAAGGCAATCACCGAGCCAAACAGCGCAAGATAGAGCAGCGCCCCCATATAGCTCACCGTCCATTCCGGCATAAAGTTATCGCCTCTGAAGAGGGCGATAAGTCCCATCACGACGGTGCCATACAGCATCGCCCAGGCGTTGGTGGTCATGGTTTCCAGCCCGTTTCGCTGATGACGCATGCTGATCATATTCCCCAGCGAGAAGCCGTAGGTGCCGAGGGCGGAAAGCCCGATGCCCGTAAGCAACGACGCGCTCCAGCCGCTGGCGAGCAGATCGTTCCAGAACAGGGTAATGATCCCGATAAGCCCCAGCGCTGCCGCCGTCCAGAAGCGTGCGGGTGGACGCTGGCCGAAGAAGATAAAGCTGTTGATGGCGTTATACAGCACGGCCATCGAGAAAATCACCGACTCAAGGCCGGTATTGATATGGGCGGCGGCGGTGTAAAAGCACCAGAAGTTGAAACAGAAAACGCAGCAGCCCTGAAGCATGCAGTAGAGATGATCCCGCAGCGCCAGCCTGCGCAGGCGGCGAAGGGCGACCAGGACGATCATCATCGTGGCGCTGGCCACGGCGAAGCGCCAGAAAATGGAGACCGGCGCTGCAACCGGCCCCTGTTGCAAAAAAATGGCGATCCAGGTCGTGCCCCAGATAACAACAACCAGCCCATAGAGTAATGCGTTCATGGTTTCTCTCTTCTCATACCGCGAAAAACAACAGTGTGGCGAAAGAAGAGGGGCCCGGCTTTCATCGCCTTGCGCCGGACTTGCAAATTCTTGCGCTTTTTTCTCGCACAATGGCTGGTAACAGGCTGCAACACTTCTTAGACTGACAGTCTGATTAATCACCTGTTTACGGCCATGTCTCTCGTTTACGACACCTTTGAAACGTTACGCCAACAAAATGCGGTGCTGCGGGAAACCGTCGCGCTCAATACTGGCATTCAACTGGCGGCGTGGTACAACAAGCACGACACGATAACGGTGAAAAGCAACCATCACACCCTTAGCCTGTACGTGGCAGATGGCTATGAAAGCTATCAAAAAACGCCGGGTGGCTGGAAAAATGGCGGTGGGCCGGATCGTTTTTGTCTGATGCCGGAAGAGAGCGAATCCACGTGGGATATTCGTGACGACCTGTCGTTCGTGCACCTCTACTGCACCGATGAACACCTGCGGGACGTGGGGGAGAAAATCTGGGATAAACGACCGCTATCGCTGACGCTGGAGGAAAAAATATTCGGCAGCGATCCGAAAATCACCGCCCTTTATCGCCAGTTTTTGCTCGGCTGCGACTGGCAGCAAAACGCCAATCAGCTCACCCTGAGCACCGCGTCGACCTTATTGCTGACGCATTTAGTCCAGCACTATTCCAGCGTACAGTGGAAGCTGCCGGTAGTGACCGGCGGGTTATCGCCGTTTGTGCTGCGCAACGTGCTGGCCTTTATCGAGGAAAACCTGGCGCAACCCTTAACGCTGGCGGAACTGGCGGGCCAGGCCGCACTCAGTGAGTATCACTTTGCGCGGATGTTCCGCCAGTCGATGGGCCTGGCGCCGCATCAGTACGTCATGCAGCGCCGCATGGAGAAGGCCAAAGCGATGGTGCAGCACACGACTACGCCGCTCACCGACATCGCGCTGGCCTGCGGATTTAACTCCGCCAGCCATTTCAGTAACCGTTTTCGCAGCATGACCGGCATTACGCCGTCACAGCTACGCGCGGCGAAGGCGTGAGAAGACGGCGTAACAGATCCCTCCCAACACCAGCCCCCAGAAGGCGGAGCCAATCCCCAGGAGCGTGACGCCGCTGGCGGTCATCAGGAAGGTGACGATCGCCGCGTCGCGCTCTGCTTCATGATTCAGTGCCTGATACAAACTCCCGCTGATAGTGCCGAGCAGGGCCAGCCCGGCCAGCGTCTGGATGCCGCTCAGCGGCAGGGCGGACATCAGCCCCGAAATCGACCCGCCGAACACCCCCGCCAGCAGATAAAACCCACCTGCGGCTGCCGCAGCCAGCCAGCGTTTACTGGCATCCGGGTGGGCGTCCGGGCTCTGGCAGATGGCGGCGGTGATGGCGGCGATGCATATAGAATAGACGCCGAAGGGGGACAACAGCAGCGCCAGCCCGCCTGTGGCAACGATCAGCGGTGAGACCGCCAGCGGATAGCCCGATGCCTGCATGGTGGCGAAGCCGGGCGCATTCTGCGACGCCATGGTCACCAGGAAGAAGGGTAAGCCGATGCTGATCAGGCTGGTGAAGGTGAACGCAGGGGCAATGAATTCCGGCATGATGACCGATAACGTTATCCTTTTCGTGACAACGTCACCTCCAGCCCAGGCAACGAACACGCCCACCAGCAGCGTGGCGACAATGGCGTACCGGGGCGCTACAGCTTTGGCCACCAGCCAGGCGGCCAGCATACTGCCGCAAAGAAAAATGTGTCCCTCAAGATTGCTGAATGCCTTCAGGCCAAACTGTAACAGCACGCCCGCCAGCATAGCGGCGGCAAGCGAGTGCGGGATCAGTTTCATCAACCGGGCAAACAGGCCGGTGACGCCGCACAGCAGAATCAGCGTATTCGCGAATATAAATACCCCGATGGTTTCCGCCAGCGTCACGCCATGCAGGCTGGTGGCGAGCAACGCCGCGCCCGGAGTCGACCAGGCGGTCAGCACGGGGGCTTTATACCACCACGACAATACCAGCGTGCTGATCCCCATCCCGAGCCCTAGCGCGGTCATCCATCCGGCGATTTGCTGTGTACTGGCGCCAGCCGCCGCAGCCGCCTGCCAGATAATGGCGGCAGAGCTGGCATAGCCCACCAGAACGGCAACAAAACCGGCCAGCACGGCAGGAAAGAGAGAGGCAGTCGATCGCATGGAAACTCCGTTGTGCGTTATAACGTCCGGGATAAGGTATCACTGTGCGCTATAGCGTACAAGTGGTATGCTTTGCCGCAACGGGAGGAAATATGGATATCACTCAACACCTGGCAACCACACTGAAAGCGCTGCGTCTGGCGCGGGGCTGGAGCCTGTCAAAACTGGCGGAAGAGACGGGCGTGTCGAAAGCGATGCTTGGGCAAATCGAACGCAATGAGTCCAGCCCGACGGTCTCTACCTTGTGGAAAATCGCCACCGGGCTGAACGTACCTTTTTCGGCGTTTATCACTCCAGAAAGCGAACCGCAGGCGGTATTCGATCCGCAGCAGCAGGCGATGGTGGTGAAACCGCTTTTCCCCTGGGATGAACAGCTTAAGTTCGACCATTTCTCCATCACCCTGTCGCCCGGCGCGCTGAGCGAGTCCACGCCGCACGAAGCCGGGGTGATCGAACATGTGGTGGTGATAAGCGGTGAGCTGGATATGCAGAACGACGGTGTCTGGCGCACAATATACGCTGATTCCGGCGTGCGTTTTGCCGGCGATAAACCGCACGCGTACCGCAACAGCAGCGCCCGTACGGTGCATTTTCACTCCCTGATCCATTATCCCCGCTAAAGCGTCGCAAAACGGTTTCACTGACACAGACTTCTGACTACAATAGCCGCCATTTTGACCATAACGGATAACGACGAAGTATGCGCCTGCACTCCCATCATCTTGAACTGCTAAGCCCGGCCCGCGACGCCGCCATTGCCCGTGAAGCCATTCTTCACGGTGCGGATGCCGTCTACATTGGCGGCCCTGGCTTCGGTGCCCGGCATAACGCCAGCAACAGCCTGCGCGACATTGCCGAGCTGGTACCGTTCGCTCACCGTTTCGGGGCGAAGGTGTATGTGACCCTGAACACCATTCTTCATGATGATGAGCTGGAGCCTGCGCAGCGTCTGATCACCGATCTCTACCAGACCGGCGTTGACGCCCTGATCGTTCAGGATATGGGCGTTCTGGAACTGGATATCCCGCCGATTGAGCTGCACGCCAGCACCCAGTGCGATATCCGCACCGTCGAGAAGGCGAAGTTTCTTTCGGACGTCGGGTTTACGCAGATTGTGCTGGCGCGCGAGCTGAACCTGAACCAGATCCGCGATATCCATCAGGCGACCGACGCGACCATTGAATTCTTTATCCACGGTGCGCTGTGTGTGGCCTATTCCGGGCAGTGTAATATCTCTCACGCCCAGACGGGGCGCAGCGCTAACCGGGGCGACTGCTCTCAGGCCTGCCGTCTGCCGTATACCCTGAAAGACGATCAGGGCCGCGTGGTGGCATTCGAAAAACACCTGCTGTCGATGAAAGATAACGACCAGACGGCGAACCTCGGTGCGCTGATCGATGCTGGCGTACGCTCCTTCAAAATTGAAGGGCGCTACAAGGACATGAGCTACGTGAAAAATATCACCGCCCATTATCGTCAGATGCTGGATGCCATCATCGACGATCGCGGTGATCTGGCGCGCGCCTCCGCCGGGCGTACAGAGCATTTCTTTATTCCGTCTACGGACAAAACCTTCCACCGCGGCAGCACGGACTATTTCGTGAATGCCCGTAAAGGGGATATTGGCGCGTTCGACTCACCGAAGTTTATCGGCCTGCCGGTGGGTGAAGTGCTGAAAGTGGCGAAAGATCATCTTGACGTTCAGGTGACAGAGCCGCTGGCGAACGGCGATGGTCTCAACGTGATGATCAAACGTGAAGTAGTGGGTTTCCGCGCCAATACGGTGGAGAAAACCGGCGAAAATCGCTATCGCGTCTGGCCGAACGAAATGCCTGCCGATCTCTACAAAGCCCGTCCTAATGCGGCGCTTAACCGTAACCTGGATCACAACTGGCAGCAGGCCTTGCTCAAGACCTCCAGCGAGCGCCGCATTGCGGTGGATATCGCGCTGGGGGGCTGGGAAGAGCAGCTGATCCTGACCATGACCTGCGAAGACGGCATCAGCGTCACGCATACGCTCGACGGCCTGTTCGAGGTGGCGAACAATGCGGAGAAAGCGCTCAACAACCTCAAGGATGGCGTGGCGAAGCTGGGGCAGACCATTTATTACGCGCGCAATATTGAGGTGAATCTGCCGGACGCGCTGTTCGTGCCGAACAGCCTGCTGAACCAGTTCCGCCGTGAAACGGCCGAGATGCTGGATGAAGTACGCCTGGCAAACTATTCGCGCGGCAGCCGTAAGGCCGAAGCGGTGCCTGCGCCGGTCTACCCGGACACGCATCTTTCTTTCCTCGCGAACGTATACAACCACAAAGCGCGTGCGTTTTATCATCGTCACGGCGTGCAGCTGATTGACGCCGCGTATGAAGCGCATGAAGAGAAGGGCGATGTGCCGGTGATGATCACCAAACACTGCCTGCGGTTTGCTTTTAACCTTTGTCCGAAACAGGCGAAAGGCAATATTAAAAGCTGGAAAGCGACGCCGATGCAGCTGGTGAATGGCGATGAAGTGCTGACGCTGAAGTTTGACTGCCGTCCGTGTGAAATGCACGTTATCGGCAAGATGAAGAATCACATCTTCAAAATGCCGCCGCCGGGAAGCATTGTGGCCTCCGTCAGCCCTGACGATTTGATGAAGACCCTGCCGAAGCGTAAAGGCAGCTAACCCGCAGAGTGGGTATCCGGTTTGCGCGATTTCTGCCAGGCATGGTGCTCGCGCAACCCCTCCGCAGACTCCTCAGCCGCGCTGCGTAACTCGTCGCTGTCAGCTTCATGACGAAGCTGATGGTCGGCGTTTTTCACATATACAAATTCATGCCCTTTGTGCTCCGCCATAATCTGTCCTGAGAACAGGGCGCTAATCACCAGCAGTAGCGAAAATTCTTTTCTGAACATCCTTTATCCCCTGAAAATACGCTACGGTCATCGTAGGGATAATTTCATAGAGTAATTATTCGACTCTTTAAATTTGAGAAAATAGAGTGTCAAAAATTGTGGTCGCAATAAAACGCGCTTAAGACTATTCTTAAAAGCGATATCGACGTTGTAAACTCCCATTTCTGGTATGCAAAGAACAACTAGATTTATTGGGAAATCATTTACAATAAGATTTTTCTGGCTAAGGATTGGATCGAATAAATGAAAAAAATAATCGTGCTATCACTTCTGGGCGTAGTGGTTGCGGTGGGTGCTGCGGCCAGCATCTATTCAAATGAAGAACCAGAATATATTCAGTCAGCAAAAAGCCGTGTCGGATCGTATTTAACCAGCGATTACGGACGTGTCGAATGTAATAGCACCCAGGTAAGTGAAGATCGCTGGGAGCTGGGCTGTACCAATAAGGCGAGAGGCAAAACCTTCCAGTTCGCCGTTTACCCACCCGAGCAGGCACCGTATGGGGTCTCTCGTGCGTTTTATCTCGAAGCGATTAATGATGATGCCCGCCAGAGTGCAGATCAGGGGCTGATGCGTTATCTGCAAATTAATACCAAAGCGGGTTAATCGATTCGTTTATGCTTCGTTGAGGCTCACAGTGGTAGATTGCTGGTGATCCACATCCCGGTAGGGAATACCGGAGCGTAGATACCAAAATACAAATCTATCCATGCAAGTATTTACCGCCAGATTATGGCGGTTTTTTTTTGCCCGTTTATCGTACCGGCTGTAAAAATTGTTTGCGATATTGCGCGGGCGAAAGCGCAAATTGCTGCCGGAAATGGTGGCGCAGCGTGGCGCTTTGTCCAAATCCGGTTTGTTCCGCAATATTATCAATGCTGAGCCGACTGTTTTCGAGATAATCTTTTGCCCGCTGCAATCGCGCAGTCAATAACCAGCGCGCGGGCGTTGTCCCGGTCGCGTCCTGGAAACGGCGCAGAAAGGTGCGTTGACTCATACCCACCCGCAGGGCCAGCGATTCGACGGTATGGGAAACGGCCAGATGCTGGTGAAGATAATCGAACAGCTGGCCCAGGCGCTGGCTCTCCCGCAACTGAGCCACCGGTCGGCTAAGTTGCTGGGTTTGCGAGCCGTCCCGATGGGGCGGGATCACCAGTCGACGCGCCACGCGGTTTGCTGCCTCCATACCGTAATTCCGGCGCACCACGTGCAGACACAGATCAATCCCCGCGGCGCTGCCGGCGGAAGTGAGAATATCGCCTTCGTCCTGGTAGAGCACATCTTCGACCACGGTGATGGCGGGAAAGCGTGTTTTCAGAGCTTGCGTGTAGCGCCAGTGGGTGGTTGCCTTCCGCCCGTCAAGCAGGCCTGAGGCTGCCAGAACGAAAACGCCAGAACAGATCGAGAGTAGCTGGCAGCCGCGGGCATGCGCCGCGCGGAGCGCCTGGCAGAGCGCTTCGGGTACGGGTTCATCCAGCCCTCGCCAGCCGGGTACAACAACCAGATCCGCCGTTTCAAGCAGACGCAGATCGCCGTCGGCCAGAATACGGATCCCGCCCGTTGCCCGGAGCTCGCCGCCATCCACGCTCGCCACGGCGAACTGATACCAGTCATCGCCCATCTCCGGGCGCGGCAAGCCAAAGATTTCTACCGCCACGCCAAACTCAAAGGTACATAAACCGTCATATGCCAGCACGACCGCGCGCGGCGAGGGATGTCTTAAGTTTGTCATCTTTTTGCTGTTTTCTGGCATAGGCGGACGCATTCATGTGCTGAATTAAGGGATAGAGTAGTGTTAACACAAACACCACAAATGAGGAAGATTCATGAGCTATGTTACTGAATTTCCGGCTGCTGAGCCGCAGGAAGCCGTGGGGCATTTTCTGCGTCGTCTGAGCGTCGAGACGGACTGCGCCGATGTCCATCACGCGGTATCCAGCGGTGAGCAGGACTTTGTTCTGCTGCACGTTGTCGGGAAGCCTGAACATTTTGCCCGGCGGCATCTGCCCGGCGCGCTGCATTTACCCTGGAGCCAGATCACCGCCGAGCGGATGACAGCGTGGCCAGAGGGCACGCTGTTTGTCGTCTATTGTGCAGGCCCGCACTGCAACGGGGCGGACAGGGCGGCGCTGAAGCTGGCGCGTCTGGGTCTGCCGGTTAAGATTATGCTCGGGGGCATGACCGGCTGGGAAGATGAGCGGTTCGCGTTTGCAGGATCTTCATCGCCCGCCCTGTGAACATGAATTTATTTCAACACAGATGAAATTTTCTCGTTTGTCGGCGGCGAGCCGGTATGACATCTTTTTAGGACGTTTAGACATCCAGAAGTCTAAATGTTCAAGAGATGAATTATCACTGTGGGCAATTAACGCCGACAGACAGAGGAGATTTCCATGCAGCGACACCACGCCCCGTACCGCGCCGATGTAGTCGGCAGTTTTTTACGCCCGGACTCTGTTAAACAGGCCCGTCTGCAATTTGCCAGCGGTGAGATCGATGCCGGTCAGCTTCGCGCGGTTGAGGACGAGGCCATTCGCCATGTTGTCCAACAGCAGTGCGCCTGCGGTCTGCATGTGGTAACGGACGGTGAATTCCGCCGCGCCTGGTGGCACTTTGACTTCTTTGACGGGCTACAGGGCGTAGAGCGTTATGATTCGCAGCAGGGCATTCAGTTCAACGGGGTGCAGACCAAAGCCCACGGCGTGCGCGTAACGGGCAAACTGGGCTTCGGCGATCATCCTATGCTGGAAGATTTTCGCTACCTCAAAAGCATCAGCGGTAACGCACAGCCGAAGATGACCATTCCGAGCCCGAGCGTGCTGCACTTCCGCGGTGGCCGCAAGGATATTGATGCCACGGTCTACCCGGATCTGAAGGATTACTTTGACGATCTGGCGACAACCTGGCGCGATGCCATTCGGGCCTTTTACGATGCAGGCTGCCGCTATCTGCAACTGGATGATACCGTCTGGGCCTACCTTTGTTCAGAAGACCAGCGCCGCCAGATCCGCGAGCGCGGTGACGATGCAGACGAACTTGCCCGAACCTATGCCCGGGTGCTGAATAAGGCGCTGGAGGGCAAACCGGACGACCTGACCATCGGGCTGCACGTCTGCCGCGGCAACTTCCGCTCAACCTGGATTTCCGAAGGCGGCTATGAGCCGGTGGCGGAGGTGCTGTTCGGCACGGTGAACGTCGACGCGTTCTTCCTGGAGTACGACAACGACCGTAGCGGCGACTTTGCGCCACTGCGTTTTGTGCGCCCGGGTAAACAGCAGGTGGTGCTGGGGCTGATCACCACCAAGCACGGTGAACTGGAGAACCCGGAAGGGGTGAAAGCGCGTCTGGAAGAGGCTGCGCGCTACGTGGCGAAAGAGCAGATTTGCCTCAGCCCGCAGTGCGGATTTGCCTCCACGGAAGAGGGTAACAGCCTGAGCGAAGCCCAGCAGTGGGATAAAATTCGCCTGGTGACGAAAATCGCCAGCGACGTCTGGTAACGCCGTTCACAGCGCTGCATTATTACAGTGCAGCGCTGTACCATTCTGAGTCGTTTACCGTAGATCCTCTCTTCGAACCCGTTTAAATCCTGCCTCTGCAACCTGGCACCCTTTTTGCTCTCCTGAAACTGACGTTACTTTTTCTGCGTCCGGGCGGTAACGGACGTCTTCGCACAGCTTTCTTTTTCAGGAGTGAAAATATGCACCGTCGTACCTTTATAAAAGCGTTCGCCTTGTCCGCCTCCGTGGTCGCCATGGGGGTCAGTTTTGGCGTCCAGGCCGCAGAGACCATTAAAGTCGGGATCATGCACTCACTCTCCGGCACGATGGCCATTTCAGAAACGCCCCTGAAAGATGTCGCCCTGATGACCATCGATGAAATTAACGCCAAAGGCGGCGTGCTCGGGAAAAAGCTGGAGCCGGTGGTGGTTGACCCGGCCTCCAACTGGCCGCTGTTTGCCGAAAAGGCCCGCCAGCTTCTGAGCCAGGATAAGGTCGCCGTGGTGTTTGGCTGCTGGACCTCCGTATCGCGTAAATCGGTTCTGCCGGTTTTTGAGGAGCTGAACGGTTTGCTGTTCTATCCGGTGCAGTACGAAGGTGAAGAGATGTCACCTAACGTCTTCTATACCGGCGCGGCGCCTAACCAGCAGGCGATCCCGGCGGTGGAGTACCTGATGAGCGAGGACGGCGGCAGCGCGAAACGCTTCTTCCTGCTGGGAACGGACTACGTTTACCCGCGCACCACGAACAAGATCCTGCGCGCCTTCCTGCACTCGAAAGGCGTGGAAGATAAAGATATTGAAGAGGTCTACACCCCATTTGGTCATAGCGATTACCAGACCATCGTCGCCAGTATCAAGAAATTCTCTGCGGGCGGTAAAACGGCGGTGGTCTCCACCATCAACGGTGATTCCAACGTGCCTTTCTATAAAGAGCTGGCGAACCAGGGGCTGAAAGCCACGGACGTGCCGGTTGTGGCGTTCTCGGTGGGCGAGGAGGAACTGCGCGGCATTGATACCAAACCGCTGGTGGGTAACCTGGCGGCGTGGAACTACTTTGAATCCGTCGATAACCCGACCAACCAGACCTTTGTCGCGGCCTACAAAGCCTACGCGAAAGCCCATAAGCTGCCGAATGCCGATACCGTCGTCACCAACGATCCGATGGAAGCGACCTACGTCGGCCTGCATATGTGGGCGCAGGCGGTTGAAAAAGCGGGGACAACCGACGTGGACAAAGTGCGCGCGGCAATGGCGGGCCAGTCGTTCAACGCGCCGTCCGGCTTTACGCTGACCATGGATGTCACCAACCACCACCTGCATAAGCCCGTCATGATTGGTGAAATCGAAGGCAACGGCCAGTTCAACGTCGTCTGGCAAACCGAACAGCCGGTACGCGCTCAGCCGTGGAGCCCGTTTATCGCCGGGAATGACAAAAAACCTGACCAGCCGATGAAAACCGCCAGCAACTAAGCCGCCACCAGGGAGAGACGTCATGAATGCCATGCGCATGATGATTGCGATTGTGTGGCTTACCGGACTGCTGCCAGGGATGGCGCAGGCATCGGATGCCGATGATTTTGTTGCCGCTAGCCGCAGCCAGCAGACCGCCATGCTGACCCGCTGGGCAGCCACGCCGGAACCTGCACGTTTGCCGCTGCTTAAGGCGCTGCAACAGGAGAACCTTTATGGCGACAGCCAGAAGAAGGCTTTTACCCGCATCGACGGCGAAATGGTGGCCCTGGGCGCGGCAAAGAGCGCCGAAGGAACGACCAAAGCCGTGCGACTGACCAACCGGCTGCGCGTGTTAACCGTCACGGCGCTGGCGACGCATCAGCTTGTCAGTGACAGTGTCACCGAAAGACGTCATGCCGCGCGGCAGCTTCAGCGTGACGCCCAGCCGGATATGCTCGGGTTTCTGCAACAGCGGGCTAATCGCGAAACGGACGACGTCACCCGACAGTCGCTGAGGCTGGCGCTGGCAAATCTTCAGCTGGCGAGTCCGCAGGCGGAAACGCGCCTTAACGCGGTTGAACTGCTGGGACAGTCTGACGATCCGGACGTGCAGGCCACGCTGACGCCATTCACCCGGGCGCAAACCGAGCCGGACGCACGGGTACGTGCCGCCGCCGCTGAGAGCCTGGACCGTATTCAGCACCGGCTGATGTGGGGCGAACTGCTGGGGCAGGCCTTCATGGGCCTGTCGTTGGGATCGGTACTCTTGCTGGCCGCGCTCGGGCTGGCTATCACCTATGGTCTGCTGGGGGTGATTAACATGGCCCACGGCGAAATGCTGATGCTCGGGGCGTATGCCACCTGGATGGTGCAGCAGGTTATGGCGCAGTGGATGCCTCAGTGGCTGGCGCTCTATCCGGTGGTGGCGCTGCCGGTGGCGTTTTGCCTGACGGCAGGTATCGGGATGGTGCTGGAGCGCACGGTGATCCGCCATCTGTATGGCCGCCCGCTGGAAACCCTGCTCGCCACCTGGGGGATCAGCCTGATGCTTATCCAGCTGGTGCGCATGACCTTTGGCGCTCAGAACCTTGAGGTCGCAAACCCGGCCTGGCTGTCCGGCGGGGTGCAGGTTTTCGCCAACCTGACGCTGCCGTGGAACCGTATTGTGGTGCTCGGGTTTGTGCTGCTGGTGCTGTTCTTCACCTGGCTCATTCTGAACAAAACGCGTCTGGGTCTGAACGTGCGGGCGGTGACGCAAAACCGCAGCATGGCGGCCTGCTGCGGCGTTCCCACCGGACGGGTAGATATGCTGGCGTTTGGCCTCGGGTCCGGCATTGCCGGGCTGGGCGGCGTTGCATTGTCCCAACTGGGGAACGTGGGACCGGAGCTGGGCCAGGGATACATCATCGATTCATTCCTGGTGGTGGTGCTCGGCGGCGTCGGCCAGCTGGCCGGTAGCGTCGCGGCGGCCTTTGGTCTGGGGATCTTCAATAAAATTCTTGAACCGCAGATGGGCGCCGTGCTGGGCAAGATCCTGATTCTGGTGGCGATCATTCTGTTTATCCAGAAACGTCCGCAGGGGTTATTCGCACTTAAAGGGAGGGTGACAGACTGATGAGCCAGCCATTGACCTTAACACTGGCGCGCAGGGCACCGCGCACCGCGCAAATCTTCGGCAGTCTGCTGGTTGCGGTGCTGCTGGTGCTGCCTTTTCTCGCGCTGTTGCCCGCCACCCATCCGCTGGCCGTTTCTACGTGGATGTTGACGCTCATCGGCAAGATCCTCTGCTACGCAGTTGTCGCCGTGGCCCTCGATCTGGTCTGGGGCTATGCCGGTATGCTCTCGCTGGGGCACGGCATATTCTTCGCCCTGGGCGGCTATGCGATGGGCATGTACCTGATGCGCCAGGCGGCCGGGGACGGGCTGCCCGCGTTTATGTCGTTTCTCTCGTGGAGCGAACTGCCCTGGTTCTGGTGGGGAACGCAGCATTTTGCCTGGGCTCTGGTGTTAATTGTGACGATCCCCGGCCTGCTGGCGCTGGTCTTCGGCTGGTTTGCTTTCCGCTCGAAGATCAAAGGGGTCTATTTCTCCATCATGACCCAGGCGCTGACCTATGCGGGCATGCTGCTGTTCTTTCGCAACGAAACCGGCTTTGGCGGCAATAACGGCTTTACCGGCTTTACCACGCTGCTCGGGTTTTCCGTCACGGCGACTACCACGCGGATCGCGCTGTTTCTCGCAACGGTCATGCTGCTGCTGCTGGCCCTGGGCACAGGCTACGCGCTGGCGAAGAGTAAATTTGGCCGCATTTTAACGGCGGTGCGCGATGCGGAAAACCGTCTGACGTTCTGCGGTTATGATCCGCGCGGTTTCAAGCTGCTGGTCTGGACGCTTTCCGCCGTGCTGTGTGGCCTGGCGGGGGCGCTGTACGTTCCGCAGGTGGGTATTATCAACCCGGGTGAAATGTCGCCGACCAACTCGATTGAAGCGGCCATCTGGGTGGCGCTGGGCGGCCGCGGCACGCTGGTGGGCCCGGTGATGGGCGCGGCGCTCGTCAACGGTGCGAAGAGCTTTTTCACCGTGGCGATGCCGGAGTACTGGCAGCTGTTTCTGGGGCTGATTTTCATCGCCGTGACGCTGTTTTTACCACGCGGCGTGTTCGGTCTGTTTCGTAAGGGAGAGAATTAATGCAGCCCTCTGAAGGACTCTTTACCCGCCAGCTACCGGGCGATCGTTACCGTGAGCAGACCGATCCGGTGTTGCAGCTCGAGGCCATTAACGTCAGTTTCGACGGTTTTCAGGCGTTGACCGATCTTTCGCTGAATATCGGCGTCGGAGAATTGCGCTGCATCATTGGCCCTAACGGCGCCGGTAAAACCACGCTGATGGACGTGATCACCGGCAAAACCCGGCCAAAAAGCGGGAAAGCTATTTACGATCAGTCCATCGATCTGACAGCCCTGGAACCGGCGGCCATCGCCCGTCAGGGCATTGGCCGTAAGTTCCAGAAGCCGACCGTGTTTGAAGCGCTGACCGTAGGGGAAAACCTCGAAATCGCCATGAAAGCCGACAGGTCCGTCTGGGCGAGCCTGCGGGCCACGCTCAGCGGCGAGCAGCGCGACCGCATTGACGAGATGCTGGTTTTGCTGCGGCTTGGCAGTGAGCGCGATCGCCGTGCCGGACTGCTTTCCCACGGACAGAAGCAGTTTCTGGAGATCGGCATGCTGCTGGTGCAGGACCCGCACCTGTTGCTGCTGGACGAACCCGCCGCCGGTATGACCGACGCAGAGACGGAATACACAGCCGAGCTGTTCCGAACCCTGGCAGGCAAGCATTCGCTGATGGTGGTTGAGCACGATATGGGTTTCGTTGAGACCATCGCCGACCACGTCACGGTGCTGCATCAGGGGCGCGTACTGGCGGAAGGTTCGCTTCGCGAGGTACAGGCCAATGAACAGGTGATTGACGTCTATCTGGGACGCTAAGGAGAGGGGATGTTACAGGTTAGCGAACTGAATCAGTACTACGGCGGAAGTCATATTCTGCGCGGGGTGAGCTTTGAGGCGGTCGTCGGGGAAGTGACCTGCCTGCTGGGGCGCAACGGGGTGGGCAAAACCACGCTGCTGAGGTGCCTGATGGGGCTGATCCCGGTGAAAGCCGGGGAGGTGGTCTGGCAGGGAAAGAGCATCACTCACAGTAAACCGCACCAGCGGGTACAGTCCGGCGTGGCGTATGTTCCGCAGGGGCGGGAGATTTTTCTGCGTCTGACCGTAGAAGAAAACCTGCTGATGGGGCTGTCGCGCTTCTCCGCGGGAAACGCCAGGAGCGTACCGGAGGAGATTTGGCAGCTTTTCCCGGTGCTGAAGGAGATGAAGCACCGACGCGGAGGCGATCTTTCCGGTGGTCAGCAGCAGCAGCTGGCGATTGGTCGCGCGCTGGCGAGCCGTCCACGGTTACTGATTCTGGATGAACCCACGGAAGGGATTCAGCCGTCGGTGATCAAAGAGATTGGGCAGGTGATCCGCAGCCTGGCGAACCGGGGGGATATGGCGATCCTGCTGGTGGAGCAGTTTTATGATTTTGCGGCAGAGCTGGCCGACAGCTATCTGGTGATGTCGCGCGGCAGCATCGTCCAGCAGGGGCGCGGGGAGAATATGGAGCGGGAGGGCGTTCGCGGGCTGGTTGCGATCTGAAATGTTATAATATAACATCCCTATTCTTATAAAACGGAATGAGGATTTTGCTGTGGCTGCACAACCTGGAAAAATTGCGCTGACTTTGGGAACGCTGCTGGTAAGCGGCTCGCTTTTTGCCCATTCGCACGGTCATCAGATGACGGAGGCGGAACAGAAGGCGGCAAACGGCGTCTTTGAGGATAAAGACGTCAGGGACAGGAAGCTGTCTGACTGGGACGGAACATGGCAGTCTGTTTACCCGTTCCTGCTTGATGGTTCGCTGGATCCGGTTTTCGAAAAGAAAGCGCAGAAGGGAGAAAAATCTGCTGCCGAGGTGAAGGCCTACTACCGCAAGGGTTACGCGACGGACGTGGACGCCATCGGCATTGAAAACAACGTGATGGAATTCCACCGAGGCAAAACGGTGAGCAGCTGCCGCTACGACTACAGCGGCTACAAAATTCTGACCTATGCGTCGGGGAAAAAAGGTGTGCGCTACCTGTTTGAGTGCAAGGATAACGCGAGCGAGGCGCCTAAGTTTGTGCAGTTCAGCGACCATATCATCGGGCCGAAAGCCTCTTCACACTTCCATATCTTTATGGGCAACACCTCCCACGAGGCGCTGCTGAAAGAGATGGATAACTGGCCGACCTACTACCCGAATGAGATGTACAAGGAGCAGGTGGTGGAGGAGATGTTGCACCACTAAGGTGTTGGTTTTGCCGGGGGGCGGCTTCGCCTTACCCGGCCTGGGATTAGGGTTTTCCAGGTCGGGTAAGCGCAGCGCTACTCGACACGCTATCTTCACTTTTCACGCGCATCCCGCGCAATATCATCAGCCAGGCCGCAATGATGGCGGCCATCATAATGATAAATAATGACCAGTGCGGCAGATGGGTCAGGATGAGCCCGGTGATCATCGGGTTCGCCGCCGCGCCCAGCCAGCCCAGCGCTTGTGCGGAGAAGTAGCTCGCCTTCATGCCCGGCGGGGCGATATTGTCGATCAGCATGTATTCACCCGGTGCATAAATAACCTCACCCAGGGTGAAAATCGCTGCCGCGATCCCCCAGTAAATCAGGTTCTCGCCGGAAAGCATAAACCCCCCCAGCCCGAGGATGAAAAAAAGCGTCGCGGCGGTCATTAGCGGACGGATATTGCTGGCGGTGATCTTCCGTCCAAGCGCATATTGCAGGGTGACGACCACCGCCGCGTTGACGGGCAGCACAACGGCCACCACCTTTTCTGCGAAATCACTGTCCGCATGTGCAGCGAGGACATACTGGGAAATGCAGGTGGCAAACGATCCACCCACATACGACGCCAGCAGCCCGGAAAGCGTGTACCAGAACAGCGCCCGGTCTTTCAGCAGCACCGAGGGTTGCCATGGCATTTTCTCCTCAGGGCTGTCCGAGGCTATGCTTTTCTGCACAAAGAAATGGATAAACCCGAGCGGCAGTGCGGCGCAGAAGGCCGCCAGCCAGAACGGCAGTTGCAGGCTGTACATCACAAGCAGGGTGCCGATCGGCGGCCCGATCGTCCAGCCGATGTTCAGGAAACTGTAGTTGAGTGAGAAAACGCGCGCCTTTTCGCTGGAGGTCAGCACGTCGGCAAACCATGCTTTCAGCACCGTTGAGAAGACGGAATAGGCGCAGTTAATCAGGGCAAAGAACAGCACTACCAGCGTCACGTTATTCACCAGCGGAATGGCCACAAACCCGGCGATAAAGGCGACGATGGCGATCAGCATATAGCGTTTTTTGTCGAATTTATCCGCCAGGATGCCAAACCCCAGGCTAAACACCACGCCAATGGTCAACGCCACGGTAAGGGCATAGCCAATATTCTCCACGCTCATATCGTACACGCGTGTAAGATATATGGTCATAAAGGGCAGCGTTGCCCCGCGGCCAATTGTTAATAACAATGACGATGCCAGCAGCGCTGCGGTTGAGCGCCTGATTGATGGTTTCATTTTCCTGCCCGACAAATGCTTATGCTTTTTTTGTTGTGTTATTACAGGATTATCATGGGATCGGCAGCTTGTATAGCACCCAATTTATCCGCAAGTGCTTCTCTTCAGTACCAGAATTAATGATCTTCTCGCGGGGCTATTTTTTCTGTTACCTTGAAGTGTTTACAAAATTTTAATATTTCAGGGGCGGAAAATGACGCGGAAAGACGGGCTGTTAGCGTTGCTGGTTGTCGTGGCGTGGGGACTCAATTTTGTGGTCATCAAAATGGGGTTGCACAACATGCCTCCACTGATGCTGGCGGGTCTGCGCTTCCTGCTGGTGGCGTTTCCGGCGCTGCTGTTCGTCGCCCGCCCGAAAATTCCCCTCAAGCTGCTGCTGGGCTACGGCCTCACCATCAGCTTTGGTCAGTTTGCGTTTCTTTTTTGCGCTATTAAATTCGGTATGCCTGCGGGCCTGGCTTCGCTGGTGCTTCAGGTGCAGGCGTTCTTTACCATCATTCTCGGCGCGTTTGTCTTTGGCGAACGCTTGCAGGGCAAACAGCTGGCGGGCATTAGCCTTGCGGTCTTTGGCGTGCTGGTGCTGATTGAAGGCAGCCTCAACGGTCAGCATGTCGCGCTGCTGGGCTTTATGCTCACCCTGGCGGCGGGTCTGAGCTGGGCGTGCGGCAATATCTTTAACAAGCTGATAATGCAGCACGAGGCGCGTCCGGCGGTCTTATCGCTGGTGGTCTGGAGCGCGTTGATCCCCATCGTACCGTTTATGGCCGCGTCGTTTATTCTGGAGGGGCCGCAGGCGATGCTGAAAAGCCTGGTGGAAATCGACCTGACGACTATTTTGTCGCTAATCTACCTGGCGTTCGTTGCCTCAATCATTGGCTATGGTATCTGGGGATCGCTGCTCGGACGCTATGAAACCTGGCGCGTGGCGCCGTTATCGCTGCTGGTACCGGTGGTCGGGCTTGCCAGCGCCGCACTGTTGCTGGATGAAACGCTCGGCGCGCTGCAACTGTGTGGCGCAGGGCTGATTATGGCCGGGCTGTATATCAACGTCTTTGGCTTGCGGGTGCGTCGGGCGACGCGGGTGCAGAGTTAAGGCAGAAAAAAGCCCCGCATTAGCGGGGCAAAAACGAATTACAGGTCGTGGTTGTAATACGGCACGCCTAATTCGTCGGATTTGTCGCTGCCAGCGCCCATGTGATTGAAGTCCCAGGGCGACTGGTTTTGCGTGGACGGCATAATCATGGTGTCACGATTATTTTGCTGCCCCGCACTGGGGGTTTGCTCCGCGAAGCTCTGGCCGGAAACCAGCACCAGCAAGGTGAGGGCGGCGGAGGCGATAAATTTCATGATTTCCTCGGTTACGTCTTAACAGGCGATGATTAACTGCAATGTTTTAGCGGATACAGATAACGGGATTCACCCGGCATACTGGTAATACGGTACTTATGAGGCGGCACGTCAAAGTAGTTCTTGAACGTACGCGTCAGGGTTTGTTGCGATTCAAATCCGTAACGTTCCGCCAGATAGAGGATCGGCTCATTGCTTTCTTTCAGTTTTTGGGCAATCTCCGTCAGCTTGCGGCTGCGAATATATTGTCCTAATGAATGGCCGGTCTCTTTTTTAAACATCCGTTGCAGGTGCCATTTTGAGTAACCTGAACGCTCAGACACTTTCTCAAGGGAGAGCGGAGATTCCAGGTTATCTTCGATCCAGTCCAAAATGCTATGAATGGTGATAGCGTCAGTATTGCGTCTGGACATCGTCATACCTCTTTTTCTGTTTACGGCAGGATTTTCTTGAGTAAAAGCTCAAGCGTTGCCACTTCATCCGCCGTTAAGTTTTTTGTCAGTTCCTGGTGCAGTGTTTGTCCTACTAATTGATGACATTGCTCACACATGGCCGCGCCATCGCTGGTCAGTTTCACCAGTACGCCACGTTTGTCATTTGGGTTAGGGCTTCGTTCTACCCATCCTTTACAGACGAGACGATCCAGCATGCGGGTTAACGCACCCAGATCGACAGAGAGCACCTTTTTCAGCTCAACCGGCGTGATACACACTTCGCAGCGAATGGAACACAGCACTTTAAACTGTGTTGCGGTGATATCCAGCGGTGACAGATAGTCATTGAGCAGGCGATCTTTTTTCTGATTAACCATATGAATAAGACGACCCAGTGGGATTATGTCGTTAAAGAGGTCACTGGTGCTTTTCACAATGGTTGCCCTGGCAAGTAGTTTAGTCACGGCAGATATTATTGCTCAGGCAAGTATAAGTCAACTGAATGAATCGGCCGATGCCACGAAATGCTAAAACGCTTCAGGAACTCATTCTGTACGCTTTTAAATCATACAGATAATCTGGGGTTATGAATTACGAGAGACAATTATGGTTACGCTGCGCGGATGGCTACGGACGAGGATTTGCCCCTATAATTGCGATGTTGAATAAGGATAAGGACTGCGGTGCATTATGTTGGATTTGATTAAAGCAGTGGGGCTTGGGCTGGTGGTGTTGCTGCCGCTGGCGAACCCGTTAACGACGGTGGCGCTTTTTCTGGGGCTGGCGGGGAACATGAACAGCGCGGAGCGCAATCAGCAGTCGATGATGGCCTCTGTGTACGTCTTTGCCATAATGATGGTGGCTTATTACGCCGGGCAACTGGTGATGAATACCTTTGGTATTTCGATTCCCGGTCTGCGTATTGCTGGCGGGCTGATCGTGGCCTTTATTGGTTTCCGGATGCTGTTCCCGGCGCATAAAGCGCACGAATCCCCGGAAGCCAAAAGCAAATCGGAGGAGCTTGAAAGCGAACCGAGCGCCAACATCGCGTTTGTGCCGTTAGCCATGCCGAGCACGGCAGGGCCGGGAACGATTGCGATGATCATCAGTTCCGCCTCAACGGTGCGTGATGGGTCGACATTTCCGCACTGGGTTATCACCGTTGCGCCGCCGATCATTTTTGCGCTTATTGCCATTATTGTCTGGGGGTCATTGCGCAGTTCCGGGGCGATTATGCGCTGGGTGGGCAAGGGGGGGATTGAGGCTATCTCCCGTCTGATGGGTTTCCTGCTGGTCTGTATGGGCGTGCAGTTTATTATTAACGGCGTGCTGGAGATTGTTAAGACGTATCATTGAAAACGTTGCCGGGTAAGCGCAGAGCCACCCGGCACAACAAACGTCAACCGTGGCTGGACTGCTCTTCCATCGCGACCGGCCATTTACGGAAGATAAGCACCGACCAGATCAGCGCGATCAGCGCCGGAATCGCCCCGAGATAGCCAATGGCCGACATCGATACATGCAGGCTGATCTGATTTCCCACCAGCGCACCGGCGCCAATCCCTAGATTAAAAATCCCGGAGAAGAGCGACATCGCTACGTCCGTGGCGTCCGGGGCCAGCGCCAGCACTTTGACCTGCATTCCCAGACCAATAATCATGATCGCCACGCCCCAGAACAGACTGAGGATCGCCAGATGACTCTCGCTGCCTGCCGCAGGCATCAGTAACAGCAGACATGCCAGCAGCAGGCCAATCGCACTGCTTACAAGCGCAGACGCATGCTGATTGCCCAGCTTCCCGAACAGGATGCTGCCGATAATCCCCGCGCCGCCCAGGATCAGCAGCAGAACGGTGGCAAAGTTAGCGCTAAAGCCCGCCACAACCTGAACAAACGGCTCAATATAGCTGTAGGCCGTGTAATGGGCGGTCACCACAATCACGGTCAGCAAATAGATGCTCATCAGCGCCGGTCGACGCATCAGCAGCGGAAGACTTTTCAGCGAGCCGGAGTGTTCGCTGGGCAGTTTTGGCAGCAGTTTGATCAGACACACCAGGGTGATCAGCGCCCCCATGCCGATGGCAAAGAAGGTGGTGCGCCAGCCGAAGTATTGACCCACAATGCGCCCGATCGGCAGGCCTAACACCATCGCCAGCGCCGTTCCGGTGGCAATCAGGCTCAGCGCCTGGGCGCGTTTCCCCGCCGGGGCCAGACGAATGGCGAGCGATGCGGTGATCGACCAGAAAACGGCATGGGCAAACGCGATGCCGACGCGGCTGATGACCAGCACGGTGAAGTTCCATGCCATAAATGACAGCACATGGCTGGCAATGAACACCACAAACAGCCCAATCAGCAGCTTACGACGTTCCATCTGGCTGGTCAGCAGCATAAACGGCAGCGACATCAGCGCTACCACCCATGCATAGATGGTCAGCATAATGCCAACCTGTGCCGTTTCCATATGGAAGCTGGCCGCAATGTCGGACAGCAGCCCAACCGGAACAAATTCCGTGGTGTTGAAAATAAACGCTGCGATGGCGAGCGTGACCACGCGTAGCCACGCGACCCTGCGGGAAACCGTGTGTGTTGTCATAGGGATATCTGGGATTCGTTGCCTGAAAGATGAGGAGACGATCTTAAAGCCTTAAACGGCGAAAACTCAACCGTTATGTGATATGAATCACAAAATTTACCTTCATGCAGCGGTAGCGAACGCGGTTGTTTTCATTGAAGATAAAGAACAACACAACAAAAACAGGCGGTAACACAATGCAGGAGATTGATTTTTATCTGGTAGATGCGTTCAGCGCGTCCTCCTTTGGCGGCAACCCGGCGGCGGTGTGCCCCCTCGACGCGTGGCTACCGGATGAGACGTTACTGCGGATGGCACAACAGCATAACCAGTCGGAAACCGCGTTTTTTGTGTGTACCAAAGGGGGGATCGAGTTGCGCTGGTTCACCACGCTAACCGAGGTTAATCTGTGTGGTCACGCGACGCTTGCCGTGGCGTATATTCTGTTTAACGAACTGGATTATCCGGACTCACGCCTTCATTTTGACACTGCCTCTGGTCGCCTGACCGTCAGCCGTGAAGGTGACTGGATGACGCTGGACTTCCCGGCCTGCCCGACGCAGGCGCAGACGCCGCCACCGGAGTTGCTCACCGCACTCGGTATCAGCCACTACGTCGAGGCGCGAAAAGGCCGCGCCTGGGTGCTGGTACTGGAGAGCCGCGAGCAGGTGGAAGCCATTAATCCGGATTTCTCCGCCATGACGCCGGGGGAGCATAAAGTGGCCGTCACCGCCCGGGACGAAGGAGAATACGACTTTATCAGTCGTTTCTTCTCGCCGGGCGTGGCCGTGCCGGAAGATCCTGTCACCGGCTCCGCGCACACCATGCTGATCCCTTACTGGAGTGCACGGCTTGGCAAAACACAGATGTTTGCCCGCCAGGTTTCCGCCCGTGGAGGAGACGTACGCTGCGAACTCAAGGGCGACCGCGTGCGGATGGGCGGGCAGGCGGCGCTGTATCTGAAGGGCACAGTATTTCTGCGCTGAATAAATCTAAGAGGAACCAACGATGCAGGAAATTGATTTTTATCTGGTAGATGCTTTCAGCGACAGGGCGTTCGGCGGCAATGCGGCGGCGGTGTGTCCGCTGGAAGCGTGGCTACCGGATGAGACGCTGCTGAAGATGGCGAAGCAGCATAATCAGTCAGAGACGGCGTTTTTTGTCCGAACGGATAACGGGTTTGAACTGCGCTGGTTTACCACGCAGGATGAAATTAACCTCTGTGGCCACGCAACCCTCGCGGCTTCTCACGTTATTTTTGAATACCTGGATTATCCGCATACGGAAATCACCTTCACCACGCGCTTTGTCGGCGAACTGACGGTACAACGCAGCGGCGACTGGCTGACGCTTAATTTCCCGGCGTGGTCAACCGAGGTTGTCGATACTCCACCCCCAGTGCTGTTCAGCGCGCTGGGCATTAACGCGACAAACGAGGTCCGTGTGGGGCGTGACTACATGGTGGTGCTCGACAGCCAGCGGCAGGTGGAGGCGCTGACGCCGGATATCACTGCCATGCTCCCGCTGGGGAAAATGGTCTGCGTTACAGCGCCGGGAGATGAGTATGATTTCGTCAGCCGCTTCTTCTGCCCGGGGGAAGGGGTGCCGGAGGATCCGGTGACGGGATCAGCTCACAGCATGCTGATCCCGTACTGGAGCGAAAAGCTTGGTAAAACGCAGATGTCGGCCCGCCAGGTCTCCTTGCGCGGCGGGGATCTGCGCTGCGAGCTGAAAGGCGACCGCGTGCTGATTGGAGGGCAGGCCACGCTGTATATGAAGGGAAAAATTTTCCTTCGACTCCAGGACTACGTTCAACTTTAACAACTGGGCGCAGGTGGCTGACGCTCGTCCAGCAGCGCGATAAATGCCTCCAGCTGGCGGGTCATCGCCCCGCGTCGCCACACCAGCCAGGTGGTGAGCCAGCGCCAGTTTTCCGCCAGCGGCCACGCCGCCACCTGATGATGCCCCGGCATGCTCTCCAGCATGGAGCGGGGCATCAGCGCAATGCCTGCCCCGGCAATCACACAGGCGAGCATCCCGTGGTAGGACTCCATCTCATGGATCCTTCCCGGCGTTACGCGGTCGGCATGGAACCAGCTCTCCAGATGACGCCGGTAAGAACAGTTGGCGCGAAAGGCATACACGTCGCTGCCGCTCACCTGCGTGGCTTTTGACACTTCCGCGTGGCCCGCAGGGGTGACCAGCATCATCTCTTCCCGGTAAACCGGCATCCCTTCCAGTTCCGGGTGCGAGAGCGGCCCGTCGACAAAGGCGGCGCTAAGCGTCCCTTCAAGCACGCCGTCAATCATCGTACCGGAAGGCCCGGTGGATAACGCAAACTGAATGCGCGGATAGCGCTGGTTAAACCGCGCCAGACTTTCCGGAATGCGTACGGCGGCGGTACTTTCCAGCGCGCCGAGCGAGAATAATCCCTGCGGTTCATCCCCGGCGACGACCATTCGCGCTTCGTCGACCAGCGCCAGGATCTGTTTGCTGTAGCGCAAAAAATTGTGCCCGGCGGGGGAAAGCCGCAGGCGCTGATTCTCGCGAATAAACAGCTCCACGCCGAGATCCGCTTCTAGCTGTCGGATGCGGGTGGTGAGGTTTGAGGGCACCCGGTGTACCTTCTGCGCCGCCTGGGTAATGCTGCCGGTCAGTGCGACGGCGTTAAACATCTCAAGCTGTGTTAAGTCCATGCCGTTCTCGATTCGTGAATAAGGTGGTGAGTATTATTCATTTTTAAGAAATAGCAGAGTAGGCCACAATCAATCAACTGTTATTACGTGGAGGACATCATGACGTATTCATCTGCTACCCATGCCCACTCTGTCAACCCGGCTACCGGCGAAACGCTGGCTGCTTACCCGTGGGCAACGTCCCGTGACGTTGAGCGTGCCATTGCACAGGCGGATACCGGTTTTCGTCAATGGCGACGCGAAAGCGTGGCGCACCGGGCGCAAAAACTTCGCGATCTGGGTGCGGCACTGCGTAGCCGTGCGGAAGAGATGGCGCAGACTATCTCCCGGGAGATGGGCAAGCCCATTGTGCAGGCGCGTGCGGAGGTGGCTAAGTCCGCCAGCCTTTGCGACTGGTACGCTGAACACGGCCCGTCGATGCTGCACCCGGAATCAACCCAGGTCGAAAATGCGGTGATTGAGTACCGTCCGCTGGGACCTATTCTTGCGGTGATGCCGTGGAATTTCCCGCTCTGGCAGGTGCTGCGCGGTGCGGTGCCGATCCTGCTGGCAGGGAACAGCTATCTGCTTAAACATGCGCCAAATGTGCTCGGCTCGGCGGAGCTGATCGGGAAGGTATTCGCGGATGCCGGTTTCCCGGAGGGGGTCTTTGGCTGGGTGAACGCGACGAATGACGGCGTCAGCCAGGCGATTAACGATCGGCGTATCGCGGCGGTGACCGTAACCGGCAGCGTTCGGGCTGGTGCGGCAATTGGCGCGCAGGCGGGCGCGGCGCTGAAGAAATGCGTGCTGGAGCTGGGCGGTTCCGATCCGTTTATCGTTCTGAACGATGCGGATCTTGATCTGGCCGTCAACGCGGCGGTGGCCGGACGTTATCAGAATACCGGACAGGTTTGTGCGGCGGCAAAACGCTTTATTGTGGAAGCGGGCGTAGCGGACGCCTTTACCCAACGCTTTGTTGACGCGGTCAAGGCGCTGAAGATGGGCGCACCGGATGAGGAAGATAACTATATTGGCCCGATGGCGCGATTTGATCTTCGCGATGAACTACATCAGCAGGTGCAGGCTACGCTGGCGGAAGGGGCGACCCTGCTGCTCGGCGGAGAGAAGCTTGCCGGGAGCGGTAACTATTATGCGCCAACCGTACTCGGCGGCGTCACCCCACAGATGACGGCCTTCCGTCAGGAGCTGTTTGGCCCGGTGGCCGCGATTACCGTCGCCAATGATGCGGCGCACGCGTTGCAGCTGGCTAACGACAGCGATTTTGGCTTATCGGCGACGGTCTTTACCGCGAACGATGCGCTGGCTGAAACCTTCTCTCGCGAGCTGGAGTGCGGCGGAGTCTTTATCAACGGCTATAGCGCAAGCGATGCGCGCGTTGCCTTTGGCGGAGTGAAGAAGAGCGGCTTCGGGCGAGAGCTGTCTCATTTCGGTCTGCATGAGTTCTGTAATGTGCAGACGGTGTGGAAGGACCGCATCTAATATTGTTGCCGGGTAAGGCCAGGCCGCTACCCGGCAATTCACGTTTCCTGTCATTTTTGCGTAATGGTTCTGTCATTTTCGTTTCGTAGACTCGCTCGCGCCTAACGTATTGTTACAGAAGAAAATTATGAACCTAACGCAAATTTTTCGCCGTCTTGCGCCGCGCTTTATTCCTCGTCAGTTTGGCCTGCTGACCGGCATCTTTTGTATTATTGGCCTTTTCTCCGCCCTGCAACTCTCTTCCTCCTTCCTGCTGACCGCCTCCCTGAATCAAGCCCAGCGTAACGAACAGCGCAATCAGCTGGCCTGGCAGCAACAGAGCAGGCTGGATCAGGCCCGTATTTCTCTGCTGGCCGCAAGCGATCTGCTCAACCGCTCCGGCGTGTACTTTATGCAGGATAAAGAGACCGGCTCGGAAGGGAGCTGGCATAGCCTGATGGACGAGGCGCAAAAATCCCTGGCGGCGTCTCAACAGGCATGGCAAGCATGGCTCGCACTTAATCCTCCGCAGGACGAGGGGCTTGTTAACAGCTATCAGCTGTTCTTCGGTGCCATTAGCGAGCAGGCGGAAGGGCTGGTGAAAACCAACAGCATCGACCTCTTTTTTGCCGTACCCGCCCAGGCCTTTCAGACCGATTTTAATGACAACTTTGCACGCTATCAGCAACGGAGTGAGAAGCAGGCGATACAGGGGCGTCAGTCGCTCATGGAACAACTCTCAGGCCTGCAACGGCTGTTCCTGTTTGCGC
Source organism: Enterobacter sp. CRENT-193 (assembly GCF_002787395.1). NCBI lineage: Bacteria > Pseudomonadati > Pseudomonadota > Gammaproteobacteria > Enterobacterales > Enterobacteriaceae > Enterobacter > Enterobacter sp. CRENT-193. The sequence goes on along the minus strand of NZ_CP024812.1, from coordinate 3,316,996 downwards.
CGCTGGTGCTGCTGGCCATTGCCATAGCCGTCTGGTTTGGAATGGCGAAGTGGGTGATATCCCCGCTACGCCGTCTGATTATCCATATTAACCAGCTTGCGGCAGGGGATTTATCAGGCACGCCGCCTGACGTTGTGCGCTTTAACCGTGAAATCAGCCAGCTCTGCGGCAGTATTACCGCCATGCAGCTTGGGCTACAGCAGCTGGTGACTCAGGTCAGCGAGGCCACTACCGCCATGGTTGAAAATATTGGGTCACTTGCGCAGGGGAATCAGAAGCTTTATCAGCAGTCTACGCGACAAGCCAAAGAGCTGGAGGAGGTGACCGCGCATATCGCCGATCTCGAAACCCACGTTGAGGGGAACACAGGTTATGCAAAACTCGCCCGCTCGCGCGCGGATGAAGCCCGACAGGCTGCCGTAGGCGGGGAGCAAATGATGACGGCGGTGAATGGCTCGATGCAGACGATCGTCGACCGATCCTCAGAGATGCGCGGGATCGTCGCGATGATCGACAGCGTGGCGTTTCAGACCAACATTCTCGCCCTCAATGCTGCCATTGAAGCCGCCCATGCAGGAGAGCAGGGGCGCGGATTTGCGGTGGTCGCCCGGGAAGTGGGGTTGCTGGCCAGAAAAAGCAGTCACTCTACGCAAACCATCCAGGCGCTGATTAACCACTCGCTTCAGGGCATTGAGGAAGGATCTCAGGTGGTAAACCGTCTGGAAGAGAATTTGCAACAGGTCACCGGGCTGGTGGCGAATCTGAGCAGCCTGCTGAATGATATTTCCTTGGCCACCCTGAATCAGGGGGATAGCATCCATCAGATGACCCGTCAGCTTCAGGCGCTGAATCAGGTATCACGTCAGACTGATGTGCTGGTTAGCGAAGCGTCAAATGCCTCTGAGCGCCTGCATCAACAGTCCGATCTTTTGTTGCAGGCCGTCTCGCGTTTTCGTCTCCCTGCCTGACGTGACGTATAAGCCTCTGTTATACTCGCAGCCCGTTTTAGCCTGAGGGCAAGGAGCAAAGTGTGGCTGCGGTCATCCATAATGAGATGCTGGACGAGATTCTGGCGCAGGTTCGTCCGTTACTGGGGCAGGGTAAGGTTGCCGATTACATTCCCGCGCTGGCCTCGATCAGCGGTAATAAGCTCGGCATCGCCATTTGTACTGTCGACGGGCAGCGTTTTCAGGCGGGAGACGCGCTGGAGCGATTTTCCATTCAGTCGATCTCAAAAGTGCTTAGCCTCGTTGCCGCCATGCGCCAGTATGACGAGCAGGAGATCTGGCAGCGGGTGGGCAAAGATCCGTCCGGTCAGCCTTTTAACTCCCTTCTTCAGCTGGAAATCGAACAGGGTAAGCCGCGTAACCCATTTATTAACGCCGGGGCGCTGGTGGTGTGCGATATGCTGCAAAGCCGGCTGAGCGCGCCGCGCCAGCGGATGCTCCAGATTGTGCGGCAGCTTTCCGGCGTGCAGGACATCGCCTACGATCCGGTGGTAGCGCGCTCTGAGTTTGAACACTCTGCACGTAACGCCGCCATCGCCTGGCTGATGAAGTCCTTCGGCAACTTTCATAATGACGTTGCCACGGTGCTGCAAAACTATTTTCATTACTGCGCGCTGAAGATGAACTGCGTTGAACTGGCGCAGACTTTTCTGTTTCTGGCGCATCAGGGCCATGCCCCTCATCTGGGCGAGGACGTTGTTTCCCCAATGCAGGCCCGGCAGATCAACGCCTTAATGGCAACCAGTGGAATGTATCAGAATGCCGGGGAGTTTGCCTGGCGCGTGGGGCTGCCGGCTAAATCCGGCGTTGGCGGTGGGGTCGTGGCGATTGTCCCCCACGAGATGGCGATTGCCGTCTGGAGCCCGGAACTGGACGAGACCGGAAATTCACTGGCGGGCGTAGCGGCGCTGGAACAGCTGACCAAACGTCTTGGACGGTCCGTATACTGATGTCCACGTTAGATCCTCTGTTCGCGCGCCTGGCTCGCTCCACGTTTCGTTCACGATTTCATTTAGGGACGAAAGAGCGGCAATACTGTTGGGATAAGGGCGCAGAGACTATCGATAAGCATGCCGCCGATTTTGTCGCCGCGCGGCTGGCGCCTGCACACCCGGTGAATGACGGTAAGCAGACGCCGATGCGCGGCCATCCGGTTTTTATCGCCCAGCATGCCACGGCAACCTGCTGTCGGGGCTGTCTGGCTAAGTGGCACGCTATTCCGCAGGGCGTGCCGCTGAGTGCGCAGCAACAACAGTATATCGTCAACGTAATCCATCATTGGCTGGTCATAGAGGTAAATCGTGCCTCCTGAACTGACAATGTCTCTGTTTAAGCTACGCTTTTACTAATGCTCAGCGTCAGGAGACGTTATGAAGGCACCTCAAATTCCCGTTAATGAAGCGCAGCGCATGAATGCGCTGCGCGAATCCGGTCTGCTTGAGATCGACAATTATCCCGCGTTTGATCGTCTTACGCGGCTGGCAACACGCTTTTTCAGGGTGCCGCTGGCGATGATTACGCTGGTGGATGACCACGCCGCGATCGTGAAATCTGCTGACGGCCGGGCACTCGCCAGCCAGCCTCGCGACCTCTCGTTTTGCGGTCATACGATCCTGGGTGACGCGCCGCTGGTGGTGAGTGACACGCTGCTGGACGAACGCTTCGCGGATAATCCGCAGGTGGCGGGAGATCCGGGCGTGCGCTTTTATGCCGGTTTCCCGCTGCGTTTACGCGACGGGGCGTGCGTAGGATCGTTGTGTCTCATTGATTACGCGCCGCGGGAGTTTACCGCGGCGGATGCCGCCGTACTGGCCGATCTCAGCGCGCTGGCGGAGGATGAATTTGCAGCCGTTAGCGCCGCCACGACCGATGAACTCACGGGATTGTTTAACCGTCGCGGGTTTAACCAGTTTGCGCAGTTTGCACTGTCGGTTTCGCAGCGTCGGGCAGAACCGTTAACCCTTGGCTGGCTGGATCTGGACCATTTCAAAACCATTAACGATCGCTTCGGACATCAGGAGGGTGACAAAGCTCTGAAAGCGATGGCCGCCCTGATGCGTTCCTCGTTCCGCGAGGCCGATCTGCTGGTACGTTTCGGGGGAGATGAGTTCGCGGTGCTGTTTGCGGATACCGATGAGCCTGGCGCCTGGATCGCCATGCAGTATCTCGTCGAACAAACGGAAAAGTATAACGCGCGTCAGCTGCATCCCTGGTCGTTACAGTTCTCCTGGGGGCTGAGCGAGTTCGATCACCACCGCAACGATATTCAGGCATGGTTAAAACACGCGGATGCGCAAATGTACGCCATGAAGCGGCAACACCACGGCGAAAAATGACATAACGAAATCCTATGTCATCGCTTATTGCGTTACAAAAATGTTAATAGCAAAGTGGAGAGATTCAACCTAAGGACGCGCAATGAACTCTCCCATGCTGATTAAACCTCTCTCCCGACAGGACATCCTCACCCACATTGATGCCCTGAACGATATTCTCGTCAACTGTGTCAACGGCGGCGCCTCCGTCAGCTTTATGCTGCCTTTTTCTGCCGCGAAAGCCCAAACCTTCTGGCTCGGCGTCGCAGACAGCGTCGGGCGCGACGAGCGTACCGTCCTGGGCTGTTTTGATGCGGAGCAGGGGCTGGCTGGCACGGTCCAGCTGATCACCGATCAGCCTGAAAACCAGCCGCACCGTGCTGATGTCGCGAAACTGCTGGTTCATGAGAAAGCGCGCCGTAAAGGGGCGGCAATGGCGCTGATGGAATCCCTGGAGGCGGTTGCGCGTGAAAAAGCGCTTACGGTGCTGGTGCTTGATACCTCGACCGGCAGCGGCGCGGAGACGTTTTATCAGAGAGCGGGCTGGCAAAAGGCGGGGGAGATCCCACGCTACGCCCTGATGCCGAACGGGGACATGACGGCGACCTCGATGTTCTATAAATTTCTTTGATATTTTTCACCATCGCGTCCTGAGTTGATCCAGACAGGGGTTCTGGTCCTGAAGTTTTGATAAGTTATCACACCAATCTTATCAGGCTGTATGACTAATCATAAAGGACCTCCATTGTGAACACTCTCAACCGTCGTGATTTTCCCGGTGCGTGCTACCCTGAACGTATCATCCAGTTTGGCGAAGGTAACTTCCTGCGCGCGTTCGTTGACTGGCAAATCGACCTCTTAAACGAGCATACCGATCTCAATGCCGGTGTGGTGATTGTGCGGCCGATCCAGAGCGATTTTCCGCCGTCGCTGAGCACCCAGGATGGTCTGTATACCACAATTATTCGTGGTCTGAATGAGCAGGGAGAAGCGGTAAGCGATGCGCGTCTTATTCGTTCCGTAAATCGTGAAATCAGCGTCTACAGCCAGTACGATGAATTTCTGGCGCTCGCCCATAACCCGGACATGCGGTTTGTCTTCTCCAATACCACGGAGGCGGGCATCAGCTATCATGCGGGGGATAAGTTTGACGATGCGCCTGCTGCCAGCTATCCGGCCAAACTGACGCGTCTGCTGTTCGAACGCTTTACCTACTTTAACGGGGCTGCGGATAAAGGCTGGATCATTATTCCTTGTGAGCTTATCGACTACAACGGCGATGCCCTGCGTGAACTGGTGCTACGTTATGCACAGGAGTGGGCACTGCCGGCGGCATTCATTGCGTGGCTGAATGATGCTAACACTTTCTGTTCGACGCTGGTTGACCGCATTGTTACCGGCTATCCGCGTGATGAGGTGGCAGAGCTGGAAGCTGGTCTGGGCTATCAAGACAGCTTCCTCGACACGGCAGAACATTTCTATCTGTTTGTTATTCAGGGGCCAAAATCACTTGCAGCAGAACTGCGCCTGGATAAATACTCGCTTAACGTCCTGATTGTTGACGATATTAAACCGTATAAAGAGCGTAAGGTGGCGATCCTCAACGGTGCGCACACGGCGCTGGTTCCGGTCGCTTTTCAGGCCGGCCTGGATACGGTAGGGGAAGCCATGAACGACGCGGAAATTTGCGCGTTCGTAGAGAAGGCTATTTATGAGGAAATTATTCCCGTCCTGGATCTGCCGCGCGACGAGCTGCACTCCTTCGCCAGTGCCGTAACGGGGCGTTTCCGTAATCCGTACATTAAGCATCAGCTGCTGTCGATTGCACTGAACGGGATGACCAAGTACCGCACCCGCATTCTGCCGCAACTGCTGGCAGGGCAGAAGGCGACCGGCAAACTGCCAGCACGTCTGACCTTTGCTCTGGCGGCGCTGATTGCATTTTACCGTGCCGAGCGCAACGGTGAGCGCTATCCGGTGCAGGACGATGCGCACTGGCTTGAACGTTACCAGCAGCTGTGGACGCAACATCACGACAAACAGGTCACTACCCGTGAACTGGTATCGTCGGTGTTAAGCGTGAGCGAGCACTGGGAACAGGATCTCACTCTGGTGAACGGACTGGTAGAACAGGTTGCGCTGGATCTGGATGCAATTTTAAGCAAAGGCATGCGCGATGCGGTAAAACCGCTCTGCTAATCATAATGCCCGGCGTTTGCCGGGTTTTTTAAAGACCCTATTTAGTTACAACATACTATCCGTTCTTTTTTTAGAAAGCACTTGCGGCACCGCGCGGTTCAGGCTTAACAGGTCAGAAAATGCAATGAGCTATTAACATGCTTGCAACCGTGAGGGGGATCACGTTTAATAGCCGCGCTCTTTACTTTTCTGAAGCTGATTATGATTGTTCGTCCTCAACAGCACTGGCTGCAACTGATTTTTGTCTGGCATGGTTCGGTACTTCCCAAAATTTATACCCGACTGCTGCTTAACTTCCTGCTTTCCATCGCCGTGATTGTCATGCTGCCGTGGTACACCTCGCTGGGTATCCGGTTTACCGTCGCGCCGTTCAGCATTCTGGGTGTGGCTATCGCCATCTTCCTGGGGTTTCGCAATAACGCCTGTTATTCGCGCTACGTTGAGGCGCGTCTGCTTTGGGGGCAGTTGATGATAGCGGCGCGCTCGCTGTTTCGCGAGGTAAAAAACACCTTGCCGGATGATAAACATCTTGGTGAGTTTGTCCGCCTGCAAATCGCGTTTGCTAACTGTCTGCGAATGACTCTACGCAGAGAAACCAATGCCGATCAGCTGTCCCGCTATCTGGCTCCAGACGATTTACGCAAAGTGATGGACGCCAACTCGCCGGCGAACCGTATCCTGCTGATCATGGGGGAGTGGCTGGCCGTGCGGCGGCGTAGCGGGCACCTTTCAGACATTCTGTTTCACAGCCTCAACAACCGCCTGAATGATATGTCCATCGTGCTGGCTGGCTGTGAGCGTATCGCCAATACGCCAGTCCCGTTTGCCTATACGCTGATCCTGCACCGGACGGTGTATCTGTTCTGCATCATGCTGCCGTTTGCGCTGGTCGTTGATCTGCATTACATGACGCCCTTTGTCTCTGCACTGATTTCCTACACCTTTATCTCGCTGGACACGCTGGCGGAAGAGCTGGAAGATCCGTTTGGAACGGAAGATAACGATCTGCCGCTGGACGCCATCTGCAACATGATGGAGCGCGATCTGTTGCAGATGAACGATGAAGAGAACATCCCTGAAAGACTGATGCCGGATAAGCATTATCAGCTGACCTGACGGGCATTCCACTCGTCGCGGGTGATTTCCCACAGCTCCGAATCCAGCAGACCGCTGACATAGGCTTTCTTCTCCGTCCTGATGAGCCGCATGCCGCTGCTGTCTGAAATACGTCGGGAGCGGCTGTTTGCAGCCGCTTTCGGCGCGCGCAACACCGGTTTGTTAAGCGTATTGAACCAGTAATCCGTGGCCGCAATGCTCGCCTCGCGCATATATCCCTGGCCCTGAAATTCCGGCGCGAGCCAGAAGCCCCGGTTGTTGTCCTCCACGTCATACAGGCAAATCAACCCCATCAGTTCGTCAGGCGCTTCGCGACGGCGAATCGTCCAGAACCACGCAATCCCTTTGGCCATATCGGGCAGTGCAACGTTGTTGACATAATTTTCTGCACCGTTTTCCGGGTAGGGCCAGGGGACTGAAGCCACCATATAGCGGACAATCTCCCAGCGCGGATAGCGTTGCTGGATCTGGACGGCATCTTCTGCAATCAGGGGGCGTAATATCAGGCGCTCGGTGGTAAGCGTGGGTATGGTCATCCGCTGATCTCCATAATTAAGCGTTATGCTTTTGTTTGGGTTCTGGTATTTTCATCAATATCACATTCTATTTGGTCGTGCTTTTGTTATTCAGGTTTATCCATAAAAGGGGTTATATGATGCTGAGAAAAGCCAGGCCCGAAGAAGCCGAAACACTCTGGCACGTCCGTAACGAAGCGATTCGCCATGGCTGCAAAATCTAGTGGGTTTTGCCATGCTGGGTGAAAATACGCATTACTCGCGTATGGCCGACGCGCATTTACGCTGTATTGAAATGGCAATTGATTTGTAAGGTCAGAACAGTTGACGCTAACCGTACGTCCTTTATGCACAGATGATTACCCACAATGGCGACCGCTGTGGGATGGCTATACCCATTTTTATGAGTGCTACCTTGACGAGTCCGTTACCGCGGCCACCTGGGACAGGGCGCTCGCAGATTCATCATCTCTGTTTTGCCGTGTCGTGGAGAAGGACGGCCGCGTCATCGGCTTCGCCATGTGCGTCCTGCATGAAGGGACCTGGTCAACCGCGCCCGTTTGCTATCTGGAAGATCTGTTTGTTGACGCTGCCGAACGTGGCGCAGGGGCGGGTAAAGCGCTTATCGACGCCCTGATCGATGAAGGCAAGCGGGAAGGGTGGTCAAAACTCTACTGGGTAACCCGCATGAACAATCCGGCGCGTAAGCTGTATGATCACTATGGTGAAGCCGACGATTACGTCCGGTACCGAATCTCGCTTTAGTCGTTTAATACCTGGGTTTGTATCACACTGTATCTGCCTCTGTGATACATACACAGGTATGCAATAAAACCGCATCCGCACACATCTCCTATACAAACGCATGGTGTTATATCTCCGTCAACTGAACTTACCCGGAGATAACATCATGTTTAATAAACTCGCATACTCAGCCGTCGCCCTGACCGTATCACTTGGCACCGTGATGTCCTGCCAGGCAGAAGCGACGGGGAAGGATTACGCGTCGGCCTTTAACCAGGTTAAACAGATTAACGCTGGCGATTTGAACGTCGGTTACATCGATATCGGGCCAAAAGAGGGGCAACCGGTGATCCTGCTACATGGCTGGCCGTACGACATTCACAGTTATGAAGAAGTGGCCCCCGCGCTGGCCGCGAAGGGGTATCGTGTCATTGTGCCGTCCCTGCGCGGGTACGGCACCACACGCTTTATTTCTGATAAAACGCCGCGAAACGGCCAGCCTTCGGCAATGGCAAAAGACATCGTCAACCTGATGGACGCCCTGAATATCAAACAGGCTGTGTTTGCCGGTTATGACTGGGGGGCGCGTACGGCAGATATCGTTGCAGCGCTCTGGCCGGAACGGGTGAAATCGCTGGTCTCGGTAAGTGGCTACCTGATCAGCAGCCAGGCGATTGGCAAACAGCCTTTACCGCCGAAGGCAGAGGTTCAGTGGTGGTATCAGTTCTATTTCGCCACGCCGCGCGGGGCGGAGGGCTATGCTAAAAATACGCACGATTTTGCCCGGTTGATTTGGTCCCAGGCTTCGCCTGTCTGGAAATTCAGCGATGCCACCTTCAATGCCAGCGCCAAATCCCTCGATAACCCGGACCACGTTGCCGTCACGCTCAGTAATTACCGCTGGCGTCTGGGGCTGGAGAAGGGTGAGCAGAAATATGACGCCTACGAACAAAAGCTGGCTACGCTGCCGAATATTACGGTGCCGACCATCACCATCGAGGGCGGTAACAACGGAGCACCACATCCTGTACCCGCAGCCTATGCAGGGAAATTCACCGGAAAATATGAGCACCGTACTTTCGGCGCAACGGTTGGCCACAACCCGCCGCAGGAAGATCCGCAGGACTTTGTTAAAGCCGTTGTCGACGCGGATAAGCTCTGATATGTGCTATTTTCAATCCGTTACCTCTTAATCAGGAGCCTGCGGTGGAGCATATTGATCACATCCTTGTCGTCGATGACGACAGGGATATTCGTGAACTGATTGTCGATTACCTCGTGAAATCCGGTTACCACGCCTCTGGCGCGGCGAACGGGAAAGAGATGCGCGTAGTGCTCGACAAACAGCATATCGACCTGGTGGTGCTGGACGTGATGATGCCCGGCGATGATGGCCTGACGCTGTGTCGACAGCTGCGCAGCAGCAGGCATAAGGATCTGCCGATCCTGATGCTCACCGCGCGCAACGAGGACACGGACCGGATCCTGGGACTGGAGATGGGCGCCGACGATTATGTGGTGAAACCGTTTGTGGCCCGCGAACTGCTGGCGCGTATCAAAGCTATCCTGCGTCGTTTTCGTACTATGCCGCCTAATCTTCAGGTGACCGAGGCAGGGCGCCTGGTGGTGTTCGGTGAATGGCAACTGGATACCGTGGCGCGTCATCTGATTGATAACGAGGGGATGGTTGTGGCGCTCAGCGGGGCGGAATATCGCCTTTTGCGCGTATTCCTCGATCATCCTCAACGGGTGCTGACCCGCGATCAGCTGCTGAACCTGACGCAGGGACGTGATGCCGAGCTGTTTGAGCGTTCGATTGATCTCCTGGTGAGCCGCGTGCGACAGCGCCTGAATGAAGATGCCCGCACGCCGGCCTACATTAAAACCGTTCGCAGCGAAGGCTACGTTTTTACCATGCCGGTGACCATCGTCGAGGCCAATGAATGACGCTGTGGCCCCGCACCTTACTGGCCCGGCTGCTGATCATTGTGCTGCTTGGACTTTTACTGGCTAACGCGCTCAGCCTGACGCTGGTCATGGTTGAGCGAATGCACAGCGCGCGCACGGTTATGCTGGGCAATCTTGAGAATGACGTGGCGACCAGCGTGGCCATTCTCGACCGGCTTCCGGGCAAAGAGCGGCCAGAGTGGCTGGAACGGCTCAGTCGCGGTAATTATCGTTATATCCTTGGCCCCGGCGAGGCAGGCGCCGCACCAACGGACAAGCGCTCGCGGGATGCAATTCGCACCCTGAAAGAGACGCTTTCAGCCCAATATCCGCTCCAGTTTACGGCGGTGCCAGGGCCGATCTCCCATATTCAGGCCCATCTGACGCTCCGCGACGGCGCACCGCTCACTATCGATCTGATCCCGCGCATGCCGCCTGTCGCCAGCTGGTTACCCGTGGTGCTAGTTCTTCAGCTGTTACTTGTCGCGCTCTGCTCCTGGATTGCCGTACGCCAGGTTGTCCGGCCTTTCCTGCAATTCACGCGTGCGGTTGATTCCCTCGATCCTGCGGCCCATTCACCGATGACTGAAAAAGGACCGGTTGAAGTGCGCCAGGCTGCACACGCTTTTAATGAGATGCAGTCGCGGATACAAACGTATCTGCGTGAACGCGCGCAGATTCTGGCGTCCATTTCTCACGATCTCCAGACGCCCATCACGCGCATGAAGCTGCGGATCGAAATGGCAGATCAGCCCGAACTCCGCGATAAGCTGCTGAGCGACCTGGATAATATGTCGCGCCTGGTACGGGAGGGGATTGCCTATGCCCGGTCATCAGAATCACTGGAAGAGACCACGCTGAAGCTGGAGCTGAACGCGTGGGTTAACAGCATCGCCAGTGATTATCAGGACATTGGTAAAAACGTGCAGTTTCATGCACGTAATGCGCGTCTGCCGATCGTTACTCGTCCACAGGCATTGCGCAGGGTAATGACCAATCTGCTGGATAATGCGCTCAAGTTTGGCGATAGCGCGGTTATAGAGATTGATGAAGATGAAAGGCAGGTAGCGATCCGTATTATGGATAACGGCCCCGGCATCCCGGAGGCAGAACTGGAGGCGGTGTTACAGCCGTTCTACCGGGTTGAAACGTCGCGCAACCGCGAAACGGGCGGCACCGGGTTAGGCCTCGCCATTGCCGCGCAGCTCACCGCCCAGCTTGACGGGAAATTGCATATTGCAAACCGGGCAGAGGGCGGGTTGGCCGTAAGCGTGACTCTTCCGCGCGGTTAATTGTACGCCTGTGTATCTGCACCCCGTGCCGATACGCAGGCAGACAAAATTCAGCTTTTCGCACACGGCCTGAACACATTCGTACGGTCAAATAACCTCACTGCACCTTCGCAGCAACCGTATCGTGAGGTCGTTATGTTTCTGATAATCGCTTTTTTGGGCGGCATGATTAGCCTGCTCAGTCCGTGCACGCTTCCCGTCATTCCTCTGCTGTTCGCTGGCTTTCAGGGGCAGCGCAAACACATTCTGGCGCTTCTGTCGGGAATGATTGTGATGTTCACGTTGGTGGCGATGGTAGTAACGGTTGCCAGCGAGTGGATCGCTGACGCCACCGTTATCGGTCGCTGGATTGCGCTGCTGATACTGAGCATTGCCGCCCTGGCTCTGATCTTCCCGCAGTTTGCTCAGCGCATTGCCCGTCCGGCGGTCAGTGCGGGAAACGTTCTCAACACCCACAGCGTTCAGCGACGCGGCCTGGTTTCGGCTTTTCTGGCAGGGCTGGCCGTTGGACTTCTGTGGTCCCCCTGTGCCGGACCGATTCTCGGGGCGATCTTCAGCATTAATATTGCGGGCCACTCGGCCATCGCAACCGGAGCGCTGTTAGCCGCTTACGGCAGTGGATGCGCGTTGATGCTGGGGCTGCTTGTCGCGGGGGGCCGTAAGCTGATAACCCCTCTGAGAGTCAAATCCGCATTGATGGCGCGTTTGCGTCAGGGAGCGGGAGTGATGATGTTAGCTGCCGTTGCGTTCAACGCCAGCGGGATGACCTCAGCCCTGAAAGGTGCCAACGGTATTGCCGACCAGCTGGAAAACGCTCTGTTGAGCCTTGCGCAACCATCCTCCACGCAGGTGAAACTGCAACCAGTCGCTGACGCAACAACGAGCAGCCAGCTACCATCATTAAGCGGCGGTACGGGCTGGGTAAACGGTGACCCTGTCACGTCTGAGGCCTTGCGGGGGAAAGTTGTGCTTATCGATTTCTGGACCTGGGACTGTATCAACTGCCAGCATACCCTTCCGCATGTTCGAGACTGGGCGAAGAAATATGAGTCACAAGGTCTGATGGTGATTGGCGTCCATACCCCGGAATACCCCTGGGAAAAACCGTTATCATCGGTGAAAAACGCGGTCAATAAATGGCAGCTGCCGTACCGCGTAGTGACGGATAATAACTACAAAATCTGGAGCGCGTTCGGAAATCAGTACTGGCCAGCGCATTACTATTTCGATGCGAAAGGGCAACTGCGTTACACCGCGTTTGGCGAAGGTAACTACGACAAGCAGGAGGCCGTGATTCAGCAGTTGCTCAAGGAAGCGCGTTCCTGATCCGGCTTACGGAACCCGCTGAGCCACCATAAACAGGCGCGGAAAAGCCAGCAGTATCTGCCCGTTCTCCTGGAGCGGATACTGCTCTTCCAGCAGCTCAAGGTAGCGTTTCAGATAGTTTTTCTGCTCGCTTTCGTTGAGTTCCTGTAACCACGGCCGTAACCCCGTCGCGCTGATCCAGTCAATAATCGCCTGATGAGAGCTCATCTGATGGAAGTAGGTGGTGCGCCAGATATCCACGTCACATCCCGCTTCCGTCAGAATATCGTAGTAGGCATGGATACCCGGCAATGGCTCGCGGCCACGATCGGGGTAGCCCTGTTCCCAGGCAACTTCACGCATCAGGGCGTGCGTCGGCTCAAGCCAGTTGTCAGGCATTTGCACCGCCAGCACGCCGTTTAACTGGAGCAGTGAAACCAGGTGTGGCAGAAGGTGGTAATGGTCCGGGATCCATTGCAATGAGGCGTTGGCGTAGATCAGGCTGAGCGGCTGGTCAGGTTTGTAGTGCCGGATATCTGCCTCAACAAAGTGGCAGTCTGGCAGGGCCTGTCGGGCTTCCTCCAGCATGGCCGGGGAGTTATCCACGCCGGCGATCTGCGCAGAAGGCCAGCGCTGTTTCAGCAGCGCGGTGCTGTTGCCTGGCCCGCAGCCCAAATCCACGGCTGAGGTTATGTCAGCAAGCGGCACCCGGGCCAGTAACTCAGCGGCGGGACGTGTGCGTTCTGCGCTGTACTGTAGATAAAGAGAGGGATCCCAGTCGGCCATTTTCGCATCTCCATGTTGAGGTGTTCAGCAAGAATAGCACAGGCAAATACCTGCGCCGGGGCAGGTATCTGGCTAATGGTGAGATTATAAAATGCCTTTGAGGGCCAGGTGATAGAGCAGCATGATGGTTTTTCCGTCGACGATCTGCCCATTTTCAATGCCCCGAAGCGCGTCGTCCAGCGTCATTTCCAGCACGTCGATATCTTCCCCCTCAGCTTTAACGCCGCCGCCCGCGCTGGTCCGATCCTGCGGATGATATTCCGCCAGATAGAAGTAGAGTTTCTCGGTAACCGAGCCCGGGCTCATATAGGCCTCAAAAATTTTCTCTACGCGCGTCACCTTAAACCCGGTTTCTTCTTCCGCTTCGGCCTTAATCCGGCTTTCCGGGTCAAGGTTATCAAGCAACCCGGCGGCCGCCTCAATGAGATCCTCTTCGTGACCATTGATAAACACCGGGAAACGGAACTGACGCGTCAGAATGATGGTTTTGCTGTCGCGATTATAGAGCAGGATCGTCGCGCCATTCCCCCGGTCATACACTTCACGCTCTTGCCGCTGCCACTCGCCATCGCTACGCTGGAAGTCAAAAGTGTATTTTTTCAGGTTATACCAGTTGTCGGACAACGTTTCGCTGTTGATGATGCGTATATCTGCACGTTTTGATTGCACGTTTGGCTCTCCTCTCGTAGAGTAAGCATCATAAACAGCACTATCGTGCAAATACAAGACATATCGTGCAACAGCAGGAATAAATCATGCTTACAAGCCAGCGTAAACAGCTGATTCTGGAAAAACTGGAGGCGGAAGGCCAGGTCCAGTCAACTGCGCTCAGCCTCTTTTTCTCGGTGTCTGAGGACACTATCCGCCGGGATTTACGTGAACTGGCGGCAGAAGGGCGTTTGCAGCGTGTTCACGGCGGTGCACTGCCAGCATCTTCAGCGATTGCGCCTTTTGCCGAGCGTCAGTCCGTCAAAATGGATGCAAAAAAACGCGTGGCACGGCGAGGCGCGCAGCTCATTTCACCGGGGCAGGTGGTGATCATTGATGGCGGGACGACCACCTCCGAACTTATTACATTCTTGCCACCCGATTTACCGATAACCGTGGTGACGCACAGCCCGGGTATCGCATTGGGTCTGGTCGGCCATCCGAGCATAGAGGTGATCCTGATCGGTGGTCGTTTGTATAAACACTCCATCGTCACGGTCGGCGCGGCCGCAATTGAAGGCATCAATAATATTCATGCGGATCTGTTTTTCATGGGTGTCACCGGCGTGCATCCTGAGGCCGGGCTGACCACCGGAGATTATGAAGAAGCGTGCATCAAACGTGCATTTTCCGGCAGAGCGGCGGAAACGGTGGTACTGGCCTCGCCGGAAAAGATCAACACGGCCTCGGCGTTCGTGATTGGCGACCTGTCGCTGGTGAATACGCTGGTTGTTGAAAACACAACGGATGAACGCTGGGTGAGCGCCATGAAAGAAAAGGGCGTTACGGTGATCGCAAGCCAGTAAATATCCGCTTTTTTGCCAGCCTGACCGCCAGGCTGTCAAAAAGACAAAGGTTATCCTTCACGCGGATTTCTAGACTAAGGCTTTCATCTGTTTAAGGACAAGCCATGAAAGCGATCTCCATTCTGGCGTGCGGCGCGGACCCAACCGCGCAACGCCTGTCAACGTCTGCCATTCAGCAGGCCATAAACAGTGCTCAACAGAACGATGTCATTGTTATTCCTCAAGGCCGTTTTCTGACCGGCGCACTGTTTCTGAAAAGCGGTGTTTCGCTTCGCCTGGATGCTGGCGCACAGCTCGTTGGAAGCCAGGATCTGGCTGATTATCCCCTGATAAACACCCGGGTGGCCGGCATTGATATGCGCTGGCCGGCAGGGATTATTAATATCATCGATTGTGAAAACGTCAGCATTACCGGTACAGGTACGATAGACGGGCAGGGTGTCATCTGGTGGCAACGCTTCTGGGGCGATGACGAACGCAGCGGCATGGTTGGCGATTACAGCGCCAGAGGATTACGCTGGGTGATTGATTACGACTGTCAGCGCCCGCGCAATATCCTGGTCTTTGAAAGCCAGAACATTCTGCTGCGTGATTTTACCAGTCGGGAGTCCGGATTCTGGAACATACACCTCTGTTATTCGCGCCGTATCGCGGTTGAGGGTGTGCAAATCAGCAATTCTGCGGGGCCGAGCACCGACGGGATTGACGTCGACTCCTGCGAACAGGTGCGGATTGAACGCTGCATTGTGTCCTGCAATGACGACAATATTTGCATCAAATCTGGACGAGGACGCGAAGCGGCGCAAAAAGCACGTACCGCGCGGGATATAGTGATTCGAGGATGTACGCTGAATAAGGGATCCGGGATCACGCTGGGGAGTGAAACTTCAGGTGGCATTGAACGCGTCCTGATAGAAGATAACGCGTTTAACGGAACGGGCGTCGGGTTTCGCATTAAGTCGGCCCGCAACCGTGGCGGGTTTATCCGTGATATCACCGTCCAAAATTTACGTCTTACGGACGTACGTTTTCCGGTGCTGATCCAGCTGAACTGGTTTCCGCAGTACAGCTATGGTGACCAGAGCAATTTATCTGATAAACCAGAACACTGGCGCAAGCTGGCTGAAGGTGTTGAGGGCGAAGCCGGTCTTACTGAGGTCAGCGGACTGACGATTAAAAATATGACGGCGCGTCGCTCAGACAACAAATATTTCTCGCGGGCATTTTTCATTGCGGGGTATCCGGAGCGTCCTGTGGCCGGGTTAACGCTGGAGGGGATTTTTATTGACGCGACAGAGTTTGGGAAAATTTCCGGTGTGGATGGGTTGCGCTTTCAGGATGTGCAGGTGACTGCCGTAGAGAACACGCAAGACTGTAACGACAGTTATGAACGTTGATGGCATAGAATCTATGGGCATAATTCGCTGAATGAGCAGAACAAGGCTGGGCCCGAAACGGCTGGATTTGTTCTTAATTAATCTTTGTCAAAGCAAGTTTAAAATGTCACCTCTTTGTGCAAGATAGAAAGGGCACTTTCAGCCTATGTAATCATATTAATGTGACTGCTGCGTTATCCCACTCAACCAATTAATAAAGCAAAAGTTAAATATGAAAGACTGGAATAAAAATATAACGAAAACATCTTAATATGGAAATATCTGTGTCAACGGGATCTTTAGTTATTGAATATCTGGTTCTAAATAGGTTCTACATTCAACGGGAAGGGAAACCAAATATCTATATGTTTTTTATAAATACCATTACGTGGCAAACAACAATCTGCATATTTTTTTAAAGAATCTCCACATGGACAAATATTTTCTGGCGATAATACTCCATCATGTTCTTTCGCCTTAAATCTCCAGGTCGTAATATTGAAAATTTGATGTGGGGATTGTATGTATTTGACAACACTAATTAAAGTTGAATAGTTATAATGATCACCATCATTGGAGAAAAAAACACTACATTTGTTAACGGGATTACTAACTATGTCATAAGTAATTAATTCAAAATCGATCACTTCATCAAAGCAAAGAACTCCATTATAAAGTTTATTTTTAACATGACCACAATCATTAATAAAACTACGGGTTGTATTACATACTGAACATTTCACTTCTTTTATTATTTCACGAGAACTACCGAAGATTTTATATGGGAATAACGCCTGCCAATTACATACCATTCTCGCTAAGAAGTTAACACCATAGAAATTAACCTCAGGCAGAAACTCATTATTTTCTTTAATATGTATTAAATCTATTTCTATCCTTTCAAGTTCTACCCATGCTTCATAAAAATCACCTCTTGTAAGTAAATTAATGACTTGAATATATTTTAAATGGGCTAGTAAAATTGTTTTGTATAAAAACAATCTGTTTGATTCATTATTCAAGCTCAAGGATTGAGCTTTTTTTAACTCAGCATTAAGATAATCAAGAATAGCACTATCTTCTTGAGTAATACACATCCAACGCTTTAACTTTTCGTGAATATTCATAATATCTATATAGATTTTTATTTGATTTTGTTAATTACTTTTAAAACATCGTCTACTTTTCCAGAAACAGTGTATTTCACATGTTTTCCTGATTTATTTTTTTTAATTATAGAGACTTTAACGTCTATATCTCTAGTTCCAAAGTTATCAATTTTTTTCTGAATATAATTTGAAACAAGATTTACTAAAAAAGGTATCATTACTGATGTGGCAAAGAAAGTGCCTAACGCTAACGTTATACTGTTTAATTGCAGGTACGAAACACCATTAGAATCTCCGTACACTTTAACATTAGAATGTGATTGCTTGGTGAACTGGAAAAAATCCAGTGCATTACCTCCAGTAATTTTTGAACTATCAAAAACGATCGCAATCTCATCATCTTGAGGTTCATATGAAGAAATGATTTTTACCTCTTCATCTTCATCACTCATTTCACTCAAAGTAATGGGGTTCATTCTCAACTCCTTGTTTTATATTTTTACATTCAAATTTTACTATACGACTGGTTAATTGCTCCTGTCCAACACACACCAGAGTTCATATGCTTAGCATACAAGGGACCAATGCCAGTAGCGACAGGCTAGTGTGTCAAAAAACCACATGAAGATCAATCTCCTGCGGAAAATTTGGCCGCAATTAGTTTCATTGTCCTTTCCATGCCTTGATAAACTGTCGCATCTGTAATGTTTAACCTTGCGAGTTCCTTAAGTATTCTAGCTTTGTTTCTGATCACTATTTTTTCTACTTTAAACTCTTGCATAGCATCATCAGGGTTTGAAACTAAATCGGGATAAACAGCATTATTCCCAAATAATAAGAATGCACCTGACTGTGATGACATCCTTTCATTATTATTTCTTCCTTTAACGAAAATTAACCTTTCCAAATCTGATGGTATAATTACATCTTTAAAATAAGGTTTTTCATCTTTAATGTAATGTATGAGTTTTTGACAAGCTTCAGTTTTATTGAAAGCCTCCTTGTCCATTTTACAATCCAGCTGATCTTTCAGTGTTTGACTTAGCATTGATATATTTGATATGCAACTTACTGTATCAGAGTCAAAGAATTTTATACGATCCCTTTTTGTTTTGAAAATAATAACATGTCCATCAACCTCATTTGTATTTTCATTATTACTAATGTCGCAACAAGCGAAATACAGAGCGATTAGTGGATTTGATGTTATATCCAACAAACGAGTTGGTAGTCCGTAGTGTTGCATCCTTACTAACTTGTCTAGCATTGTTTTATCATCAACAAACTCAGTTGGCCTTGCTGTTAGGGCTTCACGGACTAAATTTGATTCACTGTGCAAATGCTTGAAGTTACCTTTTTTGTTTTTCCTGAAAACTGATGGAGCCAACTCGTAAGATACATCAGAATGTCCACGATAAAATATTTCTGCATCTTCTTCATGATCTTGTTCTAAAACACGCGCCATGAAACTTTGAACATTATCTATTATTGGGTAGTTATCAACTTCATCAGGAAGTGCTTCAGTAGGAGGAAGTGGTGTACTTCTTGTCGTTATATTTAGAAGTGCTAATGTTTGATTTAAATCACGTGCTTTTATTCCCCAGTGAGTCCGTTTCAGCCCATATGCACCTAATTCTAAAGCTGTTTGATATAACTCTTTGTTTATCACTACGACATCATCTTGTGAGTGAGTGATTCTGAAATCAAACTCAACATTTTTGTTAACTGTTCGTAGATTTGAAATTACACCAAGTCGCAAAGTAATGTATTCAACATTGTCTCGGGAATAAAGTTCTGACATAAAAAGCGTAGGTAATTTCTCAATATAAGATAATGCTTTATCATTCAAAGGCGTTAACTTCAACCGGATGTCATCAGAGGTGCCTTCTAACATACGTGATATAGGAAAATCACAACTCCCACTAACCCGTTCATACATGGGCCAATGTTCAAAATAGTCAGGTTCTCCGCCCATAATTAGATTAAACATTAAAACTAAATCCTTATATTTTACTTAATGAATTATTTACAATCCAATCAATTGCGCCAGAGGTGCGAATCCAAGGCTTTATATTATGATTCACATAATAAATGGCTTCATCCATTCCACCTAACGTGATATATCCACTGTTAGACTTGATCTGTAATCTGCACTTCGATAACAAGCCGGGGATGTGTCTATTAGAATCAATCGCAGCTTTAGCGATATCATCGGCATCCGGGGATGACTGTCGGTAGGCGAGTAGGGCGCGTGTATACTGAAAAAACGAACGCATATCCCCAGGATAATCGTCCAGTAGCAAGGCCAGATCATCCACCATTTCAAGCTCAAGGTAATAGTTCGCTAATAAATGACGAATCCCCTGGTTATCGTTCGGGTTGAGCTTCAGCATTTCGCGGCTATGAGCCATAGCCGGATAAAAATTACCAGACTCCCATAAGGCCTCAGCCAAAGCTGCTTTTGCTCTCATATATGGACGTGTTTCGACAAATCCCCAGAAACGTCCTGCGAACTCCTGAAAATCCTCGCCAAGTGCAATGCTGGCTGCGTACAAAGCAGTCTCCAGCTTCCCGATTTTTGACTCAGGAGGTTCTTGAGATATCTCGCAGTAGAATGAGTATGCGTCAGCACAGAGCGGGGATTTCTTGATAGCTTTTCTGATGAGTTTCAGCACAACTTCCAGGTCATCATTTTCCCAGGCATCGAACATGAACTCCTGAGCCGCAACCAGATCTAGATGTAATTGCTCAGAGCTGACAGCAGTTTTATACAAATCAACGCGCTTTGTAGTCGGGAATTTAATCATCTCAAGTATCCTTTTGGGGACTCACTGTTCCGGTACTTTGCAGCACTGATGGTCGATTCTATCGCTTTGAACTTGCCACAAACAAGCTCGGGTCTGCCAGAACGGGATTGATAGCCCGGAGCTGTTCCTGGATGCGCACCTGAGCCTTACGGCTGGGCGATTTTTTGCTTCGTTCCCGTTTGCCTTCGCTTTCCCGCTCATCCTGTTTTACCTGAGCCAGTCGGAGTACAGTCCCGAGACGTTTGTTATCAACAATCTGCCCCTGGTCGACACAGGCCAGCTTATCAAATGCCTGGCACTTAAGGCTCCGGTGCCCATAGAGGAAGGCGAGGGTGCCATCGGGATAATCCAGTACTTTAATTTTTTCACCGGCAAGACGGCTATTTTCTTCTGTGGTGTCCATGAGATAAAGGATCTTATCGTACTGGAAGGTCAGTGATTTCGACACGGTACGAACATCATGCCAGGCAAAGATGTCTCTTAATTCATCGGGGCTTTCCTGCACCGGACGATGCAAATCTTTGGGGAACTTAGCCGGTCGTGAAAACCGGCTGTTAAAGTCAGCGATGAAAGTGGCAAGCCAGGCATTTGCGGCCTCAATGCCGGTTATACCTTCCAGACGCATTTCTTTGATCAGCCGATCCTGAAGTGTCTGATTCGCACGTTCCACGCGGCCTTTAGCTTCAGAGCTGTTGGCACAAATAAGCTCGATTGCCAGGTCATAAAGCACACGTCCGAACTGGGTAACGGTGGTATTGCGTTTCTCCGGACCACTGACGCGAAATATTGCGTGTTTGTCACTGTACAGCGATACCGGCTTCCCATGCTGCTCGATGTATTCCCGGGTTGCCAGCATGTAGTCAAAGGCTGTTTCTGACTCGCTGAACCGCAAATGCATCAGACGCCCGGTGGCATCATCGATAAAGACCAGCAGGCAGCATTTTGGCGCACGGCCTTCAAACCAGTCATGGTGGGAGCCGTCGATCTGGATAAGTTCACCCAGACAATCACGCCGATGTCGGGGTTGATAAACCCGTGACTTACGGCGAGCATGCGGGACCCAGAGTCCGTCAGACGTCATCCAGTTGCGGACGGTCTCGATTGAAAGCCGGATATTATGGCGCTCTCTGAGTTTTTCTGCGGCCAGTGTGGGCCCAAAGTCACTGTAGTTTTCACGTATCAGCGTGAGTACTCGTAGTTTGAGAGATTCGGTCAACCGGCGGTTGCTGGGCTGGCCGCGTTTGCGGCTGACAAGTCCTTCAGCACCAGAAACTCGGTAACGATTGATAAGTCGTTGCGCCTGACGTTCTGAAATGCCAAGCTGTGATGCTGCATCACGACGGCGTAGACGCTTTTCACAAACTGCCTGTATCACCGGTAGGCGGTGGATCTCTTTATCTGACATGGTCACCAACATGCGTTGAGCCCCTTAGAATTGCATTCAGTTTAGCTTACTCTAAGGTGACGTTTCTATCTGGATAAAAAGTGACATTACTAAATGGTTCTAACAATCTTAGTGCGCATAATGTATATTATGTTAAATATGGTGGGTTTGCTCTTAAGTTCATGAGTCCCTCTCTTTCAGGAACTTACCGATGAATCAGTCAGTTGCCAAAGTTTAGTTGTGGACTTACGATGACTTCATAACACAAAAATTACGGGGCATCCGCTAAGTTCATGGCATATACCATCTTACATTTATCGAGGAACAACCAGAGAACTCATCTCATAGTTGATGATGTGACTACCCTACCGGTCATGTTCGCCACAATTTATGGAATGAATGAACTGAGCAAGAAAAGCCTAGGGACTCAAGAAAACATTTTGTGTTCGCTGCGTTTCTTTTACGTCTATTACTATAAGAAGCATAAACAAACATTTGACTACGATTTCTATCGGTCTGGCTACAATATCTCCTGTTTTATCAGGGAGCTTGATGGCTTCTTTACTTATCTGCTCGGGAAGCAGCACCTGAGTGACGAGACCGACATAATCTCTAACGGGTTTTTACATTCGGCACTCTCCAGAACCAACAAGTCCACCTATGGTAACCACGTCAGAAACGTTGGCCGATTCCTTAAGTATCTCAACTATAGATATATGAATCTGGCATACCAAGATATGTCACCTACTGAAGCTCACCAGATTAACCAGGCGAACCATAGAGATCTCGCTGCCAGAATTAAGGTCTTCAATAGAGTTGAAGTATCCAGGAACGAACCAGCTCACCGATACAAAAGTATCACCAGCCAGCAAAGTATCGAACTAACGAACATGTTAATCCCCTCCACTCCTGAATTTTCAGATATCGAGACCGGCGAACTATTCACGGCCGTGGTTAATCCCCAAAACCCATTCGATTCAGGATTTCAACAATACCGTAACTACCTTATTCACCGGTTAATGTTTAACTATGGCTTACGTGTTGGTGAAGTTCAATTGTTGATGAAGGATTGCGTGGGGCCAACCCTTCCAGACTCACGAGGTAACATTCGTTTCATCCTGATTGTACAAAATCTACGAGATGATGTAGTTGACCCAAGGAAACAACAACCTTCACTCAAGACTGAGCATTCACAGCGACAAATCGAACTAACCGAAGATGACTTCATTATGTTTACCATTTATATGGAGCAATATCGGTCCCCATTATTTGAAGAGAAAAAAATTGTTGACCATGAGTTTGTTTTTATTAAAGGCTCAGGTAGGTTAACTCCATTAACTTACGATGCAATTCGAACATTTTATAAGGAAAAAATTGATCCGGCATTCATTGCCCTATTCCCTCATTATCGTACGAAAAGTAATAAAAATATTAATAATATGGTTAATATAACACCACACGTTGGGCGGCATACTTGGGCTAATATCACTCTTGAGTTTATTTACAATAGTCTCCTGAGTGAATCACTAATACTGGCGCAAGACTATGGTATTCGAGCAAGGATGAATGGAGTACTTGAACCAGCTATTGAACAACTTCGTGCTGTTGCCGATGATGCTGGCATTTTAAATCATCCACTTCTCAAGGAATTAGTGCGGCGGAAAGAGCATGTAAATCAGGTTATGGCTCGCATTGAAATGGCAAAGGCCGGAGGACTATTTAATCGATGACTACACAAATAACAATACGTAATAAACAGGCGGATAATCTTCTTATTTATATAGAGAAATATAAAGCAAAATTTGAAGAGCGTCTTGTTGCCTACAATGCTGTTGGACAACTGGAGTGGAATGCCGGTTCCTGGCGTTTTGGTGAGAAAGGTGTTGCATGGCTTAAAGAAACAAAAGATCGCGGCTTTAAGTGGGACGAAGTTTCTAGTCGTATTAAGGGGCTCTCACAAATGAATATTTCTTCGGAATTTCAGGATTTTATGCGAGCTTATCACATGCATCTGGTGTGTATCATTGGCGGATTACCATCAGGTTCTACACTAGACAAACCATTACAGGTCATGAAGCGCTGGTATTGGGAAATGGTAAATAAAACAGGTCAAACGCATCCAATGTATCTGACTTCCGATATTATTCATGCAGCGATGGAGCGGCATCATGAGAATTCTGACAGTCCTGATAATGTCAGTGACTATTGCGATATTGCAGTAAAGGCCATTGCTTTACTACGTCAATATGATCTTTTCTTAGTTAATATTGAAGTCAAAAATAAGTATCCTTATCGAAATGGTTCTAACAGCACTAAAGAAAGGAAGAAAGCGCAAGAAGCCACCCCTGATCAAACTGATGATGAAAGACTCATATCAATCCGTGCATTTATGTGTGTTATTGAGTTGATCGCTTTAGCTGAGAATAGTTATCAGCGTATCTTTTACAATATGTTGTTACTCACAATTATTTGCGGTTTCCGTTTCCAGGAAATAATGTTGCTGAAAATGACTTCTTTGGTTAAGCGAGAAATTACGGATAAAGATAAACGTCAGCACGCAATAGATCAAGACTGGCCTACTTACAGGTTGGGTATTGAGTATCTTGGTGCAAAAAAGGCTGGATGGCGGATCCATTGGCTGGCGCCAAGCACTTATTCTGTCGTTGAGATGATTTATAAATGTTCGAGAATTGACCTCTGGGTTCCGTAAAACGATTCAGGGCTTCAGAGATTCTAATTTCACTAATATGCTCCCAGGTAAGATCGCTGATTTTCCTGATGAATGGATTGAGCAAAATTATCTTGAAGACATCATGTTTAGTGGTTCTGGTGGCTCCAGGAATGATCTTGGAAAGAGTATTCGGAATTCCATTGCGAACTTTAGCGGACATAAACCTAAGGTAATACCCGTTCATAAACAGAAGAACAGCTGGTACTTCACTAAAGAACAGTTGAATGATTATGTCTATCAGCGTTACGCTCAAGCAAAAAACTTTGAGCCTGGGCACCAGTGCATAATTTCAGCCAAAAACAATGGTGACTGGGAACACTTCAATTATGAAGACCTGATGTTCATCATGCCGGAAGGTGCATTTGGAATTGGTAAAGATTTTGTTTCATTGCAACATATTTTTCCACTTGATGAAAACTCAATAGAAGCTTGGTTAGGCGGAACACAAAACCGAAAATCTATCTTTGATCACTTTAATCTTTTTGAAGATGATGGGTCCCGTGTCATTATCAAAAAGCATGTACCGAGACATAACATAAATACATTCTTGGCAATCGCTGGAGTGACGGATCATATTCAGGCCATCCTAATGGGGCGTGTTGATATCACCCAGAATAAACACTATCAGCATCAGGCCGAATCACAGTCCTATCAGACCGCTTCTCTAGCAATCAATATGCTGGAAAAGGCTTATGATGAGAACAATCAAGCTCTCACGAAGAGTTTCCAGCTATCACTCTTTACTACGCAGCAGAAGCCCTGCATTCCGGTCAACCTACCCTCCCCCAGAACTGAGGTTAGCCGCAGAATGGCAGCTCTATCACGGTCTTCCAAGACGGTAAAAAACACAGGTGTTGGAAACGTTAAATTAACAACCTCACTAATGATAAATCCTGAGCTCAATACCGAGCATAATCTGAAGCAGAACATGC
Organism: Enterobacter sp. CRENT-193; assembly: GCF_002787395.1. Classification (NCBI taxonomy): domain Bacteria; kingdom Pseudomonadati; phylum Pseudomonadota; class Gammaproteobacteria; order Enterobacterales; family Enterobacteriaceae; genus Enterobacter; species Enterobacter sp. CRENT-193. Next base: position 3,291,917 of record NZ_CP024812.1, on the reverse strand, counting down.
AGACTTTTGGTGAAACAACTGCTGAGGTTGTGGACTATATAACTGGCACAATGTCCGATAAGTTTCTGCCTGAACTAAAACGTGCACATGACAAGTTAGTACAACAAAATTTGGCTGATAAGGCGAAATCACTGCTTCAACGCCATGCAAAACTGCATCCTCTTGGATTTGGAGCCTGTACGAGAGATGTAGCTCGCTGGGGTTGTCCTCATGCGCTTAAGTGTCAGTCTGGTCTACCTTGTGGCTACTTCACTCTTACAGGTCGTCTTGGCGAAGCGGAAGAAGCATCACGACGTTTATCAAACAAGCGAAAAGAAATCATTCAACTCCGTAAGTTGACTATAGTGAATCCAAGCTTCATGCTGGCTTTAAAAGAACAGGAAGAAGCTCTCATCGTGCTCGAGGCTCTTGAAGCTGATGCTATAAAGGTTCAAGGCGAGAAAAAACTGGTTTCCCTGTTTTCTGATGATCTGAACAACCCATTATATAAAGTTATTGAGCGAATTAATAAACAAATGCTAATTGGCAAAACCCCAAAAACCCTAGCTGATCTTTTCTTTATTGAACAGAAACGTATAGAGAGAAATAATAATGGCTAAGACCCCACGCAGTCGCAATGCAGACGATAAAGTCATTCAGGGTAAGGAACTTGATGCTTACATCAAAGCCGAGCTACAAGCCATGGTGCAAGAGGGACTGGAAAAATCCCCAATTCAGCCATCCACGTTACATGCCCGTCTTAAAGCCAAAGGAATAGTTAAAGGTGGCATTAGTACCCTCACCTCTCGAAAAATTATCATCAATAATTACAGGCTTCGCCAGCATAACAACTATGAAGATGGTAAACGAGAGTTGACAACAGATGAAAAGGCTAAATTGGCTATGGGGCGAACCGGCGCTGCTTATATAAGTAAGGCAAATCGTCTTGATGCTGAAATTATAGCATTGAAAGCTAAATATGAACGAAATGTACTGGCGCTCGCCGACATCATTGAGTATATCGACAACGCAACTCCTATCAAAGTTGAGGACATGCTTGCAGACGATCTCATTCGAGAACTTGCTGAGCGCAAAAGAAATTCAAGAATGAGCTAATGAGTAAACGCCCTACTCTATTCGTAAAATTAGCGCGCTAATTATCAATACTCCCTCTTCTATGTCCTTTATGTCGAAGGGAGTCTTCCATTCTAATGGCGATTTGGCTCTTTACACCAGTTTAATGCTGCACTTTATTACCTTCTAAAAGATCAATAGCCTTTTGTAGAACATCAGTTGTTACCACCATGTTTTACACCTGAAGACGTTTTGAGTGCTTCGATAAGATTACTTCGCTCTTCCTCTGTCATCCGGGATATGAGTAATGCAAGTTCTGCTGTGGTCTGATCATCACAAAAAAAGTAGTTTAACGGCACGTTTAACTCTGACGCCATCCGTCGAAGCGTATCAATATCGGGGACATGCCGCCCTTTCTCATAATGATTCATACGACTGCTAGCCGAAGCGGGATCAAACCCAACAAGGAGGCCCAGTGAGCGCTGTGATAAACCCGCCCTGCATCTCGCTTCCTTAAGTCGTTCTGGTATCGGATTTTTTTCAGACACTGATTCATCTTCATTGGCCTCGAATGCTTAGATTGTCTAAGTATCTGCCATTGTTGTATACTTAGCAATCCTAAGTTAACAGCCTTGTTTTAGCCCTATGAATAGTCGAGTAACCAACCCTGAGTCGTACATATTTTCTGCAATCATTTATATTGGGAAGGATAACTTCACCAGTAACGATGTAGCGAAAATTCTTATCGAGCGATTTTCATTTCAAAAAACTTTTTTTAAGGCAAAAGCTTTTACTTATAACCAGATTCAACGTCTGGTTAGAAATGGATTATTAAGTAAAGTACGAAAAGTAGGCGTATATCAATATTCATACTCAAGAACATCTGAATTTAATGTTGCAATAGAAAGTGTGGATTTAATTGAGGCAACATCAAGTTCTTCTTGTCAACTTGTTTCAAATGCAACCAGCAATGAAAACAGCAACGTAAACATTAAAATAGAGTCTCTTATTGAAAAATACAGCAGTGAGTTGGCAAAAGTAACAGGAGCAAAGGAGATTTATGAAGAATTAATCATTGCTGTGCCGAGTAGAGAGGATGAATTTAGGAAACTTTCCTTTGAACAAGAAAAAAAACACATTAAGATAAATGAAAAAATAAACACATTAATTAGTATCGTTAATGAATCTGTTTCGATAAAGCAATGAGTGTTTATAACTATTTGAAGCTAAATGGAACCATGAAGAAGAGAGGGCAAAGCCTTGCCCTCTCCATCTCATGCACTGATAAATCATCATAAAAATGATCATTAACAGCACGTACCACTATATGCTAGTCCGTAATAAATATAATCCCAGCCGACCCCATATGCAACCTTTCAATCTGCACTGCTACTCATTAAACAACGAGTTCATCATTACACCTTATAAGCTGTAAAGTAAAAAAACTCCCTACAGGCTGTTTTTTTACAATTATTGAACATATTTTAAACTAATCAACATGGTCACCTACTTATGGATACTGCATTTCCAGTTAAACTTCTCAGTCAGTTACGCCCGCTTTTAATTGGTTTTCGTAAATCGAAAGGATTAACTCAAAGAGAATTATCTGCCAGATTGGGTGTGACTCAGCAGACTTACGCTCGTCTTGAGGCAAATCCTTCAAAGGCAAGTTTTCAGCGACTCTACAAAGTGTTAAATATTTTAGGAGTGGAGATGTCCCTTAATTCTGCGCCTATTTTAACGGATGCAAGAACTTCAAAATTTGTAGAAAAAGAGTTTGATTTACCGGCAAGGAGTGAAGATTGGTGATAGTTGCGCGTATGCAAAACGATGGGTGAAGAAGCTTTAGGACCTCATCTAAATGTTTCTTCAATCAAACCTTGATACCTATTGCATCACATTTAAATCAGAAAGTGTGTGTCATAATTCCTGTAACTTCGATGTAAATGCAACTTTCGTGAATTTCGAAGGAACGCCACATGGCTGTTATCCGCCACGTCAGTATTCAGAATTCTCGGTCCATTGGGCTACCCCCACGCCCGTAGATAAATTGTGTCTTCACGACGAGGCCTATTCGAAGGCCTCAGGACTGACGCCGCCGAGATGACTGTGGCGTCGGGCCCAGTTGTAGAACATTTCAATGTAATCGAAGATATACTCCCGGGCCATATCACATGTTATATATATGTGTTTCCTGAACCGTTCTTTTTTCAGCGAACTGAAGAACGATTCGGCCACCGCATTATCCCAGCAGTTGCCGCAAAATGGCATGATAGCGCGGTTATGGGTGGCGTGGTTTAAAATTTAAATCCTAACGTGTTTGAACATATGGTGAAAACAGTGATCTACCACAGGGATCCCCAGCTAATTCCTTTATAGCAGTATATCTTAATGTGGCTTCGCAACTACCCACAAATCATCAGGGCCGAGATAGCTCAGATTGATCTGGCCGTTATTCATAGCGACCGTCGCTCGCACAAGTCCTCGCCGATTAAGGTTAAGAGGGTGTTGTAGCAGACCAATCGCGTGCCCATCTGGTGCAAGCACTAGCGGTTGTCCGTTCCAATGAAAGAGACCGACTGGAGTTCCGGAAGGCGCCGGAACATCGAACCAATTGACGTTTCCAAGATAATCTCGCCGCGCCCAAGAAAGGTTGTCTGACGGAGCAAATTCCTGGATGAATTCGAGCCATATAGTCCGAGCTTCGGCCGTTGGCCAGTTTGGTTGTGCCGAATAGACAGCGAGACCAGGTGAACGCAACCAATCGCGCAATTCCGCCCCGTTCGTGAAGTTAGCAGCCGTATCGGTGACGGCTTTGATGGCCGCCTGTCGTGAATTAAAACCCGCCTGGATCAGTATTGAGGCTGAGCGGTTCATCGTCCCCGTTTCGACAGCTGGAACAGCAAGGCCGAGTTCATAATCTTCCAACGCTAGTGCTGGCATGCCAACGGTATCACCGTTGGCGGCGGCACGTACCCGCAACGCCTCCATAGCCCAAGGAAGACGATAGCCCAGACCGCCCTCAATAAATTGCAATGCGTCTACCTCCTCTCCGGCGATCATCATTGCCAACGGATGCCCAAGCAGCCAACCTCTGAGGATTTCACGCCAATTCGCCGGGAGCGTGTCTGGTTCAAACGGATAAAAGGTGAACACGCGTTCGGCGATATCTGTGATCGCAGTGATTGCAGCCTCATGATCTGATACAACCAAGGCTGCATTAGCTTGCATGAGCAGATTGTTCGCCTCCGGTGCAATTGCATCCAGCGCACGTCCAGCTTCAAGGCCAAGCCCAGCCAGAAAATAACCACGCCGTGTGACGGCAGTCGAATTCGCCCAGATATAACGGCTCCGAGTAAACAGCGCGGTGCGATAGGCAGCCCGTGATTCGTCGTTAACACGCAGCAGGCGGCGTTGCCAGAGTGAAGATTGGAGAATACTGTCGAGAGCGGTCTCGATCTGGTCATCGGGTACATCGGCCTCACCAATGAGACTGAGAATGGCGGTATCTAGTGTCGCCATATGGCGATCCCACTCTTTCAGCGCCTGCTCTCGCTCATCAACCTTTTCACCGGCAACCTCTGGGAAGACCCACGCAGCAGCATTATTGACAACATAGTCGATCAAATGGTCGAGATCACCGCCAATGTGAGAGTGCATGCGGCTCAGCAGCGAGAAGATGAGCTGGATGAGCCCGCTTTCCATCTCACGAGCACCGTGGTCTTCTATCAGATTGACCCATTTGTTGTGCTTCCTGTTATTCACATCTTCAAAGATGGGATAGAGAACAAGGCCTTCTACATCAATATAAGCACGGCCTGCTCGGCCGATGACATTCTTGAATTCCGAAACCTTGATCATTTCACCGTGCCGGTAGAGCGAGTGCATGACGACCGCTGTCGCCGAGAGATTGAGTCCCTGCGCCAGAGTCGGCGATGAGATCGTGACCTTGAGTATACCTTCTCGCAGAAGGCGCTCGATTTCCTTGCGATAAGCTGTCGGCAAGGCACCATGGTGAAGAGCCACACCAAGCCGAAGGCATTTCAGAATATAGCTGTCTGTCCCAAGCCATTCCTCACCGAGTGCTATAGCGATCTGCAAAGTGGTCAATTCGACTGTTAGCAAAGACTCGAGTGCACCGCGCGAGTGCAAGTCAACGATGACCTTGGCAAATGGTTCGACGCTGCGACGCTCTGGGCAATAGATCAACACTGTCTGACCATCTCTGACTAGACGCCATGCGGTTGCAAGGCTCAACTCCTGCTGATTGTCCGGAAAGAGTCGGTTGCGACGCTTCTTCGGTGGTACGAACAGCGGCGGTGCCGCACCAGTCAGAAATCTGGGCACAAATGGCCTTTCCTCACCAACGCGAAGATTTAGGCGCGCTGTCGGCGAATTCCAAGTGACCTCGCCGAACCGCAAACGCGTCGGACGCCAATCGTTCTTAATGGGACCTCCCGGTTGATCGCGCCGTAGCCACGCCGAGAAGTCTTCCATTTGATCTCCGTCCGGAAGAATTGCCGATAGACAGACTATGCGGCGTTGATCTGCGTCCTTACGACGTAAGAGGCGCTGAATCTGAACCTCGTAACGAACTTCGCGCTCACCTGAACCAATCATATGGCCCTCATCGAAAACGAGCAAGCCCACATCGTCGAGCAGTGACGGATCGTTCCTCAAGGCGAAATCGAGCTTCTCTGGGGTTGCGACAACAATATCACGCCCGCGGATGGCATCTTCGTCGAAGCCGGACACTCCGATACTGCCATAAAGGGCAGAAATGGTCTTGCCGAGTGGCCCGAAGGTACGCTGAAGTGTGGCTTCGGTTTGCGCAGATAGAGCGCGAAGCGGGGTCACGACAATGGCACGCCTCCCACCGGCTAAACATCTCAGAATAGACAATTCAGCGATGCGGGTCTTACCTGCGCTGGTCGGCAACGAAACAACGAGGTTGTCGGTCTGGTTGACAGCTCGCGATGCCGCTTCAATCTGCGACGGCCACAAGTCGACCTCTGCCCTTGGGCGTCGAGCGAGCAAGCCAATAAAGAGTTCACGAAGGACAGGCCACGAAGGGGCAACGCCGCCAGCGGGAAGCAGCGGAACTTTTTCGTGGAAGGTGTTCGACCAGAAATCTTTAAGCAGATGGATAGCAATCCGGTGCACCCACCATTGCGGTATAAGGTTCAGCTCCCCGCAGATATCGAGGTTTTCACGAAGCTGGGCGATCGCTTTTTCGAGAAGAGTATATTCACCGCGATCTAGGGCGAGCAGGAACATCGAAAAGGCACCGAAGAAAACATCTGTCAGTGCGAGATTCAGGCCTTCGAAAAGAAAGTCCTTTCCATCTCGTTCCGCCGCATCGGCAACGATGGACTCGGTGAGATGCTGCTGTAAGAATGTCGTAATGGTCGCATCAGATCCACGACCATCGAGACGAAAGGTATATACGCGTGTACGCAGCGAATTGATATCTCGGCGTATCAACAGAGTTAGCGCATGCTCGATCGGCGAGAAATTTGCTTCATCGGCCACAATTGCGAGGAGGGAATAGGCCCGGGCAGAAAGGTGCGCGAGGTGATAACTGGCAGCTGCAAGGAGAAAATGGAAATCGCGATCAGCTTCTTCGCGATTGCCGTTGGCCATGACCGACTCAAGCGCTGTCGCCGCCTGTTCGAATGCGATCCGTGCTTGATTCGGGTCGCCATCTGACTCTAAAAGGCGCAGACCTAGTCCAAGCAAACCATACGCGTAACTGTGAAGATCGAAGCTGAGTTGAGCCGAGAAATCCGGCGCACCAGGAGGAAGAACACCGTCACGCCAGATCATTGCACGTGCCTGACCTCGTGCAATTAGCCTGCCGCGAAAGCCGACCGTCGCCGCGTCCGTTATAGCAGCAATGATAGCATCAGGGGTTGTTGGCATCGGCAATTACTCGATCGTAGACGGCTCCGACAAAAGCAGCATGGTTGTCGATATGCAAACCGACACCCCATTGTCCAATCGGGCCAGGATAGGCCTGTAGCGCCTGTGTTAGGAGCGTCTGTGGTGGGTTACCTGAAAACGTGAAGAGTAGATGTTTAACGCTCTCGGGCGGGATACCGTGCCGGTAGAGTGCCTCGTCGATTGCGTCTACGAGCGGTGCATCGGTGCCTATCTCCATAAGTCTGGCCGAGATAAAAGATAACGCATGCGACGAGGGAAGGCCGCTATCCTTATCTAAGCCGCTCCGAGCCTCCTCAAGCGTTTGAGCGCGCAGGTTAATACGGCTTTTAGCTTCTGTTTTCAGGAAGCTGAGTCGCTGTGTTTCAGCGTCGAGAAGCATACCGATGACATCATCGCCGCGCATTGCCATATTTCGATGATCCTTCCAGCGCAGTCTTTTGATAGGCGCTCGATAACCGCTGTACGCATCAATCCATTCTGTTGCATAGATCTCGCCAAGGTCACCCGACCTAATATGCGCAGTTTGCGGAAGGAGATCGTTGAGCATTTGAGCAGCTGCTGTCTTACCTAACTTCGCAAGCGCGGCGGCAATCCGCTCCTCTGTAGTGTAGTGGGCGGGGATAGCCCTAGCTGTCATCTGAATGCCAGTCGCAATATCTCCTGGCCGGCCCGTCATGACTCGAACATGGTGATTACCTAATGGCATGTCAGCCGAGTCGCACCAATCATAGAACGGGACCATACCCTACTCCTTAATTCGAAAAAGGTTAGACTTCATGCGATGACCCTTTTTTCACTAACAACCATTCGTAGAGCGATTGCACCTTGGAAGTTGGGTGTAACATTTCTGCAAATGTAGGTTTTAGTCGTATGCTGAGACCCGGGTATAACCGTCAGTTAATTCGTCCGCTGCCCCAGTCAATGAAAAATTGATGGGAATTTTAACAGTTTGTAAGCCTAATAGGCAGTGATCTCCCAATACTTTTACGATTGTCGAAAAAAATCATTGTCTTATGCGTTTTTTGCTCCTCCCTCTGTTTTGGGTACCCCCGTGTCCGTAGATGAAACTAGCTGAAACTTGTACAAGATACACTTTCATCGTAAGGAAATCCTATACATATAGAATCGGTGACGTGAATTAAACTGTGCCATACATTGGACTGGCTGTTGAGCTACACAAAATCAGGGATGAATATCTCTCAGGCCCCTATCAATCCTTGCTGCGATTTTACTGGTAGGAGATACTCCTGAAACTAAGAAGTGTCGATTCAGATTATGGTGCCTTTCGAAAATTGAGATATCTTATAAAATGGGGGCCAGGCCAATCACTTTTGTGATAATAAAGCCAGTATAAAGTGGTTCCAAAATCCTTTAAGATCTTGGAACCATAATGAAAATCACATCAGATCCAAAATTTCTGCAAAACTATTAATTGAATAATCCGGTTTAACTCTTGAAAATGATTCCTTCAGTTGCTCTTCTCTTTCAACATCTTTATCAGTCCAGTGTGTTATTTTCACTAAAATTTCCCATAGCTCGGGAGCAAACTGACGACCATAGCGAGCCCAAACAGCTTTCATTCCAATAGACTTTGCCATTGATATATCTTTAGTAATAGAGTCACCAACATATACCGCATCTTTAATATCTACATTTTCAGTGAGACAAATGTGCTCCAAGAGTTTTGGGTTAGGCTTAGATTCAGCACTAGATAACCTTATAATAAAATCATCTTTTACTGAAATAACTTTTGCGTTTTTAGGATTGGGGTGGAGATTGTGATTGTCTTCAATTGTGTAAAGGTGATCAAAAAAATCAATGACATCAAGCTTATAAAGGCGATACAAAGAATTATATTCTAAAGATTCAGTATGACCGACAATCTTAACACCACGCTCCCTTAAAATATTTAAAGTATCCCTGACAGTAGGGTATAATTTCAATGTATGATTGCGCTTTGAGCTAAAAGCAGAAAATACTCGCGTGAGTTTTTTTTGTAATAAAATCTTATCATTGGTCCCAAAATAAGAAATAACAGATGGCAACTCTAGAGTAGCAAACGGTTTTTCAGAATTACCAAACCTCTGATGAATGACCTTATACTCGGACAAAAGTATATCTAAAGGAACATTTATCTCCTTTGATAGTTCCTCAGCCATAGCACTAAATGATTGGGAATAAAAACTTACCCAATCGTACAGTGTATTATCCAAATCGGTGATAAGTAATTTCATGATAAACCTTCAATAGCATAGGTTGCCGTTTCATTTGCTCCGTTCTGTCTATCGAGCTTGAAAAATTTGAACGCTAGCTTTTCACCAGAAAAATCCATTATACATGCATAGTTAGCACAATCTTGATTTGGCAATTCTGAACTAGCAACCCCTGAACTTCCCAAAGAAATAATTTGAAAAGTATGTTCAGGATTTGAAGCCGAGACTGGTTCTAATGGAGATAGTATTTTTTTTATTGTAATACAACTACTTCTATGCATATGCCCATGAAGAATATAGTCAACTTTATGTTTCACCACCCAACGCAACAATCTCTCCGCATCTAGTGTAACACTATATTTTGAATCCAAATAGGCATCTTCGGCCTCATTAATTGAAGTTAGGTGATGATGGAGCATAGCAATTCTTGTGACCCCCCCTTTTTTTAGATATATACTCCCCACTTTTGTTCATCCATCCCATAGATTCCGCAACGTTACTGAGTTGTTTCTCACCGATAAACCCCATACCCAAAAATGAATCTTTAACTTGTTGTAAAACACATGAGTTCAAGGCCGCCACTTCAACTACTTTGTGCCCTCCCAATAAAAATTTTCTTCCTTGCGAGAGATCTTCTTCAGGTTTTCTTTGGAAAACATCTTTATAAAATTTTATATAGTTTTCTTTGCTTCCTTTATGATAGTTTTCTGCTAGAGTTGCCCATGGAGTATCAGTAGTAGGCTTTCCCATTATTTCAAAATATTGTTCTTTAGAAACCAAACCAACATCATGATTCCCTGGGCAAATAATTATATCATCCGGTGTAAGGCTAAGAGAAGAACTAACATCTTTGATGAATTTCGAAGCCAGCTCAAATCCCTCAACCTGTGATTGCCAAGTCAAATCACCTGAAATAGCCAATCCGGCACATTTATTTCCATTGCTATATTTGTCTGCCAACTCTACTACACGAGAAGATAAACATTTCTGTTGATCATTATCTTGCGCTGGAAACGCATGCTTGCCTTTTCCGTTATCGAAATGAATATCTGAAAGCCAAATTATAAACTCCCCTTTTTTTTGGCTATATTTTTGGTTAAAATTATAAGGAATATAATGGGATGCTAATAATTCATGCTGAAGATCAGAATCAATAGCAGGTCTCACCTTCCAAATTGTTCTATCTTGTTCTTTTAATTCAGTTACTGAAAAAACAACTTTATTGAAAAGCTGTTCATCTAAATCCTTTGAGGTGGTGAATAATGAATCTAATGGAATATAGGATAAGGTTTTGAGAACATCATCATTATCATGAATTTCACAAATTTCAGAAACTTTTAACCAACCTAACAACTCATCTTCATTATAATACCTTGGTGTTTTTCTACCATTATCAGGAGCCTTCTTCTTGCTATCCCCAGCAGCTGAGGAGCAGACTTCTTTTAATTCGGCCCTATAGAACTTTAGTCGCCCTGAATCAAAAAAATATATTTTGGTGAGATTTTCGGCAGCAATTCTTAGTTCTTGTGATGGAAACACCTCACCAGATTTTGCCCACCATCCCCACCAAACATCCCCTTCCTCACGAGCAATTTGGTTATGCTGTGCGATGGTAAATCCTTCACTTTTTCCTAGATCACGGAACCTAAAAATGTAAGTCTCTTTCATTTACTTCATCCTTAAATGCAATGGTTTTATAATATCTTCGTTTTATCAGTAAATCATAGTGAACTCAAATTCGAGTCTTATCTTTTTGAGAATAGCGTTAAGTAAGGTAATCACCTCGCTACCTTCTTCCAGTTTGCCTGATTACACCAATACGATCCGGCAGCTGCTAATGCATGTTCATTCAATCGGCTCGCTTAAATCAATGAACTCAATAGTCTTTGCTAAAGGTATAGATTGACGGGGAAAGTCACGTCGCAGTCGGCGGGCTAACTCTCCCAATGCATCACTACGATCCATCGCATGATGGACTAGCAAAGACGCTACCTGCCGAACCTGAGCCTTTGCGCCAGGCTCACGACTATTATCCTGCCCGCGAAGTGCATTACGCCACCCCAGTGTTGCCCTGTTTACATCAATTTGATCCAGCACTCGAATTAAGCCTGAAGGCTGGACTTGCACGAGGAGACAAAGAAACATCAGAGCCTCATTGTAAAAAGTGGGGCTGGGCTGAGATAACGCCTCTGCTAGCCCACTGTAGTGCGGTTCAAGAAATGTAGAAACCAGTGTTGGCTCCGACTGAGCAATCCTCGCCAAAACTAATGCTCCCAGTTGCCAATCGACATGACCCCAATGGCTGAGTGCAATGCGTCTGCCCGCGGCTATATGACGTAACGCGCTAGCCGGCGCGATGGCTGCGAGATGCGTCGACATGTTGACGATACGCGGCTCATTGCGCGCAATCATCTCCTGAATTGCGAGTCTCGCTGCTGGTACGATGTGCGCAACTCCGAGCAGCATTCTCGCATCGCCGATATTTTCCGCCCAATCCGAGCCTATCGCTTGGTCGATCTCGCTCCAATTGAGTGCTAATACCGTCTCCTCGAACTGCTTTGGCGAGGCCTTATGCATGAAGCTAAGAAGCCCTGCGGCAGCTTGGAAGTTTCGTTGCGTACTGCGCGACAAAGAGATCGCGAGATCCTTAGGCGACCAGCAACGGCAGATTTTTCGCCCCACCTGCCGCATTCTTCGGGACGGTGCCAACTTGCCAACATAGATGTTAAGCGGATCGTAGAGCCGCAACGCGTTCCACACGATATCGTTTAGTTCGTGGAAAGACTCTTGCGGAGCGGCACGCAGTCGATCGGCGATGGCCGGGATAAGTGCTTCGATCAAAGTGAACCCGAACTCTGATTCGACGTAGCAGAAATGTTCGCAAAAATCGGCAACGACCGATAGGTAGGCATCCTGCGGCCACTGTGACACAATGCGAAGGCACGCATCGTGATCAATGTGTTCGAGATAGCGTGCCTTCCACATATCATCTTTACAAGCACCTATCATCGAAAGCAGTTCGGCAATCTCACCCGCATGCAACGGGGCAGCAGCACTGATCGCCTTTGCTAATGCGCGTGGCTCAACTAGCATGACGATGTTTTCACCAAGTGCCCGATTAGTATTAAGTACATGATTAAGCACGCGGCCAATCGCATAGCATGCACCTTCCGGCGCCGCCTGTATCCACTCTGCAAGAGTCTCACTATGATCGGCAATTGTTTCCATCTCATCGGGCAGATAGCTATGCAAATTATTCAGTAACCAGCAAGCATGCCGAATATCAAGTGGTTCTGTCGCTACCCAGCAGCGTTCTAAAGCGGGAGTAAGCCATGCCGGCTGTACAAGCCTTCGCCACATCCCAAATTCGCCAGCTAACGAAAGTTCGCTAAGTAGAACACTTAGGCCACTGAGAGGCATCTGAATGTCGGTCAGAACTGTTCTGAGCATAACTGCAATTTTCTGACGCTCTTCGGCTGTCTGTCCGTCGAGAATACGTGCCAGGAGTACAATAGCAAGACGCTGGTGTGGACAGCGAAGGTCGTTGAAACTCAGTAAAAATCGTTGCGCTACAAGCCAATCAATCGCAGCATTTCCATCAGAATTCGACAACTCGTCCCCGACTAACCGCAACAACATTTCGCGTGAACAGTGCGCATCACGTGATGCCAGCTGTCGAATTGCAGCAGCTGCAAGAACCACGTCAGCGCCTGCTGCGCGCGCAGAACTTGCCATTGCATTCGCTCGCCGCCATCCTCCTCCAAGGATGAAACAGAATTGCCAGGGATAAAGCGCTTTCTCCGCTGCATGCTCAAGGCGTAGATCGAACTGCTCATCTCCAGGCCGATCGCCGATGCGATCATCGGCTTGACGAACAGCGGCAAGTGTTGCTTCGCGGGAAGCCAGAAAACCATTCGCAATAACCCGAACCGCTCGCTTAGCATCAAGATGGATGGCGCCTGGAAAGCCGCTCTTATCTTCGGAAATCGTGTACGCACTTAATACCCATCGCGATGCAGTGGCCTGTTCTTCCAACTCACGAAGAAATGCTGGGCGAGTCAGGTGAGCATCATCAACGATGTAGAGTGTCGGTTTCAGACTCTCATCAAAAGAAGGTATCTTTCCAATTGGGTCGGCTAATCTTAGGACACGCCAGCCGCGACAATACATTTGAAGCGCCACTTGAAGAATTGAGATTGATTTCCCAGCTCCCGGTACCCCCGCAAGTCGAGCTGTTCCTGCGCGCTCCAGGTCTGCAGTCAGTAGAGCTACCTCCGGAAGAATGGGACAAGCAGCGACATCTGCAGGCCCGAGTGGACGACCCATTAGAGCAGGTCCAAGATCACGAGGCTTTTCGAACTTAACCTCAGACCAAACTGATGCTTCAATATTGAGTACTGATGATCTTGGTGCGAACACAATGAGGCTCCGCCGGATCTGATCGAGCTCCTCGGAACTTGGTAACGCGCGCAGAGCTGCCATGATTTTATGCAGATCGCTTGCATGTTCGGGATAGATTTCTTCAATCACTTCCTGATGAGTGGATAGCAGCGCTTGAATCGTGTCCCATCCAATAGCAACTACGGGAAATTTTCCTTCCTTCACGCGTTGTTCTGACACTAGTCGGGCATGTTCTTGAAGTCGCGCATCATTAGGCGCTGTAGTAGCAAATGTCCAGTGTCCAAGCTGTGGTTTAAAATTTTCGGCCTTGATGAGTTCCGTATCGAACTCCACGATAGTCGCCTTGGCCCCATAACCTTCGTTCTTCCCTTTGCATTGCACACCAAAATTTATGCCGGGTGTTGCCTGTGGCGTTCCATAGACATCAACACCGTGCTGTTTTTGCCCAGACCGACCATTTTTTTGCGTAAGGGGAGACCTCCACACTGCGGCAAACAATGCACGAGTCAAATCTTCGAATTTCTCCCACGACTTTGGCGGGAGAATCTGTTTGTCAATAAAGTCCATTGCACAAGCCACTTTGTAAGTATTTTAAGGAACAGTCATCGCCTTCGCTTTAACCACATCCTCAAGAACGTGACTAGTCAAGCATCAGGAGTAGATTTTATTATTTCAGAGTTCCAAGTGGAATGAAAAGTAATCCATTTCGACTTGGGTAGCTGACAACAGCATTATCTCCCCACACCAAAACGGCTCTCGGGCCGTTAAGCGCTTCACCAACAAATAGAATTTTTTTTATTTGAAGTGAAGCACGATCTAACGCTACAAGCTCATGATTGTTTCGATTGACCGATAACAGTAAGTTTCCACTCACCGTTTGCGATAACGGGTCTGCCCATGCGAAAAAATTATTATTATCATTTGAGGCAAAGCGAATTTCTTGAATTAGCTCCCCTGATTCCGGCTCTATTACACAGATGCCACGCTTGGACTGGAACATGCCGACATAGATGCGATTGTAGAGATCGTCATATGTTAGACATGCAGGGGTTGAATCATCTGCACGACCATTGCTTATCTCGGCGAGCTGGACATCCGCCGTATATTTTTGACGACTCAAGTCGTAGATAGCTAAATAGCAGTTAGCATGTGGATAACTCAGCCCGTGGCTGCGTCCGCCGCGTTGAATGCCAATGTAAATTAATGGCAGTGTCGGATGTCGTAGCAGCGACATGCAGCCTCGGCCACCTTCGGGATATGCTACTGTCTTTACAACGTATGTGGCACTGTCAATGATGTAGAACTGGTTGACTCGATTGCTTGCGAAATAGATTTCTTTTTCGTTTTGTGACACTGCTAATTGTCCGTTACCGCCCCCAGGTAACACTATTCTTTTAACGATAGCATGCGTAGCCAAATCAATAACGAGCACAAAGTCCGAAAAAACCTGGCCGACAAACAAACGGCCATCTGCAATAACTAAGCTACCAGGAGGATGGCTCAAAATCTCTCTTTCACCGTTTTGCGGGGAGATCGACTCATATTTATCCAGGTCGATGGTACGTATGATTGATTTGGATGATGGATTAACGATTGAAATGCTGCATCCAGCCCAATTTGCAGTTATCAGGAAGTTGTTATGCAGGAGAATGTCATGTGGTTCAGAGCGGCTTGGAAATTTATAAATCGGGGCTCCATCATCACTACTGTCTAGAATAAGAGAGGCTTCTGATGTTGCTGCCTGTGCAGTCTTGGCAAAATCATCCAAGGATGTGACCAGAGTGATGTTCGACCCTCGTGCCGCATCCTGTGCTCCAGGTTGGAAACCAACCTCACTGACCATGATTCCTCGATCGGCACCAAGGTCATCAATGAGGCTCTTGAGAGCAAGCACCTTTTCCTTAGGAACGCGAGTTTTCCACAATTTGCATTCGATTACCCAAGTACAGAGGATACCCGATCGAAGGAAGGTCGCGTAGACGTCAATATCATGGGTCGCTCGAACACCTTTGGCTCGATAATCAACCAAAGCATTACATCCAAGACGTCGAAATACTTCAGCTG
This sequence comes from Enterobacter sp. CRENT-193, assembly GCF_002787395.1. Classification (NCBI taxonomy): domain Bacteria; kingdom Pseudomonadati; phylum Pseudomonadota; class Gammaproteobacteria; order Enterobacterales; family Enterobacteriaceae; genus Enterobacter; species Enterobacter sp. CRENT-193. Next base: position 3,276,243 of record NZ_CP024812.1, on the reverse strand, counting down.
TGGCCTCCTGATAAACTCGCCAGTCCGCGTAGCTCATGCAACTCCCCAATAATATGGCTATATTTTATTCTGTGTGCCATCCAGCTTGCGATGAATAAGCGAAACCAACGTAAGGATGTCCAGCGCATCCAATTCAGACATGGGCCAATTCTTCTTAGGCGAATGGGCCAGTGGATTGCGCACAGCGCCGAATAGACCAATGAGTAGGTTCGCAAAACCTTTTTGTTCACTCTTTTCTGAGTCGGTAGTGAGCGGTCCCAAGGTCAGAACTGGTTGTTGTCCGGTAAATGCCTTGTTCACCAAGTCAGCACCATCGCCGCTCAACCCAGACAACTGACGAATACGTTCCGCAACCCCTTTCGTCGCCTCGAAGACGGCATGAAAATAGTTTTCGTCCAGAAGTTCTGCACGACAATAGTTCAAAACTTCTGCATGCACAGCACGGTTTTCGAGTGCAGCCTTAAGTCGCCCGGCGCGGGCTCTGGCTGAATCGAGTGTTGTTGCTTTAGTAGCGTTCGTGACCTTACCATCTTCGCGGACATAAAAGCCGGAAAAAGCTAGGACAACATTGAGTTCATCACGCCTCCAGGTAAATACTGCTGGATCACGAGCGTAATTTACCGGATTCATCGCACGGTTAATGAACATTATGAGATGGTTGCCGACCTGATATTGGTTCTGCGCACCTACGAGCGCATTATACAGCCGTTTCCATTTTGTCATGCTTGGCGATGTGTCGGCAACTTTGATTTCTTGTAGGAGTCGCTCGATCTGCGCCCCACTCAAGCCACGTTCGGTATCAGCAAGAACGCGACAAGCGGCCTCAAGGTGCTGAGAGTTGAATAATGGAATACGTATCATAAATTACCTTTTTATCACCTTTCAGACCCACTCGAGCGCCGTGATAATCGATTGTCCCTCAGTACCGACCTCCACAAACAAAGCGTGATCGTAGCCAAGCTGCTGCTTATAACCTTGAAGTTTCAGTAGATCGATTCGTCTATCGACGCGACTCGTTGATTTTTTAAATTCTAAGACCAGATGATTCTGTTGTGTACCTCGCCGATGCACGATCACATCAGGAAATACTGTCTTTGCTTCAACGTCTTCGCTGTCTGGATAAAGCTCCAAATGTCTGAGCCGTTTAGGTTCTACACCATCCCGGTTATATTCGCAATCTACATTCCAACCGGGGAAAGATAGCTGGAGGTACATCGCAAAGCGAAAGGTAATGGACCGTTCGTTAGCATCAATACTGAGTAGATCATGATCATTGAATAGTAGCTCGGACAATGCATGTGACACAGGTTCGCCTGGTTCACATTGATTGAGGTAGCGTATTTGAGCCGGGGTCAGTGCCATTATCACGCTCGCATATTTAAGGAATTTTATTGGATTTTTCAGTACGCATTCGGTTACCAACTAAAAGGTATAATAACTGAATACTAAAACCTGATGTTCATCACAAAATCAGAAAAACCAGTTCATGAACCAATGGTAGAAAATTCGTATGATTTGTGTTCAGCTACTTGCACAGTTATGAACCAAAACTTAGTTCATAAGTGCATGCTTTGATTGCTCGATGAGAAAAAATTATTTAATTACAGTGGGTTGCAAAGTTTTTTATTATAAATTAAATTATGTATTTCCCTCAAACCCAGAATAGTTAAATTGGATATTATGAAGCCTATCCCTCGTCAGATAAGCCCATCGCATCCTACCCCCTCCCTTTGCCTCTACTGAGGAAGCCTGAGAAACAGTGTCCGTTCCTGAGTCTGCGATGCTTTAAAACCATGGTGGATATAAAACGCTTTGGCTTCCTCAGTGAGTGCATGAACCATAATCGCCCGCACCCCGATATTCTCAGCTACCCGATAACAGCGTAAAACCGCATCGTGGAGTAAATCGGCTCCCAACCCGTTTCCGCGTAACGAGACATCAACTGCCAGACGGGCAAGAATAATCACGGGAATGGGATCCGGCATGTTACGCCGCAGATTCCCTGTCGCTTGCGTATGGTTAACGCTGCCGGTAGCCAGAGAGTAAAATCCCGCGACCTGCTTCGTGCCCGTTTTACAAACGACAAAGGTTCGGGCTGCGCCGAGCGCCTGGTTTTTCAGACCTCTTTGTTTTAGCCATTCGTCAAGCACGGCCTCTCCGCTGACGAACTCCGCCAGTTGATGGACGCTGGATAAGGGCTCTGGTGCTGTTACACGTCCCACTGTGGTTTCCTTGCCAGCAGTTTTTCTATGGCCGGATCGTCCGCGACCGGGGCATCGAGCATGTCAATGAACTCTGCGTACTGTTCATCGTTAAAATTGAATACACGTCGATCGAGGATCACATTCTCGGCTGCCTGACAGGCCATCTCCAGAATGAAGTCCGTGCGTGATTTATGGAGGATCTCTGCGGCGGCATCGATAAGCGCCCGCTGGGATTCTTTGGCTCTGAGATTGAGTTGAACATCTGATTTCATAGGTATACCTCTTGTATAGCAATTGCTTTACAAGCATAGCATAAGCGGTGTGTATAGCAATCGCTATACAGAGCCCGAAATTATGTCTGACCTCTCCACACCGCATATCGCAAGAATTTGCTCTCTCAGCCAGCGGTGACCAGGGTCGCGTTCCATTCTTGGGTGCCACATCTGTGAAACCATAATACGACGGCTTTTGAACGGCAGCTCGAACAGATGTACCTGGTCCGTTACCTGCTGATTGAGTAAATAGAGCGCGGGTATCATGGTGATAAGATCTGATTCCAGCGCCACGGACAGTGCCGTCGGAAATCCCGGTACGACGCTGGCGATTTTACGTTTTGTCCCCAGTTCGGCCAGCGCATCGTCAACGGAACCGTGCAACGCGCCCTCGGGTGACGCTACCACATGGCCCCAGGCGACATAATCCTTCACGCCTATTTCTGCCTGCTTAGCCAGCGGGTGTCCCTTACGCACGACGCCCACAAACCGATCCTCAAACAGTCGTTGCAGCCGTATTTCAGGCCCCATATTGCTCTGGACGCCAATCTCCAGATCAACCAGCCCTTCCCGAAGATAGCGCGACGTTTTTTCCGGCTTAGGCGCAAAGCGTATACAGACGTCCGGCGCGGCGTCGGCCACAGCCGCTATAAGCGCAGGCCCAAACGCCACCACAAAACCATCGTTTGCCCTGATGGTAAAAAGGCGCGCCAGACTTTGCGCACTGAACGTTTCAGTTGAGGGCTGCAATACCGCCCTCGCCTCGTGCACTGCACGTCTGGCGCGATCCCGGGTCGCTTCGGCCCACGGGGTCAGTACCATGTTACGTCCGGCGCGCACCAGGATCGGGTCGCCTGTAACGTCGCGTAACCTGCTTAATGTCCGGCTCATGGCCGAGGTGCTGAGGTTCAGACGACGTGCTGCACCTGCGACACTCGCTTCGCTCAGCAATATGTCGAGTGCAATCAGTAAATTAAAATCAGGATCGGTCATAGCGCTCATTCCTGTTCATTCAGATAAGGCGTTTCATGCAACGATAAAGTGCAAATGGTGCGCCTTCCGCCCTGTAAAAGCCATCTTTATAGTTTTGTCATCCATACACTCTTCTCAGAGGACAACATGATGATGCTCTTTTCCAGTCAACCCGGCGACGAAGGACTGCCTGGCCCGGCGCGCGCACGGGTGATGGCCGCAATTATGACCACCACCTTAATGGGCGTGTTTGATGGCACCATGATCAACATTGCCCTGCCCTCCATGGCTCAGGAGATGCAGGTACCTGCCAGTATTGCCGTCTGGTTCGCCAACGGGTATCTGCTGGCGGCCGCGATGTCGCTGGCGATATTCGCGGCGCTTGCGGCCCGCCTGGGTTATCGCCCCGTTTTTCTGGCAGGTCTGACAACCTTTACCCTGACATCGCTGGGTTGCGCGCTGGCGAAGACGCCCGAAGTGCTCATCGGTATGCGCGTGCTTCAGGGGATCGGCGGCGCGGCGGCGCTGAGTATTGCCCCCGCAATCCTGCGATCCGTATTTCCCGGGCGATTACTTGGCCGCATTCTGGGGTTGCACGCTCTGCTCATCGCCTCCAGCTCCGCTATCGGGCCGGTATTGGGTGGGACGATCCTTCACACCCTGAGCTGGCAATGGCTGTTTGCGATAAACGTGGTTCCCGGCACCCTCGCCTTACTGCTGGCGGTCAAAGCGCTGCCGCAGGATGCGGTTCGAAAGCAAGCGCCCTTCGACACCCCGGGCGCCATATTGTCGGCGCTGCTGCTGGGGTCGACGATCATGGCGGCGAACAGCCTCCAGGAGGCTACTTATCACCCCGGCAGTCTTTGCTGGACGGTGCTCGCTGCGCTGAGCGGCATGGCGTTTATCTGGCAGATCCGCCGCACGGATAACCCCTTGCTGCCGCCGACGATGTTTAAAAATGAACGTTTTACCCTCGCGGCCTTCACGTCAATGATTGCTTTTGTCAGCCAGGGGATCACTTTTATTGCACTGCCTTTCCTGTTTCAGAGCGAATACGGCTACAGTCCGGTGTTGTCTGCCCTGCTGTTTACGCCGTGGCCGCTAGGGATCGTACTGATTGCGCCGCATGCAGGCCGGTGGGCGGACACGATTTCAGCCCCGGCGATATCCACCCTGGGGCTGGTGATTTTTGTCGTGGGTTTGATCCTTCTTGCGACATTACCCGACCGCCCTACAATGTGGGATATCTGCCTGCGGAGTCTGGTATGCGGCATGGGGTTTGGCTGCTTTCAGAGTCCCAATAACCGGGAAATGCTCTCCAACGTTATTCGTGAGCATGCGAGCTATGCATCCGGTGTTTTATCCATTATGCGCACGTTCGGGCAGTGTCTGGGCGCCGCCGCCGTGGCCGTTCTGCTGGCCGCAGATGAAAGGTCAATTCATGTTGCGCTATGGGTCGCAGCCGCAGCTTCTGCGGTAGCGGTCGTCGTCAGCGCGAGTCGGTTGCGTAAAATCACTCATCCTGCGGAAACAGGATGAGCACGAAAATATAACTAAGCGCTACTCCAGCGCCAGCAGCGCAAAACTCGCCAGCCAGTGCCCGCCGCTGTAGTGACTGCCGACAACATGCTCCACGCTTGCCGAGAGATGGCGCGCAACGGCATCGTGTAATGGCTTCCGGGCGTGATGATTTTCCGGCAGAGCACGGGCAATGTGCTTCATACACCAGGCGCGGCTGAGGTTGAGACCGTCCAGATGCGCGATTTTCGGGTCGGTGCGGTCGCTCACCTCTGCCGGGTTCATCAGCGCAGAAACGGCGCCCACTTCAGGCAGAAACGCATCGAACCAGGCCGGGAAATCCTCCACCACCTTACTCATCAGCAGGGCCTCGGTCAGCGCTCCGGAGATATACTCGTCGCCACCCGGCTCATAATGCGCAGGATATTGCGTGTCCGCGAGGTAAAACCGCGTTGCCGCGTCCAGGATGGCGCGCTCAAGCGTGTCATCGTTCACCGCCCGGGCATAATCCAGCCCCAGCGCGAGCGCAAACGCCGTGTTGTAGTGCGTCCCGACGCGGATCGGATAGGTAAGCTTGCTGAGGTAATCCACCAGCCGCTGGCGAATATCCAGCGTTAACGGTTGCAGCGTCTGGTACCAGCGCTCCGCCTGCGGCAGTGACGATTGCTTCAGCTCCTGCGCCAGCGCCAGCAGCCAGCCGTAGCCATAAGGCCGCTCAAACGACGCGCGGAACGGCGCGGTAAAATAGGCCAACTCCTTCGCCACCTTCTCGTCGGTCAGGTGTTCTTCGAACAGAGTGATGATCTCTTCCCGGCACGGCAGTTCGGGCCAGAGACGCAGGCAGCGCAGCAGCAGCCAGTAGCCATGCACCGCAGAGTGCCAGTCAAAACAGCCGTAAAAGATCGGGTGCAGCTCGCGAGGCGGCAGAACGTCGCCGTCATCATTGAGCAGATGCATAATGTGGTTCGGGTATTCCTGACGTAAATAGGTCAACGGCATTCTGGCGAAGGCGTCAGCCTGATGTTGCGTTAATTCCATTGCAGCTCCTTAGCGAAACACGAGGAAATACATTAAGAACACGTTCACCACCAGCAGGGTTAACGCGGTCGGGATCTGGATCTTGATAACCTGATATTTGTCTTTTAGCTCCAGTAGCGCGGCGGGCACAATGTTGAAGTTGGCGGCCATCGGCGTCATCAGCGTGCCGCAATAGCCAGCGTACATACCGATAGCCAGCAGCGGCGCCGGGTTACCGTGATGGACGTTAATCAGGAATGGCAGAGCGATACCGGCGCTTAACACCGGGAAGGCTGCGAAGGCGTTACCCATGATCATGGTAAACAGCGCCATCCCCACGCAATAAATGACCACCAGCATGAAGCGGCTGTCCGGGTTCACAAACAGGCTGACCACCTTTTGTACCGATTCGCCGGTATTCGCCACCACAAACACCCCGCCGAGCATGGCGAGCATCTGCGGCAGGATCACCGCCCAGCCAATGGTATCGACCAGCCGACGCGACTGACGAACCGCATGCAGCGGCGTACCTTTTGTCAGCCACCAGCCGGTGAGGATAGCTGCCACACAGGCCACGCACAGCGCCGCCAGCGTAAGCTGTTTCTGGTCGAGCAGATAAACGCCGCCAATCGACACGCCTTTCAGAAATAGCGTCCCGATGACCGTTACCACGGGGATCATCAGTGCCGGTAAAAACAGCGAGTTTTTCAGCCGGTTCGACGAGGCAACACGCTCCTCCTCGGTGGACATTTTATAATGCCCCTTCCCGACCAGCCCGAAACCGGCCAGCAGCGCAATCACAATAACGGCGCCGCCAATAATGCGATACGCCAGGGACTTACCCAGCTCCTGCACCATCAGATCGCCAAACAGGAAGATCCCGCCAAACAGAAACCAGAACAGCGCCGTGGTATAGCGTTTCGGGTTAGCGCGATCGCGAAGGGTCATCACAACCAGCAGCATCACGACGAAGCCGATCAGGTAGTACACGCGGTTAATGGTGATGAGGGTCATCATGGTGCGATCTCCTGCGTACCCTGCTCTGCTTTCCAGGCCATCACGTCGCGACGAATGCTGGCATCGAGGCGTAGCAGACGCGTCATATGGATGATCAGTGCCGCAATGGCGGTCGGAATGGCCCACAGGCCGATATGCAGCGGTTCGATCCCCTCGATCCCGTTCTCTTTCAGGAACGCATCAATCAGCAGTACCGCGCCAAAGGCGATAAAAATATCTTCCCCAAAGAAAACCGCGATATTGTCACACGCGGCGGCATGGGCTTTGATTTTGTCGCGGATAGTCTGCGGCAGTTCCCCGTATTCATTCAGAGCTGCCCCTTCCGCCATCGGCGCCAGCAGCGGACGCACCGTTTGCGCGTGGCCGCCAAGCGACATCAGGCCCAGCGCAGCCGTTCCTTCGCGGGCAACAAAGTAGAGCATCAGGATACGCGCCGAGGTGGCGCTGGCGATCTTCGCGACCCAGGCCTGGGCGCGTTCTTTCAGCCCGTAATACTCCAATAGGCCAATCACCGGCAGGATCAGAATGAAGGTGGCAAGCGATCGGCTATTCACGAACTTTTCGCCAAAGGTTTCCAGCAGCATACCGAAATCCATGCCAACCAGCAGGCCCGTCGCAAGCCCCGCCACCACGACAACCAGCAGCGGGTTGAAACGCAGTGCAAAACCAATAACCACCACCGGAATCCCGATAAGTGGCAACAGTGTAGAACTGTCCATAAACGTTACCCTATCCAAAGTGAGCGTTGCGCGCCGACGGCTATTTTTTATACTTCGCAGCAGAGCGAAGCCGGTGCATTACGGCGCGCGATGTTGTGTTTTGCGTGAGGCTCCACAGAACCTGCACTAAAAAGCTATATCTGAACGTCAAAAACATGTAAACAATTTATCAATAAAATGTTCTTATTTTATCGACGGGTTTACATTTCGGGGGAAGGATCGTTATGACAGTAAAGAAAAAGGCGACAGCGTTAAACCACGACGATATTGCGGACGGGCGAATCGTCTCCTCCCGTCATCTCGTCTCAGAGCGGTGTGCTGAATTATCAGAGCTGGAATATGCGCTGATCATGACCAGCAATGCGTTTAACAAATGGATGGTGCGCTGCATGACCGCAGCGGGTGAACCGGATATGGGGGCCTTTGATGTTTCGCTTCTGCACCACGTGAATCACCGCAACCGTAAGAAAAAGCTGGCTGACATCTGCTTTGTGCTGAACGTGGAAGATACCCACGTGGTGACGTATGCGCTGAAAAAGCTGGTCAAGGCGGGCTACGTCACCAGCGAGAAAGCGGGAAAAGAGCTTTTTTTCTCCACTACGGAGGAGGGAAAAGCGCTGTGCATGAAGTACCGGGAGGTGCGGGAGGCCTGCCTGATCAACATTCATGCGGAAAGCGGTATTCCGGGCGCGTCGATTGGCGAGACCGCGCAGTTACTCCGCGCGATCTCCTCCCTGTATGATACCGCCGCACGCGCGGCGGCCTCGCTTTAAGGACGGCGGAACAGGGTGATACTCCGCCCGGCCAGCTCGTAATCGACAGATTCAGTGATGATTTCCCCCGTGGTGGCATCCTCCGACGTCGAGAGTTCGAGCACCCAACCCCCTTCGCCAAACTGCGGGATCTGGAATGGCACCGTACCTTCAAACGGGTTAAACAGCATCAGCACGTCTTGCCAGACGCCCTCTTCCTGCTCAAGATCAGGACGGCTGATGGCAAGACCAAGGGTGGAACCCTCGTCCCACTGTTCCGACTGCTGCGGTCCGCCACCGGCGTTAAACCAGCGGATCTCCAGCCCGTCGCGCCAGTTCTCACGTCGCAGCAGCGGCTGCGTCGCGCGCAGGGCAATCAACCGACGGGTAAAGTCGCGCAGCTTCTCGTCGTTTTCAGTGAGTCCTTCCCAGTTTACCCAGGAGATCTCGCTGTCCTGACAATAGCCGTTATTATTGCCCTTTTGCGTCCGGCCAAACTCATCGCCTGCCAGCAGCATCGGCGTGCCGTGCGAGAAGAAGAGCGTGGTGAGGAAGTTGCGCTTTTGCCGCTCGCGGGTGGCAATGATATCCGGGTTTTCCGTCGGCCCTTCCTCGCCGTAGTTATACGAACGGTTATCGTTATGTCCGTCGTTATTATCTTCCCCGTTATCGGCGTTATGTTTCTCATTGTACGATACCAGGTCGTTCAGCGTGAAGCCGTCATGCGCGGTGATAAAATTGACGCTGGCCCACGGACGACGCCCGCGCAGATCGTACAAATCACCGGACCCTAACAGACGGGCGGCAAAATCGTTAGAAACGTTATCCCCCTTCCAGTATTCACGTACCGTATCGCGGTATTTGTCGTTCCACTCACCCCAGCCAGGTGGGAAGCCCCCCACCTGATACCCGCCGGGGCCGATATCCCACGGCTCACCGATGAGCTTCAGCTTCGACAGCACCGGATCCTGGGTCACGGCATCAAAGAAGCCGCCGCGCGGATCGAACCCCTCCGGCTCACGTCCGAGAATGGTCCCGAGGTCAAAGCGGAAACCGTCAATCTGCATCGACTCCGCCCAGTAGCGCAGGGAGTCCATGACCATCTGCAACACGCGCGGGTGCGAAGTATTAACGGTGTTCCCGGTGCCGGTGTCGTTGATGTAATACCGGTGCTGATCCGGCATGGTGCGGTAATAACAGAAGTTATCAATCCCCTTAAACGACAGGGTTGGTCCCAGCTCGTTGCCCTCCGCCGTGTGGTTATAGACCACGTCGAGGATCACCTCGATGCCCGCGTCATGATAGGCACGCACCATGTCGCGGAAACCCTGGATGCCCGCCGGGCCGTAATAGCGGGACGCTGGCGCAAAGAAACCGAGCGAGTTATAGCCCCAGAAGTTTTTCAGGCCGCGATCGAGCAGGTGCTGATCGTCAGGGAACCAGTGAACCGGTAGCAGCTCGACCGAGGTAATGCCGAGGCTTTTGATGTATTCCACCGAGGCTTTATGCCCCATCCCCTCAAACGTACCGCGCAGTTCAGGCGGAATAGCCGGGTTAAGCTGGGTAAAGCCTTTTACGTGGCTTTCATAGACCACGGTATGCGGCCACGGGATATCGGGCCGGCGTGAGTCCTGCCAGTCAACGGCATTGGGGTCGATGACCTTACATTTGGGCGTAAATGGCGCGCTGTCTCGCGTATCAAAACTGAGATCCAGCTCATCGTGTCCCAGTTCATAGCCGAAGTGGGCATCGTTCCACTCAATGTCACCCACCAGTTCACGGGCATAGGGGTCAATAAGCAGCTTATTGGGGTTAAAACGGTGACCGTTCTCCGGATCGTAGGGGCCATACACACGGTAGCCATACAGCGCCCCCGGTTTCAGATCCGGCACATAGCCGTGCCAGACCTCATGGGTATATTCCGGCAGTTCCAGGCGGGCGATTTCTGTTTTTCCCGAAGGATCAAACAGACACAGCTCCACCCGCTCCGCGTGGGCGGAAAACAGGGCGAAGTTTACCCCTTTCCCGTCATAATTTGCGCCCAACTGCTGGCCATGACCGGCCCGAATTTCAAACGTTGTATCCTTTGGCATTTTTGTTCTCCTCGATTAGTCGCAGGTAAGCAGAACCAACAAACATCCCTTTTCAGACGTTAAATCCAGCGTCTCTGGCAGAAGGCGACGCTCACCGGTAAACAGATCCCGGTAGTGCTTCCCGGCCAGCTCCTGGGGTATGGCCACGATAGTGTTGGCCCACAGCATCGCATTGTCGGTGACGTCAAACACCAGACGCGGCACGGCGACGATCAGCGCCTCGTCATCTTTTATGCGGGCATAAACGATCAGATTCTCCTCCCGCTCACCGGTTACCTTCAGCGGCAGCCAGTCGCCGTAGCGGAAAAGTGCGGGGTAATGTGGCCGAAGCCGTAACAGCGTGGCGGTAACGTACTGCTTCACGCTGCCGTCTCGCCAGCGTTGCGCATCGTTAAAAACGGTGCCATCCGCTACGCTGAGGTTTTCCGCCAGTGCGGCGAAATCCGGTTCGCGGCGGTTATCCGGGTCGACGAGGCTGAAGTTAAGCCCCTCGCTGCCCTGGTAGATGTCTGGTACGCCAGGCGCAGTCAGCTTGATCACCGTCTGGCTCAGGCTGTTCATTAACCCAGCCCGAATAAACGGCTGGAGTGCGGCACTGAAATCACGCAGGAACAGGGTGTTATCCGGGGAAAGCAGATGGCGCACGTAGTCCAGGACCACGCTCTCGTAACCTTCGTTGCTGTCGATCCAGTCGGTACGCTGCTTGGCCTCGCGCAGGGCTTTCTCGATAAAGCCGAGGAAACGCTCTTCCAGTGACTTAAGGCCATCACGATCCTCAGGCGACAGGGTTGCTGGCCAGACGCCCGCCAGCGCCTGGAAGATCATCCAGGTGTCGGCGGCGTTCGGCGCGGTGCCATCGTTGAGGAATCGGACCTGCGTCTGGTTCATCTGCCGCCAGCGCGCCAGATTTTCTCCCCACAGATCTGGCGCTTCCGTCAGCGTATAGAGACGAGCTCGTGCATCCTCGCCGCGTTTGGTGTCGTGGGTGGAGGTTCCCAGCAGCGCATCGGGCTGGCGGGCAAGACGAATGCGCATTTCCTGATGAAAACGGGAAAGTGAAAACGCGCGCGGCGTCGGGTCGGCGCCGACTTCGTTCAGGGCCAGCTCCAGGTTATGGCGGAAGAACAGCGTATCCTCTACCGATTTTGCCATCAGCGGCCCGGTCAGTTGCTGAAAACGGGTGCGGAAAAGCGAGGCCAGCGCGTGGTCATGCTCCGGCAGATCGCCGGTAAGAATACGCACGATCAGGCTCAGAGCGGGTTCAGAGGCGTTGACGCTGGCGACCACACGGCTGAGCAGCGCCACATCCGGTGGCGTCAGTCCCTCAGCGGTGCCGTAGGTGCGATACACCGGAAACGCGATAAGCAGCTCACGCAGGGCATGGCGGATATCATCATGCTCCACTTCGGCGCCGTTATGCCCGGCCAGCTCGCTGGCTATTTTGAGCAACGTGGTAAATTCACCCTCAAAATTACGATCGGTCATCAGCCCTTTGGCGTTGCGAAGTTCCGCCTGCCTGTCCACGGTCGTACCCAGCGTCTCGTCGTAGAGCATCTCCAGCCGCGAGAGGTTGGTATCATCCACCAGCACTTCCGCCAGGGAGGCGATAAACTCATAACCCGTAGTACCTGAGATGGGCCACTCCGGAGGAAGCTGTTCCCCTTTGGCGAGGATTTTTTCCACCGTGATGTAGCAATCCGGTCCGGTAGCCGCACGCAGTCGCTGCAAATAGCCCAGCGGATCGGCAAGCCCGTCCACATGGTCAATGCGCAGGCCGTCGACAACCCCGGCGTGGACAAGCTCAAGGATCAGGTGGTGCGTATCTGCGAATACCGCCTCATCCTCTACCCGCACGCCGACCAGCCCGGTGATTTCAAAAAAGCGACGCCATGAAAGCTGTTTCGGCGCTTCACGCCAGGACATCAGCCGCCAGCTTTGCGCCTCGTGGATCTCAGCGATGCTCTTGCCTTCGGCATACGTGCCGGGATTAAGCGGATAGGCGGTATCATAGTAAACCAGCGCTGCGCTGTTGGTGACACTGTCACGTTTTAAGGTGATAGCCCCCCGCTCCAGCTCGGCTTCAAAGGTGTCGCCAAGAAACGGCAACGTCAGCGGTCGGGACCAGTCGATATCAAAATACGCCGCATAGCGGCTCTGCCTGCCATGTTCGATAACATCGCGCCACCAGCGGTTTTCCAGCGAGGTCGACATATGGTTAGGAACGATATCCAGAATCAGCCCCATCCCCGCCTGTTTCAGCGCCGCCGCCATGCGGTCAAACCCTTCCCGCCCGCCAATCGCCGGGTCAATTTCGTTGGGGTCGGTCACGTCATAGCCGTGGGTGGAATCCGTGGTTGCGGTGAAAACAGGCGACGCGTAAAGATGGCTGATACCGAGGTCTTTCATATACGGAATCAGGTCTGCCACGCGGTCAAAGGTCATGCCGTTGCGAAACTGAATTCGGTAAGTAGAGGAAGGGATCATAGCGCTGCTTCTCCATCAGCAAAGCGAACAACAATGCTGTTCGACGGCAGGTTTTCGACTGCCTCCGGCCAGCTAAAGATCGTTTTTCCGGGCAGGTCCGGTAAGGCGAGCGGCTTTTTGCCGATATTCAGCGCCAGCGACAACGTGCCGGACGGAAAACGCCAGCTCACGGCAACCATGCCGAGCGCCGTTTGCAGGACGTTACCCTCCACGGTGCCCCGCTGTTTCAGTAACGGGACGATAAAGCGCTGACGCAGCACAATCAGCTCGCGCGTGACGTGCAGCCACGCCCTGCCTTCCTCCGTGTCTGCCTTGTTCCAGTCAAGCTTCGACCGCATAAAGGTATTTACGTCATTGGGGTCCGGTACGGTTTCATCGTGCCCGGCATGGCCGGTAAACTCTTTCGCGCGCCCTTCCCGCACCGCTTTCGCCAGGTCGCCGTGGAAGTCGGTGAAAAAGAGGAACGGATGCGTTTCGCCATACTCCTCGCCCATAAACAGCAGCGGAATATGGGGCGACAGGAGCAGCGCCGCGAACAGCACGCGCGTTTTATCCGCCCCAGCCAGAGAGATAAGCCTCTCCCCCTGGGCACGGTTGCCGACCTGGTCGTGATTTTGAATAAAATCGACAAAAAACTGTGGGGGTTGCTCGCGACACTCTACCCCGCGCGATTTTCCGGTCTGAAGCGAGATTTCCCCCTGGTAGACAAAGCCTTCTGCCAGCGCCCGCGCCAGTTTTTTCTCGGGCTCAAAGGCAAAATCCTGATAGTAGGCGTGTGATTCTCCCGTCGCGAAGACATGCGCGGCGTTGTGAAAATCATCATTCCATTCGGCGGTGAAAAGCGGCGTCTGACCATGCTCATCACGCGGATGCAGGAAAATCACGTTGCGACTGTCTTCGGTGGTCAGATGGATATGCCGATCCGGAAAGGCGTCGCGGATCCGTTGCGCTATCTCGGGAAGAATATGGGTCTCAGCGTCGTCATGGATCTGGTCGATGGCGTCGAAGCGCAGACCGTCAAGATGATACTCCGAGAGCCAGAATAACGGCGCCTCAGCGATGTATTGCCGGACAGCTTCAACCTCATAGGCAATACCGTTGCCCCACGGGGTCATACGATCCTGATGGAAAAACGCCGGCGAGAGCAACGGCAGGTAGTTCCCTTCCGGGCCAAAGTGGTTGAGTACGATATCCAGCACCACGGAAAGCCCGAGCGCGTGGGCGGCATCAATGAAGGCATGAAAATCATCCGGTGTACCATAAGCCGAGTGCGGGGCATACAGCAGTACACCGTCATACCCCCATCCGCGCGCGCCCCCGAACTGGGACACGGGCATCACTTCCAGTTGCGTAATACCCAGTTCGGCCAGATAAGGCAGTTTGTCTATGGCCGCCCTGAAGGTTCCTTCCCCGGTGAAGGTGCCGATATGCAGCTCGTAGATCACCGTCTCTTCCCACGGTCGTCCTTGCCATTCGCGCTGAGCGGGCAGGCTGCGACGCGGGTCGATCACCACCGACGGGCCATTGACGTCAGCCTGCTGCGCGCGCGAGGCCGGGTCCGGCACCGCCATTCCATCCTGTAAAACAAACTGATACGTCGTACCGTGCCTGACGCCGGGCACGTCAATCTGAAACCAGCCGTCGCCCACCGCCGCCATGGGAATGTCGGTATCGGTTAAACGCAACGTGAGATCTTTTTGCCCTTCTGCCCAGACGCGAAAACGTACAACGTCATCGGAAATAAACTCAGCACCCCAGTGCCTGCGACATGTTCTGAATTCCATTCATTGTCCTCGAATGACCACATTTTACGCGGAACGAAATACAAGCTTAGACCAGGATCTACAGAGTGTTATGCCAGCAGGGTATGCCGCTTCGTCTATTATCTATATCTAACTCCCACTTAAGGAATACTATGCATATTCGAAAAGGATTAAGCACCGACCTTGCCCGTCTTGAATGCTGTGATTTTTCTTTTACGGTCGATGAGATTGCCAGAGAGCCTTTTCTCAATGGTGATTTGCATATCGAGGCGCTGACCGAACCTTATCTTAAAACCTATGAACTGGATCTCCAGACGCTGGAAAATCATTGCGTTAATCCGGATTCAATATTTCTTATCGCCGAAACGGATGACGGTGAAATCGCCGGTTTTATTACCGCGTCCTGCAACTGGAATAAATTTATATCGGTGGATTACATTGCCGTGGAGCGTTCAAAGCGTCGTACGGGCGCGGCGCACAAGCTGATGTCCGCCACCCACGTCTGGGCGCGAAGCCTCAATGCGCCCGGGTTACGGCTGGAGACGCAGAACGTTAATGTTTCTGCCTGTCTTTTTTATCGTCACTATGGGTTTATTCTCGGCGGTTACGATCGCTACCTTTACAACGCCCTGCCGGAAAAAGATGAGGTCGCCCTTTTCTGGTATTACATGCTGGCTTGAGAAAATATTTTATATCCGCTACCGGAAGATAGATTTGTCTGAATTTGTCAATTTTGCCCGCTTACGTTTAATTAACGACTAATCTTGGAATTCACTATTAAGGAGGCCGGTATGTCTACAGGAAATAATCACACGCTGCATTACCCTCGTCCACCGTTTGCTGAACAACCGCAAAGGGCCCCCGGGCTGGCATCGGAAATGAAGCCAATACCGGATCATGGTGAAACAAGTTATATCGGGTCAGGAAAACTGGCAGGAAAAAAAGCGCTGATTACCGGCGGTGATTCCGGAATTGGTCGCGCGGTAGCGATCGCCTATGCCCGTGAAGGCGCAGATGTCGCTATTGGCTATCTGCCGGAAGAGGAGTCCGATGCGGCATCGGTCATTGCGCTGATTCAGGCTGAAGGCCGTAAAGCGGTCGCCATTCCGGGCGACATTCGCGTGGAGTCGTTCTGCGACACGCTGGTGGAAAAAGCCGTTGCCGAACTGGGCGGCCTGGATATTCTGGTGAATAACGCCGGACGCCAGCAGTACTGTGAATCTATCGACGATCTCACCACGGCAGATTTTGACGCGACGTTTAAGACCAACGTCTATGCCCCCTTCTGGATCACCAAAGCTGCGCTACGCCATTTGCAGGAAGGCGCCGTGATCATTAACACCACTTCCGTTCAGGCGTTTAAACCGAGCGCGATCCTGGTGGACTATGCGCAGACCAAAGCCTGTAACGTAGCCTTTACCAAGTCTCTGGCCCAGCAGCTGGGACCGCGTGGAATTCGGGTGAATGCCGTCGCGCCAGGTCCATACTGGACGCCTCTTCAGTCCAGCGGCGGCCAGCCGCAGTCCAAAGTTCAGAAGTTCGGGGAAGATACGCCCCTGGGCAGACCGGGCCAGCCGGTTGAAATCGCACCGCTGTATGTATTGTTTGCCTCCGATACCTGCTCATACGCCTCCGGGCAAGTGTGGTGCTCTGACGGCGGTACCGGCGTGCTGTAAAGCATCCGCTCAGACCTATCCATTCCATGGATAGGTCACATTCACTTCCCGGCGGTTCTCAAAAATCGCAGTTGAACTATGATGAACTTACTATTGAGGAGCCCATCATGTTTACTGTGAAAAAACTTGCGATATCAACCCTGTTGACCGGTTCGGTTTTATTCTTTCCCGCTATCCACGCGGTGGCCAGCGTTCCGCAGCATGTGGTGAAACAGCAGGCTGGCGGCTACAGCGTTCAGGTTGGCGATACGATTGTCACCGCCTTTACGGACGGGAGCGTGCCGCAGGATCTGCACGCCTTACTGCGCCGGACGACGGCGGAAAATACCGATGCGTTACTGGCTAAAAACTTCCAGGCCAATCCGGTGGAAGCGTCGATTAACGCGTTCTATATCGCCATCCCCGGCCACAAAATTCTGGTGGATACCGGTTCTGGTCAGCTGTTTGGCCCCGGCAAAGGCGGGCGGCTGATTGAGAGCCTGGCGACCCAGGGCATCAAACCCGAAGATATTACCGATATTCTGATCACCCATGCTCACTCCGATCACGCTGGCGGTCTGGTTAAAGACGGTCAGCGCGTGTTTACCCGCGCGCAGGTGTATGTCGGCAAACCGGATATCGATTTCTTCTTTAACGACGAGAACCAGAAAAAGTCTGGCTATGACCAGAACTACTTCGACGTCGCGCACAAGACCTTAAAGCCCTATCTGGATGCCGGAAAAGTGACGACCTTCTCCGGCACGGAACAGCTTCTGCCGGGCATCAGCGGTACGGTTCACCCGGGTCACACTCCAGGCTCCGCGTTCTACACGCTGGAGAGCAAAGGTGAAAAAATGACTTTTGTCGGCGACATCATTCACGTTGCCGCGGTTCAGTTCCCACAGCCCAACGTGACGATTGCTTACGATGAGGATCAGGACGGCGCCGCCCGGGTGCGCAACGCTGCTTTCGCTGAGTTTGTGAAAAATAAAGCGCTGATTGCGGCGCCACATCTGCCTTTCCCCGGGATCGGCTATGTGACGAAAGGTGAGCGGGACGGCTACGCGTGGGTTCCGGTGACCTATACCAACCGTGACGCAAAATAAGATGTCCCTCTCCGATATGGATATGGACCTGATCATGACGCTGGATGCGTTACTCAGGGACCAGAATATCACCCATGCCGCCGCGCGGCTGGGCATCAGCCAGCCGGCGATGTCTGCCCGCCTTGCGCGCCTGCGCGTGTTGTTTGGTGAGCCGCTGTTTGTCCCTTCCCCACACGGACGTGGGGTGTTACCGACGCCGCGCGCCGAGGCGTTAAGGCCTCAGGTCGCGACGGTTTTGCAGGGTATATCGGCGATGCTTGAACCCACCACGTTTAACGCGCAGAACAGCAACCGCACCTTCGTGATTGCCCTGCACGAGAACCCGGCGCTGATGCTGGGGGCAGAGTTGCAGAATCAGATTAGCAGTGCGGCGCCAGGTATCCGCCTGCGTTTTGCGCTCCCGGAAACCCAACTGCTGCCAGCGCAGATGGAAAATGGCGATGTGGATATTTATGTCGGCGTTAACGCGGTGGCGCACGATGCATGGGTCAGACGCAAGCTGTTTGACGATGAATATGCCACAGCCCAGCGAAAAGGCCATCCGCGCGGTACGGGTCCGATGGATCTGGATAGCTATTGTAGCCTTTCCCACCTGGTGGTTTCATCCGAGGGCGACCCGTTCGCGGGCTTTGTCGATCAGCACCTGGCGGGGCTTGGCCACCAGCGTAACGTAGTGATGTCGACGCAAAGCTATGCGATGGCGCCTGCGATTGTTGCCGGTACCGATTTGCTCTGCACCTTACCCAGACGCATGTTGCTACGGTTTACGCAAACGCTTGATATTTTTCCGCCGCCGCTGGATCTCCCGCCGATCGTCATTGGTATGTACTGGCACCCGAAAAACAGCCAGGATCCGGCTAACCGCTGGCTGCGAGAACAGCTTCTTCAGGCCGCCGGACGTCAGGTATGATCGAGGATACTCATCAATTTTTTCAGCACCTCAGAGCGAATAATCCGGTGGCAAACCAGCGTCAGCTCGCTCTCCCGGAGTCGGTCAAGAATATCCACAAAGACGACGTTTTGTACGCATATCGCCTTCGCTGAAGCCGGCAGCATGGCGATGCCAAACCCTGCCGAGACGAGACTTATCACCGTGGGGACATCGGTGGCATTTTGCACAACGTCAGGCTGTATGCCCGCGCTGTGGCAGGCATCATAGAAATATTGCTCCAGCCCCATCCCCTCCGGGTCGCGCAGGGCGATCCACTTCTCCTCTTTCACCGACGCAAGCGTCAGCGCGGCGGAGCCCGCCAGGCTGTGTTGACGAGGTAAGGCCAGCACGGCTTTTTCCGTTGTGAAAGGACGGCTTTGCAGATCGTCAGGCAGCAGCGGTAACGGGGCACGAATAATGGCCACATCCAGCTGGTTGCTTTGCACGCCGGTATAAAGGGTTTGCACATTTCCCGTCATCATGGAAAGGCTGATGGCGGGCCATTTCTCATGTAAAAGCCGCAGCGCGGCGGGCAGCTTACTGTCGAATATCGCACTTGAAACACATCCGAGATTCAGCACGCCCTGTTCCCCTCTGGCCGTCTGTCTGGCATCCAGAATCGCCTGATCGGTCATTAAAATCGCGACTCTGGCTTTACTGAGAAACGCCTCACCGGCTGGCGTCAGCGTCAGGCGACGATTCGCCCGGCTAAAGAGCATTACCCCCAGACGATCTTCAAGCGTTTTTATCTGCTGACTCAGCGCGGGCTGCGCCATGTTAAGGCGCTCCGCCGCTCGATGCATGTGAAGCTCTTCCGCCACCACGATAAAATTGCGCATCAGTCGAAACTGCATACCATGCCTTTATTATTGATAATAAAATTCATATTAAAATAGCATAAATGATGCAATTGATAGCCCTCTTCGTCCGGTTAAGAATGGATGCATTCATCCGAGGAGGGAAAAATATGGAAAACCACATCAACGATCTCAGAAGTGCTATCGAACTGCTAAAACGCCATGAAGGTCAATACCTTGAAACCAGCCATCCGGTCGATCCTGACGCGGAGCTGGCGGGTGTGTACCGGCATATTGGTGCTGGCGGCACGGTAAAACGTCCGACGCGCATTGGCCCGGCGATGATGTTTAACGCTATTAAGGGATACCCCGACTCCCGTATTCTGGTCGGAATGCACGCCAGCCGCGAGCGGGCGGCGCTCCTGTTGGGCTGCGATCCCTCTGAACTGGCAAAACATGTCGGCCAGGCCGTGAAAAACCCGATTGCTCCCGTTGTGGTTCCGGCGGCACAGGCGCCGTGTCAGGAACAGGTGTTTTATGCCGACAATCCGGACTTCGATCTGCGTAAATTGCTTCCGGCACCGACCAACACGCCGATAGATGCCGGTCCGTTCTTCTGTCTGGGGCTGGTGCTGGCAAGCGATCCGGAAGATGCCTCACTGACCGATGTCACTATTCACCGTCTCTGCGTGCAGGAGCGCGATGAGCTCTCCATGTTTCTTGCCGCGGGCCGCCATATTGAAGTGTTCCGTAAGAAAGCCGAGGAGGCGGGCAAACCGTTGCCGGTCACGATCAATATGGGTCTCGATCCCGCTATCTATATTGGCGCCTGTTTCGAAGCCCCTACCACGCCCTTCGGCTACAACGAACTGGGTGTCGCCGGTGCGTTACGTCAGACCCCCGTCGAGCTGGTGCAGGGTGTGGCCGTAAATGAAAAAGTGATTGCGCGTGCGGAAATTATCATCGAAGGCGAACTGCTGCCGGGCGTGCGCGTAGAAGAAGATCAGCATACCCACACCGGGCACGCGATGCCGGAATTTCCCGGCTACTGCGGGGAGGCTAACCCCTCCTTACCGGTAATCAAAGTGAAGGCCGTCACGATGCGTCATCAGGCGATCCTGCAAACCCTGGTAGGACCGGGCGAAGAGCACACCACGCTGGCCGGTTTGCCAACGGAGGCCAGCATCCGTAATGCGGTGGAAGAAGCCATCCCCGGTTTTCTGCAAAACGTCTATGCGCATACCGCTGGCGGCGGCAAGTTCCTTGGCGTATTGCAGGTGAAAAAACGCCAGCCCTCTGACGAAGGGCGTCAGGGTCAGGCGGCTCTCATTGCGTTAGCCACCTATTCCGAGCTTAAAAACATTATTCTCGTCGACGAAGATGTGGATATTTTCGACAGCGACGACATCTTGTGGGCGATGACGACCCGTATGCAGGGCGATGTCAGCATCACCCATCTGCCGGGGATCCGCGGACACCAGCTCGATCCGTCTCAGGCGCCGGACTACAGCCCCTCCATTCGTGGCAACGGGATCACCTGCAAAACGATTTTCGACTGTACGGTGCCCTGGGCGCTGAAGTCCCGCTTTGAGCGTGCGCCCTTTATGGAGGTAGACCCAACGCCGTGGGCACCTGAACTGTTTAAAAAATAGCGTTAACCGGAAAATCTTCTTCACCCTTCACGGGTGAAGAACCTCACGCTGAAATTGCCGCGTCCCCTGCTTTCTTGTAACCTTTGAGCGTTTATCACATCCCCATAAAAAATGAGACTACCGGACGCCTATGACAGCACATGTTTCCAACGATCCTTTGCATGGCGTAACCCTCGAAATGCAGGTTAACGCGCTGGTTGCGCGATATGGCTGGAATGAACTGGGCAACCGAATCAAAATCAACTGTTTTCGCAAGGACCCGAGTGTTAAATCGAGTCTGAAGTTCCTGCGCCGCACCCCATGGGCGCGGGCGGAAGTTGAAGCCCTCTACCTCGACTCCCTTCACGATGACGGTAACGGGGAACAGGACGAACCGGCGTTTAATCCCTGGACGGATAGCCGGACACCCAGGAGCTAACACGCAAATGATGCGACACGTAAAACGGACTGGCGCGCTGCTTGGCTGCGCGCTTTTACTGGTAAGTTGCACTTCCAAACCACCTAAATCACTCGTAACCCCTCTGCCGCAGGCGAAACCTGTACAGCAGACTAAAGAACCCATGCGCGGGATCTGGCTGGCGACCGTCTCCCGTCTCGACTGGCCTCCCGTTTCATCGGTGAATGGCCGTAGCGCGGACCAGCGCATCGCCCAGCAACAGCGGGCGCTGACGGACAAGCTCGATAAGCTGAAAAATCTTGGGATCAACACCGTCTTCTTTCAGGTAAAACCGGACAGTACGGCGCTGTGGGCTTCTAAAATACTGCCCTGGTCAGATACCCTGACGGGGACTATCGGGGAAGATCCCGGTTACGATCCGCTTCAGTTTATGCTGGATGAAGCGCACAAGCGTGGGATGAAGGTTCATGCCTGGTTTAACCCATACCGCGTTTCCACCAAGACGAAGCCGTCGACCATCGCCGCGCTTAACCGCACCTCGTCGCTTCATCCTTCGAGCGTGTACGTCCTGCATCCGGAGTGGATCCGCACCTCGGGGGATCGTTTTGTTCTCGACCCGGGCATTCCCGAGGTGCGGGACTGGATAACCCAGGTGGTGATGGAAGTGGTAAATCATTACCCTGTCGACGGCGTTCAGTTCGATGACTATTTTTACACCGAGACGCCGGGCTCCCCCCTGAATGATGCCTGGACCTTCAGGCGCTATGGCGAAGGATTTGCGTCAAAAGCGGACTGGCGTCGACACAATACGCAGCAGTTGATTGTGCAGGTCTCCAGGGCGATCAAGCAGGCTAAACCTGAGGTCGAATTTGGCGTCAGCCCGGCGGGGGTCTGGCGCAATCGCTCCTTCGACCCGGCAGGCTCGGACACGCGCGGCGCCGCAGCCTATGATGAATCCTACGCTGACACGCGCAAATGGGTACAGCAGGGATTACTGGATTACATTGCGCCGCAGATCTACTGGCCCTTCGCCCGCGACGCGGCACGTTACGATGTGCTGACAAAATGGTGGGCTGACGTGGTGAAACCAACCCATACCCGTCTGTATATCGGGATCGCGTTCTACAAAGTGGGCGCGCCTTCCAGAAACGAACCGGACTGGACGGTGAACGGCGGCGTACCGGAGCTGAAAAAACAGCTCGACCTCAATGATTCACTGCCAGACGTTAAGGGCACCATCCTGTTCCGTGAAGACTATCTTAACCAGCCGCAGACGCAGGAAGCAGTAAATTACCTCCGGGGACGCTGGGGTAGTTGACTGAAAAAAGGCAGAAACGTCCTGTTTCTGCCTTTCTTTTTACGGCTTCGGTCCGAACATTGCCTCAAGCTGTTTTGCATCTGGCATACCCACGACCTGTTGCAGTTCGTTTTGCTCATTCAGGTAATAAATAGCCGGTGTGGCATTCGCGCCGAGACTGTCCATGAGCGTCTGGTGATTTTGCAGGATCTCAACGGTTTCCCGGGACGCCGCTCCTTCAGGTTTCGGCAGCTTTTTACCGCCGGACAGCTCGTACGCTTTCCAGGCCGACACCGGATCTTTCGCATTCAGGATCGCGGAGGCGTTACGCCCGCTGTTCGGGTTAAGAAACGCAACCAGCAGCGTGTTGAGCTGGACCTTGCCAGCCTTCACCCACGGCTGCGCTTCAGCCCAGAACTGCTTGCAGTACGGGCAGAACGGGTCGGCAAAGACGAAGACTTTGCGCGGGGCACTCTCCGCGCCCTCCTTCAGGGGATGCGCCGCATTGAGCTTTTTCCACATCTCGCGGCCCATCGGGGCGTAGATCTCTTTCTGGAAAAAGGCCTCGCTGAGGTTGGTTCCCTTCTCATCATACAGATAGCCAGACACGACGTGCTTTCCGTCAGGGGTCAGAAAGAGCGTCACGCCCATGTCCTGATATTGCCCCAGCCACGCTGGCGCGCCGCCGGGGGCGTCAATTTTCTTAATGATCTTGATGTCCTGCTGTTCACTGAAGTGCTTCACCACATCCGGAAGCGACTCCTCTGCCCTGACCAGCCCCGAAACCATCAGAGCAGAGAGTAACAGCACCTTTTTCTTTGCTAACCGTTGAAGCATAACGACCCCTCTAAAATATTGTTTTTCAGAGTGGTCGAAGTTTATTGCCCTGTCAACGCTTCATAAATATCCTTGAGGCGACTACGCAAAAATCGCACGGCTTTGTGTTTGCGGGATAATAACGCCTGCACACTGTCGCCTGTTTCCTCTGCCAGCACCTTCATGCTGTAGCCCTCAAATTCCGTTTTTTCAAACACCTCGCGCTGAGGTGGCGGCAGTTCCGACAGGGCTTGCCCCAACTCTTCCCATAGCAGCATGTTGAGATACTCCTCCTCCGGCGTTTGCGGTACGCCGAATAACGTTTCTGCAATCTCCTGCTCCGGAAAGTCCTCGTCATCTGCTGTCAGGTACCCCGGCAGTGAAACCTCGTGCTTTTTTCGCGCCCGGTCGATCATCTCATTTCGTGCGGCGCGAAACAGCCAGGCGGCGACGTTCTCGACCGGTTGTTCCACTTTCATCAACTGCCAGGTCACTTCCTGAAGAATATCATCGACATCATCACGAACCGCAGTCCTTCCGCGAATGAAGGCTTTTAGCCGCGTGCGGCAGGCATTGAGTGCCGAGATCAGTAATGATTCCCCCGCCTCACCGGCTTTCATATCGCTCACTCGGCTTCCGGCGCTTTCGCACCGTTATCATCTCGTTTTTCATCCCGGCCATCGTGCCACCGGCAATGACCGTGGCGCCCAAATCCCGCCCGACGCTGCTGAATGAAGGCCTCACGTTGTTCGGGGCTCATATTCATCCATTGTTCGTGCATACGGCGGTGCGCACCGAACATACCGGGACGGAAACCCAGCCCACCGAAAAGAATGCGGCTCAGCAGCAGGATCCCCAACGCCTGCCAGAAGCCAATGGCTTTAACCCCCAGGATGGCCGGGAGCAACGCGTTCCACAGGGACATGACCAGCAGGCCAAGCACCACGAACAGGACTGCGCCAATCACGATGCCCTTACCCATACGATGGCGGCCCAAGCCACGCCCGTGACCTTTTCCGTGCATATCAAAATTTCTCATGTGTGCCTCGTTTATGTTGAATGATTATGGTCTCTGATGAGGTAGACGGATGAGAAACAGAAATATTGCCGGGGAAAGAGAAAATTTATGTGATAGCGGCGTTGTATGGATAACAGTATTGGCTGAAGGAGATTGTGCAGCGGCTGAATACAAACATCAAAAAGGCTCCCTCGGGAGCCTCTCTGAACATCACGCCGTAGCAGGCAAACTAAAGCGCGAGATACTTTGGGACAGCTGCTGCGCCTGCTCCTCCAGCGAGGCCGCGGCGGCGGCGGATTGCTGCACCAGCGCCGCGTTCTGCTGGGTCACACCGTCCATCTCCGTTACGGCCTGCCCAACCTGACCAATCCCGCGGCTCTGCTCTTCTGAGGCAACCGAAATCTGTTCCATCAGCATATGCACTTTATTCACAGAGCTGATAATAGAATCAATCACCTCTCCCGAACGATTCACCAGTTCCGCACCGTTTTTCACGCTGGAAACAGACTGGGCGATGAGGCTTTCGATATCCTTCGCCGCCACCGCGCTTTTCTGGGCCAGTGTGCGCACTTCACTTGCTACCACGGCAAATCCTCGCCCCTGCGTGCCAGCACGCGCCGCTTCAACGGCCGCGTTTAGCGCCAGAATATTAGTCTGGAAAGCAATGCTGTTGATGACGCTGGTGATGTCCTCAATACGCTTCGAATTGGACGCGATAGTATTCATCGTTTCGATGACTTCACGGGTTACCGCTTCACCGGTATGGGCATTTTTCACGGCATCCTGCACCAGCTTACCGGCCTGGAAAACGTTGTCGGTGTTATTCGCCACCGTCGCGCTCAGCTCTTCCATGCTGGCGGCCGTCTGGGTCAGGGCCGAAGCCTGTTGCTCGGTACGGGAGGCCAGGTCGATATTGCCGGAGGCAATTTCCTGCGCCGCATGCGTCACAGTGTGGCTGGCATCGCGCACCTGAGAAATGGTGGAGAGCAGCGCCTGGCGCATCTGCTCCATCGAGGACATCAGGTGATTGATTTCATTCCCGGAATCACGCTTGATCGGTACCGGTACGTCCAGCTTCCCGGCCGCAATCTGGCGACAGTGCTCGCGCGCCAGGTTCACCGGCGCAAAGACCACGCGTTTCATCAGCAGGCTGACGGCGAAAATCACCACCACGAACAGCACCGCAATGCTGGCGATAATAACCAGACCCGACACAAAATTATGGCTCGCCTCCTCGTTCAGCGTTTTGGCGTACTTCTGGTGAACGGAGAGAACCTGATCGAGCACAATTTCATATTGGCGATCGAGTTGAGACACCACGGGAATAAGAGCGTTGAACCGCGACACATCGTGAGCGGCGGCAGCGGCAATCAGCGGTGCCAGTCCCTGATTACGGTAGTTTTGCCACGCCTCCTGGTAGGCAGTGACCAGCGGGGCTTCTTCCTGCAAACGCGGCGAGGCCATAAACGCCGAAAATGCACTATCGGCTTTGGTCAGCGCCTCTTTAACCGAGGCCAGTTTCGCAGACGGGTCGGTAGCGTCCCCCGCTTCCACCATTTTCACATACTCCATAACCCTGACGCGCAGGGTTCGGCTGTGGTTAATGGGATCAATAATGGACAGAACCACCTGAATTTCTTTGTTCACATTATCCAGCGAAGTATTACTTTTAATGATGAGCCCAACGCTGGTGATAGTGCTGGCCACAAAGAAGAAAAGCAGGGAAAACAGGATAATCAGGGATGATTTTTTCAACGACATAACACACCTCAGGGATATAATTTCCCTTTGGTTATCGGCTGAATCCAATCTTTAATTAATTAAAGTTATAGATGTACCTCTCATACGTTACCCTGTCACTCCACGGCCTTGTATCGCCGTTGCAGGGTGGCATCCAGCTTACGCTGGATCGGCTCCGGCGTTTCCCCTTCAATCAGTTTGCCAATCAGATCAAAGCAGTGCCAGGCGAGCTGGCGGTTATCCTGACGAACGGTATCGACAGGAATGGTCAGAGAATCATAGAGATAGTGATCGTCAAAGCTGGCCAGACGCATATCGCTTTGCAGCAGATTATGTTGCCCCATATAGCGCAACACCCCTTCCAGCAGACCGCAGGCGGCGGTAAAAAGGGCTTTTGGCGGGCGGCCCAGGCGTGCGCAAAGCTCGGCAAACATTTCGTAGCCGGAGCTCGGATGGTAATTACCATGAATGATCCACTCCGGACGTAACTCGACGCCAGCGTCACGCAGCCCCTGCTTAAACCCTTCCAGACGGTCACGCGTCGGGGAAAGCCGCGGCTGGCCGCCGAGGAAGTAGAACTCATCCGGATGCTGGCGCGCGATGTCGGCCACCAGTGTGGCGGTTGGGGTAATTGAATCGGTGAGGACCAGCGGCAGAGTACTGTCGTTCATATGACGGTCAAAAAGCACAACGGGCAACTGTTCGCTCAGCTTTTGATAGTCCGCGTCGTTGAGCATGCTGGAGGCGACAATCAGCCCGTCCACCTGGCGGGCCACCATGTTATTGACCACCACCGTCTCCTGGCCCGGATTTTCATCGCTACAGGAGATCAGCAGCTGAACACCCGCCTCGCGGCAGAGGGTCTCCAGCTCATGAGAAAAAACGGCAAACCCGTAGTTGGTGATTTCCGGCACCACCAGACCAATGGTGTGGCTGCGGTTGTCCCGCAGCGAACGGGCGTGAATACTGGGCTGATAATGATGTTCTTTGGCAATCGCCAGCACGCGCTCGCGTGTCTCCTCCGCCACCCGAAGCTCTTTGCTGCGGCCGTTCAGCACCAGGCTGGCGGTGGCTTTTGATACCCCCGCGAGCTCCGCGATATCTTTAATGGTGACGCGTTTTGTTTTTCTCACAACGACTTAGATCCGGCTGCCAAAACCTCTATTCTATCATGCAGCTGCGCAGCGACCAGTAGCGTAATGTGATGTCGGACGCACCTTCGAAGCGTACCTGGGCCGGATGGTCAGGAAAATAGCGGCTGCTCATGACGCCTTCACCGTGATTGATGAAAATTTCGACGCTGGAACGGTCACACAGCACGCGTAAATGATGAACAGTGCCCTGCCAGTAGCGGGTCAGCGTGTCTGCGGTTTTCAGACTGGCGCGTTCCAGACGGATCCCCGCATCATCCACAATCAGTCGCAACGCGCCGGCAAAATCCACGTTCACGCACGAGGCGCTCAGTTCGAACTCAAGACGCGCTCCCACCAGCACCGGGGCATCGCTGGCGCGTCCCTGCCAGTGGTGTTCATCCTCGCGCAGCGTTTCCAGCTCACGGACCGGGGTCTGCCAGAGCTTACCGTCGCGGTAGCGCAGCTCGCGAGGACAGGTCATCTGGTGGATCCAGCCGTGCGCCCGCGTAGGCTGGAGCATCTCTTCGCCGTCCGGCACGCCCATCCAGCCGATGAGGAGGCGGCGGCCATCTTCTGCCACCGTGGTTTGCGGCGCGTAAAATTCGAATCCGGCGTCAAGCTCATGCAGCTCGCCGTGCGTAAATGCAGGGGTTTGATAATCAAATGCCCCGCTCATCCAGACGGCCGGATAGGTGTTGAGATAGCGATGCGGTTCGCGCGCCAGCCCCTGCGGGCAGCAGATCAAGACGTGTGTGCCATCAAGCTCAAACAGATCCGGGCACTCCCACATATAGCCCGCGTCCGTGAGTCCGTTGACGCCGTGACCGGCGATTTCGCCGCAGGACGCCCAGGTGTGTAAATCGGCTGACGTAAACAGCAGCACCTTGCCGCGCTTATGCCGATCCTGCGCCCCGAGCACCATGTACCACTGCCCGTCATGGCGCCACACTTTCGGATCGCGGACGTGCCCGGTATACCCGTCCGGCAGAGGCAACACCGGTCCCAGTTTGGCAAACGTGCCGTCGTCATTTTGCACCGCCAGACACTGCCAGGCGGTGCGGCCGCCATCGTCAAACTTAACGTTGCCGGTATAGCACAGGGTTAGCACGCCGTTGTTATCCACGGCGCTGCCGGAGTAACAGCCGTTGCGGTCATACTCTTCGTCAGGCATCAGCGCCATTGGCTCGTGCTGCCAGTGCACCAGATCTGCTGAGCTCCAGTGTCCCCAGCACTTGTAGCGATGATCGCAGCCCAGCGGGTTCCACTGATAAAACAGATGATAGCGTCCGGCAAACCAGATAAAGCCGTTCGGATCGTTCATCAGCCCCGTCACCGGCGCGGGATGCCATTGCGGATAGTGGCTGTCCGCCAGCGCACGCGGCTGGCCTTGCATCACGGCCTGCAACACGGCAGGCCAGCGGGAAGTTAAGGTCATTATTCAGAGTCCGTCTTATATTTCAGCAGCAGAGAGACGGTGAACGCCACGCCAAAGGCAATCACCATGCCGATAATATAGTTGAGCAGCGAGCTGGCCTGGACAATCGCCATGCCGGGAAGCGCGGTCAGGCCAACGGCGGTCATGTAGACATGCACCGACACCACCCAGGCACCGCCCGCCGCACCACCGATCAGCGCCGCGATAAACGGCTTCACAAAACGCAGGTTGATGCCAAAAATTGCCGCTTCGGTGATGCCCAGCATCGCGGAAAACGCCGACGGTAAGGTAATGGCTTTGATTTTAGCATCGCGGGTTTTGAACCACACCGCCAGACACGCCCCGCCCTGCGCCACGTTCGCCATCGCCCAGATCGGCAGCAGGAAGTTAACGCCAATCGACGGATTACCCAGCAGTCCGGCTTCAATGGCGTGGAAGCTGTGATGAATGCCGGTAATGACAATCACCGAATAGAGCCCACCAAACAACAGCCCGGCCAGCCAGCCCGCGTGGGCAATCAGGGTGCTAAGAATGAAGGAGATCCCGTCGCCCAACGCGCGTCCCGCCGGGCCAATAATCAACAGCGCGATAAAGCCGGAGATAATGACGGTCAGGAACGGCGTCAGGATCAGATCTAACGCATCCGGTATTGCCCGGCGCAGCTGTTTTTCCACAATGCTCATAAACCACACCGCCAGCAGCACCGGGAAGACGGTTCCCTGATAGCCAATCATGGCGATTTCAAGACCGAAGAAGTTCATGGTGTGGAAGCCGGACGCTACGCCCCAGGCGTTGGTCAGCGCCGGATGAGTCAGGATGCCGCCGAGCGTTGCCCCCAGATACGGGTTGCCGCCAAACTCCCGCGCGGCGGTGAAGCCAATCAGGATCGGCAGAATAATAAACGCCGCCGAGCTGCACATATCCAGCATGATATAGAGCGCGTTATCCGGATTAACCCAGCCGTAGGTTTTAACCATCCCCAGCAGGCCCATCAGCAGACCCGAGGCCACGATCGCCGGGATAATCGGCACGAAGATGTTGGAGAGCAGACGCGCGATACGCTGGAACGGGTTCAGCTTGCGGGCCGCAATATCCGCCGCTTCCGATTTACTGGACTCGCTAATTCCTGCCGCCTGAATAAACGCGGCGTAAACCTTATTCACCACCCCGGTGCCGAAGATCACCTGCATCTGCCCGGCGTTGCGAAAACAGCCTTTCACGCCTTCAACCTTGCCGATAGCCTGCTGGTCGGCAAGCGCATCATCGACCAGCACCAGACGAAGGCGCGTGGCGCAATGTGCCGCGCTGGCAATGTTCTCTTTGCCACCGAGCAGCGGAATCAGCTCGCGCGCAATATGATTAAAATCCATAGATATCTCTTCCTGACCTCTTTTTATGGTGTTCGAAACGCCCCCGCGATGCGGGAGCGTGAAGGGTTAAAACCAGGTTTCCATCTGCACCCCAAAGTTCCATTCCCCGCCCGCGTTAAAGCCGCTGCTGCCAAAGGCGTCATCGCTGGCGTAGTTATCCAGCTTGCTGCTCCAGTCCATCCAGGTGGCGAACAGACGCAGCTCCGGACGGCTGAAGAAATCGCCAATCTTGCCCGCCTTTAACGTCGGGGCGAAGGTCAGCTTGTAGAAGCTACCGTTAACCGCATTGCGATCCTTGTAGCCTTCCGGGCTTAAATCCATGTACTGATAGCTGCCCTCGAACGCGAGGGCGAAATTCTGGGTCACCTCTTTGATCAGACGCGTGTTGAGCGTGACCCACTCATAGCTGTCGCCCTTCACGTAGCGGTCCTTACTGCTTTGAGCCAGCACGGCGGGCGCAATGTGCCAGCCACCGCCCAGAGGCGTGACACCGTAACTAGCAAAACGCCAGGTATCGGCTTCTGACAGCAGCGCGCCGTCTGAACCAATGCTTTTCACCTCGGCGCCCAGACCGTGGCCGTAAAGGAGCGCCGTTTTGGCGGAACCTTCCCGCAGGCCGTAGAAGCTCTCGTTATGCAGACCAACCAGCGCATGTACTCCGTTATTGGCCGCGTCGGTTTTAATCGGATCGCCGTTGCTGTCCTTACGGTCGTCGTTATCTTTTGCTCGTAAGCCGCTGACCATCATCTGCACCGGCCCGGCGAAGTGATTCATGCTGAGGATGTAGTTCTGAACGTTGTTGTCGATCTCCTCTTCGCTGCCGAAGTTACGGCCATAAAGGGAGAAGTTACTGCGCAGCGTATCGTTCCACTTCACGTCGTAGACGCCGCCACCGGTCCCGGCGAGAAATACCACGTCGGAATCCAGCCAGTGAATGTCGAAGTTGTCGCGGTCAAAACGCTTACCCGCCCAGAAGGTGCTGCCCTTCAGCGCGCCGGTAAAGTCCGGCAAATCGCCCAGCTCGGCAAAGGCCTGACGAATGTTCAGGTCGCTGCTGTCTGCCGACCAGTCGTTATAGGTTTTCTGACCGTCGGCCAGCATCGCCTTAAAGCGCGTCGTCGCGCCATTCTCCAGCGTCTGTTTGTGCTCAACATTCAGCTCAACGTAGGTATCCGCTTCGTTCCCCAGACGCCCGATGGCCCCGCCCGTTTCCCCGGCGGGCGTCAGATAAGGGCCGCTTTTGCTGCTGGAGGCCGCGTCGTTCATCAGCAGGCCGGAACGGGCGTAACCGTGAAATTCAAAACCGCCTGTCCGGTCGGCTTTTTCTTCCAGCACCGTGGTGCGTTGCGCCACCGCCTGTGTGGAGGTTTGCGCTTCGTGCTGCGCAGCCACCAGCAGCTGCGTTTTCTGTTCCGCTGCCGTGGCGCGCTTTTCAGCAACCTGCGCGCGGGTTTCCGCCTCCTGCAAACGCTGCTCCAGCGCCGCCAGGCGCGCTTCGATACGGGTCATATCCGTCTGGGCAAAAACAGAGGTACTGCCGGCCAGCATGCCTATCATCACGGCAAGTCTGCGTTTTTTATACATTTTGTCGCATCCCTAATAACTATCGGTGAAAGTGCTAAATTGCTAAACCGGTTTAGGCTGGTGATACTAAACCGTTGAATTTTAGATCGGCAATGTTTTTTGCTAAACCGTTTTAGTAAGTGTGATCGAGGCGACAATTCAGGCCGCCGAATGGTGGCCTTGAGAGGTGAATTACAGTTCGTGATGATAAGGCAGCGCGGTCATTGCCCCTTTTGCGGTTGTCGCCAGCGCCCCACAGCGCTGCGCCAGCGTGATGACCTCTGAGAGACGGGCCTGGCCATAACGTGCCAGACCGAACAGTAGCCCGGCGACGAAAGCATCCCCCGCGCCAGTGGTATCAATGCATTCCACGGGTGATGCAGCATAGTGTGTCAACACGCCTTCCTGCCAGGCGGTGACGCCCTCTTTTCCCTGCGTTACCAGCACCAGCCTGGCCGGACAGGTGCGCATCAGCGCCGCCAGCCCCTCATGGACCTGCGCATTTCCGGTTAAGAACGCCAGTTCTTCCTCCGAGATTTTCACCACATCTGCACAGGCTAATGCCCGCTCAAGACACTGACGCAGCTCGACTTCATCGTGCCAGAGATCGGCGCGAATATTGGGGTCAAAGCTGACGAATCCCCCCGCCTGTCTGATCGCGGCCATCGCCAGAAACGTCGCGGAACGGCTGGGTTCGGCGCTGAGCGCGATAGAGCAGACGTGCAGCCACTCCCCGGCGCGGAATGGCGGGAGATCGGCAGCGTCGAGGAATAAATCAGCGCTCGGGCGAACCATAAAGGTAAAGGAACGTTCACCGTCGTTATCGAGATCCACCACCACCGTGGAGGTGCGATGCTGCGGGTCCAGCCGCAGCCATTTTGTATTAACCTGCTCATCTGCAAGCGTTTTTTGCATAAAACGCCCGAAGGGGTCGTCGCCCACCCGGCCTATAAAGGCGCTTCTGCCGCCCAGACGCGCTACCCCTACCGCGACGTTGGCCGGTGCGCCGCCAGGACATTGCAGCAGTTTGCCCTCTCCGTCGGGCAACAGATCCACCACTGCATCGCCAAGTACCCAGATCGTCTCCATATCACCTTCTTAGCTAAATCATGTTAAACCGGTTTAGCTATTTAAGCACAGGCAGGGTGTCGGGGAAATATGGCGAGGGAAAATTTGCTTAACCCACCCGATGGGGCCAGTGGATATCACCCACGCCATTGAGCTGCGGGCGGGCGAACAAAAAGCCCTGGAAGCGGCGAATACCGGCGTATTCAAGCCAGCACCACTCTTCTATCTTCTCAATGCCTTCTGCGACCAGCGTAATCTCCAGATCGGTGCAGCAGCTGATTATCGACTTCACAATCGCCTGCTTGGGCCCGCTCAGGTGGATATCGCTGACGATCTCTCTGTCGATTTTGAGTTTATCCGGCTGGAACCGCGTGAGCAGCGAAAGACCAGCATAGCCGGAACCAAAATCATCTATCGCCAGCCCAACCCCTTCCGCCCGCAGCTGTTTAATCGCGCTGTTAAACTGGTTGAAGCCTGAAATCATCTCGTTCTCAGTGACTTCAATGATTACCTGCTCCGGCTGTAGATTGTGCTTTTTGATCTGCGTTACCAGGAACTCTACCGCGCCCGGCACGTTAACCAGCGACATTGGCAGCAGGTTCACCGCCAGTTTGTGGCTGCCGATGCCGAGCTTTTGCGCCAGCGCAAAGGTCCAGGCTTTGGTTTGCAGGTCGACTTCGTAAATCAGTTCACGATCGAGACTACGGAAGAAATGCTCCGGGCTGCCGCCGTCGTTTCCGCGTATAAGCGCTTCGAGAGAACTGATCTTGCCTTCGGACGGCTCGACAATGGGTTGCAGCGCAAACTGGCAGGGCTGTCCCGCCAGCAGACCTAACCCTTTACCAAACGGCGCGCGCTCTCGCGAAAGCGTCCATTTATCGGGCTCATAGTCCGAAGCGGGTGGGATAGCGGTTTTACCGGTGATAAAGGTCTGAATGAATTTGAAGACCCGATCCTCAGAAGTCAGATAACTTTCCAGCTTGCTGTAATGCAGAACCGACGCCAGAACCGCTTTCGGGGTCTGAACGTCCAGGTCAAACAGCAGCATTCCCACGTCTTCGAAACGTCTGCGCGGGCCGTAATCGCGCATCAGCTCCACTACGCCGGTATGCCGGTCATCAGCACGGATGGAGTTAAAAAGCGCGACGACGCGCTGTTCCGTGCCTTCGAGAATTTGCAGAACGTCACGTCCACGGGAGAGAAGAATGCCTGAGATGCCCTGCTCCGTGTTACGGATCCTGGCCTGTTCAACCAGCGCGCTTAACGCTGCGGAGGTGCAGGTTAAGCTCAGCTGGCTTCGATAAATGAGAGTTGTCAGCACAGAAACGGGGTCCGGTATGGGGTATACGCCTGAACGGTACTGTTTAACACAGTTCCCCGGTGTGACCTAATCTATTCCACGTTGGGCTTAATTATCACCGATACGGCTGTCGATCCGCGTCTGCATATAGTCGTAGAACGGATTCGACGTCACGCGCATCAGCGCATCTTTGCCGACGCTCAGAACCGATGTTTCTCCCCACAGGGCTATCGTCCCGAGGCTGATACCGTAGCGGTTTTTCACCGCAGGATGGCGGCCATACAGATCGTCATCAGGCGGGAACGGAATAGCAACATGTGACAGGGAATAAACCTCCTGCGGATACGCGACCGACAGCGGCATCACCGTTTCCCGGGTGCTGCCCGCTGGCGTTGTCTTTGCCACCATATCAAACCTGTCGGGGCTGGCATTGGTCACAATTGTGACACTGTAACGTCTTTTTGCCTCCGGCAGCAGGTCAGCCACCGCCGTCCAGGATGATGGCCTGAACAGTGGACGGAAACTCCCGGCCTGGTTGATATCAAAAACCACCAGTTCGCTGCCGTTTGCCGGAAGCTGGTCAAACAGCCCGCTGACCACGGCGCGGGTACTGACCGTTGAATCCATGACCGACTGGAAAGCAAGTATCGGCGGAAGCTGCGCCAGTTTGTGATCATGAACACCGCGATTTATCTGCTCATGCAGCGCCTGGGTAAGCAGCCAGGACTGACGTGCCGCATTCACCGGGAACGAATTGTATTTATAAGGATTATATTCTGGCGAAATGTTGAGCCACGCGGCTTTGGCAAACGCCGGTAACATAGCCGGTAGCCCGGCGAATCCGGCAAAGCGCGCAAACGCCGTGACGCCAATCATCGGTGAGAGCAAAACGATCTGCTCAGGTTGACGCAGTGCAGGCGCATCAAGGGCGTCGAGGGCATATTTCATCGCCAGCGCCCCGCCGTTGGAGTAGCCCACCAGATGCAGGGGGAGATCGTTCCCCGTCAGGCGTGTCGCTTCACGAACCGCGAGGCGCGTTGCCGCCAGCCACGCCTCCCAGTCAACGTCTGTCAGCGCGCCCGGTGCCGTGCCGTGTCCGGGCAAACGAGGCACTACGGCCACAAAGCCGTGCTGTTGATAATTCTCTGCCAGATGCCTGACGCTGTAGGGCGAATCCGTCAGACCGTGCAGCAATACCACCCCCCCGCGCGGCTTTCCGGCAGGCATCAGCACGAACGACCGGTTTGCATCCGGGGAAAAGTGTCCTGGCCACACCAGGCTCTGGCGGTAATAACGGTTCAGCGGCGTGCGCTCTGCGGGGGTGACTTTCGCCGTCACCTCAGCGTCGAGAGCGGTGAAGATGGCGTTTTCCCGCGCGACATACGCTGCGAAGGTCGCGTTATCCATCTCCTGCACAGACATTTCATCAGCCCGCCAGGTGTGCCAGTGATGCAGGGCTGGCCCCTGCTGCGAAAGATAAACCCGCACCGAAAGCAGAACGAGCACAATGATCCCGATGACCATCGCTATTTTTTTTGCGAGAGCCATCAGGCGCACGCTGACCCGCCAGGGCAAATTCGCCATGTAAGGCTCCCTCTTTTTTCCCCAGAGCTTTCATCTTACCAAAAAATGTGAAGAGGCTGACGTATTCACCAAATAGATACCCTTCAGCCTGCACACTGCACCAAAAGTGAACTACGCTGCACAAAAGTTGATCACCTGTTAAACAAATATTGCATTAACTTTGCTGCACAGCGCGTTTTCGCCGCAATGTGAACATGGCACGCGTCCTGCATTGTTAATCCGGTAACAGAAACCCGGCCTTTGACAGCCAGTTAACAGCGAGGCGGTATGACGACCAAACCTGAGGTGTTGAGCCGTATCGAAGCGACCTTTAGCCAGCTCACCCCAAGCGAAAAGCGGGTGGCAAGCTGGATGCTGGCGCACGTCGGGCAGATCCCCTTTGAAACGGCAGAGAGCGTGGCGCTGGCCACGGCCACCAGCGGGATCACCGTCGGACGCTTTCTGCGCAAGCTGGGCTACCGCAACCTGGACGACGCCAAAAAAAGCCTGCGCGATCCCCACCAGCCCTGGGGCATTAACGAGCGTCTCGACTCCTGGAAGCAGCAACAGCCGCTGTCGGATCGCCTTCAGAACTCCCTGTCGCTGGAGGTGGACGCCATTGCCCATGTCTACCAGTTGGCGCAAAGCGAAACGTTCAGGCAGGTGGTCCAGCAACTTACCCATGCCGACGCCGTTTTCGTGCTGGGGATCCAGTCCACGCGCGGGATCGCCAATGCGTTCTTCAGCCATCTGGAGTATCTGCGCCCGCGGGTGAGCTATTCAGAAGGGCTCTCCGGTAGCTGGGTGGAGTCGCTTAACTCCGGCTTTGCGAACCCGTATATCGTGCTGACGGATACCCGCGCCTACTCCGCCATTGCCCGCCAGTACTGCCGCGTGGCGAGCGAAAAAGGCCTGGCGATGGCGCTGATCACCGATATCTGGTGCCCGTGGGCGCGGGATTACCCGATTGATTTACTCCAGGTGAAGACCGATACCGGCCATTTCTGGGATTCGCTGGCGCCGGTGAGCTGTCTGTTCAACCTGCTGCTGTCGGGCGTTGTGGAGGCGCTGGGGGATGCGCTGCCGGAACGTCTGGCAATCAACCGACAACTACAACAAGAGTTTGGTCAATTTGAACGCTAAAGGAGCGGAGCTATGCCTGAAGAGAGTCAACTGATTGATGTGGCGAAAACCTTTCCCACGCTGCATATCGATCTGAAATACGCGACCGCCGATAACATCACTGGCCGCCCGATCTACCAGCACGCTGCGTGCCTGTTGCATACGGATGCCGCCACCGCGCTGGCGAAAGCGATCGGCATCGCCGCGCTGGCCGGTCTGAAGCTGGTGGTTTACGACGCCTACCGCCCCCAGCAGGCGCAGTCGCAACTCTGGGATGCCTGCCCCAATCCGGAATACGTGGTGGATGTCGCAATTGGCTCTAACCACAGCCGGGGCACCGCCATTGACGTCACGCTGATGGATGAACACGACAACGTGCTGGATATGGGCGCCGGGTTTGACGAAATGCACGACCGTTCTCATGCCTGGCACCCTTCCGTTCCGCCTGAGGCGCAGCGAAATCGTCTGCTCCTGAACGCCGTTATGTACGGCGGCGGTTTTGTGGGCATCAGCAGCGAATGGTGGCATTTCGAACTGCCGAATGCCGCCAGCTACCCGCTGTTAGATGACCAGTTCGCCTGTTATCCGACCACACACTCACTGTAATTCTGGAGCCCCGCCATGAAAACAACGCTGCTTACAACCCTGATTGCCGCTACGCTCACCCTGAGCGCCCCTCTCGCGCTGGCGGCGGTGCCAAAAGATATGCTGGTGATTGGGAAAGCTGCCGATCCGCAAACGCTGGATCCGGCGGTCACTATCGATAACAACGACTGGACGGTGACCTACCCCTCGTACCAGCGTCTGGTGAAATACAAGCCTGGCACCACGGAGGTGGAAGGCGATCTGTCGACGGGCTGGAAGGCGTCTGACGACCAGAAAGAGTGGACGTTCACCCTGGCAGATAATGCAAAATTCTCCGACGGCACGCCGGTGACCGCCGAAGCGGTCAAGCTGTCGTTTGAACGTCTGCTGAAAATTAACCAGGGACCTTCCGAAGCGTTCCCGAAAGATTTGAAAGTGGACGCGGTGGATGAGCATACGGTGAAATTCACCCTCAGCCAGCCGTTCGCCCCGTTCCTCTACACGCTGGCCAATGACGGCGCGTCGATCGTCAACCCGGCGGTGCTGAAAGCCAATGCCGCCGACGACGCACGCGGTTTCCTGGCGCAAAACACCGCGGGTTCCGGACCGTTTATGCTGAAAAGCTGGCGGAAAGGTCAGCAGCTGGTGATGGTGCCCAACCCACACTGGCCGGGTGAAAAGCCGCACTTCAAGCGTGTCTCGGTCAAGATTATCGGTGAAAGCGCCTCGCGTCGCCTGCAACTTTCCCGTGGCGATCTGGATATCGCCGACGCCCTGCCGGTGGATCAGCTTGCCGCTCTGAAGCAGGAAGGCAAAGTGGCCGTGGCGGAATACCCGTCCCTGCGGGTGACCTACCTCTATCTGAACAACAGTAAGCCTCCGATGAATCAGGTGGATTTGCGCCGCGCGGTCTCCTGGGCGACCGATTATCAGGGGATGGTGAAAGGCATTCTCAGCGGGAACGGCAAGCAGATGCGCGGCCCGATCCCGGAGGGCATGTGGGGCTTTGATGCGAACGCCATGCAGTACAGCTTTGACGAGGCCAAAGCCAAAGCGGCGCTGGAGAAAGTCAACGATAAACCGGCCAGCCTGACGTTCCTCTACTCCGATAACGACCCGAACTGGGAGCCTATCGCCCTCTCCACGCAGGCGAGCCTGGGCAAGCTGGGGATTAACGTCAAGCTCGAGAAACTGGCGAACGCCACCATGCGCGACCGCGTCGGCAAAGGTGATTATGACATTGCGATTGGTAACTGGAGCCCGGACTTCGCTGACCCGTACATGTTCATGAACTACTGGTTCGAATCGGACAAAAAAGGGCTGCCGGGTAACCGCTCATTCTATGAGAACAAAGAGGTCGATGCGCTGTTGCAGGCGGCACTGAAAACCACCGATCAGGCGGAGCGCACCAAAGATTACCAGCAGGCGCAGAAAGTGGTGATTGACGAGGCGGCTTACGTTTATCTGTTCCAGAAGAACTATCAGCTGGCGATGAACAAAGAGGTCAAAGGCTTCACCTTTAATCCGATGCTTGAGCAGGTCTTTAACATCGCCACCATGAGTAAGTAACGGCCCACGCCGGGGGGAAGTGTATGACGTTCTGGAGCATTGTGCGCCAGCGCTGCTGGGGGTTAATCCTGGTGTTGGCCGGTGTCTGTATTATTACTTTTATTATTTCACACCTGATCCCCGGCGATCCGGCCCGCCTGCTGGCCGGTGACCGCGCCAGCGATGAAATCGTGCAGGGCATCCGCCAGCAGCTGGGGCTGGATCAACCGCTCTATATTCAGTTTGGCCGCTATGTAGAGGCGCTGGCGCATGGCGATCTGGGCACATCCATTCGCACCGGTCGCCCCGTTGCGGAAGATTTGAAAGCCTTTTTCCCCGCCACGCTGGAACTGGCCTTCTGCTCTTTGCTGCTGGCCCTGGTGATTGGCGTGCCGCTGGGCATTTTATCGGCGGTGTACCGTAACCGCTGGCTGGATCACCTGGTGCGACTGATGGCGATGACCGGCATCTCGACGCCTGCCTTCTGGCTGGGACTGGGAGTTATCGTTCTGTTCTACGGGCAACTGCAAATTCTGCCCGGCGGCGGCAGGCTGGACGACTGGCTCGATCCGCCCGCCCACGTTACCGGTTTTTATCTGCTGGACGCTCTGCTGGAAGGCAACGGCGAGGTGTTTTTCAACGCCCTACAGCACCTGATTCTCCCCTCCCTGACCCTGGCCTTTGTGCATCTGGGTATTGTGGCGCGTCAGGTACGTTCCGCGATGCTGGAGCAACTGAGCGAGGATTATATTCGTACCGCCCGCGCGAGCGGGTTGCCGGGGTGGTACATCGTGCTGCGCTACGCCTTACCCAACGCCATGATCCCCTCCATTACCGTGCTCGGGCTGGCGCTGGGCGATCTGCTGTACGGGGCAGTC
This sequence comes from Enterobacter sp. CRENT-193, assembly GCF_002787395.1. Classification (NCBI taxonomy): domain Bacteria; kingdom Pseudomonadati; phylum Pseudomonadota; class Gammaproteobacteria; order Enterobacterales; family Enterobacteriaceae; genus Enterobacter; species Enterobacter sp. CRENT-193. The sequence continues at coordinate 3,236,458 of NZ_CP024812.1, read as the reverse complement.
CTTACCGAAACCGTGTTTGCCTGGCCGGGAATGGGAGCCTGGGTGGTGACCTCCATTCAGGCGCTGGACTTCCCTGCCGTCATGGGCTTCGCGGTCGTGGTATCGCTGGCCTATGTCTTCGTCAATCTGGTGGTGGATCTGCTGTATCTGTGGATCGACCCGCGAATCGGGCGCGGAGGTGCCGAATGATGTTAACTCAGGAAACGCCCGTCCCTGTCAGCACCGCTAAACAGCGCATTAACTGGGCAAAGCTATTCTGGATGTTACGCAAAAGCCCGCTCACGCTGATCGGCGGGGTGATTATGATCGTGATGCTGTTGATGATGATGGTCTCGCCGTGGATAGTCCCGCACGATCCGAACGCGCTGGATCTGACCGCGCGATTGCAGGCGCCTTCAGCCCAGCACTGGTTTGGCACCGATGAGGTGGGCCGTGATCTGTTCAGCCGCGTGCTGGTGGGCAGCCAGCAGTCCATCACGGCGGGGCTGGCGGTGGTGGTGATTGCGGGCGGCATCGGTTCTCTGCTCGGCTGTTTGTCCGGCGTACTCGGCGGACGCGGCGACGCCATCATTATGCGTATCATGGACATTATGCTCTCCATCCCCTCGCTGGTGTTGACGATGGCGCTGGCCGCCGCGCTCGGCCCAAGCCTGTTTAACGCGATGCTGGCGATTGCGATTGTACGCATTCCGTTTTACGTGCGGCTGGCACGCGGGCAAACGCTGTTGGTGCGCCAGTTCACCTACGTGCAGGCCGCCCGCACCTTTGGCGCATCGCGCTGGCACCTGATCAGCTGGCATATCCTGCGTAACGCCCTTCCGCCGCTGATCGTACAGGCGTCGCTGGATATCGGCAGCGCCATTCTGATGGCCGCCACGCTGGGCTTTATTGGATTAGGCGCGCAGCAGCCGACCGCCGAATGGGGCGCGATGGTGGCCGTGGGGCGTAACTACGTGCTTGACCAGTGGTGGTACTGCGCGTTTCCGGGGGCGGCAATTCTGATCACGGCGGTTGGGTTTAATCTGTTTGGCGATGGTCTTCGCGACCTGCTGGATCCCAAATCAGGAGGGAAGCAGTCATGAGTGATTCCGTATTATCGATTGAAGATTTGCATCTGAGCTTCCCCATTTTTCGCGGTGACGTCCACGCGCTCAACCACGTCTCGCTGGAGATTGGCCGGGGTGAAATTGTCGGCGTGGTGGGCGAATCCGGCTCGGGAAAATCGGTCACCGCGATGCTGGCGATGCGCTTGCTGCCGGAAGGCAGTTACCATGTTCACCATGGCCGGGTCACCCTGCTCGGGGAAGATGTCCTGAACGCGTCGGAAAAACAGCTTCGTCAGTGGCGCGGCGCCAGGGTGGCGATGATTTTTCAGGAGCCGATGACGGCGCTTAACCCTACGCGCCGGATTGGCAGACAAATGGTGGAGGTGATCCGCCAGCATCAGTCGCTTTCCCGCCGCGACGCGCAGCAGAAGGCGATCGCCCTACTGGGCGAGATGCAAATCCCGGATGCGGCACAGGTGATGGATCGCTATCCGTTTGAGCTTTCCGGCGGCATGCGTCAGCGGGTGATGATCGCCCTTGCCTTCTCCTGCGAGCCGGAGCTGATCATTGCCGATGAGCCGACCACCGCGCTGGACGTGACCGTTCAGCGTCAGGTGCTGCGGCTACTGAAACACAAAGCGCGCGCCAGCGGGACGTCGGTGCTGTTTATCAGTCACGATATGGCGGTGGTGTCTCAGCTTTGTGACCGGATGTACGTTATGTACGCGGGCAGCGTGATCGAAAGCGGCAGCACGCAGACTTTGATCCACCATCCTGTACACCCCTATTCGATTGGCCTGCTGCGGTGTGCCCCGGAAAATGGTGAACCGCGCGAGATCCTCCCGGCCATTCCCGGCACGGTACCTAACCTCAGCCACCTCCCGCGCGGATGTGCCTTTCGCGAACGCTGTTTTGCTGCCGGGGCGAAATGCAGCGAAACGCCGCGCTTAATTTCCACGGGCGCAGAAGGCCAACAGGCTGCCTGCTGGTACCCACAACAGGAGAGACGCCATGTCTGAGGTACTGCTGGAACTGGATAGCGTGCATGTGAATTTTCCTGCGCGCAAAAACTGGCTGGGGCGCGTGACGGAGCAGGTACACGCCCTCAACGGCATGGATCTCCGGATCCATCGCGGCGAAACGCTGGGCGTTGTGGGGGAATCCGGCTGTGGAAAGAGCACGCTGGCGCAACTGCTGATGGGCATGCTCAAACCGAGTACAGGTGCCTGTCAGCGCGCAAATGCGGCAGGCGGTATGCAGATGGTATTTCAGGACCCGCTCTCGTCCCTCGATCCGCGTTTACCCGTCTGGCGCATCATCACCGAGCCGGTGTGGATACAGCAACGCCGCAGCGAACGGGAGCGTCGTCAGCTGGCTGAGACGCTGGCGCAGCAGGTGGGCATTCGAGCAGAATATCTTGACCGCCTGCCGCATGCGTTTTCGGGCGGACAGCGCCAGCGCATCGCTATCGCCCGGGCGCTCTCTTCAGATCCGGACATCATCGTGCTGGATGAACCCACCAGCGCGCTGGATATTTCTGTCCAGGCGCAGATCCTCAATTTGCTGGTTGCCCTGCAACAGCAGCGAAATCTGACCTACGTACTGATCTCGCACAACGTCTCGGTGGTCCGGCACATGAGCGACCGGGTGGCAGTGATGTATCTGGGGCAGATCGTGGAGCTGGGTCCGGCGGACCAGGTGCTGAGTCAGCCGCGGCATCCGTATACGCAGCTGCTGCTTGACTCCGTTCCCCGTACCGGAGAACCGCTGGACGAAGATCTGGCATTACGCAAAACCGATCTTCCCGGTAATCGCCACCTGCCCGATGGCTGCTACTTCCGCGACCGCTGCCCGCTGGCGATGCAGGGATGTGAACGGCCGCAGCCGCTTCAGCCCGCAGCCGAAGGCCGAAGCGTACGCTGCTGGCGTAACCGCTAGATTTGCGCCATCCCGCCATCGACAAACAGCTCCGTGGCGTTAATAAAGCTGGCGGCATCGGACGCCAGAAACGCCACGGCTTTCCCGACTTCGCCCGGCGCGCCCAGGCGACCCAGCGGTACCTGGGCCGCCAGCGCATCGTATAATCCCTGACGCTGTTCTTCGGGAACCAGATCGCCAAGACCGGGCGTTTTCACGGGGCCAGGGCTGACGACGTTGACGCGTATCCCGCGGCCCTGTAAGTCCAGCGCCCAGGAGCGGGCAAAGTTACGCACGGCGGCTTTACTGGCGCTGTAGACGCTAAAATTCGCCGTCCCCTTAATCGAAACCGTCGATCCGGTGAGGATAATGGATGAACCAGATGAGAGCAGCGGCAGCGCTTTCTGGACGGTGAACAGCACGCCGCGCACGTTGGTGGCAAAAATCCGGTCAAACTGCTCTTCGGTGATAGCGCCCAGCGGCAGCATGTCGCCGCCCCCGGCGTTGGCGAACAGAATATCGAGTCGTCCTTCTTCTTTAGCAATCTGCGCGTAAACCGCATCCAGATCGGCCATTCTGGAGACGTCCGCGCGGATAGCTACCGCCGCGGCGCCAATGTCTGCCCGGGCAGCATCCAGTTCGGCCTGACGACGTCCGGTGATATAGACCTTCGCTCCCTGCGCCGCCAGCTCCTGTGCCGTTGCGAGACCGATACCGGTGCTGCCACCGGTCACCAGAGCGATTTTTCCTGCAAGCGTTGTATTCATACTCATAACCTTTTGTTGTGATGTAAAAGAGGAGCGTTTGCCCGCGTCAGGCAGACTTTAGACCTTGCGGGATTAGCGATAAACGGGCAAAAATGAAAATGAATTTTCACAGCAGGAAATAATCAGAGGAGATCTATGTGGATCAGCTAATGGCAATGCGTGCCTTTACGCGGGTGGTTGAATCCGGAAGCTTTACCCGAGCGTCAGACTCCCTGAACATGCCGATAGCCACGCTGAGCAAGCTGGTAAAATCACTTGAAGCGCACCTGGAAACACGGCTGCTGCATCGCACGACGCGCCGGGTGGTCACGACGGCAGAAGGCATGGAATACTACGAGAAAGCGCTACGGGTATTAATTGATATAGAGGACATTGATACCGCCTTTCGCGCATCGTGCTGCACGCCCAAAGGCCATTTGCGTATTGACGTGGGGGGCTCAACCGCCCGGGACGTGCTGATCCCCCTGCTGCCGGATTTTTTTCAGCGCTACCCGGATCTGCGCATTAACCTGGGGGTAGCCGATCGTCCGGTAGATTTAATCAGCGGAAACGTGGACTGCGTGATCCGCGGCGGCCCGCTGGATGACTCTTCGCTTATCGCGCGGCATATCGGTGATGCCGGGATGATCGCCTGCGCGGCGCCGGGCTATCTTAAAGCTCACGGCATCCCTGCCTATCCGCAGGAGCTGCGCAACGGCCATAAGCTGATTAGCTACCTTTCCCCGGTTACCGGACGCGCATTTCCGTTCCGCTTCCTTGACCGGGGTGAGCCCCTGGAGATCAGCGTTCCGCACCACCTTGGGGTCAATGAAAGCAACGCACATCTGGCCGCGGCGCTGGCGGGTTTAGGGATTATTCAGACGTTTGGCTATGCTGCGAGAGCGCATCTGGAAACGGGCGCGCTGGTAGAGATCCTGAGCGACTGGCGTCCTAAGGCGTATCCTTTTCACGTGGTCTATCCCCAGAGTCGGCATTTAACGCATCGCCTGAGAGTGTTTATTGCGTGGCTTGCCGAGGTTTTCCCTGCGGCAGTGAAAGGTTAGCCGGGCATTTGCCCGGCCTGATATCAGTTCAGTTTGTAATCCAGCGTGATTTCGGCTTTCAACAGCTGCGATACCGGACAACCCGCCTTCGCTTTCTGAATAATGCCGTCGAACTGCTGCGGATCGATACCCGGTACCGTCACCTTGCTTTGTAGCGCCACTTTGCTGATGGCAAAACCGCTGTCGGTTTTATCCAGCGAGACATCCGCCGTGGTATCGATGGAATCGGCAGTATAACCCGCTTCGCCCAGCATTAGAGACAGGGCCATAGAGAAACAGGCCGCGTGCGCTGCGCCAATCAGCTCTTCCGGGTTAGTCCCTTTTTCGCCCTCGAAGCGGGTGTTAAAGCCGTAAGGTTGCTGGTTAAGGACGCCACTCTCTGTTGAGACCGTCCCTTTGCCGCGTTTGATGTCGCCAGACCAGTGTGCTGAACCGTGCTTATGAATCGTCATTCTTGCTCTCCTTTTGGCTTACAAAGGGATAAGTATAGGACGCATAATCCATTTTGCAGGGAAGACAGACTAGTCCGAGCGCGTGGCAAGGTGGTTTGCAAGTGCATCCAGGAACACACGCTGCGCCGCAGGCTGATAGTCTCGCGACTGATAAATACCAAAAATACCGATCGGTTTTGGCGTAAAGGCGCCGAGCACCGGCACCAGGCTGCCCTGCCGTAGCGCCGCGTCGGCCTCGCGCTCGGGCAGCATGGCAATACCACAGTGGTTTATCGCCGCCTCCATCAGCAATGACGAGATACTGGCGCTGAGATTGCCGCTGACCGCCGTCGTGACCGACTCCCCTTCTGGCGTCAAAAAACGCCACGACTGACCGGCAAAAAAGCTGTAATGCAGGCAGTTGTGCCGGGATAAATCCTCCAGCTGCACTGGAACGCCCCGACTGGCAAGGTAGTGCGGCGAGGCGCAAAGTACGGACCGACACTCTCCCAGTCGGCGGGCGATCATGCCCGGTTCAGGGTTATCGGTGATGCGGATCGCCACGTCAATTCGCTCGCCCACCAGACTTACCGGATGATTGTTAACATCCAGCTCAATGCGCAGCTGAGGGTAACGCTGCAACAGATCGGGCAGCACCGGAACGATAATATGCATCGCCGTAAAGTGCGCGCAGGCGACACGAAGCGTGCCTGAGGGTAAATCCTTCACTGACTGATCTTCAATTTCCTGAGAAATTTGCGAGAGCGTGCGGGTCTTTTGCAGGACCTTCTCCCCCGCCGCCGTCAGCGTCAGCTTGCGGGTGGAGCGGTTCACCAGCCGCGCCCCGGCCCACTTCTCCATTTGCTCCAGATAACGGCTCACCATCGGACGGGAGATCCCCAGCGCCCGCGCCGCCGCGCTTAAACTCCCCAGCTCACAGATGCGGTTGTACACCTGGGCGGCAATAACGCGATCCATTTTGACCTCCATTTGCTCGATTTATGAAACTAAGCATCTCCTGTTTCAGGAATTCTGGCAAATGAAGAGATCCGTACAATAGAGACTTTCCTGAAGAACAGAGACATGACCATGACTATCGCCCGCCTTGCTTTGCTGACAACCCTTTTCACTCCGGCCGTCTTTGCCGCGCCGTTGACCGTTGATACGTACAACCCGCAGGAAAAAGGCATTTTTGCCGTCTCATCCACCATGGTATCTGGGCCGAAAGAGGCAGTGCTGTTTGACGCGCAGTTCAGCGTGAAGGATGGCGAAGCGCTGGTAGAAAAAATTCGCCACAGCGGTAAAACGCTGAACAAAATCGTGATCACCTCCGGCGATCCGGATTTCTATTTCGGCCTGCAACCGCTGGTGAAAGCCTTCCCTAATGCCAAAGTTGTCGCCACGCAACAGGTGGTGGACCATATCAGGGCCACAAAAGACGCGAAGCTCGCCTTCTGGGGGCCACAGATGAAAGACGGCGCGCCGTCACAGCTCTACGTGCCGCAAGTGCTTGCCTCAACCACCTTTATGATTGATGGTGAAAGAGTGAATATTGAAGAGCCTGAGAGCTATGCGGCGTACGTCTGGATCCCATCCGCAAAAACCATCCTCGGCGGCACGGGCGTCTCGTGGGGTATTCACGTCTGGACGGCGGATACCCAAACGCCGGAAAGCCGCAAACAGTGGCAGCAGACGCTGGATAGCATGGCAGCCCTTAAGCCCGAACACGTTATTCCGGGCCACTACCTTGGGACACCGCCAGCGGGTACCGGCGCTATCGACTTTACCCGTCGCTATCTACATCAGTTTGAACAGGCCCTCATGACACATAAAGCGTCAACCGGCGTCATTAGCACGATGAAAAAACAGTGGCCGAATCTGGCGGAAGCCAGTTCGCTGGAATTGAGTGCCAAAGTGAATACCGGCGAAATGAAGTGGTAATATCCTGATTATCTCCTGCTATATTTAAATTTTTTATAGCAGGAGTTTACTATGCCATCGTCAGTAAGGGGCATCGACCATATCGGTATTACGGTGCCCGACATTGAAAAAGCCACCCTATTTTTTGAACGCGCTTTCGGCGCACAGGTTTTATATCATTCTGTCGATGCGGAAACCGATAATATTGATCAGGCCGCCCAGCAGCACACCTTAAAATTATTTCCCGGCACAAAAATTCACGCCATTCGCATGCTTGTTATGCCCCATGGACCCGGCATTGAACTTTTCGAAATGCATGGCCCTGAACAGGGAATGCCCGCCCGCGCCAGCGACTTTGGCCTCCAGCATTTTGCTGTTTATGTTGATGATTTTGATAAGGCGATAGCCGCTTTCACCGCTGCCGGCGGGGAGATGTTTACCGCGCCAAAGCCGCTCACGTTTCCGGATGAGCAAGGTGAAGGGAATGCTTTCTGCTATGGACAGACCCCCTGGGGCAGTATTGTGGAATTGATCTCCTGGCCGACGCCCATGCCTTATGAAAAAACGACAAATTTACGCCGCTGGAAACCCTGAATTTTATTTGTGTGCCAGGAGAGATGATATTTTTATTTCCAGGACGAATCTGAACCACAACGACGAAAATATTTGCCAATCTGAATGTGAATTACGATTTTGCACGCCGTAACATTAAACAGACAACGACACGGAGGCAGCATGTTTACTTATTACCCGGCACATACCACAGCAGCACAACCCGAACTCGTTAACGCGATTGCGCAGGGTCTTCAGGCAGAGCACGGTGTTGTTACCGAAGATGACATTTTGATGGAACTGACCAAGTGGGTGGAAGCCACAGACAATGACATCCTCAGTGACATCTACCAGCAAACCATCAACTATGTGGTCAGCGGGCAAAATGCACCTTTGTAAAAACCTGCTAAGCTGGATCAGCAACCTAAGGGGTTACATTTCGTTTGCGTGAGCAAACTTGTCCTTAAAACTATCAACGGGATTGAGGAGTTAAAATGAAATCGAACCGTCAGGCACGCCACATTCTGGGACTGAACTACAAGCTCTCTAACAAGCGTAAAGTGGTTATTGAGGAGGGTAGCGAAACGCAGGTTACCCACGCTACCGGCAGAAAACGCCCTTCCGGCAAGTAAGTTCCGGCACGATATTCACAACACCATCGGTAATCCCGATGGTGTTTTTGTTTATGTGTTGCGGTAATTAATATTCAGCTCCTTTATAATACCAACCGACCGCACCCCGTAGCACAGGCCAGAAAGATGACAAACAGCAGTGTCAGGGACGGATCTTCTTAAAAAGAGTGAGTGACATGGACAACAAACTGAAAAAACATCGTTCCCTTTATATTCCTTACGCCGGTCCGGTTTTACTGGAGTTTCCCCTTCTGAACAAAGGCAGCGCCTTTAGCATGGAAGAGCGCAGCAGCTTTAACCTGCTGGGCCTGCTGCCTGAAGTGGTTGAAACCATTGAAGAACAGGCGGAACGCGCCTGGATCCAGTATCAGGGTTTTAAAACCGAAATCGATAAGCACATCTACCTGCGTAATATCCAGGACACCAACGAAACCCTCTTCTACCGCCTGGTGCAGAACCATCTCGAAGAGATGATGCCCGTCATTTACACCCCAACCGTCGGCGCGGCATGTGAACGCTTCTCGGAGATCTACCGTCGTTCCCGCGGCGTGTTCATCTCTTATCAGAACCGTCACAACATGGATGACATTCTGCAAAACGTGCCGAACCACAACATCAAGGTGATCGTGGTAACCGATGGCGAACGTATTCTGGGCCTTGGCGACCAGGGCATTGGCGGGATGGGTATTCCCATCGGTAAGCTCTCGCTGTACACCGCCTGCGGCGGGATCAGCCCGGCCTACACCCTGCCGGTGGTCCTGGACGTGGGGACCAACAACCAGCAACTGCTGAACGATCCGCTGTACATGGGGTGGCGTCACCCGCGCATTACCGACGACGAGTACTATCAGTTTGTGGATGATTTCATCCAGGCCGTGAAGCACCGCTGGCCGGACGTGCTGTTGCAGTTCGAAGACTTCGCACAGAAAAACGCCATGCCGCTGCTGAACCGCTACCGCGATGAGATCTGCTCGTTCAACGATGACATTCAGGGCACTGCGGCAGTGACCGTCGGTACGCTGATTGCTGCGAGCCGTGCGGCAGGCAGCCAGCTCAGCTATCAGAAAATTGTCTTCCTGGGTGCAGGCTCCGCGGGCTGCGGCATCGCCGAGCAAATTATTGCCCAGACCCAGCGCGAAGGCTTAAGCGAAGAGCTCGCCCGCTCCCGCGTCTTTATGGTGGACCGTTTTGGCCTGCTGACCGACGGTATGCCAAACCTGCTCCCGTTCCAGACCAAACTGGTGCAGAAGCGCGAGAACCTGAAAAACTGGGATACGGATAACGAGGTGCTCTCGCTTCTTGATGTGGTGCGCAACGTGAAACCGGATATTCTGATCGGCGTATCCGGGCAGACCGGCCTCTTCACGGAGGAGATCATTCGCGAGATGCATAAGCACTGCGAACGCCCTATCGTGATGCCGCTATCGAACCCGACCTCACGCGTGGAGGCGACGCCGCAGGATATCATCGCCTGGACCGAAGGCAATGCGCTGGTCGCGACCGGCAGTCCGTTCGATCCGGTGGTGTGGAAGGACAAGCTCTACCCCATTGCGCAGTGCAATAACTCCTATATCTTCCCGGGTATTGGTCTGGGAGTGATCGCTTCCGGCGCGTCCCGCATCACCGACGAAATGCTGATGTCCGCGAGCGAAACGCTGGCAGGTCACTCACCACTGGTGAATAACGGTGAAGGCCTGGTACTGCCGGAGCTGAAAGACATTCATAAAGTGTCCCGCGCAATTGCCTTCGCGGTAGGCAAAATGGCGCAGCAGCAAGGCGTCGCGGTGAAAACCTCTGCCGATGCGTTGCAGCAGGCGATTGATGATAATTTCTGGATGCCGGAATACCGTAGCTATCGTCGTACTTCGATTTAAGCATCGCCCCTCACCCAGCCCTCTCCCCAAAGGGGAGAGGGTAAAACCGCACCGGACAGTCCCCTCGCCCCTTTGGGGAGAGGGTTAGGGTGAGGGGAATATACGGCACTTCCCACTAGCCAAACCCATTTTCCCCCGCTACACTCCCTTCATCCATTAACCTACTGAATATATAAGGAGGCCAATTATGCTGTACTGTGAAATTTTCAATGTTTCACATACATTTGGTGATCGCACCAGCTCAAGCGTTATCGGTATCGTGCTGCGATAACTTCCGCTTGAGCGAAGACACTAACCCCTGAAATCCCTTCTCTCGGGCTTACTGAGTTATCGTCAGCGATGTTTGACGAGGCATAAACATGCCTGTAACTCCTGGGTAAGCAACAATGAGCACTCTACTCACTGCACATTCTTTACGTGTTGATACCGCGTTTGGCACGCTCTTCGACTCTCTCTCCTTTACGTTGAAAAAAGGCGACCGCATTGGCCTGCTGGGTGATAACGGCTGCGGAAAAAGTACGCTGCTGAAAATCCTCGACGGGACGCAGTCCCCTGCTGCCGGAACCGTTTCACTGGCGGGACATTGCCTGCTGGCGCGCGTGGAACAACATCTGCCGGAGACCCTTTATCCCCTGACCATGCTGGATGCGGTGCTGGCGCAGCTGCCGACCGGTGAGCGCGACAGTCTTCGCTGGAAGGCCGAGACGCTGCTGGCCGGAATGGGCTTTACGACGCAGGAAACGGCGCTGCAATCCGCCACGCTGAGCGGCGGTCAGCATACGCGGTTGCTGCTGGCGCGGGCGTTGATAAGCGATCCGGATCTGCTGCTTCTGGACGAACCGAGCAACCACCTCGACCTGCCGACACTGCTGTGGCTGGAGCAGTTTTTACAGAGCTGGTCCGGCAGCTTTGTGCTGGTTTCACACGACAGGCAACTGCTGGACGCGGTAACCAACGGCAGCTGGATCCTGCGCGATAAAACATTGCACTACTTCGCCCTTCCCTGCACTGCCGCCCGTCAGTCGCTGAAGGCGAAAGACGAAAGCGATGCGCTGCGGCATAAGGCAGAGCAAAAAGAGATCGACCGCGTCACGGCCAGCGCCAAACGCCTCGCGACCTGGGGCAAGGTCTACGACAACGAAGATCTCTCCCGCAAGGCTAAGCAGATGGAAAAACAGGTCGAACGGCTTAAAGAAAACCAGACGGAACTGACGGCGGGAAGCCCGTGGACCTTAACCCTGCGCGGGGACGCGCTTCGGGCCGACCGCCTGCTGGAAATAACCGACCTCGGCGTCCCCCCGGCGCCGGGTCTGCCAGACCTGTTTACCCTCGTCAGCGCGCGGCTGAAGAGCGGCGATCGCGTGGCAATTGTGGGTCGTAACGGCTGCGGAAAATCGTCGCTGCTGAAGCTTATCTGGCGACATTTTTGCGACGAGATCTCGGACGAGCGGCTTAAGCGTCATCCGCGCGTCTCACCCGGCTACTACGACCAGACGCTGCATCAGTTGCCAGACGATACGGCGCTGCTGGATGCGCTGGAACCTTTCGCGCCAGATCCGCAAACCCGTAAAATGGCGCTCATCAGTGCCGGCTTCTCGTGGGCGCGGCACGGGCAAAAAGTCAGTACGCTCAGCGGCGGGGAACGTTCGCGCCTGCTGTTCGTCGGCCTGACCCTTGCCCGTTATAGCCTGCTGATCCTGGATGAACCGACCAACCACCTGGATATGGAGGGCAAAGAGGCGCTGGCGGAAACGCTGCAACAGTTTGAAGGCGGAGTGCTGCTGGTGAGCCACGATCGTCAGTTAATTAGCCAGTGCTGTAACCGCTTCTGGCTGATTGAGGACGGCAGGCTGAGCGAATGGCACGATGCGGAGGCGGTCTTTGAGCGCCTGCGTGAGGACGCCGGTCCGGTTGTACCTGAGGCATCGAACGCCGCATTGAAGGCACCCTCTTCAGCGTCAGACGATCTGCTCGAACGCCTTGTCGCCCTGGAAACGTTGCTGGAAGAAGATTTGGCGCGTAAGCCCAAACATCAAAAACCGCAGTTGCAGGCGCAATGGCGAAAAGAGATTGAGGAGATAGAAGCCCAACTGTAAGTCTGTACCCGGCGGCCATTACGCCGGGTCTTTTTTACGTCAGTGTTTTTCCCTACTGATTATTAGAGGATCGCCGTATTCTTAATCTGAAACTGAGCTAAATGATGACATTATGTTGCGGTTGCCTTGCATTACAGCGTCAAAGTATTAATCCTTAATGGGTATTACACCTGCTATGCAGATACTCATCATGAAAGGAGAAACACATGAAGGCTGCTGTTGTCACTCAGGATCATCAGGTTAATGTTACAGAGAAAACCTTACGCGCGCTTAAACATGGTGAAGCGCTGCTGAAGATGGAGTGCTGTGGCGTGTGCCATACCGATCTCCATGTTAAGAATGGTGATTTTGGCGACAAAACCGGGGTGATCCTCGGCCACGAAGGGATTGGTATCGTCAAAGAGATTGGTCCTGGCGTCACGTCGCTAAAAGTAGGCGACCGTGCAAGCGTGGCGTGGTTCTTTGAAGGCTGTGGCCACTGTGAATATTGTAATACCGGCAACGAAACGCTGTGCCGTGACGTGAAAAACGCGGGTTACTCCGTTGACGGCGGCATGGCGGAAGAGTGCATCGTAACCGCGGATTACGCGGTTAAAGTCCCGGACGGGCTGGACTCCGCGGCGGCCAGCAGTATCACCTGCGCCGGGGTCACCACCTACAAAGCGGTAAAAGTCTCTGACATCAAACCCGGCCAGTGGATTGCGATCTATGGCCTGGGCGGTCTGGGCAACCTCGCGCTGCAATACGCCAAAAATGTCTTCAATGCGAAGGTTATCGCCATTGACGTGAATGACGAGCAGCTGAAGCTCGCTGCCAGCATGGGCGCAGACTTAACCGTGAACTCCCGCAGTGAAGATGCGTCAAAAGTGATTCAGGAGAAAACCGGCGGTGCGCATGCGGCGGTGGTGACGGCAGTAGCGAAAGCGGCCTTCAACTCTGCCGTTGACGCAGTTCGCGCCGGAGGCCGCGTGGTGGCTGTTGGCCTGCCGCCGGAAGCGATGAGCCTGGATATTCCACGTCTGGTCCTGGATGGGATTCAGGTGGTGGGCTCTCTGGTGGGTACCCGTCAGGATCTGCTCGAAGCCTTCCAGTTTGCGGCTGAAGGTAAGGTGATTCCGAAAGTCACGATGCGCCCACTGGAAGATATCAACGCCATCTTTAAAGAGATGGAACAGGGCCAGATCCGTGGCCGTATGGTGATTGATTTACGTTCTTAACCGCGGCGGCCGGGTAGCGGTTTTCCCTGCCCGGCTTTTCACGTGGACGAACGGCGATCGGAAATCCACTCCTGAACTTCGATCTGGAACGTGTCAGGCGCTTTTCGATACATCTTCCGTGCCAGATCCAGGATGGTATGGCGCCCTAACTCCTCTTCCATCCGCTGCTGCGCGCTGTCCATGACCGAGCGCACCCCACACGGGCCGTCACAGACCCAGGCAGGTGGCGTTTCATCAAACACCGCCAGGCGCTGACGCACTTCCCGACACTCAAACATATTCTTCTCGCCGTCGATGGCGTGCGCCACGTCCAGCACGCTGATCAGCTCGGCCGGACGCGCCAGCCGGAAGCCTCCCCCTTTGCCTTCGGTGCTGATAACCAGCCCCGCGCGTGATAAACGGGTGAAGATTTTTCCAAGATAGTCGTAGGGCACGCCCTGCAAGGCCGCCATCTCCCGGACGCTCATCTCACGTTCATTGCCTTTTGCATCCACCATACACATCAGGCTATGAATGCCATATTCCACACCAGAACTGTAAAACGCCATGGCTCACTCCGGGTCATTGTTCGCTGCATTATAACGATTTTTAACTCAGAAAGAAGTTGTCGCAGTTAACTCCGACAAGTATAGTGGCAGTTATGTCAGACATACAGCCTGACGCACTAAAGGATCGAGTATGAAAAAGCAGATTTTAATTGTGGGTAGTGGGTTTTCCGGTATGTGGGCTGCGGTCAGCGCCGCGCGCCTTTCTGCTCTGGCGGGTAACAATAGCCTCAGCATTGCCGTGCTGGCCCCTGTTGCGGAGCTACGCGTTCGCCCACGCTTCTATGAAGAGAACGTGTCGACGATGGTCGCGCCGCTGACCGAACTGTTTGCTGAGCTGGGCATTACCTTTATTGCGGGCGAAGCACAACGTATTGATACCTCGTCTAAAACCGTTTTATATCGCGATTCAAACGGCGTGATTGCTGAAGTCGTCTGGGAACGTCTGATCCTCGCAACCGGTAGCCAGACTAAACGCCCCCCGATTGCCGGTCTGGCTGAATACGCCTTTGATATCGACCAACTCGACTCCGCCAGGTTATTCGAGCAACATCTTGATTCGCTGGTTTCGCGCCCCTCCACCCCGGAGCGTAATACTGTGGTCGTGTGTGGCGGCGGCTTTACCGGCATCGAGCTGGCAACGGAACTCCCTGCCCGGCTCCGCACTCGCTTCGGCACCCATACAAAGACTAAAATAATCGTAGTTGAAAGGGGTGCAACCATTGGCGGGCGTTACAGCGAGGCGCTGAGAAACAACATTGAAGAAGCAAGCAGCGCGCTGGGCGTTGAATGGCGTTTAAACAGTGAAGTTGAAGCCATCGATGCCAGCGGCGTAACGCTGAAAAACGGAGAACGCATTGCCAGCGCCACTGTAGTGTGGACGGCAGGGGTAGAAGCTAACCCCCTCAGCCTGCAAATTGACGGGGAACGCGACACTCAGGGACGCCTTATCGTCACCGACACATTGCAGGTTCCTGCGCATCCGGAGGTTTACGCGACGGGTGATATGGCGCATGCCAAAACGGACGATGTGGGCAACACGGCGCTGATGACCTGCCAGCACGCGATCCAGTTGGGAAAATTCGCCGGACACAACGCAGCGGCCAGCCTGTTAAATGTGGAGCCGTATCCTTACCGTCAGGTGAACTACGTCACCTGTCTGGATTTGGGTAGCTGGGGTGCGGTATACACCGAGGGCTGGGATCAGCGCATTAAATCCGTGCGCGAGGAAGGCAAAAAGATCAAAGTCGCCATCACCAACGAACTGATTTACCCGCCAGCAGCAGACAAAGCGGTTGCTTTTGCCGCCGCTGACCCGCTGGCGAAATTCGTGTAGTCCACTCCAGCACCCGCGACCAGCGGGCAACATGTGGAATCAGGCCAGCGCTCCTGCGTTGGCCTGACGCTTTTTGGCACATAAATAACCATACATCAACAGAGAGGTCATCGCTGAGAAGGATAAGATCGCTGCCGGCAGCGTGACATAACTCCAGCTAAAGCCGAGCGTAATCATCATTCCACCGAAATACGCGCCAATTGCGCTGCCGAGGTTAAACGCCATTTGTCCGCCTGCGGCCCCCAGCATCTCGCCGCCTTTCGCATTTTGCAGCAGCAGTATTTGCAGCGGCGCAGAGAGCGCAAACAGCCCGGCGCAGCACACGAACCCCATTACCAGTGAAGCTGTTTTAAGCTCGCCAAAGGCGAACAACGCCAGCAGCGAAGCCACAATCACCAGGTCGGTGGTGGCAGCAATGCGCAGCGGGCTAAAGCGCGACGACAGCTTGCCGCTGAAGACATTTCCCAGCACCATGCCCAGCCCCATCAGCATCATGATCGCGGTCATCACGCCCTCGGAAAAGCCTGACACGTTGACCATAAACGGCTTCACGAAGCTAAACCAGGCAAACACCCCGGCATTGCCAAACATCGTAGCGGCAAAAATCAACCACGGTTCCGGTTTCTTCAGGAAATGGAATTGTTCTGTCAGCCGGGTGGTTGTCGTGTCGTGAATGTCTGGCACCCACAGCAGAACAGACAGGATCACCAGCGCGTCAAAGACCGCAATCAAAAAGAAGGTGTAACGCCAGTTAAATTCATGTCCCAGCCACGTCCCGAGTGGCACGCCAAGCAGGTTGGCAACGGTCATCCCGGCAATCATCCCGGCCACAGCGACCGTCACTTTACCCGGCGGTGCGATTTTTGACAGGATTATCGCCCCCACGCCGAAAATCGCGCCATGCGGAAAACCAGAGATTAAGCGCCCCGCCGCCAGCCCCACGTAGGAGTCAGAGAAGGTAAAGAGTGTGTTACCAACGACGCACATCGCCACCAGAAACAGCAGCGTTGTTTTCAGCGAAAATTTGCTGGAGAACAGCGCCACAATCGGCGCGCCGATCACCACGCCAAAAGCGTAAAACGAAATCATATTTCCGGCAGAGGGAATCGAAATGCCCGTATCATGGGCCAGTTCTGTCAGCACGCCCATGATGCCAAATTCAGCCATCCCCAGGCCAAAGGTAGCCAGTGCTAACGAAAAAATTGTCTTTTTCATACCGCGACCACTGTTAAAAAATACGCAGCGTGCATTATTGATTAAACTTGTATGGTGAACCAGTTCAAATCAGCTTTCTGACACATTAATCCATTCATTCAGGCCGATTACACGCTTAGTACGCCCTCGATCCCGCGACCGGACCCATAGGGAGACCCGCCATGGTCAGTAAGAAGAAAACCCGTGTTGTTGATGATGTCGTTAAAAACGCGCCGCTCAAAACCAAAACGTACGAGCAAGAGCTGCGCCGCCTCCATGTTGAACTGGTTAAGCTCCAGCAATGGGTGGTCGCCAAAGGGTTAAAAGTCTGTATTGTTTTTGAAGGGCGAGACGGCGCCGGTAAAGGCGGCGTCATCAAAGCCATCACCGAACGCGTCAGCCCCCGGGTGTTTCGCGTTGTTGCGTTACCGGCCCCCACCGATAAAGAGAAAAGTCAGCTCTATTTTCAGCGTTACGTTCCTCATCTGCCCTCTGCCGGGGAAATCGTTATTTTTGACCGCAGCTGGTACAACCGCGCGGGGGTGGAAAAAGTAATGGGTTTCTGTACTGAAGAGCAGGCCGAAAAATTTCTTGATGGAACGCCGGTAATGGAAAAAGCGATGGTCGATGCCGGGATCATATTGTTGAAATACTGGCTTGAAGTAACGCCAAAAGAGCAGGAACGCCGCCTGCGCGATCGCATTAATGATGGTCGCAAGATCTGGAAGCTTTCTCCAATGGACATAAAATCTTTTAATCTGTGGGATGAATATACCCTCGCCCGTGACGCGATGTTTAAAGCGACCGACACCGCCTGGGCGCCGTGGTTTGTGGCGCGCTCAGAAGATAAAAAACGGGTGCGGCTGAATATTATTTCGCATCTGCTTTCACAGATCCCCTATAAAGA
The DNA here is from genome assembly GCF_002787395.1 of Enterobacter sp. CRENT-193. Lineage (NCBI taxonomy): Bacteria > Pseudomonadati > Pseudomonadota > Gammaproteobacteria > Enterobacterales > Enterobacteriaceae > Enterobacter > Enterobacter sp. CRENT-193. The sequence continues at coordinate 3,218,981 of NZ_CP024812.1, read as the reverse complement.
AATTCACGTAGACAAAGTGGATTTACCGAAACGCAAGATCGGCAAAGTGAAGCCTACAAAATATCCCTTCCGGTATATTGCAGAGCGATTTTGATACGGGGAAGCAGGCCAGCACAAGCGCAGCGCCGCCGGACAATGCCGACGGCGCAAGGTTTACTTCAACCCTTCCGAACTCTCTTTTTGCGCTTCAAGACGCTCAACGTCGCGGTACCAGCGCGGATGGTGCTTCTGCGCCCAGCGGCGGCTCACCTTCCCTTCAATCATGCCTTTAATCGATCCTTTCACCCAGAAGGCCATATACATATGGATCAGAATGGCGTGGATCAGAATAATGGCCGAGGTCGCGTGGATCAGCAGCGCATAACGCACTACCTGAATCGGGAAATAGTGCGCAAAATACGGACGCCAGATGATGACCCCGGTCACCAGCAGCACAAAAATCATGCTCATGATGGTCCAGAACATCATCTTCTGCCCGGCGTTGTATTTCCCCACCTTCGCGACTTTATGCTCGTTGCCTTTCAGAACCTCAACAATCCCTTTTAGCCACGGAATATCCTGCTTGTCAGGGATGTTGTGATGAACAAAACGCACGAACATAAACATCAGCACCACGAAAATCAGCACGCCGAAGAACGGATGCAGAATGCGCCCCATCTGCGGTGTCCCGAAGGTTTCCGTGAGCCACTGTAGCGTCGGGAAGAAGAACGATATGCCGGATACCGCCACCAGGAAGAAGCAGATGACTACCGTCCAGTGACAGGCGCGATCGACAAATTTTGTGCGCACTATCATTTTCGACTTACTCATGATGCTCCTCCTCGTCGTCATCCACCTCTTTATTCGGCCCGATACCGATGTAGTGATAAATCAGCCCGGCAAAGGTGGCGATAAAGCCCGCCGCTGAAAGCGGTTTAAGCGCCCCTTTCCACAGGTTGATTGATGTATCGATCGCCGGATCTTTCGGCAGATTATGATACAGCTCCGGCTGGTCATTGTGGTGCAGAACATACATGACGTGCGTGCCGCCCACGCCCTGCGGGTTATAAATCCCGGCCTTGTCATAGCCGCGCGCTTTGAGCTTATCCACCCGCTGCTGCGCCACTTCCAGCATCTCTTTTTTGGTGCCGAAGTGGATCGCCCCGGTAGGACAGGTCTTCACGCAGGCAGGCTCCTGGCCGACGCTGACGCGATCGACGCACAGGGTGCATTTATAGACCCGGTTATCCTCTTTATTGAGACGCGGGATATTAAACGGACAACCCGCAATACAGTAACCGCAGCCGATGCAGTTATCCTGCTGGAAGTCGACGATCCCGTTGGCGTACTGAATGATTGCCCCGGCAGACGGGCATGCCTTCAGGCAGCCCGGATCTTCACAGTGCATACAGCCGTCTTTACGGATCAGCCACTCCAGCTTGCCGTTCTGGTCGGTTTCGCTAAAGCGCATCACCGTCCAGGACTTGGCGCTCAGATCAGCAGGATTGTCATAGACCCCTACGCAGTGCCCCACCTCGTCGCGGATATCGTTCCACTCCGAGCAGGCCACCTGGCAGGCCTTACAGCCCACGCAGGAAGAGACATCGATCAGCTTGGCGACTTCTGCCTTGTAGTCCCGCGCACGAGGCGCGGGCGTTATCGGGTTGGTCGCGGAGCGTTTAATAATGTCTTGTGTTTCCATCGCCATTTAATCGCTCCTTACGCTTTCTCGATGTTGACCAGAAACGCTTTATACTCCGGCGTTTGCGAGTTGGAATCGCCGACGTTTGGCGTCAGGGTATTGGCGATGTAGCCTTTCTGCGCTACCCCTTCAAAGCCCCAGTGCAGTGGTATGCCCACCGTTTCCACCTGCTGGCCGTGCACGTTCAGCGTTTGCAGACGACGGGTGACCACCGCCACCGCGCGAATAAAGCCGCGCTTGCTGCTGACCTTCACGCGATCGCCATTGGCAATGCCTTTCGCCTTCGCCAGGGTTTCGCTTATCTCCACAAACTGTTCCGGCTGCGCGATGGCGTTAAGCCGCGCGTGCTTGGTCCAGGTATGGAAATGCTCGGTCAGGCGGTAAGTAGTGCCGACATACGGGAACTTGTCTTTTTTACCTAAACGCAGCACGTCGTCTTCGTAGATGCGTACCACCGGGCTTGACACCACGTTCGGGTGCAACGGGTTAGTGCCGAGCGGCGTTTCCATCGGCTCGTAGTGTTCAGGGAACGGCCCTTCCGCCAGTTTGTCGATAGCAAACAGACGTCCCAGCCCTTCCGGCTGCATGATAAACGGCCCGGTGTTGCTACCCGGCGCGGCGGTGTTGAAGTCCGGGATATCGTTCCCCGTCCACTTCGTGCCGTTCCACTCGATCAGCATGCGTTTCGGATCCCACGGCTTACCGTTCACGTCTGCGGAGGCACGGTTGTACAGTACGCGGCGGTTTAACGGCCACGCCCATGCCCAGCCCAGGGTGTTACCCAGGCCTGACGGATCGGCGTTATCGCGGTTGGCCATCTGGTTACCCTGCTCAGTCCAGCTGCCGGTGTAGATCCAGCAGGACGAGGCGGTGGTACCGTCGTCACGCAACAGCGCGAAGCTATTGAGCAACTGGCCTTTCTTCGCCACCAGATTGCCGTTGGCATCGTACAGGTCGGCCAGCGCCACACCGTTGTTCTCTTTTGCCACCTCTTCGGACTCAGGATGATCCGGCTGCTTGTAGTTCCAGCTCATCTTCAGAAGCGGCTCAGCGCCTTTGCCGCCTTCTGTGCGGTACATCTCGCGCAGACGATGGTAAATCCCGGCCAGAATTTCGCCGTCATTACGCGCTTCACCTGGCGCATCCTGACCTTTCCAGTGCCACTGTAGCCAGCGGCCAGAGTTGGCAATAGAACCGTCCTCTTCCGCAAAACAGGTCGATGGCAGGCGGAACACCTCGGTCTGAATGGATGCCGGATCGACATCGTTTGATTCACCGTGGTTCTGCCAGAACGTAGACGTTTCGGTGACCAGCGGATCGATAACCACCATGTACTTCAGCTTGCTCAGGCTGCGAACGACTTTGTTTTTATCCGGGAATGACGCCACCGGGTTAAAGCCCTGGCAGATATACCCCGTGACGTCGCCCTTATCCATCATATTGAAATACTTGATGACATCGTAAGCCTGGTCCCATTTCGGCAACCACTCAAAGCCCCAGTCATTCTCTTTCTGCGCCGCGTCGCCGTAGAACGATTTCATCAGACTGACGGCAAACTTTGGATAGTTACTCCAGTAGTTCACCTGGTCCGGACGCGTCGCTTTTGGCGTGTTGGCGTCAAGCCAGCTTTGCCAGTCGGTCTGCTTCTCGGACGGCAGGGTCAGGTAACCCGGCAGGCTGGTCGACAGCAGGCCTAGGTCAGTTAAGCCCTGAATGTTAGAGTGCCCGCGCAGGGCGTTCACGCCGCCACCGGCCATCCCCATGTTGCCGAGCAGCAGCTGGATCATCGCCATGGTGCGAATGTTTTGCGCGCCCACGGTATGCTGCGTCCAGCCCAGCGCGTACAGGAAAGTAGTGGTTCTGTCGGCGGCACTGGTGGAGGCCAGCACTTCACACACTTTCAGGAAGTCCGCTTTCGGCGTACCGCAGATGTTTTCCACCACGTCCGGCGTATAGCGGGAAACGTGCTGTTTCAGCAAGTTCCACACGCAGCGCGGATCGCTCAGGGTCTCATCGCGTTTCGCGTAGCCGTTTTCGTCGAACTGATAGTTCCAGGATGATTTATCGTACTGACGTTTCTCGGCGTCATAGCCGCTGAACAGACCATCTTCGAAGGCGAAATCTTCCCGCACCAGCAGGCTGGCATTGGTGTAATGCTTAACGTATTCCGCGTTAATCTTATTGTTTTCGATCAGGTACAACAGCACGCCGGAAAGGAACGTAATATCCGTACCGGAGCGGATCGGCGCATAGATATCAGCCACCGATGCCGTACGCGTAAAGCGTGGATCGACGACAATCAGCGTCGCATCGTTGTTGTTTTTCGCTTCCATCGCCCAGCGGAACCCCACCGGATGGGCTTCAGCGGCGTTACCGCCCATAACCACCACGACGTTTGCGTTTTTGATATCAACCCAGTGGTTGGTCATCGCACCGCGACCAAATGTTGGAGCAAGACTTGCTACCGTTGGTCCGTGTCAGACGCGCGCCTGGTTATCAACCGCCAGCATGCCGAGGGAGCGCACAAATTTTTGCGTCAGCATGCCGGTCTCATTACTTGCCGCAGAGGCACACAGCATCCCGGTGGAGGTCCAGCGGTTTACCGTGATGCCCTGCTCGTTCTTCTCAATAAAATTGGCGTCGCGATCCGCTTTCATCAGTTTTGCAATTCGGGAGAAAGCGTCGTCCCAGGAGATACGCTGCCATTTGTCAGACCCCGGCGCACGATATTCCGGGTAGCGCAGACGGTTTTCACTGTGGACGTAGTCCAGCAGCCCCGCCCCTTTCGGGCAAAGCGCCCCGCGGCTCACCGGATGGTCCGGGTCCCCTTCAATATGATAAATCGCTTCTTTGGCGTTCTTCGCGCCATCACCCAGGCTATACATTAATAGCCCACAACCCACGGAGCAGTATGTGCAGGTGTTACGGATCTCTTTCGCGCGCAGCAGTTTATAGTTGCGTGCCTGAGCCAGCGCCATTTTGGGAGCGAATCCCAGCATCGCGGCTGTTGTTCCGGCCATACCGCCCGCGCAGATTTTAAAAAATTGTCTGCGGCTGACGTCCATTGTTGTCCTCTTTATCTGATAAGACTTCGCGCGGCAAACTAACAGCAAAGCCCCTTTTTTTATTGCGTCAAATCAAGGTCGCTATACTTAGCCCCCCAAATAGTCACCGCTGGTACGATTTGCTACTCTTTTCGGGGTATCTCCCCAGTAGAAAATTCGCCAGGTGTAGCGGATAGATGCTATAAGTTTTCCCTTTGATTTTTTGAAGACTGGCAGGGTAATGGACAGAAAAAGAGCAACGCTGACAGGCCTGGCGGCCATATTGCTGTGGAGCACCATGGTGGGTCTCATCCGCAGCGTCAGTGAAGGACTGGGCCCGGTGGGCGGCGCGGCGATGATTTACACCGTCAGCGGGCTGCTGTGTCTGGTAACGGTGGGTTTTCCCGATCTTCGGCGTTTTTCCAGGCGCTATCTTCTTGCGGGCAGCATCCTGTTTGTCAGCTATGAGATGTGCCTGGCCCTGTCGCTGGGATATGCCGCGACGCGCTCACAGGCGATTGAAGTCGGTATGGTCAATTATCTGTGGCCAAGCCTGACGATTGCCTTCGCGATTTTGTTCAACGGGCAAAAATCCACCCTGTGGGTCATCCCTGGGCTTCTCATCTCGCTGTTGGGGGTGTGCTGGGTTTTAGGTGGCGAAAACGGTCTGCAACTGAATGACATCATGCAGAACGTCGTTTCAAGTCCGCTGAGTTATGGGCTGGCGTTTGCTGGCGCTTTTATCTGGGCCGCCTACTGCACCGTCACCAGCAAGTATGCCAAAGGGCAAAATGGCATTACCCTTTTCGTCCTGCTGACCGCCCTGAGCCTGTGGGTCAAATATGCCGTCAGCGATCAGCCCGAAATGGTGTTCAGCGTCCCGGTTGTGGTGAAGCTATTGATGTGTGGGGTTGCGCTTGGCTTTGGCTACGCCGCCTGGAATATCGGTATTCTTCACGGTAACGTCACGGTGCTTGCGGCTGTCTCTTATTTCACGCCCGTTCTTTCCGCCGCGCTGGCGGCTATTGTGCTGAGCTCTACGCTTTCATTCTCATTCTGGCAAGGGGCATTAATGGTGTGCGCCGGATCGTTACTGTGCTGGTATGCCACGCGCAAATAGTATTTTTATTTTTTGCCGGGTACCCAATATGCCCGGCACAAAATTAACAATTATTTAATGCGTGATCACACCCTCGAATATAATTGGTAACATTCGAGACAACTAAAATTTCTGTATAGAATGCCCACAGATAGCCAGAGCCGTTGTGGAAGTTGACATAAACTGACAACACAGGTAATTAGTTCAGCGCCAATATTACCGCGCTATATAGCACAAAGTGCAATAGTTTATTTCTGAATATTTCACTTAGAAAACAGACACTGGCTCACCGGAAAATTCATAATCCGCTGTTTTATAATATGTTATCGCGCCCCACACGTTGATACTCTCTGTCAAATTCCTTTAATTCCCCAGAAAAACTAAAACGTCCAGAAATTATTTACAGCCATATTATCGTGCTTTGTTAATAATCAATTTATGTCTATATATTAACCTGATTGAGCGATTTAAGGGCAATTTACCCGATCGGGATCACACTAATTGAAATTATCTTTAATATTTTGAAACTTATTATTGAAAGCAGTCTACGGAATTTTAAAAATAGTCTGCCATTGACGATAAGCCTCGTTTAAAAATCGCTCAGGTGGCTTAGGAAATACCTAAATAAAATTATAAGGATTATTTAAGATGAAACTTAAATTAGTTGCAGTGGCAGTGACTTCCATGTTGGCAGCTGGCGTTGTTAACGCGGCTGAAGTTTTTAACAAAGACGGTAACAAACTGGATCTGTACGGCAAAGTTACTGGTCTGCACTATTTTTCTGATGATGCTGGTAGCGACGGCGACAAAACGTATGTTCGTCTGGGCTTCAAAGGTGAAACTCAGATCAACGATCAGCTGACCGGATACGGCCAGTGGGAATATGAGTTCAAGGGCAATCGCTCCGAAGCTCAGGGTTCCGACGGCAACAAAACCCGTCTGGCCTACGCTGGTCTGAAATTCGATGAATTCGGTTCCTTCGACTACGGTCGTAACTACGGTGTGGCTTATGACATCGGCGCATGGACTGACGTTCTGCCAGAGTTCGGTGGCGATACCTGGACGCAGACTGATGGCTTCATGACCGGCCGTACCACTGGCGTTGCAACCTACCGTAACACCGACTTCTTTGGTCTGGTTGACGGCCTGAACGTGGCTGCTCAGTACCAGGGTAAAAACGACCGTTCAGAGATCACCGAATCCAACGGTGACGGCTGGGGTCTGTCTTCTACCTATGAATTCGACGGCTTCGGTGTGGGTGCGACCTACGCGAAATCTGACCGTACTGACCGTCAGGTTCGTGCTGCAAGCAACCTGAACGCCGGTGGCGAAAACGCAGAAGTGTGGGCTGCTGGCCTGAAGTACGATGCGAACAACATCTACCTGGCAACCACCTACTCTGAAACCCGCAACATGACGGCGTTCGGTAACGGTCACGTTGCCAACAAAGCGCAGAACTTCGAAGTTGTGGCGCAGTACCAGTTCGACTTCGGTCTGCGTCCATCCATCGCTTACCTGAAATCCAAAGGTAAAGACATCGGTTCTTATGGCGACCAGGATCTGGTTGAATACGTTGACGTTGGCGCGAGCTACTACTTCAACAAAAACATGTCCACCTACGTTGATTACAAAATCAACCTCGTGGATGACAGCCAGTTCACCAAAGATGCCAAAGTGGCTACCGACAACATCGTGGCTGTGGGTCTGACCTACCAGTTCTAAGATCTGTTAGTTCAAAAGGCCAGCCCTCGCGGCTGGCCTTTTTTATTACTGCTGCCCTCCGACCTTCGCCAGACTAAACCAGATCCCGACCGCCAGAATCAGCAGCATGCCTCCCGCACTGCCCAGGGCCACGCTGTGCGAGGTGATGAACGCAGTTTTCGCCGCCGTCATCACCGGCTCGGCCAGCGACGGCGTCAGCTCCTGCGCCACCTTCATCGCTTCACCGATGGACGACGAGGCTTTATCGGTCAGCGACGCGCTCAGCCCCTGCGGCAGTACAATAGACGCCGAAAAGCTGCGGGTTAACAGCAAACCGAAAATGGCGATCCCCAGACCAGCGCCCAGCTCGTAGGACATGGTTTCGATCGCGCCTGCGGCGGCCGCTTTCTCTTTCGGCGCGGCAGCCATGATCGCTGACGTCGATGCCAGCAGTGCGCTGGCGGCACTGAAGCCCAACAGCACCATCAGGCTCCACGCCTGCCACTGTTGGGTGCTGAAATCAAGCATCGACAGGCCGATAAAACTGACTGCGCTTAGCCCCATGCCTCCGGCCGCGACAATGCGCAGCCCCAGACGCCCGACCAGCACGCCCGCGATCGGCCCGCTAAATCCGCTCGCCACCATCACCGGCAGCATAAATATCCCTGCTTCAAACGGCGTAAAACCATGCACAAACTGCAACTCCTGCGCCATCAGCAGTTCAAAGCCCACCAGCGCAATCATGGCGGTCATCGCCATGACCACGCCGCTTAAAATAATGCGATGGCAAAACAGACGCATGTCGATCATCGGTACGCGCGCGCGCAGCTGGATACGGACGAAGATAAACAGCATCACCGCCCCGGTAAGCAGCGTAATGGTCACCATCCACGGCGACAGCACCCCTTTCAGGGCGGTTTTGGCGCTATAGACCAGCAGTAAAATCGCCACAATTAGCATAATGGCATGGCTGATATTGAGCGGCTGCTCGGGCCGCCCCTGCTGAGCAGGCACAAAGCGCGCAGCAAGCGAAACCACCATCAGCACGATCGGCACATTAATCAGGAACACCGAACCCCAGTAAAAGTGCTCCAGCAGCATGCCGCCAATCAGCGGGCCAAACGCCGCGCCGCCCGACCCAACGGCAGCCCAGACGCCGAGGGCGATATTACGGTGCCGCGCATCAATAAACAGCGTGCGGATCCCTGCAAGCGTAGCCGGAATAATCATCGCCGCGCCTATCGCCAGCGACGCGCGGGCGGCAATCAGCCAGCCCGCGGACGGCGCAAAAGCCGCCGCTAACGATGACAGGCCAAACAGCACGCTGCCGATCATCAGCAGGCGCTTAAAACCTATGCGATCGCCCAGCGCGCCCATCGGCAGCACCATCCCCGCCATCACCAGCGAGTAAATATCAATAATCCACAGCAATTCGTTGCCGCTGGCACCCAGCGTCATGCTCAATGTTGGTGCCGCCACGTGCAGCACCGTCGCGTCAATCGCCACCGGGATATATACCAGCACGATAATCACTAACGCTAACCACTGACGAAACATAAATTTCCTTTTCAGTTAAAAACTGGACACATGTCCAGATTGCGATCCTACGTAAAGTTGAACACTTGTCCAGCTCTTTGTTACACTCGTTTCGTTGCCATTGAGAGTGAGAAATTATGCGTTATCTGAGCAAGGACGAGCGGCGGGAAGAGATCCTCCAGGCCGCGATGCGCGTGGCGCTGACCGAAGGATTCGCTGCAATGACCGTGCGCCGCATCGCCACCGAAGCGGGCGTCGCCACCGGGCAGTTGCATCACCACTTTGCGTCGGCGGGCGAGCTTAAGTCGCTGGCGTTTGTCCGGCTAATCCGCGATTTGCTGGATGCTGAAATCGTTGGCGAAAACGCTGGCTGGCGCGAGCGCCTGCATGCCATGCTCGGCAGCGATGACGGCGGGTTTGAGCCCTACATTCGGCTGTGGCGAGAGGCGCAAATTCTCGCCAGCCGGGATAGCGATATTAAAGGCGCCTACGTTTTGACTATGGAGATGTGGCACCAGGAAACGGTTGCGATTATCAGGGCCGGGGCGGAGGCCAACGCCTTTACGCTTGCTGACCAGCCGGAAAATATCGCCTGGCGTTTAATTGGTCTGGTATGTGGCCTGGATGGCATATACGTATTAAATATGCCTGAAATGGACGACGCGGCCTTTAATAAGCATCTGGATAAACTTATCTCCCTCGAATTGTTTTAATACTCCCATCGGGGTATTAATTTCCGCAAAAAGTTACAATTAGTAACACATAAAGCGAACCCAGATTCCCATTCCAAACTCAGGGATTCGCTTTTTTATCTATCCTTTCAGATGTATCCCATAACATCCAATAATTCCTACAAGCTATCGACAGGTATCTTTCTGTTTTTATTTAATTTTTTCTCTCCACTTGGGTAAGCAAGAGGGTGATATGTCACATCAAAGCGAGAAGAGTAACCAGCATCTGTTGAGTAACTGGAAACCGGAAAATGCGCAATTTTGGGAGAATAAAGGGAAACATATCGCACGAAGAAACCTGTGGATTTCCGTGGCGTGTTTGCTTCTCGCGTTTTGTGTCTGGATGTTGTTTAGCGCTATTGCGGTAAACCTTAATAAGGTCGGATTTAATTTCAGCACCGATCAGCTTTTTATGCTAACGGCATTACCTTCTCTCTCCGGCGCGATATTGCGTGTCCCCTACTCTTTTATGGTGCCGATATTTGGCGGGCGTTACTGGACCGTGTTAAGCACCGTTATCCTGGTCGTACCCTGTGTCTGGCTTGGGATCGCCATCCAGAATACCGCCACGCCTTACTGGGTCTTTATCATCATCGCACTGCTGTGCGGTTTTGCCGGCGCCAACTTCGCTTCCAGCATGGGAAACATCAGTTTCTTCTTCCCGAAAGCCAGACAGGGCAGCGCGCTGGGCATTAACGGCGGGCTGGGTAACCTGGGTGTGAGCGTGATGCAGCTGGTTGCGCCGCTGGTGATTTTCCTGCCGATGTTTACCTTTCTCGGCGTTCATGGCGTCCCCCAGGAGGATGGCTCGACGATGTGGCTGGCGAACGCGGCGTGGATCTGGGCGCCGCTGCTGATTCTGGCCACCCTTGCGGCGTTTTTTGGCATGAACGACATCGCCAGCTCGAAAGCATCCATTGCCAGCCAGCTTCCGGTACTTAAGCGCTTTCACCTCTGGCTGCTGAGCCTGCTTTATCTGGCAACCTTCGGCTCGTTTATCGGTTTCTCGGCAGGCTTTGCCATGCTGTCGAAAACCCAGTTTCCGGACGTAAATATCCTCCACCTCGCCTTCTTTGGCCCGCTGATTGGCGCCCTGGCGCGTTCGGCTGGCGGGATGATTTCAGACAGGCTGGGCGGCGTACGGGTGACGCTGATCAACTTCGTCTTTATGGCCATCTTTAGCGCCCTGATTTTCCTGACACTCCCCGGGTCTGGTTCAGGCAGTTTTATCGCCTTCTATCTGGTCTTTATGGGTCTGTTTCTGACCGCAGGCCTGGGCAGCGGCTCGACCTTCCAGATGATCGCGATTATCTTTCGCCAAATCACCCTCGACCGCGTAAAAAAACAGGGCGGGAGCGACGAACAGGCACAGCATGAAGCGGTGACCGAAACGGCTGCCGCGCTGGGCTTTATCTCTGCCATCGGTGCGGTAGGCGGGTTCTTTATTCCCAAAGCCTTTGGCACATCCCTGGCGATGACCGGATCCCCGGTGGGCGCCATGAAAGTCTTCCTCGTGTTTTACATCGTCTGCGTGCTCGTCACCTGGCTGGTGTACGGCCGCAAATCCTCACAAAAATAATAACTACATCTTCGCCGGAGCGTGATGCCTCACCCTCCGGCCATGCTATCGAAGCAGGAGAAATGTCATGAGCAAACTGTTGGACCGCTTCCGTTACTTCAAAACAAAAGGCGACAGTTTCGCCGATGGGCACGGGCAGGTGTACCACACCAACCGCGACTGGGAGGACAGCTACCGTCAACGCTGGCAGTTCGATAAAATTGTGCGATCCACCCACGGCGTTAACTGCACCGGCTCCTGTAGCTGGAAGATTTATGTCAAAAATGGCCTGGTGACCTGGGAAACCCAGCAGACCGACTACCCGCGTACCCGCCCTGACCTGCCTAACCACGAACCACGCGGCTGCCCGCGCGGCGCAAGCTACTCCTGGTATCTCTACAGCGCCAACCGCCTGAAATACCCGCTGGTGCGCCGTCGGCTGATCGAACTCTGGCGCGAGGCGCTGGCGCAGCATACCGATCCGGTGCTGGCCTGGGACGCCATTCAGAACGATCCGCAGAAAGCGCAGAGCTACAGGAAGGCGCGGGGTAAAGGCGGTTTTATCCGCTCAAACTGGAAAGAGCTTAACCAGCTGATTGCTGCCGCCAACGTCTGGACCATCAAAAACTACGGCCCGGATCGGGTAGCCGGTTTTTCCCCCATCCCGGCCATGTCGATGGTCTCTTATGCCGCCGGTACGCGCTATCTCTCCCTGCTCGGCGGCACCTGCCTGAGCTTCTATGACTGGTATTGCGATCTGCCTCCGGCGTCGCCGATGACCTGGGGCGAACAGACCGACGTGCCGGAATCGGCGGATTGGTACAACTCCAGCTATATCATTGCCTGGGGCTCGAACGTGCCGCAGACGCGCACCCCGGACGCCCACTTCTTTACCGAAGTGCGTTACAAAGGCACCAAGACCGTCGCCATTACGCCGGACTTCTCGGAGGTGGCAAAGCTCAGCGACCAATGGCTGGCCCCCAAACAGGGTACCGACAGCGCCCTTGCCATGGCGATGGGGCATGTGATCCTCAAAGAGTTCCATCTTGATAACCCGAGCGATTACTTCCTCAACTATTGCCGCCGCTACACCGACATGCCGATGCTGGTTCTGCTGGATGAACAGGCTGACGGTCTCGTGGTGCCGGGCCGCATGCTGCGTGCATCGGATCTGGCCGACGGGCTGGGTGAAACCAATAATCCGGAGTGGAAAACCATCGCCTTTGACGTGGCCGGAAATCTGGTGGCGCCGAATGGTTCCATCGGCTTCCGCTGGGGTGAAAAAGGCAAATGGAACCTGGAGTCGCTGGCCGCGGGACAGGAAACCGAGCTGACGCTTTCCCTGCTCATCACCCACGACAGCGTGGCAGACGTGGCCTTCCCTTACTTCGGGGGCAACGAGAACCCGCATTTCCGCAGCGTGAAGCAGGAGCCGGTGCTGACGCGCCGAGTACCGAGTAAAACCCTGACGCTGGCCGACGGCAGCCAGAGACGCGTGGTTAGCGTGTACGATCTGGTGCTCGCAAACTACGGCCTCGATCGCGGTCTGGAAGACAGTAACGCGGCGACAAACTACGCCGAGATAAAAGCCTACACCCCGGCCTGAGGCGAACAAATTACCGGCGTCCCCGCTTATCTGATAGAAAAAATCGCCCGTGAATTTGCCGACACGGCGCATAAGACCCACGGACGGTCGATGATCATTCTCGGGGCCGGTGTGAACCACTGGTACCACATGGACATGAACTACCGCGGGATGATCAACATGCTGGTCTTCTGCGGCTGCGTCGGGCAGAGCGGCGGCGGCTGGTCGCACTATGTCGGCCAGGAAAAGCTGCGCCCGCAAACCGGCTGGCTGCCGCTGGCCTTCGCGCTGGACTGGAACCGTCCGCCGCGCCAGATGAACAGCACATCGTACTTTTACAACCACGCCAGCCAGTGGCGCTATGAGAAGCTCACCGCAAGGGAATTGCTTTCTCCCCTTGCAGACGCATCGAAGTTTACCGGTCATCTGATTGATTTCAACGTCCGCGCCGAGCGTATGGGCTGGCTCCCTTCCGCGCCGCAGCTCAACCTCAACCCGCTGCACGTGAAAGCTCGCGCCGACGCCGCCGGGATGTCGCCGCAGGATTACACCGTGCAGGCGTTAAAATCGGGTGATATTCGCTTCGCCTGCGAACAGCCGGACAACGGCAAGAACCACCCGCGCAACCTGTTCGTCTGGCGTTCTAACCTGCTCGGTTCGTCCGGGAAAGGCCATGAATACATGTTGAAATACCTGCTTGGCACCGAGAGCGGTATTCAGGGTGAGGATTTAGGTTCAACGGACGACGTGAAGCCTGAGGAAGTAGAATGGCAAACCGCCGCCATTGAGGGCAAGCTGGATCTGCTGGTGACGCTTGATTTCCGTATGTCCAGCACCTGCCTGTTCTCGGATATCGTCCTGCCCACCGCCACCTGGTATGAAAAAGACGATATGAATACCTCGGACATGCATCCGTTTATTCACCCGCTCTCCGCCGCCGTTGACCCGGCGTGGGAGTCCCGCAGCGACTGGGAGATTTACAAGGGCATCGCCAAAGTCTTCTCTGAAGTGTGCGTCGGACATCTCGGCACCGAAACTGACGTGGTGCTACAGCCGCTACAGCATGACTCCCCGGGGGAGCTGTCGCAGCCTTTTGATATTCTGGACTGGCGCAAAGGCGAGTGCGATCTGATCCCCGGCAAAACCGCGCCAAACATTGCAGTCGTCGAGCGCAACTATCCGGAAACCTACGAGCGCTTTACGGCGCTTGGCCCGCTGCTGGACACGCTCGGCAACGGCGGAAAAGGCATATCGTGGAACACCCAGAATGAGGTCGATTTCCTCGGCAAGCTCAACTACGTCAAGCCCGACGGCCCGGCGAAAGGCCGTCCGCGCATCGAGACCGCCATTGATGCTTCAGAGGTGATCCTCGCCCTTGCCCCGGAAACTAACGGTCAGGTCGCGGTCAAAGCCTGGGAAGCCCTCGGCGAACTGACCGGGCGCGATCACACCCATCTGGCGCTGAACAAAGAAGACGAGAAAATCCGCTTCCGCGATATTCAGGCGCAGCCGCGCAAAATCATCTCCAGCCCGACGTGGTCCGGCCTTGAGAGCGAGCACGTGTCGTATAACGCAGGCTATACCAACGTTCACGAGCTGATCCCGTGGCGCACGATTTCCGGCCGCCAGCAGCTGTATCAGGATCACGCCTGGATGCGCGCCTTCGGGGAGAGTCTGGTGGCCTATCGTCCACCGATTGACACCCGCAGCGTTACCCATATGCGCGAAATCCCGCCGAACGGATTCCCGGAAAAAGCGCTTAACTTCCTGACGCCGCACCAGAAATGGGGCATTCACTCCACCTACAGCGAAAACCTGCTGATGCAGACCCTGTCGCGCGGCGGGCCCATCGTCTGGATCAGCGAAACCGACGCGCGCGAGCTGGGCATTGAGGACAATGACTGGATTGAAGCCTTCAACGCCAACGGCGCCCTCACCGCCCGCGCGGTGGTCAGCCAGCGCGTGCCGCCGGGCATGACCATGATGTACCACGCTCAGGAGCGAATCCTGAACATTCCGGGTTCAGAAGTAACCGGACGGCGCGGCGGGATCCACAACTCGGTTACCCGCGTCTGCCCGAAACCGACCCACATGATCGGCGGCTACGCGCAGCTGGCGTACAGCTTCAACTATTACGGCACCGTCGGCTCGAACCGCGACGAGTTCATCATGATCCGCAAAATGAAAAACATTAACTGGCTGGACGGCGAAGGTCGGGATCAGGTACAGGAGGCGAAAAAATGAAAATACGCTCACAGGTTGGCATGGTACTGAATCTCGATAAATGCATTGGCTGCCACACCTGCTCGGTCACCTGTAAGAACGTCTGGACCGGGCGCGAAGGGATGGAGTACGCGTGGTTTAATAACGTCGAAACCAAACCCGGCATCGGCTATCCGATAAACTGGGAAGATCAGGATGAGTGGCAAGGCGGCTGGATCCGCGGTATTCACGGCAAGCTGACCCCACGCCTCGGCGGAAAAATGGGCGTGCTGTCGAAAATTTTCGCCAACCCCGTGTTGCCGCAGATTGACGATTACTATGAACCTTTCACCTTCGATTACCAGGATCTGCACCGCGCCCCGGAGGGGGATCACCTCCCCACCGCCCGCCCACGTTCGCTGATCGACGGCAAGCGAATGGATAAAATCAAATGGGGGCCCAACTGGGAGGAGCTGCTGGGCGGCGAGTTCGAAAAACGCGCCCGCGATCGAAACTTTCAGAAGATCCAGAAAGAGATGTACGGCCAGTTCGAAAACACCTTCATGATGTACCTGCCGCGCCTGTGCGAGCACTGCCTGAACCCGAGCTGCGTCGCCACCTGCCCGAGCGGTGCGATTTACAAACGCGAAGAGGACGGCATTGTGCTGATCGACCAGGACAAATGCCGCGGCTGGCGTCTGTGCATTAGCGGCTGTCCGTACAAAAAAATCTACTTCAACTGGAAAAGCGGCAAGTCAGAGAAGTGCATCTTCTGCTATCCACGCATCGAGTCCGGCCAGCCGACTGTCTGCTCGGAAACCTGCGTCGGACGCATCCGCTATCTCGGGGTGCTGCTGTATGACGCAGACCGCATTGAAGAGGCGGCCAGCACCGAGCATGAAACCGATCTGTATGAGCGCCAGTGCGACGTGTTCCTTAACCCGAACGATCCGGCGGTGATTGAGGAAGCGCTGAAACAGGGTATTCCGCAGAACGTCATCGACGCAGCGCAGCGTTCCCCGGTTTACAAAATGGCGATGGACTGGAAGCTCGCCCTGCCGCTACACCCGGAATACCGCACCCTGCCGATGGTCTGGTATGTGCCGCCGCTGTCACCGATTCAGTCCTACGCGGACGCGGGTGGTCTGCCGCAGAGCGACGGCGTACTGCCTGCGGTAGAAAGCCTGCGCATCCCGGTGCAGTACCTGGCAAACATGCTCAGCGCGGGCGATACCGGCCCGGTGCTGCGCGCCCTGAAGCGCATGATGGCAATGCGTCACTACAAGCGCTCCCAGACCGTGGAAGGCGTGACCGATACCCGCGCCATTGAAGAGGTCGGCCTGACCGAAGCGCAGGTTGAAGAGATGTACCGCTATCTGGCGATTGCCAACTACGAAGACCGCTTCGTGATCCCCACCAGCCACCGCGAAATGGCACGCGACGCTTTCCCGGAGAAAAACGGCTGCGGCTTCACCTTCGGCGACGGCTGTCACGGCTCCGACACAAAATTCAACCTCTTCAACAGCAGCCGCATCGACGCGATCAACATCACCGAAGTGCGCGATCACGGGGAGGGAGAGTAATGCAAATCCTCAAAATCATCGCGCTGCTCATTGAGTATCCCGATGAGCTGCTGTGGGAAAACCGTGACGAAGCGCTTTCCCTGGTGGAACAGGATGCGCCCATGCTGCTGCCGTTTGCGCAGCAGCACCTGAGCGCCCCGCTGCTGGATAAGCAGGCCGAATGGTGTGAAGTCTTCGAGCGGGGACGCGCAACGTCGCTGCTGCTGTTCGAGCACGTTCACGCCGAGTCACGCGATCGCGGTCAGGCGATGGTCGACCTGATGAGCCAGTATGAGAAAGCCGGGCTGGAGCTGGATTGCCGCGAGCTGCCGGACTATCTGCCGCTCTATCTGGAATATCTCAGTATCGTCAGCGACGACGAGGCACGTGAAGGGCTGCAAAACGTCGCGCCTATACTGGCGCTGATTGGAGGCCGCCTGAAACAGCGCGAGGTCGCGCATTACCAGCTGTTTGACGCCCTGCTGTCGCTGGCGGAAACACGGCTTTCCAGCGACAGCGTGGCGAAACAGGTATCCGGTGAAAAACGGGATGATACCCGTCAGGCGCTGGACGCCGTGTGGGAAGAGGAACAGGTCAAGTTTATCGAAGACAACGCCACATCGTGCGACAGTTCGCCGATGCAGCAATATCAACGACGCTTTAGCCAGGACGTCGCGCCGCAGTACGTGGACGTCAGCGCCGGAGGCCCAAAATGACTCATTACCTGAACGTGTTTTTCTATGACATTTATCCGTACATCTGCGCCACCGTCTTTTTCCTTGGCAGCTGGCTGCGCTACGACTACGGGCAGTACACCTGGCGCGCCTCGTCGAGCCAGATGCTCAGCAAGCGCGGGATGAACTGGGCTTCGAACCTGTTTCATATCGGCATTCTGGGGATCTTCTTCGGGCACCTGTTCGGCATGTTAACCCCGCACTGGATGTACGCCTGGTTTTTACCCATCGCGGTTAAACAGCAGTTAGCCATGATTGCGGGGGGCATTTGCGGGGTGCTAACGCTGATTGGCGGCTCTATGCTGCTGATCCGCCGCCTGTTCAACCAGCGGGTACGTGCCACGTCCACCACGCCGGATATTATCATCATGAGTATCCTGCTGCTTCAGTGCATCCTTGGGCTGTCGACCATTCCTTTCTCCGCCCAGTATCCTGACGGAAGCGAGATGATGAAGCTGGTCGGCTGGGCGCAGGGGATCGTGACGTTCAAGGGAGGCTCGTCGGAAATGCTGAGCGGCGTCGCGCCGATCTTCCGCGTGCATCTGGTGCTGGGGATGACGATCTTCCTTATCTTCCCGTTCACCCGCCTGGTGCACGTGTGGAGCGCGCCGTTTGAGTATTTTACCCGTCGCTATCAGGTTGTGAGATCGCGCCGTTAATTTTGTCGGGTGGCGGCTACGCCTTATTCCACCTACGTTCACACTCCCGTAGGCCCGGTAAGGCGTAGCCGCCACCGGGCTATTTCCCCGCCTGCGGATGCGTATCAAACCCCGCCATCACGGCCGTCAGCTCTGCCAGGGTAAAGCCGTGCTTCGGGTCATCAACGCCCAGGCCAAACCGCGCCTGCATCAGCTGATACAGCGCCTCCGCATCCGGCAAATGGATCTGCTCTTCCACATGACCGTTCTGCCAGTGGGTAAAATTAAAGTTGGTCAGCGTTAGCTTGCCCCCGTCCGGCAGGTGGCGACACATCAGCAGGTGATGACGGAAATGGGACTGCGGCCAGTGCGCCGACCAGAAGTTTCCCATCACGTAATCGTTGAAGTACTGGGTCGCCAGGTCAAAATGGTACATCGACTGCCAGTGGTCGTGATGGCGGAATTGCAGTATCCAGTCGTTACCCTCGCTCAGCAAACGATAACGCCCGTGCGGGGTTTCCTGTTCCTCGTTGGCGATCAAACGAATCGGCGCCGTCAGCGTTTGTCCGCCAAATCCCACATCGGCGATCCAGCGCTCGCCGTTCAGCTCAACCAGCAGCAACCGGTGCGTACGCGGCGGCATCTGCGACGGATTGGCCAGCACAACCCGCCCCAGCACGCTGCGCACCGTAAACCCGACTTCGCGCAATACCCGCTCAAACAAGCCGTTTTGCTCGAAGCAATACCCCCCTCGACGTGCGGTGACCAGTTTATCCACCAGACACCCGTCGTCCAGATGGATTTCCCGCGGCAAAACGACGTCGATATTTTCGAAGGGGATCGCGCAGTTATGGTGTAAATGCAGCCCCCGCAGGGTATCGATATTAACCTGTACGGGCTGCTGCCAGCCCGTGCGGGCAAAATAAGCACTCAGAAATGGGGACATGATTTGCTCCAGGAGGTGATATCCCCTGTTTATAAACTATTTTCCCTTTTGCATATGCGTAAAAGTGCTTTTTCGTCATACTCATCGTGTACACGAGGAGATCCTATGAGCCACTTTCGCCCTGTTGAATTACGTCACGCCAGCCGCCTTCTGAATCACGGTCCAACCGTGCTCATCACCAGCCGGGATGAGACCATCGATCGTCGCAATGTCATGGCCGCCGCATGGTCTATGCCGGTGGAATTTGAACCCCCGCGTATCGCGATTGTGGTAGACAAAAGCGCGTGGTCACGGGAGTTGATCGAACGCAGCGGGAAATTCGGCATTGTGATCCCCGGCGTGGCGGCAGCCAACTGGACCTGGGCGGTCGGCAGCGTCAGCGGGCGCGACGAGGATAAATTTAACTGCTACGGGATCCCGGTTATTTATGGCCCTGAGCTTGACCTGCCGGTTATAGAAGAGAAATGTCTGGCTTGGATGGAGTGCCGGTTATTACCTGTCACCTCTGCGGCAGAGAAATATGACACTCTGTTTGGCGAAGTGGTTTCCGCCGCGGCGGATGAACGCGCATTTGTCGCCGGACGCTGGCAGTTTGACGGGGATAAGCTGAATACGCTGCATCATCTGGGAGCGGGTACGTTTGTCGCGAGCGGGAAAATGGTGAAGGCGCTGGAATGATTTTTTAATTATACCCATATGAATTATATAAAATTTCAATGGCATTTTATGTTTATCATGACGATGTTAAACGGAGGATATTTCAGAAGCTGTTGTATAAACAATCTTTCGTAAAGGAAATATCCATGTCATGGAACAAAGATGGCGCAATATCATATGCGAAATCACACGCGCAGCCCAGCAGCACGGGTAATTGTGCTCGTTACGTAACAGAAGCGATCAGAGCGGGTGGTCGATTAAAACTCCCCAACACGCGTCTGGCAAAAGATATGGGGCGCACATTAGTCAATGCAGGCTTTCACCTGGTATATGATCAACCCCATGCTGGTGACGTCGCAGTTATCCAAAATATAGTTGGTCATGATAGCGGTCACGTTTGTATATACGATGGTCAACAGTGGATCAGCGATTTTGTGCAACGCACCATGTATCCTGGGCAGGCTTACCGCAACATACAACCTCATTACGAACTGTTCAGGCATGATTAATGAAACCACTCTACTTTTTACTTTTCGCCCTGTCTCCGCTCGCGGCCGCAGAAAATATTTATGCACCGGGTCAGGCGGCGCTTAAATTCAATCAATGGTATATAGCGCAGTTAGATCAGAACAAACCACCCGTACTCAATCCAGACATTATGAACGAGTACGTAGCCTCAGGGACCATTGCAGCAATTAAAGAAATGTACTCTGGCGACAGTAACGATAAAGATATGCCCGATGCGGATATGTTTATCAAAGCGCAGGACTGGGATGATGACTGGAATCAGATAACCGTCTTACATTCTGATTTTGACGCCGTTTGCACAAACGTCTATGTCGCATTTGGTAAGAAGCAAGATCATGTTATTGCAGATTGTCTCGTTGAAGAGCAAGGAAAATGGAAAGTGCGATCGGCGACGCTAATTAAGTAACAGGCATAAACTCCCTGTCGCGATAATAAAGACACATGGTAGCCAAATGACTACCATGTGCAATTAATTAACTCTTCACACGCTTCGCAATAATCTCATCCGCCACATTCCGCGGAGCTTCCGCAAAATGATGGAATTCCATCGTATACGTCGCGCGCCCCTGGGACATCGAGCGCAGCGTGGTGGCATAACCAAACATCTCAGCCAGCGGGACGTCAGCGCGAATAATCTGGCTGCCGTACTGCTCTGCCATCCCCTGCACCAGGCCGCGACGGGAGGAGAGATCGCCCATAATGTTCCCGGCATACTCTTCCGGCGTTTCCACCTCAACGTGCATGACCGGCTCAAGAATAACCGGGTCCGCCCGCCGTGCGCCCTCTTTGAAGCCGAGGATCGCCGCCATGCGGAAGGCCATCTCCGAGGAGTCAACGTCATGGTAAGAACCAAACGTCAGGGTCGCTTTCACATCCACCACCGGATAGCCCGCCAGCACACCCGTATTCATGGCTTCTCGCAACCCTTTTTCCACCGACGGGATGTACTCTCGCGGCACCACCCCGCCTTTGGTGGCATCTTCAAACACAAAACCACACCCGGCTGCTAACGGCTCAAGGCTCAGGACCACATGACCGTACTGCCCTTTCCCGCCGGACTGTCGGACAAATTTACCTTCAATATCCTTCACCGCTTTACGCAGGGTTTCACGGTAGGTGACCTGCGGACGACCAATGTTCGCCTCAACGCCAAACTCGCGCTTCATGCGGTCGACGATGATCTCCAGATGCAGCTCGCCCATCCCGGAGATAATCGTCTGACCGGACTCTTCGTCCGTGTGCAGGCGGAACGACGGATCTTCCGCCGCCAGGCGCTGTAGGGCGATCCCCATTTTCTCCTGATCGGCCTTGGTTTTCGGCTCAATCGCCAACGAAATAACCGGATCCGGGAACTCCATCCGTTCAAGGGTGATCACCGCATTCGGGTCGGTCAGCGTGTCACCGGTGGTGACGTCTTTCAGCCCGACACAGGCTGCGATATCCCCTGCGCGCAGCTCGTCCACCTCATGGCGATCGTTGGCATGCATCAGCACGATGCGCCCGATACGCTCTTTCTTGCCCTTCACCGGGTTGTACACCGCGTCGCCTTTACGCAGTATGCCGGAATAGACGCGGATGAAGGTCAGCTGGCCGACGTACGGATCGCTCATCAGCTTGAAGGCCAGCGCCGAGAACGGTTCATCATCGCTTGGGTGGCGCTCGGCGTGCTGTCCGTCTTCGTCTACCCCATCAATAGCGGGCACGTCCAGTGGAGACGGCATCAATTCAATCACCGCGTCGAGCATGCGCTGCACGCCCTTGTTCTTGAAAGCGCTGCCGCACAGCATGGGCTGTATTTCACCGGAGATAGTCCGGATCCGCAGTCCTTTGATGATTTCCGCTTCATCCAGTTCGCCCGTCTCAAGGTACTTATCCATAAGCTCATCGCTGGCTTCTGCCGCAGACGAGACCATTTTTTCTCGCCACGTCTGGGCGGTACTCAGCAGATCGTCAGGCACCGGCGCGTAGCTAAATGCCATGCCCTGCGTCGCATCGTCCCACAGAATGGTGCGCATCTTGATGAGATCCACCACGCCGGTGAAGTGTTCTTCTGCCCCCACGGGGATCACAATCGGGACAGGATTGGCTTTCAGCCGCTCCTGCATCATCCGCACCACGCGGAAGAAATCTGCGCCCGGGCGGTCCATTTTGTTGACGAATGCCAGACGCGGAACATGATATTTATTCGCCTGACGCCAGACGGTTTCCGACTGCGGCTGCACGCCACCGACGGAGTCATAGACCATTACCGCGCCGTCGAGCACACGCATGGAACGTTCCACCTCAATGGTGAAATCCACGTGCCCGGGGGTGTCGATAATATTGATGCGGTGCGGTTCAAAGCCTCTGTCCATACCAGGCCAGAAACAGCTTACCGCCGCCGACGTAATGGTGATCCCGCGCTCCTGCTCCTGCGCCATCCAGTCGGTGGTTGCCGCGCCATCGTGTACTTCACCCAGCTTGTGGCTCATCCCGGTGTAAAACAGGATGCGCTCAGTGGTGGTTGTTTTGCCCGCATCGATATGCGCGGAGATACCGATGTTGCGATAACGTTCGAGTGGAATGGGTCGGGGCATGTTATTTCCTTAAGTCTTCAAGACTGGTTTGTGACGACCGGGATGGTCGCGTATTCGTTCGTTTGTTATAATAGTCCCATTGTACGAGTATTATCGAACTATATTTTAACGGTTGACCTATTGTTGATATAGCTCAATCTCACGCGAGACGCAGGAAAACGATGATCCCAAACCACCCGGAACCTGAACAAATAGTGTTGGAAAATGTGCTGTTCGCCCTCGGCAACCCGCTGCGATTAGCGATTATTCGCAGGCTGGCCGACGGCAGCGAACTGAGCTGTAACGCGCTGCGCCCGGAAGAGGTGGTGAAATCCACTATGACTCACCACTGGCGCGTGCTGCGCGACAGCGGCGTGATCTGGCAGCGCCCGCAGGGGCGCGAGAATATGATCTCACTGAGAAGAGAGGATCTGGACGCCCGCTTTCCGGGACTGCTGGCGATCCTGCTCCAGGCTAAGTAGCGGCAGCGTCCTCAAGACGATAAACCGGAATGCGCCGTGTTGTTCCGGTAAGGGTGTCGAACACCTCCGTATCGGACGTCACTATTCTCATCCCGGTCTTCCTTAACCGCTGCACGTCGGCGGCTATGCGCTGGAGGCCAAACCAGAAAAGCCCGTCAAGCGCGGTGACCGCAAGCCCCTGTTCCAGCGCCAGCTGGAGGCGCTCGCGGGGGGCTTTCACCTGCTGAGCGATTTGCCGGTAAGGCACTTCCGAACCGCCGGACGCATCGTTCCGCTGAATACGGGTCTTCAGGTGGTAGGTAAATTCATCTGGAATGCCGTTCAAATCCTGTTTAAGGCTGTAAACGCAGCCAAACCGCTTGCCGTTGAACAGGACATTTTTTTGACTGAGCTGGAACTCATTTCTGATGCCATCAATCAGCTGCGGTGCACGGGTAAGAAGTAACCGGAAGGGAAGCTCAAAGCTGGTCACATAATCCACGTTCAGCAGCGCGAGACGCAGCCGCTCTTCTGCCCCGGATTTCTGGTCATGACACTCGCGCATCACCTCGGCCCACTGGCGCGTCAAACGTTCGGGCTCGCCGGCTTCGGTAAGGAGGTATTTTTCAAGATGATAATCGACTCTTCCGGTCATGTGGGGCATCCCGTCAATGTGGATGCGGTAATTCTATCCAGCGCGGCAGGATTTATAAAGGGCGGAGCGCACCGGCACCCGCCCTGACCGACTACTGCTGGATACTCGACCGGTCCGAAATATCGCTGGCAGATAAGGTTCTTGCAGTAGACGCGACCTGTTTTTTGCGTTTATACCGGTCCGGCTGGCCTTCAGGGCGGGTTTTGAACCGGCGATGCAGCCACATATATTGCTCAGGCGCCATCATCACGGCGCGCTCAATCGCTCTGTTCATTTGCGTGGCCACCGACGCTTTATCGCCTCCCTGCAAGGTATCGCTGATATCTTCCAGAATAAGCAGCTCATACCCTGTGCCATCTGCTTTTCGGCGCGGTACAAACGGGATCACGGCCGGTCTGGCACTTTTCACCAGCATGTAGCTCCCGGCAGTTGTCGCGGCTTCCGGGACGGCAAAAAACGGCACAAACACGCTATTCGTTTTGCCATAGTCGTGGTCCGGGGCATACCACAGGATCTCGTTTTGCTTCAGTGCGCGGATCATGCCCTTCAGGTCATAGCGGTCAAGCATGGTTTTATTGGAACGCAGACGACCGCGCGTTTGCAGCCAGTCGAGCAACGCATTATTGTTGGGACGATACACACCAATACCCGCGTTGAGCATGCCAAAGATGCGTGCGCCTAATTCCAGCGTGAGAAAATGCATGCCAATGAGCACCACGCCCCTACCTTGCGCCCGCGCCTGTTCCATATGTTCGTAGCCGGTCACGCTGAAGTGTTTCCGCACGCGCCAGTTAGGCCAGAACCACGCTATCCCGGTTTCGATGACGCCCATTCCAACCGATTCAAAATTACGCTCAAGTAAACGCTCGCGCTCGTCCTCTTTCATATCAGGAAAGCAAAGCTCAAGATTTCGTCTGGCGATCTCCAAGCGGCGTGGAAGCAGGCGCATAGCCAGACGCCCAAGCCTGTGACCTGTTTTCAACAGCAGCGGGTACGGAAGCTGAACCGTGCACCAGAGCGCGGCAATGCCTGCCCAGCTGAGCCAGTAACGAGGATGAATAAAGGCGAGTGAAAACTGAGGTAATTTTGTCATGGAAAAATTATCCTTTTACTTATTTGTACTTAATCTGGTGCAGTTGCAGTGCTTACCTGCTGATTTAACGAATATTGTTCGGAAGGATGAATTGTAGCGGAATCGTTATGGTTTTTATTATCGATTTTTGCGAAAGGGAATAAAAGTGGGGATCGCCGGGTGAAATTGCACCACCCGGCAGGCAAGTTACATCGAATAGCCGGGCTTCTTAATCAGTTCATCCAGTTTCGGGCCGATCTCGGTATCCCAGACCTGCGCCTTCCAGTCAGCTTCCTGAACCTCCTGAAGCGCCACGGAGATTGAGCGATCTTTGCTGTTCAGGTGGCGGGCGATCGCTTCGGCGATATCCGCCGCCAGGGCCGTTTTTTGTTCGTCAGTCAGATCGCGTGGAAAACATTTGATATCAACGTGTGGCATGGGCAGGGCTCCTTTTATAGGTGAGCGTTCCACGTTATCAGATTATATCGTTAGCTTTTAGCACCTTGTGCAGTTCCGGCAGCGCGCAGACGGCATCCGCGACGGCGGTAAAATTAGGCGTGTTGGTGGCAAACCACTCATGGCGTGGACCCCAGGTACGCGCAACGGCAATATAGACGTCAAGCAGCGTCAGCTGTTTGCCAAACGCAAACGGCGAGGCGCTGAGCTGGCTGTCGAACCACAGATAAAGCGATTTTCGGTACTCAATGCAGTTTTTCTTCAACTGTTCCGGGGCATCAGGAACCCAGCGTTCCGGGTAATCTGCATACGTAAAGGTGGGATAGACGTTCGCCACAAACCAGATGAGCAGGCGCTGAAACTGCTGGCGCTCGGCCTGCCCAACGGGCGGCGCGAGGTCGGGACGTCTGTCGAGCACCATCAGGGCGATCGCCGCGGTTTCCGTCACGATCGCCCCGTTTTCCAGCTCCAGCGTCGGCACCTGGCACAGCGGGTTCAGTTTCAACAGCAATTCGCGCTGCGGGCCGGGCTGGTCAAACCCGTCCACGTTGACGAACTGATACGGGATGTCTGCCAGAGTCAGCATCACTTCACTGATTGCCGATCCCCAGCCAGGTACGCCATAGAGTTTGATCATGTTGCCCCCTCAGGGATGAAAACCCTAAGTGTAGAGCACCATTAGTAGGTTATCCCGGGCGGATTAACGTCTGAAGACGTCACCGCTTCGCCCGCTTCCCCCCAGCGCGCCAGCACCTTTTGATACTCCCCGCGCTTAATCGCACCGTCCAGCGCAGCCTGCAACGCATACACCAGCCCATTATCTTTTTTGGTTGTGGTGGCGACATAGGCTTTCTTCGGGCCTAAACCCACGACGCGGGTTTTGCCGGTTAACGCGGCTTTATAGGCCGAAACGGACTGCGGTCCAAAGAACACATCCGCCCTGCCGGACTGAATATAAAGATTGCCTGAGGCGTCGTCGGTCAGGTAAACCGGCAACGCAGGCTCGCGCCCGGCCTTTTTATTCTCTTCGTTCCAGCCCAGCAGAATACGCTCCTGATTGGTGCCAGACCCGACAATCACCTTTTTCCCGGCCAGATCTTTCGCACTGGTGATCGACTGTACGTTGCTGGTGGATTTCACCGAGAAGGCCAGGGAATCGACGCGATAGGTCGCAAAATCGAACTTCTCCTTACGTTGCTCGGTGACGGCGATATTCACCAACGCCACGTCATAGCGCCCGGAAGTGATCCCCAGCGGCCAGTCTTCCCACGCCGTTGGCACCAGCTTCAGCTTCAGCCCCAGACTGCCCGCCAGCAACCGGGCGATATCCGGGTCGCTGCCAATACGGGTGCGGTTATCACTGGCCAGCAGCGCCAGCGGCGGAGAATTCAGGGCTGAAATCGCCACCGTGAGGGTACCCGGCTCAACAAATTTATAGTTCGCCGGGATTTTCGCCACTGCCTGTTGATCAACCGTCACCGGCAGCGGCTGTTCGTTGGCCTTTAAATCAATGCTGGCGTGGCTCGCCGTCGTGAAGACCAGCCCCGCCAGGAGTCCATATTTCATCTGCGCTCCTTACAGCACTTTTGAGAGGAACTGGCGCGTTCGCGGATGAGACGGTCGGTTTAACACGTCGTCGCTGCTGCCCTGCTCCACAATTTTACCGTCGACCATAAATACCACCTGGTCCGCCACTTCCCGGGCAAAGCCGATCTCATGGGTGACCACCACCAGCGTAGTGCCGGAACGGGCGAGTTTTTTAATCACGTCCAGCACTTCGCCAACCAGTTCCGGATCCAGCGCCGAGGTTGGTTCATCAAACAGCATCACGCGCGGGCGCAGCGCAAGCGCGCGGGCAATGGCGATACGCTGCTGCTGGCCGCCGGAGAGGTGACGCGACCAGGCATCGGCTTTATCGCGCAGTCCTACCACATCCAGCAGGCTGTAGGCGTTTTCAACAGCCTCTTTTTTACTGAACTTTTTATGCGCGATGGGTGCTTCAATCAGGTTTTCCAGCACCGTGAGATGCGGAAAAAGATTGAAGTTCTGAAACACGTACCCAACGTTGACGCGCTGTTTGAGGATCTCTCTCTCTTTTAGTTCGTAGAGTTTGTCACCCTGACGGCGATAGCCGATGTAATCCCCGTCAATCTGAATAAAGCCTTCGTCTACGCGCTCCAGATGGTTAATGGCGCGCAGCAGCGTCGATTTTCCCGATCCAGAGGGGCCGAGGATCACCGTCACGGAGCCCGGCGGGATCTCAAGCGTGACGTTATCGAGCGCTTTATGTCGGCCAAAAAACTTACTGACGCCGGTAATGGAAATGTGTCCTTCAGGAGAGGCTTGCATGAACAGGCTCCTGTGCTGGCGAAGTGGTGACCGAACGCGAGCGACTCGCCGCCCGGTTCTGGTTTACGGCGGAGCGGCGCTCGCTGCGGGCGAGTCCACGCTCAATAACATGCTGGATGGCAGACAGTACGGTGGTGATCACCAGATACCAGACGGCCCCCACCATCAACAGCGGGATCACCTCCTGGGTGCGGTTGTAGATCATCTGGATCGTGTAGAACAGTTCCGGCATCGCCAGCACATACACCATCGCCGTCCCTTTTGCGAGGCTGATAATTTCGTTAAACCCGGACGGCAGGATGGTGCGCAGCGCCTGCGGGAGAATTATGCGCACGGTGCGACGCCACGCCGGCAGACCTAGCGCAGCGGCCGCCTCATACTGACCGTGGTCGACCCCAAGGAAGCCCCCGCGAATGATCTCCGCAGTATAGGCGCTCTGCACCAGAGTCAGCCCCACGATGGCGGTAGAAAACTGCCCGAGAACGTTGATGGTTTCAAAGCTGCCCCAGGTAATGCCGGTAAAAGGCACGCCGAGAGAGAGCGTGTCGTAGAGATAGGAGAAGTTATAGAGGATAATCAGCACCACGATCAGCGGCAGCGATCGGAACAGCCAGATGTAACCCCACGCCAGGCTGCTCAACAGCCATGATGACGAGAGCCGCGCCAGCGCCAGCATGCCGCCAATCACCACGCTCAGTACAGTGCTTATCAACGTCAGCAGCAGCGTCTGGCCGACGCCTTCGAGGATCACCGGGTCGAAGAACCAGCGGGCAAATACCGCCCACTCCCAGCGCGGATTAAAGGCCACGGACTGGATCACGACCGCCAGCACAAACAGCGCCACCACGGCGCCAGCAGCGCGCAGCGGATAACGTGCCGGGACCACTTTTATGGTTTCAACGTTGCTCATCGTCGCTCCTTATGCGGTTTTGCTGAGCGCTTCGCGGATCAGCGTCTTGGTGAAACGCAGCCGACCGTCGAACGGCGGCTGGCTGTACTCTTCCGGGTCGCGGTTGAGATCGAACTGCGGCTGATACCCCTGGCTGAGATAGAGCCGCACCGCCTCCGGCTGACGAAACCCCGTGGTCAGGTAGATGTGGCTGTAGCCCGCCAGCACCGCCCGGCGCTCCAGCTCCTGTACCACGCGCGCGGCCAGCCCCTGCTGGCGCAGCGTTTTATTCGTCCAGATACGTTTGATCTCTGCGGTATGTTCGTCGAAGGGCTTATACGCCCCGGTGGCGATGATCTCGCCATCGCGCTCCAGTACGATAAACAGCCCCTGCGGCGCCAGGTACCACTCTGTCAGCTCGACTTCCGCATCCTTTGAAAAGTAGTCGCCGTAACGAGCAGCGTATTCACCAAAAAGCCCCTCGATAATGGGCTGAAGATCGGTATCTTCTGGCGAAACGTCACGAAATTGTTCGCGCATAGCGCCTCCTTAATCGCCCAGACCCGCCGGGTTAACTTCGGAACTGGGGATACGCTCCACGCCTTCCCCCCAGCGGTTCAGCACCTTGTCGTAATCTCCGTTCTTGATCGCGCCATTCAGCGCGGTTTGAACCGGTTCGACCAGGCCGCTGCCTTTTTTCAGCGTCACCGCGATATGCGCTGCCTTCGGCCAGCCGCCATCGACGCTGCCGACCAGTTTGGTTTTACCGTTAAGCGCCGCTTTCCAGGCACCGATCACGTTCGGGCCAAAGTAGGCGTCCGCGCGTCCGGACTGAAGTGCCAGCGTTTGGGCCGCGTCGTCTTTGGTGTAGATCGGCATAAAGGGTTTAAGCCCTTTTTTGAGGTTCTCTTCGTTCCATGCCAGCAGGATGGCCTCCTGGTTGGTGCCGGAACCCACGATGATGCGCAGCCCGGCGATATCCTCTGCCTTCACAAGCGAGTTGATCGGACTGGTGGATTTCACGTAGAAGCCAAGTGAATCCTTGCGGTAGGTGGCGAAGTCGAACTTCTCTTTGCGCGCTTTAGTGACGGTGATGTTGCTGATAGCCGCGTCGTATTTCCCGGAGGCAACCCCCAACGGCCAGTCCTCCCAGGAGGTGGGCACCACGTTCAGCTCCAGTCCGAGGCTGTCCGCTACCAGACGCGCGATGTCGACCTCACTTCCCAGCAGAGTTTTGTTGCCGTCGGAAAAGACCGTCAGTGGCGGTTGATTCAGTCCCGCCACCGCCACGGTAAATTTCCCCGGCACGGCAAAACGATAGTCTTTCGGCAGTTGCGCGATCGCATCGCTGTTTTTGGCGGTATTGATCGGCGTTTTATTGGCCTCAATGCTCACGCCGGTGCCGTTAATATTGACGTTCTCTGCCCAGACGGCAGGGGTAAAGGCCAGCGCAAGCGCCAGAATAAGCGATGATTTCTGCATAGCGTTTTTCTCTTTTATTGTTGTGTGAACTGATTTTTGGGCTCGTCTAAGCCCAGACTTTCGCGCAGCGTGGTGCCGGGATAGTCGGTGCGGAACAGGCCACGCGCCTGTAAAACGGGCACCACCTGGTCAACAAAGCGCGGGAAGGTGTCCGGCGTGCCGCCCTGAATGATGAAGCCATCCGCCGCCTTCTCTTCGAACCAGGCCTGTAAACCATCAGCCACCTGCTCCGGTGTGCCGGAAAAACGCGGGCGCGGCGATGCGGCTTCCAGCGCGACCTGACGCAGAGTTAAGTTGCGCTCACGGGCGTTACGCTTGATTTCATCGGTGGTGCTGCGGAAGCTGTTTTTGCCCAAATCGCCAATATCCGGGAACGGCGCGTCGAGGGGATACTGGCTGAAGTCGTGATGCTCGAAATATCGTCCGAGGTAATTCAGCGCATCATTAATGGAGACCAGTGCCGCCGTAGTTTGATACTGGTTTTCTACGTCATCGGCGTCGTTTCCAACAATCACGCTGACGCCCTGGAATATATGTAAATCCCCTGCGCGACGGCCGTGACTTTCCAGCTGCTGTTTAACATCGCGGTAAAAAGCCTGGGCTTCTTCCCGCGTGTCATGGTGGGTAAAGATGGCGTCAGCGTGTTTTGCCGCCAGCTTTTTACCGTCGTCGGACGCGCCAGCCTGAAAGACAATCGGACGTCCCTGCGGCGTGCGGCCAATATTCAGCGGGCCGGAAACCTGGAAGAAATCACCGTGGTGATCAAGAGTATGCAGTTTCGACGCATCAAAGAACTGTCCGCTCTCTTTATTGCGGATAAAGGCATCCCCTTCCCAGGAATCCCACAGCCCCTTCACCACGTCGAGATACTCATCGGCAATGCGGTAGCGCAGCGCATGCTCCGGGTGTTTTTCACGTGAGAAGTTCTTCGCTGACCCTTCCAGCGGTGAGGTCACCACGTTCCAGCCCGCGCGTCCGTTGCTCAGGTGATCGAGGCTGGCGAACTGGCGTGCAACGGTGAAGGGCTCGCTGTAGGAGGTGGACAACGTGCCGACCAGTCCCAGGCGCGAGGTGATACTCGCCAGCGCGGACAACACCGTCAGCGGCTCAAAGCGGTTTAAAAAATGCGGAATGGATTTCTCGTTAATATAAAGACCGTCGGCCACAAATATAAAGTCGAGCTTGCCCTCTTCTGCTTTTAAAGCCGTTTCTTTAACGAAATCAAAATTAATGCTGGCATCCGCGACCGCCGCGGGATGGCGCCAGGCAGACATATTACCGGATGCACCATGCAAAATGGTCCCCAGCCGCAATTGACGATGTGCAGTCATATTCACCTCAAATTAATTAAACGTGTTGCAGGGCTTTTTCCGCGAGCTGAGCAAAATAGCGGGCAGCGGGTTCGATTAATGCTTCGTCCGGGTTAAATGCCGGGTGATGTAACCCAAACGGACTGTTGCTGCCAATGCTGACAAACGCGCCGGGTATGTTTTGCAGATAGACCGCGAAATCCTCCCCGCCCATGTGCAGTTCCGCATACCGGGTTTCATATCCCGCTTCGCGCGCGACCGAGGTGGCAAACACGGCCCAGTGCTCATCGTTCACCAGCGCGGTGGGCCCGGCGTACCAGGTGATGTTGATCTGCGCGCTAAAGGCGCTGGCAAATCCGGCGGCGATTTCACCGACGCGCGCTTTCACGTTCTGCTGCACTTCCGTGCGGTGCGTGCGCAGCGTGCCCTCCAGCTCAACGCTTTCCGGCAGCACATTCCAGGTATTCCCCCCGGCGATGCGCGTCACACTCAGAACAACCGAATCCAGCGTGTTGACGTTACGGCTGGCTACGCTTTGCAGCGCTGTTACCAGCTGGCTTGCCAGCACGATGGCGTCGTTGCCTTCATGGGGACGTGCGGCATGAGCGCCTTTGCCGGTCACGTGAATAACGAAGCGATCAACGTTGGCATAGAACGGGCCGCCGCGCGTGGCAAACTCGCCGACCGGCAGTGACGGCTCGTTATGCATCCCGAAAATCGCGCGTACGTCGCGTAACGCCCCGGCACGCACCATGCTTTTCGCTCCGCCGAAATTTTCTTCCGCAGGCTGGAACAGGATCCGCACGCGACCGTTGAGCGAGGCTTCCCGCTCTTTCAGCTTTAGCGCGGCGCCGAGGATCACGCTGGTGTGAATGTCGTGTCCGCAGGCATGCATCACCCCGGCACGCCGGGAGCTAAACGGCACCCCGCTGCGCTCGTCGATGGGTAACGCGTCGATATCGGCGCGCAGCGCAACCAGTGCGTTGCCCGTGCCGATCTCCGCAACCAGCCCGGTCTGGAGATCGTAAGGCAGCGGCGCAATCCCGGCTGCCGTCAGCCACTCGCGCAGGCGGGCCGTTGTTTCGACCTCCTGACCGGAGAGTTCAGGGTTCTGGTGCAGCTCACGGCGCCAGGCAATCAGTTGTTCGCTAAAGCTCATACGGTAACCTCCCTGTTAAGACGCGCCTCGGCCAGCAGTCGCAGGGACTGCACGCGCGTTGCGCCATCAGCGACCGGCGTGTCGATGATAAATTCGTCAATCCCCCACTGCTGATGCAGCGCGTTGAGCTGTTCATGCACCGACGCCGCCGTTCCGGCCAGCAGAGACTGCGCCCGACGCGCGATGCGCACCGGTTCACTCCCCGCCTGCCGCGCAAAGGCGTAGGCCTGTTCTTCGCTGGCGACGGTGACGCGCTGTCCGTTTGCCAGCTCCACGCCCCACACTTCAACCTTCTGCGCCAGCGCATCGGCCTCAGCCTGGGTTGGGGCAACAATGGCCTGCACGGCCACAATCACCTCCCGGACGCTGTGTTGACGCCAGGCTGTGACGACGTCGCGCAGCAGCTCAGGGTCACCATTCAGATGGGCGGCAAAGACAAAATGCCAGTCGAGGGAGGCCGCCAGCAGCGCGCTTTCGGTACTGGCGCCCAGCAGAAATCCCCGGGCAGCCACCGGCGGCAGCGGCGTGGCGCGAACGTCCTCCTCCGCTGACTGATTTTCAGGGCGGATCCAGCGATCAAGCTGCGTCAGTTGGTCCGCAAAGCTGCCTTTTTCCTGCGGATTTAGGCCGTACTGCAAGGCGCGGGTAGAGAGCGGCAGACCGCCGGGCGCTTTGCCAACGCCCAGATCAACCCGGCCCGGCGCAATGGCGGCCAGTACGTTAAAATTTTCGGCGACTTTGTAGGGGCTGTAATGTTGCAGCATGACGCCGCCTGAACCCACGCGAATACGCTTTGTTTGCCCGAGGATCCAGGCAATCAGCAGCTCCGGCGAGGGGCTGGCAAGCTGCGGGGTATTGTGGTGTTCGGCAATCCAGAAGCGGTGATAACCCAGCGTTTCTGCCTGCTGCGCCAGTGCTAAGGTTCGCGCCAGCGCATCGGCGGCTGTTTCGTGTTCTGCGACGGGGCTTTTATCCAGAATGCTGATTCGCCATGACATGTTGCGTTCTCGTTTGACTTAACATGTCGTCATTATTAAAGGCGGATTTCACCTCTGAGAAACAATTAATTTACATTTGGATTGCCGGAAAACGGCAATAGAGAGTCTGTCATCGGCGTGATTTAAGCGAGGCAATGAGTCTTTCGGCATCCTGCCGTCGGGTAATGCGGAGAAAGCGAATGTGTTTGTACTGCGGGTTTTGCATATCCGCTTGATAGCGTTTGCGGTTGCTGCGCCAGGTTTTGATCGTCCAGATGATAATAGAGTCCTTGCTAAGGAACGACCGACGAAAGCTTTCGCGGTTCCCCGTGCCGGGCCAGAGCTCCTGTTTGTGCCAGGCGCGTCTGGAGGCCCGCGTCACCGCTTGCCAGAGCGTGCGGATAAACCCACGATCTATCCACACCACCAGATCGACGTCGCGCCACTTAACGTCGCGTGTGCGGTTGTAATTCCCGTCCAGGACCCAGTCAGGCGAGGCGGCGAGCGCTTTTTCCAGGGTTGCAAGAAACTCATCGTCCGGTGTTCCCTGCCAGTTCGCTCGCCAGTAAAGCCTGTCCATCTCAATGTAAGGGATAGCCAGCGCCTCCGCGATTCGCCTGCCAAACGTGCTTTTCCCACTTCCGCTGGTACCTATGATATTGATTTTCACCGTTCCGCCTGCAAATGCTGAAGAAAACGGATCGAATCATAACGTTAATAATTTGTTTACGAAACGCCAGACTACTCGTTCGGATACTGCTCGTCGGTGACCTTCTCCAGCCACGCCACCGGACTCCCTTCGACCGCTTCTGCGATGGCGATATGGGTCATCGCCGTCTGCGCGCTTGCGCCGTGCCAGTGCTTCACGCCGGGTGGGATCCAGGCGATATCCCCCTGATTCAGCGGTTCCGCCTCTTTCCCCCACTCCTGTAACCAGCCGCGCCCCTGCGTCACGATCAGCGTTTGTCCAAGAGGATGCGTATGCCAGGCGGTACGTGCGCCGGGTTCAAAGGTGACGGTCGCGCCACCGACTTTTGCCGGTTCAGTCGCCTGGAAAGGCGCGTCAATGCGCACGCTGCCGGTAAACCAGGCCTCTGGACCCTGAACGGAAGGTAACGAACCGCTACGGATAATTTTCATGATTTACTCCTCGTTTGCTGTTGCGTTAACAGTAGCGTAAAGCCATGGGGAGCATTAGAGTGCATAATCAGAAAGGAACCATGAGTTCAATTCATAAATCGAGTAAGCCGCCATGTTAAAAGACAACTTCAACGATCTGCTTTCCTTTATGGTCGTCGCCCGGGAGCGCAGCTTTACCCGCGCCGCGGCGCAGCTTGGGGTATCTCAGTCGGCACTCAGCCACGCAATGCGCAATCTGGAGGCGAGGCTGGAAGTCCGTCTGTTAACCCGCACCACCCGTAGCGTAGCCCCTACCGAGGCCGGCGAGCAACTCTTTAGGCGCTTAAGCCCCCATCTGCTGGAGATCGAGCAGGAACTCACCGCGTTGCGTGATACCCGCGACAGACCTGCCGGGAATATTCGCCTTAACGCCGGGGAACACGCCATGTCTACGGTGCTGTGGCCTGTGCTTAAACCCTTTATGGCGCAGTATCCTGACATCAACGTTGAAGTCACGGTGGACAATGGGCTGACTGATATTGTCGATGGCCGCTTTGACGCGGGGGTGCGTCTGGGTGAGCAGGTGGCGAAAGATATGATTGCGGTACGTATTGCGCCGGACATGCGCATGGCGGTTGTCGGGTCAGCAGAGTATTTGCAACGTTTCGGCATACCGAAAACGCCGGAGCAGCTCGATCAGCACCGCTGCATTAATATGCGCCTGCCCACACGCGGCGGATTATATGCCTGGGAATTTGAACGGGACGGACGTGAGCTGCGCGTGCGGGTTGACGGCCAGCTGATCCTCAACAGCCTGCCGCAGCGCATCGATGCCGCCGAAAACGGTCTGGGGCTGGCGTATGTTCCGCAAGATGCGGTTCAGGACGCCCTTGCTAAGGGCCGGTTAGTGGGTGTGCTTGAAGCCTGGTGTCCGGCTTTTACGGGATACCATCTGTATTATCCGAGCCGCCGCCAGCACACTACCGCCTTTGCATTACTCATTGCAGCCCTGCGGCATAAATAGTCTCTACCTATAAGTAACTATTAAGTAAACCTGATGTTTAAATCAGCATTCGCAGACCTTTTTGCCTAAAAAAACGCCACGATTCAGCGCGTTGTGATCCCCGTCTGCTCTGACCACACGATTTCCTTCGACGTGCATCACTTTCGGCACGGTTATATTTTGCGTCGCTTATCAATTGCGGGTAGGATGCCTCGCCATGTTTTGCCTTATCCATACACAGAATGACTGGAAAGGCAGCATGTGTCTGCGCAGAAGCAATCGTTTGTTTCGGCATCTGCCAGGCAGGACTATCACGTTAATGGTTCAGACAGGCAAACAGGTAACTCAATGAAAACAAGCAATAAAAGCGCAGCCGATCATCATGCTGCGAAACGTCGCTGGTTGAACTCTCATGAAGAGGGCTATCACAAGGCGATGGGCAACCGTCAGGTGCAGATGATCGCCATCGGCGGCGCTATCGGTACAGGTCTGTTTTTAGGTGCAGGCGCACGTCTGCAAATGGCTGGCCCCGCTCTCGCCCTGGTCTATCTGGTGTGCGGGATCTTCTCTTTCTTCATCCTTCGTGCGCTCGGCGAACTGGTACTCCACCGCCCTTCCAGCGGCAGCTTTGTCTCTTACGCCCGCGAGTTTCTTGGTGAAAAAGCCGCGTATGTCGCGGGCTGGATGTACTTCGTTAACTGGGCAATGACCGGTATTGTCGATATCACCGCCGTTGCGCTGTATATGCACTACTGGGGCGCGTTTGGCGATGTGCCGCAGTGGGTGTTCGCCCTCGGAGCGCTGGCAATTGTCGGGACCATGAACATGATCGGCGTGAAATGGTTCGCCGAAATGGAGTTCTGGTTCGCGCTGGTTAAGGTGCTGGCCATTGTGATCTTCCTGGTGGTCGGGACCGTATTTCTCGGCACCGGTAAACCGCTGGACGGTAACGCAACCGGCTTCCACCTGATTACCGATAACGGTGGTTTCTTCCCGCACGGCCTGCTGCCAGCGCTGGTTCTGGTGCAGGGGGTGGTGTTCGCCTTTGCCTCCATCGAACTGGTCGGTACGGCGGCAGGTGAATGCAAAGATCCGCAGACGATGGTGCCAAAAGCCATCAACAGCGTGATCTGGCGTATCGGCCTGTTCTATGTGGGCTCCGTGGTGCTACTGGTTCTGCTGCTGCCGTGGAACGCATACCAGGCGGGCCAAAGCCCGTTTGTAACCTTCTTCTCTAAGCTGGGCGTGCCGTACGTGGGCAGCATCATGAACATCGTGGTACTGACCGCCGCGCTCTCCAGCCTGAACTCCGGACTCTATTCGACGGGCCGTATCCTGCGCTCCATGTCGATGGGGGGCTCTGCGCCGAAGTTTATGTCGAAGATGAGCAAGCAGCAGGTGCCTTACGCGGGTATTCTGGCCACTCTGGTGGTGTATATCTTTGGCGTGTTCCTGAACTATCTGGTGCCGTCTCAGGTGTTTGAGATTGTGCTGAATGTCGCTGCACTGGGCATTATTGCCTCCTGGGCCTTTATTGTGGTGTGTCAGATGCGTCTGCGCAAAGCGATCAAAGAAGGAAAAGCGGCTGACGTCAGCTTCAAGCTGCCGGGCGCACCGGTGACCTCCTGGCTTACCCTGCTGTTCCTGCTGAGCGTGCTGGTGCTGATGGCCTTCGACTACCCGAACGGTACCTACACCATCGCCACAATCCCGCTGCTGGCGGTGCTGTTGATTGCTGGCTGGTTTGGCGTTCGTAAACGCGTGAATGAAATCCACAGTACCGCACCGGTTCATCCTGGAGATGACAAACAGGACGGTCCACTGGTGGAAGAGACGTCGCGTTAATAAAAAAGCCGGGTGGCGGCTTCGCCTTACCCGGCCTGCATTTCATGGTTTTTTTATGCCCGGTAAGCGCACCACCACCGGGCAAATCCCACATCAGAGCGCGATACGAATCACATCGTCAGGCTGGGTCGCTTCCTGCTGACGGGTTGATTTCTGTTTCACCGTTACGTACAGCGTTTTACCGTCCGCGGACAGCGCCAGGCTGTTCGGGTAAACCGGGGTATCGTAGGTCTTGGTCACTTTGTAAGTTTTGGCGTCGATCACGCTCACCTTGCCCGCCTCGCGGTGCGTCACATAGGCTTCGTTACGCGCCGGGTTAAACAGTACGGCCAGCGATTCTGGCGCGGCGATTTTCTGCATCACGCTGCCATCTTTCAGATTCACCACCAGCACTTCTGGCTGTTTTGAATCCGTCACAAACGCACGCTGGCCGGCAGTGTCCAGGCTCAGGTTCAGGTAGAAGTGCTCTTTTCCGTCATCCTGCACTTTTTTACGGCTGAGGATTTTGTTGGTTGCCGTATCAATGGTCACCAGCTCGCCGTCCGCATTGGTGGTATACAGGCGTTTTGCCTTCGCATCCAGCGCCAGACCGGTGCTGAACGTGCCGGTGTTCGTGATAGTGTCCTTCAGCTTCAGCGTTGCGCCATCAACAACCCAGATCACGCTCTCCTTGCCGATGCCGGTAATGTACACCGTATTGGTCGTGTCATCGGCCACCAGCTGGCGCGGCTGAAGCGGCTTCACCGTGTCGCTACGCTTGCGATCGTCCAGCACCAGGCGCCCTCTAACCTCGCTCGTTTTGGCGTCAATCGCCGTCACGGCGCTGTTGACGGTGTTACCGAACCACAGCGTCTGGGTGGCGTTATCGATCGTGGCGCCAAACGGCTTGAGATCGTTATGAATCGCCTGCGTCACTTCCAGCGTGACCGGATCCAGACGATAAACCACGCCGCCCTTATCGGTTTTGCGGCTTTGTGACGTCGCAACCCACAGCGCGTTTTCCTGCTGGCTGACGGCCATTTCATACGCGCCCTTGCCGACCGCTTTGCGCAGCATCTCTTCAGCGGCATGAACCTGGAACGTACCGGCAAACAGTAAAGAGCCCAACAGCAGAGACCCACGCAGGCGCGGCGAGCACAGATGACGTAAAGACATAACAATTCCTTTTTAAATGAGGAGATTTACCGCTGACATCACTTCCGGTGGGCAAAGTCATCGCTTTGCCGTTATTTTAATGAGAATAGTAATCATTAATCAGTTGAATGTGGAGTATTTCTTTCCTTCAAAACCTTACATTCACGAAATGTGCGGTTATAGTTTTCATAACATTTACAAAGGATTTAACATATATACACAGGTTCCAGTTGATTTGGTTCGAATTTTTCTTAACCGGTTTACTCCATGAAAATTATTACTGCCCGCAAGGCATCACTACCCCTGCTGTTCGTTCCCGTCATTTTTGGCCCGCTGAGTGCGATGGCCGCGGATGAACAGACCCTGATCGTCAGCGCCACGCCGCAAACCGTCTCCGAACTGGACACCCCGGCAGCAGTCAGCGTGGTGAGCGGCGAGGATATGCGACATGCCACACCGCGCATCAACCTTTCTGAATCCCTTGGGAGCGTGCCTGGCCTGCAAATCCAGAACCGCCAGAACTATGCTCAGGATCTGCAACTTTCCGTTCGCGGATTCGGCGCGCGTTCAACCTTCGGCGTACGCGGGATCCGCATGTACGTGGACGGCATTCCGGCAACCATGCCCGACGGCCAGGGGCAGACGTCAAACATAGACCTCAACAGCATTGAGAGCGTCGACGTGCTGCGCGGCCCCTTCTCTGCCCTGTACGGCAATGCCTCCGGCGGCGTAATCAACATCAACACCCAGACCGGACAACAGCCAGCCACAATTGAAGCCAGCAGCTATTACGGCAGTTACGGCACCTGGCGTTACGGCATGAAGGCCACCGGTGCGGTGGGCGACGGGACTCAGGCGGGGGATGTGGACTATGCGGTATCCACAACCCGCTTCACCACCCATGGCTATCGCGACCACAGCGGCGCACGGAAAAACCTCGCCAATGCGAAACTGGGCGTACGCATTGATGATGTCAGCAAGCTAACGCTGATTTTTAACAGCGTCGACATGAAAGCCAACGATCCGGGCGGACTGAGTTATCAGGAGTGGCAGAACAACCCACGCCAGTCCCCCCGTGGCGATCAGTACAACACGCGTAAAACCATTAAGCAGACCCAGGCCGGGATCCGCTACGACCGTCAGTTGAGCGAACAGGACGACCTCAGCGTGATGATGTACGCCGGTGAGCGTGAAATGACCCAGTACCAGTCCATTCCGGATACCGCGCAGACTGAAAATCCTGCGCATTCGGGTGGCGTAATTGATATGCAGCGCCACTATCAGGGTATTGATACCCGCTGGACCCACCGCGGTGAGCTGCTGGTGCCGGTAACGTTTACCACCGGCCTGAACTACGAAAATATGAGTGAAAATCGCCGCGGGTATGAAAACTTCGTGATGAACAACGGCGTGCCGGATTTTGGCGTGAAGGGTAACAAACGCCGTGACGAACGTAACCTGATGTGGAACCTTGATCCCTACCTGCAAACCCAATGGCAGCTCACGCAAAAGCTGTCCGTTGAGGCGGGCGTGCGTTACAGCTCCGTCTGGTTTGACTCCAACGATCATTACATTACCCCGCAAAACGGCGATGACAGCGGTGACGCCAGCTACCATAAATGGCTCCCGGCTGGTGCGGTGAAATACGCCGTGACCGACGCCTGGAACCTGTATGCCGCGGCGGGACGGGGATTTGAGACCCCTACCATCAACGAACTCTCATACCGTTCTGATGGCAAAGGCGGCCTCAATATCAACCTGCAACCGTCAACCAACAACACCTATGAGATTGGCAGCAAAACCCGCATCGGCAATGGCATCCTGACGGCGGCGCTGTTCCGCACGGATACCGATAATGAGATCGTGGTAGATAAAGACAATGAACGCCGTACCAGCTATAAAAATGCCGGTAAAACGCGCCGTCAGGGTGTTGAAATTGCGCTAGATCAGCAGTTTGCCGAGAACTGGAAGCTGAAAATGGCGTGGACCTACCTTGACGCGACCTACCGTACCAACGTCTGCGATAAAGCAGATTGTAGCGGCAACCGAATGCCGGGGATTGCCCGTAACATGGGGTATGCGTCGTTTGGCTGGGAGCCTGAGGAAGGCTGGTACGCGGGGGCAGATGCCCGCTACATGAGCGACGTGATGGCAAACGACACCAATACCGCCAAAGCGCCCTCTTATACCGTGGTCGGTCTGAATACCGGGTATAAACTCAATTACGGCAAATGGGGAATGGACATCTTTGGTCGCGTCGATAACCTGTTTGATAAAGAGTACGTCGGTTCAGAGATTGTAAACGCCGGCTACAATCGCTATTACGAACCCGCCCCTGGCCGTAACTATGGCGTGGGCCTGTCGGTCTCTTATCGCTTTGAGTAAAACATTTTCCGGCAGCGCACGTTGCCGGTAAAAAATAACATCATTCCCGGTAGCCTTAAGCGCCGGGAATATACTCAGGGAAGTTTAAAACGAATAAAAAAATAAGTGCGCCAGTGCGATCCTTAACTGTAGTATTGCCGTTGCAGGAGGATATTAGCTTCATCAATGGCTCGGTCGATCGCTTCCCGACTGGCCGTCACGTCCCTTTGCTCAAGCGCAGAAAGCAGATCGGCATAATGGTAAGTCGTTGCAGGGATATCTTTCATCTCTTCGTGCAGGTAGTTGATACACGGACCAATCCGTACCCAGAGCTGCTCAATCAGCGAGTTCAGGGTCGGCATTTCGGCATACTGATAAAGCGTAAACCGGAACACGCGGTTGGCATGGATCGCCTTCTGCACGTCGCCCTGATGCATGGCGGTGCTGAAGTTATCTGACAGCGCGCGTAATGCATCCAGTTTGGTCTCGGTCATATTCTGACACGCCGCCGCAACGGCCATCGGCTCAAGCTGTTTTCGAATGGCGTTAATTTCGTTATAACGCTCCAGCGTAACCTCTGGCACCAAAAACGCCTGAGCAGGCGTGGCCTGTAATGCGCCTGCCGACACCAGGCGCAGCAGGGCTTCGCGCACCGGTGTGATGCTGGTGCCTAATTTATCCGCAATCTCTTTCGTGATGAGTCGAGCCCCAGGTTTTAATGAGCCCGTAATTAACGCTCCCTTTAAACTGTTCTCAACTTGCATCGTCAGACTGATTCTTTGTGCTTTTTCCAGGTTTTCCAAATCAAGCATGTTTAATTCCCGTAGCCAAAACAAAATGCCATTTTCAGCGACTGTTTAAAAAAACATCGCCGGTTTGATATATCCTGTATCGTCATGCCTGGTATGAAGGGCGCGCGTTAAAATAAAAATTGTTCAATTAATATTACGTTTACCACTTCTGGCTCAGCTGGGCCGATGGCGCGCAATGCTTATGGATTAATTAAAGACAATATATCGTATCTTCACAAATAATTATGGCGGACTTTGCCCGCCATAACCGATGCTCTGTTTAGTCCGCCGCCACGCGGATCACGACCTTGCCGAAGTTTTTCCCTTCCAGCAGCCCAATCAACGCCTCCGGCGCCGCGTTCAGCCCTTCGGTGACCTGCTCGCGATAGTGTATTTTGCCTTCCTTCACCCAGCGTCCCATTTCCTGCTGGAACTCGCCGATACGATGACCATAGTCCTGAGCGATGATAAAGCCCTGCATGCGGATGCGTTTTTTCAGGATGGTCCCCATCAGCAGCGGCAAGCGATCCGGCCCCTCCGGCAGGTTGGTCGCGTTGTAGCCGCTGACCAGTCCGCAAACCGGCACGCGCGCGGAGGTATTCAGGAGCGGCAGTACGGCGTCAAAGACTTTACCGCCGACGTTTTCATAATACACGTCAATGCCCTGCGGGCAGGCTTTCGCCAGCTGTTCGGCAAAATCATCCGCATGGTGATCCAGACAGGCGTCGAAACCGAGCACGTCGACCGCATGACGGCATTTCTCCTCCCCGCCAGCCACGCCGATGACCCGGCACCCTTTGATTTTACCGATCTGCCCCACCGTTGCGCCAACCGGCCCCGTGGCCGCCGCCACGACGAGGGTTTCCCCTGCCTGAGGCTGGCCGATATCGAGCAGCCCCATATACGCGGTGAAGCCCGGCATCCCCAGCACGCCGAGTGCCCATGAAGGATGCGACGGGTTTTCACCCAGCTTCACCAGCCCCTGCCCGTCGGACAGTTCATACTCCTGCCAGCCGCTGTAACCCAGCACCCATTCACCCTCTTTATAATCCGGATGGCGGGAGGTCTCGACGCGGCTTACCGTGCCGCCCACCATCACCGCACCAATCTCGACAGGAGGTGAATAGGATGGCGCATCGCTCATACGGCCCCGCATGTACGGATCAAGCGAGAGCCATACGGTGCGTAATAACACCTGTCCCTCTGCGGGCGTGGGGATCGGCTGCTCTTCCAGGCGGAAATTTTCGGCAACCGGCGCGCCGTGTGGACGGGAAGCCAGTACCCAGCGTCGGTTTTGCGTAGTTGATTGATTCATTCTTCGCTCCTTACTGCTGAAAATGTCATTCAAGTCTGGCACGTTATCCTGCGGATCGCCTTTGCATTATGAGCCGGACTGATTAAGCCGCACGACCAGATAGAGGCACGATTCATCCGTTTCGTTGATAAACCGGCAGTCGTTCGGCGGCCCGAGTTCCAGACAATCTCCGGCCTTCATTTCATGGCGGGTATCCCCCTCCAGAAAGACCAGTTCACCTGCCTGCAACCAAATCAGCTGTCGCGCCAGCGCGTAAGAGGAAGCGGGCATCGGCACATCGCTGCCTGCGGGTAGCTCCACCTGGACGAGGTCGATAGGCATATCGGTGCGCGGCGACACATGGCGACGCAAATAGTGGGTTTGCGGATCGCGCCAGACGGGCTGGTTCGCCAGACGTAACAGTTTGCCCTCCTGCATTTCCGCGCGCGCAATGAGCGTAGACATGCTAATACCGAAGGCACCGGATAACCGCGCAAGCAGCGTCGCCGTTGGGCTACTGTCACCCCGTTCAATCTTATGGATCATGGCGCGTGAGATACCTGCCCGTTCGGCCAGTTCGCTTAATGACCAGCCACGCGACTCGCGTTCAAGGCGTATGCGGGCGCTAATGCGTTGATTCATATTGTCTGTCATTGTATTCATGACGTCATACTATAGTGTACGGATGGTTTTTCGGGGGAGTTTTGTGACAAAAAAACAGGGATTTTGTCGTAGCGATGGAATACATGAACTGTGTAATATTGTGACAAAACCATACTACTATAGTGAACAACACAGCCAGAGGTTAACCATGATTGTTCGTCATGCCTGCAAAGAAGATTGTGCCGCTATCGGTGAAATTTATAACCACGCGGTGCTGCACACCGCCGCCATCTGGAACGATACAACTGTCGATACCGATAACCGTATTGCATGGTTTGAGGCGCGCACGCTGTTGGGTTATCCGGTGCTGGTCAGTGAAGAAGAAGGTGTAGTGACGGGATACGCCTCATTTGGCGACTGGCGAGCATTCGACGGTTTTCGCCATACGGTGGAGCACTCGGTTTACGTTCATCCCGATCATCAGGGCAAAGGCATTGGTCGACTGCTAATGACGGAATTAATTAAGGAAGCCCGCCAGATTGGTAAACATGTGATGGTTGCCGGTATTGAGGCGCAGAACCAGGCGTCGATTCATCTGCATGAAACCCTGGGCTTTATTACCACCGGAAATATGCCGCAGGTAGGAACCAAATTCGGTCGCTGGCTGGATTTAACCTTTATGCAACTCCAGCTCGATGAGCGCAGCGATC
This sequence comes from Enterobacter sp. CRENT-193, assembly GCF_002787395.1. Classification (NCBI taxonomy): domain Bacteria; kingdom Pseudomonadati; phylum Pseudomonadota; class Gammaproteobacteria; order Enterobacterales; family Enterobacteriaceae; genus Enterobacter; species Enterobacter sp. CRENT-193. The sequence goes on along the minus strand of NZ_CP024812.1, from coordinate 3,174,551 downwards.
CGGATGCTCTGCCATGAATCAATCGTTGACGTTAGCATTTCTGGTGGCCGCCGGGATTGGGCTGGTGGTACAAAACACCCTTATGGTGCGCATTACGCAATCCTCTTCCACCATTCTTATCGCCATGCTGCTGAACTCGCTGGTGGGGATTGTGTTGTTTGTCAGCATGTTGCTGGTGAAAAATGGCATGGCGGGGTTTAACGAACTGGCGTCAACGGTGCGCTGGTGGACACTGATCCCCGGCCTGCTGGGGTCATTTTTTGTCTTTGCCAGTATTAGCGGATATCAGAATGTGGGCGCGGCAACGACCATTGCCGTACTGGTGGCAAGCCAGCTGATTGGCGGTCTGGTGATGGACATCCTCAAGAGCAACGGCGTTCCCCTGCGCGCGCTGGTTGGCCCGGTCTGCGGCGCAGTGATGCTGGTGGTTGGCGCCTGGCTGGTGGCACGGCGCCAGTTTTAACCCTTACAGGATAGTCCCACCCTGCGTGAGGTGGGCATGGCGTGCCTCCGCCTCTTCTTTATGTTGCTTGCCATGATGCGCAATCGCGGTACGCAGGCGCTGCTGCTGGGTATAACGATCTTCACGGCTGAGCTCTGCATCGTCGCTTAATTCGATCAGCAGTTCGTTCATGTGGGTAATCACGCTCTCTTCGATGGTGGCATCGACGCGGGCGATAACTTTGTTTAAATGTGACATTGTCACTCCTTATCACGTGCCGGGTGCTAACTGTAGGCCGGGTAAGGCATAGCCGCCCCCCGGCAAGAATACGATCAGTTCAGCTTCGCTTTCGAGAAGTCACTGCCCATCAGACTCACGCTGTACCCGGTCACGTTGCTGCGGGTCGCGTAGAACGTTTTGCCGTTAGCTAACGCAATCCACGGTGCCTGCTGATAGAAAATCTCCTGTGCCTGTCCATACAGCTTCGCACGTTCGTCCGGGTTGCTGGTCAGTTTGGCCTTTTGCACCAGCTCATCATACCCCTTATCACACCAGCGCGCGGCGTTAGATCCGGTTTTGATGCTGTTACAACCCAGCAGCACATCGGCGAAGTTGTCCGGATCGCCATTATCAGACATCCAGCCGAACAGCGCGGAATCATGCTCGCCTTTACGCATGCCGGAGAGGTACTCACCCCACTCGTAAGAGACGATTTTCGCCTTCACACCCACTTTCGCCCAGTCAGCCTGGATCATCTCCGCAATGCGTCGTGAGTTCGGGTTGTACGGACGCTGAACCGGCATGGACCAGAGGGTCACTTCCGCGCCCTTTTCCAGACCCGCCTGCTTCAGCAGCGCTTTCGCTTTTTCCGGATCGTAGCCGTAATCTTTCAGGTCTTTATTAAAGCCGAGCATGTTCGGCGGGATCGGCGATTTAGCGACCGTACCAGACCCCATAAAGACCGCGTTCACAATGGCCTTTTTGTCCGTCGCGTAATTCAGAGCCTGGCGCACCAGCACGTTATCAAACGGTTTTTTCTCCGTGTTGAACGCCAGGTACCCCACGTTCAGCGCATCCACCGAGTGCAGGGTCAGGTCTTTGTTTTTCTTGATCGCTTCAAACTGCACCGGCGACGGCGCAGGAATGATCTGACACTCGTTCGTTTGCAGCTTCGCCAGACGCGTCTCAACGTTTGGCGTGATGGAGAAGATCAGGTGTTTGGTCGGCACCTCACCGTCCCAGTAGTTCGGATTGGCGACGTAGCGGATCAGCGAATCCACCTTGTACTGCTGAAGCACATACGGGCCGGTGCCGATTGGCCAGGTGTCCACATTTTCAGGTGTCCCCTTTTTCAGCATCGCGTCCGCGTACTCGGCAGAGAGGATCGAGGCGAAGTCCATTCCCCAGTCGGCCAGGAACGCCGCGTTGGGTTCGCTCAGCGTGAACTGGACGTGATAATCGTCGATCTTTTTCACATCCTGAATGAGCTTGTCGAGGCCCACGTCATTAAAGTATTCGTAATTACCCTGGGAAACATTGTGATAGGGATGCTTAGGGTCTTTCTGACGCATAACGGAGAAAATAACGTCATCAGCGTTAAAATCACGGGTAGGTTTGAAGTATTTATTGCTGTTGAATTTTACCCCTTTACGCAGGGTAAACGTGTATGTTTTGCCGTCTGGCGAAATGGTCCACGACTCGGCCAGAGAAGGCACCGGCGTGTTTTTTACCGGGTCGAAGTTAATCAGACGGTTATACAGCGTTTGCGAGCTGGCGACAAACGAAGGTCCAGAGCTGGCGATCTGCGGGTTAAACGACTCCGGCGACGCCTCGGAGCAGTAGATAATGGTGTCTTTATTTGCCGCCCATGCGGCGCTTGCCGGTAGCAGCGCGCTCAGCGCGAGGGCGAGCACGGTTTTCCCTGTAGACATGGTTATTACCCTTTCGGTTTTATTATAGTGAGCAGTAATAACAGCACAGACGTATTGGCCTGACAAATAACGAATCACTATCAGGTTATTCTAAAGCCGTACATTTCGCTGGTTTTAGCATCACCCCGCAGAAACCGATTTGCCTTAAGGTTCATTATTCGTCAAGCACAACCATCACGATCAATGCCGCAAGAAATCGTCCCTTTTATCGTCTCCTCCGCCGTTTGCTTGCTTAGCTGTTTCGTTAAAGTAATGGCGTGAAGAAGTCTACAGGACCAAATCGTGGCAAAAACACTTTTACGCAGCGGTAATCTGGATGATTTTCAGGCCGTTGGTGGCGGCGGACAGGCCGTTTTTGAATCAGCGCTGCAAATCCGCGAAGCGCTTCGGTTGCGCAAACAACAGGCTATCGTCGACTGTCTGGCCATCCCCCAGGTCTACGACGGCGGCGATCGCGTTGACTGGTACTCCCCGGTTGAGGGAACCGTCTCCAGCTGGAAGGCGGCGGATGAAGATGATCGTTATCGCGCCCTACGCTATCTGGAAAACACGCTCGCCAGCGTGGAGTCTCTGAGTAAAAAATGCCTTCAGTCACCGAAAACGGCGCAGCAACTGTTTGGCTCTCTGCTCTCAAAAGCCTTTCAGTTTCCCGGTGAAAACTTTGTTTTCCTGGTGGATGGCAAACCGGTGATCTGCTTCTGGGGTTTCGTCAATCTTAACGAGAACGCGCGCGACGACGTGCTGGACTGCCTGCGCGAATCGTTGGTCCCTGAACCTGAGCCAGTGGTGATTAACGAGCCTGAACCTGAACAGGAGCAAGAACCGGCCCCGGTAGTGACCTTTGAGCAGGCCGACGCGCCGCTTATCACGCCTGTGGCTACCGTCCGTATCACCGAAGATGAACTGTATACGCCAGAGCCGGTGCGCATGAACGCCGCGCCGCCAGAGCCCGCACCGGCGGCCATGCAGAAAAAACGTCGCTCCCCCCTGTGGTTGCTGCCGGTTGCCGCCGTCATTATTGCGGCCATTGCCACCCCGCTGCTTTGGCCAAAACAGGCCCCGACCGCAGCGCCTGTTGCCACACCAGCGCCAGTGCCTGTCGCCATTGCTCCGGCCCCCGTAAAGACGGTCGAGCCGCTTGAGCTGAAACTCCCGCTGCACCAGGCCGAAGTGGTAGAGCCGAAGGTGAAAACGCCTGCACCGGCAGCCGAACCAGTGGTCATTACCGCGATACCGAAAGATGCGATGGTGATGGAGGCAAACCAGGTCAAAGCGGGGTTAACGCGCTTCCTGAATGGCACCTGGCGCGCGTTTCTCGATGTGCAGGATCCGCTCACCGGCAAACCGCCGTCGCTGCGCTACCAGATCCAGAACAATAAAGGTTTCGCCCGGGTTGTGCATGGCGACAACATTGTCTGCCGGGTAGACGTCTTTTCCGGATTACACAGCAACGGCGAGCTGTTGATCAAAACGCGCGGAAACGCTCGTTGCACCGACGGTTCACGCTATCCGATGCCGGAAGTGACCTGTAAGGCAGGTGCCAGCGACGTGGCGGAATGCACCGCACGTTACGATGCCAACACCATCGTTCCTCTGACGTTCAAGAAAGCAGGTGTCTGATCCTATGCTGGTTAATCTTTGCGACTATAAACAGAGCGTGACGCTGATTGCTAACAGCGGCGTGCAGTTTCTCGATTTTGGCTTGACTCCGCAGGACACTGCCAGCAACGGGCGTTTCGTGCGTAAAACGGCAAATGGCCCGCTGTTGCGCCTGGATTTTGATCTGGTTAACGGCCGGTACACGCTGCCTGCCACCGATGGCGGGCAGCCGGAAGTGGTCAAGCCTGAAAGCACCATTCCACTGCATAACTCCCTGAACGTGCTGGACGGCGTCTGGCTGCCGCTCCCTTTCCTGCGCTTTAACCCGCCGCGGACGTTTGTTGATGGCCCGGATAACTGGGCGCGCGTCCAGGTACGAAAGCTTTCCACGCCCGACGCGGCTGGCAATACGCACCGGGTCACCGTCGCGCTCGACAGCCAGATTGCAGAGCATGCGACGTCTGCGCTGTCGCCGGTTGAAAACGATATCCTTAACGGCACGCGTTTCGCGCTCGCCTGGCGCGACAGTGAGGTTGAGAGTTTCCTTGACCAGACCTGGATTGACGGCTGGCTGCGCGAAGCCTTTACGCAGTTTGCCGACGGGGTTGAAAAACGCTCCGAGCGGGAGCTGCATCAGGCCATGCGCAGCTTTGAATATCAGGCACACTGGCTCAACCTGCTCTCCATGCTCGGGGAACAACTCACCGTGCCGGAAGTGAAGTTTGTCACCCATACCCTGAGCACCCCTGCTATTCCTGTCGATCTGATCCTTGACGTAGGCAACACCCACACCTGCGGCGTGATTATTGAAGATCATGGTGATGCCAACGACGGCCTGCGCCAGACGGCTGAACTTCAGGTACGATCTCTGAGTGAGCCACAGTTCCTGAATGAGCCGCTGTTTACCAGCCGTCTTGAATTTTCCGAAGCGCGTTTTGGCAAGCAGCACTTCTCGGTGGAAAGCGGCCGGGAGGATGCATTCGTCTGGCCGTCCATTGTCCGCGTGGGTGATGAAGCGCGTAAGCTGGCAATGCAGCGTCTGGGCACGGAAGGCAACAGTGGAATTTCCAGCCCGCGTCGCTATCTGTGGGACGAGACGCCGGTAGTGCAGGACTGGCGCTTTAGCCAGATGAACAGCAAAACCCAGCGCGAACCGCTGGCAACTGCGTTTCCGCTGATGAACCTGATGAACGACGACGGGGAACCACTCTTTACGCTGCCGCAGGATGAGCGTCTGCCGGTGTTCTCTCCGCAGTACAGCCGCAGCACCCTGATGACGCACATGCTCTGCGAGCTGCTGGCTCAGGCGCTTGGCCAGATTAACAGCGTGGCCACCCGCTTGCGGCTCGGCTTCCCGGCCTCTCCCCGCCAGCTGCGGACGCTGATCCTCACCCTGCCTTCGGCAATGCCGAAACAGGAGCGCGAGATTTTCCGTCGCCGCATGTTCGAAGCCATCGCCATCGTCTGGAAAGCGATGGGCTGGCACCCGCAGGATGAAGATTTTGCCAGCCGCAAGCAGCAGGAAAAAAGCGTGGTGCCGGTCCCTGAGATCCAGATGGAGTGGGACGAGGCCAGCTGCGGCCAGCTGGTGTGGCTGTATAACGAAGCCATTTCCCATTTCGGTGGCCAGACCGAGGCCTTTTTCGCCTCCCTCGCCCGTCCGGATCGCGCGCCTGAGCCTGGCGTCCTGCCGGGGCGTGCGCTGCGCGTGGCCTCGATTGATATCGGCGGCGGCACGACGGATATGGCCATCACGCACTATCAGTTAGATGATGGTTCCGGAAATAACGTCAAAATCACCCCGCAGCTGCTGTTCCGCGAAGGGTTCAAGGTCGCTGGCGATGATACGCTGCTGGACGTGATCCAGCGCTACGTTCTGCCCGCGCTGCAAACCCAGCTTCAGAAATCCGGCATAGCCGATGCCTCCCAACTGATGGCATCCCTGTTCGGTGATTCCGGGCGGATCGATACCCAGGCGGTCCTGCGCCAGCAGACGGCGCTTCAGCTTTTTATGCCGATAGGTCACGCGATCCTGGCGGCGTGGGAATCGAGCGATGTTGACGATCCGCTGGCCGGGCTGCATGCCACCTTTGGCGACCTGCTTACGCAAAAACCGACGCGCAACGTGATGAATTATCTCCAGCAGGCGATTGACCATGCGTTGCCTGCCGGCTCAGAACACTTTGATCTGTTCAGCGTACCGCTGCACGTCAGCTTTCGGGAGATGCGGGACGCCATGCTGGCGGGTCAGTTCACGCTTGCCGCCCCGCTTCATGCGGTATGTGAGGCGATCTCTCACTACAGCTGCGATATCCTGCTGATCACGGGACGGCCGGGCTGCCTGCCGGGCGTTCAGGCCCTGATTCGCCACCTGCAACCGGTGCCCGTCAACCGCATCGTCTGGCTGGATAAATATCAGGTTCATGAATGGTATCCGTTCAGCCAGCAGGGACGGATCGGCAACCCGAAATCCACCGCTGCGGTAGGAGCGATGCTCTGTAGCCTGGCGCTGGATCTTCGTCTGCCGCGTTTTAACTTTAAAGCAGCGGATATCGGCGCGTACTCTACGGTGCGCTATCTGGGCGTGCTGGATAACACGATCAATACCCTGCGGGACGAGAACGTCTGGTATCACGATATCGACCTCGATAAACCCGGCGCGAAACTGGACGCCCGTCTGCACTTCCCGCTGCGCGGCAACGTTACGCTCGGCTTCCGGCAGCTGGCCAATGCCCGCTGGCCCGCGACACCGCTCTATACCCTGAGCATCAACTCTGCCGAGCTGGCGAAAGCCATTGCGGGCGACGGCGTACTGAACGTGCGCCTGAAGCTGCGTGGCGGCACTAAGCAGGAAGGTCCGGAATCTTTCGAGCTGAGTGATGCCTGGCTACAGGACGGCACGCCAGTGCCGCCGGATGCCCTGACCTTTAAACTGAATACTCTGGCCGATCGCCGACACAGCGGCAGCCACTACTGGATCGACAGCGGGAGCGTATACCTCAAATGACTGCGACGACTGCCACCACTCAGGCCTTAATCGGGTGGATCAACGAGACGCGACAGCACGCCCCGATGCTGGATAACGAAGCCGACGCCCTGCTTGCCCGCCTTAACGCACTAAGCGCGCGTGAAGAGGCGCTCGATCGCGCCCTTGTCAGCCAGGGCAGTATCGGCCTATATGGCCACTCGCAGGCCGCGAAAGCGCACCTGCTGGCTGCCCTGTGCGGCAGCGGGGACGAACGGCTGAACGTAACGCCGGGTCAACGCACTTTTGATTACTTCTCGCATATTAACCCCGGGCATGCACCGACCAACATGGCCGTGCGTTTCAGCAGAGCGTCCCGCGAGGTCGCAGACGACGCGTTTCCCCTGCGCCTGCGCCTGGTAACGGAGGCCGAGCTGGTGCAGCTGTTTATCGCGCGCACCACGCTGGATCCGCAGATCCGCGCGGTGGATAAATCGGTGATTGAAGCCCGGCTTGAGAAGTGGCGGGTGCTGCGTCAACCGCAGAGCGTGCCGGGAATGACGGCGCGGGAAGTCGCGACCATTGCCCGGTTCTGGCAAAGCGTAGTACCCGGCGCTAAGCAGCATATTGATGATGCCCTGTGGCACCAGTTTGCTCTGCTGGTTCCGTCGCTTGATCTCAGCACCCGCGCCAGCGTCTGGTCTCTGCTGTGGGGTGAGCAGCAGGAGTTAACCCAGCAGTGGCTTAAATTCGCCCAGGTGCTGCATCAAACCAGCCATGCCAGCGCACTTGCGGCGCCGTTGAGTCTGCTGGTGGACAGCTTTGGTCTACCCTGCGAAGGCTTTCTTACTCACGGGGCGTTTACCGTGCCGGAAGCACAGGAAACACTGCTTCATCCGGTAAAAAACGGCGAGCTGCTTAACGCCATTAGCCTGCCAGTTGATGTACTGGCATCTCTGACCCGCGAAGTTGTGCTGCCCGTTGAGAACTGCGTGCTGGATACCGTTGACGTCATTGATATTCCGGCCATTTCTGAGGAAAACACGCCGCTGATGATGCAGGCAAAATGCCTGTGGTTGCTGGAGCATTATCGTCAGCACATTCAGCCGGATGTCCTGGTTATCTGCAATGCAACGGCGCACCACCAGCAGACCGCGAAAACGGCAAGGCTCCTGCAAAACTGGGTCAAAGAGACGCAGCCGGTTGAAGAATCCGCGTTGCCGGGGCTGGTCTGGGCCATTACCCCTCATGATGCGCGGTTTACCACAAAGCAGAATCTGGACGAAGCGGTGCAGCAATTGCTGGGCCAGCCGGGTCTGCGCTGGGGCACGCTTCAGGCGCTCAATAGCCACAGCATGCAGCGAGTGATTGAGTGGCTGTCGCAGGCTACCCTGCCGGCACAGCGCCAGAAGCGTCTCCGCGCGCTGAAAAGGCTGTTACTAGAGTCGCTGTCAACGCTGATGCGCCCATATGTCGCGCCTCTCACTCAGGAGCCAGGCGCAGGGCGGGCAATGGCCGAAAAAATGGTCCGAACGCTGCAAGGCAGTGCCGCTCGTCATGGTGAACTGCTTGAGGGGCTTCTGCCGCCGTTAAACGCGTTTGAGACGCTGCTGACCGTCCACCAGCCTCGTGAGGAACAGGTCAACGGCCTGTTTAACGATGTTATCGATCTGTTTGCGGAAGATACGCAGGAAAATCAAGGCGCGTTGCAGACCAAAGACAAAGCGCGGCTGGCCCATAACGTGTGGGTTAACCATCTTCGTCAGTGGAGTCGCAACGACGCGGCGGCTGCCCGTCTGGGCCTGGACGCAGAGGTATTACAGCAGATTGCGGATGTGCTGATCGTTACCAGCTATCGGCTGGATCTGCCGCTGCAACTGCAACGCATTGCAGAAAAAGATAAAAGCAGCGCCGCGCAGCTGCATGCCGCGACAGGCAATTTCATTAGCTGGCTTGGCTATGAACTGACACCCGTTTCTGAACGGCCTGCAAGCCGGATCCGCAAAGGTGAGCCAATTTTTGTGACGCCCGTTGTGAGCAGCGCTTCACCCCGTCTTACCCGACTTGGCGAGCAGCCTGTCCATGCGGCGACAGCCTATGTTTATGACTGGTTGGTTGCGCTCTACACCCGCGCGATTGAGAACGTGGATTATCAGTGTCCGTATGACGTTCAGCCTGCGGCACGGAAAGCCTTGTCTGCCTTGCTGTCTTAATCATTCCAGCCCGCAACAATGCGGGCTGCCCATTCATGAGCCGTTTATGAAGCCAGACAAAGCCTGAGCCAACGCTGACGGGTTTTCCCAGGACATTGAATGGCCCGCATCAGGGATAATTTTTACAGCAACGCCGTTTTGTTGCAGACGATTAAAATCGTCATCAGGCAGGGATCGCTCACCAAAAACTAACATTACCGGGCAGCGCAATGACAAGAACAGGTGTTCCCAGTCAGGTTTAACGCCCTCGACCAGGCTTGTTGCGCCGCGCCAGACGGCCCAGGGGGCATTACTTTGAAGGCTTCCAGCCCACGGCGACGTTTCCGCCCGCAGCATGTCATCATAGCCCTGAGCCAGAAAATGTTGTTCCGTTTGGGCCGCAATTGCCCGGCTGAACATCCCGCCACCCGCATGAAAATTGGGTTCAGACACTATCAGGCCCTTAACGCGCGACGTTAACAGCGTTGCCGTTTCGATCGCGATACTCCCCCCCATGCTATGACCATAGAGCCATAGACTATCCAGGCCGAGATGGTTTAACAGTTCAACCACCACCTGCGCCTGTTCGCTCGTGCGATAACGGTAGTTGTCAGGTTTGTCACTGTAACCGCTACCGGGAAGATCGATCAGAATGGCTCTGCGCCCCCCGAAACGAGTATCACAGACAATACGAGGATATTCATACGACGATGCACAGCCCAACCCGTGGATAAACACAACCGGGTCACCGAAACCGGGAAGATCCTGCCAGCGCACAGTGCAGCCTGCTTGCTGCGAATAGAAACTGTTCATAAGCACTCCATGTATGACAGACTGTATATTTATACAGCCTCAATGTATGGAATGCTATGTCTGGATGCTGATTCTGGAAGCGTGCTTCAGAAAAGAGAGATCAACAGGGCAACAGGAAAGCTCATCGGCCAGGTAGATCCCACCAGGAATGCGCTCAACAGGCGAATACGTTTACGATCTTTAGACAGGAACCAGGTGATTAATGCGCAGATGGAGGCCATGATTGCGTAGAACACCAACATCTTTTGATACAACGTCATTCTGTTTACCTGAGCCGAAAAATAACCGCACGCAATATGCGTCATATGTTGACACAGATCAAGTTTTTTCGTTACATCATAACCACTTAAATACTATGGATAATAACAACTGAGTACCTTGTGTAACAACGCCGGGTAAAGCAAAACGGTTATTATTGATAACATGCAAATTAAATGCACTTTTTGATAAATCCATCCCCGCAGAAAGCAGTTTAATAACAGCAGGCTTTTAAGGGAGGAAACATGCTACGCATTCCGCAGAGTTGTATTCACACCCGTTCCACGCCTTTCTGGAACAAAGAAACGGCCCCCGCCGGCATTTTTAAACGTCACCTGGATACGGGCACGCGTCCGGGCGTTTACCCTCGCCTTTCGGTGATGCGTGGCGCAGTGCGTTATCTGGGCTATGCTGATGAATTTACACCTGAGCCTGACAGCGAGCTCGTCATTGAAGCGGGTCGTTTCGGCGTTTTCCCGCCAGAGAGATGGCACCACATTGAGGTGATGACCGACGACACCCTGTTCAATATTGAATTCTTTGTTGAACCTGAGGTGCTTAAATCCCTTTAAGCACCCGCCAACATGAAGGAAACTATGATGTTACGTATTCCTGAAAACTTTGTTCATACCCGCTCGACGCCGTTCTGGAATAAAGAGACCGCCCCAAAAGCGCTTTTTACCCATCACAACACCAAAGCCGGCGTGTACGGTCGGTTGTCCGTCATGCAGGGTGCGGTGCGTTACTTTGGCTTTGCCGATGGCGACGCCACCGAGCCCGATCTGGAAGTGGTTATTGAGGCCGGTTCTTTTGGCATCTCCCCACCGCAAAAATGGCACCGCATTGAGCTTCTGACCGACGACACCTATTTTAATATCGACTTTTTCGCGGATCCTGCCGTCACGCTCAGCGGTGCGGGCATCGGTAAAGTGGTCAACACGCATAAGGAGTAAATAATGGGTAAGGCTACCTATACCGTGACCGTCACCAACAACAGCAACGGCGTGTCAGTGGATTATGAAACAGAAGCGCCAATGGAGCTGTTGATTCCGGACGTCGCGGCAGATGTCGTGAAGGATCTGGTGAACACCGTTCGCGCCTACGATACGGAAAATGAACACGAGGTATGTGGCTGGTAAGCTGAATCGCCCGGCACTGCGCCGGGCATGAGGGTTTAGTGTTTAAACATGACATGTCGCACAACCGTGTAATCTTCAAGGCCGTAAACCGACATATCTTTTCCGTAACCGGATAACTTCATCCCGCCGTGCGGCATTTCGCTCACCAGCATAAAATGGGTATTGACCCAGGTGCAGCCATACTGCAACCGTGCGCTGAGGCGATGGGCGCGTCCGACGTCTTTTGTCCAGACGGACGAGGCCAGGCCGTATTGCGAATCGTTAGCCCAGTTCAGCACCTGCGCTTCATCCTCAAATTCTGTCACGCTGACCACCGGGCCAAACACTTCTCGCTGGACGATCGCATCTTCCTGCTTCGCCCCGGCCAGCAGCGTTGGCTGGAAGTAATATCCTGCCCCCTCTTTTTTACTGCCACCGGTGACGACGCGGATATGTCCAAGGGTTTTGGCTTCGTCCACGGCAGCACAAACGCGGGAAAGATGCGCTGCGGAGCTGAGCGGGCCCAGCTCGGTTGAAGCATCGTCCGGCGCGCCCATTTTCAGGCTGGCAACGGCTGCGCCCAGCTTTTCGACCAGCGCGGGGTAAATCCCCTTCTGGGCATAGATACGACAGGCTGCGGTACAATCCTGACCAGCATTGTAGAAACCAAACGTACGCACGCCTTCAACCACGGCATCCAAATCTGCATCGTCAAAGACAATGACCGGCGCTTTTCCGCCCAATTCCATATGGGTACGTTTAACTGAAGATGCGGTATGCCCGATAATATGTTCTCCGGTAGCAATAGAGCCGGTGAGAGAAACCATACGGACTTTTTCGTGACCGGTCAGCGGATCTCCTACGGTTTTGCCGCGACCAAACAGCACGTTCAACACGCCTGGCGGGAAGATATCTTTCGCCAGTTCCGCCAGCTTCAGCGCCGTCAACGGGGTGATTTCAGACGGCTTGATGACGACACAGTTTCCCGCCGCCAGCGCGGGCGCCAGCTTCCACGCGGCCATCATCAGAGGATAGTTCCAGGGCGCAATAGAGGCGACAACGCCAACCGGGTCGCGGCGGATCATCGAAGTATGTCCTTCGAGGTATTCTCCGGCAGCCAGCCCGTTCAGGCAGCGGGCGGCCCCGGCAAAGAAGCGAAACACATCGACCACGGCCGGGATCTCGTCCCCCTGGACACAGTGCAGCGGTTTCCCGCAGTTAAGGGATTCCAGATTTGCGAACGCGTCAGCGTTGGCTTCTATCACATCAGCCAGTTTCAACAGACATTCGGCGCGCGTTTTCGGCGTCGTTTGTCCCCACTCTGTGAACGCGCGATCGGCAGCCTGGACGGCAGCGTCCACCTGTGCTTCCGACGCTTCAGCAATCTCCAGCAGCACTTCACCCGTGGCAGGATTATAAACCGCCTGCTTCTCACCTTCGCCGGCCACCAGTTCACCATTAATCAGCAATTGATTTTGCATAGCATCGTCCTGTTGAAATCGACATTGTTTTCGCTGTCAGCACACGTTCTGGCGGACATGTACGTGACAACGTCACGTCACCAATCCGCACTCCCTTACTAAAGGTAGACCGCGCGTCATGTCGCTTCAGGAATTTTCATCAAGGTGTGACTGGGTGCAGCATCATTTCGCGGATTACCCCCGCCAGCTGGACGACCGCCTGCTCCTCCCGCTCGCCCCATCCCCATGAGGTATTGAAACGGAAAAACGGTGTCCAGATATTGGAGGTGGAAAACATCTTGCCGGGCGCAATGCTGATTTGATGGGTTAACGCCTTCTCACTCAACCGCCCCGCATCCAGCTGTTCAGGCAGTTCCAGCCATAAAAAGTAGCCGCTGTCGTTATGATGGATTTTGACGCCGGCAGGCATATGGCGCAAAAGCGATTGCCAGGCCTGCTGTTTGCGTTCAGCAAGCGTGCGTCGCAGGCGGCGAAGGTGGGCGTCGTAACGTTTGGTCGCCAGGTAATCCACCAGCGCCAGCTGCATGGGAGAACTGGTGGATAACGTACTCATCAGCTGCAACTGCTGAATACGGCGCGCATGTTTTCCCGCCGCCACCCAGCCAATACGAAAACCAGCCACCAGACACTTGGAGAATGAGGAGCAGTGCAACGTCATATCCTGCTTATCCCAGGCCTTTGCCGGAAGCGGCTTTTCGCGGCCAAAGTAGAGTTCGCTGTAAACATCGTCTTCAATCAGCGTGACGTTATGCCGGGTTAATAACGCCACCAGCTGAGCTTTCTTCTCTGCACTCAGCGTGAAGCCGAGCGGGTTCTGACTGTTGGTCATCAGCCAGCAGGCTTTCACCGGATAATCATTTAATGCCTGCTCAAGGGCACTGAGATCGATGCCCTCACGCACGTCAGTGGCAACCGACAGCGCTTTCAGTTTCAGACGTTCAAGCGCCTGGAGTGCGCCATAAAAACAGGGATTTTCAACGATAACCCAGTCCCCTGGTTCAGTCACAGCCTGCAAACTGAGGTTGAGCGCCTCAAGCGCACCCGCGGTGATCACAATTTCATCCGGGGAGATATTCATTCCCTGCTGAGCGTAGCGACGGGCAATGGCATGACGTAAGTCGACGTTACCCGGCGGCAGGTTTTCAATCACGCTCATGGCGGTAGCCGTTTTGCTGACGTTAGCCAGCGATCGGTTGAGTTGCTGAAGCGGGAAAAGGCGCGGATCGGGAAACGCCGAGGCAAAAGGGACAACGGAGGGGTCGCGGCTGGCCTGTAGCACGTCGAAGATATAGGTGTTGATGTCGACCACTTCATCGCGCATCACCTGCGCGGGCGGTGCAGGCTGGTGTGTGGTCGGGCGCGCGGCAACGTAATAGCCTGACTGCGGTCTGGCAACAATGCGCCCCTGACTTTCCAGCATCTGATACGCGTGGCCCACGGTCATAAAACTCATGCCGCTGCTTGCCACCTGCTCTCGCAGAGAAGGTAACTTATCGCCCGGCAACCATACGCCAAGCTCAATCTGCGAGATAATTTGTTGCGCCAGACGCTGGTATTTTTTCATCAGATTCTCCTTATTGCTGACAGTGTATATCAGCAGGAGAAAAAGAGAAGATTTTGCTAACTGTTATGGGAAACGCGGCAGATTACTTGCGGTACTCAGTAATGTGATTCTGAGCCGAACGCGCTGCGGCCAGGTGGTCGAGCGTGATCATTGGCGATTTGCAGAAAATGCATTTCGCGCCGAACGGATTTTTGTCAGACACATCAAAAGCTGAGGTGCGGTACTGCGAGCCATGACAGCATGGGCAGCGGAAATGGATATAAGAAGTCATAGGATTCTCCTGTAAACGTAAAAACGTAAATTACTCATGAGCCGATCAGGCAAAAAATGGTTCGATACAAAACTAATCGGAATGTAGATAAAGACCCAAGAGAGGCTGCGGAGAGGCACAACGTGATGAGAACTGCTTTATAAAACTACGTCAGATATTTATTTGGATTCAAAACCAGAAATCCATTAACTCATGTTGCTGGCGACAAAGCAAGCTGTTTAATGCGTAATAATCATAAAAAGAAATTTTTTATTCTTACTTGTTAGCTATATCAGCCAGATAAAGTTCACCTTTTCACACAACTGTTATAGATAAATTATCAATTTCTGCTTCTGATATCTCATTCCCCCCCTCTTTATCATAACAGTACACCGTTTAACATTGAGGCAATGCATGTTTGGTCCAGATGCGTTTCATCTTGCGCGAATACAGTTCGCCTTTACCGTATCCTTTCATATTATTTTTCCGGCGATAACCATTGGCCTGGCGAGCTATCTCGCCGTGCTGGAAGGGCTGTGGCTGAGAACAAAAAATCCCGTCTGGCGATCGCTGTACCATTTCTGGTCAAAGATCTTCGCCGTCAACTTTGGGATGGGCGTGGTCTCCGGCCTGGTGATGGCTTATCAGTTTGGCACCAACTGGAGCGGGTTTTCGCAGTTCGCGGGCAGTATTACCGGCCCCCTGCTGACCTATGAAGTGCTTACCGCGTTCTTCCTTGAGGCGGGGTTCCTCGGGGTGATGTTGTTTGGCTGGAATAAGGTCGGGCCGGGGCTGCACTTCTTTTCGACCTGCATGGTCGCACTGGGGACCCTCATGTCTACGTTCTGGATCCTCTCGTCAAACAGCTGGATGCAGACACCGCAAGGGTATGAAATCATCAACGGTCAGGTCGTTCCGGTGGACTGGTTTGCCGTGGTGTTTAACCCCTCCTTCCCTTACCGCCTGCTGCACATGTCGATAGCGGCATTTCTCAGCAGCGCACTGTTTGTTGGTGCCTCCGCGGCCTGGCATTTGCTGCGCGGAAACAATACCCCCGCTATTCGCACTATGTTCTCCATGGCGTTGTGGATGACGTTAATCGTGGCCCCAGTCCAGGCGCTGGTGGGGGATATGCACGGGCTTAATACCTTAAAACACCAGCCAGCGAAAATAGCCGCCATCGAAGGTCACTGGGAGAATCCGCCGGGTGAGCCTACTCCACTGCTGCTGTTTGGCTGGCCGGATATGGAGCAGGAACGGACCCGTTTTGGCCTGGAAATTCCCGCTCTCGGCAGCCTGATCCTGACCCACAGTCTCGATAAACAGGTTCCGGCATTGAAGGAGTTCCCAAAAGAAGATCGCCCGAACGCCACCATTGTCTTCTGGTCTTTCCGCATCATGGCCGGCCTGGGGATGTTGATGCTGCTCCTGGGCGTGACGGCAATCTGGCTGCGTTACAAACAGCGCCTTTATACATCACGTTCCTTCCTGTGGTTTGCCCTGCTGATGGGACCGTCCGGGCTGATCGCGATCCTCGCCGGATGGGTAACAACGGAGGTCGGCCGCCAGCCGTGGGTCGTCTATGGACTACAGCGTACGAAGGATGCGGTTTCCGCGCATGGCGATCTGCACATGAGCATCAGTTTGCTGGCCTTCTTCGTGGTTTATACCGCGGTATTCGGCGTGGGTTACAGCTATATGGTGCGTCTGATTAAAAAAGGGCCGCAGCCCCATGAATCCTTCGCGACTGAATCCGATGGCCGCCCTGCTCGTCCGCTTTCTGCCGTCACCACTGAATTTAAGGAGTAACCGTAATGGGTATCGATCTTTCCATTATCTGGTTCGTGATTATCGTTTTCGCCACGTTGATGTATATCGTGATGGACGGTTTTGATCTGGGGATAGGCATCCTGTTTCCGGCAACGCCGAATGCGGACGACCGCGACGTGATGGTCAACAGCGTGGCTCCCGTCTGGGATGGCAACGAAACCTGGCTGGTGCTTGGCGGTGCGGCCCTGTTTGGCGCCTTTCCTCTCGCCTATGCGGTTATCATCGACGCGCTAACCATTCCACTGACAATAATGCTGATCGGGCTTATATTTCGTGGGGTCGCCTTCGAATTTCGCTTCAAGGCCACTCCGGCGCACCGCCCGTTCTGGGATAAGGCCTTTATTGGCGGGTCAATTGTGGCGACCTTCAGCCAGGGCATCACCGTCGGTGCGGTCATCCAGGGGTTCAGCGTCACCGGTCGAGCTTACAGCGGTGGTCCGTTTGACTGGTTTACCGCGTTCAATTTTTTCTGCGGTGCGGGTCTTGTAGTGGCTTACGCGCTGCTAGGATCAACGTGGCTGGTAATGAAAAGCGAAAATGCCCTGCAAAAGCGGATGCGTCAGGTATCGAAAGTGCTTCTGCTCCTGCTTCTGGTATTCATTGCAGTAATCAGTATCTGGACCCCTCTCGCCCAACCAGCTATTGCTGCGCGCTGGTTTACGCTGCCGAATCTGTTTTATCTGCTGCCTGTTCCTGCGCTGGTTGCGATCCTGAGTCTGTGCCAGTGGCGCTGCCTGCACGATCCTGCGAGCCATACCCTGCCGTTTATCATGACGTTAGGGCTGGTTTTTCTTGGCTTTAGCGGGCTTGGGATCAGCATCTGGCCGCATATCATCCCGCCGGACATTACCCTCTGGCAGGCCGCTGCGCCAGCCCAAAGCCAGGGCTTTATGTTAGTGGGTGCACTGTTGATCATTCCCGTGATTCTGGTCTACACCTTCTGGAGTTATTACGTTTTTCGCGGAAAAGTACAGCATGGGGAGGGTTATCACTGATGCAACAACCTGTATGGAAACGTTTGATGTGGCTTGCCATCATCTGGGGCGGCAGCGTCCTGGCGCTGGCCTGCGTAAGTATGCTCTTTAAAATGCTGATGGCCGCAGCTGGATTTAAATCGCACTAACTCGCTGACCGGGCGCGCCGCCGCCCGGTCCCTTCCCGCACTTTCAGATAAACCCCATTAACACTCAGGAGGGTATGGTTACACTGAAAAAATATTTACAGCATTGATAGTTTGAGTAGAAAAATGAAAAAGCTCGCGGCAGTAAGTTTAATCAGCCTTGTACTGGCTGGATGCGTTAATCCTGGTAAAGCCTCCGTTCAGACCGATCAGTTAGAGAATCACCGTTTCGTTCTTGAAAATGTGGATGGCAAAGCAGTCAAAGGCGGGAAAACGCAGCCTGACATTCGCTTCAGTGCGCAACCCAATATCAGCCTGATCAACAACATTGTCGTCTCCGGCACAATGTGCAACGGCTTCAACGGCCAGGGTAAACTGTCCGAAGGAGAGTTGACGGTCAAAACGCTGGCAATGACGCGGAAACTCTGCACCGAGCCGCAGCTAAATGAACTGGATCAGACCATCGCCGATATGCTACGCACAGGCGCACAGGTAGACCTGACCGAAGACCAGTTAACGCTGGCGACAGCCAATAAGACATTGATGTTTAAGCGAGTTGAATAACTCAGTAGCTTCCGCACGAACCAACGGCAAGCGACTGCTCACTACAGCGTTTGCCATTTGGCAACGCGCACATGCCGATGGCTGAGCCGTCGAGCTGACGGGCAACGGAGAGTGAACCGCCGATCATTGCGCAGTTGGCCTGACCTGAACTGGACATAGCCGCTCGCATACCCGGCGTAACGTGTGCCGCTGTCGCCTGCTGTACTGGTTCATTGCTGCATGCCGACAACAGTAACGCGGCACATCCGACCCAAAATGCTGAACGCATACCTTCCTCCCCATAATTAACGCGAAACCTATGCATAATAGGCATCACGCGCAGCATCGTCGAGAGCGGATGTGCGTATTTATGCGCCCTGGTAACAATTTCTCGCAATTTTTTAACGCGAATAGCCTTCGAGTCATTGATACAGCGCATACCAAGGACACAAAAGCGAAAATCGTAAAACCTGAGCTTTGCTAAAATACACAGATAATATTCAGGGTCTGTCGTCGTTTTACAGACCCCTCTTTTTGCGCAATGTAAGGGTGTTGTCCTATGCAAACTATTGACGGCAATGGTGCAGTCGCGTCTGTTGCGTTTCGTACCAGCGAAGTGATCGCCATCTACCCCATCACTCCCAGCTCCACGATGGCTGAACAGGCTGACGCCTGGGCTGGTAATGGGATAAAAAACGTCTGGGGCGATGTCCCGCGGGTTGTTGAGATGCAGTCCGAAGCCGGGGCCATTGCCACCGTGCATGGTGCGTTGCAGACCGGTGCCCTGTCGACCTCGTTTACGTCGTCTCAGGGGCTGCTGTTGATGATCCCCACGCTTTACAAGCTGGCAGGGCAATTAACGCCGTTTGTGTTGCACGTTGCCGCACGCACCGTAGCCACTCACGCTCTCTCTATTTTTGGCGACCACTCAGACGTGATGGCCGTGCGTCAGACCGGCTGCGCTATGCTCTGCGCCAGCAGCGTACAGGAAGCACAGGACTTCGCGCTGATATCGCATATCGCTACGCTGAAAAGCCGAGTGCCATTTATTCATTTCTTCGATGGTTTTCGCACGTCCCACGAGATCAACAAAATCGTTCCACTGCCGGACGACACCATTCTCAATCTGCTGCCGCAGGCTGACATCGATGCGCATCGCGCTCGCGCCCTCAATCCGGAACATCCGGTGATCCGGGGTACCTCTGCGAACCCGGATACCTATTTCCAGTCCCGCGAGGCGACAAACCCGTGGTACAACGCGGTGTATGAGCACGTTGAACAGGCGATGGACGATTTTGCCGCTGCGACGGGCCGCGAATATAAGCCGTTTGAATATTACGGTCATCCGCAGGCCGAGCGCGTGATCGTCCTGATGGGCTCTGCCATCGGCACCTGCGAAGAGGTGGTCGATGAGCTGCTGACGCGTGGTGAAAAAGTTGGCGTGCTCAAAGTTCGCCTCTACCGTCCCTTCTCAGCGAAACACCTGCTCGCAGCCCTACCGGACAGCGCGCGTGCCGTGGCAGTACTGGACCGCACCAAAGAACCTGGCGCACAGGCTGAGCCACTTTATCTGGATGTGATGACCGCACTGGCTGAGGCGTTTAACCGCGGTGAGCGCGAAACGCTGCCGCGCGTCATTGGCGGGCGTTATGGATTGTCTTCAAAAGAGTTCGGGCCGGAGTGCGTCCTTGCGGTATTTGCTGAACTGCGCGAGGCAAAACCGAAGCCGCGCTTTACGGTCGGCATTTATGATGACGTGACTAACCTTTCTCTCCCTTTGCCGGAAAACACCCTGCCCTCGAATGCGAAACTGGAAGCGCTGTTCTACGGTCTGGGCAGCGACGGCAGCGTCTCGGCGACCAAGAACAACATCAAAATTATCGGCAACTCTACGCCGTGGTATGCGCAAGGATATTTCGTCTACGACTCCAAAAAAGCGGGCGGACTGACCGTCTCCCACCTGCGCGTCAGCGAACACCCGATCCGCTCGGCATACCTGATTTCTCAGGCGGATTTTGTTGGCTGTCACCAGCTCCAGTTCATTGATAAATATCAGATGGCCGAGCGCCTGAAGCCTGGCGGTATTTTCCTGATCAACACCCCTTACAGCGCCGACGAGGTCTGGACACGCCTGCCCCAGGAAGTGCAGGCAGTGCTTAACCAGAAACAGGCGCGCCTGTATGTCATTAACGCCGCGAAGATCGCCCGCGAATGCGGCCTGGCGGCGCGCATCAATACGGTTATGCAGATGGCGTTCTTCCACCTGACCAATATTCTGCCGGGCGACAGCGCGCTGATGGAACTCCAGGGGGCGATCGCCAAAAGCTACAGCAGCAAAGGTCAGGAACTGGTTGAGCGCAACTGGCAGGCGCTGGCGCTGGCCCGCGAATCGCTGTTCGAGGTGCCGTTGCAGCCGGTCAATGCCAGCAGTCCGAACCGGCCGCCAGTGGTGTCTGACGCCGCCCCGGATTTCGTCAAAACCGTCACGGCTGCGATGCTTGCCGGACTGGGAGACACCCTTCCCGTCTCTGCGCTTCCGCCTGACGGCACCTGGCCGATGGGCACGACCCGCTGGGAAAAACGCAACATTGCCGAAGCGATCCCTATCTGGAAAGAAGAGCTGTGCACCCAGTGCAACCACTGCGTGGCGGCCTGCCCGCACTCGGCTATTCGCGCCAAAGTGGTGTCACCAGAAGCGTTAGATGGCGCACCGGAAAGTTTGCACTCGCTGGATGTAAAATCCCGCGATATGCGTGGTCAGAAATATGTTCTTCAGGTGGCGCCGGAAGACTGTACCGGCTGTAACCTGTGCGTCGAGGTGTGCCCGGCGAAAGATCGTCAGGACCCGTCAATCAAAGCCATCAATATGATGTCGCGTCTTGAACATGTTGAAGAAGAGAAAGTGAATTATGATTTCTTTCTCGACCTGCCCGAAATCGATCGCAACAAGCTGGAACGCATTGACATTCGTACCTCGCAGCTCATCACCCCGCTCTTCGAGTACTCCGGGGCGTGCTCCGGCTGCGGCGAAACGCCGTATATCAAACTGCTTACCCAGCTTTACGGCGACCGGATGCTGATTGCCAACGCGACGGGCTGCTCGTCGATCTACGGAGGTAACCTGCCGTCCACGCCGTACACTACCGACGCAAACGGTCGCGGCCCGGCGTGGGCAAACTCGCTTTTCGAGGACAACGCAGAATTTGGTCTGGGATTCCGTCTGACGGTCGATCAGCACCGCGCCCGCGTAATGCGTCTGCTGGCACAGTTTGCCGATAAGATCCCGGCAGAACTGAATGATGCCCTGCATGCGGAGGCCACACCTGACGTTCGTCGCGCGCAGGTTGCTGAACTGCGCCACGCGCTTCAGGGTGTTGAAGGGGCTGAACAACTCCTGACTGATGCTGACGCGTTGGTTGAAAAATCTATCTGGCTGATCGGCGGCGACGGGTGGGCCTACGATATTGGTTTCGGTGGTCTTGATCATGTCCTGAGCCTGACCGAAAACGTCAATATTCTGGTGCTCGATACTCAGTGTTATTCCAACACCGGCGGACAGGCCTCGAAAGCAACGCCATTGGGGGCGGTCACCAAATTTGGTGAGCACGGCAAGCGCAAGGCGCGTAAAGATTTGGGCGTCAGCATGATGATGTATGGGCACGTCTACGTCGCGCAAATTTCGCTTGGGGCGCAGCTCAACCAGACGGTGAAAGCCATTCAGGAAGCGGAAGCGTATCCAGGCCCGTCGCTGATCATCGCCTACAGTCCGTGTGAGGAGCATGGCTACGATCTGGCACTTAGCCACGACCAGATGCGTCAGCTCACCGCAACCGGCTTCTGGCCACTGTACCGCTTTGACCCGCGCCGTGCCGATGAAGGGAAATTGCCGCTGGCGCTGGATTCGCGTCCGCCGTCAGACGCCCTTGCCGAAACCTTACTTCAGGAGCAGCGTTTCCGCAGGCTGAACGCCCAGCAGCCTGAAGTAGCAGAGCAGCTATGGAAGGATGCGGCAGCGGATCTTCAGAAGCGTTATGACTTTCTGGCGCAACTGGCAGGAAAAGCCGAAAAATCGACCAGTGAATAACCTGTATGCCCGGCTTGTCCGGGCATTTTTTTGCTATAAAAAAGCCCGATGCACGTGCACCGGGCGAATCCAGAAGATCGGTGAAAATTGCCTCAATGTTCTGAACAATATTCACGTGAATTATGGATGAAATAATCTTAAAGGCATATAACGGCGTGGAGATTACCTTGTTTTCCGCGTAATTAATAATTTTTATTTTGTATTGATTATAATAATTCATTCATGACGTTTATCATTATTTCAACCGCATCATTTAGTTTAGATTTTACTTAACCCGTAACAATTATATTTTATTCATCCGCCGCCAGAGTGATTTAGCATGGGACACCTTTCCAGCCCGGAAAGTTCACTAAGCAATAAAAAAATAACTGCAAAGGAATAATCAAAATGCAAAGAAAAGTACTGGCACTGATGATCCCCGCTTTGTTAATGGCTGGAGCCGCTCACGCAGCTGAAATTTATAATAAAGACGGCAATAAACTGGATCTGTATGGCAAAGTAGATGGTCTGCATTATTTCTCTGACGACGCGTCTAAAGATGGCGATCAAACCTATATGCGTCTGGGTTTTAAAGGTGAAACCCAAATCAACGACATGATGACCGGCTTCGCCCAATGGGAATATAACATTCAGGCAAACAACACCGAAGGTTCTGACAATCAGTCCTGGACGCGTCTGGCCTTCGCGGGCGTGAAGGTGGGCGATTACGGCTCCTTCGATTACGGCCGCAACTATGGCGTCCTGTACGACGTTGAAGGCTGGACCGATATGCTGCCAGAATTTGGTGGCGACTCTTATACTTATGCCGATAACTTTATGACCGGTCGTGCAAACGGCGTGGCGACCTACCGTAACACCGACTTCTTTGGTCTGGTGCAGGGTCTGAACTTCGCGGTGCAGTATCAGGGTAATAATGAAGGCAGCAACTGTGACGAGTATGGCTGCTCTCAGGAAGGCACTAATAACCGTTCAGATAACAACATTCGTAATCAAAACGGTGATGGCTTCGGTATCTCCACCACCTATGACTTTGGCATGGGCTTCAGCGCGGGCGCGGCATATGCGTCATCTGACCGTACCAACGATCAGGTTAGTGCTGGCACTGGCGCAGCATCTCAGTATGCAGGAGGCGATAAGGCGGATGCATGGACTGCCGGCCTGAAATATGACGCTAACAATATTTACCTGGCGGCAATGTATTCCGAAACCCGCAATATGACCCCTTATGGTTCAACCGATAGCCAAGATGGCGGCGGTATTGCAAACAAAACCCAGAACTTCGAAGTCACCGCACAATATCAGTTCGATTTCGGTCTGCGTCCGGCCATTTCCTATTTACAGTCTAAAGGTAAAGACCTGGGCAATGGCCAGGACGATAAAGACCTGGTGAAATATGCTGACGTCGGTGCTACCTATTATTTCAACAAAAATATGTCCACCTATGTTGATTATAAAATCAACCTGCTGGATGAAGATGATTCATTCTACAAAAACAATGGCATCGGTACGGATGACATTGTAGCGTTAGGTCTGGTTTACCAGTTCTAATCCCGTTTGCCCGCAGCGATCTGCGGGCTAGTTTTCATCGCTGTTTCGTCTGTTCTTTACGGAAAGAGAGATAGCCAAATACCCCGCTGTCGCCATCCATAGGGTGATTTACTCCATCCATTACCGCCACTTCCGGGAAGTCGAATGGCGTGACATTTTCCAGACAGGCGACATTCACACCATATTCATTGGGATTGGAACGTCGTTGGTGGAACGTGTAAATACCGCAAATCGAACAGAAGAAATGGCGCGCCGTGCCGGTGTTGAAACGGTACTCTGTGAGCGTGTCCGCGCCCTGCGTCACCTTAATGCCCGTCAAAGGCGCTGAAACCACGACCGCCCCACGCATCCTGCAAAACGAGCAGCTACATCGACGTGCGGTATTCAGGCCGTCCGTCAGCTCAACCGTAAATTTCACCGCCCCACAATGACACTGTGCATGACGAATGTCAGCCATCGCTTATACCCCTTTTCTCACTAACTCAGCCGCTTTTAAAAAGACCTCATCTTCGACACCATCCCCCTTCTGCCTGCCGAGCCTTACCAGTTCATCGACAATACTTTCACGGTTGATGATCTTCTGGGATGAAACCAGCCCGATAACGGCGGCACCAATCGCCAGCCCAACTAATCCTGTCTGCTCGTCTTTATTTTTCATAGAAGCGCTCCCTTGTCCCCCTCAAAAGCGTAGCAGGAGAACTGTAAAACGCGCTGGTACGCGGGAATGAGATCCGTGCTTTATCTCACCCGATCATCCGGCAAAAAAGGGATGGATTCTGAGCGGTTATCAGACGACGTTGATGAGGATAACGTGAATAGCGGTGCGCGTAGAGAGGCCGTAATGGGTGTTAAAACCGCCTTCGTAAAGGCGGTTGGTCATTACTCTGGATCTTTATCGCCTGATTCAGGCGCTGAGCCAGGATCATCTTTCGGTTTTCTTCCATCCTTTTCCGGGTTATCCGGGCTGGGATTATAATCAGGATGGTCACCATGAACGGGACGGTCAGTCATTTTCACCTCCGTTTTTACTGCGTAAGCTGTAAGTGTAGACAACCCTTCAGTCTTAACCAAACTTCTCCTGTGGGGCTCATTTGTAAATCGTGCTGGCATTCGGCGCTGCAATCCGTACCATACACGACACACTTTCGCATGCTGGTTTTTACCGGTAGCCGCAAACCCGTCTTTTATCGCTAACCAGATGGGGCACGTAAATGCGCAGATGGTGTATGAAATCTATGCTACATGGATAGAAGAGATGAACACGAAGCTGACGCTTTGAAATCGTTTTCCTCACCCTGTGCCCCATTTGAGATCTGAGTAACGAATAGATGCAACAAAATCAAGAGATTAACAAGAAAGAACAGTACCACCTGAATAAGCTACGCTGATTTTCCCAACTCATTGATATCATTTATTTTCTCCGCTTATTCAATTAGTTATAGCATAATAACTTCTCCCTAAAGCTACCCAGTAATACATTTTCAGTGCCCTTTTTTTGCCTCTATTCCGCATTTTTGCCCCTAAATTTGCCCCTAACTTTACTCAGTACGTACCTCTTTTTCTCCCTGCCCTATACTTTCAGTCTGACTGACTGGAGGTTTCTATGTGTGGACGTTTTGCACAAGCACAAACCCGTGAAGAATATCTGGCTTACCTGGCCGACGAAGCC
Organism: Enterobacter sp. CRENT-193; assembly: GCF_002787395.1. Taxonomy (NCBI): domain Bacteria; kingdom Pseudomonadati; phylum Pseudomonadota; class Gammaproteobacteria; order Enterobacterales; family Enterobacteriaceae; genus Enterobacter; species Enterobacter sp. CRENT-193. The sequence continues at coordinate 3,149,144 of NZ_CP024812.1, read as the reverse complement.
GATCGTGACATTGCCTATGACCCGGAACCTATTGGCCGGTACAACGTTGCGCCAGGACCCAAAGTCCTGCTGCTGAGCGAACGAGACGAGCAACTGCATCTCGATGCGGTGTTCTGGGACTACGCGCCCGGGTGGTGGGATAAGCAGCCACTGATTAACGCGCGCGTAGAGACGGCGGCCACAAGCAGAATGTTTAAACCGCTATGGCAGCATGGCCGGGCGATCTGCTTTGCAGATGGCTGGTTTGAATGGAAGAATGAAGGCGACAAGAAACAGCCCTACTTCATTCACCGGGTAGACGGGCAGCCCGTATTCATGGCGGCGATCGGAAGCACGCCATTCGAACGCGGTGATGAAGCAGAAGGTTTTCTCATCGTGACATCGGCAGCGGACAAAGGTCTGGTCGACAATCACGACCGCCGGCCACTAGTTTTGTCGCCGGAAGCTGCAAGAGAGTGGATGCGGCTGGACGCTGGAGGGAATAAAGCGTTAGAGATAGCTTCAGACGGTGCAGTGCCCACCGATAAGTTCAACTGGCATGCGGTAACGCGTACAGTTGTAAATGTAAAAAACCAAGGGAGGAATTTGATAGAGCATATAACAATCAAATCTAATATCAGTTAGACCTGCACTTTTTAGCTAGTCTCACAATAGCATATTTTTAAGAAAGAAATATGTTTGCCGCCATTGGACCACTGAGTCCATTTATACGATAGAACTCAACACGAACACTAGGACTTAACGTTTGGCTTTCGCTATTGTTTAATGCAGAGATGTGTAAGAAAACATCTTTACGCCCATCCGATGGTATAAAGAACCCCTTCCCACTCTTGCAGTCAAAACTTTTGACAACGCCTGTCATTTTACGAGTCAAATAATTTCCTTTCGTGAAATCCAATTTGACTATACAGGAAAAATTTGGATTAGCTAATCTAATTTTCATAGCCTCCCAGATGGCTAAAATAAAATTTGCTAAATAGTTTAACACGTGCCTTAATGATCTGGTTAGTTCGATGCAATGTGAATCTGACTTTTTCTAAGTAATCCTCATAACCAGGTGCTATCTCTGATACTCCTCATCTTGAGTCCATACGTATGCCATTATGCGTTTCTTTTCATGAAGTTGTAACTTCTTAAGTGTTCAAGGGGAGTTTTTATGTCTTCAAAAATGATAGGTCTTGTTAAGTGGTTTAACGAAGATAAAGGTTTTGGTTTTATCTCCCCACTCGATGGAAGTAAAGATATTCTTGTTCACTCTTCTTCACTACAGGGAGAGACATTCAAAACTCTTTTTGAAGGACAAAAAGTGAAATTTGTTATCATTGCCGGTACTAAAGGTCCGACAGCTGCAAATGTTACGCTCTGCGATAAATAACCCCCTCAAGGTCCGTTTAAGCTTATACGAATTAAAAAACAAGAAGAGTCATTTATCGTTTGCGAATATCATTACAACAGGCCAGCATATTTTCAGAACCGTCAAGTTTGCTGACCGATGTGATGAAATGCAGGACTGCTGCATGAATAGTCTCAAAGCAGAAGCTAACTGCTTATAAAATATTAAAGTGCGTAAGAGGTTAGGCAGCCTCCAAAAGCATCACTTCTTATTTATTGTATGAGTTTTTTTAGTAACGTTCAGGGGCTTTGAACAAAGCATTACAGTAAGGGCATACTAATTGAGATCCCTTTTGTACACGATTGTAACTATGCTCCGAATATTTTGAGCAGTTTGGACAAGGGCATTTGACTAAATAATTTCGGCGGAATTGATTGTTTTTACGTGCAGACACAGGCTTCTCCAGTTCAAATGGGCTACTACAGTACACGCTAAGGCAGAATATTGCTTGTTTTAATTTCGAAAAACAAACAATACATAGAAAAAAGCAACACTTACCGAACAGCCACGACCGCTAAAAATCGTTTGAATACATGGTGATATATGAAAAAAGTAATCATTTTCTTTAATGGTAAACCAAGTAAGGTTGTCACTGTGCTTAAAGGCGTAACATCAATACTCGAACAGTACCCTGGTGGAGAAGAGATCAATCTTCAGATAATGTCAGCCGGTTTCCCCTCTTTAACAGGGGACCATGAAGTTGTCTATGTTGCATCAGATCGAGAGCTAACCTCTCAGGAAATTTTTGATGCGGCACGAAAGTATCTATAAGCTTCGGTGTTTTTTACCAACATCGCGGAAGATATTGAACAAGAAGCATTATAAAAATAATTAGAAATCATCAGTATTGCCTACCTGGTGTAGGCTTTTTTTTATATAGCAGAAGATACATTTCTTTAATGTTAAACAATACACATTGTCGCTATTTTAACTAACATACCGTTCACATGGTCTGAACCTACCCATGAGATTTCTATGAAAATCATAAGTTATACGGTGTTGCTAATGTTCGAAAGCAAGCCCTTCAATCAAATGGATAACTCCTTGATTGTAGATTTCTTACGTAGTCGTCAGTATTTGGAAAAATCTGGTAGTGGAGTGAGATTTCCTCAAAACACCTACATCGGAATTGAAAAACAAATGGTTTTAGATTGGGAGTCTGAAAAAGACGGCGCAGCCAAGTTAAAACAGCGACTTTATGGCATTCTTCGTAGGATTAAAAATTTAGAGCCTACGCCTATGGTCATTTTTTTGATGATATCACCAGAAGAAAAAACCCTTACATTTGTGCCCAGACTCAAAGGTAAAAAATGAAATAAATGGTGAGGTAGCTTCAAGGATATGGCCAGACTTTTGCGAATTCGCTGATATTTAAGGACTCTCAATTTTGTATGTATGTTTTCATCCCTCGGGTAATTGCTCATTATGAATTTTGTCCAGCCGATCATACTAACCTAAGTAAGCTAGTTTGATGCGGGATAGCCAGCCGCCGCACTCATTACATTCTATGTAGTACGGCATTCAATACCATCCTAACTTAAGTCACATATTTTTAACTGTTTGGAACATTTTTTGATTCACACAGTCTAAAAAATAAAATCATATAAAGGTCATTTATGATAACGCTCATAATCTCTACTATCGTCGTAATAGTTCTGGCATTGATGATATTCTGTCTGGTTAAAGTTGGGATCTGCACATCTAATAATCCTGATGATCTATAATCATTTACGTTTCGCTGATTCCCTTGAGGGCTGGGAATTTCTTATACAAAGTACATACGGCCACATCATAGATAATTGCCACCTGCTTTCTGTCCACGCCGTTTGAAATCAACCTGCCAGCCTGCGCCCATTGCTCCGGTGTTAGCTTTGGTCGTCTGCCTCCTATGCGCCCCTTCTCACGCGCTGCCGCTAATCCCGCCCTGGTACGTTCCACGATTAACTCCCTCTCCATCTCGGCCAGGGCTGACATAATGTGGAAAATGAAACGCCCCATTGGGCTGGAGGTGTCTATGCTGTCCGTAAGGCTTTTGAAGTGGATGCCGCGCTGCCGGAGTTCGTCCACCAGCAGTACCAGGTTCCGCATGCTTCGCCCGAGGCGATCCAGCTTCCACACCACCAGCGTATCGCCCTCATTCAGCGTTCGCAGAAGCTTTTTAAGCGCTGGCCGGTTCGCTACCGTCCCGCTCATTTTTTCCTCAAAAACCTGTTCACATCCTGCGCGTTCGAGAGCTTGTCGCTGAAGATCTGTGTTTTGGTCATTTGTTGACACCCTTACGTAGCCAATTTGCATATTTTTCTCCCAATATTTTCTGCAAAAAAATCAGGTGAAGTTATCGGCATGGCTGCCGCAGGGCAATCTATAAAACGTCGGTTTGGGAGACAGCGCCACCCCCAACTTCGGAAGCCTCGAAATTGGTGCCAAAAAACCTTCTTCTGCAAGCTTTGTGGATTTCCATTTCCTTGGTACTAACGACTATGACGCGCGCATACTGTGCGGCGGTAATTCTAATGGTGCTATGGGGAAAGGAGACTTCACATTTTACGCTGGGAAATACGTTTTCATCGGTGATAGCTTTGAGTTTCGTAATCCTATTACCTGTCAGAATAGCATCAGCGCATCTGCAAAAATTTCGACTACTTCTGATATGGAATGCAAAACTAAAATCGCTGTTTTGGCCCCAGCTGACAATCAAAATGCTCATGTGTGGTTTTATGGTACAGGTGGGGCGTCCAGAGGAGTAATCTATTCCAGCCAAACAGGGATTATTCAGATCCGCCCTGACAATAATGATAACGGCGGCTCCAATGGATACTCTTTTGCATTTGGGGCTGATGGTAAGTTTACCTGCGTCACGATGAATCAGACCTCAGACGAGCGCGTGAAATTCGATAAAGTGCCCGTCAGTAAAGCACTGGAGAAGATTTGTTCCCTGACGGGTTATACGTTCGGCATTCAGCTCACAGAATCGGAGTCGGTACGCAGCGCAGGCATCATCGCCCAGGATCTGGAAAAGGTTTTGCCCGTTGCTGTGAGTTCTGGAGGGACTGGCACTACACCAGCAGGAGAGGAAATTAACGACCTTAAAACCGTGGACTACAGTGCTATGAGCGCCCTGTATGTTGAGGCCATCAAAGAGCTGGCCGAACGGTTAAAAATCATTGAAAAAGAACTGGCCGACCTCCGCGGTCCGACAGTTGCCTAACTTTCTCCGTCACTTTGCAGACTGTACTGTCCACGCCTGAAAACTGAATCAGCGGGCATATCGAGCCGAACATCGATCCAGCTGTTCACCGGCACGTCCATCGGTTCCCCTTTCGTTTTGATAATCTCCCCTTCATCGCTCAGCATGTATTTTCGCTTAAACAGGCGGATAGTCAGCTCGCCGTCAGCGGTTTGTTCAGCTTCAGCCACACCCAGTTCTCCCATGCCGCCAGGGTCCATTGGCGGCAGTAACTGCCATCCCTCTGACGCCAGGCCTGCCGAACCGGTGAGCACGTAAACCCCAACATCGAGGCGGGAAAGGGTTATTCCCTCCGCCTCAGCGTTCGCCGTACCACAGCCGCACCAGACAAACCCTGCTTCGTCGATATCAGTGCGCTGACATTCCTCCAGGCTTTTCACAATACGGGCAACTGGGGATGCAGCCTTAAGTGTACCGTCGCTGGATTTCGAGGTGTTCTGTGTCGAATAAAGGGTATGCGTAGTAGAAAAGCCAACGTTAGTTAGCCCGGAAACAGTCCCGTTTCCCTGACGATACTTGAGGCCCTGCGACGTAGAGGCTAACTGCCATGACGTGTAGCCGCCCCCTGTTGCATCATGCCATCCCCGCAGCGTTAACATGCCGGTATAGACATCTGCACCACTTCCACCTCCCCATGCATTCGCTCCCAGCTGAATGCCGAAAGACATTCCCAGCGGGTATTGAGTAATCAGATCGTACGAAGCGAGTGTCCGGTAATCGCGATGAACCTGGGCCATAACAGCGGCTCCGTTTATGTACGATGACACCGGGGCAAACTGACTATCAACGTCTCGTGTAGCGCTATTTCCCAAACCGACCTTTATTCACCCGCATCGGCAGTCATGGCCAGCTCTGCTGCTCTGATTTTTTGGTTGTATAAAGAATCGGCAGGCATTTCTACACGAACGGATACAAACTGGTCACCGGGAATGTCGATAGGATCACCATCACCCACGCCTTCCAGCTCGTTCCTGGCGAACGCTGGCGCATCAGGGTGAGTACGGTGATAGGTTTTCACCAGCACAGAGCCATCGGCGTAAACTTCATAATCAAGCCAGATAAGCGGCTGCCTGTTTCGATCGGTAGGGATGTCAAAACCGCCATCGATGCCGCCCCATGCTGCGTCTGAATTCAGCCCCTGACATCCTTCAATCAGATATTCGCCTGTGGCCAGACGGTTTACAGTGCAGCCTTCTGATTCGTCATTGGTCTGGTAGGTACCATCCGATAAAAGCTTAATTACAGGAGATGCGGCTTTAAGCGAACCGTCGGATGCTTTTGTAGTGTTTGCGGTAGTGTACATCTCTATCGGGGCTTGCCACGTACCGCCGACCAGTCCCCGAGCGAAAAATCTTATTGAACCACCCAGCCTAAACCCGGTTACAACTTTATTGGACGCATCATAAAAGTAGGGTAAGCAGGCGTAATTGGCCCCATTAGCAGGAAGACTAGTCCCCGACGCAGGTGTCCTGTACCAGCACCCCTGCTGCACATTAGTAAAATCGCTGATCGTGACTGGGTTTATTGAACCTATACCAAAATCACCAACAGATAGCATATCGCCAGATGAGCTGTAGGCGTTCCTTGTCGCGCTACTTCCCAAACCGAGGTTTGTGCGAGCGTCAGCGGCATTCGTTGCTCCGGTACCGCCGTCAGAAACTCCTACCGCCCCATTGCTTCCTTTCTGGACCAGTTTACCGATCGCCGGAATGGTTACACGAGCGCCGTTGATGGTGACGGTGATGTTCTGGTTTGCTGAGGTAGTGGCGAACGTCTCCCACGCGCCAATGTTCTCGTCATACTCGTTGATGAGCTGAGACATGCTCTGCGCCAGGCCGTCGACCGAGAGACTATCAGTAACAAGAATGCCGTACTTCTGGCCTCTCAACGCCGGAGACGCGGCAGGCGTAACCGTCAGTGACGTCGCACTGTTGATGGCCGTGATCTGAAACATCTGTACCGGGTTAGAAAGAACAAATAACGTCTGGCCAACCCGAATCTGGCTGGCGGGTGCCGTCCAGTTCGTGCCGGTGCCGGTTGCAGTGTTTCCGTTAATGGCGATGGTGCCAGTGTTATAAAGCATATTTTCTCCAGGCAATAAAAAACCCCGCCGGAGCGGGGTTTGTTCAAAACTGAATGGGTTAGTGGCAGGTGGTGCTGGTGAACGTGTTGGCGCTCACCCAGGTCCAGTTAAAGAGATAACCGGCGCGGTACTGTGTCTGATTGTTTTGTTTACGGACTCCGTAGATCTGGACGCTGCTTTCCTGCCCGCCGACCAGGGCTGTTCCGTTGCATACAGGTTGCTGCTTGTCAATAACGCCAGCGCAACCGGAGAGCAATACCGCCACCGCCAGGCAAAGAATCATATTTTTCATAGTGGTTATATCCCAGGGCATTCACGAGGTTACACAATAACAATATGAATCAATGGGATATAATTGATTTAATAGATCGGTTTTATCTTATTGATCGCTGAAAACGATGAATCGTAGTTGGCGCAGTTGATGGCCATAATCACGTTCCTCAGATTTGAATACGCGACGTTTTGAAGGTTGCCGCCGGGGGTTGTCTGCGGCCTGGCAAATATCCGCGTATTGCTTCCCTCAAGTTTTGCCATGCTCTTGTATATGGCCGAGTAGGGCTGCGGCTGACCGCCAGCCGATACAACCCCGGTAATTAGTCCCAGCATGGCAGGCATGCAGGCCCACTTCCCCTCCAGAGTTGTATTGATGTTGTATCCTGAGCTGGCATCCACCCCGGCGGTACCGAGGGTGACAACATCGCTCAGCGTGCGCGTTTCGTTTGTTAAAATCAGCGTCCCTGATGCATCCCATACAGCCAGCCCGTAGTCTGGCTTTGTCTGCGGGAAAATAGAGAAAAAATAAACGTACGCTGTGCCGGTTGCATTCGGTCTGAGAAAATCAATCGTGATGGTGTTCCCGCTTATCGTCTGAGTTATTTCGACCTCAACCGTGCAATGAACGAAGGCGACAACAGGCTGACCTGCGGGGAATGTGTGCGTCACTTTGGTATTGAACCCCGATGTTCCCTGAAGTGCCGCTGTCTTTCGCGCCTGTAGAGCGATTGGCGAGCTGTTCGCGGTCACCCATACTTCCCCGCCCGTTGTCGTCAGTAAAACGCCATACTCCGCCATTTATGCCCTCTCGATCTGGAAAATGAGATAAGCCGCTGCCGCAGGCTCAGTCCCTGCTGAGTAGTCGGTATCGCCTGCTGCTGACACTGTTGCGGTTCCCCCTGAAATGGTGATCTTCCTCCGACTCGTACCAAACTGATCACCGTTCATGCTCTGAAAATAGGTAAGCCTGCAACCCGGTGGAAGCGCTACGGAGTAAGAGCCTGTTTTCTGGTTCTGGGCCAGCTGAAGATAGCCACAAACGCTGACAGGCTTAACGCCATAGTTGTTTACCTTGCCTGAGGCGTCCCATGTCTGGACACCATATTCCGCCATCCAGTCCTCCTGAAAAAAGAGGCCCGTAAGAGGCCTCCCGTTACCATGTTCCCGTGATTCTCCCGATCTGCACCCTCAAAACATTCCTGGAGTCCCGCACGCTGATTGTCTGGTTTGTCTGTTTCATTGCCCCCTCACCAGCTGTCGAACCGTAGTTCTCAAACGTACCGCCCTTATCCAGCCTCCACCCGACTGAGCCAGCGACATAGTTATTGGACTGGATGTAGTTGCCGATCTTGGCGTTGCTGATGGTGCCATCACCTATCAGCGCGTCTCTGATGAACACCTGCCCATTCTGGATAACGAACGGAAGGGTCACCGTAGCTCCGGCCTGGTGCGTTACGGCGAAGCGGTCAGCCAGGAAGATAACCTGCGACTGCATACCAGAAGGCGTATTCTCAACGCCGATCCCCATCCCAGCCGCGTAATACTGACCGTTGCTGGATAACCCGACCTTGATGCTGTACATCGCCTTCAGATCCCCGTTAACGTTCGCGATGGCCTGAGCGTTAGTGGTAATGGCTGAGGTATGTCCGTTGATGGTCGCCGTGATGCCGTTTATCTGCGTGGCCGTGGCCTGCTGGTAATCGGAGAACGTCTGGTTCAGGCTGTTGATGGATGCCTTGTTGCCGTTCACGTCAGTCTGCAAACTCAGCAGCGAACGCGCCGTTGCCTCCTTCTCGTTGACGATCACCTCATCAATGCGATCCAGCTGCGCGCTGTTACCGGCGACCGATGCCGACAGTGTTTTGCGCGCGGCCACCTGCGCCAGCCCGTTCTGGATAATGGCAATGGCCGAGTTCTTCACCCCGCTCGTCATGCCGTCCATAGACACGCTGATGTTGTCGATTCGCTGGCCCAGTGCGGTATCAGCCGTCGCAACGGTCTGCTCAAGCTGACTGAGTGAAGACGAAACATTCCCGACCGTGCTGGAAAGCTCATTAACGCTGGTCTGGACCTTCCCGACGTCCTGGGCATTTTTGGCGATATCCTTCGCCTGCTGCTCCAGTTCGTCGTTGGCCTGTTTGATATCGTTAGCCATGCCAGCAATTTTTTCATTGCTGTCCACTGCATTCTCGATCAGGTCTTTGAACGTATCGGAGTCTTTAATTTCCTCCAGAATCACATCTGTGATGTCGGACACATCGATACTGGCCTGACCGCGCACCCATTCTGTGTAACCTGATTCGTTGCCGCTGCGGTCCACCAGCTGCGCGCGGTACCAGAAAATCTGCCCAGCCTTAAGGCCCATCTGCTGATATTTGCGCTGCGGGTAAGGCACATCGGCCAGCAGCATCGCATCGTCCTCGGTACCGGTCAGGCTGTACTGAATTTCCGTCTTCAGCGTGTCGTCGGTATTCGCCGGGAATCCCCAATTCAGCTCGATACCGAATACCACGTTTTCAGAAGCGATGAAGCCGACCGGCTTCGGTGGATTGCCCACTTTCCCCGTCAGCGTTTTCTCTTCTGAATAGCCCCATCCGGACGAGATTTCTGCGGCATTGATTGCGCGCACGCGCACCAGGTAGCGCCCGGCATAAATCCCCGGGACGTCGAATGATGTGGTGGAACTGCGCGGCACGTTAACCCAGTTCCCGTCGTTGCGGCGCCATTGAGCTTCATAGGCGATAGCGTTCTGCGCCTGGTCCCAGCTCACGCGCATCGTTTCGACGCTGATATTTTGCTGCACCACAGAAAACGAGCTGATGACGATATTCGCAGGCGGCGACTGGTTGCCCGGCGGGATCACGCTCACCGGCCGCTGGTCAATGATGGCTCCGGTATCAATGCGATCGAATTTATCCGGATCGTGATTTGCACCGACGATTGTGAACGTGCCGTCGTTATTATCAGTTACCGTAATAACGCGATACTGCTGTGCGTAGAGCTCATCAGACTCAATGACCCATACGGCCTCAGACACAGGCGTTTCGCTATAAGCGGTCGTAACGGTCACTTTATTGCCCGTAATCGACTGAATGGTGCGTGACTGTGAAACACCCGATGGAAGATTGACAATCATCCTGTCGTCTGCCGAAGCATCCGGCGCCCTGTCCAGCGTCAGCACGCGACCATTCACCGCAGAGATACGGCCGCCCAGGTCGCGCCCGGAGAGATTTCGGTCCGCTACAGCGATTACATAGCCAGGCTGCGGAATGTTGCCATCCTCCCCTACATTGAAAGTAACAACGCGATCTTTGTTGTTGGTGAGGATCCCCCATCGCCCTTTCCGATTCGCTTCCGACTGACGGGTACAACCGATAGCCGTTATCTCAAGTTGATTAAACCCATAACGCGCAACCAGCGCCTGCTCAAAAACAGGCTCCATCGCATCAGAATAAGCGTTATCAGGATCAGACCAGGACACCAGCGCATTGGTGTAACGGTTCTTTGTGGTGCTGCTGGAATAGGTAAAGCGCCCATCAATAACGTTCGCATGCGTGTATGTAAAATCTACATCTCTCGGCATGTCCGCCAGCGCCACAATCTGGTCGTCGCCCCAGTAGGTCATCCCACGGAAGATTGCAGCAAAATCACGCAGGACCGTATAAGCGTCGTTGCGTTCCTGAATGTAGACGTTGCAGGTATAACGTGGTTCGGTACCACTTCCGCCTTTGCCATCCGGAACCATTTGATCGCAATACTGCGCAACCTGGTAGAGCGTCCATTTATCTATGTTGGCCGTTGTAAGACGATCCCCAAGTCCGAAACGGTCGCTAACCACCAGGTCGAAGAAAATCCATGCAGGGTTATCGGTCCAGGCCCATTTAAATGTCCCAGCCCACGTACCGCTATAAGTGCGGGTTTCGGGGTCGTAAGTATCCGGTACGCGGATAACGCGGCCGCGGGGCTCGCAGGAGATCTGCGGGATAGAGCCGTTAAACTGGCTGGAATCGAATTCGATATAAAGCAGCGCTGTGTTTGGATAGCGAAATTTGGCGTCAATTACCTCGGTGAAGCTCTGCAGCATCATCGTGTTGCCGATTTTCGCGCTGTTGGCATCAGACGTAATCTTACGGAGTCGGATTGTCCAGGTGCTGCCAGCCTGAGGTAAATCAATACGGTGGCTGCGCTCGTAACCTGACGTCGTTTTGCCGGTCACGCTGGTATTGAGTACCGTCTGCCATGTGCCGCCGTCCGTCTGCAGGTCAATCGCATAATTAACCGAGTAACCGACCAGATCGCCGTCGTCCTCCTGCTTGAAAAGCGAAGGCCATTTCAGGCGCAGGCGAACAGCTGAAAGTTGCGTGTTGGTAAACGTGCGCGTCCACGCTGTAGCGCTCGTTACCTCAGTTCCCACGTTGATTTCGTTTTCGGTACCGGGTATGCCCTGAATATATTTTTGCGCCTGAGTTCCCGCGCGAAATTCCCACGTAACACCGCTGAAGTTTTGAGAGCCGTCAGCATTCTCCAGAGCCGTTCCGTCCAGGTAGATATCTTTCGCCGTCAGCTGCCCTGCAAATTCCCCCTCTCCTAGTGCAATGAGGATTTTTGCCTTTGCTACAGATTGCAGATCATCAGGCTGTTCGGTAGGGATCCGGGAACTTGAGCTGCCGCCCTTGCGGCCTTTTATAGCGATTGCAGTTGCCATATTGCGCCCATAAAAAAAGCCACCCGAAGGTGGCCTGAAAGAAGGTATTTATTTATTGCTGATCTTCGACATAAATCCCGGCAGAAATAATCGCGCCACCGATTCGCCGGCGGCCATAAAGAAGTGGTACCGGATTTCCCTGGGCTGTCGTGTTTGTTACTCCACCAAAGGCGTAGCTGGCTTGGTTATCCGCAGATTGCTTACTGGCGAGCCCGGTTGTCTGTGGAGAAAGCATCTGGACTACGCCGCCGATCGCCATTGATGCCCCAATCCCCGCCACAGCGCCCCATCCACCAGCGAAAGCGGTACCACCAATCCCGATCGCAGCCCCTCCCGTGACGAACGCAGCAACAGCGACAAGGGCAACCCCGAGGATTGTCTGAAACACCCCGGCTCGCTTACTGCCGATGATCACCGGCGCGATGCGGATTTCCTCTGTGCTCCTGTCCATATTAAGCTCATCGTTTAAGAGGTTTCGTTTCCCGCTGAATACCGCATAAGTTAAACCTCGTTGCTTACTGGTATTCAGGAAACGCTCAAAACCCGGAACGATCACACACAATGCTCGGATAGCTTCTTTGGGTGAGGCTACAGAAAGGTTGAACTCACGGCCAAATGTAGCACCGAGAATCCCATAAAGGCGAATGATACGCTTAGGTTCAGCTGCTAAAATCGACATAGTGTTTCCATAAAAGTATTGGCAGAACAAGACAAACGTTATGATGTAATAAGAAAGGATGATCCATTCACTTTTAACGGCAAAATAATTCCAATTAATTCAACATGGCATTTATTTTTTGTGTCCGCGAGCGAATTCAGGATGCTTGATATTGAAAATAACGAAGCTATCTTGGCATTGCTTTGACACCGTTGAATAATAGACCATACAACCATCAGTTTTCACGTCATCTGAAGAATGGTATACGCTATCAACCAAAGATAACGTAGGAGTAAGATACCTCGCCTTTGCCAGTTCATTACTTAAAGATAAAAACTCTTTTGGGTAAGCAGTTGCACATGACATTAGTGCTTTATTAATAATATTTTTATCACCAATGCAATTTAAGGATGCATCAAGATATGCTTCCTGCAAGTCCATACGCAACTTCATCACTTCCGGCTCAGCAAATTTAGCCCCTGCAAAAACACCTATCAACCCCAAAGCTGTTCCAATTGCTGCAAGGATCGAACCATTATCAAAACATAAGTCTCCCCAGACCCAAAATCTAAAAAGAAAATAAGCTACTGAAAAAGAGGTAACCAACCCCCCTAAACCAGCCCATAAATTGTGAGCCTCACCGAAAACGTTCTTACAAAAAACATACACACCGGTAATTAACGATATCAAAACCATCACTTTTACGACATTGAAAAAAAAACGCACTTATCCTAAACACATGAAAAAACCCAAGTAATATAATTATTATGTAATTATTAAACATTCATAGACAAATGGCGAACAATTTTCATCGTCCTTTCTTGCCAGTAGCCACCATAAGGCACGCGCTGGCTCAGATGACCATACAGATGGTGCAGCAGCATATTGCCCTCCAGCAGAATTCCCGCATGATTCCACTTATCAGCCTGAACCTGCATGATTACCATATCGCCAGGTTTCGGCGGCCCGTCGAATTCACGGAATCCGCACTCGTACCAGCAATCCTGATAGAAGTTGTCCGGATATTCGTTTTCCCACCAGGGATAATCAACCCGGTAATCGTGGAGTTCGATACCATGCGTTTGCCGGAAATAGCTCATTACCAGCCCCCAGCAGTCGAAGTGACCAAGCACAAAAGGACGCTCCAGCAGCGGCAGCTCTCCGCGCGGCTGAATGGTGCGTAAATCCCCCTCTGGCCAGCTCACGATATGCCAGGGTAAAAGCGTTGAGTCGCATTGCGCTTTATCCAGTTCGCTCGGCTGCGTAGTGGCGTCAGGGTGGCTGTGAACGATGGCGATCACCGTACCCCAGTCCTCAGCAGCTGCGTAATCTTCCGGGCAGAGGACAAAATTTTCCTCCGGCACCACGGCAAGATTCCGGCACGGGAAATAACGTTCAACACGACTTTTTTGCGCCACCACACCACAGCACTCACGAGGATATTCAGCGGCAGCGTGCGCCATAATCGCATCAATGGTTTTCTGACGCATATCAACTCCTAATCAACGACGTGCCCGGGAATCCACCGAACGGCAGTTCGTTGCCGTCTCCATGCCGGAGCTTACAGGCCGTAAGCGTGCCGGGGCATTCATCCAGCGACGGATCGCTCACCGGGTTGTTGTTTTTATCGAAATAGCGGGTACCGGCATAGTCGCAGCCGTCGCCGGTGCGGTACTTATTGCGCATGCACCAGGTGCACAGGGAATGAAGCTGGCGCGTGGGGATCATCTTACCCTGCAACGACATCGGGCTATCGAGTACGAATTCGATACTTTCGCCCGGAATTTCGCTGCTTTTGCCATCGATGTAAAAAACTCGTTTTCTGACCTGTTGCGGATCAGCTGTTGCGTTACCAGCGAGGAAGTTCTTCGCATCTAGATAATGTGAATAAGTGTCATGGATAGTAACTTTGGCCTGTAGCATATCGTCATAAGCAAGGCACAGCGCTGTAATCTTGCTATCGATATCTGCAACCGTGAGCGTTGGCTGGGCGCTGTTGCCGTCTGTGGAGGCTTCAAGCCCTTCAATTTGATACGGCCAGGCGGCATATTCTTCTCCCTGCCACCAGATGCTTTTCGCCTTCAGCTTTGATTCATCACCACCAGCAGCGGCGATTTCTTCTTCCGTGTGCGGGAGGTTGTACGCGTGAAATCGCAGTACATCATCCACGCCGAACGTAGAGCCATCAACTTCGATAAGCCGGACTTTATTACCGGGCTCAAGGCTTTGATAGTCTGCTGTGATCATGGTACGTACGCCTGTTTGAATGTTGCGGAAATGGTCAGAACGTTGCTGGATAAGGGCTGTGACTTGATTGATTCGGCTTCAATCCGGTAGAGCCCAGTTTCGCCAACTGGCGATGTCCAGATGAATGACTTTATAACGTGAGAACGAAAGAATTTAAGGGCCTGGAGCATGTCCGTTTTTTTGCCCGTTAGGGTTACAGGCCATGACTGCTTTTCAGGGTTGATGCCTTCCCCTGCAATCTGCTCATAGCCATCGCCAAAGGTTGCAGAGCGGGTTTTATGGCTAAACGTTCCTTCCATTCCCGCCTGTATCTGCGTTCGCCAGGTGAACGTTTCCAGTGCCATGTTTGCTCCATAAAAAAAGCCACCCGAAGGTGGCTTGTTACAATATGAGAAGGAAATTAGCGGGTTTCACAACCAAGCTGAGACTTGTCGATAATCTGCGTGCCTTCAACACGGTAACCATATGTGCCGAACAGAAATGCGTGGTTTAATTGATAAATAACAACATCGCTTAGGCCTACGGAACACTTGTCTTTTTCAATAGCCCGATCCATTGCAGTTTTAACGCTTGGAATGCCCAGCGGGAAAATAACAATTGGAGCTTTGTCTTCACCAGTCACACGTTGACCTTTTTCAAACTTAGCTGCGTTCAGGTTGTAATTTTTAGTACTACCAACGGTCATATCAGCAACACGAACAGTACAGCCAGACAACATTAAAGCCCCAAGAGCTAAAGCCACTACCTTCTTCATTTTAAGTTTCCTTTGATTGCAATCGGAAACATCTTAACATGATGAATAATGTGATAAAACAAACACCATGTCTCTTATCTTGATTTTGTTGCATTCCAGATGAGCCCACCAGGCTGAAGTTGTTTCGCAATACCTGCCCGAACAGATTGATCAATAGTCTGCTTGTAAGCGCGAGAAACAGCATCGTTATTTGCAGAAGTCTGCTGCTGTGAATTTTGGTTTTGAACAACTACGGACGTTTGAATACTTACCCCACCGGCCGATGATGACTGAAGCCCATACATCGGAGCGTGGCCAACATAACCGCCATTTGCATAACCCTGTGCGCTTCGCATAAGTGAATAGAGGTTTCCAACCCCCAGCGCACTTGTTGCCTCTTTGGTGAAGACGAATTCGCCACCATGCACCACGCCTTTTGGCTGATACTTTCCTCCATCCCCTGTGTAGCCGCCAGTATCGAATTCCGGAACTGCGCCGCCACTAGAAAATCCGAAAAATGAACCAAATGATGTCCCCCCAAACGCAGACTTCATTCCGTTAACCAGCGCCAACTGTGTCAGCATCCGGGCTGTTCCTTTCAAAAAGGTCGTCAGGAAATCTGAGAAGTTAGCTTTTCCAGTGGTAAAAAAGTCTGTAAGAGTGCTGGCCATACCGGTGAATGCATTGCTGGTAAGTGTCTGCACTTGTGAGTAAACATTGGTTGCGGAGTCCTCAAATTCAGCCCAGCCCTTTTTCGCCCCAGTCAACCAGTCGCCACGCAACCTGTCCTCTGCGGCATAGTAATTATTCGCCGCTTTGAGCTGCTTCTGATAACCAACGTCCTCCAGAGAACCGCCGGCGTTCACCCAACCTGCGGCAAGCTGACTTTTCGCGAGTTCACGCTGAGCTAACCGATCGCTCATTCCAGCTCCACCGACCAAAGCAGCCTGCTTCTCTGCCATCTGCGTGACGTATTTCTGCGAGGTATCCATTTGCTTGTTCAGCTGTTCCTGTTCGGTAATCTGATCACCTAACAGGGCTTTCTGCCGTGCCAACTGAAGCACCTGGTCTTTACTCGCCAGCAGGGATCGTTCCTGCTTTGTCAGGGAACGTGAACGCGAGGCCTCCTCCAGCACCTGAAATTTTGCTTCAGTCGTCCACAGATCTTTGCGCTGCTGGCTGATAGTGTCGTTCAGCCCTTTATGCTGCTGAAGAGCACGCAACTTCGCCTGAAGCGCCAGCAATTCGGCCTGAGCAGCGTCAGTACTGCGGTCGCCAGCCGATACAGTACCCTGTTTTCCTGTTTTCGTTTTTTTGCCAAAAGCAGCGACTCCTTCCCGATCCTTCTGGGTGGTTGCGGTACTTATCTTTCTGGTCGTATAGAGGTATTTACCTGCACTGATATCAGCGGCATCCCAGTCTTTTTTCAGCTGAGAGATGCTGTCGCCATAAGCACCGGCCATTTTTTCGTTGTAGTCCTGCCATCCCTGCAAAGTATCAGTTTTCGCCCAGTCAGGAACGAGATTAATCGCAGCCGCGATAGAAGAAGAAATAATCTGGTTCAGCTTCTGAAAAACTATCGCGACGCTGTAATAAATCGCGTTAAATTCCTTTAGCGTGTTTGATGCCAGCTCAGCTACCCACTGACCGATGCTCTGCATAGCCTCAGACGCCCATCCCTTGATATCCAGCCACAGGCGACCAAACGGTGTCAGCGAGTCGTAAGCCTGCTCCCCACGTTTTGCCATCGTATCGCCAAACAGGTCCATAGCCTGCGTAACGGCAGCGGTCTGGTCTTTCTGCTTAACTAACTCGTCAATGTGCTTAAGCTGTGAAACGGTGAGAAAGTTGAATTGCTCATTAAGGTTCTGAAGAGCCTTAACCGGATCCTTATCAATATCCTTATAAGCCTTGGTAATGTCCTGAGCCGAAACAATACCAGTTTCAACTGCCAGCGCTGTCGCTTTGGTAGCTTTCTCAAGCTGTTGCTGGGTCATTGAGCCGATACCAACCAGCTCTGTCATCAGACTCTGGACAGTACCCACCGTAGCCCCAGTAGAGGCAGCAATAGACTGAGAGGAAGCCATTATCTGGAGCGCTGACGTGCCGGCAATATTGCCAGTCCTGATAATGGCCTTGTTGATTTCGTCGTAGGCGGTGAAGTAGTCCGATCCCGCTTTGGCCGCAATCAGTACAGCGCCAGCCAGGCCACCAATGGCCACTCGGGCAGGAGTCACCATCGACAACATCGCTTTCAGCGCATTGCCTACACCGCCAAACGAGTCACGGAGCTGACCGCCCTGCTGAATAGCAACCATATAAACCGGCATACCGGAAGCCAGTGAAGTCACAATGTCGGTCATTTGCATCGGGAGATAACGCATAGCATTGCGATATTGGCCCGCGCTGATAGCCCCAGACTTCCATGCTTCTTCCTGCTCTTTCAGCTTTGCGATCATTGGTGCAGCACGATCGGATACGCCGAGTTGAGCAGCTTTTAGCTCTAACAGTTCTGCGCGCGTTTTTCCGATTGCTGTGACCTGCTCCTCCAGCGAATCGATAAAGGTTTTGCCCGCTGCAGCTGCCCGCTGCGCTGCCTGAACCTGCTCAATGCGAGCCCGCCCCTCTGCGGTCTCAGACTCCATTACCTGTGCCAGTTTTGCCCGCGTCGTCTCAAGCACGCTGTTGTAACGAGTAAAATCCTCGTCTCCCACCAGCCCTTTACCACGAAACTTAGCCAGGCTCTCTTGGATAGTGTCCAGCTCATCCAGCGCCTTGTTTACCGGACTAATTTTATTCAGCAGGTTCTGCAGTTCCTGACGCTGCTGCTTCAGGCTTTCGCTGTTCTTCTTCTGGTTATCGATGCCGGTGCGGAACGTACTGTTCAGGTCATCCGCTTTACCTGCAGCGGCGGTCGCGGTCTCCTGAAAGCGATCCAGTGCCTGGTTACCACGCTCCAGCTCAGTGGTATTTACGCGCAGGGAAATCGTGGCGATGTCGTTACTCATTCCGCCCTCTCTTTATGCATAACTTTTAGTGCGGCGCTCTCCATGATTCGGATGTCCGAAAGCGCGGTTGCCTCGTCGTCGACGTGGTGCAGGCGCATCACCCAGGGCAGCACGTTGTAATCAAGCCCTGATGCGCCTCCCATGCCCGTGCGCCACTGCGTGCTGACAGCCTGAAACACCAGGAATGAAGGCCATACATCTGGCCAGACGTCGATGTATTGATCGTCGTAGTCATCCGGCGTAAGCCCATAGGGTGCCAGGTCTGCCGCTGTGGGTTCAGGCGTATAGAATGCAGAGGCAACCGCTATCAGTTTTTTTCGCGCTGCCCCATCAGTTCGCGATAGTAGGTTTCAGGGATAGCCTTCATTGCAGCCGGATAGTTTTCCAGCAGCACCGACAGGTTTTCCGCGTTGAATGCATCGGGAAGTGCCCAGCCAGCAATGATTTCCATCAGAAAATCAGTGGCGGTTTTGCCTTCCATTTTCTCCAGATCCGCCAGTTCTTTGAGTGGCTTGTGATTGAATGTGAACGTCAGCACGCCATCCTCATCGCCGGCTCGGGGGATCGAGACATTGGCCTTAAATGTTGGTTTAGGCTGAAGAGTGAATTTGGTCGCCATCGATACCTCTTAACGAAAAAAAGCCTCCGTGATGGGAGGCATGGAATGGTGAAAGCTCTGACGGGTCAGGCGGCAGCGTCAGTCACCTTGTAGAACGTCATCGCCGGTGACTGCAGGTTCAGCACCACACTCACTGTCTCTACCTCGTTAACCGCAGTAGTCGGCGTGTCGTCAAAAGATGCCGTGGCCGCCCAGTAACGGTTCTCCTTCGCCTTCGGCACGTACATGTAAGCCGCCACGGTCTCTTCGTCTTCGTCCAGCTGGCGCAGCAATGGATATACCGGGAGCGTGGAGTCATGCGCGATCGAGTAGGTCTGCGAGACTGCGGATTTATAGGTGTTCAGGTTGCGCTGGCGATCATCGCTGAGGAACTGAATCTGCGTGGTGTTCTGATCACCACCGGATTTCGATACCTCTGTGATTTGTGGCAGTTCGGTCCATTCTTCAATTTTGCGAATAGAGCCGGAACCGCCGCCCGCCGCGTATTTGTTTTTGTTGGTAGTGTTGATGTTGCGAAGAGTGACAGCATTCTCCGCAATCGCGTCGATTTTCGCGATAACGTTATCAATACCCGACCAGTTGCAGTTCACGTGAACGATATCGCCGACCGC
This sequence comes from Enterobacter sp. CRENT-193, assembly GCF_002787395.1. NCBI lineage: Bacteria > Pseudomonadati > Pseudomonadota > Gammaproteobacteria > Enterobacterales > Enterobacteriaceae > Enterobacter > Enterobacter sp. CRENT-193. Next base: position 3,129,567 of record NZ_CP024812.1, on the reverse strand, counting down.
AATATCGTCCGCGGCGCTGACGGTGATCACCGTGTGCTCAGCATTCGTCGCGCCGGTGAAAGTAATGGCCGGGCCGTAGCCCGACGCCAGATAAACATGAGCGCCGTTAGGCAATGCAAAGCCCATAATGGTTTCTCCTTCAGAAACAAGATAATCGGCGTTAAGCCGGTCAGGTGTGGGATGTCAGAGAGGGAATCAGCTGGTAATGTCTGCCCGATAATTCAGGCTGACAGGAACGGTGTAGGACACAGGTGTAGGGACGCCGCGGAATATGCCAGGCGCGCTGCTAATCCAGCAGGTTAAGTCTTTGCCTGCAATTTCCAGTCCCTCGGGGAACAATTCCGCTACTCTGCCCGCCAGGGCAACGACGGAGGTACGGCCGGAGCCGGCTGGCGCCACGACATTAATCTGGTACACGCCAGAATAAGTCCAGCAGCGCAAGCCGAGATCGATTGATCGCGGCGTAACGGGCATATCGTGAACGGCCAGGTACATCTCGCTAGCAGGAGGTGTGAACGGCACGTTCTCCCATGCAACCAAAATGCCCTCAGCATCGGCCCAGGCACCCAGTCTGGCAGCCAGTGCAGATGCAATATCAGGAATCACTTAGTCACCTCCCTGACAGCTTCCTCAAAGAAGCGTTGAAACTCAGCTGCAGTAATGCGGACCATACCGCCCGGAGCCTGTGTGGAATGCCCCATTTCAAGCGGGTAGGCATAGGGCACGTTGTTGCAGAAATAAATGGCCTTCATCCCGACTTTGAAGAGCGACAGCGTGTAGTTCCCGGCAGCTTTTGTCAGGTCGCCGGTCTTGTCTATTCGCCCTGTCTCGTCAGTCGTTGGCACATCAAAGGACACCTGCCAGTTACCGCGAAAGCGTCCGCCCGTATACCCCGGCGGTGCTTTGATATCCATCCCATCCACCACCCGGGCTTTTTTCTTCAGTCGCCCGGTTTTGGTCAGGTTGTCGGGATTTGCCCGCTGCGCTTCGTTATGGTCGTAAACCGCGCGATTATAGGAAACGGCTGTCTGGTTAACTTCCCACAACTCCGGGTTGCCCACTGGGGACATCACCACCAGCTGGTTAAGGATTTTGATTCCGACGGCGCGTACCACTGCCTCCTGATTCGTTTTCGCCTTATTAACGAAAGCCGTGATTTCAGCCAGGAAAGCCGCGTTCTCGCCCATGTTAAGCCCTCAGTTGCGCTTTGTAGCAGAGTATCAGTGCGGCGGGTTTTGCCGGGTTCGGTTTGACAACACGGTAGGCTGTGCCGTCAATATCAACCACATCGCCGATTTTAATTTCCTGCTCTGCCGTAAAAACGATCTGCACATCGCCGTTAACGATGACCGTTCCATCAATTTCGCCTGGCGCGTATTCAGTCTTCACGCCCACAGCAGTAAAACGGACCGCTTCAGTTTTATGCTCAACGCCACCAATAACCGTTACCGAACCTTTACGGGTGACGTTGTACTCCATGCCGTTCTGCCTGAGCATGCGCGTCGTTCTGGCCTGCATACGTTGGTAATCAATCGCCATATCAGGCCCTCTCTGCAAATGCATTGATGGCGTAACCACGACCACCAGCGAGGTCGCCCAGCAGCGCCATAACGGCAGGATAGGAAGGGGTGAAGACTTCACCATCGGCAACCGCATAGGTCATGGTTACGGCGCCTTCGACACGTTCGGTTTTAACCGCGGCCTCACGAACGCTTGAAAGCAGATCGCCCTCAATCGCCTCGATAGCCAGCATGCATTGTGCGGAGGTAACCTGCCGCGGCACCTGGTCGGGTGAGAAATCATGACCATCCAGAATGATATTCGCCCGTGGCCAGGCCAGCGGCTGTCGAGGGTCTGCTTTTGAGCCAACCCAGTCCAGCCCCTCCAGGTAATCCATTGCCTTAATCAGCAAAGGTGTAATCTTGTCAGGCAGTTCAATGCCACGTAATTCCGCAAACGAGGCAAGTTCCTCTTCACTGGCGTAGCTGTTGGCATCAGGAGAGGTGATATCGGTATTGATCATCTAATCATCCTGTTTATGGGGCTTTCGCCCCATTCGTTATTCTCCGGCAGGCGCAGTGAAGGTGATCTCATCAGTGGTTTTCGCCACTCCTTCAATAGTGCCGGTTACCGTGAAGGTACCAGCAACGTCTGATGTGAGTTTCACCGTTGCACCACCAGCAGAGCCGGTTTGAGAACTGGCCGTGCTAAGCGTGCCGCCTGTAGACGTCCACACGACGGTTTTACCGGATACACCGGAGCCGTTCAGCGTGTACTTCAGAGAAACAGTTACCGCATCTGTGCTGTCAGCGGTTGCGGAGGTTTTATCCGCTGACAGCGTTACTCCCCCGCTGCGGATTCCAGTTTGATCAGCACGCCTGCCGTTGATTTGTTGCTGGTGAAGTGCTTCTTCCAGTTGCCCGCAGTGCCGATGGCGGTCAGGTCAGGGTTATCACCTTTGGCGGTATCCCAGCTGTAGCCCAGCAGATCAACGTTCACCACGCCTTCAGCGCGATAGCCAACCGCAAGGTTTTCCTGATCGTTGATATCGTAGGAACGGAAGCCCGGCGCCTGAGACTCGGTAACGGTCACTGCGCCGGCTACCAGCCCAAGGATCGCATCAGCATCCATGGTGTCGGTCACCAGCACAGGTTTACCCAACGTACCCGGCTGCCCGCCGTAAACCACCACGCCAGCTTCTTCGTAAATTTTGTTGGCAATCGCCTCATCCACAATGTCGAAGTAGGTCGCGGAGTGCATCACGAACAGAACCACTCGGTTAAACTTGTCGCCATATTTGCGCAGGCCACGCGTCAGGGTCTTTTTACCGTCGGTCTCAATGTCGGCGGTTACGACCATGTCGGCGTTAGCACCAATCGCCGCAGTCAGCGCTTTCAGGCCATATTTCACATAGCCTTCCAGCGTGGCATCTGCGACATCAACGCCGATCACTTCGGAGAACTCATCAACGGAGCGGCCACGGCGTTTAAAGGCCTCTTCCGTGGTTTCATACGGACCGTATTTCCACGGTGCTTTAACGGATACCGCTTCACCGGCACCGATTTTTTTACCTGTGACTTTATCGACAGAGTTCACATTGCGCGATTCAATGGAACCACCAACTTTGTAGAAGGCGCGTTTACGGAAGTCGCCTTCAATCAGTTCGTTATCCAGCAAAATCGCACCGTTGGAGGAAGCGTTGAACACTTCCAGATTGTCCTGACGACGCTCAAGAAACGCGGTCTGCGCCAGATCGTCATAAATAACCAGGTCGGTATTAACAGTCGTTGCCATGGTTTAAATCCCTTATTTCGGAAGTTTGAGGAAGGCCTGCTGGCCGTGTTTGCGGATATAGTCCGCTTTGTCGCTGGCGCTCATTTCGGAACGTTTCAGGCTTCCACCACCGTTTGGCTTGTGTCCGCCCGCGCCCGTGCCTTCTGCGCGAGGGAACAGATGCGGAGCCGTCTCCTTGAGTGACTCCGCCCACTCAAGCGGGCTTAGTGGGGTTTTGCCGTCTTTGCCAAACAGAACATCGCCATTTGCATCAACCGCTACGGCCTCGCCTTCGTCGTTGAGCTGGAATGTGCCTTTGGCACGCAGAATCAGATCGTCAGAAGCTTCAGGCAGCGCGCCCGCTTTAGAGGCTGCTGCACGGATTGCATCCCCGAGGACCCGATCCCGGAATTTGTTGGAGAACGCTTCAGCTTTGTCGGCGCGTTCATTTGCGGCTTTAATCTGCTTATCAACGTCAGCACGCAGACGCTCGGTGCGCTTATCGAGCACCTCATCAATTTTCCCGGCGGCAATCAGCTTTGCCTCTTCGTCGTCGGAAAAACGCTGGAGGATCCCACGTACAGCATCAGGATCGATACCATCGAAGCGTGACAGGGTTTCTTTTTGCTGCTTGATGGTGCCCAGCAGCTCAGAGTTTTTTGATTTCAGGCCTGTGACTTCGCTGGTCACACGCTCATCAATCAGCTTCTGGATTTCTGGCGTGATTTCGATACCACCGCCACCGCTGCCCTCTCCGCCGCTTTCTGGTGCGTAAAATTTCAAGAGCATGTTTCGAATTAACATAATTTCCCCTTGGGATTTTGCCGGGCCTCGCCCATAAAAAAGCCCCGGCGGATGCCAGGGCATGAAGAAAGTAATGGTTGTTAGTAGTCAGTACCTGAGAGCTGTTTCAGACGTTCCAGGCTGATCCATTCGCCTTTGTCAGTGAACATATCAGCTAGGTCGATTTCACCCGCGCGGAACAGACGGCCACGCTCGGCACCCAGAACCTGATCCTGCCGTTGAGCTGGCTGACGCGCGAGCCATTCAAGATACGTGGTATTAGCAGGTACCTGCCCATCCATGCTGGCGCGTGTACCATCATCCATTTCATCGATATCAATGCCGAGTTCGCGCCAGGATTTAAGGATTAGGGTTTCAGTTGAACGGCAGCAGAAATGAATTTTCCCGGGTCCCTGCAGGTAAGGCACCTTATGCCCGACCGGTTTGTTATCCAGGGTGTAGCGCAGCAGGTCACGAATAATGCAGTCATGGCTTGTTTTATTGTCCAGCGTAGACAGCCACTGTTTGCCTTTCACGATATCGCTGTTGGCACTGGTGAAGCTGTTGCGTGCTGTGGCAGCCAGATGATTCACGGCTGTTTTAGCGATGCTGGCAGCGTTTGCCCTGCTCATCTGCAGCGCGCCGTCGCGATAGTCTTTGTTGGCGTGACCACGAACATTGCGCGCGATAGTTTCTACCCTGTCGCCGGCAAGATAACCCCGACGTATGGCGTTCACGATACGCGCCAGCCTGTCCGATTCCAGATTCTCCGCCCACTCACTTAGTAGCCTCCCCTGAAAGGGTTGCGCCATCGCCGCGGCATAGACCATATCGGCGGTAATGGTCTGTAATGGATAGTGTTCAAGCACCTGAGAAGGAAGAAGAGAATCAAACAGACTGAGCTGGTAACTTACTTCGTTCTGTGCGAGAGACATTAACTCTCTTTCGAGGCCAGTTTGCATTGAAGCAACGGCCTGATGATTAAGTTCGCGTACGCTGCCGAGTAAGCTTTCGAGACGTGTAACCGTGAAGCTATCAGCCGGGAGCCTGTCCAGCGCATCCAGTAGACGTGCCGACAGGTCAGCATCCGTCTCGTTAAGCAACTTCACCATCCGGTTTGCCACGCCGGTAGCGTAGCGGCTTAACCAGACGGAATGTGCGATTGATTCATCGCGCAAGCTTTCGTTTACTGTTGCCATATCAGCCACCGGTCAATGTGGGGGCTTGGTTGCGAAGTGCATCAATCACTTCGTCCGGGCTGTCGGCCGGGTCGATAAGGTCAAGCTTCTGCAGTGCGCGAACCATATCGCTGTCGCGCAGCGCACCGGACTGCCAGGCGTTGACGATTGCCGTCACCATGCCCGACTCGGCAACCTTCGCTATGAATTCTTGGTTGATGGTGTAACTCGTCGTTTCGCCCTTAATGCCGAGGTATTTCGCACACCAGCCAAGCGCCAGCGTATAGGCCTCAGAAACGTTTGAAACGCAGATACCGAGCACGGATGTGGAAGATGTTTGCTCACCACTCGCCTGGGTTGCCGTCTTCGCCGTGGCGTTCTGCTCAATCAGCCGCGCGCCCAGCTGCACCATGTAGTCGCGCTTGCTGTCCATGGCCTCTTTAGCCAGCATGTTAGGCTGCGCCTGGGCGTAACCAAACGAGCCTTCTTTGGGAAGCAAAAGCGGTGATCGGGAACCAATTTTCACGCCCTTCTTCTCGAGGTGGTCGCGCCAGTTGGTATCGAGCCCGGTCATATAAGGCTGCACCTGGCCACAGAACCACACGCTGTCTTCATAGTCAGCACTGTTACGGTAATGACCGTGGTTTATTTCCACCAGCGCGGCCAGCGGAGAGTCATCGATCGTGGGATCGTTGTTCTGAGCGCCGACAAAGGTGAACGGGATTTCGTCCCAGTAGTCCTTTCCTTTCGGCTTCGGATGATATTCGCTGTCGACGCTGTAGGTTCCGCTTGCTGTGCTACCGGCCCGGCGCCATACCCGGCAGATGAACCTCCCTTCTTCCAGCGCCAGTTCGCGGTACTGGACTTCATCCTTGTAAGCGTAACCATCCGGCTCTTCTACGCATTCGCGCAGAACCACCAGCACCAACTGATCGCGTCCGTTAATACGCTTTGTTCTCCAGTTGATGATGTTCTCTGCCGGATAGCGGAGGATGATCGCCTCATCGGAGGCTTCAGCGTAATCGACGTAAATGCCCTCTCGCGCAACCTCCAGCACGTTCTCGGTCACCAGTTGCGACTGCTGATAGATGCTGGTACCGGCCCCGTCAGCATTGTCCAGCAGGTATTTCAGCTTCTCAGGACCGTTAAACGTGGGATCCTTGCGATATGCCATCCCAAGCATGCCGATCTTCGTATTGCCGGCAATGGCATAGAACACAGTGCGGCTCAGATAGTCCTCATTACGCTTTTTATTGCGTAATGATTTATCGGTTGGGTCGAGATACGGCAGATACTTATTACCTGCCGCTTTTACGGCCTCGGCCCCTTTGCAAAAGTCCCTGTATTTCCGCCAGGCAGCAGAAGCCGCCCGGTGTTCTGGTCGAACCCAGGTGATGTCGTCGTTTGCCATATCAGAAAGTGGTGTCCATGGTGATTGAGTATGCCGGTTTCACAATAGGGTAATCCTTCACGATGAAGTACCCACCAGCATCATTGGGGTGATCGTTATCCGCTGATTTATCCGGTTCGCCATTTGCCGCCCAGATTTGCTGCTCGAGGCTCTCGGTATAAACCGGGCAGTTCTGGACGTTGACCAGATAGCGGCGTTCGCCGTTGGCGTTACAGAACATGGCGTTCATCGAATTGATACGGTCCTTAACCGGCGGGTTGGCATCATCAACAATGACGCTGAATCCGGCATCGTTGAGCTGAGCAATATCGGTCTTGCTGGCATTCTGCGATTTGCGGGAGTCGCCAGAGGCATCCGGATAAATGTAAATCTCCCGGTTCTTCACATAACGGCCATCTTCATATCGCCAGAACTCTTCCTGGATACGCTTAATCATCGCAGGTGTGTCGTAGACCTTCACTAACTCACGAACAGCGCGCGGCAGGCCGTTACGCTTTACGTGAACAATCGCGGCCATTTTCCCAACGTTGAAGTCCATGCCGATAAACAGCGGATCCCCATCCTGAACCTCATCAGAACAGTTATTGAGCTTACGGTTGAACGTGTGGTAAATGGTCCCGCTGTTGAGGTTGGTGAATTTGCCGCGCAGATAGGCCTGAATCAGTTCGTCAGGGTATGAGCTCAGAAGCGATGGAATGTAGTCAGGCGGCAGGTTCTTCGCGTTGTCGAACGTGCTGGCCTGTATCAGCCCGTACAGAGCAGAAAGCTCAGGCTTTTCACGCACCGCCTTCACAAACTGCTGGTAGACGAATTTGAAGCCCTCCGGCGTAGTCGTTACATCGATACCGTTACGCAACCCGTCGATCTTGTAACGCATACGGGCGATGATTTTTCGCCAGGCCTGCTGCGCTTTAGCAGCCGCCATGACATCCAGCTCATCCACCATCGCGTTACCGATTTTGAAGCCGACTATCGAGCCGGGTTTTTCCATCGAACGGCAGATGGTTGTCCCGCGGTATCGTCTCCCCTCGTAGAAGTGAACCTCTTTGTTCCCCTCGTTGATTTTGACGTTCAAGCCCCAGTCAAAGGCCACCTCTTCAATCGTCGGGTAGAAGATGTCACGAATCTGCGGGTACGTCGGTGCGAAATAACCCTGGTTGATTTTAGGGTGCTCCCACATCCCCTTACAGATGCCGCCACAACCCACCCACGTCTTACCGGAACCGAACCCGGCAACATAGGCTTTGAATTTGTGCTGCATCGCGAGGAAGCGCGCCTGAGGAATGTTAAGTGTCGGGCTGATCCCCATCTTCCGCCCTCGCGTCCACTACATTGATATTGATCTGAACTGGGGTCGGTTCGTCATCATCACCATCACCGGCCAGCTCTTTGCGGAGTTTTTCCACCTCCAGCAGCCGGCGGTCGATTTCGATCTGCTGGAGACGCTGAGCGAACTCGCTATCCGCCAGGCCGAGCCGCTTCATTACCGCTTCAAACATTCGCTCACGGCTGATGGCTGTGATTTCGACACCATTCTTGCCAACCTTCACGCCTGAATAGGCAAGCCTGGAAATAGCCGGGAGCTTGCGAGTGTCTGGGAAATAAGGCTGGCCGATGCCGTCCCCATTACAGCGCGGGCATTCTGGGTTTGGTTCTCGGTTGTGGTCGTAGCCATAGCCGCCGGAATCTTCGGGTTCACGCCTGTCACGCTCAACAGCCTCGAGTCTTTTCTCTTCAAACTCAACTGCATCCCGCCACTGGTAGTGATGACCGAAGCCCCAGCAATAACGACACGCGCCTCGTCGGTATTGTGAGAGTTGGTTTGCATCGAAGGTGGCAAGTTGCCACATCTGCGCGAGGACTTCATCGGCACTGCCAAGCGTGCGCGCAATGGAGGCTTTCTGCTGTTGTGCAATAGCCTGGGCAACTGAAGTTTTCTGAAGGAGTTGATAACCGATTTGTTCAGCAGATTTTTTGCTGTAACCCGCCCTGATAGCGGCTTGTGTGGCGTTACCATCCTTTAGGTATTCTGCGACAAAACGTCTTTGCTGTGCCGTTAATCCATCATCATCCACCAGCTCTTCTGCGCTTTGTTCTTTTTGCGCAGTGCGCACTTTTTTCTGCGCAGATTTTTGCACAGATTGCGCAGAAGGTTTTTTGATATATCGACGTGCGGTAGCATAGTTCAGTCCCTGCGCTTCACACCATTCCTTTGGTGATACGCCGGTTGCGGCATGTTCGGACAGGAACCGTTGCTGAAGCTCGCCCCAGTCCGGTTTTGCCATATAAACTCCAATAAAAAACCGCCCTTAGGCGGTTAAATTTTGAGATTTAAAATTTTGGTGCTAAACCATACTTAGGCGTCTTTATGTTAGCAGCCCAGACTTTGATATCGTTCTGAAGCAACAAAGTGAAATCTGACTTGAGGTGGTTAACCATCTCATTGACCTTGCTTGCATCATTCACTGCAAAGTGTTCAATCCTGTCTGCTCCGACTGATACACAAGTATAAGTTGCAGGCACATCCTTCCCGTTAGCATTAAGCCGCACCTTCTCATCTCCACAGCCACCATCGGATATATAGGATACGAGCATATTAGCTGACTCCCTCCCCGGTTGAGAGATGCTTATCATGACAGGCAATCCCTCTGAGGTCTGGGTAATGTCGTAGAGTACAGCATCTTTTTGATACCAAGTATTGTATTCTCTTTCCTGAAACGCTGCGTAGGATGGCGAAGAAATCGTCGCCAGCAAGGCGATTGTAATAAAGTGAATTTTCATCGGTTGCTATTGTTTTGTTTAGGCAAAGTTATTATCCATATTGTGCCAACAGCAACAACGACGTAAGATTATTCCTACTATTTTTAGTGGTGCTAAATTCTCTTTTAGCAACCGTTAAGTATCCATATATCTCATATCAATAAAGCATTATAAATCCCGGTAATTTGAATTAAGTAAAAGCTAACTCCATGGTAACGAAAAAAATTTGCAATCACCTCTCAATACATTATCAGCATTCTACAGCATCAACCTTATTTTTGGTGAGCTTTTTCGAATGGCGAACTGGCTGCTATGTTTCGTCCATGATGTCTAATAACAAAGAGTCACTTATTAAACAAATAAGCGAGTATGCCAGGCTTAACGAGCAGGAAGAAATCCAGTTGCGCAAGATAATCAGCTGATTGATTCATCCGCTTAATCTTATAACGATTATCAAGCCCACCAGCAGGTGGGCGTTGTAATGGCTGCCACTACCCGGAGTGGCCACGCTCATGCCCTTGAGTTGCTGTCGCTTCATCGCCGCTTATAACCGGTGCGCGTCTGGCGTTCGCGCTGCTTTACCGGAGCATGTCCCCTTATTTACCCTCACAACGGTCTGCTATACCTGCTCGCCATTACGCGACTCGGGGCAGCATCATGGCTGCTGCATGGCCTTATGGCTGCGGTCAACCCGCTTACTGTTTCAAGGTCTTTAGCCCATCCACCAGTGAAAACAATCTGAGGAATTTCTTAATATCCCACGCTTACGCTTGTTGTTATCTGCCTGGCTGCCAGGCTATACATGACTCTGATGCGGAGAATGCCAACTCCGGGGAACATCAATAAAAAGAGCAACGAAACTGAGACTCCTGTAGCCCTCGCTGAGAGGGCTTTTTTTTCAAAAAAAAGCCAGCTCGGACAGAACTGGCTGGGTCTAGCAGTAAGTAGGTATTACTTCGCACTCATTTCGACGTGTACCCTATTCCTTTAGTCAAGCATTCAGACGCCGGGTGCCTCCCGGTGGACTTGCATCACTCCGCAAACCCGCAACACTACGTCCAGCAGTGACTGGTTGCCCCTCCGCTCAGGGGGATTCATCTGTATGGCAGAGATATCGAATCACTCGTGCCATTAAAATGTAGCTGACAGACAAAATAAAGTTGTGAGCATTGTTGAAATTCTTCGCTAATCATTCATCCCGTATACCCATCAGGCATTAGAAGAAAGCAGTTTTTTGTTCCTTTGCATTATTTATTTAATACACCTTTTTACTTTTGAGAAATGGATTACATTTACATTCTCCTTGTAATGATGACCCCTTTGGTCTCCCTTCCGAATTGCAGGATTTCATTTCGGAAGGGACTTTTTTCCTTTCCCGGCTTGCTAAATATTCATTATTTTCTAGACTCTTACATAGACTTTGCTATGTCAGGTGAAGTCGTCGTTTAGGACTACCCGTGTGCTCAAGGATGAGCCACCCTGATTTCTTCAAGCTTTTCCCTGCTAATTAATCATCTGCGCCCCAAGAATTGTCCATTTGTATAACAGAATTCTCAATATTTGCTACGGTTAAAGTCCAGAGGAGAGACTGTGTCCGAACCTCAGGGATGAGGCTCAATTTTTCCCGCAATTTGCTTTCCATGCTTTGTTATGCGCCAGGATGTCTTTCTTCGTCTGGCGGTCCAGAACGTCGATGTCTTGATCCGTCAGGAAGATTGGCTTCACCCAATCACAACCGGTATCAACCACCGCCGGGACGCTTCCATTCGTCACGCAGCTCGCGATCAACATCGTCGCCAGGCATATGATTAACAGTCTGCTGTACATTGCTGGCCTCTTTCGTTGTTTCTACCCTGCGTTCGGCTGCTGCGACCATTGCCGCTGCGTTATCTTCGGTTCGCTGCTGGTCGGCTTTGGCTTCTGCTTTGCTGGTGCCGCGAATATGGCCCAGGCCAAAAGCGCCGGCGATAGCGGAAATGACCAGTGCGGCCAGCCCGATTATTGTCTCGATACCCACACTCACCTCATACCAGAACTGATTTCGCCAGGTTAAACAGCTCGCGGCGCTTATCCAGCCCGTTGCGGCCGCCATTGATTAACAGTGTCACGCGCTCAACGTCGCCGGAATGAAGCAGGCAACCACGGGAGGCATAGAACCATGCGGCTGAGCGCGCGGCGTATTCATCCTGTTCAAGCAGCTCCGGGTGGGTAACAAGGTCCAGTTTCAACGCGTAGCCACAACTGCGATAGTTACTCAGGCCGGTAACCTGTTTCAGCCCGCGACCACGATATTTCCAGCCATCACCGGCAACTTGATTGCCAAGGTGTTCTTTTCCCCACTCACCACCGTATACCAGATTGGCGATCGCTTTCTGGTTTGCCGGTTGCGTTGCCGTTCTGCCAAGTGCGGCGGCCTGCTGTTGTGTGATGCGGTGGCTACCAAACGTCGGTACCAGGTTTTCAACCGCGTAATTCAGGCTCTCCACCAGCCGGGTAAATCTGGTGCTTTCATGCCCCATCTGGGCAATAAACATCGCCTGATCAAGCGGTGCGGTAATGCCGTATTCCTTCATAGCGGCGTCGATATGCGGAAACCAGCGTGCAGCTAACCCGGCGCTGATACCAGCCGCCTTCTGAAATTGTGCTTTGTCCATTAGTGCCTCAGATGATCAACCAGACGTGCAACGTTGCCTTTGACGGCCACCAGCACTGAAAGGAATATGATATTGGCCGCAATGGTGGCCCATGATGAATGCGGGTAAATCCCACACAGGTACGCCAGCGGTACAGCGCTGTAAGTGACGGTAATCAGCCAGGCTAAACGCGAAATCCATGGCCGATGCCGCGAATCACCACGGCGATAAAACATCAGAGTAATCACAACTCCGGCGCAGAGCAGCGCGTTGATAGTTGCTGTTGGGTCATTTAGTACCACCTGAACCTCCCCGGCGCGTTATTAGCGCCACCAGCGAGCCGATGTCCTGTTTATTCAGGAACGTAAGGATTTGAACGGCTAACGCAGAAGCTATTACGGCACCGATAGCATCCAAAGGCTTCTCGGTGTACCCCGTCCAGGAAGTGAGTTTTGAACCCAACAGCCCCGAACAAAGAATGCCGACGATATACGACACGAAGAAGTATGCCAGGCGACGTAACACACTCAGGTCAGCTGCTGTCGCTATGTAAAATACGGCGCCAGCAAATGCACCAAAAACAACACCGTAGTCAGTTCCGGTCAATAGACCGTAGACACTGGCTCCAGTCAAAGCTAAACCGGCCAGCCCCGTGCCGGAAAATGGATCGGACATCGGCCCCCCTCATATTGCTGTGAATCCTCTCAGTAAATTTGAGGGGAAATAAAAAAGGCCACCCTGAGGCAGCCTGTGTTCTTCGAATTATGTTCATAAAGGTGGGGATATTGGGCCTTCCAGAACGACCGCTTCACCGTTATGGCATAGATCGTAGCCACGAGTTAGATGCCAGACGCCTCTGATTATTTTTCCTGTAACCATATCTTCAGTTTTACCGTGCGAAAAGTAGGCGATCTGGACACAGTCATTGTGTCTAATCCAATAATATCCCTCTTTCATAATTCACCTCTTAAATTGTTTCATTTAGAAGTGTATATGACGATTCAGAACCTGGTGGTCGACAAAACGTTTTTTTGAGGATGTGGCGCCGGGTGCCTCCCGGTGACTTATCTCTGGTCGTCAAAGTCGCGCGCATACCTGCACATAGCAGTTAACCAGACGCCCCATCGCTTAGATGGGATTCACCACTTGCATAACCTACTCAGGATATATTCATGCGGTCAATAGTTTATCTCTCTCGGCAAAAAAAAGCCTGCTCGGACAGCAGGCATAGTTGCTAAGTTGGCAATAGCTGAGAGAGTGGTGCCGGGTTCCTTCCGGTGAGAATTACTCCAGCAAACATTCTCGCGTCTGAGAGGTTTCCTTTTCTGGTAATTGCTGGAACGCCCCTCCGCATAGGGGGATTCACCACCAAAATGCTTTCAGAACCCATACATTCCGCAGGATGCTTAAAAAGCATATGTGCAGTACAAAGAATCTGCCAAGTAATCAGATCAATATATTCATTTAAATGGTACAGGTAGAGGGCCTTCAATCACCTCAGCCTCTCCATTGTGGCAAATGTCGTCTCCCTGCGTCAGATGCCAGATACCAGTTATTGTCTGGCCCGTTTCAAGATCCTCAGTTACACCATTGGTGTAGTAAGCAACCTGCACTCTGCCGTTGTGCTGAATCCAGTAGAAACCTTCTGTCATTGCCATCTCCTCACTGTTATTAGTTCAGTTTATAGCAGCGGCGAGAAGCATGGCGTTAGAAATACTTCAAAATGGATTGAGTCAAACATCCCGCCTGATAACGAGGAGCGTTAAGCTACATTTTATCTGTTGGGCCCAATTATGCCCACTAAGGCATCTCCGAAGGCGTTTTTGAAACCAGTAAGAAGCTCTCCTGGTGCGATTTGTATAAACAATCCAAAAACAATAATGGCGACCAGATAGAGTACAAATCCTCGTTTTTGCATGACACTAACCTCAATGGTAGTTAAGAGGTAGTCATTGTCTCATTTTGAATCTAGAGACTTATTCGTATAGCTATGCTTTTTTACGTCTATTCAGGTTGATTTTTGAGAGTGAAGAGAACATTTGGGTAATGCCATGCTTAGCTTATAAAAAAGCCCCGCGGTGATAACCGCAGGGCTTTAAACGAAGGCAATAACCCATCGTTAGAGCAAAATTACCACAGATTCGGGAAAAGTAAATAGCTCACGATAAAATAATGCCCTACTTTGTTATCTGCTTCAGCTGTGCATCAGCCCAGGCCTCTTCGATGTCAAACTTGGTGATTAGCTGATCGTAAAATGGTTTAACAGACTTCTTCCAGGTATCCAAGCTGATTGTATTCGTTATCTGGCACACCGCGGCGTAAGCCTTAGTTGAGGGGATACGCTCATATCCACGTCCGCCGCAGCGCTTGCAATCAGCTAAAACCGGAACGCCCTGCCGTTCTGTAAGAGTCTGATTAATGGCTTTCCCGCGACCATTGCAATCTCTACAGGCGCAACTTACTACCTTCCTACCCTTACACTGAGGGCACAGAACGCGCGCTATCTCCCTGACCTGTCTGCGAATCTCAAACTCAGAAGGTCGAACATCTTCGACGCCCATGAACAAAGACATCTTCACGAACTTCTTCTCTTTTGCCGGAGTGTGAGACTTCGTGCTGAAAACCTCCGCATCAACAAACCCTTCCCCATTGCAGCCATCGCACTGCTTCACGCTGGCGGCGCTGCGGGAATAGTCCTCGAACGCGAAACTGGCCAGCTGATGCATTACCAGTGGCTTAAGCCCGGCGTCCAGTTTGCGCAGCGCAGCAACCCGATCGCATTTGGTCAGCGCGTACTGGGCCAGTAACTCGATCGCCCTCTCCCGGTCATTGTTGCTGATACCCATCTTCCCGAGAAAGGCGCTATAACCCAATGCTGCCCGTTCCTGCGTCATACCCATAGCGGCCATGATATCCGTTCCGGTTAATGAGTCTGACGCCGTAGCGCGCGGCGAGTCGCTAATCATTGTCGATTTTGCGAAGTGATATTTAAGGGTGTTTTCAAGATTCATGCGGTCTCCAGCTCAGTGATGGTGAGTTCTAATTTTCCGCCTTTAACGACAGGCCTTTTCACAACGCGATAGTCGACAACCTGGCAGTCATCCAGCCAGAACCCCGCCTTAGTTAAAGCGTCAAATGCAGCTTTTTGCAGGTTATCCAGATCGCGGCGCCGACGGTCGGGCATGTGACATTCAATTCGGATTTTGAGTGGTGCGGCCGTCCGGATATTAAGACGGGCGCTTCGAATGATACTGGCCACGGCATAGCGGTACGCGACACCATCAGCGCTAATGTGCGTGCGCCCGCGGTTGTGCCGGTAATACCGGTTATTGCTCGGCGGCCAGGGCAAAGTGATTTGATATGTCTTCACGTTCACCCCCACATCCGGTTTCGCCAGCGACTATCCGGGCGCGCTGGTGTATTTGAGGTCGGCAAGAATGCACTTACAGTCCAGGTCACGTAATCCGGATTAAGGCTACGCTCTACTCGCACGCCGCGCGCTT
The DNA here is from genome assembly GCF_002787395.1 of Enterobacter sp. CRENT-193. NCBI lineage: Bacteria > Pseudomonadati > Pseudomonadota > Gammaproteobacteria > Enterobacterales > Enterobacteriaceae > Enterobacter > Enterobacter sp. CRENT-193. The sequence goes on along the minus strand of NZ_CP024812.1, from coordinate 3,114,026 downwards.
TGTAACGCTTAACCAATTCGTCGGCCTGTTCGGTGCTGCAGTCGGTGTGATGGAACCAGGTAAATTTCATTCCCTCACCCCGCAAAACCAAGCAGCTGAGCGGCAACATTTTCGGCCTCATCACGCCTGCGGAATGAACGGGACAGGACCCATCGCCAGAGGACATCGAGTGCGGCTTTATATAGTTGCTGGAACTCGAGTTCGTCCATGTTGGCGAATGAGATGCTACGTGGATGCTTTTTAAGTGTTCCGTCAGGTAGCTGAATGGCATCAAAGTGCCCTGCCTCGACGATCACCCAGGAGCGGTAAGCATCAAAGGATTTGCACAGACTAATGCCATTTGTGAGGCGCCGGTAAGCAACCTGCTCAAGGTACTGCTCAGCAGCATCAATCAGCGCACCCTCATTCCCGCCGTAAGATGCCAGGAACTTGGCGTAGCCGCAGATCAGCTTCCGCTCGTTACTAGAGATAGCCCCGCCGGTTGGTTCCCAGTATTCAAAACCGAGATTGAGAAGCGCGAAAAAGCGCCGGTGAAATGCCGGGTTTCGTAACCGCCTGAACTCGGCAACAAGAATATCGCCGAGCCGGGTTTTTGATTGCAGGATATCCCTGGTCTCGGGCGTAGCCGGGATCAGTATTCCTGAATGGTGTTTGATAAGTTGTAATTCTAGCGCCATGGTTCTCTCCGTGGCGCATCAGGTATAGGTTGTTCAGGCCTATGAAAGAATAATATCAGACGGTGGTGTAACTCGGTACCCCAGTCGTTTTGCAAATTGCATAAACCCGTTGAGAGTGAATATTTCTTCCTCTTCGAGCAACGGTCGTAATGAAACTATTCCATTTACTCGATAAACCAGATATCTGCCCTCAGCCGGGAAGCTATAGATAACTGCTTTATCGGCCCTTCTGACCACGTCGTACCATTGATCATCTGCATTAAAGGCATCTGCACTACACACTATTTCCCCCAGAGCGACTTATTGACGCGGTAAACAGTAATCGGGAACAGCCAGGGGAACGCAAACAGCGATACTCTTTGAAACTGCTCCAGTGAAATTCACGCGATTAATAAAACCACTCGTCGGCGCTTTCCCAGGTCTCCTGCACGATTTGCTCAACCTCTTTCTTGTCGCCCCCGAAAACACTCAGACCATCATTGCTGTCACGCTTGATCGTTAGCTGACAATTATCAAACTGCTTGCTGAGCCTTTTGAGCAGTTCTGACTCTAGTGCAGGTATAGCTCCATCAGGAAGTTTCTTCATGCGATCAATGGCTAACTCGATTTTCATTTTTCCCTCCGCAATGAACACCTGTATGCATATACAGTATATTTATAAACGTATCTTACGGATTTTGCAACGATTAAAGAGTGTTAGCACGACGGAGCGCTTGCAGACTTGTAGATATCTGCTTTATGGACGATATGGGAGGAATCTCGGATTTGGTGGTCAAAAATCAATAGTTATGTTGAACAGCTTTAAGTGGAGTTTTGTGCAGTTTTGCTACAAGGTTTTGGTTTTGAGGTGAAATTAATAAAATGAAAATTCGGAAAGGCTATTATGGAGCTTGCTATTATTGAGAAAAAATAAGTCAGCAAGCTCTAAAACGACATGAAGCATTACCAAAGCGTAATGTAATCCAACCGGTTATCGAAATTCACTAAGATGCAGGCACTCTATCATCCTGACGGAAAGCCTCGATCCCGACTTTCTGACCATAAGAAAGTTCAAGTGTATTGCCATCAGGATCAGCGAAGAAGACATAATAACCTACCGGTTCGCCTGCCTGAGCCGGTTCTTTTCGCAAGATGCCTTCCATTCTAGCCATCGCTACCTTATTGTCGATTTCTTCAATGCTTGAACAAGCTACTCCCAAGTGACCAAAATTACCTAAAGGGGTGTCAGTCACAGCATCAACCTGGACAAGGACAAGCGCAAAAGGGCGAATTCGGTCACTTAACCACGCGACTTTACGTGCCTCCGGAAGATCAGGCTCTCGACTATGTACGACTTCCATACCAGCATAACGGCTGTAGAAATCAATACTTTTTTCCAAATCTCTAACAACAAACGCAACGTGCGTAAAACCGACATCAATCTCTTTCATTAGGCTAATCCTTTAACTATATCGAGAATCGCCATCTTAAAAGCTCAAGCTAACTTGAGGTCAAGTGCCTTTCAATCAATGCTTTTGCTGGATTTCTTGCACGTATCGTTCAATGTCGTTGAGGGTTGCAGCCTATGCTAACTAGCTCCAGCAAAATGAAGATAAGGCCCGCTACGCAAAGAAGAAGAGATAAAGTTAAAGCCACAATGAAAACCATTAGAACCTCCATGTGATAATTTTTACTACCGCAATCTTAGAATCAATTTTTACTTTGTCACGTGTGCATACCAAGCAAATTTACGTTGCAGAATCGTGAATTTCTCGCAGGATTAAACCACGTTAATTTAATGGTTTTTTGTGAAGCATTGTACTCTTCATGCACAATTTTAACTTTACCGTACTCGTTTTTGTAAATTTTTCAGTTAAATAGCCCTAACTGACCTTTCGTATGCTACTTTAGAAGAAAATCCTTTAAAGTGTGCAACTATGCTTACTACTATCATCTACCGAAGCCACCTGCGAGCTGATACACCAATTCAATCCATTATTGACATGGTCAGTGAAGCAAATTCCCGAAATGAATGTACGGGGGTAACTGGTGTTTTACTTTTCAATGGGATTCATTTCTTACAGCTTCTGGAAGGTGATGAAGCAGCTGTAATGCAAATCTATGAAAAGATTTGCCTAGATACACTTCACTTTAACATTGTAGAACTCTTATCCGATTATGCCCCCTATCGACGATTTGGCCGCTCAGGCATGGAATTAATTGATATAAGACTATTCAGTAAAGAAGAGTGTCTGGACAGGGTTCTTCAACGTGGAACAACCCAACATAAAATGCTTTACAACGACAGAGCCTTAAGGTTTTTCCGTACATTTATAGATTCTGCTGAGACAGATAGCTATTATGAACTTCCTGATAGGTTCAGTTGGTTTTTTTCATCCGATCAAATAGATGTATCATCAGTTGATCCCGCCATTATCGAAGACATGTATGCAGTTATAGACCCTCTCGCTGCCCAGATTCATTCTTTTGTCTTGAATGCTAAATCAGATAATGACGTTATAAAAGCCAATAATTTACTTTTTGATTTGGAATCGAAGAAAGATTTGTTAAAAATTGCAGGGGGTTTCATTACCTCTTCACAACGAGTATCAATAACACTCCTGCCTTTAACCTTACTGAGGGTGCCGAATGCGATTGAGATTTTGCTCGATTACATCAGAGAAAGTAACTTACACCCAGAACAAGTTTTAGTTGAGTTTTCTGAGAGCGAAATAATCCCTGAAATTGATGAGTTCGCGCATTCCGTGCAGATTCTCAAAAGCTGCGGTTTAAGTGTTGCTATTAATGACTTTGGTGTGGGAAATGCAGGTTTATTGTTTCTTTCGAAATTTCAGCCTGAGAAGCTCAAAATACACCCTCAACTAATCCATAATATACATAAGGACGGCTCTAAGCAGGCGATACTACAAAGTTTAATACGTTGCGGCGAACTTTTAGAGATAAGGATTTGTGCAACAGGTGTCGAACAACCAGAAGAATGGATGTGGCTAGAATCCGCTGGTATATTTTGCTTCCAGGGCAATCTTTTTTCAAAATATGATAAAAATGGATATTTGAAGATCTTCTGGCCAGAATCTAATGAATTCATAGAATGTTAAAAAAAAACTTGTAGACTTATTACTTTTTCATAGGCTTAACGCAGTCATAATCGATGGGTGTCAAGCTGGAAGCGGATAAACTAATATATAGTGAAAAGTCAGCGGGCCCGGCGGGTGCAAAAGCAATGCTTCAGTACTCAGCTAAAATGCGGTAAACGGAGCAGGCTTAGATATTTGGCCTCAATTTCGTTTACGAAGAACCAGTTCATCCCTATACCCTCCTACCAGTTTTCATCCAGTCATATTTGGCTTTTATAGCTCAGCTGGTACCGACCGGTAAGCGATACTTGGGCAGCAAACGCTGCCGCGCCTATACAGTATTGGCTTACCTTTTATCTGAAGTGCTCACGCTTTCATCCTCTTTCCCCTTTCGATGTTAATTCTCTCAACGCATTCCCTTAATGCTTTGACTTGCTCCGAAGATAGGTCAGATTCATCAATTGTGGCCAGAAGAGCGTTGAGGGAGCGCTCAATATCGTTTTTAGTCAATCGTAAACAGATAACCTTAACCCAACGTGGCGAGAACTTGCTGAGGCCGATTGCTCTTGTAATGCGCTGTTTCATGAGATGCCTCTTTACCGCCAGTGGTGGCGATTTGTAACTCGGTTATAACACACGTGGAGAAGACTTATGTGACTATTTCGCCTTAGAAATTTCTAAGGGTCGTTTAGCCAGGGTAACCAGGCTTTCAGTAAACGCCTAAATTGGTTTTCCAGCATGTCACACAAGCGCCTCGTCATAACCCGAAGCGGCTTATCAAGTGAAGGTAGTTTTTACGGTCATGCACAGGCTGGGATGTCATTTGTGTGCCAGAAGCAGACTTTAATATAGCTCCAGAGTCCCTTATGGGAGCTATTTACATCTGTCAAGCTTTAGCAAGCGGCTTCATTCGAAAACTAATACCCATACGATTAATGGCATTCATGGTGGCAATAACAATGGTAAGTTCAACCAAATCTTTTTCACCGAATACAGAAAGCGCTGCGGAATATGCTTCATCGGAAGCATGTGTTTCACTAACACGGGTAACTTCTTCCGCCCATGAGAGGGCAGCTTGCTCTATATCCGAGAATAAATAGGTAGCTTCTCGCCAGACAGGCACCAATACAATCTTTTCGACGGACATGCCACTCTTGATAAGATCGCGAGTATGTATATCTATGCAGTGTGCACAACCATTGATCTGGGAAACTCTTAAAAAAATTAAATGGATCAGCTCGGCAGGTAAACCTGTACCAGTAGTGGCGTAATGATGGAGCGCTGCTATAGCCTTGCCACCTTTATCGGAAACTTGAAACCAGTTTGGACGCTTCATCGTTATTTCCACCTTTTTGAGTTGTTTAAAATAAAAAGATGCCTCACAGAATCGCTACGACTGAATGACAGAATTTAAATTAGTACGTCTGCTCAGACGTTGTAATCTTAACCATTGATGTCATAGATAAAAGAGACAAAAAATGAGTAAAACGGTAGGACAATTATGGGATACCTCATGCAGTAAAACTGGATAACAATTTTTAAAAGCAAACCCTGAGTGTTGATAAAATCCACGGTAGAGTCCGCTTCTCGCTCATAACAGACCATTTCCTCACTATGCCCTGCCATCTGCTTTCATCCGTTGATATTTAGCTTTCAAAAGCTCCGCCGGTGTCGGCCCTTTCGGAGCAACTGGCGCAGCCAACGCCCGACGAATAGGCGGAATCGGCTTCCCGGCTAGCACCCGCTTTTCCCACCTATCAAGAATATCACCGGCCTCACGCTCAAGCTCTTTGTGACTGAGTTGGCCATCAGTTCCGCGACGCCGCAGCTCGAGGCAAATGTGGTAATAAACCGGCTTCGGCCAGGGGTACTGCTCACTGCTCGGGTACCGAAACACCAGCTTGCGCCACTTCCAGTATTCAGCCATCACGTCTGCGGTGGTGACCCCCAGCACGCAGCGCCCTTCCCTGCACCACTTGATGAACTGGCCAGGTGACGGCAGGAATGGACGCTCCTGGCGACGCACCATGCGCATGCCTGCTTCAACCTGCTCCATTGTGGTTATCCCGTTTTCTTTGAACGCCAGCACCCATTGCCGGCGAATCTCGTTCACGTCTTCCTGGCTGCGATTAACCAGGCTTGCCGGAAACGCGGCCGCCAGCTGAACGAATAACCCGTTGATAATCTGCGCCACCTGCTGCGTTTGTTCGCGTTCGGTGTACTGCTCAGGCATGTTGTGCGCCACGCGGCGAACCTGTTCCCGGTCAAAATTGCGAATGCTCTCGGCTAGGTTTTTCATTCCAGCACCCCGTCAATCCAGTCGGTGTTATGCAGATCGATGCTGCCCCGGGAAGGTTTTACCGCTCCGGTTGCACGCAGCCGTTTGGTGGTGAGCTGATCCCACTGCTTTCGCAGACTTGAGGGGCTCAGGATGTTGTCTTTCCAGAACTCGTCCCGGTTAGCCCACTGGAACAAATCACAGATTTCGTAGTGAGTCCGATTGTCCTGGACACGCATCAGCCTGATGGTGTTTGCCCATTCAGCCCAGTTGGGTTCAGATAGCGATGCGTTGACGGTAAGAAGCCTGTCGTAAATCCAGCGAGCGGCCTTGAGGTCGTCAGCGGATCCCCATGATTTACCTGCCGGGGTGTATATCCCGGCGGCAGCTTCTGGATGGCGTGAGAGAAACTTTTGAGTTTTCTGGTTTCGGGATTCGTCAGAATTCCGAGACGAGGATCTTTTAATATTGTTCTTGTTATAGTCTTGGGTGTCTACCGTTTCCGGGAAGATTTTTCCCGTTTTCGGTAACACTTTTCCCGTTTTCGGGAAGGTTTTTCCCGTTTTCGGTTTGTCTAAAATCCAGGCTGAAAGGTCAGTATTTATACCGACCGTTTTCATCACGCCCTGCTTCTGACTGAAGATAATTTTACGTTCTGCGAGTGATTTGAGCGCATCAGAAACATGCGAATCACTCAGCCCTGTAAGCTCGGCAATCACCGTGTTCGTCACGCGGTCCTGCTTCTTGTTCCAGCCGTAGGTAAGCCAGATCACCGCTTCAAAACATTGCCACTCCCGGCCTGACATTCTCAGACGAGGCTTGAGCTGTTGGATCTCGTTAGCGACCTTGGTATACCCGTTCGACAGGTCGGCCATACGACCTCCCGGTTGTTCGTTTCTATGGGGGAAATTGATAATTTCAGCTGTGTTTGACATACTTAGCTCCGCAATTACACTCCGTTTTTGCACCTGAAAGCCGTTGGTGTTCGAGCACCGCGGCTTTCGCCTTTTCTGAAGTCTTCACATTGCCCCCAACATGGTTGTGACCATCGCCAACAGCGGCGCCGTAAGGTCCGGATCGACTCTGAACATTTCGAAAATCCCCTCGCCTAACTCCTTCAGTTTTTCCTTCTTCGGTGCATCGAGCATCAGAGCTTGCTTCGCCTCACTCACCTCTTTTTCCAGTCTGGCCATGCGATACGCGAAAGTGTCGTTCTTTACGACACGGTCGCGATACCGAATCGGTAATACAGACATGATCGCGGGCACCAGCTGTTCGACGTTTCTCCGGTACGATGCGGAGTCTTCTTTGTTGTCGAGCCAGCGGAACAGCTTCACGTTCCAGACATCGGCCTGGCCTGAAAAATCCACGCCAACAACTTGAAGTTCTTCCGCTGCTTCTTGAATTTGAAGCGCAACAGCTACGCGCCCTTCTGCCGCTGCCCACGCCCGGACTGCATTACAAATATCGCGGTGATCAATTTCCTGCTCTGCCGGTTCACTTTGATGACACGGGAATATCAGTGGATTAGAGGATGCTCTGCTACTCTGTTGAAATGAAACAGTTTGCATAGTTAAGGCTCCTGTTTAGGTAAACCGTCTGTTGGGTTTGGGTAGAGATCTGGGCGCAACTCGTGCGGAGTTACGCCGGTAACCCCATAAATTTGCAAAACTCGATCTGCCGGGACGACGCCCTGATATCGATTTCGCCAATGACTAACAGTCATGGCGCTTACGGTTAGCAGTTGGGCTAAGCGCGTAGCAGTTCCTGCTTTAGTAATTGCTTTATCAATTGCTTTCATAAATAGCTCCTGTAACAACAACGCAATTAAACATTTTGTTTATGTTTATGTCAACATTTTGAATATTGAGCTAATAAACATTTGGTTTAGAATTCGTCCATGAAAGAAAAAACTCATCAGATTAACCACCCACAAGTTCAGCGGCTTAACGAGGTTCTTGAGCTCAAGAAGTTGACCAAATCAGACATGGCCCGTATTTGTGGCGTCAGTGCTCAATCGGTCAATAACTGGTTCGTACGCGGGACGATTGGTAAAAGCTCAGCGATTAAGCTGGCGGATGCGCTTGGGGTGAGCCTTGAGTGGCTGCTTGGCCAAGATGTTGGCGAGAAAGATGGACTGAAGCCGGACGAACAACGCCTGTTGGAACTTTACCGTCAGCTTCCCGAAGAAGAGCAACAGAACATGCTTCGCATCTTCGCGCTTCGCCTGAAAGAGCTGGACGAACTATATGATAAGTATATGAAAGGCCGGATTCGTTCGCAGGATGATTGAGTAATCCTTTCAGCAATGATTCGTAAAGATCTACTATAAGAAATGGCCATAAAGTGGCCTTTTTTTATGCGCCTCGAATAACTAGCACATCCCTTGTACTAAGCGTCCATTCCCCGGGCTTCCTGCCTGTACCATTTCGTCGAATTTTTTGCCTCCAAAGAACAAAATTTCACTCTCCATAAGCATCATATAAACATTTTGTTTATTTAAAATTACTCATTTTGTTGACTGCAACTTAAACTTTGTGTTTAATCTAACTCAACAAGACGCATCACGTTCCACCAAGGCAGGACGCCCACGAAGTAGCCGCCGATGGCATACGAATATTCGGATGAGGTGGAGAGATTAACGCGCATCAGGTGTAAACGTTCCGCTGGCCGGCGATAAGGCAAACGAGGGTGAGAATGATTGATTTCGCACGCAAACCAGGACGGCAGCAGGCTGTAAAGCTGAACTTCTTCGAGGTGATTCTTCGCCGCCTGTGCTACCTGCTGGCGCAAAAGGGGAATCCAGATGTGTAACTCAACGAAATGCGGGTACTGCGGCAAGCCGGTTGAACCGGCGAAAGTAGTCAAAAGTACCCTTCTCTATTGCAACGGCGCACAGCTGGCGCGCAAAGAAAAAGAATACTGCTCTGAACGTTGTGCTTCGTACGACCAGATGGCCCACGAGGCATAACGTAAAAGCCGCGCAAGGCGGCCCGTACGTCCGGTGCTCCCGACCAAAGTTACACCGGAAAACTACTTAAAAAACCAAAGTTCACCCAATGGGCGCTTTCTCTGGCCCGGGGATCTTACATCCAAAAAAGAGGATCTCACATGGAATTTTTCTATGTAGTTAAGGCTACGCAGAAATCCGGCAAAGAAGACGCAGTGATTTGGTTCACTGCGAAATCAGAAGCCCGTGCCAACCTGCAGCTCGATGTTGAGCTCGAAGATGCCGGTATTGAAACCGGACGCGGTAAGGATTACGCCAAACCGGTTCGCACCGATTTCCCGGTGTATAACGACCTCCCGAAAGAAAGCACCGTGGATTACACCTGGTGCAAACGTTACAAACTGCAGGACGATGGACGCACCTGGCTGCCAAAGGCTGGTGCTGAGTCTACTGGAGCCATGGACAACACCGCGGCATCGGAAACGTCCGTTAATGTCGAAAATTCCGTCGAGAGTGTCCCGCTTGAAAACCGCACTCCAGCGGTCCGTTTTGCCGTCCACCTGACCAACGACAAATACCAGTCATACATCAGTAAAGAGCAGCAGCTGGCTGCCAGCAAAATGTCACTGGATGAAGGCAACACCTATCTCCAGAACCTGCTGCTGGCGAAAAACGACATCCCTGAAGTTGCCGAACTCAGCCTGAACGCTGAGTGGAAACTGGTTCAGGCGATTAAGCAGGTATTCGCGCCAGATGAAGCGCACGAAACTGAAATTATCGCTGCATTCATGGCTGACTGGGCGAGAGCAGATGCCAGCGATCGCAATCAGTTAATTGAAGAGTGGAGAAGCGGAAAGCTTAATCTTCTCAAATCAGAAAGCGCCAGCGAGACCGGTGTTACAACCGATCAGTTTCTGGAACCTGATAACGGTATCCAGATTGACGAGAATGATGACGAAACCACACGTTATCCAGTCGTTCGTATGCCATTTCGCAAGCAGCTACTCGCTCAGTTCACCGCCGACGAACTGCGCCACCACTTGACCCGCGAAGAATACGAAGGTATCAGCGCGCTGGAAATGGACACAGACAACAGCTATGTCCAGAACCTGCTGCTGGCGGCAGAAAACTGCGAAGAGGTGAAGGGTTACGATACCAAAGACCTGTGGCGCTACACCGACGCCATTCGCAAAGTGTTCAGCCAGGAGAAGCGTCACGAACTCGCTTTGGTTCTCCGATTCACCAGAATCTGGGCGGCGACTGATTACATTGACCGCGGCATTCTCGTTCGCGAATGGGCAGCCGGTAACCGCATTAGTAATGTTCAGCGCACCGATTCTGGTACCAATGCCGACGGCGGCTATGTAACGGATCGCGGCGAAGGCGCGCATCACACTCTGGACACTCTCGATCTTGAGATCGCATGCGCCCTACTGCCTATGGACTTCCACCACTTCGAAATTCCTTCGAGCGTGTTACGACGTGCCAAAGAAATCGTGGCGAAGAAAGAAGAACCATGGAAATCCTGGAGCGCCATCCTGCGTAATCAGCCCGGCATACTGGCGGTTAACCGTGCGGCAATCTTCAACTTGATCCGCATCGCGCCAGATAACATCCACCACACGCCAGCGGCTCATCTTGAGTTTGTGAATAAAACCATGACGGCTGAATTTAACTCTGCTGTGAAATTACTGCCGTTGCCTACTCCTGTAGTTGAGACTGGAGCCCCAGCTGAACAACCGCAGGTTGAAAATCTCGGCAGCGGCGTGTTCTCCATCGATGGCCTGATGGGTGGAAATACCGAACCGGTCGTCAATACCTCCTCAAATGAAGTCGAAAACACGAAATACACAGCGGAGACCACCAGCGATGTGCAGATGGAAACGGCTAAGCCAGAGAAAGACGAAGATGTTGATTCGGTACAACCAGGCGAAGGCGCTTATGCAGCTAATACGCAGACAGATTCCATAGCGCCGGAAGAGCAACAGTCAGAGCCAGTAATCGAATACCCGGCCTACTTCGAACCTGACCGCTACGAAGGTCTGCCGAATGATGTTTATCACGCAGCAAACGGCATCAGCTCAACTCAGGTGAAAGATGCCCGCGTCAGCCTGATGTACTTCAATGCGCGCCATGTAGCTAAAACTATCCCTCGCATAGCATCAAAAGTGCTGGACATGGGAAACCTGGTGCATGCCCTTGCATTGCAGCCGGAAAACCTCGAAGCAGAGTTCAGCTTAGAACCGGAGATCCCGGAGGATGCTTTCACCACCACCGCAACCCTGCGCGAGTTCATCGACGCGTACAACGCCAGCCTGCCGGCGCTGCTGAGTGCTGACGAGATTAAAGCGTTGCTTGAACAACATAACGCATCCCTTCCCGCTCCAGTGCCGCTTGGCGCGAGCCTGGAAGAAACGGCTCAAAGCTATATGGCTCTCCCAGCTGACTACCAGCGTATTGAAGAAGGCCATAAACAGACAGCAACGGCAATGAAGGCATGCATTAAAGAGTACAACGCCACCCTGCCCGTGCCGGTTAAAACCAACGGCAGCCGTGATGCGCTACTCGAGCAATTAGCGATCATCAATCCTGATTTGGTCGCACAGGAAGCGCAGAAACCGACGCCGCTGAAAGTGTCCGGCACTAAAGCAGACATGATCCAGGCAGTTAAGTCGGTTAAGCCCGATGCCATATTCGCCGACGAACTGCTGGATGCCTGGCGCGACAACCCTGGCGAAAAGATTCTGGTTACCCGCCAGCAACTGGCCACAGCGCGGGCAATTCAATCTGCACTCCTGGCGCACCCGACCGCCGGCATGCTGCTGACACATCCAAGCCGCGCCGTTGAAGTGAGTTACTTCGGCTTTGACGACGAAACAGGTTTAGAAGTGCGTGTACGCCCTGACCTTGAGATTGAACTGGACGGCGTGCGCATCGGTGCTGACCTGAAAACCATCAGCATGTGGAATGTGAAGCAAGAAAGTCTGCGCGCCAGGCTACACCGGGAAATCATTGACCGGGACTACCACCTCAGCGCAGCTATGTATTGCGAGACCGCGGGGCTGGACCAGTTCTTCTGGATATTCGTCAACAAAGACGAGAACTACCACTGGATCGCCATCATTGAGGCATCCACCGAACTGCTGGAACTGGGCATGCTCGAGTACCGCAAAACGATGCGTGCCATAGCAACCGGATTCGACACGGGCGAATGGCCAGCGCCGATCACTACCGATTACACCGATGAACTGAACGACTTCGACCTGCGCCGCCTCGAAGCGCTGCGCGCTCAGGCTTAAGGGGGATTTATGCATAACACAAACGTTTCCGTTGCTGACCAGAACACCGTTATTAACTCCAACGTGGCTTTGTTCGATTCCCAGTATCTGAACGCCATCAGCACGTTCGCGCAGATCATGGCGCAAGGCACCGCGACTGTTCCTAAACACTTACAGGGTAATCAGGCCGACTGCATGGCGGTAGCAATGCAAGCGGCACAGTGGCAGATGAATCCCTTTGCCGTGGCGCAGAAGACGCACCTGATTAACGGTGTGCTCGGGTATGAAGCTCAACTGGTTAATGCCGTCATTTCACGCAGCGGCGTGCTTGCCAGTCGTTTTGATTATGAGTGGTACGGTCCATGGGAAAAGGTTGTAGGAAAATTCCACATCCGTAAAGGCGATAAAGGCGAGTACCGCGTCCCGGGCTGGACCCTGGCTGACGAAGCCGGGATCGGCATCATTATCCGCGCAACTCTGAAAGGTGAAGATCAGCCGAGAGAACTTGATTTACTGCTGGCTCAGGCCCGAACCCGAAACTCTACCCTGTGGGCTGACGACCCACGCCAGCAGTTGGCATATTTGGCTGTCAAACGCTGGGCGAGACTGTTCTGCCCGGATGTGATTCTGGGTGTTTATACCCCGGATGAACTGGATGATCGCCGTGAAGAACGAGAGGTAAACCCAGCACCGGCGCAGCACGTAAGCCTTGCAGACATTTCAGGTGACAACGTCACTATGACTCAAACGGCTCAGGAATCAGCTCAAAATATTGATGCACTTGCTGATGATTTCCGTGACCGGATCGAGGCGGCTCAGGATGTGGATAGCGCTAAAGCTCTGCGCGCAGATATTGAAACCGTGAAAGTAACGCTGGGTTCTGCCCTGTTCACTGAACTGAAGAACAAAGCTGTGAAGCGTTATTACCTGGTTGATGCTCGTAACAAGGTGGAAGCGGCAATCAACTCCCTACCATCTCCAGATGAACCCGGTGCGGCAGAACGCTTTGGCGAAGCTGAACGCGTGTTGGCATCTGTGAAACGCCATTTAGGAGAGGAACTACACGATCAGTTCAGCATCACCCTGGCGGATATGAAACCGGAATACGTGGACTAACGAGATCGGGAGGAGAAACCCTCCCTCAAGGAGAAGAAATGCGACTGATTAATCGAGGCAGTAAGCAATCCCCTTTAGCTCGCCAGGCATGTGAAATCGCGCTCGCAGCCCACCAGCAAAGATATGGTGACTATGGGCGCAGCAAGATGAAAGAGACCTATACGGTGAGAGTGGAAGGCGTGAAGGTCTGGGTCGAGGTAGTGAACTGCAAGGCAAGCTACGTGGCCACAGCAATGACCGGCATGCGCCGACTGCGTTCCCTGCCCGGCCAGGCAAACTGAAACTGAAATATCAACGACTGAAGACCGGCATATCTATACTCATGCCGGTTACCTGAGGTGAACCATGTCGCAGGTAATTTTTAACGAAGAATGGGTTGTTGGCGCCAGGCTCACAGAAAAAACAGGCCTGACCCAACGACAGATTGAGAAGTATCGCCAGGGCTGCTGGGTAGAAGGTGTCCATTTTAAACGGATATCGCCTTCTGGGGAAAAAACCTTGCGTGGCACAACCTGGTATAACTATCCGAGAATTAATCAGTTAATAAGGGATGCGTAAGATGGCAGCTTTGCCTACAGGTGTCGAAATCAGAAACAATAAGATTTGTATCTGGTTTATGTACCGGGGAAAGCGTTGCCGCGAAATTCTCAAAGGTTGGATTAACACCCCGGCGAACATCAAAAAAGCCGGGAATCTTCGGGCTGTGATCGTTAGTGAGATCAACCTTGGAGAGTTTGATTACCATCAGCGCTTTCCTTCATCGTCCAGAGCAAAAAAAACCGTAACCACTGTTTCAGTTCAAACCTTTTCAGAGCTGTGTGAGCTGTGGACGAGCATTAAAGAAACCGAAATTAGCGCGAATACCATGCGTAAGACTCGCTCACAACTCGGTACGTTAATGCACATCATTAACGGAGATACGCCTGTTTCAACTATACGCCACAGCGACATTCTGAAATACAGAAAGGAGCTGTTGAACGGTGAGACACTTTACCTGGCAAATCCCAGAAGTAACAAACAGGGACGCACTGTGCGTACCGTGAACAACTATATATCGCTTCTGTGCTCTCTTCTTCGGTTTGCACACAAGTCTGGCTTTATCAGTGGCAAACCCTTTGAAGGGATCAAGAAACTACACAAAGGGAAAGTAAAACCGGATCCTTTAACGAAGCAGGAGTTTAGTTTGCTTGCGGCATCCGAGCGTGGCCAAAGCCTCAATATGTGGACGTTCGCAGTTTATACTGGTGTCCGTCATGGAGAGCTTGCAGCTCTTGCCTGGGAAGATATCGACTGGGAAAAAGGTACGGCTCATATACAGCGCAACCTTAATGCGCTAGGAATGTTCGTCCCACCAAAAACCGATGCAGGTGATCGCGTTATCACGCTTTTAGAGCCAGCACTAGAGGCCTTGAAGGCACAGCGTAAGCTGACTTCGTTACAGCCCAAAACCGAGATTGTGTTTCATCACCGAGAGTATGGTGCGATGGAATATCAGAACCTGCGGTTTGTTTTCATGCCCAGGATGCGCAAGGGCATACAGAAGGCCTACTACTCTTTATCGAGTATCGGCTCCAGATTTAACGCAGCTGTAAAACGTGCTGGTATTCGCCGCCGGAATCCGTACCATACGCGGCATACTTTTGCCTGCTGGCTTTTATCTGCCGGCGCTAATCCGTCTTTCATAGCCAGCCAGATGGGGCATGAAAACGCGCAAATGGTTTATGAAGTCTACGGTGCGTGGATTGAAGAAATGAATGGCGAACAGGTGCTGATGCTTAACGACAAGCTCGCACGCTGAAGAATTTTTGCCCCTATTATGCCCCTATTGGCTCCGAAGGTAGTAATAAATGCAAGAAAATCAATCAAATACAAAGAAAGAGCAATACAACCTGAATAAACTGCAAAAGCGACTGCGCCGTAACGTGGGCGAAGCCATTGCAGACTTCAACATGATTGAAGAAGGCGATCGCATCATGGTCTGCCTGTCGGGCGGTAAAGACAGCTACACCATGCTGGAGATCCTGCGTAATCTACAGCAAAGCGCACCGGTGAACTTTTCCCTGGTCGCGGTTAACCTCGATCAGAAACAACCTGGCTTCCCGGAGCATATCCTGCCGGAGTACCTTGATAACCTGGGCGTTGAGTACAAAATCGTAGAAGAGAATACCTACGGCATTGTTAAAGAGAAGATCCCAGAGGGCAAAACGACCTGCTCGCTCTGCTCACGTTTGCGTCGCGGCATTCTGTACCGCACCGCAACCGAACTGGGTGCCACCAAGATTGCGCTTGGCCATCACCGGGACGACATTCTGCAAACGCTGTTTCTGAATATGTTCTACGGCGGCAAAATGAAGGGAATGCCACCGAAGCTGATGAGCGACGACGGCAAACACATCGTGATCCGCCCACTTGCCTACTGCCGCGAGAAAGACATTGAGCGTTTCTCTCAGGCCAAAGCCTTCCCTATCATTCCGTGCAATCTGTGCGGCTCACAGCCGAACCTGCAACGTCAGGTCATTGGCGACATGCTGCGTGACTGGGATAAACGCTATCCGGGCCGCATCGAAACCATGTTCAGCGCCATGCAGAACGTGGTGCCTTCGCACCTCGCCGACGTTGAACTGTTCGATTTCAAAGGGATTAACCACGGTTCAGAAGTGGTGAATGGCGGGGATCTGGCGTTTGATCGCGAAGAGATCCCGATGCAGCCTGCTGGCTGGCAGCCAGAGGAAGAGGATGCGCAATTCGATGAACTGCGCCTGAACGTGGTAGAAGTCAAGTAACCTGGCAGCGTCTCAGATATTGTTTCTGAGACGCGTTTTAAGCTTACTTCAGCAGTCGAACGCGGCAGGTTTTCCCTTTAATCTTCCCGCCCTGCAACTGTTTCCAGGCCTTATGCGCAACCGACTGGCGAACCGCTACGTAGACATGCGCAGGGTGGACCGTGATCTTGCCAATATCTGCCCCGTCGAGACCCATATCCCCTGTTAACGCCCCCAGAACGTCACCGGGACGCATTTTGGCCTTTTTACCGCCGTCGATGCACAGGGTGGCCATTTCCGCCGCCAGCGGAGCGATGCTGATATTACCTGGGGTATTCACCCAGTTGAGTTTCAGTTGCAGCATTTCCGAAAGAATATTAGCGCGCTGCGCCTCTTCAGGTGCGCAGAAGCTGATGGCGAGACCACTGTTACCCGCACGCGCAGTACGCCCGATGCGGTGGACATGCACTTCCGGATCCCATGCCAGTTCGAAATTCACCACCAGCTCAAGCGATTTAATATCCAGACCACGGGCCGCCACATCCGTTGCAACCAGCACGCGAGCGCTGCCGTTAGCGAAACGCACCAGCGTCTGATCGCGATCGCGCTGTTCCAGATCACCATGCAGCGATAATGCGCTCTGCCCGGCATCATTCAGGGCATCGCACACCGCCTGACAGTCTTTTTTGGTATTACAGAACACCACGCAGGACGCTGGCTGGTGTTGGCTCAGCAATTTTTGTAGCAGTGGAATTTTGCCCTGCTGCGATGTCTCGAAGAACTGCTGCTCAATCGCCGGCAACGCATCGACAGTATCGATTTCAATGGTCAGCGGGTTCTTCTGCACGCGCCCGCTGATCGCCGCAATCGCCTCAGGCCAGGTGGCAGAAAAGAGCAGCGTCTGACGCGTGGCTGGCGCAAAGCGGATCACTTCGTCAATCGCATCGCTGAAGCCCATATCCAGCATGCGGTCAGCTTCATCCATCACCAGCGTTTGCAGTGTATCGAGTGAAACGGTGCCTTTTTGCAGGTGATCGAGCAGACGGCCCGGCGTTGCCACAATGATATGCGGCGCGTGCTGAAGGGAATCGCGCTGCGCACCAAACGGTTGCCCGCCGCAGAGCGTTAAAATTTTAGTGTTAGGCAAAAAACGCGCCAGACGACGCAGCTCACCCGCGACCTGGTCGGCCAGCTCGCGCGTCGGGCAGAGTATCAGGGACTGAGTCTGAAACAGGGTTGCATCAATGTGTTGTAACAGGCCTAGCCCGAATGCAGCCGTTTTTCCACTGCCGGTTTTCGCCTGCACGCGCACGTCACGGCCTTCAAGGATAGCCGGCAGCGCGGCGGCCTGGACAGGGGTCATAGTGAGGTAGCCCAACTCATTCAGGTTAGCCAGTTGGGCTTCAGGCAGAACGTTCAGCGTGGAAAAAGCGGTCACAATATACTCTCGTAGTAATGATTGCAGTCAGATGGCGCGTATCCTCGCAGATCTGCGCTAACGATGCGACAATTTAATCGGCTCTTCATCCGGCGGTGGATCAGGCATCGGCTGCGGACGTGGGACAGGATCGGGTATCGGCGTCGGATCGGTGGGCACCGGATCGGACTGCCAAGTGTTCAGGCGTTGCAGGGCAAGTAGAATACTCATCTTTTCCTCCAGATTAGGGTGCTGACCCCTAAAGGGTAGACGCAGATAATCAGGAGGCAAAAAAAAGCCGACTATGAAGTCGGCGTCGTACGAATCAATTGTGCTATGCAGTAATTCAAAAAAAGGAAGTAAGACAATATGGAGCGCAACGCCCATCGCTTGACGTTGCATTCACCTGCGGGAGTAATATTGCACCTAACATGGTCGGAGTTTATTGACTTCGCTCAATTAAAATGTCGTTTTGAAGCCGACTCTGCCACAGAAAAGCGTAAATTTACAGCCATTTACTACGATGCAACCACCACGCAACACCGCCAATCAAAACCACTAACATGACGCAAAATGTCGTGAAGCCATAGTGATATTCACCGCCGGGGATCCCTCCTAGGTTTACGCCAAACAACCCCGTCAGGAAGGTACTCGGTAAAAAGACCATCGCCATCAGCGACATGGTGTACGTTCTCCTGGCTAACGACTCCTGCATTACCTGGGCTATCTCATCCGCCATGACTGCCGTTCTGGCAATACATGAGTCAATCTCGTCCAGACCACGTCCGAGCCGGTCAGCGATATCCTGCATTCTGCGGCGCTGATCGTCGTTCATCCAGCTCATGCGTTCGCTGGCCAGTCGCGCATAAACGTCGCGCTGGGGGGTCATATAGCGGCGCATCACGATGAGCTGTTTACGCAGCAACGCCAGAAAACCACGTGGGGGGATTTGCTGATCGAGCAAGTTATCTTCCAGATCGATGATTTTATCGTGAAGTTCTTCTATAAACTCGCTGGCATGTTCGGTCAACGCATCACACACATCCACCAGCCAGCTGCCGCAATCCGTTGGTCCCGTGCCCTCTTTCAGATCGTTAATGACGTCATCCAGCGCCAGCACTTTTCGCTGGCGGGTGGAAACAATCAGCCGTTCATCCATATAAACACGCATGGCCACCAGCTGATCCGGACGCTCATCCGTACTGCCGTTTATACAACGCAGCGTAATTAACGTCCCCTCACCCATCCGGCTGACGCGGGGTCTGAGACTTTCTCCCGCCAGCGCATCCCGAACGTTGTTGGGCAATAGCGGCGTGGACGCGAGCCACTCGGCGCTGTCCGGGTGCGTGTAGTTGAGGTGCAGCCAGCATGGATGTTCGTTGTCGATATGATCCTGATCTTCAAGCGGCCTTGCGCCGCCACGTCCATCAAACACCCATGCAAAAACTGCGTCAGGTACGTTAACCTCAGACCCTTTGATGCTCTCCACAGCGCCTCCACCGTTTTATCTCTTTCGGTGTCAGTCTAGCTTTCGCCGAGGGTTAAGCAATAATTATGTGAGGCATCGTCCTGAATACGCTCAGGAATTCACCGCCCATTCGCGGCTTCTTAACGCATTGTCAGCCTGGAGCTCATTTTCCAGACGGAAATTACGTGTTCGTGTCTGGAGCTCAATCACCTGATTGCGCAGCACATCTGACGATCCATTGAGTTCTTCAACCATCGACACGTTGCTCTGCGTTACGCGTTCAAGCTCAGACAATGCCTGCGTAATTTGTGAAATACCTTTTTCCTGTTCTGATGTTGAGGCGGATATTTCATCCATCAGTCTGCTCACATTGCCCGAACCGGTAACAATATCATGCATATTTTTTTCGGCTTCAGAGACCACGTTAACGCCCTGTGTCACGTTATGGCTGGTAACTTCAATCAATGACTTAATATTTTTTGCCGCTTCGGCGCTACGATGCGCAAGGCTTCTTACTTCGCCCGCGACCACAGAAAACCCTTTACCATGGTCGCCCGCTCTTGCCGCTTCAACGGCGGCGTTAAGCGCCAGAATATTGGTCTGAAAAGCGATACCGTCAATCAGCGAGATAATCTCTGTCATTTGCTGGGCGCAGTCGGTAATCGACTGCATATTGTTCGCGACCTGCCCCATTAACTCTCCGCCTTTACGCGCCTGCAACGTCGCGAGATTCGCCTGTTCGCTGGCTAAACGGGTATTGTCGGCATTATTTTTTGTACTTGCAGCCATCTCTTCCATGCTGGCTGCCGTTTGCACCAGCGAAGCTGACTGCTGTTCTGTTTTGACGGAAAGCTGCGCGCTGCGTGAAGAGAGTTGATCTGACAGGGTCATCGCGGTTTGCGAGGAGGCGCGGATCTCACGGACCAGCGTTGCAATGTTGCTGGAGAGACTATTAATCCCCGGGATCAGACGTCCCGCACAGTTGTTGCCAAATTCAGGTATCGACACGCCAAGTTTGCCTGACGTCACTTCTTCAATACTTTTTTTCACAGTATTGATCGGCGTCACAAGATATTTTGTCATGTACGCCCAGAGTAAAAATAAGGCGATGAATTGTACAATTATGACTGCAATAAAAAGCGAAGAATTCCGTGAAAATAGTGCTATAACTCCATCACTTACCAAAAATACACATAAAAGGAAATAGACAATGAACGTTCTGACACTAATATTTCTTAGCATACGTTTTCCTGGGGCATTATATTTTGGTTGGCATTAAGGGTTATAGCATTGCCATACGAATTTGTCCTCACGTTCGTCGCTGGTTTGTTGTTTTGCAGTTTGATATGTGCAGTTTTACTTAAGGCGGATAAAAAACATGTGTTACGGTAAATATCTGGCTTGTCGTTTGGTTACTGATACTCCTTCAATAACGGTAATTATATATTTAAGGAGAGATACTGTAGAGTGCCGATGTTTAGTGGTGCTTAATAAGTTAACGTAGTTAATATATATTAACTACGTTATTGCACGCCCCTTCCGTTAGGGTGGCTGACGTTCAGGCCAGACAGTCGATAGTCTTGAAAAAACAATCCTCAGTCATGAGGATATTCTCTTTTGCACTTTGATGCCCGCGACGAATATACCAGCCTGCTTCAGGCGCCATGCTTAAATGGAATATCCTGGCCCCCGACAGACTATCGGGGACAGTAATACTCATCGTCACACACCCCTTCTCCGCCCCCCTGATCACCTGTTCTGGCATAATGGTGACGCTGCGATCCCCATTTTGCAAAATGATCGTCGTAATAGCATAACGACATATACCGCTACTAAGGCTGTAGCCAACCGTACTTAAATCGGTGATATGTTTTTTAGATAAAAATATTTCAATACCAGAACCTTCAAACCATGTAATGATTTGCTGCGCAAGATCCTCCATCCGCTCACAAAACGCCCTGACTTCGGCCTCAGCCGTATTTACATTGATCGGTTTGTCCCCGATACTCTGTTGCACTTTCTTAAAAAAACGCTCTCTTTCTGACATGTCAACTCCGTGTTTTTCGCCAGTCTCATTATTCTTTTTGGTGCTTCAGCAGAGCATAGCTGGCAATCAACTGCTGAAGATGCTGTTCGGTCTGGTTTAGCTGCGCTGCTGACAGGGGTTGCCCGGCAGGTAAAATAGAAAGCAGACGAAGCTGCTCCTCAAGCGGAACGGTATGGCTGAAGGACTGCGACATGGCAAACACGGCTGATTTCAGTTCACTCACCGTCATGTACTTCCCCTTCTGTTCATCCAGCGCGTTCAGCCTGTTCGTCAACTGCTGTAACTGCGTCATCCCCTGATGCCAGCCATTCAGATCTGACTCTGCAAGCCCGGCAACGCTAATCTGCGTGTGCCACTGTTGCGCCAGGGATTTGGCCTCTTCAGGCCACAGCGTCAGCGCCTGCTGCACCAGACGGTCGCCGTAGCTTACTGCCCAGTCTGGTTTCAGATGTAAAAGCTGCGCTAACATCTGCTGTGTCTTACTGATCCCCGGTTCAGGTGGCGGTGACGTTTGTTGCAGCGCCTGCAACTGTGCTGTAGAGAGTCCTTCAGGTATAGGAGCCAGGGACGCGGCCAGCTGCATTTTCGCCGAATCTGGCGCATGCATCATCTGCCATGCCACTGCGACAACACTGGCAGCCACCAGCATGGACAACATACCCGCAGCAAATGGCTTCCACTGCTTCAGGGATACAGGAGGCTCTTTATTCAGCAACGGCTCGGGCTGAACCACATAAACCCTTTTACAACGCTCTGTCGGTTCTGTGAGGTGGAGTTCCGCGGCCCCCACCGCGTTCCCCGGCAGACTTACGCCCGTATTTTCGCTGTTTTCCAGACGCACTGCTGCGTTCTGCATCATCGAGCGCAGGGCATCAAGCTGAGCAGCATGCTTAAGTTCGAGGCGCTGCAACATGTCACTCAGAGCGTTCAGATTCTCCTCAGCCTGATAAAGCTGCCCTAAATCGGCATACGTCAACGTCAGCGTTCTCATCACCTGTTGCAGGCGTTTGCTCAGTGCGCTGAGGATTTCAACTCGCGCATGAACAGGCTGTGGCCAGAGGCTACCCCACTGACGGACGACCAGGGCAGCCAGTAGCGCCAGCCCTTCATTCATGCCGTAGAGTCCGGCAAGATGCGTGCGGGCGAGCGTATACCAGGCAGCCGTTTGTAGCTCCACACCGTTATGCTCGAACAGTGACAGACAGAGCGTTTCCGCATGTTGCCAGTTAACATCCGGGCGTGCCGGATGGGTGAGCTTGTTCATTTCGTCGCGC
This sequence comes from Enterobacter sp. CRENT-193, assembly GCF_002787395.1. NCBI lineage: Bacteria > Pseudomonadati > Pseudomonadota > Gammaproteobacteria > Enterobacterales > Enterobacteriaceae > Enterobacter > Enterobacter sp. CRENT-193. Next base: position 3,091,682 of record NZ_CP024812.1, on the reverse strand, counting down.
AAGGCAGCGTAATCCGCAAGCGTGCGCGGATCCCCGCCGGTTTTAAGTTGGCGTTCAGAATTTATTGTCATAACTGTTTTAACCTGAGTAATAACTAGATGGCGGCTCGTGCATCGAGGTATTGCTGTTGTTTCAGATGACGGATTAATACCCTGCCCTCGGGCATAAATTCCGTGCCGTAGCGCACCAGCCCGACCCCCTTCAGCTCCGCATCAATGGCGTAGCGGAGTTCACCGGGCTGAATCTGTTCCTGCATCACCACATTAATCCGGCTCAGGCGCGGCTCGTATTTCAGCAACACGGCCGACAGTGTAGTGATCAGCTGGTGGGCGGTCCCGGGCATTCCCTGGAGGATTTTTGTCATATCCGGCAGACCGTAGTCCGGCAGGTGGGCCAGCGTACCGGCGCGGCAGTTGAGGATGCGCTGCATGTTATCGAGTACTGATAAAATCACCTGATTCTGTTCGCTGACCTGGCTGAGGCTCAGGCCCCCTGAGAAATTACCGCTCAGCATTTCATAAAGCGATGGCGTGTTGTGTCCCTTTGGCATAAGTCATTATATGAACACATTCCGTTTGCAAAGCATCCATTGTTTAGACATTGACGGGTAGGGTTCAGCATTATTCCTGGCTTATTTGCAGCTATAACGCTGCCAGCCCCAATGTAATTCCCTGACTCACGCCTTATTTCCTTCGCGGCTTTAAGCCCAGTGACTGATTCAGGTGTAGTGAGTCCTGATTTTACCTTTCTTTGTCATTACACTGGCCGCCAGAGCAACCTTTCAGTATTCACCCATTTGTTAAGAGTTTATATTCATCCGTATCAGCGATTAGTGTGACCGGATACTGATATGATGCTTACCGTACTTACGGTAATAAGTCGCTATAGCCCATACTATTTCATTGCCTTAATCGCGTTTCCAGGTCAATTCTGACCAAGGGGGCGGAGCGAATTGGCATTTTAAACGTTAACCACACTCTGGAATTTTCCATCCAGCCCACCCTTCACTTGTTGGATACATTGCATATTGCCCGTGCCATTCTGGTGCAACCGAATCAGAGAACTGAGCTTGCCAAAAGTGCCATGCAGAGCTTTTTATTTTATTCCCATTGGAATCATATACAACAAAAAAAGTTTAATTGGAAAACAACCGTAATACTCTCCCAATACCACAATATGGTCGATAGTCAGGAATATAAGTAGTCAGTTCGCATTTATTATCTCGACTCCATATAGAATCATTCTTGATTGCGTTTTGATAAGCCATGATCTTAATCACCATTAGCAAAACGCAAAAGAAGAAAATTGATATCAACATGAAGCAGCACGTTTTTTTTATAAAGCTATGCATTTATATTCACCTCTTTCCAGTAAATATATTCCTCCATATCTACCTTATTCAAATGAATGATAAGGTAGTGAGACTGGTCCTTTGAGGTAGAAAGCCATTCCAGGCGGGTCACCATGCCGTGCACACGTTTGCCGCTCCGCATCCGGAAGGAGGCATATTTCATCAGCACCTGTTCCGGGGGAATGTTCGCCTGAAACGTTGTGAACTCGATGTCCCAGCGGAATGGTTCGCTCAGTGCTTCCATGCCGTAAAAGCGCAGGACATCCGGCTTCACTTCACAGTCATTAATATCCAGAAAGTAACGGGTCTGTCCGTCAAAAAGCGCTGACCAGTTATCCATCACGTCACTTCTTCACCGGCACGAGGCTGAGCCAGCCATCACCCAGTTCAATCGTGCGCGGTTTGTCCGGGTCGAGATCGTCACGGGTCAGTACCAGGCGCCAGCGGTTGTCCTTCTGATCCGGGCGGTTAAACAGTCCCACCACAGCCACGAACTGAGCATCTTCATCCATGGGCATATTGAGCGTCACGCTGCCTTTGGGCATCACCAGCAGCGATTTTGACGCCAGTACGTCGTCTTTAAGGACCGTATCGGCATTCCGCAACAGCGTCTGGTAATCGGCGGCATCAACTGCTTTACGATCTTTGAGCTGCCAGACACGCACCATCGTCGCCAGCGGTGTCTGTGCGCCATCAGCGTTAATAGCCGTACGCGGGGTAAAATCCAGATGCAGCGTTTTAATTTTCTTGTAGAAGATGGATTTCGTGAGGCTGACCGTACCGTCCGTAACGGTCTTTGTCAGAGCGCAGCCTGTGAGCAGACCACAGGCAATAAGCGTCAGCGCCCGCCAGTGGGTTACTGTTGCCATTCAAAGACTCGTACATTTATTGAATAATAAATGTTATTTTAACTTTCTATTTAAAAAAGATATAAAGAAAGTCAAAGATATAACGCAGGCAATGAATAATGACACATTCCTAAACATTTCCACTTCAAAGAAGAGATATGCAGGATAAACAATTAGCAGAATGTATTTAAGTCGCCTTACCACTTTGGATGCGTATGACCCAGAAGATACTTTTCTCAACTGACTATTTGAGAAGAAAACAAATAGATAAGACAAAGAAGAAGAGAAAACAAACAATAACACCCTATATGGCAAATCAGCTCTGAAGATATCCATCCCCAATAGCAGAGTTGAACTTATTGCTACTGTGACACTTATTACTCGCCTAGGAATAACTGCTGATATGAATATGAAAAACACAAGAAACAAATATACATAAAAGCCATAGAGGTTTGTTGATATGTGAATTTTGTGTGGATTAAAAAAAATTGGCATAAAATAAAGAAATTAAAATGGTTATAATTCTATAGATCATAGAGGCTAGTAAACCGATCAGTAATTTACTATTAAGTGAATTTATATTTTTATTTATTCCAATCCGCATATTTAGCATACTCTTCTGAGGTTATCGGGTTACCTAGTGCATCAGCTGATGTACCATTGTCTTGCTCAACAACATTCACCGCAGGGTAAGTACCACCCCCAGATTTAATGCTATATGTAAATCTTTGGCTTGCATATAAAGCCCCTCGGAGCACAAAGAAATTATCATATGTATTAGTTCTATCGGCAACATCAGTACGTTTACCAGTTCCCCATATCATACCTGTTTCAACTGTTGATGGTATATTTTTTGCCATTCTATATGTGTCTATGGCGAAAGGTATTTGCCCAACCGCATCTGTCTAATATGGGATTTTATTTATCATTACGAGGAGATAACTGTCACCACCCACGCGATTATTTTTCCAGTCACCATCGCCTTTTGGACGAAACGCCAGAGGCGTTCTGTCAATAACGGAAAATTCCGCAATATTATCCCAATTGAATATTTTGTAGGTTTTTTTTTGCGTAATCAGCTTCGTTAACATATAACAATTCCCGATAGTTATCAGCTAACGGTTCAAACCATTGATACTGAAATTTATCATACAGATCTTGAGCTATCATTATTGCAAAAGAATCATTTCCCCCACCTCGCAAAACAAATAATACATCAGCATTTTTCCTTGTAATTATTAATATATTTGGCACGTAGATTTCATGTGTTTCCTCATCTTTTTCAGGCGTAGTATGACCTTTTATTCCCAATTCAGTCTTTTCATCTTTTGTAACGATTAGATAAGATTTCCCATCGACTTCAATACTGATTTTTTTCATTGAATTATCACTCAGCTTAAAAAGACCCAGTACTCAGATTCACTATCACTCTTGTCGATATATCCATTTGTATCCGAGCCAGAAAGTAATTTCTCTCCATCTGACGTTTCAACACGATAGTTGAATTTTTGAAGAGAAACTTAACGTTCTGTCGTAATACTGAGTGATCATTGCCATCTGCTTCAATGACGCAAATGGTAGGTCGTTTGCCCCTGCCGTCATCGTCCTTTTCACTTTGCGCAAATACATCGCTGTCGTACCGTACTCAATCTTCCCTGCCTCCAGCCGCAGATAGCTCCCGCCGCCGATAAGCGTGATACGCTTTTTCCCGGCAAACGAGATGTCACTTGCCGAACTCATCGTCAACTTTTTCTCCGCAAACAGCCGCAGACTGGCGTTCTGCGCCTGGACCTCCACCGGCCCTTCCCCTGACTTGACGCTCAGCTGACCGGTACGGGCAAAGAGCCCCAGCTTCTCTCCGGTAAGCAGGGTCAGATTGTCCATAGCGCCTGTGCTGATATCTCCGCCAGCATTAATGGCGACGTTTTTGCTGGCGGCAATTTGCAGATGCTCACCGCTGGTCAGCGCCATCCCTTCCGGGGCGGACATCAGCAGCGCCTCATTGAGCGGTTTCAGCCGCTGTTCGAACATCCGTATCTGGCTGTCAACATCCGCTTTCAGCGCCTGCGCCTGCTCTGCCGCCATTTCCAGCTGTTGCAGTTGCTGATTAAGCCTGTCGATTTCCTTCAGCGCCGCATCCCTGTCCAGGGCCTCACCCTGCGCTTTCGACTGCACAGCCGTAGCAACCAACAGCCCCTTCCCGGCACGGATAACGCCGTGTTCATCGGTGCGCAGTTCGGCACCCTGACCGCGACGCTGTCCCTGGCTGTCCACCAGATGTCCGCTGTTGAGCTGCGTCTTACCGTACTCCGTGGCGAGCTTGATGTGCTCCTCACCACGCCTGTCTTCCATCCGCAGCTTGTTGTTCGCCGGGGTGCAAAGCACGTTGCGGGTGTGGTTGTCACGGGTGACGGGGTCCGGATGCTCAGAGTCGTGCAGCGCATACGCGATGTACGGCAGGTCAATATCGCCGTAGCTGTACGCAATCGCCACTTCGGTCCCGTCGGTGAGCGGCGTATGCCAGCCCATCGTTTCACCGGCATAAGGCTTCGCCATCCGCAGCCACAGATAGCCGTAACCCGGCTCCGTCCCCTCCCGGTCGAAGTCCGGCTTCACCCGGTAGCGCCCCTGCCCGTCAAGCTGAGCGTAGATATCGTTCTTTTCTCTGCTCTCAATCCGCGCCGGAAGCGTGCCGTGAATTTTCGGACGCGGGATTTCCGCCGGGCGGAAACAGTAACGTTCGGTGTAGGGCATGCCCCACACCGACACGTGCAGGCGGGAATCACGGGCTCCCCGGTAGGTCACCAGGGTGAGGATAACGCCTTCCTTCAGGGCCGAGATAACATCCCCCTGCGGCTCCAGCACCTGCCCGGGCGCAAGGTGTGAGGCGTTGCTGAACAGGTGAATGCGGGCTGATTTATTGAGTTCCCGCTCGTGATGAAGCCGGGCATAAAACGCGCCGGTTTCGGTTTCCGGCTCGGGGTCAGTGTCATCGCCCGCTTCACGATAAGGTGCCGCGTAGCGGTAATGCTCCCCGGTGGTGACCGCATCGTTACGCACGCTGACCGCCGCATTCATCGGCGTAGAGGCTCTCCGGTAGTTGTAATCCCGCGTGGCGACGGTGCCGGTGGCGATGTTGTGCCAGGTCCGCACATCCCAGACCGATTCTGCCGCGCCGTCAAACAGGCCTGATGGTTCGCGGTACGGCAACTGCACATCAAACTGGTAGTTAAGCTGGCTGTCGGCCAGTATGTACGTATCCAGACCGCGCACGTCGTCCATCATCGTGCGCCAGTAAATGCCTACCTCAGACAGAATGCGCAATACGAATTCAATGTCGGAATACGTTAAGCTGGTTGTGTGCGTGGCTGTCGGGATAATTGGATTTGCGTCACAATCCTCAGGTTCTGTGGAACGTCATCAACGTGAAATATCTAGGTTAAGCTCCCCACGCTTCAACATCAGACTCTCGCAAAAAATTCATTAAAAACTATTTTAATCTTCATTAAAAGATATCATTTCGTTCGATATATTTAATCACTCCCTTTTTTGCAAATAACATAAAAAGTAGCATCATAGCACCGGATAATATTAATGGAGTAATATAGACTAGATTGACAACCCCACCATATGTTTTTAACAAAACAACAAAAACATTCAACTCAAAAACGTCATAATAGTTTCGTATGTAATTTTTTATTGCGAACACAAGGCTATTTGTGAAATTAAAAAGAAAATAACCAGTCAGGGTGTAAAATCTAAACTTGAAATTATTATGCTTATTTTTTGACAAAAAAATACAGCTCAAAACCAATAAGGAAAAGTTTAAAATGGCAACTATTAAATCAAATCGAAATAAAGAACTCAAATAACTTGATAGCCCTCCCTCATTAACAAGGTTATAATAATATAACTCCCCACGATAATAGCCTACATTTAACGAATAAAACAAAACAATGCTAAGAAGTGTAAGCAATGAAATATAAATTAAAAATCTCATCTTTTATCCTCAATCCATATTTCTTATCGCAGCTCTCACTGGATGGTATTTTTCATACAGCCTCGTTCCGTAGGCTTGCCCTAAGTTATTAGCCTCCATGTCTGATTTGGTGTCATCCCAGCTCCCTCCATTTATTAAATCATATGCTTCCCCCGCATATTGAGCTGTATCTGTTATAATTTGCATTGTATTATAACTTTTCCCCGCACTATATGTAAAATGTTGAATTTTGTCGTATCCTGGGCTTGTGTGTGTTTTAGGAATAAGCGCCTCATAGATATGATAAAAGGCCAGTAGTTCTGACCTCATGTAACTATCCTCCATATTTGTACCAAATATACTGACAATTTCATCAACAACCGAATCAGGATCTTTTGAGTTCTTTAGGAAATATTCAAATGTTTTCATCATTAAATCTCTGTATATTAGTCTTGAATAATCCCCCTTACCTGCATTACTTTCATTTTTTAAACACTCTAATGCATGCTTAATATATTTATTGGCAATTTCACTCGAGTTGTTTATCTTATTTATTGTTTCCTTCGATGTTTTAGATACACCACCAGATCTTCTTTTTATATAATACCCAAGCGTTAAGTTCCGTTCTTTCGCAATTTTTTCAATCTCACTCAGGCCCAGTAAAATGGCCTGATTGCTCTGCTTGTTTATGGCGTATATATTTAACTTTAAGTTAAATGAACACGTATTATCTTGTTCGGCACAGGTTTCTGATACAGTAGATTTTAAAGATATTTCTTTTGTTTTTACATCATCAAAAACGCTTAAATTTATTTTCTTAAGTTCAATGCCCTGAATGTAAATGATTAGCATTACTTTAACGTGCTTATCATTAATACCAATTGACGCGATCGTTTTTGATGAGTCCAGCTTCCCCGTAAGAGGCATTCCTATTTGGTCCATAAAAACAAGTTTATAATTGATATGTTGTTCATCCAAATACACAGGCAAATCAACAACCTTTACGGCCTCAGTGTAATAATTCTTACTATTGCTCATTTTCATCCTCTTGATTTAAGATAATATGAATACTGAATTTTTTCTTTCCATTTGTATAAATGGGATCAGTGTATCCATTTTCATCAGTTATGCCTGACGTTATCTCCCCTGATTCATCAATTAACAAATATCTTGCATGGGGAACAAAATTTCCGACTGTATTGTTTAACTTAAATTGAAGGTTATAGAGGGAGTGAATTTGCTGAATCATTTTTGATTCTATCGGTATTGTATTCGCTCCCGCAGCCATCGTCCGCTTCACTTTGCGCAAATACGACGCTGTCGTACCGTACTCGACCTTCCCGGCCTCAAGTCGCAGATAGCTTCCACCACCAATTAGGGTGATACGTTTTTTCCCGGCAAAAGAAATGTCACTCGCTGAACTCAGCGTCAGCGTCTTCTCAGCAAACAACCGCATGCTGGCGTTTTGCGCCTGAACATCCACTGGCCCTTCTCCGGATTTCAGGCTCAGTTGACCGGTGCGGGCAAAGAGCCCCAGTTTCTCCCCGGTAAGCGTGGTCAGATTGCCCATCGTTCCGACGCTGATATCCCCCCCGGCGTTAACCGTCAGGTTCCGGCCAGCGGCCAGCTGCATATCTTCACCACTGGTCAGCGCCATCCCTTCCGGCGCCGAGAAAAGCACCGCGTCATTGAGCGGTTTCAGCCGCTGCTCAAACATCCGTATCTGGCTGTCGACATCCCCCTTCAGCGCCTGAGCCTGCTCTGCCGCCATTTCCAGCTGTTGCAATTGCTGATTAAGCCGGTCGATTTCCTTCAGCGCGGCATCCATGTCCAGTGCCTCACCCTGAGCTTTCGCCTGCGCATCCGCAGCGACAAAGAGTCCCTTTCCAGCACGGATTGTTCCCCACTCATCGGTGCGCAGCTCAGTTCCCTGACCGCGACGTTGCCCCTGGATGTCCACCAGGTGCCCGCTGTTGAGCTGTGTCTTGCCGTATTCCGTGGCGAGCTTGATGTGCTCCACCCCGCGCCTGTCTTCCATCCGCAGCTTGTTGTTCGCCGGGGTGCGAAGCACGTTGCGGGTGTGGTTGTCGCGGGAGACAGGGTCCGGATGTTCAGAATCGTGCAGGGCATATGCGATATACGGCAGGTCAATATCGCCGTTGCTGTACGCAATCGCCACTTCGGTCCCGTCGGTGAGCGGTGTGTGCCACCCCAGCGTGTCTCCGGCATACGGTTTCGCCATCCGCAGCCACAGGTAGCCGTACCCGGGTTCCGTCCCTTCCCGGTCGAAGTCGAGCTTCACCCGGTAGCGCCCCTGTTCGTCAAGGTGGGCATAAATATCATTTTTCTCCCGGCTCTCGACCCGGGCCGGAAGCGTGCCGTGGATTTCCGGGCGCGGGATGTCCGCCGGGCGGAAACAGTAACGCTCGGTGTAGGGCATGCCCCACACCGACACGTGCGGGCGGGAATCACGGGCCCCCCGGAAGGTCACAAGCGTGAGGACAACACCCTCTTGCAGGGCCGTAATGACGTCGCCCTGCGGCTCCAGCACCTGCCCGGGCGTGAGGTGGGCAGCATTGCTGAACAGGTGGATGCGGGCTGATTTATTCAGTTCCCGCTCATGGTAGATACGGGCATAAAAGGCGCCGGATTCAGTTTCCGGCTCAGGGCTGGTGTCGTCACCTGCGTCACGGTAAGGCGCTGCGTAGCGGTAATACTCCCCGGTGGTGACCGCCTCATTACGCACGCTGACCGTCGCATCCATCGGCGTGGAGGAAGTCCGGTAGTTGTAATCACGCGTGGCGACGGTGCCGGTGGCAATGTTTTGCCAAGTCCGCACATCCCAGACCGATTCCACCGCCCCGTCAAACAGACCCGATGGCTCACGGTAAGGCAGGCGCACATCAAACCGGTAATTCAGCTGGCTGTCGGCAAAAATGTACGTATCCAGACCGCGCACATCATCCATCTCCGTGCGCCAGTAGATCCCCACCTCAGACAGAATGCGCTGAATGAACTGCAAATCCGTTTCCCGCCACTGGGTGATAATCTCACGCGGAGGATATGTGCGCTCCAGCCGGAATTCAAAATCAGGTCCCTCCAGCCCGTGTCTGCGCAGAACCTGCTCCACCACCTCCGGCACGGACTGGTTCTGAAATACGGCGCACTGCCGGGTGTATCCCAGCAGCGCCAGCCGGGAACTGAGCGTGAGCCGGTAACGGGACTGGTCTTTTGATGTGGACAGCCATTCCAGACGGGTCACTATCCCGTGAACACTTTTGCCGCTCCGCATCCGCAACGACGCATATTTCATCAGCACCTGTTCCGGGGGGATGTTCGCCTGCCCGGAGGTGAACTCAATGTCCCACCGGAACGGCTCGCTCAGGGCTTCCCTTCCGCGAAAGCACAGAACATCCGGCTTCACTGAACTGTCATTGATATCCAGAAAATATCGGGTCTGTCCGTCGAAAAGCGCCAGCCAGTTATCCATCACATCACTCCTTTACCGGCACGAGGCTGAGCCAGCCCTCGCCCAGCTCGATGGTGCGGGGGGTATCCGGGTCAAGGTCATCCCGGCTTAGTACCAGCCGCCAGCGGTTGTCCTGCATGTCGGGACGGTTGAACAGCCCCACCACCGCCACGAACTCAGCGTCTTCATCCATGGGCATATTAAGTGTCACGCTGCCCCCGGGCATCACCAGCAGCTCTTTTGACGCCAGCTCGTCCTCTTTCAGGACCGTATCGGCCTTACGCAGCAGCGTCTGGTAGTCTGCTGCATCAATATTCTTACGGTCTTTAAGCTGGTAGACCCGCACCATCGTCGCCAGCGGCGTCTGTGCGCCATCGGCGTTTATGGCCGTGCGCGGGGTAAAATCCAGATGCAGCGTTTTAATTTTCTTGTAGAAGATGGATTTCGTGATGCTGACCGTACCGTCCGTGACGGTCTGTGTCAGACCGCAGCCTGTGAGCAGACCACAGGCAATAAGCGTCAGCGCCCACCAGCGGGTTACTGTTGCCATTCAAAAGTTCCTTTATTGAGAATGTGAATATGTATTTAGTCGAAGCGGTAATGTCCGTCTTCAGCGGGAGGGAACGCAGAACACCGGATCCCTTCATAGCAGCCCAGACTGACAGTCAGTGTTTCCCGGTTATCGCTGAGTCTGCCGTCCTTCAGTCCGAGCAAGCCGGTGCGCCCGAGCTGAATACGCCTGCCTTTGCCCAGGCGCGGCTCAGGCAACAACCACACGGGTACAGTGAGGCGCAGTCGGGCATTGCTGCGGTAACCAAGATAGACGCGCATCAGGACCAGCAAATCGGTATGGAGGATGCCACCGGGTAACCAGCCTTCGGCTTCGCCGGGATCTTCCGTGACCAGTGTCACCAGCACTCTGCTACAGGCTTCCCTGCCCGTTTTACCCAGCGTGGCCCGCTGAGAAAGACGGATGCGGTTCCCTGCACCCAGCCCGCTACGGTTATCGATATGGACCTTCACCGGATCCGGTTCGGTGATAATTGCCCGGGTATTCGGTGCCAGCAGGCTCACCAGGGCCCGGATGCCTTCTGCATTGCGGGTGGGTAATCGCATGGTGCCCAGCAGGGCCAGAAAGCGGGAAACCGGCGTCGCCACCTGCTCAGCCGTTCCCGGTATACCGAGTCCCACCAGCCCCAGCAGACACTGAGATGTGGCATCGCGGCCACCTGCCTCGAAGGTGGCCGGATAGGCGTATTTTCGCCAGATGCGGTAATACTGCGTGGTGATCCGGTGGCTGAAGATATCCAGAAACGAGGTGACCGCCTCATAGCCTTCCCGGCGCTGCGCAATGTCATCCAGATAAGACGTCGGCAGAGGGGAGTCCACGCCATACATCCCCAGAAATGTCGTGCGGACCGTTGGGGGCAATGTCGGGTTGTCTTCGTCGATCTCCACCGCTTTCAGGGTACTGACCGGGAATCCCATACCAGGCCAGGGCCTGAATCGTACCGGATCGTTGGCCGGATGGCTGGTGGTGCCCAGTTTCGGCGCATCCGGATTTTCCTGCTCCAGCAGCTGGCAGAAACGATAAAAATTGGCCCGCCAGATATCTATGTTCAGGACCAGAGTCAGCCCGGTACGTGCTGGCTGTGATTCTCGCGCCATCTCAGTCGTTTCCCTGTTGGTTGCAGCACCAGCGTGAGCTGGTTAAAGAGGTGAATATCGGCATAGAGCGCGAAGAACCGGTGCAGCGTCTCGCCGAAGAGATTCACATCGCCTTCGCCTGTAAAATTATCCATGTTAGTCGTAAGATTAATAATCATTTTAAAGTTGGGGCTTGATGTGGTTTTATTGACAATGGTGAATAACCATTTATTTTTCTCTTGTACCAAGCGTTATTTCCTGTATGCGACTGGAGTCTATCCAAGAGGAGTAAATTGTCCCGTTCTTTGCTTGATATTTAATATGCGAAGCACTCCCTGAGTTGTCTTCGACCTCTACATACTCCCCTGGCAAAATGAATAAACCTTGACTTGGAATAGATAACTTATCATCTTTATAGAACTGCAATCGAGCAGTACCAATAACTTGGTAGACTGTTTTTTGTTCAAGCAGTTAAGATATACTGAAGCATATCTTTCATCAAATTTTAATTTTTCTGGTTTATCTGGGTCAATAGTAATGTCTTCCAAACTGAATTTGAGATAATCATACTTCATCCATAAAAGAAAACCTTCGCCCGGAGTGTCGACGGATTGCTTGTTATTGAATTGAACTTTAGCATATATATTATCATTACTGACACGGTCGATGTCTGCTGTAATCAGATCTCTGTCCACTTTCAATTCATTTATCAGATTTGCATCGCTGGAAGCCACTATTTTATCTAGATATTTCGAGCAATTATCAAAATCATCATCAGTAACACCTGAAAATGCTGAGATAGAGTATGTTAGTAACAATAGAGGAAATACTTTAAACTTGATCATTGTTTAGTCTCGGAAAATTCGTTAGTAAATTTAGGTATAATCGCCCCACATTCTTTTCTATATAACTTTTGTGCTGAGTCTTGGGTTGAATACCACCGAGCATAGTTTCCGTCGTGTTTATTGATGTAATACACAATATATTCCATAGAGCTTTCAACGGAATCGAATACTACAAATTGCTTTGGTTTATCCGTGACTTGGGTATTACCTCCCTGTCCACTTAATCCTTTTCCTTCTTTTTTACTCCAAATCCCCGTTGGCTGATATTCTGGGTGCTGCGCAAAAAAAATCAGAACTCCATCCATATGCTGACGGAGTGCCATGTACTTCCATTCCTGGAGCACCACAATGCTGGTATTGACCAGAAGTAAAATGTGTCGTCTCAATGCGAAACATTCTTTCAACTATTACAGACATGTCTTTACCATATTTATCATATATCTTACGTAAAGCATCTTTCCCGTCTTGTACAGTAAAAAGTCCCGCATGTTGTTTTTTTATGTTAATAATCGCCCCCAAAAACATTATTGGGTGCATATGCCAAAGTTCGGGTCCCAGTTTCTCAGTCGTGACATCCTGCATCCATACCATCTTATCGAGAAAATCTTTGCTGTACTTCTTCCATTCCGGCGCTTCTTTCTTCAGCGCATTCAGGAACGGTTGCCAGATAGCATCGCCTTTTTTGAAGTACCAGTCGCTGGGATGTTTTACGATAGTTTTCTGAATGACCTCACGATAGTCAGGATTATGTAGAGCTCTCCAGTATTCCATTGGAGAATAACGATCGCTTCCACGGTCTATTTTATCAAGAAGGTGCTGATAATTATGCTTTACCAGGGCGTGACTGGTTCGCGTATCACCGGTCGCGGCCTCGTAAAGTGAGTTGATAAGGCTGCGGAAGAATCCAACAGGCTGATTCTTTCCATCAAGGTAATCAAAGCTGGTCGATTCTGCGGTTTCAGTTCTGAAACCAAGCTTTGCCAGATCATACTGTGACAGAAGCTGCGGTTCTGCCTGGCCTTTGGGTACGTAGGCATTCTCTGGTCGCAACTGCCAGTATTCCTGTCTGGTCGATTTATCGACTTTTGCCTGCACCTGTTTCAGTGGCAGGATCCCTGTTCTGGTCGTCACTCTGGTATCCTTTGTGAATGTACCGGTTGCAACATCCTTTTTGTACAGCGCCAGGCCAGGAGTGTATTTCAGCCAGAGCGGATTCTTTTCTCCCGCCTGTTCGGGATTGGTCAGAAACTTTTCCAGATTGTCATCCATGCTCGTGCATTCAATATGTACCTGGTATCGGGCCTCATATCCCCCGTCCTTAGGTGCCTGATAATATCCCATATGACCAACAGGATCACCGGCAGTGATGGAGAACGGAGACGGACACACAACCTGGTCAAATTTCATGGCCTCTTTGGCTGGAGGCATAAGCTTGCGCCACCATGACGGACCAGCGCCGGGAGCGGGTTTAATATTATTATTATCCACTACCACCCAGTAACGTTTACCGAGGATCAATGAGGTACTGACCTTTTGCTTATCATCTGTATTACCATCGGCATCAGGTAAACTTTTCAACGTCACAAGACCATACCGGCGCTGGTTATACCCCGCCGCGTTAAGACTGGTATCAGAGGAGTTCCATTCAACGCCTGCCCCCACAGGCATATACCCTGCAATCTGAGGCTGAAGTTGTTCAGAAGTCAGTTTTGCCGTGAGCCAGTCCATTTCAGAAAACGCTTTAAGTGTATCCTGAGTAATCCACTGATTTTCCGATTCCGACTCATAAGCAGAATACGGAGCCAGGTGCATATACAGGGTATAGAAATGAAGCCCGCTGGATTCCGTTTCACCCGGCTGAATGTAGTGTTTTACCAGGACGAATGAACCGGAGAAACTCAGCGGTCCGGATTCCCATGCAATCGTCTGATAATCCTTGCAGATACGATAAGCAACCACTTCCCCGTCAGCCATGCATCGAATCGCCTGCACACCTTTAAAGGGAACCGGGAAATCCATCGCTTCAAGAGGAGATTTACCACTGAGTGCGCACCACGGGGTCGTGGCTTCGGTGATATGGATCCCGCCATGCCACATTCCACTGCGGCCTATCGCATATTGTCCGGTAGACTCCCCCGCTAAATGGGAAAGAATATCTTCCTGGTTAATAAATTCCTTCCCCCAGTTGTTAGAGGGAATTGGCCAGACAATTTTGGGTAACACAGACACGATTCACACTCCCTGTCAGTCACTAAACGATTTACAGACGACCTGATTGACATTCATGATCTCAGCCAGGTCGAAAACCGACAATAAATCTTCCGCTGTTAACGAATCAGGTTCATCTTTAGCTGGACTTGGGTTCTCGTCCTCTTCACAAGCTATGTCTGCATCAATATGTGTATTCAAACTCTAAGGCATAAGCTGACTCCATTTTATAATTTAGGGCTAACGTCAGCCCGGTACGTGCTGGCTGTGATTCTCGCGCCATCTCAGTCGTTTCCCTGTCGGTTGCAGTACCAGCGTGAGCTGGTTGAAAAGGTGAATATCGGCATAGAGCGCGAAGAACCGGTGCAGCATCTCGCCAAAGAGATTCACATCGCCTTCGCCTGCAAAATTATCCATATTCAGCGTGACCTCTATGTCCACGCCCCGGAGCATAAAGCCCTTCTCAAAACGGCGGATCAGGGTGTGCTTCACGGCGACTATCGCTTCAAGCCGACGGCGGTTCATTTCATCGTCGGTCCAGTCATACAGGGCCAGCGTTCCCCGCAGGACCTCCGGATTGTCCATCATGCTGAGGAAGTTTGAGCCCAGATGACTCATCACCCGCCAGTGAAAGCGGTCGTTTGCCGGGGGATACAGCGGCATCGTCGGTGCTGTGAGGTTGAGGACCCTGACGGGCACCTTGCCGGATTTGACCACCCTGTCCAGCAAGGTACTTTCCAGTGCCTTACGCGGAAGCTGACCGTTGGTCCCGGTTATTCGCATCGAGAGTGACTCCGGTTTTTCGGACAACTGCTCCAGTTCAAACGAGCGGCCACCGAGAATTAACCAGGTGTCATACAGGCCAGAGGGACCGCGTTTCACGCGGGTGTGGTAATAACGTTCAGGGGCATCGTGGCGCATCATACCGCCCCGGTGTCGGAAGCTGGTGAACGGTACATAAGGATGCTTGCCATTCTTCACCGCGCCGTGAATATTATCGACGCTGTAAATCTCGGTGTGACCATCCTGAAGACGCAATGGCCTGAGCAGGTATTCGTTCTCCAGCGGGTTTAGCGTCAGCGGGTCGGCTTCCAGAGTAAAGAGGTTGATAACCGGCACACAGTGCAGCCGGAAGTTTTCCGTCTCAAAAGGCAGATCGGATGACCAGGCTTCACTGAGTACAATGTCGATTTCAAACCAGGTGCTGGCCGCAGTGAGCCCGATGGTGTCGAGGCCGCGCAGCTCAACAAACATAAACTTTGGACGGAAGCTGAAATACTCCAGCAGCAGCTGGTAACCACTGAAGGCTGTGTCGGCTTTCTTCCACAGGCCGTCATTGTCATCAAAGCCCATGGGTTTGCACCAGCCATCAAACTGATGACGTTCGGTATGCGTCCCGGCATGGCGGGCATACATGGCGTGTACACGACGGGTCATTGCCAGATGCAGCGCAGAACTCACCGGACTCTCTGCGTTAAGGAATATGGCGACCTTGTCGATCCCGGCTTTACTCCAGTCCACTTTTTCAGGGCATTCGAAGCGCAGACGGATAGCAGAGCGGCCATCGGTTTCAGTATGCAGGCGGGCATCTGCAAGGTGCAGCGGTTGTAGCGGAACATCGCGGGTCGTCCGATACTGACAGGCGGTTTTATGCGGCCCGACAGGACGTGACAAAACGGAAAAGCCTTCAGCCAGCATTTCGGCCTGACGCAGACCACGCCAGTCAGGCGAAAACTCAACGATGGCCAGAGACGGGATAGTCCGCATATAGTGCGGCCACAGCAGACTCACCAGTCCTTCAGTCAGTTCCGGCAGATCATCATCCAGCTTTTCTCGCAGACGGCCCATCAGGAAGGCAAAGCCTTCAAACAGGCGTTCCACATACGGGTCCCGGGCTCCGGGCTTATCGAGATTGAGCATTGCCGCCCGGTCCGGATGTGCCCGGGCAAATTCTTTTCCTGCCTCGCGCAGATAGCGCATTTCGGCTTCAAAATAGCGCAGGGTTAAATCATCCATGCTCGGTATTCCTGATAGTTAACAGACAAGATTCAGCCACACAGCACCATGGCACGGGCAGGATCGATGGTAATCAGCCCCGCCAGCAGGGCATCCATCTCGGGCATCAGCCGGATTTTATCGGACTCGCTGCGACCGGCTTTCATGCGCAACAGTTTCAGACGGCGGGCCTGAACTTCGAACATCAGGCCCGGCTCCCAGTCCCCCATCGTCAACTGCGCCGCACCGGATGTCAGTTCAGCCAGCAGATGAAGCGCCATGTCGTTACGCCCGTATTGTTCCGCAACACGAGCCATCAGCAGACGTATCAGCCAGCGATTTCGCGGAGAGTCCAGTCCGGGGCGGGTCTGGAGCCAGGTCAGAGCCGCTTCGGGCCCCTCACTGTCACCCTTCTCCATCGCCTCGGCCTCAAGTGACAGCACCTCATCCCCGTTTACCGCCGCGGACACGACCGGCTCGCTACCGAATGACAGCCCTTCCTCATTCACCTTTTCCGCAATCCATCCAGTTGTCACCTCATCGGCAAACGGGGTACCGTCATTCCAGGCCAGGCTTTCAAGCCCGGGCAGACGCCTGAGGAGGAACCGAAGATCCAGCAGGACTGACTCCGCCAGGTTCTCCCAAGGCTGTCCCGCATGGCTGAGTCCCTGCCAGAGGTACCACTGGAGATCGAGCCAGAAATGATTCACCCCTTCGCAGTACATCTGGCTGGCCTGCTCCACCAGCTCAGCCCAGCTTTTTTGCAGGTACAGACGCTTTAGCTGCGCCCGGTACTCTGGTTTAGGCGGAATCAGCCGGGTACGACCACTGCTGTCCAGCGGTGGAATTTGATCGACGGTATCCCAGCGAACGGTTTTCATCAGCCGGTGAGAGGCCAGCCACCCCTGGGGTTGTTCTCCGAGCCAGCGGGAGAGTATCTTTGCCTGATCCAGCAAATCGCGCCCCGACTTTATGTCCGTCAGCAGTGGCGACGGAGAAAAGACAGCGTCATGCCCGCTATCCTGAGTGCTGCTGTTCTGGGGGATTAGCACTGTCACCCCGCCAGAACGCGCCAGACGGTTTTCCAGCGCGCTACAGAGGCCAGCGAACGCGGGTTTTTCATTTTCAGGCCAGTCTGAGACCGCCTTACTCAGCAGGCTGACCGCTCCGGCCGTCAGGCTGGCATCTTCCCGATCCACTTCCGGCCAGCGCGAGAGCGTATCAAGTACTTTTGTACTGTTGAGCCACTCCAGCGCGGCTTTCCGGGCATTCGGGCGCAGCGGATGGCAGTGTCTGCCGTAGCGGCACAACATCGCGACCAGCAGCAGTATCCCTTCCGCCAGGCCTTTCTCGCCGTCACGGCTCAGCCGGGCCTGGGTATACCAGGTGACGACACGGATATCTTTGGCGCTTTCACACAGTATTTTTTCCGCCAGGGTGCAGAGCAGATCCGGATCGGTGCCCGAGAGTTTGTTGATTTCTTCGCGCATCAGCTGGAAATCGTCGTCACTGGCCGGATCGTCACCCGTTTCCGCCCCGGGGCGGACCGGTTTTAACCAGTTCTCCCAGAGGGACAGGGTGCCGGAGGCGCTTTCAGTAAGGCGCAGCTGCGCCTCGTGGTTTGTGGTGCATGCCGATAACAGGGCTTCCGGTGAACTCATGTTTTTCCTTGTCTTATCTTTATTCGACGTCTTCAACGCTGGCCGCAACCGTAAAGATGGTTTCAGGCAGCGTAAATCCCTGGAGCTTCAGCAGGGCAAGCGGACCGTCACCCAGCTCACTGCGCATAACAAACTTCAGCGGATTACCGTCCGGGGTGATCCAGACCAGCTGCGTGCGGCTTGCATCAAGAGGTGTAATTAATGCCTTATCCAGCAGCCGGATGAATCCCCAGTTCCCCTGATGGCTGGTGTAGAGCTGCATCCCGCTGTTCACGCTGCGCCAGCGAAGGCTGACACCCGGATAATATGTGTTTCCCGGCCAGGTAAAGCTCTGCCAGCTTTCCATCTGGTTAAAGAAGTCCAGGTTCTGCTCATCAAGCGTCAGCTGCATACGGGCCACATCACGGGAAGGACGCGCCATTAATTCAAAGTGAACGCCCGCATCGCCCTGGGCAAAAACGATATCCGACAGTTCCGCCAGCTGATTAATCGCCCGGAGAAAATCCGGACTGACAACCATCCCCTGACTTGCGGAAGGATCAACGACCCAGCGATTCCCTTCCTGGTGGAGGATCCCGCCGAGATTCGTTTTCAGGAAGGTCGTGATTCGACCCGAGTCGCTACGCAGGAACTGAGACAGTAGCGGCAGGGAAGCATCGCTGCCGGTGGCTTTAAACGGGTACCGTCCCGCAAAGGCCTTATTCCACTGTTCGACAATGGTCGTCTGCCAGCGGGCATTGAGACTTCCCGCCGCCGGGGCAAGTACCTGCCGCCAGGCCAGATCCAGCGGTTGCACAAATAACGACTGGCCAAATCCGTTCCACTCCTGCCCCAGGCTTGCCGCAACCAGACTGCCATAATCGCGGGTATCGGTCAGATCGATGGCTTTGCCCTGGAACACGGTCTGGGCCAGCATCTGCGACATAGCCTGTGGATCCGGGGCGCTGGTGACCTGCTGAAGTTTCAGCCGCACCTGGGTTACGCGGGCCAGCCAGGACTGGAAACTGAGGTTACCGTTGGCACCAGTGCCCTCTTTACCTTCCATCAGCCCCATCAGCGGTCCAAACACGCCATCGAGCGGACCTTTAGGGCCCTGTGCCTGTTCAATAAACTGTCTGGCATTTTTTTTCTGACCGATCAGTTTTTTCGCTGAGTCCACTATCGAATCAGCCAGTGCCTCACCCTTTTGCCCTGTTTTTCCCTGCCAGGCCAGCGTGTTCATCAGTGCCACCAGCGGTGACTGGCGGACATCGCCGATCAGATTGAGCTGGGCAATCGCTTCGGAAAGTGATGTGGCTTCCTGCCACTGAATGCTGTTGACCATGTTCAGCCAGGCGTTACCAAAATCGGTAAAATAGCGTTCGGTCAGACGGGCTTTCAGCGCCTCCGGGGAGATATCGCTCCCTGTCTGGTGCGTCTTATCCGTCAGTACCCAGTCAATTTCATCACGGCGGGTTTTGACGACCTCGTTAATCGCATCCTGAACCTGCTCTTCCCAGGCCTGGCGTGTAAACATTCCCGGGACGACTTCGTCAGTGCTGAATACCGTTGAGGCATCGGTGTCGCCGGTCATATCGGCAAGCGTTAAATCAGGCCAGTTGCTGGCCACGCGCTTCAGCATGTCCTGATATAACCCGGACTCAGCGTTCCGCTGGCCAATCTGCTTGAGCAGGATCTGACGGACCGTGCTGATTAATTCAGCGTCAGGCTTAAATTTCCATTCCGGATGAGCCGGGAGGTTCTGCGCATAAAAGCCCAGCAGTTTCGGTGCCAGGTCCTGCCATGTGCCATCCGGCACATTCTGACGCTTCGGCCAGGTGACCAGTACGTTTTTTGCCAGCCAGTCTGCGTCTGCTTTGTCAGGACGGGCCAGCATCAGATAACTTTTGAGTACGTCGTAGGTATGCTGTGTGCCCTGCGTTCGGGCATCACTGGCAGGAGGAAGTTGCACAAACGCATTCAGCTGCTGCCTGAGACTATCTGCTGTGGCATCCCTCATCAACTGTACGTTATTTTTCGCATACAGGGGCCAGAGTGCGGCCAGCGTATCGCTGTCCTGATTAAGACCAAAACGGGTGTACCATGGAGCACCGGTCGCCTCACGATGTTGCAGACGGGCAATCGCTTGCTGGAGGACGAGCTGGTTGTGCAGGCGTTCAGCAAGTGGTTTTGCGGTATCCGCTGCCTGCCTCGCTGTTTCCTGTGCCTCATAAATCTGGGTACGGTTAACGATCAGGGACAGCAATGTACCGGTCCCCCACAGGACAATCAGGGAAAGCAGAATTAACCTCAGCAACTTCAGCCAGTCGAAGCCCAGCTTCCTGCCGCTGACGGCATCACAGTCATCAATGACGGCTTTCCATGTCGGTGTGTCGAGGCGCGTGTTCGGTACCGTTCCGGCAACGGCCAGTTCTGGGCTGAACATGACACCGCGGAAACGCAAGGCCGCAGATCCCTGCATCAACCCACTGAGCAAAACAGTCAGACTGGCTTTCAGTTCGTGTTGCAGACGGGAAGATAACTGGAGCAGGCCGTTATGAGCCGGATTATTCAGTAACTGTGCCATACCGACTTTTTGCAGGCGCTGAGACAGCGTAGTCAATGCCTTATCCGCCTCTTTTACAGTGCCTTCCGGTCCGAATATCACCCCTGTCGCAGCCGTGTCCGCGTCCTGATGAGCACCTTTGGCTTTATCAGCCAGCCACAGCCAGACAGGCGCCTGCCAGCCCAGCTGATGATCGGCTTTCTGACGGCAACGCAAGAAAGCATCCCGTTCGCTATCCGTCGGGAGGGCTGAAGTACTCATCACCTGAATAATGCCATCAACCGGCTGGCCAGATCGCAGACGCTTCAGTTTTGAAAGGAAGATCTCATCCGGGAGTGACTGCGCATCACCGCCATAAATCAGTACGTTGCCGTCACCTTCCTGCCAGAGGTCATAGCACAGACCCGGGGCTGCTTTATGGACGTCGTCCGGGTTGCCCATCACCAGCAGGAGTCGCACCTTACGCTGCCATCGGCGTCCATAGCGAAAGCGCAGGTGTTCGGACACGGCGTCTTCGCTGAAGACCGGTTCGTCGTCATCTTCTTCACTGAGAATGGTGTTCGTCACCGGAGTGATACTCTCAGCCTTTTTCTGGCCCCACTGGAAATACAACCCGGATTTACCGGCGAAGTCGAAAGCCTTCTCTGTCAGCCAGCCGAGTAAAAACATCGCGGCAACCATAATGGCGCAGAAAGTGAGTATGCGCTGGCCGTCATACGGTCCAAATCCGGTTGCCGAGGCCACGTTTTCCGGAAAGGCATAAAACAGAAATGCCACGATGGCTGTCAGAAAAAAAGCGACAGTCACAACGGAGCCGATGAGTGTTTTAACTTTTACCTTAGACATTCTTAGGCGATTCCTTGCGAACTTCTTCTTTGGTGATGACGGCGACCCAGATGTCGTCCTTGTCAGCGGCGGGTTGTGCGGCGATAACCTGCGCCCCTCGTTGTTCAACGTCAGCATTAGCAAGCGTGATGGCCAGCCATGGAGCAGCATGGCCGGTAAATCCCAGCACGGGATCGATACTGGAATTGTCTTCTGAAAGACTAAATTCCACTTCACTCTCTTCGCAGGCATTATTCCAGCCGCTGCCCGACGTCAATGTGGGACCGGAGATCCAGCTTCCTTTGAGTTCATTGGGCAGGGTCTTCGACCAGAGCAGCGCCCGGGTAAGTGTCTTTGTAAGCGTTGTTTCTGTTCCCCTTTCGGGGCGATGAAGGCGAAGCGCATCCGGCCAGGCATGGGCTTTGCGGTTGCTCAATACCACCATTGAGACAGCATCAGCATCTTCTTCCCGGGGAGACGCCGGTAACGACAGCGTGATGGCAACCAAAATGCCCCGGGTGTCCCATCGCTTGTCCAGCCAGGCATCAAACGCCCCCAGCCCTTTTCCGGCCATCAGGCGAAAAATCCTGCCCGTCTTGAGTGAGAGATCGGCTTTAAGCTGCTCTTCAAACAGGGGATACAGATCGTTATCACAATCCAGCACCAGCCAGCATGGCAGCTCGGGCGGAAGCGGCTTAACTATCCCCTCTACACGTGTGGTCAGTTTATTAACCGCTGCATTCAGGGCCTTCGTTAAATCAGTCTGATATTCTGGTAATGCCGCGTATCTGACCGGTTTGTCACATCCTCTTGGGCGAGAGAATTCGATAACAGGAGCTGCGACTTTCATTGCCTTCAGCAGGTCATCGGCTTTGTTTCCGGCCGGAGCCTGGATGTGCGTACCGAGGATCCAGGCGCAGCGCTGACCGCGCAGAATTTCACTGTCAATAAGCGCTTCTCGCTCGACATTACGGGACTCGGCCCCCACCTGTTCGGCTTTGTAGGCAAACCGGCGTAAGCCGAAAATAAGCCCCCAGGTGCAAAACGGGAGGCCCAGCGCGGTGAACCAGAAGACAAATCCGGTTCGCTCTGACGTCCAGCACCATAGCGTGAGCGCTATGCCCCCCAGCATGACAAACGCGAGGAATAGCAGCCAACGACCGGTGCAGGGACGCGCTACCTTAGGAGCCTTTTCAGGGATGGCATCCAGCCAGACGGGCATAATCAGGCAACCTTTGCAGCGGCAAAGGAACTGATCAATGTGCAACCACAGGCGCATTTATGACCGTGAAATGCAACCGGGATACCATGATCAAGATAATCAGGATTGCCTTCTACGATAGTTGTAGGGCCATGTCCCGGAACCGGGCAGGACACTTTGTCGCCTTTGCGGGCAACGCCGATACCACCGAATTTCATCGTATCGGAAGCCGTAAGTATCGAGCCGCCGTGGGTGGTTTTATCGCCTTTACGGATAATCTGGAGCATTGAAAAGATCCTATATCAGTTCTAACTAATTTGTATGTTTCAAAGCATTATTAACAGCATGAGTATTAAATTTAATAATAACTCCCTAATGCCTTAATCAAAATTCAAGGGTGTGATGAAAGTGCAATTTCTTTAAATGAAGCGCCAAAACTTTAGCACATCTATAAATGAGGGTGTTATTTGACGATGTTCTTGGTTATTTACCATAAATCTCAATTTCTTTTGAAAGATTACAACCGTTATCATCCTCTTTAATTATGGTATATTCCTTCCCGTCGAAGTTGTATTTTATCGATCTGCACTCTGGTACTGAAAAAAACCCGTTCGCATCACGTAATGGCGCGTTAACGGCGCGTCCTGCAATGGTTAATGATGTGCGATCTTTGGAGGCAATTACTTTGAATTTGAGGCCGTCTGATGTTCCATTATCAACAGCTTCAGCATAGCTATTACCACCTTCTGGAGACGTTGGTAATGTCGAAACAACTTCACCTGTAGTTTTATCAATGACCCAACCACACACCCAATTATCACGAAGGCATTCTTTACCCTGACCGCCAAAGGCGGTATAGATTCTAAAGTGCCCTGCAAAATTAACAGGCTTTTTTAATTCCTCTTCGACTGCATTTTTCCACTGTGACGAGTAATTTTCCTGCTCTTTATTAAAGTGAATATTCCTTTCAAATGGACCGTTGCTTACGGGAACCAGGTAGTCAGAAAACTGAGGATTAGAACTGTCTTGTGAGTACGCTCCAAACGACAAAAGCATACATGACACAAAGAGCAAAAATTTGTTTGATTTTTTATTGCATCCCATTTTGCGCTCATTTCCTTGTTGATATTTTCGCTGGTTCATTTTAGATTTACTGATTACAAAATTTTGTTGATGAATCTTTGTTAGCCACCAGTATCTATTTCACACTCACCCTCAAAAACATTATGGAATGAGTTGTTATTGAATAAGTAAGCGCTGTTTGAGCATTTTTTATCACCTAGCGATATGTTTCCGATTTTACTTTCGGGGATGTTTTCACCACTAATCCAAATTAAATTGCTGTTGGGATAAAATTCCGCAGAAAATAAGGCAGGAGAAGGAGTGCCATTATCAATAGTGGAGTAATACTTAGTATTGCCATTAAATGCTGGCAGCTCAGAAACTACAGCTCCAGTTATTTTATCAACTACCCATCCGCAAACCCAGCCATTAACACCGCAATCTTTAGGTAATTCACCATTCTCGCTTATGTATAGGCGATAGTGCCCTGCAAAATTAGCTTTCTCGGTGAGCTGTTTCTGCATTATGTTTTTCCAAGTTTCAGACTTTTTTAGCTGCTCATATGTTAAGTGTATCTTTGTCTTAAATGGGCCATGGCTTAACAACACATTATGCTCTTTAAATGCTGGAGCATCTCCTTCATTAGCCAGTGTACAAAAACATACGACAGAAATAAAAAGAAAGGGAAGTTTAGGAACCTTCATTTTTTGACTCCTCAAGTACTTTAACCATATCGTCAGGCTTTATGTGCGCTTTATTTATTCCATCATCAGAGTAGTAAGAAACACCTTCTGTTTTGGCATATCTTCTTTTGTGGATTTTGTTTCCTTTCTTGTCCCTTACGAAGGACCCATCTGGGTTTGTTTCAAATTCAGTTTTGGAAGGGCTTATCTCTTTTCCTTTTCTTACCCCAGCAGAGGCAAATTCTTTTGCCCAATCATAAATAGCATCTTCAACATTCCCATTCCCTTCAAGGAAATTTATGATTGCTGGGCGCTTTATCTTTATAAGGTATTCGTTAAATATTTTGTCTTGTGTTTCTTCATTGTAAGTAGAATTGACATCAAGGTTAAGTTTACTCACAGCATCCTTCAGTGTTTTTGGTACCACTTGGAATCGTCCTGTGGCAAATAGACCATTAGAAGTATTATCCTCTTGAGAAGTCATAACTTCTTTTATTGTCATTCCTGTTAATTTGGTTTTGTAATGCGGTGTATATGTAACATGTACATTATAGGCACTATAATCGTTTTTAGATTCCACCTTACCAAGGAAATAACCAAACTTGCTATGTGCCCAACCTACTTTCACTGATTTGCGAAGTGCACCTAAGAACATAAGAGGGTGCATATGCCATAAAGAAGGCCCTAGTTTTTCTGTTGTGACATCCTGCATCCATGCCATTTTATCGATAAAATCTTCACTGTATTTCTTCCATTCTGGGGCATCTTTTTTCAGCGCATTGAGAAACAGTTGCCACATAGCATCGCCCTTTTTGAAATACCAGTCGCTTGGATGTTTTACGATTGTTTTCTGAATAACGTCACGATAGTCGGGGTTATGAAGTGCTCTCCAGTACTCCATTGGAGAATATCGGTCACTTCCGCTGTCAATTTTATCCAGCAGGCGCTGATAATTATGCTTCACGAGAGCATGACTGGTTCGCGGATCATTGGTCGCGGCCTGGTAAAGCGAATCGATGAGGTTACGGAAGAATCCAGTGGGCTGGTTTTTTCCATCCAGGTAATCAAAGCTGGCTGGTTCTGCGGTTTCAGTTCTGAAGCCCAGCTTTGCCAGATCATACTGCGACAAAAGTTGAGGTTCCGCCTGGCCTTTGGGGACGTAAGCATTTTCTGGTCGCAGCTGCCAGTATTCCTGTTTGGTCGACTTATCGACTTCCGTTTGCACCTGACTCAGTGGAAGGATCCCCGCCCTGGTTGTTGCCCTTGTATCTACTGTGAATGTTCCTGTTGCAACATCTTTTTTGTACAACGTAAGGCCCGGAGCGTACTTCAGCCAGAGTGGATTCTTTTCTCCAGCTTGCTCAGGGTTGGTCAGGAACGTTTCCAGGTTATCATCCATACTCGTGCATTCGATATGAACCTGGTATCGCGCTTCATATCCGCCATCCTTAGGTGCCTGATAATATCCCATATGACCAACAGGGTCACCTGCACTGATAGCAAAGGGAGTCGGGCATACTACCTCGTCAAATTTCATCGCTTCTTTTGCTGGCGGCATGAGTTTCTGCCACCAGGAAGGCTGTACCACCCCATCAGTGCCGGGAGACAGGTTATTTTTGTCCACAAGCATCCAGTATTGTTGCCCTGGTTTCAGGGATGTTTTCTTGCACTTTTTCAACGCCTGTTCTGAGAGGCTAATAAAGGTAACAAGGCCATACTCTCGCTTATTAAATGCAACGGTATGGAGGCTGCTGTCTGTTTTATCCCACTCAACAATAGATCCTTTTGGGATCGTGCCCTTGCGATAGCTTTCACTGGTACTTTTATTGTTGGTACTGGCGGTCATGACCCATTCTGGATCGTAGGCAGTAAGCGTATCCTGGACTGTCCACTTTGTTTCCGCCGGATTGACACTATAGGCTGAATAGGGGGCAAGGTGCATATACAGGGTATAGAAATGCAGCCCGCTGGATTCTTTCTCCCCCGGTTGAATAAAGTGTTTAACCAGAACAAACGAACCGGAAAAGCTCAGTGGGCCGGATTCCCATGCAAGCGTCAGATAATCCTTGCAGACACGATAAGCAACCACTTCGCCGTCAGCCATGCATCGCACAGCCTGCTCACCTTTAAAGGGGACCGGAAAATCCAGTGCTTCAAGAGGAGACTTGCCGCTAAGAGCACACCACGGAGTCGTGGCTTCCGTGATATGGATCCCGCCATGCCACATACCACTTCGGCCAATCATATACTGCCCGGTGGATTCACCCCCGATATGAGAGAGGATCTCTTCCTGATTTTTGAACTCACTTCCCCGGTTATTGGAAGGGATCGGCCAGACAATTTTGGGTAAAACAGACACGATTCACACTCCCTGTCAGTCGTTAAATGACTTGCTGCTGATTTTGATTTCCTGAGTGATATCCGTCAGGCTGAAATTGGGTGTTTCGTTGGGGAGATTTGCGCCTGAACCTGGTACCAGATAGTCCGACGTCTTCATAATGAACTCACCTGATGAACCATGCTCAATGCCGTTCTTATTCAGCCTCAGGTAAGATCCGCCACCGTTCAGCGTAAGCGTTTCCGGGGTGCTGATAATAATTTCGTCTTCACTACTGGTCACCGTCAGCTGCTTTTCAGAAAACAGTGCCATCGTGTTGTGCTGAGCCTGAATCTCGATATCTCCCTGGTTTGCAACCAGCTTCGCCCCGTCTTTATGCACAAACATACCCAGGGCTTTTTCGACCGTTACTGAAAGATTTTTCATCGCACCGATATCAAGATGCTGACCGGTATTGATCATGGTGTTGCGGGTGCTGCTGAGCTGAAGGTGTTCACCTGAGGTCAGTGCCACCCCCTGTGGAGCGCTACCCAGCAGGACCGCAGACTGGAGGTCTTTGATTTTGTCGGTTACGAGACTAATCTGGGTATTGATGTCAGAGGCCAGGGCTCCGGCGGCTTCAGCGGCGCTGTTCAGC
Source organism: Enterobacter sp. CRENT-193 (assembly GCF_002787395.1). Classification (NCBI taxonomy): domain Bacteria; kingdom Pseudomonadati; phylum Pseudomonadota; class Gammaproteobacteria; order Enterobacterales; family Enterobacteriaceae; genus Enterobacter; species Enterobacter sp. CRENT-193. Next base: position 3,064,388 of record NZ_CP024812.1, on the reverse strand, counting down.
GCCTGCATCTGGCTGTTGGCCTGGTTAATCTGACTTATCGCAGGGGCCATTTCCAGCACCGGCCCCTGGGCTTTGGCCTGGGCATCCGCCGTCAGGAACAGGCCTTTTGCCGCACGTACAGCGCCATGCTCATCCGTTCGAAGTTCAAAACCGGCACCGCGCTTTTCACGCTGACTGTTGACCAGGTGTCCCATGTTCAGCTGCGTTTTGCCATATTCCGTTGCGAGCTTGATATGCTCTTCCTGGCGCTTATCCTCCATCCGCAACTTATTGTTCGCCGGCGTGCGCCACACGTTCCGCGTATGATTATCACTGGTGACATGGTCCGGGTGTTCTGAATCATGCAGGGCATAAGCGATGTAGGGACGATCCGGGTCTCCGCCGTCAAAAACAACGGCCACTTCCGTTCCGTCGATAAGCGGTGAGTGGAATCCGTACGTATCACCGGCATAAGGCTTAGCCAGCCGCAGCCACAGATAGGCATAGCCCTGCTCAGCACTGTTGCGGTCAAAGTCCAGTTTTACCCGGTATCGCCCGTCCGGATCGAGCCAGGAATAGGTGTCACCTTTCTGTGTGCTTTCCACCCGGGCAGGCAGCGAGCCGGATATCAACGGTCGATTGAGCAATGCCGGACGATAACAGACAGTTTCACTGTAGGGGATACCCTCAAACGTCAGCGTAAAGCTACTTTTGCGTGAACCACGGGTGCGCACGGTGGTGATGACAATACCTGCCTTGACGGAATCGGGTAACGTGCCGTCCGTTTCCAGTACCTGACCCGGCGCCAGATGGGGGCTGGAGGAATGCCCGCTGACGCGATACTGCGCGTTCAGAATGCGTTCGTGACGCAGACGGGCGAAGTATGCCCCGGTCTCTGTACTTTCAGTATCACCTGCTGACAGGAAGGGTTCCGCGTAATGGTACGTTTCCCCGGTGGTGATCCCTTCCTTGCTGAAAATGCTTTCGGCACTGTCCTGAGGTTGTAGCGCTTCACGGTAGTTGTAGTCCCGGGTGGCCACACTTCCGCTCACCACATTGTATGCGGTCTGAATATCCCAGATACTCTCCTGCCCGCTGTCACTCATCCCGGCCTGGTTGCGCAATGGCAGCGTGATGCCAAATTCATACTGCTGCTGACTGTCCTGAAAAATCACCACGTCCTGTTCAAGTCGGCTGTCCATTTCATAACGCCAGTAAATGCCAACTTCCGCCAGCAGGCGCTGAATAAATTCAAGGTCAGTTTCCCGCCACTGGGTGATGAGCTCCCGGGCCGGGTACTCCCTTGAGAGCCGGAACGCAAAGTCAGGACCTTCCAGGCCGTGTTTACGCAGTACCTGTTCAACCACTTCCGTGACCGACTGGTTGAGGAAAATCTGGCTGCCCTTTGTAAAACCCAAAAGCGCGATACGGGGAACGATCTTCAGTGCGTAACGGGTCTCGTCATTTGACGTGGAAATCCGGCGAAATGAATCCACCACCCCATAAACCGTCCGGACCGGCAGCGCCGGTGCCCCGTCAAACATCGGGGTCTGGAAGGTAAATGACGCCGGTTTCAGCAGTAACGTGTCGCAGGCAATATCCGCAGAAGAACAGGTGACTGTCACATCATACCGCCATGGCTGGCTAAGTGACTCAACCGCATTGTAACGCAGAACATCCAGGAAATCGCCGCATCCATGCACATCAACCCGGTAACGTGACTGGCCCAACAGCAGTTGCAACGCATCGGTTGCCCTGTTGATCAGGGAACTGTTCATGACACCTCTCCTTCCGTTTGTTCATCAAACTCCAGCACGATCCCTTCTTCCTCATCCCAGCCGAGCGTCAGGGTATGTGGTTTCTGTTTCGCGGCCATGTGGGTCAGCAGCTGCTGGCTCAGTACCGGCAGAATCTGCTGGTTCAGCAGGCTGTCAACATTGCGCGCCCCGGTGTCCGGCAGCAGGCAGGCATCGGTCAGTGCGTCGTACAGGCTTTCGCTGATATGGGTAGTCATACCGTAGTGACGGTTGAGGCGTCTGCTCACCTGATTCAGCTTCATCTCCACAATGGTGCGCATCGCTGCCTTTGCCAGCGGACGGTAAATCACCGTCTGGAAGCGCGCCAGCAACGCGGGCTGGAAGTGGTCCCGCAGGACAGGGCGCAGCAGTTCGTGCAGGTCGCCTTCGGTGGCGTCCGGATTTTCATCCAGCATCTGCATGATGAGGTCGCTGCCGAGGTTGGAGGTCATCAGAATCACCGTATTACGGAAGTCAATTTCCCGCCCCTCGCCGTCGCGCATGAAGCCCCGGTCAAACACCTGGTAGAACAGGTTCATCACGTCCCGGTGCGCCTTTTCCACTTCATCCAGCAGCACCACGCTGTACGGGCGCTTACGGACGGCTTCGGTCAGAATGCCGCCCTGGCCGTAACCCACGTAGCCCGGCGGTGAGCCCTTAAGCTGCGAGACGGTGTGTGGCTCCTGGTATTCCGAAAGGTTGATGGTGATAAGGGACTTCTCGCCGCCGAACAGTTCATCGGCCAGCGCCAGGGCGGTTTCGGTCTTGCCGGTGCCGCTCGGCCCCACAAGCAGGAACACGCCCTGCGGGCCGTTCTCCGGCGCCAGACCGGTTTTGCTGGCGCGCAGGCGCTGCGCAATGGCATTCAGTGCACTGTCCTGGCCGACCACCCGTACGCCGAGGTTTTGCTCCAGATTCAGCAGTTCGGTCTGTTCGTCCTTCATTAATGCGGAGAGCGGTACGCCGGTCCAGTCGGCGATAACGGTGGCAACCGTACGCGCGTCCACATCCAGCCCCAGCAGCGGGGTATTCTGCTGCACGGCAGTAAGCTGCATCTGAAGGTCCGCAATCTCTCCCTGGCGGGAGATATCCGTGCGGCAGGCAAGCAGTTCCTGCGTCAGCGCCAGCTCCTGGCCGTACCGGGTTTCCCGTTCGTCGAGCTGCAAAATGATGGCGACTTCTTCCTCTCCGATGGCAGCCAGACGCTCGCCGTGGGCGGTATTGCCCACCGCGATATCCTCCAGCAGCGCCTGCTTTTCCATAGCCAGTGCCGTGAGCTGCGCCTTCATGCGTGTCAGCGGCTCCGGAATAGTGTCGAGGCTCATACGGACACGGGCAGAGGCGGTATCCAGCAAATCCACCGCCTTGTCCGGAAGCTGGCGTCCGGTCAGATAGCGTCTGGACAACGTGACGGCGGCTTTAACCGCTTCATCGGTAATATGCACGCCATGGTGCTCCGCGTAGCGTGACTTGAGTCCGCGCAGCATCAGGCAGGCGGTGTCGTCGTCCGGTTCATCAACTTTAACCATCTGGAAACGACGCTCCAGCGCGGCGTCGCGCTCAAAGTACTGTTTGTACTCACTCCAGGTGGTGGCGGCGATGGTTCTGAGCTCACCGCGGGCGAGCGCCGGTTTCAGCAGGTTGGCCGCATCGGCGCCGCCCGCCTGGTTGCCCGCGCCGATAATGGTGTGCGCCTCGTCAATGAAGAGCAGAACCGGCAGGGGTGACTGCTGCACCGCGTCGATGATGTTTTTCAGGCGCTGCTCGAATTCCCCCTTCACACCCGCCCCGGCCTGTAACAGGCCGAGGTCAAGGGTGCGCACCGAGACCGGCGTCAGCGCGTCCGGCACATTGCCCTCATGAATGCGCAGCGCCAGTCCTTCCACGAGCGCGGTCTTGCCGACTCCCGGTTCGCCGACCAGAATCGGGTTGTTCTTGCGCCGCCGGGAAAGAATGTCCACCATCTGGCGGATTTCATTGTCGCGGCCACAGACCGGGTCGATTCTGCCCTCACGGGCGCGGGCGGTGACGTCGAGGGTGAACCTGTCCAGCGCATTCTGCAACGCCGGGTTCAGCTCTCCTTTTATATCCGCATTCACCGGATGGCCGACAAACTCCACCTCATCCCCCTGCGTAAGCTCCGCTTCCTGCTGCACCTCCGGGCGCTCATCCGACTGCGCATCCAGAAGTCCACGCAGGCTCTCAAGCTGGCTCTGCGCCAGCGTCAGCAGCGGCCACAGGCCGTCGCAGCGCAGCAGTTTCGGTTTTTCCACCAGAGCCATCAGGAGGTGAATGCTGCGGATGTGCTCTTCCCCCGACAGCGAGGCGTGCAGCCAGGCGTCCTGCATCAGTGACTGCACGCCCTCCGAAAGCTGCGGACGGCTGCGCACTGACCGTGGCAGGCTGTCCAGAAAACCCAGCATATCCTGCCATATCGTATCCATATCCCATTCGTAGCGCCGCGCCAGCACCGTCAGGTCGCCCTCACCCTGCTCCAGCAGTTTCAGCAGCCAGTGCTCAGGCAGTATTTCCGCATGGGCGCGGGTCTGGCACAGGGAAGCGGCCCCTTCCATCGCGCGGGCACAGTAAGGGTTAAGACGGCGTAACAGGATGGCTGGATTTTCCATGAGACTCTCTCTTTATCAGTTCCGGGCACGCTACCGCCCGTCGCTGTTCCCTGTTATTCAGGAACCCAAAGCGCATCAGGTCGGGCAGGCAGTTTGTGTTTTTCTTTGCTGAGCACCCGTCAGTGCAGGCGCTCAGCAAAAAAAGCAGACGGCTGACCGTCTGCTCGGGGCTCTTACGCAGTGGCGCGTTCGTTCCAGGAATCGGAATGAATAATGTTGCCGTCCTTGTAGGTCCAGGTGATTTTTTCGTAGCGCAGTTCAATCTGCTCGAGGTGGTTGTGCTTCTCGAAAGCAGGATCCTTGATGTCATGCATCTTCGGATTCACTTTCACCAGCTTCACGTTCTCAAGCTTCGTGTTGAAGTACTCCACTTCCTGGCCTGCGTCATTGATTCTGTACCATTTGAACTCGGCCGATTTCAGGGTCTGGCCGGTCGTCACCGCCTTGTACAGGTACGGGCTGGAGGAGTCGATTTCCTTGGTGAACAGGAAAGGCGTGTGGATACGGGTGCCGGTCAGCTTGCCGGTATTGTTATCGGTCGGGATGTACAGGTTGTGCTCCTGGGCCACCACTTCGATACTGCCTTCACGGTCTTTCACGTCCACGGACCCTTTGATGTCCGCGCCGCCGTCGTCCTTCAGCCACAGATAGACTGGAATTGCCATGTTAATTACTCCGTTACATTGTTATCAGCGCCATCATCCTGCGATGACGCATGGGTCGTGCCCGGCGCCTGGCAGGCATTCGCCTGCGGTACCAGACTGATTTCGACACGGCGGTTCAGCGCACGCCCTTCAGCCGTGTCGTTGGTGGCGACAGGACGGCTTTCACCATAGCCCTGCACCGCAAAACAGCTCTCCGGCACGTCGCCGGTATCCCGCATCCAGTCGCGTACCGACTCCGCACGCTTCAGGGACAGCACCTGGTTGGACGGGTCATCCCCGGTGCTGTCGGTATGGCCCGCCACCACAATCAGCCAGCCGGGCTTCGCCTTAATCCCCACCAGTGAGTTCACCAACAGCTTCGTTGAGGCGGGTTTAAGCGCCCACTTTCCGGTATCGAACAGCGACATGCTGTCGAGGCGGATGATTTTCGGTACCGGTTCCATGGCGGGAGCCGGTGGCGGCACATACGTGTCAATCGCCGTCTGTAACGCCAGCCACAGACTCTGACCAGGGTAATAGCCCAGCGCATACCTGAGCGGTTCCCCCTGCCGCTGCCAGCGCTCCAGCAGAAGGGCGTCCTGTTTCAGTGCGGCAAGTGACTGCGCCTTAGGCTCATAATGGTTCATGGGGATGGCATACCAGCGCTGCAGATTCATTCCCACCTGGCGGATCAGCGCCGCGTTATTCATGGCAGAAAAACCAAGAGCAGCAAGAACGCAGGCCAGGACCCACACAATGAGACGGCGGGTGCGCTTCCCGCCCTGAACAGGTGCACAGTAAGGCTTGAGCAACGGTAGTATCGCATCAGGAAAACGACCGGATGCCTCCGTCATTTCGTCTGTCTGCGGCAGAAGCAGGTGTGTCAAGCGACAAAGCCAGAGTGCCCATAAAGACGTATTGCTGGCTGAAGCGCCGCCGCTTTTCAGAGCCACAGCAAACGGGTGGACCGGCGGAAATAACCGATCCTCTTTAGCCAGTTCATCCATAAGAAGGGTGCGCATAAAAGCAAAGCCTTCCCGCAGTACAGGCATCAGCGCCAGACGATTTGCCTGTTGCCAGTCGTCCGTAGCCTGTGGCGTCTCATCAACAGGGTAAACAACCGGTTTGTCACCATGGACAATAACCCACGGGGTTTCAGGGCCGGAAAACTCACCGCTCAGGATCACCGGCGGTGTGAATCCGGCGATCAGGCTCAGCTGTTTCATCTGCTGGCGCAACGCTTTCAGGGTCGCGCGCAGCACCGCTTCATCCTGGTGCCCGTCGGGGTGGGAGGCATACATAACGGCGATCTGTCCGGCCTGGCGCGGCTGCCGCTCCTGAATATCGCGCACGATATCAGTGAGCCTGCTGACGTCATTCACCCGCAGCCACCAGCCCTGCGCTGTTTTACGCAGAGCATGCTCCCCGAACAGGGCATCCAGTCTGTCTCCGCAGACAAGAACAACCGGACCCGCATCAGCAAGTACCGGCAGATCAAAACCAGACCCGCCATTGCCCTGAGCCTGGCTGAAACGGCTTTTTTGCCGGATCTGCCAGACGGCCAGCGCAACAATGCACAGCGTCATCACGCCTTTAAACAGCGTGCCTGCCGGAATGAAGCCCCACAGAAGCCATAAAAGCGTCGCGGCACCCGCCAGTACGTGGAATATCAGTGAAACCATGACCGATTTACGCATTAATGGGGCAACTCCGGTAACTGCGCGGACAGCAGAGCCTGGAGCCAGAGATGACCGCCCCACCATACGGCACCGGTAATTACCGCCGCCGCCGCGATCCAGAACCAGACAGAGCGCAGCAGGCTGTAACGGTGTTTTCCGGTCCTGCGAACCACCAGGGAAAGGCCAGCATCAAGTGGCGGAACCCGCTCAGCAAGCGCTTTCATTGCCTCTTCACGCTGGGTCTGGCTGACAGACCCCATGCTGTACAACCCCTGGAATCCCAGCGCGAGCACCCGGTGATAGCAGGTCAGAACGGCCATGTTTGGCGCTGGCTGGCGCAATACTTCCGCAATACGATCCCACAGGGCTTCACCGGCGTGCAGCGACCCGAAATAGCGCGCCTGTAGCGGCGCTTTTCGCCAGGCCACCTGGCCCGCATCAGCATTTGCCCCGTCATGCAGTTTTCTGCTCATCACCACTTCGTCAAGCAGCGCGCACTGTGCATAAGAGATATGATCGATGCTGGCTTCATCATATCCTGCACGATCCAGCGCCTCGCGCACGCTTTCCACATGTTTGCAGCAAGTGTCGTACAGCACATTCCCGTCAGGCGTTGTTGCCCCATGCTTAAGCAGGGCGACGGTGAGCCAGGTCTCCGCCATCAGGGCATCGATATCGGTTTCTTTTCTCATGATCGCAGTACCGCAAACAGTTCAAGTTCAAGCTGTCCCAGCAGGGCAGGCACATAGAACATACAGATCCCCTGCTCCAGCATGTCCCGTGCCGCAGCACTTTCCATGTCCAGCGCGAAGTACTGGTTCTCCATCCGCACCGGTAACGCAGCAGGCACGCGATTCACGGCAATGAGTGGGATCCCCTGCAGCGCAACGGTGGAAATCGCATTCACATCATCCGGGGAACCCGCCTTGCATAATGCCGGGAATTTCTCCGCCACTTGCCAGGCCGGAACGTCAGACCGGACAGAGAGCCAGAGATCGGCTTCTTCACGCAGCCGAATGTCGTGCAGCGAGGCTTTCCAGGTCTGGGCGTCAGGTCGGGACATCTCCAGCGCTATCACACGGGACGGCAGGCTGGCTTCCAGTAAACCGGCGATCAGTTCAAACAGCGGTGGAAACGTCATTTCAGGCCGGGCGTGGTCATAGCCAGGGATTGCGTCCAGATCGCTGTCCAGAGAAAACGTCAGCATACTGCCCGCAAGCCGCGCAAGCTCTGCCCACACCTGTTCCGGCTGGCGAGCCGGAAAACGTTCAAACTCGACCAGTACCCTGGCATGAGAGTTAAGCGCATTGAGAAGCCAAAAAAGAGAAACATCCGCCACAGCAAAATCCGCCAGGCGCTCATTACTTTCCCGACGCATAGCCATCAACCGTTGGCGGCGGGAGCGAAGCTGGCGGTTCAGTAACACCAGCCTTTCCCGCATCGCCGGGCTGGCAGAAAACAGGGCCATAGGCGGAATGAATGCCGGATCATGACGCCAGCTCCCCTGTCCGTCCCGGATCAGCCGTGCAACCGGACAGCACTGCCACGACGCGTTATCCTCATGCTCAAAACGGATCGCCAGATTAAAGCGGGCAACAGCGACGGACTCCTCTTCGCTGCCAAACGCATCCTGAACATTGACCCACTCCTCACGATAGCGGAGCGGCCGATCAGCCACTGCCGCTTCCTGGAGCACGTTATTTAACCCGGACTGCATCAACGGCAGGGCAATCACCACCGTAACCGCGTCTGAATGAGGTGATAAATCCAGTTCACGCGGTTCCGGCGGCAGGTCGCTGACTACCGTATCCACCAGCGTGCCATCGGGCAGCCAGAGCCGCAGCTGTGAAATCTGTATCAGACCTGTTTCCAGCAGTCTTTCATCAATTTCAACTCGCTCAACGCCCCATGCAAACGGCGAGGCAAGTGCCGCAACGCCTGTGCTGCGAAAAGTTACCCAGTCGGACTGTTGCTGGAATTGTTGAGGGGACAGTAGTGCCCCCTCGTTCCACAGCGGACGATAAATTTTCATCCCTGCTACCGCCTTACGCTTTCGCTTTCGGCATCTGGCTCACCAGAGACAGGTTCACATCCATGCCTTCCACCTGGAAGTGCGGCACCGCAAACAGCTTCACGCGGAAGAAACCCGGGTTGTCTTCGATATCTTCCACCACCACCTTCGCGTCACGCAGCGGATGAGAAGCCTGCAACTCATCGCCCGGATCGGTCATTTCCGTCACCAGACTACGCACCCAGGTATTCAGCTCCAGCTCCAGCAGACGGCGGTCCTTGGTGGTGCCGATGTTCTCGCGCTGGATGAGCTTCAGGTAGTGCGCAATACGCGACAGCAGGAAGATGTACGGCAGACGGGCGTTGATGCGGCTGTTGGCCGTGGCATCTGCGGTGTCGTAAAGCGCCGGTTTCTGCGCGGAGTTCGCCGAGAAGAAGCAGGCATAGTCGCGGTTTTTGTAATACGAGAGCGGAATAAAGCCGAGGCTGGCAAACTCAAACTCGCGGGTCTCCGGGATCATCACCTCAGACGGAATTTTCACCTGGTTGCCGGTGCCGAGATCGTACAGATGAATAGGCAGATCTTTCACCGCCCCGCCCGCCTGCGGGCCACGGATTTGCACGCACCAGCCGTTATTGATGAAGCTCTTCACCATGTTTGACGCGAAGGAGAACGACGCGCTGGTCCACAGGTATTTCTCGTGATCCGGGCCTTTCACCAGCTCAACGTAGTTAAAGCTGCGTACAGGTACGGTGTCCGGGCCATACGGCAGACGCCCCAGCACGCGCGGCATCACGAGGCCGATATAGCGGGCGTCGTCGGTGTCGCGGAAAGATTTCCACTTGATGTACTCGGCGCGGTCGAAGTAGTTGCCGATATCCTTAATTGCAGCGACCTCTTCCATCGAGTCTTTCAGGAAAAATTTCGGACCGACAGAGCCAATAAACGGCATATGTGCGGCAGCTGATACTTTAGAGATGTTGCGCAGCAGCGCCACATCCTGCGGGCTGGCGTCAAATTCATAGGATGAAATCACGGAACCAATCGGCTCGCCGCCCGGGGTGTCGTATTCGGCGGTATAGGTGTGCCAGTAGAGGCCGCTCTGAATAAGTTCCGGGGCGTCTTCAAAGTCCTGACGCAGATCTTCTTTCGACACATCCAGAATTTCGGTTTTCACATTCTGGCGGTAGTCGGTGCTGTCCACCAGCTGCTTCAGGCCGCGCCACAGGGACTCCACCTTCTGGAACTCCTGGTGATGCATTACGGCATCCAGCTGACGGCTGATCTGGAAATCCAGCTCAGCGATATGGTGGTCAATCAGCGTTTTGTCGAGCTTCTCCACCGGCTGACCGGATTTGCGGATGCAGTCCATAAACACCTGCATCGCCGCCGTCAGGCGTTCACCCGCCGGAGCGTCAGAAAGCGCGGCGTCATCCAGAAACGCATTGATATCACCCAGGCTGGAGGCCGGGGTCAGGTTGATTTTTTCAAACAGGGAGGCGTAAACGCCCTCTTTTTCCAGTACGGTGGTCTGCCCCTGCGCGGAGGCGGTTTCAGTATTCACAGACATCAGCATATTCCCGGTTAATCCATTAAATTACACATGCCGCTTATTTCGGGGCCAGTGCACTCATTTCGTCGCGTAATTCCTGAGACAGCGCCGGGTCTTTGAGAATTTTCTCGAGTTCTTTTCTGAAAGTGGCGTTATCAAGAAGATTGGATTTGAGGTCGCGTAATAAATTACGCATGGCCAGCATGGCGCGGAGCTGGGGGATCTGGCGGGCAACCTGTTCAGGTTCGAAATCCTTAATATCGGAGAAATTCAGTTTTATGCTTTCTTCCGAGCCATCCCCGGCCATTGTGTTAGGAACCGTCAGATTCACTTCCGGGTTAAATTCCGAAAGTACGCTGTTGAAGTTATTTTTATTGACGTTAATTTTCTCCCTTTCCGATAATGGGCGATTCTCTTTTCCATTACTGAAATCACCGACGGTGAGGAGTTTAAGCGGCAGTTCGATTTTCTTCTGCGCGCCACCTGTATGCAGAGCCAGCTTTAAGTTTATGCGTGCCTTGGGCACCTCATTCTGGAATGAATCGGCCATAGCAGTCCCTTTCTTTAAAAGAAATAAATGTTAAGTGAGTGACGTTTCTTTACAAAACCATATTAGAGCAAAAGCCCATTTAAAATCAACTTCTCAGATCAAAGATCTACCATTGGACTTTTCTTAAGAATATTACACTAAATTATTGTACTCATAAATGCCATAGATACATGACATACAGTAAAAATTAACTATTTATTCACATTAATTTGGCAGGAATGACTGCTTAGTTTGGAAATATTGAACTTATTATTCCATGAGGTTGAATAATTGATTTACATCAATGCATTTATTAACACAACTCGTAACAGCGCAGTGAAATAAGGTTTTAATTCAATAAATAGCCTGAATATGAAAAAATCCTGTATCGGACAAATTTAATCTTAAAAACAGTAATGACTATACTGCTACAGGAATGGCGAATAAATGACTACGCGTTTTTCGATAAACGGGAGAAAGAATCTCTCTGAAGATATTCATCATGACAATGAGTGATGGGCTGATATGAAGGGGATATTCGGTAATAACCAGGCTGTAAAATCATGCCCCCTGAGAGCGGGCGCTTATGCAGTTAATGGATGTTTACCATAATCACGTAGCGCCCTGACCTCTTTTTAATGCTTTTCAATATACATTGTACGGCTGTACGCAACATCCTCTGGGTTATTTATCGGATAACCTTTAACCCATGGCTTGATGAGACGTCCATTGGTGTACTGATAAATAGGGGCAATCGGTGCTTTCTCGGTAAGGATCTTCTCGGCCATGTTGTAGTCGGCATTACGCGCTTTTTCAGTGGTTTCGAGCGTCGCCTGATGAATAATCTTATCGTAAGCAGGATCGTTGAATCGTGAGATATTCCCGCTATGGGAGGAGGTCAGCAGCGACAGGAATGTCGACGGCTCGTTGTAGTCCCCTACCCACGATGCACGGATGACGTCAAAATTCCCGGTATTGCGGCTGTCGATGTAGGTTTTCCACTCCTGATTCTGCAACTTAACGTCAACACCCAGATTTTTCTTCCACATGGATGCGACGGCAATCGCGATTTTCTGGTGGTTTTCAGACGTGTTATACAGCAGTGTTAATTTTAGCGGACGCTGAGGGCCATAGCCTGCCGCCTGCAACAATGTTTTCGCCTGCGCATTCAGCTCTTGCTGCGACATCTGCTCAAATGGCGAGGTTTCCGGCGTAAAGCCCGCAGTGACATCGGGAGTAAAATGCCAGGCCGGTTTCTCACCGGTCCCCAGGACTTTTTCCGCCATAATACGTCTGTCTATAGTCATGCTGAGCGCGAGACGTACGCGGGCATCCGCGGTTGGGCCTTTTTGCGTGTTAAACGCGTAGTAATAGGTCCCAAGCTGTGGCGGTGTATAAACCTGTCCCGGAATATCTTTAAGCAGCTTCTGGTACATGTTTTTCGGAAACGATTCTGTGATATCGATATCGCCCGCCAGATAGCGTTTGGTCGCCGAGGACTCCTGGTTGATCGGCACAAAGGTGACTTTTTTAAGCACCGTCCTGGCGTTATCCCAGTAATATGAATTCGGCTCAACCACCAGTTTTTCATTCACCACGCGATCTTTCAGCACATAAGCACCGTTGCCAATGAGCGCGCCAGGGCGCGTCCATTCCTTACCGCTCTCCACATTGGCCTTTTGAACAGGATAAAACGCGAAGTTAGCCGTCAGATTACTGAACCAGGGTAGCGGTTTGTCCAGCTGCACGCGCAGCGTTTTAGCATCGACCGCCGTCACGCCGAGCGTATCCGGAGCAGCTTTGCCGTCGATGATGGACTGGGCATTGTTAATGCCCGCCAGCGCCGCAAACCAGGCGAAAGGTGACGTTGTTTTAGGATCAACCAGACGACGCCAGCTATAGACAAAATCTTGTGCCGTCACTGGGGTACCGTCAGACCACTTAGCGTTATCCCGCAGCGTGAACGTCCAGACGCGGTTGTCATTGCTCTGCCAGCGCGTCGCCACGCCGGGAACTAACTCCCCTTTTTCGTTCTGATTTACCAGCCCTTCATAGAGGTCGCGAATCACCTGTATCTCGGGCAATCCCACCGCTTTTGCCGGATCGAGCGAAGCGGGCTCATCTTTGATATGTCGAACCAGCTCCTGCTTTTGCGCCAGAACCGTTCCTTCGGGAACCTCCGCGGCATATGAAAGTGAAGAAAGCCCGCACAGCCACAGCGCAGTACAAAGAAGCGAAACAGGATGCTTCATACGATCCCCTTAATGATGTCAGGTAACAGGCAGATGCGTAATTATTTGTTTCGAAACGGAGAAATGCAAATGCTTCCTCTGGAAAGTTGATGTCAGGCAATTTTCCACACACACGGAAACTATTTGATTAAGCGCGGCTTTTGCACAACACTGCCAGAAGTGACTTTATCATCAGGGTTTACTATGGCAACTACCCGACCAAGAACGGAACGCGGTGCCTTCCCGCCAGGAACTGAACATTATGGACGCTCATTTTTAGGCGCGCCGCTGATCTGGTTTCCGGCCCCCAAGGCCGATCGCAATAGCGGCTTAATCATTGCAGGCACGCATGGCGATGAAAACTCGTCTGTCGTGACGCTCTCGTGCGCGCTACGTACGCTGGCCCCCGATTTACGACGTCATCATGTGATTTTGTCCGTCAACCCGGACGGTTGTCAGCTTGGATTACGGGCGAATGCACGCGGCGTTGACCTGAACAGGAACTTCCCGGCGGCAAACTGGCGCGCCGGTGAAACGGTGTATCGCTGGAACAGTTCGGCGCAGGAGCGAGATGTGGTCCTGCTCACAGGAGACAAACCCGGTTCCGAACCGGAGACTCAGGCGCTGTGCCAGCTTATTCATAAGATCCACCCGGCCTGGGTTGTCTCTTTCCACGATCCCCTCGCCTGTATTGAAGATCCTCGTCATACGGCGCTCGGGCAGTGGCTGGCGGATGCGTTTGCTCTACCTCTGGTGAGCAGCGTTGGCTATGAAACACCCGGGTCGTTTGGCAGCTGGTGCGCAGACCTCAGCCTTCACTGTATCACCGCAGAGTTTCCGCCCATCTCCTCGGATGAAGCGAGCGAAAAATACCTGCGGGCGATGACAGATCTCCTGCGCTGGCAGCCTCAAAGATGAAGTACGCCGGAGGTAAAATTCAGCGCGGGTGAGACGTCAACCGCCAGCCAGGTTGGGCCGTCCAGATCGGCAAAGCGCACGCTGTTCACCAGCGGGAGCGCAGCGCCGATCGCTCTGGACGTACACAACATACAGCCCAGCATCAGAGCAAAGCCTTGCGCCTGCGCATCTTGTGCCAGAGCCAGAGCCTCGGTTAATCCACCTGTTTTATCCAGCTTAATGTTCACCATTTCGTAACGTCCCTTGAGGGCTGACAGGCTCTCACGGGTATGACAGCTTTCGTCTGCACAGACGGGAAGCGGATGAATAAAATTCGCCAGCGCGGCATCGTCTTCTGCCGGGAGGGGTTGCTCCAGCATGGCAACGCCCAGATCGGCAAGCAGCTGACAACGGGCTGCCAGCCCTTCGCTGTGCCATGATTCGTTCGCATCGACGATAAGAGTGGCATCAGGCACCGCCGCACGAATGGCGACCATGCGTTCGCTAATCAGACGATCGTCGAGCTTCACCTTTAATAATGTTGCACCGGTGGCATACAACGCCTGAGCGCTGGCGGCCATTTGCTCTGGTTCACCGATGACCACCGTTTGCGCGGTGACGATCGATTGCGGCAGCGCAACGTCCAGCAGCGCAGGCAGCGGTTTTTGTTGTTTCGCCGCTTCCAGACTCCAGAGTGCGCAGTCAATCGCGTTGCGTGCCGCGCCGGCCGGCAACCGAAGCTGAAGAGCCTCACGCGTCAGGCCCGCCTGCAACTCGGGCACTACCGTCATAATTTGCGCCATGACTGACGCCAGGCTTTCTCCGTAGCGAGGATAAGGGGTACATTCCCCGACGCCTTTTACGCCGTCCTCTTCACATTCAACCACGACCACGCAGGCCTCATTACGGCTGCCGCGCGAGATCACAAACGGGGTGTGCAATGGCCAGGCTTCTTCATAGACCTTAACGCTTCTCATCACTGACTCCTTGCAGGCCGGAAAGGCAGAAAATTGGTTTGCCGTGCTAACTGCGGATGACATACACTAGCCACGACGTTAACTATTTGTAAACAGGAAGATATCTATGTCACAACTCGTTCATTTCCAGGGCAACCCGGTTGCTGTTGCAGGTTCCATCCCACAGTCTGGCAGCAAAGCGCAGCCTTTTACTCTGGTGGCTAAAGATCTGTCTGACGTCACGCTGAGCCAGTTTGCTGGCAAACGTAAAGTCCTGAACATTTTCCCAAGCATCGATACTGGCGTTTGCGCTGCATCAGTGCGTAAATTCAACCAGCTGGCGACCGAAATGGACAACACCGTAGTGCTGTGCATTTCTGCTGACCTGCCGTTTGCCCAGTCCCGCTTCTGCGGCGCTGAAGGCCTGAGCAACGTCATCACCCTTTCCACTCTGCGCAGCCCGGATTTCCTGGAGAAATACGGTGTTGCCATTTCCGAAGGCGCGCTGAAGGGTCTGGCTGCTCGAGCGGTGCTGGTGATCGACGAAAACGACAACGTTGTTTTCAGTGAGCTGGTCAACGAAATCACTACCGAACCGGATTACACCGCTGCACTTGAGGCGCTTAAAGCCTAAACGTAAAAAAGCCTCTGCAAAGAGGCTTTTTTATTTATTCGTCACCCTTCTTCTGATTTAACCCATACTCGCGCAACTTATTCGCAATCGCGGTATGTGACACCCCAAGACGTTTAGCCAGCTTGCGCGTGCTCGGATAGCTGCGATATAGCTGCGTTAACACCGAACGCTCGAAACGGCTGGTGATGTCATCCAGCGAGCCTTCCATTGCCTCTTCGCCTACCGAGACCGTCCCGGCATCGTAATCCGGCAACAGAATATCCTGAGGGCGCAGTTCGTACCCTTCAAGCTGAGTTAATGCGCGATAGACCGCATTTTTAAGCTGACGAATATTGCCCGGCCAGCCGTAACGCGTCAGCACGGTGCCCAGGTCGGCAGAGAGCTTCGGACGCGGCACGCCCTGCTCATCGGCAAAACGGGCCACGAACAGTTCTGTCAACGGCATGATGTCCTGTGGGCAATCGCGCAGCGGCGGAATATTGAGCGTCAGAACGTTGAGACGATAGTAGAGATCTTCGCGGAATACCCCTTTCTGCACCAGCTCCACCAGGTTTTTCTGGGTGGCGCAGATGACGCGCACGTCCACGTGAACTTCATGATCTTCCCCCACGCGGCGGAACGTGCCGTCATTGAGGAAACGCAGCAGTTTCGCCTGCATGCGTGGCGACATTTCGCCAATCTCGTCCAGCAGCACCGAGCCGCCATTCGCCTGTTCAAAGAAGCCTTTTTTACCTTCCGGCGCATGCCCGAACAGCTCACTTTCAACGGCATCTTCAGGAATAGAGGCGCAGTTCAGCGCCAGATACGGTTTTGCCGCACGCGGGCTGGCCATGTGCACAGCATGCGCCAGCAGATCTTTCCCCGTACCGGTATCCCCGGTAATCAGCAGCGGCGCCGTAAGATTTGCCAGCTTGCGCGCCTGGTCGATCACATGACGCATCTTCGGGCTCACCGCAATAATCTGGCTGAATGCGCCGACGTCCTGGCTGGAAAGGTTCTGTAACTGACGCCCCATTCGCACCGTGGAGCGCAGCATGATCACTGCGCCGGTCAGCACCCGCGCGGCATTTTCCCCTTTCAGGTAGACCGGCGTGATCTCCATCAGGAAATTCTGTCCGTTGATGACGACATGCTCGCTATGGGTATTTTGCGGGTTGCTGTCCAGCCAGCGCTGGAAATTAAAACCGGTGATCAGTTGCGTGGCGTGGTGCCCGATAAGTTTTTCCTGAGTCTGCGCAAACAGCTGGCAGCTGGCCTGGTTAACGCGCTCGACTTTATTTTTCAGATCGAGAGAGAGAAACGGCTCCGGCATTGCTTCCAGCAGCGCGCTCAGCGCAAGATGTTCCCGCTCGGACGGCATCCAGGGGATGGTACGTACATCCGTAACGCCAGCGATACGGCGGATTTCCGCCATCAGGCTACTGAAGGTATTAAATTCAATTTCGGCAAAATTGAGGTAAATTCGCCCGACAGGGTCGATCTCTATGCCACGTAAATCAATGCTACGTAAAACAAGAAGATCGAGTAACTCGCGGGTCAGACCGAGACGGTCCTCACAAAAGACTTCCAGACGCATGGGAAATTCACCGTTTAAGCCAATAACAGTAAAATGATATGTCAGATCACGGTGTTCGGGAAGGTGGCTGTCAACAAATATTGACAGCCCGCACGATTAGTAAACAAAACCTCACTGAGCAGGTTTTTTATTGAGCGTCTCTTTAAGCTGGCCAATCAATTCGCGACGGAAATCCCCCAGCCGCGGCTTATCGCCATCGATCCAGGGGAGTGGACGACAAACCTCCATCGCTTTGATACCCAGGCGTGCCGTCAGCAGACCGGCACCAATCCCCTGCGCCGCCCGGGCAGAGAGACGCGCCGCAAGATCCTGCGACATCCAGTCCATCCCGACCTCCCGTACCAGTTCGCTTGCCCCGGCGAAGGCGATATTCAGCAACACCAGTTTGAACAGGCGCAGTCGGCTGTAATAGCCAAGCTCAATGCCGTACAGCCTGGCGATGCGGTTGATCAGACGCAGGTTGCGCCAGGCGATAAAGGCCATGTCCACCATTGCCAGCGGACTGACGGCGATCATCAGGGTAGATTCCGCCGCCGAACGGCTGATCTCACCACGAGCCTGCGCATCCAGTACCGGCTGAACAATGTGCGCATAGAGCGTGACCACTTCCTGGTCATTCTGGGTTTCGTGGATCGCCGCATACCAGCGCTGAAGCGCCGGGTGAGAGTGATCTATCCCGGCCTGAGCCGCAAGCTTTTCACAAAAAGCACGCCCTTTTCCTGTGCCGTGACTGTGCAGCAGATCCCGCGCTTCATCGCGTTCGTGGGCACGCTGACGCAAACGCCAGAGGCGACGCCACTCGCTGACGACTGAGCCAACGCCCGCACCAACAATCAACGCCCCGGCGGCGCATCCCCCCAGCGCCACCCAGTCCTGCGTTTGCCAGGCATTGACGCCCCACTGCACGCCCTGGCCGATTACGCTCACACCAAAAAGGGCTAACCCGGCGGTCACCATCTTACGCCACAGGCTGCGTTTCGGGCGCAGTGCCGCATCAACCACCGCTTCCGCCTGCCCCTCTTCAACCATCGGCTCGTCTGCCAGCACGGGAGCAAAGTTGTCAGCCTGCGGGCCGCTGAAGGTTTGCGCCGTTTTAAACGCCTCATGGGGCGTCTGCTCAAGCTGGCCGGTAAAATCAATGCGAGGTTTTAACGGTTCCGTCATCGCAATTTATCTCCAATTAAAAACTCCAGCGCAGCATCCAGACGGATATGCGGCAATGGCTGATCAACGTTCATGCTCTGCGGACGGAAGGCTTCGAACTGAAAACCCTGGCTTTGCCAGAAAGCCTGGCCCGGCAGACGCGCCGGAACTTCCCCCGGATAGACCGTGAGCGGCTCACCGTCGCTGAGACGGTTGCCCCGCAGGGCCGGAATTTTCTCGCCATTCAGGTCAATCAACCCACTCTGCGTAGCCTGTACGGACGCCAGCCCCAGACAGTCCATGCTGATCCCTTCGAAGGCCGCATTCTGCCAGGCATCCTGCACCAGCTGTTGCAGCAGGGATACCATGTTGGCGTGCTGATCGACCGTCACATGGTCAGCTTTTGTGGCGACAAACAGCAGCTTGTCGATGACCGGCGAGAACAAACGGCGAAACAGCGTACGCTGGCCATAATGAAAGCTTTGCATCAGCTGCGTCAGCGCCAGCCGCATATCATTGAACGCCTGCGGCCCGCTGTTGAGCGGTTGCAGGCAGTCCACCAGCACGATCTGGCGGTCAAAGCGTAAAAAGTGATTTTTATAAAAGCCCTTAACCACCTTCTCACAGTAATAATTGTATCGCTCGCGGAGCATACCGGCGTTGGTGGTCTTGTCCGCCTGCGCCAGTTTCGATTCGCCGATGCTGTCAACGTCCGGCCACGGGAAAAACTGTAGCGCGGGAGCACCGGCTAAATCACCCGGCAGAACGAAGCGGCCCGGCTGAATGAAATGCAACCCCTCCTGCTTGCACTGATGCAGGTAATCCGTCCAGGCTTCGGCTATGACGGCCAGACGGTTTTCATCCGCCGGCGCCAGCGGGTCCAGCCCTTCGCAAAGCTGGCGCCATTTGGTCGACCACTCTGCCCGCTGCCCCTGCAACAAACCGGTCATCTGTCGGGACCAGTTCAGGTAATCCTGCGCCAGCATCGGTAAATCGAGCAGCCATTCTCCCGGATAATCCACAATTTCGAGATAGAGCGTGGACGTTTCTTTGAAGTGACGCATCAGGGATTCATTCGAGCGGAAACGCAGCGCAAGACGGATTTCGCTCACGCCACGCGTCGGGGTGGGCCAGGCGGGAGGTTCCCCGTATAACTGCGCCAGACCTTCATCATAGGTGAAACGGGGGATGCCAAAATCACGTTGCGGTACGCGTTTCACCCCCAGCAACCGCTCCTCGCGCACTGCGCTAAGCAGTGGCAGGCGCGCCCCTGCATGCAGGTTCAACAGCTGATTGACCATCGCCGTAATGAATGCTGTCTTACCGCTGCGGCTCAGCCCCGTCACGGCAAGACGCAAATGGCGATCAACGCCACGGTTCACCAGAGAATTGAATTCGTTTTTAAGTCGCTTCATCGCCGTCCTTCATTGCCTGGAACCCTGAAAAAAGTCACTTCAGAATACAGTAAATTGGGGCAGATCGTTGATTATCAATTCTTAATTATTGCTATTGCCGTTTTCTCTCCAGTAAGATGGGCGCAATTGCTGTCCGTCTGGAGTGAGTAAGGTGTATGTCACCCACCATCTATGATATTGCCCGCGTTGCTGGCGTTTCGAAATCAACCGTGTCGCGCGTTCTGAATAAACAAACGAATATTTCTCCTGAAGCGCGCGAAAAGGTGTTGAAGGCGATAGAAGAATTAAATTATCAACCGAATAAACTTGCCCGCGCACTCACCTCTTCTGGCTTCGACGCCATTATGGTTATTTCGACCCGTTCAACCAAAACCACCGCAGGGAATCCGTTTTTCTCTGATGTACTGCATGCCATAACGGCAAAAGCAGAAGAAGAAGGTTTTGATGTTATTTTACAAACGTCCAAAAGCAGCGAAGATGATCTGCAAAAATGCGTGGGTAAAATAAAGCAGAAGATGATCAAAGGGATCATCATGCTAAGCTCGCCGGCGAACGAGTCTTTTTTCGCGACGCTGGACGAATACGGTGTGCCCGTGGTCGTTATTGGTAAAGTGGAAGGCAATTACCAGAATATCTATTCTGTCGACACGGATAATTTCCACGACAGCGCCATATTAACCGACTCATTTATCAAACATGGTCGCACTAAAATTGCCTGCCTGCATGCCCCGCTCGATTATCACGTTTCTATCGATCGCCTGGCGGGCTATAAATCGAGCCTTGAGAAGCACGGTATTGCGATTAATCCGGACTGGGTTATTGATGGCGGATATACCCATGAAAGCGCGCTTCAGGCGGCCTGTCAGCTACTCTCATCAGACAACCCGCCTGATGCAGTTTTTGCGACGGACAGCATGAAATTGCTAAGTCTTTATCGTGCCGCGGATGAGCTAAATCTGACGATCCCGGAACAGGTCGCAATGGCAGGATACAGCGACCCGATGCTATCTCTCATTTTAACCCCTGCACCAGGCGGTTTTGATATCCCCACAAGAAAGCTGGGCGAAGAGAGCTGCGATTTGTTGTTCAGGTGCATTGCGGGTAAACCTGCCCCGCATAAGGTATTGGTTGAAACGCATTTTTCAGATGCGGCTTCATTACGCTAAAAACCAGGGGCAAACGCCCCTGGTGAAGTGTTATCAAAACGCGTAATTCACGCCGATCCCCGCATAGTGGAAGCGATCGTTTTTACCTTCGTCATGGTTTTCCCATTCGTAGGCATATTCCAGCGTCATGGAAAGGCCATTCGCAAAGTCATAAGCATAGAGCAATCCCAGACGATTGAAATCATGCCCTTCACGTGTCGGATCGTCCTGCCAGTCCCAGTTTGTCCAGCGGTCAAGCCCAAGACGAGTATACGGCGTCAGGGTTGTCTGTCCTAATGAAACAGGCATATACGCACGGATTTCCTGAGTGGAGAATTCACCGTTATTACGTGAACTGTCCATATTGAAACCCCGCTCTAAATAGTAATTAACTTTTGCAGAGACGGTTTCGTTAATTGTCCAGGTAAAACCGGTTTCCGTTTCAACACGGCTGTCAGAATAACCGGTTTTTGCCAGGTCATTCGCAAACTGGTACATGGCAAACCATCCGCCAAAACGCCAGTCATCGGTTAATTTTACATCCCAGTCCGGTTGAATTTTATAGCGCTGCATATTTGCGCTGCCCGCTTTCGCGCCATCCTCATCTTTGAAATGATAGCTGTAATTACGGAAACCACCCGTCAGTCCCAGCGTGAAATCATCGGTACCAATAATACGATAGCGTAATTCTACTTCGGGACGATCGAAATAGGTGCCGCGCGTCATGCTACTGTAATCAACCGGCCCTTCCTGATACATAGCCAGCGAAATGGTCCATGCATCCCAAGTGGCATTAAACCACACGGAGGGTTCATATAATCCATCTTTATCGTCGGCCTGACCTTCGACGTTTTCAATTTCATACATGGCGCCAATATTAAATTCCCACTGTTTGGCTGATTCAGTTGCTTGCGCGCAGCTCACCCCTGCGCACAGGACGAGCGCAGCACTTCTTAGTAGAGTACTCATTAAAATATTCCTTTATAATTAACATACAAAAACCGAAACTTTCATTTCCGGCGAACACCTTTCTTATCTAATAGCTGTTTCAGTATCAGCATCGAAGAAATGGCACTTATTCATGTCGAACTGGATGCCGATATTATCTCCGGCAACGTAATCATCCGCCGCTCCCGCACGGACAACCAGTTCATGCCCACCCACGGTGGCATAAAGCATAAATTCAGCCCCGGTCAGCTCAGCAACGCTGATCTTCGCCGTGATGTTTTCGCCGCTTCGCTGTACGGTGAGAATATCTTCCGGACGGATCCCAAAGACAACCGCTTTACGCTGGTAACCTTGCGCATTCAGTACGGCCAGCTTGTCCTCCGGGATCTCCAGACGCAGCGTTTCCGTCACAAAATAGCGGTCGTCGATTGCGCCACGAATGAAGTTCATCGCCGGTGAGCCAATAAATCCTGCAACGAACATATTCGCCGGCTCGTTGTAGACCTGCTTCGGCGCGCCCACCTGCTGAATGATGCCGTCCTTTAAAATCACGATGCGGGTCGCCATCGTCATGGCTTCCGTCTGATCGTGCGTCACGTAAATCATGGTGGTATTAAGCTTCTGATGCAGCTTGCTGATTTCAGCGCGCATCTGCACACGAAGTTTGGCATCGAGGTTGGATAAGGGCTCATCCATCAGGAACACCCCCGCTTCGCGCACTATCGCCCTGCCTAACGCCACGCGCTGACGCTGACCGCCGGACAACGCGCCAGGTTTACGCTGGAGATAATCGCGCAAGCCCAGGATCTGTGCCGCCCAGGTAACGCGTTCTTCAATGACGGAGGGCGCAATTTTTTGCATTTTCAGGCCAAACGCCATGTTGTCGTAGACCGTCATATGCGGATAGAGCGCATAGTTCTGGAAGACCATCGCGATATCACGGGACTTGGCGGGAACATCATTCATGCAAACCCCGTCAATAATCAGTTCACCCGCGCTGATCTCCTCGAGGCCGGCAATCATTCGCAGCGTCGTGGATTTCCCACAACCCGATGGACCGACGAAGACGATAAATTCTTTGTCTTCAATTTCGAGGTTGAAATCCTTCACCACGTGGACCTGGTTATCATAAATTTTCTGAATGTGTTTCAGAGACAGTTGAGCCATTATTAATTCCTTATCAATACGCCCGGGATGCCCAGAACGCCGTCAGGCGTTCCCAGGTCAGTTCCTGCGTTGAATGAAGTTGTAATCCCGCATGGTTCAGGCCAGGCCCAATCCCGACCGACAGCATTCCTGCGTCGTTGATCGCATCTACCCCTGCGGCGGCATCTTCGATACCAATGGCCTCTTCAGGACGCACGTTCAGTCCTTTACAGGCCGCAAGGAAGATTTCCGGGTCCGGCTTTGAGCGGCTAATACGCGAAGCATCGGCGCAAAAATCGAAAGCCTGATGAATACCCAACGCGTGCAAAATCCCAGGAACATTAAGCGATACGGATGCCAGGCCAATTTTGACCTTCGCGGCGCGAATATCCGCCAGCACGTCGCGAATACCCGGCAGCAGCGAATCCTGCGTCAGTGATGCCAGCGACTGGACGTAAAGCGCGTTTTTTTTCGTCGCCAGCGCCAGGCGCTGCTCGTCACTGAACATCCCCTCTTTCCCGCCATGTATCAGAATGCGCTGGAGGGAGTCCATACGGCTTATTCCCTTCAGCTGTTCGTTAAATACTTCGTCGAAGGTGATACCAATCTCCTCCGCCACGGCGCGCCAGGCCAGAAAGTGAAGATGCGCGGTATCGGTGATCACCCCGTCCAGATCGAATACAACAGCGTTAAGCGTCATGGCGCCCCTCCGTGGTAGCGGTCCCATTAACAGGTACAAGAAAGTCCTTACGCTCACAGACCTTTCGCCCTGAAACATGCAGCGTTTTACCCCACAGCGTCAACGTGACAGGTGCGGTGGTTTCAATGGTTAACTGGTCATCTTCACAGGTAATGTGCATTGTTGCGCCCCGCCACCGCAGCGGGAAGGCGAGTTTCTGCCAGTGAGCAGGCAGCTTCGGCGCAAGATGCAGCTCCCCTTCGCTAATGTGCAGGCCAGCAAATCCCTGAATGGCGCCCAACCAGATCGCACCGGTGGCGGCGGCATGAATACCGTCATCACTGCTGTGCGGGTCGTCCCCCAGGTCGATGGCAATCCCATCGCGCCAGAAGGCATACGCCCCCTCGGTGTCACCGCAGCGTGCGAGCACAATGCCGTGAATGGCTTTACTCAGGGATGAATCATGGATCGTGCGTGGCTCGTAGAACGCCAGATTGGCGGCACATTGCTGCGGCGTAAACCGTTCCGGCAGCAGGTAGTTAAGCATCACCACGTCGGCCTGCTTCAGGATCTGCATCTCGTTCACTTCCGCGCGAGAGTAATCAAGCAGAATGGTTTGCTTACCCGCTTTGGCTTTATAGCGGCTCAGATCGATGGCAGGTTTTGCCATGAAGGTATCATCCTGCGGGATCACACCCTCTGCGTCGGCCTCTGGCAGCCACAGGCGCGCCAGGAACTTACCGGCATTCTCCGTAAAACGCGCATCTTCACGCCCAAATTTCGCCATAAACTGACGCGCGCAGGCCACGTTGTGCCAGGCCAGATAGTTGGTGTAAGCGTTGTTGTTGACATGCTCGGTGTATTCATCCGGTCCGATCACGTCATGGATCTCAAGACGACCATTAATTTCCGTCGCGCGTCCCATCCAGAACGAAGCGGTTTCCATCAGCAGCGTCAGACCCTCATTGCGCATAAAGGCATCGTCGTGTGTTGCCTGCCAGTAAGCGACAACGGCCCAGGCAATATCAGCCACGATGTGGTGTTCAGCGAGTGCGGAGGCGACCTTCTGGCGAACCCCGGTGCGGATGTTAATGGCTGCGAATTCTGGCGTCTCTTCCTCTCCGCTGGCGGCGCTTTCCCACGGGAACAACGCGCCCGGCCAACCGTTACGGCGTGCTTTTTCACGCGCGCCAGAAAGATTCAGCCAGCGATAGCGCAGCAGGCTGCGGGCAATCTGTGGACGGGTAAACAGATGGAACGGCAACAGGAAAATTTCGGTATCCCAGAAGACGTGCCCTTTGTACCCTTCCCCCGTCAGCCCTTTCGCGGCAATGCTGCTTCTTTCGCTATGGGCTGGCGTCATTGTCGTCAGGTGCCAGACGGCATAATCCAGCGCAAGCTGATCCTGCTGTTCTGCACAAGTCACTTCCACCCGAGCGTCACGCCATACCGCTTTCCAGGCGTACGCTGAGCTCTCAAGCAACGCATCGTAGCCTCTTGCCGCGCAGACTTTGAGATCGGCCAGCGCGTTGCGGGCGAAAGACTCCTGTGAGAGCGCTTTATCGCTGCGATGGGTCAGCCAGACGATCTTCTCAAGCGTGACAGTGTCACCTTGCAAGATAGTCAGAGAATGATGAACGCTGAGGCGACGATTTTTGGCGGTGAAGCAGCTGTCGCTCTGAGCGGAGAGCTGACAAAACGCCGAAACAACAACTTCAGACGCCCGGTCCTGCGTTTCATACACACCCTGCATGTAGTGCTGGTCAAAAACCCTGACCGAGATTTCATCCAGATGCTGCCTGCCGCTGTTCGTCTGTGTCGCATCTATGCCGGTTTTCAGCACGGCCTGAGCGGCGCCATCAAGCGGTGTAATCGAGAGCTGCATTGCTACTAAGGGCAACTGGTCCAGCGAAACAAAACGACGGCTCTCGAGGCGATAGCGTTTTCCGTCCGGCGAACGCCAGACAACGTTACGATGCAGTTCGCCGTTAGCAAAGGCCAGCTCGCGTTGCCACTCAAGAATTTCGCCTGAAAGGAGCGTGAAATTGACGCCGTCCAGCTCAACTTCAACCCCGGTGACATCCGGCAGATTGATCAGCTCTGTGGTTTCGTTGCGTCCCGCACGATGATACAGCCCCGCGAGATACATGCCTCTGGTCTGCTGGGTGTAATCTTCTTCATGCGTGGCGCGAATGCCCATGTAGCCATTGCCGCAGGCCATAATGGACGCGTACTTATTCAGGCTATGCGGGCAAAAGCCCGGATCGGTTAATACAGACTGGTTCAGCATAACGTCACGCTTTCCCCTGTTTCCGCGGCTTCATATAACGCCGCGACTAATTGCTGGATCACCAGCCCCTGCTCCGCATCGGCAATCATGACCGGCTCGCCCATTACGTGGCGAACAAACGCGTCCATACTGCGCAGATGTCGGCGACCGTCAGCCTCTTCCCGCTGGGTCAGCGTCTGTAAAACTCCGGCTTCGTCGTTATAAATGTGTGCCGGGAACAGCGTTGCACCCGCCTTCTCACCGCAGAAAGAGACGTTCATGATCGACTGCTCGCGGATATTAAGCGCAAAAGAGGTGTCCAGACGCAGAATGCCACCGTTGCAAAACTCAATCGTGCCAAACAGGGCATCCTCCACGGTAAACTGCGCAGGATCCCATTCGCCAAACTGGCCGGTGTGTTTACGGTTCCCCAGTCTCTGGAAGCTGTGCGCGGTTACCCGCTTCACGGGCGGGAAACCCAGCACATACATCGCGGCATCCAGCATGTGAATGCCGATATCGATCAGCGGCCCGCCGCCCTGGAGCGATTTATTGGTGAAAACGCCCCACCCCGGCACACCGCAACGACGCAGCGCCTGCGCGGAGGTGAAGTAAATTTCACCGAGCGTTCCGTTCATTACCGCATCGCGCAGGAGCTGGGTATCCAGCGCAAAGCGATGGTGAAAATCGTACGCGAGGACTTTTCCGGCCTTGCGCGCCGCGAGACGCATCTCATCCGCCTGGTGCGGCGTCATCGCCGGCGGCTTTTCACACATCACATGACAACCTGCTTCGAGAGCCGCCATCACATGTTCAAAATGGAACCGGTTAGGCGAACAGACGCTCACCAAATCCGGTTTTACTTCCTGCAACATCTCGTGAGCGTCCTGCCATGCCGATGGAATAGCATAACGTTCCGCGAACGCCTGTGCCTGCTCAAGGCGGCTGTCCATGACAGCCACCATTTGAACATCACTGCGCGTGGCGTAATACGAGGCATGCACTTTGTCTGCAACCTGCCCGGCGCCAATGATGGCGACGCGCAGAGGCAAAGGTGTAGAAGCACTCATCACGCTCGTCATCCTTAGCATTCACGCAAGTAAGTGAGAGAGTCCTTATAGGCCTGAGCCGGATCGTCGGCACGCACCCGGCACTCGTACACGACGTAACCCTGATAATTATCGGCACGCAGCTGATCGAACAGGCTGGCGAAATCGAGGCTGCCGCTGCCCGGCTGATAGCGGTGATTATCAGCAATGTGCACATGACCCAGCAGGTCGCGGTTCTGATGCAGCGCTTCCGTCAGGGAGTCTTCTTCAATATTCATGTGGTAGAAATCACCGATGATCTGCACGTGCTTCAGGCCGTTCTCTTCGATATAACGACGCGCGTCGGCCAGAGTGTTGATCATATGATCCTGATAGCGGTTCAGCGGCTCCAGGTAGACGGTAGTACCGGTGCGCGCTGCCACCTCATCCAGCCAGCGCAGGGAAGCGCTGACCGCTTTGCGATCGCCGTCCAGACTACGTGGCGAAGTCATTGGCGGCAGACGGAAGGTAAACATCCCCCAGGCAGCCGGAACGATAATCCCTTTTCCGCCCACTTCTGCCAGCGCTTCCAGAATGCGTTCAATCTGCTGTAGACCGTTCAGGCGGCGTTCTTCAATGAAATCCCCGATCCAGCCATCGTATCCGCCACAGGCCGTCGTGACCGGCAGGCCGGTGGCTTTGATAGCCGCTTTTACTTCGTCGAGGTTTTCCACCAGCAGTCGGCCATCAATTTCGTAGCCATCAAATCCCATCGCTTTGATGTATTCGAATTTTTCCATGATAGCGGTCGGGAAAAAGGCCTGGTTTTGTGTTGCGATTTTCATGATTGCTGTCCTTAGCTTAAAAAGTGACGCCCATTTTGATACTGAGTTCCGGGTGCTGATCGACATACTTCATATAGCTTTCCGGGCTGGTGGTGAAGGTGACGACCGGGTCGATCAGATCTTCGCAATTGAGATAACCGTTCATCAGCAATTCCCAGCAGGTCTCTTCAATACGCTTGCGGCTCCAGCGCGGATAATCCGGGTTGGGTTCACTGCATGCGCGGGAGAAGACAATTTTGGCGTTATTGAAGTGTGCTTCGCGACCAAGGTTGAAGCCTGCCGCAAACGGCTTGGCGAAAGCCACGTAGGAGATCGTTCCACCGTAGGCGAGACCGCGCAGCGCAGATTGCAGCGCATCTGCAAATCCGCTGGTTTCGATGATCACATCGGCGCCCTGCTTGCCGGTCAGTTTCTTAATTTCCAGACCGACATCGGTACCGATTGGGTTCAGGCAGTGGTCTGCACCGTGACGGCGGGCGATCTCACAGCGATGTTCGATAGGATCGACACCAATAACCACTGACGCGCCGGCTTTTTTCGCCAGCTGAATCGCAATCTGGCCAATCGCGCCCAGCCCCACAACCACGACGAAATCCCCTACGCGGACGTTAGCATCACGCACGCCGCTCATGGCGAACTGCGCCGGATCGTAGCAAACGGCGTTTTTCCAGGATGCGCCCTGCGGCATTTTGCGCAGCTTATAGTTGTTCACCGCGTTTACGATGACCGTTTCCTGCAACGGGCCGTAGCAGCAGACGCTGTCGCCGATCTGGTATTCCGTCACGTCCGCACCACATTCGATAATGTCGCCGACGATCATGTTCCCCAGCTGGAATTTACCAAATTCGATGCCGCGCGCTGCACCTTTTTCACGCGGGGTAAACATCTGCCACTCAGCGTTGAACTCTTCATCGATGAACGGGCTTGCCGCGCGGAAATCCACGACTTCGGTGCCGTGTTTCGGGGCACCATAACGGGCACGAATCTTCACCTCATGTGCTGCAACAGGACGATCTTCGTATTCCACCAGCGCCGCTACACGAGGCGCTGTCGCAACTAATTTTTTCATGACTGACTCCTTGTTAATATCGGCCGCCTCAGCCCTTCACGCCGCCGGCGGTCAAACCACTTTTAATGAAACGTTCAGACAGGGCATACATAATGACGACCGGAAGTGCCGTTACCAGCGATGCCGCCATCATGCGACCCCAGATGTAATCTGGCGTACTGAAGAGCGTGTTCAGCCCCACCGGCAACGTGAAGTTGCTGGCGCTGGACAGGAAAATGGAGGCGAACAGATAGTCATTCCACGCCACCATGAAGCAGTAGACAAAGACCGACACCAGACCCGAGATCGCCAGCGGCACGGTGATGCGGAAGATGATTTGCAGGCGGTTCAGGCCGTCCATCATCGCGGCTTCTTCGATTTCGTCCGGGATGGTGTCGAAATAGCTGCGCAGCATAAAGACCGCGGTAGGCAACGTCTGCGTCACCATGGTGATGATCAGCGCCAGTTCGGTGTCATAAATGCCGAGCGCGGTGATGATTTTGAACAGCGGCACCACCAGCAGGATCCCGGAGAACATATAGACGGTGTAGAAGCTCGCATTGATCGTCGTACGCCCTTTAAAGCGCAGTTTGGATAACGCATATGCGCCCAGCGTGCCGAGAAACACCGCAATGACCGAGGAGGTCAGCGACACCACCATGCTGTTACGGAAGTAATCCACAAACGGGAAAATCAGCGGGTTAAAGATGTCGATGTAGTGCTGTAGCGTCCACTCCTGCGGCAGAATGGTCGGGTGCAGCGAGATCGCCTCTTTCGCGCTTTTGAATGACGTCATCAACATTACAAAAAACGGAAACAGCGTGATAATCAGGAATACCGCCAGTCCCAGATAAAAACCGATACGGCCCAGAACGCGTTTATTTGTTGCCATTGAGGTTTACCCTTTTTCTGGTCAGCAGAATGACCGCGAAGATGATCACAAACAGCACAACGGAAATGGCGGCTGCTTTACCCAGGTCATTGAACGCAAAGGCGGTTTTGTAGAGATATACGCCCAGAATGTCGACCTTGGTGGTGAGCAGATACACATCCGCAAACATGTAGAACATCCAGATGGTTCGCAGCGTGACCACCGTGGCCAGCACCGGCATGATGGCGGGCAACGTCACGATACGAAAACGCTGCCAGGCATTCGCCCCGTCCATCTCTGCCGCTTCGTACAATGATTTATCAATGGTCTGCAAAATTGCGAGGAACGAGATAAAGGCGTACGGGAAGTAACGCCAGATGGCGAACAGCACAACCAGGACAAAACTGCTGCCAGGATTATCGAACCACAGCGGCGCCTGATCGTAGAGATGCAGCAGATCAACGCCCAGGTAGTTCACAATCCCGTAGCCGTTGTTGAACATGTATTTCCAGGCAAATACCAGTGAAATAGACGGCGTCACGTAGGACAGAATCACCAGTGAACGTGCCGTTTTCCGCATGCGGAATTCACGGTTAAAGAAGATCGCTACGGCCAGTCCCAACCCGGTGCTGCCGAGCACGACCAGGGCCGTATACCAGAACGTCATCCACAGGGAGTGCCAGAACGCAGCATCGCCCAGAATGCGAATGTAGTTATCCAGGCCGACGAACACCGCATCAATACGCGGGTTCAGCGGTAAACGTAAAAAACTGATTTCAATGTTGGAAATCATTGGCCAGGCCACCAGGCCCCCCAGCAAAATCAGGCTGGGGGCCAACAGCAGCATGGCGAAAGGCATATCTGAACGACCAGAAAACAACGTCTTCATAATTCCCTTCGCAAAGCGCTCCTATCGTTGTGAGATCAGGTCAGTCAGTTTCTTCTGGCTGTTGCTTAACGTCGCATTGAGATCTTTTTGTCCCACCGTTACGTTATGCACCATGGAACTGATAATGCCGGACCCGGTAACATCTCCCATGCGGGTAAAGTTTTTGTCGCCTACGGCGCCAAATACCTGGACGTTCGGGAACTGCGCAATCAGCTCGTAAGGCAGTTGACCAAAGGCTTTGATCACGTCGTTGTTTTTCCAGCTCTCAGTGCCCACCACGAGTTTGTTCACCGGCAGCGCCGCACCAGGGGACATCATCACCCAGTCAGACGCGTTTTGAGCCTGCTCCATCCAGGTCACAAATTTTTCTGCCGCCTGCGTTTCCTCTTCGGTCTGGCCGGTCGTGATAGTCAACGAGGTGATCATGCCGTACACGGCTGATGATTTTTCCGTCGGGACCACGAACCCCAGGTTGGCCGGATTGCCATCTTTGTAGACCGCGGGCAGGATATAGGTGGAATAAACGGCCATCGGCGCAGAGCCGTTCATGAAGGCGTCTTTGATCTCCATAACATCATTCGAGCCCGGCATGGTGTTCGCGGCCAGTGCCCGATAAAACGCCAGCGCTTTCGACATTTCAGGGGTATCGATTTTCACGTTGCCGTTTGCATCAAAGACGTTGGCTCCGCCTGACAACGCAAACTGCGAGAAAGCCTGCTCGGTCATAACGCTTTCTGCGGTTGGCAGCGCGATACCGTAATGTTTTTTCGCCGGATCGTTGAGCGACTGACTGGCCTTCAGCAGTTGCTCCCAGTTGTGCGGTTCTTCGATTCCTGCTGCCGCGAGCGCATCTTTGTGATACCAGACGCCGGACAGCCAGGCGCTAACCGGCACCCCCGTCCATGCCTTGCCGTCTTCAGTGCGAACAACGCGTAAAATGCCGTCATAAAAGGTATCTTCACCGACGGCTTTAATCGCGTTGCCGATCGCGTCACGGTCCAGCAGTTGCTCTTTATCCATGACTTTGGCGTAGTCATGGCTGACTTCAATCACTTCCGGCAGCGCGCCGGTACGGGCCAACGTAATGACCTTGGTGTTATAGGCATCTTCCTCAACGGGTACCTGTTTCACCGTAATAGTCGGGTTCTCTTTCTCGAATTTTTCGATCAGTTTCGTAATAACTGCCTGACGCTCCTGTTCTACCGACGAGTGCATAAACTCAATTGTGACCTGAGATGCTTTATCGTCCTTACAGCCTGATAACAGGGCGCACGAAACCAGTGCTGATAACAGCACAATTTTGGGCATTTTCATTTTAGGGTCCTTTTTAGTTTTCTTTAATCCACATTACCTGCCATGGATTGAGGTTCAGTTCCGTACCGCTAATATCGTGTCCTGATAGTAATTCCCTACCAAAGAGCGTTTGTCCATAAATGGTCTGCATTTTATTGCTAAAATTAAATAATGCTGTCATTCGCTCGCCATTTTCAGCAACACGAACAATTTTAAGAATATGTTCGCCGATTGCGTCAAAAATAGCCTGGCTATCCGGATGGAACGCACTCTCGCCGCGACGAATAGCAATAAGCTCACTCAAACGAGAATAAATTTGATAACGAATACTCTTCTTATTATTGAGTTCCAGATCAACCTGACCTGCGGTGTATTTCTTCCTGTTTATTGCGCGGTTATATCCAAGACGTTCGACACCTTCATAATCGTTACGCGAACCGAGAATGCTTTGAATATATACAGCCGGTACGCCAGGAAAACTTAACAACACAGCATGCGCCAGGATGAACCGCGCAATGCGCTCATCATCTGAGCTGTCTCGCAAACTCAACGCATCAAGATAGGTGACATTAATTTCATAGGGGCTTCGCGTACCGTCAGGATTATTTTTCCAGTTGACCAGCGCGCCTTCCTGCTGAAGCTTTTCAACCAGCGAGAGGATCTCTGATTCCGGAAGGATGCCGCGTAACGGGTTCAAACCGATACCATCATGCGAGGCCAGGAAATTAAACCAGGTGGTATGAGTTGTAGGCAGCGCCAGTGACCCCGCCCACTGGCATAGGGCTTTAACATCCTGACGATGAACAGCATGCAGCACCAGCGGAGGTAAGGAAAACTGATAGACCATCTGGGCTTCATTTTCACCATCACCGAAGTAAGAGACATTGTCTTTGTGGGGAACATTTGTCTCAGTGATGATCACCGTTCCAGGCGCCACAGCGTCCGTAATGGCGCGGAACAGCTGGATAAGGCAATGGGTTTGTTCCAGATGGATACAGGTGGTTCCCGGGATCTTCCACATAAACCCGACCGCATCCAGACGGATATAACGCGCCCCTTCCATGAGGTAATGGAGCAGAACGTCAACCATGGCAATCAGCACCTGCGGCGAGGCGAAATTGAGATCGATCTGGTCATCGCTGAATGTGGTCCACAGATGACGAACGCTGCCATCATGAAGCGTGAACGGCGTCAGCAGCGGTAATGCGCGTGGACGCGTCACCGCGGATAAATCGGTTTCGGGGTCGACAGAAATAAAGAAATCTTCGTAGCCCGGCTTCTGCGTAAGATAATTAGCAAACCATTCGCTTTTCGCTGACATATGATTGCAAACGAAGTCAAACATTAAGCTGGCTGAATGTTTTAATTCCGCGACATCTCGCCAGGTTCCTGTTTCAGGAGCAACCTCGTGATAATCAATAACGGAAAATCCATCATCCGAAGACCACGGATAAAAAGGTAACAGATGGACATGGGAAAACGTACGAGAAAGCCATTCATTATAGAACCGGGTAAATACCGGCAACGCTTGCTCCCCTTTTGTGGAGAACTGATCGGCATAGGTAATCAGCACAACGTCTTTTTCATCCCAGCCTGACTTACGCTTTTCCGTAATATTAGTCGCCGCTTTTTCAAGCTTAGTTAATAACACGTTAAGGTGTGCATCTGAAAATGATTCACCGTAGATATGATTGATGAGTTTTTTAATTTTTGTGTTCACATTATTTTCCATGGTAGCGGTCCCACGGAGTGGCAATCTACTCCCATGAAAAATAACTGTCAACGGACCCGGGGGCAGAAAGCAGCATTCTCAGCGCAGCGCAACGCATTATTGTGAGCTGCCGCAAAGAAAGCAGAAAAGCAGAAGAAACGCAGAAAGGAAAGTCATGCCCCTTCTCTGGGGGAGAAAGGGCTTATGCGGGAGGATCTAGCGTGACAAGTAGCGCCGGGAAACGCGTTTTGCCAGTTTCTGTAACAGCGGCTCCAGAGCGACCGCCAGCATCATTCTGACCGGCTTGCGGGCAACAGACTTGATCGCCCAACCCGCCACACCGGCCGGGCCATAACGTAACGCCGTCATCAGAACCAGTTTACCTGCGATTTTCAGGCCGGGTTTTACCTTCTGACCGGCCTGTTGCCAGTTTTGTTTCATGTAAGTTCTCTCTTAAAGCTGACGAAAACGACTTCTCAGCGTAAAGGTATCGGAGGTGACATAACGTTCCATCTCGCGCAATCGCTTCTCCCCTGCGCTCAGCTGTTCATCCACCGCGTTCAGGAGATCGCTGCTGGTTGGCGTGTTCTCAGCATTCAGCTCACCTTCCGGCATAGGATCGAGTACAAACGACAGAATGATGTATGCCACCAGTGTAATAAAGGCCAGACCGAAGAAAATCGACAATACGGTGACCACACGCACCAGTTTTACCGGGACATCCAGATAGTGCGCCAGCCCGGCGCAAACGCCCCGAACCATGCCCTGCTGTGGGATCCGCCACAGTTTTTTATTCAGATTCAGTCCAGCCATTACCGTTCCCTCCAGTTTGGGTGTTCCGCGTCCAGGATGGCTTCCAGCGCCTGAATACGTTCGCGCATTTTATTTGCCTCGGCAGAGAGCTGCGCCAGCCGCTGTTGTTCACTCTGCGACAGCTCACCGCGTGAAGAGCGGTTGCTGTAGTGCAGCCATAACCATATGGGCAGAACAAACAGCACGAAAATGGTCAGGGGTATAGCCAGAAAAAGCGCGCTCATGTGTACTCCTTGTCTAACGATGCGGCACGCTCAGGTGCCGCAGGAATTATTATTGGTTGTCTTGTTTCATTTTGGCTTTCAGCGCAGCCAGTTGCTCGCTAATTTCATCATCGGCCTTCAGGTCAGCAAACTGCTGATCCAGGGTTTTCTGCTTACCGATGCTGTGGCTTTCGGCTTCCGCTTCCATGTGGTCGATACGACGTTCAAACGATTCGAAACGCGCCATTGCTTCATCCAGTTTGCCGCTGTCCAGCTGGCGACGCACGTCGCGGGACGAGCTTGCAGCCTGGTGGCGCAGCGCCAGCGCCTGTTGACGTGCACGGGTTTCGCTGAGTTTGTTTTCAAGCTCACCAATCTCTTTCTTCATACGCGTCAGAGTATCATCCACCAGCGTCACTTCATGTTCCAGCGTGGCAACCATGTCGGTCAGCTTCTGCTTCTCAATCAGCGCAGCGCGGGCCAGATCTTCTTTATCTTTACGCAGCGCCAGTTCCGCTTTTTCCTGCCACTCGTTAAGCTGGGCAGTCGCCTGCTCGATACGACGTGTTAACTGCTTTTTCTCTGCCAGCGCGCGGGCGGAGGTGGAGCGTACTTCAACCAGCGTGTCTTCCATCTCCTGAATCATCAGGCGCACCAGCTTCTGCGGATCTTCCGCTTTCTCCAGCAGCGAGTTGATGTTGGCGTTCACGATGTCGGCAAAACGAGAAAAAATACCCATAATTCAATCCTCATAGTTCTGTTATCGGGCGATGCCCTGCTGAACAGATAATACAAATCCCATGCCAACTTTTTATCTTATTGATTTTACTCAATGTGATTGATATTTATCCATCCAGCGGCTATTCTCACCTGGTGAATATCACTAAGGAGTGGTTAATTTCATCATGGCTGAATATAAAGATAATTTGCTTGGCGAAGCCAACAGCTTCCTGGAAGTGCTTGAACAGGTTTCGCGCCTCGCGCCGCTGAATAAACCGGTGCTGATTATCGGTGAGCGCGGAACGGGTAAAGAACTTATCGCTAACCGCCTGCACTTTCTGTCTGGCCGCTGGGACGGCCCTTTTATTTCCCTTAACTGCGCGGCGTTGAATGAAAATCTGCTCGACACCGAGCTGTTTGGTCATGAAGCTGGCGCCTTTACCGGCGCACAAAAACGCCATCCCGGACGCTTTGAGCGCGCCGATGGCGGAACGCTCTTTCTCGACGAGCTGGCGACCGCGCCGATGCTGGTGCAGGAAAAGCTGCTGCGCGTCATTGAGTATGGCGAACTGGAACGCGTTGGCGGCAGTCAGCCGCTCCAGGTTAACGTTCGCCTAGTGTGCGCTACTAACGCCGACCTGCCCGCGATGGTGGCAGAAGACAAATTCCGCGCCGACCTGC
The DNA here is from genome assembly GCF_002787395.1 of Enterobacter sp. CRENT-193. NCBI lineage: Bacteria > Pseudomonadati > Pseudomonadota > Gammaproteobacteria > Enterobacterales > Enterobacteriaceae > Enterobacter > Enterobacter sp. CRENT-193. Next base: position 3,028,430 of record NZ_CP024812.1, on the reverse strand, counting down.
TGGACAGGCTGGCTTTCGATGTCGTTCAGCTGCCGCCGCTGCGGGAGCGGCGCAGCGATATCATGCTGCTAGCCGATCAATTTGCCATTCAGATGTGCCGGGAACTGGGTCTGCCGCTCTTTCCGGGCTTCAGCGAACGGGCCACCGGGACCCTGCTCGGTTACCACTGGCCGGGCAATATTCGTGAACTGAAAAACGTGGTGGAACGGTCCGTTTACCGGCATGGCAGCAGCGAGACCGAACTGGACAACATTATTCTCGATCCGTTTCGTCGCGAGGATAAACAGCCCCCGGCTCCGGCGACGCGCCAGCAGGATCCGGCGTTGCCGCTCGATTTACGCCAGTTCCAGCATCAGCAGGAAAAAAACTTGCTCGAGCAGAGCCTGAAAGAGGCGAAATATAATCAGAAACGGGCGGCTGAACTGCTGGGCCTGACCTACCATCAGTTAAGGGCATTGCTCAAAAAACATCAAATGCGCTGACATTATCAGCACTTACCCCCAGACATTTTTACGAAGCAGGCGTAAGTGCGATACACTTTGCAGATCGAATCTAAAAACCTTAAAAACTATGCGCCTGGTTTTATCGTCCCTGTTTGCACTCGGTCTGTTCAGCAATCTGGCCTTTGCTGCGCCCGATCGCGCTGTGCCCCCTGATATCCGAGAGAGTGGTTTCGTCTATTGCGTCAGCGGGCAAGTTGATACCTTTAACCCACAAAAAGCGGGGAGCGGCCTGATTGTTGATACGCTGGCCGCACAGCTCTACGATCGCCTGCTCGACGTCGATCCTTATACCTATCGGCTGGTTCCGGAGCTTGCTGAAAGTTGGGAAGTGCTTGATAACGGCGCCACATACCGCTTTCGTCTACGCGATGATGTCGCCTTTCAGCACACTCCGTGGTTTACGCCAACCCGTAAACTCAACGCGGATGACGTGGTTTTCACCTTCCAGCGCATATTCAACCGCAATCATCCGTGGCATAACGTTAATGGCGGGAACTTCCCCTATTTCGACAGTCTGCAATTCGCGGACTCGGTCAAAAGCGTTCGCAAACTGGATAACCGCACGGTTGAGTTTCGCCTGACGCGCCCGGATGCCTCCTTCCTCTGGCATCTGGCGACGCACTACGCCTCGGTCATGTCAGCCGAATACGCGGATCAGCTGACGAAAAAGGATCGTCAGGAACGTCTCGATCGTGAGCCTGTGGGCACAGGTCCGTTCCAGTTAGCAGAGTACCGCGCCGGACAATACATTCGCCTGCAACGCCACGATCGTTTCTGGCGCGGCAAACCGCTGATGCCGCAGGTAATTGTCGATCTGGGTTCAGGTGGAACAGGCCGACTCTCCAAACTGCTGACCGGCGAGTGCGACGTGCTTGCCTGGCCTGCGGCCAGCCAGTTGACCATTTTGCGCGACGACCCACGCCTGCGCCTGACCCTGCGCCCGGGAATGAACATCGCTTATCTGGCGTTTAACACCGATAAGCCGCCGCTGAATAATCCGGCCGTGCGCCATGCGCTGGCGTTAGCGATCAACAATCAGCGTCTGATGCAGTCGATTTACTACGGGACCGCGGAAACCGCCGCCTCTATTCTTCCGCGCGCCTCCTGGGCCTATGACGGCGAGGCGAAGATTACCGAATATAATCCGGCGAAAGCGCGCGAACAGCTTAAAGCGCTGGGGGCAGAAAACCTGACGCTACAGCTGTGGGTGCCCACCAGCTCTCAGGCGTGGAACCCCAGTCCGCTTAAAACGGCTGAGCTGTTGCAGGCTGATATGGCGCAGGTGGGCGTTAAGGTGATCATCGTGCCTGTCGAAGGCCGTTTCCAGGAGGCGCGTCTGATGGACATGAATCACGACTTAACGCTGGCTGGCTGGTCCACCGACAGTAACGACCCGGACAGCTTCTTCCGTCCTCTGCTGAGCTGTGCGGCAATCAACTCCCAGACCAACTACGCCCACTGGTGTAACCGGGAATTTGATGCCGTGCTGCAAAAAGCGTTGGCGTCTCAACAGCTTGCCTCACGCATTGAGGCCTATGATGAAGCGCAAAATATTCTGGCCAGAGAACTTCCCGTGTTGCCGCTTGCCTCTTCCCTGCGCCTCCAGGCCTACCGTTACGATATTAAAGGGCTGGTACTCAGCCCGTTTGGTAACGCCTCCTTCGCGGGCGTCACCCGTGAGAAAGAACAAGAGGTGAAGAAACCATGATTATATTTACCTTGCGTCGGCTGCTGTTACTGCTGGTCACCCTGTTCTTCCTGACCTTTGTCGGCTTTAGCCTGAGCTACTTTACGCCGCACGCCCCGCTTCAGGGCTCATCCCTCTGGGACGCCTGGCTGTTCTGGTTTAATGGCCTGCTACACTGGGATTTTGGCGTGTCCAGCATTAACGGACAGCTCATCTCCGAGCAGCTGAAAGTGGTTTTCCCGGCCACCATGGAGCTGTGTGTACTCGCCTTTGGCTTTGCCCTCATGGTGGGGATCCCGGTGGGGATGCTGGCGGGCATTTATCGTAATAAGTGGCAGGATAAATTCATCAGCGCGCTTGCCTTAATTGGCTTTTCCATCCCTGTTTTCTGGCTGGCGCTACTGCTTACCCTCTTCTTCTCACTGACGTTAGGCTGGCTGCCGGTATCTGGCCGTTTTGATCTGCTGTATAACGTGCAAACGGTGAGCGGCTTCGCCATCGTTGACGCCTGGCTTTCTGATTCAGTCTGGCGCGACGAAATGATCGTGAGCGCGCTGCGCCACATGGTGCTGCCGGTGCTCACGCTGGCCGTCGCGCCGACGACCGAAGTAATTCGCCTGATGCGTATCAGCACTATCGACGTCTTCGATCAAAACTATGTGAAGGCCGCCGCCACGCGCGGACTGTCTCGCCTGACGATTCTCCGTCGCCATGTGCTGCACAATGCGTTGCCACCCGTAATCCCACGTCTTGGGCTGCAATTTTCAACCATGCTGACGCTGGCGATGATCACCGAGATGGTTTTCAGCTGGCCGGGCCTTGGACGCTGGATGATCAACGCCATTCGCCAGCAGGATTACGCGGCGATCTCTGCCGGCGTGATGGTGATTGGCTCCCTGGTCATTATTGTTAACGTTGTTTCCGATATTTTGGGTGCCATGGCCAACCCATTGAAGCATAAGGAATGGTATGCCTTACGATAACGTCTACAGCGAAAAGCGCACGCCCGGTGCGCTACGTACCGTGTGGCGTAATTTTTACGGCGACACCACGGCGATGATCGGCTTTTACGGCTGCATTGGCCTCGTGTTGCTGTGCGTTTTGGGTTCGTGGTTTGCACCGTATGGCATCGATCAGCAGTTCCTTGGTTATCAGCTTTTACCGCCGTCGTGGTCGCGTTACGGGGAGGTTTCGTTCTTCCTGGGGACTGACGATCTCGGACGTGACGTGCTAAGTCGTTTACTGAGCGGCGCCGCACCTACGGTAGGCGGCGCGTTCGTGGTCACCCTGGCTGCCGCGATCTGCGGCCTGGCGCTGGGCATTTTTGCCGGCTCAACCCACGGGCTGCGGTCGGCCGTGCTTAACCATATTCTTGATACCCTGCTCTCTATTCCTTCACTGCTGCTGGCGATTATCGTCGTGGCCTTCGCGGGGCCGCACCTCACCCATGCGATGTTCGCCGTCTGGCTGGCCATTCTGCCGCGCATGGTGCGTTCGGTTTACAGCCTGGTTCACGACGAGCTGGAAAAAGAGTATGTCGTCGCCGCCCGTCTGGATGGCGCCACCACGTTTAATATTTTGTGGTTTGCCGTGCTGCCTAACATTGCCGCCGGGCTGGTGACGGAGATCACCCGCGCCCTGTCGATGGCGATTCTGGATATCGCAGCGCTGGGCTTCCTGGACCTTGGCGCGCAGCTTCCCTCCCCGGAATGGGGCGCCATGCTCGGCGATGCGCTGGAGCTGATTTACGTTGCGCCGTGGACGGTCATGCTGCCGGGCGCGGCCATCATGGTGAGCGTGCTGCTCGTTAACCTGCTGGGCGACGGGATCCGCCGCGCAATCAATGCGGGGGTGCAATAATGCCGTTACTCGATATCCGCAACCTCACGATAGAAATTAAAACGGGCGAAGGCTGGGTCAAGGCCGTGGATCGCATCAGCATTACGCTCGCAGAGGGCGAAATCCGCGGGCTGGTGGGCGAATCGGGTTCGGGGAAAAGTCTGATCGCCAAGGCCATTTGCGGCGTGGCGAAAGACAACTGGCGGGTGACCGCCGATCGTATGCGCTTCGACGACATCGATCTGTTGCGTCTCTCCCCGCGCGAACGCCGCAAACTGGTGGGCCATAACGTCTCGATGATTTTCCAGGAGCCGCAATCCTGTCTCGATCCGTCCGAGCGCGTCGGGAAACAGCTGATGCAGAACATCCCCGGCTGGACCTATAAAGGCCGCTGGTGGCAGCGTTTCGGCTGGCGTAAACGTCGTGCCATTGAGCTGTTGCACCGTGTCGGGATCAAAGACCATAAAGACGCGATGCGCAGTTTCCCCTACGAACTGACCGACGGTGAATGCCAGAAAGTGATGATTGCCATCGCCCTGGCGAATCAGCCGCGTCTGCTGATTGCGGACGAACCAACGAACGCGATGGAGCCAACCACCCAGGCCCAGATTTTCCGCCTGCTCACGCGTCTGAACCAGAATAACAACACCACCATTTTGCTGATCAGCCACGACCTGCAAATGCTAAGCAAGTGGGCGGATAAAATTGATGTAATGTATTGCGGCCAGACGGTAGAAACCGCGCCAAGTGAAGACCTGGTGACGACGCCACATCATCCCTACACGCAGGCGCTGATCAGGGCGATCCCGGACTTTGGCAGCGCGATGCCGCACAAAAGTCGTCTGAATACGCTGCCTGGCGCGATACCGCTGCTGGAATCGCTGCCCATTGGCTGCCGTCTGGGACCACGTTGCCCGTATGCTCAGCGTAAATGCATTGAAACACCGCGCCTGACAGGGCCGAAAAACCATCTGTTTGCCTGTCATTTCCCGCTGAACATGGAGAGAGAGTGAAATGGTCGAAACCTTACTGGAAGTACGTAACCTGAGTAAGACCTTTCGCTATCGCACCGGCCTGTTTCACCGTCAGACCGTCGAGGCGGTTAAACCGCTGAGCTTTACGCTGCGCGAAAAGCAGACGCTGGCGATTATCGGTGAAAACGGCTCGGGCAAATCGACCCTGGCAAAAATGCTCGCGGGCATGGTCGAGCCAAGCGGCGGTGAAATACTGATTGACGATCATCCTCTGGAATTTGGGGACTATTCTTTTCGCAGTCAGCGCATCCGGATGATTTTTCAGGATCCGTCGACGTCCCTGAACCCGCGCCAGCGTATTTCCCAGATCCTGGATTTCCCGCTGCGGTTGAATACCGACCTGGAGCCGGAAGCGCGTCGCAAACGGATTGTCGAAACCCTGCGTCTGGTAGGCCTCCTGCCCGACCATGTCAGCTATTACCCGCACATGCTGGCCCCGGGCCAAAAACAGCGTCTCGGTCTGGCCCGCGCGCTGATCCTGCGCCCGAAAGTTATTATCGCCGACGAAGCGCTGGCGTCGCTGGATATGTCGATGCGTTCGCAGCTCATTAACCTGATGCTGGAGTTACAGGAAAAGCAGGGGATCTCTTATATTTACGTGACTCAGCACCTGGGCATGATGAAACACATCAGCGACCAGGTGCTGGTGATGCACCAGGGAGAAGTGGTCGAGCGCGGCAGTACCGCTGACGTACTGGCCTCCCCGCTCCATGACCTGACAAAACGCCTGATTGCCGGACACTTTGGTGAAGCATTGACGGCGGACGCGTGGCGTAAAGATCGTTAGCCGTTGCGTAACCCGCTTGCCAGCAGAGTAAACACCTCTATGGCATACGGAAGGGTCTTCTGCGGTTCATCACTCGCGGCAATCAGCAGAGCCGCATTCAGCGCAGCGCCGTTCAGCAGATGGGCTGCGACTCTGGCATCCATCTTTTTGATTACGTTGCACTCCATCATTTTTTCGATGGTCTGACGGGTCGACTCAAGGCAGTTGTTCTGGCTGGGCCATTGCGCCGGGTCACCCAGAACAGCCGGGCCGTCAAGAAGGACGATACGCTGAACTTCCGGAACGAGCGCCATTTTGATATAGGCGATGCCCTCCGCCAGCAGTCGCTCCCAGTCATCATCGGCGGCGGCGGCAATCGCTTTCGCGTTTGCTGCCATTTCGCTGTCTATCTGCGCGACCACCGCCGCCAGTAATCCCTTCTTGTCGTTGAAATTATGATATAGCGCGCCGCGTGTTAACCCCACGCTTGCCGTGAGTTCATCCATTGACGCTGCGGCATAGCCTTTTTCAGCAAATGCCTTCCGCGCCGCCTGAATCATTTTCTCGCGATTTTCCTGGGCCGTTTCAGCACGACGTTTTGTAGCCATGGGACTTCCTTCATTAAGCGGTAATTATAATTTGACATACGCGGCGTATGTGGATTACATTTTTGACATACATCGCGTATGTTACTTCTACTGCGTAAGCACAACAATACCTCTGACAGAAAAGGAAAAGCCATGCATCCACGTGACCCCGTCTTTCCGGCTAATCGACATGCCCTCTATGAAGAGCATGGCTATTCAGCAGCAATCCGCTCTGGCGATCTGTTATTTGTTTCCGGTCAGGTTGGCAGCCGCAGCGATGGCACACCTGAACCCGACTTCCCCGCTCAGGTGCAGCTGGCGTTCGATAATTTACGGGCGACTCTGGCAGCCGCAGGGTGTACTTTTGACGATCTGATTGATGTCACGACATTTCATACCGATCCTGAAAACCAGTTCCCCGCCATCATGGAGGCGAAAAAACTGGCGTTTCCGCACCCCCCTTACCCAAACTGGACAGCAATAGGCGTTAACTGGCTTGCGGGTTTTGATTTCGAAATTAAGGTTATCGCCAGGATCCCTACGCCCGCGAATTAACATCTGGCAGTAAACTGATTTACCGTTAAGCTATCACTGACGCACAAATGAAAGACAGCATCAGCAACTATATTCTCTCCTGGGTAGAAGAAAATAACTTTACTATTTTACACATTGGTGATTTGGTTGCAGATATTGGATACAGCAGAAGAACCATCGAAACATGGTTTAAAGAGAAGTATCGGCTCTCTTTAGGTGAATATATTCTCCGACGGAGGTTAAGCCGTGCCGCCATTATGCTGAGAATGACGTCGATTCCGGTGACGGATATTGCGTATTTATTCCATTACCAGAGCAGTCAGGGATTTTCCAGAGCCTTTAAAAAAATGATGGGGCTGACACCCTCTGAGTACAGATGTGCCAGAGGGTGGAATTTTGACATCTTACAGCCCTCTTTTTTATTAAGCGAACATGAAACGCCTGAGCTCGAGGTCTGCTATCTGGATGAAACGTTTATCTATACGCATGAAATTATCGAACACGATCATCTTTTTGATACCTCAGTGCATGATATTACTAAAAAAATCAAAAAGCTCCTGACAGAAAACCGCCATGATATCGATAAAATTATTCTGATGCCCCGCCGCCCCGAGTTAGGCAAAAGCCGATCGTATCTGGTCGAGGTATTAATATCGTACGCGTTACAAAGCGACACGGTGACAAATAAAAAATCCTGCATTGTGCGTGGGAGATACGCAAGAATGCCCTTTAGCGGTAGCTGGGAAATCTACAGCGCGTTTAACAAGATTGCCTTCGTTAAGGCGATGGTAAATCAACGCCTGACGTTGCGTGACGGTATTTACCTGATGAAAATTAATGCGTACAGCGACGATTCTGTCGATTTTGATGTTTTCATCCCCATCCTGTAACCTCAGCTTCATTCAGCCTGTCTGGTAACAATTCTGTTTTTACCGTTGTGCTTAGCCTCATACAACGCCTCGTCCACGTCACGCATAATATCATTGCCGTTGACGTTATTCTGAATGGCTGAGCACACGCCGATACTTAATGTGACCTTTACAGGGAGAGCATAATGATAGCCCGGCCCGGTGCGCTGTTGAACGTTCTGGCGAATACGCTCCGCGACGGCCATAGCCTGCTTACCGTCGGTATCCGGCAGCAGCAGACCAAATTCCTCGCCTCCCAGTCGGGCAAAGATGTCGTTATCGCGAATGCTGTCTTTGATAATATCCACGACCGCCAGAATCACGCGATCCCCCACAAGATGCCCCCAGTTATCGTTAATCGACTTAAAGTTGTCGATGTCCAGCATCATAATGCTGGTCCCCTTTTCTGTCCTGAGGGAGCGGACCCGCGGAAGTGCCTCATAAAAATATTTACGGTTGTAGATCTGAGTAAGCGGATCGCGATCAACCCGATCGCCGAAAATTTTCAACAGGTTAAAGACATGGAACATTAAGGTACAAATCACAAATAATTTGCTGAGGACCTCTACTGCCCGGCTGATATACCAGAGCGACAGATTGTAGGTATCAAGCAGTAAGAGGAAAAAATTGTAAACGATGGCGGAAAGGCAAACCACAATAATACTGTTCCAGATCCCGGACGCCAGGCGTGTCACAGAGATCATATAACAAAGTAAAGCCGACCAGAGCAGGATCAGAACGTTTACGTACCTGATATCCCAGACAGGATAATGATGTTCATCTTCGTATGCTGCAATCGTTAATGTCCAGGCCGGATGGTAGCTGCTGAGATAATGGGCCAGCATCGGAAACATAACCAGTGTCATCATTAATGCTAACGTCATGCTGATCTTATTTCGGAATCTGAGCGTGGATCGTCTCGTGATTTTTTCCACACGGACCGCCAGCGCCAGTAATACGATAAAGCTCAGCTGCCGAAAAAAATAGAATACCGCCGTATCGTTGGTTTTTGCCGCCTGGGTAAAACCAGCATGCTCCGGAATCTGAATGACAATGATCGTCTCAATGAAATAAACCAGCCCACTAAGAAATGCCAGGCTCAGGATGAATAAGGAAAAACGCGATCGGTCGGAGGCATACAGCATCTGGATAAAAATAAAGATAATGGTATCCAGAAAGAACAGCGCAATCATGACGATCAAATAGGTGGTCATAGGCACCCTGAAACCAGGATTATCATTCACGCAAAAGGAGTTCACCGCGATCATAAGCGCAAAAAGCGCCGCACCTGACAGCATGATCAGTTTTTCGGCCAACGTTATATTTTTCATCTTCCTTCTTACCGCACACAGATAAAGACTCAAAATGGCATAGCCGTTATCGACCCTCGCGCAATTTTAAAGCGTTTAAAGGGCTAAACGGATCATTTTGCGCAAAAGGCGCTGGACACATCAGCATGAGGGCGGCGTCACGGTGCCCGCTGGTTGGATGAGGCGAACCCCGCGTGCGGTGATATACTGCTGGGATACACACGAAACGGCCTGATGAAGAGTCAGTTCAACCTCTTCCGTGAGCCCATTCACGGCGCAGGAGCGAGAAATATCGTGACACATGGGGCTGTGAGTGGGCTATAATTTCGAGCTAATTTCGAATGATTTTGAAATACTGCCTGTAACGCTATGAATTACAAGGCAAAATAAGCAATGAATATAAGGATTAAAGCTATGGGTTTTCTTTCCGGTAAGCGCATTCTGGTGACTGGCGTTGCCAGCAAACTGTCCATCGCATACGGCATCGCACAGGCAATGCATCGCGAAGGCGCTGAGCTGGCGTTCACCTACCAGAACGACAAGCTGAAAGGCCGTGTTGAAGAATTTGCCGCGCAGCTGGGTTCCAGCATTGTTCTGGAATGTGACGTTGCACAGGACGAAAGCATTGATGGCATGTTTGCTGAACTGGCAAAAGCATGGCCGAAATTCGACGGTTTTGTTCACTCCATCGGCTTCGCTCCTGGCGACCAGCTGGACGGCGACTACGTGAACGCGGTTACCCGTGATGGCTTCAAAATCGCCCACGACATCAGCTCCTACAGCTTCGTTGCAATGGCAAAATCCTGCCGCGCGATGCTGAACCCGGGCGCAGCCCTGCTGACCCTGTCCTACCTCGGCGCAGAACGTGCTATCCCTAACTACAACGTTATGGGTCTGGCGAAAGCGTCTCTGGAAGCCAACGTGCGCTACATGGCGAACGCAATGGGTCCTGAAGGCGTGCGTGTTAACGCTATTTCTGCGGGTCCAATCCGTACCCTGGCCGCTTCCGGTATCAAAGATTTCCGTAAAATGCTGGCACACTGCGAAGCGGTTACCCCGATTCGTCGTACCGTTACCATCGAAGATGTGGGTAACTCTGCGGCATTCCTGTGCTCTGACCTTTCCGCAGGTATCTCCGGCGAAGTGGTTCACGTTGACGGCGGCTTCAACATCGCTGCAATGAACGAGCTGGAAATCAAATAAGCTTGTCACTCTCTTCCCGCCAGGGAAGAGAGTTTCTCCCCGCCCCGCTCCTCGTTATTCCGTTCTGCTATTTGTTATCACCTAACAATATTTTTCCCCTCATCCGCCTTACGCCAGGATATTGATCGCCATTTTGAGATCAAGGAACGCCCATGGAACAACGCCGTTTTTCCGGCAAAGGCCACTGGTATCATGAAACCCAGTCGAATCATTCGCAGACGGACGTTCTGCCGCTGGTGCCCGAAGCCGCTAACGTCGACGACCGTTTTTTGCTCGATTTAGCCCTGCCCGATGACATTCTCGCAAGCTGTGCTGGTTGGCTTACGCCTGCCCGAACCCTGTGTCATCTTTTGTTCCCGCTTGATACTCCCGTGAACCGTCTGCATACGCTCAGCGCCTACGACAGGCTGAGCACGGCATTAACGGTTGCCCAGGCATGTGGTGTTCAGCGGCTCTGTAACCACTACGCTGCCCTGCTCGCCCCTCTTCCGGGGCCGGACTCCTCCCGGGAAAGCAATCGACGCCTTGCAGAAATTACCCAGTATGCCCGCCAGTTAGCCAGCTCACCCGATGTGATCGATGACAAAGCCCAAAACCAGCTTGATGAGGTTGGACTCACAACGTATGACATTGTGCTTATCAACCAGATCATCGGCTTTGTCGGTTTTCAGGCGCGAGTGGTCGCGGTTTTTCAGGCATTGCTTGGCCATCCGGTACGCTGGTTGCCCGGGCACCACATTCAGCCCCATACGCTGCCGGTCAGCTTCAGCAGATGGACCGCCACGCTACCCGCGGTAGAGCTAAAATATGCCAGTGCGCTTCAGCTTGAGGCGCTCTCACGCTGGCAGGCGGAACCGGCGCTTGAAGCGCTCACCCCTGTGCTGTGTCATGAGCCGATGCTGCTTAATCTGACGGGCGAAATTCTGCTTAACCATCCGCTAAGTGAAGGCCCCGCGTCTTCGATGATCTCAGCCGCTCGTGCGCTGCTCGTCGCCTCTCCGGATCGCTTTAGCGCCGCCCAGTTAACGCCCCTGACCGGGTCAGGTCTCTCGCCAGAGAAGGCCATCAATCTGCTAACCCGAGATGCATTTTATGGCTGGCTGGACCGTCTGCGTGTGGCGCTCGGCAAAGAGGAATAACCATACTCTTTACCTAAAGAGCGCTTGCTGTAGCAGTGAGATTCGCGTAAAACTGTCAGCCGCTCAATGGCTACGAAAATAGAACATTATGTTTCAGGACAACCCGCTGCTAGCGCAGCTTAAACAGCAACTGCATTCCCAGACGCCGCGTGCAGAAGGGGTCGTAAAAGCCACGGAAAAGGGCTTTGGCTTTCTTGAAGTTGATGGGCAGAAGAGCTACTTCATTCCGCCTCCTCAGATGAAGAAAGTGATGCATGGCGACCGTATTTCGGCCGTTATTCATACCGAAAAGGAACGAGAGTCTGCCGAGCCGGAAGCACTGATCGAACCTTTCCTGACCCGCTTTGTCGGGAAAGTGCATAAAAAAGACGATCGTCTTTCCGTCGTGCCGGACCATCCTCTCCTGAAAGATGCTATTCCGTGCCGCGCCGCGCGTGGCGTTGAGCATGATTTTGTTGAGGGTGACTGGGCGGTTGCTGAGATGCGCCGTCATCCTTTAAAAGGCGATCGCGGTTTCTACGCCGAGCTTACCCAATACATTACCTTCGGCGACGACCATTTCGTCCCATGGTGGGTGACGCTGGCGCGCCACAACCTCGAAAAAGAAGCGCCTGATGGCGTGGCGACTGAAATGCAGGACGAAGGTCTGGAACGTCGCGATCTGACGGCGCTGGACTTTGTCACCATTGACAGCGCCAGCACCGAGGATATGGACGATGCGCTGTATGCCGAAGAGACAGCCGATGGCAAACTGCATCTGACCGTCGCCATTGCCGACCCTACCGCATGGATTGTCGAAGGCAGCAAGCTGGACGAGATGGCCAAAGTGCGTTCGTTCACCAACTACCTGCCGGGCTTTAACATTCCGATGCTGCCGCGTGAACTCTCCGACGATCTTTGCTCGCTGCGTGCGCATGAAGTGCGTCCGGTGCTGGCCTGTCGGATGACCATTGCGGCTGACGGTACCATTGAAGAAGATATTGAATTCTTCGCCGCCACCATCGAATCCAAAGCCAAGCTGGCCTATGACGACGTGTCCGACTGGCTGGAGAACACGGGCAACTGGAAACCCGAGTCGGACAACATTGCCGCACAAATTCGTCTGTTGCACCGCGTCTGCCTGAGCCGCAGCGAATGGCGTCAAACTCACGCGCTGGTCTTCAAAGATCGTCCGGACTACCGTTTTGTGCTGGGTGAAAAAGGTGAAGTGCTGAATATCGTCGCTGAGCCGCGCCGTATTGCCAACCGCATCGTTGAAGAAGCGATGATTTCCGCCAACATTTGTGCTGCACGCGTGCTGCGCGACAAATTAGGCTTTGGCATTTACAACGTGCACACCGGGTTTGATCCGGCGAACACCGAAGCGCTGGCTGCCCTGCTGAAAACCCATGACGTACACGTCGATCCTGAGGAAGTGCTGACCCTGCAAGGTTTCTGCAAACTGCGCCGCGAGCTGGACGCACAGCCGTCAGGGTTCCTCGACAGCCGTATTCGCCGCTTCCAGTCCTTTGCGGAAATCAGCACCGAGCCTGGCCCACACTTCGGCCTTGGCCTTGAGGCTTACGCGACCTGGACCTCCCCGATCCGTAAGTACGGCGACATGGTTAACCATCGTCTGCTGAAAGCGATCATCAAAGGGGAATCTGTTGCCCGCCCACAGGATGATACGACATTGCAGATGGCAGAACGTCGCCGTCTCAACCGTATGGCGGAGCGTGATGTCGGCGACTGGTTGTACGCGCGCTTCCTGAATGATAAGGCAGGGACTGATACCCGTTTCCCGGCTGAAATCATTGACATCAGCCGCGGCGGTATGCGCGTTCGCCTGGTGGATAATGGCGCCGTTGCCTTTATTCCTGCCCCGTTCCTGCATGCCGTCCGCGACGAACTGGTTTGTAGCCAGGAAAACGGGACCGTGCAAATTAAAGGCGAAACGGTTTACAAGGTCACTGACGTGATTGATGTCACCATCGCTGAAGTGCGCATGGAAACCCGCAGTATTATCGCGCGCCCTGTCGCCTGATAACCGCGTAAACTTCCGGCCGTTCCGTTAAGGGATGGCCGGGAGTTCTCTCCTGAATTATCTCCCGCAAAATCATCGTTTTTTCTCACACTTTTCTGTTTCCCAACGCCACATTTCTCCAGAATTATCTACAGTAAAAGAGAGCCGTCATTGTCGACTGCAAATGAATAATTTGTGCGCTACTCAGCAGCCGCGGGAGAAAACGTGATGGACGATCTGGAGCAGAATTTGCTGTTTCGTTACATGGGTACGCATAGCCCCTGGTGGCGACTGACAGCAGACAGCAATGCTCTGCATCTTGCTGCCAGTGAAAGCGCTGACATCATTCAGGTGGTTGCGCTGGATGATGAACAGGCCGCGCTGATCCGCCAGCTCACCGTAATCACCTCCAGCATTGCCATGACCCTGCCTTTGTACGGTGTGGACGTTCCCGTTCATCTTGTCGGCCGTAAAATTAACAAAAATGAGTGGGCAGGAACGGCATCAGCCTGGAACGATACTCCTTCCGTTGCGCGCGACCTGGCGCAGGGGCTCTCCTTCGCCGAACAGGTAGTTTCCGAGGCTAACTCCGTGATTGTGATCCTCGACCAGAACGGGAATATTCAGCGCTTCAACCGTTTAAGTGAAGAATATACGGGCCTGAAGGAACAGGAAGTTATCGGGCAAAACGTGTTCAAACTGTTTATGAGCCGCAGCGAAGCCGCGGCCTCCAAACGCAACATCACCGGTTTTTTTCGTAACGGCAGCTCCTACGAAGTTGAACGCTGGATCAAGACCCGCAAGGGGCAGCGCCTGTTTCTCTTCAGAAATAAATTTGTTCACAGCGGCAGCGGAAAAAATGAAATTTTCCTCATCTGTTCAGGTACCGACATAACCGAGGAGCGTCGGGCTCAGGAGCGCCTGCGCGTTCTCGCCAATACGGATACGATTACCGGTTTGCCTAACCGAAATGCCATCCATGAGCTGATCTCTGATGCCATCACCGCTCGGGGTGACACGCAGGTTGGCGTAGTTTATCTCGATCTGGATAATTTTAAAAAAGTGAACGATGCCTATGGGCATATGTTTGGCGACCAGCTGCTACAGGCCGTTGCGCTGGCGATCCTGAGCTGCCTGGACGAAGGACAAACCCTGGCGCGCCTGGGTGGGGATGAGTTTATCGTGATGGCCACCGATACCTCGCAGGGCGCGCTGGAAGCGATGGCGTCGCGAATACTGACCCGACTGCGTCAACCTTTCCGCATCGGGCTGATTGAGGTTTACACCGGCTGCTCGCTGGGCATCGCGCTTGCGCCCCAGCACGGTAACGATCGCGAAAGCGTCATTCGCAATGCCGACACCGCCATGTACACCGCCAAAGAAAATGGCCGGGGCAAATTCTGCGTCTTCTCGCCAGAGATGAACCAGCGCGTATTTGAATACCTGTGGCTGGATACCAACCTGCGTAAAGCGCTGGATAACGATCAGCTGTTAATCCACTACCAGCCCAAAATGACCTGGCGCGGCGAAGTCAGAAGTCTGGAGGCGCTGGTGCGCTGGCAGTCGCCAGAGCGTGGCCTGATCCCGCCGATGGAGTTTATCTCCTATGCAGAGGAATCAGGGCTGATTGTGCCTCTGGGCCGCTGGGTTATGCTTGATGTGGTGCGCCAGGTAGCAAAATGGCGCGACAAGGGGATCAACATGCGCGTCGCGGTCAACGTCTCCGCCCGTCAGCTGGCGGACCAGACCATCTTCAGTGACCTGAAGCAGGCGCTGAAAGACCTGAATTTTGAATACTGCCCGATTGACGTGGAATTAACCGAAAGCTGTCTCATTGAAAATGAAGAACTGGCCCTGTCAGTGATCCAGCAATTTAGCCGCCTGGGAGCGCAAATTCATCTGGATGACTTTGGTACGGGGTACTCTTCCCTGT
The DNA here is from genome assembly GCF_002787395.1 of Enterobacter sp. CRENT-193. Taxonomy (NCBI): domain Bacteria; kingdom Pseudomonadati; phylum Pseudomonadota; class Gammaproteobacteria; order Enterobacterales; family Enterobacteriaceae; genus Enterobacter; species Enterobacter sp. CRENT-193. The sequence goes on along the minus strand of NZ_CP024812.1, from coordinate 3,012,985 downwards.
CGCAACTGGCGCGCTTCCCTATCGATGCCATTAAGCTTGACCAGTCTTTCGTGCGGGATATCCATAAGCAGTCCATTTCACAGTCGCTGGTGCGTGCGATAGTCGCCGTGGCCCAGGCGTTAAATTTGCAGGTCATTGCTGAAGGGGTGGAAAGTGCAAAAGAAGACGCCTTTCTGACGAAGAATGGCGTCAACGAACGGCAGGGTTATCTTTTTGCTAAGCCCATGCCCGCTGCCGCATTTGAGCGATGGCTAAAACGTTATCAGGCAAGGAATGTCCGTTAGCTGGCTTTACGTAAGCCCGTCGCCTGATGGCGATTTTGCAGCATAACCAGCCGCTCCATGTAGGCGATATCCTTCGGTTCAAGGCAGAAGGCGGCATCAACCCAATCCTCAGTAATGTCCATCAACTCGCTTCGCGGAAGTGGCAGCACGCGCGTACGTGCACGCAGCATGGCCCTTACGCCGTTCAGCTTCGGCTGTAGCGTGTCGATAAACGTCCGCACCGAAACATAGCTCTGTAACGGCTCAAATAAAAGATCCACAAGACCATGCTGCTCATACCATTCCGCCGTATGCGTCTCACCTTTGTAGATCAGCGCCTCCGCCATTTTCATGCCGGCACGACGCGCCACCAGTGAATAGCCGCCCATGCCCGGGAACAGATTGAACGCGATTTCCGGAAAGCCTAATCGGGCATCGCGCTGGGCCAGAATGAAATGATGCGCCAGCGCGGCTTCAAACCCGCCCCCTAAAGCGCTTCCTTCCACCATAGCCAGCGTGACAGCGCCGGTATCAAACCCTCGCGAGGCGGCATGAACGCAGTCCACACAGGCCCGGGCATAGGCGCGTAACGCTTCGCGTCGGTTGTTTTTGATGCACTCAACGAAGAACTGTAAATCACCGCCGGTATTGTAGATGTCGGGGACCAGCGATCCGGTGACCCAAAAATCAACGACAAATCCGGACTGTCGAACCAGCCAGGAGAGATTCATGATCTCCTCGATCAGCGCATGGTTGAAGCAAGGCCGTGGCGTGGCGCGTAACATCATCCACACCGTACGCCGTTCGGCCTCATAATAAGCCGCCAGTTGAGTGAATCGTTCAGCATCAGTAAACAATGTGCAGGTTGTCTGGTTGATAACTGTCATAGTCGAATTCCTCTTATAAAAAAGCGCGTTGCGCGCAGTTTTAGACTAATCCACCCCTACAACCCGCAGCAGACGGGGGTTAAATTTATCACTTTCATTTATGGACTTTGGTTATTGCATTTTTTACCTTCTCTTTTGAATCAATTTTCTGCATCATTGATAATATTAACTTTTCGCTTCAGGGTGAGCTTATGTCTAACATTGATGCAACAGCCGTGGCGCAGCGTATTGATACTGTGCTGGATATTCTTGTCGCAGGCGATTATCACTCTGCTATCCGTAATCTTGAGATCCTCAAGTCTGAACTGCTGGCTGAGAACGGCGCTGATAACGCTCCAGAATCCACTCAACCTAAAGCCCCGTGGGAAGTGTAACCACGTCGTTTCCGACCTTGCCTTTTAAATGGATGCTATGAACTCCCGACAACAAATCATTTTGCAGATGGTGATCGATCAGGGGCGCGTAAGCGTGGTCGATCTCGCTAAAGCCACCGGCGTTTCTGAAGTCACCATTCGTCAGGATCTGAATCTTCTGGAAAAACAGAGCTACCTGCGGCGTGCGCACGGATATGCCGTTCCACTGGACAGCGACGACGTTGAAACCCGCATGATGAACAATTATGCGCTCAAGCGGGAGCTGGCGGAGTTTGCTGCATCCCTGGTGAATAACGGTGAGACCGTCTTTATTGAAAATGGCAGCAGTAACGCCCTTCTGGCGCGCACGCTTGCCGATCAAAAAGACGTTACCATCATCACCGTAAGCAGCTATATTGCCCATCTGTTGAAGGAAACTCGCTGCGAGGTGATTCTGCTGGGCGGCATTTACCAGAAGAAAAGCGAAAGCATGGTGGGGCCATTAACGCGCCAATATGTTCAGCAAGTTCACTTCAGTAAGGCATTCATAGGTATTGATGGCTGGCAGCCCGACACCGGCTTTACCGGCCGCGACATGATGCGTTCAGACGTGGTTAACGCCGTACTCGCCAAAGAGTGTGAAGCGATTGTGCTGACCGACAGCTCTAAGTTTGGCGCCGTACACCCTTATACGATGGGGCCGGCCTCGCGCTTCAGCCGTGTAATCACGGATGAGCGTTTGCGTGATGAATATCGCCAGCAATTAGAACAAGACGGTCTGACTGTCGATATTGTAAAAAAAACAGCCTGATTATCCTGCTGCGCCCGAATAATGGGCGCACTTAAACCTTTCTCTGAGAGTATTCCGACCCTTCCTTTAAGAGTTTTTACCTGTTGAAACCGTTCTAAACACGTAAAATTAGTATTAGCGATATAACAGGAAGTGACTATCACCTGCGTGATGATGAAACGCCTGCGCGACCAGCTTTCACGGGAACAGAATTTAAGTATGGATATTGTCTATACTTAAAGTGCATTCCTTTCCGTGAATCGATAATTCAGGAGAAAGTATTATGACCTTTACCAGCAAAAAATTAGCCGCCGCTGTTCTGGCAATCACTGTAGCAATGTCCCTGAGCGCTTGCTCTAATTGGTCTAAACGTGACCGTAACACCGCGATTGGTGCCGGTGCTGGTGCGCTTGGTGGTGCAGTATTAACGGATGGTAGTACGCTGGGTACATTAGGTGGTGCTGCCGTAGGTGGTATTATCGGTCACCAGGTGGGCAAATAATCACCATAACGGCTCTCACCGGCATAATAATATATTAAGTATTTTCAGGTCTGACTTACGCACGTAAAAAAAGAGCCACGGCAATGTCCGTGGCTCATTTATTTTAGCCGCCCGCCAGTTTGACTTTCATTCCTTTGGCTTCCAGCAGCGTTTTAATTAAATCTCGTTTATCGCCCTGAATCTCAATAATGCCGTCTTTTACTGCCCCACCGCATCCGCACTTCTTTTTAAGCTCAGCGGCGAGCTTTACCAGGTCTGCATCATCCAGGTCAATGCCGGTGACAAGGCAAACGCCTTTCCCTTTTCTGCCGCTGGTCTGGCGCTGAATTCGCACGATACCATCGCCTTTTGGACGTTCAGCTTTCTCTTTTGGCTCTTCAATGCGCCCGGTATCCGTTGAATAGACCAGACGACTGTTGGCGTCACGCATTATGCCCCCTTTTTCAGTGATGCATTAATCGCTTTCAGGGTCTCTGCCGGATGAGCGGATTGCGTCACCGGGCGACCAATCACCATATAGTCTACACCCGCGCTCAGCGCCTGCTCTGGCGTCATGATACGTCGCTGATCCCCTGACTCGCTGCCTGCTGGACGAATACCTGGCGTCACCAGTTTAAAATCGCGGCCTAACTCAGATTTGAAGCGAACCGCCTCCTGAGCCGAACAGACCACGCCATCGAGACCACACTGTTGCGTGAGGCGCGCCAGACGCTCTGCATGTTCGGCAGGTGACAACGTCACACCCAGGTCGCGCAGGTCGGATTCATCCATACTGGTCAGCACGGTGACGGCGATCAGAAGCGGAGCGTCATTACCAAACGGCACCAGCGCTTCGCGCGCAGCCGTCATCATGCGTGCCCCGCCCGATGCATGTACGTTAACCATCCACACGCCGAGTTCAGCTGCCGCAGCAACGGCGTGCGCAGTGGTATTTGGAATGTCGTGGAATTTCAGGTCGAGGAAAACGTCGAAACCACGTTGATGCAGATCGCGGACGATTTGTGGGCCGAACAGCGTAAACATCTCTTTGCCTACTTTCAGACGGCAATCGCGGGGATCAATGCCATCAACAAAGGCCAGTGCGGCGTCACGGTTATTGTAATCCAGAGCAACAACTACGGGAGAATCGGTAACTACGCGGGAAGTGGAGGATGTAACAGACGTCATGACCAGCCCTTTTCGTCTATGGGCGCGCAGCGGCGCGGAACAGATAAACGGCGTGCATTCTACCTGCCCTCGGGGTAAATGAACAGAATCGAATGCTTTTCCTGCTGAACCCCAGACCGCACGGTGCTGATGGAATTACTGTAACCATTAGTATGTTGTAACTAAAGTGCAGCGTTTTAAAAAATTACTGTCCGTCCAGACCTCGGATTGGCTTAATGGTGGACCACGCCCGGCAGGAAGGGCAATGCCAGTAGAGCGAATAGGCGGTGAAGCCGCATTTCTGGCAGCGATAGCGCGGTTTGCTGCGCACCTGTTCACCCACCATGTCTCGCAGCACCATCAGGCTCTCTTTAGCGCGCCCTTCTTCTGCGTCATTAAGGTGGTAATCCATCAGCTTATGGAAGACACGCATGGTAGGATGACGCTGCAACTGACGGGTAATGTATACCTGGGCGGTATCGCTCCCTTCATGCTCTTCGACGACATCTGACAGCATCAGCTCGGCTGTGGCACCTGTATTCTCTTCAACACAGCGACGCAGAAACGCAACCCACTCGTCCTGCTTACCGAGCTGCTGATAGCAGGTTTGCAGCATTTCCAACGTTTCGCTGACCAGCTCTTTGTCCTGATCGATAACGCGAAGCAGGCTCTCCACGGCTTTGGCGTAATCACCGTTAGCCATAAAGACCCGCCCCATCATGATCGAGATGCGCGCGCTGTTGCGATCGGCCGCTGCGCCTTTCTTTAACAGTGCCATGGCTTTATCCATGTCATCGCTACCCATCTGCTGGAGAGCCAGCTCGCAATAGAAGTGAGCAATTTCGACGCGCTGTTTGTCTTTGCCGAGTTTGACCAGCCGTTCAGCGGTATCAATCGCTTTTTGCCAGTCGCTGGTGGCCTGATAGATTTGCAGAAGCTGCTGAAGCGCACCGATACGGAAGTCCGTCTCATCCACCAGCTGAGAGAACATATCCTCGGCGCGATCGTAAAGCCCCGCGGCCATGTAATCCCGCCCAAGCTGCTGCACGGCCAGCAACCGTTGCTCATAGGTCAACGAAGCGCTTTCCATCAAGGTCTGGTGGATACGAATGGCACGGTCAACCTCTCCGCGCGAGCGGAACAGGTTTCCCAGGGTGAGATGCGCCTCAACGGTGCCGGTATCCTCTTTAAGCATATCGAGGAACAGATCCACCGCTTTATCCTGCTGATTGCTCAGCAGGAAGTTCACCCCCGCTACGTAGTCACGGGAGAGTCGGTTTGCTTCATCCTGTTTTGTTTGTTGCGCGCTTCTGCGGCCCATATACCAGCCATAGGCTGCGGCGACAGGCAAAAGCAGAAACAACAACTCCAGCATATTCGATTATTCCTTGACTACCGGCACACCAGAGCTCGCCGGAATGTCAGACGCAGGCGTAAGTTGATGTTCAAGTCGTTTAATTTTACGTTCAGCGCGAACAAGAGAAACACGAACCTTAAGCCAGAACAGGCCGCATACAAGCCAGCCGATGACAAACCCCGCCGCGAATAACACAGCCAGCAGGCTCGACACCCGGTACTCGCCCTGCGCCAGCAGATAGTTGAAACTTACCTGTTGATCGTTTTGCGCGCCCAATGTGACTGAAATGACAAAAATCGCCAACACCAGTAAGAAAATGAGTAAATATTTCACATGACTTCCCGTTATGTGGTTCGAGCGTATAAAGCGTGTTCAACTCACTGCAATCAGCCTTATAAGCTACCATTTTAGTGGCGGGCGCGAAATGGAAAAAGTAATGCGCCCTACATGGATTTATGGTCAAAATGCGGAATATCAACCTTCAGGTTCCGCCAGACTCCCTTTCGGCTATTTCTTCCTTCTCTTCCGGCGGCGGCGTCAGGGGTCCACAAAAACGTTGTGCAAGCCAGGTCGCCAGCGTCACCAGTACCCACGAGATCAGCGTTGCCACCACCAAATCACGCGGCCAGTGCATCCCCAGCAGCATCCGGCTGCCCATTACGCCTGTCGCCCAGACCAGCAAAATCGCAATCGTGAGGGTACGCCGACGCGGCCACAGCAGTCCTACGCCAAGTAGCGCCCAGCTGGCAGCAAACATCGTATGCCCGGAAGGAAACGCAAAGCCGGTCTCTTTTTGCCAGTGTTTGCGTAAAAAGGTCGGGATATCCTGCTGTTCCGCAAGTTGCTCCTTTACCAGCGCACCGCGATCTTTACGCTTTAAATTGTAGAACTCATCCACCGGAACATGGTGCGTTTTTTCCAGCCAGACGACGAAAGGACGGGGTTCCTGCACGCGATCTTTCACCCACGACTTCACCCCCTGCCCGATGAGTATGGCCCCGCCGAGAATGGCAAACAGTACCAGCGCCGCACGAAGGCGAAAGCGCAGGCACCACAGGAACCAGCCACAGAGCAGCACGTGTGTAATAATCCCCCACGGCTGGGTGACCGTCTCGGTTATCCAGTATAGGGCTTTCAGCCACGTCTCGTTTTGTCCGGGCTGCCACATCCAGCCGGAGAACCAAACGACCAGGGGTATAACGAGCAATACGGCGGCACCTGCGGCCGTTCGTCTGGCAATCGAAAGCATGTCCTCTCCTTTTTCACTAAGCACCACAATCATAACTGAATTTCTTCATTCTGGTGGATATGTCGGATTGTGCGTTTAACGTTTGTAAAGCGTGGTGGTGATTAGGTGAAGTTGCCGGGCTTGTGGCAAAATAGTCCAATACAGAAAGCATAATGGGGCAAAGGCACGAAACGTGTCAGCCTGGTCTGGAGAATCACATGCAGCTTAAACGTGTGGCAGAAGCCAAACTGCCAACCCCATGGGGCGATTTCCTGATGGTGGGTTTTGAAGAACTGGCAACCGGGCAAGATCACGTCGCCCTGGTATTCGGCGACATTTCGGGGCAAACGCCGGTGCTGTCCCGCGTTCATTCAGAGTGTCTGACCGGTGACGCGCTGTTCAGCCTGCGGTGCGACTGCGGTTTCCAGCTTGAAGCCGCCCTTTCTCATATCGCAGAGGAAGGACGTGGCGTTCTGCTGTATCACCGTCAGGAAGGACGCAATATTGGCCTGCTGAATAAAATCCGCGCCTACGCGTTGCAGGATCAGGGCTACGATACCGTCGAAGCGAACCATCAGCTCGGCTTTGCTGCTGACGAGCGCGATTTCACCCTGTGCGCAGATATGTTCAAGCTGCTGGGCGTGGACGAAGTGCGTCTGTTGACCAATAACCCGAAGAAAGTGGAAATCCTCACTGAAGCGGGCATCAATATCGTGGAACGCGTGCCGCTGATTGTCGGCCGCAACCCGAAAAACGCGCACTACCTCGATACTAAAGCCGCCAAAATGGGGCATCTGCTGAGCGAGTAAACGCAAAACGCCCGGCACATGTGCCGGGCGATTTTATCAGTCCAGCATCTTACGAATTACATAATGTAAAATGCCGTCGTTCTGGTAATAGGTCAGCTCTGTTGCCGTATCAATACGACACCGGCAATCCAGCACTTCTGTCGTACCATCTGCGCGCGTTAATTTCACCGGAACGGTTTTACCCGGTTGCAGATTTTGCAGACCGCTGATATCAATCTGCTCTTCCCCGGTCAGACCCAGCGTTTTACGCGTCACGCCCTGCGGGAACTCCAGCGGCAAAATCCCCATGCCGATCAGGTTTGAGCGGTGGATACGTTCAAAGGATTCGGCAATCACCACGCGAACCCCGAGCAGACGCGGACCTTTTGCCGCCCAGTCGCGACTGGAACCGGAGCCGTACTCTTTACCGGCAATAACGGCCAGCGGCGTCCCCTCCTGCTGATACTTCATGGCTGCGTCATAAATTGAAATGACCTCTGTATCCGGCAGGTGGCGCGTCATGCCCCCTTCCACGCCCGGAACCATTTCATTGCGAATGCGGATGTTGGCAAAGGTCCCGCGCATCATCACTTCGTGGTTACCACGGCGCGAACCGTAGGAGTTGAAATCGCGACGTTCCACGCCACGGCTTTGCAGATACCGACCTGCCGGACTGTCCGCCTTGATGCTCCCCGCCGGAGAGATATGGTCGGTGGTGACGGAATCGCCCAGCATCGCCAGGATCCGCGCGCCGTGAATATCTTTCAGCGGTGCAGGCTCCGCCAGCATTTCGTCGAAGAATGGCGACAGGCGAATATAGGTGGAATCATCCTGCCAGTCATAGGTATCGGAACCCACCACGTCGATCGCTTTCCATTCCGCTGTGCCTTCGAACACTTCCGCATACTCTTTGCGGAACATCTCGGTGGAAACTTTCTCTACCGCGCGCGCAATTTCACGCGATGATGGCCAGATGTCTTTCAGATAGACCGGTTCATTTTTGCGATCGTGACCAATCGGATCGGTCGCCAGGTTAATGTTCATGTTTCCGGCCAGCGCATAGGCTACAACCAGCGGCGGCGAGGCCAGCCAGTTGGTTTTCACCAGCGGATGAATACGCCCTTCAAAGTTTCGGTTACCAGAAAGTACCGCGCCAACGGTCAAATCACCCTGCCTGATCGCCACTTCAATAGGCTCAGGCAGTGGACCAGAGTTACCGATACAGGTCGTACAGCCGTAGCCCACCAGGTTGAAGCCCAGCTCGTCGAGGTAAGGCGTGAGTCTGGCCTGCGCCAGATAATCGGAAACCACTTTCGAACCAGGCGCCAGAGAGGCTTTAACCCATGGCTGTGGCTTGAGCCCCAGTTCTACCGCTTTTTTTGCCAGCAGCCCGGCAGCCATTAACACACTCGGGTTGGACGTGTTGGTACAGGAAGTGATAGCGGCGATCACCACGGCGCCGTCAGGAAGCTGATACTGATGCCCGTTCAGAACATAGTCCACCGGACGGTGATCTTTTTGCGCGGCGTTAACCTCCAGCTCATTGCTGGCGGCAAAGGCTTTGGGAACGTTGCTCAGGGCGACGCGGTCCTGCGGACGTTTTGGCCCTGCGAGGCTTGCCTCAACGGTGCCCATATCCAGTTCCAGCGTACTGGTAAATACCGGCTCGTCACCCGGGTTACGCCACATGCCCTGCGCTTTGGTGTAGGCCTCAACGAGAGCCACCTGCTCCTCGCTGCGACCACTGAGGCGCATATACTCCAGCGTAACGCTATCAATCGGGAAAAAGCCGCAGGTCGCGCCATATTCCGGCGCCATGTTGGCGATGGTGGCCCGGTCCGCCAGCGGCAAGGAATCAAGACCATCGCCATAAAATTCAACGAATTTACCCACCACACCATGCTTACGCAGCATCTGGGTGACCGTCAGAACCAGATCCGTGGCGGTGATGCCTTCGGACAATTTACCGGTCAGCTTAAAGCCCACCACATCGGGAATGAGCATTGATACCGGCTGGCCGAGCATGGCCGCTTCCGCTTCAATACCACCGACGCCCCAACCCAGAACGCCAAGGCCGTTAATCATGGTTGTGTGTGAATCGGTGCCCACCAGCGTATCCGGGTAAGCCACCCACTCTTTATCCTGCAATTCACTCCAGACGGCTTTGCCGAGATATTCCAGGTTGACCTGGTGACAAATGCCGGTGCCCGGTGGAACAACGCTGAAGCGGCTGAACGCCTGCTGACCCCATTTCAGAAATACGTAGCGTTCATGGTTACGTTCCATCTCCAGACGGACGTTTTCGCCGAAAGCATCGTCGTCACCAAAGTGATCGACGGTGACGGAGTGGTCAATGACGAGGTCTACCGGGGACAGGGGGTTAACCTTAGCAGTATCGCCCCCGAGACGCTTAACGGCTTCACGCATGGCAGCCAAATCCACAACCGCTGGTACGCCGGTGAAATCCTGCATCAGCACCCTGGCCGGGCGATAGGCAATTTCTCTGTCTGCATGTGCATTCTTCAGCCACCCTGCCAGAGCCTGGATATCCTCCTCGGTAACCGAGTCGCCATCCTGCCAGCGCAAGAGGTTTTCCAGTAAGACTTTCAACGACTTGGGTAACCGCGAAATGTCCCCAAGCGTTCTGGCAGCCAGCGGTAAGCTATAGTAGCGCCAGGTTTTATTTTCCGCCTGTAATGTGTCCTTACTGGCTTCGCGTAGGGTTAACGACATAAGCTCCTCCTTAAAAACAGGGATGTCCTGACAATCATCAGGGCTGTAATTAAAGATAACACAAAGATGTCGTAACGTTTTGATAACAACCCAAATTGATAAATTTAGGAATGGTCCAACACGAGGGATAAAACAAAAAACCCCGCCGTGGCGAGGTTTTACGATTTAGTGCAAGGCCAGCCAGAGGAGCTGACACCAGAAGAGGATCGACGCTGAGAATACGCCGAGCCATGACCAGTATTTTACGGTTGTCATGTTATTCATCATAGGGACACCAGACTTTAATTATTTAAGGTTGCGAGGTCTGCCCTCGTTCTATATTGCTGATGTGTATTTATTAAGGAGTACAAAAGCGCACAGTCTTTATTCAGACTATTTGCATCATTACGCAAAATTCAAAATTATTGTTTTTTGGGTTCGTCTTCCGCGAACACATCAATAAAGGCCTGCTGCTGTGGCGTCAGTTTCCAGGAAGCTGGCACGCTGGTTGCTGGCGCCTTACGGGCTTTGTGAGCATTGTCACGAAGCTGACACATCTCTTTTCTCGCTTCTGTACGCACCGTCATGACCATAATCAACCCCAGTAATTCCAGACAAGAAGAGCAACCACCACCCAGAACAGGGCAGAGCCAAGAAAGACCGCCAGCCAGGCTTTACGCTTAAGCGCGGGATCCCTTTGCGGTTCTTCACTTCCTGACGGCATTGCTAACCTCATACAATCGACATCGCTTATCATTTAGAGACCAAACAATTGGCACAAGTAATCATCTGATGAGATAAATCCTAAAGAAACTTTAGCCGAAAAGCCAGTGAATTTACGTATCTGGGCCTGGGAAAATTCAATCTTTTGACCCGAAATAAATAATTGAAAAGAATAATTTGCACACCTGTAAATTAGTTTCTACTTTTGTCGCAAATTTGCGACAGTAAAACCATAGTCATTTAATGGGTTATGACGATATATGACAGTGGACGTAGATGATGATAATTCTAATTCAGGTTTAAAGGGGAATGACGGTATCTTTCCGTACCAGAAAGATACCGGGTGTGATTATTTGGCGGGAAGTTTAATGTCTTTAAACATCTCTTCGATGTCTTCATTGGAGCGTAACGCTACAGCTGTATCCACCACGTCGCGCGTTAAATGTGGCGCGAAGCGTTGAATAAAATCATACATATAGCTGCGCAGGAACGTGCTGCGACGAAAACCTATCTTGGTGGTGCTGTGGCTGAAAATATCATGCGCATCCAGACGCACCAGATCCGGGTCTGAGACAGGATCTACCGCCATGCTGGCAATAACCCCAACGCCCAGGCCCAGACGCACATATGTTTTTATGACGTCCGCATCCGTCGCCGTAAAGACAATCCGTGGCGTTAATCCGGCGCGGTTAAACGCGGTGTCCAGTTCAGAACGGCCCGTAAAGCCGAACGTATAGGTCACCAGCGGGTATTGCGCCAGTTCTTCGATTGTCACTTCGCCCTTCCCCGCCAGCGGGTGATCCGGGGTCACGACAATAGAGCGGTTCCAGTGGTAGCACGGGAGCATGACCAGATCATCGTACAGATGGAGGGCTTCCGTCGCGATAGCGAAGTCTGCATTGCCTTTAGATACGGCCTCTGCGATTTGCGTCGGTGAGCCCTGATGCATATGCAGGGAAACGCGGGGATAGCGTTCGATGAAACCTTTGATCACCCCGGGAAGCGCATAACGCGCCTGGGTGTGCGTGGTGGCAATATACAGAGAGCCTTTATCCGGCCAGGTATGTTCCCCAGCGACGGATTTAATGGCGTCGACTTTGGAGAGCACTTCCCGTGCGATGCGTATGATTTCCTGTCCAGCCGGCGTGACCTGAGTCAGGTGCTTACCGCTGCGGGCAAAGATCTGAATACCTAACTCATCCTCCAGCATACGCACCTGCTTGCTGATGCCGGGCTGCGAGGTATAAAGACCCTCTGCGGTGGAAGAGACATTGAGGTTATGATTGACGACCTCAACGATATAGCGAAGCTGCTGTAATTTCATGCCAGACCATCCGATTTAGCGCATGAGTCAATCGCTTAAGACGATTTAATAATAAGAAACGGGTTAACTATAACCACTATATCATTTATAGCCAGGCTGTATAGTACGGAACAAAAAATAATAACTACGTAATAAAAAAGGGCCGGAAGTCCGGCCCTTTCACAGGTAAATTACGGTAAGGGAAGATTATTTCTTGCCTTCAACCCATTTCCCGTCGACGAAGAAGGCTGACCATCCGGTCGCTTTGCCCTCTTTCTCTGCCGCCACGTACTGCTGCTTCGTTTTACGGCTGAAGCGCACCACGGTTTTGTTGCCTTCCGGATCCTGCTGTGGCGCATCGGCCAGGTAACGCAGTTTTTCCGGCAGACGGTCACGGAAGCGGTACAACTCTTCTACCAGCGGCGCACGGGTTTCGCGCGATTTCGGGAAGGTGTTGGCCGCCAGGAATACCCCGGCAGCGCCGTCACGTAGCACGAAATACGCGTCTGACTTCTCACACGGCAGCTCAGGAAGCGGAACCGGATCTTCCTTCGGCGGCGCAACTTCACCGTTACGCAGGATCTTACGCGTGTTTTTACAGTCGTCGTTGGTGCATGCCATGTACTTACCGAAGCGTCCCATTTTCAGGTGCATTTCGGAACCACATTTCTCACACTCAACGATCGGACCGTCATAGCCCTTAATGCGGAACTCACCTTCTTCGATCTCATAACCATCGCAGGTCGGGTTATTGCCACAAACGTGCAGTTTGCGTTTTGGATCGATCAGGTAGCTGTCCATCGCCGTGCCGCATTTCTTACAGCGGCGTTTGGCGCGCAGTGCGTTAGTCTCCGCATCGTCCCCTTCCAGCACGTTGAGAACTTCGTTCTCCGGCACGAGGTTGATGGTGGTTTTGCAACGCTCTTTCGGTGACAGCGCATAACCAGAGCAACCGAGGAACACGCCCGTGGTCGCGGTACGGATCCCCATTTTACGGCCACAGGTTGGGCAGTCGATGCTCGTCAGTACCATCTGGTTCGGCAGCATGCCGCCCTCTTCAGGATCTTTCTCGGCTTTCTCAAGCTGATTGGTAAAATCGCTGAAGAAGCTGTCGAGAACTTTCTTCCACTCTGCCTTATGGCTGGCAACCTCATCGAGGCTGTCTTCCATCTGCGCGGTGAAGTCATAGTTCATCAACTCGCGGAAGTTCGCTTCCAGACGGTCGGTGACAATCTCCCCCATTTTTTCAGCATAGAAACGACGGTTCTCAACGCGAACGTATCCACGATCCTGAATGGTCGAAATGATTGACGCATAGGTGGACGGGCGACCGATGCCGCGTTTTTCCAGCTCTTTCACCAGCGATGCTTCGCTAAAGCGCGCAGGTGGCTTGGTGAAGTGCTGAGCCGGGACCAGATCAACCAGCGACAGCTCGTCACCTTTGTTGACTGAAGGCAGCGTTCTGTCTTCATCACCTTTACGCAGCGCAGGCATCACTTTTGTCCAGCCGTCGAAGCGCAGAATACGGCCGCGCGCTTTCAGGCGGAAATCACCCGCGCCGACGGTCAGCGTGGTGGAGTCGTATTTCGCTGGCGTCATCTGGCAGGCTACGAACTGGCGCCAAATCAGCTGATACAGCTTCTGGGCGTCCGCTTCCATATCTTTCAGCGATTCTGCCAGAACGGAAACGTCAGAAGGTCGAATCGCTTCGTGCGCTTCCTGAGAATTCTCTTTGCTGGCGTACTGATTAGGACTGTCCGGCAGATATTTCTTACCGAAGTTGTCCTCGATATAGCCGCGCACCATGTTGACAGCGTCCTGGCTCAGGTTGGTGGAGTCAGTACGCATGTAGGTGATGTAACCCGCTTCATACAAACGCTGGGCCATCATCATGGTTTTCTTCACGCCGTAACCCAGACGCGTACTCGCCGCCTGCTGAAGCGTTGACGTGATAAACGGAGCGCCAGGCTTGCTGCTGGTCGGTTTGTCTTCACGATCCAGAACCTGATAACGCGCTTTTTCCAGCAGCGCCACGGCGGCCATGGTCTGATCGCGATTTTCAGGACGGAACGGTTTGTCGTTGTGGTGGCTCACCTGCAACGGCAGCGCATCGCCGCCCGGCGTGGTGACATTCGCATCCACTTCCCAGAACTCTTCCGGGACGAACGCTTTGATCTCGCGTTCACGCTCAACAACAAGACGAACAGCAACAGACTGCACACGCCCCGCAGACAGGCCGCGAGCGACCTTTTTCCACAGCAACGGCGAGACCATGTAGCCAACAACGCGGTCCATAAAGCGACGCGCCTGCTGAGCGTTTACACGGTCGATATTCAGTTCACCCGGCTTTTCAAACGCCTGACGAATCGCATTCTTTGTAATTTCGTTGAACACTACACGGCTGTAGCGTTTGTCATCACCCCCGATCACTTCCCGCAGGTGCCATGCGATGGCCTCCCCTTCGCGGTCAAGGTCGGTTGCGAGATAAATGTGGTCTGCTTTTTCAGCAAGCTGTTTCAGCTCGTTAACGACTTTTTCTTTGCCTGGCAGCACTTCGTAATGTGCATCCCAGTTGTGCCATGGGTTAACACCCATGCGGTTGACAAGCGCGCTACGTTCATCCTTTTTAGGCTTTTTAGCCCCTTTGGTGGAGGTAGAGTCTGCGCTCTTTTTGCTGGCTGAGCCACTGGTCGGCAAGTCGCGAATGTGACCAACGCTGGACTTAACCACGTAGTCATTGCCCAGATATTTATTGATCGTTTTGGCTTTTGCCGGGGACTCAACGATGACGAGAGCTTTACCCATATTCACCTTTACCTAATTTAATTCTTCCAGGAATACGCCGCACGTTGATTTCCCTTCCGCTGACGACGAGCCATTGATATTGCGACGTCGTCAGGGGATATCAACCCCTATGTGTTACCGAACGTCAGAATGGCGACATCCAGGTCATTGAGTTTTCGGGTATTTTTCTCACATCAAAGTTCATTCGTGACGAATTCCCGGTCGAATGTCAAGCAATTCTGTTGCCAGAATGACGAAAGCGCACACTGTACCTGATAAAATTCGTTACGCAACTTTATTAGCATGCAAAAGCAAATCCCGCCAGCCAGCCCCTGTTCCTTATCCCCTCGGATAACAGGGAAAATTTGCCCCCGAAGCGACCCAGGCGTAGACTATTGTCACTGTTTAAGGAGTGGAATATGCAGAATACGACCCAACCCATTGACCGAGCTTCACTGCTTATCGAAGCAAACAAACTCATTCGCGACCATGAAGACACCCTGGCGGGGATTGAAGCGACTGGCGTGGAACAACGTAATGGCGTGCTGGTGTTCAGCGGTGAATACTTCCTTGATGAACAAGGATTACCCACCCCAAAAAGCACCGCCGTATTTAACATGTTTAAATACCTGGCGCATACCCTCTCAGAGAAGTACCACCTGGTCGATTAAAACGAAAACGCGAGGCATCTGCCTCGCGTTTTTCTTTACAGCAGCGGCTTTTGTCCGCGCTGCAACCAGCGTAGCAGCAGGCGATCCGCGCTTTCTGCCGCGCTATTGGTAAAACGGTCGAGCAGGCGCTTACGTCGGGTGAAGCGCACCCCCACCAGCTCACGGCCGTCCATCAGGTTGAGCAGGAGGTCGTCGCTGGTACCCACTTCATCCACCAGCCCTTTCTCCTGCGCCTGCGTGCCGTACCAGTGTTCGCCCGTAGCCACCTGCTCAATGTCCAGC
This sequence comes from Enterobacter sp. CRENT-193, assembly GCF_002787395.1. NCBI lineage: Bacteria > Pseudomonadati > Pseudomonadota > Gammaproteobacteria > Enterobacterales > Enterobacteriaceae > Enterobacter > Enterobacter sp. CRENT-193. The sequence continues at coordinate 2,997,196 of NZ_CP024812.1, read as the reverse complement.
GTTGGGCGCATGCGGTGCACGAAATCTTTGAACAGATGGTGGGTTTCGTTCAGATCTTCCCGGAACTTCTGCCGTCCCTCTTCGGTATTTTCGCCGAGCAGCGTCAGCGTACGTTTGTACTGGCCCGCCGTATGCAGTTCAATGTCGATCTCTTTGTTTTTCAGGAAACGATTGAAGTTAGGGATCTGCGCGACTACCCCAATCGAGCCGATAATGGAGAACGGTGCCGCGACGATTTTATCCGCCACGCACGCCATCATATAGCCGCCACTCGCCGCGACCTTATCTACCGCCACGGTGAGCGGGATCTGTTTATCCCGCAGACGTTGTAACTGCGAAGCCGCCAGTCCATACCCATGCACTACGCCACCCGGGCTTTCAAGGCGTACCACCACCTGATCCTGGGCTGTCGCCACGGCCAGCACCGCCGTCACTTCTTCACGCAGTGAGGAGACTTCATGCGCATCCATGCTACCTTTAAAATCGAGCACATAGACGCGCGGTTTTGCGTCAGCCTGTGGCGTGGCGAGTTTAGCTTTCGCCTTCGCAGCTTTGGCGTCCTGCTTATGTTTTTTCTTCTGGGCTTTTAGCCACAGCTTCTGTTGATGATCGTCAAGCAGCGCCAGAGACATCTCCTCCTGCATCTCTTTATACTGTTCGCTCAGGCGGGTAATGCGTAACTCACCACGCTGACGCTTACGCTGCGTCAGGTTGACAATCAGGACGGCAATCACCGCGACAGCTATAACCACCGTCGCGATTTTGGCCAAAAACAACCCATACTGAGAAAGTAATTCCACGCGTTCCACCTTGATTTAACCACGAATCTTTCACGCCAGTGTACAACAGCCCTGCGCAGGCGTCTCGCTCTGGACATTACCTCTGCGAGGCGGCTTCAGGAATCCCCCGTTTCTGGTTTAAATCTTTGCAAATTGTTAATTTCCCAGCGATCTGTCCTGTAGACTGATTGAATTCTGACGCTGTTTCGGGCATAAAGCCGAAAAGTCATAAATAAAGGTGCAAGTCACGCCCAATGCGCCTGAGGAGCCACCGTGCATTATCAGCCACAAAAAAACCTTCTACAGAACCGCATCATTCTGGTTACCGGTGCCAGCGACGGGATTGGTCGCGAAGCGGCGCTGACCTATTCTGAATACGGTGCGAGCCTTATTCTGCTGGGACGTAATGAAGAAAAGCTCAAGGCCGTCGCCCGTGAAATCGAAAACGCCGGCGGTAACCCCACGCCCTGGTATACGCTCGATCTGCTGACCTGTACGCCAGCGTCATGTCAGGCCCTTGCCCAGCGTATCAGCACACATTATCCGCGTCTGGATGGCGTACTGCACAACGCGGGGTTACTGGGCGAAGTGCGCCCGATGGATGAACAGGATCCGGAGATTTGGCAGCAGGTGATGCAGGTTAACGTCAACGGGACGTTTTTCCTGACCCAGGCCTTGCTTCCTTTATTACTCAACTCCGATTCCGGCTCGCTGGTCTTTACCTCCTCCAGCGTGGGGCGTCAGGGGCGTGCGAACTGGGGGGCTTACGCCGTCTCAAAATTTGCCACCGAAGGAATGATGCAGGTGCTGGCCGAAGAGTACCAAAGCCGCCACCTGCGGGTTAACTGTATTAACCCGGGCGGTACGCGCACCAAAATGCGTGCCAGCGCCTTCCCGACAGAAGATCCGCAAAAGCTTAAAACCCCGGCCGATATTATGTCTCTTTACCTGTGGCTGATGGGTGACGACAGCCGTCGTAAAACCGGAATGACATTCGATGCCCAGCCAGGCCGCAAACCGGGGATATCGCAATGAGTGAAGATCGGCATCAGCAGCGCCAGCAGCGTCTGAAAGAACAGGTTGATGCACGCGTGGCGGCCGCTCAGGACGAGCGCGGGATCCTCATTGTGTTTACCGGCAACGGTAAAGGCAAAACCACCGCCGCATTTGGTACCGCCACCCGCGCAGTCGGGCACGGGCAGAAAGTGGGCGTGATCCAGTTTATCAAGGGTGAATGGCCCAACGGCGAGCGTAATCTGCTCGAGCCGCATGGCGTTGAGTTTCAGGTGATGGCGACCGGTTTTACCTGGGATACCCAGAACCGGGAAACCGATACCGCAGCCTGCCTCGCCGTCTGGGAGCATGCTAAAAGGATGCTCTCTGACCCGTCGTTGAACATGGTGTTGCTGGATGAGATCACCTATATGGTCGCCTACGACTATCTGTCGCTGGAGGCCGTGCTGGCTGCCCTGAAAAACCGCCCAGCGCATCAGACGGTTATTGTCACGGGGCGCGGGTGTCATCGGGATATTCTGGAGCTGGCCGATACCGTCAGCGAGCTGCGTCCGGTTAAGCATGCGTTCGATGCGGGAATCAAAGCGCAAATTGGGATTGATTACTGAAGAAAAAAAGCCCGGTGTATTCACCGGGCTTTTCAATTAACCGTTGTTATTACGGCTGCCAGAGCGGCGATTGCTGCTGACCTGGCTGTGACGCTTCACCGCACGGCGGATCTGATTCGCCTTCATGCGACGACGATCTTTCTCTACCGCCACTTTCGACGTGGTTTCTGGCGTCAGGCCAACCAGATCGCGCAGGTAGTTGGTTTGCGGCAGATCCAGCTCGGTATAGCCGCCACGCGGCAGGCCTTTCGGCAGCAGAATGTCGCCATAGCGGACGCGAATCAAGCGACTTACCTGGACACCGACCGCTTCCCACAGACGACGCACCTCGCGGTTACGTCCCTCTGTCAGGGTAACGTTGTACCACTGGTTAATGCCTTCACCACCGGTAAACTTGATGGTTTTGAACGCCGCTGGGCCGTCCTCCAGTTGAACGCCACGCGACAGGTCGCGCAGTTTGTTCTCATCAACCTGGCCGAAAACACGAACGGCGTATTCACGTTCCACTTCACGACTCGGGTGCATCAGACGGTTTGCCAGTTCACCATCGGTGGTGAACAGCAGCAGGCCGCAGGTGTTCACGTCCAGACGTCCTACGGCAATCCAGCGGGCGCCACGCAGTTTTGGCAGACGGTCAAACACCGTCGGGCGACCTTCCGGATCGTTGCGGGTACACAGTTCGCCTTCCGGCTTGTAGTAAGCCAGCACGCGGCAGATCTGTTCAGCAGACTCTTTCACGGAGATAAGATGGCCGTCAATGCGGATCTTCAGCCCCGGTACGATTTCAACGCGGTCACCGAGCGTGGCGATTTTACCGTCCACACTCACGCGGCCTGCTTCAATAATGGCTTCGATTTCACGGCGCGAACCGTGGCCGGCACGCGCCAGCACTTTCTGTAACTTCTCGCTCATTGAGCTTCCTCAGGTGTCGCCTTCACAGGCGTCGAATCAGGTCAAAAACAGGGCGGCGCCCTGCTTTGATGGCCGCGTAGTATATCTGCTTACACCCTTACAAGAAAGGCTTAACATCGCCCACGCCTTCACGAATGACTTCTGGCGCGTCTTCGGTGAGATCCACCACGGTGGTCGGCTGCTGGCCAAGATAGCCGCCATGGATAATCAGCTCCACCACCTTCTCCAGACGATCTTTGATCTCTTCCGGGTCGGACTCGGTAAACTCACTGCCCGGCAGCATCAGCGATGTGGAGAGCATCGGCTCGCCGAGGGTTTCCAGCAGCGCCTGGGCAATCGGGTTCGACGGCACGCGCATGCCGATGGTTTTACGTTTTTCCTGCAACAGACGACGCGGCACCTCTTTTGTCCCTTTCAGAATGAAGGTGTAGTTACCGGGCGTGTTGTTCTTAATCAGGCGAAAGGCCACGTTATCAACATAAGCGTAGGTCGACAGTTCAGAGAGATCGCGACACATCAGGGTGAAGTTGTGGCCGTCCGGCAGCTGGCGGATGCGACAGATGCGCTCCATCGCCCCTTTGTCCTCAATTTTACAGCCCAGCGCGTAGCCAGAATCGGTTGGGTAGACAATAACGCCGCCTTTGCGGACGATCTCCACGGCCTGATTAATCAGACGTGGCTGGGGGTTATCCGGATGGATATAGAAAAACTGACTCATACTTCCCTCTCTTCAATTTGCTGTGGCTGTTCCCAGAGCTGCCAGACAGGCTCAACGCCCGCGGGTAACCAGAGCTTGCGCCCCAGTTCAATCCACGCGCAGGGCTGATGGAAATCTGAACCCTGTGAGCCAAGCAGGCCAAACTGACGGGCGTAGGTCGCGAGCTGCGAACGTTCATTGGGTGCCTGCTGACACTGGGCAACTTCCATCGCCTCACCGCCGCATTCGGCAAAGTGTGCCAGCAGTCTTTTCAGCCATTTAGCTGAAAGATTATACCGCCCCGGATGGGCCAGCACGGCCTTACCGCCAGAATGATGAATCACATCAATAGCTTGTTTTATTGTACACCACTGTGGGGGAACGTATCCGGTTTTCCCGCGCGCCAGATACTTTTTAAAGACATTCGCCATGGTCGTCGCCTTACCAGCGTCCACCAGAAAACGGGCGAAATGGCCGCGCGTCACCGCCCCACCGTTCGCCAGCTTTCGCGCGCCTTCCAGCGCACCGGGAATATGCGCTTTTTCCAGACGTTCGCCAATCATCTCCGCGCGTTGATTGCGGCGTGTTTTTTGTTCTTGCAAAAAAGCACGCATGGCCGGATGTTCTATATCGATGTTCAGGCCAACGATATGAATTTCGTGGTTTTCCCAGACCGTCGAGATCTCAACCCCGGCCACCAGATCCAGCGCCAGTCCGCTGCGGACAATCTCGGCGCGCGCGGCGGGAATGCCGTCAGTGGTATCGTGATCGGTTATTGCCAGCGTGCCGACACGCATTTCAACGGCGCGATGGACCAGGGCTTCGGGTGTCAGCAGGCCATCTGAAGCCTGCGTATGGCTGTGTAAATCATAAATTACGGCGTAGGTGGTATCGCTCAAAGCACTTCCCATAACAGGTTGGAGACATCCGAAGCCCCTATGATACCGACTAACCGTGAAATACTGAAATCAGGGGTTGACAACACGCCATCGAACTAGTTAACTAGTACGCAAGTTCACACGAGAAAGGTATCTGAAAATGACAGCACATTTCGCTCTGCACGGTTGGTGGCGTACTTCCTGATCTTCGGGCAGTGTCACGCGTCTGCGATAAGCAAACAGATACCCAGCCCGCTACCCAGCGGGCTTTTTTTTGAACAGAATATGAGAACAACAACATGCAAACAGCCAAACCCCACCTCGAACTGCTGACCTGCGAGGCGGCCTATCGCCATAACCCTACCGCGCTGTTTCATCAGGTGTGCGGTGCACGTCCTGCGACGCTGCTGCTGGAATCTGCTGATATCGACAGCAAGGACGATCTCAAAAGCCTGCTGCTGGTTGACAGCGCGCTGCGCATTACCGCAGCGGGTGATACTGTCACTATTAAGGCGTTATCTGAGAATGGCGCGTCGCTGCTGCCGCTGCTGGATGCGGCTCTGCCTTCAGGTATTGAAAATGAGCGTCATCCGGACCTGAGAATTCTGCATTTCCCACCGGTAAGCCAGCTGCTGGATGAGGATGCCCGCCTCTGCTCGCTCTCCGTTTTTGACGCCTTCCGTCTGCTGCAAAATTTGGTGGCCGTACCGGAAGATGAGCGCGAAGCAATGTTCTTTGGCGGGCTGTTTGCTTACGACCTGGTTGCTGGCTTTGAAGATTTACCCCAAACCGAGCAGGGTAACCGCTGCCCGGACTACTGCTTCTACCTGGCCGAAACCCTGCTGGTGATCGACCATCAGAAAAAATACACCCGCATCCAGGCCAGCCTGTTCACGCCGTCTGCGTCTGAGAAAAATCGCCTCGCGCAGCGCATCGCCCAACTGCAACAGCAGATGTCGGAAGCACCGCCCGCACTCCCGGTGCAGCGTGTTGAAAAGATGACCTGCGAGGTGAGTCAGACCGACGATCAGTACGGCGCGGTGGTGCGTCAGATGCAAAAAGCGATTCGTGCCGGGGAGATATTCCAGGTGGTGCCGTCCCGTCGCTTCTCACTACCCTGCCCGTCGCCGCTGGCGGCTTACGATGTGCTTAAAAAGAGCAACCCAAGCCCTTACATGTTCTTTATGCAGGACAATGATTTCACCCTGTTTGGCGCGTCGCCGGAAAGCTCCCTCAAGTACGACGCCACCAGCCGCCAGATTGAGATCTACCCGATAGCGGGAACCCGCCCACGCGGCCGTCGTGCCGATGGCTCCCTGGACCGCGATCTCGACAGCCGCATTGAACTGGAAATGCGTACCGACCATAAAGAGCTCTCCGAACACCTGATGCTGGTTGACCTGGCGCGTAACGATCTGGCACGCATTTGCACGCCTGGCAGCCGCTACGTGGCGGACCTGACCAAAGTCGACCGCTACTCCTTCGTCATGCACCTGGTCTCCCGCGTGGTGGGTGAGCTGCGCCACGACCTCGACGTCCTGCACGCTTACCGCGCCTGCATGAACATGGGTACGTTGAGCGGCGCGCCGAAAGTCCGCGCCATGCAGCTGATTGCCGAAGCTGAAGGCCGCCGTCGCGGCAGCTACGGTGGTGCCGTGGGCTATTTCACCGCTCACGGTGACCTTGATACCTGCATCGTGATCCGCTCCGCCTACGTTGAGGACGGCATTGCCACCGTCCAGGCCGGGGCCGGAATTGTGCTGGATTCTGTTCCGCAGTCGGAAGCCGACGAAACCCGCAGTAAAGCGCGCGCGGTACTGCGCGCCATTGCTACCGCACACCATGCACAGGAGATTTTCTGATGGCTGACATTCTGCTGCTCGATAATATCGACTCCTTTACCTACAACCTGGCAGATCAGCTGCGTGCGAATGGTCACAACGTTGTTATCTATCGCAACCACGTTCCGGCCCAGACGCTGATTGACCGCCTGGCGACCATGCAAAACCCGGTGCTGATGCTCTCCCCGGGCCCAGGCGCACCGAGCGAAGCAGGCTGTATGCCTGAGCTGTTGACCCGTATGCGCGGCAAGCTGCCGATTATCGGCATCTGCCTTGGCCATCAGGCGATTGTCGAAGCCTACGGCGGTTACGTGGGTCAGGCGGGGGAGATCCTGCATGGTAAAGCGTCAAGTATTGAACATGACGGTCAGGCGATGTTTGCCGGTCTGCCGAACCCGCTTCCGGTAGCGCGTTACCACTCGCTGGTTGGCAGCAACATTCCGGCCGGGCTGACCATTAACGCCTCGTTTGAAGGGATGGTGATGGCGGTGCGTCATGATGCGGATCGCGTCTGCGGGATGCAGTTCCACCCGGAATCTATCCTGACGTCCAACGGCGCGCGCCTGCTGGAGCAAACGCTCGACTGGGCGCTGCAAAAGCTGGAGCAGACCAACACCCTGCAACCGATTCTGGAAAAACTCTATCAGGCCCAGACCCTGAGCCAGCAGGAGAGCCACCAGCTGTTCTCCGCCGTCGTGCGCGGCGAGCTGAAGCCTGAGCAGCTGGCCGCTGCGCTGGTGAGCATGAAAGTGCGCGGCGAAAGCCCGCAGGAGATCGCCGGCGCGGCAACCGCGCTGCTGGAAAATGCCGCCCCGTTCCCGCGCCCGGACTACCCGTTTGCCGATATTGTCGGGACCGGTGGCGACGGCAGTAACAGTATCAATATTTCCACCGCCAGCGCCTTTGTGGCCGCGGCATGCGGTCTGAAAGTGGCGAAACACGGCAACCGCAGCGTGTCCAGCCGTTCAGGATCGTCCGACCTGCTGGCAGCTTTCGGTATCAACCTGGACATGAACGCCGAGCGTTCCCGTGAAGCGCTGGATGACCTGGGCGTCTGTTTCCTGTTTGCGCCGAAGTATCACACCGGTTTCCGCCACGCGATGCCGGTTCGCCAGCAGCTTAAAACCCGCACGCTGTTTAACGTGCTCGGTCCACTCATTAACCCGGCGCACCCGCCGCTGGCGCTGATTGGCGTTTACAGCCCGGAGCTGGTCCTGCCGATTGCGGAGACGCTGCGCGTCCTCGGTTACCAACGCGCCGCCGTGGTACACAGCGGCGGGATGGATGAAGTTTCCCTGCATGCGCCCACGCTGGTGGCGGAACTGAATAACGGCGAAGTGCTGAACTATCAGCTTGAGGCCGCTGACTTCGGGTTGACCCCGTACCATCAGGACGCCCTGGCGGGCGGCACGCCGGAAGAAAACCGTGACATTCTCACGCGCTTATTACAAGGTAAAGGTGAGGCCGCCCATGAGGCCGCCGTGGCGGCCAACGTAGCCATGCTGATGCGTTTACATGGCGAGGAAGATCTGAAAGCCAACGCCCAAAAAGTTCTGGACGTACTGCGCTCCGGTGCAGCTTACGATCGCGTTACCGCACTTGCGGCAAGAGGGTAAATAATGCAGACCGTTTTAGCGAAAATCGTCGCCGATAAGGCCATCTGGGTGGAAGCCCGCAAGCAACAGCAGCCGCTCGCCAGTTTTCAGAATGACGTCGTTCCGAGCAGCCGTCGTTTTTATGATGCGCTCCAGGGCGCGCGTACCGCGTTTATTCTGGAGTGTAAAAAAGCGTCTCCGTCCAAAGGCGTGATCCGTGACGATTTCGACCCGGCGCGTATTGCCGGTATCTACAAGCATCATGCGTCTGCCATTTCTGTGCTGACGGATGAGAAATATTTTCAGGGCAGCTTCGATTTTCTGCCCGTAGTCAGCGGCATCGCGCCGCAGCCGATTCTGTGCAAAGACTTTATTATCGACCCGTATCAGATCTGGCTGGCGCGCTTTTACCAGGCCGATGCCTGCCTGCTGATGCTCTCCGTGCTGGATGACGAGCAGTATCGCCAGCTCTCCGCCGTCGCGCACAGCCTGAATATGGGCGTGCTGACCGAAGTGAGCAACGAAGAGGAGCTGGAGCGCGCCATCGCGCTGGAAGCAAAAGTGGTCGGCATTAACAACCGCGACCTGCGCGACCTGTCGATTGACCTCAACCGTACGCGCCAGCTTGCGCCGCGTCTGGGCGCGGGCGTCACGGTGATCAGCGAATCCGGGATAAACAGCTACGCTCAGGTGCGCGAACTCAGCCACTTTGCCAACGGTTTCCTGATCGGCTCCGCGATGATGGAACACGACGATCTTAATGCGGCCGTGCGCCGCGTGCTGTTGGGTGAGAACAAAGTCTGCGGCCTGACCCGTGAACAGGATGCGCAGGCCGCATATGAAGCGGGCGCAATCTATGGTGGTCTGATCTTTGTTGAGTCCTCTCCTCGCGCCGTTAATGAGGAACAGGCGCGCAAGGTGATGGCGGCTGCGCCACTGAACTACGTGGGCGTGTTCCGCGATGCGGATATTAACGACGTTGCGGCTAAAGCGGACGCGTTATCCCTGAGCGCGGTTCAGCTGCATGGCGATGAAGATCAGGCGTACATCGATGCTCTGCGACATGCTCTGGCGCCTCAGGTTCAGATCTGGAAAGCGCAAAGCGTTGGCGCCACCCTGCCCGCGCGTAACCTGAAGCATGTTGATAAATACGTGCTCGACAACGGCCAGGGCGGCACGGGGCAGCGTTTCGACTGGTCACTGCTGCGTGGCGAAGTGCTGGACAATGTCCTGCTGGCGGGGGGATTAAGCCCCGATAACTGTGTGGAAGCGGCCAAAACCGGCTGCGCCGGCCTCGATTTCAATTCAGGCGTAGAGTCCCAACCGGGCATAAAAGACGCCAGCAAGCTGGCATCGGTATTTAAAACTCTGCGTGCATATTAAGGAAGAGAAGATGACGACATTACTTAACCCGTATTTTGGTGAGTTCGGTGGGATGTATGTCCCACAAATCCTGATGCCCGCGCTGCGCCAGCTGGAAGAAGCGTTCGTGAGCGCACAGAAAGATCCGGCGTTTCAGGCGGAGTTTACTGACCTGCTGAAAAACTACGCCGGTCGTCCGACGGCGCTGACAAAGTGCCGCAACCTGACCGAAGGCACTAAAACTACGCTGTATCTTAAGCGTGAAGATTTGCTGCACGGTGGCGCGCATAAAACTAACCAGGTGCTGGGCCAGGCGCTGCTCGCGAAGCGGATGGGTAAAACCGAAATCATCGCCGAAACCGGCGCGGGGCAGCACGGTGTGGCCTCAGCGCTCGCCAGCGCCCTGCTCGGCCTGAAATGCCGCATTTACATGGGGGCGAAGGACGTTGAGCGCCAGTCGCCGAACGTGTTCCGTATGCGTCTGATGGGGGCGGAAGTGATCCCGGTGCACAGCGGCTCTGCCACGCTGAAAGATGCCTGTAATGAAGCGCTGCGCGACTGGTCTGGCAGCTACGAAACCGCCCACTACATGCTCGGTACCGCCGCGGGCCCGCACCCGTTCCCGACCATCGTGCGTGAATTCCAGCGCATGATCGGCGAAGAGACTAAAGCGCAGATCCTCGAAAAAGAGGGTCGCCTGCCGGATGCGGTGATCGCCTGCGTTGGCGGCGGATCTAACGCCATCGGCATGTTTGCCGATTTTATCGACGAAACCAGCGTTGGGCTGATTGGCGTTGAGCCTGCCGGCCACGGCATTGAAACGGGCGAGCATGGTGCGCCGCTGAAGCATGGCCGCGTGGGGATCTACTTCGGCATGAAGGCCCCGATGATGCAGACCGATGAAGGGCAGATTGAGGAGTCTTACTCGATCTCTGCCGGGCTGGATTTCCCGTCCGTAGGGCCGCAGCACGCGTTCCTGAACAGCACCGGCCGCGCGGATTATGTCTCCATCACCGATGACGAAGCGCTGGAGGCCTTCAAAACGCTGTGCCGCAATGAAGGGATCATCCCGGCGCTGGAGTCTTCCCACGCGCTGGCGCACGCGCTGAAAATGATGAAGGAAAACCCGGAAAAAGAGCAGCTGCTGGTGGTAAACCTTTCCGGTCGCGGTGACAAAGATATCTTCACCGTTCACGATATTCTGAAAGCACGAGGGGAAATATGATGGAACGCTACGACAACGCATTTGCACAACTGAAAGCCCGCCAGGAAGGCGCGTTCGTTCCCTTCGTGACGCTGGGCGACCCCGGCCCGGAGCAGTCGCTGAAGATTATCGACACCCTGATTGATGCCGGTGCCGACGCGCTGGAGCTCGGTATTCCGTTCTCCGATCCGCTGGCGGATGGCCCGACCATTCAGAACGCAACGCTACGCGCGTTTGCCGCGGGCGTGACGCCGAGCCAGTGCTTTGAAATGCTGGCGGCGATCCGTCAGAAGCACCCGACCATTCCGATCGGCCTGCTGATGTACGCCAACCTGGTGTTCAGCCGCGGCATTGATGCGTTTTACGCAGAGTGCGCCCGCGTGGGCGTTGACTCCGTGCTGGTGGCTGACGTGCCCGTTGAAGAGTCTGCGCCATTCCGTCAGGCGGCAATGCGCCACAACGTCGCGCCGATTTTCATCTGTCCACCGAATGCCGATGACGATCTGTTGCGCCAGATTGCCTCTTACGGACGAGGTTACACCTACCTGCTCTCCCGTGCGGGCGTCACCGGTGCGGAAAACAAAGCCGCGCTGCCGCTGCATCATCTGGTGGAGAAGCTTGCAGAATACCATGCTGCACCGCCGCTTCAGGGCTTTGGCATTTCCTCACCGGATCAGGTTACTGCGGCGATTGACGCGAAAGCCGCCGGGGCCATTTCGGGTTCGGCTATCGTGAAAATTATCGAGAAGAACGTGGATAAGCCACAGCAGATGCTGGCTGAATTACACGCATTCGTCACATCCATGAAAGCGGCCACGCGCAAGGCGTAACCGTTAACACCGTCTGGCCCCGGCGTCAGGCGGTTTTCCCTCCTCTCTTCCTGAAAGAAGCAGGTCAAAATTGATCCTGTCGATATTTTCGGTGTGAATGACTTTCCAAACTTTCGCGTAAGCGTATGATCTGGGCTCTTTTTAGCGTTACCCTTCTGAGTTCAGAGGTTATTCATGTCATGGTATTCCTTCAAACAGACTTACCTGGTTAAGTTCTGGTCACCTGTTCCGGCCGTTATCGCGGCAGGCATTCTCTCTACCTATTATTTCGGTATTACCGGCACCTTCTGGGCTGTTACGGGCGAGTTTACCCGCTGGGGTGGGCAGCTATTACAGCTGGCAGGCGTCCATGCCGAAGAGTGGGGCTACTTCAAACTGATCCATCTTGAGGGCACACCGCTGACCCGCATCGACGGAATGATGATCATTGGCATGTTCGGCGGCTGTTTTGCGGCCGCGCTGTGGGCCAACAACGTTAAGTTGCGCATGCCGAAAAGCCGCATCCGCATTATGCAGGCCGTGGTCGGCGGCATCATTGCCGGGTTTGGCGCTCGTCTGGCGATGGGCTGTAATCTGGCCGCGTTCTTTACCGGCATTCCGCAGTTCTCGCTGCATGCCTGGTTCTTTGCCGTCGCCACCGCCATCGGCTCCTACTTCGGTGCTAAATTCACCCTGCTGCCGCTGTTCCGCATTCCGGTGAAAATGACGAAAGTTAGCGCTGCCTCTCCGTTAACGCAAAAACCCGATCAGGCGCGTCGTCGTTTCCGCCTCGGTATGCTGGTCTTTTTTGCTATGGTTGCCTGGGCGATTTGCACGGCAATGAATCAGCCCAAACTCGGTCTGGCCATGCTGTTCGGCGTCGGCTTTGGTCTGCTGATTGAACGCGCGCAGATCTGCTTTACCTCCGCGTTTCGCGATATGTGGATCACCGGACGCACCATGATGGCGAAGGCGATCATTGCCGGCATGGCCGTGAGCGCAATTGGCATCTTCAGCTATGTTCAGCTCGGCGTGGAGCCAAAAATTATGTGGGCGGGCCCAAATGCCGTGATTGGCGGGCTGCTGTTTGGCTTTGGCATCGTGCTGGCGGGCGGGTGTGAAACCGGCTGGATGTATCGCGCTGTGGAAGGCCAGGTGCATTACTGGTGGGTGGGTCTGGGTAACGTGATTGGCTCTACCCTTCTGGCCTGCTACTGGGATGACGTCTCTCCGGTGCTGGCAACAAACTGGGACAAGGTCAACCTGCTGAAAACCTTCGGTCCACTCGGGGGGCTCCTGGTGACCTATGCCCTGCTGCTCATCGCCTTCTTACTGGTTGTTGCACAAGAGAAGCGCTTCTTCCGACGCGCCACCGCCAAAACTGAAACTCAGGAGAATGCCGCATGAAAGAGATCGTGCCTGATTATCGTCTCGATATGGTGGGTGAACCTTGCCCTTACCCGGCCGTCGCCACGCTTGAAGCGCTACCGCAGCTAAAGAAAGGTGAAATTCTGGAAGTGGTGAGCGATTGCCCCCAGTCGATCAATAACATTCCGCTTGATGCCAAAAATCACGGCTATACCGTGCTGGATATCCAGCAGGACGGACCAACCATTCGTTATTTAATTCAGAAGTGATTTCACGATCGAAAAAGGCCTCTCAGAGGCCTTTTCTAGTTTACTGGCTTTGGCCACCGTCGTCGTCTGAGCTTCGGCAGGCATGAATGAATGGTGAGACGTGTTCCGCAAACGGAACAGATAGCACCGTGAGGTAGGCTATGTGCTGGGCTGAACGTCGTGAACTGAAACTGTTTACCTGCACAAACCGGACACTCAAATTTGATGTTGGGGATATCCCCTCCAGACAGGTGTGTGGAACAACCACCATACAGCAATCACCGGCTGACAGGGGATATATCTTCTGTCAGAAACGATAGCCTGCTGAGAACATAAATACCCACGGATCCAGACGGGTATTGATACTTTGCTGCTGCCCGCCAGCTTTAAAGCGCACGTCCGTATCAATGTCCATATACCAGACAGAGGCGTTGATCAGCCAGTCACGATTAATCAGATAATCCAGACCAACCTGTCCCGCCATGCCCCACGAGTCTTTCAGGCTGAGATCGGAGAGCCCGGCCTCTTTACCGGTATCGTTAAATTTCTCATCAAAGAAGGTGGTGTAGTTAACGCCTGCACCAATATAAGGGCGCACTTTGCTGCTGGAATCTCCGAAGTACCACTGCGCCATCAGCGTTGGTGGCAAATGGTGCACCGTGGCAATGTCCCCGGTCGGTCCTAAACCGACGCGGTGACGGAATGGCGTGGCGGCTAAAAGCTCGACGCCAATGTTATCCGTTGCCATATACGTAAACGTCAGGCCTAACTGGGTGTTATTGCTGACGTTAAACCCGCCCATACCCAGCACATTGTCGGACCCTTCCGTTGGACGTACCGTTGCCGAACCGGCACGAATAAAGAATTCACCTGCTTCATGCGCGTAAGCGCCGCCAGAGAGACTGCTTAAGATAAGGGCTGCCACCGCTAATTTTTTCATATCCGCTCCATCGTTGTGGTTTTAATTGCGGAGGAGAATATACTCACAAATGAGTAATAAGTGATCTAACACAGATCACATTAAAACCAGTAAGTTAACATTCATTGATCTAGGTTAATTTTTGGTGACACCTCATAAAGCAATAAGTTGTTACCGCGTCAATTTTTGGCATTTCATGGTTACAAAATTTTCTGTTTTCCCTCTCTTGCGCTTCCTGTAGCGGCTGGATAATTTATCGCTCTCACAATGTGATTTGATGCGTTCTACTTTTGCAGGTGTGCCATGAGTGATCATAACCCGTGCATGACGTGCGGAGCCTGTTGTGCGTATTTTCGAGTCTCTTTCTACTGGGCTGAAGCCAGCGATGGCGGCGGCACCGTTCCGGTTGATCTCACCGAACCCTTAACCCCTTTTCTGCGCTGTATGCGCGGCACCAACCAAAAACAGAGCCGCTGTGTGGCACTGGAAGGTGAACCTGGGGTATCCACCCGCTGCTCCATTTACGCGGATCGCCCCAGCCCGTGTCGCACTTTCGCGATGTCGGGAGAGGATGGGCAGGTCAATGAGGCATGCAATCGCGCCCGCGCCCGCTATGGATTACCGCCGCTTTACAAAGATATGCTTTTCCATACAAGCCTTGATGCTGCCACCAGCGTGTTATCCGGTGTACAATTGCCGGCTAATTAACACCTGCAATACTCAAGGAGAGTGCATGTCTATCACGGCGAAGTCTGTCTACCGTGACACGGGAAATTTTTTCCGCAATCAGTTCATTACCTTTTTACTGATCGCGTTGTTGTGCGCCTTTATTACGGTGGTGCTGGGTCATGCGTTCTCACCCAGTGATGAACAGATTGCCACGCTGAGCCAGGGGGATCATCTTGCAGGCAGCGCAGGGTTGTTTGACCTTGTGCAGAATATGACGCCTGAGCAACAGCAAATCTTGCTGCGCGCATCTGCGGCATCTACCTTCTCGGGTCTGATTGGCAACGCCATTCTGGCGGGTGGCGTGTTGCTGATGATCCAACTGGTATCTGCTGGCCAACGCGTCAGCGCGTTACGTGCAATCGGGGCCAGTGCTCCGGTGCTGCCAAAGCTGTTTATCCTCATCTTCCTGACCACGCTGCTGGTCCAGATGGGGATCATGTTGGTGGTCGTTCCGGGCGTGCTGCTGGCTATCGTGCTTTCATTCGCGCCAGTAATGGTTGTGCAGGACAAACTGGGCATTTTCACCGCCATGCGCAGCAGCATCAGGCTCGCATGGGCCAATATGCGACTGGTCGCCCCGGCCGTTATCAGCTGGCTGCTGGCCAAGACTCTGCTGTTGCTGTTTGCGCCGAATTTTGCGGTGTTAACGCCAAACGTCGGAGCGGTTGTCGCCAATACGCTGAGCAATCTGATTTCAGCCGTGCTGCTGGTCTATTTGTTCCGCCTGTACATGTTAATTCGTCAGTAACTGGGATCGCAGAATGAAGCAGTTTCTTGATTTTTTACCGCTGATCGTATTTTTCGCTTTTTATAAGCTGTACGACATTTATGCCGGCACGCTGGCGCTGATTGTGGCAACGGCTGTGGTGCTGATTTACAGCTGGGTTCGCTATCGCAAAGTTGAAAAGATGGCGCTCATCACCTTCCTGATGGTGGCGGTGTTTGGTGGCCTGACGTTGTTCTTCCACAATGATGAATTTATCAAATGGAAGGTCACGGTGATTTACGGCCTGTTTGCGGGCGCACTCCTCATCAGCCAGTGGGTGATGAAGAAGCCGCTGATCCAGCGCATGCTGGGGAAAGAACTGACCCTGCCGCAGGCTGTGTGGGGGCGTCTGAATATCGCCTGGGCGCTATTTTTTATTCTGTGTGGTCTGGCGAATATCTATATCGCATTCTGGCTCCCGCAGAATATCTGGGTCAACTTCAAGGTGTTTGGCCTGACGGCGCTGACTCTTATCTTCACCCTGCTCAGCGGCGTTTATATTTATCGCCACATGCCGCAGGATGACAAGCACTGATCCTTCTGGCCAGATCGCCACGCGGTCTGGCCTCTTTTCCCGCCTTCTCTTTTCTCTACATCCTTCCTGCGAAAATGTCTGAATCATGAAGATTTTATGGAGATTGCTGTCACTTTATTGTAATGAGAATGACTATCATTAATATTCGTCATCGCATTTTTAACAAATGGAAATGAGTTGATGAATAACATAATAAGATTTGCCCCGGCTACACTTACGCTCGCCATTTTTTCAACGCTATACCAGAGCGCGCACGCAGCGGAAGATCCTCTCGCCGATGGTGAAACAATGGTTGTTCAGGCCACCGCTGAAGAGGCGCTGAAGCAACAGCCGGGGGTTTCCATCATCACGGCAAAGGACATAGAAAAGGATCCACCGGTTAACGATCTTTCAGAAATTATTCGCAAAATGCCCGGGGTTAACCTCACCGGAAACAGCGCGACAGGCAGCCGCGGCAACAACCGCCAGATCGATATCCGCGGTATGGGGCCGGAGAACACGCTGATTCTGATTGACGGTGTGCCGGTGACGTCACGTAACTCGGTGCGCTACAGCTGGCGCGGGGAGCGCGACACCCGCGGGGATACTAACTGGGTTCCGCCAGAGATGGTTGAGCGCATTGAAGTGCTCCGGGGACCTGCTGCCGCCCGCTATGGTTCGGGGGCGGCCGGCGGCGTCGTCAACATCATTACCAAACGCCCGACCAACGACTGGCACGGCTCGCTCTCCCTGTACACTAACCAGCCTGAAAATGATAAAGAGGGGGCGACGAAACGCGCTAATTTTGATCTGAGCGGCCCTCTTGCGGGCGATGCGTTAACGATGCGCCTGTACGGGAATATCAATAAAACTGACGCAGATGCTCAGGACATCAACACCGCGCAAAATGGCTCTTACGCCGCCGGACGTGAAGGCGTGCGCAACAAGGACATCAATGCCCTGCTCTCCTGGAAACTCACGCCACAGCAGATTATCGATTTCGACTACAGCTACAGCCGCCAGGGCAATATCTACGCGGGTGATACTCAATACAGCAACAGCAACGTCAGCCCTGACGGTCTGGTGTCGTCCCTGTATGGACACGAAACCAACCGAATGTACCGCCAGTCTTATGGCATTACGCACAACGGCATCTGGGACTGGGGTCAGTCAAAGTTCGGTGTCTATTATGAAAAGACCAACAACACCCGCCTGGAAGAAGGCTCTACGGGCAAAGTTGAGGGGATGATCAATAGCGATAAATACGATACCAGCCGGCTGGAGTCATACCGTTCAACGGGTGAGCTGAACATTCCTTTCTTCTGGCTGGTCGAACAGACGCTAACCGTGGGTGCAGAATGGAACCGTGATGAACTGAACGATCCGGCCTCAATGCAGGCGACAAATGTGTCGGGAGAAGTGATTAACGGCGTTCCCGGTACGGCTTCTGAGCGCAACAGCAAAAACAGCGCTGACCTCACCGGCATCTATCTTGAGGACAATATTGAAGCGCGTCAGGGCACCAACCTGATCCCAGGGCTCCGCTTTGATTATCACAATCAGTTCGGCAGCAACTGGAGCCCTAGCCTGAACGTCTCCCAGGATTTGGGTGACATGTTCAAGGTTAAAGCGGGTATCGCTCGGGTATTTAAAGCGCCAAATCTGTATCAATCCAGCGAAGGCTATCTGCTTTCCACCCGCGGTAATGGCTGCCCGAACAACGTTTCCGAAGGAAGCTGTTACCTGTTAGGTAACCCGGATCTGGATCCTGAAATCAGCGTGAACAAAGAGATTGGCCTGGCCTTTGCGCTGGAAGGCTACGAGGCGGGCATAACCTGGTTCCGCAACGATTACAAAAACAAGATCGTTTCAGGAACGGACGTGCTGGGCCAGACAAGCAGCGGCGCAAATATCCTGCAATGGGAGAACGGCGGTAAGGCCGTTGTTGAAGGGCTGGAAGGCAACCTCACCGTCCCTGTTATTCGCGACACGCTAACCTGGCGTACTAATGCGACGTATATGATTCAGTCTGAAAGTAAAGACACCGGTAATCCGTTGTCGATTATCCCCAAATATACCGTCAACACCATGCTGGACTGGGAGGTTAACAGCAAGCTTTCAGCCAACGTAAGCTGGACGATGTACGGCCGCCAGAAGCCCAGAGAAAACGCTGAAATCCGCAAAGAGGAAAATGCGATGTCCAACAGAGAGATCGGCGCGTATTCCATCGTGGGTATCGGCAGTAACTATCAGCTGACCAAAAACCTGCGCCTGAATGCCGGCATCAGCAACCTCTTTGACAAGCAGATTTACCGTGAAAATGACGGTGCATCGACCTATAACGAACCAGGCCGTGCGTATTACGCAGGCGTGACCCTGTCCTTCTGACCCTAAGGCGCCTGCTCTGCGGGCGCTAACCCTATTCTCTCCAGCCAGAAATCATAGTAGCATCCCGCCTGAAGTCTTCAGTTACGAGTTTAAAAACAATGACAACAAATGACGCCCCACAGGGCGAACTGGTTTTACGCACACTGGCAATGCCTGCGGATACGAATGCCAATGGCGATATTTTTGGCGGCTGGTTGATGTCGCAGATGGATATGGGCGGTGCAATCCTGGCAAAAGAGATTGCACACGGGCGCGTGGTAACCGTCCGGGTCGATGGCATGACCTTCCTGCGTCCTGTCGCGGTGGGGGACGTGGTGTGCTGTTATGCACGCTGCGTAAAACGCGGCAATACGTCTGTCTCCATCAACATTGAAGTCTGGGTGAAAAAAGTCTCTTCTGAACCGATTGGTCAGCGCTATAAGGCGACGGAGGCATTGTTCATCTATGTGGCGGTGGATAGCGACGGTAAGCCCCGCCAGCTTCCACGGAGCTGATCCTCAGGTAAAAAAAAGCCTCCTTGCGGAGGCTTCTTTTATTCCATCTGTGCCCCGCCGTTCAGGCGGAAGACAATGTTCACAATCAACCCATTGCCGGGTTTACCGGCTTCATAGCGCCACCTGCGCATGGCCGATTTAACTTCACGTTCAAACATATTCGCCGGCTGTGCGGACAGGATTTCCACGTTATCGACACGTCCATCGGCCGTAACGTCGAATTTCACCCGTACACGCCCTTCAATACGTAACGCCTGAGCACGTGCCGGGTACTGCGGCTGGTTACGGCTCAGCGCGCGCGGGCCTGCTGGCGCCGTTACCGTCGGTTTTGTCGCGGTCGTGGTGTTATTCATCAGCGGACGTGACGGGGCGGCATTTTCAACCGGCTGCGTGGCGCGTGGCTCAACCGGACGCACTTCGCGTTTCGGACGTTCTTCAACCTTTTTGACCGGCTTGGGTTTTGGCTTCGGCTTAGGTTTCGGCTCCGGCTTATGGATCACCACCGGCGCTTCTTTCGGCGGTTCAGGAACCGGCTCGGGCTCTGGCTCCGGCTCGGGTTCAACAACGGGCTGTGGCGGCGGCGGCGCAACCTGCGGCGGCTCAAGATCCGCAGGCGATACCATGGTCACAGAAATTGGCTGCGCTGGCGCCGGCATTTCAATAACCTGATGAACCGAGGTATAGAGCAGACCCGCCACGACAGCACCGTGAATAACGACGGAAAGCAGCGTCGGCCATGGAAAGCGGCGAGGTAAATCAAGGGTCATCGAAGTCATAATCATCAACGTTAAAAAACCGAACCTTGATTTTAAATGCAAATAGCAATCATATTCAATAAGACACTTTGTCCTGGCGCAATTTAAGCGTACATGAGGGCAAAAAAGGGGCATCCAGATCAGGGTTTTAACATTGTTATTATCTTTACATTGCAGTCATTTGTGCTTTCACATAACGTAATTGTCACTTTTACCGGTTAAGGAGCTTTGCCGTGCTTTACGTGATTTACGCTGAAGATGTACCTGATTCTCTGGAAAAACGTCTTTCCGTTCGCCCTGCCCATCTGGCGCGTTTACAGTTGCTACAGGATGAAGGTCGGTTGCTGACCGCAGGCCCGATGCCTGCCGTTGACAGCAACGATCCGGGCGCGGCGGGTTTTACCGGCTCCACGGTGATTGCCGAGTTTGAATCTCTTGAAGCCGCGCAGGCCTGGGCAGAAGCAGACCCGTACGTCGCAGCCGGCGTGTACGAGAAAGTCACGGTTCGTCCGTATAAAAAAGTATTCTGAAACGAAAGGCTCCCTCAGGAGCCTTTTCTTCATTCAGTGCAGCGACGCCAGCCTCGCCGCAAATCCGACAAACAGCAGACCTATCAGCCCGTTCCCCAGCTTCGCCAGTTTCTTTTTGGTTTTGAGGTAACGCGTGACAAACGCGCCTGAGAAAATCAGGAAGCTCATGTACATGAAGCTGATCAGCTCAAGCGTTGTGGCGAGGATCAGGAACGACGTGCCGGTATTCTTCGCATTGACATCAATGAACTGTACGAAGAACGACACGTAAAAGAGAATCGCTTTCGGGTTCGTCAGGCTCAGCACCAGCGAACGCTTAAGGATTGCGCTTGCCGGTTCGGCGCTACTTTCGTGCGCATTTTTTTGACGCATCATAACGGACCAGAGCATTTTCCCGCCCAGCCACAGCAGATAAAACGCGCCCAGATAGCGGACAATATTAAATAATACCGGAGTGGTCTGGATCAACGCGGCGACGCCCGCCCAGGCCAAAAACATCAGCACGGCATCACCAATAAACACACCGGTGGCTGCCAGATAGCCTTTCTTAACGCCGTGGCCAATCCCTGTTTTCAGCACAAACAAGGTGTTCGGTCCTGGAACCAGCACGATAAAAAATGCGCCGACAACATAGGTCCAGAAATTCAGTACACCAAACTCCGCAAACACGTCTCACTCCTTTCGCTCAAAAACAGCGGGGATACCGGGAATTACGGTATCCCCTTAATCAGTTGCGCTATTGTACGCCGTTATAGCCATCAAGATAAGTCGCGGCCAGTTCGTTGCCAAATAATATGGCGTCTTTACTGTCCATGTCCGATGACCATTTATCCTTCGTGTTGCCTGCGAACAATTCCTGAGACGTCGCATTTTCTTTTAGCTGATCGCGAATGCTTTGTGCGTATTCACTGGCTTCAGCCTGAGTCCGCCCTTCCGCGCGGTCAGCTTTGCCCCGGGCATAAAGCTCGCGGAACTGCGCCACGTTCAGCTGATAATTTTTCTGCACGCTGGAGGTGTAATTGCCGCCAGTAAAGCTGGACTGATGCGACACGAAATAAAACGCGTGCCGTTCGGGTGAGGTTTTGCTGCTGGCACAACCGCTTAATATCGCAATCCCAAAGAGTGCTGCCATTACTTTTCCGTTCATCCTTTGTTCCTTTAATAAAGCCAATGTATTCCGCATGCGAAAACATAATCTGCCAATGAGGAAAATGACGAAAGTCCTAAATCTTCCCTGAGCGCATCCAGCGCCAAAAGTACAATAAAAATCCAGAGATAAGGATTCATCTTTTAATATCATGACGTTAAGGGGACTTAGTATATCGCGGAAAGCAGATGGGAAGAGACTGCAAAAATTGATAGCCTGGATGTTTAATGGGCACCTTTACGGTGCCCTTCATGCTTTTCAGATGTCCTGGACCGCGAACAACAGCGCGTTACGGTGTCTGTTCAGGCCACATTTTCTGATGGCGTGGATACGCATATTGCGGCGGGATTGTGCTTCCAGCCAACGAGCCTTACGACGACTCACCTGTCGCAACATGCGCCAGCGCCCAACTTCAGTTCTACTGCGCTTCATGTCTACAACTCTTTCTCTAACAGAGATGCCATTATATGCCTAAGCAGGCGGCAAACCAGCGCTTTTATCTGGTGTTTTTATTTGCCAGATGAATCCTGATGCGTAAACTCATAACAATACGCTTTCAAAAGGATTTTTTATTTATGACAACCTTCTACACCGTGGTGAGTTGGCTGGTCATTTTAGGATACTGGCTGTTAATTGCCGGGGTGACGTTGCGCATTCTGATGAAACGCAGAGCGGTACCTTCCGCCATGGCCTGGCTTCTGATTATCTATATTCTGCCGCTGGTGGGCATCATCGCCTATCTCTCTTTCGGTGAACTTCATCTGGGTAAACGCCGCGCCGAACGCGCCCGCGCCATGTGGCCCTCCACGGCGAAATGGCTTGCAGACCTTAAAGCCTGCAAGCATATCTTCGCTGAAGAGAACAGCAGCGTGGCCGCATCTCTGTTCAAGCTGTGCGAACGCCGCCAGGGGATTGCTGGGGTAAAAGGTAATCAACTGCAACTGATGACCTCTTCCGATGATGTGATGCAGGCGCTGATCCGTGATATCCAGCTCGCACGGCATAATATCGAGATGGTGTTTTATATCTGGCAGCCGGGCGGCATGGCGGACCAGGTCGCCGAATCACTAATGGCCGCTGCACGTCGCGGTATCCACTGCCGCCTGATGCTGGACTCCGCCGGCAGCGTGGCCTTTTTCCGTAGCCCGTGGGCAGGCATGATGCGCAACGCCGGTATCGAGGTGGTCGAGGCGCTGAAAGTGAATCTTTTCCGCGTCTTTCTGCGCCGCATGGATCTCCGCCAGCACCGGAAAATGGTTCTGATCGATAACTATATCGCCTACACCGGCAGCATGAACATGGTTGACCCCCGCTTCTTCAAGCAGGATTCCGGCGTGGGGCAATGGATCGATCTGATGGCGCGGATGGAGGGACCGATCGCGACCTCAATGGGTATCGTCTACTCCTGCGACTGGGAAATTGAAACCGGTAAACGCATACTTCCCCCGCCCCCGGATGGCAATATCATGCCGTTTGAGGAAGCCAGCGGGCACACTATCCACACTATCGCATCCGGTCCTGGCTTCCCGGAAGATCTGATCCATCAGGCACTGCTGACCGCCGCCTACTCCGCGCGGGAATATCTGATCATGACCACGCCCTATTTCGTTCCCAGCGACGACCTTCTGCATGCCATCTGTACAGCGGCACAGCGCGGAGTGGATGTGAGCATTATTATGCCGCGCAAGAACGATTCGCTGCTGGTGGGATGGGCAAGCCGCGCGTTCTTTAGTGAGCTGCTGGCCGCAGGCGTTAAAATTTATCAGTTCGAAGGCGGGCTGTTACATACCAAGAGCGTGCTGGTGGACGGAGAGCTGAGTCTGGTGGGCACCGTTAACCTCGATATGCGCAGTCTGTGGCTGAATTTTGAAATTACGCTGGTCATTGATGACGCCGGGTTCGGTGGCGATCTGGCAGCGGTTCAGGACGATTATATCTCCCGCTCACGCCTGCTGGACGCCAGACTGTGGGCGAAACGTCCGCTGTGGCAGCGAATTGCCGAACGACTGTTTTACTTCTTTAGCCCGTTGCTGTAAAACGTGCCCAACGATGTTTAACAGGTAGTCATCATGGAAATGGATCTGAACAATCGCCTGACCGAAGACGAAACGCTCGAACAGGCCTACGATATTTTTCTCGAGCTGGCGGTCGATAATCTCGACCCTGCTGACGTCATTCTTTTCAACCTGCAATTTGAAGAGCGTGGCGGTGCTGAGCTGTTCGATCCGTCTGAAGACTGGGCCGAACACGTCGATTTTGACCTCAATCCGGACTTCTTCGCCGAGGTGGTGATTGGCCTGGCAGATGAAGACGGCGGAGAAATTAACGACATCTTTGCCCGCGTCCTGCTGTGCCGCGAGAAAGACCACAAACTGTGCCATATTCTCTGGCGCGAATAATAAAAAAGGCTGCCCGCGCAGCCTTTTTTATTTAATCCGGTAAGGCATTTCCACAGCGGTGACAAAACCGCGCGCCGGGTTCATGATTCCCCTGCTGACAATTCGGACATTTGCGTTGCTGCTTGCTGTTCTGGAAGGCGCTGCTCATATGGGTGGTAATTAACCCCGTTGGTATCGCTATTACTGAATAGCCGATCAGTATAAGAACCGATGCCACAATACGTCCGAGCGGCGTATGCGGGGTAATATCGCCATAGCCCACGGTGGTCACCGTGACGATAGCCCAGTAAACAGACGCATTAAGCGTGGTAAACCCGTATTTTGGCCCTTCGATTAAATACATCAGGGAGCCAAAAACGATCATCACGATAGCAATAAACGAATAGAAGAGAATCAGCTGGTGGCGAGCGCTGACAATGGCGACCCAAAAAACCCGCAGCGACGGCATAAAGCGCAGCAGTTTGAGAATTCGTAACACGCGAATCGCCCGCATTGCGCGCCAGGCAAACACATAATTCAGGCTGATCTCAGGCCACAGCCACATGACATACAGCGGCAGGATGGTGGCTAAATCAATAAATCCCCAGAAGCTGAAAACGTATTTCGCCGGATTTGGCCAGCTAATGACCCTCAGCACATATTCCGCGGTAAACACCAGCGTGACAATCAATTCCAGCCAGACGAAAACGTGCCACTCCTCATACGTCATATGGTACTGCGTTCCGGCGCCGGATTCGATAAAGATAATAATGACGCTAATCAGGGCAAATAAACCACACAGGCCTTCGAAACGGCGACCGGAAACCGTCTCAGGATCAAATAAAAGGTGATACAGCCGCTGACGGGCCGACGTGAATAATCGCGACACATTAACCTCGAAAAATAAGGGCTGACATCATGTCAGCCCTTGCGATTATAACGGGTCTACTTTCAGGCAGGAAACCGCATGTCGGAAACTGCCCTCCAGAACCGGCCGTGTTTTTGCACATTCCGGCCCGGCTATTGGGCATCGCGTACGGAATACGCAGCCTGAAGGCGGGTTGATTGGCGAAGGCAGTTCACCTTCCAGAAGCTGAATGGTTTTATTTTTTTCCAGATCGGGATCCGGAACGGGAACCGCAGACATCAGCGCTTTGGTATAAGGGTGCAGCGGATTGTGGTACACCTCATCATACGTACCCAGCTCCACGGCGTGGCCCAGATACATGACCAGCACACGGTCCGAAATGTGTTTTACCACCGCCAGATCGTGGGCGATGAAGATCAGCGACAGCCCCATTTCCCGTTGCAGTTTCTGTAGCAGGTTAACCACCTGGGCCTGGATGGAGACGTCCAGCGCCGAAACCGGTTCATCACAGATAATCAGTTTTGGTTCAAGGATCAACGCGCGTGCGATACCGATACGCTGGCACTGACCGCCGGAAAACTCATGTGGGTAGCGGTTTATGAGGTTAGGTAACAGACCCACCTTGAGCATCATCGCTTTCACCCGATCGCGAACTTCCTGGCGCGGCATCTTCGGATGATAGGTGCGCAGCGGCTCGGCAATGATTTCGCCAATGGTCATACGCGGGTTCAGGGACGCCAGCGGATCCTGGAAAATCATCTGGATGTCGCTGCGCACGTCGCGCCATTCATCCGGCTTCATCCCCAGCAGATCTTTGCCAAGCCAGGCCACTTTCCCGTCGGTGGCTTTAACCAGGCCGATGATCGCACGCGCAAATGTCGATTTGCCGCAGCCAGATTCACCCACCACGCCCAGGGTCTCCCCTTCGTACAGGCGTAGCGTGACGCCATCCACCGCTTTCAGGGTTTTGGCAGGCTGCCAGAACCACTGTTTACCGTCTTTGATATCGAAATGGACCTTCAGGTCAGCGATTTCGAGCAGCACATTTCTTTTTTCGTCGATTGCGTTCATACCAGCTCCTCCAGCGGCTTAAAGCAGGCGCGCAGACGGCCAGGGACAAACGCTTCCAGCGGCGGTGCGCTGTTACAGATTTCCATCGCATGCGGACAACGCGGCTGGAACGGACAGCCTTTTGGCAGACGCAGCAGGTTTGGCGGGTTACCCGGGATAGTCAGCAGCGACTCCCCTTCCGCATCAAGGCGCGGTACGGCATTCAGCAACCCGATAGAGTACGGATGGGCTGGCTGGTAGAACACATCGCGGGCATTACCGTATTCCATCGTGCGACCTGCATACATGACTAACACTTTGTCGCAGATCCCGGCAACGACGCCTAAATCGTGGGTGATCATGATGATGGCGGTGTTGAACTCGCGCTTCAGCTCGTTCAGCAACGTCATGATCTGCGCCTGGACGGTCACGTCCAGAGCGGTGGTCGGTTCATCAGCGATCAGCAGTTTTGGCCGACAAAGCAATGCCATCGCGATCATGACGCGCTGGCGCATACCGCCGGAGAATTCGTGCGGATACATGCGCATGCGCTTACGTGCCTCAGGCATTTTCACCGCATCCAGCATTTTGACGGACTCTTCAAACGCTTCGGCTTTACCCAGCCCCTTGTGGAGCATCAGCACTTCCATCAGCTGTTCGCCCACACGCATATAGGGGTTCAGGGACGTCATCGGGTCCTGGAAAATCATTGAAATCTGCTCGGCGCGCAGCTTATTCAGCTCATGTTCCGGCAAATTCAGGATCTCTTTTCCGTTAAACGTCGCCGAACCACCGATCACGCCGTTTGATGCCAGCAGGCCCATCAGCGCGAATGCGGTCTGGGATTTACCGGAACCGGATTCGCCCACAATGCCCAGCGTTTCACCGGCACGCAGGTCGAAGTTGAGATCGTTAACGGCAGTAACATCACCGTCGGGGGTTTTAAACGTCACGCGGAGGTCTTTAACGTCCAGCAGTGCGCTGGTCCGCTGTTGCGCCTGTGGCGCGGTTGCCGTTTCAATAATAGTCATGACGGCGCTCCTTAACGGTCTTTCGGGTCGAGGGCATCACGCAGGCCATCGCCGATAAAGTTGAAACAGAACAGGGTGACGACCAGGAAGCCCGCCGGATACAGCAGTAACCACGGTGACACTTCCATGGAGTTTGCGCCATCACTTAACAGAGCGCCCCAGCTACTCAGCGGCTCTTGCGTACCTAATCCCAGGAAGCTCAGGAAAGATTCAAACAGGATCATACTTGGCACCAACAGGGAGGCGTATACCACCACCACGCCCAGCACGTTAGGAACGATATGACGCACCACAATATTGGCGGTAGAAACGCCACCAACCTGTGCGGCTTCGATAAACTCCTTACGTTTGAGGCTCAGCGTCTGGCCGCGCACAATACGCGCCATATCCAGCCAGGACACCATCCCGATCGCCACGAAGATCAGCAGGATATTTTGACCAAAGAAGGTCACCAGCAGAATGACGAAGAACATGAACGGGAAGGAGTTCAGGATTTCTAGCAGACGCATCATCACGGAGTCTACTTTCCCGCCGAGGTATCCGGAAAGCGAACCGTAAAGCGTGCCGACGATCACCGCCACCAGCGCCGCCGCGATGCCAACCATCAGGGAGATACGGCCGCCAATCGCCACTCGCACCAGCAAATCACGCCCGGAAGAGTCGGTACCGAAATAGTGCCCGGATTCCATATCCGGCGCGCTGGACATCATGCCCCAGTCCGTATCGAAATAGGTGAACTGAGAGAGCATTGGCGCCAGGGTGACAAACAGCGCAATAAGCACCAGCACGACCAGGCTGGCAACGGCGGCGCGGTTATGCATAAAACGACGGCGGGCGTCCTGCCAAAGGCTACGACCTTCAACCTCCAGCTTTTCACTGAAGTTTTCCAGCGCCTCGCTGTTTTTCTTACTCAACATCATGGCGTGCTCCAGTTAGTAACGGATTTTAGGGTCGATAACGGCATACAGCACATCGACAACGGCATTAAACAGAATGGTCAGCGCGCCCACGAGGATCGTCAGGCTCAGCACCAGCGAATAGTCACGGTTAAGCGCCCCGTTAACAAACAGCTGCCCGATGCCCGGCAGGCCATAAATGGTTTCAATCACCATTGAACCGGTGATAATGCCGACGAAAGCAGGCCCCATATAGGAGAGTACCGGTAACAGTGAAGGCTTGAGGGCATGACGGAAAATAATCCGGCGCATCGGCAGCCCTTTCGCACGGGCGGTACGGATGAAGTTCGAATGCAGGACTTCAATCATTGAACCGCGGGTAATACGGGCGATACTGGCGATGTAGGCCAGAGATAATGCCACCATCGGCAATATCATGAACTTCAGCGCCCCGCCGTTCCAGCCGCCTCCGGGAAGCCATTTCAGGGTTATGGCGAATATCATGACCAGCAACGGCGCAACAACGAAGCTGGGGATAACCACCCCGGTCATTGCGACCCCCATTACGGCGTAATCCCATCGGGTATTTTGTTTAAGCGCGGCGATAACGCCCGCAGTGACACCGAGAACAACGGCCAGGATAAATGCAGCAGCTCCTAATTTAGCCGATACCGGGAAGCTGGACGCCACCAGGTCGTTAACGGAATAGTCTTTATATTTAAATGACGGACCAAAATCACCGTGTGCAAGCTGCTTCAGATAGTTGAAGTACTGCGTGGTGATAGGATCGTTTAAATGGTATTTCGCTTCGATGTTGGCCATAACTTCTGGCGGAAGCGTGCGTTCACCGGTAAAAGGACTGCCCGGTGCAAGACGCATCATGAAGAAGGAAATTGTAATTAGAATAAATAACGTTGGAATCGCTTCAAGACAGCGACGCAGGATAAATTTCAACATTGCCCGTACCTTCTGGCGTGTGCCTGATGAATGTTACAAAATAGACACAGTGGGGCAAGCTCGCTCGCCCCACGTATTGCCATTAATGCTTGATAATATAAAGATTCTTAACGGAAATATTATCCAACGGGTCTTTACCGGTATAACCCCCTACCCATGGTTTCACCAGGCGGGCGTTAACGTAGTAGTAAACCGGAACGATCGCAGAGTCTTTATCGAGCTGTTGTTCTGATTTCGCGTACAGATCGGCGCGCTGGGCGTCATCTGCCACCTTCAGGGTTTCGCCAATCAGCTTATCAAACGCCGGGCTCTTATAGTGTGCGGTGTTGTTCGAACTGTCGCTCAGCATGGTGTTCAGGAATGAGGTCGGTTCGTTATAGTCCGCACACCATCCTGCACGTGCCACGTCAAAGGTTCCCTGGTGGCGCGTATCGAGGAAGGTCTTCCATTCCTGGTTTTCCAGCTTCACGTTCACGCCGAGGTTTTTCTTCCAGATAGACGCGACGGCAATAGCCAGTTTTTTATGCAGATCAGAGGTGTTGTACAGCAGGCTAAAGGTCAGCGGCTTGTCGGCGGTATAGCCAGCTTCAGCCAGCAGTTTTTTCGCTTCTTCGTTACGTTTTTCCTGGGACCATTTGAACCATTCAGGTTCAACCAGCTTCATACCGTCGGTGTAAGGCGGGGTGTAGCTGTAAGCTGGCAGGTCGCCCTGATTCTTCACTTTATTCACGATAATGTCGCGATCCAGAGCCAGCTTCAGTGCGGTACGAACACGTACGTCGGTGAACGGTGCTTTCTGGTTGTTAATTTCGTAATAGTAGGTGCACAGATACGGATCGACGTGAACTTCTTTCGGGATCTCTTTTTTCAGCTTCTGGAACAGTTCAATCGGCATGTTGTTATAGGTCATGTCGATTTCACCACTGCGGTAGCGGTTTACGTCCGTCACTTCAGAAGAGATTGGCAGGTAGGTGACCTGATTGATAACGGTCTTCGCATTATCCCAATACTGCGGGTTGCGCTCCAGCACCATACGTTCGTTAACGACCCAGTCCTTCAGCTTATATGCACCGTTGGTCACGATATTCGCAGGCTGCGTCCATTTTTCACCAAATTTTTCCACCGCGGATTTTGGTACCGGGGAGACGGACGGGTGAACCAGCAGCTTATAGAAGTACGGAACAGGTTCGCTCAACGTCACTTCAAAGGTATTGGCATCGATGGCTTTTACGCCCAGGTCGGTTACTGGCTTTTTACCCGTGATGATGTCATCGATATTGGCAATATGGCCATACTGGAGGTAACTCGCATACGGGGAGGCGGTATTTGGATCCGCCAGACGCTGCCAGCTATAGACGAAATCTTCGGCGGTAACCGGCGTACCGTCGGACCATTTGGCATCTTTACGCAGATGGAAGGTCCAGACTTTAAAATCTTTGTTGTCCCATTTTTCCGCCACGCCCGGAGCCGGGTGGCCGTCTACGTCAGTCACCAGCAGACCTTCAAACAGATCGCGGTTAACGTTAGACTCTGGAACACCTTCAATTTTGTGCGGATCAAGAGACTGCACTTCCGCACCGTTATTACGTACCAGCGTTTGCTTCTCAGCCAGCTGAACACCAGCAGGAACGTCCGCAGCCATTGCAGCGTTGCCCGCGATTAGCGCAGTTAAAATCCCCGCCGCTACCAGACTTTTTTTTGTGATGATGGACATTGTGTTGATACTCCACTCATTATAATGACTGGCCTTCGCCAGTTGTGTAATCCCCTGTTGGGGCCTGTACAGCGCAGGAGTTTTTTTTGCTACTGTCAGGTTCTTTTTTACTTCTTGCTATCACCGACTTCATTATTACTGACCGCTCGTACGGCGGTCTTGCGTCGATTCTTTACACCTTTCCCCTGTCAGAGAGATGCATTGGATATCTTACGTGAGGGCTATATGAAAATAGTTCTCATCAACTTGTTTAATGCTGCAAAATATAAGGCCGGAAAGTACCAAATGGTGCCAACTCTCGCCAATACATTTTGCAAATTTGTTAAGCATTTCTCTTTTACGATGGCTGGCATAACTAAGGCGCTAACCCTGGCTTACGCCGAAATCAACAAAAAGAGATATAATTCATACAGATAAGAAATTTTGTTGCTCCAAACGCGACGACATGGCTTAGTTGAACGAATTTTCACGATAATTTAACAATTGATTATTATTTAGCACATTCGTCTGAGTCAGCATCGAAATTACTAATATCATTTCGGTTATCTGTCAGCAAGCCCCAGAGTATCATGTGAGTAAAATAACAGAGGGTTTGAGGGATTTATGCGCGGCAAGGGGAAATGAAAATAAACAACCTCTTGAAAAACAACAAAAGAGAGTTATTAGTAGAACTTATTATGACTGGCGCCTATTTCAACTTTATTTATATGATTTGCAGATAATCACGTAAAAAAAACGGAGCCGCTGGCTCCGCTCTTTCAAATGAAAGTCAGTGTACTAACCCGGGGAAAATACTTTTTATACCGGTAACGATAAATTCGATGCCCAACGCCATTAACAACAGACCCATGATACGGGTAATCACGTTGATGCCCGTTTGTCCCAGCAAGCGAACCAGCCATGGCGCCATACGAAATACGCCCCAGCAGCACAGCGCGAACAGCGCAATGGCGACGGAAAAGCCAATCAGGTGCATCGGGCTGTGGTAGCGCGTTCCCCAGACAATGGTGGAACTGATCGCCCCCGGGCCCGCCATCAGCGGCAGTGCCAGTGGCACAACCCCAATGCTCTCGCGGATAGCTGTCTCTGATTTTTCCTGCTTGTTCTGTTTATCCTCCCCCAGCTTGCCGCTGATCATCGACATGGCAATCGTCACCACCAGGATCCCGCCTGCTATACGGAACGAATCAATCGAGATGCCGAAGACCTGAAGAATGGCGTCCCCGAGATAAAGAGACGTAAGTAGGATGATCGCCACCGACAGGTTTGCCGTCAGGTTGGTTTTATTTCGTGCCGCAGCCGTCTGATAGCTGGTCATACTGATGAAGACAGGGATGATCCCTACCGGGTTAACAAGAGCAAACAAGCCGATAAAAAACTTGAAATATGTAGGGAAATCAAAGAGCGTTTGAATCACATTAAGCTCCGCAATTGAGCATGTCCAGGGAGAAACTGCGTGTCATGATAAATCCGCGCTGAAGATACGCTTTTTAGCCGCACACTTCACCAGAAATCTGTTCTTAAACGTTATCAATTCATGATGTTAAACATTTGTGTAATCAATGATATTGCCGCTTCCAATAGTTACTTAATTATTTAACAGTAGAATAATTAGCACAAAATAACCCTGCTGAAAGGTATCAGCTTAGGACAAAATTGATCTTGATCATAATTTTCGTACTCAGAAGTGAGTAATCTTGGTTACGCCGCCAGGGAGATCACCTATCAAAAAGGTATGATGCTAAGGTAAGGCTCTTTTAGTAAATTAGTGAGCTGGAGCAGTGAGTAATCCTTTGTTTTACTGTGTGTTACGCAAGTGGGATCGGCTCTGACTATACTGTCAGACGTATCGAGCGCTGGTTTACTAAAAGAGTTTAAACATTATCAGGAGAGCATTATGGCTGTTACCAATATCGCTGAACTGAACGCCCTCGTCGAGCGCGTAAAAAAAGCCCAGCGTGAATATGCCAATTTCACCCAAGAACAGGTTGATAAAATCTTCCGCGCGGCCGCTCTGGCTGCTGCTGATGCTCGAATCCCTCTCGCTAAAATGGCCGTTGCCGAATCCGGCATGGGTATCGTTGAAGATAAAGTGATCAAAAACCACTTTGCTTCAGAGTATATCTACAACGCCTATAAAGATGAGAAAACCTGCGGTGTGCTGTCAGAAGACGATACTTTCGGCACCATCACCATCGCAGAACCGATCGGCATCATTTGCGGTATCGTTCCAACCACTAACCCAACCTCTACCGCCATCTTCAAATCTCTCATCAGTCTGAAGACACGTAACGCAATCATTTTCTCTCCGCATCCACGTGCGAAGGACGCCACCAACAAAGCAGCAGATATCGTGCTTCAGGCTGCCATTGCGGCGGGTGCGCCAAAAGATCTGATCGGCTGGATCGACCAACCTTCTGTTGAACTGTCCAACGCCCTGATGCATCACCCGGACATTAACCTGATTCTGGCGACCGGTGGTCCTGGTATGGTTAAAGCAGCATACAGCTCCGGTAAACCAGCCATCGGCGTAGGCGCAGGTAATACCCCTGTTGTGATCGACGAAACGGCAGATATCAAGCGTGCAGTTGCTTCTGTGCTGATGTCTAAAACCTTCGATAACGGCGTTATCTGCGCATCTGAACAGTCTGTTGTCGTGGTTGATTCGGTATACGACGCCGTTCGAGAACGTTTCGCCAGCCACGGCGGCTACCTGTTGCAAGGTAAAGAACTGAAAGCCGTTCAGGACGTGATCCTGAAAAATGGCGCGCTGAACGCAGCTATCGTAGGTCAGCCAGCGTATAAAATTGCTGAACTCGCTGGCTTTAGCGTCCCTGCTACCACCAAAATTCTGATTGGTGAAGTGAAAGTCGTTGATGAAAGTGAGCCGTTTGCTCACGAGAAACTCTCCCCAACGCTGGCAATGTACCGTGCGAAAGATTTTGATGACGCGGTAGAAAAAGCAGAGAAACTGGTGGCAATGGGCGGTATCGGCCACACCTCTTGCCTGTACACCGATCAGGATAACCAGCCTGAGCGTGTTGCTTACTTCGGTCAGAAGATGAAGACGGCACGTATCCTGATCAACACCCCTGCTTCTCAGGGTGGTATCGGTGATCTGTACAACTTCAAACTCGCACCTTCCCTGACTCTGGGTTGTGGTTCCTGGGGTGGTAACTCCATCTCTGAAAACGTTGGTCCAAAACACCTGATCAACAAGAAAACCGTTGCTAAGCGAGCTGAAAACATGTTGTGGCACAAACTTCCGAAATCTATCTACTTCCGCCGCGGCTCTCTGCCAATCGCGCTGGATGAAGTGATTACTGATGGCCACAAACGTGCGCTCATCGTGACTGACCGTTTCCTGTTCAACAATGGCTATGCAGACCAGATCACCTCTGTTCTGAAAGCGGCTGGCGTCGAAACTGAAGTCTTCTTTGAAGTTGAAGCTGACCCAACCCTGAGCGTTGTCCGTAAAGGTGCTGAACTGGCGAACTCCTTCAAACCTGATGTGATCATCGCACTGGGTGGCGGTTCCCCAATGGACGCCGCGAAAATTATGTGGGTGATGTA
Source organism: Enterobacter sp. CRENT-193 (assembly GCF_002787395.1). NCBI lineage: Bacteria > Pseudomonadati > Pseudomonadota > Gammaproteobacteria > Enterobacterales > Enterobacteriaceae > Enterobacter > Enterobacter sp. CRENT-193. The sequence goes on along the minus strand of NZ_CP024812.1, from coordinate 2,963,172 downwards.
CGAGCATCCGGAAACTCACTTCGAAGAACTGGCGCTGCGCTTTATGGATATCCGTAAACGTATCTACAAGTTCCCGAAAATGGGCGTGAAAGCGAAAATGATCGCCGTCACCACTACTTCCGGTACTGGTTCAGAAGTGACTCCATTTGCCGTTGTGACTGATGACGCAACCGGTCAGAAATACCCGCTGGCTGACTACGCACTGACGCCAGATATGGCTATCGTTGACGCCAACCTGGTCATGGAAATGCCGAAATCACTGTGTGCGTTCGGTGGTCTGGATGCGGTAACTCACGCTCTGGAAGCTTACGTTTCCGTACTGGCTTCTGAGTTCTCTGACGGTCAGGCTTTGCAGGCGCTGAAACTTCTGAAAGAAAACCTGCCAGCTTCTTACAACGAAGGTTCGAAAAACCCTGTTGCGCGTGAACGTGTACACAGTGCGGCAACAATCGCGGGCATCGCGTTTGCTAACGCCTTCCTGGGTGTCTGTCACTCTATGGCGCACAAGCTGGGTTCACAGTTCCACATTCCTCACGGTCTGGCGAACGCCCTGTTGATCAGCAACGTTATCCGCTATAACGCCAACGATAACCCAACCAAGCAAACTGCATTCAGCCAGTATGACCGTCCACAGGCGCGCCGTCGTTATGCTGAAATCGCAGATCACCTGGGTCTGAGCGCACCGGGCGACCGTACTGCCGCGAAGATCGAAAAACTGCTGGCATGGCTGGAAAGTCTGAAGGCGGAACTGGGTATTCCTAAATCTATCCGCGAAGCAGGCGTTCAGGAAGCTGACTTCCTCGCTCACGTAGATAAGCTGTCTGAAGATGCATTCGATGACCAGTGTACTGGTGCTAACCCGCGCTACCCACTGATTTCCGAACTGAAACAGATCCTGCTGGATACTTATTACGGTCGTAACTTCACTGAAAGCGATGTCGCAGCCGTAAAAGTTGAAATCCCCGCAGTTGTAAAGGCTGAAAAGAAAGCGAAGAAAAACGCTTAGTTGACAGTGTGATAAAAAACCCGCCAGCGGCGGGTTTTTTTATATCTGAGGATCGGTAAAACATTCATGTTATTTTCGATTGTCGCCCTGTAACGCCGTCAGCGAGCCTACAGCCAGCGCCTCTTTATAATGCTTGCGGCAGACCGAGACATAACGTTCATTGCCTCCTATCACCACCTGCTCGCCATCAGCATAGGGTTTACCCGACTGGTCCAGGCGAAGAACCATACTTGCCTTGCGGCCACAAAAGCAGATTGTTTTCAGCTCAACCAGCTTATCCGACCAGGCGAGCAGATACTGGCTGCCGGCAAATAACTCCCCACGAAAATCGGTACGTAATCCATAGCAAAGAACGGGAATATCCAGCTCATCAACGACCTCTGAAAGCGCATGGACCTGCTCACGGGTCAGGAACTGGCTTTCATCTACCAGCACGCAATGGACAGGCTTAGAGGCATGCTCGACACGAATGTCCTCCAGCAGGTCCGTTTCAGGGTTAAACAGCCTTGCAGGCGATGAAAGCCCTATTCTTGAGCTTACCTTCCCTGCCCCAAAGCGATCGTCGATTTCGGCGGTATAAACAACGGTACGCATCCCCCGCTCCTGATAATTGTATGAGGATTGCAGTAACGCCGTCGATTTCCCTGCATTCATTGCCGAATAGTAGAAATAAAGTTGTGCCATTGGCCGAAGAACCCTAATCAATGTGAAATATTCCCGATGGATCATTGTACCATATTTTGTACCGTCATCAGCGGCGAGCAGCACACTCCAGCCTGCCATGCACCCGTAAATCCTTCGCGAGTAGCGCAAAATAATGCGTTAAAACAGGCAGTAAAGGCATTAAACACTGACAATAAGGTGAGACCGCAACCAGAGATAACACTTCTTTTTATAGTGTCTTCTTCGTTCATTAAAATTCACTATTTATTAACTATTCCTGGCTTCGCTGCGTTTACACGGGGTAATACAAAAGGCTGATATTTATCAACCGCAACTATAATTCCTGAGGTAAAAGTCACAAAACAAACATGCAAATGACGCGCTTTTGCCGTTTGAAACGATATCTCGCAGCCCCAACAAACAATGAAATTTAAGTTAGCGTAATTAATAATAGCGTCGTTTATTTTGTATTTTTTGAATTCCTTACATTCCCACCTATTGCACAAGTGAAATTAAGGCTCTATTATTAGGACAACAAACCCACCCCCATTATAAGTTTGAGATTACTACAATGAGCGAAGCACTTAAAATTCTGAACAACATCCGTACTCTTCGTGCGCAGGCAAGAGAATGTACCCTTGAGACGCTTGAAGAAATGCTCGAAAAATTAGAAGTTGTAGTTAACGAACGTCGTGAAGAAGAAAGCGCAGCTGCGGCTGAAATCGAAGAACGTACACGTAAACTGCAACAGTATCGCGAAATGCTGATTGCCGATGGTATCGATCCAAACGAATTGCTGAACAGCATGGCTGCGGCTAAAACCGGTACCAAAGCAAAACGCGCGGCACGTCCTGCTAAATATAGCTACATCGATGAGAACGGCGAAGAGAAAACCTGGACCGGCCAGGGCCGTACTCCTGCTGTAATCAAGAAAGCAATGGACGAACAAGGTAAACAACTGGATGACTTCCTGATCAAGGATTAATCTGGAAAGATTCTGAAAAATCCCGCTTAATGCGGGATTTTTTATGCCTGTAATATTCGCCCGAACATCTCCTTACATTCTGTCATATTGTGAGGCTCCGTATTTAACGTCCTTGACAATCCCCCGCCAATTACAGAGTGACAGGCATAAAAAAACCGGTGGGCGACGCCACACCGGTCTTGTTCACAGGCTGGTGAGTTTATTACTTTATACCCACGCTACCTTTGAGCCAGGCTTTAAATTCTTCACCCAGGCTGTTATGGCGAATACCATATTCGACGAATGCCTGCATATAACCGAGCTTATTCCCGCAGTCATGGCTCTTACCTTTCATATGGTAGGCTTCCACGGTCTCTTTCTCGATCAGCATATCGATAGCATCCGTCAGCTGGATTTCATCGCCCGCACCAGGAGGCGTTTTCGCCAGCAGCGCCCAAATTTCAGCGCTCAGTACGTAACGACCAACAACAGCAAGGTTAGACGGCGCGACGTCCGCTTTAGGTTTTTCAACTACGCCAACCATCGGTACGCTTTCGCCAGGTTGCAGGTCAACACCTTTGCAGTCAACCACGCCGTAAGCGGTCACGTCGTCGACTGGCTCAACCATAATCTGGCTGCTGCCGGTTTCGTCGAAGCGTTTAATCATTTCCGCCAGGTTTTCCTGGGAAAGATCGGACTCGTACTCATCAAGGATCACGTCAGGCAGAATAACCGCGACCGGCTCATCACCCACTACAGGATGTGCGCACAATACTGCATGCCCCAGGCCCTTCGCCAGGCCCTGACGAACCTGCATAATGGTAACGTGTGGAGGACAAATAGACTGCACTTCCTCCAGCAGCTGGCGCTTAACGCGTTTTTCCAGCATTGCTTCGAGTTCGAAACTGGTATCGAAATGGTTTTCGATAGAGTTTTTAGATGAATGCGTCACCAGCACAATTTCGGTGATACCTGCTGCAATACATTCATTCACGACATACTGGATTAATGGCTTATCAACCAGAGGCAGCATCTCTTTTGGGATTGCCTTCGTCGCTGGCAACATCCTGGTACCCAATCCCGCCACCGGGATAACGGCCTTTCTGACTTTCGAATTAAGGGCAGCCATTGAAATTCTCCTGAACTGTTCAAGTTTTGAACTTTTATGCATTGAATAACGCGTTGAGTATACAGTCTCAGCCACTAATACGGGTCTGAAAAGAACGCGTTGCCGATCAATTAAGACAAATACGCATGAAACTTGCAGCGATAGTAGCACTGCCAGCAAAAACACAGGTAAAGCAATCTGAAAAATAAAATCTGACTGCTTACTCCGTGGACAACATTAAGCGTAACCGCCCTCCGGCACCCCAAATTTGGCACTGCCAGGAGGTGCAGCGATGGCTAATTTGATTAAGGTAAGTATTTCCCAGCGTACCCAACGGCACGCCGTTACTCACCTGAATATGGTGTTCGCCAGTATTCAGTGTGGCATTTAATCCCGCAGACACCAGAATAAGGTTATTCAACCCGCTGTGATAATAGCCAACCAGAAGCGGGAACTGCCCCGGTAAATTGGCCTGGCGAAAAAGTTGGTTGACCTGTTTTAGTAAACTGCCTAACTCAGGAAGTCGTTGCCCCTGATGGGATAATTGTTCCTGTAGCAATCCATTAAACAGCGCCCGGAGTAATAAGGCCGCCAGAACGCCGTTATCTCCCGCTCGGGTAACATCCAGGCAATAAAAAGCGAGGTCGGAATCCGAGAGCGGCGCAATATCCAGCACCAGTCCAGGCTGGTCAGCCGCTACCAGCTGGCGATAATTTACTCTGCAATGAGAGATATTTTGCTGCACCGGCGGCTGAAGTTCCTGAAGCAGCTTCGCGGCCGCGAGCGGATTACTGACTAAAGCATCCCAGTCCTGGAAAAGACGTTCTTCTTCTTCCACCCGGGAATTGAACATATTGGGATACAGGCAGGCCAACACCGTTTCGCGCAGACGGTTTAAATCTTTAACCGGTTTGAGCAGGATATCCTGCACTCCTAAACGCAACGCCTTAGCAATATCCGCCATATTTTCGGTGGCCGAGATCACCAGTATCGGTGTCTGATAACCTTCATTACGCAGGTTTTCTACCAGCATTAATCCGTCCATGCGCGGCATCTCAAGATCGCAGATCATCAGATCCGGCGCCATGCTGGCCATTTTTTCCAGTGCCTCGACGCCATCTTCGGCAAGGGACGTGGTTGCACCCAGTGAGGATAACCACGAATCCAGTAGCGATCGGAAAACGGGCTCGTCTTCTACTATCAAAATATGTTTTCCGGCCAATGGCTGTGTCATGGTTCCTCCCCTGGCTGACAGTTACTCAATAGTGGCATGCTATTGGTACTATCGCCTGTCAGATTTTGCTGAAGTAATCAAAAAAGTGCTCAACGTGCTGTACGCACAAAAGGCAACAGTTCATCTATTTTCTTTTCGACGGCTAACGAGCCCGCTGCTATGGCGGCCTCAGCCCGGTGGAAATCAAGGGTAGAGATTTGTGGACAATAGGGTTGAATAAGAATATCCGGAGGATCGCCAGCCATACGGTTTCGCTTCAGGCGATTCTCAAGAATTTGAATAGAGGTCGTCATGATTTCAATGGCGTTCGGTGCGGTCACCGCGCGACGGGCAGCCAGGCGCCCTATTCTGCCGCGTAATCGAGCATGCCAGGCAAGTTTCTCTTCTTCCGCATCATCGCTCTGAAGATTAACCGGCATCAAATCTTGCTGCATGAGGTGAGCATCGTGCTGTAAATCCACGGCAATAACGATATCCGCCCCCATGGCGCGCGTCAGAGAGACAGGGACAGGATTCACTACACCACCGTCAACGAGCCAGTAGCCGTTGTGAGGCACAGGCGCCATTAACCCAGGCATACTACAGGATGCACGAACGGCGAGATGAATATCCCCGTCGGTGAGCCATAACTCCCTGCCCGTACTGAGGTTGGTTGCAACGGCCCCGAAAGGCATTTGGCAGTGGCTGAAGTCAGCGAGGGGCATTATCTTGCGAAACTGATTGAACACGCGTTCGCCGCGCAGCAGGCCGCCACGCTGCCAGGAGAGATCCATCAGGCGCAGCACATCCCAGTAACTGAAGGAGCGCACCCAGCTTTCAAGCTCCGGGAGCTTACCGCAGGCGTACGCAGATCCGACCAGCGACCCGATAGAACATCCTGCAACAATATCAACGTCAATCCCCATCTGGTTTAAGGTATTGATAACGCCAATATGTGACCAACCCCGGGCAGCACCTGAGCCCAACGCCAGTCCAATTTTTACCTTTCTCATTAGCCCTGTTTTACTTCCCCTGGATTCCCGACATAGCGTCAACGCACCTGCTCAGTTAACATATTGCTACCTTAAGCGTTTAACGCCTTATTTTTTGTTCCAGGAAGAGAATCGTGTCTCAACTCTGCCCCTGTGGTAGCGCTCTGGAGTATAGCCTATGTTGCCAGCGATATCTTTCTGGCAAGCAGGTTGCACCAGACCCGTCACACCTTATGCGCTCGCGGTATACTGCTTTTGTGATCAAAAACGCAGACTACCTGATTAAAACCTGGCATCCGTCCTGCCATGCTGCCGATTTTAGCCAAGAGATTGAAGCCGGATTTGCTAACACCGTCTGGCTGGGCCTCACCGTCTTTGAAGCCGCTCCCGGCCGCGATGCGAACGAGGGCTATGTCAGTTTTGTCGCCCGCTTTAGCGAACAAAACAAACCCGGCGCCATCATTGAACGGTCACGGTTCTTAAAGGACAGCGGGCAATGGTATTATATTGACGGCACACGTCCGCAATTCGGTCGTAACGATCCCTGCCCCTGTGGTTCAGGAAAAAAATTTAAAAAGTGTTGCGGCAGTAATGCCTGACAACTCAGACTTCGCAAATACATAAACAGGATTTCCCGGCGATGCAATCATTACAACGTAAAGTTCTGCGCACTATCTGTCCCGATCAAAAAGGGCTGATCGCACGAATTACCAACATTTGCTACAAGCATGAACTGAATATCGTGCAGAACAACGAGTTCGTTGACCACCGTACCGGTCGCTTCTTTATGCGTACCGAACTGGAAGGCATTTTCAACGACACAACCCTGCTTGCCGATCTGGACAGCGCCCTGCCGGAAGGCTCGGTGCGTGAGCTTAACCCGGCGGGCCGTCGCCGTATTGTCATTCTGGTCACCAAAGAGGCGCACTGCCTGGGCGATCTGCTGATGAAAGCCAACTACGGTGGCCTGGACGTCGAAATTGCCGCCGTCATTGGCAACCACGAGACGCTGCGTACGCTGGTAGAACGTTTCGACATTCCGTTTGAGCTGGTCAGTCACGAAGGCCATACCCGTGAAGAGCACGACAACCTGATGGCTGCTGCGATTGAAGCGCATAACCCGGACTACGTGGTGCTGGCGAAATATATGCGCGTGCTGACGCCATCCTTCGTGGCGCGCTTCCCGAACAAGATTATCAACATCCACCACTCCTTCCTGCCAGCCTTTATTGGCGCGCGTCCGTATCACCAGGCATACGAGCGTGGGGTGAAGATCATTGGCGCAACCGCGCACTACGTGAATGATAATCTGGATGAAGGCCCAATCATCATGCAGGACGTGATTCACGTGGATCACACCTACACGGCAGAAGATATGATGCGTGCTGGCCGTGACGTTGAGAAGAACGTACTAAGCCGTGCGCTGTATCAGGTACTTGCCCAGCGCGTCTTTGTGTACGGCAACAGAACGATTATTCTTTAATCCCTCGGAAAATGAATTGATTAGCTTTACGCCTTTACGGATAAAAAGCAGGCAAACAGCTTCATTTTCCTAAAGGAATGCTTTACAGGGGCGTCTCATTTGATATGATGCGCCCCGCTTCCAACAGGAAGCAGGCCAGTTAATAGCATTACCCCGTGGTGGGGTTCCCGAGCGGCCAAAGGGAGCAGACTGTAAATCTGCCGTCATCGACTTCGAAGGTTCGAATCCTTCCCCCACCACCATCTCCAGCTTTACCTCAAAATATGAATTACCCCTGGTGGGGTTCCCGAGTGGCCAAAGGGAGCAGACTGTAAATCTGCCGTCATCGACTTCGAAGGTTCGAATCCTTCCCCCACCACCATCACTTCCAGATGCTACAGCAATCTCTCAAAGCACAATGCCCCATGGTTCTTCAGTGCGGGGAAGGATGAGAAGCTTCGACCAAGGTTCGATTCGAGCGTAGCGAGAAAGCGTTGCCGCAGGCAACGACCCGAAGGGCGAAGCGCGAAGCGCTGAGTAATCCTTCCCCCACCACCATCACTTCCAGATGCTACAGCACTCTCTCAAAGCACAATGCCCCATGGTTCTTCAGTGCGGGGAAGGATAAGAAGCTTCGACCAGGGTTCGATTCGAGCGTAGCGAGAAAGCGTTGCCGCAGGCAACGACCCGAAGGGCGAAGCGCGAAGCGCTGAGTAATCCTTCCCCCACCACCATCACTTCCAGATTCTTTAGCACTATCCAAAAGCACAATGCCCCATGGTTCTCCCATGCGGGGAAGGATAAGAAGCTTCGACCAAGGTTCGATTCGAGCATAGTGAATTCTGTAGGCCGGGTAAGGCGCAACCGCCACCCGGCATCCGCACGAAACCCTGGATCGGGGACAAAAAAAACCCCGCATATGCGGGGTTGTATTAATACAGCGAATCAGCGACGAGCACGCACAACCTGATATTTGCGCGTCAGGTACTCCACCGGCGCACTCCAGATGTGCACCAGGCGAGAGAACGGGAACAGCACAAACAGGGTCATACCCAACACCAGGTGAACGCGGAAGATGAACGCCACGCCGTCCAGATGCTCAGAGGCGCCCCCGCGGAAGGTCACGACAGACTGCGCCCATCCCACCAGCTTCATCATCTCGCTGCCGTCCATATGCTGCGCAGAGAATGGAATGGTCAGCAGACCAAGCGCACACTGCACCATCAGCAGGGAGAGGATCAGGATGTCCGCTCCGGTCGTGGTAGCCCGCACGCGTGGGCTGAACAGACGGCGTTTCAGCAGCAACAGACCACCCACCAGGGTCATCACGCCGCAGGCGCCACCGGCGAGCATCGCCATCTTCTGCTTCACGTCAATCGGCAGCCACGCTTCGTACATCCAGTGCGGGGTCAGCATCCCCAGGAAGTGACCGGCGAAAATCCCCAAAATCCCGATGTGGAACAGGTTTGACGCCAGGTTCATCCCTTTACGATCCAGCATCTGGCTGGAGGCAGCACGCCAGGTGTACTGGCCATAGTCATAACGCAGCCAGCTTCCCACCAGGAACACGGTGCCCGCGATATACGGGTAAATGTCAAAGAAGAACATATTCAGGAAGTGCATTAGTGCTGTCCTCCGTTAGAGATATTCAAATATTGCGGAGCCACCGCTCCGGCAAAACGACGCTGATGCGCGGAGATTTCAGATTCGCCACAGCTCTGGTCAGCAAAGAATTTCACCTGCTCTTCTTCCCAGACGGCATCCAGTGCTTGTGGGGTATCGTCCCGGGCTTCATCCGCGATTTTTTCCGCCACTTTTTGACTGTCAACCGAGGCGTTAGCCAGTTTCACCAGCAGATCAAACAGGACTGCATAGCTGCTCTCACGTTGCTGGAGACGCGCGCCGAGCAACGCCAGAATGGGAGCAATGTCCTGCAACCCGCCCAGCGCTTCCTCTTTCGGCAACTGCGCCAGATATTCCAGATACAGCGGCAGGTGATCCGGCAGCTCGCGGCTGTCGAGTTGCAAACCGTGCTGCTCGTACTGGGCCATCAGATCCACCATCGCCTGACCACGGTCGCGGGATTCACCGTGAACGTGTTCGAACAACAGCAGAGACGTGGCACGACCCCGGTCAAACAGCTGGCTGTAGTCCGCCTGCGCATCAAGAAGATCGCGCGCCAGCAGATCGCGGAGGAAAACGCCCAGCTTCTGGGCATCCTCTTTATCCAGGTTTTCAGATGACGCGAGTGCATCAAAGAGTTCCTGTTGATGCTGCACAAGCGCAGCATCAGGGTACTCGAGCAGACGCGAAACAATGACGAGTTCAATCATTGGTGCGGCTCCGTTTTGCTGGTCACATCCATCGCGTCGATGCGGCGGCTGTTGAACAGGTTGAATTTGCTGTCTGACCCGTGGCAACCGTCGCCAAAGGTAAAGCCACACCCACTTTTCTCCGGGAAGGCCTCGCGAGCCAGTTCACGGTGGCTGCTCGGCACCACGAAACGATCTTCGTAGTTAGCGATTGCCAGATAGCGGTACATCTCCTGCGCCTGCGCTTCGGTCAGACCAACCTCTTCCAGCGCGCGGGTATCGTTCACGCCGTCAACAGTTTCCGCACGTTTGAAGTGACGCATCGCCAGCATACGTTTCAGCGCCAGCAGTACCGGCTGGGTATCCCCGGCGGTGAGCAGGTTGGCCAGATACTGAACCGGGATGCGCAGGCTTTCCACGTCCGGCAGAATGCCGTTGCTGCCCAGTTCACCCGCATCCGCCGCAGACTGAATCGGAGACAGCGGCGGCACGTACCAGACCATCGGCAGCGTGCGGTATTCCGGGTGCAGCGGCAGGGCCAGCTTCCAGTCCATCGCCATCTTGTACACCGGAGACTGCTGTGCGGCGTCAATCACGCTCTGCGGAATACCGTCTTTAAGCGCCTGCTCAATAACCTTCGGATCGTTTGGATCGAGGAAGACATCCAGTTGACGCTGATACAGATCTTTCTCGTTCTCGGTGCTTGCGGCATTTTCAATCGCGTCCGCGTCGTACAGCAGCACGCCGAGGTAGCGGATACGACCTACGCAGCTCTCTGAGCAGACGGTCGGCATACCGGCTTCGATACGCGGGTAGCAGAAGATGCACTTCTCAGACTTACCGCTCTTCCAGTTGAAGTAGATTTTTTTGTACGGGCAGCCGGTGATGCACATACGCCAGCCGCGGCACTTGTCCTGGTCGATCAGCACAATGCCATCTTCTTCACGCTTGTAGATGGCGCCGCTTGGGCAGGTCGCCACGCACGCCGGGTTAAGGCAGTGTTCGCACAGGCGCGGCAGGTACATCATGAAGGTGTTTTCGAACTGGCCGTACATCGCCTTCTGCATGTTCTCGAAGTTCTGGTCTTTGGCGCGTTTTTCGAACTCGCCGCCCAGAATCTCTTCCCAGTTTGGACCGCTGGTAATTTTGTCCATGCGCTGGCCGGTGATCAGCGAGCGAGGACGGGCGATCGGCTGGTGTTTGCTTTCCGGCGCGTTGTGCAGGTTCTGGTAGTCGTAATCAAATGGCTCGTAGTAATCATCGATGCCCGGCAGATGCGGGTTAGCGAAGATTTTACCCAGCAGCATGGCACGGTTACCCATGCGCGGTTGCAGTTTGCCGTTGATTTTACGGATCCAGCCCCCCTTCCATTTCTCCTGGTTTTCCCAGTCGGTCGGGAAGCCGGTGCCCGGCTTACTTTCCACGTTGTTGAACCAGGCGTACTCCATACCTTCACGGCTGGTCCAGACGTTTTTACAGGTGACTGAGCAGGTATGACAGCCGATGCATTTATCCAGATTCAGCACCATGCCGACTTGTGAACGAATTTTCATTTTACGCTCTCCTGTACCTGGTCATTACCTTCGCCATCTAACCAGTTAATATTCTTCATCTTACGTACCACCACGAACTCATCGCGGTTCGATCCTACGGTGCCGTAGTAGTTAAAGCCGTAGGCCAGCTGGGCATAACCACCGATCATGTGGGTCGGCTTCGGCGTAATACGGGTCACGGAGTTGTGAATACCGCCGCGCTGTTCGGTGATCTCAGACCCCGGCAGGTTAACGATACGTTCCTGCGCGTGGTACATCATGGTCATCCCGGCCGGTACGCGCTGGCTCACCACCGCACGTGCCGTCAGGGCACCGTTGCTGTTGAACACTTCAATCCAGTCGTTATCTTCGATACCCAGATCTTTGGCGTCCGCTTCGCTCATCCAGACGATTGGCCCCCCGCGCGACAGGGTCAGCATCAGCAGGTTGTCGCTATAGGTGGAGTGGATACCCCACTTCTGGTGCGGCGTCAGGAAGTTCAGCGCCTTCTCAGGGTTACCGTTTGATTTCGCACCCATCACCGCTTTCACGGAGCGGGTGTCGATTGGCGGACGGTACACAAGCAGGCTTTCACCGAAGTCACGCATCCACTGGTGGTCCTGATACAGAGACTGACGGCCAGAAAGCGTGCGCCATGGGATCAACTCGTGAACGTTGGTGTATCCGGCGTTATAGGACACATGTTCATCTTCGAGGCCAGACCAGGTCGGGCTGGAGATAATCTTTCGCGGCTGGGCCTGAATATCGCGGAAGCGGATTTTCTCTTCCTCTTTATTCTTCGCCAGGTGCGTATGGTCACGACCGGTAAACTCGCTCAGGGCCGCCCAGGCTTTCACCGCCACGTGGCCGTTGGTTTCCGGGGCCAGGGTCAGGATCATTTCCGCCGCATCAATCGCCGTGTTCAGCATCGGCTGGCCTTTCGCCGGGCCGTCCGCTTTGGTGTAATTGAGCTTGCGCAGCAGGTCCATTTCACTCTGGGTGTTCCAGGCGATCCCTTTCCCGCCGTTACCGATTTTTTCCATCAGCGGGCCGATAGAGGTAAAGCGCTCGTACGTTGCCGGGTAATCACGTTCAACCGGAATAATGTGCGGCGCGGTTACGCCTGGGATCAGGTCGCACTCGCCTTTTTTCCAGTCCTTCACGTCCAGCGGTTGCGCCAGTTCGGCAGCGGAGTCGTGCTGGATTGGCAGCGTCACCACGTCGGTCTCTTTGCCCAGGTGCCCTACACAGACTTCGGAGAATTTCTTCGCGATGTCTTTGTAGATTTCCCAGTCGCTTTTTGATTCCCATGCCGGGTCAACGGCCGCAGACAGCGGATGAATAAACGGATGCATATCCGACGTATTCATGTCGTCTTTTTCGTACCAGGTGGCGGTAGGCAGCACGATATCGGAGTACAGGCAGGTACTGGACAGACGGAAGTCCAGCGTTACCACCAGATCCAGCTTGCCGTCCAGACCGTTGTCTTTCCATTCAACTTCTTCTGGCTTCACGCCGCCCTGCTTGCCGAGATCTTTACCCTGAATACCGTTTTCGGTACCGAGCAGGTATTTCAGCATGTATTCATGGCCTTTACCGGACGAACCCAGCAGGTTAGAGCGCCAGATGAACAGGTTACGCGGATGGTTTTTACCGTTCTCCGGCTGTTCTGCCGCGAAGCGGATTGAGCCGTCTTTGAGGGATTTAACGGTGTAGTCAACCGGTGACATGCCCGCTTTCTTCGCCGCTTCCGCAATGCGCAGCGGGTTCGTGCCCAGCTGCGGCGCAGACGGCAGCCAGCCCATACGCTCAGCGCGCACGTTGAAGTCAATCAGGTGGCCGCTGTAGCGGGATTTATCCGCCATCGGCGACAGCAGTTCCTGGGCGGTAACCGTCTCGTAGCGCCACTGGCTGGAGTGGTTATAGAAGTAGGAGGTGCTGTTCATGTGACGGGCCGGACGCTGCCAGTCAAGGGCAAACGCCAGCGGCTGCCAGCCGGTCTGCGGACGCAGTTTTTCCTGGCCCACGTAGTGCGCCCAGCCGCCGCCGCTCTGCCCGACGCAGCCGCAGAAGATCAGCATGTTGATCAGGCCGCGATAGTTCATATCGAGGTGATACCAGTGGTTCAGACCGGCACCGACGATGATCATGGAGCGACCGTGGGTTTTGTCGGCGTTTTCCGCAAATTCACGCGCGATACGGGTGATCTGCGCGCGTGGCACGCCGGTGATCTGCTCCGCCCAGGCCGGGGTATAAGCCTTCACGTCATCATAGCTGGTCGCGCAGTTTTCATCGTTCAGGCCGCGCTCCAGGCCGTAGTTCGCCATGGTCAGATCGTAGACGGTAGTGACCAGAGCAGTAGAACCGTCCGCCAGTTGCAGGCGCTTAACCGGCAGTTTGTGCATCAGAACGTTTTGCAGCTCAACCTTGTTGAAGTGCTCGGAACCTTCATTACCAAAGTACGGGAAGCCGACATCGGCGATCTCATCCTGGCTGCCCAGCATGCTGAGACGAAGTTCCGTCTCTTCACCCGTGGTGCCGTTACGCTGCTCCAGGTTCCATTTACCTTTTTCGCCCCAGCGGAAGCCGATAGAGCCGTTTGGCGCCACCAGCTCGCCGTTGCTGTTGCAGGCGACCGTTTTCCACTCCGGGTTGTTTTCCTGACCCAGCGCGTCCACCAGATCTGCGGCACGCAGCATACGGCCTGCGGCGTAATAGCCGTCACGCTCTTCGAGCATCACCAGCATTGGCATGTCGGTGTAGCGACGCACGTAATCAGTGAAATACTGGCTTGGCTTGTCGAGGTGGAATTCGCGCAGCATGACGTGGCCCATCGCCAGCGCCATGGCGGCATCGGTACCCTGTTTCGGCGCCAGCCACAGGTCGCACAGCTTGGCAATTTCGGCGTAGTCTGGGGTCACGGCAACGGTTTTGGTCCCTTTGTAACGTACTTCAGTAAAGAAGTGCGCATCCGGGGTACGGGTCTGCGGAACGTTAGAGCCCCAGGCGATGATGTAGCTGGAGTTGTACCAGTCAGCGGACTCCGGCACGTCGGTCTGCTCGCCCCAGGTCTGTGGCGACGCTGGCGGCAGGTCGCAGTACCAGTCGTAGAAGCTCAGGCAGGTACCGCCGATGAGTGACAGGTAGCGCGCGCCGGAGGCGTAAGAGACCATCGACATCGCCGGAATTGGCGAGAAGCCTGCCACACGGTCAGGACCGTAAGTTTTCACGGTGTAGACGTTGGAAGCCGCAATCAGCTCGTTCACCTCTTTCCAGGAAGAGCGAACGAAACCACCGCGACCACGCGCCTGCTTGAAGCTTTTCGCTTTGTCGGCATCTTCAATGATGGAGGCCCAGGCATCAACCGGATCGCTGTGCTGCACTTTCGCTTCACGCCACATTTTCATCAGGCGTTTACGCATCAGCGGGTATTTCAGTCGGTTTGCGCTGTAGAGATACCAGGAGTAGCTGGCCCCACGCGGGCAGCCACGCGGCTCGTGGTTCGGCATATCCGGACGGGTACGCGGATAATCGGTCTGCTGCATTTCCCAGGTCACCAGACCGTTTTTAACGAAAATCTTCCAGCTACATGAGCCAGTGCAGTTTACGCCGTGGGTAGAACGGACAACTTTGTCATGCTGCCAGCGTTGACGGTAACCGTCTTCCCAGTCCCGGTTGGTATCCAGAACCTGGCCGTGCCCATCGGCAAAAGTTTCACCCTTCTGTTTGAAGTAGCGAAACCGGTCCAAAAATTTGCTCATCGGGTATCTCCTGTGTGGAGCCTGTGGCTCTCTAAATCGACATTGCTGATTTGCAGCGAAGGTAACGCTATGAAAGATGGTGAGAATTGATAACGATCAAGACGAAGGGGGACTCTCAGGGGTGGTATTAGATCAAATACCACCAAAGCGGTAGCCGTTAATATTTCTTAACCTTGTGATTTATATAGATATATTTTATTTATCGTACAATAAGCGAGGCAAAATTTAACATCTTAGGTATTAAGGGGTAGAAACACCTGTAAAGCGATGGCGATCACAGCGTTACCTGCGGGTGACCACGGGTAACGCCATTAGTATGTTGTAACTATTCAGCGATTAAAAAAAGCGCGGCACTCAGGCCGCGCAAACGGATAATCAAGCTTACTTGTTTTTCTTGGTATTACGGCCATATACCAGCCAGGTGATGACCACGCAGGCGATATAGAAGACGAGGAATACTTTCATCGCACCCGCCGGTGAGCCGGTCAGATCCAGTGAGATACCGAACGCTTTTGGAATAAAGAAGCCGCCAATCGCGCCTATCGCAGAGATAAACCCAAGCGCCGCAGCGGTATCGGTGGCGGCTTCACGCATTGCCTGCTCGTCGCTCCCACCCTGCGCTTTCACGCGGTCCATGGTCAGCTTGCGGAAGATGACAGAGATCATCTGGAAAGTAGACGCACTGCCCAGCCCGGCGGTCAGGAACAGCACCATGAAGACGCCGAAGAAGGCAAAGAAGCTACCCCCCTCACCACCCGCAGGCAGCGTCAGGAACAGCAGCGCACAGAAGATGGCCATTACAACAAAGTTCACCAGCGTAACGCGCGTCCCGCCCAGACGGTCGGAGATCATCCCGCCCAGCGAACGTGCCAGCGCGCCGATAAACGGACCGAAGAAGGCAAACTGAAGGATCTGCACGTCCGGGAACTGGGTTTTAGACAGCATGGCAAAGCCTGCGGAGAAACCGATGAACGAGCCGAAGGTCGCCAGATACAGCAGCGCCATCACCCACAGGTGGCCACGCTTCAGAACCGGCAGCTGCTCGCTCAATGACGCTTTGGACGCGGACAGATCGTTCATGAAGAACCACGCCGCCAGGGTAAAGACCACCAGGAACGGTACCCAAATCCAGGAGGCGTTTTGCAGGAACAGCACGGAACCGTCGGGCTGCGTCACACCGCCGCCGCCAAAGGCCGCAAAGATGGAGACAGAGATCGCCAGCGGGGCAATCAGCTGCATCACGCTCACGCCCATGTTACCCAGGCCGCCGTTAATGCCCAGCGCGCCACCCTGCTTCGCTTTCGGGAAGAAGAAGCTGATGTTTGCCATACTGGACGCAAAGTTCGCCCCCGCAAAACCGCACAGCAGAGAGATAATCACGAACACGCTAAACGGTGTGGAGGTATCCTGCACCGCAAAACCGAGCCACACGCACGGTATGATCATGATCCCGGTACTGAAAGCCGTCCAGCGACGACCACCAAAGACCGGCACCATAAACGCATAAGGAACGCGCAGCAGTGCGCCTGAAAGCGACGGCAACGCGGTCAACATAAACAGCTGGTCGGTGGTAAAGGTAAAGCCCACTTTTGGCAGGTTAACCGCAACCGCACTGAACAACATCCAGACGCAAAACGCCAGTAACAGACATGGAACGGAAATCCACAGATTACGACTTGCTACACGGTGGCCGCGCTGTTGCCAGAACGCCGGATCCTCTGGACGCCAGTCTGTAATAACGGCACCAGTTTCCCTTTCGGGAGCGGAAGAGTGACTCATAGACACCTCTGATTCTCGAATGATGCTGCAAACATTAGGGCTTTAGAGCGGCGGTAAGTTGATATAAATCAAAGGAAAAGTGGGAGGTTTTGCGGCAAAAAAAAAGCCATCACTCTTAATGAGTAGATGCAAAACGTAAAAAAGGTGTGGTTTTTCACGGTGCTGAGGCATCCCTGCTTCGTCCACCCACTAACCGTTACCTCTCTGGCAATTTAGAGGTAATCCTTTATTGGTATGGGTATACTCCAGGGTATGCACCAGAATAGCGCCATTCCTGCAATCAGGTCACGTCAGGAGCCCGGCAACTCTATGTTAAAAAGATGTTTATCTCCGCTGACGCTGGTTAACCAGCTGGCGCTTATTGTTCTGCTGTCCACCGCTATCGGTGTGACCGGCATGGCTATTTCTGGCTGGCTGGTACAGGGTGTACAGGGTAACGCGCATGCCATCAACGAGGCAGGCTCGCTACGTATGCAGAGTTACCGGCTACTGGCGTCGGTGCCGCTGACGCAGGCTGACCAACCGCTTATCGACGAAATGGAGCGTACCGCATTCAGCCCTGAACTGGAAAGAGCCGCCATCCGTGACGGTCAGCAATCTCAGCTTAAGGCGCTTCAGGGCTACTGGCATACCCAGCTGGAGCCCGGCTTAAAGCGGGCGGAAGACCGGGAAACGGTCGCCCAGGATGTCGCCGGGTTTGTGTCACGCATCGATCATCTTGTCTCCTCATTCGATCGCACCACAGAGTTACGCATTGACCGTGTGGTGATGGTTCACCGCGCAATGGCGCTGTTTATGGGTTTGCTGCTGATTTTCACGGTTATCTGGCTGCGCGCGCGGTTGCTTAACCCCTGGAAACAGCTCCTGGCGATGGCCCGCGCCGTCACACAGCGCGATTTTACCCAGCGCACGCACATCAGCGGGCGCAACGAAATGGCGATGCTTGGCGAGGCGCTCAATACCATGTCGGCAGAGCTATCAGAGAGCTACGCGGTACTGGAACAACGCGTCCAGGAGAAAACCGCCGGGCTTGAGCAAAAAAACGAGATCCTCTCTTTCCTCTGGCAGGCGAACCGTCGCCTGCATATGCAGGTACCGCTTTGCGAACGTCTCTCGCCAGTACTGAACGGCCTGCAAAACCTGACTCTGCTCCGCGATCTTGAGCTTCGGGTTTACGACGTTGAAGATGAGGAAAACCATCAGGAATTTACCTGTCAGTCGGACATCTCCTGCGACGATAAAGGGTGTCATCTGTGCCCGCGCGGCTTGCCGCCGCTTACCACCAGCGGCACGACCCTCAAGTGGCGGCTGATGGACAGCCATACCCAGTACGGTATTTTGCTGGCCACCCTGCCCGCCGGACGTCACCTGAGCCACGACCAGCAGCAGCTGGTCGATACGCTTGTTGAGCAGCTCACGGCCACGCTGGCGCTCGACCGCCACCAGGAGAAACAGCAGCAGCTGATCGTGATGGAGGAGCGTGCCACCATCGCCCGCGAGCTGCACGACTCCATCGCCCAGTCCCTCTCCTGCATGAAGATGCAGGTGAGCTGCCTGCAAATGCAGGACGAAGGCATGCCCGAGAGCAGCAAACAGCTGCTCAGCCAGATCCGCAACGAGCTTAACACCTCGTGGGTTCAGCTTCGCGAGCTGCTGACCACCTTCCGTTTGCAGCTCACCGAGCCGGGGCTGCGCCCTGCGCTGGAGTCCAGCTGTCAGGAGTTTAGTGCCCGGCTGGGCTTCCCGGTGAAGCTGGATTACCAGCTGCCACCGCGTTTTGTCCCCTCTCACCAGGCGATCCATTTGCTGCAAATTGCCCGTGAAGCCCTGAGCAACGTGCTCAAGCATGCCGAGGCGACGGCCGTTACGGTCACCGTCAGCTGCCAGGATAATCAGGTGAAGCTCAGGGTTCAGGATAACGGCCGCGGCGTGCCGGAAAATGCCGAACGAACGAACCATTATGGTTTAATTATCATGCGAGACCGCGCGCAAAGCCTGCGCGGTGATTGCCAGGTTCGCCGGGGAGAGTCAGGTGGCACCGAAGTAGTGGTCACCTTTATACCCGAAAAGCCCCTCATAACTGCTCAAGGAGAAAACCATGACTAATCAGGAACCGGCATCTATCCTGTTGATTGACGATCATCCGATGCTGCGCACTGGCGTTAAACAGCTTGTCAGCATGGCGCCAGATATCACCGTCGTCGGGGAAGCCAGCAACGGCGAACAGGGTATTGAACTTGCCGAATCGCTCGATCCTGATTTGATCTTGCTCGATCTCAACATGCCGGGCATGAATGGCCTGGAAACCCTCGACAAGCTGCGGGAGAAATCCCTCTCTGGCCGGGTGGTGGTCTTCAGCGTCTCAAACCATGAAGAAGACGTGGTCACCGCCCTCAAGCGAGGGGCAGACGGCTATCTGCTGAAAGATATGGAGCCGGAAGATCTGCTCAAGGCGCTGCAACAGGCTGCCGCAGGCGAGATGGTGCTGAGTGAAGCGTTAACGCCGGTACTGGCCGCCAGCCTGCGTGCGAACCGCGCCACGTCTGACCGCGACGTCAGCCAGTTGACCCCGCGCGAGCGTGACATTCTGAAGCTGATTGCCCAGGGGCTGCCGAACAAAATGATCGCCCGCCGTCTGGACATCACCGAAAGCACGGTCAAAGTGCATGTCAAACACATGCTGAAAAAAATGAAGTTAAAATCCCGCGTCGAAGCCGCCGTCTGGGTGCATCAGGAGCGCATTTTTTAACTTACTCATCCGGCAGCAACTTCCACCGTGGATCGTCGGCAGGCATTGCGACGAGCGGTTGCACCACGGAAAGCGTGATCTCATTGGAGGAGACACGCTGCCCATCCTTATCTTCCACCACGGCCGTTAGCCGCCATGCGTTTTTCTCCCCTTCTGAATCATCCCATGCAGGCATGATCACACTCCAGCCATCGCTGCTGTTGCCGTTTGCCGGTGAGGTCAGGCTGAGCGCCTGGGTATCACCCAGCCAGTGGATCTGCCGGATACCGTGCTTGCTGCGAATTTGCAGCTTCAGCATCACGGTTTCGCCTGGCTTAAGATCCCACGGCGGCGTGGCCAGATATACCGAGAGGGTTTTGCGCTGACGGAATTCCATCACGGGCAGATTATCGCGCTCAGGTGAATCATAGCGGCTGCCCCGCAGCGAGCGCGTCGCCGCCACTTCTCCGGCGGAAAGCTGTTTCGCCAGCGGCACGCCAAAGCGATAGTTGAGCTTCAGCCCGAGGTTATTCTGGCTAACGCCGCTCTCCCCCTGCTTATGGGCAGCCGTCAGGGTGACCAGCGGAACGGGGGTATAGTTCAGCCCCAGGTTGACCGCAACCGGATTGTGATACCCCGTACCGCTGTTAAACAGATCGACGTTATCGCCAAAATACTGTTCAAAGCTGACGCTGGTGTTCAGGTGATGAAACCAGGGAAGCCAGGCTTTGGCCGTTACGTCGTACCCGCGCGCCATGCGCTGTTCGCGGATGTCGGAACGCGGCTGCCAGCCAGCGAACGGCTGGTAGTAATTGGCCGACAGGCGCAGGTTTTCACCCCACGCCTCTGCGCCCAGCCCGGCACGTTGCAGGTTGTCTTCCAGCAGGTTGTCGTAAAAGGTGTTGTAGCCCAGCAGCCAGTTTCCGGCAACCCAGCGCTGCCCGATCCCGACATTGCTCACCAGCCCATCTGTCTGCTGCGTCAGGCCAAGCTGGCTCCAGCTCAGATAACGGGTGTTGTCGTTCCAGGGGATAAACCAGCTACCGCTGCTGCCGTTAAAGTTGCCGTCGTCATCCACCAGTACATTGACGTTGGCGTTTCCCCAGGGTGAAAGCCAGGATTCAATCTGCTCGTTGACTTCCCCACTGACGGCGTCCCGCACTTTGCCAAACGCGAACTGTCGCGCCTGCTGCCCGGCCGTCAGGCCGTTATCGGTCATACTGGCTTCACCGAAGGCCTTTGCCATTTCAGCCAGATGCTTTTCGCCTTCGGTGGTCGGTTGCGCCATACCGAGATCCGGCAGGCTATCGCCGTTATTATCAAACGGATTCTGCGCCTGCTGCACGAAGGATTTCGGCGCACCGTGAACGGCTCCAGCCGTAAAAAGGGAGAGTAACAGCAAAAAACGGATGCGGGACGATACAGCCTTCAACGTCGTCAATCAGAACCTGTGTTTATGAACAAACACTTATTATGTTAACGCCATAAGCCCTGAAAACCAGTCTTAACAGAAATTTCAGGAATATCCTGAAAAGATTTGTCGGGTGGCGGCTTCGCCTTACCCGACCTACAAATTCGTACCGGTGCGAAGCCGCCAACCGACGCCCTTGCACTATTATCCCAACAGCGCTTTCAGCTCCGGCACGCAGGAGCCGCAGTTCGTGCCGCAGCGCAGCTTCACGCCCAGCGCTGCGGCAGAATCACAGCCTCCGGCTATCGCCTTACGTATCGTATTTTCACCCACGCTGAAGCAGCTACAGATAATTCGCCCGGGATCGGCATCTTCGCCCGGCCGTTGTCCGTGCAGCAGCGCATGGCGTTCAGCGAGTTGTACGGGTGCAGCAGAAAAGGCTTCTTCAATAAACGCATGCGCCAGCGCCGGCAGCGTATGGCCCTCCCAGTAGCCCAGCATCAGCTCGCCGTGATGCCAGGCGAGCACGCTGCTGCGTTCTCCCGTCTGTGCCACCTGTAACTGCCAGCCCCGACCGCTGGCGTACGCCCTGACCCACGACAGCAACGGCTGCTCCCCCGCCACCGTCAGACGTGAGGCTTTACGCCACCAGCAGACCGACGGCGGCAGCGCTGGCAGCTCGCGGGCATACAGTTCACCCTGCCAGGCCGGTAGCCAGGGCATGATCCTCACCGCGGTTTGTTTACTCTCCGGCTGGCCGGAACCGGCATCAATCCGCCCTTCTACCAACGCATTGACCTTCCCCTGCCGTGCAAATTGCGCGTTCCAGTGCATCGGCGCAAACAGCTCGCCCGCACGCTGCGCGGTGGAGATACGTACTCTGGCAACCATCACTCCGCGCGGTGAGCTTACCCGCGCCAGCTGGCCGTCAGTCAGCCCAGCGCGCGCCGCATCGGTTGCGTTCATCTCAACAAAAGGCTCATCAATATGCTGCATCAGGCGCGGAACATACCCCGTGCGCGTCATGGTGTGCCACTGATCGCGGATCCGCCCGGTATTTAGTATCAAGGGGTACAATTCGTCGACGCCTGCCGCATGCGAGGAAGGATCAACCGGTACAAGATTTCTTTGCGGGAAATCACCGGCATGCCACTGATAAGGCGCCAGCGCGTCCCACGCCTCTCGCGACAGCGACGCCAGTTCGCGCAGGTTTAGCGCCCGTTCGCCGTTATTTTCAAACGCCGTCAGCGCCGCATGTTCACAAAATATCTCCTGAGGGTGTTTCCAGGCGAAGGCATCGCCATAACCGAGCTGGTCTGCCATCCGGGCGATGATCCACCAGTCCGGTCTGGCCTCGCCCGGCGCAGGCAGAAACGCGCGCTGGCGGGAGATACGGCGTTCAGAATTGGTCACCGTGCCGTTTTTCTCGCCCCAGCCCAGGGCGGGAAAACGGATATGGGCAAACCGGCTGGTGTCCGTCTCCTGCATCACCTCAGATACCATGACCAGCGGGCAGGCTGCCAGAGCCTGACACACCGCGTGGCTGTCGGGAAGCGACACGGCAGGGTTGGTGCCCATGATCCACACCGCCTTCACCTCGCCGCGCGCAATGGCGTCAAACAATTCCACCGCCATCAGGCCCGGGGTCTGCGCCAGCCGTTCCGTTCCCCAGAAACGCGCCACGCGCGAAAGATCGTCCGGCTCGAAGTTCATGTGCGCCGCCAGCTGATTCGCCAGCCCGCCCACTTCCCGCCCGCCCATGGCATTTGGCTGTCCGGTCAGCGAAAACGGGCCGCAGCCAGGACGGTTGAACTTCCCGCTGGCAAGATGCACGTTAATGATGGCGTTACACTTGTCGCTGCCGGTGGAGGACTGGTTGATCCCCATGGTGTAGAGCGTGATCGCGCGTGGCGCGGTGATAAACCAGTCGTAGAAGGTGCTAATCTCGTCTGAAGGCAGATCGCAAAACGCCGCCACGCGAGGGATCGGCCACTCGCCCCGCCCCTGAATCAGATTGAGCAACCCCACAAACAGCCCGGCGTCGCTGCCGGGTCTGAGCGCGAGGTGGAGATCGGCGATATCGCAGGTGGCGGTTTTACGCGGATCGATCACGACCACTTTCATCTGCGGATTGTTGTGCTTTGCCTGCACCAGCCGCTGATACAGCACCGGATGCGTCCAGGCCGCGTTTGAGCCAACGAGTACCACCAGATCGCTGTTTTCCACGTCCTCGTAGCTGCACGGCACCACGTCTTCACCGAAGGCGCGTTTGTAGCCCACCACCGCCGATGACATGCACAGCCGCGAGTTGGTATCAATGTTCGCCGCCCCGATAAAGCCTTTCATCAGCTTGTTGGCGGCATAGTAATCCTCGGTCAACAGCTGGCCGGAGGCATAAAACGCCACCGCCTGCGGCCCCCATTCGTTGATGATGTTCCGTAGCCGCTCGCCCGCTTCGCCCAGCGCCTGCGGCCATGCCACCTCCCGGCCATCGACCACCGGGCGCAGCAGGCGTCCCTGCAACCCCGTGGTTTCCCCGAGGGCAGATCCTTTTACACACAGACGACCGAAATTCGCCGGATGAGTTTCATCCCCCCGAATGCTCACCTTTTCACCGTCTGCGCTGGCGACCACGCCGCAGCCCACCCCGCAGTAAGGGCACGTTGTCCGGGTTTCGGTCATGAGGCCTCCGCACGCATCACCAGCTCTTCATTTCCAACCCATACCTTGCCGTTTTCAATTTTTACCGGCCAGGCGCGCACCACGGGTTCGCCATTCTCCACCTGACAGCCGTCGCGCAGACGAATACGTTGCTTGTAGAGCGGCGAGATCACCACCGGTTCCCCCGCCGCATCGCCGAGGATGCCGCGTGAAAGCACGTTCGCGCGGCTACCCGGCTCCCGATCGTCGAGGGCATAAACGTTTTTGCCAAAGCGGAACAGCGCGATCGGTTTGCGCCCAAGATGCGCACCGATGCCCGCCTGCTCCGGGATCTCATCGATATTACAAATTTCCTGCCAGCGCTTGTTCTCCTCCGCGGCGGGGACATTCACCGCAGTGCGGAACAGCGCCAGGCGGTCAGGATCGTTAAGGGTGGTTTGCCATTCGCACTGGTAGGTTTCCACCACCCGAGCCATCTCCTGCTCCAGCTCGTGGGCGATCCCCAGGCTGTCGTTGAGGATCACCTCGCGCAGATAGTCGAGGCCGCCTTCCAGGTTATCCATCCAGGTACTGGTACGTTGCAGACGATCTGCCGTGCGAATGTAGAACATCAGGAAACGGTCAACGGTGCGGATCAGCGTTTCGTCGTCCAGATCGCTGGCGAAGAGGTCCGCGTGGCGCGGCTTCATCCCGCCGTTGCCGCACAGATAGAGGTTCCAGCCTTTGTCCGTGGCAATCACCCCCACGTCTTTGCTCTGCGCCTCTGCGCACTCACGGGTACAGCCGGAGACCGCCATTTTGATTTTGTGCGGCGCGCGCAGGCCCTTGTAGCGGTGCTCCAGCCTGACCGCGAGGCCGGTGGAATCCTGCACGCCGTAGCGGCACCAGGTCGACCCGACGCAGGATTTCACCGTGCGCAGAGATTTCCCGTAGGCATGTCCGGTCTCAAACCCGGCCTCCACCAGCGCCTGCCAGATTTCCGGCAACTGTTCGAGCGTGGCGCCAAACAGGTCAATACGCTGCCCGCCGGTAATTTTGCTGTAAAGGCTATAGCGTTTCGCGATCTGGCCGATGGCGATCAGCCCGTCGGCGGTCACTTCACCCGCAGGCATCCGCGGGACGATGGAGTACGTTCCGTCCTTCTGAATATTGGCGAAAAAGCGGTCGTTGGTGTCCTGCAACGGCAGATGCGCCGGTTTCAGCAGATACTCGTTCCAGCAGGAAGCCAATACCGATCCCACCAGCGGCTTACAGATCTCGCACCCGTGCCCCTGACCGTAGCGGCTGATAAGCTGGTCGAAGGTGCGGATATGGTTGACGCGCACCAGGTGGTAAATCTCCTGACGCGAGTACGGGAAGTGTTCGCAGATATCTTTCTTCACCTCCACGCCCTGCTCCGCAAGCTGGAACTCCATCACCTGCTTCACCAGCGCGCTACAGCCTCCGCAGCCGGTCGCCGCTTTGGTGCACTGCTTAATGGCGCCGATATCCGTTGCGCCCGCGCTTACCGCCTGGCAGATATCCCCTTTGCTGACGTTATGACACGAACAGATCTGCGCGCTTTCCGGCAGCGCCGCCACGCCCAGCGCTTTCGGCGCGCTGCCTGACGACGCGGGTAAGATCAGCGTTTCCGGCTCTTTTGGCAGGCTGATGCCGTTGAGCATCATCTGCACCAGCGTGGCGTATTCGCTGGCATCGCCCACCAGCACGCCACCCAGCAGGGTTTTGCTGTCGTGGCTGACCACAATTTTTTTGTAGATTTGCTGCGGCCCGTGCATCCACTGGTAGCTCAGCGCGCCCGGCGTGCGCCCGTGAGCATCGCCAAACGACGCCACATCCACGCCCAGCAACTTGAGTTTGGTACTCATATCCGCGCCGGTGAAGCGCTTCTCCTCACCCGCCAGCACAGCGGCGGCCACGCGCGCCATCTGGTAGCCCGGGGCCACCAGGCCAAAGATTTTTCCCTCCCACAGCGCGCATTCGCCGATGGCAAGCACGTCCGGATCGGAAGTCCGGCAGCCGTCGTCAATACAGATCCCGCCGCGCTCGCCGATAACAAGCCCGCTGCTGCGCGCCAGCGCGTCCTGCGGACGAATACCGGCAGAGAAGACCACCATGTCCGTTTCCAGCTGTTCACCATCGGCAAAGCGCAGCACCAGCCCGTCGTCTGCGGTGGCAATCTCCGTCGTCGATTTACTGGTGTGTACCCCTACGCCCAGCGCCTCAATTTTCTTGCGCAGCATTGCCGCGCCGTCGCTGTCGAGCTGCACCGCCATCAGGTTCGGCGCAAACTCCACCACGTGAGTTTCCAGCCCGAGCTGCTTAAGTGCATTCGCCGCCTCCAGACCCAGCAGGCCGCCGCCAATTACCACGCCGCGGCGAGAGCCTGCCGCATGGGCCGCAATGTTGTCCAGATCGTCGAGGGTGCGGTAGACAAAACACCCCGGCAGATCGTTGCCCGGAACGGGTGGTATGAACGGGTACGAGCCGGTCGCCAGCACCAGCTTGTCCCAGTGGGTCTCATGGCCACTGGCGGTACGCACTACGTGTGCATCACGATCGATAGCAACGATCTGCTGCGAGAGGCGCAGCTCAATGCCGTTATCGGCAAAGAACTCCCCCGCCACCAGCGAGAGCGAGTCCGCGCTGCGTCCGCCAAAATATTCCGACAGATGCACGCGGTCATAGGCGGCATAGCGCTCTTCGCCAAAAACAATAATCTGATACTGCTGATGCAAATTGCGGTTAACGCAGTCTTCGAGGAAATGATGGCCGACCATACCGTGCCCAACCACCACCAGAGTAGGTTTTGTCATAGCGTTCTGTCCTGCAACCTGCGGTTGCGTTGTGAAACGATCGAACAGCCAGTCCGCGTGGGCGGGCGCAGCCGTTGCCAGTAAATCGGTAAAGGTTGCCGCGCTGCGGCAGTCACCCAGCAGCAGCACGCCAGCCAGCGCCCCCTGATGGATCAGTAAACGTCGATAGTGACGGGTCAGCGGATCCCATGAACTCCAGACCACATCGTCCGCCTGCGCCGTCGCGCGCCCGAGGCTGAACAGATCCACGCCGGTCACCTTAAGGCGCACGCCGTTGTCGGTCAGGGTAAACGGCGCGGTGACCTCCCCGGCCAGCCGCGCGGCAAGAATATCCGCCTGCGCCAGACAGGGGGCCACCAGGCCAAACGTCTGGCCGTCAATTTCGCAGCACTCGCCGATGGCGTAGATACCCGGCACGGAGGTTTGCATCTCCTGATCCACCACGATGCCGCGCGCGCAGCGAATGCCGCTGGCATTCGCCAGCGCAACGTTGGGCTGCACGCCGGTTGCCAGCACCACGCGCGTGGCGGCAATGCGGCGTCCGTCGAGCAACGTCACGGCATCGTTAGCGATGGCGGTGATGCCGGAGGCGAGTTCACAGCTAACGCCCCGCGCCGCCAGCGCCTCTTCCAGCAACAGTCCCGCCTGCTGATCCAGCTGCTGTTCCATCAGCCACGGACCGCGATGCACGAGCGTGACGTTGTCACCCTTGCGCGCCAGCGCTGCCGCTGCCTCCACGCCGAGTACTCCGCCGCCCAGCACTACCGCCGGCCCGGAGATATTCTGGATGGCGCGGGTTTCTGCCAGGGTGCGAAAGGTGAACACATGCGGCGCATCGCCGCCGGGGATCGGCGGCACAACAGGGGTAGAACCGGTAGCAAACACCAGCGCATCCCAGCCCAGCGTGCGAGCAGAGGTATGCACTTCACGCGCGTTGACGTCTACTGCGAGCGCCGTTTCTCCTCGCAGCACCGTCACGCCTCGTGCCGTGTACCAGTCTTCATCGTGCAGACAGATGTGCTCCGCCTGCTTTTCGCCACCCAGCACTGGCGAAAGCTGGATGCGGTTGTATGCCTGCTCCGGCTCGTCACCGATGACGGTGACAGCGAAACGACCGGGAACACGCCCGGTGAGCGACGCAATCAGCCGGGTTGCCGCCATACCATTACCGATAATGACCAGTCGCATCGTGCCCCCTCATTACGCCGCTTTCGGCTGTTTTTCGTAGAGGAAATGGAGGATCTGCTGGCGCATGTGGTGATAGCGGCTGTCGTCCGCCAGCTGCACCCGGTTGCGCGTGCGCGGCAGATCGACGCGCAGGATCTCACCCACGGTGGCCGCCGGGCCGTTGGTCATCATCAGTACGCGGTCAGAGAGTAGTACCGCCTCGTCCACGTCGTGGGTGATGAGCACGATGGTGGTGTTCAGCGCCTGCTGGATCTGCATCACCGAATCCTGAAGATGGGCACGCGTCAGCGCATCCAGCGCGCCGAAGGGTTCATCCATCAGCAGGACTTTCGGCTTCATCGCCAGCGCGCGGGCAATCCCGACGCGCTGCTTCATGCCGCCGGAGATCTCCCCGGGGCGCTTATGCAGCGCGTGGCCCATCTGCACCCGGTCGAGATTGTGCTCAATCCACGCTTTGCGCTCGGCCTTACTCATGGTGTGACGGAAGACCTGATCTACCGCCAGCGCCACGTTGTCGAAGCAGGTCAGCCACGGCAGCAGCGAATGATTCTGAAACACCACCGCGCGCTCTGGCCCCGGCCCGGCGATTTCGCGGTTGTCGCAAATCAGCCCGCCTTCCGTCGGCAGCGTGATCCCGGCGATCAGGTTTAACAGCGTCGACTTGCCGCAGCCGGAGTGACCAATCAGACTGACGGTTTCGCCCTCGTGGATATCAAAAGAGACGTTTTGCAGCGCCAGAAACTCGCCGCTGGCGGTGGAAAAACGCTGGCTCACGGCCTGGACCTGAATTAACGGTTTCATCTTCACTCCTTATTTTTCCTGCCAGCTAAAGCGACGGGCGATCAGCATCAGCCCCTGCTCCAGCAGCAACCCGACCACGCCAATGATGACGATGGCGATGAGAATGTTTTCGACGTTGAGGTTGTTCCACTCATTCCAGATCCAGAAGCCAATGCCTAAACCTCCGGTGAGCATCTCGGCGGCGACAATCACCAGCCAGGCAATGCCAATGGAAAGACGTACCCCGGTCAGCACCGCAGGCAGCACGGCCGGGAAAAGAATGCGGCGCATGATGGTCCACTCTGAGAGTTGCAGCACCCGGGCCACGTTGAGGTAGTCCTGCGGAATACAGCGCACCCCTTCGGCGGTGTTAATGACCATCGGCCAGATGGAGCAGATAAAAATAGTCCAGCTCGATGCAGGCTCCGCTTTCTGGAACAGCAGCAGGCCGATAGGCAGCCAGGCCAGCGGGCTGACCGGACGCAGTAGCGCGATCAGCGGGTTGAACATGCGGGAGAAAAAGGTGAAGCGGCCAATCAAAAAGCCCAGCGGAATGCCCGCCAGCGCCGCCAGACCGAAGCCGATGGCGACGCGCTGCAACGACGCCAGCACGTTCCAGCCAATGCCCATATCGTTTGGCCCGTCGCGATAAAACGGATCGGCAAACAGGGTCATGGCCGAATCGAGCGTGCTGAGCGGCGTCGGAAAGCCTTTACTGTTTATCGCCGCCAGCTGCCAGAGCACCACCAGCAGGCCGAGACCGAGCAGCGCCGGGATGACGCGCTGTAAAAAATCATTCATCCGACGCGTAAACGCGGGCGCACGACGGCGAACCTGTAACGGAGGCAGGACTATCACTTCCCCGCTCTCTGACGTCTCTTGTGGTTTTGTATTTTGCAGATGCTGCATACTCAGGCCCCTTTACGGTGAATGGCGAAGCGGTTGGCGTACCCTTCCGGATCGGTGCCGTTCCAGACGGTGCCGTCCATCAGGGTGCTGCTGCGATACGGTGATGACGGTGTGGACATGCCGCCCACGGCGGTCGCGGCATCCTGCCAGACCGCGGTCTGGTTAATGCGCTGTGCAATGCCCGCGTAATCCGGCGCGGCGTTGAGCAAGCCCCAGCGGCGGAACTGGGTTAAGAACCACATGCCATCGGAGAGATACGGGTAGCTCACGGCACCCTCGTTGAAGAAACGGATCGGGTGCGCATCCTGCCAGCGCTGACCGACCCCGTTGTCGTACTCGCCGAGCATGCGTCCGGTGAGATACTGTTCCTTGCAGTTGAGCCAGGCGCGGCGCGAGAGGATCTGCGCGGTTTCGCGTTTGTTTTCCGCTGACGCCTCGATCCAGCGCGCGGCTTCCATCACGGCGCTCACCAGCGCCCGTGCGGTGTGCGGATTTTTCGCCACCCAGTCGCGTCGGGTGCCGAGGATCTTTTCCGGGTGATCGGCCCAGATGGACTGTGACGTGGCGGCGGTAAACCCGATGCGGTCGTTAATCGCCCGCGCGTTCCACGGCTCGCCAACGCAAAACCCGACCATGTTGCCAATGCGCATGTTCATCACCATCTGCGGCGGCGGCACCACCACGGTGCGCACGTCGTCAAACGGGTTAATCCCCGCGCTGGCCAGCCAGTAGTAGAGCCACATGGCGTGCGTTCCCGTCGGGAAGGTATGCGCGAAGGTGTAGGTTCCCGGCGCCTGCTGCGCAATCAGCTTTTTCAGCCCGTCGAGGTCACGAACGCCCTTCTCCGCCAGATCGCTGGAGAGCGTAATGGCCTGACCGTTCTGGTTGAGGGTCATCAGGTTCGCCATCTGCTGCGGCTTGCCCGCGATACCCAGCTCCAGACCGTACAGCAGGCCGTAAAGAATGTGCGCGGCGTCCAGTTCGCCCGCCACCAGCTTGTCGCGCACCGCCGCCCAGCTCGCCTCTTTGGTCGGCACAATAGTAATGCCGTGTTTTTTATCGAACCCCTTCAGGGCCGCGATAACCACGGGCGCGCAGTCGGTCAGAGGTATAAACCCGATACGCACGGTATCCTGCTCCGGCTTATCTGACCCCGCCGCCCATGCGGCCTGCATGACACCCGGCAATAGCATCGCACCACTCACCAGCATGCTGGCCTGCAATAATCGCCGTCTCGACAAATCCGCCATAATTGCTCCTGAAAAAAGGCAAAAAAAAGCGCCCGACGGTGCTGAAGCACCGCTGGACGCCTTTATCCCGAAGACGCATGCACCGCCGTTGGCGCATCGTCGAAAATGGTTAATCTGTTAATGCAAAGGTAATGCCAGCTTTTCATCCCCGGCGTTACGGGGTTTCTGCAAGAAGAGCGCTGTATTACGCACCTCAATCAGGCATAAATTGCCCACTGACTGTGCAACTACTCCCCAGGGGGTATCTTCCACAGATTTTTCACCGTAAGCAGCGCACGGGCGATATCTACCATGCGTTGGTTTTTATCCATCGCCATTTTGCGCAGGGCGGTCCACGCCTGCTCCTCGCTCATGTTCTGGTGCGTCATCAGCACGCTTTTGGCTTTGTCGATGGTCTTACGCTCCTCCAGCGTGTCGCGCAGGGAAGCAAGCTGACGGGAGAGTTGCTCAATTTCACGCGCCTGCTGGCGCACCAGCGGCAGCAGCGGTTTATCCGGAAATCGCGCCAGGATATCGTCGTGTTCATCGTCTGCGTGCAGGTTTTCGCTATAGCGGCGCTCCTCAACTGCCGTCATCAGATCGGCAATTGCCACCTCCTCCAGCGTGCGCAGGTGCTCAAGGCGCGCGGTTTGCAGGGCAAACCATTTGAGGGCGGTATCACCGTTATCTGCCGGAGGCTGGCGGGTGCACGCTTCACGCCTGAGTTTTTCAGTCTCCAGACCCGGCAGGCAGTTGAGGGTAAATGACTCCTGCACGTCTGGAGTGCAATGGGAGATAAAAACCTCAAAGCAGGCCTGCTGGCCATCAATGCGATCCACCAGCCGCTGGCGGGTTTCATCGTCAAAGAATCCCTGGGTGAAACCAATAGCCCCCAGCGCCCGCTCTTGTCCCACAAGTTCTTTGCCCTGCATCAGGCTGTAAAGGGCCACAAATCGGCCCGCGATGTGCGGATCGTCAATGCTGTCGCTGAGTTGGGGTACGATACTGAGCAAATGACGCAGTATGCGGCTGTAATGTTCCATCGCCTGCGGCGCGGTGACGCATTGACCTGTAACGCCATCACGCAGCGCCGTTAGCGTCTCAAGGCCGTGCAGTGCGCTGGCAATACGTTCGCACAGGGCGCTGCCCGGGAGCGGTTCGTTAAACTGAAGGTGCAATGCGGCGAGGTTTTCATCCACCAGGGCCCTGCTGGCCTTGCATTCAGGCGCGTACAATTTGCCCTGCGAGCAGAGCCAGACATTTGACGCACCGCGCTCGCACTGTAGCATATGCACCAGTCGACTGATGCCGTTCACCAGTGCGCCCAGCTGCGCCAGTCTGCCGAGCTGTTCCTCGCGCAACATTCTCGCACGCTGGAACCATTCGGTTGCGCCAGGGGAACTGCCAGCCACTATCGTCATCGTTTCTCTCCCCGATACGTATTCTTCGGTACGAGAAGCAATATTCGTGCCTTTTCAAAGAACAGGAGTCAACATGCAGAAGATTATGATCGTCGCCAACGGTGCGGCCTACGGCAGTGAATCCCTTTTTAACAGCCTGCGCCTGGCAATCGCGCTGCGCGATAAGGAGAGTGAGCTGGAGCTGCGCCTCTTTTTGATGTCCGACGCCGTCACGGCCGGGCTGAAGGGGCAAAAACCCGCAGAGGGCTACAACATTCAACAAATGCTGGAGATCCTGACCGCGCAAAACGTTCCGGTCAAACTGTGCAAAACCTGTACCGACGGGCGCGGCATTACCGGGCTGCCGCTGATTGATGGCGTGGAAATTGGTACGCTGGTGGAGCTGGCTGAATGGACGCTTTCCGCCGATAAAGTATTAACTTTTTAATAATAACCCGCTAAAAATATTATTTTCTTATGGACGCGGTTTCAGCATCAAGTTTACCTGCACCGTTGCCGATAGGCATGGAAACAACACAGCAGGTATTACACTTATGTTCAGATCCATTCGCGCCCGCATCATTGCCGCGACGACAGGCTGTCTGGTCGTCGCCCTTCTTCTTAATACCATTATTAACTTTCAGGTCACGCGCCAGGATAATCAGCAGTCGCAGCGCCATATTCTGACCAGCACCAGCGCCAGCCACAACATGGCGATTGCCGACTGGGTGAACAGCAAAATAACCGTCATCACTTCGGCGCAGTCGGTCGCGCTCAGCGACGATCCGGTTCCGGTGTTTAAACAGCTTGCACTGGCGGGTGGATTTACCAACGTCTACGTGGGTTATGCCAGCAAAACGGCTAAATTTTCTGACCCAACCGGGGTGCCCGCTGATTACGATCCCACCCTTCGCCCGTGGTATCAGCAGGTCGTCAGCGCTGATGGCCCGGTAGTGACTGCACCCTATGTGGATGCGGGCACCGGGAAACTGGTGGTGACGTTCGCGGTACCCGTTAAAGAGCAAGGCGCCCTGAAAGCGGTGGTGGCGGGCGATGTGGCAATGGACAGCGTGGTGGCTAACGTGCGCGGTATTCACCCGACTCCGGCCAGCAGTGGACTGCTTTTGGACAGCAACGGCACCGTAATTGCCGGCAGCGATCCTGCGCTGACGCTTAAGCCGTTTACTGAAACGATCAAAGGGACCGATTTTGCCACTCTGAAAAGCGGCAACCTGGTTGACGGAACGTCAAACGGACGCGAAAAAACGTTCCTGGCCACCGCCGTGCCGGGGACGCACTGGCTGCTGGTTGTGGCGCTTGATAACGGCGATGCCACCGCCGGGATGCGCTCATTGCTTAAAGCATCTGCACTGTCGCTGGCGATCCTCGCCCTGCTGAGCGGAGCCCTCATGCACCTCCTGATTGCCCGCCTGCTTAAGCGGCTGTCCGGTATCCGTGACGCGATGAACAACATTGCCAACGGTACTAACGATCTGTCGCAGCGTCTGCCGGATAAGGGGGGCGATGAAGTGGCGCAAATCGCGCAGGCGTTTAACGCCTTCAGCAATAAGCTTTCTGTGGTGATGGTCCAGCTGCGTGATGCCAGCGCCTCAGTGAAAAACGCCGCGCATGAGATTGCGGCGGGTAATCAGGATCTTTCCGGGCGTACCGAGCAGGCGGCATCAAGCCTTCGCGAAACCGCCAGCGCCGTGGAAGAGATCACGGCCTCCGTCACGCAGTCAAACGAGTCGGCAGCAGAAGCGAATGAACAGGCGAGCAAGGCCTCTGCCGCCGCATCCCGCGGAGGTGACGTCGTCGCTCAGGCCATCAGCACCATGCAGTCCATCGAACTGGCTTCCGCGAAAATCGGCGATATCACCAGTGTCATTGACGGCATCGCCTTCCAGACCAATATTCTGGCGCTTAACGCCTCGGTGGAAGCGGCACGTGCCGGGGAGCAAGGCCGTGGGTTCGCGGTCGTTGCGGGGGAAGTACGTAACCTGGCCAGCCGCAGCGCTCAGGCGGCGAAAGAGATCAAATCCCTTATTGATTCCACCACCGAAAGCGTTGCAACCGGCTCCCGGTTTGTGCACCTTGCGGGCGACAGCATGGATGAGATCCGCGCCAGCGTCGGGAGCGTGTCAGGCATAATGCGTGAAATATCTATTGCCACCCGCGAGCAGATGAAAGGGATCCATGAAATTAACCACGCGGTGACTCATCTGGATCGCATGGTGCAGCAGAACGCCGAGCTTGTTGTACAGTCTGCTGCGGCGGCCAGCGCGCTGCAAAGCCAGGCGGGCGACCTTGCTGAGACCGCAGGCCATTTCCGCATATAATTTTTCCCGGACGCGCGTTAAACAGGGAAAAAGTGCGTCCGCTGAAAGGTTTCAGGGATTTTGTCATTTTTGTTTAATCGTTGCGCCATTTTTTGATCGAAATCAGCATCCCACCCCTGCCCCTTTGGTGTTATGCAATGAGTGAATTGTGAACAACATCACGCTCGGGATGGGCAAAAACGACGGGGTATAAAATGGCACGAGTGAAAACAAGTCTGAAACTGTTTGGTGGGGATACGGTAGTGGTGCGTTGCTCAGAGCGTTGCCGCATCCATCTGATAAGTTCGAAAGGACAGAAACAATCGCAGGCAGATATCCTTACCGTCCAGGACGATAAGGCCTGGCTGACGGTGCCTTACACCGGCACCTGGGATGTGCTGATCGACAGCCACAGCCAGTCGCTCGAACATTCCGTAAGTTACGTGGCGGCATAACCATAAACGCCCGGCCAGCCGGGCGTATTATCAGGCAAAACCTAGCCGCAGCGTATTGCTGAGCGGGTTCCCTTCCAGCAGCGCTTTCACCTTCACCACCAGCTCACTCAGACAGTCGTCCTGCATACCGAGACGCGTCAGCTCCTGATCGAGCGAGAAAAGGTACTGGGCGTTAGTACCCAGCGGTCCACT
Organism: Enterobacter sp. CRENT-193; assembly: GCF_002787395.1. NCBI lineage: Bacteria > Pseudomonadati > Pseudomonadota > Gammaproteobacteria > Enterobacterales > Enterobacteriaceae > Enterobacter > Enterobacter sp. CRENT-193. The sequence goes on along the minus strand of NZ_CP024812.1, from coordinate 2,928,293 downwards.
GGCGGCGGCAATCAGCGGGGCAATCACCTGGGTTCGGGTGTCGGCTTCATACAGCGGGTGGCGCGGATCCATAATGAACACCAGCGCGTTGACGGTGCGGCCGTCATCCAGTTCCAGCTTGCACCAGCTGGGCATATAGCAGCCGGTGATCATCTCGCGCTTCCACAGCAGCGTCAGCTCATCTTCCAGCGTGGTATCCGGCAGCCGGTATGCCACGCCCGTGGTGCGCCCGCCCTCTTTTAGTGCAAGCATGCGTCCTGGCTGACACGCGCTGCCGCGTCCGGCGGTCAGGCGCAAACAGAAGGCGCGGTGCCAGCCAGGCAGCGTTCCGGTTGCCGATTCAACAAATTCGAGCGCCGGGTTCCACATCAGCGAGCCGTAACCAAAGATCCAGACCGGGCCATCATCCGGGCGGCAGGCCAGCGTTGCCGCAAGCGACGCCGCACGTTGTTCAGCCGACCACAGAAGCGATTCCTCAATAGCACCAAATGCCGTCTTACAATCTGCCTTCATCAAGAAATCACGCGTCAACACATTCCACCTCCGCCACTGCATGCTTCCTTGCGACATCTGTAATTCGCCTTCCCGGCATTCTGTGCTGTTCATTTTAACAGCAGTTGAGCAACGATAAGCAATTCGCGGGCCAGATGCAATACAGCGGCAGGTCAACCGCCTGAAATGTCAAAAGGGAGGCAGCGTATTATTCGCGGCTATTTCTTTTTGTGCCATTTATCATCGTCCCCTTTCTCATAGTCATTTTTTACGGCGGCCCAGGCCACCTTATGGGCCGTCTCTTCGTGGCTGGCATCGTCCCGGCGATCTTCTTTATCTTTGTACTGATCCCAGGCGCTGTTAAAGGCTTCTTTGTAGATATCCTGGGCGTGGGCAGGCAATACGTTTTGCACGTTATCTGGTAATTCGCTTTTCGATTTGTATGGCATCGTTAACCTCTCTTTTGGCTAAAAGATAAGTGTGGACGACGATACGCGAGGGTGCCAGCCGACAGAAAGAAACGAACAACTTAAAAATACAACTTATTGTTATTAAACCATTATTTAATGTAGATAGGACATTATAAGCCTCAGGCATAAAAATTATAATAAAGGGTAAAATTAAGTAAAAAATACAGGGTATTTAACAGATTTCTGTTAATTTAATACTTTTAAAATCTATCTATAATTACAAGCACCTGCATTGTTGGAGAAACACATGACAGCAACACACGAGGCGGTGAAAACCCGCCACAAGGAGACCTCTCTCATTTTCCCGGTTCTGGCACTGGCTGTGCTGCTCTTCTGGGGAAGCAGTCAGTCATTGCCAGTGGTTGTGGGGATCAATATTCTGGCTCTGGTGGGTATTTTAACCAGCGCATTTAGCGTGGTACGCCATGCGGATGTTTTAGCCCACCGTCTTGGAGAGCCGTATGGGTCATTAATTTTAAGCCTTTCGGTTGTGATTCTTGAAGTCAGTCTCATTTCCGCATTAATGGCCACCGGCGACGCCGCGCCAACGCTAATGCGCGATACGCTCTATTCCATCATTATGATTGTTACCGGCGGCCTGGTCGGTTTTTCACTTTTATTAGGTGGTCGCAAATTTGCCACCCAGTACATGAACCTTTTTGGCATTAAACAGTACCTGATCGCCCTGTTCCCGCTGGCGATTATTGTGCTGGTATTCCCGATGGCGCTGCCGGGTGCAAATTTCACCACCGGCCAGGCGCTGCTGGTGGCGCTGATTTCCGCGGCGATGTACGGCGTGTTCCTGCTGATCCAGACCAAAACGCACCAGAGCCTGTTTGTTTACGAGCATGAAGACGACGGTGACGACGATGACCCGCATCACGGTAAGCCGTCGGCTCACAGCAGCGCGTGGCACACGGTTTGGCTGATCGTGCATCTGATTGCCGTTATTGCGGTCACCAAGATGAATGCGAACCCGCTGGAGGCGCTGTTAACTGAACTGAACGCGCCGGTCGCCTTTACCGGTTTCCTGGTGGCCCTGTTGATCCTGTCGCCAGAAGGCCTGGGAGCGCTGAAAGCGGTGCTCAATAATCAGGTGCAGCGGGCGATGAATCTGTTCTTTGGCTCTGTTCTGGCGACCATCTCCCTTACCGTTCCGGTGGTGACGTTGATTGCCTTTATGACGGGAAAAGAATTGCAGTTTGCGCTGGGTGCGCCAGAGATGATTGTGATGGTGGCATCCTTGCTGCTGTGCCAGATTTCCTTCTCCACCGGCCGCACCAATGTGCTGAACGGCGCGGCGCATATGGCGCTGTTTATTGCGTATCTGATGACGATATTTGCGTAATTTTTTTGCGGGGTGGCGCTGCGCTTACCCGGCCTACAAAACCCGTAGGCCCGCGCAAGCGTAGCGCCGCCGGGCAAAGAAAAACCCGCCGAAGCGGGTTTTTTTATTAGTTGCTGGTATCCAGCTCGTCGAAGCTCTTCACCAGATCGTCAATCGCTTTGATCTGTTTCAGGAACGGCTCCAGCTTATCCAGCGGCAGCGCGGATGGACCGTCGCATTTCGCGTTAGCCGGATCCGGGTGCGCTTCAATGAACAGACCCGCCAGGCCGGTTGCCATACCGGCGCGCGCCAGTTCGGTCACCTGCGCACGACGCCCGCCAGACGCGGCGCCAAACGGGTCGCGGCATTGCAGGGAGTGGGTCACGTCGAAAATCACCGGAGACTGGTTAGAGACGTTCTTCATCACGCTGAAGCCCAGCATATCCACAACCAGGTTGTCATAACCGAAGTTTGAACCACGGTCGCACAGGATAACCTGGTCGTTACCGCCTTCGATAAACTTGTCGACGATATTACCCATCTGGCCTGGGCTCACGAACTGCGGTTTTTTCACGTTAATCACGGCACCGGTTTTCGCCATCGCTTCTACCAGGTCAGTCTGGCGAGCGAGGAACGCCGGAAGCTGAATCACGTCTACCACATCAGCCACGGGCTGTGCCTGAGACGCTTCGTGCACGTCGGTGATCACTTTCACGCCAAACGTCTGTTTCAGCTCCTGGAAAATCTTCATCCCCTCTTCCAGGCCCGGGCCACGGTAGGAGTGAATGGAGGAGCGGTTGGCTTTGTCAAAAGAGGCTTTAAACACGTACGGGATGCCCAGCTTTTGGGTCACGGTCACGTAGTGTTCGCAGATGCGCATAGCGAGATCGCGGGATTCCAGCACGTTCATACCGCCAAACAGCACGAACGGCAGGTCGTTTGCCACGTTGATATCACCAATGCTAACCACTTTTTGTTTCATAGGATCGCCTTATTCAGGTGTGAATCGGAATTAAGATTAATGCAGTGTAATGTGTTTATGCGCGATCGCGTTGATCTGCGCGCGGATCATCTCGCTGATCGGGTCTTCCGGACATTGTTCGACGAAATAATTTAAATCATTCAGCGCCACGTGCTCGCAGTCGAGCTGCGCATAAATCAGGCCGCGGTCGCGGATTTCGTACGGATCTTCCGGATTGAACTGCAACAGCACTTCGCTTGCGCGCAGGGCCAGCTCCATCTGACGCTCTTCCATCAGCGCAGACTTCAGCGTATCCAGGAGCTTGCGGATCACTTCAGCGTTATCGGCTTCATCGAGATCTTCATTGAACAGCTCAGCTATCGGGCTGATGTTGCCTTTCAGCCAGACGTCCAGCGTATGCTCATCCAGCGTGTCGCCGTTGAACGGATTGATTAACCACATCTCACCGTCCAGCCACTCCGCCCGCAAAATCATCTGCGTCGGGAAAATGACTGGCACCAGTGGAATCTCCAGCTCGTGCGCAACCCACAGTAAAATGGCGCCCAACGCGACGGCGCTGCCCTGACGATTTTTCAACACCTGGTCCAGCCACAGTGCGTCAGACAGGCGGTACACGCCTCGCGTGTCGCAGAAACCCCATTCGCCGTAGAAAAGCTCAATCAGCTTCTCTAATTGCCAGTCCTGCGGACGTGCCTGATTGATCTCTTCGCGCGCCAGGCTGACCAGATTCTCCAGTTCAGCGTAAACGTACTGTGACGTAAAATCGTCGCGGATCATCTCTGAAATCAGGATCATACCATCGCAGAGCGGCACTTTGTTAAATTCGAAATCGGCTAAGGACCTCATGACTTACCCCAGTAACGGTATTCTTGTGGTGGCGAGTTTAATGATGATGTACAGCACCACCAGACCCAGCAAAAAGGCGATAAACCCTGTCTGCTGGCTGCGCGGACGATGACGCCCAAGCGCGATAAAACCCAAAACGATGTAGATGATAACGCCAAACAGCTTTTCAGTCAGCCATGCGCCTTTATCAGTAAATGGCAGATAGCCGGTCTTCCACATTAACCCGGCTCCGGAAAGGAACAGCACCGTGTCGATACAGTGCGGGGCGATGCGTACCCAGCGGGCGTTAATCAGCGGATTGTTGTTGTAGCGCCACCAGTAGCGGGCAATAAAAAAGCCAATGGTCAGGGCAACGGAAACCAGGTGAACGGAGATCAGCAGCGTAAACAGGCTCATGACCGCTGCCCCAGCGTCAGACGTTCATTGCCGCCGTAATCCCGGCAGGTTTCCACGGCAGCGTATCCGGCATGCGTAAACAGCGCTCGCACCGCCTCTCCCTGCGTCCAGCCATGTTCCACCAGCAGCCAGCCACCGGGAAGCAAATGTTGCCGTGACGTTGTCACAATGTGATCGAGATCCGCAAGTCCCTGATTCGCAGCGACCAGCGCGGTCAACGGTTCAAAACGCACGTCGCCCTGCGCGAGATGCGGATCGTCTTCGTCGATGTAGGGCGGATTGCTGACAACCATTTCAAACATGCGGCTTTCAAGCGCGGCAAACCAGCTGCTTTGCAGAACGGAAACATTGTTCAGCCCCAGCCGTTCAACGTTGCGCCGCGCGAGGGCGACCGCATCAGGCATCACGTCTACCGCCGTCACGGTGCAGTCTGGCCGCTCGCTGGCAAGCGCCAGCGCAATCGCCCCGGTGCCGGTGCCGAGATCGAGGATCTGACACGGCTGCGCTGGTAACCGCGCCAGCGCCTGCTCCACCAGACACTCGGTGTCCGGGCGCGGGATCAGCGTGGCCGCTGAGACGTACAGTGGAAGGGACCAGAACTCGCGCTCGCCAACCAGATGCGCCACCGGCTCGCCGGTTTTACGGCGGGCAAGCAGCGTCTCCAGCTGCGATTGCTGTTCAGCGGTCAGCGCGGTTTCGCCGAAAGCCAGCAGATACGTGCGGGCTTTACCCGTCACATGCTCAAGCAGAATTTCGGCGTCGCGCTTCGGGCTTTCACTTGCGGAAAGCTCACTGGCGGCATGGCGTAACCAGCGCTGAAAATCCATTAATCCTGCTCGGACAGTGCCGCCAGCTGGTCGGCCTGGTATTCCTGCACGATAGGCTCAATCAGCATATCGAGCTTGCCTTCCATTGCCTCATCCAGACGGTACAGCGTCAGGTTGATGCGGTGGTCGGTTACGCGCCCCTGCGGGAAGTTATAGGTGCGGTTACGATCGCTACGGTCGCCGCTGCCCAGCAGGTTACGGCGGGTAGAGGCTTCCGCCTGCTGGCGTTTCGCCATTTCCGCCGCGTGGATACGGGCGCCCAGCACGGATAACGCCTTAGCTTTGTTCTTGTGCTGGGAACGTTCATCCTGACACTCAACCACAATCCCGGTGGGCAGGTGAGTAATACGGATAGCGGAGTCGGTGGTGTTAACGTGCTGACCACCTGCCCCTGAAGAGCGGAAGGTGTCGATGCGCAGATCCGCCGGGTTGATATCCGGCAGTTCCGCTTCCGGCAGCTCCGGCATCACCGCCACCGTACAGGCCGAGGTATGAATGCGCCCCTGCGATTCCGTCGCAGGCACGCGCTGCACGCGGTGACCGCCGGATTCAAATTTCAGTCGACCGTACACGCCGTCACCGCTGATTTTGGCGATAACCTCTTTGTAGCCGCCATGCTCGCCTTCGTTGGCGCTCATGATCTCCACGCGCCAGCGACGGGATTCGGCATAACGGCTGTACATACGGAACAGATCCCCGGCGAACAGCGCCGCTTCGTCGCCGCCGGTACCGGCGCGGACTTCCACAAAGGCGTTACGCTCATCGTCCGGATCTTTCGGCAGCAGAAGCACCTGAAGCTGCTGCTCCATCTCTTCTGAACGCGCTTTCGCATCCTGTAACTCTTCCTGCGCCATCTCGCGCATCTCAGGATCGTCGAGCATCATCTGCGCGGTTTCGATATCTTCCTGGACCTGTCGCCAGTCGGTAAAGCATTTTGAAACATCACTTAACTGCGCGTATTCACGCGACAGCGCGCGAAAACGTTCCTGGTCGGCAATGGTCCCGGCATCGCCGAGCAGCGCCTGGACTTCTTCATGGCGCTCGTGCAGAGCTTCCAGTTTAGCGACGATAGAAGGCTTCATAGGCGTAAATGCACCTTGTCTTAGAAAATGGGTATAGGGCGCTATTCCAGCCCGAGGCTGTTGCGCAGAATTGTCAGGCGTTCATCGTCCCCGTCACGGGCAGCCTGCTGAAGAGATTTGGTTGGGGCATGGATCAGGCGGTTGGTCAGTTTCCAGGCCAGATCCTGCATAATCGCCTGCGCGTCGCCGCCCTGTTCAAGGGCCGCTAACGCTTTGGCCGTCAGGTCATCACGCACCTGCTCCGCCTGACCGCGGTATTCGCGGATGGTCTCGCTGACGCTTTGCGCGCGCAGCCAGGCCATAAATTCACTGGTTTCCTGCTCAACGATAGTTTCCGCCTGCACAGCCGCCGCCTTACGCTGGGCAAGGTTGTGCGAAATGATGCTTTGCAGGTCATCCACGCTGTACAGGTAGGCGTTCGCCAGTTTGCCCACTTCCGGTTCGACATCACGCGGAACGGCGATATCCACCAGCAGCATCGGCTGATTGCGGCGGGATTTCAGCGCACGCTCGACCATCCCTTTCCCGATAATCGGCAGCGGGCTGGCGGTAGAGCTGATAATAATGTCCGCCTCTTTCAGACGTTCATCGATGTCGCTCAACGCAATCACCTCAGCGCCCACTTCATCTGCCAGCACCTGTGCACGTTCGCGGGTGCGGTTGGCGATGATCATCTTCTTCACCTTGTGTTCGCGAAGATGGCGCGCCACCAGCTCGATGGTTTCGCCCGCCCCCACCAGCAGTACGGTGACGGTCGACAGCGATTCGAAGATTTGACGGGCAAGGGTACAGGCCGCGAAAGCAACCGAAACCGCACTGGCGCCAATGTCGGTTTCGGTTCGCACACGCTTCGCCACGGAGAATGACTTCTGGAACATTCGTTCAAGTTCGCTGGCTTTCAGATGCCCTTTCTGGGAATCCGCGAAGGCTTTTTTCACCTGGCCGAGGATCTGCGGCTCGCCCAGCACCAGCGAATCCAGACCGCTGGCCACGCGCATCAGATGGCTGACCGCATCGTTATCCTGATGCCAGTACAGGCTGTTGCGCAGCTCTTCTTCGTTGAGGTTGTGGTAGTCACATAGCCAGCGGATCAGCGCCTCGTGAAGGTTGTCCTGCTCCTCCACGCTTAAATAGAGCTCGGTACGGTTGCACGTCGACAGCACCACGCCACCCTGCACCATCGGCTGTGCAAGCAGGCTGTCCAGCGCCAGGTCGAGCGTATCCGGCGAAAACGTAACGCGTTCTCGCAGTGAAACCGGGGCCGTTTTGTGGTTAATACCGAGTGCTAATAGGGTCATGTTGAGCGGGAGTAGTACCAGCGTTAATAAGGTTAGCAGGACGCATCATACAGGATGCGCGAGATCAATAAAAGAGACTGCCCCCTTTCGGAGTAATAGCTTACGCCACGCTTTGAGATAATTTGAACGTAGACGGTGGCACCCTTCAACGCTAGCATTAACAGTTATAACTGCAACGTATCTCAAGGATTTGTCATCATTATGACCCGAATGATTCGCCTGCTGCCTCTGGCGGCCCTGGTTCTGACCGCCTGTTCCGTTCATCAGCCGAAAGGCCCGGGCAAAAGCCCTGACTCACCGCAGTGGCGTCAGCACCAGCAGGACGTGCTGAAATTAAGCCAGTATCAGACCCGCGGTGCATTTGCTTATCTCTCTGACGAGCAAAAAGTTTACGCTCGCTTCTTCTGGCAGCAAACGGGTCAGGACAACTATCGCCTGCTGCTGCTGAACCCGCTGGGCAGCACCGAACTGGAGCTGAACGCGAAGCCTGGCGAAGCGCAGATTACCGATAACAAAGGCCAGCACTACACGGCAACCGACGCCGAAGAGATGATTGGCAAGCTGACCGGGATGCCGATTCCGCTCAATAGTCTGCGCCAGTGGATCCTTGGCCTGCCGGGTGACGCAACCGACTACACGCTCGACGATCAATACCGTCTGAGCCAGGTAAACTACACCCAGGGCGGTAAAACCTGGAAAGTGGTGTACAGCGCGTATGACAGCAAGACTCAACCGTCGCTGCCGTCCAATATGGAGCTGACGCAGGGTAGCCAGCGTATCAAGCTGAAAATGGACAACTGGATCGTTAAATGATGACCCACTGGCCCTCTCCCGCAAAACTGAACCTGTTTCTCTACATTACCGGGCAGCGCGCTGACGGCTATCACACCCTGCAAACGCTGTTTCAGTTTGTCGATTACGGCGACACGATCTCCATCGAACCGCGTCAGGACGGGCAGATTCACCTGCTGACGCCGGTCGACGGCGTGGCGCATGAGGATAACCTGATCGTGCGCGCTGCTCGCCTTCTGATGAAAACGGCGTCGTCGTCGGGTCGTCTGCCAGCGGGAAGCGGTGCGGATATCCGTATCGACAAACGCCTGCCAATGGGCGGCGGTCTTGGTGGCGGTTCATCGAACGCCGCGACCGTACTGGTGGCGCTTAACCACCTCTGGGACTGCGGTCTGACGACGGACGAACTGGCAGCGTTAGGATTGACGCTGGGCGCCGATGTACCGGTGTTTGTGCGCGGCCACGCGGCGTTCGCTGAAGGTGTCGGTGAAATCCTCACGCCGGTCGATCCGCCGGAAAAATGGTATCTGATCGTTCACCCTGGCGTGAGCATTCCTACCCCGGTCATCTTTAAAGATCCTGACCTGAAAAGAAATACCCCGGTACGGTCAATAAAAACGTTATTAAATTGTGAATTCAGCAACGATTGCGAGGATATCGCAAGAAAACGTTTTCGCGAGGTTGATGCGGTGCTTTCCTGGCTGTTAGAATACGCGCCGTCGCGCCTGACCGGTACAGGGGCCTGTGTCTTTGCTGAATTTGACACCGAAACCGCCGCCCGTCAGGTGCTTGAGCAAGCGCCGGTTTGGCTGCATGGTTTTGTAGCGCGCGGGATGAACATCTCCCCCCTACAGCAGGCCATTCTGGCGCAGACTGAGTTTCGGTGACAACGTCACCCTGTTCCAGACGTTGCATCGCGCTCTTTAATACACCGCCTGGATAGCGTTTGCTTAGGCCCCGCAGTTTGCGGCGAACGCTATCCACCACTGGACGCATGCCTGAGGTTCTTCTCGTGCCTGATATGAAGCTTTTTGCTGGTAACGCCACCCCGGAACTAGCACAACGTATTGCCAACCGCCTGTACACTTCCCTCGGCGACGCCGCTGTAGGTCGCTTTAGCGACGGCGAAGTCAGCGTACAAATTAATGAAAATGTACGCGGTGGTGATATTTTCATCATCCAGTCCACCTGTGCTCCAACGAATGACAACCTGATGGAATTGGTTGTTATGGTCGACGCGCTGCGTCGTGCTTCTGCTGGCCGTATCACTGCTGTTATTCCTTACTTTGGCTATGCACGTCAGGACCGTCGCGTCCGTTCCGCGCGTGTGCCAATCACCGCTAAAGTTGTCGCTGACTTCCTGTCCAGCGTCGGCGTTGACCGCGTACTGACGGTTGACCTGCACGCAGAGCAGATCCAGGGCTTCTTCGACGTGCCGGTTGATAACGTATTCGGCAGCCCAATCCTGCTGGAAGACATGCTGCAACTGAATCTGGACAACCCGATTGTGGTTTCTCCGGACATCGGCGGCGTGGTACGTGCGCGTGCTATCGCGAAGCTGCTGAACGATACCGACATGGCGATCATCGACAAACGCCGTCCGCGCGCTAACGTTTCTCAGGTGATGCACATCATCGGTGACGTGGCTGGCCGTGACTGCGTGTTGGTGGACGACATGATCGATACCGGCGGTACGCTGTGTAAAGCCGCTGAAGCGCTGAAAGAGCGTGGTGCGAAACGCGTATTCGCTTACGCCACTCACCCGATCTTCTCCGGCAATGCAGTAAACAACCTCCGTAACTCCGTCATTGACGAAGTTGTGGTGTGCGATACCATTCCACTGAGCGACGAGATCAAAGCGCTGCCAAACGTGCGTACGTTGACTCTGTCCGGGATGCTGGCCGAAGCGATTCGTCGTATCAGCAACGAAGAATCCATCTCTGCAATGTTCGAACACTGATCGAACACGGCCAAAAAACCCGCTACGGCGGGTTTTTTTGTTTATAGTATTTATTTGTATGACTTATGCCTCCTTCACCTGCCATTCATATGACAGATGATGCGCACACGGATGATAGATAATTGTGAAAAAAGTAACCTCCTCACATGTTCTGCCCTTTCGCGCCCTCATCGACGCCTGCTGGAAAGAGAAATACACGTCGTCACGCTTTGTTCGTGACCTGATAGCCGGGATCACCGTCGGGATTATTGCCATCCCGCTGGCGATGGCGCTGGCGATTGGTAGCGGCGTCGCGCCGCAGTACGGGCTGTACACCTCGGCCGTTGCGGGGATTGTGATTGCGCTGACGGGCGGGTCCCGCTTCAGCGTCTCCGGCCCGACGGCCGCCTTTGTGGTGATCCTCTACCCGGTTTCCCAACAGTTTGGTCTGGCAGGCCTGCTGGTTGCCACCCTGATGTCCGGCATCTTTTTAATTCTGTTTGGTCTGGCCCGCTTTGGTCGCCTGATTGAATATATTCCCCTTTCCGTAACGCTGGGGTTCACCTCGGGGATAGGGATTACCATCGGGACCATGCAGATCAAGGATTTCCTCGGCCTGCAAATGGCCCATGTTCCGGAGCACTATTTACAGAAAGTGGGCGCGCTGTTTATGGCGTTGCCGACGGCCAACCTGGGCGATGCGGCCATTGGCATCGTTACCCTCGGCACACTTATCGTCTGGCCTCGCTTAGGCATTCGTCTCCCGGGGCATCTGCCCGCTCTGCTGCTGGGCTGCGCGGTGATGGGCGTCGTCAACCTGCTCGGTGGACAGGTCGCCACCATTGGCTCCCAGTTCCACTATGTTCTGGCGGACGGCTCACAGGGCAGCGGCATTCCGCAGCTGCTGCCGCAGCTGGTTCTGCCGTGGGACATGCCGGGCTCCAGCTTCACCCTGAGCTGGGATTCCCTTCGCGCTCTGCTGCCCGCTGCATTCTCCATGGCAATGCTGGGCGCGATTGAATCTCTACTGTGCGCCGTTGTGCTCGACGGCATGACCGGCACTAAGCATAAAGCCAATAGCGAGCTGGTCGGCCAGGGCTTAGGGAACATCGTTGCACCGTTCTTCGGCGGTATTACGGCTACGGCTGCGATTGCCCGTTCCGCCGCGAACGTACGTGCGGGCGCGACATCACCGGTTTCGGCGGTCATTCACTCCCTGCTGGTGATCATGGCGCTGCTGATCCTTGCCCCGCTGCTTTCATGGCTTCCGCTCTCTGCCATGGCTGCGTTGCTGCTGATGGTGGCCTGGAACATGAGTGAGGCGCATAAGGTGGTTAACCTGCTGCGCCGCGCGCCGAAAGACGACATTATCGTGATGCTGATCTGCATGTCGCTGACCGTGCTGTTCGATATGGTTATCGCTATCAGCGTCGGCATAGTGCTGGCCTCGCTGCTGTTTATGCGCCGCATCGCGCAGATGACGCGTCTCTCCCCGGTTAACGTTGAGGTGCCTGACGATGTGCTGGTGCTGCGCGTGATTGGTCCGCTGTTCTTCGCCGCAGCGGAAGGTTTGTTCAGCGATCTGGAATCCCGCATCGCGGGCAAACGGATTGTGGTGCTGAAGTGGGATGCCGTCCCGGTGCTGGATGCCGGCGGTCTGGATGCCTTCCAGCGCTTTGTTGCCCGCCTGCCGGAAGGCTGCGAGCTGCGGATAAGTAACCTCGAATTCCAGCCCCTGCGCACCATGGCGCGCGCAGGCGTGCAGCCGATCCCTGGCCGATTGTCCTTCTACCCTAACCGTGAAGCTGCATTAGCGGATCTGTGAGTCATCTGATGCAGAGACGCGTCTTTGCATCATCACCCCGATCGCCTGCTGGAGCCATTCAAGCACGGCAGGCGTCATCCACGTGCCTTTCATCAGATGCGGCTCCTGCTGCATGGCGAGGCGAAATTTTTGCTGGGTCTGCGGGTTTGTTCCCGCATAGGACTGGAATAAAACCAGCCACTTTTCTGCCAGCTTTTGCGCATCGTCAGAAGCGGGACTGAGATTATCTCGCTGCGCCTGATGCAGCTTCGCCACCAGCGGCGGCCACTCCATCATCCGGTCAAAGTAGTGCGCCCGGGTAAAGGCCATCTCTTCGGCAGTGAGATATTTCTCCCAGATGCTGAGCTTTGATTCGGCAAACGCCCGCGTGATGTAATCAGTTATCTCCGGCGTAATGCCGGTTTGCTCCTGCATCTGCGGCTCCACGCTGTGCATCTCGTTCAGGCGGGTCAAAAATTCCGGTTTGCCTGCGGTATCCTGCTCCAGGCGTTCCATCCACCGTGAAGCCAAATCGGTCGCCCGCGCGTCCGTGACGCTGACGTTCTGTTCCAGCAAGTGTTTAACCTCCCTCACCAGCCCCGACCAGATATCCGCCAGCGCCTCTTTCTCTACCGCAAACGGCAGTTGCTGCAACTCTTCTTTGCTAAACCAGCGATCGTACATATTCATTAACTCCAGAGTCTGTAGCCAGGATTCCAGATCCGGCGTCGCATCGTCGGTCAGCCCGGTACGCAATTCCACCAGCCGGTTGCGCAGCGTATGGATACTACGCAGTTGCTTGTCCAGCAGAGTGATTTGCCCGTCGAGTAATTCGGCTAATGACAGCGAACGCTGTTTCAGAAAATCCCTGATTTCGGCAAGCTCCAGCCCGGCTTTTGCCAGCGTCTGGATCATATGCAGACGCTGCACATCCGCCAGGTTATAAAGCCGGTAGCCTGCCGCGCTTCTGGCAGAAGGTAACAACAGCCCTGTTTGCTCGTAGTGATGCAAAGTCCGCACGGTGATCCCGGCACGTTTCGCCAGTTCTCCCACCTGTATCAACATAACGGCTCCTTTTGTTCTGCCAGTGTCGTTACTCTGAAGCCTTACGTTACGTGAGGGTCAATGCGTCATGCAAAAAAAAACGACTTCAGATGAAGTCGTTTCGGTGTTCTTTATGGGGCACTAGCTATGCTTGCGCTGGTCGCGGCGGCATCGTTTATCGTAATGACGCACCCACCAGTATTTATCGCAGACTTCCTCATGTCCGCTCACGCGCGCCCCGGCGAGCCACAGTACCGCACCGAGGAAGATACTCAGCACCGCGCCATGCGCAAAGTATTGTGGGAGGTCAAGCTGCGGTAATTGGTTTAAGATTGAATAACCGACACCGGCGACCATCACGAACAGTCCCAACCCCATTAGCACGTTACCGAGCATTGAAGCGTTTTTGCGTTTCATATGTCACCTCCGGAACTTTGGGTTGTCAGGGGAAAAGCCCCTTCTCCTTGTGTGTAAAGTATAGACAACGCCTCTTATATGAGTTGCGTGAATGATCACATTTACTGATAACTCCCGGACAAAAATTTACAAATAAGACATTGAACAGCTTGAAATTCTAATTATTCAAAGAAGAAATTATTCGCATTTCGGTGTACAGCAGGCAGAACTTTGTCAAGCGGCGCGCCAGACAGTAAACTACGCGCCAGATCTGGAACCCATTAGGAAGTAAATCGTGACGATTAAACTGATTGTCGGCCTCGCCAATCCGGGCGCAGAGTATGCCGCTACCCGCCATAACGCCGGCGCCTGGTATGTTGATCTGCTGGCGGAGCGTTTGCGCGCTCCCCTGCGTGAAGAACCCAAGTTTTACGGGTATACCTCACGCATCAATCTTGCGGGTGCTGACGTGCGGTTGCTGGTGCCAACCACCTTTATGAACCTGAGCGGCAAAGCCGTGGCGGCCATGGCAACGTTTTATCGCATCAATCCGGATGAGATCCTGGTGGCCCACGACGAACTGGACCTGCCGCCAGGCGTGGCGAAGTTCAAACTGGGCGGCGGTCATGGCGGCCACAATGGTCTGAAAGACATCATCAGCAAACTGGGTAATAACCCTAATTTCCACCGTTTGCGCGTGGGAATCGGCCATCCGGGCGATAAAAACAAAGTTGTTGGTTTCGTACTGGGTAAACCACCGGTTTCTGAGCAGAAGTTGATTGACGAAGCGGTGGACGAAGCGGCCCGCTGCACCGAGATTTGGCTTCAGGATGGCCTGACAAAAGCCACCAATCGACTGCACGCTTTCAAAGCGCAATAATCGGCGCCCCGGGGCTTTTTTACCGCGCGTCGCGCGGGTTACGTGTATAATAGGCGTAGTTATTTACTTTTCTTCAATCGGTTATCGTTAACGGATTGATTATCAAGATATTAAGGTGATTTAGAAATGGGATTCAAATGCGGTATCGTCGGTCTGCCAAACGTGGGCAAATCCACCCTGTTCAACGCGCTCACCAAAGCAGGTATTGAAGCGGCGAACTTCCCGTTCTGTACCATCGAGCCGAACACCGGTGTTGTTCCTATGCCCGATCCGCGTCTGGACCAGCTCGCGGAAATCGTGAAGCCGCAGCGCATTCTGCCAACCACCATGGAGTTCGTGGACATCGCGGGCCTGGTAAAAGGCGCATCCAAAGGTGAAGGCCTGGGCAACCAGTTCCTGACCAACATCCGTGAAACCGAAGCGATCGGCCACGTTGTGCGCTGCTTCGAGAACGACAACATTATCCACGTTAACAATAAAGTGGATCCAGCTGACGACATCGACGTCATCAACACCGAGCTGGCCCTCTCTGACCTCGACACCTGCGAACGCGCCATTCACCGCGTGCAAAAGAAAGCCAAAGGCGGCGACAAAGACGCGAAAGCGGAACTGGCTGCGCTGGAAAAATGTCTGCCACAGCTGGAAAACGCGGGCATGCTGCGCGCGCTGAAAAACCTGACTGACGAAGACAAAGCGGCGATCAAATACCTGAGCTTCCTGACCCTGAAGCCAACCATGTACATCGCCAACGTTAACGAAGACGGTTTCGAGAACAACCCGTATCTGGACAAAGTGCGTGAAATCGCTGCGGCTGAAGGTTCTGTAGTGGTTGCGGTTTGCGCTGCCGTTGAATCTGATATTGCAGAGCTGGACGACGCCGATCGTGAAGAGTTCATGGCCGAGCTGGGTCTGGAAGAGCCGGGCCTGAACCGCGTGATCCGCGCGGGCTATGAGCTGCTGAACCTGCAAACCTACTTCACCGCTGGCGTAAAAGAAGTGCGTGCGTGGACCATCCCTGTGGGTGCGACCGCGCCTCAGGCGGCTGGTAAGATCCACACCGACTTCGAGAAAGGCTTCATTCGTGCGCAGACTATCGCGTTTGAAGACTTCATCACCTACAAGGGTGAGCAAGGCGCGAAAGAAGCAGGCAAGATGCGTGCGGAAGGGAAAGATTACATCGTTAAAGATGGCGACGTGATGAACTTCTTGTTTAACGTTTGATTTGAATGAAAAAAATCCACGCTTTGGCGTGGATTTTTTTATTGTGAGGTTAAAACACATTGTCTAAGAGATCAGTTTTCATGCTGGAATCTAAGGGAATGATTTCGGCAGACACAAGCCTAACGCCTGAAAAGAGCCCTCGCGCTAGCGCTCTTTAAGAGATGCAGGACTCTCAGATTTAGCGAGAATGACCCCACCAGTTCTTGGGATCCGTCTTCCGGAAGTCAGAAATATCCCCTCTGAATACCCTTTTTTAGTCACTCAACATGAGAAGGTATCGTTGCGTCAACCTCCTCAAGGGGTTTATATACGTCAATATGACAATGTAAACCGTAGTCATCTTTTTCCTCGTAGCCTTTTTTAAACTGCTTGATATAACTGCTGATACAGTTCCTTTTTTGCCACCGGTTATAGTTATCATTTTTTTGGCGCTTTTGAACTTAATACGCAGGGCCCGATTGAGACAACACGTTACGCTTCATATCCCAGGAATAAAACCAATCATGCCAGCCATTTTTTTTTGCTGGATAGCTACATACAACGATCACTTCCTTTGACAGGTTGAATGTTAAGTAATAGAAAGTCGCACCTTCAGGAGGGGCAGACCAAAATAGTTTTTCGCCCTGCACATTGAAGATGGTCAAAACGGTTGGTAATGGCTTAGGCTCGCTTAACACAAAGACTAACTGGCGTGTTAAGTCGACCAATGCATAGCTTAAAAATGGCACACTAACCAGTATGTTACTTTCACCACACGCCCATTGAAGCAGGTCTTTTTCTTTAATACAAATGAGATTTTCAATCATTGGTAAACCTCAACGTTTAAAGTTTGATCTGCTTCAAATCACCTTCAAAAAGCCCCACAAGATATACCCGGTATCGGGCTGGCTGCACTTCTTTATACGTTAATATAGCGGAAAACTCTTTTAAACACTTTGAACATGTGTTTTTCGAAACATCTAATTGGCTTTCATCATAGCTATATTTCTTATGTTCACTATCAAGCTTCACACCTCTCATTTTCTTAACCAAAAAGCATTTTACCTCTTCTGTGAGCGTGTCAAACTCATATGAGTTTACGATAGAGTAGACTATTACCCCCTCGCATTCAGGGCATGTTATTTCCTTTCCATACTCTATGAAATCATTGTCAATGCCATCAAGGACTAATAACTTCTTTTTCAGTCGATTAGTAAGTTTCATTATTTAAATTTTAAGTTTATCAATAAAAAAGTAAGGCTATAAGAAATGGAGGATTTTATTAATCATTAACATCATTTAGTCAAACATTCCATTCTATATAAACACCACAATCGAAGCTTTTTTCATTAGACTGTACAACAATATTTCCCCATTCATGCCTCCATTGAAATCCATATGGGGGATTGTTAATTTTAAGATTAGGCTTTGATGTTATTTCATTCTCAACCCATACTGTCAAACGCTGCTGCTCATCCGATAAATTACTCAGACTAGCCCTTTTATCCCAATCCTCTAACGTTTTATAAAAACTTCCATCCTTACTAGTAAGGAATAATGATGGAGAAAAAGAAAATGCTGAAGGCCTCAGTTCCAAAATGAAAACTTGATCTTTCCATTTAACATTATCGATAGCGAAATAAAAAGGACCTACTGTAGTCAATGGCGAGAAAAACTTGTAAAATGCGGAATTTTTAAAAGTATCAACATCTTTTAATTCGATGGGGTAGTTGTTAATTTCTACAAATCCAGTATGAACATCAAGTTTCATTTCTAACATATCTAAACCACCTTTTTTGGAAGTGACTACTTTATATTCCAAACTATATATACCCCATGATTAAATGACTTTGTCTCATATGAGACTGAAACCCGCCCCCACTCAAAGTTCCACCTAATGATGTCTGTTTCCGTGGTATCAGGCGTGTCCAGGTTCAGTGATTCTTTCAGCCAATCAGACAGGCTTTTCACTGATTCATTTAGCATGTGAACATTAGTTCGTGCATTCCAATCATTTAATGATTTATAGTATTGACTATTTTTATCAACAAGATGAAGCATAAAATGAAAACCATAGCACACCGGGCGTATAGTAACTTGAAATTCTTTATCGAAAAACATTACTAAGTCAACAAGGTAGTGATTCGACATATTTTTATTTACAGCTTTGCGTTTTACTAATTCGTGGTATAAATCACACTTACAAAAGCCTTCTTCAGTATCTATTTTTAAAGGAAGACCATCAAGGTTTAGCTCACCGGTAATCGGGTTGAATTTAAATTCAATCATGCGACCTGAAGCTTATTTTTATTTGTAATAAAAAATGGCACTACAATGCAGCGTTGAGCAGTTTCATCTAATATAAAAGAATTATCTATTTTGATATCGACGTTGGCTCCAAATGCGTCCTCTGGTAATGGGTCGAATATAACATAATCTTTGTGAAGAACAGCACCTTGAGAAACATTGCCTTTTCCCCAGTAATTCAGCTTTTCGTCATAGTCTCTGGATCGCAACAACATTTGACTATGTGAAATCAGTAGCTCAACTATTTGTATTTTTTTATCATTCATTACATTACCTCGATTTTTATTATCGTTCTACCGATAATGTGGGGTCAGTCCATTAAAAATAAAATGCTTGTGAAATTCTTTAAGGGGTTAATGATTAGCTGTAATATGAAAACTGATAGGGGAAGCACCCTTCCCCTGCTGCTCAAACTTTGAGCAGCATGTTAGTAACAAGCGCAAACCCTTAAACCCCCATTATAGTTTAATTAGGATATTCGGCAACAACTAACCGCCTGATTTAGTCCTCTCCATTATACAAATCACCAGCATAATTAAATATTTTCAATTATTTTTTCTGTGAGATCAGCGTAACTAATAATTTCCTAAACGCCATTGCTGATATTTTGATTGCCGGTAAAGATAATTTTCATCTCTTTACCGAGCCATTCCCAACCAAAAAAATATAAAAAACGAACGGAAAAATAAATCCCCCACGTAATTATCTGTCAACAAAAATAAAAGTAAATATCCCGTATTAAATCTCCATCAACTTCATCAAAAGTTCTGGTTTTGATTTTATTAAAGTCAGCTAAAATACCTTTCACTGGCACAGTAGACTTTGATATATCATCATAAAATGCTTTTTGTTGACTTTCCGGAACATATTTTTTTATTAAAAAAACAAGATTCTTTCGTAACTCTTCATCTGTCATCGCTTTTACTCCGGAATTATAGTAACACGTTCAAAAATAACAGGGTAATTACGTTCGATTGGTAGCAACTGTAATACCCCACTTTTACCATACTCAGGATATGCACTGGTAAAAAGCTCATATCCAGGCCCTCGACCACCATTGGCAAGAGGTACTTGCACCTGAGGCACTCCATTTTTATACAGTTGTAATGTATCAAACTCACCTAATAAACGTGCATCACTCCATGAATCAGGATTACCTTTCTCATAAAAAATTTGATAGGCGTCCCTGGCTTCATGTGCAGATTTATATTTCGTATACCCAAAATAACTTAACGGGGCTGATTTATTTTCTATTGTCTGTGGAGCATATTTGCTATCCATATAACGATATGCTGTAGAAGGCATAGTCGAACTAGGGCCATTTGGACCAACATAGAAATCAGGTTTTGTTTTACCGCTACACTCGCGGCTCAACCCCCACGGATCCACCCACCCCAGCGCATTCGGCGCATACTGGTAAAGGTTTATCCCCCCCGCCAGCCCTATCGGGTCCTGCTGCGTAAACCTTCCGCAGTCCGGGTCATAATACCGGAACAGATTGTAGTGCAGCCCTGTCTCACGATCCAGGTATTGCCCCTGCATACGCAGGTTCTGGGAATATCCTGATACCTGCGTCTCGCTTTCCCGCAGCAGTTTGCCCCAGGCACTGTTCACCCCTTCCCAGCGCACCTGCCCTTCGCTATCCGTCATCCGCTCCGGTGTGCCGTTGGGCTGGCAGTGGAACCAGAAGATTTCCGGGGCATCAACGCCGTCAATACGTGCCAGCGGATCGTAGCTGTCCTGATCGCTGTAGACGTAGGTCAGCGGCACATCCCCGTGCACCTCCTGCAACAGCCGGAACCCTTCCCAGACAAACCGGGTGGTGACCGGCTTGCCGGTCGGCTGCCCAAACAGCATCTGGCGGCGCGTTTTGCTGATGCGTCGTCCGAGTGGGTCATAGCGGAAGCTGACCTGCGTCTGCGGCCTGTTGCGGTCCCGCGGCTGGCTGATGACCTCCGTCAGGCGATGCTCGCTGTCGTAGCGGTAGTGCCAGCGGGTCTGGCCGTTATCCTTCTCCACGGTGCGGCCGTGGATGTCATAGCGCCAGCGAATGCCGTTCAGCTGCGTCAGGCGGTTGTGCGTGACCTTCTCAGCAGACTCTTCAAGCGATAAAGGTTCTGTAGTGGTAGCGTTTTGGAACGCGGTTGAATCCGATATCGCTGAAATGAACGACGCCGATCGTGAAGATTTCATGGCCGAGCAGGGTCTGAACCGCGTGATCCGCGCGGGCCATGAGATGCTCAGCCTGCAAACCTACTTCACCGCGGGCGTAAAAGAAGTGCGTGGACCATCCCTGTGGGTGCGACTGCGCCTCAGGCGGCCGATAAAATCCACACCGATTTCGTGAAAGGCTTTATTCGTACACAGACTATCGTGTTTGAAGACTTTATCACCTACAAGGGAGAGCAAGGCGCGAAAGAAACAGGCAAGATGCGTGCGGAAGGCAAAGATTACATCATTAAAGATGGCGATGTGATGAACTTCTTGTTTAACCTTTGATTTGTTTTTAATGGGAAAAAATCCCCGCTTGGGCGTGGATTTTTTTTTACATGGTAAAGAGAATGATGTCGGCAGTCGCAAATTTTAACGTCTGAAAAGGGTGCTGGTGTAAACGCTCTGCTGGTCAGGCAAGTCTCTCACCTTTAGCAGGTATCCCCCCTTTGCGTACGCCAGTTTCAGGCACTCTTGTCGCTGTAATTTTAATGTTAAATGTGAATTTAGTACGAAGGTCCTGATCTAGACAACGCGTTACGCTTCATATCCCAAGAATAAAACCAATTATGCCAGCCATTTTGTATTACTGTAAAATTACATACAACAACCACTTTCTTTGACTGGTTTAATGTTAAGTAATAGAAAATAGCACTTTCAGGAGATGCAGACCAAAATAGTTTTTCACCCTGAGCGTTGAAGATGGTCAAAACGATTGGTAACGGCTTTGTCTCGCTTAACACAAACACAAATTGGCGTGTTGAATCGACCATTGTATTGTCTAAAAATGGTTTGCCGAAAATATATTTTATCCTTTAGCGATCAAAACGCTTCTATGATCAGTTTCATTTTTTATCCAGAACATTTCATCTTGAGGTAACGATCCATTACTGCAAAAATCAACAAGTTCACCTTGCCAACCATCAGGAACATATTCTTGATAATGCATACTCTCAACATATTCCGAATATAATCTTTTATTATCAAAGTCTATAAATAAATCCGGCATAAGTTCATATATATCCCACCAAATTGTTTTTTGCGAAAGCCTTTTATAAAACTCCTCAGCAATGTCATCCTTATCGTATGAATAACCATCGTTAATTAAACCTTCAATGAATATCTGCGCGTTTTCTTCATTTACAACTGGTATGTCATATCTTTCCTTATGGGTATTCTGTAGGTTTATTTCCACCCCACTTTTCACAAAATCCTCTACCCATTTTACTCTGTCTAAGACCCACATTTCCTTGAACGCAACGAACCAATAAAATCTTCCTTCATACTTAACTATCACAAGGAGTTCGTCATCTTTATTGATATTCATATAGTAACCTATCTTACATTCCCGGAGCCTGGAATCGCTACTTCTTCAAGCCATTCTGCCCATATTGATGGTAATTCACACGACCTACCTGGCGTTGTCGGATCCACGCGTAATGTTTGATTTTTTTATAGAGTAACGAACTTATCCCTTTTGCGCAGATAGAACTCTAGATATTTTTTAGGTCTATCCTGAAACGCACGCTCTTTGCTGTAGTTATAAGCATCGTTAAAATATTTATACGCTTCCTCGAATTGATTTAACTCATAACAGACCATGCCGAGATCGATTAAGGGTGCAGTGTCTATATCCGATCCACGTGTCCGTAATGTCGTTTTTCCCCATTTGTTTTCCTCAGCATAATCCGCAAGATCAAAACATGCGCTGTACATGCAGGCAGCGATCCAGTTGGCGAGTTCCCATTCGAGCTTTGGCTCAGGAAGCGCTTGCCAGGCTTTTTGGTTTTGCTCTAAAGCCTCGGCGTATTTTTGGTTGTCGTGAAACTCGTTCCTTTGATCAATAGTATATTGTTATAGATATTATAATACTTAAGATCATGTCCTTTTAAATGAAAAACTTTGCCTAAGAAACCGCCAAAAACACCATGATCTATGGTTAAATTTTATTTAAAATTATAAAGTTATTACATTGCAATCAATCATTTTATAGCAAATATTTTTTAGTATTAAGGACTCTATAACATTCCAATCACCACCACCGAGGCCAGCTCCTATCCTTGGCATTTGTATAGAAAGGCGATTAACTAAAGCAAAGTCAGATAATTTTTCAAGACAAACTTTCAGAGAGTCATAACATACGTATTGTTTTTTGTCGTTGATATTTTTCTTTATACCATCCTGCGCATACATATTCGCAATAAATATCTTCTCCTGAGCATCAACCATAACAAAATCAACCACCCCTAATTCTGGGAAGTTATTTTCTTTGAAGCAACTAAGATAGCTTTTTTTTGCCGCAGGATATTTATTTGAAAGGGACAGAACAAAACCTTTACCCCACTTCCCTTTATTATTCACAATATGAGCAATAACTGTGGATTTTTTCAAAGGTTCCACAGCATCTCCAGACAAGTATTTTATTCGCTTTTTTTCTTGCAATGAACCCGTTGATGTTTGCCAGAAAACTTCAAATTCCTCATTTGAAATTTCTTCGGCGTCACTTAAGTTCAGGTCGCTTTTCTTACCATCATACAGCAGGAAGCCAACTTTTTCTTTTTTATCTAGCAAAGAGGAAGAAGCATAATAATTTCCATCTATAATATTTATTTGTCGCGTGGCTACTTCTCCTATGAACTCATTGAGAATAGTCCCTTCACCTGCAATAAAATCAACACTTCCTTTATAATATTTTTTCACCTCAACCACAACTCCTCCCACTTTTAACAATTCTTTTAGAGACAACGAGATCTTTTGTGTTTAAGATCAAAAATGTATTTTTCCGGGGTTCAATTACATCTAAGCCAGTTACATCTAATTTTACCTGTAACGCTTGATGATAACCCAAAGGATCACTTCTATATTGATTGACTGTTGGGAATGTCACAATGTATGAGGGTAACGGAAGCTGACCTGCGTCCGCGGCCTGTTACGGTCCCGCAGCTGGCTGATGACCTCCGTCAGGTGATGTTCACCGTCATAACGGTAGTGCCAGCGAATGACGTTCAGCTGCGTCAGACGGTTGTGCGTGACCTTCTCAGCAGAGTCTTCAAGCGGTAAAGGTTCTGTAGAGGTAGCGGTTTACGCCGCGGTTGAATCCGATATCGCTGAAATCATCGACGGCGACCATAAAGAGTTCATGGCTGAGCGGGGGCTGAACCGCGTGATCCGCGCGGGCTATGAGCTGCTCAGCCTGCAAACCTACTTCACCGCGGGCGTGAAAGAAGTGAACGCGTGAATCATCCCTGTCGGTGCGACTGCGCCTCACGCGGCCGGTAAGATCCACACCGACCTTGAGAAGGGCTTCATTCGTGCGCAGACTATCGCGTTTTAAGACTTTATCACCTGCAAGGGTGAGCAAGGCGCGAAAGAAGCAGGCAAGATGCGTACGGAAGGGAAAGATTACTTCGTTAACGAGGTTCATGTGGTGAACTTCTTGTTTAACGTATGATTTTTTTTCATTCGATTTAGTTATTATTAACTTTAAAAAAACCCTCTTTTAGAGGATTGTATTTTTTCCCTCCCCAAGGGTCGTCTAATAAAAACTTAGCAGGGATTGCTTCTTTTTCAGGCACAAGAGTAAAATTATAATAAATCTCGTCCCCTTCACAAACCTCATAAAAGAGCGAATAAATCTTGCCGGTTACGTTAATGCTTACATCAAATTTCTCTGTCGCAGATGCGATCTGGATCTTATTTTTATCCGTAATAAAAAATGGAACAACAATGCAGCGTTGTGCATTTTGATCTAATTTAAAAGCATTATCTATTTTGATATTGACGTTTGCTCCAAATGCGTCCTCTGGTAATGGATCGAATACAACATAATCCTTGTGTAAAACAGCGCCTTGAGAAACATTACCTTTTCCCCACTGACTCAGCTTTTCGTCATAGTCTCTGGATCGTAACAATATTTGACTATGTGAAATTAGCAGATCTACTGTTTGCATGATCTTATCACTCATTATATTCCCTAGACTTTTATTCTTGTTCCATATGATTGTTATGGAAAAACATTACCAATACTCGAACCTGCACCAAAATTACTGCTTTTAGATATCAGTTATAAGTTGTGCCGTGCCGTTGGATTGGCAATGGACCCAGAAGATATATGAAGCATCAACACTATCTACACGCGCCAGCAAATCGTAGTTGTCCTGACCACTTTCGTCGACGTAGGTGAACAGCACATCCCCG
The DNA here is from genome assembly GCF_002787395.1 of Enterobacter sp. CRENT-193. Classification (NCBI taxonomy): domain Bacteria; kingdom Pseudomonadati; phylum Pseudomonadota; class Gammaproteobacteria; order Enterobacterales; family Enterobacteriaceae; genus Enterobacter; species Enterobacter sp. CRENT-193. The sequence continues at coordinate 2,903,803 of NZ_CP024812.1, read as the reverse complement.
TGCGCTTCCCCCAGTAGGCAGTCATTCCCAGACACACCGGGTGGTGATGGCTTGCCGGTTGGCTGTCCGCCCAGCTTCTGGCGTCGCGTTTTACTGATGCGGCGACCGAGCGGATCGTAGCGGAAGCTGACCTGCGTCTGCGGTTTGTTGCGGTTCCTCGGGTTTGGCCGTTATCCTTCTCTACAGTGCAAGCATGGGTATTATAACGCCAGCGAATATCATTCAGCTGCGCCAGGCGGTTGTGCGTAATGTTCTCAACAGAACCTTCGAGCGGGTTAGCGGCTGCATCCCAGCCCCCCTGCTCCTCTCCGGCCAGCGTGCCGTCCTGAACCAGGAGACGCCCGGCACTGTCTGTCGTACTGCCAGCGGTACCATTTGAGCGGGTTATCGTCCCGCTCTTCGCGCACCAAGTTATTGCGGTAGTAGTAATCCCAGCGGCGCTGCGACGGGCGCTGGGTATTTTACTTACGACAGTGGATGTCATGACGCCAGAGAATGCTTACCTAGGGTTTTATGTAAAGTAAATAATCCGAGGGATCAACCCTAACCCACACTTCAGCGTTTTATTTTTTGTGGGTTCCAATCAGAGTAATCAGCAACACGGATTTCATTAAGAACAAGATCTAGTGGAACATGTGCAATGCTATCTGCAATTTCATCATATGGCGCTGGCAACTCGAATGAAAAACCAAAGTCGTCATTTATAATAATACAGCCATTAAATATACGCTGTTTGTAAGTCAACCCTATTATTTCCCCCATCGTTTGGCCTGTTTGTAATATTTTATTATACCTCCCCTTATAGTTTACGTTACAACCAATAGAAATGATCGTTCCATCTTCAAGGGTAGCGATTGTCATTGTGTCATCTACAATATATGCAAGCCTTTTCTTATCATCAGGCAAGAAATAATCAAAGTAAGTTACCTTATAGCCAGCATATAACTCGCTTATGTACTTACTGATATTATCCCCCAAAAAAACGTTACCTAGTGCTCTTCCTGATAAAATATCAGCATTAAAATCAATCATTTTATACCCCCCCATTAAGTAAAACTCCGTCAACATAAACAGGTGAATCGGTTATTAAATCATAATTTTTAAACTCTCCATGACCAATTCTCCCATATACTACATCAGCACCATCAACTTCGCGATAAACTTTCCAGTAATCATTACCATGAATATTAGGTTGAGTTGGAGTCCCTCCGGGATGATAATCTAATTTGTACGTAGTACCTGATTTTGTTGTTTTGACATATTGAATATGTTGGATAGCTCCTGGTTTATTGGCTTGTGGATATGTTCTCGTCCAACCTTTGGATGTCAAAATATTATGAACATCAGCGGGTTTTTTCCCTGTTAATCTATCCACCCATCTTTGTGTTATACGATCTTTTTGAGAAAAACCACATTTTAACCCCCACGGATCCACCCACCCCAGCGCGTTCGGCGCATACTGGTAAAGGTTTATCCCCCCCGCCAGGCCTATCGGGTCCTGCTGCGTAAACTGCCCGCAGTCCGGGTCGTAATACCGGAACAGATTGTAGTGCAGCCCTGTCTCACGATCCAGGTATTGCCCCTGCATGCGCAGGTTCTGGGAATATCCTGATATCTGCGTCTCGCTTTCCCGTAGCAGCTTGCCCCAGGCGCTGTTTACCCCTTCCCAGCGCACCTGTCCTTCGCTATCCGTCATCCGCTCCGGCGTGCCGTTGGGCTGGCAGTGGAACCAGAAGATCTCCGGGGCATCAACGCCGTCAATACGTGCCAGCGGATCGTAGCTGTCCTGATCGCTGTAGACGTAGGTCAGCGGCACATCCCCGTGCACCTCCTGCAACAGCCGGAACCCTTCCCAGACAAACCGGGTGGTGACCGGCTTGCCGGTTGGCTGACCGCCCAGCATCTGGCGGCGCGTTTTGCTGATGCGTCGCCCGAGCGGGTCATAGCGGAAGCTGACCTGCGTCTGCGGCCTGTTGCGGTCCCGCGGCTGGCTGATGACCTCCGTCAGGCGGTGCTCGCCGTCGTAGCGGTAGTGCCAGCGGGTCTGGCCGTTATCCTTCTCCACGGTGCGGCCGTGGATGTCATAGCGCCAGCGAATGCCGTTCAGCTGCGTCAGACGGTTGTGCGTAACCTTCTCAGCAGATCCTTCGAGCGGGTTACCGGTAGTATCCCAGCGGTGCAACCAAGAGCACTGAAAATTACCGGTAACTATATCCCGGCGATGCAGGCGGCCAAGACGGTCATATTCGCTGCGGGTTCGTTAGTGTTAGTAGTTTGCGCCACGGTTGAATCCGATAATACTGAACTGGACGATGCCGACCGTGAAGAGTTTATGGAAGAGCTGGGTCAGGAAGGGCCAGGCGCGAAAGAAGGAGGCAAGATGCGTGCATAAGGAAAAGACTACATTGTTGAAGATGGCGATGTGATGAACTTCTTGTTTACGTTTAATTTTTATGAACGGGAAAAATCCACGCTTTCACGTACATTTTTTATTAGGGAGTCAAAAAAATATCTTAGAGATCTGACTTCTTGCTCACCTCCAAAGAAATGATTTGTGTAGTCGCAAGCTTTAACGTCTGAAAAGGCACCTCGATTAATCACTCAACAAGTAAGGCCAGACTCTAATACTTAGCGAGGCTGACACCACCGTTTCTTAGGAGAGGTCTGCCGGTCGACAATAATATATCTTCTAAATCCTTTTTTTGCGAGCGGGAATCGTTAAAAGTTTTGAATCGCATTTTATCATAATAAGCAGGGCCTGATCGAGACAACGCGTTACGCTTCATGCCATTTAAATAAAACCAATCATACCAGCCATTTTGGTTTTCCACATAGCTAAAGACAACAACCCCTTCTTCGTTCAGATGATTTTTAAGTAATAGAAAAATGTGCCTCGTGGCAGTGCAGGCAAAGAAGCTTTTGCCCTAAGCATCAAATAGGGTTACAACGGTTAATAATGGCTTTTTATCGGTTAACACAAAAATTAACTCGCGTGTTGTAAGACCATTGCATAATCTAAAATGGTATGCTGAAAATTTTTTTACCCTTTAGCAATGATAACGTTTCTATGATTTGTTCCATTCTTTATCCAGAACATTTCATCTTGAGGTAACGTTCCATTACCGCAGAAATCAACAAGCTCACCTTGCCAACCATCAGGAACATATTTTTGATAATGCATACTTTCAACATACTCCGAATATAGTCTTTTATTATCAAAATCTATAAGCGAATCCGGCATAAGATCATATATATCCCACCAAGTTGTTTTTTGCGAAAGCCTACTAAAAAACTCATCAGCTATGTCATCCTTATCGAATGAATAGCCATCTTTAATTAACCCATCAATAAAAATCTGCGCGTTTTCTTCATTTACTACGGGTATGTTATATCTTTCCTTATGGACATCCTGTAGATTTATTTCCACCCCACTTTTCACAAAATCCTCTATCCATTTAATTCTATCTAAAACCCACATTTCTTTGAACGCCACGAACCAATAATATATTCCTTCTTTCTTTACTATCACAAGGAGATCATCATCTTTATTAATATTCATATAGTAACCTATTTTACATTACCGGAGCCTGGAATCGCTACTTCTTCAAGCCATTCTGCCCATACTGATGGTAATACATACGATCTACCTGGCGTTGTTGGATCAACGTGCTTAGGAGCCAATCCCCCTTGATTTAACGGATTAAGCATGCGTCAGGGGGTTGTGCGTGTCCTTTCCAGCAAGTCGTTCGAGGTGGATTACCAGCAGACGATCGCAGTTGTCATAATTTCATTATTGCGTACAGCTGGTAAAAGACTTTTAAATGCTCAGAGTCTAATATCTAAAGACTTTACACTTAAAAGAATGAGCATGACGTAAAGAAAAAGGTAAGTTGCGTGCAGAAAGCATAAAATCAAATCGTTAAAAATGGCGATGGGATGAACTTCTTGTTTAAAGTTTGATTTGTTTTTTATGAAAAAAACGAACTTGCGCACCCTTAGGAAAATAGAACTCAAGGTATTTTTCAGCTCTGTCTTGAAACGTTCGTTCTTTGACGTAGTTATAAGAATCATTAAAATATTTGTACGCTTCATCAAATTGATTCAACTCATAAAAAACCATGCCGAGGTCGATTAACGGCGCTGTCTCTATATCCGATCCACGTGTACTAAGTATCCTCTCCCCCCATTTTTTCGCCTCATCGTTCTCCTTGAGAGCAAAGCAAGCACTGTACATGTACGCAGAGTTGCAGTTGGCAATTTTCCATTCGATCTGCGGCTCAGGAAGAGCCTGCCGGACATTTTGTTATTGCTCTAAAGCCTCGGCTTATTTTTTTATCATGAAATTCGTTTCCTTTTTCTACAAGAGATGTAAATATTATTCATGTGTTTATTCATTAGCAATAGCAAATAAACCTCCTCACCTATAAAAAGGGGAATAAGAAATAAATGCTTTTAGAAGCAAGGAGGTATCTAAGACAGTAAATCTTTATTATTAAAAAACTTAAAAACTAACCAAAAAAGAATTTCTTAAACCCTTCAACCTCAACATCTTTTAGTTTAGTTTTAAGCATCACATCGATATCTTCCAGAAAATCTTCTCTTAAATTAAATTCATCATCTGTAGCATCACCATCATAATTATTTTGTTCCATCTCAATAGCAGAACAAAAAGCATTCAAAAAGTCAGCTAAGGAACCAGAAATTATAAAGTTTCGTTTTTGAATGCTACCATAAACAGGAGATGTTAGATTTTGGGTGTCACAAAAAAGAACGTCACCATTTCTTTCAGCAAAGATTATATATTCATCGCGCCAAGCCGTATCATTTTGAACTCGCCAACCGGATAATATTTCGTTGAGATCTTGAGGTTCAATAATCTGTAAATAAAAAGTACCATCAAATGTTGGACTGTCATTTAAAATCAAATGACGATAAAAAAAATCAACCTCCCCATTTAAATTCACGGGAAAAGAAGTCTCATTTTCATCGTCTGTATAGTCTATCTCTCCCATATTCAATTCATTCATTTTAAATTTGTTCACAAGATCTTGGACTGCATTTTTTATGTTCATCTTTCCACCTATAATTGCTTACATCGTTGTCTAGATTTTAGTGTTCTTTCTCTATCGATTAAGCGCCCACGCGTCGAGTTCTTAGTATTCCCTCTATGTCCTTGATCACCATGGACATGCTCATTGAACTTGTCGGGATGGTTATGATTTTTCAAGAATACAATGTTCCTCGGATCACCTTGCCATTTGGAACCAAGTGTACCATTGCCTTCTACCGAATTGATATGATGCCCGGTATAACCTGCCCGGGACATCACAGAGGTTAGGCTCTTGTTGGGAGTCTTCAAAATTAAATCCCTCTCTTGCGCTGTCCAATTTCTTGTGCCAGCCCCACCATCCTGCAATAAGGCTTTTTCTTGCACCCATGCCCTAGAAATAGCAGAGCTTCTAGCTCCACCTTGAGCAGAAAGAGAATCATGTGGCCGGTAACGAATGAGATCGTCAGGAGTCAACCCCCACGGATCTGCCCACCCCAGCGCATTCGGCGCATACTGGTAAAGGTTTATCCCCCCCGCCAGCCCTATCGGGTCCTGCTGCGTAAACCTTCCGCAGTCCGGGTCGTAATACCGGAACAGATTGTAGTGCAGCCCTGTCTCGCGGTCCAGGTATTGCCCCTGCATGCGCAGGTTCTGGGAATATCCTGATACCTGCGTCTCGCTTTCCCGCAGCAGCTTGCCCCAGGCGCTGTTTACCCCTTCCCAGCGCACCTGTCCTTCGCTATCCGTCATCCGCTCCGGCGTGCCGTTGGGCTGGCAGTGGAACCAGAAAATCTCCGGAGCATCAACGCCGTCAATGCGCGCCAGCGGGTCGTAGCTGTTCTGATCGCTGTAGACGTAGGTCAGCGGCACGTCCCCGTGCACCTCCTGCAACAGCCGGAACCCTTCCCAGACAAACCGCGTGGTGACCGGCTTGCCGGTTGGCTGGCCGCCCAGCATCTGGCGGCGCGTTTTGCTGATGCGTCGCCCGAGCGGATCGTAGCGGAAGCTGACCTGCGTCTGCGGCCTGTTGCGGTCCCGCGGCTGGCTGATCACCTCCGTCAGGCGGTGCTCACCGTCGTAGCGGTAGTGCCAGCGGGTCTGTCCGTTATCTTTCTCCACGGTGCGGCCGTGGACGTCATAGCGCCAGCGAATGCCGTTCAGCTGCGTCAGCCGGTTGTGCGTAACCTTCTCAGCAGATCCTTCGAGCGGGTTACCGGCTGCATCCCAGCGCCACTGCTCCTGTCCGGGCAGCGTGCCGTCCTGAACCATCAGCCGGCCTGCGCTGTCGTACTGCCAGCGGTACCAGCTGAACGGGTTATCGTCCCGCTCTTCGCGCACCAGGTTATGACGGTAGTCGTAATCCCAGCGGCGGGACCAGCGGCGCGGCGACGGGCGCTGGGCATTGCCGGTAAAAACGTCCCGGCGGTGCAGTCGGCCGAGGCGGTCGTATTCGCTGCGGGTGGTCAGCAGCCCCTGCGTGCGGCTGGTCTCGCGGTGAAGCTCGTCGCGGGTAAAGTCGGAGACCGACAGCTTATCGAGGGCAATGCTGAGCAGATGCCCGCTGCCGTAGTAGAACTGTTTCAGCTCGCGGCCATCGGGCAGCGTGACGGAGGTGCGGTTGCCCAGCGCATCATATCCCCACGCCAGATCACCATGCTCGCCCGCTTCGCGCGTGACGCGCCCGAGCGCGTCATACTCAAACACAAGCTCCTGCTCTGCCTCGGTGGTCCACACGTCGGCTGAAAGCGCAGGATGAAGCCCAATCCGGCTCAGAAGGCCGGACGGCGTGTAATGGTAGCGGGTCTGCCCTTCCGGCGTGGTGCGGGCGACCAGCTGGCCGCTCGCGCTCCAGGCAAAGGCATGGGTGATGGCCTCCGGATGACCGGCGGCAAAGGTGCGCGCAATCGTGCGCCCGCAGGCGTCATAGCGATACTGCGAGGCCACGCCATCAAGCCCCACCTCTTCCAGCAGCAGCGAGTCTGGCCCCCAGCGGAACTGATACGCTTCGCCGTTCTCGTTTTCCAGGGCAATCAGACGCCCGCGGCTGTCCCAGCGGCGGCGCACCTCTTCACCCTGCGTATTACGGGTGGCGGTTAAGCGCCCTGCCTCGTCGTATCTGAACTCGCTCTCTTTCCCATCGGCGCCCGCATGCTTCACCGGCAGGCCACGTTCGTTCCATTTGAGCGACTCGGTCCAGCCTTCTGGTCGGTCGAGCTGCACCGGACGCCCTGCGGCGTCGTAGCGGTAGCGAGTCTCTTCACCGTCGGCGGCTGTCTCAGCCACCAGCCAGCCCAGCGGATGATAACGGTATTGTGTCACACGGCCCGAACAGTCCGTCGCACGCACCATCTGCCCGGCCTCGTTGTACTCCTGGTAGCGGCTGTTCCCGGCGGCATCGACTTCTTCCACAACCTGACCAAACTCGTCCCGACGCAGCAGCGTGGTCTGCCCCATCGGGTCCACCACGCGCTTCAGCCCGTGATGTTCGTCGTACCAGAACCGGGTGGCGCTGCCGTCAGCTTCGATAATGGCCGCGGGAAGCGCGCGGTGCTCCAGCCAGGTGGTGGTGCGGGTGTTGCCGTCGGCGTCGATCTCCTGCACCCGGTTGCCCATGTCGTCATAGACGAAGGTAACGGCATTACCCAGCGGATCGATGCGACGCGTTAGGAGTTCGTTGTCATCCCACTCGTAGCGCCAGTTCTCACCGCTCTCGTCAACGTAGCGAACAATGAGGTTTTGCGCGTTCCAGTAATGCTTTCGCGTCTGACCGTCGTAGTGTTCGACGGTCGTCAGCCCGGCGGCTAGATCATAGGTAAAGCGACAGCCGTCGCCGGTGCTGGTGCGGTTTTCCACCACGCGCCAGTGGTCGAATTTTTGCCAGCGGTATTCGCTCTCCAGCCCCCCCGGCAAGCGGTGCCAGGCCATCAGGCCGTGGTCGTTGTAACGGTATTCACGCGTCACCACGCCGGAGGCATCCGTCGCGCTCGCCAGCTGGCCGCGCGCATCGTACCCCCACTGCATCAGCGGCCAGGTTTTGTTGCCGTCGAGATGGCTGGCTGCGGTAACACGCTGCGGGAAACGTTCATCGTCATAGCGCAGGGTGACGTCGATGGCCCGCGGCTCATCATGGATACCAACCAGCCTGCCGTGCTCGTCCCACGCCGTCAGCAGCGCATTGCCGTACTCGTCGCTGAGGGAGGCCAGGCGCAGGATGGAGGGGTTAGCGCGGGTCGGTTTATACAGACGCCACACCGCGCCGTCATCGTCGGCTATCGCCACGTCGCCGCTCTCATTGCGGCGGATAATGATGCCTTCGCTGATGCTGTAAAACGCGCGGTCGACCGGCGGCAGTTCAAAGCTCAGCTCGCGCCCGGTTTCATCGAACCAGGTGGCATTGTTTTCTTCCAGCGTCAGATAGCTGTCAAAGGTGGTAGCCCAGCCCAGACCGAAAAGCCCTTCGCGGGTGGTCAGGCTGTTGTAGCTGCGCTGCCAGCGCAGCGGAAAGCGCCCCGGCAGCGAGAAATCGAGTTCGTCGTCGTCATTCAGCACCTTCACGCCGGTAGCAGCGTGAACCGGGTGCGAGGAGCCGAACACGGCGTTGACGGCCATATCAGCCAGCATCCCGCCACCGGCAGCAGCCAGCGCGCAGGGCATGTTTTTCAGGATCTTGCCCGGACGCCCGCGCAGCAGGGAGAGCGCAATCATCCCCAGCGCCAGACCCGGCGTTTTGCCGCTTTTGATGTCGCGGACCGTGAGCGTGTCACCGCCGATGATCACGTTAGGGGAGACGTCGTCGGAAACGGTGCCCTCGCAGGTGGTGCGATCTTTTGCGCGCACCGCAGGCTGTCCGTTGATGAAGACGCTTTTCGAGCCTTCCGCCAGATACTGCGGCCCGGAGTGTTTATCACACGCCACCTTGTCTTCTTCCAGCGGCGAGGTCCCCGCGGCGGCAGAGGCGACGCTGGGCTGCCACATCTCGCTGCCGAACTGTCCGGCAGCGGAGAGCAGCATGCCCGCGTAGTCGGCAAAGCTGCCCGGCGACTGCGGCTCAGGGGACGGGGTATCGGCAGGCGTTAACGTCCCGGCTGCGCGTGCAGCGGGAAGTTTATTTGTCAGAACGTTGCTCGAACCGGTGGTGATTTTGCCCGCGGGCGACGGCGGGAAAAGCGCGTTACCCAGCCCTTCAGCGGCGTTGCTGATATCGTCGGTGATCCCGGCGACGTTCGCCAGAACCCCGCCGATAATGCCGCTCAACAGACAGCTGGATCCAATCGCCGCCACGCCTGCCGCTGCGGCCCCGGCTCCCAGCAGTGGGGCCGCGACGGTCGCTGCTGCGCCCACCGCCGCGCCAATCACCGCATAGGCGGCACCTTCCGCCACAATGCTGGTAATATCAGCAAAAATGCTGGAGTGAATAATCTCGTCGCCCTTACGGGCCGCGTTGTTATCGCTCATGCCTTACACATTCCGGTTGTCGTTTAGCGTCAGACTTTTCTTCAGTGCGCTCCAGCGCGCCTCGTCCTCTTCCGTAAAGGCTTTTAAGGCCGAGAGGGTAAAAATCATCAGTACCGGTTTGCCTGGCGTCTGCACGGCCAGCTGTTTTTGCCACAGGCGCTGGCCGTTACGGTCAAAGGTGGTCTCAACTTCTATCCCATCAATGTTGCCGGCAGGCCCGGCTTTTACGTACTGAAATTCGCTCTGGGCGATCTCACCCATCTGAGGACGCAGCACGTCCCACTGGCGGTGAAACTCTTGTTCGTAGTTGCTGCCGTCCGGGATAACGCCGCGACTGACCACCACGGACAGCCCGCTTTCGTCATCGCGAATGATGTTCATGCTGTTGTCCTGCCAGGCGGCAGGAAAAAGGGTAAAGGAACCTTCCTGGAGGGTGTATTTCATAAGTGAACTCGGGATGATTTATTAGAAAAATAAAATTAAAAGCGCTAAAATTTATACCGCCAATATTAATTACTGCTTAGCGACTCAGAGAAATATGATCATTAGAACGTTAGCACTTTCTTTTTTTCCGCAAAAACTTTAGGGGCAGCGATATTATTAGCCGTTTGATAATTATCTTCTTTCACAGCCCGTAAAATTGCCTCGCAACTTATTGTTCGTAGCGTGACATAACTACCCTGCCCAGGCATTCCTGATTCAGAACTGGAAAGCTAAATGCCCATGCCAGCCCGCGTTCATCGGTAGGGGTGCGATATCCAACTGATTGTCCCGGCGTGTTTCCGCGAGGGATATTAGACAATTTCAGATCCGGAAAATGAGATTTGACTTGATCAAGAGTAATACATGGTTGATTAACTACGAAAGAAACCAAAGATACGCTGTTATCACCATTTCCCCATAAACGAACATCCACATTACTGATCCGTGTGCCATCAGTTAACGTAAAGGGAGCTGAAGTATAACGGTCTTCTTTCTCCTGTGTATTATTAATCAGCGGTTGGTTAAACAGTTTACTGACATCCTCAACTTGTTTACCCCACACTGATTTCATTTCTTTAATCATTTGCCACAACGAATCTTGATTCATTTTATTATGCCCTGCATAGGTAAATATTGAAAATAGTGGAAGAACAATGAGGAATGTAGCTTTAATCATCCTACTTTCCATAGAATCCTCCATAGTAATCATTATAATTTAGATTAGTCCCTGAGGCTATTTCGCCTTTACCATACACTTTTCCTATTGCTTTGGCTGCATCAATGCGAGATAACTCACCACTTACCATTTTATCATAGGCAGAATTATATGCTTTTAGGTTTTCGGCACTTCCCGCTATATCAATATCAATACCGCCGTTTGCAAGGATCTCGCGTTGTATTTTAATGTTATTCAGCGTTGCTCCACCTTCATCCATAAGCTGGCTGTTGATGAAGCTTTCCTTACTCGAAGAATCTACCGCAACAGGATAAGTTGCATGCCCTGCCTCATGTGCCAGAGTTTGCACCGTTGTGGCTGTATCTTCCATGTGTTCAGGGTCCATGACAATCAATTTGTTATTCGTATCAGCGTAACTCCCCCCTCCTGCTGCTCCCGGCTGAATAGCCCACCCTTTATCTTTTAGATCTTTTAATTGTGTCTGAAGCGTTGGTGACTTATTGATTTCCTTAACTACATCTTCACTGAAGGGCATCACATCAGAGTTGTAGGAATTATTTTGATAGACGTAACTCCCTTTTAATGGTGGCGCTGATGCAAATTTTGTTGTTGGTTTTGGTCTGGTTGCTGCTGGCGCTGAAGCTGCGGGAGCCGGATTCTTAGCACTTTTATTCGGAGAAAACTTCTCCTGCACCGCCGCATCAATATCCCCTTTATGCCCCGATCCCGGCGCCGTTGTGCCCGGCTTGGTGCCCGACGTATTCAGATGCAGCTTACCGCCTGTGGTGATATACCCATCCCCTTCCACAAAGAAGTTAAACTCTTTGCCGATCAGGTTAATTTTGCCGTTAGCGTTAAGCTCAATAGCACTCTCGCCCGAGACCAGCCGCAGCTTCGTCCCGGAAGCAATGACGTACTGCTCCACCGCTGCATCCAGCTTGCCTTTACCCGTAAGGATCTCGGTTCCGCCTTTCACGGCCTGGATCTGATTAGCCTCCACGCGATGCAGCTCATTTTTCTTCACGTAATGGCTGCGCGCGCCGCCAACGGTGTGCGTTTCATCATTTTTAACGCTGGTGTCCAGATTACGCTCGGCCTGGATCCACACCTGCTCTGCGCCCGCCTTGTCCTCAAAGCGCAGGGCGTTGGCGTTGTCCACGGAACCGTCTTTTGTCCGGCTCATAAAGCCCATCTGCGTCGCCGCAGCCGGCAGCGCCCACGGCGGCATGCTTGCCTCGTTATACACGCGACCGGTGATAATCGGACGGTCCGGGTCGCCGTTGATAAAGTCCACCACCACCTCATCGCCGACGCGCGGGATTTGCACCCCGCCGTAGCCCTGGCCCGCCCACGCGCTCGACACACGCACCCAGCAGGAGCTGGTGTCATCGCCCTTCGCCAGACGGTCCCAGTGGAACTTCACCTTCACGCGACCGTATTTGTCCGTCCAGATACTCTCCCCCTGCGGCCCCACCACTTTCGCCGTCTGCGGGCCGTAGGTCCGCGGCCACGCCGTGGACTGTGCCGGACGGTAGGACACCGACGCCGGGATAACGGTGAAATCGGTGCGGTGAATGGTCTCCCCCTCACCGCTCGCGTAGCGGTTCTCCTCGAAATGGTAGCCCGCCGCCGTCACCAGATACTCGCCGTTATCGCTGAAGAACGGCGCGTTGGTGAGGGTAAAAATGTGGCCCGGCGCAATGCCCGCCGCCGTGGCCGTCGCCTGAATCTGCTGATGCTCCACCTGCCAGCGCTCCTGACGAATGCGGGCGTAGAACTCCGCATGCCCTGTCTCCACAAAGCGACCCGGCCAGTCGTACACGTCGATGCTGCCCGGTTTCGGTGACGCCGGGTTCTGCTGCGCCTGGAAAAGCCACGCGTTCGGCTTGCGGAAGTCATAGTCATCGAGGCTGTAAATCCCCGGCGTCACGCTGTCCTCCAGCGCCCACTGGCTGATACCCTCTTCGTCCGTACTGCCGCCGGACGGCGTCTGATGGTAAGGAATGACCTCATAGCCGCTGAACGGCTGGTGCTGGGTGGCGGCGTCGGTCAGTACCAGGGTATGCTTGTCCGCCTCGTGGCTGAAGTAGTACGCAATCCCCTCCAGCTCCATCAGGCGGCTGATGAAGTCCAGGCTCGATTCCTGATACTGCACGCAGTAGTCCCACACCCGGTAGCTGCCGGTGAGTTTGTCTTCGAGGTTAACCTGATGCTCACCCAGCAGGGTTTTGACAATCTGCGGTACCGTCTGGCCCTGGAAGATACGCAGGTTACGGTCGCGCTTCATTGGCCACAGGTCCGGCTCCACCGTCAGCTGGTACACCGCATAGCGGGTGCCCGTCAGCTCCACGGCGCTCACCGCCACGCGGGTAATCTTGCCGTTAACATAGCGGGAGGTCAGCAGATTCTGCGTCGGGATGGTCACCGTGACCGGCTGGCCGAGCAGCCTGCTGCGGTCGATGCGCGCGTCTGTGCCGAGCACGGTCAGCGTCAGCGCGAACGACTCGGACATCGCCTCGCGGCCGGAGAGTTTCCAGAAGAGCAGCCCCTCAACCGGGAGCTGGACGGTAATTCGGTTGAGCATAATCTTTATTCCACTATGGACGAATCTCAGTGCCAGAAGTTAACTCATCTCAGTATGCAAAGCGGAAACGCCGTTGATGTGATAATGAGTAGCTGTAAGATTGACTTCGCTTGCCACAAAATAAAACTACTTTTCCTGTAGTTTCATTGAGATAAACAGTTATAAGAAAGTGTCTTCGGGGGCTCTATCGAACAATTCACCAGCCATTTTGGCGATACGTTCATGTTGTACAAGATTGTTTTTCCACTCCTGCGGAATACCGGAATAACCATATAATGCTCCAGCTATTTGTCCCGCCGTCGCCGCAACGCTGTCAGCATCATCGGCAAGGTTGGCTGCCAGCAGAATGGCATCACGGAAATTATCCGTATTCCATACGGACCACATCGCGGCTTCAAGCGTATCGATAACATAACCACTTGAACGAATCTGATCGCGAGTTTTTTGCTTATATTCACCCGCGTTGATAATCATTACGCGTGGCTGAAGCGGCATAACGTGCGGAGAAAAAACAAAATCTTTATTGCTACCGTTAATCATATGCACAAGCAAATAACTTAAATACTGCGTGCTATTGATTGCTTCCGCGGCACCGTGTGTTGCGATACATTGTTTTTTAGCTTCATAAAATGCTTTGCTTAATGACTTTCTAAAAAAAATAGAGACAGGGGCTTGTCTGATAATGGAAGCATTACCCGCAGTTTCTGGAGCAGTATTGCCGCTCCATCCTGGGCCAATTGTTAAATATTGCTCTAAAGCAAATCGCGTTGTATTACCTATATCAAAACAGACGCCATTTGAACTGTTATAACCATGCTGATACCATTCCAGAAGCTTATTCCTGAAACATATAGTATCAGCATCGCCTTTCTCAAGAAGCGTTTCCGCAAGACATAATGCCATGGATGTATCATCCGTCCATTCGCCTGCACGAAGTTGAAATGGCCCACCTCCTGTCATATCTTTGACGTATGCTCTGTCACGAGGCAAAAATTCGAGCGTCGTACCTACAGCATCTCCAACAGCAAGACCAATAAGCGTACCTACCGCACGATCCCGTGATTGCGCTAGTGAGATATTACATGGTGGTGGTAAATCCCATTGTTTTTGTACATCACTATTTAAGGATGACTCTAATGGCTTATTATCATACGTATACTGCATCCTTCGCTGGACTGAAGGTCTGCTAATGGGTAAGTATTTACGATATCTATCAACATATTTTAACAAGGCATTTAAATCAGCATGTAAGTCAATCACCTTTCACCCATAATAAAAAATATTATTCATATGAAATACTAAAATTCATCAGGGAATTTCTTCATGAGGTTTTGTTTCTTTTTATTATAGTTGGTATCGACCTCATGCGGCAGCCTAACCTTTAACCCTCGGCGGATTTGATCCACAATAAACCAGGCATCTGACAACCTTTCAAAAAACAACTCATCAGAATGATCAAACTCCTTCCCTGCATACATACCGAACGTCATATCCCATAATTTCGCTCTATCCTTTTCCTTGCCTTCGATTAAATCCCGTAGAAATAATAATTGTTGTACAATAGAGTCGTACATTTGCAAAAGCGGGGATTGGGGATCACGATTCTTGACGTCTGCATATCTTTTCTGTGCTAAAGTTAATGCTCTATCAACGTAACCAAACATTGTCATTTCATTCATTGCAGTAGATTCAGTTAACTAAAAATTCCATACCTGATCGCAAGTCATCATATGCCCTCGCTTACCCTTGGTAATTCTAACTATAAAAAATTATCCTCAGGTGCTCTATCGAATAGTTTACCCGCCATTGTGGCAATACGTTCGTGTTGTACGAGTTTATCTTTCCAGTCCTGCGGGATAGCGGAATAACCATACAACGCCCCCGCTATTTGTCCCGCCGTCGCCGCAACGCTGTCAGCATCATCGGCAAGGTTGGCTGCCAGCAGAATGGCATCACGGAAATTATCCGTATTCCATACGGACCACATCGCAGCCTCAAGCGTATCGATAACATAACCACTTGAACGAATCTGATCGCGAGTTTTTTGCTTATATTCACCCGCGTTTATGATCATGTTTCTGTGCAACAAAAATAAAACCACATTTCTATGGTTTTATTTAGATGGCCATGAATTAACTTTGTCAGCTCATCGTTTTTCTATGCGAAACGTAGAAAGAATAATTTCCATACATCGTTTATTGGTTTCGTAATAATAATCCCGATGATTACGATGGGGCCCAACCACCTCAACGTAACACCATAAATCATTAATTTTGAAGATACGCATGTCGTAATAAGCCCTGATATTCTCAGCAGCGCTGACAACCTCTCCAGTACAGCTATAAAGATCGCCTGTAAACGTGAGATTGATATCATTTGGAATGCTGGCAATGTCCGACGTCGCAAGAGAGACCGCACTATCGTGACGGTTAAAACGCGCAGTTGCTACTTCGAAAATAGCCTGCGCAGAAGGATAATCAGTCTGACGGAAAAGACAGAAATTAATCACTCCATGGTTGACATTACCTAACGTGTGTTCAATTACCAGACGATTATCATCCAGTGTACTCACCTGCCATGAATCCGGAATTTTAAATCCACTGTCATTTTTGTTGCTAAGGCTAACTGTTTTCAACAGTTCTGAAAGCATCATATTGCTGCGATGCATTAAATCCCAGTTGATAGCAATCAGGAAAATAGTATCGGCGATCGAGTTGTAATCCTTAGAACCACAAGCCGTTTTCAAAAGGAAGTAATTCCCTCCACCATTTACAGGATTATAATCCTTTTGCACCGTATACCGTGAAACGACCTCATCACCCGATGGCATCTTTTTAATGGACAGGATATCCGCAAATTTCCCACTTCCTGAAGGATGCGTAATTATCCTCTGGCTCAGTACTTTCTCGCCCATTAAGTCGAGCTTATTGATAAGCCAGTCTGACGCATTCATCTCCCACTGGCAGTGTTCATACGCAGCCCAGACTTCAATATAGGGGCCGGTGTCATCGGCGATGTATCGTCCAATATTCGTCAGTCCAACCTCCTGAAACGTGACCGGTTTTAACTCTGCTGGCTTAACATTCTGTGGTAACAGTAGCCAGTAATGGAACATCTCTTTTTCTCCGGAGGTATAGAGACATTTCCAGAATTTTTCCCGAATCTCTTTTTCCTGATCCTTCATCTCGAGAGGAAAAAGATATTTTTTTTCAGTAACCATAATGCAACCTCACTCGTCGCGCTTACTTAAGCCATAAACCCGAAAACATAAGGAAGCTTCCGAGGGTAATTAAGCTTTTAGCAAAGATAAGTAAGCCAGGCGCCACGGCACGTGTCATAGATGATAATTTTTCATAATTTTCTGCGTTGTATCTTTTGTGCCCCCCCATAATCCCGGAAAATAACGTGCACAGCAGGACTACTGTGACCTTTAATCCCCAGACGCACAGGAAAGACATGGATAAGATGATCGAATAATGTTTGGCCGTTGCGACGGAAAATAATGACATTGACTGAGCAAGCCATTTCAACGTAAAGCCAATGACGACTGTAGCCACTAGCACCAGAACGAACATCAACCCAGCCAGGAGCCATTGTTTTTTGTTAAATAAATCTTTTCCATTCCAGATTAGCGCTAGCGTCCAAATCATAAAGAGAATAAAGAAAAACCAATGCATTACAACGTTCCCCATTTACACATTTTAATCTCCTACCAGGACTGTAACACAGCCCGTCTTAATCACACCATCGCCACTGCCCGCCGCTGGAGAAGGCTTGCTCTCATCATCGTCATAAATCCAGTCAAGGATCGGTTTGAGAGCCAATTTGATACTGGCATCCCCTCCCAGACCAAGCGCCACTGCAAGCTCACCTGATAACTTGAGGTTAAACGAATAATCTGTACTATCAATCTAGGTTCCCACGCCAGCAGAAGCGCCAGCGCTCCCTGCACTCCCTGAAAGTTTGCCATCGGCAACGACTACGCCATAAAAATCGGCTTTAGCCGTCGCTTCTCCTTTAACCGCCGCTGCTTCTGCGCCAAGTTCCACATTAAAACCATAACGTCCTTTATTACCGTCGTACATTTCACTGACAGCCTTCGCTTCAGCGGTTGCCAGATACACGTCTCCACCAACCCCGCCGTATTGCTCCCCTTCTTTTCCAATGCTACCCGAGGCGCCATATTGTATCGCAGTAGCGTTAGCATTAAGGTTGATAGCCCCGTAATCGGCCCTATCTGTCACTAACGTGCCGCTGGCATTCGCCACCCCTACTTTAGTACGTACCTCGCCTTTATATTTATCCTGGCTTTGTGTATTCCCGACCGTGATATCGGCAAGTGCGAATCCGGCTGAAGCCGTATCGGGTTTTCCAAAGCCGGATTTATCTTCAAGGCTTGCATAGGCGCCAAGCACACGGGCGTCGTAAACATCACCATGTATAGCACCATCTTTACCCGCATCCTTCGCCGCCGTTCCGCCCCAGTATTGCGGAGGTGCCGCTTGAGTGGATGCGACCGCAGGGGTCGCTGAGGTATTGCAACCCGTCTTGTCACCTTCCCTGGCGAGAGGCAAACCGTTCACAAATACCGTTGTTGAACCACTGAGAATACTTCCCTGACCATGTTGGGAGCATGAAAGCGGGTCGCCTTTTCGTGCTGCCGGAAATCCGCCAATAATTACGTTAGAACTTCCGCTTTGAATTGGGCCAGTATGTGCACTGGAATCAATGCGCGCTCTGGCGGCTGGTTTTCCCATAATAGCGTTCTCTGTACGCAGATTAACTGTTAACTTTTACAATCGCGCCCTTAATATCGGTAAGGTTAGTTCCCGTTATACTCACCGTATCATTTGCCTTGAGCTCGGTATTGATCCCATCACCTAGTTTTGTAAGCTCATCACCTTTGAAGATGGCTTGTTCCACAGCCTCTGCTTTGAGGTTGCCTTGGCCTACGTGAATCTCAATGGTATCCGGGGCGATCAGAATATAGTTGT
The DNA here is from genome assembly GCF_002787395.1 of Enterobacter sp. CRENT-193. Lineage (NCBI taxonomy): Bacteria > Pseudomonadati > Pseudomonadota > Gammaproteobacteria > Enterobacterales > Enterobacteriaceae > Enterobacter > Enterobacter sp. CRENT-193. The sequence continues at coordinate 2,885,561 of NZ_CP024812.1, read as the reverse complement.
CTTTAACTTTGAGTTTAATCGTGTTCACAGATTCCAGCAGCGCGTTACCTTCTTTATCCATGGTCAAGACGGTTTGATCTTTCCCAACGTTTATAACGTGCTTGTTACCAATATTATGCGTTTCATTATTACCTACATCTGATTTCAGGTTCCGCTTAATCGAAATATTCTCATCCTGTCCGATGGTTTTTCTACGATCGACACCGACATCATGAGTTTCAGAATTTTCAATATCCGTATCCATATTTTTCTCTGCATGGATCCAGATCTGCTCGTGCCCGGCTTTATCTTCAAAACGAAGAATATTGGCATTGTCTTTATGGCCATCTTTGCTGCGGCTATAAAAGCCCATCTGCGTCGCCGCAGCCGGCAGCGCCCACGGCGGCATGCTCGCGTCGTTGTACACGCGACCGGTAATGATCGGACGGTCCGGGTCGCCGTTGATAAAGTCCACCACCACCTCATCGCCCACGCGCGGGATCTGCACCCCGCCGTAGCCCTGGCCCGCCCAGGCGCTCGACACACGCACCCAGCAGGAGCTGGTGTCATCGCCCTTCGCCAGACGGTCCCAGTGGAACTTCACCTTCACGCGGCCATATTTGTCCGTCCAGATACTCTCCCCCTGCGGCCCCACCACTTTCGCCGTCTGCGGGCCGTAGGTCCGCGGCCACGCCGTGCTCTGCGCCGGACGGTAGGACACCGACGCCGGGATAACGGTGAAATCGGTGCGGTGAATGGTCTCCCCCTCACCGCTCGCGTAGCGGTTCTCCTCGAAGTAGTAACCCGCCGCCGTCACCAGATACTCGCCGTTATCGCTGAAGAACGGCGCGTTGGTGAGGGTAAAAATGTGGCCCGGCGCAATGCCCGCCGCCGTGGCCGTCGCCTGAATCTGCTGATGCTCCACCTGCCAGCGCTCCTGACGGATGCGGGCGTAGAACTCCGCATGCCCTGTCTCCACAAAGCGACCCGGCCAGTCGTACACGTCGATGCTGCCCGGTTTCGGTGACGCCGGGTTCTGCTGGGCCTGGAACAGCCACGCGTTCGGCTTGCGGAAGTCATAGTCGTCGAGGCTGTAAATCCCCGGCGTCACGCTGTCCTCCAGCGCCCACTGGCTGATGCCCTCTTCGTCCGTACTGCCGCCGGACGGCGTCTGGTGGTAAGGTATAACCTCATAGCCGCTGAACGGCTGATACTGCGTGGCGGCGTCGGTGAGCACCAGGGTGTGCTTGTCCGCCTCATGGTGGAAGTGATACGCAATCCCCTCCAGCTCCATCAGGCGGCTGATGAAGTCCAGGCTCGACTCCTGATACTGCACGCAGTAGTCCCACACGCGGTAGCTGTCGGTGAGTTTGTCCTCGAGGTTAACCTGATGCTCACCCAGCAGGGTTTTGACAATCTGCGGTACCGTCTGGCCCTGGAAGATACGCAGGTTGCGGTCGCGCTTCATCGGCCACAGGTCCGGCTCCACCATCAGCTGGTACACCGCGTAGCGGGTGCCCGTCAGCTCAACGGCGCTCACCGCCACGCGCGTCACCTTGCCGTTGATAAAGCGGGGAGTAAGCAGGCTCTGCGTGGGGATGGTCACTGTGACTGGCTGACCGAGCAGCCTGCTGCGGTCAATGCGCGCATCCGTGCCGAGCAGGGTCAGCGTCAGCGCGAACGACTCGGACATCGCCTCGCGGCCGGAGAGTTTCCAGAAGAGCAGCCCCTCAACCGGGAGCTGGACGGTAATTCGGTTGAGCATAATCTTTATTCCGTAATGGTTTATGCTGAGAATATTTTTAACGCAAGGCTTTTTAAACGTGAATGTTCTGGTTATTGGCCGTCTTACTCTTTAACCGGGGGCCTTTCCCCTTCATATTTATAAATCCACAGGGAATAGATTTTCAGAAACTCTGACAAAATGAATAAAAATCCATTTAGCCAGACATTCATCACGCCCGTGAAACTTAACACCAGGGGAAAAAGGGAAACTGAGTAGCGAAACCCAACCAGACGCAGTATTTCCTGGTAGAGTGCCAGTCTGCTCGCGTATAAATTCCGGGCGAAGAAGCACCATGCTGAGGCAATAAAAGAGAGCAACAACAAGAAATCGAGAATAAAGAAAAGAATAACCAGAGCGCTATACCCACCAGCAGACAGCGTGTTCACAACCGTACTGAAGGCGTGTATATCAGAAATAAAAGGGATCTTGTCATGCCGCACGGACTGGGCACAATAGAAGACAACGGCCAGGGCATCCATGCATCCCCAGAAAACGAAAACCTTATCTCTGGCGTTCATGACAGTTGAGCAATCACTTAACCGGCGCGGGTGGCCATTCGCCCCCCTTCTGGATGAGCTTCTCTTTTATTTCGTTTAATTTCTCGTATTGCTCACTGCCTCGCTCAAGTCCATTAAGCGCGTCCGCGAGCGCATTGCTCATCGACCAGCCATTTTTGGCCTTAATTGACGGATCCGCTCCACGATCGAGCAGCAACAAGACATGATCGTAAGCCTGGTTATCCAGCGCATCAAACACCAGCGTTTTACCCAGTGAGTTGGTTGAGTTGACGTCAGCACCGCGATCGAGCATGGCTTCCAGCGTCTCTGTATTTTTCGCTTTTAGCGACTGGAAGATGATGGGTTCGTGGAAAACCTTATCTTTCACGTTGGGTGAGAGGCCACCGTCCAGCATCGCGTCGATCCAGTCCGCACTGTCTCCCTTTAGGGCAAATTCGGCAGGACTGCTTTTTCCCTGCGGTCGAGGCTGGAGCGGATCTGCGCCAGCCTTAACAAGCAACATAATCACCTTTAAATGGGGCGATGTCTTTTTATCATTAATCGCGTTGCCGATGGCCCAAAAAAGCAGGGTCATATCCTGCTTTCCCGGTTTATTAAGATCGCTGTCTGGTGCAAGCGTCTTCACCGCGTCGACATCGCCTTCTTCAATCGCTTTCGCCAGTTCAAGCTGCTGACCGCTGAAGTAGTCCTGTGGATTAAGGTCCATATCCTGCTTACACCCCTGAATCATGAATAAAAAACATAACGCGACAAAAGCCTTCAACCCTTTTTTCACAATCGACTCCCGATTATCGAAATATCCTCATCCTTCTGTTGCTCTATGCAATCAATCGCCTGATTAATCCCGTGGCGGTCCAGCGCACTTCCGGTTCCACCGGGAAGGTCATGGGGTATTCCGGCAGCATTAGGGCTCAGCGCAGAGATTTCCTCTTTGAGGATCCACGAAGGGACATGCCCTTTCATCGTTTTCAGATCTTCCCAGGGGTTAACTTCCTGAATCTTCGTCAGCAGTTCACCTTCAACCCGATACGCCTGGATATTATCCGTACTGCCTAATATCTTACCGCCGTATTTTTCTACGGTTCCGGCATTGAGGCCGGCGGCGTTAAACGTCCACCCCGCTTTCCCGCTGCCCATAGAGGTTGCAGAGGCGAGACCACCGCCAAGGGAATGACCGGCAATATCAATATTCTGGCCTGACCTTGCCAGCTCCTTACCGATACTCACGGCCTTTTTATAATAATCTGAAGCCATACCCATGCCCTGTGAGAAGTTGTTCGACCAGTCAGCCCCGTTTACCACCGGCGCCAGTTCCCCTTTGGTCAGTAGAGAGGAGACATTCTCAGACAGAGAGGCGAAGCCAGGCTCGCGCGATCCCCTGAATACCAGCGTGGGGTTCATATCTGCACCAAACACTTCCGGCTTCGGTTGATAGACGCGCGCCAGAAAATTGGGGGACGTATCATCGTCAAAGAGCATGGATTTGTTCAGCCCGAACTTTCCTAACAGCGCATCGTCATTACTGATATCCGTCCATCCCTCCGGCACGCCCGGTGTGGTTTCCAGCGGGTTCACGGTCTTATAAATATTTTCCGCAAGCTTCGCTTTTTCCACCGCGATATTATTCGCCGCCAGACGTTTCGCGGCGATCTGGGCATCCGGATAAAGGCTATTGCTCCCCTTCGCGATCAGATCTTTACGCGCCTGCCAGCGTTCTGCTTTGGTCATCTTCTGTAGCTGCCCGGCATAGGTTTTACCGTCCTTGCCCGGAGTAGGTTCATCCGGCACCTGTGCCGTTTTAGATTTCACCACCTGTTTTGGCAGTACCGTTGGCGCAGGGCGAGATCCGTACGTTCTAACCATGGTTTCGTAGCGGTCAACAATCGTACTCACCGGATACCAGCCCAGGCCGACCAGCGAGGCAGCCTGGAGTTGCCCTTTGGCGTTGATATAAAAAATTTCCGTTACTGATGACCAGTCACGAAAACTTTCGTCAATGGCAACCACTCTGCCCATCTCTAAATCCTGCGCGATCAGCGTACGGGTATCGCGCCCGGACTGATATGGATTCGCACCGGTGATCGTGCGCAGCAGATCGTAGCGCGTGAAGAGTGAGCGCAGCGAATGGTCGGGAACCGACATAATCCACTGTCCGGCAACGGACGGGCGGATTATTTTCGCAAACAGCGCTGGCGAGACGTTCTCGTGGAACAGATAGACAAACTTGATGTTATACATTCGCTCCGTCCTGTTACCCGCAGGCTTACGGATTCACCAGCCAGGTGCCTGGCTTCGCAATATCCAGCGTCTGGGTACGCGTTCTTCCATTGCCTTCCAGTTCAATGCGGGTCTCGCCCGCAGGCAATTTCAGCGATGCATAACCGTTATTCCCCGGACGCAGCGCTTTAGACTCGCCGTTCACCTTCAGCGTCTCGCCATCAAGCATGCGGATGTAGACCAGCGCGACCGGGCTGGCGTCGACAGGCGGCGCACTCTGCTGCGCCGTAGCAGGTGGCGCTACCGGCTCGCTCACGTCTGCCGTTGCCGGTCTGGTTTCCGATTGGGATGAGGTCTCAGCCGGAGGGCTCACGGCAGGGGTTTGCGCCGTCTGCTCTGGCGTTTCCTGACTGCCGCCGCCGAACAGCATCGCACCGGCAACCACCCCAACCAGCACGCCCGCGGCCACCAGCCCCGGAAGCTTGTAACGTCGCCAGTCCAGCGCGGAAGCAGATGCCTCCTCTTCCACCGGCACCAGCATCGTGCCGGTCTTCTTCGCGGTCAGCACCTCGTCGATACCGGCGACGGGCATCTCGATCAGCGCCGCGAACTCCTCAATGGATTGCGGACGGTCTTCCATATGCAGCGCCAGCGCCTTGTCGATGGCCTGTAGCAGCGGGATGGAATAGCCCTGCGGCATCAGCTCCACCAGCGGTTTGCAGGTGTCCTGAATCGAGCGCACCACGCTGACCGGCGGCGGAGAGCCGACGATGAGGGTGCGCAATACGGCGCCGAGCGCGTAGATATCCGTCCACGGCCCCTGCTCGCTTTCATTGTCGTCGGTATACTGCTCGATAGGCGCGAAGCCCGGACGCAGCATGGTTTCCGTCTCATCCGAGAGATTACCGATGGTGCGGCGCGCCGATCCGAAATCGAGCAGCACCGGCAGGCCGTTATCCTGAATCTGAATGTTATCCAGCGAGATGTCGCGGTGCAGGTAGCCCTCATCGTGGATCGTTTTGATGGCGCCGAAGAGCATTGGCAGCATGCGGCGGATCCACGCCTCGTTAATCAGCTCCGGTTTCTCTTCGCGCAGACGCGACAGCGTGGTACCGCTGTAAAACAGCGTCCCCATATAGGCCGTGTCGTTTTGCACCCAGAAACGCAGTACGTGCAGCAGGTTCGGGTGGTTAAAGCGCGCCAGCAGGCGGGCTTCCTGGATGAAGCTGTTCAGACCGGCAGAAAACGCTTTGCCGAAGCGCTCGCTGCGCAGCACCAGCGTCATATCCTCGCCGCGCACGGCGAGGGAGGAAGGCATAAATTCTTTGATAGCGATAGTGCGTTCGAGCTGGTGATCCCAGGCGCGATAGACGATGCCGAATCCGCCGCCGCCAATCACCTCTTTTATCTCAAACTCATTGAAACGGTACCCGACCGGGAGCGCGTTTGGGACAGTCCGATTGTTATCATTATCCGTCATCTTTTACAGTTCTCTTGATGATTATTACGCGGCAAACTGACAGTGGAACTCGCCCTGCTCGCAGGTGACATGCAGACGTCGGTACTGCTGGTCGCTGCGGCTGGCGGTAAGTAAAATCTGGCTCATCTGAGGCAGCAACGTATTGGTCAGAATCGCATCCACCATACGCCCGCCCGACTCAACCTCGGTACAGCGCTGAACAATCTGTTCGACCACGCTGTCGTCAAATTCAGAAATAATGTTGTGATTCTCTTCCAGACGACGCTGAATGCGCCTGAGCTGAAGACGCACAATCTGCCCCAGCATCTCGTCGCTGAGCGGGTAGTACGGCACCACCAGCAGACGGCCCAGCAGCGCCGGTGGGAACACCTCCAGCAGCGGCTGGCGCAGCGCGCCGCTTAAGGCCTCAGGCTCCGGCATGAGGTCCGGATCGGCGCACATGGCGCTAATCAGCTCGGTGCCGACGTTGGAGGTCAGAATAATAATGGTGTTGCGGAAATCAATATGGCGCCCCTCGCCGTCTTCCATCCAGCCTTTGTCGAAGACCTGGAAGAAGATCTCGTGGACGTCCGGGTGCGCTTTCTCAATTTCGTCCAGCAGCACGACGCTGTATGGACGGCGACGGACGGCCTCGGTTAATACCCCGCCTTCACCATACCCTACGTACCCCGGAGGCGCACCTTTTAAGGTGGAGACGGTGTGCGCTTCCTGGAACTCGCTCATGTTGATGGTGATGACGTTCTGCTCGCCGCCGTACAGGGATTCGGCGAGCGCCAGCGCGGTTTCGGTTTTACCCACGCCGGATGGCCCGCAGAGCATGAATACGCCGACCGGTTTGTTCGGATCGTCAAGCTTCGCCCGCGAGGTTTTTACCCGACGGGCAATCAGATCCAGACCGTGACGCTGACCAATAACCCGCTGGTTCAGCGTGTCGGCCAGTTTCAGCACCGCGTCAATCTCATTTTTCACCATCCGGCCCAGCGGGATCCCGGTCCAGTCTGAGACCACCGCAGCCACCACGTTCTCATCCACCGCGGCAAACAGCAGCGGTTCGTCACTCTGTAAGATCTTCAGCGCCTGCTGCTGTTCTGCCAGCTGGCCGCGCAGTTCAGCCGTATCCTCATCTCCCGCCGCAAACAGCGCGGCACGCAGACGGATAATCTCCTGCACCCGCGTGCGCTCTTCTTCCCAGCGACGGGCCAGAGCTTCGCGTTGGGTTTCGAATGCGTCACGTTCGGCGGTTAAGGTCGCCACACGCGCCGGATCGCCCGCCCCCACGCGCGCTTCGCGTTCAGCAATCTCCAGCTCCACGTCCAGGGCCGCCAGGTGACGCAGACAGTCTTCCAGCTGAGCAGGCGGCGCGCTCTGGCTGACGGCCACGCGCGCGCAGGCGGTATCCAGCAGCGCCACCGCTTTATCCGGTAGCTGACGCGCAGGGATATAGCGATGCGACAGTTTCACCGCCGCGCTGACCGCTTCGTCGAGGAGTAAAACCTGATGATGGGTTTCCAGCGGCGACACGGTGCTACGCAGCATCAGTACGGCTTTCGCTTCATCCGGCTCGTGAACCTGTACGGTCTGGAAGCGGCGGGTCAGCGCAGGATCTTTCTCAATGTATTTTTTGTATTCCGCCCAGGTGGTCGCGCCGATGGTGCGCAGTTGCCCGCGCGCCAGGGCTGGCTTGAGCAGGTTAGCGGCATCGCCGGTGCCCTGCTGTCCGCCTGCGCCAATCAGGGTGTGGATCTCATCGATAAACAGAATAATTGGCGTGGCGCTGGACTGCACCTCGTTAATCAGCGCCTGGAGGCGCGCCTCAAATTCCCCTTTCATGCCCGCTCCGGCCTGAAGCATGCCGATATCCAGCAGCCACAGCTGAACGTTTTGCAGCGGCTCCGGCACGTCGCCGTCGGCGATACGCAGCGCCAGCCCTTCCACCACTGCGGTTTTCCCGACGCCGGCTTCCCCGGTCAGCAGGGGGTTGTTCTGCCGACGACGCATCAGGATATCGACCATCTGGCGGATCTCTTCATCGCGCCCCACCACCGGGTCAATCTTGCCTTCCCGGGCGCGCGCCGTCAGATCCTGACCATACTGCGCCAGCGTGCCCTGCGCAGCCGGTACTGCCCCGGCAGGCGCGTCCGCAGCGGCGGCGGCCTGCTGGCTCTCTTTGCTGCTGGCGCAAATGGCGTCGAACTGCTCGACCAGCACCTCAACGTTAAGACGGGTGAACTGCGCCGAAATACTTTTCAGCACGTTAGCCAGATTCCACGTTTTCAATATGCCGATCAGCAAATGGCCGCCGCGGATGCGGCTGACGCCAAACTTCAGCGAGCCGTAGACCCAGGCGCGCTCGACGGCGCTGTCGATATGCTCGGAAAGATCAGACACGGAACTCGCGCCACGCGGCAGGGCATCCAGCGCCGCCACGATATCGCGCGTCAGCTGCTGTTCATCAAGGGCGAAGTGACGGATGACCTGTTGCAGATCGCCATCCTGCTGCTGCATCAGCTGATGCAGCCAGTGCACCAGCTCAACGTACGGGTTGCCGCGCAGCTTACAGAAGGCAGTCGCGCTTTCCAGAGAGGTAAATAACAGCGTATCCAGTTTGCCGAAAAGCACGGCACGGCTAATTTCTGACATGTTAGTTTCCATTAACAATGATTCGGTATACGGAAGGATTATCGCTCTGCGCGATACACCAGATCGCCACGCGGAACAGGCTGAGGCTGAAGGCCGAGCCAGGTGTTGTACCCTAATCGCCCGGCGCTACCGAGCGTGGCGCCCTGCACCGCATCGGCGCGCAGGATCACCCGTGTTTCCCATTCAAATTCCACCCCGGCGTACTGTCGCACCCAGTCGCGCAGCTCGGTGACCCATCCTTCGCCCGGCAGAAAACGGTTGTAGTCGTCTGCGCTCAACGGGCCAATCTCGAGCCGGAATTTATGCTGCACGTCGCGTACCGCAATGCCGAGAAAAGCGGACTCTCCCATGCGCGGCAGGCGACGCCCCTCACCCAGCTGTGCCTGCTCCCGCGTTGAGAGCGGCATCCACTGCGGGACGTTGGCCACCAGCCTGACCGGCACGTTGAAATAGTTGCGCAGGATTTTCTCCAGCCCTTCCGGGTCCCGCCCGTGGCGGGTCAGGTGCCCGGCGTGAGTAAAGCGGGCATGCGCGCTCAGGCTGCCTTTCGACATCTGGGCAGGCTGCCCCATGCCAATCAGCGATGCCAGATACCCTTCGAAGCGCCTGTTGTCGTCGCGATCCAGTGAAACGGCAGGCTGCGCGTCCGCCCAGGCGCGGTAGAACAGCAGCGTCAGGCGGTGGTGAAAGAGGTCGGCAAACGCGCTGAGGCTGTGATCCTGATGATGATGAATACGCTCGCGGGCATACTCAGTCATGTGCACCGGCAGTGGGCCGTTAGGACCAAACAGGCCGAAGCTCAGAATGGAAACCTCATGCAGTCCGTTCTCTTCCCGCTGCCGGACCTCAGCAACCGTTGACGGCGCAAAGCCCATTGAAGGCTGCTGACCAATACGCAGCGGCTCAAATTTAGGCAGCGGCGCGCGTCCCAGCGGGTAACGCTCGCCGCCCTGGGCATCAATGCGTCTTAACAGCTGGAACAGATCGTAGCGCCACGGCGTCTCGCGCACTCCGCGCCAGAACGCATCGGGCAGCGGCGTCAGGCGATGCACGCGCAGCGTTGCAGGGGCAACTTCACTCATACCAGCGCCCTTTTACCCATACGCGGCGCCCAGTAGCCGATTTCGCCGCGCTGCTGGCTCTTGAGCGTGAACTCCGTAAAGCTGTTGATGGAGACCAGGCGGGCAAAAAGGCGTTCCAGCACGCTGCCGAAAAGCCACGGGCTGGCGCCGGAAAAGGCACGTTCGTCCACCGTCAGGGTGATGCCGATCCCGCGGGCGAACACCACCGGGCCGGGTTCCGGCACGCGGCGGTGCACCGGCTCCAGCACGCAGTGACGAACGCCATCCACCTGACGGGCAACCGGCGTCTCGGCGAGGTTGGCGTACAGCCCTAACAGCTGACGCAGCGCGGCAGCGCCCTCTTCGTTTTCGCTGTCCATCAGGCTAAGGTAGTTCATTTGCAGCTGGCTGATGAGCCGCCAGGTGCTGAACCCTTCGGCCAGTGCCGGACGCGGCGGCGTCGGGCCTTTACGCAGGGTTAACGCCTTCACCGGCATGGAGTCGGCCATAATAAACTGCCCAAGCTCCTGCTGGAGCATCAGCGGCAGGTCACGGCTGGTGCACAGCACCTCGGCGGAGATATAGCGCAGGTTTTCCTGCCACGGCGCGTGCTGCGCATCCACCAGCGAGACGAAGACCTCCGAGCCGATATAGCCCGTGCGGGTGCCATAGCGCAGCGCGTGTTCGGAGAGAACGCGCTGCTCACGGCGCAGGGAAAAATAGGCGCCGTAGTTGCCCGCGTCCCCGCTCCAGGTACTCCAGAACGGACGAAACGTCTGGTCGTCCCGCTGACCATCCGCGCTGGCATAGATTTTTTTCACGGCATAAATTTCATAATCCAGCGGGCGGATGTTATCCACCACCAGGTGGTATTCATGCTGGCTTTCGCTCAGCTTCTGCCGGGCCGCCACTTTCGGGAACAGGTTGATCACCGGCGTGCAGTGCAGCGCCAGGTGGCTGGCATCCACCACGCGCTCCAGCTGATCGTCGCTCTTGTCGAGCAGAATGAAGATATCAAACGCTTTTTCGTCTTCGCAGCGCTGGATCAACTTGCCCAGCCCGCTCAGGCTGATGAAACGAAAACGCGCCGGGAACGCGAAGTACTCCTGCAACAGGCGATAGCCGTCAAAGTTACGCAGATCGTCCGGGAGCAGGGCCTGGTCCGCATCAAAACCTTCCTGACGCAGGGCGTCAGACGACAGCAGCTGGCGCTGGGGCTGCTTGCTGACCGTCTGGCAGACGATGCCCGCGTGGTGCTCCATCACCAGCTCCAGCAGCTTCAGCGCCTCGATGTCCGGGCCGCTTAAGAAGAACTCCAGGCGGTCAAAATCCAGGTGCCCGAGATGCTGCGGGCCATCGCAGGCAACGCGGACCCGTAAGGCGCTGCTGATCCCCCGCTGACTCAGGGCGAGCTGGGCCAGCGGCAGATCGGCGGGAACGCCGCCCAGCTCGATCCGCTCAATTTTTAACGGCAGCAGGTTCACCTCGTGCGCCGTGGTATAGCTGCACGTAACGCCGGTTTTTTTCAGCGCCAGGCTGTCCATCATGGTACCGCGCGGCACAATAAAGCCTTTGCTCAGGTCGCCCCGGCTGCTGTCGGGCTGAATTTCAGCGATCGCCATCGACGGCGTAGGCGCCAGATAATTTGGCGCAATCATCTCCAGCATACGCTGTGAAAAGCGCGGGAATTCGGCGTCCATTTTCATCTGCACGCGGGAGGTCAGGAAAGCGAAACCTTCCATCAGGCGCTCAATGTACGGGTCCGCCACTTCGATGCCGCGCATGCCGAGCCGCCCCGCCACTTTCGGGTAGCGTTCGGCAAACTCCGCGCCCATCTCGCGCAGATAGGCCAGTTCACGGTTGTAATATTCGAGCAGTTTGCTTTCCATCATTACCCCGCATCTTTCAGTTCAAAATGGCCGTTTTCCAGATCGACGTCGGTGCGAAAGAGAAACTCCAGCGGATACGGCACACACCACAGGCGGCCTTTGATTTCGATAGACAGAACGTTGTGCAGATCTAACGAGGAGGTATCGGACACGCAGCGAACCTGAAGCCCCTGCGGCAGGATCCGCGGTTCAAAGTTAATAATCGCTTCGGTGAGCTTGCGCTGAATGTCGTGCCATTCGATATCAGACATTCTTTTCCCCGCCAGCGGCGCGACGCCGAAGTTAACGACGGAACGGCTCACCTGCGTCAGCCCGCTCAGATCGCTGGAGGCATCGTGGTTGATGGTATTAAACAACCACTGTAAATCCCGCAGGACGTTACGACGCAGCGCGGCGTGGGTAATCAGATTGCTGTTGGCGGACTCGCGTTTTTTTTCCGGATCGTTATCCGTCAGGCGATCCAGCAGTGAGGGCTGCATTTTGTCGCGCGCCCCCACTTTCTCCTGCCTGCTGCGGGCCTGCCAGCCGCTGCGCAGCAGATCGCCTTCGCCAGCGGTATTACTCATCCGCACCATCCGAGGTAAATGTCACCAGGCTCAGGGTAAGCAGCGGGCTTTCGCTTTGCTCGCTCAGCCAGGCTTTCTGCCCCATGCCTTCATACAGGACACCGTCGTCGTCGAGCGGGAGCCACTCGGTGGTGCGCCCCAGTCTAACGCTATCGGAAGCGCCGTCAGCAAACGGATAACGCGCCGGTATCTGACACACCTGCTCGGTGCCGTCCGTGAGGCGGACCAGCGCATGACGCCACACCAGATCGGTCACGCTGGCCGGAGCCTGAAAACGGATCGCATCGATGGCGCAGAACGGCACCCAGAAATAGCGGCCATTGACCAGGGTTTCACACACCGGCCCAAGACGGGCATCGCCGTCCATCAGCCATTCAAAGGTGTGGCTCTTTTCATTCTCCAGCGTGACCTGCCCGCGGCTTGCCGGGGCCTGTTCGAGTGCCTCCAGGCGCAGCGTTTGCGCTTGCCCAGCGCGTTCGGTCAGCGCCTGGGCTAACGTCGACAGCCACGGCCACTGCGCCTTGGGCATTGCCGGTCGCGCCTCTCCCGCGAACACGCGCGCCCGCTGCTGTTCACCCTGAATGGCCTGCTCCAGCAGCGTTACGGTTGGTTTTGCCTGCGGCTTCAGCGCCAGCCAGCTCTTCAGCTGGGTCAGGGCGCGCGCCCAGTTGCCGCTGAGGCTCAGAAACTGCACAAACGCGGCGCGCAGATCGGCATCCGCCGGACGAGCTTTGATTTCGGCTTCCAGGCGAAGCAGCGCGTCGCTAATCGACTCACCCGCCAGACGTTGATAAAGCGTATTCATAGCCTCTCCTTAATTCGCCGCGCGCCAGGCGCCCACTGCCGGATCGCGAAGCTGCGGACGCAGCGTGTCAATCAGAACAACGTTCAGCTCCGCGCCCGGTGCAACCCATGCGCTCCAGATCTTCTTCACCTCTGCGATACGCGCCTGGAGTCTGGCGTCGTCGCTGGCGATCTCACGGGTGATTTCCACCGCCACCGTGCCGTTGCTCTTCCAGCCGTTCAGAGTGCTGTCGTACGGCAGGATCATCCAGCTCTGGTCGCTGTTCGGGGTGCTGAAGACCATGCGCTCTTTGTTAACGGAGGTGATCAGCGCCTTTTCAGGATCGACCGCGTTGTTCAGTCCCATCACCGGGAAGCCGTGAATGTAGGTGACCGGAATCGCTTTCTGCGTCCCGTTACGATTTTGCGTCACCACGGTGTGGCCGCTGAGCCAGCTACCGTTGCCGCAGCGGGTGGTGTCGGAATCCGGAATAAACAGCGCCGGCGCGGAGGAACCGCCCTCCCAGAAGGTGCGCAGGTGGCAACCGTCCTGAAGGGTGAACTCCTGCCATGGCGTACGATCTGCCGCCACGGTGTGCGTCTCCGGATTCTGGTCAGGCGGCAGCAGCGCGCCTGAGGTGGTGGTCGTTGCCGCCGCCGTTTCCTGCTGTTTCACCACCAGCGCCCAGTCCTGCGCTTTAGCCGCTGTGCCCCGGGCAAGCGTCGTGCCTTCCGGATCGTTAAGCGTCCAGTTCAGGGTATTCAGCTTGCTGCACTGGTGCTCCAGCAGCGAGCCAAGGCGCGGCACGAAGTTTTCCAGCACCGAAACCTCTTTCTTGCCGTTCGCCACGATACGCAGCGCCACGTCCGCCTTACACCAGCTTTGCGGCGTATTGTCTTTAATGTTGTCGATCCAGATATCCAGCTTCTGCGCAGGAGACTGCACGATGCGGAAGTTTTCAGCCTGTGCGGTGGTCGCCACCGTCAGAAGAGCCAAACCCGATAGCCAAAGTTTCATATCAATCCTTGTGTGTCTAATCAGTTCCGCAGGGAAGAAATTGTGCTGCGTCAGAGAGCGTATGCAGCAAAGTGGTGTCCTGAGGGTTGCCCATCCACACCGCCACGGCGGTATAGTTATCCTGAGCATTGCCCTCCTGTTCGGCATTCTTTTGAATGATTTGGTTCATTAAGGTCAGCCACTCCTGTGGCGTATTGACCATGTGCAGCGACTGCTTCATCTGCTCTTCGCTAACGCCGTGCCAGAAACCGTCGGTGCAGAGCAGGAAGGCATCACCGTCCTCGACCTGCACGACATCGCTGTAGCTCGCTTCCGGTCCGCCATTCTCAATACCCAGCGCCAGATACAGCAGGTTGCTGTTGAGATCGTCGGTCTGATGTCCGGCATCCTTCATCTGCTGGACGAGGCTGTGATCGGTGGTGACGTGCCACAGCCAGCCGCGACGAAACAGGTACAGGCGGCTGTCACCGGCGTGCGCCCAGTAGGCCAGACGGTAATCCCTGTCGATAAACAGGCTGACCAGCGTGGTGCCCATCCGGCGATAGTCCTGCACCGCCTGCTGTTCGCTGAGGATGGTACGGTTCGCCGTTTGGACGTAGTCACGAATATGCTGCGCATTAAGGTGCTTGTCGCCGTCAAAGCGGGAAATAATGCTGTTGCGGGCCAGCTCAGCGGCCACCTCGCCGCCCGGCAGGCCCGCGATGCCGTCACAGACGACAAAGCAGGCTGAACGTTCCCCGATGGTTTCTCCCGTCTGATCCTGGTTGCTGGCGCGCGTCCCCTGGCGGGAGAGAGAAGCCGTTGCGATATTCATTTTTCTTCCGATCCGCTTTGTGAGTCTTTGTACTGATTGACCTCCATGTCATAGGCATGGAGGAAGGCTTCGCCAAACAGGGTATGGAAGTCGTCCTCGATCTCGCCCGCCGTCTCGCCATAGCTGCGAACGAAATAATCCCACAGCGCGGCTTTACGGCTGCCCGGCAGCGCCAGGCGTGACGTCATCCCGTTCTGCTTCGCCTGCTCTTCCAGCTGTTCCGGATTAAAGGATTGCAGCATGGCGGCGATAATGGCGCGGATACCGGAGATCATCCCCAGCTGGTGCGCCTGGAGATCGATTAGCGCATCACGCACCGATTTGGTCGGCGGCATAAAGCCCGGCATCGGCGTGCCGAACATCTGGATCAGCACCGTTTTCCCGGTCGGCAACAGTTTGAACGGGTTGTTCGCATCGTCGAGCACCATGGTCATATCGGCTTTCACCCCACGCTTGAGGATGGAGCGCGAAGAGAGCAGCGCCACGGTCCCCTGCGAGAACATGCCCAGGATCTGCCCCAGCTGACGCATATTTTCCCGGTCGAATTGCGGTACCGGCTGCATTTCGCTCAGGCCCATGCCCTCCAGCAGCGCCTCCAGCAGTTCGCCCTGAAGCACCTCGCCCCGCTCGCCGGTCTGCGCGGAGGCAGCAGGCGAAGCAGCGTTTTTAACCGGGTCGATACGCAGGCGGCCTTTAGGCGCCTGCGCGTTGCTGCGCGCCACGGCCTGCGGCGTTGGCATGGTGAAGCCAGCGTAATCGGGACGCGCGGGCTCTTCTTCCGCGCGCGGCGCATCCTGTGGTTCAGTCGGTTCCGGATCGAACAGCGGTGAGCTGGCCAGCGCATCCTCTTCCTGTGCGGCTTGCGGTTCAGGCTTTGGCTCCGGCTTATCGGCCACGATTTCATCCGGATGGGTTAACGGCGCGCCACCCATCTGGCCGAGGGGGTCATCGTGACGCGCGGCAGGTGCGCTCGCCGACCCGCCAAACAGGGCTAACGGATCGAGTTCGTCCGACGCCTCTTCCTTTGGCTGGGCAGGTTTGCTTTCGTCCGGCTGTACCAGCGTTGAAGGGGTGACATCGTCAAAGATGCTCTCTTTTTTAAACAACGCTTCATCGCTGAACAGCGTGTCCGGGTCAACGTTTTTACGTTCAAGCGACGGTTCGGCGTCGTTAAACATTGACAGCGGATCTTCGGCATTCCGCTCCGGGGCCGCAGGCTGAGAGAACGGATCGTGGGATGCCGCGGGCTGTGGTTTTGCCCGGTTGCTGGAGATGCTGTCGGAGATGGAAAACTCCTGCATCAGGCTGTCCCAGATTTCCGACGGCACGGCCGTAGGTTCAGCTTTTCCGCGAGGCGCGGCGCTGGCCGGTTTCGGTTGTGGCGCCGGAGCAGGTGTCGCCGCTGGGCGCGCCTGCTGCATGCTGGCCGCCATGCGGCTTACGGGCTGGGTGTCATGAATGAGTTCGCTGACTTCAATGCGATAATCATCAATACCGAGAATATCCCCGTCCTGAAGCTCAACCTGACGCCCACGCTCCAGCGGGATATCATTCAGTACCACGCGGGTAACGCTGCCGCGGTTCGTGACGCGGCATTCGCCACTGGCGTCGACGTGAACGATGGCCTGCAAACGCGAGATAGTGCGGTCATTGTCCGGCAGCACCAGATTGTTATCCGTACCGCGCCCAATGGTGCCGCCCGGGGCATAAAAATCACAGCTGCTTTGCGGCGGCTGATGACCGGGTTTCGTAGAAATAATCGTGAATCGCATGGCGTATTCCTGCTGGTATGATTAGCGCTCAAACGCTGCCGCTCTCGGGGGTGAAAACGGCGGGGTTTGGGGGTTATGGGCTGATTAAAATTATTTGACTACATTCAGGAAAATAATGCCAATAAGCAGCCATAGCGTGAAAAGAAAGGCCTGAGCTTTATAGCGTCGATGCAGTTTTAATATCCAGCCGATTCTCTCTTCCGGTAATGCCTGAACGAATTTATAGGCATCGTCCTGAACATTTCTGTCTTTGGTAAATTTCATCTTCACGCCTTTGCGAAGACGAACAAACCAGATTATTTTATGATAATTCGCCAGTGAACCAAAAAACGATGCATAATTTGTTATCAGGTCGATATCATAGCCTTTTTGGCGATATTCAGAGAGGAGCCACTTATAATCTGACTCGTGTTTTTTAAAAAACCGAGAACTGTAAACATCCATGATTACAACGTTAATAAATAAAAGCACAAGAAACAATAACGTTATATTTGCCAGGCATAAAGATGACATGCTTTTAGGGTCCTGTAGCAATCAATAAGAACAATAGAAGCATCAAAAAGACAACAAAAAGTGTCATCCTGTAAAACATTTTTATCCATGAGAAATCGTATATCGATGATACTAATGCCTCTGCCTCCGGAGGGAGATTTTTTTTGCTATTTTGCTTTGTGGCTTTTCCAGCCAAAATCCTTTTCATAAGGAACACACGATGCGCAAATCCGGGAAGACCAAGTTGTTCATAAAAAAGATAATCGTTTACATCTAAATATTGCTTATCACTCAAAATATGAAATGATTTTGATAGCTCCAGGGAATATTTACGATAAAAATAAAAATAAAAACACAAAGAAGCAAACAGTCCTAAAAAAACCAATAAAAGCAATATTAAACGCAAATCTCCATACATTTATTCGTCCCCAGAAAAAATCAAGTTACTAATCCCTTCACCCAATTCAGCCCCTCCTTTAGTACCCATCCAGGCTCCCGCAGAAGTAGCGCCTAGTCCTACAACAATTCCACACACAAGGGCACCAGTACCCATCGTAGGTATTCCCATTGCACCGCAAAGAGCCCCAGTACCTAAAGACGCAGCCCAGGCTCCTCCCGCAGCACCAAGCGTACCTCCACCAAACTTACTATATTCAGTAACAGCAACTTTTCCACATTCATCTTCACGATCGACAGTACAGGCTTTATAAACATCATTAGAAGTATTCAAAAAAGAGAAACCTAGTGAGATCCAGCCCCCTGCTTTCATAATACTAGCCGCGCGAGAAGAGCGTACAATATAATCTGAATATCCAGGGATCGCGCCGACACCAACCGTACTCCATTCATGGACGATAGAGCGGCTTGATAAGTTCAATGCTTTTTTAATATTTTCGTAGGTTTGAATCTTAAGTGTTAGCTTGCTTAGGTTATTTAATAAAGGTTTTAGCTGAGAGAATAACACCCTTCTTTCCATATAAAACTGCTGACCAATTAAAGAACCTTGGGATATAAACTGATTCTGATAAGTCCTCTCAATTTTAATGAGTATATTTTCAATTTGCCTGAAATATTTCTCACCTAAATCACCAGCATTCCCAGCTAGTTTATCACCTAAGGAAGTCAATGCGGAAATATTGTCATAATTAGCGTGGAGATACTCTGCAACCGATGTGTTTAATGATGCCAGCGCATGGTTAATTTTCTGTTTTGCCCTGGAAAGAATACTCAGTTGCGATGACTGATTCGTGTTGTCTGGGTCAGCCACTATGAGTAACTGCCCTGGTTTTAACCAAGGTGTGTCATTGTTTATTTGCATAAAGTATCTAGCGGCTTCGCTATTTACATTATTAAACAATAATCGAGCTTGATAATCTAAAGTTCCAGGGTGTTGGACCACACAGTAGCCCGGGCTAACGGTTGAACGATGTGTCATATTTAAACCCTTTAATCAACACACATAGTTGTCCAGAGTTTGCAGTGGTGAATTGTTTAATTATTTTATAATTAAATAAACATTCAAACGCCGATGCACTCTCGAAAACACCGAGGTTTGAAAATTATATCATTCACTTGCCGTTAAAAGTAACTCGCAACTTATACCTTTCTTTAATATTAACCGTGCAGCATATCGAATAGCAGTTTTTTCATTGACAATCTTCAATACAACATCATACTCACTTTTGCGCCAGTCAACCTCATTCAGACGAATACACTCCTCTGTAATCAGATATGCATTGCTGGAAGTTGGTCATGAGAATTAATAGTTTTCCATTGATTACCAACGCGTTTCATTACAGATGGTGCGAAAACTGATACAGGCCCATTAAAATTTGCATCCAGTCTGATATCAAAACAAGGGATTTTGTTTTTTTAACGTAACAGAAAGTTTCTTATACTGTGCAGGTGGTGAAATGCAAGCACTACAGGCTAATGCGATTAATATTACGCTTAACTCTCTAATCATCATTCATCTGCAACATATTTGGAACCAATCATCATGACCGGGGAGGTTCCCCGGTCATGGATGAACAATTACGCTTCTTTGTTCTCTTTGATGTTCCAGCCAGCGCTGCTTTCAGCACCTTTACCACCGGCAGTGGTCTGCTCCCAGTACTGCTGTTTCACTTTCGCAGCCTGGAATGCATAGGTCACGCCAACGGTATCGCCGTTGTCGGCACCGGTGTACTGAACGGAAGTCACGAGAACGTCTTCCAGGGTGATGCGGGTATATTCAACCTGCTGACCACCCGCCTTGCAGACGGACAGTTCAACTTTGGTCAGGTGCTTACCGCTTGCGCAGTGTTTCAGGATTGCTGTAGTGGATTTGTCGATCAGAGCGTTAACGTGCAGATCGTTAAAGTTAACTTTACCGGCACCGCCGCCGCCACCAACGCTCATATTACCCGGCTGGGACGCGCCCCAGGAGAAGGAGGTAATATCAGTCCAGCCGGTGTGGTTAGAATCTTTAGATTCGCCCGTAACACCCTCGACCTTCAGAAACATATCAATAGCCATAATATCTACTCTTCGTGGATGAACAATATTGCTTTCGAAAAAGCCCTTATATGGCAAACAGGAAAGCATGGGGCTGAATAAAACCGTCCATATTTTACCTCTGCCTCATATCAAACGACCCGTGTCATTTGACAGTCTTACATTCCCCCTGAATGAACGGAAAGAATGTGAAGTCTTTTACTACTGCGGATTATCCTGAATCCAGGTACGATCAGGATCGCCAATGATGAGCTGCGGAACCAGTTTATTCAGTTCGTCGCTATGATAAAGACGTAGACAATTTAAGGTTACGCCTTTTACATCAGGTTTGCGCTCCGAGTGGAAACCATTAATTTGGTTTTTATACTTCCCAATAATGGCGTTAACTTTGTCAGTACCGTTTTCAGCATCAAACGGTATCCATTCAATAAATGCACTCGCACTGCGGGCCGCATCAGCAGAAAATTGACTGCCTTTATCTGCTACCTGCGCAAGGCAGCGCGCCAGGACAAAATCTTTAACCACCTGCCGGTATGTTTGCTGCTGATAAAAATCAACGTAAGGGTTGTCACCGCGAGCAGAAAAAGATAAGCAAGTGAGCAAAAGAAATACGGTCTTTAAACACCTGAATATAATTATTTTAATTCCCAAAACCAGATTTCCTGACAGTACGGAAAGCAATCGGAGTTACATATAAAAGAATTATTACTCAGAGGCTCGATAAGGTCGATATGACCACCGCCATACCCATCAATTTTATTGAAGAAAACAACACCTTTTCGGCCCAACATTGAGCGTGCACCAGCCTCGCGGTCTTTAAAGATTTCTGCCTTGCCAAACACATGGGATTTATAAAGCTGATCGGCAAGTAATTTTGCGCCAGGCTCGATTGTTTTTCCCTTATAGGGACCGGTCTTTATGGGTAAACGCCCTGTAAATTCAACATTGCATTTTAACAATGCCAGGCTCATTCTTACCGCACAGGTATTTTCGTATGCCGGTTGTTGCTTGATAATCGTCGAATAATCGTAGCCAATTTCTGAAAAAACCTGTTCACCCGAGGCAAAACCCGCGCGTGTGTGATTTGAAGAGTAATGCTGACGTTTAAGTTGTTCGTATAATGGTCTCATTTGTCACTCTCCTTTTTTGCACGGGCGTAATTCTTTCATGCCGTCAATGATGATTTTTGAAGCGCGCTCCTCGCCTTGCTGTTTCGATAAGTTCGCAAAACGAGAATAGAGAAACTCATGTATTGTATTTGGCAAAAAAGGCCTGCCCTTGCACCATGCAGTGCCCTCAGACGCGTCGACTACGCCGAGAAGATACATATTTGCCTTAATGCGTTCACGTTCATTCGTTTTCGACAGCCAGGCTTTAGCAAAACGCTCTGCACTCAGATTTAAATCGTACCCTGTTAACAGCGTCGGATCGCGTTGGAAGTTCGATGTGTCATCCTGAGGCAATGCTTCCGCTTGAGGGTATTTGTAATTTCCAGCGTCAGCGCTTGCGAGAGTAGAAACTGCCAGCAAACTGGTCGCGATCACAAGTATATGTTTCACCGTCTATCCTTATTCACTGACAGAAATAAGCTAAGCTCTTCCGCTCAGATGGCCGGCCCCTTCGGGCCGGCAATCGTCATTACGCGTCCTTCGTCTTCAGCGACGGCAGTTTAGATACCAGACGCAGGGAAACGGTCAGACCTTCCAGCTGGTAGTGTGGACGCAGGAAGAACTTCGCGGCGTAGTAGCCCGGGTTGTCTTCGATTTCTTGCACCTGCACTTCCGCCGCCGCCAGCGGTTTACGGGACTTGGTTTCCTGGGAGGAGTTCGCCGGGTCACCGTCGACGTAGTTCATCACCCAGTCGTTCAGCCAGCGTTCCATCTCTTCGCGCTCGCGGAAGGAGCCGATTTTGTCGCGCACGATGCACTTCAGGTAGTGAGCAAAACGACAGCAGGCGAACAGGTAAGGCAGACGGGAGGCCAGGCGCGCGTTAGCGGTGGCATCCGGGTCGTGGTACTCGGCCGGTTTTTGCAGGGACTGCGCGCCGATGAAGGCGGCGAAGTCGGAGTTTTTGCGGTGAACCAGCGGCATAAAGCCGTTTTTCGCCAGTTCCGCTTCACGGCGATCGCTGATGGCGATCTCGGTCGGGCACTTCATGTCCACGCCGCCGTCATCGCTCGGGAAGGTGTGGCACGGCAGGTTTTCCACCGCCCCGCCGGATTCGACGCCGCGAATCGAGGTGCACCAGCCGTACTCTTTAAAGGAGCGGTTGATGTTGGCCGCCATCGCATAGGCCGCGTTCGCCCAGGAGTAGCTGTTGTGGTTCGCGCCGTCGGTCTGCTCTTCAAAATCAAAGCTGTCGACCGGGTTGGTGCGAATGCCGTACGGCAGGCGCGACAGGAAGCGCGGCATCACCAGGCCCAGATAGCGGGCATCTTCCGATTCACGCAGTGAACGCCAGGCGGCGTATTCGGTGTTCTGGAAGATTTTGGTCAGATCGCGCGGGTTAGCCAGTTCCTGCCAGGACTCCATCTGCATCACGCCCGGTGCGGTACCGGTGATGAACGGACAGTGGGCCGCGGAGCCAATGCGCGCCATCTCGCCCAGCAGCTCAACGTCCTGCGGGCTGTGGTCGAAGTAGTAGTCGCCTACGATGCAGCCAAACGGCTCGCCACCGAACTGGCCGTACTCCTGCTCGTAGATTTTTTTGAAGATCGGGCTCTGGTCCCAGCCCACGCCCTTGTAGCGCTTCAGGGTGCGGCCCAGCTCCTGCTTGGAGATGCTCATAAAGCGGATCTTCAGCATCTCGTCGGTTTCGGTATTGTTCACCAGGTAGCTCAGGCCGCGCCAGGCGCTCTCCAGCTTCTGGAACTCCTCGTGGTGAATGATCTGGTTCACCTGCTGCGAAAGCTGCTCGTCAATACCGGCAATCAGGTTCTGAATGGTGCGGTAGGTATCGTTTGAGAAGGTCACGGTGTTTTCCAGCGCCTGCTGCGCCAGGGTTTTAACCGCGCTTTCTACGGCAGAGCGCGCCTGATCGGTTTTCGGGCGGAACTCTTTATTCAGCAGCGCGCTGAACTCGTCCTGGCTGAACGCCTGGCCCGCCTGCTGATCGTGTTGTTGAGTCTGGTTGCTCATCGATTATTCCTCGCTACCTTTCGCACTTTCGTCATTTTTCGGCAACTGGCTCAGGGATTTGAGCAGCGTCGGATCCTGAAGGATTTTTGCAATCAGCTCTTCCGCGCCGTTTTTGCCGTCCATGTAGGTCAGCAGGTTGGAGAGCTGGGTACGGGCTTCCAGCAGCTTGTTCAGCGGCTCTACTTTACGGGCCACCGCGTCCGGCAGGAAGTCGTCCATGCTGTCAAAGGTCAGATCGACGTTGAGCTTACCTTCGCCGGTCAGGGTGTTATCCACCTGGAACGCCACGCGCGGCTTCAGCGCCTTCATGCGTTCGTCGAAGTTGTCGATGTCGATTTCCAGGAATTTACGCTCGTCGACGGCTGGCAGGTTTTCCACCGGCTTGCCAACCAGATCGGCCATAACGCCCATCACAAACGGCAGCTGAATTTTGCGTTCTGCACCGTAGATCTCTACGTCGTATTCGATCTGCACGCGGGGAGCACGGTTGCGTGCGATGAATTTCTGTCCACTGTTACTCATTGCCATGATGTTCTCCATCAAAGATGCGCGGTGAAGGTGAAACGGCAGACTCCATGCCTGTCGTCATAATGCCAGGACGCGTCATTCGCGGCGTCCAAAGATGTTTTCCAGTTGGTTAACGCCGTCTGGCGCCAGGTCGCGAATAATGTCCATAAAGTTGAGTTCAGACAGCCGCTGCACCCGTTCAATCATCAGCGGTGCGGGATGGCTGGGTTCGTACTGCGCAAAGTACTGTTTCGCTTTTTCCAGCATTAGCTGCGCGTCGGCGCGGCTGGTCACCTGCACGCTGCGCCAGTCGGTGACCGGCTGAACGGGCTGCGCTGCCGCAGGCTGCGGCTCAGCGTGCTGTTCAGCCTGCGCGTCACGGTTCGGCAGCAGCTTACTGATGTCGGTCACCTGACACGCGCTGGCGACCAGCCCGACGGTTTTCAGCAGCTGTTCCATCTCCGGTACGCCACTTTCCCCGAGATAGCCGGTAAGCAGTTCGCGGATGGCCAGCAGGCGTTCGTTGATCACGATTACCGCTTCGGTGCCGGGCTGATCGCCCCGGGCCAGCTCATCGATCAGTCGTGGACGCCCGCCCGGATAATCCGGACACTCGGTTTTACTGCCGTCAAGCAGCGCCTGGGCGTCACGGAGCGAAATCTCATCGCCGTTTGAGCGGAGCAGTGAGGCGTTACGTACCGCGACCGTCAGGTCAGATTTATCACTCAGCCCGGCGAGGGCGTTGATGCGGTAGAACGGATCGGTTTCGCCATACTCTTCCAGCAGCGGGTAAAGTTGCTCCCAGTAACGGGACAGGGCTTCCTGCACCAGCAGTAGCCCGTCGGCGTAACCTGCCAGCCCGCGACGACGTGTCCAGGCATGGGTTAACGCCAGCATGACGCGAAGATCTTTGGTGCGTCCCAGTAGGCTGGTGGCGAGTTTTTCCACCGTGTTCCAGTCGGCAGGCTCTGCCGGAATGATGGTGTCGCCAAACTGCTGCTCGGCTTTACCCTGACTGGCCTGACCCATGGCCTGGAAATCAGCGTCGTACTCCAGGTTTTCACCGCAGGGGTTATCGGGGCTTATCGGCGCGAGAAATTCATCGATATTCATAAGATCCCTGCTTATTCAAACATAGGCGGGTAAAGACCGTGGCGGCCCGGACGGGCGCCGCCTGCCGGATCGAACAGCAGCGTAAAGAGCTGCCCGGTAAAGTTTCCGCTGTGGACGTGGGTGTACAGCGGATAGCCGTCGCAGCGGTTTGTCCACCAGTAGCTGGTCTGGCGCAGCGGATCAAAACACTCCGCCGCCTGCGGCCAGCCCAGCGTGCTCTGACCCTCGTCGTCATAGCCAATCACGTCGAGAATGTCGGAGCGCTTTTGCGGCTCAACCGGCTGGGGCGCTGGGATGGTCATCAGCATTTCATCCAGCTGGGAGGCAGAATAGCTGTTACGCACCGCGTGCAGCCCCAGACGGCCAAGCTGCTGGTACCAGCTCTCAGCCTGCCCGAGCAGGCGGGATGACCACTCGGCGGGGGTGAAGCTCAGTTGCAGGCATACCGGATAGTGGCGGCCTACGCTGTCACGGCCCGGCAGCAGGCAGCCCATCTGAATCATCTGGCTACCGAGCATCGGCGGGACGACAAAGTTCCACACCGGGGCTTTTGAAAATGGGCGCTCGCCGCTGCGCTGCTCTTCCTGTTGCCAGGCCAGCAGGCCGACCTGGAACCAGTGCGACCACTGGCGTTGCAGGGTATCCGGAAAGCGACGCTGCAAAAAATCTCCGGCGCTGGGTAATTTGCCATACCAGCTATATCGGTTCATCGCAGGGGTATTCGTCATACGGCTGTCCTTGCGGTTATGGGCATGAGAAACGGGGAAGCTGGAACGGATTGCGGATGCTGTTCGGGGCAAACTCCAGCGTGACCTGATGTCCGTCGACGTTGAACGTGGCCTGACGGCTCAGGCTACCCGCGCCAGGGCTGGTGCGCGCCTTGTCGAAAAAGCGGTTGAGCGCCCAGGAACCGTTGGTCACCAGCGTTGCGGTGCTGCCATTGGCCAGACCGAGCTGCATACGCACCTGGTTCGTCCCGCCCGGCCCCGGCCAGGTCATGATCTGCACCGCCTGCGGACCGTGGCTGTAGCGCAGCAGCTGACCGTCCACGTCCAGCGTCAGGTTCAGAATGGTGTTGTCCATCCGCACGGTGCGCACCGTCACCTTAAAGGATGGCGTGGTCGCGCCGTTGGCAAAGAAGGCATCGCGGACAGATTGCGCCTGCTGGAACGGACGCAACAGGCCTTCGCTGCCTGGCAGCGTTTTACCGTCGATGCCCGGCATAAAGCGCCAGTTCGCCTGGGTGGTGTCCACCTTGTTGGTCAGGTTGTCGCGGAAAAAGGTGTCCATCAGACCGGTGCCTGGCGCGAACATGCGAGCCAGGTCGTCCGGCGTCACCTCGGTGCTGGCGCTGCGCACCAGCGGATAACGCCCGGCAATCGCCTGACGGCAGAACCCACCCACTTCCACGTTGATGCGCTTACGCACGTTCTCCAGATCGCGACGCTGGGTATCGCTGCTGGCGCCGACGGCCATATTACTGAACATGGTTTGCAGCCCGCCCGGCAGACGGCCCGCGCTGGCTTGCAGGCGGCTGATGGCATCGCCGCCCGGCGCGGGCATACCGCTGTTTGCTGCATCCTGAACGGCTGTCAGGTAGCGATAAAGCTCGTCAACCTGCTTGAGAAAATCATCAAAGACGATGGTCTTACCGCCCTTCTCCAGCGGCTGCGCCAGCTCAATCATCGGCGCATAGTGGTCGGTCACCAGTTGCTCAGGCGCCTGCGTCACAACCGCGCCCTGCGTCGGGGCATTGTCACCGTTGCTGAACAGCGCTTCCAGCGTACGAGTGGCGCGGTTGCTTTGGTCTTCCGCTTTCTGCGCATCTTCCGGGGCAGGCGCAGTGCGCGACAGGGTCAGCACCTTGCTCAGGTTAAGTACCAGACGGCGCAGCGGCGAGTTGGTGCCTGAAAGCAGGCGCGCGGTGTTGATGCGCTGGGAAAGATCGGCGCTGTTGTTGAGCTGAATGTCAGCGAGAAAGCGATCCCAGTTGACGATAAAGTCGCGCATGTAGAGCTGGCGCACGGCGTTATCGATCTGCTGTTTATCTTCCTGGGCGGTGGCTGCTCCCAGCACCCAGGCATCGTCCTCGTGCAGGGCGGTGGTCACGCTGTCGATCTGGTCGTTAAAACTCTTCCAGTACCCGTCCGGCGTATAGAGCCCCGGCACGCCCTCACTCACCGGCTTGCCGCTCTTACGGGAAAACACCAGCTCGCTCTGCGGGCCGCCAAGATCTGAAAGCGAAACCGGCTTCAGGTTCTCATCATGCTCCAGCAGACGTTTCAGGCGGCCATATACGCGTGTTGAGAGCGGCTGCTGGTTGATGAGCGCCCTTTCACGGGCCACCAGATCCTCATCCTGCGCATACGGTGAAGCCTGAATTTTTGGCTCCAGCAGCTGGGTCAGGTGCCATTCCAGCTCCTGAAGCTGCGCTTGCGTCACGTTCTGCGGCAGGTTGCGTTGCAGGTTGAGCATTACCCATGAGTGCAGGAATTTACCGTCATAGTGCTTCGGCTGGTAGAGCATCTGATAGGCTTTCAGCGCCTCATAGCTGTATTCCACGTCGCTGCCGTTGTCGTTGCGCAGCCAGGTGGTAATGTGCATCGCCACGGCAGGCAGCAGCATCTGATCCAGCGCCTTCTGATACAGAGACTGCGAGGCATCGCTGACGTCATCCCCGCGATAAAGCCCCATGCGGCGGGAAACCGGCGGGTTGTTAACGTCGAAGGCATCGCTTTTCGGCAGATCCACCAGGCTGTTAAGCAGCGGCAGAAGCGCAAACAGATCGCGCTGGGGCTGGTTTTGCAGCGCCTTGCTCTGCTGCTCCAGCATCGGCACTTTTGCGTCCACTTCTTCCAGATAGGCTTTATTTTTAGCGTAGCTGGTCAGCCACAGGCCACCCAGGATCACCAGCAGAGCCAGCAGCGCCGCGTAGCCGGACCACATCACGGCGCGGTTGCGAAGCTCCCACCAGCGGTTTTCCCCGGCGATACCCGCTTCCTGGAAAATCACGTTTTGCAGCAGGTTCTTAATGAAGAAGCTTTGACCCTTCGCGCCCGGGATCGGCGCCTCTTTGCTCACCGAATCCCAGCGCGTGCTTTCCTCCCCTTCAGGTAAGGAGAGCGCGCGGTTCAGCTCGCCCATCACGCGGTCAAACGGCATCCCTTCCTGGGTGCCGCTGGCGAAGTAGATGCCGCGCGGCGAAAATTCGGTTTCGAAGTTTGAGCGGGCAAAGACCGTGCTCAGGTAGTCTGCCAGCAGCGGACGCAGCGCGGCGAACTCCTGCGGGAAGAGATAGGCTTCCGCACGGGTTTTGGCGTCATGCTCTTTGAGCATGGTTTCCGGAAGGCCCGCATCCAGACGCTGTTGCAGCAGGGAAAATTCCTGCTGGAAGTTGCCCATAAGATCGTAATCGGCGTGTTTGGTCTGCTCCCACGGCAGCGTAAAGCCCCAGATCTGGTCGCGCTGGGCTTTGTCGTAATCCGCAAACCAGGCGCGGAAGCCTTTAAGCAGGTCCGCTTTGGTCACCATCACATAAACCGGGAAGCGAATACCCAGCTGTTCATGCAGCTCGGAGAGACGCTGGCGCAGGTTGACCGCCTGCTGTCGGGAGGCCTCAGCGGACTGCGAAAGCAGGTCGGAAATACTGATAGTAATAATCACGCCGTTGATGGGCTGGCGACGGCGGTATTTACGCAGCAGGTTGATAAATTCCAGCCACTCCCCGGCGTCCTGAACCTGCTCACTCTCCTGAGTGGTATAGCGCCCCGCGGTATCCAGCAGAACCGCCTCGTTGGTAAACCACCAGTCACAGTTGCGCGTGCCGCCAATGCCGCGCAGCGCGGTTTTACCGAAGCGATCCGCCAGCGGGAATTGCAGCCCGGAGTTGGCCAGCGCGGTGGTTTTACCGGAACCTGGCGCGCCAATAATGACGTACCACGGCAGCTGATAGAGGTATTGCGTGCTGAAGCGCTGCGTCCACTGTGCGCCATGTCCCGCTTTGCTGAAGTGGGCTTTTTTCAGCATCTGGGCGGCTTCATCGAAACGCCCGGCAAGGATCTGCTCCTCGCTGTTCAGACGTTTCTGCGGATCGGCCGCCTCCGGGCTGGTGGTATTTTCGTTGAGCTTGTCCATCAGCTTACGGTTCAGCCAGGCGTTATACAGCCGCGGCAGAATGTGGCTCTGGGCCCAAATCAGGTAGACCACCGCAATGCTGATGACGCGGTTCTGCTCTGATTCAAGCGGGCGGGTATCTACGATGGACAACAGCGGGCCAATCATCCAGATGACCGCCGCGAGCGCCGTTACGCCCAGGAAGCTCCACAGAATGCGATTGGTCAGTATAGAAAGTAGAGTAGTCAGCATCCTTAGTTTCCTTGCGGCAATCCGTTCAGCTCGGCCTGGGTATTGTCAGGCGACACCAGCAGCGTAATCTCCACGCGGCGGTTACGGGCGCGATTTTCAGGCGTGGTGTTAGGCGCTACCGGGTTGATCTCGCCCCGCCCTTCGGCTTTGACGCGCTCAGGCTGCGAGAGGCTACCCTGGAGCTGTTTTTGCACCGAACGGGCGCGCTCAAGCGAGAGTTCATAGTTGGAGGCGAAGCGTGCGCTGCGGATCGGCACGTTGTCGCTGTACCCCACCACCAGAATTTTGCCGCTGACGTTATTCATCGCCTGGGCGATGCGGTCGATGACCGGCTCATAGCGATCGCGCACCACCGTTGAGGCCGAGGCAAAGAGTCCGTCCCCTTTCAGGATCACCACGCTGCGATCCGCCTCATCCTTAACGGCCACCAGACCGGCATCAATTTCTGGTTTCAGGAAGCCGCGCAGGTTCAGCACCGCCGGCAGCTGACGCGCAGGCTGCTGGATCGTGGTTTCCGGCAGTTGGGACTGGTAAATTTTCGCCAGCACCGGGCTGGTGTTATCACCCAGACGCCAGTTCAGCACGATATAGAACAGGCAGGCGATAAAGCCGACCAGCGCCACGCACGCCCAGAGTGGGATCATCGGCCGCCAGAGCTTGCGCAGAACGGGGCGATCTTCCGGGTGCGGCGAGAGCGGCGGCGGGTAGCTGCCGCGCACGCCACGGATCATCTGCCACAGGCGCTGTTTGATGGTTTCAAGCTGGGTCCGGCCATTGTCCAGTACGCGGTAGCGGCCTTCAAAGCCGAGCAGCAGACAGTAGTTGATCATCTCCAGCAGCAGAATGTGTTCGCGCGGATTCTGCGACAGACGCGCCAGCAGCTGGAAAAACTTCTCGCCGCCCCAGGTTTCGTTATGAAACGTCACCAGCAGACCATTGCTTGACCAGACGCCGCTGCTTCCCCAGGGAGTCAGCGCGGCGGCTTCGTCCAGCGCCGTGCAGAGGCAGTAGCGCGCGCCGACAATCACTTCATACGGTAAGCCCGCCTGCTGGCATCGCACCTCGAAACGGCGAATTTCGTCAATCAGGCGCTGGCGCAGCCCGACCTGATCGTCGTGGGAAACCGAATGACGGATTTGCGGAATCGCATTGAGCAGCGGATTGGCGGCCGCCACCAGCTGATTGTTCCCACTGGCTCCGGTAAACACGGCATCACTGCCGGTATCCTGTCGTTCCTGCATATTAAGCGCTCGCTTTATTATTCTGTCGGGCTACGGATGGCCCAGAACTCCATATCGAGACCCGGGAATTCCCCTGCGAGATGCAGCGCGAATGCCCCGGACTTGTCCATCTCGTGCCACAGTTCGCTGCCCCTTTCGAGTTCGAAATAGCTGTAGCCTGCATGCCACGGGATCTGCGGCGGCGCGACGGGCATTGCCCGAAGCATGATGCCCGGCAGCTGAAGCTGAACCAGATCGCGGATTTTCGAGACTGGCGCAACCTTCATCTGGGCAGGAAAATGGGTTTGCAGGTGTTCGCCGGGGACATTGGCTTTTACCGCCAGCACGAAGCCAAATTCGCGGACCATGCTGGTCTCCGGCACGGTGGCGATGTTCAGACCGTGGGAGCGTTCGTGCAGCGGCAGCTGGATGGCATGATCTTCCATCACCAGCGACAGTCCCTGACGCAGCATCAGCATCAGTTTGCTGAAGCAAACGGCGAGATCGTCATGGTCGTATACCGGCAGTATGCTCTCTGCGGTACGCTGCGGCGTCCAGGTGGCGAGCTCCGTGGCAAACGGCAGCCAGCTGCGCCAGAGCGCTTCCGGATGAAGCAGCGGCAGCGTTTTTAAATGTGAGACATCGCCAAGGTGGCGGTTGATCAGCGAGAGAAGCGTGAACTCAACCATCTCAGACGTATTGAAACGCCCCGGCTGACGCAGGCGGCCGCCGATCTGCTGGCTACGCTGCACCAGCAAGCCGTGCAGGTCATTGATCATGCCGTACAGCTGCGGGCTGTTATTGGCGTTCAGCATTGGCGGGATGTAGCTGTTATCCAGCCGCACGTGGTTGTCGTTACGCTTTTCAGCGACGTACGCCACGCCGATGGCGGTCCATTCTGCCGTCAGATCTTTCTCCAGCATCAGGGTCAGACGCAGGCGGCCAAACTGAACCGTCGCCTCCCCGACCGACATCGCGTTGTCGTCTTCCACCTCTTGTTCAAAGGTAATAAAACGCGCCAGAGAAGACTGCTCCTCGCTGAAAATCACCTCTTCACGGCCACCGCGACGAACCGGCAGCGCAAGCACCACCTTTTCATTGGTGAGATTATCGGGGATTTTTAGCGGAGCCGGACCGTTGCGGTCGCTGCGCACCTGGAAAAAGGTGCCGTCAGGCAGCAAACCGCTACAGTAGCTGAGGGCAATACAGCCCTGGCGAAGCATCGCTTCATCCAGCTCAAGGTCGAGAAAGCCCCAGAGATACGAACGCTGCAAGGCCCCCCACTCACGAACGTGGTTGAGGAGGTAACTTTCTGTCCGCTGAAAATGGTGGGGACGCAGGAACATGCCCTCGGTCCAGACGACCTTTTCTGCTTTCGTCATGATGATCTCTTTCCTGTTATGAAGGGCGTTACTGGCTGATGACCCGGATACCATTTACGTCAAGGAAGACGCTGGCCTGGAGTTCATCTGCGGACCATTTCCAGAACTGGTAAATCGCGTTTTCGCCGGGAACAGGCAAAGGAAGTGAGACGCGCCATTTTTTGCCGTCCAGCGCCTGGTATTCCGCCATCACGCCGATATAACGCGCTTCCGGTGAGCTTTGCCCGCTCAGGGTTTTCGAAAGCTGGCCCGGCATCAGGAAGAACACATCGCTGTTCAGCAGATTCGCGCCAAGCGTGGCTGACGCGTTGTTCTGTAAGGAGTAGAAGTCACTGGACATGAAATCCGCATCGGATTTCAGCAGCAACACTCTGACCTTAAGCGGCGCAGAATCATTGATTTGAGGATGAGCCTGAAACTGAAGATTGTAGCGGGAGGGGTCGCTGTGTGAAGACGACGTACAACCACCGATCAGCGCGAAAATCAACGCAAAAAAAGGGAACCACATCCGATGAAAATTTTTATTATTCATAAAAATATGCTCGTGAAACCCGTTTAGTTCAGGATCCAGGTACCGTTCGCGCTGTCTTTGCAGGCTTTGCTGTTGCCATCGACATCAACACAGGTGGTTTTCTTACGCGCTTTCGGGCGCAGTGCCTGTTTACGCACGGTGGCTTCGTACTGGTCAGCCTTGATCACGGCACGCATCGGCACATAACCAATCAGCTGTTCACTCCCTTCATCGGCCAGCGCCATCCAGAAATGTTCAACCTGCCCCAGCACGACGTAAGTTTTGCCGGTCTCAAGCGTACGGATCACTTTTCCACCGTAGTCAGGACGGCTCATCAGGGATGCCGGGTACATGGCACGATACGGTTCATTCACTTGAGTGAACTCCGCCGGAGGGGTAACAGCGTGACGGTGCGTCAGCGTGATGCCATTCACCTGGCTGGTCACAATCGTATCATCGGTGATCGCTGGTTTTTGCGGCGCCTTACAGCCCGCCACCGCCATAACAAACAGAAGTGATAACAATACACGCAGTTTCATATGCTTTTCCGTAGCGATATTTAGAGGATGAAGAGAGGGGGATAAAATTTGACTTAGGTGCTATTGTTAAAATAGTCGGGATATTTTCAGCAGGTAACTATTTTAAGGCATAGCTACCGCACGAACCCAACAGAAATGGGCCCAGCATGCTCCTGACATATTTTGACAAACGGTAGACAAGTTTACATGAGCTTGTCATCAATTCAATATTTCTTGCCTGCTTAATGGTGTTTAATGATACGCCCAATGCATTATAGGATTAATCTCATAAAAAATGCGCACTTAGCTGAAATCGTCTTTTTCTTAGACGAATTTCTAGCGTAACTGTATGAAAATTAATGGCTAAAAAGGCAAAAGAGAACCACTATCATTAACGTAACCCCTTATTATCGCCACTACCATAATTAGTAGAATTTCATTTTTTCTGTGCGCTGTGGGATATATCTGGGATATTTTCATTGTTGCATCTGGAAGATAACTTTTATTGGGTGCGAGCGTCCCGCATTAACAAATGACGGTGAAGAAAATGGCAGGGATTTAATTTCGCGATCCGAAATAACCTACTCGAAATTATCCTCCGAGGTTATTTTTTGTGCCTTAATAATTAAGCATGGCTACATCTTTTTGTTCTCTTATTGTTCAGAACACTTCATTGCAGCCCATAAACTGGGGGTTTCAGCGGCAGTAACAGTAAACCTAACGCAAAAAGTTTTACCGTTACTACATATTTCTTTTACTTCTTTCCAACATCTGCCGTTCCAGGCTTTCACCCGGCACGCCTCATTTGTCTCTGCGACGGTGTTTGTCTGCCGCTTGACTTATTTTGTGATAAAGGTACTTTTCAGGACATGAAGAAGATCCTGATTATCGTACCTGACGGTGGCATGTTGTTTGAGGCTGCCGGTATCGCCGACATTCTGATGCAGGCCAACCGGCTGCACCCGGACGGCCTGGCGCAGCCCCGCTACTGCATCATTATCGCCACCACCCAGCCTCACCTGGTGATCCACGGCCAGTCCGGCTTAAACCTGCTGGCGGACTATCGCCTGCCGGAGCTGGATCCGCGCGAGCCGCTGGATACGATCATCATTACCGGTCGTGGCATGAATGAACAGGAGAGCACCGCGGTGGTGGACTGGCTGCACCTGGCCGCGCCGCATGCGCGCCGCGTCGCCTCTGTCTGCGGCGGGGCCCTGCTGCTGGCACAGGCCGGACTGCTCGATGGGCGCCGGGCGACGACCCACTGGCGGCTGCTGGAAACCCTGAAAACCCGCTATCCTGCGGTCAACGTTGAGGGCGGCCCGCTCTATATTCAGGATGGCCCCGTCTGGACGTCCGGCGGCGTCAGTTCCGGGTTTGATCTGACGCTGGCGCTGGTGGAGGATGATTACGGCTTCACCCTCGCCCGCAACGTGGCGCAGGATATGGTGATGTACCTGCGTCGGCCTGGCGGCCAGCTACAGTTCAGCCGCTATAAACTGGAGCAGTCCGGCGCGACCGGACCGGTTAGCGAACTGCAAAGCTGGATCCTGCAAAACCTCACCGCAGATTTGTGCGTCGAAAGGCTGGCCGAACGGGTCGCCATGAGTCCGCGCAATTTCACCCGCGTGTTCACGCGTGACGTCGGTGTACCTCCGGCCCGTTATGTCACCGAAGCGCGCCTGGCCGCCGCACGACAGCTTCTGGAGCAGACCTCGTATCCGCTTGAGGTCATTGCCGAAAAAAGCGGGTTTGGGACCAGCATCAACCTGCGCCGCGTTTTTGAAAAGCAGCTTCATCTCACGCCGGGCGAATATCGCCAGCGCTTCCACTGCCGCAGAATGGCGTAATCTGATCCTTTTTTGTCATTTACGCCATCCGACCTGACGCCTAAAGTCACTCCAGACAACACAGATAAGGAGTGCATCATGGTTAAGGTCGGTATTAACGGTTTCGGCCGTATCGGACGTAATGTTCTTCGCGCGGCGCTGGGCAACCCGGATCTCCAGATTGTGGCCATTAACGATCTGACGGACAGTAGAACCCTCGCCCATCTGCTGAAATATGACTCTCTGCTCGGCACGCTGCCGGTGCCCGTTGAAGCGGCGGACGGCGCGCTACAGGTTGACGGGCAACGCATCATCGTATTCAGTGAACGCGACCCGGCAAACATTGCGTGGAAAGACGCGGGCGTTGAGGTGGTAATCGAAGCCACCGGCTTCTTCACCGAACGTGAAAAAGCAGCGGTGCATATCACGAGCGGCGGCGCAAAACGCGTCATTATTTCCGCCCCGGCTAAAAATGATGATCTGACGGTGGTAATGGGCGTGAACCACACGCTGTACGATCCGGCCCAGCATTTTGTAGTCAGCAACGGGAGTTGCACCACTAATGGTCTGGCGCCAGCGGCGCAGGTGCTGCACCAGCAGTTTGGCATTGAACACGGGCTGATGAACACCACGCATGCCTACACCAACAGCCAGGCGCTGCATGACCAGCCGGAAAAAGATCTGCGCGGCGCGCGCGCGGCAGCATTATCGATTGTGCCTTATTCCAGCGGCGCGGCAAAAGCGCTCGGGAAAGTGATCCCCGAACTTGACGGTAAACTCACCGGATATTCCCTGCGCGTACCGGTTCCGGTGGTGTCGATTGTCGATCTGACGGTGACGCTGAGCCGCAACGTGACCGCCGAAGAGGTGAATGACGCGTTCCGTCAGGCCGCCGTCAGCGGGCCGCTGAAAGGCATCCTGGGCTACAGCGATGAACCGCTGGTCTCCCGTGATTATCAGGGCGACCCGCGCTCATCCATCATCGACGGGCTTTCAACGCTGGTGATTGGCGGGAATATGGTGAAGATCCTGTCGTGGTATGACAACGAATGGGGCTTCTCGAACCGTCTGGTGGATCTGGCGGTGCTTATGGATAAAAAAGGGTTGTAGGGCTTAAGCCGGGTGGCTTGAAGCTTACCCGGCCATTCCGTGATGTGGTTAAAAATTAAGTAATCCACCCCCGGTGTTGTGAAAGCGCACCCGAATTATCTGGTTATGTGAAAAATGGGATATTCAACACGCGAAGTTAACGATATTCGTCTAAGGTTTTCAGGTAATTGACAACAGCGGTCACGCTGCTCAGTGAAGACAGGAGACGAACCGATGATAAGACCTCGCGCACGACGCCCCGCTTTTTTACCCCTTGCGTTGGCAGGCGCACTACTCGGTGTTACCGCATTTGGTTATGCTGAAGACCAGCCAACGAGCCAGCAAAGCTCACCTGATATTCTTCTTGGCCCCCTCTTTAATGACGTACAGAGCGCCAAACTGTTCCCGGATCAGAAAACCTTCGCGGATGCCGTTCCCAAAAGCGACCCGCTAATGATCCTGGCGGATTACCGGATGCAGCATACCCAGTCCGGTTTTGACCTGCGCCACTTCGTGGAGATGAACTTTATCCTGCCGAAGGAGGGTGAGAAATATGTTCCCCCTGAGGGCCAGAGCCTGCGCGAACACATAGACGATCTGTGGCCTGTTCTGACCCGCACCACCGACAAAGCGAACAAATGGGACTCCCTCCTGCCTCTGCCAAAACCCTATGTCGTGCCGGGAGGACGCTTCCGCGAAGTCTATTACTGGGACAGCTATTTCACCATGCTGGGGCTGGCCGAGAGCGGCCACTGGGATAAGATCGGCGACATGGTGGACAACTTCGCTTACGAGCTTGATACCTGGGGCCATATCCCTAACGGTAACCGCACCTACTACCTGAGCCGCTCTCAGCCGCCGTTCTTCTCGCTGATGGTGGAATTGCTGGCCACGCATGACAGCGACGCGTTAAAGAAATACCGTCCGCAGATGGAAAAAGAGTATGCCTACTGGATGGAGGGGGCTGATGGGCTCCAGCCTGGTCAGGCGAACAAACGCGTGGTGAAGCTGGATGACGGCGCGATCCTCAACCGCTACTGGGACGATCGGGACACGCCGCGCCCTGAGTCGTGGCTGGATGACGTCACCACCGCCAAAAATAACCCTAACCGTCCGGCCACCGAGATCTATCGCGATCTGCGCTCTGCCGCGGCCTCGGGCTGGGATTTCAGCTCCCGCTGGATGGACGATCCTCAGAAGCTGGATACCATCCGCACCACCAGCATCGTGCCGGTGGATCTGAATGCGCTGATGTTTAAGATGGAAAAACTGCTGGCCCGTGCCAGCCAGGAAGACGGGGATACCGCCAGCGCAAGTAAATATGACGCGCTGGCCTCCGCACGTCAGAAAGCCATGGAGAGCCACCTGTGGAACGATAAAGAGGGCTGGTATGCGGATTACGATCTGAAAACCAGGAAGGTGCGTAATCAGCTGACTGCCGCGGCCCTCTTCCCGCTGTATGTGAAGGCCGCATCACAGGATCGCGCCGATAAAGTGGCCGCAGCCGCATCGTCGCGCCTGCTGAAACCGGGCGGTATTTCTACCACCACCATCAACAGCGGGCAGCAGTGGGATGCGCCGAACGGCTGGGCGCCGTTGCAGTGGGTAGCGGTGGAAGGGTTGCAGAACTATGGTCAGCAGAAAGTGGCGATGGACGTGACCTGGCGTTTCCTGAAAAACGTTCAGCATACCTACGATCGCGAGAAGAAACTGGTTGAGAAGTACGATGTCTCTTCGACCGGTACCGGCGGTGGCGGCGGTGAGTATCCGTTGCAGGACGGTTTCGGCTGGAGTAACGGCGTGACGCTCAGGATGCTGGACATGGTCTGCCCGAAAGAGAAGCCATGCGACACCGTACCGGAGAATCAGCCTGCGGCAAACGATGATGTTGCACCTGCGAAACAGGCGGCGCAGTAGCGCCCCTCACCCTGACCCTCTCCCCAAAGGGGCGAGGGTCAGGTTCCGTGCAATAAAGTGACCCGCTAGCGCCACCGGGCTTTTTTCAGAAGCTGTAACTCGCCCCGACCTGGAAGGTGCGGTCGCGGCCTATCCAGCAGTTGGTCGCGTCATAGCAGGTGAGCGTCTCTTTGTTGGTGACGTTCTGCGCGCTCGCTTTCAGCGTCAGCCCCTCCAGCGATGGCGCCAATTCGCCCATGCGGTAAGATGCCGCCAGATCGTACTGCGTCGTACCGCCCAGCTTGCCTGCGTCGTTGGCTGGCGAGATCTCCATCGGCCCGGTGTAGCGTGCGCCTCCCCCCAGCGTTACCCCTCTCAGCGGCGTGCTGTCGAAGGTGTAATCGCCCCACAGATTAAAGGCGTTCTCAGGGACCTGCGTCGGTCGTTTGCCCTGGTACTTGTCATCTTCGGTATTGATGGCGTGGGTGTAGGCATAGTTGGCAATCAGCGTCAGGTTATCCGTTGGACGACTCATAGCGGAAAGCTCCGCGCCTTTCGATTCCACTTCCCCGGTCTGGCGATAGTTGAGGAAGCCCGGATCGCTGGTCACCACATTTTTCTGACGAATGTTAAACACCGAGGCGGTGAAGGTGGTTGCGTATTCCGCCAGCAGGTATTTCACCCCACCCTCTACCTGCTTGCTGGTGGTGGGCTTAACGTCTTTCGCGGTCAGCGTGCCCTGCGGCGATACTGGGGCGAACCCTTCTGAATAGCTGATAAACGGCGAGAGTCCATTGTCGAAGGCATAAAGCGCGCCCAGTCGTTTGGTGAGGCGATCCTGCGATACCCAGGCTTTGTCACCGTTTTGCAGATAGTTAGTGGTGACGGAACGGTAGTCGTCATAGCGCAGGCTGGCCAGCACGTTCAGCCCGCCAAACGCAATCTGATCCTGGAGGTAATAGCCATTCTGCTGATAGCTGAGACGGTTTTTCTGCGCGGTTTCAAGCCCCAGCGCATCGTTATCGATCTGCGAGTGATCCGGATGACGCATATCGATACCCGGTGTGGATGAGGCGTAACGATAATGGAAGTGAGAGTTCAGCTTCTGGTAGTCAAAGCCCGCCAGCAGATGATGTTTCCAGTCCCCCAGCGCGACGGTTCGGGTGACCTGGTTATCAATATTGAAGCTATGCAAATCTTCATCCGTGGTATAGGCGAAGCGGTTAAGCTGGTAGACCTCGCTGCCCGTCCCGGTGGAATAGGCGCTGCGCTGGTGGGTGTCCACGTCAAAGTAGCGCGCTTTCTGGTTAAAGCCCCAGCCACTGTCAAACTCATGCTCAAAGCTGTATCCCAGCATCCACTGGCGCTGCTTAAAGCCGCTCCACTCATCCCCGGCATAGTCACGACGATCGGCGTATTTAGACCGCAGAAAGCTTAGCGGCATCGGATCAGACGGCGTCAGGCTCGGCGTATTTTGCGCCAGCGCGTCAATGGTCAGGCGCGTTTTGTCATCAGGCTGCCAGGTCACGGAGGGGGCCACCAGATAGTTTTCATAGCGCGTGGTGTGCGCCTGTTCGTCACTTTCCGTCGCTTTGCCCAGCAGGCGATAGTTCCAGTCGCTGTTCGCGATCTGCCCCGTGGAGTCCAGGTATCCCTCTTTCAGATTGCGGTTTCCGGTATTAAAGCCCAGTTCCGTTTTCGCCTCTTTCTGCGGCTTTTTACTCTGAATATTGACCAGCCCGCCCGGTGAGCCGCCGCCATACAGCACGGATGACGGCCCCTTCAGGATATCGACGCTCTCAATCAGCAGCGGATCGATTCGCGCTTTGGTGTTCCCGGTGACGTTATAGGGAAGTTGCAGGCCGTTGTAGAACTCCTGATCGACGTTGAACCCGCGGATTTTGTACTCGCTCATGTAAGAGGTGCTCCCGCGCACCTCCGTGGAAACGCCCGGCGCATAGCGCAGGATCTCGTTTACCGAACTGGCGTGCCGCTGCTCAATCTCTTTAGCGGCGATGGTGTTGATTACCTGCGGCGTTTTACTTTCCGCGACGGCTGATTTCGTGGCGCTATTGGTCCAGGCAGGGAGCGCGCTGCCCTGCTCTGTACCGGTTACCACGATGGTGGGTTCTTCTGCGAAAGCCTGTGTCTGCAATGCCAGCGTGACGGCGCCTGCCAACGCGCATAACGCAAAACGTGAAGTGCTCATAGTGTCGTCTTGTTATTAGATGGTATTGGGAACGGCAATTATTATCATTTCCATTAGCAAATCAATATCGGCGGAGAAAAACAGATCGTTTGTATTAAGTTTCATGCCCGCGTGCCGATAACCCAGAGACAGTCTGTCATCTATCGAGGAGCCATCTGGCGTGAGTAGCTACAGTGAGCAGTTCCTGAAACAAAATCCGCTGGCTGTATTAGGGGTGTTACGCGACCTGAAAAAAGGCGAGGTGCCGCTGCGCATCAACTGGTCAACCAGCCAGTTTATCAGCAAGATCCTGGACGTGACGGCAGAGCACCTGATCGTCGATCTGGGTAGCCAGAGCGATGAAAACCGTGCCGCGCTACAGGCAGAGAATCTCTCGGTGATGGCCGAAACGCAGGGGGCGAAAGTCGAGTTTGTGCTGCCTCGTCTGACCACGATCGCGTACCAGGGTTTGCCTGCGTTTATCGCTCCCCTGCCCGCTAACCTCTGGTTCGTGCAACGCCGGGAGTTTTTTCGCATCAGCGCTCCGCTTCACCCGGCCTATTTCTGTAAGGCAAAAATGCCGGACAAAAAAGAGATCCGCTTTCGTCTCTTCGACCTGTCACTGGGCGGGATGGGCGCGTTAATGGATACGCCGAAGCCGGAAGGGCTGGTGGAAGGTATGCGTTTTAGTCAGATTGAGCTGGATATGGGCGGATGGGGACGCTTCTGGTTTGACGCCCAGCTGATTGCCATCAGCGAGCGCAAGGTGGTGGACAGCAAAAACGAAACCATTACCACGCCGCGACTGAGCTTTCGCTTTCTGAATGTCGGGCCAGGCGCCGAACGCGAACTACAGCGCATCATCTTCTCACTGGAGCGTGAAGCGCGGGAACGCGCGAATAAAGTGCGCTGATAGGCGTCGGGCAGCGTGCTGCCGCCCGACAAAGGCGTTACATGGCGTCCATCGCTTTCTGGACTTTCCAGATATAACGTGGAGCCTGTGCTGACGGATGATTCTTCACAACGTGCT
Source organism: Enterobacter sp. CRENT-193 (assembly GCF_002787395.1). NCBI lineage: Bacteria > Pseudomonadati > Pseudomonadota > Gammaproteobacteria > Enterobacterales > Enterobacteriaceae > Enterobacter > Enterobacter sp. CRENT-193. The sequence continues at coordinate 2,845,264 of NZ_CP024812.1, read as the reverse complement.
CGAAGAATTCATCTTTATCCATATCGTTAATCTCTTCTATCGCCTCTTTGCGATCGGATGAGAAGGTTCGGAGCAGCGCGCCGGCTCCGTTAACGTACGACACCACCAGTGCATATTGCATCACTTCCGGATCGTCAATCCCCTTCAGAATGCCATGCTCGAGAATGCTCAGGTAAGCGGTTCCCATAGAGATATTACGCTCCGGGTTTTTCAGCTCGCTGGTGGATGGCTGTCCCTTCCAGCCCATGTAGCGATAGACCTCTCTTCCCGCCGTCGAGGCTTTTAACTGCATCAGCCCCACCGCATTCGATTTACTCACCAGCGTCGGGTTGCCGCCGGACTCCACGGCAATGATCGCCGTGATCAGACGCGGGCTCACGCCCCAGGCCTTTCCGGCTTGTTCGCTGATCGGCATCCACTGCATGGCCCGCTTTACCGGCACTTCAGGGTTCCAGGGGGGATTTTGATAATCATGTTTTGAACTACAGCCAGCGAGCAGCACAATCAAAAAAGCAAACCATCTCAATTTCACGTCATCTATCCTTATAGCCGGTCATCGCGGTACGTCGCCCCTTGAAGCAGGCGGCGTATAAGCGGCATGATATAGACAATTAGTTTCTCATTCAGCAAGGAATTGCCATGCCTCAGTTTCATCTCATCGCACCGTCAGGCTACTGCATCAATCAGGAGGCGGCACAGCGGGGCGTTCAACGCCTGCTGGAAATGGGCCATCAGGTAGAAAATCAGACAATTATCCCCCGCCGCATGCAGCGTTTTGCCGGTACGGAGGCGCAGAGACTGAGCGATATCAACAGCCTGGCGACGCTGGAAGGTGAAAACACCATTGTGCTGGCCGTGCGCGGCGGCTATGGCGCAAGCCGGCTGCTGGATAGCATCGACTGGGCCGGGCTGGCCACGCGCCAGCAGCAGGATCCGCTGTTAATCTGCGGACACAGCGATTTCACGGCGATCCAGCTCGGCCTGCTGGCGTTGCATAACGTCATTACCTTTAGCGGCCCGATGCTGGCCGGTAACTTTGGCGCGCCGGAGCTGGATGCGTTTACGCAGGACCATTTCTGGCGCGCCCTGCAAAACCCGACGTTCACCATCGAGTGGCAAGGCAATGGACCGCACTGGGAATGTGAAGGACAGCTGTGGGGCGGCAATCTCGCGATGATGGTGTCGCTAATTGGTACGCCGTGGTTGCCGCAGATCACGGATGGCATACTGGTGCTGGAAGATATCAATGAACACCCGTTCCGTGTCGAACGCATGCTGTTGCAGCTGTATCACGCCGGGATCCTGGATCGGCAGTCGGCCATTGTGCTGGGCAGTTTTAGCGGTTCAGCCCCCAACGATTACGATGCAGGCTATTCCCTGGAAACGATGATTGATTTCATTCGTTCCCGCCTGGATATCCCGGTGATCGCTGGCCTGGATTTCGGCCATGAGCAGCAAACCGTTACGCTGCCGCTGGGCGCCCGGGCGCACCTTGTACACGATAATTCAGGCAGTCGGTTAACAATCAGCGGTCATCCGGTCTTAAAGGCATAAAAAAGCCGTTATTCCCCCTCAATAATACGCAGTTACCGTTGTTAATATGTTAGGGTTTTAATAACAGCGTTCACATTGAGGTGGGAGTAAGACGACATTGGGTGCCACAGCGATAATCAGTCTTTTCATTCTGGGTTCCATCCTGGTAACCTTCAGCATTTTATTAAGTTCATTTTCATCGCGCCTTGGCATACCTATTCTTGTCATTTTCCTGGCTATCGGCATGCTGGCGGGAGTCGACGGAATCGGCGGTATCCCCTTCGATAATTACCCTTTCGCCTATATGGTGAGTAACCTCGCGCTGGCGGTCATCCTGCTGGACGGCGGTATGCGCACCCAGGCAAGTTCTTTCCGCGTGGCCTTAGGCCCGGCGCTGTCTCTGGCGACCGTCGGCGTCCTGATCACCTCCGGCCTGACCGGTATGATGGCGGCCTGGCTGTTTAACCTCGATATTATGGAAGGCCTGCTGATTGGCGCGATCGTCGGCTCGACCGATGCGGCAGCGGTTTTCTCGCTGCTCGGCGGCAAGGGGCTGAATGAACGTGTTGGCTCCACGCTGGAGATTGAATCCGGCAGTAACGATCCGATGGCGGTGTTCCTGACCATCACTCTGATTGAGATGATCCAGCAGCACGAAACTGGCCTGAGCTGGATGTTCGCCTGGCACATCCTCCAGCAGTTTGGCCTGGGGATTATCATTGGTCTCGGCGGCGGTTACCTGTTACAGCAGACGATCAACCGTATTACGCTGCCTTCCGGCCTTTACCCGCTGCTGGCCCTGAGCGGCGGGATCCTGATCTTTGCCGTCACCACCGCGCTGGACGGCAGCGGTATTCTGGCGGTTTACCTTTGCGGTTTCCTGTTGGGCAACCGACCGATTCGCAACCGTCACGCCATTTTGCAGAACTTCGACGGTCTGGCCTGGCTGGCGCAGATTGCCATGTTCCTGGTGCTGGGCCTGCTGGTGACGCCGTCGGACCTGCTGCCTATCGCCGTACCGGCGCTGCTTTTGTCGGCCTGGATGATCTTCTTCGCCCGTCCGCTGTCGGTGTTTGCCGGGCTGCTACCGTTCCGCGGGTTTAACCTGCGTGAGCGGATATTTATCAGTTGGGTGGGTCTGCGCGGCGCGGTGCCGATTATTCTGGCAGTGTTCCCGATGATGGCCGGACTGGACAACGCCCGCCTGTTCTTCAACGTCGCCTTCTTCGTGGTGCTGGTGTCGCTGCTGTTCCAGGGGACGTCGCTGGGCTGGGCGGCGAAAAAAGCCAAAGTGGTGGTACCGCCCATTGGCTGGCCGGTCTCCCGCGTGGGGCTGGATATTCACCCTGAGAATCCCTGGGAACAGTTTGTCTACCAGCTAAGCGCCGATAAGTGGTGCGTGGGCGCGTCCCTGCGCGATCTGCATATGCCCGCTGAAACGCGCATTGCCGCCCTGTTCCGGGATAACGCCCTGCTTCACCCGACCGGCAGCACGCGGCTGCGTGAGAACGATATTCTCTGCGTGATTGGCCGCGAGCGCGACCTGCCTGCCCTCGGCAAGCTGTTCAGCCAGTCGCCCCCGGTGGCGCTGGATCAGCGTTTCTTCGGCGATTTTATCCTCGAAGCCAGCGCCCGCTTTGCGGATGTGGCGCTGATTTATGGCCTGGAAGGTGGACTGGAGAATCGCGATAACCAGCAAACACTGGGTGAAATTATTCAGAAATTATTAGGGGCTGCGCCGGTCGTCGGTGACCAGGTGGAGTTTGCCGGGATGATCTGGACGGTAGCCGAGAAAGAAGATAATGCGGTGCGCAAAGTCGGCGTAAGGCCGATGGAGGAAGAGGCGGAGTAGCTGCTTTTTTGCCGGGTGGCGATAACGCTTACCCGACCTACTTTCGGGCTTTTGTAGGCCGGGTAAGGCGAAGCCGCCACCCGGCACATACACAAGTTACACCGTCACAACAGGCACTCTGGGTGCCAGCGCGCACATCAGCTCATACCCAACGGTGCCCGCCGCAGCGGCCACATCATCAATTTTAACTTCGTTGCCCCACAGCTCAACCGGTGACCCGATCCCCGCCTGGGGACACGGCGTTAAATCAATGGCCAGCATGTCCATTGAGACGGTGCCTACCGTGCCGGTGCGCACGCCATCGACCCACACCGGCGTGCCGCTCGGGGCGATGCGCGGATAACCATCTGCATAGCCCCCCGCCACGATACCGATACGCTGTTCGCCCGCTGCCCGATAACGGCTGCCATAGCCCACCGTATCGCCCGCTTTTAACGTCTGCACGCCGATAATCTCGCTTCGTAACGTCATCACCGGCTTCAGGCCGCTGTTGGCGATATCCTGCCACTGACCTGAGGGTGACGCGCCGTACAGAACGATCCCCGGACGCACCCAGTTGTAGTGCGCTTCAGGATGCCAGAGCGTTGCCGCTGAGTTCGACAGCGAACGTGGACAGTCCAGCCCTTCTGCCGCCTGCTCAATGCGGACCATGGCATCGGCAATTCCGTCCGGCTTTTCCGCATCGGCGAAATGCGCCATCAGCGTCATCTCACCGACATTTTTCAGCGCACGAAGCTGCTGCCAGACCGTGTGCACCCGTTCAGGCTGAAAGCCCAGACGGTTCATCCCGCTGTTCACTTTGAGATAGATATCCAGCGGGGCATGCAGCTTCGCGTCCTGAATCGCCTTGATCTGCCAGTTACTATGAACGCTGGTCGTCAGGCGGTACTTATCCAGCAGAGGCAAATCCTGCGCATGGAAGAATCCTTCCAGCAGCAGGATCGGTCCTTTCCAGCCGCGCTCGCGCAGCAGGATGGCCTCTTCCAGATTCAGCAGGGCAAAACCATCGGTGGCGCCGAGCGCACTCCAGATACGGTCGATACCATGACCGTAGGCGTTGGCTTTCACCACCGACCAGACACGAGAACCCGGCGCAGCACGGCGAACAATTTGCAGGTTATCCTTCAGCGCCTGCAAATCCAGCTGGGCCAGAATAGGACGGGACATTGCGACTCCTTAATTATGCGCGCCGTGCAGGTGTTGTGGACGCGATGGGGTAAACCCTGATTGATAGCGTGCGGCGCTCAAATCGTCAAACGGAATTGCCGGCGTCCGCCCGGAGATCAGGTCGCTCAGCAGCTGGCCCGAACCGCAGGCCATGGTCCAGCCAAGCGTGCCGTGGCCGGTGTTGGTCCACAAATTTTTGTATGGCGTACGGCCCACAATCGGCGTGCCGTCCGGGGTCATTGGGCGCAGGCCGGTCCAGAACGTCGCCTGCTCAATGAAGCCGCCGCGCGGGAAGAGATCGCCCACGACCATCTCCAGCGTTTCACGACGCGGTTTAAGCAGCTCAGTATTAAAGCCCACGATTTCCGCCATGCCGCCGACGCGGATCCGGTTATCGAAGCGGGTGATGGCGATTTTGTAGGTTTCATCAAGAATGGTCGAGACCGGCGCACCGCTGTCCTCTTTCACAGGAATGGTCAGGGAGTAGCCTTTCAGCGGATAGACAGGGATATCCAGGATCCCTTTCAGCATCGCGGTTGAGTAGGAGCCAAACGCCATCACGTAGGCATCGGCTTTGATTACCTCTTCCCCACACTTCACGCCGTAAATCTTCTCCCCTTCCGACAGCAGTTTGTCGACAGAAGTATTGAAGCGGAATTTCACCCCGGCCTGCTCACACATGCGCGCCAGACGCTGGGTGAAAAGCTGGCAGTCGCCGGTTTCATCGTTCGGTAAACGCAGACCGCCCGTCAGCTTGTGCGCGACCTCGGCAAGCGCTGGCTCCACCTGCGCCAGCTGGCTGGCTTCCAGCAGCTGATACGGTACGCCCGCATCTTCAAGCACGGCGATATCGCGGGTCGCGTTTTCGTACTGTTGCGCGGTACGGAACAGCTGAAGCGTGCCGCCCTGGCGTCCTTCATATTCAATGCCCGTTGAGGCACGCAGCGCCTTCAGGCAGTCGCGGCTGTATTCCGCCAGACGCACCATGCGCCCTTTGTTTTCCATATAGTGGCGGGTGTCGCAGTTGCGCAGCATCTGCCACATCCACTTAAGCTGGAACTGCGTGCCGTCGAGGCTGATCGCCAGCGGCGCATGTCGCTGAAACATCCATTTGATCGCCTTCAGCGGAACGCCCGGGGCCGCCCACGGCGCAGCGTAGCCCGGGGAGATTTGCCCCGCATTCGCCGCACTGGTTTCCAGCGCCGGACCGGATTCGCGATCGACAACGGTAACCTCATGTCCCGCCTGACTTAAATACCAGGCGCTGGTTACGCCAACGACACCACTTCCCAGTATGACAACACGCATAGCCACTCCATTATGAGCAAAAGAACAATCATCTAATTACAGATTGATAACCTAGTTGAAAATATTATTCAACATATGACTTTTTTATGGTGACTCAACTCACATATCCCGCTGTATCAGGGGATAGCGCTTATTTGGGATCTCCTGCTGCGCGTTATTTTTAACCAGTAGAAAATTCTGTGAGCACCGCTTTTTTTGCCGTATCGAAAACGTGAAATCGCAAAGAAAAAATTTCTGCGCCCCGCGTATTTGAATGGGGTGATCTATGCTTGAAAGGAGGCTCTCCAGTCAGAGAGAGCGACCAACAACGAGGGCGCGCTAATGGCTACACTAGATTCCATGTCCAGGGACAGCACCCGTCTGAGCGATGGACCCGACTGGACCTTCGAGTTGCTGGATGTCTACCTGGCGGAGATCGACCGGGTGGCCAAACTCTATCGTCTGGATACCTACCCCCATCAGATTGAAGTCATCACCTCGGAACAGATGATGGACGCTTACTCCAGCGTCGGGATGCCGATTAACTATCCGCACTGGTCGTTTGGTAAAAAATTCATTGAGACAGAGCGGCTGTATAAGCACGGGCAGCAGGGATTGGCGTATGAAATCGTCATTAACTCTAACCCGTGTATTGCCTATCTGATGGAGGAGAACACCATTACCATGCAGGCGCTGGTGATGGCGCACGCCTGCTATGGACATAACTCGTTCTTCAAAAATAACTATCTGTTCCGCAGCTGGACGGACGCCAGCTCCATCGTTGATTACCTCATCTTCGCCCGTAACTACATTACCGACTGCGAAGAGCGCTACGGCGTGGACGAAGTGGAGAAACTGCTGGACTCCTGCCACGCGCTGATGAACTACGGCGTTGACCGCTATAAGCGTCCGCAGAAGATCTCCTTGCAGGAGGAGAAAGCCCGGCAGAAGAGCCGCGAGGAGTATCTGCAAAGCCAGGTGAATATGCTGTGGCGCACCCTGCCAAAACGTGAAGAGGAGAAAACCGTCGCCGAGGCGCGTCGCTACCCTTCCGAGCCGCAGGAAAACCTGCTCTACTTTATGGAGAAAAACGCCCCACTGCTGGAGCCCTGGCAGCGTGAGATCCTGCGCATCGTGCGCAAGGTGAGCCAGTATTTCTATCCGCAGAAGCAGACCCAGGTCATGAACGAAGGCTGGGCGACCTTCTGGCACTACACCATTCTGAACCACCTGTATGACGAGGGAAAAGTCTCTGAACGGTTTATGATGGAGTTCCTGCACAGCCACACCAACGTGGTGTTCCAGCCGGCATATAACAGCCCGTGGTACAGCGGTATTAACCCGTACGCGCTCGGCTTTGCCATGTTCCAGGATATCAAGCGTATTTGTCAGTCGCCCACCGAAGAGGACAAATACTGGTTCCCGGATATTGCCGGTTCCGACTGGCTGGAAACGCTGCACTTCGCGATGCGTGATTTTAAGGATGAGAGCTTTATCAGCCAGTTCATGTCGCCGAAGATCATGCGTGATTTCCGCTTCTTCACCGTACTGGATGATGACCGCAACAACTTCCTGGAGATCTCCGCGATCCACAACGAAGAGGGCTATCGCGAGATCCGCTCGCGCCTGTCGTCCCAGTACAATCTGAGTAATCTTGAGCCGAACATTCAGGTGTGGAACGTGGATCTGCGCGGCGATCGCTCTCTGACGTTGCGCTATATTCCGCACAACCGCGCGCCGCTGGATAAGGGGCGTAAGGAAGTGCTGAAGCATGTGCATCGCCTGTGGGGATTTGACGTCTTGCTGGAGCAGCAGAACGAAGATGGCAGCGTGGAGCTGCTGGAGCGGTGTCCGGCGCGGTTGAATACGCTGTAGTGGGATTTTTTGCCCGGTGGCGCTACGCTTACCGGGCCTACGGGACCTGTAGGCCCGGTAAGCGTAGCGCCACCCGGCGAAAAAAAACCTCTCAATCGAGAGGTTTTTTCTTTTACCGGCCCTGAATCGCTAAATCACCCGGCAGCGTTTTCTGCATCCGGTGCCAGATTTCACCGGAGTCGTGGCCGTAACGACGCACGGTTTCATAGACCTGATCGTGCAGCCCTTCGGTGCAGAGTTTACTCAGTTTATGATAGAAGCCGAGCGCCAGACTGCGGGCTTCAGGGTTAGCAAAGTAGTGACGACCAATGCGCGTATATAACCCTTTCATTCCATTCAGGATCAGACCGTAAACCGGATTGCCGGAAGCAAACGCCAGACCACGGAACACGTTGTAATCCAGGGTCGCAAAGGCATCCGCGTGGTCTTCCACCTCATTGGCGGTAGCAAGTACCTTCAGCGCATCTTCAGGGTGCTGGCGAAACGCGGTGCGGATGAAAATGGTGGCGATGTTGGTGCGCACGGAAAGCAGATTATCAATCAGCTGCGGTACGCTTTCGTGATCGAGACGCGCCAGCGTTTCCAGAATGTTCAGCCCGGACGTTTCCCAGAAGTTATTCACTTTAGTGGGTTTGCCATGCTGTATCGTCAACCAGCCATCGCGCGCCAGACGCTGGAGCACTTCTCGCAGCGTGGTACGGGTGACGCCAATCAGTTCAGAGAGTTCGCGTTCAGCAGGTAGAATTGATCCCGCAGGGAAACGATTATTCCAGATGCTTTCAATGATGTACTCTTCCGCGAAACCCGCCGGGCTCTGCGCCTTAATGACCATAGTGAGATTTCCATTACACAGCTTTAGCAAATTACACTCATCATACCAGAGGCGTGCAGAGGCAGATAGCGCAGCAGAGACAGAAAAGAGGGATCGCCGTTTCATTTTTATGAAATTTACAAATGGCTTAATCCCCCGCTCTGCCGCCATTTTTGCGTATACTGATGTCTTGTCTTATTTGACGGGGAAAGGACGTCTGTCGTGGAAATTTCATTTGGGCGCGCGCTGTGGCGCAACTTTTTAGGTCAGTCACCTGACTGGTACAAACTCACTTTACTGGTATTCCTGGTCGTTAATCCCGGTATCTTTTTGCTGGATCCCTTCGTTGCCGGGTGGATGTTGGTCGCCGAGTTTATCTTTACCCTGGCGATGGCGCTGAAGTGCTATCCGCTGTTGCCCGGCGGGCTGCTGGCGCTGGAAGCCGTGGTCATTGGAATGACCAGCGCGGAGCATGTTAAAAACGAGATAGCGTCGAATCTTGAAGTCCTGCTGCTGCTGATCTTCATGGTGGCGGGGATCTACTTTATGAAGCAGCTTCTGCTGTTTATCTTCACCCGTTTGCTGCTGAGCATTCCGTCGAAAACGCTGCTCTCGCTGGCGTTTTGCCTCGCCGCAGCCTTCCTCTCTGCCTTCCTGGATGCGCTGACGGTCGTGGCGGTAGTGATCAGCGTCGCCGTCGGCTTTTACGGGATTTACCACCGGGTGGCCTCGTCTCGTCCTGGCGATAACTTGCAGGACGACAGCCACGTTGAGGCGCACAACCGCGATGTGCTGGAACAGTTCCGCGCATTTCTGCGCAGCCTGATGATGCATGCAGGCGTGGGGACGGCGCTGGGCGGCGTGATGACCATGGTCGGGGAGCCGCAAAACCTGATTATCGCCAAAGCAGCTGAGTGGCATTTTGGCGAATTTTTCCTGCGCATGGCGCCGGTCAGCGTACCCGTGCTGGTCTGCGGGTTAGCCACCTGTGTGCTGGTCGAAAAATTCAACCTCTTTGGGTATGGCGCGACGTTGCCCGATCAGGTCCGCCAGGAGCTGCATAAGTTTGACGAGCAGAGCCGCAAACAACGCACGCGCCAGGAGACGCTGCGCCTGATTGCACAGGGCTTCATCGGCGTGTGGCTTATCGCTGCGCTGGCCTTCCACCTTGCCGAGGTGGGGCTGATTGGCCTGTCGGTAATTATCCTTGCAACCAGCCTGGGCGGCGTTACGGACGAACATGCTATCGGAAAAGCCTTTACCGAAGCGCTGCCGTTTACCGCCCTGCTGGCGGTGTTTTTTGCCGTCGTGGCGGTGATTATTGACCAACATCTGTTCGCGCCGATCATCGCGTTTGTGCTTCAGGCCACGCCAGATTCGCAGCTAACGCTGTTCTATTTGTTTAACGGTCTGTTGTCCTCTATATCCGATAACGTCTTTGTCGGGACGGTATACATCAATGAGGCCAAAGCCGCGATGGAGCAAGGGATTGTCAGCAGTGAACAGTTCGAGCTGCTGGCGGTGGCGATCAACACCGGAACCAACCTCCCCTCCGTGGCAACCCCGAACGGTCAGGCGGCATTCCTCTTCCTGCTGACCTCGGCGCTGGCGCCACTCATACGACTTTCTTATGGAAGAATGGTCTGGATGGCGCTGCCGTATACGCTGGTGCTTACCCTGGTTGGTTTACTGTGCATCAAAATTACTCTCGTTCCCTGTACGCAATGGTTATTGCAAGCAGGTATACTTGCGGCGCATTAAAATTCGTTTACACTGCGCTGTCTAAGCATGTTCCAGGGAAATGATTATGTTGCGATTTTTGAACCAGTGCTCACGCGGTCGCGGAGCGTGGTTGTTGATGGCCCTGACCGCCTTTGCGCTGGAAATGGTCGCGCTGTGGTTTCAGCATGTGATGGGGCTGAAACCTTGCGTACTGTGTATTTATGAGCGTTGTGCGCTGTTCGGCATTATGGGCGCGGGTCTGGTAGGTGCGATTGCACCCAAATCACCGTTACGCTATGCGGCAATTGCCATCTGGCTGTACAGCGCCGGGAAAGGCATTGCGCTTGCCTGGGAGCACACCCAAATGCAGCTTCACCCGTCGCCGTTTATGACCTGCGATTTTGCCGCCCGCTTCCCGAGCTGGCTGCCGCTGGATAAATGGCTGCCGCAGGTGTTTGTGGCCTCCGGTGACTGCTCTGTACGCCAGTGGGAATTCCTGACGCTGGAGATGCCGCAGTGGCTGGTGGGCATTTTTGTCGCCTACTTTGTGGTGGCGCTGCTGGTGCTGATTGCCCAGCCGTTCAAACCAAAGAAACGCGATCTTTTTGGAAGGTAAAAGCAGAACGGCAACGTCAGTTTTGCAGGTCGGGTAAGCGCAGCGCCACTCGACACAATTGTGAACAATAAAAAACCCGCCTCGGCGGGTTTTTTATTATCACCGATTAGGGTGATTCATAATGTGGTCTTCCCAGTCCCGCACCTCGGACTCTTTCACCGCAATGTGGCGCACGGAAATACGTTCGCCGTGCATCGCCGCTTTCGACCCCGTCAACAGCGGATGCCATGTGGGCAGATCTTTCCCTTCCGCCAGCAGGCGATACGCGCAGGTATGCGGCAGCCACTCAAAGGTCGGTAGATTTTCACGGGTTAACTTGATGCAGTCCGGCTCATATTCGAAACGGCGCTCATAGTTGCGGCACTGGCAGGTTTTGATGTTTAACTGCTTGCAGGCTACGTTGGTGAAATAGATCTCGTCCGAATCTTCATCCATCAGCTTATGCAGGCAGCACTGCCCGCAGCCGTCACACAACGATTCCCACTCCGCGTCGGTCATGTCGTCGAGAGTTTTGCTTTGCCAGAAAGGAATGTCGTTCATCGGGATGTCCACACGTCAAAATAGAGCGCACCTTATAACGAGTCTGGCACGTTGATGCAAGTTTTGCCGCCCTTTTCAGGCGGCAAGGTGCTTTTACAGCACGCGGGTTTTCAGCGACAGGCCGTTAAAACTGACATCCAGTTCGTCGCCGCTAAGCAGCGGCCCCACACCTTCCGGAGTGCCGGTGAGGATCACGTCGCCAGGTTTCAGGGTGAAGAAGCGGCTCATGTAGGCAATCAGCGGAACGATCTTATGGATCATGTCAGCGGTCGTTCCCTGCTGGCGGATCTCGCCGTTGACCTTCAGGCTGAGCGGCGTGTTCTGCGGATCGTCGGTAAATTCACTCACCGGAATGAAACCGGAAATCGGGCATGAATTATCAAAACCCTTCGCTTTTTCCCACGGCTGCCCCGCTTTCTTCATTTTGCCCTGAACATCACGCAGCGTCAGGTCAAGCGCGACACCGTAACCCGCAATCGCTTTCTCTACATGCTCTTCGGTCGCCTGGCGCAGCGTCGCGCCGATCAGCACCGCCAGCTCCACTTCATGATGCACCGAGCCCAGTCCCTGCGGCAGAACCAGCGGCTGGCGAATATCGCACAGTGCGGTTTCTGGCTTAATAAACAGAACCGGCTCTTCCGGCACGGCGCTGCCCATCTCCTGAATATGTTTTGCATAGTTGCTGCCCACGCAGACCACTTTGCTGACGGGATAATCCAGTAATGCACCTTGCCAGTTATGATGTTGATACATGGTCGACCCCAATCGGTTGATGAGTTGTTCCCGGAAGGACCCGGGCTTATTTCTTTCCGCTCACCTCAAGATGCTGTTTTAATAAATTCTCCGGTGGCGGCGGAAGCTGTAAATAATAGCCCTGCTCGGTTAACGCCTTTTTGACTTTCTCCAGATCGGCGTTCACCAGCTTCTTACGGCCGTCCAGCGGCAGCAGCATCGCCAGCTGCGGTCGGCCAAAGCTTTTCATTAATTCTTCAGGCACGCGGGAAAAATCGTCTTTCTTTTCGACATAAAGGTAGGTCTGGTCGCGGCTGGTACTTCTGTAGATCACACAAAACATGTTTTTACTCTGAATTAACGGGTGGTTGCTTGCCTCAATATACTCCTGACTATAACATGCCTGATACTCTTCGGAATATCGCGGCGATGTGTTGCGGTTAATAGCAAATTGAGTAAGGCCAGGATGTCAAATACGCCCATCGAGCTTAAAGGCAGTAGCTTCACCTTATCAGTGGTTCATTTGCATGATGCAAAACCCGAGGTTATTCGTCAGGCGTTAGAAGACAAAATCGCGCAGGCTCCCGCTTTTCTTAAGCATGCTCCTGTCGTCGTCAATGTAAGCGACCTTGAGGGGCCGATTAACTGGAAGCGGCTCCAGCAGGCCGTCGCCTCCACGGGGTTGCGCATCGTGGGCATTAGCGGCTGCAAAGACGCAGAGTTAAAAGCCGAAATTGAACGCGCGGGTTTGCCCTTGTTAAACGAGGGCAAAGAAAAAGCCCCACGTGCAACGCCTGCAACCGTTCCCGCTCCCCCGCCTCCGGCGCAAAATGTAGCCCCAGTCACAAAAACGCGATTGATTGATCTGCCGGTTCGTTCCGGTCAGCGCATTTATGCGCCAAACTGTGATCTGATTGTTACAAGCCACGTCAGTGCGGGCGCTGAACTGATTGCAGATGGCAATATTCACGTTTACGGTATGATGCGTGGACGTGCGCTTGCGGGCGCCAGCGGCGATCGAGAAGCACAAATTTTTTGTACTCACCTGACGGCAGAACTGGTGTCTATCGCAGGTGAATATTGGCTGAGCGATAAAATCCCAGCCGAATTTTATGGCAAAGCGGCCCGTCTGCAACTGGCAGATAACGCTTTGACCGTTCAACCGTTAAATTGATCCCTTTTAACAAGGAATTTCTATGGCACGCATTATTGTTGTGACTTCGGGTAAAGGAGGCGTTGGCAAGACCACCTCCAGCGCGGCCATCGCTACTGGTTTGGCCCAGAAGGGAAAGAAAACCGTCGTAATCGACTTCGATATCGGTCTGCGTAACCTGGACCTGATCATGGGTTGCGAGCGTCGCGTGGTGTATGACTTCGTGAACGTCATTCAGGGCGATGCCACCCTTAACCAGGCGCTGATTAAAGATAAGCGTACCGAGAACCTCTACATTCTTCCGGCGTCCCAGACCCGTGATAAAGACGCCCTGACCCGCGAAGGCGTGGAAAAGGTGCTCGACGATCTGAAAAAGATGGAGTTCGACTTCGTGGTCTGCGACTCCCCGGCCGGTATCGAAACCGGCGCGCTGATGGCGCTCTACTTCGCGGATGAAGCCATCATCACCACCAACCCGGAGGTCTCGTCAGTACGTGATTCCGATCGTATTCTCGGCATTCTGGCCTCGAAATCCCGTCGCGCGGAAAATGGCCAGGAGCCAATCAAAGAGCACCTGCTGCTGACCCGCTACAACCCGGGCCGGGTGAACAAAGGTGACATGCTGAGCATGGAAGACGTGCTGGAGATCCTGCGCATCAAACTGGTTGGCGTGATCCCGGAAGATCAGTCCGTGTTGCGCGCCTCTAACCAGGGCGAGCCCGTGATCCTGGATACACAGGCAGACGCGGGTAAAGCGTATGCGGATACCGTTGACCGTCTGCTGGGAGAAGAACGTCCTTTCCGCTTCATTGAAGAAGAGAAGAAAGGTTTCCTCAAACGCCTGTTCGGAGGATAAGTTATGGCATTACTGGACTTTTTTCTCTCGCGGAAAAAAAGCACCGCCAACATCGCAAAAGAACGTCTGCAAATCATTGTGGCGGAACGTCGTCGTAGCGACGCCGAACCGCACTACCTGCCGCAGCTGCGCAAAGACATTCTGGAAGTGATCTGCAAATACGTGCAGATTGACCCGGAAATGGTCACCGTTCAGCTGGAGCAAAAAGACGGGGATATTTCGATTCTGGAGCTGAACGTCACGCTTCCGGAAGCGGAAGAGTCGCGTTAATCCGGTTGTGGTTTTGTAGGCCGGGCAAGCAACGCGCCACCCGGCAATTTCCCCGGTGGCGCTGCGCTTACCGGGGCTACAATTCTTTAGCGCGGATACCCTTCCAGCAGGGTATTCAGGCGTTCGGCCATCAGTTCCCCCCGCCATCCGGCGACCAGCTCCGGTAAACCATTTTGCGGTTTCAACTTCCAGTGCCAGTTCAGCAGCTGGTTAATCTGACGACGTGAAGCCAGCAGTTCGGCACTCAGTTTGCTTTCCCCCGCCACCGTCTGCACCAGCGCTTTGATATCTTTGAACGCCTTGCGGTAGCCCGGCATATCCATCAGGTTAAGCAGTGGTTCTGGCAGTGCGTCCTCCGGCAGCTGCTGAGCTTTCTCTACCAGCGCGAGCAGCGTTTTACCGTGGAAACGGATCTCACTCCCGGAAAGGCCAATGCTGTCCAGTTCGCCAAGGCTACCCGGCATATAGCGCGCCACCGCCCACAGGTGTTCTTCACGCACCACGAAGTTAACCGCCAGATCGCGCTCACGTGCTTTACGCAGACGCCAGTCAGCCAGCAGTTGCAGACAGGCCAGCTGGCGGGTGCGCAGCTGCCAGGCGTTGGTGATGTCACGCCAGGCCTCTTTCGGATCAACCACTTCCTGACGACGCTGCTGCGTCATGCGGCACTCGTCCAGTGCGGCAGACAGCCAGCCGGACGCCTCAGCTTCTTTCATAAGCTGGCCGGCAATTGGAAGAAGGTAAAAGACGTCTGCCGCGGCGTATTCAAGCTGACGCGCCGTTAGGGGACGCGCGAGCCAGTCGGTACGCGATTCGCTCTTATCCAGCGTCAGACCGGTGTACTCTTCCACCATCGCGGCGAAGCCCCAGGAGAGCGGACGACCGCTGAACGCCGCGAGGATCTGGGTATCAATCAGCGGCTGCGGCATGATGCCAAAAGTGTTGAGAAAGACTTCCAGATCTTCACTGCCCGCGTGCAGATATTTGGTCACGGCGGTATCCAGCAACAGCTCGCGCATTGGCGCCCAGTCGGTAATGCCGAGGGGGTCAATCAATGACACGTGTTTGCCGTCATACATCTGAATCAGACCCAGCTGCGGATAGTACGTTCGGGTGCGGACAAATTCCGTATCCAGGGCGATAGCGGGAAATTCACGCGTCACCTCGCACAGCGAAGCCAGCTCGTCGTTGGTAGTGATCATCTGGTAATTCAAATCGGACTCTCTTTTGTTTGCGCCCATAAAAAACGCCGGCTTAACCGGCGTCTGGGCGATTAACGTGAAGCTCAGGCCTTATTGTCCACTTTGGCACGGGCTTCGTCACGTAATTCTCGTCGTAATATCTTCCCGACGTTGGATTTCGGCAGCTCATCCCGGAATTCCACCAGCTTCGGCACTTTATAGCCCGTCAGCTGACGGCGACAGAACGTTATCAGCGCATCCTCGGTCAGAGAAGGATCTTTCTTGACCACAAATATCTTCACCGCTTCACCGCTGCTGCCGGAAGGAACGCCCACCGCCGCCACTTCCAGCACGCCGCTGTGCTGCATCACCACGTCTTCGATTTCGTTCGGATAGACGTTAAACCCTGACACCAGGATCATGTCTTTCTTGCGATCGACGATGCGCAGGAAGCCTTCGTCATCCATCACCGCGATGTCGCCCGTGTGCAGCCAGCCGTCTTTGATGATCTCATCCGTGGCATCCGGACGTTGCCAGTAGCCCAGCATCACCTGCGGCCCTCTGACGCATAGCTCCCCTGGCTCACCGTGAGGCACTTCGTTATCCTCATCATCTACCAGTTTTGCTTCCGTCGACGGGACCGGCAGACCGATACTGCCGCTGTGGTAGTCGATGTCATGCGGGTTAACGCTGACCAGCGGGGCGCACTCCGTCAGGCCATAGCCTTCCAGCAGATACTGCCCGGTGAGTTTCACCCAGCGCTCGGCAACCGCCTGCTGAACCGGCATCCCGCCGCCCGCGGAGAGGTGCAGCGTGGAGAAATCGAGCTGCTGGAACTCTTTATTGTTAAGCAGCGCGTTAAACAGGGTGTTCACGCCGGTCATGGCGGTGAACGGGTATTTCGCCAGCTCTTTGACCAGCCCCGGGATATCGCGCGGGTTGGTGATCAATACGTTTTGACCGCCAAGCTCGATAAACAGCAGGCAGTTCATGGTCAGCGCAAAAATGTGATACAGCGGAAGCGCGGTGATCACCAGCTCCTTGCCCGGGTGCAGCAGCGGCCCGTAGGTGGCGTTAACCTGCTCAAGGTTCGCCAGCATGTTACGGTGGGTCAGCATCGCCCCTTTCGCCACGCCGGTGGTGCCGCCCGTGTATTGCAGGAAGGCCAGATCCTCGGACACGATCTCCGGCTTTACGTATTGCATCCGGTAGCCCGCATGCAGGGCGCGGCGGAAGGAGATGGCATCCGGCAGGTGGTATTTCGGCACCAGCCGCTTAACGTATTTAACGACAAAGTTGACCAGCGTACCTTTCGCGGTAGAGAGCTGGTCACCCATGCGCGTCAGGATGACGTGCTTAACCTGAGTTTTTTCAACGACTTTTTCCAGCGTGTGGGCAAAGTTGGAGACAATCACAATCGCCGCCGCGCCGCTGTCATTCAACTGATGTTCCAGCTCGCGCGGGGTATAGAGCGGGTTAACGTTAACCACGATCATCCCTGCCCTGAGGATGCCGAACAGCGCCACCGGGTATTGCAGCAGGTTTGGCATCATCAGCGCGACGCGATCCCCTTTCTGCAAGCCCAACCCTTCCTGTAAATAGGCCGCAAACGCCCGGCTGCGCTCTTCCAGCTTACGGAAAGTCATCACTTCGCCCATATTCACAAACGCGGGCTGGTCAGCGTAGCGCCGTACCGAGTGTTCAAATAATTCAATCAGGGATTGATAACGGTCAGGATTGATCTCCGCAGGGACATCCGCGGGATAACGGTTAAGCCAAACCTTTTTCAATGCATCACCTCTGAAATGAGTGTTCGTCGTCATCACAGCCCCGATAATAAACAGTTTGTTAACATTATATTAACTCAGCGTACCAGTTTATTAATTGTTCAGATTGCAGGTTGCGAAGCGCGTCACTCTTTTTTTTCGTTTTATCCGTAAAAAAACAGAGACAGCGGCTGAGCCGCTGTCTCTTTCCTAACAATAACAGTAACTTACTCAGTTACTATTGTTTGAACCTGTGCAGGGCCTGGATTGTACCAGCCCCAGCCACCGTAGCCGTAACGATACGGATGCGGTCCCCACATCCACGGATCGATTGGCTGTGGCGGCATCACCACCTGCTGGGCGATACGCCAGCGTTTGTAGCCGTTCACCTGCATGGTCATAAATTTGTATGGCGTATTGCCGATTTTCCCCGCCACCGAACCGGTAATTGGCCCGACGACGGTCACCAGCTGCCCGCGGAAATCTACCGGATCGAGGAAGCCGCTGACGTCAGCGTAGATCCGCCCGCGCGAGGCTTCACCCAGAACAGGCCGCGCGCCGTCGTCCAGTGGAACGGTGGCAATCTCCAGCCGGGTTTTCCCCTGCTGGTTTAGCACTTCAACCACCTTGCCGCCAAACCGTGCTTCCTGCCCGACATACAGCTCCGGGGCATTCATCACGCGTACCAGATCCTGCTGTGGCGTCGGGCTGGTGCCCTTGATCGCATCAGGAACGGTGACGCACCCGCTCAGTGCTATGGCAACCGCGCCTGCCATAAAAAAGCGTACAACTTTAGTCTGAACCGCCATGATGCGACTCCTTTTTCTCAGTTCCTGTTACTGAGATTCACTCGCGGCCAGGAAGTTTCTTCCACGCGACGGTGTTTCGTAAATAAACCGGTTCAGCGTGTTCAACCGCCACGGTTTTTCCTGCGGCAAGCAGCTGACAGGCAATCGGCAGCATATCTTCGGCGGCGGGCAGGAGCATGTTACCGTCCACCAGCGTAAGGCCGGTGTCCTCCGCCATCTCCGGCCACGCCGCCCAGCCGGTTCCGACCGTCGCCCACTCACCGGAGAGCTGTTTCAGGCGCCCGGTGACGGCTTCAGGTTTAAGCACCGCTTCCGTCTCTTCGCCGTGCCAGACGCCGTTTTCGTCACGGGTGTACTCCGCCCAGTAGACTTCCCCCATGCGGGCATCAATCGCAGCCAGCACGCGGGTGGCGCCGGTCATGCGCCATGCTCCCTGGGCCATGGTCGCAAGCGTGGAGACGCCGATCATCGGCAGGTCAGCGCCCAGCGCCAGCCCCTGCGCAATGCCAATCCCGATACGTACGCCCGTAAAGCTGCCCGGACCACGGCCGTAGGCCAGCGCGTCGAGGTCAGTCAGGGCGGTGTTGCCCTCGGTTAAAATGGTTTTTACCAGGGGCAGAATACGTTGGGTGTGTTCCCGTGGGCACTCTTCGAAATGAGCAAAAATCGTACCGTCGTTCCACAGGGCAACGGAACAGGCCTCTGTCGCGGTATCAATAGCCAGAATTCGCATCAGTCGTCGCGCTCTCGCAATGGTCAGTCACAAAATGGCGCGCATCTTAACACACTCCGGGAAGAATTACTCCGCCGTCGGGTTCGCCAGGAAGCGGACCGCGCGTTTAATATCCCGCGTGCGCGGCGCGGGCGGCAGGCTGGCGAGGAAGGTCGCGCCGTAGGGACGCATCACCAGGCGGTTGTCGCAGATCACCAGCACCCCGCGATCGGTGACGTCGCGGATCAGTCGCCCTACCCCCTGTTTAAGCGTGATGACCGCGTCCGGCAGCTGGACGTCGTCGAACGGATCGCCCCCGCGCAGACGGCAGTCCTCCATGCGCGCTTTCAGAAGCGGATCGTCCGGCGATGTAAACGGCAGCTTATCGATAATCACCAGCGAGAGCGTGTCGCCGCGCACGTCTACCCCTTCCCAGAAACTACTGGTCGCCACCAGCAGGGCATTACCGGCGCTGACAAACTGCTGGAGCAGCTGGCCTTTACTGGTCTCCCCCTGCAACAGCACCGGTAGCGTCATGGTGGCGCGGAACTGCTCGGCCAGATCGCGCATCATGGCGTGTGAGGTGCAGAGCATAAAGCAGCGCCCGTTGTTGGCCTCGATCATCGGCTTCAGCATGGCCGCCAGATGTCGCGCCGCGCCCGGCTGGTTAGGCAGCGGCAGATTGCGCGGCACGCACAGCAGCGCCTGTCTCTCATAGTCGAACGGGCTCGGCAGAAGCAGGGATTCCGCCTGCTCAATGCCGAGGCGCTCGGTAAAGTGGTGCAGATCGTCATTGACCGACAGCGTGGCCGAGGTAAAGACCCAGGTGCCGGGCTTTTGCGCCATCACCTCTTTAAATTTATCAGCAACGGTCAGCGGCGTGAGCGCCAGGGTGAAGTGGCGCGAGGTACATTCGTACCAGTAGCTGTAGCCCGGCTGGTTGATCTCTTTCAGCCGCTTCAGCCGCCCACGGTAAAGCGTGGCGCGCTCGAAGGCGGCGTCCAGCAGCGCTGAACGTCCGCGGGACAGCTTCGCCACGTCGTAACAGAGTTCAAGGGCATCATCGAGCAGCAGCAGCGCGCGCTGGATATTTTTGTCTGCGAGCAGTTCGCGCAGGTTGCCGCGATAGCCCGGCTCGCCAAGCTGTAAGCGGAAATCCTGTGCGCATTGCGCCAGGCGGTCCGCGCACTTCTGCAACTGCTGGGTATCTTTGAGTTCGGTGCGATAGGCAATGGTAATATCTTTCGCCAGATCCTGAAGCTGACGGCTGGAAAGCGACTGCCCAAAATACTGGCTGGCGATGTCCGGTAGCTGATGGGCTTCATCGAAGATCATCACCTCCGCCTCCGGGATCAGCTCGCCGAAACCACTGTCCTTGACCACCATATCCGCAAGAAACAGGTGATGGTTCACCACCACCACGTCGGCGTCCATCGCGGTTTTACGCGCTTTCACCACAAAACAGTCTTTATACAGCGGGCAGTCGCTGCCGAGGCAGTTGTCATTGGTGCTGGTCACCAGCGGCCAGGCCGGGGAGTCTTCCGGCACGCTCGCGCAGGTGCTGATGTCCCCCTCCTCCGTCTGGTTGGCCCAGGCGCGCAGGACGATCACATCGCTCAGGGTTTGTACCGGCAGGTCGCCGCCCGCCAGCGCCTGCTGTTCAAGACGCTCCAGACACAGGTAGTTAGAACGCCCTTTCAGCAAGGCCAGACGCCCTTTGTATTTCAGCGCTTTCGCCACCGTGGGTAAATCGCGGCTGTAGAGCTGATCCTGGAGCGCTTTTGATCCCGTAGAGATGATCACCTTCTTTTTCGCCCGCAGCGCAGGAGCGAGGTAAGCATACGTTTTCCCCGTACCGGTACCGGCCTCCACGACCAGCGGCTGCGCCTTGTCGATAGCGTGCGCAACGGCATGCGCCATCTGACGTTGGGGTTCGCGCGGTTTAAAGCCGGGGATAGCCTGTGCTAACTGACCCTCTGGGGAAAAATCGTCTGCCACGGTGTTCTCTCACTGTATTTTTGCACAGGGATTATGTCAGCCCCTTCTCTCCGGTGCCACCCCAAATAGTGACGACGGCGGAACATTATGGCAGTCTTGCCGCCTGACGACGAAAGATAACGAGGATACGTTTATGACAATTACGCGCATTGATGCCGAAGCCCGCTGGTCTGATGTGGTGATCCACAACCAGACGCTGTACTACACCGGCGTCCCTGCCAATCTGGACGCCGACGCCTTCGAGCAGACCGCCAACACCCTGGCGCAGATCGACGCCGTACTGGAAAAACAGGGCAGCGACAAATCCCGCATTCTGGATGCGACGATTTTTCTGGCGAATAAAGACGATTTCGCGGCGATGAATAAAGCATGGGATGCGTGGGTGGTGGCGGGTCACGCGCCTGTACGCTGCACCGTACAGGCCACGCTGATGAAACCGGAATATAAGGTTGAGATCAAGATTATCGCGGCAGTGTAAGCCGGTTATTCTTCATCTTCATCCTCAAAGCGCGCCACGATCCGCTCGCCGGTATGGGTGGCGCGAAGTTCTTCCGCGACCTGGGAAATTGCCTGTCCGCTGCTCATCCCCTGGGACATCAGCTCCTGAATACGTTCAACGGCTTTCTGCTGTTGGTCATGGCTGAGAGAAGGTAAACCTGCAAACATCGTTAACTCCTGCTAAATTATTCGCGCTAATTATTTCACGCTGCCCGGTAGTATGCCATACATGAACATGCGCTTCCCCACTGTTATGACCTTGCCCTGGCGTGCTGACGCCGCGGAGTTCTGGTTTGCCCGTCTGAGCCACCTTCCTTTTGCCATGCTGCTGCACTCCGGCCATGCGGATCACCCCTACAGCCGCTTTGATATTCTGGTGGCCGACCCGGTTAAAACGCTGACGACCGATGCGCTGTCGCCAACGGACGATCCGCTGATGCGGCTTCAGAACGAGATCGATGCTCTGGGCTTAACTGCCACACCGGATCCGGATCTGCCTTTCCAGGGGGGCGCGCTGGGCCTGTTTGGTTACGATCTGGGTCGCCGTTTCGAAAAGCTGCCCGAGCATGCGCAGGCGGATATTTCCCTGCCGGATATGGCGGTGGGGCTGTATGACTGGGCGCTGATCGTGGATCACCGTAAGCAGACGGTTTCTCTGCTGAGCCACCGGGACGTACAGGCGCGTCTGGCCTGGCTTGAGGCGCAACGGCCCGCCGCCCCGGAACACTTTATGCTGACCTCCGGCTGGCGCTCGAACATGAGCGCGGAGGAATACGCGGAAAAATTCTCCCGTGTGCAGGCGTATCTTCACAGTGGCGACTGTTATCAGGTCAACCTTGCCCAGCGTTTCCAGGCGGCGTACAAGGGAGACGAATGGCAGGCGTTTACCCGCCTCAATGCCAGCAATAAGGCCCCGTTCAGTGCATTTTTACGCTTTGAACACGGCGCCATACTCAGCCTTTCGCCTGAGCGTTTTATCCACCTGGCTGACGGTATGATTCAGACCCGCCCAATAAAGGGCACACTGCCGCGCCTTGCCAACGCCGACGCCGACCGCCAGCAGGCGGAGACGCTGGCGGCCTCTCCCAAAGATCGTGCCGAAAACCTGATGATTGTCGATCTGATGCGCAATGATATTGGTCGCGTCGCCGAGCCGGGCAGCGTGCGCGTGCCGGAGCTGTTCGTCGTGGAGCCTTTCCCGGCGGTGCATCATCTGGTCAGCACCATCACCGCACGCCTGCCGGCCTCGCGAACCGCCTGCGATCTGCTCCGCGCCGCGTTTCCGGGCGGCTCCATCACCGGCGCGCCGAAGGTCCGGGCGATGGAGATCATCGACGAACTGGAACCACATCGCCGCAACGCCTGGTGCGGCAGCATCGGCTATGTGAGTCTGTGCGGCACCATGGATACCAGCATCACTATTCGCACCCTGACGGCGTGCGACGGTAACCTGTACTGTTCCGCAGGCGGTGGCATTGTGGCCGATAGCCAGGTCGAGGCGGAATATCAGGAAACCTTTGATAAAGTGAATCGTATCCTGAAACAACTGGAGAACTCACGGTGAAGAAAGACAACCTGACGCTGGATGATTTTCTGTCACGCTTTCAGCTTCTGCGGCCCCAGGTTAGCCGCGCCACGCTGAATCAACGTCAGGCGGCGGTGCTGATCCCGGTCGTGCGCCGTGAGCAGCCGGGTCTGTTGCTTACCCAGCGCTCACCGCATATGCGAAAACACGCCGGTCAGGTTGCGTTTCCGGGCGGCGCGGTGGACAGCACCGATGCATCCCTGATTGCCGCCGCACTGCGTGAAGCGCATGAGGAAGTGGCGATCCCCCCGGAGACAGTCGAGGTGATCGGCGTGCTGCCGCCAGTGGACAGCGTAACCGGTTTTCAGGTCACGCCGGTCGTTGGCATTATTCCGCCCGACCTTCAGTATCACGCCAGCGTCGATGAAGTTTCAGCGGTGTTCGAAATGCCGCTGGAAGAGGCCCTTCGTCTGGGCCGCTATCACCCACTGGATATTCACCGCCGCGGACACGATCATCGGGTCTGGCTGTCGTGGTATCAGCATTATTTTGTCTGGGGCATGACGGCAGGCATCATTCGTGAGCTGGCCCTGCAAATCGGCCTGAAGCCTTGACTATACTTTACATTCCGCCCTTTTCTGGCAGGTTTGCGATCGGCGTCGCGCTATTAGCAAAACCATCGTTAACCATTAGTTTAATTCATGTGAATAGTTAAGCCGAGGTTGGTGTTCCCTCTTACACTATGCGCAGTTATAACATCGTTACTGGAACCCCAGTAACCCTGTCAGGAGTGTGAAAGTGATTAGTATATTCGACATGTTCAAAGTGGGGATTGGTCCTTCCTCTTCCCACACTGTAGGGCCGATGAAGGCCGGTAAACAGTTCGTCGATGATCTGGTCGAAAAAGGATTACTGGAAAGCGTTACCCGTGTCGCCGTAGACGTTTACGGTTCACTGTCATTAACGGGTAAAGGCCACCACACCGATATCGCCATTATTATGGGTCTGGCAGGCAATATGCCGGACACTGTTGATATTGATGCCATTCCGGCATTTATCCGCGACGTGGAAACGCGCGGACGCTTGCTGCTGGCTAACGGTCAGCACGAAGTGGACTTTCCGCAGGATGACGGGATGCGTTTTCGTAGCGACAACCTGCCGCTGCATGAAAACGGCATGACCATCCACGCCTGGAGCGGCGAAAAAGAGATCTACAGTAAAACCTACTACTCCATCGGCGGCGGCTTTATCGTTGACGAAGAACACTTTGGTAAAGAGAGCGCGGGCGACGTCAATGTGCCCTATCCGTTTAAATCGGCCACCGAGATGCTGGGCTACTGCAAAGAGACCGGTCTGTCCCTGTCCGGCATGGTGATGCAGAACGAACTGGCGCTGCACAGCAAGAAAGAGATCGAAGACTATTTTGCTAACGTGTGGCAAACCATGCGCGCCTGTATTGACCGCGGGATGAACACCGAGGGTGTTCTGCCTGGGCCTCTGCGCGTACCGCGTCGTGCCTCTGCGCTGCGCCGCATGCTGGTCACCACCGACAAGTTCTCCAATGACCCAATGAACGTGGTCGACTGGGTGAACATGTTTGCCCTCGCGGTTAACGAAGAGAACGCAGCGGGTGGTCGCGTGGTGACGGCGCCGACCAACGGCGCGTGCGGTATCGTTCCGGCGGTGCTGGCCTATTACGATCACTTTATTGAGCCCGTGACACCGGATATCTATATCCGTTATTTCCTCGCGGCAGGCGCTATCGGCGCGCTGTACAAAATGAATGCGTCCATCTCTGGTGCCGAAGTAGGCTGTCAGGGTGAAGTGGGCGTGGCCTGCTCTATGGCGGCAGCGGGTCTGGCGGAACTGTTGGGCGCCAGCCCTGAGCAGGTGTGCGTGGCGGCGGAAATCGGTATGGAGCACAACCTCGGTCTGACCTGTGACCCGGTTGCCGGTCAGGTGCAGGTGCCGTGCATTGAGCGTAACGCCATCGCCTCCGTCAAAGCGATCAACGCCTCGCGTATGGCGATGCGCCGTACCAGCGAGCCACGCGTGTCGCTGGATAAGGTTATTGAAACCATGTACGAAACCGGCAAGGACATGAACGCGAAGTACCGTGAGACCTCACGCGGCGGTCTGGCCATTAAGGTGCAGTGCGACTAAGCCTTCCTTTCGCCCATCTGCAACAGATGGGCGAATTTTCCCCTCTCGTCTCGTCGCTTCACGTATTCCCCACTACACTGTCACTGTTGCGTCTGGCTTTTCTGGCCGGTGCTTAACAGGCGACCGTTCATGCAAACTGCACAAACGATCATTAAAGACTATCGCCGAAAACGCGTTATCGTCTGTGTCACGGTTGCGCTCGTTACGCTCGTCCTGACGCTGGGCATTCGCTTTATTTCACAGCGCAACATAAATCAGGATCGGATCCACGACTTTACCCACCACACCGTGCGTGCGCTTGATAAGGTGCTTCTCTCGTTAGAGGTCCAGCGTGAAACGCTACTTTCACTGGTTGGCATACCCTGTTCCGAAGCAAATCTGATCCTGCGAAAACAGGCGGCGATCCTCCAGACCGTACGCTCCATCGCCCTCATTCAAGACGGAATACTGTATTGCTCAAGCGTCTTTGGCAGCCGTAATGTGCCCGTCAGTGAGTTTGTGCCGGAGCTTCCAGTCAGTGAATCCAGGCTGCTGCTGTCGACTGACCGGTGGCTGGTAAAAGGCAGCCCGGTACTGATTCAGTGGTCTCCCGTTGCGGGCGACGGCAACGACGGGGTGATGGAGGTGGTGAATATCGATCTCATCACTAAAATGATTCTCGAGCCGCAGCGGCCGCAGATCACCGACGTTGTCCTGAGAGTAGGAGATAACTTCCTCCGCGACGGGCAACAGGTGACGACTACGCCGACCTTCGATGAAAACGCCTCCCTGCTGGAACAGTCGTCACAACATTACCCTTTCAGCGTCACGGTGAGCGGCCCCGGGCCTGGCGAAATGGCGTTAAAAAATCTGCCCACCCAGCTGCCGCTGGCGTTGATGCTCAGCTTACTGATGGGCTATATCGCCTGGCTCGCCACGGCGCGGCGAATCAGTTTCACCTGGGAAATCAACATGGGAATTGCGGCCAGGGAGTTTGAGCTCTTCTGCCAGCCGCTGGTGAATGCCCGCACCCGGGAATGCGTCGGCGTCGAGATCCTCCTGCGCTGGAACAACCCGCGTCAGGGATGGATTTCGCCCGATGTCTTTATCCCTCTGGCCGAAGAACATAACCTGATTGTTCCGCTTACCCGCTACGTCATCAGCGAAACGGTGCGGCAGATAGGCTATTTCCCTGCCTCGCGCGATTTCCATATCGGCATTAACGTGGCCGCCAGCCAT
Organism: Enterobacter sp. CRENT-193; assembly: GCF_002787395.1. Classification (NCBI taxonomy): domain Bacteria; kingdom Pseudomonadati; phylum Pseudomonadota; class Gammaproteobacteria; order Enterobacterales; family Enterobacteriaceae; genus Enterobacter; species Enterobacter sp. CRENT-193. The sequence goes on along the minus strand of NZ_CP024812.1, from coordinate 2,818,980 downwards.
TTTCGCCGCGCTGCGCTTATCCAGGATCTCAACCGCATCTGGTTTAACGCCAGCCCTGTTCAACAGTTGATCGTGGAGTTAACCGAACGCGATGCGTTGCTGGATGTGGATTACCGCATCGTGCGGGAGCTGCACCGCAAAGGGGTGAAACTTGCGATTGATGATTTTGGTACCGGCAACAGCTCACTTTCATGGCTAGAAAAACTGCATCCGGATGTGCTGAAAATTGATAAATCCTTCACCACCGCGATCGGCACCGACGCCGTGAACTCAACGGTAACAGATATTATTATTGCGCTTGGCCAGCGGCTGAATATTGAATTGGTTGCGGAAGGGGTGGAAACCGAGGAGCAGTCACGCTACCTGCGCCGTCACAGCGTACATATTTTGCAGGGGTACTTGTATGCGCGGCCAATGCCGCTGCGCGAGTTTCCGAAATGGCTGGCGGAAAGCCACTCTCCGCCAGCCCGTCACAACGGACACATCGTGCCCTTACTGCCGTTACGCTAGATAACGTTACTCTTCTTCATCGTGCGCAGAGTGCTCTTTAACAATACGCACCATATCAACGCGATAGTCGTTGGCTTCGACGATGGTAATTTGCAGCGGCGGCAGCTCCAGCACATCACCGATACGCGGGATCTGCCCGTTAACGGAGATCACCAGCCCCGCCACGGTGGCAATATCTTCATCATCATTGACCACGTTTTCGACGCCCAGCGTGTGCGAGAGTGCGTGCAGGTCGGTGGTGCCTTTCACCAGCCAGCCGTCACCGTCGGCAACGATTTCCGGGGTTTCATCCGCATCAGGGAATTCACCGGCAATGGCTTCCAGCACGTCCAGCGGCGTCACCAGGCCCTGTACCACACCAAATTCGTTGGTGACGATAACAAAGCTCCCGCGAGCACGGCGCAATACGCCCAGCAGGTTGATCGGATCCAGCGTTTCAGGCACCACGATAGCGGGCGACGCGGCCGCTACGGCCTCGACGTTAACGCCCTCTTCCAGCGCCACCAGCATCTCTTTCGCGCGTACCACACCGATGATCTCATCCAGCTCACCCCGGCAGACCGGGAACAGGCTGTGCGGCGAGGAGAGCAGCTGCTGACGAATTTCGTCGACGCTCAGGTTGGCGTCCACCCAGCTGATTTCGCCGCGCGGCGTCATAATACCGCGCAGGGAGCGGGAAGCCAGCGAAAGCACGCCATTGATCATGTAGCGTTCTTCTTCCACAAACGCGCCTTCCGGCACCGGAACCGGGTTGCGGTTCTCGTTATCAGCCTGCACGTTCACCTGACGACGCCCGCCCATCAGTCGCAGAATCGCATCTGCGGTACGGGCTCGCAGCGGCTGATTCGACTGCTGCTTAATAAAGTTACGGCGCGCAATCTGGTTAAACAGCTCGATCAGAATCGAGAAGCCAATCGCGGCGTACAGGTAGCCTTTCGGAATATGGAAGCCAAACCCTTCTGCCACCAGGCTCAGACCAATCATCAGCAGGAAGCTCAGACACAGCACAACGACCGTCGGATGCTGGTTGACGAAACGCGTCAGCGGTTTCGACGCCAGCAGCATTACCGCCATCGCAATCACCACCGCCGCCATCATCACCGGCAGATGGTTCACCATGCCGACCGCCGTAATCACCGCATCCAGTGAGAAGACCGCATCAAGCACCACAATCTGGAGAACAACCACCCAGAAGCTGGCATAACCCTTACCGTGGCCATCATCGTGCTGCCGGTTCTCCAGCCGTTCATGCAGCTCTGTTGTGGCTTTGAACAGCAGGAACAGTCCCCCTACCAGCATAATTAAATCGCGGCCGGAGAAGGTGAAATCCATGACGGTGAACAGGGGCTTCGTCAGGGTGACCATCCACGAGATAACAGACAGTAAGCCCAGACGCATGATCAGCGCCAGCGAGAGGCCGATCAGACGGGCTTTATCACGCTGTTTCGGCGGCAGTTTATCTGCGAGGATGGCGATAAACACCAGGTTATCAATACCGAGAACGATCTCCAGCACGACCAGCGTAAGCAAGCCTACCCAGATTGACGGGTCCATTAAGAATTCCATGACACGCTCCTGCTAAAGGAATGACAAAACGGTGCCCCGCTAATGTCGGGCATTTCAAAGGGAATGAGAGTCGATGCGTGGCGAAGATCGCCGGTGATTAAGGCGCGGAATGGCCTGGAAGATGACTGACGTCGGTGACGGTCCATATAGTGGGCTGTAGCCCTATACTCCTGAATAATTAAACGGACGCTAAACATATCAGAGACAATTGGTTTTTAGCAAAGATTTACGTTCCTTTGCAAACTTCTGTAACACACGCGGATTATCTTAGAGAAAAATCTGTAAGGCGTAGCTAAATTACGGATCTTCATCACATAAATTATTTTTTCACTATCTAAAATAATTCGCGGAAGTCTTAGTTTTTTTGAACTCTAACCCTTATCTGAATCGATTCGGTTCGCCAATACGATTCTCAGTACGCCTGCCTGGCAGACGTATAAATGATAATAAAAGGAGGTAGCAAGTGACCATTGCTATTGTCATAGGCACACATGGTTGGGCTGCGGAGCAGTTACTCAAAACGGCAGAAATGCTGTTGGGCGAGCAGGAAAACGTCGGCTGGATCGATTTCGTTCCCGGTGAAAATGCCGAGACGCTGATTGAAAAATACACTGCTCAGCTTGAGAAGCTGGATACCAGCAAAGGCGTGCTGTTTCTCGTGGATACATGGGGCGGCAGCCCGTTCAACGCTGCCAGCCGCATTGTCGTCGATAAAGAGCATTATGAAGTCGTCGCCGGGGTGAATATCCCGATGTTGGTGGAAACCTTCATGGCGCGTGACGACAACCCAGGCTTTGACGAGCTGGTGGCGCTGGCGGTGGAAACCGGTCGCGAAGGGGTGAAGGCGCTGAAAGCGCAGCCGGTTGAAAAACCTGCCCCTGCCCCTGCTGCACCAAAAGCCGCTGCACCGGCGAAGCCAATGGGTCCGAACGATTACATGGTTATCGGCCTTGCGCGTATTGATGACCGTCTAATCCACGGCCAGGTGGCGACGCGCTGGACCAAAGAGACCAACGTACAACGCATCATCGTGGTCAGTGACGAAGTGGCCGCCGACACTGTCCGTAAAACCCTTCTTACCCAAGTTGCACCGCCGGGCGTCACCGCGCACGTCGTGGATGTCGCCAAAATGATCCGCGTTTACAACAACCCGAAATATGCGGGTGAGCGCGTGATGCTTCTGTTCACCAACCCGACAGACGTTGAACGCATTGTTGAAGGCGGCGTGAAAATCACCTCCGTTAACATTGGCGGTATGGCTTTCCGTCAGGGCAAAACGCAGGTCAACAACGCGATTTCAGTGGATGCGAAAGATATCGAGGCCTTCAACAAGCTGAATGCACGCGGTATCGAGCTGGAAGCCCGTAAGGTTTCCACGGATCAGAAACTGAAAATGATGGATTTGATCGGCAAAGTGGGGAAATAAGCCCGGGCCGGTTTTTCATATAGAGCTTATGTAATAGGAGAAGTGCAATGGAGATTACTACTCTTCAGATTGTGCTGGTGTTCATCGTCGCGTGTATTGCGGGTATGGAGTCCGTACTTGATGAATTTCAGTTCCACCGACCTCTGGTGGCCTGTACGTTGATTGGCGCCGTTCTCGGTGACATGAAAACCGGTATCATCATCGGTGGTACCCTGGAAATGATCGCCCTCGGCTGGATGAACATCGGTGCGGCAGTTGCGCCAGATGCCGCGCTGGCGTCCATTATTTCGACCGTTCTGGTTATCGCCGGTCATCAGAGTATTGGTGCCGGTATCGCGCTGGCCATCCCGCTGGCCGCAGCGGGTCAGGTGCTGACCATTATCGTCCGTACTATTACCGTGGCCTTCCAGCACGCGGCGGATAAGGCGGCCGAAAACGGCAACCTCACCGCGCTCTCCTGGATCCACGTTTCTTCCCTGTTCCTGCAAGCGATGCGTATCGCGATCCCTGCGGTTATCGTGGCGATTTCTGTCGGTACCAGCGAAGTTCAGGGCATGCTGAATGCGATCCCTGAAGTGGTCACCAGCGGTCTGAATATCGCCGGGGGTATGATCGTGGTGGTCGGTTATGCGATGGTCATCAACATGATGCGCGCGGGCTACCTGATGCCATTCTTCTACCTCGGCTTCGTTACCGCTGCGTTCACCAACTTCAACCTGGTTGCGCTGGGTGTGATTGGTGCGGTGATGGCGATTCTTTATATCCAGCTCAGCCCGAAATACAACCGTGTCGCGGGTGCCCCTGCGCAGGCTGCTGGTAACAACGATCTCGATAACGAACTGGACTAACAGGTGAGCGAAATGGTTGATATGACAAAAACTACCACTGAGAAAAAACTCACTCCGGGTGATATTCGTGGCGTGTTCATCCGTTCTAACCTGTTTCAGGGTTCATGGAACTTCGAACGTATGCAGGCGCTCGGCTTCTGCTTCTCCATGGTGCCGGCCATCAAACGCCTGTATCCGGAAAACAACGAAGCACGCCGTCAGGCAATTAAGCGTCATCTGGAATTCTTCAACACCCATCCTTATGTTGCGGCGCCGGTTCTGGGCGTGACGCTGGCGATGGAAGAGCAGCGTGCGAACGGGGCTGAAATCGACGATGGTGCCATCAACGGTATCAAAGTTGGTCTGATGGGGCCGCTGGCAGGCGTGGGCGACCCGATTTTCTGGGGTACCGTGCGTCCGGTCTTTGCGGCGCTGGGCGCCGGGATCGCCATGAGCGGCAGCCTGCTCGGTCCTCTGCTGTTCTTCATCCTGTTCAACGCGGTGCGTCTGCTGACCCGTTACTACGGCGTGGCGTACGGCTATCGTAAAGGTGTGGATATCGTTAAGGATATGGGCGGCGGCTTCCTGCAAAAACTGACTGAGGGGGCGTCAATTCTCGGCCTGTTTGTAATGGGGGCGCTGGTTAACAAGTGGACGCACGTAAACATCCCGCTGGTGGTATCAACGATCACCGGTCAGGATGGTCAGACGCGCGTTACCACCGTGCAGACCATTCTGGACCAGCTGATGCCGGGCCTGGTACCGCTGCTGTTAACCTTCGCCTGTATGTGGCTGCTGCGTAAGAAAGTGAACCCGCTTTGGATCATCGTTGGCTTCTTCGTCATCGGTATCGCGGGCTACGCTGTCGGCCTGCTGGGTCTGTAATAAAATGCGTTACTGACCGGGGGCTTGCCCCCGGTCTTTTTATCTGGAGGATGAATGACTGTCACGGACACCGTACTGGTTTTATTTATTGTTGCCCTTCTGGCTTACGCGATCTATGACGAGTTTATTATGCCTCGCCGCCACGGCGAGACGCTGCTGACCCTTCCCCTCTTACGCCGTGGACGTATTGATGCGTTTATCTTCGCCGGTCTGGTAGTCATCCTCATTTACAATAATGTGACCAGCCACGGCGCAATATTAACCACATGGTTATTATGTGCGCTGGCATTAATGGCGATTTACCTGTTCTGGATCCGCTCGCCAAAACTCATTTTTAAAAAACACGGATTCTTCTTCGCCAATGTCTGGATAGAATATAACCGTATTAAAGAGATGAATTTATCCGAAGACGGGGTTCTGGTGATGCAATTAGAACAACGCCGCCTGCTCATCCGGGTCAGAAATATTGATGACCTGGAAAAGATATACAAATTACTTGTTAAAACTCAATGAGTTATCATTATAGCATCGGCTATATATTGCATTATTCTTGAACCAGCAATATAGCCGGTGCTATATCTCCTCTGTTAATTGACTTATATTTATTAACGATATTTTCACGCATAAATCTAAATGAAAATCGTTATCAACATAGTGGCTATATAAAGCCATCTTCGTTGTTGTTTTATATTCTCAAAATATGTTAAGGTTGCGCCCGTCGTTGGGGAGTAGCCGATTTCCTGCCTGCGGGAAATGTACGTGTCAACATACTCGTTGAAAAACGTGGCGCGTACGGATCGTTTTTAAGCACAATTACTGTGCCAGAAGCGATCAGGCGAGACCATAGATACATCAACTGCTGTTTACTGGGGGCAGTGATGTGTCATATGGATATCCCCGGTCTGGACGCTCTTATGAATATCTCCGCTACGATCCTTCTGGCTTTTGGCATGTCCATGGACGCATTTGCCGCCTCTATCGGCAAAGGTGCCACTCTCCATAAACCTAAATTTTCCGAAGCCCTGCGTACCGGTCTCATCTTTGGCGCTATCGAAACGCTGACGCCGCTTATCGGCTGGGGACTGGGGATGCTCGCCAGCCAGTTTGTGCTGGAGTGGAATCACTGGATTGCTTTCGTGCTGCTGGTGTTCCTCGGCGGACGTATGGTGATTGAAGGTTTTCGTGGCAACGGCGATGAAAATGATGCGCCGCTGCAACGCCACGGCTTCTGGCTTCTGGTGACAACCGCCATCGCAACCAGCCTGGATGCAATGGCCGTGGGTGTCGGTCTGGCGTTTTTGCAGGTCAATATTATCGCCACCGCGCTGGCGATTGGCTGCGCCACGCTGATCATGTCAACGCTGGGGATGATGGTGGGTCGGTTCATTGGCCCGCTGTTAGGCAAACGCGCCGAAATTCTGGGCGGTATCGTGTTGATCGGGATTGGTGCCCAAATCCTTTGGGCACACTTCGCGGGTTAACCTTCGCGCTGCCAGCAATGGATGCTGAAATCCGTCTGGCAGCGAAATTCTGTCTGCGCTGCCAGCGTTTCCCACACCTCTGGTTTTGCCCGCCACGCAAACGGCGTCATTTGCAGTAACGCCACCGCTTCACTTCCCTGCAACGTCATTTCATACGCTACCGACTGCGCCTGCTTTAACGCAAAGCCTGCCAGCTGTTCAGAGTGAGGCGCATGCAGGTGAACTTCATCATAGATCAGCCCTTTTAGCTCCAGCAGATGACGCGGCCCTGGCGTGACGGTGATAACCCAGCCACCGGGCTTAACGACGCGAGCCAGCTCCTCAGCCTTGCACGGCGCATAGATACGCACCACGGCGTCCATACTCTCTTGCTCAAACGGCAGGCGGTGGCTGGAGGCCACGCAGAACGTTACCGCTGAGTAGCGTTTGGCTGCCGCACGGATAGCCACTTTAGATACGTCCAGCCCGTACGTTTCGGCGCCCTTCTCAGCCGCCACGTCAGCAAACGTGGCGGTGTAGTAGCCTTCGCCGCAGCCGATATCCAGCATGGCGGATGCGCCTTCTGTCAGATATTCACGGAGTAAGGCGACAACGGCATCCCTGAGCGGTTGATAATGCCCGGCATCGAGAAACGCCCGGCGCGCCTGCATCATCTCCGCGCTGTCACCCGGGTCCCGGGAGCGCTTGTGCTGTACCGGCAGAAGATTTACATAGCCCTCTTTCGCCCGGTCAAACTGATGTCCCTGTGGACAGATAAACGTTTTCTCCGCGCGCGTCAGCGGCGCGTGGCAAAGGGGACAACTGAAAGACATGACAGCTCCAGGGCGTAAACCAAAAGGCGAAGTGTACCGCTATTCGCCAGGGTTATAAACGGCTGGGTGATGCATCACGATCAGATGGTCAGAATCTGCCGGCAGCCCGTCAGGCTTTACGTTTTCCAGACGCAGAACGTTCCCCATAATTTCGCTGAAAACGGGCGCGGAAACGGCCCCGCCGTAATAGGCACCGTTTTGCGGATCGTTAATCACCACCACCAGCGCAAAACGGGGATCGCTGGCAGGCGCAACGCCTGCGGTATAGGCGACGTATTTATCCACATACTTACCGTGTTCATCGATTTTTTTGGCCGTCCCGGTTTTTATCGCCACGCGATAGTTACGCACCGCCGCTTTGATTCCACCACCGCCGGGTAATGCGACGCTCTCCATCATGTGCTCCACCTCGTGAACAATTTCCTCGGGCATCACCCGCTTGCCAATCACCGGCGGATCGATTCGGGTGATGGACAGAGGCCGTTCAATGCCATAGCTGCCGATGGTGGCATACACATGCGCCAGCTGGAGGGGGGTTACCATCAGGCCATATCCAAAGGCAAAGGTCGCCCGGTCTAACTGGCTCCAGAATTTCCGCTGCGGCAGTAAACCTGCGCTTTCTCCCGTTAAGCCAAGCCCGGTACTCTCGCCAAAGCCAAAGTGTTTATAGGTATCCAGTAACCGTTGCACAGGCATCGCCAGCGAAAGACGGGACACGCCCGTGTCACTGGATTTTTGCAGGATGCCGGTCATCGTCAGCTCGGGGTAGTAGCCCACGTCGCGGATACGATGGCCATCAATAGTGTAGGGATGCGTGTCTATGACGCTGTCAGGCTGTACCAGCCCCTGCTGTAGCGCCGTCATCAGCACCAGAGGCTTAACGGTCGAGCCAGGTTCAAAGGTGTCGCTGATCGCGCGATTGCGAAAATCATCCAGCGTTGCCCCTTCCCGGTTGTTGGGGTTGAAGTCGGGGAAGCTCGCCATCGCCAGAATTTCGCCCGTCTGGATATTAATTAGCACCGACGCGCCTGACTCAGCTTTGTTCCACGCCACGGCATTATCCAGCGCGTCTTCGGTGATAGTTTGCAGGCGTTCATCGATACTAAGCTGGATATTATGTGCAGGTACGGGAGCCACCTCCGTGAGGTTCTCCACCACATGTCCGTAGCGATCTTTCCTGACCAGCCGCACGCCTGCCTTCCCGGTAAGCTGCGTGTTGAAGCTTTTCTCGACACCCTCAATGCCCTGACCATCAATATTGGTGAAGCCAATCAGGTTCGCCGCCACGTGCCCGGCAGGATAAAAGCGGCGGGACTCATCGCGAAGGTTGATACCCGGGAGACGCAGCTTATCGATCCACTTTGCCTGGGAGGGATCAACCTGACGGGCAAGGTAAATAAATCGCCCGTGCGGGTTACTGTTGATTCGCGATGCGAGCGTGCTCAGAGAAAGGTGTAAGGCATTTGCCAGGGCCTGCCAGCGCGAATCATAACCGATCCCCCCTTTTTCCAGCACTGTTTTGGGATCGGCCCAGACGGCCTGGACAGGTACGCTCACCGCAAGGGGTCGTCCTTCACGGTCCACAATCATCCCCCGCGGGGCGTCTATCGCCACTTCGCGCAGGGAGCGCATATCCTCCTGCTTAACCAGATTATCCGGTTTGATAATTTGCAGCCACGCCACGCGGCCCAGCAGAAACGCAAGACTACAAAAGATAGCGAGACACAGAAGTGCAAAACGTGCCGGAGTAAAGTTTCCGGTGGTCGTTATTGTCTTTTTTTTCACCTTAACCCCAGGGCTGTTGATCAACGCCCTGATTTAACGGGAAAAGCGGATAAGAAGGCGGGAAAACAATGCTAATAATCTCGAGGGTTTGCAACAAGATAATAACAGCGGAGGATTACGTAATATTTTGAAAAATAAGCGAATAAAAAAGCCCCGCATCGGCGAGGCTTATGTCTGAGATCGAAGCGCTGAGCGCTTCAGTCAGCAGTGATTCGATCAGATAGCAGTTACGTTAACCGCAGCTGGGCCTTTCTGGCCATCCTGAATTTCGAACTCAACGTTCTGGCCTTCAGCCAGAGTTTTGAAGCCGTTACCCTGGATTGCAGAGAAGTGTACGAACACATCTTTGCTGCCGTCAGCAGGAGTAATGAAACCAAAACCTTTAGACTCGTTGAACCACTTAACTTGACCTTTAATCTTTGCCATTTGCAAAATTCCTTAGAGTGTTTTCTTAGCCCGCAGGCTTTGACTTAGATAAAACTGAGACATTACTGCTTGAGGCACTAATATAAGGTTCGGCAGAGAAGCGGTATTCAACGACAACGTGTTTACTCAGGACTTCTTTACTGAAAATGCCACACATAAACAGAACTGTACCTCGTTTGACCCAAAACGTGTTATCACACACAACGTTTAATATGGCAAGCCATTTTTAAACATGTCTCGATCCGCCGCACAAATTCAGGTGTTACTCCATAACAATCTGCACGGTTATGCGAATTGTCAAATGAAGCGCTACCTGACCTCACTGCCCGCAGGGTGCGTTGACGCGCCCTGTAATCAAAGACTTTTTAAACATAGCTCAATCATTTCAAAGCGTCCATCCCAATCCCTGATTTTCTTTAAAAGAATGACTGAGTTAGAACATTTTGTGAAAAGTTATGCTGAAAACATTGCAACGCACCGACATGTGTCAGGGAATATACGATGTTAATTACATTTTGCTAATTGTATTAAAATCCACCATTTAATTAGCGTTATTCTGCACCAAAATAATGAAATTTTTATGACTCTGCCTCAAAACAAGGCAAGCAAAACGTTTCGATAAAAATAAAACACTTCGGGAAAGATAAAACACACAATTTATTCAACGAAACGGTAATTATCGAATAAGGATAAATATTCACCAGTTTTCAGTATGCTGAAACAATAGTTAACTGCTGCTTAATTATATGTTGGGATGTTGTGGATCACATTTGATAAGGGAGGGGATTTACGCCGTACGTCAGGCCACCTCCCTTTCCGGGCAAACTATCGTTCGGCTACCAGGCGAATGAAGTCTTCCTCGTCCTGTTGTTGAGCAACAGCGTCCTTAGGTACCGCTTTCTCCTCCGGCTCGTTGGCTTCGCACAGACGACGCAGCAACGCATTCTGCCGTTTCTGCTGATCGAGCAATGCTTCCAGCAGTTCAATCTGCTCGTTTGTGCGGGAGCTGGCGCGGTTAACGAAGAACCACAGTACCAGCCCAACGACCAACACCACCAAAGACATTACCAGGGATGCAATGCTCAGCAGCCCCGAATTCAGTAACTCACCCATTTCACCACCTCAGTAAAAACAGTCATTTTACCACTGCCGCCACGTAAGGACATCACTCAGCGTAAAAATGGCCTCTACCAGGGGATAAACTTATTGATTGAACAAATGCCGCTAAAGAATTGTACATCCTGATCGCACATCACATTGATAGTCTGCGTCCACAGCACCACACAAGCTATCAACACTATAATCAGAATTACCCAGCGTATTTTTTTCACTCCACACTCCGTCTTAAGACCTGATGCAGCCAGGTTATCACGGTTATCTTAAACAGGGGCTAACTGTACCTTCAACAGACGCTTTTCGGAATCGTGCACTTGTTTCACTGCGTAAACCCGTTACGCTTACTCCATGACAACAAAGAAAAAAGAGGCAACGATGCGTTTACTTATTCGTACAGTAATTGTACTGGCCATTGTGTGGATCGGCCTGTTATTAAGTGGGTACGGCGTATTAATGGGAAGCAAAGAAAATGCCGCGGGTCTGGGTATCCAGTGTAAATATCTTACCGCCCGGGGGGTAAGCACGGCGCAGTACATTCATTCCGACAGCGGGATCATCGGGTTAACCAACTGTCCTGTGCTGCGTAAATCATCTGATGTGATTGATAACGGTTAATCAGCGTTGAATTTCGCTTACAAGAACGCCGCACTGTTGCGGCGTTTTTATTGAAAGCGTCGATCAGAACGGATAATCGTTATATCCCATCTGCTCTGAAATTTTGCGCGCTGCGGTATGCAGGATCGCCACATATTCATGAAGACGCTCTTCAGAGAAACGCAGCGTTGGGAACGAAATGCTCAGGCCCGCAATGACAACGCCGAAGCGGTCAAATACCGGCACACCGATGCAACGCAGCCCCTCTTCCTGCTCTTCGTTATCTTCCCCGTAACCCTGCTCACGCACGTTATCCAGCACGCTCAGCAGTTCATCCGTACTGGTAATGGTGCGGTCGGTGCTGCGTTTGTACTCCACCCCGTCAAGGATCTGCTTCACCTCTTCGCGATCGCGCCAGGCCAGCAGTACTTTACCAATTGCGGTGCTGTAGAGCGGGTTACGACGACCGATGCGTGAATACATGCGCAGGTTGTACATGGAGTCAATTTTGTGGATGTAAACAATGCTGTCTTCATCCAGCGCACCGAGGTGAATTGTCTCTTTCGTCAGTCGTGAAAGTTCACGCATCTGAATGTCAGCGCTGCGGATCAGATCCACGTTTTGCAAAGCGCGGGCGCCCAGTTCAAACAGTTTCAGCGTCAGAGAATATTTTTCTGATTCTCCTTCCTGCGCGACATAACCCAATGATTTCATCGTCTGCAAAAAGCGATAAACGGTGCTTTTCGACATCATCACACGCTGCGACAACTCTGTAATACCAATTTCACGCTCTTCTCCGAGCGCCTGCAAGATGCCAAACACCTTCAGCACGGAAGAAACAGAATCTGGCTGCTTATCCAAATCTGCGATTGCCATTTATCACCTCATGGAGAGTGTTTTATAAAAATCAGAACCGGTTTTTATTATAAATTCGTGTGATGCGTGCTGCAATCTATCTGGGTTTACTTCGTTACAAATCTGCGACATAAAACCGAAATAACGATGCTAAAATAGTTACTCTGAAAATAATTTCACGCTGAGTCATTCTTTTCCCATGCAAAAAAACGTTTCTGATGGCCTGCCCTTACCGCAGAGGTACGGGGCAATTGCCACTATTGTCATCGGTATTTCGATGGCTGTCCTTGACGGTGCGATTGCCAACGTTGCTCTTCCTACCATTGCAAAAGACCTTAATGCTTCTCCCGCAAGCTCCATCTGGATTGTGAACGCGTACCAGATAGCAATTGTGATTTCCCTCCTGTCACTCTCTTTCCTGGGCGATATGTTTGGCTATCGCCGGGTTTACCAGTGCGGGCTGGTGGTCTTTACCCTCACCTCGCTCCTCTGTGCCCTTTCCGATTCACTGCACACCCTCACCCTGGCGCGTATCGCGCAGGGCTTTGGCGGCGCGGCGCTAATGAGCGTGAACACGGCCCTCATACGGCTTATCTATCCTCACCGCCACCTGGGGCGCGGCATGGGCATTAATTCCTTTATTGTGGCCGTGTCGTCCGCTGCCGGGCCGACGATTGCCGCCGCCATTCTGTCCGTTGCCTCGTGGCAGTGGCTGTTTGCCATTAATGTGCCGCTGGGTATTGTGGCGATCTTCTTCGCCCTGCGCTATCTTCCGGAAAATGGTCCGAAAAACACCATGCCGCGTTTTGACCTGCCCAGCGCCGTGATGAACGCGCTGACCTTTGGCCTGCTGATTACCGCGCTGAGCGGATTTGCGCAGGGGCAGTCTCTGTCGCTCATTGCCGCAGAAATCGTTGCCATGCTTATCATCGGATTTTTCTTCGTACGACGTCAGCTGGCGCTGCCCGTGCCGTTACTGCCGGTGGATTTGCTGCGTATTCCGCTGTTTTCGCTATCCATTTGTACCTCCATTTGCTCATTCTGCGCACAGATGCTGGCGCTGGTTGCGCTGCCGTTCTTTTTGCAGAGCGTGATTGGCCGTTCGGAAGTGGAAACAGGCTTGCTGCTCACGCCCTGGCCTCTGGCAACCATGGTGATGGCCCCGCTGGCCGGTTACCTTATTGAGCGCGTTCATGCCGGGCTTCTGGGGGCGATTGGGCTGGTTGTCATGGCGGTGGGACTGTTTGCACTGGCGCTCCTGCCCGCCTCGCCAGGGGATCTGGATATTATCTGGCGCATGATCCTGTGCGGGGCCGGTTTTGGTCTGTTCCAGTCCCCTAATAACCACACGATTATCACCTCTGCCCCACGTCATCGCAGCGGTGGCGCCAGCGGGATGCTGGGCACGGCAAGACTGTTAGGGCAAAGCACCGGGGCCGCACTGGTAGCCTTGATGTTTAACCTGGCCGGGCAGAATGCGACACACGTTGCGCTGATTACCGCAGGGACACTGGCGACCCTCGCGGCTGTCATTAGCGGTCTTCGTGTCACCCAGCCAAAGGCGCAGGCATAAAAAAACCGGGCGGAGAAGGACTCCTGCCCGGTTGTTTTCAACCCGATTACGTTACTTCAGATATTCGCCGCTACGCAGCGCTTCAATACGTTTATCCAGCGGCGGGTGAGACATAAACAGCTCGCTCAGCGACTTTGACTTGCCGTTGATGCAGAAGGCCATCATGCTGTTTGCTTCCTGCGGCTCGTAGCTGGTTTTAAGACGTTGCAGCGCAGCAATCATCTTTTCACGACCCACCAGTTTCGCGGAACCGGCATCCGCATGGAACTCACGATGACGGGAGAACCACATGGTAATAATGCTTGCCAGGATACCGAACACCAGCTCCAGCACCATTGAAACAGCAAAATAGATCAGCGGGTTGCCGTTGCTCTCTTCACCCTCATCACGGTTGCCACCCATAAACCCGGCAGCAATCTGCGCCAGAATACGGGAAATAAAGATAACGAAGGTGTTCACCACGCCCTGGATCAGGGTCATGGTGACCATATCGCCGTTGGCGATGTGGCTGATCTCGTGAGCAATAACCGCTTCCGCTTCGTCACGGCTCATGTTTTGCAGCAGACCGGTGCTGACGGCCACCAGGGACGCGTCACGACGCGCACCGGTAGCAAACGCGTTGATATCCGGCGCGTGGTAGATGGCTACCTGCGGCATGGCAATGCCCGCCTGCTTTGACTGCTGAGCAACCGTGCTCATCAGCCACTGCTCCATATCGTTACGCGGTTGCTCAATAACTTCACCGCCCACGGATTTCAGTGCCATCCACTTCGACATTAGCAGTGAAATGAAAGAGCCACCGAAACCAAACAGCAGCGCCATAATCAACAGACCCTGAACGCTGCTCGACTGAATTCCCGTCAGGCTTAGCACCAGCCCGAATACCACCATCACCGCCAGGTTGGTGAGCAGGAAGAGCGCGATTCGCATCATAATATTCTTTTAACCTCAGTTTAACAAAACGCACTATGCGATTACCCACATCGTATGGGTATTACGGCTATTTTCAAGCATCCAGACGGCGTAAGTCACCAGAAAGACACAACTTTACACAATTGGAAATCTGCCTGACGGAAGGATGAGGAACAAAAAGAAACAGGCACAATTGCTTGTGCCTGTTGGGGGATTATTTTGTCGGAGCAGGTTGCACAGCAGGTTTCTCTTTTTCCAGCTTCGCGAGATCAAGCGCGATATGCACCGTCTCGTCCAGATACGGATCGGGCTCCTGGTAATCCTTAGGCAGATCGTCCAGTTTTTTGAGCAGAGGCTTGCCTTCACGTTTGAAGCGATCGTTGATACGCGCCAGACGTGTCGCGTCATCTTCATTGTTCTCTTTCTCACGCTGAGCGTAGTTCAGAGACACAATGTTCCGTTTTGCTTTCAGGGCGTTGAAACGCGCGATGTCCTTCATGATGTACTGGAATTCCGGATCCTTCCCGATGCGATCGTTGTGATTTTTCAGCAGTTCCGGTCCGAACTGTTTCATATCACCCGATTTCACGAATGTCGCGGCATCAATGCTATCCCACGGCAGCGCGTTATCTTCAAACTTCTCGCCCGTTTCCGTCTCTTCGGTACCTGTCGGCATCATAATATCCGGCGTCACGCCTTTGCGCTGCGTGCTGCCGCCGTTGACGCGGTAAAACTTCTGAATGGTGTACTGTACTGAGCCCAGCGCCGGCCATTCAGGGCGCAGCATCTGGTCGTAAATACGGTTCAGAGAGCGGTACTGCTGAACGGTGCCCTTGCCAAACGTCGGTTCGCCGACGATTAACGCCCGGCCGTAATCCTGCATGGCAGCAGCGAAGATTTCCGATGCAGAGGCGCTGAAGCGATCGACAAGCACCACCAGCGGCCCCTTATAGTAGACCACACCATCGGTATCCGCATCTTCACGCACTTTACCGTTGTTATCGCGCACCTGTACCACCGGGCCAGACGGGATAAACAGCCCGGAAAGCGAGACGGCCTCGGTCAATGCCCCGCCGCCGTTGCTGCGCAGGTCAATGATCACGCTGCTGACATTCTGCTTTTCAAGCTTCTGAAGCTGCACTTTCACATCATCGGTCAGGCCGACGTAGAAACCAGGGATATCCAGAACGCCAACCTTCTCTTTACCCACGGTTTTCACCGACATTTTCACCGCGCGATCTTCCAGACGGATACGCTCACGGGTCAGAGTAACGATACGGGTTTTGGTCCCCTTACCGGCTGGCAGGATCTCCAGGCGAACTTTGCTGCCCTTCGGCCCTTTGATCAGCGCAACTACGTCATCAAGACGCCAGCCAATCACGTCCACCATGCTCTTTCCGGTTTGGCCCACACCGACAATACGGTCACCTACGCTGATCGCTTTGCTTTTCGATGCAGGGCCACCGGCCACCATGGAGTTGATTACGGTGTAGTCATCGTCCATCTGAAGCACAGCACCGATACCTTCCAGAGACAGGCTCATTTCGGTATTGAACTGTTCGGTGTTACGTGGAGAGAGATAATTAGTGTGCGGATCAATTTCGTGCGCAAACGCGGTCATCGCCAGCGAGAAAACATCTTCACTGTTGGTCTGCGCCAGACGGCGAATAGCGAACTTGTAGCGACGGTTTAACGTCTCACGGATCTCTTTCTCGTCTTTGCCTGTGAGCTTGAGGCTCAGTTCGTCATATTTGACTTTTCCATCCCACAGCGCATTCAGTTCAGCCTCGTCTTTCGGCCATGGCGCTTTGCTGCGATCCAGATTAAAGGTGTCGTTGCCGGTGAAGTCCATAGGACGTTCCAGCACTTTCAGCGCGTATTGATAACGCTCAAAACGGCGCTTTTGCGATAAGTTGTACAGATCGTAGAACAGATCGAGTTTTCCGGAGCGCAGCTCATCACCCACTTCGGATTTGCGTTTAGCGAACTGTTCGACATCGCTGGCCAGCAGTACGTTATGGCTGTAATCCAGCAAGTTCAGATAACGGTCAAAGATTTTGGCCGAAAAGGCCTGATCGAGATCGAACTGACGATAGTGCGAACGAGTAAAGCGCGACGTCACGCGCTCACTCACCGTCGCGTGCTGAGTCTCTTCCTTGAGAACCGGAATTTGATCAACACGCGTAATATCGTCCACAGCGAAAGCGTGGCCTGTTATAGCAAACAGGCCAGCCAGCGCGGTGAGCTTAAAAAAAGTGTTCATGCCAGGCTCGGCCTCCGTTTCAGAACAACAAGTGTTCTGCGCGTACAATCATTGACATACCAGAAGTCAGCTGTACACGAACGCCATCTTTGGTGATTTCCAGTACGGTGGCGTCCATCGCGTTGTTACCCGCTTTCACCTTCAGAGACTGACCTACGCTCAGCGCATTGATGTCAGAAACCGGGGTGTGGCGCGGCTCTTCGCGCGGCGCACGTGGGGCTTTAGCTGCTGGTTTGTCAGCACGCGGTTTGCGATCGTTATTTTCAGTACGACGCGGTGCCGGGCGCGGTTTACGCTCGCGACGAGGGGCGTCTTCCTGACCGTTTGCCGCTGCGGCTTCGCGTTTTTTCGCCTGCTGTTCCGCACGCTGTGCCTGCACGCGAGCTTTGGCTTCTTCAAGCTGCTTACGCGCATGTTCTACGTGCTGCTCGTCCAGCTCACCGCACGGGTTGCCGTCAAGGTCGACACGGGTCGCACCCGGCTTGATACCGTACAGGTAACGCCAGCTCGAGGTATAAAGGCGCAAGGCAGAACGAAGCTGCGTTTTGCTGAGGTTCATCTCCCCCTCAACGCGCGCGACCAAATCCTGAAAGATACCGACTTTCAGAGGACGCGCTTCACCTTCAGCGCTGAAGCACTGCGGGAAACGCTCGGCCAGAAATGCGATAACTTCTTTACTGCTATTCAACTTAGGTTGATTTTCCATGAAATTTCCTGATTACAACGGACGTTGCCAACAAGCGCAGGCATGAACAGGCGACATTATAATGACGCTATCAGTAAATGCTACGTTATCCGTTGATTATCCTGCGACGCTCGCAAAGAATTTATGATAATCGGTCTCTGCCAGAACATTTTCCAGGTTTGCGGCCAGCGCGCGCAGCCCCTGCTCATCCTCGGCAGTAAAGCGACTGAAGACCGTGCTGTCGATATCCAGAACGCCAATAATCTGATTTTTAACCACCAGCGGCAGTACGATTTCAGAATTGCTGCTGGCATCGCAGGCGATGTGGCCGTCAAACGCATGAACATCTTCGACACGCTGAACCTGACGGGTCGCCACTGCGGTACCGCACACGCCGCGACCTACCGGGATACGCACGCAGGCGAGTTTCCCCTGGAAAGGCCCCAGTACCAGCGTGTCGCCTTCCAGCAGATAAAAGCCCGCCCAGTTCACGTCAGAAAGGCGTTCGAACAGTAACGCACTGGTATTTGCCAGAGTGGCTAAGAAACTGGTTTCCCCTGCCATTAATGCCTTAAAATCGCGATTCAGATCCGCGTAGAATTCTGTTTTGTTCATTATTCAATCACTTAGTTATCTTACATAGTTACCGCATAGCCTATTAAAATAAGCATTAAATGCGCTCATGCTCAAGATGAATCCGTTCATGAGTTATTATAACTTTCAACAATACTAATCTGTGTGCGACTGATGGCCCTAAAAACACCCCAAATTACGCCGACACGAAAGATCGTTGTCCGTACGGTAAGCCAGGCTCTGCCCCGTGCACATTATCAGCGTTGTCCCCAGTGCGATACGCTTTTTATGTTGCCGAAGATGAAATCGCACCAAAGTGCTTTTTGTCCATGCTGCGATGCCAAAATTCGCGATGGCCGGGACTGGTCATTGACGCGTCTGGCGGCAATGGCGGTCACCATGCTGCTGCTGATGCCCTTCGCCTGGACCGAGCCGCTGTTAAAGCTCTACCTGCTTGGCGTGCGTATTGACGCTAACGTGTTGCAGGGGATCTGGCAGATGACGCGCCAGGGCGATCCGCTTACGGCCGCCATGGTGCTGTTCTGCGTCGTCGGCGCGCCGTTGGTGCTGGTCGCGGCAATTGCCTACCTGTGGTTTGGCAACATACTGGGGATGAACCTGCGCCCCGTCCTGCTCATGCTGGAAAAGCTCAAGGAGTGGGTGATGCTGGACATCTATCTGGTGGGCGTCGGCGTGGCGTCTATCAAGGTGCAGGATTATGCATTTTTACAACCTGGCATTGGCCTTTTTGCGTTTATTTCACTGGTCCTGCTGAGTATTCTGACCCTGATTCATCTCAATGTTGAACAGCTTTGGGAGCGATTTTACCCGCAGCGTCCCGCGACCCGGCCTGATGACAACCTGCGCGTCTGCCTGGGGTGCCATTACACCGGTTTTCCGGATAAACGCGGGAGATGTCCGCGCTGCCACATTCCGTTAAGATTGCGACGCAACAACAGCCTGCAAAAATGCTGGGCGGCGCTTATCGCCTCCCTGGTATTTTTGTTCCCGGCCAACATGCTGCCGATCTCCGTAATTTATGTGAACGGCGCCCGTCAGGAAGATACTATCCTTTCAGGGATTATCTCTCTGGCGCACAGTAACGTGGGGGTCGCCGCCATTGTTTTCATCGCCAGTATTCTGGTGCCCTTTACCAAAGTGGTGGTGATGTTTACGCTGCTTATCAGCATTCACTTTAAATGCGAACAAGGACTACGCACCCGCATCCTGCTTCTGCGATTCGTGACCTGGATTGGTCGCTGGTCGATGTTGGATCTGTTCGTGATTTCGCTGATGATGTCGCTCATCAATCGCGATCAGTTACTTGCTTTTACCATGGGACCCGCAGCTTTTTATTTCGGCTCTGCGGTGATATTGACTATTCTTGCAGTGGAATGGCTGGACAGCCGCTTACTTTGGGACGCACATGAGTCAGGAAACGCCCGCTTCGCCGACTGAAGCGAGAATTAAAACAAAACGCCGCATTTCGCCATTCTGGTTGCTACCTGTCATCGCGCTGATGATCGCAGGCTGGCTTATCTGGACGAGCTATGAAGATCGCGGAAGTACCATCACGATTGATTTCCAGTCTGCGGACGGCATTGTCGCCGGACGTACCCCCGTTCGCTTCCAGGGGGTGGAAGTGGGTACCGTGCAGGATATTTCCCTCGGCAAAGGGCTGAACAAAATTCAGGTCCGGGCGAGCATTAAGTCTGATATGCAGGATGCCCTGCGCGCCGAAACGCAGTTCTGGCTGGTCACGCCTAAAGCCTCCCTGGCCGGCGTTTCCGGGCTGGATGCGCTTGTGGGCGGTAACTATATCGGCATGATGCCCGGCAAAGGCGAGCCACAGGATCACTTTGTTGCGCTGGACACCCAGCCGAAATATCGGCTGAATAACGGCGATTTGATGATCCACCTCCGCGCGCCGGATTTGGGTTCGCTGAACAGTGGTTCTCTGGTCTATTTCCGCAAAATTCCGGTTGGTCGCGTTTACGACTACGCCATTAACCCGAACAAAGATGGCGTGACCATTGATGTACTCATCGAGCGCCGTTTTACCAACCTGGTGAAAAAAGGCAGTCGCTTCTGGAACGTCTCCGGCGTCGATGCCGACCTGAGCTTAAGCGGTGCGAAAGTGAAGCTTGAGAGCCTGGCGGCGCTGGTGAATGGCGCTATCGCCTTCGACTCACCTGCTGACTCCAGCCCTGCCGCCGCAGAAGATACCTTTGGCCTGTACGCCGACCTGGCGCACAGCCAGCGCGGCGTCATCGTCAAGCTGACCCTGCCGGATGCCAAAGGCCTGAAAGCCGGTTCGACCCCGTTGATGTACCAGGGTTTAGAGGTCGGGCAACTGACAAAATTAACCCTCAATGCGGGCGGCTCCGTTACCGGCGAAATGACGGTGGATCCGAGCGTGGTGGATCTCCTGCGGGAAAAAACGCGCATTGAACTGCGTAATCCGAAGCTCTCCCTCAGCGACGCCAGCATCAGTTCCCTGCTGACGGGAAGCACCTTTGAGCTGATCCCCGGTGAAGGCGCGCCGAACAAAAACTTTGTTATCGCCCCGGCGGATAAAGCCCTGCTGCAAAAACCGGGCGTGTTGACGGTTACGCTGAATGCGCCGGAAAGCTACGGTATCGAAGCCGGGCAACCGCTGATCCTGCACGGTGTGCAGGTGGGCCAGGTCCTCGAACGTAAGCTGACAGAAAAAGGGGTCTCCTTCTCCGCCGCCATCGATCCGCAGTACAGCAATCTGGTTCACGGCGACAGTAAATTTGTGGTTAACAGCCGGGTCGACGTGAAGGTGGGTCTGGACGGCGTTGAGTTCCTCGGCGCCAGCGCCAGCGAGTGGGTTAACGGCGGGATCCGCATTCTGCCGGGCAGCAAAGGTGCGCTGCGCGAGAGTTATCCGCTGTTCGCCAATCTGGACAAAGCCATTGAAAACAGCCTTGGCGACCTGCCGACCACCACGCTGACCTTAAGCGCTGAAACGCTGCCGGACGTCCAGGCAGGCTCCGTCGTGCTTTATCGTAAGTTTGAAGTCGGGGAAGTGATCACCGTTCGTCCTCGTGCGGACGCGTTTGATATCGAACTGCATATCAAGCCGGAGTACCGCAAGCTGCTCACGCCAAACAGCGTGTTCTGGGCTGAAGGCGGCGCGAAAGTGCAGCTCAACGGCAGCGGGCTGACCGTACAGGCGTCTCCCCTCTCCCGTGCCCTGCGCGGTGCGATCAGCTTCGATAACCTGAGCGGCGCGGGCGGCAACATGCGTAAAGGTGACAAGCGGATCCTCTTCCCGTCCGAAACCGCGGCGCGCGCGGTCGGGGGGCAGATTACCCTGCACACCTTTGATGCCGGTAAACTGGCTGAAGGCATGCCCATCCGCTATCTCGGCATTGATATCGGGCAGGTCCAGAAGCTGACGCTGATCACCGCGCGCAACGAAGTTCAGGCGACCGCCGTGCTTTATCCGGAATATGTGCAGACGTTCGCCCGGGCAGGCTCGCGCTTCTCGGTGGTTACGCCGCAAATTTCTGCCGCAGGGGTTGAGCATCTCGACACCATACTTCAACCGTACATAAACGTTGAACCGGGTCGCGGCAACGCGCGTCGTGAATTTGAGTTGCAGGAGGCAACCATCACCGACTCCCGTTATCTGGACGGTCTGAGCATTGTGGTTGAAGTGCCGGAAGCCGGTTCGCTGGGCATCGGTACGCCGGTCCTGTTCCGCGGCATTGAAGTGGGGACAGTAACAAGCCTGACGCTGGGTAATCTGTCCGATCGCGTGATGGTCGGCCTGCGCATCAGCCAGCGTTATCAGCATCTGGTTCGCAACAACTCGGTGTTCTGGCTCGCTTCAGGCTACTCGCTGGACTTCGGCCTGACCGGTGGCGTGGTCAAAACGGGGACCTTTAACCAGTTCATTCGCGGCGGCATTGCCTTCGCGACGCCGCCTGGCACGCCTCTGGCGCCTAAGGCGCAGGCAGGTAAACACTTCCTGCTGCTGGAAAGTGAACCGAAAGAGTGGCGCGAATGGGGAACGGCGCTGCCGCGTTAATCTCGCAGGCTCCGGTGTCAACGCGCCGGAGCCTTTATGTTACACTGCGCACCTGAATGTTTCCCTGTGGTGTGCCCGTGGCTCAAAACTCCGTATTTCTTCCCGAACAATTCCTCGCACAGATGCGCGAGGCGCTTCCAGCTCATCTCTCTTTCGACGATTTCGTCGCCGCATGCCAGCGCCCTTTGCGCCGGAGTATTCGCGTCAATACGCTGAAAATCAGCGTCGGGGCGTTTCTGGATCTCGTCTCCCCCTACGGCTGGCAATTAACGCCAGTGCCGTGGTGTGAAGAGGGTTTCTGGATCGAACGGGATGAAGAGGAGAGCCTGCCGCTCGGCAGCACCGCCGAGCACCTGAGCGGGCTGTTTTATATTCAGGAAGCCAGCTCCATGCTGCCGGTTGCTGCGCTGTTTGCCGACGGGAACCAGCCTGAGCGGGTTATGGATGTCGCGGCGGCGCCGGGCTCTAAAACCACGCAGATTGCCGCCCGGATGAACAACCGCGGCGCGATCCTCGCCAACGAATTTTCCGCCAGCCGCGTTAAAGTCCTGCATGCCAATATCAGCCGCTGCGGGATCCACAACGTCGCGTTAACGCACTTCGATGGTCGCGTGTTTGGCGCTGCCCTGCCGGAAGCCTTTGATGCCATCCTGCTCGACGCGCCCTGCTCCGGCGAAGGCGTGGTGCGTAAAGATCCTGATGCGTTAAAAAACTGGTCCGTTGAAAGCAACCTGGAGATCGCCGCCACGCAGCGCGAACTGATCGACAGCGCGTTTCATGCCCTGCGCCCAGGCGGGACGCTGGTTTACTCTACCTGCACGCTGAATCGCGATGAAAACGAGGACGTCTGCCTGTGGCTCAAGCAACGCTATGTGGATGCCGTCCAGTTTCTGCCGCTGGACACCCTCTTCGACTCGGCCAGCCATGCGGCCACGCCTGAAGGCTTCCTGCATGTCTTCCCGCAGATTTACGATTGCGAAGGCTTCTTTGTTGCCCGTCTGCGTAAAACCCGCGCCGTCGATCCCTTGCCTGCCCCTAAGTTTAAGGTCGGCAACTTCCCGTTCGCGCCGGTCAAAGGCCGTGAGGCGGCACAGGCGCAAGCGGCTGCGAGCAAAGTCGGCCTGCACTGGGATGAGAGCCTGCGCCTCTGGATGCGTGACAAAGAGCTGTGGCTGTTCCCGGTCAACATCGAACCGCTGATTGGTAAGGTGCGTTTCTCCCGCCTCGGTATTCGCCTGGCGGAGATCCACAACAAAGGCTATCGCTGGCAGCACGAAGCGGTCATTGCGCTGGCCGGCAGTGAGAACACCTTTGCCCTGACGCATCAGGAAGCGGAAGAGTGGTATCGCGGTCGTGACGTTTACCCGGAAGACGGCCCGTTACAGGATGAAGTCATCGTGACGTATCAGGGCTATCCGCTGGGGCTGGCGAAAAAAGTCGGCTCGCGGCTGAAAAACAGCTATCCGCGCGAACTGGTACGCGATGGCCGCCTGTTTACCGGTAACAACCGCAGCGCCTGAAAAAAAGCGCATTTTTTTACTGGCGATTTCGCTCTCCTTGTCTAGGATCAAAAATGGGTGACTGCACTGGTCATACCAGATTTTGGGCAACAAACCGGAGAGCATTATGACGAAAACCAGCGTACGCATTGGCGCTTTTGAAATCGACGACGCTGAATTGCGCGGCGAATCACAAGGCGAACGAACGTTAAGTATTCCCTGCAAATCCGATCCGGATTTGTGCATGCAGCTGGACGCCTGGGATGCAGATACCAGCGTCCCGGCAATCCTTGATGGGGAACATTCCGTTCTGTACCGTGAGCATTACGACAGTAAAACCGATGCCTGGGTCTTGCGTCTTGCCTGACCCAAAGAGAACCCGCCCGAAGGCGGGTTATTTATTACTGAAGCTGCGCCAGCGTCAGAAAGCCCCCGAATACTGCCCCCGTATCAATGTAGTGCAGATTGTTAAAATCGTAGCGTTTGTCCACAGGCGTATGTCCAAACCAGAAGTGATCCGCGCCGCTAATGCCCTGCCCTTTGCCCACCATAAAGCCCATTAACCGGTCGCGATCCCACAGCACGCGCTGGGCATCCACCGGCTTATGCCAGCCATATTCGGCGGAGGGATAATCCGCATGAGCAATCACGTTGAGACCGTTTTTGCAGGTTATTTCAATAATGTGCGGTAAGTCCCGACACGCGTCGAGTAAACCCTTCGCCTGTTTTTGTTGAGCGTCCTTAAGCCCGGTAAACCAGTTACCACCATTTATCGACCAGAGACTAAAATCATTATTTTTAAGCGCATCTAACGCCATTTGCTCGTGATTACCGCGTACCGCATAAAACCAGTTTTCCTGCATCAGCTGTAAACATTTTACGCTGTCAGGCCCGCGGTCGATAATATCCCCCACCGAGATCAGCAGATCCGTATCAGGATTAAAATGTCGTCGTTTCAGCTCATCCATAAGCCACTGATAGCAACCATGAATATCGCTGGCAACCCAGATATGACGCCAGTGTTCTCCCTCTATTTTCTGATACATAACGCCTCCTGTAAGAAGTATAGCTGCCACAGAAAATGTCATGAACTGGCGTCGGATTTCGCGAATCCAAACAAACCATAAACCAGCCGGAAATAAAGATCGCTGCGCTATTAATCCCTTATTCCCTGGCCTTTAAAATAGAGCGGAATAAAAAGAGGGATTTTCACGTGTCAAACATACACCTGCAAAACGATGTTTTTTATCCGCATCGCACAAATATTATTTCTGAACTGGTGAGAGGAAAACGCGTTCCCGGCCCAATCTGGCACAAACGTGATTACCGGTTAAAGTTCCTTCTGCGCTCGCTTTTATTCTGGTCCTCCACCCATCGCATGCTGGAGGCCCTGTCCGGGCGCGATGATTTCGACAGGCTGCTCACCTCTCAAATTACCTTGCCGAGCAAAACTCACCGCCAGTATCTGATGCGCGGCCTGAACTCAAACGACCGGGCCGATGCTATCGTCAGCCACTATCAGTGGATTGATAGTCTGAAAAACATCGCCCTCGCCCACGCGCTGACCAGCCCGCAAGAGGTGCCGGTTGTCCGGTTCGAGGCAAAAAACGGCGAAATCTATACCGTCCACGCCTCGTCCGCAGGTAAGGCCGAACGCGAAGGCGAAAGCACGCTTTGGCTGCACGACAATGACAATACGCTGCTTGCCAGCCTGACGTTCTGTGTCGCACGCAGTAACGGCCGTACGGTGCTGGTGATCGGCGGCCTTCAGGGTCCACGTCGTCATGTTTCACGGGAGGTGATTAAACAGGCTACCCGTGCCTGCCATGGTCTTTTCCCGAAACGCGTGCTGATGGAGGTGATCTTCCAGCTTGCCTCACGCTCGAACATCAGCGCGATTTTTGCCGTCAGCGATGAAGGCCATGTTTTCCGCGCGCTGCGCTACCGTCTGAGCAAAGGCCGTCATTTTCACGCCAGCTACGACGAGTTCTGGGAAGGCCTGAACGGAAAGAAACTCTCCCCCTTCTGCTGGCAGTTGCCGCTCCAGATGGAGCGTAAAGCACTGGAGGAGATTGCCAGCAAAAAACGCGCCGAATACCGTCGCCGCTTTGCGTTACTTGATGATATTGCGGCTTCCGTACAGGCGCGCATTGATCCCGCAGTCGTCTCAGGCAAAATACAAACAAAAATTTAACAAAACAGCCAAAAAGGACTGGACTTACGCCTGCCGGGTTGTGGTATGTTTGAGGCAGGCGCACAGGAAGTGAACCTTCTGCTGAGACGAAAACCGGATTTTATCGTTTATTTTCATGCGGATAAAAAGAGACCGAATACGATTCCTGTTTCCGCTTCAACCAGTCTTTTTTGAATTTATTCAAATACTTACATACCAGAAACCCGTTTTTAACGGGTTTCAATGCTTACCAATACATCCATTCAAGATCAAACCGTTGCCATCTTTTTCGTGTGGGCGACGAGTGAACTTCGGGATCGCTTCGATTCGAAATCTCCCCAACTTTGCGTAGCTCCTTCCAGTTTCGTAACACGCTGCTTTACGCCTTCCCATACCATCAGCATAATCCCCACCGATCCGATTGTAAGACTTAACTAGCGCGCGCTACTTTTTCTCCCTGCCCTATACTTTCAGTCTGACATCCGACTGGAGGTTTCTATGTGTGGACGTTTTGCACAAGCACAAACCCGTGAAGAATATCTGGCCTACCTTGCCGATGAAGGCGATCGCGACATTGCATATGACCCGGAACCTATTAGCCGGTACAACGTGGCGCCCGGCACCAAAGTGCTGCTGCTGAGCGAACGCGATGAGCAGTTACATCTCGATCCGGTGTTCTGGGGCTACGCGGCCGGGTGGTGGGATAAAGCACCCCTGATAAACGCGCGCGTCGAAACCGCAGCCATCAGCAGAATGTTTAAACCTCTGTGGCAGCATGGCCGGGCGATCTGTTTTGCGGATGGATGGTTCGAATGGAAGAAGGAAGGCGACAAGAAACAACCCTACTTCATTCACCGGGCCGACGGGCATCCAATATTCATGGCGGCGATCGGCAGCACGCCTTTTGAACGCGGCGATGAAGCTGAGGGCTTTCTGATCGTGACATCTGCTGCTGACAAAGGTCTGGTCGACATTCACGACCGCAGTCCTCTTGTTCTGTCACCAGAAGCCGCCCGGGAGTGGATGCGTCAGGATGTTGGCGGGAAGGAAGCCGAGGAGATAATTGCCGACGGAACAGTTCCCGCCGACAAGTTTATCTGGCACGCCGTTACGCGTGCCGTGGGGAATGTTAAGAACCAGGGGCAGGAACTAATCGAGGCAGCACAATAAAAAGTTAAAGAAACCAGGCGCGTTCTAAATGAGCGAGAAGTGAACATTTAGATAGGCATCGCCTTGCTATCCGCCCATATTAAAGCCGGATTTTTGAAAATCTCTGTAGACTTCCGGATTGTTGAAGGCCGGGAATTTAGCTTTATGAGCTGCTGATTCAATCGCTTCGCAATAGGCTTTATTACCATTGCTGGTTGATATTTTTAAAGCCGTGCCATCCTGAGCAAATTCAATATGCAACCTGCATTTTTTTCCCTTCCATTTCTGAGGCTCATCAAGTTTGTCATTTATTGCCGCCCTGATTGCCCGAGCTTGCTTACCCCATTCATCCTGATCATCCCAGCGTCCTGAACTGCAATTACCCGTAGCTGTGGTCTTATGGCAGTCAGAAGGATGCAACGGCGCACATCCCGCGACCAGGCTGAACGCAATGGTTGATATAACGATTTTCTGTACTGTATTAGACAATCCCATATCTTGCCCCTAAATCCCTTTAAACCTCAGCAATATTGGCACATTCTTCCTTCATTCTGCCATCTTTTCAACTACTAATTTTTTTGCAATAGCAATTCTTCGTCCCCTTCTGGAATAAAGCGGACCAAGACATCAAGAAAATTTATCGGACTCTAAGCAAATCTGAATATCTCGTGGTATATCGAGGCGACAGCATTTCACGCTTCATCTGCCACTGCTGCTGTATACCCTGCCCGGCAAAGTAGAGCGTTCCCTTTCCGTCCTTTGCATTCAGGTGATCCAGCACTTCCATTAACTTCTCGCTACCAGCCCGAGGCGCACTGTCGTCGAACAGGTTGAGCTGAGCCACGCCCTGACTGAAGAAGTCACCAAGCATGACACCCGCTTTCTGGTACCGGTGACCGTCCTTCCATATTTTGTCCAGACACTTTACCGCGGCGTTGATGATGTCTCTGCTGTCCTGAGTTGGCGTGAGCAGCCTTACCGATGCGCTGTTTCCGTAATACGGCTCATTAAGGGCAAATGGAGAGGTCTTGACGAAAGCGGAGATAAAACGGCAGTACTGATGCTCACCACGTAGCTTTTCAGCTCCACGGGCCGCATAACTGCAAATCGCCTGCCGCATGTGTTCATAGTCAGTAATACGTTCGCCAAACGATCGGCTGCATACAATTTCCTGCTTTACCGGGGCGAACTCCTCCAGATCCAGGCATGGCTCGCCGCGCAGCTCCCGGACGGTTCGCTCCAGCACAACGTTAAAGTGCTTGCGGATAATCCACGTGCTTTGTTCTGAGAGGTCCAGTGCGGTTTTGATGCCCATAGCGTTCAGCTTCTTGCTGATGCGCCGGCCAACTCCCCAGACATCCTCCACAGGAACAAGCGCCAGTAGCCTTCGCTGCCGGTCGACGTTTGAGAGGTCAACCACCCCGCCGGTCTGCCGTTGCCATTTTTTCGCAGCATGGTTAGCCAGCTTCGCCAGCGTCTTGGTCTGGGCTATGCCGACGCCGACTGTAAGATGCGTCCGCTGTAAAATAGTCGCGCGGATCTCTTTCCCGAACTCAGTCAGGTCCCGGCAGTTCCTTACTCCGGTCAGGTCGCAAAAGGCTTCGTCTATGCTGTAAATTTCCACGCGCGGGCTCATTTCTTCCAAGGTGGTCATTACCCGGCTGGACATGTCTGCATAGAGCTCGTAGTTGCTGCTGAAGCAAACAACACCAGCGCGCCGGAATAACTCCTTCTGCTTGAAGAACGGCTCACCCATCGCTATCCCGGCAGCCTTTGCCTCGGCGCTGCGTGCTATTACGCAACCGTCGTTATTCGACAGAACGACAACAGGTCTTCCGCGCAGATCGGGCCTGAATATTGTCTCACAGCTCGCATAAAATGAGTTCACATCGACAAGGGCAAACATCACATCACCGGATTGTCGTCTGTGAACGCCGCAGCGCCATTGATAAAAAAGGTCACCACTCCCATTACATCGACTTCATCTAAAGCATCACCTTCTATGCTTTCACCGTCTTCGGTGATGAGCGCCCCGCCCATAACGACCGCGAACTGTAGTTGTCCGAACGCATTTACCAGCACGCGTGTTCCGTTGGATGGCACAAGATCAGGCTGAAAAAGCGCATAACCGCCTGACGTTTCAACCAAGCAGGAGTAGCGGTTAACGCCACATAATTTTTCAAGCCTGAATCGCTGAGCTTTTGCCTCCATGGCCACCTCCCAAAACAACTGTATTTATATACAGTATCGTCAAATATGAGAGTCGATCAAGTTGGACAGTGATGCTAAACTTCAGACCTTTCCGAATTCACTGATTTCTATAATGTTAAAGTTATTCGCCAAGTACACATCAATAGGTGTTATCAACACGCTCATTCACTGGGTTGTGTTCGCTGTTTGCATCTACGCATTTCATACAGGCCAGGCACTTGGCAACTTTGCCGGATTCGTCGTGGCGGTGTCATTCAGCTTCTTTGCAAACGCCAGGTTCACTTTTAAGTCCTCCACAACCACGATGCGCTACATGCTGTATGTCGGGTTTATGGGATCCTTGAGCGCAGCTGTTGGTTGGGCTGCCGATAAGTCCGGTATGGCTCCGATTGTGACTCTCATTCTCTTCTCCGCCATCAGTCTGGTGTGCGGTTTTAGTTATTCAAAGTTCATTGTCTTTAGGGATGCGAAATGAAAATTTCTCTGGTAGTTCCTGTCTTTAACGAAGAAGACGCGATACCTATTTTTTATAAAACTGTTCGGGAATTTGAAGGGCTTCAGCAGCATGAAGTAGAAATAGTCTTCATCAATGATGGCAGCAAAGATGCTACAGAGTCGATAATTAATGCGATTGCTGTTGCAGATCCACTTGTAGTTCCGCTGTCATTCACAAGAAACTTCGGTAAAGAGCCTGCTCTGTTCGCCGGCCTTGACTACGCGACCGGTGAAGCGATTATCCCGATTGATGTAGATTTGCAGGACCCTATCGAAGTCATTCCTCATTTGATTGAGAAATGGCAGGCCGGGGCTGATATGGTTCTTGCTAAACGCTCAGATCGCTCAACAGATGGCCGACTGAAGCGCAAGACAGCTGAGTGGTTCTATAAACTCCATAACAAAATCAGCAACCCGCAGATCGAAGAAAACGTTGGTGACTTCCGCCTGATGTCGCGTGATGTTGTGGAAAATATTAAGCTCATGCCAGAGCGCAACCTTTTCATGAAGGGCGTGCTGAGTTGGGTTGGCGGCCGCACAGATGTAGTCGAGTATGCCCGAGCCGAGCGTGTTGCAGGTAGCACGAAATTCAACGGCTGGAAGTTATGGAACCTGGCACTTGAAGGTATCACCAGCTTCTCTACATTCCCTCTTCGAATGTGGACTTACATTGGCCTGTTTGTTGCTGGAGTGGCGTTCGTTTACGGCGCGGGGATGATTTTCGACACCTTAGCATTCGGTAATGCTGTCCGTGGTTATCCTTCTTTATTAGTATCCATACTTTTCCTTGGTGGCATCCAGTTGATCGGCATTGGTGTGCTTGGTGAATACATTGGCAGGATATACATTGAAGTAAAAATGAGACCTAGATACATAATTAAGGACAGGGGAAAATATAATGATTAACAAGTTGATAAAAAACAACTTTTTTTCCTTAATTGTATTAAGCACAGTGTTCATCTTGATTTATTCATTAAATCATATGACGATGTATGTTGCTGATGACTTTGTGTATAGATTTGTATACCAGACAAATCCATCTCCCACTGCTGTTCCTATTGACGGAATTCAGTCAATCATTGAGTCTCAGATTCGTCACTATGAAATATGGAATGGACGGTTCGTGGCTCACTCGCTAGTGCAATTTTTCATGCAATTCGACAAACCAATATTCGATATATTTAATTCGATTGCATTCATTATCATAGGCATGCTGGCTTTGCTGGTAGCAAAGTCAATTTCGAATATTAAGGAAATTGGCTTTGCAGTTCTGATTACATTTATGATGTTATGGCTTATAATTCCAGAGTTTGGTTCATCAGTTCTTTGGATATCTGGCTCCATGAATTACTTATGGATGTCTATAATTTATACTGCATTTATATTGGTAAGCATGAGAGAGGATAGGCCTCGAGCATTCAAACTTTTCCTGTATCTAATCTTAAGCTTCTTGGCTGGCGCTACAAATGAAAACAGCGGCCCAGCCTCCGCACTTATCGTTGTGATGCTGGCGGGTTATGAATACATGGTAAATAGACGAATCAGTTGGTGGAAAATAAGCGGCGCTGTTATCGCAATGGGGGGGTTTATCCTAATGATGAGCTCCCCTGGTTCGCAGAAGAGGGGTGGTAGCAATTTCTCGTTAGATATTTTCGCCTCTCGTTTTGCTGACATATTATACTCCAGCATTTCTTTATTTTTGCCTTTTTATGCACTCCTAACTTTCATACTAGTGGTATGCACATACAAAAATTTAGTTTCCAAAAGAGATGTGTCGTTCACCATAATCTTTCTTACCGGGCATTTTGCGTCAATATATAGCATGGTAGCGGCACCTTCTTTCCCTGAAAGAACGGCTTTCGGGGCGGCCATCATGCTACTAATATTATTGGTTCATTACATATGCAAGATTAGCTCTTCATCAGCATTGTTTAAGGCAATAGTGTTTTCTTTATACACGTCATGCATTGCCACCTATACTTATGCAGCCACTGACATTCACAACACATACAAAGAGTTGAGGATGCAAGTTAATGTAATACAGGCTTCCGCGCCTGGTTCTGATATCATTGTGCCGATGATTTCTAAACCAAAATCACAAGCTAATGCTTATAGAAATGCGATATATTTAACACACCGTAAAAATTCATGGATGAATATGTGGGCGGCAAGGTTCTATAATATGAAATCAATATCTGGGAAAGACTAAAAAAAGGCCCTTACGGGCCTTTTTTATACTCATTCAGCATATGCCGTACAGTAAGTCAGTCTGGTACTGTTAATCTTTATTGGTACCTCACTTGTATTAAGGTGGTGAAAATGAAATTTTTATCACCTGTGGCACCTTTAGTTCTATAGGCTTATTTTCCCAAACTGCAAATTAATTACTTTATTTTAGAGGCATTCAGTAGTAGCTTTCGGAGCAAACAATTCATATATATTAGGTAATAATTATGTTGCTGGTTTACTGAAAAAATAAATTTGATCGATATCGGTTCATGGCACTTTTTTTTGCATCGCAAGCCGCCATAAGTGTAATGGAGCATGCATGCATCAAGTAAATTCGTGGTATGACTTAAATTTGCCTGCGCAACAGCACTATTTGTGCTGCTTAACTCCAAGTTTGGATGGGTGTAAGCCATGCCGACTTACTTTTCCTCGGTCTCTTTGGCACCTAGTCTATTCAATGGTGCTTAGAAGATGATATCTCATTTTACTTTTGGTAATCTAGATATAATACTAACGTTTTTTAATAGTCACTCAGACCGCTTAATAAGGAATGCGCTGAAATCAACGCACACGCCCTGATGACCCATCTGTTCATATTTTCCCCAGTCACATCTAAAATTTTCTCTATGATAACAGTTGACATCCATGTCATGAAATACTTATGAGCCCATATCGTAGGCGTTGTAAGTTACGTTGAAAGTCGCGCTAGATGATGAGGCATTCATAACCCCTAACACCCCGCCTGGCTTTTTATAGAATGCTGAATATGTATTTGTACCAACAATGTTCATAGAAGCACCGTTGATAGGACTTACTGTCTGGTAGAAGTACACCTGAAAGACTTTAGTGGCATCTACAGTGGTATTTGTCCAAGTAGACACTACACCAGAAACCATTTCACCAACCCGAAGCACTGCACCATTACGTTGAATGGCATACCCATTTTTTTCATCAGGATCGTAAAATAGTATCATTCCAGTTTGATCTGATAAGGGCTCATTTATCAGAAGACTTCCAGCGAGATTCTGTCCAGCACTAAACCAGTTTGGTAATGAAGCATATTGTGATCCATCAAAGAGATTCGATGTTATCCCATCCAGTGCATTTACACGCTCTATTAATGTTCCACTAAAGCCGGCTTGCTTTGCAAGCCTGAGGTTATTTATCGAAACCTTTGTCTGGTTCATTTTTCCAGTGATCAACGCTGGAACATACACCAGATTTGGGCTCCCGTCGTAACGTACACTGATGTAATTGATCCCATACCGTAGCCTTCCTATATAAGTGGTCAATGTTTTCTTTTCGCCCAAAACACCAGATGCAAGGCGCTGAGAGTTATGTAATCTACGCAGGTTTTCAGGCTCTGCCTCTGCCATATCTTTGCCAGCTGGTGATCTGACATTTATGATGTGGTTTCTTCCTGCCGCAGTAAAATCACTGTCACGAGTATATGGCTCCAGAAGGAACAGGCTCATATCATCTTCTTCACAAAATATGAAAGTAGACAATGTTACGTTCTCTGATGAAACGGTTGCTTGAGCAACTTTACTCATCTTGTTTAACGCGGGAGTACCTGCCGCATTCTCCCATGTGAATTGATAATGCGTTCCTGAGCTAGCTCCTACGCAATCCCAGAATTTGTCAGCATTTGCCCATGAAACCATTTCCCCCGGCTTTACAGAAGGTATAAACGTGTCTTTACATACCTCCCAAAGCATTGCGTTACCCATATCTGCCTGACCGAGTGGCTGCGGATGTGTGTAGTCAAATGTACCGTCTGACTTAACGTAATAGTTCTTGAGGTTTCGAAGATCTGAGCTGCCTCGTTTACGTAAATACGTTCCAAGGTCAAAATATTCAACTCCAGGGTACTTCGATGCCAGTGTGCGCTTAATTGCTCCCTCAAGCCCAGAGCGGCTACTATCATTCATATTGCAAGTAACCAATCCCACGGAACAACCATAGCCCCACGATTTTCTGATTAAGGCATCAAAATTATCTAGATAACTTTCGAAATTAACCCCATCGACGTCATTCCATCCCATAGAAATAAGCAGTGTATCAGGTGCTGTATTACCATATGCCGCATTCTGGAAGAATCCGTAATCGAAATTACGATAGCCCCAGCCATCAGTTAATTTAGCACCAGACTTTGCGCAGTTGTAACCTTTAAATGCAGGGTTTGAAGTCCATCGGCTGATTGTCATGTTTAAAGTGTAAACAAAATGAGCAAACCAGGAATGACTTCCTCCATTATCAGAATGATTATAATTAGTTGAGCTGAGGTTTCTTTCTGTTCCGCCAGAATTTGGGTTGATTGTCCATGTCTGCTTGCCCCATGCACCGTCAGTAATAGAATCACCAATAACCCCAATGCTTACTTGCTGCGCACCCTTTTTCTCCATGCCTTGATGAATTACGCCGCGCACTGTAAACAAGCTGCCTTTGCAGGATTTTGAAACATCGAATTCATGATCAAATCCCCAAGGATCTCTCGTTAAAATCTTACCTTCACCGATGAATTTACGAACATCATCTTCTGGAAGAAAGTTACAGCGTACAGTTACATCTTCAGGGATATAAATTACCCCTTGGAAGGCATAAGCTGCATTTCTGTTATCCGTGGTTTGATCAACGACAAAACCCGGCACATAGAAGCAGGATGTTGCATCTTCCCTGTACTGCCCTCTGCTCAGCTCCGTGCGAAGCGAAGCATCCCCTACACTTACCCACTTCCCTTCACCTATCCCGCCAGTGCTATTTGGTGTAGAACCAGCGGGAACTACTTTGGGGAGTGCGCCGTCCCACCTGTAGAACTCCCCATTACTTTCCCACTGGAGAGCAGTGTTAATATTGTCGACGGTAGCACCAATTTCAAAAGACTTCTTCGTGATGTAGCCATAACCCAGAATTGCCTGATTTGCATCGTAATTTATTCCAGTGATTGTACGATGCCGGTCACCAAATCTATCAACATAAGCATGATTTTTTGAAGTCACAAACTCATCAATTTTCCCCGCATTAAACTTCAGGTCACGTGGTGATTCGCTTGGAACAGGAAGGTTTGTTGGTGTCGTAGCCATATTAATTCCATAAAAAACCCGGCGCGAGGCCGGGTGTTGTTTGTTGGGATGGGGCTTATTCGTAGATGGCGTCGCTGTATTCTGCGACGGTCAGAGATACCGTGTTATCTGTGTTCGGTTTGATGCTGTTGACCGTCCATAGCTGACTGTCCAGTTCCTCCACGGTCGCAATGAGGTAGCGCGACGGAAGCTGCACAGTGTCTCCGTTCCAGATATTGAGCTGAATGTTGGGGATAGCCGCGGTGAATCCGTACTTCGTGTCGCTACGGGCGGTGGCCGGATAGCGCAGACTTGGGTTACCCAGGCTGTCGGTAACCAGCACATACATCGAGCCGGTAAACGTGATCGGCTCGCTGGTATCGAAGTCATTCCCGGAGCGGCCGGTGACGTAACCACCCTGCTGGTTGCTGTCGTAGATGTCTGGCATCTGAATGACGCTACCGACCTGGATAATGCCGTCCTCAAACACTTTGGCGTTCATCTTCACGCGCGAGTAGATCAGGCGTTTGGTTTCGCGTAATGCGCGCTCCCGGGCCTGATACTCGTTACGGAAGCCGACTATCTCCAACTTATTCGGGTTTTCCGCTTCCTGCTCGACGATGGCGCCGTTCAGCACGCGGTAGTTGATGTACGTCTTATTGTTCGTGGTCGGGTGGACGTAGGGCACCTGTACGCCGTCGTAGCCGCCAGGAAGTGTGGCCTCGTACGTCATTTTGTAATCGTCCGTCTTCATGTTGGCCCGGTTGAATACGGCCGCCGGGTAATCAACTTTCTGATCTCGGGTGAATGTCAGCACGCCGTCGTCCCAGTACGCCACAACAGACGCCGCATTGCAGATCGCCTGCACACGGTCGCCCAGCGAGTCGTTCTCGTCATCAAACGTGTAGTCGAAGTAACCCAGGCGCTCATCAGGCAGGCTTTCGGCGATCGAGTACAGCCCGTACAGGTCAATGCTGCTTACCGGCTGCTCACCCATGATGAGCCAGGTGTGAGCCACCGCATCAGCGAACGAGCGCGACGGCCTCAGGGTGTAATCCACCATCTGCGTGTCCAGGTCGTACGTAATGGTATGGCGCGTCACCAGGGCGTTATATTTGCGCTCACGGCTCCCCAGGGCATTCTCGGTCGCCCGGACTTTTACGCGCACCAGCGTGTCGGTCGGGTGAACGACGTTTGTCCTGATGTTGATGCTGTGGATCTCTTCAACCTTGAGCAGTGACGCGTCACCGGAGTTATCCGTGCGCTGGAAACTGACCGCATACTTTCCAAATCCGCCGGTCGGAGTGATTTTGTCGGTTCGGTAGAAGACTTCGCTGGTCGACTGGTGCGGCGTCGTCTGCCGGTACGTAAACGTCTGCTGCGTACCCGGGACCTGGTTGTAGTCGTCGTCGATTTTCCAGATGACAACCTTCCAGTTGGTCTCTTTCTTCCCGCCGAGGCTGGACTGTGTATGCAGCCACAGCTGAGTTGACTCGACCGGGGAAAAGAACGGCCCAACCACCAGCGCCTCGTTATCGTTAAGGATGAATTTCGTGGTGTTGATCGTGGCATTCGCCGGGATGTCCTGCGGTCCTTCGAGCTGGTTCATCGTAAACGTGTACCAGCGCACCGGGTTAACCACTGCACCGTCGTTTGTTTCAACGGCGGAAATCAGCGTGCCGGAGAATGTAGCATCGGTAGTCACGTTGCCGGAGGCCGTGCTGTACGTCACATTGATGGTGAAGGTCACCGCGTGCGGCAGCACCAGCCCCATGAAATAGTCGAACTCAGCTTGTTTCACGATTTTCATCGCTATCTGGCCGCCGGAATACGTTCCGCTGACCACCGTGTTTGCCGTTGCTGTTTCTATAGGGAAGTCGCTGGCTTCGTTCTGCCCGGGGACCTCCTGCCCGTCGACGTCATCGAACCCGTATCCCTCGACGATCTGCGGGATAACTTCTCCTGGCTGGAAAAACTGGAATTCGGCACCGGCCAGAGAGCCCAGGCTCGATTCTGAGTAGCGCACAGACTCGTAATCGTATTTGCCGATCCCGATGCACATCCATTCAGTGACGTACTTCAGGCCGCCGTCTGTGGAAGTCTGGTGTACATATTCGAATACCGACTCCTGAATCAGATCCGGGAACGAACGAATCTGGCCATAGATATCCGGCTTGGCCTTGTAAACGCGAGCGGTATTTGTCTGACCGGTCAGGCTATTGTTGGGCGAGTCGACGGTATTACCGCCGTTGTTCGCTATAGCTGGCTTCGGCGCCAGGAACGAAAATACCTGGCCCACCACTTTAAAGATCGGGCTCAGGATGTCGTCGACAATGCCCTTTGGCTGGTCGAATATCTGGATGTGGTCCAGCTCGCTCAGTTCAAACGCCAGCTCATCATCGTCTCCCAGCTTTACGCCGTTGCGGACGATCAGCAGGTCGCGGTGAAAAGTAGCGTCATTGGCCGCCAGCCAGTCATAAAAAAGGGTGCCGTTTGGCACCCTGCAACGCAGCTTAGGCGTTCCTGGAAAATTCGATATCTCAACCAGCGCCATATTCGAAAAACTCCACTTTGGTGAATGCCCGCTGAATGACCAGCAACGAGTCCATGCGCACGCTTCCGTTCTCTCCACGCGAGTGTAGCGCCTGCCGGTTCAGTACCAGGCCAACGTGTGCCGGTTGCGTGCCGCGGTACCCGACGAATATCCCGCCCTCGACCGGTTTATCGACCTTGCGCCAGAAAACGACGTCTCCCTGATAGCAGGTGAAGAAATCTTCCCCGGCTTCGTAACCTGGCGTCTGGTGCAGCTCAATGTCGAGCACATGTCGGTAATACAGCACAACCAGCCCCCAGCAATCAGTCTTTACGAATGAGCAGGCGCGGTTAGACCACGGCACGCCGATCATCCTGCTGATAAAATCAGAGGTACTGAAGCCCCGTGTATTCGACTGGATCATATGGTTGGCCAATGTTGTTATTTAGCGGGTTTGTCATTGATAAAGTAACTGATGCGTTATCTGAAACAACATCGACAGTTTTTACAAATAATGTCCAATTCTTCATTGGCGTAGAGGTATCAACTCTATCGAAAACCTGACGAGTTGCCGTGATAGGCGACAGCCTGGAAACACCACTCCACTTCTTCATCAGCGTTTTGATATCTGAAGACAGTCGCCCAAGCTTCACCGTTGCGTCGATTACCGGAGTTCCGCTCTGCTGGCTCTCTTCGATTTCAAACCGCGCAGGCGTGTACGTCTGGCCGCCAAGCGTCTTCGGGAAGAACTGTTTGTCGACGAGGCGGACGTAACCAAAGGAGGGGTGATAGAACGTGATGGTGTTGTAACAGCCGCTAATCGGGCGCTTCTGATTATATTCACGATATGAAGGCATCAGGGAATCCTCGGAAGACTTTCTGGATCGCGTCCGTCCGGATAGCCAGTCACCACGATATCAAGCACTGAAGGCCACGGCGGCGGCAGCTCAACAATTACGTCGTCAAACTCGTCGTCAGCGTTGTACAGATGGTTGGCAATAACGGTTCCTGTCCATGTCACCACCCCGCCGTCGATACTGGTTTGCACCGGCATCTGCGTGAAGTGAAGCTCTTGCAACTGGAGACCACTGCCGCCCAGATTGATATTCATCCTGAACCAGTTCAGGCCCCGGTTGAGATAGTTTGGGCTGCGTAGCCACTGCTGGAATGCTCGTTCCTCAGCCAAGGTGAAAATCCACGTCAGGGACCAGGTCACTTTCAGGTCGTCAGTAAGGTTCTGGAAGATAGCCGGGCCGACCGCTGGCTGATCGGTCTGGAACCCGGTATCGAGCGTCATGTTTTTGCTGGCCTTCTGCGCCAGCGGTAGCCAGTCGGGATAGTCGATAATTGGCATCAGCCCTGCCCCCTTGGCGTGCGTTTAACATTCATGTTGCTGGTTATGGCGTTACTGATTGGCCCGCCGTTGTTCAGGTCAGCGACAATTACATCCACAGTCACTCCACCATTAGCATCCGTACCAGCCTGCGCATCGACCGAGGATGACGTGTAGTTCTGAATGTTGATTACCACCCCACCACCTCCACCGGCTGTCATTTCTTTATTGCTGATCACCCTGCCGTTGTCGCCCGGTATCATGTACTGCTTACCGGTGCTGGCCTGGTAAATCTCTGGCATGCCACCTTCGCCGACCTGATACATCCCACCAGCCGAGACAGGCCCGCCGTTTTTACGTTTTCCTGACAGTGCCAGGATGCCAGCCATCGCACCAAGACCAATAGCCACTGCACCGCCGAATGAAGCCACGGAGGACATGATGGCCGCCGGAGTCCATGCCGCCGTAGTAGCCGCAGCCGCAGCCGTCGAAGTCGCTGTCGTGGTTGCGATGCCTGCCGCCTGTGCGGTGGTGGATGCTGCAACCGCCGCGGTAGTGGCCGTCTGGCCCATAATGGCCGACTTAACCCACTCGACGCCCATCTGCACAAAAGTGTTTACTAGGCTATTTAAAACAGTTCTTCCTAAAGATTTAGCTGCCTCTTCAGCGTCCATGCTTTTGGTGATAAGACCAGTCAGAGTGTTAGAGGCATTATTGCCGAATGCGGTAAATGCCGCCGCTGCTGCCTGAGTGGCCGCGTTCTGTTGCGCCCATTCTTCCCACATTGCAGCGTTACGCTGATCACGATACTGCTGCTCAATAGCGGCACGCGCTGCCTCAGCCTCCCCGATCTTCTGCGGGTAAAGCTGGGCGTAAAGCTGGATGTCAGCAATGTCTTTCTGATACTGGCTATCCAGCCCGGCAGTTTTGCTGGTT
This sequence comes from Enterobacter sp. CRENT-193, assembly GCF_002787395.1. NCBI lineage: Bacteria > Pseudomonadati > Pseudomonadota > Gammaproteobacteria > Enterobacterales > Enterobacteriaceae > Enterobacter > Enterobacter sp. CRENT-193. The sequence goes on along the minus strand of NZ_CP024812.1, from coordinate 2,779,011 downwards.
TTACCCTGGATGGTACTGAACTTATTTGCAGCCTCTGTGCGCTCCCGTTCAGCCTTGGCCTGCTCACGCAATGCGTTGGCATTGTCCCAGGCTTTTCCTGCCAGTTGCCCGGCCAGCAGAACTTGTTCCTGCGTGGCTGTGTTACCGAGAGACTGTTGCGCATTAAGCACGGCCTGCGCTCTGGACAGTTCACCAACACTGCCAGCCGACAGCTCGGCCTTGTGCCTCAGTTCATCCAGCTTTTGATTAACAGATTCTTGAGCTTTGGCGTATTGCTCAGCTTCTTTCTGTGCCGCAGACTTTCCGCCCTTCGCTTTAGAACCACCTGTAGTGGCAGTGGCTTTTATTTCGATAGGTTTAGTGGCTGCGGCTGTTTTCTGAACCGCATCCCAACCGGCGCGAGAGGCCTTCTCCCACGCTTCAGCTGTAAGTTGCGCGGATTTCTCCTCGTTCTCTTTCTGCCAGTCACCAAAGCCAAGCCAACTCCATGTTCTCGCTCGCTTGGCGTACATTTCGGCTTCAGAGCGCAGATCTGCTATTTGCTGACTGGCGGTAGCGGCCTGCCCAGTAAGCCTGCCAATGGCAACAGCAAGAGAATCGATAACCAGAACCATCCCGTTGCTTGCCCCTGTAGCCTGGTTAATATTATCAACCATGGTCAGGAAAGAGTTGGTGAGAGCGGTATTCGCCTGGGAAAGAGTGCGCGGGAGTTTCTCGAATTCTGCGTTCACTGAGCCGGTTTGCTTCTGAATGGCGTTCAGAGCATCTTCTGCCGTCAGTTTCCCGTCCAGCATCAGTTGACGCAGTTCGCCGATACTTACGCCCATCCCGGCGGCGATCTGCCGCGCCAGTTCCGGCATTTGCTCAAGGATGGAGTTGAACTCCTCCGCCCGAACCGTACCGGATGAAATTGACTGGCCGAACTGACGAAGAGCATTCGCCATTTCTTCGGAAGAGGATCCGCCAATGCGACCTATTTTCTGAAGTGTTTCGGTGAGCTGGATGATCTGGCCGTTCGTCGCGCCGGTATCGCGCAACGCCGTGCTGAGAGTCTCCCACAGCTTCGCTGTATCCTGTAGCGAACCACCCGTTGCCGAACTGATGCGCATCAGACTCTGCATAGTCTGCGAGGCTGTCGCTGCGCTACTAGTGAGCCTCTCTATACGCGCGTTGAGCTGGCTCATGTTGTCAGCAGCAACGAGAAACGCCTTACCCCAGTCAACTACGAGTGAGGCGGCAATTGCCCCGGCGACTCGGTTGATGTTCGTCTGCAACTCATCCATCTTTTTGGCTGCATTGGTCGCCGAGTTGCCGATGGAGTCGAGCGACTTATTGGCCTTTCCCTGGGCCTTGAGCAAGCCAGATACATCGGCCTCGATGTCGTAATAAATCTCGCCTGCTTTCTCAGACATCAGTTTTCTCCGGGCATAAAAAAACCCACCGAGTGGTGGGTTAGTTATTCGTGTCGTTTATTGGCATCGTTCTGTGTAGGCCGGTGGTGGAGGCGTATCTTTCGAACTGAGGAAGTGATCACCAAGGGTGTAGTCGACGCCTTTTGAGAACATCCCCTTCGATTTCATTTTCAGCTCAACAAAGAAAGGATGGAACCCTGCATAGGCACCGAAACCGTTCTTTCCGTTAATTTCCCCGCAAACAACAGCATTAACATGACCGTCATCGGCATCTGTCATCTTCACGACTTTCACGTTACGGAATTGTGCGCTGTCAGGATCCAGTAGATTGGCGGACACTTCAGATTGTGCCAGCGAAATTGCCTTCTCCTCGCCCGGCTTGCAGCCAGCCAGAACCAGTGGAATCACCAAAGCCAACAGTATTTTTTTCACTCTTATCCCCTGAGTTTTATTGTCGAGCCATATTACGCCCGGTCAGGCGATTAAGGTACATCCATTATTAACTCAGGCCGCTTTCTTTGCTGATTTTTCGCGCTCAATCATTTCCTGCCAGCGGCGATCGTCATCGTCCATAACAGCGTCATACTCTTCCCTGGTGAAGCCCTTCTGGTCAGGGTATTTGGCGTTAAGCATCATGGCAAACTCGGTCATAGTAAGGTTTTCAGCCTCTTCTCTGCTGATCCCGAAATGGTTTCGCGCCGCCATGATGTATTCAGTCGCATGAAACTCCGGCGTCGTTTCCTTGCTTTCGTGCTTCTGCAACTTACGAACCTTCGCCCGTCCGATAACGCCATGCATGATCAGCGACTGAGCTATCAGAATCAGGTTCTCAGGCGGAAGCGCGCCGCGGTGCCATACAAATGTGCGCCTGCCAGTACGTGAAATCTCATGCCAGCCTGTCAGCTCAGAAACGTCCTCGTCACAGCAGGACTGAATGACGTTAATAGCCGAGAGCAATGCCTCACGCACAAACGCGGCAGAGCCTGCTGCATCAAGTGCCCAGCGTGGCAGCGAAACGTCACCGAAATAATGGGCGTAAAATCTGCGCTGATGCTCTGGTATCGCACTGTGAATTTCGCGCGCCGCCTCAAGCATCTTTGCCACATCGTCATTGAACAGTGCATAGAAAGTGCGAACGATATGTTCTGGCTCGCCGATCCGAGTCATGTTACGGAACGATGGCCGGAAGAAGTATTCACGGCCGCCAGCACCAATCAGGCACTCTCCAATTTCTTTCAAAGGGGTCATATCGCTCTCCATAACCAGTATCAAGGGCAGCACGCCGCCCTTTGTAGTGATTACGGCGCGGCAGTCACGGTCACAGCACAGGTGTCGGTGAAATCACCGTCAGCAGTGGTAGCCGTAATAGTCGCGGTGCCCTCGGCTACTGCTGTCACCAGGCCGGTTGAACTGACAGTGGCTATGGAAGGTGCCGAAGTGGTCCAGGTGATCGCTTTGTTAGTCGCATCTGTTGGCTGAACCGCGCCGCTCAGTTGCTGGGTTGCGCCAACGACCAGAGAAGCAGTTGCGGGTGTAACCTCAACGCCAGTGGCCGCGATAGAATCAGCTACCTCAAACACAACAGTGTCAGCGTCGTAGACCTTCCACTCGCCGGAGAAGGTGGAGATATCGTTAGTACCGAAATCACCAGACCATGACGTGGTGTTCATGTAGCCCTGGATGTATGTGCCAGCATCTTCGCCAGCAAAATCAAATCTAACCCACAGAGTCGGCTGTCGACCGGCTTGCAATTCATCGAAGATGTATTTGCCCATTCTCCAGGCGCCAATTTCTGTACTTTTGTCCCTCTTGCGAGCCTCGCCTTCACCAGAAATTGTAATGTCCATGTTATTGACCAGGTTCTCAACCAACGCCTTGGAATCATCAGCCTCGGAATTAATTGTGTTCATCGAATAATCAAAACCCTTGGTCGTCATAGCGCCGAGACGCTTCCATTCAGAAAGCGCTGGCACTGCGTCGGGGCAGCCATAGGCCATGCGTAGCACAGCTACTTTCCCGATCAGCTTGCCAAAATCATTAGCACAGCCTTGCATGTGTACCTCTCAAATAAAAAAGGCCGCCGGATGGCAGCCTGATGGGTTGGTGATTGGGTTATTCGCCGTAGACGCACATGAACTGGAGCCGGAAGACCAGGCGGCCCTCTTCGGTCAGGATAGGTGCAGGCACATTTCCGAGGTTTTGAATCAGGCCAAGGCATTCGTCGGTAATGTCGTTCTGTTCGACATAATTGATAATCTCCTGAGCCTTCTCAGCGGCTGCGCGGCGCTTGTCCTTAGCGGAGATGACATCCACCAGCACGTAGTGGTCAGATCCGAGGTCATTTCGGATGTCGGTACCACCGTTAGGACGGAACACGATGAATGCGTCGGTTAACTTGGCTGTATCGTCCCAAGCCAGCATCTGAACAATGAAGCCAGTGGTAAGCCCGGCATCAACGAAGTAGTTACGCACGCGCTCGTACATGGCTGGTGTCATACTGAAAGCTCCTTGCGCATTACGGCATCAATCTGGCTGCGAGTGTCTTCAAAGCCTTTAGTGAGGAACTCTTTCTGCGCAGTTGCGCGGCGGAAGGTTTGCGGCACGTTCGGATCGTGAACGAAAACAGCGTAGTTCGCGGTGTATCCAACTCGCCCTGTCAGTCGAACGCCGTTGTTAATCAACTCCCGATACTGGCTATTAAGCAGCGTTGAGGTATCGATCGGCGTATAAAGTGCGGCCTGTGAGCTGCCGATTATCATCGCTGACTGTAATGCCCGGACAACTTTGCGCCCTTTCACGTCGTTGATAATGAGGTTTAGCCCGGCTTTCGACTGCTTAACGCCGCGTACTTTGATGCCCATGGCTACACTCCAGTCAGGATGGCGTAATCATCCGCCAGTCGTTCAAACGTGTCGGCATAGCGAATAACCTGCCGCACCTCGTCGGCACCAGCCACAACCGGGTCGGCTTCCGTCGATACGCCAATCAGCAGGTAATCACCCGCAGCCGCCAGCGCGAACTCCGTCCAGATAGTATTCTTCACGACGATTTCGGCGCCCAGGCTGGCTAACTTTTTGCTGAGTCCGCCCTCGTAATCACAGAGAATTTGCTCAGGCACGGCATAGCCCAGCGGGTCGCCGTATTCGTCATTGCCTTCCAGCTTTCGCCAGATGGTCGCCGTGGCGGTATAGCTCCAGTTCGCTACCGATGACATCAGCCCTCCTTCCAGCGCAGCACCTTCGCGCCAGTCGCCCGGATGCGCGGGCAGTTGATGAACCACTCGCCATCCGATTTCACGTAGCCGGTTGTCTCCCGCCCGGTGTCGGTCATCACCCAGACGCGGGTGAACGAGCGCGGAAGACCGTGCTTAACTGATTTGTACATCATCAGCAGCCCCCGACCACCATGAACAGGCCGACGCTGTTACCAGCGCTGATCGGCAAGTCACCGGTGCATCCGCTGGTATCGAGCCGGGCCAGTGAGTCGCGAAGCCAGGTGATGCTGTCGTCGCCATATTCAAACGAGCGGGACGCACCAGACGGTGCACCCTGCGATTTGATGCGGCGCGCACCGGAAGACGTAGCCATCAGCGCTGCTGAGTACATCAGGATCAACTTCGCGGTGCACTCGTCATACCCCGCGCCATCAAGGCACGGGATAATCTTGTTTACCACGCAGAGGATCGGATCCAACAGCGCCCCCGGGATGGAGTAACCCAATTCACCGAGGAACGCCTGCACGTCTGCCGCTGTGATTGGGTCAGCCATGGTTATTTCGCCTTCTTGATAGCTTCTGCCAGTGCTGCTTCGGCTTCGTCAGCGCGTTTTGTTTCTGCTGCCAGCGCGTCGGCATGAGCCTTGTCTTTAGCTTCACCATCGGCGATTAGCTTTTGGTTCTGCTCCAGTGCGTCGGCGAGTTGCTTTTGAAGGGCCGTCAGATCTGCCGCAGGAGCGGAAGGAGTAGCCACTTCGAAGGTAAGCTTCTCGCCTTTCTTCTTGTCGGTCTCCTTCGCCTTGCCAGTGCTGATCCAGCGCTCAGCTGTTGCATCGTCCACATCCACCACTGAACCAACCTCCAGCTTGCGGAGGTTGGCACCGGCGTGCAGGTTGCTTGTCACGATTTCTACCAGTGCCATGATTTATCCTTAGCTTGATGCGTGAATTACGGAGTATTTGTTGTTGATGTCCTGCTTGACCATCAACCCCATTGCACCCCAGGTGCGCCAGATGTAGTCGCTGTTGTACTCCGGCCGCGGAGATGCAACGGTACCGATAGCCTGGCCGACGATTGGAGCGATGACGCCTGCACTCAGTGGAACGATGACGATTTCGTTACCTGTGAGCTGGCTGTCTTCTTTAATCGCTGCAACACCGGTCAGTTTCAGGATTTCATCCATGATCGTGCCGGACTGGAAGTTGTCGGAGAAGTAGCGTTCCAGGTTGGAGATGATTTCACCGGATACGTACCAGGTCTGCTCTGCATACTGGTTGTTCACGCGGCGCATCTGATCACGCAGTGCGATTGCGCCAGCGCGGATGTCCTGAGACGTTGCTGTGCCAGAGGTAAAATCGATGTTCAGGCCTGAAGCGCCAAGGTCGATCTGCGCTACGCGCTCATCGTCACGCAACCCTTTCCAGGTCAGACCGTCAAACACTGCGAAGTTGCCAGCTTTGTCGCGGAAGCCGTTGAAGATGTAGTCAACGTAACGACGCTGAACGTCTTCAACCGAACCACGCTGCGCATCAGCCTGCGACTGCAATGCCTGCGGGCTGTTGAAGATTGGATCACGCCATTCGAACTTAAAGCCCGAGTCGTGGATAGGCACCATGGTGCCATCGAAGGAATAGCTACGAGCATCGAGTGCCGCGCCGACCTGTCCGGACATGGAGGTGTGAGCCCAGCCGCGGCCACCGGTACGAGCGTAGTCGTAACGAGACTGTTCGATTCGAACGGAGCGAGAAAGCGGCATTAGATCGTTCAGCAGAGTGAACTCGGTATTCGGCTCGAACTGCTGAAGAACAGTTGTGTCGAAAGCGCGATACAGGCGACGAATATCGTCAACTGCGTTCACCGCATCGAGATAAGGAGCGTTTTCTGCATCGCCACGGAACTGAGTGCGCGCCAAGAAATCCGCTGCTGCCTGAGCACTGGCGTTTCGCTCAATTTCAAGAGCGCGCCATTGCGCCTGATTTACCGCGAGGTTACCGGTCTTTTCACCGATAGACTTGGAGAATACAAACATATCCGCTCCTTATTTAATTACGACACGAAGCAGATCGCCTGCCGCCGTTGTGTATGATTTATCTTCCTCGACGTAGCAGCGAACCGACTCGTCGCCAGCAGCCACTTTGACTCGGCCGTTTGCAATCGAGAGCGCTTGCCCCTTCGTGTAGGTACCGGCTGCTGCACGAACGTTTAAGAACATGCCCGGCAGAGGCTGAATACCTACGACAAGCTCGCCAGCAGGGATAGCGTCGTCCACTGACAGGCAGCGCAGATAGTCTTTGTTGGCCACATACAGAATTGCAGCCTCATTGCCATCCACAGAGGCAGTGAACTTGTCCGCTGCACTGAAGAAGCCAATGGTACCCGGCGGAGTAGATGCCGCGGCCGCGCCTTCACGGTTAAGCAGCGGATTAGGGAACACGCCGCCGGCGTGGATGATATGCTTTCCGTCTTTAGCCATTTTTTACTCCGGCATTTCGCTGACTGATTGGGTGTTAGTAGCCTGATGGCGGAATGCACCGTTCAGGCCAAAAGATGTCTGGCACTTGGCATACATGGCGTCGAGCGCCTTACCATCCAGATCTGAGACTTCTTCATCGCTCATGTTCATCGCCAGCTTCACAGCCGCGCGCTTTTCGCCTTTCTCTTTGTCGGCGTTCGCGTTCAGGCTGTTGAAAACGACGTCCACGCGATCGGCGAGTGTTTTCGCCCACGCTGGCATCTCTTCGCTGTTGGTGGTCTGCTCTTTATCCTTCTTGTCATCCGCCTCTTTCTTCTCACGTGCGGACTTCTCTTCAGGCGTTTCTTCTTTGCTGTCGGCGTTTTCTGCCAGCATCTGGTTGTATGCGTCCATCAGTTCGGCATCGGTTTTACCGTCAACCGATTTACCTTTGGCCTTCAGCGCATTAACGATGAGCTCTTTCATCGGGTCTGTTTCCTTCTGGGTTGAATCGCTGTTGGCGCCGAAAAACGCCTTTAGCTGGTTGAAAAATGATTTGAAAGCGGGGTCTTGCGAGTCTGGGTTATTGGACTCTTCGAGATTGACGACCTCGATTTCAAGTTCGTCACCTTCGGCGTTTACGAAGATGCCCACGCCCTCCTCCGGCGTACCGGCGCCAGGCTCATCGAGCAGCACAGCAACATGGTCAAACATCATGTTTGTGGCAATCTCGTTGTACTTCTTGCCCTTCGATTCGCCGTTGGCGGCGATACCTGAATAGAGCAGGCCTGTGGAGATGTGGATCGGGTCAGAGTTGGTGCCGGCCAGCATCTCATCCAGGCGGTTGATCAGGCGCTTGCCCTTGTCGCTCGACTCGGCGTACTGGCGGTTAACGTACATGTCGCCCGTAACCTTCCCGTCTTTGTGGCTGACGTTCTGTAGCCAGGCGCCGACGTGGTATTCGTTCACCGCCCTGACATCGCGCGCCGATACATGCTTGCCGTCCACTTTTGGGTGGCCCAGCGGCATCGGGTTACGTTCAAGCGTGTTGTAGGCCTTTTCGATTTCTGCTGCCGGGTACAACTTCCGGTTCATCACGATATCGTCCACGACAGGCGTGATGCCGCGAACCACGATATGTGGCTTGCCGTCGATGGTTTCAGTGGTGATGTTTGAAGCGGAGTTGACGACGGTCAGCACGTTAACGCGGTTGCGCTTCATGCTGGGTCCTCGTTAGTGGATTTCAGGCAATAAAAACCCAGCACTATGGCTGGGTCGCTAATGGTTTAGGTTGCTCTGAAACTTACTTGTAGTTAATTTACCCGATTGAATGCGGTAATGATTACTGCGTCAGGCATTACCATTCTTTGTTTGGCTATTTCTTTTGCTGTATTCATAAAGAAAACATCCGGCTCCAATCCTTCAGGATCGGCTACAACTGTCGATCCTGTAAGGTAGACCTGTCCATTTTTCAAGATTTGGTAAGCTACAAAATATTTGTTAAGCATGACTACCTCTATCGCTCTGAATGAACGGTTATTATGCCCCTTCTTTCCAGCTTATCCTCTCTTTTTTTAGCTTATCCGCCAGCCCCTCGTTGAAGATGCTGCCGTCGTCGTTGAGCAGCACCGGAATCTGGCTGCAATAGCAGTTGTACCGGTTGCCATTCTCAGCGTAGAAGTCGCGTACCTCTTCTGTGGTGTAGACCTTTCCGTGACGGCTGGCGTGCCAGGTGCGCGTAGTTGGCTTGAGCGCCGACAGCCACAGAAGGCCGGCATTCATCCCCAATCGGTCAGCAGCCCAGTCCGTTTCATTCCACTGAGCCTGCCGCAGCGCGCCGACCTGCTCAGTCTGAGCGATGGTTTTGGCCTTCGACATCGACACATCGAGGCGCTTGCTGATTACGCTGGCCGTCTCGCGAGGATTCACCCCGCGCGCTACCGCATCGGTGATGATGTTTGTCAGGTCGCCGCGGGCGGTGTCGCTGATGACCTTCCAGTCACTGAACGTTGTCAGTCTTGCCGCCGCTATCTGGTTCAGGTAGCCGAGGCTGCTTAAAAGCTGCTGGAGCGTCGTCTGACTGGCGTACGCCTGCGACTGCACCGACAGGTTGGTGAAGGCGTTTAGCGTGCCGCGGTCATATTCCGCAATGACGTAGTCCATCGCCCACAGGTTCTGACTGCCGCCCTCGAGAAGCTCATCATCCAGAATCGACTGCACCACCTGGAGCAGGTCGGCCAGTTCAGCAGCTGTCATGTCATAGATGAACTTACCGGCATTGACCTGATACAGCGAAGGCTCTGCACCTTCGTTGTTGCACATCATCCATGACCGCTGTGCGTTCGCCTCTCGCTGCTGTCCTGTCAGCCTTTGGTCAAAGAGTGCCTTCAGCCTGCGCTTAATGTTCAGATACCGATCTTCGATAACGTTGAACATCCGACTGACCTGCCGCGATGATTGCGTCGGGTCAGCTTTATTGCGCGGTACGATTGGCGTCCCGATTCTGGTTTGCGCTGTCATCATCATCTGTCAGCGGATCCTTATCGGCTTGCTTTACATCAGGGTTAGGTGGCGACACGACCTTGCGAGGCTCCAGCTCACCGACTGCGCGGATTTCGTTTTCATCCACCGCCGGAGTGCCGTATGCCTGCTGTGTGTCTTTCGCCACGACGGCCATTGCCTGCATGTTGGCAATCTTCTCTTTTTCGCTCGGCGCGAGCAGATCAGACCATGCCAGCGTGACCTCTCCGGATGATGGCGGGTCAATTACTCCTACGGTCCAAAAGCGCTCAAGCACGCTCTCGATCACCGTCGACTGGAATCCCCAGCGGCGGCCGTTACAGCGCTTCGCCCAGTCTGTTTTGTCCTCATCGGAAGCAAGTCGCCCCGTCTGCTGACCAAACAGTATGGTGAACGGGCACTGGATCGAAGATGCAAACTCGTTGGCGGCCACTGTCCAAGTCGGGGATGGGTCTGCCGCCGCAACGGAGAGAACAGACGGCGTGCCGGCCTGCATAACCAGGGCCGCATCCGTGCCACGGTTCATCTTGGCGACTTTGTCGTTAAGCGCCTCGCCCAGGTCTTTGTAGCCAGATTCTATGGCTTGCTTTGACAGGTTCGCAATGTTGGTTTCTTTGTCGAACGCAATCCCGAGCTGGCGACTTGCATTCTTCAGGAAACCTTCGGCACTACCACCAGATACCTTTTCGAGGTCGAGAAGTTTGTTGTAACCAGCGCGCAGGAAAGGCACGCCAGAGAGCATGTTCTCGTCTTCTGAGCCTTCGCAGAGAATGATGATTCTCTCTGGGTGCACGGTAACGCCGCGCACCGGGCCATACGTGCCATCATCACCAACTGGCTGCTCGTTGAAGTTGTACGAGATTGGCTGGCCGTACGTTTCTGAAAGCGTGTCTGTATCGAAGTTGCCTGGCTTGATCTGCGATTCCCACGCGGGGATTAGCTTAACGATAGGTCCGCTACCGATATTTCGCAGGGATTTAACCTTCGCCCGATCTACCGGCTCATGCCATTCCCTGCCGTCGCGGAACTGAATGAGCAATGCCGAGTACCGGCCAACAAGATTGCGGCGATCCGCATCCTTAATTTTCGGCCAGTGCTTCTTCAGCAGCTTAGTGGCTGACTTTTCCCAGTCCGTTGTCTCGGTTGACTCCTTACCGTCGTCGCCGTCGATGATCGTCGGGTTATCAACCCAGCACGAATCAAGAAGCTTATGGACTGCGGCAAACGCCACCGCGTTGCGCTCGTATGCCCGGTAGTAGCGGTCGAACTCGAGACTGTTTGGATAGCCAAACTCATCCCACAACTTCGTGCGTTTGGTATTTCCCGGCTGGCCCGCGTACAGCATGCGCTGCCGCCCGATAGCATCAGCAAGGGCATTAACGAGGAACTGCTCCCCGGTGCTTAATTCACTCACTGATGAGCTCCTTAGAAGAATACTGCGCCGACCTGCTTGTGATTGTTCTTCGCTACTGCAAAGTAACGGAAGCCGTCAGCACCGTGTGATGTGAAGTCATGAAGCGGTTTATCTTTCCAGCACCCGCGCTTGTCGTCCCACTCCTTGCGGTAGCCCTCGAGGTGAGATATGCCCTCGGCACACTTCTCCTCATCGAATACACAGGACGGAAGGATTTCGCGCACCGACTCAATGCCAGTGTCTATTCCCACTTTCGGAACCACCTGAAACGTCATGCTGTAAACCTGCCCGTCGATTTCATACCCTTCACGGGCAAGTTCTCTGCGGGATTTGGCGTCAGCACCGAATTCACGGTTATCGATGTCGTGCGGACCCCAGTGCTCACCGTACTCATAACCCCTATCCTTCAGCACCTTCATGTAGTGCCTCAGCCCCTCTCCGGAGTTTTCGTAGTAGTCGATGATGTGGAATTCTTCGCCGACCTCGCGAACGAACCAGATCGCCGTGGAGTCCCCCACGCCGATATCCCAGAACGTGTGCACCGGGAGGTGTGAGTTATCCGGGATTTGGCCGATCCGCTTATTGGTGTAGAGCCAGCGGAATTGCTTGGCGTAGTACGCGCCCTCGACCGACTGCTGGAACGCCTCAGCCGGAATGGTCGGGTATTCGCGCTTCATATCGTCGCCGAGAGTTTTCTCTTTGGCGTAGTACCAGGCTTTCTGGCGCTCATTGACGACTACGCCGTGCTTCGCTTCCATCTCTGCGAAGTATTCCAGCAGGCGCACCGGCAGAGGTTCGACCGGGTCGATTGCGTACTGTGGGTTCTTCCACCAGGAGAAGAAGAAAAACTTCCAGTCCAGCGCGGATAAGGGTTTGCCCTGTAGCAACGCCTTCTCTGCCGTCTGGCAGTAATCAAAGAAGTAACCCGCCCGTCCCTCTGCCGTGCTCTCGATAGTAGCGAAGCATCCCGTCGATACCGCCTCAAACGCACCAGTGACGATCTCACGGGCTTTGTCCGGATACTTGGCGCATATCTTTCCAAACTCGGAAACGTGAAGGTAGCGCAGCGTACCACCACGAAACGACGTACTGACGTATAGCGAGCCGCCCTTCTTAAAGACCAGCTCACCAGACGAGTCATTGCTCGCCGGGTTGGCCGCCTTTATCTCTGCTGGCAGCTTGTCGTATGCGTACTTCACCTTTTCTCGGAACAAACGCTTTGCGTCATTCAGCGTGTGGGCAATCAGGGCGCACTTCGCCGACTCGAACAGAGCCGCGTCGAGCTGGATGATGCACACCTCAGTGGTGAAACCGAGCTGTCGAGCTTTCAGGATGATGTTTCGGGTGTGGATCCCCTCGAAGTATTCCCGCTGCTCAGGCGTCATCCTGAAGCGCGTTGGCTTTCCCTCTTTGTCGGTGATCCAGTAGAGATTGTTAAGCCGCCAGTCTTTGTCGGCCAGCAGCTTGAGGTGCTCAGGTTTCATTACGCCCCCTGAGACAGTGAATCCATCAGGTCAGATATTGAATCAACTACGTGCTCTGTTTTCACCTGCTCACGGAATGCCTGGACATCGATGTGCTTACCAATCAGCTCAAGGTTCTTCACCTTATCAGGCCACTTAATCTTCTTGAGCAGTGCGGCGGTGTTTCCCTCGGCTGACATCTCAACGACATCCAGCCCCGATAGCGTTGTCCTCCAGACCTTCGGCCACTGAGAAACCGGCTTCAACTCTCCGGTCGAGGTCAGGATATCCAGCACGTCCATCTGGTCAATCTCAACGAGACGATTCAGGACGTATGTCGCATTTATACCAACCAGATCATTGCGTTGCGCTTTAAGTTCGGCAATTCTGGACTGGATGTCAGGTTTTGACAGGTTTTCGGACGCGGTGCGGTTAGCTGTCTTTGCGCTGTACCCCGCCCGAATAGCCGCTTGCGTGGCGTTTAAATCGATGAGGTACTCGCGACAGAACATTTCTTGCTTGTCGGTGAGTGCCATGTTTATTCCAAGTTAAAAGGAGTTTATATGTCTACAGAATCACTTCTTGATGCGATGCTAAAACATGATCGTTTTCATAATCAAAATGCGATGGTTCCAGGAATAGCCCAAAGAGCAGTTGATAATGGGTACGACAGCCTAACCGCAAAGCAACAGGCTGTTTTAGACCCTTTCTTAACCGAGAAATGTGATGGAGTAACCAACCCGGGAGGACATCATAACGACTGCCAAGTCATCCTTGAGGGTGACGATCTCGAAAGTGCTATTGAAAATGAAATGTATTATGGAGGGCTGCTATGCCCTTCATGCGTCGACGAGAAGGAGCATTACAAGGCTGAATGGGAAAGAATTCAGCGCGAGTAATTCATAACCATTTTTATATTTGGCGGCCTGATCTATCAGCGTGGTCGCCTCTGTTTCGGCTAATCTGCCATCTCGTTTAACAGTTCGGTCTGCTCTGCCGGTACTGGCGTGAACTGCACGCGCTTCACGTCGTCAGGAGCGAAGTAAAGCCACTCGCCCGTTTCGGTCGCCAGCGGCACAAAGCCGTTCACCAGCTCAGGCTGACGTCGTGACATCTTGCCCGTGAAGGTTTCGCCTGTTTGGGTGGTTAGCGTGATTTGGTAGATGTCGGACATTGAGAGCCTCTTTATCCGCTTGTGAAGTCCAACATGTTGGACAAAGTGATATCTGCATTAAAGACCACTCCTAATGGAAGGGATCCGCAGCAAAATAATTAGAGACCACTATAGAACCTGAGATTCGAAACTGACTTAGGTTAAACATTCGGAACCGTACAGCCTTAAGAAGGAGAAATCATGCAATTCATTAATAGTTTCGCACCAGCAATCAACGACATCATCCATCTCATTTGTCTGCTGATTGCACAGCATTACGGCGTTCTTCAATACTTCTAATCCCCGCCTTATCCAGATTGCACTGCCCCAGCGCCGTATAGAGCTGAGCGTTTAACTCCAGACTTGCCTGCCACGTGAACGGAACCACCATTCCGGGGATCGGCGTGTCTGCTGTCAGGTCAGCGCTTATCGGCACCACTGGAGCCGGAACGTAAACTGTCTGCGTATTCCCGCAGGCTGTCAGCAGCAGCAGAAGGAACAAGCTGGTTAGCGCACGGATCGCCTTCAAGCGCCTGTTTGATGTAGACAATGCGTGTCTCGCTCTTTTGAGCCAGTTCGTTCTTTGCATTCTGGGTAGCCTGTGAGATGTCACGGATGAGGTTCATCGTGGTGATCACGTTGCTGGTGATCGCCTCCGATGTTTCTGCCCTGACCGTCGCTTTATCGAGCTGATCTCGGTATTCCAAGGCACTCTGTCTATAGTGGCGCATAATTAATGCCATCAGAGCAATCAGCGCCACGACAGCTATATGCACCCAGTAACGCTTTACCAGCGCGCTAATCACGACAGAAACAGAGCGCGCTCCGCCTCACGCCGACGAGTCAGCCCGTTAAGGACTTTGCCGCCAGCTTTGTTCCAGCGCAGGAACTCATCGGCAGCGCCAGCGTAATCACCGGCGTTGAGTTTTCGCAGAAGGGTCGATGTCGACAGTGACCTGGCGCCGAGGTTGTACGTGAACGACACCAGGGCGTCGAATTGCCCCTGAGTCAGGCCAACTTTGACCAGGCGGGACACATCGCTTTCGTAGCTGACCAGCCCAGTTTTCAGCAGACGCTCTGCCGTTTCCTGCTTAATCGTCATCCCGGCGCAGATTGGTTTACCGTCGACAGGCTGAGTCCAGCCATAGCCAATCGTCCACACTCCGACGCTGTCCTGGTACGCGGTGAGTTTGCAGCCTTCGAACTGCTTGATCAGGGCAATGCCTTTCTCACTGGTTTGCATTCTTCATCCCCGTCAGGCGTTCCCAGAAGTACGTCAGTGCCACTGAGCCCATCGCTCCGCTGATACCAGACGTAACCAGAATCATGTAAAGGCTCAGCCCACTTTCAACGCTGATCAGCCCACCAATGAGACCGGTAAAACCGGACACTGCAATTTGTGCCAGCGCGTTAATCCAGCTCCAGGTGGCTTTGTTCTGCTTCACGTCAATAAGGTATCGGACCAGGCCGCCCCAGCATGACAGGGCAAGGACAATCAGCCATGACACTCCGGCAATGCTTTCTTTATCTTGCATACGTTTAGCCATATCACCTCCGAAAAACGGGGTGCTGTTTGTGTAGTGGGGAAAGGCCGTCAGACACGATAGATACGTGGCATCTGGAATTGATTGTCTGCGGCCTGAATAAAAAACCCGGCGACAGGCCGGGAAGATGAGGGTAAGGCAATGTCGGCTCTATGGCCGAAGGGTCCCAGGTACTGGGTTTGGGTCGCCCGTCTGGATTCGAACCAGCAATCAACCAATTATGATTTGGGAGCTTTACCGCTTAGCTACAGGAAAATAAAAAGGCCGCCTGAGCGACCTGTCTGTTGAGTTGCAACTTCACCACATTTTGAGCCCACGTAAAAAGCCTCTTAGGCCTTCAGCGTGCCTCCTGTAATGCGATGTGCACTCATCGATAACATCATGAGCTGACACAAAGCGAAGCGACTTACAACCGACCTCTTTGTGCAACTTGTTTTTGACGTTGAATATTCGAACACTAAAAGCATCATCCACCTTTCTGATTTCGTAACGATAGGTGATGTTGTTAGTGCCGCCAACGTAAAGCTGGAAGTTCTTCATGATGAGGCCTCTCTGTTTTAACTGGAGGCCACATTTTACATAAGTAAAAAATGATTTTTAACTTTTAACGACCATTTGGTTTACAGAAAGCACAATAAACAAAGCCCCGCACGATGGCGAGGCTCTTAATTCTTTGTCGACCTACGAAGCTATGGCGACGATATCAGATTTACATGAAATATATGCGTTTCAGTTCGGTTTTGCAAGAGTTGCGTGCGAATTTGTCGCCTTTTGTTGTGAACGTGATCGCGTTACTGAGATAAGCGCACCGCTATCGATCCGCTTAAATGTGGTCCGCATAGTCAGCCAGTGAGGCAGATACGTTTCCGTCCAGGTGGACTTCGCCACGCCAGCCATTTCTGCCAGCGCCTGATATTCGTACGTCTCACGCCCCGCCAACTCCGCTTTGACGTCCTGCGCCGCCAGCCAGATAAGTTTCTTCAGGCGTTCCATCGTCTTGCCGGCCACCTTCTTCGCGCCGAGTTGCTCCCTGAACTCTGCCCACGCCCACTGAGTTATCGCCACCTGGTACTCGAAGCGGATATTCTCGCTGTAGTTCCACAGCAGCCACGCTTTCTGATGCTCATCCAGTGACAGCACGGCGCGGCGCCATGACGCTGTACCGAACTCTACCGGGCTGACCAGCGCGATGGATGAGCCCTTGGCGCGCGACTGGCTGCCGCTCATCGGCGTCCCCTCAGGGTTCACTTTCCGACCGGTGACCGGGTCGGTGATTTTCTTCCGGCCCCGGCTGCGCGCTGTCGCGGTGAATTGCGCGTTCTCTGCGAAAGCTACCAGTTGCCCTTTCGTAGCACCGCTCAGATCTGCGGTCGCCACAATGAGCTGCTGACGTACGTATTCCAGTTGCTGACTGTTCATGCGGCTTCCTTCTGTGGCTGGTTGGTTTTGGTCTGGCTGTGCTTGGCTACTGGCGGCAGGTTGGCGCGCTTAACGCTTTCGGCCTGGTACTTTTCGAAATCAGCTCTGGTCATGATTCCACCACTCCCGTGCTGACTTTCTGTATTCAGGGGTTTCTGTCTGACAGATAATTTCCGCTCGATCGCCGCTTATCAGTTCGCGAGCTTTTGCATACAGCCTTTCTCTTTTAGAAAGCTGCGTCGTTTCATACCAAGTGCTGGCAACGAACTTTCTCGCTTCAGCTGGAGTGAATGCCTTCATGCAGCCTCCCGCTGTTTAAGTGCTTTTAGCTTCGCGCGGTACTCGTCACGAAGGCGGATGTAATCTTCACGCTTCCATTTCGGTAGCTCGTGTGGGCCCATCAGCGCATCAAACCGAGCCTGCCCTATCTTCTGAATGAGTGCAGGTCGGTAGTTGATGAGGTTCCCTGAGAGATGGTTATTGCAGGGGGCACATTGCCGATGACAGTTGTCTTCGTCGAAGCGTAACTCTGGATTAGCCCCGGTCGTGCGGAAGTGGCCGGCATGGTACTGGCCTTCGTGGTGGCGGCCACAGCTTATGCAAGGCAAATGGCGGTCGCGGTAGCGGATAAACTCGTTAAAAGCCTGCTGAGCCTGCTTGATGAAGTAGCTGAGCGGTTTAACCTGTTGCTTCTTCTCAGCAAGGCGCCGGCGATCTGCTTTCTCAGCTTCATGCTGCTCCTTGATGCGTTTCGCCGCGGCCTTAACCCTCTCCTTCTCGCGTTCTTCCATCGCGAGGATTGCGCCGTGCTCCGGGCTGCACCAGCGGATCCGGATGTCGTGGAATTTCGGCAAGAAGTATTCACCGCATACTTTGCACTTACGGCGGGATGGTTTACGCATGTTTCCTCCGTGCCGCGAGGCGCAGCCATTTCTGATCAACTAGGCGGGCGGTGTAGCCCTTAAGGGTCGGGATATCGGACGGCTTAACCACGGCCTTACGCTTGCGGCGCGCCGGAACGTTGAAGATGTGATTTGTGATGACGCGCGCGAGAGGACTACCCACGGGAAGACCTCCACTCTTGCGCCCAGGCGATGCGCCTATTGGATGCTTCGGAGAACTTCACGCCGCGGTCGGTGCCGAACCAGTAAATTGCCTCAATGACGTCGACCATGTAGCGCTTGCTGGATTTGGATGTGCGGACGCCGAAATAAACGCGGCCGCCGTTGATGCCCGGCGCGGATTTCTGCTCCTGGTCCTGAGTCTGATTCACCAGAACGGTGATCAGGTCCTTCCACTCTTCGCGGGTCAGCTTTTCGCCGTGCCAAACCACCTGGTCAGACAGGTCTTTCAGCAGCGGCCACATCAGGCGGTTTTGCTTGTCTGTGCGGGTCTCCTCCCGGGCCTCGACCACCATCGGCGCGCGAGGGTTTACTGGCAGGGTGCGAATGTACGCTATGAGGTTGTCTTTAACGGTGTCGTTAACGATGCAGTAGTGCTGCTTCATACGCCACCTCCGAGAGGTAACGCAGAATGCAGAAAATCGCAGGTGCATTTCTGCATCTGTGGCAAGGTGAGGAGTTCAGATTGTGGTCGCATTTAAGTCCCCTTAAATGCGCAGAAGTCACCGGAGTTGTTCAGGCTCCGATGACATGATTATGGACGGTTGATTCAACAAAATCAACGTAAGAGAAAGGCCTCCGGAGAGGCCAATGAGTTAGTCGTCCACGCGTTTAAAGCACAGCGGGCAAACATCATTTCCACCGTGCTCTTCGTATGCGCCTTTAACGGCATCAGTCATCTCTTTAAAATTTTCAAATGGATGACCACCATTGCTTTTTTTATAAGCTCCAGCTGCGTATTTATAGATGTTAGCCTCATCTACGCCTTCATCAACATAAGCGCCCTCATGATGGGGGCACTGCGTTAAAGCGCCAACCCTACCAAGCATCTCCAATGCCCAACACTCTTGTTTCATGCAAAGTTGATCGATACTCATAACGCCTCCTGTTGGTCTTACATCGCCAAATGAATGTACCACCAAGAAAGAGGAAATGAAGCTGTTAAATTGTAAAACATGTGTATATATCAATGAGTTAAAATAGTTTGCTATTTTTTCTTACAGCCTTTCTGCATCGAATGGGTTAGGCATCATGAGACACCACTGTTGGCGAACTTAATGGGCAGGCGATACCGATCGGGTGCTTACCATTGCAGATAAAGCACCGCATCTCGCTAAGCACCTGAGGATATGTATTGATCGTCTTCGGAGGATTGTCCTCGCTCAATGCATCACGGAACGCGACCGCAACAACCCTCCCGCCGAAAGCTTCCATATGGGCATGTACTGGCGGCTCCTTGCCGTCTTCGAACTCAATGACGAAAGTAAACTTGCCCATCACTTCACCTCCTGCCGCGGTGCTGCTGCCCACTGCTTACATGCCTCAATCTGCTCTTCTGTGAAGTATGAAAATGCTCCCTCATCACTCCATCCGACACTACGAAAGTTTTCAGGTAACGGCCCTTTTTTCTTACGCTCGCAACAATAAAACTCAACACAGTCAGCTATCGGAACAGGCCTAGTAAACTTCCATGTAAACCCCGCTTTCCTCATTAACTCCCTTGGCTCTCCACTGAAGTAACTAATGATTATTCTCTTGAATTTTGGCATCCAATTACTCCTGCTGCGGTGCTGACGTTTCAAAGACCAGATCATTACCACCGCATGCAGGGCATTTGACGTCCTCAATCAAGTTACCTTTCACGAATTCCGTGTGCTTGCACTGCTGGCAAGTCATTTTCATCTCAGTTTTGAATTGGTATCCAACTTCGCTACCTGAGAAGTTATTGCCGTAAATTTTTAAACCCATTATTTAGTCTCCTGCCGCGACGCGTAACTGTCTAACTAGTGCTGAATCCCTGTTAATTGGAACAAGGGTTTCTGGATATTCATCCATGACAGCAAGCAAGCCATTTACAACATCCGTCAACTCATCACGATTACTTCCACGTTCGGCACCCTGAAGCATGGCGGCGCGTATTGTGCGAGCAATGTGTTCACGAAGCTGCTGGCTCCCGTGATACTTGAATGCTATATCACGCAGCTCGTTCACCAGCTCACGGATCTGATGGTCTTTCATTCCTACCGGCGCTGGCGGTGCGGGGTATAACGGTGTGCCATGCGGTAGGTCATTAAAGCTAGGCTTCTTGCTGATACCTCCACTACCTGAACGCTCGTCACGTAATGCCACCGCCTCCGCTTCGAGCGATGCCAGCGCCCGCTTCATCGCCGCAAGCGCCATGGCCGCATCTTCGTTTACAACTCCGGGCACTGCATCGCGCTCTTCTTCAAGCTCCGCGATTGTCTGCTGGAGCCATTCTTTGGTTAATGTCATGGGTTAGTCCTCAACCTTGCTGCCGCACAGTGGGCAGTAAAAGAATTTACGAGCGAAGCCAGGGTGCGGAATAGCAAAGCGCTTTGTCTTCTCATTCCAGTCTTCGATTAATTTTTCAAAATCGGCTTCGGCAGCCTTCCAGTCACCGGCGAGGATCGACTTTGTGCCGATAATTCCGACGGCACAGCGATCACATTTATCAGCCATATCACTCTCCTTTACCGGCTGCGGCTGCCATCATTTGCAGATATTCGTCTGCATCCTGAACCCATTGACCACCAACGCCGTAATATCTGTGTGTGATTATGTCGATGGTTGCCATAGGGTCATGCTCAAGTAGTTGGCGCAGAAAGCCTTCGAGGTCGCCAGCGCTGTGCTTGATTACTGGAGACCTTCCGGGATGACGAACAACGAGGAATTGATTACCCTCTTCACGCACCTCCTGTGCCTCCAGCTCAGCAATCCTCTTTTCCTTGGCTTCCAGCTCATCCAGCAGCGCCAGCACATCCCGAGTGGGGACCATGAAGTTCGGCATGAAGTTATCTTTCGCTTTTTCTGCTGTTAGGCGCAGCCCCAGTTTGTCGATGTTGCTCATTGTTCATCCCCTTGGCGAACGCCGATGGCGAAGCTACGCAGCCCCTGCTGCACCCATGTTGAAAATTGGTCGCTTTTGGCTGCCATATCCACACCCTGCGCCCGCACTTCAGCCAGGAAAGCGTCGGTCGCTGGGGTTGAATCAAGCACTTCACAAACATCGTCGTTCTTGCCATCGCGCTCAGTTCGGCAATATCCGCACATGATGTAACTGTCAGCATGCTTTTCAATCGCTGACTTCAGCCCCGCATTCTCCGCAGCCAGCGCCGCGCACTTGGCTTCCAGTTCTTCGTATGTTGGTTTCATGCGGCAGATCCTTCAAATTGGTAAGAAATTTTAATTCCCAGCTTTTTAGCCATGGCATGCTCAGCGACGGCACCTTCCGACTCTTTCCACCCATGCAGCATGTGAATGGCGTCGGCGCAGCGAAGCATCGCCAGGCAGATGTCCATATACTCACGCTGAGATAAACCATCCGGGAGCGTGGCCGGATTTAATGCCACATGACCACCTGATAACATCTGCTGTGCTACTGCGTTAAACATCGGACGGTTGTAGTTTTCGTAACCCGTCATTGGTCCTGCGATGTAAATTTTCATACCCCTACCCTCCCCCAAACCATCAATACTCGCTTCATAGCCGCGCTGTTGCGGCACTCCTGAAATATTCCGTTGGTGCAGCTGCGCGCGGTGCCATCCTGTTCTTCTGGCGTCGCCAGGCGATAAGTCACCGTTCGCCAGACCTTGTTCACCCGGACAATCTTGCGGGCCCGCTCCAGATCGATAGCGTTCTTCGTGATGCAGTTGATGGTCATGCCGCACTCTGTGGCCACATCCTTCGCGGTGAAGGTCCGGTGCGTTTCGAGATAACGCAGGATTGCCTGTTTGCCTTTCATTGGATAAGCCCTCTCTCTTTCCCGCGCTGATACTCTTCCCAAAGCCATTGGGCCGGGGTTAGAGCTCCGAGAGTCGCTGCGTTTGGCATGCACCCGAAGCTTTTTCCTTCCGGGTGATAACCGGCCTGACGGCTCACGTGATTTGTCGGGATCACTTCATCAGAATTCTCGAGCGCCAGGATGGGAGATGGTATTTTTTCCCCACCAGCAACTTTCAGCGCCCATTCCTCAAGTTTTTTTGACGCGTATTTTTCAGTTTCAGCCTCGCTCAGCTGGCGCTGGTACATCGCTCTGCGCGTATCGGTCACAATCCAGTACATGACGTCATGAGACCACGGGAAAGCTTCTGCTCCGCCGGTATGCAGCCCTTTTTCGCGGCTATACCGATGAAACTCATTCATCACATCAGCCAGGCCAATGCCAAGCACCGTGCCGCTATCCTTGCACCATTTGATGAATTGCCCCGGCGACGGCCAGAAAGGTGATTCACTGGCGCGGGCGTGCCGTACTCCGGCAGAAAGCTGTTCGCGTGTGCGGATCCCATTCTCTGAAAACGCTGCGATCCACTGACGCTTTGCCGTTTTCTCGTCTGCGTCAGTTTTCAGGTTTGTCTGCGTAGACGCAGGGAAAATCTGCTTCAGCTGCCGAAAGAGAGAATCAACAAGCCCCTCAGCCTCAGGGTTGATAACCTTCTGCTGGTCGTTACTTCCGTTCGCCATTCTGGAAAGTAGCGCGCCATCACGGCCGTTAACGGCTTGCATAATCTGATTATTCACAGGAAGTCCTCCCATCCCTCGCGGCTGTTCCAGTGAGGCGCTTCCTGCTCGGCACGACCACGCTTAGCCAGCGGGTTAACCCTGGCATTCCGGATCCAGACTCTGAAAGCCGAATTCCAGTCGATTAGCTGCGTGCCACGGGAAAGGTGATAGTCCCGGAAGTTCAGCAGCTCAGTTTCAATGCTCACCCCCTTCTCGGCAGCCATGGCAATGTGATCTGCCGACGGCTTAAACAGGGGCGGGAATGGAATCTCCCCGTTTGGTGAAATACCGATCCGACGTTTAGCGGCTTCGCTCATAAAACCTTCGCGCCCAGAGAGAGAGTTAGGTTCAATGACTGGTTCAAAAGAGTGACTGGTTCTGGTGCCATCTGGTGGCACAGGGGGTGTGCCATCTGATGGCATAGGGGGTGCTTCGTCGTGGCATACCCCTGTGCCATTTAATGGCATAGGGGTGGCATCTAATTTGAGGTAATACACATTTGACGTGTTACCTTTTCCGTTGTTGACGCCGACACGGTTCTCACGCTTGATAAGACCCATTTCTTCAAGCGCATCAATATGGTTACGAACAGCCGTTCGGCTGCATTCGCATTGGTCGGCGATGTGTTGATACGAAGGCCAGCATTCGCCTTTGTCGTTGGCGTTATCAGCCAGCTTAATCAGGACGAGCTTACGCAGTGAGTTTCCCACTTTGACCCCCATTGCTTTCGCCATAAGTGACATGCTCACGTGCTACCTCCGGTTTGTTTACTCTCTTTGATTTACTTGGCATAATTGCCTCGCAATTGACTGACGTTTATTGCACCTGAAAGCCGTTGGTGTTACAGCACCGCGGCTTTCGCCATTTCTGTACTTCTCACATAACCCCCAGCATCGACGTGACCATCGTCATCAACGGTCCTGCCTGCTCCGGCATGAGGCGGAACAGCGACGCAATACCCTCGCTTACCTCTTTCAGCTTCTGATGCTCTGGAGCGTCCAGTAGCACGGCCTGTTTAGCTTCGGCGCACTCTTTCATCGCAGAGGCGATCAGCGACATCGTGTCGTTCTGCGGCGCCAGGCGGTTGCGAAATTCCAGCGGCAGCACGGCCATGATTGCGGGCGTCAGCTGGCGCACGTTCTCGCGGTACTGCTCAGAGTCGAAACGGTTATCCAGAAAGCGAAAAAGTTTCTGGCGCGCCCTGCTGATGTCTTCCGGGAAGCTGATGGCGGTCCCGCCCTGCTCCCGGTATTCGTTGATGATCAGCGCCGAAACGACGTCCTGATTGTCCAGCGCCGACGACCATGCCCGAACCGCATCGCGGATCTTTTCGTGGTCTGGCGCCGCTTTAGCTTGAGCGCGGTTTATCATCGCTCCCGGGTGTATTCCGGTATTGTGTTGATACGCAAGTGAATGCATTGCTTTCCCTTTCGTGGTTAGGGCCGCCAATTAGGCGGCGTTGTTGCTGATTGGTGGAAAAACGTCATCAACGCTTACTGAAGCGCCATGCTTATTCAGAGCTGCAACAATCGCCCGGCACTGCTCAAGGCTTAAGCTGCGTTTATTTTTTTCGTAATGGCAAACCGCACCTGTCGACAGGTTCAGCTCTTCGGCAATCTGTCGCTGAGTCAAACCGATGTTTCTGCGGATTTTTCGGATATTGTTCATGTCGGGTCTCCTTTAAACAACTTAAATATACGTTTTGTATTCTTTGTTCGCAAGTAAAATATACGAATTGTGGCTCGCGCAAATATATACAACTTGTATCATTCGGGTATGACTATGAAATGGTACGACTTAGCTAAGACCCTGATGAAAAGTCAGGGCATCAATCAGGAACAGCTGGCGGAGCACCTCGGTATTACTAAAGGTGCGGTAAGTCATTGGCTGAACGCTCGGCGTGAGCCAAGCCTTTCCGAGATCGCAAAAATATTGCAGTTCCTTGGCAAAAAGAACTTCTCCGTAGGAGCTGGCGGTATGATCATTGACGACACGCTTAAGGGTGATGTGGAGTACGCTGGCCCCTACAATCCTGGTAACAAGTATCCAGTAATCAGCAGTGTCCAGGCTGGTTCATGGTGCGAAGCGGTTGAGCCATACACCCTAAAAGATATAGATCTGTGGCTTGAGTCGAATGCTCACATTCAGGGTGACGCGTTCTGGTTGCTCGTTGAGGGCGAGTCAATGACAGCCCCTACTGGCTTGAGCATACCTGAAGGAACCTATGTACTTTTCGACACCGGTAGAGATGCGGTAAATGGCAGTCTGGTAATAGCAAAGCTATCCGATTCGAACGAGGCAACATTTAAGAAGCTGGTGATCGATGGTGGGCAGAAGTACCTGAAGGGCCTTAACCCGCAATGGCCACTCGTGCCGATTAATGGTAACTGTCGAATTATCGGTGTTGCTGTAGAGACGAAGATGCGGCTGGTCTGATCGGCAAGGTGTTCTGGTCGGCGTATAGTAGGTAGATGGTCATCCCTCTATGGTTGACAATAGTAAAATATACAATTTTGTGTTGACGGCCTAGTTAACTTGGCATAGATTTATCAAACCAAGCCCAGCCCCGTTCGCAGACAATTGTTAATATCTGCATAACGGCTCTGGGCTATTTTTTTTGGGATTTTTATGAAGAAGGCAGCAATTTTAATTGATGCAGGATTTTTCATGCAAAGGGTGCACTCGACGCATCGTAAGCACTTTGCTGAACATGAGCTTACAGCGCAGTGCATCATGAAAGTCATATGGTCTATGGTTCTTTCCCATTTAAACGGAAAGCGGCAATCTCAAGAACGGAGAGATCCTCTTGAACTTTATAGAATTTACTTTTATGACTGCCCACCTTTAGACATTCAAACCCGCCTCCCGCTTCCAGACCCGGGAAACAAGACGACTGGCCGCAAAAACTTTAAGCTTGAGAAATCTTATATTTTGAGAACCGAGCTGCATGAAGAATTAAGAAAAACTCGGAAAACAGCCTTAAGGCTTGGTCATCTCGTTGATAATAAGCGCTGGCAGTTGACAACTTTCTCCCTTGACGCGCTTATGAAAGGGACGAAGAAATGGGATCAACTGACTAATGATGACTTTTACTATGACATTAAGCAAAAACAGGTGGACATCAAGCTTGGAATGGACATAACCACTCTGGCTTATGAAAAACTTGTTGATGTTATTGTACTAGTCGCTGGCGATTCAGATTTTGTACCCGCAGCTAAACACGCCAGGATTAAAGGGATTGACTTCATTCTCGATCCACTCAGGCAGAATGTTACGCCTTCTTTGTCGGAACACATTGATGGGGTCCAGTCATATAGTTTGATATCAGGCCTTGCCGACGCTTTGCATGCTGAGCCCAACCCAGCCCCTGAATGGTGGGAAGACCGCAAAAAAGGGAAGGCCAGGGGTAAGAGTAATAGCGGCAAGCGCGAATATGGAAGCACCCAAGTTGATGCAGCAAAGAAGCACCAAAGGAATAAGCGTTAGTCTATTAAGCCCGGCCACCGCGCCGGGTTTTTTATTGCCCACCCATAAAGCTATCCCCCATTCTGCCGATAACTATCCAGCCTGAAGCTGATAACAATAACTATCGCAACACTACCTGCCCGCCCGTGCGGGCTTTTTTATTGCCCCTTCCTCACCAACTCCGCATCATCCCTGTTAGCTCCCTTCCCTATCACGTTTCCTGTTTCCTTCCGGTACTGCTTCAGCTTGTCGATGATGTTTTGCTGGGTAATGGGTAAATCAGCCAGTGACAACTCCATGACCGCCCGCCCCATCGCCTGAATTTTCATGCTTATACGCTCTTCATCCAGAACCATGCACATCCCTCCTGCTGTTTTTTTAAGCGTAGCACTGGTATTTAAAAAAATAAATCACCTTAGAATACAATTTGTTATCACAAAACCACCCACCAATTATACATTTCGTATTGCATGATAAGAATACGTTTTGTATATTCAATCCATCGAAACGAAACATCGACAGCTGAGCGAAGTTAGCCAGCGGCGAAGTGGAGATTCGGTCAGTCGAACGGCGCGACAGTAAACCATGCGTCGGACGCCCGGCGGGCTCAGGGAGAGCGGCAATGGTGCGTAACTGGAATGTTTTGTAGTGGGGTGTGGCTGGGCCTGCATGGACTGATCACCCATGAAAACTTCGGTTCGAATCCGGAGCACTCCACCACAAAGCATTTCTCCCGCATCAGCGGGTAACTACAGAGCCAACCTCAAGCACCGGGCGCCGATGCTTGGTGATGGTAATACTGCCATCTCAACCGCACAGGAGACGATGATCGTGTTCTGGTTGGATTGGAAAAGTCTTCTTGGCCCGCCAGCGCGCGGGCATTTTTTTGGAGGTTGCATGTTTGCTACTGACATCTCACTGAAATACGGCACTCATCAGCCAGAGACGATTCTGGAAACAATGCCGATTGAAGAAGCCTCCGAAATCATCAAGGAGAAGCTTCGTGATGAAGTGCGCCAGGAACTCGAGTGCGAGTATGGCGATCGCCTTTATGAGGCTGAAGAAGAGGCATCAAACTGGGAAAGCAGAGCTGATGACTATGAAAGCGATGCGACTTGCCTGGCTAAGGCCATAAGAGAGGCTTTTGAATCTTCGAGCTTTGAAGATGCAAAGGTAATCCTCGAGCGAGCGATGCACGACCACAAATACTATTTCTGAAGACCCGCCACGGCGGGTTTTTTCATACCTCAGTCGCTTCTCCGAGGCGGCTTAGTTATGACAACCGGCGGCCATCCACCGCCCATTGAAACACTGAATAAATGCGTTGAAGTCTTGTATTAACTGTTCCGTTCGCCGCGATAAGGCCAAGAGGATTTATGACAATTGATTTTGCAGTGAAAGCTACAGGTATTGATGTTTCAACAAGTGGTTACCGCGACCACGTCAATTTAGAAGTTCGTGGCGTGGAACTCTCAGACCTTGTCTCTGAAATTGAAGGGAAAGCGCTCTTTCAGGAAATCGATCTTGATGACTACATAGACTGGGCTGAGGCCGCTGGTCACATCGAAGACATTCTTGAACGGCTTGATGTAGATGAAGTTATCGCATGGTTGCGCAGCAACGGGCACCTGGAGACTGAATCATGACAGTCACCCACAACGGCAAGCAGTACACCGCCAAAAAGCTCAACGATAACGAGTGGCAGCTGACGTCGGTATCGGCACCGCGGGAAAAACTGGTGCTGAACCGCTGGCAGATGCATATCGCTGGCCTCCTGAAACAGGTTGAGGTGAAGGTATGATCAACCATTACGGCACCACCCCACTCATTCGCCAATGCGTCACGCCCGGCATGATGGCAATGCATGAAGGCCGAACTTATCGCGTCTCAGCAGTCATTCAGGAGCGAAAATGGGTATACCTGCACACCGATGCAGAAATCATCCGCCTCAGTGACTGCGTGATTGACGTTCTTCTGGACGGTCACGGCAACCCTATCCAGCACTAACCACCCTATTCAACCGATCGGCCTGGCTTCTGCGGGCGGGATCTGCACATCCAAATTTCAGGAGTTCAGCCATGAACGCATACCTCACTTACGACCGAATCGAAGAACGGCGCTGGGTTGAGCAGCAGCTCACCGACGAGAAGGAGAAGTGGATCGACGACAGGGCACAGCAAATCATCGACATGATGCCAAATGAGCCGTCCGGCCTCTTCCACTTCACGATCCCGATTGACTCCAGTCCATACGAAGGACTTCGCAGCGATAAAGCTGGCGAGGCCTACAACGATTTCATTTCGGCAGTTGCTTACGCCCAGGCGGAATACGACTGGGAACACCGTACCGGCTGCCCGTTTTAATTTTGAGGGGATTAACGATGGCAAACGAATTAACAATCACGGCGAGTGCGCTGGCGGAAAAAGGTATCGACGTCGCTACCTGGAGCGCGCTGAAGAACAGTATCTACCCTGGCGCCAAAGACGAATCGGTAATGATGGCGCTCGATTACTGCCGTGCCCGCCAACTGGATCCACTACTGAAGCCTGTCCACTTGGTGCCGATGAGCGTCAAAGACTCAAGAACGGGTAAAAGCGAATGGCGCGACGTGGTCATGCCGGGAATCGGGCTTTACCGTATTCAGGCAGACCGTTCCGGCGATTATGCCGGCGCCCGCGAACCAGAGTTCGGTCCAGACACGACGCAGACGCTTTCTGGTGTCGAGGTAACCTTCCCTCAGTGGTGCAAATACACCGTCTACAAGCGCATGCCTAGCGGAGAGATCGTCGAGTTCAGCGCCAAAGAATACTGGATTGAAAACTACGCCACCGGCGGACGCGACACCACGGCGCCGAACGCGATGTGGAAAAAGCGCCCATACGGCCAGCTGGCTAAATGCGCAGAAGCCCAGGCGTTGCGTAAGGCATGGCCTGAGATTGGACAGCAGCCTACCGCCGAAGAAATGGAAGGAAAATCACTGGATGTTGATATCCGTGACGTCACTCCCCGCAGCACAACAGAATCACTTCCACCAGCAGCAAGCGAAGAAACACTCCAGGCGATCACCGATCTCTTAACAGCCCTGGATAAAGACTGGGAGAAAGACTTCCTCCCACTGTGCAGCGACATCTTCAAACGGCAAATTCTTGAGGCGTCAGAACTCACTGAAGAAGAGGCGCAGAAAGGGTTTGGCTTCCTTCAGAAAAGGGCTAAGGCGGCAGCATGACACCAGAAATTATCCTTGCCCGGACCGGTATTGACGTAACCACTATTCAGCAAGGCGACGAGGCGTGGCACAGGCTGCGCCTCGGCGTTATCACCGCCTCTGAAGTGCACAACGTCATCGCCAAGCCAAGATCGGGAAAGAAGTGGACAGACATGAAAATGTCCTACTTCCACACGCTGCTCGCCGAGGTATGCACCGGCGTCGCGCCAGAGGTTAACGCCAAGGCGCTGGCCTGGGGCAAGCAATACGAAGAAGACGCCCGCACCCTCTTCGAGTTCACCACCGACGTGAAAGTCACGGAGTCTCCGATCCTGTTCCGTGACGAGAGCATGCGCACTGCATGCTCCCCTGACGGCCTTTGCAGTAATGATTTCGGCCTCGAATTGAAATGCCCGTTCACATCCCGCGACTTCATGAAATTCCGCCTTGGCGGTTTCGAAGCCATCAAGTCTGCGTACATGGCCCAGGTGCAGTACAGCATGTGGGTGACGGGAAAAGAGGCCTGGTTCTTTGCCAACTACGACCCGCGCATGAAGCGCGAAGGCATTCACCACGTCGTCGTTGAACGGGATTCGCAGTACATGACCGATTTCAACGAAATGGTGCCGGAGTTTATCGAGAAGATGGACGAGGCGCTGGCGGAGATCGGCTTCACATTCGGGGAGCAGTGGAAATGAAACGCACACCCTTCTACCGCAGGCCCGGGCGAACCGGACAATTCTCCGGCCTTCGTGAGCGCGTTATCTGGATGATTCAGACGCGCGGCCGCCCGGTAACCGGCAGCGAAATCGCTGAGAAGTTTGGCGTAACGCTCATCGAGTTTAACCGGGTAGCAAACGGTATTACCCGCGGCTCCGGACAGATAGCGCAGATCGTTGAGTCGGAAAAGTGGATCAACGAGGACGGCATCTGCGACCGGACTTTCGACCTCGTCACGAAGCCGAAGGTTGTAACGCCGCAAGGTAAATCGCGCCTGTTCACCCGGCGCGCTATAGAGCAATCGCAGGAAGGCAGACGGCAGGAGTGCATAGCGCGTGCCGCCCGCCGTCGCCGCCTAATTGCTAAGGGCCTCTACATTGACGAAATGGAGTCCATCCTATGACTCACGCTCACGACGACATCAGGGTTGGCACACTATGCCTTCCCTTCATTGGTAACGGCTGGCTAATGCCATGGGGTGAAGTGGTCAGCAATCCATTAAAGGACCAGCTCGCTGAGGAATATCGGGAAAGGCAGGAGGCGGCATGAGCGAAGAATATGTCAGCGAGCTTGAGCTGGGGAAGTGCGGAGAATATTACGCAATTTTTAAGCTGGCCAAGCAGGGTTTTGTTTGTTTCCCATCAGACCAGGGGTTGCCATACGACATTGTGGTTGAGGCCAACGGTAGGCTCCTTAAGGGGCAAGTTCGCTCGACGCTGAAAATGCGCGATTACGGAAAATCAAAAAGTGTTTACCGGTTCGGCACGAGAACGGGGAAAGGTTATGCCCGTGCCGCGTCACTTAGGACGTGTGACTTCTACGCCTTCGTTGTCATCGATGAAGAGAAGATAGCGTTCATGTCTACGGCGGAGCTAGCCAGCACAAAAAACCCTGGAACGCTTATCCAGACGATGGAGTTTAGATCTTCGAATGGAATTTACCCAGGGAGAGTTTATTCCAACGGCACCCAAAGGATGCTTGATTATTCACGGAATATTGAGAGCTATGAAGATTTCAACCGTGTCGTTTCTCTGATGGGAGGAAGAAGATGCCGAATCAAAAATACAGCTTAATTATGGCCGATCCGCCATGGTCTTACGGCAACACCATCAGTAACGGAGCCGCTGGCGATCACTACTCCACCATGAAGCTCATCGACATAAAGCGCCTGCCTGTGTGGGAGCTTGCCGCCGAAAACGCAGTGCTGGCGATGTGGTACACCGGCACGCATAACCAGGAGGCTATCGAACTGGCCGAGGCCTGGGGATTTACCATTCGCACGATGAAGGGCTTTACCTGGGTGAAGCTGAATCAGAACGCCGAGCTGCGCATCAACAAGGCGCTGGCCGAGGGTGAAATCACCGACTTTTACGACTTCCTCGATCTGCTTAACGCCGAGACGCGTATGAACGGTGGCAACCACACCCGGGCCAATACCGAAGACCTGCTGATTGCCACCCGCGGCGCCGGGCTGGAACGAAAGCACGCAGGGATTAAGCAGGTGGTATACAGCCCGCTCGGAGCGCACAGCGAAAAGCCGTGGGAAGTGCGGCACAGGCTGGAGATGCTCTACGGTGATGTTCCGCGCATTGAGCTGTTTAGCCGCAGCGCGGCGCCAGGCTGGCACCACTGGGGAAACCAGTGCGCCACCGCCGCGGTAGAACTTCTGCCCGGCTGCGCAGTTGAAGTTTTAAAAATGGAGGTGGCATGAATGAGTTGGCTCTTTTCGCAGGCGCTGGCGGGGGAATACTCGGCGGACACCTCCTTGGCTGGCGAACAGTTTGCGCAGTTGAACGTGATGCCTACGCAGCACAAGTTCTCGCGCAACGACAAAACGATGGAATCCTCAGAGCTTTCCCGATTTGGTCTGACGTGTGCAGTTTTGACGGAAAGCCATGGAAGGGAATTGTTGACGTCGTTTCTGGAGGATTTCCGTGCCAGGACATCAGCTCGGCCGGTCGTGGAGCAGGAATCGATGGTGACAAATCAGGCCTATGGAAAGAAATGGCACGAATCATCGATGAGGTACGACCTGAATACGTATTCGTGGAAAACTCACCCCTCCTTATTGGAAGAGGGCTTGCCGTGGTCATCAGTGACCTTGCCGAAATTGGGTTTGATTGCCAGTGGAGTCGTGTTTCAGCAAAAGAACTTGGCGCGCCTCATAAGCGAGACCGTTTGTGGCTGGTCGGGAGAAATGTTCGCTACACCGCAGGCGAGGGATTACCGGTCCGGTTCTCTGGACAGATGGAACGATCCGCGACGCTCACGGAACCTCAACGACCAGGTTGGTGGCCTTCTGAACCCGAGGTGGGAAGAGTGGCTAATGGGGTGGCCCATAGGGTGGACCAAATTAAAGCCCTTGGCAATGGACAGGTTCCTCGAGTGGCAGCAACAGCATTCTCCATGCTCACCAAGCCATGAGGAGGCCGCATGACGCCAGAAACAGACAACGCCATCCGATCCGCCTGCCGCCGCTGCACCGAAGAAATACAGCAGGCCATGCGCAAGAAGCCTAAGCCTAACTGGAACGAAACGGTGCCTCCCATCATCAACAAGCATCACAAGAAAATTGAAGCTCTGGGAGTTAGCCTCCTTGAGTTCGTCGTTTACACAGGTCGGCTTAATCGCCGCTTCGGAGTTGAATCGTGAAAAGATTTCTTTTTACCACTGAGGTCAAGCAAGCAGAAGGTTCGCAGACCTTCAGAGTGGATGCTGAAAGCCTGGAAGAAGCCATGGAGATTCTTGAAAGTGGCGGAGGTGATATTTACGAACACGAAGTTGAGGTTGTCGATATAGGCGAATTTAAGTTCGATCGCGAAACTGACCTTGCTGACTTCGGTGATTTTCCTGAAGGCGGTGCAGCATGACCAAATACGCGAAACTGGATAGCGAAGTTTTAAGCGCTATCGGCTCTCAGCCAACCTCTTTTTCGGAGCTATTTAGCCCTTCCGTCAGGCAGGAGTGCCTCGTCATTGCTGAAGCAGAAGGAAAGCACCCGATGGACGTCTTCCGCATCCTTGATCGCCGGCTCCAGTCGCTCAGGAAGCTTGGCGTTATTCAGCACGTCAAAGGTAAAGGATGGATACAGCCATGAAATCGCAAATCACCAGGTCGCTATCGCGGCCTTTTTTATTGCTGGCGTTCACCTTCAACCGAATTAACCGACAGTTCCGGGAGCATTGAAAATGGCCGATATCATCGACACAGCAGCAGAGATTGAAGAGCTTCAGCGTAACGCTGCCCTTTCCGCTCACCGGATCAACCGCAACGCCGTATCAGCTGAGCGTTGTGAAGAATGCGACGAACCAATTCCCGAGCTGCGGCGCGCTGCCGTACCCGGCTGTCAGACGTGCGCCAGTTGCCAAGAAGAGGTTGAGTTGAAGTTAAAAATTTTCAGGTGAAGTAATATGCAGATAGTGCTTTCTTGGATCCTACTAACATTTACAAGGATATGCTCATGAGTGGAAATGAGTTCGATTATTACGACCTAACTTCAAAAATAATCATTGGGCTGGTAACCGGTATTGTAGCTGCATTCTTAACCGCTAAATTTGCCCTCAATCGATTTTACAAAGAAAAGTGGTGGGAAAAACGACTGGCCTCATTCACCGATGTAATCGATAAAGCATATAGGGTCAAAATGACTGACCGCTATTTTCTGAATCTAGAATATAGCCTCACGCAGGAACAAGATGAAACGTTTAACAGACACCCTCCTGAACAGGAAAAGTTACTCACAGACCTTTATTGGGAGGATATACAGGAACTTGAGCGAATAGCTCAACTTTCTGATTTTACGTTAACCCCAAAAGCATCTAAGTTGTTGAATAATTTTGTCAAAATGAGAGCAGAAACTCGCTCAGACTATAGGGATGATGCAATAAATTCCCTGGATGGCGCTGAAGCAGATCTTGGGGCATCAGAAACATTACTGGATGGGCTTGTGCAGGAAGCTAAAAGGGCACTGAAAATAAAGTAATATTTACAACCATTAACAACTAAATCTCACCGCCTACGGGCGGTTTTTTCTTATCTGATTTCGATTAATCAAAACGTCAACGCAGCCTCGCATACAATGCCAGGTGGCTAAGGAGTTCTCATGGCTAAGCTTCTCAACTTGCAGGAATGGGCTGCTGAGGTCTACACGACTCCACCCTCCCTTTCTACTCTGCGTAGATGGACGCGGGAGGGGCGAATTTATCCCGCGCCGGAGCTGCACGGAAAGGAATATAAAGTTCAGCCTGACGCTATCTACGTGGATCCGCGCAAGAAGAATCTGCGCGCTAAACCGAAACACACCAAACTGCCGTCCGGCGGCACCTTACTGGAGAGACTGACTCATGGCGAAAAGGCCAGTACGTTACGACGCTAACCTGCCCCGTAACCTGACCTATCGTAAAAGAGACAGACTTTACAGCTGGCGCAATCCGGTGACCGGGCAGGAGATTTCTCTTGGCCGGATTGATCGCAAGGATGCTGTTGCCCAGGCCATTGAGGCCAACAACTACATCGACCAGAATTACCTTCCCTCTTCTCTCCTGGATCGCATAAAAGACGTGCCCACTTTCACAGTGGCTGCATGGCTGGAGCGTTACGAGGTAATTCTCGAGCGTCGCGAGCTGAAACCAAACACGATGAAGGTCAGGCGAAACCAGATCGCCACCATTAAGGAAGAGTTCGGCAAAATTCCCCTCGCTTCTGTCACGACAAAGGACATCGCCTCATTCCTTGAAGCGTACATTCTCTGCGATAAAAAGAGCATGGCTTCCGGGCTCAGGTCTGTGCTGATGGACATCTTCAGGGAGGCGATCGTAGAAGGTCATGTCGACAGGAACCCGGCCGAGCCGACGCGAACGCCGACACCGAAAGTTAAGCGAGAGCGCCTGTTGCTCGAACAATTTACCGTCATCCGCCAGGCCGCGTTAACTCATTCTGACTGGGCGCCTAACGCATGCGATCTGGCACTAGTCACCGGCCAGCGTCGTGAGGATATTTCACTGTTCAGGTTCAGTGACATTAAAGACGGGAGGCTTTTCGTTACGCAGGAGAAAACAGGTCACAAACTGGCGCTTCCCCTTGATTTGAGGCTAGACGTCGCTGGGCTTGTGTTGCAGGATGTCATTGATCGATGCCGGGTTAACAACCCTTCCGACTTCATGCTTTACTCTCCTGTCCGCCGCGGGGGAAGAAAGCCGGGGCCGCTGACTCCTGACGGACTCACCCAGGCCTTTGCAGAGATAAGGGATTCGACCGGGTTAAAATTCGGACCTAACCCACCTCCTTTCCATGAGATCAGGAGCCTGGCGAGTAGGCTATACGAAAAGGAGCGCGGAGAAGAATTTGCTCAGCGTTTACTCGGCCACAAAAATTTAACAATGACAAAAAAATACCTGGACGCACGCGGTGCAGAGTATGTTATGGTTTAGACAGGATATGGAATATTCGAGTAATTTTCGGGGGATTTCGTGTTGAGACCGAAAAAACCTTTGAGAAACAAATAGATAAAAAGAGACCGAATACGATTCCTGTATTCGGTCCAGGGAAATGGCTCTTGGGAGAGAGCCGTGCGCTAAAAGTTGGCATTAATGCAGGCTCAATCGCCTTGCCCTTTAAGAATAGATGACGACGTCAGGTTTTCCAGTCCACAGTAAAAGTGGTCTGAAAAAAAGCGTCAGAACATCACTAAATGTGAAAAACCGCAGAGCTTTTACAAGCACCTGCGGTTTTTTTTTACTGGAAACCTGACGGCTAGCAGAGCTTTTCAGCGCGCTCAATAAACGGTGCCAGACTTTTCTTCTGCCCGGGGTTTGCCGGGTCATCCACCTGGATCACGCTGACAGGCTGTCCGTTACTTTTCCCGCTGGCCACCTGCTGCTCCGCTACGTCATTTAACGGATACTGCACGAGCGTACTGGGATTGATGACATACAGCGCGTTACCGGGACGGCAGGTGAGCATGACCTCTTCACGATTAAATGCCCAGTTGTCCTTGCCCACTTCAAACCGGCTGACGGTGATGACCTGCGGCGCGGCCAGCGCACTGCTGGCACAGGTGAGAAGTAAAAGAGAAAGCAGTGTCTTTTTCATATGTTATTTAACCTTGTCAGAAGGGTTCCCAGGTCGCGAACAGGCTGACGGCCGCCAGTACCAGCGCGCCCAGCACCACCTCTGCCTGTGTCATCCTGATAAAAATCTGTTGTTCCCGCCCGGCCTCCGGGCGAAAGCGTGGCACAAGAAAATACCGATTCGCCAGCGCAATTGCCACCATCATCATGACCAGCGCACATTTGAACAACAACAGCTGGACATAAGGCGCATGCCACGGCACGTTTATGCCAACAATAAAGAGCGTATTGATTATCCCGGTCAGCAGCACGCCTGCCACGGCGTAATGCCCCACGCGGGAGAAGCGCATCATGGTAAAGATAGCGGCTGGCTGCCAGCGGCCTTTCGCCAGACGCATACAAAACAGCAGCGGCAGTAAACCACCCACCCAGGTCGCGGCGCAGAGCAGATGAAGCGCATGGTTGAGACGATGCAATGCTCCCGGTGCGCCACCGTTCATCGCGGCATGTCCCACGCCCGCCAACAGCACCAGCTGCCCCATCACGAGCAGTAACAGCCGTGAGCCTTTTTGCGGGGTAAGCCATGCAGCGCCCGCCGTCACAGCGGCCAGCACCATTTGCCACAACCAGACGCCGCCAAATTGCGTTCCCAGCACGCTGCGCCAGACCGCCGGACGAATGACATCGCTCCAGCCGTTGCCCATCAACCCACTTTGCAGGCCAAACATCAGCAGAGCCGCCATCAGGCTGATTAAGGCCGCGAGTTTCTGCTGCCGCTGGAAACGCCGGGTCATGAGGCGCTGCAACGAAGACGGTGCAAACCAGACGCTGTAAAGCGCGTTGCCGAAAAGCAGCATCAGCGCAGCAAAATGGATAAAGCGTAACGCGACGTAGCTCAGGGCCAGCATACTATTTCACGCTAAAGTGATAGCTGCCCTTGGTTTTGTGGCCGTCCACGGAGACCACGTGCCAGTCCACCGTGTAGGTGCCGGTCGGCAACGGTTTCTCAAGAGGAACAATCAGCTTTGCGTTATCCTTCTCGTCACGCTTCACCGCGCCGGTCTGGATCTTGTGCTGCTGCGCGTCCGTCACCACCACGCCGCTGAAGGCAGGCTCAATGCCTTCCGAGAAGTTCAGGGTAATGACCTCTGGTGCCACCGCAACGGTATTTTCCTGCGGGGATTGCTGCTTAAGATGCGCATGGGCCAGAGCTGAGGGCGCGGTTGCTGAAGAGAGCAGAAATGCCAGCGCGCACGCGACGCGGGAAGGGGTAAAATGCATTACAATCATTCCTTTTCGTTATGCCTGAATGCTAAAGAATAACTCTGTATAATTAACGAGTCGAGGAACATCCTTTGCTCCCTTGTCATCGTGGAACAATCGCGGTAACGTTGCCGCCGCAGAAAAAGGAGAAGGAAATGAACGTTAACCTGGCCGCCCTTCCTCAGGACGAGATGGACAAAGTGAATGTCGATCTCGCCGCCGCGGGTGTCGCATTCAAAGAGCGTTACAATATGCCCGTCGTAGCTGAAGTGGTAGAGCGTGAACAACCCGCACATCTGCGCGACTGGTTTCGCGAACGTCTCATTGCGCATCGCCTCGCCTCCGTCAATCTCTCGCGCCTGCCGTACGAACCTAAAGTTAAATAAGCTTAACGTCTCGTTACACTTCCTTACGCGTTATGTGGCAGGATAAGAAAACCCTGATAAATTTAGGTGTAATCTTAAAATCCCAGCGACTTAGTGTATAAGGAAGTCACGATGTCACGATGGAATATTGCCGCGGCTCAGTATGCTCCGCGGCACAACTGTGTTGATGAGCACGTAAAACATCACCTGCACTTTATTGCCGAAGCTGCCTGGCATGGGTGCGATTTGATCGTCTTTCCGGAGCTTTCGCTTACCGGCCCAGGCGGAACATCCTTACCCCCACCTCCTGACGATTTGCAGCTTGCCCCCCTCCTTCACGCCGCCCAGTCACGTTTCATCACGGTGATTGCTGGTATTACGCTCCAGCAACACGGCCAGCGCCAGAAAGGACTCGCGCTTTTCACCCCTAACCTGTCGACCATCCGGCGTTATCCGCAGGGCAACGGTGCGGGTGTTATTCCTGGCGATAAAAGGTTAACCATCGTGGATAACCAGGCTGACGCCCCGGAACTGGACCCGGAGGCAACGCTGTTCACCAGCAGCCTGGCCGTGGGCGAGCACCGCTGGCGACAATCGATCGGTTCGTTACAACGCTTCGCGCACAAGTACGCCATCGCGGTATTAATGGCGAACGCGCGCGGCGGTAGCGCGTTATGGGATGAAAAAGGTCAGCTGATTGTACGTGCCGATAAGGGAGAACTGCTGCTAACCGGTTCTTTAGGCCAACAGGGTTGGCAAGGCGATATCATTCCATTAGGCTAGGCATTTTAGGATCAGGAGCGATCAATGCTGCGCGTTATCGATACCGAAACCTGTGATTTGCAGGGTGGAATTGTGGAAGTCGCTTCTGTCGACGTGATTGACGGAAAGATAGTCAACCCAATGAGCCATCTGGTGCGCCCGGATCGTCCCATCAGTGCGCAGGCGATGGCTATACATCGCATTACGGAATCGATGGTGGCGGATAAGCCGTGGATTGAAGAGATCATCCCTCTTTACCACGGTAGCCAGTGGTATGTCGCCCATAACGCCAGCTTTGACCGCCGCGTGCTGCCGGAGATGCCCGGCGAATGGATTTGCACCATGAAGCTGGCGCGCCGTCTGTGGCCAGGGATCAAATACAGCAATATGGCGCTGTATAAGTCGCGCAAACTCAGCGTGCGGACGCCGGAAGGGCTGCATCATCACCGTGCCCTCTATGACTGCTACATCACCGCAGCGCTCCTGATTGATATCATGAATACTTCCGGCTGGACGCCAGACGATATGGCGACCATTACCGGGCGCCCCGCGCTACTGACTACCTTTACGTTCGGTAAATATCGCGGGAAGCCAGTATCGGAAGTGGCGGACAAAGATCCGGGCTATCTGCGCTGGCTGTACAACAACCTCGACAGAATGAGCCCGGAACTGCGCCTGACGCTGAAGCATTATTTAGGCGAAGCCTGAGTCCCCGCCCGGCCTGGCAGCGTATCCTGCGCCAGGCCAATCAAAAAGGCGTACTCCAGCGCCACCCCTTCATAGGATTTAAATCGCCCTGATTTCCCTCCGTGCCCTGAGTCCATATCGGTACACAGCAGCAGCAGATTATCGTCAGTTTTCAGCTCACGCAGCTTCGCCACCCATTTCGCGGGCTCCCAGTACTGCACCTGGGAATCGTGCAGGCCGGTGGTCACCAGCATATGCGGATAGGCTTTCGCCTCGATGTTATCGTACGGGCTGTACTCTTTCATGTAGCGATAATAGGTTTCATCCTGCGGATTCCCCCACTCCTCAAACTCCCCGGTGGTCAGTGGAATGGACTCATCCAGCATGGTCGTCACCACGTCCACAAACGGCACCTGGGCGATAACGCCTTTAAACAGTTCAGGCCGCTGGTTGATCACGGCGCCCATTAGCATGCCCCCGGCGCTGCCCCCCATGCCAAAGCAGAGCTGCGGATCGCCATAACCCTGCGCGATCAGCGCATCGCAGACATCAAGGTAGTCGTTAAAGGTATTTTTCTTTTTGAGAAATTTTCCGTCTTCATACCAGTGCTGACCCAGTTCGCCGCCCCCGCGAATATGGGCAATCGCATAAACAAAACCGCGGTCGAGCAGGCTCAGCCTGCTGCTGCTGAAATCGGCGTCCATGCTTGATCCATAGGAGCCATAGCCATAGACGAGGATGGGGTTTTTACCTTTGTTGAAGTGCGCCTTGTGATAGACGAGCGATACAGGGACTTCAACGCCGTCGCGTGCGCTCACCCACAGGTGCTCACTGCGATAATTTTCCGACTCAAAACCCCGGACCTCAGCCTGTTTAATCACCTGACGCTGCCCGGTGTCCATATCCAGTTCAAACAACGTATCCGGGGTGGTCATCGA
The DNA here is from genome assembly GCF_002787395.1 of Enterobacter sp. CRENT-193. Classification (NCBI taxonomy): domain Bacteria; kingdom Pseudomonadati; phylum Pseudomonadota; class Gammaproteobacteria; order Enterobacterales; family Enterobacteriaceae; genus Enterobacter; species Enterobacter sp. CRENT-193. Next base: position 2,739,306 of record NZ_CP024812.1, on the reverse strand, counting down.
CGAATAGCCGTACCGCAGGCGGGACGATTCCGGTTCCGGGTTAAAGCCGATCCACGTTACGTAAGCCGGGTCATCGAACGCAATGCCCACCACTTCGCGGGTTTTGCGGTTGATTTGGCGGATACTGGTCAGTCCGCGCTGACGCTCTTCCACCACCAGCCAGTCGGTAAACAGGGTGAACCCCTCCAGCATCACCTGATCGCGCGCGGGAATTAACACTTCCCATTTGCGTTCATCGCGCACTTTGGTTTTATAAAGGCCAAAGTTTTTGCCCTCGCGGTTCGAACGCAGGTAAAAGCTGTGCTGGAAGTGATCCAGGCTGTACTCATGATCTTTACGGCGCGGCAGGAAGCACAGCGGCTGCGCATCCGGCAGCTCTGCATCCAGCAGCAGCACTTCTGAAGTGGTGGCGCTGGAGAGGAAAATGATCACGTAGTGGCGAGACGACGTTTTGTGCAGGCTGACATAGAACGTCTCGTCTTTTTCCTCGTAGACTAATTCATCGTCGGCGGAATCGGTCCCCACCGTATGACGCCAGACCTGATAAGGCAGCAGCGTTGAGGCATGCTTTTTAACGTAGTAGACCGTTTCTGAATCGTTACCCCAGACGAAATCGGGGGAGACATTATCCAGCATTTCGGGATACCAGTTTCCCGTTTCAAGATTGCGGAAACGCAAACCGTACTGGCGGCGGGAGAGGTAATCCTCAGCCAGCGCCATAATGGCGTTATCGGGGGAAATGGACATGCCGCCCAGCGTATAAAACTCACTGTGGGCAGCACGTTTGTTGGCATCCAGCAGGATCTCCCATTCGTCCCACTCGGCGCTCAGCACAGACTGGCGCTGGTAGATGGGATATTCGTTTCCCGGCTCATAAATATGGCGATAGCGATAACCGTTTTTGCACCACGGGGCAGAGACATCACGCTGGGGGATACGCTGCACCATTTCGTTCAGGAGCTGATCCTGAAGCGCCTGCTGGCTGGCCATGACCTGGCGGCCATAGTCGTTTTCCTCGTGCAGATAGTCGAGCACCTCTGGCCGGGAACGTGAATCGTCCCGCAGCCAGTAGTAGTTATCGATACGCGTATCGCCATGCGTGGTGATCGCATAAGGAGTACGTCGGGCTTTTGGAGGCATGGCATTCTTACTTTTTCGTTTTACATCCTATAAGGTTGGCAAAACACGCGTATGATGCAAGCGAAACATGGCCTTCTAGCCCGCGAGAGTCTGCTTCTGCTGCTGAATATCCTGCTCAATTCCCTCGCGAACGTCCTGGGGGATCTTCAGCGCATCGCCCAGGGCGTTCAGGTAGCTGCGCTCCATAAAGTGATCGATATCGATGGCGGCACAGCTCAGAAAATAGAGCTCCAGCGCCTCTTCTTTGTTTTTCACGCCTTGCGCCAGACGCTGCGGATCGAGCGGCTGTTCGATGGCCTGCGCCACCAGCGCCCTGCCCTGCTCCTCAACGCCCGCTTCCCGCATCTGCTGTTCAATTGCGGCACGTTCACTGGCATCAATATGCCCGTCACTCTTGGCCGCAAAGACCAGAGCGAGGATCAGCCGCTCGGTGCGTAAATCTAACGGCGATACCTGCTTCCCGTACTGCGGTTCATCCTGATGCGCGTTGCGCACCTTATCTTTGTATTTGCTCCATAAGACGGAACCTGCAATAGCCCCTCCGCCCGCCAGCAGCGCGCCGGTACCGTATTTGGTAAGCAGTTTCCGCGATGATTTATTGGCAACCAGCAAACCGGCCAGCCCGCCGAGCGCACCCGGCACCAGCAGCTTGCTCAGACCCTGCTCGCCCGACGACGAGCCTTTTTGTCCCAACAGGGATTGCAGTTGATTCATCCAGCCTGACATATTTTTCCTCACGTAACAGTGCGTAACCTTCACAGCCTAAGCGAGCGGGTGTCAGGAAATGTCTGTCAGTGCTAAAGAAGCGCAAATTTCACCGCTGTCCGTATATCCCCATACAAGACAGACGCAAACGTTTTCGTTTATACTGCCCGCATCTTTTTCAGGGGGATTTTTATGACTCGTTTAGGAACCGCGCTGCGCCCTGCCGCGACGCGCGTCATGCTGTTGGGATCGGGTGAACTGGGTAAAGAAGTGGCCATTGAATGCCAGCGTTTGGGCGTGGAGGTGATTGCAGTGGACCGTTACGCGAACGCCCCTGCCATGCACGTTGCGCATCGCTCGTACGTCATCGATATGCTTGACGGCAATGCGCTGCGGGCGTTAATTGCCGAGGAAAAACCGGATTTCGTGGTGCCTGAAATTGAGGCCATTGCCACTGAGATGCTGGTTGCCCTTGAGCAGGAAGGCCAGCGCGTAGTGCCTTGCGCCACTGCGGCAAAACTGACCATGAACCGGGAAGGCATTCGTCGCCTGGCGGCAGAAGAATTACAGCTCCCGACCTCCAGCTACCGTTTTGCCGGGGATAAAGCTGCGTTTCTCCAGGCCGTCGAAGAGATTGGCTACCCGTGCATCATTAAGCCGGTAATGAGCTCCTCCGGCAAAGGGCAGAGCTTTATCCGCGACAGCAGCACGCTGGACCAGGCCTGGGACTATGCCCAGCAGGGCGGTCGTGCCGGTGCCGGGCGCGTCATCGTGGAAGGCGTGGTGAAGTTTGATTTCGAAATTACCCTGCTTACCGTCAGTGCCGTGGACGGCGTTTATTTCTGCGACCCGATTGGTCATCGTCAGGAAGACGGCGATTATCGAGAATCCTGGCAGCCGCAGCAGATGAGCGCGCTGGCGCTGGCACGCGCGCAGGAGATCGCCCGCAAGACGGTGCTGGCGCTGGGCGGCTACGGCCTGTTCGGCGTGGAATTGTTTGTTTGCGGCGACGAGGTGATCTTCAGCGAAGTCTCCCCTCGCCCGCACGATACCGGGATGGTTACGCTGATTTCACAGGATCTCTCCGAGTTCGCGCTGCACGTGCGCGCTTTCCTCGGCCTGCCGGTTGGCGGCATCCGTCAATACGGCCCGGCAGCCTCCGCGGTGATCCTGCCGCAGCTGACCAGCCAGAATGTCAGCTTTGATAACGTCGAAGGTGCGGTTGGTGCAGGCTTACAGGTCAGACTGTTCGGCAAACCGGAGATCGACGGAAGCCGTCGTCTGGGCGTGGCATTAGCAACCGGGGAAAACGTGGACGAAGCCGTCGCGAGAGCGAAAATAGCGGCTGCGAACGTCAGCGTAGCAGGATAAAAAAACGGGCCGAAAGGCCCGTTTTAACTGTCTGGCTGGCCGGGTTAGGCGCAGCCGACACCCGGCAAACAAACTTACTGTTTCGCGCCTTCTACCGCTTCGCGAGCCAGTTTAGTGATGCGATCCCAGTCGCCTGCTTCCAGCGCATCCGCCGGAACCAGCCAGGAGCCACCGATGCACAGCACGCTTTTCAGCGCCAGGTAGTCACGGTAGTTTGCCGGAGAGATGCCGCCCGTTGGGCAGAAACGCACCTGGGAGAATGGGCCCGCAATCGCCTGCAACGCTTTGGTGCCGCCGTTCGCTTCAGCCGGGAAGAATTTGAATTCTTTCAGGCCGTAGTCCATGCCCAGCATCAGTTCAGAAACGGTGCTGATACCCGGGATCAGCGGAATAGAACCTTCGGTTGCGGCTTTCAGCAGGGGCTCGGTCAGCCCCGGGCTGATGGCAAACTGTGCGCCCGCTTCGGTCACTTCCGCCAGCTGCTGCGCATTCAGAACCGTACCTGCACCGATGATCGCTTCCGGCACTTCTTTGGCGATAGCGCGAATCGCATCCATCGCACAGGCCGTACGCAGGGTCACTTCCAGAACACGAACGCCACCCGCAACCAGCGCCTTCGCCATTGGGACAGCGTGCTCAAGTTTGTTGACCACAATAACCGGCACGACAGGGCCAGTAGTCAGGATTGCTTCTGCACTTGTTTTCCAGTTTTTCATCAGAGTTTTCTCTCGCCAGATCGTTAAAATCAAGTCGTCTTAAAACGTAATACAGGTTGCGCCCTGCTCCGCACCGGAGAGTTTCTCACGCAATGCACCAAACATTTCGCGTCCGGTACCCACGCGGGATGCGCTCAGGTCAGGAATATGTGGCTGACGCGCCGCCAGCTCTGCTTCGTCCACCAGCAGGGTTAACTCGCCTGTCTGACCGTTAACGCGGATCATGTCACCATCACGCACTTTCGCCAGCAGGCCGCCGTCGTAGGCTTCCGGGGTGACATGAATCGCTGAAGGCACTTTACCGGATGCCCCCGAGAGGCGTCCATCGGTCACCAGTGCAATTTTGAAACGGCGGTCCAATAATACACCAAGCGGCGGCATAAGTTTATGTAATTCTGGCATCCCGTTCGCTTTTGGTCCCTGATGACGCACCACGACCACACAGTCTTTATCAAGCAGACCCGCGTCAAAAGCAGGTAAAACGTCGTGCTGGCTTTCAAACACCACCGCCGGGGCTTCAATCACCTGATTCTCTTCCGGCACGGCAGAGGTTTTCATCACGGCACGTCCAAGGTTACCGCTCAGCACTTTGGTGCCGCCGTGAGGAGAGAACGGCTGTTCGAAGGTTGCGATAACCTGAGGATCGAGCGAGTCGCTCGCCCCTTCGCGCCAGTCCAGCTCACCGTTGTTCAGCCAGGGTTCAAGGGTATAGCGATGCAGGCCAAAGCCCGCCACCGTGTTGACATCCTCATGCAGCAGGCCGCCTTTCAGCAGCTCGCGCATCAGCACCGGCACGCCGCCCGCGGCCTGGAAGTGGTTGATGTCCGCCGGACCGTTCGGGTACAGACGCGCCATCAGCGGTACCACAGAGGAGATATCGGAGAAGTCATCCCAGTTAATCAGAATGCCCGCCGCGCGCGCCATCGCGACAAGGTGCATGGTATGGTTGGTTGAACCGCCGGTCGCCAGCAGGGCGACAATCCCGTTTACGATAACTTTTTCATCCACCATTTTGCCCATTGGCATCCACTCGTTGCCGTTACCGGTCAGGCGCGTCACCTGACGGGCTGCGGCTTCGGTCAGCGCTTTACGCAGTGGCGCATCCGGCTGGATGAACGACGAGCCCGGTAGCTGCATCCCCATAAACTCCACCACCATCTGGTTGGTGTTGGCCGTACCGTAGAACGTACAGGTGCCCGGCGCGTGATAAGACGCGGCTTCCGCTTCCAGCAGTGCCTGACGGTCCGCTTTTCCTTCGGCATACAGCTGACGGATACGGACTTTTTCCTTGTTTGGCAGACCGCTTGCCATCGGGCCTGACGGCACAAAAATCGCTGGCAGGTGGCCAAACGACAGCGCGGCCATCACCAGCCCCGGGACGATTTTGTCGCACACGCCCAGATAGAGCGCGCCATCAAACATATTGTGAGACAGGCCCACTGCCGCTGACATGGCGATCACTTCGCGGCTCAGCAGGGACAGCTCCATACCGTCCTGGCCCTGGGTTACGCCATCACACATGGCCGGCACGCCGCCTGCAACCTGGCCCACCGCGTTCACGCTGTGCAGCGCATTGCGGATGATAGACGGGTAGACCTCATACGGCTGGTGGGCTGAAAGCATGTCGTTATAGGAGGTAATGATGGCGATATTGTTACGCAACATGCTTTTCAGCGCGTCTTTATCACCAGGCTGGCAGGCTGCAAAGCCGTGGGCCAGATTCCCGCAGGCCAGCTGTGAGCGATGGACCGTTTCACTCTTCGCCTGTTCGATGCGGGCAAGGTAGGCAGCACGGGTCTCTTTCGAGCGTTCAACAATGCGTTGTGTTACGCGTAACAATGTCGGATTCATAAAAGCTCCTCTAATTTATCTGTCCAGGCTCGGGAGTTTACACAGTTTCTGACGGTTGTTAACAACGCTGAAACGCCTGATATCCGGAGCACAGGGGCAAAATGTCTGAAGGGAGTGTAATAAAAAAAGCTCCGCGGGTGAATCCACGCGGAGCTTAAAAGATAAAAATTATGCCACTTGCTGTGTTAGATCATGTTACCGGTAAAATAACACCTTTGGGCTAGAGAAGGTGGTTATTCAAACTCGTTCCAGGAGCGGCCATCACGGGTGATCATCGCAACGGAGGCGACAGGTCCCCATGTTCCCGCCTGATACGGTTTTGGCGCGTCCTGATCGGCTGCCCACGCTTCGGTGATGGAGTCGACCCACTTCCACGCCTCTTCCACTTCATCGCGGCGGACGAACAGCGCCTGGATACCACGCATGGTTTCCAGCAGCAGACGCTCGTAAGCGTCGGCCAGATGCGTCTGGTTGAAGGTTTCAGAGTAGCTCAGGTCGAGCTTGGTGGTTTGCAGGTTGTGTTTGTGATCAAGACCCGGCACTTTGTTCAGGATCTGAATATCCACACCCTCGTCCGGTTGCAGACGGATGGTCAGTTTATTCTGCGGCAGTTCCTGCCAGGATTCTTTGAACAGGTTCAGTTCCGGATTTTTGAAGTAGACCACCACTTCGGAGCATTTTGCCGGCAGACGTTTCCCGGTACGCAGGTAGAACGGCACACCGGCCCAGCGCCAGTCGTCGATATCCACGCGGATCGCCACAAACGTCTCGGTGTTGCTGGACTTGTTCGCGCCCTCTTCTTCCAGATAGCCAGGAACTTTTTTCCCCTGGGCAAAACCTGCGGTGTACTGGCCGCGCACGGTTTTCTCACGCACGTTGGAGCGGTCAATACGGCGCAGTGATTTCAGCACTTTCACTTTGGCGTCACGAATGCTGTCGGCCGTCAGATCTGACGGTGGAGACATGGCAATCATGCACAGAATTTGCAGCAGGTGGTTCTGGATCATGTCACGCATCTGGCCGGCCTGGTCGAAGTAGCCCCAACGGCCTTCGATGCCCACCTCTTCCGCCACGGTAATTTCCACGTGGTCGATAGTGCGGTTGTCCCAGTTGTTCACAAACAGGGAGTTGGCAAAACGCAGCGCCAGCAGGTTCAGTACCGTCTCTTTGCCCAGATAGTGGTCAATACGGTAAACCTGACACTCCTCAAAGAACTCGCCTACCTGGTCGTTGATTTCACGCGAGGTCGCCAGCGACGTACCCAGCGGTTTCTCCATCACTACGCGCGCCGGTTTGGCGTTCAGCTTCGCCTCGCCCAGACCTTTGCAGATGGCGCCGAAGGTGCTTGGCGGCATGGCGAAATAGTTAATAGTGACACGATTTTCCTGGTCAAGCATTTCACCCAGACGGGTAAAGGCGCCTACATCGTTGACGTCCAGGTTGCAGAAATCGAGACGCCCGCTCAGCTTACCCCAAAGGCTTTCATCGATTTTCTCTTTCATGAACGTTTCGAGCGCCTCACGCACGACTTTGGTATAAGCCTCCTTATCCCAGTCTGCGCGCCCTACCCCAAGGATCCGGGTGTCGGGATGGATCTGGCCCGCTTTTTCGAGCTGATACAGGGAAGGCAGCAATTTTCGGCGTGCAAGATCGCCTTTCGCGCCGAAAATGACCAGGTCACATGCCTGGGCTGTTTGCGTTACCGCCATGTCATTCTCCTCAGTTAGATCGCCTGGTACTCTGCCAGGTATCGTTGTAATTTTATTACAATGCACTGTACTGCTTTTACGCGTTTCCTGAAACCATTAGCGCTTAACGTCGCGTGCGATACGGTGATTTTTCGTCGCCTGGGCCATTACGCCCGTCTGATGACGCAACAAACGTCGATTCTTTGCGCAACGGGGTCAGAGCAAAACCCGACGTCGATCAAGTAATGAAAAAAAACAACAACATTTCTTGTCGACGATTACCCTTTCGGGAGTCCTGGGGGTAATATCGGCTAAATCGAATCAAGGTTTCATCTCTTTATGAAATCGTTTATGCCCTCATGAGCGTCTTGTTAACAATGAACATGCTGGAAAAAATCCAGTTTCAACTGGAACACCTTAGCAAATCCGAGCGCAAAGTGGCTGAAGTTATTCTCGCCGCGCCCGCTCAGGCGATTCATTCAAGCATCGCCGCTCTGGCACAGGAATCGGGCGTCAGCGAACCGACGGTCAATCGATTCTGTCGTAGTCTGGACACGCGCGGCTTTCCTGATTTTAAACTGCATCTGGCCCAAAGTCTGGCAAACGGCACCCCGTATGTTAATCGCAATGTCGATGAAGACGACAGCGTTGATGCATACACCGCAAAAATATTTGAATCGGCAATGGCCACGCTCGACCACGTTCGCCAGTCTCTGGACATGAGTTCAGTAAATCGCGCGGTCGATCTTCTCACGCAGGCCAAACGGATTGCCTTCTTTGGCCTTGGCTCGTCCGCCGCCGTGGCGCATGACGCCATGAATAAGTTCTTTCGCTTTAACGTGCCGGTGATTTACTCCGATGACATTGTGCTGCAACGCATGAGCTGTATGAATTGTAGCGAAGATGATGTCGTGGTACTCATCTCTCATACGGGCCGCACCAAGAGCCAGGTGGAGCTGGCGCAGCTCGCGCGTGACAACGATGCGATGGTCATCGCCCTGACGACGGCAGGTACGCCGCTCGCCCGGGAAGCGACGCTCGCCATTACCCTGGACGTACCGGAGGATACCGACATGTACATGCCGATGGTCTCCCGCCTGGCGCAGTTGACGGTCATCGACGTACTGGCGACCGGTTTTACCTTACGCCGGGGCGCAAAATTCCGGGATAACTTGAAGCGGGTCAAGGAAGCCCTGAAAGAATCGCGTTTTGATAAAGAATTGCTTATAAAGAGCGATGTTCCCTAATAACGACGAAGTACGATTTACGGCATTCGGTCCCCTCGCTACTGCCTTGCGATAGATGAAGGCCGATTCTATGTTCACGCAACACCAAAGTTGTTTCAGTCAACGGAGTATTACATGTCCAGAAGGCTTCGCAGAACCAAGATCGTCACCACCTTAGGCCCGGCCACCGACCGCGATAATAACCTCGAAAAGATTATCGCCGCGGGTGCTAACGTGGTGCGTATGAACTTCTCTCACGGTACGCCAGAAGACCATAAATTACGTGCCGACAAAGTGCGTGAAATCGCAGCTAAACTGGGCCGCCATGTTGCTATCCTCGGTGACCTGCAAGGTCCAAAAATCCGCGTATCGACCTTTAAAGAAGGCAAAGTCTTCCTCAACATCGGCGATAAATTCCTGCTGGACGCCAACCTGAGCAAAGGCGAAGGCGATAAGGAAAAAGTGGGTATCGACTACAAAGGTCTGCCTGCTGACGTTGTGCCTGGCGACATCCTGCTGCTGGACGACGGACGCGTACAGCTGAAAGTGCTGGAAGTTCAGGGTATGAAGGTGTTCACCGAAGTGACCGTCGGCGGCCCGCTCTCCAACAACAAAGGCATCAACAAACTCGGCGGTGGCCTGTCTGCCGAAGCGCTGACCGATAAAGACAAAGCGGATATCGTGACCGCAGCGCAGATCGGCGTGGATTATCTGGCCGTCTCCTTCCCGCGCTGCGGTGAAGATCTGAACTATGCTCGCCGCCTGGCGCGCGATGCAGGCTGCGATGCGAAAATCGTTGCAAAAGTGGAACGCGCTGAAGCGGTCTGCGATCAGGACGTGATGGACGACGTGATCCTGGCGTCTGACGTGGTGATGGTTGCCCGTGGTGACCTGGGCGTGGAAATTGGCGACCCTGAACTGGTCGGTATCCAGAAAGCGCTGATCCGTCGCGCGCGTCAGCTGAACCGCGCGGTGATCACCGCCACCCAGATGATGGAATCCATGATCACCAACCCAATGCCGACCCGTGCAGAAGTCATGGACGTGGCGAACGCCGTGCTGGATGGTACTGACGCGGTGATGCTGTCAGCGGAAACCGCGGCGGGCCAGTATCCGGCGGAAACCGTGGCCGCCATGGCGCGCGTCTGCCTGGGTGCAGAGAAGATCCCAAGCATTAACGTCTCCAAGCACCGCCTGGATATCCAGTTCGACAATGTGGAAGAAGCGATTGCGATGTCCGCGATGTACGCAGCCAACCACCTGAAAGGGGTCACGGCGATCATCACCATGACCGAATCTGGCCGTACCGCGCTAATGACGTCCCGTATCAGCTCCGGTCTGCCGATCTTCGCCATGTCCCGTCACGAGCGTACGCTGAACCTGACGGCGCTGTATCGCGGCGTGACGCCAGTATACTTCGACAGCACCAACGACGGCGTGGCCGCCGCGCACGATGCCGTGAACCTGCTGCGCGACAAAGGTTATCTGGTATCCGGTGATATCGTTATCGTGACGCAGGGTGACGTGATGAGCACCATCGGCTCAACCAATACCACCCGCGTACTGACCGTAGAGTAAGCTCTGATCCCCTCTCCCCTAAGGGGAGAGGGGTGAAGGTTTCCTATTTCTTCGGGAAAAGTTCTTTACGCTTGTACGGCTCTGTTTCGCCAGGTTTACGCGTTTTGAGCAGCTTCAGGATCCACGTATATTGCTCCTTATGCGGCCCCACCAGCACTTCCACCTCTTCATTCATGCGGCGTGCGATGGTGTGATCGTCTGCGGTCAGCAGATCGTCCATCGGCGGACGTACCTCAATGCTCAGGCGATGCGTTTTACCGTCATAAGCCGGGAACAGTGGGATCACGCGGGCGCGGCAGACTTTCATCAGGCGACCAATCGCTGGTAGCGTGGCTTTATAGGTTGCGAAGAAATCGACAAACTCGCTGTGCTCAGGACCATGGTCCTGATCGGGCAGATAGTAGCCCCAGTAACCCTGACGTACCGACTGAATGAAAGGCTTAATGCCATCGTTTCGGGCGTGCAAGCGTCCGCCAAAGCGACGGCGCACGGTATTCCAGACGAAATCGTAGATTTTGTTTCCCTGATTATGGAACATCGCCGCCATTTTCTGGCCCTGCGACGCCATTAACATCGCCGGAATGTCGACCCCCCAGCCGTGCGGCACCAGGAAAATCACCTTTTCATCATTGCGACGCATCTCGTCGATGATCTCCAGCCCTTTCCAGTCAACGCGTTCGACGATCTTCTCCGGCCCTTTCAGTGCCAGTTCCGCCATCATCGCCATCGCCTGCGGCGCAGTGGTATACATGTCATCAATGATTGCTTCGCGTTCAGCGTCGCTTTTATCCGGGAAACAGTACAACAGGTTTATTTGCGCGCGTCGGCGCGCGCTTTTACCCAAGCGCCCTGCCAGGCGCCCCACTTTACCGAGCACCGGATCGCGGAGGGAAGCAGGTAGCAACGCCATGCCAGCAAACGCGTATACGCCAATCCAGGCGCCCCAGTTACGCGGGTGGCGAAAAGATTTTTCAAACTCAGGAATGTACTCAATATTGTTTTTTTTGGTTTCCATGCGGGTTCCAGGGTCTGGTGACGCAAAAATATATGCGGATAGTGTAGCGAGGCTGCCGCCCGCGCACAAAAGAAAAAGCCGGCGCATACTGACGCCGGCTTTTTAAATCAGGAGAGCTTAGTCGAAGCGCAGCTGCGGCATCACCTCTTTCACCTGCGCCAGGTAATCTTTGCGATCTTTTCCGGTCAGCCCTTCGGTGCGCGGCAGTTTCGCCGTCAGCGGGTTAACCGCCTGCTGGTTGATCCACACTTCATAGTGCAGGTGCGGCCCCGTCGACCGGCCGGTGTTACCGGACAGCGCGATGCGATCGCCACGTTTCACCTTCTGGCCCGGTTTGACCAGCAGTTTACGCAGGTGCATGTAGCGGGTGGTGTACGTACGACCGTGACGAATAGCAACGTAATAGCCAGCAGCACCGCTGCGTTTCGCCATGACCACTTCACCATCTCCTACCGCCAGCACTGGCGTGCCCTGCGGCATAGCGAAGTCAACGCCACGGTGCGGCGCTACGCGGCCCGTTACCGGGTTCAGACGACGCGGGTTAAAGTTGGAGGAGACGCGGAACTGTTTCGCCGTTGGGAAACGCAGGAAGCCTTTTGCCAGACCCGTACCGCTGCGGTCATAGAACTTACCGTCTTCCGCGCGAATAGCGTAGTAGTCTTTGCCGTCTGAACGCAGACGAACGCCCACCAGCTGGCTCTGCTCGCGCTTACCGTCCAGCATTTCGCGGGACATCAGGACAGAGAACTGATCGCCTTTTTTCAGTTTGCGGAAATCCATCTGCCACTGCATGGCTTTGATCACCGAGCTGATTTCAGCGCTGGTCAGGCCGGCATCGCGTGCGCTGGAAACAAAGCTGCCGCCGACGGTCCCTTTCATGACGCTGTTAACCCAGTCGCCCTGCTGCAATTCACTGGTCATTTTGAAACCGTTTGCAGTGCGATCGTAGGTGCGGGTTTCGCGACGGGACATCTCCCAGGTCAAACGTTGCAGATCGCCGTCGGGCGTTAAGGTCCAGGAAAGTTGCTGACCAATTTTCAGGTTACGCAGCTCTTTATCGGATGCGGCGAGCTGGCTGATGTTGCCCATGTCGATACCGTACTGGTTCAGGACGCTGCTCAGCGTATCGCCAGTGGATACAACATATTCATGAATGCCAGCTTCATTCTGGATCTTGTCATCCAGCTCATCCTGGGGAATCGCTTCATCTTCCTGAGCGGCCTGATCGATAGGCTCGCTGGCCTCGGGCAGCAGAGAGCGGATCTCGCTCTTCTCCAGTTCGATGGTTTTGATGATTGGGGCGGAACTCGGGTGGTAAACATAGGGCCGCCAGACGGCGACCGCTAATGTGAGAACTGTAAGCGACCCCAGCATAACGCGGTGGGGTCGAGGCAGATTGTTAAATGCCAGGGCGACAGAGCGGGCTATCTGTTGCACGTATTCACTTCCTCGTTAATCTCCTTTCAGGCAGCTCGCATACTGATTCGCCAGTTGGCTGAGGAACTGCGAATAGCTCGCTTTGCTCAACTGGATGTTCGTACCTAGCGGGTCAAGGGTTCCCATGCGCACGGATGTTCCCCTGGCCACGGCTTCTACGACCGCTGGCCTGAACTGTGGCTCAGCAAAAACGCATGTCGCTTTTTGCTCAACCAACTGTGTTCTGATTTCATGTAAACGCTGCGCACCAGGCTGAATTTCAGGGTTGACGGTAAAATGCCCCAGCGGGGTCAGACCGTAATGTTTCTCGTAATACCCGTAGGCATCATGAAAAACGAAGTACCCTTTTCCTTTAAGCGGTGCGAGCTCGTTACCCACCTGTTTGTCGGTTGCGGCTAATTGAGCCTCAAAATCCTTCAGGTTGGCGTCGAGTTTGATTCGACTTTGCGGCATAAGTTCCACTAATTTGTCGTGGATTGCAACCGCTGTAAGCCGCGCTATCTCTGGGGAGAGCCAGAGATGCATGTTGTATTCACCGTGATGGTGATGGTCGTCACCTTTTTCACCATGAGCATGGTCGTGGTCATGCTCATCACCCTCGTCCTCAGCTCCTTTCATGAGTAACGGTTTCACGCCGGACAGCCCGGCAATCGTCACCTGTTTCTCAGCGGGAAGCTGTCTGGCTGACTTCTGCATGAACGCTTCCATCTCAGGACCAATCCAGACGACTAAGTCCGCGTTCTGTAAGCGTTTTACATCAGATGGACGCAGAGAATAATCATGCTCGGAAGCCCCGTCAGGCAGCAGAACCTGTGTCTCAGTGACCCCGTCCGCGATGGCAGAGGCGATAAATCCAAGCGGTTTAAGCGAAGCGACAACAGCGGCGTTAACATCTTGTGCTGTTGTACCCCAAAGAGCAGCGGATAAAGCTGCGAAAAGAAGCGTATTTTTCTGTAACATAATGCGACTAATCATCGTAATGAATGCGTGGAATGTGATATTATAACATTCGATGACTTCTGCAAGCTTAAATTGACATGACGACTTTAGTTTCTCTTGAAAATGTTTCGGTCTCATTCGGCCAGCGCCGCGTCCTTTCTGACGTGTCGCTGAATCTGAAGCCCGGCAAAATACTCACGCTGCTCGGCCCTAACGGTGCAGGCAAATCGACGCTGGTGCGCGTCGTATTAGGCCTGGTAGCCCCTGACGCAGGTGTTATCGTCCGCGAAGACAAATTGCGTATCGGCTATGTGCCGCAAAAATTACATCTTGATGCCACCCTGCCCCTGACGGTGAGCCGCTTCCTGCGCCTCCGTCCCGGTACGCGTAAAGCGGATATCCTCCCGGCGCTGAAACGCGTTCAGGCGGGACATCTTGTTGAGGCGCCCTTGCAAAAGCTGTCGGGCGGTGAAACCCAGCGCGTATTGCTTGCCCGTGCCCTGCTCAGCAGCCCTCAGCTGCTGGTCCTGGACGAGCCGACGCAGGGTGTTGACGTCAACGGTCAGGTTGCGCTGTACGATCTGATTGACCAGCTCCGTCGGGAGCTTAACTGCGCGGTGCTGATGGTCTCCCATGATCTGCATCTAGTGATGGCCAAAACCGACGAAGTGCTGTGCCTGAACCATCACATTTGTTGTTCCGGCACGCCGGAAGTGGTGTCAATGCATCCCGAATTTATCTCCATGTTTGGCCATCGTGGCGCCGAACAGCTGGGCATCTATCGCCATAATCACAATCACCGCCATGATTTACAGGGACGAATTGTCCTGCGTCGGGGAAATGGACACTCATGATTGAACTGTTACTGCCCGGCTGGCTGGCCGGGATTATGCTTGCCTGCGCCGCGGGTCCACTCGGCTCGTTTGTCGTCTGGCGCAGAATGTCCTATTTCGGCGATACGCTGGCCCATGCTTCATTGCTGGGTGTCGCGTTTGGTTTATTACTGGACGTGAACCCGTTTTATGCGGTGATTGTCGTCACGCTGCTGCTGGCTGCCGGTCTGGTCTGGCTGGAAAAACGCCCTCACCTGGCAATTGATACCCTGCTCGGCATTATGGCGCACAGCGCCCTGTCGCTGGGCCTGGTGGTAGTGAGCCTGATGTCAAACATCCGCGTAGATCTGATGGCCTACCTGTTTGGCGATCTGCTGGCCGTCACCCCCGAAGATCTCATTTCCATTGCCATTGGCGTGGCGGTGGTGCTCGGGATCCTGCTGTGGCAGTGGCGGAGTTTACTGGCGATGACCGTCAGCCCGGATCTGGCCTTTGTCGACGGCGTGAAGCTTCAGCGTGTGAAGCTGCTGTTGATGCTGGTGACGGCGTTAACCATCGGCGTGGCGATGAAATTTGTTGGCGCGCTGATCATCACGTCGCTGCTGATAATTCCTGCCGCCACGGCGCGCCGTTTTGCGCGTACGCCGGAGCAAATGGCCGGTATCGCGGTGATTATCGGAATGATTGCGGTGACGGGCGGGTTAACCTTCTCGGCGTTTTATGACACGCCAGCGGGGCCGTCGGTGGTATTGTGCGCGGCGGTGTTGTTTATTTTCAGTATGATGAAAAAGACCGCGCAGTAGTCAGCATGTCCCCGGTGGCGCTTCGCTTACCGGGGCTAGAATTTATCGCTACTTACGGCATCGCGGGCGGCGTAATGCCGAAATGATTCCATGCCCGCACCGTCGCCATACGACCGCGCGGGGTACGCTGCAAGAAGCCTTGCTGGATCAGATACGGCTCCAGCACATCTTCGATAGTCTCACGCTCTTCGCCAATTGCCGCCGCCAGGTTATCCAGCCCTACTGGCCCGCCAAAGAACTTATCCAGCACCGCCAGCAGCAGCTTACGGTCCATATAGTCAAAACCTTCAGCATCGACGTTCAGCATATCCAGCGCCTGGGCGGCGATCTCGGCCGATATAGTGCCGTCGTGCTTCACCTCGGCAAAGTCACGCACCCGGCGCAGCAGGCGGTTGGCGATACGCGGCGTACCGCGGGAGCGCTTCGCCACTTCAAACGCCCCCTCTTCGCTCATATCCAGCCCCATGTAGCGCGCGCTGCGCCCCACAATATGCTGAAGGTCGGGCACCTGATAAAACTCCAGACGCTGCACGATACCAAAACGGTCACGCAGTGGAGAGGTCAGCGAGCCGGCGCGGGTCGTGGCGCCAATCAGGGTAAACGGTGGCAGATCGATTTTGATCGAGCGCGCGGCCGGACCTTCACCGATCATGATATCCAGCTGGTAATCCTCCATTGCCGGATAGAGCACTTCCTCCACCACCGGCGACAGGCGATGGATCTCGTCGATAAACAGCACGTCATGCGGTTCGAGGTTGGTCAGCATCGCCGCCAGGTCCCCTGCTTTCTCCAGTACCGGGCCGGAAGTGGTACGCAGGTTAACGCCCATTTCGTTGGCGACGATATTCGCCAGGGTGGTTTTACCTAACCCCGGCGGACCAAAAATCAGCAGGTGATCGAGCGCATCGCCGCGCAGCTTTGCCGCCTGGATGAAAATCTCCATCTGAGAACGAACCTGCGGCTGGCCGATATACTCATCCAGCAGTTTGGGACGGATCGCGCGATCCACCACGTCATCTGGCTGAATGGTGCCTGCCGATACCAGGCGGTCTGCTTCAATCATCCTTTACCTCACAATGCAGCGCGCAGCGCTTCACGAATCAGGGTTTCACTGCTGGCATCCGGTTTAGCAATTTTGCTCACCATCCGGCTGGCCTCCTGAGGTTTATAGCCCAGCGCCACCAGCGCGGCAACCGCTTCCTGCTCGGCATCATCATCCGATGCAGGCGCGCCCGGGGAAGTCAGCACCAGATCGGCTGCCGGCGTGAACAGATCGCCATGCAGACCTTTAAAGCGGTCCTTCATCTCGACAATTAAACGCTCGGCAGTTTTCTTCCCGATGCCCGGAAGTTTAATTAACGCAGCCGGATCTTCACGCTCAACGGCGTTCACAAACTGTGGCGCTGACATACCGGACAGAATCGCAAGCGCCAGCTTCGGCCCGACGCCGTTGGTTTTGATCAATTCGCGGAACAGGGTGCGTTCCTGTTTGTTATTGAATCCGTACAGCAGCTGAGCGTCTTCACGCACCACAAACTGGGTAAAGACAACCGCCTCTTTGCCCGCCTCCGGAAGCTCGTAGAAGCAGGTCATCGGCATATGGACTTCATAGCCCACGCCACCCACTTCCAGCAGCACTAACGGGGGTTGTTTTTCAATGATGATGCCTCTGAGTCTGCCTATCACGTGACGCTCCTGCGTTCTGGAAGAAATTATCTGCCGACATAATAAAAAAAGGCTGGATAAACATCCAGCCTGATTTGTCATTATCGTAACCTGCCTCGCGCCAGATTGAGCCGCGACTCGCTCATTTGCATCGCATTCTGGCTGACGTGACAGTGGGTAATCGCAATGGCCAGCGCATCCGCGGCGTCGGCCTGCGGGTTCGCAGGGAGCTTCAGCAGGGTACGCACCATGTGCTGCACCTGGCTTTTCTCCGCGCTACCAATGCCCACCACCGTCTGCTTAACCTGACGGGCCGCATACTCGAACACCGGCAGATCCTGGTTCACGGCGGCAACAATCGCCACGCCGCGCGCCTGACCGAGCTTTAACGCCGAGTCAGCGTTTTTCGCCATAAAGACCTGCTCGATGGCGAAATAGTCCGGCTGAAACTGAGTGATGATCTCCGACACGCCCGCATAGATGAGCTTCAGGCGCGACGGCAGATCGTCCACTTTGGTGCGAATACACCCACTGCCGAGGTAGGTTAACTGGCGTCCCACCTGACGGATAACGCCATACCCGGTGACGCGTGAGCCTGGGTCAATCCCGAGGATAATCGACATCACGCGTCTCCTGTAACGGATCTACACGCTCTCATCAGAGAGTCGCTGCAACCTCATCAGAGATTTCACCGTTGTGGTACACTTCCTGTACGTCGTCGCAGTCTTCGAGCATGTCGATCAGACGCAGCAGTTTCGGTGCGGTTTCCGCATCCATGTCCGCTTTGGTAGACGGGATCATGGAGACTTCAGCGTTATCCGCCTTCAGGCCAGCCGCTTCCAGCGCATCGCGCACGGCACCCATCTCTTCCCATGCGGTGTAAACATCAATAGCGCCGTCGTCGTAGGTCACCACGTCTTCCGCACCGGCTTCCAGCGCCGCTTCCATGATCGCATCTTCGTCGCCTTTCTCGAAGGAGATGACGCCTTTTTTGCTGAACAGGTACGCTACAGAACCGTCAGTGCCCAGGTTGCCGCCGGTTTTGGTGAACGCGTGGCGCACTTCCGCAACGGTACGGTTACGGTTGTCGGACAGACACTCAACCATCACCGCCGTACCGCCAGGACCGTAACCTTCATAAATGATGGTTTCCATGTTCGCGTCTTCATCACCGCCCACGCCACGTGCGATTGCACGGTTCAGGGTGTCACGCGTCATGTTGTTGGACAGGGCTTTATCCACCGCTGCGCGCAGACGTGGGTTAGAGGCCGGATCGCCGCCGCCCAGACGCGCCGCTGTCACCAGCTCACGAATGATTTTGGTAAAGATTTTACCGCGTTTGGCATCCTGTGCCGCTTTGCGGTGTTTGGTGTTGGCCCACTTACTATGACCTGCCATAAAAAGTTCTCCAAAAATCGCGCCTTCTCAGGCAGCGTTAATTACAAATTCTTCAATCGCCTGCCGGTTGCTCCACGACTTGGTCAGTGCGGCGGCATCCGCCGCATCCACCCAGCGGTAGGTCAGGTGTTCCGTGAACACGATCTCCCGCTCATGGGGAAGCGCAAGGCAGAACCATGATTCCGTATTGCGCTCAATTCCCGGTGCATAGCGATGACGTAAATGGCTAAAAATTTCAAACTCCACCGTGCGCTGACAGTCCTTCAGGGTCAGTTGCTCGTAAGCAACATCAATGGCGACCTCTTCCTTTACTTCACGCGCGGCGGCCTGCGGTGCGGTCTCCCCCTCTTCCAGGCTGCCGGTAACCGACTGCCAGAAATCCGGATCGTCGCGCCGCTGCAACATCAGCACCCGCTTCGTGTCTTCTGCATAAATGACCACCAGAACCGAAACGGGACGCTTATATGCCATATCAGTTTTTCTCTTCCTTCTTCACCACCTCAATGCCCAGCTCAGCCAGTGCGGCCGGGTTGGCAAAGCTTGGCGCTTCGGTCATCAGACACGCGGCGGCAGTGGTTTTCGGGAAGGCGATCACATCACGGATGTTATCGGTGCCGGTCAGCAGCATGGTCAGACGGTCAAGACCGAAAGCCAGACCCGCGTGCGGAGGCGTACCGTATTTCAGCGCGTCCAGCAGGAAGCCGAACTTCTCGCGCTGCTCCTGTTCGTTGATGCCCAGGATGCCGAACACGGTCTGCTGCATTTCACCGCTGTGAATACGCACGGAACCACCGCCCACTTCGTAGCCGTTGATGACCATATCGTAGGCGTTTGCCACTGCGTCTTCCGGTGCTGCCTTCAGCTCTGCCGGCGTCATGTCTTTTGGCGAGGTGAACGGGTGGTGCATCGCGGTCAGGCCGCCTTCACCGTCGTCTTCAAACATCGGGAAGTCGATCACCCACAGCGGCGCCCATTTACTTTCGTCGGTCAGGTTCAGGTCTTTGCCGAGCTTCAGACGCAGCGCGCCCATCGCATCCGCAACCACTTTCTTGTTATCTGCACCGAAGAAGATCATGTCGCCGTCCTGCGCGCCGGTGCGCTCCAGGATCGCTTCCACGATGTCCGCGTTCAGGAATTTCGCCACCGGGCTGGTGATACCTTCCAGACCTTTCGCACGCTCGGTCACTTTAATATAGGCCAGACCTTTCGCGCCGTAGATCTTGATGAAGTTGCCGTAGTCGTCGATCTGCTTACGGCTCAGAGCCGCTCCGCCCGGCACGCGCAGTGCCGCCACGCGGCCTTTCGGATCGTTAGCCGGGCCAGCAAAGACCGCGAACTCAACGGCTTTCACCAGGTCTGCCACGTCCACCAGCTCCATCGGGTTACGCAGGTCTGGTTTGTCGGAGCCGTAGCGACGCTCGGCTTCCGCGAAGGTCATGATTGGGAAATCGCCCAGTTCGACGCCTTTCACGTCGTTCCACAGGCTACGTACCAGGGCTTCCATCACTTCACGCACCTGCTCAGCGGTCATGAAGGAGGTTTCCACATCGATCTGGGTAAATTCTGGCTGACGGTCAGCGCGCAGGTCTTCGTCGCGGAAGCATTTCACAATCTGATAGTAGCGATCGAAGCCAGACATCATCAGCAGCTGTTTGAACAGCTGTGGAGACTGCGGCAGCGCATAGAATTTGCCTTTATGGACGCGGGATGGCACCAGGTAATCGCGCGCGCCTTCCGGCGTGGCTTTGGTCAGCATCGGGGTTTCGATATCAAGGAAACCGTGGTCATCCATAAAACGGCGCACCAGGCTGGTGATTTTCGCACGGGTTTTCAGGCGCTGAGCCATTTCCGGACGACGCAGATCCAGGTAGCGGTATTTCAGACGCGCTTCTTCGGTGTTGACGTGGTTGGAGTCCAGCGGCAACGCTTCCGCGCGGTTGATGATCGTCAGATCGGACGCCAGCACTTCGATAGCGCCGGTCGCCATGTCGGCGTTGACGTTTTTCTCGTCACGCGCACGCACGGTGCCCGTCACCTGAATGCAGAACTCATTGCGCAGCTCAGAAGCCAGCTTCAACGCATCAGCGCGATCCGGATCGAAGAACACCTGAACGATACCTTCGCGGTCACGCATATCAATAAAGATAAGGCTACCAAGATCGCGACGACGATTGACCCAACCACACAGGGTGACCTGCTGCCCGACGTGGGACTGACGCAGCTGCCCGCAATATTCTGTACGCATGAGATATCCCTTAATTAGCCGCAGGCTGATTGTCGCCTGTCTCGCAGGCTACGATGTCGCAGCTTTCTGTATGTCACAACTGGATGAAAAAAGGCGGCTATTATACTGGAAATTCTGCCGCACGATAAGAGCGAAGCACGGCCTGACGCGCGTTTGCTGAACTCTTATTGCCTATTCTCACAAAAATTAACAAAATTATCCGACCGATAACAGGCCATCACGTCGTAAGGTGTAGAAAAGCAATCATTTGACGGGAGCGACGATGTTTACACTTGATGCCACCAAAACCGCCCTTGTGGTCATTGATTTACAGGAAGGCATTCTGCCTTTTGCCGGTGGTCCGCACACCGCTGACGATGTGGTCAGCCGCGCTGCGCGCCTGGCAGAAAAATGTCGCGCCAGCGGCTCGCCTGTTGTTATGGTGCGCGTCGGCTGGTCCGCTGATTTCGCCGAAGCGTTAAAACAGCCGGTTGATGCTCAGGCCCCGGCGCAGGCGCTGCCGGACAACTGGTGGACATATCCTGTCTCGCTCGGTAAACGCGACGGCGATATAGAAGTCACCAAACGCCAGTGGGGCGCATTCTACGGCACCGACCTGGAGCTCCAGCTGCGCCGTCGCGGGATCGACACGATTATTCTGTGCGGGATCTCCACCAACATTGGTGTGGAATCCACCGCCCGTAACGCCTGGGAGCTGGGCTTTAACCTGGTGATCGCGGAAGATGCGTGCAGCGCAGCCTCTGCGGATCAGCACCAGGGCAGCATGACCCATATCTTCCCGCGTATCGGTCGCGTGCGCAGCACGGATGAGATCCTCAGCGCGCTATGATGTACGTGGGCCTGTCCCAGTGGTCGCACCCGAAATGGGTGCGCCTGGGTATTACCAGCCTTGAAGAGTATGCCCGACACTTTAACTGCGTGGAGGGCAATACCACGCTGTACGCCCTGCCCCGCGCGGAGATCGTCGAACGCTGGCGTGAGCAAACCACCGACGACTTCCGCTTTTGCTTTAAATTCCCGGCGACCATCTCCCACAACGCCGCGCTGCGCAACTGCGATGATTTAACCCACGAGTTTTTCACCCGGATGTCGCCTCTGGCCAACCGTATTGGCCAGTACTGGCTCCAGCTTCCCGCCACGTTTGGCCCACGCGACCTGCCCGCCCTCTGGCAGTTTCTCGAGGCCCTGCCACTTGATTTCACCTACGGCGTAGAAGTGAGGCATCCGGAATTCTTTGCCAAAGGCGACGCGGAGAAAGCGCTCAATCGCGGCCTGCATGAACGATCGGTCAACCGCGTGATCCTCGACAGCCGCCCCGTGCACAGCGCAATCCCGCACAGCGAAGCCGTTGTTGATGCCCAGCGCAAAAAACCTAAAGTGCCCGTCCATGCGATCGTAACGGCGCAGAACCCGATGGTCCGGTTTATCGGCAGCGATAACATGCAGCAAAATGAGGAGATGTTCGCCGTCTGGCTGCAAACGCTGGCGAAATGGGAGCACACCACCACGCCGTACCTTTTTTTACATACGCCGGATGTCGCACAGGCGCCTGAACTGGTCGATGCTCTCTGGCAGGCCTTGCAGCAGGCGGTTCCGTCGGTTGGCCCCGCGCCGTCCATCCCACAACAATCTTCTCTTTTCTGAAATCACCCCCTATCATAGAGACGTGCCATCTGCCAAAAACAGGGAGTTAGTATGGTCAGCGCGCTGTATGCGGTGTTAGGTGCATTACTGCTGATTAAGTTTTCATTTGATGTTGTGCGCCTGAGAATGCAGTACCGCGTCTCGTACGGTGACGGGGGCTTTTCTGAGCTGCAAAGCGCAATCCGGATCCACGGCAACGCGGTCGAGTACATTCCCGTCGCGTTAATTTTACTGCTGTTAATGGAGATGGATGGCGCTGAAACCTGGATGGTGCACGTCTGCGGGCTGCTGCTGATAGCAGGGCGTTTGATGCATTATTATGGTTTTCACCACCGGCTGATCCGCTGGCGTCGTTCCGGCATGAGCGCGACCTGGTGCTCGCTTTTGCTGATGGTGCTGGCTAACCTTTGGTATATGCCGTGGGAGTTGGTTTTCTCCTTCCATTAGCGCACAATATGCCCCTTTATTTTTCCCGGATTTTTACGTTATGTCAGATCGCGACACGCTTTTTTCCGCGCCTATCGCCAGCCTGGGCGACTGGACCTTTGATGAACGGGTAGCCGAAGTCTTCCCGGATATGATCCAGCGCTCTGTTCCCGGTTATTCCAATATTATCTCCATGATCGGCATGCTGGCGGAGCGTTTTGTTCAACCCGGCACGCAGGTCTATGACCTGGGCTGTTCGCTGGGAGCGGCAACGCTGTCCATTCGTCGTAACGTTCATCACGAAGGCTGCAAGATTGTGGCTGTCGATAACTCACCGGCCATGGTCGAACGCTGCCGTCGCCACATTGACGCGTATAAAGCCCCTACGCCTGTGGAGGTGGTAGAAGGCGATATCCGCGATATCGACATCCAGAACGCCTCGATGGTGGTTCTGAACTTTACCCTTCAGTTCCTGGTGCCGGACGATCGTCAGCGGTTGCTGGATAAAATTTATCAAGGCCTGAACCCGGGCGGCGCGCTGGTGTTGTCTGAGAAATTCAGCTTTGAAGACGCCAGCGTGGGCGAACTGCTGTTCAACATGCACCATGATTTCAAGCGTGCAAATGGCTACAGCGAGCTGGAGATCAGCCAGAAGCGCAGCATGCTTGAAAACGTCATGCTGACGGATTCCGTAGAAACCCACAAAGCGCGCCTGCGCAAAGCCGGATTTGAACACAGCGAACTGTGGTTCCAGTGCTTTAACTTTGGTTCTCTGGTGGCGCTGAAAGCCGGAGACGCAGCATGATCGAGTTCGGTAATTTCTATCAGCTGATTGCCAAAAACCATCTTTCCCACTGGCTGGAAACCCTGCCTGCGCAAATTGCCACCTGGCAGCGCGATCAGCAGCATGGTCTGTTGAAGCAGTGGTCCAACGCCGTGGAGTTTCTGCCTGAACTGACGCCTCATCGTCTGGATTTACTGCACAGCGTGACGGCGGAGAGCGAAGAACCGCTCCCGGCCGGGCAGATCAACCGCATCGAAACGCTGATGCGCAACCTGATGCCGTGGCGCAAAGGGCCGTTTTCACTTTACGGCGTAAACATCAACACCGAGTGGCGCTCCGACTGGAAGTGGGATCGCGTTCTGCCGCATTTATCCGACCTGACCGGGCGCACCATTCTGGACGTGGGCTGCGGTAGCGGCTATCACATGTGGCGCATGATCGGCGCAGGCGCGCATCTGGTCATCGGTATCGATCCGATGCAGCTGTTCCTGTGCCAGTTTGAAGCGGTGCGTAAGCTGTTGGGTAACGACCAGCGTGCGCACCTGTTGCCGCTGGGTATTGAGCAACTCCCTGCCCTGAAAGCCTTTGATACCGTATTCTCGATGGGCGTGCTGTACCACCGTCGTTCCCCGCTGGAGCATCTCTGGCAATTGAAAGATCAGCTGGTCAGCGGCGGCGAACTGGTGCTCGAAACGTTGGTTATCGAAGGCGATGAACATGCCGTTCTGGTGCCGGGCGATCGCTATGCGCAGATGCGCAACGTTTACTTCATCCCTTCCGCGCTGGCGCTGAAGAACTGGCTGGAGAAATGTGGGTTTGTCGATGTACGCATCGCCGATGTGTGCGTGACGTCGATTGAAGAACAGCGTCGCACCGACTGGATGATCACCGAATCGCTGGAGCAATTCCTCGACCCGGACGATCACAGTAAAACCATCGAAGGCTATCCGGCCCCGATGCGTGCGGTATTGATTGCGACGAAGCCGTAGTTTGTGCCGGGTGGCGGCTGCGCCTTACCCGGCCTACGCGTCGCACGTTTTCTCCAAAATAGTTCAAGTTGCAGCAAGGCGGCAACGCAGCGAATCCCCGGGAGCTTACATCAGTAAGTGACCGGGGTGAGCGAGGCGGCCAACGCGGCTGCGGCTTGAAATATGAAGGAGAAAAAAAGGCCCCTGTGTAATTTGCAGGGGCCTGGTACAAGCAAGCATCATATTGGGCGACATGATGCGCGGTAAAAATCGGTACGTTGCTACACGTGATGACGTTCAATCAACGATTTCATTACCGCAACCGACTCTCCATCCACACCGTAGCGCGAGTACTCATCCGCTTCAGCATCCGTCGACATTGACAACCCTGTATTGCGATAACGCATGGGTGAAGGTATCCATTTACCCGCTGAGCTGTGCAGCTCTTCCACCTCTGCGTTTAAAAACAGTTCCAGATTGCTGGCGCGTACTCCTGCGCCCGCCATGATTATTGGAACACCGGAATGTGCTTTTAGTTCCGTAATTAATTTCAGTCCTTTTTCAGCCGAGGACTGCTGGCCCGACGTCAGAACGCGCGCCACGCCCAGTTCTGCCAGCGTATCAAAGGCTTGTATCGGATCCTGACACATATCGAACGCACGATGAAAAGTGACCACCATCCCCCGGGCGGCGCGCATGACCTGACGCATACGCGGAAGATCGATGTTGCCGTCTTCGTCCAGTACACCGATCACCAGCCCCGGAAAACCTAAATCACGGACGAGGGCGATATCCTCAAGCATGGCACTGAACTCACCCGCCGTATAACAAAAATCACCGCCGCGCGGGCGAATAATCGGGTGCACCGGAATAGTGATGGCCTGACGGGCTGATTTCAGCACGCCAAAGGACGGGGTTAATCCTCCTTCTTTCGGTGCCGCGCAAAGCTCGATGCGATCGGCCCCGTGCCGTTGCGCAGTGACGGCACACTCCACGCTGTAACAACAAATTTCCAGCAGCGCCATGTCATCCTCCTTAAATTTCACTCAACGTACCATCGTGTCACGTTGCCCGATTGGTGTCTGGATCGACGCTCACAATGCTTACGCTTCGCTGGCGACGATCTGCTCGATAGTCCAGGGATGGAATTTCACCGTCACGTTGCCGTCCGTTACGGCAAGCGTAGGGTTCGGTAAGCGTTCGCGCTCCCCTTTTGGCGAGCTGGTTTTGACGAAAATACCCGGCTGGCTTAACCCCTCGTCGGAAAGCAGCGCCAGCGCACGGGCGTTCAGCGTCTCGGGCTCCCCATGCAGAACAATTTCGATATGCTCCCAGCCTTCGTGCGGATAACGCTTCTCTCCTGGCCAGGGCAGTTCCACAACGGTGAATTGCCAGTGCGCCACCGTTACCGGCGCATGAAGTTTGAACAGGCAGATCGGGCGACCGTTAATGATATTCTCCGACAGCAGTTCTCCGCACTGTTCAAAGCCACGCCGCCAGCGTTCGGCAGTGGCATTCTGGTGGCAGCGCAAAGAGATGTGATCGGCCTCAAGCGGCGCGATATCCAGCCCGAGACGGGTGGCAAGTTCTGTGAACGCCTGGGTGAAGCGCGGTAAATCTGCGGAAATATCATGCAGTTCGTCAATGGTGTGCCAGTTCGCCATAGGTCAGTCTCGTTTCGTGTCGCAAAGCCGCTAATTTACTCTGTTGCCCCCTGTCGACCAACCGCAGAATCACGGTTTTTTCGACTGCATGATTATGCATACCGTCTTCGCCTGGATTCTGAGCGATCTTCGCCCCCCGCAGGGCTGACGCCCGAAGGCATTTGCAGTATACTCCCGCCCTAAATTCTTAAACTGGCGTGGGTGTTTTTTACCCGCATCAAAAACGTAAGGTATCCAGGTGAATATTCAGGCTCTTCTCTCAGAAAAAGTCAGTCAGGCACTGATTGCCGCAGGTGCGCCTGCGGATTGCGAACCACAGGTTCGTCAGTCAGCGAAAGTACAGTTTGGCGACTATCAGGCTAATGGCGTGATGGCAGTGGCTAAAAAACTGGGCATGCCGCCGCGACAGCTCGCTGAGCAGGTACTGACGCATCTGGATCTCACCGGCATCGCCAGCAAAACCGAAATCGCCGGTCCAGGCTTTATCAACATTTTCCTTGAGCCTGCATTCCTGGCAAGCCACGTTGACGCGGCGCTGAAATCTGACCGTCTGGGCGTGGCTCAGCCAGAAGCGCAGACCGTGGTGGTTGACTACTCCGCGCCAAACGTGGCGAAAGAGATGCACGTCGGTCACCTGCGCTCCACCATCATCGGTGACGCGGCAGTGCGTACCCTGGAGTTCCTTGGTCACAAGGTGATCCGCGCTAACCACGTAGGCGACTGGGGCACGCAGTTCGGCATGCTGATCGCGTATCTTGAAAAACAGCAGCAGGAAAACGCAGGCGAAATGGCGCTGGCAGACCTGGAAGGTTTCTACCGTGAAGCCAAAAAGCACTATGACGAAGACGAAGCCTTCGCCGAGCGCGCGCGCAGCTACGTGGTGAAACTTCAAGGTGGCGACCCGTACTTCCTCGAGATGTGGCGCAAGCTGGTGGACATTACCATGTCCCAGAACCAGCTTACCTATAATCGTCTGAACGTGACCCTGACCCGTGACGACGTGATGGGTGAAAGCCTGTATAACCCGATGCTGCCAGGCATTGTGGCGGACCTGAAAGCTAAAAATCTGGCGGTGGAAAGCGAAGGCGCAACGGTGGTGTTCCTTGATGAGTATAAAAACAAGGAAGGCGAACCGATGGGCGTGATCGTCCAGAAAAAGGATGGCGGCTATCTTTACACCACCACCGACATCGCCTGTGCGAAATACCGTTACGAAACCCTGCATGCGGACCGCGTGCTGTATTACATCGACTCCCGTCAGCATCAGCATCTGATGCAGGCGTGGACTATCGTGCGTAAAGCGGGTTATGTGCCGGATTCCGTGCCGCTGGAACATCACATGTTCGGCATGATGCTGGGTAAAGACGGTAAGCCGTTCAAAACCCGTGCGGGCGGCACCGTGAAGCTTTCCGATCTGCTGGATGAAGCGCTGGAACGCGCGCGTCGCCTGGTGGCCGAGAAGAACCCGGACATGCCTGCTGACGAGCTGGAGAAACTTGCTAACGCGGTGGGAATTGGCGCGGTGAAATACGCGGATCTCTCCAAGAACCGTACCACCGACTATATCTTCGACTGGGACAACATGCTGGCGTTTGAAGGCAACACGGCGCCATACATGCAGTACGCTTACACCCGCGTACTCTCCGTCTTCCGTAAAGCCAATATCGACGAAAGCGTGCTGGCGAATGCTACGGTGTCTATTACCGAAGACCGTGAAGCACAGCTGGCTGCCCGCCTGCTTCAGTTCGAAGAGACGCTCTCCGTGGTCGCGCGTGACGGTACGCCGCACGTTATGTGTGCTTACCTGTACGATCTGGCCGGTCTGTTCTCTGGCTTCTACGAACACTGCCCTATCCTCTCTGCCGAGAACGAAGCGGTGCGCCACAGCCGCCTGAAGCTCGCGCAGCTGACGGCGAAGACCCTGAAGCTCGGTCTGGATACTCTGGGTATCGAAACCGTAGAGCGTATGTAAAAAATAAACCCGGCAAGCGCCGGGTTTTTTATTATCAGAAATACTTCCGCAAATACTCCGTCAGGCACAGTATCGCCATCGCCTGCCCGTACGGCATCGACGTGAGCGGTATCTGGCGATAAAACTCAAGATCGCTTCCCATCCCGGTCCCGAACGAGGTTTGCAGCAGCTCCCCTTCCGGCGAGATGTTTTTCACGATACCGCGAATCGCTTTCTCCGCCACCTCTGCGTACTCTGCGCCGACATAACGCTTGCGCACGGCTTTCAGAATGCCGTAGGCAAACCCTGCCGTGGCCGACGCCTCCAGATAAGATTCAGGATCGTCCAGCAGCGTATGCCACAAGCCACTCTCGTCCTGACATTTTGCCAGTGCGGCGATCTGCGCGTTCAGTACCTGCACCAGATAGCGACGAACGGCGTTGTTTTCCGGCAGATCCACCAGCTCGAGGAAATCCGGGATCACGATGGTCAGCCAGCTGTTGCCGCGCGCCCAGCGGGCCCGGGCAAAGTTGTGATTGCCGTCGTAATTCCAGCCGTGGAACCACAGCCCCGTCTCCCGATCCATCAGGTTCTGTACGTGGAGCAGGAACTGATAGATCGCCTCCTCGACGTACTCCGGCTTGTTCAGCAGCTTGCCGATTTTCGCCAGCGGCAGCACCGTCATCATCAGCGTGTCATCCCACATTTGCTGATGGTTCTCTTCCGCCAGGGTGATGTGCTGCATGCCACCATGTTCGGTGCGCGGCATCT
This sequence comes from Enterobacter sp. CRENT-193, assembly GCF_002787395.1. Taxonomy (NCBI): domain Bacteria; kingdom Pseudomonadati; phylum Pseudomonadota; class Gammaproteobacteria; order Enterobacterales; family Enterobacteriaceae; genus Enterobacter; species Enterobacter sp. CRENT-193. Next base: position 2,710,488 of record NZ_CP024812.1, on the reverse strand, counting down.
CATTCATCGCCCATTCCGCCCAGCTTTCCAGCCACGGCAGCCAGGCCGGGTTTTTGGTCTCTTCGTAGCGATACGCCAGCGTCAGGAACGGCGACATGGTATTCACGTTTTTGGTGGTTGCGCCTTCAGCGAAACGGTCAGTAAACCAGCTGTCGATAATCTCGCGCATGCCCTCGTCACCGGTCTGGCAGTAATACTGCCAGATACCGTATAAACCGACGCCGTGGGTCCATTCCCATCCGGCCCAGCCTTTGGTGTCGATCACGCGCCCGTCGTCCAGCCGCAGTAAAAACTCACCCGTTTTGTCGTGGATATTGACCAGGTTATGCGTCACCTTTTGAATCAGCGATTTCAGCTCATCCCTGGCGATAAAGCGCTCAGGCTGACGCAGTAATGGGCTATGTTTGACAGGCCAAACTTTCATCATCTTAACCTCTGTTGTATGTCGAATTCAGTACCGCGCGATCCTTCAGCGAAGGGGCCGCCGGCTTATTGCGATTCAGATAACCGATATTGTTGTTGCCCCACAGGGATTCATACGGCATACCGGCCAGCATCTCCACGGTGGCGCGGGCCTGCGGGGTCACCGCCTCTGGCATCGCATGGCCGGACTCGCGCATTTTCGCGGTCTCTTCACGCAGGGTGCTGTGGGTCTGCAAATTGAGTTTGAAGCGCAGGGAGACCAGGAAGCCGCAGAACAGTACCAGAATGGTGCCGACGCTCAGGATCATCAGAATGGTATGGCTCACTTCCGCAGGCTGCACTTTTTGACCGCTGACAAAGCCAGACATCTGCATCACGATCCCCACCAGCATTACCGCACCGGCCTGGGACGCTTTACGGGTCAGCGTCATGATGCCCGCGAAGATCCCTTCGCGACGCTGACCGGTGATCACTTCGTCCACGTCAGCAATGTAGGTGTAGGTATTCCACGGTACGTAGTTGATCCCCCCGCGACCAAGACCGGCAACCGCAGAGATCAGCAGCAGCAGAGCGTAAACGTCGCTCAGGCCCGCGTAATAAAGTACCGCGTAAGAGAGCGAAGCCAGACCAAACAGCACGACCACCATGCGGTAAGACGGCGCAGGTCCGAAGCGAATGCACAGCGGGATCATGCCGATCACGGCGAGGAACTGGAAGATGGCCATCGTGCCCAGCAGGTTGGACGCCATTGACGCCTCCTGCATCAGCACAAATACCACGTAATAGGTAAACACGGCATTAAAGACGTCCTGTGCGATGTAGCCGCCAAGGTACATCCCCAGATGCTGGCGGAAAATCTTGATACGCAGCGTCGAACTTAATTCAACAAAAAGGCGATTCAGGCTCTGCCCAAGGGTCAGCTTTTTCTTCTCTTCTTCGGCACGCAGGGCCGCTTCAGACCACTCTTCCCGCGGGCGCTCCCAGGTAAAGAACCAGACGAACGTAAGCATCAGTGCGCAGAGTACGGAGAAGACCAGGCTTGCATAGAAGAAGGAGATCGCGTTGTCTTTGCCGAAATGCGTGAGCAGGATCCCCGGGAGGAAGGAAGCCAGAATGGCGGACATCTGCGCCATAGAGATACGCGCCCCGGAGAATTTGGTTTTCTGTTTGAAATCGTCCGTCATCTCCGGCACCAGCGTTTCGTATGGCACCAGGATCATGGTGTAGACGATATCAAAGATCAGATAGGTCAGCAGGTAGTACCAGAAACTCATGTCCCCTACCCACATCAGCGAGTAGCTGAAAACGCAGGGAATACCGAGCAGGATGAAGAACTTACGACGGCCAAAACGCTTGCCCAGCCAGGTGGTGCCAAAGTTATCGGTTAAAAAGCCCATTAACGGGCTGACAACCGCATCCAGCACCCTTGCGGCGGCGAAGATAAAGGTTGCTTCAATCGGTGTGAGTCCACAGAAGGTGGTATAAAAATACAAAAGCCAGGCGGCCGTCAGGGCGGTGGTTCCCGCCCCGAGGAAGTCCCCTGACCCGTAAGCAAGATAATTTGCGAGTCCAATTTTACGTGTTTTCATTGCCGTCAACCCTAATCAGTTTTGGGAGACTCCCTGTAAGCAAACCTCGTCCGGGAGTTTTTACACGGCTACAGTAAAAGTATCGACCTGTTGATACCTTTCTGTTTCTGCCATCACAAAGGGGTGAATGGCAAAAATGCAAAGAGTGTCAATACGCGTGTCACTGATTTATAAAACAGCGTTTCTTTTGTATCAAAAGGGAAGGTCAATTTTGCGAGCCAGCCTTCAGAAATGCCTGAAGACTGGTGAAAAGGCAGGCAGTTAGCGGTAGTTGACGAGCACCTCGTTGCGCTGAACTTTCAGCGCCGGGATCAGACGTCCACCGCCTGGCACTTCCCAGATAAAGCGTAAAGGCTCCTGAGCAGACACCCCGTTGAAGGCCTGGGTGGTGCCACTTTGTCCCTCGATTTCCGCGCAGCGGGTCAGCGAGCACAGACGCACCCGCAACCCGGCTGGTGTGGGTCCCGTCAGGGTGTAATTCCAGGCCACCAGCGTCATCTGCCCGGACACGGGCTCAGAGGCGGACAACGGACGGGAGGAGATCGACTCCCCGCGATGGTTGAGCGTTAAGCCTATACTGCTGGCCTGCCATGCCCCCTCGCCTGCGGCCTGCGCCGCCAGCGGGAAAAGTAAGATCCACAGCCACTTCCGCATTATTTCCCTCCTATGGTCGCCGTCATGCGAATATTGCGGTTATCGGACAGCTCCATATTCGACAGCACCACCAGCTGGTTCAGGCTCCGGCGCAGGAAGCGCGACAGCAGCGGACGCAGCGCATGATTCACCAGCAGCACCGGCGGCGCGCCCAGCATCTCCTGACGCGCCAGCGCCTCCTGGGTTTGCGCCAGTAATCTGTCCGCCAGACCCGGCTCCAGCCCGCCACCGCCCTGCAACGCCTGAAGCAGCAGCCGTTCCAGCGGCGTATCCAGGCCAATGACCTGCACTTCGCCGGTTCCCGGGAACCATTGCTGGGTAATGGCGCGTCCGAGCGCCACGCGTACCACCGCCGTCAGTTCGTGCGGATCGCTTTGCAGCGGCGCATGTTCGGCCAGCGTCTCAAGGATGGTACGCATATCGCGAATGGGCACCTTCTCGTCGAGCAGGTTTTGCAGCACTTTATGCAGGGTGGTTAAGGTCAGCACGCCCGGCACTAAATCTTCGGTCAGTTTCGGCATCTCCTGCGTTACGCGGTCGAGCAGCTGCTGCGCCTCCTGACGACCAAACAGTTCCGCAGAGAACTGGCCAATCAGATGGTTGAGGTGCGTCGCCACCACGGTACTGGCCTCAACAACCGTGTAACCCTGGATCTGCGCCTGCTCTTTCAGAGCGCTCTCAATCCAAATTGCCGCCAGACCAAAGGCCGGGTCGGTCGTCTGCTCACCCGGCAACGTGCCTGCGGCCGTGCCCGGGTTAATTGCCAGCCAGCGGCCGGGGTACGCATCACCGCTGCCGATTTCTACCCCTTTCATCAGGATGCGATAGCGCGCGGGCGGGAGATCCATGTTGTCCCGGATGTGGACCACCGGCGGCAGGAAGCCCATATCCTGGGCGAATTTTTTACGAATGCTGCGGATACGGCCAAGCAGTTCACCATCCTGCTGGAAATCCACCATCGGGATCAGGCGGTACCCCACTTCCATCCCCAGCGAATCTTCGAGCTGAACGTCGTTCCAGGTGGCCTCCACCGCCTGGGTGTTCTCAGGCATTTTGACCGGCGCTGGCTCTGCCTTAGGCTGCGTTTCACGGCCACGCATCCACCAGGCAAGGCCCAGCAGCGCGGCAGTAAACAGCAGGAATACCAGGTTTGGCATGCCAGGCACCATACCGAGCAGGCCCAGTACCGCCGCGGAGAGCAGCATAACGCGCGGGTTGCTGAACAACTGCCCCACCATCTGCTCGCCTACATCCTGATCGGTGCTGACGCGGGTCACAATCACACCCGCCGCGGTGGAGATCACCAGCGCCGGGATCTGCGCCACCAGACCATCACCAATGGTCAGCAGCGTATAGCTTTCCGCTGCGTGGCCCATGTCCATGCCGTGTTGCAGCACGCCGACAAGCAGGCCGCCGACGACGTTAATCACCATGATCAGAATGCCCGCGATGGCGTCACCGCGCACAAACTTACTCGCACCGTCCATGGAGCCGTAGAAATCTGCCTCCTGGGTCACTTCGGCACGGCGTTTTTTTGCTTCATCTTCCGCGATCAGCCCGGCATTCAGGTCGGCGTCGATGGCCATCTGCTTACCCGGCATCCCGTCGAGCACGAAGCGCGCGCCTACTTCTGCGATACGCCCCGCACCTTTAGTGATAACCATGAAGTTGATAATCACCAGAATGACGAACACCACGATACCGATGGCGAAGTTGCCGCCCACCAGGAAGTGACCGAAGGCTTCGACCACCTTGCCCGCCGCCGCCGCGCCGGTGTGCCCTTCCATCAGGATGATACGCGTGGAGGCAACGTTCAGCGCCAGACGCAGCAGCGTGGTGAACAGCAGGATCGTTGGAAACGCGGCGAACTCCAGCGTGCGCTGGGTGAACATCGCCACCAGCAACACCATGATGGACAACGCAATGTTGAAGGTGAAAAGCAGGTCGAGAATAAATGCCGGTAACGGCAGCACCATCATAGACAGAATTAGCAGGATCAGAATCGGTCCGGCAAGGATCTGCCATTGCGTCGATTTCAGGTTGCCGGGCAGGCGCAACATTGCCACCAGATTAGCCATCAGTGTCCTTCTCGTTCAAAAAATCCAGTGCTTCAGGCACCGGAAGGTTCTCAGGTTTTACAGGTCGTTGACCGCCCGCTAAACGCCAGCGTTTCAGTTGCCACACCCAGGCCAGCACCTCTGCGACAGCGGCGTAGAGCTGGCCCGGGATCTGTTGTCCAATTTCCGCGTGGCGATACAGCGCACGGGCCAGCGGCGGTGCTTCCAGGATCGGTACGCGGTTTTCCGTCGCGATTTCACGAATGCGCAGCGCAATCAGTCCGGCCCCTTTCGCCACCACTTTCGGCGCGCTCATTTTGTTTTCGTCGTACTGAAGCGCCACGGAGTAGTGGGTCGGGTTGGTGACGATGACGTCGGCTTTCGGCACATCTTCCATCATGCGCCGACGCGCGGCGGCACGCTGCATCTGCCGGATACGGCCCTTCACGTGGGGGTCGCCTTCCATCTGTTTATATTCATCGCGGATGTCCTGACGCGACATTCGCAGCTTTTTGATATGGGAATAGATCTGGAAGATAACGTCGAACGCCACCATCGGAATAATGCTGAGTACCACCAGCAGCGAGCATAACCCGACCAGGTTCAGGGCATTTTTCATCGCCGTCATCGGTGACTCGCTGATCAGGCGCATCATCTCCGGCCAGTGGTGCCACAGAAAAAACCCGGCTGTACTGCCCATAAGAAGCGATTTCAGGATCGCTTTAAGAAGCTCAGCCCCGGTTTGCGCGGAGAACATTTTCGCAATACCGGGTAGCGGGTTGAGCTTGGAGAATTTCGGTTGCAGCGATTTACCGCTGAACACCAGGCCACCGAGCATGACCGGCGAAACAAGGGCCACGATGACCACGCCCGCGATCAGCGGCAGCAAGGCGATCATCGCGCTTTTCACAAGGTTGATGATTTGAATGAGGATCAGATTGGGGTCATTGACCATGCTGTGATCAAAACGTAAGCCAGCAGAGAGCATTCCCGCCAGTCTGCGGGCGAGCATCTCCCCGCCCCACCAGATTATGCAGACGCCCACCACCAGGATCAGCAGGGATGTCAGCTCTCGGGATCGGGGGATCTGCCCATCCTCACGGGCTTTTTCAAGTCGGTGGGGTGTGGGGGCTTCTGTTTTGTCGTCGTTCTCTTCTGCCACTGTGCCTGCTCGCAGCCCATTAATTCACGGGTATCATGCCAGCGCAGAGAAAATCCAATGGCGGGAAAAGCCCGTTTATTCGGGCTCTTTTCGCTGTTTTTGTTCTGAGCTGCCTCAGGCCGCGTTAACGACCTGAGGCAGAACGGGCAATCAGAAACCAAGGCTATCCAGCAGATCGTCCACCTGATCCTGGCTTGCCACCACGCCCGCTTTGCTGGTGTCAAGCTGTGGACCATTGAGCAGGCTTTCGTTCTCGCGTTTCGGACGGGCAGCCGGTTCCGGAATGTTCTCCAGCAGCACCATCAGCAGCTGACGTTCAATCTCCTGAATCACATCCATCATGCGCTTGATCACCTGGCCGGTAAGGTCCTGGAAATCCTGCGCCATCATGATGTCCAGCAGCTGGGCGTTAGTGAAGCTGGTGTGGCCCGGCACGTCACCCAGGTACTGACGGGTATCCGTTACCAGTTCGCGGGCATCCGCCAGCTCAATAGGGTTCTCAAACCACTCATCCCAGCGTTTGCTCAGCGCTTTCGCACCCTTCTCCATGGCATCCTGGTGCGGCTGCGAGGCTTCAACGCTGTTCAGCGCACGCTCGGCCGCCTGCGCGGTCATCTGCACGACGTAGTCCAGACGGTCGCGCGCGTCAGGGATGGCTTCCGCCGCTTCGGCGATCGCCTGGTCCAGCCCCAGCTCACGCAGGCTGTCGCGCAGCATGCGGGTCAGGCTACCAATGCGGGCAATAATGTCGCTCGGCGAATGTTCTTCAACGGGTTTCATAGCAGGTTGCAACATATCCATCACCTCACATGCCGAGTTTCTCGAAGATCTTCCCGAGCTTCTCTTCCAGAGTCGCCGCGGTGAATGGCTTCACCACGTAGCCGCTTGCGCCCGCCTGTGCAGCGGCAATAATGTTCTCTTTCTTCGCTTCTGCGGTCACCATCAGTACCGGCAGAGAGGCCATACCTGCATCCGCGCGGATGGTTTTCAGCAGTTCGAGACCGTCCATGTTCGGCATGTTCCAGTCGGAAATCACAAAACCAAACCCGCCAGCCTGGAGCTTGTTCAGCGCATCCACCCCGTCTTCTGCTTCTTCAACATTGTTGAAGCCCAGCTCTTTCAGCAGGTTGCGCACAATGCGACGCATGGTGGAAAAGTCATCCACAACCAAAAACTTAAGCTCTTTATCCGCCATAAAATAATACTCCTGAGTCAAATACGTATTGCCTGTCCGGCACTGATTTTCGCCAGCATCTGCTGGCTTACCTGGCTAAGATCGACCACTTCGCTTACGCCACCCATATTGATGGCCTCGCGCGGCATGCCGAACACCACACAACTTGCTTCATTCTGCGCAATCGTCCAGGCGCCAGCCTGGTGCATCGCAAGCATTCCGGCGGCGCCGTCGTTGCCCATCCCCGTCAGGATCACCCCAACGGCGTTGCGCCCCGCATGTTTCGCCACCGAATGAAACAGCACATCCACCGACGGACGGTGCCGGTTAACCGGCGGCCCGTCATGAATTTTGATTTGATAGTTCGCCCCGCTGCGCGCCAGCTCCATGTGCTTGTCACCCGGGGCGATATAGGCGTGACCCGGCAGCACGCGCTCGCCGTCTTCCGCCTCTTTCACGCTGATCTGGCACAGCTTATTCAGGCGCTCCGCGAACGAGCGGGTAAAGCCCGGCGGCATATGTTGCGTAATCAGAATACCCGGGCTTGAGAGCGGCAATGGCTGGAGTACATGGCGAATTGCCTCTGTTCCTCCGGTTGACGCGCCAATCACCAGCAACTTTTCCGAGCTGAGTAACGGCCCCGCCTTCAGGGTTGCCGGGGCTGCCGTCGGTTTATGCGCGGCAAGCTTCGCCCGGGACGCGGTGCGGATCTTCTCGGCGATCATCTCGCTGTACGCCAGCATCCCCTCGCGAATGCCGAGCTGCGGCTTGGTGACAAAATCCACCGCCCCCAGCTCCAGCGCGCGCAGGGTGATTTCTGAACCCTTACCGGTCAGAGATGACACCATCACCACCGGCATCGGGCGCAGGCGCATTAATTTTTCCAGGAAATCGATGCCATCCATGCGCGGCATTTCAACATCCAGCGTCAGCACGTCGGGGTTATATTTTTTGATTAAATCCCGCGCGACCAGCGGATCGGGCGCTGTCGCCACCATCTCCATATCGCTGTGGCTATTGATGATTTCGGTCATGATCTGACGCATCAGCGCCGAATCATCGACAGACAATACCCTGATTTTACTCATGCTTTTTCCTTACTCAGCGCATATACCGTTTGCCCACGCAGGCTAAACTCACGCACGAGGTTGCTGAAGTTTTCCGAGTGCCCGGCAAACAGTAAACCGTCAGGCTTGAGCAACGGAACAAAGCGACGCAAAATGTCCTGCTGCGTCGTTTTATCAAAATAGATCATCACGTTACGACAAAAAATGGCGTCGAATGGCCCCGGCACGTTGTACTGCTTATCCAGTAAATTAACGGGGGCAAATTCCACGCAGTTCGCCAGCTCCTGGCGTACGCGCACCAGTCCTTCATGCGGGCCGGTACCGCGCATGAAGTAACGCTGTAGCTGCTGGGGAGACAGCGTTTTCAGCTCATCCTGGCGATAAACGCCGTTACGGGCTTTTTCCAGCACTTCCGTGTCGATGTCGCTGGCGTACACTTTCCAGCGACCCGGCGCCATGCCCAGGGTGTCCGCCAGGGTGATGGCCAGCGAGTACGGCTCTTCCCCGGTAGAGGCCGCCGCGCTCCAGACGCGATACTCTCCGCCACGGCGGCGGGCGTGTTCCGCCAGCACCGGGAAGTGATGCGCCTCGCGGAAAAACGCGGTCAGGTTGGTGGTTAATGAGTTGATAAATGCCTGCCATTCGGCGCTGTTCTGGTTCGCTTCGAGCATGCTCAGATAGCGGCCAAAATCGTCCAGCCCCAGCGTGCGCAAGCGCCGCACCAGCCGGTTGTAGACCATGTCTCGCTTATGGTCCGCAAGCACGATCCCCGCACGCTGGTAGATTAACTGACATATCCGACGAAAATGCGCGTCGGACAGCGCGAGGCGCTGTGTCATCTGCAACAATAATGACGTTTGCCCTGAGGGCATGGGTGATGTCATAGCGCCTTCTCAATCACATTCAGGATACAACGGGCACGGCCTGTGACCGTCCGACTTCTGTTACTGCTTCAACGTGCTCTTTCACATTAAATACGGCGACTAACCCGGTAAGGTGATCCGCCTGGTTTGCCAGCTGATCGGTCGCAGCCGCCGCCTCTTCCACCAGTGAGGCGTTCTGCTGTGTAACCTGATCCATCTGTGTAACGGCCTGCGCCACCTGCTCAATACCACGGCGTTGTTCATCAGACGCCGAGGCAATCTCGCCCATAATGTCGTTAACCCGCGTCACGGAGGTGACTATCTCGTGCATGGTCTGCGCGGCGGTATCCACCAGCGCGGAGCCCTGCTGAACGCGGGAGACCGACTCTTCTATCAGCCCTTTGATCTCTTTCGCCGCATTGGCGCTGCGGCTGGCGAGGTTTCGGACTTCACCGGCAACCACCGCGAACCCGCGCCCCTGCTCGCCGGCACGCGCCGCTTCCACCGCCGCGTTCAGCGCCAGAATATTGGTCTGGAACGCGATACCGTCGATAACGCTGATAATGTCGCCAATTTTCTGCGAGCTGGCGGCAATCTCCTGCATCGTGCTGGCAACGTGAGAAGCCTGATCGCCCCCACGTTTCGCCGTCATCGCGGCCTGTTTTGACAAGTCGGACGCCTGACGCGCGTTATCGGCGTTCTGGCTTACCGTCGCGGTCAGTTGCTCCATGCTGGCCGCCGTCTGCGCCAGCGATGCCGCCTGCTGTTCAGTGCGGGAAGAGAGGTCGTTATTGCCTGCCGCAATCTCGGAGATCCCGGTATGCATGGCGTAACTGCCCTGGCGAACGTTGCTTACCGTTTCCCGCAGCGAACTCTGCATCGCCTTCAGGCTGGCGAAAATCGCTGATATTTCATTCCTGCCATACACGGCCACCGGACGCGCCAGGTCGCCCTTCGCAATACTGTCGAAGTGACTGCTGACGATGGCCAGCGGCTGGACGATCATTTTGCGCGACCACCACAGCGAGCCGCCGGTCAGCAGGGCCGCCAGGATTACCATAGTCAGGAATATCACCCCTGACATGCGGTAACTGGTACAGCTGTCCGCACCGGCACGCGCCACAAACTGGTTAATATCCTGCTGCCATGCGTTAAAGCTGTCGTCAAACGCCGCCTGAGACGCCTGCACCGGCGCGGTCAGGAAGTCAGAAAGCTGGTTGTTCTCCAGCCACGTCGCCTGATGGTCTAGATCGCCGTACCACACATCAAAGGTCTTTTTCATGGCGACTTTGAGCGCTTTCTCTTTCTCACTGACCGCCTCCTGCGCCGTAAAAGCCTTAAACTGCGCGTCGGCCTGCTTCAGGCTGCTGCGGGCCACAACCATCAGCGCCTTAATATCCTCCGGCGGATAGCTCAGCGCGGTTAACGTCCCTGCTTTGTTCAGCGCAGTGCTTGCCTGCAACAGCACGGCACGCGTTTGTGCCAGTGCGGAGCGCTGCTGATTACTCGTCTCAACTTCCTGCAAATTCTGATAGCCATCGCGAAACGCCCAGAAAGACAACCCGTTACTGCCAACCTGCAAAACCCCACACAGGATCAGAATCAAAAACAGTGTGGTCGAGATACGAATACGATTTAACATCCACGCTCCCATCAAGCGGCAAGCAGCCGCGGTTTAATTGTCAGTCAAAATGTTTCCCAGTTTTCATCTTGTCCGGTCACCGCTGCGCGCGTACGTGCTGTCACGGGCGCCGGGGCTGCTTCGCCGTACACCGATCGCGAGCTGACCGTATTTGTTGTTTTTGAAGTAAGGCGGAACGCCGAGACGGCCATTTTCAGGCGGCTCGCCTGGTCCTCCAGCGCAGCGGCCGCGGCAGCGGACTCCTGCACCAGGGCGGCGTTTTGCTGCGTCACACGATCCATTTCCGATACCGCCAGGGCGACCTGGTCAATACCACGACTCTGCTCATCCGATGCAGAGGCGATTTCACCCATGATGTCCGTCACGCGCGTCACGGCATTCACGATGTCATTCATGGTTTCACCCGCACTTTCCACCAGCACCGAGCCGGTATCCACGCGTGAAACAGAGTCTTCAATCAGAGCTTTGATCTCTTTCGCCGCATTGGCGCTGCGGCTGGCGAGGTTACGCACTTCGCCGGCGACTACGGCAAACCCGCGGCCCTGCTCGCCCGCACGCGCCGCTTCAACGGCCGCGTTCAGCGCCAGGATGTTGGTCTGGAAGGCGATGCCGTCGATAACGCTGATGATGTCGGCGATTTTCTTCGAGCTGTCGGCAATGTCATGCATGGTTTTCACCACGCCGTCGACCACCCGACCCCCGCGCTGGGCGGTATCGGACGCGCTTTCTGCAAGCTGCGACGCCTGACGGGCGTTGTCGGCATTCTGCTTCACGGTCGCGGTGAGCTGCTCCATGCTGGCCGCCGTCTCTTCCAGAGCGGACGCCTGCTGTTCGGTACGGGACGAAAGATCGTTGTTGCCCATCGCGATTTCACTCGTGCCGGTATAGATGGCATCCGCCCCCTCGCGCACGTTGGCGACGGTATCAATCAGCGAACGCTGCATATGGTCGACGCTGGTTGCCAGCTCGGTGATCTCATTGCGGCCAGAAACGGACAGCGTTTTCGTGAGATCGCCCCGGCCAATATCACGGATATGGGCAATGACGCGGCCAAGCGGGTTAAGAAGGATATGACGAATGCCGTACCACACGGCCACCAGCACTATGACCAGCGCGAGGGCGAGAACCGCCATCTGCCATTTCGCGAAACGGTAGTCGTTCTGGCTTTGCGTGAACGCGGAGTGATAAAGCTCGCCGCTGGCTTTAGCGTACTCGCCGAGCGCCGCGCCGAGGGCGTTCTGCATTCCCTGGGTCGGCTGCGCGAAATAGGCGTCCATATTGCCCTTCTCCAGGAACTGCACCAGCTCCGTGAGGCCGGCGAAGTAGGCCTGATATTTTTCATCTATGTTCGCGCTCGCCTGCGCCATTGCCGGCTGAGGGGCGATTTTTTTGAAGGCGTCGTAATGTTTCGCCGCGTCTGCCAGCGTGGCGCGCGCATTCTTCAGCAGTTCCGTTTTTGCGCTGCTCTGCTGGTTATTTGGGTCCATCATCATGCGGGCAGACGAGCGGCTCAGGTTGATACGCGTCTGCAACATCAGATCCCAGGTCGTGGTCAGTTCGCTTTGCTGCATTCGCAAATCGTTCGAGGCCGCGAAGCTGTCCTGGTTCTGTTTTAACGACGAGAAAAAGAGGCCGCCAGAAGTAAGCTGAAGAAGTGCGAAAATGACCAGCACCATCATAAGCATTGTGACAACGCGGATACGGTTCAACATACAACACCTTCTCATAGATTTATTAACGGTGTTATCGGCACAGGCCACAGGAACTTTACATTTGCGAAAGGGAAAAGCGCGGGAGTCAGAATGCGACGTCGACAATCAGCGTGTCGGTGTAGGTTCCGGCAGGCGGCGTGGCCTGGCTGGTCAGAACTTTGGCGGTGTAGTTGTAGGTACGTAAAAGCCCGTCCGTACTGACCTGCGATGAGCTGGCGCTGGCCCAGCGCTCGCTGCCGCTGCTACCCCAGCGGTTGCTGGTCGCCTCTTTGTAGATGTCGTAACTCATGAAGTTGCTGCCGCTGACCATACGACGCACGTTGTTCAGGGCATTTGCCCCATTATTAATGCCTATGGTGTAGGTGCTGCCTTTGGTACAGGTGACGGCAACCGACTGTGAAACGGTGGGAAAATTTTGCACCAGCGGCGCGCTGTTAAAATTCACGTCCGGCGTGGTCATGGTGCTGCAATCGTTGGTGACGGTCATGTTGAGGAGGATCGAGGTGGTTGCCGTGCCGGTTTGCGGGGTCAGGCACGCTCCGACCGCGCCAACGGCGCACACGTTGTAGTTAATGCTGAACGTTAACAACACCTGATACGGCCCGCCGGTGACGTTCTGCCCCATTACGGTCCGGAAATAAAGGGGAATGTTGTAGCGCCTTGAACCCAGCAGCCCGAGCAGCGTGTTTCCGCTCCAGGTATAGGCTTTGCTGATTTGTATTTCACTGTTTCCGCCGCAGCCGGACGCCCCGCACAGGCGCGTAGGAATGACATCGGTAATAGCCGCGTTGTCCGTACGCTTCATGGTCGCCCGGCTATTCGCAAAGACGGATGCCGAAGTGTAATTCAGCGTCACCGAGTCGTTGGTTAACAGGTTGAGAACGGTATCGCAGGTCACCACCAGCGTGCCCGTCGTTTCCACTTCCCCGGTGCCGCTGAGTGCGAACGAGGTGACGCTGCCAAACGAGGCATTCACCGTACTGACGGTACAGGCCGCCCAGCTGCCGCCGGAGCACAGCAGCAGAAGCGCGATTAACAGGCGTCTCACGGCGCCTCCCGACAGGTCAGCGGACCGTAGGTTTGCAGCTTATGCTCAGGGTTTGCGCCAACGGTCAGCGTTGCCGTACAGCGTTTACCCTCCGGGGTGATGACCTCAAGCGGATTCACATCGTTGAGGTTTTCCAGCCAGGCGAGGCCGTCATAGCCGACAACCGCGCTGCTGCGGGATGCGCGTCTGACCTGGCTTCCCACCGGGATCGCATTGCCCTGCGCATCGTGCAGAATGACGCTGGCAACCCGCTCCTGCTCCATCGGGAAATCCACCAGATAACCGTTATGCCGACGAATCGCCACCCGACGCTCGGTCTCTTTCAGCCGGGTATCCGCAGGTAAGTTCAGGGTATCAATGCGGTAGCTTGCCGGGTAATAGGCGGAAACGCCGCTGACCAACAGATAACCTTTGTTATTGGTTTTACCAACCGGCTGGTTTTCGTAGCTGACGGGTACGTCCGGATGTCCGTCGGTGCTGATCACCACAAACGCATCGTTGATTTTGTTCGCCGCAAACAGCTCACCGTCCATCAGCACAACAGAACCCATCGCCTCGCCCCACCAGGTCATCATGCCCTTCTCACCGTAGCCGCCGCCCTGTAGCTCCACATTGTTATTCCGCCAGCCGAGCGTAGCCTGCTGATAGTTACTCGACCGCGACTGGTTGGCCCAGGCCATGTTCCAGCTAAAGCCGCCGTCTGAAGGCATCGAGTGGTTGTAGTTAATGCGTTGAGTGCTGCCTGCGTCAGGGGTGTTTTCAAAGGTGACGGCGGCGCTGTCACGTTCGCCGAGGGGAACCTGCAACGACAGCGCAACCGTCCAGTCGCCCCGCTGCTGGTCACGGCTGGCAGCCAGATAAATACTGCTTGAGCCCCACAAATTACGGCTCCAGGAGAGGTTGAGCAGCTCAGTTTTTTTGCTGTCAAAACTTTCAACCCCGATCCACGCCGCGCCGATATTGCCGTAACCGCCGAGGTTAAAAGTTAAGGAATACTGGTCGGTATTGCGGCTCAGGCTGGCAACGGGGTTATCATTTTCATCATAAACGGTGGGCTGATCGTACAGGGCGAGGTTGCCGAAGCCACGGTCGCGCCGGGTATGCTGGGTCGCTACGCTAAACTCGCTGGTGTTGTACTGATAGCCCCAGTTTATCTGGCCGCCGCTATCGCCGCGCATGCGGCTTTGGGTCCACGAGGTATTTACCACGCCAAAACGCCCGAGCTTCAGCACCGTGCCCGCTCCGCCGAGCGCCAGCGACTCCGCCCCTTCCGCATGCCCCTCCAGCGTCAGCCAGTCGGTCACCCCGTAGCGATACGATCCGCTGCCCGCCGCCGGGCCATAGTCAAAATTCTCAATACCGTAGTTACGCCGCAGGCTGCCCAGCGTCACGGCGCCGTCGCTTAACCCCTGCTTAAGCAGATCGCTGCTGACATAAAACGGCAGCGTGGTACTCACCTGACGACCCAGCGCATCAGTGGTAACCAGCACCGCATCCCCGGCACCGTTGATATACGGCAGATTGGTGAGGGTAAACGGCCCCGGCTGAAGGCGGGTGGAGCCGGAACGGTAGCCATTAATAAAGAGATCGACCGAGGTCGGGACAGCCGCCTCGCCGGAAAACGCCGGCAGCGGCCAGGTCACCAGATCAGGACGCAGGGAGAAGTCGCGCCCGTAGCTGATCCCGCCCATGCGCACGCTGGTGCTCCAGCTCAGCGCATCGCTGATGACGTCCCCGACGGTCCAGGTGGTGGCATCTTCCTCGTTGGTGATCAGAAACGTTGAGTCGTAGCGCACGTACCCTTCCTGCTGCCCGCTGTTACCGGTGAAATTCTGCCGGGCGTAACCCGTCGATGAAAACGAATAATCCTCATTGAAATAGCGGAACTCGTGCCAGACCGACGCCTGGCCGCCCGTGTGCTCGGAATGGTTGGTATAAACGTCGTAATTGAGCAACGCGCCGCGGCCATAGTGCGGCTTGCTATGCGTGTTCTGTTCGCTGAACGGCGTGATCCGCGCGGCGACCCAGTCCCGGGGGACCGTCAGCAACAGACGCTGGGCCGTGCTGTCGTACTCTGCGCGTACCGACGTAAGCGTCGAGAGATTCACCTCTCCGGCAGGCACATGCGCGGGCGGCAGCCCGGCGCGGAGCAAATCCGCGCCCGAAATAAACCAGGCACCCTCGCGCTGCGTCACCGGCACCACCAGACCCGTGTCATAGTGGTTCAGCACCAGGGCGAGCTGGAATACTGCTTCGCCGTTCATCGTCCGTGCATCCGGCGGCGGCGGTAAACTGTCGTCACCGGTTTCGGCAAAGGCGCTGGTACTGACGCAAAGCAGGATCATCATCGCCGGTTTCAGTTGACGGGCGTCGATTGCCATTGCGTATCCCTGGCATTAATTTGCGCGCTCATCCGGTTCGGCTGATAAATCCCTGCCGGAAGCGGCCAGCTTCGGGTGCTGCCTGGCAGCACATAACCCAGCAGCCCCTCGGCAACCGTGCGTTTTTGCCCGCCCTGCTCAACCGCAACCTGGCTGAGCCGGACGTGAACATCCCCCTGATTACGGACCTGAAGCGCGGGTTTCCCCCCCTCCTGAACGACCCGCCAGCTCAGCTGTTGGGTGTTCGCCAGCGCGTGGTGTGCCCCTTCGTTGAGGGTGGGGATCCCCTGCCCATAAACAAATAAAGGAATCGAATAGCGCATTTGCAGTTTGAGGCCCATGGACGGTTCCGCTTTGGCATCCGGCTGGGGAATTTCATCCACAATAATGCGGTAGGCCTGCTCAACCCCCGACGGGATCGTCCCCTGCTTGATCAGGCGAATAAGCTGTTTACTGCCTTTAGCGATAGTCACGATCGGCGGGCTGGCGACCACATCCTGCTGGGCGGTGTAACGCTCATATCCGCCCTCCTGTTTCCAGCGCACAATGCGTATCTGCATTGTCGTGGCGCTGTTGCCCTGATTCTGGATCCACAATTCAGTTGCTCTGGCCTCTGCCGAAAGCCACGGATCGATGGGCCACAAAAGAATGGTTGCCGCTGCCTGCGCCTGGCCCGCTGCCAGAGCCGTTGCCCCCAACAGACCCACCAGGCCTGATCGCCTGAAAAATGGCTTCATCGATGTTCTCCCTTTCCTACCATGACAAGGTCACGGTGAGTTGATCTGAATATGTTCCCGGCAGGCTAAACCCCGTCAGGAGCGCGACGCCAAAAAGAGGCAGCGCGATGTTATTGCTGTTGGTATAGGTAATCGGTATGGCCTGGTTAACGCCAATTTCACTGTTCGCGGCCAGTGAGCTGCTGCTGTAGAGCCGGTAACCGACCACCTCTGTCCCGCCTGAACGCGTCATCCGCCTCACAGAGCTATAATTCTGACCGCCGTTAATGCTCATACTTAGCGCCACACCCGGTGTGCAGGCGATGGACAACGCGCCGTCGGCGACAAAGCTGGTGCTGACCGGCGTGTTGTCCACGCCATTGCGGGTTCCAAAATCCAGCGTCCCAAAGCGCCCGCCCGTGCCGGTACTCACCGAGCATCCTGGTACTACCGTCGCGCTCACCCTGAAGGACTGGGATGTCACCGCCCTGGCGTCGCAGATCATCATCAGCCCGACGATCAGGGCCAAAAAAGGGTGCACGACGCCCTCTGCGCTTTCGCGCAGACATAAACACAATGCCTTCATGGCTGAATCAGTAGGTGACGCTGACGTTAATCGTGTCGGTATAGGTTCCCGGTACAACCGTTACGCTATTGCCGCCGCCCGTTATGCGCCCGTAGAGGGTATAGCTGTTCACCCCGCCCGCTGTGGAAGCTACGGGCAACGCGGCGTTGTTAGCAATCACGTTGTTGTACCCGCTGTCGCTATAGAGGCTGTATGCCACGCCCTGTGCCGCATTGGCGGTGTTCACCAGATATCGGGCGGGTGTGCCGGGGGTGCCGACAACGGTTCCGGGTGCGGTCGCGTTGGTGTTGCCGGTGATCGCCACCGTGTAACTGGCAGTGGTACATTGAATGGTAAAGGTATTTCCGCCGCTGGCCCCGGTTAACTGGGTTGTCAGGGTGGAGAATGTCGCAGGATGGGTCCCGAAATCGAGTGTCCCGAAGTTAATGCCGTTTTGCGTTGGCGAGCCGTTGATCAAACAACCGTTCGTCAACGTCAGCGTCGCCCCGATAGTACCGCTACTGGTGACTGCCAGCGCCTGACCGACAGTCGCCGCCGTCAGCAGTGTACCCGCGCAGATAAAAAGAAGTTTTCTTTTCATTTACCACCCTCCAGAAGAAATAATGGTCCGCTTGCCATATTTTATTCATACTGTTCAGTATGTTAGCCCCGCTTAAACATTCCCCGGCGCGGTTACTGAGAATTTAGTTTATGGTTCACGCTTCAACCACTTTCAACGAAGGTGAGACACCCGCCCCCAATTAACAGACTATTAACAAACATTACAAAGAGTTAGCAAAATAAAACGGGCATTATTCTTGCTTAATCTGAGGATATATCGCGTGTAATGTGATCTGCATCACAATATATCGTTATGATAAAAACAACGAATTTCATAAAAATTAAAAACAAGTTGTAACTCACGCAGCTTTACTTCAATTTATGCCTCGAATATTTTCCTGCGCTTAAATAAAAATTTTGTATGCATCGACGCAGGAAACTCTTTTAGCGCATAGAGGATTTTTTGTGGCAAGTGCAAACAAACTCACGCTCTTCATCGTGATTTTCATGCTGGCGGGTATTCTTTCAGGTGCGGCGATCCATGAGTATGCTTCGTCCGACGCGATACAGGCCTGGTCGGAGAACATTACGCTACTGACCGATATTTTCCTGCGGCTGATTAAGATGGTGATTGCACCGCTGGTGTTCAGCACCCTGACGGTGGGCATTATGAAGCTGGGTGAAACGTCGACGATTGGGCGCGTCGGGGGTAAAGCGATGGTGTGGTTTATCAGCTCATCCGTGCTTTCCATTCTGGTGGGGCTGTTTATTGTTACCCTTGAACAACCCGGCAGCGGTCTGAACCTGAGCATACCCACAGAGACGGTTGATACCGGCCTGGCCGTTAGTGGGATGTCGCTGAAAGCCTTCCTGTCACACACCATTCCAACCAGCATTGCCGGCGCGATGGCGAACAATGAGATCCTGCAAATTGTGGTCTTCTCGATGTTCTTCGGCATTGGCGGCGCGTCACTGGGCCAAAAATTCAACGCCCCGCTGGTCGCGGCGCTGGATGTGGTCTCCCACATTATGCTGAAGGTGACGGGCTACGTGATGTACGTTGCGCCGCTGGCCATTTTTGCCGCAATTTCGTCCGTCATTGCCACCCAGGGGCTGGGCATTTTGCTGAACTATGCCTCGTTTATTGGCGGTTACTATGTGGCGATCCTTCTGACCTGTCTGGTATTGCTGGCGGTAGGTTACATGGTGCTGAAAAAAGAGATTTTTCGTCTGGTGGCGATGCTGAAAGATCCGGTGCTGGTCGCGTTTACCACCAGCAGCTCTGAAGCGGCATACCCGAAAACGCTGGAGCAGTTAGCGCGCTTCGGCTGTTCACGGAATATCGCCTCTTTCGTCCTGCCGATCGGCTACTCGTTTAACCTGGTCGGCTCCATGGTGTACTGCTCGTTCGCCTCAATGTTTATCGCCCAGGCGTACAACATTCACCTGAGTTTCACCGAGGTGACGGTGCTGATGTTAACGCTGATGCTGGCCTCGAAAGGCATTGCGGGTGTACCGCGCTCGTCGCTGGTGGTGCTGGCGGCAACCATTCCGAGCTTTAACATTCCGGTGGCCGGGATCCTGCTGCTGATGGGGATTGATCATTTCCTGGATATGGGACGGTCCGCCATTAACGTGCTGGGGAACGGGATTGCGACAGCGATGCTGTCGCAGAATGAAGGGGCGCGGGAAGCGGAGGCAGAGCTGGTGGAGCAGGAGGCGTAAGGATACAAAAGAGCCGGGTGGCGCTGACGCTTACCCGGCTTCATTTTATGCTACATGATTCGCCGCAATATCCAGCAGCGCCATCTCTTCACTGTTCAGCAGCTTCTCAATATTCACCAGAATTAGCATACGCTCGCCGAGCGCACCCAACCCCGTCAGGTATTCCGTCGACAGCGTGACCGCAAACTCCGGCGCAGGACGGATTTGATCTGCGGTCAGCGACAGTACATCAGACACGCCATCCACCACGATCCCCACCACGCGCTGCCCCAGATTCAGGACGATCACCACCGTGTTATCGTTGTACTCCACATCGCCCTGGCTGAACTTCACGCGCAGGTCCACGATAGGCACAATCACACCGCGCAGGTTGGTCACACCCTTGATAAACGCTGGCGTGTTCGCAATGCGCGTTACCTGGTCGTAACCACGAATTTCCTGCACTTTCAGGATGTCGATACCGTACTCTTCATCACCTAAAGTGAAAACCAGGAATTCCTGCCCCGATGGCTCGCCCGCCAGTTTCGTTACGTTACTCATACCGGTCATGTTATTACCTTTTACTTAATCAGGCGGCTGTGTTCGCCACACGTTGTTCACGATTTAATCCCTGAAGTGCCGATACATCGACGATCAGCGCGACGCTACCATCACCCAGGATGGTGGCAGCAGAGATCCCCGGCACTTTGCGGTAGTTACTTTCCAGGTTCTTAACCACCACCTGATGCTGACCAATCAGCTGATCAACCAGCAGCGCGTAGCGGCGTCCGGCGCTTTGCAGGATCACAACGATACCCTGCGTGGCCTCGGTTTTTGCCCCGTCCACTTCGAACACTTTCCACAGTTCCACCAGCGGCAGATACTCGCCGCGTACTTCGAGCACGCGCTCCCCGCCCGCCAGCGGATGCAGATCTTCTTCACGCGGCTGGAGGGACTCCATCACCGCGTTCAGCGGCAGAATAAAGACTTCGTCCGCCACTTTAACGGACATGCCGTCAAGAATGGCCAGCGTCAGCGGCAGCAGGATACGAATCGTGGTGCCTGCACCCTGCTTAGACTGGATCTCAACGTGACCGCCCATCTCCTGAATGTTACGTTTCACCACGTCCATGCCCACGCCACGGCCGGAAACGTCGGTGACCTGCTCTGCGGTTGAGAAGCCCGGGGCAAAAATCAGCATGCCCACTTCTTCGTCCGTCATGTTTTCGTTGACAGCCATTCCCTGCGAGATCGCCTTCGCCAGAATGCGCTCGCGGTTCAGGCCCGCGCCGTCATCGGTCACTTCGATGCAGATGTTGCCGCCCTGATGTTCCGCTGACAGGATCAGGTTGCCCACGGGCGATTTTCCGGCTGCCACGCGATTTTCCGGCAGCTCGATGCCGTGGTCGAGGCTGTTACGCACCAGGTGCGTTAACGGGTCGATAATGCGTTCGATCAGGCTCTTGTCCAGCTCGGTGGAGCTGCCCATCAGCGTGAGTTCGATCTGTTTGTTGAGCTTGCCGGCCAGGTCGCGCACCAGGCGCGGGAAGCGGCTGAAGACATATTCCATCGGCATCATGCGGATGGACATCACCGATTCCTGCAAATCGCGGGCGTTACGTTGTAACTGGCCCATGCTGGTGATGAGATCGCCGTGAGTCACCGGGTCCAGCTCGTTGGAACGCTGGGCCAGCATCGACTGGGTGATCACCAGTTCACCCACCAGGTTGATTAGCTGATCCACTTTCTCCACCGCCACGCGAATGCTCGTGGACTCGCTGGAACGCGCCGCCGGTTTTTCACCGCGGGCCGGGGCAGCCGTCTCTTTTGGCACGGCTTTCAGTGCCGGGGCAGCGGCAACTACCGCAGGGGTATTCTCTGCCGGAGCTGGCGCTTCAACGGCCGCCGCCTCGGTTTCAAACGCAATCTGATCCGCTTCAATGACGAAGCAGAGCACTGCCACGATGTCATCCTGACCGATCCCGCCGTCAAGCGTCGCGGCCAGGCTGTCTTTGCCCTTCACCACGTTGCTGAGCGTCGCCAGGTTCCCCAGCTCCTCTTCCAGCAGGTTGACCTCGTTCTCCTTCAGACGTGACAGCACCACGCGCAGTTTTCCTGCGGGCGCGTCAGGCGCCGTAGCGGGTTCGGCCACGGCGTCAACAACGCTCAGTTTTGCCGCAGGGACAGCGGGCGCAGACGCCTCACCTTTGGCTTCCAGCGCTAACTGACGCAGCGCGTTGCAGATGTATTCAAAGCTGGCGGCATCAGGCTCTGCCGAACTTTTATAGGCGTCGAGCTGTTCCTGCATAATATCTTTCGTTTCCAAAAACAGGTTGATAATGTCGGTATTGAGCTGCATCTCACCGCGTCGTGCTTCATCCAGCAGGTTTTCCATTAAATGGGTGGTTTCCTGCAAAATGGTAAATCCAAACGTTCCGGCTCCGCCTTTAATGGAATGCGCCGCACGGAAGATGGCATTGAGCTGTTCTGAGTCCGGCGCCTCGGGCACCAGATCCAGCAAATGTTGCTCCATATCGGCCAACAATTCGTCGGCTTCATCAAAAAATGTCTGGTAAAAATCGGTAATATCCATGCTCACGCTATCACCTCGGATTGGCTGGTGGCGATGTTGGAACGGCAGCCGAAGGGACGGCCCCAGGCTGTTTTAAATCGTCCAGTGACTCATTCTGACTTTCGGCGTTTTCATACAGGATGGCCTGCTCCGCCTGCTGGTTCAGCACTAAAAGACTGATACGACGGTTGATGGCGTCATCCGGTCCGCGGTCGGTAAGGCGCATGGTTGCAGCCATGCCGACCACGCGCAGGACCTTGCCATCATCAAGCCCACCCGCCACCAGCTCGCGACGCGAGGCGTTGGCGCGATCGGCAGAAAGCTCCCAGTTGCTGTATCCTTTCTCTCCCGTGGCGTACGGGAAATCATCCGTGTGTCCGGACAGGCTAATTCGGTTAGGAATACCGTTCAGTACCGGTGCAATCGCACGCAGAATATCGCGCATGTAGGGCTCGACATCGGCGCTGCCGGTTTTAAACATCGGCCGGTTCTGGCTGTCGATGATCTGAATACGCAGCCCTTCCTGTACCAGGTCAATTTTCAGATGCGGACGCAGTGCGCGCAGCTTAGGGTCCGCTTCAATCAGCTGATCCAGGTCACCGCGCAGTTTTTTCAGGCGCGCCTGCTCCATTCGTTTTTTCAGCTCGTCGATGTTAGGCTGTTTTTTCACTTCGCCCTGCTGCTGGGTGTAATCATCACCGCCGCCGGGGATCGGGCTGTCGCTGTTCGAAATGCGCGGCCCGCCGGTGACCGCCGTCGCCAGCGGCGTCCTGAAATATTCCGCAATCTGGATAAGCTCTTTCGGGCTGGAGATGGAGATCAGCCACATCACCAGGAAGAACGCCATCATGGCGGTCATAAAGTCGGCGTACGCGATCTTCCAGGAGCCGTGAGAACCGTGCCCGTGCCCCTTATGCTTGCGCTTTTTTACGATGACGATCGGATGGGACTGGTTTTTCATGCGTCCTCAGTTGTCGTCTGTTGGTTGGGGTTTTTCACCGCGCGCACGTGCTCTTCCAGTTCGATAAACGACGGACGTTCGCTGGAGTAGAGCGTCTTACGACCAAATTCGACGGCGATCGGCGGGGCATAACCGTTGAGGTTTGAGAGCAGCGTAATTTTCACGCACTGCATCATTTTGGTGGTTTCGGCGCTCTTCTGGCGCAGCACGCTCGCCAGCGGGGAGATAAAGCCGTAGGCCAGTAAAATACCGAGGAACGTCCCCACCATCGCGTGGGCAATCAGCGCGCCCAGTTCAGCCGCCGGGCGATCCGCCGAGGCCAGGGCATGTACCACGCCCATTACCGCCGCCACGATGCCAAACGCCGGAAGCGAGTCGCCCACCAGCGCCAGGCTGTTGGCCGGCACTTCGGATTCGCTCTCATGGGTTTCAATCTCTTCGTCCATCAGGGCTTCAATTTCGAAGGTGTTCATGTTGCCGCTGATGATCAGGCGCAGGTAATCGACGATAAAATCGAGCATCATCGCGTCGGCCAGAATACGCGGGTAGCTGGCGAAAATTTCGCTCTCTTTCGGGTTTTCGATGTCCCGCTCCAGCGAGAACATCCCCTGCTGACGTGACTTCGCCATCAGGCGATAGAGCAGCGCCAGCAGATCCATATACATGCTTTTGGTGTATTTCGAGCGACGAAACAGCAGCGGAATCGCCTTCAGCGTGCCCTTGATCGATTTACCGTTGTTACCAACGATAAAAGCCCCTACCCCTGCACCGCCGATGATGACAAGTTCAGCCGGTTGATAGAGTGCTCCAAGGTGCCCGCCGGTCATCATGTAACCGCCGAAAACTGTACCGAGAACTACCAGGTAACCTAATAAGATAAGCACGACATCATCCTTCCGCTAGTGACTATGGCAGGACGTTCATTTCGAGCGCGAGACCTGAACGCAGGGTAAAAAAAAGCAGCGGTAATCGCTTACCGCTGCTGGAATCTTGCCCACAGGTTCGGGTTAAACAGCGTGTTCGATCTGTTCATCCAGCAGTTGTGGAATAATATCGGCAGCATCCCGGGAAAGTTTACGTCTTTTTACGGCTCGGGATGGAGGCTGGCACAAACTACAGGCGAAGCTGCCCGCAGGCTGATGCGCGTGGGTAATAAAATTGCCGTCACAGCAGTTGCAGCGCGACAATTCAAGCATGCCGCTTTCAACAAAACGCACCAGCGTCCAGGCGCGGGTCAGCGCCAGCAGAGGTCCCTCTTCCTGCTGCGGGCATTGCTCAAGGTAAAGTTTGTAGGCTTTGATCACGGCATCAACGCCGCTGCATAAACCCGTTTTAAGCAGGTACTGCCAGGCGTTACAGAACATGGAAGCATGAATGTTCTGCTCCCAGGTCATGAACCAGTCAGTGGAAAACGGCAGCATGCCTTTTGGCGGCGGGCTACCACGCAATTCTTTGTACAGCTTGATCAGACGACCACGGCTCAACTGCGTCTCGCTTTCCAGCATTTGTAAACGCGCGCCCAGCGTGATGAGTTCCATTGCCAGCTGGATATCACGGGCTTCCTGAACAATGCTTTTTTCGCTCATTGTTAAGCCCTTTTCTTCCGGGCTACGTCATCAGGCTGGCTGATTTCGTTGAGCAGGCGGGTGGAGAGAAGAATACCGGTGTGGATTTGTTGCAGATCGTCCACGCGGGATTCCTGAGTCAGACGCGTAATGGTCTGCGGGTTATCAAAACGGAACTGGCAGACAAGTTGATTGGTTTCAGCCAGCTTGACCATTTGCGGGAGGGTTAATCCACCCAGCATGGTTGCCATCTCTTCGTTAACACCCAGACGAAACATCGCTGACGGTTTGTCCTGACTAATCAAACGCTGCGCGAGCAATAAATACGACAAATTGATGTCATAAATATGTTTTAGCAACTCGGATGTATGCATTTTTCCCATCCCGAATAACCAACTATTATTTTTATGCGGAAAGACCGCACCCCGTGATGTCGCCGGGAAATCACCCGGTATAAAAAGAAAAGGCCAAATGCATAGTTGAATTTAGGTTTGTACGTCGTAAAGCGCGTGACCGGTTAACATGGCCAAAATGTCGGTTACACATTTTATCTTTTCTTACAAATAACTAAGATTTTTCCTAATTCGACGCAAACTCTACTCGTCAGTTTTGACACATACAATGCAGCCCCCCTGGAATTTAAAAAAAATGTGATCTTCGTCACATAATTTACGCGAATGTAACCCATAAATCCATCAGCATGACTTGTAATTTGACTATTTATTGAGCAACCAAAGCTTGGTTATATTCTTGTGGAACGAATACTCATGCAGAGGGATGAGTGGATCGGGTATGAAAATTGCTATGTCGGAGAAGCGCTGCCCTTCCGCGTCTGAACGGGCGCGAACGTCAGGGAACAGCCAGAGTTAATTAAGTAAAAACAGCAGGTTAAGCTTTCAATTCGAGACAGGAGCTTCCAGGGGTCAGCATCACGCTTGCGTTGACGATCGGTTAACGCGATTTAACAGCATGGAAGGCTAAATGTGTGATTTACGTTAAGTTGTTAATTACTTTCATTTAGCGCCGCCATTTCGTTATTCTTCTTATAAGAATAATTAATGAATAATTATGATAAGGTTCACACTATTGTCGCATGTACCTCTTGCAGAAGCGGCAGATTCGCGGTAAAGCTTGAGAAACGTGTCATTCTGACATAAAAGGAGTGTGTGATGAGTTACTCCCATCTTCTTGTTTCTGTTGCGGTTTCCCCAGAAAGTCATCAACTCGTCGCCCGTGCCGTTTCCATTGCCCGCCCGAACAACGCCCGCATAAGTCTGATCACCCTGGCAGCTGAACCCGAAATGTATAACCAACTGGCAGCGCCTATGCTGGAAGATATTCGTGAGGTTCTTCAGGAAGAAACGCAGCAATTTCTGCGCGAGCTGGTTGAGCGGGCAAACTATCCTGTCCATCAGACGGTGATTGCCACCGGGGAATTAAGTGAACATATTCTCGACATTTGTCGGAAACAGAATATTGACCTGGTCATTTGCGGAAATCATAACCAGAGCTTTTTTTCCCGGGCGGCATGCTCGGCAAAATCCATCGTTTCGTCAAGCCAGGTGGATGTCCTGCTGGTGCCTCTCGGGGGCAATTAATGCCCCCGAAGGAAATCAGGCGAGTTTAGGGAAGGTCGCGATCTTTTTTTGCAGATCACCTTCCTGACTTTGCGGCTGGATCGCGCGTAAATCGTCAATAAAACGCGCCTGCCAGCGGTTGATATCATTCTTGACGATGGTCTCCATCATTTCCGAATGACGTGAAATGCGTTCCGCAAGCGGCATGGTTAACGCGCGATTCAGGGCATTTGCCACGTCATCGCGATCGTAAGGGTTCACAATCAGCGCTGAGGTTAACTCGTTTGCCGCACCGGCAAATTGGGACAGCACCAGCACGCCCGGGTCAGCAGGATCTTGTGCTGCTACATACTCTTTTGCCACCAGATTCATCCCGTCGCGCAGCGGCGTGACCAGCCCGACGTCCGCATAGCGGAACACTTTCATCAGTATTTTGCGCTCAAAATGCTGATTCAGATAGAAAAGTGGAGTCCAGCCGAGCTGGCCATAGCGCCCGTTGATGCGCCCTGCTTCGGTCTCAAGCTGGTGACGAATATCCTGGTAGGCCTGAACCTCACCGCGCGAGGTCGGCGCTATCTGGGTGTAGCGGATCTTGCCATGATGCTGCGGGAATTTATCCAGCAGGGTTTCATAGGCGAGGAATCGCTCCGGCAACCCTTTGGAATAATCCAGTCGTTCAACCGAAAAGATATTCTTAACGTGCTTGAGTTCGTCCTTGAGCTGGGCAAGCTTCGGCGGCAGCGGACCGGAGGCCTGCTCGGCAATTTCGTCTGGCTCAATACCGATTGGGTAGACTTCGGTATGGAAATTTCGTCCCCACGCAGTATGAGATTTACCGCCGTGAGTGACCAGCCGGGTTTTGCCCGACACGCTGTCGAGGAAGGCCAGCCTGTCATTTTCCGTCTGGAAACCGAGCAGGTCGTAATCTGACAGCGCCTCCAGGATCTCCTCGTGCTGCGGCAGCGCCGTAAAGATCTCCGGGGTCGGGAACGGAATATGCAGGAAGAAACCGATTCGGTTATTCACACCCCGTTTCCGCAACTCCCTGGCGAAGGGCAGCAGATGATAATCGTGGATCCATAAGATATCGTCTTCTTCGATCAGCGGCAGTAGTTTATCTGCCAGCAGCGCGTTGACGCGCATGTAGCCTTCATAGGATTCACGCTGGAATTTCACCAGATCCAGACGATAGTGAAACGCTGGCCACAGCACGGCGTTTGAGAACTCGGAATAATATTCATCATAGTCCTTCTCGCTAAGGGCGAAGGAGGCCCACGTGATATTGCCCCGTGACACCTTTTTTAGCGGTTTCTCTTCGTTACTGATTTCCCCGCTCCAGCCAAACCAGAGACCACCCGCGGCTTTGAGGGCACCTAATACCCCGACCGCCAGGCCACCGGCACTGGCTTTTTTATCATCCGGCGGTGCGATGCGATTAGAGACGACGACTAAGCGACCCATAATGATTTCTCCCGTTGTTTTGCGCTATTTGTTGTTGTTGCTGGTTAGCGACGTCAGATATCCACTGCCAGACGCTGGCGACATTATCCAGCCGCCATCCGGCAATGGTTTCACCAGATCCAACCTTGACAGACATGCCCTGGGCCTGGTTTACCACCCTGAACCCGGCCTCGTCGGTCAGGTCATCCCCAAAAAAGACTGGCGTACGCCCTTTGAACGGCGCTTCCGCCATAAACGCTGCAATGGCAGCGCCTTTGTTAATTCCTGCCGGTTTAATCTCGACCACACATTTACCCGGCTGTAACGCCAGCTCCGGATGGGCTTCGGCCACGCTTCTTGCTATCGAAAATATCGCCGCCTCATGATGGGGCGCCTGACGGTAGTGCAGCGCAAAAGCCATGCCTTTGGCTTCCAGTTCCGTACCGGGAAGCATTTCCAGAGCCGAAGAGAGTTGCGCATGCAGCGCCTGAATCAGCGTGTCGGGGAGTGAAACTATATGCAGTTGATCATGGATATCGCGGCGCTCCGCTCCGTGCACACCGGCCAGCGGAAAGTGATAAGGACTGGCGAGCACGTCCAGCTCGGCCATTGAGCGCCCTGAAATCAATGCCAGTGCCCCCTCGTTCTGTCGGGAGAGCTGCTGCAAATTCTCTAACACCGTGTCCGGTACAACAACGTCATCCGGATGCGGTTCAATCCCGGCGAGCGTCCCGTCGAGGTCAAAAAAGAAAGCAAATTTTCCGGGCAGTACAGGCGGTGCGGTTAACAAGTCAGCCACCCTAATCCTCCTTACAGTGAACAAAACAGCCATGTAAGTATAGACAGTGTGACGGTGCTCGCCATTTAGCAACCGGCCCGTCAGCAAAACTGGCGGGCCGGTCAGGGGGTCAACTATGGTTAATAGTTGAGCAGGTTAGTGGCTAAAAATAAATCAGACGGTACGCTTCGCTTTTTGCTTGTAACGGTCGAAGATCACCGCTGCCAGCAGGATCAGGCCGCGTACGACGTACTGAGAGAACGGAGAAATATTGAGCAGGTTCATGGCGTTCTCCACGGTCCCCAGAATCAGGATCCCCGCCACCACATATGAGATTTTTCCGATGCCGCCCTTGAGGGAAACGCCCCCCAAAACGCAGGCTGAGATAACGATCAGCTCATAACCAATGGAGGTCATAGGCTGGCCGCTGGTCATGCGCGACGCCAGAATAATCCCCGCCGCCGCCGATACCAGCCCGGAAAGCACGAAGATAATGATCTTGGTCCGTACGACCGGGACACCCGCCAGACGCGCCGCCTCTTCATTGCCGCCAATCGCCAGGGTATTTCGGCCAAAGGTGGTGCGGTTGAGCAGGAAACCGAACAGGATCAAACAGCCTACCGTCAGCCAGATTGGCGCAGGCAGCCCCAGCCAGTTGGCATAGCCCAGCGTGAAGAAACGCTCGTCTTCGATCCCGACCGCTTTGCCGTCGGAGATGATATAGGCCAGACCGCGCACGATTTGCATGGTCGCCAGCGTCGTAATCAGGGCGTTAATCTTCAGGCGCGCAATGACAAACCCGTTCACCAGGCCGCTCAACACGCCGAGCAGCAGCCCGGCCAGCACGCCGATCCACAGGCTTTCGGTCATGTTGATCACCACGGCAGTGGTGACGCCTGCACAGGCAATCACCGAGGCGACCGACAGGTCAAAATCACCGGAGGCCAGGCAGAACAGCATTCCGCAGGCCACCATGCCGGACATGGAGATAGCCAGCCCCAGCCCCTTCATATTGATGAACGTGGCGAAGTTCGGCACAAAAATCGCGCAGGCGACGAAGAGGGCAGCAAAGACCACCAGCATGCCGTACTGGTCCCAGATGCGGCCAAAACTGAAAGCCGACTTCGGCGCTCCGGATGTAGTAACAGAGGACATCATTGACTCCTTACTCAGGCGACAGCCTGGCTAACTTTAGGCATGGCGAGACTCAACGCCTGTTGTTCATTCGCCTGTTCATGCAGCAATTCACCGGCAATTTCGCCTTCACGCATCACTACAATGCGGTCGGCGACGCCCAGCACCTCGGGCAGATCGCTGGAGGCGAACAGGACCGCCACACCACGTTTTGCCAGTTCATAGATGACGTTATAGATTTCGTGTTTCGCCCCCACGTCAATACCGCGCGTTGGTTCATCCAGCAAAATGACCTTCATATCTTCCGATAGCCAGCGCCCCAGAATGGCTTTTTGCTGGTTACCGCCGGACAGGTTCATGATCAGCTGTTCAGCGCCGGGGGTTTTAATGTTCAGCGAACGGATATGGTGATCCGCGTTGCTCGCTTCCCAGCCGTCGTTAATCAGACATCCCGCGCGGATAAACTTGCGCCGGGCAGAGATGTTGATGTTGTCGCGCACCGAGTGCACCGGAATAATGCCCTCTGCCTTTCGATCCTCCGGGCAGAGCATAATCCCCGCGTTAATCGCCTGCGCAGGCTTCTGAATATCGACCTTTTTCCCGTCGACGAAAACCTGGCCCTGGGTTATGCGCGTCCCGCCAAACAGCCCTTTCATCAGCTCGCTGCGCCCTGCCCCCACAAGGCCAAACAGCCCGACGATTTCGCCGCTGCGCACCGAGAGTGAAATGGGCGTGCGCACGCCTGGGGCTTTGACGTTATCCAGACGCAGACGCTCCGGGCCATACTCGCGCGGTTTCCAGTGGTAAATGTCACCCAGATCGCGTCCGACCATCGCCTGCACCAGCTGATCGTGATTAACCTGCTGCATATCGGTGAAGGTGCGCACGTAGCGTCCATCTTTAAACACGGTGATGGCATCGCTTAAGGCAAAAATCTCTTCCATACGGTGAGAAACGTACAGAATGATGCGGCCTTCTTTGCGCAGCTCGCGGATCACGCGAAAGAGATTTTCTATTTCACGCGCCGAGAGCGAGCTGGTTGGCTCATCGAAGGCGATAATTTTGGCGTTACGCGCCAGCGCTTTGGCAATTTCCACCATCTGCCACTGGCCGATGGAGAGATACTTAAGGGGCGTTTGCGGATCGACATCCAGCCCAAGGTGCTTGAGCTGCAAGCCCGCTTCATAATTGAGCAGCGAGCGGTTGACCACGCCGCTTTTATGCGGAAGCTGGCCCAGATAGATGTTCTCCGCCACGGTCATTTCAGGAATGAGATGCAGCTCCTGATAGATGATGGCGACGCCCGCATTTAACGCTGCCGTGGTGTCGGCAAAGGCCACCTCTTCGCCGCGAATAGCCAGCGTGCCGGTGGTGGGCGTGTAGTTGCCGCTGAGAATTTTTAGCAGCGTGGATTTTCCCGCGCCATTCTCCCCCATCAGGGCGTGAACCTGGCCGGCATAGCAGTCGAAGCTGATATCGGTCAGCGCGTTTACACCGGGGAACGTTTTACCGATGCCGCGGAAAGAGAGATACGGATCAGACTGTTGCATAACGACTCCGTGATTCCTGTAGTGTGTACGTCTGGCCCCTCACGGTGAGGGAGGGGCGCAATCACAGCGTATTACTTACCGCCCAGTCCTTTTTTCGCCAGCTCCTCTTTGAAGTTATCGCGGGTGATCAGCACCACATCGGTCACTTCAGTGAATTTCGGCGGTTCAGCCCCTTTGGTCACCCAGTTGTAGAGCATTTCGCTGGATTTATAGCCGTGGACATCCGGGCTTGGCAGCAGTGAGCCATAGAAGCCGGTCGCCTGCGCTTTAGACAGTTCGCTCACGGCGTCAACGCCGTTAATGCCGATCCCGATCACGTCCGGTGCTTTAAAGCCCTGGCCTTCCGTTGCACGCACGCCGCCCAGTACGGTGTTATCGTTCATCCCCACCACCAGCCAGTGCTTCACTTCCGGATGCTGGACGAGCATGGAGTTCGCCGCATCAAAGGCGCCCGGAATATCGTTGGATTTGGTCGGGACTTTGTAGATCTGTTTTTCCGGGAAGCCAGCCGCTTTCAGGGCGTCCATGGACCCGGTGGTACGACGACGGGCAGTGTCCAGCTCGTCAGCGGTAATGGCCATCACGGCGGTCTCTTTGACATCCCAGCCGCGTTTTTGCATCTCTTTATAGAGCTCCTGGCCCTGACGCTCACCGATTTTAGTGGCCGCCATCATTACCAGCGGAACGGTATCCATCGGTTTACCTTTGGCGTTCACGAACTGATCGTCCACCGCAATCACTTTCATGTCGTAACCGCGCGCTTTCGCGGCAATCGCTGACCCCAGTTTTGGATCCGGCGTACAGATAACGAAACCTTTCGCACCGCTGGCCGCCAGGCTATCAATGGCGTTCAGCGTTTTCTCACCGTCAGGTACGGCGATTTTAATTACCTCAAATCCCAAATCTTTTCCGGCTTTATCAGCAAATTTCCATTCGGTCTGGAACCACGGTTCTTCAGGCTGTTTAACCAGAAAACCGAGCTTTAAATTTTCAGCGATAGCGGATTGTGACATAACGGCAGCCAGGCCGATGGCCGCCAGCGCTTTAGTAAATTTGTGCATGGTAAACTCCAGCTTAAGCATTCTTATCTGTAGGGAATAATGGCGAACAACTTATTTAATCGGACTTAAAACAAGGCATTAGCGCTTACCTTGTTATAAGCGTTATTGCTGGAGATAGTTTTAGCGGGAAATTAATCATCCATAAGAGAGCGACATCACACCGCAGAATTACAGTAATTGCGTACATAAATTCAGCGAAAAATGACATAAAAAAGGACGTAATTGTCCTACAAATGGAAAGGAGTTAAGCAGGATTATCCATAAGGTCAGCTAAGAAATCCCTGTAAGCCGGACGCCTTAGCGTCCGGCAGAAAATTTACCAGCGGTAATAGATGTGTTCAGCATGATCGCGCACGGGGGCGTCGTCACCCAACAAATGAGCAGAGAGCGTCAGCGCAAAGTCAAAAGCGTGCCCCAGCCCCTTGCCGCTGATGAGGTTATTATCCTCCACGACCGGCGCATCTACATATACTCCATCATCAACGCTCTGCCACAGATCGCCGGAACAGACGTAGCGGCGCCCCTTCAGTAGCCCGTTACCGCCCAGCACCCGCGCGGCCGCAGAGCAGATCGGGCAGATAAGTTTGCCGTGCTCGTCATGCGCGGAAACAAAGCGGATCACCTCCTGGTTAGCAGCAAGATTGACGCTCCCCTGCGGCCCACCGGGCAATACGACCGCGTCATACAGCTTATTAATGCGCTCCGTTAACGTACTGTCAGCCACCATGGGGATATTATGGTAACTCACTACCGCACGGGACTCCGCGCAGGCCAGCGTCTCCACCTCAATCTGTAAACGCCGCAGAATATCAATAGTGATAATCGCTTCTGCTTCTTCAAAACCAGGTGCCAGCAGCACCGCAACGTTAGCCATCATAAACCTCAAATAATGAAACAATGTAAAACATCGTTTCATTTTCCCGCGTTATCAGATTACAATCTTGCGCCGCGATCACAGAACCGTATATTGAGTGAAAATTGATTTAGCTCAAATTTGATACGACAGGATATATTTGCAAATATTATTTCTGATTTATCACTTTTACAGAATTTCCCGCCAAAGAACGTTTCCTGAAACGATAAAAATGAGCAGAATTGATTTTACACCCTTTTAAATCAACACGTTATATAATTACCAATCTCGTAACCTTCTTTCTATTCTGGGCTATATTTAAATTTGTAATCTATGGTAAACACAGCCCAATTAAGAGTTTTCTTAAGTCGAAGAGAAGCGTATGCTTATTTAAATCGAACACAGGAAGTGAATTTTCGAGTTTTTACCTTGCAGAAATCTATTTCTGCCATTCAATCGTCAATACCTGCCGGGTCAGGTTAAGTAGCGGACATCAAGTCCCACAGTCAATAAGGATATGAGAATGACTACCCAAACGATGATGCAAAAACTGAATGCCCAGATGAACCTGGAGTTTTATGCTTCAAATCTGCATCTGCATTTGAGCGCGTGGTGTTCCAGAAAAAGCCTCAACGGCACTGCCACCTTCTTTCGTACTCAGGCGCAAAGTAACGTCACGCACATGATGCGTGTCTTTAACTTTTTGAAAGCTGTCGGGGCAAACCCTACCGTCAAAGAGCTTGAAACGATTGAAGATAATTACACTTCTCTGGAAGAACTGTTCCAGAAAACGCTCGAAGAGTATGAGCAACGCTGTGCGAAGCTGAGCAAACTGGCTGATGAAGCCAAAGCGCAACAGGACATCATTACCCTCACGTTTTTACGCGATATGGACAGAGAGCAGCAGCAGGATGGCATGCTGCTGAAGACGCTCGCAGATGAAATCCGCAACGCGAAACGTGCGGGGATTTGTCTGGAGCAGACGGACCGCCATCTTCTCGACATTGCGACCGTGCAACACCACTAATCTTTCACCCGCTCCTGTCAGGGCTGAGAGTTCCCCACAAAATAATGCCTGCACAGACGGCCCCCTCTCCCTTGAGGGAGAGGGCTGGGGTGAGGGGGAACATACGGCTCTGGTGGTCATTCCGTTCACTTTATGTTCCTTGCTACTCTGTCACGGCATGACCGGTGAACGTGCCAGGGTGGCTCAGTCGCCACCACCCTGGCGACCCGGGCTTCCGGCGGAAAATCGCCGCTTCGCGGTGCCTTCGGCTTATTCCTTCCGGCTTATCGGGGACGGGCGGAGGTAACATCCCTGTAAAGCCCGCCCTCTCGGCGCATCCCTGCGCCTCGCCCCGGCCTACAGGAAACGCCTCAGCGATTTACAGCCGGACCGAGGCATCGCTGAAAGCCCTCAGTTATTCTGAGGCAACGTTATCGCTTTTGCTTTCAAATTACTGGGGATCCCTCAGCCCGTCAGGGGGTGGGTACCAACTCCCTGCTTTTGCTGACATTTAACAAATCAGATCTTGCTCCCAATGAATAACCACACATCGTGTAATGATTTGTTTAATTACATTCATTGACGAGGGAGCATCATGATCACCATTGAGTTTATTGTCATTATCCTCTGCCTGCTGATAGGCACCCGCTTCGGCGGGATGGGCCTGGGGCTGATAAGCGGTATCGGCCTGTTTATTTTAAGTTTTGTCTTTGGTCTGCAACCCGGTAAACCGCCCGTTGACGTGATGCTCACAATCCTCGCCGTCATCGGCTGTGCGGCCACGCTACAGACCGCCGGTGGCCTTAATGTAATGATGCAGTTTGCAGAGCGCCTGCTGCGTAAACATCCCCAACACATCACCCTTCTCGCACCGTTTACCACCTGGATGTTGACCTTCCTCTGCGGGACCGGTCACGTCGTCTACACCATGTTTCCCATTATCGCGGATATCGCCCTGAAAAAAGGCATTCGCCCGGAACGGCCGATGGCGGTGGCCTCGGTGGCCTCTCAGATGGCGATCACCGCCTCCCCCGTTTCCGTGGCCGTCGTTTCGCTGGTCTCGATTCTGGGTGCGCAGCACGGCATCGGTCACGCGTGGGGGATCCTCGAAATCCTCGCCGTTTCCGTACCGGCCTCACTGTCTGGCGTCGCCATTGCGGCACTGTGGAGCCTGCGCCGGGGGAAAAACCTCGCAGACGATACTGAATTTCAGGAAAAGCTGAAAGATCCGAAACAGCGGGAGTTTATCTATGGAGGAACGGAGACGTTGATGGATCAGCGTTTCCCGAAACAGGCCTACTGGTCAACGTGGATCTTCTTCGCCGGGATTGCCGTTGTGGT
The DNA here is from genome assembly GCF_002787395.1 of Enterobacter sp. CRENT-193. Lineage (NCBI taxonomy): Bacteria > Pseudomonadati > Pseudomonadota > Gammaproteobacteria > Enterobacterales > Enterobacteriaceae > Enterobacter > Enterobacter sp. CRENT-193. Next base: position 2,675,332 of record NZ_CP024812.1, on the reverse strand, counting down.
CCTGCTGGGTGCGCTGCCCGAGCTGCGTCCGGCGTTTGAGATCAAAGGGAAAATGACAGCCCTGTCGATGAACCTTGTCATTCAAATGATGATGCTGATCGCCGGGGCCATCATGCTGATGACCTGCAAGGTGAATGCGTCGGCCATTTCAAACGGGGCGGTATTTAAGGCGGGGATGGTCGCGATTTTCTCGGTGTTTGGCGTGGCGTGGATGAGCGATACCTTTTTTCAGGCGCATCTCGACGAGCTGAAAATGGCGCTGGAGGGGGTGGTGAAGAGTCATCCCTGGACGTATGCCATCGTGCTGTTCCTGGTATCAAAACTGGTCAACAGCCAGGCTGCGGCCTTGACCGCGGTCGCCCCGATGGGGTTGATGCTGGGCATCGATCCGAAAATGCTGGTGGCCTTCTTCCCGGCATCCTACGGCTACTTTGTGCTGCCGACCTATCCGAGCGATCTGGCCTGTATCGGATTCGATCGCTCCGGTACCACCCGCATCGGTAAATTCATCATCAACCACAGCTTTATTCTGCCGGGGCTGATTGGCGTCAGCTGTGCCTGCGTGGTGAGCTATCTGCTGGTGCAGACGTTCTTCTGATCCTTCTGCGGGCGACAGGCTTTGTCGCCCTTCGACGTAAAAGCAGAAAAGGGTTTCTAATTTTAAAACATCGGTTTATTTTAGTGTGACTCACCCTGCGGTGTGAAGCGGAGTTCAATCAGCGCAATCGCTTTCTGGATCGCGCGGAGCGTAACCGGGTCCGCCGCAGCAGGATGGTTGGTGAAATCGATGTTTTTCAGTTGGGTCGACATCTTTTCGCGTACCTCAACCGGCGCGATAACGTCAATCACATCAAGGATTTGTTTGATAACCAGCTGGCAGGCGACGACGTCAGATACCAGTTCCTGATCGGCGCTCAGGTTTTGTGACATGGGGTTCTCCTTATTCAAAGGCCGCCATAGTAGCAAAACAGACGCCCTTCCATCTCCCTCTCGTCGTCCGCAGACATAAAAAAACCTGCCGAAGCAGGTTTTTTTATCAGAACATCGCACCCGGTGGGACGTCTTTAAACGTTGTGCAGTAGTTTGCCCACATGCTTTTCAGGATTTTGCGCAGTTTCATTATGTTGCTCCAGTAACGTGTTATGCAGGTGTTATTGTCAATACGCTTATAATATGACCACCATCACAAAAATCAACCATTTTGTGACCTGCATCACGGTTATTAAACCCTCAGTGCTGCTGGTTTGTTAAAAAAAGCCATGATAAATCTGCACGTTACAGTCTTATAAATTCCAGTAAATGTTTATAAAATTTTTTGAGCGGGCAGGAAGAGAATGAGTGAAAACGTATCCGGCAAAGAGAGCCGTGGATTATCGCCTGCGGCGCTGCTGGTGGCCGGTGCTTTCTTTATGGAGTTTCTGGACGGGACGGTGATTGCCACCGCGCTGCCGGACATGGCAAAAAGCTTCGGTGTACAGGCCGTGGATCTGAATATCGGCATCAGCGCCTACCTGATCACCCTGGCCGTGCTGATCCCCGCCAGCGGCTGGATCGCCGACCGCTTCGGCGCGCGAAAAGTGTTTGCCCTCGCGCTGGCAATCTTCACGCTGGCCTCGGTATTTTGCGGCCTGTCCACCACGCTCGATCAGTTCGTCGCGATGCGCGTCCTTCAGGGCATGGGTGGCGCGCTGATGGTGCCCGTGGGTCGCCTGGCCGTGCTACGCACCACGCCAAAACATCAGCTCATCACGGCAATCGCCACCCTGACGTGGCCTGCGCTGGTCGCGCCGATCATCGGCCCGCCGCTGGGTGGGTTCATTACCAGCTATGCCGACTGGCGCTGGATCTTCTTTATTAACGTGCCGCTGGGGATAATCGCCATTTTGCTGGCACTGCGCATCATTCCAGACCTGCATGAAGATACGCGCCGACCGTTTGATTTACCGGGTTTTGTTGTCACCACCCTTGCCATGGTGAGCCTGGTTTATGCGATGGAGTTGATGGGCGCAGAGCCTCTGCGAACAGGATTAACCGCCACGCTGTTTATCGTCGGTATCGTCGCGTTAAGTCTGGCACTGCGTCACTTTAAGCGGACAACCTGGCCGATGATCAGACTCGATGCGATGCAGGTGCCGACGTTTCGCGTCACCCTGTATGGCGGATCGCTGTTTCGCGCCTCCATCAGCGCGGTTCCGTTCCTGTTACCGCTGATGTTCCAGGTCGGCTTTGGCATGGACGCGTTCCATTCGGGCCTGCTGGTGCTGGCGGTTTTCGTTGGCAATCTCACCATTAAACCGGCGACGACGCCGCTTATCCGCAGCCTGGGGTTTAAGCGGCTGTTGCTGATTAACGGTGCGTTGAATGTCCTGGCGTTGCTGGCCTGCGCGTTTCTGACGCCGCAGACGCCCGCGTGGCTCGTCATGCTGATCCTCTATCTGGGCGGCGTTTTCCGTTCGATTCAGTTTACAGCCATCAGTACGCTGGCTTTTGCGGATGTGCCATCGGTGCAGATGAGCTATGCCAATACTCTGTTTTCAACCGCAACGCAGCTTGCCGTGGGGCTTGGGATCACGCTCGGGGCGATTGGTATTCGTATCGGGGAAAAAGTCAGTGAGGCGATGGGGATTGCCGGCATGCCGGGAATGAGCTTCCGGCTGGCATTTGTGGCGATCGCACTAATCTGCCTGGTGGGAATGGTTGACACGCTGCGTCTGACCAAAGATGCAGGCAGCGCGGTCTCATCGAAAAAGTAACGCTATCTGCCGGGCAGGCAACGCACCGCCCGGCAAAACGGAATCAGCCAACAATACCGCGCACGAAGGCTTCGATCTCTTTGTCCTGGCAGTTCTCGAAGAAGCACTGCTGGAAGCGCTGGCCTGAGACGGCGGTTTTAACCAGCTCAGGATCGATTGCTCGCAGGGTATCCAGATAGTTTTCTTTCACCACCGCCGCTTTCACCTGGTTCAGGATCCCGGCGTTACGCACCTGCGGCTCTTTACGCTCTGGTGGATAACCTTCGCCATTGCGTCCGGTAAACGCTTTCTCAAAGATAAAGCGTACGTTCAGTTCTGCCCCCCAGCCGAAGCCCTTTGCAAAAGGCAGAGAAAGCGCGTTACCGTTGTTGATTTGCGCAAACAGGAAGGCATCCGCAGGATCGATGCAGTAACCGCAAATCACACCCGGATGGATGTTCAGGGACATCAACGCGCCCTGCCCGGTACCGCAGCCGGTGACAACAAAATCGACAGCTTTAGCGTTAAGCAGAATGCTCGCCATGATGCCCAGGTGAATATAGGTGAGATGATGATCGTTCTCATCACTCATACCGACGTTATAGACCGGGAAACCTTTCTCATCAGCAACGGCTTTCAGCTCATTAAGGATGATGGGATTTTTAGCGGCCTGGCTGTTTTCCATCATCAGTGCAATTTTCATCTTGTCTCTCCTGAATGCATGGCGGGCGATCCCGCTGTGGATACTTTTTCCACTTAACCTTACTATCAAACAAACACACTTTCAAATTAAGTGAAAACTTGTTTTAAAAAACAAAGATGCGCTCACAATTTCGCGCGGTGGCCCGGCTCGTTGCACAGTGAGAGGGCAGATCCTCCGGCTATTCCGGCCATTGCGTCACATCGCGTTGGTTACAATGGCGTATTTCCCGTCACGCAGAGTGAACCATGAAACGTATAATCATAGCCGGAACGATCCTGTTGCTCGCTGGGTGCAGTATCAACCGTCAGGCAGAAATCAGCAGTACGGATGCCCCAAACGGAATTGTGCGCCTCGACTATGGCCAGGCCATGCTGCAAAACGCCTGGTCTGATGAGTATGTTAATAACGGTACGGCAACCAAAGCCTGTCAACATATGGGCTACGCCACCGCGTCAGCCTACGGGCAGCCAATTAAAACCTGCACCCTGATCAGCGGTTCACTCTGTCTGAACGAAAGTGTGACCATTCAGTATAAATGTCAGGGATATGCTGTTACCTCTTCCAGCCAGAATCCGTGGTATTAACCGCTACTGCCAGTCACGCTGGCAGTTTATTTAATAAGAACTAAAACAATTCTCATTAATAAATATAAATATCGGCAATGCGTTTTATTCCCATTCGTATTTTTAATAAAGAAATATTTATTTTACTTTTTGCAAATAATTAAATAACAAATTATAGTGTCGCTCATCGTGAACCAGAATTAATAAACCGGAGCTGCACCATGTTAAAAACTGAAATGATCGACAAGCTCAATGCGCAAATGAATCTTGAGCTTTTTTCTTCCCTGCTTTATCAGCAGATGAGCGCCTGGTGCAGCTATCACAGCTTTGAAGGAGCGGCCGCCTTCCTGCGTCGTCATGCCCAGGAAGAGATGACGCACATGCAGCGTCTGTTTGATTACCTGACGGACACCGGCAGCCTGCCGCGTATTGATAACGTGGCATCCCCTTTTGCCGAATACGGCTCTCTTGATGAACTGTTCCGCGCCACCTATGAGCACGAACAGCTGATCACCCAGAAAATTAATGAACTGGCTCATGCCGCCATGACCAGCCAGGATTATCCAACCTTTAATTTCCTTCAGTGGTATGTGGCTGAACAGCACGAAGAAGAGAAGCTGTTTAAATCCGTGCTGGATAAATTATCTCTGGCAGGTAAATCCGGGGAAGGTCTGTACTTCATTGATAAAGAGCTGTCGACGCTCGACACGCAGAATTAACAGAAAAGCGGTGCTGAGTTTTCAGCACCGTTTTATTTAATGACGGCAAATTTTACTTTCGTGAGTGGAAAATCCGTCTGCTGCCGGAATGAATTTTCCGCGCGCCGCCAGAAACGCCACCAGCTCCGCGGCCGTCATCTCCGAAGCTGAACAGGTATGGAAACGCGCCGCTTCGCCAAAGCGGGCATGTATCGCCTCAACCAGACTCTCCTCCGTATACCGCTCACCTGACTCAATCATCATATTCAGCACGTCGTGTCCGTGAATTGACATGGTTACCTCTCGTAAATAAAAAGCAGACTAAACGCTCCCTCCACGGCACGCTTTGCGCTGGCTCAGGTTACCCTTTTCTTTTTGTAAATTAATTTTTACACCCTATGTAACGGTGATTTGACGAGACGGGGCTTTTCCCTTACTCTGCGCCGCAGAATGAGTCGCGGTATGGAAGCGTTGTAGAGGAAAGCGTGAAGAACAGAACTCTGGGAAGTATTTTTATCGTCGCCGGAACGACAATTGGCGCAGGAATGTTGGCCATGCCGTTGGCTGCCGCTGGCGTCGGGTTTGGGATTACCGTAGTGCTGCTGGGCGGTCTGTGGGCCCTGATGTGTTACACCGCGCTATTATTGCTGGAGGTTTATCAGCATGTCCCTGCCGATACTGGCTTAGGCTCCCTGGCTGCACGCTATCTTGGACGCTACGGGCAGTGGATCACCGGTTTCAGCATGATGTTCCTGATGTACGCCCTGACTGCCGCTTACATCAGCGGCGCCGGGGAGCTGATTGCGTCAAGTATCAATGACGGCTTCGGTGCGTCGCTTTCACCGGAAACAGGCGCCATTGTCTTTACGCTGATTGGTGGCGGCGTGGTTTGCGCGGGCACATCGCTGGTCGATCTGTTTAACCGTTTTTTGTTCAGCGCCAAAATTCTTTTCCTTGTTGTGATGCTGGTGCTGCTGGCACCGCATGTTCACAAGATTAACCTGCTCTCCCTCCCGCTGGAGAAAGGTCTGGCGCTTTCGGCCATCCCGGTTATTTTCACCTCCTTCGGTTTTCACGGCAGCGTACCGAGCATCGTGAGCTATATGAACGGTGATATTCGCAAGCTACGCCGCGTCTTTGTTATCGGCAGCGCCATTCCGTTGATTGCTTACCTGTTCTGGCAGCTGGTGACGCTGGGCAGTATTGATTCCAATACCTTTATCGGCCTGATGGCAGAGCATTCTGGTCTGAATGGATTCCTGGTTGCCCTGCGTAACGTGGTGGCCTCTTCACACGTGGAGCTGGCGGTACATCTGTTTGCAGACCTGGCGCTGGCAACCTCCTTCCTCGGCGTGGCGCTTGGTCTGTTTGACTATATGGCGGATCTGTTCCAGCGTCGCAATACCGTTGCGGGACGCTTACAGACGGGGGCGATGACCTTCCTGCCGCCGCTGGCCTTCTCGCTCTTTTACCCGCGCGGGTTTGTGATGGCGCTGGGGTATGCCGGCGTGGCGTTATCGGTACTGGCCCTGCTGCTGCCTTCCCTGCTGGCGTGGAAGAGCCGCCAGCAACATCCGCAGCAGGGGTATCGCGTAGCGGGCGGTACGCCAATGCTGTGCGTGGTGTTTGGGTGCGGTGTGGCGATTATTCTGGTGCAGATTTTGATTGCAGCGGGGATGCTGCCGGAAGTGGGATAACTTATTTATACAGGTCCTGAGGTACTGTTCCGTTCACCTTAAGATCAACAGAATATAATTTTTTCACAGCATGTGAACGGGATAAGGGGGCCGCCGCGGCCCCCTTATCAATCCCCGCGGCCCCGCGGAAAATCGGTGCTTCGCACTGCGCTCACCTCCCGACCATCTGCCTGCGGTCGGCTCAACTCGACATCCTGTCTCGATTCGCCTCTGGCCGCCATCCATGGCGTCCAGCCCTTGTCATCTGGTCTCCGGTTCGCCGATTTTAGCGGGGACTCAACACCCGTGCCCCATTCAGGCCACAGTAATTAATGATTTAATGCAGGCAGCAGCTTTTAAACTTCTTCCCACTCCCGCACGGGCACGGGTCGTTACGCCCCACCTTCGACCCGTTCACGATCGGCTTTTTCGCTTCCGGCTGCTGCGGGTTAGCCACCCAGTAGTTATACAAGCGCAGCGCCGCAGGCTGAATGCTCTCGATGCTGGCCATATACTCCTCTTCGGTCAGCGCATCCAGCTTCTCGCTGTTCTCTTCCGTCCCGTGCAGGGCAATCACCGCCAGGTCCGCTTCCAGCGCTTCCGGCAGGGATGACCAGTCCGTCAGCGCCACGCCGCGCATGTAGCCATAGCACCACTCTTCCACCACGGTATAGCTCTGACCGTCAACGTCGTTATAGCCAAACAGCGGTTCAAACTGATCCGGGTATTCGCTCAAACGCTCGGCAATATCGTTCATGTGCTTAAAGCAGAGATCGATAAAACGGTTCATCTCACGATCGTTTTTCCAGCGAGGAATATATTTCTCACCACCCCAGACCGCCACCAGCCAGGTGTCGGGCTCCACCACAACGGGACCGGAAAGTACTGCGGTAAGCATGCCGTCCAGTTCGGACACGTCAATAACGGATGCATCGTCGTGACCGTAAGAGATTAATGTCTCTTCCAGCCACGCCATCTCGCTTTCATTTAATGGGCCTTCAGCCATTGCTGATACTCCTGATAAAAAAAACGATCCTGACATATATCGCCGCGCGTGCCTATCTGAAGTTTAGGTCTTTATTGCTGCAAAAACGTGCAAATCGTGACCGTTGCACAACTTATGGGCTTTGTTGTTAAGGAGATGTGATCTCCGCTGTAAATTCATATCATCCCGCAAAGGCGCATAAAACGGCGCTCTATACTCAACGTGTTGTGACCCGGTCAAGGGATTAACCATTCTGGCAACCTTTTTGCTTAATGTTCTGCGCGCTTCGCGGTGCGTGGGATCCTCGCCGTATTAAGCATGAGATTGCTTCTAAAGTGCATTTTGTTCTCGCTCTTGTTTTTGGATTTACGATGCCATCAGGCGTTCGGGTTTATACCTGGTGCAAAAACCTCTTTGCTAAGGAACATAATAATGTCGCTGAAATTTACCAAAACTCCCCTCTCCCTGGTGCTGGCCGGTTGTCTGGTGACGGCCTTTTCCGCGCAGGCCGATATCGTCATCGGCGTGGCCGGGCCGTTCACAGGCCCGAACGCAACCTACGGCGATCAATACTGGCATGGCGCTACGCAGGCGGCGGAAGACATTAACGCCGCCGGCGGGATCAACGGTGAGAAAATCAAACTGGTTCAGGGCGACGACGCCTGCGAGCCCAAACAGGCCGTCGCCGTTGCCAACCGCTTAGTCGATCAGGATAAGGTGAAAGCGGTCGTCGGCCACTTCTGCTCTTCGTCGACCATGCCCGCCTCCGAGGTCTATAGCGATGCCGGGATCCTCTCCATCACTCCCGGCTCAACGAACCCACTGATTACCGAACGTGGCATGAGCGACATATTTCGCATGTGCGGACGTGACGACCAGCAGGGCCAGGTCGCCAGCGATTTTATTCTTGATAAGCTGAAAGCCAAACGGGTGGTCATCATCCACGATAAAGACACCTACGGTCAGGGGCTGGCGGATGCCACTAAAGCGGCGCTGGCGAAACGCGGCGTTAAGGAGGTGATGTACGAAGGGTTGTCCCGCGGGGAGAAAGACTTTAACGCGCTGGTGACCAAAATCGGCGCACAAAAACCGGACGTGGTGTTCTTCGGGGGCTGTCACCCGGAAGCGGGCCCGCTGGTTCGCCAGATGCGTGAACAGGGCGTGCAGGCGAAGTTCTTCTCGGGAGACTGTATCGTCAATGAAGAGATGGTCACCGCCGCCGGTGGGGCACAGTACACCAACGGTATTTACATGACCTTCGGTAAAGATCCGCGCCTGATCCCGGACGGAAAAGCCGTCATCGAGAAATTCCGCACCGGTAAATTTGAACCTGAAGGGTACACCCTCTACGCCTACGCGTCTGTGCAGGCTATCGCGGCGGCATTCAAGGCCACGAAAGGGACGGATTCCGCAAAAGCCAGCGAGTGGCTGAAGGCCAACCCTGTCGACACGGTGATGGGTAAAAAAGCCTGGGACAGCAAAGGTGACCTCAAAGTCTCTGACTACGTGGTCTACCAGTGGGATGACAAAGGCAAATATAAAGAAGTGCCATAACGGGACGGAATCTGCTCAGCGCCGGCAGGTCTGACTGTCGGCGTAACCCTTATTCAGGTGCGCGACCATGAGTACATTCTTTCTGCAACAATTAATTAATGGCTTAACGCTGGGGTCGGTCTACGGTCTTATCGCCATCGGCTACACCATGGTGTACGGCATCATCGGTATGATCAATTTCGCCCACGGCGAAGTGTATATGATCTCCGCCTATCTCTCGGCCATTGGCCTGGCCCTGTTGGCGTTTTTTGGACTCCACTCCTTTCCGCTGCTGATCCTGGGGACGCTGGTATTCACCATCGTGGTCACTGGCGTTTATGGCTGGACGATTGAGCGCATCGCCTATAAGCCGCTACGCAACTCGACGCGTCTGGCGCCGCTGATTTCGGCCATCGGGATGTCGTTGATACTGCAAAACTACGTCCAGCTCAGCCAGGGCCCGCGCCAGCAGGGCGTGCCCACCATGCTTGATGGCGTGCTGCGTTTTCACCTTGGCGAAGGGTTTGTCCAGATAACCTATACCAAAGTCTTTATCCTCATCGCCTCGTTCGCGGGCATGCTGGTGCTGACCTGGATTATCAACCGTACCCGCTTAGGACGCATGTGCCGTGCGGTACAGCAGGATCGTAAGATGGCCTCCATCCTGGGTATCAACACTGACAGAATAATTTCGCTGGTGTTTGTTATCGGCGCAGCCATGGCCGGGCTGGCGGGCGTGCTGATCACCATGAATTACGGCACCTTTGATTTTTACGTCGGGTTTGTTATCGGCATCAAGGCCTTTACGGCGGCGGTGCTGGGCGGCATCGGCTCTTTGCCCGGTGCGATGCTTGGCGGGCTGATTCTGGGCGTCGCAGAAGCGCAATTCTCCGGGATGGTGAACTCGGATTATAAAGACGTGTTCTCGTTTGGATTGCTGGTCTTAATTCTGATCTTCCGTCCTCAGGGGCTGCTGGGCCGCCCTGTCGTGGCTAAAGTGTAAGGAACAACGCGATGACCTCTGACGGTTTTTCCCTGAAGCGCTGCATTCTGGACGCAATTTTTTCCGGAATGATCGCCCTGATTATTTTCGGCCCGATTGCGGGTGTGATACTGGATGGTTACAGCTTTACCTTTGACGGCCAGCGGCTGGCGTGGATTGTTGGCACGGTGATGGTGGGACGTTTTTTGCTGAGCGCCTTTTCAGCTACGGCGGCCGGAAGACGTTTACAGACGCGGTTTGAATCCGACAATGCGGGCGTGTATGTCCGGCCGCCGGCGTATAAAAGCCGCATGCGCTGGATCATTCCGCTGATTGTCACGCTGGCGATCTGCTTCCCGTTTGTAGCAACGAAATACCTTCTGACGGTTGCCATTCTCGGACTGATCTACGTCCTGCTCGGTCTTGGGCTGAACATTGTTGTTGGCCTGGCAGGGCTGCTGGATCTGGGTTATGTCGCCTTCTATGCCATCGGCGCTTACGGGCTGGCGCTCGGGTATCAGTATCTGGGGCTTGGGTTCTGGAGCATGCTGCCGCTGGCGGCGCTAATGGCCGCGGGCGCAGGCGCCCTGCTTGGCTTTCCGGTGTTGCGCATGCACGGGGATTATCTCGCCATCGTCACGCTCGGGTTTGGCGAGATCATCCGCCTGGTGCTGAACAACTGGCTCACCTTCACCGGCGGGCCAAACGGCGTTTCAGCCCCTGCCCCAACCTTTTTTGGCCTTGAGTTTGGCCGACGCGCCAAAGAAGGCGGCGTCCCCTTCCACGAGTTCTTCGGCCTGACCTATAACCCCAACATGAAGTTTATTTTCATCTATGCGGTACTTTTCCTGGTAGTCATGCTGGTGCTCTACATTAAACACCGGCTGACCCGAATGCCCATTGGACGGGCGTGGGAAGCGCTCCGTGAGGATGAGATTGCCTGCCGTTCCATGGGGCTGAATCACGTTCTGGTCAAACTCTCGGCCTTCACCCTGGGCGCATCGACGGCAGGTATCGCCGGGGTGTTTTTTGCCACCTACCAGGGGTTTGTTAACCCGACCTCTTTCACCTTTTTTGAATCGGCCCTGATCCTCGCCATTGTGGTCCTGGGCGGGATGGGCTCCACCGTCGGCGTCGTACTGGCCGCCTTTGTGCTGACCGTCACGCCGGAACTGCTGCGCAGCTTTGCGGAATACCGGGTGCTGCTGTTTGGCATGCTGATGGTGGTGATGATGATCTGGCGTCCTCGCGGTCTGATCCGCATCAACCGCAGCGGATTTACCGTGCGTAAAGGAGTGGCGCCATGAACGCAACGATTTTACGTGTAGAACATCTGATGATGCACTTCGGCGGGATCAAGGCCTTAAACGACGTCAATCTTGAGGTGCAGCGCGGCTCCATTACCGCACTGATTGGGCCTAACGGCGCAGGAAAAACGACCGTCTTTAACTGCCTGACCGGTTTCTACCGGGCCTCCGGCGGCAACATTCTGTTCAATGCACGAAATAAAACCACCAATGTCATTCAGGTGCTCGGCCAGAAATTCCAGCCGGGCGACTGGCTCAACCCGGCGCAGCTTGGTCAACGCCTGTTCTATAAAATGTTTGGCGGCACGCATCTGGTGAACCGCGCGGGTCTTGCGCGCACGTTTCAGAACATCCGCCTGTTCCGCGAGATGTCTGTTGTGGAAAACCTGCTGGTGGCACAGCACATGCGCGTCAACCGCAATCTGCTGGCGGGTGTGCTGAATACCCCTGCGTATCGTCGGGCAGAAAACGATGCGCTGGACCGGGCGTTTTACTGGCTGGAGGTGGTGGATCTGGTGGATTGCGCGAACCGTCTGGCCGGGGAAATGTCCTATGGTCAGCAACGACGCCTCGAAATCGCCCGCGCCATGTGTACCGGCCCGGAGATGATTTGTCTCGATGAACCTGCTGCCGGCCTGAACCCGGTGGAGACGCACAAGCTGAGTGAGATCATCCGGTTCCTGCGCGACCACCATGACATCACGGTTTTGCTGATCGAGCATGATATGGGGATGGTGATGGGCATTTCAGATGACATCATTGTGCTCGATCACGGCGATGTAATTGCCAGAGGTAAACCGGCTGAGATTCAGCACAATGAAAAAGTGATTGCCGCGTATCTGGGCACCGACGAAAGCGAGGTAAATCTGTGAGCGAACCGATGCTTCAGTTTCAGGATGTGGATGTTTTCTACGGGGTGATCCAGGCGTTGAAGCAGGTTTCGCTTGAGGTTAACGAAGGGGAAACCGTTGCCCTGATTGGCGCTAACGGCGCGGGGAAGTCAACATTACTGATGTCTGTCTTTGGTCAGCCCCGGATCCGCAACGGGCAGATCCTCTTCTGCGGCGAGGATATCAGCCACAAATCTACCCACTATGTTGCCACCGGCGGCATCGCGCAGGCACCTGAGGGACGACGCATTTTCCCGGATATGTCTGTAGAAGAGAACCTGCTGATGGGGACAATCCCCGTCGGCAATCAGCATGCAGCGGAAGATATGCAAAGCATGTTCGACCTCTTCCCTCGCCTCAAAGAGCGACGTAACCAGCGGGCGATGACGCTTTCAGGCGGTGAACAGCAAATGCTGGCTATCGCCCGCGCGCTGATGAGCCGTCCTAAACTTCTGCTGCTGGATGAACCCAGCCTCGGCCTCGCGCCAATTGTGGTTAAACAGATCTTCCAGACGCTGCGCGAACTGGCCCGTAACGGAATGACGATTTTTCTGGTCGAGCAGAATGCGCACCACGCGCTGAAGTTGTCCGACCGCGGCTATGTGATGGTTAACGGCCAGATTCGGTTAAGCGGCAGCGGCGAGGCGTTGCTGAAGGATCCGGAGGTGAGGAAGGCGTACCTGGGTGGAGTGTGAAACGAAAAGGCTATAGTGAGAAAAACTCACAGTGATTGCCATTATTAATCGTTTTTCTGATGCGACCGCATTCAAATATCATCTTCACGACCCGCCTTTGCGCGGGTCGATAAAACGTTCAGCCGCAAACTGAATAATAATGATAAGAGGATCCGGGGCAAATATGACACTTGATGCGTTATATCAGTTATTGAAAACTGTATTACCACCTGACACCGATTCAGCCGATGATTTACAGGATTTTATGGCCATGCTTATGGCGACGAAACATCACTCTGAGGCTCTGTCACCGTTTGCGCAGCGCGTATACATGCTATCCGTTGCCCATCGCGACCCTAAGCAAGCGGCTGCGCTGATTTCAGCCTGTCATCCTGAAGCAGGAAAGCCCCTTCCGCTGCTCGACTTCTCCGGCTGGCCGGACGTGCGTTACGCCACGTCGGGTGAATTACAGACGCCCGAGACTGAAGAATATTTTAACAGAATTTCGTCTGCCGCCACGCTATTACGTGCGGCAATCATTGACGCTGAGCAACAGAAAAACACGCCAGCATTTTATATTCTGGATAAGATACTCAGCCTGAACAGCGCTTTGCCAGAACGTTATAAAAAGATGGCAAACATATCTTATTCATAACGGTATTAATAAACCCGACTGTCATCGTATTCCAGATAATCGATATCCAGCGCCGGAACGACCGGGGTATGGTTTTGCAGCCAGGCCAGAAGATGCTGAATGCTCTCTCTTTTGAGTGAATTTTTTGGCCAGACGAGGTAGTAGCCATCCCCCGTCGCAATAGCTTCCCTGAACGGCAGGCCCAGCAGGCCACTTTTCAGGGCATCAAGCGTGAGATGCAGGTCGGCGATAGCGATGCCGTGCCCGTTCATCGCGGCAATACTTCCCTGTTCAAGGGTATCGAACACCATACCGCTGCTCATATCGAGCCCCGGGAACAATCCTGTTCTTCGCAGCCAGCGCCGCCAGTCACGTCTGTCCGGTGAAGGATGGATCAAATCGCATTGCGGAAGCCGTTGCCGGGCCGGTTCGATAAGTGATGGGGTACAAACCGGGATAAGCCATTCATGAAAAAGCAGCTGACTCTCCGTTGTGTCACCAAAACGGCCATTACCAAGAAGGATGGCGCAGTCGTAGGGCTCAAGATTGAAATCAACGGTATCAATGTCCATCCAGACGCTGGCAATCTCAACCTGTGGTTTTGCATGGTTGTTGCGAAAAGATCGCAGCACGTCGAGAAGCCATCTCATGGTCAGGGTGCTGGGTGCTTTTAACCGCAGCAGGTGGTTTTCACTGCGAAATGCCCGGCAGGCCCATTCAATGCTCGTGAAGCTCTCGTTCAGCTGTCCGGCAAGCACTCGCCCGGCTTCAGTGACCTCCACGCGAGGACCTTGCCTTTTGAAAAGCTCGCAGTCGAACCACAGTTCAAGGGTACGAACATGTCTGCTGACCGCACCCGGCGTAATATTGAGCGTTTCAGCGGCTTTACTGAAGGAGTTCAACCGCGCAGCAACTTCAAACGCACGCAGTGCATACAATGGCGGTAAAGACATAACGTCCCTTAAATGAAAATTTCATTATGCTAAAACTTGTTCCGGGGCAACGCCAGCAAGTAAATTATGGAGAAAAACAATGATCCCCAATATACCGAGTCATATCGATAGGGGTCAAAATCGATATGCAAAAAGCTGCGGACAAACTCGTAGCCATTAGCAAAGATGTTTATCTGAACGGCTGCAACAGCGATTACAAACACCATATATGCGATAAATAGCGGGTATTTATGCAGCCTGTTAACTTTTAGTTTCCCGAGATAAAGCAAGAAAAAAATTGCAACAGATACAACAAAATAGACGATGGCAGGCCAAACGGGTGGATGAAGCGAAAATTCTAATTCTTGTGACATAATCAATTCTCTTTAGCTATCTGGTACATCTGCCATCCCGTAATGCTCCCAGTGGTCAAATCCAGCGCCATTGCGGTTTTAGATGCCTCTTGTCAACCGTAGTTCATATCCTGTACGTTCGAGAGCTTGTCGCCGGAGAACAATGTTTTGATCATTTGTTGATACCCTTGCCCAGCCCATTTGCAAGCTCTTCCACTTTTTCTAAGGAAAATCCAAATGAAGTTATCTGCGAAGCTGCCGCAGGGCAATCGATGAAACGGAGATATAAGAATTTACGCGATAAGGAAACGCCCTCGACGCATAATGATCGAAAAATTATGGTTGTGCATGGGTCAGGCACGAAAAATAAGATTTGTTGTCAGGAAGGGGGAATTGCAGGCACAAAAAAACCACCTTTCGGTGGTTTCACGACACTGCTTATTGCTTTGATTATTCTGCGTTTTCCCATGGTAGCCGGAGTGGGACTTGAACCCACACAGCGCGAACGCCGAGGGATTTTAAATCCCTTGTGTCTACCGATTCCACCATCCGGCCAGGGAAGAAAGTGGAGGCGCGTTCCGGAGTCGAACCGGACTAGACGGATTTGCAATCCGCTACATAACCGCTTTGCTAACGCGCCTTAAATCTGTTGTCTTTCGACCTGCACCCGCAAACTGCCGATGCTTTAATCTGGAGCGGGAAACGAGACTCGAACTCGCGACCCCGACCTTGGCAAGGTCGTGCTCTACCAACTGAGCTATTCCCGCATGTCATCAAGTAACTATTTAACGACTTCCTAACCACTTGATTTCATTATCGTCCGGCTAACTGTGCCGCCGTTCGATGCGTTGCATTCTACTGATATGACGTTATGAGTCAACGTTATTTTTTGCATCTCAGGACCGTTTGCTGAAAATTAAGCCGAAACGATCACTGTTCAAGCAAATCACCGCGCGCAGCGTTCAAATATTGCAGCATTGACCACAATGTCAGCACCGCCGCAACCCACAGCAGACCAATGCCGGCCCACTCAACCCAGGCATTCGGACGCCACAGCATCCACACCAGCGCCGCCATCTGCGCAGTGGTTTTAACTTTCCCAATCCAGGACACCGCCACGCTGCTGCGTTTACCCAGCTCCGCCATCCACTCGCGCAGGGCAGAGATAATAATCTCACGTCCAATCATGGTCGCGGCAGGCAGCGTCACCCACCAGGTATGATAATGTTCCGCCACCAGCACCATCGCGATTGCTACCATCACCTTATCCGCAACCGGATCGAGGAATGCGCCAAAGCGGGTGCTCTGGTTCCAGCGACGCGCCAGATAACCGTCAAACCAGTCCGTCACGGCAGCGATCAGGAAAATAAGCGCACAGGCAAAAGGCGCCCAGACGACCGGCAGGTAAAATGCCAGGACGAAGAACGGAATGAGCACAACGCGAAAGAGAGTGAGCAACGTAGGGATATTAAATCGCATGATGACGGTAACTGTCTGTTGTCAGTAAAATTTAGCTCTATGTTGCTACAGAGCCCTCAATGTTTCAACGAGTAGTAGATCTTTTCTGCCAGCCCTTGCGAAATACCCGGCACTTTTGCAATTTCTTCCATACTGGCGTTGAGTAATCCTTGCAATCCGCCCATATACTTCAACAGCATCTGGCGACGTTTTGGCCCGACGCCTTCAATCGTCTCAAGGGTACTGGTATTTTTCACTTTCGCCCGTTTTTTACGGTGCCCGCTGATGGCATGATCGTGCGACTCATCGCGAATATGCTGGATCACGTGCAGCGCAGGGGAATCCGGCGGCAGGCTAAAGCCCTCGCCTTCCGGCTCAAAGAACAGCGTTTCCAGGCCAGCCTTACGATCTGCCCCCTTCGCTACCCCTAGCAGCAGCGGATGGTTCTTGTCCCACTCTACGTCGAGCGATTCGAATACCGCCTTCGCCTGCCCCAACTGCCCTTTCCCGCCGTCGATAAGGATAACGTCCGGGATTTTGCTCTCTTCAATCGCTTTACCATAGCGACGGCGCAGCACCTGGTTCATGGCGGCATAATCGTCACCGGGCGTAATGCCGGTGATGTTATAGCGACGATACTCTGCCCGCAGGGGGCCATTCGCATCAAAGACCACACACGACGCCACGGTCTGCTCACCCATCGTATGGCTGATGTCGAAGCATTCCATGCGTTTCACTTCCGGCAGCTTGAGCAGCGTAGCAAGGGCGGTTAAACGCTGGCTGACGGTCGACTGCTGGGACAGTTTGGTGGTCAGCGCCGTGGCGGCATTGGTTCGCGCCAGCTTCAGATAACGTGCGCGATCGCCCCGCGGTTTCGTCTGGACATTCACCCGGCGGCCTGCCAGCTCTGAAAGCGATTCCGCCAGCAGGGTTTTATCGTCGAGCGTGAAGTCTAGAAGGATCTCCGAGGGCAGCGTACGCATCTGGCTGCCCTGCAAATAAAACTGGCCGACGAAAGTCTCCACCACTTCACCCAGCTCGGTGCCGCCAGGCACTTTCGGGAAGTAGCTGCGGCTGCCGAGCACTTTACCCTGACGAATAAACAGCACGTGAACGCAGGCCAGACCGGCGTCAAAGGCTACGCCGATAACATCGAGGTCGTCGCCCGTATTAGAAACAAACTGCTTCTCGGTCACCCTGCGCACCGCCTGGATCTGGTCGCGGATGCGTGCGGCCTCTTCAAATTCCAGCGCCGCGCTGGCTTTTTCCATACGAGTAATCAGTTGCGTCAGCACCTGATCGTCTTTCCCGGCTAAAAACAGGCGGACATATTCCACCTGCTGCGCGTACTCTTCTTCGCTTACCAGCCCTTCAACGCACGGCCCCAGGCAGCGGCCAATCTGATATTGCAGGCACGGCCGGGAACGGTTGCGGTAGACGCTGTTTTCACACTGGCGAACGGGGAAGATTTTTTGCAACAGCGCCAGCGTTTCGCGTACGGCATAACCGTTCGGGAAAGGGCCAAAGTATTCACCCTTCGCATGCTTAGCGCCACGATGCATCGCCAGGCGAGGATGGGTATCACCGCTCAGGAAGATAAACGGGTAGGACTTATCATCGCGCAGCAGGACGTTGTAGCGCGGCTGATACAGCTTGATATAGTTGTGCTCAAGCAGCAGCGCTTCCGTTTCCGTGTGCGTCACGGTGACATCAATGTTGTGGATGAGTGCGACCAGTGCTTCGGTTTTACGAGAGGCAAGATTGCTGCGGAAATAGCTGGAAAGGCGTTTTTTCAGATCTTTTGCCTTACCGACATAGATAACCGTACCGCCAGCGTCGTACATTCGGTAGACGCCCGGCTGGCTGGTAACGGTTTTCAGAAATGCTTTTGAATCGAACGCTTCACTCACTGACTTATTAACGACTCCGCATTGCACAAACCATGGCGAATGGCCAGGTGAGTCAGTTCGACATCACCGTGAATGTTCAATTTACTGAACATCCGATAGCGATAGCTGTTGACCGTTTTCGGGCTGAGATTCAACTGCTCTGAGATCTCATTCACCTTCTGACCTTTAGTGATCATCAGCATAATCTGCAATTCGCGCTCAGACAAACTGGCAAACGGAGATTCCGTTTTTTCCGGTTCAATCTGACTCAGAGCCATCTGTTGAGCAATATCAGAAGCGATGTAACGCTGCCCGGCGTATACGGTGCGGATCGCATTGACAACTTCCTGCGGCGCGGCGCCTTTACTGAGATACCCGGCAGCACCCGCCTGCATAACCCTGGCAGGCAGCGGATTTTCGGTATGGACGGTCAGCATGATAACTTTGGTATCAACGAACATGCGCGCGATTTTGCGCGTGGCTTCAAGCCCGCCAATACCGGGCATGTTCATATCCATCAGCACCACGTCTGCGGAGTTAGCGCGACACCATTTGACGGCATCTTCGCCACAGCACGCCTCGCCGGCAACTTTAATACCCTTTATATCTTCAAGAATGCGTCGTATCCCTGCGCGCACCAGTTCGTGGTCATCAACAAGAAGGACGTTGATCAAAGGAAATGTCTCCAGAATAGGGATAACGCTACTGACTGCTAATTGGGTTTATATTAACGGTTTTCCATGCAAGATTAAAACGCTAAAAAATCGGCTATACGATTCTGGTCTCGTTTTTGGAAATTAGGCTGTACAGCAAGTGGAAAGAAAACCCTTGTCCGCTGGGCTTTTACCGCTATTTTCTAGCATCGATATTCAAAAAGTTACTAAAACAGTTGTTAACTCAAACGAAAAAGTGCGCGCGATTTTTTGTAACAACAATTAACGAATGACGAACCGGGGATAAACATTTAATTGCCGCTAACATATTGGACAGAGTACCTTCATAATCCGCGTCGACCAATAATCGCGGCGCGACAAGTATAAAAAACAACCACTGCATTTTTTGCCATAGCTTGTGGTATACTCCGCCGCCTTAACTTTCATCGTCGCGCTCATGCGCTGTTTTATAATGAGGAAAATAAATGAGCACACCTGAATTTGCCACTGCCGAGAATAACCAGGAACTGGCACAGGAAGTAAACTGCCTGAAGTCGCTGCTGACGCTTATGCTACAGGCGATGGGCCAGGCTGATGCTGGTCGTGTGATCATTAAAATGGAAAAACAGATCGCGCAGATGGAAGACCAGGCGGAATCCGCTGTTTTTGCCAATACGGTTAAGCAAATTAAACAAGCCTACCGCCAGTAACAAAAACGGCTGGATGCAAAGCATTCAGCCGTTTTCTCGTCTGACACGCAGAACGTGATATCAGTCAGATAAGTCCCGTCGCCGCGGCATAACACGCTATCTGGATCTTATTCGGTGCGTTGAATTTCTTCTGCATATTCTTCTGGTGGAAATTGACGGTATTTTCCGAGATGGAAAGAATGATGGCGATTTCTGCCGACGTCTTCCCTTCTGCGGTCCACTTCAGAATTTCCCGTTCACGCTTGCTGAATTTCATTTCAGGCGGCATCACCGTCTCATGTTCAAAGCGCAACAGCGTAGTGAGCGCCATCTGGACCAGCATTTGTAAACGCAGCTCAACTTCTTCACTGGATATCGAGTGTGCCTGTAAGCTGGTACATGACACGGAAAGGAAACCGAGCGCATGATTTGGCATCATCAGACACTGCGTTATTCCCTTGCGTAAACCGTGGTCCCGCGCGCCGTCCCATAATTGCTGGGCATCCGTGAATAATTCATCCGTCCAGGGCAAATGTCCCTGAATGAAATTCTCCGGCTTCAGTACCGGGTCAATGGCGAAATAATTCTCGGACTGATATTGCGCCATCCATTGTTGCGGATAACTGGAATGGACGGATGTTCGCGGGCGGGTAAATGGCACAGGGTGTCGAACACAAAGCGCATAATAATCGAATTCAAGCGCCTGCGTTTGTCGCTGAAGTTCCTGATATACCTCGTCAGCACAGGTCATTTGCTGAAACCGGAGGACGCATTCCCGTCGCCAGGTGAAAAAGTCTATATCCCTCATACTTGCCGAATGAAGCCTCTGATAAAGATAATCATTATTATGGTGAATATAACCTAACACATTTAGCATGATTATGTATATAAAATATCGGCCACAGGCCGATTATCTTTAATTTGGCGATGGCTTATCCACTTCAGGCGGAATAAAAAAGCAACAGAACGGAGTTTAAGGGAGGATAATTTGCTCCAGAAGCGGCATCTGGAGCAAATTGAACGCTAAAATGCTACTGCATTAAGAATTTTTCAAGGAACTGACGGGTACGGGGCTGCTGCGGATTGGCAAACAGCGCTTTAGCTGGCCCCTGCTCAACTATTCTCCCCTGATCCATGAAAATAGCCCGATCGGCAACGTCGCGGGCGAAGCTCATTTCATGCGTCACAATCACCATCGTGCGTTTCTCCTGCGCCAGCTGTCGGATGGTGTTCAGCACTTCCCCAACCAGCTCAGGATCGAGCGCGGATGTGGGTTCGTCAAACAGGATCACATCAGGGCGCATCGCCAGCGCGCGTGCAATAGCGACACGCTGCTGCTGCCCGCCAGATAAGCGACGCGGATAGCTCGTCTCCTTCCCTGCCAGGCCAACCTTCGCCAGCAGCTCGCGGGCGCGGACCGTGGCGTCTTCCTTAGGTTCCCGCTTGACGATGACCGGCCCTTCAATAATGTTTTCCAGCACCGTGCGGTGCGGGAAGAGATTAAAGCTCTGGAACACGAAGCCGACATGCTGGCGCAGGCGGCGAATCAGCCCTTTTTGCTGGCTGATGGGTTTCCCGGTATCAATGGTGATATCACCCACGCGGATCGTCCCGCCTTCGGGCTGCTCCAGTAAATTGATGCTGCGCAGCAGCGTGGTTTTGCCTGACCCGCTCGGGCCGATAATTGCCACCACTTCGCCCTGCTCAACCTCAAGATCAATGCCATGCAGCACCGTTTGCCCGTGGAATTTTTTCACCAGGTTTTTGACGTCAATTGCACTCATTTTGGATCACGCTCCTGGCGGTTAAGCTGGTTTTCAAAATAGTTTTGCAGAGCGGACAGCACCGTCGCCATCACCCAGTAAATCAGCGAGGCCGCCAGATACATAGTAAACACTTCCAGCGTACGCGAGGTGATCAGCTGCGCCTGACGGAACAGCTCCGGCACCTGAATGGTCGCCGCAAGGGAGGTGTCTTTCACCAGGCTGATAAAGCTGTTGCTCAGCGGCGGCAGCGCCACGCGCGCCGCCTGGGGCAGGATCGCCCGGCGCAGCGTCTGCCACGGGGTCATCCCGATACTGGCCGCCGCTTCCCACTGCCCTTTATCGATGGAGGAGATCGCCGCACGCAGCGTTTCAGAGGTGTACGCCGCTGTATTCAGCGACAGGCCAATCATCGCCGCCGGGATCGGATCCAGCTCGATACCGAACTGTGGCAGCCCGTAGTAAATCATAAACAGCTGGGCGATAAGCGGCGTTCCGCGGAACACGGAGATGTAAAACCGCGCCAGCCATCGCACCGGCCAGATGTTGGACATGCGCATCAGTGCCAGCACAAACCCGAGCACCAGCCCGAAGAACATCCCGCCGATACTGAGCTGTAAAGTAAACACCGCGCCTTTAAGCAAGAACGGCAGCGAATCAATAACCAGTTGAATACTTTCTTGCATTGTTATTTTTCTACCTGATTTTTAGACATGAGGATGATAGGCAAACAGCGCAGGCGCTCCGCCAGTATGAACAAACAAAATAGGTCCTTCATCCTTAAAGCGCTTCCGGGCGATGCCGTCGATCAGGCCCGCCATTGCCTTACCGGTATAGACCGGGTCAAGCAGAATACCTTCGAGACGGGCCAGCAGCTTAACGGCCTCCATCCCTTCATCATTGGGGGTGCCATAGCCCGGCGCGAAATAGTCATCCCACAGCAATATTTCCGCCTTCGCCTGAAGCGCAAGCTGTTCAGCCACCGCCTGTTGCAGGGTGACGACTTTCGGCTTTTGGTCCGCAACGCTTCTGGAAACCGTCACGCCAATCAGCTCGACCTCCGGCATCAGCCGCTCAAGCCCGACCGCTAAACCGGCATGGGTCCCCGCACTGCCGGACGCCACCACCACCGAGGATAAACTTACCGCGCCTTCGCACTGCTGAGCGATTTCCAGCGCGCTCTCAACATAGCCGAGGGCACCCAGCGCATTCGAGCCGCCAACCGGGATCACGTACGGACGAAAACCCTGCGCTTCCAGACGCGTCGCCAGCTCGTCGAGCTGTGCTGCCGGGTCGGTCAACGCGTCGACCATTTCAACCTGCACGTTGAACAGATCCAGCAGCAGACGGTTACCGTTAGTCAGGTAATTCTCTGCCTGCGTCCCGATCGGGTTCTCCAGCAGGGCTACGCAGTGGAGCCCCAGCTTCGCCGCCACTGCCGCCGTCTGGCGAACGTGGTTAGACTGAATTGCCCCGGCGGTGATCAGCGTATCCGTCCCCTCGCGCAGGGCATCGGCGGCGAGAAATTCCAGCTTGCGCAGCTTATTCCCGCCCATCGCCATGGGCGTCACATCGTCACGCTTAATGAAAATATCGCGCCCCAGATAGTCAGAAAATCTCGGAAGAAACTCCAGCGGCGTGGGTGCGCCGATAAATTCCAGACGGGGAAAGCGCGTTAAATTCTGTAGTGACATGGTTCCTCCGGTCACGCAAACAATTGTTATTTCATTATGCACGCAGACGCGCGAGAAATAAAAAAGGCGCTTTTAAAAGCGCCTTTTTTTGTCAGTCAGCGAATTATTTCGTCACGTCTGCGCCGAACCACTTCTCAGAAAGCGCTTTCAGGCTACCGTCTTTCTGCATCTCAGCAATGGCACCATCGATGGCTTTCAGCAGATCCTCGTTACCCTTACGCACCGCCACGCCGGACTCCTGACGGGAGAACGCATCACCCGCGACAGCCAGGGTATTGTTGGTTTTCTTCACCAGATCCAGCGCTGCCAGGCGGTCCACCAGAATGGCGTCGATACGGCCTACGCGCAGATCCTGGTATTTCGTCGGGTCATCATCGTAGGTACGGATGTCCACGCCCTGCACGTTCTGGCGCAGCCACTCTTCGTAGTTGGTGCCCAGACCGACGCCGACTTTCTTACCTTTCAGATCCGCTGCGGACTTGATGCTGCCTTCGTTACCTTTCTTCACCAGCGCCTGAATACCGGACACGGTGTACGGCGTGGAGAAGTCATACTTCTTCTTACGTTCGTCAGAAATGGTTACCTGGTTAATCACCACGTCAATACGTTTGGAATCCAGTGACGCCAGCATCCCATCCCATTTGGTGGGTTTCAGGGAGGCTTTAACGCCGAGGTGTTTTGCCAGCTCCTGCGCAAACTCCACTTCAAAACCGGTCAGTTTACCGTCGTCACCCTGGAAGCTGAACGGAGGATAGGTTCCTTCCAGCCCAACCAGCAGCGTGCCGCGCTCTTTAACTTTGTTGAGCAGATTCTCTGCCGCGAACGTTTTCACGCTCATCCCCGCGACCAGCGCAACGGCCATCATCCCCATCAGCGCCTGACGACCCAGAAGTGCTAATTTCATAAGTACTCCGATACAGTGGAATTTTTGAGTAGTGTAGAGAAATCGCCTGCAACGTCAAAGGCGGCTGCGCTACATCTTATTCTTTTTTAATATATATCAGAAGTTGTTCCGGCGCGGACTTTCTGCTTTATGACGCCCGGCATCTGGACTTTATATTGTGCATACTTTCGCAGCGCGATGCGGTAATTGTTGGTACTGGTGGCGGGCAGCCAGGGCTCCAGATTTTCATCCAGGTATCCGGTCGTCAGCAGATCGCGGGAGATATTTTGCATGGTCAAATGCTGACCCAGGCGGCGCAGGCGAACCACGTATTCACGCACGGTGCCGTGACTCATCTCGGTTTGTTCAAACAGGAACTGCTTGAAGCCGATAATATCGAAGAAGTCGCTTTGCTCTTTGCAATGGAGATCGCCACAGAAACGGCAAAGCGCTACCCACTCTTTTTGCTCTTCAAGCCAGGCGGCTTCATCCATCAGCGTGTCGAGGCGGGAAATCGCAATCTTATTCACGATTTCACCGCGACGAACCAGCGTGATGCGGTCGAGTAATTTTTTACAGTGGGCGCAATGCGTCTGGCTGTGTTTAAAGTCTTTCAGGTAGCGGCTTAAAGGCCGTCTTTTAGATTGCTGCACCGTCATGATAACTCCTGGTTGTCAATACGTTGTGCGGCATTTCCAAGGCGAATGACTCACCTATAACTTACCCAGTTTTGTGCGCAGGCGTTTAATGGCCTGGCTGTGCAGCTGGCTCACCCGTGACTCGCCCACCTCCAGCACGGCACCAATCTCTTTGAGATTGAGCTCTTCCTGGTAATAGAGGGTTAACACCAGTTGCTCACGTTCCGGTAAAGCTTCAATCGCTTCCATCACGCGCTGGCGTAAATTCCCTTCCAGTAAGTGGTGTAACGGGTTTTCTTGCTGATGTTCATCCGTCACCAGTTCGATGCTATCGCCATGCTCTTCGCGCCACTCATCATAAGAGAAGAGTTGGCTGTTATTGGTATCGAGCAACATCTGACGATATTCTTCAACAGGAATGCCCAGACGTTCCGCCACTTCGGTTTCCGTCGCGTTGCGCCCCAGTTCCTGTTCCAGCTGCCCCATCGCATGCGCCACTTCGCGCGCGTTGCGGCGAACGCTGCGCGGCACCCAGTCGCGGCTGCGCAGCTCGTCCAGCATCGCACCACGAATACGCTGCACTGCGTAAGTCGTAAATGCCGTTCCTTGCAGAGCGTCGTACCGGTCAACTGCATTCAATAACCCGATACCGCCCGCCTGTAGCAGATCGTCCAGTTCCACGCTCGCCGGCAAACGCACCTGGAGGCGCAATGCTTCGTGACGCACCAGCGGAACATAACGCTGCCACAGCGAGTGTTTATCCATTACACCTTCAGCGGTATAGAGTGAATTCACGATAAACAGCCCTGCGTTAGTTGAGTTATCGGCATGATTATCCGATTCTGGAGGGGTTTTAATCGGGTGAATAGTGGGTGAAATGAGGGGTTATTTGGGGGGTTACGCGTGAATGCGGACAGAAAAAACCCCGCCGAAGCGGGGTTTGAGCGTAATCAGGTGATTAGCCTTGCAGCAGAGACAGAACCTGCTGAGGAACCTGGTTAGCTTTGGACAGCACGGAGTTACCGGCCTGCTGGATGATCTGCGCTTTAGACATGTTGGACACTTCGGTCGCATAGTCGGCGTCCTGAATACGGGACTGCGCTTCAGACAGGTTGGTGGTGGTGTTGTTCAGGTTGGTTACCGCAGAGCTCAGACGGTTCTGTACCGCACCCAGAGAAGAACGGAAGCTGTCAATCTGAGCAATTGCTTTATCTAAAACAGCCAAAGGATTTGCGCTTGCAGCTCCTTTGAATTCTGCTGTAGGGGTCGCACCACTAAGAGCAACAGTCACTTTGTTAGTAGTCGCCGCTGCTGTTTGGTTTGTAGCATCGTCATCACCTGTATCAACCAGAGAATCCGCATTAGCTGCATAGTTTTTACCCTGGAAGGTAACGTAAGAAGCTGCATTACCATCTTTATCGGTTGTAACTTTAACCAGTTGCCCAGCTTGGGTAGCAGTGGTATTAAGGCCATTTGCACTATCAGTATAATCAATATCTGCTTTGTTAAGAATTACTTTACCGCTGTCGCGGTCAACTGAAGCGGCATAGAAGTCGCTTCCTGACTGAACTACGTAATTTGCAGTTGCTGCACCATCTTTATCAAGAACGTTACGCAGAGTCAGAGTTGATGCTTCTACATCCAAATCTGAGGCAACACCACTTAAATCAACATTCAACGGCGCAGAGTTGGCCGCTGTATTAATTTGTGTAACCGCGTCACTAGTCTTGAGTGAGTTTTGAGAAACAGAGAATCCACTCAGACCCAAGGTTGAAGAGTCAATTTTCTGCAAATCAATGGAAATAGTCTGACCATCGTTTGCGCCAACCTGAATCTTCATGGTGCCGTCTTTTGCCAGCACGTTCACGCCGTTGAACTGAGTCTGACCAGATACGCGGTCAATTTCGTCCAGACGGGATTTGATTTCGTCCTGGATGGAAGACAGGTCAGAATCAGAGTTAGTACCGGTAGTTGCCTGAACGGTCAGTTCACGAACACGCTGAAGGTTGTTGTTGATTTCAGACAGTGCGCCTTCAGTGGTCTGCGCCAGAGAGATACCGTCGTTAGCGTTACGTGCAGCCTGAGTCAGACCTTTGATGTTAGAGGTGAAGCGGTTAGCGATAGCCTGGCCCGCAGCGTCATCTTTCGCGCTGTTGATACGCAGACCAGAAGACAGACGCTCGATAGAAGAAGACAGAGCGGACTGGTTCTTGTTGATGTTGTTCTGAGTGATCAGCGAGAGGCTGTTGGTATTAATGACTTGTGCCATGATTTCGATTCCTGTTGTTCATCAAATCTGTTTGGTTAGATTTGGGTTTCCACCCTTCGGCTTCATCGCCGTCAAAGGTGTTATCGTCTGGTCCAAACCAACCTTTAGATTTTTTTTCAGGATCGCGTTAATTTTTTTAGCCACGGAAAAGCTCTTCTCTATTACCGTTATTCCCGCCATTAAAAAAAAGAAATTAACCGTAAACTTTCCCCCATAAAAGCCGATAACCCCACTATTCGTTCTACGTGTCGATAGATTAAGGAATAAATATGGCAAGTATTTCATCATTGGGGATTGGATCGGGTCTTAAGTTAGCAGACATTCTGGATAGTCTGACCAAGGCCGAAAAAGAGCAGCTGACGCCGATTTCCAAACAACAGTCATCTTATACCGCCAAGCTGAGCGCTTACGGCACGTTGAAGAGTTCACTGGAAGCCTTTCAGACTGCCAACACCGCGCTGAATAAAGCCGACCTGTTTACGGCGACCAGCACGTCGAGCAGCTCCACGGCATTCAGCGCCACCACTACCGGCAGCGCGATTGCCGGTAAATACACCATCAGCGTGTCGCAGCTGGCGCAGGCGCAAACCCTGACGACCAAAAACGCGCAGCCGGATACCAAAACGGCCATTGCCACGGCTGACAGCAAGATCACCTTTACCGCCGGTAACGGTAAAGATCCGGTGACCGTCGATATCAGCGCGGCAAACTCCTCGCTGACCGGCATTCGCGATGCGATTAACAAAGCTGACGCCGGCGTGACCGCCAGTATTATTAACGTCGGTAATGGTCAGTATCGTCTGTCCATCACCTCCACCGAAACCGGGGCGGACAACGCGGTCAGCATCAGCGTGAGCGGCGACAGCGCCCTGCAATCCTTTATGGGTTACAACGGCACCAGCACCGACGCCAGCAACGGCATGACGGAAAGCGTCACCGCGCAGAACGCGAAGCTGAAGGTGAATAACGTCGATATCGAAAACAGCAGCAACACCATCAGCGATGCGCTGGAAGATATCACCCTGAACCTGAACGATGTCACCACCGGTAACCAGACGCTGACGATCGCTAAAGATACGTCGAAAGCGGAAACGGCGATGAAAGCCTGGGTGGATGCCTACAACACCCTGCAAGATAGCTTCGCCTCACTGACAAAATACACGGCGGTAGATCCGGGTAAGGATGAACAAGATACCAGCAACGGTGCCCTGCTCGGAGACACTACGCTGCGTACTATCCAGACGCAGCTGAAAACCATGCTGAGCAATACCGTCGGCGGAACCGCCTATAAAACGCTGTCTCAGGTCGGCATTACTTCAGATCCAAGCACGGGCAAGCTGGAACTGGACAGCGACAAGCTGAAAAAAGCGCTGACGGATAACCCGTCTGCCGTGAAAGATTTGGTTGTGGGTGACGGTAAAACCACCGGGATCACCACCACCATGGCCACCCATCTGACTGACTGGCTTTCCAGCAAAGGCATTATTCAGGCGGCCAAAGATGGCGTCAGCAAAACGCTGAACAAGCTGACGGATCAATATAACTCAGTTAGCGAACGTATTGACGCAAGAGTGGCACAGTACAAAGCCCAGTTTACCCAACTGGACGTACTGATGACCTCGCTGAACAACACCAGCAGCTACCTGACGCAGCAGTTCGAAAATACGTCCAGCAACAAGTAGTAAACGCTAATCAGACCCGAGGGGGATAACATGTACGGCGCAAAAGGCACGCAAGCCTACGCAAAGATAGAAGTTGAAAGCGCGGTGATGAGCGCCAGCCAGCAGCAGCTGGTTATCATGCTATTTGATGGAGCCCTCAGCGCGCTGGTACGCGCGCGTCTGTTCCTGGCAGACGGTAATATCCCGGCAAAAGGGCTGGCGCTCTCAAAAGCCATCAACATTATCGAAAACGGGCTGAAGGTTGGCCTGGTGGAAAATAATGGGGATGAGCTTACGCAAAACCTGATTGCCCTTTATGCCTATATGGTACGTCGCCTCCTGCACGCCAACGTGAATAACGACGCCAGCGCCATCGAAGAGGTGGAAAACCTGCTGCGCAATATCGCTGACGGGTGGAAGGAGGTTGCCGGTACGCCACAACTGATGCAGGACGCCGTCTAATGAGTAACGCACCGCAACTTTATGCCCTTTATCAGCAACTCCTTGAGCAGAGCCAGTTGATGTTGCGACTGGCCCGGCAGGGACTATGGGATGATCTGATCATCTGTGAAACCGACTATGTTAATGCGGTGCACTCACTGGCTCGTCTCACTCAGGAAAGTGAACCTTCGACGCAGATTCAGGAGCAGCTTCGCCCGACGCTGCGGGTGATCCTGGACAACGAAGGCCAGGTAAAAACGTTGCTGCAAGCCAGAATGGATGAGCTGGCGAAGCTGGTCGGGCAATCTTCCATCCAGAAAACCGTTCTCTCCACCTACGGTAACCAGGGCGGTCATGTCCTGGTTCCGCAAAGTAATAGCGATATCAATTAGCCATTTAACTGGCGGGCAAACGTTAACCGTTTCGTTCGCCAGGCATTTCTGCCAAACCTGCTCCATACTTGAGTTTCGCGACCTCATGGAGATGGTGCATGCGCAACCCAACACTTTTACAATGTTTTCACTGGTACTACCCCACCGGCGGTGAACTGTGGCGAGAAGTCACGGCATTAGCCCCCAATCTGAACGAAATCGGCATCAATATGGTCTGGTTACCGCCGGCCTACAAAGGGGCATCCGGCGGCTATTCCGTCGGGTATGACTCTTATGACCTTTTCGACCTCGGTGAGTTTGACCAGAAAGGCAGCGTCGCCACCAAATACGGCGATAAAGCCCAGTTGCTGGAGGCCATCAACGCCTTAAAAAGTAACCAGATTGCGGTGCTTCTGGACGTGGTGGTCAACCACAAAATGGGGGCCGATGAGAAGGAACCCGTCCGCGTGCAGCGCGTGGATGCGCAGGATCGCACCCAAATCAGCGATGAGATCATCGAATGCGAAGCCTGGACGCGCTACACCTTTCCCGTTCGGGCCGGCCAGTATTCGCAGTTCATCTGGGATTACAAATGCTTTAGCGGTATCGACCACATTGAAAACCCCAATGAGGACGGTATCTTCAAAATCGTGAACGACTACACTGGCGAAGGCTGGAACGATCAGGTCGACGACGAGATGGGCAATTTCGATTACCTGATGGGTGAAAATATTGATTTTCGCAACCACGCGGTGACGGAGGAGATCAAATACTGGGCGCGCTGGGTGATGGAGCAAACCCACTGCGACGGCTTCCGCCTTGACGCGGTAAAACACATCCCGGCCTGGTTCTATAAAGAGTGGATTGAGCACGTCCAGGAGGTGGCCCCGCAGCCGCTGTTTATCGTGGCGGAATACTGGTCACACGAAGTGGATAAATTGCAGCACTACATCAATCAGGTGGACGGCAAAACCATGCTGTTTGATGCGCCACTGCAAATGAAATTTCACGAAGCCTCACGCCAGGGACGCGACTACGATATGAGCCAGATTTTCACCGGTACGCTGGTGGAAGCCGATCCGTTCCATGCCGTGACGCTGGTTGCCAACCACGACACCCAACCCTTGCAGGCGCTGGAAGCCCCAGTTGAAGCCTGGTTCAAACCGCTGGCCTACGCGCTCATCCTGCTGCGTGAAAACGGCGTGCCGAGCGTGTTCTACCCGGATCTTTTTGGCGCCAGCTATGACGACACCGGCGGGGATGGCGAGACGTATCACATCGATATGCCGGTGATTGAACAACTCCACGAGCTTATCCTCGCCCGGCAGCGTTTTGCCCACGGCGTGCAGACGCTGTTTTTCGATCATCCAAACTGCATTGCGTTCAGCCGCAGCGGGACTGAGGAGCACCCGGGCTGTGTGGTGGTGCTGTCGAATGGTGATGACGGCGAGAAGACGATCTGCCTCGGGGAAAATTACGGCAATAAGACCTGGCGTGATTTTTTAGGCAACCGCGAGGAAACCGTGACCACGGCGGCGGATGGCGAAGGGACGTTCTTCTGTAACGGGGGAAGCGTCAGCGTCTGGGTGATTGAGGACGCGCTGTAGGGCTGGAACAGTGCGGTCTGCGGACCCGCTCCCGAAGCGTACGCCATCCTCACAAAATAATGTCTGCACAGACGGCCCCCTCTCCCTTGAGGGAGAGGGCTGGGGTGAGGGGGAACATACGGCTCTGGTGGTCATTCCGTTCACGTTATGTTCCTTGCTACTCTGTCACAACATAACCGGTGAACGTGCCAGGGTGGCTCAGTCGCCACCACCCTGGCGACCCGGGCTTCCGGCGGAAAATCGCCGCTTCGCGGTGCCTTCGGCTTATTCCTTCCGGCTTATCGGGGACGGGCGGAGGTAACATCCCTGTAAAGCCCGCCCTCTCGGCGCATCCCTGCGCCTCGCCCCGGCCTACAGGAAACGCCTCAGCGATTTACAGCCGGACCAGAGCATCGCTGAAAGCCTTCAGTCGTTCTCAAACAAGTTTTTTGCTTCGGGTTAAAAGTTACGGAAGCTTACTCTCCAGCGGATTCTTACTCAGGTAATCTGCGCATTCCACCGTTGGACGGTCAACCTTGTACAGTTCCATACCGTCATACTCCAGCGCCGCCCCATCACGCTCCAGCGGATAGACATCCAGCTTACGCGTCACGTTATAATAATCATCTGAACGCAGCATGATCTTACCCGGCACCGCGATAACGCGCTGCCACTGACGGCAATCCAGCGTATCCCCTTCTGGCGTCACCACCAGCGTGGCGATCGCTTCCGGGCTCACCATCGCGCTCTGCGGACCTTTCGACTGCCAGTAACCTGCCAGTTGCGAAGGTACCGGGTGCTTAATCACTTCCTGATAGTTATCAACCTGAACACATCCCGCTAACGTCAGCATCGCAGCCACAATTGCTACTTTTTTCATCATCTTTCCTGCATGCGAAGAAAAAAATATTGTGGCATTAAAGCCATCAGGCTGCCAGCGTAAGATTGGAAGGTTTACACCTGCATCCCCATCACATGAGCATACATTTTTCATAATCGACAAAGATCGTCCAAGAGCGCTCCAAATAACAGATGGTTGCAGTTGTCGAAAACATCAGTCGTCTAAGTTCACCTTAGATCGAGTGCTGTTTTATGCCCCACCCATGCCCCATTACATCACCGGGCAGTCGTCGTCATCGCTTGCACGATTGATGAAGAACGTGACGCGTCCAAGCACCTCTACTTCTTCCAGTGCGCTTCCCTCTATTGCCTCTCCATCATCTGTAATGAGCGACTTTCCCATCAACCTGGCAAACTGCGTATGACCATCGCAAAGTATAAGCAGCACATCCCCGGGCGCGCATTTGGCTGCTGGTTCAATGACTGCAAATCCTGAATCAGTTTCAAGCACCCTACTTTCTGCGCCGATGTTGCAAATCACCTCGGGTGAAAGTTGGCGCTCGACATAATCGCTTGCAGGTGATGCAAATCCCATTACTGGACCCTCCCCATGTTACGCAGGATCCAGTACCTGTTATCGCTACCGTCTGTCGTCTTGTCAGCGAAGCCTGGCTGATTGCGCTCTATCCATGCATTGGCGTCGGCTCGGGTGAAGTGCCAGTTAAAACCACGCAACTTTTCTATAAAGCTGTCTGTTCTCAGGTAGCGGTAGCCCTTTGGGTTAAGCTCTATGGCCGCAATAAAGGCGGCCTGAATATCTGAAATTCGGGGCATAATCTGCACTCCCTTTATTACTGTGTTTATATACAGTAGTTTCAAATGGAATGCAGATCAATTTGGGTTCGCCTATTAATTTTTAAGGCTGAATGTCCTCAGGCTGCTCTGTCAGTTCAAGAGAAGCTTCGGAAGCTCTTGTTTTCCAGATGCTATCCTCTGGCATATCCAGGCGAACATCGATCCAGCTGTTCACCGGCACATCCATCGGCTCCCCTTTCATTTTGACGATCTCCCCGTCATCGCTCAGCATGTATTTTCGCTTAAAAAGCCGAATCGTCAGCCCACCGCTTTCTGTCTGCTCTGCTTCAACAACACCCAGCTCTCCCATTCCACCCGGGTCCATTGGCGGGAGCAATTGCCAGCCTTCTGATGCCAGGCCTGCCGAGCCGATAAGAACATACACCCCAACATCCAGCCGCGAGATTTTGATCCCTTCAGCCTCGGCGTTCGCCGTACCGCAGCCGCACCAGGTGAAGCCCACTTCGTCAACATCGGTACGCTGGTTATCTTCCTGAGATTTAACGATTCTGGCGATCGGTGATGCAGCCTTGAGCGTTCCGTCGCTGGCTTTCGTGGTGTTCTGCGTCGAATAAAGGGTATGCGTCGTTGAGAACCCGACGTTAGCATTGCCCAGGATGGTTCCATTACCCTGACGATACTTGAGGCCCTGCGACGTAGAGGCTAACTGCCATGACGCGTAGCCACCACCGGTTCCATCCTGCCAGCCACGGAGTGTTAACATGCCCGTGTAAGTATCAACTCCGCTGCCTCCACCCCAGCCATTCCCTCCAAGCTGTATGCCAAAAGACATGCCGAGCGGATATTGTGAAATACCATCATAAGGGCCGAGGTTGCGATAATCGCGATGGCATTGCGCCATTACAGCTGCTCCGTTCAATACTCCCGATCCAGGTGAAAACTGGCTATCAACGTCTCGTGTGGCGCTGTTTCCAAGACCGAGCCCTGTACGAGCGCCTGATGCATTTTTCGCACCGGTTCCACCCTGCTCAATGCTGAGCGCTGTTGTCAGGCCGGAAAGACTGGTGATATCGCTGTTTGCACCTTTCTTCGCCAGTGATTTTTGACCCGGTACGGTAACGGCAACGCCATTGATAGTGATGGTAACATCAGATGTCCCGTTCATCACATCAGCGAACCCGCTCATATAGCGCTGGTACATTGTGAAGGTTTCAGCGATGTCCTGCGCCAGACCGTCCACGCTCAGGCTGTCGCTCAGAAGAATGGCGTATTTGGTTCCGGCCGGAATGGCAGGACTGGCCGCTGGCGTAACATTGAGGCTTGTTGCGCTTCCAATCGCGGTAATCTGAAATACCTGCACAGGGCTGGTCATAGCAATAACAGTACAGCCGTTACGAATAAGAGAACCAGCAGCAGTGAAGTTTGTGCCGGTACCTGTAAGGGTGTTTCCGCTGATGGCGATAGTGCCAGTGGTATAAATCATGTTTTCTCCAGGCAATAAAAAACCCCGCCGGAGCGGGGTTTGTTCAAAACTGAATGGGTTAGTGACAGGTGGTGCTGGTGAACGTGTTGGCGCTCACCCATGACCAGTTAAAGGGATAACCGGCACGGTACTGCGTCTGATTATTTTGCTTGCGGACTCGGTAGATCTGGACGCTGCTTTCCTGTCCGCCAACCAGGGCTGTTCCGGTGCATACGGGTTGCTGCTTCTCAATAACGCCAGTGCAACCGGAGAGCAATACCGCTACCGCCAGGCAAAGAATCATATTTTTCATAGGGGTTATATCCCAGGGCATTCATGAAGCCACACAATAACAATATGAATCAACGGGATATAATTGATTTGGTAGATCAATTATTCAAAATTGATCGCTAAAAACGATCAATCATAATTGGCGCAGTTAATGGCCATAATCACGTTCCTCAGATTCGAATACGCGACGTTCTGAAGGTTGCCGCCGGGGGTTGTCTGCGGCCTGGCGAATATTCGCGTATTGCTTCCCTCAAGCTTTGCCATGCTCTTGTATATAGCCGAGTATGGCTGCGGTTGACCGCCAGCCGATACAACCCCGGTAATTAGCCCCAGCATGGCAGGCATGCAGGCCCACTTCCCCGCCAGAGTTGTATTGATGTTGTATCCTGAGCTGGCATCCACCCCGGCGGTACCGAGGGTGACAACATCGCTCAACGTGCGCGTTTCGTTTGTTAAAATCAGCGTCCCTGATGCATCCCACACAGCCAGCCCGTAGTCTGGCTTTGTCTGCGGGAAAATAGAGAAAAAATAAACGTACGCTGTGCCGGTTGCATTCGGTCTGAGAAAATCAATCGTGATGGTGTTCCCGCTTATCGTCTGAGTGATTTCGACCTCAACCGTGCAATGAACGAAGGCGACAACAGGCTGGCCTGCGGGGAATGTGTGCGTCACTTTGGTATTGAACCCCGATGTTCCCTGAAGTGCCGCTGTCTTTCGCGCCTGAAGAGCGATTGGCGAGCTGTTCGCGGTCACCCATACTTCCCCGCTCGTGGTCGTTAGTAAAACGCCATACTCCGCCATTTATGCCCTCTCGATCTGGAAAATGAGATAAGCCGCTGCCGCAGGCTCAGTCCCTGCTGAGTAGTCGGTATCGCCTACTGCTGACACTGTTGCTGTTCCCCCCGAAATGGTGATCTTCCTCCGACTCGTACCAAACTGATCGCCGTTCATGCTCTGAAAATAGGTCAGCCTGCAACCCGGTGGAAGCGCTACGGTGTAAGAGCCTGTTTTCTGGTTCTGGGCCAGCTGGAGATAGCCACAAACGCTGACAGGCTTAACGCCATAGTTGTTTACCTTGCCTGATGCGTCCCATGTCTGAACACCATATTCCGCCATCCAGTTCTCCTGAAAAAAAGAGGCCCCGTAAGAGGCCTCCCGTTACCATGTGCCCGTGATTCTCCCGATCTGCACCCTCAACACATTGTTGGAATCCCGCACGCTGATTGTCTGGTTTGTCTGTTTCATTGCCCCCTCACCAGCTGTCGAACCGTAGTTCTCAAACGTACCTCCCTTATCCAGCCTCCATCCGACTGAGCCAGCGACATAGTTATTGGACTGGATGTAGTTTCCAATCTTGGCGTTGCCGATGGTGCCGTCCTGAATGAAGGTTTCCCGGATAAACACCTGCCCGTTCTGGATAACGAACGGCAGTGTAACCGCTCCCCCTGCCTGCGCCATGACGGCGAAGCGATCCGCTATGAACAGCACCTGCGACTGCATGCCCGATGGAGTGTTTTCTACACCGATCCCCATTCCGGCGGCATACTGTCTGCCATTCGCGTCCACGGCAACCTTGATGCTGTACATCGCCTTCAGGTCACCACTAACGTTTGCTATCGCCTGAGCGTTAGTGCTGATCGCTGAAGTGTGCCCGTTGATGGTCGCCGTGATGCCGTTTATCTGCGTGGCCGTGGCCTGCTGATAATTCGAGAACGTCTGGTTCAGGCTGTTGATGGATGCTTTGTTGCCGTTGACATCCGTCTGCAAACTCAGCAGTGAACTCGCCGTGGCCTCCCTGTCGCTTGCCATGGCGCTGTCAATACGATCGATGTTGGCCTTACTGTCACCGTACTGCGCGCTGAGTGTCATCCGCTGATTAGCCTGCGCTAGCGTATTGGTGATTAGCGCGATGGAGTTGCTCTGAATGCCGCCGCTGGCCTTGTCCGTTTTAGCCCCCAACTCCTCCAGCCGGGACGCCATAGAGGAATCCAGGTTTGTGACAACCTGGCTAAGATCGGTTATTGAGGCTGTATTCTGCGCGCCGACTTCAGCAGCTGAGTCCGCTTTATCAGAGGCGGCCTTAGTTGCTGCGGTAAGCTGACTAACCTCAGAGGCTCGCGCCTCCGTCTCAGTGGCCAGCGCCTGGCGAACATCAGTAATACCGGCTTCATTATCCGCAGTCATTGCCTCCAGGCGGGTAACATCGGTAACGCGTGCCTCCGTCTCAGTGGCGATCACCTCCCGAAGTTGCTCGAATGTGGCAGAGTTGGCGTCCTGCTGGGCGGTCTGACGAACAACAACATCAGCAATGGCAAGTGCGTTACTGATGATTGCCTCTGCGGTCTGCTTGTTAGAGCCAACCACCGCCGCGAGACCATCCGCGTTATCTTTGATGGCATCAGCCAGTTCTGCGAACTTTTCACTGCTCTCGACGGCGCTCTCGATGAGGTCTTTAAAGGTATCGCTCTCTTTAATTTCCTCCAGGATTGCATCGGTGATATCGCTAAAGTCATCCGTTGGCTTTCCTGAAGCCTCCACGAAATCAGAAACCCCAAACGCGTTGCGTGTCCGGACGTAAACGTAATAGACGTGGTCAAACTTGAGCTTTTGAATGGTCCACTGGTTCCCCCTCCCGAGGAATTGAGTTTTGTTCTCAATATCATCGGTTAATGGGATTGGCGTCTCGCCAGCGTACCAGAACTCAAAAGAGGTATCTGATGTTGCCGTTACAGACATAAC
Organism: Enterobacter sp. CRENT-193; assembly: GCF_002787395.1. Classification (NCBI taxonomy): domain Bacteria; kingdom Pseudomonadati; phylum Pseudomonadota; class Gammaproteobacteria; order Enterobacterales; family Enterobacteriaceae; genus Enterobacter; species Enterobacter sp. CRENT-193. The sequence continues at coordinate 2,638,527 of NZ_CP024812.1, read as the reverse complement.
TGGCACCAGAGTGGCCTGTAATGGCCCGGGTATCCACTGAACGGAGTTGGGAGCCTTTGGCGCGCCTATAATAAGACTCACCTGAGTTTCGGCGCCTTTCATCCCGTTTTCATTGCGCCCACGAACGCCGAGCGTGTAGCTACCGGCAGCAAGACCGTAAAACTCATACCGGAACTGGTCAGTTTCGTGCTGAGATACCAGCTTCCCATCAGCACTGTAGATGTACAGCTCAAACACCAGCTTTTTAGTGGTGGTTGCCGTCTCCCACGTTGCTGTAACCTGGACGGTCTCAGTGTTTGTGTTCAGGATTCGCAGGTTTTCCACGTTAGGCACGCGGTAGCCGTTCAGCGTATCGCTGGGAACTTCAAACACTGCACCCTCGTCAACGATGGCCTGTTTGTTGGGGTCGTGCAATGAGGCCGTTATGCTGTATACGGAGTTGTTTTCCGTTTCGGCAACGCTCAGTATCCGGAAAAGGCGAATCGCAACGCTTGCGGTTGAAATGGCAAATACAGTTCCCGCCCTCACCCATTCAGGTTCGGTTTTGAGTGTGACGTTATTTCCGTTAACGCCATCAATCTCATAGCGAGAGAACTTTCCGTCCCTCCCCATAATCGACATAGTGGAGCCGTCTGTTACTACCGAGGAGTCCACAGCGTCAACCGTTATCACCTTCCCGGAATGAGAAACAATTCTCCCCCCAAGACGAGTTCCGGCGTAGTCATTATCCATGACCTCAACGATATCACCCGGCGTGAAGTGGATAGCATCCCGAGCCATCTGGAAAGACAACCTGCTGCTTTCACGCTTTGCTGTTTCCAGCAGCCATTTACCTGCCCGCCATGCCTGTCCGCGAGAGGTGCAGCCAAACGCCTCCAGAGTGGTTTCGTTGTAGTTTCCTTTGGCTATCATCTCATCGTCGGAAACGTACTCTTTCACCTGCTCCCAGCCGTTGTCAGGATCGGTCCAGGACACTACAACGGCATTGTATTTCTCTGAACGCTTTACAGAGCTTCGTTTGAACTCGCCATTCACAACGTTGGCGTTCGTGATTGTCGCAATCGGATCCTGTGGCGCATCCAGCATTACGGACAGGCGCAGGCCGTCCCACAGCGCAATGCCACGGAACATGCTCGCTATCTTGTCGAGAATGTCTCGCGCACTCGCCTGCTCTGTGATGTAGGCGTTGAGCGTCATGCGTGGCTCTTTGCCACCATACCCATCATCTACAAGCTGATCGCAATATTGCGACAGAATGTAGAGTGCGCCATCGTCAACATCGATGTATCCGGCGCGTTTCGCCAGGCCAAATCGGGTGTTTTTCGCCAGCTCGCGGAACAGCCACGCCGGGTTGTTAGTCCATGACTTTTTGAAACCACCCGTCCACAGGCCGGAGTAAGTTCTGGCAATTGGATCGTAGTTATCCGGTACGTCAACGATCAGCCCGCGAAGATGGTATGTGCGGCTCGGCGTGTCGGTGTACTGGTCACGGTCGATGACTGAGCCGGCAACAGCAGAGAACGGATAGCTAAGGTTGTCGTCGGTGATCTCGCTGTAGCTGTTCCAAATAGTCCCGTTTGACAGCAAATCGCTGCTGCTGTCAGGCGTAATGCGGCGAACACGGATATCAAACGGTTTGGCGTCGGGGGCATCAATGACGTGCGCCTCAAGGTACTCGCCAGAGATTTTCCCTGTAATCGTCACCGTCTTCTCCATGACCCAGCCCGACGAGCCAGTTCTGGTCTCGATAACCATCGTTACAGAGGTGTTTTTCTGGTTACCCTTGGAGTCCTGCTCCATGAGCCCGGTGACGCCGATGTTAAAACGAACGCGGGTCACGTCCTGATCTGTCACAGTTCTAACCAGCGGGGTGTCGTAAGTGACCTCAGTGTTAACAATGGTCGTCGCTTCGATTGCAGAGAAGCCGTTGATTGGCTCCTGAGTCTCCGATCCAGGTCGCCAGGCAACACTAATGCCGTTCACGTTGACATTACCGTTCGAGTCAGTGATAGGCGTCTTATTCAGTTTGAATGAAGACAGGTGCTCCTGATCCACCGGGCCCGCGATTGGCCCCTCAGATATCAGATCCAGTACCCGATAAAATTGTTTTGATTTGAGGTTATCGTCGAGTAATTTTGGGGTTGATGCTTTACCGCCACCTGAAGACATAGCGCCACCTTAGCTGATTGATTCTTCCCAGTCGGAATTATTAGATGTGTCGATTCCGAGACTTATTACATTGCTGCCGACCTCCATCTCACCGAGGAGTATCGGTACGGGATGCCCCTGTCCGACCCTGTTTTCTGCACTGGTAAACGAGTTATTCGTGAGGGTGTTTGTTTCGGCCGCTTCCGCTGATGTTTTGCTTTTCATGTTCCGGGACATGTAGATGGAGTAAGCAACCGAGGCGGCAGACAGCACCAGTGAGGCAATGAGAACTATCGTACTGGTCTCAAGTCCCGCCCCCTCAACCACCGGGACAAACAGCACTACAGAGCCATCCTTCAGGCGCCGATCCATGTGCCACTGCACCGAAGACGTTTCAACATCCTCACCCGCCACTCGCATTCTTACTCTGGCGTTCAGGAATGCTTTTTTGAACTCATGATTCTGAGCAAGCAAAAGACGAATGCCCTGGGCAGGGGTATCAACGTTCAGCTCGACTTTGCGGAAATGTCGGCGTAAATGCCCTGCAAATTTAAAGATGAGCACTGTTCATGTCTCCATATGGAATGCATCTGCTTAACGTATGCCGGGCGCATTTGCTCTCTCCGGCTTAAATGCCCTGAGCAATCGTGGTGAAGAACCATATTGTCATCGAGCAGAATCATTGCGTGGCAAGGGTCGGCACCGGGGAATGGCTGCCTGATTATTACGTCACCTGGCAGCGCTTCTCCCGGCGATACCTGATTGAAGCCATTGCGCGACATGTTGTTCAGATAGAGATTCTCCCCTCTCAGCCACCAGCCATTCGCCCTTTCGAAGTCAGGGAGGTCAATGCCGCACAGGTGATACGCATCACGGAATAGCGTGTAACAATCAGTCACTCCGTGCTCGAACCGCCTCCCCAAAAGGTAATCCAACGGCCTGAACGTTCTGATTTTCCCGTTACAGGCCAGCACCCATGGAAGGCCCGATGCAACCTGGCATTTACGGTCGGAGCCGGACAGAACCGGGCTGTTCATTGGGTGAGAGTGGAATACCGCAGTCACCTCTCCAGCCTCCTCGGCCGCCAGCCAGTCATCATCACTGATTCGGAAGTGCTTTCCAGGTTCCGGGTGAACATTCCGACAGCGGAACAACTGCCCGCCATCCAGGATTAAGCCGCACACCTCATCCTGCGACGATGCCGCATAATCGAGTAATTCCTGCATCATGAAACCTTCTGAGAGCCGGGGAAGCTGCTGATTGGCATTGGTTCCGGTCGCGGATAACGGAAGCGGCAGCCGCTACGGCGGTGAGAGCACTTATCTTTCGCCGGGTCAGTGGTTGGATTGTCGCGCTCATCTGCAACCGGCGGCCCGTCATATCCGCACCCGACGCCGCGATACTGCCACTGGCACACGTCGGCAAGGATGGTTCGCGCCGGGATGATCGCGTTGTCGCAGTCGATAGGTGTTGCCAGCGTATAGCTTACCTGCTCAAACGTCTCTTCCGTCATCTCCTCAACAACGTAGCGGGAAACCGCTTCCTGTGTCGGATCTGCGTCAGGGTTGCCATTGGGGAAGTTCACCGCGTCCAGGTATTTCACCGGAACCTGACGGCGGGTGATCACCACCCCAAGCATGTCGTCGAAGTCATGGTTTATACCCGTCAGTAAACCCGTGACGTTCGCCACCACCATTGTTGGGCGGGCATATGTGCCTTCGTTCTTTGACTCAAACCCTTCGACTGCTATCGGGTATGCCTGATACTGATTCCCCTTCCAGATCACATTTCCGTAATATCCATTGGTGCCGGAATGGAACCGGATAAGGTCTCCACCAAAGGGTTGCAGGTCGGCCTCGAACAGGTCGATAAACGCGCCTACTCCGGCGTCGACGCTATCAATAATCATACTGGCTGGTATGTCGCGCACGGCACACTCCCATAAAAAAAAGCCACCAAGTGGTGGCTACTGTTTGAATATCAGGATGTTGCTTACTGATAACCCTGGTTAACGTGTAAGCTCAGCCCGTCAGTGGTGGGACACTGGCGCACTAAAAGAAAGAGGGATGGCTGTTTACCTCTTGATAAGGAATATTATGGAAAAGAAATTCATCGATCTGGGCTTCACGATGTCAGAGAAAATACCAAGAGAAACTGCATTGGAAATCGTTGCTATCAAGCAGGTTCTTGCGGCCATTTTGGCAAAAATGCCTGACAAACGAGATAGCATCATTGATGACTTATCAGGTGTTGATAGCGATATCATGCGAGATATCGTGGCGAACTTTAAAAAAATTAAGTAATTGAAATATTGAAACTAGCTTCATATTTCGCGGCCTGTTTCTGGGCCGCATTTATTGTCCCACCCGTGAGGCAAGCATTTTTTATTAACTCCGAAGCCGCATTTTGCACCATTTCTCTCAGTTCATTTGCATTACGCTGCTGCACAGCCATATTTGCGATAGCCAGTTCTAATGCTGCAACTCGTTGTTCTAAAGTCATAATTCTCTCCTTACCGTGGTACTTGTTCAAATGTGGCCGTCAGTTCAAACAGCGGCCCGGTCTTTGTCATATTCCAGGAGCGGCAGACAAACAGCTTCCGCACTCCCGTATCGGATGGCGTCCAGTAGAACGATTCAACCGCACCTCTCGCCTTGAGGAACGCCTCTGCATCCTTCGCGGGGTTACTGCGGCACGCTCCGCTGACGCCGCGAAAGGTGAGCGAGTATTTATCCATCAGTGGATTGATACCCTTCACCTGTCGCTGTTCGTAACCGTCGCCGAGCTTAACGACGGCAACATTCGGCGTGCGCTCAACGGAGTATGCTTTCTGTGGTGTCCATGTGAATGTTTCTGGCACTATGACCTCCGTAGTAACCCGTTAGGGCGCTGCTGATCACGAATGGTGCTGAGGCTAACCTTCTTCATCATCTGCGCCATTTTAGCCATTGTGGCATCGTCAATGCCGCCGGTAGTGTTGATGGTGAAATGGACAGTTTGATTAACAACTCCGCCACTACCCCCAACCTTATTTGCCGGAATAATCTTCCCTGACTGATTCGGGATGAATGCCTGCTGACCCCCGGCGGTCTGGAAGATTTCAGAACGGCCATCCTCGTTGACACGATAGGCGTTACCAGCAGAAACCGTACCGCCGTAGCGACGACCGCCACTCATGGTGACACTTGCAATATTCGAAAGCAGGGAAGCACCGGCCGAGGCGATGGCTGCGTAGTTCGCCATTTTTTGTGCTGGCGTAAGAGCAGTCGGATCGGCCATGGCTTGCATAATCGCCGTGTTAAGACTCAGGGTTGATTGCGCTATCGCGAATGCTTTTGCAGCAGCGAACATGGCAACATATGCACCACTGCTCTTTCCAGACGTGTTTGCGATAATTGACGCCAGGCTATCAAACCCCTGTGACGCCGAGCCGAGAATGGAGCCTATCGCCTCAGTTTGTGCATTGGCCTCATCTACAGCAATTTTCCTCCTGGCGTTTGCTGCCTGCTCCTGAATGGCCGTCTTGGCATCTTCGTAAAGCTGTGTATTTTTCTTGTCTATGGTCTGATACTTAGCAAGTGCCGCTAACTTCTGCTGCTCCTGCAAATCAATAAGAGCCGTTGGATTTTGCACTGCGCCCGTTACGGCGTCAGGGGTGGTCACGTTTGCAACGATCTCCTGCTGTGCAAACTTTTTACCTTGCTCGGCCTGCTGCCGCATCTTCACCGCATTGGCTGCGTCCCATTCAGCGGCAGCATATTTTCTTATTTCATCAATTTGCCCAGCCGTAGCGCTTTTATTAAGAGACTGCTCAGCCCTTAGCATGGCCTGTTCGCGTGACAAATCCTGTGTTGCCCCGGCAGCAGTTTCTGCGCGCTGCTTATAATCAGCAATTTTCTGGGCGTTGGCCTCCATCTGAGTGGCTGCGCTTTTTCCCTGCTGTTCATTCTGCTGCTGCGCTTTGCGCCGTGCCTCCTCAGCTTCCTGTAGATCGTAATTCTCTGCAGCCAGACGCTCAGCAGACGCGATCTGATTAGGGTTGTCAGTAACCTTAGATGCCGCCATTCTGGCTTTTGCCACTGCCCGCTGGCGTTCATCCTGTATTTTCAGAAGCTCGTTCTGCTCTTCAAGGTTCAGGATTACTTTATCGCCATCTGCAGTTGGAGGGGCGATCTGTAATGACTTGGGGTTGAAATTCTGCCCGGCCTGATTGGCCCGGTTAATCTCATCTGCAGTATTACCGAAGGCTTTCGCAACAGCTCCTTGAACTCTCTCCAGAGTGGTGCCTTTTTCAATGAGTTGATCATGCACACCCATCGATGAAAGCATATTATTAGTAAGCAAACGGTTCGCTTCTGAGGCAGTATTTTCTGTTCTAGCAAGCTTATCCTTTTTGTTGGCGAGATCCCGAATCTTCCCGTTCAGTTCATCTGAAACCTCAGCCTGCCGTTGGCTGAACTCTGCTCCCTGCCCCATTGAATCCGCATAAGCTTGGGCGGCTGGAGTAAAGCTCTTGTAGCGATTTTGAAGCGATGCGATATCCGACTCTAAATCAGCTATTTCATCTTTTTGCGCCCGGATTGACACATTGGCATCAGCAATGGTTCCTCGCAGTTGAGTGTTGCTCAATGATTTTAAAGATGAGTTGAGCTTGTCTAAACCATCAGCAAAGGCAATTGCCTCTTGTTTGGCTTGCTGAGCTTTCTGCCAAAAATAGAATATGGCTCCAGCCGCAATCATGGCTGCACCAGCAGGACCACCAATAAGGGAAAGAGCACCTCTCGCCAAGGCGGCTGCAGCTGAAGCCGCGCGTGATGCCACTGCTGATGCCTCTTGCGATGCGATAAATCTACCATTGGCTGCTGTTGCGACGCCAGTGGCATTAGCCAAGGCGATTCTTGCAGCGGAAACCTTAGCTTCTGCAGATGCAATTGCAGCTGCCCGGGATTGAGAGGCAGTAGCCTCGGCAGCCGCAAGTCGCGTAGTTAATGCAGCAGATGCCTGCTGCAGCTGAGCCATGCGAGTTGCAGCCTGAATCCGGCCTTGTTCGGTAATTTGAGCGCGTAAACGCTGAGCCTCAAGCGCTTTCTCAGAGTTAATTTGCGCAAGCTGCGTTCGGATGGTTTGCGCTTCCGCAGTCGCTAGTCTGACCTCTTCTACGGAAGAAGCAGCAGTTGCTTTAAGAGTGTTTAATCTGGCCTGAGCAAGATTGAGATCAGAGGTTGCTGCGTTCTTACTAGACTGAGCAGAGCGTAATTGCGCAGCAGCTTGAGCTTCAGCAGCTGAGGTAGTTACTACTGCTGCTTTGGCAGCAGCAATTTGCGAGGCAGTGTTACGAACTTGCGCAGTAGCAGCCATAGTCAGAGCGCCAATATATCGACTTCCCATTACAGCAGCGACTGCGGTCAAAGCCATGCTCAGACCTGAAATATTATTGCTTGCTGTGATTATGGCGTCATTGAAGATAGCAACACCCGCTTTCACAGAAGAGCTCTCTCCAATAAATTTAGTAATATTATTGCCAGCAACTTGCATTGCTTGGCTGATTGTTGTCGTAGTTTTGGCGAATTCAGCTCCAATGGTTGCTCCCTGGGATAGCAGGCCATTCACAACAACATCGGTAGTAAGCTTACCTTCAGCGGCTAACTGGCGCATCTGGCCAATTGTCACGCCCATTGAATCCGCAAGAGCGACAATTAGACGATTACCCTGCTCGTTTACAGAGTTGAATTCTTCCCCGCGTAATGCACCAGACGCCAAGCCTTGAGATAGCTGAATAATCGCGTTCTCTGCTTCTTCAGCGGTAGCACCTGAAACCACAAAACCTTGGTTGATTATCGTTGTGAGTTTTACAAGGTCCTGCGCACTCGTGCCGTACTGGCGGGTTGCACGCTCCAGTCGGGCATAGAGAGAGGCAGTAGCCTCCAGGCTAGAACGCGTTTGCTGAGTAATGTTGAATACCCGCTCTGTAACGTCCACCAACTCTTCATTTGGCCGCAGCGCATTCGCTAATTTGTTGTTCAGTTCGGTCCATGCATCGGCATATTGCGACACTTGGTTAACAGAAAGGATCGCCATTACAGCCGCGGCAATTTTACTCAATTCGCCCAGAGAAGAAGAAAGTGATTGCGCCGCATCATCAGCTGCGTCAAAACCATCCTGCATATTGTCGGTGGCTTTGACCACCTCCTTATCAGCACGCAGCAACTGTGCCGTATCGGCCTTAATCACATATTCAATATCGCCGACGTTCTGGGTCATTTCAATTTCTCCAGGCAATAAAAAACCCCGCCGGAGCGAGGTCTTGGGGGTAAGATGAGTCTTACTATTTTAATAAACCGAACATAAAAAGAATGAACATCAGCAAAATACCAGCGCCTATCCACTGGCCAATTGCATGACCTGTCGCCTCGCTTGATGCAGCTTGAGCGTTGAGTTTGGTAGTTTCATCATTTATTGCTGATGCTGAGGCTAGCATCTCTTCAGCGAGCGTTTCAAAAAGCACAACTTGTGCTTCTACCGGAGCTTCAGAAAAAAAGTCACTAACCTGATCTTGTAAATCTAAGGATGCGGTATGTATGTTCCCCCCATCAGCGATCACTTGCTGAATTTTCTGGTTCCGTATTTCAACAAGCGCCCTTATTCTGCTTCTGTTTGATTTATATGTTTTTTCTTCCGAGCCACTAACTGTGAAATAGTCATTGATAGCGCCCGGTATGTCGATATGCATATCCCTATCCCCATCAGTAAAAGATGGTCAAATCCTACCACCAGTTGACGGAATAATCAGCAGGGATCGGCGCAACGACAAAACCCGCAGTTAAGCGGGTTCGGATGCGCGCTTCAATCAGGCAGATTTGGTTGGAAGGTCGTTACGAATCTCTGGCTTCTTGTCGCAGGTAGTGCTGGAGAAATTGTTCTTTGATACCCACTGCCAGTTGAACGGATAGCCGGCGCGATACTGGGTCTGGTTGGCTACTTTGCGAACTCCGTAAATCTGCACGGTGGTATCTTGCCCGCCGAGCATTGCCACACCTTCACAGATCGGTTCCTGTTTCTCCATGATTCCTGCGCAACCAGCGAGGAGTGCAACGCAGATCGCAATAATTGGTAGTTTTTTCATTCCTTTATCCCTCTACGCCATTTTAGGCATTATCCTATAGCCATAGACTAAATGAGTAAACGACAACCACCCCCTCAATCTTTGTGGTTTTCAAATGCTCTATCACCGATTTTCCGCGCCATTGCGGATCTCTGATGGCCGTCAGTTTTCTGGCGGCTTCTTTTTCTCAGTAAATACCCGGCAAATACATTTGCACCTCATCAGCAACGCGATCACGCGCTGCATGGAGTAGCTTTTTGCGTCCGCCAACTCCCCACCGGGCCATCTGGCTGGCGCACTGACTGATCTGTTTGGTTTCGGTATTGATGATGTGGTCGATTTTGTTCAGGCGGGACATGGCACTGATGCCGTTTCGGATCACCATCTGAAAGGTTTGGTACACTTTTATTTCGAATTCAACACTAAGCCATGCGGCATAGCGAATCGCCACCAGTTCTAACCCCCAGATACCAGGCTGAGCACCACCTTTGATAATCTTGACCGAAGCTATTTTTGTAGCTTTGGTCAGTTCTTGCGCAAACTTTTTAATTTGGCCCTTTTGATGAAGTTACTTGGCCTCTGTGATTCCGTGGCTTTGCCTTCAGCCACAGCCGCTGTATGGAGATCAAGGAGATTAATGCGGTCCGTTACGTTGCGCGTCGATAGCCAGCATTTGCTCGGCCCAGTCCATAACCTCGTCGTATTTCTCCTGGGTTGGCACTCTGGCTTTCTCTTTCTGCGGGAACTTGGCATTCATGGCGGCGCGGAAGCTGGTCATTGTCATGTTCCAGGCATCAGACTCGCTCATGCCGAGGTGAGCAACAGCGGTGTAGACGAATGACCGTACATCGAATTTGTCACTGTATTCGCCCTTCTTACCTTCGAACTCTTCCGGCGGCTGATCGCCCATTACGCCATGCAGAATCAGGTGGCGGGCAATCTGGATAACATCCTCGATCGGGATAGCCCCAGGCTTGAACAGCAGCCGCCCTGCCGCGTTCACCGAGTACGAACCAATCAACTCTGCAACATCACCCTCCGAGCAATGGCGGACTACGTTTGCCGCCGACGCTGCCATTTCAGCAAAGCATCGGGCATTGGCCGCCTTCAGGATTTGAGTATCGGAGATTCGGTGTTTCGGGTAATGCCCGGCATGAACCTTCACGAAAGCATCAACAATCTGTTCCGGCGACCCAATACGAGACATGGCGAGGAATGATGGGTTGAGGAATATCTCTTTGCCACTGGCGCGGACAACGGCCTGGCCGATATCGGTTATTGCTTTCATGAAACCTCTCAAAAAAAAAGGGGCCGAAGCCCCATGATATCACGCTGCGTTGACAACAACCGTAGCAGACCCGGACGTCACGCTGCCCGCTGTGGAGGAAGACACCTGACAACTGTATGATCCGGCATCACCGGCAGCCACGTTTGCTTTGTTGAATGTTGCTGATGTTGCGCCAGAGATGTCACTACCCCCCTTCTTCCACTGGTAAGTCAGTGCTGAATTGTCAGACACAGTCGCAGCCACCGACAGGTTCAGCGTATCGCCAACGGTCAGCGTGCGATTCTGTGGCTGGGTAGTGATGGTGATAGTTGCGCCAACGTCACGCACGTCAACCTGACCGGCACTGGACGCTTCAACAGACCAGGTGGCAACGTCGTCGTGCGGCGCCTCATCACCCCATGATGTCACCATGAACGGCCCTTCGGTGATATCGTTCGGAGAGATGATTTTGAACCACACATACGGCTGGTTGCTGGTCTCTGCTGGCGGGTTGTAGACGTGACGCTTAAGCGCGTTCTGCGCATAAACATCCTCTTTGCGGGTCACGCCGTCACCTGAGAACGAAATATTCTTGTAGGTAACGAGGCTCTCTTGCGTAAATGCAGCGCTCATGTCGCCGGTCGCATCTGCGGTTTCCCACTCTGCATTTACTGTTTTGCCGCGCATCATGCCGAGTCGGCGGTAAGCGCTGGCGGTGGGTTGTACTTCAGGGCATCCAATCGCGTAATAAACGACGACGTCGCGCCCGGTAAAAGCGCCCGATTCACACGCCATAGTGATTTATCTCCGTGTTATCTGGAAATGATGGTTTGAAAGGAAATATCGAAGAGGTAACGCCCTTCTTCGGTCTGGATGGCGGTGATGCCGCCTATTGGCTGCATCGAAATGATGCATTCGGTTTTGTAGTCGTCGATCATCGCCTGGCGGATGGCGTCGGCGCGATCTTCAATCTCGTTAATATTGCTGTCGTTCTGGCCTGACAGGAGGAGGATGCGGAAATAATCGCGGGTTATCGCTACTTCTGGCTTGCCGCCACCGTTCTGCTGGATGACAAGGTATCTTTCCCCCTCGGTATTCTCCAACTCATTCCAGAATCGCTTCTGGACGCGATAACCAACATCAAAGCCATGCGACTGCAACCACGCTCTCAGCGCGTCATACACTTCGCTACGCGTCATACTTTGTACCCTTGCTTGATGATGGCCTTAATCTCGTTGAGACCGTCACGCTCAAAGCCTTTGGTCAGGAACCCCGGCTCGGCATCGGGATCCCAGTAATTCCCCTTCCCGGTGCCGCCGCCGAATTCTTTTCCAGCGCGAGTTCTTCCGAAGTGTCCACGCGGCTGACCTTTTAGCTTACCGGACATACCGTGAACGGCGGCAGCGTATGCAGCCGTGTAACCGACCTTTCCCTGCATCCCGCCGGGCATTGGCTCAAGCTTTCTGTACTGGCTGTTGATAAGCGTGGATGTGTCAATGGGAGTAAGTAGCGCAGCGTGAGACGATCCGACAATCATGACCCCAGTCAGCACTCTTTCTGTGCGTGGCCCGGCAATTTCTGCCAGCACCTTGCGGGTGTTCATCTGGACGCGCTTGATACCTTTAACGGGCATGATTACCTCACGTCAGGATTTTGTAGTCGGGCTCTTCACCGAAAAATGACATATCCCAGTCGGTTACGGCCCGAATGACGTTGGCACCTGCTTTAAGCGGATCTGATAGCGCCGATGTGTCACCTCTGGCGATGTACCAGTCTCGCTGCGGCATGGTTGAGCTGACGCCGTTACGCTTCAGTTCAGTGAAGAAAATCAGGTTAGTGGTGAACTCTTTACCATTGGCATCTACCGCAACCTCATTGTTAGCCGTCCAGGTGCAGTCAATCAGGTATGGTGTGCCGTTTGTCCAGGTGTTGTTCCAGTCGTCATAGACGCGAGGGTAGACAGTGGCGACATTGGTGTAAGACCAGTTAGCCGTGGCTGACACTATTATCCTCCCACCGGATAACCTCCGGATTCTCAGCGGCTACCTTCCGGCACAGCAAATACCATTCACCGTTACTTTTAACGTAACCAGTGACCCGCCGCCCGCAGTCAGTGATAACCCAGACCTTTACGAAGGGCTCAGGAAGCCTCTGCTTGACCGATATCAACGCCATCATCGACTCCCGTTGCACATGCAGCCGCCCCTGGCAATCCAGATGCCAGCGAAAGCGGTGTTAGTCGGATCAGGCGGGATCAGGCTTGTAGCGCATCCATACTTATCTAGTCCCCTCAGAAGCCCCAGAGAGGCTTTCCATCGGTCAGCAAAAGACAGGTACCGAAATGAGCGTGATGCGCCGTTGGGCCCTGTCTGAGAACTGATGTACTTGTCACCCTGCCCCAGCGCCATTAGCCCCAGCAGGTAGGACTGTATTAGCAGAGCGGTTGCGGGAGGGTAATGCGCATCCAGACACTCCTGAATGCTGCCAGCCTGCTCTAAAAGAGCCTGCAGGATGAAATCAGGCAGCGTGATACCGACTGACTCCAGATATTCCTTGGCCTGTACTGTGGTAATCATGCGAGCCTCTGATAAGCCCTCCGAAGAGGGCATAAAAAAACCGCCTTAGAGGCGGCCGTTATTCAGCAGGGAAAAGCTGTTCGAACTCACCTTCCGGCAACAACTCGGTGAGCTTCTCCAGGCCCAGGTTGCCTTTATGCTCAATGCCCAGCGCATCGAGTCGGGCAATGACTGCCTCTTTGCGCGCTTTGTTGTCAGTGCCAGCACCCGGAGTTGCAGGTAGCAGTTCCGCAGCAGCTTTATCGGACAGCTTGCGCACATGCGATTTAAGTGACGGGTGTACTTTGCCCAGCTCAACAACGTCACCAAGCGCAACGCCGTGCCACGGCTTAACCACTTCGTATTTTTCAGCCATGATTGCTCCTTAAGCCAGGTTAGCGCCGTAGACCACACCGGACAGGCCTTCGCCGTCCTTCTTGATCTGCAAACCTTCTGCGGACATGATCTGGAAGTTGTAGTTGCTCTGCGGCATCAGGCGCGGGAGCGGTACAACGCCCACAGCCATACCTACCAGAGGAGAAATCACATCCTGTCGGCGCTCGTACGCCAGGAACTCGTTACCTTCCAGTGCATAGGTCATCTGGATAGACTTAGCAGGAATAAACTTGCTGATCGCATCCAGAACGGTTCCGCTAAGCAGCGCATTTGTGCCGGTGTTGATATCCACCAGATACGGCTTAGCCATGTTGGCCCAGACTTCAGGGCTCACCCACAGCTTGTCGTAAGCTGTAACCTTGTTACGGCGGGCAGTGAGGCCAAATGGACCTGTAGGGCCAAAGAATGCCAGTAGCTCAGCCGGTGTAGCGGTGGTGAGATTGATATTGGCGCCGCCAGCGCCACTACCCAGGTTAATTTTCTGAGTGTTGCGATGGTTCTTCATGCCCTGAGCCGGCATACCTTCCACAACAATGCTTGGAGCGCCATTCAGGTAAAAGTCTACGCGCTTCTTGTGGAATTTACGCATCTTGGCCGACTGAGACTCCAGAGCCAGATCGATGCCGACAGTGCTCAGTCCGGCAGCATGGCGCCAGTTAACGCCGTAACCAGCAGTGAATACCGGGATCGGGTCGCCATCAGAACCAAACTCAGTATTATCGAAAGAGTAAGACGCCTGACCATCGATGCTGATAGACACATCATCCGCGATATCGCCAGAGACGTTATACAGCTTTGCAGTTTTCCCAATCGGCAGCACGGTCTGCACACCCATCAGGTCATTGACGATTTCCATGCCAATTTCCTGATCGCGCATCTGGATAATCTGGCGGTCAATTTCGGCCCAGAATTCACGCGTAAAGCCTCCGATGGCATTCGCCGCCAGCATTTCATGCGTCATGCGCGTGCGGTACGCGTTGACCATCATGTCATGCTGGGCGTTATAGATATCACGATTGGCCCACAGCTCACTCCAGTGCCCTTGCAGTCGGCGGTTAGTAGCCAGTGTTTCAGCGGTAAAATACATTATTATTCTCCTGATTAAGCGCCAGCACCTGCAGCGGCTACGGTACCGACGCGCATACGCACGCGGATGAAATCGGTAGTGCTGGCTGCGATGGTCGCATCGTCCTGGCTATAGCCAATCACCGAATCGGTGTCTGCAGTAGCTTTGGTAAATTGCCCATTACTACCCAGCTTGATTGGATCGTCTTTGGCGTAAGTCCCCGCCACGCACAGCAGCGCCAGCTCGCGGCCCTCTTCTACGTAGTTACCCACTGCGGAGTCGCCGGCTGGCACTGCTTCAGTGATTTTGAGACCCTGATGATAGGCAACATCGATGATGTAGATACGACCAGCCAGCGCAGTTGCCTGCGCAAACTCATTGTCGTCATTGATGACTGCAGCGGTACCGGGCAGCAAGGATGCGGCAGTAACGCGGGTTTCGGTCTTGTACAGAGACTGACCGTCGATATTAACGCGACGATAACGTGCCATTATTCTGGCTCCTTATTTGAAGTATTCGGCAGGGTTAGGTGCACCGGTTTCTTTCTGCTGCTGCGCATTGTTGGTGCCCAGCGGAGCAGCTTCGCCCAGTGACTTGAACATCGCGTCCAGCGCATCGCCAGAAAGCGCGTTGGCCACGATGTCGCCATGGACCTTAGCTACCGCCTCACGCTTTGCTTTCTCTTCAGCGCGGGAGTTTGCAGTTAGCGTTTCAGTGAGCTTGTCCTGATTGGCCTGTAGGCCGGTGATCGCATCCTTAATCGGGTTCAGGGCTTCGGCGAAGTTTGCGGCCAGGCCTTTACCGATTTCGCTGATCAGCTCTTGTTTCTCTTCAGTGGTTAAAGGCATGTCGCCCTCCGTTTTGTGGTTTGGTGCAGGCTGTTCCTGCGGTGTGAAAAAAGATTTGAGTTTGTTGACGACAGCAACCCATGAACTCTGGCGCTGAACCTCTGTCCCGATATCATCAAAGACAATCTTTCCGCCTTCAGACTTGTATCCGTAAACCTTCGGCTCGCCATTGTTGAGGATGATTACCGCTTGCGAGTCAGTGAAGTCAGCCACCCAGGCGTATTCTTTCTCGCCAGGAGCGAATTTATCTTTCGCTGCCTTCTCCAGCCTCCGCTCACGCTCGCGATAGGTTTCCCCCACCAGAGCGCCGGAATTAGCTTTCAGTGGAGTGGCAAGATCAGCATTTACCATCATCCCTACCCCCTGTTCTGGCGTAGCTGCGCCAACCTCATCCAGAAGGATGGCGTCATGGTCCATCGCGTGAATTTTCGCAACCCATGAAGCCCCCTGAGCTTTCTGCTCATCGTTCGCTTCAAGCTCCTCCAGGAATACGGCAACGCTGGTATGGATTGGCGGAACATCCTCGCCTTTCTCCAGCGCTTCAAGACGCTCAAGGAGGCGCTTTCCGTCATCCGTGCGCTTTGCCACTTCTGTGTCGATCCACTTCTCGACGTAGACGCGGCTGCCGGACTTCTTGACGTTTTTGTTCCATGCCCCGACGTAACCCACATTCAGCCCTTCAGGACTAAAAGCAGAAACAAACTGACCGTTGACCTGTGGATGACCGAGCGGTGCCAGTGTCCCCTCCAGGCCACTGTAGTGCTGGTCAATCTCACTGGCCGGATACAGACCGCCGTTCATGACCACGTTCGCCGGAAGGGTGTAGGAAGGAACAACCCAGTGCTCGCGTCCGTTGTGCTGTTCGCGTCGGATGGCCTTACTGTTCACCTTCGAGGTGACATTAACTTGCATTGGCATGAGTTAACCCTTAGCCCATTGGTAGCCACGGGCTTTCATTGTGTTAAATGTTTTCTGAGCTTTATCGATGATGGTGTCACTTAACGGCTTGCCGCTTTCATCGACCATAACCGCGATCGTGGAGCATTTGCAGTTCACGCCGTTTGCATCCTTAGCCCACCACTCCCGCTGCTCTTCTGCGGTATACAGATGGGCGTGACGCGCGGCATGGGTGCTTCGGGTCGTCGGGCTGAGCGCTGATATGTGCATCTGCTTTGTACGGATGCCATATCGCTCTCTGGCTTCGTCGTCTTCGTCCAGGCGCGCACGGCGCAGCGCGGTGGTAATCTCCGTCCGGGCAATACGATTACCCCGGCGAGACTCAATTCCCGTCTGCTCAGTAAGGCGCTTAGCTATCTCCATTGGATTTTGTCCGCGCCCAAGTCCATCTGTCAGTATCCGCGCCATATCTGCTTTCACACTGGCGCTGAGGTTCTTCATTTCCTCGAAGGTGCGAGCGCGAACCAGAATCAGCCTGCGTCGGTACGGTTCGCTGAGAAGGATTGTCGATACGCTTTCCTGTCCGGCAGCGTACACTGCTGACTGCTGCGCCAGATTGGCAAACTCCTGCGCCGTCCCGCGCTGATAAGCCGGGTTAACGTATTCAGTCCAGAACCAGAACCCCGTCTCGTTATCCGCACCCAATATCTCATCCACCAGCAATGAGGCATTGCTGAGGAGCATTGATAGCTGGGTGGAATCGAGGTCGAAGGTGTAACGCTGGTTTACTGATGGCGATGCAGGAATGCGGTCAAGAATGCCCTTGTACGCCTTACCAATACGCTTCATTCGCCTGGCGAACTCGCTCATTGCCCCGCGCTCAAGTCGGTCGGCACCCGTCGGGTCTTTAAGGTTTCCCGGAAGTATCGGTGACTTCGCTTTCTTCTTCGTCATCATCTACCTCTGGAAATGGTTCGGGCGAACCCTCATACCCGGCGGCCACGCGAATTTCTTCACCAGTAAACACCTGCTCACCCGTGCCGATGGAAGCGCTGTTGATTTGCGACATCTTCTGAGCGGCATCCAGTTTTTCACTGTCGCTTTGCGCATTGAGGTCGTCCCAGATAACGGTCTTCTGACTGACCGGATCGAGGATGCTTAATTCGATCAGCTTGTCGCAGAAGTCCTCAATCTCGAATGACAGGTCGCCACGGCGAGACTGGCAGCGAGTATTGAAGTATTTCTGGTCCTCAGTACTGGAGCGCTCGGCCTGCTGATTACCAACCAGAATGCGCGTCGGGATATCAACTCCGGCGGCAGCGGTTTGCAGGTTTACGTTATAGGTTGGAGACGGATCAGAAACCGGAGAAACAAGGGAGGTTACGCTGGCCCCCTGGAGAGAAAGCAGCACATCATTTCCGCGATTCATCTCGCGAGCAGCGTCATTAAATTTATCCTGCAACTCATCTACTTTAACGCCGTACATAGATGCAATGCTGCCAAAGTCGATTTCCTTGCCGAAACTAAGTGCTAACTGGCGAGCGGCGTTCTTCAGGAATGACTCACCAGACCCGCCCTCTACCTTCTCCAGGCTCACAAAGGCGTTATAAGCTGGCTCAAGGAAGCCAATAGCATCGTCTGAGTAATCACCAAGGATGAAAACGCGATCGGGGTGGATATTGACGCGGCGACTTGAACCATTCGGCAAGCGTTCGGCGTACTGCCACATTTTCGGCTGACCGTAAGCCTTCGAGTTCAGCCCAGTGTCCCACTCGCTCACCGTTAGCGATCCGGCCCATGCCACGGAAACCTTCTGCAACCCTCGCCCTTTGGTAACCGGAAGGTTCCAGTCTTTTTCATCGCGGACGTGCAGAAGGATGCCAGCATAACGACCGACAAGGCGACGGCGATCCGCCTCGGCAAATGAGCGCCAGAACCGGTTGTTGAATACCTGCTTTGACTTGTTTTCCCAGGTGGTTTCGTTTTCGCTCTCGTCGGCATCATCACCCTCGATGATTTCCGGGTTCGTCTGCCAGCACTTGCCCACCAGCTTCTCAACAGCACCGTGAGCGATACCACCGCGACGGTAAAGGGCATAAAGGTTTTCGTAAGTTACCTGCTCAGGGAAGCCATACTCGCACCATGCTGAATGGCGCTTATTGTCCAGCCCCATCGTTGGCGCCATCATTCCCATACGGGCGCGCGCCATCCGCGCATCGTTCAACGCATGGTTGACGGCGAGAGTTAATTTGTCAGTCATGGTTTGTCCGTTTGGTTAGCGAAGGCGTTTCGGAATCATCATCCCCATAGGTTGAGATCCATTCAGTTCTGTCAGTGCATAAACCATCGCATCGAGGCGGTCAGGTGATTTCTTCGCGGTGGCAGGGATGTACTCCATCAGCTGGTTCTCCAACACGTAGAGGTTGCCGTGATTTGCCACGCGGCCCTGTTCGTAAAGCGCGGAGATTGGTTCTGCTCGCGCATATTTCCCTTTGCTGGCATGAACACGGATGATGCGGCCTTTGAACCCGGCGTTGCGGAGTGTCTCCTCCGCCATATCGCCGCCCTGGTTCGTTTCGATAACTATCGCGTCGGCCTGATGATGCTCATAAGCCCATATGGCCTTTTTTGCCCACCCAGCAGGGGAATATTTCCCGCTGTAATCACCATCAACCGAGAATTGCTTCTTATCTCCGGCACCATAAGCACTGGCAGCAATAATCCCCGTTTCATCGCTTTCGTCACTATTTGTCGCCTGCGGGTCAATAGCGATGACTGTCCTTACCTTATCAGCGCTAATTTGCAGGCCATGCGCCGCGCTTATCATCGACTCAGTCCACAGAGCGCCTTCGGCATTAAATCTGCGAGGCTTCTGCATGTACTGAGCTTCAGCGGTGCGCCGGTGAGAGAACAGCGACACACGGTGCGATTCGTTATGCTTGAACGGCCACAGCCAGCCATCAGGCAGTCCGTGGTCAATCGGTATGGCGTGGGTGTTTTCAGGGTACTGAGCAGCGTATGGCTGACTATTGTCGATAATCACCGGCAGATTCAGGTGATGCCATTTCTCACCACTCCCGCCCCGCAGCAGATAACCGCTCAGGTCGTGGTAGTGGATCCGTTGCATGATGACAATCATCGGCGTCGTTTCGATCGCCAGTCGTGATTTGATTGTCTCGTTAAAGCGGTTGTTGACGCCGTCACGGACGATCTCCGAGTAAGCATCATCCGGCTTAACTGGGTCATCGATAATCAGCGCGCCCTGCCAGCCTGGCTCCATGTGTCCGGCACGAAAGCCGGTAACCTGCCCGGCAGCTGACGACGCATAAACGCCGCCGCCGTGTTCGGTCCACCACATCGCCTTGCTGTCAGCGTCATCGCGTAGCGACATGGGCCACATAGACTGATACGCCTGCGACTTAATCATTCCACGCGCGGTTGAGGAGTTCAGCAGCGCCAGGTTGTGCGAATAGGACAGGTGCATGAAGCGGGCCCGGCAGTTCAGCGCCAGTCCGCGGCCCATCATGTTGATGGTAGCCAGCTCCGTTTTCGTGTACCCAGGCGGGACGTTGATGATCAGGCGCTGAATCTCACCATCAATAACGCGATCCAGTGTTTGCTGAATCACCTTGTGGTGAGGCGCGACAATCATCTTTCCGCCGGTGCGCTGCTTGAAGAAATAACGAGCGTAGTAGAGCCCGTCCTCTTCGCATTCAACCTTTCGGGCAAATGCCCTTTGCTCAGCAGTCGTCATCCTCCATCATCTCCTGCCGTGCGGATTTGTAT
Source organism: Enterobacter sp. CRENT-193 (assembly GCF_002787395.1). Classification (NCBI taxonomy): domain Bacteria; kingdom Pseudomonadati; phylum Pseudomonadota; class Gammaproteobacteria; order Enterobacterales; family Enterobacteriaceae; genus Enterobacter; species Enterobacter sp. CRENT-193. The sequence goes on along the minus strand of NZ_CP024812.1, from coordinate 2,618,462 downwards.
TCCTCTTTGCTCATGGTGATCGTCTGTATGGCGCCACCATTCGGGCCGGAATGTTCAAACTTGTGCTTATTGGTGTAGGCATCGCCGCATTCCTTTGCAGCCTGCTCGATGATCTCTGCCGTAAGCGCGAGGTTCTTCATGCCCTCGGCGCGCGTTGCCATGCGGTCGAGAACTCGAAGGCGGTACGCCTTGTTGGCGATCGGAATATCGGAGATTTCATTCTGGAAGCGTTCGCGGGTGGCATTGAACATGTCCACCCATTTCTGCGCCAGCCCCCTGCCGTTTGCTTTCGTCGGGTCGTGGGATTCGACCTGCTGACGTGTGATGCTCAGGCCAAATTCTTTTTTGACCAGCTCAACCACCTGGGATGGAGTATCGAAGCAGGCAAGGGACTGAACGATGAAGGCTTTGACCTCACCTTTCAGTGTCGCCATGGATTACCCGCCTGTCATAATCAGTCATATTGTTACGCCAGCTTTAGCATGCATGTACCGCATGACCTGGCTATATCGATGTGAGCCACTTCTGCTGGCGCATTGGCAGCATCAACGAGCTCCTGTACTTCTTTGCTGGCACCGTATCGACGTACGACACCAGTGAATTCTTCGACGTCGTGGCCACGCAGTGTAAGCACTGGCTGCCCGGTCTCTTTATTGAATCTTGGCGCACCGAAATCATCGGTGGCCTGGGCGATGTGGTAAAGCTCATGCTCTACCAGTGCGCAAAATTCGAGGTCACTGCATTGTGAGCAGTAGTCGGCCGCCAGCGTGATGATGAACTTCGGGATGCGCCCGAACCATTCATGCATCTGCTGTTCCATTCTGGCTTTCTGCCAGCCACCGGCGCGCAGCATTACCTGTTCAGCCTGGCCGAGAACATAGCGCCCCTTCTTCGCGAACGAATCGGACGCCCACATGAAGCAGAGATCAGCCTCTAGCAGGTGTTCGTGGTCAGGGTTATGGATGCTTCCGGTATCGCTGAGGATTTGTCGGTTTATCCACTCATGCACTTCGTTGGCGGGGACCAGCCTGGTGTATGGCTGCCAGTTGTCGGAGGCGATGAAGTTAACTGGCGGATAAGGCCTGCGCTCGTCATCGTTAGCCATGGGTTACTCCGTTGCTTGCTCGGTCTGCTCTTCCAGCACCGGCGTGAACTGCACGCGCTTCACATCGGCTGGAGCGAAATACAGCCACTCTCCCGTCTCGGTCGCCAGCGGCACAAAGCCGTTCACCAGCTCAGGCTGACGTCGTGACATCTTACCTGTAAAGGTTTCGCCTGTTTGGGTGGTCAGGGTGATTTGGTAGATATCTGACATGATTACCTCTTTGCCTTGTCGCAGCTGTTGCCCTGCTTCTCAGAATTGCTTAGCCACTTACGGCTTACCCGTCAGCAAGATGTGATCACCATCCTTGCGGGGTTACACAGATCATTATCGAAGCCCCTCAGTGAAGAGTTAGCCATTGCAGCTGAACTCTCCATGCAGACTGTTTCGATGAGCTTCCAGCCATGAGGCAAGAGCATCAATATCTGTCGATGACTTCCTGATTTTTGAATTTCCAATACACACCTGAGCAATATATTTTCCGCCATACCCTCTGGATATCCCCTTCGGTAGTGGCTGATGTTTGCTCTGCACTTTCCTATTGAAAGAATTTTGCTGACTTGTTGCTAATCTCAAATTTTCAATAGAATTATTGCTTGGGTTTCCATCAACGTGATCGATGAGCATGCCATCTGGAATAGTTCCAAAAAACAGCTCATACACAATGCGATGAATCTGTAATCTTTCGCCATTCAGCATCACTTGATAGTGCCCTGTATGGTTTCTAGTGCCCGCAGGCATATCTGCTTTTGATCTGGAGTTGCGAGTTACTCTGTTTCTCAAATAGCTCGGAGATGACTCGTCATAATAGAAATAGCTTTCGAGACCATTCATAGCGTATTTACCTTTTAGAAAGTGAGCCTGTCTCACAGAAAAGCCGCCCGAGAGAGGTCGCCACCTGTAACGGTTTTTCTCAGGCTCGCTTACTGAAAGGCTCTCGTTTATGTGCGCGTGAGATGCGCATAAAAAAGCCCCGCGGATGCGAGGCTGTGAGAATTTGCTACGGTTAAAGTCCAGAGGAGAGACTGTGTCAGAACCTCAGGGATGAGGCTCTATTTCCCTTGGGTCTGCTTATCCCATTCCTCGCGGAACTTGGATGGGTTGTCGAAACCTTCACTGCACTGGTTAGTTTTCATCACTTTGCCCCCGATTCTTTTGTTTTCTGGCAGTTCACCTGCCACGCTTTGTTATGCGCCAGGATGTCTTTCTTCGTCTGGCGGTCCAGAACATCCCAGTCGTGATCCGTTCCGTATATGGGTTTAACCCAGTCGCAAGCCGTGTCCACTACTTCAACCTTTACGGGTCCAGTTGTCCCGCAGCTCGCGATCAACATCGTCATCAGGCATGCGGTTAACATTCTGCTGTACATTGCTGGCCTCTTTCGTTGCTTCTACCCGGCGTTTGGCTACTGCTTCAGCGGATGCGGCCTTTTCTTCTGTGCGCTGCCGGTCTGATTTTTCTTCAGCCTGTTCACGCCCGCGAAAACGGCCCAGACCAAAGGCACCAAGCACCATCAGGATCGCAACCCCGATTGCCGCCAGTACAGATTTGAGTGTCGTCATAGGCTCACCCGCTCGCGCATCCAGCCATAAACGAATGACTCGTTAGCCGGCCGCTGTTCTGCCAGCTCAAGATAACGCTGGCCCTGGCTACAGTTCAGTGCGCGAAGCAATACGATTTCCCCTTCGCCGCCTCGTTTCTCCAGGAAGGACTTTAGCGCGCTGATGCTACGTGGGCCGATTTGCCCGTCGGCGATCAGATCCGGATAGAAATGCTGCTGGTTATTGAAAACGTTCAGCCAGCGCTGGAACCATTTAACCTGCACCGATGGCCCCATGTTCACACCGGTATCGCAAAGTTCGGCGGCAATAGAAGGGGATACTTCTGCCACCTGGTCAAAGCGCGGGCCATACCAGTAATCAGACTCAAGGATCGCCAGAGCCTGCTCACGTGTAAGGTTTCGCATATCACCGGTATAACCATGCGCGCGGGCAGTTGCCTGAGTAATTCCCCAGTTCGTTGGTCCGCCCTTATCGTTCGGGTGATCAACATAACCGCCCTCTTTGCCGAGGATGGTGTTAAAGATATCGTCTTTGGTCATGGCTATTCCGTTATAACGACCTTCGCCAGGTTCCCGCGCGCCAGCCACACCGCCATGCAGATGACGGAGTTAAGCAGCAGATCGCCGAGGTTAACCTGAACGTAGTGGCCGAGCAGAATGTTGAAGGCATTGAATCCTGCGGCAAGGATGACCAGATAGGCCAGTACCGCGACACTCAGGCGATGACGCTTTCCCTCCTTCCTGAAAAACATCAGCCTGACCATGATTAACAGGCAAACTATGGCGTTTGCATCCATCAGAAGAAGCTGCCATGTCATTTATCTTCCTCCCCCAGCCCCGGCATCTTCCCGCTTTTGGATTTGCGGAGAATACGCAGCAGGACTGCCACGGAAATGGAAGCAGTGACAATTGCACCGACAGCTGGCGATACCTCAATGCTGGCCGGTGGCTTCATCAGGCTTAACGGCGTGTTGATGATTCCGGCCATGATTTTCGCCATGGGTACGGAGAAGAACACGCCACTGATAAACGATATCAGCGCAAAGATAGCCTGCTTCCAGAGTTGATGGGGATCTGAGGTCAGAACGTATAGCGCAGTTCCGGCGAGTGATCCGAGCATCACTGCTGGAGTCGCCTCCGGAAACAGCGTGGCAAAGGTTACACCGACTGATGACGATGTAAGACCAACGCCTACGATAGTGAAGGTCTCAGACATATTTATTCCGTGTGTAGTTGGTTCAGGCCCTCGGGACGATTTAACAAGAAGGCATGTCGAGGATGGTTCCCGGGACCTGGAATAAAAAACCTGGCGACAAGCCAGGAAGATGAGGGTAAGGCAATGTCGGCTCTCTGGCCGAAGGGTCACAGGTAGTGGGTTCTGGTGCCGGGCAAAGGAATCGAACCTCTGACGCGCAGCTTACAAGGCTGCCGTTCTGCCACTGAACTAGACCGGCGAATTTGGCGGGACAGGAAGGATTCGAACCTTCGACCATTCGGTTAACAGCCGAACGCACAACCGCTGTGCTTCTGACCCTGAAACGAAAAAGCCCAAGGCGTTAACCTCGGGCTTGAATTTTTTTGCTTCGGAACGACTGAACGGATTCCCAGCGTTAGAGATGAATCTATCCAGTTTTTCCGCGAAATGCAATACCTATTTCCTATATATTTTCAACATTAGGGAAAATTATTTTCATCTCGTTACTTTTGAGAGAACGGAATCAGCCATAGACTCCTGTTTATGGCATTCGGCGACCAACTCCTCAAATAGCGGCTGAAGTTGCTCATATGCCGCCGTTTTCTTTATCTCCGCAACAGTATTAACGCCCTCAATTACCGTTGAGAACTTAAGCCTGGCGTAACCTCTACCACCGCAGCGGTCGCAGGCTTTCATTACTGGAACGCCATGGCGATCGCTTTCTGCCTTGTCCAGCACCTTACCTTTGCCATGGCAGCGACACGAATTGCTGATAACGCCTTTTCCGTTACACGGCTTGCATTTAACTCGCACCACCTCACGCGCCTGTGTCCAGCTCTCCCAGTCGCTTGGGCGAACGGCACGCGACATTTTCGACCAGTAAGGCGGTTTCCCCCATGGGTATGAGACCTTGTTGGTAAACACTTGCGCCTCTGTAAATCCGCCACCATCACAGCAATCACATTTTCGAGTGCTGGCAGCACTTCTTGAATAATCCTGGTATGCAAAAGCGCAGAGAACCTTAAGCACGCCTGACCGAGCTGATTCATCGAGTTCAGACAGTGCTCTGAATTTACCTGATAACTTACGTGCCTGCTCATAGAGTCTCTCCAGTGCTATATCTGGGCTGCTAATGCCGATTTTCGAGAGGTAAAGATCGAAACCAAACCCGCACTTGTGGCCAGCAAGGCCAAGCGCCGCCATAACGTCAGTGCCGGTGAGACTGTCTGATGCGGTTGCGCGAGGAGAGTCACTGAACATCGGTGATTTAGGCGCAAAGTATTTAGCGATTGATTCGAGGTTCATTATGCGGCTTCCTTCTGTGGCTGGTTGGTTTTGGTCTGGCTGTGCTTTGCTACTGGCGGCATGCTGGCGCGCTTAACGCTTTCTGCCTGGTACCGGAGGAAGTCGGTATGATTCATGCGGCCTCCTGTCGGCTGGCCCGGCGCTTTTCTAGTGCGCGGGCTTTGCGGGTGAATATGGTTTTGATGCGCTGCAGGTATGGGATGTCGAATCGGCGGACGGACTTATCATTGTTTATCGCCTCAACTTTATCGGCACCTATGCGCTCGATAAGGCCCTGTTCAAATGCCTTTTGCGCGCCGTCGCGATCCCGGTTGCAATAGACACACTGGGCTGCGGTATTGTGAAGGTTGAAAGCGAGGTGCGCCGCTGCGCCGCGGGTGCGGTAGTGGCCGCAGTCCATGGTTCCGCCAAACTTCTGCTCCGGCATCCTGCCGCAGCTGATGCACGGCTTACCAGCATCCCTCAGACGGACGTACCGATTGAAAGCCGCCTGCGCCTCAGCTCTCCATTGCGGTTTCGTTTTTAGCGCCACTTTTCTTGCTTTCAGATCCCGGCGCTCCGTGCGCTCTTTCTCTTTGCGTTCCTTGATGCGCTTAGCGGCGGCTTTCACCTTCTCCTTCTCGCGTTCTTCCATTGCGAGGATTGCGCCGTGTTCCGGGCAGCACCAGCGGATCCGGATGTCATGGAATTTCGGCACGAAGTATTCACCGCATACTTTGCACTTACGGCGGGATGGTTTACGCATGACCTCTCCTCGCCGCGAGACGCAGCCATTTCTGATCAACCAGGCGGGCGGTGTAGCCTTTCAGTGTCGGGATGTCGGACGGCTTAACCGCTGGCTTACGTTTGCGGCGCGCCGGAACGCGGAAGATTTCGTTTGTGATGACGAGGGAAAGTGGGCTACTCATTGCGCTCACCCCAGCGTTTTGCCCATTCAATTTCAAGGCGTGATTTTTCGCTGAACTTGACGTTCTGTTGAGTGCCGAACCAGTAGATCGCCTCAATGACCTCAACCATCTGGCGGACGGTCATCTTGCTGGTACGCTGTCCGAACATCACAACGCCACCATCAAGGCCAGGGGCCATGCGCTGCTCTTGCTTTTTGGACTTAGCGACCATAGCGGTGATCAGGTCTTTCCAGTCGTCAGAATCGTACTTATTGCCAAACCACGTAACCTGGTCGGAGAGGTCTTTAAGCAGCGGCCACATTTTTTTGTTCTGATCGAGGGTGCGCGTCATTTCCTTGATATCGAGAACCAACGGGCGCTTGGCGTCCACCGGCAGCTCCCGGATGAAGTTGATAGCGTTTTGCTTGATGGCGTCGTTGACGAGGTGGAATTGCTGCTTCATACGGCACCCCCGCAGAGGTCAAACGCAGAATGCAGAAGATCGCAGGTGCCGTTAAGCATCTGTGACAAGGTGAGGAGTTCAGATTGTGGTCGCATTTAAGTCCCCTTAAATGCGCAGAAGTCACCGGAGTTGTTCAGGCTCCGATGACATGATTATGGCTGCTTGATTCTTGAAAATCAATTTAAGGAGGGTCAGTAACCGGAGATTATTTCCTGTATCTTATTGAGCAATTTTACAGCATCAGCGCTTTCATCGTCTGGTATGCAGGTAAAGTCTCCGCGTTCAATTTCGAAATGCACGCCGTTCCAATTTACGTCACGGATAGCAACGTCATTCAGCAGCAACTCTATCTCTTTGAGCTTTTCGTCCTGAACATCATGGTCTATTACGATAGTGGTCATTTGATTTCCTTTTCAATAAGTTATGCATAAATATTGAGCTTTTACTTCTTTTCTTTATTAACATTTCGTGCTGTGTAATCAGGCCTCCGAAGAGGCCTGTTTGTTATGCGTCGAATGGGTTAGGCATCACTCGCATTGAATAGCCTCGCGATATGCCTCTCCTGCATTATGGGCTCTGTACCCTAACCTAAAATACAACTCCCAATCGTGCAGTACGTATCTGGCATTCTTCCCGCCACAAATCCGCTCTATTTCTGCCATAAATTTCTGTCGTTCTGTCATCACTTCACCTCCTGCCGCGGTGCGGCTGGGTATGCACCACCTTCCTGACCTGGCTCATTACTTCCTGTGCATGCATTCCGGTGGTCATTGGCGTGCGGGCAGCGCTTATTGCCACACTCAGAACAGACAACGAAGCGACTATCAGTAAAAGTCACCGGGCGGCAAGTGCCGCACGAACAATCCGGAATCACCGGAGAGTTGAGTTGTTCGGAATTACCGAACGACTGAAGCATGGCTGCGCGATAGGCGTTCCAGCCGACAGCTTTTCCGTGTTCAAACGCGCTGTCAAAGTCATCATCCATTTCCATCGCATCAGGCACAGATACCGGCGCTGGAGGGGCCAGGTACAATGGTTCGTATCCGCAATCAATCGGTGATTTTCCTTGGATGTGTACCGTCCCACAATGCCCTGAATCCTTGTTACGCCACGCCACAGGCTCCGCTTCGAGCGATGCCAGCAAACGACGCATGGCATCAACAGCGATAAGCATGTCCTGCGCTGCCTGCACATTTGTCCATTTCACGTTCGTAGCATAATGCTCAAGACGCTCAATAACCGGCTCCAGGCGTTCTTTGGTAATAGTGCTCATGAGTTAGTCCTCCCGATTTGCTAAAAATACCGCTCTGGCGAATCCGCGTGGCGTAAGTGAACGTAGTTGCTTCGTACGCGGTGAGTTGCCACCTAACCAACGCCACCCCCAAAACAGTCCAATATTCACCGGTCCCGGTTTTTTATCTGGCATGACAAACCCACCGCCAGCCCAAATACATGTTTTTTTCGTGTAACCGTCATACGCTGGCATTTTCGGGTGAAAGCTTTCCTCGCGTCCGTGCATATGTCCTCCGTATTCATACGGGTGAAAGTAGTAATCCGGCTTGCGCCATGCCGTTGACATTTTTCCTACCGGATTCTCAACCATCCATTTAGCGCCGAATTCCTCCGCAATTTTCTGCACCATTTTCGCGTTATCTACGGAAGCAAGACTTGTGTGGCTATCATGCTTCGCACCTGATACCGCAAGCTCTGTGCAGTCGGGGAAAGCAAAGATAATGTCTGGACTGGGAATGTTCATCGTGACGCACTTCTCCGCAAAATCTCCATCAATCCACATATCGATGTGATGAACTAACGGATGCTCATTCCGTCCTACATATTCACCATGATTACCCGATGAGGCATTAAAACAGTAAACGGTGTGACCACATTCAGCCCAAGGAAGCCCCATAATCCCAGAACCATCAAAAAGCGACCAAATAACCATATCAGCCCTCCCCGTTGATGCGGATTCCGGCAGTACGCATCGCTTCGATAACTTCGTCGCGGTCAAGATACTCACCATCTTCGGCTGCTACCATATAGGCTTCGTCGATGTGATACCCCTCAGGATCCATTCGCTGAGGGAGTATCACCTCCCGCGTCTCCAGCTCAGCAATCTGCTTGTCTTTGGCTTCCAGCTCATCCAGCAGCGCCAGCACGGTTGCGGGGTTGGCCGCGGCGATGAAATCTGACCGAACAACAGCGAACGAACCGTTAACCGTTGCAACAATGTGTCCGGAAGAAGTGAATATCTCAGGGTAATTCATCCCAGCTTCACGCCATGTCTGCCAGTTTCCATCCCCTGCTGATAGCGCCTTCTCCGCCGCTTCACGTAATGCGCGTTTGTCGATGTTGATCATTGGGCGGCCTCGCTGGTTAACTTTTCGAGAATGGCATCAAGAGCCTTACGTTTTCCGATATACCCGCCACCAACCCACTCTCCACGAAGCAAGGCGTAATACTTACCGTCGTCTTCATGATAAGGTCCACGGATAGACCAGTCGGTTGTGATGGCGTCGATCGCCTTTTTAATTTCTGCGAAATCCATGATGCTCATACCCCTACCCTCCCCCAAACCATCAATACCCTTCTCATCGCCGGACTGTTCCGGCACTCCTGAAATATTCCGTTGGTGCAGCTGCGCGCGGTGCCGTCCTGCTCTTCCGGCGTCGCCAGGCGATAAGTCACCGTTCGCCAGACCTTGCTCACGCGCACAATCTTCCGGGCCCGCTCCAGATCGATAGCGTTCTTCGTGATGCAGTTGATGGTCATGCCACACTCTGTGGCCACATCCTTCGCGGTGAAGGTCCGGTGCGTTTCGAGATAACGCAGGATTGCCTGTTTGCCTTTCATCGTCTTAGCACTCATAGTCAGCCTCCTGTTGCATCTGGCCGCTGTAGGTGAAATCTACCGGGTCCAGGCCGGAGTAGCGGCTGCTGAAGTGGTAGGTCTTTTCTGCCCCTGGCGCATGGCGGGACTTCACACAGATGATTTCGGTGATGCCTTTCAGTTCGGTGTTTTCGTTGTACTTCTCATCTCGGTACACCATGAAGATCACATCTGCTTCCTGCTCAATGACGCCAGACTCTCGCAGGTCTGCGGCAACGGGACGCTTATTAGCGCGCTGCTCAAGGTTTCGGTTCAGCTGGGCCAGAGCGATGACCGGGCAACGCAATTCTTTCGCCAGGTTCTTCAGGCCAGTGGCGATCTCCCCTACGCTGCGGTTCATGTTCTCCGGGTCTGACATCCGCATCTTCTGGAGATAATCGACGATTACCACGCCCAGTCCGCCCAACTTCTTACTCATACGCCGCGCTTCCGCACGCACCTGGTGAACGCTTAGGGATGGCTTGTCATTGATGTAGATCGGAGAGTCGATGAACTCCTTCATGCAGTGACTAACCTTCCCCCATGCCTCGTCCATTTTCCCGCTAACCTTGCTCAGCAGATCTTCTTTGCTTACCCGCGCCCGGTGGAAAGCGACTCGCTCAGAGATTTGTTCCACTGGCATCTCGAGACTGAAGAACAGCACCGGCTTTTTGTTTTTCAGGCCTACGGTTTCTGTCACTGTGGTGCTAAACATGGTTTTCCCCATGCCAGGGCGCCCGCCAACAACGATAAAATCCGTATTGTTGAATCCTCCGAAAGCGCTATCGATGGTCGACATGCCGAGCTCTGTTTTGTATTTCCAGATGTCGCCATTGATGATCGCCTGGATGGTTTCCAGCGACATATCGATGCCAGTGGTGATGTGTTCTGTTCCGTAGTCAGCGCTGTGCTCAATTCCAGAGATGTCGGCCTGAATGTTGCCGATGATGTCTGCGATACCCTCGGTAGTTGGTTCGGACAGCTTCTGGATCCCAACCTGTAACGCCAGTGTCATACGGCGACCAAGGTACATTTCACGAAGCTTTTCGCAGTAGGCCGCCAGGTTTGCGAAAGACGGAGTATTTTTGCTGCATTCAGCCAGGTAAGCGAAACCACCCGCACTCTCAAGCACCCCGAGCTGCTCAAGATCGCTGGTCAGCGTAAGTAGGTCTATCTTCGAACCGGATTCGTTGAGTCGCTTATAGGACTTCAGAGCCACTTTATGGGGCGTTGCTGTGAAGTGGTCCTCTGTCAGACCCTCAATCGCATCGGTAGCCATGTCCACGCCATCTGCTCGCCCTGCTGCAAGCATGATCCCGCCGATGACGGCCTGCTCAACGTACAAATCGATAAAACGGCTCATGCTTTTACTCCCTTGCGCTCACGGTGCTCGTTGATGGCCTGCTCGTAGACAGATCCCCAGTTCTTCGGATTCAGTATCCAGTCGAGAGTCAGCCATGGCTGATCGCCTCTGGTGCCGAACAGGGAAGACTTGCTAATCAGCTCGAAGGCCATTCCCATGTGCTTCAGTTCTCGCCAGTTGCCCTGGGTGGTTTTGCCGTTCCACACAGCCTCCAGGTCTCGATAGGCCGGACGGCGGCGGTTCCACTCATGCAGCGAAACGGCCTTCGAAGGGAATTTTTCATTCCAGAGTTTGATGATCTCTTCGTGCGGACAGGCTGCCGGATTGCTTCCCTGGCCATCCGCCCATATCAGGGCGTCTGACAGGTATCCATCAAAGCGGGTCATACGGCACAGGTTCTCTGGCTTGAAGCTGTGACCCCAGTTCACATGGGCCCAGCGGATAACCAGCTTCAGCTCTTCGGCGGTGTAGCACTGGTCTTTGCTCTTCACCGTGGAGAGAGCTTTCTCAAAAGGTGCCAGCGCAGCACAACGACTACCCGTTAGCTCGTTGAAGTAATCCATCACTTCCTGAGCGAGTGAGTTTTCCCCCTGGGGGGATTTAGGGGGATCTTTTCTTTCTTTCTTTTGAATAGTTTCTTTTGTGTTTAGCTGAGTTGGCTTATGGGTATTAGCTGACTTGGCTAATGTTTCATTAGCTGTTTCGGCTAATGATTTGCCATTTTGGCTAATGCTGAAATTCCAGTCAGAAATCACCTTATTCACCCCGATCGCCATGCCGTTGGTAACGATGATGTTCATTGCAATCATCTCGTTCTTGGCCTTGCAGACATGCGTATGGTGAATGCCGGTCATTGCTGCAATCTGGGTATTGGTAATGCGGTCAAACTTTTTCCCGAACCCGTAAGTTTTGCGGATCACCGCCAGAACGACCTTCAGCTGGCGAGCCGTTAAATCAGCAGCCATAACCGCTTCCAGCAGCTCGTTAGCGATGCGGGTATACCCATCATCGATATCTGCCACCTGACGCTCCACGACCGATACAGACGGTCTGAAAGGTATTACTTTTGCGAGATTATCCACGACCGCTCTCCTTACGTTTCAGTTCTTCCAGGATGGCGCGCATCTTCTCTGCCACAATCGGATTAACCGAGCGGATGAAGCGATCGCGGGTTATGTTTTTATGTACAGCGGTATGGTAATAGCGTGGATTTTTTGCCATTATTCCTCCTGCAATGAGTGCACACGATTTGCATCTGAAGGCCAGTTCTGTTCGCGCAGACTGGCTTTCGCCATTTTTGAAACTTCCCATCACATAACCCCCAACATCGAAGTGACCATAGCCATCAGCGGCGCGGTCAGGTCCGGGTCGACACGGAACATCTCTACAATCCCCTCACTGAGTTCCTTGAGCTTCTGGTGACGCGGAGCGTTCATCGCAACGGCCACTTTCGCCTCGCTCGTTTCCTTCTCAAGTCGAGCTAAGCGGGACATGAAACTGTCCTCGGGAAGAAGTCGATGGCGATACTCCAGAGGCAGAACGGCCATGATTGCGGGTGTCAGCTGGCGCACGTTCTCGCGGTACTGTTCGGAGTCGAAACGGTTATCCAGGAAGCGGAACAGTTTCTGGCGCGCCCGGCTGATGTCTTCCGGGAAGCTTATGGCGGCCCCGCCCTGCTCCCGGTATTCGTTGATGATCAGCGCCGAAACGACGTCCTGATTGTCCAGCGCCGAAGACCATGCCCGGACCGCATCGCGGATCCTTTCGTGGTCTGGCGCCGCCTTAGGTTGAGCGCGGTTTATCACCGCTCCCGGGTGTATTCCGGTATTGTGTTGATACGCAAGTGAATGCATTGCTTTCCCTTTCGTGGTTAGGGCCGCCGTTAAGCGGCTGTTGTTTTATTCGGCTCATCGCCAAAAAGAAGCCATTCAGGTTCACATTTGAGAGCCCGAGCCAGCTCAACCAAATAACGTGGACGCTTAGTAGTCCCGGCCTCGATGGCCTGAAGTGATTGCTGTTTCATACCAGCCAGTCTTGCCAGCTGGTCTTGAGACAGATTCATCTCTTCACGTTTTTGCTTGAGGCGTTGAGAAATTGTTTCCATATCACCTCCACAGTTTTATCTGTATTCTGTGACAGTTATTTCTGTTTGTCAATTACAGTTTTAACTGTGACTATCAAGGCATACAGAGAGAGGGATTTATGAGCCTTGCGGATCGCGTTAAACAAAAAAGAATTGAGCTGGGGTTAACCCAGACAGAAGCTGCTGAGAAGGCCGGTATCCGGCAGCAGTCTTGGCAGAGCATTGAAGATGGGAAAACTCTCAAGCCACGTAATATAATTGGAATAGCCAAGGCGCTTAAATGCGATGCTGATTGGCTAATGAACGGCGGCGCGTTTATGCCGATGGCAGAGGTCAACAGCAGGAGAGTTCCGTTGATAAGCTATGTACAGGCAGGAGCACTGGCTGAGAAAAACCCTATCGAGGCTTTCGATGGCAGCCTTGAATACATACTCACTGATCTGGATGTGTCCCAGCACACCTTTGCATTGCGCATTGAAGGCGACTCAATGGAGCCAGATTTCAAGGCAGGAGACGTTATTATCGTCGACCCTGAGGTTGAGCCAACGCCTGGGGAATTTGTTGTCGCGAAGAACGGCGGAACACAGGCGACCTTCAAGAAATACCGTCCGACATGGGTAGACCCTCTCGGCTGCCAGCACTTTGAACTGGTCCCACTCAATGATGATTACCCTGTCATTAACAGCGATCACCAGCCTTTAACCATCATCGGTGTAATGATTGAGCACCGCATTTACCGCCGCAAACGCTAAATCCCCCTCACAAACATCAGAACAAACCGGCTAATGCCGGTTTTTTTCGTCCTTACAAAATAAATTACCCACAAATACAGAAACATATGTTTCGCACGCCATAAAATACAGTTTTGTCTGTTGACGATAATACAGTTTTATCTGTATCTTTAATCCATCGAAACGAAACATCGACAGCTGAGCGAAGTTAGCCAGCGGCGGACAGTAAGTCGCCTGCTTTTTAACAACATGCAAAGTCGGAACAGCACTCAGTAATCCTGTTTAGACCCCAACGTACAAATTCGGCGTAGCACCGGGCGCGATCCGGTCGGTGTGAGGCTACCCCCTCGCGAGAGCGATAAAGGCGTGGGAAAGGGCAACACTGGCGGGATGAGAGGTGCGAAGCGCAAACAGATTTATTCCAGTCCATTCGAAGTTGAGTGGGCTGGGCTGAATTAAGCATTTCTCCCGCATCAGCGGGTAACTACAGAGCCAACCTCAAGCACCGGGCGCCGATGCTTGGTGATGGTAATACTGCCATCTCAACCGCACAGGAGACGATGATCCTGTTCTGGTTGGATTGGAAAAGTCTTCTTGGCCCGCCAGCGCGCGGGCATTTTTTTGGAGGTTGCATGTTTGCTACTGACATCTCACTGAAATACGGCACTCATCAGCCAGAGACGATTCTGGAAACAATGCCGATTGAAGAAGCCTCCGAAATCATCAAGGAGAAGCTTCGTGATGAAGTGCGCCAGGAACTCGAGTGCGAGTATGGCGATCGCCTTTATGAGGCTGAAGAAGAGGCATCAAACTGGGAAAGCAGAGCTGACGACTACGAAAGTGATGCAACTTGCCTGGCTAAAGCCATAAGAGAGGCTTTTGAATCTGCGAGCTTTGAAGATGCGAAGCTGATTCTCGAGCGAGCCATGCGTGACCACAAAGACTATTTCTGAAGACCCGCCACGGCGGGTTTTTTATCGGCCATACATAGGCAGATTTTCGAGTCTGCCCATTTATGACAACCGGCGGCCATCCGCCGCCCATTGAAACACTGAATAAATGCGTTGAAGTCTTGTATTAACCGTTCCGTTCGCCGCGATAAGGCCAAGAGGATTTATGAGTGATTTGGAGTTTGGCTTAAAGATATACGCCTTATGGTTTGTCGGGACATTTCTGCTCGGCATAGCAATCAACTCGCTGACGAAAAAAGAGCATCGCCAGCCACTTTCAAAACTAGCCATTGACCATGTACGCATGTCTTCCGCAATAACCATTGTGGGCCTGATTGTGTGCGGTATGGGCTGGTTCTTATTCAAGGTGGTGTGAGATGACAGTCACCCACAACGGCAAGCAGTACACCGCCAAAAAGCTTAACGATAACGAGTGGCAGCTGACGTCGCTATCGGCACCGCGGGAAAAACTGGTGCTGAACCGCTGGCAGATGCATATCGCTGGCCTCCTGGAACAGGTTGAGGTGAAGGCATGACTATCAATCACCCACTTCTTCGCTTAGCTCAGCAGAAAGCCCGTGATGCACGCCAGAATGGTGATGGCGCCAAATGGATGGAAGCCAACGAAGAGATGAAGAGAGCCGCTGGCATGCCGTGGTATCGAGGGAATTCGAATAAGCGTGGAGGTGAGCATGCAATGGGTTAAATACTCTGAGCGCAAGCCAGATTCCGCCGGTGTTTATATGTGGCGGATGGGCAGCCGAAAAGTTAAAGGGCTTGTCGTTATTGCCCGAGCTAAGTTTCGCCTTCGTGGCGCTGGTTTCGAAGATGTTCTTTCACCTGAATTTGATCGATGGGATGGATATTCGGTCATTGTGCCAGGCGAACTTCAATGGGCTGAAGATGATGGCTCATTGCCGGATACTTCTTT
The DNA here is from genome assembly GCF_002787395.1 of Enterobacter sp. CRENT-193. NCBI lineage: Bacteria > Pseudomonadati > Pseudomonadota > Gammaproteobacteria > Enterobacterales > Enterobacteriaceae > Enterobacter > Enterobacter sp. CRENT-193. Next base: position 2,603,023 of record NZ_CP024812.1, on the reverse strand, counting down.
CGAAAATCTCCCTGACGCAACAGAGTGTCCATTTTGCAAACGACAGCCAGTAATTAAAGCGTTCGAATGGGATCGCGGATGCAGGATTGCTCCTGAGCCATACATCCTCAATCAGTTCCAACTGAAATGTTGCGGATGGATCGCTCCGGTTACCTTCGACTCACCAATTTCAGCCATAGAGTGCTGGAACTCAAAACTTTCTAAGTAACCACCCCATTCAACCGATCTGCCTGGCTCAATGCGGGCGGGATCTGCACATCCAAATTTCAGGAGAAACCATGAGCGAAGTAACGGACTTAGTCGTCATTGAGAAACAGAACGCAATGGCGGTATTCACCACCAAAGAGCAGCTCGACCCGATTATTGAGGCGATCGAGAAAGAAGCTCGCAGCCTGGTACCGGATGTGTCGACCCGTAAAGGCCGCGATGCTATCGCATCCATGGCGCATAAGGTTGCCCGCTCCAAAACCTATATCGACAACGCCGGCAAGGATCTGGTTGCCGAGCTTAAAGCCCTGCCGAAGCAGATCGACGAAAGCCGCCGCATTGTGCGTGAGCGTCTGGACGCGCTGAAGGATGAAGTGCGCAAACCTCTCACTGACTGGGAAAACGCCGAGTCGGCAAGAAAGGACGCATTGCAGCAGAGACTTAATGATTTGCGATCCTTGGCTGATGTGATTGATGGCTTGGGTAACTACCTGCCGTCAGTTGACATTCAGCAGCGCATTGAGTCAGCAAAAGCCGTTGCACTTGATGAAAGCTGGCAGGAAGTAGCGGCTGAAGCTGGAGTGGCTAAAGACGCCACCATCCAGCAGCTTGAAGCTGCACTGATCGTCGCAAAGCAGCGTGAGCATGAAGCTGCAGAGCTTGAGCGACTTCGTAAAGAAGCGGAAGAAAAAGCTCGCCTGGAACGTGAGGAAAATATTCGCCGGGAAGCGGCAGAACAGGCTCGTCGTGATGCAGAGCAAAATGCGAAGGCTGAACTCGAAGCCGCAGCACGCCGCGAAGCTGAGGAGAAAGCGCGTGCTGAAGCTGCGGAGCGCCAGCGCATCGAAGCGGAACAGCGTGCGGCACGCGAGAAGCAGGAAGCAGAAGCTAGGGCAGAACGCGAAAAAGCTGCGGCAGTGGAAGCCGAGCGCCTTAAGGCAAAACAGGCCGAAGATGCTCGCCTAGCCGAAGAGAAGCGCATCGCCGAAGAACAGGCAAAGCGCGAAGCTGACGTAAAGCACCGCAAGACGGTCGGCACCAACATCGTTAACGCGCTAACCAGCCACACAAGCTTAACCAGCGAACAGGCTATTGAAGTACTTACCGCACTGAAAGATGACTTGATCCCCTGCGCAAAAATTCATTACTGAGGCAACCATGAACGCATTCCTCACTTACGACCGTATCGAAGACCGGCGCTGGGTTGAGCAGCAACTCACCGACGAGAAAGAGAAGTGGATCGACGACAGGGCGCAGCAAATCATCGACATGATGCCAAAAGAGCCGTCCGGCCTCTTCCACTTCACGATCCCGATTGACTCTAGCCCATACGAAGGACTTCGCAGCGATAAAGCTGGCGAGGCCTACAACGATTTCATTTCGGCAGTTGCTTACGCCCAGGCGGAATACGACTGGGAACACCGTACCGGCTGCCCGTTTTAATTTTTGAGGGGATTAACGATGGCAAACGAATTAACAATCACAGCGACGACGCTTCAGGAGATAGGTGTCGACGTCTCCACCTGGAGCGCGCTGAAGAATAGCATCTACCCTGGCGCCAAAGACGAATCGGTAATGATGGCGCTTGACTACTGCCGCGCCCGCCAGCTGGATCCGTTGCTCAAACCTGTCCACCTCGTTCCGATGTACGTCAAAGACTCGAAAACAGGTAAAGGTGATTGGCGCGACGTGGTCATGCCGGGCATCGGGCTTTACCGCATTCAGGCAGACCGATCCGGAGATTATGCCGGGGCCCGTGAGCCTGAGTTCGGTCCCGACGTAACTCTGACGCTTACTGGTGTCGAGGTGACTTTCCCTCAGTGGTGCAAATACACCGTCTACAAGCGCATGCCCAGTGGAGAGATCGTCGAGTTCAGCGCCAAAGAATACTGGATTGAAAACTACGCCACCGGCGGCCGCGACACCACGGCGCCGAACGCGATGTGGAAAAAGCGCCCATACGGCCAGTTGGCGAAATGCGCAGAAGCCCAGGCGTTGCGTAAGGCATGGCCTGAGATTGGACAGCAGCCTACCGCCGAAGAAATGGAAGGCAAATCACTGGACGTTGATATCCGTGACGTCACGCCGCGCAGCACCACAGAAGCGCTTCCACCAGCCGCAAGCGAAGAAACCATCCAGTCCATTACCAATCTTTTGAAAGAGCTTGGTAAGGACATGGAGCAAGACTTTCTTCCTCTTTGCAGCGACATCTTCAAGCGGCAAATCCTTGAGGCGTCAGAACTCACTGAAGAAGAGGCGCAGAAAGGGTATGGCTTCCTTCAGAAAAGAGCTAAGGCGGCAGCATGACACCATCCCTGCTTTCACTGTTGCGAAGCGGAAAACACAGCATTCGCGACATGGCAAAGATTTTAGGCATTTCAATGTCTCGCGTTTCATGGTTCATCGCCGAGCTTGAGCGGCGTAAATGGATAGAAGTCACCAGGTGCGCGATATGGTTTCACGATGGCACCCGTTCAAATAAGCAGAACGTATACAGGGTAAAACTATGACACCAGAAATTATCCTGGCCCGGACCGGTATTGACGTTACCACTATCCAACAGGGTGATGAGGCGTGGCACCGGCTGCGCCTCGGCGTTATCACCGCCTCTGAAGTGCACAACGTCATATCCAAGCCACGATCGGGGAAGAAGTGGACAGATATGAAAATGTCCTACTTCCACACGCTGCTTGCCGAGGTATGCACAGGAGTCGCGCCAGAGGTTAACGCCAAGGCGCTGGCCTGGGGCAAGCAGTATGAAGAAGACGCCCGCACCCTCTTCGAGTTCACCACCGACGTGAAAGTCACGGAGTCTCCGATCCTGTTCCGTGACGAGAGCATGCGCACCGCGTGCTCCCCTGACGGCCTGTGCAGTAACGGGTTCGGCCTTGAGCTTAAATGCCCTTTCACCTCCCGCGACTTCATGAAATTCCGCCTTGGCGGTTTCGAAGCAATCAAGTCTGCGTACATGGCCCAGGTGCAGTACAGCATGTGGGTGACCGGGAAAGATGCCTGGTTTTTTGCCAACTACGACCCGCGCATGAAACGCGAAGGTATTCACCACGTCGTCGTTGAGCGGGATCCGCAGTACATGACCGATTTCAACGAAATGGTGCCAGAGTTCATTGAGAAGATGGACGAGGCGCTGGCGGAAATTGGCTTCACGTTCGGGGAGCAGTGGAAATGAAACGCACACCCTTTTACCGCAGGCCCGGGCGAACCGGGCAATTCTCCGGCCTCCGTGAGCGCGTTATCTGGATGATTCAGACGCGCGGCCGCCCGGTCACCGGTAGCGAAATAGCCGAGAAGTTTGGCGTAACGCTCATCGAGTTTAACCGGGTTGCCAACGGCATTACCCGCGGCTCCGGACAGATTGCGCAGATCGTTGAGACTGAGAAATTGCTCAACGAAGACGGCATCTGCGACCGGACATTCGACCTCGTCACGAAGCCGAAGGTTGTAACGCCGCAAGGAAAATCACGGCTGTTCACCCGGCGCGCCATAGAGCAGTCGCAGGAAGGTAGACGGCAGGAGTGCATAGCGCGTGCCGCCCGCCGTAGCCGCCTGATTGCTCAGGGCCTCTACATCGACGAAATGGAGTCAGTGCTATGAAAGCATGGTCACTCGAAGAGCTTGCGCTGCTGTGGCGGCACTCAAACGCTGAAGTCGCGGAGATTACCGGCCGCAGCATTGAAGATGTAGGAGATAAGCGGCTGCAAACCAATAATGAGCGTAATGGCTGGGATGTAAACGATCCGGAGCGGGAGGAATCATGACCGATTACACCGGAAGTAATACCCCAGCGGATCAGCGCGACCTCTGGCGCACTCCACCAGCCCTTTTCGCTTCTCTTGATGCTGAATTTTGCTTTCAACTTGATGCCGCAGCAGCGCCGCATAACGCGCTATGCCGTAAGTTCATCACCGCCGAGCAGAACACGCTGCAAACGCCCTGGGCTGATTACCTGAATGTTCCTGGCTACGTCTGGCTGAACCCGCCATACAGCGACATCACTCCGTTCGTGAAAAAGGCCGCTACCGAAAGCGCAAATCAGATCGGCACGGTCATGCTGGTTCCGGCAGACACTTCGGTTGGCTGGTTCAAAGAAGCGATCCAGACCGCAAGCGAGGTTCGCTTCATCACCGCCGGGCGGCTGGCATTTATCAACCCGGTCTCCGGCAAGCCAGTATCGGGCAATAGCAAAGGATCCATCCTGATTATTTGGCGGCCATACCCCCGCACGCATTGTGAGTTCACTACGGTTGAGCGAGATGTGTTGATGGAGTTTGGTACAAAGCTACTAGCAGGGCGGCTTAATCGCCGCTTCGGAGTTGAATCGTGAAAAGATTTCTTTTTACCACTGAGGTCAAGCTAGCAGAAGGTTCGCAGACCTTCAGAGTGGATGATGAAAGCCTGGAAGAAGCCATCGAGATTCTTGAAAGTGGCGGAGGGGATATTTACGAACACGAAGTTGAGGTTGTCGATATAGGCGAATTTAAGTTCGATCGCGAAACTGACCTTGCTGACTTCGGTGACTTTCCTGAAGGCGGTGCAGCATGACCAAATACGCGAAACTGGATAGCGAAGTATTAAGCGCTATCGGCGCTCAGCCAACCTCTTTTTCGAAGCTATTTAGCCCTTCCGTCAGGCAGGAGTGCCTCGTCATTGCTGAAGCAGAAGGAAAGCACCCGATGGACGTCTTCCGCATCCTTGATCGCCGGCTCCAGTCGCTCAGGAAGCTTGGCGTTATTCAGCACGTCAAAGGTAAAGGGTGGATACAGCCATGAAATCGCAAATCACCATGTCGCTAAAGCGGCCTTTTTTATTGCTGGCGTTCACATTCAACCGAATTAACCGACAGTTCCGGGAGCATTGACCATGGCTGACATCATCAATACCGCAGCAGAGATTGAAGAGCTTCAGCGTAACGCTGCCCTTTCCGCTCACCGTCTGAACCGCAACGCCGTATCAGCTGAGCGTTGTGAAGAATGCGACGAACCAATTCCCGAACCACGGCGCGCTGCCGTGCCCGGCTGCCAGACGTGCGCGGATTGCCAATCCGTCATTGAGTTGAAGAATAAGCAGAGGGGGATCCAGTGAAAGAGCGCGGAATGATTTTTAACGGAGAGATGGTGCGCGCCATCCTCGACGGCCGGAAAACGCAAACGCGGCGAATTATGAAGGTCCAGCCAGACACTCCAGAGTTTGGCCTGCGACGCATTATTGAGTCGTCCATAGCCAATGAGATCGGAATGTATTTTTGGTCTCAAGAAGACGCCCGTGGAATTAAAGCGCGCTCAAAGCAGTTTTCTTGCCCGTTCGGCGACGTTGGCGATCGCATCTGGGTGCGCGAAACGTTCTGCGCGGTTCCTGATCATGAAGAGCCTGCTGGTTGTTCGGCTCTGCTTTATGCGGCAGACGGCAACGGCCCGTATGGTAAATGGACGCCTTCGATTCACATGCCGCGCTGGGCCAGTCGTCTAACCTTGGAGATTACCGGAATGCGAGTGGAGCGCTTAGCCAGCGTCAGCGATGAAGACGCGGGGAAAGAAGGTTATCCCGCAAATCCTGCGCCTTACGGCGGGACCATGGATAAATGGCTGTGGTTCCGCGGGTTATGGGACAGCATCTATCCGGATCAAAGCTTCAAGCACAACCCTTGGGTCTGGGTAATCGAATTTAAGGTGGTACCCAATGTTCAGGATAATCCAGTCTAATACCTGGTACGCCGATCACCACGGCGCGCCCTGCAAAATCCTCCGCGCTACCCACGAAGTAATCCACTACACCCGCAACGGTCGCACCTGCATCGCCAGCATGGGCCGCTTTCAACATGAATTCGAGCCGCTGACCAAAGCACAGGCCGAGCGGATTGCCGAGGAAATCGAAACAGCAGAACACCTGAAGAAGTTGCGCGCCCAGCGCGCGGCGTAAGGAGGACTATGAGCACCATTCAGGAAATCAGAAACCAACTCTCAAATCTGGTAACCGAGGCGCACAAGGTTGCGTGCTCCCTCGAAATTGGTGATGAGAGAACGGAAGCTTTTGAGCTTTACGAAGCACTTCGACGACTTCAGCGGCAGGGAGCCGCCGGAGAGATTCTCTCAGCAACTAACCCACTTCTCGCCTCGCCATATTACGACGAGAACTGGGACGAAGATGAAGACGACTGACGCAACTGATAGCCAGTTATGAGCTGGCTATTGGGTGCGAAAGCACTGCTCCGTTATCCCTTTTTGCCCGGCCACGCGCCGGGCTTCTTTTTGCCTGGAGACACCCATGAGCGAAATGACCTTAATCGTGCCCAACGACTGGGTAACCGAAGAAAAGCTCGTCGAGATTACCGGCCTTCGCCCGGGCACTATCGAGCGAGCCCGCAAAAAATGCTGGATGGTAGGACGGGAATACCTTCACGTCTCACCGGACGGCGTGCCGAAGAAAAACAGCGAATGCATGTACAACCGAAAGGCTGTCGACCAGTGGGTTGAGAGCATGTCAAAGAAACAGCCGGGTGCGCGCCAATGAAGATCCGTTTATGCTTAGCAGGCTCTTGGACGTCAGGAGGGAATAATGGCTAAGTCAGCATACCCAACAGGCGTGGAAAACCATGGCGGTACGCTCCGCATATGGTTCATCTATAAAGGCAGCCGGGTTCGTGAAAGCCTCGGAGTGCCGGATACACCAAAAAACAGAAAGGTCGCTGGCGAGCTGCGCGCGTCAGTGTGCTTCGCGATAAAGACCGGCAATTTCAATTATGCGGCCCAGTTCCCGGATTCACCGAACCTGAGAAGGTTTGGGGTGGAGAGCAAGGAGATCACCGTGCTCGAACTGGCTAATAAATGGCTGGAGCTGAAGCGTATGGAGATCAGCACCAACGCGATGTCACGCTATGCATCTATAGCGCGCAACATGGTGCCCAGGATTGGTGGGGACAGGCTGGTATCTGCGGTAACGCAGGAAGATCTGCTGTTTATCAGGAAGGAATTGCTGACCGGTTATCACACGCTGAAAGTCGGGCAGAAAACGCCGGTTAAGGGCCGCTCAGTCAGAACGGTCAACAACTACATGAAGACCATGGGCGGGATGTTTAAGTTTGCCGCTGATAGCGGTTATGTACGGATGAATCCGTTCACCGGGATCGCCATGCTTAAGCGGTCACGATGCGAGCCTGACCCGCTGACGCGCGATGAGTTTGTCAGGTTGATTAACGCCTGCGCCCACCAGCAACTGAAAAACATGTGGTCTCTTGCCGTCTACACCGGCGTGCGCCACGGAGAACTTGTGTCGCTGGCCTGGGAAGATATCGACCTGAAAGCGGGTACGATGATGATCCGCCGGAACCACACGTTAACGAAGGAGTTCACCCTTCCGAAAACAGAGGCCGGGACGGACCGTATCATCAACCTCATTCAGCCAGCGATCGACGTGCTGAAGAGCCAGGCCGAGTTAACACGCCTGGGTAAGCAGTATCAGGTTGAGGTGAAACTGCGCGAGTATGGCCGTACCGATGTGCATCCATGCACGTTCGTGTTCAACCCGCAGATCGCATCACGTAATGGCCGTGCCGGGCATCATTACGCAGTGGGGTCGATTAACCAGTCGTGGGAAGCGGCAATGCGACGCGCCGGGATTCGCTATCGCAGAGCATACCAGTCCCGACACACGTATGCATGCTGGTCGTTGGCTGCCGGTGCTAACCCGAACTTCATCGCGAAGCAAATGGGCCACACCGACGCGCAAATGGTTTACCGGGTGTACGGATCCTGGATGGCTGAAAATAACCAGGATCAGGTACTCATCCTCAACCAGAAATTGAGTGAGTTTGCCCCATCCATGCCCCACGCAGTGGGATCGGGTGGTTATTAATTATAAATATCATTAGGTTAGATAACCTAAACCTGCATGCCCATCACTTCCTGGTATGCCGACACCAGCTTGTTACGCACCTGCAACCCCATCTGCAATGACACCGACGCTTTTTGCAGATCGGCCATCACATCGTTGAGCGCCACGCCGGGTTCGCCAAGGGTAAATCTCTCAGCCTGGGTACGGGCTGCGTTTTGCTTGTCGCTGATCCGGTCCAGCGCCGCATGCAGTTGACCGGCGAAACTGACGCCCGGCGGCTGGTCAGCCACGCTCTGATTACGGGCGGTCATCGCCGTTGCCTGTAACTGACTGAGTACCCCTTCAATGCCCTGTATAGCCATGACTCTCCCCTGGATGATTTTTTACGAGGTCAAGACTAACAGCTTGTCAATAAGATAATGGCGGTAAATAGCGTTAAAAAACCAGGTTATTTGACGCATAGAAAATCCCGAATCATCAAATAATGGCAGGGCCATCAGTATGGAACTTTTGTCGTGTTTGCCGACCCGGGAGTCAGTTTTGTTTCTCTACACGAATAACGTAAACCACCAGGATTTAAGAGGTGCGCAATGAGTGCGACAGCAGCATCGACAGCGCCACAGAATAAATCACTCGAGTGGATGAACCGCCTTCGCGCCAACCCTAAGATCCCGTTGATTGTGGCAGGCGCTGCCGCCATTGCGATCGTTGTCGCGATGGTCTTATGGGCAAAAAGCCCCGATTACCGCACGCTCTACAGCAACCTTTCCGACCAGGATGGCGGTGCCATCGTCACCCAGTTGACCCAGATGAACATCCCGTATCGCTTTGCCGACAACGGTGGTGCGCTTGAAGTACCGGCAGATAAAGTGCACGAGCTTCGCCTGCGTCTCGCCCAGCAGGGGCTGCCAAAAGGCGGCGCGGTTGGGTTTGAGCTGCTGGATCAGGAAAAATTCGGCATCAGTCAGTTCAGCGAGCAGGTTAACTACCAGCGCGCGCTGGAAGGTGAGCTGGCCCGTACGATTGAAACCTTAGGCCCGGTGAAAAGTGCCCGTGTGCACCTGGCGATGCCTAAGCCGTCCCTGTTTGTCCGCGAACAAAAGTCCCCTTCTGCCTCTGTGACCGTTAACCTCGAACCTGGCCGTGCGCTGGATGAAGGGCAGATCAGCGCCGTCACGCACCTGGTCTCCAGCGCGGTGGCCGGTCTGCCGCCGGGTAACGTCACGCTGGTGGATCAGAGTGGTCATCTGCTGACGCAGTCCAACACCGCCGGGCGCGATCTCAACGACGCCCAGCTGAAATACGCCGCCGACGTGGAAGGCCGTCTTCAGCGTCGCATTGAAGCGATTCTGGGCCCGGTGGTCGGCAGCAGCAATGTGCACGCGCAGGTCACCGCGCAGATTGATTTCTCGAATAAAGAACAGACCGAAGAGCAGTACGCTCCGAACGGGGATGCCTCCCGCGCCGTGTTACGCTCGCGTCAGATCAATGAGACGGAACAGGTCGGCGGCCAGTATCCTGGCGGTGTGCCGGGCGCGCTCTCTAACCAGCCTGCGCCTGCCAACGCCGCGCCAATCTCCACCCCGCCGGCAAACCCGCAGAACGGTCAGCAAACGAATCAGCAGACGACCTCGACCGCGAACAGTGCCGGCCCGCGTAACAGCAGCCGTAACGAAACGACCAACTACGAAGTCGACCGGACCATCCGCCATACCAAACTGAACACGGGCGATATTCAGCGTCTCTCTGTTGCCGTGGTGGTGAACTACAAAACGCTGCCGGACGGTAAACCGCTGCCGCTCACGGCGGAGCAGATGAAGCAGATCGAAGATTTGACCCGCGAAGCGATGGGCTTCTCTGAAAAACGTGGCGATACCCTCAACGTTGTGAACTCACCGTTCAACCCGGTGGATGAGACCGGTGGCGAACTGCCGTTCTGGCAACAGCAGGCGTTCTTCGATCAGCTGATGTCCGCAGGCCGCTGGCTGCTGGTGCTGATTGTCGCGTGGCTGCTGTGGCGTAAGGGCGTTCGTCCTCAGCTACAGCGTCGTGCTGAAGCCGAGAAAGCCGCGCTGGAACAGAAGAACGCGCGTCCGGACGAGGAAGAAGCGGTTGAAGTTCGTCTCAGCAAAGATGAACAGATGCAGCAGCGTCGTGCTAACCAGCGCATGGGCGCAGAGGTGATGAGCCAGCGCATTCGCGAAATGTCAGATAACGATCCGCGCGTCGTCGCGCTGGTCATCCGCGGTTGGATGGGTAACGAACATGAGTAATACGCTTACAGGCACCGATAAGAGCGTCATCCTGCTGATGACCATTGGCGAAGATCGCGCGGCGGAGGTGTTTAAACACCTCTCCCAGCGAGAAGTGCAGATCCTCAGCGCGGCGATGGCCAACGTGCGCCAGATCTCTAACAAGCAGCTGACCGAGGTGCTGGCGGAGTTTGAGCAGGAAGCCGAGCAGTTTGCCGCCCTCAACGTCAACGCCAACGAATACCTGCGCTCCGTGCTGGTTAAGGCGCTGGGCGAAGAGCGCGCCGCCAGCCTGCTGGAAGATATTCTCGAAACGCGCGACACCGCCAGTGGGATCGAAACGCTCAACTTTATGGAGCCGCAAAGCGCTGCCGATCTTATTCGCGACGAGCACCCGCAGATTATCGCCACCATTCTGGTCCACCTCAAACGGGGCCAGGCGGCCGATATTCTTGCGCTGTTCGACGAGCGCCTGCGCCACGACGTGATGCTGCGTATCGCCACCTTCGGCGGCGTCCAGCCAGCCGCGCTGGCGGAGCTGACCGAAGTGCTGAACAACCTGCTCGACGGCCAGAACCTCAAGCGCAGCAAAATGGGCGGCGTGAGAACGGCAGCGGAAATCATCAACCTGATGAAAACGCAGCAGGAAGAGGCGGTTATTACGGCGGTACGCGAGTTCGACGGCGAGCTGGCGCAGAAAATTATCGACGAGATGTTCCTGTTCGAAAACCTGGTCGAAGTGGACGACCGCAGCATCCAGCGCCTGCTCCAGGAGGTGGACTCCGAATCGCTGCTTATCGCCCTCAAAGGCGCCGAGCAGCCGCTGCGCGAGAAGTTCCTGCGCAACATGTCCCAGCGTGCGGCCGATATCCTGCGCGACGACCTGGCCAACCGTGGCCCGGTGCGTCTGTCTCAGGTGGAAAACGAACAGAAAGCGATCCTGCTTATTGTTCGTCGACTGGCCGAAACCGGCGAGATGGTGATTGGCAGCGGAGACGACACCTATGTCTGATGAACTGTCGTGGAAGCGCTGGACGCCTGACGACCTCTCCCCTCCCAGCGCAGAGTTCACCCCTGCCGTTGTGTCGTCCGACGAGGGCGACGCCGGGGCGGGCGAACCCGAGCTGAGTGAAGAGGAACAGCGCGCCCAGTTGCTGGCCCAGATGCAAATGCAGGCGCACGAACAGGGCTTCAATGCAGGGATGAACGAAGGCCGTCAGACCGGGCACGCACAGGGTTATCAGGAAGGGCTGGCGAAAGGTTTAGAGCAGGGCATCGAGCAGGCGCGCCAGCAGCAGGCGCCGCTACATGCCCGCATGCAGCAACTGGTGAGCGAGTTTCAGCACACGCTGGATGCGCTCGACAGCGTGATTGCCGCGCGCCTGATGCAGATGGCGCTGGAGGCGGCCCGTCAGGTGATCGGCCAGACGCCGATAGTGGATAACGCCGCGCTGATTAAGCAGATCCAGGGGCTACTCCAGCAGGAGCCGCTGTTCAGCGGCAAACCGCAGCTGCGCGTTCATCCTGATGATTTGCAGCGCGTGGAAGAGAGCCTCGGCGCGACGCTGAGCCTGCACGGCTGGCGGCTGCGCGGCGATCCGTCACTTCATCGTGGAGGCTGTAAGGTCTCGGCGGATGAGGGCGATCTGGATGCCAGCGTCGCGACCCGCTGGCAGGAACTGTGCCGCCTGGCGGCACCGGGAGTCGTCTGATGACCGCTCGCCTTACGCGCTGGCTTAACACGCTTGATAATTTTGAAACGAAGATGGCGCAGCTGCCATCCGTTCGTCGTTATGGACGCCTGACGCGCGCCACCGGTCTGGTTCTGGAAGCCACGGGGCTGCAACTTCCGCTCGGCGCCACCTGCGTGATTGAGCGTCAGGACGGGGGCGACACGCGTGAAGTGGAAAGCGAAGTGGTCGGGTTCAACGGTCAGCGCCTGTTTCTGATGCCCCTTGAAGAAGTGGAAGGGATTTTGCCCGGCGCCCGCGTCTACGCGAAAAACATTAGCGGTGACGGCCTGCAAAGCGGCAAACAGCTGCCGCTCGGTCCGGCGCTGCTGGGCCGCGTCCTGGACGGAAGCGGAAAACCGCTCGATGGCCTGCCCTCCCCTGATACCACCGAAACCGGCGCGCTGATCACCCAACCCTTCAACCCGCTGCAACGCACGCCAATCGAGCACGTACTGGATACCGGCGTGCGGCCGATTAACGCCCTGCTCACGGTGGGACGCGGCCAGCGTATGGGGCTGTTTGCCGGCTCCGGCGTGGGTAAATCGGTCCTGCTCGGCATGATGGCGCGTTATACCCAGGCGGACGTGATCGTCGTGGGGCTGATTGGTGAGCGTGGTCGCGAAGTCAAAGATTTCATCGAAAACATTCTGGGTACGGAGGGCCGCGCCCGCTCGGTGGTGATCGCCGCGCCTGCGGACGTGTCGCCGCTGCTGCGTATGCAGGGTGCCGCCTACGCCACGCGTATTGCGGAAGATTTCCGCGACCGGGGCCAGCACGTGCTGCTGATTATGGACTCCCTGACCCGCTACGCGATGGCGCAGCGTGAGATTGCGCTGGCCATCGGCGAGCCGCCCGCGACCAAAGGCTACCCGCCGTCGGTCTTCGCCAAGCTCCCGGCGTTGGTTGAGCGCGCGGGGAACGGCATCAGCGGCGGCGGCTCCATCACCGCGTTCTATACGGTACTGACCGAAGGTGATGACCAGCAGGACCCGATTGCCGACTCCGCACGCGCGATCCTCGACGGCCATATCGTGCTGTCGCGCCGTCTGGCCGAAGCCGGGCACTACCCGGCGATTGATATTGAAGCGTCGATCAGCCGTGCGATGACGGCCTTGATCACCGAGCAACACTACGCCCGCGTGCGTAACTTCAAACAACTGCTCTCCAGCTTCCAGCGCAACCGCGATCTGGTAAGCGTCGGGGCGTACGCCAAAGGCAGCGACCCGATGCTCGATAAAGCGATTGCCCTCTGGCCGCAGCTGGAGGCATTTCTGCAACAGGGTATTTTTGAACGCGCCGACTGGGAAGATTCCCTCCAGGCACTGGAGCTGATTTTCCCGCAGGTGTAACACAGGTGGAGGGCGAAGGTCATGGCGCAGAACAGCGCGTTATCAACGCTGAAAGATCTGGCTGAAAAAGAAGTTGATGATGCCGCATTGCAGCTTGGTGCAATGCGACGCGGGTGCCAGCAGGCTGAAGAACAGTTGAAGATGTTAATCGACTATCAGCATGAATATCGCACCAACCTTAACACCGACATGACGCAGGGCATTGGTAGCCAGCGCTGGATTAACTATCAGCAGTTTATCCAGACGCTGGAAAAGGCGATTGAGCAGCATCGCCAGCAGCTTAACCAGTGGACGCAAAAAGTCGATACCGCGCTGAATTTCTGGCGCGAGAAAAAACAGCGGTTGCAGGCCTGGCAAACCCTACAGGACCGGCAGATTGCAGCCTCGACCCTGGCGGAAAACCGTCTGGATCAGAAAAAAATGGATGAGTTTGCCCAGCGCGCATCAATGAGGAAACCTGAATGATCACACTGCAACAACTGCTGATGACCGACAGCGACCCGTCCGGCGGCACGCTTGCCGGGAAAGGCGCTGAGGGCGCGCAAGATTTTCTCTCTCTGCTGGCGGGCGCGCTGACCGAGACCACTGGCAAAGGCAAAGATGCCCCGCTGACACTGGCGGATCTGAAAGCGGCGGGCAGCAAGCTCTCGACAGCGGCAAAGGAAAAAAACGGTGATACCACGCTCCAGGCCAAAATCGCCGAACTGCTCTCCCGTCAGGAGACTCTAACTGATGAAGATACCGCCGTCTCCCTGCAAAGCCTCGTCTCCGGCCTGAAACCCGCCGCGAATACGGATGCGCTGAAGGCGCTGACCCAGCCGGAGGCGAAAACAAACAGCGAGACCACGACTGAAGAAGAGGAGCTGGCCGGGTTAAGCGCGCTGATGGCGATGTTACCGCACCAGCAGACCACCACCCCGGTAGCGACGCAGCCTGCGAGCACCGGGGAGATCGCCCCCCGTGCCGCCCTCCCCTCTGCGCTAGCCCAGACGGATAACGGCCAGCATCAGCCGCTTAGCCATGCGTTAACGGGTCAGGAAAAAATGCCGGTTCAGGACAGCGACACCTCGCTGCCCGCCACGGCAGCCGTTACGCCAGCCGTCGCCGCCGTCGCGGAGAAGCAGGACGTAGCGAGCGCGGCGTCGCCTGCCGCCAGCCCAACCGCGACGCTGGCCCCGATCGTCAGTCATCTGGCGCCTTCACAGCCTGCCGCTACCGTTGCGACAGCGCCGGTGTTAAGCCAGCCGCTGGGCACGCACGAATGGCAGCAGAATCTGAGCCAGCACATCACCCTGTTCACCAGACAGGGACAGCAGACCGCAGAGCTGCGTCTGCACCCGGAAGATCTGGGGCAGGTGCAAATTTCGCTTAAGCTGGATGACAACCAGGCACAGTTGCAGATGGTTTCGCCCCACAGCCACGTTCGCGCGGCGCTGGAAGCGGCCCTGCCGATCCTGCGCACGCAGCTTGCGGAAAACGGCATTCAGCTTTCCCAAAGCAGCGTCAGCAGCGAGGGCTTTGCCGGGCAGCAGCAGTCCTCATCCGGGCAGCAACAGCACGCTTCGCGTTCCGGCCAGCATGGCGGGTTTAACGATGAGAGTGAAGAGTTATTGCCTGCCCCTGCCGCCCTGCAATCCGCCGCGCGCGGCAGCCGTGCCGTAGACATCTTTGCCTAAACGCCAGAGGTAACGTGATTATCCCCGTCTTTTCCACGCTTTGACCTAAGCCGGACACGGGATAATCACCGTATTAAGCTGTACCGAAACAGGAAGCTCGTATCAGATGACAGACTCCGCTATCACCAAAAAAAGCAAGCGTTCCATCTGGATCCCGCTGCTGGTGTTGATTACCCTCGCGGCCTGCGCCACCGCAGGCTACAGTTACTGGCGTATGCATCAGGAACCCTCCAGCGCGGCCGCCAAAGCTGAAGCGCCGCCTCCACCGGCGCCGGTCTTCTACCCGCTGGATACGTTCACCGTGAACCTGGGCGATGCGGATCGCGTGCTTTACGTGGGTATTACGCTGCGTCTGAAAGATGAAGCGACCCGTGCACGTCTGAACGACTACCTGCCAGAAGTGCGTAGCCGTCTGCTGCTGCTGTTTTCTCGTCAGGATGCCTCCGCGCTCGCCACCGATGTGGGCAAGCAAAAGCTGGTCGATGCCATCAAACAGACGCTGGCGACCCCGCTGGTAAACGGCCAACCTAAGCAGGAAGTCACTGACGTTCTGTATACAGCCTTCATTCTGCGGTAACGACATGGGCGACAGTATTCTTTCTCAGGCAGAAATCGATGCGCTGCTCAACGGCGACAGCGATAAGAGTGACGAACCGAAACCGGGTCTGACCGGCGACGATAATATTCGTCCCTACGATCCCAATACCCAGCGTCGCGTGGTGCGCGAGCGTTTACAGGCGCTGGAGATCATCAACGAACGTTTCGCACGTCAGTTCCGTATGGGGCTGTTTAACCTGCTGCGTCGTAGCCCGGATATCACCGTCGGTGCCATCCGCATTCAGCCGTATCATGAGTTTGCCCGCAACCTGCCGGTGCCAACCAACCTTAACCTGATCCATCTGAAACCGCTGCGCGGTACCGGCCTGGTGGTGTTTTCGCCAAGCCTGGTGTTCATCGCAGTGGACAACCTGTTCGGTGGCGATGGTCGTTTCCCGACCAAAGTGGAAGGCCGCGAGTTTACCCATACCGAACAGCGCGTGATTAACCGCATGCTGAAGCTGGCGCTGGAATCCTACAGCGACGCGTGGAAAGCGATTAACCCGCTGGAAGTGGAGTACGTGCGTTCCGAGATGCAGGTGAAATTTACCAACATCACCACCTCACCGAATGACATCGTCGTGAATACCCCGTTCCACGTCGAGATCGGCAACCTGACGGGCGAGTTCAACATCTGCCTGCCGTTCAGCATGATTGAACCGCTGCGCGAACTGCTGGTGAACCCGCCGCTGGAGAACTCACGTCACGAAGATCAGAACTGGCGTGAGAACCTGGTGCGTCAGGTGCAGCACTCGCAGCTGGAGCTGGTAGCCAACTTTGCCGACATCTCCATGCGGTTATCGCAGATCCTGAAATTACAACCCGGCGACGTTTTGCCGATAGATAAACCCGACCGCATTATTGCCCATGTGGATGGCGTACCCGTGCTGACAAGCCAGTACGGCACGATTAACGGCCAGTATGCGTTACGCGTTGAGCACTTGATCAACCCGATTTTGAATTCGCTGAATGAGGAACAGCCCAAATGAGTGACATGAACAATCCGTCCGATGAAAACAGCGGAGCACTGGACGATCTGTGGGCTGACGCGTTAAACGAGCAGAAAACAACGCCGACGAAAAGCGCGGCAGACGCGGTCTTTCAGCAGTTAGGCGGCGGCGACGTCAGCGGCACGTTGCAGGACATCGACCTGATTATGGACATTCCGGTCAAGCTCACCGTTGAGCTGGGTCGCACCCGCATGACCATTAAAGAGCTGCTGCGCCTGACGCAGGGTTCCGTGGTGGCGCTTGACGGTTTAGCGGGTGAGCCGCTGGATATTCTGATCAACGGCTACCTGATTGCACAAGGCGAAGTGGTGGTGGTGGCCGATAAATACGGCGTACGTATCACCGACATCATTACCCCTTCCGAACGTATGCGTCGTCTGAGCCGTTAAGTATGAAAACCCAGGCAACACTGTCCGCACCCTCCGCCGTACCCGGCTCACCTCTGCTCCAGGTGAGCGGCGCGCTGTTCGGTATTATTGCCTTTATCCTTATCGCCGCCTGGCTGGCAAAGCGTTTCGGTCTGGCGGGGAAAACGGCCGGTACCCGCGGGTTGAAGGTCAGCGCCAGCACCCCGCTAGGACCGCGCGAACGCGTGGTCATTGTGGAGGTGGAAGATGCGCGACTGGTGCTGGGCGTGACCGCCTCCAGCATTAACGTTCTTCACACGCTGCCCCCTGCGCCTGCCACGGTGGAGGCTAACGCCCAGGCCCCTGCGGATTTCCAGTCCGTTATGAAGAGTTTGCTCAAGCGTCCCGGGAGATCCTGATGCGCCGTTTGTTATTCCTTACGCTGGCAGGCCTGGGCCTGTTCGCGCCCTCTGTGTATGCGCAACTGCCGGGGCTGGTTTCCACGCCGCTGGCGAACGGGGGACAAAGCTGGTCCCTGTCCGTGCAGACGCTGGTGTTCATCACCTCGCTGACCTTTATCCCGGCGATCCTGCTGATGATGACCAGCTTCACCCGCATCATCATTGTGTTTGGTCTGCTGCGAAATGCGCTCGGCACACCGTCCGCACCGCCCAATCAGGTGCTGCTGGGTTTAGCCCTGTTCCTGACCTTTTTCATTATGTCGCCGGTTATCGACAAGATTTACACCGAGGCGTACCAGCCGTTCAGCGAAGATAAAATTTCCATGCAGGTTGCCCTGGAAAAGGGGGCTCAGCCATTACGTGAATTTATGCTTCGCCAGACGCGCGAAGCGGATTTGGCCCTGTTTGCCCGTCTCGCTAACACGGGCGAGTTACAGGGACCGGAAGCGGTGCCGATGCGCATCCTGCTGCCAGCGTATGTCACCAGCGAGCTGAAAACCGCGTTCCAGATTGGCTTCACCATTTTCATTCCGTTCCTGATTATTGACCTGGTGATCGCCAGCGTCCTGATGGCGCTCGGGATGATGATGGTTCCGCCCGCGACCATTGCCCTGCCCTTTAAGATCATGCTGTTCGTGCTGGTCGACGGCTGGCAGCTGCTGGTCAGCTCGCTGGCGCAGAGTTTCTACAGTTGAGGAGCGCGCAATGACGCCTGAGTCGGTCATGATGATGGGCACGGAGGCGATGAAAGTCGCGATTGCCGTCGCCGCGCCCCTGCTGCTGGTTGCGCTAGTCACCGGTCTGATTATCAGTATTCTCCAGGCCGCCACGCAGATTAACGAAATGACCCTGTCGTTCATCCCGAAGATCATTGCCGTCTTCGTGGCGATTATCGTTGCCGGGCCATGGATGCTCAATTTGCTGCTGGACTATATGCGCAACCTGTTCACCAATCTGCCTTACATCATCGGCTGACGGACGATGCTGCATTTCACCAGCGATCAGTTTGTTCAGTGGCTCGGGATCTATTTCTGGCCGATGCTGCGCATCATGGCGCTGATCTCCACCGCCCCCATACTCAGTGAAAAGTCGGTGCCTAAACGCGTCAAAATTGGGCTGGGCATGGTTATCACGATTATCGTTGCCCCTTCCCTGCCGGCGGTGGATATTCCGATTTTTTCCCCGAACGCCGTCTGGATTGCCCTGCAACAGGTGATGATTGGCGTGGCGGTCGGGTTCACGATGCAGCTCGCCTTCGCCGCGGTACGAACGGCGGGTGAACTTATCGGTTTGCAAATGGGCCTGTCTTTCGCGACGTTCGTTGACCCGGGCAGCCACCTGAATATGCCCGTGCTGGCACGTATTATCGACCTGCTGGCGATGCTGTTGTTTCTCTCGTTCAACGGCCACCTGTGGCTCATCTCGATGCTGGTGGACACCTTCCACACGCTGCCGATTGGCGACAACCCGGTCAACAGCAACGCGTTTCTGGCGCTGGTGAGGGCTGCCGGGCTGATCTTCCTCAACGGGCTGATGCTGGCGCTGCCGATCATTACCCTGCTGCTCACCGTTAACCTCGCATTAGGTTTACTCAACCGAATGGCTCCGCAGCTGTCGGTATTCGTCATCGGCTTTCCGGTGACGTTGACGGTTGGCCTTTTATTAATGTCATTATTGATGCCACTTATCGCCCCCTTCTGCGAACATTTATTCAGTGAGATATTCAATCTGTTAGCGGATATTGTTAGCGAACTACCACGCAAATAATAACCCGCAGTGTTTGCAATGTCTTTCTGAGGATATTCCTAAAAATAATCTCGAAAAACATCTACCAGGATATATCTGACGCGGTTTAAATGTTTCTAACCACCTCACAATACTTAATATTTACTTTACTTTAAGATGATTCCTGGCAAATTATACGTAACTTTACGGGATAGTGAGTTCGCCTGAAAGTCTTTGTCATGCTCACAGGTTTTATTAGATTTTTTCCATCCCGTATGGCTGTTTATGAGCTCTCAGGCAGGTGGTGAATTATCGTTACGCATTGAGTGAGGGTATGCCATGTCAACGATCATTATGGATTTATGCAGCTACACCCGGCTAGGGTTAACCGGGTACTTAGCAAGCAGAGGGGTTAGAAAGAGAGACATCAACGATGCACACACCGTTGAAGAACTCGCAGCCGCTTGTGACGCCCACAAGCCCGGCGTGGTGTTTATTAATGAGGACTGTTTCATTCACGACCCCGCTAACAGTCAGCACATTAAGCAGATCATTAATCAGCATCCTAAGACCCTGTTCATTGTTTTTATGGCGATCGCCAATATTCATTTCGATGAGTATTTGTTGGTGCGTAAAAACTTATTAATCAGCTCGAAATCGATTAAACCAGAGTCACTTGATGACATTCTGGGCGATTATTTGAATAAAGAAGTTAAGAATGTAGGAGCGATTAACTTACCCACCCTATCATTAAGCAGAACTGAATCAAGTATGCTAAGAATGTGGATGGCTGGACAAGGGACAATTCAGATCTCAGACCAGATGAATATCAAGGCAAAAACAGTATCGTCACACAAAGGAAATATTAAAAGGAAAATTAAAACGCATAATAAGCAAGTGATATACCATGTCGTACGCCTGACAGATAATGTGACGAATGGGATTTTCGTTAATATGCGCTAATTTGCACGGCCATGTTGTACCCTACCTTGATCTCTGGCCTGGCCAGAGATTTTGCTTTTAAGCAGCCGGAGCCGGGGAGAAGACGCCCCCGACGCCGCCCTATTCCGCCGTTTCCACAAAGATCCCATCCGGGTGCCCCAGTTCGTTGAAGAACCAGATGCCGAGCGGGTAATCTTCCAGCGACACCAGATACATTGTGCCTTCATTAAACTCTTCTATTGCCAGAACCACGCCCGGGCGGCGCGGCCCACCGTCCGTTTTGACGGTTACCCGATCGTTGACCTTCATACATTCCTCCTGTGGTTTTGAGCCAGTGTAGAACAAATTACATTGCCTGGCATCGCCGCCTGGCGCGAATGGCGTTTTTGTGTGCGGTCTATACTTAGCTGTTGAGACGGTTAAATGAGGAGCCCGCCATGAAGACTGACAAAGAGTACAGCGACACCATTAAGCGTGAGGTTGAAGTGGATGTCGATGCCCTGCTTGCCGCCATCAATGAAATTAGTGAGTCCGAAGTTCATCGCGCGGAGGATAATTCAGACCGTGTCGTGGTCAATGGTCGGGATTACCATACCTACCGTGAACTGGCTGAAGCATTCGAGCTGGATATCCATGACTTTAGCGTCTCGGAGACGAACCGCTAAGACGAAAAAAATCCCGGTCAAGGGGATGACCGGGATCAAACTTGCTTATGCAAGAAGCACTTGTAAATTCGTTACACCAGGAAATCTGATGCAGGTAAGACATTATCCCCAACAGAATTGTCTTACAAGCATATATTCTCTTAGCGAATATTATATTTTATACATGTGAATTTTGGTTATGAGTATAAACCTGCGCTGCGTGTGGGTTTGTCGGGATCGTTTCCACTTAAACGGCGCTTCAATGCCTATTTTTTTTAAGATTTTTCTTAGGGAAAATCATCATCCGGGAGACATTATGCCTTCGCTTGAGGAGACTCTTCTTGTCTTTACCGACCTCGACGGCACGCTGTTGGATTTTCACACCCTTGACTGGCAGCCTGCGGCCCCGTGGCTGGAAAAATTAATGGATGAACAGATACCGGTCATTCTGTGCAGCAGCAAAACCGCGTCCGAGATGGATGACATCCAGCAGGAACTGGGGCTTGGCGGGCTGCCCTACATTGCGGAAAACGGCGCGGTGATCCAGCCTGACGTACGGTGGGAAAACGCCGCACGGTTCATCTCAGAAAAGAAGCATGACGATATCCGGCAGTGTATTGCCCGGGTACGCCAGGAGATGCATCTGAAATTCACCACCTTCGATGATGTGGACGAGCACGTAGTCGCCGAATGGACCGGGCTGAGCCGTCCCCGTTCGGTGCTTGCGCGCAAGCACGAGGCTTCCGTGACGCTGATCTGGCGTGACAGTGATGAACAAATGAGATACTTTGCCGCCGAACTCGCCCGGCAGCGGCTGAAGATCGTCCAGGGTGCACGCTTCTGGCATATTCTGGACACCTGCTGCGGCAAAGACGTGGCGGTTCACTGGCTTGTGGACCAGTATCGCCTGCACGAGGGCTACGAACCGACGACGCTGGGCCTGGGCGACGGCCCCAATGATGCCCCGCTGCTGGACAGCGTAGGCTTCGCCGTGGTGGTGAAAGGCTTCAACCGGGAGGGTATCAGCCTTATAAACAACGATCCAGCCCGGGTTTATCACACTCAGCACACCGGGCCGACCGGCTGGTGCGAGGGACTTGATTACTTTTTGAGGTGATCTTGCCAGATGACCCGGTTACGCCCGCGCTGTTTCGCCTCATACAGACGCGCATCGGCGGTGGATTGCAGATTTTCGAAGTGATAATTGCCCTTCTCCTGCGCACCAGAGACGCCAAACGACGCACTCACGCGCAGGGTGGTACTTTTCTTAATCAGGATCTCTTTGCTGTCGATACGCTCGCGGATCTGCTCTGCGACTTCCGCCGCCTCTTCAAGCGTCATGCCGGGCAGCACCACACAGAACTCTTCCCCCCCGACACGTCCGGCAATATCTTTATCACGGAGGGTGCTGGCAATCAGCCCCGCGGCATGGGACAACACCTTATCACCCGCCTGATGCCCGAACCGATCATTGATACTCTTGAAACAGTCAAGATCGATCTGAATGACCGAGAAAGGCAGCGACTGCTGTTCACACTGCTTCGCCAGTATTTTCGCCTGATCAAACAGCGATCCACGATTATTCAGCCGGGTCAGAGGGTCATGCCAGGCCTGCCATTGCAGCGAGTTCTGCATCGAATACATATTACTGACCATGCGCCGGATCACCAGCCATGAGATGAGCAGCATCGCGGTGAACAGCGCCCAAAGCAATGCCAGCACAATGCTGATGCTACCGAAATCGCCGCGCACCCCTTCATCCAGGGTGTGCACGCGCAGGATGACGCCATCAAAATGGTCAAGACGCTCCCAGCTGACAAAACGACTCCCCAGACGAATGCCGCCTTCGGAATCCGATTCTATCGCGTGCGCTATTTGGGCTAATTCGCGCGCGTCAAAATGATTAACGTCCACAGCAGGTGACTCAGATGTCGCAAGCAGGGTAAGCCGGCTGTCATACAGCTGGTATTCCCCTTCCGGGTTATCGCCCACGGCTTCCACCAGCAGGCGACGCAGGGTGGCAAAGGTGAAATCCATCGCCACCACGCCATACCAGACGTGATGGTAATAAACCGGCACGCTGGCGGTAATCAGCGGCTTTTTGCCCACAAAGGAGGAAGGCGGCGAGATAAACCAGCGCACGGCACGCGCACGGTTTTCACGCTCGGACTGTTGGGTAAACCAGGGCTGAGTGACCAGATGATAATAGCGCTGCACGATATCGCTGGAATTTCCCGGCGTATCCGTTTCCAGAAAGAATCCGGCGCGAGAGACATAAATCACGCGCTCTTCGTTGCGGGAAGGGCTGGATGCCAGACGCAGTAAATACCCCACTTCAAGCGCCGCGGACAATTCATTATCAAGGTACTCATCATCACGGTTCAGAAGAGTGGTCTTTTCAACGAAGGCATCCGAAACACCGTTGATCGGTAATGTGCGCCGTTTATCAACCGCAATTTGCCAGGTGGGAGACGTGCGCAAATGCGCAAAACGCTTTACCGCATCATGCAGCGCGCCAAACGCCAGCGGCGTTTCCAGCGCATCATGCATGCTGTGGCGAAAAAACAGCATTTTATCGACGCTGAACTGAAGCTGTCTGTCCAGCGCACTGGCAACCGTTTCAAGATGGTTACGCTGGCTGGAGATATAAGCATCTTCCAGTACCACAACTTCGCGCCAGGTCAGGAGAGTGGAAAAAATCAGGACAACGATAAAACAGAGGTTAACAATCAAACTGGGATTGCTACGCTTATGCAGCCACTGCAAAAAAGATTGTTTTACAACAAAGGTATCGTGCTGCACACACACTCCCTGATTGTCGCTCACCATCCGATATGATAAGTCTTCTGCCAGTAAAAACGCCCGGCAAGGCCGGGCGTTGTGTGATTAAGCCTTGTCGCGTTTTTGCCTTTTATTAGCAGGCTGAAGCTCGTCTTCACGAAAAGCCTCCCGCTTAATGCCGTATCCATCATGCCACCGACACTCCACCATTCCGCTGGAATACCCGGTGACGATCATGCCTGGACCACCATTTTTAGGCTTAACTTCATCACTGATCAAAAAGACCATACCTGCCTCCTGTATCAGGGTGAAACGTTTTCAATTTAGACGAGGAATAGTCTTTTTGCACCCGGGGTCAGCAATAATTAATGCGATTTCCCGCGTACTTTTTCAACCAGCTTAACAACGGCTACCACAATCAGACCGACGATAAAGCCCAGCACGAGGTTAAGCAGTGTGGGCAGGATCGCAGCGACTACCGCTCCCTGGCCTGACGCAAAATGTTCAATCATGTGATGCAGCGAAGCAACACCGTGCACGATAATTCCACCGCCGACCAGGAACATTGCCAGGGTTCCCACCACCGATAAGGTTTTCATCAGCCACGGCGCTACCACCAGCAGGCTTTTCCCGATGCCGCGCGCAATTGCGCTGGATTTTTTTTCCAGCCAGAAGCCGATATCGTCCAGCTTGACGATCAGCCCGACCAGACCATAAACCCCTATCGTCACGAGGATCGCAATGCCGGACAGGATCAGCACCTGGTTCATCAGAGGGGCTTCTGAGACGATCCCCAGCGTAATCGCCACAATTTCGGCCGAGAGGATGAAGTCAGTACGGATCGCGCCTTTGACCTTATCGCGCTCGAACGTTTTTGGATCCTGCGCGGCCAGCGCTTCCAGACGCTGCTGGCGCATTTCCGGGGTGTCTTTCTCTTTGCGTGCAGCGAACATATGCAACACTTTTTCGGCACCCTCGAAGCACAGGAACGCCCCGCCAATCATCAGCAGGGGCGTAATGGCCCAGGGTATAAAGGCGCTAATCAGCAACGCCAGCGGAACGAGGATCACCTTGTTAATAAAGGACCCTTTCGCTACGCCCCACACCACCGGCAACTCACGGTTCGCCCGCACGCCGCTGACCTGCTGCGCGTTCAACGACAAATCATCTCCCAGTACCCCGGCGGTTTTTTTTCGCCGCCAGTTTTCCCATAACCGAAATGTCATCCAGCAAGGTGGCGATATCATCCAGCAATGTTAATAAGCTACTTCCTGCCAAAATCTCTATCCTTCTTTTTTTGCTAATTAAGTGAATAGTATGGAACAAAACTCACCGCCCGGAAACAGGCACCTCACGTCAACAAAAATTTCACATTAACTACACAATTAAAGCACTCGCCAGCCCGATAGTTTTGGCGTTAACTATGAGCGAACTTTTTATTTCGTCATGAGGGACTATGCGTTTTCGGCATTTATTACCGCTCATTGGAGCACTCTTTTCTCTTTATATCATCTGGGGATCCACCTATTTTGTCATTCGTATAGGCGTGGAAAGCTGGCCCCCGCTGATGATGGCCGGTATTCGTTTCCTTACGGCCGGCGTGCTGCTGATGGCATTTTTATTGCTGCGCGGCCACAGGCTACCGCCGCTGCGTCCCTTGCTTAACGCCGCCCTGATTGGCCTGCTGCTGCTGGCGGTGGGCAATGGCGCGGTAACCGTCGCCGAGCACCAGAACGTACCGTCGGGCATCGCCGCCGTGGTCGTCGCGACCGTGCCGCTGTTTACGCTCTGCTTTAGTCGTCTCTTCGGGATCCGCACCCGTAAGCTCGAATGGCTGGGCATCGCGATTGGGCTTGTGGGTATCATCCTGCTGAACAGCGGCGGTAACCTGAGCGGGAACCCCTGGGCTGCCGTTCTGATCATGATCGGCTCCATGAGCTGGGCCTTCGGCTCGGTCTACGGTTCCCGCATCGAGCTGCCTTCCGGGATGATGGCGGGTGCCATTGAGATGCTCGCGGCAGGCATTGTGCTGCTGATGGCCTCCGCGTTGACGGGTGAAAAACTGACGGCGATGCCAGACCTTTCAGGTTTCCTGGCCGTCGGGTATCTGGCGCTGTTTGGCTCCATTATCGCCATTAACGCCTATATGTACCTGATCCGCAACGTCTCACCGGCGGTTGCCACCAGCTACGCCTACGTTAACCCGGTGGTGGCCGTGCTGCTGGGTACCGGTTTTGCGGGCGAAGTGCTGTCGACGATTGAATGGCTGGCGCTGGGCGTGATTGTCTTTGCCGTGGTGCTGGTCACGCTGGGTAAATATTTGCTGCCCGCGAAACCGATTGTTACGACGTGTGAGGTGGAGAAACCGTGATCGGGTGAATGCCCTGGGTATCGATCTGCGCGGCCTGACCGCCGCCGCAGATCCACTCTTCCAGCCGCTCCGTCAGTTCCACGTCATTCAGCTTCATTCTTCCGCGCAGCGCGCACTCCCAGACAATCATCACCCGCCAGCCCTGAGCGTAAAGCTGCGAAACATCGCGTTTATCACGCTCGACGTTCCTGCCAATTTTGTCCAGCCAGAAGTCGGTGCGTGTCGCCGGGACTTTAAACAGATAGCAGTCATGATGATGCCAGAAACAGCCGTGGGTAAAGATGATGCACTGGTACGCGTCGATGACGAAATCAGGACGCCCGGCAAGCGTGGCATCCTGAACCCTGAATTCAAACCCGACGGCGGTCAGGAGGCCCGCGATCCGTTTTTCGATCGCGGTATCACGCGTGCCGATGGCAAGCATGTTTTTACTGCGCGTGGCCTTATTGTGAACGTCCGCCATTGACGGCCTCACTCTGACGAAGCTGAACGGCCTTGCTGATACGTGAGGCCAGCAGTTTAGCTACGGCGGCAAAGGCGGGCACTACCACCGAGTTGCCAAACTGACGATAGGCCTGGGTGTCCGACACGGGGATGCGAAAACTGTAGCCCTGCGGCGTCTCAAAGCCCATTAAGCGAGCGCACTCGCGCGGCGTTAAGCGCCGCGGTCGGTGCTGTTGGTTCTGTGGATCGTCGAAATCTTTTTCGCCCAGCGCCTTATCCCAGCCCCGATCGATAAGAATTTCCGCGCCATCTTTGTAATAGCGCGCCGACAGCGTACGCGTCACGCTGTCAGGATTAAGCGGATTGACCATGCCAAACCCAAAGCCATTGCCTTTGGCCTGATGCTTTTTGGCATAGCGATAGAGGTATTTCCACAGCACCGGGGTCAGAATGAATTTTGCATCGACGGCCGGCTCCAGCAGATCGGCTACCGTCGGGCGGCGCGCCGGATACAGCGAAGGCAAATCACGCAGCGTAAAATCGCCTTTCAGGTTGAGATCGCGGCGGAAGCCCACCAGCACAATACGTTCGCGGTGCTGTGGCAGGAAGTGTTTGCCGTCGATAATTTTCGGATCGTCCGGCCCCATATCCTCTGCATCCGCCACGTCGTAACCCAGTTCATCCAGCGTTTGCATGATAATGCGGAAGGTTTTGCCGCCGTCATGACTCTTTAAATTCTTGACGTTCTCCAGCACAAAAATTGCCGGGCGGCGGGCATCAATAATCCGGGCAACGTCAAAAAACAGTGTGCCCTGCGTATCACAGGCAAAGCCGTGTGCGCGTCCCAGCGCGTTCTTTTTCGACACGCCAGCCAGCGAGAACGGCTGACACGGAAAGCCTGCCAGCAGCACATCGTGCGCCGGAATGGTATTGCGAATGTGTTCGGCGGCCTCTTCATCGCTGACGCCAGTTTTGTGGCTCAGCGTGACATCACGAATATCCGCGTTGAACTGGTGCGCGTCGGGGTCGCAATACCAGTTGGCTTTATAGGTACGGACGGCATGTTTATTCCATTCACTGGTGAACACACACTGCCCGCCAATAGCTTCAAAGCCATGGCGAATGCCGCCGATACCGGCAAAGAGATCGATAAAGCGAAAGGCATAATTCGGATGCGCAGCAGGAGGACGCGGCAGCAGGTTGCGCAGATAACGGAACTCGCCGTCGCTCAGGCGGTGCCCTGCCCTGTCGCTTATCAGCAACCGCTTGAGTATCGCCGGGCTCCAGTGACTCTCGCCATGGGCCACCAGCTGGTTTGCCAGCGTTTTAGCATCATACATTTCCAGCAGCTGACGCAGGAGTGCCTGCACGGCTGCCGTTGATTTCTCAACCCGCTCAGGCGCGGGCACAGTCACTGATCGATTTTCCTGCATTCTCTTAACCGGACAATAAAGACAGAAAACAGAGTACCACAGTTCAGGATCGCACACTGCGACGGAAATGGGTCAATATCTGGCTGTCGGTTCCGAGGTAATCGCCCTGTAATTCGGCACTCAGCTTCGCCATAAACTGGATCAGAAAATCGGCATTGTGACGCGCAAGTTTGCGCCCCCGCGCGGTTTGCATAGTGTCCGGCAGGCGCAGGAGTTTGGTCTGAAAGTGGTCGAGCGCGAAGGCTTTATCATCCAGCGCTCGTGTTCCGGCGAACGGGTCGTCGGCATCAAACAGCGCGGCGCCCAGCGCACCGGACACGGCAAAGACGCGCGCCAGGCCGATAGCGCCTAACGCCTCCAGCCGGTCGGCATCCTGCACAATTTTGGCCTCCAGGCTTTGCGGCGCGATACCGGCACTGAAGCTGTGCGCTTCAATAGCATGCACAACGGCTGCATAACGATCCGGCGGAAAATCAGGAAAGTCGCGACTGAGGATCTCGCGCGTTTTTCGCGCTGCCAGCCGCGAGGAGTGGCTACGTTCCGGGTGATTTTTCGGCAGGCTGACAATGTCATGGAAGTAGCATGCGGTCAACACAACCAGCGGATCGCTATCCTCGTCAGCCATAATACCCTGCGCCGTCATCCAGACGCGGCGAAAATGGGCGATATCGTGCGCCGCATCATCAGTAAAATGATTTTCGTCGAGCCAGCGCTCATAACGGTGCTGCCACTGCGCAAGTTCCATCATCCCATCCTGTTGCTCAAAAGAGAGTGAATTATAATACATCCGAATCAAAATCTTTAATAAATAGAATTGCGAAATACTTAATAATAATTACCCGCTATATTTTCAATTAATTAATTCACATGAAAAATAAAGAGATAAAAAGAAATATTTTGTAATATTTTTACCAGTTTAATTACATTTATTTTTGAACCTAAATAATAATCCATAGAATAGTATCAGCCATGTAGTTACGGAGGGTAATTACATATATTCAGACAATTTATATTTAAAGGGAATATATAATGAAAAGAAAAGTTCTGGCAATTCTTGTACCCGCGTTATTAATGGCTGGCGCAGCAAATGCAGCGGAAATGTATAACAAAAACGGCAACAAAGTTGACCTGTACGGTAAGGTTGATGCGCGTCATACCTTCTCCGACAACCCAGGCGACGACGGCGATGAAACCTATGTACAGGTGGGTTTCAAAGGCGAAACGCAGATCACGAACGACCTGACAGGTTACGGCCAGTGGGAATATAAAACCTACGCTAACGATACCGAAGGCGCAGGCGACACCTCTTTTAACCGTCTGGCCTTTGCTGGCCTGAAATACGGAGAATATGGCTCATTCGATTATGGCCGTAATTACGGCGTCGTGTATGACGTTGAAGCCTGGACCGATATGCTGCCGGTATTTGGTGGCGACTCCTATACCTGGACCGACAACTATATGGTTGGCCGTACTAACGGTGTGGCGACCTACCGTAATAATGACTTCTTCGGTCTGGTCGATGGCCTGAACTTTGCGCTGCAATACCAGGGTGCTAACGAAGGTGCTAACGCAAACGAAAATCAGGAAGGCACCAAAAACGGTCATGATGATGTTCGTTTCCAGAACGGCGACGGCTTCGGTATGTCTACCACCTATGACTTCGATTTCGGCCTGACGCTGGGTACGGCTTATTCTTCCTCTGACCGTACTAACGACCAGGTCGCTTACGGCGCTGGCACCTATAACCGCTTCAGCAAATATGCTGGCGGTGAACGTGCGGAAGCGTGGACAATCGGCGCTAAATACGATGCTAATGATGTCTATCTGGCCATGATGTATGCGGAAACCCGTAACATGACTCCGTACGGCAACGATGGCATCGCCAACAAAACCCAGAACTTTGAAGCCGTAGCACAGTACCAGTTTGACTTCGGTCTGCGTCCATCCCTGGCGTGGGTCTATTCTAAAGGCATCGATTTGGGTGGTAACGATTATCATCCAGGCAATGGTTATGACTATGTAGACCAGGATCTGGTTAACTATATCGACGTGGGCATGACCTACAGCTTCAACAAGAACTTCTCCACCTACGTTGATTATAAAATCAACCTGCTGGACGAAGATGATGCCTTCTACAATGACAACGGTATTTCTACCGATGACATCGTTGGCGTAGGCATGACCTACCAGTTCTAAGCACTATCAAAATTAAAGCCCGCGATGCGGGCTTTTTTTATTTGACACTGAAATGTTATGGCGCTTCCTGCAAGGCCAGGCGAACAAACCCGTTATTCTGCGCCAGCAATTCATGCGCTTTCCAGGCATTCAGACCCGTCAGCACCATCAGTACCGCCGTTTTGCACTGGTGGTTACAGCTTTCCAGCGCGGCCTTCGCCTGCGCCCGGCTACATCCCCCCGCTTCCATCACAATGGCAATTTGTCGTTCGGCCCATCTGGTGTTGCTTGCCTCCAGATCAACGCGCAGGTTGCTGTACACCCGTCCTGTCCGTACCGCCAGACCGGTGGTGATCATATGCAGGATCATGCTTTGCGCAATGCCTGCTTTAGCGTTGGTATACCCGGCCACCACATCCGCGCCCAGATCGGGAGCAATGACCATACTCGCCAGCTGCGCCGCTTCACTTTGCGCATCCTCCGTAATGAGCGCAACCGTTGAGCCCAGAGACCACGCATGACGCATCGCGCCCCATACCCATGGGGTTTTGCCGCTGACGGACAGCGCCAGCATCATGTCATGCTCGCCAAATTCTATCGTCTGAAGGTCGGCAACGCCGCTCGCGTAGCTTCCGGCGTTATCGCCTGCTGTCATCGCAATGACGGGGTGTTTGCCCGGCGCAAACGCTTCTGCCGCCTGCTCAGCCACGCGTCCGGACGCGCCCGCGCCGGTCAGCACCAGACGTCCGCCGTGGCTAAGCGTCGCCGCCGCGTTATCCACCACGCGGGCCAGCATACTTAAGTGTGGGGTAAGTGCAGAAGAGATTTGCGCGTCATCCTGGTGTATGACATTAAGCATATCCAGCGTCGATAATCTGTCGATGTTCATCGTGCTGGCGTGCCGTCTTTCCCTGGCCGTACCGGTAAGCATAATGCTCATAAACTGCCTCCTTATTATGAGTACCCACACACTATAAAGTGTTTTATATAGGTCACCTGAGAGGAGGCTCACGAAACGCCTCTCTTTACATGGCTTTATGAAACGCCCGTCATCAGCGATAATTAGCCCTTTCTTTTTCATCGCGGAGTGTTGATGAGCGATTTGCAGCCTTTCCCCCCGACGCGCAAGCGCCCTATGAAGCTGAATACGCTGGTTACGCTGATGGTGTGCGCGATTATCGGCTCGGTGCTGCTGGTGGTCTTCGCGCTGTACTCTGTGCAGATCACCCGCGCCACGCGCGATGACGTGAAAGATACCGCGCTGGGTATCGCCCGGACGCTGGCCGACAGCCCGGAGATCAAGCGTGGCCTGATGGAATCGCCGCAGGCCAACATCATCCAGCCGATTGCCGAGGCGGTGACGAAGCGCAACGACCTGTTGTTTACCGTGGTCACCGACCTGCGTGGGATCCGCTATTCCCATCCAAACGAAGCGCTGTTAGGTTTGCATTTTATTGGCGACGATCTGACGCCCGCCCTGGAAGGGAAAGAGAACGTCTCCGTTAACCGCGGTGCGCTCGCGGAAGCGCTGCGCGTCTTTACCCCCGTGTATGACGACCAGCACGACCAGATCGGCGTGGTGGTGGTGGGTATTTCGCTGAATAAAGTTGAAGATCAGATTGCCCGCGGGCGGCTCAACGCCGTGTGGACCATCTTATTCAGCGTTCTGATGAGCTCAGTGGCGATCTGGGGTCTGGTCCGGGTTCTGAAACGTATCCTCTTTGGGCTGGAGCCTTACGAGATCTCAGCCCTCTTTGAGCAGCGCCAGGCCATGTTGCAGTCCCTGCGCGAAGGCGTGATGGCCGTGGATATGCACGGGCGCGTGACGATGATTAACCACACCGCCAGAGAGATTTTGCTCCTGAGCTCGGGTGAGCACTCCGAGAGCAGCGGCGAACCACTGCTGGCCAGCCTGCGGGAAGTGGCGAAAACCGGCATTGCTCGCCAGGATCAGGAGATCGGCTGTAACGGACGGCTACTGCTGTGCAACATGGTCCCCGTGAAAAGCCAGAATCAGGTGATCGGGGCAATCAGCACCTTCCGCGATAAGACCGAAATCAGCCAGTTAATGCAGCGTATCGATGGCATGGTCAACTATGTTGATGCCCTGCGCTCCCATACGCATGAGTTTATGAACAAGCTGCACGTGATCCTCGGCCTGCTGCACATGAAGCGCTACGATAAGCTGGAGGAGTACATCATCCAGACCGCGCAGAATTATCAGACGGATATCGGCGCGATACAGCGCAAAGTTAAATCGCCGGTCATTGCGGGTTTCCTGCTGGGTAAAATTAACCGCGCCAAAGAAGCCGGAGTGACCCTGACGCTGGCGGAGGAGAGTCAGCTTCCTGACACCGCCAATGAAGAGCAGGTTGCGGTGCTGATCACCGTGCTGGGCAATTTAATCGAAAATGCCCTGGATGCGATGGAAGGCCAGCCGGAAGGCGAGATCGGCCTGCTGCTGCATTATCAGAACGGCTGGCTGAGCGGTGAGGTCAGCGATGACGGTCCCGGTATTGATCCCGAGCGGCTGGAGGCTATTTTTACAAAGGGCTACTCAACAAAAGGTGAAAACCGCGGCGTTGGGCTGTTCCTTGCGCGTCAGCAGATCCAGAATCTGGGCGGAGATATTACCGTCGAGTCTGAACCTGGCGTATTTACCCAATTTTTTGTTCAGATCCCCTGGGATAGCGAGAGGAATATCGCGTGATAAATGTGTTAATTGTCGATGATGACGCCATGGTAGCCGACCTCAACCGTCTGTATGTTAACCGCGTTGAGGGTTTTAGCTGCTGCGGCGTCGCTTCCACGCTCAACCAGGCCGAGGCGTTGATCGCCAACCCAGGCCAGCCGA
This sequence comes from Enterobacter sp. CRENT-193, assembly GCF_002787395.1. Taxonomy (NCBI): domain Bacteria; kingdom Pseudomonadati; phylum Pseudomonadota; class Gammaproteobacteria; order Enterobacterales; family Enterobacteriaceae; genus Enterobacter; species Enterobacter sp. CRENT-193. Next base: position 2,570,177 of record NZ_CP024812.1, on the reverse strand, counting down.
TCGATCTGGTGCTGCTGGATGTCTATATGCAGCAGGATAACGGGCTGGATCTGCTCCCCATCATTCGCGCGTCGGGTCGCCCGATTGACGTCATCATGATCTCGTCGGCCTCCGACGCCGCAACAATCCAGACGTCCATGCACTATGGCGTGGTGGATTACCTGATTAAACCATTCCAGTTCCCGCGTTTTGAAGAGGCGCTGAACGGCTGGAAGGCAAAGCGCAGCCTGATGGGATCGCATCAGTATTATGAACAGGCCGACGTCGACAGGCTGATCCACGGCGGCGCGCCGGAGCTGGCTGACAGCAAAAAATTACCGAAAGGCCTAACGCCGCAGACGCTGCGCACCATTTGCCAGTGGATCGACAGCCATCCGGAGATAGAATTTTCCACCGACGATCTGGCGAATGCGGTCAACATTTCCCGCGTCTCCTGCCGCAAGTACCTGATCTGGCTGGCGCAAATTAATATCCTGTTCACCAGCATTCATTACGGCGCTACCGGCCGACCGGTATATCGATACCGTTTGCAGCCGGAACAGGTCGGACTGCTCAAACAGTACTGCCAGTAATTCGGTAGCTGTCGTCCAGAAGGGTAAAACGGAAGTGGTGCATCGAGGAGATCACCACTTCTTTTGTTTTGGTGACAAAAATGGCTTCAATATCGGGGCGCGAACGCAGCGCGGCGCAGCCCTTTTCCACACCCATGCCGTAGATCAGCGTGGTCCAGATATCGCCGTCGAGGGAGTCTTGCGAAATAATCGTCACGCTGTCCAGTTCGTTATCCAGCGGGTAGCCGGTGCGCGGGTCAAGTATGTGGTGATAACGTTTGCCGTTCTGCTCGAAATAGCGCTCATAGGTGCCTGACGTCACCACCGACCGGTTCTCTACCGTCATAGCGCCAATCAGCGCGTCACCGGCGAACGGTTTTTTCAGGCCGACGCGCCAGCCGCCCTCCGGCGAACCTAACGTCTGGACGTTGCCGCCAAGGTTGATCAGCCCAAGTTCAACGCCCTCTTTATGCAGGTGATCCCGCACCCTGTCGGCGATATAGCCTTTAGCAATAGCACCCAGATCGATCTCCATTCCCTGGCGAGTAAGAAACACGCTGCTATTGGCTTCATCCAGCACCACGTCCGCAGGATCCGTGATGCCCATCAAGGCGGCGATCTCGTCCGCGGGCGGTACAGCGTCCCCCTTAAAGCCAATTTTCCAGCATTTCACCAGCGGGCCGATCGCCAGGTTAAAGGCGCTGCCTTTAAGCAGGCTTGCCGCTTTCGCGCAGCGGATCAGCTCAAACACCGGACGACTGACGGCAACCGGATGCTGGCCGGCCGCATGGTTGATGTCCATTACCTGGGAGTGCGCACGGTTAACGGTGAGCAGATCTTCGTACTGTTTGATCAGGCGAAACACGCGGGAGGCAAGCGCTTCGTCATGCGAAAAGAGTTTCAGGAGGATGGGCGATCCCATCAGAACGGCGGAGTAGCTGTAAACGCGATGGCTATCAGGCATTGCATGAGTCCTCAGGTGTAGCCCCGGCAGGCACCGCGCCGCCGGGGAAACAGGAGCCTTACCGTGTTTTCGAACGCATAGCCGCCTGATGTCCTGCAAGCGTACCAAAAATAATGATATCTGCCACCGCATTACCGCCGATGCGGTTACCGCCGTGGATGCCACCAACAACCTCACCCGCAGCAAACGCTCCCGGCAATACGTTATGGTTGCTGTCCAGCACGCAGGTATCGGTATTGATGGTCACGCCGCCCATGGTGTGGTGAACCCCTGGTGCAATCTGAATGGCGTAGAACGGCCCTTCGTTGATTGGCGCACGCAGCGCGGTGGTACGTCCAAAGTCGTCATCGTGCTGTTTCTCCACAAAGCCGTTGTAGCGTTCCAGCGTTGCCAGGAACTGGTGGTGATCCATCCCCAGCGCTTCCGCCAGGGCTTTTGGCGAACTGGCGCTGGTAACAAACCCTTTCGCGATGTACTCATCCGCGGCTTTATTTTTGACGCGAACATGCTCGTCAAAGACGATGTAAGCGTATTTCTCCGGCAGCGCGATGATTGACGCCGAGACTTTATCGCGGGTCTCCATTTCGTTAAAGAATCGGTTGCCCTGCTGGTTTACCAGAATCGCCCCGCCGCCGCGGATGGATTCGGAAATCAGATACGACGTTTTCTGCTCAACGGTTGGGTGGATCTGAATTTCGCCCATATCCACTGTGCCCGCACCGATACGCTCCAGCAGCGCGATACCGCCCCCGGTCGCCCCTTTGTGGTTAGTGGTAACGAACCCTGCCAGATCCGGACGGTATTTCACCACCATCTGGCTGTTGGCGCTGAAGCCACCCGTTGCGACAATCACGCTTTTGGTTGCCACGGTGAGGGTTTCGTTCTCTTCGGTGGTCAGACGCACGCCGGTCACTTCGCCGTTTTCGAAGATGATGTCGCTCACGGAGGTATCCAGCATCACCTCGATGTTGCGCTTGTTGACGTTACGCACCAGGCCGCTGATCAGATACCCGCCCACTGCGGAACCGTCTTTCGGACGGTGCGTACGGTCGATGCTCATCCCGCCGGTGGTGGTGATGTCGTTCAGCATAATGCCGCGCGTTGCCAGCCATTCGATGGCCTGCGGCGCGTTCTCGACAAAGCGACGCAACAGTTCAGGGTTGTTCTTATTGCCACCGCCTTTCAGGCTTTCCTGGTAGAACAGCTCTTTGCTGTCCTGAATGCCCTTCACGCGCTGGAAGCGGGTCTCCGCCGCGTTCATCCCGGCAGAGGCTTTAATGGTGTTCCCGCCAATAGTCGGCATTTTCTCAACGATCAGCACGCTCGCGCCTTCGTCGTGAGCCTGAATCGCCGCCGCCAGACCGGCGCCGCCGCTGCCGACCACCACCACGTCCACGCTTTTAGTCTCATTCGGGTCAGCGCCCTCTTCTGCCGCCAGCGCTTTGCTGGATTTCAGCATCGCCTTCGAGACCGCTTTTTTCACCGCCTCGCTCTGGCTGGTTGCGCCGGTGATAGCATCCACGTGCGGGGTGTTGGCATCCAGAATACGGGAGCGGATCTCTTCGAAGCTGGTGTCAAATTCGACGTCTTCACTCGGGCCGGAGGCCAGTTCGATATCGGCGATGCGGTCGGTTTCGAGGCTGACGTTAATTACCAGTTCGTTAGCATCGTCCTGCACTTTTTCAATAAAGGTGCCCGGTTTGAATTTAGATTCGCCCATGCTCATGTCGCGGATCATCGCTTCCACCAGCGAGAAGCGCCACAGCGGTTCCGGGATGCTCAGTTCTTCGCGTCGGGTACTGTCCATAAACAGCTCCAGGCTTTCGCCCGCCGCGATGCGATCGGTCCAGTCCGGATAGGCGATGGTGGCACGACCAACGGCAATCAGGTCGTAACCGTGATCCAGCGCTTCATTCACATCCGTGGCATTCACCACGCCGCCAACGCCCATCACCGGTACCTGAGCCAGCGTGTCTGAGCGCATGGCGCAGTATTTTTCGATAAGTGGCGTCGGGTCCTGAGTATCGACGATAGAAGGACGCAGGGCGGCGCCAAGGGAAAAGTGGAGATAATCCACCCCGCGCGCGGCCAGTTTTTCCAGCAGATACAGGGTATCTTCGAAGCGAATGCCCGGGACTTCCAGCTCTTCCGGAGAGAAACGGTAGCCAATGATAAACGCGTCGTCCGCGTACTGGCGCACCATCTTGTGGGTAATGTCCAGCACCGCCAGCGGGAATTTCGCGCGGTTTTCGCGGCTGCCGCCCCACTCGTCGTCGCGCTGGTTGGAGTTCGGGGAGAAGAACTGCTGGATCAGATAGGTATTCGCCCCGTGGATTTCGACGCCGTCGAACCCGGCCTGAATTGCGCGGCGCACGGCTTCGCCAAACTTGCCGATCATGCCTTCCACCTCTTCCGCGGTCAGGGCAACCGGCGTGGCGGCACCGTCACGCGGCGCGGCAACGGCGCTTGGGCCAACCGGCGTGCGACCGCCGATCAGTTTTGGGTCGACCATACGGCCGCCGTGGTAGATTTGCAGCAGGGCTTTGGAGCCTTTTGACTTGATGGCGTCAGCGATTTTTGCCAGCCCGGCGATTTTCTCGTCGTTATCAATGCCAATTGCGCCCGGGAACGCCAGGCCGAGATCGTCAACAAAACAGCACTCAACGATGATGGTGCCGATGCTGCCCGCGCGGGCGCGGTAGTACTCCACCAGCTCGCTGGTCACGGTGCCATCGTAATAACCGGTACAGGTTGTCATCGGGGCCATTAACAAACGGTTTTTCAGTTCAGTACCATTCGGTAATGTGAAGGGGCTTAAAATACGTTCGTTAGTGCTCATAATAGAAACTCCAAACTTTAAAAAATTAAGAATTCGTTATCGGGATGATTTTTTTATTTCGTGTCTTTTGCCGATGTCATGATAGTAATATAAAGCTTTTTTTAGTTTCTAAAGCCATTACGTTAGTTAATAAACTATTTAATCCCTTCGATAACATTAATAACACATTGGTGTTAGCGGGAATGTTTTACTCGTTCACAATAATTTAAAAAAAGTTAAATCACAAAAGGTCAAACCAATACACCACAACTATCAAAAAACCAAATAAAACAACAACAAGCAAAAGCACCAAAATTTAAATGTTATAATTTTGATACATAAAATGCGTAAAATCAGCGAATAACCACACTACTCAGAGTGGTTATTATAAAAAATATAAAAATAGCCATTCAGTTCCGTTTTTTTGATCGTGATCAATAGTTATGGCATTCAAAAGAGCAATATAAAAACATCATCATTTTTTATTTGGCGCAAACAAAAATGCGTTAAATCGCTATTACTGAAAACACAAAAACGCACCTTAAATAACTAAAAAAAGCAAAACGAATAAAGCAATCGAATTTGTGTTTTCGATGTACGACGAATTTTTGACAACTTAAGACGTGAAACTATGAAAACAAAAACTGCTGTAACGCCTCCTGCGGCGAATCTGGCATCAAATGGAACAGCAAAACGCCTGCTGATGATGGCCCTGCCCGTCATTGTTGCCGTCCTGCTGTTGTTTGTTCCCGTTCCGGACGGGCTGCCGCCTTATGCGTGGCACTACTTCGCCATCTTTGTCGGCGTCATCGTCGGGTTAATTTTCGAACCGCTGCCGGGCGCCGTGATCGGTCTTACCGGCGTCGTGGCGATTGCGCTGTGCAGCCAGTGGGTGCTCTTTAGCCCGGAACAGCTGGCTGACCCAAAATTCAAGCTGGCGGGCGCCTCCTTTAAATGGGCGGTCAGCGGGTTTGGTAACTCCACCGTGTGGCTGATCTTCGGTGCCTTTATGTTTGCTGCGGGCTACGACAAAACCCGCTTCGGCCGCCGCCTGGCGCTGATACTGGTGAAATATCTGGGCCGTCGCAGCCTGACGCTCGGTTACGCCATTACCTTCGCAGACCTGCTGCTGGCCCCGTTTACCCCGTCCAATACCGCGCGCAGCGGTGGGACCATCTACCCGATCATCGCCAACCTGCCGCCGCTGTACGGTTCAAAACCCAACGACCCAAGCGCGCGCAAAATCGGTTCGTATCTGATGTGGGTGGCAATTACCGCGGCCTGTATCACCAGCTCGATGTTCCTTTCCGCTCTGGCACCTAACCTGCTGGCGCTGGCGCTGGTAAAAAGCACGGTCGGAATTGATATCTCCTGGGGGACCTGGTTCCTCGCCTTCCTGCCGCTGGGTATTCTGCTGATCCTGACCATGCCGCTGCTGGCTTACTGGTTCTACCCGCCGGAAGTGAAGGTAAACAACGAAGTACCGTTATGGGCGACCCGTGAACTGGAAAAACTGGGCAAACTGTCGCGCAATGAGATCCTGCTGCTGGTGTTCGTGTGCTGTGCGCTGCTGATGTGGATCTTCGCCGCCGCATGGATTGAGCCCGCGATGGCTGCCCTGCTCATCGTCGGCCTGATGCTGTGGACCGGCGTGCTGGAGTGGAACGACATCACCGGCAACAAAGCCGCCTGGAACACCTTCGTCTGGTTCGCCACCCTGGTGGCGCTGGCGGATGGCCTCTCCTCCACCGGTTTTATCAGCTGGCTGGGTAAAGAAGGCGGCCTGCTGATGAGCGGTATTTCTCCGGGTGTCGCCACCATTGTGCTGCTGCTGGCGTTCTACCTGCTGCACTATCTGTTTGCCAGCACCACCGCGCACACCACGGCGCTGCTGCCTGCGATGCTGACTATCGCCTCCACCATTCCGGGCATGAATATGGAAGTGTTCGTCCTGCTGATGGTGACCTCACTGGGCGTGATGGGGATCATCACCCCCTACGGTACGGGTCCAAGCCCGATTTACTACGGTAGCGGTTACCTGCCAACCAAAGACTACTGGCGCCTCGGCACCATCTTCGGTGCCATCTTCCTGGCGGCCCTGCTGCTGATTGGTTACCCGTGGATGTCCATGATGTTCTGATTCCTGACCGCCGGACATATCCTCCGGCGGTTTTATTTTTGTGGAGCAAGCTATGTCAAACAAACCCTTTATTTACCAGAACCCCTTCCCTCTCGCGCATGACGACACCGAATACTATCTGCTGACCAAAGAGCATGTCTCCGTTGCCGAGTTCGACGGTCAGGAAGTGCTGAAAGTGGAGCCGGAAGCCCTGACCCTGCTGGCGCAGCAGGCTTTCCACGACGCCGCGTTTATGCTGCGTCCGTCTCATCAGAAGCAGGTTGCCGCCATTCTTAACGATCCGGAAGCCAGCCAGAACGATAAGTACGTTGCCCTGCAATTCCTGCGCAACTCCGAAATTGCGGCGAAAGGCGTGCTGCCCACCTGTCAGGATACCGGTACGGCAATCATTATGGGTAAGAAAGGCCAGCGCGTCTGGACCGGCGGCGGCGACGAAGCGGCGCTGAGTCAGGGCGTGTATAACACCTATATTGAAGACAACCTGCGCTACTCGCAGAACGCGGCGCTGGATATGTATAAAGAGGTGAATACCGGCACCAACCTGCCCGCGCAGATCGACCTCTACAGCGTTGATGGTGACGAGTATAAATTCCTGTGCATGGCGAAAGGCGGCGGTTCCGCCAACAAAACTTATCTGTATCAGGAAACCAAAGCGCTGATCACCCCGGCGAAGCTGAAAAATTATCTGGTTGAGAAGATGCGGACCCTGGGCACCGCGGCCTGCCCGCCTTACCATATCGCCTTCGTTATCGGCGGCACCTCTGCGGAAGCCACGCTGAAAACCGTCAAGCTCGCCTCTGCGCGCTACTACGATGGCCTGCCAACCGAAGGCAACGCGCACGGCCAGGCGTTCCGCGACGTCCAGCTCGAGCAGGAACTGCTTCAGGAAGCGCAAAACCTCGGCCTGGGCGCGCAGTTTGGCGGGAAATACTTCGCGCACGATATTCGCGTAATCCGTCTGCCGCGCCACGGCGCCTCCTGCCCGATCGGCATGGGCGTCTCCTGCTCCGCTGACCGCAACATCAAGGCGAAGATTAACCGCGAGGGGATCTGGATTGAGAAGCTGGAGCACAATCCGGGCCAGTATATTCCTGAATCCCTGCGCCAGCAGGGAGAAGGCGACGTGGTAAGCATTGATCTGAACAAGCCGATGCCCGACATTCTGGCGCAGCTTTCCGCGCACCCTGTCTCCACCCGCCTGTCGCTGAACGGCACCATTATTGTGGCGCGCGACATCGCCCATGCGAAGCTGAAAGAGCTGCTCGACAACGGGGAAGAACTGCCGCAGTACGTTAAAGATCACCCGATTTACTATGCTGGCCCGGCGAAAACGCCAGAAGGTTACGCGTCTGGCTCCTTAGGCCCGACCACCGCCGGGCGTATGGACTCCTATGTAGACTTACTGCAATCCAACGGTGCGAGCATGATCATGCTGGCCAAAGGTAACCGCAGCCAGCAGGTCACCGACGCCTGCCATAAGCACGGCGGCTTCTACCTCGGCAGCATTGGCGGCCCGGCGGCGGTACTGGCGCAAAACAGCATCAAGAGTCTGGAGTGCGTGGCCTATCCTGAACTGGGAATGGAAGCCATCTGGAAAATTGAAGTGGAGAACTTCCCGGCGTTTATCCTGGTGGATGACAAAGGCAACGACTTCTTTCAGCAGATCCAGAATAAACAGTGCAAAGGGTGCTCACAGCGCTGAGCGTTTCCATAACGCCGGAAGCTGCGAGAGCGTATCGTTGATCAACCCGCGCTTGTCGCTGCCCGGCTTCCAGATGGTGACCATCGTCTGGCTTATCCCCTGGCTGCCCACTTCGGTGGGCAGCCTTTTTACGTTTTTCCACTGCGTTGCGTGAAGATGGGTCGGCAAAAATCCCCAGCCGCAGCCCTGCTCCAGCAGGCCGCGCAGCATCTCCAGTTCGTTAGTGAAAAGCGTGTGCCCTGAAATTTGCAGGCGACGGGCAACCGGCTCGTCTGACGCGGCATGCATAACCACCTGTGGAACCAGAGAGAGATCGAGCAGCGACACCGGCGACGCAACCTCCGCAAAAAGCGCCGTTGCGGCGTAAAAATCCATTTCGATCGCCCCCAGCGCCCGCCACTCCATCTCATTGCCCACGCTGCGGTTGCGCGCCTGGCAGATCCCCAGATCGGCCTGACCGTTCGCCAGCATGGCTTCCGCCTCATCGCGCGATGCGCTGGTCAGGCTCAGGCGGATCTTTTTCGTCGCCAGCGTAGCGATCAGCGCCTGCAAAAAGGCTCTGGGGGTGAACGGATCGTAAACAAGGGCAATGTCCTGCGTCGCGCTGTCCGGCACCGTACGGGCAAACGCCTCAAACGCTTTGACCTGCCGCATCAGCAGGTGCGCCTGCCGCTGAAGCTGCTCCCCCTCCGGCGTCAGGCGCAGGCTACGCCCCTCCCGCAGGAACAGCGCGTAGCCCAGCCCATCCTCAAGGAAATCGATCAGATCCCGCAGGGTTGTACGATCTTTGCCGAGTTTACTGGCCGCCTTCATCAGGCTGCCATGCTCAGCGACGGCGGTGAACGCCTCAAGCTGGGCAAAAGAATAGATCAGTGATGCCACGTCATTCTCCACGCGATTTTCCGGGGGATTTTCCCCCATAACGCGTTTTTTATTATAGGCCTCAGGTTCTTAAACTGAAGTCCTTCCTGAGCCAAACGAGATAAATATGAAAATCAAAACAAACCGCACACTGCTCGCGGCGCTGGTTATCAGCAGCCTGCTCTCGCCCGCCGTCATGGCGGCCTGCAACGGTACCGAACTCACGACCTGTCCGGCGCCTTTCGATGCCAGACTCCCGGACGCACATACCATGCTCACCTGGAGCCAGGCCGATCGCGTGGTGGGCTTTCGCAATGACTACCGCAACTACGCGGGCGATGTGTTCCGCCACGGCAACGCTACGCCACTGCTGCCCGCAGAAAAACCGCTCACCGATGCCCGCTATCAGGTGAAGGGTAAGATTTACAATCTTCAGGATTACCTGAAACGCCAGAACGTCAGCGGCATGCTGGTGCTGAAAAATGGCAAAGTGGCCTATAAATATCTGGGAGAAGGCAATACCGACTCTACGCTCTGGACGTCGCGTTCCGTGGGCAAATCCGTGGTCTCCGCGCTGGTGGGTGTTGCGATTAAAGAAGGGAAAATCCACTCCCTGGACGACCTTGTCACCCAATACGAACCGGATTTAAAAGGCACCGCCTGGGAGGGCGTAACGCTGAAACAGCTCATCACCCACACCTCGGGCGTGGCGTGGACTGAAGATTACACCAACGCGCAATCTGACTTCGCCCGGCTTACCGAATGCGAAGCGAAGCCGGGCACCTACGACTGTGTGCGCACCCTGGTGAAGGGGTTACACCGTGAACACCCAGCGGGCGAAAACTGGTCCTATTCCTCGGGTGGCGCCTGGCTGTTAGGCGATGTGCTTGAGCGCGCCACCGGCATGACGCTCGCGGCGTATCTGGAGAAAAGCATCTGGCAGCCGTACGGTATGGCAAGCGACGGCGTGTGGCATGCCTACAGCAAAGGCCAGCACGACGTGGGTGCGCATGGGTTCAACGCCACGCTGGAAGACTGGGGGCGTTTCGGGGAGTTTATCCTGCATAACGGTACCCTGCCGGACGGAAAGCAGATCCTCCCGAGGGCTGGGTGAAACAGTCCTCAGCCTGGACACAGGCCAAAGGATCGGTGTCCGAGGCGCATCCGAAGGGGTTGTACGGCTACCAGTGGTGGAACAATGAAGTGCCAGCCACCGCCACAAATGTGGAGCCGAAAGTCGAAAATTCGCTGAAGGATTCCCTGTGGGCGCTGGGTATTTTTGGGCAGATGATCATGGTTAATCAGAAAGAAAATCTGGTTATCGTCCAGTGGTCCACCTGGCCGCAGGCAGAGCCGTCATTCAGCGCCCAGCCGCTGGAAGCGTCGCTGATGTTTAGCGCGATTGCGAACGCGCTGCGCTGATAATCCCAAGCCAGGCCCCGCCTGGCTTCTCATCTGCGCGGTGTCACAAAACTGATATATCAGCGACTTAGCGAAACGTGGTAAATAAAAGATCATCGAAATGTTAAGTTATTGTTGAATATGTAAATACTGGTCAACGCATTGTCATTAATGCACCACACGCATCGGTTTATGCGCTATTTGCGCTTATTAATTTCCACTTCCTGATCCAGTTTTCAGAAACAGACGAGCATAACGTCGCTATAAAACTGGAGATAATCATGGTTTCCTCAACCTCACCTGCAACGGTTCGTGCGAAAGCGGGCGCGATTTTCCGCGTCACGTCGAGCAACTTTCTTGAGCAATTCGACTTCTTTCTGTTCGGCTTTTATGCCACCTACATCGCCCATACTTTTTTCCCGGCAAGCAGTGAATTTGCGTCACTGATGATGACCTTCGCCGTCTTTGGCGCGGGCTTCCTGATGCGTCCGATCGGGGCCATTGTGCTGGGGGCTTACATTGATAAAGTGGGCCGCCGTAAAGGGCTGATCGTCACCCTGTCGATTATGGCCGCCGGAACCTTTCTGATTGTGCTGATCCCTTCTTATCAGAGCATTGGCCTGTGGGCACCGCTGCTGGTGCTGACCGGCCGCCTGTTGCAGGGTTTTTCGGCAGGCGCCGAGCTGGGCGGGGTTTCGGTTTATCTGGCGGAGATCGCCACGCCGGGCCGCAAGGGTTTCTATACCAGCTGGCAGTCAGGTAGCCAGCAGGTCGCCATTATGATCGCGGCGGCGATGGGCTTCGCGCTGAATGTGGTGCTGGAAGAGAGTGCCATTCGCGAATGGGGGTGGCGTATTCCGTTCCTGTTTGGCTGTCTGATTGTGCCGTTCATCTTTTTCCTGCGCCGCAAGCTCGAAGAGACCGAGGAATTCAGCGCCCGGCGCCACCATCTGGCGATGCGTCAGGTCTTCACAACGCTGCTCGCCAACTGGCCGGTCGTCGTCGCGGGCATGCTGATGGTGGCGATGACCACCACCGCGTTTTACCTGATCACCGTTTACGCGCCGACCTTCGGTAAAAAAGTCCTGATGCTCAGCGCGTCGGACAGTCTTCTGGTCACGCTGCTGGTGGCGGTGTCCAACTTCATCTGGCTGCCGGTGGGCGGCGCGCTGTCGGATCGCTTCGGGCGTAAACCGGTGCTGATCGCCATGACGCTGCTGGCGCTGGCAACCAGCTATCCGGCGCTGACGATGCTGGCGGCAGCCCCGAGCTTCTCAATGATGCTGACCGTGCTGCTGTGGCTCTCTTTCCTCTACGGTCTGTATAACGGCGCGATGATCCCGGCCCTGACTGAGATCATGCCAGCAGAGGTGCGCGTGGCGGGCTTCTCGCTGGCTTACAGCCTGGCAACGGCGGTCTTTGGCGGTTTCACGCCGGTGATTTCGACCGCCTTAATTGAGTACACCGGCGACAAAGCTTCCCCGGGCTACTGGATGAGCTTTGCCGCCGTTTGCGCCCTGCTGGCAACGCTCTATCTCTATCGTCGTCGCACGTTAATCCTGCAAACTGCCGTTAAGGAGTGATCCCTCATGCTTACATTCAGAACGGTGATTGCCGCCCTGACCTTCGCCACCCTCAGCGCGGGCGCGCTTGCGCAGGATGTGACGGTGATGATTTCTGGCGGCTTCAAAGCGGCGCTGGAGAAGCTGACGCCGCAGTACGAAGCGCAAAGCGGCGACAGGATCATTGTGATCTCCGGCCCGTCGATGGGCAAAACGCCGCAGGCCATTCCGGCCCGGCTCGCCCGGGGCGAAAAAGCGGACGTGGTGATTATGGTGGGCGATGCGCTGGCGAAACTGGAACAGGATCGCAGGACGGCGGCGGGCTCCCGCGTTGAGCTGGCGGATTCGCCCGTCGGGATGGTCGTCAAAGCGGGCGCGCCGGTGCCGGATATCAGTACGGTGCCTGCCCTGCGGCAAACGCTGCTGAAGGCGCATTCCATGGCTTATTCCGACAGCGTCAGCGGCCGGTATGTTGAGAGCCAGCTGTTCCGTAAGCTGGGCATAGACGGCCAGGTCCACGATAAAGCGCACCGGGTTGAGCGTATCCCGGTGGCGTCTGAAGTGGCAAAAGGGAAATACGACCTCGGCTTTCAGCAGGTGAGCGAGCTTCTGCCGGTCCCGGGGGTGACGTTTGTCGGTAAGTTGCCTGACGACATGCAGTACATTACCCGTTTCGCCGGAGCCGTAACGCAGAAGGCCGACCATCCTGAACAGGGAAAAGCGCTGCTGACTTTTCTCGCCTCGCCACAGGCCGCCAGCGTCATTACGGCAACGGGCTTAACGCCCGTCAGTGCACCTCGCGATACTGCTCGGTAATCAGCGTTTCGAGTTCGGCAGCAATATAGGACTGGATCCGACCGCGGCGGCGGATCAGCCCCACGGTTCGCCTGACTTCAGGCTCGGTTAAAGGTACCGACGTCAGCAGCGAATGCTCTGCGCGGGGCATTGACATGGCGGGAACGGCCGCAATGCCGATCCCGGCTTCAACCATCCCCAGCATGGTCGTCACGTGCCGCGTTTCGCAGATGCTGGGGCGCTCAGGCCGAATATGCCCGACCCGCTGGTCGAGAAGATTGCGGTTGCCGGAGGTCTTATCCAGACCGATATAATCCTGCTGATAAAAAGCCTGCCACGTCAGGCTTTTTCTTTTTGCAAGCGGGCTGTCGCGTCGGCAGGCGGCCACGTAGACATCCTCCACCAGCGGGACAAACTCGATGTCGGGCTGCAAACTCCGGGCAAAGCAGATACCAAAATCCGCCTGTCCGCGGGTGACGGCCTCGATAACATTTCCGGCGCTGCTGTCGATCAGTTTTATGCGCACGCGGGGGTAACGGGACTGAAAGCGGCGGATCACATCCGGCATAAAGTAACAGGCGGCTGACGGCACCGTCGCCACGGTGATTAGCCCCGTGCGCTCTTCGCTGGCCTTATCGATATCCGAAAGCATGGACTCCACGTCAGCAAGCAGTTGCCCGCACCGGTCGGCAAAGGTCTGTCCATACAGGGTCAGCGTGACGCGCCGGGTGGTTCTGTCGAACAGTTTTGTCCCCAGTGCCGCCTCCAGCTTTTCAATTCTGCGACTCAACGCCGACTGGGAAAGGCAGATAGATTCTGCCGCAAGACGGAAATTGCCGTATTCCAGTAAAGCGCGGAAGGCATAGAGATCGTTGAGGTCAAAATTGACGGGCATACTGACGGGATCCTTAAGCACGGTAGGGTAAGAAGAGATTTATCATAGCCGCGCACGACATACTTCACAAAATGAAGGGGATACCCCTAAAGCGCTATCAACCTGACGGCACATAGTGATAGTTTATGCGGGCTGGATTCCTCTTAAACAGGCCGCCACTCTGCATGCAGCCGATGAGGAGTGTCATACTGCTTAACAGAGTATGTTGGCATGCTAACAGCCCCTGACCTTTCCATTTTGTTCACGTGCGAGTAACGAGCAAAGCGATGATTAAGTGGCCCTGGAAAACGAACGACGCTGGTCGAAATATGGCGCTCCCCTGGGATGAGGCTCTGGCGATCCCCGTGCTGGCGAATCTCTTGCCTGAAGAGCAATCAAAGCTGATTCAGCTGGCCGAGCGTTTTTTACAGCAAAAACGGCTGGTACCGCTACAGGGCTTCGAACTGGATCCGCTTAAAAATTCGCGCATCGCCCTGCTCTTCTGCTTGCCGGTGCTGGAGCTGGGTATCGAATGGCTGGATGGCTTCCACGAAGTGCTGATCTACCCGGCGCCGTTCATCGTCGATGATGAGTGGGAGGATGACATCGGGCTGGTGCACAACCAGCGTATGGTGCAGTCCGGGCAGAGCTGGCAGCAAGGGCCAATCATCCTCAACTGGCTGGATATTCAAGACTCGTTCGATGCCTCGGGCTTCAACCTGATCATTCACGAAGTGGCGCATAAGCTGGATACCCGTAACGGCGATCGCGCCAGCGGCGTGCCGCTGATCCCGCTGCGTGAAGTCGCGGGATGGGAGCACGACCTGCACGCGGCGATGGAAAACATTCAGGATGAGATCGACCTGGTGGGTGAAAGCGCGGCCAGCATTGATGCCTACGCCGCGACCGATCCCGCCGAGTGCTTTGCGGTGCTGTCCGAGTATTTCTTTAGCGCACCTGAGCTTTTTGCCCCGCGCTTCCCGGCGCTGTGGCAGCGTTTTTGCCAGTTTTATCAGCAGGATCCACTCCAGCGTCTGCGGCAAAGTGAGGACGCAGCCAGCACATCCTCTCATCCGTTCCACTAATGTTTAAGGGGTACGATCGGTCGATCGTACCCACACGCTCACCGCGAGAAACAGCAGCGCCATTCCCCATGCGGCAGTAATCAAAAACTGCTCACCGTAAAAGCGCGTCACCACGGGTACCAGCAGCGCGCTGGCCCCGTAGCCCAGCGTATGGCTGGTGGCGATCACCCCTGCGCCTTTGCCCGTCGTCAGCCGATCGTTGAGCAAAAGCTGGTATCCCGGCGTTGCCATGGCGGCCCCCAGCGAAGTGATGACAATGCCCACGTAGAACAGGGCTAAACTGGCGAGAGACATCAGCCCAAGACCCGCCACCATCAGCACTGCGGCAATTAAGAGTAAAACTCTCGGGGTAAAATGCTGCGGGCGTACCACCAGAAACTGCGCCGCCAGGGTCGCCAGGGCGGCCAGACTCAGCAATAGCGCGACATGATGGCTAATTTGCACGGCATCGCCATTGAATAACGGATGAAGATGCGGCGATAAGCCAAGCTGCATCAGGCTGACCAGCGCTGCCAGCAGCAGCGCCAGCACCAGGAAAGGCAGCATGGAGGCCTGTAACCGCGTCGACTGGTGCGCCACCGGCGGCAGCGGGGGATCGGCGGCTTCGCGCAGCACCAGCAGCAGCGCGATCAACGGCGCCAGCGCCATCAGCCAGAGCGGTGCGACCGGGCTGACGCTGAGCATCAGCGCGGCCAGAGGCGGTCCCAGCAGACGCCCGCAGCTCAGGCCAGAGCTTATCGTCGCCAGCGCCGCCATCCTTTTATCCAGCCCCGCGCGTTGAATGGCCCACGTCTGGGCCGCAGGCACCAGCCCTGATACCGTCAGGCCGTACAGCATGCGCGACAGAACCAGGCCCGCCATTCCCCAGAGGGCATTCAGCGCGCCGTTCGCCATCGCCCAGACTACCAGCGCCATCACGACGAAGCTCGCCAGGTAGCCGCCCAGCGAGGCCAGCATAACGATCTGACAGCCGTGCCGCTCGCTCTGGCGTCCCCACCAGGGCGATGCGGGTAAAAAGAGCATCGAGCCGAACATCAACAGCCCGGCCCAGACGGAGAGCGACAATCCGGTCAGGGAGACCAGCTGCGGCAGCATGACCAGCAAACCGTTTTGTCCAATACCTAATAAACCGGCGCCCAGTGCCAGGGGCCAGTTAGCTTTGGGGGCCACAACGTCAGTGAGATTCTCGGTACGGGTGCGCATAAAATTGTGAAGATAATGTCAATAAATGTGTGGAAATTATGAAGTTTATGAAAACAAATATTGCAAAAATAGTTGCCACTGTAAACAGAATGAATATCATAACGAGAATTATTATCAGTCATGGAATGAGGTACAACTATGCGTACTCTGCCCCGCTCCGCCGGTACAGATGTTGCGGCCCAGTGTTTTTTGAACGCGCTACTGCGCGAAACGAAGGACTGGCACTATCTTCCCGCAACCCGTGCGGATGAGTTATCACTGATTCATATCCCGCTCTCCCCAACCCAGGCCATTCGGGTTCCGGTACGCTATTTCTCCCCCACACAGCATCACCAGTATCTTTTCCCGGCAACGCTGATTCAGGCCGACAGCGACGGCGGTGACACGGTCACATTCCATCAACTGATTGATTTAATTATTGAAAAAGAGACGGTTAAAGGCGCTCTGGATGCCGATACGCTGGCTCGCTTTAAGCAGCGCGTCCTGGAAAGCCATACACACACCTGGCAGGCCATTGATTTACGCCACAACTGGGCAAACCTGCGCGATAAGCCGCTGACCTTTGCCGAAGCGGAACAGGCGCTGCTGGTCGGCCATGCTTTTCATCCTGCCCCAAAGTCGCACGAGCCGTTTAACGAGGCCGAGGCGCGTCGCTATCTGCCGGATTTCGCCTCCCGCTTCCCGCTGCGCTGGTTTGCGGTTGAGCATGAGCTGATTACCGGCGACAGCCTGAATGTCTCCCTGCGGGAACGTCTGCTGCGCTTTGCAGCGCAGAGCGCGCCGGCTCTTCTCGGTCACTTCACCGACACCTGCTGGCTACTGCCGATGCACCCGTGGCAGGCCGACTATCTGCTGGAGCAGGACTGGTGCCAGCGTCTGGTAGAAAAAGGCGCCCTGCGCGATCTGGGCGAAGCCGGTGCGCCATGGCTACCCACCAGCTCTTCCCGCTCGCTGTACAGTGAAACCAACAGCGACATGATTAAGTTTTCCCTGAGCGTGCGGCTGACCAACTCCGTGCGCACGCTGTCGGTGAAAGAGGTTAAGCGCGGCATGCGCCTGGCGCGGCTGGCGAAAACGGCACGCTGGCAGGAACTTCAGGCGCGCTACCCGACCATGCGCGTGATGCAGGAGGACGGCTGGGCGGGGCTGCGCGATGAGCACGGCGTCATTCAGGAAGAGAGCCTGATGGCCCTGCGCGTCAATCTGCTGTTCGATACCCCTGAAACGCAAACCAACGTGCTGGTGAGCCTGACCCAGGCCGCGCCGGACGGCGGCGACAGCCTGCTCGCCGCGGCGGTGCGTCGTCTGAGCCAGCGTCTGGACTTACCCCTCGCCCAGGCCGCGCGCTGCTGGCTGGATGCCTACTGCGACCGCGTATTGCTTCCGCTGTTCAGCGCCGAGGCGGACTACGGTCTGGTCCTGCTGGCGCACCAGCAAAATATCCTCGTTGAGATGCAGCAGGATTTCCCCGTTGGGCTGATCTACCGTGACTGCCAGGGCAGCGCCTGGACCGAAGGGGCCGACGCGTGGCTGAATGAGGCAGGTGAAACCGAAGTTGAAAACCGCTTCGGTGAGAGCCAGCTGCTGCGCTACTTCCCTTATTACCTGCTGCTGAACTCTACCCTTGCCGTCACCGCCGCGCTCGCCGCTGCCGGTTTCGACAGCGAAGAGAACCTGATGTCCCGCGTGCGTGACGCGCTGGCCGAACTGCGCACGACGGCGAAGCAGACCCGCTGCCTTGATTATGTGCTCGACAGCCCGACCTGGAACTGCAAAGGCAACTTCTTCTGCTATCTGCACGATCGCAACGAAAACACCATCGTCGATCCGGCGGTGATCTATTTCGACTTTAGCAACCCGTTTTATAAGGAGAAGGCGTGATGGCAAACGCGAATATCGTCCATTCCGGCTACGGCTTTCGCTGCACGGTCACGGAACAAAACCTGCCGCTGACGCTGGGTCTCGACGGCTGCGCGGTGCTGGAGCGGCTGACCGGGCTCCCGGACGGCTGGCTGGTGGACGCCCTCGACCAGCTGTTTGTTGCCGCGCCCGCCCTGACCGGCATTACCCTGCCGTGGGCAGCCTGGCAGGATGAACCTCAGGCGCAGGCGCTGTTTAGCCTCGTTCACGGAGATTATCTGGCGCGTGAAATTTTCTGGCAGCTGCCGCTGTGGCTGAAAGGCGAGCGTCCGCAGGCGAGCGGCGGAATGCAGTTTGATGAAAGCCGTCAGCTGTACTTCCCGCTGCGCCCTCACCGCCCGCAGGGCGAGGTGTATCGCCGTTACGATCCGCAGATTAAGCGCACCCTGAGCTTCCGCGTGGCGGACGTGGCGCTGGACGGCGAGCGTTTTACCCGCTGGATGAACACCCCACGCGTGAACGCTTTCTGGGAGATGGCCGGCCCGCAGGCCGAGCAGGAGAACTACCTGCGTCGCCAGCTCGACTCGACCTATTGCTATCCGGTGATCGGCTGCTTTGACGATCAGCCATTCGGCTATTTTGAACTCTACTGGGCGGCGGAAGACCGCATTGGCCGCCACTATCGCTGGCAGCCCTTTGACCGCGGGCTGCATATGCTGGTGGGCGAAGAGAACTGGCGCGGAGCGCAGTATATCCGCAGCTGGCTGCGCGGCCTGAGCCACTATCTGTATCTCGATGAACCGCGCACGGCGCGCATTGTGGCGGAACCGCGCTTCGACAACCAGCGTCTGTTCCGCCATCTGGCGTCCGCCGGTTTCGACACGGTGAAAGAGTTCGACTTCCCGCACAAACGCTCCCGCCTCATCATGAGCGAGCGTCATCGCTTCTTCCACGAGGTGGAACTGTGAACGCACTCTGGCAGAAAGTGAACCGCGAGATGGTGGCGAAGATCCTCGCCGAACTGGAATATGAACGCACCCTGCGCGCCGAGCCGGATTCGGCGGACTACTGGCGCATTAGTATGGGCAACGCGTGCTGGCAGTTTCGCGCCACGCGTGGGATCTGGGGCTGGCTGCATATTGACCCTGATACCCTGACCACCACCAGCGGCGCGGCGGTCGAAGCGGAAAACGCGCTGCTGCAACTGGCCACCGTACTGGAGATGAGCGACGCGCAAACAGCGGAGCACATGGAAGATCTCTACGCCACGCTGCGGGGCGACATGCAGCTGTTGCAGGCGCGTGAAACGCTGGATGCCGATGCGCTGATCCACCTTGACCCGGACGAGCTACAGTGCCTGATGCGCGGTCACCCGAAGTTTATTTTCAATAAGGGACGCCGCGGCTGGGGGCTGGATGCCCTGCGCCTGTACGCGCCGGAATATCGCGGGCGTTTTCGCCTGCACTGGGTCGCCGTGCAGCGCGATCGTCTGGTCTGGAGCAGCGACGCCGATTGCGATATTAACGCCCTGCTCTCCAGCGCCATGGACGATGCCGAGCGCGAGCGGTTCGACGCCCGCTGGCAGGAGCTGGATCTGGATGATAGCTGGCTGCCGGTGCCGCTGCACCCGTGGCAATGGCAGCAAAAAATTGCCATTCATTTCCTGGCGCAGCTCGCACGCGGTGAAATGGTGGAGCTGGGTGAGTTCGGCGATGAGTATCTGGCGCAGCAGTCCCTGCGCACGCTGACCAACGCCAGCCGTCGCACGCCGTATGACATCAAGCTGCCGCTGACCATCTACAACACCTCCTGCTATCGCGGTATTCCGGGCAAGTATATTGCCGCCGGTCCGCTGGCCTCGCGCTGGCTACAGCAGCAGTTTGCCAGCGATGCCACGCTGATTCGCTCCGGGGCGCAGGTGCTTGGCGAACCCGCTGCCGGATATCTGTCGCATCCGGGTTATGCCGCATTGCCTGAGGCGCCGTACCGCTATCAGGAGATGCTGGGGGTGATCTGGCGCGAGAACCCATCCTGCTATTTACAGGATGGTGAACAGGCGGTGCTGATGGCGGCGCTGATGGAAACCGATAATCAGGGGCGCCCGCTGATTGACGCATGGATCAAACGCTCGGGGTTAACCGCTGACGCATGGCTGGAAAAGCTGTTTGAGGCGACGGTGATCCCCTTCTATCACCTGCTCTGTCGCTACGGGGTGGCGCTCATCGCCCACGGCCAGAACGTCACGCTGGTGATGAAAGATTACGTTCCGCAGCGCATTTTGCTGAAGGATTTCCAGGGCGATATGCGCCTGGTGGATGAAGATTTCCCGCAGGCGCAGAGCCTGCCGGAGCAGGTAAAAGCGGTGACGGCGCGCCTCAGCGCGGATTACATCATCCACGACCTGCAAACCGGCAACTTTGTCACGGTGCTGCGCTTTATATCCCGCCTCACCCTGCAATGCGGCGTGAATGAAACCCGCTTCTATCAGATCCTGGCGCTGGTGTTACATCGTTATATGGCCGCCCATCCGGATCTTGCGGCGCGCTTCGCGAAGTTCGACCTGTTTAAGCCGCAGATTATTCGCGTGATCCTCAACCCGGTCAAACTGACCTTCTCTGAACACGACGGCGGCAGCCGCATGCTGCCGAACTACGTCTGCGATCTTGATAACCCTCTTTTTCTGGTCTCCCGGGAGTCAGCGCAATGAAAACCTATGATTTCATCGGCATTGGTATCGGTCCGTTCAACCTCAGTATTGCCGCGCTGGCGGAGGGGCTGGACGGTTTTAGCTCGCTGTTTCTTGAACGCAAGCCGCACTTCTCCTGGCACCCGGGGATGATGGTGCCGGACTGCCATATGCAGACCAGCTTCCTGAAGGATCTGGTCAGCGCCGTAGAGCCAACCAACCGCCACAGCTTCCTGAACTACCTGGTACAACGCAAAAAGTTCTACCGTTTCCTCACCACCGAGCAGCGCACCGTGTCGCGCGAGGAGTTTGCCGACTACCTGTGCTGGGCGGCAGATAACCTCACCAACCTGGCCTTCAGCCAGCAGGTACAGCAGGTCAGCTTTGATGAGCAAAACGGCCTGTTTGAGATCGTGACCCAGCGGGATCGCTTCCTGGCGCGGCACGTCTGCGTGGGGATTGGGAAGCAGATCAATCTGCCAGACTGCGTCACCGCGCAGGACGATACCTGCTTCCACGCCAGCGAAATGATGCTGCGCACGCCGGATTTAGCGGGCAAGCGCGTCACCGTCGTCGGCGGCGGCCAGAGCGGTGCGGATCTGTTTTTGAATATCTTCCGTGGGGAATGGGGCCAGCCGCTGAGCCTCAACTGGGTGTCGCGCCGCAACAACTACAACGCGCTGGATGAAGCCGCGTTTGCTAACGAGTATTTCACGCCAGAGTATGTGGACAGCTTCTCGACCCTCAGTGACGACGCCCGACGTCAGATGTTGCAGGAGCAGAGAATGACCTCCGACGGGATCACCACCGAGTCCCTGCTGGCGATTTACCGCGCCATGTACCACCGTTTCGAAGTGCTGCGTGAAAAACCCTGGGCGCACCTGATGCCGTCCCGCTCGGTGACGGCGCTGACGCGCCAGGAAACCGGACCTCGCCTCAGCATCCAGCATCACCTGGACGGCGGGCGCGAACAGCTTGAAAGCGACGTGGTGATTTTCGCCACCGGCTACCGCGCCGTGCAGCCTGCTTTTCTCGCCCCGCTCTCTTCCCGACTGCGTCTGGATGAGGATGAAGCCTTCTGCATCAACAACGATTTTACCCTTGAATGGGACGGCCCGCAGAGCAACCGCCTGTTTGCCGTGAATGCCGGGATGCACCGTCTCGGTATTGCCGAACCCCAGCTCAGCCTGATGGCCTGGCGCGCGGCGCGAATTTTGAATCGCGCTCACGATGACGAGCCGTTTGAGCTGGCAACCACCCCCGGCGTGATCCACTGGCGGAGCACCACCAGCCCGGAGAGCAGCCAGGTTATTAAATCATTAATAAAGACCACCGAGTACTGACACACACATTCAGGATCAACATAACAATGAAACGTTCTCATCTTTGGGTTTTAAATCCGTGCTTGCTTGCCATGCTTTCTACCTCTGCGTGGGCGGAAGAACAAAAGGAAGAAGATATTGTGGTCTCCGCCAGCCGGGCACATCGCAGCGTGGCAGAGATGGCGCAAACCACCTGGGTTATTGAGCGGGCGGAAATTGAGCAGCAGGTTCAGGGCGGGAAAGAGATTAAAGACGTTCTGGCCCAGCTGATCCCCGGCATGGACGTCAGCAGCCAGGGACGTACCAACTACGGCATGAACCTGCGCGGTCGCTCCATGATGGTGATGGTGGACGGCGTACGTCTGAACTCGTCCCGCAGCGACAGCCGCCAGCTCGACTCTATCGATCCGTTCAACATTGACCGCATCGAAGTGATCTCCGGCGCCACCTCGCTGTACGGCGGCGGCAGTACCGGCGGGCTGGTGAACATCGTCACCAAAAAAGGCCAGCCGGAGACCGAAGTGGAGTTCCAGACCGGGGCAAAAAGCGGGTTTAACAGCCATAACGACCATGATGAGAACGTCTCCGCAGCCGTGAGCGGCGGCAATGACAACGCCTCTGGTCGTCTGTCGGTCTCCTATCAGCGCTACGGCGGCTGGTATGACGGCAACGGCGACGAGGTGATTATCGATAACACCCAGACCGGCTTGCAGTATTCCGACCGTATCGACGTGATGGGGACAGGCACCATCAACATCGACGATCATCAGCAGCTCCAGTTAACCACGCAGTACTACAAGAGCGAATCTGACGGCAAGCACGGCCTGTTCCTTGGGGAGAATTTCGCTGCGGTCACGGGCGATGCCAAAGCCTATAACAAAGACAACCTGAACTCTGACCGTATCCCGGGCACAGAGCGTCACCTGATCAACCTGCAATACTCGAACACCGATTTCTGGGGTCAGGATCTGGTTGCGCAGATTTACTACCGTGATGAGAGTCTGACCTACTACCCGTTCCCGACGCTGAGCAAAGGCGCGGTGACCAGCATTGGCGCGTCCCAGCAGAAAACCGATTTTTACGGCGGCAAGCTGACGCTGAACAGCAAGCCGATGGACGACCTGACCCTCACCTGGGGTGTGGATGCCGACCATGAAACATTCGATGCCAACCAGCAGTTCTTCGACTTAAGCAAAGCGGCGGCGAGCGGCGGCATGGAGCTGGACAATGCCTACAACGTGGGCCGTTATCCGGGTTACAGCATTACCAACCTCGCGCCGTTCCTGCAAGCCAGCTATGACATTGACGCCATCACACTGAGCGGCGGCGTGCGTTATCAGTACACCGAAAACAAGGTGGACGATTTTGTCGGTTACGCCCAGCAGCAGGCAATCGCCACGGGCAAAGCCACCTCCGCTGACGCGGTGCCGGGCGGGAAAACCGACTACAACAACTTCCTGTTTAACGCCGGGATCCTTGGACGTCTGACCGAACAGCAACAGCTGTGGTTTAACTTCTCCCAGGGCTTCGAGATCCCGGACCTGGCGAAGTACTACGGCTCCGGCACCTATCAGCTGGTCGATGGTCACTATCGTCTGCAAAACAGCGTCAATGTGAACGACTCAACGCTGGACGGGATTAAGGTCAATGCTTACGAGCTCGGCTGGCGCTTCACCGGCGATAACCTGCGTACTCAGGTGGCGGCATACTACTCGCTCTCGGATAAAACCATCACCATCAACAAGAGCGACATGACCATCAACCTGGAGGACGACAAACGTCGTATCTACGGGATTGAAGGCCAGGTGGATTATTTCTTCACCGACAGCGACTGGAGCACCGGGGCGAACTTTAACGCCATCAAGTCCGAAACGCGTGAAAACGGGAAATGGGAGAAGCTGACGGTCGACAGCGCCAGCCCGTCTAAAGCCAGCGCATGGGTCAACTGGGCGCCGGGCGACTGGACGCTACGCGTGCAGAGCACACAAACCTTTGACGTGTCTGACGCCGACGGTAAGAAGATTGATGGCTATAACACCGTTGATTTCCTGGGTAGCTACGCCCTGCCGGTGGGCAAAGTCAGCTTCAGCGTGGAGAACCTGCTGGACAAAGACTACACCACCGCCTGGGGCCAGCGCGCACCGGGGCTGTATAGCCCAACCTACGGCGCACCGGGTCTTTATACTTATAAAGGCCGTGGACGTACGTTTGGTCTGAATTACTCCGTTCTGTTCTGATCCTGCGCGCCGCCTGTCTGCGGGCGGCGCGATTTGCTGTGCAATTTGAAAGCAAATTTGCTATTAAATCATCGGTTTGCTGAAATTGTCGACAAACGAACAAAAACGGTGTTTTCCCCTTTGACAAGGCGCACGCAGGTCGATAATATGCGCCTCGTTCACACGATTCCTCTGTAGTTCAGTCGGTAGAACGGCGGACTGTTAATCCGTATGTCACTGGTTCGAGTCCAGTCAGAGGAGCCAAATTTGAAAAGCCTGCTTTTAAAGCAGGCTTTTTGCTTTTGTGGGTTCGGTAAATTTGCCGGGTGGCGGCTGCGCCTTACCCGGCCTACTGATTAGCGACTAAATCTGATAATCAATCGCCACCTCTTCCGGCTCCATCACCTGGCGTTTGATCTCATCCACCGACAGCCCCGCGTTGCATAGCTCAATAAAACGCCACACGTAGTTACGCTGAAGCTGCCCGCGCTTTAGCCCCAGCCAGACGGTATTCGCATCGAACAGATGACGCGTATCCAGACGCACCAGATTTCCGGCCTCATATTCTCCGCCAGACTGCTCGGCCACCAGGCCAATCCCCAGCCCTAACTCGACGTAGGTTTTGATCACGTCGGAATCCTGCGCGCTCAGCACCACGTCCGGCGTGAGCCCTTTACGCTTGAACGCTTCATCAATGCGCGAGCGCCCGGTAATGCCCTGCCGGTAGGTAATCAGCGGCCATTTGACGATCTCTTCCAGCGTCAACGGCGAAACCTGATTCAGCGGGTGATCGGCGGGTAACAGCAGGCTGTGGTGCCAGCGGAACCACGGGAACGCCACCAGCAGCGGGTCGTTGCTCAGCCGTTCACTGGCGATACCGATATCGGCTCCGCCGTTATGCAGCAGCACTTCGATTTCCTGCGGCGTGCCCTGGATCAGTTCGAGACGTACGTCCGGGAAGATCTCACGAAATGCTTTGATAACCGTCGGAAGACTGTAGCGCGCCTGTGTATGGGTGGTGGCGATAGTCAGCACACCGGAAGCGTCGTTGGTAAAGAGATCCGCCAGCCGGCGAACGTTGCTGGCCTCGTTGAGAATGCGCTCAGCGATGGTCAGTAATGCCTTGCCTGGCTCGGTCATACCCAGCAGGCGCTTGCCGCGACGGATAAAAATCTCAATGCCTAACTCCTCCTCCAGCTCGCGGATATGCCGGCTGACGCCCGACTGAGAGGTGTAAAGCATATTGGCGACTTCGGTCAGGTTGTAATCCCGCCTGGCCGCCTCACGAATAATTTTAAGTTGCTGGAAATTCACAATTCACTCCGGCGCATCTGACATAAGGCTATTGTTAGAGTCAGCCGGGCTGGAGAACAAATAATAAAAACCAGCATCTTATGCTTATTTGGAATATCAGCTGACCAGTTGCAGCTCGCGATTTTCCAGCGACGGCTTACTGACCAGAGACATCAGGATCTCTTTCACCGCCTGCGCCTGCGGTGACAGGGAGCCGCGCGCGGACATATTTAACGACAGCGGTAAGCTCATGGATGGCGTGGTGATACGGGCCATCCAGCCGTTTGCCGCGCTGCACAGTGAACGTGCGGCAGACTCGGGAAGAACCGTTACACCCATGCCGCTGGCAATGGCGGCAGTCAGCGTGGAGATGGAGTCGATCTCGCCGATGATCTTCGCCGTCAGACGGCGCAGCGAAAACGCTTCGTCAACGCGCACGCGCACGGCACTGTAGTCGCGCGGCAGAAACAGGTTCATCTCTGCCACAGCGGTTAAATCAATGCTCTGGCCAGGGCAATCACGGGTACCGACCAGATAAAGATCTTCCTTCAGCAGCGGCTGGCTGGTGATCCCGGCAACCGGGGAGCGATCGTACAGCACCGCCATATCCAGCTGACCGTTGAGCAGTTTGTCATTGAGCACGGAACCACTGTTCTCATGCAGATAAACCAGCACTTCCGGTAGCTCTGCTCGCACCGCCTGAAGCAGCGGCATGGTTACCGACGATGCGGCCGTTCCCGGCGCCAGCCCGATAGAGACATGGCCACTCAGGGTCTGACCCACATTGTGCACGGCCAGCTGCGCCTGTTCACACTGACGCAGGATCGTGCGGGCATGGGTATATAAAATTTTTCCAGCTTCGGTAGGCGTTACGCCGCGCTTGGTGCGGATCAACAGTTGCTGGTCCATTTCGCCTTCCAGAGTCGCGACCTGCTGGCTCAGCGCAGGCTGCGCGATATGCAGCACTTCAGCCGCCTGGGTCAGGCTGCCGATATCGACGATTTTTACGAAGTATTTCAGTCGTCTTAAGTTCATGTTGCCCCCTGTTCGAAAATAGCGTGCCGGTAACGGCTGTGTTGTTAAACAGGTTTTGCAATATGGATGCCAGTTTTTTGCAGCGGGTGTATGTCTCTGCTAAGCGGCTGAAAATAAGGAAAGCCAATCACTGATGCCTGTTTTGAGACGGGGACAACGGTTTCCGATCTGCCCCATTCGGGGTATATCTGCACAATAATGGTGCATTCCGTTGGCAAAAACGTCACTTTGCTGGTTTTGTCAGCAAACAGTCTGAAGTGGGCGATACATCCTTTGACAAGGCGTACGGAGGTCGATAATATGCGCCCCGTTCACACGATTCCTCTGTAGTTCAGTCGGTAGAACGGCGGACTGTTAATCCGTATGTCACTGGTTCGAGTCCAGTCAGAGGAGCCAAATTTGAAAAGCCTGCTTTTAAAGCAGGCTTTTTGCTTTTCTGCGTTCGGTAAGTTTGTCGGGTGGCGCTCCGCTTACCCGACCTACGGTATTCAAGGCCCGGCAAGCGAAGCGCTACCAGTCATAGCAAGCTTCACCGGCATCCCCGACCGCCGTTCCAGTTCAGCGCCCGCCCCTTCACTTATCAGCTGCGTCCTTTGTGCGGCTGAAATGGGCAGCGGCACCTTATTTGTCGATTCAAATTCCGCGCGATTGCGTGAAAGCGGCTCATGAACCTCTACCCAACGGCTACCGTCCGGCTCCGTGGTCACTTTTACGGGCTGATCGATAAGCTGTACCCGCGTCCCCACCGAAACGTTATCGAACAGGTATTTGATATCGTTATTACGCAGGCGAATGCAGCCCTGGCTGACGCGCAGACCAATGCCGAAATTTGAGTTGGTACCGTGGATCGCGTACAGCCTGCCGATATAGAGGGCATACAGCCCCATCGGGTTATCCGGCCCGGCGGGAACGAACGCGGGCAACGTTTTCCCTTCCTTCGCGTAAGCGCGTCGCGTATTTGGCGTGGGTGACCAGGTTGGGCCTTCCTGTTTGCGCTCAACGGCGGTTACCCAGTTACGCGGCGTTTCGCGCCCGGCCTGACCGATGCCAATAGGCAGCACCTCAACCGTGTTGCTGCCGGGTGGATAATAGTAAAGTCGCATTTCCGCGACGTTCACCACAATTCCCTCGCGCACCGTTGGCGGCAGAATAAGCTGCTGGGGTACCACCAGCTGTGTTCCGGCTCGCGGTAAAAACGGATCCACCCCCGGGTTGGCTTCCAGCATATTGCTCAACCCCTGTCCGTGCTGCGCTGCAAACGCTTCGAGCGGCAGAGTATTGCCCTCAGGCACGGTGATGGTGATCGGCGCCCCCACCAGGCGGCTGCCCTCCGGAGGGAGGGGGTAGGTTACAGCAGATGCAGCGGGAACCAGAATACCAAGCGTAAAAACGAACGAGGCAAATCGAATCATAGTGTTCTGTACTCAGTCAAAGAGAAAGCCTGCCGGTGGGCAGGCTTAGCCTGCTCATTCAGTCATCTTTTCATCGTGCGCCATCTCCGGGTAAGGACTTTTTCTGCTTCAACAATCATGAACATCGCAAACCCAATCAGGAAGGTAATGATCCAGTAGCGGAACGGTAGCGCTTCGGTACCGAACAGCATTTGCATGAACGGCGCATAGATGATCAGAAGCTGAAGGGCCAGAAGTACGCCGCTCACGATCCATATCCCCTTATTAGCCAGCAGACCTTTACTCAGGGAGAAACCGTCGGTGACGCGGCAGTTGAGCATGTAAAACCACTGGGCGGTGACCAGCGTTTGCAGCAACACGGTGCGGATGAACTCCGGCGAGTAGCCGCGAGGTTGCAGCCAGGCCTCCAGCACAAAGGCGCTGATGGCAATCATCAGGCCGACAAACACCACTCGCCAGATGGCATAACCGTCCATCACATGCAGGTTAGACTTACGCGGCGGCCGGTTCATGATGTCCTTCTCACCCGCTTCAAACGCCAGGCCAAACGACAGCGTTGCCGAGGTTGCCATGTTCATCCACAGGATCAGTACCGGTGTTAACGGGATCAGGTTCCCCGCCAGCAGGGCAATAATGATCAGCAGGGCCTGGGCGATGTTGCTCGGGATAACGAACAAAATGGTCTTTTTCAGGTTGTCGTAGACCCGACGCCCTTCATGGACCGCCCGGGCAATGGTGGCAAAGTTATCATCCGTTAACACCATATCGGCGGCTTCTTTGGTGACTTCAGTACCTTTGATCCCCATCGCGATGCCGACATCCGCCCGCTTCAGCGCAGGCGCATCGTTCACCCCGTCCCCGGTCATTCCGACCACTTCCTGCTTACTTTGCAGCGCCTGCACCAGGCGGAATTTATCTTCCGGGCTGGTTCGGGCAAAGATATCGTATTTTTGCGCCGCCTCGCTCAGCTGGTGGTCGTCCATCGCCTCCAGCTCGCGCCCGGTAATGGCGCTCGCCGCGTTGCCAATACCCAGCATCTGTCCAATGCTCATCGCCGTTTGTGGATGATCCCCGGTAATCATTTTCACGCGAATGCCCGCCTGCAAGCAGTCGGCAATGGCCGAAATGGCTTCCGGGCGCGGGGGATCCATCATGCCCGCAATGCCGAGCAGTATGACCCCCTCTTGCAGATCCGCATGCGTCAGCTCGCGCTGCCCGCTGGCGGCCGGTTTCCAGGCCGCAGCCACCATGCGCAATCCCTCGCGCGCATACTCTTCAATCTTCTCTTCCCAATAGTGCAGGTTGAACGGCTCCAGCCCGTTTTGGGTCTGCTGGTGCTGGCAAAGACGGAAAAGGACGTCCGGCGCACCGGTGATTAACATCACCTCTTCGTCGCCCAGGCGATAGAGGGTGGACATGTATTTATATTGCGAATCGAATGGGATTTTACTGCGCAATTCGGCGTCAATTGTCGGAAGCGGGATTTTGGCCGCCAGCACCTTCAGCGCGCCTTCGGTTGGCCCGCCGGTGATTTTCCACAGCCCCTGCTCATCTTTGATCAGCTGGCTGTCATTACAGAGATCGACGGTGCGCAGATAGCGCTCAAGCACAGATCCCTGGGTCACGGTGACCGGTGTTGGATCGTCAACAGGGTGAATAGCGCCCACCGGTTCGTAACTGTCTCCCTCGACGCGGTAGGTGGTGTCCGCGGTAATCACCGCTTTTACCGTCATCTCATTCATGGTCAGGGTGCCGGTTTTATCCGAGCAGATAACCGTCATCGCCCCCAGCGTTTCCACGGTAGGCAGCTTGCGAATAATCGCCTTGCGACGCGCCATCGCCTGCACGCCCAGCGAGAGGATGATCGAGATAATGGCCGGTAATCCTTCCGGCACAGCCGCCACCGCAAGGCTAATCAGCGACAGCACCAGCTCTGAAACGGGCATATCGCGGAAGATGAGGCTGAAAACGAACAGCGCCAGCATCATCACCAGAATGGTGATAAAAATGGTCTTGCCGAGCTTGTCCATTTGCACCATCAACGGGGTACGGTGTTTTTCAATGTCTGACATCATCTGGTTGATATGGCCGAGTTCGGTCTCCCCACCAGTCGCCACCACCAGCCCTTTTCCCCCGCCGGAGCTGACGGTGGTGCCCGAATACAGCAGATTGTAACGGTCACCTAACGGGAGTTCGCCGCTGAGCACATCGCTGCTTTTCTCCACTACCGTGGATTCGCCGGTGAGAATAGCTTCTTCCACCCGCAGGTTGTGCGCCTCTATCACGCGAAGATCGGCAGGAATGCGATCCCCGGCGCGTATCACGACGATATCTCCGGGCACCAGCGCTGTCGTCGGGATAGTTTCATGGTTGCCCTGCCGGATGACCACAGCCTCGCTGGAGAGCATATTACGAATGCTTTGCAGCGATTTCTCCGCATTGCTCTCCTGAATATGGCCAATCAGGGCGTTAATGATAGCCACCCCAAGAATGACAAACATATCCACCCAGTGTCCCATTATCAGCTTCAGCAGCGCCGCCGCCAGAAGGACGTAAATAAGGACATCGTTGAAATGGGCCAGAAAGCGCAGCCAGCCAGGTTTACCCGGTTTTTGCGGTAAGGCGTTTTCGCCGTATTTTTCCAGCCTGGCGGTGGCTTCTGTACTGCTAAGTCCGTCGAGGCTGGATTGGATATTTGTCAGGGTTTCATCAACGGTCTGTTGATAATACGGGCGGTGAGGCTTTTCTGTTTTCATCGTTCCTTCCTCGGGTTCTTTTCAGAAATCACCTTGCTTTCATGTCATTAACGAATAACGAAAACAGGAACATGCGCATAACGAACGATACTCGCCGCCTCTGACCCTAATAAATGGGTTTGAATATTGGGATTACGCGATCCCACAATAATCGCACCGACGTTAAGTTCATCCGCCAGTTTGATTACCTCATCACGTATATTCCCGCTGCGAACATGCAGATGGACATTTGCTTCCGGCAGGTTGATTTTTTTTACCAGCGCAGCCAGTTTTTCTTTAGCATTATTAATCATATATTCATCCATCTTTCTCGCGTCTGCAATAAAACCGCGGGTCAGTTCCGCCGAGAACTTTGGCATAACGTACAGCAGATGGACATTACCCGATGCGCTTTGCGCCAGGAATTGGGCATGCTGTAGCGCTTTATCAGACAACGCTGTTTCGTATACATCCACCGGCACCAGAATCGTTTTATACATATCAAGCATCCTTTTTATAACCAACACAACAGTGAGTGAATCAGGAGAGATCGCATCAACCCCATGGGTACAGGCGTGAATGCCTTTTACGGAAAAAAGGAATGGATGCTATTAAACGTAGCACAGGAATATCAGGATGTTATTCAAAGGGGATACGCTATTGTAACGCTTGTTTCGCCTGAGTATGTCACGCCACTAATAATGGTTATTTAACATTTATTTATTCACCGACTATGCTCATAGTCAGGCATGCAACACGTTCATTCTCTTTATCCCGCGCCACCTTCAACCTCATGGAGGAATGCATGTACGGTTTAAGCCTGATTCGCCTTGGTTTGTTTATTGCGCTCGCCATTATCGCCAGCACAGCAATCGGTTTATTTACCTATGTGGTCGTCTCGGCCCTGGCAGAATAGCGCCACCCCAGCATTGATGACGAAATAAATAAAACAATTATTATCAGGGGAATACTGTGAAGCGCTACCTCTCTCTTCTGCCTGTTGTTTTATTGCTGCTGACGGCGTGCGATCCGAAATCCGACCGCGCCGCGCCCCTGCCGAAAATGGTAAAAGTCGCAGAGGTGGTGAAGGCTGGCAACGCGCAGCAGCGCGTCTTTCCCGCCCGTATCGAATCCGGCGATGCCACGGATCTTGCGTTCAAACGTGCCGGGCAGATTGAGACCCTGGACATTCGCCAGGGTGTCGTTGTCAAACAGGGGCAACGGCTCGCCAGTCTTAACGATCGCGAAGCCCGGCAGCGTCTGAATGACAGGCAAACGGCGGCGACCCTGGCTCAGCGGCAATTCGACCGCTTCCAGACCCTGGCAGGACGCCAGGCCGTGTCGAAGGCCGAGATGGATGTCCAGCGCGCAAACCGCGATTCTGCAAACGCCGCGCTACAGATTGCACGCGAAGAATTGGGTCAGATGACGCTCGTCGCCCCCTTCAGCGGGACAGCGGCCAGCGTACATGTGCGAAACCATCAGGTCGTCTCAGCCGGCCAGCCCGTCGTCACATTAACCCGTACCGATCTGCTGGACGTGGTGTTCAGCCTTCCAGAGAACCTGTTTAACACCTTCGATATTCGCAATGCGCAGTACAAACCGGTAGTGAAGATCAACGCCCTGCCCGGTCGCGAGTTTACCGCTGTGTACAAAGAGCACTCAGGCAGTAGCGACAGCAACACTTTGACCTGGCAGGTAATTTTAACCATGCCCCGCCCGGATGATTTTCCCGTCGTGGGCGGCGTCAGCGGAACGGTCACCATCAATTTAACCAACCTACCGGCGGGCGTGGGCAGTGAGGCGCTGGTGGTGCCGGTTGAAGCGGTCTTTAACCCGGATAACCGCCCGCGCAATGAGCCACACGTCTGGGTGGTGACGGGCGAAGGCGATACGTTGCACCTTGAAGATCGTAAGGTCAGCGTGGGACAAGTCAGCGCTGAGGGGGTCATCATCGTCGGTGGGCTTAAGGCGGGTGAACGCGTGGTGGCCGCAGGCGTTGGGGAGTTACATCCCAACCAGCCGGTACGTATCTGGACGCGTGAACGGGGACTGTAATGGATATCTCTCGTCAGTTTATCAGCAACCCGGTTCGCGTCTGGCTGACGATTTTGCTGCTGGGCGTAGGCGGCATTATTGCCCTGTTGAACATCGGCAGACTGGAAGATCCGGCGTTTACCATCAAAACGGCGGTGGTGATCACCCATTATCCGGGCGCGTCGGCGCAGCAGGTTGAGGAAGAGGTCACCCTGCCGCTGGAAAACGCGCTTCAGCAATTACCTTACCTGGATAACGTCAGCTCCATCTCCTCCAGCGGCCTGTCGCAGATCACGGTCAATATAGCCTCGCGCTACCACTCAAATGCGCTGCCGCAAATCTGGGATGAACTGCGTCGCCGGGTGGGAGATGCCGCCCGACAGTTTCCACCCGGCGTAGTGACCCCGTTTGTGAATGATGATTTTGGCGATGTGTTCGGCTTTTTCTTTGCCATTTCCGGCGATGAATTCAGCAATCCGGAACTGGTCCGGTATGCCGAGCAGCTGCGCCGGGAGTTGGTCCTCGTGCCAGGCGTGGGCAAAGTGGCCATCGGCGGAGCCCTCACCCAGCAGATTAACGTGGACATTTCTCTGAGCAAAATGGCCGCGCGCGGGATAACGCTGAACCAGCTTTCTGCCCAGCTCAGCAGGCTGAACGTGGTCTCCAGCGCGGGAGAGATCCCCTCCGGTACTGAGTCAATTCGTCTGCATCCTACCGGTGAATTCGAAAGTATTGACGAGCTGGCCGATCTCATCGTGACCCCGCCGGGCGTTGGGGCGGCTACCCGCTTACGGGATATTGCCACCCTGTCACGCGGGCTGGATGCCTCCCCTGCCAGCATCTACCATGCCAACGGCAGAAAAGCCGTCACCATGGGCGTCTCCTTTATCCCCGGCGTTAACGTGATCGACGTGGGAGATGCCCTGGAGGCGAAGCTTGAGCAGATGTCAGCCGAGAAACCGGCAGGTATCCACATCGACCTGTTTTACGATCAGGCGGCGGAGGTCGGGCATTCCGTCAACGGATTTATCATTAATTTCCTGATGGCGCTGGCGATTGTCGTCGGTGTGTTGCTGATCTTTATGGGCTTACGCAGCGGGATCATTATCGCCTTTTCCCTCGCGCTTAATGTGCTGGGTACGCTGCTGATCATGTATCTCTGGGGTATTGAACTACAGCGCATTTCACTGGGCGCGCTGATCATCGCCCTCAGCATGCTGGTCGACAATGCCATTGTTATTGTCGAAGGGGTACTGATAGCCCGGCAGCAGGGCTCGTCCCTGATGAACGCCATTAGCAACATTATTCGCCGTTCTGCGCTGCCGCTGCTGGGTGCGACGGTGATCGCCATCCTGGCCTTTGCGCCCGTCGGGCTGTCGCAGGACTCTACCGGCGAATACTGTAAGTCGCTGTTTCAGGTTCTGCTGATTTCGCTCATGCTGAGCTGGTTCTCTGCCCTCACCATTACACCGGTGCTGATCAAATGGTGGCTGTTTAAACGGGACGCTGCGCCGCCAGAGGCCGACGAAACGGATCCCTATGACAAACGCATCTATCGGATCTATCAGGCGGTGCTCAACGCGCTGTTACGGCGTAAAGCGCCAACGCTGGTGGTGATGGCCGCACTGCTGGCAGCCGCCATCTGGGGCTTTGGCTCGGTGCGGCAGAACTTCTTCCCCTCCTCCAGCACGCCGATTTTCTTTGTCGACCTCTGGCTCCCTTACGGTACCGACATTAAATGGACCGAGAAGATGACCGGTGATATCGAGAAAACCATTAACGGCCAGCCTGGTGTGGAAACCACGGTCTCGACGATTGGTCAGGGAAGTATGCGATTTATTTTGACCTACAGCGGACAGCGGCAGTACAGCAACTATGCGCAAATCATGGTGAGAATGGACGACCAGCGTAACATCCCCGCCCTGACCCGCCACGTTGATGAGTACATCGCCCGGAACTATCCGCAGGTTAACGCCAGCACGAAGCGGGTGATGTTTGGCCCCTCCGGCGACAGCGCTATTGAAGTGCGTATTAAAGGCCCCGATCCCGACAGGCTGCGTCTGATCGCCAGCCAGGTAGACAACATTCTTACGCGCGATCCGGCGACGGACAGCGTCAGGAACGACTGGCAAAACCGCAGCAAAGTGATCCGCCCGCAGTACGTCACCGCGCTCGGACGTGAGCTTGGCGTGGATAAGCAGGACGTCGATAACGCACTGGAGATGAATTTCTCCGGCAGCCGGGCAGGACTGTACAGAGAAGGAAGCGATCTGTTACCCGTGGTGGTGCGCCCGCCGGAAAGCGAGCGGCTGGACGCCAACCACCTGAACAACGTCCTGGTCTGGAGCCAGACCCGGCAGCAGTATATTCCGCTGAGCAACGTCGTCAGCGGCTTCGCGCTGGAGTGGGAAGATCCGCTGATCCTGCGTCGCGACCGCTCGCGCGTGCTTACCGTGCAGACCGACCCTGACCCGTTGAGCCAGCAAACGTCCGGCGATATTCTCGCCCGCGTGAAGCCGCAAATAGATGCCCTGCCCCTGCCTCACGGCTACAGCATTGAGTGGGGCGGGGACGCGGAGAATTCCAGCGAAGCGCAGCAGGGGCTATTTACTACGCTGCCGATCGGGTATCTGGTGATGTTTGTGATCACGGTGCTGATGTTCAGTTCGGTGAAAAACGCCGTCGCTATCTGGCTGACCGTGCCGCTGGCGCTGATCGGCGTGACGCCGGGGTTTTTAATTACCGGCATCCCCTTTGGCTTTATGGCGTTGATTGGCCTGCTGAGCCTGAGCGGGATGCTGATCCGCAACGGCATTGTGCTGGTAGAGGAGATAGAACAGCAGAAAACGCAGCAGGATCAGCACAGCGCGATTGTTTACGCCGCCACCTCGCGCCTGCGCCCCATCCTGCTCACCGCCTTTACCACCGTGCTCGGGCTCGCTCCTCTGCTGCTGGATGTGTTCTTCCAGAGCATGGCCGTTGTGATTATGTTTGGACTTGGGTTTGCTACAATCCTGACGCTGCTGGTACTCCCGGTAATTTACGCGTGTTTCCATCGTAAGGACGAAGCTGAACAACAATGAATGCGACAGGGCTGAACATCATCAAGACGCTGGGCTGTATGACGGCGGTGACCTTCTTCACCATCTACAATACTTGGGATCGGTACGATTATGACTATCACTGGATCCTCGGCTTTTTAACGTTTATCTCGACCATTGCCACGCCGCTGTTTTTTGTAGTGGCGGGCTATCTGGATGGACAATCCCGCCATGGCACCCGCTGGCAGCTTGATAAGATCAAAAGCCTGGTGATCGTCTTTCTGTTCTGGGTGACCATTTATTACCTGTGGGAGCCCTATCAGCGCGGGTATC
The DNA here is from genome assembly GCF_002787395.1 of Enterobacter sp. CRENT-193. Taxonomy (NCBI): domain Bacteria; kingdom Pseudomonadati; phylum Pseudomonadota; class Gammaproteobacteria; order Enterobacterales; family Enterobacteriaceae; genus Enterobacter; species Enterobacter sp. CRENT-193. The sequence goes on along the minus strand of NZ_CP024812.1, from coordinate 2,534,251 downwards.
TGATCCAGCCCTGGTTCGTGTTCGCGTTTATCGTGATTTACACGTTTCACCCGGTGGTGGAGCGGCTCAGCCAGCGACGAACGCTCTTTTGCGGGGTGATTGCCGCCCTGCTGCTTTTCTCATACGGGTACGATTTGCTGTCGGCCCTCTATCCTGATGCCCACGTCCTTTCATTGTCGCCGCAGTATCGCCTGTGGACGTGGCTGCTGTTTTATCTGACAGGCCAGCTCTTTTGCGATCCGCAGATCGCGGCGTGGATCGGCCGCAAAAACGTGGTCAGGGCCGCGGTGATTGCGATACCGTTTATCTATCTCTTCACATGGTTTTACGAACGGCACTTCTTTTTTGCGCTATTTAAAGCAGACAGAAACGCCTTTATCCTCACCGGATCGCAAATTTACATTCTGATTATTGCCCTGGTGATTGCGGCAAATGGCGTACGGTTTCGCCGCAATGCGGAGTTTAAAGAGTCCGTGCTGGCCGCCATTAGCAAAACGATGACCGGGGTCTATATCATGCACTACTCGGTGTTTCACCTGCTGACCGCGCTCATTCCGGTGACGTCCCTGAGCACCAAACTTGCTCTGATTGTGCTTACGTTTGTTACGTCGGTCCTGTTTTCGCTGCTGATCCTGTCCAACACAGTGGCCAAAAAAGTGATCACCCTCTAAAAGCCCAGGCGCAGCCAGGCAAACAGCACGTTGCCGTTGTTGTAGGTCCCGGGAATATAGGTGAACTGGACGGTGACGCGCTTATATCCGGCAGAGAAAAGCGGGAAGATAAACGGCAGCGGGACATAGTTGGCAAAGTCGTCGCGCGCGGTGATCCCCGCGGCGGCCCCCAGCCCCAGACGGAAATCTTTTGCGTTATCCAGATACCACCCCTTCTCCCAGCCGTAACCCATCGCGGGCTGCCACTCGTTGTGGGAATCTTTAAACATCATGGCAAACAGCGCGCTCCAGTTGCCCTCGTCGTTGTAGCGAGACACGCCCAGCCCCCCGCCCCACGGCATTTCGTTGTAATTATCCGTTTTCTCTTTGTCATACATGAAGCGTGCATGCCAGCTCAAAAACGGAAGGTAGAGATCGTAACGATCCGGCTGTTCCCAGGTTTGCGCAATATCGTCCGTTACTGCATCCCACCAGCGATGAATACGCTGTTCGCCATAGACTTTCGGCTCCGCATGCAGCGGAGATACGACTAAAAACAGGACTACCCACAGTGCAGGAAAGAGGCGTTGCATCGTTATTCCCTCAGCTTACGTCACACAGCGATCATTATTACTGTAAACCATTCAGCCCTAACCGGAGCCAAACAGGCTGATTTATGTTGTCGCCCGATAAGATGAAATTTATTTATTCTGCGCTTTCAGGAAAGATAAAAACGTTTTCTCAGGCCGCGTGTCGCGGTAGTCTCATACGTTCCGCCAATATGACGGCCGTGATGTGAGTGACCTTTCCTTATACCAATAATTAAAAATCAGTACAGACAGGACAACTATGGACTCCACCCTTATCTCCGCTCGCCGCAACGAGGAGACACCCTCGCTTAACCGCGCCCGCCGCGCCGCTTTAGGTAGCTTCGCAGGCGCCGTCGTCGACTGGTATGACTTTCTGCTCTACGGTATTACCGCTGCGCTGGTCTTTAACCGTGAATTCTTTCCCCAGATCAGCCCCGCCATGGGTACGCTTGCTGCGTTTGCCACCTTCGGTGTCGGTTTTCTGTTTCGTCCGCTGGGCGGGATAATTTTCGGCCACTTCGGCGATCGCCTTGGCCGGAAACGTATGCTGATGCTCACCGTGTGGATGATGGGTATTGCCACCGCGCTAATCGGTATTTTGCCCTCCTTTGCATCGATTGGCTGGTGGGCCCCGGTGTTGCTGGTGACGCTGCGCGCCATTCAGGGCTTTGCCGTTGGCGGCGAATGGGGCGGTGCGGCATTGCTGTCCGTGGAAAGCGCGCCGAAGAACAAGAAAGCGTTCTACAGCAGCGGCGTGCAGGTAGGTTATGGCGTGGGTCTGCTGCTCTCCACGGGCCTGGTGTCGCTAATAAGCCAGCTCACGGCAGACGAGCAGTTCCTGAGCTGGGGCTGGCGTATTCCGTTTATCTTCAGCATTGTGCTGGTCGTGGTGGCCCTGTGGATCCGTAACGGCATGGAAGAGTCGGCTGAGTTTGAGCGGCAGCAACGCGAAAAACCGGTCGCCAAAAAACGGCTGCCGGTAATGGAAGCGCTCGTGCAGCACCCTGGCGCTTTTCTGAAAATTATCGCCCTGCGCCTGTGCGAACTGCTGACGATGTATATCGTCACCGCCTTTGCCCTCAACTATTCCACGCAAAACCTCGGCCTGCCGCGGGAATTGTTCCTGAATATTGGCCTGGTGGTGGGCGGGATCAGTTGCCTGACTATCCCCTGCTTCGCCTGGCTGGCGGATCGCTTTGGCCGTCGACGGGTGTATATCACCGGGGCGCTTATCGGCACACTCAGCGCCTGGCCGTTCTTTATGGCGCTGGAGGCACAGTCGGTCTTCTGGATTGTTTTCTTCGCGATCATGCTTGCGAACATCGCTCACGATATGGTGGTCTGCGTGCAGCAGCCGATGTTTACCGAGCTGTTTGGCGCAAGCTACCGCTACAGCGGCGCGGGCGTGGGATATCAGGTGGCGAGCGTGGTCGGCGGCGGGTTTACGCCGTTTATCGCCGCCGCGCTGGTGACGTTCTCCGGCGGTAACTGGCATAGCGTGGCGATTTATCTGCTGGCGGGTTGCCTGCTTTCTGCTGCCACCGCCCTGTTGATGAAGGAAACCGCGCACAGCTGATCTCCTCACTTTTGTTTCACAGGCGTGTGACATACTATCGGGTATAGCCGCACACCTGTGGAACAAGGAGACAGACATGAATAATGAGGGCTCCAGCCTGACCCCGGCTCAGGCGCTGGAAAAACTCGACGCGCTGTATGAACAGTCCGTCAATGCACTGCGCAGCGCCATCAGTGACTATATCGAAACAGGGAAACTTCCCGATGAAAAGGCCAGAACCCAGGGCCTTTTTGTTTATCCATCGCTCTCTGTCACCTGGGACGGTAGCGCCAGCAGCAATCCGAAAACCCGCGCCTATGCGCGTTTCACCCACTCCGGCTGTTACAGCACAACCATCACGCGACCTGCGCTGTTCCGCCCCTACCTGGAAGAACAGCTTACCCTGCTGTATCAGGATTACGGCGCGCATATCAGCGTTGAGCCGTCCCTGCACGAGATCCCTTACCCGTACGTGATAGACGGCTCAGCGCTGACGCTGGATCGCTCCATGAGCGCAGGGCTGACCCGTCATTTCCCGACCACTGAGCTGTCGCAGATTGGCGATGAGACGGCGGACGGGATCTATCACCCGGCAGAGTTTTCACCCCTGTCGCACTTTGATGCACGCCGTGTCGATTTCTCGCTGGCACGCCTGCGCCACTACACCGGCACGCCAGCCGAACATTTCCAGCCGTTCGTGCTGTTTACCAACTACACCCGCTATGTAGACGAATTTGTTCGCTGGGGCTGTAGCCAGATCCTCGATCCGGACAGTCCTTACGTCGCCCTCTCCTGCGCGGGCGGGATCTGGATCACCGCCGAAACCGAAGCACCGGAAGAGGCCATCTCCGACCTGGCGTGGAAAAAGCACCAGATGCCCGCCTGGCACCTGATCACCGCCGACGGTCAGGGCATTACGCTGATTAACATCGGCGTTGGCCCGTCGAATGCGAAAACCATCTGCGACCATCTGGCGGTACTGCGCCCGGACGTCTGGCTGATGATCGGCCACTGCGGCGGCCTGCGTGAAAGCCAGCTGATTGGCGATTACGTCCTCGCCCACGCTTATCTGCGTGACGACCATGTTCTTGACGCGGTTCTGCCGCCGGATATTCCTATCCCGAGTATCGCGGAAGTGCAGCGCGCTCTGTACGACGCCACCAAAGAGGTGAGCGGCATGCCGGGTGAAGAGGTGAAACAGCGCCTGCGTACCGGTACGGTCGTTACCACCGACGACCGTAACTGGGAGCTGCGCTATTCCGCCTCCGCCCTGCGTTTCAATCTTAGCCGTGCGGTCGCAATCGATATGGAAAGCGCCACCATTGCCGCGCAGGGCTACCGCTTCCGCGTCCCTTACGGCACGCTGCTGTGCGTGTCCGATAAACCGCTGCACGGCGAGATCAAACTGCCGGGCCAGGCGAACCGTTTTTACGAAGGGGCGATCTCAGAGCACCTTCAGATTGGTATTCGCGCCATCGATTTACTGCGTGCAGAGGGCGACAAACTGCATTCCCGCAAGCTGCGAACCTTCAATGAGCCACCGTTCCGCTGATAACAAGGACACATCACGCATACCACTCACCCGGCCTGGGATTTCGTAGGTCGGGTAAGGCGAAGCCGCCACCCGACAATTTTACCGAACGCAGAAAAGCAAAAAGCCTGCTTTAAAAGCAGGCTTTTTTAAATTTGGCTCCTCTGACTGGACTCGAACCAGTGACATACGGATTAACAGTCCGCCGTTCTACCGACTGAACTACAGAGGAATCGTGTGAACGGGGCGCATATTATCGATGCGCCCTGAGGATGTCAAAGGGTGAATGCAGATTTTCAATCGTTTGCCGATTTATTCTCCACTTCGCACATTTGTCAGGCACTTGTCGTTTCCGAAACCTCCTGCTCCGGTTTTTTTCGCGGATATTTCCACAGCCAGCGCCCGCTCACCATGCGCCAGTAGAACAGCGCGCCGCGCACGGCCCAGTCAAGGAACATCCCCAGCCAGACGCCGACAACGCCCATACCTACCATCACCCCCAGCGTGTAGCCCGCCACGACGCGACAGCCCCACATGCCGAGCATGGAGACCCACATCGCAAACCGGGCATCGCGCGCCCCTTTCAGCCCGGCAGGAAGTACCCAGGACGCGGCCCAGATTGGCATAAACGCCGCGTTGAGCCAAATGAGCACCTTCACGACCTCTTTCACGTCATTTTCATGCGTATAGAACGAGGCCATCAGCCCGGCAAAAGGCGCAGTTCCCCACGCAATCGCCGTCAGTCCAATGGTTGAAAGCCAGAAGACATGCCGAAGCTGCCGTTCCGCCTGCCCTATCTGCCCCTTTCCGAGACGTCTGCCGGTGATGATCGTCGACGCCGACCCCAGCGCGTTTCCCGGCAGGTTAATGAGTGAGGCAATGGAGAAGGCAATAAAGTTGCCGGCGATGACGTCTGTTCCCATCCCGGCAACAAACATCTGCGTCAGCAGTTTCCCGCCGTTAAACAACACGGATTCGATGCTGGCCGGAATCCCGATCCCCATCACTTCCCAGATAATGGCGAAGTTAAGCGGACGGAAATAACTTTTCAGCGTCAGGCGCAGCGATGGCGTAATTCCCGCCATCAGTACGCCAATTATCGCTGCCGCACCAATATAACGGGAAATGGTCAGCCCTAAACCCGCGCCGACAAAGCCCAGCCCCTCCCAGGAAAAGACGCCATAAATCAAAACGCTGCTGATAATGATGTTCAGGATGTTCATGCCGCCGTTGATCAGCAGCGGGATTTTGGTATTCCCTGCTCCACGAAGCGCACCGCTACCAATCAGCGCGATGGCAGCCGCCGGATAACTCAACACCGTCATTTCCAGGTAGGTGAGAGCCAGATCCTTCACCTCACTGGTCGCTTCTCCCGCGACAAAGTCGATAATTTCTTTGCCGTAATAATGGATAACCGCCGCAAGGATGATCGAAAAGAGGGTCATGATCATCAGCGACTGTCTGGCCGCTTCGCGGGCACGCTTCGGATCGAGCTTACCCAGGCTAAACGCCACCACCACCGTCGTACCGAGATCGATAGCGGCAAAGAAGGACATCACCACCATATTGAAACTATCCGCCAGCCCTACCCCGGCCATAGCTTCTTTACCGAGCCAGCTCACCAGGAATGTGCTCAGCACGCCCATCAACAGGACGCAGGTATTCTCCAGGAAAATAGGCACAGCAAGGGGGGTGATTTCACGCCAGAAGAGAACTCGATAACTTTTACGTTTTGCATACCAGGGCGTGCGCATAATCGCCTGGCGTAGGGGTGCGGTGACGTTCAAAATGGACCTTAGCGAGAAAGTTGAAACTCCATTTCAAATGATGGGGCAGAAATGCGTATCCTGCAAAGTATTTTCCATAAAATTATGTTTGGATTTACAACAAAATGACGACAGAATCATCAAACAAACGCTTTTGCCTGAGATCAGGTTTGACAAAAGTTTTTTCGCCGCTAAGATAAGCCTCCACAACGATTCCTCTGTAGTTCAGTCGGTAGAACGGCGGACTGTTAATCCGTATGTCACTGGTTCGAGTCCAGTCAGAGGAGCCAAATTTAAAAAGCCTGCTTTTAGAGCAGGCTTTTTGCTTTTTTGCGTTCGGTAAAATTTTCGGGTGGCGGCTTCGCCTTACCCGACCTACGTGATAACAGTCCTGTAGGCCCGGTAAGCGCAGCGCCACCGGGCAACAGAGTGTGCGATTACTCGCCTTTAGCGTCGACGTTTTTGATTTCGCCCATCACTTTCAGCTTCTTGGAGATGTCGCGACGCTCTTTGGACAGCTCAGCGTTTTTGATGATGTAGTCATCAACGCGATCTTCATAATCGCTCTTCATGCTGGCGATGATGCCCTGAATAGCTTCAACGCTCATACCTGGCTTGATGTAGTCGCTCAGGTTGTCCAGCAGCAGGACACGTTTCTGGTTGTCACGGATCTTCTTCTCTACGTCCTGGATTTCGCGCTGTAGCTTGTTTTTGCGGCGGAACAGGCGGACGAACTCCAGAACATCCTGGAACGAAGGCTTGGTAGTTTCCATTTTTACACCCCTGATAATGTGAGATTCGGATTCGTTAAAGCAACCGTTTTAACAGACAGCGGCTGCGAATGACAATGAGTATATCGTTTAAAACCATCATAACCCTAATTGTTGCTGAATCGAAGCAGCAGGCATCACATACGCTTTTTATTTGCGCAGAGCCCGGCAAATCAGCTGCGATAACAACTCCAGCTGCCGCGCCAGCTCCATACTCAGCCAGACATAACCATGGATGGGCGTTTCCGCCACATTGTCGCCCTGGCGCTCATTCATCAGCTGTTTGAGCTCGGCGACGATTTCGTTCAGCCGCTCGCTGTTCGCCCGTATCGGCTGCGGGTTACCTTCATAGAGCGCATGAGCGATGGTCAGCAGGGTTTGTTGCGTCATCTGCTGCGTCTCTTTCAGCGTATGCGCGTTGAGCATCAGAAGATGGCTGGGGCGTGAGGCCCAGTGGGCATTGATTTGCAGTTCAAGCATACAGACCAGATTACGGCTGACCGTCTGAATAGCTTCAAAGATGGCTTTCTGGATATGGGTTTCTTTGCTTGCTGGCGTAATTAACCCGCGCATTTTGACCACATCATTGAGGATTTTTTGCAGATGCTTTTCCAGCCGCGGACGCTCAATCAGATTCGGCGAAAACCCGGCCTGGTAGACCCGGTTAAATGCCGTGACGTAGTTTGCCATCTGAATGCGCCAGTGCAGGAAGGCGCGCTGCGGCCAGATGCCGGTAAACAGCATGGCGAGCAACGAGCCGAGGATCACGTCCCCGCTTCGCCACAATGCGGTGGTCATATCGCCCGCAGGTGCGCCGACCACAACCGCGAGCGTAATGCCAATCAGCAGCGCCTGATACGGTTTCTTGCCGAGGGCCAGCCATCCGCAAAGAAACATCGCCACCGCGCACCACAGCAACATGAACGGAAATGAAATCAGCTCCAGTTTCAGGGCGATAAGCCCAAGAGCTGAGCCTAAAACGGTACCGCCTATGCGTTCGAAAGCGCGCGGGACCACGTTCCCCCAGAATGAGATCGGCCCCATCACCACCACCAGCGTGATCAGCGGCCACGTCCCTTCCGGGATATCCAGCAAACGAACCAGTACGAAGGTCAACACAAACGCCAGCGCAATGCGGCAACCGTGCACCACGCGATAATGTTTGTATAACCGAATTTCAAAAGGGGTTAATGACTTGTCGGGGCGCACACCCGTCTCCAGCTCTACGGCAAACCACAATTGTACTGTGTTTTCAGCCGGGTGGATCGCGCCCGGCTGAAAAACCCTGCGTTTCGCAGGATTATCCCACTTTGTGCTCTACCGGTACAAACATCTCAATATCCCAGTAGCCGTCAGCATTGCCATCGTTCAGATAGCGTTCGAAGCAGGGTTTTGCTGCAATCTGGAATTTGCTGTCTTCCAGAAGGGAGTTGAAGAACTGATACCACGGCGTGGCGAAATCATGATTTTCGACGCGCGCGGCAGCAATAGCATACTCTCCGGCAGCAATTTCGGTCATCATCACCCCTTCGCTGTTTTCAGGAATAGTGAAATCGTCTACTACCGTTACGGCGGTAACGCAGCGGAGCTTTTCTGCCGGCACGTCATCCGGATTGTCATAATAAACGGCCACCCACTCCTGCGGCTGAATATGACGACCATCTACCCACATGACCAGTTGTTCAAATCCCTGCTTGACCGTCTTTTCCCACGGCCCCACGAGATGAAAGCCTGCAATCGTACGTTTCTGTAGCTGCCTGATGCTGTAGTCCATGCTGCCTCCGTTTATTACTGTATATATATACACTGTAAAGCAGAATCGAGATTATCGGCAATCCAGGAGTGTTTATTATGTGAGCAGACTCGCAACACTGCCAGTCTGCCCTAAAAGGTCAGAGTTTATGATGCAGATAATCGCCAAGACGGGAGAAAAGCCCACCCTTTTCAACGCTTTCCAGCGTAACCAATGGCCAGTGCGCGACCACCTTGTCACGATCGTACAGCTGGATCTCCCCTACCCGCTGATGCGCGGCGATCGGCGCTTCCAGCTCTTTTTTATCCATCACGTATTTCGCCTTGATGTTCGGCACTTCCGATTTGGGTAATGCCAGCCAGAAGTCCTGATCCGTGCCCAGCGCGATCTGCTCTTTATCGCCGTACCAGATGCGCTCGGTTCCCACTTTTTTACCGTTATGCAGGATCTGCACCGTATCAAAATTTTGCTGTCCCCAGTGCAGCAGCTTGCGCGCCTGATCTTCACGTCCTTTCGGGCTGTCTGCCCCCATCACCACCGCAATCAGTCGACGCTGACCGTCCACCGCTGAGGCAATCAGGTTAAAGCCCGCGCCCGAGGTGTGTCCCGTTTTCAGGCCATCCACGTTCATGGTCTTATCCCACAGCAGGCCGTTGCGGTTCTGCTGGGTGATGCCGTTCCAGGTCAGGCTCTTCTCGCTGTACATGTGGTAGAACTCAGGCTCGCCGTGAATGATGGCCCGGGAAAGCACGGCGAGATCGTAGGCGGAGCTGTGCTGACCCGGTGCATCCAGCCCGTGTACGGTTTCGAAGTGGGTATCGCGCAGGTTCAGTTTTTCAACATAGTCATTCATCATCCTGACGAACTGCGGCTGACCGCCCGCCACGTGATCCGCCAGCGCCACGCAGGCATCATTGCCGGAATCAACAATCAGGCCGCGGCTGAGATCGCGCACGGAAACCCGATCGCCCTCCTTCAGAAACATCAGCGACGAACCGTCAAAGACCGGATTGCCTTTTGCCCAGGCGTCACGTCCGACCGTCACAATGTCATCGGGGCTGATGCGGTGGCTATCAATGGCGCGATCGACAACGTACCCCGTCATAAGTTTGGTCAGGCTCGCCGGATTGCGCTGCTGATGTTCGTTGCCCGCCGTTAAGATTTGACCCGTGGTGTAATCCATCAATACCCAGGAGCCAGCCTGGATGGCAGGCGGCTGAGGTGAAAAATCCAGCGGCTCGGCAGCCAGCGCGGATGAAATACTCGAAGCGAGTAAAGAAACAGCAATAAACAGACGGCGTTTCAACGGTATATCCTCAGGTCAGTAAAAATCGATGACCTTTTTACGGGAGTTCTGATGTCGTTACCTGCCTTAATTGCAAAAAAATGTGACAGAACGCAGATTTTTTCGGAACAAATCTCGCAAATTTCTTGCCTGACGGTGCTTTTTGTTCGGACTGCTCACCCCAATCGTTTACCATAGAGACGTCAACTTTTAACAGGATGAGATTACTGGTGTCTGACTCTGCCGCGCGCCCGACTTTTTTGTTCCACGATTACGAAACCTTTGGCACCCATCCGGCGCTGGACCGACCGGCGCAGTTTGCGGCTATCCGTACCGATGACGAATTTAACGTCATCGGCGAACCCGAGGTGTTTTACTGTAAGCCCGCCGATGACTATCTGCCGCAGCCGGGCGCGGTGATGGTGACGGGCATCACGCCTCAGGAAGCGCGGGATAAAGGCGTTAGCGAAGCAGAATTTGCCCGTCGCATCCACGACCTGTTCACGGTGCCCAATACCTGCGTGGTGGGTTACAACAATATCCGTTTTGACGATGAAGTGACGCGCAATATCTTCTACCGCAACTTCTACGATCCGTATGCCTGGAGCTGGCAGAACCGTAATTCACGCTGGGATTTGCTGGATATCATGCGCGCCTGCTATGCGCTGCGCCCGGAGGGGATTAACTGGCCGGAGAACGACGACGGCTTGCCGAGCTTCAGGCTCGAGCACCTGACGCGGGCCAACGGCATTGAGCACAGCAATGCCCACGACGCGATGGCAGACGTTTACGCGACCATCGCTATGGCGAAACTTGTAAAAACCGCGCAGCCGCGCCTGTTTGAGTATCTGTTGAGCCATCGCAGCAAGCAAAAGCTGATGACGCTAATTGACGTGCCGCAGATGAAACCGCTGGTGCATATTTCAGGGATGTTCGGCGCGTGGCGCGGGAACACAAGCTGGGTGGCGCCGCTTGCCTGGCATCCGGACAACCGTAACGCCGTCATCATGGTGGATCTTGCCGGAGATATCTCCCCGCTGCTTGAGCTCGACAGCGACCCCTTACGTGAACGGCTCTATACGCCGAAAGAGGCGCTGGGTGACCTGCCAGCCGTACCGGTAAAACTGGTGCACATTAATAAGTGCCCGGTGCTGGCGCAGGCCAACACGCTACGCCCGGAAGACGCCGACCGGCTGGGGATTAACCGTCAGCACTGCCTCGATAACCTGAAAGTGCTGCGCGACAACCCGCAGGTGCGCGAGAAAGTCGTCGCCATTTTTGCCGAAGCAGAGCCGTTCGTGCCGTCTGAGAATGTGGATGCGCAGCTTTATAACGGCTTCTTCAGCGACGCCGATCGCGCGGCGATGAATATCGTGCTGCAAACCGACCCGCGTAACCTGCCCGCGCTGGATATCACCTTCGCAGATAAGCGCATTGAGAAGCTGATGTTTAATTATCGCGCGCGCAACTATCCCGGCACGCTGGATGAAGCAGAGCAGGAGCGCTGGTTACAGCATCGGCGCAACGTGTTTACGCCGGAGTTTCTTAATAGCTACGCCCAGGAGCTGGAGATGCTTTACGGTCAGTATGAAGGGAATGCTGAGAAGCAGGCGCTGCTGAAAGCGCTGTTCCAGTATGCGCAAGAGATTGTCTGAATAGCGGGTACAAAAAAGCCGGAGGCGATGTCTCCGGCTTTTTTTTTGCCCGATGGCGCTTCGCTTACGCGGGCCTGCGGGGTATTTAGGTCGGGTAAGACGTAGCCGCCACCCGACGCAGTCTTACGCGACGTCTTCGTACTGAGGAACCGGGTTGCGGAAGCTCTTCGTCACACAGGCCAGGTAAACCAGGCCGATACCTGCCCAAATCAGGCCAAGCACCATTGAGCTCTCTTCCAGGTTAACCCACAGCGCGCCCACGGTCATAGCACCACACATCGGCAGGAACAGATACTGGAAGTGGTCTTTCAGCGTCTTGTTACGCTTTTCACGGATCCAGAACTGAGAGATCACCGACAGGTTAACAAAGGTAAACGCCACCAGCGCACCAAAGTTAATCAGCGCCGTTGCCATCACCAGGTCAAAGTTAATCGCCAGAAGCGCGATCGCACCGACCAGAATGATGTTCATCGCCGGGGTACGCCAAGTTGGATGCACGTAGCCGAAGAAGCTTTTCGGGAATACGCCATCGCGGCCCATAACGTACATCAGACGCGCAACGCCTGCATGCGCGGCCATACCGGACGCCAGTACGGTGATGGTGGAGAAGATCAGCGCGCCGACCTGGAACGCTTTACCCGCCACATAGAGCATAATTTCCGGCTGAGAAGCATCCGGATCTTTGAAGCGAGAGATATCCGGGAAGTACAGCTGGAGGAAATAGGTCGAGAAAATAAAGATCAGGCCACCAATCAGCGCCGTCAGGAAGATTGCACGCGGAATTACGCGCTCTGCATCTTTCGTTTCTTCAGACAGGTTGCTGATACCATCAAAACCGGTAAAGGAGAAGCACAGAATCGTCGCCCCGGTAATCATCGGGATCACATGCGCATCACCAGACCAGAACGGCTTGCTGCTCGCCAGAGTGCCCGCGCCTTCACCGTGGAACACACCGTAAATCACCATGCCGAGGATCACGGCAATCAGTACAACCTGAAGCACAACGATAACGGAGTTAAAGTTGGCAACGGACTTGATGCTGCGAAGGTTGAAGGCCGTCATAAAGGCCACCAGCGCCACGACGAACATCCAGGATGGAATCGATGGCACCAGCGCTTCAAAATAAATTTTTGCCAGCAGAATGTTGATCATCGGCGCGAACAGATAGTCGAGCAGCGAAGACCAGCCCACCATAAAGCCTACCGTCGGGCTGATGGATTTCTGGGCATAGGTGTAGGCGGAACCGGCAGACGGATAGCGGCGCACCAGTTTACCGTAGCTGAGCGCGGTAAAGAGGATCGCAATCAGTGCAAAGCCGTAAGCCGTCGGCACATGACCGTCCGTGAGGCCTGAAACGATACCGAATGTATCGAACAGCGTCATCGGTTGCATATAGGCAAGGCCCATCATGACAACCGGAATCAACGTAAGCGTTTTACGTAATTCCACGCGAGAGGTGTTTGGAGTTGCGTTATGCGACATAGTTATTCTCCTTTACGGTGATAACCGCCACGTAAGCGAAAAATTGCCCCATTTCTTTTCTTCCTCAGCGACAACAACTGTCGGATTTTAGTAAGTATCTATCCGGTACGAAGCCCGGCCTCTTGGTTTTTAGTTTCGTTTCGTACATGCAAAAAAAAATAACCGACGCCTTTTATATCGTCGATTATTTATTTGTTTGCAGCGGCGGCATTTTGCCCTATTCAAGATACAAAAGGCAATACATTGAGAAACCTGCCCATAAAATAATTTTTCTAACTGGTTGATTTACCATCATCTGCCTGAGTGTAAACTGTCGCGATAGCACTATTTGCTAAAATTTCGTCTCGCCACCAGGCGCTGGCAAGCCCGGCGGTCTGTTCATTCCAGCCCACCCATACCGATTCGTTACTGCTCTGCGCTAAAACTTGTTTTTCCACCAGCGCTCCGCTGTCAATAAACCGCTGCGCTAAATAACGGGGAAGGTAACCGCACCCCAGGCCGCTTATTTGCAGCTCCAGCTTGGTTTTAAAATCAAAAACGGTGATGGCCTCCTGCTCATCCAGCATCTGCGATGAAATGCCGCACTCGGGGCGAGAACTGTCTCCAACCACAATGGCACGATAGTTTTTAATGACGCGTCGGGTAACCGGCTCCGGTTCATTCGCCAGCGGGTGATGAGGCGCAACGGCAAAAACCTGCTCCAGAACACCCAGCCGCGCAAAACCAAATTCGCTCAACTGGGGAGGCTCATGCAGCGCGCCAACGATGATATCCGCCCTGCCCTGCGTCAGGGCCTCCCAGGAACCGCCCAGCACGCCATTGATAAAAACCAACCGCGTGACGCTGTGGCGCTGATAGAACGCCTCAATAAGCGGGGTAAGCAGGGAGAAAGGGAATGTATCATCAACCCCAATCACCAGCTCATTTTCCCAGCCCTGATGAAGTTTGACGGCCTGTTTTTCCAGCTCGCGAACCGTATGCAGCACGTCACGCCCTTTTTCCAGCAACATCTGCCCTGTACGGGTGAAACGCGCGCGATGCCCGGTGCGGTCAAGGATTTGGATATTAAGATCGCTCTCGAGCTTTTGCACGGTGTAGCTCAGAGCCGAAGGGGTTTTATAGAGCTTCGCCGAGGCGGCGGCAAAGCTCCCCTCTTTTTCCAGCGCATCCAGAATAACAAGAACATCCAGCAGCGGTTTCATCTTCGCCCCCTTGCGGTGTGCGATTGTCTCCGCCGGCGCAATTATTCCATGGGCATTACCAGCGGATCGGGATACTGATATTCAAATCCCAGTTCATGGCAAATACGATTGCCATCAATAATTTTGCCTTTGCGCTCCCCCTGCGCATCACTGAATACCGGCGGCGCCAGGCCAAGCTGGCGCGCCATCAGCGGATAAAAGGTACTACGCGGCGGATGCGAAGGCGCACATATATTATAGATGTGCCCCCCTTTCGGAGCCTGTAAAAGCAGCTCTATTGCACCGATAACATCCTCAAGGTGCACAAGATTAACCCCGTGCTGGCCATCCGGCGCGGATTTACCGGCAAAGAAGCGCCCCGGATGACGCCCCGGCCCCACCAGCCCGGCCAGACGTAAGATATCCACCTGCGTGCCAGGCAGATTGTGCAGCCAGTCTTCCAGCTCTTTCAGCACCCGGCCGCTGGCGGTCACCGGACGGCGCTCGGTGTTTTCTTTCGCCGTACCGTCGATAGCGCCATAGACGGAGGTGGAGCTGGTGAAAATGATGCGCGGGATATGGTGCGCCAGGGCGCTGTCGACAATCTCCTGCACCGCCTGCAAGTAAAACGTCTCGCCCGGGCCGCTGCGCCGCGCCGGTAAGGTAATGACCAGCGCGTCCACATTCATCAGTTCATCCAGCTCGTCGGTATCGCAGATAAGCTCGGGTTCGAGACGCAGCTCGACACCATCAATGCCGCACATGCGTGCCGCTTCAACCCCATCTCGGGTGGTCTTACTCCCTGTCACCTGCCAGCCTTTCGCGGCTAATGACATCGCCAGTGGCATTCCTAACCACCCTAACCCGACAATCGCGACCTTTTTCATTACATTCTCCGCTTAACGATGCCTGTTATAAGGCTACGCCAGCCTGGTGGAACGCACAATTCATACCATCAATATGAAATGAATTAATGATCAAAAAAAGCCCTTGCTTTATGGCGTACAACTGGTTTAGGTTAAAAGACATCAAATGCATAAGCATTCAACGAGAATTTATATGACACGCGTTCCTTTTAAAAACCACCATCATCACCATCATCCTGACTAGTCTTTCAGGCGATGTGTGCTGGAAGACGTTTGGATCTTCCAGTGGTGCATGAACGCATGAAAAAGCCCCCGGAAGATCTTCTTCCGGGGGCTTTTTTTTGGACCGCATTCAGACAGGTTAAAACAGGTTAACGAGGAACACAGAATGTTAGATAACTCACGTTTACGCATAGCTATTCAAAAATCAGGCCGTTTAAGCGACGATTCACGCGAACTGCTGGCCCGCTGCGGGATTAAAATCAACCTGCACACCCAGCGCCTGATCGCCCTGGCTGAAAATATGCCGATCGACATTCTGCGCGTACGTGATGACGATATCCCGGGCCTGGTGATGGATGGCGTCGTTGATCTCGGCATCATCGGCGAAAACGTACTGGAAGAAGAGTTGTTAACCCGCCGCGCGCAGGGCGAAGATCCGCGCTACTTTACCCTGCGTCGTCTGGACTTTGGCGGCTGCCGCCTGTCGCTGGCCACGCCGGTCGATGAAGCCTGGGACGGCCCGGCCGCGCTGAACGGCAAACGTATCGCCACCTCTTACCCTCACCTGCTGAAGCGTTACCTCGATCAAAAAGGCGTGCAGTTTAAATCCTGTCTGCTGAACGGCTCTGTTGAAGTGGCGCCGCGTGCGGGCCTGGCCGATGCCATCTGTGACCTCGTCTCCACCGGCGCCACGCTCGAAGCGAACGGCCTGCGCGAAGTGGAGGTGATCTACCGCTCCAAAGCGTGCCTTATCCAGCGCGACGGCGAGATGGCCGACGCCAAACAGCAGCTCATCGACAAACTGCTGACCCGCATTCAGGGTGTGATTCAGGCGCGTGAATCCAAATACATCATGATGCATGCGCCAACCGAGCGTCTGGAGGAAGTGATTGCCCTGCTACCGGGCGCTGAGCGTCCAACCATTCTGCCGCTGGCGGGCGACCAGCAGCGCGTGGCGATGCACATGGTGAGCAGCGAAACCCTGTTCTGGGAAACCATGGAAAAACTGAAGGCGCTGGGCGCAAGCTCCATTCTGGTGCTGCCAATTGAGAAGATGATGGAGTAACGACCATGAGCTTTAACACAATCATCGACTGGAATACCTGTAGCGACGCGCAACAGCGCGAGCTACTGATGCGCCCGGCAATTTCCGCCTCGGAGAGCATCACCCGCACCGTGGCGGAGATCCTCGATAACGTCAAAGCCCGCGGGGACGACGCGCTGCGCGAGTACAGCGCGAAGTTTGACAAGACGGAAGTCGGCGCTTTACAGGTTACCGAGCAGGAAATCATTGATGCCAGCAATCGTCTGGGTGATGACATCAAACAGGCGATGGCCGTCGCGGTGAAAAATATTGATACCTTCCACACAGCGCAGAAATTGCAGGCGGTGGATGTGGAAACCCTGCCCGGCGTGCGCTGCCAGCAGGTGACGCGACCGGTGGCGTCCGTCGGCCTCTATATTCCCGGCGGCTCTGCTCCGCTGTTTTCGACCGTCCTGATGCTGGCCACCCCGGCACGTATTGCCGGTTGTCAGAAGGTGGTGCTCTGCTCTCCTCCACCAATTGCCGATGAGATCCTGTACGCGGCGAAGCTGTGCGGCGTGCAGGCGATCTATAAAGTGGGCGGTGCGCAGGCGATTTCTGCCCTGGCGTTCGGGACAGTATCCATTCCTAAGGTCGACAAAATCTTTGGCCCGGGCAATGCCTACGTGACCGAGGCGAAACGCCAGGTCAGCCAGCGTCTGGACGGCGCGGCGATTGATATGCCTGCCGGTCCGTCTGAGGTGCTGGTGATTGCCGACAGCGGCGCTACACCGGATTTCGTGGCCTCTGACCTGCTCTCGCAGGCCGAGCACGGCCCTGACTCGCAGGTGATTTTACTGACGCCAGATGCCGACATGGCAAAACGCGTGGGCGACGCCGTTGAGCGTCAGCTGGCTGACCTGCCGCGTGCGGAAACGGCGCGTCAGGCGCTATTGGCCAGCCGCCTGATTGTGGCCCGCGATCTTGACCAGTGCATCGCCATCTCCAATCAGTACGGTCCTGAGCACCTGATTATTCAGACCCGTAACGCGCGCGATCTGGTCGACAGCATCACCAGCGCAGGCTCAGTGTTCCTCGGAGACTGGTCACCGGAATCCGCCGGGGATTACGCCTCCGGCACCAACCACGTGCTGCCCACGTATGGCTATACCTCAACCTGCTCCAGCCTGGGGCTGGCGGATTTCCAGAAGCGCATGACTGTGCAGGAACTCTCCCGCGAAGGGTTTGCCTCGCTGGCGTCGACCATTGAAACCCTGGCCGCCGCCGAACGTCTGACTGCCCACAAAAATGCCGTGACGCTGCGCGTTGCCGCCCTGAAGGAGCAAGCATGAACATCGAAGAATTAGCCCGCGAAAATGTCCGTCGCCTGACGCCCTATCAGTCTGCGCGTCGTCTTGGCGGCAACGGCGATGTCTGGCTGAATGCCAACGAATACCCCACGCCGGTGGCCTTTGAGCTTTCGCAGCAGACGCTGAACCGCTACCCGGAGTGTCAGCCGAAAGCGGTGATCGAGAACTATGCGCAGTATGCAGGCGTAAAGCCTGAGCAGGTGCTGGTCAGCCGTGGGGCGGATGAAGGGATTGAGCTGCTGATCCGCGCCTTCTGCGAGCCGGGTAAAGACGCGGTGATGTACTGCCAGCCCACCTATGGGATGTACAGCGTCAGCGCCGAAACCTTTGGCGTGGCCTGCCGCAACGTGCAGGCGCTGGACAACTGGCAGCTGGATTTGCAGGGCATCGCCGATAACCTCGACGGCGTGAAGGTGGTGTTTGTCTGTAGCCCTAACAACCCGACCGGGCAGATTATCAATCCGCAGGATATTCGTGCCCTGCTGGAAATGACGCGCGGCAAAGCGCTGGTCGTGGCTGACGAAGCCTATATTGAGTTTTGTCCGCAGGCCACGCTTGCTGGCTGGCTTGAAGAGTATCCGCATCTCGTTGTGCTGCGTACCCTTTCCAAAGCCTTCGCCCTCGCCGGCCTTCGCTGTGGATTTACGCTGGCAAATAAAGCGATTATCGACCTGCTGCTGAAAGTCATCGCCCCGTATCCGCTCTCGACGCCGGTTGCCGATATTGCGGCACAGGCGCTGGCCCCGCAGGGCATCAGCGCGATGCGCGAGCGTGTGGCGCAGATCCTGGAAGAGCGTCAGTATCTTGTCGATGCCCTGAAAACGATTCCGTGCGTGGAAGAGGTGTTCGACTCGGAAACCAACTACATCCTGGTGCGCTTCACCGCCTCAAGCGCGATATTTAAATCGTTGTGGGATCAGGGCATTATCTTACGAGACCAGAATAAACAACCTACCCTGAGCGGCTGCCTGCGTATTACCGTCGGCACCCGTGCAGAGAGCCAGCGCGTGATTGACGCCCTGAAAGCGGAGAAAGTATGAGTCAGAAGTATCTCTTTATCGATCGTGACGGCACCATCATCTCGGAGCCACCCAGCGATTTTCAGGTCGATCGTTTCGACAAGCTGGCCTTTGAACCCGACGTGATCCCGGTGCTGCTGAAGCTTCAGAAAGCAGGCTATAAGCTGGTGATGATCACCAACCAGGACGGTCTGGGCACCGACAGCTTCCCGCAGGCGGACTTTGACGGCCCGCACAACCTGATGATGCAGGTGCTGACCTCGCAGGGCATCGCCTTCGACGAGGTGCTTATCTGCCCGCATATGCCTGCCGACGAGTGCGACTGCCGGAAGCCGAAATTGAAGCTTGTTGAACGTTATCTGGCTGAAGAGGCGCTGGATAAAGCCAACAGCTATGTGATTGGCGATCGCGTCACGGATATCACGCTGGCGGAAAACATGGGCATTGCGGGTCTGCGCTATAACCGCGACACGCTAAACTGGGCGATGATTGGCGAGCAGCTCACCAGACGCGACCGCTATTCCCACGTTGAACGCAACACCAAAGAGACGCAGATCGACGTGAAGGTCTGGCTCGACCGCGAAGGCGGCAGCAAGATCCACACCGGCGTCGGTTTCTTTGACCACATGCTGGATCAAATCGCCACTCACGGCGGCTTCCGTATGGAGATCACGGTTAAGGGCGACCTGTATATCGACGATCACCACACCGTGGAAGATACCGGCCTGGCGCTGGGCGAAGCCCTGAAGCTGGCGCTCGGCGACAAGCGCGGCATCAACCGCTTCGGCTTTGTTCTGCCGATGGACGAGTGCCTGGCGCGCTGCGCGATGGATATCTCCGGACGTCCGCACCTGGAATATAAAGCTGACTTCACCTACCAGCGCGTGGGCGATCTCAGCACCGAGATGGTGGAACACTTCTTCCGCTCGCTTTCTTACACTATGGGCCTGACGCTGCACCTGAAAACCAAAGGCAAAAACGATCACCACCGCGTCGAGAGCCTGTTCAAAGCCTTTGGCCGTACCCTGCGCCAGGCGATCCGCGTGGAAGGTGACGCCCTGCCCTCGTCGAAAGGAGTGCTGTAATGAACGTGGTGATTCTGGACACCGGATGCGCCAATCTGAACTCCGTACAGTCGGCGATTATGCGCCACGGCTACGAGCCGGTGGTGAGCCGCGACCCGGACGTGGTGCTGCGTGCGGATAAACTCTTTCTGCCGGGCGTAGGCACCGCCCAGGCGGCGATGGATCAGATCCACGAGCGCGAGCTGGTTGATCTCATCAAAGCCTGTACTCAACCGGTGCTGGGCATTTGCCTCGGCATGCAGCTGCTTGGCCGCCGCAGCGAAGAAAGCAACGGCGTTGATCTGCTGGGCATTATTGAAGAAGACGTGCCGAAAATGACCGACCACGGCCTGCCGCTGCCGCACATGGGCTGGAACCGCGTTTATCCGAAGGCGGGCAACAGGCTGTTCCAGGGTATTGAAGACGGTGCGTACTTCTATTTCGTCCACAGCTACGCCATGCCCGTGAATACCTACACCATCGCCCAGTGCAATTACGGCGAGGCGTTCACCGCCGCCGTGCAGAAAGATAACTTTTACGGCGTGCAGTTTCACCCGGAACGCTCCGGTGCCGCCGGTGCGCAACTGCTGAAAAATTTCCTGGAGATGTGATGATAATTCCCGCTTTAGATTTAATTGACGGCACGGTTGTTCGTCTCCACCAGGGCGATTACGGGCAGCAGCGCGACTACGGCAACGACCCGCTGCCGCGATTACAGGCTTACGCCGCCGAGGGCGCTGAGGTGTTGCATCTGGTCGATCTGACCGGCGCGAAAGATCCGGCGAAGCGCCAGATCCCGCTGCTTAAAACACTGGTGGCTGGCGTGGACGTCCCGGTGCAGGTGGGCGGCGGCGTGCGTACGGAAGCCGATGTTGCCGCCTTACTGGACGCGGGCGTGGCGCGCGTGGTGGTCGGTTCGACCGCTGTGAAAGATCCTGAGACGGTCAAGGGCTGGTTCCGCCGCTTCGGTGCGGATGCGCTGGTGCTGGCGCTGGATGTACGCATTGACGAGCAGGGTAATAAGCAGGTCGCGGTCAGCGGCTGGCAGGAAAACTCCGGCGTAACGCTGGAAGAGCTGGTCGGGATGTATCTCCCGGTAGGGCTGAAGCATGTGCTGTGCACGGATATTTCACGCGATGGTACGCTCGCAGGATCTAACGTCTCGCTGTATGAAGAGGTATGCGCGCGTTATCCGCAGGTGGCGTTTCAGTCCTCTGGCGGTATCGGCGACCTGGCGGATATCGCCGCTCTGCGCGGAACCGGAGTACGCGGCGTGATCGTGGGTCGCGCGCTGCTGGAAGGCAAATTTACGGTGAAGGAGGCGATTCAATGCTGGCAAAACGAATAATTCCCTGCCTGGACGTGCGTGATGGTCAGGTTGTAAAAGGCGTGCAGTTCCGCAACCACGAGATCATTGGCGACATCGTTCCGCTGGCAAAACGCTATGCCGAAGAAGGCGCAGACGAACTGGTATTTTATGATATCACCGCCTCCAGCGATGGCCGCGTGGTGGACAAAAGCTGGGTGGCGCGCGTGGCAGAGGTGATTGATATTCCCTTCTGTGTGGCGGGCGGGATTAAATCTGCTGACGATGCGGCGAAAATTCTCTCTTTCGGTGCGGACAAAATTTCGATTAACTCCCCTGCGCTTGCAGATCCGGAGCTGATTACGCGTCTGGCGGACCGCTTTGGCGTGCAGTGCATTGTCGTGGGGATCGACACCTGGTTTGATACCGCGACGGGAAAATATCACGTTAACCAGTACACCGGCGATGAAAGCCGCACGCGCGTCACCCAATGGGAGACGCTGGACTGGGTGCAGGAAGTGCAAAAACGCGGTGCGGGTGAAATCGTTCTGAACATGATGAACCAGGACGGCGTTCGTAACGGCTACGACCTCGAGCAGCTGAAAAAAGTGCGCGCGGTCTGCCAGGTTCCGCTGATTGCCTCCGGCGGCGCGGGCACCATGGAACACTTCCTTGAAGCCTTCCGCGATGCGAACGTGGACGGCGCGCTGGCCGCTTCCGTGTTCCATAAACAGATTATCAATATTGGTGAGTTAAAAACGTACCTGGCCGACCAGGGCGTGGAGATCAGGGTATGTTAACAGAGCAACAACAGGCGCAGCTGGACTGGGAAAAAACTGACGGATTACTGCCGGTGGTTGTACAGCATGCCGTTTCAGGCGAAGTGCTGATGCTGGGATACATGAACCAGGAGGCACTGACAAAAACGCTCGACAGCGGCAAAGTGACGTTTTTCTCGCGCACCAAACAGCGCCTGTGGACGAAAGGGGAAACCTCGGGTCACTTCCTGAATGTGGTCAGCATTACGCCAGACTGCGACAACGACACCCTGCTGGTGCTGGTCAACCCGATTGGGCCTACCTGCCACAAAGGCACCAGCAGCTGCTTCGGCGAGGCGAGCCACCAGTGGCTGTTCCTCTATCAGCTGGAACAGCTGCTGGCAGAGCGTAAATCAGCGGATCCCGAGAGCTCGTACACGGCGAAACTGTACGCCAGCGGCACCAAACGTATTGCGCAGAAAGTGGGTGAGGAAGGCGTTGAAACGGCGCTGGCGGCCACCGTGCATGATCGGGAGGAGCTGACGAACGAAGCGTCGGATTTAATGTATCACCTGCTGGTACTGCTTCAGGATCAGGAGCTGGATTTAACGACGGTGATTGAGAATTTGCGGAAACGGCATAAATAAAAAAGACCGGGGAAACCCGGTCTTTTTTTGTGTGTAAATCAGGCTCTTGGTTTGTAGTTTCTCAGCGCGTTACGGCCGAGGACGACAGCAGAACCGATGACCCCGCCGAGGAGAACGGCAAGGATGAGGGTAATAGCAATTTTCGGGCTGTCGCGTCGGATAGGAAGGTTCGGCTTCATGACGTAACGATAGACGTGAATAGTGTCTGGGTTAACGTTGAGGTTCTGAATATCCAGTAAATTTTGTTTGGTTTGGTAGTAAGCGCCTGAGAAGACCAGTGGGCGAGACGCTTCGTTATCAATCATTGATTTCAGCGCTGCTGTCCCCAACAGGAACATAGTTTCTTGAGTCACATCCTGTGTTTGCTGAATCTGGGGTGTAGTAATCTTCGCGGCTTCCGCATTCTTAAATGACTCAGTGATCTGTTTAATACGCAGATCTTTTTGCTCCTGTGCGACTTTCTCCTGGTTCTGGAGGGAGTCGTTCAGGGTTGTGATCTGCTGCTTGAGATTGTCATTGAGGTCAAGCGCCAGTTCTTTTGCTGTCTGTTCATCGATCTGCTGGATATATTGCGCAAGCTGCTTTTGTGCCGCTTCAGCTGTCTCCCCCTGGTAGGTTACGGTCAAAGGTAAACCTTGACCTTTTACAGTAGGTTCAATAGTCAGTTCTTCGGGGTCTTCCTGATTCTCAAGTGCTTGTGCCAAAGCAGAGAAAGAAGAGTTGAAACGACTGATAGCTCGAGATTGAATGTCCAGCATTGAGGGAGCAGCACCGCCATAGAGAATATTCAACGCATTGGAATAAGTAGCTATTTGAGCAGCATCAGGTTGAGCGATGATAGCCGATGATGTCCATTTCTCTTTAGCAACAGTGATGTAAACAACGGCGAGAACGATAAAAGCAGCAATAACGGCCCCTATTACCCACTTACCACGCCACAGCTGTAGCACTAAATCCAGTAAATCAATTTGCTCCGGGTCATTGTTGCGTGTGACCAGGTTATCGTTGTTGTGCGTCATACAATCCCTAACAGATGAAAAAGGGCAAAAACAATCTTGTTTCCATAGTGTATCTGTTGCTGGCGATTTTTCTATAAGAATACGATGAGTTATATCGGAAAGATGGGTTATGTAAGTGAAGTGCGACGCGCTATCATAGTCGGATTCTGATGTCCTGGGACATCAACAAGAACACTGTGAATGAGGGAAGCTATGAAATTTCTTGTAACGGGCGCCGCGGGCTTTATCGGTTCTCATGTCAGTAAGCGCCTGCTTGATGCAGGTCATGAAGTTGTTGGGATTGATAATCTGAATGATTACTATGACCCTAACCTCAAGCTCGCTCGCCTTGAACTGCTCAAATCCGAGAGTTTCACTTTCCACAAGCTAGACTTAGCGGATCGCGAGGGCATGGCTGCGCTCTTCGCCAATGAGAAATTTGACCGCGTGATCCATCTTGCCGCCCAGGCGGGCGTGCGTTACTCGCTGGAAAACCCGCATGCCTATGCGGATGCGAACCTGGTAGGTCACCTGAACGTGCTGGAAGGCTGTCGCCACAACAAGGTTCAGCATCTTCTGTATGCTTCATCCAGTTCTGTTTACGGCCTCAACCGTAAGATGCCGTTTTCTACTGACGACTCCGTGGATCATCCGGTATCCCTGTATGCGGCAACCAAAAAAGCTAACGAGCTGATGTCGCATACCTATTCGCATCTGTACAATCTGCCTACCACTGGCCTGCGCTTCTTTACCGTCTATGGCCCGTGGGGACGCCCGGACATGGCGCTGTTCAAATTCACCAAAGCCATGATTGAAGGCAACAGCATCGACGTATACAACTACGGCAAGATGAAGCGCGACTTCACCTATATCGATGATATTGCGGAGGCGATTATTCGCCTACAGGAC
Source organism: Enterobacter sp. CRENT-193 (assembly GCF_002787395.1). Classification (NCBI taxonomy): domain Bacteria; kingdom Pseudomonadati; phylum Pseudomonadota; class Gammaproteobacteria; order Enterobacterales; family Enterobacteriaceae; genus Enterobacter; species Enterobacter sp. CRENT-193. The sequence goes on along the minus strand of NZ_CP024812.1, from coordinate 2,509,850 downwards.
GTTATTCCTCAGGCCGATGCCGACTGGACGGTCGAAGCCGGTTCGCCAGCAACCAGCTCTGCCCCGTATCGCGTGTATAACATCGGTAACAGCTCACCTGTCGAACTGATGGATTACATCATCGCGCTTGAAGAGGCGCTGGGCAAAGAAGCGATGAAAAATATGATGCCGATCCAGCCGGGGGACGTGCTGGAGACCAGTGCGGACACCAAAGCGCTGTATGACGTTATTGGGTTTAAACCACAAACCTCAGTCAAAGAAGGCGTGAAAAACTTCGTCGACTGGTACCGCAACTTCTATAACGTTTAAAAACAAAAAACCCGGCACAGTGCCGGGTTTTTTATATCACGATTTTGATCAGTCGCTGCCGAACAAATCGCGGGTATAGACTTTATCTTTCACGTCCGCCAGCTCTTCCGCCATACGGTTGGAGATAATCACGTCCGCTTCTTTCTTAAACGCATCCAGATCGCGGATCACACGCGAATGGAAGAACTCGTCTTCCTGCATGGCCGGTTCATAAATAATGACCTGTACGCCCTTCGCCTTAATACGCTTCATGATCCCCTGAATGGAAGAAGCGCGGAAGTTATCGGAACCGCTCTTCATGATCAGGCGATACACGCCCACCACTTTAGGCTGACGCGCGAGAATAGAATCCGAGATGAAGTCTTTACGCGTACGGTTGGCATCCACAATGGCAGAAATCAGGTTGTTCGGCACCGCCTGATAGTTAGCCAGCAACTGCTTGGTGTCTTTTGGCAGACAGTAGCCGCCGTAACCGAATGACGGGTTGTTATAGTGGTTACCGATACGCGGGTCAAGACACACGCCCTCGATGATCTGACGGGTGTTCAGACCTAAGCTCTCGGCATAGCTGTCCAGCTCGTTGAAGTAAGCCACACGCATCGCCAGATAGGTATTAGCGAAAAGCTTAATGGCCTCTGCCTCGGTGGAATCGGTGAACAGCACCGGAATATCTTTTTTGATTGCGCCTTCCTGAAGCAACGCAGCAAAACGCTCCGCACGCTCGGAACGCTCGCCAATCACGATACGGGATGGGTGCAGGTTATCGTATAACGCCCTGCCCTCGCGGAGAAATTCCGGCGAGAAGAAGACATTATCAATACCCAACTCTTCTTTAATCGATTTGGTGAAGCCCACTGGAATCGTCGACTTGATGATCATCACTGCGTTCGGGTTAATTGCCGTAACGTCTTTGATCACCGCTTCAACAGTTGAGGTATTGAAGTAGTTGGTTTTAGGATCGTAGTCGGTTGGCGTGGCGATGATGACGAAATCCGCATCGCGGTATGCGTCTTCTTTGTCCGTGGTAGCGCGGAAGTTCAGCGGCTTAGTCGCGAGGTATTCTTCAATCTCTTTATCGACGATCGGGGACTTCTTCTGGTTAAGCATGTCCACTTTTGCCTGCACGATATCCAGCGCAACCACTTCATGGTTTTGTGCAATCAGAATACCGTTTGAGAGACCAACATAGCCTGTTCCGGAGATGGTTATTTTCATTTGTTTGACTTCTACACGTTTGAGTTTTTGATAGCCCTATAGTGGCCACCACAATGATTAACTAGGAGTTTTTTAGCGCTAATACTCATTCACTGTCAAGGTTTCAGGATTTTTGAAAAATGTTTTTGCTCAACAAAAAGTCCTGTCGTTACACTAAGCAAAGTACCTGTTTTACAGCGACAATAAGACGTTAAAGGGCTGTCGAGAGTAAGCAGAGGAAAACTGCTTACTTCGTCAAATCAGACTAATCCCTTGGTCAGATTCAGCAGATACTGCCCATACCCGGTCTTTTTCAATGGTTCAGCGAGTACCCGAAGTTGTTCGGCATCAATAAAACCTCGTCGGAACGCAATCTCTTCAGGACATGAAACTTTTAGCCCCTGTCGCTCTTCAATTGTGGCGATAAAATTGCTTGCTTCGATCATACTCTGATGCGTTCCGGTATCCAGCCAGGCGTAACCGCGCCTCATCATTGCGACAGACAATCGTCCCTGCTGCATATAGATGCGGTTGATGTCGGTAATTTCGAGTTCACCTCGCTCGGACGGCGTTAAACTTTTGGCCATCTCAACCACATCGTTGTCGTAAAAATAAAGACCGGTTATTGCGTAATTACTCTTGGGTTGCTGAGGCTTCTCCTCAAGACCAATTGCAGTACCGTCTTTATCAAACTCAACGACGCCATAGCGTTCCGGATCGCTGACATGATAGGCGAATACGGTCGCCCCCTCTTGCTGGCTTGCTGCGCCTTCAAGCAGTCTGGGGAGATCGTGTCCGTAGAAAATATTATCGCCTAATACCAGCGCACAATTATCCTCACCGATAAACTCTTCACCCAGAATAAAAGCTTGTGCCAATCCATCAGGACTTGGTTGCACTTTGTACTGGATATGCAATCCCCACTGGCTACCGTTCCCGAGCAGTTGTTCAAAACGCGGAGTGTCCTGAGGCGTACTGATAATCAGAATATCCCGTATACCTGCCAGCATAAGCGTAGAGAGCGGGTAATAGATCATTGGCTTATCGTAAATTGGCAACAATTGCTTACTTACGGCCATAGTCACGGGATAAAGACGTGTACCCGATCCGCCAGCTAATATAATCCCTTTACGTTTCGTCATTTACTTACGCTCCCCATAATTCTGCTCAATCCAGCTCTTATAGGCGCCGCTTTTCACATTCGATACCCATTCCAGGTTATTCAAATACCATTTAACCGTTTTACGGATGCCGCTTTCAAAGGTTTCCACAGGAGTCCATCCGAGCTCGTCGCTAATTTTATGAGCATCAATTGCATAACGTCTGTCGTGTCCAGGACGATCCGCTACATAAGTAATTTGTGCGCGATAGGATGTTTCTTTCGGTACCATGTCATCGAGCAGATCACAAATGGTCTGAACGACTTCAATATTTTTCTTCTCGTTATGGCCGCCAATATTATAGGTTTCTCCCGGCTTACCCGTGGTCAGAACCGTATACAGTGCACGAGCATGATCTTCAACGTATAACCAGTCACGGATTTGATCGCCCTTACCGTAGATCGGCAATGGTTTATTATCCAGCGCATTAAGGATAACAAGAGGGATCAGCTTTTCAGGAAAGTGGTATGGGCCATAATTATTCGAACAATTTGTCACAATCCCAGGTAAACCATAGGTGCGTATCCAGGCCCGAACTAAATGGTCGCTGGACGCTTTTGACGCTGAGTAAGGGCTACTTGGCTGGTACGCTGTTTTCTCGGTAAACAGCGGTAACGGGACAGAATCATGATATTCATCAGGATGTGGCAGATCGCCGTAAACCTCATCAGTTGAAATGTGATGGAAACGGAAGGTAGATTTTGCTGCCTCGTCCAGTGAAGACCAGTAAGCACGGCTCGTTTCTAACAGGTTATACGTGCCAACAATATTGGTTTCAATAAACGCAGCGGGACCTGTAATAGAACGGTCGACATGGCTCTCGGCAGCCAGGTGCATTACCGCATCAGGCTGATGGGTAGCAAAAATACGCGCCATTGCCTCTTTATCACATATATCGGCATGCTCAAAAACATAGCGTTCGCTATCGCTTACTTCACGCAAGGATTCCAGATTACCGGCATAGGTCAATTTATCAACGTTAACAACGCTATCCCGAGTATTGCTAATAATATGTCGGATAACCGCGGAACCGATAAAACCGGCACCGCCAGTAACTAGAATTTTCACGCAATCTATTCCATTAAACAGTAGGTGGATCGGGCAAGATAAAAAAGCCCGGTATCTCTACCGGGCTTGATCGCATGGCTAAGCGTATATTAATCCAGCCATTCGGTGTGGAACACACCTTCTTTATCCGTACGCTTATAGGTATGCGCACCGAAGTAATCACGCTGTGCCTGAATCAGGTTAGCTGGCAGAACGGCAGAACGATAGCTGTCGTAGTATGCCACCGCAGCGGAGAAGGTCGGAACCGGGATACCATTCTGCACCGCGTACGCAACAACATCACGCAGCGCCTGCTGATATTCGTCAGCAATTTGTTTGAAGTAAGGCGCCAGCAGAAGGTTTGCGATACCCGCATTTTCAGCATAGGCATCGGTGATTTTTTGCAGGAACTGGGCGCGAATGATACAGCCGGCACGGAAGATCTTCGCTATCTCGCCATAGTTCAGATCCCAGTTGTTCTCGTCTGAAGCTGCACGCAGCTGAGAGAAGCCCTGCGCGTAAGAGACGATTTTACCCAGGTACAGTGCACGACGGACTTTTTCAACGAATTCAGCTTTGTCACCAGCGGGTTTAGCCTGAGGACCAGACAGCACTTTAGATGCCGCAACGCGCTGCTCTTTCAGAGAAGAGATATAACGTGCAAATACGGATTCGGTGATCAGGGATAATGGCTCACCCAGATCCAGAGAGCTCTGGCTGGTCCATTTACCGGTACCTTTGTTCGCCGCTTCATCCAGAATCACATCAACCAGGTATTTACCCTCTTCATCTTTCTTGGTGAAGATATCTTTGGTGATGTCGATCAGGTAGCTGTTCAGCTCGCCTTTGTTCCACTCGGTGAAGGTCTTTGCGAGCTCCTCGTTGGAGAGGTTCAGACCGCCCTTCAGCAGAGAGTAGGCTTCAGCAATCAGCTGCATATCGCCGTATTCAATGCCGTTGTGAACCATTTTCACGTAATGACCAGCGCCATCAGGACCGATATAGGTCACGCACGGCTCGCCGTCTTCAGCTACGGCTGCGATTTTAGTCAGGATTGGCGCAACCAGTTCGTACGCTTCTTTCTGACCGCCAGGCATGATTGATGGACCTTTCAGAGCGCCCTCTTCACCACCGGATACGCCGGTACCAATGAAGTTGAAGCCTTCAGCAGACAGTTCACGGTTACGACGAATGGTGTCCTGGAAGAAGGTGTTGCCACCATCAATAATGATGTCGCCTTTATCCAGATACGGTTTCAGTGAATCGATAGCTGCATCGGTACCTGCGCCCGCTTTCACCATTAACAGGATACGACGAGGTGTTTCCAGAGACTCAACGAACTCTTTAACCGTATAGAAAGGAACCAGTTTTTTGCCTGGATTCTCAGCGATGACTTCTTCGGTCTTATCACGGGAGCGGTTGAAAACGGAGACGGTATAACCACGGCTTTCGATGTTGAGCGCCAGGTTGCGCCCCATCACTGCCATACCGACAACGCCGATCTGTTGCTTGGACATTACATACTCCTGTCAGGTGTGGTCGCCGCGACTGTGCGCGGCTTGAAAGTATAAATATCTTAACTTAGGTTTTATTATGAGTATATACAAATTTTGATGTGCCACAAAAACTATAATAACCAATATAGTTAAGGCAATGAGTTAATATAATCCGCTATTGCGTCATACTTATTGAAAGGGATCTTTTGATATTCGTTAGGTACAAAAGTTTCGATCCTTTTCATTAAATCTTCAAAATTGATATAATCCCACCATACTAAGAGATAACCGAATCTCTCCATATAACATGCTAAGTCACTTTGATGCTTGTCTATCCTTTCTAAATTTGGAACAGCTATAATTTTCTTTCGTTTTTCAACCAAAGAATAAATAGTACCAGCTCCGGAGTGGGTGATTATTAAATCAGAATTGATATAGTAACTTTGGATATCATCAGTAAAACCAAAGTACTCACCGCTACGAGGCATATATTTTCCATCAGCCATCTGGAACGTTACCTCATAGTCTTTTCGTCCAAAAAAGTACTCATCAATTCTTTTAATCATTGAATCAAAAGAAGTTGTACCTACTGTGACAAAAACCTTCATAATCTTCCTGAAAAAATTGCTTTAGGATATAATTGCAATAAAGACTCATTTTGAACATAAAATTTTGAAGCCAAATGATACATAATTCGTCCTGAAAATGAGCGTGTTGTAAAGCGTGACCATGTTTCAATATGAATGATTTTAACATTTAGTAGTTTCGCTGCAATTGCAGCAGAAATCGCAATACCGGGTCCTGTAGTAACAATTGCACGACAGTTAGTCCGACGTATAATTAAGAAAGTCTTTAAAAAAATGTTCAACGGCCCTAAATTTTTCAGGACATTTACCCAAGCATATTTATTTCTGAACTCTTGAGTAATAAAATGCTCATCTGCCCATAATGGCTTTTTCTTAGAATCAGATAATGTTATAGCATAATAATTATCAAGTTTATTTAAAAGGTTCGGCGCAAATCTATTCATTTGAGCTTCATGCCCACCTTCGCCATAAACAAACATCAATACTTGCTTAGTTTTTTTATTGAAAAACACCTTTTAGCACCTCTTTAACATTATCAGCTCCATATTTTTGAATAACAATTTCACTATTGCATTTGTTTATATTATTTAATTCATCGTCCCCAAACTGGGAAAATTTCACAATAGCGTCTCGAATCGCGTCAGATTCAAAATTATCAATTTGTAAGAAATTCAACCCCTGGCTTTTGAATTCATTAAAAGCAGGTATTTTTGTTAAAACACAGTATACACCACAAGCCATAGCCTCCAAAGGAACTAATCCAAGGCTTTCACTTTCAGAAGGATAAATTAGCAGGTCGATTTTTTTAAACCAAGAAGCAAGTTCGGTATGAGGTAATGGTTTGATGAATTCTACATTTACATCTTTGCTGATCGCCATCAACTCATTTTTCTGCTCACCGTCTCCTACAATTGATAACTTTAACTTTTCAGTTCCTTTGATTGCCTTGATTATCAGATCAACATTTTTTGATTGAACCAACCTTCCAGCATATCCAATCACTATTTCATCTTTGGATCTTAGAACTGCCCCCTTATAATTAAAGCACCTATCCACGCCTCCAGAAGGATATACGACAATATTTTTATCGTTTGCTTTAAAATTTGCGAGCAAGAATTCTGAATAACTGGGTGAAGGGCATATTATTGTGGAACTTTTTTTAAAAATTGATGTAGTAAGTTGATTTTTCAATCGATGGAATAATTTATTTCTTCCTTTCAAGAGTTTAATATCACCGCCATGTACATGGCTTACAATATTCATTTTTTTACCGAAAGATGAAGCAATTAAAATTGGCAATGCTGTATGAGACACATAATGGCAATAAATGAAGTCGTATTTATTAAAGAATAACTTATAGATCGTTTTAAAATATAGGGTAAGGTAGCTTATAACTTTGGCAAGTTTATTTTCACCTTTACTATCTCTCACGCACAAGTGAATATTATTATTGTTGGCTTCAAGCTCTTTTACTATTCTTTCTACAAAAATCCCAAAATCAGGATGTTTCTTTGAAGGATACATGTTACTGATCAAAAGAATATTCATTCTTATTCCTTTGTATAATTTTTAAATTTCGGATGGAAATTTGTAATAACTCTTCCGAAAAGATTCAAAAAAGGCACTAAATTTGGATTTGTTCCAGGACTGTAGGCACCCTCAGATTTCATTTTCCTGTAAAAGTCATCTTCATTTTTCCAAACCTTGTAAAAAGTTTTATACGTTAATATATCTGAAGCTTTTTGATTAATAAAGTAATTAAATATATTGCGCGAGGCGAATAAGGGAATAGTTGTTTTAAAACAAAGATTCATTACTAAAGCCCCACTAGTAATAAAACGAAGTCCTCTGCCATAAATAAACTCATAGTATGTAACTTTTTGTAAAGAATCTATGGCATTTATTTTTGAGGTTTTATTATAAAAATCTTCTAAAACATATTTAAACTGCTGATTGTTCAATTTTTTGTAACGCTTTCTTAGCAAATACTCAGGCTTTAAAAAAGAAGAGGATAAAAACGGGAAAAGTTTATAAAACTCACCTAACTTTCCTCCAAAGGACATATAAACACCTCGCTGCAATACATCCCCTAAATAGCCATCAAGAGCAATGGTGTTTTTCTCCGATAAACTGGCAGCATGGCGATAGTTACTAAAAAATTGGGGGTTATATGCTTTGACACTTCCACTGAAAAGCTGTTTACATATTGATTTATCGATTTCGGTAACTGGGTTACTTTTAAACCTAAAAGACTCGAATTTAATGTTACGGTATGCAGCTAATTTTTTACCATTCTGTACGTCAGCAGAATTCTCGGGCCCCCAAGTATACGCAAATTGAGGTTCTGAAACTGAGAGAATAAATCTCGAATCGAATCCTGCTGATAATGCTATAGATTGTAAATCAGAAGGTGTGGTTGACAAAAGGGCTCTTGCTTCTTGAATCACATCAATATTAGCTGCTTCAATTTCATAGCCATAGTTAGAAATCTTAATATTAGAATTTTCTATTTCAATTATATCTCCGGGTATAAAGCGATACACATCCTCATAAATTGTATAGTTACCGAAAAGATGTCCCTGTGCTAAAAGGATTTCTTCAATTTTTTTGTTTTTTGGCTGAGAGAATACTGCTGCGCATGGAGAAATATGAAGACTGCCGTCAGAAACATTGTAATAATGAGGTGATAGAGAAAAAGGATCAGTGAAGACCTTAACTTTACCAACATTTTTATCGTGGTAAAAAGCTATAAACATGCCGGAAATTATTTTTTTAGTTATAGTTGCAAACTCCTCACCTTCATCAAGACATTTTTTTAACCAATGTATGTTATTACGTTCATATTTGTCATTTACAAACCAACCTGAAACAATTATCTCACTTTGATTAGATTTCATATGGGGCACATCTAGCCAATCGCTTGAATCATAATATATACAGCCTTCCTCATTAGCTAGAGTAAATTTATATGATGTTTTTGAGGTACGTATAAAATTATCAAACTCTAAATTTATGTTGCTGTTATAAGTTAAAAAAGACACCTTAGACCTCCGCCAATACTTTCTTCATAATAAAATATCTTACATAGTAAGCCATAAGCACTGTACCACTTAAAATAACAATAGCTATTAAAGGTGGGAACGAAATAAATTTATGCATTACGTAATACATAATGATAAAAATTGTAAACGTAATAGCATTTAATAATAATGATAGTTTTTCTTTTCCGACAAGATTTATCAATGTCGATTCAATAATTGAATATTGGCCAACGGAGATAAATGAAAATATACATAAACCTACGATCAAAATCTCAATAGTAGAAGCGTCTTTAGCAGCGATGTAAACATAGCTGATCATAGCAACGAATCCCAACATCATTATATATAGTATCTGTTTTTTGAAAGTTCTTGATTGCTCATGATATTCATCTTTATTATTTAACAGTATTAAATGAAAATCCTTTACTTTCAAATTTAGCATAGCTCTTGGAAAGACAGTAATTATCCCAGCAGCTGTAACCATTAGGGAGATGATTGACGTTATCTCCGCTCCAGACAATGAAAACGCAATCATTGGTAGGAAATATAGAATACCTGAAGAGATAAGATTGGAGTTACCTATATAAAAAGTTCCTTTGAAGGAACTCAGTTTAGGGTTATTTGAATTCTTGAAAAAAATTAGAACAATGAGTAACGATTGTATGATATACATTATTCCTAAAATAGAAATCAAGTCCATTCGACTCATCATCAAAAAAATTAAAGATGGCAACATAAGGACTAATTCGTTTAATGCACCTATTTTAAAGTTTTTGTTCAGGACGATCATATATCTGAGTATTTGATTCATAATCAAACCAACAGATAAAATAATTAAACCTAGCCAACTTGATGATAAAAGATCTTTAAAGAAAAATAAAATAATTAGCGCTGAGCATAGGCTAGTCACGAAACCAATTATTGTAGCTTTAACGAAGCCCAGCATACCAAATTCGGTATTATTTTTTAATATTACTGTTCCAACACCAACTCCACCAATCATTGATATGATAACAGCGATAGAATATACGGAAGAGAAAAGCGCAAAAGTATGTGTTGTAACTACGTGCGATACGATAAAGAACAACACCACTCTATTTACACCAGGCAAAACCGTAAAAAGCAGTGACCAAAATTTATCGCTAACAATCATTGAGAAAATTAAGTTTATTCTATTCATCTTTTTATAATCAACGAACTCATAAATGAATTAAAAGCATACATAATCATCATTATTATCCCGAACTTTATCAAGACATAGCAATATACTTCAAATCCGTCCTGCACCCAGAAGAACAGATATCCAATACTACTTAACAATAATAGTTTCATGTAGCGTGTTTTTGAAGACGATATTATTTTATCAAATATAAAAATAATTAAACCGCATAGGATACCGCCAATCCAATAGAACGTCTGCCCAAACATAATCAAACAACTTCCTAAGAAAGTAGGTGACATTGTCAGATTTGTATCTAAGCCTAATATTTCGGCTGTGTAAAAATAGCCGTTATTGTAAACATTGATAGGTTTCCCTTCCCATAAAAACCTAGGAATAATTATCGAAAATTCATTTAAGAAAGTGGTCGCATATTGAATCTCGAAATAATTCTTTGTTAATGCATCATTTATATTCAATACTGCATGCATAGGGGAAAAAGACTCAAACGCAAATAAGATGACCTGGACTCCTCCATTGAAGATAAAATCTAATGCGTCAGAAAAATTATTTACATAACGATATAACTCCAGGAGCATCAATGTCATAACCCCTATGGCCAGTGCCAAAAAGAGTTGTTTCTTGTTTATATTCTTATATAAAAGTGCCAGATAAACTAAAGAAAACACACCTGCCGCTAATACGTTTCGGGAACCGCCAATAACAATATAGTATATAATGCCACATAATGTACTCAAGCAAAGACAAAGAAATAGATTTTTTCTGTTAGGCATACTTATATATGCTAAAATCATTGCCGGTATATATGCGTACATTAATATGATGGATCAACCTCCGCCTGTATTTGCAGTCAAGCGTTCATTATAAGACAGTCCAAGTGCGATTCCATTTTGCAGAGTGTAAATAACAACTCCAATTGAATATAACAAAAGAAGAAACCGATGGCCTACATTAAATTTAAGAATATTGATTTGAGGTGGACCAATTTTGATAATGACAGATGCAAAACGATAGGTTACAACTGTCACTAATAATAATATGACAGTTTGCCAAAAAGCTTGCCACTCTGAGTCATTCAAATTAATGTCTAAAAAACCATCCTTGCTTATAAAATACACGAAATGACATATTATAAAAAAAGAAATATAACAAATGTAGTAAATACTGTAATTACTATTTTTTGTCCTTAAAAAAATCAAACAGATAAAAAAACCAACCCTAGTGTTAACATTTTGAGTACTTGGATTATTGTAACTTAGAAACTATATCGAACTGGTCACTCAAATAAATGACCACAGCTGATCATTTTTTACTCAAATTTTAATATAAAACTATAATTAGTAGGCACGCTACCGCACTGGCTAAACTTCAGCCAGTGCTACATTATGATACTAATGGTTCCTTTCATAGAACTATTAGCTTAAATAACAATCAAATTTTAGCTCTAACAAATTATTACGAGGAAAGCAACTTGACTACAGTTTCTCTGAACTTCGCCCCTTCCTTCAGGTTACGCAGACCGTAGTTCACAAACGCCTGCATATACCCCATTTTCTTACCGCAGTCATAGCTGTCGCCGGTCATGAGCATGGCATCAACGGACTGCTTTTTCCCCAGCTCGGCAATCGCATCGGTCAACTGGATACGGTCCCAGGCACCCGGCTCGGTTTTTTCCAGCTCAGCCCAGATATCCGCATTCAGCACATAACGGCCGACTGCCATCAGGTCAGAGTCCAGGGTCTGCGGCTGATCGGGTTTTTCGGTAAACTCAACAATCCGGCTCACCTGCCCTTCTGTCTCCAGTGGCTCTTTAGTCTGAATAACCGAGTACTCAGAGAGATCGCCCTTCATACGTTTCGCCAGCACCTGGCTGCGGCCCGTCTCGTTGAAGCGAGCAACCATTGCCGCCAGGTTGTAACGCAGCGGATCGGCGGAAGCGGTATCAATAATGATGTCCGGCAGAACCACGATGAACGGGTTATCACCCACCACCGGGCGCGCGCAGAGGATTGAGTGGCCCAGACCCAGCGGCTGCGCCTGACGCACGTTCATGATGGTCACGCCAGGAGGACAGATAGACTGAACTTCAGCCAGAAGCTGACGCTTAACGCGCTGCTCAAGCAGCGCCTCGAGTTCATAAGAGGTGTCGAAGTGGTTCTCAACGGCATTCTTCGAAGAGTGCGTCACCAGAACGATTTCTTTGATCCCCGCAGCAACAATCTCGTCGACGATGTACTGAATCATCGGCTTGTCAACGATCGGCAGCATCTCTTTAGGAATGGCCTTTGTGGCGGGCAACATGTGCATGCCCAGACCCGCTACCGGTATGACTGCTTTCAAATTAATCATTATTTCTTCCACCTTAAAATGGTTGACGAATTATAGCTTTTAAACCTGTTTTCGCCAGCATGTTTTGCCGTAAATATGAAGTAATCCTAGGTCACCCCACCACAAATTACAGTAGTTGTAATCTGAATAGATCGCGATTTCGTTCCAGGAATAGTCGCAAAATAACCTTTATGATCACCTGTGCGGCAGCGCAAAATTCAACCGTTCCGTATTCACCACATGTTGATCGACCCGATCAATATCCACCGAACTCTGCCCCTTTTCATTAACCGCTTTTATGTTCGCAAGCGACAACAGCGTCTCGTTTTTGGCCATAAACTTCCCGCGCACGTCTTTGCGCAAGTCGAAGTTCATCTTAAGCGCAGGCCCCGTCGTTGACTCCTGCATCACGTTGATATTGCGCAAGAAAAGGTGCTGTGGCTTGTTGTGCAGCTCAAGCGTTGCCCGCTGCATGTTGACATTGGTGATGGCAACAAACGAGGTGGCATTGCCGGAGGAAATCTGTATCCCGCGCAGCTTATAGGCAAGCTGTCGGTTATCCAGGCGAATATCGTTAAGTTTGAAGTTTTGCGGTATCGACAGATAATCGCCCTTGATCACGCCATACCCGATTAACATTCCGGCGCTGTTCACCATATCGATATTATCGATAACGAAATTATCACAACCATAAATAGCTACCGTTGCGTTATCAATTCCGGCCTTTTTACTGAAGTCGGGAGTAATATTGCTGGCCTTGATATTACGGATCACAAAGTGTTTACCGTTTTCAACATGCACCAGCTGCCGACAGTTGCTGCCGGTGATATTCGCCACCACGAAGTTTTTAACGGTCTGCTGTTCCGGATAGTCATTGTCGTACGTGCTGCCAGCCAGCCCAATGCCTATGCCCCAGTTGATCTTGCCGTTTGTGCAGTTGATGTTATCGATCACGTGGTCAGAGATCAGGATGTTACGGTCGTTAATCGCCACGTTCCACTCAATCGCGTCACCCTGCAAATGGCTGAATTTGCTGTTGGTAATGCGCGCACCATCCACCTGATTATGGAAACCCTGGCGCAGAATGGCGTAGTTGGCCTGACTCACGGCAATGCGATCGATAAGCAGGTTACGCATCACTCTCGGCTTTTTACCGCCAATGTAGATCTGGGTGACGGGGCCGAAGCCGCTCATCGCCAGCCCTTTAATGACACAGTCGGAGCCACGCACGTCCAGCGTAATGTTATGCGTGCGCCCCTCTCCTTCCCCAATGACCTTACAGCCTTCCTGGAGCACGAACCGCCCGCGCCCGTTGCCCTTCAGCGCGCCGCGGATCAGCAGGGTTTTGCCATCAGGAATGAAAATGCCGGTATTGATGTTTTCACAGGTTAACCCGGCGGGAACAACAACGGTATCGCCCTCGGCAAAGGCCTGCTTAAAGGCGGCGATCCAGTCGTTATTGTTGTAGCGATCGACAGAAACCGTCTTCCCGGTCGCCGCCCGCGCAGCGCGGGGCGACAGCAGCGGCATGGCAGCCAGGACGGATAAAGAAGAGACAAATCGGCGTCGGGTAATCTTTTTCAGCATACAACCTCAGCGTTACAGCGTTTGCAGCAGGCTCGCTAACTGGCGATTAATCACCTGCTGATTGAATTCTGCTTCAACTTTTTGCCGCGCATTTTGCAGCACAGGGATCAGCGTTTGCTGATCGATATTGCTGAACGCGGCCAGACGATCCGCCAGCGCCAGCGCATTGTTTTCAGGGACCAGCCAGCCAGAATGCTCAGAGGTGATCAGCTCCGGGATCCCGCTGTGCAGGGTCGAGACCACCGGAATGCCGACCGCCATCGCCTCCATCAGCGCCACGGGAATGCCTTCCATATCGCCGTCGGCGCCGGTTACGGAAGGCAGCAGGAACACATCCGCGTCATCAAGCATGGCTTTCACTTCGTGGCTCGGCTTGAAGCCCGGCATCTCGACCATGTCTTCCAGCTGATACTGTTCAATCAGCGTGCGCAGGCGACGCTCCCACGGCCCGATACCCAGGATGCGGTAGTGGAAGTCCACACCACGCGCCTTCAGCTGGCGACAGGCTTCGATGGCTACGTGCAGCCCTTTCTTTTCAGTCAGGCGGGCAACAGAGATAATTTGCAGCGGCTTGCCCGGCACCTTGACCGGTCGCTGGGTGAAGCGTTCCATGTCCACGCCCATGCGTGAAACGGTGATTTTCTCGCTCGGGCACCCCATGGTTTTCAGGCGCCCGGCCCACAGGTTGCTTATCGGCAGCATCATGTCGCCACGGCGGAACAGCTGCTGATATTCCGGCGTGTAGTGGTTCAGCACTTCCCGGCTGGAGATGTCGATACCGTGGAAAATGGTTGCGATTTTGCCGTCAATCACCCCCAGCTCACGCAGTTTTGCCGCCGTTACGCCCGCCGGGCCAAAGTGGGCGATAAAGACATCGGCCCGGTACGGCTGGGCCGTTTGCCCGCAAATGGCGGATAAGATCAGGTTGCGGGCCTCCGCCCCATAGCGCGACATATTCAGCGCCCGCCACGTCGAGGCGCGATGCAGGCCGCGCAGCGTCTGTCCGGCGCGATGGCGCAATTTGTTCATCCGTCCGGCGGGTTCATCCTGCAACCAGCGGGTTTTTGCCTCCAGCCCATACCGGGTATACGCCGCATGGGTGTTTTGCGTATCGCCCTTTTGCAGGGCGATAATCTCCACGTCATACCCCATATCGATAAACGCGGTGATTTGGTTCAGCACAAAGGTTTCAGACGACAGCGGAAATTTCAGTAAGAAGAAACCAACCTTCATTTCCCCTCCCGGACGCGGTCGAGTACGGATTTCACCATGCCAATACCTTTTTCGCGTTCGGCTTTTACCGCTATCGCCAGACGTTCGTTGATCGCAGGCAGCTGGCCGAGCGTGTCGCCCACCATCGCACCCAGCGACCCGTCCAGCAGATGACGAATATCGACGGCCATTTCCGGCATACCGAGCTGCTGCATAATGCCCGCGGACTTGTGCTCGTAGTTAATGGCGATGGCTGGCGTGCCGAAGTTCATCGAGATAATGGCCGAGTGCAGACGCGTGCCCACGGTCAGGTCGCAGGCGGAGAGCAGCTTGCCCATCTCCAGATCGTTCAGCTCGTCCATCACCACGTGATAGCGGGACGGATCGTTCACCAGGTTGCGCAGGTTGAGCGCCACCATACGGTCATCTTTGTTGTAGCTGTCGATACCGGTACAGGTGGAGAGCGCCAGCACCTGGTAACCGCTGTCCAGCACGCGGTTCACCACCTCGGCAAAGGCTTTCTCGTACGCCGCCTGGGTCGTGCCGAGGCGTTTATCGAACGGCGCAAGTTCACGCAGGGTAATGGCGACGGTTTTCTGCTTTGCCGCCACGTCCAGCCAGTGCTGTACCGCGTAGCTGGCCTGGAAGCTGTCATCCTGATGATCCACCAGCCAGGCGGTGTCTACACCGTGCTCCACTTTGGTGGTGTCGATTTCGCTGCGCTTCATCATGTCGAGGCTGACCGATTCACGCAGGATCAGCGCGTCGCAGTGGCCGAAGACATAGTTCGCCAGCTGGTTAAACTGCGGATCCTGGAATGGCCCGACGCTGTGGCCAATCATAAACAGCGGCTTTTTCGCCATGAATGTACAAAGCGCATGCTCAAACTGCGGCACGCCGTACAGGTCGACGAAGAACGAACCGCCCACCTGAATAATCGCGTCATAGCCGGACAGCAGACGCACAAAATCGGTAAAGCCCTGCGCAATGGCGATGTTGCGCAGCTTGCCGGTGTCGGTCACGCGAGAAAGCAGCACCTGATGCTGGTAGCGGCGACGCAGCACTTTTTTCACGCGCCCCATCACGCCCGCAGCGTTGTTGTGCTGTTTCATCTGGCTGTAGAGCGGGTCGCCCATCACCGGGCGGTTCAGTAACCAGCATGAGCTGACCGGATAACGGCTCATCACATCCACTTCTGTCTCAGGCTTAAGGGTGTTAATTGCATCCAGTAAACCGCGCAGGATGGCGCTGTCGCCACGGTTGCCGCAGGTATGGTTGCCAAGAATAAGTAATTTCATAATGGCCTCGTAAAATTAGCCTGCGCGAAGCAGCGTTTTCATTTTTTCGTTACGGCAAAACTGGCGCTTCATCTCGACCACCAGCACATTGCGTGACAGCACAATCATCACGCCGAACGCCAGCGCGCCTGCCGCGACCTGCACCGCAAGCAGCGCCGCCAGCGGCAGATGCCCGTTGAGCACCACGCCCAGGCCGTAGCTCACCGCAAGCGTCGGCAAGGAGAGATAAAACGGCAGCCACAGGCTGAGGATGTACTGACGGTAGCTGGAGCCCAGCACCGGTTTGATCATCACGAAGTAGCTCAGCACGGTATTGAAGATTTGCACCAGCAGGAAGCCGAGCGTCACGCCAATGGCGCCCGCCATGTGCCCGCCCACAATAATTGCCGGAATAAACAGGAAGGTTTTAAACACGTTGAACTTGAAGCTGATATCCACGCGCGCCTTTGCCATCAGCAGAGAACCAATCGGGTTCCCCACCGAGCGCAGCAGCCCCACGACGCACAGCAGTTGCAGGATTGGGATGATGCTGTTCCACTTCTCGCCAAACACCAGCGGTACGAAATTGCTGGCGACCACCATCAGCCCCAGCAGGACCGGGAAGTTGATGATCCCCACCACGGAGAGCAGCTTATAAAAGTTCACGCGCAGCTTCTCGGTATCGTCCTGAATTTTGGCGAACGCCGGGAACAGGACGCGGGTAATAATCGGGTTGAGCTTCATCGGCGGGACAACCGCGACGTTATACGCCAGGTTGTAGCCACCCGCGACGCTCGCGCCCAGAATGCGCGCCAGTACCAGCGTGGAGAGGTTAGTATTCACGTAGTTGATAATGCTGTCTGCCGTCAGCCACGCGCCGAAGCGCAAGTTGGATGAAACAGACGCCAGCGAAAAATGCAGCCCCGGGCGATAAATCTTGCGGCCAAAGAAGCCAAACAGCAGCGTGCGCACGGCAGAGTTAACGAGGTAGCCGAGGATGGCGGTCATCGCCAGCGGCCAGAAATGGGCGCTGACCACGGTGAAGGTAAAGCCCGCCAGCACGGCGCTGGTCTCAATCATGCCGATTTTGTTGAACTCCAGCTCTTTCTGCATCAGCGCGCGGAACTGCTGCCCGTGCGGGATCACCACGAAAGCGAACGACAGGGTACGCATCAGCGGCGCCAGGTCCGGGTTATGCAGCACGCCGGCAATCACATCGCTCAGCAGGAACACCAGCACAAAAACGAAGATACCCAGCCCGACGTTCAGCCAGTAGAGGGTGGTCAGCTCCAGATGGCTGATCTCTTTGCGCTGGATAATGGAGTTGGCGATACCAAAGTCCGACAGCGTATCGGCCAGGGCGATAATCACCAGCGAGACGGTCAGCAGACCAAACTGGTGATTATCGATAATGCGCGCCAGCACCGTCATCTGCACCAGGCCGAGGCCAATGATGACGATGGTGGCCATGGCTGACCATTTCGCGCCGCTGATGGTTTTTTCTCGTAAGCTCATTTTAGTACGCCGCTTTGTTCACGAAACCTTTGAAAATGGTCAGAAAAACAATCTTGATATCGAACCAGAGGCTCCACTCGCGGATGTACTCCAGATCGAACTCGATACGTTTTTCCATTTTTTCCAGCGTGTCGGTCTCGCCGCGCCAGCCGTTGATCTGCGCCCAGCCGGTGATGCCCGGCTTCACCTTATGGCGCAGCATGTAGCCTTCAATCAGGGTACGGTACTGCTCGTTATGGGCCACGGCGTGAGGACGAGGCCCGACGATGGACATCCCGCCGGTGAACACGTTGATGAACTGCGGCAGCTCATCGAGCGAGGTACGGCGCAGGAAGTTGCCCACGCGGGTGACGCGCGGATCGTTCTGCGTCGCCTGGGTCACCACCTTGTCGTTCTCCATCACCTTCATGGAGCGGAATTTCCACACCATGATCGGCTTACCGTCCATGCCGTAGCGGGTCTGACGGAAGATGATCGGCCCCGGCGAGCTGAGCTTCACCGCCAGCGCAATACAGCACAGCACCGGGGAGATGAGCAGCAGGATCAGGGACGAAAGCACGATATCTTCCACGCGCTTCAGCACGCGGTTAATCCCCGACAGCGGCGTGTCGTACAGCGGAACAACCGGTACCCCGTTCACCTCTTCAATACGGGAGTGGAGAATATTGAAGGTGAAGACATCCGGGATGAGGATCACCGAGCAGGTGGTATCCGCCAGCTCGCGCATCAGTTTCTTGATGCGGGATTCATCTTTCATCTGCATGGCGATGTAGACGTTATGAATTTTGCCGGCTTTCGCATCGTCAATAAGCTGTTCGTAGTTACCTGCCCAGTCGGACGGTACGCCGCCGGGCTTCGCGTCGTGATAAATCCCGACCACTTCAAAACCTAACCACGGCTCTTTGCGGAAGCTGTCGAGCAACACCTGTCCCACCGGCAGATCGCCCGCCACGGCAACGAAGCGACGGTTATACCCGCGGTTGCGCAGCCAGCCCGCGCCAAAGCGGATCAGCGAGCGGCAGACCACCATGCCAATGCTGGTTAACAGATACCAGCAGAGATAGGTCACAAGACGGTTATCAAAATCATGGCTGAACGCCACCAGGCCTGCGCTGAAAATCAAGCTTAAGGTCCAGTTCTGGAGCAGCAGCATCAGTTCGGTGGTCATTTTGACGCCGCGCCATGAACGATAGAAATCGGTCATGCCGCCGATCATCTGAAACACCACCAGCGCAATCAACGCCATCAGCAAGTGCATGTATAAGAACGACTGCCCGCTGACCCAACACACCGCCCACAGTCCGCCGACCATGATGGTGATATCAGAAAAACGCTGCACCATAGAGATTAACGATGCATTCGTTCTCGCTCGTTCGCGCTTTTTTAGATTTGTCATCGTTGTTCCTTTAGTTCTAAACCTTACCCCTCGCCCCTCACCCCGGCCCTCTCCCCAAAGGGGAGAGGGTGTTCAAGTTCCCTCTCCCCTTTGGGGAGAGGGTTAGGGTGAGGGGTAAGGTTTTCTTTTTACTGATTCAACAGCGCCAGAATGTCCTTCGTTCGGGCTTCCATCAGCGCGGTATCGGCGCGGGACTCCACGTTCAGGCGCACCACCGGCTCGGTATTGGACGAGCGCAGGTTGAAGCGCCACTGCGGGAACGCCATGCTGATACCGTCGGTACGGTCAATCTCCAGCGCATGAATGGCAAAGTGCTGTTCCACGCGGGCAATGGCCTCAGCGGGCTGTGCCAGTTTGCTGTTGATCTCACCGCTGGCCGGGAACGCCGCCATGCGGTCGCGCACCAGTTCGCCCAGGCTCTGCCCTTTCAGGCACAGCAGCTCGGTCACCAGCAGCCACGGGATCATCCCGCTGTCGCAGTAGGCAAAATCACGGAAATAGTGGTGGGCGCTCATCTCGCCGCCGTAGATGGCGTCTTCCTCACGCATACGCTCTTTGATAAACGCGTGGCCGGTTTTGGACATCACCGGCTCGCCGCCCGCGGCCTTCACCACGTCGACGGTGTTCCAGGAAAGACGCGGATCGTGAATGATTTTCGCCCCCGGGTTTTTCTCGAGGAACGCTTCCGCCAGCAGGCCAACGATGTAGTAGCCTTCGATAAACTGCCCTTTCTCATCGAACAGGAAGCAGCGGTCGAAGTCGCCGTCAAAGGCGATACCCATATCGGCGCCGTGCTCAATCACCGCGTTGCGGGTGTCGTCGCGGCACTCCGGCAGCAGCGGGTTAGGAATACCGTTCGGGAAGTTGCCGTCTGGCGTGTTGTGCACTTTGACGAAGGTCACCGGCACGTTCAGCGCCTTAAAGCGGGCTTCAAGTGCGTCTACAACCGGGCCTGCCGCGCCGTTGCCGGAGTTAATCACCAGCTTCAGCGGTTTGAGGTTCGCCACGTTGATGTAGCCCAGCAGGTGGTCGATGTACTCTTTTTGCAGGTTGATCTGCTTATAGCTGCCGCGCTTCGCTTCGTTCACCGGCGGGAAGTCGTTGGCCTCGGCCAGACGCTGCACGTCGCGCAGGCCGGTGTCGCCGCTGATAGGACGCGCGCCCTTGCGCACCAGCTTCATGCCGTTGTAGTCCATCGGGTTATGGCTGGCCGTCACTTCGATACCGCCGTCCACGCCCAGGTGGAATGTGGCAAAATAGATCTCTTCGGTACCGGAAAGGCCAATGTCCAGCACATCGACGCCCGCGTCCTGTAGCCCTTTCGCCAGCGCCAGCTTCAGGGATTCGCTTGTCAGGCGCACGTCGCCGCCCAGCACGATAGTTTGTGGTTTGAGGTATTCGCCGTACGCGCGGCCGATGCGCCACGCAATGTCTTCGTTCAGCTCTTCGCCCAGCTTGCCGCGAATATCGTAGGCTTTAAAACAGGTTAATTTTTCCATGATGACCCCTTTTTCAGGCAACAGTTGGCCCTGACCATGTAATGGCCAAATTTATTTTTTTCATTCGTAGGCCCGGAAAGCGCAGCGCCACCGGGCATGATGCGGAGTGCTACACGCGCCCGTAGCGATCCTGGAAGCGGATGATGTCGTCCTCTTCCAGATAGGAGCCGGAACGCACCTCAATTAAGTCGAGCGGAATTTTCCCCGGGTTTTCCAGACAGTGCGTGGCGCCCAGCGGAATATAAATGGACTCGTTTTCACCGAGCAGCTTCACTTCACCGTCGATGGTCACTTTGGCGGTCCCTGCCACCACCACCCAGTGTTCGGCGCGGTGATGGTGCATCTGCACCGACAGCCCTTCTCCCGGCTTCACGGTGATGCGTTTCACCTGATAACGCTCGCCGGCGTCGATGGAGTCATATTTGCCCCACGGGCGGTAGACTTCACGGTGAATATGGTGTTCGTGGCGACCATCGGCCTTGATCTTCTCCACCACTTTTTTAACGTCCTGCACGGCATTACGGTCGGCAATCAGCACCGCGTCTTTGGTCTGCACGACCACCAGATCCTTCACCCCTACCGTGGTGACGAGGCCAGATTCGGCGTAGACGTAGCTGTTTTCCGTTTTGTGGCTGATCACATCCCCGTGATGGACGTTACCCTCCGGGGTATGCGCGCTGATCTCCCACAGTGACGACCAGGAGCCGACGTCGCTCCAGCCCGCATCCATCGGTACCACTACCGCATCTGCCGTACGTTCCATCACCGCATAGTCAATGGACTCTTCCGGACAGGCGAGGAAGGCTTCTTCGTCCACGCGGATAAAATCGAGATCCGGATCCACCACCGCCATCGCTTTTTCGCAGGCGCTTAAGATATCCGGGCGATATTTTTCCAGCTCTTCCAGGTAGCGACCGGCGCGGAACAGGAACATACCGCTGTTCCAGTAGTATTCACCGCTGGCGACATACGCCTGCGCGGTTTCCAGATTCGGTTTTTCGACAAACTGCGCCACGTCAAAGGCCACGCTGTCGCCTTCACCAGGCGTAACGCTGCCGCGGCGAATGTAGCCATAGCCGGTTTCCGGGAGATCCGGCACGATGCCGAAGGTCACCAGCTTGCCGTTCTCAGCGTAAGGAATCGCGGCGCGTACCGCGTCGCGGAAGGCCTCTTCCTGCTGGATGACATGGTCAGCCGCCAGCACCAGCATCAGCGGGTCGCAGTCCGGGCTGCTGCGTTTTGCCGCCAGCGCCGCAAGGGCAATGGCAGGCGCCGTGTTGCGTCCGGCAGGCTCCAGAATGATATTTTCGGTCAGTTTGTTCAGCTGGCGCAGCTGCTCGGCAACGATAAAGCGGTGCTGCTCGTTACAGATCACCACCGGGCTTTCACACTCCACGCCGTGCAGACGGTTAACCGTCGTTTGCAGCATGGTGAGGTCGCCTTTCAGGCACAGAAATTGTTTTGGATAAAGCACGCGGGACAGTGGCCACAACCGGCTCCCGGATCCACCCGCCATTACGACCGGATACAAAGTGGTTTGACTCATGATTTATCCCCGTATATCTGCAATAAATTGGCTCAGCACGTTCTCTTTCTCGAGCGTGCGTTCGGCATATTCACGTGCCACCGTGTTCTCTTTTGGCATGGCGAGTGCCTGCTCAATTCCGGTCACCAGCGCAGGAACCGATTCAGGCTCCACGCAAACGGCAATGCCCGGGTAGCTGTTGCACAGCTGGCCTAATTCTGTTGCGGCTTCTGCCGTAATCACCGCGTTTCCGCCCACTGCCAGAATGTTGGTCAGCTTGGACGGCAGCACCGCATCCGCCGCGCCGCGTTTTTGCACCACCAGATGGCAGTCCGCCATTTTCAGCAGCGCGGGCAGCGCGTCATAAGACTGAAGCGGGAAGAAGCGGATGTTGGTCAGTCCGCGCTCGCTGGCCATTTTTTCCAGCCGCGCTTTACCACCGCCCTGCCCGACTATCACGAACATCCACGGGTGTTCGCTCAGCTGAAGCGCGGCGTCAATCACGCTCTCCAGCCCCTGTTTTTCGCCGATGTTGCCTGAGTAAAGAATGATTTTTTGCTCAGCAGGCAACCCGAGCTGCGCGCGTAACGCCTGCGCGTCCTGGTCTGTCACATCGCGGAAGCGCGCCACTTCGGACCAGTTCGGAAAGAAGATCACTTTTTCCGCCGGGACGCCCTTCTCCTGCGCCTTGTTCATCATCGAGCGCGAGATGGTCGAGACGTAATCCACGTTGTGCAGGCCGCTGCGCTCAAAGGCGCTGGCGAGCTTCGCCACCTTGCCACCCTTGCCTTTCCCGGCCATACCCAGCCCGAGCATGGCGTCCACTTCATAATCCTGAATGTGCAGCAGGGTGCGCGCGCCGGAGAGTTTTCCCAGCAGGCGCATGCCTGGCGTGCAGAACAGGGTCGGCACCACGCCGATGATGCGATCCGGCTTCCAGCGACGCTGCGCCATCAGCGGGAAGAAACTGCTCAGGGCAAAGCTGCCCAGATGAATTAAACGTTTCAGCGTCGAGGGCTGTTTCGGCACGTAGAGCGGGCAGCGCCAGACGGTCGCGGCGCCCTCTTCGCGGCGGTAGCGCCAGCTGGAATAGCGTTCGCCTACCTTCCACTCCGGGTAATACGGCGGGGCAGTAATCACCCGCACGTCATGTCCCTGGCTCGCCATCCACTCGACCATCTCGCCGGTGTATTTCCCGATACCGGTAAGCTCCGGCGAGTAGTTAATTCCGTAGACGAGGATTTTCATAGACCTGGCACCTCGGCCTGACGTTCCGCAAGGAAGTACGCCCGACTGTTGTCATGGACGTTGTCGCTTGCCAGCAGCGCCTCTGGCGTTAACCAGCGGTAATCGTCATGCTGAGAATCAGGCAGACGCAGGTCTGCCTCACTCACCTTCAGGCGGAACCCCAGCACGACGTAGTGCGTGGTGAACCCGGTGCCTGAAAAGTTATCGTCATAGAAGTGCTGCCAGACCCCGTAAAACTGGCCCGCTGCCATCGGCAGTTG
Organism: Enterobacter sp. CRENT-193; assembly: GCF_002787395.1. Lineage (NCBI taxonomy): Bacteria > Pseudomonadati > Pseudomonadota > Gammaproteobacteria > Enterobacterales > Enterobacteriaceae > Enterobacter > Enterobacter sp. CRENT-193. The sequence continues at coordinate 2,485,989 of NZ_CP024812.1, read as the reverse complement.
CAGGCCCAGTTCCGCCAGAGTGAGACGCTCAAACGCATCGGTAAGCGTCTCATCCTTCTGCACGCGCCCGCCGGGCACGAACCAGAAGCCCTGTGCAGGACGATTGGTTCGTTTCCCCAGCAAGAACTCGCCGCGTTCGTTCTCCACGATCAAATCAATTGAGATCAGCGGAGTGGAACGCACTACCGTGGCAAAATCTTCCTGACTTAAAAACATCATTACCCCCGGAAGCGGTGCTGGTTTTCCAGGAACCACTGGTAGGTGCTGGCCAGCCCCTGCTCCAGTGAGACCTCGTGATACCAGCCCAGCTGATGCAGACGGGTCACGTCCAGCAGCTTGCGCGGCGTGCCGTCCGGTTTGGTGGCGTCAAACACCACGCGTCCTTTGTAACCCACCACCTGCGCGATGGTCTGCGCCAGCTCGCGAATGGTGCAGTCCACGCCGGTCCCGACGTTAATGTGCGACAGCATCGGCTCGGTGTTTTCCTGCCACACTTCGCGATCCAGCTCCATGACGTGAATGCTGGCCGCCGCCATATCGTCCACGTGCAGGAACTCACGCATTGGCGTACCGCTGCCCCACACGACCACGTCCGGGGCGTTTTCGGCAGTCGCCTCGTGGAAACGACGCAGCAGCGCCGGGATCACGTGGGAATTGCTCGGGTGGAAGTTGTCGTGCGGTCCGTACAGGTTGGTCGGCATCACCGAGCGATAGTCGCGGTTATACTGACGGTTGTAGGATTCACACAGCTTGATCCCGGCAATTTTGGCAATCGCATACGGCTCGTTGGTGGCTTCAAGCGTGCCCTGCAACAGTTCGCTCTCGGCGATCGGCTGCTTCGCCATTTTCGGGTAGATACAGGATGAGCCGAGGAACAGCAGCTTATTCACGTTGTGCAGATGCGCCGCGTGAATGATGTTGCTCTCAATCATCATGTTCTCGTAGATGAAATCCGCCGGGTAGGTGTTGTTAGCGACGATGCCGCCCACCTTCGCCGCCGCCAGATACACCTGGTCGATACGTTCACTGGCGAAGAAGTCCTGCACCGCTTTGCTGTCAAGCAGGTTCAGCTCGTCGCGGGTGCGAACAATCACCTCCACGTCACCGCGCTGTTCCAGCTGGCGAACAATCGCGGAACCCACCATTCCGCGATGACCGGCGACAAAAATACGTTGTTTTGTCATTCTCAGGACTCCAGCGCGATGGCAACCTCGTAGCCATGAGACTTGAGCAGGGAGTGTTTTTTCGCTGCTTCAAGATCTTTGGCCACCATCTCGGATACCATTTCTTGCAGGGTGGTTTCTGGTTTCCAGCCCAGTTTCTCGTGCGCTTTGGTTGGGTCGCCCAGCAGGGTTTCCACTTCAGCAGGACGGAAGTAACGCGGATCAACCTGGACAATTACGTCGCCTGGCTTCACGCCCGGTGCGTCGTGGCCGGTCACGGAAACAACGATACCCTTCTCTTCCACGCCCGTGCCCTCGAAGCGCAGCTTGATGCCCAGCTGTGCCGCAGCCATCTCAACGAACTGACGTACGGAGTACTGCACGCCGGTCGCAATCACGAAGTCTTCTGGCTGCTCCTGCTGCAACATCATCCACTGCATTTTCACGTAGTCTTTCGCATGGCCCCAGTCACGCAGGGAATCCATGTTGCCGAGGTGCAGGCAAGACTCCAGGCCCTGAGCGATGTTAGCGATCGCGCGGGTGATTTTGCGGGTCACGAAGGTTTCGCCGCGACGTGGAGATTCGTGGTTGAACAGAATGCCGTTACAGGCGTACATGCCGTAGGATTCACGGTAGTTCACGGTGATCCAGTAGGCGTACAGTTTCGCCACAGCGTACGGAGAACGCGGGTAGAACGGCGTGGTCTCTTTCTGTGGAATTTCCTGCACCAGACCGTACAGCTCAGAGGTGGATGCCTGGTAGAAGCGAGTTTTCTTCTCAAGACCCAGGAAGCGAATCGCTTCCAGCAGACGCAGCGTACCCATGGCGTCCACGTCAGCGGTGTACTCCGGGGATTCGAAGGAGACCGCAACGTGGCTCATCGCGCCCAGGTTGTAGACTTCATCCGGCTGTACTTCTTGCAGGATACGGGTCAGGTTGGAGGTATCGGTCAGGTCGCCGTAATGCAGGTGGAATTTCGGGTTCGCCGCGTGAGGATCCTGGTAAATATGATCGACACGCTCGGTATTGAATGAAGAGGCACGACGCTTAATACCGTGAACTTCATACCCTTTTTCCAGCAGTAACTCTGCCAGGTAAGAACCATCCTGCCCGGTAACGCCGGTGATGAGAGCGACTTTAGACATGTTTATATTCCTCTACTTATGAATTTAATCAGTTTCAACGCGTTCGCGTATCACCACTGCGGGGTTGCCACGGCAAATTTTATTTGCCGGAAGCGATTTAAAAACGCTGCTGCGGGCACCGACTACCGTGCCATCGCCAACAGAAACACCGGGTGCAACAAAGACGTCTGTTGCCAGCCAGCATTTTTCACCGATCACAACAGGCGAAGCGGTAATATCAAAATGCGGGCTCATAAAATCGTGGCTGCCGGTGCACAAATAACACTTCTGTGAAACCACCGAATTTGCGCCAATCGTAATCTCACCAAGGGTATATAACACTGCGTCATCCCCAACCCAGGCGTAATCCCCAAGCGTTAATTTCCAGGGATAAGTAATTTTCACCGAAGGTCGAATGACTACGTTTTTTCCTATTTTTGCGCCAAACAGACGCAGTAAAAATGCGCGCCAGCGGTACAGTATTTGCGGCGACCAGGCAAATAACGTTGCCTGTACAGCCCACCACAGTTGAACTTTAATACCGCTCCCGCCCCGAAAACCTTTCGGTACGGAGAATCCATTTAATTCCTGCATTACGTTTCCTTATATCTCAGGCTTTGTTATATAAGGCTTTCGCTTTACCCGTCGTTTTCAGACGTAAGAAATAAGATAATTCCGCCCAGAACCCTGGCACGCGTAATATTTTACGCTGCACGTTTTTGGCATCCTGGCACAGTTCCAGATTATTCGAGGTTGACACGCCGCCCATTGAAAATTCAGATACCAGTCCTTTAATTCGACGGAACGGGTAGCCAGATTTGTAAAGGCTGGCGGCCAGGGCATAATCTGATGACACTTTATAGCGCAAATCGTAAGGCTGTTTTTTCAGGCCGCTCATTGGGAAGAAAATAGCCTGATGGCTGGCCGGGAGGCTGTGGTAGATATACCAGCCTGGTTTCGCACCGCGCAGCACTTTTTTCCCCTCGCCGAAATCAAGCAGCGCATCACCGATAAACATGGCATCTTCTTTCTGGCGCGCCAGCTGACGGGCAAACAGCGCCACATCTTCATGGAACACATCGCCGGAATTGAGGAAGATGGCGTAACGCCCCTGCGCCATGTTGATGCCTTTATTCATGGCATCGTAAATGCCTTTATCTTTCTCGCTGATGTAACGTAAGTTGAACTCACCGTTGAGTTTTTCCAGGAACTCCGCCGTGCCGTCGTTCGAGCCGCCATCGACCACGATCCACTCAAACGTGAGGCTCGGATCGCGCGCCAGGTTGCGCAGCGAGCGCCAGGTTTTTACCACCCCTTCGTAGTTACGAAAGGCGACAGTAATGACGCTAAGAAACATAAATCACCTCATTTCGTCATACGCTCGTAATATTCAGCGCCTTGCGCAAAATAAACGGACATACAATTAAGAATGCATATTCCGGGCTAAATATTGACCCGGTAAAAAACAACGACACCGGTGTGAACAGATAAAGTTGCACGCGAAAGTTCTGGTTATCACCAAACGCGTTAATCATCATTTTGAAAACTTTAAACAGATACCACAGTGTCAACAGTACGGCGAACCAGGAAAAATAGATAATTAACAGATACAGACCATTGTCTATGGTTTTACCGACATCCGCACCGTTAAAGATTCCGAATGATGCAACATATTCATAAAGTGAGCCGAATCTTACTACGCCATCTATATGGGTTAAGGAATAACCCACCATCACCAGTGGACCAATGATGCGATAATAGGACGATGAACCTTCCGTTCCCAAATCACCCAGACGCTCAGAAATGTACGGAAACGCAAATATCACGCCCACTAAAAATACCGTCAGAGAGATTATCGCCAGCGGCAGCTTTTTCTTAATCGCCTCTTTGTTCAGGTACTGGAACGCCCACTCCAGCAGGTAAAACAGAATAAACGTCATTACCCCGGAGAACGACCCTGACAGAACGATTCCTGCAAGAATCATAGCATCGGTCTTGGGGGTTTTGATACCGAACTGTTTGATGCTGAGCCAAATTGAGATTAATGCCAGAGCAAAAAACGCCGGTTCAAAATAGAGCGCGGTTGTACGCTTGCCACCAAACTTAATGAAGTTCAGTACATAGCTGTTACTGTATATAAGATATTTCGAAATTATTCCCATCAGGCTGCTTCCGCCTGTGAGAATAATTTGCGCCATCTCCATTGCCGCAAGCACAACAATCAGCCCGACGACAATATAAAAGAACCTGAGGATTTTCCTATAATTGTGCGGAGAAATAGTTTTAAAGCGAATACTCCACACCATGCCAATAATGATAACGATATAAACAAACAGCATGGTGGAGGTGACATATTTGCTGGCGTCCAGCGACTGACCAAAAATGTAGTTAAACGCCGTCAGACCAAACCCGATGCCCAGCGCAATCATCAGCTTTTTGAGGTTAAGCTTGTCAACGTAAAGCAACAGCAGAACCGGCAGGAAGGTGACGATAGTGATCGGGAAGCTTTCGCCGAGCTGGGCAATCTTAACGTTGACCAGCAGGTAGATCAGCGGCAGCAGCAGATAACTACAGATTCTGATAGAACGAGACATACTCCTCCAGCATCTGTTGTCCACTGTACGCTTTGCGGCTACGGTTGCGGAACGATTCCAGGTCAGTGCCAAAAACAGCCTGCGCGATATCGGCCTTCGACAACTGCACCAGCGGCAGCACCTCATTTTCACTGAAGGTTTTACCGCCGGATTTCTCCAGCACTTCCCGCGCGGCGTCGCTGTGGGTGGCAATCACCGGTACGCCGATGGAGAGCGCTTCGCACAGGATCAGCGGGTAGTTGTCCACGCGGGAGCTGAACACCAGCGCGTCCATACCGTTCAGCGCGCTCATCAGTTTGCGCTTGTCGGTTTCAAACCCGTGGTTCACCACGTTAACGCCTTCAAACGGCGAGAATTTGCCAAAGGTATGCAGTTCAATTTTGTCGCCGAGCGCCATCATGTCGCGCACCAGCTGCTGGTTGGTTTTGCCGTCGTAGCGCAGGTCATGGGCGACGACCGCAATTTTCGGCTTACCGAGGGTAACGGCTACGGGCGTCAGTTCGGCCAGGATCGCTTCCGTTGCCACATCAATACCGTTGTTGATGATCTGGCAGCGCCCTGCTCCGTACAGGCTATTAAAAGCGTCCGCCACGTGCTGGCTTGGGGAGATAAAGGTGCAGCCGAGCGAGAGCATATCGCGGAACAGCTGACGCTTACCCTCAACCAGCTGATGCGCGCGATCGACCTTCACAGGCGGGTAGTTGCTGAGCGTAGGGCATTTCTGGCAGTTATCTTTCCAGCCTTCGCAGCCGTCGGTAAAGGCGCAACGTCCGGTCACGCTCCAGTGGTCGTGCAGCGTCCAGACGAATCGGGTATCCGGCTTGTGCGCCTTCACCTTGCCACAAAACGCCACCACCTCCTCCAGATTCAGCCAGTAGCTGTGCAGCACATGGAAGTGCAGCACAACCGGGCCGCGAGTGCGGGTGACGGTGCGGTAGAGATTATTCAGGTTGCCGAACAGGTCGCGGTTAAACAGGCGGAACAGCGCAATATTGGCGATGGAGGTCAGACGTGGCGTCTGCTTCAGCACCTGCGGATAGTTATCATGGCTGACGCTTTTCTTGCCACCTTTGCCGTAACCGTAAACAAAGCGCGACTGGAGTCCTTTTTGCAGCGCGCGCTGGTGCAGATCCAGCGCTACGCCTGCCGCCCCGCCCTCTGCGAGGCGTACGTTAAATTGCAGAATGTTCATTTAATCACCTTCACGCGGGCTTTCTCGCCCACCACCAGCGCGTTGTCCGGAATGCTGTCCAGCACCACGCTGCCTGCGCCAATCGTCACGTTATTGCCCACGGTAATGTCCCCAATCATCACTACGTTGGCACCCAGCTCGACGTTATTGCCGATGACCGGGCAGGCCAGGCTGTCCGGCCCGCGGTTGCCGATCGTCACCCCGTGGCGAATGGTGAAATCATCACCCGCGACGACGAACTTGTTGATGACCACCGCATAACCGTGATGAATGGTAAAGCGGCGGCCAATGGTGGCTGCGGCCTGAATTTCATAGCCAAAAAAGCATTCGGTGATGATGCGGTACAGCACCAGCACCGGCGCGGCCCAGATATTGTTCAGCACATTTTTTTTGCGCCACACCGAGCAAAAGTGCGCAATACGGTAGGCCAGAACCATGCAGCACGGGCGCAGGCTCCAGCTGTTAGCGCGACAATCTTCCAGAAACATTATTTCCCCCGAAGCCCGTCAGCCAGACGCTTGCCGTTACGTACCGACAGCAACGTCAGCAACGTGCGCCAGTTCATGCGCTTGTTACGGATCTGATACAGGGTGAAGAGCTGATACTTCCGGCTGGCACGGTCAAACTTGTCCTTGTGCTTGCGGTAAAAATGGAAGTAGCCCGAGAATTTCTTCGGCGACGAGGTGATTTGCATCTCCCCGTGATTGATGTGCAGGATCTGCGTGGCCTCTTCCACCTTCCACGGCTCGCCGTACTCCACCACCATCCGCAGGAAAATGTCGTAATCCTGCGCGGCCTTCAGCTCGGTATCGAACAGGCACTCCTTAAAGCGCCATGCCCAGGTAAACACCTGATTGCCGATAATGTTGCGCTTGTAGAACAGGCGTCGGGAATACGGTGATTTCGGATACAGCGGCAGGCTGGCCGGCTGCGAATAGACCTCGCCCTGACAGACATAGTCATTGGCATACAGAAACGCGTGGGTCACCAGCTGCGCTTTGTGCGACAGGAAGATCGACAGACGGTTTGGCGTCCATTCGTCATCGTCGTCGATACCGGTCAGATACTGCCCTTTCGCCTGCATAATCGCCTGGTTGCGCACCGCACACGCCCCGGAGTTGATGGCGTTGTGGGTGTACACCACGCGCGGGTCGTTCAGGTCTTCAACAAACTTTTGCAGTTGTTCGTAAGAGGAGGAACAGTCATCCACGATAATCAGTTCCCAGTTATCGTAATCCTGACGCAGGACCGATTTAATCGCGCGGATCGCCAGCTGCTGACGATTCCATGTCGGCATATAGATAGAAATCAAAGGGCGTTGTGTGGTCATATTTTCCCCTCACCCCGGCCCTCTCCCCATAGGGGAGAGGGTGAAAGGCATCCAGTGGTTATCATTACGTTCGTCCCCCAAATCCAGCACCGAACAGTCCCCTCTCCCCTTTGGGGAGAGGGTTAGGGTGAGGGGTGTGGGGTGCATTTTGTTATTTACTGTCAGACTTGTATTCGTACTCGTAATAGCCGTAATCCTGATACCCGGTCGCGCGGCGGAAGATGGAGTTCAGAATGACCCCCTTCACCTCAATACCATTCTGCTCAAAGCGGCTCAGGCTGGTTTCCACTTCCTTAAGGGTGTTCACCGCATAGCGTGCGACCATCAGCGTGGTGCCCGCATGACGCCCTACCACGGCAGCGTCGGTAACCGCCAGAATTGGTGGGGTATCGATCAGCACCAGGTCATAGTTTTTGCTCGCCCACTCAATCAGCTGCGTAAAGCGCTCGCTCATCAGCAGTTCAGACGGGTTCGGCGGCACCTGGCCACGCGGGATCAGGTCAAATTTCGGAATCGACGTCGGCTTGGCGCTCTCGCTGATTTCCCCTTTACCGAGCAGGATTTCCGACAGTCCGTTAACGTTGTTGGTCCCCAGCAGCTCGTGGGTGTAGCCCTTACGCATGTCGCAGTCGATCAGCAGCACGCGCTTGTTGGTCTGGCTCACCACCGCCGCCAGGTTGGCGCAGACGAAGGTTTTACCGATTGATGGGCTAACGCCGGTCATCATCAGGACGTTGTTTTTGGCCTGCATCATGGCGAAGTGGAGGCTGGTACGCAGGCTGCGCACCGCTTCAATCGCCAGGTCAGTCGGGTTACCCACGGCCAGCAGCTGGCTCTGTTTGTAACGCTTAACGCCCTTAACGGTTTTGACGCTGTCACGGGACTTCTGCCACTCGGAGAGCGGGATGCTGGCGTACACGCTGATCCCGTTCTCTTCCAGCACCTGCGGGCTTTCGATACCGCGGTTGAACAGCGAGCGCAGCAGCACGCCGACAATGGAAAGCATCAGGCCGAGAATAATGCTGCCGAGGATAATCAGCGCCTTCTTCGGCTTCAGCACGCCCGGCTGGGTAATCGCCGGGTCAACGATACGCACGTCGCCGACGGTGCTGGCTTCGGTGATTTTCAGCTCCTGCTGTTTGTTCAGCAGCTGCATGTAAACCTGCTGGCCGGATTCCACATCACGCGTCAGGCGTACAATTTCCTGCTGCGTCTTCGGCATCGCGGTCACGCGGTCATTCAGCTTCGCCTTCTCTTCTTCCAGGGTACGACGTTTCTCCAGCAAAGTGCGGTACGCCGGGTGACGTTTGGTATAGAGCTTGGAAATCTCCGCCTCTTTGAAGGTCAGCTCGTTCAGCTGCGCATCAATATTCACCATGGAGTCGAGAACCGATTTCGCCTCCAGCGGCAGATCGACGGAATCCTTGTCCTGACGGTACGCGTTCAGCTTGTTCTCAGCGTCATCCAGACGGGCGCGCACCTCCGGCAGCTGTTTACTGAGAAACGCCAGGCTTTTTGCGGCTTCCGCTGACTTGCGCTCAACGTTCTGCTCCAGATAGTTGCGGGTGATGCTATTGAGGATGTCGCGAATTTGATCCTTGTCTTCACCGGTGAAGGTCATGCTCAGAACGCCGGTGTCCTTGCCGTTTTCGGTGACGGTCAGGTTGTTTTGCAGGTTGTTGATCATCCCGAGCGTCGAGAATTTGGTGACCGTAAACTCCCCGCCCTCATGCGCCTGAATTGCGCTGACCTTGATGCTGACGCCCTCTTTGGTCAGCATCTGCCCCACCTCGCCGCGCGCGCTGAAGCCCGCGTCGCTGGTCAGCTGATACTGTTTTGGTCCCAGCACGGTCAGGGTAAAGGTTTGGTCCCCTGCCCCTTTTGGGATCACGAAGTCGGTCACTTTTACCGTATCGTTACTGCGCCCCATCAGGCGATCCCAGCCTGCGCCAAACACCGGGAAGGTGTTTTTGGTGACCGCGATATCCAGCCCCAGGTCGTGAACCGTTTTGCCCAGTACCAGGCGCGACTGAATCAGCTGAATTTCGGCTTCCGATGCCGGCGGCTTGTTGGCCAGCGCCGAGCCGATATCCTGAACCAGCGAGTTTCCGGTATTTTGTTCGATCTGCACCAGCGCGTCGGCGCTGTAAATAGGCGTCGCGAACAGCGTATAAACGATCGCCGCCACGGCAAAAATGGCGGTAATACCCAGCACCCACCATTTCGCTTCAATAACGGTCCCGACCAGGCGACCGATATCGATTTCATCACTGCCCGACGTCGGGGCGGCAGAAGGTCTTGTTTTTTCTGTCATTGTTATCCCTGCTGAGCTTTCAGTGCCTGCGCCCACTGACGGGCAGACTGGTCTAGTAAGGTGTATACCGCCTCAAAGGCCTCGCGGCTCTTGCGATACGGATCGGGAATTTCGCGCTCACCATCCCAGTGACCAAACAGCATCACCTTGCCGCGCATCTCCGGTGCGATATCGCACAGCGCGTGAATGTGGCGTTTTTCCATCGCGAGGATCAGGTCATATTCCCGGCACATCCGGCCAGAGACCTGACGGGCAACGTGCCCGTCGAGTGAGAGGTTATGCTCAAGGGCAACGCTTGCGGCACGTTCGTCGGCACCTTTTCCGACCAGCGCGCCCAGCCCTGCGGAGTCGACCGTTAACGCAGGCTGGTAATTTTTCAACAGCCTTTCAGCCGTGGGGGAACGGCAAATGTTCCCCACGCACACCACCAGAATTTTGTTAAACATCGCGGCTTACCAGTTATGAACGTCGCTCGCCGTATCCGTCATGTAGCGAACGCCACTGATGGTAGGCAGCAACTGGTTGATCAGACGGTTCCAGCGGGCAACCGGCGCGGTGGTGACATAGACCACATCGTACGGCTGGAGACGGAACGACGTTGCCATGACCAGCGACGTCGCGTCGGACATATCCAGCTGGTAGATGTTGGCAATCTTGCCCTTCGCGTTCTCGCCTTTGATAGGACGGATCACGAAGATACCGCTGGCGTTGGAGGCGGTCAGGTCGATGCCTTCCGCATTGCCCAGCGCTTCGGTCAGGGTCATACCGCTGAAGTCCATCTTGAGGGTGCTCTGTTTCTTCACTTCACCCATCACGAACACTTTCAGATCGTCATTGCGCGGCACGTACAGAATGTCGCCCGGATAGAGGAGGCGGTTCTGGGTCAGGTCACCGTTTTGCATCAGCGCCTGAAGCGAAATGCGCTGCTCTTTGCCGTTGTGGGTTAGCACCACGTTGCGCCAGTCAGCGCCGTCGGTTAAGCCGCCTGCGGCATTGATCGCATCAAGAACGGTGAGCGGGACGTTAGTAATAGCCTGCTGGCCGGATTTATTGACCTGGCCAGAGATATAGGCTTTCTGGGATCGGAACGCGGCGATATTAACGTCCACCTGCGGGTCAGCAATGTACTGCGCCAGGCGGCCGGTAATATCACTACGGATCTCAGCAAGCGTTTTGCCCGCGACGTGCACTTTGCCAATGTAGGGATAGAACATGGTGCCATCGGACTGTACCCAGTTACCGGTGTCGCTTGAGCTACGGTACTGGCCCGCAGGCGTGGTCAGCTCCGGGTGATCCCAGACGGTCACGTTAATGACGTCACCCGGACCCACGCGATACTGGTAAGAGGCAATTTCCTGGTCCAGAGACATATTTGGCTGAGCAACATTTGGACGTGGGCGTAATTGTTCCACCAGACGTGGGGTTAATGGATACACATTCACCATTTTGTCGAGATCAAAATCAGCATCCTGCTGTTTAATCACATCCTTGCCCATTGTCGACATATTGCTGCCGGGAAAGACCGTGCAACCACTCATCAAGGTCACAGACACCAATAATGGCATCAATTTCATTTTGGATTTCATCATTGATTATTTATCACTTTGGCAGAGTAATTATCCTGTGCAATTAAAATAAGCGCGGGTCGTGGTGACAATCAGAATGCAGTTAATCATTTAGCAATATAACTGGCATCAGTCCTAAAAAAAGCTTATTCATCCATTGGCTATTGACAGAATAATTGAGGCTGATTCACACGCTTTCAGGCACGCTACCGCCCTTGGCTTTCAGTTACCAATCCACTGACTAAACAATGCGTTATGGTTAGATACCCTCTTGGATAAGGCCTTTTGCGAAATATATCAAACGCCTCACAGGGGCGATTGATAATGTATAACCTTCACCAAAGACCGAAACAAAAATAGCAACAAGGAGTTTTAACATTTGATGCTGGAAGAATTGTTGCAGCTAACCTAATAGCAGGCAAGGAGACAACCGTCCTAATATTCGTTTTTAAGATTAATATTAAGAGCAAAGTTTTAAGGTTTTCGGATTTTCTTTATATTGACAAAATAGATCGCCGGACCATTTATTGCGATATTTCCTAAATAACGACTTCTGTAATTAAATCTTCGCAATTAACTTATTTACACCGCCCGGCAAATGGGGTTTACCTGAGTGTAGCATTAAGAGAAATCTCACCCCGGCATTGCAATTTCCGTCGGCTTTATCCATGATCGAAGTGTGACATTAGTCATATAACAGAAGGTATTGCATTTACTATGGAATGGATTGCCGATCCATCAATCTGGGCCGGGCTGGTGACGCTGGTCGTCATCGAATTAGTGCTCGGCATTGATAACCTGGTGTTTATCGCCATCCTTGCCGATAAATTACCCCCTTCACAACGCGACCGCGCCCGCGTGACGGGTCTTCTGCTCGCCATGGTGATGCGTCTGCTGTTACTGGCCTCAATCTCGTGGCTGGTGACGCTGACCAAACCCTTATTCAGCGTGCAGGGTCTGAGCTTTAGCGCCCGCGACCTGATCATGCTTTTCGGCGGATTGTTCCTGCTGTTCAAAGCCACGGTTGAGCTTAATGAGCGGCTGGAAGGAAAAGACAGTGAAAACCCCACCCAGCGACGCGGTGCAAAATTCTGGCCAGTGGTCGCGCAGATAGTGGTGCTGGATGCCGTCTTTTCTCTCGACTCCGTGATCACGGCCGTCGGGATGGTTGACCATCTGGCGGTGATGATGGCCGCGGTGATCATCGCCATCACCCTGATGGTGCTCGCCAGTAAAGCCCTGACGCGCTTCGTGAACAGTCACCCGAGTATCGTCATCCTCTGTCTGAGCTTCCTTCTGATGATTGGCTTTAGCCTGGTCGCGGATGGTTTTGGCTTCCATATCCCGAAAGGGTATCTGTACGCCGCCATTGGTTTCTCGGTGCTGATTGAGTTTCTCAACCAACTGGCCATTTTCAACCGTCGCCGTTTTCTTTCCGCGAACCAGACATTACGTCAGCGCACCGCAGATACGGTGATGCGCCTGCTGAGCGGCAAAAAAGAGGATGCCGAGCTGGATGCTGAATCCGCGGCGATGCTTGCCGACCACAGCGACGGGCAGATCTTCAACCCGCAGGAACGCCGGATGATAGAGCGCGTGCTTAACCTCAACCAGCGCACAGTGAGCAGTATCATGACCTCCCGCCATGACATTGAGCATATTGACCTGACGGCGCCGGAAGAGCAGATCCGTGCCCTGCTGGATAAAAACCAGCACACCCGCGTGGTCGTGACCGGCGGTGAAGAGGAAGAAGAGCTGCTGGGCGTGGTACACGTGATTGACCTGCTGCAACAGCAGCTTCACGGCGAGCCGCTAAACCTGCGCGCGCTGGTGCGCCAGCCGCTGGTCTTCCCGGAAGCGCTGCCGCTGCTCTCCGCGCTGGAGCAGTTCCGCAACGCGCGCACCCACTTCGCGTTTGTCGTTGATGAGTTTGGTTCTGTGGAAGGGCTGGTGACGCTCAGCGACGTGATGGAAACCATCGCCGGTAATCTGCCTAATGAGGTGGATGAGATCGATGCGCGCCACGATATTCAGAAAAACGCCGACGGCAGCTGGACCGCCAACGGCCACATGCCGCTCGAAGATCTGGTGCAGTTCGTTCCGCTTCCGCTGGACGAGAAGCGCGAATATCACACCATCGCCGGTTTGCTGATGGAAAATCTGCAACGTATTCCGCAGCCGGGGGAAGAGGTCCAGGTGGGGGATTACATGCTCAAAACCTTGCAGGTAGAGAGCCATCGCGTGCAGAAGGTGCAGCTGATACCGCTGCGCGGTGAAGATGAGATGGATTTTGAGGTGTAGGTAAAAAGCAAAACGGCAACCTCGTTGCCGTTTTTAGTGTTTGCTCCCTCTCCCCGTCGGAGAGGGCCGGGGTGAGGGCATCAGGCCGTACATGCCACCCGGCACAACAGGCATCACAGCTTATCGAGCAGTTTTTTCACGTCCTTACCTGACTGAGACTCTTTATTGCGGTCCGCCCAGTCATTCAGCCGACGTTTCGCTTCATCCTGAAGGTGCTTACGCAGGATCTGATCGACCTGCAAACTGTAATTCAGCGCCTGCCATTTTCCATAAACGCGCAGCGGTATCGGCGTCTCTTTCAGGAACTCTACAAGCTGGCCTTCGCCTTCCCAGCCAGCCTTCACGCGGACGTTGAAGCGGGTGTCTGCCGTCTCTTTCACCAGATCCAGCGCGCCGGTTCCGGTCAGCGCCAGCAGTGACGAAGTGCCCTGCATGTCGTCCAGCGAGAGCTGACCGTCGTCGAGGGCAAGCTCACTGGTAAAGCTGTCGAGACGGGTTGCGCTGTCGTAGTTTTCATTCGCTTTCACGCTGCTGCTGCGCTCTACCGCCTGCTGCACCAGCTGCTGGAAGTTCAGCCCTTCCATGCGCGTATCTTTCAGCTCAACGTGCGCCTGCCCCTGCCAGCTACGACGGAAGGCATCCGCATCAATCTTCGTGCCAGAGAAATCCCCTGCCAGCGACAGCTGCCCCGTGAGGGCAATTGGGTAATTAAAGGCTTTCAGGATGGTGCCAATTTCAACGTTTTCCAGACGCGGCTGGAACGCGGCGCTGGCAACGTCTTTGCGTACATCCAGCGTGCCCGGCAGGGAGAGGTTCCCTGCTCCCATTTTTCCGCTGAGCTCGGAGATGACCAGCAGGCCGTTGTGGTTGAACATCTGGCTGCTGACGTCAGTAAAATCAATTCCACGCCAGCGCACGCTGTTCGCTTTCAGCAGAATGTCGGCGGTAAATCCGCGCAGGCCGTTGTAGTCAGGCAGATCGAGATTTGAGGAGATCACCGGACGCGACTGCGTGGCCTGGCTTTGCCCTACCTGCGTGGCTCCCTCATCGGTCGCGTTCACCGGTTGGAGCGGAAGCAGGTTCTCGAGATTCAGCTTGTCGAATTGCAGATCCAGCACCCACTTAGGTTTCTCATCAAGCGTGACGCTCGCCTGCCCCTTCAGGGAACTGTCGTTGGCCTGGAGGTTGAGCGCGTTCAGTTCGAGCTGTTTGCGCTCTTCATGCCACACCGCCTGCATCGTGCCCTGGCCGGCAATCCCCTTCGCGGGTAAATCCGCGCCGGTCAGCTGCCAGTTGAGCTGCTGAACGTCCGCCGTCAGCTGGTGCGGATAGTCAGAAGCGTTCACGTTTGCGTTCATCGACAGGTTGAGATCGCGCTGATTGCGGTTGATCCGTCCGGAGAACTCCATGGTGGCGTGATGATTGGCGTCCTGCTCCATCCTGAGATTGATATTGCGTACGGTGATCTGTTCGTCATCCTCATGCTGGAAAACCAGCACGCTGTCAGCAACTTTCAGATTACCAATATCGAACGACCAGCCGGTATCAGAGGGGACGTCAGGCAAGGTGTTTTCACGCGGTGCGACCGGCGCATCCGCCTGACGAACGGCTTCGGTTTGCGGCGTAAGCTGAATCACCGCCCCTTTCAGCATCACCTGTTCAACCTGGAGCTGATGGGATAAGAGCGGGATGAGCGCAACATCAAGACGCATGTTATCCGCCGTCACCAGCGGCTGCGCGGCGCCCGGCGCGGTGAGCGACATACGTCCGGAGAGAATGCTGAGCTGCGGCCAGACGTGCCAGCGCAGGGGCCCGTCCAGCTTGAGTTCATACCCGCTGCGCGCTTCCACCTGCCGCACCATGTAGGCCCGGAAGTCATTCGGGTTAACCAGCAGCACCAACGCTGAAAGGCCAGCCACCAGCACCACCAGCAAAATCATCAGCGTTGTCAGAACTCTTCTCATGGCTTCCTCAGTGAACTCACAGATCAGTCTTTATCGATACGACTGGCAACCGCACCCTGCTGGTCGCGATATTTTGCGTCCTGACGGCGGTTATAAGGACGGTCTGCCGGGCCGGTCA
The DNA here is from genome assembly GCF_002787395.1 of Enterobacter sp. CRENT-193. Taxonomy (NCBI): domain Bacteria; kingdom Pseudomonadati; phylum Pseudomonadota; class Gammaproteobacteria; order Enterobacterales; family Enterobacteriaceae; genus Enterobacter; species Enterobacter sp. CRENT-193. Next base: position 2,470,324 of record NZ_CP024812.1, on the reverse strand, counting down.
GCGGTTCGAAGCTCAACGCACCAATCATCATTCCCGGACGAAGCGCCAGCGGCAGTTTACCGGCGTTAAAGAACTCCAGCACGATACGGCCCGACCAGCCCGGATCGATACGGTGCGCGGTGACGTGCACCATCAGGCCCAGACGCGCCAGGGAAGAGCGTCCGTCAAGCCAGCCGACCAGATCCGCAGGCAGCGTGACCGATTCAAAGGTCACCGCCAGCGCCAGTTCGCCAGGATGGAGATAAAACGCCTCTCCTTCGTCGATGACGATTTCGTCGCTCATGACGCGATCCAGCGCCGCGCTGACTTCGTCTTTCGGCCCGCTGAGGTCGATAAACGGTGCCGTGTGGCCGCTGAAGGTGCGGAATTTATTCCCCAGACGCACATCGACGGTCACGCCGTTAATACGCTCAACCGGCGGACGCGGGGTGATAGACAGGCGGCCTTCATCCAGCCAGGCTTCTATATCGCGGTCACAAAGACGCATGGCACTTTCTCCTTTCGTGCATCGCACCCTGAAGCCTTACGGCGTCAGGGCAAAACCAGGTTATCTCTGAACGGTACACAATTCACACGGCTTATTCAAAAAACTGACTGATTTTCGCTTTTAAGATATCAATGGCAATACGGTTTTTACCGCCACGAGGCACGATAATATCGGCGTATTGTTTCGAAGGCTCAATAAATTGCAGGAACATCGGGCGAACGGTTTTCTGATATTGCGCCATCACCGAGTCCATGGAGCGGCCGCGTTCGTTAACGTCGCGTTTGATACGCCGCATCAGGCAGATATCCAGCGGGGTGTCGACGAAAATCGAGAAGTTCATTGATTCGCGCAGACGGGCGTCGGTGAGCAGCAAAATCCCTTCAAGGATAATCACCTTCTTGGGCTCGATACGGATCGTTTCCTGGGTGCGGGTATGTTCCACGTAGCTGTAGACGGGCAGCTCAATTGCCTCGCCGCGCTTTAGCGCTTCCAGATGCTGGAACAGCAAGCTGTGATCCATCGCACTGGGGTGGTCGTAGTTGGTTTTTACGCGCTCTTCCATCGAAAGATGGGATTGATCTTTGTAATAGCTATCTTCGGGAATAACACCGATATGCTCATCACCCACTTGTTCACGTAGTTCGCGATAAAGCGTACTGGCAATAAGACTTTTACCTGAAGCCGATGCGCCGGCGATGCCTATGATGACGCACTGATGAGACTTATCAGTCATAAATTTAGCGACCTGATTAACCTGGATGTAAGGAAGGACGACGCCGGAGCGTCAAACGCGGCAATTATAGGGATTTCGGGGGCGTGATACCAGTCGAATGCGCAGGTTATGCGAGGCGGGCTGAAAAGCGACGTTTCACGCCTTTAGCGAAATTTTTACGCGCGGATTTTCACCATTTCATCACCATTCTTCGCAGAGTAACTATTTTATAAGTCTGTGAAGTCAAAATCTGAGCACTCGGCATATGAATTGTAAAATGTTTGTACTAGCATAAACCAAATTATTAATTTCACGCGTCCGGACCTGGCTCCTGACAACATGGCGTCCCTGGATAGAGCGGTAATGAATAAACAATACCAGCGGGTTTTGGTTACTACCCCACATCCTTTACTGCGGCTTGTCTGTCTGGGTCTGGTCACGTTCATCTTCACCTTATTTTCCCTCGAGCTGACTCGCTTCGGTACGCTGCTGGCGCCATTGTGGTTCCCGACTTCAATAATGATGGTAGCGTTTTACCGCCACGCGGGAAAAATGTGGCCCGGCATTGCCCTCGCCTGCTCTTTTGGCAATATCTTTGCCTCGTGGATGCTCTTCTCATGGGAATCGCTCAACATCACCTACACGGCGATTAATATCATTGAGGCCACGGTTGGCGCGCTGTTACTGCGTAAACTGCTCCCCTGGTATAATCCGCTGCAAAACCTCAACGACTGGGTCCGGCTTGCCCTCGGCAGTGCCCTTGTGCCGCCGCTGGTGGGGGGCGTTCTGGTTCATTTTCTGGTGCCGAGCGCGGAGCCGCTGCGTAATTTCCTTGTCTGGGTACTTTCAGAGGCCATTGGCGCGCTGGCGCTGGTGCCTTTAGGTCTGCTGTTTAAACCGCATTACCTGCTGCGCCACCGCAATCCGAAACTGCTGCTGGAAACGCTGGTGACCCTGGTCGTTACGCTGGTTCTTTGCTGGACGGCAATCACCTGGCTGCCGTGGCCATTCACCTGCATCATCGTTCTGCTGATGTGGAGCGCGGTTCGTCTGCCGCGTATGGAAGCGTTCCTGATATTTTTATTCACCATCATGATGGTGTCCCTGATGATGGCGCGAAATCCGCTCTCCATGACGCCCTCCTCCATGATCGTCACCTTCAACGCGCCGTGGCTCCCCTTCCTGATGATGCTGCTCCCCGCCAATATTATGACGATGGTGATGTATGCCTTCCGGGCCGAGCGTAAACATATTACGGAAAGCGAAGAACGTTTTCGTAATGCGATGGAATATTCCGCGATTGGTATGGCGCTGGTGGGCATTGAGGGCCAGTGGCTCCAGGCCAACAAGGCGCTGTGCAATTTCCTCGGTTACAGCCAGTCTGAACTCCAGTCGCTCACGTTTCAGCAGTTAACCTGGCCAGAAGATTTAAATACCGACCTGGAGCAGTTGGGACAGCTGATTAACGGGGAGATCAATAGCTACAGCCTCGAAAAACGCTACTACACTCGCAGCGGCGCGGTGGTGTGGGCGCTGCTGGCCGTCTCCGTTGTGCGCCATGCCGACGGCACCCCGCTCTACTTTATTGCCCAGATTGAAGATATCAACGACCTGAAACAGACCGAGTGGGTCAATAAGCGCCTGATGGAGCGTATCACCCTCGCGAACGAAGCCGGTGGCATCGGGATATGGGAGTGGGATCTCGAGCCGGACGTGATCAGCTGGGATAAGCGGATGTTTGAGCTGTACGAGATCCCCCCGCACATTAAACCCACCTGGCAGCTCTGGCATGCGGCCATGGTGCCTGAAGATCGCCCCCACGCCGAACAGGTGCTGCGAGAATCCCTTCAGGCCAGGGTGCCTTTCAAGCTGGAATTTCGCATTCGCGTCAAGGATGGCATCCGCCACATTCGTTCGCTGGCGAACCGGGTACTGAACAAACAGGGCGAAGTGGAGCGGCTGTTAGGGATCAACATGGATATGACCGAGGTGAAGCAGCTGAACGAGGCGCTGTTCCAGGAAAAAGAGCGCCTGCATATCACCCTCGACTCCATCGGCGAAGCGGTGCTGTGCACCGATTTCGACATGAACATCACCTTTATGAACCCGGTCGCCGAGAAGATGAGCGGCTGGTCGCAAAGCGAAGCGCTGGGTCAGCCCGTTCTGAAGGTGCTGCACATTACCTTTGGCGAGAACGGTCCGTTAATGGAAAACATCCACAGCGGCGATATGTCCCGTACCGATATCGAACAGGACGTGGTGCTTAACTGCCGCAATGGCGGCAGTTTCGACATTCATTACAGCATTACCCCCCTCAGCACTCTGGAAGGTAACACCATCGGCTCGGTGCTGGTGATTCAGGACGTGACCGAGTCGCGCAAAATGCTGCGCCAGCTGAGTTACAGCGCCTCACATGACGCCCTGACTCACCTGGCGAACCGCGTCAGCTTTGAAAACCATCTGAAGCGTCTGTTGCAGACAGTACAGGAGACCCATCAGCATCACGCGCTGGTCTTTATCGATCTTGACCGTTTTAAGGCGGTGAACGATACGGCAGGCCACGCGGCGGGCGACGCGCTCCTGCGCGAACTCTCTTCGCTGATGCTGACCATGCTGCGCTCCAGCGACGTGCTGGCGCGTCTGGGCGGCGACGAGTTTGGCCTGCTGCTGCCGGACTGCAACGTCGAAAGCGCACGCTACATTGCGGGCCGGTTGATCGACGCCATCAACAACTATCATTTTTCCTGGGAAGGACGCCTGCACCGTATTGGTGCCAGTGCGGGGATTACGCTGATTGACGACACCAATTATCAGGCTGCGGAAGTGATGTCTCAGGCCGATATCGCCTGCTACGCCTCGAAAAACAGCGGGCGCGGCGTGGTCACCGTCTATGAACCCCAGCAGGAGAGGATCCACAGCACGCGCAGCATGATGTCGCTGGATGAGCAGTGGCACATGATTAAAGATAACCATCTGCTGATGATCGCCCGCAGCGTCGCCTCGCCGCGCATTCCCGAGAGCAGTAGCTTCTGGCTGATTTCCTTGCGGCTGTGGACCAGCCAGGGGGAAGTGCTGGAAGAGCATGCCTTCCGCGCCGGGCTGGCGGAGCCGGAGCTGCTGCACGCCCTGGACCGACGTATCTTCAGCGAATTCTTCCGTACCTATGCCGCACAGGTGGCGGCCAAAGGAATGGGCGTCGCGCTGCCGCTCTCAGAAGCGGGTTTAGCCAGCGTCACGCTGGTGGATGAGCTGCTCGACCTCATTACCAAAGGTCCGCTGCCGGCGCGGCTGCTGCATCTGGCGATTGCCGCTGATGTGCTGAGCAATACGGATGAAAACGTGCAGCAGGGTCTGCAAAAGCTTCGTCAGGCTGGCTGTCGCGTGGTGCTGACGCGGGTTGGACGCGATATGAACGTCTTCAGCCAGCTCAGCGCCAACACCGCTGATTATCTGCTGCTGGATGCAGACGTGGTGACCAACGTCCACGGCAATCTGATGGACGAGATGATGGTGACCATCATTCAGGGCCATGCCCAGCGTCTGGGCATAAAAACCATTGCCGGGCCATGCCATCAGTCGATCATGATGAATACGCTGTCGGGCATCGGCGTTGACTTTATCTACGGCGACACCATTGGGGAAGCGCAGCCGCTCGATCTACTGCTGAATACCAGCTATTTCGCCATCAACTGACGGCGACCAGCCGTCGGTGTACCAAATATGTAACAGCGCATACGAGCGCCACGGCTGCCAGCGCTCGGCGTAGCGACGGATCTGCGCGGGCGTCATACCGGCAAAGCGCTGTTTAATCAGATAATCATCCGGCAGGAAAACATCCTTCGCCTGCCAGCCGCGCAGGGCCAGATAATTCGCGGTCCAGCGCCCGATGCCGGGGCGCTGCTGTAGCGCCTTCATCCCGTCCTCAACGTTCGCGGGCGGGAACAGCGGGAATTCACCGTCCACCACCGACTGCGCCAGATGAATCAACGACTCCGCACGCTTGAGCGGCATCCCGAGTGCTTTCAACGCCAGCGGATCCACCGCGGCCAGTACCTCTGGCGGAGGAAAGCAGAGGTAGCCCGGCGCGTCCTGGATGGGTTCACCGCACAGCGCCACCACCCGTGACGCCAGTTTAGCCGCCATCGCCACGCTTACCAGTTGTCCGAGAATGGCGCGCACGCCCTGCTCGTAAGCATCCATTGCGCCGGGCAAACGTAACCCCGGCCGCGCCGCGCCGAGATCGCCGAGGGTCTGTGCAATGTGCTGCGGGTCGCAATCGAGGTCAAAAAGGCGGGCGATGCGGTCCAGGCAGATATCCGCCACCGGGATCAGGCCAGGGCTAAGCGACACCGCAAGCGTATGGGTTGCGCTGTCTGGCGTAACCCGGAAAACGCCCTTGTGCCCGGCATAGCCAAAACTGCGCTCGTAGTAATCCTTCGTAACGGTCTCAACCCCCGTGACCGCACGCGCGGCAAGAAAGCCAAACATCCACGACCAGTCGTAAGGCGGTTGCCAGTTCAGGGTGTACATTGTCTCTCCTTTTGTATTTACCTCAGCATAAACCGAAAGATCGCGTTGCGCCTTGCTTTCATATTCCTGTTGTCGCCTGGCAGACATTTCGCTAAAGTCTCGCCCCTTCTCACCGGCATGGGGATTTATTGTGTTTATTGGATTCGACTACGGCACCGCAAACTGCTCGGTTGCGATAATGCAAAACGGACAACCGCAGCTCCTGAAAATGGAAAACGGCAGTACGCTGTTGCCGTCAATGCTCTGTGCGCCGACGCGTGAAGCGGTGAGCGAGTGGCTGTTCCGCCATCATCAGGTTCCTGCTACCGCAGCGGAAACCCAGGCGCTGCTGCGCCGTGCGGTCAGCTTTAACCGCGAGGAAGATATCGACGTTACCCCTTCCAGCGTGCAGTTCGGCCTCTCTTCCCTCGGGCAGTACATTGAAGATCCGGAAGAGGTCTACTTCGTTAAATCGCCGAAATCCTTCCTCGGCGCCAGCGGCCTGAAGCCACAGCAAGTGGCGATGTTTGAAGATCTGGTCTGCGCGATGATGCTGCACATCCGCAATCAGGCGCAGTCCCAGGTGCCGGATGCCATCACCCAGGCGGTGATTGGCCGTCCGATCAACTTCCAGGGGCTGGGCGGCGACGACGCCAACCAGCAGGCGCAGGGGATCCTTGAGCGTGCAGCGCACCGGGCTGGCTTCCGTGACGTGGTATTCCAGTATGAGCCGGTTGCAGCGGGGCTGGATTTTGAAGCCACGCTGACAGAAGAACAACGGGTGCTGGTAGTGGACATCGGCGGCGGAACGACGGACTGCTCATTACTGCTGATGGGTCCGAAGTGGCATCACCGTCGCGATCGTGAAAACAGTCTGCTGGGGCACAGCGGCTGCCGAGTGGGCGGTAACGATCTGGATATTGCCCTGGCATTCAAGAGCCTGATGCCGCTGCTCGGCATGGGCGGTCAAACCGAGAAAGGCATCGCCCTGCCGATCCTGCCGTGGTGGAACGCGATTGCCATCAACGACGTCCCTGCCCAGAGTGATTTTTACAGCACCGCGAATGGCCGTTTCCTCAACGATCTGGTGCGTGATGCACAGGATGCAGAGAAGGTCGCGCTGCTGTATAAGGTGTGGCGTCAGCGCCTGAGCTACCGCGTGGTGCGCACCGCCGAAGAGAGCAAAATCGCCCTTTCCGATCGTCCTGAGCATGCGGTTTCGCTGCCGTTTATCAGTGACGATCTGGCTACGGCTATCACCCAGGAAGGGCTGGAAATGGCGCTGACTCAGCCGCTTCAGCGTATTCTGGAGCAGGTGCAGCTGGCGCTTGAGAATGGCAAAGTGAAGCCGGACGTGATTTACCTGACCGGCGGTAGCGCCCGTTCGCCGCTGATCAAGAAAGCGTTGGCGGAACAGCTGCCGGGGATCCCGATTGCCGGCGGCGATGACTTTGGCTCCGTTACAGCAGGGCTGGCGCGCTGGGCGCAGGTGGTGTTTAGCTAATGGAGTTGTGCCGGGTGGCGGCTTCGCCTTACCCGGCCAACAAGATCCTCCAACCGTTGGCCGGGTAAGCGCAGCGCCACCCGGCGAAGGCGAAACCGCGGCACCACACTCAGACCATTCCTGACAGTCTTCCATATTTCCTCCATTTTTCCACTGTGTTACCTGACTAAACTAGTATCATTCCCCGAAAGAGTTTCAGGATGAGAACGTATAACGATGAAAGGCAGTAACAAATCCCGCTGGGCAATCGCCGCTGGTCTGATTGTGGTGGTCCTGGCCGCCGCCTGGTACTGGCACAGCCAGTCCGCGAACTCCACGGCACCTGCTGGCGCCAGTAGCCCCTCACAACGCCCAACGGGCGGCGGGCGCCACGGTATGCGCGGCGGTGCGCTGGCACCGGTGCAGGCGGCAACGGCGGTGAATAAAGCGGTGCCTCGTTATCTCTCCGGGCTGGGAACCATCACTGCCGCCAACACCGTGACGGTACGTAGCCGCGTAGACGGTCAGCTGATGGCCATCCACTTCCAGGAAGGTCAACAGGTGAAAGCGGGCGATCTGCTGGCGGAAATCGATCCAAGCCAGTTTAAGGTGGCCCTGGCGCAGGCGCAGGGGCAACTCGCGAAAGACAAAGCCACCCTCGCCAATGCCCGCCGCGATTTAGCCCGCTATCAGCAGTTGGTAAAAACCAACCTCGTGTCGCGCCAGGAGCTGGATACCCAGCAATCTCTGGTCAGTGAATCTCAGGGCACCATCAAGGCCGACGAAGCCGCGGTCGCCAGCGCCCAGCTCCAGCTCGACTGGAGCCGGATCACCGCGCCGATTGACGGCCGCGTGGGCCTGAAACAGGTTGATATCGGGAACCAAATCTCCAGCGGCGATACCACGGGCATCGTGGTGATCACCCAGACGCACCCTATCGATCTCGTCTTTACCCTGCCGGAAAGCGACATTGCGACGGTGATACAGGCGCAGAAGGCCGGAAAATCGCTGGTAGTTGAAGCCTGGGATCGCACCAACAAGCAGAAGCTGAGCGAAGGTTCGCTGTTGAGCCTGGATAACCAGATCGACACCACCACCGGCACCATCAAGCTAAAAGCACGCTTCAACAATCAGGACGATGCCCTGTTCCCGAATCAGTTCGTCAATGCGCGAATGCTGGTCGCGACCGAAGAAAACGCCGTGGTGATCCCGACGGCGGCCCTGCAAATGGGTAGTGAAGGCAACTTTGTCTGGGTGCTGAACAGCGAAAACAAGGTCAGCAAACACCTGGTGAAAACCGGGATCCAGGACAGTCAGACGGTGGTGATCAGCGCCGGGCTGTCCGCAGGCGACCGCGTCGTAACCGACGGTATTGACCGGCTGACCGAAGGGGCGCAGGTCGAGGTGGTGGAAGCGCAGAATACAGGAGCAAAAGCCTGATGCAGGTGATGCCGCCGAGCTCTACAGGTGGGCCATCACGCCTGTTTATCTTACGTCCAGTTGCGACGACCCTGTTGATGGTGGCGATCCTGCTGGCCGGGATCATTGGCTACCGTTTTCTGCCCGTGTCGGCGCTGCCGGAAGTGGACTACCCGACTATTCAGGTTGTCACCCTCTATCCGGGCGCCAGTCCGGATGTGGTGACGTCCGCCATCACCGCCCCGCTGGAGCGTCAGTTTGGCCAGATGTCTGGCCTGAAGCAGATGTCCTCCCAGAGCTCGGGCGGTGCCTCGGTCGTCACGCTTCAGTTCCAGCTCGCGCTGTCGCTGGACGTCGCGGAACAGGAGGTGCAGGCCGCCATTAACGCCGCCACCAACCTGCTGCCGTCTGACCTGCCGAACCCGCCGGTTTACAGCAAAGTGAACCCGGCAGACCCGCCGATCATGACGCTTGCCGTCACCTCCTCCGCCATGCCGATGACACAGGTGGAAGACATGGTCGAAACCCGCGTGGCGCAGAAGATTTCGCAGGTGACAGGCGTCGGGCTGGTGACGCTCGCAGGGGGACAACGCCCCGCGGTGCGCGTTAAGCTCAATGCCCAGGCCATTGCCGCGCTGGGGTTAACCAGCGAAACCATTCGCACCGCCATCAGCAGCGCCAACGTTAACTCAGCGAAGGGCTCGCTGGACGGCCCGACCCGCGCGGTCACGCTCTCCGCCAACGACCAGATGCAGTCCGCCGATGAATACCGTCAGCTGATCATTGCCTACCAGAACGGCGCACCGATCCGCCTGGGCGACGTGGCAACCGTCGAACAAGGCGCGGAAAACAGCTGGCTCGGGGCGTGGGCTAATAAGCAGCAGGCGATTGTCATGAACGTTCAGCGCCAGCCGGGCGCGAACATTATTGATACCGCCGACAGCATTCGCACCATGCTGCCGCAGCTGGTGGAAAGCCTGCCAAAATCGGTCAGCGTGAAAGTGCTCTCTGACCGCACCACGAATATTCGCGCGTCAGTGACTGACACCCAGTTCGAGCTGATGCTGGCGATTGCGCTGGTGGTGATGATCATCTACCTGTTCCTGCGCAACGTTCCGGCAACCATCATTCCCGCCGTTGCCGTGCCGCTCTCGCTGGTCGGGACGTTCGCGGTAATGGTATTTCTCGACTTCTCGATTAACAACCTGACGCTGATGGCGCTCACCATCGCCACCGGGTTTGTGGTGGACGACGCCATCGTGGTAATCGAAAACATCTCGCGCTATATCGAGAAAGGTGAAAAGCCGTTAGCCGCCGCGCTGAAGGGCGCGGGGGAGATCGGCTTTACCATTATTTCACTCACCTTCTCGCTGATTGCGGTGCTGATCCCGCTGCTGTTTATGGGCGATATCGTCGGGCGGCTGTTCCGCGAGTTTGCCGTGACGCTGGCGGTCGCCATTCTGATCTCTGCCGTGGTGTCGCTGACGCTGACGCCGATGATGTGCGCCCGCATGCTGAGCCACGAATCTTTGCGCAAGCAAAACCGCTTCTCCCTCGCCTCCGAGCGGATGTTCGAGCGCATTATTGCCGCCTACGGCCGCGTGCTGGCGAAAGTCCTGAACCATCCCTGGGCGACGCTCGGCGTGGCCCTCGGCACGCTGGCGCTCAGCGTCATGCTGTGGATTTTCATTCCGAAAGGCTTCTTCCCGATTCAGGACAACGGCATTATTCAGGGCACGCTTCAGGCGCCACAGACGGTCTCCTTCGCCAACATGGCGCAGCGCCAGCAGCAGGTGTCTGAGATCATCATGAAAGATCCGGCGGTGGAAAGCCTGACTGCCTACGTGGGCGTGGACGGCACCAACCCGTCGCTTAACAGCGCGCGCCTGCAAATTAACCTTAAACCGCTCGATGACCGTGACGATCGCGTCAACGCGGTTATTGAGCGTCTGCAAAGCGCTGTGGCGCGCGTACCGGGCATTGAGCTGTATCTGCAACCGATCCAGGATTTAACCATTGATACGCAGGTGAGCCGCACGCAGTACCAGTTTACGCTCCAGGCCACCTCGCTTGATGCACTCAGCACCTGGGTGCCGCAGCTGGTGGACAAGCTGAAAGCACTGCCGCAGATTTCTGACGTCAGCAGCGACTGGCAGGATAAAGGGCTGGCGGCGTACGTCAACGTCAACCGTGACACCGCCAGCCGTCTGGGCATTACCATGTCCGACGTGGATAACGCGCTGTATAACGCCTTTGGCCAGCGCCTTATCTCCACCATTTACACCCAGGCGAACCAGTATCGCGTGGTGCTGGAACATAACACCGAGAACACGCCCGGGCTTGCCGCGCTGGACTCGATACGCCTGACCAGCAAAGACGGCGGGATTGTGCCGCTCAGCGCCATTGCCAGCGTGGAAGAGCGTCACACCCCGCTGTCGATTAACCATCTCGATCAGTTCCCATCCACCACCATTTCGTTCAACGTGCCGGACGGTTATTCCCTGGGCGAAGCGGTGGAGGCCATTCTGGGTGCGGAGAAAGAACTCAGCTTCCCGTCAGATATTCAGACCCAGTTCCAGGGCAGTACTCTGGCGTTCCAGGCCGCGCTGGGCAGCACCGTCTGGCTGATTGTCGCGGCGGTGGTGGCGATGTATATCGTGCTTGGCGTGCTGTATGAAAGCTTTATCCACCCGATCACCATTCTCTCCACCCTGCCGACGGCGGGCGTGGGGGCACTGCTGGCGCTGATGCTGGCGGGGAGCGAACTGGACGTGATTGCGATCATCGGCATCATTCTGCTTATCGGCATCGTTAAGAAAAACGCCATCATGATGATCGACTTTGCGCTGGCCGCCGAGCGCGAGCAGGGTATGGCGCCGCGCGAGGCCATTTACCAGGCCTGTCTGCTGCGTTTTCGCCCGATCCTGATGACCACCCTCGCCGCCCTGCTGGGCGCGCTGCCGCTGATGCTGAGCACCGGCGTGGGGGCCGAACTGCGCCGTCCGCTGGGCATCGGGATGGTCGGCGGCCTGCTCGTAAGCCAGGTGCTGACGCTGTTTACCACGCCGGTTATCTACCTGCTGTTTGACCGTCTGGCCCTGTGGACGAAAAGCCGCTTCCCGAAACGTGAAGAGGAGGCGTAAGTGAAGTTTTTCGCCCTCTTCATTTACCGTCCGGTGGCGACGATTTTACTCTCCGTCGCTATCACCCTGTGCGGCGTGCTGGGCTTCCGGCTGCTGCCGGTGGCCCCGCTGCCGCAGGTCGATTTCCCGGTGATCATGGTCAGCGCCTCGCTGCCGGGTGCCTCGCCGGAAACCATGGCCTCATCGGTGGCGACGCCGCTTGAGCGCTCGCTTGGTCGAATTGCCGGGGTTAACGAGATGACCTCCAGCAGTTCGCTGGGCAGCACGCGCATCATTCTGGAATTCAATTTCGACCGGGACATCAACGGCGCGGCGCGTGACGTGCAGGCCGCGATTAACGCCGCCCAAAGCCTGCTGCCGAGCGGCATGCCGAGCCGTCCAACCTATCGCAAGGCCAACCCCTCCGACGCGCCGATCATGATCCTGACGCTCACGTCAGAGACCTACTCCCAGGGCGAGCTGTACGATTTTGCCTCCACCCAGCTGGCGCAAACCATCGCCCAGATTGAAGGCGTGGGCGACGTGGACGTCGGCGGCAGCTCCCTGCCCGCCGTGCGCGTGGGGCTGAATCCGCAGGCGCTGTTTAACCAGGGCGTGTCGCTGGACGACGTGCGTTCCGCCATCAGCAACGCCAACGTGCGTAAGCCGCAGGGCGCGATTGAGGACAACAGCCACCGCTGGCAGATCCAGACTAACGACGAGCTGAAAACCGCCGCCGAGTATCAGCCGTTGATTATTCACTACAACAACGGCGCGGCGGTGCGCCTGAGCGACGTCGCCAGCGTCACCGATTCGGTGCAGGACGTGCGTAACGCCGGGATGACCAACGCCAAACCGGCGATTTTGCTGATGATCCGCAAGCTGCCGGAAGCCAACATCATTCAGACGGTGAACAGCATCCGCGCGCGCCTGCCGGAGCTTCAGGAAACGATTCCGGCGGCCATCGATCTCCAGATTGCGCAGGACCGCTCCCCCACCATCCGCGCCTCGCTTGAGGAGGTAGAGCAAACGCTGATCATCTCCGTCGCGCTGGTGATCCTGGTGGTGTTCCTGTTCCTGCGCTCGGGGCGCGCGACGCTGATCCCGGCGGTGGCGGTGCCGGTATCGCTGATAGGCACCTTTGCCGCCATGTACCTGTGCGGCTTTAGCCTTAACAACCTGTCGCTGATGGCGCTGACGATTGCCACCGGGTTTGTGGTGGATGACGCCATCGTGGTGCTGGAGAATATCTCGCGCCATCTGGAAGCGGGCATGAAGCCGCTCCAGGCGGCGCTTCAGGGGACGCGCGAAGTGGGCTTCACGGTCCTGTCCATGAGCCTGTCGCTGGTAGCGGTATTCCTGCCGCTGCTGCTGATGGGCGGCCTGCCGGGGCGACTGCTGCGCGAATTTGCCGTCACGCTTTCCGTCGCCATTGGTATCTCACTGGTGATTTCGCTGACGCTGACGCCGATGATGTGCGGCTGGATGCTAAAGCGCAGCCAACCGCACTCGCAGCCGCGCAGGAAAGGCTTTGGCCGCGTCCTGATGGCGATGCAGTCCGGCTACGGCAAATCGCTGAAATGGGTGCTGAACCACACGCGTATTGTCGGGCTGGTGCTGATCGGCACCATCGTCCTCAACGTCTGGATGTATATCACCATCCCGAAAACCTTCTTCCCGGAGCAGGATACCGGCGTGCTGATGGGCGGCATTCAGGCGGACCAGAGCATTTCGTTCCAGGCGATGCGCGGCAAACTGCAAGACTTTATGAAAATCATCCGGGAAGATCCGGCCGTGGATAACGTCACCGGCTTTACCGGCGGCTCGCGCGTTAACAGCGGGATGATGTTTATTACCCTTAAGCCGCGCGGTGAACGTCACGAAACGGCGCAGCAGATCATTGACCGCCTGCGGCTGAAGCTTGCCAAAGAGCCGGGGGCAAATCTGTTTCTGATGGCCGTTCAGGATATCCGCGTCGGCGGACGACAGGCTAACGCCAGCTATCAGTACACCCTGCTCTCGGATGACTTAGCCGCCCTGCGCGAGTGGGAGCCGAAGATCCGTAAAGCGCTGGCCGCGCTGCCGCAGCTGTCGGACGTGAACTCTGACAGCCAAAACAACGGTGCGGAGATGGCGCTCACCTACGATCGTGAAACCATGGCCCGCCTGGGCATTAACGTGGAGGCGGCCAACAGCCTGCTGAACAACGCCTTCGGGCAGCGTGAAGTCTCTACCATCTATCAGCCGATGAACCAGTACAAGGTGGTGATGGAGGTGGATCCGCGCTACACCCAGGACATCAGCGCGCTGGACAAGATGTTTGTGATCAATGATGACGGTAAGGCGATTCCGCTGTCGTACTTCGCCAGCTGGCAGCCGTCGAACGCCCCGCTGTCGGTGAACCACCAGGGGCTTTCCGCCGCCTCGACCGTCTCGTTTAACTTGCCAACCGGCTCGTCGCTGTCTGAGGCCAGCGATGCCATTAATCGCGCCATGACCCAGCTCGGGGTGCCCTCCTCGGTGCGCGGCAGCTTTGCCGGTACGGCGCAGGTGTTCCAGGACACCATGAACTCGCAGGTTATTTTGATTCTGGCGGCCATTGCCACGGTTTATATCGTGCTGGGCGTGCTGTACGAAAGCTACGTGCACCCGTTGACCATTCTCTCCACGCTTCCCTCTGCGGGCGTGGGGGCGCTGCTGGCGCTGGAGCTGTTCGGTGCCCCATTCAGTCTTATCGCGCTTATCGGGATCATGCTATTGATTGGCATCGTGAAGAAAAACGCGATAATGATGGTCGACTTTGCCCTGGACGCCCAGCGCAACGGCAACCTGACGCCGGACGAGGCGATATTCCAGGCCTGTCTGCTGCGTTTTCGCCCGATCATGATGACCACGCTGGCCGCGCTGTTCGGCGCGCTGCCGCTGGTCATATCCGGCGGTGACGGCTCTGAACTACGCCAGCCGCTGGGGATCACGATCGTTGGCGGCCTGGTGATGAGCCAGCTGCTGACGCTCTACACGACGCCGGTAGTCTATCTGTTCTTTGACCGCCTGCGGCTGCGTTTTTCGCGTAAAAAGAGAACCACGGTGACCGAGTAAATGACCGACCTACCCAGTAACGTTCGCTGGCAATTGTGGATCGTCGCGTTCGGCTTCTTTATGCAGTCGCTGGACACGACCATCGTGAACACCGCCCTCCCCTCGATGGCGAAAAGCCTGGGGGAGAGCCCGCTGCACATGCATATGGTGATTGTCGCCTATGTGCTGACGGTCGCTGTGATGCTGCCTGCCAGCGGCTGGCTGGCGGATAAAGTCGGCGTGCGAAACATCTTCTTCACCGCCATTGTGCTGTTTACCACCGGGTCGCTGTTTTGCGCCCAGGCCAATACCCTCGACCAGCTGGTGATGGCGCGCGTGCTACAGGGCGTCGGCGGCGCGATGATGGTACCCGTCGGGCGGTTAACGGTGATGAAAATTGTTCCGCGCGCGCAGTATATGGCGGCGATGACCTTCGTCACCCTGCCCGGTCAGGTCGGCCCGTTGCTTGGCCCGGCGCTGGGCGGGATTCTGGTGGAGTATGCCTCCTGGCACTGGATCTTCCTGATCAACCTGCCGGTCGGTATTATCGGCGCGATTGCCACCCTGACGCTGATGCCGAACTATAAAATGCAGACCCGGCGCTTTGATTTCTTTGGCTTCATCCTGCTGGCAGCTGGCATGGCGACGCTTACCCTCGCGCTCGACGGGCAAAAAGGGCTGGGGATCTCCTCCCTGTCGCTCGCCCTGCTGGTAGCGCTGGGTGTCACCGCCATTCTCTGGTATCTGTGGCATGCCAGAGGTAACGCTAACGCGCTGTTCAGCCTAAATCTGTTCAAGAATCCCACCTACCGTCTTGGTCTGTTCGGCAGCTTTGCCGGACGCATCGGCAGCGGCATGTTGCCGTTTATGACGCCGGTATTTTTACAGATTGGGATGGGCTTCTCGCCGTTCCATGCCGGGCTGATGATGATCCCGATGGTACTTGGCAGCATGGGGATGAAGCGTATTGTGGTGCAGGTGGTTAACCGCTTTGGCTATCGCCGCGTGCTGGTGGCCGCCACGATCGGGCTGGCGTTGATCTGCCTGCTGTTTATGGCCGTGGCGCTGCTGGGCTGGTACTACATCCTGCCGCTGGTGCTGTTCTGCCAGGGGATCATCAACTCCATGCGCTTCTCGTCGATGAACACCCTGACGCTGAAAGATCTGCCGGACGAGCTGGCAAGCAGTGGTAACAGTCTGCTGTCGATGATCATGCAGCTCTCCATGAGCGTGGGGGTCACGGTTGCCGGATTGCTGCTCGGCATGTACGGTCAGCACCATCTCAGCGCCGACACCCCCGTCGCGCATCAGGTCTTTTTATACACTTACCTCAGCATGGCGGTAATTATCGCTCTGCCCGCTTTTATCTTTGCCAGAGTGCCGAATGACACGACCAAAAACGTCGTGATCCGACGCGGCAAAAGGAGTGCACCATGAAATTCTGGCGTCCGGGGATCACCGGTAAGCTTTTTGTGGCGATTTTCGCCACCTGTATCGTCCTGCTGATTACTATGCACTGGGCGGTGCGGGTCAGCTTTGAGCGCGGCTTTATTGACTACATCAAGCACGGTAACGAACAGCGTTTACAGGGCTTAAGCGACGCGCTGGGGGAACAGTATAGCCTGCACGGTAACTGGCGTTTTCTGCGCAACAACGATCGCTTTATATTTCAAATTCTGCGCTCGCTGGAGCACGATAATGACGACGACCGTCCGGGACCGGGCATGCCACCGCACGGCTGGCGCACCCAGTTCTGGGTAATTGATCAGGAGATGCGCGTGCTCGTTGGCCCACGCTCTCCGGTACCGCCGGACGGCACAAAGCGCGCCATTACCTCGAACGGCGCCACGGTGGGCTGGGTTATCGCCTCCCCGGTCGAGCGGCTGACGCGCAACACCGACATCAACTTTGACCGCCAGCAGCGTCAGACCAGCTGGTTGATTGTCGCGCTTTCTACCCTGCTTGCGGCGCTCGCCACCTTCCCGCTGGCGCGCGGCCTGCTGGCGCCGGTTAAGCGCCTGGTGGAAGGCACGCACAAGCTGGCGGCGGGTGATTTCTCGACCCGCGTGGACACCCGCAGCCAGGATGAACTGGGCAAGCTGGCGCAGGACTTCAACCAGCTCGCCAGCACGCTGGAAAAAAACCAGCAGATGCGCCGCGATTTTATGGCCGACATTTCGCACGAGCTGCGCACCCCGCTGGCGGTGCTGCGCGGCGAGCTGGAGGCGATTCAGGACGGCGTGCGGCAGTTCACCCCCGAGTCGGTGGCCTCGCTTCAGGCGGAAGTCGGTACGCTGACCAAACTGGTGGACGATCTGCATCAGCTGTCCATGTCCGACGAAGGCGCCCTGGCTTACCAGAAAGCACCGATCGATGTGATCAATATCCTTGAAGTCGTGACCGGCGCATTCCGCGAGCGCTTCGCCAGCCGTGACCTGAAAATCAACCTTTCGCTGCCGGACAGTGCGGTGGTGTTCGGCGACAGAGATCGCCTGATGCAGCTGTTCAATAATCTGCTGGAGAACAGCCTCCGCTACACCGACGGCGGCGGCGCGCTGCATATCTCCGGCAGGCAGGAAAACGGGCGCTTTGCCCTGACCTTTGCGGACTCCGCCCCTGGCGTGAAGGATGCGCAGCTGGAAAAACTGTTCGAGCGCTTCTATCGCACCGAAGGTTCACGCAACCGCGCCAGCGGCGGTTCCGGCCTTGGGCTGGCCATTTGCGTTAACATTGTGGAGGCCCATGGCGGCACCATCCGCGCCGCCCATTCGCCTTTTGGCGGGGTTAGCATTACAGTAGAGTTACCTCTGGAACGGGATTTATCGAGGGAAGCATGACCGAGTTACCGATTGACGACAACACACCGCGTATTTTGATCGTGGAAGACGAGCCTAAACTTGGGCAACTGCTGATCGACTATTTGCGCGCTGCGAGTTACGCGCCAACGCATATCAGCCACGGCGACCAGGTGCTGCCCTACGTGCGCCAGACGCCGCCGGATCTGATCCTGCTGGATCTGATGCTGCCGGGTACCGACGGCCTAACCCTGTGCCGCGAAATTCGTCGTTTCTCCGATGTGCCCATCGTGATGGTGACGGCCAAAATCGAAGAGATCGATCGTCTGCTGGGGCTCGAAATCGGCGCCGACGATTACATCTGCAAGCCTTACAGCCCGCGGGAGGTGGTCGCTCGGGTGAAAACCATCCTCCGCCGCTGTAAGCCGCAGCGTGAATTGCAGGTGCTCGATGCGCAAAGCCCGCTGATCGTCGACGAAAGCCGTTTCCAGGCGAGCTGGCGCAGCAAACTTTTGGATCTCACCCCCGCAGAGTTTCGCCTGTTGAAAACGCTCTCCCACGAGCCGGGCAAAGTGTTTTCCCGCGAGCAGCTGCTCAACCATCTGTATGACGATTACCGCGTGGTGACCGACCGCACCATCGACAGCCACATCAAAAACCTGCGCCGCAAGCTGGAGGCGCTGGACGCCGACCAGTCGTTTATTCGCGCGGTGTACGGCGTGGGGTATCGCTGGGAAGCGGATGCGTGCAGGATTGCCTGAATACCCCCCTCACCCTGCCGTCTCCCCAAAGGGAGAGGGTTCCCCAGCAATTTGAAAGCAAAAGCGATAACGTTGCCTCAGAATAACTGAGGGCTTTCAGCGATGCCTCGGTCCGGCTGTAAATCGCTGAGGCGTTTCCTGTAGGCCGGGGCGAGGCGCAGGGATGCGCCGAGAGGGCGGGCTTTACAGGGATGTTACCTCCGCCCGTCCCCGATAAGCCGGAAGGAATAAGCCGAAGGTACCGCGAAGCGGCGATTTTCCGCCGGAAGCCCGGGTCGCCAGGGTGGTGGCGACTGAGCCACCCTGGCACGTTCACCGGCCATGTCGTGACAGAGTAGCAAGGAACATAACGTGAACGGAATGACCACCAGAGCCGTATGTTCCCCCTCACCCCAGCCCTCTCCCTCAAGGGAGAGGGGGCCGTCTGTGCAGGCATTATTTTGTGGGGAACCCTCAGCCCCAAAGGGGAGAGGGTTAGGGTGAGGGGCAAAGCTTTACCTCTCTTCCCCGCAGCGCTACAATGCCCGCCCTTAAAGTGGGGGATCTCCCCTTACCGCTGCATCAGGTGCATGCGGATCTGACCTGTCATCAGAACGAGAACAAACATGTTTAAACCGGAACTCCTTTCCCCGGCGGGAACGCTGCAAAATATGCGTTACGCTTTCGCCTATGGCGCCGACGCCGTCTACGCGGGCCAGCCGCGCTACTCGCTGCGCGTGCGTAACAACGAATTCAACCACGAGAATCTTCAGCTCGGCATCAATGAAGCGCATGCCCTGGGCAAAAAATTCTACGTGGTGGTGAACATCGCGCCGCACAACGCCAAGCTGAAAACGTTCATTCGCGACCTGAAGCCGGTCGTGGAGATGGGGCCGGACGCGCTGATCATGTCGGACCCGGGTTTAATCATGCTGGTTCGGGAGAATTTCCCGGAGATGGACATTCACCTCTCAGTGCAGGCTAACGCCGTCAACTGGGCAACGGTGAAATTCTGGAAACAGATGGGGCTGACCCGCGTCATTCTGTCCCGCGAGCTGTCCCTCGAAGAGATCGAAGAGATCCGCACCCAGGTGCCGGATATGGAGATCGAAATCTTCGTTCACGGCGCGCTGTGCATGGCCTACTCCGGCCGCTGCCTGCTCTCTGGCTACATCAACAAGCGTGACCCGAACCAGGGTACCTGCACCAACGCCTGCCGCTGGGAATATAACGTTCAGGAAGGCAAAGAGGATGACATCGGTAACATCGTGCATAAACACGAGCCGATTCCGGTCACCAACGTTGAGCCAACGCTGGGAATTGGCGCGCCTACCGACAGCGTGTTTATGATCGAAGAAGCCAAACGTCCGGGTGAGTACATGACCGCCTTCGAAGACGAGCACGGCACTTACATCATGAACTCTAAAGATCTGCGCGCCATCGCGCACGTCGAGCGTTTAACCAAGATGGGCGTACACTCCCTGAAAATCGAAGGCCGCACCAAGTCTTACTACTACTGCGCTCGTACCGCACAGGTATATCGCAAAGCCATCGACGATGCCGCTGCCGGTAAACCGTTCGACACCAGCCTGCTGGAAACGCTGGAAGGTCTGGCGCATCGCGGCTATACCGAAGGTTTCCTGCGTCGTCACACTCACGACGACTACCAGAACTACGAGCATGGCTATTCGATTTCCGAACGCCAGCAGTTTGTAGGCGACTTCACCGGCGAGCGTAAAGGCCCGCTGGCCGCCGTCGCCGTAAAAAACAAATTCACTAAAGGCGACAGCCTGGAGCTGATGACGCCGCAGGGCAACATGAACTTCCGACTGGAGCACCTGGAAAACAAAAAAGGTGAGGCGATTGAGGTCGCACCTGGCGACGGCCATGTGGTCTGGCTGCCGGTTCCTGAAGAGGTGGAGCTGGAGTTTGCGCTGCTGATGCGTAATTTTGAAGGTGAAAATACCCGAAATCCACACGGCAAATAGTCAATCAACGGGATTTTTTCACGCTGGGATAATTCTTAGAATCGGATCACATACCGCTTCGTTCAATACGGGTATTATCCCCCCCGCTGAAAAACATAACCCATAAATGCTAGCTGTACCAGGAACCACCTCCTTAGCCTGCGTAATCTCCCTTACGCGGGCTTATTTTTTTTGTTAACTCCTGAAATTTTTACCCCTGATAAATATGGCGTTGGATTGACCCGGGAAAGGTTTGTGTCAGCATTAGGCGTATCATCTAAGCAAATCGAACGAACAAAGGATCCTAATCACATTTTTTAATGGATTTGAGAGGGATGAACACTATTCGGAACATTCCTAATTTTAAGTGTTAACGGGACCTTTACTCTTGATTTATTAACAATCAACGTTTCACATGGACGGAGAGATGAAGTGACATTCACAGGACAATTTTCAAAGGATCTTCCAGATTACGAACTCGCACGCAGTCTTGGTCTTGCCTCTGGCGGCGATATAAATTTCACAGCACTTGCAGGTCAACTGGACTGTAGCAGAAATTTTAGCCAGGCCGGGATTATCTACTCAGACGGTACACGTCAGTGGCTAGTACGGCCATCAAGAAGGATTGCGACACCAAACGAAAGCTCGGTTAGTCATGTAGTCATAACCAAAGTAAATGCCTCATTAGTTAACCCTGTTCAGGCAACAACGGCGACGATTAATTCCCCTTCCCTGGCAACTGAAATTGGTTCAACGGCAATTTCCTGCGGAGCCGCAATTCTTACTGTTGTACTTGCGGCAGGGGCCGGTATGGCTATACCTCTCACTGCAGGGTCTTCCGGTGCTATAGCCGCTGTGATTTTAGCCGGTGGTGTAGCAACTGGAATTCAATGTGCAAATGGGCTTGGCCGACTATCGTTGATTGCTATGAATCATGATGATTACGTTGCGTGGATGGATTCCCAGGAGTGGTATACAGCAACCAACACAGCCCTGGATGCGATTTCTCTTGCCGGGGCTGCTGCGGGTTTAAAAAGCGCTGCATTGACCTATCGCCTTCTTAACCGTTCATCGTCTGAGAGTTTGCTCTCCTTATTATAAAAAATGAGCCAGGCCGACCGTACGCGATTAACAGAGGAGATTATTCGTATCCGCAATCCCGGCATCTCGAATTCAGGTGTAAAAGCAGCAATGAAGGCAGGCGTGTATCCCAAACGTTATCCGTCAGAAGCGTTGCAGTTGCTCTTACAGCGTGAGTTGCTGAATACCATTTCAAATTCTTCTGCCTTCGTTGGAAGTGCCATCTCAGGAAATATCAGAAATCCACAGAATGTTGCACAAACGGGTAAATACATTTTTGGTTTAATTCAGTCTTTTTCATTTACAGGAAGTTATTGACCCGTCCATGATGAAATACATTAAAGATAGCCTTGCATTAAGTGCTTTGGTTAAAAGTAAAATGGCGACCGATGATCTCAACCAGCTTGAAACATTAAAAGAACAGTTAAAAGATCGGTTCGGCGTTCCTGTGGGCGTCCATATGACAGGAATTCCTTTGGCAGTGAGCACGTTACTGGCTATTTTTTGCTACGCCATGCTGCAAGTGTCCCTCTGGTTGTTGCTGTTTCGCTGGCTCGGCTTACCCGAATTTAAGGTTATGATGGGAGTATTCATTGCAGCGATTGTGTATTGTCTGGTAGTGATGAGCACGATGTTTCTGACTACACGAGGTTCTTTACCTGGATATAAACTGCATATTTTCGTCATTACGCTGACAGGCATAATGAGCATCATTTATTTCATCTGGACGGGGATTTCGCTTTTATTCGGCCCTGTTGAGAACTACACACCGCAAATAACCTCTTTGCTGGGGCTGGGATGTTTCTTTCTGAACATTATGTGGATGAATTCATCGATTTTTTACCGCTCCATTGCGCTAACGCTACATAATCGGGTCTGGCGTAAGCAGCTCAAAATCGAGGCAAGGCCAATGTCACACCTCAAACGTTGACCACAATAGTCAATTGAGCGGCAGTAGTATGCACTGTAAGCGCTACGGGGTTCTTTAGTCGATTTCAAAGCCCTTACGCGGGCTTATTTTTTGCCTTTCATCCTGTTCTTACCCGCTTTTTCCCTCTCTGGGATACACTCTTTCTATAGCTAAAAAAGGGAGCAACCCGGATGGCAACCTATCCAGACAGTTTATTAATTCTTAACGGCAAGAGTGCAGGCAACGATCTGTTGCGCCAGGCGATCACCGAATTGCGTGAAGATGGAGCATGCATTCACGTGCGCGTGACATTTGAAAAAGGCGATGCGGCGCGCTACATCGACGAGGGCATCAGGTTAGGTGTTCAGACCATCATTTCCGGCGGCGGCGACGGAACAATCAACGAGATTGCTGGCGCGCTTATTGATCTCGACACAGCCCATCGCCCGGCGATGGGCATTTTACCGCTCGGTACCGCCAATGATTTTGCCACCAGCGCCGGTATACCTGAGGATTTAGGC
Organism: Enterobacter sp. CRENT-193; assembly: GCF_002787395.1. Classification (NCBI taxonomy): domain Bacteria; kingdom Pseudomonadati; phylum Pseudomonadota; class Gammaproteobacteria; order Enterobacterales; family Enterobacteriaceae; genus Enterobacter; species Enterobacter sp. CRENT-193. Next base: position 2,447,501 of record NZ_CP024812.1, on the reverse strand, counting down.
AAAGCACTGCAACTGGCTATCCTCGGGAAAGCTACCGCCGTCGATATTGCTCAGGTGAATGAAAAAACCTGCTTTATCAATATGGCAACGGGCGGTTTCGGCACGCGGATCACCAGCGAAACACCGGAAAAACTGAAGGCCGCGCTGGGCGGCGTCTCGTATCTCATTCACGGCCTAATGCGCATGGACACCCTCAAGCCCGACAGCTGTGAAATTCACGGAGAGAACTTCCACTGGCAGGGCGACGCGCTGGTGATTGGTATCGGCAACGGGCGGCAGGCGGGGGGCGGTCAGCAGCTTTGCCCGGAAGCATTGATCAACGACGGTCAATTACAGCTGCGTATTTTTACCGGCGACGGGCTGCTGCCTGCGCTGTTTACGACGCTGACGCAGCCAGAGGAGAGCCCCAATATCATCGACGGGAAATCCGCGTGGTTTGAAGTGATCGCCCCACACGGCATGACCTTTAACCTCGACGGAGAGCCACTCAGCGGCGAACGATTCCGCATTGAGGTGTTGCCCGGGGCGTTGCAGTGCCGATTGCCGCCGGACTGCGTGCTGTTGCGCTGATTTTTTACAGCGTGCGCGATAATGCCCTCTCCCCACAGGGCTGAGGGTTCCCCAGTAATTTGAAAGCAAAAGCGATAACGTTGCCTCAGAATAACTGAGGGCTTTCAGCGATGCCTCGGTCCGGCTGTAAATCGCTGAGGCGTTGCCTGTAGGCCGGGGCGAGGCGCAGGGATGCGCCGAGAGGGCGGGCTGTACAGGGATGTTACTTCCGCCCGTCCCCGATAAGCCGGAAGGAATAAGCCGAAGGGACCGCGAAGCGGCGATTTACCGCCGGGAGCCCGGGTCGCCAGGGTGGCGGCGACTGAGCCACCCTCTCCCTCAAGGGAGAGGGGGCCGTGTGTGCAGGCATTATTTTGTGAGGAACCCTCAGCCCACGGGGGAGAGGGATACGGTGGCGTCAGGCAATCGTGACTTTACTGTCCAGATAGACATCCTGAACCGCATTAATCAGCTTCACGCCGTCGGCCATGGATTTTTTAAACGCCTTACGGCCCAGGATCAGCCCCATACCGCCCGCACGTTTGTTAATGACCGCCGTGCGCACCGCGTCGGTCAGGTCGGTTTCACCGCCTGCCGCACCGCCGGAGTTAATCAGCCCGGCGCGGCCCATGTAGCAGTTCGCCAGCTGGTAGCGCACCAGATCGATCGGGTTGTCGCTGGTCAGCTTGCTGTACACGCGGTCGTCGGTATAGCCAAAGTTCACCGCTTTATAGCCGCCGTTATTCTCGGCCATTTTCTGCTTCACGATGTCCGCGCCGATGGTTGCCGCCAGGTGGTTTGCCTGACCGGTCAGATCCGCTGATACGTGGTAATCCACGCCGTCTTTCTTGAATGACGCGTTACGCAGATAGGCCCACAGCACGGTTACCATGCCCAGCTCGTGGGCACGCTCGAACGCCGCGGAGATTTCTTCAATCTGACGTCGCGACTGTTCAGAGCCGAAATAGATGGTTGCCCCGACCGCCACCGCGCCCATGTTGAACGCCTGCTCGACGCTGGCGTACAGCGTCTGGTCATATTCGGTTGGGTAGCTCAGGGTTTCGTTGTGGTTCAGCTTGACGAGGAACGGAATGCGGTGAGCATAGCGGCGAGAAACGGAGGCCAGCACGCCATACGTCGATGCCACACAGTTACACCCTGCTTCAATCGCCAGCTCGACAATGTTTTTCGGGTCAAAGTAGAGCGGGTTAGCAGCAAACGACGCTCCCGCCGAGTGCTCTACGCCCTGGTCAACGGGCAGAATGGAGAGATAGCCGGTCCCGCCCAGACGGCCGGTATTGTAAAGCGTCTGCATGTTTCGCAGTACGGCAGGCGGACGGTTGTTGTCAACCATGACCCGGTCTACGTAATCATGGCCAGGCAGATAAAGCTGGTCGGCTGGAATGGTCATACAACGATGCTGTAAAAGGCTGTCGGCGTCTTTGCCAAGCAGCTGCGCAATATCAGTCATAGTGATGCTCCCGTAAGTCCGACATGATGTCGGAGCGTGTGATCCAAGCCCACGTTTTTGCAGGCAGAGTAAGCCTGGTACCGACTTAACCTATTTTCCACCATTTGCAACTTTTTTAAGCACAATCTGCTGGCTCGTTTCGTGTACAACATTTTTGTTACACTGATCAAACAATCGCCTTAAAGGTATTTAAAAGGTATTATCACATGGTATGTTACATGCGTACCTCTGACATGCAGGATTAAAAAATGAAAACGAAAGTCCAACTGTCATTCATGATGTTCGTTGAATGGTTTATCTGGGGCGCATGGTTTGTGCCGCTGTGGCTGTGGCTGAGTAAGAGCGGGTTTACCGCCGGGGAAATTGGCTGGTCGTATGCCTGTACCGCGATTGCCGCGATCCTCTCTCCTATCCTGGTCGGCTCGCTGACGGACCGTTTCTTCGCCGCCCAGAAAGTGCTGGCCGTGCTGATGTTCGCTGGCGCGATTCTGATGTATTTCGCAGCACAGCAAACCCAGTTCAGCACCTTCTTCCCGCTGCTGCTGGCCTACTCCCTGACCTATATGCCGACCATCGCGCTGACCAACAGCATCGCCTTCGCAAACGTCGATGACGTAGAGGCTGATTTCCCGCGCATCCGCGTGATGGGCACCATCGGCTGGATTGCCTCCGGCCTGGCGTGCGGCTTCCTGCCGCAGATGATGGGCTATAGCGACATCTCTGACACCAATATTCCGCTGCTGATGACCGCTGCCAGCTCCCTTCTGCTCGGCGTCTTCGCGCTGTTCCTGCCGAATACCCCGCCGAAGAGTACCGGCAAGCTGGATTTCAAAGTGATGCTGGGGCTGGATGCGCTGATCCTGCTGCGCGATAAAAACTTTCTGGTGTTCTTCTTCTGCTCGTTCCTGTTCGCCATGCCGCTGGCCTTCTACTACATCTTTGCCAACGGCTATCTCACCGAAGTGGGGATGAAAAACGCCACCGGCTGGATGACCCTCGGCCAGTTCTCTGAAATCTTCTTCATGCTCGCTCTGCCGTTCTTTACCAAACGCTTTGGTATTAAGAAGGTCTTGCTGCTGGGTCTGATCACCGCCGCCATTCGCTACGGTTTCTTTGTTTACGGCGGCGCCGAGCAATACTTCACCTACGCCCTGCTGTTCCTCGGCATTCTGCTGCACGGCGTAAGCTATGACTTCTATTACGTCACCGCGTACATCTACGTGGATAAAAAAGCGCCCGTGCATATGCGCAACGCGGCGCAGGGCTTGATCACGCTGTGCTGTCAGGGCTTTGGTAGCCTGCTGGGTTACCGTCTCGGCGGCGTGATGATGGAAAAAATGTTCGCATATAAAGAGCCGGTGAATGGGCTGACCTTCAACTGGGCCGGAATGTGGACGTTTGGTGCAATCATGATTGTGGTGATTGCCGTGCTGTTTATGCTGTTTTTCCGCGAATCGGATAAAGAGATCACCGCAATTGAGGTGGTTGATGGCGATACCGCGCTGACACGAGGGGAAGTTAAATGAAACAAGACCGTATTCTCGGTGCTCTTTACGGGCAGGCGTTAGGGGATGCGATGGGAATGCCGTCGGAGCTGTGGCCGCGCAAGCGGGTGAAAGCGCACTTCGGCTGGATCGACCGTTTCTTACCCGGCCCGGCTGAGAATAATGCCGCCTGTTACTTTAAGCAGGCCGAATTTACGGATGATACGTCGATGGCGCTGTGCCTGGCCGATGCGATTATCGAATGCGAGGGGGAAATTAACCCTGACGTTATCGGTAAGCATATTCTGGACTGGGCGCTGGATTTTGACGCGTTCAATAAGAATGTGCTCGGCCCGACCTCCAAAATTGCCCTGAACGCCATCCGTGACGGCAAGCCGGTGAGCCAGCTGGAGAACAACGGCGTCACCAACGGTGCGGCGATGCGCGCCTCCCCGCTGGGATGCCTGCTGCCGGCCACGCGTCTGGCGCACTTTGTGGAACAGGTTGCGTTAGCCTCCAGCCCGACCCATAAATCGGATCTCGCTATCGCCGGTGCGGTGGTGATCGCCTGGGCGGTTTCACGCGCTATCGACGGCGAGCGCTGGCAGAACATCGCCGATGCCCTGCCGGGTATTGCCCGTGCGGCACAGGAGGCGAACACGACCACCTTCAGCGCATCGCTTTCCGCTCGTATTGAGCTGGCCCTGAAAACCGTGCGCGAAGCCAACGGTACCGAGACCGCCAGCGAGCAGATCTATCAGCTTATTGGCGCAGGCACGAGCACCCTTGAGTCCGTTCCGGCGGCGATTGCGATGGTCGAACTCGCGGGTACCGATCCGAACCGCTGCGCGGTGTTATGCGCCAACCTGGGTGGTGATACTGACACTATCGGCGCGATGGCAACAGCCATCTGCGGCGCGCTGCACGGTGTACAGGCCATTGATCCGGCACTCAAAAACGAACTTGATGCCGTAAACCGGCTCGATTTCGGCCACTACTGTGAAAAACTGCTGCACTTCCGGGAGCACAGGGAGGGCGTATGAGTGCTTTTGCCCGCCGTCTCGAAACCCTTCACGCCACGCGTCCCGTAACGGTGCTCGGCGCGGCGGTCATCGACGTGATTGCCGACGCCTACGCTCTGCCCTGGCGCGGGTGTGATATCGAACTGAAGCAACAGGGAGTGAATATTGGCGGCTGCGCGCTGAATATCGCCATCGCCCTGAAGCGGCTCGGCATTGCTGCGCAAAACGCGCTTCCTGTCGGCCACGGCGTGTGGGCCGATATTATCCGTAACGCCATGGCGAAGCAGGATCTGCACAGCGCCGTGGAAGCGGAAACGGGCGATAACGGCTGGTGCCTGGCGCTGGTGGAGCCTGACGGTGAACGGACCTTTATGTCGTTCAGCGGCGTGGAGAATCAGTGGCAGCAGCGCTGGCTGGACGGGTTAAGCGTGCCGGCAGGGAGCCTGATCTCTTTGTCCGGCTACCAGCTGGCGTCCCCCAGCGGTGAGCTGCTGACGGCCTGGCTGGAAAGTCTTCAGGATGCGACGCTCTTTATCGATTTCGGTCCGCGCATCGCGGATATTCCCGACCCGCTGATGGCAAGGATTATGGCCTGCAAACCGATGGTCTCGCTTAATCGTCAGGAGGCGGAACTTGCCGCAGAATGGCTTGGCGTAAGCGTGGAAGAGCTCGGCACACGGTGGCAGCAGAGGTTTGGCGCTGCGCTGATCGTACGCCATGATAAAGACGGGGCGGTCTGGTATGACGGTGACGCTTCCGGACACGTTCCGGCGTTTCCTGCTACCGTGGTCGATACCATCGGCGCGGGTGACAGCCATGCGGGAGGTACCCTTGCCGGTCTGGCCGCGGGATGGTCACTGCCAGAGGCGGTGCAGCTTGGCAATGCCGTAGCCGCCTGGGTAGTCAGCCATCGCGGTGGCGACTGCGCCCCCACGCGCGAGGCCCTACTCCTCGCACACAAAGACGTATAGGTCGCTGCGGCAGTAGCTGATGCTGTACTCAATTGGCCGGTGCTGTTGATCGAGCGCGACTTGCTTGATCACCAGCACCGGTATCTTATCGTCCATCTTGATATGCGCCTGAAACTCGCTGTCCGGCATCCGGGCGCTGACGCGGGACCGGGTGCGCTGCGGAAAGATATTCTGGCTGCGGAAGTAATCATAAAGCGAGACGCCAATGTCGTCCGGGTTGGGAATTAATCCTACTGGTACCCAGGACTCCTCTATCGATACTGCATCGTCATCCACATAGCGGATGCGCTTAAGCAGAAATACATCACTGTCTGGCGCAAGGGAAAGGTGGCGGGCGATCTCCTCCGGACATTTCACGACGCGTTTATTAACCCACAGCGTGTTGGGCGTTTTGCCCCGCAGCACCACCTGCTGAGAAAACCCGCGCGCCTCTTTTAGCGAATATTCAAAGATATTGTTGATTTGCGTCCCGTATCCACGCGCGCGGGTGACGACGCCAGCCTCTTCCAGCGCCTGCATCGCTTTACGCACCGTAATGCGCGACACACCGGCAAGCTGGCTCAGATCGCGCTCGCCAGGCAAAATATTACCGTGCGCGAGCACGCCGCTGCGTACCGCGTTTTTAACCGTTTCGGCAAATTTCAGATACAGCGGCGTGTTGTCCGGTGCGGCAATTCGTTCCTTGAGTTGAGCAATTAACCGGGTATGCGCTTGTTCCATCTCTGTTTTTCTCTGGCATAAGGTTTTATGCCAGTATACGGCTTACCACCATGCATGAAAATGGTGAACCGGCCCAATACCGTGACCCACTTCCAGAGAATCGGCTTTTGCCAGCGCGTCCGAGAGCCAGATCTTCGCCTCCTGTACCGTATCCGCCCAGTTCGCGTTTCGGGGACGCAGCGCCGCCAGCGCCGCCGAGAGCGTACAGCCCGTGCCGTGGGTGTTTTTGGTCTGTACGCGCGGGGCGGTGAAACGTTGCGCACCATCGTGGGTGAAGAGCCAGTCCGGGCTTTCTGCATCATCAAGATGGCCGCCTTTCATCAGCACCGCGCGACACCCCATCGCCAGCAGCGCATTGCCCTGCTCTTTCATTTCACGTTCGTTTTGCGCGTGTGGCGCATCCAGCAGCGCGGCGGCCTCAGGCAGGTTTGGCGTGATCAGCGCCACCTGCGGCAGCAGCTTTTTACGCAGGGTGTCGACGGCCGAGGCGGAGAGCAGCGGATCGCCGCTTTTGGCCAGCATCACGGTATCGAGCACCACGTTTTTTATCTGATAACGTTTGAGACGTTCAGCAACAGCTTCAACAATGTCCGCCTCTGCGAGCATGCCAATTTTGGTGGTGTCGATACGTACATCGCTGAATACCGAATCCAGCTGTGCGGCGACAAAATCCGGCTCAATGCGATACACCGACTGTACACCGCGCGTGTTTTGCGCCACCAGCGCGGTGATAACCGAACATCCGTAAGCGCCGAGCGCAGAGAAGGTTTTCAGGTCTGCCTGGATCCCCGCTCCGCCGCTGGGATCGGTTCCCGCAATAGTCAGGGCATTTATGCGTGTCATACCTGTTCCTCCAGCGCGTAAAGCGCGTCCAGAAACGCGGAGGAAAAGCTGCCGGGCCCCCGGCTTTGAGTCAGGGCAACTGACCCTGCGCGCTTCATGAAGCCGCAGGCAGCCGTCGCGTTATCAAGCCTGTCGCCAGGCAGCGAGCAGCAGGCAGCGACGACCGCCGAGAGCGCACAGCCAGTTCCTACCACGCGGGTCATCAGCGGGTCGCCGCCCGCGACCGTACGGGTTCGCTGACCATCAGTGATGTGATCCACTTCTCCTGTGACGACCACAACGGCATGGGTCTGACGGGCGAGCGTCTGCGCAGCGGTCAACGCGCTCGCTGCCGTATCGGTGGAATCAACCCCGCGCCCGCCCGCACTCATTCCGGCAAGGGCGAGGATTTCGGAGGCGTTTCCACGAATGGCCGCAGGTTTAAGGGATAATATTTGCTGGCAAAAACGGGTGCGGAACGCCAGCGCGCCAACCGCAACCGGATCCAGAACCCAGGGTGTGCCCGCGGCTACAGCGCTCTCAATAGCCCGACGCATCGACTGGGCGCGCGGTGCGGTGAGTGTACCCACGTTGATGAGCAGAGCATCGGCAAGCGCGGCAAACTGTTCCGCTTCCTCGGCTTCGATCACCATTGCCGGGGAAGCGCCCAGCGCGAGCAGCACGTTGGCGGTGAAGGTCTGCACGACATCGTTGGTCATACAGTGCGTGAGCGGGGAACGGGTTCGGAATTGATGTAAAACGTGTGAGTCGAGCAGGTCAGGCTGCATGGTTTCGCTCCTGCCGTGCGTGAAGAAGCGATGACCGGGTAGGCATCTGACTTCCCTACGCTGGCATTATCCAGATCAGGTAATACGGGTATTTCTCAGCCTTCACAAAGAAGGGCACCCCGAGTCAAATTACTTATAAAACAGTTACTTAAAAAATGGCATTTCGTAGTCATGTAGTGTAACCGGGGGGTAACCCGGGTGCAAGGAGTTTTGGGCTGTCCGTTAACCCCCTGTAACGAACAATAAACGACAAGATATTAACTACGCTCAATATGTATACATTATTGTTCAGTTAATTATCCCGCCATATTTGTTAAGAACTCATTAAATATAATATTCACTTTCTGTGCTGAGAAATTTTATTTTTATCCATAATGACTCACCGGGAGTGATTTTATAAGACAGCCCACCTGCTTTCGTATGAAATAAACTCAGGCATCAATGTAAACATTTATTTTGCAGAAATTTATTTCTGTCAATTACTTAATCTTACCCTCTCATTTCCCTCGTCATTTTCACTTTAATGTTTACATTAATAACAACCGCAAAATGACTTTTACGCCCTCGGAACTATTCATAGTATTTATGACTTAGATCAACATCATTGGTCTGCGTTTAATTGATAGTTCACTCGCGTTACTAAATAAGATTTAGACAACCTTCAACCGTTTTTTAAATCCAAAAAATAAAGCTATTCAGCTTCAGTATTTTCGATAATTAATGATGTGAGCTTTTTAAATGAAATCTATGAATAAAAACTTTACTGCTATTTTTGTAATGGGCATTGTCTTAGCGGGTACAATGAGCCAGGCTGAAGCCGCGAATACGGTTTGGGACGATCAGCAAATCACTAATATTGTAAATGACCATCAGGATCAAATTACACAAAACAACGCTGATAGTATTAACCGTGATAGCGCAACGGATAACCGCTTAACGCAGGTTAACGACGACCTTCAGTCCACAAAACTGGGCGTGTTAGTCGTGGATAAAATGGCTAACGACGCACATCAGAAAGCGTTGCTTGCTGGCGCACTTGCCGATACCGCCAGTCTGAAAAGTGAGACGGCCTTACAGGGTGTGGCGACTAACGGCACAGCCATTATCAACCTTCAACACGTCGATAATATTCAGGATAGCCGCCTTACTGCTCTCGAAAATGCACCTAGACCCATCAACGGTGCAGATGGAGCGAAAGGTGATAAAGGGGATACCGGTGCGACTGGCGCAAAGGGTGATAAAGGGGATACCGGCGCGACTGGCGCAAAGGGCGATAAAGGGGATACCGGTGTAACTGGCGCGAAGGGTGAAAAAGGCGATGCTGGCGCGACAGGTATGAAAGGTGATAAGGGTGATACTGGCGCACAAGGCATTGCGGGAAGAAACGGTCGCGACGGTGCAGACGGTCATAACGGTAAAGATGGTGTGACAACCACCGTGACACAACGACAGCTGGATACGGCTACCCAGGCGAAGGTCGCTAAAAATAGCCTGGCTGTTACTGCCGCCACGCAGGATCTGCAAGCCACCAGGCAGTCATTACAGGCAATGAATACTAACACCAGCCAGCAATTTAAATCTCTACGTGATGAAGTGGACAAGAATAAGAAGCAGGCTAATGCCGGTATTTCAGGGGCGATGGCGATGGCGGGTTTGCCACAAGTGCAAACCAATCAGCGCGTCATGTTCTCTGCTGGTGGTGCGACTTACAACGGTGAGAGCGCGCTTGCTGTCGGTGCGTCCGTTAACTTTAATTCCCATGTCATCGCGAAAGTGAGCTTCTCAGATGACACTGCGAATAATATGGGCGCTTCGGTTGGGATTGGTATGGGCTTTTAAAGCGTAAAACAATCGTCGGGACAAGTATAAAACCTCATTTTAACGGATGAGCATTTCGTTGATACAAAAAGATGTCTAAATATATTTTTATTTCGGTAGCCCTGTACCTAATGCTGATTTCGTTCGGGATCTGGATCGGCGTGATGTATGTCTCCTGGTATTTGTGTCGTTTTTAAGGCAATAAAATGAAAAAATTAATGATGTTAGTCATAAGTGGTACCGTGCTTGCAGGTTGTGTCTCGCCTGCGCACGCCATAAACGCCCATTATCGCGCTCAATTAGAACGTTCGGGATGCACGCAAATTAGCGCTGGCGATGGCTCTTGCGATGTCAGCAAAACCAAAGCGGAAAACACGGCACAACACGAACCAACGGCATCCGTTCACGATCCCCTGCGTGAAGCCTCGTTCTCGTCGGATACGGTTAACGCCACGCTTTCTAACGGCTTTTTTAGCGCTACCGTGAACGGCAAAAAAGCCAGCGTTAAACGTCTGAATGCGAATTTCTATGAGATCCATGGTAACGGTTTTGTGATATCGATAAGCCTGGATGAAAACGGTATTACGGACGCGTCATGGAATAAAACGAAGGGACGCGAACACGGCGTTTTACGCGTTAGTCAGAAATAAACAGCGTAAGGAGGCTCTCTGCCTTCTTTTCGCCTGCCAATCGCACGATTTGTCACACTCTTTTGTCTGATTTTACAATGCTGACAAATCATACGTAAGCTGCTGTTTTTATTTAGCATAAAGTGCAATCTTCCCCATACAAACGGCGTTCTTCCCTGCCCTGTGCCCTGTGTCACAAAACAGTAAACAAATTAACCATTGAGCCCGGTGACAAAAGGCTCTATATTGGCGGCGTTTTTTTCAGGCCCCATCTGTTTTTTAACTTTTTATTCAATCGTGGCTCATAACGAAGCGGCGGTTGTAGGAGTGATATGATGACGGATAAAGTCCGTATTGACACCGTAGATGCCCACAAAAGCAACGAAACCTATCTGGCCCGTCAGGCCGAATTTGAATCTAACGTCAGGAGTTATCCGCGCAAACTGCCTTTAGCGATCACAAAAGCAGAAGGCGTGTGGATCACCGATGCAGATAATAAAGAATACCTTGACTGTTTAGCAGGCGCAGGCACCCTCGCGCTTGGACACAATCATCCTGATGTGCTGAAAAGCATCCAAAATGTCATTACCAGCGGCTTGCCGTTACATACCCTGGATCTGACCACGCCGCTGAAAGACGCGTTTTCAGAATACCTTCTCTCTCTGTTGCCTGGTCAGGGCAAAGAGTACTGCCTGCAATTCACTGGCCCGTCCGGGGCTGACGCCGTTGAAGCGGCGCTGAAGCTGGCGAAAAAAGTGACCGGTCGTAGCGGTATCATCAGTTTCTCTGGTGGTTACCACGGTATGACCCACGGCGCACTGTCCGTCACCGGCAACCTGTCTCCTAAAGAAGCGGTTGACGGTATGATGCCAGAAGTCCAGTTCATGCCTTACCCACACGAGTACCGTTGCCCACTGGGTATCGGTGGTGAAGCGGGCGTGAAGGCGCTGACCTACTACTTCGAAAATCTGATTAACGACGTTGAAAGCGGCGTGCGTAAACCTGCCGCGGTGATCCTCGAAGCCGTTCAGGGTGAAGGTGGCGTGAACCCGGCACCTGTTGAGTGGTTGCAGCGCATCCGTAAAGTCACTCAGGAACACGGTATCCTGCTGATCCTCGACGAAGTCCAGGCTGGCTTTGCCCGTACCGGTAAATTCTTTGCCTTCGAACACGCAGGTATCGAGCCAGACATCATCGTGATGTCTAAAGCAGTCGGTGGCGGTCTGCCGCTGGCCGTGCTCGGTATCAAAAAGCAGTTCGATGCATGGGCGCCAGGCCACCATACCGGTACCTTCCGCGGCAACCAGCTGGCGATGGCAACCGGTCTGACGACGCTGAAGATCCTGAAAGACCAGAATATCGCGAGCAAAGTGGCCGCACAGGGCGAATGGCTGAAAGGCCAGCTGAAAGAGATGGCGAAACGCTATCCGGTTATCGGTCACGTTCGCGGTCTGGGCATGATGATCGGTATTGAGATCGTTAAGCCGCACGAAGCCGCTGACCACATGGGTTGCTTCCCGGGCGACGGCGAGCTGTCTGCACTGATTCAGAAGAAGTGCTTCGAAGCAGGCTTGATTCTGGAGCGTGGCGGCCGTAACGGTATCGTTCTGCGTCTGCTGCCTTCTCTGCTGATCAGCGATGACGAGCTGAAAGTCTTCCTGGATAAATTCGAGCAGGCACTGCTTGCTGCGGGCGTTAGCCCGGCGTAACCGGAGTTATTGATTACGATGTCTGATTCAAACCCAATTTTGTTCTCCTCTGCGCAGAGCATTGAAGCTTACCAGCAGGCGATTGAACAAAGCACTCAGGCTGTGATGCAGTGGCTGAAACAGCCTGAGATGTACCAGGGCAAAACGGTCGCGGAGCTGCGCGACCGTATTAAGCTGGATTTCAACCCGAAAGGGCTGGGTAACGAAGCGGCGATTGAACGCGCCGTGGAGTTCTTCCTGAAAGACAGCTTGTCCGTTCATCACCCGCAGTGTGTGGCGCACCTGCACTGCCCAAGCCTGGTGGTTAGCCAGGCGGCGGAAGTACTGATTAACGCCACCAACCAGAGTATGGATTCCTGGGATCAAAGCCCGTCCGCAACCATCATCGAGATCAAACTGATCGAGTGGCTGCGTACCCGCGTGGGTTATCAGGCTGGCGACGCAGGCGTCTTCACCAGCGGCGGTACCCAGAGTAACCTCATGGGGCTGATGCTGGCGCGTGACGCGTTCTTTGCGCGTCAGGGCCATTCTGTTCAGCAGGACGGTCTGACAGGCGATCTGCGTAAGATCCGCGTTCTGTGCTCGGAAAACGCACACTTCTCCGTGCAGAAAAACATGGCGCTGATGGGTCTGGGCTACCAGTCCGTGGTGCAGGTGAAAACGGACGAATTTTCCCGCATGGATCTCACCGATCTGGCGGCGAAAATCGAACAGTGCAACGCGAACGGCGAGCAGATCCTGGCGATTGTGGCCACGGCCGGTACGACCGATGCGGGTGCTATCGATCCGCTGCGTGCTATTGCTGAGCTGGCTGCGAAACAGAATATCTGGGTGCACGTTGATGCGGCCTGGGGCGGCGCGCTGCTGATGTCTGAGCAGTATCGTCACTACCTAGACGGTATCGAGCTGGTGGATTCCGTCACCCTGGACTTCCACAAGCAGTTCTTCCAGACCATCAGCTGCGGTGCGTTCCTGCTGAAGGAAGCGCGTCACTATGAGCTGATGCGCTATCAGGCGGCCTATCTGAACTCTGAGTTCGATGAAGAAGCAGGTGTACCTAACCTGGTCTCCAAATCTCTGCAAACCACGCGCCGTTTCGACGCGCTGAAACTGTGGATGAGCCTGGAAGCGCTGGGTCAGGAGCAATACGCGGCAATCATCGATCACGGCGTGACGCTGGCACAGCAGGTTGCGGCTTACGTGAAAGAGCAGTCTGCTCTGGAACTGGTGATGCAACCCCAGCTGGCAAGCGTGCTGTTCCGCTTCCGTCCGCAGGCGCAAATGGATGACGCCGGTATTGCCCTGCTGAACCAGAAAATTGGCGATGCGCTGCTGGAGTCTGGCCGTGCAAACGTCGGTGTGACCGAGCATAACGGTATCACCTGCCTGAAGCTGACCCTGCTGAACCCAACCGTGACGCTGGAGGATGTTAAAGTCCTGCTGTCTCTGGTTGAGCGTACCGCGCAGGAAGTGATGGCGAAGTAATGCTTATCCCTCTCCCACCCGGGAGAGGGATTGTTTTTCCCGCTCTAACGCCTGTCTCCTTTTTTCTTCGAAGCATAACCGTAATCACACTGGCTGTACCCCGAGCTGTAAAACAGCGCTGCGGATTTAACAATATCGTTGAGGATTGTGCCGCTGACCTTCACACCAACATGCTGGAGACGTTTAACAGTATTCTCCATCTCTTTCACGCTGGTTTTATCGAAACGGGCAACCATTAGCGTTGTTCCGGCTGCTCTGGCGACCAGCGAGGCATCGGTGACGGCCAGGACTGGCGGTGTATCGATGATGACAATGTCATATTGCTCGTTAACCCAGGACATGATGTCAAGGAAGCGTTCGCTTAACAGCAATTCTAACGGACGCAGGGGTTCCGGGCCGCAGGTGATGACGTCAATTCCCGCTTTTTCAGCATGCTGAATGACCTCCGTACAGTCGCATTTCCCTTCGAGCAGGCAGGACAATCCGTAGCGGTTCTCCAGGCCAAAAATATTATGAACATAGCCCTGGCGCATATCCGCATCAATAAACAGCACTCGCTGACCGCTCTGCCCGGCGACGGCCGCCAGATTCGTCGCCACCAGCGTTTTTCCGCAGTCCTGAGTGGGGCCAGAAATCATCACAATGCGGTTCTCAGCCTCCATCATGGCGAAATACAGACTGGTTCGCAGCCCGCGTACCGCTTCAACAAACATATCAGCAGGGCGATCGACGGGCAGGAAAGGCACATTCGAGGTTTTGTGTTTCCAGCGACGAGAGAACGGATTTTTTCTGCGCAAATGCGTTTTACTCCACAGCCACTGGGAACGTGGCAACGTAGCCAGAACCGGCAGCCCCTGCGCTTCCAGCTGCTCGGAAAGCGTGATCCCACGTTTGAACGCCTGGCGTACCAGCACGGTCCCCATTGCGAGCATTAGGCCGAACAGCGCGCCAAGAATGATGATTAACGCTTTTCGCGGCTTTATCGGATCCGGGTGCGTAACCGCCTCATCAATGATCCTCACGTTCCCGACAGCGCTGGAGCGGGAAATATTCAGCTCCTGCTGACGCGTCAATAGCTGTAAATAAATGGTGCGGCCCGACTCAACATCGCGGCTCAGGCGTAAAATCTCCTGCTGCGTGGAGGGCATAGCTGACACACGGTTATTCAGGCGATCCCGTTCCCGCTCAAGGGTCTGTCTCTTTTCATGCAATGCACGATAGGTAGGGTGACTCTTTTTAAAGAGCTGGGAGATCTCTGCCTCCCGGAACGTCAGCTCATTTAGCTGGTTCTCAACGTTCACTACCTGATCCAGTACGGATTTTGCCTCTAAAGACAGATCAACCGAGTCACGCTGCGCCCGATAAGCATTCAGCCGTGCTTCAGCCTGATCCAGATCCGCTCTGATTTTCGGCAACTGCTCCTGTAAAAAATCCAGACTACGAGAATCCTGAGCCTCCTGGCGCGCGATATTTTGCTGAAGATAATTGTCAGCAATCGCATTCAGCACCCGGGCGATGTTGTCAGGATCTTCACCCGTCAGGGTTAAGGTCACGATACCACTCTGTTTCTCCGACTCCGCAACCGTGAGGCTCTTCTTCAGGGCGTTGATCGTCTCCAGCCGCGTCAACGATTTAAGCGAAAATTGCGTGCCTGGCGTCGCCTCAATCGACGTCACCAGCAGAACGATCCCTTGCGTGACCAGCGTTTTCCCAACCCGACCGTCTGCCTCAATGTTTTCGCCCGTCAGGTGATATTTTCCCGCTTCCTGTACGGTCAGCGTGAGCCCTTGCGCCTTGCCTTCCACCTGCGGGATCTGGAGTTCGCCTAACGTGATCTTACCCTGCCCGCGCCCTTGCAGACGCTGCCAGAGACGCCCTACCACAGGCAAAACGCGCTGCTTTGCCTGCTGCGTCAGACCTAATTTGTCGACGGTCTCGCCGAGGATCATGCGTGATTTCAGCAGTAAAATTTCAGGGGCAACATCCGGCGAAACATCGGTGCCCAGCTGACTCAACCCTTTAAGCAGACTGTTATCCTGTTTGCTTTCTATTTGCACCATGGCATCCGCCTGATAAACAGGGGGCGTAACCCAGGCATAGAGACCGGCGCATAGGGTAAACAGGAATGTTACGCACAGAATCATCGTGCGGTGGTCGATCATCTCGACGAGCAAACGAACGAGATCGACTTCATGTTGTTGGGGTGCCGCTGCACCATAATTGTCTGTTGTATAAGACGACATTAATGCTTAATTCCTTTCTGACCTAAACGACGTGCCCATTCCTGGCTGGCTTTACCCAATAGCCCGAACACATATTCAAACGCTTCCCGGCTTTTACGGTAGGGATCGGGGATATCCTGCGGCTCCAGCCATTGCCCAAAAAGCAGCGACTTTCCCCTGCTCTCCGGCGCCATGGCCGCAATGAAGCGAAGATGTTCCGGCTCCATCACCAGGATAAGATCGGATCCCTGCATCAGATTGCGTGTCAGCCGGCGCGCCACATGACCGTCGAGGGAGATCCCATGCCGCCAGGCGACGTCCTGGGCGCTGTCATCCGCCGGGCACCCCTCAAGCCCGTATATCCCCGCCGAGGCGATATGTCTGTCGGGCAGGTGCTGGCGTAAAAGCCGCTCCCCAATCGGAGAACGGCAGATATTTCCGGTGCAAACCACGAGTATTGATTTGAACATTATTGCGGCCACGATCTGATGTAACGAACCGTTTCGGTAAGGTCATGCACCCCGCTGATGGTCGGAACAAGCTGTGATATCACGCGATTCCAGCGGGACAGTGGTGCAGTGGTGACATAGACAATGTCATAAGGCTCAAGCTGAAACTCGGTGCCTAACACCATGGCTGATGCGTCCTGAGCATTGAGCTGGTAGATGTTGGCAATTTTCTCTGAACGCTCGCTTTTCGGCAGCGAACGAATGACAAAAATTCCGGTGGCATCGGCCATATTCTGGTTCAGCCCACCCGCATTGCCCAGCGCTTCGGCCAGGGTCATGCCGCTGCGATCCATTTTCAGCGTGCTCTGTTTAACGACCTCGCCCATGACGAACACTTTCAGCGCATCGTTACGGGGGACAAACAGAATATCGCCGGGATAGAGCAGCTTATTTTGGGTGAGATCGCCATGCTGCATCAGCGCATATAGCGAGAGGCGCATATCCTTCCCATTATGCGTCAGCACGACATTGCGCCAGTCCGCGTCGGCAGAGAGCCCCCCTGCGGCGTTCACGGCATCCATTACCGTTAACGGGATATTGGTGATAGCCTGCTGCCCCGACTTCACCACCTCGCCCGTCACATAGGCTTTTTGCGAGCGGAAAGAGGCGACGCTGACGTCCACCTGCGGACTTTCAATGACATTGTTCAGCCGGGCCGTGATCTCCTCGCGTACCCGTGCGACCGTTTTGCCTGCCACCTGCAATTTACCGACATAAGGATAGAAAAGCGTACCGTCGGCATTAACCCAGTTACCGGTGTCACTGGCGCTGCGATACTGCCCTGCCGGGGTTGTCAGTTCAGGGTGATCCCAGACGGTGACGGTCAAAATATCCCCAACGCCGATACGGTATTCCCAGTTTTTGACCTGTTCATCCAGCTTAGGATTTGCCTGAGATTTCAGGGCCGATGGTCGCAATTTTTCAATTAACGAAGGCGTAAGAGGATAAACATCAATCCGCTTCTCCAGACGATCGTTTGCATTTTCTGTGGCCATCACCTCTTTTCCAGCAAGATCCAGATGCTGACCCGGTGAAAATACGCAGCCAGATAATGGCGTAATAATTAAAAACAATATCGAAAAGACTGTTGTGTTTTTCATTGAGTAAAAATATCTTTTTATAGTATTGATTATCGAATACGTGCCGAAATGATGCTTTCCATTCTAAAACAACCCCTTACCGCTAAATTAATTAACAGTGATGGCAGTAATATTTAAAAAACCACAGCATTCCTGCGGCCTGGCTTTTACAGCCATGCATCGTCTGACTTACGGATTAGGAAAGAGGGTTTCGGGCAATCTTAAATGTTCTATTCGTTTAATGCATGCCTGGATCTTTGTAAATTTGCTTTGAAAAAGTTTTTTCAGAATTAATTAATAAACCCATAATTATGTTATCTGCGTAAGCCAATATTTATTCATCGAAGAAATAATTAATGACGGTTGCGACTACACAAAACCGTGCGCTTTTGTTACATTTTTTGCAAACTCACCCTGTGAGGATACTTAAAATGAACTGTCTGCCATCCGTTTGCGGATCTGCACACAAAAAGTATCAGTAACGATATGACTGGAGAAAAAATGGCTAAGCGTAAATTGTTGCTTCTGGGTGTATTAGTGTCACTGGCGGGGGCCGCGCACGCTGCACCGCAAGCGTCGACAGCGCCTTCCGGCATCAAGGCCTACGAAGAACAAGAGTTTATTGCCGATTTTACGAAGTTCAAAATTGGCGACACCGCGCCCGCGCAGTATCAGACGCCCGAGTACACCATCAAACAGTACCAGCTACGTAACCTTCCTGCGCCCGATGCCGGCACACACTGGACCTACATGGGCGAGAATTATGTTCTGATTGGCGATGCCGATGGCAAAATCTACAAAGCCTATAACGGAGATATTTTCTATCACCGCTGATACGATCCTAATCCGTCCGTGGCAGGAGAGCGATCGCCCTTTCCTGCGCACGCTGTTCCTCCACGCCCGGCGTGAAGCCTGGCCGTGGCTGGACAGTTCTGCGTGGCAGCTTGAAGATTTTGACGCGGCAACCCTGGACGAAGAGATTTGGGTGGCGGAGCAGGATGGGCACCGACTTGGCTTTGCCTCAGTCTGGACGAACGATAATTTTCTGCACAACCTGTTTGTCGATCCGCAGTATCAGCGTCTGGGAGTGGGTCATTTGTTACTGGAACAGGTACAGAAGACGTTTACCAGTACAGGCGCGCTGAAGTGTCTGGTGAAGAATGAACGGGCTATTGCGTTTTACCATCGCCACGGCTGGCACATTGAAGCGACGGGAGATTCTCCGGACGGGGAGTATTATTTGATGCACTATCGGCTTGGGTAAAGTCAGGTGGCGCTATGCTTACCTGACCTACAAAATCGAGGTAGGCCGGGTAAGGCAAAGCCGTCACCCGGCACTAACGCGCAGAGGCGTTACACCGCGCGGAAGGCGATTTCACCCGGGATCACTTCCCCCTGCCAGTAGAGCTGCGCCGCAACGCGCCCTGCAAGCTGGCGATACATCTGGGCAAATTCGCTGTCCGGGCGGCTGACCACTGTTGGTTTCCCGCTGTCCAGGTCTTCACGCAAGGAAATATGCAGCGGCATCTGCCCCAGCAGCTGGGTGTGATACTGCGCAGCCAGCTTCTCCGCACCGCCGGTACCAAAGATGGGCTCATGGTGCCCGCAGTTGCTGCAAATATGCATGCTCATGTTCTCGACGATACCCAGTACCGGCACCTCTACCTTCTCGAACATGACGATGCCTTTTTTGGCGTCGATCAGCGCGATATCCTGCGGCGTGGTGACTACGACGGCGCCGGTAACCGGAATGTTCTGCGCCAGCGTCAGCTGGATATCACCGGTGCCCGGCGGCATGTCCAGCACCAGATAATCGAGGTCTGGCCACATTGTCTCCTGCAACATTTGCAGCAGCGCCTTGCTGGCCATCGGGCCACGCCAGACCATCGCGTTATCGTCAGTAACCAGATATCCAATGGAGTTGGTCGCCAGACCGTGCGCCACGATTGGCGCCATGTGGGTGCCGTCCGGCGAAGTTGGACGCTGGTTTTCCGCCCCCAGCATGTTTGGAATGGACGGGCCATAGATATCCGCATCCAGAATGCCGACCTTCGCCCCTTCTGTTGCCAGTGCAAGCGCCAGATTCACGGCGGTAGATGATTTACCCACCCCGCCCTTGCCAGAGCTGACGGCGATGATGTTCTTCACGCCGTTAACGCCCGGCTGATTTTTCACGCGCTTGAGCGTGGCGATGCTGTGGCTTAGCTTCCAGTCAATTGCTTTTGCGCCAGTAATGCGCAGCAGCTCAGAGCTGGTTTGCTCTTTCAGGGCATCAAAGGCGCTGGTCCAGACGAACGGCATCTGTAGCTCAATGTGAAGCGTATCGTCCAGCCATGCGACGTGATGAAGCGCTTTCAGCGTCGTGAGATTGTGCTTCAGGGTTGGATGCTGAAAATTAGCCAGCGTCCCGGCGACCATTGCTCGTAAGGCTTCCGGTGATTTGGCCTGGGATTGAGAACTCATCCCGACTCCTTTGTTCTTGTGAATAAGACCTTAGACAAACAAGTTTACCTGAAAGGCCGCGGTTTGTGCTTACTTAATAATGCCCCTTTTGGTAATATCGAAAACCCTTTTCACAGTTAAAAGAAGTAATGCCTACTATGACTCAAGTCGCGAAAAAAATTCTGGTAACGTGCGCCCTGCCGTACGCCAACGGCTCAATCCACCTCGGCCACATGCTGGAGCATATCCAGGCTGATGTCTGGGTCCGTTACCAGCGAATGCGCGGCCACGAGGTGAACTTTATCTGTGCGGACGATGCCCACGGCACGCCGATCATGCTGAAAGCGCAGCAGCTGGGCATTTCCCCGGAACAGATGATCGCCGAAATGAGTCAGGAGCATCAGACCGATTTTGCTGGCTTTGACATCAGCTATGACAACTATCACTCCACACACAGCGACGAAAACCGCGAGCTGTCAGAGCTGATCTACACCCGTCTGAAAGAGAACGGTTTCATTAAAAACCGCACCATTTCTCAGCTGTACGATCCGGAAAAAGGCATGTTCCTGCCGGACCGTTTCGTTAAAGGCACCTGTCCGAAATGTAAATCCCCGGACCAGTACGGCGATAACTGCGAAGTGTGCGGCGCGACCTACAGTCCGACCGAGCTTATCGAACCGAAATCCGTGGTTTCCGGCGCGACGCCGGTGATGCGTGACTCCGAGCACTTCTTCTTCGACCTGCCGTCCTTCAGCGAAATGCTGAAGGCATGGACCCGCAGCGGTGCATTGCAGGAGCAGGTCGCGAACAAAATGCAGGAGTGGTTCGAATCCGGTCTGCAACAATGGGATATCTCCCGCGATGCGCCATACTTTGGCTTCGAAATCCCGAACGCGCCGGGCAAATATTTCTACGTCTGGCTGGATGCGCCGATTGGCTACATGGGCTCCTTCAAGAATCTGTGTGACAAGCGCGGCGACACCGTAAGCTTCGACGAATACTGGAAGAAAGATTCCGATGCCGAACTGTATCACTTCATCGGTAAAGACATCGTTTACTTCCACAGCCTGTTCTGGCCAGCAATGCTGGAAGGCAGCAACTTCCGCAAGCCGACCAACCTGTTCGTACATGGCTACGTAACGGTGAACGGCGCGAAGATGTCTAAATCTCGCGGGACGTTTATTAAGGCCAGCACCTGGCTGAACCACTTCGATGCGGACAGCCTGCGCTACTACTACACCGCGAAGCTCTCTTCCCGCATCGACGATATCGACCTGAACCTGGAAGATTTCGTGCAGCGCGTGAACGCGGACATCGTCAACAAGGTGGTGAACCTGGCGTCACGTAACGCAGGTTTTATCGCCAAACGCTTTGACGGCGTGCTTTCTGCCGAACTGGCCGATCCTGAACTGTATAAAACCTTCACCGACGCCGCCACTGCGGTTGGCGAGGCCTGGGAAAGCCGCGAATTCGGTAAAGCCATTCGCGAAATCATGGCGCTGGCAGACGTGGCCAACCGCTATGTGGACGAGCAGGCGCCGTGGGTGGTGGCGAAACAGGAAGGTCGCGACGCCGACTTGCAGGCGATCTGCACCATGGGTCTGAACATGTTCCGCGTGCTGATGACCTGGCTGAAGCCGGTTCTGCCTCAACTGGCAGCCCGCGCGGAAGCATTCCTGAACACCGAACTGACCTGGGATGCCATCCAGCAGCCGCTGCTCGGCCACAAGGTGAACACCTTTAAAGCGCTGTACAACCGCATCGAGATGAAGCAGGTTGAAGCCCTGGTGGAAGCATCCAAAGAAGAGGTGAAAGCGGCTGCCGCACCGGTGACCGGCCCGCTGGCGGACGATCCGATTCAGGAGACCATCACCTTTGATGATTTCGCTAAAGTCGACCTGCGCGTGGCGCTGATCGAAAACGCGGAGTTCGTGGAAGGCTCTGACAAACTGCTGCGTCTGACGCTGGATCTGGGCGGCGAGAAACGTAACGTCTTCTCCGGCATTCGTTCCGCGTACCCTGATCCGCAGGTGCTGATCGGTCGTCAGACCGTGATGGTGGCAAACCTGGCGCCGCGTAAAATGCGCTTCGGCATCTCCGAAGGGATGGTGATGGCCGCAGGCCCGGGCGGAAAAGACATCTTCCTGTTAAGCCCTGACGAAGGCGCGAAGCCGGGTCAGCAGGTGAAGTAATAAAAAAGCCGGATGAGAATCCGGCTTTTTTTTGCCTGGCGGCGCTACGCTTGCACGGGCCGACGGGTTTTGTAGGCCGGGTCAGGCGAAGCCGCCATCCGGCTAAAAATCACCCCTTCTGGTTATGCACCCGCTGCGTCAACCCACGCAGGAAATAACGCAGAAATTGATCCCCACACTCGCGGTAATTCTTATGATCCGGCGCGCGCATCATGGCGGTGATTTCCGGCATCGACACGCGAAATTTCTGCTCGGTCATGATCGCCAGAATGTCGTCAGTTTTCAGGGAGAAAGCAATACGCAGCTTTTTCAGCACCGTGTTGTTATTCACCCGACGCTCCAGCGCCAGCTCAGGAGCAGATTCATCTTTGCCGCGCTTGTCGTAGATCAGGCCGTTCAGAAAGCCCGACAGAATGATGTCCGGGCAGCGAACAAAACCCTCTTCATCTTCTTTAGTCATCCAGGTGTCGAACCCGGCGGACGTGGATTCCATGTCGGAGAGCGCAAGAATGCGCACCATGTCATTATTGTTCGCTTTCAGGGTGTAGCGCAGGCTACGAAGAATATCGTTACTTAGCATAGAGCCTTCGAATGTCGATGATGCAATGGCGCGCAGTGTATCAGTTTTACAGCCCTATCGCCTCTTTCAAACTTTTCAGG
Source organism: Enterobacter sp. CRENT-193 (assembly GCF_002787395.1). Taxonomy (NCBI): domain Bacteria; kingdom Pseudomonadati; phylum Pseudomonadota; class Gammaproteobacteria; order Enterobacterales; family Enterobacteriaceae; genus Enterobacter; species Enterobacter sp. CRENT-193. Next base: position 2,424,929 of record NZ_CP024812.1, on the reverse strand, counting down.
TAGCGACGACTGACGGGAACGGTTTGCCCGGCACGTAACACCAGCTCGGCCTGGCCGTTATCTTCCAGGCGGATCTCCTTCAGGTGCGCCATGTTCACCAGATACTGACGATGGCAGCGGATCAGCGGCGTGCGGCTCTCCAGCGTGCGCAGGGTCAGCTCGGTAAAGCCTTCGTTGCCTTCGGCGCTAGTGACGTATACCCCGCTCAGACGGCTGCTGACAAAAGCAACGTCGTCCATTTGCAGAAGGTAAATCCGGCTGTGCCCGGTACAGGGGATAAACTTCAGGGGCTGCTGATGCTCCGGCAGCAGCGTCACGTCCTGCGCGGTACGCTCCTGGCGCAGACGGGTCAGGGTCTTTTCAAGCCGTTTCTCTTCAATCGGTTTCAGCAGATAATCAAACGCGTGCTCTTCAAATGCCTTTACCGCGTACTCATCAAAGGCCGTCAGAAAGACGATATAGGGACGGTGCTCCGGGTCGAGCATGCCGACCATCTCCAGCCCGCTGATGCGCGGCATCTGAATATCGAGGAACAACACGTCAGGGCGCAGTTTATGCACCGCACCGATGCCTTCAATGGCATTGGCACATTCCCCCACAACCTCGATATCACTCTGCTCCTGCAACAGGACACGCAGGTTTTCCCGTGCTAACGGCTCATCATCAACAATCAGCACTCTTAACATGCGTTCTCCTCCAGCGGCAATCGTAAGGTAATTCGGGTATAGCGGTCTGGCTCACAGGCAACGGTGATACCGCAGTCGTCACCAAAATGCGCGCGCAGGCGTTTATCCACCAGGCTCATGCCCAGACCGCCTGACGCGGAAGCTTCATACAGCCCCGCGTTGTCTTCGATATCCAGCACCAGATGGTGGTTAAAACGGGAAGCGGAAATCATGATTTCTCCGGTACCCAGCAGCTGCGAGGTCCCATGCTTAATGGCGTTCTCTACAATCGGTTGCAGGGTAAAGGCCGGAAGATGCTGATACGCCAGCTCATCCGGGACGGATAACGACACCTGTAAACGTGACTGGAAGCGCGCTTTTTCAATTTGCAGATAGGCGTTTACGTGCTCAATCTCGTCCGCGAGGGTGACGATCTCCGAGGGACGCTTCAAATTTTTGCGGAAAAAGGTCGACAGAAATTGCACCAGCTGCGCGGCCTGATCGCTGTCGCGGCGGATCACCGCTTTCAGCGTGTTAAGCGCGTTAAACAGGAAATGCGGATTCACCTGAGCGTGCAGGAGCTTAATTTCTGACTGCGTCAGCAGCGCTTTTTGCCGTTCATACTGCCCCGCCAGGATTTGCGCCGAAAGCAGCTGGGCGATCCCCTCCCCCAGCGTGCGGTTGATGGAGCTGAACAGGCGGTTTTTGGCTTCGTAAAGCTTAATGGTGCCCATAACGCGCTGATTTTCGCCCCGCAGGGGAATGACCAGCGTAGAGCCGAGTTTGCACTGCGGATGCAGGGAACAGCGGTACGGCACTTCATTTCCGTCGGCATACACCACTTCACCCGTTTCAATAGCGCGCAGGGTATAGGCCGATGAGATCGGTTTGCCCGGCAGATGGTGGTCGTCGCCGGTGCCGGTAAACGCCAGCAGCTTTTCGCGATCGGTAATCGCCACGGCCCCGATATCCAGTTCTTTATACAGCACCTGCGCCACCTTCATGCTGTTCTCCTCGTTGAATCCCTGCCGCAGGATCCCTTCCGTCGACGCCGCAACTTTTAAGGCGGTGGCAGAAAATGCCGAGGTGTATTTTTCGAACATGGCGCGTTTGTCGAGCAAAATGCGCATAAACAGCGCCGCACCTACGGTATTGGTGACCATCATCGGTGCGGCAATACTGCTGACCAGATGTAACGCATCGTCAAACGGGCGCGCGATCAGCAGGATGATCGCCATCTGCGCCATTTCCGCCACGAAGGTGATCGCCCCGGCGGTAAGGGGACTGAACACTTTATCCGGCCGTCCGCGCTTAATCATATAGCTGTGGACGAGACCACCGAGCAGCCCTTCGACGATGGTGGAGATCATGCAGCTTAGTGCCGTCATACCGCCCATCGAATAGCGGTGAAGGCCGCCGGTTAACCCCACCAGACCGCCCACGACCGGGCCTCCGAGCAGCCCGCCCATTACCGCGCCGATGGCGCGCGTATTGGCGATGGAATCCTCAATATGGAGACCAAACCAGGTCCCCATAATGCAGAATATGGAAAATACGACGTAGCAGAGGAATTTGTGCGGCAGACGGACGGTGACCTGCATCAGCGGAATGAACAGACGCGTTTTGCTCATCAACCAGGCGATGACAAGAAACACGCACATCTGCTGAAGCAACAGCAGCACCAGATTAAACTCGTACATACTCACAAACCGCACATTCTAAAAACGCGTAACATACACTGATAGCGGTTAACTTTCTTTGAAACGTGCCAAAAAAGCGATAAATCGTGTCCGTCATCACACCTTTTGCCGGAGATAACCTTTCTTTCGTATAATTTGTACAAAAAAGAATCAAATCTTCCTGGTTCCGCAAAGTGGGTCTACAGTTAAGCTGGGGACGCGCAAGCCTGGGGGCGAAAATGGCGCTTTACACAATAGGTGAAGTGGCACTCCTGTGTGATATCAATCCCGTTACGCTACGGGCGTGGCAGCGACGGTATGGATTGCTTAAGCCGCAAAGAACGGACGGCGGGCACCGCCTGTTTAACGATGCGGATATTGACCGGATCCGCGAGATAAAAAGCTGGATCGACAACGGCGTACAGGTCGGCAAGGTAAAATCGCTTCTAAGCCAGGACGATCCTGATACGCAGCATCTCTGGCGCGAGCAGCAGGAAACCCTGCTGAGGCTGTTGCAGAGTGGCAATTTGCAGCGTCTGCGCGGCTGGATCAAAGAACAGGGTCGAGACTACCCGGCGCAAACCCTGATCACTCATCTTTTTATTCCCCTACGGCGTCGGCTTCAGTGTCAGCAAACCACCTTACAGGCGCTGCTCAGCATGCTTGATGGCGTGCTGATTAACTATATTTCCGTCTGTCTTGCCTCAGCGCGGAATAAAAACAGCAAAGATGCACTGGTGATCGGCTGGAACGTACACGATACCACCCGGCTGTGGCTCGAAGCCTGGATTGCCACCCAGCAGGGCTGGCGCGTTGACGTGCTTGCCCACTCCCTGGCCCAGCTCAGGCCGGAACTGTTTGAGGGACAGACGCTGCTGGTCTGGTGCGGCGAAGTCCCCTCCGCTTCCCAGCAGCAGCTCCTTACGGAGTGGCGCGAACATGGTTATCCCGTTTACTCACTGGGTCCAAATGCGTCGTAACGGCATTTAATGGTTCATTAACAGCTGCGCTTCACCGTATAATTGTTCCGTTAACAACAGGAGCACATGATGAAGGCAACGAAACTGGCCGTAATTACCCTTTTTGCACTGATGGCTGTCAGCGGTATCGGTGGCGTTATGCTTGCAGGTTATTCATTTATTGTTCGCGGCGGTGTTGGCTGAGGTATCCGGCCAGGCGTTCAAACAGGCGATCCACCACAATTGCCGCCAGCGCAACCAAAACCGCCCCCTGAATGATGTAAGCCGTATTAAACCCGCTTAACCCGATAATGATCGGCGTTCCCAGCGTATTGGCTCCGACCGTCGAGGCGATGGTTGCCGTACCAATGTTGATTATCACGGACGTTCGCACGCCAGCGATAATCACCGGTGCGGCCAGCGGCAGTTCGACCTTCACCAGCCGCTGCCAGGCGCTCATCCCCATTCCTTCCGCTACGCTCAGCACCGATGCAGGCACCGCCGCAATCCCTGCCAGCGTCCCTTGCAGAATGGGCAACACGCCGTACAAAATCAGCGCAATGATGGCAGGCTCCTGCCCAAAACCGATCGCCGGCACGGCAATCGCCAGCACGGCCACCGGTGGGAAGGTCTGCCCCGTTGCGGCGATGGTCTCCACCAGCGGACGGAACTCCCTGCCCGCAGGCCGCGTCACCGCAATACCGGCGCCTGTGCCCAGGACGATGGCAATCACGCTTGACACTGCCACCAGCCAGAAGTGCGCCAGGGTGAGATTAACAAAGCTCTCCTGCTGGTATACCGGGCGCGGCAGCCCGGGAATAAGCGCATTAAACAGCGCCGCGCTGTGCGGCATCAGGTAGAGTAAGGCGATAAACAGCCCTGTCAGCCAGAGTAACGGATCACGGACCCACTTCACGCGTCACCTCCCCCGCCAGCAGATCGCGAAAATGGATCGTCCCGCATGGCGTCCCCTGCCCGTCCGCAACGGGTAACACCTCACACTGCCGGGCGACAAACGCCGACAGGGCATCGCGCAGGCTCATCCCGTCATGCAGCGGTTCACCACCGATTTGCGCATCCTGCGGACGCAGATAGTCCCTGACGGTGCGCAGCGAGAGCAGCCTGACGCCCAGCTCGCTGCGGCCAAAAAATTCACGCACAAAATCATTCGCCGGCGAGGTTAACAGCTCAAGCGGCGTACCCTGCTGGACGACTTCGCCGTGATCCATCAGTACCAGACGATCGGCCAGCCGCAGTGCTTCGTCGATATCATGCGTCACTAGCACGATGGTGCGCCCGAGAATACGGTGGATGCGGCTCATCTCGGCCTGAAGTGCGCCGCGGGTGACCGGATCCAGTGCGCCGAAGGGCTCATCCATCAGCAGTACCTGCGGGTTAGCGGCCAGCGCGCGCGCCACCCCGACCCGCTGCTGCTGTCCGCCGGAAAGCTGGTGCGGATAGCGGTTACGAAGCGACGCGTCCAGGCCCAGCAGCGCCATCAGTTCGTCGACACGCTCATTGATCTTCCCCCGGGACCATTTTTCCAGCTGTGGCACGGTGGCAATGTTCTGCGCCACCGTCCAGTGGGGAAACAGGCCGATGGACTGAATGGCGTAGCCCATACGCCGCCGCAGCTCCAGCACCGGCAGGCTGCGGATCTCCTCTCCGGCAAAGCGAATCGTCCCGCTGTCGTGTTCCACCAGCCGATTGATCATCTTCAGCGTCGTGGATTTTCCCGACCCCGATGTCCCGATCAATACCGAGAACGCCCCCTCGGCAAAATGCAGATTAAGGTGGCTTGCCGCCGGACGGCCCGCAAAGGTTTTACTCACATCATGAAATTCAATCATTGGCTCTTCTCCTGAGCAGCGCGAGCCACAGGGCAAACAGGGCATCCAGTACGACCGCCAGCGCAATTGTGGGCACGACGCCCAGCAACACCAGATCCAGCGCGCTACTGAGCAGCCCCTGGAAGACCAGTGCCCCAAAGCCGCCCGCCCCGATCAGCGCGGCAATAACCGCCATCCCCACGGTTTGCACTGTCACCACCCGCAGGCTGCGAACCAGCAGCGGAAGCGCAAGCGGCAGCTGTATTTTCCAGAAACACTGGCGCGCGCTCATCCCCATCGCATGGGCGCTTTCCAGCACGTCGGGCGGAACCTGGCTTAACCCCGCCACCACGCCGCGCACCAGCGGCAGCAGCGCATACAGCACAAGGGCAATCAGCGCTGGCGTCAGCCCGGTTCCGGCAATGCCTGCCGCGGCCAACGCAGGGAAGGATTTCACCAGACCGGCGAGGGGGGCAATCAGCAGGCCAAACAGGGCGACGGAGGGGATGGTCTGAATAACGTTGAGCACGGTAAAGACGGCGCCCTGGCGGCTGGTATGTCGGTAGCACCACATGCCCAGCGGCACGCCCAGCAGCAGCGCCGGGATCAGCGTCCCGAACAGGATCGTCAGATGTTGCGCCAGCGCGTTGTCAAATACCTCCTGGCGGTTGACGTACTCTTTTAACAGCGAGAGCTGATTCAGATCGCCGCTGAAGAGGATCAGCAGAGGAATTACCCAGAATTGCGCGTTCAGCAGCCAGCGCCAGACGAGTTGCGGCGTCAGACGGCGAATGGCATCGCTACAGACCAGCAGACAAAGTGCCAGCCACAGCCACAGCCCGCTACCAACCGACGTGCGCGCCAGCGGGCTTTCAACCGCGGCCATCTGCGTTGCCGCCTGTCCCGCGCTCCAGAACAGTACGATAAACAGCGCTTCGCTGAGCAAAAACGTCAGCCACAGGGCGGTTCGCCCCGGCCAGAAGGCTAAAGCAACAGTACTCGCCAGCGCCGCGCCCAGCAGCAGCGGCGTAAATGCCCAGATCTGCCAGAGCGCGCGCGGTTCGCCCGACACCAGACGGTTTGGCGCGACATTCACAAAAGGTAACGCGACCGCCGCGATGGCCACACAGGCCAACAGCAGCAGGACGCGGTTATGGCATTTTATTGGCACAGCCTTATCCCGTTACTTCACAAGTCCTTGTTGTTTCAGGAAGTCGGCAGCCACTTTTTTGGCATCCAGCCCCTCAACGGCAATGCTGGCATTCAGCTGTTGCAGCGTTTTCGCATCCAGTTTTTCAAATACCGGTTTGAGCCATTCCGCAATATCCGGGTAGGCTTTCAGCACCGCCTCGCGCACGACCGGGGTTGGGGCGTAAATAGGCTGAACGCCTTTCGGGTCGGTCAGGGTTTGCAGGCCAAGCGCCGCGACCGGGCCGTCTGTGCCGTAGGCCATCGCCGCGTTGACGCCGGAGGTTTGCTGCGCCGCCGCCTTAATGGTCACTGCCGTGTCGCCGCCTGCCAGAGAGAGCAGCTGTGCCTGATCGAGCTTGAAATCATAGGCTTTTTCAAACGCTGGCAGGGCATCAGCGCGCTCGATAAACTCTGCCGAGGCCGCGAGCTTAAACTCGCCCTTCTCTTTCAGGTAGCGGCTGAGATCGTCAAGCGAGGTGAGCTTGCCTTTCTCGGCGATATCTTTGCGCACCGCGATGGTCCAGGTGTTGTTGGCCGGTGCCGGCGTTAGCCAGACCAGCTTATTTTTTTCTGCGTCCAGCTTTTTGACTTTTTCGTACCCGGCTTTGGCATTTTTCCAGGCCGGATCGTTTTCATCCTTGAAGAAGAATGCCCCGTTGCCGGTGTATTCCGGGTAGATATCCAGCTCGCCGGAAGTGATGGCACCGCGCACGACAGGCGTGGTGCCAAGCTGTACTTTATTGACCGTTTTCACGCCGTGACTTTCGAGTACCTGCAAAATGATATTACCGAGCAACGCGCCCTCGGTATCAATTTTGGAACCCACCTTAACCGGCTCTGCGGCCTGTAACGGCAGGCTCAGCGCCGCCAGAAGCACCGCCGACCCTGTTATCCCCTTAATCATCGTCATTCTGCTTTCCTCATTATTTTGTGGCCTTTTTCATAGGCTTGAGAGAAAAGCGTAGCTTAAAACAGTGAATTTAACCGTTTTTCGTACAAGATGAGAGGCATCCCCCGCCAGGCGGGGGAAAGGGAGAAAGGTAAGATTATTGCAGTTCGAACTCGGCTTTGTTCACGCGGGCGGAATCCACGCCGATGAAGACGTTGAATTTGCCAGGCTCAGCATCGTATTTCATCTGCTGATTCCAGAACTTCAGCGCATTTACGTCAATCGGGAAGCTGACCGTTCTGGTTTCGCCCGGTTTCAGGTTGACCTTTTCGAAGCCGCGCAGCTGTTTCACCGGACGGCTCATGGAGGCCGTGACGTCCTGAACGTACATCTGGATCACCGTCGCGCCTTCGCGTTTGCCGCTGTTTGTCACCTCTACGCTGGCGGTCACTTTGCCGTCACGCTTCAGGGTCGGCGCCGACATTTTGACGTCAGACACCTTGAAGGTGGTGTAACTCAGGCCATAGCCAAACGGATAGAGCGGGCCGTTAGCTTCGTCGAAGTAACGGGACGTGTACTTGTTCGGCTTGTCGGCGTTATACGGACGACCGGTGTTCAGGTGGCTGTAGTAAACCGGGATCTGCCCGACGGAGCGCGGGAAGGACATCGGCAGCTTGCCGGACGGGTTGTAATCGCCAAACAGCACGTCGGCAATGGCGTTACCGCCTTCGGTACCGGCGAACCAGGTTTCCAGAATGGCGTCAGCCTGCTGATCTTCTTTCACCAGCGCCAGCGGGCGCCCGTTCATCAGCACCAGCACCAGCGGCTTGCCGGTGGCTTTCAGGGCCGCGATCAGATTGCGCTGGCTTTGCGGGATAGTGATGTCGGTCCGGCTGGAGGCTTCGTGCGCCATCCCCTGCGCTTCACCCACCACGGCGACCACCACGTCGGACTGCTTCGCGGCGTTAACCGCTTCGTCGAGCATCTCTTTCGGCGTGCGCGCATCCACCTTCACCGCTTCCTCATACTGGTTGAGGAAGGTCACGATGTCTTTATCGTCGGTGACGTTCGCACCTTTGGCGTAAACCACTTTTGCGTTATCACCCACGGCGCTCTTAATGCCGGTCAGCACCGTAACGGACTGATCCGCCACGCCTGCGGCGGACCAGCTGCCCATGACGTCGCGCTTGCTGTCGGCCAGCGGACCGACCACGGCAATGGTGCCGGATTTTTTCAGCGGCAGCGTGTCGAGACGGTTTTTCAGCAGCACCAGGCTTTCGCGAGCTACTTCCCGGGCTTCTTTACGGTGCAGACGGCTTTCGGCATTGGTGTCCGCCGGGTCTGAATCCTTCGGCCCCAGATGGCTGTAAGGATCGTTAAACAGTCCCATGTCATATTTCACGTTCAGCACGTGGCGAGCAGCGTCGTCCAGCTCTGCCATCGTCACCTTGCCGCTCTTCACCAGCCCCGGCAGGTATTTGCTGTAGTACTCGTCGCTCATGCTCATGTTGATGCCGGACTTGAGCGCCACGCGTACCGCATCTTCCGGGTCAGACGCCGTGCCGTGTTTGATCAGCTCTTTAATCGCGCCGTGGTCAGAAACGGTGATGCCCTTGAAGCCCCACTGGTCGCGCAGCACGTCTTTCAGCAGCCACGAATCGGAGGTGGCAGGCGTGCCGTTGAGAGAGTTCAGCGCTACCATCACCGCCCCGCTGCCCGCGTCCAGCCCTGCCTTGTATGGCGGCATGTAGTCGTTAAACAGACGCTGCGGGCTCATGTCGACGGTGTTGTACTCTTTACCGCCCTCCACCGCGCCGTAGGCGGCGAAGTGCTTGACGCTGGTCATCACCGAGTAACGATCTGCCGGACTTTTGCCCTGCATCGCTTCCACCATGGTTTTGCCCATCGTGGCGGTTAAATACGTGTCTTCTCCAAAGCCCTCCGAAGCGCGGCCCCAGCGCGGATCGCGGGAGACGTCAACCATCGGCGCCCAGGTCATGTTCAGGCCGTCGTCTGCGGCTTCATATGCCGATACGCGCCCGACGGTTTTCACCGCATCGAGGTTAAAGGAGGAGGCTAAGCCGAGGCTAATCGGGAAGACGGTACGCTGGCCGTGCACCACGTCATAAGCGAAGAACAGTGGGATTTTCAGGCGGCTCAGCTCCATCACCTGATCCTGCATCTTGCGGATATCCTGGCGGGTAACGGTGTTAAAAATGGCTCCTACCTGCCCGTCTTTGATCATCTCGCGAATGGCTTCTTTCGGGTTATCCGGGCCGACGCTGATCAGGCGCAGCTGGCCGATTTTCTCATCGACCGTCATCTTTTTGAGTAAATCCGTGACAAAGGCGTCGCGGGCTTCGGGCGTGAGCGGGTGATTACCAAACAAATCCTCTGCCAGCGCAGGTTGCAGCGCCAGGCTGACGGCGACACCTACAGAACATAGCCATTTCATGTTGTTATTCTCTCTCATCAATAACCGCGGGAAGCACCCGGCCAGACCGTGCGAAAAGCGCAGTGTGCCACAAAGCCTGAAAACCTTGCAGGGTTATTCTCTGATTTTTCTCATGAATACCCGACCGCTCAACGGCTAATCGCGCTATGCTTTACAGCGAGAAATTTGCCCCACCACAAGGAGTGGAAGATGTCTTCTGTTCGAACTGACGATAACACTACATTTATTAACGAACTGTCGCGCCTGGTTGGTCACTCTCACCTGCTTACCGACCCGGCTAAAACCGCCCGCTACCGCAAGGGCTTCCGCTCCGGTCAAGGCGAGGCACTGGCGGTGGTCTTCCCCGGTACGTTGCTCGAACTGTGGCGCGTGCTCAGCGCCTGCGTTGCGGCAGACAAGATTATTTTAATGCAGGCTGCTAACACCGGCCTGACTGAAGGCTCCACGCCGAACGGCAACGATTACGATCGTGACATCGTGATTATCAGCACCCTGCGCCTCGACAAACTGCACCTGCTGGACAAGGGCGAACAGGTACTCGCCTTCCCCGGCACCACGCTCTACTCGCTGGAAAAGGCGCTTAAGCCGCTGGGTCGCGAACCGCACTCGGTGATCGGCTCGTCGTGCATTGGCGCCTCGGTGATCGGTGGGATCTGCAATAACTCCGGCGGCTCGCTGGTGCAGCGCGGCCCGGCCTACACGGAGATGTCGCTGTTTGCCCGTATCGATGAAAACGGCAAGCTGACGCTGGTTAACCATCTGGGGATCGATCTGGGCGTAACGCCAGAGCAGATCCTCAGCAAACTTGACGATGACCGCGTGAAGGACGAAGACGTTCAGCACGATGGCCGTCACGCGCATGACCACGATTACATCACCCGCGTGCGCGATATCAATGCCGATACGCCAGCGCGCTATAACGCCGATCCGGATCGCCTGTTTGAATCCTCCGGCTGCGCGGGCAAGCTGGCCGTTTTTGCGGTGCGCCTCGATACCTTCCCGGCAGAGAAAAAGCAGCAGGTGTTTTACATCGGCACCAATCAGCCGGAGGTGCTGACGGAGATCCGCCGTCATATTCTGGCCGAGTTCACTCACCTGCCGGTGGCGGGCGAGTATATGCACCGGGACATTTACGACATCGCCGAGCGCTACGGCAAAGATACCTTCCTGATGATCGACAAGCTCGGCACCGACAAAATGCCGTTCTTCTTCACCATGAAGGGCCGCACCGATGCGATGCTGGAGAAAGTGTCGCTCTTCAAGCCGCACTTCACCGACCGCTTTATGCAGAAGCTGGGCAACGTCTTCCCGGCGCATTTACCGGAGCGGATGAAGACCTGGCGCGACAAGTATGAGCACCATCTGCTGCTGAAAATGGCCGGGGACGGAATTGACGAAGCGCAGAGCTGGCTCACCGAATTCTTCAAAACCGCCGACGGGGATTTCTTTGCCTGCACGCCGGAAGAAGGCAGCAAAGCCTTCCTGCATCGTTTCGCCGCGGCGGGTGCCGCTATCCGTTATCAGGCGGTGCATTCCGAAGAAGTGGAGGATATTCTGGCGCTGGATATCGCCCTGCGTCGCAACGATACCGAGTGGTTTGAACATCTGCCGCCGGAGATCGACAGCAAGCTGGTGCATAAGCTCTATTACGGCCACTTTATGTGCTATGTCTTCCACCAGGATTACATCGTGAAAAAAGGGGTTGATGCACACGCGCTGAAAGAACAGATGCTGGCGCTGCTGCACGAGCGTGGCGCGCAATATCCTGCCGAGCACAACGTGGGACACCTGTATAAAGCGCCGGAGACGCTTAAACAGTTTTATCGCAAAAATGACCCTACAAACAGTATGAACCCCGGCATTGGTAAGACAACGCGGAAGAAATACTGGAAAGAGAGTGCCGAATCAGAGCAGCACAATACGCAAGCCTCTGATGAACTCATATAGCCAAATTTAAGAGATTGTTAAGCTCTCCTCAAACGTACTAGAGTATCTGCCTGTTGCCAGAGAAACGTTTCTCTGGCTTTCCAAACAAGGAGCGGGCAGAACATGTCGGCTGTAGAAACTTTCCCCGAAACTGAAATCGAGGTGCGCGACGCCCTTCCTGACGATGCGCATGCCATCTCGGCGATATACGCCTGGCATGTGCTTCATGGCCGTGCGTCCTTCGAGGAAGTTCCCCCCACCGTCGATGAGATGCGTCAGCGGATGAAGAGCGTGACCGACAGCGGTTTACCGTGGCTGGTTGCGCTGTATCGCGGCATTGTTGTCGGCTACTGCTACGCCACGTTTTATCGTCCACGCCAGGCTTATCGCTATACCCTTGAAGAATCCATTTATGTGGATGCCAGCACCACCGGCCGCGGGTTTGGCTCGGCCTTACTCCAGGCACTGATCGCCCGTTGTGAACAAGGACCGTGGCGGCAGATGATTGCCGTGGTCGGCGACGGGCAAAATAACCCCGGATCGTTGCGGCTGCATAAAAAGCACGGTTTCGAAATTGTGGGTCAGCTCAGAAGTGTGGGATATAAAAAAGGCGACTGGCGGGACACGGTGATGATGCAGCGCCCGCTCAACGACGGGGACTGGACGCTGCCGGAATAAACGCAGTGCGGTCTGGTGCCCTCACCCCGGCCCTCTCCCACAGGGAGAGGGAGAAAACATAAAAAACGGTAACATGCGTTACCGTTTTGCTTTTTCCTAATCGTTCTGCGCCGTCGCCATCTGTTCCGCTTTCTGCTTTTTATACGCCAGCGCTGAAGCCGGCACCGGCTGCACTTTCCCGGTTTCAATCCAGGTACGCAGGCGGCTGGCATCCGCGAAGTGGGTATATTTGCCGAAGGCGTCCATCACCACCAGCGCCACTGGCTTACCGTTAAATACGGTGCGCATCACCAGGCAGTGTCCTGCCGCATTGGTGAATCCGGTCTTGGTTAACTGAATATTCCAGTTATCGCGATACACCAGATGGTTAGTGTTGCGGAACGGCAGCGTATACGCCGGGTTCGAGAATGTCGCCATCTCCTCACGCGTGGTGCTGAGCTGACCAATCAGCGGGTATTGCTTACTGGCGATCAGCAGCTTTGTTAAATCACGCGCCGTCGAGACGTTATGGATCGACAGACCGGTTGGCTCCACGAAATGGGTATTTTTCATCCCCAGCGATTTGGCTTTGGCATTCATCGCGCGGATAAACGCGTCGTAACCGCCAGGATAATGGTGGGCAAGGCTCGCCGCCGCGCGGTTCTCTGAGGACATCAGCGCCAACAGCAGCATATTTTTACGGCTGATTTCACTTTTCAGACGCACACGAGAGTAGATCCCTTTCATCTCTGGCGTGTGGCTGATATCCACTTTTAGCTTTTCGTCCAGCGGCAGTCGTGCATCAAGCACCACCATCGCGGTCATGACTTTGGTTATGGAAGCGATCGGGCGCACCAGATCCGGATGACTGGCGTAGATCACCTTGTTGGTATTCAGGTCAACGATCATCGCGCTGCCGGACGCAATCTGGGGTTGCGCAGCAGCGGTGGCGACTGCGGTCGTTTTGGCGATGGCTGGCGCGGTAGCGGAGACGCCCAACAGCAGCGCAAGACTAAGGAGTGACACTCGAAATTTCAGCATGATGAGACTTCTGATAATGATTCACGCACGTTATGACGTACACCGCCTGTGTCGACGGATAAACACAGGCTGGCTTCGGCATCATAGCGGTCACCGTGCGTTGTCGCCAGCGGAGAATCATGACCAGATGCTGCATTGCTGGCATTTACGCCAGCAATGCAGGGAACTTAGAAGAGACGGTATCCATAACCCCAAAGAATAACTGTCAGGGCCAGTAGCGCCTCCAGGACCAGTACGCCGATGGCAAGCGTAGAGCTGGAGAAGCTCAGGCCCTCTTCTTTATTGATATTGAGGAAGGTTGGCACCCCTACATACAGCAGATAACCGGTATAAAAGAGGGCAACCGTACCGATCAGCGCGCACAGCCAGACCAGTGGATAGAGCGCGACAATACCGCTTAAAAACAGCGGGGTCGCGACGTATCCGGCGAAGACCATACAGTGTGCCAGCGACGGGCGCTGCGGATAGTTGCGCGCCATCCAGTGGATGACCCGCCCCATCACCGCCACCCCGGCCAGCATCAGGCCATAAAACAGAATGGCCAGGTACAGTCCGGTAAACCACGAAAGCTGAACCACGGTGCCGTCACCAAAGTTCCAGCCTATCTGCGTAGTACCAATAAATGCGCAGACCACCGGCACCGCTGCCATCAGCAGGACATGGTGGGTATAGTGATGCGCGACCGTTTCGTTCTCGTTACGGATGACCTGCATTTCACGATCGGGATGGGAGAAAAGTCCCCAGACATGGTTCATAACGCCCCCTTGTTGTCGGCCCGTCAGCGATAGCTTAAGTATAATGCAGGCTTTAGATTATTTTATGTACAGTGGGAAATTTCCGTTGATTGCCGCGCGGTTAATGGATGGGGTATATGATTAACGCAGGCACAGTAAGGGAGACGACGTTTACGTAATGGATATCAACGGTCTTATTGAACAATATGGATACGCCGCGCTGGTGATCGGCAGCGTGGCGGAAGGCGAAACCATCACGCTGCTGGGCGGGGTGGCCGCACACCAGGGATTGCTGAAATTCTCGCTGGTGGTCGCCGCCGTCGCGTTGGGCGGTATGATTGGCGATCAGCTGCTCTACTTTCTGGGGCTGCGCTTTGGCCCGACGCTTTTGCAACGTTTTGCCAGGCATCAAAAGAAAATTCGCCGTGCTCAGCGGCTTATCCAGCGACGTCCCTGGCTGTTTGTGATTGGTACCCGCTTTATGTACGGTTTTCGCATCATTGGGCCGATACTGATTGGCGCGAGTCGTTTACCACCGAAAATTTTCCTGCCGCTGAACATTCTCGGGGCGATTGCCTGGGCGCTGATTTTCACCACGCTTGGCTACGTGGGTGGCGAAGTGATTGGCCCATGGCTGCATAATCTTGACCAGCACCTGAAGCACTGGGCGTGGTTGATCCTGGTGGTTGTGGCGGTGATTGGGGTACGGCTGTGGCTGAAGCATCGTGAAAAGCGGCGGGATGAAGAGTGAGTTCGGCCTGCTGCCCTCACCCCGCCCCTCTCCCACAGGGAGAGGGAGAAGGGTATCTACCCTTCCTGCTTAAACTGCGGATTCGCCAGCATAAAACCGCCGTCAACGATAAACGACTGCCCGGTGGTGTAGCTGGCGTCACTGTCACACAGCCACGCCACCAGGCTGGCAATTTCTTTGGTATGCCCTGGCCGTGCCAGCGGGATTTCCGGCATTGAGCCTTCTTTCACTTCGCTGTCGTCCATATCATTCATCGGCGTGGCGATCGCACCGGGGGCGACGGCGTTCACCAGGATCTTATGCTGCACCAGTTCCAGCGCCATTGATTTGGTTAACCCGCCCAGAGCGTGCTTTGCGGCGGTGTAGGCGCTGGCATCCGGCAGCGGAGTATGTTCATGAACCGAGGTGATGTTCACGATCCGCCCCCCTTCCCCCTGCTTCACCATCTGACGCGCCGCGATTTGCGAGCAGAGAAACGCACCGTCCACGTCAACGGTGAAAATGTTTCGCCAGTCATCAAATGACAGTTCCAGAAAAGGCGCTTTGTTCATCGCCCCGGCATTGTTAACCAGCACGTCCAGCCGCCCGAAGCGGGAAATCAGCGTTTCAATGGCCTTTGCGCCTTCTGGCAGAGTACCCAGGTCGAGATGGATGGCCTCGGCACGCTGACCGCGCGCTTCAACCTCACGGCAGGTTTCCAGCGCCCCTTCCTCATCTGAGTGCCAGGTCACCCCGATATCAAACCCGCGCTCGGCCAGCATCAGGGCCGTCGTTTTGCCAATTCCTGAATCCGATGCGGTAACAATTGCGACTCGCGTCATACTCACCTCCTGAAAATCTGCAAAGAGGTAAGTATAGATAATGCGCAATGTTAGCCGTGATGATATCCGCCACCCAGCGCGGAGGTGAGCTGGAGCGTGGCATCCACGTACTGACCTTTCAGCATCAACCCGGCAATACGCTCTTTGAGCGCCGGAATTTTTGCTTCACTCACCCGGGAGCCGGCAATGATCCCCGCCCTGAAGCGCGCCTGCGCCAGCGCGACGACGCGCGCCGCATCTTTTTCGATCTGCTGCTGGTGCTGATTTTTGGCGGTCAGCGTTTCCACTTCGCTGGCCGTCCGGGCGACCTGGTTTACGGCATCTACCACGGCCTTGTTGTAGTTCGCCACGGAGAGGTTGTTTTGCGCCTGGGCGATATCCAGGTTCGCATTCGACCGACCGCTGTCAAAAATTGGCAGCGTCAGCCCCGCGGTTACGCCCATTTGCTGCGCAGATGAGCGGAACAGGTCGCTCAGGTGCAATGCATCCTGCTGCAAAAACGCCATCAAATTGATGTCAGGGTAGAACGCGGCTCTGGCGGCATCGACTTCGCTCATGGATGCTTCGATATACCAGTGCGCCTCCTGCAAATCCGGGCGCCGAGCCAGCAGTTCATAACCGAGCGTTGATGGCAGCGATGCCTCTGCGTCAGGTAAGGCATGCCGTGCGAGCGTGACTGAAGGGGTATTGGTCAACGCATTCAGACGCGCCTCAATGGCCTTCATTTTGCCGTGCACGTCAGCGAGCTGTTCATCGGTTTTGCTGGCACTGATATCCGTTTCAACCCCTTCCACCGAGGAGGTAATGCCGTGCTGATAAAGCTCCCTATCGGCACCGATGATATTTTCCTGCTCCCGTTTGATCTGCGCGAGCACGTCACCCACCGCGGCCTCGGTCTGCCAGTCCCAGTACAGCCGCGCGACGCTGCTGGCGAGCAGCTGGCGGGTCTGCTCCAGCTCCGCTTTTTGCGCATTCACCTTACCGATGCGGGCCTCAATTTGGGCGCGGTTTTTACCCCATAAATCCAGATCCCAACCCGCCGTCAGACCAAAGGTGCCGTTGGTATACCAGGGGCCGGTGGTCCCCGCTGCCGGGTCGGTCAGTGCAAATGGCCCCATCAACCCCTCTGCCGACATCTTTTGCCGTTCCACATCTGCGGAAAAATCCATTTGTGGACCCTCAGCAGCGACAGCGGCTTTCGCCTGTGCTTCCGCCAGGGTGATACGCTGACGGGCAATTTGCATATCCGGCGCATCCGCCAGCGCTTTGTCGATCAGCGCGTTGAGCTGGGAGTCGTTAAAGTCTTTCCACCATTCGCTTTTTGGCCAGTCGGCATGACGCAGTTGGGTATTTACAGTTGCGGCGGCGGCTTGCGTTTTTACTGGAGACACCGTGGCATGTTCCGGCGCGCAGGCGGCCAGCATAAAAACAAGAGGAGCACTCAGAGATAAAGTAAGAGAACGTTTCATTACGCCATGAACTCAAAAAAAATAAAGGCGCAACTTACGCTTACTGACGTTCCGTTTTTTAGTAACGCGTGGCAATCCGCATATTGTTATACATTTTCATATCCGGAAATTTATTCCCCAAGACAATGAGTTAATTTCATGTATTCATGCTAATTATGAATTGACTGCTACACTTACTTCGACAGACATACGCAGGAGAGGCGAATGAAAATATTGTTGTGGGTTATTTTGATTATATTTCTGATAGGGCTGCTGGTGGTAACCGGCGTATTCAAGATGATTTTCTGATTCCGTTGCCCGGCTCCGCGCCGGGCAAACTCTTCACACTTCGCTCAGGACTTCGACTGGATCACCCGGGCAATATCCGCAGACGTCTGTAGGGTACGGATCTCCTGAAATAATCCCAGCGCGTCGTCGTACTCTTTACGCAAATAACTCAGCCACTGTTTAATGCGCGCGACGTGATACAAGCCGGTATCGCCCTGCTTTTCCAGCCGCGTGTATTTTTGCAGTAGTTTCACCACATCCGCCCACGGCATCCGCGGCTCATTATATTTCACCACCCGGCTGAGGTTCGGCACGTTCAGCGCACCGCGGCCAATCATCACGGCATTACAGCCGGTCTCTTTGAGGCAGGCCTGCGCGCTCTCGTAATCCCAGATTTCGCCGTTGGCAATCACCGGAATCGTAAGCCGTTTGCGGATCTCGCCAATCGCCTGCCAGTTAATGCGCTCGGCTTTATAACCATCCTCTTTGGTTCGCCCGTGCACCACCAGCTCGGTGGCGCCCGCCTGCTGCACCGCGTCAGCAATTTCAAACTGCTTATCGCCGCTGTCCCATCCCAGACGGACTTTGACCGTCACCGGCAGATGCGATGGCACTGCCTCACGCATGGCCTTTGCGCCGCGATAAATCAGCTCCGGATCTTTAAGTAGCGTCGCCCCCCCGCCGCTGCCGTTGACCAGCTTTGACGGACAGCCGCAGTTAAGATCGACGCCGTACGAACCAAGCGCTACCGCGCGGGCGGCGTTTTCAGCCAGCCACTCAGGATACTGGCCGAGCAGCTGGACGCGCACCAGCGTACCGGACGGCGTGCGGCTCTGACGATGCAGTTCCGGACAGAGACGATAAAATGATTTTTCTGGCAGCAACATATCGACCACGCGCAGAAACTCCGTCACGCAGAGATCGTAATCGTTCACCTCGGTAAGCAGCTCGCGCACGAGAGAGTCGAGCACGCCTTCCATCGGGGCCAGTAAAACACGCATTCTGAGTACCTGTGAAAAAAGACGCGCTATAGTAGCTGCTCTCTATGTATGTTGAAAGCCCGGCGTTCCATTCCGGAATGTCTGGTATGCCCAAAATTCATGATGTGATCCGTGGCACATTTTCAGGTTTAATTGTATGATGAATACGTCTCAGCAAGGACTTTCACCATGAGCAAATCACTGAATACTATCTGGCAATACCTTCGCGCCTTCGTCCTCATTTATGCCTGCCTGTACGCCGGCATTTTTATCGCTTCGCTGCTGCCGATTACGATACCCGGCAGCATTATCGGCATGCTGATCCTGTTTGTACTGCTGGCATTACAGGTGCTGCCCGCAAAATGGGTCAACCCAGGGTGCTTCGTTCTCATTCGCTACATGGCCCTGCTTTTTGTGCCTATCGGCGTTGGGGTTATGCAGTATTACGATGTGCTTAAAGCGCAGTTCGGCCCGATTGTGGTCTCCTGCGCCATCAGTACGCTGGTGGTTTTCCTGGTCGTCAGCTGGAGTTCACACATTGTGCATGGCGAACGTAAGGTCGTCGGGGAGAAAACAAAAAAATGATGGCGAATATCTGGTGGTCCCTGCCGTTAACCCTGGTGGTGTTCTTTGCTGCGCGTAAGCTTGCGGTGCGTTTCAAAATGCCGTTGCTCAACCCGCTGCTGGTCGCCATGGTGGTGATTATTCCTTTTCTGCTGCTCACCGGCATTTCTTATGAGCGTTACTTCGCCGGGAGCAAGATCCTTAACGATTTGTTGCAGCCTGCCGTGGTGGCGCTGGCGTTTCCTTTATATGAGCAACTGCATCAGATCCGCGCGCGCTGGAAATCCATCATAACCATCTGCTTCGTGGGGAGCCTTGTTGCGATGATCACCGGCACCTCGGTGGCCTTAATGATGGGCGCATCGCCGCAGATCGCCGCCTCTATCCTGCCTAAATCCGTCACCACGCCGATTGCCATGGCCGTGGGCGGCAGCATCGGGGGCATTCCGGCCATCAGCGCCGTGTGCGTGATTTTCGTCGGTATCCTGGGCGCGGTGTTTGGTCATACGCTGCTGAATATCATGAAAATTCGTACCAAAGCGGCACGCGGTCTGGCGATGGGTACCGCCTCGCACGCGCTGGGCACCGCACGCTGCGCGGAACTCGATTATCAGGAAGGGGCATTCAGCTCGCTGGCGCTGGTGATCTGCGGGATTATCACTTCCCTGGTCGCGCCGTTTATCTTCCCGATTATTCTGGCAGTAATGGGCTAAAATTTGCGATGCGTCGCGCAAATTTCATTTTCATTTCATAAGTTGCACACATAATGAGATTTGGATCACATATAAAGGCCGTACGGCTCCGTACACTACCGATCCATTAACCTTGATGAGGCAACGTCATGCATCCACGTTTTCAAGCTGCTTTCTCTCAGCTTGCAGAGAATTTGCAATCAGCCCTGGCTCCGGTTCTGGCGGATGCGCATTTCCCCGCCCTGCTGACGGCAGATCAGGTCACGACGCTTAAACAGGCAACGGGGCTGGACGAAGACGCGCTGGCTTTCGCCCTGCTGCCCCTGGCGGCTGCCTGCGCCCGCGCTGATCTTTCCCATTTTAACGTAGGCGCAATTGCGCGCGGTGTGAGCGGGACCTGGTACTTCGGCGGAAACATGGAGTTTCTCGGTGCGACCATGCAGCAAACCGTTCACGCGGAGCAGAGCGCCATCAGTCACGCCTGGCTACGCGGCGAAAAAGCCCTGCGCGCCATCACCGTCAACTATACCCCTTGCGGCCACTGCCGCCAGTTTATGAATGAGCTGAACAGCGGTCTTGAACTGCGTATCAACCTGCCGGGACGCGCACCGCATACGCTGAGTGATTACCTGCCGGATGCTTTCGGCCCGAAAGATCTTGAGATCAAAACCCTGCTGATGGACGAGCAGGACCACGGTTATGCGCTCTCAGGGGATGAGCTGAGCGAAGCGGCCATTGCCGCCGCCAATAAAAGCCACACGCCATACAGCAAATCTCCAAGCGGCGTCGCCCTTCAGTGCCGCGACGGCCGCATCTTCACCGGCAGTTACGCAGAGAACGCCGCGTTTAACCCGACGCTGCCTCCGCTTCAGGGCGCCCTGAACCTGCTTAGCCTGAACGGGTATGACTACCCGGATATTCAGCGCGCAATCCTGGCTGAAAAGGCCGATGCGCCGCTGATCCAGTGGGACGCGACCGCAGCCACGCTGAAAGCGCTGGGCTGTTCAACCATTGACCGCGTGCTGCTGGCATAATCTGTTCGGCGGGCAGAGTTGCCCGCCAGTCTGACGAAAAACCCCTCAGTTGAATCGCTGTTTCTTGCGCTAACCAGGCGGGTACAGTAGCCTGAGGGAAATTTCATCATCGGTACGAGCCATCTGCATGTTAAAGCGCGTGTTTTACAGCCTGTCTGTCCTGGTCGGCATACTGCTGTTGATCGTGCTGGGTCTCGACCGCTGGATGAGCTGGAAAACAGCCCCCTACATTTTTGATGACCTACAGGACCTCCCCTACCGTCAGGTTGGCGTGGTGCTTGGCACCGCCAAGTATTACCGCACCGGCGTCATAAATCAGTATTACCGGTATCGTATTCAGGGCGCGCTGAACGCCTATAACAGCGGCAAGGTGAACTATCTGCTGTTGAGCGGCGACAACGCGCTGCAAAGCTATAACGAGCCGGTGACGATGCGCAAAGATCTTATTGCCGCAGGCGTCGACCCGGCCGATATCGTGCTCGACTACGCCGGATTCCGCACGCTTGATTCCATCGTGCGTACCCGCAAGGTGTTCGACACCAATGATTTCATCATCATTACCCAGCGTTTCCACTGCGAGCGGGCGCTGTTTATCGCCCTGCATATGGGCATTCAGGCGCAGTGTTATGCGGTGCCATCGCCAAAAGATATGCTGAGCGTGCGCGTGCGTGAGTTTGGCGCCCGTTTCGGCGCGCTGGCTGACCTGTACCTGTTCAAACGTGAACCGCGCTTTTTAGGCCCGCTGGTGCCGATCCCAACGATGCACGAAGTGCCGGAGGATGCGCAGGGTTATCCGGCGGTAACGCCAGAGCAGTTGCTGGAAATTCAGAAGAAGTAATCCAGATCTACAGTGCGTGATATAAAACGCATTACTCTCTTTTTAGATACCTAATGAGTGATATAAGTAGCAATACTTGTTTTTATCACTGACTATGAGTAATATTTTACACATTGTCGCGTTATGGAGGTGAGATGGAGACGTTAACCGTACAGGCATATCTGAACGAAACATGGACGGATATCGCTCTCATCAAATATCCTGGAAGTGAAAAAAAAGACTGGAATACCACGCAGTTAGACTATCTTACTGAGTATGCGATTAATTTTCTCGACTATGATGATTTTCACGCAGTCTCAGTCAATCACCCTGTATCACTTTTTTTTGATGACCATGGCCAACCGGGCTGGCTGCGATTTATCGACGATATCATTCCCGCCGGAGCAAGCCGCCGTTACTGGATTAATGCGCTCGACATCAGTGAGTTACCCGTTGGCCAGCAAAATTTCTTATTGCTGAAATTTGGCACAATGTCCCCTGTGGGGAATTTGCGCATAAAGGAATCCGTCCCAGAATGGAATAAATTCGCCAGCACTAAAACGTTTACGGTTGCGGACGTCATCGATCGTGCGGCCGATTTTCTGGATTATGCCCAGGAAAGAGGCGCGGCGGCGGGTGGTGCAACCGGTGCTGGCGGTGAAGCGCCTAAACTTTTGCTGCGCTGTAGTGAAACTGATGCCATCTGGATCGATACCTGGCAAAACGAGCCGGATAACCGGGACCGCTATTATTTGGTTAAATATCCACGCGGTAACAGGACAGAAGTGGATTGTAATATTCTGCGAGCTGAATTCCATTATTATCATGAGCTTAACGCGATGGGTTTTTCCACGATCCCAGTGGAAACAATGCGCCTTGAAGAAGGTAGCCATTACCCGTCTCTGTGGTTACCGCGTTTTGACATAGTGAGAAATGAGCAGGACCAACTGGTCAGGCTGGGTATGGAATCGGTGTATTCGCTATTACAAAAGGCACCCGGCACCCTCCTTGATCATGAGACAACGTTGCGCGCGTTAATTAATAAAATCACCTCCAGCCATATGGTCCAGCAGCAGGGTTATCATTTTGATATTCCGGGATTTGTAACAGAATGGGTGCGTCGCGATCTGCTAAATATTATTTTTGGAAATAGTGACAACCATGGGCGAAATACCGCCTTTGTGAAGGCTGAAAATCAAATTATGCTCTCCCCTGTATATGACTTTGCGCCGATGAAAGCCGATCCTGAAGGGATACCAAGAACCCTGAAGTGGTCATTATCTTGCGAATCAGGGGGGGATTATAATTTCAACACTATCGCACAAACGCTGGCGGAGTGGATCCCTCCCGCAACATTACTTGATGCTCTGCATGAAACAGCCGTTCAGCTTATTGATCTCCCAGAAAGGCTGGCGGCGCGAGGCGTTCCCGAACAGATAATGGAAATGCCCGCGATGGGTTTTCGCTACATCCCGGATAAACTTTCCCGTTGGGGTTTATTATGAAAACACCTAATGAAGCTGAATCAGAGCTTTTACAGACATTAGCTCAAGTACGCAGCGTAAATAAAAAGCGACATCATGACGAGGCGGAAGAGCCGGATAAGCCATCGGTAGTGAAGAGGCAACGCGTTACACAAGGCTTAACGCGGATTAGTACTCTCGATCGCCAGGCTGTACTGCATGCAGCCATACGGGACATTTTGCTGGGGAAAATCACACAGGGAGAGGCGCTGAAAAGGCTCAGGGTCGAGGTGTTAGGGCTGAAGCAGGATGAATATGCAAAGCTGGTCAGCGTATCCCGGAAAACATTGTCGGATGTAGAAAATAACAGAGGCAATTATTCCGCTGACGTCATAAATAAAATCTTTAAACCCTTTGGGCTTCAAACCGGACTAGTGCCCGTTTCAAAATCGCTTATCGCTTCACTTTTCTCATAAAAAAACCCGCATCGCTGCGGGTTCTTTCATTCCAGCGCTTATTTCTTACGCGCGTACTTCAGTGAATCCAGGGCAACCGCGAAGATGATGATCGCACCCTTGATTATGTACTGCCAGTACGGGTTCACACCGATGTAGGTCAGGCCGTAGTTGATAACGGTGAAGATGATCACACCGGTCACCACGCCCAGCACGGTACCCACGCCGCCGCTGAAGGAGACGCCGCCAACCACGCAGGCCGCAATCGCATCCAGTTCGTACATAAAGCCGAGGTTGTTGGTTGCAGAGCCGATACGGCCTGCTTCCAGCATCCCGCCGAAGGCGTAGAAGACCCCGGACAGGGCATAAATCATCAGCAGGTTCAGAGCCACGTTGACCCCGGAGACCTTCGCCGCTTCCGGGTTACCGCCGATAGCAAAGATGTTTTTACCGAAGCGGGTTTTGTTCCACAGGATCCAGACGAATGCCACCGCAATCAGCGCATAGAAGGTGATATAGGAGAGACGGAAGCTGCCGAGCGCAACAAACCCCTGCGTGAAGGTCGAGAAGCCGCTGTCGAAGCCAGAGATTGGAGACGCGCCGACGAAATCGTAGTACAGGGAGTTGATACCATAAACGATGATCATCGTGCCAAGCGTAGTGATGAATGGCGTCACGTTCAGGTAAGCAATGATGATGCCGTTAATCAGGCCAATTACCGCGCCGATGGCACACACGATCAGGATCACCACGAAAATCGGCATGGTCGCCATCTCCGGGAATACCTTGTTGGCGTTTTCCATCGACTGCAACAGGGTTGCCGCAATGACCGCCGCCAGACCCACCTGGCGCCCTGCCGAAAGGTCAGTCCCCTGGGTAACGATAAGCCCCGCCACGCCAAGCGCGATAATAATACGTACGGAAGACTGGGTCAGAATGTTACTCAAGTTCAGCAGACTTAAGAACGTAGGGTCCTGGAAAATAATAATCGCCAGCAAGACTAAAAGAACAACGTAAATACCGCCTTCTTTCAGATAAGTGAGAAAACTTTTTTTATTTAACGCACTCATGAGGAGCCCCTGATCTTAAAGGTGCAAAGACGCAAGACGCAAAATTTCGTTTTGCGTTGTCGTTTTGGTTTCAACAATACCGGCAACGAGACCATTGCTCATAACCAGAATACGGTCTGTGATCCCTAACAATTCCGGCATTTCGGAAGAAATAATAATGATCCCTTTATCTTTTTTCGCCAGCTCTGCGATAAGCTGGTAAATCTCAAATTTTGCACCCACGTCGATACCGCGCGTAGGTTCATCCAGCATCAGAATTTCAGGCTGGGTTAATAGCCAGCGACCAATAATGACTTTCTGCTGGTTTCCTCCCGAAAGTGAGCCAATTTGCGTGCGGTGGCCCGGCGTTTTCACGCGCATGGAGTCAATCACCCACTGGGTATCGCTCTTCATGCGGGAATTATCCAGCAGCCCGACCTTGTTTTTGTAATTGCGAATATTAGAAATTAACGAGTTAAAGTTAATATCCAGATAAGCGTAAATACCGGTGGAACGACGCTCTTCCGTCACCAGCGCAAAGCCATTATTAATGGCTTCGTTGGCGTTGTGGTTGTTGATTTTCTTACCGTGCAGCGTAATGGTGCCTTCGGCTTTCTCACGGATACCAAACAGGGTTTCCACGATATCGGTGCGCTTAGCGCCCACCAGCCCTGCGATGCCAAGGATCTCCCCCTTGTGCAGATCGAAAGAGACATCGCGGATAGACGGCTGACGCAGCGAGGTCAGGTTACGCACCTCCAGAATCACTTCGCCTGGCTTGTTTTCTTTATCCGGGAAGCGCTGGTTCAGAGAACGGCCAACCATCATGGCAATGATCTTGTCCATGTCCAGCCCTTCCAGCGGCTGGGTGGCAATCCACTGGCCGTCGCGCAGGATGGTGATTTCATCGCACAGCTGGAAGATCTCTTCCATTTTATGTGAGATATAGACAATGCCACAACCGCGATCTTTCAGCTTACGAATAATGGTAAAAAGGTGGTTAACCTCTTTTTCCGTTAATGACGATGTCGGTTCATCCATGATCACAATTTTCGCATCATAGGAGAACGCTTTGGCAATTTCGATCATCTGCATCTGGGAAACGGATAATGTCCCGACGCGGGCGCGCGGGTCGATATCAATATCCAGCTCATCAAAAATGGCTTTGGTGTCGCGATACATTTTATCCTGATCGACAAAGACACCTTTGGTTGGATAACGACCCAACCACATATTATCCATAACTGAACGTTGCAGGACCAGGTTTAATTCCTGGTGTACCATCGAGATACCGTTCTCCAGCGCTTCTTTCGCTGAATGGAAGTCGATCTCTTTTCCCTGAAAAAGAATGCTGCCAGAATCTTTTTGATAGATCCCAAAAAGGCATTTTAATAATGTTGATTTACCCGCACCGTTTTCACCCATTAATGCATGAATAGAGTGAGGACGAACTTTTAAATTAACATTATCGAGCGCCTTAACACCGGGGAATGACTTATTGACACCGGTCATTTCCAACAAGTATTCACCGGACGACTGAGTAGTTGTGCTGACCATAATTATACCTTGTTGGCCTCGCATATCGCGTTATAAAAGGGCGCAACGAATTGCGCCCAGTGAAGATAATGCAGATAACTTATTTACCGATAAACTCAGCCAGGTTGGACTGGTCTACGCCCACGTAAGGAACGCGAACGATTTTGTTGTCAACTTTCCAGTTAGTCCCGTCAGCGGCACCTTTACCATCGGCCAGGTTTTTCGCCAGATCGAAGGTGGCTTTCGCCTGGTTGTTGGCATCGTTCAGTACGGTACCGGCCATAGCGCCAGATTTCACCAGCGCCAGCGCTTCTGGCAGGGCATCCACACCGAATACAGGAATCGCGGATTTGTTGTGTGCTTTCAGCGCTTCTACCGCACCCATTGCCATCGCATCGTTGTTGGCAATGACCACTTCAATTTTGTTGGCGTTAGGGCCGGACAGCCACGCGTCCATCTTATCTTTCGCCTGAGCGGTATCCCACATTGCGGTGTCTAACGCCAGCTGCTGGGTTTTGAGGCCCTTGTCGTTCAGCTCTTTAATAACGTAGGTGGTACGTGCTTCAGCATCTGGATGGCCCGGTTCGCCTTTCAGCAGAACGAACTGAATCTGACCATCTTTGTTCAGATCCCAGTTTGGGTTCGCCGCCCAGTGTTTCGCAATCAGATCGCCCTGGATAATCCCGGACTCTTTGGAGTCGGTACCCACGTAATACGCTTTGTCGTAGCTGTCCAGCGCTTTACGGGAAGGTTCTTTGTTGAAGAAGACAATTGGCACGTTCTGGCCGCGCGCTTTCTCGATCACCGTGCCTGCCGCAGCCGGGTCAACCAGGTTAATAGCCAGCGCTTTAACGCCTTTTGCCAGAAGAACGTCAATCTGATCGTTCTGTTTGGACTGGTCATTCTGGGAGTCATTCATCAGCAGCTGCACGTCTGGCGCTGATTTAGCATCTTTTTCAATTGCTTTACGCACAACGGACATGAAGTTATCGTCGTATTTATAGATAGTCACGCCAATACGGGTATCCGCTGCGTGTGCTGCTGCGCCAAAAAGCATGCTTGCCATGACAGCAGACAGAGTCAACACCTTCTTATTCATGGTATCTCCGGTTTTTTTTATGCAGGGTAGTTCTTGTGAAAAACGGTCGGCGGGCAGATGTTAATAAAACGTTACTGATCGCCGAAGTTCACTTATAAAATGTCCAGCTTCCGTGTTCGGTAACGCTCCAGAAATGCGTTTTATTCGTTGTTTGAGGCATTGCGATAACGGTAAAAGTGAATAATCACCGTTACATTGTGTTTCAGCCCCTAAAACGCTGACATCATAGACAGCGGCTTGTTAAGATACTGTGAATTTACTCACAGATTGAAAACGGTTACATCACGTGATGTTATCAGTTAGTGATCGGAGCCACAGTTTGTCGGATAGCGACCGAATGGCGGCGTACTAAAGTCGGCATAAAACAATGCGTTGCGTCAGGATCTAACAGTCCTGCCGCCCCCTGTAACGCCAGCTCTGTCGCCAGTTTCGCCATCGACGCAATAGGGTAACGCACCGTTGTCAGCTGCGGATCGGTGTAACGGGCAATCGGGATATCATCAAAACCGATCAGCGATAAATGCTGCGGCACCGCAATGCCATTATCTTTCAGCGCGGTAAGCGCACCTGCCGCCATGCTGTCGTTATAGGCAAACACGGCCGTCAGCTGAAGATTACGCCCCAGCAGTTCAACCATTGCCGCTTCACCGCCCTGCATGTCCGGCGAACCGGTACCCACCCAGCTTTCCAGCGGCGCAATGCCCTGCTCTTTCAGGGCGTTTTGCCAGCCCTCGCGGCGCATCATGTCGTCTTCAATACCGTGGCTGGAAGCCAGATAACCTATGCGCTGATGGCCGTTGCTGATGAGCATCCGCGTCGCCATCATCGCGCCGCTGATGTTATCCAGACCGACGCAGCGATGCGCGTAGCCGGGGACGATACGGTTGATCAGCACCATGCCGGGGATCTGCTCCATAAACCCGGCCAGCTCTTCATCGCTCAGGGCTTTTGAGTGCACAATCAGGGCGTTACAGCGCTGGCGGATCAGTACCTCAATGGCATAACGCTCTTTTTCAGCCTCGTGATAGCTGTTGCCAATCAGCACATATTTCTGGTGCTGCTGGGCAACCACATCCACCGCTTTGACCAGCGCGCCGAAGAAAGCGTCCGACACGTCCATCACCACTACGCCAATGGTATCGCTGACCTGCGTCGCCAGCGCCTGGGCATTGGCGTTTGGCCGGTACCCCAGCTGGGTCACGGCTTTC
This sequence comes from Enterobacter sp. CRENT-193, assembly GCF_002787395.1. Taxonomy (NCBI): domain Bacteria; kingdom Pseudomonadati; phylum Pseudomonadota; class Gammaproteobacteria; order Enterobacterales; family Enterobacteriaceae; genus Enterobacter; species Enterobacter sp. CRENT-193. The sequence goes on along the minus strand of NZ_CP024812.1, from coordinate 2,396,699 downwards.
ATTACGGTTTCACGCGTTTCAGGGCTGACCAGCGCACTGTTGTTCAGCACACGGGAGACAGTAGCAACAGAAACACCCGCCTGGCGGGCGACGTCACGAATGGTGATCATATTCACCACCCTTTAAAGGATTGCAACAACTCACAGACACCCCCTGTGTTTAGCAAGGTGGCTATTCTGGCAGCGAGAGAGAGGAGACTACGTGAAGAAGCTCACACAGATGAAAACGCTTACATCCGTTTTGTTAATGATTGTGATCCAGATCGTTATCTGGATGTATTACGCAATGACACGCCCGAAGCACGAGCGGTTAACTGTCGCCATGCCCATTCCAGCGGGCCCTGACGGAAAAAACGCAGCCAGACAACTGAAAACACCACGTTAACAATCCAGACCGGAATAACAAACGCCAGCAGCGTCAGGCGATCGAATTTCATAAACAGGCCGAATCGGTAGAAAAGCGTGGTGCATATCAGCGTTTGCAGGATGTAATTGCTTAACGCCATCCGCCCAACGCAGACCACCGCACTGACGATCCACAGGCGAGAAAGCTGGGGCCAGAAGCCATAGATCAGCGCCGCATAGCCAATGGTCTGGAACGGCGCGCTCAGTTCGCGCGGCACCTGCAACAGGAACGCACACCAACGGTAATCCCATTGTAGATGCCACTGCATCATCACCGCCGGGAGGTTGATGATCACGCCGAGCAGCACCAGCCCTGCACCCGTACGACGATAGTGTCGCAGGCTAAATTCCCCTTTCAGCCAGCCGGTGCGCATCAGGGCTGCACCCATCAGCATCATCCCCGCCAGCTGCCAGCCGTATTGCGCGCCCAGCGCCAGCAGGTTATCGCCGAGCATATCGGCCCGGTTGCCGATCGCTTCCATGCCGCCTTTCAGCTTCCAGAACTGCTCATATTGCAGGTTGGCCGCATCCGGGATCCATGAACGACTGGTGGAATCATCGGCAATCATGCCAAGCAGCAATAACACGGCCAGTCCCATGACATAGAGCATCACGCCGGTGTTAAACAGGCTTTTCACACCGGGTGCGTCGCGGATCAGCCGCCAGCAAATCAGGCCCACCAGACCATACGCGAGCAGAATATCGCCGTCCCAGAAAAGCAGCCCGTGAATAAAACCGAGGATAACCAGCAGCGTTAAACGCGACTGGATCCAGCGCGTACCGCGTTTGAGGAGAAGCTGAAGTCCCGCGCCAAACAGAAGCGCAAAGAGGGTCAGGAATTTCACCTGTGCAAAGAGATCGAGGATTGCCCACGTCCAGGCGTCGCTACGCGTGATGTCGCCATACCACGCAGGATTCAGATAGGCGGCCTTCGGCAGACCGAAGGCGCTGATATTCAGCAGCAGGATACCGAGAATGGCGACGCCGCGAACAAAATCGAGCGTGACGTTTCGCTCCATGGTCCCTGCCCTGTCTGATTAGTTGTGGTGACGCACGGCGCGCAGGAACTCCTGGCGGGTGTTCTGGCTCGATTTGAACAGGCCGCCCAGCGAAGTGGTGGTGGTTGCGCTGGTAGCATCACGCACGCCGCGCGCTTTCACGCAGTAGTGCACCGCGTCGATAGACACCGCCACATTGTTAGTCCCCAACAGGGTTTGCAGTGCGGTCAGGATCTGCTGCGTCAGACGTTCCTGCACCTGCGGACGCTGGGCAAAGAACTGCACGATGCGGTTGATCTTGGACAGGCCAATGACCGTATCTTTTGGAATATAGGCCACCGTCGCTTTACCATCGATGGTCACAAAGTGATGCTCGCAGGTGCTGGTCAGCGTGATATCGCGTACCGTCACCATCTCATCGACCTTCATCTTATTTTCAATGACGGTGATTTTCGGGAAGTTCGCGTAATCCAGGCCGGAGAAAATTTCGTCGACGTACATCTTCGCGATGCGGTGCGGCGTCTCCATCAGGCTGTCGTCGCTCAGATCGAGATTCAGCAGTTGCATGATCTCCGTCATATGGCCGGCGATCAGACGCTTGCGGGTAACATTGTCCAGCTCCTGCACGGGCGGGCGCAGTGGCGTTTCAAGACCGCGCGCAACCAGCGCTTCATGGACAAGGGCTGCTTCTTTACTGAGTGATGACATTCTTTTCTCCTGCAGGTGTGGCGTCTTTTGCCCTCGTTGTGGCAAAAGTGTGCGCTCATTGTGCGTGAGGCGACGCACATAATCCAGTATTCACGACGATAATTATTGCAATTGCTGTTGCCTTTCAGCCTGACGGTTCCAGACTAACGCTCCGCCAACGAACAGCGCGATCCCCGCCAGCCCCAGCGCAGGTTCCAGACGGTGCGTGAGCCAGGTCGACAGAGCCGACGTGACCGGACCCACCAGCTGACCAATGGCATACCCGGTGGTGAGCAGTCCCGCCATGTAACGCGTGTGGTCTGGCGCCAGCTCGCGACCGTACAGAAGAGAGAGCTGCACGGCGCAGAGGAACCCGCCGCCCACCAGCAGCCCCCCCGTCAGCAAGCCGCCTATGCCCGGCAGCAACCAGGCCGCCAGCACGCCAATCCCCTGTAACCAAAGAACAATCGCCAGCCTGCGGTTAGCGCTTGATGTATGCCGCAGGGCAATGCTCAGCGCAATCCCCACCACCGAGGCGGCGCCAAATATTGGCCAGACAAACTGGGCAAACAGGCTGCCGGGAAAACGCACCGCCGCCATTTGCGATAAAAAGGTCGCCGGGAGGATATAGCCGAACCCTGCCAGGCTGTAGCTCCAGACCAGACGCCTGAGATCCGCAGTCAGCAGCAACGGCTCAGGCGCGGTACCAGGGCGATGAAGCTGACCTGCGCGCGGCAGGTAGCGCGCCACCAGTACGATCAGCACCAGCGCCAGTACGCCGTAGATTTGCCATGCCGCCCCGGCGGACAAGGATTTCGCCTGAATATAGACCGCCAGCAGGCCGCTCAGGGCGATGCCGGCCCCTGGTCCGGCAAAGACGGCCGCACTGAGTCCCGGTTTGCCCAGCTGCCCCAGCCGCTCGTTGGTCCAGGCGGCAATCAGCACCATCGACCAGCCGCTCATGCAGCCGATCACAAAGCGCAGCAGACCGTGAACAACGGCATTCTCTGCCGCCGCGGAGAGCAGCGTCAGCGCCACCGCACCGGTGATGCCAAGCCAGAGACGTGTTTCAACGAAGCGATGGGCGCGCATGGCATCCCATGCCCCTACCAGATAGCCCAGATAGTTCATTGCCGCCACCAGCCCCGCGCTGGTAAGCGTGAGTTGCCCGGCGGCTATCATCAGCGGCACCTGAGGTGTGAAGGCGAAGCGTCCTATCCCCATCGCCACGACCAGAACCACAAATCCGCTGAGCGCGATACGCAGCGCCATGATCGCTCCAATTGTTAAAGAAAAGTAAATTTATGATGCAACATCTCGCCGTCCTGCGAAAGTGAAAGTTGCTCACAGGTCAATGAAAACTCTGTATTATGCGTTTTATGAATAGTCTTTCGTATAAGGAGCCCTGCATGGAACTGCTCGAAGAGCATCGTTGTTTTGAAGGTCGACAGCAGCGCTGGCGGCACGACTCCACCACGCTGAATTGTGCTATGACGTTCAGCATTTTCCTGCCCCCTGCGGACAATCCACCGGTGCTGTACTGGCTTTCAGGCCTGACCTGCAACGACGAAAACTTCACCACCAAAGCGGGCGCCCAGCGTATTGCCGCCGAACTGGGCATTGCGCTGGTGATGCCAGATACCAGCCCGCGTGGCGAGGACGTGGCCGACGATGCCGGATACGACTTGGGTAAAGGCGCTGGCTTCTATCTCAACGCCACGGAACAACCGTGGGCGAGCCATTACCGCATGTATGACTACATTCGCGATGAACTGCCTGCCCTGGTGCACTCTCAGTTCGCGGTCAGCGAGCGCTGCGCGATAAGCGGACATTCGATGGGTGGCCACGGGGCGCTGATAATGGCGCTAAAAAATCCGGGGAAATACACCAGCGTGTCCGCATTTGCGCCGATTGTGAACCCAACGCAGGTGCCGTGGGGGCAAAAAGCCTTTAGGCACTATCTGGGTGAAGATGTAGAGAAATGGCAGGAATGGGATAGCTGCGCGCTGATGCTGGCGAGCCAGTCAGAAGACGCTATCCCGATGCTGGTGGATCAGGGTGATGCCGATCAGTTCCTCGCCGGGCAGTTACAGCCTGCGGTGCTGGCGGAAGCCGCGCGCCAGAAGGACTGGCCGCTAACGCTGCGCATTCAACCGGGATACGACCACAGCTATTACTTCATGGCGTCCTTTATTGAGGATCATCTCCGCTTCCATGCGGAGCATCTGTTCAGGTAAGTTCCGCCTTTTGCCCGGTAGCGCCTCCTGCCTGCCGGGTCTTTCCCCTCCCCCTCTTTACATACTTCTATCCGCTTGAATCCAGCCTGTTTTCCGTCGCCATCACTCAAACACAAATGATTTCAATTATCATTTGTGTTTACAATTCTACATTCTTTTGTACAATTCCAGGCTCTTCTCCATCTCAAAGAGTTCTTACAAGACAAAAACATACAGTTCTCAGGGTTATCCCGATGGAGTTTTTTTCATTTTTATACGGAATGTACAAATGACAATACCACGCATTAAGCTCCTGGCCGTCGCCATTGGCGCTGCCACATGTTCCCCCTTCGTTCACGCAGCCGATCAGGACACCGTTGTCGTCACTGCAACGGGTTTTGAACAAAAGATCCAGAATGCCCCCGCCTCCATCTCTGTGATTTCAAAACAGCAGATTGAAGATAAAGCCTACCGTGATGTTACCGATGCCCTGAGAGATGTCCCGGGTGTTGTCGTCACTGGCGGCGGGAGCAGCAGTGATATCAGTATTCGCGGCATGGCCTCTCAGTACACCCTGTTCCTGGTGAACGGCAAACGCGTCAGTACGCGAAGCACCCGCCCCAACAGCGACAACTCGGGTATTGAACAAGGCTGGCTGCCGCCGCTTGAGTCCATTGAGCGCATCGAGGTCATCCGCGGCCCGATGTCCTCGCTTTACGGCTCCGATGCGATGGGTGGCGTCATTAACGTCATTACCAAAAAAGTCTCGAACACCAAAGCCTGGACCGGTTCGTTGCATGGCGATGCAACCTTCCAGGAAAATCATGATTCCGGCGATATCTTCCAGACCAACGCCTACGCCTCTGGTCCCCTGATCGACGGACTTCTGGGCGCAAAGGTGACGGGGCTGTTGTCACGCCGCGCAGAAGATAAAATCGTGAACGGCTATAACGAGCAGAAAATGCGTAACGGTGGCATTACGCTGAACTTCACGCCGGACGAGAAGAACGATTTCGACCTCGACTTTGCTCGCGAACTTCAGGACAGAAACAGCACCCCGGGGATGTCGAAAGCGGCTGAAACCTGCCGGGGAACAACCTGTACGCCAAATACCAAAAGCGACTCGCGCTATGAGCACACGACCTACTCGTTAACCCACAGTGGTTATTACGAAGACTTCAATACCACCAGCTATATCCAGCAGGAAGAGACCAATAATCCAGGTCGCGAAATGCGCTCCTATAACACCACCTTCAACAACCAGAACCAGATTTTCCTCGGCGATCATACGTTGACCCTCGGCGGGCAGTATCGCTATGAGAAACTGCGCGACAACGGTAATCAGCTGGAAGCTGCTGACGGCCTGAACAAACTGACGCGCTGGAGCTGGGCCCTGTTTGCCGAAGATGAATGGTCAATGACGGAAAGCTTTACGTTGACCGGCGGCCTGCGTATGGACAAAGACCAAAACTACGGTACTAACTGGACGCCGCGCGGTTACGGCGTATGGCACCTGGCCGATCAGTGGACGTTGAAAGGCGGGGTTTCTGCTGGCTATCGTGCGCCGGATCTGCGTCAGTCGTCTGCCAGCTGGGGCCAGGTGACAGGTGGCGGCCGTCTTGACGGTATCATCGTCGGCAACCCGGATCTGAAACCAGAGAAGAGCCTGAGCGAAGAGCTCGCCCTGCTCTGGGATAACAACGATGACCTGAATGCCGGCGTAACGCTGTTTAATACCGACTTCAAGGACAAAATTACGGAAGTTCGCCGCTGTAACAGCAGCGCCGATCCCGCCTGTACGATTGGCGGTCACAGCTATGATTTCGTCAGCGATCGCGTCAACGTGGACAAAGCCAACATGCGCGGTGTGGAGTCCTCCTTCGGGTGGAAGATCACGCGTGATGTGAACTGGACTGCAAACTACACCTATACAGAGTCCGAGCAGAAGAGCGGCCAGTTCTCCGGCAAGCCGCTGAACAAAATGCCGAAACACATGTTCAACACCACCCTGGACTGGCAGGCGACACCAGACGTCGGGTTCTGGAGCCGTCTGAACCTGCGCGGTAAAACGTCTGAGTACCTGAGCCGCACGTCAATGTCCCAGGGTACGCCGTCCTACACTCAGGTTGATGTCGGTATGCGCTACAACGCCAACAAAAACCTGCTGGTTACTGCCGGTGTGTATAACGTGCTCGATAAGCAGATTGATTACGATACGTATGACACCGTGCTGGATGGCCGCCGCTATACCGTTGGCATGACCTACAGCTTCTGATCTGCCATAAAAAAGCCCGCTCAACTGAGCGGGCTAAAAGAGAGGAAGTGCGGTTATTATTTAAATCGTTCCGGGAAATCCATTTCACTGTAGCGAACGAAGCGTGTTCCTTTCGTCAGTTTGTAGCCAAACCAGATGATCAGGAACAGCGGAATGCCAATATAGGTGGCCGTGACGGCGCCCCAGTCAATGGTGTCCGCAAGGAAGGCCTCATAGTTCTGACCCAGGGTAATAATCAGGCACAGAACGAAGGCGAAGATCGGCCCCAGCGGGAAGAATCCTGACCGGTACGGCAGGTTATTCAGATCATGCCCCTGCTTGACGTACCCGCGACGGAAACGGTAGTGGCTGATGGCAATGCCCAGCCAGGCAATGAAGCCCGTCATACCAGAGGTGTTCAGCAGCCACAGGTAGACCGTCTGGTTGCCGAACATGGAGGTCAGGAAACAGAGACCCGCAATCACCGTGGTCGCATACAGCGCGTTGCGTGGCACGCCACCGCGAGACAGTTTCGAGAAAATACGCGGTGCTTTACCGTCGCAGGCCAGGGTGTAGAGCATGCGGGTGGAGGCGTACATCCCGGAGTTACCCGCAGACAGTACCGCCGTCAGGATCACCGCGTTCATCACCGCCGCCGCTGAGAGCAGACCCGCGTGCTGGAAGACCAGCGTGAACGGGCTGACGCTGATGTCTTTTACGTCGTTACGCAGCAGGCTTGGGTCGGTATACGGAATGATCAGGCTGATAATCAGGATCGCGAACACATAGAACAGCAGGATACGCCAGAACACCTGACGCACCGCGCGCGGAATATTCTTCTCCGGGTTTTCGGATTCACCGGCCGCAATGCCAATCAACTCGGTACCCTGGAAGGAGAAGCCGACAATCATCGCCACGCCAATCATCGCCGAGAAGCCCCCGGCAAACGGCGCATCGCCTATTGTCCAGTTACTCCAGCCCGCCGGTTCAGCCCCTTTGAAAATACCAACGATCATCGCCACACCGACGACGATAAAGATGATGACGGTTGCCACTTTAATCAAAGAGAACCAGTATTCCGCTTCGCCGAAACCGCGCACGGAGATGTAGTTCAGCAGGAAGATGACCGCCAGGAACAGGGCGCTCCAGATCCAGCCGGGCGTGTCAGGGAACCACCAGGTCATCACCAGCTGTGCCGCGACGAGGTCAACGGCGATGGTCACCGCCCAGTTGTACCAGTAGTTCCAGCCCAGCGCGAAGCCGAAGCCTTCCTCAACGTATTTTTGTCCGTAGGTCGAAAACGAACCAGACACCGGCATGTATGCCGCCAGTTCGCCCAGGCTGGTCATCAGGAAGTAGACCATCAGGCCAATCAGGATATAAGAGAATAATGCCCCACCCGGGCCGGCTGCCGAAATTGTTGCGCCAGAGGCAACGAAAAGACCCGTACCGATGGAGCCGCCAATGGCGATCATCGTCAGGTGACGCGCCTTAAGTGCGCGACGTAGCGCGGGCGCTTGTGTGGTTTTAGTTTCTGAAACCATGTGAAAATGCTGTCCATTCAATAAATGAGGCGCGATTGTAGCAGACGATCTGCGTTGCTTCCGGCAGAAATACTCAGTTATAAGAGAGCTTCATGACTCGGCCAGGATTATAAGTAAAGCATAATTTTTCCCTCTCCCCTTTGGGGAGAGGGCCAGGGTGAGGTGCGCTTTTACATCTCGCAGTAGCGCAGAAAACGCTGGAGCGAGCTGGAAAGGTGTTTCTGACGATGATGGATGCACCACAGCGTGCGCACCAGCTTCGGCAGCGGAACAGGGATCTCAACCAGTGAGCCGGTTTCCAGCTGTTCGGCAATCACCCGTCGGGAAAGACAGCTAATGCCCAGACCATGGCGTACGGCATGCTTAATGGCCTCGGAGTTACCTAATTCCATCCCTAACTGGAACTGCGGTAGATGGGACAGCAGCAGATAATCGACAATCTCACGCGTGCCGGAGCCCTGCTCTCGCAGGATCCACTGCGCTTGCGCCAGCCGCTCCAGCGTGACCTCGCCCTGGAGTAAAGAAGAGGCCGGAGAGGCAAACACCACCAGCTCATCCTCCAGCCAGGGCTCCGCAATGATATCCACGTTGTGGCACGGCCCTTCGATAAGCCCGATGTCCACGCGGAAATCAATCACCGCGTTGATCACGTCCTGGCTGTTGCCGACGCTCATCTCCAGCGGCAGGGTCGGAAAATCCCGGCGGTAGCGGGCAATCACTTCCGGCAGGATGTAGTTACCGATCGTGCTGCTGGCGTAGACGCGAATAGCGCCGTTGTCCTCGCGGAACAGCTGTTCGATCTCCGTCGCCTGCTCCAGTAAAGCCAGGGCACGCGGATACAGCAGGCGGCCATGTTCGTTCACCACCAGCCGCTTCCCTACCCTGTCGAAAAGCTGGACGCCCAGTTGCCCTTCAAGATCGGTCAAGGCCGCGCTAACGGCGGACTGCGAGAGCGCCAGCATTTGTGACGCCTGGGTTGTCGAGCCGCTTTTCAGCACCTCGGCAAAAACTTCCAGCTGACGCAATGTAATGTGCATGGTTGCTTACCACTTATAAAGATTGATTATAAATATATAATCAATTTTATTTTTAAGCCAGAGCGCCGTAACCTTTAGCCAGACAAAGGAGAAGGTTATGTCAGAAATCACCTTACAACATCATCGTACAGTGTGGCACTTCGTGCCGGGTCTCGCGCTCAGCGCCGTGGTTACCGGCGTGGCCTTATGGGGCGGCAGTATACCGGCGGTTGCCGGTGCAGGGTTCAGCGCCCTGACGCTGGCCATTCTGCTCGGCATGGTGGTCGGGAACACCGTTTACCCGCACATCTGGAAATCCTGCGACGGCGGCGTGATTTTCGCCAAGCAGCATTTATTACGTCTCGGGATCATCCTTTATGGCTTCCGTCTCACCTTTTCGCAGATTGCGGATGTGGGTGTCAGCGGGATTGCCATTGACGTCCTGACCCTTTCGAGCACCTTTTTACTGGCGTGCTTTATCGGCCAGAAGATCTTTGGGCTGGACAAACAGACCAGCTGGCTGATCGGTGCGGGTAGCAGCATCTGCGGCGCGGCGGCGGTACTGGCAACAGAACCCGTCGTTAAAGCCGAAGCCAGTAAAGTCACGGTTGCCGTCGCGACGGTAGTTATCTTCGGTACGCTGGCGATCTTCCTGTATCCGGCCATGTATCCGCTGGTGGCGCACTGGTTTAGTCCGGAAACCTACGGCATTTATATCGGCTCAACCATGCACGAAGTGGCGCAGGTGGTGGCGGCAGGTCACGCCATTAACCCGGAAGCGGAAAACGCGGCGGTCATCGCCAAAATGCTGCGCGTAATGATGCTGGCCCCGTTCCTGATTTTCCTCGCGGCGCGGGTTAAACAGCTTGCTCCGGCAGGCGGCAGCGAGAAAAGCAAAATCACCATTCCGTGGTTTGCGATCCTGTTCATCGTGGTCGCTGTCTTCAACTCTTTCCACCTGCTGCCAAAAGCGATGGTGGATATGCTGGTCACGCTGGATACGGTCCTGCTGGCGATGGCAATGGCGGCGCTGGGCATCACCACGCACGTCAGCGCGCTGAAAAAAGCCGGGGCGAAACCGCTGCTGATGGCGCTGGTGCTGTTCATCTGGCTGATAGTTGGCGGCGGTGCGATTAACCTTGCGGTACACAGCCTGTTGGCATAAACCATCTCGTCCTTCTCCTGTTAACCCGTTATCATAGGCATTTCGGGTTAACAGGAGTCTTTTTATGAAATATGTTGGAGCGCACGTCAGCGCTGCCGGTGGCCTTGCGAATGCCGCCATTCGCGCCGCCGAAATCGAGGCGACCGCTTTCGCCCTGTTCACCAAAAACCAGCGCCAGTGGCGCGCAGCTCCCCTCACCGCGGAAGTGATTGATGACTTCAAAGCCGCCTGCGAGAAATACGGCTACGGGCCTGGCCAGATCCTTCCCCATGACAGCTACCTCATTAACCTCGGTCACCCGGTTGCCGAGGCGCTGGAAAAATCCCGCGAAGCGTTCCTGGATGAGGTTCAGCGCTGTGAGCAACTGGGGCTAACGCTGCTGAATTTCCATCCCGGCAGCCATCTGATGCAAATCGACGAAGACGCCTGTCTGGCGCGCATCGCCGAGTCAATTAACATGACGCTGGATAAAACCCAGGGCGTGACGGCAGTGATTGAGAATACCGCCGGTCAGGGCAGCAACCTCGGCTTTAAGTTTGAGCATCTGGCGGCGATCATCGACGGCGTGGAAGACAAATCCCGCGTGGGCGTGTGCATTGATACCTGCCACGCGTTTGCGGCCGGTTATGACCTGCGCACAACTGAGGCCACAAAAAATACCTTCGAGGAGTTCGAGCGTATTGTTGGTTTTAAATATCTTCGCGGTATGCACTTAAACGATGCGAAAAGCGCCTTTGGTAGCCGCGTTGACCGCCATCACAGCCTGGGCGAAGGCAACATCGGCCACGATGCGTTCCGCTTTATCATGCAGGACGCTCGCTTCGACGGTATTCCGATGGTGCTGGAAACCATCAATCCGGACATCTGGGCAGAAGAGATTGCCTGGCTGAAGGCACAGCAAACCGCTGAACAGGCGGCATAAAAAAAGCCGGGTTGCATTAGCACCCGGCTTTTTTATTGCTTACCGCTTACGCTGCTTTCGCCACAACTTCCGCTTCCGGACGTTTCAGCACCGCGTAAGAGAGGCCCGCCACCAGCGTACCGGCAACAATCGCCAGCAGATAACCCAGCACCGGCGTGATGGCGCCAGGGATCAGCAGGACAAACAGACCGCCGTGCGGCGCCATCAGTTTCGCACCTACGGCCATGGAGATAGCCCCCGTCACCGCACCACCCACGATACAGCACGGCAGAACACGCATTGGATCGCGCGCCGCAAACGGAATTGCGCCTTCGGTGATGAAGCACAGGCCCAGCACCAGCGCAGCTTTACCGCCTTCCTGCTGCGCTTTATCGAACTTACGACGGGCAATGATCGTCGCCAGGCCAAGCGCCAGCGGTGGCACCATACCTGCCGCCATGATCGCCGCCATCGGCGCGTAGGTCTGGGTACTCAGCAGGCCAACGCCAAACGCATATGCCGCTTTGTTCACCGGCCCCCCCATGTCGGTACACATCATACCGCCGAGGATTGCGCCCAGCAGCACCGCATTCGCCGTCCCCATGGTTTGCAGCCAGTGGGTCAGACCTTCCAGAATGCCCGCGACCGGCTTACCAATCAGGTAAATCATCGCCAGACCGACCACCAGGCTGGAAATCAGCGGGATGATCAGGATAGGTTTCAGCGCTTCCATACTCTGCGGCAGCTTCAGCTTCGAGCTGATCAGCTTCGCCACATAACCGGCGAGGAAACCGGCAATGATACCGCCGATAAAGCCAGAACCGGTGCTCACGGCCAGCATACCGCCGATAAGACCCGGCGTCAGACCCGGACGGTCAGCAATGGAGAAGGCGATAAAGCCCGCCAGCACTGGCACCATCAGCGCAAACGCGGAGCCGCCGCCAATCTGCATCAACGCGGCCGCCAGCGTGCCCGGCTCTTTAAACGCCTCGATACCAAAGGCGAAGGAGAGCGCAATACACAGGCCGCCCGCCACCACCATCGGCAGCATGTAGGACACGCCGGTCAGCAGGTGACGATACGCACCCGCAGACTCTTTTTTCCCTTCAGTCGCAGTTTTAGCCGCACCGGTTGCCTGATACGGTTTGGCTTCTGCCAGCGCCTTATCAAACTCCTGCGCGGTCTTCTTCAGCGCCAGGCCGGTAGAGGTACGGTACATCGGCTTGCCGGCAAACTTCGCCAGATCCACTTCGATATCCGCCGCCACAATCACCAGATCGGCTTCCGCCACCTCTTCAGGCGTGATGGCATTGCCCGCGCCAACAGAGCCGCGAGTTTCAACCTTCACCCACCAGCCACGTTTTTTCGCTTCGGTTTCAATGGCTTCAGCCGCCATAAAGGTGTGCGCCACACCTGTCGGGCAGGCCGTTACCGCAACAATGCGTTTCGGCCCAACGGCGGCAACCGGCGCCGCCTCAACAGGTGCGCTGTAAACCGTCGCATGACCTTTTGCTTCGCTCAGAAACAGTTCAGGATGTGCCACCGCGCGATTAATATCACCCAGCCACACTTTTTTGCCGTTCAGGGCGCTGTCAGCGGGGATTTTGTCGCCCAGAACAATCGCCATTTCAGCATCACCCGGGTTATCAATGATATCCAGGTGCGCTTTTTGTGCCGCCGCGCCCAGCAGGGTCTTCGCCATATAGGCACGAGCCTGTCCGAGACCGGAGTCAATGATCAGCAGCGTTTTCATTATTCCTCTCCTGCTGTTAGTTAAAAGGTTTTAAGTCAACGCGCGCCATCATCGCGGCTAACTGGGTACGATCGGTAATACCGACATTGCTCTGGCTCACGGCCAGGGCCGCAACGGCGGTAGCAAGACGTAAGGTATGTTCACTGGATTCGCGCATCAGCAGACCGTAGATCAGACCGCCAACCATCGAATCCCCGGCACCCACGGTGCTGACCACCTCCATTGAAGGCGGTTTGGCAATCCATTCCCCGGAGGCGTTAACCCACAGGGCACCTTCTGCACCCAGCGAAATCACCACGTGAGCGATACCCTGCTCGCGCAGCGCATGGGCAGCGTCAATCACATCCTTTAATTCTGGCAGCTTACGGCCCGCCCAGATCTCCAGTTCGCGGCGATTAGGCTTAACCAGCCACGGAGAGGCTTTCAGACCGGCGACCAGCGCGTCGCGGCTGCTGTCGAAAATAATGCACGGGCACTGGCTGCGCAGGCGCGTCATCCAGTCGGTGAACGCTTCCGGGCTGACGCCGGAGGGCAGACTGCCGCTGACGCACACCATGTCAAACTGGCCCAGCCAGCTCAGGGAATCGGCAACAAAGCGCTCCCAGTCAGCCGGGGTCACTTCGAAGCCGGAGAAGTTCAGATCGGTCACTTCACCGTCTTTCTCGGTCAGCTTAACGTTAATGCGGGTACGGCCCTGCACAACCTGAAAACGGTTGGCGATGCCCAACTCGCTGAACAGCTGCTGAAAACCGTCCTGGTTGTCTTTACCGAGGAAGCCGCCAACGGTGACGTCGATGCCGAGATCTTTCAGCACTTTCGCCACGTTAATGCCTTTCCCTGCGGCATGCAGGCCGGTCGTCCGCACCAGGTTAACTTCGCCACGCTCAATTTCCGGGCAGAACCCCACCAGATCGTAAGCCGGGTTCAGCGTAATGGTCGCAACACGTCTGCTCATTATGCGCCCTCCCCCAGACCAGCCGCGATGGCGTCGCCAATCGCTTTCAGCGCCTGTTCAGCATCCGCACCCTGCGCTGTAAAGCGCAGACGATGGCCTTTCTTCACGCCCAGCGCGACAACTTTCATCAGGCTGCGCCCGTTGGCTGGTTTACCCGAACCGTCCAGATTGGTCACGGTGATCTCACTTTCAAATTGTTTAATGGTATTCACCAGCATGGTGCCCGGACGGGCATGCAGGCCATGTTCGTTACGCACCACGTACTCTGCGCTCAGCAGGTCATCCGTCAGCGCATCGTCGCTGGTCAGCAGAGCCAGCACCGTCGCCGCGTCTGCGTTCAGCAGTTTTTCAGCTTTATTGTTCAGCAGCAGATCGCCCAGACGCTTCAGCACGGAAACCGGCTGATCGTCAGTCATGGCAACCGTTACCAGCATCGCGGCGCGTTCACCGTCGGTCTCAAAGGCAACCGCAGCACGGCTGACCGCGATAGCGCTGCGCAGGTTACCTTCAGCACTGTCGTTCAGCCAGATGCCCTGCCCCAGGTTTAATGGCTTATCATTGATTGCGCGCGTCACAAAAGCGGTATCCGCCGCACCGACCTCTTTCAGGCGAGCCGCATTCAGCGCCTGGAGCGTTACCAGATCGGACGCAACGACGTCCAGCGTCAGGGTTTCATTATCCAGCTTCAGCGCTTCGCTCTGTTTTTCGCCCATCAGCAGGGCACGCAGTTCTTCAGCAGTGGTGGCGGATTTAAGCTGTTCCGCGACGGCATCATCACTCAGCACGTGCGTCAGCTGACGCAGCAGGCCCAGGTGTTCGTCACCGCTGGCCGCGATGCCGATCGCCACATAAGCCACCTGACCCTCGCCCCACAGCACGCCCTGCGGGAACTGGAAGACCTGCACACCGGTTTTCAGCACCTGATCGCGGGTGTCCGTGGTGCCGTGCGGAATTGCAATACCGTTACCGAGGAAGGTGGAGGTCTGCTGTTCACGCGCCAGCATGCCGTTGACGTAGCCGTCAGCCACGTTGCCAGCCTGCACGAGCGCAGCGGCGACCTGGCGAATAGCCTCTTCTTTATTCCCGGCCTGTTCGCCCGGGTGAATATCCTGAACAGATAACTGGAACATGATTCTCCTCTCCTGCTGAAATTGAATCGTTTCAGCTTAACTGAGAAAATAGGCGCTAACCTGCTTCTTCAGGACATGCAAGATAGCGCTGAAACGTTTCAAGAAGTCTTGTCTTTTCTACAACAGGTTGCAAGAAAAGTTACATTTCTTGTTGCAGAATTTAGAAGTGCAGCACATTTCTTCTTCAGCTCAGGGGTTTTTGCTGATGTTCAGCAAACAGGTTCAGCACGCTTCAGCGAAACGGCGATAAACTGAAATGCCATTTTGATTTTTTGTAGCAATCTTGACTTTACCCTCTGTTTATTTAATGACGGGCGGCGTAAACTCCGCCTCTCTCTGTTACTCGCAAAGACTGAACATGCATAACACCCCCGCTGCCGCCTCACCAAAGCCTTTTGATTTGACGTCAACGGCGTTTTTGATTGTTGCTTTCCTCACCGGTATTGCCGGTGCGTTACAAACGCCTACGCTGAGCCTGTTTCTGACCAACGAAGTTCACGCCCGTCCGGCGATGGTTGGCTTCTTCTTTACCGGGAGCGCCATCATTGGCATTTTCGTCAGCCAGTTTCTTGCCGGTCGTTCAGACCGAAAAGGCGATCGCAAAAGCCTGATCGTTTTTTGCTGCCTGCTCGGGGTATTTGCCTGCCTGCTGTTTGCCTGGAACCGTAACTACTTCATTCTGCTGTTCGTGGGCGTCTTCCTGAGCAGTTTCGGCTCGACCGCCAACCCGCAGATGTTCGCCCTTGCCCGCGAGCATGCCGACCGCACCGGGCGGGAAGCGGTGATGTTCAGCTCGATACTGCGCGCGCAGGTGTCGCTGGCGTGGGTGATTGGCCCCCCGCTTGCCTACGCGCTGGCGATGGGTTTTGGCTTTACGGTGATGTACCTCAGCGCAGCCGTGGCCTTCGTTGTGTGCGGCGCAATGGTCTGGTTCTTCCTCCCCTCCATGCGCAAAGAGCCGAAAGTGGCGACCGGCACGCTAGAGGCACCTCGACGCAACCGCCGCGACGCGCTGCTGTTATTCATTATCTGTACGCTGATGTGGGGAACGAACAGCCTCTATATCATTAATATGCCGCTGTTTATTATTGATGAGCTGCATCTGCCGGAGAAGCTGGCCGGGATCATGATGGGAACCGCCGCGGGGCTTGAGATCCCCACCATGCTGATTGCGGGCTATTACGCGAAGCGCTTCGGCAAGCGCTTTTTGATGCGCGTCGCCGCCGTAGCCGGGCTGCTGTTTTATGTCGGTATGCTGACGGTTCATACGCCAGCCCTGCTTCTGGCTTTACAGCTGCTGAACGCCATTTACATCGGTATTCTGGCCGGTATCGGCATGCTCTACTTTCAGGACCTGATGCCGGGTCAGGCAGGCTCTGCCACCACCCTTTATACGAATACCACCCGCGTGGGCTGGATTATTGCAGGCTCACTGGCGGGCGTTGTGGCTGAAATCTGGAACTATCATACAGTGTTCTGGATTGCGCTGGTGATGTGCGTCATGACGCTGAGCTGCCTGACGCGAATCAAAGACGTTTAAGGCGCGGTGAGCGCTTCCAGCTCAAGCAGATAAGTGATGGCCTGCTGGCGCGTACTGCCGCACATTTCGGCGGTTGGCTGGAGCCCGGAGCACACCTTCGGGCGTAAAGGCGAGCCAAAGATCATGCACAGGTTAGTGTCAGAGAGCTGAACGCAGCGGGTATTGGCAGGCTTGCCCTCCGGCATGCCTGGAATGGGGCTTGAGATGGACGGTGCGGTACAGCACGCGCCACAGTCGGAACGACAATCCATACATGCTCTCTGTTGGTGGCAGATGCCCGCGCAGTCGGGCATTGCGCGCACAGTAACACCTTTTATGTATTGATAGCAAAACCCACGAATTCCGCTTGCCTGAAAGGCCGCGCGCGAGTAATTTGGCGCGATATTTTTTACCTCCCGTAAACAGGATTACTGCAATGCCAAGAGCGAACGAAATTAAGAAAGGTATGGTACTGAATTACAACGGCAAACTGCTGATTGTGAAAGATATCGACATTCAGGCACCCAGCGCCCGTGGCGCAGCAACGCTGTACAAAATGCGTTTCTCCGATGTCCGCACCGGCCTGAAAGTGGAAGAACGTTTTAAAGGCGACGATATCGTCGATACCGTAACCCTGACCCGTCGCTACGTTGATTTTTCCTACATTGACGGCAACGAATACGTGTTCATGGATAAAGAAGATTACACCCCGTATATCTTCACCAAAGATCAGATCGAAGAAGAGCTGCTGTTTATTCCTGAAGGTGGAATGCCGGACATGCAGGTGCTCACCTGGGATGGCGTGCTGCTGGCGCTGGAGCTGCCGCAGACAGTTGATCTGGAAATCGTTGAAACGGCACCGGGCATCAAAGGCGCGTCTGCAAGTGCGCGTAACAAACCGGCTACCCTGACTA
Source organism: Enterobacter sp. CRENT-193 (assembly GCF_002787395.1). NCBI lineage: Bacteria > Pseudomonadati > Pseudomonadota > Gammaproteobacteria > Enterobacterales > Enterobacteriaceae > Enterobacter > Enterobacter sp. CRENT-193. The sequence continues at coordinate 2,379,243 of NZ_CP024812.1, read as the reverse complement.
CCGGTCTGGTCGTACAGGTGCCAGAGTACCTGTCGGCGGGCGAGAAAATCCGTATCCATATCGAAGAAAAACGCTATATGGGTCGTGCTGACTGATTGTGGCATTTGCCGGGTGGCGGCTACGCCTTACCCGGCCTACAAAAACACAAAAACCGGCCTCAGAGCCGGTTTTTCGTAGGCCCGGTAAGCGTAGCGCCACCGGGCAATGAGACTTAAAGAAGTTCAGGATACTTCGTCATTTTCAGCGCCAGCTCGATACCGCGCACTTCCGCCATCCCTTTCAGACGGCCAATCGCCGAATACCCTGGATTCGTTTTCTTGCGCAGATCGTCCAGCATCTGGTGCCCGTGATCCGGACGGAACGGGATAGGACGAACATCTCCCGCCTGCTTACGACGAACCTCTTCAGAGAGAATGGCATCCACCACCGCAACCATGTTCACGTCGCCGCCAAGATGGGCTGCTTCGTGGAAGGTTTTTGGATTCTCTTCACGGCAGGTTGCACGCAGGTGGGTGAAATGAATGCGATCGCCGAAGGTTTCGATCATCCGCACCAGATCGTTATCCGCCCGCACCCCATACGAGCCCGTACACATGGTAAAGCCGTTGTAGATGCTATCCACCGTCTCTTTTAGCCACTGCATATCTTCAATCGTAGACACAATACGCGGCAGGCCGAGGATAGGACGCGGTGGATCGTCCGGATGAACCGCCAGCCGCACGCCGACTTCTTCTGCCACCGGCACGATAGCGCGCAGGAAGTGCGCCATGTTTTCACGCAGCTGGTTTTTATCGATATCGCCATATTCCGCCAGGCGCGCGCGGAACTGATCGAGGGTATAGCCCTCTTCCGCCCCCGGCAGGCCCGCGATGATATTGCGAACCAGCTTCTCAATGTCCGCTTCACTGGCGGCATTGAACCACGCCAGCGCCTGCTGCTGCTCTTCGGCGGTGTAGTCTGCTTCCGCACCCGGACGCTTCAGAATGTGCAGCTCGAAAGCCGCAAAAGCGATTTGATCGAAACGCAGCGCCTTCGAACCATCGGCCATTTCATATTCCAGGTCGGTACGCGTCCAGTCCAGAATCGGCATAAAGTTGTAGCAGACGGTATCAATACCGCAGGCTGCCAGGTTACGAATGCTCTGCTGATAATTCGCAATCCAGGTATCACACTCACCGGAGTGGGTTTTGATATCTTCGTGAACCGGAATACTTTCCACAACAGACCAGGTTAACCCCTTCTCTGCCAGCTGAGCCTGACGCTTTTGGATTTCCTCCACCGGCCACACCTGACCGTTCGGAATATGATGCAGCGCCGTGACCACACCCGTTGCGCCAGCCTGACGCACATCATCAAGAGAAACCGGATCGTTCGGCCCGTACCAACGCCAGGTTTGTTCCATTGCCCCACCCTCTCAAGTTGTTATACCAATATGTGTTACCTCAATGACGACTACCATACATGTTTAATCGAAGTGGTCAATACAGCGCGTGACATTGATTGATCAAACTCACATAACAGGGATATTTACGGCTTACCAATTTAATTTGTTGTCATATAACTTTACACTGGCATTGTTAATTAATGGTTAATCAGGTGTGTACTACATGAAGACTATTGCCTCCACCGCGCTTCCTGCTCATGTCCAGCAGCCCCGCTACGATCGCGAGCAGTTACGCTCCCGCATCGTCCATTTCGGTTTTGGCGCGTTCCACCGGGCGCATCAGGCGTTGTTAACAAACCGGGTACTGAATGCCAGAGGAGGCGACTGGGGAATTTGTGAGATTAGCCTCTTTAGCGGCGATGTCCTTATGGGCCAGCTCCGGGCGCAGGATCATCTGTTTACCGTGCTGGAGAAAGGTGCCGAAGGCAATCAGCCCATTATTATCGGTGCGGTAAAAGAGTGCCTTAACGCCAAACTCGACTCGCTGGCAGCCATTATTGAGAAATTCTGCGAACCGCAGGTGGCAATTGTCTCCCTCACCATTACCGAAAAAGGCTACTGCATCGATCCGGCGACGGGAAAACTGGATATGCAGAACAGCCGTATCCTGCACGATCTCGAGCATCCGTCTGAACCACATTCCGCACCGGGTATTCTGGTCGAAGCGCTTCATCGCCGCCGCGAGCGTGGCCTGCCGGCGTTTACCGTGCTCTCCTGCGACAATATTCCCGACAACGGCCACGTGGTGAAAAATGCCGTTCTCGGCATGGCCGGAAAGCGATCCGCAGAGCTGGCCGGATGGATCGAGGCGCACGTGAGCTTCCCTGGTACCATGGTCGACCGAATCGTGCCCGCCGCCACTGACGCCTCACTCGCGGAAATCACCCAGGAACTTGGCGTTGAAGATCCCTGCGCCATCAGCTGTGAACCGTTCATTCAGTGGGTAGTGGAAGATAACTTTGTCGCCGGGCGTCCGGAATGGGAGGTTGCAGGCGTACAGATGGTTGAGGATGTCCTGCCCTGGGAGCAGATGAAGCTGCGGATGCTGAACGGCAGCCACTCCTTCCTCGCGTATCTGGGCTACCTTGCTGGCTACGCGCACATAAATGAATGTATGCAGGACGACAGTTTCCGCGAGGCTGCCCGCAGGCTGATGCTGAATGAGCAGGCCCCTACGCTGCGCATCACCAACGTTGATCTGACAGCCTATGCTGACAGCCTGCTTAACCGCTTCGCCAACCCGGCCCTTCAGCATCGTACATGGCAAATCGCCATGGACGGCAGCCAGAAACTGCCTCAGCGCATGCTGGATGGGATCCGCATGCATCTTGAGCGTAACACCGCCTGGCCATTACTGGCGCTGGGGGTGGCGGGCTGGATGCGCTACGTCAGCGGGACGGACGAACAGGGCAACGCCATTGACGTGCGCGATCCGCTGAGCGAAAAGTTTAATGCGATTGCTGAAGCCAGCAGCGACGCGGAGCGCGTTAACGCCCTGCTGACGCTGAAAGAAATTTTTGGCGACGACCTGCCGCAAAACCCTGTCTTTGTCGACGCGATAGCCGGGGCGTACCGGCGCATCACCCGCCTCGGCGCGCGTCAGGCCGTTATCGAAACGTTAAAAATTTAGCGATTATTGCGTTTAAGGCGAACGGTTTTACGCTCCGTTCGCCCTCCCTCTTCTCAATGCCCGATTTTTTCGTCAGGATGATAGGTAGTTGTTACTACATCACAATTATTTATCGGAGCGCACGTGACCAAAACCAACCTGATCACCGGTTTTCTCGGCAGCGGTAAAACTACGTCCATTCTGCATTTGCTGGCCAATAAAGATCCGGCGGAAAAGTGGGCCGTGCTGGTCAACGAATTTGGGGAAGTCGGCATCGACGGCGCGTTGCTCGCCGACAGCGGCGCGATGGTGAAAGAGATCCCGGGCGGGTGTATGTGCTGCGTGAATGGTCTGCCGATGCAGGTCGGGCTGAATACGCTGCTGCGTCAGGGCAAGCCGGACCGGTTGCTGATTGAGCCTACCGGGCTGGGTCATCCTAAGCAAATCCTTGATTTACTGACCGCCCCGGTATACGAGCCGTGGCTTGAGCTGCGTGCGACGCTTTGCCTGTTAGACCCCCGCCAGCTGCTGGATGAAAAAACGATCAACAACGACAATTTCCGCGACCAGCTCGCCTCGGCAGATATTATCGTGGCGAATAAATCCGATCGCGCGACGGCTGAGAGTCAGGCCGCGTTCGAGTCCTGGTGGCAGCAGGCTGGCGGTGGACGTCAATACGTGCAGACCACCCAGGGCAACATTGATGGCGCCCTGCTCGATCTTCCCCGCCTCAACCAGACGCAACTGCCTGCCAGCGCAGAGCATTCGCATAGCCACGGCGCGAAGCAAGGCCTGGCTGCACTGAGCCTGCCGGAACATCAGCGCTGGCGTCGAAATTTGAACAGCGGTCAGGGGCACCAGGCCTGCGGGTGGATCTTCGATGCCGATACGGTTTTCGACACCATTGGTATACTGGAATGGGCGAGACTGGCGCCGGTTGAGCGGGTAAAAGGGATCATGCGCACTCCGGATGGTCTGGTGCGCATTAACCGTCAGGGCGAGGATTTCTTTATTGAAACCCAGAATGTCGCGCCACCCGACAGCCGGATAGAGTTAATTAGTGCGGTTAATACCGACTGGAATGCTCTCCAGTCAAGCCTGTTGAAGCTTCGTTTAAGTTTGGGCGGCTAACGTTGCCCCTGATTTCACACATTGCTGAAGACTATGACGACTCGACTTCCTGCTATTTTATTGCTCAACGCTGCCGGTCTGGCGCTCTTTTTCTCCTGGTATATCCCGGCGGATCACGGTTTCTGGTTCCCGCTGGATTCCGGGCTGTTCCACTTCTTTAACCAGGCGCTGGCGAAGAGTGAAGCCTTCCTGTGGCTGGTGGCGATCACCAACAACCGCGCGTTTGACGGCTGTTCGCTGCTGGCAATGGGCTGTCTGATGCTCTCCTTCTGGCTGAAGGAAGACAAAACGGGTCGTCGCCGTATTCTGATTATCGGCCTGGTGATGCTGCTGACGGCCGTGATTATCAACCAGCTGGCGCAGCATCTGATGCCGGTTAAACGCGCCAGTCCGTCGCTCTTTTTCCCGAATATTAACCGCGTCAGCGAGCTGCTTCATATTCCAACCAAAGATGCCTCGAAGGACAGTTTCCCGGGCGACCACGGTATGATGCTGCTGATTTTTGCAGGCTTCATGCTGCGCTATTTTGGTAAAAAAGCCTTCGCCATCGCCCTGGTTATTGTGGTGGTATTTGCATTCCCGCGAGTGATGATTGGTGCTCACTGGCTGACAGATATCGCCGTAGGCTCCCTCACGGCGGTGTTAATTGGTTTACCGTGGGTGCTGATGACCCCACTGAGCGATCGCGTAATAGGTATTTTTGATCGCTATCTTCCCGGTAAATTTAAACAAGTCAGAAACAAATAAATAACGCAAATTAACACCATTCATCGGGGATCGTTTTCGGTCCCTGAGTCTCTTCTTTCCGGCGTCATTCAACGCTGTCATCATCCTGTCATACAATTCGTGATAAAAATGAAGCAATTGCAGGGATTATCGGTATGAATGGCGGCATTTTGAGCAATTCCGCGCTGTAACTTTGTGTATCACATTTTCTTATAAAAAATCGGACTTTTTTGCTCGCAATACCCCGTGCAATCGGTTAACCTCGAACTCGTTTTGCCCCACTGAGATAATTATTATCATGGTGAATAATTTTGTGCGTTGAGCCACAGTTTTCACCATAAAGAATTGTCTCATTGTGAACAGATAATTAGTCTCGTCACGGTTGGCATTTTTATAACGATATTTTCGTTAAGGACTTCAAGGGAAAACAAACAAAATGGTCAAATCTCAACCAATCTTGAGATATATCTTGCGGGGGATCCCGGCGATTGCAGTGGCGGTTCTGCTTTCGGCATGTAGTACGACGAATACCGCGAAGAATATGCATCCTGAGACGCGTGTTGTGGGAATGGAAGATTCCTCTTCACTGCAAGCCTCTCAGGATGAATTTGAAAATATGGTACGTAATCTCGACGTTAAGTCGCGTATTATGGATCAGTATGCTGACTGGAAAGGCGTGCGTTACCGTCTGGGCGGCAGCACCAAGAAAGGCATCGATTGTTCCGCTTTCGTACAGCGTACGTTCCGTGAGCAGTTTGGGTTAGACCTTCCGCGTTCTACCTATGAACAGCAGGAGATGGGCAAATCCATTTCGCGCACTAAACTACGCACGGGCGATTTAGTCCTGTTCAGAGCAGGTTCAACCGGTCGACACGTTGGCATCTATATCGGTAACGATCAGTTTGTCCATGCTTCCACCAGCAGCGGTGTGACGATTTCCAGCATGAACGAACCTTACTGGAAGAAACGCTACAACGAAGCTCGCCGCGTTCTGAGCCGTAGTTAATATTGTTGTCGTATCGTTGGTTATCCCTTGGCTGGCGATACGATAAAAAAAGCACTGCTCCGGCAGTGTTTTTTTTTGCCCGTTACACTGATAACTACCAGCGGCATTTCAGGAATCACGACATCTATGTTAACCCGCTACTTCTCCAGCAACCGCAAGATACTGTTTATCAGTTTCCTTACAGGGTTATTCACTGCCCTGCTTCTGGGAGCATTACAGTTTTACTGGAGTTATCACAAGCGAGACGTCAGATTCGATACTCTCATTACCGATTTAAGCGTTTACATGGAGAGCTATTTCGATGAGCTCAAAATGTCGATTGATACGCTCCAGCCACTCACGCTGAACAGCTGCGAGGAAGTGAGTGCCGCCCTGACCTCCCGGGCGGCCTTTAGCATCAACGTGCGCGCCTTTTTGCTGGTCAGGGATAAACAGGCCTTCTGCTCCTCGGCAACAGGCCCGATGAATACCCCGATGGAAAAGCTTATCCCTCAGCTACATATCAGCAAACCTGTTGATATCGCGCTCCTGCCGGGCACGCCAATGCTGCCGGATAAGCCCGCGATCGCCATCTGGTATCGCAATCCGCTGGTGAAAGACGGCGGCGTGTTTACGTCCGTCAACCTCAACCTGTCGCCTTATCTTCTCTATACGTCACGTCAGGATGAATTTGCCGGGATATCGATCGTCATTGGCGATTCCGCGTTATCTACACAGTCCGGAATGCTGATCCAGGCGCGGGATTTGCCTGACGTCCCTGCCCGTAGCGCCACGCTGAAAAATATTCCATTGACCGTTAACGTTTATGCGCAAGCCTGGACAACCGATGAACTGCTCTACGCGGTGTTTTTCGGCCTGGTCTGCGGTATCGCGGCGGGCCTGTTGAATTTCTATATTCTTACTATCCGTCTCAATCCGGGGAGAGAGATCCTCACGGCCATCAAGCACGACCAGTTTTACGTGGTCTATCAACCCGTCGTGGATGCGCAGTCGCTCAGAATGACCGGGCTGGAAGTCCTGATGCGCTGGAAGCATCCGGTGATGGGCGAAATTCCACCGGATGCCTTTATTAACTTCGCTGAAGCGCAGAAGCTGATTGTCCCGCTGACGCTGCATCTTTTTGACCTGATTATCCGCGATGCCCCTGTCCTGCAAACGGTGCTCCCGCCTGGGGCCAAGTTTGGGATCAACATCGCGCCCGGGCATCTGCATGCGGAAAGCTTTAAAGAGGATATGCGCGCGTTTCTCGCCGCCCTTCCGCCCGATCACTTCCAGATTGTGCTGGAAATAACCGAGCGCGACATGATTAACCACCGCGAGGCAAATCAGCTGTTCGAATGGCTGCACAATGAAGGTTTTGAAATCGCCATCGATGATTTTGGCACTGGCCACAGCGCGCTGATCTATCTGGAACGCTTCACGATGGATTACCTGAAAATTGACCGTGGCTTCGTGAATGCCATCGGGACTGAAACCGTCACCTCGCCAGTGCTTGACGCGGTGCTGACGCTGGCAGAACGTCTGAATATGATAACCGTCGCCGAGGGTGTTGAAACGCCCGAGCAGGCGGCGTGGCTGCGCGAGCATGGCGTAAACTATCTTCAGGGCTACTGGATTGGCCGCCCGATGCCGCTGGAGCAGTTCAGGACGTGGCAACCCGATATCACGCTCGGGGAATAATTTCACAATCACGGCGCTGTCCCTTATTATTCTGTTCAACCGAGCCTGTCTGTGAACAAAGGGATCCGCCGCACTATGATTACGCGCGTTGTGTTGACGCTGTTGGCGCTGGTGAGCCTGTCGAGCCAGGCGCAGACCATCAAAGAGAGCACGGCCTTTGCCGTCATTGGCGAGCCGAAGTACGCAGTTAACTTTAACCACTACGATTACGTCAACCCAGCCGCCCCGAAAGGCGGAAACGTGACGCTTTCCGCCACGGGAACATTTGACAACTTTAACCGCTTTGCCCTGCGCGGCGTAGCGGCAGCGCGTACCGAATCCCTCTATGACACGCTGTTCGTCACCTCCGACGACGAGCCCGGCAGCTATTATCCCCTGGTCGCCGAGAACGTACGTTACGCCGAAGATTTCAGCTGGGCAGAAATCGCGATTAATCCGCGGGCGCGTTTTCACGACGGTACGCCGGTTAGCGCCCGCGACGTGGCGTTCACCTTTCATAAATTTATGACCGAAGGCGTGCCGCAGTTTCGTCTGGTGTACAAGGGCACCACGGTGAAAGCCATCGCCCCGCTGACCGTGCGAATCGAACTCCCTGAGGCGAACAAAGAGAATATGCTGAGCCTGTTCTCCCTGCCCGTCATGCCCGAATCCTTCTGGAAAAACCATAAGCTGAGCGATCCCCTCTCTACCCCGCCGCTGGCCGGAGGGCCGTATCGCATTACCGACTGGCGAATGGGCCAGTATGTGATCTATTCCCGTGTGAAAGATTACTGGGCAGCCACGCTGCCGGTAAACCGGGGCCGCTGGAACTTCGATACAATCCGCTACGACTACTACCTGGATGATAACGTGGCCTTCGAGGCATTTAAGGCAGGCGCATTTGATTTACGTGTCGAGAACAGCGCCAAAAACTGGGCGACCCGCTATATCGGAAAAAATTTCGCGAAAGGCTATATCGTTAAAGACGAACACAAAAACGAATCCGCGCAGGACACGCGCTGGCTGGCGTTTAATATTCAGCGCCCGGTTTTTTCCGATCGTCGGGTGCGTGAAGCCATTACTCTGGCGTTTGATTTCGAATGGATGAACAAAGCGCTGTTTTACGGAGCCTACAGCCGGGCGAACAGCTATTTCCAGAATACTGAATATGCCGCCCGTGATTATCCCCACGCGGCCGAGCTGGTTTTGCTGGCGCCATTGAAAGCGGAGCTACCGCCGGAGGTGTTCACCCGCATATTTGAACCGCCCAAATCCGACGGAAACGGGTTCGACCGGGACAACCTGCTGAAAGCCAGCAGCCTGCTGGATGACGCTGGCTGGGTGCTGAAAAATCGGCAACGGGTTAATGCGCAAACCGGTAAACCGCTCAGCTTCGAACTGCTGATTGCCTCTGGCGCAAACGATCAGTGGGTGCTGCCGTTTAAGAAGAACCTTGCCCGGCTTGGCGTCACTATGAATATCCGCCAGGTCGATATGGCCCAGTTGACTAACCGCAAGCGCAGTCGCGATTACGATATGATGCAGACCCTGTGGGCCGCCCAGCCGTGGCCGAGTTCAGATCTGCAAATCTCCTGGGCATCGGGGTATATCGACTCCTCCTACAACGCCCCGGGCGTAAAGAGCCCGGTGATTGATGCGCTGATTGCAAAAATTGTGGCCGCTCAGGGCGATAAGAACAAGCTTCTGCCGCTTGGCCGCGCGCTCGATCGGGTATTAACCTGGAACTATTACATGCTGCCGATGTGGTATATGGGCGAAGATCGCGTGGCCCGCTGGGATAAATTCTCCCTGCCTGCCGTTCGCCCGGTTTACACCCTCGGCTTTGACACCTGGTGGTATGACGTGAATAAAGCCGCAAAATTGCCCGCAGAGCGGCGTTAAGGAGTGACGATGGGCGCTTATCTTATCCGCCGGCTGCTGTTAGTGATCCCGACGCTGTGGGCCATCATTACCATTAACTTTTTTATCGTCCAGATCGCCCCCGGCGGTCCGGTGGACCAGGCGATTGCGGCAATAGAATTTGGTCACGCTGGCGGCATGCCGGGCGGCGGCGGCGAAGGAATGGGGGCCAGCCATGCCCGGACGGGCGTGGGCAACATCAGCGAAAGCCACTACCGGGGCGGTCGGGGACTGGATCCGGAGGTGATCGCCGAGATCACCCATCGCTATGGTTTTGACAAGCCGCTGCACGAGCGCTATTTCAGGATGCTATGGGATTATGTCCGTTTCGATTTTGGCGACAGCCTGTTTCGCAGCGCCTCGGTGTTAACCCTGATCAAACAAAGCCTGCCGGTTTCCATCACGCTCGGACTGTGGGGGACGCTGATTATTTATCTGGTCTCCATTCCGCTGGGGATAAGGAAAGCGGTCTACAACGGTAGCCGTTTCGATATCTGGAGCAGTACGTTTATTATCATCGGCTACGCTATTCCGGCGTTTCTGTTTGCCGTGCTGTTGATTGTGTTTTTCGCAGGCGGCAGTTATTTCGACCTCTTCCCGCTGCGCGGGCTGGTCTCCGCGGATTTCAGCACGCTGCCGTGGTATCAGAAAATCACCGATTACTTCTGGCACATCACGCTGCCGGTGCTGGCGACGGTCATCGGCGGTTTTGCGGCGCTTACGATGCTGACCAAAAACGCCTTTCTTGATGAGATCCGCAAACAGTACGTCGTCACCGCGCGCGCCAAAGGCGTCGGTGAAAAGCAGATCATGTGGAAGCACGTTTTTCGTAACGCCATGCTGCTGGTGATTGCAGGTTTCCCCGCCACGTTCATCAGTATGTTTTTTACCGGCTCGTTGCTGATAGAAGTGATGTTCTCGCTCAACGGATTAGGGCTGCTGGGCTATGAGGCCACCGTCTCCCGTGATTATCCGGTGATGTTTGGCACACTCTACATTTTCACCCTGATCGGCCTGCTGCTGAACATCATCAGCGATATCAGCTATACGCTGGTCGATCCCCGTATCGATTTTGAGGGCCGCTGATGTCGCGTTTAAGCCCCGTCAATCAGGCCCGCTGGGCGCGCTTTCGCCACAACCGTCGCGGCTACTGGTCGCTGTGGATCTTCGCCGTCCTGTTCGCTTTAAGTATGTGTTCGGAACTGATTGCCAACGATAAACCCCTGCTGGTGCATTTCAAAGACCGCTGGTATGTACCGGTGCTTACTACCTATAGCGAAAGCGATTTTGGCGGCCCATTTGTGACGCCAGCCGAGTACCAGGATCCCTGGTTACGTGAGCAGATAGCGCAGCACGGCTGGGCTATCTGGGCACCGATTCGTTTTGGCGCGAACAGTATTAACTTCGCCACGTCTACCCCCTTCCCTTCGCCGCCTTCCGCGCAAAACTGGCTGGGAACGGACGCCAACGGCGGCGATGTGCTGGCGCGTATCCTCTATGGCACCCGCATCTCGCTCCTGTTTGGGCTGATGCTGACGCTCTTTAGCAGCGTAATGGGCGTTGTGGCGGGCGCCGTGCAAGGCTATTACGGGGGTAAAATAGATTTATGGGGACAGCGCGTGATTGAAGTCTGGTCCGGTATGCCAACGCTGTTTCTGATTATCCTGCTGTCCAGTGTGGTACAGCCTGGCTTCTGGTGGCTGCTCGGGATCACCGTCCTGTTCGGCTGGATGGCGCTGGTCGGCGTGGTGCGCGCGGAGTTTCTGCGCACGCGGAATTACGACTATATTCGCGCCGCGCAAGCGTTAGGCGTGAGCGATCGCGCAATTATCTTCCGCCACATGCTTCCCAATGCGGTGGTGGCGACCCTCACCTTCCTGCCGTTTATTTTGTGCAGCTCCATTACCACCCTGACGTCGCTTGATTTTCTTGGTTTCGGTTTGCCACTGGGCTCACCGTCCCTTGGCGAACTGCTGTTGCAGGGCAAAAACAATCTCCAGGCCCCCTGGCTGGGCATCACCGCATTCCTCTCCGTGGCGGTGCTGCTTTCCCTGCTGATTTTTATTGGCGAAGCCGTGCGCGATGCCTTCGATCCCAACAAGGCGGTATGACATGACCCGGCCTCTTCTGAGCATAGAAAACCTGTCGATTGCGTTTTCAAAGCAGGGCGAATCACGCACGGTAGTGACGGATTTATCGTTGCAGATCCAGCGCGGAGAGACGCTGGCGCTGGTCGGGGAATCCGGTTCCGGTAAAAGCGTCTCGGCACTTTCGGTGCTGCGCCTGCTCCCCTCCCCGCCGGTCAGCTATCCGCAGGGGGATATTCTGTTCCATGGACAATCGCTGCTGAACGCTGACGAGCAAACCCTGCGCGGCATTCGTGGCAATAACATCGCCATGATTTTTCAGGAGCCGATGGTGTCGCTCAACCCTCTGCATACGCTGGAAAAACAGCTCTATGAAGTGCTGTCCCTTCATCGGGGAATGCGTAAAGAGGCAGCGCGGGGTGAAATTCTGGACTGCCTTGAACGCACCGGTATTCGTCATGCGGCGAAACGGCTGAACGATTTCCCGCACCAGCTTTCCGGCGGCGAGCGCCAGCGCGTGATGATCGCAATGGCCCTGCTCACACGCCCCGAACTGCTGATTGCCGATGAACCCACCACCGCGCTGGACGTCACGGTGCAGGCGCAAATTCTGCAACTGCTGCGCGAGCTTCGCGACGAGCTGAACATGAGCCTGTTGTTCATTACGCACAACCTGAGCATCGTGAAAAAGCTTGCTGACACGGTGGCCGTGATGCAAAACGGCCGCTGCGTGGAACAGAACCGGGCATCCGCCCTGCTGAGCGCGCCTCAGCACCCGTATACACAGCGCCTGCTCGATAGCGAACCCGCTGGCGACCCGGTTCCGCTTAACGCTGACTGCGCGCCGTTGCTGAGCGTTGAGGGGCTGTCGGTGTCATTCCCGATCCGCAAAGGCATTCTCCGTCGCGTGGTCGATCACAATCATGTCCTGAAAGACATGAGTTTCGCTCTGCGTCCGGGTGAGTCGCTTGGGCTTGTGGGCGAATCCGGCTCGGGCAAAAGCACCACCGGCCTGGCGCTGCTGCGCCTGATCGCCTCTCAGGGAAGCATTGTCTTTGACGGCATGCCGCTGCAAAACCTGAATCGCCGGATGATGCTTCCTGTCCGCCCGCGGATGCAGGTGGTATTTCAGGATCCAAACTCTTCGCTTAACCCGCGCCTGAGCGTATTACAGATTATTGAAGAGGGCCTGCGCGTCCACCAGCCGACAATGACGGCGCAACAGCGTGAAATCGACGTGAAGCGGGTGATGGAGGAAGTGGGTTTAGATCCCGAGACCCGGCACCGGTATCCGGCTGAGTTTTCTGGCGGACAGCGCCAGCGTATAGCGATTGCCCGCGCGCTGATCCTGAAACCGGAGCTGATCGTGCTGGACGAGCCAACCTCTTCCCTGGACCGCACCGTGCAGGCGCAAATTCTGGCGCTGCTGAAGGGGCTACAGGAAAAGCATCGGCTGGCCTATATCTTTATCAGCCACGATTTACAGGTGGTGCGTGCGCTTTGCCATCAGGTGGTGGTATTGCGGCAGGGAGAAGTCGTGGAGCAGGGAGAGTGCCAGCGCGTATTCACCGCGCCGACGCAGGATTACACGCGCCAGCTATTGTCCGCTGACTAGCACTCAGAAAGGGTATTGACCGGAGAACGGCTCGGCAATGGCCACGCCGAAGTTTTTCAGACGACAGGTGGCGGCAAACTCATCCTGGCTGTTAACAAACAGGCACGGCTCACCTTCGCATTCCAGCACGGAGCTGTCCACTTCGATGTCCGTCAGCGCCTGGCTGAGACGTTCCATAACCGGCCACGCATTTTCATCGCTCGGGCTGAGCAGTTTGAGCGCCACCAGGCAATTATCCTCCCCGGCAACGCTTTGCGGAATCGGTTCAACTTTCGAACCTGCAAAACCCGTCGACCAGCGATAGCTCTGGGGCAAGCGATGGACAATGGAGAGTTGTAATGTATTCACGTTCAGATCCCCGGAAGCAAATTTACTTCACAATTTATTTACATTTATAGTAACACATCATCGACAACCTGCACTGTTTAGCGGATTTTATAGGCGTTGCAGGCTCGCGTCGGCGCTATATGTACCCGTTTCTGCGATCTAACTCAACCTTTTTAAATACAATGATGTGACTTTTTACATAAATAGATTTTACATAAAAGAAACAAACACAGGGTAAACGAACGTAGGGTTGGTTGATATGGGTCAACAAAAAGGCCCGTATCGGGCCTTAAGTGGTCATTTATGCGCCGTCTTTCGCGGCCGGCTGGCGTAAAGATAAAAAAGAATGGAGCAGGTCGCGCAGAGGGCAATCGCCCACAGCATCGGCCAGGCGGTATTAAACGTCGCCGTCGAGAGCAGCGCCCCGACTATCGCGCCAATCCCGAAACGGAACGTTCCTGCCAGCGACGAGGCGGTACCCGCCATATGCGGGAATTCGTCGAGGATCACCGCCATCGCGTTGGATGAAACCATCGACACGCAGCCGACAAACGCCGCCACGCCCACCACCAGCGCCCAGAAACCGACGCCCAGCAACGCGCTCAATACCAGCCAGATAGCCATCACGAACTGGATCCACAGCCCGGCGCGGAACATATTCAGCGCCCCAACCCGCCGGACAAAGCGGCTGTTGATAATGGTCATCACAAACAGGAACACAATATTCAGCGCGAAGTAGTAACCAAAATGCTGGGGTGACACATGGTTCAGTTCGATGTACACAAACGGCCCCGCACTCAGGAACGAGAACATTCCGGCAAAGCTGAAGCCGCTGGCAAGCATATAACTGAGCACACGCTTATGGCGAAACAGCGAGGCAAAGTTGCCAAGCGTGGTGCGAACGTGGAACTTCTGACGTCGCTCGACCGGCAGCGTTTCATCGATAAAGACGAAGATCATCACCGAGGCCAGCAGCGCGGCAATCGCCAGGATCCAGAAAATCGCATGCCAGCTGAACCAAACCAGCACCGCCCCGCCCACCATGGGGGCGACCAGCGGCGCAATTGTCGTGACCAGCATGACGAACGACATCATGCGTGAGAACTCTTCCTTCGGGTAGACGTCGCGCATCAGCGCGTTAATTACCACGCTTGCCGCAGCCGCCGCCAGGCCATGGAAGAAACGCATCACAATCAGCTGATCGATACTCTGCGCCAGCGCGCAGGCCACCGCCGCCGCGGCAAATATCAATGTCCCCCCCAGAATAACGGGTTTACGCCCCAGGCTGTCGGCCATTGGGCCATAAAAGAGCTGACCGAGGGCAAAACCAAGAATGTAGGTGCTGAGCGTCATCTGCGCGCTGCCTGCCGGTACGCCAAACTGCGCGGAAATCACCGGCAGCGCGGGCAGATACATATCGATAGACAGCGGCATCAGCATGGCCAGCAGGCCAAGGATAAATACAATTTTAAACGACGAGTGTGGCCTGGTGGTCACTGAGTTCTCCTGAATTTAGCGTGAAGGCAGCCCGACGCTGGCAATCTCTTCTTCCGTCAGCGGGCGATATTCCCCTGGCGCCAGGTCTGGATCGAGTTCAATCGCGCCGATACGTTCACGATGCAGCCCCACAACGTGGTTGCCCACGGCGGCAAACATCCGTTTCACCTGGTGATAGCGGCCTTCACTGATGGTCAGGCGCACGTCGGTTGGAGTGATGATTTCCAGCACCGCCGGTTTGGTCAGATCTTTTTCATTATGCAGCTGAACGCCTTTTGCGAACTGCTCTGCCGTGTCATCCGAGACCGGAGACTCAAGCGTCACCCGATAGGTTTTCTCACAGTGATGGCGCGGGGAGGTGATGCGATGCGACCACTGGCCGTCATCGGTCATCAGCACCAGGCCGGTGGTATCAATATCCAGTCGCCCTGCCGCATGCAGCTTGTGCGCCACAGGTTCGTCGAGGAAGTAGAGCACCGTCGGGTGATCCGGATCGTCCGTTGAACAGACGTAACCTTCCGGTTTGTTGAGCATGAAGTAGCGCGGGCCATTCTGCTGGGTCAGCGGGTTGCCGTCATACTCCACCTGGTGCTCAGGCTGGAGTTTAAAAGCGCTGTCTTTCACAATGTCGCCGTCCACGGTTACGCGGCTGGCGCGAATTTCACGCCCGGCAATAGCGCGGCTTACGCCGAGTTGCTGAGCGATAAACTTATCAAGTCGCATGAAATCTTTTTAGCCTTAATGGTGCTGGAAGTCGGACTACGCGTCCGAAAAAGAAGCAGTCAGAAACAGTTCAGTATAATGGTCTGGTTGCGCCACTCAAGGGAAAAAGTTTCGTGGCATACTATATGCGAGTTAACTGAATAGAGAAGCCATGACGTTCACATTACGCCCCTATCAGCAGGAAGCCGTTGATGCCACCCTCGCCTGGTTTCGCAAGCATCGGGAGCCCGCCGCCATCGTACTCCCGACCGGAGCCGGCAAAAGCCTGGTGATTGCCGAACTGGCGCGCCTGGCCCGCGGACGCGTGCTGGTGCTGGCGCACGTCAAAGAGCTGGTGGCGCAAAACCACGCCAAATATTGCGCGCTCGGCCTGGAGGCCGACATTTTTGCCGCCGGACTGAAGCGCAAAGAGAGCCACGGAAAAGTGGTGTTTGGCAGCGTACAATCCGTTGCGCGCAACCTGGAACTGTTTCGCAGCGAGTTTTCCCTGCTGATTGTCGATGAGTGTCATCGCATCAGCGATGACGACGACAGCCAGTATCAGCAAATCCTCACTCATCTGAAAAAGGTGAATCCTCACCTCCGTCTGCTTGGCCTCACCGCCACGCCGTTTCGTCTGGGCAAGGGCTGGATTTATCAGTTTCATTATCACGGCATGGTGCGTGGCGATGAAAAGGCCCTGTTCCGCGACTGTATCTATGAGCTTCCGCTGCGCTACATGATCAAGCACGGCTACCTGACGCCGCCGGAGCGGCTGGATATGCCCGTCGTGCAGTACGATTTCAGCCGCTTACAGGCGCAGAGCAACGGGCTGTTCAGCGAGGCAGATCTTAACCATGAGCTGAAAAAACAGAAGCGGATCACGCCGCATATCATCAGCCAGATTGAAGAGTTCGCACAAACGCGCAAAGGGGTGATGATTTTTGCTGCCACTGTCGAACACGCGCGCGAAATTACGGGGCTGCTGCCCGCCGACGACGCGGCGTTAATTACCGGTGAAACCCCCGGCCCGGAGCGCGACAGCCTGATCGAGGACTTCAAAGCTCAGCGGTTCCGCTATCTGGTGAATGTCTCCGTACTAACCACCGGCTTTGACGCCCCGCACGTCGACCTGATTGCGATTCTTCGCCCGACGGAATCCGTCAGCCTGTATCAGCAGATTGTTGGCCGCGGGCTGCGTCTGGCGCCGGGCAAAACCGACTGTCTGATCCTTGATTACGCCGGTAACCCGCACGATCTCTATTCGCCAGAAGTAGGCACGCCAAAAGGCAAGAGCGACAACGTTCCCGTTCAGGTTTTTTGCCCTGCCTGCGGGTTTGCCAACACCTTCTGGGGGAAAACCACCGCCGACGGCACGCTGATTGAACATTTTGGCCGCCGCTGTCAGGGCTGGTTTGAAGACGATGAAGGCCATCGCGAACAGTGTGATTTCCGCTTCCGCTTCAAAAACTGCCCGCAGTGCAACGCTGAAAACGACATTGCCGCCCGCCGCTGTCGGGAGTGCGACACGGTCCTGGTCGACCCGGACGACATGCTGAAAGCAGCGCTGAAACTAAAGGATGCGCTGGTGCTGCGCTGTTCCGGCATGGCCTTACAACCCGGCGCGGATGAAAAAGGCGAGTGGCTAAAAATCACCTATTACGACGAGGATGGCGCAGACGTCAGCGAGCGGTTCCGGGTCCAGACGTCCGCCCAGCGCACCGCGTTCGAGCAGCTCTTTATCCGCCCGCATACCCGCACGCCTGGCGTACCGCTGCGCTGGCTAACCGTTGCCGATATCGTGCGCCAGCAGGCGTTGCTGCGGCATCCTGATTTTGTTGTCGCCCGCAAAAAAGGGCAGTTCTGGCAGGTACGTGAGAAGGTCTTTGACTATGAAGGACGCTTTCGCCGGGCAAACGAATTGCGCGGTTAACGGGACTTTTCGTTGATGCGCGAGCCATTTGAGTATAAAATGCCGCCCGCTTCACATCCGTGAGGCAGAACACTCACCTGCTGCTGGGTCGCCTGTAGTAGGGTTTTAAATACAGAGAGAAATCAATGTTCACTATCGAAGCAGAAGTACGTAACGTGCAGGGTAAGGGTGCGAGCCGCCGCCTGCGTACCGCAAACAAGTTCCCGGCTATCGTTTACGGTGGCGAAGCTGCTCCAGTTGCTATTGAACTGGATCACGACAAAGTATGGAACATGCAGACCAAAGCTGAGTTCTACAGCGAAGTTCTGACCATAGTTGTTGGCGGTAAAGAAGAAAAAGTGAAAGTTCAGGCTGTTCAGCGTCACGCGTTCAAGCCAAAACTGACTCACATCGACTTCGTTCGCGCGTAATCGCAAACCTGTCGAGAAAAACCCCGCGTTTGCGGGGTTTTTTTATGGCTGTTACTTACCGCCTGAGGTGCGACGCTGAAGCTGGTCGCGCAGATTCGGCGGCGTGCCTTTAATGGTCAGCGTGTCGGTGGCCGGGTCCCAGAAGATACGTTCCCCGAGCAGCATGGCATCAAAGTTAATGGTTAACCCACCGCCGCTACCGGCAAATTTCGTCAGCTGACGCAGCGTACTGCGATCCGCCGGGAAGCTCTCTTCCAGCTCATAGCCTTTTTCCGCGGTAAATTCCTGGAAGCTGACTTCGCTGACGCCTGCCAGCTCTTTGGACAGCGACTCCAGCTCAATCTCTTCCCCGGCCTGTAACTGCTCGTTGCAGTAGCTGTAAACCTGCTGACGCACGTTTTGACGCTCAGATTTATCAAGCTGCGCCTCAGCCGTAAAGTCATCCACCGCCTGGAGGAGACCTTTGTTCTGCGCTTTGGCATTCAGCCCTTCGCTGGCACCGAGGAAGTCCATAAAGAAATCGGCCACTTTGCGGCCCACGCGACCTTTAAGGAAGGTCAGGTAGCGCGTCGATTCCGGGTTGGTTTCCCATTCGGTTAAATCGATACGCGCCACAATATCCGCATGGTTGATATCCAGGTAGTGCGTTGAGCTGATATCCAGCTGCTCGTTCACGCGCATGCTGCTTAAGTTATTCAGCACGGTGACCAGGAGATACTCTACCGCCAGATAGCGGTAGTGGCAGAACAGGACGATACCGCCATCGGCGAAGGGATATTTCGCCAGTTCGTCACGCAGACGGCCAGTAGCAGCGCGGCTGAATGCCAGGAAATCCTCTTCGCCCTGACGTTGCAGGCGCAGGCTATCCGCCAGTTCGCTCTCTTCGCTGAACAAGCCATAGGCTTTATTTTTCGCGCTGTAGACGCGATGCAACTCCGCCATCATCTCGACAACGGTAGGCGTTGGTTCCAGTAACGAATCGCGCAGCACCACTTCAAGGGTTTGCTCATCACGCTTGATAAGCTGGTGCAAGGCAATCTGGTTGATTTCCAGACTCATGATAAACTCTCCTTTTAGACCGGGCGGTATTCAACCACCACCAACGCATGTGTGCAACAGAAGATAAAAAAGGGGAAAAAAAGCTGTTGCTACGGTAATATGTCGCCCTTCTCTCAACAAACTGATTTTGATTTATGCCACAACATTCCCGCTACAGTGACGAACACGTTGAACAACTGCTCAGTGAGCTGGTCAACGTACTGGAAAAACATAAAACGCCAACCGATCTCTCCCTGATGGTTTTGGGAAATATGGTTACCAACCTGATCAATACCAGCGTTGCTCCGGCTCAGCGTCAGGCGATCGCCAAATCTTTCGCCCAGGCTTTGCAGTCCTCCGTTAGCGACGACCAGGCACACTAAGGGAAACGAACAACAGTTTATGGTGACGAATCGTCAGCGCTACCGTGAAAAAGTCTCCCAGATGGTCAGCTGGGGGCACTGGTTTGCCCTGTTCAACATTCTGTTGGCGATGGTGCTCGGCTGCCGTTATCTGTTTGTGGCGGACTGGCCAACCACATTAACCGGGCGCGTCTACTCGTGGATGAGCCTTGTGGGTCACTTTAGCTTTCTGGTCTTCGCCACCTATCTGCTGATCCTGTTCCCACTGACGTTTATCGTCATGTCGCAGCGGCTGATGCGCTTCCTGTCTGCCATTCTTGCAACGGCGGGCATGACGCTGTTGCTGATCGACAGCGAAGTCTTTACCCGATTCCACCTGCACCTGAATCCTGTCGTCTGGGAGCTGGTGATTAACCCGGATCAGAACGAGACCGCGCGCGACTGGCAGCTGATGTTTATCAGCGTGCCGATTATCCTGCTGATCGAAATGCTGTTCGCCACGTGGAGCTGGCAAAAACTCCGCAGTCTGACCCGACGCCGCCATTATGCGAAGCCCGTCGCGGCGCTCTTTTTCGCCTCATTTATCGGTTCGCACCTGATGTATATCTGGGCAGATGCGAACTTCTACCGCCCGATTACCATGCAACGCGCAAACCTGCCGCTCTCCTATCCGATGACGGCGCGTCGTTTCCTCGAAAAACACGGCCTGCTGGACGCGCAGGAGTATCAGCGTCGTCTGGTCGAACAGGGTAATCCGGAAGCGGTCAGCGTGCAGTATCCCCTGAGCGATCTGAAATATCGCGACATGGGGCGCGGTCAGAACGTGCTGCTGATTACCGTCGATGGCCTGAACTATTCCCGCTATGAGAAGCAGATGCCAGCGCTGGCTGAATTCGCTGAGAACAATATCGTATTCACTCAGCATATGAGCTCCGGTAATTCGACCGACGCGGGTATTTTCGGCCTGTTCTATGGCATTTCACCGAGCTATATGGACGGCGTGCTGTCGGCCCGTATTCCGGCGGCATTGATTACCGGGCTTAATCAGCAGGGCTACCAGCTGGGGCTGTTCGCCTCTGATGGTTTCAACAGCTCGCTGTACCGCCAGGCGCTGCTGTCTGATTTCTCACTGCCCGCCGCGCAGAGCCAGTCTGACGATCGGACCGCTGACCAGTGGATAGACTGGCTGAAGCGCTATGCGCAGGAAGATAACCGCTGGTTCTCCTGGGTTGCGTTTAACGGCACAACGCTTGATGACAGCAATCAGAAAGGCTTCGCGCGCCGCTATAGCCGTGCGGCGGGCGATGTTGATGCGCAGATCGGCCGCGTGCTGACCGCCCTGCGCGACGCGGGCAAGCTGGATAATACGGTCGTGATTATCACGGCGGGGCATGGCGTGCCGCTCGGCGACGAGGCGAAGGGCATGGAGTGGTCGCGTCCGAACCTGCATGTTCCCCTGGTGATCCACTGGCCGGGCACTCCCGCGCAGCGCATCAACATGCTGACCGACCATAAAGACGTCATGACCACGTTAATGCAGCGGCTGCTGCACGTCAGCACACCGGCAATTGAGTACTCGCAGGGCCAAGACCTCTTTAGCGCCACGCGGCGTCATAACTGGGTCACGGCTGCTGGCGGAAACACGCTGGTGGTGACCACACCGACGTTGTCCCTGGTGTTGAACAGCAACGGCAATTACCAGACGTATAGCCTCGAAGGTGAGAAGCTGAAAGACCAGAAACCGCAGCTCAGTTTGCTGTTGCAGGTGCTGACAGACGAGAAGCGCTTTATCGCTAACTGATTATTTATGAATCAGTTAGCGTTGCTTGCCCCTTGCATTCAAAAAGGAATAGAGTAGTATTCCTTTTATGCGTCGGCACGTAGCGCAGCCTGGTAGCGCACCGTCATGGGGTGTCGGGGGTCGGAGGTTCAAATCCTCTCGTGCCGACCAAAACTACACAAAAAAACCAGCCGCTTATGGCTGGTTTTTTATTGCCTGTCTCCGCATGCGCAATGCTTAGTGTTTTTCACGCCCACCGAGAAAGAAAATCCCCAGCGGAATCGCCAGCAGCACGGTGAACACCAGGCTGTAAACAAAGATCATCGCCGATTGCAGGACAAACATGCTGGTTGTCCAGGCAGATAGCGGGATGTTGTACTGCTCAATCACACCGACAATGGTTGCTCGCCCCACGCATGCAGCAGCAATCATAAACACAACCAGTAACGCCAGCAGGAACTTGCGGCCTTCAGGTGTCTTCAGTTTTTCCCGTACCATATCTCCTCCCTTTACAGATAAATAACAATAATTAACGCGTAAAATAACACGATCGCCGCATCGACTCCACCACAGCATTAAACACCAATAAAAGAACACAAAAGCAGTGCATTACTCCGTTTAAAATGAAAATGTGAGTAAATTACGCCAACCATTCACGTATATTATGTTAGTCTTTCCAGGATCGTTTTAACAAAAAGGAATGACAGTGAAAAACGCACCTAAATTTGCCATCGCCCTCATCGCCGCTGCGTGCGCCAGCAGCAGTGCTTTCGCCAGCGAAACCCAGAAAGAGCAGCCGCTGGAAAAAGTTGCTCCGTATCCGCAAGCGGACAAAGGGATGAAGCGCCAGGTTATTCAGCTCCCGGCTCAGCAGGATGAAGCAAATTTCAAAGTTGAGCTGTTAATCGGCCAGACGCTGGAAGTGGACTGCAACCAGCATCGTCTGGGCGGCCAGCTGGAAAGCAAAACGCTGGAAGGCTGGGGCTATGACTACTATGTCTTCGACAAAGTAACCTCGCCAGTCTCCACCATGATGGCGTGCCCGGACGGCAAGAAAGAGAAGAAATTTATTACCGCGTATCTGGGCGATAACAGTCTGCTGCGCTATAACAGCAAGCTGCCGATCGTCGTATATACGCCGGAAAACGTGGATGTGAAATATCGCGTATGGAAGGCGGATGAGACGGTAGGACAAGCGGTAGTTCGTTAAAAATAAGTCGGGTGGCGCTCACGCTTACCCGACCTGGAAAGGGTGCGTTCTGGCACCCTCACCCCAACCCTCTCCCACAGGGAGAGGGAGAAAACACTAGAAACGGTAACGGATGTTACCGTTTTGCGTTTATCTTACAGCGCGATATCCGCTACCGGCTTGCTTTCCGCCTGAGGCTTCAGCTCTGCCTTTGGCGCAGCATCCGCAGCCTGCGGTTTGACGTATTGCAGTTGCAGAACGCGGCTGGTGTATTCCAGCTCTTGTTCCGTGGCCTCAACGTTACCGTTCAGCTTCGTACCGTAGGATGGAATAATGGTTTTCAGCTTCGCCTGCCATTCCGGGCTGGATACTTTGTCCTTAAACACTTTTTCCATCAGGTGCAGCATGATTGGCGCAGCGGTAGACGCCCCCGGAGATGCCCCCAGCAGCGCGGCAATGGTGCCATCCTTATCGCTTACCACTTCGGTACCCAGACGCAACACGCCGCCCTCTTTCGGATCGCGTTTGATGATCTGCACACGCTGACCTGCCTGCCACAGACGCCAGTCTTCTTTCTTCGCCTGCGGATAGTACTCTTTCAGCGCCTCGAAGCGTTCTTCATCAGAGAGCATCACCTGGCTAATCAGGTATTTCACCAGATCGAAGTTATCCAGCCCCACGTCCATCATTGGCTTGACGTTTGACGTTGTGGTCGCGCTCAACAGATCCCACAGGGAACCGTTTTTCAGGAACTTGGTGGAGAATGTGGCGAACGGCCCGAACAGCACTACACGCTTACCGTCCAGCATGCGGGTGTCGATATGCGGAACGGACATCGGTGGTGCGCCCACAGAGGCCTGACCGTACACTTTCGCCAGATGACGGTTAACCACTTCCGGGTTTTCCGACACAAGGAACTGGCCGCCAACCGGGAAGCCGGCGTAGTCGTCCGCTTCCGGAATACCGGACTCCTGCAACAGTTTCAGCGCTGCGCCGCCCGCACCGATAAACACGAACTTGGCCTTAATCACATGTTCGGCTTCGTTGTTTTTCAGATCGGCAACGGTCACGCTCCAGCTGTTATCCGCATTGCGCTTGAAACCACGCACTTCGGAGCTGAGTTGCAGGTTAAAGTTCTCTTTTTTCTTCAGAGAGGCCACCAGCTGACGGGTGATTTCACCGTAGTTAACGTCAGTACCAATTTCAGTGCGGGTCGCCGCCACTTTCTGGTTCGGATCGCGGCCTTCCATGACCAGCGGCGCCCACTCTTTGATTTGAGCGTGATCTTCAGAGTATTTCATCCCGCGGAAAAGCGTGCTCTGTTGCAGGGCAGCGTAGCGCGCGCGCAGGAAGTTGACGTTTTGATCGCCCCACACAAAGCTCATGTGCGGTACGGTGTTGATGAAGGAGTGCGGATTGTGCAACACACCGCTGTTCACCTGGTGAGACCAGAACTGACGTGAGATCTGGAACGCTTCGTTGATCTCTACCGCCTTCTCGATACTAATGGAACCGTCCTTTTTCTGCGGCGTATAGTTCAGTTCCATGAGTGCCGAGTGCCCCGTCCCGGCGTTATTCCAGCCGTTAGAGCTTTCCTGTGCCACGCCATCGAGGCGCTCGACCATGGTCATGGACCAGTTCGGCTCTAATTCCTGAAGATACGTTCCCAGCGTGGCGCTCATGATGCCGCCACCAATTAAAAGGACATCCGTTTCCTGCTCTTTTGGTGCGTCAGCCTTCGCCGCCAGCGAGACGGCGTTCAGCCCCACGGCCAGAGAAAAGAGCACGGCAGTCATTTTTTTCATCATTTATGCCTTAGTTGAATAGTGCTTGATGCGTGGAAATTACAGGTGAAACACGCTGCGGTGGCACGGTAGCAACTTTTAAATATTGTTTAAAGGTTACGAAATTATTGTAATTGTGAAATTTAATGATGGATTGTTTGTAGGGTTTTGGCAGACAGGCTGGCACCCGACGATTTTCCTGGCTATGATGCTGCACTTTGTGATCGCGCGCACGGAAGCCTGCCCCTACCAGCGAATTGTTATGTCATTACCCCACTCGTCTGTACCTCAAGAAGGCCATGTCGCCACTGTTTTACGTTCGCCTCACCGTCTGATGCGCGAAACCCTGGCCGGTGTGATTACCGCGCTGGCGCTGATCCCGGAAGTGATTTCGTTTTCCGTGGTCGCGGGCGTGGATCCGAAAGTGAGTCTTATCGCCTCCGTGGTGCTCTGTTTCGCCCTTTCCCTGCTCGGCGGGCGTCCGGCCATGGTGACGGCGGCGGCAGGTTCCGTCGCGCTGGTGATTGGCCCGATGGTCCATCAACACGGCGTACAGTACATTCTGCCCGCGGTGGTGATGGCAGGCATGATTCAGATCCTGTTCGGCGCGCTGGGTATGGCGCGGCTGATGCGTTTTATTCCCCAGTCGGTGATGACCGGGTTTGTTAACGCCCTTGGCATTTTGATTTTCTTTGCCCAGGTGCCCCATTTCTGGAGCCGAAGCCCGGTGATTGTGGGCCTGTTCGTGCTGACGCTGCTGATTGTGCTGTGGGTGCCACGCTATATCAAAAGCGTGCCCTCCCCGCTGATTGCCATTGTGCTGCTGACTTTGTTCACCGTCACCAGCGGGCAAATTCTGCCGACGGTAGGGGATGAAGGCTCCATGAGCGGCGGTTTGCCGGGCTTTACGCAACTGCTGGTGCCGCTCAATCTGGAAACCCTGAGCATTATCTGGCCGTGCGCGCTAAGTATCGCTTTCGTTGGCCTGCTGGAATCCTTGCTGACGGCAAAACTGGTGGATGAACTGACCGCTACCCCCTCCAGTAAGCGTCGCGAGAGCATCGGTCTGGGCGTGGGGAATATTATGGCCGGGTTCTACGGTGGCATTGCGGGCTGCGCGATGATTGGGCAGACCATCGTAAACGTGGAGATGGGGAAAGGCAGAAGCCGTATCTCCACCCTTGCGGCGGGTATCGTACTGCTGGTGCTGGTTACGGCGCTCAGCGAGGTGATGGCCAAAATCCCGATGGCGGTACTGGCGGGTATTATGGCCATTGTGGCCGTCAAGACCTTTAGCTGGCATAGCGTTCAGCCCGGAACGCTGAAAAACGCGCCGGTGGCTGAAACCGTCGTGATGCTGGTGACGGTTGTGGCAACGGTTTACACCGGCAACCTGGCGATTGGCGTGCTGGGCGGGATTGTGATGATGTTCATCCTCCCTGCCCGACTTAAGCAAAAAGCACTGGCTACAGAAGAAAAATCGTCGCCAGTCCAAGAAAAATAAAGAAACCGCCGGTATCGGTAATGGCGGTGATCATCACGCTCGACCCCACCGCGGGGTCGCGCCCCAGCCGGGTCATCGTCAATGGGATAATCACGCCCATCATCGCCGCCACCAGCAGGTTCAGCACCATCGCCAGCATCATGACCCCGCCCAGCGCCATATCATCGTACAGCCACCAGGTAATGCCGCCCATGATGCCGCCCCAGACCAGGCCGTTAATCAGCGCGACGCCCATCTCCCTGAAAATCAGCCACGAAAAATTACCCGGCTGAATGTTTTCCAGCGCCAGGGCGCGAACGATCATGGTGATAGTCTGGTTGCCGGTGTTCCCGCCGATCCCCGCCACAATCGGCATCAGCGACGCCAGGGCCACCAGCTGGGAAATGGTATGTTCGAAGCCGTCAATAACGCGGGACGCCACGAACGCGGTGCATAAATTGATGGCGAGCCACGCCCAGCGGGTTTTGACGGCCTTGCCGACGGAGGCATGAACATCGTCTTCGGCACTGATCCCGCCAAGGGCTCGCAGGTCGTTATCGGTCTCTTCATAGACCACGTCAACGATCTCATCGATGGTCAGACGCCCCATCAGCTTGCCCACCGAATCCACCACCGCCGCGCTCACCAGGTCATCACGTTCGAAAGTACGCGCCGCTTTTTCGGCATCGTCTTCCGGCGAGAAGACCATCGGCTCGGTTTCCATGACCTCACTCACCCGCTGCTGGGCGCTGTTCAGCAGGATCGTTTTCAGCTCCAGCTCCCCGAGCAGGGTTTTATCCCGCGAGGTGACGAACAGTTTATCGGTGTTGTCCGGCATACTGCCCAGGCGACGAAGATAGCGCTGCACCGTCCCCAGGGTGACGTCCGGACGCACGGTGATGACGCCAAACTCCATGATCGCGCCGACGCTGTTTTTCTCGTAGTGCATCACCTGACGCACGCGCGCCCGCTCTTCGGCAGGCAGGGAAGCCAGCAGGCGTCCGGTCAGGTTTCGCGGAAGATGCTGAACGAGGTAGATCTGCTCGTCGATATCCAGCGTTTGCAGAGCGTCAAGAATGTCCCGGTCGCTCATCTCATCGATAAGGTCATCCCAGACGTTTTCCGAGGCTTCCAGCAGCACCTGACCGCGCTCGTGATCCTGCACCAGCCGCCACAGGGCATGGCGCTCCTCGGAAGGCAATGCCTCAAGGGTGTCCGCCAGATCCGGAGGTGGTAAATGTGCAACCAGCGCACCTACCTCAGCAATATCGTCGGCCAGCGTGCCGACATCATATTGCTCAGCCAGGGTTAGCTTACCCAATAACGTTGACGTGACCGCTTTATCGGTCGTCAGGAGCCAGATGAGCCGCGCACGCTCCTGGTCACGCTGCCTGGCGCTGTTTTTCTTTAATACCGACATCAATCATAAATCCATTAAATGAGTTGGCGTTAAGCATAGCGCGGGGATATGTAAATAAGAATAAACGGCGGGTCGGGATGGAGAAAAAAACGGCATATATGAAAAATTAGTGTGCCGGGGTTCACCCGGCACAATTGCAATCAGGCCGTACGCGCCACCGCGTCCCGTGACGCCGCATCGCGCTCATCGCCGGTCAGCTCGCTCAGCTTGCCGTCGCGCATCTCCAGCAGACGGTCGGCGTGAATGAAGTAGTGATCGTCATGGCTGATGGCAAAAATGGTTTTTCCCATCGCCTGCATCAGCGGCAGCAGGACCTGATAAAACTCGCGACGGAAGTGCGGGTCCTGATCGGCGGCCCATTCATCCAGAAGGATGATGTCGCGCTCTTCGGCCAGCGCCAGCAGCAGCGCCACGCGCTTCTTCTGCCCTTTCGACAGCTTGAGATTCAGGATTTTGCCATCCTGAAGCTCCAGCTTGTGCGACATTTGCAGGTGCGCAAGCCACTTCTCCACCAGCGCCGGATCCGCCTGCTGCCCTTCCGGTCCCAGCAGCCGGTCGAACAGCCAGACGTCGGTAAATACCGCCGAGAAGAGCTTGCGGTAGTCCTCCGGTTTCTCCGCGCTCAGCGCTTTACCATCCAGCAAAATTTCACCCGACTGCGGCTGGTAGAGGCCCGTCAGCAGCATCGCCAGCGTGGATTTGCCGCTGCCGTTACCGCCGATCAGGAACAGCAGTTCGCCGCGGTGAATGGTCAGGTTGATCGGCCCCACTGAGAAGGCGTTATCCTGATAGCGGAAGGTAACGTTACGCAGCTCCAGCGTTTGCCAGTTCGGGAAGGCCTGCGGGCGCGGGAACTCAGCCTTAAACGGCGCAAGGTCGAACTTCTTCAGCTTGTTGAAGGCCACCTGTGCGCTCAGCAGCGTCGGCAGTGCGCCAACGGCCGACAGCAGCGGCGTGCGTAAAAACAGCAGCGTCAGGGAGTAGGTTGCCGCCACGTTGGTATCCGCCCACCCCAGGCTGTTCGCCATCCAGAACACCAGGCCAATCGCGCCCAGCATCATGATGTTGGACCAGTTCACGGCGCTCAGGTGGAACGTATCGGCGCGAATAATGTGATGACGATATTCGTGCGCATCCGGGATATAGAGATGGTTGAAGATATGTTCGGCGCGCTCGCGGTTCAGCGTCAGCTCTTTACGCCCTTCCAGCACCGTCTGGTAATCGTTATAGAGCTTGTCTTCCGTTTCGCGCAGCACCGCCATGTGCTTATAGACGCGTGATACCAGCAGGAACCCGCCCCAGATGGTAATAACAATCCACAGCGCCGTTACCGCCAGCATTTTGCTGGAGAGCCAGGCGAGATAGGCTGCCGAGCCAAAGGTCAGGATGATCCCCTGCACCAGCTCCGGCAGGCGCACAAAGGCGATGGTAATGGCGCGCACATCGCTGGTCAGCCCCGCCAGCAGAGAAGCACTTCCCAGCTGTTCGATGCGCTCCACTTGAGTATCAAGGATCCGTTTGATGAACTCACTGCGCAGACGGAAAACGAAGTGGTGGCCGAGCGCGGTCAGCGCCAGCTGTGACCCGAGCGTGACTGCCATCAGCAGCAGCAGTAAACCCAAAAATTCCGGCAGGACGGAGAGTGACGTGTCGACCATTTCGATCAAACGCACGTTAATGAAGGCAATCAGGCCGATCCCCAGCGCCGCGCTGGCAAGGCTTAACGCCATCACCGCGATAAAAGGCCAGCGATACTGCCGCCAGACAAGAAGAAGTAGTTGCATGCAGAGCAATCCGGACAAGAAAAATCAGCCAGCAGTGTAAACTGCCTTTCACACACATCAAGAATAATTCTTATTTTTATTCTCTGTATGCCGCCTGACGGAACGTGAGGTTGTAGCGAAATGCCCCCGCCACCGGGTGATCGCCAGGTTTAAGCGGCTGAATACCGTGGTAAAAAAGCCGTGATTCACCGCCCCAGACCACCACATCACCATGCTCCAGCATCAGCCGTTTGAGCGGGTCGTTGCGCCGCAGGCCGCCAAACTGAAAGACAGCGGGCAGCCCAAGGGATACCGAGACAATCGGCGCGCGCAGGTCCGGCTCGTCCTTATCCTGATGCAAGGAGAGCTTTGCCCCAACGGCATAGCGGTTGATAAGACAGGCATCGGGTCGAAAATCAGGATAGCCGGCCGCCACGGCGGCGTCATGACACAGCGCCTGAAACGCCTCCGGCATCGGCGGCCACGGCTGATCCGTCAGCGGATCGTTCGCGGCATATACATAGCCCCGCTCATTCGTCGCCCATCCCAGTTCGCCGCAGTTGGTCATCGCCACGGACATGGTATACCCGCCCGGCGTAACCATATGGCGAAACGGCGAACAAGCGGTAACGGCATCAATACCGTCGAACAGCGCCGCCGCGCGGGAAAGCGCGAAGCGTCTCAGGATCGTCGCCCCCGGCGCGAGCGGCTCGTGCCAGGGTTCAGCATCAGCAAAAAGATCGAGCATTATCCCTCCGGGTTGTTCGCCTCACGTTTCAACAATAGCATCTTACGCGCTGCTCCCCAGCGATAACCCGACAGCGCACCGTCGTTACGCACCACGCGGTGACAGGGGATGACTATCGCCAGTTTGTTGGCACCGCAGGCCCCCGCCACGGCACGTACGGCATTGGGTTTACCAATGGCCTTCGCCACCTGCTGATAGCTTGCCGTTTTACCGCAGGGGATATCCCGCAGCGCCTGCCAGACCTGCTGCTGGAAGGCGGTACCACGGATATCCAGCGGCAGCGTCAGCGGCGTCGCGCGGCTGTCGACAGAGGCAATAACCTGACGAACACGCCCGGCAAACGCGCCTTCCATCGGTTCACGGACGGCAAGCGGAAACAGTGACAGCAGTTCAGCCGTCAGCCCGGCATCGTCATCACCCAGCAGTATTGCGCAGATCCCGCGCTCGCTTTCGGCCACCAGACAGCGGCCCAGCGAGCAATCACTGATGGCATAGCGGACCGCAGCCTCTCCGTTGCGGTACTGTTTTGCCGTCATGCCCAGCGCGCCATTGGCTTTACGGTAGTAGCTGCTGCCGTCCGGGAAGCCAGCGGCCAGTACGGCGTCGGTGATTTTACCGCCCTGTGCAAGCAGGCTGCGCAGGCGTTGTTCACGCGCGGCCTGCTGCCATGCTTTCGGCGTCATGCCGGTGAAGGATTTAAACAAGCGGTGGAAATGGAACGGACTCATGGCAACCTGCTGCGCCAGTGCCTCCAGGTTCAGCGCGGCATCCTGTTCAAGCAGTCGACAGGCCAGCGCAATGTTGGCCTTTTTCTGCGCCATAGGGTCGACCTGGTCCGGCCTACAGCGCTTACAGGGGCGGAAACCCGCCTGCGCGGCCTGGTGAGCATCAGGATAAAAGCAGACATTTTTACGCAGCGCGTGGCGGGCGCGGCAGGACGGACGACAATAAATGCCGGTCGTCTGCACGGCAAAGACAAACTGGTTATCCGCACGCGGATCGCGGACCAGTACGGCCTGCCAGCGATCCTCATCGGTAAGATAGGTTGTGTTTTTCATCATCGGCTCCTCTTACAAGCATACGCTCAGCTTGCCTGAACGCCACCGAACAAAAACCCGCAACCTTGCTTTTTAATTTTTTTCGCTCACCAGGAAGCTATTGAACTGCGGCGAACTCCAGGTTTTAAATCCGTCAGCCTCTTTGGTGATCATATAGACGGCCAGCCCTTCCTGACGCACCACCTCTTTGGCCTTCTCCGTGCCGAGCACCATCAATCCGGTATCCCAGGCATCCGCTTCCAGCGCGGTTGGGGCTATCACCGTCACGGACACCAGGTTGTGGGTAATCGGACGTCCGGTTTGCGGATCAATCACGTGCGAGATACGTTTGCCATCCAGCTCGTAATAGTTGCGGTAGCTTCCGGAGGTGCTTATACCGTGCCCGTTGATGTCGACAATCGCCTGCACCGCGTTCTGCTGATCGGTTGGTTTTTGGATGGCCACTCGCCACGGCCTGCCGCTGGCGTTCATGCCCCGGCTGACGAGCGCGCCCCCGACGGAAACCAGATAACGGGGAATGCCTTCCTGCGCCATCAGGGCCGCGAGATGATCCGCAGCATACCCCTCGCCTACCGTGGAGAGATCCACAAACAGGTCGGGAATATCTTTTTGCAGGTATTGCTGACCATACTGGGAGATCACCGTCAGATGCTGTAACCCTGTACGCGCGCGGGCGTCGTCGATGGCGGCTTGATCGGGTGTAGTCACCGGCTGCTTGTTGGGGCCAAATCCCCACAGGTTCACCAGCGGCCCCACGGTCACATCCATTGCGCCGTTGGTTTTGTAGCCCACGCGCATGGCTTCCGTGACGATATCGGCCATTGCTTCGCTCACCGGCCACAGCGAGGTGCTGCTGGAGCGATTGAAACGCATCAGCGCTGAGTCATTTTTATAGGTAGAGAGTAGCTGATCGTCGGCATCCAGCTGCGCCTGAATTTTACCGCGTAATTCTTCAGCGCGGGATTTATCAATATCCATCACGCTGACGCGCCAGAAGGTCCCCATGGTTTTCCCTTCCAGCACCGTCGCGGCGGGTGCGTCGATTTTTGCGGGCTGTGTGGAAGAGTCACACGCGGTCAGGAGTAAAAAAGTCGCCAGAACGCTGGCGCGTAAAAAAGTCATATCCATTGGTTATTATCCTCATGCCAGGGCGGCAAGAGTACACTAAAACAGCGTATTTGTAAGACCCTAAAAAAGCATGAAAAAAGGGGCCTGATGGCCCCTTTGTCGCTGTATGAGCAATTAGAACTGGTAAACCAGACCCAGCGCGACGATATCGTCAGTACCGATACCTGCTGCGCGAGTGAAGTCGTTCTCATCAACCAGGTTGATTTTGTAATCAACGTAGGTGGACATGTTTTTGTTGAAGTAGTAAGTCGCGCCAACATCAACATATTTCAGCAGATCCTGGTCGCCGTAGCCGTTTTCCAGGTCCTTACCTTTAGATTGCAGGTATGCCACGGATGGACGCAGACCGAAGTCGAACTGATACTGCGCAACCACTTCGAAGTTCTGCGCTTTGTTAGCCCAGCCCAGGTCGCCCGCACGGGTCGCGTTGTAAGTCTGAGTATACTGTGCAGCCAGGTAGATGTTGTTCGCGTCATATTTCAGACCACCGGTGTAGGTCTCTGCGCGATCGCCTTCACCGTAGTAGCCCGCAGCGTTCTGGTCAGCAGTACGTTTAGAACTGGTGACTGCCGTACCGATAGCGAAGCCTTCGCCCAGATCATAGGTCAGAGAGCCGCCGTAGCCATCACCGTTCTGACGCAGTGCCTCACGACCGTTGTTGGTCTGGCCTTCGCCGCTTGCGCTGCCGTTTTTACCCTGGTACTGCAACGCGAAGTTCAGACCATCAACCAGACCGAAGAAGTCCTGGTTACGGTAGGTCGCGAAGCCGTTACCACGCTGCTGCATGAAGTTGTCAGAACCGTAGGTATCGCCGCCGAATTCCGGCAGAACGTCGGTCCAGGAAGTTACATCGTAAACAACGCCGTAGTTACGACCATAGTCGAATGAACCCGCATCAGCGAATTTCAGACCTGCGAACGCCACACGCGTCCATGAGTTGTTTTCGTTCTCACCAGAGTTACCCTGGATCTGGTATTCCCACTGGCCGTAACCGGTCAGCTGGTCGTTAACCTGAGTTTCGCCTTTGAAGCCCAGACGCATGTAGGTCTGGTCGCCGTCTGCACTGTCGTCATCAGAGAAATAGTGCAGGCCATCCACTTTACCGTACAGATCTAATTTGTTGCCGTCTTTGTTATAAATTTCAGCCGCATTTGCTGCGCCTGCCACCAGCAGAGCTGGTACCAGGAGGGACAGTACTTTAACTTTCATTTTATTAACCCTCTGTTATATGCCTTATTATTTACCACTGCTTACTGGTCAACCCTCTTAACCAGTCGGCAAGTTCATTCTCCTCAAAAATGCAGAATAATCCAACAGGAATATGATACGAAAACTTTGAAGATGTTTCACTTTGCCATCAAGATGTTTCAATTTGTAAATTTGGAGGAACTTTTACAGAGCATTAATAGTTTAAAAATATAGCACGGATAATCAAAACAAAAATATATCGCATTAAATTCAGCAAATTGCCGTAAAAAACAGTACAGCACTGAATGACAAAAAAATTCCCTTCAACACCACTAAAATAACCCTCGCTATCATCATTAACTTTATTTATTACCGTCATTCAGTTCTGAATGTCTGTTTATCCCTAATTGAACCGGATGCTTCGCATTCGGTTTTTTTTTTACCTTTCTTTACGTCAACCTACATTTAATGTGCTACCGCTGGGTAATGATAACGACTATTAACTAAATCCCGAATACGGCTTGCACTTAATTGTTTTTATGCTATCGAAATTAATTTCTTGTTTATTCGTGCTATTTTTCTGCCGGTGCGACGGCGTATTTATACATTTCACGGGGTTTTGTACACCTTTCACCCGGGGACGTTGAAGCCGGTTACCCGGATAAAAAGTCAAGGTTATACCGATAACGACGCTGGAAATTCAGTTATTACCCTTTATACTGCCCTATCCCATTACCGCGCGGCCATTACGGGTTAAACACATCGATGAGTCAGACTGAAACTACCGCCCCGAGCAAATTCTCCCTTCTACCGGGCAGCATCACCCGTTTCTTTCTTCTGTTGATCGTTGTGCTGTTAGTCACAATGGGAGTGATGATCCAGAGCGCCGTTAACACCTGGCTTAAAGATAAAAGCTATCAAATCGTCGATATCACCCATGCGGTGCATAAGCGCATTGATACGTGGCGCTATGCGACCTGGCAAATCTACGACAATATCGCTGCCGCGCCCGCCACCTCATCAGGCGAAGGGTTGCAGGAAACGCGCCTTAAGCAGGATGTGTATTACCTTGAAAAACCGCAGCGCAAGACGGAAGCCCTGATTTTCGGCTCGCACGACAGCGCAACGCTTGAGATGACGCAGCGGATCTCCTCCTATCTGGACACCCTGTGGGGCGCCGAGACCGTACCGTGGTCAATGTATTACCTGAACGGTCAGGACAACAGCATGATCCTGATCTCAACCCTGCCGCTTAAGGATCTCTCGTCGGGCTTTAAAGAGACCACCGTTGGCAGTATTGTCGATTCCCGTCGGGCAGAAATGCTGCAACAGGCCAACGCGCTGGACGAGCGCGAAAGTTTCTCGTCATTACGCCGTCTTGCCTGGCAGAATGGTCACTACTTTACGCTGCGAACCACCTTTAACCAGCCGGGCCATCTGGCGACCGTGGTTGCCTTCGACCTGCCGATTAACGATCTCATCCCACCGGATATGCCGCTGGACAGCTTCCGTCTGGAGCCAGACAATAGCACCCAAAATATGCGCTCGCCGTCGGATAAAGAAGGCGCGGACAGCGTAGCGATCTCATTTAATGGCTCAAAGATTGAGATTGCCTCATCGCTCAACTCAACCGGTATGCGTCTGGTGTGGCAGGTGCCTTTTGGCACCCTGATGCTTGATACTCTGCAAAACATTCTGCTGCCGCTGCTGCTGAATATCGGCCTGCTGGCGCTGGCGCTGTTTGGTTACAGCACCTTCCGTTTCCAGTCGGGCCGCCAGAGCGACTCGACGTCGGTATCAGCCGGGACCAGCAACGAACTGCGCATTCTTCGTGCCCTGAATGAAGAGATTATTTCCGTGCTGCCGCTTGGGGTGCTCGTTCACGATCAGGAGGCAAACCGCACGGTAATGAGCAATAAAATTGCCGATCACCTTCTGCCGCATCTTAACCTGCAAAATATTACGGCCATGGCGGACCAGCATCAGGGTGTCATCCAGGCCACCATTAATAATGAACTGTATGAGATCCGTCAGTTCCGCAGTCAGGTCGCGTCGCGCACGCAAATCTTCATCATTCGCGATCAGGATCGCGAAGTGCTGGTGAATAAAAAGCTCAAGCAGGCGCAAAGGCTGTACGAGAAAAACCAGCATGGCCGCGCCGCGTTTATGCAAAATATTGGCGATGCCTTTAAACAGCCGTTGAAGTCACTCGCCACGCAGATTGCTGATCTGAGCACGCCAGAAAGCCGACAGCTAAGCAGCCAGGCCGATTCACTGGTTCGTCTGGTGGACGAAATCCAGCTTGCGAACATGCTGGAGAATGACATCTGGAAGGGCACCCCTACGCTCTTCTCCATCCAGGACCTGATTGATGAGGTGGTGCCGGAAGTCCTGCCGGTGATCAAGCGCAAGGGACTCCAGCTGCTGATCAACAACCATTTACCGGCCAACGACGAACGTCATGGCGATCGCGATGCCCTGCGTCGCATCCTGATGATGTTGATTCAGTATGCCGTCACCACGACGCAGATCGGCAAGATCACCCTTGAAGTCAGCACCGATGAGTCCACCGACGATCGTCTGACGTTCCGCATCCTGGATACGGGCGAAGGCGTGACCGTGAGCGAAATTGATAACCTGCACTTCCCGTTCCTGAACGATACCCAGCGCGACCACTACGGTAAGGCGAATGCCCTCACCTTCTGGCTTTGCGATCAGCTGGCGCGTAAGCTGGGCGGTCATCTGAACATTAAGGCGCGCGAATCCCTCGGCACCCGCTACTCTTTACACGTTAAAATGGCGGCGAATCCACAGGAAGAGGATGAAGAGCGTCTGCTGGACGATGTGGTGGTGATGGTGGATGTGACCTCCAGTGAGATCCGAAATATCGTCGTACGTCAGCTGGAAAACTGGGGTGCGTCCTGCATTACCCCGGACGAAAGGCTCGCGAGTCAAGAATTTGATCTATTTTTAACTGATAATCCGTCTAATCTTACTGCCTCAGGCTTGCTTTTAAGCGATGATGAGCCAGGCGTGCGGAAAATCGGCCCTGGGCAGCTGCGCGTCAACTTTAATATGAGCAATGCAATGCAGGAAGCTGTATTACAACTGATTGAAGAGAATCTGGCGCAGGAAGAGATCCTGGAGTCACCGTTAGGCGGCGATGAAAATGCCGAACTCCATGCCAGCGGATATTATTCGCTCTTCGTTGATACAGTACCAGATGATGTTAAGCGGTTGTATACTGAGTCCGCTGCGCAGGATTTTGCAGCGCTGGCACAGACAGCACACCGGCTTAAAGGGGTGTTTGCCATGCTTAATCTGGTTCCCGGCAAGCAGTTATGTGAAACGCTGGAACATCTAATTCGTGAGAAAGATGCCTCTGGCATTGAAAAATACATCAGCGACATTGACGCTTACGTCAAGAGCTTGCTGTAGCAAGGTAGCCTTATACATGAACAATATGAACGTAATTATTGCCGATGACCATCCGATTGTACTGTTCGGTATTCGCAAATCACTTGAACAGATCGAGTGGGTGAATGTAGTCGGTGAATTTGAAGATTCCACAGCCCTCATTAACAACCTGCCTAAACTTGATGCGCACGTGCTCATTACCGATCTCTCCATGCCTGGAGATAAATACGGTGATGGGATCACGCTCATCAAATACATTAAACGCCACTTCCCGGACATTTCGATCATTGTTCTGACCATGAACAATAACCCGGCGATCCTGAGCGCCGTTCTGGATCTCGATATTGAAGGGATTGTGCTGAAACAAGGCGCACCTACCGATCTGCCAAAAGCGCTGGCGGCGCTACAGAAAGGGAAGAAATTCACTCCTGAGAGCGTCTCACGCCTGCTTGAAAAAATCAGCGCGGGTGGTTATGGCGACAAGCGTCTCTCGCCTAAAGAGAGTGAAGTTCTGCGTCTGTTCGCTGAAGGTTTCCTGGTCACTGAAATCGCCAAGAAGCTGAACCGCAGTATTAAAACCATCAGTAGCCAGAAAAAATCCGCGATGATGAAGCTGGGTGTGGATAACGATATCGCCCTGCTGAACTATCTCTCTTCCGTGACGCTGAGCGCAACGGACAAAGACTGATCCTCGCTGTCTATGCCGGGTGGCGCTCGCGCTTACCCGGCCTACAAACCCCGCAGGCCCGCGCAAGCGCAGCGCCGCCGGGCACATAAAAAAGGCCCTTTCGGGCCTTTTTTATTGTCTCGCTTTTCGTACCCGCTCCGCATAGACGGATAGCGTCTGCTTCAGTACATCCAGCGTGACCGGCTTCGACAGGCAGCTGTCCATTCCCGACTCCAGACAGCGCTGCTTCTCCTCCGCCAGCGCGTTGGCTGTCACCCCCACCACCGGCAGCGTCAGCCCCAGCTGCCGGATACGCTGCGTCAGACGGTAGCCGTCCATGTTAGGCATGTTCACATCGCTGAGCACAATATCAATATGGTTCTTACTTAAGACATTCAGGGCATCCACGCCATCATTGGCCGTTTTACACTGATAGCCCAGAGAGCCAAGCTGGTCTGCGAGCAGACGACGGTTAATCGGATGATCGTCGACGACCAGAATCATCATATCGTCATTCACCGACGCCAGCTCATCAGGGGAAGCCAGCACGGTGGCGCCGTCGCTGTCTTCAAGCTGCACGCTGTAAATGCGCGCCAGCAAGCCCAACAGCTCGTGCGGTGTCGCCACGCTGTGCACCCATACCCCAGGCGAACGCTCAAGCGGAATACCGATATGACGGCGGCAGAACATCACCACGCCGCGCCCCGCCCACGCCTGTTCCGGCTCAACGTCGGTGATCAGCATGTCATCCGCGCCCGGCGTCTGGCCTTCGTAGCGCGAAACCCGCACGCCGCTGCTGGTCAGCATTGAGGTCAGGAAATCATGTAAGGAGGCGTTGTGCACCGCCAGCCAGCAGTGCTTATCGCTCAGGCCGTCGACCGTGGTTTTCGCCGGATAATGCGCCGAATAGAGCGGAATACGAATGGTGAACTGGCTGCCCATACCCGGCTCAGTATCGACAGAGATATCCCCGTCCATCATGCTGATAAGCTTCTCGCAAATAGCCAGACCAAGCCCGGTCCCCTGGAAATTACGCTGGACGCCGGTTCCCACCTGGAAGAACGGATCGAACAGGCGAACAACTTCTTTCGCCGGAATCCCCACCCCCGTGTCGCGCACGCGAATGGTCAGGTACTCCCCTGCCCGACAGACGTGCAGCACAATACAGCCGATATCGGTGAATTTGATGGCGTTGCTCAGCAGGTTTGAGATGACCTGTTGCAGACGCATCGGATCGCCATGCAGCGTCAGGGGCACATCCGGCTCGATAAAGCAGTACAGCCCAAGCTGTTTACGCACCACCAGCGGCAGATAGTTAGCGCAGATATGGTTCATCACCTCGCGCGGGGAGAACTCGCGCGGCTCTATTTTCAACTGCTCGGATTCAATTTTAGAGAAGTCGAGAATATCGCTGATGATTTTCAGCAGCAGGCTGGACGAGTTGTTCATGGCCGTCACCAGCCGGTCGACCCCTTTCGGCAGCTCTTTGGTCTGGAGCAGATCGAGGTTACCGATAATACCGTACAGCGGCGTACGCAGCTCATGACTGACGGTCGCGAGGAACATCGATTTCGACTGACTGGCCTGCTCCGCCGCCTGCGCCATATCCTGCAACGACTCTTCCATTTTCACGCGCGCAGAGACGTCCACCAGCACGCAAATCGCCACGTTTTCATTACGGTAGCGCGAATGGACAAAGCTGATTTGCAGGTTGGTGTGGGTGCTGG
Organism: Enterobacter sp. CRENT-193; assembly: GCF_002787395.1. Classification (NCBI taxonomy): domain Bacteria; kingdom Pseudomonadati; phylum Pseudomonadota; class Gammaproteobacteria; order Enterobacterales; family Enterobacteriaceae; genus Enterobacter; species Enterobacter sp. CRENT-193. The sequence goes on along the minus strand of NZ_CP024812.1, from coordinate 2,340,425 downwards.
TCAGCACATCCACAAAGTTAACCTGTTGCCCACAGATGATCTGCGTTAACCGCTGACGGTCTTCATGCGTTAGCATGTTCAGGTAGTTATGGGCAAGCTCGTTACTGAGGATATTTGTCCCGTCCTGAGTACGCAGGATGCAGATCCCCACCGGTGCCGAGGCGACAATTTTACGGTTAAACTGCTCGTGCTCCTCCAGACGCTGAGCATCCGCCTCCGCCGGAATAAAGATCCGCCGCTCATACATTCTCGCCAGCATAAACAGCGCGACACCTACCGCGATGTTCAACAAAATGGCGTTAAGGATCAGGATGCGAATGCGCTCCAGCACCTTATCCACCGGCAGCGAGTAGACAATGCTCAGCGACGATGGCGGTAAACTTTTCTTGAGCACCAGCTCGCGGAACCCGGAGGTATAGCCAAACCATGACCGCTCCTGCATCCAGCTGGGTTCCACCTTCAGGCGGTTTTCAGGCCCGGTAAGGGAGATGAGCGGATGGCCGTTTTCATCCAGAATGGTCACGCCCATCGGCAGACTGCCCGGCGTGAAGAAGTTTTCCATGCGGATGGTTTGTTCAATCCCCAGCAGCGCTTGCAGGCGGTTTCCGAGGTAAACCGGAGTCAGGGCATAGAAATAGCCGACCCCCATGCGCGGCCCCTGGCTTATCCAGAAGATGTTGTTCCCGCGCTCTTCCTGAGGCGCATTGCGGTATTTCACTATGCGCTCATGCAGGCTTTTCAACGCGTCTTCACGTTCGACGGGCATATCCCGCAGGCCGAAATCTGCCATGCAGAGATTTTCGTTGCTAATCAGGTAGACACGGTTCAGATCGTAAGCGGCCGAGAAGTTATCGCGCCAGTAGCGCATAAACCATGACAGGGACTCCAGTGAACCACGCCAGGCTTTGCCCATGGCGGAACAATCGGAATCCGGGAAGAGCGGTTCGAAATCAGGCACTTCGGTTTTTTCATCCCGACCGCGGATGGCAAGAATGCCGTTCTCCGCCGTCAGTCGATTCTCAGCAATATACTTAAGCTCTTTCATCACGTCAGACGTACGCTGGATATAGCGCTGAGCCTGATCCGAGCTCAAATTAAACTCCTGGCGGATCTCCGCTTCTTTCTGGTGTAACGCGTTAACGATGTAAAACACCGAGAGCAGTGCCACCAGCAACCATAGCAGTAGCGCAAGCGCCCGAAACAGATAGCGGGAGACTTTTAACGTGGTACGAAAGGAGACGAGGTATTTCAAAGGGGCGAGGCTCCGCCGTCGGGGTCAAAAAGAATGTGGTTAAGGTAGCGGTAAACGCGGCTTGTCGCAACGTTCACTTGTCTGCTTGCGCAAAACAAAAGGGCCGGAAACCGGCCCTTTAAGCGTCAGGAGACGTTACTCGTCAGCGTCATCCGCTGCTTCATCATCGATGTCCGCTTCCGGGGCGATTTCATCATCCCCTTCCGCGACGCTGCCGTCGATAGAGTCGAGCTCTTCGTCATCCACCGGCTCAGCAACGCGTTGCAGACCGACGACGTTTTCATCTTCCGCAGTGCGGATGAGGATAACGCCCTGGGTGTTACGACCTACCACGCTGATCTCTGACACGCGGGTACGCACCAGCGTACCGGCATCGGTGATCATCATGATCTGGTCCGCGTCGTCCACCTGCACCGCGCCAACAACGGAACCGTTGCGCTCGGTCACTTTGATGGAGATAACGCCCTGCGTGCCGCGAGACTTGGTCGGGTATTCGCTTTCCGCCGTACGTTTACCGTAGCCGTTCTGGGTGACGGTCAGGATTGCGCCTTCGCCACGAGGAACGATCAGGGAAACAACGGAGTCTTCACCCGCCAGCTTGATACCACGCACGCCGGTCGCCGTACGACCCATTGCGCGCACGGCGTTCTCTTTAAAGCGCACCACTTTACCGGCGGCAGAGAAGAGCATCACTTCATCAGAACCGGACGTCAGATCCACGCCGATCAGTTCGTCGCCTTCGTTCAGGTTCACCGCGATAATCCCGGCAGAACGTGGACGGCTGAACTCGGTCAGTGCGGTTTTCTTCACGGTACCGCTCGCGGTCGCCATAAAGACGTTCACGCCCTCTTCGTACTCGCGTACTGGCAGAATGGCGGTGATACGTTCGTTCGCTTCCAGCGGCAGCAGGTTGACGATTGGACGTCCACGCGCGCCACGGCTTGCTTCCGGCAGCTGATAGACTTTCATCCAGTACAGACGGCCCCGGCTGGAGAAGCAGAGGATCGTGTCATGGGTGTTCGCCACCAGCAGACGATCAATGAAGTCTTCTTCTTTAATACGCGCCGCAGATTTGCCTTTACCGCCCCGACGCTGAGCTTCGTAGTCGGTCAACGGCTGATACTTCACGTAGCCCTGGTGAGACAGCGTCACTACCACGTCTTCGCGGTTGATCAGATCTTCAATGTTGATATCAGAGCTGTTGGCCGTGATTTCGGTGCGACGCTCGTCGCCGAACTGATCGCGAACCAGCTCCAGCTCTTCACGGATCACTTCCATCAGGCGCTCTGCGCTACCCAGGATATGCAGCAGCTCGGCAATCTGCTCCAGCAGCTCTTTGTACTCGTCGAGCAGTTTTTCATGCTCAAGGCCGGTCAGTTTCTGCAAACGCAGATCCAGAATCGCCTGGGCCTGCTGTTCAGTCAGGTAGTACTTACCGTCACGCACGCCGAATTCCGGCTCCAGCCACTCAGGACGCGCAGCGTCATCGCCGGCACGTTCCAGCATCGCCGCCACGTTGCCCAGATCCCATGAACGCGCAACCAGCGACGCCTTCGCTTCTGCTGGCGTCGGCGCACGGCGGATCAGCTCGATGATCGGGTCGATGTTCGCCAGCGCAACGGCCAGTGCTTCAAGGATATGGGCACGGTCGCGCGCTTTGCGCAGTTCGAAGATGGTACGGCGAGTCACCACTTCACGGCGGTGACGCACGAACGCGCTCAGGATCTCTTTCAGGTTCATGATCTTCGGCTGGCCATGGTGCAGCGCAACCATGTTGATACCGAAGGAGACCTGAAGCTGAGTCTGGGAGTAAAGGTTGTTCAACACAACTTCACCCACCGCGTCGCGCTTGATTTCAATCACGATGCGCATACCGTCTTTGTCAGACTCGTCACGCAGCGCGCTGATGCCTTCAACGCGTTTTTCTTTTACCAGCTCGGCGATTTTTTCAATCAGTCGCGCTTTGTTCACCTGATACGGGATCTCGTGAACAATAATGGTTTCACGGCCGGTTTTGGCGTCCGCTTCCACTTCGGCGCGGGCACGGATGTAAATCTTGCCGCGACCGGTACGGTACGCTTCTTCAATACCGCGACGGCCATTGATGATTGCCGCCGTCGGGAAGTCCGGGCCCGGGATGTGTTCCATCAGCCCTTCAATGCTGATGTCTTCATCGTCAATGTAGGCCAGGCAGCCGTTGATCACTTCCGTGATATTGTGCGGCGGAATGTTGGTTGCCATACCGACGGCGATACCGGACGAACCGTTCACCAGCAGGTTTGGGATCTTCGTTGGCATGACGTCAGGAATTTTTTCCGTGCCGTCGTAGTTATCAACGAAATCAACCGTCTCTTTTTCCAGGTCAGCCATCAGCTCATGGGCAATCTTCGCCAGACGGATTTCCGTATAACGCATTGCCGCGGCGGAGTCGCCGTCGATAGAACCAAAGTTACCCTGACCATCTACCAGCATGTAACGCAGCGAGAAGGGCTGCGCCATACGGACAATGGTGTCGTACACCGCTAAATCACCATGAGGATGGTATTTACCGATTACGTCACCAACGACACGGGCAGATTTTTTGTAGGCTTTATTCCAGTCATTGCCCAATACGTTCATGGCGTATAGTACGCGACGGTGTACCGGCTTCAGGCCATCGCGGACGTCCGGCAGCGCACGGCCAACAATGACCGACATCGCATAGTCCAGATAGGAGCTTTTCAGCTCTTCCTCGATGTTAACCGGTGTAATTTCTCTCGCAAGGTCGCTCATCTAACCGCTATCCCTCTACTGTATCCCGGATTCAAAGGTCGCAAATTATAACACAGCCGCGGTGATACAGGTAAACCTATACGCTTTATTCACAGGGATTGCCTGATATACTCATTTGTCTTGCTAAATAAGGAGTAAAAGCGCCCATGAATGCCGAAAAATCCCCGGTGGCTCACAACGTTGACCACGAAGAGATTGCCAAATTTGAAGCGGTGGCGTCCCGCTGGTGGGATCTCGAAGGTGAGTTCAAACCTCTGCATCGCATTAACCCGCTGCGTCTGGGCTATATCGCGGAGCGTTCCGGCGGTCTGTTCGGTAAGAAAGTGCTCGACGTCGGCTGCGGCGGCGGCATCCTGGCGGAAAGTATGGCGCGTGAAGGGGCCACCGTCACCGGTCTGGACATGGGCTTCGAACCTCTACAGGTTGCGCGTCTTCATGCGCTGGAGTCCGGCATACAGGTAGAATACGTTCAGGAAACCGTGGAAGAGCACGCGGCAAAACATGCGCACCAGTATGACGTGGTGACCTGCATGGAGATGCTGGAGCACGTTCCCGATCCGCAGTCGGTCGTCAGCGCCTGTGCAAACCTGGTGAAACCGGGTGGACAGGTCTTCTTCTCGACCATCAACCGCAACGGCAAAGCCTGGCTGATGGCCGTGGTAGGCGCGGAATATGTGCTGCGCATGGTGCCGAAAGGGACGCACGACGTGAAGAAGTTCATCAAGCCTGCCGAACTGCTGGGCTGGGTTGACCAGACATGGCTTAAGGAGCAGCACATGACGGGCCTGCACTACAACCCGTTGACCGATAAATTCAAACTTGCCCCAGGTGTGGATGTTAACTATATGTTGCACACAACCGCCAAAAACGACTAACGTCATTCGTTATTCTTATAAAGATTGCGCGACATCATGTTGCGCAATTCTGACCTCCCGTTGAAGAAATCAGCACTCGATCAAATTTTGAATTTTTTTTCTTAATTATTGACATCTCTTCCAGGCCTTACGGCACGAGGACTTAGCCTTTTTTACCCTTTCACAACCTCAATTTAACGTCAAAATCAACCCTTGTACTGAAAAGAATCCTTACTAGAATACTCACCATATAGCGTTCTTCTTATCGCAAAACCCCTATATGTAGTATTTATCCACAGAGTTAGTCACAAGACGGGTCTGTGGATAAGCGGGGGATATTTTTTATTTCACGGACAGGTAAAAACCCACATGAATCAGAGTCTGCTGGTGACAAAGCGCGACGGTACCACCGAGCGTATCAATCTGGACAAAATCCATCGAGTTCTCGACTGGGCAGCAGAAGGACTGAACAACGTATCTATCTCCCAGGTTGAACTGCGTTCTCACATTCAGTTCTACGACGGCATCAAAACGTCTGATATCCACGAAACCATTATCAAAGCAGCGGCAGATCTGATCTCCCGCGACGCACCGGATTATCAGTACCTCGCTGCGCGTCTGGCGATTTTCCACCTGCGTAAAAAAGCCTACGGTCAGTTCGAGCCGCCGAAGCTTTACGATCACGTAGTGAAAATGGTTGAGCTGGGCAAATACGACACGCATCTGCTGGAAGACTATACGGAAGAAGAGTTCGAGCAGATGAACGGGTTTATCGATCACTGGCGCGACATGAACTTCTCCTACGCGGCGGTGAAGCAGCTCGAAGGCAAATACCTGGTTCAGAACCGTGTAACCGGTGAGATCTACGAAAGCGCCCAGTTCCTCTATATTCTGGTGGCCGCCTGCCTGTTCTCTAATTATCCACGCGAAACCCGTCTGGACTACGTGAAGCGTTTCTACGATGCGGTCTCTACGTTCAAGATTTCTCTGCCTACGCCAATCATGTCTGGCGTGCGCACCCCTACCCGTCAGTTCAGCTCCTGCGTTCTGATCGAGTGCGGTGACAGCCTGGATTCCATCAACGCGACTTCCAGCGCCATCGTGAAATACGTTTCCCAGCGTGCCGGTATCGGCATCAACGCCGGTCGTATCCGTGCGCTTGGCAGCCCGATCCGCGGCGGTGAAGCGTTCCACACCGGCTGTATCCCGTTCTACAAGCACTTCCAGACGGCAGTAAAATCCTGCTCTCAGGGCGGCGTGCGCGGTGGCGCTGCGACCCTGTTCTACCCGATGTGGCACCTGGAAGTGGAAAGCCTGCTGGTTCTGAAGAACAACCGCGGCGTGGAAGGCAACCGCGTGCGTCACATGGACTACGGCGTGCAGATCAACAAGCTGATGTACACCCGCCTGCTGAAAGGGGAAGACATCACCCTGTTCAGCCCGTCCGACGTCCCGGGCCTGTATGACGCGTTCTTCGCCGATCAGGATGAGTTCGAGCGTCTGTACACCAAATATGAAAAAGACGACAGCATCCGTAAGCAGCGCGTGAAGGCGGTCGATCTGTTCTCCCTGATGATGCAGGAACGTGCTTCTACCGGCCGTATCTACATCCAGAACGTTGACCACTGCAACACCCACAGCCCGTTCGATCCGGTGGTTGCGCCAGTGCGCCAGTCCAACCTGTGCCTGGAGATCGCCCTGCCGACCAAACCGCTGGACGATGTGAACGACGAAAACGGCGAAATCGCGCTGTGTACGCTCTCTGCGTTCAACCTGGGTGCGATTAAGAGCCTGGACGAGCTGGAAGAGCTGGCGGTGCTGGCTGTTCGTGCCCTCGACGCCCTGCTGGACTACCAGGATTACCCAATCCCGGCGGCAAAACGCGGCGCAATGGGTCGTCGCACTTTAGGTATCGGCGTAATCAACTTCGCCTACTGGCTGGCGAAAAACGGCAAGCGTTACTCTGACGGCAGCGCCAACAATCTGACGCACCAGACGTTCGAAGCGATCCAGTACTACCTGATGAAAGCCTCTAACGAGCTGGCGAAAGAGCAAGGCGCGTGCCCGTGGTTCAACGAAACCACTTACGCGAAAGGCATTCTGCCGATCGACACCTATAAAAAAGACCTGGATGCGATCGTCAGCGAGCCGCTGCACCTCGACTGGGAAGGCCTGCGCGAGTCCATTAAAACTCACGGCCTGCGTAACTCCACGCTCTCTGCCCTGATGCCGTCCGAGACCTCTTCGCAGATCTCCAACGCCACTAACGGTATTGAGCCACCGCGCGGGCACGTCAGCATTAAAGCGTCGAAAGACGGCGTGCTGCGTCAGGTGGTACCGGATTACGAAACGCTGGGTGACAACTACGAGCTGCTGTGGGAAATGCCAAACAACGACGGCTACCTCCAACTGGTGGGTATCATGCAGAAGTTTATCGACCAGTCGATCTCTGCCAATACCAACTACGACCCGACGCGCTTCCCGTCCGGCAAGGTACCGATGCAGCAGCTGTTGAAGGACCTGCTGACAGCCTACAAATTTGGCGTGAAAACGCTGTACTATCACAACACCCGTGATGGTGCGGAAGACGCCCAGGACGACCTGGCGCCGTCAATTCAGGACGATGGCTGCGAAAGCGGCGCATGTAAGATCTAATAAATTCCCTCACCCTAACCCTCTCCCACAGGGAGAGGGAACTCTTTCCCCCTCTCCCTGTGGGAGAGGGCCGGGGTGAGGGGAAATAACACCACAGGACTCACCGCAATGGCATATACCACCTTTTCACATACGAAAAACGACCAGCTCAAAGAGCCGATGTTCTTCGGCCAGCCGGTCAACGTGGCACGCTACGATCAGCAAAAATATGACATCTTCGAAAAGCTGATTGAAAAGCAACTCTCCTTCTTCTGGCGTCCGGAAGAAGTTGACGTTTCCCGCGACCGTATCGATTTCCAGGCGCTGCCGGAACACGAAAAGCACATCTTCCTCAGCAACCTGAAGTACCAGACGCTGCTGGACTCCATTCAGGGACGTAGTCCGAACGTGGCGCTGCTGCCGCTAATCTCGATTCCTGAGCTGGAAACCTGGGTAGAAACCTGGGCGTTCTCCGAGACGATCCACTCCCGCTCTTACACCCACATCATCCGCAACATTGTGAACGATCCGGCGGTGGTGTTTGACGATATCGTCACCAACGAACAGATCCAGAAGCGCGCCGAAGGCATTGCGCACTACTACGACGAGCTGATCGAGATGACCAGCTACTGGCATCTGCTGGGCGAAGGCACGCATAACGTGAACGGCAAAACCGTTACCGTAAACCTGCGGGCCCTGAAAAAGCAGCTCTATCTGTGCCTGATGAGCGTCAACGCGCTGGAAGCAATCCGCTTCTACGTGAGCTTCGCCTGCTCCTTCGCGTTTGCCGAGCGCAAGCTGATGGAAGGTAACGCCAAAATTATCCGTCTGATCGCCCGTGACGAAGCCCTGCACCTGACCGGCACCCAGCATATGCTAAACCTGCTGCGCAGCGGTGCGGACGACCCGGAGATGGCGGAAATCGCCGAAGAGTGCAAACAGGAGTGCTACGACCTGTTCTTGCAGGCCGCCCAGCAGGAGAAAGAGTGGGCAGACTACCTGTTCCGCGACGGCTCCATGATTGGCCTGAACAAAGACATTCTGTGCCAGTACGTGGAGTACATCACTAACATCCGCATGCAGGCTGTGGGTCTCGATCTGCCATTCCAGACGCGCTCTAACCCAATTCCGTGGATCAATACCTGGCTGGTGTCCGATAACGTGCAGGTTGCGCCGCAGGAAGTGGAAGTGAGTTCTTATCTGGTCGGTCAGATTGACTCTGAAGTCAACACCGACGACCTGAGCGACTTCCAGCTCTGATGAGCCGCGTAACGCTGAGCCTTTCTGGTACAGAGGTGTTGTGCCAGGAAGAGCATCCTTCTCTGCTGGTGGCGCTTGAAGCGCATCAGGTTGAGGTAGAGTACCAGTGTCGTGAAGGCTATTGCGGTTCCTGCCGCTGCCGTCTGGTCGCAGGCCAGGTGGACTGGCTGACCGAACCGCTGGCCTTTATCAGTGAAGGGGAAATTTTGCCCTGCTGCTGCCGGGCAAAAGGCGATATAGAGATCGAGATGTGATTATGTCGGGTGGCGCTTCGCTTACCCGACCTACAAAACCGCAGTTCGTAGGCCGGGTAAGGCGCAGCCGCCACCCGGCAATTTCAGCGTTTATCCTTCAAAAAGCTCACCGCTTTATCCGGGAAATCCGTAAACAACCCGTCCACATCCGCCTGGTTATACAGCACGTCGTAAAGCTGATTCACGTCCGTCGCATACTCCGGCAGCTGGTCTGCGCGTACGGTATACGGATGCACCTGCATCTTGCTCGCATGCGCCTCTTTCACCATCGCCGTCAGCTTCACGTGACCCGGCGTTGAGCCTTCCGCCACCAGCATGTGGTAATCCGGCCCGATGCCGTCGGCGTACTGCGCAATCTGCTTCATCGCGCCCGGCTTAAACATCCAGTCGTAGCTGTAGTTCACCCACTTCCCGTCCGGCTGTTTTTCCTGAGTTTCATTCCAGTCGGTATAGGCAATCAGCTGCACCAGATTGAGATCCATCCCCATCTTCGGCTCCAGCTCAGTTTTGATGCGCTTCAGTTCCGCGGCATCGAAACATTGCAGGAAAACCTTATCCTGCTTGCTGGTGTAGCCGTACTTTTTCAGTACCTCCAGCGTCTTCGCGGCAATGTCCTTCCCTTCCTGATGGTGGAACCACGGCGCTTTGATTTCCGGGTAGATACCGATATTTTTTCCTGTCGAGTGGTTCACCCCCTGAACAAACTCGATCTCCTCTTCGAAGGTGTGAATACGGAAGTCAGACTTGCCCATCGGGAAACGTCCTGGATAGACCTGTACCTTCTTACCGTTTTCAATCTCGAAGCCCTCGGTAAACTTCAGCGAGCGGATCTCCGCCAGCGTGAAGTCGATAGCGTAGTAGCGACCATCTTTACGGGCGCGATCCGGGAAACGCTCTGCCACGTCCGTGACGCGGTCAAGATAGTGGTCATGCAGAACGACCAGCTGGTCGTCCTTCGTCATCACCAGATCCTGCTCCAGATAATCCGCGCCCTGGGCATAGGCCATCGCTTTTGCCGGCAGCGTATGCTCCGGCAGATAACCGCTGGCGCCACGGTGGGCGATCACGATCTTATCTGCCGCCAGCGCGGAGCCTGTCATCAGGCCCGCCAGCAGCAGGCCGGTTGCTAACTGAGTTAATTTCATCGCAATGCTCCTTATTGACGACGCGCCAGTACTTCGGCGTGGTGACGTTTTTCACCAATCATCACAACAACCAGCAGCAGTACCGCCAGCACGCTTCCGCCGATCATCACCATAAAGCCGCCGTCCCAGCCGAAGAAGTCAACGGTATAGCCCACAATGGCGCTCGCCGCGACCGAACCGCCGAGATAGCCGAACAGACCGGTAAAGCCCGCAGCCGTGCCTGCCGCTTTCTTCGGTGCCAGCTCCAGCGCGTGCAGGCCGATCAGCATAACCGGACCATAAATCAGGAAGCCGATGACGATCATACAGGCCATATCCACACCCGGATTACCCGGCGGGTTAAGCCAGTAAACGACCGTCGCGATGGTCACCAGCGTCATAAAGAACACGCCCGTTGCCCCACGGTTGCCCTTAAACACTTTGTCCGACATCCAGCCGCAGATCAGCGTGCCGGGAATGCCCGCGTATTCATACAGGAAATAGGCCCAGGAAGATTTATCCAGCGCGAAATGCTTCACCTCTTTCAGGTAAGTCGGGGACCAGTCGAGGATGCCGTAACGCAGCAGGTAGACAAACACGTTCGCCACCGCGATGTACCACAGCAGCTTGTTCGGCAGCACGTACTTCATGAAGATCTGCTTTGCCGTCAGCTCTTCTTCGTGCTTCTCGCTGTAATCATCCGGGTAGTCGTTTTTATACTCTTCGATCGGCGGCAGGCCGCAGGACTGTGGGGTGTCGCGCATCAGAGCGAAGGCGATAATCGCCACCAGAATGGCGCCAAAGGCTGGCATATAGAGCGCGGCATGCCAGTCGTTGAACCAGGCCATCCCCAGCAGGAACAGCAGCGGCGGAAGCCCGCCCCCGACGTTATGCGCACAGTTCCAGACCGATACAATTCCACCACGCTCTTTCTGTGACCACCAGTGAACCATGGTGCGTCCGCATGGCGGCCATCCCATCCCCTGGAACCAGCCGCAGAGGAACAGCAGCACGAACATGATGGCAATGCTTGAGGTCGCCCACGGCACAAAGCCCATGAACAGCATCACCGCTGCCGCGAGGATCAGACCGGCGGGCAGGAACACGCGCGGATTCGAACGATCCGACACCGACCCCATAATGAACTTTGAAAAACCGTACGCGATGGAGATCCCCGACAGCGCAAATCCCAGATCGCCGCGAGAGAAGCCCTGCTCCACCAGGTACGGCATGGCGAGCGCAAAGTTTTTACGTACCAGATAGTACGCCGCATACCCGAAGAAGATCCCGAGGAAAATTTGCCAACGCAGACGGCGGTAGAGAGGATCAATCTCTGCCTCTGGCAGTCGCGCCCGATGTGGCGCAGGTTTAAAGATACTGAGCATAACAGCCTCCGTGGCCTTTCAAAAATGACCGGGCATCTCGCGCCCGGCTACAGAGGCGGCGATGTTAAGAAATCACGGTGAATGTTACTGTGAATCAACGCACAGATTGTTACAGAAATATGACAGAATGCGCAAAAAAGCGCATGAAATCACGTTTCACTTTCGAATTTCGCGCGTTTGTGTTCGAAATCAAACAAACCACACGATCAATGTGGCTAAATGCAAAAAAACGAACATAGAGGAAAGGCAATGACAATTCACGATCCACGCTTCAGCGATGTGATTATCATTGGCGGTGGCGCGACGGGTGCCGGCATCGCACGCGACTGCGCCCTGCGGGGATTGAGCGTCACGCTTCTGGAACGCCACGATATCGCCACCGGCGCGACGGGACGTAACCACGGTCTGTTGCACAGCGGCGCCCGCTATGCGGTCACTGACGCTGAGTCAGCGCGCGAGTGTATCGCTGAAAACCAGATCCTCAGGCGCATCGCCCGCCACTGCGTTGAACCGACCAACGGTCTTTTTATCACCCTTCCAGAAGACGACCTCGGCTTTCAGCAAACCTTTATCACCGCCTGCACGGCGGCAGGCATTCAGGCCGAGGCGATCGATCCTGCGCAGGCGCGCCGTCTTGAACCCTCGGTAAACCCGGCGTTACTGGGCGCGGTAAAAGTACCGGACGGAACCGTTGATCCTTTCCGCCTGACCGCCGCCAATATGCTCGACGCGCGGGAACATGGCGCCCAGATCCTGACCGGGCATCACGTCACCGGGCTTATTCGCGAAGGGAATACCGTGCGCGGAGTGCGCGTGTTTGATGCGCAGTACAACGAACACCGCGAGCTGTATGCCGCCGTCGTGGTCAACGCGGCGGGGATCTGGGGCCAGCGCATCGCGGAATACGCGGACCTGTCGGTGCGCATGTTCCCGGCGAAAGGCTCGCTGCTGATCCTCGACCACCGCATCAATAACCATGTCATCAACCGCTGCCGTAAACCGTCTGACGCCGATATCCTCGTGCCGGGGGACACCATTTCGTTAATCGGCACGACCTCAATGCATGTGGACTACAGCGAAATTGATTACAACCGCGTCACCGCTGAAGAGGTGGATATCCTGCTGCGCGAAGGGGAAAAGCTGGCCCCGGTGATGGCGCAGACGCGTATTCTGCGTGCCTACGCGGGCGTGCGTCCCCTCGTCGCCAGCGATAACGATCCGAGCGGGCGTAACGTCAGCCGCGGCATCGTGCTGCTCGATCACGCCGAACGCGACGGCATGGACGGGTTTATCACCATTACCGGCGGCAAGCTGATGACCTACCGGCTGATGGCCCAATGGGCCACCGATGCCGTCTGCCGTAAGCTCGGCAACACCGCGCCGTGCGTGACGGCGGAACAGGCCCTGCCCGGCTCGCAGCAATCGACAGAAAAAACGCTGCACAAAATCATTTCACTCCCTGCCCCGCTTCGCGGTTCGGCTATTTACCGCCACGGCGACCGCACCCCGACCTGGCTCGGTGAAGGGCGACTCAGCCGCAGCCTGGTGTGCGAATGCGAAGCCGTGACCGCAGGCGAGGTGCAGTATGCCGTGGAAAACCTGACGGTGAACAACCTGCTCGATTTACGCCGCCGCACGCGCGTCGGGATGGGCACCTGTCAGGGCGAGCTGTGCGCCTGCCGTGCCGCCGGGCTGCTGCAACGTTTTCACGCCACCACGTCAACCCAGTCGCTTGCCCAACTCAGCGATTTTTTAAACGAGCGCTGGAAAGGCATTCAGCCCGTCGCCTGGGGCGATGCCCTGCGCGAAAGCGAATTTACCCGCTGGGTCTATCAGGGGCTTTGCGGTCTGGAGAAGGAGCACAACCATGAAATTTGATACCGTGATTGTGGGTGGGGGGCTGGCGGGCCTGCTGTGCGGCCTCAAACTGACGCAGCGGGGTCTGCGCTGCGCCATTGTCACTCGCGGTCAGAGTGCTCTGCACTTCTCCTCCGGCTCGCTGGATTTACTGGGCGCGCTATCGTTCGCCGATCTGCCGCCTGAACATCCCTACCGCCTGACGGGCGCAGAGAATATGGCCCGCTTTGCCTGCGAAACCGAACACCTGCTCACCACCTGCGGTGCACGCATGCAGGGTGACGCCGAGCAAAACCATCAGCGCGTCACGCCACTCGGCACCCTGCGCGCCGCCTGGCTTAGCCCGGAAGAGGTGCCTGTCGCTCCCATCGCTGCCGAGCGCGTGCGGGTGGTGGGGATCAGCGGCTTCCTCGATTTCCAGCCACATCTGGCCGCCGCGTCTCTCAGACAGCAGGGTGTTCAGGTGGATACGGCGGAGATTGTTCTCCCCGAACTCGACGTGCTGCGCGAAAACCCCAGCGAGTTTCGTGCGGTGAACATTGCCCGCCTGCTGGATAATGAAAGTTACTGGCCGCAGCTGTACGCGGCGCTTCAACCGCTCGGCGAGACCTGCGACGCCCTGTTTATGCCCGCCTGTTTTGGCTTAACGGACAACCGGCTCTGGCGCTGGCTCTCGGCGCGCCTGCCCTGTACGCTCGGTTTACTGCCGACGCTCCCCCCTTCCGTGCCCGGCATTCGTCTGCACACCCAGCTTCAGCGTCAGTTTGTTGCCCAGGGTGGCGTCTGGATGGCAGGCGACGAGGTGAAAAAAATCACCCTGGCTGAGGGCGCGGTAAGCGAAATCTGGACCCGCAACCACGGCGACATCCCGCTTCGCGCACGCTTTACGGTGCTGGCAAGCGGCAGTTTCTTCAGTAACGGTCTGCTGAGCAGCCGGGATGGCGTGCGTGAGGCAATACTCGGGCTGGATGTCCGGCAAAGCGCTTCCCGCGCGGACTGGTATCAAAGCGATTTCTTCACCCCGCAGCCCTGGCAGCAGTTCGGCGTGATCGTCGACAGCCAACTGCGCCCGCGGCTGGGCGGGGAACCGGTTGAAAATCTTTACGCCATCGGCTCGGTTCTGGGCGGGTACGATCCCGTGGCGCAGGGCTGCGGTGGCGGCGTCTGCGCCGTCACCGCGCTGCATGTCGCGGAGCAGATTATCCAGCGCAGGGAGAGAGCACAATGAACGACACCCGATTTGAAAGCTGTATCAAATGCACGGTCTGCACCACGGTTTGCCCGGTCAGCGGCGTCGATCCGCGCTATCCCGGCCCGAAACAGGCCGGTCCCGACGGGGAGCGTCTGCGCCTGAAGGATGGCGCGCTCTACGACGAGGCGCTGAAATACTGCATCAACTGCAAACGCTGCGAAGTTGCCTGCCCGTCGGACGTGAAAATAGGCGATATCATCCAGCGCGCCCGCGCCCGCTACAGTACGAAAAAACCGACGCTGCGTGACGCGATACTGAGCCACACCGATCTAATGGGCAGCCTCTCGACGCCTTTCGCACCGGTCGTCAATGCCGCCACCGCCCTGAAGCCGGTGCGCAGGCTGCTGGATGCGACGCTCAAAATCGACCATCACCGCAGTCTGCCGAAATATTCTCACGGCACCTTCCGCCGCTGGTATAAATCCGTGGCGGCAGAACAGGCGCAGTTCGCTGAGCAGGTCGCCTTCTTCCACGGCTGCTACGTGAACTACAACCATCCGCAGCTGGGAAAAGACCTGCTGAAAGTGCTGAACGCCATGGGGACGGGCGTTCAGCTGCTGAGCAAAGAAAAGTGCTGCGGCGTTCCGCTGATTGCCAACGGTTTCATCGACAAAGCGCGCAAGCAGGCGAGCAGCAACGTCACCTCTTTACGTGAGGCGATCGTCGACAAAGGGATACCGGTACTGGCGACGTCATCAACCTGTACCTTCACGCTGCGCGATGAATATCCGCATCTGCTGGATGTGGATAACACCGGCCTGCGCGAGCACATTGAGCTGGCGACCCGTTTTCTCTGGCGCAAGCTGGACAGCGGGCAGACGTTACCGCTGGGCAAATTGCCGCTGAAGGTGGTGTATCACACGCCATGTCATATGGAGAAGATGGGCTGGTCGATCTATACGCTTGAGCTGCTGCGGCTGATCCCGGGGCTGGAGCTGACGGTGCTGGACTCACGCTGCTGCGGCATCGCTGGCACCTACGGATTCAAGCGTGAAAACTACCCAACGTCACAGGCCATTGGCGCGCCGCTGTTCCGGCAGATTGAAGAGAGCGGCGCAGATATCGTGGTGACGGACTGTGAAACCTGCAAGTGGCAGATCGAGATGTCCACCAGCAAACGCTGTGAACATCCCATTACCTTGCTGGCAAAAGCGCTGGCGTAACCGTTGCCGGGGACACTGCCCCGGCACACTCTCACTCTACGAACAGCGATTCCACGACGTTGATCCAGCCGTGCTCACTGGCGACCTCTTTCCCGTTCAGCCAGCGGCGCAGCATGTTCAGCGCCATCATCGCGCACACCTCCTGACGTACGGCCAGGCTGTGGCGGGTAATGCTCATCCTGACGCGCAGGGCGTGCGTTCCTTCCGGCGTTGCCAGGGCAAAGTTGAGGTGCTCCTCATCCAGCCCGCCCACAAACAGCGCCAGTCCGGCGAAATGCTTCACTCTGCGCTCGGATGTCCAGCGCGCCGTCTGCGCCAGCGTCTCCTGCTGGAACGGCACCACTTCACTGGCCAGCAGCGGCGCACCCGCCCGGGTAAGCTGAAGCGCCAGAAGCCCACCGGTAAACTGCTCGCTTAACGTCACGCTCAGCTGGCGGGACTGCAAATGCGCTGCGATCTGCGCCGGTAGCCCTTCCGTGCCTTCGAAAATCAGGCTTTCCCCGGCGACGCGCCGCACTTCCGGCCACAGTGCCAGCATAGCGGCTTTCTCTGACGCCGGTCCGGTCAGCTTCAGTTCAATAATCGGCATGGAGGAGCGATAGCCCATCGACACGCCGGGAGGCAGTTGCAGGTGATCGAGGCTCTGAGCAAGATCGCTTTCCGAGCGACCAAAGGTGGTCAGACGCAGGCACAGCGGCGGTTCAGGCAGCGTAAAGCGCGCGCGCAGGCGCGGCAGGATCTGCTGCTCGACCATCACTTTAAATTCCGACGGCACGCCCGGAGTGAAGAACATCAGGCAGCGGTTCAACTGAACGGCAAACCCGCAGGCGGTGCCGACCGGGTTATCAATCAGTTCCGCGCTGGCGGGAATTTCAGCCTGCTTGCGGTTGCTGGGGGCCATCACGCGGCCACGCCCGGAGAAAAAGCGCTCCATCTGCGCCAGCCACGCCTCGTGCAGGACCAGGCCTTCGCCTTTGGCCGTGGCGGCGGCCAGCGCGCTGAGATCGTCGCTGGTGGGTCCCAGCCCGCCGTTCACAATCAGCACGTCGCAGCGTTCGCTGCGCTCGCGCAGAACGTTGACCAGCGACTCAAGGTTGTCACCTACGGTGTTGCGGCGCGTTAACGGTAATCCTTGCTCAAAGAAGAGATCGGCGAGCCAGGCGGCATTGGTATCAATGATTTGCCCATGAAGCACTTCGTCGCCAGTGGATAACATTTCCACGTTTATCATTGTGTTCTCCCATTTCAATGGTCAAAACACTATAGCGCAATCAAAGACTGGGGGAAGAGAGAAACTGGCGCGACTGAACGCCGCGCCGAGAGGATTAGAAACCGGCGCTAACGCCAACGTACGGGCCGTCTGCCAGGGCGTTGTCGCGGTTGCCGTCTTTACCGGCCAGGTTCAGATAGCGATAACCCGCTTCGATGGTGATTGGACGCATGATGGTCCAGCGCGCGCCGGCGTTAGCTTCCTGATAGCTGTCGATGCCGCTGGAGAGGGAATCAGGAGAGTAGTAGTACTCACCGAACAGGCCAAAGCTGTCGCCAATTTTCCACTGCAAGCCGCCGCCCACTGCCGCCGCGTAGCCTTCGTCGCCGTCGTTCGGGTTGGTGTAAATGCCTTTACCGCCGACGGTCGCCAGGAAGGGACCCAACGGCACGTTGAAGCCGAGGCCCAGGCTTGCCGCATCGCCGTCGTCGTCGTTATGCGTCCAGCCGCCGGTCATTGCCAGGCCTGCGCTGTCCGTGCCAAGACCGAAGCCCAGATGGGTATAATCTTGTCCCGCCGAGCCGTTGAAGGAAATTGCGTTTGCCGCTGCTGAAACAAACATCAGGCCGCTTAAGCCCATTAATGCCACTTTTTTCATTGTCGTGATCCCGCACAATTTATTCAGAGATGTCCAAAAACCGCGAGATTTTAACCTGCCTGCCTGTGTGATCAATGGACTCCGCGTGCGGCAGGCAATTAGTTTGTAACGATTTGATAATATCGGCATTTATATCAGCATCAGAAAGCGCATTTTCACGCTCAGCCCACCCAGATTTTCACTGGGCATCAGCTGAAGATGGCTGCGGTGCAGGCGGGCAATATCGTTAGCCAGCGCCAGGCCAATGCCGGACCCGGCGGCATCACCCACGTTTTCCAGACGATGAAACGGCAGCATGGCCTGGGAGATCTGGTCTTCAGCAATACCCGGTCCGCTGTCCTCCACGCTCAGCTCAACGGCATCGTTAGCCGTGCGCAGGTACACCGTCACGATGCCCTGCTCCGGCGTGTATTTGATCGCGTTCTCCAGCAGGTTGGCGCAGAGTTCACCCAGCAGCACGTCATCACCCTCAATCATTACCGGCTGCTGTACGCCGTCATAACCGAGATCGATACCCTTGCTGCGCGCCTGCGTCAGCCGGGAAAAGCAGCAGTTTTGCACCACCTGCACCAGATCGACAGGGGCAAACTGTCGCTCCCCCTGCTCTTTTCGCTTCACCGCTGAAAGCTGCAACAGCCTTTCCGTCAGCACGATGGTGTTATCCAGCGTGACGTTCATCGCCCGTAAGCTCTCCTGCCACAGGGCCGGATCGTTACGCGTCAGGGCAACCGATACCTGGGTTTTCAGCACCGCCAGCGGCGTTTTGAGCTGGTGTGAGGCGTCAGCATTAAAGCGCGCCTGTCGCGAAAGCACGCCGCGTAACCTGTCGATATAGCGGTTAAATGCCACAATCAGCAGCCGCGTTTCCGACCAGGGCAGCAGCTCCGGCAGCGGGGCCAGTAGCCCGGGCTCACGGCGCACCATCAGCGAAGAGAGCTGCCGCATCGGGCGCAGCACGCGACGCAGCAGCCACGCGGTCAGGACCAGCGTCAGCAGCACCAGCAGCCCCTGCGACACGAGCGAGGAAAACAGCAGCTGAGTGGCCAGATAGCGCCGCGACTGCAACGTTTCGGCGACGTAGATTTCCGCCATGCCGAACACACTCTCCTCGTTAACCGGCTGGAGCAGCTTCGCCACGCGGATCGCCTGCCCGCGATACTCGGTATGATAAAACCACGCCAGCGCCGGATAGTGGGAGGTCCGCGACGTGGAGGGGGGCATATTCGGCAGATCGTCATAGCCGGAGATCGTCCGCCCGTCAGGGTCCACGACCTTGTAGTAGAGGCGATCGTTCATGTTCAGCTCGAAGCTGTCGAGCACGACCCACGGCACGTTCACCTGGAGCTTGCCGTTGTGCACCACCAGCCGCTCTGACACCGTGCGCGCCGAGGATAACAGCGTGCGGTCATAGGCCTGCGTCGCCGCCTGTAGCGCGCTAACGTAGCTGTTAAAGGCTGACAGCCCCCATAACAGCAGCAGCGGCAAACCCAGAAAAAGCAAAAGTTGCAGGTAAAGCGACTGCGGCTTAACCCACTTCATCGCCGCACTCCAGCACGTAGCCCAGCCCCCGGAGGGTGGTGATCCGCACGCCGCTGCCGGTCAGCTTCTTACGCAGGCGGTGAATATAGAGATCGATGCTCTCGGGGCTGACGTCGTCGTTCAGGCTGAATACCTGGTCGAAAAGCTGTTGCCGGGAGACGGGACGGGTCCGGCGGTGCATCAGCACCTTCAGCAAAGAGAGTTCGCGCGGCGTGAGGGAAAGGGGTTCATCGCGCAGCAGAAAAAAGCCTTCATCATCGTACTCCAGCTCTCCCAGCCGCTGGCGCTCCTGGGTTCGCCCTTCACTGCGGCGCAGCAGCGCACGCAGGCGGGCATCAAGCTCCTCCAGCTCGAACGGTTTCGGCAGGTAGTCATCCGCCCCGGCATTCAGCCCCTTAACCCTGTCTGCCACGTTGCTGCGGGCGGTAAGAAACAGCACGGGCAACGTCTGCCCGCGCTTTCTCAGCCGATGCACCAGCTCCAGCCCGTCGAAACCGGGCATGCCGATATCAAGGATCGCGACGGCATAGTTTTCTCCCTGCAAAAGATGATCGGCCGCCCGTCCATCGTTGACGCAATCCACGGCAAATCCGTTTTGTACCAGCGCTTTTTCCAGCCAGTGAGCCAGCTCACGATTATCTTCCGCGAGTAAGAGACGCATATCACATCCTGTAAAGTTGGTGTCGCAGTGAAAGGGAAATGAAAGGTTATTGTTTTAACAATCACGCAACGGAACCGCTACAAGGTGGTTCACATAATCAGAAAAAAGACACCCGTACCCGTACTCCCGGTTCTCCGGCGTGAGGATAAACGATGAAAAAACAATTACTTTCTACCCTTGCTGCAAGCGTATTGCTGTTGAGTGCCTCTGTCGTCCAGGCGCAGGACGCGCCATCCCGTACCGAATGTATCGCCCCGGCCAAACCCGGCGGCGGCTTCGACCTGACCTGTAAGCTGATTCAGGTCAGCCTGCTAGAGACGAAGGCCATTGAGAAACCGATGCGCGTTACCTACATGCCCGGCGGCGTGGGCGCGGTAGCCTATAACGCCATCGTCGCCCAGCGCCCTGCCGAAGCGGGCACAGTGGTGGCCTTCTCCGGCGGTTCGCTGCTGAATCTGTCACAGGGGAAATTTGGCCGTTATGACGTGGACGACGTGCGCTGGCTCGCCACCGTAGGCACCGATTACGGCATGATCGCCGTGCGCGCGGACTCTCCGTGGAAATCCCTGAAAGATCTGCTGACCGCCATGGAAAAAGATCCGAACAGCGTGGTCATTGGCGCAGGCGCCTCTATCGGCAGCCAGGACTGGATGAAAGCCGCGCTGCTGGCGCAGCAGGCCAAAGTGGATCCGCACAAGATGCGTTACGTGGCCTTTGAAGGCGGCGGCGAGCCGGTGACGGCGCTGATGGGCAATCACGTCCAGGCGGTATCGGGCGATCTCAGCGAAATGGTGCCCTACCTGAGCGGGGATAAGATCCGTGTGCTGGCGGTCTTCTCAGAAAACCGTCTGCCGGGCCAGCTGGCAGACGTCCCAACCGCCAAAGAGCAGGGTTATAACCTGGTCTGGCCGATCATCCGCGGCTTCTTCGTCGGGCCAAAAGTGACCGACGCCGAATACCAGTGGTGGGTGGATACCTTCGCAAAACTTCAGCAAACCGAGGAGTTCAAAAAACAGCGCGATCTGCGCGGGCTGTTTGAGTTCAACCTGAACGGCAAGCAGCTGGACGAGTATGTCAAAAAACAGGTGAATGACTACCGCGAACAGGCGAAAGCCTTTGGCCTGGCGAAATAACCGGAGGCGCTATGAGCGATCGCATTTTTGCCGGGATATGGCTGCTGCTCTGCATTGGCGGCATGTTCGTCGCCTGGCAGATCCACAGCGAATACAGCTATGAACCCGTGGGGCCACGCCCCTTTCCCGTCGGCATTGTCGGCCTGATGCTGCTCTGCTCGGTAGCGCTGCTGCTGCGCCATCCGGATACCGTGGAGTGGCCGCCACGCCGAACGCTGCAACGTCTGCTGGTAATGGTGATTGTCCTGCTGATGTACGCGTGGGGCTTTGAATGGCTCGGCTTCCCGATTGCCACCGCCCTGCTGACGATGGTGATTGGCATACTATTTAACGCCTCGCTGCCTGCGGCGGGGATCTCCGGGGTCGTACTGGGCATTTTACTCTGGTACGCCTTCGACCGCCTGCTGGACGTGACCCTGCCGCTTGGCGCATGGTTTAACTAACGGAGCACGCTATGGATACCTGGATCTATCTCTCTCAGGGGTTCGCGGTAGCGATGACCCCGGAAAACCTGGTGATCGCCCTGATCGGCTGTTTCGTCGGGACCATCGTCGGCCTGCTGCCGGGCCTTGGACCTATCAACGGCGTGGCGATTTTACTGCCGCTGGCCTTTGCGCTGCACCTGCCTGCGGAATCGGCGCTGATCCTGCTGGCGACGGTTTATATCGGCTGCGAATACGGGGGGCGTATTTCCTCGATTCTGCTTAACGTGCCCGGCGATGCCGCCGCCATTATGACCGCGCTGGATGGCTATCCAATGGCGCAGCAGGGACGCGGCGGCGTGGCGCTCTCTATTTCCGCCGTCAGCTCGTTCTTTGGCTCCCTGATCGCCATTGGCGGCATCATCCTCTTCGCCCCGGCGCTGGCCCAGTGGTCGCTGGCGTTTGGTCCGGCCGAGTATTTTGCCCTGATGGTGTTCGCTATCGCCTGTCTCGGCAGCATGATGGCGCAGAATCCGCTGAAGTCGTTTTTGTCTGCGTTGATTGGCCTCAGTCTGGCCACCGTCGGCGTGGATGCCAACACCGGGGTTTATCGTTTTACCTTCGACAGTGTTCATCTCTCCGACGGCGTGCAGTTTATCGTCGTGGTGATTGGTCTGTTCTCTGTCTCAGAAATCTTACTGATGCTGGAACATACCAGCAGCGGGCAGACGCTGGTGCGTAAAACCGGACGTATGCTCTTTAATGCCAAAGAGGGGGCGCAGTGTGTGGGTGCCACCCTGCGTTCGTCGGTGATCGGTTTCTTCGTCGGCATTCTGCCCGGCGCGGGGGCGACTATCGCCAGCGCCATCACCTACATGACCGAGAAAAAGCTGAGCGGCAACAGCGACAGCTTCGGCAAAGGCGATATCCGCGGCGTGGCGGCGCCGGAGGCGGCGAATAACGCCTCGGCCTGCGGCTCGTTTATCCCGATGCTGACCCTCGGCGTGCCGGGCTCCGGCACCACGGCGGTAATGATGGGCGCGCTGACGCTCTATAACATCACCCCGGGTCCGGCGATGTTTACCGAGCAGCCCGATATCGTCTGGGGTTTGATTGCCGCCCTGCTGATCGCCAACGTGATGCTGCTGGTAATGAACATCCCGCTGATCGGCCTGTTCACCCGCATGCTGACCATTCCCCTGTGGTTCCTGGTCCCGGCCATCGCCGCCGTCTCTGCGGTTGGGGTGTACGCGGTGCACAGCACCACCTTCGACCTGGTGTTGATGGTGCTGCTCGGCGTGCTGGGCTACATTCTGCGCAAGATGCACTTCCCGATGTCGCCGCTGATTTTAGGGTTTGTGCTGGGGGAAATGCTGGAGCAGAACCTGCGCCGCGCCCTCTCCATCAGCAACGGCAACATGGGGATCCTGTGGGAGAGCAGCGTGACGAAGATCCTGCTGGCAATGGCGATTATGGTGATTGTCGTGCCGCCGGTGCTGCGCTGGATCCGCCGACGCCAGCACAAACCGCAGCCGGATATCGGCTGATTAGCCCCTCAACAGGGCATTGACCCACTGCTTTAACGCCTGGCGGGAGATTTTAATCCCGCCATTTTTCAGTTCTGACGGCAGCGCCAGCCAGTGTACCGGCTGCTCAAAGCGCGCCAGCCTGCCCTGAACCCACTCCGGCAGCAGCGTGATATCCGTGCCCGGCTCGCATTCCACTACCGCCACCGGACGTTGCCCGTACTCAGCATCATCCAGCGGAACGACAAACGCCTGGCTTACCTGCGGATGCGTGGCGATAACGCGCTCCAGCGCTTCCGGCTGGATCCCTTCTCCGCCGCTGAAAAAGAGATTGTCCATTCGGCCCAGAATGGTCAGGCGTCCGTCATGCCACTCGCCGCGATCGCGGGTGGCGAACCAGCCCTGCGCATTGACCAGCGGCAATAATGCGCCGTCTCGCCAGTAGCCTGCCGCCATGCTTTCCGCCCGGATCCAGACTTCACCGTTTACCACCTGAACGTCTCTGCCCGGCAGCGCGCTGCCCACGTCCGGCGCGCCGTCGGCCTCTTTGGCGCAGACGGTGGAGGCGAACTCGGTCAGACCGTAGCCGCAGAATGTACGGATCCCCTGCTCGCGCGCCTGTTCGGTCAGCGCAACGGGGATTTCCGCCCCGCCGAGCAACACGGCTTTCAGCGCGACGGGATGGTGTGAATTAAGCAGTCGCCACAGCTGCGTTGGCACCAGCGAGGCATGGGTACAGCCCTGTAGCGCCTGCTCAAGCGGCTGTTTTACGCGTACGGTGAGACGGCCTCCGCCCTGTAACCAGCGCCACAAAATCCCCTGACCGGAGACGTGAAACAGCGGCAGAGAGAGCAGCCAGTCGTCGCTTTCGCCGTAAGGCATCAGCGCCAGCACCCCTTTTGCGCTGGCAAGGTGGGCGGCACAGGTGTGCACCGCCGCTTTTGGCAAACCGGTGGAGCCGGAGGTGAGCGTCATTGAGGCCAGTCGTTCTGCCCGCCACGTCACGCCCCCCTGCCCCTCGCCCTCTCTTAATGCCAGCGCGGGCAGACCGTCATACTCACCGTTAAGCACCAGCGCAAAACGCAGGGTCATCTGCGGCAGGAGGACGTCCAGCAGCGGACGGGGAAGCTGAGGGTTCACCGGCAAAATGCGGGCGCCGCACTGAAGCAGCGCCAGCCAGGCCAGCAGGGTCTGCGGGTGGTTGTGGGCGAGCAGCATGACGCCGTCACCGTCAGCAACGCCCTGAGACTGAAAACCGGCTGCCAGGCGATCGATACGCTCGCCCATCTGAGACCAACTGAGCGTTACATCGTCTAAACGCAGCGCGGGTTTATCGGCACGCCGGGTGCGCCAGTGCCGCCACGGCCAGTCGGTAAAACTCATCGCAATGGCTCCAGCGCCCCGACGTCGAGGCACGGCAAGGTGCTGCCAGGCCACTGGCGAATCAGCTGGGCCTGCATCAGGTTTAGCGTATCGAGACCGGGAACGGTGTCCGGCGTTAACCATGCAGCGATGCGCGCCAGCTGCGTCAGGCCGAGGCTGGATTCGATGGATGAACTGATCACCGCCGTCAGCCCTGCGGCATGGGCCGCCGCAACCTGCTCGCGCACCTTGTCGAGGCTGCCGGTCAGCGTTGGCTTAATCACCACGGCCCTGACGCCCGGCTCGGCGGCAAACGCGAAATCGGCTTCGCGCAGGCTCTCATCCCAGGCGATGGCGATGCCGGTTTCCCGGGCGAAGGCGCGAGAGTCGTCGCGCGTTTTGCACGGCTCTTCGAGAAACGCGATGCGGCTGCGGTACGCCGGGTTGACGTACTTCGCAAACTGCTGCGCCCTGAGCGGTGTCCAGGCGCGGTTGGCGTCCAGGCGCAGGTGCAGATCGGGAATGGCTTCCAGTAACAGATTAACCACCATCCCGTCGCGCACCGCTTCGTACAGGCCGACCTTTATTTTCGCCACCTTCTCGCCAGGCATCGCGGAAAGGAGCGCGAAAAGTTCATCCGGATCGCCAGTACAGAGCGGCGCGGCGCGATAGTTCGCCGCCTCCGGCAAACTGCCGTCCAGCTCTGCCAGCGCGCAGCTGATGCCGAACGCGGCGGAAGGAACGTCCGGCAGCGCCGGATCTGCTCCCTCACGCCATTCGTACGTCCAGGCCATCAGCGCAGCCTGCGCCTCGTCCAGCGTTTCCAGGCTAAAGCCCGGAAGCGGGGCGATTTCGCCCCACCCTTCCCGCTCGCTCTGCCGGAGATGCACGCAAAAGCCGTCACGGGTTTTTAACCGCCGTTCACGCAGCACCACGCCCGCGTCCATCGGTATCTGCCAGCGGTAAACCTGCGCGCAATGCATTACGGGTTCCGTTTGTATTTGCTGAAGTCCGGCTGGCGTTTTTCGTTGAACGCGTTGCGCCCTTCCTGACCCTCTTCGGTCATATAGAACAGCATGGTGGCGTTACCTGCCAGCTCCTGAAGGCCCGCCTGACCGTCACAGTCGGCGTTGAGGGCCGCTTTCAGGCAGCGCAGCGCCATTGGGCTGTTTTGCAGCATTTCGCGACACCATCGCACGGTCTCTTTTTCCAGATCGGCGATCGGCACCACGGTGTTAACCAGCCCCATATCCAGCGCTTCCTGGGCGTTGTACTGACGGCACAGGAACCAGATTTCGCGGGCTTTTTTCTGACCGACAATGCGCGCCATATAGGACGCGCCCCAGCCGCCGTCGAAAGAGCCGACTTTCGGGCCAGTCTGACCGAAAATGGCATTTTCCGCCGCGATCGTCAGGTCACACATCATGTGCAGCACGTGACCGCCGCCGATGGAATACCCTGCCACCATCGCGACCACCGGTTTTGGACAGGTGCGGATCTGGCGCTGGAAATCCAGCACGTTCAGGTGGTGCGTGCCCGCATCATCCTGGTATCCGCCGTAGTCACCGCGGACTTTCTGATCGCCGCCGGAGCAGAAGGCTTTCTCCCCTTCCCCGGTGAGGATGATGACGCCGATAGTGTCATCGTAGCGGGCATCCGCCAGCGCCTGGATCATCTCTTTTACGGTCAGCGGACGAAATGCGTTGCGCACCTGTGGACGGTTGATAGTGATTTTGGCGATACCATCGGCGGATTTGTGGTAACGAATGTCGGTGTAGCCTTCGGAGCAGTCCTGCCATTCAACCGGCGCGTAAAGCATGTGTTCATCAGGATAGATCATAGCGTGTCCTTTTTTCGATAACGCAGTATCTGAGCCAGACTCGCGGCAACAGCTTCCGGGTTGTCCCGGTGGGCGTTGTGTCCGGCGTGAGGGATAGCATGACGCGTGGCGTTAAGTTCAGCGGCGATAGCTGCAAACTTCCCGTCACGTTCGCCATAGAGATAGTCAAAAGAAAAATCACGCGCGATGAGCGCGGGACGTAAATCAGGCTGAACGGCAAGCGAGGTGGCCTCCAGCATCTCTGCCAGCCTCGGGCCGTTGTTCCGGCTGCGCAGCGCGATCAGCGCCCTGCGCTGATCATCCGTAAGTGAGGCAAAGACCGGCTGTTGATACCAGTCGGCAAAGACGGCCTCCAGCGGCTCACTGCGAAACCGTGACGCCCAGCGGCGGTCAGAGATCAGCCGGGCCTGGCGCGCATCGGCGTCTTGCAGGCCCGGGTGTCCACCTTCCACAATCACCCCGTCTAACCCCGCAGGATGCTGGCAGGCATGGAACATCGCAATGCGGCCGCCGAGGGAGTACCCCACGAGCCAGTATCTTAGTATGTTGTAACTAACAAGGGTATGCGAGAGCAATTCACTTACCTCTGCAAACCCCGTCACGCCCGTATCCGCTGAACCACCGTGCCCGGGCAGGTCAATGTAGAGCCGGGGGTAGTCATGCAGCGACGCCCCGACAGCCTGCCACTCGCGACAGTCGCCGGAAAAACCGTGTAGGAAAACCAGCCAGGGGTAGCCTGGTTTTCCTGGCTGGGAGACGCCTGCGAGGATCACAGGTGACTCACCTGCGCAAGCAGATGTTGCAGCTTCTGCGCGCCGTCAGCATCGTTTACCACCAGCTCAATGAGCGTCGCGCCAGGCTGCCGCCAGGCGGTGTTCAGCGCCGTCTCCAGCGCGTCCCAGTTTTCCGGGCGATGGTACTTCAGGCTGAACATGGCGGCGGCGTGTTCGAACTGCACGTTTTGCGGCATCAGATAGAAGCGCTCACGCTCGCTTTGCGGCGTCGGCAGCAACGAGAAAATCTGCCCGCCGTTATTGTTCACAACAATCAGCACGAACGGGGCCGACGCCTGACGCAGGAGCGCCAGCGCGTTGAGATCGTAGAGGGCTGAGAGATCCCCCACAATCGCCAGCGTGGATTTCGCGCTGGCCCTCTGTACGCCAGCGGCGGTGGAGATCAGGCCGTCAATGCCGCTCGCGCCCCGGTTGCTGTACACCGGATAACCCGCCGGCAGCTGCGAAAAGGCGTCAATCAGGCGCACCACCAGGCTGTTACCGACAAAAAGTTGTCCCTGCTCGGGAAGATATTTGCGGATACGGTGCGCCAGCCCGGCTTCACTGAACGCCTCGCACTGCGCTTTGGTGAGTTCCCACGCCTGACGTGACAGCGCCGGGATCTCCACCGCCCAGGGTTTGCGTTTTTCCGCCGGATGCAATTCCAGCCAGCTGTTAATATCGCTCACCAGGCGGCGGCCACGATGGTGTGCCGGGTCAAGGCGTCCTTCGAGCGGGTCCACCAGCCAGTACTCTTCAGGCGTACAGGTGGCCTGCCACTGGAGCAGACGCTTCCCCGTCAGGCTCGATCCCAGCTGGACGACAATCTGCGCCTGCGCCAGCTCGGTGACCGCTTTCGCGTTCCCCAGCCAGAGGTCGGCGCAGGGCAGCGGCTGGCCCGTCTGGGAAAGCACGTCACCAATCAGCGGCCAGCCAAGCGTTTGTGCCCACTCCGCCGCAAGCTTACCTTCCGCCGCACTCATCCGCCCGGCTATCACCACGCCGCGCTTCTGACGCCAGAAGAACCAGTCGCGCTGTTTAGCGCTTTCCAGATGCGTCTGCTCGCGCAGCCAGGGTTTTTCGCTCTCCCACCAGTCTCCCAGCTGCTGTTGCCAGACGAGGCCAGTATCGTTCATTTCACCGTACAGCGGCTCGGCAAACGGGCAGTTAATGTGTAGCCCGCCGCTGCGCAGTGCGTTCATGGCGTGGTCGAGGGTTGAGACCAGCCAGCTGGCGGGAATGTCCTGGGTGGGGCGCGGCAACGAGACCGTCTGTGAAGGATGCGAGGCAAAAATGCCAGGCTGACGAATCGCCTGGTTAGCGCCGCAGTCGATAAATTCCGGGGGACGGTCGGCGGTGAGTAAAATCAGCTTTTCGCCGGTTAATCCCGCTTCTATCAGCGCCGGATAGAGGTTCGCCACCGCCGTGCCGGAGGTGACGATCACCGCCACGGGCGCTTTACTGACTTTCGCCAGCCCGAGCGCCAGATGGCCCAGACCACGCTCATCAAAATGGGTGTGGTGAATAAAAGCCCGGTTTTCCGCGGCAGCAAGGGTGAGCGGCGTGGAGCGAGAGCCCGGGGCAATACACACATGCCTGACACCATGACGGGTCAGGGCTTCAAGGATCACCGCCGCCCAGCGTCGGTTAAAAGAACTTACTGACATGAGATTGTCCAGTATCAAGAATGCGACACAGTATAAATAATAGAAAAAGTCAGAATTTTGATATGAATCGGGATTGCACGAATCAGTATTAATCCCTTAGGAGAAGGGAACGCAGCCCGGCGGCCTTGTTTTCGATCTCCTGCCACTCCTGCTCAGGATCGGAGCCGCTGACGATGCCCGCCCCCGCATAAAGACGCAGCGCAGCGTTGTGAACGCGGGCGGAGCGTAATGCCACACAGAATTCGCTCTGATCGCGCGATAAATAGCCCGCCGAACCGGCGTACCACTCCCGGTCAAACGGCTCGACTTTCGCAATAAATTCTCGGGCCGCCTGTCGCGGCAGCCCGGCCACCGCCGCCGTCGGTTGCAAAATATGCAGACACTGTTCGTCGTCAGGCTGTTTAAGTTCGGTCCAGATACAGCGGCGTAAATGCTGCACCTTGCGCAGACGCAGCACCTGCGCAGGCAGGATCTCCAGCGTCCGGGTATGGTGCTGAAGACGCTGGCAGATATCTTCCACCACCAGCATATTTTCCCGCTGATTTTTATCGTCGTTCATCAGCCAGTCGCCCAGACGCTGGGCCTGCTTATCGTCAGAATGGCTGGCGACGGTGCCTGCCAACGCTTCAGTGCGCAGCAGCGTGCCGCGTCGCCGCCACAGGCGCTCGGGCGTCGAGCCGAGGAAGGCATTGCTGGCGTCAAAGACCATACAAAAATGATAGCAGTTGAGGTTTAGGGCGCGGCTGGCAGCCATCAGCGCGATGGCGTTCACGGGCTGCTGGCACTGAACGTCTGTAGCACGTGCGAGCACCACTTTCTCAAAATCGCCGCGAGCAAGGGTATCCGTCGCCTGACGAATCAACGCCAGCCAGTCCGGTTTTTCCGGATGATGGGTTTCCTGCACAATCTGCACGGACAACGGGCGGATTGGCGCGGCGTCGCGCAGGTTATCGACAAAATTCAGCGCCTCACGGGCATCTTCCCGCAGCGACGTTTCGCTCCATAGTTGCAGACGCAGCGTGGCGACCCCGCCAGACCGTCGCCAGAGAAGGCGCGGTAAAAACAGCTTGCCCTGCGCCGGGTTGAAGGCGTTCAGGCCGCAGATACGGGTGTCATTGGCTACGTCATGGGCGTGCAAAAACCGCGAGGCCGAAGCCAGAGAATCAAACTGGGCGAGGCTTCCGAGCGCGGCAAGTTCTTCATCGCCGCTGCGCTGTTGCCAGTAAAACTGAGGATAGCATCGCTGCACACCCAGCCAGGCCAGCGGATCGAAGGCGTCGTTTAACGGGAAAGAGACATCGAAATGGCGTAAACCGGGTATAGCAGGCAATGCTTGCGCAAGCTGAGTGCGCAGGCTTTGCAGCGCGAGGAAAATCGAGTGCACGCGAACCTCTCCCTGTTAAAGCCTTATATTATACGGGGTACTGACGATAAATAGCAGTACCCACGTGTAGGGAGTGGTTTACCGGCTTAACGACGGGCTAACAGCAGACCCAGCACCAGCCCTACGGCCGCACCGACCCCAATGCCCTGCCACGGTTTTTCATGCACATAATCGTCGGCACGATAAACCGCCTGTTTGGCGCGGTAGTAGTAATTGTCGGAGGCGTTACTGACGCGGTTTTTCACGTCATGCAGCGCCTGCTCGGCGCGGGCTTTGAGCTCAATGTACTTCTGATCGGCAGGATCGCCTGAAGAGCGCAGCACTTCTTCCAGCGTTTCGCTTAGCAGCGTCAGGTCGTCGTCGACTCGGGTATCCCAGGATTGAAATGACATTTTTTTCTCCATGTTAGTACACCAGTCCGGTAACTATAGACAACGTCTTGCTATTGCGCCTGTTTCGCTTCGAGCGCCATGCCGATGTGTGGGATGCCATCTTCGTCGTAAATGTCCGTGACCGGGGTAAAACCAAAATGGCCATAGAATGATTGCAAATGCGCCTGCGCGCCCAGGTATAACGCCTTGTCCGGCCACTGTTTCTGGCATGCGTCCAGCGTTTTTTCCATCAGCTGATAGCCCAGCTTTTCACCGCGCGCGCGGCCGCTGATAATGACGCGCCCAATGACGACAGGGTCAAATTCCTCTTCGCTTTTCAGAATCCTCGCATACGCCACCAGCTCGTTATCGCGCCAGCCGAGGATGTGCCGGTTCTCGCCGACCAGGTCATCGCCGTCGATATCCTGATACGGGCAGGTTTGTTCAACCACGAAGACTTCACAGCGCAGCTTGAGCAGGGCGTAGAGTGACTGCACGGTCAGTTCGCTGTGGTGTAGATCTTGCCACTGGATCATGTGTTTCTCCTTACTGGGGTTCATCACGTTATACTAAACCCCTTCCCATTCGGCAAAGGGCTGATTGCGTTATGGAACTGATTTTTCTGGGTACGTCCGCCGGGGTGCCAACCCGCTCACGAAACGTGACGGCGATTCTGCTGGATCTTAAGCATCCTACCCGCGGTGGGCTGTGGCTGTTTGACTGCGGCGAGGGTACGCAGCATCAGCTGCTGCATACCTCATACCACCCGGGGAAAGTGGATAAAATATTTATCACCCATCTACACGGCGACCATCTGTTTGGCCTGCCGGGCCTGCTGTGTAGCCGTTCGATGGCCGGTAACGCTAACCCGCTGACCATTTATGGCCCTGCGGGTATTCAGGAATTTGTTGAAACCACGCTGCGCCTGAGCGGCTCGTGGACCGATTATCCGCTGGAGGTGGTGGAGATCGGCGAAGGTCTGGTGTTCGACGACGGAGATTATCAGGTGCGCGCTTACCCGCTTAACCATCCGGTGGAATGTTACGGCTATCGCGTTGAGGAGCATGACAAGCCCGGTGCGCTGAACGCCGCCGCGTTGCAGGCCGATGGGGTGAAACCTGGCCCGCTGTTCCAGCGTCTGAAGCACGGCGAGACCGTCACGCTGGAAGACGGGCGCGTCATCAACGGTCAGGATTACCTCGCGCCGCCGCAGCCAGGCAAAAAACTGGCTATTTTTGGGGATACCGCCCCCTGCCCTTCGGCGCTCAGGCTTGCCGGGGGTGTGGATGTGATGGTGCATGAGGCGACGCTGGAAGCGGCGATGGAAGAAAAAGCCAACAGCCGGGGGCACAGCTCAACGCGTCAGGCGGCGCAGCTGGCGCGTGAGGCTGGCGTCCGGAAACTGATTGTTACTCACGTCAGCTCACGCTATGACGTCCGCGGCGCTGAAAGCCTGCTGGCAGAGTGTCGGGAAGTATTTCCGGCATGCGAGCTGGCGGAAGATTTTGCTCAGGTCAGCGTTTAGTCCTTCATTTTTCCCTCAGCGTGCCGATAACGATTAAAAGGCCAGCATTTCTCTTGAGGGTAGAATGGATAATTTCCAGAAAGATATTGATGACAGGGCGAACCTGACCCTGTCCAACCGTTTTGAACTGTTGCTGTTCCGTCTTGGCACCTCTCTGAACGAAAATAAATCCGAGCTGTTCGGCATCAACGTGTTCAAATTGCGCGAAATTGTGCCGATGCCGACCTTCACCAAACCGGCGGGAATGAAGTCTCCACTGATGGGGATGGTGAACATTCGCGACCAGGTGATCCCGGTGATCGATCTGGCCGCCGTCGCCGGCTGCAAGCCAGCCACCGGGCTGAACATCCTGCTGATCACCGAATATGCCCGCAGCGTGCAGGCGTTTGCTGTGGAATCGGTGGAAAACATCATGCGTCTGGACTGGAAGCAGGTGCATGCTGCGGAAACTGCCGTCAGCGGTCGCTACATTACCAGCA
The DNA here is from genome assembly GCF_002787395.1 of Enterobacter sp. CRENT-193. Taxonomy (NCBI): domain Bacteria; kingdom Pseudomonadati; phylum Pseudomonadota; class Gammaproteobacteria; order Enterobacterales; family Enterobacteriaceae; genus Enterobacter; species Enterobacter sp. CRENT-193. Next base: position 2,308,068 of record NZ_CP024812.1, on the reverse strand, counting down.
TTGCCTGCCTGGACGAGAAGACGGATACCAACGATCTGGCGATGGTGCTGGACGTGGAGCAGATCCTGTACGACATCACCCCGGCGAACCACGATCTGCACGCCACCCATCTGGAAACCACCAAATTTAACATCAAGCCTGGCTCTGTCGCGATTGTTGCAGAAGATTCGAAAGTGGCGCGCTCAATGCTGGAGAAGGGATTGCAGGCGATGGAGATCCCGGCCCAGCTGCATATCACCGGCAAAGACGCGTGGGAGAAAATCACTCAGTTGGCCGCGCAGGCTCAGGCTGAGGGCGTCCCCGTTACCGATAAGATTGCCCTGGTATTGACCGACCTCGAAATGCCGGAGATGGACGGCTTTACGCTGACGCGCAAAATCAAAACCGACCCGGTACTGAAAGATATTCCGGTGGTGATCCACTCGTCTCTTTCCGGCAACGCGAACGAAGATCATATTCGCAAAGTGAAGGCGGACGGCTATGTGGCGAAGTTTGAGCTAAATGAGCTATCGTCGGTGATTGAAGAGGTGCTGGACCGCTCGATGAAGAAGATTGAAGGGCCGCTTATAAGCAGGAAGCAGTTAGCTTAGTCGGGTGACGCTTCGCTTACCCGACCTACAAGACCCGTATGCCCTGCAAGCGTAGCGCCCTGGGCATGTTTTACTCTGTGCGGGCTGGTGCCCTCACCCCGGCCCTCTCCCACGGGGAGAGGGAGAAAACAATAAAAAACCCGCCGATGCGGGTTTTTTGTTTTTACATCAGCGGCATCGCTCGCTGCACGATATCAATCAGCGGCTGCGGATAGATACCGAAGATCAGCACCAGCAGCGCGGAGATTAGCACCACGATACCGCCGGCGCTGTACTGCCAGTTGGACGGCGCATCGCGGTTGAGCTGCTGAGGCGCGCTCAGGTACAGGCTCACGGCAACGCGCAGGTAGTAGTAGAGACCAATCGCGGAGCCGATAACGACACCCGCCGTCAGCCACCACAGACCCGCCTGCACACCGACGGCCAGCACGTAGAACTTACCGATAAAGCCCAGCGTCATTGGGATACCCGCCAGAGAGAGCATCATCACGGTCATTACCGCAGACAGAATCGGACGGTGCCAGAACAGTCCACGGTAGGAGAACAGGGAATCTGCATCCGGGCCACGGTACGGGCTGGACATCAGGCTCACCACGCCGAACGCGCCGAGGCTGCTGAACAGGTAACCGGCCAGATACACACCCACGGTTTCCATCGACATCTCACCGCTTTGCAGCGCAATCAGCGCCACCAGCAGGTAACCCAGATGGGAGATAGAGGAGTAGCCCAGCAGACGCTTGATGTTGGTCTGGCTCAGCGCCATCAGGTTACCGAAGATGATAGAAACGAACGCGATAATGCCCAGCACCACGCGAACCGCTTCGCTATCACCCACCGGGGCGTACAGGAACAGACGCATAACCACGCCGAAGATAGCGATTTTACTCGCCGTCGCCAGGAAGGTAGAGACCGGTGCAGGCGCACCCTGGTAGACGTCTGGCGTCCACAGGTGGAACGGAACCAGAGAGAGTTTAAAGCCAAGGCCAACAATCATCATGCCCAGACCCGCCAGCAGCAGCGGCTCATGCATCATGCCGTCGCCGAGGCTCTTACCGATGGCCAGGAAGGAGAGGTTACCCGTCTGTGCATACAGCAGCGCGATACCGAACAGCAGGAACGACGACGCGGCAGCAGACAGAATGGTGTACTTGATAGCCGCTTCCAGAGAGCGCTTCTGACGGAAGGCGTAACCAATCAGGCCGAACAGCGGCAGTGAGATCAACTCAATACCAAGGAACAGCGCGGCCATGTGGTTCGCGTTCGCCAGCAGAATGCCGCCCAGTGCAGCAATCAGTACCAGCAGGTAAAACTCTTCTTTGTTGTCGTTGTATCCTTCGAGCCACGGGTACGCAAAGGTACAGGTTGCCAGGCTCGCCAGCAGCACCAGACCGGTGTAGAGCATGGCGTAGCCGTCAACGCGCATCAGCGGCGTGACGTCCATCGCTCCCGCCTGGCCAACAAACCAGAGGGAGACTAACGCAGCGTTCAGACCCAGAACGGACAGGGTCGCATTCAGGAAGTGATTGCGTCGCCACGCAATGGAGAGCATCACAACCACCACCGTCAATCCGACGATCAGCAGCGGTAGCAGCGCGATCAGTTGTTGTGGAGTTATTGTCATGGCGAATTACGGCCTTGTAGTAGAAGCAGAATTAACAAACCACTGCTGGATGTTACCCATCGCGGAGTGCGAGGTATCCAGAATCGGCTGCGGATAGAAGCCCAACAGCACCAGCAGTACGACCAGCAGCAGGATGATGAACAGCTCTCGCAGCGACATCCCCGGCAATTCTTGTGCAGCAATTTCACTCTTCGCTTTACCGAAGTAAGCGCGGTGCAGCATCGCCAGCGAGTACACGGAGGCAAACACCAGACCAAAGGTGGAGATGACGGTGATCGTCGGTACCACGTTGAAGCTGCCGAACAGGATCATAAACTCGCCGACGAAGTTACCGGTACCCGGCATACCCAGAGTCGCCACCGCGAAGAACATGGAGAGCGCCGGCAGCCATTTCATTTTGCCCCACAGACCGCCCATCATACGCATGTCGCGGGTATGGAGACGTTCGTACAGCTGACCACACAGGATGAAGAGACCGGCAGCGGACAGGCCGTGCGCAATCATCTGGATAACCGCGCCCTGGTACGCCAGCTGGCTGCCGGTGTAGATGGCAATCAGCACGAAGCCCATGTGGGAAACGGAGGTGTAAGCAATCAGACGTTTGATGTCGTACTGCGTGAAGGCCATCCATGCACCGTAGAAGATACCGATCACGCCCAGCCACATGGCAATCGGCGCGAACTCTGCGGAGGCGTTCGGGAACAGCGGCAGGGAGAAACGCAGCAGACCGTAAGCCGCGGTTTTCAGCAAGATGCCCGCCAGGTCAACGGAACCTGCCGTTGGCGCCTGAGAGTGCGCGTCTGGCAGCCAGCCATGCAGCGGAACCACCGGCATTTTAACCGCGAAGGCGATAAAGAAGCCCAGCATCAGCAGGTATTCCACGCCGTGGGACATCGGGGTCTTCAGCAGGTCTTCGTAGTTGAAGGTCCAGACACCGGTCGCGTTGTAATGCACAAACACCAGCGCCAGGATGGCAATCAGCATCACCAGACCACTCGCCTGGGTATAGATGAAGAACTTGGTGGCCGCCGTGATACGCGTTTTACCGTCGGATGCCTTGTGACCCCACAGCGCGATCAGGAAGTACATCGGCACCAGCATCATCTCCCAGAAGAAGAAGAACAGGAACATGTCGATGGCCAGGAACACGCCGATCACGCCGCCCAGGATCCACATCAGGTTCAGGTGGAAGAAGCCCTGGTATTTTTCGATTTCTCGCCAGGAGCAAAGTACCGCCAGAACGCCGAGCAGACCGGTCAGCACCACCATCAGCAGCGACAGACCGTCAATCGCGAGGTGGATCGTGATACCGAAACGTGGGATCCACGGCAGGATAAACTCAGACTGCCACTGCGGAAGGCCCGCAGACTGGGTCAGTGAGTAGCCACCCTGCAACCACAGTTGCAGGCCAAGCGCGAGCGTCAATCCCATGGTGATCAGCGCGATCCAGCGCGGCATCTTCACGCCAAAGCGTTCGGTCTGCCAGCACAGGAAGCCGCCGATGAAGGGAATTAATATTAGCCAGGGTAGTAACATGGCGATTTACATTCCTTTTTAAGGCCCCCAGCAGGGGCCTGATTTTCAACGAATCGAATAAAATTCACTTTACGATCAACGCAATACCATCAGCAGCGCCAGCACGACAACCGCACCGATGCTCATGGACGCCACATACCAGCGCAGATAACCGTTCTCGCTAAACAGCAGGCCTTTACCTGCAAAGCGAGAGAGGATCGCCGGGATATTCATCAGGCTGTTCAGTGGATCGCGCTTCAGCAGCCACGCAATGCCCAGGAACGGCTTCACGAAGATCATGTCGTACAGCCAGTCGAAGCCCCACGCGTTGTACCACCAGGTGCCCAGCAGACGGCCCGGCGCGCTGTTGGCAACGGCAGTCACCAGCGTGCGTTTGCCCAGCCACAGCCATGCGGCAATCAGGATGCCCGCTATAGCCACTACGCCGGAGGTGATTTCAAGCGTCAGAACGCGACCGTGCTCAAGCTCGGTTGTTGCCGGCAGTACACCCTGCAACGGTGGCACAATCATCGCGCCAACGAAGGTGGACAGGACCAGCAGCACAATCAGCGGCAGGTGGTTGGTAATCCCCTTCCCTGCGTGAGCGTGAATTTGTTCTTTACCGTGGAAGACGATGAAAATCATACGGAAGGTGTACAGGGAGGTCATGAACGCACCGACCAGACCCGCAACCATCAGATTGATATGACCATTCGCCATGGCGCCCGCAAGGATTTCGTCCTTACTGAAGAAGCCCGCGGTAATCAGCGGCAGTGCCGCCAGCGCCGCGCCGCCCACCAGGAAGCAGACATAGACCAGCGGGATGGACTTACGCAGTCCGCCCATTTTGAAGATGTTCTGCTCGTGGTGGCAGGCCAGGATCACCGAACCGGATGAGAGGAACAGCAGCGCTTTAAAGAACGCGTGCGTCATCAGGTGGAAAATGGCTGCGTCCCACGCCTGAACGCCCAGCGCCAGGAACATGTAACCAATCTGGCTCATGGTGGAGTACGCGAGAACGCGTTTGATGTCGGTCTGCACCAGCGCGGCAAAGCCTGCCAGCACCAGCGTAACCGCACCGACAATACCCACCAGATGCAGAATTTCCGGGGTCATCAGGAACAGGCCATGGGTACGCGCAATCAGGTAGACACCGGCGGTAACCATGGTCGCGGCGTGGATCAGCGCGGAGACAGGGGTTGGACCCGCCATCGCGTCGGCCAGCCATGTCTGCAACGGCAGCTGCGCGGATTTACCCACGGCGCCACCCAGCAGCATCAGCGTTGCCCACCACAGCATGTTGTTGCCTGCTTCGAAGTGCGCCGGCGCCAGTTCCACCATTTCGCGGAAGTTCAGCGTGCCCAGTTCGTTGTAGAGAATGAACAGCGCGAAAGCGAGGAAGACGTCACCCACGCGGGTCACGACGAACGCTTTCATGGCCGCTGCGCCATTCTTCGGATCGGTGTAGTAGAAACCGATCAGCAGGTAAGAGCACAGACCCACGCCTTCCCAGCCCAGATACATCAGCAGCAGGTTATCGGCCAGCACCAGAACCACCATGCTGGCGATAAACAGGTTGGTGTAGGCGAAGAAGCGGGAGTATCCCTCTTCACCGCGCATGTACCAGGAGGCGAACATGTGGATCAGGAAGCCGACGCCGGTGACCACGGAGAGCATGGTCAGAGACAGACCATCCAGCACCAGGTTGAAACCGATGTTGAAGTTACCGACCGACATCCAGTTCCACAGCGGTACGCTGTAGGCCTGACGTCCATTGTTAAAGAAGTCGATACCCGCATACGCTGTGACCAGCGCAGCCAGGCCGATAGAGCCAATGCCCACGGTGGCAGACAGATTCTCAGACCAGCGGCCGCGAGAAAACGCCAGCAGCACGAAGCCAATCAGCGGAAAAATAATGGTTAAGGCAAGCATGTTCATCCACGCAACTCACTTACTGAATCGATGTTCAGGTTCTGGCGGCGACGATGGAGCTGTAGCAACAGCGCCAAGCCAATACTCGCTTCAGCAGCCGCGAGGCTGATGGCGAGAATGTACATCACCTGACCATCGGCCTGGCCCCAGTAGCTGCCGGCGACCACAAAGGCCAGCGCGGAAGCGTTGATCATGATTTCCAGACCGATCAGCATAAACAGCAGATTGCGGCGGATAACCAGACCGGTTAAGCCCAGAACGAATAAAATCGCAGCGAGGATCAGTCCATGTGTTAAGGGGATCATGCGCGTTCCTCCGTTTTTCTTTTCGCGCGGTCGTCAGTGCGGTTGCTCAGCACCTCGCCGACACGCTCTTCGCGGCCAACGTGGAAGGCCACAACCAGACCCGCCAGCAGCAGCATCGAGGCCAGCTCAACCGCCAGAACGTACGGACCAAACAGGGTGATACCCACGGCTTTCGCGCTGATTGGCGTCCCGTCGATACCCTGGTCGTTGACGCCCAGAATGGCGTAAACAATCACCGCCAGCATGATGGCCGACAGAATCGCCGGGCCAATCCACACCTGCGGTTTTAACCACTGACGTTCCTGCTCAATTTCAGAGCCGCCCAGGTTGAGCATCATCACCACGAACACGAACAGCACCATGATGGCCCCGGCGTAGACGATGATTTCCAGCGCACCGGCGAAGTGCGCGCCCAGCGCAAAGAACACCCCGGAAATAGCCAGCAGCGAGATGATTAAATACAGCAGCGCATGCACCGGATTGGTGTGCGTGATCACTCGCAGCGTAGCCAGGATGGCGATAAGGCCACAGATATAAAAAGCGAATTCCATTGCCCTCTCCTTACGGTAACAGGCTCTTGACGTCGATAGGCTTAGCTTCGTTCTCAGCTTCGCCTTTATCTTTGCCGTCGATTGCCATACCCGCCATCCGGTAGAAGTTATATTCCGGGTATTTGCCCGGACCGGAAATCAGCAGATCCTCTTTCTCGTACACCAGATCCTGACGCTTGTACTCACCCAGCTCAAAGTCTGGAGTCAGCTGAATCGCCGTGGTTGGGCACGCTTCTTCACACAGACCGCAGAAAATGCAGCGTGAGAAGTTGATGCGGAAGAACTCAGGATACCAGCGGCCGTCTACCGTCTCTGCTTTTTGCAGAGAGATACAGCCCACCGGACACGCTACCGCACACAGGTTACAGGCAACGCAACGCTCGGAACCGTCCGGGTCGCGCGTCAGCACGATACGTCCACGGTAGCGCGGCGGCAGATATACCGGCTCTTCCGGGTACATCCGGGTTTCGCGTTTGGCAAACGCATGCAGGCCGATCATCCAGATACTGCGTACCTGGGTGCCGAAACCTACCAATAATTCTTTTAAGGTCATGATCTCAAAGCCCCTTATGGCTGCTGCCAGAGAATGACAGCCGCCGTTACCAACAAGTTGACGAGCGTCAGCGGCAGGCACACTTTCCAGCCGAAGGACATTACCTGGTCATAACGCGGACGCGGTAACGCTGCGCGAATCAAAATGAACATCATCATGAAGAACGCGGTTTTCAGCGCGAACCAGATGAACGGCGGTAAGAACGGGCCATGCCAGCCACCAAAGAACAGCGTTACCATCAACGCCGAAATGGTGACGATACCGATGTACTCGCCCACGAAGAACAGACCGAACTTCATACCGGAATATTCAATGTGGTAACCGTCGGCCAGTTCCTGTTCGGCTTCTGGCTGGTCAAACGGGTGACGGTGACACACCGCCACGCCCGCGATGGCAAAGGTAATAAACCCAAAGAACTGCGGGATAACGTTCCAGATGTCGGCCTGGTTGTTGACGATGTCGGTCATGTTAAATGAACCGGCCTGCGCCACCACGCCCATCAGGGAGAGACCCAGGAACACTTCGTAGCTCAGCGTCTGCGCGGAAGCACGCATCGCACCCAGCAGCGAGTATTTGTTGTTACTGGACCAGCCTGCGAACAGCACCGCGTAGACCGCGAGGCCTGCCATCATCAGGAAGAACAGAATGCCGATGTTCAGGTCAGCGACCACCCAGGTCGGGCTGACCGGAACGATAGCAAACGCCAGCAGCAGCGAGGTGAAGGCGATCATCGGCGCCAGCGTAAAGATCACGCGGTCCGAGAAGCGCGGAACCCAGTCCTCTTTAAAGAACATCTTGATCATGTCCGCGACCAGCTGGAGTGAACCACCCCAGCCCACGCGGTTCGGTCCGTAACGGTTCTGGAACAGACCGAGCAGACGACGTTCACCAAAGCTCATGAACGCGCCGCAGGTGACGACCACCAGCAGAATCACAACCGCTTTCAGAATGCTCAGCAGTATGTCGATAAGATCCGGCGTTAACCAACTCATGCTTTTGCCTCCTGAAGGTTATCAAGATGCGCACCCGCCAGGACCGGCGCGATGCCAGGCATACCCATCGGCAGACCCACCTGCCCTGCTGACAGGCGTTCAGAAATAATCAGCGGCAGGCTGATTGTCTGGCCGTCGTAGCTAAAGGCAATGTTCGCACCCGCGTTAACGCCAAGCTTCGCGGCATCCGCCGGGTTGAGCTTGATGTACGGCTGCGGCATACGCTGCTGGAATACCGGAGAACGCTGGGACATTTCGTCGCTACCGAACAGATGGTAGTACGGTGCAATACGCCAGTGACCTTCCTGCGCCTGGAAGCTCGCCGGAACGGTGGTGAAGAAGTCCAGACCGGTTTCGGAGGCTTCAATCAGACGCACGCCCGGATCGCCGTGGCGCAGGTGACCGCCCACTTCAGCCTGGAATTTGTTCCATGCCTGCGGGGAGTTCCAGCCCGGTGCCCATGCAAACGGGATTTGCGAACGCGGCGCAGACGGCTGGTTGTTCCCTTCCATCGAGAAGGCGAACATGGTGTCTTTATCCTGCGGCTGACGCGGTTCGTGCACGCTGATGTTGGCGCGCATCGCGGTACGACCGCTGTAGCGGTGCGGCTCACGCGCCAGTTTCTGGCCGCGAATGCGGAAGCTTGCATCCGGCGCGGCATCTTTAATACCCGCCAGCTGAGGCAGTTTCTCAACAACCGCGTCGATAACGTGGTCGAGCTGCGTCCAGTCAACTTCACGGCTCTGCACGGTGCTGTGCAGAGAGTGCAGCCAGCGCCAGCTTTCCAGCATCACGGTGTTGCTGTCGTAGTAGGCCGGGTCATAAACCTGGAAGAAACGCTGGGCGCGACCTTCGTTGTTGATCACCGTCCCGTCGCTTTCTGCGAAGCTTGCCGCAGAGAGAACGAGATGCGCTTTGTCCATGATCGCGGTGCGCTGATGGTCGATAACCATCACCAGCGGCGCTCTGGAGAGCGCGGCGTCAACGCGAGCGGCAGAAGCATGGCGATGCAGGTCATTTTCCAGCACCACAACGGCGTCAGCGGCACCGGATTCCAGTTCGCTTAACGCGTCTTCCAGCGAGCCGCCGCCAATCATACCCAGACCGATGCTGTTCACCGCACGGGCAATCATGGTCACACCAACGTCAGCGCCGCGTCCCTTCAGGGCTTTGGCAACGTTCGCTGCGGCCTGAATGATTTCAGCGCTACCGGCGTTGGTACCGGAAATAATCAGCGGTTTCTTCGCCCCCGCCAGCGCCTGAACAATCACGTCGACCTTGTTTTGCAGGTCGCGATCCAGTTCAACGGCCGGCGAGTTGCTGTCCAGCGCGTGGGCAATGGCAAATCCGAGGCGCGCCTGATCTTCAACCGGCGCGCAGTAGGTCCACGCCGCGATATCGTCCAGACGGGTGTTGTCGACGTTAGTCACAAACAGAGGATGCTTCGCGCGCTGACCGATGTTGAGGATGGCCGCAATCTGCCAGTCAGCCACTTTCTGCGCCGCTGCCATTTCACGTGCTTTGCCTTTCACCGCCTGACGAACCGCCAGGGCCGCGCGTGCGCCAGTCTGCGTCAGATCTTCACCCAGCACCAGAACCGCATCATAAGATTCGATTTCGCGCAGCGCAGGCGTGTGAATGCCGCCTTCACGCAGCACTTTCAGCACCAGCTGGAGACGTTCCTGCTCGCCCTGGGCGATACCGGTGTAGAAGTTTTCCGCCCCAACCAGCTCGCGCAGCGCGAAGTTGCTTTCGATGCTGGCGCGCGGGGAACCAATGCCGATCACTTTCTTCGACTGACGCAGAATATCTGCCGCGCCCTGCATCGCCTGCTCAGCGTTGAGGGTAATGACGTCATCGCCACGGCGCTGAACCGGCTGACGCGGACGGTCTTTCAGGTTCACATAGCCATAGCCGAAACGACCGCGGTCGCAGAGGAAGTAGTGGTTAACGGTACCGTTGTAACGGTTTTCGATACGACGCAGTTCGCCGTAACGTTCACCCGGGCTGGTGTTACAGCCGAGGGAGCACTGCTGGCAGATGCTTGGCGCAAACTGCATGTCCCATTTACGGTTGTAACGTTCAGAGTGGGTTTTATCCGTGAATACGCCGGTCGGACAGATTTCTACCAGGTTACCGGAGAATTCACTTTCAAGCGTACCGTCTTCCGGACGACCGAAGTAAACGTTGTCATGCGCGCCATACACGCCCAGATCCTGACCGTCTGCATAATCTTTGTAGTAACGCACACAGCGGTAGCAGGCGATGCAGCGGTTCATTTCGTGAGAGATGAACGGCCCCAGATCCTGGTTACGGTGGGTACGCTTGGTAAAGCGATAGCGACGGAAGCTGTGACCGGTCATGACGGTCATATCCTGAAGGTGGCAGTTACCGCCCTCCTCACACACCGGACAGTCGTGCGGGTGGTTGGTCATCAACCACTCCACCACGCTTTCACGGAACTGTTTGGCTTCTTCGTCATCAATCGAAATAAAGGTGCCTTCGGCGGCTGGCGTCATACAGGACATCACCAGGCGACCACGCGTGTCTTCCGCGTTTTGATATTGCTTCACCGCACACTGGCGGCAAGCACCGACGCTGCCCAGCGCCGGATGCCAGCAAAAGTACGGAATATCGAGGCCAAGAGACAGACAAGCTTCCAGCAGGTTGTCCGCCCCGTTGACTTCGTATTCTTTGCCGTCTACATGAATCGTAGCCATTAGCATGCTTCCAGTTGGCTCGGCCGAAACCGAGCGTTAATCAAAATTCTGTTTTTACCAGCGCGCTTTCAGCAGGTTCGGCTGAATACCATTGATCGAATGGGTATTGCTGAACGGCTGCTTGATGCCTGCTTCGAATTCGTCGCGGAAATATTTAATCGCGCTTTGCAGCGGCTCGACGGCGCCCGGTGCGTGGGCACAGAAGGTTTTACCCGGTCCTAAGAATCGACACAGTTGCTCAAGTGTCTCGATATCGCCAGGCTGGCCTTCGCCACGTTCGATAGCACGCAGGATCTTCACGCTCCACGGCAGACCATCACGGCACGGTGTGCACCAGCCGCAGGACTCGCGGGCGAAGAACTCTTCCAGGTTACGCACCAGGGATACCATGCCGATCTCGTGGTCGACGGCCATCGCCAGCGCGGTACCCAGACGGCTACCTGCTTTACCAATGCTTTCGAACTCCATTGGCAGGTCAAGGTGGGCTTCGGTCAGGAAGTCCGTCCCTGCCCCACCCGGCTGCCAGGCTTTGAATTTCAGGCCATCGCGCATGCCGCCGGCGTAGTCTTCAAGAATTTCGCGTGCGGTGGTGCCGAACGGCAGCTCCCAGACGCCAGGGTTCTTCACGCGACCGGAGAAGCCCATCAGCTTGGTACCGGCATCTTTGCTTGAGGAGATGCCCTGATACCACTCCACGCCGTTCGCAAGGATCGCCGGGACGTTACACAGGGTTTCGACGTTGTTGACGCAGGTCGGTTTACCCCACACGCCGGAGCTTGCCGGGAACGGTGGCTTGGAGCGCGGGTTCGCGCGGCGGCCTTCCAGGGAGTTAATCAGCGCGGTTTCTTCACCGCAGATATAACGCCCGGCACCGGTGTGCACGAACAGCTCGAAGTCAAACCCGGTGCCCAGGATGTTTTTACCCAGCAGTCCCGCTTCGGTGGCTTCGGCAATCGCACGACGCAGGTTTTCCGCCGCTTCGATGTATTCGCCGCGCAGGAAGATGTAGCCACGGTACGCTTTCAGCGCGAACGCGGAGATCAGCATGCCTTCCACCAGCAGGTGCGGCAGCTGTTCCATCAGCAGACGGTCTTTATAGGTACCCGGCTCCATTTCATCGGCGTTACACAGCAGGTAACGGATGTTCATGGATTCATCTTTCGGCATCAGGCTCCACTTCAGACCGGTGGAGAAGCCCGCACCACCGCGGCCTTTCAGGCCAGACTCTTTCACCGCGTTAACGATGTCGTCCGGCGCCATGCCGCCAAGGGCTTTACGCGCACCGGCATAGCCGTTTTTGCTCTGATATTCGTCGAGCCATACCGGCTGTTTGTCATCACGCAGACGCCAGGTCAGCGGATGCGTCTCAGCAGTACGAATTACAGTTTTCATTTGTACTGCTCCAGCAGGTCAGGAATCGCTTCCGGCGTCAGATGGCTGTGAGTGTCCTCATCAATCATCATGGTCGGCCCCTTGTCGCAGTTACCCAGGCAGCAGGTTGGCAGCAGAGTAAAACGTCCGTCGAAGGTGGTCTGGCCCGGCTTAATATTGAGTTTCTTCTCAATCGCAGCCTGAATGCCCTGATAACCGGTGATGTGGCAGACCACGCTGTCACAGTAGCGGATCACATGGCGGCCTACCGGCTGACGGAAGATCTGGCTGTAGAACGTGGCTACGCCTTCTACGTCACTTGCCGGAATGCCCAGCACTTCTGCGATCGCATAGATCGCCCCATCCGGCACCCAACCACGCTGTTTCTGTACGATTTTCAGCGCTTCAATGGACGCCGCACGCGGGTCTTCGTAGTGGTGCATCTCGTGCTCAATGGCGGCACGCTCTGCTTCACTCAGCTCAAAAGCCTCGGTTTGTGGTTGTTGATTCTCGTGCATAATTAGCGGTCCACATCTGACATAACAAAATCGATACTACCCAGATACACAATCAGGTCGGAGACCAGACTGCCGCGAATGGCGGCCGGGATCTGCTGCAAGTGCGCGAAGCTTGGCGTACGCACGCGGGTGCGGTAGCTCATGGTGCTGCCGTCGCTGGTGAGGTAGTAGCTGTTGATACCCTTGGTCGCTTCAATCATCTGGAAGGATTCCTGTGCCGGCATGACCGGGCCCCAGGAAACTTGCAGGAAGTGGGTGATCAGGGTCTCGATATGTTGCAGCGTGCGCTCTTTCGGTGGCGGCGTCGTCAGCGGGTGATCCGCCTTGAACGGGCCTTCCGGCATGTTGTTGAGGCACTGCTCAAGGATGCGCAGGCTCTGGCGCAGCTCTTCCACTTTCAACATCACGCGGGTGTAGCAGTCGGAAACACCGCCGCCAACCGGGACTTCAAAGTCGAAGTTCTCGTAACCAGAGTAAGGACGCGCTTTACGCACGTCGAAATCAATCCCGGTCGCACGCAGGCCAGCACCGGTAGTCCCCCACTCCAGCGCTTCTTTCGCGCCGTAGGCAGCAACGCCCTGGGAACGGCCTTTCAGGATGGAGTTACGCAGCGCGGCTTTCTCGTAAGACGCCAGACGTTTCGGCATCCAGTCGAGGAATTCACGCAGCAGACGGTCCCAACCGCGCGGCAGATCGTGCGCCACACCACCGATACGGAACCAGGCTGGGTGCATACGGAAACCGGTAATCGCTTCCACCAGATCGTAGATTTTCTGACGGTCGGTAAAGGCGAAGAAGACCGGCGTCATCGCGCCGACGTCCTGAATGAACGTGGAGATGTACAGCAGGTGGCTGTTAATACGGAACAGTTCAGACAGCATTACGCGAATCACGTTAACGCGATCCGGGACGGTGATGCCTGCCAGTTTCTCAACGGCCAGCACGTATGGCATTTCGTTCACGCAGCCGCCGAGGTATTCGATACGGTCAGTATACGGAATGTAGCTGTGCCAGGACTGACGTTCGCCCATCTTCTCGGCACCACGGTGGTGGTAGCCGATGTCAGGGACGCAGTCGACAATCTCTTCGCCGTCAAGCTGAAGGATAATACGGAAAGCACCGTGCGCAGACGGGTGGTTTGGACCCAGGTTGAGGAACATGAAGTCCTCGTTTTCGGTGCCGCGCTTCATGCCCCAGTCTTCCGGCTTGAAGGTCAGCGCTTCCATCTCCAGATCCTGCTTGGCTTTGGTCAGCTCAAACGGGTCGAATTCGGTGGCGCGTGCCGGGTAGTCTTTACGCAGCGGGTGGCCGGTCCAGGTCTGCGGCATCATGATGCGCGTCAGATGCGGGTGGCCGTCGAAGGTCATGCCGAACATTTCCCAGGTTTCACGCTCGTACCAGTTGGCGTTCGGGAAAAGTTTGGTGATCGTCGGCAGATGCATGTCGTTTTCAGACAATGCCACCTTGAGCATGATATCCGTGTTGCGGTCTATTGAGATCAGGTGGTAGAAAACGGAAAAATCCGCGGCAGGGAGACCCTGGCGGTGCGTTCTCAGACGTTCGTCCATGCCGTGTAAGTCAAACAGCATGACGTAAGGTTTTGGCAATTTCTTGAGGAAATCGACAACTTCCAGTAATTGCTCACGCTTCACCCAAACAACGGGTACCCCGGTGCGGGTGGCCTGAACAGTAAAGGCATCCGGCCCAAAACGGTTGCGCAGTTCGCCAATGACCGGGTCATCGAGATGATCCCGAGTCTGCCAGGCGGCTTCTTGCGCGGTTAAGTCGGTCATATTGTTCACCATTGCAAATGGTCCGTGGTGACTGTTAAGCCTGGCTTCGCGCTATTTGAGTAGTGATATGCGAAGGTGTTCTCCAGGCCCACAGGCGCAAATTAAATTTCGTCAGGCGTACGCAGGTTGGTGACGGCAATACGTTCACCACGTTTACGCTCGCGCTCAGACTGCATGTTCGCGCGATAGACACCCTGATCGCCAACAACCCATGAAAGCGGGCGGCGTTCTTTACCAATTGACTCCTGGAGCAGCATCAGCGCCTGCATATAGGCCTCTGGACGCGGCGGGCAACCCGGGATGTACACATCCACCGGAATGAACTTATCAACGCCCTGCACAACGGAATAAATGTCGTACATACCGCCGGAGTTTGCACATGCGCCCATGGAGATAACCCATTTTGGCTCCAGCATCTGGTCATAAAGACGCTGAATAACCGGTGCCATCTTGGTAAAGCAGGTCCCTGCCACCACCATCAGGTCAGCCTGACGCGGAGAAGCACGCAGTACCTCGGCCCCAAAACGCGCAACGTCATGCACCGCAGTGAATGACGTCACCATTTCAACGTAGCAGCAAGAAAGGCCAAAGTTGTATGGCCAGATGGAGTTCTTACGACCCCAGTTGACCATGTCGTGCATGGCATGTTCGAGCTTGCCCATGTACACGCTTTTGTTGACTTCTTGCTCCAGGGGGTCGGTTACGATCTCCTGTTTTTGCAGGGGGTAACGGTCATTCTCACCGTTAGGATCTATGCGGGTGAGCGTATAATCCATCTTATTGCCTCGCTGTTACTGCTGACGATTAGAGATACTGTTTTCCGGGTTGATGTGTTCACGGCGTGAACGCACAGGTGTCCAGTCCAGCGCGCCAATACGCACCAGATAAACCAGACCGGCCAGTAACACTAAAATGAAAATTGCGGCCTCGACAAAGCCCACCCAACCACTTTCGCGAATGGAGGTAGACCACGCGAAGAGGTAAAGCGCTTCCACGTCAAAAATGACGAAGAACATGGCTACCAGGTAAAACTTGGCAGACAGGCGTAAGCGAGCGGTACCTACTGAATCAATACCTGATTCGAAAGGTGTGTTTTTGTGCCTTGCGCGGGCGCGACCGCCCAGGAACCAGCCGCCGACTAACATCAGGCAGCACAGGCCAATGGCTACAATAAGAAAGATTGCGAATGCCCAGTGATGAGCGATGACTTCTGTGGATGTTGACATACTCATTGCTTACTCATCAAAAGTGATACCGACGACACTGCTCTTGCTGGCAGATGGGCATCACATCGATTCATGGGGAGGAACAAAATAACCTTACACTAACTGTCAGAAATGAGACATAGACAGCAAAATGATGGGGTTTTTTACTCCTTTCTATAACCTTTTGTCAACTTTAACAAAGGTTTCTTCACATTAAATTACAACGTGCGATTCTCATTAACATTTGGTGCCCTTTAACCCTGGTGGGTACATGACTTTCCGTCAAATGCATCTTGTTGAATCGTGTCCGTTTTGGAAGTAAAAAAAATAACCCTCCTATTTTGACAGGATTTGCCAACGATTCCTCCCCCCAAATGGGAGTATTTTCTTGATCTGAGACACGCTTTTGTTAATTCAATCAAAAAAACAGCAACATATTTCCTGTTTTTTTAACATCGGTGGGGTATGAGGTAAGTTAGTACAGGTCTTGTTTACAACTTAATCAAAAGCATTTTCTGCATTGATAAATAAGCGGTATTTGCTTTATCCCTGCTCCGCCCGCGGTTATGAATAGCAAAAAAAACCACTCGCAGGAAAAAATCATGCGAGTGGCTCTTTTTTGCACTTACATTTTGTTACGAGAATTTTGAGGGAATGATCACTCAAAATCCCCTTCCACGATCAGGGAGTCATCCCCTCCTTCGGGAGTAACAGCCGCGTACTGCCATGGATTGTGGTAGTTTTCCATTGCCTCGAATACCACTTTTGCCAGCTCGTTGTTGCTGGCGGCGTTATGGCACAGCAGGTACTCCGTATCCGGCAACGACGGGAGTCCCTCGGATTGACCCAGCACACGCAGATCGGGGCTCATCATTTCCACCGGACGGGCCGTTACGCCAAGCCCAGCCTTCACCGCCGCTCGCACTGCGGGCAAGGTTGACGCCACGTACGCCAGGCGCCATGGAATACTGGCTTCATTGAGTGCTGCCAGCACCATATCGCGGAACGGACTGGGATCATCCAGCAGGACCAGGGGTATCGGCTCACCTTTCTGCAATACATACTCCGCGGCACAGTACCAGTGCGTTGGAGAAGTACGCAGCGTCAGGCTGTCAAACTGGCCAGGTCGATGCGTGGTGACCACCAGGTCAACCTCGTTTTCTGTCAGCATCTCAACCATGAAGGCATTGCGTTTAACGCTAACGTCCAGGGCAAGCTTCGGATAAACCGAGCTAATTCGGTTGAGAAGGAAGGGTAAAATGGTATCTGCTGATTCATCTGACGCCCCTAATGTTAACACTCCCTGAAGGTTGCTAAACATTAATGACATACAGGCTTCATCATTAAAGCGCAGTATCTTTCTGGCATAACCCAGAAGCTGAATACCATGTTCTGTTAAAAGCTTATTACGCCCATGACGCGCAAAAAGCTCTTTACCAACCAGTTGTTCCAGCCGCTGCATTTGCTGACTCACGGCGGACTGGGTACGGCAAACGGCGGCAGCAGCTGCTGCAAAAGTGTTGAGATCGGCGACCGCAACAAACGTTCTCAGCAGATCGAGGTCGAGATTCATTATCGGACGATTTGCATTTATCATATCTTTTCACTTTCAGGTTGCTCGTGCGGAGCTGCCCGGGTTGAAGCTGTGTGTAACAGTTAAGCAATTCCTTCTGAAGAGTTTCCCTCGCATCCCGGCCCGGCAGACTGCCTGACAGATAGTTATTGTACTGCGGTATATCACCAGTCAGAAATCACGTTTCATGACGTTATTTTTATTCTCTTGCGTCCAGGATATTTCGTTGTTTGCAGGTCGATGTAAATACCATAAAGAGTAAGACATGTTTTCTGCCATCTATATCGCAGCGTTGCCAGCGTCGCAAGATGTGACTTACCCAATCAGCCAGAGATAACTTTAACAATAACAATCGATTAATACAGAAAAGCAGAAGCCGATATACGTAACAGGCCTATCGCTATGCTGCATTCCCGAAACACATCTTAACCCAAATCCACTATATTTATAAGTCTTATTGCAATATTAAGGAGTTACCGCCAATGATAAGCAACTACACTCTTTTTATTAAAATTAACGAAAGTTGCATTTTCGTCGTTAATAATAAATAAAGTTTAATTTAGATTCAGGCCATTCATTAATAACCCTTAACATTAATTTCACATGAGTAACTTTTAGCCTGGCTTTGCTAATATGGCAATCGGTATCTCAGCATTCAGGTTTTACGAATGATCACTCAGGGGGACTAATGCATCAGCCCGAATCGTCTTTTTATTTACACCAGAATAAAATTCATAGTTACATGCAAATTTTAGCATAAAAAACCCATTAATAACCTTTATTACGATAAATTCAGGCACAAAATCACTACCTCGTTAGAGTAAGCGATCACAGCGACATTCCCCGGTGGAACGAAATCTTCTTCTGTGCGCCCTTCAAAACGAAGCGCGGGGGGAGTACATTGTTCCGTGCACACTTCCACGGCAGGAAGTTGCAATAATAGCGAAAAGGTTAAAGGTTCATGTCCCCTATCGAAAAATCCAGCAAGCTCGACAACGTCTGTTACGACATCCGTGGCCCGGTACTCAAAGAGGCAAAACGCCTTGAAGAGGAAGGCAATAAGGTTCTGAAACTCAACATCGGCAACCCCGCGCCATTTGGTTTTGAAGCGCCGGATGAGATCCTGGTGGATGTGATCCGTAACCTGCCCACTGCACAAGGCTACTGCGATTCAAAAGGGCTTTACTCCGCCCGTAAAGCCATCATGCAGCACTATCAGGCTCGCGGTATGCGCGACGTCACCGTTGAAGATATCTACATTGGCAACGGTGTCTCGGAACTGATCGTTCAGGCGATGCAGGCGCTCCTGAACAGCGGCGATGAAATGCTGGTTCCTGCCCCAGATTATCCGCTGTGGACGGCTGCGGTGTCCCTGTCCAGCGGTAAAGCGGTGCACTACCTGTGCGACGAATCCTCTGACTGGTTCCCGGATCTGGATGATATTCGCGCCAAAATTACCCCGCGCACCCGGGGTATCGTGATCATTAACCCGAATAACCCGACGGGCGCGGTCTATTCAAAAGAGCTGCTGATGGAGATCGTCGAGATCGCCCGCCAGCACAACCTGATCATCTTTGCCGACGAGATTTACGACAAGATCCTGTACGACGCGGCGCAGCACCACTCTATCGCCGCGCTAGCACCCGATCTGCTAACGGTCACCTTTAACGGACTGTCTAAAACTTACCGCGTTGCCGGTTTCCGTCAGGGCTGGATGGTACTGAACGGTCCGAAAAAACATGCGAAAGGCTACATTGAAGGGCTGGAGATGCTGGCATCCATGCGTCTGTGCGCCAACGTACCGGCGCAACATGCGATCCAGACAGCACTCGGCGGCTATCAAAGCATCAGCGAGTTTATCGTTCCAGGCGGCCGCCTGTATGAACAGCGCAACCGTGCATGGGAATTGATTAATGATATTCCGGGCGTCTCCTGCGTGAAGCCTAACGGCGCGCTGTACATGTTCCCGAAAATCGACGCGAAGCGCTTTAATATTCACGACGACCAGAAAATGGTGCTCGACTTCCTGTTGCAGGAAAAAGTGCTGCTGGTTCAGGGTACGGCGTTTAACTGGCCGTGGCCGGATCACGTGCGTATCGTCACCCTGCCGCGCGAAGACGATCTCGAAATGGCCATCAGCCGCTTCGGGCGCTTCCTCTCCGGGTACCATCAGTAGCGCTGACTATCCGCCGGGTAGCGCTGCGCTTACCCGGCCTGCAACATCCGCAAATTTGCATCTTCCCTCCCCTCCCCGCACAATGAAGTCTGTCGCAGTGAAGACATAAGGTAACCTATGAGTCAGAGTCATTTCTTTGCCCACCTCTCCCGCCTGAAACTCATCAACCGCTGGCCGCTGATGCGCAACGTGCGCACTGAAAATGTGTCTGAGCACAGTTTACAGGTTGCCATGGTCGCGCACGCGCTGGCCGCGATTAAAAACCGCAAATTCAACGGGCAGGTGAATGCCGAACGTATCGCCCTGCTGGCGATGTACCACGATGCATCGGAAGTGCTGACCGGCGATCTGCCTACGCCGGTGAAATATTTCAACTCGCAGATTGCCCAGGAATATAAAGCTATTGAGAAGATTGCCCAGCAGAAGCTGATCGACATGGTGCCTGAAGAGCTGCGCGATATCTTCGGGCCGCTCATCGACGAGCATCAGTATACGGAAGAGGAGAAATCCCTGGTTAAGCAGGCCGATGCGCTGTGCGCCTACCTGAAGTGTCTGGAAGAGCTGTCCGCCGGGAATAACGAATTTTTACTGGCAAAAACGCGTCTGGAAAAAACGCTGGAATCTCGTCGCAGCGAAGAGATGGACTACTTTATGCGCGTGTTTGTGCCGAGCTTCCATTTGTCACTGGATGAGATTAGCCAGGATTCGCCGCTGTAGTTTTTTGCCGGGTGGCGGCTCCGCCTTACCCGGCCTACGTTTCTGCACTCACGCTAAAACGGGAATAACACCGGAATTAACACCACGCATACCAGCATTACCAGCACGGTGAACGGCACACCCAGCTTCACGAAATCACTGAACCTATAATTCCCGGGCCCCAGCACCAGCGTATTGACCGGGGAAGAGACCGGCGTCATAAATGCCGCGGACGCCGCCATCGCAACCATCATCGCAAACGGATACGGCGAAACGCCCATCGATTTTGCCATCGCCAGCGCAATGGGCGCCATCAGCACCGCCGTTGCGGTATTGGAGATGAACAAACCAATGGTGGCGCACATGACGAACAGGCAAACCATCATCAGGTACGGACCATATCCCCCGCCCACGTCCATTAAGCCTTTTACGATCAAATCCACCCCGCCGGTTTTCTGTAGCGCCAGGGCGAAGGGCATCATCCCGACGATGAGAATGATGCTCGGCCAGTGAATCGCTTTGTAAGCGCTTTCGGCGTCGATACAGCGGAATTTGCCCATTAACAGACAGGCGATTATTGCCGCCACCGGGTTAGGGATCTCGTCCGTCAGCATCAGGGCAACCATCAATACCAGGCAAAAAATTGCATGGGGCGCCTGGCTGTGCGCCGGTGATGCATCGCTCTCTTCAATCGGCATATTTAGCACCACAAAATCGCGGCCTTTCTGCCCGAGCTGGCTAATCAGTTTCCAGTTGCCGACCACGAGGAAGATATCCCCCAGCAGGATCGGCTCATCCACCACCGCCCCTTCAAGGGCTACGCCATCGCGCTTCAGGCCTACCACGTTGAGGCCATAGCGGGTACGAAAGCCGATTTCACGCACGGTTTTGCCCAATAACTCCGATTCCGGGATCAGCGACACCTCGGCCATTCCCACATCCAGCGCCTGGTCAGAGAAATACTCGCCGCGCAGGACCATCGGCTCCAGCAGCTGCTCACTACAAAACTCCCGCAGATCCACGTCTGCGGTGGACATATCAATCAGCAGGACGTCACGCGCGCGAAACTCTGACACCCCGTTCACGTTAACGATCACCCGACGAAAACGACGCCAGCGCTCAACCCCGATGACGTTCGCGCCATAGCGTTCGCGTAGCTTAAGGTCATCCAGCCGCTGCCCCACCATAGGCGACCCCGGGCGGATAGCCAGACGTCGGGCACGCCCGGTCAGACGATACTCTTTAATCAGATCGCGGAAAGAGCGCCGCTTCCAGCCCTCTTTGGCTTTATCCTGCTTCTCCCCTTTCAGCGCAAAACGGGTCAATAGCATATAGATAATGCCCATCACCAGTACCACCAGCCCGATCGGCGTAACGCTGAAAAAGCTAAACCCCTCAAGCCCCTCACGGATCAGTTCGCTGTTCACGACGAGGTTCGGCGGCGTCGCGACCAGCGTCATCATGCCGCTGATGAGCCCGGCGAAGCTCAACGGCATCATCAGCCGCGAAGGGGAGATCTGCATCCTCATGCAGACGCTCAGCACGACCGGAATAAAGATGGCCACGACGCCCGTAGAGCTCATAAACGCGCCCAGCCCGGCGACCGTCAGCATCAGGTAAATCAGCATTTTGGTTTCGCTGCTGCCCGCCACTTTCACCAGCCACGACCCCATCATTGTCGCCACGCCGGTGCGGACCAGCCCGTCGCCAATAATAAACAGAGCGGCAATCAAAATAACGTTGGGATCGCTAAACCCGGAAAAGGCTTCCGGCAGGGAAAGGGTACCGCTTAGAACGAATGCGACAATCACAAACAGGGCGACGGCATCCATGCGCACCTTGCCCGTGGCAAAAAGAATGATGGCGATTAACAGCAGGCTCAGGACCCAAATCAGTTCACCGTTCACAACATGTCCTTGTCAGTGGAGGAGAAGCAATTCTGCCATAAAAAAGCCCCGGTAATGCGGGGCTATATCATGGGATTACATTTTTAGCGAGACGGTTACAACTCCGTCTGACGCCTTCGAGACGTCGATGGCGGTCAGGGTGTTAAGCACGAAATCCGCCTCCTCCAGCCGGGGGGAACCCGCCGGGACGTTAACGGCAATGACGTGGCTGCCGGCGTTCAGCCCGGCCAGCACGCCTGCCGCCGCGTCTTCCACCACCACGCACTCTGCTGGCGCAAGGCCGAGCAGTTCAGCGCCGAGCAGGAACGCATCCGGTTCAGGCTTGCCGCGCTTCACGCGCTCAGCGGTAATGAAGACGTCCGGCGTCGGCAAACCTGCCGCCTTATGGCGTGCATGCGCGACGGGAACCGAGCCGGAGGTGACGATAGCCCACGGGATCTGCGCTTCATTCAGGTGCTCAAGCAGTTCGCGCGCACCGGGCAGCGCGGTGATACCCTCGGTATCGGTAGCTTCAATCTGCTCAAGATAGCGGAACTCCGCCTGAATCTCTTCCTCAGAACGTCCCGCAAGGAAGTGCCGCAATGAGGTAATGGCCTGTTTGCCATGGATGAAATTTAGTACGTCCTGATGGTCAATGCCGTGCCGGTCGGCCCAGTGGCACCACGAGCGCTCCACCACCGGCAGCGAATCCACCAGCGTACCGTCCAGATCAAACAGAAAACCTTTACACTGCACACGCACCTCCGTCAGGCATTAATGATTTGTTGAATTTCGTTGCTGCTTAAATGGTACTGGCGCGGACAGGCGTGCCACGCGCTCAGCATACGTTGATACTTATCCCACATCGGGGTCTGGGCGTTGAAGCCGTGCGTACCCGCATCAAAATGGGTGTAGCGACCTTCGGTATTCACCATAAAGCGTACATAGCTCAGATAGCGCGCTTCCGTCGCAGCATCAAAGCCCAGGAACGTCACGCGGCGCTCGTCAATGGTCTGCTGGTCCTTCAGATTGGTCCAGGACACATGCAGCGCATGGTACATCTCCATGATGTCGATAACGATACGGCAGGTTTCCTCTTTCAGTTCGCCAAATTCGCGATCCAGTTCGCGCATCTGCAAGCCAAAACCACGTTCAACAATGGTTTGCAGGCGGCTGTAGCGCGCAGCGTTATCGGGATCAAGCATAGTCATCATCTTGTACTGGTTAGACAAAATCAGACGTTGAGCATGGGTCATTTCCATCTTTCGACTCCTGTAGCGCATTGCACTGTAAAAAAAAGACACGGTAACTGATTGTTACTGTGCCTTCTTTTGGTCGTCGTTTCGATGATCAATCACAAGTCATCGAGGAATGTTTTATCAAGCTGTTTAAACGCACGCTTGAGGGTATCCGCCAGCGCCTGATAGTCCGGCTTACCTTCAACCGGTGCCAGCGCCTGGTCAGCCTCTTCCAGTTTTCCACGCACTTCATAAAACCAGTGTAAAATAGAAGGCGGAAGTGGCGTGACGGAACGTTTACCTAACCACCATAGCCCCTGCATCGGCAGGCTTAACGCAAAGAGCGCCGTCGCGACGGCAGGGCCAAGCTGCCCACCTAACGCTATCTGCCAGCACAGGGTAAAAACGGCAATCGGGGGCATAAAGCGAATCGCATAGCGCGTGGCGCGAATAGTGCGATTTTCAATAAACATGGGCGCGAGGCGCTTTTCCATCGGCCATGTCTTTGCGTAATGCTGTCCCCGACGAAACAGACTAAAAAAGTTCACGGACGGGATTTCGGGTGTCGACATGGCTGTACCTCAACTTCACATATAAAAATTAAAATTTTCGTGCAAAACCACAACAGGCTATGACAACGTTCAAAATATTTTGTCATCGCTACCCCGTATCGGGTATCCTGTGCCAGCCTGATAGGGCCGTAGACGATAAGCGTTAACTCGTCAAATTATCGCATATTATGCCATTGTCTGAAAAATGTTCAAAATGGCTTAAAATCATAGGTATTTCTTTCATCCTGCCAGAATGTTCGTTTGGCATGATGTTAATCATAAATGTCTGGGTCAGCATGCGTTACGCTTTTAGACTCACTGACGTTTTTTTAGCCACGTATCAATAATAGGTACTTCCATGTCGAGTAAGTTAGTACTGGTTCTGAACTGCGGTAGCTCCTCACTGAAATTCGCCATCATCGATGCGCTCAACGGTGACGAGTACCTCTCTGGTTTGGCCGAATGTTTCCATCTGCCTGAAGCACGTATCAAGTGGAAGATGGACGGCAGCAAACAAGAAGCGGCTTTAGGTGCAGGCGCCGCTCACAGTGAAGCGCTGAACTTTATCGTTAACACTATTCTGGCACAAAAACCAGAACTGTCTGCTCAGCTGACCGCAATTGGTCACCGTATCGTCCACGGCGGCGAAAAATACACCAGTTCCGTGGTAATCGACGACTCCGTGATTCAGGGCATCAAAGACTCTGCGTCTTTCGCACCGCTGCATAACCCGGCTCACCTGATCGGTATCGCTGAAGCACTGAAATCCTTCCCGAGTCTGAAAGACAAAAACGTGGCCGTGTTTGATACTGCGTTCCATCAGACCATGCCGGAAGAGTCTTACCTCTATGCCCTGCCATACAGCCTGTACAAAGAGCACGGCGTCCGTCGTTACGGCGCTCACGGTACCAGCCACTTCTATGTGACTCAGGAAGCCGCAAAAGTGCTGAACAAGCCGGTTGAAGAAGTCAACATTATCACCTGCCACCTGGGCAACGGTGGTTCTGTTTCCGCTATCCGCAACGGTAAGTGTGTTGACACCTCTATGGGTCTGACCCCGCTGGAAGGTCTGGTGATGGGTA
Organism: Enterobacter sp. CRENT-193; assembly: GCF_002787395.1. Taxonomy (NCBI): domain Bacteria; kingdom Pseudomonadati; phylum Pseudomonadota; class Gammaproteobacteria; order Enterobacterales; family Enterobacteriaceae; genus Enterobacter; species Enterobacter sp. CRENT-193. The sequence continues at coordinate 2,283,200 of NZ_CP024812.1, read as the reverse complement.
CCCGTTCCGGTGATATCGACCCGGCGATCATCTTCCACCTGCACGACACCCTGGGCATGAGCGTTGACGACATCAACAAAATGCTGACCAAAGAGTCTGGCCTGCTGGGCCTGACCGAGGTCACCAGCGACTGCCGTTACGTTGAAGACAACTACGCAGAAAAAGCTGACGCTAAACGTGCAATGGACGTTTATTGCCACCGCCTGGCGAAGTACATCGGTTCTTACACCGCGCTGATGGAAGGCCGTCTGGATGCTGTTATCTTCACCGGTGGTATCGGTGAGAACGCGGCAATGGTACGTGAACTGTCCCTGGGCAAACTGGGCGTTCTGGGCTTCGAAGTTGATCATGAGCGTAACCTGGCTGCCCGCTTCGGCAAGTCTGGCTTCATCAACAAAGAAGGCACCCGCCCTGCTATCGTTATTCCAACTAACGAAGAGCTGGTCATCGCGCAAGACGCACACCGCCTGACTGCCTGATTCCACACCGCCAGCAATGCTGGCGGTGCTGTTTTGTAACCCGCCCAACGCGGCGGTAACGAAAGAGGATAAACCGTGTCCCGTACTATTATGCTGATCCCTACCGGAACCAGCGTCGGCCTGACCAGCGTCAGCCTCGGCGTGATCCGCGCTATGGAACGCAAAGGCGTTCGTCTGAGCGTCTTTAAGCCTATCGCCCAGCCACGTGCCGGTGGCGATGCGCCAGACCAGACCACCACCATCGTTCGCAAGAACTCCAATCTGCCAGCGGCTGAACCGCTTAAGATGAGCCACGTTGAATCTCTGCTCTCCAGCAACCAGAAAGACGTGCTGATGGAAGAGATCATTGCCAACTACCACGCAAACGCGCAGGACGCGGAAGTGGTGCTGGTTGAAGGCCTGGTCCCGACCCGTAAACACCAGTTTGCCCAGTCTCTGAACTTTGAAATCGCGAAAACCCTGAACGCAGAGATCGTTTTTGTAATGTCTCAGGGCACGGATACCCCAGAGCAGCTGAAAGAGCGTATCGAACTGACGCGCAGCAGCTTCGGCGGTGCGAAAAACACCAGCATCACCGGCGTGATTGTTAACAAGCTGAACGCGCCAGTAGATGAGCAGGGCCGTACGCGTCCTGACCTGTCCGAAATTTTTGACGACTCCTCCAAAGCGAAAGTCATCAAAGTTGACCCGGCTAAGTTGCAGGATTCCAGCCCGCTGCCTGTTCTGGGCGCGGTGCCATGGAGCTTCGATCTGATTGCCACCCGTGCAATCGATATGGCGCGTCACCTGAACGCCACCGTGATCAACGAAGGCGATATCAACACCCGCCGCGTGAAGTCCGTAACCTTCTGCGCACGTAGCATTCCACACATGCTGGAACACTTCCGCGCAGGTTCACTGCTGGTGACCTCTGCTGACCGTCCAGACGTGCTGGTTGCAGCGTGCCTGGCTGCAATGAACGGCGTGGAAATCGGTGCAATTCTGCTGACCGGCGGCTATGAAATGGACGCGCGTATCAGCAAGCTGTGCGAGCGTGCGTTCGCCACTGGCCTGCCAGTCTTCATGGTGAACACCAACACCTGGCAGACCTCCCTGAGCCTGCAAAGCTTCAACCTCGAAGTGCCGGTTGATGACCACGAGCGTATCGAGAAAGTTCAGGAATACGTTGCGGGCTACATCAATGCGGACTGGATCGAATCCCTGACGGCGACCTCCGAGCGCAGCCGTCGTCTGTCTCCTCCAGCCTTCCGTTACCAGCTGACCGAGCTGGCGCGTAAAGCGGGCAAACGCGTGGTTCTGCCAGAAGGCGACGAACCACGTACCGTTAAAGCGGCAGCCATCTGTGCAGAACGCGGTATCGCGACCTGTGTGCTGCTGGGTAACCCGGATGAGATCAACCGCGTTGCGGCGTCTCAGGGCGTTGAGCTGGGCGCTGGCATTGAGATCGTTGACCCGGAAGTGGTTCGCGAAAGCTACGTTGCTCGCCTGGTTGAACTGCGTAAGAACAAGGGCATGACCGAAGCCGTTGCGCGCGAGCAGCTGGAAGACAACGTCGTGCTGGGTACGCTGATGCTGGAGCAGGACGAAGTTGACGGTCTGGTTTCCGGTGCGGTTCACACCACCGCGAACACCATCCGTCCACCGTTGCAGTTGATCAAAACCGCACCGGGCAGCTCTCTGGTCTCCTCCGTGTTCTTCATGCTGCTGCCTGAACAGGTTTATGTTTACGGCGACTGCGCGATCAACCCGGATCCAACCGCAGAGCAGCTGGCAGAAATCGCTATCCAGTCTGCGGACTCCGCGATTGCCTTCGGTATCGAACCGCGCGTCGCGATGCTCTCCTACTCCACCGGTACCTCTGGTGCAGGTAGTGACGTAGAGAAAGTCCGTGAAGCGACCCGCATTGCGCAGGAAAAACGTCCGGATCTGATGATCGACGGCCCGCTCCAGTACGATGCCGCGGTAATGGCTGACGTGGCGAAATCCAAAGCGCCGAACTCGCCGGTTGCAGGTCGTGCTACCGTGTTCATCTTCCCGGATCTGAACACCGGTAACACCACCTATAAAGCGGTACAGCGTTCAGCAGACCTGATCTCCATCGGGCCAATGCTGCAAGGCATGCGCAAACCTGTGAACGACCTGTCCCGTGGTGCGCTGGTTGACGATATCGTCTACACCATCGCGCTGACGGCGATCCAGTCTTCGCAACAGCAGTAATGTTTTGCCGGATGGCGCTTCGCTTATCCGGCCTACAGGACCGTAGGCCCGGTAAGCGCCAGCGCCACCGGGCAACAAAAAGGCGACCACACGGTCGTCTTTTTTTATTACAACAGCTCCCGCGCCGCCGACACAATGTCATGTGCCGTCAGGCCATACTCCTTTTGCAAGAAATCCTGCGTGCCCACCTGACCATATCGTTCCTTCACCCCCACCCGACGCAGGGGCACCGGACAGGTTTCCACCAGCACTTCCGCCACCGCCGACCCCAGCCCGTTGTGAATGCTGTGGTTTTCGCAGGTCACAATACGCCCGGTTTTCTCGGCATAGTTTTTCACCAGCATCCGATCGATAGGCTTCAGGGTAAACATGTCGATGACCGCTGCGCTTACCCCCTCCTGCTCCAGCTGGCGCGCCGCCTCCAGCGCTTCCGCCACCATAATGCCGTTAGCAATCAAGGTAATATCGGTTCCCTCGCGCAGCACGTTGCCCTTGCCGATGGTGAAGGTTGACCCCGGGGCATACACGCTCGGGGCCTGTTTACGGATGGTCCTCACCCAGTAGAAGCCTTCCAGGTCGATAAGCTGACGCAGCACATCTTCGAACATCACCGCATCGGTCACCTCCAGCACCACTGAATGCGCCAGACCGCGCACGATGCCCATGTCCTCGAACGACATATGCGTCCCGCCGTTGTGGCAGGCCGTCACGCCCGCATCCGAGGCAATCACCTTCACGTTATTGCGCTGGTAGTCCAGGGACATAAACAGCTGGTCGAAGCAGCGACGGCTGGCAAAGGCGGTAAAGGTATGGACGAACGGCTTACGTCCGGTGAGCGACAGCCCGGCGGCCGTCCCAATCACGTTAGCCTCCATAATGCCGCAGTTGATGACGTGCTGTGGATAATCACGCGCTACGCCGTCCATCGCCATCGAACTCATCAGATCCGCTTCGAGCGCAATAATCTCGCTCCCGGCCTCAATCTGTTTTGCCACAAAACCCGCGTAGACCTTACGCATCTCAACGGCATCTTTCTGTCCTGTCGGTGCAACCTTAATCATGTGAAGCCTCCAGTTGGCGAATCGTCTCGTTGAGCGCCGCTTTGCTCTCCTCAGTTAATCGCAGGTGATGCGAGTTGCTGAGCTGTTCCAGGTATGGCACCCCCTGCCCTTTGATGCTGTCGAGGATCACCACCCGCGGACGCGCATCGGCCGCAGGGATCGGCGCGGTCACCTCCAGCAGCGCCGGAATGTCATCCCCTTTCACCGTTACCACGTCAAAACCAAAGGCGCGGAATTTGCCTTCCAGGTCGAAGGCGCTGATGATTTCGTCCAGCTCGCCGTCGAGCTGCTGTTTGTTCCAGTCCACGAATACCGTCAGGTTGTTCAGTCGATGGTGAGCAATAAACTGGAAGGCTTCCCAGCACTGTCCTTCGTTCAGCTCCCCGTCACCGACGATGCAGAACACCCGGTTTGGCCTTCCTGCCAGCTTGTGCGACAGCGCCATGCCGCCAGCAATGGAGATCCCCTGCCCCAGTGATCCGGTGGTGGCATCCACGCCGCGTGTTTTCAGGCGATCCGGGTGACTTGGCAGACGCGTCCCGTTCTGGTTCAGCGTGCTCAGCTCGTCAATCGGGAAGTAGCCCTTAATCGCCAGCGTACTGTACAGCGCCGGGCCCGCATGGCCTTTCGACAGCACAAAGTAATCGCGCTCTGGCCAGTCCGGATCGGCCGGGTCAATTTTCATCACCGCGCCGTACAGCACCGCCAGCGTTTCAACGACTGACATGCTGCCGCCGTAGTGCCCAAAACCCAGCTGCGTAAGGGATTTCAGCGTCTCAAGGCGAATCTGACGCGCCAGTTCGGTTATTTCATTCTCATTCATGATTTGGCTCCGGGGTTTTCCTGCGCGTTACCGCTGGCAGGTTTGTTTTTAGCGAAGACGTTGTAGGCCACCAGCAGCGCGAACAACACAACAACCAGTCCGGTTATGGCAAACGGCGACAGGAAGCGCGCCAGGTTGCCCAGCACAATCCCGACCGCACCAAAATCAGCGTCCGAGAAGGTCGTATTCGCAAAGCCAATTGCGCCCAGAACAGGCAGCAGCAGGACCGGGAGGAAGGTGATCAGCAGGCCATTAGCAAAGGCGCCAATCATTGCCCCGCGGCGTCCACCGGTGGCGTTACCAAACACGCCCGCCGTTGCACCGGTGAAGAAATGCGGCACGACGCCCGGCAGGATCAGCACCCAGCTAAACTGACCGCAGATGAACAAGCCCACAATCCCACCGAGGAAACTAAACAGGAAGCCAATCAGCACCGCGTTTGGCGCATACGGGTAGACTACCGGACAGTCCAGCGCAGGCCGCGCATTGGGCACCAGTTTTTCCGAGAAGCCAGTAAAGGCCGGGACGATTTCCGCCAGAATCAGGCGCACGCCCTGCAAGATGATGAACACGCCTGCCGCGAAGGTGATGTCCATAATGATGGCGTACACCAGGTAGTTCTGGCCGCCGCTGAAGGTGGCCTCCACGTACTCACGTCCGGCGCTCACCGCCATGATCAGGTAGATAATCATCATGGTCAGGGAGATGGAGATTGAACTGTCACGCAGGAAGCTAAGGTTCTTCGGCAGGTTCATCTCTTCGGTGGAGCGCGAACCTTTACCGACCTTGCTGCCAATCCAGCCGGACAGCACGTAGCCCAGCGTGCCGAAATGACCGAAGGCGATCTCATCGTTGCCGGTAATACGCTTCATATAGCGCTGCGCAATCGCCGGGAAGAAGGCCATAATCAGGCCGAGGATCAACGAGCCGGTAAAGACCAGCCCGACCCCCTCGAAGCCTGCAACCGTCAGGATCACGCCAATCATGCATGCCATGTAGAAGGTGTGATGCCCGGTGAGGAAGATGTATTTCAGGCGGGTAAAGCGCGCAACAATAATATTCGCCACCATCCCGAAGGCCATAATGAGCGCGGTGGAAGCGCCATATTTTTCCAGGGCAATCGACACAATAGCTTCATTGTTGGGAATAATGCCCTGAATATTAAAGGCGTGCTCAAACATACCGCCGAGCGGATTTAATGAGCCCACCAGCACGGTTGCGCCGCCGCCCAGTACAATAAAGCCGAGAATGGTTTTAATTGTGCCTTTTACCACATCCGAAAAGGCTTTTTTCTGCGCCACAAGACCAATCAGGGCAATTAAACCGACCAGCACTGAAGGGACTTTTAAAATATCAACAACGAAGTTCAGCGTTTCAAGGATAAACATATCCACCTCGCCTTATCAGGATTATTGTCTTTCGAACCAGGCGCGCAACTGCGCTTCGAGTTCGTTAATATCGATGATATTGTTGATCACCACCAGCTGGCTTTCCGGCACGCTGGCGCTTGCGGCAATGTCTTTCGCCATTACAAACAGGTCCGCCGCGCCCGGCGTAGCCGAGGAGAGATCGGAGTGTTCAACCTCGGCCTCAATTTCCAGTTTTTTGAGCACCTTTTTAATATTCATTTCGACCATAAAACTGCTGCCCAGGCCGGAGCCGCAAATAGCCATGATTTTCATTGTTATCCCCTTTTTTGAGTAGAGTACGCCCCATCACGCTGACGCGTAATGTTGAGATGAATCGGATTAAATAATTAAATCAGAAGCGATCGATGATGGTTTTTATCTCCTCCAGCGTATTCGCCCGATGTAATTCAGCCATATCTTCGTCGCTGGAAAATAATTCCGCTAAGGCTGAGATCATTTCGATATGGCTATGCTTGTCCGGCGCCGCCAGCATCACAATCACATCGACGGGGTCAAACTCACCGGCACCAAAAGAGACACCCTGTTTCAGTTTTAATAATGACAGGCCAAGTCCTTTCGCCCCTTCTTCCGGTCGCGCATGGGGCATTGCCAGCCCTGGAGCCAGCACATAGTAGGGACCTAACGTGTGATGCTGCTCGATGATAGCCGTGACATATTCCGGCGCAATGACCTGCAAATCCAGCAGCGGTTTCGCGCACAGTTCCAGCGCCTGGGGCCAGCTTTCAACGCTATCCTGTAGGATGATGGTTGTATCATATATCCACTTTTTGAGCATTTTTCACTCCCGCTAAAGACAAGACATGGGCAAACTCTATTCAACCCATCAATTAATGACTGCGATCGCGATCACAAAGATAGCGCTACCAACAACTAACATGCAGAACTGTGATAGCGCTATCAAATTACTATCATGGTGCGAAATCACAGCAAAAAAAGGGATTTAAGGCGTATACTGCCTGTCACGTAAAATGAAGGATGAAACTGAATCGCGTCCTGTCAGCAGGAAGATGTATGTCTTTAACCCGAAAACGGCGCAGTACCGGAAAAGTAACGCTCGCGGATGTCGCGCAGCTTGCCGGCGTCGGCACGATGACTGTTTCCCGTGCCCTCCGCACGCCCGAACAGGTTTCCGATAAACTGCGTGAAAAAATTGAAGCCGCGGTGCAGGAGCTGGGATACATGCCCAATCTTGCCGCCAGCGCACTGGCATCGGCATCGTCATGGACGATTGCGATGGTTGTACCCAATCTTTCCGAAGCTGGCTGTTCCGAGATGTTCGCCGGGCTACAGCAGGTGCTCCAGCCAGCCGGATATCAGATCATGCTGGCGGAATCTCAGCATCGTCTTGAACAGGAAGAGAAACTGCTTGAAACGCTGTTGGCCTCGAACATCGCCGCGGCGATACTGCTCAGCGTCGAGCACTCTGATACCGTGCGACACTGGCTAAAAAACGCCTCTATCCCGGTGATGGAAATGGGTGCAATGCGTGCCGATCCGATTGATATGAATATCGGGATTGATAACGTCGCCGCCATGTATGAACTTACCGAGATGGTGATTCAGCGCGGCTACCAGAATATCGGCCTGCTGTGCGCTAACCAGGAACAGTGGATTTTTCAGCAGCATTTGCAGGGCTGGTACAAGGCGATGCTGCGCCACCACCTGGCGCCGAACAGAGTGATTAATGCCGCCATGCCGCCGAACTTCTCCACCGGCGCGGCACAATTGCCAGAGTTCCTGCTGGCGTGGCCGGAGCTGGATGCGCTGGTGTGCGTGTCAGATGAACTGGCCTGCGGCGCGCTGTATGAGTGCCAGCGTCGGCGCATCAAGGTGCCGGACGATTTAGCGGTCGTAGGTTTTGGCGACAGCGACGTCAGTCGCGTCTGTCAGCCGCCGCTGACGACGATGGCAGTACCGCATCGCAAGATTGGGATTGAAGCCGGGAAAGCGTTACTGGAACGTCTTAATGACGGAGACTGGCGCGACCATAAACCCATCGCGTCCAGCCTGTGTCTGCGGGAAAGCTGTTAAGGCTTACTCAGCCTCTTCCTCTTTTTCCGCCTTATTTTCCGGTTTAGCGGATTCGTTTTTGGCGTTGCGGGTCATCCACAGCGCCAGTGCTTTAAGGGAATCCGGCGTGAATTCGTCGCAACGCGCGGTGATCTCTTCCGGCGTCATCCAGCTGACTTCGCTCACTTCCTCTTCCTGCAAGGCGAAAGGCCCATGGGAAACGCAGCTAAACAGCCCGCCCCAGACGCGACAATGCTCATCTTCAAAATAAAACTGGCCGTGCTCGGCAAACGGCACGCCAGCGATACCTAACTCTTCTTCCGCTTCACGACGCGCGGAATCCAGCAGCACTTCATCGGCCTGCACGACGCCACCCGCTGTGGCATCCAGCATACCAGGAAGAAAATCTTTGGTGTCGGTGCGACGCTGGACCAGAATCTTGCCCATGCCGTCATGAACAACGATGTACGTCGCGCGGTGACGCAGACGCTCCGCACGCATTTGTTCGCGGCTGGCCTGCGCGATCACTTCATTTTCTTCGCTGACAATGTCAACCCATTCAGTACTTGCCAAATGATTCTGCTCCACCATCGGGAAACCTTCTCGTCTAAGCGCTCTTTCGGCGCGTTTGCAGTTGTGGTGTAACTTACGGATTAATCGCTATCTGCGCAATAACTTGCTGATCATTAAGTGCGATAACGCTTAATGTCCCGTCTTCATACATGCCGTAGCTTGCCGGGTTGCCGCCTTTAGGAATGCTGACAGACCCGGGGTTAAAGTGATAAAACGCCCCGCGCTTTTCCGCCACCGGAATATGAGTATGACCATAAACCAGGACATCGCCAGCGGCGAGTGACGGCAGGTTATCCGGGCCGAACAGGTGCCCGTGGGTCAGGAACAAACGGCTGTTTTCCATCAACACCTGTTGCCAGGGAGCGGTAATGGGAAAATGCAGCAGCATCTGGTCAACTTCACTGTCACAGTTGCCGCGAACGGCGATAATGCGCGAGGCAAAATGATTAAGTTTTTCCGCCACCTGCGCGGGAGCATAGCCTTCCGGCAACGCATTGCGTGGGCCGTGATTTAACACATCGCCCAGGATCACCAGCCATTGCGCCCCGCTTTGGGCGAACAGAGAAAGCACGCGTTCGGTCGCGGGCAGCGATCCATGAATATCCGACGCAAACATCAGTTTCATCAGTTACTCCTCGGGAATACAGACTGCCCCTATCATACCTCAAGCGTCCCGTCTTATCAGCCCGCGCGCTTAGCAGAGAGTGCCAGATAGCGCTGTACCGACGCGCGTTGCCACTGGAATGTGGCGTAATCCACCAGCAGTTGTGGGACGTCATCCCCGTTGAGGATCAGGCGATTGAGCATCAGCGCCAGATCGATGTCGGCAATGCACCACTCGCCAAACAGGTTGGGGTTACCCTGCGCCAGCAGCGATGACGCAGTTTCAATCAGCTTCCGGGCGCTGGATAAGCCTTCCTCACTGAGGGCGGGCTTTTTGACGCCAGCGAACACCACGTCCGTGGAGCGTTCTGTGCGAATCGGCACCAGGTCGCTACGCAGCCACGCCTGGATCTGGCGGGCGCGGGCGCGCTTTTGCAGATCGTGAGGATAGATGCGTTCCCACTCAGGCGGGGCAAAGCGGTCCTCAAGGTACTCGTCAATCGCCGAAGATTCACTCAACTCAAAACCGTCGATCTCCAGCACAGGGACACGGCGGGTGAGCGCGTAGCCCTGCCACTGAGGCTTCAGGTGTTCGCCGCTGTCCAGGTCAACGGTTTTCAGAGTAAAAGTAAGCCCCTTTTCTGCCAGCGCCACATAAACGCTCATGACATAAGGAGAAAAAAAGTTCGCATCGGACCACAACGTTATTACAGGCTGGCTCATAACATCCTCTTCGGCTGATCGGTTTTCACTCAACATATAATCTCTTTGCCTCGCTGTCACTTGATGAAAACTCACGATTTACAACAAGCACCTATACTGATTTTTCATGGCAACACTATTCGCACTGACAGGAGTTGAGAATGATAGATCTCTATTATGCCCCCACCCCTAATGGCCATAAGATCACACTCTTTCTTGAAGAAGCCGAAGTGGACTACCGGATCATTCGCGTGGATATCAGTAAAGGCGACCAGTTCCGCCCCGTTTTTCTGGCCATCTCGCCCAACAATAAAATTCCGGCCATCATTGATAACCTGCCCTCTGACGGCGGCAAACCGTTAAGCCTGTTTGAGTCCGGAGAGATTTTGCTCTATCTGGCAGAGAAAACCGGCAAGCTCCTGAGCGGTGAGTTGCGCGAGCGTCATCACACGCTGCAATGGTTATTCTGGCAGTCGAGCGGCCTCGGGCCGATGCTGGGGCAGAATCACCACTTTACGGCCTATGCGCCGCAGACGATCCCTTACGCCATTGAGCGATATCAGGTCGAAACCCAGCGCCTGTACGGGGTACTGAACCGTCGGCTGGAAAAATCACCGTGGCTGGGAGGTGAGCATTACAGCATCGCAGATATCGCCTGCTGGCCGTGGATCAATACCCATGAACGCCACCGGATCGACCTGGCCACTTATCCGGCGGTGAACAACTGGTTTGAGCGCATCCGGACCCGCCCGGCCACCGAACGCGCCATGCAAAAAATCCATCAGATTTGATCCTGCGCCCCGTTGGGTGCAGGTGTTCTCCTCATGTATGATGAGGTGAAAATACTGACACGGAGAAGACCTGCAATGTCCCAGCATGACGCTATTATTCGTATAAAAAACTTACGCTTACGCACGTTCATTGGTATCAAAGAGGAGGAGATCGCGAATCGCCAGGATATCGTGGTGAATGTGGTGATCCACTACCCGGCAGACAAGGCGCGCGCCAGCGAAGACATCAATGACGCGTTGAACTATCGCACGATCACCAAAAGCATCATCCAGTACGTAGAGAACAACCGTTTTGCGCTACTGGAAAAATTAACTCAGGATGTGCTCGACATCGCACGCGAACACCACTGGGTCACTTATGCTGAAGTGGAGATCGATAAACTTCACGCCCTGCGCTACGCCGACTCCGTCTCCATGACGTTAAGCTGGCAGCGCCAGGCGTAAACCTGGAGGTTGTATGAAGATCCTGCTCACCGGCGGTACGGGCCTGATTGGTCGCCATCTCATTCCACGTTTGCAGGCGTTGCATCACGACATTACCGTGGTCACGCGCAGCCCGGAGAAAGCGCGCCAGGTGCTGGGCACCGGCGTTGAGATCTGGAAAGGCCTGGCGGAAAGGCAGGATCTGAACGGCTTTGACGCCGTCATCAACCTTGCAGGCGAACCAATCGCCGATAAACGCTGGACCGAAGAGCAAAAACAGCGTTTATGCAGCAGTCGCTGGAATATGACCGAAAGGCTGGTTGAGCTGATTCGCAACAGCGAGACGCCGCCCTCGGTGCTGATTTCAGGCTCTGCTACAGGCTACTATGGCGATCTTGGTGAAGTGGTGGTGACCGAAGAAGAGCCGCCGCACAACGAGTTTACCCATAAACTCTGCGCCCAATGGGAGCGTATCGCCTGCGGGGCGCAGAGCGATAACACCCGCGTCTGCCTGCTGCGCACCGGCGTGGTGCTTGCTCCGAAAGGCGGTATTCTCGGTAAAATGTTGCCGCCGTTTAAAATGGGGCTTGGCGGGCCCATCGGAAACGGTCGTCAGTATCTGGCGTGGATCCATATCGACGATATGGTCAACGGTATTCTCTGGCTGCTGGATAACGACCTGCGTGGGCCGTTTAACATGGTCTCTCCGTATCCGGTACGTAATGAGCAATTTGCTCATGCCCTGGGTCATGCCCTGCATCGCCCGGCGGTGCTGCGCGTGCCTGCGACGGCGATTCGTCTGCTGATGGGTGAGTCTTCGGTGCTGGTACTGGGCGGGCAGCGCGCGCTGCCAAAACGGCTGGAAGCGGCCGGGTTTACGTTCCGCTGGTATGACCTGGAAGAGGCGCTGGGGGATGTGGTGCAGTGAATATGTTAGAGTTATACGCCATGTCTGGATGATATGGCGTAACTATGGCAACCATCACCACAACCCGGCTTAACCTCACCCCTTTCGAACCTTCTGACTGGGCATTCTTCCGCTCTCTGCGCGAAGACCCCGCCATCATGCGCTATATGGCCGCTATTACACCGGAAAAAGAGACGCGCCGCGTATTTGCCGCACGCCTGATGGCGGAGCATGTCTTTGTAATCCGTCTGCATAACGACGTTAAGCCGCTCGGGGATATCGGCCTGCAAATCAGTGCGGCGAACCGTGAAGAGGCGGATATTGGCTACACGGTTGTGCCTGCCGCGCAGGGAAAAGGCATTGCCAGCGAAGCGCTGCGCGCGGTGTGTGAGTATGCATTTAACCAGACGGGCGTGAAGGCGATAAACGCGTACGTGCTGGCGGATAACGTCGGGTCGGTGCGGGTCCTTGAGAAAGCGGGTTTTGTGCGCACGCAGGTGCTGGAGAAGGCGTACGAGATTAACGGCGTACGGTATGACGACTGGGTGTATCGGCTCGAGTGTTGAATGCCGGGCGGCACTGCGTTTGCCCGGCCTACGGTTTTTGTAGGCCCGGTAAGCGAAGCGCCACCGGGCAATTGGGCGGCTCTGCGGCCTGATGCCCTCACCCCGGCCCTCTCCCACAGGGAGAGGGAGAAAGGCCAAACCTACTTCAACGAGCCTTTCAGGAACTGCTGCAAACGCGGGCTTTGCGGGTTCGCCAGCACCTCGTCCGGATGACCCTGCTCTTCAATCTTGCCCTGATGCAGGAAGATAACGTGGTTAGAAACGTTACGGGCGAAGCCCATCTCGTGCGTCACCACCACCATTGTTTTGCCCTCTTCCGCCAGCTTCTGCATGATGCGCAGCACTTCGCCAACGAGTTCAGGATCCAGCGCGGAAGTCGGTTCGTCAAACAGCAACACTTCCGGCTCCATCGCCAGCGCACGGGCGATAGAAACACGCTGCTGCTGCCCCCCTGACAGGTGCACCGGATATTTGATCTGCTGCCGCTCGTCGATACCCACTTTCGCCAGGTATTTGACCGCACGCTCGCGGGCTTCCTGCTTGCTTAAGCCGAGCACCTGAACCGGCGCTTCCATCACGTTCTCCAGCACCGTCATGTGGCTCCAGAGATTGAAGTGCTGGAACACCATTGTCAGACGCGTACGCAGCAGGCGTAGCTGATTTTTATCCGCCACTTTAAGCTGGCCGTCTTTATCACGGACCATGTTGATGTTCTGTCCGCTCACCACAATCGACCCTTCGCTCGGCTTTTCGAGGAAGTTGATGCAGCGCAGGAAGGTACTTTTACCCGAACCTGATGAGCCGATAATACTGATCACGTCGCCCGCGTTAGCCTCCAGCGACACCCCTTTCAGCACTTCATGTTCGCCGTAGCGCTTGTGCAAATCAATTACGTTTAATTTGTTCTCAGCCATCATAAATTCTCAGTGCGTCGACGGTTTTATATGCTGCAACCAGCGTTTTTCAGCCTTACGGAACAGGCTGATCAGGACGTAAGAAATGATCAAATAGAGCACTGCCGCAATGCCAAACGCCGTAAACGGCTGGTAGGTGGCAGAGTTAATATCGCGGGCAATCTTTAACAGATCCGGTACCGTGGCGGTAAACGCCAGTGCCGTCGAATGCAGCATTAAAATCACTTCGTTGCTGTAGGCCGGCAGCGCAATACGCAGCGCCGAAGGCAGAATAATACAGCGGTAGAGCTTCACGGACGAGAAGCCGTACGCGCGCGCCGCCTCGATCTCACCGTGCGGCACAGAACGGATGGCCCCGGCGAAGATCTCGGTGGTATAGGCGCAGGTATTGAGGGTCAGCGCCAGCACCGTACAGTTCAGACCGCTGCGGAAGAACGCATTCAGCATTTCAGTGCCTTTTACGATCTCAAGCGTGTACATCCCGGAATAGAACACCAGCAGCTGTACGTACAGCGGCGTACCGCGAAACACGTAGGTGAACAGCCAGATAGGGAACTGAATAAATTTATTGTTCGACACGCGGCCAATGGCAAGAAACACCGCCAGAATGCCGCCCATTACCACCGAGGAGATCAGCAGCCACAGCGTGATCGCCACGCCAGTAAAGCGGTAGCCATCTGTCCAAAGCAGGGATTTCCAGTACTCCTGAATAATCTCAATCACAGGTCAGCCCTCTTCACACCCACGGAGTAGCGACGTTCGAGCAGAAGCAGCACACCATTGGAGACGGTCGTAAAGACCAGATAGATTACGCCGCAAACCACCGCAAAATAGAACGGTTCCCAGGTGCTTTTACCTGCCAGCTGCGTGGCCTTCACCACATCTTCCAGACCCAGCAGGGAGACCAGCGCCGTTGCCTTGAGAATAACCTGCCAGTTGTTCCCGATGCCCGGCAGCGCGTAGCGCATCATGGCCGGGAACATGATCCGGCGAAACGTTTGTGAGGAGGTAAAACCGTAGGCGGTCGCCGCTTCAATATGCCCTTTCGGCACGGCCATGTAAGCGCCGCGGAAAGTCTCAGTGAAATAGGCACCGTAGATAAAACCAAGGGTAATAATACCGGCCACCATCGGGTCGATATCGATCTGTTCCATGCCGATGGCATCCGTCACGCCGTTAAGTGCGATTTGCAGGCCGTAAAAGATCAGCAGCATCAGCACCAGGTCAGGCACGCCGCGAATCAGCGTGGTATAGCCTTCAAATATCAGCGCCAGCGGTCTGTTGGCGGATAATTTAGCCCCCGCGCCCGCCAGGCCTATCAGCACCGCCAGCACCACGGAGCTGATAGCCAGCTCAAGGGTGACAAGCGCGCCCTGTAAAATAACGCCAGAAAATCCGTACAGCATACCGCGTGCCCTGTCGTCTCGTGAGTGGTGGAACCGTGTCTTTTCCCCTCCCGGAACGGGAGGGGCCGCACGTTATCAGACGGGGCGATTAGCCGCCGTAAACATTAAAATTGAAGTACTTTTTCGCCAGCTTGTCATAGGTGCCGTCCGCGCGCATCTCGGCGAACGCTTTGTTCAGGGCTTCACGCAGTTCGTTGTCTTCTTTACGCAGGCCCATACCGGTGCCAACGCCAAAGAGTTTTTCGTCCTTAATGGACGGACCGCCGAACTTGTAATCTTTACCCACAGGCTGTTTCAGGAAGCCTTCGCTTGCCGCCACTTCATCCTGGAATGCTGCATCAATGCGGCCTGCCGTCAGGTCTGCGTAGATGTTTTCCTGACCCTGGTAAGAGACAATTTCAATCCCCTTTGGCGCCCAGTGCTCGTTGCCGTAGGTTTCCTGCGTAGTACCCTGCAACACGCCCACGCGTTTGCCTTTCAGAGATTCAAGGGTTGGCTGAATGTCAGAGGATTTCGCCACCACCAGACGTGAGTCCGCCGCGTAGAGTTTGTCCGTGAAGGCAATCTCCTGCTGACGTTTTTCAGTGATGGACAGGGAGGACATGATCACGTCAATTTTCTTCGCTTTCAGGGACGGGATCAGCGCATCCAGCGGGTTTTCAACGTAGGTACATTGCACTTTAATGCGTTTGCACAGCTCGTTAGCCAGATCGATGTCAAAACCGACCAGTTCTCCCTTCGCATTCTTCGATTCGAAAGGTGCATAGGTTGGGTCAGTTCCAATACGAATTTTCTGCGGAATTGCTGCGAATGCCGCGGTGGCGCTGGAAAAAGCCAGTACCAGAGAAAGTGACAACACCAGTTTTTTCATATCTGTCCTCAACAAACTGTCTTAATACGAGATTTTTACGACGACGGGGTGTTGCTAATGTGCCATTAATCCCCTCATTCAGGCAAAGATTAATGCCTTTGAACGGGAATTTTTGCATTATAAATGCTTAACTATGCACACAGCGATCCAGCATGGTGCATGCGTTGCACCATACTGGAACACAACCCCGCAGAGATGCACCACTTCAGGGCATCTCATTCAGGCATTAATCACCGTAGACGTTGAAATCGAAGTATTTCTTCGCCAGTTTGTCGTAGGTACCGTCTTTACGCAGCTCATTAAACGCTTTGTCGAAGGCGGCTTTCAGCTCGGTATCATCCTTACGCAGGCCAATACCGGTACCGTCGCCAAAGTATTTTTTGTCTTTTACCGACGGGCCGGCAAAGGCGTACTCTTTACCCGCAGGCTGTTTCAGGAAGCCTTCGCTCGCGGCGACTTCATCCTGAAACGCGGCATCCAGACGGCCTGCCGCCAGGTCAGAGTAGATCAGATCCTGGTTCTGGTAAGCCACAACATCGACGCCCTTCTCGCGCCAGTTAGCATTGGCGTAACCTTCCTGGGTCGAACCCTGAAGCACGCCAACATGTTTGCCTTTCAGCGAGTCGATGGTCGGCTGGATTGGCGAGCCTTTCGCGGCAATCAGACGTGAGTCGGCAGCGTAGAGCTTCTCAGAGAAGGCGATCTCCTGCTGACGTTTTTCCGTGATGGAGAGAGAAGAGATAATGGCATCAATTTTCTTGGCTTTCAGCGACGGGATCAGCGCGTCAAAGTCACTGCCCACCCATGTGCATTTCACTTCCATGCGTTTGCACATCTCATTTCCCAGATCGATATCAAACCCCACGAAGTCGCCTTTCGCATCCTTGGAGGAGAATGGCGCGTAGGTTGCGTCTGTACCGATACGAACTGTCTGTGGAAGCGCTGCATAGCTACTTGCTGCCGCACTCAAGCCCACGAGCAAAGACAGAGCCAGAACCGTCTTCTTCATACATTTACCCTCAAGAACCGTGATTTTATTATGGTTTATGTTGTGTGTTGTGTTGCAGGCTGCTCTTGCAGGTCTTATGCCACATTGTCGTCGGGATAAAACTACGACGTTAAATATGTTAATAAAACGTTGCGATACTGCCTTAATGGTGAAAGATAGCAGGTCTGCCGAACGAACCGGAAAGAGAAAAAAGGAAAAAGCGAATTAAATGTCGAGGATATGATCGCGGTTGCAGTTTTGCCCTGAAACAGGGCAAATTGTCTTTTCATGCACCTTGTTTGTGCACAGCTTCACGCCCCCTGCCAGCGGGTAAAGAGATCTTCCGGCAGGTCGATATCGAACTGATCCAGCACACGGTTAACGGTCTGGTTGATGACATCGTCCAGCGTTTGCGGACGATGATAGAACGCGGGGACCGGCGGCATAATCACGGCCCCCAGTTCGGCTGCCTGCGTCATTAAACGCAGATGTCCCAGGTGCAGCGGCGTTTCCCGCACGCAGAGCACCAGAGGACGACGCTCTTTCAGCACCACATCCGCTGCACGCGTCACCAGCGTGTCGGTATAGCTGTTTACAATGCCGGAAAGGGTTTTAATCGAACAGGGCAAAATAACCATGCCGGCCGTTTTAAACGAGCCCGAAGAGATGCTGGCGGCGATATCGCGGGCATCGTGGACAACGTCAGACAGGGCCTGAACGTCGCGCAGAGAGAGATCGGTTTCAAGAGAGAGGGTCTGACGCGCCGCCTGGCTCATCACCAGATGGGTTTCTACGTCTGCAACGTCACGCAGCACCTGTAACAGCCGGACGCCATAAATCGCGCCGCTGGCACCGCTGATCCCTACAATGAGTCGTTTCATGATTTTCGCCCTTGCTGATTTCAGGGCAGACTGTGCAGGATTTTACTGGGAGTTGCAAGTGAGGGCGAGCGCCCTCACCTGCATACGCATCAACCTTCGTTGTGCATCTCTAAGCTTTCGAGATCGTTTTGCAGCTGGACGGCTTTCGCATCGTCGTTACGCAGAGAATCCAGATAGTCGAGATACTGCTGGTCAACGTCTTTCGTCACGTAGATCCCATTGAATACCGAGCATTCGAACTGCTGAATATCCGGGTTCTCGGCGCGCACCGCGTCGATCAGATCGTTCAGATCCTGGAAAATCAGACCGTCGGCACCGATGATCTGCCGGATTTCGTCTACTTCACGACCGTGAGCAATCAGCTCGTTAGCGGTTGGCATATCAATGCCATACACGTTCGGGAAGCGAATTTCCGGCGCTGCGGAGGCAAGATACACTTTCTTCGCCCCGGCCTCACGCGCCATCTCGATGATCTGCTCAGACGTCGTGCCGCGCACAATGGAGTCGTCCACCAGCAGCACGTTCTTGTCGCGGAACTCGGCGCGGTTAGCGTTCAGCTTACGACGTACTGACTTACGACGCAGCTGCTGGCCCGGCATGATAAAGGTGCGGCCCACGTAGCGGTTTTTCACGAAGCCCTGACGGTACGGCTTGTCCAGAATACGGGCAATCTCCAGCGCGATATCACAGGAGGTTTCAGGGATTGGGATGACGACGTCGATGTCGAGATCGTCCCACTCGCGGGCAATCTTCTCGCCCAGCTTCGTCCCCATATTGACGCGCGCGCTGTAAACGGAAATCTTGTCGATGAACGAGTCCGGACGCGCGAAGTAAACGTATTCGAACAGGCACGGGTTGCTCACCGGATTGTCGGCGCACTGACGGGTAAACAGCTGGCCCTTCTCAGTGATGTAGACCGCTTCGCCTGGCGCGACATCACGCAGGAATTCGAAGCCCAGAGTATCCAGCGCCACGCTTTCGGAGGCAACCATGTACTCGGAACGGCCATCGCCGAGATCACGTTTGCCGAGCACCAGCGGGCGAATGCCGTTTGGATCGCGGAAGGCTACCATGCCATGACCGATGATCATCGCCACGCAAGCATACGCGCCACGGATCTGGCGATTAGTCGCGGCAACGGCAGCAAAAATGTTGTCTGCTTCCAGCGGATAATGGCGGAAGTTATCCAGCTCGCTGGCAAAGATATTGAGCAGGATTTCAGAATCAGAGGTGGTGTTAATGTGGCGACGTTTCTCTTCAAACAGCTTTTTACGCAGCTCGTGGGCATTGGTCAGATTGCCATTGTGGGCAAGCGTGATGCCATACGGGGAGTTAACGTAAAAAGGCTGAGCCTCAGAGGCGCTGGAACTGCCAGCAGTAGGATAACGAACGTGACCGATCCCCATATTACCTTGCAGACGCTGCATATGGCGGGCTTCAAATACATCGTTTACCAGGCCGTTCGCCTTGCGTAAACGGAAGCAGTTGTTTGCATCAATGGTGATGATACCCGCAGCATCCTGCCCACGGTGCTGAAGCACCGTTAACGCGTCATAAATCGACTGGTTTACCGGCATGAAACCGGCGATACCGACAATACCGCACATTCGTCTTTTCCTCGTTAAGCCACATCTCAGGGTTTATGCCCTGGGCAAGAAACTCGACGAGCTTTGCAGATAGTCAAAGAACCATCTGATGATGAAGCTGAACTCCGGAATGAGCTGCGATTTTTGCCAGTCTTCACTTTTGGAGAACCCGGTAAAGGTATCCAGGAAGAACAGGATCGCGGCCACAATGAGCACGCCTCGCAACGCGCCGAAACAGATGCCGAGCACCCTGTCCGTTCCTGACAGACCGGTTTTCTCGACCAGCTGACCTATCACGTAATTGACGATAGCGCCGACAATCAGCGTCGCGATAAACAGCACCGCGATGGCGATTCCGTTTCGGACCAGTTCATCTTCAAAGCCCGTGAACCAGACAGACAGGTAAGTGTAGTAATGACTGGCAACAAAGAAAGCACAACCCCAGGTTACCAGCGATAACGCTTCACGAACAAAGCCACGGATCAGGCTAACCAGACAGGAAAAACCAATCACCGCAATGATGGCGTAATCAATCCAGACCATATGTGTCCCACGATTTAACGCCCTGTCATCCAGTTCGGGGCGAATTCTAACAGAAAAAGAAAACGTTTGCGTAGGGATTTCCTTCCCACGCGTAAATAAAAAAGGCGCTGAAAAAATGCTCAACGCCCCGCACCTTTGACGTTTCTGTGAACGTCTGCCTCCCCCTCACCTCGGCCCTCTCCCTCAAGGGAGAGGGAGTAAACCGACCCCTCGCCCCTTTAGGGGGAGGGCCAGGGTGAGGGGATAATTTCTATCAGTTGGCGCTGTAGTTCATCACCACACCGCTCAGGCCGGAGATTTGCTTCAGCTCGCCAAGCGAACCTTTGAGCTTATCTTTCGACGCATCCGGCCCCACGAGGATACGCGTAATTTTACCCTGTACCGGCGTGGTGGGTGAAGTATAAACACGGTATCCCGCGCCGCGCAGTTTACTCACGATCTCATTGACCTTATCTGCATTTTTCAACGCACCGAGCTGAACGACATAGGCTTTGCCGGTAGGGGCCGCGTCCTGTTTTGCCTGCGGTGGCGTTTCTGAAGCGGCTGCCAGTTGCTCGGCCGCTTTATCCCGCTGCGGTTTCGGCTGCGGCTTCTCCACCGGTTTCGGCTTCTCAACAGGCTTAGGCTGTTCTACCGGCACCGGATCAATCTCGATGTTATTGTTCGTCGCCAGGCGCGAGGGATCGAGCGACGGCGCGGCTGCATCACCTGCGCGCACCTCTTCCGCTGCGCCTTCTGGCGGCTGGGCAGGCAGCGCCTGCGTTGCCGCTGGCAACATATCGGGCTCGTCGCGATCGCCCGGTTTGGGTACCAGCGGAATGGCCGCAAATTCATCCTGGTAATGCTTTTTCTGCCCGTCGAGCAATCCCGGGAGAATAATCACCCCGAGCGCGACCAGCACAATGGTTCCTGTTAAACGGTTCTGAAACTTACTCGCCACCGGTTCTCCCCGCGTCCATCACTTCCATGACATGTGCCACCGTGTGGAATGACCCACACACCAGCACGGTATCTTCTGGTTTAGCCTCCGCCATCGCGGCACGCCAGGCCGAAACCACACTGCTGTAGATTTCGCCTTTGCCGAGATGTTCCATCAACTGCTCAGCAGTCGCGCCGCGCGGCCCTTCCAGAGGAGCACAATACCAGCTATCGACCACACTCTCCATGCAGGCCAGCGTGCCGCCGATATCTTTATCATGAAGCATACCGATAACCGCCAGCACGCGCCCGGTTTTTGGTAACGATTTGAGACGTCCTGCGAGGTACGCCGCCGCATGCGGGTTATGTGCAACATCCAGAATCAGACGCGGTGACTCACTCACAATCTGAAAACGTCCTGGTAACAGTGCGTTCTGAATGCCATCGCGGATTGCCTGCTCGCTTACCGCTAATCCGCTGGCGCGCAGGGCTGCCAGCGCAGTCGCCGCGTTAGGCTGTGGCACCTGCGGCAGGGGCAGACTCTCCAGCACGCCCTGCGCATCGCTGAAGCGCCAGCCGTTGTCCTGCACCTCATACTGCCAGTCCACGCCGCGACGCAGCAGACGAGCGCCCTTCTCTTTCGCTACCTCAGCGATGGTATGTGGCATGTCCGGTTCGCCTACCACGGCAGGCTTATTGGCCCGGAAAATACCGGCCTTCTCACGGCCAATGCTCTCGCGGTCCGGGCCCAGCCAGTCGGTGTGATCCAGCGCGATGCTGGTGACGACGGCGACATCCGCATCCACCATATTGGTGGCATCCAGACGCCCGCCCAGCCCCACTTCCAGGATCACCACGTCCAGCTGCGCCTGCTTAAACAGCCACAGCGCCGACAGGGTGCCATATTCGAAATAGGTTAATGAGGTTTCGCCGCGCGCCGCTTCGATAGCGGCAAACGACGCCGTATGGGCCGATTCCGCCAGCTCGGTGTTTTGCACCCGCACGCGCTCGGTATAGCGCACCAGATGCGGCGAGCTGTAAACGCCAACTTTGTACCCCGCCGCCATCAGGACAGATTCCAGCGTGCGGCAGGTGGTGCCTTTACCGTTAGTGCCGGCGACGGTAAACACGAAAGGCGCGGGTTTCAGCACGTCAAGACGCGCGGCAACCTGGCTTACGCGCTCAAGGCCCATGTCGATAGTTTTACTGTGCAGGTTTTCCAGATAAGAAAGCCACGCGGCCAGGGGCGACGTGGCTTGAGGAATGCTTTTATTTTCCATGATGCCCGGTTGTCATTAACGGTTTAGAAAGCAAAAGGGCAGCGCCATTCGGCCCTGCCCTTTTCAGTTATCAGGCCTCGGGTTCCTGATCCGGTACCACCACGCCTTCGCGCGGCTCGTCCGGGTTAGGCGCTGGCAGATTCATCAGCTTCGCCAGAATGCTGGCCAGTTTCAGGCGCATTTCCGGACGGCGGACGATCATATCGATAGCGCCTTTCTCAATGAGGAACTCACTGCGCTGGAAGCCCGGCGGCAGTTTCTCACGTACGGTCTGCTCGATAACGCGAGGACCGGCAAAGCCGATCAGCGCTTTTGGCTCCGCGATGTTCAGGTCGCCCAGCATGGCGAAGCTTGCAGAAACGCCGCCCATGGTTGGGTCGGTCAGTACCGAAATGTACGGCAGACCGCGCTCCTGCATTTTCGCCAGCGCCGCAGAGGTTTTCGCCATCTGCATCAGGGACATCAGCGCTTCCTGCATACGTGCGCCACCGGAGGCGGAGAAGCAGATCAGCGGGCAGTTGTCTTCCAGCGCCTGCTCAACGGCACGCACGAAACGCGCGCCGACCACGGAGCCCATTGAGCCGCCCATAAAGGAGAACTCAAACGCGGCGGCAACCACCGGCATTTCATGCAGGGTGCCTTTCATGACGATTAGCGCGTCTTTCTCGCCGGTCTCTTTCTGCGCAGAGGCCAGACGATCTTTGTATTTTTTGGAGTCGCGGAACTTGAGCACATCTTTTGGCTCCAGTTCGCTGCCCAGTTCTACCAGAGAACCTTCGTCCAGCAGGCTATGCAGGCGGTTGCGCGCCGACATACGCATATGGTGGTCACACTTCGGACACACCTCAAGATTGCGTTCCAGCTCTGCGCGATACAGAACCTGGCCGCAGCTATCACACTTCGTCCATACCCCTTCAGGAATGCTCGCTTTACGCGTTGGGGTAATGTTGCTTTTAATTCGTTCAATCCAGCTCATTGATAACCTTTCTGCCTGAACCTGGTCGTATGCCAGTTTTGCTGTAAGAGGCGAATAATGCCATTTTTGCCTCCAACAGACCATGAATGTTGCACATTAAAACATAACAGCCCGAAACTTTGGATAAAAAAGTGGTCGAACCGCCAGCGTGCATTTACTTCGCTTGCTTTGCCGCCGCGCGTTTGTGACGGATAATTTCGATGACGCCAGGCAGTACGGAAAGCACAATAATCGCTACAATCAGTAACTTAAGGTTTTCCTGAACCACCGGCAGATCGCCAAACAGGTAGCCTGCATAGGTGAACAGCAGCACCCACAGCAGCGCGCCCACCACGTTGTACATGGCAAAATGACGATAGGACATGTGACCCATTCCCGCCACAAACGGTGCAAATGTACGCACAATAGGCACAAAACGGGCAAGGATAATGGTCTTACCGCCATGGCGCTCATAGAACGCATGGGTCTTATCTAAATAACTGCGGCGGAAAATCTTCGAGTCCGGATTACTGAACAACCGCTCGCCAAACACCCGCCCGATGGTGTAGTTGACCGCATCACCAACAATCGCGGCGATGATCATCAGGACGACCATCAGATGGACATTCAGGTCATTCGTTGGCAGTGCGGATAACGCGCCCGCCACGAACAGCAGTGAATCTCCAGGAAGGAACGGCGTAACCACAAGGCCGGTTTCACAGAACAGAATGAGGAACAGAATGGCGTAAACCCAGACGCCGTACTGCGCGACCAGCTCCGCCAGGTGAACATCAATATGCAGGATGAAATCAATCAGAAAACGTATTACGTCCATATTGTCTAAGCCCTAATTGCACCTTTGTTTAGTCCGCTAAAAACAGCGGGCCCATTGGCGGTTTTGGCAGGTCGAACCGGTCCGGATAATCCACCGAAACCAGATACAGCCCTTCCGCTTTCGCCGTTGCTGCCGCAAGCGTTCTGTCCTTCGCTGCAAGCAGTTCTGCAATCCAGCTCTCCGGCTGGTGTCCGGCGCCCACTTCCATCAGGCTGCCCACAATATTCCGCACCATATGATGTACAAAGGCATTGGCTTTGATATCCACCACCACATACGCGCCATACCGACTGACGTTAATGTGCATGACGTTACGCCACGGCGTACGGGACTGACACTGCACCGCACGAAACGACGTAAAATCATTCTCTCCAATCAGACACTGCGCCGCACGCTGCATACGTTCTGCATCCAGCGGTTCATAAAAATGCGTCACGCCCTGGCTTAACACCGCCGGGCGCAGGCGCTGGTTATAGATGACATAACGGTAGCGCCGCGCCGTCGCGCTGAAACGCGCGTGAAAATCATCCGGCACAGCTTTCACCCAACGCACGGCAATGTCACCAGGCAAATTCGCATTTACACCCAGCGTCCAGGCCGCGTCTTTGCGCACGGCGGTGGTGTCAAAATGCACCACCTGCCCCGTGCCGTGAACGCCGGCATCGGTGCGGCCCGCGCAGAAGACGCTTATCGGTTCATTCGCTACCTGAGAGAGCGCTTTCTCCAGCTTCTCCTGGACGCTGCGCACCTCATTCTGCCGCTGCCAGCCATAGTATTTACTGCCATCGTATTCAATGCCGAGGGCAATTCTGTGGACCGGCTTTTGTTCCACATCTGACATCAGTACAGATACTCCTGCACCAGTTTTTCCGCGATTTTGACCGCCATCAGCGCGCCGCCGAAACGCACGTTGTCGGCAACAGACCAGAACTGCACCTGCTCAGGCATACCGTAATCGTTACGCACACAGCCCACAGAGAGATGCGCGCTGCCGGTGGCGTCGCCCACCTGCGTCGGGAATTCGCTCTCTTCGGACAGGACAATGTCCTCTCCGCGGCCAAACGCGTCGCGGGCTTCTTCAGCCGCCAGCGGACGCAGGGCTTCAAACCCGACCATCTGCGCGTGGCCGTAAAAGACCGGAGACTGCACGACATTCGCGGAGATCATCAGCCCGTCATCCTGCAAAATTTTGCGTGCTTCATCGACGATACGACGCTCTTCCCGCACCGAACCTTCACGATCCGGCAGTAGCGGCAGCATGTTGAACGCCAGCTGGCGGCCAAAGAAATCATCTTCGTCGATCGGGATACCGTTCAGCAGCTTCGCGCTCTGCCCTGCCAGTGCGTCTACGGCTTTTTTGCCGTTAGCGGAGGCTGACAGCAGGCTGGTCACGGAAATACGCGACAGGCCACCGTCGTCGATCAGCGGCTTCAGCGCGGTCAGCAGCTGGCTGGTGAGGCTGTTCGGTACTGCAATGATGTTGCGGTTGCGGTAGTCAGCCAGCACAAACGGGTTGACGTCCGGCACCACCAGCGGCACATCCGGCTCCAGGGAGAACAGGCCGCTCAGGTCGATCACCAGACAGCCTGAATTTGTCGCTTCTTCAATGTAAGACGCCGTGGCTTGCGCACCTGCGGCAAAAAACGCCAGCTGAGCCTGCGTCCAGTCAAACGCGGCGGCGTCCTGCACCATCAAGGATTTCCCGCCGAAACGCAGCTGTTCTCCTGCGCTGTCGGTACGCGCCAGTGCGTAAATCTCACCCACCGGGAACTGACGCTCAGCAAGGGTTTCAAGCAGGGCTTCGCCCACGGCGCCAGTGGCACCCAAAATGGCAATGTTCCAGCCTTCAGACATGGTGGTTTACTCCAGAAATAAAAAGCGTCCCTGCCGGAACATCCGACAGGGAGCATTAAGAAGACATTAACGTGCCGGGTGGTGAACGGCGTTAAATCCCAGTTTATGCAGCAGCCCCGCCGCTGACGCGTCATCGCACATGACATACAGGGAAGACCACTCGCGGCGCTCAAGGTAATTTTTGCGTAGCTTGTCAAACTCACCCGGAATACCCGCCACTTTACGCAGCAGCGCGTCATCGCGGCGCACATCATACACCAAATGCACCAGTCTTTTCAGCGTTGCCTCATCCAGCAGGCCATGAAGGGTAATGCGGCCAAATTCCGGGGCGGGCAGCAGCGTATCCAGCGCTACCTGCTGCGGATGGCCGATAAAGGCGCTGTAAGCCTCAAACACCTGGGTTGTGCCACGCGCTTTGCCTTCAAGGGTATAACCCGCGATATGTGCGGTACCTACGTCTACCTTATCCAGCAATGCGACGTTGAGATCCGGCTCTGGCTCCCAGACGTCCAGCACGACGCTAAGCTCTTGTTCTTCGTCGAGACATGCCAGCAGCGCCGCGTTATCCACCACCGGTCCCCGGCAGGCATTTATCAGAATAGTGCCAGCCTTGAGACGGCGGATCAGCTTTTCGTCGGCCAGGTGCAGGGTCTTATACGGCCCCTCTTTAAAGAGCGGCGTATGGAAGGTGATGACGTCGCACTCGTCGACCAGCTCATCCAGTGTGCGGAAGTCGCCTTCATCACCGTTATCCTTACGCGGCGGATCGCACAGCAGGGTGCGGATTCCCCAGGCTTCCAGACGCTTTTGCAGACGTCCGCCCACGTTGCCCACACCCACAATCCCGACGGTGCGATCTTTCAGCGTAAAACCATCGCGCTCGGCCAGCATCAATAGCGAGGAGAAAACATATTCCACGACGGCAATGGCGTTACAGCCTGGCGCCGCGGAAAAACCAATCCCCGCCTGCTTAAGCCACTGGTCATCCACATGATCGGTCCCGGCCGTTGCCGTCCCGACAAATTTAACCCCTTTGCCGGTGAGCAGCGCCTCATTTACTTTAGTCACCGAGCGCACCATCAGGGCGTCTGCATCGTCCAGTTCGCTGACCGGAATCGGGCGACCAGGGACAGCCTTAACCTCACCCAGGCGGCTGAACAGCTCACGGGCGTAAGGCATATTTTCATCAACGAGGATTTTCACGTCTGAGTACCTGTTTGAGAGGAAGTAAACCTGCCAAGTGTGCCATAATCTCGCCGCCGGGCATATATCTCCGCCCGGTTACGCAGAGTTTGACTTTAAGGATTTTTGACGATGCAGCCCATTTCAGGTACGCCTCCGCGCCCTCCGGGTGAAGGCCCCGTAACGCCCAACACGCCAGGCGAACAACCGCTCTCCACGCAGCAACGCACCGTACTGGAGCGTCTGATCACGCGTCTTATTGCGTTGACCTCACAGCAAAACGCAGAGGTGTGGGCCGGCGTGAAGCACGATTTGGGCGTCAGAAACGATGCGCCGCTACAGTCGCGCCATTTCCCTGCCGCCGAACAAAACCTGAACCAGCGTCTTACCAGCGCACAGCAGCAACATACCACCCGCCAGATTATCTCGCAGCTGACCGAGCTGTTGGGCCAGGGGAATAATCGCCAGGCGGTGAGTGATTTTATCCGTCAACAGTACGGTCATACCGCCCTGAGCCAGCTTTCGCCGGAACAGCTGAAAACCGTGTTGACCCTGCTGCAAAGCAATCAGCTTTCTATCCCGCAGCCGCAACAGCGCCCGTCTACAGAACGGCCATTGCAGCCTGCGGAGCATAATACGCTCAAGCAGATGGTCACTAAGCTGGCTGCCGCAACCGGCGAACCAACAAAGCTTATCTGGCAATCCATGCTGGAACTTTCCGGTGTGAAAGCGGGCGAGATGATCCCGGCAAAACAGTTTACCCATCTGGTCACCTGGCTCCAGGCGCGTCAGACGCTCAGCACCCAGAGCGCCCCGACCCTGCACAGCGTACAGGCGGCGCTGAAACAACCGCTGGAACCGCACGAGTTCGATACGATCCGGGATTACGCTCAGCAGAGCTGGCAGGCTACGCCGCAAACGGTGCTGACCACCGCCCAGGTGCAGGATGTGCTCAATCAGATCTTCGTTCGCCGCGCCGAGCGGGAAGGCGGCGTGCCGGAGGTAAGAAACATTCAGCCGATCTACAACCCGCTGTTTGCCCCCGTAGTTGATACGTTCAAAACGCTTTCTGCCCGTCCGGGATTGATGTTGATCGCGTTGGTGATTGCGCTGGCGATTTTCTGGCTGGTTGCGTGAGGATTTGCCCGGTGGCGCTTCGCTTACCGGGTCTACAACGGCTCGAACCGTAGGCCGGGTAAGGCGAAGCCGCCACCCGGCAACATACTACCGCTTGCGAAACGCCACCATCGTCACCACAATCCCCACCACCGCTGACACCGCACCGGCGAGAAATACGGAAGGATAGCCAAACGACGTTGCAAGCAGCCCCGCCAGCGGCCCGGTGATGCCGTATGAGATATCCTGAAACGCCGCATAGCCGCCCAGCGCCGTGCCGCGCACCTGCGGAGCCACGCGCTTCACCACTTCAACGCCCAGCGCCGGGAAGATCAGCGAGCAGCCGCAGCCGGTTAACGCCGCACCCAGCAGCGCAACGGATGCAGAGGGCGCCTGCCAGAGCAGTACCAGACCCACGGTCTCAATGACAAGTGACGACACGGCCACCTTCACGCCGCCAAAGCGATCCGGCATCCAGCCAAACAGCACGCGCATCAATACAAACGCGCCGCCAAAGGCCGTCAGCGTAAAGCCCGCCATCGCCCAGCCGCGGCTCATGAAATAGAGGGAGACAAAGGTACCAATAACCGCGAAGCCCACCCCCTGAAGCGCCAGCCCAAGCCCCGGCTGCCAGATTTGCCCCACCACGCTCCACAGCGAAGGACGCTCGCCTTTATGGGCGGGCACCTTACGCACCGAACCGTTAAACGCCCACGCCAGCAGCGGCAATACCATGGTGGTGCCTGCCAGCGCCGCAAAACCAAACTGGCTGTGGATCAGCAGCCCCAGCGGCGCGCCTGCCGCCAGTGCGCCGTAAATCGCCATCCCGTTCCAGGACATCACTTTTCCGGAACGCGCAGGTCCCACCAGCCCCATTCCCCAGGTCAGGGTGCCGGTCAGCAGCTGGCTTTCGCCAAAGCCGAGGATCAGGCGCCCTACCACCAGCAGCGCGAATTTATACGCTGCATCTATTGGCAACAGCGCCGCCAGCAGCCAGGCTCCCCCCGCCAGCCCGCAGGCAAACATGCCCTGCAACGCCGAGCGTTTTGCGCCGTGCTGATCCGCCAGGCGACCGGCGTAGCCCCGGGTTAATACCGTCGCTAAAAACTGAATGCCCACCGCAATGCCGACCATGGTGTTGCCATAGCCCAGCTCCTGGTGAACGAACAAGGGGATCACCGGCAGCGGCAGGCCAACGGTCATATAGGTCAGAAACACCGCAAAGGCGATGCGGAAAAGGGAAAGGTTCCCGGAAGGAGCGCTCTTCTCAGGGGTAACAGCCTTCATGCATAACTCCGTGTTCAGGCATAAAAAAAGGGAGCCGCGCGGCTCCCTTCTACTATACCTTCAAACGCTTACGCTTTCAGCTTACGCATCACCAGCGTGGCGTTGGTGCCGCCGAAACCGAAGCTGTTGGACATAACGGTCGTCAGCTCACGTTCGGTGGTTTCAGTCACGATGTTCAGGCCAGCCGCCTGCTCGTCCATCTCTTCGATGTTGATGCTTGGCGCGATAAAGCCGTTTTCCAGCATCAGCAGAGAGTAGATCGCTTCCTGCACGCCCGCCGCGCCCAGAGAGTGACCGGTCATGGCTTTGGTTGCAGAGATAGCCGGGCTGTTGTCGCCGAACACTTCACGGATCGCACCCAGCTCTTTCACGTCGCCTACCGGCGTTGAGGTGCCGTGGGAGTTCAGGTAGTCGATTGGAGTATCAACACCGTGCATCGCCATCTTCATGCAGCGCACCGCGCCTTCACCGGATGGAGCAACCATGTCAGCGCCGTCAGACGTTGCGCCGTAGCCCACGATCTCAGCATAGATGTGCGCGCCACGCGCCAGCGCGTGTTCCAGCTCTTCAACCACAACCATACCGCCGCCGCCAGCGATAACAAAACCGTCGCGGTGTGCATCATAAGTACGGGACGCTTTGTCTGGCGTTTCGTTGTATTTAGTGGACAGTGCGCCCATCGCGTCGAACTCACAGGCCATTTCCCAGCCCAGCTCTTCGCCACCGCCAGCAAATACGATGTCCTGTTTGCCCAGTTGGATCTGCTCAACCGCATTACCGATACAGTGTGCGGAGGTCGCACATGCGGAGCTGATGGAGTAGTTCACACCGTGGATTTTGAACGGCGTTGCCAGGCACGCGGAAACCGCTGAACCCATGGCTTTGGTCACAACATATGGACCGACCGCTTTCAGGCCGCGCGGGCTGCGCATGGCGTCAGCACCGAACACCTGAGCTTTAGAAGAACCGCCGGAACCTGCAATCAGGCCCACGCGTGGGTTGTTCTGGTAAACGTCTTCGCTCAGACCAGAATCCTTGATCGCTTCCTGCATGGAAAGATAGGCGTAGATAGAGGCATCGTTCATGAAACGAACCACTTTACGGTCAATTAAACCGGTGGTGTCCAGTTTAACGTTACCCCATACGTGGCTACGCATTCCAGAATCTTTAAACTCTTCAGAGAAAGTGATCCCGGAGCGTCCTTCACGCAGAGATGCCAGGACTTCCTGCTGGTTATTACCGATGCTGGAAACGATGCCCAGGCCAGTAATCACTGCACGTTTCATTCAATACCTCTGTAAGTCGCACTATAAAAAGTTTCGAGTCGCACAATAGCGTACACTTGTACGCCGAACAAGTCCGATCAGCCATTTTCTGTGGAAATTTGCACCGATGGGCTCACATCGCTAAGATCGTGCCACTGCCTGTCGGACGAGTAACTTACGTGAAACAAAACGCCATACAACCTGCCAACCTCGAATTCAACGCTGAGGGTACACCTGTTTCCCGAGATTTTGATGACGTCTACTTTTCTAATGATAACGGACTGGAAGAGACGCGCTATGTTTTCCTCGACGGAAATCATCTCGGCACCCGCTTCCCTGAGCATCCGCGCAGGCTGTTCGTCGTGGCGGAGAGCGGTTTCGGCACCGGGCTGAATTTTCTGACCCTCTGGCAGGCATTCGATTGTTTTCGCGCTGCATACCCCGAGGCTACCTTACAAAGATTACATTTCATCAGTTTCGAAAAATTTCCGCTTACCGCGCACGATCTGCGGCTTGCCCATCAGCGCTGGCCGGAGCTTGCCCACTGGGCGGAACAGCTTCAGACCCAGTGGCCACCGGCTATCGGCGGCTGTCATCGTCTGATTCTGGATGACGGACGCGTCACCCTCGACCTGTGGCTGGGCGATATTAACGACCTGACCGATAAGCTTGATGACTCAATGAATCAGAAAGTGGACGCCTGGTTCCTGGACGGTTTTGCGCCCGCTAAAAACCCGGACATGTGGAGCCCGCACCTGTTCAGCGCCATGGCACGTCTGGCGCGCCCGGGCGCGACGCTTGCTACCTTCACCTCCGCGGGCTTTGTCCGTCGTGGGTTGCAGGAGGCGGGGTTTACCATGCGGAAAACCAAAGGCTTTGGCCGCAAACGCGACATGCTGGTCGGGGTGATGGAACAGGATCTGGCGATCCCGGCGCAGGCCCCCTGGTTTGCCCGCCGCGCCAGCACCTCGCGTGAGGTCGCTATTGTGGGCGGGGGTATTGCCAGCGCCCTGCTCTCGCTGGCGCTGCTGCACCGTGGCTGGCAGGTGACGCTCTACTGCGCTGACGAGGCGCCGGCGACGGGCGCATCAGGCAACCGTCAGGGCGCGCTTTATCCCTTATTAAGTTCACACGATCCGGCACTGTTCCAGTTCTTCCCGGCGGCGTTTACGTTTGCTCGCCGCCTTTACGATAGCCTGCCGGTTGCGTTCGACCACGACTGGTGCGGCGTGACGCAGCTCGGCTGGGACGAGAAGAGCCAGCAGAAAATCACACAAATGCTGTCGCTGGGGCTGCCGGAAACCATCGCCCATGCAGTGACGGCTCAGCAGGTTGCTGAGACCGCTGGTGTCGACACCGGCTGCGGGGGTATTCAGTATCCACTCGGCGGCTGGCTGTGTCCGGCTGAACTGACTTCTGCGGCGATAGCCCTCGGGCAGTCGCGTGGGTTGACAGTGCATTATGCCCATAAGGTTCAATCGCTAAGCCGCACTGCACACTGGAAGCTGCGTTTCGCTGACGGTAAAGAGGCGCAGCATGCCAGCGTTGTACTGGCCAACGGACATCACATCACTCAGTTTACCCAGACAGCGTCATTGCCGGTTTATCCAGTCGGCGGCCAGGTGAGCCATATCCCGACCGCGCCCGAACTGAGCAAACTGCGTCAGGTGCTGTGTTACGACGGCTACCTGACGCCGCAAAATCCCTCCAACGGCCATCACTGCATCGGCGCCAGCTACCATCGCGGTGAAACAGATATGCAGTACAGCGAAGCGGATCAGCAGCAAAACCGACAGCGCCTGGTCGACTGTTTTCCGGATGCGTCGTGGGCGAAAGAGGTTGATGTCAGTGAGGGTCAGGCGCGCTGCGGCGTACGCTGCGCGACCCGCGATCACCTGCCGATGGCGGGAAACGTGCCGGACTATGACGCCACGCTTGAAGTCTATCAGGATCTTGCAGACAACAAAGAAACGGCGGTAAATGCGCCCGTTTATACGGAACTGTTTATGTTGGGTGGCTTAGGCTCGCGGGGATTATGCTCCGCGCCATTGCTGGCTGAAGTGCTAGCCGCGCAAATGAGCGACGAGCCGGTTCCGCTGGACAGGGTTACGCTCGCGGGGCTGAATCCAAACCGACTGTGGGTGCGGAAATTGCTGAAGGGGAAAATGGTCAAGTAGGGTGCGGTCTGGTGCCCTCACCCCGGCCCTCTCCCTGTGGGAGAGGGCGGTGATACACTTACTTCGCTTTCGCCTGCTGGAACAAATTATCCCACATGCCCAGCACTAAAGACTGGTCGCGCGGAGAGAGTTCCCCGGCCTGAATAGCGTTTTCCAGGCTGCGAGTGACTTCCGCGTGAACGGCGTCGGCAGAGTGATCGTCCCCGGCTTCCAGCGCGGCTACCGCCAGCGTCAGGTGACCACGCAGATAACCGCTGGCGAACAGCTCATCATCACTGGCGTGTTCCACCATGTCATCAATTAACGCCAGAATGCGTGATTCAAATTCTGCGATCATCTTCTTTCCTCTGTTAAAGATCTTCCGGCCACGGGAAGCATTCCGCCGTGATCTCCGGCGTGTGGTAATAATTCTGTAAAGCCTCGATCAGGCGTGCCGGACGTGCCGGGATGCCTTTCTCAAGATATTCCATCACCTGCGCATGAACGCGGCGCTGGAAGACGATACGGTCTGGCTCGAAGTCGCCTTCGAGGTTGTCACAGCTCACGTTGAACGGGAAACCCGCCGCCACGCAGAACAGCCATTCCAGCGCCTGGGGTTTCACCTCCACATCTTCAAACTGCCCCTGGGTGGCGGCGTCGCGCCCGTCCGGGCAGTACCAGTAACCAAAGTCCACCAGCTCGCGACGCGCTTTCCCGGCGATACACCAGTGCGAAATTTCGTGCAAACCGCTGGCGTAAAAGCCGTGGGCAAAGATGATGCGGTTATACGGAACCTCGTCATCAGCAGGAAGATAGATCGGTTCGTCGTCGCCTTTAATCAGACGGGTATTAAAATCATCAGCAAAACAGCTATCGAAGATCTCAATCAGCTGTTCGTAGTTATGCGTACTGTTCATTAGTTCATCCCCAACCAGGTGAGGATCTCCTGTCCATGGCTGTCATAAAGAAGTTTGGCGCTCATCACCGCCGAGACGACAACAATCATCGGGCGGATCAGCTTTTGCCCTTTGCTTAATACCAGACGCGAGCCTGCGCGCGCGCCCAAAAACTGCCCTGCCATCATCACAAACCCGGTTGCCCAGATAACCTTGCCGCCAATGATAAACAACAGCAGACCGCCGACGTTGGAGGTCGCGTTGAGGACTTTGGCGTGGGCGGTGGATTTGGCGAGGTTGAACCCGGCCAGCGTCACGAATGCCAGCGCGTAAAACGAGCCTGCCCCCGGGCCAAAGAAGCCATCGTAAAAACCGACGCAGCCACCGGCGATCAGCGCAAACGGCAGGCCGTGAAGGCGACGCTGTCGATCTTCTTCCCCGAGCTTTGGCATGAGTAAGAAATAGAGGCCGATACAGATAACCAGCAGCGGCAGGATCTGGCGCAGAATGTCGGACTGTACGTGCTGGACCAGCAGCGCGCCCGCCGTTGAGCCAATAAACGTCATCAGGATATTGAGCTTCTGATCGGCGAGATTCACCACTTTACGCCGAATGAAATAGAGCGACGAGGAGAGCGAACCGCCGCATGCCTGGAGTTTGTTGGTGGCAAGCGCCTGGGCAGGGCTCATGCCTGCCGCCAGCAACGCCGGAACGGTGAGCAACCCGCCGCCGCCCGCCAGGGCATCGATAAATCCTGCTAACATTGCAACAAAAAAGAGCACCGCCAGCAGCAGCGGTGACACCATGAACAGATCGACGAAATTATCCATTAAAGTACATGCTCATCCAGTAGCGCCTGGCAGGAAGGCGGCAACGGAGGCGGTGTCTTCTTCTCAGGCTTAGAGGTTCCAGGCTTGGCTGGTTCAAACCAGCTTTGCAGTTCGTAACCACAACCATCGCCAGGCGGTGGCAGCGGCTGATCTTCACATTCCAGGCTGTTCGCCGGGCAGCGCAGGCGAACATGCATATGGGCACGATGCTGGAACCACGGGCGCACTTTACGCAACCAGTCGCGATCCGTTCCCGCATCCAGGCAAAGCTGCTGCTTGATGGCCGGATTAACAAAGATCCGCGTGACGTCGTTATCCTCTGCCGCCAGCTTAATCATGCTGGAAATTTCCGGCGACCATCGTGAGGCGACGACCCGTTTACCGTCGGCCGAGACCAGATCCAGCGCCTGCGGTTTCAGCAGCTGCGCTGAGCTCCAGCGCGTTTTCGGCAATTGCAGGAAGATATCCACATCCAGTCCGGTCTGGTGGCTGGCGTGACCGCCGTTAAAGCGGCCACCGGCAGGCATCCCCATATCGCCAATCAGCATCGTGCCCAGCCCCAGATTATGCACCTGGTTGCCAAGACGCTGAATAAAAAGCACCAGGTCAGGATGGCCGAAATAACGGCGCTGGTCGGTGCGCATCACCTGATAGGTATCCGATTGCAGCGGAAGTTCCTGCGCGCCGACGATACACCCGTTGGAGAAAGCGCCAATGGACTGCGCGCTCCCCGCTACCGGGTGGGTGATTTTCTGCCACGGCGTAGCGGCCAGGCTTGCTCCACTGGCCAGCAGCGCCAGCAGAGCGATTGCGGTTTTTTTCATAGTTACCAGCGTGGAATGGTGGTCGTCACATCCGCATTCTGCGCGCGCTGGCGCAGGAAGTGATCCATCAGCACGATCGCCAGCATCGCTTCTGCGATCGGTACCGCGCGGATCCCCACGCACGGATCGTGACGCCCTTTGGTGATCATCTCAACTTCATCGCCAGCGCGGTTAATCGTGTGGCCCGGCACGGTAATGCTGGACGTGGGCTTCAGCGCGATATTGGCAATAATTTGCTGCCCGCTGCTGATGCCGCCCAGAATGCCGCCCGCATGGTTGCTCTGGAAACCCGCCTTCGTGATTTCGTCGCGGTTCTGGCTGCCGCGAAGCTTAACCACGTCAAAACCGTCGCCGATTTCAACGCCTTTCACCGCGTTGATGCTCATCAGCGCGTGGGCGATGTCGGCGTCAAGGCGGTCAAATACCGGCTCGCCCCAGCCAGCCGGCACGCCGTCGGCTACCACGGTGACTTTCGCACCAATGGAATCGCCCTCTTTTTTCAGGCCACGCATCAGCTCATCCAGCGCGTCCAGCTTGTCGGCATCGGCGCAGAAGAACGGGTTAAGTTCTACCTGATCCCAGTCTTTGATTGCCAGCGGAATGTCGCCCATCTGGGTCAGACAGCCGCGGATAACGATGCCGAATTTCTGCTGGAGATATTTTTTGGCAATCGCCCCTGCCGCCACGCGCATCGCGGTTTCACGTGCGGAAGAACGTCCGCCGCCGCGATAGTCGCGAAAGCCATATTTTTGTTCGTAGGTGTAATCAGCGTGGCCCGGACGGAAGACGTCTTTAATCGCGCCGTAGTCCTGAGAACGCTGATCGGTGTTTTCAATCAGCAGACCAATGCTGGTCCCGGTGGTACGGCCTTCAAATACGCCGGAGAGAATTTTGACCTGGTCCGGCTCGCGACGCTGCGTGGTGTAGCGAGAGGTACCCGGACGCCGACGGTCAAGGTCATGCTGTAAATCGGCTTCGGTCAGTTCGATGCCTGGCGGGA
This sequence comes from Enterobacter sp. CRENT-193, assembly GCF_002787395.1. Lineage (NCBI taxonomy): Bacteria > Pseudomonadati > Pseudomonadota > Gammaproteobacteria > Enterobacterales > Enterobacteriaceae > Enterobacter > Enterobacter sp. CRENT-193. The sequence continues at coordinate 2,247,028 of NZ_CP024812.1, read as the reverse complement.
CGCCATCAACGATACAACCCAGTGCCAGACCGTGCGACTCGCCAAAGGTGGTCACACGGAATACCTGTCCAATACTGTTTCCTGCCATCACGGCTCCGATGTTGTTGTTTGTGTTTGAGCGTTGTGAAACGGGCCGAAGCCCGCTGGATTAATCTTTGTAAATACTGAAGTATTCGCGTGCATCAAGCAGCTGCGCCTTGGTCAGCATAAAGACGCCGTCACCGCCGTTGTCGAACTCAAGCCAGGTGAACGGCACATCCGGGTACTGCTCTATCAGATGTACCATGCTGTTGCCCACTTCACAAATCAGAACGCCGTCGTCGGTCAGATAATCCGGCGCGCAGGCCAGGATGCGGCGGGTCAGCTTCAGCCCGTCAGAGCCGGACGCCAGACCCAGCTCCGGCTCGTGACGGTACTCGTTCGGCAGGTCGGACATGTCTTCTGCATCCACGTACGGCGGATTGGTGACGATCAGGTCGTATTGCAGCGTCGGCAGGTCGCGGAACAGGTCAGAGCGGATAGGCGTGACGTGATGAATCAGCCCGTGCTCTTCAATGTTGTGTTCGGTGACGGCCAGCGCGTCGGTGGAGATATCGACGGCGTCCACTTCCGCTTCCGGGAAGGCGTACGCGCAGGCAATGGCGATGCAGCCGCTGCCGGTGCACATATCAAGAATGTGCTGCGGCTGATGGTTAATCAGGCCGTCAAAGTGGTTGTTGATCAGCTCGCCAATCGGCGAGCGCGGCACCAGCACGCGTTCATCAACATAGAACTCATGGCCGCAGAACCAGGCTTTGTTGGTCAGGTAAGCCACCGGAATGCGCTCGTTCACGCGACGGATCACGCGCTCAACGATGCGGTGTTTTTCGCTGGAGGTCAGGCGCGCGGTGCGCATGTCTTCCGGAATATCCAGCGGCAGATAGAGAGACGGCAGCACCAGCTGAACGGCCTCATCCCACGGGTTATCCGTACCGTGGCCGTACCAGATATTGGCGGCGCTGAAGCGGCTAACCGACCAGCGCAACATGTCCTGTATGGTATGCAGCTCGTTTACTGCTTCATCGACAAAAATTTTATCCACTCTTTCCTCCAGGGCATGCTCGCATAATTTTCGGCGGCTAGTTTGCCATGAAGACGGCGATAAATCAGCAATGACGCGTGTCGCTTGAGGTTAAAAAATGCGTTTAGTCGGGTACACTATCGGAAATACGAGATGAGAATGACGAATGAAAAAGAAAACATCGCTCAGCGAGGAGGATCAGGCTCTCTTCCGCCAGCTGATGACCGGGACGCGTCAAATCACGCACGACACCATTGTCCATCGCCCGCAGCGTAAAAAAGTCAGCGAGGTTCCGGTCAAACGTCTGCTCCAGGAGCAGGCCGATAACAGCCACTATTTTTCAGATGAGTTTCAGCCGCTGCTCAATACTCAGGGTGCGGTGAAATACGTGCGCGAAGACGTCAGCCATTTTGAACTGAAAAAATTACGCCGGGGAGATTACTCGCCGGAGCTGTTCCTCGATCTGCATGGGTTGACCCAGATGCAGGCGAAACAGGAGCTGGGGGCGTTGATCGCGGCATGTCGTCGCGAGCATGTTTTTTGCACCTGCGTAATGCACGGCCACGGCAAACATATTCTTAAGCAACAGACACCGCTGTGGCTGGCTCAGCACCCGCACGTGATGGCGTTTCATCAGGCACCCAAAGAGTACGGCGGAGATGCCGCATTGCTGGTATTGATTGAAGTGGAGGAGTGGCAGCCGCCAGAGTTGCCCTGACAGGATGGCGGGAGGCACGCTGCACCCCGCCATATCGCACGTCACGTCAGATGGCTTTTGCCATCTTCAGGTTGCACGGACTCATTTGCCAGTTAAAGACCCCTTTGCCGGTTTCGTCGAGGGTGACGTTGGCAATGGCGGACGTAGTGAACATCGGTGGCGTTTCGCCCGGGCACAGCTCAGATACCAGATAGCCGACCAGCGGCAGGTGGGAAATGACCAGTGCGGAAGCGACACCTTCATTGCACAGCGCCTGAAGATAAGCACTGACAAGGCCAACATCGCCACACGGCGTAAGTTCAGGGAGCACATCCACACTGGATGGCAGGTTCATACACTCCCCTACCACATCCAGCGTCTGTTCTGCCCGCAGGAACGGACTCACCAGAACGCGTTCAATGTCCACTTTTTGACCTTTAAGCCATGTCGCCATCTGACGGGATTCGTCGCAGCCACAGACGGTTAAAGGACGTACTGAGTCACTGGCGGCATCGAGTGCCGCGTCGCCGTGACGCATGATAAAAACTTGCATATTGCACCGCTTTTGTTAACCAGAATCACCGGCGTTAACTACCCGCGATTAATGCTCTGAGGTAGAAAACCCGATGGCCGGGCATTGTGCCTGATCCATTCGGTGAATGAAACGCTGTTTTTTACCTCAATGGCGTAAGTATAGTCAATCTCTGTTTACAATTTCGCCAGAACAGGTTCCATCACCTCAGGATTTACCCTTCTTTGACTTCAGTTTACGCAATCAGTTTCCCTTACGGGCCAGAATGTCTGACCCCGTTCCGCCATCTGCAATAATTCGTCACAAGGTGTAAACCGTGGACCATATTGCGAGGCCAGACGTTGCAGAATCGCAACCACTTCACCCGCCCCGAGGGTATCCATATACCGGAACGGACCGCCAAGGAATGGCGGAAAACCGATACCAAACACGGCGCCGATGTCGCCGTCGCGTGCGCTCTTGATCACCTGCTCACCAAAGCAGCGCGCCGCTTCATTGAGCATCATCATTACGCAGCGCTCAGCACACTGAACCGCCGACAATTTTGCCTGACCCATGACAGGAATAAGCGCATAAACCGAAGGGTCGACCTGTTTCTTGCTTTTACGCCCTTTCGCGGCGTAAAGATAGAAACCGCGTTCATTTTTTCTGCCTTTGCGATCGTCCTTCAAAATTGCAGAAACAAAGTTTGCAGGCGGCGCAAAACGATCGCCATAAGCCGCTTCCAGCACAGGGATAATTTTAGTCCCCGTATCAATTCCTACCTCATCCAAAAGTTGGATTGGGCCGACGGGGAAACCAAACTTCACCAGAGCGTCATCGACGTGCTCAATTTTCTCCCCTTCCGTCAGCAACCGCATCGCTTCGTTAATGTACGGTGCCAGAATGCGGTTGACGTAGAAGCCGGCTTTGTCCGCGACCACAATCGGGGTTTTGCCCTGTTTTTTCGCCAGCTTCACCACGGTGGCAATAGTTTGCGGGCTGGTTGTGGCATGCGGGATAACCTCCACCAGCGGCATTTTTTCGACAGGGCTGAAATAGTGCAGCCCTATCACCTGCTCCGGGCGCACGGCTTTCGCCGCGATGTCGCCGATCGGCAAAGACGAGGTATTTGACGCGAAAATGGTGTGCGGCGCGCAGTGCTGTTCAACGTCCGCCACCATCTGCTGCTTAAGGGCCAGATCTTCGAACACGGCTTCAATCACCAGATCGCGGTGTGCAAACCCACTGTAGTCGGTGGCGCCAGTGATCATCGCGAGGGTTTTATCGCGCTCACTGGCCTTGATATGGCGGCGTTTCACTTTGCGATCAAGGTTCTGCCAGCTGTACTGCAACGCGTGGTTGATACCCTTAGGGTTGATATCTTTGATACGTACGGGCAATTTGCCTTTGCTGGCGGTGACAAATGCGATGCCGCCGCCCATCAGCCCACCACCCAGAACGCCAACGGCGCGCAGCAGAGCCGGTTCAGCTTCACTGCCCGGATCTTTTTTAACCTCCGTGCTGGCAAAGAAAATGCCGCGCAGCGCCTGCGACTGCGGCGTCATCGCCAGCTCGCCAAAGGCTTTCGCTTCCGCAGCATAACCGCTGCTGCTGCCCTGCGATAAACCGGTTTCAATCACCTTCAGAATGCGCGTCGCTGCCGGATAATTCCCTTTGGTTTTTTGCTCGGTTTTTTTACCCACCATATTGAACAGCAGCGTGCGCCCCAGCGGCCCGGCGAGGATACGCTCGCGCACCGGCAGAGGGCGTTTCGCCTGACGACCTTTCAGCGCCCGCTCAACGGCGGCCTCAAGCAAGATGGCGTGCGGAACGACCTCATCAACCAGACCCGCCTTTAATGCCTGACGGGCGCGCAGCTGTTTACCGGTTAAAATCATCTCCAGCGCCGTACTGACGCCCACCAGACGCGGCAGGCGCTGCGTGCCACCTGAACCGGGCAGCAATCCAAGCTGTACCTCCGGCAGTCCGAGTACCGTTTTCGCATCGTCGGTACAAATGCGGCTGTGACAGGCCAGCGCCAGCTCAAGCCCACCGCCCAGGCAGGCCCCGTGGATCGCAGCGACAACGGGTATCGACAGCGCATGGATCTCCGCCATTACCTGCTGCCCCTGACGCGCCAGGTCTTCTGCTTCCTGAGCGCTTTTCGCCCGGGCAATCATGTTGATATCGGCCCCGGCAATAAAGTTATCCGGCTTTGCCGAGATAAATACCAGGCCACGTATCGCTTTGTTTTCGCGGATCTGTCTGAGCATCGCACGCACCTGAACGCCGAACTCGGCCTTCAGGGTGTTCATCTTTTCGTCGGGTACATCAATGGTGATAACAGCCACGTTATCAAGGCGAACAGCCAGGTTAAATGCAGATGTCGTTTCCATTATTCAGCCTCCAGAACCATTGCTGCACCCAGGCCGCCCGCCGCACAGGCGGTAACGAGACCAAAACCGCCGCCGCGGCGACGCAGCTCGTGCAAAGTCTGGGTTATCATTCTCGCGCCGGTCGCCGCAAATGGATGGCCGTAGGCGATGGATCCGCCAAGCACGTTAAACTTACTCTGATCCACTTCGCCGGTCGCGTGGGCGCGGCCCAGCACGTCGCGGGCAAAACGTTCGCTCGCCAAAAGCTGCACGTTTGCCAGCGTTTGTGCGGCAAAGGCTTCGTGCATATCAATTAACGTGAGATCGGAGAGCGTTAGCCCCGCGCGCTCCAGCGCCAGCGGCGTGGACCAGGCCGGACCGAGCAGCATGTCCTGCCAGACATCAATGGCGGTAAAGGCGTAGCTACGCAAATAGCCCAGCGGTGTGATGCCAAGCTCTTTCGCCCGGGATTCCGTCATCAGGATCACGGCGGCGGCACCGTCCGTCAGTGGCGTACTGTTGGCCGCCGTAACGGTGCCATGTTTACGATCAAACGCCGGGCGCAGTTTTGCGTAATCCTCCAGCGTCGAGGTGCCACGGATATTGTTATCTTCCACCAGCGGTTCGCGGAAAGGCGGGATATAAGCCGTCATAACCTCGTCGGCAAGTTTGCCTTCCGACCAGGCCTTCGCAGCGAGCTGATGCGAGCGATGCGCCAGTGCATCCTGCTGTTCGCGGGTAATACCGTAGGTTTTTGCCATCTGCTCGGCTGTATCGCCCATGCGCAGGCCGGTGGAGTATTCAGCAACGGCAGGTGGCACGGGCATGAGGTCGCGCAGGCGTAAACGCGAGAAGAGTTTAAGCTTTGCACCGGTAGTGCGAGCTTTGTTGGCATCCACGAGGATGCGGGCCAGCTGTTTGCTGACGCCGATGGGCAGCACGGAGGAGGAATCCGCGCCGCCGGCGATCCCCGCGCGAATGGTCCCCGCCATCAGGCTTTCCGCCACGTTCGCCACCGCCTGGAAACTGGTGGCGCAGGCGCGGCTGACGCTGTAGGCGTCGGTATGAACATTCATGCCGGTACCCAGCACGATTTCACGCGCGATATTGGGTGCTTCCGGCATCTGCACCACCTGGCCGAAAACCAGTTGCTCAATAACCTCTGGCGGGATCTCGCTGCGAGCCAGCATCTCCCCCACTACCATTTTTCCCAGATCGACAGCCGGTATACCGTGAAACGCGGTTGCCTGACGCGCAAACGGCGTACGTAACCCGCTGATAATGGCAATGCGGTCACCGTGTCGGGTGATAAGCGGTAATGCCTGACTCATAACACTCCCCTGTAAAAAAATTTTGCGCGCACATTAAGTGGTCTGACCTGATAATAGTCTTAACTATTTTTTTACATTGAGCCAATCGGGGAAGCGAAAAATTGCGAGCTAAGGCACAGAGAAGAAAAAGAAAATGCCCCTGCATAGCAGAGGCATTTGTGAGATTTGTTGCCGGGTTGCGGCGTTGCCTTACCCGGCCTACACGATCATAGGCCCGTGCAAAAAGTATTAACGCAGGCCTAACTGGAAGATCAGCGTTTCTGCTTCGCAGGCGAACACAAAGTCGATATCCAGCTGCACGCCGCCTTCCACTTCCGTGAAGGTGGATTTGATTTCACACGGATCGGATTCGACTTCACGCGCGCGCTGGCTCAGCGCGGCCAGCGTCTCTTCCGCTTCAGCACGGTTAGGGAATACGCGGCTGTAAGAGGCGGTGCAATCGGTGTTGTCCATAATGGTGCCAACATCCATACAGCAGCAAACCGGGGTTTCATCAGCACTGCATTTACTCATAGCTCAATTTCCTCTGTATTCGCGCAGGGCGCGAGATAAACACGATGCGTCTATTTTACGCCCCCGGACGAGCCCCCTCCAGCCGTTAATGGCGCAAAATCGGATAAGTGAGCAATATCACACTAAAAAATGATCTAAAACAAAATTCCCCTTTTCAGAGGAATCGCACTGGTCACAATTTTGCCAACCAGATCTCGTTTCAAGAAACATATCTGAAAATATTAATAAACAAACTTGCAACATCCCAGCTGGTCAGACCTATACTCTCGCCACTGGTCTGATTTGTAAGTCATACCTCAGACCCTACACTTCGCGCTCCTGTTACGGTATGTAACAATTATTGAATAAAAATAACTCAATGAGGTTATGGTCATGAGCCAGAAAACCCTGTTCAAACAAACTGCTTTAGCAGTTGCAGTGGCAATCGTCTCAACGTCCGCCTGGTCAGCGGGCTTCCAGTTAAACGAATTTTCTTCCTCTGGCCTTGGCCGTGCGTATTCCGGGGAAGGTGCGATTGCCGATGACGCAGGCAACGCGAGCCGTAACCCGGCGCTGATCATGATGTTTGATCGCCCTACCTTCTCTGCCGGTGCGGTTTACATCGATCCTGATGTCAATATTTCTGGCAAATCTCAGTTCACCGGCGCAGATCTGAAGGCGGATAACATTGCGCCGACCGCGTGGGTGCCTAACCTGCACTTTGTTGCGCCAATCAATGAACAGTTTGGTTGGGGTGCCTCTGTCACCTCTAACTATGGCCTGGCAACGGAGTTCAATAACAACTATCCGGCCGGGGAATACGGCGGTAAAACCGACCTGACGACCCTGAACCTCAACCTGAGCGGCGCATATCGTCTGAACGATAACTGGAGCTTTGGTCTGGGCTTTGATGCTGTCTACGCCGATGCAAAAATCGAGCGTTACTCCGGGGAGCAAACTGCTGCGCTGCCGAAAAACAGCAATAAAATTGCCAGCCTGAAAGGCGATGAATGGGGCTACGGCTGGAACGCCGGTATTCTGTATGAACTGGATAAAAACAACCGCTGGGGTCTGACCTACCGCTCAGAAGTGAAGATTGACTTCGATGGCGATTACAAAAGCGGCATCCTGAGCCCAGTCAACGGTATGGTACCGGGCGCAGGCACCACCATTCCATGGGGTACCTCGAATCAAACCGTACCGGGTTCACTGTCACTGCATCTGCCAGAAATGTGGGAAGTGTCAGGTTATAACCGCGTTGCGCCGCAGTGGGCTATTCACTATAGCCTCGCGTATACCAGCTGGAGCCAGTTCCAGGAGCTGAAAGCCACCGGCAGCAACGGCCAGACGCTGTTCTATAAAGACGAAAGCTTCCACGATGCTTACCGTATCGCACTTGGTACGACCTATTATATGGATGACAACTGGACGTTCCGTACTGGCGTGGCATTTGATGACAGCCCGGTACCGGCAGATAAGCGTTCTATCTCCATTCCGGATCAGGACCGTTTCTGGGTGAGTGCGGGGGCAACCTACGCGTTCAACGAGAATGCCTCTATCGACGCGGGCGTGTCGTACATGCATGGACAGAAAGTAACCTTCCAGGAAGGCCCTTACGAGTTTACCTCTGAAGGTAAAGCCTGGCTGTTTGGTACCAACTTCAACTACGCGTTCTAATCCCAACACGATTAAAAAAGGTGAGCATCGCTCACCTTTTTTATTTATTCCGAATCGATATCTTTTAATTCGTTCTCGATGGCTTTCGCGTTCGGATTATCTTCCGGCTTCAGCTTACCGCCGTTGGCAATAAAGTCATGGTTCTGGAAGTAGGCCTCGCGGACCATGATGTACGGATCGGAAGACTGACGCAGCAGACCGTCAGAGTCCAGCAGTTGCGCACGTGTTTCAATTCCTTCCACGGTCCATTTACCAATCGACAGCGGCCAGGTGAGCCATGACAGCACCGGATACAACGTATCCACCATGTCGCCGCCATCATCACGCACGGTAAAGCTGCCGTAGAATGGCAGGTGCACATACGGCCCATAACCTACGCCATAATGCCCCAGCGTGCTGCCGAAACGGTGCGGCTGTTCACGCTGTAATTTCGGGTTCGCCATGCCCGCGACATCAATTAAGCCGCCCATACCCAGCAGGGAGTTCAGGAAGAAGCGGGTGAAATGCACCATCCCCTGATACGGGTCGCCCTGGAGGAAGTAGTTGACCATAACCGCTGGCTCTTCCAGGTTACTGGTAAAGTTGCTCAGCCCGTTACGCGCCGGCTGCGGAACGTAGTCACGCCATGCCACGGCAACCGGACGAACCAGATACGGATCCAGCACATTATAGTTAAAGCTGTACATTGAACGGTTAAATCCTTCGAGAGGATCGGAGCGTCCCGTTTGCTCGCCAGAGCTGGCGCAGCCCACAAGCATTGTTACGCCCAGCGCAAGCGCCGACAGCCGAAGCTTCATAAATTTCTCCCTGTTCAATATGGCTATCGTTGAATGCCATCTGTGACGGAGCCGGTGATGCTCCGCCTGAAACGTGCAAGTGATTGTAACAGCACGCTTACCGATGTCTACGAGGACAATGACGACCCGCTCGCGTCATCACGCTAATTTCAGCATAGCCTGTCTTTCAGAATTCGTTTCGCTGGCAATTTTATATTGGCTTTGAAAGAGATGTCTCACCTTTATTGCCATTTACAGCAATTTAAGAGCATCCCCACGGGCAAGGCGCTAAAAGCCGCTACGCTTAAATGAGCAATTACCCCGAAGGAGCTGTTATGAAAGACATTAACGAAGAAAAAATTGGCGAGAACAATGAAGAACTTGAGATTGAAAGTGAGGAGAAAGACCGGGGAGAAGAGATAGAAGTCGATGAAGATCGCCTGCCGTCACGCGCCATGGCTATTCATGAGCATATTCGCCAGGACGGGGAAAAAGAGATGGAGCGCGACGCGATGGCCCTGCTGTGGTCAGCCATTGCAGCCGGTCTGTCAATGGGCGCCTCTTTGCTCGCCAAAGGGATATTTCACGTTCAGCTGGAAGGCGTACCGGGCGGGTTTTTGCTGGAAAATTTAGGCTACACGTTCGGCTTTATTATCGTCATTATGGCGAGACAGCAGCTTTTTACGGAGAATACCGTCACTGCCGTACTGCCCGTCATGCAAAATCCGACCCTCGGTAATTTCGGTTTACTGATGCGCCTGTGGAGCGTCGTGCTGCTGGGGAACCTCATCGGTACGGGTATAGCCGCCTGGGCGTTCGAGTATATGCCAATATTTGATGAACCGACCCGCGACGCATTTGTGAAAATTGGCATGGATGTGATGAAAAACACGCCGGTTGAAATGTTCTCTAATGCTATAATTTCCGGCTGGATCATCGCCACTATGGTGTGGATGTTCCCCTCAGCGGGCAGCGCGAAAATCGTGGTGATTATCCTGATGACCTGGCTTATCGCACTCGCCGATACCACGCACATTGTTGTCGGAACCGTTGAAATCCTTTATCTGGTATTTAACGGCACACTCCACTGGAGCGACTTTTTCTGGCCGTTCGCCCTGCCAACCCTCGCAGGCAACATTTGTGGCGGGACCTTTATCTTTGCGCTGTTGAGCCATGCGCAAATCCGTAACGACATGTCCAACAAGCGTAAGGCCGAGCTTAAGGCTCAGGAAAAAAAGGATAAAACTGCCGAAAAATCGGCGTGAACGGTGACTCTTTGACCAGTCAGGCGGCAATGCGCTTAACGAAAAGTGTAAATAACGCTATACTCTTGCCGCTTCGTCCCCTTAGTTAAATGGATATAACGAGCCCCTCCTAAGGGCTAGTTGCAGGTTCGATTCCTGCAGGGGACACTTCTGTCTTTCCTTACGCCCCCTTCCAAAGCTCCACGCAGTTTCGGCCACGCCGTTTCGCGCCGTATAAGGCTTCATCCGCCGCCTGAATCAATCGCTCGTAATCGGGATGCCCGTTGAACATCGCCACGCCTATCGAGAGGGAGAGCGGGATAATATCGCCGGTTGGGGAGTTAACCTTGATTTTTTCCACCCGCCTGCGGATACGCTCGGCGATTCGCAGCGCGTCCACCTCTGAGATTTCCGTTAGCACAATCAGAAATTCATCGCCGCCGTAGCGAAAAACGTAATCACAGGTTCGCACGTTGTCGTAGAACGCGCCGGAGACTTTTCGCAGGATCTCGTCCCCGGTATTGTGCCCCCAGGTATCGTTGATTTGTTTAAATTTGTCGACGTCAATCAGCAGCGTCGAGAGCTTTGTTCCCGCCCGGGTGGCGTGCAGGATTTCGCGTTTGAAGATGGTTGGCAGGAAACGGCGATTCAACAGGCGGGTCAGGACATCAACCCCCACCTCGTGTCGCGACACTTCGTCAAACAGTTCGCGCAAAAGCGTGATGATTTGCGAGAGCGTATTACGCATTCGCTGCAAGAATTTATCCCGCTGCGCTTTATCACTCAGACCCTGCCCTGAAAGACGGACCTCGTTAAAAAGGTCATCGAATTCCTGAATCAGACGAGAGATATGACCAGCCTCAGCGATCCCGCTGAAATAGTACCGACCTTTATGGCTAAACCACAGTCCAAATTCAGACTGCCCCAGCGGCAGACTGTTGCCGATACTGGAATTAAGCGTGATCTTATACAGAAGCACCATTTCCCATGACAGCAGCGCCGCGGTCTGTCTCTCCTTCTCCTCTTCTGCGTTCTCCATTAAGGAAAAGATGCGGTAATTTTCGTCCTCTTTCGCCGCATTGTTCTCGCTAAATACATAGGCCCGCGACATCACTTCCATGGCCAGATCGATACTGTTAATCGCGTAGTGATAAATATGCAGCTTCACCTCAGGCGAATGGGCGCTGGTAGTAATGACAGGTAACAGCAGCTTTTTCAGAACACGGAAGCCCATTTCAACTAAATCAACCGAAATACCAATACGGGCATGAACATCCGCAGCGCGCTGCTGCGCCCGCATCTGCTCTTCAACCTGCTCCACACGGCATGAGAGCACATCAATAAGCCAGCGACGAAGCGCCTCCTGAAGCTGCCTCTCCACCTGTTCGGTGGTCAGGAATTCAGCTGCCGACGGATCTGCCAGCACAACACGATAGAATTCAGCGACCAGGGGCGTTGCGTTGTCCCTGGCAAGCTCAGTCGCAAGCCGATGCACATCGGGATCGGTTTCATTAATTAGCTTCACCCATTCTTCTTTCACCGTTTGCAGGTAGGTTTCCATGGTCTGCACCTTCAGGAGGCATGCGGGAACGCAGATTTAACAATAGCAAAATCAAACCACTCCGCAATTGCCGCTTTTTTAAACAAAAACGAGTGATAGCTCATAATGTATAACGGTGCTACATTATGCCGCCCACCCAAGTCAGCAATGGCCAGGCAACGTCGTAAAGAACGGTAAAGCCTGCAACCATGACCTCGTCCTACGGTCTTAATGGCACGTGGTATCGCGAAGTCTGCGCTACCTTCACAGGCTTTACATAGGTTCCACTATTTTGTCTCAATCCAAATTTCAGCGGGCGTTTCTGCACCCGCGCTACTGGTTTACGTGGTTTGGCCTTGGCGTACTTTGGCTGCTGGTTCAACTTCCTTATCCCGTGATCCGTTTCCTGGGTTCGAAGCTCGGCAGCGCATCGCGTCACTTCCTTAAGCGTCGTGAGTCCATTGCCCGAAAAAATCTCGAACTTTGCTTTCCGCATTACAATGCGCAGCAGCGCGAAACGCTGATTGCGGAAAACTTTAAATCTATCGGTATGGCGCTGCTTGAAACCGGTATGGCCTGGTTCTGGCCAGACGAGCGTGTCCGTAAATGGTTTGACGTGGAAGGTCTGGATAACCTGAAACGTGCCCAGATGCAAAACCGCGGCGTGATGGTTGTGGGTGTGCATTTTATGTCGCTTGAGCTGGGTGGCCGCGTTATGGGCCTTTGTCAGCCGATGATGGCAACCTATCGCCCGCATAACAGCGCGCTGATGGAATGGGTACAAACGCGGGGCCGCATGCGTTCAAATAAGGCGATGATCAGCCGTAACAATTTGCGCGGTATGGTTGGCGCCCTGAAAAAAGGTGAAGCAGTCTGGTTTGCCCCGGATCAGGACTACGGTCCTAAAGGCAGCAGCTTTGCCCCTTTCTTTGCGGTTAAAGATGTCGCTACGACGAACGGTACCTTTGTGATTTCACGTCTCTCAGGCGCCGCGATGTTGACGGTGACCATGGTCAGAAAAGCGGATAAGTCAGGCTATCGTCTGCATATCTCCCCAGAGATGGCGAACTATCCTGAAGATGAGAGTGAAGCCGCGACCTTTATCAATAAGGTGATTGAGTTTGAGATTATGCGTGCGCCTGAGCAGTATCTGTGGATGCACCGCCGCTTTAAAACCCGTCCCCTGGGCGAAGCCTCACTCTATATCTGACCCCTTTCGAAGGTTAGTTTCGCTAAGAAACTAACCTTTTCAAACACCTGTAATCACAGTGCGTAACGGCTTTTATCGACCGTCGCTCAACAGGCATTTATTGCGTACCGAAATCAAACTGTCGCCGTTCCACGACACTCGTAAGTGTCGGAAATTATTTAAAAAAATGCCTCTTGTCACTCCTGAAATTTAGGCGTACATTAGCGCCGTCTGGCGACAGGAAAGCACAGAATTCAGAGCTGAAGTTAGCGACGTAACGGGATAATTCCGATTTCCCCTTTCGCATGATTTCAACTCTCTATACTCAGTTGGACTCTGTTTTTTTAATGCGTACCGGAAGATACGCGGAGCGATGAAACGTGAAATATTTCTTTATGGGCATTTCGGTTATTGTTTTAGTTTGGGCCGGAACGTTTGCTCTGATGATCTAGTTAAGAAAATGCAGTCAAAAAAACAGGCGCCGTTGGCGCCTGTTTTTTTTGGGGTCTGTTACGACTCGGGTTGTTCCGCAACGCTCTTCGCTGCAAGCAGGCCATCCGCACGGAACATGCTTTTAATGCCCCGCACTGCCTGACGAATACGGTCGCTGTTTTCAATCAGCGCGAAACGCACATGCGTGTCACCGTAGTCACCAAAGCCAATGCCTGGAGAGACGCAAACCTTCGCATCCTGAAGCAGTTTTTTGGCAAATTCCAGAGAACCCATCGCCGCATACGGCTCGGGGATTTTCGCCCAGACGTACATGGAGGCTTTAGGCATTTCCACCATCCAGCCTGCTTCATGAAGCCCTTTTACCAGCACATCACGACGGCGTTTGTACTGAGCGGCAATATCGAGCACGCACTGCTGATCCCCTTCCAGCGCCGCGATGGCCGCGACCTGTAACGGCGTAAAGGTGCCATAGTCATGGTAGCTTTTAATACGCGCCAGGGCACTCACCAGCGTTTTGTTTCCCACCATAAAACCAATTCGCCAGCCCGCCATGTTGTAGCTTTTCGACAGGGTGAAAAACTCAACCGCCACATCACGGGCACCCGGTACCTGCATAATTGACGGCGCTTTCCAGCCATCATAAACGATATCGGCGTAGGCGAGATCGTGTACCACCAGCACGTCGTAACGCTTAGCCAGCGCGACCACTTTCTCGAAGAATTCGAGTTCAACGCATTGTGCCGTTGGGTTTGACGGGAAACCGAGGATCATCATTTTCGGCTTCGGATAGCTTTCACGAATCGCCCGTTCCAGCTCGTTAAAGAAGTCGACGCCTTCCACCAGCGGGACAGAACGCACCTGCGCCCCGGCAATCACCGCCCCATAGATGTGAATCGGGTAGCTCGGATTCGGCACCAGTACGGTATCGCCGTGATCCAGCGTCGCCAGCATCAGGTGGGCCAGCCCCTCTTTGGAGCCAATGGTCACAATCGCTTCACTTTCAGGATCGATATCGACCTGATAACGATCCTGATACCAGCGGGAGATCGCCCGACGTAAGCGTGGAATGCCGCGCGAGGTGGAATACCCATGGGTATCGGGACGCTGGGCAACCGTGCAGAGTTTCTCAACGATATGCGGCGGCGTTGGGCCGTCAGGGTTACCCATACTGAAATCGATAATGTCTTCGCCGCGCCGACGCGCAGCCATTTTCAGTTCAGCAGTGATATTGAAAACATAAGGGGGGAGACGATCGATACGCGTAAAACGGCGTTCAGGACTGAATTCAGCCATAGATTCCTCAGAGTCACGTTAGCGCCCGGACCGTCCGAGCGACGCTGCCACCCGTGTGGCATGCTTAGAAAATAACCTGAAGAAAAAGAGGCTGTCGAGAGGATAACGGCAAAACAATATTTTGCTCTAAAACGGGAATGCGATTGCAGTGAAAAGCGGAACTCCTATCGCGAACAGGCAGTTTTAAGCTCTACAATTTAACACAATATTTTCAGTATCGTTACCTGACGTTTCTCCCCAAACGGAAAAGCGCCGGCTTTCAGTCAAACGCCATCAATCCCCTTTGAGACTTATGGTTTTTCCCCATTTGATAAATCTGATGGATAGCTGGTCATCAGGCCCTATGTTTTCTATCATAGATTTTTCCCGTTTTCCCAGGCCTGACCGTGCACGAAATCTTCAATATGCTCCTCGCGGTGTTCGACCGCGCGGCATTAATGCTGATCTGTCTCTTTTTCCTTATCCGCATCCGCTTGTTCCGCGAACTGTTGCATAAATCTGCCCATTCGCCAAAAGAGCTGCTGGCCGTCACGTTTATCTTTTCGATGTTTGCCCTGTTCAGCACCTGGTCCGGGGTGCCGGTAGAAGGCTCGCTGGTGAACGTGCGCATCATCGCCGTCATGTCGGGCGGGATCCTCTTTGGTCCCTGGGTCGGGATTATCACAGGCATTATCGCTGGCACCCATCGATACCTGATTGATATTGGCGGCGTGACGGCAGTTCCCTGCTTTATCACCAGCATTATTGCCGGGCTGCTCTCGGGCTGGATTAACCGCAAAATCCCGAAAAAGCAGCACTGGCGTGCAGGGATTATCGCGGGGATGGTCTGCGAAACGCTGACCATGATCCTGGTCATCGTCTGGGCGCCAACCGTTGCGCTGGGGCTGGATATCGTCTCGAAGATCGGTATTCCGATGATCCTCGGGAGCGTCTGTATCGGTTTTATCGTGCTGCTGGTGCAAAGCGTGGAAGGTGAAAAAGAGGCCAGCGCCGCGCGTCAGGCCAAGCTGGCGCTGGATATCGCCAACAAGACGCTGCCGCTTTTCCGGCACGTTAACGCCGAATCTTTACGTCAGGTTTGCGATATCATCCGCCGTGATATTCACGCCGATGCGGTCGCTATCACCAATATTGATCACGTGCTGGCTTACGTTGGCGTTGGTGAGCACAATTATCGCGACAGCGACGACACCATCAGCCCGACCACCAGACAGGCGATTAACTACGGAAAAATCATCATTAAAAACAATGACGAAGCCCACCGGACGCCAGAGATCCACTCAATGCTGGTGATCCCGCTGTGGGAAAAAGGCGTGGTCACGGGGACGCTGAAAATTTACTACTGTCATGCGCACCAAATCACCTCCTCGCTCCAGGAGATGGCGATTGGCCTGTCGCAGATCATCTCCACTCAACTAGAGGTTTCGCGTGCAGAGCAGCTGCGCGAGATGGCAAATAAGGCAGAGCTGCGCGCCCTGCAAAGCAAGATCAATCCCCATTTTCTGTTTAACGCGCTGAACGCTATCTCCTCTTCCATCCGTCTGAATCCGGACACCGCGCGGCAGCTGATATTTAATCTGTCGCGCTATCTTCGCTACAACATTGAGCTAAAAGACGACGAGCAGATCGACATCAAAAAAGAGCTGTATCAAATCAAGGATTACATCGCGATCGAGCAGGCTCGCTTTGGCGATAAGCTGACGGTCATTTACGATATTGATGAAGAGGTCAACTGCGTGATCCCAAGCCTGCTGATCCAGCCTCTGGTGGAAAACGCCATTGTTCACGGTATTCAGCCGTGTAAAGGCAAAGGCGTGGTAACAATTAGCGTAACGGAAAGCGGTAACCGCGTGCGTATCGCCGTGCGCGATACCGGGCACGGCATCGATCCGAAAGTTATCGAACGCGTCAAATCAAACGAAATGCCAGGCAACAAGATCGGACTGCTGAATGTGCATCACCGGGTCAAACTGCTGTACGGTGACGGGCTGCATATTCACCGCCTTGAGCCGGGCACCGAAATTGCCTTTTATGTTCCGAATGAGCGAACGCCCGTGAATGCCCCAATATCCTTGTTGCCGTAGGCCGGAGTAACAGATGAAAGTCATCATCGTAGAAGATGAATTTCTGGCTCAACAGGAGTTGAGCTGGCTTATCAAAACCCACAGCCAGATGGAGATTGTTGGCTGTTTTGAGGATGGTCTGGACGTGCTGAAATTTTTACAGCATAACCGGGTCGACGCGATATTCCTCGATATTAATATTCCGTCGCTGGACGGCGTCCTGCTGGCGCAAAATATCAATCAGTTCGCCCACAAGCCGTTTATTGTGTTTGTCACCGCGTGGAAAGAGCATGCCGTGGAGGCCTTCGAGCTTGAGGCGTTTGACTATATTCTAAAGCCGTACCAGGAGTCGCGTATTATCAGCATGCTGCATAAGCTGGAAGCCGCGTGGCAGCAGCAGCAGTCCTTACCCGCCAGTGCCAGCCCGGTAGCGCGGGAAAACGACACAATTAATCTGGTGAAGGACGAACGGATCATCGTCACGCCTGTCGACGATATTTACTATGCCGAAGCGCATGAAAAAATGACATTTGTCTATACGCGGCGTGAATCCTACGTCATGGCGATGAACATCACCGAATTCTGCAATAAACTCCCGGCCGCCCACTTCTTCCGCTGCCACCGCTCGTTCTGCGTCAACCTGAACAAGATCCGCGAAATCGAACCCTGGTTTAACAACACCTATATATTGCGGCTGAAGGATCTGGATTTTCAGGTGCCGGTAAGCCGCAGCAGAGTGAAAGAGTTCCGCCAGCTCATGCACCTGTAGCACGTTCCCTCTCCCGCAGGAGAGGGAAATGAGCGTCAGAGGATCTGACCAAGAACCTGACGCAGATGCGCGCCGGATCCCAGTAAGCCTGGGTTGTCGTGGACAATCAGGTAAACAGGAATGTCCTGGACATAGCTCCTGAAGCGGCCTTTGTCTTCGAAGCCGCCACGGAAGCCGGAGGCGGTAAAGAAATCGAGGAAGCGCGGCACGATCCCGCCCGCAATATAGACCCCGCCAAAGGTGCCAAGGTTCAGCGCCAGGTTGCCGCCAAAACGCCCCATGATGACGCAGAACAGCGACAAAGCACGGCGGCAGTCAATACAGCTGTCGGCCAGCGCGCGTTCGGTCACATCTTTCGGTTGCAGATTTTCCGGCAGACGACCGTCTGATTTGACAATCGCCCGATACAGGTTCACCAGACCCGGACCAGAAAGCACCCGCTCGGCCGACACGTGACCAATCTCGGCGCGTAGCTCCTCAAGAATAATGCCCTCTTCTTCGCTGTTCGGCGCAAAATCCACGTGACCGCCCTCGCCCGGCAGGCTGACCCAGCGTTTGTCGACGTGGACCAGGTGCGCCACCCCCAGACCGGTTCCCGCGCCGTAAACGGCAATCGGTTTGCCTTCAACCGGGGCCGTACCGCCGAACTGAATCAGATGCTCTGGTTTAAGCATTGGGATAGCCATGGAAACCGCAGTGAAGTCGTTGATAATTTCAAGGTGCGAGAAGCCGAGGTTTTTCCGCATTTCGGCAATTGAGAAGGCCCACGTGTGGTTGGTCATCGCCACCCAGTCGCCGGTAATCGGACAGGCGATGGCGATACAACCGTCTTCAACGCTCACTTTATGCTCTTCCAGATAGACGCGAACCACCGCTTCCAGGCTTGGGTAATCCAGCCCTGAATAGGTTTTCGCCTGAGAAATTTCACCGCTGTTCACATCGCACAGGGCAAGGCGCGCGTTGGTGCCGCCTACATCACCTACCAAAGCATACTTTGTCATTCTTCTACTGCTCCGCTAAAGTCAGAATAAATCTTTGGGACACTGTAAATTCAAGGCGTGATAACAACAACGACCAGAAGGTGACTGCCCATGGATTATCGATCTTCGTCACATAATAACTTTACCGTTTCAGCACCTTTTGCACTATTGCCACAATGCTGATTGTGCAAAGTAACGTTAAGCCGTTTTGTACAAGGAAATCATCATGCTCCATCCGCGAGCCAGAACCATGCTGTTATTGGCTGTCCCGGCGCTGATTATTGGCGTGGCGTCGAGCCTGGTGCTCATCGTCGTCATGAAAGTGGCGGCGGTGCTGCAAACGATTTTATGGACCGCGCTTCCGGTAAAACTCGGCATCAGCATTGACTCGCCGGGCTGGATCATGGTGATGCTGACCCTGACCGGGATTGCCGTAGGGCTGGTGATCCGCTATAGCCCGGGCCATGCCGGGCCGGACCCGGCACTGGAACCCTTGATTGGCGCGCCTGTCTCCCCCTCGGCTCTGCCGGGGCTTATCATCGCGCTGATAATCGGTCTTGCGGGCGGCGTAAGCCTCGGGCCTGAACATCCCATTATGGCGGTGAATATCGCGCTGGCGGTCTTTCTGGGGGCGCGTCTTTTCCCGCGCGTTGGCGCGCTGGACTGGACGATCCTGGCCTCCGCTGGCACCATCGGGGCGCTGTTTGGCACTCCGGTCGCGGCTGCGCTCATTTTTTCGCAAACGCTCAGCAGTGATCATGAGGTGCCGCTTTGGGATAAACTCTTCGCGCCGCTAATGGCCGCCGCTGCGGGAGCCCTCACCACCAGCCTGTTTTTCCATCCCCATTTTTCACTCTCCATTCCCCACTACGGCCAGATGCAACTCACCGATATTTTCAGCGGCGCCGTCGTCGTCGCGATCGCCATTGCGTTGGGGATGGTCGCGGTGTGGTGTCTTCCTCGCCTGCATCGCCTGATGCACAGGCTGAAGCATCCGGTGCTGATTCTGGGCATGGGGGGTTTTATTCTGGGCGTTTTAGGCGCTATCGGCGGGACGGTTACGCTGTTTAAGGGTCTGGACGAGATGCAGCAGCTGGCCTTCAGCCAGGTCTTCAGCGTCTCAGATTATCTGCTGTTCGCGCTGGTGAAACTGGCGGCGCTGGTGGTCGCGGCGGCCTGTGGTTTCCGGGGAGGTCGTATCTTCCCGGCGGTATTTGTTGGCGTCGCGCTGGGGCTGATGCTGCATGAGCACGTTGACGCTGTCCCTGCGGCGATTACCGTCTCCTGCTCCATTCTGGGGCTGGTACTGGTGGTCACGCGCGATGCGTGGCTGAGCCTGTTTATGGCGGCCGTTGTCGTGCCGGATACCACGCTTCTGCCGCTGCTCTGTATCGTGATGTTGCCCGCCTGGCTCCTGCTGGCGGGCAAACCGATGCTGATGGCATGGCGAAACGACAGGTAATCAGGCGTTATTGCGCGCCTCCAGCGCTTTGGTCAGCGCGCTCAGCAGCGGCGGAATATCGGCTTTCGGCAGCATGACCTCGATCAGCGAAAGCCGCTCATGGTGTGCCACTTTATCCAGCACCTCCGCCAGCGCTTCCGCTTCGCTGACGCGCCAGCACTCTGCCTGAGGCGCCAGGCTCAGCGCCTGCGGTATCTGCGTCCAGTTCCAGAGGGCAATATCGTTATAGCGCTGCTCCGGCCCGTGGATGGCCCTTTCCACCGTGTATCCTTCGTTGTTAAGCACCAGAATAATCGGGCGCTGCTTGTCGCGCAGCATGGATCCCAGCTCCTGAATGGTCAACTGCGCGGCGCCGTCGCCCGTCAGGACAATCACGCGTCGATTCGGACACGCCGTTTGCGCGCCAAACGCCGCCGCCAGCGTGTAGCCAATCGATCCCCACAGCGGCTGGACGATAAAGTTCACGTCCGCCGGTAAACGCAGATCGATAGCGCCGAAAGCAGACGTCCCCTGGTCAGCCAGAATAATGTCTCCGGGGCGAATAAACGTTTGCAGGGTACGCCAGAAGCTCTCCTGAGTCAGCGCCCCTTCAATAGTCGGGAACGAAAAGCCGCTGTGATCCGATGGCGCTCGCGTATCACGAACATAGGTTTTACACAGCGCTGTCAGCGTTTCAATGGCCTCCCTCATCGGGATACCCGTAAACCAGACGTCGCCGACGCGGGACGCGTGAGGCTGAACCTCTATCGTCTGGTCTGGCGTAAGCTGGTGGGTAAATCCGGCAGTGAGCGTATCGGTAAAGCGCGTGCCAATGCACAGCACCGTATCAGCACCCTCGATGGCCTCTTTGACCGGCGCGGCGCTCGCCGATCCGCTGTAGGTGCCGTAAAAACCGCTCTGTCGTTCGTCAAAAATTCCCTTGCCCATCAGCATGGTGGCGTGTGCCATCGGCACCTCTTTCACCCACGTCTGAAGGGCCGCGCGCAGACCGTGGCGGAGTACCAGGAAGTCCGCTAACAGCGCGGTGCGTTTGCTCGTAGACAAGCGCTTTTCGGCAGCCTCACGGAACGCCTGCAAGCAGGCTGAATCGGCCGGTGCGGGGTTAACAGTGAGAGCGCTTACAGGAGGTGTAGCGGCTTTTTTCGCCACATCGGCGGGCAGCATCAGATAGCCCGGACGGCGCTCCCGCAGCATGGTGGTCAGGACTCTGTCAATTTCATAGCAGGCGTTTTGTTCCGTAAGCACCGCCTGCGCAACGGTGATGGGTTCGCTCATATGATAGAAGTGGCGGAACTCGCCGTCGCCCAACGTATGGTGCAGTAACTCTCCTCGCTGCTGCGCCGCCATACCCGGGGCCCCTACAATATGGAGGACGGGAACATGTTCGGCAAAGCTGCCCGCCACACCGTTCATGGCGCTTAACTCCCCAACGCCGAATGTCGTCAGGAGTGCGGCAAAGCCCTTACAGCGGGCATAGCCGTCTGCGGCGTAAGACGCGTTCAGTTCGTTGGCACAGCCCACCCAGCAGATGTCCGGGCTGTCTATCACGTGATCGAGAAATTGCAGGTTATAGTCGCCCGGCACGCCAAACAGATGATCGGCACCACAATCTGTTAGTCGGTCCAGCAGGTAATCGGCGACGCAATAGGGGGTACGCATATTATAAGTGTCCTTCTGACGTTGACCTCACTCTGAGTATTAAATAAGCGTGAAGCGTGTCCAGAATTGACGACAATCAGGGGCTGGAAAGAATGCTTTACGAAAAAAGCTGCGCTATGCTCATTTTCTTCAGATTAGTGTAAACGTATACACGGATGTTTCTTTCCAGCGCCAGAGGTCTCACAAATGGGTTATCAGCCTGACAAAAATCGTTATCAGACAATGCAATATCGCCGCTGTGGGCAAAGCGGTCTTAAGCTTCCCGCCATCTCGTTGGGGCTGTGGCATAATTTTGGCGACGCGACGTTGCTCGAAAACAGCCGTCAACTTTTACAGCGTGCTTTCAATTTGGGTATTACGCATTTTGACCTTGCCAATAATTACGGCCCGCCTCCTGGTTCGGCCGAACGTAATTTTGGGCGCATTTTGCAGGAGGATTTCCTGCCCTGGCGCGATGAGCTGATCATCTCCACTAAAGCGGGCTACACCATGTGGGACGGGCCTTACGGTGACTGGGGCTCGCGTAAATATCTGATCGCAAGCCTGGACCAGAGCCTCAAGCGTATGGGGCTGGAGTATGTCGATATCTTCTATCACCACCGCCCGGATCCACACACGCCGCTACGTGAAACCATGAAAGCGCTTGACCATGTGGTGCGTCAGGGCAAAGCGCTGTACATCGGTCTGTCCAACTACCCGGCAGAAATGGCACGGCAGGCGATTGAAATAATGGAGGATCTGGGCACGCCATGTTTGATCCACCAGCCGAAGTACTCCATGTTTGAACGTGCGCCTGAAGAGGGGTTGCTGGACGTGTTGCAGCAAAAAGGGGTGGGATGTATCCCCTTCTCTCCACTGGCGGGCGGACAGTTGACCGATCGCTATCTGAACGGCATCCCAGCGGATTCTCGCGCAGCAAGCGGCAGTAAGTTCCTTAATCCAGAACAGATCACCGACAAAAAGCTGGAAAAGGTACGTAAGCTGAATGCGCTGGCGGAAAAACGGGGGCAAAAGCTGTCGCAAATGGCACTGGCCTGGATCCTGCGCCACGATGCGGTGACATCCGTGCTCATCGGCGCAAGCAAGACCGGACAAATTGATGATGCAGCAGGCGTGCTTGAAAATTGTCGGTTCACGGCAGAAGAGCTCAAGACGATAGATACGATCCTGTCCAGTTCAGATTAAAAACACTTTTAGCAAAAAGTGCTCTCGTTCATGATTTAGGAGTTGAGGCGATGAAACGAATGTTTACCAACTCGTAAAATTGCGTTAACAGGTCGCACAGCGGCCCCGATCGTGAAGGAGAAGAGTATGTTCAGGTCACTGATTCTTGCAGCGGTATTACTGGCTTCGGCCCCGCTGGTCGCCAATGCGGGCGAAATCACCCTGTTGCCATCGATTAAATTACAAATTGGCGATCGTGATGACTACGGCAGATACTGGGACGGTGGCTACTGGCGCGACCGTGACTACTGGCATCGCCATTATGAATGGCGTCAAAACCGCTGGTGGAAACACGATAACGGCTATCACCGTGGCTGGGATAAGCGTAAGGCTTACGAACGCGGCTACCGCGAAGGCTGGAAAGATCGTGACGACCGCCGTGGCGGCTGGGGTCACGGAAAAGGCAGAGGCCACGGTCACGGCCATCACCATTAACAACAAAAAGGAGCCTTCCGGCTCCTTTTTCTTTTACAGGCCTGCGGCTGTGCCTATCAGCAACCACAAGTTTAACGCCACCACCACGACCACAATGGCCCACCCGGCGCGTTTCACCCACGTCGAATTCACCAGATCGCCCATCAGTGATTTGTTGCTGGTGAAGATCAGCAGCGGCACCAGCGCCAGCGCAATCCCGAAACTCAGCAGCACCTGACTCATCACCAGAATGCGGGTCGGATCCAGCCCCATCAGGATCACAACAAAGGAAGGCAGCATCGTGACCGAGCGGCGAACCCACAGCGGAATATGGAAACGTACGAACCCCTGCATCACCACCTGCCCGGCCAGTGTCCCCACAACCGTAGATGAAAGGCCCGCAGCAACCAGGCTTAAACCAAAAATAGTGGCAGCGGCATGACTCAGCAACGGCTCCAGCGTCAGGTAAGCCTGGTCAAGATCGGCAACCCCGGTGTGCCCGTTAAAGTGGAACGCGGCGGCGGCGGTGGCCATCATCGCCAGATTCACAAATCCGGCAATGGTCATCGCGATAGCCACATCCCATTTCGAGGCGGAGTAGCGCTCTTTACTCGTCCCGCCATGCAGATTCTGGGTTAATGAAGAGTGTAGATAAATGACGTGCGGCATAATGGTCGCCCCCAGCACCCCGGCAGCCAGAAAAACGGCTTCAGAAGTAGGTAACGACGGGATCACCATCCCTTTCGTCAGCTGCGCCAGATTCGGCTGGGAGAAAATCAGCTCAACAATATAGGCGGCAGCGACGAACAGCAGCAGGCCGCCGATGACTTTCTCCAGCGGTTTTTGCCCCCGCCGCTGGAGCATCAGAATCAGGAAAGTGGCGATACCGGTCAGCACGGCCCCCTGAAGCAGAGAGACGCCCAGAATAAGCTTAAAGCCGATCGCCGCCCCGATAAACTCGGCGAGATCGGTGGCCATGGCGATAATTTCCGCCTGAACCCAGTAAAACCAAACTGCCGGACGTGGATAATGATCGCGGATTTGCTCCGCCAGGTTTTTTCCGGTAGCAATACCCAGCTTCGCGGAGAGCATCTGAATCAGCATCGCCATCAGATTGGCCCAGACCACAACCCACAGCAGTTTATAGCCGAAACTGGCCCCGGCCTGAATGTTGGTCGCAAAATTACCCGGATCGATGTAGCCAATCGCGGCAATGAATGCCGGTCCCATTAATGCGAGCCGCAGCTTGCGTGCCGCTCTGCCGCTGCTACTCTCTACGCGACTATTCGTCATTTCTGCCTCTGGAAATATAGCCTTTGCTATGTTTTATGCTATCAAAATGAGAATGATTATCAAGTTCATTTGAAATGGTTAACATGATTTCTCTGATAGCCAGGAACGATAGACAGGCAGGTGGAGCAAGGTCACAGAATGTGAAAATGCGCAGACATTTGTGAAGCGTAGCACACAAACTTAACTTTTCACTCATTTACCTAACATAACAAAAATGTATTGTTGATCACTATTTTTGAGACTCGTCACAGGATGTAACTATAGTGTGGGCTTGATCTCGTTTTCTTTGTGCTTGTTACATAGAATGTGCACGGAAATTAAACCTGCCTCATATTTGGAGCAAATATGGACCGCGTCCTTCATTTTGTCCTGGCACTTGTTGTCGTTACTGCACTTGCATTGCTGGTCAGCACAGACCGCAAAAAAATTCGTATTCGCTATGTTGTCCAGCTGCTGGTCATTGAAGTTTTACTTGCGTGGTTCTTCCTGAACTCCAACGTAGGCCTCGGCTTCGTGAAAGGCTTCTCCGAAATGTTCGAAAAACTGCTCGGATTTGCCAACGAAGGGACCAACTTCGTCTTTGGCAGCATGAACGATCAGGGCCTGGCCTTCTTCTTCCTGAAGGTACTCTGCCCTATCGTCTTCATCTCTGCCCTGATCGGTATCCTTCAGCACATCCGCGTTCTGCCGGTGGTTATCCGTGCGATCGGCTTCCTGTTATCGAAAGTTAACGGCATGGGTAAACTGGAATCCTTTAACGCAGTCAGCTCACTGATCCTCGGTCAGTCTGAGAACTTCATTGCGTATAAAGATATCCTCGGCAAGATGTCCCGTAACCGCATGTACACCATGGCGGCAACCGCAATGTCTACCGTTTCCATGTCTATCGTGGGCGCGTATATGACCATGCTGGAACCAAAATACGTGGTTGCGGCCCTGGTTCTGAACATGTTCAGCACCTTTATCGTTCTTTCGCTGATTAACCCGTACCGCGTGGATGCCAGCGAAGAGAACATTCAGATGTCTAACCTGCACGAGGGGCAGAGCTTCTTCGAAATGCTGGGTGAATACATTCTGGCGGGTTTCAAGGTTGCAATTATCGTTGCCGCGATGCTGATTGGCTTTATCGCGCTGATCGCTGCGCTGAACGCCCTGTTTGCGGCCGTACTCGGTATCTCCTTCCAGGGTATTCTGGGCTACATCTTTTACCCGGTTGCCTGGGTGATGGGCGTGCCCGCTCACGAAGCGTTGCAAGTGGGCAGCATCATGGCAACGAAACTGGTATCCAACGAATTCGTGGCGATGATGGATCTCCAGAAGATTGCCAGCACACTCTCCCCACGTGCGGAAGGGATCCTGTCCGTCTTCCTGGTCTCCTTCGCGAACTTCTCTTCCATCGGTATCATCGCTGGCGCGATTAAAGGCCTGAACGAAGAGCAGGGTAACGTGGTTTCTCGCTTTGGCCTGAAGCTGGTTTACGGTTCAACGCTGGTGAGCGTCCTGTCTGCCTCTATTGCAGCACTGGTTCTCTAATTCATACCGCGTAATAAAAACCGGGAGTCCTCGCTCCCGGTTTTTTTATGCTTCCAGCGCCGCCAGAGGCTGGGGTTTACCAATCAAATAGCCCTGCAAATAATCTACGCCAAATTGCAACAACATCTCGCGTTGTTCAGCCGTTTCCACATATTCAGCCACCACACACAGCGATTTCGTTTTTGCCATGTTGCAAATGGACTGCACGATCATCGCATCCATGCTGTCGGTGCAGATATCTTTCACGAAGCAACCATCGATCTTAATGATATCGGCCTCCAGCCGCTTCAGGCGCTCAAAGTTGGCATAGCCGGTACCAAAGTCGTCTATGGCAATGCGGAAGCCGTAATCACGCAGCTGCTGAATATTTTTGATGCTGCTTCCCGAGTCTGAGAAAGCCTGTTCCTCGGTGATCTCAATGATGATATTTTGCGGCGCAATGGCGTAGCGTTCAAAAAGCGCGATGATCTCAGCCGCAATCTCATTTTGCATCAGCGTCAGCGGCATTAGATTGACGGAGAAGCGCGTTCCTGCACGTCCGGACGGATGGCTGCGCATCCACATCAGCAATTTTTCCAACACGTTCAGGTCAAACCGGTGGCTCAGGTTGAACTGAGCAATCAGCGGAATAAAGCGGTCAGGGGTGATGATCTCGCCATCGCTTTCCAGCCTGGAGAGGATTTCAAAGTACCCTTCTCCGCGCGCGTTGTGAATTGGCTGGGCGTAAAGGTGAAGACCGCCAATATCAAGGGCGCGTTTTATGCGGGCCAGCATTAGCACCCTGTCCGTCGTCTGACCAGAGACATCATCCAGACTGTTGGTTAACGCCAGAACGTTATGCCCGCCACAGGATTGCTCGGACAGCCAGCTCAGCTGACCCAGCGTGTGGTGCAGGCTTTCCCCATCCGGCACTTCGCCCCAGGAGGCGCCAAACTCAATGTCGAGCTCAGTCTTGTTCCAGACAATCTTACGGCTGTTCAGATGATCAACCATATATTGCAGACGTTCAGCCGTGCCCGGACCCAACAAGACCACCACCAGCTCACTGCCTGGCAACTGAAAGAGCTTCTCGTCTTTTTGCAATAACGGTTGCAGCGACGCGGTGATCATCTTTTTACAGTGTACACGCATGAGGATGCCGTAATGACGGCTCAGAAATTCCAGATTATCCAGGCGCAGGCAGCAGATTTTGGCTTCGGGATGGTGCTGTAAAAACACTTCCAGCGCACGAATGTTAGGCAGACCGGTGAGCGGATCGGTAAGCGCCCTCTCCTGCCACCCCTGTTTCAGCCATTCACTTTTCTGATAGATCCGCGACATGTAAAGCAGGCAGATGGCGAAAGAGATCAGTACCGACAAGATAAAGGAGAGCGAGTGGCCCGATTCAACGCCATTAAGAAAATTATAATTGTAGGTCAATAGCATGAGCGCCGAGGCCGCCCAGAGTAAAGAGATGAGCGCATAGCTCAGACGACCAATCCCCAGGGTAAAAAGAATAAAAACGATTGGCATCAAATAACCAGCAATAAACTGTGACTCGAAAGGCGCGCACAAAATAGCGATCATCGAGACCAACAGCATCAGCCACACAACGATAAATAACACTTTTTTGTGACAAAAGAGGGGCTTCACGCTTCGCCGCCAGAATGTTCGGGCATACCGGGGATTAATTATCATTCTTAACGGGTAGTAGAACATCATGGTGAAAATCAGGGCGGCACAAATCAGGCTTTGAATATCGATAACGTTATAAATTGCAGAGCCTTCGCCGAAATAGGAGGAGATTGTCACCGGAAAATCAAATAAATATCCCGCCAGATACATCGATAATTTGATGCCTACAGGAACCACAAATCCGAGCCAGAAAATACGTATACCGATGTACTTATTCGGGATGCTGTGTCGCCAGCGTTTGCCCAGCATCAGACGGATGACGCCACAGGCAGCGAAGACGGCAAACGTCTGACAAATTAATAACACGGAAGATTGTAGTAATGCTAAATCAAAGTAATAAATGTTAGTAACACTAAATCCAATCAGTAAAGGAATGATTGCCCGACGTCCAAATAACAATACGATGGCGAGCATGGCGCTTAAGGGCAACCACGCTAAATAAACATCATTTTCGTTGACGATAGCGCGCGGGGAGATATAACGGGAAAAGGGGATCGTAATCAGGCTTAACGCCAGGACAATCATAAATATTTTTACATTATTGTAAATTTTTCTATTCATTAATCCGTGTGATCTATTTAACCATCGTCTTATTGACCGGATGGATAATAGGTTTATTAATTGCACGAATCAAGTTCAGGTCTATTTATAGACTTGTTTATTGATTTGGATTGAGGTGATGTATAGAAAACGACATTGCTGGCAACAAAAAGAGTCTAAACATTTTACAAGATATAAAAAAACCCCCGTCTTGCGACGAGGGTTTAAATTTTGGTGGAGCTAAGCGGGATCGAACCGCTGACCTCTTGCATGCCATGCAAGCGCTCTCCCAGCTGAGCTATAGCCCCACATGTTACTTTACCTACCGCACTCTGTTGGGTTCAGAGTTTGGTGGAGCTAAGCGGGATCGAACCGCTGACCTCCTGCATGCCATGCAGGCGCTCTCCCAGCTGAGCTATAGCCCCGTCGTAAAGCTGTCATGTTGACGGGCGGCATAATATGAATTCCGCCGCAGAGTGTCAACGGCAAATTCAACCTCCGCCTTTCAACCGCCGAAAAATCATGCAAATGAATCACTTTGCGAGCCTGCTCGCAGCCAGGAGTTAAGCTTGTCACGTTTTCACGTAAAACGGTGCTATAAAATGAACCACTAATTAACCCCACAGATATTCAGGAAATTGTATGATCAAGGAACGAATGACGCCAGAAGAGTTAGCCCTGCTGACTGGCTATAGCCGACAGACCATCAATAAATGGGTACGCAAAGAGGGTTGGATTACATCGCCAAAGCCAGGCGTTCAGGGTGGCAAGGCGCGTCTGGTACACGTCAATGAAAAAGTGCGCGACTTTATTCGCAGCGCGCGCAGGGCAACAGAGACGCCGGAACTGCCAGATACGTACCACGAGGGCTCGCTTCATGCCCTGCTCCTGACGCTGGCGAATGAAATGACGCCGGAAGAGCAAAAGCAGATGACATCGCTGTTACTGCGGGAAGGGATTACCGGCTTGTTACAACGTTTAGGGATTCGCGACCAACGCTGATATGAAAAGATTACGCAGCAAAATGACCACGGAAGAGCTGGCGGACAGTCTGGGCGTAGCCCGACAAACCGTTAATCGCTGGATACGACAGAAGGGATGGAAAACGGAGGGTATCAACGGTGTAAAAGGCGGAAGAGCGAGGGTGATATGTATTGATGCGCACGTTAAGGAGCACATCATTAGCCTTCCTGCCATTCGTAACCGTCGGGCTGTTTACCATGTGGCGGAAAGCCCTTCCCACTACGGCGTGGCAACCTCATCCAGCCTGCTTCCACAAATTATCGACTCGCTGGAAAACATGACGACTATCGAACAGGAACGTTTGCACAAGTTGCTCGCTCGTGAAGGGTTGCAGGGTTTTCTCACGCGTCTTGGTATTGCTGAATAACAGGCATAAAAAAACGGCAAGTTACCCTGCCGTTTTTTGTATTACACGAGCATTACTGCTGGCTTTCGCGCTCAGCAATAAAGTCCAGCGCTTTGTTGATACGCGCAACGCTACGTGATTTGCCGATGGCATGAACGGTCACGTCCAGCGCCGGAGACTGGCCTGCCCCCGTCACCGCAACGCGCAGCGGCATACCGACTTTACCCATGCCAATTTCCAGCTCATCAGCGGTAGCCTGAATCGCGTGGTGAACATTTTCCGCAGTCCATTCGGTAATGGCTTCGAGTTTGTCACGCACCACTTCCAGCGGCTGACGCGCAACCGGACGCAGGTGTTTCTTGGCCGCGTCGGCGTCGAACGCGTCAAACTCTTCATAGAAGTAACGGCAGCTTTCAGCAATTTCTTTCAGCGTTTTGCAACGCTCGCCAAGCAGCTTCACCAGATCCGCCAGTTCAGGGCCCGTACGGGTATCGATGTTTGCCTGTTCAATGTGCCATTGCAGATAAGTCGCTACATATTCTGGCTGCATGGTATTGATGTAGTGATGGTTCAGCCACAGCAGTTTGTCAGTGTTGAACGCGCTGGCTGATTTGCTCACCGAGTTCAGAGAGAACAGCTCGATCATCTCTTCGCGGCTGAAGATCTCCTGGTCACCATGAGCCCAGCCCAGACGCACCAGGTAGTTCAGCAGCGCTTCCGGCAGATAGCCGTCATCACGGTACTGCATCACACTCACCGCGCCATGACGTTTGGACAGCTTTTTACCGTCGTCACCGTTGATCATTGATACGTGCGCATATACCGGTACAGGCGCGTTCAACGCTTTCAGAATGTTGATCTGACGCGGGGTGTTATTGATATGGTCTTCACCACGGATCACGTGAGTGATTTCCATATCCCAGTCGTCCACAACTACGCAGAAGTTATAGGTTGGCGATCCGTCAGTACGACGAATGATGAGGTCATCCAGCTCCTGGTTGCTGAATTCGATCGGGCCACGGATCTGGTCATCAAAGATAACAGAGCCATCCTGCGGGTTAGCAAAACGCACTACGCAAGGCTCATCAGCAGCATGCTCGCTGTGGTCATGGCGGCAGCGACCGTCATAACGCGGTTTTTCGCCTTTTGCCATTTGCTCTTCGCGCAGCGCATCCAGACGCTCCCTGGAGCAGTAACACTTATAGGCTGTGCCTGCCACCAGCATCTCGTCAATTACGGCGTTATAGCGGTCAAAACGTTTGGTCTGGAAGTATGGGCCTTCGTCCCACGCCAGATTCAGCCAGTTCATCCCATCCATAATGGCTTCAATTGCTTCCGGCGTTGAGCGCTCCAGATCGGTGTCTTCAATACGCAGCACAAACTCACCGTTGTTGTGACGTGCGAAAAGCCAGGAGTAGAGAGCGGTACGTGCACCACCGACATGCAGATAGCCTGTCGGGCTCGGCGCGAAGCGAGTTTTGATTTTCATGAAATGGCCTTACGTTATAAAGATGCCGGTAATCGGCAAATTCCGGGAAGAAAACAATGGGCAATATTCTATCACTGTGGGCCGATTCCTCAATGTCGATCACTTTATCCGGTTCGAGATTGCTGTTTTTGTTTATAAATCATGCGCCACAGTCCGTTTTGCGATCGTTTTGACTAATTTTACGACGAACGAATAAAAACTTTAGAAAATGCGTTGACTCATTTTCAACTCTCCCTATAATGCGACTCCACACAGCGGGGGTGATTAGCTCAGTTGGTAGAGCATCTCCTTTACACGGAGGGGGTCGGCGGTTCGAGCCCGTCATCACCCACCATCTACTTAGGTAGACTCGCAGTGTAGATAAGAATTGAGATTGGGCGATTAGCTCAGTTGGTAGAGCATCTCCTTTACACGGAGGGGGTCGGCGGTTCGAGCCCGTCATCGCCCACCATTCTCACCTTATCGCAGCAGTTCCGAAATGGGCGATTAGCTCAGTTGGTAGAGCATCTCCTTTACACGGAGGGGGTCGGCGGTTCGAGCCCGTCATCGCCCACCATTTCGGGTCGTTAGCTCAGTTGGTAGAGCAGTTGACTTTTAATCAATTGGTCGCAGGTTCGAATCCTGCACGACCCACCAATGTAAAAAAGCGCCCTAAAGGCGCTTTTTTGCTATCTGCGACATAGCACATCCCCATTGCAGCCAGACCGCTTGTTTTACTCAAGCTCACGCCTTCTTTGCCGATACCTCTATTTTATGGCGAAAAGGATCTCAATATGACAACTCTTAAGCCCGTTTCTCTGTCGGCGATGGAAATCGGCAGCGTAGATAACAGCTCCGGCGGAAACGACATTGCTTCTCAAATCA
The DNA here is from genome assembly GCF_002787395.1 of Enterobacter sp. CRENT-193. Classification (NCBI taxonomy): domain Bacteria; kingdom Pseudomonadati; phylum Pseudomonadota; class Gammaproteobacteria; order Enterobacterales; family Enterobacteriaceae; genus Enterobacter; species Enterobacter sp. CRENT-193. The sequence goes on along the minus strand of NZ_CP024812.1, from coordinate 2,215,054 downwards.
CCCGTCTGACCAAACAGATAACGAAAGTCACTCAGCAGCTCAAAGAAGTGGCCATGGGTGATGCCACAGCAGAAGAAAAGCAAAAGCAGCAAGAATTACTCGAATCTCAGCTGGCTATGTTGCAGGCACAGCTGGCGCAATTGCAGCGTCAGCAGGCCGAAGAGGCGATGCCAAAGCAGGAAAAAGGTGAGGCAGTCGCGGAAGGCATCAATAAGCCCTCCGCAGAACATCAGATTAATATCTACGTCTGATTATTGGTTTCGTTAAAAAGTGGATCGCGTGTGCGGGCCTCCATCAAACGTTCGGCCTGCATACGCACCACATCCCAGCAGGCATGCGCCGCGCCGGAAAGAGACCTGTTTTTACGGCGTACCAGCATCAGCTGGCGTTCGACACAGGGTACGAAACGCTTCACCGTTAAACGACTCCCTTGCGGCAGTGGCAGCGCCAGCGCCGGCAGAACGCTGATGCCAATCCCCGCTTCGACCATGGGGAACAGCGTGGCAGGATGCCCGATCTCCTGCACAATGGTTGCCTTAACACCCTGCGCGGTCAGTGCGGCATCTATCAGCGGGCGGCTGCCTGATGCATAATCCTGTAACACCAGGTTTGCCCCCTGCAAGGCCTGCCAGGCCACCTGCGGCAGCGATGCCAGAGGATCATCATCGCGGCAGAGCAATAAAAAGGGCTCCGAGAGTACCACTTCACATTCCAGGTCGCTTACCGCTCCGGGATCAATAACGATGCCAAAATCCACATCCCCCTGACGGATACTCTCAAGTACCCACTGCTGCGGCCTGTCATGCAAAACAAAATCAATATCCGGATAGCGGTGATTACTTTCAGCGATGCACTGGGGAATAAGATGCGCCGAAATCGTCTGGCTCGCCGCCACTCTCACGGTGCCGGAAAGCTGTTGTCCGAGCCGGCCGACATCCCTGAGCGTACTGTTCAGTTCATCCAGCAGCCTCTCCAGACGCATTGCCAGCTGCTGTCCCGCTTCGGTGAGCACCACTTCTCGCGTCGTGCGGTCGAGCAGCTTCACGCCCGTTTGCGTTTCAAGCTCCTTAACGCTATGGCTCACCGCCGACTGACTGAGGCCAATGATCTCCCCTGCCCGGCTAAAGCTGCGGGCCTGCGCGACGGTGACGAAAACGCGAAGCTGACGTAACGAATAATTCATCTGTTTAATTCATGAATGGATGCAATAAATCAATTTTATTTCTCAAAGGGAAGAAAGCACAATAGCGGCATCTGTTTTCAGGAGTGATTATGAAACTTTTTCGTATCCTTGATCCGTTTACGCTGACCCTGATTGGTGTCGTCTTGCTGGCCTCGTTCTTCCCGGCGCGGGGCAGTTTCGTTCCGGTTATTGAAGGACTGACCACGGCAGCCATTGCCCTGCTGTTCTTTATGCATGGCGCCAAACTCTCCCGGGAAGCCATTATTGCAGGCGGTAGCCACTGGCGACTGCATCTGTGGGTAATGTGCAGCACTTTTATCCTCTTCCCGGTTCTGGGCGTGCTGTTCGCCTGGTGGGCGCCGGTAAATGTCGATCCGGCGCTGTATACCGGTTTCCTTTATCTGTGCATTTTGCCGGCCACCGTGCAGTCTGCAATTGCCTTTACCTCGCTGGCGGGCGGTAACGTCGCGGCGGCGGTTTGTTCTGCTTCCGCTTCCAGCCTGCTCGGGATCTTTGTTTCACCGCTGCTGGTCGGTCTGCTAATGAACATGCACGGGGCGGAAGGCAATCTGGAGCAGGTGGGTAAAATTTGTCTGCAACTGCTGCTGCCGTTTGTGCTCGGACACTTATCCCGTCCCTGGATTGGGGAGTTTGTGGCGAAACATAAAAAATGGATCGGGAAAACGGACCAAAGCTCCATTCTGCTGGTGGTTTACACGGCCTTCAGCGAAGCCGTGGTGAACGGCATCTGGCACAGGGTGGGTGCTGGATCGCTGCTGTTTATTGTGGTGGTAAGCATCGTTCTGCTGGCCATTGTCATCGCGGTTAACGTCTTTGTGGCCCGCAAATGCGGCTTCAATAAGGCCGATGAAATCACCATTGTATTTTGCGGATCGAAAAAGAGCCTGGCCAACGGGATCCCAATGGCCAATATTCTTTTCCCGACGTCTGTCATTGGGATGATGGTGTTGCCGCTGATGATTTTCCATCAGATCCAGCTGATGGTGTGTGCGGTACTGGCGCGGCGTTACAAGGCGCAGACGGAAAAGCTGGCGCAGGAAGAGACCCACGCCGCGAAAGTTTAAGGACGTTTCAGGGGCTGAACCAGCTGGGTCAGCCCCTCTGTTTTGATCAGTAACGTGATAGCCATCAGCTCGCCCAGACGCCCGGCGGGGAACTCATCCTTACGGGCAAACCACAGCAGATACTCTTCCGGTAAATCAATCAGCCTGCGACCCTTATATTTACCGAACGGCATCTCCGTATTGGCGATCTCAACGAGCTGCTCTTTTTCCACGTCACTCTCCTAACAGGCGCATCATTTCCGCTTCGTCGATTATCTCGATGCCAAGCTCCTGCGCTTTTGCCAGCTTCGAACCGGCCGCTTCCCCGGCAATCACCAGGTCGGTTTTCTTCGATACGCTGCCCGCCACTTTTGCCCCCAGCGCCACCAGGCGCGCTTTCGCGTCATCGCGTGAAAGCTGACTCAGGCTGCCGGTCAGCACCACCGTTTTACCGGCAAACGGACTGTCGATCTCTTCGGCATTAACCACTACCGGTGCGGGCCAGTGAATGCCCTGTTCCAGTAATTTACCGATCACTTCACGGTTGCTCTCTTCGGCGAAGAAGTTGAAAACGTGGGTGGCGACCACAATGCCGACATCAGGGACTTTCTGTAGCTCGTCGATGGTGGCTTTCTCCAGCGCGTCCAGCGTGCCGAAATACGCCGCCAGCCCTGCCGCCGTCGCCTCTCCGACTTCACGAATGCCGAGCGCGTAAAGGAAACGGGCAAAGGTGGTGTTTTTGGCCGCCTCGAGCGCGTTAACAATGTTCTGGGCAGATTTCGGTCCCATACGATCAAGACCGGTCAGCTTACCTGCCGTCAGGGTAAAGAGGTCCGCAGGCGTATGGACGTACTCTTTCTCAACTAACTGGTCGATAATCTTGTCACCCATTCCGTCCACATCCATCGCCCGGCGGGAGACGAAGTGCTTCAGGGACTCTTTACGCTGCGCGCCGCAGATTAACCCGCCCGTACAGCGCGTTACCGCTTCACCTTCCACGCGCTCAACGTCAGAACCACATACCGGACAGTGGGCTGGAAACTCGATGGCACGGGTGTCGGCAGGACGTTCAGACTCCACAACGTTAACCACCTGTGGGATCACATCACCCGCGCGGCGAATCACCACTTTGTCACCAATTCGCAGCCCCAGACGCGCAATTTCATCGGCGTTATGCAGCGTGGCGTTACTTACCAGCACGCCAGCCACCTGCACAGGCTCCAGACGCGCCACAGGCGTAATGGCCCCCGTACGTCCGACCTGAAACTCCACGTCGCGAACGAAGGTCATCTGCTCTTGCGCCGGAAACTTAAAGGCCACCGCCCAGCGTGGCGCACGGGCCACAAATCCCAACTGTTCCTGCAACGCCAGCGAATTAACCTTGATCACCACGCCGTCAATATCAAACCCGAGCGTGGGACGATCTTCTTCAACCTTGTGATAGAACGCCAGCACCGCCTCCGGAGAGTCGCAGAGCTGCACGCGGTTGCTTACCGGTAATCCCCACTCTTTGAACTGCATTAAACGCCCCAGGTGGGTATCTGGCAGGTCACCGCCTTCCAGGATCCCGACGCCGTAGCAGAAGAAAGTAAGCGGTCGCTTCGCGGTGATACGCGGATCGAGCTGACGCAGCGAACCTGCCGCCGCGTTACGCGGGTTAGCAAACACTTTCCCGCCGGTACGACGCGCTTCTTCGTTGATCTTCTCGAAGCCCGCCTGCGGAAGGAACACTTCCCCGCGCACTTCCAGCCGGGCGGGAATGTTATCGCCACGCAGTTTCAGCGGGATCGCACGAATAGTGCGCACATTGGTGGTGATGTCTTCCCCGGTAGTGCCGTCGCCGCGCGTTGCGGCACGCACCATCACGCCGTTCTCATAAAGAATACTGACGGCCAGACCATCCAGCTTTAGCTCGCAGCACCAGCTCAGATTGTCGACGCTCTTCAGGCGATCCTGCACGCGCTTGTTGAAAGCCAGAAAACTCTCTTCATCAAACACGTTATCCAGCGACAGCATCGGCACTTCGTGGCGCACCTGGCTGAAAGCTCCCAGCGGTTCCGCACCGACGCGCTGCGTTGGAGAATCGGGCGTAATCAGTTCGGGGTGCTGCGCTTCCAGCTCGCGCAGTTCACGCATCAGGCGGTCATACTCCGCATCCGGCACTTCCGGTGCGTCCATAACATGATAGAGATATTCATGATGGCGAAGCGTGGTTCGCAGTTCAGTAAGTTGTTGTTCGATTGAGTCCATATCGCACCATCAATGAGAAAAACCCCCGACAGGCGGGGGTTGAGGAGGAGTTGAAGTTAACGCGACGATTACGCGTTCGCTTCCTTAACTTCGCGGATGCGGTCCTGATACTCGCGCAGTTTCTGCGGCGTCATCATTCGACGCTGATCGTCGAGCACCACACCGCCCACTTCGTCGGCGATGTGCTGAGCGGACTGTAGCATCAGCTTAAAGTTTTGCAGCTCGTCACCGTAGGACGGCACCTGCATAAAGATCGTAACGCCTGGTGTGACGAAATCACCGGTCATTTCCGGGTCAAACGTGCCTGGATTGACCATATTGGCCAGGCTGAACAGCGCCGGACCGCTGCCGTCAGGACTCAGGTGGCGATGGAAAATATTCATGTCGCCGAACTTGAAGCCTGCCTGTTGGATGCTGTTAAGCAGCACATCACCGTTCAGATGGGTGCCATGATGAGCAGCCACGTTCATAATGATCACCGCTTCTTTACGCTGCGGCTTTTCAACAACCGGTTCTGGCTCTGCAACCGGCTCTGGCTCAGCGCGCGGGGCGGGCTGTGGCGCAGGCGGTTCAGGCTGCGGCTGCTGAACAGGCTGTGGCTGATGCACTGGCTGTGCAGGCTGTTGGACAGGTTGCGGCTGTACAGGCTGTGGCGCAACGGGCTGCTGTTGCACAGGCTGGTGCGGCGGATGACGAACAGGTTCTTCCACTGGCGGCGGCGCTGGCTGGCGCGGCTGGGCAGAGGCATACGGTGGTTGATACTGGTGCTGCGGAGCGCGGGGGGCTTCATGCTCTCCATGCGCTGCGCCGGGCGCAGTATTGACCCGATGAACACGAACTTCACCCACGCCGTCGTCGTCAAGACCGTCGATGTCGTCTTCAACGTCATCGTCGTCACGACTGGACTTCATGCGCTTCAGTGGACGATCGCGAAACATAGATGAACGCTCTTTACGGCTGGTCCAGAAACCATGTACCAGTAAAGCGATTATGGCGATCGCGCCAACAATGATTAATATCAGACGCAAATCCTGCATCATTATATTCTCTGTTGTTCTAACACCTTGCCACCACGGCAAACATTTACTCACTAAGAGTATTTGCCGTTTACGTCAAGTGCAAGTGTATGCAGAGCATTCACAGCATAAAGATGAACTAAATCGTGCTTTTTGCTGGTTTTTCGAACATTTCCGAACTGGTCATTGGCCCGTAACTGGATAATATAGGCGGGCAATTCCACTGGTTGTGTAAAAAGGAGTACAGCCTGGTATGGTTTCAACATCTTCTTCTGCCCCACGCAGCGGGGTCTGGTACTTTTCTCAGGGCTGGAAACTGGTCTCCCTGCCGGGCATTCGACGCTTCGTTATTTTGCCGTTACTGATCAACATTATTCTGATGGGCGGGGCCTTCTGGTGGCTGTTCACCAGACTGGAAAGGTGGATCCCTTCCCTGATGAGCTATGTGCCGGACTGGTTACAGTGGCTAGACTACCTGCTCTGGCCGATTGCGGTTATCTCCGTGCTGCTGGTTTTCGGCTATTTCTTTTCGACGATAGCAAACTGGATAGCCGCGCCGTTCAACGGTCTGCTGGCCGAACAGCTTGAAGCGCGCCTGACCGGTGCGACGCCACCTGACACGGGCGTATTGGGGCTCGTGAAAGATCTCCCCCGCATCATGAAGCGTGAATGGCAGAAGTTCGCCTGGTACCTGCCGCGGGCGATTGTGCTGCTTATCCTTTATTTTGTACCCGGGATTGGCCAGACGGTCGCGCCCGTGCTGTGGTTCCTGTTCAGCGCCTGGATGCTCGCTATCCAGTACTGTGATTATCCGTTCGATAACCACAAAGTGCCGTTTAAAGAGATGCGCACTGCCCTGCGCACTCAGAAGGTTGCCAATATGCAGTTTGGCGCGCTGACCAGCCTGTTCACCATGATCCCTTTCCTGAATTTGTTCATCATGCCCGTTGCCGTATGCGGCGCGACGGCGATGTGGGTGGACTGCTACCGTGCTAAGCACGCGTTATGGAAGTAATGCAAAAATGTGTAAAAGAGGGGTGGCTTATGCCGCCCCTTATTCCATACTGATCCCCATTATTTCCTTGCAGCATATAGATATGCGATTTCCTTACTTCCCCATACCTGTTCAACAGGTATGCTGGGTCGGTATCCCAATTTCATACAGTTAAGGACAGGCCATGAGTAAGATTTATGAAGACAACTCGCTGACTATCGGTCATACGCCCCTGGTTCGACTGAACCGTATCGGTAATGGACGCATTCTGGCGAAGGTCGAATCTCGTAACCCAAGCTTCAGCGTTAAATGCCGTATCGGTGCGAATATGATTTGGGATGCTGAAAAGCGTGGCGTGCTGAAACCTGGCGTTGAGCTGGTTGAACCCACCAGCGGCAATACCGGTATCGCTCTGGCCTATGTTGCGGCGGCGCGTGGCTATAAGCTGACGCTGACTATGCCTGAAACCATGAGCATTGAGCGTCGTAAGCTGCTGAAAGCGCTGGGTGCGAACCTGGTCCTGACCGAAGGCGCGAAAGGCATGAAGGGCGCGATTCAGAAGGCCGAAGAAATCGTCGCCAGCGATCCTGCAAAATATCTGCTGCTCCAGCAGTTCAGCAACCCGGCCAACCCGGAAATTCATGAGAAAACCACCGGCCCGGAAATCTGGGAAGATACCGACGGTCAGGTTGATGTGTTTATCTCCGGCGTAGGCACCGGCGGTACGCTGACCGGGGTGTCTCGCTATATTAAAGGCACGAAAGGTAAAAAAGATCTGATTACCGTTGCCGTTGAGCCAACCGACTCGCCGGTTATCGCTCAGGCGCTGGCAGGCGAAGAGATCAAACCAGGTCCGCACAAAATCCAGGGTATCGGGGCTGGCTTTATTCCAGGCAACCTCGATCTGAAGCTGATCGATAAAGTGGTCGCCATCACCAATGAAGAAGCCATCTCTACGGCGCGTCGCCTGATGGACGAGGAAGGCATTCTGGCGGGTATCTCTTCCGGTGCGGCGGTTGCGGCAGCGCTCAAACTGCTGGAAGACGAAATCTTTACCAATAAGAACATTGTGGTTATCCTACCGTCTTCGGGGGAGCGTTACTTAAGCACAGCACTGTTTGCCGATCTCTTCACAGAGAAAGAACTGCAACAGTGATGCCAGCATGTTAAAAACGCGTAAAAAAGCACCTTTTCAGGTGCTTTTTTGTGGCCTGCTTCAAAGTTTTACCCCTCCTGGCATTGCTTCACCCCGTTGGGTCTGGTATTTAAACCAGCAATTATTTTGATGCGCGAAATTAATCGGTGAACGAAATAGCGCTGCTGAATCGATTTTATGATTTGGTTCAAGTCTTGCTTTCACTGCATAATGTTTAATGACGATTGAAACGTCAGCGCTAACTATACAGGCTAAAGTTAAGTCGCCAGGCTAGACTTTAGTTCCACAACACTAAACCTATAAGTTGGGGAAATACAATGTTCCAGCAAGAAGTTACCATTACCGCTCCGAACGGTCTGCACACCCGCCCTGCTGCTCAGTTTGTTAAAGAAGCGAAAGGCTTCACTTCTGAAATCACTGTGACTTCCAACGGCAAAAGCGCTAGCGCAAAAAGCCTGTTCAAGCTGCAAACTCTGGGCCTGACTCAGGGTACCGTTGTTACCATCTCCGCTGAAGGTGAAGACGAGCAGAAAGCAGTTGAGCATCTGGTTAAGCTGATGGCTGAACTCGAGTAAGTTTACCGGGTTCTTTTCAATATCAGTCACAAGTAAGGTAGGGTTATGATTTCAGGCATTTTAGCATCCCCGGGTATCGCTTTCGGCAAAGCATTGCTGCTGAAAGAAGACGAAATCGTCATTGACCGGAAAAAAATTTCTGCCGACAAGGTTGATCAGGAAGTTGAACGTTTTCTGAGCGGTCGTGCCAAGGCATCTGCGCAACTGGAAGCGATTAAAACTAAAGCTGGCGAAACTTTCGGTGAAGAAAAAGAAGCCATCTTCGAAGGGCACATTATGCTGCTCGAAGATGAGGAGCTGGAGCAGGAAATCATAGCCCTGATTAAAGATAAAGGCATGACGGCCGACGCGGCTGCGCATGAAGTTATCGAAGGTCAGGCATCTGCCCTGGAAGAGCTGGACGATGAATACCTGAAAGAGCGTGCGGCTGACGTACGTGACATCGGTAAGCGCCTGCTGCGCAACATCCTGGGTCTGGCCATCATCGATCTGAGCGCGATTCAGGACGAAGTGATCCTGGTTGCCGCTGACCTGACCCCGTCTGAAACCGCACAGCTGAACCTGAACAAGGTGCTGGGTTTCATTACTGATGCAGGTGGACGTACTTCCCACACCTCTATCATGGCGCGTTCTCTGGAGCTGCCAGCCATTGTGGGTACCGGTAGCGTTACCTCTCAGGTTAAAAACGACGACTATCTGATTCTGGATGCCGTAAACAATGTGGTTTACGTCAACCCAACTAACGATGTGATCGAGCAACTGCGCGCCGTTCAGGAGCAGGTTGCTACCGAGAAAGCGGAACTCGCTAAACTGAAAGATCTGCCAGCCATCACGCTGGACGGCCATCAGGTTGAAGTGTGCGCTAACATCGGTACCGTACGTGACGTTGACGGCGCTGAGCGCAACGGCGCGGAAGGTGTGGGTCTGTATCGTACTGAATTCCTGTTCATGGATCGCGACGCTCTGCCAACGGAAGAAGAGCAGTTTGCAGCGTACAAAGCGGTTGCGGAAGCGTGCGGCTCGCAGGCGGTTATCGTCCGTACCATGGACATCGGTGGCGACAAAGAGCTGCCGTACATGAACTTCCCGAAAGAAGAGAACCCGTTCCTGGGCTGGCGTGCCGTGCGTATCGCCATGGATCGCAAAGAGATCCTGCGTGACCAGGTTCGCGCTATTCTGCGTGCCTCCGCTTTCGGTAAACTGCGCATCATGTTCCCGATGATCATCTCTGTTGAAGAAGTGCGTGCACTGAAGAAAGAGATCGAAATCTACAAACAGGAACTGCGCGACGAAGGTAAAGCATTTGACGAAACCATTGAGCTCGGCGTGATGGTGGAAACACCGGCAGCCGCGACCATTGCGCGTCATTTAGCCAAAGAAGTTGATTTCTTTAGTATCGGTACCAATGATTTAACGCAGTACACCCTGGCAGTTGACCGTGGTAATGATATGATTTCACATCTCTACCAGCCAATGTCACCGTCCGTACTGAATTTGATCAAGCAAGTTATTGATGCTTCTCATGCAGAAGGTAAATGGACTGGCATGTGTGGTGAGCTTGCAGGCGACGAACGTGCTACACTTCTGTTGCTGGGTATGGGTCTGGACGAATTCTCTATGAGCGCCATTTCCATCCCGCGCATTAAGAAGATTATCCGTAACACGAACTTCGAAGATGCGAAGGTGTTAGCAGAGCAGGCTCTTGCTCAACCGACAACGGACGAGTTAATGACGCTGGTTAACAAGTTCATTGAAGAAAAAACAATCTGCTAATCCACGAGATGCGGCCCAATTTACTGCTTAGGAGAAGATCATGGGTTTGTTCGATAAACTGAAATCTCTGGTTTCTGATGACAAGAAAGACTCCGGAACTATTGAGATTGTTGCTCCGCTCTCCGGCGAGATCGTCAATATCGAAGACGTGCCGGATGTAGTGTTTGCTGAGAAAATCGTTGGTGATGGCATTGCTATCAAACCAACTGGCAACAAAATGGTTGCTCCAGTTGACGGCACCATCGGTAAAATTTTTGAAACCAACCATGCGTTCTCTATCGAATCCGATAGCGGTATCGAACTGTTCGTTCACTTCGGTATCGACACCGTTGAACTGAAAGGCGAAGGCTTTAAACGTATCGCGGAAGAAGGCCAGCGTGTTAAAGTTGGCGACCCGGTAATTGAATTCGATCTGCCACTGCTGGAAGAAAAAGCGAAGTCTACCCTGACTCCGGTTGTTATCTCCAACATGGACGAAATCAAAGAACTGATCAAACTGTCTGGCAGCGTTACCGTGGGTGAAACCCCGGTTATCCGCATCAAGAAGTAATTCTTGCCGCACGGTAAAATGGCGCCTTCGGGCGCCATTTTTGTTTATGCAGGCAGGATAAGCTCGTCATAGCCTTTCGACTGCGTATAGATCATCACGTCAGTCACCCTGTCGCCCGCCATGCGAATGGCGTCGGCCACGGTTTTACCCCCGACGATACCGCTCACCAGCTCCGAACAGAACAGATCCCCCGTCCCTTTCAGATCCGTCTCTACGCGCGGGTGCGCGCTAACGGTAACACCTTCTTCGCTCACCAGCACGACGTGGATATTCTGCGGATCGTCAGCCACTGGCGCACTAGTGATAGCCACCCATTTCAGCGAGTTGGACAGCAGCCCCTGCGCGGCGGCAATGGCGCTCTCCGGCGTACGGCACGGTTTGCCGCTCAGCACTTCCAGTTCATACACGTTGGGCGTAATGCCCTGGGCCAGCGGGAGCAGATGCTCACGGTAAGCTTCAGGAATATCCGGCTTCACGTACATCCCGCTGTCGATATCCCCGATTACCGGGTCAACCAGCACCAGCAGATCGGGATGTTGCACTTTGATCGCCTTCAGCCACTGCGCCAGCAGCACGATCTGGCTGGCACTGCCCATATACCCGGTTGTCACCGCTTTTAACTCGCGTAAAATCTCACGCTCTTCCAGCGCCTTCAGGTAGCCGCTGAACCACTCGTCCGGGATCACCCCGCCGTAGAAGGTGTCGTAGTGTGGCGTATTGCTGAACAGCACCGTCGGCACGGCGGTAACGTTCAGCCGGTGGGTGCGAATATTCGGCACCGCGATGCTGTTTCCCACGCTGCCGTACACCACCTGCGACTGTACGGCGACAATATCGGTTTGCTGCGCCCGGGTGTTATCCCGGAATAAAATCATCTCCATGACGCTTAAATCCCCGCCCCCTGCGAATAACTCTCTTCACCAAAGACGCCGGTAGACAGGTAACGGTCGCCGCGATCGCAAATAATCGCTACGACCACCGCTCCCGGCGTGGACTCAGCCACCCGGATCGCGCCCGCTACGGCACCGCCAGAGCTGACGCCGCAGAAGATGCCTTCACGTACGGCCAGCTCACGCATGGTATTTTCCGCCTCGCGCTGATGAATATCCAGCACCTGGTCCACAAGCTGCGCATTAAAGATGCCCGGCATATACTCCGCCGGCCAGCGGCGGATGCCCGGAATACTGCTCCCCTCTTCCGGTTGCAGGCCGACAATCGTCACTGGCTTATCCTGTTCACGCAGAAAGCGTGACACACCGGTGATCGTGCCCGTGGTCCCCATGCTGGAGACAAAGTGGGTGATGCGCCCGGCGGTTTGCTGCCAGATTTCCGGGCCGGTGGTGGTGTAGTGCGCGTACGGGTTGTCCGGGTTATTAAACTGGTCGAGCAGCTTGCCTTCCCCGCGCTCCGCCATCGCTAACGCTAAATCTCGAGCCCCTTCCATCCCCTGCTCTTTGCTCACCAGAATCAGCTCGGCCCCGTAGGCACGCATGGCGGCACGGCGCTCCTGGCTCATGTTGTCCGGCATCAGCAGCTTCATACGATAGCCTTTCAGGGCGGCTATCATCGCCAGTGCGATACCGGTGTTACCGCTGGTGGCTTCGATCAGCACATCGCCGGGCTTTATCTCGCCGCGCTTTTCGGCCTGAACAATCATCGACAGCGCCGCCCGGTCTTTCACCGACCCCGCCGGGTTATTGCCTTCAAGTTTGACCCAGATTTCGCTGCCGTTGTCACACCCCATGCGCTGAAGTTTGACCAGAGGGGTGTTGCCGATGGTGTGTTCGAGTGTATTCACGATTTTTACTCAATAAAAAGCCCGGTAAGCATCACGCCACCGGGCGAAAAACATACTCAATAACCTATCAGGCTGACACCGCCAGAGCAATATCCTCGCGCGTCTCGATGCGCTCGTTGCCGTGATAAATGCGCGCGTGTTGCAGCCCCACAAACAGGCGTTCCCCCCGGTGCGGCGGCTCGTCGTCACGCATAACCACGGTCAGCGGCTCGGTGTACCAGCCCAGGGGCTGTACCACCAATTGGGTGTAGTGGCCTTTAGGGCTAGCTTCCAGCACCTGCACCGGAAGCGGTGAATCCAGGCTGGTACGGCGGCTGACGTCCACTTCCCACGGACGCAGGAACAGATCCACCGGCCCCTGATGCGCGGAGGTATACCCCAGCGGCCAGCGGTGCGCGCCAACGTGGAACTGACCGCCGCGAATGGTGCCCTGAAGGCGGTTTACTTCTCCCATAAACTCCAGCACAAAGCGGGTCGCCGGTTCACGCCAGAGCTGCTCTGGCTCGTCAACCTGCTCAATGTTGCCCTGACTCATTACTACCACGCGGTCGGCCACTTCCATCGCCTCTTCCTGATCGTGGGTCACGAAAACGCTGGTGAACTGGAGTTCCTCATGCAGCTGACGCAGCCAACGGCGCAGCTCTTTACGCACCTGCGCATCCAGCGCGCCAAACGGTTCGTCCAGTAGCAGGATTTGCGGTTCAACAGCTAACGCACGCGCCAGCGCCACGCGCTGCTTCTGCCCGCCGGAAAGCTGAGCCGGGAAGCGGTCCGCCAGATGTGCAAGCTGCACCATCTCCAGCAGTTTGGTCACTTTCGCTTTGATGGCGGCGGCATCTGGACGTTCACGACGCGGCAGCACGGTCAGGCCAAACGCAATGTTGTCAAATACCGTCATGTGGCGGAACAGCGCGTAATGCTGGAATACAAAGCCCACTTTACGGTCGCGAGCGTGCAGGCGGCTCACGTCCGTACCGTGGAAGCGGATATGTCCGCTGGTCTGGTGCTCAAGCCCGGCGATAATACGCAGCAGCGTGGTTTTACCGGAGCCAGACGGCCCCAGCAGCGCCACCATTTGTCCGGAAGGGATATCCAGCGAGATATCATTCAGCACCTGGGTGCGACCAAAAGACTTCTTAATATTGGCAATCTCAATGCTCATGATTTCCCTCCTGATGCTGACGTTTTTCCTGATTCTCTAAACGCCACTGCACCACACTCTTCAAAAACAGGGTCAAAATGGCCATCAGCGTCAGCAACGCTGCGGCCGTAAAGGAACCGACGGTGTTGTAGTCCTGTTCCAGTAATTCAATCTGTAACGGCAGCGACAGGGTTTCGCCGCGAATCGAGCCGGATACTACCGACACCGCGCCAAACTCACCGATCGCACGGGCGTTGGTCAGCACCACGCCGTAAAGCAGTGCCCAGCGGATATTTGGCAGCGTAACGCGGCGGAACATCTGCCAGCCGGAAGCGCCGAGCAGCACCGCGGCTTCATCTTCATGGCTGCCCTGGCTGAGCATCACTGGCACCAGCTCGCGCACCACGAACGGACAGGTGACAAAGACGGTCACCAGCACCATCCCCGGCCAGGCGAACATGATTTGCAGGTCGTGTTCATCCAGCCAGCCGCCCAGCGGGCCATTGGAGCCGTAGAAGAGCAGATAAACCAGACCCGCCACCACAGGAGACACCGCAAACGGGATATCCAGCAGGGTCAGCAGCAGCTGACGCCCCGGGAAGTTAAAGCGCGTTACCAGCCAGGCCAGCAATACGCCAAACACCAGATTCACCGGGACAGTGATCAGGGCAATCATCACCGTCAGCCAGATGGCGTGGAGCATGTCCGGATCGGCCAGATTTTGCAGCGCGGGCATAATCCCTTTGCTGAAGGCCTGTACGAAGATGTACACCATCGGCACGACGAGAATGAATGCGGAGACCAGCACGCCGGTACCAATCAGAAACCATTTGCCCCAGTTGATGCGGGGCGCGTCATAGCGCTTCAATTGCGTAACTTCCGCCATCAGTGACCTACCACACGTCGACCAAAGCGACTTTGCAGAGTGTTAATCGAAAACAGCAGTAGCAGCGACGCGGCAAGGATCACCGAGGCAATCGCGCTCGCGGCCGGATAATCAAACTCCTGCAAACGGACAAAAATCATCAGCGAGGTCACTTCGGTTTTCCACGCGATGTTCCCGGCGATAAAAATGACCGCGCCAAATTCACCGAGGCTGCGGGTAAAGGAGAGCGCCACCCCCGCCAGCAAGGCCGGAGAAAGTTCCGGCAGAACAACCTTACGGAAACTCTGCCAGCGCGTGGCGCCCAGGGTTTCCGCGGCCTCTTCGTATTCGGGTCCTAACTCTTCCAGCACCGGCTGCACGGTACGCACCACAAACGGGATGCTGGTAAAGGCCATCGCCACCGCGATACCGAGCCAGGTATAGGTCACTTTGATATCAAACTTCGCCAGCCACTCACCGTAAAAGCCGTTCACGGAAAACAGCGACGCCAGCGTCAAACCGGCCACTGCCGTCGGCAGGGCAAAGGGCAGATCCATCAACGCGTCGAGGAGCGTGCGGCCCGGGAAGCGATAGCGGGTTAAGATCCACGCCATCAGCAGGCCAAACACGCCGTTAAAAATCGAGGCCACGAACGCAGACAGCAGCGTGACCTTATAGGCCGCCACCACCTGAGGGTTGGTGACCACTTCCCAGTACTGGGACCAGCTCATCTCAGCGAGCTGCATCACCAGAGCGCTGAGCGGTAACAATAAAATCAGACAGACGAACAGCAGGCTGGTCCCGAGGCTTAAGGTAAAACCCGGCAGCACACGTCTTGTTGATCCTGCAAACATTACTTACGCCCCGCCGCCAGCAATTTGTCTAACTCACCGCCGCTGGCAAAATGCGTTTTCATCACCTCAGGCCAGGCACCAAAATGGTCTTCCACGCGGAACAGCTCGGTCTGCGGGAATTTGTCTTTCAGCTTGTTCATCACGTCCGGATTATTAACGCGGTAGTAATAGTCAGTAATCACCGTCTGCGCCTGCGGGCTGTATAGATAGTTGAGATAGGCTTTTGCCGCTTTCTCAGTGCCGTTGGCTTTGACGTTTTTATCCACCCACGCCACCGGGAACTCGGCCAGAATGTTGGTTTTCGGGATAACCACTTCGAAGCCCTGCGCTTCGTACTGTTTACGAATATTGTTCACCTCGGATTCAAAGCTGATCAGCACGTCGCCCAGCCCGCGTTCGGCGAAGGTAGTGGTTGCGCCACGACCGCCGGTATCAAACACCTCGACGTTTTTCAGGAACTGGGTCATAAACTGTTCGGTTTTCGCTTTATCGTTACCGTCAGCTTTGTCCGCCGCGCCCCACGCCGCCAGATAGGTGTAACGTGCGTTGCCGGAGGTTTTCGGATTCGGGAAGATCAGCTTTACGTCTGAACGCACCAGGTCGTTCCAGTCGTGGATGTTCTTCGGGTTGCCCTTGCGCACCAGGAAGCCCATGGTGGAGTAAAATGGCGAACTGTTGTTCGGCAGGCGGCTTTGCCAGTTCGCCGGGATCAGTTTGCCTTTGTCGTGCAGGATCTGCACGTCCGTGACCTGGTTGTAGGTCACCACGTCCGCTTTCAGCCCCTGCAAAATGGCCAGCGCCTGCTTGGATGAGCCAGCGTGCGACTGTTTGATGGTCAGCTTGTCGCCGTTGTTCTCTTTCGCCCACTGCTGTTCAAATGCGGGATTAAGGGCGGCAAACAGCTCGCGCGAAACATCATAAGAACTGTTCAGCAACTCGGTTGCCTGCGCCTGCGCCACCAGCAGTAAACCTGCCAGTGCCAGCGATCCTTTTTTCAGTACAGTAACGGCCATTGCGCACCCTTATAAATGTGATGACTATCTTATAGTCATAATATTTATAACGGAGTCTAAAGGAGTAACGGTTTTATATACCGTTTGGTGATTTAGAAGCAGAAAAGGGAATAAGGGTGCGAGAGAAATTGCCGGGTGGCGCTAACGCTTACCCGGCCTACGAATGGAGAGCGATTTACAGCGCCAGCAGGCGCTCAACGGACGGCGCAAAGTAGTAGCCGCCAGTCACCGGACGGGTGAAGCGCAGCATGGCGTCACGCTTGCCGTCGGTATCGCCAAACATGCTCAGCAGCTGCTGTTCAATGTTGTAGAGGCGCGCGCAGTAAGCGCAGAAGTACAGGCCGTGCGTACCGCTCGCGGTGCCGTACGGCAGGCTCTGGCGAACAATCTTCAGCCCCTTACCGTCTTCTTTAAGGTCAACGCGGGACAGGTGGGACGTGACCGGACGCGCATCGCCGTCAATCTCTTCATTGGCATCTTTGGTACGGCCAATCATCATCTCCTGGTCATGCACGCTCATGCGGTTAAGCTGCCTGAGGTTATGCTCCCAGCGCTGAACGAACACATAGCTGCCGCCCGCGTCCACGCCATCCTTGATTACAGCCACCTCGCGACGCGTCTCTTCCCCGGCCGGGTTTTCGGTGCCGTCGACGAAGCCGCTCAAATCGCGCTCTTCCACCCAGCGGAAACCGTGGATCTCTTCCTGCACGTCGATGCTGTCACCAAAGGCCTCAATCGCTGCCTGAGCGATGGAGAAGTTCACGTCGTGGCGCAGGGAGAGGATATGGATCAGGACGTCATACTGGGTGGCAGGCGCAAGACCTTTGCCATAAGGAATAAAATCTTTCAGCTCTTCTGCGCCTTCGCCGCCGCTCAGCTGACGCCAGACGGTATTGCCAAAGGCAACCACCGCGCCCAGATGGGCTTCGGGGAATTTGGCCTGGAAGGTGGCCAGTTTATCAACGAAAACTTTGCTGGCCGCGCGCAGGGCATCCACATCCCCTTTGACGTTGGCTTCAATCCAAATCGCCGCGCGGCAATGTTCTGGCAAAATGCCACTCTGAACCTGAGACATCGCTCCTCCTGAAAAAAAGATGCCACGACTGCGTGGCATTGATGGCGGCTATTATACCTGGATTTCAGCGAGGCGGCTTGCTCAGGCGCAAATTACTGCTTCCAGATAATTTTGCTCACTTTCCACTTTTTCAGGGTGTCGTCAGACGGCATTAACCCTTCCGGACCGTTCCAGGTGCCGCTGAATACATAGCTAATGTGCTGGCTGCCGTCGGCCTTACACTCGACCGCCACGCTCTCCTCCGACGGCACACTGGCGCAGTGGCCAAACGCTTTCTGGTAGAGCTCGCCAAACGGCGTACCTACCTTCACGCCACCTGAGGTCGGGATCTCTTCATCCATCACCGCAATGCGGTTGACCGTACCTTTATCGCCGTTGATGACCATCGCCACCTTGTCGTCTTTCAACGCTTCGAAATAGCGCACGATGTTGCCGTTCTCGGTTTTCATGCCGCTGCGCAGGCGATAATCACTGCCGATGGCATCCTGAATGGCATCCTGATCCAGTGCCGTCGAGGCGGTAATTTTGCCCACGCCCTGCTCGGTCACTTCCGTTGAGGAACCAAACCAGTTCCACGGATAGGCCGCAGACCAGTTGATGGATGAGAGCGTGGAACAGCCGGTTAACGCCAGCGGGAGAGCGCATAAAAGTAAACGCAGCGATTTCATTGAGACGTCCTTACGTAGTAAATCAACGCTTGTTGGAGTGCAGTATCGGCAAAAAGTGCCGTTTTAATCTGACTCTTGCGTAAAACAGGCGCGTAAACGGGGATTCGTGACCAGCCACAGCAGCGCGACAATATCCGCCACCACCAGCGCAATCCCGATACCTGATAGCGGCTCGCCGTACAGCCAGAGCACGGGCTGCCAGACCAGGAGCACAACCTGCGCCAGAATCAATAGCCAGCGAAGTGCGCGCCAGAAGCGCGGGAGGAACTGCCGCCGTCCGCTGCACAGGAACGCCAGCACCGCCGGTACACCGGGCAGTAACCCCAGCCAGAACGCATCGTGATCGGGATAAAAGAGATTCAGTAGCGTATCGCCCTGCCCGCGCGACGCGCCAGCCATCACGAACAGCACCCAGGTGCGGGCCTGCAACAGCAGAACGCACCAGAACAAAAAAGGCAGACGCAGACGACCGTGAACATCATAGTCGCCAGGGTGGAACTCAGTACTCTTCATCTTCGATCAGGCGCTTACCCAGCGTCAGTACATCCGCATGCTCGTAGCCCAGGCGTTCATACATGCCCAGCACCACGTCGTTATCTTCCCGCACCATGATCTGGATTTTCGGACAGCCGCGGGCGATCAGCTTCTTTTCCAGACGGTTAAGCAGCGCGTTGGCGATGCCGCGCGCGCGGTATTCCGGGTGCACGCCCAGATAGTAGGCCGAGCCGCGGTGGCCGTCGTACCCGCCCATCACTGTCCCGACTACTTCGCCGTTGACCTCAGCGACCAGAAACAGACTGACGTCGTGATTCACCTTCCGTTCGATGTCCATCTCCGGATCGTTCCATGGACGCAGCAGATCGCAGCGCTCCCAAAGGGTGATCACCTCTTCGAAATCTTCCTGGCGAAAAACGCGTATCTCCATGGTATTAACCGCCTTTTCGGGTTTAAAAACAGTGATTATGGCGTGAACAGGGCATTTAGCCAATAACCGGGGAAAAACTCGCCAAAATTTGGCATAATGTCACTTTGTCACGTATTGAAATGAAAAGTAAAACAATTCTCAATAAGGAATGTCGTCACGCAAAACGCGATACGATATAACACCAGGACCCCAATTTTTACAATTCAGGCCGCATGAGCACATTCAAACCATTAAAAGCACTCACATCGCGTCGTCAGGTTCTCAAAGCGGGGCTGGCGGCCTTAACGTTAACGGGCATCGCAAAGCAGGCTCAGGCAAAAGACGAGAGCACGCTTAAAACCAGTAACGGACACAGCAAACCGAAAACCAAAAAAGCCGGAGCAAAGCGTCTGGTCATGCTCGATCCAGGCCACGGCGGGATCGACACCGGCGCCATTGGCCGAAACGGTTCGAAAGAAAAACACGTCGTGCTGGCAATTGCAAAAAATGTGCGCGCAATTTTACGCAGCAACGGTATTGACGCCCGCCTGACGCGCACGGGCGACACGTTTATCCCACTGTACGATCGCGTGGAGATTGCCCACAAGCATGGCGCAGACCTGTTTATGTCCATTCACGCGGATGGCTTCACAAACCCTTCCGCCGCAGGCGCCTCGGTGTTCGCTCTCTCCAACCGTGGCGCCAGTAGCGCCATGGCGAAATACCTCTCCGATCGTGAAAACCGGGCGGATGAAGTGGCCGGGAAAAAAGCTACCGACAAAGACCATCTGTTACAGCAGGTTCTGTTTGATCTCGTGCAGACCGATACCATCAAAAACAGCCTGACGCTCGGCTCGCATATCCTTAAACGGATTAAGCCCGTGCACCGTCTGCACAGTAAAAGCACCGAGCAGGCCGCGTTTGTGGTGCTGAAGTCACCGTCTATTCCGTCCGTGCTGGTGGAAACCTCGTTCATTACCAACCCGGAAGAAGAGCGTTTACTCGGCACTAAGGCGTTTCGTCAGAAGATCGCGAACGCCATCGCCTCCGGGGTCATCAGTTATTTCAACTGGTTCGATAATCAAAAAGCGCACTCCAGGAAACGTTGATGAAACCGAATGCACAGCTGGTCAAAACTTTCCTGATGCAGTTACAGGACGCGATTTGCCAGAAACTTTCCGCCGCAGACGGCGGTGAATTCCAGGAAGACACCTGGCAGCGCGAAGCGGGCGGCGGCGGGCGCAGCCGCGTGCTGCGTAACGGCGGTATTTTTGAACAGGCCGGGGTCAACTTCTCCCACGTCCACGGTGATGCAATGCCAGCGTCCGCCACGGCGCATCGGCCTGAACTGGCGGGCCGCAGCTTCGAGGCGATGGGCGTCTCGCTGGTAGTGCATCCGCATAACCCGTTTGTGCCAACCAGCCACGCCAACGTGCGCTTTTTCATCGCGGAAAAACTGGGGGCCGATCCGGTCTGGTGGTTTGGTGGCGGTTTCGACTTAACGCCTTACTATGGCTTCGAAGAGGACGCCGTGCACTGGCACACCACCGCGCGCGACCTCTGCCTGCCGTTTGGCGAAGACGTTTACCCGAAATACAAAAAGTGGTGCGATGACTATTTCTATCTGAAGCACCGCGACGAGCAGCGCGGCATCGGCGGGCTGTTCTTTGACGATCTCAACACGCCGGATTTTGATACCGCATTCAGCTTTATGCGCGCGGTGGGTGAAGGCTTTACCGATGCCTATCTGCCGATTGTCGAACGCCGCAAAAACACCGACTACGGCGTGCGCGAGCGTGAGTTCCAGCTTTACCGCCGCGGGCGCTACGTGGAGTTTAACCTGGTATGGGATCGCGGGACGCTGTTTGGCCTGCAAACCGGTGGGCGCACGGAGTCCATTCTGATGTCGATGCCGCCGCTGGTGCGCTGGGAATACAGCTACGCGCCAAAAGAAGGCAGCCCGGAGGCTGCCTTGAGTGAGTTTATTCGGGTTCGGGACTGGGTGTAACCCTTACCCCTCACCCCGGCCCTCTCCCCAAAGGGGCGAGGGTGAAAAGACGGCTCGGAGCTGTCCCCTCTCCCCTCAGGGGAGAGGGTTAGGGTGAGGGGTGGGGTTAATTACAGCGGCTGCGTCTGTGCCTCAACCACCGCCAGCGCCACCATGTTGACGATACGACGCACGGAGGCAATCGGCGTTAACACATGCACCGGTTTTGACACCCCCATCAGCACTGGCCCTACGGTCACCCCTTCAGAACTCGACACACGCAGCAGGTTATAGCTGATACGCGCCGCTTCCACGTTTGGCATAATCAGCACGTTCGCCGAGCCTTTCAGCGGGCTGTCCGGCATGCGTTCGTTACGGATGCTCTCCACCAGCGCGGCGTCGCCGTGCATCTCGCCGTCGATCATCAGCTCCGGCGCACGCTCGCGCACCAGGTCCAGCGTCTGGCGCATTTTGCACGCCGCCGCGGATTTGGATGACCCGAAGTTAGAGTGCGACAGCAGCGCCACTTTCGGCTCGATACCAAAGCGGCGCACGGTTTCCGCCGCCATCACGGTGATTTCCGCCAGTTCCTCCGGGGAAGGATCGTCGTTGACGTAGGTATCGGCGATAAAGGTGTTACCGCTTGGCAGCAGCAGCGCGTTCATTGCGCCGGCAGTATGGACGCCCTCGCGATAGCCGAAGATCTCCTGCACCACGCTGAAATGCTCATGGTACTCGCCGATGGTGCCGCAGATCAGCGCATCCGCCTCACCGCGATGAACCATGATCGCGCCGATCACCGTGGTATTGCTGATCACCGCCCGCTGCGCCTGCTCCTGGGTGATCCCGCGACGCTTCATGATCGAATAGTATTCGTTCCAGTACTCTTTGAAGCGCGGATCGGATTCGTTATTGACGATCTCAAAGTCGACGCCCGGCTTAATTTGCAGGCCCAGCTTCTGAATACGCATCTCGATCACGCTCGGACGACCAATCAGGATCGGTTTCGCCAGCCCTAAGGTGATCAGCTCCTGCGTGGCATGCAGCACGCGCGCCTCTTCCCCTTCCGCCAGCACCACGCGCTTCGCGTCAGCGCGCGCCTGGGAGAAGATCGGCTTCATAAACAGGTTGGTTTTGTAGACGAACTCGGTGAGTTTATCGACGTAGGCATCGAAATCTTCAATCGGCCGCGTCGCCACGCCGGAGTCCATCGCCGCTTTAGCCACCGCTGGCGCGATCTTCACGATCAGACGCGGGTCAAATGGTTTAGGGATAATGTAGTCGGGGCCGAAGCTCAGATCCTGATCGCCGTAGGCGGAGGCCACCACTTCGCTCTGCTCGGCGTGCGCCAGCTCTGCGATAGCATGAACGGCGGCGAGCTTCATCTCTTCGTTGATTGCCGTAGCGCCGACGTCCAGCGCACCGCGGAAGATGAACGGGAAGCAGAGCACGTTGTTCACCTGGTTCGGGTAGTCCGAACGTCCGGTACAGATGATCGCGTCTTCACGCACCGCCTTCGCCAGCGGCGGCAGAATTTCCGGCTCCGGGTTCGCCAGGGCCAGGATCATTGGCGCGCGCGCCATCTTCTGCACCATCTCCTGGGTCAGTACTTTCGGGCCTGAACAGCCGAGGAAAATGTCGGCACCTTCAATGACGTCTTCTAGCGTGCGCTTGCCGTCGTCTTCCACCGCATAGGCCGCCTTGGTTTCCGCCATGTTTGGCTCGCGGTCTTTGTAGATCACGCCCTTGGAGTCGCAGACCACAATATTGTGCTTCTGCATGCCCAGCGCCACCAGCAGGTTCATACAGGCGATGGCCGCGGCGCCTGCGCCGGAGACCACCATGCGCACGTCGGAGAGATTTTTCTCTACCACGCGCAGGCCGTTCAGAATGGCGGCGGTACTGATAATCGCCGTGCCGTGCTGGTCGTCATGGAACACGGGAATGTTCATACGCTCGCGCAGCTTCTGCTCGATATAGAAACATTCCGGCGCTTTGATGTCTTCCAGGTTGATGCCGCCGAAGGTCGGCTCCAGGGCCGCCACCACGTTGATGAATTTATCCGGATCCAGTTCGTCCACTTCGATATCGAAGACGTCGATACCGGCAAATTTCTTAAACAGAACGCCCTTCCCTTCCATCACCGGCTTACCGGCCAGCGCACCGATGTTCCCTAACCCCAGCACCGCCGTACCGTTAGAGATAACGGCCACCAGGTTGCCACGGGCGGTGTATTTGTACGCTGCCAGCGGATCTTTTTCGATTTCCAGGCACGGAGCAGCCACGCCTGGCGAGTAGGCCAGCGCCAGATCGCGCTGGGTCGCCAGCGGTTTGGTCGGGGATACCTGGATTTTACCCGGAACAGGAAACTCGTGAAAATCGAGAGCGCTTTGTTTTAACTGATCATCCATCTTGTTATTCCTTTCACGTTTCGGTCAAAAAGGGTGATGTTGACGTTCCTATGCACACCCTGGTGTGCCGCATAGTATCGCCGCAGGCAGGCTCCTAAACTTTGAAGGCTGCCAAACTCTCACCATTGCAGAATAAAAATTGTTATCAATTTATAACAACCATGTTACCCGTCTCAGACAGCAATGCCTCCCCCGTCTGCTATGCTTTTTTGTTAAGTCCATCATGATTTTCTCAGAAGTGTGAACTAACGCACTCGACTAACTCTTTTATTTCCAAGGAGTAATTATGAACCAGCTAGACGGCATCAAACAATTTACCACCGTGGTTGCAGACAGCGGCGACATCGAGTCGATTCGTCACTACCAGCCGGAAGACGCGACCACCAACCCCTCGCTGCTGCTCAAGGCGGCCGGTCTTGCGCACTTTAGTCATCTGATTGATGACGCCCTTGCCTATGGCAAACAGCGCGGGAAAACGCAGGAGCAGCAGGTCGCCGAGGCCAGCGACAAGCTGGCGGTCAATATCGGTGCGGAAATTCTTAAAAGCATACCGGGACGCGTCTCCACCGAAGTGGACGCCCGCCTCTCGTTTGACCAGGAGAAGAGCATTAACAAGGCCCGCCGCCTGGTGGAACTCTACCAGGAGCAGGGGATCGATAAGTCACGCATCCTGATCAAGCTTGCCTCTACCTGGGAAGGCATCCGCGCGGCGGAAGTGCTGGAGAAAGAGGGGATCCACTGCAACCTGACGCTACTGTTCTCCTTCGCCCAGGCGCGTGCCTGCGCCGAAGCGGGCGTGTTCCTGATTTCACCGTTTGTCGGGCGTATCTACGACTGGTATCAGGCGAAACAGCCAATGGATCCGTACGTGGTGGAAGAAGATCCTGGCGTAAAATCGGTGCGTAATATCTACGATTATTACAAGCAGCACCGCTACGAAACTATCGTGATGGGGGCCAGCTTCCGCCGCACCGAGCAGATCCTGGCGCTCGCGGGCTGCGACCGGCTGACCATCTCCCCTGACCTGCTGAAAAAGCTTCAGGAGAGTGAAGAGACGGTGATCCGCAAGCTTGTGCCGACCTCTACCGTTCTGCCAAAACCAAAACCCATGACCGAAGCGGAATTCCGCTGGGAGCACAATCAGGACCCAATGGCCGTGGAAAAACTGGCGGACGGCATCCGTCAGTTCGCCGTCGACCAGCGCAAACTCGAAGATCTTCTCGCTGCCAAACTTTAACCTTGCCACGGAGTGAACTATGTCCCGTAAAGAGCTCGCCAACGCCATTCGCGCCCTCAGCATGGATGCCGTACAAAAAGCCAATTCCGGCCACCCTGGCGCCCCCATGGGTATGGCTGATATTGCCGAAGTGCTGTGGAACGACTTCCTCAAGCACAACCCGACCGATCCGACCTGGTACGATCGCGACCGTTTTATTCTCTCCAACGGTCACGCATCGATGCTGCTCTACAGCCTGCTGCACCTCTCCGGCTACGATCTGCCGCTTGAGGAGTTAAAAAACTTCCGCCAGCTGCACTCCAAAACGCCGGGCCACCCGGAGATCGGCTATACGCCGGGTGTTGAAACCACTACCGGCCCGCTGGGCCAGGGGCTGGCGAATGCCGTCGGCCTGGCGATTGCAGAGCGTACGCTGGCCGCGCAGTTCAACCAGCCCGACCACGAGATTGTCGATCACTACACCTATGTCTTTATGGGTGATGGCTGCCTGATGGAGGGGATCTCCCACGAGGTCTGCTCGCTGGCGGGCACCCTGGGCCTGGGCAAGCTGATTGGCTTCTACGATCACAACGGTATCTCCATTGACGGGGAAACCGAGGGCTGGTTTACCGACGACACGGCAAAACGCTTTGAAGCCTATCACTGGCACGTGGTGCACGAGATCGACGGTCACGATCCTGAGGCGGTGAAAAAAGCGATTCAGGAAGCGCAGAGCGTGAAGGACAAACCGTCCCTGATCATCTGCCGCACCACCATCGGCTTCGGCTCGCCGAACAAAGCGGGCAAAGAAGAGGCGCACGGCGCGGCGCTGGGTGAAGAGGAAGTGGCGCTGACCCGCCAGAAACTGGGCTGGAAACACCCGGCCTTTGAGATCCCAAAAGAAATCTACAAGGCCTGGGATGCTCGCGAAACAGGTGAAAAAGCGCAGCAGGCCTGGAACGAGAAGTTTGCCGCTTACAAAAAAGCGTATCCGGATCTGGCGGCTGAGTTTACCCGCCGCATGAGCGGCGGCCTGCCGGAAGACTGGGAAGAGAAAACCCAGGCGCTGATTGAAAACCTGCAATCCAACCCGGCGAAAATTGCCACCCGTAAGGCATCACAAAACACCCTGAACGCAATTGGCCCAATCCTGCCCGAACTGCTGGGCGGATCGGCGGATCTGGCGCCAAGTAACCTTACCATCTGGTCCGGCTCTAAATCCCTGAAGGAGGACATTGCCGGGAACTACATCCACTACGGCGTGCGCGAGTTCGGGATGACCGCCATTGCCAACGGCATCGCCCACCATGGCGGCTTCGTGCCGTACACCGCTACCTTCCTGATGTTTGTCGAATATGCCCGTAACGCGGCGCGTATGGCGGCTCTGATGAAGGCGCGGCAAATCATGGTGTACACCCACGACTCCATCGGACTGGGTGAAGATGGGCCGACGCACCAGGCGGTAGAGCAGCTGGCGAGCCTGCGCCTGACGCCAAACTTCAGTACCTGGCGTCCGTGCGATCAGGTTGAAGCGGCAGTGGGCTGGAAGCTGGCCGTAGAGCGTCATAACGGACCCACGGCGCTGATCCTGTCGCGCCAGAACCTGGCGCAGATCGAGCGCACGCCGGAGCAGGTGAAAAATATCGCCCGCGGCGGGTACATCCTGAAAGACAGCGGCGGCAAGCCAGACGTGATCCTGATTGCCACCGGTTCAGAGGTGGAAATCACGGTAAAAGCGGCGGAGAAACTAACCGCCGAGGGTCACGCGGTGCGCGTGGTTTCCCTGCCTTCAACGGATATCTTTGATGCCCAGGATGAGGCGTACCGCGAATCGGTGCTGCCTTCAAACGTCGCGGCGCGCGTGGCGGTTGAAGCTGGCATTGCCGACTACTGGTACAAATATGTGGGTCTGAAAGGGGCGATTGTCGGCATGAAGGGTTACGGTGAATCCGCCCCGGCCGATAAGCTGTTCCCGTACTTCGGCTTTACCGTTGAGAACGTAGTGGAGAAGGCGCTGAGCGTGCTGTAGTGCGATCTGCGTTGCCGGGTGGCGGCTGCGCCTGACCCGGCCTACAAATCGGCAAAACCCTACCTTGTGATCCACAGCGTGGGCCAGGCATCTGGCCCATTCCAGTTATCACAGCTTGGCTCTTCCGCGTAGCGTACCAGACGGAAGCGCTGGCCGTTAAAACGCCAGCGGGTCTGGATCCCACAGTCGCCAATCCCGCGTCCCAGCGCCAGCGTGGTCAGCTCGCGCGTTTTTTCATCGAAGCTGGCATTCATCAGCTCCATGTCGCTACTCTGGCTGGAAGGGGTAAACGGCAGACGCAATCTCACGCTCCTGGCCGCAAACGGTTTTTTACGCGACACCAGCCACGCCAGGTCGACGGTGTTGTACGCCCCCGCCTCACAGCTGATGATCATCAGCGCTTTGTCATCGGTCAGCGCGGTCACGCGCACCTCACGCCGGTTCGGATCGAGAGAGCACTGGCTGTGGTTCATGCGCCAGTTACCGTAATCCAGCAGATCGTTCAATTCGTTATGCGTCAGCGGCGTTGGCGTGGGGTTCACCACCGCCACCTTTTTTAATGCCGGCGCAGGCGGCACGCTCAGCGGTGGACTATCCCCTTTTTTAATCCATGCCGTTTCACTTCCGACGCGTTTTTGCTGGGCATCGATAAACAGCAGCGCCGCTTTCAGCCCGGCCAGAGAGATTGTCTGCTTCCCCCCGCGCAGAGTCAGCGCCTGACCTTCCTGAATGGTTTTCAGAAACGTGGTGATGGTGCCCGTATCGTCTGTTTTAAGATGCCAGGGGGTTAACTGCCAGTGTTGCGACGTGAGTTTAAGCGGCACATTGTCGAGCAGCAGGCGCGGGGCGATGTCAGGCTCTTTCACCGGAGGCGCCGAAAGCCCACCGAGATCAATGCGCAGGCTGGCGTCCGTTTTTGCCCCCGCACTGCGGCTCAGCGACATGACCAGACCGCGATGCTCGCCAGTGTTGCGCGCTACGCAGAAGTTCTGGTTATTGCAGGTCACCTGCCAGTCTGAAAAAGACTGCTGCGCAGGCGCAGCCCACACCCGAGGCGCGGGAAGCACGCAAATGAAGAAGATAAGAAAAACGCAGTAGCGCATGAACGGCACAGCCCCGCAAACGAATAGGTCAATCTGGGGCGTATCTTCGTGCCCTGGGCGGGCTGGCTCAATCGGATTTATCGGATAGATTTATCTGAAATACAACTTATCGCGCTTCCGCCGCGGCATTCATCAGCCCGCTGGTTTGCAGATATTGCAACAGGATCACCGCTTTACCGTCGCGGATCTCGCCGCGTTTCACCATGTCAACAGCCTTAGCGAAAGGCATTTCCAGCACTTCAATGTCTTCGTCGTCCACGCCACCGCCCCGGTGCGTGCGCTGGGCATCGGTATATTCCGCAATGAAGAAGTGGATCAGCTCGGTGACCCCGCCAGGGGACATAAACAGCTCAAAGACTTTCTGCACCGTCCCCACCTCAAAACCCGTCTCTTCAATGGCTTCTTTGCGGATACACACTTCCGGCTCATCGTCGTCCAGCAGACCTGCACAGGTTTCAATCAGACGTCCGTCCGCGTTGCCATTGACCCATGTCGCGATGCGAAACTGGCGGATCAGCACTACGCTTTGCTTTTCACGGTTATACAGCAGAATGGTTGCACCATTGCCCCGGTCGTAGACTTCGCGTTTATGGCGAATGACGTCCCCGTTCTTACGGGTGAGATCGTAAGTGATGTTACGCAGGACAAAGTAATTTTCAGAAAGGATTTTGTCTTTAATAACGCTAATGTTCAGAGACATACGGGCTCCACGGCAAAATGAGTCTGTTTATACTACGCTGTGAAGCCCGCTTTGTCGCCCGTCTGCGTTAATGCATGTTGCGCGGCGGCACGCCAAGCCAGTCCATGATCCCCTGCGCGGCATGGCGCCCTTCCGCCATCGCGGTGACCACCAGATCCGCACCGCGTACCGCATCACCGCCAGCAAAAATCTGCGGATTCGAGGTCTGGTAGCGATAACGGCTCTCCACGGAGGCCCTGATGCGCCCCCAGTCGTCGGTGTCGACGCCCTGCGCCTGAAGCCACGGCATGGCGTGCGGATTAAACCCAAACGCCATGATCACCGCATCCGCTGGCATGACAAACTCACTGCCCGCCACCGGGACAGGACGACGCCGCCCCTGCGCATCCGGCTCGCCCAGACGGGTGCGCAGCATCCGGATACCGTTGACCTTCCCGTCGGTATCCAGCGTGAGCTCAACCGGCTGGACATTAAATTCAAAGGCCGCGCCCTCTTCTTTCGCGTTTTTAACCTCTTTCTTTGAGCCCGGCATGTTGGCCTCGTCCCGCCGATAGGCGCAGGTGACTTTCGCCGCGCCATGTCGCAGCGCGGTGCGCACGCAGTCCATCGCCGTATCGCCCCCGCCCAGCACCACCACGTTTAACCCCTGCGTGTCGATAAACGGCTCGTCTGCGGCAGGGTCAAGGCCCATCACGTTCCTCGTGTTCGCCACTAAAAACGGCAGCGCGTCGTACACGCCCGGCGCGTCTTCGTGAGGGATACCCGCTTTCATGGAACGATAGGTCCCTACGCCGATGAACAGGGCATCGTAGTCGTTTTGCAGTTGGGCCATCGATACGTCTTTTCCCACCTCGCAGTTCAGCTCGAAGCGGATGCCCATCGCGCTGAATATCTCTCTGCGCCGCGCTAACAGGGATTTATCCAGCTTGAAGGCCGGAATACCAAAGGTCAGCAATCCGCCGATTTCCGGATGGCGATCGTAGACCGTCACACCGACGCCGCTGCGCACCAGTACGTCGGCGCAGGCCAGCCCTGCCGGACCGGCACCGATGATGGCGACGCGCTTACCGACCGGCTTAACGTGGCTGACGTCCGGCGTCCAGCCCATCGCCAGCGCCCGATCCGAGATATACCGTTCGATATTCCCGATGGTTACCGCCCCTGACGCATCCCGCAGGGTGCAGGCGCCTTCACATAATCGATCCTGTGGACAGACGCGGCCGGTAATTTCCGGTAAACAGTTAGTCTGGTGAGAAAGCTCAGCCGCACCGATGATATCCCCCGCCCTGATCCGCTCAATCCACTGTGGAATATGGTTATGCAGCGGGCAGGTCCACTCGCAAATGCTGTGGTCGCCACATTTCAGGCACCGGGATGCTTCGCGCTGCGCCTGTTCCGGGCGAAACGGCAGGTAGATCTCGTTAAAATGACCTGCGCGCGCGTCGGGGCTGAGCTTATCCGGCTCACCGCGCGCCGGGGTGTTTTGCATCTGTTGCCGTTTGGTTTGCGGAGGAACTGACTGAACCGCCTCGCTGTGACACGGCAGCGCGTCCAGCCTTGCGCTGCGCTGTCGGCGCTGTTTAACCAGCTTATCCAGCACGGCTGGGGTGGCGAGCGTAAGCACCTCTGCCGGGCAGTTTTCAACGCAGGCCGGGCCTTGCGGCCTTTCCAGGCAGAGGTCGCATTTGTGCGCCGAGGCCTTTACGCTGTCGTTTTCCAGCGGGGCGATCAGCATGTCCATCGTGCCAAACGGACAGGCCACCACGCAGGCTTTACAGCCAATGCATTTTTGTTGATTGACCTGTACGCTGTCGCTGTGTTGCGTGATGGCTCCGTTCGGGCAGCTTTGCGCGCAGGGCGCATTTTCACAGTGGTGGCAGGTCACGGGGCTTTTTCGCAAGCCTGAGGTAAGGACCGTAATGCGGGGATGAAAATGGCGCTCGCTCAGCGCGTGCTGCTCCCCGTTGTGCGCCATCACACAGGCAACTTCGCAGGCGCGACAACCGATACACTGTTGAGCGTTGGCCATAATAAAACGATTCATAACAACACCTGTTTTTGGTTCAATAACCTTATTCTTTCTATTGTTATCGTATTTACCCACAGCAGCATGGCGACGCAATGTTCAAATGCCCAGGAAGGCGAACTATTTCCAGTGAACCTGTGGCAGATCAATTTAATTCAGGAAGCTGATGAGTGACCGTTAAACGCCCCGTATCGGGAAGCCTGGCTCGGGCTTTCTTTTCGATGATTGTCTTGTCCGTTCTGATCAGCGCCATTGCGCTGGTTACACTCGCCAGCAGCCAGCGCGACGCCGAGGCGATTAACATCGCCGGATCGCTGCGCATGCAGAGCTACCGCCTGGGCTACGAAATGCAGCGCGCCAGCCCGTCGCTGGCGGAGCACCGCGCGGTCTGGCAGAAAACGCTGAGCGCGCCTGCGTTGCAGAAGCTAAACCGCTGGTATGTGCCTGAGGAAGTCAAACAGCGTTACCAGCAGTTGCACCTTGGCTGGCAGGAGATGGACACGCGTATCGCCAGCGGCGATACCGGGTGGTATCAGAACCACATAGAGGATTTCGTGGGCAGGATAGATGCCTTTGTGCTGGCGCTTCAGCACTACACCGAACATAAAATTCAGCTGGTGATTTGCATGTCGCTGACGGGCGGCCTGGGCATCCTGCTGCTGGCGGTGGTGACCCTGCGGCGCATCCGCCGTCAGGTTGTGCTGCCGCTGAATAATCTGGTGGCGGCGAGCGAACGTATCGAACAGGGGCAGTTCGATACCCCCGCACCGGATATTATGCTTCCCAACGAGCTGGGCCAGCTTTCCCGCGCCTTCAACCATATGTCGGCGGAATTACACACCCTGTACCGTTCCCTGGAGCACTCCGTTGCTGAAAAAACCCGCCACCTGAATGAAGCGCATCAGCAGCTCGAAATGCTGTTCAAATGCTCACAGGCGTTGAATACCGGGCAGATAGACAGCCACTGCTTCCGGCATATTTTGCAGATTGTGCATGACTATACGCAGATGAATTACCTGCAATTGCGCACCAGTGACGACTGGCAGCTTTACGAAGGACAGGAGACCCCAGGCGAGAAAATGCACAATTTACCGGTGTTAATGCAGGACACCCTGTACGGCGAACTGCGCTGGCAAAGCGCGACCGGGGATGTTCCGCTGCCGCTCATGGAAAGCGTGGCGACGATGCTGGGCCGGGGGCTCTATTTCAATCAGGCGCAGAAACATTATCAGCAGTTGCTGCTGATGGAAGAGCGCGCCACCATCGCGCGCGAGTTGCATGATTCGCTGGCGCAGGTGCTCTCCTATTTGCGTATTCAGCTTACGCTGCTGAAGCATGCCGTGCCGGGCGACAATGCCCCGGCGCAGGCCATCATTACGGACTTCTCCCGCGAGCTGAATAACGCCTGGCATCAGCTACGCGAGCTGCTCACCACCTTCCGCCTGACGCTCAATCACGCCAATCTTCCTGCCGCGCTACAGGAGTCTCTTGACGGGTTGCAAAGCCAGACCAGCGCGAAGTTGGTGCTCGACTGCCGTCTCTCATCGCTGGCGCTGGACGCGCAAAAACAGGTGCACCTCTTACAGATTGTGCGTGAGGCAGTGCTGAATGCGATTAAACATGCCGACGCGAGCGAGATTATGGTCAGCTGCGTCACCACCGCGGACGGCACTCACACAGTCACGATCCGCGACAACGGTATTGGTATCGGCGACGCCAGTGAACCGCCGGGGCATTACGGGCTGAATATCATGCGCGAACGCGCGGGACGGCTCGGCGGGACATTACACTTTTCTCAGCCGCCACAGGGTGGGACACAGGTCAGCGTAACGTTCCGGACGCCTGCGGCGCAGGCTGAAAAATAGTGGGAAAGAAGGCGCGCTGAAAAAAGCGCATGATAATTTACATTATCTCCTTTATTTCTCCACGTTTGACCTGGGCCTTACCGCTAAAGTTAGGCGGGCAATAAACAATAATGACGTGCAGCAAAACGAGGTCACACTTTAATGGCGAATTTTTTCATCGATCGCCCCATTTTTGCCTGGGTGCTTGCAATCCTGTTGTGTCTGACGGGTGTCCTGGCGATTACTTCCCTTCCTGTTGAGCAATACCCCGACCTCGCGCCCCCCAACGTGCGTATCACGGCGAACTATCCTGGCGCCTCGGCACAGACGCTGGAAAATACCGTCACGCAGGTTATCGAGCAGAACATGACGGGTCTTGATAACCTGATGTACATGTCCTCGCAGAGCAGTGCCACGGGCCAGGCGACGGTAACCCTGAGCTTTACGGCGGGCACGGATCCGGATGAAGCGGTGCAGCAGGTGCAAAACCAGCTGCAATCGGCCCTGCGTAAACTGCCTCAGGCGGTGCAGAACCAGGGGGTGACCGTGCGTAAAACCGGTGACACCAATATTTTGACCATCGCGTTTGTTTCAACCGATGGCTCGATGGATAAGCAGGACATCGCGGACTACGTCGCCAGTAATATTCAGGACCCGCTCAGCCGTATCAACGGCGTGGGTGATATCGACGCCTACGGCTCGCAGTACTCCATGCGTATCTGGCTGGATCCCAACAAGCTGAACAGCGTGCAGATGACCGCTAAAGATGTCACCGACGCTATCGAATCGCAGAACGCCCAGATTGCCGTGGGGCAGCTCGGCGGTACGCCGTCCGTGGACAACCAGGCGCTTAACGCCACCATCAACTCCCAATCGCTGCTCCAGACACCTGACCAGTTCCGCAATATTACTCTGCGCGTGAATCAGGACGGTTCGGAAGTGCGTCTGGGGGATGTCGCCACCGTGGAAATGGGGGCGGAAAAATATGACTACCTGAGTCGCTTTAACGGCAATGCCGCGTCCGGACTGGGGGTAAAACTGGCCTCCGGCGCCAACGAAATGGCGACCGCGCAGCGGGTGTTAGAGCGTCTGGATGAACTGTCGCATTACTTCCCGCACGGACTGGAGTACAAAGTCGCCTACGAAACCACCTCATTCGTAAAAGCCTCCATCGAAGATGTGGTGAAAACCCTGCTCGAAGCTATCGCGCTGGTGTTCCTCGTGATGTACCTGTTCCTGCAAAACTTCCGCGCCACGCTGATCCCCACCATTGCGGTGCCGGTGGTGCTGCTGGGAACCTTTGCGGTGCTGTATGCCTTCGGTTACAGCATCAACACCCTGACCATGTTCGCCATGGTGCTGGCCATCGGCCTGCTGGTGGATGATGCCATCGTGGTGGTGGAAAACGTCGAGCGCATTATGAGCGAGGAAGGGCTTTCGCCCCGCGAGGCCACGCGCAAATCGATGGGACAAATTCAGGGCGCGCTGGTCGGTATCGCCATGGTGCTGTCGGCGGTATTTATCCCGATGGCATTTTTTGGCGGCACCACGGGCGCGATTTATCGCCAGTTCTCGATCACCATCGTCTCTGCAATGGTGCTCTCCGTACTCGTGGCAATGATCCTTACCCCTGCCCTGTGCGCGACGCTGCTCAAACCGCTGCATAAGGGCGAACACCACGGTCAAAAAGGCTTCTTCGGCTGGTTTAACCGCATGTTTAACCGCAATGCGGCGCGCTATGAAGCGGGCGTGGGTAAAGTACTGCACCGCAGCGTGCGCTGGATGGTGGTTTATGTCCTGCTGCTCGGCGGCATGGTCTTCCTGTTCCTGCGGCTGCCAACCTCGTTCCTGCCGCTGGAAGATCGCGGCATGTTTATTACTTCCGTACAGTTACCGAGCGGCTCGACCCAGCAGCAGACCCTGAAAGTGGTGCAGAAGGTTGAGAACTACTTCCATACTCAGGAGAAAGATAACGTGGTCTCGGTCTTCTCCACCGTCGGCTCTGGCCCCGGCGGTAACGGGCAGAACGTGGCGCGTATGTTTGTGCGCCTGAAAGACTGGGACCAGCGCGACAGCGATACCGGCTCCTCCTTTGCCATCATTGAGCGTGCAACCAAAGCGTTCAACAAAATCAAGGAAGCGCGCGTTTTCGCCAGCAGCCCGCCCGCCATCAGCGGCCTGGGCAGCTCAGCCGGGTTTGATATGGAGCTTCAGGATCACGCGGGTGCCGGGCATGACGCGTTGATGGCTGCTCGCGATAAACTGCTCGAGCTGGCCGGGAAAGATCCGCAGCTTACCCGCGTTCGTCATAACGGTCTGGATGACAGCCCTCAGCTACAGGTAGATATTGACCAGCGTAAAGCGCAGGCGCTGGGCGTCTCCATCGACGACATTAACGACACCCTGCAAACGGCATGGGGCTCAAGCTACGTAAATGACTTTATGGATCGCGGCCGCGTGAAGAAGGTCTACGTTCAGTCTGCCGCCAAATACCGCATGCTGCCGGACGATATCAACCGCTGGTATGTGCGCAATAACACCGGCGGCATGGTGCCGTTCTCGGCGTTTGCGACGTCACGCTGGGAGACCGGTTCGCCGCGTCTGGAGCGTTACAACGGCTATTCGGCGCTGGAGATTGTCGGTGAAGCCGCGCCGGGCGTCAGTACCGGTACCGCAATGGACATTATGGAAAAACTGGTTCAGCAGTTACCGACCGGCTTTGGCCTGGAATGGACGGCGATGTCCTACCAGGAACGGCTTTCCGGCGCTCAGGCGCCTGCCCTGTATGCTCTTTCGCTGCTGGTGGTATTCCTCTGCCTGGCGGCGCTGTATGAAAGCTGGTCAGTGCCGTTCTCGGTGATGCTGGTGGTGCCTCTCGGGGTCATCGGCGCGCTGCTGGCAACCTGGATGCGCGGCCTGGAAAATGATGTCTATTTCCAGGTCGGACTCCTCACCGTGATCGGATTGTCGGCAAAAAACGCCATTCTGATCGTCGAATTTGCCAATGAGATGAATGCAAAAGGTCACGAACTGATGGCCGCCACGCTGCACGCCTGTCGTCAGCGCCTGCGTCCGATCCTGATGACCTCTCTGGCGTTTGTGTTTGGCGTCCTGCCGATGGCCACCAGCTCCGGCGCAGGCTCCAGCAGCCAGCACGCAGTGGGTACGGGCGTTATGGGGGGAATGATATCCGCGACGATACTGGCTATCTATTTCGTACCGCTGTTCTTTGTGCTGATACGTCGTCGTTTCCCGCTGAAGGATAAGCCGGAATAACCCGTTGAAATAAAAAAAGGCGGCTTTACAGGCCGCCTTTTTATTGTGTGATTCTTTCACACTATGGTTATTTTAGTTAATTAAGTGCTCTTGCATTTCTTACCGGAAATTCATTTACGAAGCATGCCTTCGATAAAATCTTTCCAGTTCCCCAGTTCACGTTCAATCATAACAACCTCTCTTATTATTATGCGCATTCTACGAAAACGTATCATCATTGTGAAGCCACTTTAACCGATTGCTGTGATTGAGCCCTGCTGTACTGGTAGGTTTAGGATCACTATGAGCGTTGCCGGTTAAATTTTATGTGACCTACAGCAATATTTTGAAATAGTCGGAAAAATGACAGCATTTTTAATTTCCCCCTGAGTTTATTGGCAATTTAAACAGGGTGGACAACTATGCTTAAAAGATGAAAGACTATTCAGCTTACAGCTGTTCGTTGAATTATGGAGAATTGTAAATCCCGAAAAATTCCGAATGTGTTATATTCCACTTAAGGATATATCTTCGAAAATATTGAACATTAAATCCACAAAAGAACAAAAGGATTCACTATGGTTGTGATGTACGGCATTAAGAATTGCGACACGATTAAAAAAGCCCGCCGCTGGCTGGAAGCACACAACATCGACTATCGCTTCCACGATTACCGTGCCGACGGGCTTGACCCCGCGTTTCTCCATTCCGCCATCAACAAACTGGGATGGGAAGCGCTGCTGAATACCCGCGGGACCACCTGGCGAAAACTGGATGAATCTCTCCGGGCCACGATCAACGACGCCGACAGCGCAGCCAAATTGATGCTTGAAATGCCGGCAATCATCAAACGCCCATTGCTCTGCAAGCCAGGTCAGCCTATGCTGCTGGGTTTCAGTGAAACCCTTTATTCAGATTTATTCGTTGAGGTGTAGTCTATGTCATGCCCGGTCATTGAGCTGACTCAGCAGCTTATTCGCCGTCCTTCCCTTAGCCCGGACGACGCAGGTTGTCAGGCATTAATGATTGAGCGCCTGCGTGCCATCGGTTTTACCGTGGAGCACATGGATTTTGGCGATACGCAGAACTTCTGGGCATGGCGCGGTCAGGGGGAGACGCTGGCGTTTGCCGGACATACTGACGTAGTTCCCGCGGGCGACGCAGACCGCTGGATCAACCCGCCTTTTGAGCCGACCATCCGCGACGGCATGCTTTTCGGACGCGGCGCTGCGGACATGAAAGGTTCCCTGGCTGCGATGGTCGTGGCGGCAGAGCGTTTCGTCGCCCAGCATCCGAACCATAAAAACCGTCTTGCGTTTTTGATTACCTCCGACGAAGAAGCCAGCGCCCATAACGGCACCGTGAAGGTCGTTGAGGCGCTGATGGCGCGCAATGAACGTCTGGACTACTGTCTGGTGGGCGAACCGTCCAGCACCGAAGTGGTGGGCGATGTTGTGAAAAATGGCCGCCGTGGATCCCTGACCTGCAATTTGACTATTCATGGCGTGCAGGGCCACGTTGCCTATCCGCACCTGGCGGATAACCCGGTACACCGCGCCGCGCCGATGCTGAACGAACTTGTGAGCATTGAATGGGATAAAGGCAATGAATTTTTCCCGCCAACCAGCATGCAGATAGCCAACATCAAGGCTGGCACCGGCAGCAACAACGTCATTCCCGGCGATCTCTTCGTCCAGTTTAACTTCCGCTTCAGCACCGAACTGACTGACGAGATGATCAAAGCGCGAGTGATTGCGCTGCTCGAGAAATATCAGCTGCGCTATACCCTCGACTGGTGGCTGTCTGGCCAGCCGTTCCTGACGCAGCGCGGTAAACTGGTGGATGCGGTAGTGAACGCCATTGCGCACTATAATGAAATTAAGCCACAACTGCTGACAACGGGCGGCACGTCTGACGGACGCTTTATCGCCCGCATGGGCGCACAGGTTGTCGAACTGGGTCCGGTTAACGCGACGATTCACAAAATCAATGAATGCGTGAACGCTGCCGATTTACAACTGCTGGCCCGCATGTATCAACGTATTATGGAGCAACTCGTCGCCTGACGGGTGCTTAAAGAGGATTAGCGAATGGACTGGCTTTCAAAGTACTGGTGGATTCTGGTGTTGGTATTTCTGGTAGGCGTGCTGCTTAACGTGATTAAAGATCTCAAGCGCGTTGACCACAAAAAGTTCCTTGCCAACAAACCGGATCTTCCGCCGCACCGTGATTTTAACGACAAGTGGGACGATGAAGACGACTGGCCGAAGAAGGACCAGAAGAAGTAATTGTACACACCCCTCACCCCCGGCCCCTCTCCCCAGAGGGACGAGGGGGGTTTTGTTCCCTCTCCCTTTGGGGAGAGGGTTAGGGTGAGGGGAAATGTTTAAATAAACTCGACGATATCATCGTCATTCGGCTTAGCGCCGCTGAGCGCTTCATCAAAGTAGTGCTTCGGTACGGTATAACGCAGATGATCGAGCGCGAACTGCATGCTGCGATCGTCAATGGCATGCCCCAGATCGTCTACAATATCCAGCGTCACATCTCCACCCTCGCGCATCAGCGTCTCCTGGGCAGCTACTGCATGCGAAAGCTCAATTACCCGGTCTTCCCCCCCATGAATGAGATGGATCGTGGTCTGCGTGGTCGCGCTTTGCGGTAACGTCGCAAAACGCCCGTTAAAGGCAATCACGCGGGACACCAGTCCGGGCTGCGCTTTTACGCTTTCCAGCGACATGATTGAGCCCTGAGAGAAGCCAATCAGCGCCGTTGCGTCGGCGCCTACGCCGCTCTGCTGCTGCCAGTAACGCACGGTATCGATAAAGGCTGGCATAACGGTATCAATACGCGCCTGACGATTCTCCTCCGTCACGCCCTCGACGGAAAACCACTGCCGACCGTCCGGACCGCACGGCTCCACGCCGCCGATGCTGACGATCAGCGCGTGTGGGAAAACGGGTGCAAACCAGCTGCCAATCTGTCCCATATTGACGGCATTGTCGCCCACGCCATGAAACAGAAGCAGGAGCTGTTTAGCAGGCGTATCCGGGCTTTGCACAACAAAATGGTCATGTTTCATGGCGATCTCCTTAATTGATAAGCAGGATTTTACGCCTCTGCGGGGTAATGACCATGCCACTTTACTGAAGAAGTCATTGAAAAAATTGCCATTGCAAAATGTCGGCTTTCAGCTGCTGGCTACGGGAGTAATCAAGCCTTTCAAGCGCGTGTGCGGTTTCCTCGCGTAGCTTCGCCAGCAACGCTTTGCGCCCGAAATCGTGCGTATTCCCTTCCATTTTCCCGCGCAGCGCCGGGAGTGGGATGTCCACGGCTAACACCAATCGCGTTAACGCCGCAACCGAGGTTGAAAACGCCCGGTGAGCAAAGGCAAACCCCGCCAGCTCCAGCCAGTCATCACTATTAAGGGTAGCTTCCCATGCATCCGTCACCGGGATCTTTTCGCCATTCCAGGCCGACAGGACGCGCATATCACGACATAAACGCTGATGCGCCTGTTCGCAGAGCTGATGCCCCGCCTCGCTCAGCGGCAGCAACGCCATCGCCGTATAGCACCCGCTGCTGGCTTCCCGGTGGCTGCCCATCCGCACCAGCACAAACCCGCACTGCCGCCAGAAACGCCACAGCTCGTCGGTATAGCCAAAGCTGACCGAGAGATAATCTTCTCCGCTGGCACTGCGGATCAGCCGCTGGCCGATGCCTTCCCGCTGGCGATGGGGATGAACCGCAATGCGGCTGACGCGTCGGCCTTTCAGCGTCGCCGCGAGCGGCGAACCGCCGTGCGCCGCCAGCGACTGCGCCACCAGATTTCCACGCGGCCGACGAAACCCCGCCCATACTGCGCGGCTAAGTTCAGGGGGTAATCCCCCCTCCTCCACCAGCCAGAGCGCGCCAGCGATCTCCGCGCCCGCCTGAGCAACAGCAAAGTGCTGGCCGGGGGCGTCCATCATCCGGCGTAAATCGAGGGGGGACGTTCGGTAGTGCGCGGCACAAAGCAGTTCATACACGCCTGCCCCGCGCGCCGGATCGCTCTCCCATATCCCGGGCTCCAGCGACGTTAAACGTACCTCCCCTGCCGGTTTGCGATCGATAAGCGCATCGTCGAACAGCAGCGCGTTCGCCACTATCCGCTCAAGGGGGCATCCGGTAGCCCAGCGAACTGGCGTGGATAAGGTATAACGCCGCAGCCCGCTGAACCGGGCGCAGAACTTCAGCAGGAATCCCCTGCCCGTGCCTTCATAACCCTGCACCGTGGTGGTCAGCAACACGCGGGGAAAGCGCGACGCCAGCTTCTCCAGCAGCGGGCCGGGGATAGCGGCTGCCTCATCGACAATCAGCCAGTCAGCTTCTGTGGTGGAGGCCAGCAGCGCATCCGGGGCCATAAAGTGAAAACGTTCCCCGGCGAAACGCGCGATGACATCCGTCGCCCCTTTTGCCGGTGCCGTCACTACTGCACTCCCCTGAATGCCGCTCAGCAACATGCCCGCCAGGGCGGACTTTCCGCGTCCGCGCGGCGCCGTCACGGCGGCCACGCCCGCAGACATGGTCAGAAGAGCGTCGAGGATTTCAGCCTGCTCGCGCTGCGGTTCACCGCTGGCGGGCTGCCAGGCGGGTAAATCTGGCGCAACGGGAAGGCACAGAGGACGATGTTGATGCCAGACGATGGCATCTGAATCGGCGGCAAGCATCCGACAAAAGTGGTGAACAAAGTGCGGGGTGGCGATCGGCTCTGCGCTGTCGCTCCAGCGCAGAGAATCCCTGTCGGGCCTGTCGGCCCAGACGGAGAACGGCGGCACCAGCAGCACCAGAAGGCTTCCGGCGCGCAGGGTCCCGCTGAGGGCGGCGAAGGCCGAGACGTCAAATCCGCGACGCGCGTCAAAAACGGCATGCAGGTATTCACGTCCCAGCAGGCCGCTGATGGCCTTAGAGGGGTTTTCCTCCAGCCACAGCCAGTCTCCTGGTAACGTATCGCGCAGATGGGTCACCTGGCTCAACGTCCACGCTTCATCGCCGCTAAGCACCACCAGCCGGCGGTGCCCGGTACGCTGAAGCTGGTTAACCAGCTGTTCAAACCCCAACATCACATAGCTTTGCCGAAGGTATTACACTGCGACGGGTTGCCGCTGTCGAAGCCACGCTTAAACCAGCTGTAGCGCTGCTCTGAGGTGCCATGGGTAAAGCTGTCCGGCACAACGCGCCCCTGGCTCTGCTGCTGCAAGCGATCGTCACCAATCGCCTGTGCGGCATTCAGGGCCTCTTCCAGATCGCCTGTTTCCAGCACGCCCTGCTGCTGCATGCTGTGTCCCCAGACGCCAGCGAAGCAGTCGGCCTGAAGCTCCATGCGTACGGACAGACGATTCACCTCCGCCTGAGACGCATTCTGCTGCATCTGACGCAATTTAGGCTCAATGCCGAGGAGCTTCTGCACATGGTGGCCGACTTCATGCGCGATCACGTAGCCCTGGGCAAAATCGCCGTCGGCGCCCAGCTTGCTTTTCATGTCGTCATAGAAGGAGAGATCGATATAGACGGTGCTGTCCGCCGGGCAGTAGAACGGCCCCATAACGGACTGCCCGGTGCCACAGCCGGTGCGGGTTGCGCCCCGGTACATCACCAGTTTTGGCGGCTGATAAGTCCGCCCCATTTTCTCGAACTGCTGACCCCAGGTATCTTCGGTCGTCGCGAGAATAACGGAAGTAAATTTCGCCGCTTCATCTTCATTCGGGCTGATGGAGCGCTGAGAATACTGCTGCTGTTGCCCGGTTTCACCGGTCATCAAACCGGTCAGGTCGACACCGTAGTAGCCCGCCACCAGCACGACGACCAGCAGAATAATGCCGCCCTTGCCGCTGGGTAACCGGAAACCTGGCCCGCCCATAGACGGACCACCGCCACCACTGCTGCGTCTGTCTTCTACGTTGTCACTTTCACGACGCCCTTGCCAGCGCATAAACACCTCGAACTATTCCATTTATAATAGCTATGATCGTAGGCGGTTAATGAAAGGATTACCATAGTAAACAAGGATAAGACGCCAAAGGATGCCCACATCCTTTGGCAAATGCGCAGTTTAGTCGAGCTTAACGCCTAAACGGTGAGCAACCGCTTCGTACGCTTCGACCACGCCACCCAGACTCTGGCGGAAACGGTCTTTGTCCATTTTATCCAGCGTCTCTTTGTCCCACAGGCGGCTGCCGTCCGGAGAGAATTCGTCGCCCAGCACCACTTCGCCTTTGTACAGACCGAACTCCAGCTTGAAGTCGACCAGGATCAGGCCCGCGTCATCAAACAGCTTTTTCAGCACGTCGTTGGCTTTGTAGGTCAGTTCCTGCATGCGCGCCAGGTTCTCTTTGCTTACCCAGCCGAAGGTTTCACAGTAGGATTCGTTGACCATCGGGTCATGCATGGCGTCGTTTTTCAGGAACAGATCGAACAGCGGTGGATTCAGTTCGATACCTTCTTCAATGCCCAGACGCTTCACCAGGGAGCCTGCGGCACGGTTACGGATCACGCACTCAACCGGCACCATATCCAGTTTTTTTACCAGACATTCCGTATCGGACAACAACGCTTCCATCTGAGTCGGGATACCGGCTTCGGCCAGTTTGGTCATAATGAAGTGGTTGAACTTGTTATTCACCATGCCCTTACGATCGAACTTCTCAATGCGTGCGCCGTCTCCTGCTGACGTATCATTGCGGAATTCGAGCACCAACAGATCCGGGTTTTCCGTGCTGTATACGGTTTTCGCTTTGCCACGATACAACTCAGCTTGCTTCTGCATCTTCATTACTCCTGGTGTGATGATTTGTATTCAAAACTGGCCATATTATGCCACGCACACGTTTGCGTAGCACGAAAATAAAAAGGGCTGGATTAACCAGCCCTCACTATTATTTGCTGAATGCGGCCTGGAAGGCAGCGACCAGCGCATCGTTCTGCGCCTGGGTCAGCGTGTGTCCTTTCGGATCGATAAATTGCAGGCTGCTGCGGTTATCGAGGTCGCCGACCTGGATTTTGTAGTCACCGGAAGGCAGCTGTGGATCGCTTGCCCCCAACTCCTGCCAGGCGCTATCAGACAGCGGCTTATAGGTCGCTGTGATACTGCCCGTTGAACGGGTGCTGTCAGTCACCTTCATGCCCACTTTTTCAAGCGTTGCTGGCAGACGCTGCCAGGTCTGGTTAAACGGCGCACGCACCACCAGCATCGGCAGACCGGTATCGTCTGCACCGCTCTGCACGTCAAAGGTTGAGCCGTTACGGTTCTGCGCGGCGTTTGCGGCATCGGTAGCGTTCTTATCCAGACCCGCTGCAATCACGTTCAGCATTTCAGTGCTGTAGCGCTGCATGGCGGACGGATCGGCAACCGGTTTACCTGCCTGCTCAAGATTCAACAGCTTAACGGTAACCGCCTGCTGATAACCCTGCGGCTTAACGGAGACTTGATAACGACCACGGTACTGCTGGTCTTCATCGAGACGGTTCCACTCAATCCAGTCGGTGGTTAAAGCTTGGCTGGCGTCGTCGCGTTTATCAATCGTATAGTTTTTCGACTGAATGACGCTTACAACCTGCGGCCACAGCGTTGTACCGCGTGCGCTTTCCACCAGCAGAGAAGCTGTATCACCGGTGAACTGCGTGCGCGCGCCGCTCACGAGCGCCAGAGGCTGAGCTGGCGGACGAATATCGAGCGCTTTACCCACCAGGCCGCTGCCGTTGGTAACCGGAATATTATAATCACCGTTCTGGATCGGCAGGATCATGCCGGCAGGCGCGTGAAGTTCAGCAAGCGGCGGCGCATCCAGATAGGATTCATCACCGCTCACCTGGCGCTTGTAGCGCGAGTCTGAACTACAGGCAGCGAGGAGCATAACAAGCGAAACACCCGCAACCTTCGCCAGGCGCGACTTCTGTACTGAATAAGCCATCAAATCTCCCTAAACTTTACAGCAAACCGGCATGCTTCAGCGCGCCAGCGACAATTTCACGACCGTGGTCGGTAATCGGTGTCATTGGCAGACGCAGCGTGTCGGTTGCTACAAGCCCCAACTCCTTACATGCCCATTTCACTGGGATCGGATTGGGTTCGACAAATAATTTATTGTGCAACGGCATCAGACGCTGATTAATCACGCGAGCTTCATCAAAGTGACCGGCTGCGGCCAGTTTGCACATGTCAGCCATATCGCGCGCCGCCACGTTCGCCGTCACGGAAATCACGCCGTTACCACCGAGCTGCATAAAGTCCAGCGCGGTCGCATCATCACCGCTCAACAGGATAAAGTCGTCTGAAACCAGCTCTTTGATCTGATGAACGCGGCTTAAGTTCCCTGTCGCCTCTTTAATCCCGATAATATTTTTTACTTTCGAGAGACGGCCAACGGTTTCCGGCAGCATATCGCAACCGGTACGGGACGGCACATTATACAGAATTTGTGGCAAGTCAGTATGTTCAGCGATGGCTTTGAAATGCTGGAACAAACCTTCCTGAGTAGGACGGTTGTAATAAGGGGTCACCGTCAGACAGCCGACAATGCCGCTGTCGTTAAAACGTTGGGTCAGACTGATAGCTTCTGCGGTTGCGTTTGCGCCCGTCCCCGCGATGACCGGAATACGCCCGTCCGCCAGTTCCAGGGTCAGCATCACAACGTCGCCGTGCTCTTCGTGGCTCAGCGTAGCGGATTCACCGGTAGTCCCTACCGAAACGATCGCCGAGGTTCCATTGGCGACATGGTAATCAATGAGCTTCTTCATGCTTGACCGGCAGACATTACCTTTTTCATCCATCGGTGTAACAAGCGCGACAATACTTCCCGTGAACATGAGCCATCCTCTGTGCGAACAAGAGCCTCAATGTTACGTTTGGAACTGTAATAAAAGCAAGCGACCTGAGGCTCTCAGGCGGTTGTATGCATGTTTTTTTTATGCTTTCCTTAGTAAGACTTAACCACGCAAAGGAAGAACAGGTTTGACAACCTCATCACAACATTACCTGGTTATCACTGCGCTGGGTGCTGACAGGCCGGGTATCGTGAATACCAT
This sequence comes from Enterobacter sp. CRENT-193, assembly GCF_002787395.1. NCBI lineage: Bacteria > Pseudomonadati > Pseudomonadota > Gammaproteobacteria > Enterobacterales > Enterobacteriaceae > Enterobacter > Enterobacter sp. CRENT-193. The sequence goes on along the minus strand of NZ_CP024812.1, from coordinate 2,170,541 downwards.
CACTCGCCACGTGAGCAGCTGCGGCTGCAACATCGAAGACAGCCGGCTGGCTATGCTTGGCGAAGAGTTCACGTTCATCATGCTGCTTTCCGGAACATGGAATGCCATTACCCTCATCGAATCTACCCTGCCGCTGAAAGGCGCAGAGCTGGATTTACTGATTGTGATGAAGCGCACCACCGCGCGCCCGCGTCCGGCTCTGCCTGCCACGGTCTGGGTACAGGTTGAAGTGCCTGATTCACCTCATCTGATTGAACGTTTTACGGCGCTGTTTGACAGCCATCAGATGAACATTGCCGAACTGGTTTCCCGCACGCAGCCGGGCGATGAAAACGCAATCCCGACGCTGTTTATTCAAATTACCGCACACAGCCCTGCCTCGCAGGATGCGTCAAATATCGAGCAAGCGTTCAAAGCCCTCTGTACAGAATTACACGCGCAAGGCAGTATAAGCGTCGTCGATTATTCGCAGCACGAACAGGATGGAGTTGAGTAATGAACCCACTGAAAGCCGGTGATATCGCACCGAAATTTAGCTTACCGGATCAAGACGGCGAGCAAGTAAATTTGACCGACTTCCAGGGACAGCGTGTTCTGGTCTATTTCTACCCGAAAGCCATGACCCCGGGCTGTACCGTACAGGCCTGCGGTCTACGCGACAACATGGATGAGTTGAAAAAGGTCGGTGTGGAAGTGCTGGGCATCAGCACCGATAAGCCAGAGAAGCTGTCACGTTTTGCGGAAAAAGAGCTGCTGAACTTCACGCTGCTTTCCGATGAAGACCACCAGGTTTGCGAGCAGTTTGGCGTCTGGGGTGAGAAGTCCTTTATGGGCAAAACGTACGACGGTATTCACCGTATCAGCTTCCTGATTGGCGCTGACGGTAGAGTTGAGCACGTGTTTGATGATTTCAAAACCAGCAACCACCACGACGTGGTGTTGAAGTGGCTGAAAGAAAGTGCCTGAAAGTGAGTGTCGGGTGGCGGCTTCGCCTTACCCGACCTACAAGAATAAGTAGGCCGGGTAAGCGCAGCGCCACCCGGCAAAACTACTTCTCCTCCACCGCCGGCACATCCGGCCACGCGTGGACCACGGCTTTAATCAGCGTCGCCAGCGGAATGGCGAAGAACACGCCCCAGAATCCCCACAGCCCGCCGAAAATCACCACTGACAGGATAATCACCAGCGGATGCAGGTTAACGGCTTCTGAGAACAGCACCGGTACCAGCAGGTTCCCATCCAGTCCCTGAATAATCAGGTATACGGCGAAACAGCTCCAGAACTCCGTACCCAGACCAAACTGGAACAGCGCCACACCGACTACCGGAATGGTCACCACAAACGCGCCGATATACGGGATCAGAACCGAGAATCCGACCAGCACCGCCAGCAGCAGCGAGTAGTTCAGCCCGAAGATCACGAAGCCAATCCAGGTCGCCACGCCCACCACAATCATCTCCAGCACTTTGCCGCGAATGTAGTTGGTGATCTGCTGGTTCATCTCCTGCCAGACCTGACCGGCGAGACCGCGATTGCGCGGCAGCACGCGGCGCACCGCGTTCAGCATCTGCTCTTTATCTTTGACCAGGAAAAACACCATTAGCGGCACGAGAACAAGGTAAACCGCCAGCGTCAGCAACCCCACCAGCGAGGCCAGAGAGTATTTCACCACCGAATCACCCATGGTCATGATGCGGGCGCGCATGTTTTCGGCCATCGCATCGATGATCCCGGCGTCCATCAGCGCAGGATAGCGGCGCGGCAGCGTGGCGGCAAAATCAGACAGTTTATTCAGCATGCCGGGCATATCACGGATCAGGTAGATCCCCTGTTGCCAGGCGATGGGCATCACCACGAAGGACATCAGCAGCAGAATGCCGACAAACAGCACCAGGACAATGCTGGTCGCCCAGCGGCGGGAACAGCCGATATGTTCCAGACGCGCGGTGGGCCACTCCAGCAGATACGCCAGTACAATCGCCACCAGTAGCGGTGCCAGCAGGCCACTAAAGAAGAACAGGATACCGAATCCGGCAACCAGAATGACCAGCAAAGCAATGGCTTCCGGGTCGCTAAACCGACGCCGATACCACTGCATTAACATTTCGAGCATACAACCCTTCCCTGAATCGAATGGCGGGAGTGAGACGGTGAATTGTATCTAACTGTCACAAAAAAGACTTTCCTTTTTGTTTCACTGTCAGGTTTCGCAAAACCCTGATGAATGGGATTTTCTTCATCTCTTAACACGGCTACACTCGCAGAGCAGCGGAGATGAACGTTATGCGGGTTCATCGGTCAAATTAGCACATCCAAAATACAGGACAGTGGTTATGTTCAGGCAGTTGAGAAAAACACTGGTTGCGACACTGATTGCCGCCGTGACGGTGGGTCAGGTGTTGCCCGCTTTCGCTGACTCGTCCGATTCATTGCCGGACATGGGCACCACGGCAGGAAGCACGCTCTCCATCGGGCAGGAGATGCAGATGGGTGATTATTACGTACGCCAGCTGCGCGGCAGTGCTCCGCTGATTAACGACCCTTTGCTGGTGCAGTACATCAACGGTCTGGGGATGCGGCTGGTGGCGCACGCCGACTCGGTAAAAACGCCCTTCCATTTCTATTTAATCAATAACGACGAAATCAACGCCTTCGCCTTCTTTGGCGGGAACGTGGTGCTGCATTCGGCGCTGTTCCGTTATTCCGATAACGAAAGCCAGCTGGCGTCCGTCATGGCGCACGAAATTTCGCACGTCACCCAGCGCCATCTGGCGCGTGCGATGGAAGATCAGAAGCGTAACGCCCCCCTGACCTGGGTGGGCGCGCTGGGTTCCATTTTGCTGGCGATGGCCAGCCCGCAGGCCGGGATGGCGGCGCTTACCGGGACGCTGGCGGGGACGCGTCAGGGGATGATCAGCTTTACCCAGCAGAACGAGCAGGAAGCAGACCGCATCGGCATTCAGGTTTTACAGCGTTCCGGCTTTGACCCGCAGGCCATGCCGAGCTTCCTGGAAAAACTGCTCGACCAGGCACGCTACTCGTCGCGCCCGCCTGAAATTCTGTTGACCCACCCGCTGCCGGAAAGCCGACTCTCGGATGCCCGTAACCGTGCCAACCAGATGCGTCCGGTCGTGGTGCAGTCTTCGCAGGATTTCTACATGGCCAAAGTGAGAACGCTTGGCATGTACAACTCCGGACGTAATCAGCTCACCAGCGATCTGCTGGACGCGCTGGCGAAAGGCAACGTGCGCGAGAAAAACGCGGCGCAGTATGGTCAGGCGCTCCAGGCGATGGAGGCCAGCAAGTACGATGAAGCGCGTAAAGCGCTACAGCCGCTGCTGGCGTCGGCGCCTGACAATCCATGGTATCTTGACCTCGCCACCGATATCGATCTGGGGCAGAAAAAAGCGACCGATGCGATCAATCGTCTGAAAGGGGCGAAAGACATTCGCAACAATCCGGTATTGCAGCTTAACCTGGCGAACGCCTACCTACAGGGCGGCCAGCCCGGCGAGGCGGTGACCATTCTGAACCGCTACACCTTTAACAATAAAGATGACCAGAACGGCTGGGAACTGCTCGCCCAGGCCCAGGGGCAACTGGGTAACCGCGATCAGGAGCTGGCCGCGCGTGCGGAAGGCCTGGCGCTGGCGGGTCGCCTCGATCAGGCCATTTCCCTGTTGAGCAGCGCCAGCTCACAGGTGAAGCTTGGCAGCCTGCAACAGGCCCGCTACGATGCGCGAATCGACCAGCTGCGCGGCCTGCAACAACGCTTTAAGCCGTACGAGAAGATGTAATAAAGGAGAAGTCATGACAGACGCGGTAAAAATTTACCATAACCCTCGCTGCTCCAAGAGCCGCGAGACGCTGAATCTGCTGAAGTCTAACGGCATCGATCCGGAAGTGGTGTTGTATCTGGAGACGCCGCCGGATGCGCAGACGATCCGCCAGCTGCTGAAGATGCTTAACATGGGCAGCGCACGCGACCTGATGCGTCAGAAAGAAGATCTGTATAAGTCGCTTAATCTGAACGATACCAGTCTCACTGAAGATCGGCTGATTCAGGCGATGGTCGACAATCCTAAGCTGATTGAGCGCCCGATTGTCGTGGCGAACGGCAAGGCGCGTATAGGCCGTCCACCGGAAGACGTGCTCGGGATCGTCTAATCGTTACGCCGCAGCGCTTCCAGAAACGCCTGCGGCGTACGCTCTCCCAGCTTTTTCTGCGCTTTTCCCCGGTTGTAAAACTCACACAGTTGGATCAACAGCGCTCCCGCCGGTTCACTGTTCACCCGCGGAATGATCTCACGTAACGGCACGGTGGCCTGAAGGGCAAGATAATACTGTGAATGCACTTTTACGGTGACGTTATGCTCCGGCAAGTTCACTGCCAGCCCAAAAGTCTCAACAGATTGAATATCAGCCGGACAGGCAGCCAGCACCTCGTTCGTCCAGCGGGTCAGCAACTGCGGCGAGACACCGGCATAAAGCCGGGCGTAGCACCAGCCGCTAACGGGTTCACGCGCCCAGAGCAGGTGTTGCTCCCCACCGTCGTCCATATGCAGCGATAGCGGCTGATGATGCAGAAGTAGCTTCTGCGGCATGATACCGGCCTTCAGCGCCTTTTTGCCCTGCAACGACGCCCCCTTTTGTCTTACCGAAGCCGGTTTGAGGTAGCGGTTCAGGGTCGCGCGGGAAACGGCGATCCCGAGTCCGTCATTCACCAGCAGCAGCAGTTCATCCAGCGGTGCACCGGTGATATCACGCAGAGCATTTATCAGTGCTGCCTGCTCTTGTCTCAACGCTTTATGTATCACTTTTGGCGTGGTGTGGTTATCCGAAACCTGGTCGCGGTTGCGCCAGCGCCTGACGGTGGTGACCGAGATACCCAACTCAACGGCAAGCTCTCTGTCGCTTTTATCTGACTGCTGAAGATAACGACGGATACGCGGTGTGGTGGTGGCGTTGGCATGCAGTTTGATTTCCATCGCGTCTCTCTCCGCAACTAATCTTATGAGATTTATATCAGAGCAGCGAATGCTTTGTGACCGATTTCACCTTTCGCTCGCCGCGCTTCACTGATAATCCACAGACATAACATAAACAACACCTCTCAATCTTGTACGGAGTTCACAATGAACAATGTTCTGGGATTTCTTGAAGCAAAACTGATGCCGCTGGCGGCGAAAACGGCCCAGCAGCGTCATCTTGGGGCCATTCGTGGGGCCTACGTTTCATTCATGCCGTTTATCATCGTCGGCTCCATCCTGCTGGTGATCTCCTCCTTCCCGAATCAGGCCTATCAGCAGTTTATGTCTCAGGCCTTTGGTGAGAGCTGGAGTGCGATTATAGAGATCCCGTTTAACGCGGTGTTCTCAACCATGTCGCTGTTTATCAGCTTCCTGGTGGCCTACCGCCTGGCTGAGCATTATGGCGAGGACCGCATCTCCTGCGGCATCCTGGCGCTGGTCGCGTTTCTGATCCTGACGCCCTTTATCAAAGTGGCGGAAAACGGCGGCATTACCGTGATGCCGGTGGAGTGGATTGGCAGCAAAGGGCTGTTCGTGGCGATGATCGGTTCCCTGCTGTGGACGGAACTGTTCTGCTGGCTGAAGCGCAAAAAGCTGGTCATCAAAATGCCGGACGGCGTGCCTCCTGCGGTGCAGGAGTCGTTCGCGGCCCTGATCCCGGCCCTGCTGGTGATGATTCTGGTGCTGCTTATCCGCATCATCTTTGAAAACACCCACTACCACACCATCCACCAGTTTATTTATGAAGTGGTTGCCACCCCGGTGCGCCACTACGGCACCTCTTATTTCGGGGCGCTGATGACCGTATTCAGCATCACCATTCTGTGGTCAGTGGGCATTAACTCAGGTTCGATGATCAACGGGATTATTCGTCCGCTGTGGATGGAGAACCAGACCGACAACATCGCCGCGATTCAGGCGGGAACGACGCCGCCGCACATCATCACCGAACAGTTTTTTGACATGATCTGGATGGGCGGCGCGGGCGCCACGCTGTCGCTGGTGATTGCGATGCTGATTTTCGCCCGCAGCAAAAACATGCGCGAAGTGGCGCGCCTCGGTGCGGGTGCCTCGGTGTTTAACATCAACGAACCGATTCTCTTTGGCCTGCCGGTGATCATGAACCCAATCATGCTCATCCCGTTCAATCTGGTGCCGCTGGTGCTGGTCACCGTGCAGTATTTGGCGATGAAAATTGGTGCGGTCGCCGTCACCACCGGGGTGTTTATCCCCTGGACGCTGCCGCCGGTCATCAGCGGCTTTATTGTCACCGGGCACCTGAGCGGCAGCGTGATGCAGCTGATCAACCTGCTGATTGGCGCCATGCTGTACCTGCCTTTCATGCGTATCCTGGATAAACAGTACCGCGCGGCGGAAATAGCCAGCGTTACGCAAACCGACACCACCCTTGCAAAACAGGAGTAAAGCATGTGGGGAATTATCGCAACCTGGCGAATGGCGCTTGAAGGCGTCACGGAATCCGCGTCTGCCCTGGCTGCGGGCAAACCTGTCGCTGCGGCGGTAGTGGATGCCGTCGCCGCCGTCGAGGACTTTCCGTTTTATAAATCCGTCGGCTACGGCGGGCTGCCCACCGAAAACGGCGAGGTAGAGCTGGACGCGGCCTATATGGACGGCGACACGCTGGCGTTCGGCGCCGTGGGGAATCTGGTGGATATCGCCAACCCAGTGCGCGTGGCGCACGCGCTCAGCCGCCAGCGCTATAACAGCCTGCTGGTCGGCCAGGGCGCGCGCGAATGGGCGCTGAGTCAGGGCTTTGCCGATAAAACCATGCTCACGGATCGCGCCATGCAACACTACCGTAAGCGCTGCCGCGAAACGCTGGATAAGGGGTTAAGCCCCTACGACGGACATGACACCGTCGGCATCATCGGCCTCGATAAACAGGGCTCGATGAGCGTCGCCACTTCCACCAGCGGCCTGTTTATGAAAAAACGCGGTCGCCTCGGTGACTCACCCATCATCGGCTCCGGCTTTTACTGCGACAGCGAAACCGGCGCGGCCACCGCCACGGGCGTCGGTGAAGATCTGATGAAGGGCTGTACCAGCTACGAAATCGTTCGCCGGATGGCGCAAGGCATGACGCCGCAGCAGGCGGCGGATTCGGTCGTGTTCGAACTGGAAGACAAACTGATGTCGCGCTTCGGTCGCGCGGGCGATCTCTCCGTGGTGTGCATGAACAGCAAAGGAGAATTTGGCGCCGCGACCAACATCAAAACCTTCTCGTTCGTGGTGGCGACGGCTCGCCAGCCCCTCACCGTTTTCCGTACTGAACGCCTGCGGGAGAAAACGCACTATCACGCGGTAGATGAGGAGTGGATGCAGGCCTATGCCACGCGGATCCGCGCACCGATTGAGGAGTTATGATGATCACGTACCAGTTTATCAACGCGCTTTCAGACGCGAAGCCGCAGAGCCATTTGATTGCGCGCGCTGACAGTTCCCTGTTACCGGATAACGCTCTTATCGCTGAAATGCGCCAGCAGAGCACCGTCGCGGACGCGCGCTTTGGCTGCGCGCCGTTTGCCCGCATCACTCTGTTGCCGGATGCGCTCTGGCATGACGCCCTGACCGAAGGGTTGATCACGGCCCTGCGACCGCTGCTTACCGCCCCCGCCAGCGCCGAACTCGTGCTGGACGTGACGGATATCGACGATGTGGTGCTGGCGCAGGTACTGCGTTTTCTCTTTAATCAGGCGCACATGCTCAGTGACCTGAAGCTGAAGAAGACGGACGAAGCGCTGCGTCTTACCTGCATCACTGCCCTCTGCCTGCCGGAACAGCAGGCGAAGCTGGAGACGACCTTCCGCCAGCAGCAGGCCATTGCGCTCGGCATGGTTGCGGCACGACGTCTGGCGGATATGCCATCCGACCGCTGTACGCCGCAGTTTGTGGTGGAAGAGGCGCAAAAACTGTGTGCCGCCAGCCCTGCTCTGCGCTGCGAGGTGTTGGATGAAAAGCAAATTGTTGAGCAGGGGCTGGGGCTACTGCACGCCGTTGGCAAAGGGGCGACCTGCCCGCCTCGCCTGCTGGCTATTCACTATAACGGCGTGTCTGATGGCCCGGTGCGCTGCTACGTGGGAAAAGGCATTACCTTTGACACCGGCGGCCTGTGGCTGAAGGAAGGCGCGGGCATGTACACCATGAAATATGACATGTGCGGCGCGGCTAACGTGCTCGGGCTGATGCTGACCGTTGCGGAGCTGAAATTACCCGTGCGCATCATGGGCGTGCTGGCGCTGGCGGAAAACGCCATCGGCCCCGACGCCATGCAGCCCGGCACGGTGGCAACAGCCTGCAACGGCATTACGGTGGAAATCAACAACACCGATGCCGAGGGCCGGCTGGTGCTGGCAGACGCTATCGCCTGGGCGAGTCAGCGCCATCCGCAGGCGCATTATATTATTGATATGGCGACCTTAACCGGAGCGGTGGTGAAAGCGCTGGGGTATGAGCTGAGCGGGCTGATGACCCAGGATGAGCCGTTGCGTCAGGCACTGACGCTCGCGGGCAAACGGAGCGGCGACGAGGTATGGTCCCTGCCGCTGGATGCGAGGCTGAGAAAGCAAACCGACAGCGCGATTGCCGATCTGTGCAACACGCCGACCAACAATGCGGCGATCAGCGCCTCGGCGGCGTGGCTGCTGCACCATTTCTGCCCGCCGACTATTCCGTGGGCGCATCTGGATATCAGCGGGACGGCGCTGTGGCGAGAAAACGGACGGAGCGTGGCGTCGGGAAGACCGATTCCGCTGCTGGTGGAGCACTTGTTGGGGGATCTTTAGCCGGGTGGCGGCTGCGCCTTACCCGGCCTGCAAGGTATGACGGGTTTTCGTAGGCCCGGTAAGCGCAGCGCCACCGGGCAAAAAACTCAAAGCTTAAGAATATCTTTCACAAACGGAATGGTCAGCTTGCGCTGGGCGGTGATGGAGGCGCGATCGAGCTGATCGAGCGTATCAAAGAGCGTGCGCATCTCCCGATCCAGACGCTTGAGCAGGAAGCGCCCTACGTCTTCCGGCAGTTCAAATCCGCGCAGTCTGGCGCGCAACTGAAGTGCCTGGAGTTTGTCTTCATCCGACAGCGGTTGCAGCTTGTAGATTTGCCCCCAGTCCAGACGAGACGCCAGATCCGGCAGCCCCAGATTGAGCTGGCGCGGCGGACGATCGCCGGTGATCAGCAGCCGGGTTTTGCCCGACTCCAGAATGCGGTTGTAGAGGTTAAAGATCGCCATTTCCCACGGTTCGTCCCCCGCCACGCATTCGATATTATCGATGCAGACCAGGGAGAGATGTTCCATGCCCTCCAGCACCTCAGGCACAAACCAGGTGCGTTTATCCAGCGGCACGTAGCCTACCGCGTCACCGCGCGCAGAAAGCTCCGCACAGGCGGCATGCAGCAGGTGGCTGCGTCCCGCGCCTTCGCGTGACCAGATATAGATGTATCCGCTGTGTTCCTGGCGCAGCACGTTTTGCAGTGCAGCCAGTAAAGAGGGGTTATCACCCGGCCAGAAACTCGCGAAAGTTTCATCGTCAGGGAGATAAAGTGGCAGAGAGAGCTGTGCCGGTCCGTTCAGAAATACCTCAACCAGAGATCTTACATAAAATCGGAATGGAGTTTAACACGGAACCTGCAAGGAGAGAACCGGGCGATCCTTCGCCCGGCATGACGATCAATGTGGCGCTTTTTCGCTGTCGTCCGCGTCCAGCACCACCTCTTCCGGGCGGATCACCGAGATCAGCTTGAAAATCAGGCTCAGGCCGACGCCGACGATGGTCGCCAGCGCCATACCCTTCAGCTCTGCCGCGCCGATGTGCACCTTCGCGCCGCTCACGCCGATAATCAGGATAACGGAGGTCAGGATCAGGTTCTGCGCCTTGCTGTAATCCACTTTGGATTCAATCAGCACGCGAATACCGGAGGCACCGATCACCCCGTACAGCAGCAGAGAAACGCCGCCCATCACCGGCACCGGGATAATCTGGATCGCTGCCGCCAGTTTACCAACGCAGGAGAGCAGAATGGCGATGATCGCCGCGCCGCCGATAACCCAGGTGCTGTAGACGCGGGTGATCGCCATTACGCCGATATTCTCACCGTAAGTCGTGTTTGGCGTGGAGCCGAAGAAACCAGAGATGATGGTGGAGAAACCGTTGGCAAACATGGAGCGATGCAGGCCCGGGTCGCGGATCAGGTCGCGCTTCACGATGTTCGCCGTCACCACCAGGTGGCCGACGTGCTCAGCAATCACCACCAGCGCGGCAGGCAGAATGGTGAAAATGGCGAACCATTCAAAGCGCGGGGTGTAGAAGGTTGGCAGCGCGAACCAGTGCGCCTCGGCAATCGGGGTGGTATCCACAACGCCCATCACGAAGGAGAGCGCGTAACCCGCCAGCACGCCGATCAGGATTGGGATAATCGCCATAAAGCCGCGGAAGAGGACGGAACCGAATACCGTCACGCCCAGCGTCACCAGCGAAATAATAATGGTTTTAGAATCCGGTGACTGACCGTCCGCAGGCAGCAGCCCAGCCATGTTCGCCGCCACGCCCGCCAGCTCCAGGCCGATGACGGCAACGATGGCCCCCATTGCCGCAGGCGGGAACATCACGTCCAGCCAGCCGGTACCGGCTTTCTTCACGATGAAGGAGACCAGGCAGAACAGCACGCCGCACATAATGAAGCCGCCCAGCGCGACCTCATAACCCAGCGGCAGCAACAGCAGTACCGGGGAGATAAACGCGAAGCTCGACCCGAGATAGGCCGGGATTTTGCCTTTACAGATGAAGAGGTAAAGCAGCGTACCGATGCCGTTAAACAGCAGCACGGTAGCCGGGTTAATGTGAAACAGGATTGGCACCAGCACGGTTGCGCCAAACATGGCGAACAGGTGCTGCAAACTAAGCGGGATTGTCTGTAAAAGCGGCGGTCTTTCACTCACCCCGATAGCACGGCGCGTCATAGTGTTTTCCTCTGAGTGTCATTGTTGGTTTTTATTCAAAAAAAAGCCGACTATCAAAGTCGGCTTCTTTATCGTTATTCGATTATTTAGTACCAAAAATCTTATCGCCGGCATCGCCGAGCCCCGGGATGATGTACCCGTGCTCGTTCAGTCCCTGGTCGACAGACGCGGTATAGAGTTCAACGTCCGGGTGCGCTTTTTCCAGCGCCGCGATACCTTCCGGCGCCGCAACCAGTACCAGCACTTTGATGCTGCTGCATCCCGCTTTTTTCAGCAGGTCGATGGTGGCTATCATCGAACCGCCGGTCGCGAGCATCGGGTCAACCACCAGCGCCATACGCTCATCGATGTTAGAGACCAGCTTCTGGAAGTACGGGACCGGCTCAAGCGTCTCTTCGTTACGGTAGATACCCACCACGCTGATACGCGCGCTTGGGACGTGCTCCAGCACGCCTTCCATCATGCCCAGACCCGCACGCAGGATTGGCACCACGGTAATTTTTTTACCTTTGATCTGCTCAACCTGTACCGGGCCGTTCCAGCCTTCGATGGTCACTTTTTCCGTTTCCAGATCAGAGGTCGCTTCGTAGGTCAGCAGGCTACCCACTTCAGAAGCCAGTTCGCGAAAACGCTTCGTGCTGATGTCATGCTCACGCATCAGGCCCAACTTGTGTTTAACGAGTGGGTGTTTCACTTCCACAATCTTCATTCTCTTTCTCCTCTGAGGTGGCATCCGCAAAAAAATCGCGGGATTATACCGCTTTTTTCGGATTGCGCCATACCCATCTTGCTTGACATACATCAATCAAAAACAAAAAAGCCGGAGGCGAGGCTCCGGCTTGGGGGCGGGATTCTGCCGGGTGGCGCTAACGCTTACCCGGCCTGGACATCCCGTAGGCCCGGTAAGCGCAGCGCCACCGGGCAATTATAGCTGCTCTCCGTTGCTGGCAATCACCTGCTTATACCAGTCGAACGATTTCTTCTTGCTGCGGTTCAGCGTACCGTTACCTTCGTTATCTTTATCGACAAAGATAAAGCCGTAGCGTTTCTTCATCTCGCCGGTGCCGGCAGAGACCAGGTCGATACAGCCCCACGGCGTGTAGCCCATCAGATCCACGCCGTCTTCCACCACCGCTTTTTTCATCTCGCGGATGTGGGCGGAAAGGTAGTCGATGCGGTACTGGTCGTTCACCGTGCCGTCGCTCTCCTGCACGTCGATCGCGCCAAAACCGTTTTCCACAATAAACAGCGGCAGCTGATAGTGATCCCAGAACCAGTTCAGGGAGTAGCGCAGCCCGACAGGATCGATCTGCCAGCCCCAGTCCGATTTCTGCACGTACGGGTTAGAAACCAGGCTCTTGCTCTCGTCGTAATCCAGCGTCGGATTATCCGCCGTCGCTTTGGTAGCGAAAGACATGTAGTAGCTGAACCCGATGTAATCCACGCAGCCCTGCGTCAGCGCCACTTTATCTTCTTCGGTAATATCCAGCGCGAAGCCGCGACGTTCAAAGTAGTTGAGCAGATGCTGCGGATACTTGCCGCGCACGTGAACGTCGGTGAACCAGTAGCGGCGATGCATGGCGTTCATCGCCATCATCATGTCGTCCGGGGCACAGGTCAGCGGATAGATGGGGCACATGGCAATCATGCAGCCGATTTGCAGTGACGGGTTGATCTCGCGCCCCGCCTTCACCGCCAGAGCACTGGCCACCAGCTCATAGTGCGCCGCCTGGAACATCACCGGCTCGCGATCTTCTCCCGGCGCATATTTCAGCCCGGAGTTGGTAAACGGCGCAAAGTCTTCGTGGAAGTTGGCCTGGTTGTTGATCTCGTTAAAGGTCATCCAGTACTTCACTTTATGCTGGTAGCGCTCAAAAACGACCTTCGCGAAGCGGACAAAGAAGTCGATCAGCTTACGGTTGCGCCAGCCGCCGTATTCCGTCACCAGGTGGAAAGGCATCTCGAAGTGGGAAAGCGTGATCACCGGCTCGATGCCGTGCTTCAGGCACTCGTCGAACAGATCGTCATAGAATTGGAGTCCCGCTTCGTTCGGCTCCAGCTCGTCGCCTTTCGGGAAGATACGCGTCCAGGCGATGGAGGTGCGAAAGCATTTGAACCCCATTTCGGCAAAGAGTTTGATGTCTTCTTTATAGCGGTGATAGAAGTCGATGGCTTCGTGGTTTGGGTAATTTTTCCCCTCCATCACGCCGTTGGTGATTTCACGCGGTACCCCATGGGCACCTGCCGTCATGACATCGGCAACGCTCACGCCCTTGCCGCCCTCTTTCCAGCCGCCTTCAAGCTGGTGCGCCGCAACGGCCCCACCCCACAGAAAACCTGCTTTAAATCCTGACATTCGCTATCCCTCATTCTGCGTTATTTTCTGCAAAAACAGTTACAGAAACCGGTTTCAGTTTGATGATGTGCAAAGGGGATTGCCGTTGCAAGCAGATCGCCGAAACCGGTTTCATTTTCGTGAACAGAGTCAAGTTTGTTGCCCTGTACAGGCCGCACAGAAAAAAAGATCCCCACGCCGAGAATAGGCTCGCAAACGTTTGCCTGGACTGTTAGAATTGCGCCGATTTTTCTTACTAGCTATGCAATCGCGTGGGGATTTAAGCCGTGACCAACAAAACTTCTCTCAGCTACAAAGATGCCGGTGTTGATATTGACGCAGGTAATGCGCTGGTTGACCGAATCAAAGGTGTGGTGAAAAAAACCCGCCGCCCGGAAGTGATGGGTGGCCTGGGTGGATTCGGCGCACTGTGCGCGCTGCCGCAAAAATATCGTGAACCTGTGCTGGTCTCGGGTACGGATGGTGTCGGTACAAAACTGCGCCTGGCGATGGATCTTAAGCGTCACGATACGATTGGTATCGATCTGGTGGCGATGTGCGTCAACGACCTGGTGGTACAGGGCGCTGAGCCGCTGTTCTTCCTGGATTACTACGCGACCGGCAAGCTGGACGTGGATACCGCAGCCAGCGTCATTAACGGTATCGCCGAAGGCTGCCTGCAATCCGGCTGTGCGCTGGTCGGCGGTGAAACCGCAGAAATGCCTGGCATGTATCACGGTGAAGATTATGACGTCGCAGGCTTCTGCGTCGGCGTGGTAGAAAAATCAGAAATTATCGACGGCAGCAAAGTGGCTGACGGCGATGTGCTGGTTGCGCTGGCCTCCAGCGGTCCGCACTCCAACGGCTACTCTCTGGTGCGTAAGATCCTCGAAGTGAGCGGTTGCGACCCGCTGACCACCGAGCTGGACGGCAAACCGCTGGCCGATCACCTGCTGGCCCCGACCCGCATCTACGTGAAAAACGTGCTGGAGCTGATTGAGAACGTTGACGTGCACGCCATCGCTCACCTTACCGGCGGCGGCTTCTGGGAAAACATTCCGCGCGTGCTGCCGGATAATACCCAGGCGGTGATCGACGCCTCCTCATGGCAGTGGCCGTCCGTCTTCAACTGGCTGCAAACCGCAGGCAACGTGAGCGAGCATGAAATGTACCGCACCTTTAACTGCGGCGTGGGCATGGTTATCGCCCTGCCCGCCAGCGAAGCGGATAAAGCGATTAAGCTGCTGACAGAAAAAGGTGAAAACGCGTGGAAAATCGGTACGATTAAAGCTTCCGATTCCGAACAGCGTGTGGTCATTGAATGAAAAACATCGTGGTGCTCATTTCCGGCAACGGAAGCAATTTGCAGGCAATCATAGACGCCTGCAAACAGAAGAAAATCAATGGCACCATTCGGGCAGTATTCAGCAACAAGGCCGATGCATTCGGCCTTGAGCGCGCGCGGGAAGCGAACATTCCTGCGCACGCGCTGGAAGCCAGCCAGTTCGCCGGGCGTGAAGCCTTTGACCGTGAGCTGGTGCAGGAGATTGACGCCTACGCGCCTGACGTGGTGGTGCTGGCAGGCTACATGCGCATCCTGAGCCCGGCTTTTGTTGCACACTACGCCGGACGACTGCTCAATATCCACCCTTCCCTGCTACCAAAATACCCCGGTCTGCACACCCATCGTCAGGTGCTGGAGAACGGCGATGAGGAGCATGGTACCTCCGTGCATTTCGTTACCGACGAGCTGGACGGCGGTCCGGTCATTTTGCAGGCAAAAGTACCGGTCTTTGACGGTGACAACGAAGACGACGTGACCGAACGTGTACAGGCTCAGGAACACGCCATTTATCCGCTGGTGGTAAGCTGGTTTGTTGACGGCCGTCTTGAGATGCGCGACGGCGCAGCCTGGCTGGACGGAGTGAAGTTGCCCCCGCAGGGTTATGCTGCCGAAGAGTAGTCTGTTTGAATTGCCCGGCGGCGCTTCGCTTGCACGGGCCTACGGTCCCGTAGGTCGTGGTAAGCGCAGCGCCACCCGACATCCCCTCCCCCAACCCTCTAAATTCCCCAATAAAAAAATAACTGTCATACTTTTCTGGCACTGTTGGACATATCGTGGAAATGCTCGCCATAATAAGGACGAGACGGATTTACCACGTCCTGTGATTGAACTGGAGTGTGAGCTGTAATGGGTCAGGAAAAGTTATACATCGAGAAAGAGCTAAGCTGGTTAGCATTCAACGAACGTGTACTTCAGGAAGCGGCCGATAAAACCAACCCGCTGATTGAACGTATGCGTTTTTTAGGCATCTATTCCAACAATCTGGATGAGTTCTACAAGGTTCGCTTCGCCGAACTGAAACGCCGAATCATCATCAGCGAAGAACAGGGCTTAAACTCCCACTCGCGACATCTGCTTGGAAAAATCCAGTCTCGCGTCATGAAAGCCGATCAGGAATTTGATGGCCTCTATAACGAGCTGCTGCTGGAAATGGCACGCAACCAAATCTTCCTGATCAACGAACGCCAGCTCTCCGCGAATCAGCAAAACTGGCTGCGCCACTATTTTAAACATTATCTGCGCCAGCATATCACCCCGATTCTGATCAACCGTGAAACCGATCTGGTGCAGTTCCTGAAAGATGACTACACCTATCTGGCGGTAGAAATCATTCGTGGTGAGACCATTAACTACGCGCTGCTGGAAATACCGTCTGATAAAGTCCCACGCTTTGTAAACCTGCCGCCGGAAACCCCGCGCCGACGTAAGCCGATGATCCTGCTGGATAACATCCTGCGCTACTGCCTGGACGATATCTTCAAAGGCTTCTTCGATTACGACGCGCTCAACGCCTACTCGATGAAGATGACCCGTGACGCCGAGTACGATCTGGTGCATGAGATGGAGGCCAGCCTGATGGAGCTGATGTCTTCCAGCCTCAAGCAGCGCCTGACGGCAGAGCCGGTGCGGTTTGTCTATCAGCGTGATATGCCGGACGCAATGGTGGAGATGCTGCGCGATAAGCTGACCATCTCCCGCTACGACTCCATTATTCCCGGCGGGCGTTACCACAACTTTAAAGATTTCATTGGCTTCCCGAACGTCGGCAAAGCCAATCTGGTGAACAAACCGCTGCCGCGCCTGCGCCATATCTGGTTCGATAAGTTCCGCAACGGGTTCGACGCCATCCGCGAACGGGATGTACTGCTCTACTATCCGTATCATACCTTTGAGCACGTGCTGGAATTGCTGCGTCAGGCCTCATTCGATCCGAACGTGCTGGCGATTAAAATCAATATTTATCGCGTGGCGAAAGATTCCCGCATCATCGATGCGATGATCCACGCGGCGCACAACGGCAAGAAAGTGACCGTGGTAGTTGAGCTCCAGGCTCGCTTCGACGAAGAGGCCAACATCCACTGGGCGCGCCGACTGACGGAAGCGGGCGTGCACGTCATCTTCTCCGCGCCGGGGCTGAAAATTCACGCCAAGCTGTTCCTGATCTCCCGTAAAGAGGGTGACGACGTGGTGCGCTACGCCCATATCGGTACCGGGAACTTTAACGAGAAAACCGCGAGAATCTACACCGACTATTCGCTGCTGACTGCCGATGCCCGCATCACCAACGAAGTGCGTCGGGTGTTCAACTTCATTGAGAACCCGTACCGCCCGGTGAGCTTCGATTATCTGCTGGTGTCACCGCAGAACTCACGGCGCCTGCTGTACGATATGATCGACAAAGAGATTGCCAATGCGCAGAACGGCTTGTCGTCCGGCATTACGCTGAAGCTCAACAATCTGGTGGACAAAGGGCTGGTGGACCGCCTGTACGCGGCCTCCAGTTCTGGCGTTCCGGTAAATCTGCTCATTCGTGGCATGTGCTCGCTCATTCCGGAACTGGAAGGCATTAGCGATAACATCCGCGTGATCAGCATTGTGGATCGCTATCTTGAACACGATCGCGTCTATATTTTCGATAACGCCGGTGATAAGCGCGTATACCTCTCGTCCGCCGACTGGATGACGCGTAACATTGATTACCGTATTGAAGTGGCGGCACCGCTGCTGGATCCTCGCCTGAAGCAGCGTATCCTGGACATTATCGAGATCCTGTTCAGCGATACGGTGAAAGCACGTTATATCGACAAAGAACTCAGTAATCGCTATGTACCGCGCGGCAATCGCCGTAAAGTGCGCTCGCAGCTGGCGATTTACGATTACATTAAATCACTTGAGCAACCCGATTAACCTATGCCAATAAACGATAATACCCCACGCCCGCAGGAGTTCGCTGCGGTCGATCTTGGCTCAAACAGTTTCCATATGGTCATCGCCCGCGAGGTGGATGGCGCGATGCAGATCATCGGTCGTCTGAAGCAGCGTGTGCATCTGGCCGATGGTCTCGACGCGCGTAACATGCTGAGCGAAGAGGCTATGGAGCGCGGGCTGAACTGCCTGTCGCTGTTCGCAGAACGTCTGCAAGGCTTTTCACCGTCCAGCGTCTGCATCGTTGGAACGCATACGCTACGCCAGGCGCTGAACGCGCCGGAATTTCTTAAGCGCGCGGAAAAGGTTATCCCCTACCCGATTGAGATCATCTCCGGTAACGAAGAAGCGCGCCTGATTTTTATGGGCGTGGAGCATACGCAGCCGGAAAAAGGCCGCAAGCTGGTGATTGATATCGGCGGTGGCTCCACGGAACTGGTGATTGGCGAAGACTTCGAGCCGCGTCTGGTGGAAAGCCGCCGTATGGGCTGCGTCAGCTTCGCGCAGATGTATTTCCCGGGCGGCGTCATCACCCGCGAAAACTTCCAGCGCGCGCGCATGGCCGCCGTTCAAAAACTGGAAAATCTGGCCTGGCAATACCGTATTCAGGGCTGGAACGTGGCGCTGGGCGCATCAGGGTCGATTAAAGCGGCCCATGAAGTGCTGCTGGCGATGGGTGAAAAAGACGGGTTTATTACGCCTGAGCGCCTGGTGAAACTCACCGAAGAGGTGCTTAAGCATAAGAGCTTCGACGCCCTGAGTTTGCCGGGTCTGTCCGACGAACGTAAAGCCGTGTTCGTACCGGGGCTGGCGATCCTCTGCGGCGTGTTTGACGCGCTGGCGATCAAAGAGCTGCGCCTCTCTGACGGCGCCCTGCGTGAAGGCGTGCTGTATGAGATGGAAGGACGTTTCCGTCATCAGGATATTCGCAGCCGTACCGCGCAGAGCCTGGCCAACCAGTACAACATCGACCGTGAACAGGCGAAGCGTGTTCTCGAAACCACGGTGCAGATGTACGAGCAGTGGGAGGAGCAAAATCCTAAGCTGGCGCATCCGCAGCTGGCCGCACTGTTAAAATGGGCCGCCATGCTGCACGAGGTGGGGCTGAACATTAACCACAGCGGAATGCATCGCCATTCAGCCTATATTCTGCAAAACAGCGATCTGCCTGGCTTCAACCAGGAGCAGCAAACCATGATGGCGACGCTGGTCCGCTATCACCGCAAAGCCATCAAGCTCGACGATCTGCCGCGCTTTACGTTGTTTAAGAAAAAGCAGTTCCTGCCGCTCATTCAGCTGTTGCGCCTGGGCGTATTGCTCAATAATCAGCGACAGGCGACCACCACGCCGCCGACGCTGAAGCTAAAAACGGATGACTATCACTGGACGCTGAGCTTCCCGCACGACTGGTTCAGCCAGAACGCGCTGGTACTGCTGGATCTGGAAAAAGAGCAGCAGTACTGGGAAGCGGTCACCGGCTGGCTGTTGAAGATTGAAGAAGAGAGTTCTGAGGCGGCAGCGTAACGGCTCAGGCGCTCTCCTGAGAAGGCTCCGTGTCGAGCAACGTATCAAGCTCAGCCGGCAACCCAATCAAATAACCCTGCACATAATCGATACCTAGCGCGTGCACCGCGCTACGTATCTCTTCTGTTTCCACATATTCCGCCACCACCAGCATTTTCTTCATCCGGGCCAGATGGCAAATAGAAGCCACAATCTGGTAATCCAGGCTGTTGCTGACAATATTGCGAATAAAACCGCCGTCGATTTTGAGGATGTCGGCGTCCACGCTTTTTAACCGCGCATAGCTGGCGTAGCCGGTGCCAAAATCATCAATGGCGATCCGGATGCCCATTTTTTGTAATTTCCTGAGGGTAGACGCCGCCAGATCCGCATGACCAAAGGCGCTGCTTTCGGTCACTTCAAAGATCAACTGCCATGCTTCAACGGCGTATTTGGCTAACAGGCGGCTCACTTCAAGCGGGAACTGCGCCCGGTAGACGGTAGAAGGTGCGAGGTTGATCGCAAAGCGCTGGCCCGGCAACCGCTGGCGGTGCTGTGCCAGGAAACTCAACGTACGCTCCAGTACCCATAAATCGACACGCGACGATAAACCAAACTCCTGTGCTATGGGCAGGAACTGTTCGGGAAAGATCAGCGCCCCATTATCATCACGCATTCGCAGCAGCACCTCGTGATAACAATCGCCGCGCAGCCCGCGAACGGGTTGAACCAGCAGGGTAAAAGCGTCCTGCTCCAGCGCGGCCTGTAAACGGCTCATCATCGCGACCTTATCTTTCAGGCTACGCTGCAAGTGAACAGCCCCGCGCTGCTGAAGATTTTCCGGGTGGTTGGTAGAAAGGGAGAGATCGGCCACGATGCCCAGCTCCCCCAGCACCAGATAGAGGTGATTGACGGGTGAGCGCACATAGCAATAGCTTATGCCGACCTGAGGCTGTACCGGCATACCATCCCAGACAAAAACGAACTGCTTGATATGCTCGTCCAGCGTCTCAATGCGCTGTTGATGCGACTCCGCATCCAGACGCACCGCCATGTCATACCCGGTGAGGTGATAGACTCGCTCATTGGGCTGTAGAGTGCCGTTTATCCATTGCGCCAGCTGCTGTTTATACTGGATCCGCAGCATCACGCCGTAATTGCGTCCCAGTACCTCCAGCTCGGGCACGCGCAGTAAACAGAGCGCTGACCACGGATGACTGGCCAGCTCGCGCGACAGCGCCCGCAGGTTGGGCATATGCACCACCGGATCGAGAAAAGCCTGACTGCGGGAGCGAATATTGATGGCGCGCTGGCGTGTCGCCAGCATCGACATGTACGTCACAACGAAGGAAAAGACCAGATAGCTGGATGAGGTGATCGCCAGCTGAATGCCATACCCCTCTTGCACCGGAATGTAGTGATAAAAAAAGTGAATCGACACCAGCAGGACCGGCGTCCAGATGAGTGACATCAGCTTGTAGCCAAAGCGCATCGCCCCCCAGAGCATCACGGGCATCAGCAGGGACAAGGTGTAGTTGGTACTGAAAATGGAACTGTTTGCATTCATGGGCAGCAGCAGCATGACCAGCAACCCGCCCAGGGCTAAAAACCACACCACAAACTCAACGGCCGTCACCTTTTTGTCTATTTGCGCGCGGAGCTGGGACATTAGTCCCTTGATATAGCGCGGATGCCGTATCAGGCGGATCAGCAGGTAGCTTAGCGGCACGCCCGTCAGCCCGCTCACCAGTAGCCCCTGATAGTTAATAAGTGACCGAATATTGAGGGGATTTAGTCCCGCGAGGCTCTGGCGGCTCTCATAAATGCCGAGATAAACCGCAAACTGAAACAGCACCAGAAAAAGCGTTGCCGGACAAAACACCTGCCAGAAAATACGCTGCCCCATCAGACGTATGTCACCGTAAGCGGTCATATTGCGCCGGGGCGCAAATACGCGATAACCGCCCCAGCTGAGCACCAGAGGAACGATAAAATGCAGAATGCCAGCCACGGTTTCAAATAACCCAACGGAGGGGTAATAACGTAAAAATAGCGATACCACCACCCCGGGGAGGGCTTCCAGGCCAAAGAACAACATCAGCGCCAGCAGAAAAGAGAGCGGGAGATAATAGAGCGCAACGATACCGTCGCCCAGCTGCGTTAAGGTATTAGCCACACTTAGTACCGGGAGTAACACGACGGGTAAAATAAGAGGAAGTGCCCACCAGCGGTCTTTATTTTGCTTCAGGATGTGGTGAATATTCATAGATGCTCGTTTACAACCCTTGCGCTCCAGAGGGTAAAGGAAGACAGGCATCCAACCTGACGTACACGTTGCCCGGAAAATTCCTGGCAAGCACAGTGGAGGAGGGATTTTAAATATCAACGACGGGATGCGGTTGACCTAAATCAAATTAATTTATCTGAATAAACCTTTCTTACGTTTTTTTTGAATATTTTTCCTGTAATTATCAATGCGATAAATAAAAGCGTTGTTTTTAATAACATAAATTAATGTAAGCATTGACGGTATTTTACATTTCGCCGAATTGACCCAGACTTGCGGCTGTGCCTTAATAGCCGTATCGCCCAAAAGGGTATACTCAGGAAAAGAAAGTGAGTCAGGCTACGCGTATGCGAAAACGACATCGATTTAACACCCGGATGACCCGCATCATACTGCTCATCAGTTTCCTGTTTTTCTTTGGCCGCTTTGTTTATTCCTCCATTGGCGCCTGGTATCACCATCAGGACAAAATTCAGTCGCAGCAATCAGGCCTCGTAGTGGATTCGCCCGAGCGCTAACGTCCATGTTCACGCTGTAACAGCCGAATAATTACCGTCATCCCTTTGCTGAGGATCTTATCCTGACGCATCACTATCGCCAGTTGCCGGCGCAGAACGGGCGTTAACGATTGAACGCGTAATCCCTCCCGGTCGTCGGCATGCTCCACCGCCATTCGCGGCACAATACTGTAGCCCAGCCCTGCACGTACCATGCGTTTGATGGCCTCAATACTGCCAAGCTGCATAACCGGTGAGACGGCTAGTCCGCGGGCTTCAAACCAGCCGTCAATCAACGTTCGCGTACCGCTGCCCGACTCAAACGCAATGAGCGGCTGAGCGTATAAAGAGTCTGGCGTAAACTGCTCCCCTTCTTCCGGCTGAACCTGCGCGCCAATCCAGACAAACTCTTCCTGCATCGCGTGCATAATCGCCAACGTACGACCGCTCGCCGGTAGCGTGACCAGCCCCATATCCAGCCGATTCTCCTCAATCGCCCTGACGATATCTGGCGTATTTCCCGTCGTCACTCCGATCCGTAACAGGGGATACTCCTCACGAAGCTGCTGCAACAGCGCTGGAAGCAGATGAATACAGGCCGTCGCGCCCGTGCCAAGCGTGATGGTGCCGCTCACTTCCTGATTGAACGCGCTAACCGAATGAATTGTCTCCTCAACCGCCAGTTCAAGACGTTCACCGTGCACCCGTAGCGCCTCACCGGCAGCAGTGGCTTTGATTCCACGCCCCGTACGTTCGATCAGCCGCGTCTGAAGAAACTGCTCCAGCTGGCGTATTTGCAGGCTGACGGCGGGCTGGGAAATACCCATTACATCTGCTGCCGCAGAAAAGCTGCCGCGTTGAACGACCAGACGAAAAGTGGCGAGGTGTCCCAGATTGAGCGTCGTCATGCAAAGTTTCTCTTATAGGGTGAATAAGGATACGGCTCTGCCAGCACAATACCGCGCCCTGTATGCTCGGGACAACTGCCTAACGGAATGAAAAATAATGGAAACACCTGCACTCCCTCGCCGTCTTGCGCTCACTGCGGGATGTAATCAACTCATTAACTGGGGGATCTCCTTTTACATGCCGGGAACCTTTGCTCATGCCATTACAGCAGACCGAAGCTGGTCGTCCCCCAAAATCTATCTTGGCCTGACGCTGGCCATGCTGGTTATGGCTATTGTCTCGCCGTTTGTCGCTCCTCTGCTGGCGCGTTTTGGTGGACAAAGGGTGGTAATGAGCGGGACCTTGCTGATCGCCGTAAGCTGTCTGTCAATGGCCTTTACGCCCACACTTTCAGGCTGGTATGGCGCCTGGTTGCTGACCGGCATCGGGATGCGCCTGTCGCTGTATGATGCGCTTTTCTCCGCTCTTGTGAACCTATACGGACCGCAGGCACGCAGGACAATCTCTCGTGTCACCCTGGCAGGCGGGCTGGCGTCCGCTGTCTTTTGGCCGCTGGGAGACGCCTTACTGAACGTGATGGGTTGGCAGGATGCGCTGAAGATCTACGCCCTGTTCGGTCTGCTCAGTGCCCTGCTTCTTCGGCGCTTCCCGCGCCAGCGCTTTACGGTCAAGCCCAAAGCATGTACGCAGGTTTCCCCTCATGACAGGCGTAATGGCTGGCTTTATGCAACCTTCATTGCTCTCATCACCTTCGTCTCTAACGGCACCTCTACACACCTTCCCGAATTTATCGCCAGCTTCGGCCTGCCGGTCGCCGTCGGCATGCTGTGGGGAATGGGGCAGACCGGTGCGCGCCTTATGGAGGTGCTGGCAGGGGCGCGCCTCACTCCGCTAAAACTGACGCTTTTCACTGCGCTCGCCATGCCGCTTTGTTTTCTCATCGGACTGAGCAGCGACATGCTGGCCTGGTGTGCCGCCGGATTTGTGTTCGGCTTTGGTGCCATTAACGGGCTGGTGACTATCGTCAAAGCGACGCTACCCCTGGAACTGTTTAGTACAGAGCGCTATGCCAGCCGCACGGGGCTGCTGCTTATTCCAGGCCAACTGATGGCAGCCGCCTCTCCGTTTGCGTATGCGTGGCTGAATAAGTCGCTGGGTATAACAGGCGGAATGTGGGTTTCCGCAGGACTGACGCTGGTCATTGCGGGGTTCGCAGTGGCGCTCGTGCGCAGCCCAGGCAAACAAACTGTATCGCACTGTATCCCGAGCGCTACGCTGACAAACCGGTACAAAACGCCCGCAGAAGCAAACATCCCCGATACATAAAAATGGTCTTCTGTATCCCTCGCCATAATAAACTGATGAGGAGAGACACAGATGATTCGTCGATATTTCCTGCTTCCTGTATTTGCGCTGACGTCCTTTGCTGGCGCACGGGCCGCACCGTTAGATGGCCTGAGCGCTGCTGATGTTAATGGCCCGGCCGCCGTATCGCCGCAGGAAAAACCCCAGCCGCCAGCAAAACTGATCGTCGACCCACCGCTGGCGGGACCGCTGAGTAAAGGTGCAGTCTTTATTCAGTACCGCGTCGAAAACCTGCGCATTGAACCTGTATTTGGACCCGACGCGCTGAAAGTCACTCCGCGTATCGGCCATATTCACGTTGTGGTGGATGACGCGCCCTGGCACTGGGCTGATACCAGCGGCGAGCCGGTGATCCTGGTCGGGCTGCCCGCCGGGAAACACAAGGTAACCATCATCGTTGCCGACCCGACGCATAAGCCCATCGACCATAAAACCGTTGAATTCACCGTGCCGCCACACGCCGCGGTTCACCACTTTTAAGGAGCCTGTTATGAAAGCATTGTCTGTATTAACAGCGGCGCTGCTGGCGGTTTCCACCAGCGCGCTGGCAGAGACTAAAGCCAGCGTGGTGCTGGTGCACGGGGCGTTTGCCGACGGCAGCAGCTGGAATAAGGTGATTACCCGGCTGCAAAAACACCATACCGAGGTCATTGCGTTACAACTTCCGCTCACGTCTCTGAAAGATGATGTCGCCGCCACGCAGCGTGCTATCGCCCGGGCTCATGGCGACGTTGTGCTGGTCGGGCACTCCTGGGGCGGGTCGGTAATCAGCGAAGCGGGCAATAATGCGCGGGTGAAGTCTCTGGTTTACGTTGCCGCTTTTGCGCCGGATTCCGGCCAGTCGACCGCAGATCTGGCAGACAGTTATCCTGCTCCGCCAGGGAGCGCCAGCCTCGCTAAAACGTCAGAGGGGTATTTATATCTGCCGACAAAAGCGGTCAGCGAGAATTTTGCCCCTGACGTGAAGGACGTTGAGCGCAGCGTGATTGCCGCGACGCAAAGCCCTATTAAGGCCGATGCGTTTGGGGAGAAAGTCGCGCATGCCGCCTGGCATGACAAACCGAGCTGGTATGTGATCAGCAAAAATGACCGGATGATCAATCCTGAGCTTGAGCGCGCAATGGCGAAGAAAATCAACGCCAACACCACGGAGGTAGCGGCAAGCCATGTATCGATGGTCAGCCAGCCGGACGTCGTTACCCGTACGATTGAACAGGCGTTATCGGGTCAACAGTGATAAAAAAGCCCGCATGATGAACGGTCCGACTTCGGGCCACGCCATCCTGCGGGCTTTATGCACTTCTGGCTCCTGCAACGGGGTTATGTGCGGTTTTCACAGACGCGCCTTCCCCCCACTCTTAACCATCAGAAGCTGTACGTCACCTTCAAACTTCCCACAGGAGACGTTTTTCGCTGAACAATTGGGCTATCGCCAGCCTCTCCCGTCAGCTGCGTAACGCCAGCTGCGGCAAGCAGGCTCCAGCGGGAGGTGAGCTTATGAGTCCAGTCCAGGTTCAGCGAATACGCATATAGTCCCGATCCGGCATCGTGTCGGGCAAAACCCGATGCGGCCGACTGGGCGGCATTCACCCCGTAATAGGTTTGCACGTACTTACTGGATCCCCAGCTACCGGTCAGCGCCAGCGTTAACGCATTTTTCGGAGATGTATAGATCGGGCTGGCAATGCCGAAATGCACAGCCTCACCATTGTCTCTCTCAGAAACCGGAACCTCTGCCTGCAACTGCACGGTCAGCCAGTCAGTCACCCTGTACCCCAGCCCTGGCACAACGATAGCTGAGCCTTTAATGTCACCCATTCCCCGCAGGTCGTCGCTGCCGGAGGCGATCGAATCGCTGCTTACGTCGCGATCCTTACGTCCAGCGCGATAGCTCAGCGCTGCATTGTAGTCCAGGTTACCAAAGCTGTTGCCGTAGCCGATCCCCCGCGTGGTGCTGACAAAAAAACCATTTGCCATCGCGTAATCAACCACCTGAGCCGCAGAGACCCGGCTCTTGTCCGAACCGGAATAGCGTGGCGCAACATCCACGCCGCCTCCCAGGGTTAACACGTTGCCCTGGAGCTGATCTGCCGCCAGGGCCGTGGTAGCCAGTAACGCCAGGACGGCCCCCGGCAAGATGCTTTTCATGCTGCGACCGATGCGTGAACGGGGGAAACTATGACGCAGTGTGATGTTTCTCATTAAAGAAGCCCTTTGGATTCAGATAATTGCGATACAAGCGGTGTTAAACGCCAGAGCGCTTATTCTGAATACTCACCTTAAGATTCTTATGAGCCGTAAATGAAGAAATGCTGAAGCAAGTGAAGGTTCTGTAAACCCTGAAGAATTCCTGATACCGTTTTTTCTTCAGTTGTTCTTCATGCACTGTTGATACAGTTACCAATGTGAAAATTCTATTAATTGAAGACGACCTGGATCTCGGCAATGGCGTACGTATCGCCCTTGCAGATCAAGGATTTGATGTCATATGGGTACGCCGCAAAGAGGATGCGCTGCATCAGCTTGGGATCTGCGTGCCGGAACTTATTTTGCTAGACCTGGGGCTGCCCGATGGCGATGGCATGAGCCTGATGACGCGCCTGCGTCAACAGCTTAAGGGCGTCCCCGTCATCATCCTGACGGCGCGAGGCACGCTACAGGACCGCCTGTGCGGTCTGGATGCAGGCGCAGACGATTATCTGGTCAAACCTTTTGTTCTCGCCGAACTGCTGGCGCGCGTGAGAGCCCTTGCGCGGCGCAGTTACGGTTTTGAAAATGAGGCAATAGAAATTCGCGGTTTGTCGCTTCATATTCCGACGCGTCGCGTAACGGTGAGCGCACGCCACGTTGAGCTGACGGCAAGCGAATATGCGCTGCTTGAAACGTTAATGCTGCGCGCCGATCGCGTGCTTACGCGACGGTATCTGGAAGAAAGGTTATTTGGCACGAAAGAAAACCTCAGCAACGCACTTGATGTGCATATGGGTAACCTGCGGCGAAAAATTGGCGATGGCTTTGTGCGAACGGTGAGAGGCGTTGGGTATGTCATTGATACCGTACCCGTTCAGAAGGCGGCAGGTTGATGCGTAATTTTTGGCACCACCTCAGGCTTCCCACACTGGTCAGGCGAATGCTGGTCGCCCAGATGCTGCTGCTTACGTTGCTCTGGTGTCTCTTTTTAACCTTCATTTTGCTGGAAGACCTGCGTAGTCCTCCCATACTGACGGGCAGTGAGACTTACGAAACCGTTTTTTCCCTGGTAGAGAGCATGGACGATCGCCCGCAGGCGCGTGATGCCGTGCTGGCAGCGTTCAGCAAGGCGCTGCGGGAGGGCTATGGCGGCGGTGAAGACCCGGAGCTGTCCATCAACCTCATTGTTCGCAAGAATAACGAGATTATTTTTTCTTCGAATGGTGCGCCAACGGGGGTAAAAAATAGCCGTCTGGGGGTCATGCAGCATGTCCAGAGTGAGGACCATACATGGACAAGCCGTACCCTCAAATCCGCGCACTCCGACGTGGAGGTCACCCTTTTTACCCCTGCCGGTAGCTGGAATTTCTTTATCTATCTGAACTCACGCGGCTACTACGTCATGCCGCTGATGATATGCATCCCTTTTCTTCTGTTCCCCGCGTGGCTGTCCATCCGCATCGCGATGCGCCCCTGGAACAAGGTGGTAGATGAAATTTCATTGCGCACGCCGGACGATCTCTCGCCTTTAAAAGCCGTCCCCAGACACAGGGAGCTTCGCCAGACGGTCGACGCGATTAATGACTTTCTGGCCAGGGTGCGGGAAAGCGCCGAAAGGGAAAAAATGTTTATTGCCGATGCCGCTCACGAACTGCGTACGCCTCTGGCCGCGATGCGGATCAACGTCGAGGCATTGCAGTCCTGGGTCATCAGCGAAAGCCAGCAGGAACTGCTTGCGGGCATTGTTCGCAGCAATAGCCGTGCTGCGCGTCTCGTCAATCAGCTTCTGCTGATGATGCACAGCGAAGCACACATCAGCACGGTGATGTCGCCTGTGCCGCTGACAACGCTTATTCAGGAGCGAATGGCTGCCCTGGAACCGCTGGCGTCCGGACGCAGAATTGAGTTTGAATTCTTCGCCGACGATGAAATCCATGTCGCAGGCATTCGGGAACGTCTGGTGTCGCTGATCGACAATTTAATTGAGAATGCCGTGAAGTACAGCCCCGAGGGTGGACGCATTGAGGTACAACTGCAATCGCGTGATAAGTGCGCTCAGCTGCGCGTCTCAGACGCGGGCCCCGGTATCCCGATTGAACTGCGGGAGCGCGTGTTCGACAGATTTTTCCGCGATCCTAATCAGACCCAAAGCGGGAGTGGACTGGGGCTTGCCATCGTCAAAGCCGTTACGCAGCAACACAACGGCAGGGTCAATCTGAGTACGTCAGCCGAAGGTGGTCTTATGGTGACCGTTGATTTCCCGAATCCGGCGTTCGCATGAACGTAAACCCGGCGCTACACGTCCTGACATGTGTCAGCGCAGCGTTACTTCACGTATGCCGCAGATTGCTTCAATAAAATTACCGTATTTGTTATATTGTTACTTACTGATTATTCACCTCTGCGGTGCCAAAAAGAACAAGATTCACCGCAACCCAGGACAGAAAAATGTTAGATTACCGCTTCCCGACAGCTTTGCAGATGGTTCTCAGCGTAGCGATGGCGGAGCAATCGGGTGAACGTTCGACGAGTGCAATCCTGGCTTACGGCCTGGAAGCGAATCCGAGCTTTATCCGCAAATTAATGGTTCCTCTCGCCCGCGACGGCATTATCGTCTCCACGCTTGGCCGCAACGGCTCTATTCATCTTGGCCGCCCGGCTGAAGAGATCACCCTGCGTGATATCTACCTTTCCGTCACTGAAGATAAAAAGCTGTGGGCGTCCCGTCCTGACGTCCCGGCCCGCTGCGTGGTCAGCGCCAACGCCTGCTGGTACTTCAAATCAATCGCTGATGAAGCGGAACAGGCTTCGTTAGCGGTTTTAGCGCGCCATACCGTCGCCAGCGCGCTGGAAGAGGTGAAAAAAGCCGATACCAGCGGGTGCGATCCGGTGCCGGAACTCTGTACGCAGCATAAAAAAGCGCCTTAATCCTGACAGACTGCGAAAAAAAAGCCGCCTTCATTGTGAAGGCGGCTTTTTGCTATCTGCTACGTCCTACGCAGGCAACACCTCTCTTTCCGCTTTGCCGCGCGTCACGAACTTACGCAGCGTCACGTAAAAGACCGGCGTCAGGAACAGACCAAACAGCGTCACGCCCAGCATCCCGGAAAAGACGGTGATCCCGGTGACGCCGCGCACTTCTGCCCCTGCCCCGTGACCAAGGATCAGTGGAATAGTCCCGGCAATAAAGGCGATAGAAGTCATTACAATCGGGCGTAAACGCAGGCGGCACGCCTCCAGCGCAGCCTCAATGATGCCTTTGCCCTGAATTTCCAGTTCGCGGGCAAACTCAACGATAAGAATCGCGTTTTTACAGGCCAGCCCCATCAGCACAACCAGCCCTACCTGCACAAAGACGTTGTTATCGCCCCCGGTCAGCCAGACGCCGAACAGCGCGGAGAGCATCGTCATCGGCACGATGAGGATCACCGCCAGCGGCAGCGTCCAGCTTTCATACAGCGCCGCCAGCACCAGGAACGCCAGCAGCACTGCGACCGGGAAGACGATCAGCGCCGTGTTGCCCTGGGTGGCCTGCTGGAAGCTCAGGTCCGTCCATTCAATATTCATCCCGTTCGGCAGGATCTGCTTAGACATAGCGTCCAGCTGCGTCATCGCCTGCGCGGAAGAGAGCACGCGCGGGTCGGCATCACCAATCAGATCCGCCGCCGGGTAGCCGTTGTAGCGGATCACCGGGTCCGGACCGTAGGTGGTCGTGATGTTCACCATACTGCCAATCGGCACCATTTCGCCCTGGCTGTTGCGGGTACGCAGATTCGCAATATCTTCCACGCTGTCGCGGAACTGCCCGTCGGCCTGCGCCATCACGCGCCAGGTACGCCCGAACTGGTTGAAATCATTGACGTACGACGAGCCCAGATAGGTTTGCAGCGTCCCGAAGAGATCGGTCAGCGACACGCCCTGCGCTTTCGCCTTATCGCGGTCAACCTGGACGTCCAACTGCGGCACGTTAGCCTGGTAGGTTGAGATGGGGAAATGCATCCCCGGCGTCTGCATAATCGCCCCGGACATGGTGTTCACCGCGTTTTGCAGCGCGCCATAGCCCAGACCAGCGCGATCCTGTATGTACAGCGAATAGCCCGACCCCTGACCCAGCCCTAAAATCGGCGGCGGCAGAATCGAAAAGCCAAAGCCCTGCTGGATTTGCGCGATTTTCGCGTTGATCTCCGCGTTAATTTCCGCCGCGGAATGTTTACGCTGGTCGAACGGCTTCAGGCCAAAAAAGACCGTCCCGGTGTTCGGCGTATTGGTGAACTGGAGCGCATTCAGGCCAGGAAACGCGACCGCATAATCCACGCCTTCGGTATTCATCCCGATTTCGCTCATTTTGCGGATCACCGCATCGGTACGCGCCAGCGACGAGCCTTCCGGCATTTTCACGCCGCCAATCAGGTACAGCTTATCCTGCGTCGGAATAAACCCGCCGGGAACGGCTTTAAACATCACCCCCGCAGCGCAAAGCAGCAGCAAATAAACCACAAACACCGCCCCGCGTCGGCCGAGCGTTTTGCTCACCAGCCCCTGATAGCCAGTCGAGCTGCGGCGGAAAAAGCGGTTAAACGGACGGAAAATCCAGCCGAACAGACGATCGATAAGCCGGGTCGGGAAATCTTTCGGGGCGCCATGCGGCTTCAACAGCAGCGCGGCCAGCGCTGGCGAGAGCGTCAGCGAGTTGATGGCGGAGATCACCGTGGAAATGGCTATCGTTACCGCAAACTGTTTGTAAAACTGACCGGTCACGCCGGAGAGGAACGCCATCGGAACGAATACCGCACAGAGCACCAGCGCAATGGCAATAATCGGCCCGGACACCTCACGCATCGCCTGATGCGCTGCCGCAAGTGGGGCGAGCCCCTCTTCGATATTTCGTTCGACGTTTTCCACCACCACGATGGCATCGTCCACCACGATACCGATGGCGAGCACCAAGCCGAACAGGCTGAGGGTATTCAGCGAGAAGCCCAGCAGGTAGAGAATGCTGAAAGTACCCACCACCGACACCGGCACCGCGATCAGCGGAATGATCGACGCGCGCCAGGTTTGCAGGAACAGAATGACCACCAGCACCACCAGCACCACGGCTTCCAGCAGCGTTTGCACCACCGCACGGATTGAATCACGCACGAAGACCGTCGGATCGTAAGGTGCCGCCCACTTCATGTCTGCCGGGAAGCGCGTGGACAGTTCGTCCATTTTCGCGCGCACCGCGTTAGACAGATCGATGGCGTTCGCCCCCGGCGACTGGAAGATACCAATCCCGACCGCGTCTTTATTGTTCAGCTGGGAACGCAGGGCATAGCTCCCGGAGCCCATTTCAATCCGCGCCACGTCGCGCAGGCGGACGACCGTACCATCCTGCGTTGTTTTCAGGACAATATTGCCAAACTCTTCTTCGGTATGCAGGCGGCCCTGGGCGTTAATGGAGATCAGGAAGTCGCTCTCTTTCGGCAGCGGCTCGGCGCCAAGCTGACCGGCGGAGACCTGCACGTTCTGCTCCTGCATCGCCGTCACTACGTCCGAAGCGGTCAGACCGCGGGCAGCCACCTTGTTCGGATCCAGCCAGACGCGCATCGCGTATTCACCCGAGCCAAAAATCTGGATCTGACCCACGCCGGGCAGACGCGCCAGCTCGTCCTTCACCTTCAGCGTGGCGTAGTTACGCATATACAGTGAATCGTACTTACCACCAGGCGAAAACAGATGCACCACCAGCGTCAGCGTGGGCGACTGTTTCTGAGTCGTGATGCCCAAACGCCGCACGTCTTCCGGCAGACGCGCCTCGGCCTGCGCGACGCGGTTTTGCACCTGAACCTGCGCCTGATCCGGATCGGTGCCCGGGCGGAAGGTGACGGTAGTCACCAGCACGCCGTCGGAGCCCGCGACGGATTTCATGTACATCATGTTTTCAACGCCGTTGCTCGCCTCTTCCAGCGGTGTTGCCACGGTCTCAGCAATCACTTTCGGGTTGGCGCCCGGATACTCGGCGCGCACCTGCACGCTTGGCGGCACGACGTCAGGGTATTCGCTCACCGGCAGCAGCGGGATGGCGATTAATCCTGTGATAAAAATCAGAATCGACAGTACGGCGGCAAAAATCGGCCTGTCGATGAAAAAACGGGAAAAGTCCATGGATTGGATTCTCAGGTAAGGGATCAGTTGAGGGCGGCGCTGGCGGTCATGGCAACGGTTTTTGCATTAACCGGCATACCCGGCATAAACACTTTTTGTAAACCATCGACGATGACTTTATCCCCGGGATTCAGCCCCTGCTGTACGATACGTAAACCGTCGGCCAGACGCCCGGGCGTGATGTCGCGGCGCTGCGCTTTTCCGTCTTTATCCACGATATAGACGTATTTACGATCCTGATCGGTCAGCACCGCCTTATCGTCAACAAGCGTGGCTTTAAATTCCGCACTGCCCGGCAGGCGTACGCGGGCAAACAGTCCCGGCGTGAACTGACGCTGTGAGTTATCCAGCAGCGCGCGCATGCGGATGGTCCCCGTACCCGGCGTAAGCTGGTTATCCAGGAAATCCACTTTGCCCTGATGGGGATAGCCCTCTTCGCCCGTCAGGCCAATCTCCACCGGCAGCGCCGTGTGATTGCTGGACGCCCCCTGCCCGCTGCGGGCCAGGTTTTGATAGTGAAGGTAGGTTGACTCGTCCACGTCAAAGTAGACGTACACCGTCTTCTGCGAGACCAGCGTGGTGAGGACGCTGGCGGTATCGCCCGCAGTCACCAGGTTCCCGCTGGTGATCAGCGCCCGGCTGGCGCGACCATCGATAGGCGCAGTCACTTTGGTGAAGTCCAGGTTGAGCTGGGCTGCGTCAACCGCCGCCTGCGCGGCGCGAATGTCGGCCTGCGCCTGAACGGCAGCCGAGCGACGCTGCTCCCACTCTTCCCGTGAGACCAGATGGGTATTGATCAACTTATCGGTACGGTTGGCTTCACTTTGCGCGAGGCTGGCCTGCGTTTTGGCTCTTGCCAGGTTCGCCTGCGCCTGTTCCAGCGCGGCGCGATAGGTTCGGTCATCGATGGTGAACAGCACCTCGCCCTTCTTCACTTCCTGGCCGTCGGTGTAATTCACTTTCTCAATGTAGCCGGACACGCGCGGACGCAGCTGAACGCTTTCCACCGCTTCAATGCGACCGTTAAAGCTGTCCCACTGGCTAATGGATTTCACCACCACGTCAGCAGCGCTGACAACGGGCGCTTGCGGCGCGGCATTTTGCGCGACGCTGTCATCGCACCCGACGAGAAGCACGGAGAGTAAAACCACCCCCATCGCGCTCAGATGAAAGTTACCCCAGGTTTTTTGCAGGCTCATTATTTTTATTCCGGTTATTGTAGCCGCCGGGCAAGACGCAGCGGGAGACGCCGCGCCACTTCCTTTGTCCGGTAGCTGGCTTAAGGCCATTTGTGTCGTTCATCGCCACAAAACTGTAACAGTTGCGAATACACTATTCGCGGCGATTGTAGGAAGGCGCTTAACTAAGTGCAAGAATAATTGTTGCACTTTATGTGCTATTTGCGGCAAAGGTAAATCACGTGTTTTGAACAGGGATTTAAATGCAACAATAAAACTTGCAATTAATGTAAAAACGGGTCACCTTTAAGTGCAACAAACAAAGATGCTTTTTAATGCGTGGCGTAGGGGGAAGCAAGATGAACACGGGTGCATTCATTCACGATTTACTCGACTGGATCGACAACAACCTCGATAGCCGTCTGGACATTGAAACCGTCTCCAGGCGAGCCGGCTATTCGAAATGGCACCTCCAGCGGCTTTTCAAAGAACATACCGGCTCCCCTCTCGCCGAATATATTCGCGCGCAAAAGCTGCAAAAATCGGTTGAGCGCTTAGCCCACAGCGATGAACCGATTCTGAACGTGGCGATCGCGCTGGGCTTTGACTCTCAGCAGTCCTTCAATCGCAGCTTTAAGCGTCAGTATGGTCAGGCGCCAGGGGCATGGCGACGCAGTATCGGCTGCCGTGGATCCCGGCAGATGAGCCAGTAGCTCACGTCCCGTTCGGATATCAGCTACAAAAGAAAAACCCTCTGTAAACAGAGGGTTTTATCAGTCTTACCTGCTTATAACTTGGCAGGAAAGGTTATGGGCTTACTCCCACTCGATCGTCGCCGGTGGCTTGCCGCTGATGTCATACACGACACGCGATATGCCATTGACTTCATTGATTATTCTGTTAGACACGCGGCCTAAGAAGTCATACGGCAGGTGCGCCCAGTGCGCGGTCATGAAGTCGATGGTTTCCACCGCACGCAGGGAAACAACCCAGTCGTACTTACGGCCATCGCCCATCACGCCGACGGAGCGTACCGGCAGGAACACGGTGAACGCCTGGCTCACTTTGTTGTACAGGTCAGCTTTGTGGAGCTCTTCGATGAAGATCGCGTCCGCGCGACGCAGCAGGTCGCAGTACTCTTTCTTCACTTCGCCCAGCACGCGTACGCCGAGGCCCGGGCCCGGGAATGGGTGACGGTAGAGCATGTCGTACGGCAGCCCCAGCTCCAGACCGATTTTACGCACTTCGTCTTTGAACAGCTCACGCAGCGGTTCCACCAGACCCATCTTCATCTCTTTCGGCAGGCCGCCCACGTTGTGGTGAGATTTGATAACGTGCGCTTTACCGGTTGCGGAGGCCGCAGACTCGATCACGTCAGGGTAGATAGTGCCCTGCGCCAGCCATTTCACGTCTTCCAGCTTCAGCGCTTCTTCGTCGAACACTTCCACGAACACGCGACCGATAATCTTACGTTTCGCTTCCGGATCGTTCTCGCCTTTCAGCGCGTCCAGGAAACGCTGCTCGCCTTCCACGTGAACGATGTTCAGACCGAAGTGGTCGCCAAACATGTCCATAACCTGCTTCGCTTCGTTCAGGCGCAGCAGGCCGTTATCCACGAAGACACAGGTCAGGTTTTTGCCGATGGCGCGGTGCAGCAGCATCGCGGTCACAGAGGAGTCCACGCCACCGGAGAGGCCGAGGATCACTTTGTCATCGCCAACCTGCTGGCGGATACGCTCCACGGCGTCGTCGATGATTTTTGCCGGGGTCCACAGGGCTTCACACTGGCAGATGTCACGCACGAAGCGCTCCAGCATGCGCATACCCTGACGGGTATGGGTCACTTCCGGGTGGAACTGCACGCCGTAGAAACGTTTTTCTTCGTTCGCCATGATGGCGAACGGGCAGCTTTCGGTGCTGGCAACGGTCACGAAGTCGGACGGGATAGCGGTGACTTTGTCGCCGTGGCTCATCCACACGTCCAGCAGCGGCTTGCCGTCTGCGGTCAGAGAGTCTTCGATACCGCGCACCAGCGCGCTGTCGGTGACAACTTCAACCTGTGCGTAGCCGAACTCACGCTCGTTAGAGCCTTCTACGTGGCCGCCCAGCTGCATCGCCATGGTCTGCATACCGTAGCAAACGCCGAACACCGGTACGCCCGCTTCGAACACGTACTGCGGCGCGCGCGGGCTGTTCTCCTCGGTGGTGCTTTCCGGGCCGCCGGACAGGATGATGCCGCTTGGATTGAATTCGCGAATCTGTGCTTCCGTGACATCCCACGCCCACAGCTCACAGTAAACGCCCAGCTCACGCACGCGGCGCGCCACCAGCTGAGTGTACTGAGAACCAAAGTCCAGGATGAGAATGCGATGTTTATGAATGTTTTCCGTCATTGACGCTAATTCCGAGGCAAGTGAAACAAAACAAAGCGCCCGGCATTGAGCCGGGCGCGGAAATTTATCAGGAGCCCAGACGGTAGTTCGGGGACTCTTTGGTGATCGTCACGTCGTGAACGTGGCTCTCCTGGATACCCGCACCGCTGATGCGTACGAATTCCGCTTTGGTACGCAACAGGTCAATGGTACCACAGCCGGTCAGACCCATACAGGAGCGCAGGCCGCCCATCTGCTGGTGAATGATCTCTTTCAGGCGGCCTTTATACGCCACGCGACCTTCGATACCTTCCGGTACCAGTTTGTCAGCAGCGTTATCGGTCTGGAAGTAACGGTCGGAGGAACCTTTGGACATCGCGCCCAGGGAGCCCATACCGCGGTAGGATTTATAAGAACGCCCCTGGTAGAGTTCGATTTCACCCGGAGATTCTTCGGTACCGGCCAGCATGGAGCCCACCATCACGGCTGCGGCACCTGCGGCGATCGCTTTGGCGATGTCGCCAGAGAAGCGGATACCGCCGTCCGCGATAACCGGAATACCGGTGCCTTCCAGCGCTTCAACCGCGTCAGAAACCGCCGTGATCTGTGGCACGCCTACGCCAGTGACGATACGGGTGGTACAGATAGAGCCAGGGCCGATACCCACTTTCACCGCGCTGCAACCCGCTTCCGCCAGCGCGCGAGCGCCTGCGCCTGTTGCCACGTTACCGCCGATAATCTGGAGATCCGGGTATTTAGCACGGGTTTCACGAATACGTTGCAGAACGCCTTCGGAGTGGCCGTGGGAGGAGTCAATCAGCAGCACGTCAACGCCTGCGGCAACCAGCGCGTCAACGCGCTCTTCGTTACCTGCGCCCGCGCCAACCGCAGCGCCGACGCGCAGACGGCCATGCTCGTCTTTACAGGCGTTCGGTTTACGTTCTGCTTTCTGGAAATCTTTAACGGTGATCATGCCGCGCAGGTGGAAGTTCGCGTCCACAACCAGCGCTTTCTCAACGCGTTTTTCGTGCATTTTCGCCAGCACCACGTCGCGGGTTTCGCCTTCACGCACGGTCACCAGACGCTCTTTTGGCGTCATGTAGACGCTTACAGGCTGGTTCAGGTCAGTCACGAAACGCACGTCACGACCGGTAATGATGCCGACCAGTTCGTTGTCTTCAGTGACTACCGGGTAGCCTGCAAAGCCGTTACGCTCGGTCAGGGCTTTCACTTCGTGCAGCGTGGTGGTTGGCAGAACGGTCTGAGGATCGGACACGATACCGGATTCATGCTTCTTCACGCGGCGAACTTCTTCCGCCTGACGCTCGATAGACATGTTTTTGTGGATAAAGCCAATGCCGCCTTCCTGTGCCAGGGCGATAGCCAGACGCGCTTCAGTCACGGTGTCCATTGCTGCGGAGAGCATAGGAATGTTCAGACGAATGGTTTTCGTCAACTGCGTGCTGAGGTCGGCAGTATTCGGCAGAACGGTGGAGTGAGCGGGAACGAGGAGGACGTCGTCAAACGTCAGTGCTTCTTTAGCAATACGTAGCATGGGCAATATCTCTGACCTGGGTGGTTAAATATTGCCGTGGCATTATACAGAGCGTAACCGATTGCATCCACACTTTTTTGAAAAAAATGCTTGCGCTCACCTCTCAGCAGGTTACTATCGACTGAATAACTTGCTGATTTAGAATTTGATCCCGCTCACATGTTATCCTCTCAATCCCCCTCAATCTATACTGTCAGCCGCCTTAATCAGACGGTGCGTTTGCTGCTTGAGCAGGAAATGGGACAGGTCTGGATCAACGGTGAAATCTCTAACTTCACGCAGCCTGCTTCCGGCCACTGGTACTTTACGCTGAAAGACGACACCGCTCAGGTGCGCTGCGCGATGTTCCGCAACAGCAACCGTCGCGTGACGTTCCGTCCTCAGCATGGCCAGCAGGTTCTGGTTCGCGCCAACATTACCCTGTATGAGCCGCGCGGCGATTATCAGATTATCGTCGAGAGCATGCAGCCCGCCGGTAAAGGCTTGCTGCAACAGAAGTACGAGCAGCTAAAAGCCATGCTTTCGGCTGAGGGATTGTTCGACCAGCAGTTTAAAAAACCCCTTCCCTCACCAGCCCACTGCGTTGGGGTTATCACGTCGAAAACCGGTGCGGCCCTGCACGATATTTTGCACGTCCTTAAGCGCCGTGACCCTTCCCTGCCCGTCATTATCTACCCGACTGCCGTTCAGGGTGACGATGCGCCGGGGCAGATCGTGCGCGCCATTGAGCTGGCGAATGCGCGTCAGGAGTGTGATGTCCTGATCGTCGGGCGCGGCGGCGGCTCGCTGGAAGACCTGTGGAGCTTTAACGACGAGCGCGTGGCGCGGGCAATCTTTGCCAGCCTTATCCCGGTGGTAAGCGCCGTCGGCCATGAAACGGATGTGACGATAGCGGATTTTGTCGCGGATTTACGCGCGCCCACGCCGTCCGCGGCGGCAGAGGTAGTCAGCCGTAACCAGCAGGAGCTGCTGCGTCAGATCCAGAACGGGCAGCAGCGCCTGGAGATGGCGATGGACTACTTCCTCGCCAACCGTACCCGCCGCTTTACCCAGCTTCACCATCGTCTGCAACAGCAGCATCCGCAATTGCGTCTCGCGCGTCAGCAAACCGTGCTGGAACGTCTGCGTCAGCGGATGAACTTCGCGCTGGATAACCAGCTTAAGCGGGCGGTATCGCGCCAGCAGCGCACGACGCAGCGTCTGAACCAGCAGAATCCGCAGCCGAAGATTTATCGCGCACAAACGCGGATCCAGCAGCTTGAGTATCGCCTCGCGGAAAATATCCGCTCACGCCTGAGCACCACGCGCGAGCGTTTTGGCAATGCGGTCACCCATCTGGAAGCCGTCAGCCCGCTCTCCACGCTGGCCCGCGGCTATAGTGTGACCACCGCGACGGACGGCAAAGTGTTGAAGCAGACGAAACAGGTCAAAGCCGGGGATGTACTCACCACCCGGCTTTCTGACGGCTGGGTCGAGAGTGAGGTAAAAGAGATCAAACCGGTGAAAAAAACGCGCCAGCGTAAAAGCGGATAAATCTTCGCCGGTTACAAACTATACTGCTGCTATTGCCTTTTTTGATAAGGAGAGCAGCATGCCCCATCTTCATAGCGTCATCCCTCCGTATATTCTTCGTCGTATTATCGAAAGCGGTTCAGAGCCCCAGCAGCGCTGCGCCCGTCAGACATTAACCCATGTGCAAACCCTGATGGCGCATATGCCGGGTAAACCCGCCGCGCCGCATGTGAATAAAGCCGGTCAGCTTGAGCGTGACATCTACGATGCGAAACAGGCCCAGGAGCTGCCGGGTAGCCAGGTGCGCTATGAAGGCCAGCCCTCCAACGGCGATGTGGCGGTGGATGAAGCGTACGATTATCTGGGGATCACCCATGATTTCTTCTGGAAGGAGTATCAGCGGGATTCGCTCGATAATAAGGGGCTGATCCTGACCGGCACCGTGCATTACGGCCGTGAGTATCAAAACGCCTTCTGGAACGGCCAGCAGATGGTCTTTGGCGATGGCGACGGGGAAATCTTCAACCGCTTCACCATTGCCATCGACGTGGTGGCGCATGAGCTGAGCCACGGTGTGACGGAGACCGAAGCCGGGCTCATTTACTTTGAACAATCTGGCGCGCTGAACGAGTCGTTATCCGACGTGTTTGGTTCGCTGGTGAAGCAATACTATCTTAAGCAAACCGCCGACCAGGCAGACTGGCTGATTGGCGAAGGGCTGCTGGCAGCGGGGATTAACGGCAAAGGGCTGCGCTCCATGTCTGAACCCGGCACCGCCTACGACGATCCCCTCCTTGGCAAAGATCCGCAGCCCGCGCACATGAAAGATTTCATCAAAACGCGCGAGGATAACGGCGGCGTACACCTTAACTCTGGCATCCCCAACCGGGCGTTTTACCTGGCCGCAACAGCAATCGGTGGCTACGCCTGGGAAAAAGCGGGTTATGCCTGGTACGACACGGTTTGCGATCGCAACCTGGCGCAGGATCCGGATTTTGACGCTTTCGCAAAACTGACGATCGCCCACGGCGAGAAACGCTCCGGTAGCGACGTTGGGGCGGCCATTAAACAAGCCTGGGAACAGGTGGGAGTACTGTAATGCAGGTACCGGAACTGACGGATGACGCCGTGGTTGAGCTGGCCCGGGAAGGCGGCGTCGCCTTTATTCCTAAGCTGAGCGGTCAGCGCACGATCGCCCTCTCCACGCTCAACGAGGCGCAGCGTCAGCGCGTGGTGAATATTCTGGAACAGGCTATCCCGCGCGGACAGCCACCGGGCCAGGCGTCGTCTCCGGGCAGCGGCGATCAGCGCTATTTTCGCATTCAGATAATCTGGACCCGGCACAATCAGGCGCAGTATACCGATATTATTGTGCTGGTTCCGGAGCAGGAAGCGCCGGAATCGCTGATTGAGCTATGGCAAAAAGGAGAAGGCTGCGTGTGCGATTAAGCCCCAGCCCTGACGAACTCGACGCGTTTTTTTGAGATCAGCCCGTGGCCGTTCTGACAGAAGTAATCCACCGCGCCGCAGGCCTTGAGTACCTGAAGCGGCTGATGGCAGTCAGGGCAGCGCGCTTCGAGGGGAATATCTTTATTGCAGCTGTCGCAGTGCGCGATACCGTTTTGCGGCTCGAGCGCTGCGTGGCAATCCGGACAGGTAATCGACATGCTCTCTCCTGTTGAGTTGGGCCGGGACAGGACAACTGCCCCGGCAGACTGAATAGTATCAGGCTTCGGTAGCCGGTTTAGTTTGCGCATTTTCCAGCATGCGACGTACCGGAACAATGAGGACGATCAGCACCGCAGCACAAATCAGCAGCGCGATGGAGCAACGGGCAAAGAGGTCTGGCAGCATATCCAGCTGGTCGGCCTTCACGTGACCGCCAATCAGCCCCGCAGCCAGGTTACCCAGCGCACTGGCGCAGAACCACAGGCCCATCATCTGGCCGCGCATTCTTTCCGGCGCCAGCAGGGTCATGGTCGCCAGACCAATCGGACTCAGGCACAGTTCCCCGAGCGTCAGCATCAGGATACTACCCACCAGCCAGAACGGAGAAACCCCTGCCCCACCGTTGCTCAGTACGTTCTGCGCCGCCAGCATCATCAGGCCAAAGCCCGCCGCTGCACACAGAATACCGATCACGAACTTGGTGATGCTGCTCGGACGAATGTTTTTGCTCGCCAGCTTCGGCCATGCCCAGCTAAATACCGGGGCCAGCAGAATGATGAACAGGGCATTAATCGACTGGAACCACACCGCCGGGATTTCAAAATCACCGATCATGCGGTTAGTGTAGTCGTTGGCGAACAGGTTGAAGGAGGTTGGCTTCTGCTCGAACGCGGACCAGAAGAACGCGGCGGAGACCAGCAGAATAAAGCACACCAGCAGCCTTGCGCGCTCTTTGCGATTCAGCCCGGCGAAGATGAACAGATAGATGAAGTAGAGCGCGACGGAGGCGGCAATAACATACACCAGCACGCTGGCGACCGCGACCGGATTAATCACAATCACGCCCTGGGCAATCAACGTAACGATGATTGCAACACCCACAGCCAGCGCCAGCAGCCAGGCGCCCACGCCGTTACGTTTCACTACCGGACTGTTCCAGGTGGAGTCCAGACCGACTTCGCTGTCGTAACGCTTCATGGCCGGAACGGCAAACACGCGGAAGATAATCAGGGCGACCAGCATCCCGATACCACCGATACCAAAGCCCCAGTGCCAGCCGTGGGTTTTAATCAGCCAACCGGAAATCAGAGGGGCAATGAACGAGCCCATGTTGATGCCCATATAGAACAGCGAGAAACCGCCGTCACGACGCGCATCGCCCTTTTTGTACAGTGTCCCCACCATGACCGAGATACAGGTCTTGAACAGGCCGGAGCCGAGCACGATAAACATCAGGCCGATGAAGAACAGGTTGTCGCCCATGATGGCCGACAGGGCAATCGACAGGTGCCCAAGCGCAATCAAAATCGAACCGTACCAGACGGCCCGCTGCTGGCCGAGCCAGTTATCCGCCAGCCAGCCGCCCGGCAGCGCGGCGAGGTACATGGTGCCGGCAAAAATACCGACAATCGCCGAGGCGTTTTCACGCGCCAGGCCCATTCCGCCGTCATACACGGTGGCGGCCATAAACAGGATCAGTAGCGGGCGAATACCGTAAAACGAGAAACGCTCCCACATCTCGGTGAAGAACAGCGAACCGAGCGGATAAGGATGGCCGAAGAAGGTTCGGCTCTCTTTTTGATTAACAGAGGATTGCATAATTCTCCCGAAAAGGTATGTGTCGTGCTTGTAAACACCAGCATGTACGCCGAACGGTTACGTATCCGATCGATTTTTTACATGCGGCGAAATGTTGGTTAACCATTTGATAACCAGGCGCTAGTTTTGTCTAGTACCGAACCCTGGACTTTAAGACGAAAATTCGACGATTGTCTACTTTCTTAGATATAAACATGGTTCAAAGCGAATAGTGATTGACATCACACAGGGAAGGCGGGCCTTTTGAATGGGCGAAAAAAACCCGCGACAGGCGCGGGTTTTAGTGAGATCGGTAAGGATTATTTGCTTTTCTTAATGTGCTTAATCAAACGCTTACGCTTACGCATCTGGTTCGGCGTCAGGGTGTTGCGTTTATTCGCAAACGGGTTTTCCCCTTCCTTGAACTGAATACGGATAGGCGTACCCATCACGTCCAGCGACTTGCGGAAGTAGTTCATCAGGTAGCGTTTGTAGGAGTCCGGCAGATCCTTCACCTGGTTACCGTGGATCACCACGATAGGCGGGTTATATCCCCCGGCGTGAGCATATTTCAGCTTCACGCGACGACCGCGCACCAGCGGCGGCTGGTGGTCTTCAGCAGCCATGTTCATGATACGGGTCAGCATCGCCGTGCTCTGACGGCGGGTAGAGCTGTCATAGGCTTCACGAACGGATTCGAACAGGTTGCCGACACCACTCCCGTGCAGGGCAGAGATGAAGTGAACGCGGGCAAAGTCGATAAAGCCCAGACGGAAGTCCAGCGTCTCTTTCACCTGCTCGCGCACTTCATTGCTCAGGCCGTCCCACTTGTTGACGACGATAACCAGTGAGCGCCCACTATTGAGGATAAAGCCGAGCAGAGAGAGATCCTGATCGGAGATACCTTCACGTGCGTCAATAACCAGCAGCACCACGTTGGCGTCTTCAATCGCCTGAAGGGTCTTGATCACCGAGAATTTTTCAACCACATCGGTGATTTTCCCGCGCTTACGCACCCCTGCGGTGTCGATAAGTACGTACTCACGTTCATCGCGCTGCATTGGAATGTAAATGCTGTCACGCGTTGTGCCTGGCATGTCGTAAACCACTACGCGCTCTTCACCGAGAATACGGTTAGTAAGCGTAGACTTACCTACATTTGGGCGGCCCACGATAGCCAGCTTGATAGGCAGATCCTGCGGGTTGAAGTCGTCTTCCGGCTCTTCCTCTCCTTCTTCTCCGGCTTCAAACTGCGCCCAGTATTCAGCGTCCTCATCCACCTCTTCCGGTGGGTTTACTTCATCAACCCACGGCAGCAGAACGGTTTCCAGCAGGCTGGTGACGCCACGGCCATGCGAGGCCGCGATAGGATAAATATCGCCCAGGCCTAAAGACCAGAAATCCGCAATGGCCTGATCGGCATCGATGCCGTCAGTTTTGTTCGCCACCAGGAAGGTTGGCTTTTCGCGTGAACGCAGATGTTTAGCGATAGCAGAATCCGCGGGCATCAGGCCAGCGCGAGCATCCACCATAAACAGAACCACATCTGCTTCTTCGATAGCCAGCAGAGATTGCTCTGCCATGCGGGTTTCTACGCCGTCTTCCGTACCGTCAATACCCCCGGTATCGATACAGATGAACTCGCGTCCTTCCACCTCTGCACGACCGTACTTACGGTCACGCGTCAGCCCCGGGAAATCCGCAACCAGCGCATCACGGGTGCGTGTTAAACGGTTAAAAAGAGTGGATTTTCCAACGTTAGGGCGCCCGACAAGCGCGACCACAGGTACCATGTTTGAAGCCTCATAAAATTCAAAATAACGTCGCTTTCGCAGCGTTTTTAAAAATGTCAAAACGGCTCCTGAGTGAACAGGAGCCGTTTAGTATACTACAACCGCCGTGTAATTAACGCGTGATCGCGTACAGCGTGCCGTCTTTTGCCTGAATCAGCAGTTTGCCGTCAGCCACAACGGGCTCCGTCAGGAAGCCTGAGCTATCCACTTTCTGCTGTGCCACGAAGCGGCCATTCTCTGGATCGATCCAGTGCATATAGCCTTCGCTGTCGCCCACCACCAGGCTGCCGTTATACAGTGCCGGTGCGGTCAGCAGACGGTGCAGCAGATCGCTTTGCGTCCACAGCGTTACGCCACCTTCGGTGCTCAGCGCCAGCAGGCGGTCGTTCTGATCCACCATATAAATACGGTTGCCGTCGACGATGAAATCGTTCACGGAACCCAGCTCACGTTTCCACATGATCTGGCCGCTACGCAGGTCCAGCGCCGTCAGGTTGCCGTTATACGCCAGCGCGTAAACCACACCGTCGACGATAACTGGCGTGGTGTCCACGTCACTCAGACGGTCGATTTCAGTTGAACCGGTCGCCTGGGAAATACGCTGCTGCCAGATCATCTGGCCCTGCTGCATCAGTACCGCGCTGA
Organism: Enterobacter sp. CRENT-193; assembly: GCF_002787395.1. Classification (NCBI taxonomy): domain Bacteria; kingdom Pseudomonadati; phylum Pseudomonadota; class Gammaproteobacteria; order Enterobacterales; family Enterobacteriaceae; genus Enterobacter; species Enterobacter sp. CRENT-193. The sequence goes on along the minus strand of NZ_CP024812.1, from coordinate 2,125,730 downwards.
CACGGCCGTTGTCACCGCCCACAATGGCGGCACCAAATGCGGTCGCCGGAGCAGATTCACCACGCAGAGACAGCGCTGGCATATCCAGGTTAACCGTCCATTTTACCAGACCATCGGCTTCGTTCAGCGCCTGCAACTGGCCGTTGCTGGTATGGATCAGCACCAGGCCGTCGCTGACAACCGGACGCGACAAGGATTCACCGGCAACGGTGGTCTGCCATGCAACCGAACCGTCGCTGGCATTCAGCGCGTAAACCTGCGCTTTTTCGCTGCCCACATACACGTGACCGCCAGTAACGGTCAGGCCGCCAGAAAGCAGTGCAGGTTTACGGGAGAACCAGCCGTCTTTTTCCGCCAGGTTAATGGACCACACTTCTTTTCCGTCATCAGCGTTCAGCGCTTTAACGGTGCCTTTGCGATCGGCCGCATAGACAACGCCGTCAGCAAATGCCGGGTGCAGGTTGGAATAAAAATCGCCAATACCATCGCCTACGGAAGTGTCCCAGGCGGTGGATGGGGTGAACTGGTTTTCAACCGTCGGCAGCGGGGACATTTTAACAACGTCTTCTTCGCCACTGAACAGTGAACAACCACTCAATAACGTAACAGAAAGCAGTCCTGGCAGAAGTAATTTACGCAATTGCATTGGGTCCCTCTCAGACGGACAAATTATTTATTTTCATCTGCATCATTTCGCTCAGCGCAGGTGAAGCTTTACTATCCACGCCAGCTTGCCACGCTTTACGCGCGCCCGCTTTATCACCCTTACTCAGCAGTGCTTCACCGCGAAGATCGGCAACAATAGCGGCAAAGCCTTCGCCTTTGATGGTATCAAGCGTTTTGAGCGCGTCGTCGGCTTTTTTCTGCTGAACCTGGATACGCGCCAGACGCAAATTGATCACCGCTTTCAGATTATCGTCACTGGCAGCAGCAAGCCCCTGAGACAGTTGCGCAGCGGCTTTGTCCAGTTCGTTTTTATCAACATACTGCTGAGCCACTTCCAGCGCAGCCAGCGCGCCGTAGGTGTTTTTGTTGTCAGCGGCAAATTTCTCCGCAGCCGTCAGCGTTTGCGGCTGATCGGCACGGATTGCGCTAACGGTATTTTCGTAGTTCAGGGACGAACCGCGAGCAGAGTCAGCCTGATGATTGTTCCAGTAACGCCAGCCTACCAGCGCACCAACACCTAAAATAACCCCTACAACCAGTGCTTTGCCGTTTTCAGCAAAGAAGCGTTTAACCGCATCAACCTGGTCGTGTTCGTTCTCGTAAATTTCCACGCAGTCCTTCTCCTTAGCCCAATAGAGTGCGCAAGTGCGCCGCAACGCCATCCTGCGTTACCGTAGTTTGCTCACCAGAGCGCAGGTCTTTAACTACCACTTCGCCGATGGCCACTTCGGACTCACCCAGCACCAGTGCGATACTTGCGCCCCACTTATCGGCACGAGCAAACTGTTTTTTAAAGTTGCCGCCGCCGTGGTTGGTCATCAGCTTAACGTCCGGCAGCGCATCGCGCACGCGTTCGGCAAGCTGCATTGCCGCAGACTGCGTATCCGCACCTGAGGCCACCAGGTATATATCGACAACAGGATCGGCTTTAAATTCCGGATTAACTGCCTGAACCAGCAAAACAAGTCGCTCAAGGCCCATCGCGAAGCCTACTGCCGGTGCTGCGCGACCACCCAGTTGCTCGACCAGACTGTCATAACGACCGCCAGCACAGACGGTGCCCTGCGAACCGAGGCTGGTGGTGACCCACTCAAATACGGTGCGGTTGTAGTAGTCCAGACCGCGCACCAGACGCTGGTTAACGGTATAAGCAATGCCCGCCGCTTCAAGCAGCTTGCACAGGCCGGCAAAGTGTTCGCGAGAATCCTCATCCAGGTAGTCACCCAGCGCTGGCGCATCGTTCAGCAGCGCCTGTACGTCAGGATTTTTGGAATCGAGTACGCGCAGCGGGTTGCTGTACATACGACGCTTACAGTCTTCGTCGAGCTTCTCTTTGTGCTGTTCCAGGAACGCCACCAGCGCATCGCGATAGTTCGCACGCGCTTCCAGAGAACCGATAGAGTTCAGCTCCAGGGATACGTGCTCAGAAATACCGAGCGCACGCCACCAGCGGGCAGTCAGCATAATCAGTTCGGCATCGATATCTGGTCCTTGCAGACCAAACACTTCCACGCCAAGCTGGTTGAACTGACGGTAGCGGCCTTTTTGCGGACGTTCGTGGCGGAACATCGGGCCGATATACCACAGGCGCTGCTCCTGATTGTACAGGAGACCATGTTCGATGCCGGCGCGTACGCAACCCGCCGTCCCCTCAGGACGCAGGGTCAGGCTGTCGCCGTTGCGGTCCTCAAAGGTATACATCTCTTTTTCAACCACGTCGGTTACTTCGCCGATCGCGCGTTTGAATAACGGGGTCTGCTCTACAATCGGCAAACGAATTTCGCTGTAACCGTAGCTGCCGAGCACCTGCTTCAGTGTGCCTTCAATGCGCTGCCAGATGGCGGTTTCGCCAGGCAGATAATCGTTCATGCCGCGGATGGCTTGAATGTTTTTTGCCACGTTTATTCTCTTTCTATATACAAAAAAGAACCCAAAGAATGGGTTCAATCATACATGGGAAGCAGCCTGCTTCCCATCACGTTATTTTTCAACCTGCTGAACGCTGATGCGCTGCGCTTCGTCCATCATCGTCGCTTTTGCACGAATGCGGGCTTCGAGCTGGTCGATCATATCACTATTATCCAGACGATCTTTACGAACGCCATCCTCATAGAGACCACTTTTCTTGTTACCGCCGGTCACGCCCAGCGTGGACACCAGCGCTTCACCCGGACCGTTCACCACGCAGCCGATGATGGAAACGTCCATCGGGGTGATGATGTCTTCCAGGCGCTGCTCCAGAGCATTCACGGTGCCGATCACGTCAAACTCCTGACGTGAACAGGTTGGGCAGGCGATGAAGTTGATCCCACGCGCGCGGATACGCAGTGATTTCAGGATGTCGAAACCGACTTTGATCTCTTCCACCGGATCGGCGGCCAGGGAGACGCGTAACGTGTCACCGATGCCTTCAGAGAGCAGCAGGCCGAGACCAATCGCCGATTTTACCGAACCGCTGCGCAGACCGCCCGCCTCGGTGATGCCAAGGTGCAGCGGCTGATCGATCTGTTTTGCCAGCAGACGATACGATTCAACGGCCAGGAAGACGTCAGACGCTTTGACGCTCACTTTGAACTGATCGAAGTTAAGGCGATCCAGGTGATCGACGTGACGCATGGCGGATTCGAGCAGCGCCTGCGGCGTCGGCTCACCGTACTTTTCCTGGAGATCTTTTTCCAGAGAGCCAGCGTTCACGCCGATACGGATTGGAATGTTTTTGTCGCGGGCGCAGTCAACCACCATGCGAATGCGCTCTTCGTTGCCGATGTTGCCTGGGTTAATACGCAGACAATCGACACCGTATTCAGCGACTTTCAGCGCGATACGGTAATCGAAGTGAATATCGGCAACCAGCGGAACACTCACCTGCTGCTTGATCAGTTTGAACGCCTCGGCGGCGTCCATGGTAGGCACAGAGACGCGAACGATGTCCGCGCCGACGCGTTCTAATGCTTTGATTTGATTGACCGTCGCTTCTACATCCGTAGTACGCGTATTGGTCATCGACTGGACGGCGATAGGCGCCCCATCGCCGATTGGCACGTTCCCAACGTAAATCCGTTTCGATTTTCTACGTTGAATAGGAGCCTGGTTATGCATGTAAAATCTCCCGCATTGCCCGTCTATTACTGTGCTGCTGATTGTTCGGCATTAACGGTAAGACGCGCAACCTGGTTAGTTCTGATAAAGCGGCTCAGATCGACAGGTTTTCCTTGATACTGGATCTGTACCGCTGCCGGTGCGCCGATTTTAAGCTTGTAAGGTGCCTGGCCCGTTAGATTTAACGTGCCATCTTTACGTTGCAGGCCGCTGAACAGCTTTTTACCTGTCGCGTCAGTCACTTCCAGCCAGCAATCAGCCGTAAAATTCATCACCAGCGCATTCGGGTCAACGGAAGGAGCCGCCGTGCCAGCCGGGTCAGTTGGCAGTGACGCCGCGGTGTTATCTGCCGGTGCCGTTGCCGCAGGGGCGGTATCAACATTGGCCTGAGAAGGTGATACGACCGCGTTCTGATCCTGGGTCTGGGTGGCTGGCGCAGTATTCGTCGTCGCTTCTGGCGTCGCCGCTGGCTCGGTTGCAGGCGTGTTGCTTGCTGCCGACTGAGGTTCGCTGGAGGTCGCCCCTTCGGTGCTCAACGGCACGCTTTGCGCGCCGTTATTACCAGACTGATTAAGCTCAGCGGAGGACTGATCGGCCATGGTGGTGATCTCTTCCTGCTGCGCTTTGTGGTTTTGCCACCACCATGCGCCCGTCAGGCCGACAACCACAAACAGGACCAGCCAGGTAAAGCTCATCAGCCAGCCATCGCGTTTTTTACGACGTTTACCCAGAGAGAAGCTTTGCATCGGCGCAACTTTTGCCGCACGCACAGGCGCCTGCTTCTCCATCATCGGCAGTAATTCGTCTTCAGGGATATGAACCAGTTTGGCGTAAGAACGGATATAACCGCGCAGAAACGTTGAAGCCAGATCGGCGGGTGCCTTATCTTCTTCAATATCGCGAACGGTGGAAACCTTCAGGCACAGGCGTTCTGCAACGGCTTGCTGGCTAAGTCCGAGTTGTTCACGGGCGTTGCGAAGACGAACGCCAGTGGAGAGTGCTGCATTTTGATCGTGAGTGGCTTCAGTATTCATTCGCTACAACTACTGGTACGTGAAAATAAGGGTTCAGGTGCCGGTGAGTCACAATGCCACCCGCACCGCGAAACTTTAGGTCAGTTAACCTGGAACAAACAGTATAAGACTGTCGGGCCGCAGATGACAGCGCTGGCAGGCCTTCACGCTAAACTGTTGTTACGTCGTTACATACTGCCCGAAAGTCGTATGAAACGCACCGTAATTATTAATCAGTCGTGATGATTGTGACTGAATATTCAGTAAATTAATGCTTCACGGCGCAAAAAATGCGCCGTGTCTGCATAATAATCAAACGGTTTTAACCGCGATTGACTCACCCTGCATACGCTTACGCAGCGTACGCTTGGTACGGTCAATAACGTCACCCGCCAGCTGGCCACAGGCTGCGTCGATATCGTCGCCACGAGTTTTACGTACGATGGTGGTGAAACCATACTCCATCAGCACTTTTGAGAAGCGATCGATACGGCTGTTCGAGCTACGGCCATACGGCGCGCCCGGGAACGGGTTCCATGGGATCAGGTTGATCTTGCATGGCGTATCTTTAAGCAGTTCAGCCAGCTCATGTGCATGCTCGGTACCGTCGTTAACATGATCCAGCATCACGTATTCAATGGTCACGCGGCCCTGGTTAGCGTTGGATTTCTCCAGGTAACGGCGCACGCCAGCCAGGAAGGTTTCGATATTGTACTTTTTGTTGATCGGCACAATTTCGTCACGGATGGCGTCGTTTGGCGCGTGAAGAGAGATGGCCAGCGCAACGTCAATCATGTCACCCAGTTTGTCCAGCGCAGGCACCACGCCGGAAGTAGAGAGCGTAACGCGGCGCTTGGACAGGCCAAAACCGAAATCGTCGAGCATAATTTCCATCGCCGGAACGACGTTGGTCAGGTTGAGCAGCGGTTCACCCATCCCCATCATCACCACGTTGGTGATTGGACGTGTACCGGTGACTTTCGCCGCGCCCACGATTTTCGCGGCACGCCAGACCTGGCCGATGATTTCCGACACGCGCAGGTTACGGTTAAAGCCCTGCTGCGCCGTAGAGCAGAATTTGCACTCCAGCGCACAGCCCACCTGAGAAGAGACGCACAGCGTGGCGCGATCGTCTTCCGGGATATACACGGTTTCAACGCGCTGATCGCCAACGGCAATGGCCCACTTGATGGTGCCATCTGAAGAGCGCTGCTCTTCCACCACTTCCGGTGCGCGGATTTCAGCCACTTCTTTAAGCTTATTGCGCAGCACTTTGTTGATGTCCGTCATGTCATCAAAGTTGTCGCTGCAATAGTGGTACATCCATTTCATGACCTGATCGGCACGAAACGGCTTCTCGCCCATCTCTTTAAAGAACTCGCGCATCTGCTGACGGTTCAGGTCCAGCAGGTTAATTTTTCCATTTTTATTGGGAACCGCAGGAATGGCGACTTCGGAGGTATTCACTAATTCAGACATAATTTTTTCCGGCCTCGTTGTTACACGTTGTGGCCCTTGGTGGGTTGAAAAGAAACGCCCCGGTAAGCAGTCTGCTCGTCCGGGGCGTTGCATTGTACAAAGTCTGGCGCAGGGATGCCACGTTTGCACGCGGCATTTACGAAATTATTAGCGAGTGCGCGGGCACACTTCGCCTTCAGCGAAGAAGAACGCGATTTCGCGCGCAGCAGATTCAACAGAGTCGGAACCGTGGGTGCCGTTCTCGGTGAAGCTGTCTGCGTAGTCGGCGCGCAGAGTACCTGCCAGTGCGTTGTCCGGGTTGGTTGCACCCAGCAGATCGCGGTGACGCTGTACCGCGTTTTCGCCTTCCAGTACGGATACCACGATTGGGCCAGAAGTCATGAACTCGACCAGACCGTCAAAGAATGGGCGACCTTCGTGCTCAGCGTAGAAACCGCGAGCCTGCTCAACGGTCAGGTGCAGCATTTTGGTGCCAACGATCTTAAACCCTGCTGATTCAAAGCGAGCGAAGATGCTGCCAATAACGTTTTTTGCCACCGCGTTTGGTTTGATGATGGAAAAAGTACGTTCAATAGCCATTGATAACCTCTGTAAAATGTTCTGTTGTTTTTGCATACCTGAGTATGGTGTGGCGCGGATTATAAAGAGCAATAGCGCCATTGCCTATGGTTATGCATAACATTTTTTTAAAATGAGACGAAGATTAGCAACAGCTCGTATTTCGCATACCGTGTTGATGATGAAAACAGAGCGGACACTGCTTTTCATCAGACGTAAATGACCAGAAATGACGGTGGCACGTCAGGCAAACGGCTTCATATGCCGGTATGGTCACGCTTTTCGCTGTTCCTTCTGTTTGCGTCACGTTTATCGCCGCATGCTGGCATACCGCTACGCAGCCGCCGCACCCCGTACAGCGTCCGGTTTCCACGACCAGTTCAGTGTTCTCAAACCGAATCGCGTTTTCCGTACAACTCCGCCAGCACGCGCCGCAGAGTACGCAGGATTCGGTATCGAGAGTTATCTCTGCCTCGCTAAACGCAGAAAACGCCCTGCGCAGATCACGCTGACCGGGCACGACGCTACAGACCCGGACATCCTCACGGGGAACGTGCATCAGCGCACGCCGGGCGGTATTAACCTCGTTGACGGGTATATGTTTAAACGCCCACGCCGCTTCACCGCGTCGACGAAGCGCCAGATTCAGCCGGGCAATCGCCAGCAACCAGTCAGGATTCTGTTCCGCGTCGATACTGATAAAACGAACGTGGTACTGCGCGTGCCACAGCAGAAGCTCATTCACCCCTGGCGCACGGTCAGTAAACGGCCCAACAAGCGTATCGCCACTCAGAAAGCGTTTTCGCGGCGTGATGCCGGTGATGGCCCCAGCGGGGCAGACGAACAGGCAGTCACCGCATTCAATACAGCGGCTGTCATCAACCGAGACGCCTGAGTCGGTAAAAGAAAAAGCCTGCACAGGACAGACGTCCGCGCAGGCGAGGCAGGAAGAGTGGCGAAAACGGCGACGGACGCACGCATGCGTCACGTCCATCGCCGGGGCAAAGGTCAATCCGCCCATCAGCCAATACTGAAGAAAACAAAGCGCAGCATCAGCTCACCGACAATCAGCAACGCGCCTCCCAGCAGTATGGGAGATCGCGCCGCTTTCAGACCGCCCGCAGCAAAGCACAGCATACCCGCAACGGATACGCACCAGCTCAGCAGATGAACGGTTCGCAGTTGCTCCAGCATCTGTAGCGGTGCATGAGGGAACGTCACCACGGTGTGGTCCATAGCCGTAATATCTGCCAGCCAGACGGGCTGCATCACCAGACGCACAAGCACCAGCAGCGTGATAATGACAACCGCCGCACGCACGGTTGACTGGGAACGCGTCCCAACGACCATGCAGGCTGAACCGATAATCCCCACCGAACCGATAAACAGCACCAGAGTGTTAACATGCTGCCATGTCACCACGGATGCGTGCATGTAGATCTGCGCCATGCAGAACACATCGACTAAACCAACCAGACCTGACACAACCAACAGCGGCTTCCAGCCTGGCTTTTTGACAATCATCAGCAGCGTTGCGAAGCCAAGCGCCGCAAGATAAAGACTGGCAAAGATAATCTCACGGCTCAGCCAGGAGCTGGATACGTGGCGCAGCGCGTTAAGAGCATTAAGCGGATAGCCCATGTGCAGCGCGGAGGCGAGCAGCCCCAGGCTCGCCAGCACAAACGCTCCGGCTGCCGGCAGCAGCACGCTGCGTTGCGTGCTTCCGAACGCCAGCCACAGCGTAACGCCAACCGATCCTTGCAGGAACAACGTAAAAATCAGCAGTGGTAACTCATGCATGACGTTTCCCCTCTTTCTCTGCGCCCTGATGCGCTTTGATCACCAGGTTTGGTTTGGTGATGGAGGAATCAGGCAGGCCTTTCACATCACAGACCGCACCATACTTCGCCCGCAGTTCATCAATCGGCCCGAATTTAATCGCTTCGAGTGGACAGGTTGCCACACAGACGGGCTGCTCTCCCTTCGCCTGGAGATCCACGCAGAAATCACATTTGGACATCTGTCCGGTCTGCTCGTTGAGCTGTGGCGCGCCGTAAGGGCAAGACCATGCGCAGTAGCCGCAGCCGACGCACTTATCAGTATCAACGCGCACAATGCCGTCTCCCGGACGCTTGTGCATCGCCGTGGTCGGACAGTTTTTAGTGCAGATTGGGTCTGCACAGTGGTTACAGGAAATAGAGAGCGTGTAGGCAAACACATTGTTGCTGACGCCGCCCTGCCCGGTTGGGATGAAATTCCCGCCATTGACTTCATAAACGCGACGGAAACGACGTCCGACCTCAAGGTTGTTTTTATCTTTGCACGCCACCTGGCATGCCTTGCAGCCCGAGCAGCGAGAAGAGTCGATATAAAAACCCAGCTGTTTGTCGCTCACCGGTGCGTAATGTTTAAACTGACTCATGCTTTAGCTACCTCCACCAGCATGGTTTGATGGGAATTCCCTTTCGCAAGCGCGGTAATACGGGCGGAACTGAGCACGTTCGCGCAGCCGCCTTTATCGATACCCTGCTCGTCCGGCTGCCACCAGGCGCCTGCCTGCATGGCCACCACGCCTGGAATGATGCGCGGCGTGACCTCCGCCGGGATCTCGCAAATGCCGCGCGCGTTATGAATACGCACGGTATCCCCCTGCGCAATGCCGCGCTTTTGCGCATCCTGCGGGTTGATCCACAGCTTTTGCTGCTGCGCCTCAATTAACCACGGGTTGGCGTACTGGGTGGAGTTAGCGCGGTTTTTCCCTTTCCAGGTGATCAGCTGGAGCGGGAAGGTTTTCGCCAGCTCGTCTTCCGGCCCTTCATGGGCAGGCACGTAGTGCGACAGCGCCGGAATTTCCGGGTGATGCATGTCGTACAGACGCTTCGAGAAGATCTCAATTTTTCCGGACGGCGTCGGGAACGGATGATTCTGCGGATCGCGAATGTTGTCTTCAAAGGCAACGTACGGCGCGCTTTTGAAAAGATGCTGACGCGTCTTCTGTAGCGTCGCGAAGTCCGGCAGGTTTTCATCCGGCATGGACAGCCGCGTCTGCTCCCAGATGTGCTCAATCCACGCTTTTTCGTCACGGCCCTCGCTGAACGCTGGCTCGACGCCAAGCTTAGCAGCGACCTCCCGCAGCCAGTCGTAGTCTGAACGGCGTTCAAATTCAGGTTCAATGAGCTTTTCTGACAGGATCAGATAGCTTGCCGTGCCCCAGGTTTCGCCGATATTCCAGCGTTCCATAAAGCTGGTTTCCGGCAAAAGCAGGTCGGCGTATCTGGCGCTAGGCGTCATAAACAGATCGCTTGCGACGATAAACTCGATTTTCGACTCGTCTTCCAGGACACGGGTTGCCTGATGAAGATCCGGGTTCTGGTTAGCCAGATAATTGCCCGCCAGCGAGAACAGGATGCGGATATTGCTGTCCAGCTTCTCAGCATCCTTCAGGCCATCTTCCGCGGTTACCTTAGAAGCATCATCAGCAGCCTGCACCCAGTTCATGACCGAAATTTTGGCTTTGACCGGGTTGTCCGGCATCTCTGGCCCGGCCGCAAATTTGCGGTTTGCGCAGCCTCCATAGCCTGCTGCCCAGCCGCCTTTCACCCCAACGTTACCCGTCAGCGTGGCCAGTATCGTCGAGCCGCGCGCGGTGCGCTCGCCGCAGTTGTGACGCTGCGGTCCCCAGCCCTGGATCAGCGCGGCGGGTTTGGTGGTTGCGTAGTCGCGCGCCAGCTGACGAATAGTTTGTGCAGGCACGTGAGTGATTTTCTCTGCCCACTCGGGCGTTTTCGCCACGCCATCCTTTGCACCGCTCAGGTAAGCCATCAGGGATTCATTGGCCGGAACGCCTTCTGGCATGGCGTCTTCGTCAAAGCCCAGGGTGTAGCGTTGAATAAAGTCGCGATCGTGCAGATTCTCCGTGACGATCACATACATCATCGCGTCCATCAGGGCGTTGTCCGTGGCAGGAAGCAATGGGATCCACTGATCGGCAAGGGAGGAAACCGTATCGGAATAGCGTGGGTCAACAACGATAAAGCGCGTGCCGTTTTGCTTCATCTTCTGGTAGAAGTGGTTGCTGTGCCCGAAGATGGTTTCCGTCGGGTTATGCCCCCAGAGAATGACCAGTTTGGTGTCCAGCAGCGTGTCCAGAGAGCTGCCGCTGGCGGCGGTGCCATAGGTATACGGCGTTGCCGCCGCCGTGTTACCCATACTGACCGAGTGATAGCTTTCGAGATAGCCGCCGTTTAAGTTGAGCAGACGACGAACCATTTTATCGCCGGAAAAGGTCCCGCCGGACACCGCGGTGCCCACATGAACATAGCGTGACGCAGCACCGTATTTTTGCGTAATAGTTTTTAATTGATTCGCAATAAGGCTGGTGGCTTCATCCCAGGTAATACGTTCGAATTTTCCTTCGCCACGTTTACCCACGCGTTTCATTGGATATTTAAGCCGATCGGGATGATAAACAAATTTCCGATAAGCCCGACCACGAACGCAGGCGCGCATCACTGGCATCTGCGGATCCAGCGCGTTATCCGGACGCGTTGAAATTCGGGTCACAACGCCATCACTGACGTGAGCACGAATATCACACTTGCCGCCGCAGTCAAACGTACTACAGGTTTGCACCACTTTTTCTTCAGGCGTAGCGTCTGAAACCGCCGCGTCCTGTGCCTGTACTTTGCCGGTTTTGACGACAAACGGCAGGGCGGCGAGCGCCGACCCTGCCTGAATAAAATGACGCCGGGATATGGCGGGAATAAGCCCTTCTCCCTGATGTTTATTTTTTTTCATTGCTCGTTCCTTCAAATAAAAACGCATTCTCGTTTTTTTTCAGGAACGAATATTGATAATTATCAAGCTAACTCTTGAGGAGTAACACTTAGCGATCTAATTCAAAATTCACCGTCGCCGTTTGTCCTGTTTCATCTAATACAATTAATTGATATTTACCAGGCAAATATAATTGCAGTGAATAATTCTTCTGATGCCCGTCCAGCGGTTCGCCATTCAAAAACCACCATCGTTGCCCCTCCCCGCCGCTGGTTGAAACGTTGAGGGTAATATTTTTCTCACCCGGAAGACGTTTAATTACCGCCCCTTCTCTGACGCCTGACAACATCAGCGGCGCCGCATTATGGTTATCCAGCGGAGGGCAAATTGCTGAACGGGCGGGGAGACGAGCAGCCCGTTTTTCGGCAGCAGGCAGCCAGGGCTCCAGCGGCAGCGGCCAGACATCCAGCACTTTTTCTGTCGCATCAGGACAATCCGCCGCAACGCGTTTGCCTTCTTTATCCAGCCAGACCGGGAAACGGATCCCGCGAATACCTTCCTGTTCCGGCAGCAGCAGCGTAGGCGGTTCACTGCCTTCCAGCAGCCAGGTTGACAGCCGACGCCGACAGTTTTCGCTCCCTTCAGGCAGGGACTGGCCCCCCGGCCAGCAAATCACGCCCCGTCCTACGCTTGCGGGACGCGGATCGCGCGGCAGGCGCGCTTCATCCACCATCGAGCGGGACTGAAGCATGTTATTGACCTGATTCAGGAGCGGTACCGCGCTGGCGAAACCAAACTGCCCGGCAACGGGCGTGCCGTCCGGGCGTCCGGTCCAGATTCCGATGACATAGCGGGCATTCAGGCCGATGGCCCAGGCATCCCGGTAGCCATAGCTGGTGCCCGTTTTCCACGCCAGCGGCGCAACCTGGGGCAGCGCACTGTCCGGCAGGGGCTGTGCTTCATTAGCGAGAATGCGACGAATAATCCACGCCGCCCCCTGCGATAACAGCGGACGTTCGATCAGCGGATCGCCCGGCTGTAAACGCAGCCGGCCCGCCTTACCCTGACGCGCAAAGGCGCTATAGGCGGCAGCGATATCAGCCAGGCGTGCGCCTGCGCCCCCCAGGATCAGAGAGAGGTTGGGCTGTGCCCCCGCAGGCAGAATGAGCGGTAATCCCGCGTTGCTCAGCATTCCGGCAAAACGTTTTGGGCCGTACGCTTCCAGAACCTGCACCGCAGGCAGGTTGAGGGAACGCACCAGGGCTTCGCTCATACTGACCGGCCCATGGAAGCCGCTGTCAAAGTTGCCGGGACGATAATCCCCCGTTTTTCTTGGAACATCCTGTAATAACGAAGCGGGATGGATCAGACCATCGTCCAGCGCCATGCCATAGATGAATGGTTTGAGAACCGATCCCGGCGATCGGATCGCATTGACCATATCTACGTGGCTGAAACGGCTGTCATCATTGATATCTACCGAGCCTACCCAGCCACGCACTTTCATGGATGTATGATCCACGACGATCATCGCCAGCGAACTGCGGGCGGGCAGGCGTGATTTCCAGTTCATTGCCAGCTCTTCAAGCTGTCGTTGCAATGCTGCATCCAGCGTGGTGACTATTTTTGTGTCACGACTTTTACTCAGCATCATGCGGGAAAAGAGCGGCGCCAGCTGCGGCATCTGCCGGGGGGCCAGCCAGACCGGCTCTTCACGGGACTCTTTCACCTGCTTCTCAGACCAGACGCCCTGAGTCAGCATGCGGTCGAGTACTTTGTTCCGCGCCGCTTCGGCACGTTCCGGCCAGCGGTCCGGGCGCAGACGGCTGGGTGCTTGTGGTAGTACAGCCAGCAGCGCCGCGTCGGAATAGCTCAGCTGAGACGGCGGTTTGCCAAGGTAAGTCCAGCTTGCCGCGCCCACGCCCTGCAACGTGCCGCCAAACGGGGCACGGTTCAGATACAGCGTCAGGATTTCACGCTTGGAGAGATGCCACTCCAGCTGCATCGCCCGCCACAGCTGACGAATTTTACCGCCAAAGGTTCGCGGATGCGGATCCAGAAGGCGTGCCACCTGCATGGTAAGCGTGCTCCCGCCAGAAACCACTCTCCCGGAGGTGAGATCCTGCCAGGCGGCACGCAGTACAGATAGCGGATTGACGCCCGGGTGATCCCAGAACCAGCGATCTTCATACTGGATCAGCGCCTCAAGATAGCGTGGGGAAACCTCTTTAATGGTAACCGGATAGCGCCAGATGCCTTCGCTGTCGGCAAAACGCCACAACGGAACACCCTGCTCATCCACCACCACTCGCGCAGGGTTGACCTCTTTCAGGGGCAACGGCCACACGCGGTCAGCGACGACAATCAGCCCCCCTGAAACGAGAAGCGCTCCCGCCAGCCACAGCCAGCGGGAGCGAATCAGGCGTGCTATCCGCATCTTACGGAACAACGATCAGCGGGCCACTGGCCGCCCCCGTTGCCCGCCACTGCGGAACGTACATGGACTCGACCATCGGAACAGGCACCTGGTAGGTTCCCGGCGTAACGGCACGGGCCAGGTAAACCAGCGTGACCGGCTGACCTTCATTGACCGGCACCGCGGCCACAAAGCGATCGTCGCGGAATTCCATGTGCTGAATATCAGACTGTTGCATCTGATTCAGCAGGTTTTGCACTTCACTGCCGCTGTCCTGCAAGCTGGCGCTGCTGCTCGCCAGATTCTGGTTTTCCAGCTCCAGACCTGCCGGGAGCAGATCCACCACCAGCGCATCCGGCACGTTCTGGCTGGCCTTCACTTCCAGCCATACCAGAACCAGTTCACCGCTCTTCAGAGAAGAGAGCGACTTGCTGCTGCCGTCTGTCGCCAGGATATGACGTTCAATCTGCAAGACATTAGAGGATGGCTGAGGCGCATACTCCGGATAGCCAGTAGTGTCCAGTCGTACCCACAGCGGCGTAGTGCCGGTATTCGACATCTGCAACGCACCAATCTGATCGCCGTTCAGGTTTTCTACCTGCGCTTTATCACTGCTCTGGGTCTGTTCAGAGAGGGAGGTCGTTGCCTGCCACGCACCTGACAAGGTTTGCAGTGATCGTCCGGCCAGGAACAGCGCATTGCTCTCCTGGGTAGACAGCCAGCGCTGACTGAACGCGTCTTCAGATAACGCGTTCAGCAGCCTGTTTTGCGCATCCGGCAGCAGCTTGTACTCTTCCAGCAGGGAGAGCATCAGGGCATTATCACGCAGCTGGCTGCCGTAATCCGCCATCCAGTTTCGGCTGTCGTTACGGGGTGTTTTGAGAGCCAGATCCAGCGCCTGCTGGCTGCGCGGTGCATCCCCCATCAGTTTGAGTGCCATGCCCAGCTGCATCAACGGAAGCCCGGAAGCAGCCTGACCGTGGCGCTCCCAGATTTCACGCAGCGCACCGAGCGGCGCTTTTTGCTGACGCGCCAGCACCAGCGAAGCATACGCCTGGACAGCAAATTTGCTGGCCTGGGTGTCGTCGCTGTAGCGGATGGACATCATGCCCGGATCCTGTAAATAGCGCAGCAGTCGGCTGTTGGCGTTATTCACCGCCTCGGCAGGCACGCTGTAACCCTGCTCCCCTGCCCGCACCAGGAAGTCCGTGACATAGGCGGTCAGCCAGTACTCTTCCGGGCCGTTTTTATCCCACAAGGCAAAACCGCCATCGTCACGCTGCATTTGCAGCAGACGGGAGATCCCGATATCAATGGCCGCACGGCGTTTATCGTCGGTATCGCCTTTAATGCCCAGTGCCTTCAGCTGTGCCGCGTTGGTGTAGAGGGACGGGAACAGGCCGCTGGTGGTCTGCTCAAGACATCCATACGGATAGGCCTGAAGTTCACGTATGTAGCGCGCCAGGTTCAAAGGTGGTTTACCGCTGAGCAACAGCTGCCCCTGTAGCGTGGCAGGCGAGAAACCGTCGATATGCTGTGCTGGCGCACTCCAGGATTCGCCAGGATTCAGCATCGTGCCCGTATTCACGGTTTGCGCCGGGAATGCGGGACGCACGCCAATTTTCCAGCTCTTCTGCTGCGGCGCAAACGTCTCACCTGGGAGCTGAAGGCCCGTCACCTGAGCAGTCACTTCCCCATCGCCATAGCCCTCCAGGGCACGCACCGGTATAAACAGGGTGCTACGTGCGCCTGGCGGCAGCTTAACCGGCTCTGGCTGAGCACCTTCGAGCGACAACTTACCGGCTGCGGTTAACGCAATGCTCAGCGTTTGCGGCTGGTCAGTCAGGTTAGTCAGGTCCAGCGTCAGGCGGGAGGTATCGCCACTGGCGAGGAACCGCGGCGTGTTAAGCTCGGTGATAATCGGAGCCGCCACAATGATTTTGCTTTCGCTGCTGCCGAAATCGTCTTCCGTCCAGGCCTGCGCCATCAGACGCAGTTCACCGTTGAAATCGCCAATCGGCAGCGTGATGGTACCTTCGCCGTTGGCATCAAGCGTAACCGGCTGCGCCTGCTGGGCAATAATGGTGACATGGTTCACCGGTGGCTTACCGCCGCGTTTCAGTTCATCGCCGTCTCCGCCAAAGCGCAGTGCGGCCAGACGTCCCTGACCTTCAATCACCTGGCCGTAAACATCATAGATGTCCGCGCCATAGCGCTTCTGACCGAAGAAAGCTTGCCACGGATCCGGCGTGACGTAGTCGGTAATGTTCAGCACGCCGCTATCGACAGCCGAGACCAGCACGTTCACCTTCTGTGGCACAGCCCCCTCTTTTACGCTGGCTTTCACTTTCACAGAAAGCGTCTGGTTCGGACGCATTTTTTGCGGGTTATCCAGTGCGATGTTCAGGCGACGATTTTCGTCCCCCATTGGCAGATGCAGCAGGCCAACCGCCCGTTTTGGCGTGGCGGATTTTGATTTATCGCCAGGACGAACCACCAGCGTGCTGAGATAGAGATCGTGACGTTTCCAGGCCTTGTCGGCCGGGATAGCGAGATCCAGACCGTTAGCCGGTACGTCGATCTCTTTCCACCACAGCGGCCCTTCACTGGACTCGATCATCGCATAGCCCTTGCCTGCGGCCGGCGCGGCGATGTGCAGTTGGATGGTATCGCCTGGCTGATAGGATGGCTTATCCAGTTTCAGCGTCACGCGGTCAGGGCGCGCGGCCCCGGTGCCGTCGCTGTTATCCTGCCAGCTGTAGCCTGCCCAGAAGCGCACGCTGCTGACCATGTCATCAGGGGCTTTCACTTCCAGACGGTATGAGCCCCACTCCACCGGGAAGGTGACTTTACCGGTTTCATCGGCCTTGAGGTTTAGCTCCTGCTCGCCCTCAACCAGATCTTTTTGATCAAACTGAGACTGCCAGCCCTCACTCTCGGACCAGTTCCAGAAGTAGTCACGACGCTCGCGAATCAGTCGTACCTGTAATCCGGAAACGGCCTTTTTGGCTCCGCTGGCATCGGCATAGACGATGTCGAAGCTGGCGTTGCCGTTCTCGTCGACGATCGGCTGGTTGACGGTAGTATCGGTGCGGTAGTCGTAAACCGCCTTGCTGGCGAACTGAGGGCGAATACCCGGCAGCTCAGCCGCCGGCCAGATAGCCTGCTCAGCGCGTCGCGTTACCGGACGCCCACCTGATTCCAGCAGGCTGGCCTGCAAAATCAGTTGCAGCGGCGAGTGCGCCTCTTTCCACTGGCTTTCGGTGGTAACCTGTCCGCGCCCCTGTTCGTCCAGCGTAAGCTGCACTTCATCCAGGCTGCGGCTCAGGTTCTCCTCGGCAATATCACCGAACTGGAAGCCAGGCAGCGCAGGCACCGCGTCACGTAGCGGACGCAGGAAAAGCTGGCCTTGCAGAGAATTGCCGTTAGCTGGCGCGCCGTACAGGTAATAGCCCACAACGTTAAAGTCCACATCCTCCTGCGGGGAAACCGGCGTTTTTTGCCCGGTCAGATTCAGCGCCATACGCTCAGGCATAAAATCTTCGACGTGGAAATCCCACATGCGCTGCTGGTTATCCCCCGTATTCGCGCGAATATGCCACATGCCGGTCTGGGCGCCGCTATCAAGCGAATAGTTGAAGCGATAAAGGCCATTCTCAGGTTGCACAACGACCGTACGCGCCACCTGTCCGTCCGGACGCAGCACGTCAAGTTTTACCGGTTGATCGGGAAGCGGTTTGCCATCGCTGTCGCGAAGCAGGCCGTTAAGGATCACCGTTTCACCCGGACGATAGAGATCGCGCGGGCCAAACATAAAGAACTGTTTGCTGTAACCCGGGTTACCGGCGATATCAAACTCCGCCAGATCCAGCGCCGGAAGTTTGAGGTCAAGAAGCGTGGTCTGGCCATCTTTACTGGCAAGGATCAGCGCGGCTTCTTTATCGGTTTCCAGTTTCGCATGACCATCGGCGTCGCTGTTCGCCTCGGCCAGAGTCTGCCCTTTATCGTTCAGAAGGGTAATGGTCACGCCTGACTGCGCCGCACCGTTTTCAAGACTCTGGGTGAAGATGTCCAGGCGGTTATGATAACGGTGAGCGGACAGCCCAATATCACTTAAGGTAAAGAGCGTCGCGGCGTTACTGTAGTTATAGTGACCAGCCTGATTCATCACGGCGATATAGACGCCAGACTGCTGGAGCGGCTTAATATCTTTGAGCGGCAGGAGCAGTTTTTCACGCGTGTTGCGCGCCGGGTTGAGGTCGAAACGGCCGGTGTAGACCAGTTCCGCCATCTTCAGCAGATTGTCAGATTCCCAGTTGGTCAGCGAGTTACGGTACTCCCACTGGCTGACAAACGAGGCCAGCGACTCCGGCTTAACGCGGTAGAAGTTCACGTCCACATTGTTGACGTTGAGCGCCATCACCGGCAACCCTTCCACCACTTTACCCGGCAGCAGCGATCCGCGGCTGGCGAATCCGACCGTCGGTTCAACATCCCGGGTGGTGATCGCTTTTTCATAGTCAATGCCGAATGTCGCTTTGTTCAGCGCCAGCAAATCACGTTCGACGGTGACAACCAGATTACGATTCGGCTCCAGATGGCGCAGGCGCAGCTCTTTCAGATTGGGGGCCAGTTCCCAGGCGCCGTCCACTTTGCCGCTTTTTTTATCCACCACATGTACCGTTTTCGCAAAATCCTGGCTGGGATCCAGCGGTACAGAGAAGGTCAGAACCAGCGTCGCGGCGCCGTCGAGTTGCACTTCAGAGGCATCCAGCAGCGTCAACGCCTTACCCTGACTCTGCGCGGCCAGCTTAGCCAGCTTTTCAGGATCCGGTGTTGCCGGGGTTTTCTTTTCTGATGCAGTAGACGCTGCGGGGGCAGCGGCCTGAGGTTTGTCGTCGCTGTTATCACAGCCGACAAGCGTAAAGGTGGTGAGCAGCGCGAGAGAGATCGCAGCTAAGCGAAACGGTTTCATCCTGTATCCCTGGCCTGAGGGGCCTGTTGGTCATCGTCCGGATAAGTATTATCCGCAAGTTTCGTTAATACAAAAAGTCCAATTTTATAATCTGGAAAGCACCTCGCAGAATGGCATCACGCCGCTACGCCGTGATGGAACCGCGATCACAGCGCATAACGTCACATGTTACCTTTCACGTCATTTGTTTTTAAAACAAGAAGATAGCTGGATAAGCTCGCATCAGGCCTGCTAGTTTTATGACCATGACGCACCCTGAGTGCGCGGTTCAATAAGAGAGAAAGCCATGAAACGAGCCGTGAACGCCCTACAAAATTTCGGAAAATCACTTTACGGACCTGTACTTATCTTACCCATCGTAGGCCTGTTTATCGCCTTTGGGAATGTGCTGGGTAACGGCAATCTGGCCGAGTACCTGCCGTTTCTTGGCCACCCGCTGATCCAGAGTGTCGGCCAGCTGATCGCCAAGTCTGCCGTGTCGGTGCTGGTCAACCTGGCGCTGGTGTTTGCCGTTGGTATCCCCATTGGACTGGCAACCCGAGACAAAGGCTACGCGGCGCTGATTGGGCTGGTAACTTTTATCGTGTTTATCAATGCCATGAACGTGACGTTACAGCTTCAGGGGGAACTGGCCCCTGCGGAACAGATGAAAGCCGCCGGACAAAGCATGGTGCTGGGCGTCCAGGTGCTGGAAATGGGCGTTTTCGCCGGGATCCTGACCGGGGCGCTCTCCGGTTATCTGTACAACAAATATTCCGGTGTCCAGTTTAACGGCGCGATGGCGATTTACTCCGGCCACTGCTTTGTCGCGATTGTAATGCTGCCTGTCTCTATGCTGCTCGGCGTGATCATGAGCGAACTCTGGCCGTACGCACAGCATGGAATAAGCGCCCTGGCGCTGGCGATCAAAGGGTCCGGTCCGTTTGGCGTGGCGATCTACGGTTTCCTTGAACGCATTCTGGTGCCGACGGGCCTGCATCATCTGGTCTATACGCCGTTCCTGTATACCGAACTGGGCGGTACGCAGGAGGTGTGCGGTACGGCTTACCAGGGCGCGCGCAATATCTACTTCGCCGAGATGGCCTGCCCGGACGTGAAGCAGCTCAGCAGTACCGTGGTGTGGGATGCGCGCGGCATCAGCAAAATGTTTGGCCTGCCTGCCGCGGCGCTGGCGATGTATATGACCGCCAGGCCAGAGCGTAAAGCGGCGGCGAAAGCGATTCTGATCCCGGCGGCGCTGACCTCGCTGCTGGTCGGCGTAACCGAGCCGATTGAGTTCTCCTTCCTGTTTGTCGCCCCGCTGCTGTTCGTGGTGCATGCGGTGCTGACCGGTATCGGCATGATGCTGTTCTCGCTGTTTGGCGTTCACGCCATCGGCGCCAACGGGATTATCGATTTCATCCTCTACAACCTGCCGCTCGGCACGGAGAAGTCCAACTGGCCCATGTACATCGTGGTCGGGCTGATCATGTTCACTCTTTATTTCGTGGTATTCCGCTTCCTGATCCTGCGCTTCAACATGAAAACGCCGGGGCGTGAAGATGAGGACCAGGAGACACGCCTTTACAGCAAGCAGGAGTACCAGGCGAAGGGCAATAACGACGGGCTGGGCGAATCGATCGTTGTGGGTCTGGGCGGTCGGGAAAACATAGAGGTGGTGGATAACTGCTACACCCGCTTACGCGTCACGGTGAAGGACGTCGCCATCATCGACGAACCGCGCCTGAAAGCGACCGGCGCGAAAGGGATTATCAAACAAGGTAACAACGTTCAGGTGGTCTACGGGCTGCATGTCAAAAAAATGCGAGAAGCCGTTGAGACGTTTCTCTGAAAGGAGCTAAAGATGTTTACACCCCCATTTATTCTGTCGATTGCCGGCGGCGGTAGCACTTACACGCCAGGTATTGTGAAAAGCCTCATGGTGCGTCTGCACGATTTCCCTCTGGCAGAGATCCGCCTGTATGACATTGACGAGGCGCGCCAGAACACCATCGCGCCCGTGGTGGAGAAGGTTATTCGCGACCACAGCCAGAGCATCAAATTTACCGTCACCAGTGACCCGGAAGTGGCCTTTAGCGGCGCGCATTTTGTCTTCGCCCAGATGCGCGTCGGCCAGTACAAAATGCGTGAGCAGGATGAGAAGATCCCGCTGCGTCACGGCGTGGTGGGCCAGGAGACCTGCGGGCCCGGCGGGCTGGCATATGGCCTGCGCACGATCCTGCCGATGGTGGAGCTTATCGATCTGGTCGATCGCTACGCGCACGAGAAAGCCTGGATCGTGAACTACTCCAACCCGGCGGCGATCGTCGCGGAAGGCGTGCGCCGCCTGCGTCCGAACGCGAGGGTGCTGAACATCTGCGATATGCCGGTTGCCGCGATGCGCAATATGGGCGCCATTCTGGGCGTGGATCGTCATAAACTGGAAGTGGACTACTTCGGCCTGAACCACTTCGGCTGGTTTACCCGCGTGCTGGTGGACGGCGAAGACAAGCTCCCGGAGTTGCGTAAGCATATCGCGAAGTTTGGCCTGCTGACGGAAGATGCGGCTAAAACCGATCCGCAGCATTCCGATCCGTCGTGGGTGAAAACCTGGCGCAATATCAAGCCGATTATGGATAACTTCCCGGAGTACCTGCCGAACCCGTATCTACAGTACTACCTGATGCCGAACCAGATTGTGGAGCATCAAAACCCGGACTATACCCGCGCCAACGAAGTGATGAACGGGCGCGAGAAAAAGCTGTTCGCCGCCGCCGAAGAATATCAACGCACCGGAATTTTACCGGATGCCTTCCACGTGGGCGTCCACGGTGAATTTATCGTTGACGTCGCCTGTTCGCTGGCGTTCAACCTGCGAAGCCGCCATCTGGTGATGGTGGAAAACCGCGGGGCGATTACCAACCTGCCGTACGATGCGGTGGTGGAAGTGCCTGCCTATATCACCTCCGAAGGGCCAGAGCCCGTCCGCGTGGGTCAGGTGCCGCTGTTCCACCAGACGCTCCTGCAACAGCAGCTGGCCTCTGAACAGCTGCTGGTTGAGGCAACCATCGAAGGCAGCTACGAGAAAGCGTTGCAGGCGTTCACTCTGAACCGCACCGTGCCGACCATGGAGCACGCGAAAGCGATTCTGGATGAGATGATCGAAGCCAACCGCGACTACTGGCCTGCGCTGCAAAAGGCCTGGCAGGACGGTGAAGCGGTGAAAAAATAGGGGCTTGCTCGCGAGTTGAACGTGGTGAGCTTGTCGGTGTCAGAAAAAACACCGACAATCCTTTTTTACGGAAAAGAATGGAGGCAACCATGTCCACCTCATATTTTGTCGCTGCCGACTGGCTGATTGAGCACGGCGACGACCCGGAAGTTCAGATTATCGACGCGCGCATGGCCCCTCCGGGCCAGGAGCATCGTGACGTTCCCGCTGAATACCGGGCAGGGCACCTGCCTGGCGCGGTATTTTTTGATATCGAAGCCCTCTCCGATCACACCTCTTCCCTGCCGCACATGCTGCCTCGCCCGGAAGCGTTTTCCGTGGCGATGCGCGAGCTGGGCATCAGCAAAGATAAACATCTTGTTGTTTACGATGAAGGTAATCTGTTTTCCGCGCCGCGAGCGTGGTGGATGCTGAAAAACTTCGGCGTGGAAAAGGTATCGATTCTGGCGGGCGGACTTGCAGGCTGGAAGCGCGACGAACTACCGCTTCAGCAGGGTGACGTCACGCTGCCGGAAGGGGAATTTGATGCCACGTTTGACGCTAACGTGGTCAAGCGCCTGACCGACGTGCTGGTCGTGAGCCACGAAAACACGGCGCAAATCGTCGATGCGCGTCCCGCTCCACGTTTCAACGCAGAAGCGGACGAGCCGCGACCGGGACTGAAACGAGGACATATCCCGGGGGCGCTGAACGTGCCGTGGGGCGATCTGGTGTTTGAAGGCGAGCTGAAAACCACCGATGAATTGCGTGCCATTTTTGAACGTCAGGGCGTGGATTTGCATCGTCCGGTTATTGCAAGCTGCGGCTCCGGCGTAACGGCCTGCGTGGTGATCCTGGCGCTGGCAACCCTTGGCGCAAATGACGTGACCCTGTACGACGGCGCCTGGAGTGAATGGGGTGCACGGGACGATCTGCCGGTTGAACCGGCGAAATAATGGATAACCGCCTGGCAACGCTGTTAACGCGCGGGTCGTCGCTGACCCGCGCGGAGTATCGCGTCCTCGCCCACCTCACTGAGCATCCATTGCTGGTGGGCAACATCACGGTGCGCGAGCTGGCGCAGGCGACATTTGTCTCTACCGCGACGATTATGCGGCTGTGCCAGAAGCTGGGGTTTAGCGGCTTTAGCGAGTTTATCTGGCACTGCAAGCAGTTGCTTTCTGACACGCCGCATATCACCGTACAGCCTGGGCAACATGCGGAAATGCCCGCGCTTTTTACCCGGTTCGTTGCCAACTATCAGCAGACCTTCCAGTGGGTCACTCAGGACAAACGCCAGCAGTTTGCCAGCCTGCTGCGCCAGAAAGAGAGCTTCTTTCTCTACGGCGCCGGGTTTTCGTACCTTTTTGCCGAGTACCTGACCAAGAAGTTGCAGGTGCTGGGAAAAACGGCCTTCATCTCCGGGCCGGGAGACAGCCGGAATATTTTTCTCAGCAACGCCGCGCGCTATCAGGTGTTTATTGCCGTTTCACGCAGCGGCGAAACGGAGCAGGTACTGGATAAAGCGCGGATCGCCAAAAACGTCGGCATGACGATCGTCGCGTTTACCCGCGCGTCGGCCAATACGCTGGGGGGTATGGCGGACGTGCATTTTGCCCTCTATGACGAAGCGGTACATTTCGCAGCCGAAGCCGCAGGGGTAACGTCGTTTGAGTCGAATCTGGTGCTGCTGATGGATTTACTGCTGCTGGAAGCAACGGGGTGAAGATCACCCCGCTGTAATCAGATAATGCGGTTGGTCTTGAGATCGCGCAGGAAGCCGCCCCAGCGACGCTCGTAGAACGGGGTGATGTGCTCGGTAATAAAGTGGCTGATCCCCTTCTCACCTTTCTTCACCTGACAGATATCAATCGGCTCATCGCCCGGCAGGGTGTCGGTTGCTACGCTTCCCGCCGCCTGGATGATCTCGTCGATATCGCCGTCGGCCTCAATCCCTATCAGCAGAACAGGTTTTTCGTCAGCGCTCTCTTTGATGGAGCAGAGGAACGCGCGTTTCACCGGCTTGATGGTTTTAAACAGCGTGGTCAGGGAGTCAATCATCTGCGCGGGCGGCTCGGCCACTTCAGACAGCAGCAGCGTTTCGCCCCCTTCCAGCACCTCCTGAGTGCTGAGCGGGTTGCCCTCGTCACCAATCAGGTGGCTGATTTCGCGCGGAGTAAACTCTTTCCCGGTCGGCAGTTTGGCGTTGAGGAACAGCGTCTGCCCCAGGGTCATTTCGAACAACGTGCGCACCGGCATCACCACGAACGCCTGTTCGTCTTCTACCGCTTCCTGCAAGGCCTCGAGCGAAGTAAAGAACGGGATCACCGACGTGCCGTCGTCTTTCTCCCAGTGCAGCAGATCCAGCGCGCTGTCTTCGACAACCTGCTCCCCTTCCGCTGCGGTGCCCGGCACCCAGACGGTGGATTCCAGCAGCGTGCGGAAAAAGGCCGGACGGTGGGCGGGCTCGGTCGCCGCCTGCTCCAACAGGTTTTCTAATTCGTTTTTGGTTTCTGACATAACAATTCCAGATGTCGAATTTCCCCCTCACCCCTGCCCTCTCCCATGGGGAGAGGGTTAGGGTGAGGGCAAAGAGCATTACTCAGCCGTCAGCAGGTTCGCTACGGTACGCACGCCCAGACCGGTCGCACCCGCAGACCACTGCTCAACCGCCGCTTTACGGTAGGTTGCGGAGCAGTCAATGTGCAGCCAGCCTTCATGGTAGTTCTCAACGAAGTGAGACAGGAAGCCTGCTGCGGTGCTTGCCCCCGCCGGGTACGCTGCGCTCGCGGTGTTGTTCAGCTCGGCGAAGTTAGACGGCAGCTGGCTGCGGTGGAACTCGGCCAGCGGCAGACGCCAGAACGGTTCGTTTTCCGCCGCCGCGCTGGCCAGCAGGCGAGCGGCCAGCTTGTCGTCGAAGCTGAACAGGGCGTGATAGTCGTTACCCAGGGCAGTTTTCGCCGCGCCGGTCAGGGTCGCCATGTCGATAATCAGCTCCGGCTTCTGCGCAGAGGCGTCGATCAGGCCATCGGCCAGCACCAGACGGCCTTCGGCGTCGGTGTTCATCACCTCAACGTTTTTACCGTTGCGGTAGCGAATGATGTCGCCCAGCTTGAAGGCGTTGCCGCTCACCATGTTGTCCGCGCAGCACAGGTAGAGCTTCACGCGCTTGTTCAGGCCGCGGGTGATGGCGAAGGCCAGCGCGCCGGTAATGGTCGCCGCGCCGCCCATGTCGGACTTCATGGAGTCCATGAATGCGCTCTGCTTCAGGCTGTAGCCGCCGGTGTCGAAGGTGATGCCTTTCCCGACCAGACAGGCAAAGACCGGGGCTTCTTTGTCGCCGGTTGGGTTGTAATCCAGCGCCAGCAGGACCGGAGGACGCTCTGAGCCACGACCCACGGTGTGGATACCCATGTAGTTCTGCTCGCGCAGGTCTTCCCCTTTAGTGATGCGGTAGGACATCTTTTCGCCCGCCACACCGCACAGCAGGTCAACGGCGCGCTGCGCCAGCTGTTCCGGCCCCAGCTCTTCCGCCGGTGCGTTAATGGTGTCGCGCACCCAGTCGATAATGTTCAGGCGGCTTTCCAGCTCTTTCTGACCGGCTTCGTCGAGGTTCGCCCACTCAATTTTACGGGTGCCTTTCGGCCCTTTGTAGCCTGCCCAGAACGCCCAGCTGCGGTCGGTGTCCCAACCTTCCCCTTCCAGCGACACATGCTTAATGCCAAGGCCGTCAATCTTACGCGCGGCGCGCTGGATCAGGCCCAAATCATCGTTGCCCGTCAGGTGCAGGGTAATGCCGTCGTTATTAATGCTGTAGGTGGCTTTCTCGCCCCAGCGCGCGTCGGCAGGCTGATTCGAGAGCGTAATCTTCATCGCTTCGGTCATTTTATTTTTCCTTATTAGCAACTAGCAAACGGGCCGCCTGAAGGCAGCCCGTTTTGTTATTTATTCTGCTTCATCTAACCAGACTAACAGAATCGCCTCCAGAATTTTTTCATTGGATGCGTTGGGATCGTCGTCGAAATCCTCTAAATCGCAGATCCACTGATGCATGTCGGTGAATCGTACGGTCTTCGGATCGAGATCCGGGTTCGCGTCGTAGAGCGCTTCGCCGATTTCACGGCTGTCTGTCCACTTCAGTCCCATATCAATGCTCGCGTGCGTGGTTGATGGTGTAGCGTGGGAACTCCACGACCAGATCTTCATCGGTCACCGCGGCCTGGCAGCTTAAGCGGCTGTCTGGCTCCAGACCCCATGCTTTATCCAGCATGTCGTCTTCGTCTTCGGTGCTCTCGGCGAGAGAGTCGAAACCTTCACGCACGATGCAGTGGCAGGTGGTGCAGGCACAGGATTTTTCACAGGCGTGTTCCACTTCGATACCTGCACGCAGGGCTACATCGAGAATGGTTTCACCGGTCTTCGCTTCCAGAACAGCGCCATCCGGACAGAGGTCCGCATGAGGCAAAATTACAATCTTTGGCATATTAAACCTCGTCCACGGACTGGCCTTTCAGCGCGACGCGGACAGATTTGTCCATGCGGCGAGCAGCGAAGTCCTGGGTTTGTTTATCAACGTTTTTAATGGCTTCTTCTATCGCGTCAGCGTCATTGCCTTCGGCCACGGCGCTTAAGCGCGCGGCAGCCTCGTCAATCACCTGGCGCTCGGCGGCGCTTAACAGCGCGGCGTCGGCAGCAAGCGCGCCGTTCAGACTTTCCAGCACGCGTGCGGCTTCCACTTTTTGTTCCGCCAGCATACGCGCCTTCACATCCTGCTCGGCGTAGCTCATTGAGTCCTGAATCATGAAGGCGATTTCGCCATCGGTCAGGCCGTAGGACGGCTTAACCTGAATAGACGACTCGATACCGGTCGATTTTTCCATCGCCGTAACGCTCAGCAGGCCGTCCGCATCCACCTGGAAGGTGACGCGAATATGCGCCCCGCCCGCCGGCAGCGCCGGGATGCCGCGCAGCGCAAAGCGCGCCAGAGAGCGGCAGTCCTGCACCAGTTCGCGCTCGCCCTGCATCACGTGGATGGACATCGCGGTCTGGCCGTCTTTGAAGGTGGTGAACTCCTGCGCGCGCGCCACCGGAATGGTGGTGTTACGCGGGATCACTTTCTCCACCAGGCCGCCCATGGTTTCTAAACCGAGAGACAGCGGGATGACGTCCAGCAGCAGCATTTCGCTGTCCGGCTTGTTGCCGACCAGGATATCGGCCTGGATAGCGGCACCCACGGCAACCACTTTGTCCGGGTCGATAGAGGTCAACGGCGTGCGGCCAAAGAATTCCCCCACGCGCTCGCGTACCAGCGGCACGCGGGTTGAGCCGCCAACCATGACCACTTCCAGCACCTCGTTAGCCTCAACGCCCGCATCTTTCAATGCGCGACGGCAGGCCAGCAGGGTACGCTTAACCAGAGGCGCAATCAGTTCTCTGAACCGATCGCGGGTAATCTCACCCTGCCAGCCTGCGACGTTCACGCTGACGGACTGTGCATCGCTCAGGGCGATTTTGGCGTCGATGGCCGCATCCAGCAGTTCACGCTGCACGCGCGCATCGCTGCGATCGCTGATGCCCGCCTGCTCGCGGATGTAATCTGCCAGCAGATGGTCGAAGTCATCGCCGCCGAGCGCGGAATCCCCGCCGGTCGCCAGCACTTCGAACACGCCGCGGCTAAGGCGCAGGATTGAGATATCGAACGTCCCGCCGCCGAGATCGTAAACCGCGATCACCCCTTCCTGACCGGAGTCGAGGCCGTAGGCAATCGCCGCCGCCGTCGGTTCGTTCAGCAGACGCAGCACGTGCAGGCCCGCCAGACGCGCGGCGTCTTTGGTGCCCTGACGCTGTGCATCGTCGAAATAGGCCGGAACGGTGATCACCACGCCGTCCAGATCGCCGCCGAGCGTCGCCGTGGCGCGTGCCGCCAGCGCTTTAAGGATGTCAGCAGAAACGCGAATCGGGTTCAGCAAACCGGCTGACGTCGCGATCATCGGCAGGCCGTTTTCGCTGGCCTGTAGCTGATACGGCAGATGCGGGTAACGGGTCTGGATATCAGCCAGCGAGCGGCCCATCATGCGCTTAACCGAGCTGATGGTATTGGCCGGATCGCGCGCGGCGTTAGCGCGGGCGTCATAGCCGACCGCGTGACCCTGCTGCTGGTAGTGAACTACAGAAGGCAGCAGATGGCGCCCCTGCTCGTCAGCCAGCGTTTCCGCCTGGCCGCTACGCACGGTCGCCACGAGGGAATTGGTGGTGCCCAGATCGATACCCACCGCCAGACGACGCTGGTGCGGTGCGGCACTTAAGCCAGGCTCACTAATTTGTAATAAGGCCATAATTGCTTCCGAAATTAAAAATCGAGCAGCTTTTCTTCGAGTTGTTCAGCACTGCTTCGCAGTTTATCGAGAAAACGGAGTTTGCGCACAGTGTCTGCCGCCACGTCCCAGGTCTCGTTGTTCAGTTGCTCCACCATCTGCTGATGGCGGGTATCGAACATACCCTTTACGCGCGTGATAAAGCTTTCCAGGCGCGCTTCGTCTTTAGCCTGTTCAATTTCATCCAGCTCTTCGCGCAGCTCCAGTTGTTCCATCAGAAAGGCGGTGTCGCGCACGGTATGCTGTTCGCTCGCCAGATCGAAACCGTGAAGCGAGAGCAGATATTCTGCACGCGCCAGCGGATGACGCAGCGTTTGCCAGGCCTGGTTGATGGTGGCGGAGTGTGATACCGCAGCCAGTTGCTCTGCCTGCGTCCCGCTGGCGAATTTATCCGGATGGTACTGACGCTGGAGATCCTGAAAACGGACCGTCAGCGCCTGGAGATCGATCGGGTATTGAGCGGGTAGTCCGAAGAGAGTGAAGTAATCCATAACAATCTCAGGGGTAGCCTGTTAGAACAAACCCCACGCGTAGCAAAGCCACGGTGGGGTTTCGGATGACGCGCGGTTAAACGTGGAAGCTTTCGCCGCAACCACACTCGTCTTTGACGTTCGGGTTCGTGAATTTGAACCCTTCGTTCAGGCCTTCTTTTACGAAGTCCAGCTGAGTGCCGTTGAGGAATTGCAGGCTTTTGCCATCGACCACCACCTTCACGCCCTTGTCTTCAAACACGGTGTCATCAGACGCCGGTTCGTCAACAAACTCCAGTACGTAAGCCATACCAGAACAGCCGGAGGTACGTACGCCCAGTCGCAGGCCAAAGCCTTTACCACGGTTCGCCAGAAAAGAGCTTACTCGCGCGGCAGCGCTGTCGCTAAGGGTAATCGACATACTCAAACCTCAATTATTTTGCTTCACGTTTGCTTTTGTAATCCGCAATGGCGGCTTTGATCGCGTCTTCTGCCAGAATTGAGCAGTGAATTTTCACCGGCGGCAGTTCGAGTTCTTCAGCAATATCCGTGTTCTTGATTGCCTGTGCTTCGTCCAGAGACTTGCCCTTCACCCATTCGGTGACCAGGGAGCTGGACGCGATAGCAGAACCGCAGCCGTAGGTCTTGAAGCGCGCGTCTTCAATGATACCTTCATTGTTGACTTTGATCTGCAACTTCATCACGTCGCCACATGCTGGTGCACCGACCATGCCGCTACCAACAGATTCGTCGCTGTTGTCAAAAGAGCCAACGTTGCGCGGGTTTTCGTAATGATCGATGACTTTTTCGCTGTATGCCATGATTGAATTCTCCTTATGTACCGATTAGTGATGTGACCATTCAATGCTGTTCAGATCCACGCCCTGCTTGAACATTTCCCACAGTGGAGAAAGGTCGCGCAGACGGCCGATGGAGTTACGAACCAGCTTGATGGTGTAGTCAATCTCTTCTTCGGTAGTAAAACGACCTAAAGAGAAACGGATAGAGCTGTGTGCCAGCTCGTCAGTCATACCCAGCGCGCGCAGCACGTAGGATGGCTCCAGGCTTGCAGAGGTACAGGCAGAGCCGGAAGAAACGGCCAGGTCTTTCAGCGCCATGATCAGCGACTCGCCTTCAACATAGTTGAAGCTGACGTTGAGGATGTTCGGCGCGCCCTGCTCGAGATCGCCGTTCAGATACACTTCTTCCATATCTTTCACGCCGTCCCACAGACGGTTACGCAGCGTGCGCAGGCGTGCCATCTCGGTTTCCATCTCTTCTTTTGCAATGCGGTAGGCTTCGCCCATGCCCACGATCTGGTGAACAGGCAGCGTACCGGAACGCATGCCGCGCTCGTGACCGCCGCCGTGCATCTGTGCTTCGATGCGGATACGTGGCTTACGACGAACGTACAGCGCGCCGATACCTTTCGGACCATAGATTTTGTGACCGGAGAAGGACATCAGGTCCACTTTCAGCTGGCTCAGGTCGATAGGCAGTTTGCCCACGCTCTGGGTCGCGTCCACGTGGTAGATGATACCGCGCGCGCGGCACATTTCGCCGATGGTCGCGATGTCTTGTACAACGCCGATTTCGTTGTTGACGTGCATGATGGAGACCAGAATAGTGTCATCACGCATCGCCGCTTCGAGCTCTTTCAGATCGATAATGCCGTTGCTCTGTGGCGCCAGATAGGTGACTTCGAACCCTTCACGCTCCAGCTGACGGCAGGTGTCCAGCACGGCTTTGTGTTCGGTTTTGCTGGTGATGATGTGCTTGCCTTTTTTCTGATAAAAGTTGGCTGCACCCTTAATCGCCAGGTTGTCGGATTCGGTCGCACCGGAGGTGAAAACAATTTCACGCGGGTCGGCACCGACCAGGTCAGCAATCTGATTACGGGCGATATCAACCGCCTCTTCAGCATGCCAGCCAAAACGGTGTGAACGGGAAGCTGGGTTACCAAAGTTTCCGTCCAGGGTCAGACACTGCATCATTTTCTCGGCAACACGCGGGTCCACCGGCGTGGTTGCGGAGTAATCGAGATAAATCGGTAATTTCATTGCTCTATAAACTCCGTACATCGCTTCAATGCAAGGAATCAGGCAACCGGCTGGATGTACGACCGAGTACGCGGGGTGTGACCACCCCGGCCTGATTCTGAATACTTATCTTTTTAATTACGCGCGCAGTTTAACGTCGATGGCGTCCTGCGTGCGGGTGCTGCGCTGTGAATCCTGACTATGCTGACGACCAGAGACATCCAGAACTTCCTGGTTATTCACCAGCTCACCGAGGGTGATGTTGTTCAGGAAGCCGGTCAGACGGTCGCTCAGATCGCGCCACAGCGCGTGGGTCAGGCATTTATCGCCGCCCTGACAGCCGCCTTTACCCTGGCAACGGGTCGCGTCAACGGATTCGTCAACCGCGCTAATCACTTCACCAACCGCAATACTGCCCGCGTCTTTACCCAGCAGATAACCGCCGCCCGGGCCACGAACGCTGGACACCAGTCCATTTTTACGCAGTCTGGAGAACAGCTGTTCCAGGTAAGAGAGGGAGATCCCTTGTCGTTCAGAAATATCAGCCAACGGAACCGGGCCCGCTTCGGAGTTGAGCGCAACGTCCAGCATCGCGGTCACGGCATAACGCCCTTTAGATGTCAGTCTCATGTCTTACTTAACCTCAAACTCGCCCCTGCCCGGGGTTTTTTATTGTAAAATGGGGGTATTGCATAGCAGGGCCAAGTCTGACATTCCTGACTAAATTGGTCAACTATTTACTTGACTGTTTTAGTCAGGTATTTAACCTTCTGTGCCTTCATAATATAGGTGCGGCCTGATGCCCTCACCCCAGCCCTCTCCCACGGGGAGAGGGGGAAATCGACACTACGCTTTGTTCTTCTGCTCAATCGACGCCAGAATCCCGCGCAGAATGTTCAGCTCCTGGCTTTCCGGGCGGGCGCGGGTGAACATACGGCGCAGCTTGTTCATCACCTGACCCGGGTGGCCTTCACGGATAAAGCCGGTTGAGAGCAGCGTCTGCTCCAGATGACCGTAGAAGCGCTCCAGATCGTCCACCAGCGGGTAGGCCGTCTCTTCTTTAGGTTCGACCGGTTTCTCCTGCGTCGCCAGCCATGCCATGCGCACTTCGTAGGCAATGACCTGCACCGCCATCGCCAGGTTCAGCGAGCTGTATTCCGGATTGGCGGCAATCGCTACGTGGTAGTGACACTTCTGTAGTTCCTCGTTGGTCAGGCCAACGCGTTCACGACCAAACACCAGCGCAACCGGCGCCTGTTCCGCTTCTGAGATACTTTTCAGGCCGCATTCGCGCGGGTCCAGCATCGGCCAGGGCAGCGTACGGGAGCGCGCGCTGGTCCCCACCACCAGACTGCAACCGGCCAGGGCTTCGTCCAGGGTGTCCACGATCTGCGCATTCCCGATCACGTCGCTGGCGCCGGCCGCCAGAGCAATAGCCTGAGAGTCTGGTTTCACCAGCGGATTAACCAGCCACAGGTTCGTTAAGCCCATGGTTTTCATAGCGCGGGCCACAGAGCCCATGTTGCCGGTGTGCGATGTTTCGACCAGCACGATTCGAATGTTTTGCAGCATAATTTTTAGATGTCTGGATTCAGTGTCTGAAGAATATTCGGGCATATTATCATAAACGAGAGACATAATCCGATCCCGCTGCTATACTCTGCGCCGATTTTCCTGTTCTTTAACATCCAGTGAGAGAGACCGATGCATCCGATGCTGACCATCGCCGTGCGCGCAGCGCGCAAGGCGGGTAATGTAATTGCCAAACACTACGAAACCCCAGACTCCGTAGAAACCAGCCAGAAAGGCAGCAATGATTTCGTGACGAACGTCGATAAAGCCGCAGAAGCGATTATTATCGAAACGATCCGCAAATCTTACCCGCAGCACACCATCATCACCGAAGAAAGCGGTGAACATGAAGGTACCGATCAGGATGTTCAATGGGTTATCGATCCACTGGATGGCACCACCAACTTCGTTAAACGCCTGCCACACTTCTCTGTGTCTATCGCAGTACGCATCAAAGGCCGTACTGAAGTCGCCGTTGTTTACGATCCAATGCGTAACGAACTGTTCACCGCAACCCGCGGTCAGGGCGCGCAGCTGAACGGCTACCGTCTGCGTTGCAGCAATGCACGCGATCTCGACGGCACCATTCTGGCGACTGGCTTCCCGTTCAAGGCGAAGCAGCACGCAACCACCTATATGAATATCCTGGGCAAGCTGTTCACCGAATGCGCGGACTTCCGTCGCACTGGCTCTGCTGCACTGGATCTGGCCTACGTGGCGACCGGCCGCGTTGACGGTTACTTTGAGCTGTCACTGAAGCCGTGGGACTTCGCGGCGGGCGAGCTGATCGCACGTGAAGCTGGCGCGATTGTTTGCGACTTCACCGGCGGCCATAACTATATGTCTACCGGCAACATCGTTGCAGGTAACCCGCGCGTTGTTAAAGCCATGCTGGCAAACATGCGTGATGAACTGAGCGATGCGCTGAAGCGTTAATTCAGTCTGTTAAGCCCGGTGGCGCTACGCTTACCGGGCCTACAACACGCCTCAGATACGGCTAGAAAGGCCGCAACCCCCTTCCCACCGGCAGCGCGCTCATCCACATCGTGACCGCAGCCACCAGCAGAATCACCCCGCCCGCCAACGCAAGCGTCGTCCAGCCAACCTGTCGCCACAATACCGGCGTTTTATTGCCGCTGAGTTTTACCGCCAGCTGACGGAAGCTGTGCACCAGCAAGGCTAACGAAGAGATCGTCAGAGACGTTCCCGCCGCCATCGCCAGCGCCGAGAGCATGCCCCAGCCAAATACGCCTGTCACTTTGCTGAACAACAGCACCATGATTGCGCCCGAGCACGGACGCATCCCCATTGAGAGCACAATCATCAGACGCGCACGCCAGTCGTCACCATTCTGTAATTGTTCCTGCGTCGGCAGATGCTGATGCCCGCACCCGCAGTTTTCATGGTGAACGTGATGCGGCGTAAAGGCTTTGAATTTTGGTTTTTGCAGCAACGCGCGCAATTTTTTCAGCGCCCGCCAGCAGAGGATCAACCCCAGCACGCCTACCAGCGCGTAACTCCCCTTCTCCAGCCAGAAGCTGCTCATATGCAGCTGGCGAGCCGGCAGCTGTAGCAGCGAGAGGACGACCACGACCAGCGCAATCGCCACACCGCCCTGAAGGAAAGAAGAAGCCAGCGTCAGGCCGATACTCGATTTCAGCTTCGACGGATGCGTAGCAAGCCAGGTCGTGATGACAATTTTGCCGTGCCCCGGTCCCAGGGCATGCAGCACGCCATAGATAAAGCTGAACGCCAGAAGAGCGCCGCCCGCTTTGGTCGGATTTTCCGCCACGGCTTTCAGCAGCACGCTCATCTGCTGATTAACTTCCCGCTGCCAGAGGACGCTTTTCACCATCACCTGCGGCCATGCCTGCCACAGCCAGAGCGCGCCGCCAACCGCTAACAACAAAAAGAGCGCCAGAGGCCAGAGGTGCAGCCAGCGACGCGGCTTACTGACGGGAGAGGAGATCACTGACATTGTAACGTCACCTCCTGTGCGAACTGTTTACCCAGCTCCATGTCCTCAGGCGGGGCATCTGCTTTATCCAGCGAGATCGCAAAGTTCAGCGTCTCTTCGCTGGGTTTAGGGGTGTGCACGCCAATTTTGCAGCTTTTTTGCAGCGCGTCCGGCAGCCGTACGTCGCTGTCTTTGTCATAGCGCATATCGACATAGTAGGTAGGGTCAAAAGTGGAAAAGCGGTACGTTTGCCCGGCCAGCGGCTGAGGATGCGCCAGCGGAAGCACGAACGTAAGCACCGCCTGATGACCTTCGCGGGTCATGCCGTACTCCGTGGGACGGTTAAGAAATTTCACCTTTTGTCCGTTGTGCCAGAACTCGGTGAAGTAGTGCTGACCCAGCACGTTGGCCATCACCTCCGCCGCCAGCTTTTTCCAGATCTCATCGCCGGGCTTTGCGTTTCCGGCATCGTACAGCAGGTCGGCGGAGGTGATTTCATCCATCGTCCAGTGCATCTTCAGGCCACTGAGCTGTGTGCCGTCCGTCACCAGTTCGGTTTTCAGGCTGATAAAACTGTGAGGATGTGCGCCGGCGGCGAAAGTGAAAACCGCCAAAAATAACGCTACCGCGCTTTGTTTAACTATTTGCATCTGTTCCTCACGTCAAAAATTCTGTGATGTTCGCCAGCAATCCTGAGTGAAAGGCCTGCCGGTGCGCTTTTCAGCGCCCATCCTTTAGCTATTCTTATCAAACATTCACACTGGATACCCGACAGATGATGACGACGCTTGAAATTCCATCTGTGCTTTCCAGTTCGCAGCGCCGCTGCCAGGTGCTTTTGATGCTTTACCTGCCCGATGCTGCCGTCACCGCACAGAGCATAATCGCTGCCAACGGCGTGGACGACGTCATGGCACGGCAAGATATAGCCGAGACGCGCGATGAAATCCAGCGCTATCATCGGCTTGATATCGTCACGCACCATGATGGCTGCTACCGAATTGAGGGTTCCGCCCTTAATCAACGTTTGTGCCTGCTGCACTGGCTGCGCAGGGCGCTTCGGCTCTGTCCACATTTTGTCGCCCAACAGTTTACCCCTGCCTTAAAAACCGCGCTCAAACAGCACGGCATTGCCCGCCCGCTTTATGACGATGCGAACCTTCGGGCGCTTATCAACTTTTGTGCGCGCAAGCTTCAGCGCCAGTTTGAGTCCCGCGACGTACAATTTTTACAGCTCTATCTGCAATATTGTCTGATTCAGCATCATCTGGGCAATACGCCGGAGTTTTCGCCCGTTCAGCGCAGCTGGACGCAGTCCCGAGGGGAATACTTTACGGCGCAGGAAATTGTCCGCCACTGGAAACGGCGCGTCCCGCAGGGAACGCACAGCGATGAACAGCTGTTCCTGGCGCTGCTCTTTATGATGCTCCGCACCCCCGACCCGGTGATGGATAAACACCAGCAGGATCAGCGCCTGCGTCGCGCCATCGTGCGTATGATTGCCCGCTTCCGGGCACAAACCGGGATGAACTTCAGCGATGAGCAAGGTCTGACCGATCAGCTTTATATTCATCTGGCTCAGGCGCTGGACCGCTCCTTATTTGACATCGGCATCGACAACAGTCTGCCGGAAGAGATCCACCGTTTATACCCCCGGCTGCTGCGCACCACTAAAGAGGCGCTGTCTGAGCTGGAAGCCGAATTTGGTCTGAGATTCTCCGGTGAAGAGATGGCTCTGGTGGCGGTGATTTTTGGTGCCTGGCTGATGCAGGAGACCGATCTGCATGAAAAACAGGTGGTCCTGTTAACGGGGGAAGATAAAGCCTGTGAAGAGTTAATTGAGCAGCAGCTTCGCGAGCTGACGCTGCTGCCGCTCAATATTCGTTATCTTAGCCTGGAGGCGTTTAAGAAGGAGGGCGCGCCCCGCGAGGCGGCGCTGGTTATTACGCCTTATCCAACCGCCCTGCCGCTGTTCTCGCCGCCGCTCATTCATGCCGTTGAGACCCTGAACACGCAGCAGCAGGAACACATTCGCGTAATGCTCGAATCGTAGTTACGTGCGAGCAGCGACTTTAGGGCGAATAACGATGGCCGGTAAAGCGACCAGCGCCATCACCCAGAACACACCGTGCCCCAGGTGCTGATAGAGGAAACCGGCAAATACGGTCATCACCGCAATACTGCCGCCCATCGCCACCGCTGAATAGACCGCCTGAAGACGAATAACGTCCCCACCCTCTCGCGCCGCGATGTAGCGCATCGCCGCCAGATGGCAGACGGTGAAGGTTCCGCAGTGCAGAATTTGCGCCACAATCAGCCACGGCAGCTCCGTCGTCCAGCCCATGATGCCCCAGCGCGCCACGCCGCACACGGCGGAAAGCAGCAGCAGGTCACGCGCCCCGAAACGACGGAACAGTTTTTGGCTCAGCGCGAAGATAATAACCTCCGCCACCACGCCGAGCGACCACAGGTAGCCTACCGCAGAAGCCGAGTAACCCGCCCCCTGCCAGTAGATGGCGCTGAAGCCATAATAGGCCGCATGCGCCCCCTGAAGCAGACAGACGCAGGCCAGGAAACGCCAGCTTTGCGCCACCAGCGAGCGCCAGGCGGGCCAGCCGGCGCTCTCCTGATGGCGGCTTTCGCCCTGCGGCATCACCGACGGACGCAGCAACATACCGAGCAGCATTGAGGCGATGCCGAGCGTTAGCAGCGCCAGAATGGCACGATAGTCATAGAGGCTGACCAGTTTCCCGACCAGCGCAGAGCCGATCACGAAGGCAATCGATCCCCACAGGCGCACGCGGCCATAGTCCATGGTGATCTGCTTTTGCCAGGTGTTCGCCAGGGCATCCGTCAGCGGCACCAGCGGGGAGAAGAACAGATTAAAGCCAACCATTACCACCATCAGCCAGGCAAACTGGTGGCTAACCCAGAAGCAGGCGGCAAAGACCAGCGTCAGCAGGGCCAGAATTCGCACCGCTTTAATCAGTAAGGAGGGATCGCTGACGCGGGGCGCAATCAGCAGACTACCCAGGAAGCGTGCCACCAGCCCCGCGCCCAGCAGGATGCCAATGGTCTCAGGCGTCAGACCAATTCCCTTGAGCCAGACGCTCCAGAAAGGCAGAAAAATACCGTAACTAAAGAAATAGGTGAAATAGCTGAGCGCCAGCCAGCGCGTGGAATGCAAGACCATGAATCCCTCCCGAAATGGAGGCGATAGTCTGGCGTTAATCCCTGACTTTAGCAAGTCGTTAGCGCGCTATAAATTAACTAAAAATTAACATCATCACCAGCCGGACAGCGTATGGCGAGAGCGGTAAAACTGTATTACGTTTATAAGACATCGCCTGAAGAGGTCGTTTGCCATGAACAGCTTACGTTATTTCGATTTCGGCTCCTCTCGTTCTCTCCTGCTTTTAATTGCCCGCATTGCTATCGTGGTCCTGTTTATTATTTTCGGTTATCCCAAGCTGACGGGGTTTAGCGGCACCGTTCAGTATATGACGTCGCTCGGCGCCCCCATGCCCATGCTGGCCGCGATTATTGCGGTGGTGATGGAAGTCCCCGCCGCGATTCTAATCGTGCTGGGCTTTTTCACCCGCCCTCTCGCGGTGATCTTTGTCTTCTATACGCTGGGAACGGCGGTGATTGGTCACCACTACTGGGATATGACGGGCGATGCGGTCCTGCCAAATATGATTAACTTCTACAAAAATGTGAGTATCGCTGGCGCATTTATTTTGCTGGCGATTACCGGGCCGGGGGCCCTCTCCCTCGATCGACGTTAGCCCATAAAAAAAGGCCGCATGAGCGGCCTTTTTCAGTTCTGCAACGCAGAGAATTATGCGTACACCGGGAAGCGTGCGCAGATGTCCAGCACTTTACCTTTAACGCGCTCGATAACCGCGTCGTCATTGATGTTGTCCAGAACGTCACACATCCAGCCCGCCAGCTCTTTTACTTCCGCTTCTTTAAAGCCACGACGAGTTACGGCCGGAGAACCGATACGGATACCGGAGGTCACGAACGGGCTCTTCGGATCGTTTGGCACGCTGTTTTTGTTCACGGTGATGTTGGCGCGGCCGAGGGCTGCATCAGCTTCTTTACCGGTCAGGTTCTTATCAACCAGGTCCAGCAGGAACAGGTGGTTTTCAGTCCCGCCAGAGACCACTTTGTAGCCACGATTCAGGAACACTTCCACCATCGCTTTGGCGTTTTTAGCAACCTGCTGCTGATAAACCTTGAACTCTGGCTCCATCGCTTCTTTCAGCGCGACGGCTTTCGCGGCGATAACGTGCATCAGCGGGCCGCCCTGGGCGCTTGGGAATACGGCGGAGTTCAGCTTTTTGTACAGCTCTTCGTCACCGCCTTTCGCCAGGATCAGCCCACCGCGTGGACCCGCCAGGGTTTTGTGGGTGGTGGTGGTCACAACGTGCGCATGTGGAACCGGGTTCGGGTAAACGCCAGCGGCAATCAGACCGGCAACGTGCGCCATGTCGACGAACAGGTACGCGCCGATGCTGTCAGCGATTTCACGCATTTTTGCCCAGTCAACGATGCCGGAGTAAGCAGAGAAGCCACCGATGATCATCTTCGGCTTGTGCTCTTTGGCCTGCTTCGCCATGTCTTCGTAGTCAATTTTACCGGACTCATCAATACCGTAAGGGATGATGTTGTACAGTTTGCCAGAGAAGTTAACCGGGGAGCCGTGAGTCAGGTGGCCGCCCTGCGCCAGGTTCATACCCAGAACGGTATCGCCCGGCTGCAACAGCGCGGTATAAACAGCGAAGTTAGCCTGAGAGCCAGAGTGCGGCTGGACGTTCGCGTAGTCAGCGCCAAAGAGTTCTTTCGCACGGTCAATAGCCAGCTGCTCAACGATATCAACGTATTCGCAACCGCCGTAGTAGCGCTTGCCCGGATAACCTTCAGCATATTTGTTGGTCAGCTGAGAACCCTGCGCCTGCATCACGCGCGGGCTGGTGTAGTTTTCGGAGGCGATCAGTTCGATGTGCTCTTCCTGACGTACTTTTTCCTGCTCCATAGCCTGCCACAGTTCGGCATCATAATCGGCAATGTTCATTTCACGCTTTAACATCCGCATCTCCTGACTCAGCTAACAAGTAAATTTTTGGCCTGAAAAGGCAGTCCTGTTGGACGACGGGCAACAGTATAACTGAATAGTTCTGCGATAACAGGTCTTGACAAACGATTTTACGCAAACGTTTACCTCCACGCCACGCAAGGGTTTGAGCAATAAAGCTCTCACCATTTTCAACGGATTTCTTTTCAGCTTTGTGATGCATATTTTTCACGATGCAAAGAACCATTTACATTGCAGGGGTATTTTTATAAGATGCATATAAAATACATCATTAAAGTAACATCAGAAGGAAGCTGCTATGCTCGACGCCCAAACCATCGCTACCGTGAAAGCCACAATCCCCCTGCTGGTTGAAACGGGTCCTAAACTGACCGCCCATTTCTACGATCGCATGTTCGCGCATAACCCGGAGCTCAAAGAGATTTTCAACATGAGCAACCAGCGTAACGGCGATCAGCGCGAAGCGCTGTTTAACGCTATTGCCGCCTATGCCAGCAACATCGAAAACCTGCCGGCTCTGCTGCCTGCGGTGGAAAAAATCGCGCAGAAGCACACCAGCTTCCAGATCAAACCTGAGCAGTACAACATCGTCGGCAGTCACCTGCTGGCGACCCTGGACGAAATGTTCAGCCCGGGCCAGGAAGTACTGGATGCCTGGGGGAAGGCCTATGGCGTGCTGGCAAACGTATTCATCAACCGTGAAGCACAGATCTACAGCGAAAACGCCAGCAAGAATGGCGGCTGGGAAGGCACGCGCGCCTTCCGCATCGTTGAGAAAACCCCGCGCAGCGCACTGATCACCAGCTTTGAGTTTGAGCCAGTTGACGGTCAGCCAGTTGCCGATTACCAGCCGGGCCAGTATCTGGGCCTCTGGCTGAAGCCTCAAGGCTTCCCGCATCAGGAGATTCGCCAGTACTCCCTGACCCGCAAGCCAGACGGCAAAGGCTATCGCATTGCGGTTAAACGTGAGGAAGGTGGTCAGGTATCCAACTGGCTCCATAACGAAGCCAGCGTGGGCGACGTGGTCCATCTGGCGGCACCGGCGGGCGATTTCTTTATGGCCGTTGAAACGAATACCCCGGTGACGCTGATCTCCGCAGGCGTGGGTCAGACGCCAATGC
The DNA here is from genome assembly GCF_002787395.1 of Enterobacter sp. CRENT-193. Lineage (NCBI taxonomy): Bacteria > Pseudomonadati > Pseudomonadota > Gammaproteobacteria > Enterobacterales > Enterobacteriaceae > Enterobacter > Enterobacter sp. CRENT-193. The sequence continues at coordinate 2,084,924 of NZ_CP024812.1, read as the reverse complement.
TGGCGATGCTGGATACGCTGGCGAAAGCAAACCACAGCGCGCAGGTTAACTGGTTCCACGCGGCGGAGAACGGTGATGTTCACGCCTTTGCGGACGAAGTGAAAGCGCTGGGAGCGGGTCTGCCACACTTTACCGCGCATACCTGGTATCGTTTACCCACGGAAGCCGACCGCGCAGCGGCTCGTTTCGACAGCGAAGGCCTGATGAATTTAGGGCAGCATGAAGGGGCGTTCAGCGCACCGGGGATGCAGTTCTACGTTTGTGGGCCGGTAGCGTTTATGCAGTATGCCGCGAAGCAGCTGGTCGACCTGGGCGTGAATAAAGACAACATTCATTACGAATGTTTCGGCCCGCATAAAGTGCTGTAATGCAAAAAGCCCCTCAACGAGGGGCTTTTTTTTCGCCGGGTGGCAGCTGCGCCTTACCCGGCCTACCAAATCTTTTTTAAATCGCCGCGTCGTCTTCTTCGCCGGTACGGATACGGATCACGCGCGCCACGTCAAAGACGAAGATTTTCCCGTCGCCAATTTTACCGGTCTGCGCCGTGCGGATGATGGTATCCACACAGGTATCGACGATATCATCGCTTACCACGATCTCGATTTTCACTTTCGGCAGAAAGTCCACCATGTACTCTGCGCCACGGTATAGCTCGGTGTGGCCCTTCTGACGACCAAAACCTTTCACTTCAGTTACGGTCATCCCGGTGATGCCTACTTCTGCCAGCGCTTCACGTACATCATCCAGTTTGAAAGGTTTAATAATCGCATCAATCTTTTTCATGGTGGGTCCTTAAACTCTTGCCAGTAAGCAGCCTCGTAATCGGTTGCTCACAGTATCATATTCAGGCGAATTTTGCGGTATTACTCTTTAAAATCGTTCGCTTCCAGCTCGTGGCGTGAGAGCAATTTATAAAACTCGGTACGGTTACGCCCGGCCATGCGCGCCGCATGGGTTACGTTGCCTTTGGTGATTTGCAGCAGCTTGCGCAGATAGTTCAGCTCGAACTGGTTTCGCGCTTCCGCAAACGTCGGTAAGGCCGTGTTTTCCCCCTCGAGCGCCTGCTCCACCAGCGCATCGCTGATCACCGGCGATGACGTCAGCGCCACGCACTGCTCAATCACGTTCACCAGCTGGCGTACGTTGCCCGGCCAGCTTGCTGTCATCAGGCGTTTCATCGCATCGGTGGAGAACGCGCGCACGAATGGTTTGTGGCGGTCAGCGGCCTGGCGCAAAAGGTGATTTGCCAGCAGCGGGATATCTTCCGCACGCTCGGCCAGCGCCGGGATTTTCAGGTTGACGACATTCAGTCGATAGTAGAGATCTTCGCGGAACTCGTTGCGCGCCATCACCTTGGGTAAATCGCGATGGGTAGCGGAAATAATGCGCACGTTGATATCGATATCGCGGTTGCTGCCAAGCGGACGCACTTTCCGCTCCTGCAACACGCGCAGCAGTTTGACCTGCAACGGCGCGGGCATATCGCCAATTTCATCAAGGAACAGCGTGCCCCCCTCTGCCGCCTGGAACAGCCCTTCACGGCTGCTCACCGCGCCGGTAAAGGCGCCGCGGGCATGGCCGAAGAGCTCAGACTCAAGCAGTTGTTCCGGCAGCGCGCCACAGTTGATGGCAATAAAGGCATTTTTACTGCGTGGGCTGGCGTTGTGGATCGCCTGGGCCAGGATCTCTTTCCCGGTCCCGCTCTGGCCGTTGATCAGCACGCTAACGTCGGATTGCGCTACCATCCGCGCCTGTTCCAGCAGGCGCAGCATCACAGGGCTACGCGTCACGATGGATTCACGCCAGCCGTCGTCGCCGGATGGCGCCGCGTGCTCAAGAGCGCTGTCGATCGCTTTATAGAGGGCGTCTTTATCCACCGGTTTGGTGAGGAAGCTGAATACCCCCTGCTGCGTCGCGGCCACCGCATCAGGAATAGATCCGTGAGCGGTGAGGATAATCACCGGCATCCCGGGCTGCTGCTTCTGGATCTCCGTGAACAGTTGCAGGCCATCCATTTCATCCATGCGCAAATCGCTGATCACCAGATCGATTTTCTCGCGGCTGAGCACTTTCAGCCCCTCCTGCCCGCTTTCAGCGGTGACCACGCTGTAGCCTTCGCTGACCAGACGCATCCCCAGCAGCTTTAACAGCCCGGGATCGTCATCCACCAGTAACAGATGGGCAGGTTTACGGCTTGTCATGGCTTCACATCCTCTTGTTTCGGCGTCTCACTGTCTGGCGTCGTGGCAGAGTTGCCTTTCGACCCATCGGGCAGATAGCTGCCTGCCGGCTTACGCGTCGAGAGCTGTCTTTCGATATCGGTCAGATTTTCGAGCTTGCGGGTGGTGGTTTCCAGCTGCTCGCGCAGCGACTCCTGCTGCTGGCGAAGCGCATCAAGCTCGCTGTCGCTTGACTGCTGCAATTTGCTGTAGCGGAAACGCTCTTCGGACAGCTGTAATTGCAGGGTTTGTCCGTCCCGCCAGAGCTGATAAACCGGGCGCACCTGGAGGGGAATATTGATCACGTAAGTATCCAGCCGCGTCACGTTGGCGCGGCGTTCGACAGGCGTGATTCTGGCATCCGCCATCACGATCCCGCGTTTAAACGCGTCCTGCCAGGTATCGTCCATCAGCATCGCCGCCTGGGCACGGGCCTCGGCGGGCGCCAGTCGCTGGGCGCAGTCTATTCCGCGCAGCCAGAACAGCGGATTGGATTCAACATCACGCCCCGACAGGCTCCAGATATCATCGCAACGTGTTGAAAGGAAATCGGCCAGCTGTTTTTGCGGCCATTTATCTTCCTGTTTGTGGCTAATCGCACTTTTTGGTGCATGGGTTACACAGCCGGCCAGCAGTAAGCAGGGCAGGCTGAGGCGCACATTTTTGCTGGAAAACACCGCGCGCAGTGCGCGGTAAAAGACGTGTGACATACTCACCAGGTTGTTATTCATTTCATTGATTTTTCCGGCTCAAGAGGCAGTTCGATACGAAAACAGACATCGGCGCGTTCATCACTCACGATGTTAAGCTCACCCTGCATGCGTCGTATGCAGTCGCGGGCAATACTCAGCCCCAGACCACTTCCTTTTACCGCACCTTTTCGCTGATGACTCCCCTGGAAGAAGGGCTCAAAGATCATCGTTTTTTCATCATCCGGAATCGGGCTTCCCGTATTCGCTACGTCAATAAATACCCGCGAACCGTTGTTATTGCTTCTGATATAAATGGTACCGGATTCAGTACCATAGTGCACCGCATTGGAATAAAGATTATCCAGTACGCTCATTAGGAGCATCGGCTCTGCCAGGCATGATGGCGCATTGAGATCCACCTGGGTATGCATCATTTTAGCTCTTGCTGGCAGGCTATGGGCGGAGATCACCATGTCCACCAGCGGTTCAATCTCAACGCTTTCAAGCACCACAGCACCATCCGCCAGCTTGCGGTTATAGTCCAGCAGTTGTTCAATAAGTTTTTGTAAATTGCGGCTACTGGCATCCAGAATCGCCACGATCTCTTTTTGCTCAGGGGTTAACGGCCCCGCTACTTCGTCTGCCAGCAGCTCCGTGCCTTCACGCATACTGGCCAGCGGTGTTTTGAGTTCGTGTGAGATATGGCGCAGGAACTGGTGACGCTGCGATTCCAGCCACGCCAGGCGTTCAGAAAGCCAGATGATGCGCTGACCGACCGAGCGCAGCTCGCGCGGGCCTTTAAAAACAACCGTATCCCCGAGAGATTTGCCCTCCCCCAGGCGGTTAATCATCCGCTGGATCCCCTTTACCGGGCCGATGATCATGCGGGTAAAGAGCAGTACCAGCCCCAGGCTGACGAGGAACAGCACCAGCGCCTGCCAGCCGAAGAACTGGCCGCGCTCGGCAATCTCCTGCTGGAGTTGTTGACCACGGGAAAAGATAACCGTACGGGTGGACTGCACCATCTCCGTATTGGCGTTCGCGAAGGCTTCAAGTCGGGCGGCGGCGGCGGCATCAGGACCGCTGTTTTTGCACTGGAGCTGCGCCAGATCGTTCAGATCCTGACGCAGCGCCTGATAGAGTTTGTCATCCGGCAAGACCCCGGCATGGGCATCCAGCATTTCGCTGTAGCGTTTACGCTGGTTCTGATAGACCCTCTCCAGCGTACGGTCGTCCAGCACGCAGTACTGGCGATAGCTACGCTCCATCTCCAGCGCGGCGTTGGTCATTGCCTCGCTACGGCGGGCATCAATAAGCGTGGTGCGGTTAGTCAGGGCCGCCTGGGCACTTAACGCATTCAGGCTTTGCCATGCCTGCCACGCCAGAACCAGCAAAGGTAGCAGGATCAGCAGGAAGGCCATCATAACGAGCTGTCGCAGGGAGCGAGGGAAAGCGGGCCAGCGTTTCAACACATTACTCTCATCATCCGGGTTTGAGGAGAGCGTAACTGAGTCTGCCCTTCAGATACAACAAAGCCGGGTAAAAACCCGGCTTTGTCATGGAATAAGGCGGTGCCTAACTCGACGTTTCGCCCTGGCCTGATAAAGCATTGCAATAATCAGTAGTTGGACGGCAGGCACCTTTTTGTGCGTCATTCGAAGTTTATGTAGCACGTCCCGAAGGGGCTGACATAAGAAGGTGAATGAGCCACTGGTTACTATTATGCAACGCGCGTGCCAGATTGCAAAAATTGATACTATCCTTATGATTAATAATCGTTTTATTATTAAAATGCATTGATTGTCAGGTGAATGATTTCCAGGCTAAGTGTCGCTATTAAGCAACACCTTAACGGGAACCCGTCCTGACATATATAAATCAACAGGTTAAATGTCTCTTATTGGAGACACTCAATCCAGAGGATTGTCGCAATTTTGCGACAGGTACAAAAAAGCCCGGTGGCGCTCGCGCTTACCGGGCCTACAGTCAGGGCGTTGAAACTTAACCCAGTTGTTTACGCGCGTTGCGGAAAATGCGCATCCACGGGCTGTCCTCGCCCCAGTTTTCCGGGTGCCAGGAGTTGCTCACGGTGCGGAAGACACGCTCCGGGTGCGGCATCATGATGGTCACCCGACCGCTTTCGCTGGTGACCGCGGTAATGCCATTTGCCGAACCGTTCGGGTTAGCCGGATAGGTTTCGGTGACCTTGCCGAAGTTATCAACAAAGCGCAGCGCTACCAGTCCTTTGCTTTCAAGCTGAGCCAGGTGCGCCGCATCACGCATTTCAACCTGACCTTCGCCGTGCGAAACCGCGATTGGCATCTGCGAACCCACCATTCCCTGCAACAGCAGAGACGGGCTTTGGGTTACTTCTACCAGGCTGAAGCGCGCTTCGAAGCGGTCAGACTGGTTACGCACAAAGCGCGGCCAGGCTTCGCTGCCCGGGATCAGCTCGCGCAGGTTAGACATCATCTGACAGCCGTTACACACACCCAGCGCCAGCGTCTGCGGACGATGGAAGAAGGTTTCGAACTCGTCACGCACGCGGCTGTTGAACAGAATAGACTTCGCCCAGCCTTCGCCCGCGCCCAGCACGTCACCGTAGGAGAACCCTCCGCAGGCAACCAGCGCCTGGAAATCATCCAGCCCGGTACGCCCGGCCAGCAGGTCGCTCATGTGGACGTCGATGGCGTCAAAGCCCGCCCGGTGGAAGGCCGCCGCCATCTCAACGTGGGAGTTAACGCCCTGCTCGCGCAGCACGGCCACTTTCGGACGCGCACCGGTCGCAATGTACGGCGCGGCAATGTCTTCGTTTATGTCGAAGCTGAGCTTCACGTTCAGGCCAGGATCGTTGTCGTTCGCCTTCGCGTTGTGTTCCTGATCGGCGCATTCCGGGTTGTCACGCAGGCGCTGCATCTGCCAGGTGGTTTCCGCCCACCACATACGCAGCGTGGTGCGGCTTTCGCTGAACACCGCGTGGCCGTCGGCTTCAATCACGAAACGGTCGCCCTGCACCGCTTTACCGAGATAGTGTACGCAGTCTGCCAGACCGTGCTGCGCCAGAATCGCTTCTACCGCGTCGCGATCTGCGGCGCGTACCTGAATGACCGCGCCAAGCTCTTCGTTAAACAGCGCCGCCAGGCGGTCTTCGCCAAGCGTAGCAATGTTTGCTTCAACGCCGCAGTGACCGGTGAAGGCCATCTCTGCCAGCGTCACCAGCAGGCCACCATCGGAACGGTCGTGGTAGGCCAGCAGCTTACGCTGCGCCACCAGCGCCTGAATTGCGTCGTAGAAGCCTTTCAGCTGGGCGACGTCGCGCACGTCGGCTGGCTTATCGCCGAGCTGGCGGTAAACCTGCGCCAGCGCGGTGGCGCCCAGGGCGTTATGGCCTTTGCCGAGGTCAATCAACAGCAGGGCGTTATCTTCAGTGGAAAGCTGCGGCGTAACGGTATGACGTACGTCTTCCACGCGCGCAAACGCGGTGATCACCAGCGACAGCGGAGAGGTCATCTCGCGCTGCTCGTTACCTTCCTGCCAGCGGGTTTTCATCGACATGGAGTCTTTACCCACCGGAATGGTCAGGCCGAGCGCAGGACACAGTTCCTCACCCACCGCTTTCACGGCTTCATACAGGCCGGCGTCTTCACCAGGGTGACCGGCGGCGGCCATCCAGTTCGCGGAAAGTTTGATACGTTTGATGTCGCCAATCTGCGTCGCCGCGATGTTGGTCAGCGCTTCACCAACCGCCAGTCGTGCAGAGGCGGCGAAGTCCAGCAGCGCCACTGGGGTGCGTTCGCCCAGCGCCATCGCTTCGCCGTAGTAGCTGTCGAGGCTCGCGGTGGTCACGGCGCAGTTAGCGACCGGGATCTGCCACGGGCCAACCATCTGATCGCGGGATACCATACCGGTCACGGTGCGGTCGCCGATGGTCACCAGGAAGGTTTTCTCTGCCACAGCAGGCAGGTGCAGCACGCGGTTGACCGCTTGTGCCACGGTGATGCCCTGGCGATCCAGCGCTTTGCCCGCCGCTTTACGGGTGGTTACGTCGCGGGTCATCTTCGGCGTTTTACCGAGCAGAACGTCGAGCGGCAGATCGATAGGCTGGTTGTCGAAATGGGTGTCGCTCAGAGTCAGGTGCTGCTCTTCGGTCGCTTCACCGATGACGGCATACGGCGCGCGCTCGCGGCGGCACAGCTCGTCAAACAGCGGCAGCTGATCCGCCGCAACGGCCAGCACGTAGCGCTCCTGGGATTCGTTACACCAGATTTCCAGCGGGCTCATGCCAGGCTCATCGCTCAGGATGTCACGCAGGTTGAAACGCCCGCCGCGGCCGCCGTCGCTCACCAGCTCCGGCATGGCGTTGGACAGACCGCCCGCTCCCACGTCGTGGATAAAGAGAATCGGGTTAGCATCGCCCAGCTGCCAGCAGCGGTCGATTACTTCCTGACAGCGACGCTCCATCTCCGGGTTGTCACGCTGCACGGACGCGAAGTCAAGATCCGCATCAGACTGACCGGAGGCCATCGAAGAGGCCGCACCGCCGCCCAGACCGATATTCATCGCCGGGCCGCCGAGCACGATCAGCTTCGCGCCGACGACGATCTCGCCTTTTTGCACGTGATCGGCACGGATGTTGCCGATCCCGCCCGCCAGCATGATCGGTTTGTGGTAGCCGCGCAGCTCTTCGCCGTTGTGGCTGTCCACTTTCTCTTCATAGGTACGGAAGTAACCGTTCAGCGCCGGACGACCAAATTCGTTGTTAAACGCCGCGCCGCCCAGCGGGCCTTCGGTCATGATATCCAGCGCGGTCACGATGCGCTCTGGCTTGCCGAAATCTTCTTCCCACGGCTGTTCAAAGCCCGGGATACGCAGGTTGGAGACGGAGAAACCGACCAGACCCGCTTTTGGTTTTGCACCACGACCGGTCGCCCCTTCGTCACGGATTTCACCGCCGGAGCCGGTCGCCGCACCCGGCCATGGGGAGATCGCCGTCGGGTGGTTGTGGGTTTCCACTTTCATCAGGATATGCGCAGGCTCCTGATGGAAGTCATAGCGCCCTGCTTCGCGATCGGCGAAGAAGCGGCCCACCTCGGAACCTTCCATCACCGCGGCGTTGTCTTTATAGGCAGACAGCACGTGGTCAGGGGTTTGCTCCATGGTGTTTTTGATCATTTTGAACAGCGACTTCGGCTGCTGTTCGCCGTCGATAATCCAGTCGGCGTTGAAAATCTTGTGGCGGCAGTGCTCGGAGTTGGCCTGCGCGAACATATACAGTTCGATGTCGTTCGGGTTGCGATTCAGCTTAACGAATGCATCCTGAAGGTAGTCGATTTCATCCTCTGCGAGTGCCAGACCAAGACGCAGGTTTGCGTCGATCAGCGCCTGACGCCCCTGCCCCAGCAGATCCACGCTCTGTACCGGCGCAGGCTGATGGTGGGAGAACAGTTTCTGCGCATCATCCAGAGAGTCAAACACACTCTCCATCATGCGGTCGTGCAGTTCAGCCGCAACCGCCTGCCACTGCGCGTCGCTCAGGGTAGAGGCTTCCACGTAGTACGCCACACCGCGCTCCAGACGGTTAATCTGGTTCAGGCCGCAGTTGTGAGCGATGTCTGTTGCTTTGGAAGACCAGGGGGAGATGGTGCCAGGGCGTGGCGTGGCGAGGATTAATTTGCCGGTCGGCGTATGGCTACTCAGGCTTGGGCCATATTTAAGCAGACGTTCCAGCTGTACGCGCTCCTCTGCATTCAGGGGGGCATTCAGGTCAGCAAAATGGACATACTCAGCGTAAATATTGCTTACCGGAAGGTCGGCCGCCTGAAAACGTGCCAGCAGTTTGTTAATACGGAAGGCAGACAGTGCAGGCGAACCACGCAGAATTTCCATCATAAGTCTCTCGTCTTCGAAGCGCCGGGGCGCTTACAGTGTGCGCAAGGGGGGAAAACGGGCGTCATTATAGAGAATCCTGAGCGCCGACGAAACCGTTTGCGTCGAAATAAAATCATCCTTTATGTTTAACAATAGATGTGACCTGTCTCTCTAATTGGTTGCCAACTGGCGCTACTTTGCGCAAAATGCCGCTCAATCAATGGCAAACTCTACTCTTAACATGACTACAGCACACTGAGGCAACCGGCGTCGCAGAGAATTAACTAATTGAAAAAATTAAAGATTAATTATCTGCTCATCGGCATTGTTACGTTGCTGCTGGCAGTGGCCCTCTGGCCGTCTATCCCCTGGTTCGGCAAGGCCGAAAACCGTATCGCCGCCATTCAGGAGCGGGGGGAGTTGCGCGTCAGTACCCTCTCCTCCCCGCTTATTTACGACGATATCAACGGTAAAACCATCGGTCTTGATTACGAACTGGCACAGCTGTTTGCGGACTATCTGGGCGTGAAGCTGAAAGTTACCGTGCGGCAGAACATCAACCAGCTGTTTGATGATTTGGACCATGACCGTGCCGATATTCTCGCCGCAGGTCTGGTGTACAACAGCGAACGCAGCAAAAACTATCAGCCGGGCCCGACCTACTACTCCGTGTCGCAGCAGGTGGTTTATCGTGTGGGTAGCCTGCGCCCGCGCTCACTGGCCGACATCACCGACCAGCAATTGACCATTGCGCCAGGCCATGTGGTGATTGACGATCTGCGGGCGTTGAAAGAGAAAAAATACCCTAACCTCAGCTGGACGGTCGATCCTAAACTCGGCACGACCGAATTGCTGGAGCAGGTAAAAGATAAAAAGCTGGCCTATACCATTGCTGATTCGGTGGCGATCAGTCTTTTCCAGCGCGTTCATCCTGAAATCGCCGTGGCGCTGGATGTGACCGACGAACAGCCGGTGACCTGGTTTACCCAGCTGGACGACGATCAAACCGTCTCTGCGGCCATGCTCGATTTCTTTAATTCCATCAATGAAGACGGCACCCTGGCGCGTCTGGAAGAGAAATATCTCGGTCACGGGGACGATTTTGATTACGTTGACACCCGCACCTTCCTGCGCGCGGTGGACAGCGTGCTGCCGGACCTGCAACCGCTGTTTGAGAAGTACGCCCAGGAGATTGACTGGAAGCTGCTGGCGGCAATTTCCTACCAGGAATCGCACTGGGATGCTCAGGCCACCTCCCCCACGGGCGTGCGCGGGTTGATGATGCTGACCAAAAATACCGCCCAGAGCCTCGGCATCAGCGACCGGACCGATGCGGAACAGAGCATCAGCGGCGGCGCGCAGTATTTACAGGATATGATGGCGAAAGTGCCGGAGACGGTCCCGGAAGGGGAGCGGATCTGGTTTGCGCTGGCCGCCTATAACATGGGGTATGCGCATATGCTCGACGCGCGGGCGCTGACGGCGAAAACCAAAGGTAATCCGGACAGTTGGTCAGATGTAAAACAGCGCCTGCCGCTGCTTAGCCAGAAACAGTGGTACCAGAAGCTGACGTATGGCTATGCGCGCGGGCATGAAGCGTATGCCTACGTGGAAAATATTCGTAAGTATCAGATAAGCCTGGTGGGATATCTGCTGGAGAAAGAAAAAGAGGCGGCCGAGGCGCAACAGCTGGCTGAAAGCTATCCGGTGGTCGCACCGGAAGAGCTTAATCACCCTGCGGTTTCAATTCTGCCTTTTGTTGCTTTTTCTGCTGCCGACGCATTCGAAAAAAGTCACTTAACAGACCCGAACATTCTGGTGCAAGTACCCCGCCGATAGTTTTCACCTGGTGGTTCATCCCCGGATGCCCAAGTACGTCCATCAGTGAACCAGCAGCGCCCGTCTTTTCATCCCGCGCGCCAAACACCAGCGTACCGATTCGGCTGTGCACCATCGCCCCGGAGCACATTACGCACGGCTCAAGGGTGACATACAGGGTGGTATCAAGCAGACGATAGTTTTGCAGCACCAGTCCGCCCTGACGCAGCGCCATAATTTCAGCATGCGCGGTAGGATCGTGACGGCCAATCGGACGGTTCCACCCTTCCCCAATCACCTGATTGTTATGGACCAGTACCGCGCCCACGGGCACTTCGCCCTCTTCCCAGGCGCGCTGAGCCAGCGCCAGCGCATGGCGCATCCAGTATTCATGATTGTGTTCAGGGTTGGACAAGGGCTGATACTCCAGTCGAAAAGCGGGCGGCATTATACACAGCCGGTACAGATAAGACTATTCGAGTTGCTGAAGTTCGCCCAGAGGCGTGACGCGCCAGCGGTGCTGGCAAAAATAGAGCAGCGGGTTGTCCTGCTTGCTGTCGCTGTAGCCGCTGTACAGACGCAGCGGCGTACCGATGCGTTTCTCCAGCTGCACCACTTTTTCATGTCCGAGGCAGCGCAGGGTGAGCACCCAGCCGCCGTAGCCGCGCGCGATCTGCGTGGCGATAAGATTTACGCGCGGCAGCCAGGGCGTATCAAAATAGACTTGCTCCACCAGCGTCTGCGGGGAGCCAGTAATCAGCCAAATATCGGCATCATTGGCGTCGAGATAGCTGGTCAGGCGCGCCTGTACCACGGGAAACGCGGCGACGTGCCCGCGAAACCAGTGCGCAAAATCCTGTTCGAGCTGCTTGAGGCGCGCTTCGCTATGACCAAACGTGCATCCCCAGAGCAGCAGGCTCATCGGCCAGCGCGCTGCACGGCCTTTCACCAGCAGCGCGATGCCAATAACGGGTAACAGGGGTAATACGAGCAACGCGTTAAGGGGCTGGCGCCGTAGCAGGTAGCGCATAAAGGTGCCGAACATATCCTGCTGATGCAGCGTTCCATCCAGATCAAAAAAGACAACGCGACGCTCGTGACTGGCCAAACCTTACTCCTCTGGGTCGTTGAATCCTAACAGCCAGGTAAACAGGAACCCGGCGATCACCGCTACCAGATAGCCTAACAGATAGAGCATCACTTTTCCGGTCACGATGGTTAATGCCAGCGGTAAACCGGAGATCCCGAAGGTAATGACGGTCGCCACTTTCCAGTAGCTGATTAACGCCCCGCCCACCGCGCCACCGAGACAGGCGGCCAGGAACGGCTTACCCAGCGGCAAGGTCACGCCGAAAATCAACGGTTCGCCGATACCGAGTAACCCGACCGGCAGCGCCCCTTTAATGACCTTTTTCAGACGCGCGTTGCGGGTTTTCATCAGCACCGCGATGGCCGCGCCGACCTGCCCAACGCCCGCCATCGACAGGATCGGCAGCAGTGCGTTATAGCCGTGCGCCTGTACCAGTTCGACATGGATCGGCACCAGCCCCTGATGCAGACCGGTCAGCACTAACGGCAGGAAGGTCCCGGACAGCACGGCCCCCACCAGCAGCCCGCCGCGATCGATCGCCAGAGACGCGCCGTGGGCGATGGCTTCAGAGATCGCGCCGCCTAACGGTTGCAGCGCCACAATCGCCACGCTCCCGGTAATCAATGTGGTCAGCAGCGGGTTGAGGATCAGTTCAATCGAGCCTGGCAGCAACGCGCGTAGCTTTTTCTCAACCCAGCACATCAGAATGACCACCAGCAGCACGGCAATCACCCCACCGCGGCCAGGCTGAAGCGCCTCGCCAAACAGCGTAATCTGCGCCAGCTGCGGGCTGGAGAGGATACCCGCCATTACGCCGCCCATCGCCAGCGAGCCGCCGAACACTTTGGCCGTGTTCACCCCCACCAGAATATTCATGATGGCAAATACCGCGCTGCCGAAAATCGCCAGAATACCCAGCAGGTTCGGATACTGGGTGGCGAAATTCCCGACAATATCCGGACGCTTGAGGATATTGATAATCCCGGAGATCAGCCCCGACGCGATAAACGCCGGGATAAGAGGAATAAAGACGTTTGCCAGCTGGCGCAGCGCATCGCTCATGGGGGCTTTGTATTTGGCTTTCGCCTGCGCTTTGGTGCGTTCCGCGTCGTCAAAGGCGGGAGCCGTTTCACTGCCCGTCATCAGGGCGCGCATGGCATCAACCACCTGCGCCGCTTTGCCCGGACCGACAATCAGCTGGTGCTGTTGCCCCTGTTTAACGTACCCGCTCACGCCGGGGAGCTGCTTCAGGCGCGTTAAATCAAGCTTTTCGTCGTTGTACACCTCGACGCGTACACGCGTCATGCAGTTTTCCAGACGCTGAATATTTTTTTCCCCACCGATCCCAAGCAGGATGTCGCTGGCGAGCGCTGCTGTTTTGTCCATAAACGCCTCTTATTGATGTTCTAATGCCGCCCGTAAAAACCCGTGATGGGCTTCAAGCCTGGCTCTGGCCGCGGCTGCATCCAGCCCGGTTAATATCATCAGAATGGCGGGTTTTACATCGTGATCGGTCTGCTGAAGCACCTTTTCCGCCTCTTCACGACTGGCGCCTGTCGCTTCCATCACCATGCGGCAGGCTCTGTCCACCAGCTTGACGTTGGTGGCCTGCATATCCACCATCAGGTTTTGGTAGACCTTGCCAAATTTCACCATCGCGCCGGTGGAGATCATATTGAGCACCAGCTTCTGTGCGGTTCCGGATTTCAGGCGCGTGGAGCCGGTGAGCGCTTCCGGCCCGACGACCGGAGAGATGGCAATGGCGGCCACCTGCGCAATCGGCGAACCCGGGTTACAGGAGATGGCCACCGTGGTACATCCCGTCTGTCTGGCGTATTCCAGCCCACCAATGACGTACGGCGTACGACCAGAAGCCGCCAGCCCGACGACCAGATCCTGCGCGGTCAGGTTCAGCGCCCTGAGATCGTCCTCCCCAAGCTGTTTATTATCTTCTGCCCCTTCCACCGCTTTCAGCAGCGCGCCGGGGCCACCGGCAATCAGGCCAACGACCAGACCGTGCGGAACGCCAAACGTCGGGGGACATTCTGAGGCATCCAGCACACCGAGGCGCCCACTGGTACCCGCCCCCATATAAATAATGCGTCCTCCTGCTTTCAGAGCGTCGGCAGCGGCGTCTACGGCTTTCGCCACCTCGGGCAATGTCTCTTTGACTGCCAGCGCGACGAGGGTATCCTGTTGATTAAAGCGGTTTACCAGCTCCAGCGTGGACAGTGCATCAAGATCCATGGTTTGCGGGTTACGCGTTTCAGAAACAAGAGAGCCTAGATTCATGTTATTTACCTCTGGAATTTTTAATTCATAATAAACGCACTATAATGGAATATAAAATTCATTCAGGCGAGCATAATTCGTATTTGCGCGGGTAATCACATTTTCGCCAGGAGACCGTATGAACTGTTTAATTCGTATTCGCCAGCGCTACGCAGGGTTTGCCCAGAGTGACAAAAAGCTGGCGGATTATTTACTTTCCCAGCCCGATCGCGCGCGACACCTCAGCTCCCAGCAGCTGGCAGGTGAAGCCGGGGTGAGCCAGTCGAGCGTGGTGAAATTTGCCCAGAAGATAGGCTATAAAGGCTTTCCGGCGCTAAAACTGGCGATCAGTGAAGCACTGGTAAGCAACCCTAATCCGCAGTCAATGCCGGTGCATAACCAGATCCGCGGCGACGATCCGATGCGTCTGGTCGGCGAAAAGCTGATCAAAGAGAACGTGGCGGCAATGCATGCCACGCTGGATGTGAACACGGAAGAGAAGCTGCTGGAAAGCGTAGCCATGCTTCGCGACGCGCGGCGTATTGTATTGACCGGGATCGGTGCGTCCGGACTGGTTGCGCGTAACTTTGGCTGGAAGCTGACAAAAATCGGCTATAACGCCATCGTTGAACAGGATATGCACGCGCTGCTGGCGACCGTGCAGGCCATGGATCCTGACGATTTACTGCTGGCCATCTCCTATTCCGGCGAGCGCCGTGAAATTAATATGGCTACCGACGAAGCCCTGCGCGTAGGAGGAAAAATTCTGGCCATTACTGGCTTCAGCCCGAATGCGCTCCAGCAGCGGGCCACCCGCTGTCTGTATACCATCGCCGAGGAACAGGCCACTCGCAGCGCGGCGATTTCGTCGACGAGTGCGCAGATGATGCTGACGGACCTGCTGTTTATGGCGCTGGTTCAGCAGGATCTGGAGCGTGCGCCAGAGCGTATTCGTCACAGCGAAGAGCTGGTAAAAAAACTGGTTTGAACAACGAATGAGCGTATAATGCCCGCCCTGTTTGTGATGTTTCTGAGAATTTCCTGATGGCGCTGTTAATCACCAAAAAATGCATCAACTGCGATATGTGCGAACCCGAATGCCCGAACGAGGCGATTTCGATGGGCGACAGCATTTATGAGATTAACAGCGACCGCTGCACCGAGTGCATTGGCCACTATGAGACGCCGACCTGCCAGAAGGTGTGCCCCATTCCCAATACGATCTTAAAAGATCCGGCACATGTCGAGAACGAAGAACAGCTGTGGGATAAGTTTGTCCTGATGCACCATGCGGACAAAATTTAACCTTCGATAATCACCGTCGCACAGGCGTAGTGGCGTTCATCTGCAAGCGTTACGTGCATGTGCGCCACGCCCAGCTTCTCCGCCAGCTTAAGCGCCTCGCCCCATAAACGCAGACGTGGCTTACCCAGCTCATCGTTAAACACTTCAAACTGGTTAAACGCCAGGCCGTTACGAATGCCCGTGCCGAACGCTTTCGCCGCCGCCTCTTTTACCGCGAAACGCTTTGCCAGAAAGCGCACCGGCTGCTGATGCGCCTCCCAGATAGCCCATTCGTTATCGCTCAGCACGCGTCTTGCGAGGCGATCGCCGCTCCGGGCGATCACCGCTTCGATGCGGGCTATTTCAACGATGTCGGTGCCTAAGCCCAGAATAGCCATTACTGACGCGCTTCCAGCATCAGGCGCTTCATCTCGGAAACCGCTTCTTTCAGGCCGCTCATCACCGCACGACCAATAATGGCGTGGCCGATGTTCAGCTCGTGCATTTCCGGCAGGGCAGCGATGGCTTTTACGTTGTGATAGGTCAGGCCGTGACCGGCGTTAACCTTCAGTCCCAGGCTCGCGGCGTAGGTTGCCGCTTTGGCGATCCGCTCCAGCTCTTTCGCCTGCGCTGCGTCGTTTTCAGCATCGGCATAGCAGCCGGTGTGAATTTCAATATACGGCGCGCCCACGTCGGCAGCGGCTTTAATCTGGGTGAAATCGGCGTCGATAAACAGTGAAACCAGGATACCGGCATCCGCCAGGCGTTTGCAGGCATCGCGCATTTTGTCGAGCTGCCCGGCCACATCCAGACCGCCTTCGGTGGTCACTTCCTGTCGTTTTTCCGGCACCAGGCAGCAGAAATGCGGCTTCGTATCGCAGGCAATCGTCAGCATCTCTTCCGTTACTGCCATCTCCAGATTCATGCGGGTATCCAGCGTCTGGCGCAGGATACGCACGTCGCGATCGGTGATGTGGCGACGGTCTTCACGCAGATGGACGGTAATGCCGTCCGCCCCAGCCTGCTCGGCGATAAACGCCGCCTGAACCGGATCCGGATACGCCGTGCCGCGCGCGTTGCGCAGGGTGGCAATGTGATCGATGTTGACGCCTAACAGTAATTCAGCCATGACAATCCTCGGTATTTTTGTTCATTTACCTTCTCCCTCTCCCTCCGGGAGAGGGCTGGGGTGAGGGGTAAAACATTAGCGTTTCGGCATAAACTGCCTGAATAATTCGCGACTCTTTAAAGGTTTGCCCCCAAGATACGGCTTGAGCGCAATTCGGGTAAAGCGTTTTGCCGCACGCAGGGTGTCGGCGTCCGGGAACTCGCGTTCATACAGTGCTCTGAGCTGGCGCCCGGTAAAGGTGCTGTTATCGACGACGACACTGGCAATAAAGCCCTTTTCCTCACGATAGCGATAGGTCATGGTATCTTCTACCTCGTCCCCACTCCCCGCGCAGTGCAGAAAATCAACACCGTATCCAAGGTGACCGAGCAGCGCCAGCTCGAAACGACGCAGCACAGGCTCAGGAGTGCCGGTTGCGCCAGCGAGCGACTGGATACAGTGCAGGTAATCAAAGAAAAGTTCAGAGAAGCGGGTCTCATGTTCAAGCACCCGTGAGATGAGTTCGTTGACGTACAAACCGCTGTAGAGCGTGATACCAGAAAGAGGAAGCGCGAGGGAAACGGCTTCAGCACTGCGCAGGGTTTTGACTTCCCCTCGCCCGCCAAAGCGGACCAGCAGTGGGGTGAAAGGCTGCAAGGCACCTTTGAGATTAGAACGTCTGGATCGTGCGCCTTTGGCAACAAGGCGCACGCGACCGGACTCTTCCGTGAAGACGTCCAGCATCAGGCTGGTTTCGCTCCAGGGACGACTATGCAGGACAAAGGCGCGCTGCCATCCATCCATATGCTCGTCGTCTTAGGTTACTGATCTTCGCCGTAACCGAGGCTGCGCAGCGCACGCTCATCATCGGCCCAGCCAGATTTCACTTTCACCCACAGTTCCAGGTGAACCGGTGCTTCAAACATGTCCTGCATGTCTTTACGGGCTTCGATTCCGATAGTTTTGATCTTGGCGCCTTTATTACCGATCACCATCTTCTTCTGCCCTTCACGCTCAACGAGGATCAGACCGTTAATATCGTAACCGCCGCGCTCGTTGCTCTGGAAACGCTCGATCTCCACCGTCACAGAGTACGGCAGTTCAGCGCCCAGGAAACGCATCAGCTTCTCACGGATGATTTCAGACGCCATAAAACGCTGAGAGCGATCGGTGATGTAGTCTTCAGGGAAGTGATGAGTCGCTTCCGGCAGATGCTTGCGCACGATGCCCGCGATGGTATCAACGTTCAGACCCGTCTCCGCAGACAGCGGAACGATGTCGAGGAAGTTCATCTGGCTGCCCAGCCATTGCAGGTGCGGCAGCAGATCGGCTTTTTCCTGCACATTGTCCACTTTATTGACCGCAAGGATCACCGGCGTTTTGCCGTCGCGCAGCTTGTTCAGGACCATTTCGTCGTCCGGCGTCCAGCGGGTGCCTTCCACAACGAAAATCACCAGCTCTACGTCGCCAATGGAGCTGCTCGCCGCCTTGTTCATCAGACGGTTGATGGCGCGCTTCTCTTCCATGTGCAGGCCCGGGGTATCGACGTAAATCGCCTGATACGCGCCTTCAGTATGGATACCGACGATGCGGTGACGCGTGGTCTGCGCCTTACGCGAGGTGATAGAAATCTTCTGCCCAAGCAGATTATTCAGCAGGGTGGATTTGCCAACGTTCGGACGTCCGACGATGGCAATAAATCCGCAATAGGTTTTGTCGATGCTCATTCCAGCTCCAGCATTTTTAACGCCTGTTCGGCGGCAGCCTGTTCAGCCTTACGACGACTTGAACCCGTGCCGACCACCGGTTCACTCAGGCCACTGACCTGGCAATGGATGGTAAATTCCTGATCGTGCGCTTCGCCACGTACCTGCACCACCAGATAGGATGGCAGCGGCAGATGACGACCCTGCAAATATTCTTGCAGACGCGTTTTAGGATCTTTTTGTTTATCGCCCGGGCTGATTTCGTCCAGGCGGGTCTGATACCAGTTCAGGATCAGCTTTTCTACGGTCTGGATATCGCTGTCCAGGAACACGCCACCGATCAATGCCTCGACCGTATCGGCAAGGATGGATTCACGACGGAAACCACCACTTTTCAGCTCACCTGGCCCCAGACGCAGACATTCACCCAGCTCAAACTCGCGTGCGATTTCAGCGAGGGTATTGCCGCGCACCAGCGTGGCGCGCATGCGGCTCATATCACCTTCGTCCACACGCGGAAAACGATGATAAAGCGCATTTGCAATCACGAAACTTAAAATAGAGTCGCCTAAAAACTCGAGACGCTCATTATGTTTGCTGCTGGCACTGCGATGGGTTAATGCCTGTTGCAACAACTCCTGATGATGAAAAGTGTAGCCCAGCTTCCGTTGAAGCCGATTAATTACGATGGGGTTCATGCGATACCAATAAATGAATGCGTCAAAAATGCAGCACACGAAACCGACCTGAGAAAACCAACGCGGTTTCGTGTGCCGTGGCACCCTTGCAGGGCCAACCTTAAACTTCGGGGGAATATTCTATACACAACGACAGGGGATGTCGTTAGTTCAAAGAGATTTATCGCTGAAATAATTCACGTAGCGGCGAATAAAAGCCGCTACGTGTTATTTTTGACGAAAATTAATGAATTCCGCCAATACGATTCAGGCGAACGCCGGTCGGCCACTCGCCTTCCTGCTTCTCAAAACTCATCCAGATAGCGGTTGCTTTACCGACCAGATTCACTTCCGGCACAAAGCCCCAGTAACGGCTGTCCGCAGAGTTATCGCGGTTGTCACCCATCATGAAGTAGTGTCCCGGTGGCACAATCCAGGTCGCCAGCTGTTGGCCTGGCTGCTGGTAGTACATTGCCAGTTGATCCTGTGCGATTGGCACGGTCAGAATGCGGTGAGTGACATCGCCCAGCGTTTCTTTCCGTTCAACCAGACGAATACCGTTCTCTTTGGTTTCACCTTTTGGCACCTGGAAGAATCCGCTGGTCGCTTCACCGCCGTTACGGCGGGCAAAGGTCTGCACAAAATCACTTGGCTCAACGTTGGAGTAAGTGACTGGCAGCGCATTTTCACATGCAGTTCCAGAGCTACAGCCTGGCTGAATGGTCACCTCTTTCGCCACCGGATCGTAGGTTACTTTATCGCCCGGCAGACCTACCGCGCGTTTAATATAATCCAGCCGTGGATCTTCCGGATATTTAAACACCACGATGTCGCCACGTTTCGGATGACCCGTTTCGATCAGCGTTTTCTGGTAGATCGGATCTTTGATGCCATAGGCAAACTTCTCAACCAGAATGAAATCACCGATCAGCAGCGTTGGCATCATCGATCCTGACGGGATCTGGAACGGTTCATAGATAAAAGAACGCACCACCAGCACAATCGCCAGCACCGGGAATACCGATGCCCCTGTTTCCAGCCAGCCTGGTTTTGGGCCGACTTTTTTCAGGGTTTTCGCGTCCAGCGCATCGCCCGTGGCTGCCTGCGCGGCAGCCTGACGTTCACGGCGTTTTGGGGCGAAGATAAACTTATCCAGGCACCACAACAGACCTGTCACCAGGGTAGCGATGACCAGGATCAGGGCAAACATGTTCGCCATGCTAACTCCTTAAGGTTATTTACCGTTACCGTCTTTACCAACATGAAGGATGGCAAGGAATGCTTCCTGCGGCAGCTCAACGTTACCGACCTGCTTCATACGCTTCTTACCTTCTTTCTGCTTCTGCAACAGCTTTTTCTTACGGCTGACGTCGCCGCCATAGCACTTAGCCAGAACGTTTTTACGCAGCTGCTTCACGGTTGAACGGGCAATGATGTGGTTACCAATGGCCGCCTGAATCGCAATGTCAAACTGCTGACGCGGGATGAGATCTTTCATCTTCTCAACCAGCTCACGACCACGGTACGGTGCGTTATCGTTGTGGGTGATCAGCGCCAGGGCATCAACACGCTCGCCGTTGATCAGTACATCCACGCGAACCATGTTCGAGGCCTGGAAGCGTTTGAAGTTGTAGTCCAGCGACGCATAGCCACGGGAGGTAGACTTCAGACGGTCGAAGAAGTCGAGCACTACTTCCGCCATCGGAATTTCATAGGTCAGCGCCACCTGGTTACCGTGGTAAACCATGTTGGTCTGCACGCCACGCTTCTCAATACACAGGGTGATCACGTTGCCGAGGAACTCCTGCGGCAGCAGCATGTGACACTCTGCGATAGGCTCGCGCAGTTCCTGAATATTATTCAGCGGCGGGAGCTTGGACGGGCTGTCGACGTAGATCACCTCTTTCGACGTGGTTTCTACTTCGTAGACAACCGTCGGGGCGGTGGTGATCAGATCCAGATCGTATTCACGCTCCAGACGTTCCTGAATGATCTCCATGTGCAGCAGACCGAGGAAGCCACAGCGGAAGCCGAAGCCCAGCGCCGTTGAGCTTTCTGGCTCGTAGAACAGGGAGGCATCGTTGAGGCTCAGCTTTCCGAGCGCATCGCGGAAGTTTTCGTAATCGTCAGAGCTGACCGGGAACAGACCCGCATAAACCTGCGGTTTCACCTTTTTGAAGCCTGGCAGCGCTTTATCTGCCGGGTTACGTGCACCGGTCAGGGTATCACCCACCGGCGCGCCGAGGATGTCTTTAATGGCACAGACCAGCCAGCCCACTTCGCCGCATTTCAGCTCGGTACGGTCAACCTGTTTTGGCGTGAAGATGCCCAGACGGTCAGCGTTGTAGACCTGGCCGGTGCTCATGACCTTGATTTTGTCGCCTTTACGCATGGTGCCGTTTTTAATACGCACCAGCGAAACAACGCCGAGGTAGTTATCAAACCAGGAGTCGATGATCAGCGCCTGTAGCGGCGCATCCGGGTCACCTTCCGGCGGCGGAATATCACGCACCAGACGTTCCAGTACATCCGGAACACCGACGCCGGTTTTCGCCGAGCAGCGCACTGCATCGGTCGCATCAATACCGACGATGTCTTCAATCTCTTCCGCTACGCGCTCAGGATCGGCGGCTGGCAGGTCGATTTTATTCAGAACTGGCACCACTTCGAGATCCATTTCCATGGCGGTGTAGCAGTTTGCCAGCGTCTGGGCCTCTACGCCCTGTCCGGCATCCACCACCAGCAGCGCGCCTTCGCAGGCCGCCAGCGAGCGTGACACTTCATAAGAGAAGTCAACGTGCCCTGGGGTGTCGATAAAGTTCAGCTGATAGGTTTCACCATCGGAAGCTTTATAGTCGAGCGTCACGCTCTGCGCTTTGATGGTAATACCGCGTTCGCGTTCCAGGTCCATGGAGTCCAGAACCTGGGCTGCCATTTCACGATCAGACAGGCCACCGCAAATCTGGATAATACGGTCAGACAGCGTCGACTTACCGTGGTCAATGTGAGCAATGATCGAAAAGTTACGTATGTTCTTCATATAGTTAAATAATTATGCCTTACGAATTCCTGGAGGCCGCTGTTCTTAGCCTGACGTTTTTCAGTGCGAAAACGCAGCATTCTACACTACATCCTCGTCAGCTGGAACTGCACTTAGAGCCAGGTATAGCGCGAAGAGACGGCGTTTTCTTTATGGCGATGTAAATAATAATAAAGCCCGGCAGATCACCGGGCCTCAGAAGAGAGCGTCTCAACACGAAGTTGGTCGGGTGCCAGTGCAACGCTGAGGATGACAGGCTGCCACGCTTCCCGGGCGGCAAGCCTTGGGGAAACGCCTTTAGCAAGCCAGAACCCGCCCACGCCGCCCAACGCGGCCCCGCACATGGCGGCCAAATCTGTGCCGAACAGCATCTGGAAAACCCCGCCCATCACGAACAGGCCTGCGAGCGGAGAAAGGTAAACCAGCATGGCGGAAGTGAGCAGGCTACCTTCAGCGATGCCGAGCTCCACTTTTTGCCCTGCCACCAGCGGCTGAGCGCTCGGCACAGTAATAGTGTGCGACGTTTGCGGCCCCAGCTTATTCAACACGCGGCTGCCGCAACCGGCTCGCGAAGCGCAACTGCTGCATGATGCTTTAACGTCACAGCTAACAAGCGCTACGCCATCCTGCCAGGATACGACCGTGGCCCACTCTTTAATCATTGCGCAGCCCTGAATTTAATGCTGTCTGAAATACGTTTTGCCGTTGGCGGCGGTAATTCACCGACAATGGTAATTTCCGCATTATCGCGCACCGTCGTGCTGACCGTCCGGCGACCGGTACGGAGCATCTGTTCGGAACTGTTCGCCGTAGCGCGATTAATATTCACCGAGAAGCTAAACAGCCCATCGGAATAGAGTCGCGACTCAACCGGAGTTTCGATAGTAGGCAGCTGGCGACGACTGCTGGAAACTTCGCTGAACCCTTGCGGGATCCAGGATGGTACCCAGTTAAAATTGACAGAATCGCCGGCAGGCACGGAAAGCAAAGGCGGCAGGCTGGCTTTGGCCAGATTCTGCATGCTGTTGCCGACCTGACTGTTTACGTCAAAGGAGATCACACGGAACTGCTCCAGCGTTTCACCGTCGCGATCGAGCAGATCAACGCGCATCGGCAACTTCGTCTCTGCGTCAATCCAGACGATATAGCTGTAACGCGTCCCATCCCGCGCAACAACGCGGATCACTTCGCACAGCCTGTCGGCAATACGCGTTCGCCCCACCGAGATAAAATCATAGTAGGGGGCGAGACGTTTAAAATCGGTGTAAATGAGCGACGGCAGGGAGTCAACGATGTAGTCACCATTGAGCGTAAACGGCTCAAGGCCAGGCTCGAAATAGCTGATTTCGTTCCCACGCTGGACCACTTCCCGACGCGGGCCATCCATCTGTAAAAGCTGGGCGAGCGGCTGGTTATCAAGGCGGGCGTGGCGATAGCGTAACGATTCGACACCCTGCT
Source organism: Enterobacter sp. CRENT-193 (assembly GCF_002787395.1). Taxonomy (NCBI): domain Bacteria; kingdom Pseudomonadati; phylum Pseudomonadota; class Gammaproteobacteria; order Enterobacterales; family Enterobacteriaceae; genus Enterobacter; species Enterobacter sp. CRENT-193. Next base: position 2,061,693 of record NZ_CP024812.1, on the reverse strand, counting down.
TATTGATGCTGATAAATGCCAACTCGTAATTGAGTGACTGGCTGGCCAGATTCATTTGCTGCAACAACGCCCCGGATGAAACATCAGCCGAGGCGTTAGCAGAGAAGAACAGGCTACCCGCCATCAAAGACATGGCGAACCAAAGTTGCTTCATTACTGCGATTGCGTTCCTAAAGTTTGGTTTCCTGGCACCTGCACAGCAGCCTGCTGGGTTTGGGCCTGCTCAAACTGAAGCTGCTCGGAGTGCAGACGGCGCTGCAACTCGTAATCCTGCAACATCGCATTGATGCGACGGCGCTGCTCCTGTACCTGCTGTTGCTGTCCGCCGCTTGCGGAGGCATCTGCCGGTACGCCCAGGCTAACCGGGCTGGCTTTACCCATCATCGGCAGCGTATTAAACACTGGCGCTTCAGGTTGCTGATTGGCTTCAGACTGAGTGTTATAGTGCTGGACCCCAACGATAACTGCAAGCGATACGCACGCAGCGACCCCCATCTGGGTGAGCTGGCTGGCCCATGGACGCACCTTGTGCCAGAACGGCATTTTCTGCCACTGGTGAGGTGCAGGCTGCGCTTCAGGAATCAGCGGCGTGGTCTGATGAACAGGTTCGTTCTCAATGGCCGCCATAACGCGTGCTGAGATATCGAAATGGAGAACCTCACTGGTATCACCGCGCAGCGTGTCGCGGATAAGATGATAGCTCTCCCAGGTCTGTTGCATTTCGGGAGAATGAGACAACTCATCGAGCAGCTCATTATCCAGCGTTTCACCATCCATTAAAGCGGAAAGTTTTTCTTTCTGCATGCCTAATACCTTTTCCAGTATCCCGCTATCGTCAACGCCTGATAAGCGGTTGAACTTTATTATCAATGGCTTCTCGCGCACGGAAAATTCGTGAACGAACCGTGCCGACCGGACAATCCATGATGGCGGCTATCTCTTCATAGCTTAGGCCATCCAGCTCCCGTAACGTAATTGCCATGCGTAAATCTTCCGGGAGCGACTCGATCGTGCGAAAAACGATTTGTCTCAGTTCTTCTGACAACATTAAGTTCTCAGGGTTCGAAATTTCTTTCAGCGCGCCGCCACTTTCGAAGTTTTCTGCGTCGATAGCGTCAACATCACTTGAAGGCGGACGCCGGCCCTGAGCAACCAAATAATTCTTAGCCGTATTGACTGCAATACGATACAGCCAGGTATAAAAAGCACTATCCCCCCGGAATGAATCCAGCGCGCGATAGGCCTTAATAAAAGACTCTTGTACAACATCAGGAACATCGCCTGACGGTACATAGCGGGAAACCAGACTCGCTACCTTATGCTGGTAGCGCACCACCAGTAGGTTAAAAGCTTTCTGATCTCCCTTCTGGACCCGTTCAACCAGGACCTGGTCCGTTAACTGCTCGCTCATCCGAGGTAATGTCTCCCCAAACCAAATTCCACGCGTTATCGAAACGCCACTCTAACAACATTGCACTTTGAGCAAGCACCGAATTAGAGTGTCTGTTCTTCAATAAGTTCCGTAACGCCTTTGTTTTTGTTCATCGCGCCGCAGACCATTCATTTTCTCTCATTATAAGTCTGTTCACGATACGCACCCGCTTTCTGACAAGAATCATTAACTTTATCGTCAGAAGAGTAACGCAACACAGGCTTTATTTCACCACAAAATCTGAAGCTAACGATCTGCTTCGCAAAATATTTCCGGCCATTTAGCGCAGATTTAACCTCCGGGATTCCGTTTAGTCATTGCAACACACCTCAAAAAAAACGTGCGATATCTCGCATCGCAATGCTATTCTCCCCACACCATGTTTAGTAAATTAAACAAACATCATGAACACGACGCCTGAACTTCATTGTGATGTACTGATCATTGGCAGCGGTGCTGCCGGCCTCTCCCTCGCACTGCGCCTGGCGGAACATCAGAACGTAATCGTGCTGAGTAAAGGGCCGATGAGCGAAGGTTCCACCTTCTATGCACAAGGCGGTATTGCCGCGGTGTTTGATGAAACGGATAGCATTGCCTCGCACGTAGAAGACACCCTGATTGCCGGTGCCGGGATCGTGGATGAGCATGCCGCAGAGTTTGTCGCCAGCAATGCCCGCCACTGCGTGCAATGGCTTATCGATCAGGGCGTGCTGTTTGATACGCAGGTTCAGCCTAATGGTGAAGAGAGCTATCACCTGACCCGTGAAGGCGGGCACAGCCACCGCCGTATTCTGCACGCTGCTGATGCAACCGGAAAAGCGGTTGAAACCACGCTGGTCAGCAAAGCCCTCAGCCATCCCAATATTCGGGTACTGGAGCGCAGCAACGCCGTCGACCTGATTATTTCCGATAAAATTGGCCTGCCCGGCACGCGCCGTGTTGTCGGCGCATGGGTGTGGAATCGGAATAAAGAGAAGGTGGAAACCTGCCAGGCAAAAGCCGTTGTGCTGGCCACCGGCGGCGCCTCCAAGGTTTACCAGTACACGACTAACCCGGATATCGCCTCCGGAGACGGTATCGCCATGGCCTGGCGCGCAGGTTGCCGCGTGGCGAATCTGGAGTTTAACCAGTTCCATCCTACCGCCCTGTTCCACCCGCAGGCGCGTAACTTCCTGTTAACTGAAGCGTTGCGTGGCGAAGGCGCGTATCTGAAGCGTCCGGACGGTTCCAGGTTTATGCCGGACTTCGACCCCCGAGGTGAACTGGCACCGCGGGATATCGTGGCCCGCGCCATTGACCACGAGATGAAGCGGCTTGGCGTGGACTGTATGTATCTGGACATTAGCCATAAACCGGCAGACTTTATTCGCCAGCACTTCCCGATGATTTATGAAAAGCTGCTGAGTCTGGGTATTGATCTAACCCGCGATCCGGTGCCGATTGTACCTGCCGCCCACTATACCTGTGGCGGGGTGATGGTTGACGATCATGGTCGTACCGACGTGGATGGTTTGTATGCGATCGGCGAGGTCAGCTATACCGGCCTGCATGGTGCGAATCGCATGGCCTCAAACTCGCTGCTGGAGTGTCTGGTGTATGGGTGGTCGGCTGCGGAAGATATTACCAAACGCATGCCCTATGCACGTCCGACAACACACTTGCCGGCATGGGATGAAAGTCGGGTAGAAAACCCGGACGAACTGGTGGTAATCCAGCATAACTGGCACGAGCTGCGGCTTTTCATGTGGGATTATGTCGGGATTGTACGTACAACGAAGCGTCTGGAACGCGCGTTACGCCGCATCATGATGTTGCAGCAGGAAATCGATGAATATTACGCCAACTTCCGCGTTTCTAATAATCTGCTGGAGCTGCGCAACCTTGTGCAGGTTGCCGAGCTGATTGTGCGCTGTGCAATGATGCGCAAAGAGAGCCGTGGCCTGCATTATACGCTGGACTATCCCGAACCGCTTGAAACGTCCGGGCCGTCGGTGTTGACGCCGCAGGTTCACATAAAAAGATAAAAGGCCTGGGTCAGAGCTGTGTAATCTTCGGAATAACGCTGGTCTGGCCCACGAATGACCATCCTGTCGATAAAGCACTCGCCCTCTTTCGGCGAGAGTGCCAGCAACACGCGGTGCGGTAAGCGTCCTTCCGTATCCGAAATATCGGTACGAAGACGCAGATTCCAGCCGATCTCATGTGCGATCTCAATGAAGGTATTACCCGTGCTTTCAGGCAAGACCACGCAGAAAAATCCCTCTTCCGAGATGAGCTCCGCCGCACTGGTCAGTAGCGCCTTGTGATCGAGCGAGCCGGTGTAACGTGCCTGCTCGCGTTCCGGCGTGCCACATTCCACGCCTGGCGTGAAATACGGCGGATTGCTAACAATCAAATCGTAACGCGCGGTCTGCTCCGGCGCCCAGGTCAGGACATCGGCGCATTCTACCCTGATGCGTTCTGCCCACGGAGAGTCGGCAGCGTTTTCACTTGCCTGCCGGGCCGCCTGAGGATCAAGCTCAACGGCATCGATCGTGACGTGTTCTTCCGTTCGCTGCGCCAGCATCAGCGCCTGAAGTCCGCTGCCCGTACCAATATCCAGAATGCGTTTTACACCTGCGACAGGAGCCCATGCCCCCAGTAAAATACCGTCTGTACCGACTTTCATCGCACAACGATCGTGCGCCACAAAAAACTGTTTAAAAGTAAAACCATCGCGGCGCAACTGCGCTTTGAGTTGAGACATGTCAGGGCAACCTTCTGAGTGAAACTGGAGTAGCATAGGGGAAAGCGAAGTGGTCGAAAAGCGATATCCATACAAACAGATGAAGATTACAGCCGTAACGTCTATAATCAGCGCCCCACACAGAGGTAGAACATGACTGTAACGACTTTTTCCGAACTTGAACTCGATGAAAGCCTGCTCAATGCCCTTGAGAGCAAAGGCTTTACACGCCCGACCGCCATTCAGGCCGCGGCCATTCCGCCTGCGCTTGAGGGCCGCGATGTGCTCGGTTCTGCGCCAACCGGCACGGGGAAGACAGCAGCCTACTTGCTGCCTGTGTTGCAGCATTTGCTCGACTTTCCGCGTAAAAAATCAGGCCCGCCGCGCATTTTGATCCTGACCCCGACCCGTGAACTGGCGATGCAGGTTGCCGAACACGCGCGTGAGCTGGCGGCGAACACCCATCTGGATATCGCGACCATCACCGGCGGCGTAGCGTATATGAACCACGCCGAAGTGTTCAGCGAAAACCAGGATATCGTTGTCGCGACGACAGGCCGTCTGCTGCAATACATAAAAGAAGAGAACTTCGACTGCCGCGCAGTGGAAACGCTGATTCTCGATGAAGCTGACCGCATGCTGGACATGGGCTTTGCCCAGGACATCGAACACATCGCGGGTGAAACGCGCTGGCGTAACCAGACAATGCTGTTCTCGGCAACCCTTGAAGGGGATGCCATTAAAGATTTCGCCGAACGTCTGCTGGAAGATCCGGTGGAAGTGTCCGCTACGCCATCGACCCGTGAGCGTAAGAAGATCCACCAGTGGTACTACCGCGCAGATAACCTTGAGCATAAGGTTGAGTTGTTGAAACACCTGCTGAAGCAGGAAGAGGCAACCCGTACCATCGTATTCGTACGCAAACGTGAGCGCGTGCATGAACTGGCAGAAATGCTGCGCAATGCCGGTATCAACAACTGCTATCTCGAAGGTGAAATGGCGCAGGTTAAGCGTACCGAAGGGATTAAGCGCCTGACCGATGGCCGCGTGAATGTGCTGGTTGCCACCGACGTTGCCGCGCGCGGGATCGACATCCCGGACGTGAGCCACGTGATCAACTTTGATATGCCGCGCAGCGGTGATACTTACCTGCACCGTATTGGTCGTACCGGCCGTGCGGGCCGCAAAGGTATTGCTATCTCTCTGGTAGAAGCGCACGACCATTTGCTGCTACAGAAAATTGGCCGCTACGTTGAGGAGCCGCTGAAAGCTCGCGTGATTGACGGACTTCGTCCGACCACACGTGCGCCGAGTGAAAAAATGACGGGTAAACCGTCCAAGAAAGCGCTCGCGAAACGTGCTGAGAGAAAAGAGAAAGAAAAAGAGAAGCCGCGCGTTAAACAGCGCCACCGCGATACCAAAAATATTGGTAAGCGCCGTAAGCCAAGCTCTGCTGCGTCAGAGACAAAAACGGAAGAGTAAAAAAAAGCCGGGACATTCCCGGCTTTTTTATTCCACCCCCAAAGCTGAAACCTTACAGGCTTTCAGTAAAGGTACGCGCGATAACGTCGCGCTGCTGTTCCGGGGTCAGAGAGTTGAAACGCACCGCATAGCCAGACACACGGATGGTCAGCTGTGGGTATTTTTCCGGGTGCTCAACGGCATCCATCAGCGTTTCGCGACGCAGGACGTTAACGTTCAGGTGCTGACCACCTTCCACGCGTACTTCTGGCTGCACTTGCATTGGAATTTCACGGTATTCAATTTCGCCCAGTTTGCTCACCGGAACGATTTCGTCTTCCGCAAAACCTGCTTTCGCTACTACACAGCGCGCTTCGTTTTTCTCGCTGTCCAGCAGCCAGAAAGAGTTCAGCAGATCGTCATTTGCAGCTTTAGTAATCTGGATACCTGTAATCATGTGTTGCCTCCCTTAGGCTACATTAACTGATGCTGGCCTTTTGCGGCCAATTGGTAAAACCATTGTTTGTTGTGTGTATATATAACATTCAGACCCGGGTGATTTATTGATTTAAATCAACAAAACCACCAACCACACAAAGAGTGTGGTCTGTATTTTTTGTTTTAGATCAATTTTAAAGGGTTACTAATTCAACTTATCCTGCCTGGTTTTCAACATAAATTGAGTCACTTAGCCTGCTTTTCCGCGGGTAATTTTGCTCGTTGGGGTTTAACAGGTAAGCTAGACACAGAATGAGATTCGCAGGAGAGCGAGATGACAACACCTTTAACCTGGCATGACGTGCTGGCTGAAGAGAAGCAGCAGCCCTATTTTATAAATACCCTCAGTACCGTTGCGGCTGAACGGCAGGCCGGCCAGACAATTTATCCGCCGCAGAAAGATGTGTTTAACGCCTTCCGCTACACCGAACTGAGCGATGTAAAGGTGGTTATCCTGGGGCAGGATCCGTACCACGGCCCCGGGCAGGCTCACGGACTGGCATTTTCCGTGCGTCCGGGCGTGGCCATCCCACCTTCTCTGCTGAATATGTATAAAGAGCTGGAAGGAACGATTCCGGGTTTCACCCGCCCTAATCACGGTTATCTGGAAAGCTGGGCGCGCCAGGGCGTGCTGTTGCTGAATACCGTATTAACTGTCCGGGCGGGTCAGGCACACTCCCACGCCAGTCTGGGATGGGAAACCTTTACCGATAAGGTTATCAGCCTGATCAATGAGCATCGTGAAGGCGTCGTGTTTTTACTCTGGGGTTCGCATGCCCAAAAGAAAGGGGCGATTATCGATCGTCAGCGTCATCACGTGCTGAAGGCGCCGCACCCGTCGCCGCTGTCTGCGCATCGTGGTTTCTTTGGCAGTAATCATTTTGTTCTGACGAATGAGTGGCTGGAAAAGCGTGGCGAAAAGCCGATTGACTGGATGCCTGTGTTACCGGCAGAGAGCGAGTAGGGTTTGAATGTGCCGGGTCAGGCCCGGCACATAAAAGGCTTATGCCTTGTTCTGACGCCACCATTCCGCCAGCAGCACGCCGGTCGCAACGGATACGTTCAGGCTTTCAACGTTGCCAGTGCCGTCGATAGAGACGCTCAGGTCAGCGCTGGAGAGTGCCGCATCAGACAGACCATCGCGCTCCTGACCTAACACCAGCACCATTTTGCGCGGCAACGTCGCTTTAAACAACGGCGTAGCGGCACGGCTTGAGGTGGTGACAATGGTGTAGCCCGCTTTACGGAATTGCTCCAGGGCTTCCAGCACGCTGTCGCCGGTGATCGGCTGAACGTGCTCTGCACCACCTTCCGCGGTACGAATCGCCGCACCGGATTCCAGCAGCGCGGCATCCTGCAACAGAACGCCTTTTACGCCAAAGTGCGCGCAGCTACGCATCATAGCGCCCAGGTTATGCGGGTTACCCACATCTTCCAGCGCCAGCACGCAGTCATCGGCATCCGCCTGGCTAACCCACTGCTGCACGGTAGTGCCGTTACGTTTTTTGATCAGGAAGCAGACGCCGCCGTGGTGTTCTGTACCGGACGCTTTTGTCAGCTCGGCATCGTCAACCACGTGGTAGGCTTTGCGGTTCGCCGCCATCCAGCGCAGCGCTTCTTTAAAGCGCGGGGTCACGCTCTGGATAAACCATGCACGAACGATACACTCCGGGCGGCTCTGGAACAGGGCCTGACAGGCGTTCTCACCGTAGACACGGGTCTCTTCCGCACGCTGACGACGCAGCACTTCCGGATCGATAAAGCTTTTTCCGCTGATACCGCCGTGATCGGCTTTTTCGGTCGTCTCTTCACCGGGCGCGCGAGAAACGGTACGCCATGGCGATCCACCGTCGCGGACAAAATCATCGCGTTTGCGATCGTCACGCTTACGGTCATCACGTTTGCGGTCATCGCCGCGGTTATTTCTGTCATCGCGGGCGGGGCGACGGCCACCGTCTGCACGAGAAGACGCCGGACGCCCGCCACCTTTTCCGGTACGCGGATTTTGGGTGCGTTTATCAGAGTCATCATCACTGCGGACATACATCACTTTGACCTTGCCGCTTTTGTTTTTCATTTCGTCGTTCATGCTTTTCTCCACCAGCGCTGCGCGAAGCGCGCAGATTACCCGATGTGCAAGCTCATAGCCATAATTTCGTACAAAAGCCTGTGACTATTGTTCCCATTGAATAAAACGCGTTGTCGTTTCATACAGGCTCACTGATAATATGTAACATATCAGAAACATTATCGGCGTTCTGCCGTTGTTCCACGGCTCTATCAGAGGTTAGTTATGAATACCGTATGTGCCAACTGTCAGGCTTTAAACCGCATTCCGGACGATCGGATGGATGACGGTGCGAAATGCGGGCGTTGTGGCCACGAATTATTTGATGGCGATGTCATTAACGCGACGGGTGCTACGCTGGACAAACTCCTCAAGGACGATCTGCCTGTTGTGGTCGATTTCTGGGCACCGTGGTGCGGCCCCTGCCGTAACTTTGCGCCCATCTTCGAAGACGTGGCTGAAGAGCGCAGCGGGAAAATGCGTTTTGTCAAAGTGAATACCGAAGCGGAACGTGAACTCAGCGCCCGTTTTCGCATTCGCAGCATTCCAACCATTATGATTTTCAAAAATGGTGAAGTGATCGACATGCTCAATGGTGCAGTACCAAAAGCGCCTTTCGACAGCTGGTTAAACGAATCCCTGTAACATTCGCGGGGCATATCTTGTGCCCCGTTCTCTCCTCTGCGAAAATGGGGTTTTTCCTGCCTTTTCGCCCATGACTGATAACGCTGTACTTCAATTACGCGCCGAGCGCCTTGCGCGCGCCACCCGCCCTTTTCTGGCCCGAGGCAATCGTATTCGCCGCTGCCAGCGCTGCCTTTTACCGCTGAAAGTGTGTCTGTGCGAAACGCTTGCGCCGAGCGAGGCGAAAAGCCGCTTTTGTCTGGTCATGTTCGATACCGAACCGATGAAGCCCAGCAACACAGGGCGTTTGATCGCCGATATTCTACCCAACACCGCAGCGTTTCAGTGGTCGCGCACTGAGCCACCTCAGGCTCTGCTCGACCTGGTGGCAAGCCCGGACTATCAGCCCATGGTCGTTTTCCCGGCATCATATGCAGGCGAACAACGTCAGGTACTTACGGCGCCACCATCCGGTAAGCCGCCGCTGTTTATTATGCTCGACGGCACCTGGACCGAAGCAAGAAAGATGTTTCGCAAAAGCCCTTATCTTGATGCGCTGCCGGTGATTTCCGTCGATCTGTCGCGTGTTTCGGCCTATCGCTTGCGTGAAGCGCATGCCGACGGTCAATATTGCACCGCTGAAGTCGCCATAGCGCTACTGGATCTGGCGGGCGATACCCAGGCGGCCGGCGCGCTGGGCAGTCACTTCTCCTGCTTCCGCGAACGTTATCTTGCGGGAAAAACCGTTCATAAGGGTAGTGTCACAGCAACTGAGGCAGAAAGCGTTTAAAATCATCAGGTCGCTTGCATTCACAGGAGGCCTGCATGAGCCAGAGAGGGTTAGAAGCGCTACTCCGTCCGAAATCCATTGCCGTTATTGGCGCCTCGATGAAACCGGACCGCGCAGGGTATCTGATGATGCGCAATCTGCTGGCTGGCGGATTTAACGGCCCGGTCATGCCCGTTACGCCCGCTTATAAGGCGGTACAGGGGGTGCTGGCGTGGCCGGACGTGCAAAGTTTACCGTTTGTTCCCGACCTCGCCGTGCTCTGTACGCATGCGAAACGAAACCTCGAATTGCTTGAGTCGCTCGGTCAGAAAGGCTGTAAAACCTGCATTATTCTTTCCTCGCCTCCTGAACAGCAGCCCGAACTGCTGGCCTGCGCCAGCCGCTACCAGATGCGCATTCTTGGTCCAAATAGCCTCGGTCTGCTTGCGCCCTGGCAAGGGCTGAATGCCAGTTTTTCCCCGGTTCCGATCCGTAAAGGCAAACTGGCCTTTATTTCGCAGTCGGCTGCGGTATCCAATACCATCCTCGACTGGGCGCAGCAGCGTGAGATGGGCTTTTCCTATTTCATTGCCCTCGGCGACAGCCTGGACATTGACGTCGATGAGCTGTTGGATTTCCTGGCGCGTGACAGCAAAACCAGCGCTATCCTGCTCTACCTTGAACACCTGAGCGACGCCCGTCGTTTTGTGTCGGCGTCGCGTAGCGCATCACGTAATAAACCGATTCTGGTCATCAAAAGCGGGCGCAGCCCCGCGGCTCAGCGCCTGCTACATTCCCGTTCCGGGATGGATCCCGCATGGGATGCAGCGATCCAGCGCGCCGGTTTATTGCGGGTACAGGATACGCACGAGCTTTTTTCCGCCGTCGAAACGTTAAGCCACATGCGCCCCCTGCGCGGTGAAAAGCTGATGATTGTCAGCAACGGTGCAGCTCCCGCCGCCCTGGCGCTGGACGAGCTCTGGCTACGCAACGGCAAGCTGGCCACGCTGGGTGAAGAGACGCTCCAGCGCCTGCGGGATGCGTTACCGGGAAGCGTTGTTCCCGATAATCCCCTCGATTTGCGCGATGATGCCAGCAGCGATCGTTACATTAAGGCGATCACGATTTTGCTGGATAGCCAGGACTTTGATGCGCTGATGATTATCCATTCGCCCAGCGCGGTTGCGCCAGGCAGCGAAAGTGCGCGTGCGCTGATTGAGGCGGTCCGAAACCATCCCCGCGGCAAATACGTTACCCTGCTGACCAACTGGTGCGGCGAATTCTCCTCGCAGGAGGCACGGCGTCTGTTTAGTGAAGCCGGGTTGCCAACCTACCGTACCCCAGAGGGCACCATTACCGCGTTTATGCATATGGTTGAATACCGCCGCAACCAAAAGCAGCTGCGTGAAACGCCTGCCCTGCCGGGCAATCTCACCGCAAATTCGGTGGATGTGCACAGGCTTTTGCAGCAGGCCATCGAAGAGGGCGCCACTTCTCTTGACACACATGAGGTACAACCCATTCTTGGCAGTTATGGAATGCAAACCCTGCCCACCTGGATTGCCGGCGACAGCGCTGAGGCGGTACATATTGCTGAGCAGATTGGTTATCCGGTCGCGCTGAAGCTGCGCTCTCCCGATATTCCGCACAAATCGGATGTGCAGGGCGTCATGCTGTATCTGCGCACCGCGACAGAAGTACAACAGGCCGCGGATGCCATTATCGATCGCGTAAAAATGACGTGGCCACAGGCCAGGATCCACGGCCTGCTGGTGCAGAGCATGGCCAACCGTGCAGGTGCGCAGGAGCTGCGCGTGGTTGTCGAACACGATCCGGTTTTTGGTCCGCTCATTATGCTGGGTGAAGGCGGCGTTGAGTGGCGGCCAGAAGAACAGGCGGTTGTCGCGCTTCCCCCTCTGAACATGAACCTGGCGCGTTATTTAATTATTCAGGCCATCAAAAGCAAAAAAATCCGCGGGAGAAGCGCTCTGCGGCCGCTTGATATCGCCGGATTAAGCCAGTTTCTGGTGAAGGTCTCCAACCTCATTGTTGACTGTGCGGAGATCCAGCGCCTGGATATCCACCCCCTTCTTGCCTCCGGAAATGAATTTACCGCCCTGGACGTGACGCTGGACATTGCGCCCTATATCGGTGACCCGGAAAGCCGTCTCGCCATTCGTCCTTATCCTCTTCATCTGGAAGAGTGGGTGGAGATGAAAAATGGGGAGCGGGCGCTGTTTCGCCCTATCCTGCCGGAAGACGAGCCGCTGCTGCGGGCGTTCATCTCGCAGGTGACGAAGGAAGATTTGTACTATCGCTATTTCAGCGAAATCAATGAATTTACCCACGACGATTTAGCCAATATGACCCAGATCGACTACGATCGAGAAATGGCGATTGTGGCGGTCCGCCGTTCCGGAGCGGGAGAGGAGATCCTCGGCGTGACGCGCGCTATTTCCGACCCGGATAACGTGGATGCCGAGTTTGCCGTACTGGTGCGTTCCGATCTTAAGGGTTTGGGGTTGGGCAGACGGCTGCTCGAAAAACTCATTGGTTATACGCGCGATCACGGATTGTCACGCCTGAATGGCATTACTATGCCAAACAATCGGGGTATGGTGACCCTGGCGCGGAAGCTCGGTTTTGACGTTGATATCCAGCTGGATGAAGGCATTGTCTCTCTGTCCCTCAGCCTGACTTCGACGGATAAACAAGAGTAAGCTGCTGGAAATGTTACCCACTTTTACCGGCACTGGGGTATCATTATCCGCTTATGTTGTTTGCCTGGTACAGACAACCCTTCAATGAACAGAGAAGAAACGCACTGTGATGTTGTCAAAATTTAAGCGTAATAAACATCAACAACACCTTGCTCAACTACCGAAGATTTCTCAGTCAGTTGATGATGTAGAGTTCTTTTATGCTCCCGCTCATTTCCGGGAGACGCTTCTTGAAAAGATTGCCAGCGCTACGCGACGTATTTGCATTGTGGCGCTCTATCTTGAACAAGATGAAGGTGGGCGTGCGATCCTGAACGCGCTCTATGAAGCGAAACGTCAGCGTCCGGAACTGGATGTTCGCGTGCTGGTAGACTGGCACCGTGCTCAGCGTGGCCGTATTGGTGCGGCTGCCTCGAATACCAATGCTGACTGGTATTGCCGCACGGCCCAGGAAAATCCGGGGATTGATATACCGGTGTATGGCGTACCGGTGAATACCCGTGAAGCGCTTGGCGTTCTTCATTTTAAAGGATTTATCATTGATGACAGTGTCCTTTATAGCGGCGCCAGCCTGAATGATGTGTATCTCCATCAGCTCGATAAATACCGCTACGATCGCTACCATCTGATCCGCAATCCGCAGATGGCTGACATCATGTTCAACTGGGTTGATAAAAACCTGGTTCATGGTCGGGGTGTGCACCGTCTTGACGATCCTCATCGCCCGAAAAGCCCGGAAATCAAAAACGACGTTCGCTCCTTCCGCCAGGAACTGCGCGATGCGGTTTATCGTTTTCAGGGTGATGCCAGTAATGAAGAACTGTCCGTTACGCCCCTAGTAGGCCTGGGGAAATCCAGCCTGCTGAACAAGACCATCTTTCATTTGATGCCGTGCGCTGAACATAAGCTCACCATCTGCACCCCTTACTTTAACCTTCCCGCCGTTCTGGTGCGTAATATCATTCAGCTGCTGCGTGATGGTAAAAAGGTGGAAATCATTGTCGGGGATAAAACGGCAAATGACTTTTTCATTCCGGAAGATCAGCCTTTCAAGATCATCGGCGCACTGCCTTATCTCTATGAGATTAACCTGCGCCGCTTCCTGAGCCGTTTACAGTACTATGTGAACACGGACCAGCTGGTTGTGCGTCTCTGGAAAGATGAAGACAACAGCTATCACCTCAAAGGGATGTGGGTGGATGATGAGTGGATGCTGCTGACCGGTAATAACCTGAACCCACGCGCCTGGCGTCTGGATCTGGAAAACGCCATCCTTATTCATGATCCTCAGCATGCGTTAGCCGCGAAACGCAATCGTGAGCTGGAGCTTATACGCACGCATACCACCGTGGTTCGTCACTATCGCGATCTGCAAAGCATCGCTGATTATCCGGTGAAAGTTCGCAAGCTGATTCGCCGTCTACGTCGGATCCGTATCGACCGCCTCATCAGCCGCATTCTGTAATACACGGGCCCTGTCATCGACGGGGCTTTTTTTATGGAGTCTGTTAATGCGTACGCCTTTCCTGATAATCCCTCTTTTCCTGACCGGTTGCAGCCATATGGCTAATGATAACTGGTCGGGTCAGGATAAAGCTCAACACTTTCTGGCGTCTGCAATGTTGTCCGCTGCGGGTAATGAGTATGCGCTGCACCAGGGGTATAGCCGGGATCGAAGTGCCACAATGGGCCTGATGTTCTCCATCAGCCTGGGGGCATCAAAAGAACTTTGGGATAGCCGCCCCTCGGGAAGCGGCTGGAGCTGGAAAGATTTTGCCTGGGACGTAGCCGGGGCAACAACCGGCTACGCCGTCTGGCAGATGGCGCATTATTAAAGGCGGATCCCTTTTCCTTTACGATGCAGCATCAGGGAGACAATAAACGCCAGCGCCCCCATGATGGTGACATACCAGAAGAAGGTCGTTTCACTGCCCCATGACTTTAGGGATAGCGCGACATATTCTGCTGATCCGCCAAACAGGGCGTTAGCGACCGCATAAGAGAGGCCTACGCCCAGCGCCCTCACCTGTGCGGGAAACATTTCCGCTTTCAAAATGCCACTAATTGCCGTGTAAAAACTAATAATAATAAGTGCCACCATAATCAAAGCGAAAGCGGCATACGGAGAGGTTGTATGCTGTAGCGCCGTCAAAAGCGGAACAGTCCCCAGGGTGAGCATGCCACCAAAGATCAGCATGGAGGTGCGGCGACCTATTTTGTCCGACAGCGCGCCAACAATCGGCTGAATGAGCATAAAGACCAGTAACGCCACCGTCATGACGACACTCGCAACGTTAGCATGCATGCCCGTCGTGTTGACCAGATATTTTTGCATATAGGTGGTGAAGGTATAGAAGCTTAGCGAGCCTGCGGCGGTAAAGCCTAGTACCATCAAAAATGCTTTGCGGTTACGCCACAGCCCTTTCATCGAACCGGCTTCTTTCAGCGCCCTGACCTCCTGTTGGGAGGTTTCATCAAGCTGACGGCGTAACCACAGCGCCACAACCGCCAGGGCGGCCCCCAGGGCAAACGGGATGCGCCAGCCCCAGGCGCGTAAATCTTCATCGCTAAGGATTTGTTGAAGGATCACCACAACCAGTAATGCCAGCAACTGACCGCCAATAAGGGTTACATACTGGAATGATGCATAGAAACCTTTGCGCCCTTCAACAGCTACTTCGCTCATGTATGTCGCGCTGGTGCCGTATTCGCCACCCACTGACAGCCCCTGGAACAGACGTGCCAGCAACAGCAACGCCGGTGCCCATGTTCCGATAGTGTCATATCCGGGAAGGCAGGCAATCACCAGCGAGCCGACGCACATCATGCATACGGAGATGAGCATGGATGTCTTGCGCCCTTTCCTGTCCGCGATCCTGCCGAACAGCCATCCGCCAATGGGACGCATCAGGAACCCGGCGGCAAAAACGCCTGCGGTTTGCAGAAGCTGCGTTGTAGTGTTCCCTGACGGGAAGAAGATATGCGCAAAGTAGAGTGAACAGAATGAATAGACGTAAAAATCAAACCACTCTACAAGGTTCCCCGATGAAGCTCCAACAATTGCCCAAACCCGACGGCGAGTATCCTTGCCTGCTAAACTTGTATTATCCGTATCTGCACTGGCTACGGTTTCTGTCATTTTAAAATCCCCTGTCTCACATTGCGGGCCATTGCCCACAAACAGTAAAACCGGATTTAAAACGAATCGTTAGGTAAATAAAATGTTTCCAATATGTTTCATTGGATTTTGTGAACTCGATCAGGTATCGAATTATTAGCGGACGTAGTAATTATCCCCACGCTTGCTGGTGAGCCTTTTTTCGCTGCAAATAATCTTCATCGGCACGAATTTTATCCCACCACGTTTTGAATACCGCAGCGGCCTCTGCTTTTACTGGATCGTGATCGAGGGGTTTGACCTGGCGCTTCTCATCATACTTTTTTCCGCCTTTAGGATTGGCGTATCGCCGGGCACGGGTGTATCCCATCTGTATGAATTTACGCGCCATATCCATACCTACAAAATCGTTATTCCTGCGGTACTCTTCAAAGAGGGCGTAGATCTCTTCTGCCGAACGCGCTGCGACTTCAGCATTTTTATAACGCCAGTGTGGAAGGATTTCGCTTTTATAAGGCTCGACCATCAATACGCCCTGCTCACCCCGGCCAACCTGATACCGTTCGGGATGTTCGCGAAAATTAATATTGGCAAAATCTTGTTGATAATCAAAGGGACGAGTCAAAGCGGCACCATTGTTAAAATTGTTTTAACAATTGTAGGCCGGATAAGGGGAAGCCGCCATCCGGCATGTTTTCCGCGCCCAAAGCAAAAACCCCGTACCTTACGGTACGGGGGTTTTTCTTGTTTGATGCCTGGCAGTTCCCTACTCTCACATGGGGAGACCCCACACTACCATCGGCGCTACGGCGTTTCACTTCTGAGTTCGGCATGGGGTCAGGTGGGACCACCGCGCTACAGCCGCCAGGCAAATTCCTGTGCTCTGTCCTGTGTCTTTCGCACTGATACTGCGTTGGCTGCTCTCGTAAAGTCAGTCACATACCTCAGTATGCTCCTTCCTTTCCTTCGTTTGCCGCCTTGTCTCAGCGCAAAATCCTTCGGACTCTGAATCTAAGCTGAAAATTTCGTCTCTTCGCCAAAACACCTTCGGCGTTGTAAGGTTAAGCCTCACGGTTCATTAGTATCGGTTAGCTCAACGCATCGCTGCGCTTACACACCCGACCTATCAACGTCGTCGTCTTCAACGTTCCTTCAGGAGACTTAAAGTCTCAGGGAGAACTCATCTCGGGGCAAGTTTCGTGCTTAGATGCTTTCAGCACTTATCTCTTCCGCATTTAGCTACCGGGCAGTGCCATTGGCATGACAACCCGAACACCAGTGATGCGTCCACTCCGGTCCTCTCGTACTAGGAGCAGCCCCCCTCAATTCTCCAGCGCCCACGGCAGATAGGGACCGAACTGTCTCACGACGTTCTAAACCCAGCTCGCGTACCACTTTAAATGGCGAACAGCCATACCCTTGGGACCTACTTCAGCCCCAGGATGTGATGAGCCGACATCGAGGTGCCAAACACCGCCGTCGATATGAACTCTTGGGCGGTATCAGCCTGTTATCCCCGGAGTACCTTTTATCCGTTGAGCGATGGCCCTTCCATTCAGAACCACCGGATCACTATGACCTGCTTTCGCACCTGCTCGCGCCGTCACGCTCGCAGTCAAGCTGGCTTATGCCATTGCACTAACCTCCTGATGTCCGACCAGGATTAGCCAACCTTCGTGCTCCTCCGTTACTCTTTGGGAGGAGACCGCCCCAGTCAAACTACCCACCAGACACTGTCCGCAACCCGGATCACGGGTCTACGTTAGAACACCAGCCATTAAAGGGTGGTATTTCAAGGATGGCTCCACGCAGACTGGCGTCCACGCTTCAAAGCCTCCCACCTATCCTACACATCAAGGACCAGTGTTCAGTGTCAAGCTATAGTAAAGGTTCACGGGGTCTTTCCGTCTTGCCGCGGGTACACTGCATCTTCACAGCGAGTTCAATTTCACTGAGTCTCGGGTGGAGACAGCCTGGCCATCATTACGCCATTCGTGCAGGTCGGAACTTACCCGACAAGGAATTTCGCTACCTTAGGACCGTTATAGTTACGGCCGCCGTTTACCGGGGCTTCGATCAAGAGCTTCGCGTTGCCGCTAACCCCATCAATTAACCTTCCGGCACCGGGCAGGCGTCACACCGTATACGTCCACTTTCGTGTTTGCACAGTGCTGTGTTTTTAATAAACAGTTGCAGCCAGCTGGTATCTTCGACTGATTTCAGCTCCGTCCGCAGGGACTTCACCTACATATCAGCGTGCCTTCTCCCGAAGTTACGGCACCATTTTGCCTAGTTCCTTCACCCGAGTTCTCTCAAGCGCCTTGGTATTCTCTACCTGACCACCTGTGTCGGTTTGGGGTACGATTTCGTGTTACCTGATGCTTAGAGGCTTTTCCTGGAAGCAGGGCATTTATCACTTCAGCACCGTAGTGCCTCGTCATCACACCTCAGCGTTAACAAGGTACCGGATTTACCTGGAACCTCCGCCTACATGCTTAAACCGGGACAACCGTCGCCCGGCTGACATAGCCTTCTCCGTCCCCCCTTCGCAGTAACACCAAGTACAGGAATATTAACCTGTTTCCCATCGACTACGCCTTTCGGCCTCGCCTTAGGGGTCGACTCACCCTGCCCCGATTAACGTTGGACAGGAACCCTTGGTCTTCCGGCGAGCGGGCTTTTCACCCGCTTTATCGTTACTTATGTCAGCATTCGCACTTCTGATACCTCCAGCATGCCTCACAGCACACCTTCAACGGCTTACAGAACGCTCCCCTACCCAACAACACATAGTGTCGCTGCCGCAGCTTCGGTGCATGGTTTAGCCCCGTTACATCTTCCGCGCAGGCCGACTCGACCAGTGAGCTATTACGCTTTCTTTAAATGATGGCTGCTTCTAAGCCAACATCCTGGCTGTCTGTGCCTTCCCACATCGTTTCCCACTTAACCATGACTTTGGGACCTTAGCTGGCGGTCTGGGTTGTTTCCCTCTTCACGACGGACGTTAGCACCCGCCGTGTGTCTCCCGTGATAACATTCTTCGGTATTCGTAGTTTGCATCGGGTTGGTAAGCCGGGATGGCCCCCTAGCCGAAACAGTGCTCTACCCCCGAAGATGAGTTCACGAGGCGCTACCTAAATAGCTTTCGGGGAGAACCAGCTATCTCCCGGTTTGATTGGCCTTTCACCCCCAGCCACAGGTCATCCGCTAATTTTTCAACATTAGTCGGTTCGGTCCTCCAGTTAGTGTTACCCAACCTTCAACCTGCCCATGGCTAGATCACCGGGTTTCGGGTCTATACCCTGCAACTTAACGCCCAGTTAAGACTCGGTTTCCCTTCGGCTCCCCTATACGGTTAACCTTGCTACAGAATATAAGTCGCTGACCCATTATACAAAAGGTACGCAGTCACCCCATAAAGAGGCTCCCACTGCTTGTACGTACACGGTTTCAGGTTCTTTTTCACTCCCCTCGCCGGGGTTCTTTTCGCCTTTCCCTCACGGTACTGGTTCACTATCGGTCAGTCAGGAGTATTTAGCCTTGGAGGATGGTCCCCCCATATTCAGACAGGATACCACGTGTCCCGCCCTACTCTTCGAGTTCACAGCAAGTGTGCTTTCGTGTACGGGACTATCACCCTGTACCGTCGGACTTTCCAGACCGTTCCACTAACACACAAGCTGATTCAGACTCCGGGCTGCTCCCCGTTCGCTCGCCGCTACTGGGGGAATCTCGGTTGATTTCTTTTCCTCGGGGTACTTAGATGTTTCAGTTCCCCCGGTTCGCCTCGTTAACCTATGTATTCAGTTAACGATAGTGTGTCGGAACACACTGGGTTTCCCCATTCGGACATCGCCGGGTCAAGGGTTCATATCACCTCGCCGGCGCTTTTCGCAGATTAGCACGTCCTTCATCGCCTCTGACTGCCAGGGCATCCACCGTGTACGCTTAGTCGCTTAACCTCACAACCCGAAGATGTTTCACTTCTGGTTGCGAAAATTTGAGAGACTCGAACACACATGAGCTGTGTGTCGTTTCAATTTTCAGCTTGATCCAGATTTTTAAAGAGCAAATATCTCAAACGTGACTCGCAAGTCAGTTTTGAGATATGACGGCAGGTGACTTTCACTCACGAACCAGCAAGTGGCGTCCCCTAGGGGATTCGAACCCCTGTTACCGCCGTGAAAGGGCGGTGTCCTGGGCCTCTAGACGAAGGGGACGTACAGTCTCAATCGCAAGACGCCTTGCTATTTACTTTTCATCAGACAATCTGTGTGAGCACTACAAAGGCAGGTTCTTTAAGGTAAGGAGGTGATCCAACCGCAGGTTCCCCTACGGTTACCTTGTTACGACTTCACCCCAGTCATGAATCACAAAGTGGTAAGCGCCCTCCCGAAGGTTAAGCTACCTACTTCTTTTGCAACCCACTCCCATGGTGTGACGGGCGGTGTGTACAAGGCCCGGGAACGTATTCACCGTGGCATTCTGATCCACGATTACTAGCGATTCCGACTTCATGGAGTCGAGTTGCAGACTCCAATCCGGACTACGACGCACTTTATGAGGTCCGCTTGCTCTCGCGAGGTCGCTTCTCTTTGTATGCGCCATTGTAGCACGTGTGTAGCCCTACTCGTAAGGGCCATGATGACTTGACGTCATCCCCACCTTCCTCCAGTTTATCACTGGCAGTCTCCTTTGAGTTCCCGGCCGGACCGCTGGCAACAAAGGATAAGGGTTGCGCTCGTTGCGGGACTTAACCCAACATTTCACAACACGAGCTGACGACAGCCATGCAGCACCTGTCTCAGAGTTCCCGAAGGCACCAAAGCATCTCTGCTAAGTTCTCTGGATGTCAAGAGTAGGTAAGGTTCTTCGCGTTGCATCGAATTAAACCACATGCTCCACCGCTTGTGCGGGCCCCCGTCAATTCATTTGAGTTTTAACCTTGCGGCCGTACTCCCCAGGCGGTCGACTTAACGCGTTAGCTCCGGAAGCCACGCCTCAAGGGCACAACCTCCAAGTCGACATCGTTTACGGCGTGGACTACCAGGGTATCTAATCCTGTTTGCTCCCCACGCTTTCGCACCTGAGCGTCAGTCTTTGTCCAGGGGGCCGCCTTCGCCACCGGTATTCCTCCAGATCTCTACGCATTTCACCGCTACACCTGGAATTCTACCCCCCTCTACAAGACTCTAGCCTGCCAGTTTCGAATGCAGTTCCCAGGTTGAGCCCGGGGATTTCACATCCGACTTGACAGACCGCCTGCGTGCGCTTTACGCCCAGTAATTCCGATTAACGCTTGCACCCTCCGTATTACCGCGGCTGCTGGCACGGAGTTAGCCGGTGCTTCTTCTGCGGGTAACGTCAATCGACAAGGTTATTAACCTTATCGCCTTCCTCCCCGCTGAAAGTACTTTACAACCCGAAGGCCTTCTTCATACACGCGGCATGGCTGCATCAGGCTTGCGCCCATTGTGCAATATTCCCCACTGCTGCCTCCCGTAGGAGTCTGGACCGTGTCTCAGTTCCAGTGTGGCTGGTCATCCTCTCAGACCAGCTAGGGATCGTCGCCTAGGTGAGCCGTTACCCCACCTACTAGCTAATCCCATCTGGGCACATCCGATGGCAAGAGGCCCGAAGGTCCCCCTCTTTGGTCTTGCGACGTTATGCGGTATTAGCTACCGTTTCCAGTAGTTATCCCCCTCCATCAGGCAGTTTCCCAGACATTACTCACCCGTCCGCCACTCGTCAGCAAAGCAGCAAGCTGCTTCCTGTTACCGTTCGACTTGCATGTGTTAGGCCTGCCGCCAGCGTTCAATCTGAGCCATGATCAAACTCTTCAATTTAAAAGTTTGATGCTCAATGAATTAAACTTCGTAATGAATTACGTGTTCACTCGTTGAGACTTGGTATTCATTTTTCGTCCGAGGACGTTAAGAATCCATGTCACTTTGAGTGCCCACACAGATTGTCTGATAAATTGTTAAAGAGCAGTGCCGCTTCGTTTTCGCTGCGGCGCGGGGTGTGCATATTACGCTTTCCCGCTTCAGAGTCAAGCGTTTGTTTTGCTTTTCTCTGCTGACCCGGCGGCTTGCGTGCCGTTGTTCCGTGTCAGTGGAGGCGCATTATAGGGAGTTCTTCTGAGGCTGCAAGTGCAAAGTGAAAATTATTTACCGACTGCTCACTTTCCAGGCAAAACACATCTCAGACATTAATTCTTGCCTGGTTTTTAAACAAAAACGAGCCGCAAGCGGCCCGTTTTTGCGTTTTGTGACTTACTGCACTGCCACAATTCGGTCTTCGTTGGCTTCCAGACGGATAACTTTGCCCGGAACCAGCTCCCCAGAGAGGATTTGCTGTGCCAGCGGGTTTTCGATCTGCTGCTGGATAGCACGTTTTAACGGACGCGCGCCATAAACAGGATCGTAACCATTCTCGCTCAGCAGTTTCAGCGCATCATCCGAGATGTGGATTTCATACCCACGCTCTTCCAGACGTTTGTACAGACGCTGCAACTGGATCTGCGCAATCGACGCAATGTGTTTCTCACCCAGCGGATGGAACACGACCACTTCATCAATACGGTTGATGAACTCCGGACGGAAGTTTTGGCTGACCACACCCAGCACCAGATCTTTCATATGGCTGTAATCCAGCTCACCGAAGCGTTCCTGAATCAAATCGGAACCCAGGTTCGAGGTCATGATCACCACCGTGTTACGGAAGTCGACCGTTCTTCCCTGCCCATCCGTCAGACGCCCATCATCTAGCACCTGCAACAGAATGTTAAACACGTCAGGATGTGCCTTTTCTACTTCATCCAGCAGGATGACGGAATAAGGACGACGGCGAACCGCTTCCGTCAGATAACCGCCCTCTTCATAACCGACATATCCCGGAGGCGCACCGACCAGACGCGAGACGGCGTGTTTCTCCATAAACTCGGACATATCGATACGCACCATCGCGTCATCGCTGTCGAACATAAAGTTAGCCAGCGCTTTACACAGCTCAGTTTTACCGACACCGGTTGGCCCCAGGAACAGGAACGAGCCGATTGGACGATTCGGATCGGACAGCCCCGCACGGCTACGACGAATGGCGTTAGATACCGCTTCGACCGCTTCGTTCTGTCCAATGACGCGCTGATGCAGATCCTGCTCCATACGCAGCAGTTTCTCGCGTTCGCTTTCCATCATGCGAGCCACAGGAATACCCGTCCAGCGCGCCAGCACTTCGGCAATTTCGGCGTCCGTCACTTTATTACGCAACAGACGCATGGTTTTGCCTTCCGATTGCGTGGCAATCTCTAACTGTTTTTCCAGCTCAGGGATCTTGCCGTACTGTAGCTCGGACATCCGTGCCAGATCCCCTACGCGACGCGCCTGCTCAATGGCAATTTTCGCCTGCTCCAACTCCGCCTTGATTGTCTGGGTGCCAGAGAGGGAGGCTTTCTCAGCTTTCCACTCTTCTTCCAGCTCAGAATACTGACGCTCTTTCTCGTCCAGTTCTTCGTTGAGCATATCGAGGCGTTTCTTACTCGCTTCATCAGACTCTTTGTTCAGCGCCTGCTGTTCCAGCTTGAGCTGGATAATACGGCGATCGAGTCGGTCCAGCTCTTCCGGTTTCGAGTCAATCTGCATACGGATGCTGGACGCCGCTTCATCGATAAGGTCGATGGCTTTATCCGGCAACTGACGGTCGGCAATGTAACGATGCGAAAGCATCGCCGCCGCAACGATGGCCGGGTCGGTGATCTGCACGTGATGGTGCAGCTCATAACGCTCTTTCAGACCACGCAAAATGGCGATGGTATCTTCAACGCTTGGCTCGGCAACAAACACTTTCTGGAAGCGACGTTCCAGCGCAGCATCTTTCTCAATGTACTGACGATACTCGTCAAGCGTAGTGGCGCCAACGCAGTGAAGTTCACCGCGCGCCAGAGCAGGTTTCAGCATGTTCCCGGCATCCATTGCGCCGTCAGCTTTACCCGCCCCCACCATGGTGTGCAGTTCGTCGATAAACAGGATGACGTTACCTTCCTGCTTCGCCAGATCGTTCAGCACGCCTTTCAGACGCTCTTCAAATTCACCGCGGTATTTCGCCCCGGCCACCAGCGCGCCCATATCCAGCGCCAGTACGCGACGGCCTTTCAGCCCTTCGGGCACTTCGCCATTAACGATACGCTGCGCCAGCCCTTCAACGATGGCGGTTTTACCGACGCCTGGCTCACCAATCAGCACCGGGTTGTTTTTGGTACGACGTTGCAGTACCTGGATTGTCCGGCGGATTTCTTCGTCGCGGCCGATCACCGGGTCAAGTTTGCCCTGCTCGGCACGTTCGGTCAGGTCGACCGTAAATTTCTTCAAAGCCTGACGTTGGTCTTCGGCTCCCTGGTCGTTCACGCTTTCACCTCCGCGCATTTTCTCAATCGCCTGGGTCACATTAGCGGTGGTTGCACCGGCGGATTTCAGCAGGTCGGTTAAGGTACCGCGTGATTCAAGCGCCGCCAGAACAAAGAGCTCTGACGAAATAAAGTTGTCCCCACGTTTTTGCGCCAGCTTGTCGCAAAGGTTCAGCACGCGCACCAGATCCTGCGACGGCTGCACGTCGCCGCCGGTACCTTCTACCTGCGGTAAACGGCTCAGCGCCTGATCGATGGCGGTGCGTAACTGGCCGGCATTAATGCCAGCGGACGTTAATAAAGGACGTACCGATCCCCCTTCCTGATTCAGCAAGGCGCTCATTAAATGAAGAGGTTCGATAAATTGGTTGTCGTGCCCCAGTGCAAGGGACTGGGCATCGGCGAGAGCAAGCTGGAATTTATTAGTAAGACGATCCAGACGCATAACTCCTCCCATAACAGGTCAAATTTGCTACTGGAGATTAAATGAGGTCATCCCTCAATTATTCAAGGTTAATAACCTGAATTATGTGAAAAGAAAACGGCGCGTACCGGATCGTCTTGATTCTTTAGGTTATATCAGCCAAATGAAACTTGCCATACGGCCTGTCGTCTTGTCGCGGCGATAGGAGAAAAAATCACCCTTTTCGGTGAAGGTACAGCGATCTCCGCCGAAGATTTGGGTCACACCGACGTTATTCAGGCGCTGGCGGGCAAGCTGGTAAATATCGGCCAGATATTTATCTCCGGAAGCCACGAACGCTTCGACCGCTTGCGGATCTTTTTCCATAAAGGCATCGCGCACTTCGGGCCCGACCTCAAATGCCTGCGGGCCAATCGCCGGGCCAAGCCAGGCGATGAGATTTGCAGAATCGTCCTGAAAGCAGGCGACGGTCTCTTCCAGAACGCCTTCGCACAGGCCTCGCCATCCGGCGTGGGCAGCAGCCACTTCAGTTCCTGCCTGATTGCAGAACAACACCGGCAGGCAATCAGCGGTCATCACCGCGCAAACCGTTCCCGGCGTATTGCTGTACGAAGCATCGGCGCGTTTAGACGCATAGGGCTCACCCGTCAGCTTAAGCACCGCTTTACCGTGCACCTGCTCAAGCCAGACCGGTTTTGAAGGAAGGTTTCCCGCAGCAAAGAGGCGTTTACGGTTCTCTTCAACGTGCTCCAGGTTATCGCCACAATGCGCACCGAGGTTCAGAGACTCCCACGCGCCCTGGCTCACGCCACCGATACGGGTTGAACTACAGGCGGCCACGCCTTCAGGCAGTGGCCACTCCGGGACAATCAGTTTGGTCATAACCAGTCCACGTGATCCTTATGTTCTTCGAAATCTGCGCGCATCGCGTCGATAAGTTCCACCATATCCTGTGGGATCGGCGCATGCCATTCCATCTGAATTCCGGTGATTGGGTGGTAAAGACGCAGCATCGTCGCATGCAGCGCCTGGCGATCGAATTTACGCAGCACGGAGATGAATTCATCCGATGCGCCCTTTGGTGGACGCGGACGACCGCCGTAAACCGGGTCACCCACCAGCGGATGGGTAATATGCGCCATGTGCACGCGGATCTGGTGAGTACGCCCGGTTTCCAGGCGCAGACGCAGGCGCGTATGAATACGGAAATGTTCCATGATGCGGTAATGGGTCACCGCCGGTTTGCCCATCGGGTGTACGGACATATGCGTACGCTTGGTTGGGTGACGGCTGATAGGCTCTTCCACCGTGCCGCCAGAGGTCATATGACCAATCGCCACCGCTTCATACTCACGGGTGATTTCGCGCAGTTGCAACGATTCCACCAGGCGAGTCTGGGCGGGAACCGTCTTCGCCACCACCATCAGACCCGTGGTGTCTTTATCCAGACGGTGAACAATACCGGCACGCGGTACGTCGGCAATCGGCGGATAATAATGAAGGAGTGCGTTAAGTACCGTACCGTCAGGATTGCCCGCGCCCGGGTGAACAACAAAGTCGCGCGGCTTGTTGATGACCAGAATATCGTCATCTTCGTAGACGATATCCAGCGGGATATCCTGGGGCTCGAAGCGGATTTCCTCTTCGATTTCAGCATTGATGGCGACAGCTTCCCCACCAAACACTTTCTCTTTTGGTTTGTCCCAGATCTTGCCGTTTACCAGCACGCGCTGGTCAAGGATCCATTCTTTTATGCGTGAACGCGAATAATCAGGGAACAATTCGGCCAAAGCCTGATCTAAGCGTTGACCGAGCTGATTTTCGGAGACTGTTGCGGTGAGTTCTACTCGTTGTGCCATAAACTGCTTCT
The DNA here is from genome assembly GCF_002787395.1 of Enterobacter sp. CRENT-193. Classification (NCBI taxonomy): domain Bacteria; kingdom Pseudomonadati; phylum Pseudomonadota; class Gammaproteobacteria; order Enterobacterales; family Enterobacteriaceae; genus Enterobacter; species Enterobacter sp. CRENT-193. Next base: position 2,035,580 of record NZ_CP024812.1, on the reverse strand, counting down.
TCGTTTAACGTTGGGTTTTACGGCTTTGCCGTTTAATATAGTGTGCTATTGTAGCTGGTCTTAATCGGGAGCAGGAACTGAGTTTCTCCCGGACAAACATTTGAGGAAAGTCAAAACGTCATGACGCGCATGAAATATCTGGTGGCAGCGGCCACGTTGAGCCTGGCTTTGGTGGGCTGCTCCGGTTCGAATGAACAGGTCCCTGACAATCCGCCGAATGAAATCTATGCGACTGCACAACAAAAGTTGCAGGACGGTAACTGGAAACAGGCGATAACGCAACTGGAAGCGTTGGATAATCGCTATCCGTTTGGTCCGTATTCGCAGCAGGTACAGTTAGATCTTATCTACGCCTACTACAAAAATGCCGATCTGCCGCTGGCTCAGGCAACGATCGATCGTTTCATGCGTCTGAACCCTACCCATCCTAACATCGATTACGTGATGTACATGCGCGGCCTGACTAACATGGCGCTGGATGACAGTGCATTGCAGGGCTTCTTCGGGGTGGATCGTTCCGACCGTGACCCGCAACATGCGCGTGATGCTTTCAATGACTTCTCCAAACTGGTGCGTAGCTACCCGAACAGCCAGTACATTACCGATGCCACTAAGCGTCTGGTGTTCCTGAAAGATCGTCTGGCGAAATATGAGTACTCCGTTGCGGAATACTACACCCGCCGTGGCGCATGGGTTGCCGTGGTTAACCGTGTAGAAGGCATGCTGCGTGATTATCCGGATACCCAGGCAACGCGTGATGGCCTGAAGCTGATGGAAAATGCGTATCGCCAGATGCAGATGACGGCTCAGGCTGACAAAGTGGCGAAAATCATCGCCGCGAACAGCAGCAACACCTGATACCGCTACAACGCATAACGGCAGCCCGCGGGCTGCCGTTTTTTTATTCTTTCAGACTTACGCTGAAGCGGTTTAGCTTCAACACATCCATTCAACTATGACCGCAATTGTTGGCTTCGACAAGGTAAATCTCACCTCTTCCTGCCCTGCCTCACAAAAAAGATTCCCTGACAAAAACCGACAAAATAACGTGATCTAAATCACACATTTTGACATTGGGTCGGGTATGCTGGAATCACCAAGACGGAAAGACAAGAGGTAAAATTTATGACAATGAACATTACCAGTAAACAAATGGAAATTACTCCGGCAATCCGCCAGCACGTCGCAGACCGTCTCGCCAAACTGGATAAATGGCAAACACATTTGATTAATCCACATATCATCCTGTCCAAGGAGCCGCAGGGTTTCATCGCTGATGCAACTATCAATACTCCAAACGGCCATCTGGTCGCCAGCGCAAAACACGAGGATATGTACACCGCAATTAACGATTTGATCAACAAGCTGGAACGGCAGCTCAATAAAGTGCAACACAAAGGTGAAGCACGTCGCGCCGCAACCTCGGTGAAAGACGCCAGCTTCGCGGAAGAAGTTGAAGAAGAGTAATCCTCTAAAATTGAGTGTACCGACAACGCGCCTTCGGGCGCGTTTTTTATTGACAGGATCAAAACAGTGCAGGTACTTTAACCCTATCAATTTCAGGATGACCTTATGAAACAGACGCCGTTTTTCTTCGCATTCTTTTTTACCTTCCCCTGACCGGGAGGCGTTTCGTCGTGTGATAAAGAATGCGAAGACGAACAACAAGGCCTCCCACACCGGGAGGCCTTTTTTATTGATAACGATAAAATGAGACAGACAACACTATGACACCGGAAAACCCGCTCCTGGATTTACGCGTAAAAATCAGTGCACTCGACGAAAAATTACTGGCCCTGCTGGCAGAACGCCGCGCGCTCGCCGTTGAAGTGGGCAAAGCCAAGCTCGAGTCCCATCGGCCGGTGCGCGATATCGATCGCGAACGTGATTTGCTGGAACGGTTGATTCAACTCGGCAAAGCGCATCATCTGGATGCCCACTACATCACCCGTCTGTTCCAGCTCATCATCGAAGATTCCGTTCTGACGCAACAAGCCCTGCTCCAGCAGCATCTGAACAAAACCAACCCGCACTCTGCTCGTATCGCTTTCCTCGGTCCGAAAGGCTCCTATTCTCATCTGGCGGCCCGCCAGTACGCAGCCCGCCATTTCGAAGAGTTTATTGAGAGCGGCTGCGCGAAATTTGCAGACATTTTCAACCAGGTCGAAACCGGCCAGGCAGATTACGCCGTGGTGCCTATTGAGAACACCAGTTCCGGCGCCATCAACGATGTTTACGATTTGCTCCAGCACACCAGCCTGTCGTTAGTCGGCGAGTTGACCATCCCTATCGATCACTGTGTGCTGGTCTCTGGCTCAACCGATCTGAGTCAGATCGAAACGGTGTACAGTCACCCGCAGCCGTTCCAGCAGTGCAGCCAGTTCCTGAACCGTTATCCGCACTGGAAAATTGAGTACACCGAAAGCACCTCGGCGGCGATGGAAAAAGTGGCGCAGGCAAACTCTCCTGCCGTCGCGGCTCTCGGTAGCGAAGCGGGCGGCGCGCTGTATGGCTTACAGGTGCTGGAACGCAATCTGGCCAACCAGACGCAGAATATCACCCGTTTCGTGGTTCTGGCCCGCAAAGCCATCAACGTGTCGGACCAGGTCCCGGCGAAAACCACCCTGTTGATGGCGACCGGCCAGCAGGCGGGTGCGCTGGTTGAAGCGCTGCTGGTGCTGCGTAATCACAACCTGATCATGACGAAGCTGGAATCCCGCCCAATACATGGCAATCCGTGGGAAGAGATGTTCTATCTCGACGTTCAGGCCAACCTGGAGTCTGCATCCATGCAGAAAGCCCTGCGCGAACTGGGCGAGATCACACGCTCCATGAAAGTGCTGGGCTGCTATCCGAGCGAAACCGTGGTCCCGGTCGATCCGGCTTAATGTTCGATAAAGCGGCTTTTCTTCATCCCTGCCACATTTACAGGCAGGGTGAAGATGGCACCGGAAAGCGGGTATTTCGCCAGCTCCTCCGCCTCCATATTTTCCCGCGTGGTGGTGATAAACAGCGTTTTCATATCGTCGCCGCCAAAGCAGACCATTGTCGGGCAGCGTACCGGCAGCCGATACTCTTCCAGCTGTTCGCCTTGCGGTGAAAACCGTGCGATACGCCAGCCGTCAAACAGTGCGCTCCAGTAGCAGCCTTCCTCATCCATTGCCGCACCGTCGGGAATACCGTCTCCCTCGCTAAACCGGCGAAACTCTTCGCGCTTACCGGGTTCCCCCTGCTCATCAAGCGGCGTACGGTAAATCACACCGTTCGGCGTATCAGAAGTAAACATCCACCGTTTGTCAGGACTAAACGCTAAACCGTTATGCCCGTGAATATCGCACTGGATCACTTTCGGCGTCAGGTCGTTGTCGATGCGCATCAGCAGGGCGCCGTTATAATCTCCCGGCCCCCAGAACGTGCCCGCATAAAACCGTCCCTGATGGTCGGTGCCTCCATCGTTAAAGCGTGCAAGCTGCGGGTTGGACGGGTTATCGCAAACCTTACGCTGGAGCAGGCCGTGTTTATCGGTCAGCCAGATGGCATTTCGCATTGCGACGATAAATCCGCCGCGTTCACGCAGGGCAAAACACCCAACTTCTTCATGGAATGAGAGCACCGAGTGTTCCGCGGTGGGCAGATGGTACCGATGGATCTCCCCTTCCAGGATATCCGCCCAGTAGAGCGCCTTCTCTTCTGCACTCCACGTCGGGCATTCAGGCAGATGCCCGGTATAGTTCAACAGCAGCTGCGGTTCAGCCATGACAGTTCCCCAAAATGAAAAAAGCCAGCAATGCTGGCTTTTACCATATATTGGGTGGATTAGGTTTATCAACCACTTACATTAATCCACTAATGAAAACAGTAAGTTAAAAAAAGCTGTAACCATCTGGAACCGTTTCTAATACCCCGAAGTGTGGACGCAATGTGGACACTCCGGGGCGAACAGAACCTACAGCGATATCCCTCCTGAAAGCGGATTCAATGCAACGGCATTTTGCAGATACTCCGGTGACAAATGCGCGTAAGTCATCGTCTGCTGGATGTTTGCATGACCCAGTATTTGCTGTAATGCAATGATGTTGCCCCCGTTCATCATGAAATGACTCGCGAAGGTATGACGCAGGATATGCGTTGCCTGATTTGCAGGAATATCGGGTTTAACCATCTTCAGCACCTTGCAAAAACTCACGTAATCGACGTTGAACAGATTCCCGCTGGCATTCTTCTTTATCAGCGATTCAAGTTCAGATGAAATTGGTACAGTGCGCTTTTTTCCGTTTTTGGTTTTCAGGAATGTCACGCGCCCGTTTACTATCTGTGCCGGTTTGAGTGTTGCCAGCTCTGACCACCGCCCGCCGGTACTAATCCCCAGCAGGGCAACCAGCAGATCATCACCTGTAAATGACTTAAGCAGCAGCGCAATTTCTGCCTTGTTAAGGAAAGCCATTTCAGGGTTAGTCTCTGCCAACGGAGGCAAACCATGAACGGGATGCGCCCCAGCAAACTCTTCAAGTTGAATCAGCTTCGTGAACATGCCTGATAAGCGGTACATGTCACGGTTTATCGTCGATGCGCTGACTCCCTCACTAAGCCGCTTTGAACGGTAATCCATAAGTGTTCTTTTGCTTAACCTTGTAACTGGTATGTCTCCCATATCACCAATGGTTTTTAGCAAATGATTAAACTCCTTCGTTCCGCGCTCATGGTTCTGTCCGTAATACTTCCACCATACGTCCAGCAACTCTGAAAGCGTTCTACGATCCGCTCGCTTACCCGCCCATTCTTTGGTCTGTGCGTTTGCCAGCGTGTAGCGCTCAAAAGCCAGTGCTTCGGCTTTCCTGTCAAACTTCCGGCGAATGCGACGTCCTTCGCGCCCGCGCGGTCTAATGTCCACTTCGTAACGACCATCATCGAGCTTCTTAATTGACATAAGAAAGCCCTCCGGTGGGGTTATGACTATCTTGGTAACAAATAGTGAAAATGTAATGCTTATAAAGCGTTAACCAATCTTCTTCTCGGAGTGGTCTGATTTTGTTGCATCTTGCCCATTGTGCGCGAAAGCCGGTGCGATCTGACCAGCTTGCGGAGCGGTTTTATCTGTCATGAGCCACAGTGTGTATTTCTGAAATTTAGGTGTGTTTGTCACCTGCATAACCACTTGTAATCCAGGTGATTTATATCCCCCCTCATAATTTTTGACTGTACCGAGTGCCAGCCCGCAAGCTTCACAGAAACTTTTTTGCGTTAGCCCCTCAGCTTTACGTACTGCTTTAAGTTTTTGACCTAACTCCATTGACAAGGACTCCCCTTGGTGACTATATTCACCGCGAAAGGTAACCATAGGGAAACCTTTTACGGCATAACTCCAGCGACTCAGGAAGCATCCTGAACCGTTCTAAGCCCGCTGGATCTGACAAGGTTAGCATGTAACCACATGAGAATGGAGTGTGTTATGGAAGCAAACGACTACGTTATTCAGTATCCGCTTGACGCGGTTCACCCTGATAAGTTCGCGGAATTGCTGGGAAAACCTCGCACCGCAGTAGTAGCGATGATTGAAAAAAACAAACTGCCGGTCATTGAGTTTCGCGACCCGGCAAAACCGAAAGCGCGTGCCGGTGACAAGCTTGTTTTCATTCCTGAGTTCAATCGCGGCGTGCGTGAGGCGTTTTATAACCGCCCGGCAGAACAACGTGATGCATGGTTGTTGTGGATGGGGCTATGACTATGAATGAGCCACGCTGCATAGCTCAGTTACTTCGTAACGAGAGCCCGAACCCGATTAACTTCACCATCACCCATGGCCGGGGACGTAGGGGCATCATTATCCGCACCCGTAAGCCTGGCATTTTGGCCGCTGTTGTTAAGCGCATTATGAAAATCAGAGAGGTGTCAAAATGGCTGTGATGACTCTTGATTTGGTACAAAAACAACCTGCTGCACTGCGCGTTGTCATCGGCAAACATCTTGCAGAAGCTCGCTGGCAGGACTCCTGCGATTTTTACAATCAGATGATGGAACGCGACCGCCTGACGGTCTGTTTTCATGCTCAGCTTAAACAGCGTCACGCGACCATGCGTTTTGAAGAAATGAGCGATGTAGACCGTGAGCGTCTGGCCTGCGCGATTGACGAGCTGCGCGGTGCGTTTTCTAAACGGCGTCAGGTCGGTGCCAGTGAATCGGCGTATATAAGTTATCTGACAGTAAGCCAGCGCCGCACTTTATTCCTTCACGCAGGATTAACTGAAAAGGAATTTAATCAGCCTTACTGGCGAGTTAATGAAGAGTCATGTTATTGGCGTGAGAAATTATTCCGTGCTCTACGTGAGTTATTCAGCCTCTTTGAATATGCCCCAACTATTTTGACCTCGGTTAAGCCCGAGCAATATTTGCATTAATTAAATAAAGGAAATTTTTTACGCGCTTGAATGCGTGGGACATCTTTTTGTCTGGAGCCGGGTAAATGGAAAAAGAAATATCAGTTCCTCGCAGCAACATGAAAGAGTTGTTAGCACAGGCCACCTTTGAGGCTCAGATAGTCACCGCGACGCGTTTTGCGTCTGCGCTCGATTCTCTGATAGCTCACATTTGCAAGTCAGAAATGAACCGCACGGAAATCATTGAGCTGTTGGGGCAGGAGTCCGAAAAGCTTCACAACTCTATATTAAATCAGCGATAAGTTAATGAGGGGATGTATGAGTATTAATATTCTTATCGATAATAAGTTCGTAATTACCAGCGACCAGTTCCAGTTTATTTTGCAGGAAAAGAAAATCGCTAAGTCTGGAAAAAATGCCGGTAAAGAGTGGCTCGATACTGTTGGCTTTTATCCAACAATTGGCAAGCTCGTTTCCGCTTTAGTGCTGCACAACATTTTAACCGGCGAAGCTCGTCAGTTTTCTGAATTAGAGAAACAGGTCGAGCAGTTAGGTCAAAAATGTCTCGAAGCATTCACTGCTAATGGCCGTTGAGACCCGGGGGCGCGTTGCCCCCTCGCCACCCCCACCACTACCAAAAAGCACCGGTGAGAATTTCGTCGGTGCTTATCCTTGGAACAAATCCCGCGAGGCCATTGGCCGCGATAGACCCCTTACACGTGCCGAACTCCGTCAGGTGCAAGGTGTTTTAAACCGGATTGACCGTCTGCCGTTTTTCCTGCAAACGCTGTTTACCTCGCGTTATAACTTCATCCGCCGCACAAAGAGCCCTTTGGGTGGGCTGTATTTCCTCAAAAACACGTTTGAGCGCAAGCTGCTGCCGCGTCTTGAGCGTGTTAATGAGCTGTGCGGGATGAATGAATCCGCCTCGATAGGTTTTTTATCTGCGCGTGATGAATATGCACGCCTGCCGGATATGAACGACAAAGAGCTCAGGAAATTTGCGGCCAGAATCGCCGCTCAACTCTGGAGCAGATACGAAGAATTAAGCGATGCATGGGCGCACGCTCACGGCGGCAGAGAGACTCTTTTCACTGATGAGGCGCAGGCGCATTTATACGGGAAAGTTGCCGGTGTTGCGCGCGCTTTCAATCTCACACCGATGTACTGGAAAAAATACCGTAAGGGTCAGATGACGATCCGCATGGCATTTTCCGCTATTTCACGTCTGATTAAGGATGAGTGGTGGGTTAACCAGCTCAAGGCGCAGCGTATGCGCTGGCGCGAGGCGCTGCTCATTGCTGCCGGTGAGGTCAATAAAGACCGTTCCCCCTACGCCAGCAAAATGGCGATCCGCGATGTTCACGCGCGCCGCCTGGCTAATCTCGAATACCTGAAATCCTGCGAGCTCGAAAACAAAGTCACCGGCGAGCGTATCGACCTCATCAGCAAAGTCATGGGGAGTATTTCTAACCCTGAAATCCGTCGAATGGAGTTGATGAATACTATCGCCGGGATTGAGCGCTACGCGGCCAGCGTGGGTGACGTGGGGATGTTTATCACACTAACCACACCATCAAAATACCACCCGACCCGACAGGTCGGGAAAGGCGACAGCAAAACAGTGCAGCTCAATCACGGCTGGAACGAAAGCGCATTCACGCCAAAAGACGGTCAGCGCTATCTGTGCCGAATCTGGAGCCTGATGCGCACCGCGTTCAAAGATAACGATTTAGAGGTTTACGGGATGCGCGTTGTCGAACCGCACCACGACGGCACGCCGCACTGGCACATGATGCTGTTTTGCAAACCCGGTCAGCGTAAAGCCATCAACGAAATTATGCGTCGTTATGCCCTCAAAGAGGACGGTCATGAAAAGGGCGCGGCAAAACAGCGCTTTGAGTCACGTCATCTTAATCAGGGCGGCGCGGCGGGTTATATCGCTAAATACATTGCCAAAAATATCGACGGTTACGCACTCGACGGCCAGCTCGACCACGACACCGGCAAGCCCCTGAAAGATACAGCCTCCGCCGTCACCGCATGGGCGTCTACATGGCGCATCCCGCAGTTTAAACCAATTGGCCTCCCGACGATGGGCGCTTACCGCGAACTGCGCAAGCTGCCGCGCGGCGTGAGTATCGCCAGTGAGTTTGACGATCGTGTCGAGGCTGTCCGGGCTGCTGCTGATGAAGGTGAATTTGACCTGTATATCATCGCGCAGGGAGGAGCAAACATTAAGCGTGATGCTCAGGCCGTCAGGGTCGCCCGTAAGGTGACGGATGAGGTCAACGAATACGAGGAAGATATCGAGAGGGTGGTCGGTATTTATGCCCCTCACCTTGGGGCTGACCGTGTCCGTGTAACCCGTACAGCCGAATGGCGCATCGTTCCAAAGGTTTTGGCCGTTGAGCCTTTGACCTCAAAAAGCGGCTTCGCCGCGCCTCGGAGTCCTGTCAATAACTGTGGAAAGCTCACCGCCGGTGGCGATCCAGTTATGACCCCCACACCGTCTGAGCAAGCCGCAGCGGTGTTAAATCTGATTGAGCGCGGGGTTATCGGCTGGAATGAGCCAGACGTCGTGAAAGTGCTTAACGGTGCGTTGAAGGCTGGTACACCGCGCAAAAATCGCCAGCAAAGAAGCAACGCGCCGCTCAAAGCGAGCGAGCAAGCGCCATCAGCCAGGATGACAAAACCCGAAAGGGATCGCGTCGCAAAAATTCGTTTCGATTTGGCTCAGGAGGGCATTACCCCGGAACGGTGGGAACTCGATGCGCTGGCGCGTGGGGCAACGGTGATTTATGGCGATAAAAAATTCAAATATCTGGCTGCTGATGAGTGGCCGGGGTTTTCAATGTCTGAGGAGTGATGACGATGAGTAAAATTCACGAGTTAAAAATTGCGCCTGTCCATTTTAACGCTGTGCGGGATGAGTCAAAGCGCGCTGAGTTTCGGCTTAATGACAGGGACTATCAATGCGGCGATGTCCTCCGGTTGATGGAATGGGAGCCCGAACGCGGGTATAGCGGCGAAAGTGTATCGGTGAGGGTCACGGATGTTACGGATTTAAAGGAGTGGGCTGGAAATTATGTGATGTTGAGTATTGAGGTTTTGAAAGCGCCGGTATCGAAATTGTTTGAGGTGATTGGCTGGAAAGAGTTAAGCAAGCGAGGTCTTTTATTCAGAATTAACCATGAAATTTTGCATCCTTTGGGGCTGGCCGTTTCATTTGACTCTCTAAACGATACCTCGCCCGGTGCGCTAGTTGCACCCGATGGCGTGTGGGAGTTTTCGGAAGATTCAATTTTACTGGCTAAGAATAAAGGGTGGATAAAATGACTAAATTACATCGAGAGGCACCCCGGCACAGAACCTACAGTATCAAATTGATGGCAATCGTCCATCGCCTACAACAGATTATGATTAATGAAAATTTGACCCCTGCCGAACTGGTCGGGTGCGCCGAAATTGTCCGTGATAGCTACGGGAAATGTCTCGATATTAGCAATCCGAAAATTGAGGTGTTCGCACCCGCGAGAGGTCCGATAATCCCGCCGCCACGTCGACGATAGCAAACGCCACCGGCGGTGAAACTCGCTTTCAGTGCCGGTGGTGTTGAACAACGAGCACGGCGAGGCGTTAGCGTTTAACACGGATATCTGCTAAAACACTGTGTATGTGTACAGTGTTTATTGTGGGGTTATATGGGCGGTAAGGACTCAAACTATCAGATTGTCTATCGCGGTGAGATGCTGGAGTACTTTAAGCCGGGCGGGTGGGTATTTTTCCAGCGTCCAAAAGAGTGTGGCGGTGGTTACTGGTTAGGACGAACATACCACGATGTTTTTATGATTGAGTACGAACGACCGGTTTCGCTGAGCGAGGGGATGATTTACTTAACCTCGCTGAATAAGGTCGAGGCCAGAAGTAACGATTTTGACGAGAATTTTTCGTTGTTTTGATAGGATGTCAAATATGTCAGTGTTTTAAATACATAAAGGATTCACTATGGGATGGCGACTGGTTGGAGTGATTTTGTTATGCATATTGACGTTTATTGCGGGATTGATGGTTGGTGGGATTGATTCATCTTGGATGAACAGCGGCCATTCCTCCGAGGTTGCGTTCTGGTCTATGTTGGGTGGGTGGGTTTCAGGTATAGCTACTGTAGCGGCTGTCATAGTTTCGCTTTTCATGGCTTATCTTGCATCGCAGGCCAATGTTGAAAAGATAAAAATGATTTTCACGCCTAAAGGACATAATCAGTTTGGAGATTATGTTTTCAAAAATTCATTAACAATAAAGAATTTAAGCGCGGTAAACACTCCGATTATGAAGTTTTTTATTCAAATAGATGGCGCTTATGCTGATTTGTACCCGACTCAGATGGGGATTTTTCAGTTACCCTACACACTTCAACAGCAAGGAGAAAGTTGGGTGTACGAAACTCATTTGGTGCCCTCAGCAGGTTGGGTGTCAGTATTTTCCTCGCTGGCGCAGCAAAAAATAATCAAGTTCAAAAGTGGCTACTTCATAGTTGAGACTGCATTAAAACAACATCGCTTGAAAATCCCTAAAGAGATGCTTTCGGATATTAAAGAACTCAAAGAAAAAATAGATAGAGTAAGTTAATTACGGATTAATAGCTTGGCATGCATTGGGTGCATGAATTTGCATTCCTTCTTTTATTGAGATTTTGCCAGCAAGCGCCAGCGCTGGCGCGGCTCGGGGCTCCTGATGCACCTGCATTAAAACCGACCCGTTAAGCGGGCAGGCGAGGCGGGGATAGCACTGCGCGCCAGACGTGGTGACAGGATTTATTTTACGCGTCTGTGCGCGTCGTGTTGGCGCGCTGTTATGTGCGGTCGGTTAATGAGGTGCTGATGTGGTTGCGCCGCGTGTGCGGCGTCTGGCTCGCTCTGAGAGGATGCCGCCCGGAGGCGGCATTTTGGCGGGGGTTACTCAGTTTCGATGTTGTAATCCTTAAAGCGGATCACCTCTAAACCGAGCCATTCATTGATTTCCTTGAAACGCTCCTGCAATGGCGTCAGCTCGTTACGTACAAATACCCGCGCCACCTTCTCGATATCACCCATTGAGCCAATATTCTCGGGCTTGCCGCCCATAAGCTGGAACGGTACGCGGTGTGCATCGAGCAGGTCGGCGGCGCTCACCTTTTTGATGTTGAAAAAATCATCCTTCGTGGCGACTTCACTCAGCGGCACAATCTTGATACCGTCCGGTTTCCCGTTCGGGGCATAGAAAAACAGGTTTTTGAAATTCCCGAGCCCTTTCGAGTCGCGCATCGCGGAGCGCAGCGCCTCGACGTCGGTGCTGCTCTGCGCCGCGTCGGTGACGTACATGATGTAACCCGCGTGCGCGCCGTTCTGGTAATACTTGCGACGAAACAGCGTGGCGGATTCATTCAGCCAGGCGGAATTAAGCGCGCTCAGGTATTCCGGCATCCCGTAGAGCTCCTGATTGATGTCGGGCTCAAGCAGATGACAGACTGAGCCGGGGGCGAACTGGTGCGGGTGCGTGAAGTCCGACACGTACCAGTAAACCCCATCCTCGACACCCCGGCGGGTGTATTTGGCCGGAGAGGTTTCAAGCTTCATGAGCTGGCCGGTCACGCTCATGCGCTTTTCAAGATAGCCGTTGGCAAACACCAGATAATCGAGTACAAGGCGGCTGAAATCCTGCCGTGAAAGCAACGGATGCGGGATGTAGGTGCTCGTCAGGATGTTACGCTTCACGTAAATCGGGGAGCTGTGATGCACGGCGGCGCGCAGGCTTTTCGCCAGCCCGGAGAAGTTGACCGGCGGCTCGTACCATTTGCCGTTATTGATGCACTCGACATAGTCGAGGATATCGCGGCGATCCAGAACGGGTGACGGCTCGCCAAAGGTGAACGCCTCCATTTTCTGCGGTGCGCTGGCGGTCATGTTGGTCTGTTTTGGCTGTTTCTTTTGGCGTTTTTTCATCTTAGTTGATATCCAGAATCGAGGTTGAATGCATACCGCTACCGGCGGAAAGTGGCTCGTTTAACAGGGCGTGCATGGTTGCCCACGCGATATCCGCGTGGCTGGCTTCCTCACTGCGGCTGGCTTCATAGGTGGCACTGCGGCCACTGCTGGTCATGGTTTTGCGGATAGCCATGAATGACTGCGTGATGTCGGTCGCACCGGCGTCATACTCCAGACACCCGCGTCGGATGGTGTCTTTCGCTTTCAGCACCATTGCGGTTTTCATTTCCGGCGTGTAGCGGATGGCGCGCGCCGCCGGGAAGAATGAGCGCACGAGCTGGTAAACCCCCTGGCCGATGCCGGTCGCATCGATGCCGATATAGTCGACGGTGTATTTTTCGGTCAGCGCACGGATGGCCTCGGCCTGCGCGGCAAAATCCATGCCTTTCCACTGGTGACGCTCAAGGATGCGGAACTTGCCACCGGCAACCAGCGGCGGAGCCAGAACAGCACAGCCTGCGCTGTCGCCGGTATGTGACGGATCGTAGCCAATCCAGACTGGGCGCCAGTTAAACGGACGGTCAGCAAACGGCTCGAAGTCCTCCCATTCTTCCATCGCATCGACCATGCAACGCTGGAGCTCCTCGAACGGGAATACCGACGCCTTATCGTCGACGAACTCGCACATAAACAGGTTACGGAAGTCATCCGCGCTGTTTTCCTGTCTGAGCTGGTCGAGGTTAAACAGGGTACAGCCCCCGGCGAGCGCGTCCTCAATGGTGACAATTTGCCGCCACTGGCCGTCCCCGCATAACATGCCCCCGGCAAGCGCCTGATGACTGATATCGATGTCGACACGTTCGTCGCGGTTACTGCGTCCCCGGTTAAACAGCTCGCCTGACCAGAACGGATAAGCGCCGTGTGCCAGCGTCGACGGCGTTGAAAAATATGTGGTGCGCAGGTGCGATTGCGAGGCCATGCCCGAGGCGACTTTGCGCAGCTTCTGGAAATTGGGTATCCAGAAAATCTCATCGACGTACAGGTCGCCGTTGTGGCTCTGCGCGGTGTTAGAGTTGGTCCCGAGGAAAATCAGCTCTGCGCCGTTGTTGCCGATGACAATCGGATCGCCTGACAGGTCGACGTCGACCAGACGCGCAAAGGCGATGATGTACTTACGGAAAACGTAAGCCTGCGTTTTACTGGCTGACAAAAATATCTGGTTATGGCCGGTCTTAAGGGCGCGCAGGAGCGCTTCGCGCGCAAAGTAGAACGTTGCGCCAATCTGGCGCGATTTGAGGATGTGGCGAATACGGTGCGCGATGCCTGCCTTATGCCAGTTGAGCTGATACTCAAACGACTGGTCAAAGAAAATCTCTTCCAGCTTTTCAATCGCTTCTTCACTGAAGAAATTACGTTTCGGCTTTTTGCGATCCCCTTTGTTGCGGCTGGCAATGTTGGGGTTTAAATCCACCTCGTTTCCGGTCTGACTGTAGCGGTTCACGCGCGCAAGGCGCTCCATCTGGCGCGACAGAAAATCAGCGACCTTAAAGTCGTGCGGCGTCAGGTCGGGCTTGGCGTAAAGCTGAATGAGGCGCGCCTCTAACGTCGATTCAACGCGGTTAATCGGCGCAGTTTCCTCCCATCCATCACGCTGTTTCCAGCTCTGCACCGTGGGGCGCTTGAGTTGCAGCATGTCGCAGATTTGCGGCACGGCGAACCCCTGCCAGTACAACAGCCGCGCCTGTCGTCGCGGGTCATTGAGTAGTGAAAGGTCAGTTGAAATGGTCATGCTTACCTCGTTTTGATGTTACGAGGCAAGGCTAAGGAAATGACCGCGCTTAATCGCTAAGCCCCTGTTGTGTCAGGGGTTGCACTTCCGCAACAGGTGGCTGATGAGGGGCTGAGTCGGGAAACTAACCCCGACCCGAAAACCCAACATCAGGACACCTGAACAATGGCAAAGAAAGTTTCTAAATGGTTTCGTATCGGCGTCGAGGGTGACACCTGCGATGGCCGCGTCATCAGCGCTGATGACATTCAGGAAATGGCCGACACGTTCGACCCGCGCGTCTACGGCTGCCGCATCAACCTCGAACATATCAAAAGCCTCATCCCTGACAGCCCATTTAAGCGCTACGGCGATGTGACCGCGCTTAAAGCGGAGATTATCAGCGATGACTCTGCGCTCAATGGCAAAAAGGCGCTGTTTGCCAAAATTGCCCCACTCGATGAGCTGGTCAGCATGGTACGTGCCGGGCAGAAGGTTTACACCTCAATGGAGATCCGCCCGAATTTCTCTAACAGCGGCAAATGCTATCTCATCGGGCTGGCCGTCACTGATGACCCGGCAAGCCTCGGCACCGAATACCTTGAATTCTGTAGCCGCGCCACGCAGAACCCGCTCGCCGGTAAAAAAGACCAGCCGGGCGATCTCTTCTCTGTGGCCTCACTGGCTGAGCTGGAATTTGAAGACGTTCCCGACACCATGCTCAACAGCCTGACCGACAAGGTAAAGGCCATTTTCAGCCGTAAACAGGCCAGCGACGACGCACGTCTTGCAGATGTGCATGAGGCTGTGACGACCGTCACCGAGCTGGTGCAAACCAACCTCACCGCCACCGACCAGCGCGTCACCGAGCTTGAGACCGAACTGGCTCAGCTTAAGCAGGACGTGACCAGCAAGGCCGAAGAAAGCGCGCAGGCGTTTAACGACCTCAAAAACTCCCTCGATAACACCGAAAGCCAGCGCCAGCCGCGCCGCGAGCTTTCAAAAGGTGGTACGGGCGACGAGCTGCTGACCAACTGCTGATAACCCGCCGGGCGCGCTGCCCGGCCTGATACCTATTACCCGAACAGGATAAACCATGCGTAAACAAACCCGCTTTAAATTCAATGCCTACCTGACCCGCGTCGCGGAGCTGAATGACATTTCCACCGATGACGTGGCGAAGAAATTCACCGTCGAGCCGTCAGTCACGCAAACCATGATGGACACCGTGCAGGAATCGTCCTCATTCCTGACGAAAATCAATATCGTGCCGGTCGACGAGCTGAAAGGCGAAAAGGTCGGTGTGGGTGTTAACGGCACAATCGCGAGCACCGCCGATACTGACGGCGATGGCGAGCGTGAAACCGCTGATTTTACCGCGCTGGAGTCCAACAAATACGAGTGCGCGCAGATTAACTTTGACTTCCATATCCGCTATAAGCAGCTCGACCTGTGGGCGCGATTCCAGGACTTCCAGACCCGTATCCGTAACGCCATTATCAAGCGTCAGGCGCTCGATTTCATCATGGCCGGTTTCAACGGCATTGAGCGTGCCGCCAAATCTGACCGCAAAAAAAATCCGATGCTTCAGGATGTGGCCGTGGGCTGGTTGCAGAAGTATCGCAATGAAGCGCCAGCGCGTGTGATGTCAAAAATCACCGACGAGGACGGCGCGGTCATTTCCGATGTGATCCGTGTGGGTAAAAACGGCGACTATGCGAACCTCGACGCGCTGGTCATGGATGCCACCGGCAACCTGATTGATGAGATTTATCAGGATGACCCGGAGCTGGTTGTCATCACAGGTCGCAAGCTGATGGCGGATAAATACTTCCCTATCGTCAATAAAGACCAGGAAAACAGCGAGTCGCTGGCCGCTGACATCATCATCAGCCAGAAGCGAATCGGCAACCTGCCTGCCGTGCGCGTGCCTTACTTCCCGGCGAATGCCCTGATGGTGACGCGTCTCGATAACCTGTCAATCTACTTCATGGATGACGCGCATCGCCGCAGCATCATCGAAAACCCGAAGAAAGACCGCATCGAGAACTACGAGTCAATGAATACCGACTACGTGGTCGAGGCATACGCTGCCGGTTGCCTGATTGAAAATATCAAGCTCGGTGACTTCACCGCACCTGCTGCACCGGAAAGCGGAGAGTAAGCCATGACGAGTCCCGCAGCGCGTCACATGATGCGGGTCTCGGCCTCTGAAACAGCGCGGCGGGCTGCTGTCCCGCTGCGCAATGCAACTGCCTATGAGCAGATGCTCGTTAAGCTGGCCGCAGACAACCGCACGCTAAAACAAATCCGATCAAATGAGCGCAAGGCAGATAAAAAGCGTGAGCTGCTGCCGTTCTATCTGCCATGGGTGGCTGGCGTCCTCGCAAACGGCAAGGGCGCGCAGGATGACATCGTCATGACGGTCATGCTGTGGCGTCTCGATGCTGACGATATCGCCGGGGCGCTGGAAATTGCCCGTTACGCCATGACCTATGGCCTGACCATGCCGACCGGTCGACGTCCGACGCCTTACCTGCTGGCCGAAGAGGTGGCACTGGCCGCGCAGCGCCTGCTCGCTGCAAAACAGCCGGTCGAACTGGCGAACCTGCTCGACACCATTGCGCTGACTGAACGCGCTGACATGCCCGATATCGTGCGCGCGAAGCTGCACAAAATCACCGGCTATGTCCTGCGTGATGCGAATCAACTGCCCGAGGCGCTGGCGCACCTGCAACGTGCGATCCAGTTAGAACGCACTATCGGTGTGAAAAAGGATATCGAGCAGTTAGAGCGCCAGCTCAGGCCAAAACCCGAACCGGCACCGAAAACCAAAACGACTAAACCGCGTACGCGCAAACCTGCCGCTAAACCGGCGGCACGGCGCGGGCGTCCACCAAAGGCGGCAAAAGCCGCAGGTTAACCGAGCGCTCCCCGAGCCGGGCGGCACGCCGGTCAATGCGGGTATCAATTGCCCTGACTGCGACCGGCGTCCACCGCCCACCTATTACCCGAGGTTGTCATGACGACGCTGATTATTGAGCAAAATAAAGAGCCGCAGGATGTGCCGGGCGTGGTGATACCGCCGCCGGGCGTGAGCGAGCCGGTAATCAAAAACACCCCGTTTTTTCCTGATGTTGACCCGAAGCGGGTGCGTGAGGAAATGCGTTTAGAGCAGACCGTTTCCCCTGTGCGCCTGCGCCGGGCAATTAAGACCGCCATCGCAGAGACGAACGCGGAGCTGGGCGAATGGCGCGAGCGTCAGCTCGATGCCGGTTACGCCACGCTGGCGGATGTCCCGACCGACAGGCTCGACGGCGAAAGTGTGCGTGTTTTCCACTACTTCAACGCCGTGTGTGCCATGACGACCGCCACGCTTTACGAGCGTTTTCGCGGCGTGGATGCGACCGCCAGAGGTGACAAAAAGGCCGACAGCATCGACAGCACTATCGATGAAATGTGGCGGGATATGCGCTGGTCTGTGGCGCGCATCCAGGACAAAGCGCGCTGCATTGTGGGGCAAATCTGATGAAAGCGTATGCGCTACAGGGCGACACCCTCGACGCGATTTGTGTGCGGTACTACGGGCGCACCGAGGGCGTGGTCGAAACCGTCTTAGAAGCGAATCCCGGCCTGTCTGAGCTCGGCGTCATCCTGCCGCACGGCACGGCAATTGAACTGCCCGAGACCGACAGCGCAGCCAGAACCGAAACGGTGAATCTATGGGACTGAGTATGGAGAAAATCACCACGTTTATCGCCTACTGGCTGGCCGTCGCGCTGGCGTACCTCGGCGCAATATCGCCCGAAAAGATGGCGCTTTACGTGGGCGGCGGTTGCGCCATTTTTACCGCGCTGACGAACTACTGGTTTAAGCGCAAAACGTACCTCTATCTGACGTCACTCGGACTCGACAAGGGGGCTATTCGTGAAATCAATCGTTAAACGTTGCAGTGTGGCCGCAGTGCTGGCGCTGGCGGCGCTGATGCCTGACTTTCGTCTGCTTAACACCTCGCCCGAGGGGCTGGCGCTTATTGCCGACCTCGAAGGTTGTCGCCTGACGCCTTACCAGTGCAGCGCGGGAGTGTGGACGTCAGGCATCGGCCACACTGCCGGGGTCGTCCCGAAAGGGGAAATCACAGAACGTCAGGCGGCGGCGAACCTCGTCGCGGATGTGATGAACGTCGAGAGGCGTCTCGCAGTCTGCGTGCCGGTAGAAATGCCGCAGCACATTTACGACGCGCTGGTCAGCTTCTCATTCAACGTGGGAACCGGCGCGGCCTGCCGGTCAACGCTGGTCTCGTATATCAAACGTCACCAATGGTGGCAGGCGTGCGACCAGCTCACCCGCTGGGTTTATGTGAATGGCTCAATCAATAAAGGGCTGGAAAATCGCCGCGCGCGTGAGCGTGCTTATTGTCTGAAAGGAGTTTCTCAATGAAAAAGTTTTTACGTTCACTGATTTTAGATGCCTTGCTGGCTGTATTCCTGCTGTGGGGGCTGGCTTCGCCGCAAAGTGCAGCACTTAATTTTGTTGCAGCGTGGGCGCTGTTTGGCTGTGTTGTCTGTATTGCGGCGAGTCTCGCCGGTGTGGCTGTTTTTGACCACTGGCTACGAAATGCGGGGAAAGGTATTCCGGTAAAACCCGAGATTATGAAAATCTTCCGCGCTGTTTTCTGTAACAAGCTCTCAAAGGCGCGTCGCGCATGGTCTCTTATTATTTTTGTCGTAACCATTGGGTGTCTGCTCGGTGCTGGCTGGATCTTTACCGCGCTGCTTTACCTGATTTGCGTCCTGACCTTTACGGGGGTGCGCACCTCATACCGTCAGCGCATTGAGGAGGCGGGGCTGTGTCCAGATACATTGTGATGTTGATTGCCGCAGGTCTGGCGCTGGCGGCTGTGCTCTGGTTAAGGCATGAGAACGGTAATCTACGGCGCTCTTTTGACCGGGCAAATAAGGTCGCGACCGAACAGAAAAACGTGATCGGGATGCTGAAAAATCAGCTTTCCGTTTCGCAGGGAATCGCCAGGCGAAATGAAACCGCACAGGTCAGTTTACGTGGTGAGCTGATTGCTGCCGGTGCGATGGCCGTGCGCCGGGAAGAAACCATTACGAGGCTGATGAATGAAAATGAAACGTTACGCCGCTGGTACAGCGCTGAGCTGCCTGATGTTGTGCGCAGGCTGCACACCCGCGCCGGTTGCGCCTCCGCCGGTCATTGTTTACAGCGCCTGCCCGAAAGTGAGCTATTGCCCGATGCCGGGAAGCGACCCGGCCACTAATGGCGACCTGAGTGCAGATATCCGCAGGCTTGAGCACGCGCTCGCCGCCTGCGCGTTACAGATTGAAACCGTCAAAGCCTGTCAGGATAAACTCGATGAAGAAAGCAATCAGCCTGCGAAAAGCGCTAACTGACGCCGTCCCGCAGCTTAAAACCAACCCCGAGATGATGCGCATTTTTGCCGACGAGGGGAATATCGATGCACGGCTCGCGGCCTCCCTGTCCCACGAGAAAATTTACACCCTGAATGTGATCGTGTGCGATTTCGTAGGCGACCCTGATTTGATTTTCGTGCCGGTAGCCGCGTGGCTCAGGGAAAACCAGCCGGATATCTGCACGCTCGATGAGGGGCATAAAAAAGGCTACCGCTTCCAGATGGATTTAAACGACGGTGATACGGTTGATATCAGCATCAGCCTCCAGCTCACCGAGCGCACCATCATCAGGGAGGAAAACGGCTCACTGCATGTGAGCTATGCCCCGGAGCCGCCACCGCCTGAACCCGTCACGCGTCCAAAAGAGCTCTATATCAACGGCGAACTTGTGAGCAAGTGGGATGAGTGACTTTAAACCCTTTGATAACAAGCTCGAGGGGATGCTTGCTGCCCTGTCACCCGCAGGGCGTCGGAAGCTTGCCGGTGAGATTGCGAAGCAACTCAGAACGGCGCAACAGCAACGTATCAAACAGCAAAAAGCCCCCGATGGCTCACCGTATCAGGCGCGAAAGCGCCAGCCGCTGAGAGCCAAAAAAGGTCGAATTAAACGGGCAATGTTTCAGAAGCTCCGCACTAACCGGTACATGAAAGCCAGTGGCCGTGAAAACGGTGCTGTGGTGGAATTTACCGGAAAAGTGCAGCGTATCGCGCGTGTCCATCAGTACGGCCTCAAAGACCGGCCAAACGCACACGCTCAGGATGTGCAGTACGCAGAGCGCCAGCTACTCGGATTTAGCCAGGCGGATAAACAGCTCGTCGAAACGCTGACTATCAAACATCTTAGCCGCTGATTGTTGTCCCATCCCTCATAAAACCCGCCTTAATTGCCGCTGGCCTTGCCCGGCGGCATCCTTCCCGTATGAATAATTTAAATTCCCTACAGGAAATCGCACGCGCGATCCGCAACCTCATCCGCACCGGCATCGTGACCGACGTCGACCTCGACGAGGGGCTGTGTCGTGTCCAGACCGGCGGCATGCAAACCACCTGGCTTAACTGGCTCACCTGTCGAGCCGGTCGCTCTCGCGTATGGTGGGCTCCATCCGTTGGCGAGCAGGTGTTATTGCTGGCCATCGGCGGTGAGCTCGATACGGCCTTTGTGCTGCCGGGCATTTTCTCAGATGACAATCCCGCGCCGTCAGCCTCACCTGATGCGTTACATGTGGCATTTCCCGATGGCGCTGTCATTGAGTACGACCCCGAAAGCGGCGCGCTCACCGTGTCAGGTATCAAAACCGCCAATGTCACCGCGTCGGATTCCATTACAGCCACCGTGCCGGTGGTGCTGGTTAGAGCCTCGACCCGTATCACTCTCGATACACCCGAGGTGGTGTGTACCAACAAACTGACGACCGGCACGCTCGAAGTGCAGAAAGGCGGGACGATGTCCGGGAATATCGAGCATACCGGCGGGTCACTGTCGTCAAATGGGAAAGTGCTGCACCTCCATAAACACCCGGGCGACAGTGGCGGGACAACGGGGGCACCGATATGACAGTGCGTTATCTGGGAATGAACAGCCAGACCGGCCTCAGTATCTCTGAGGTGGAGCATATCAGGCAAAGCGTGCGCGACATTCTCGTCACGCCGGTTGGCTCGCGCGTCATGCGCCGTGAATACGGCTCGCTTCTGTCGGCACTGATTGACCAGCCGCAGACACCGGCACTGCGATTGCAGATTATGGCCGCGTGCTATTCCGCGATCCAGAAGTGGGAGCCGCGCGTCAGCCTGACAACCATCACCTTTGAGCAGTCGGAGACCGACGGCGGGCTGTATGTCGATATCACCGGCACGCGCTCGGCTAACGGCCAGCCCTTTTCCCTCACCATTCCACTGAGTTAAACGCTATGGCAATTGTTGACCTTAACCAGCTCGCCGCGCCTGATGTCGTGGAAGTGCTGGACTATGAGACCATCCTCGCGGAGCGCAAGGCGACGCTCGTCTCGTTATACCCGGAGGAACAACAGGAGGCAGTGGCGCGCACGCTGACCCTCGAATCCGAGCCGATTGTTAAGCTGCTGGAGGAAAACGCCTATCGGGAAGTTATCTGGCGGCAGCGCGTCAACGAGGCCGCGCGTGCGGTCATGCTGGCTTACGCTGCCGGAAGCGATCTCGACCAGATTGGGGCTAATTCCAATGTTCCGCGACTTGTCATAACCCCGCCAGACGACACGACATTTCCCCCCACGCCAGCCGTGATGGAATCGGATACTGACTATCGCCTGCGTATCCAGCAAGCCCCCGAGGGGCTAAGTACCGCAGGCTCAACCGGCGCATATCAGTTTCATGGCCGCAGTGCCGACGGGCGTGTCGCGGATATTTCCGTCATCAGTCCTGAGCCTGCGTGTGTGACCGTGTCTGTGCTGTCGCGTGAAAATAACGGCGTGGCCTCTGACGAGCTGCTCGCCATCGTGCGCGATGCGCTGAACGACGAGGACGTCCGGCCGGTTGCCGACCGCGTGACCGTGCAGTCAGCGAAAATCGTCGACTACAAAATCACTGCATCGCTTTACCTTTACCCCGGCCCCGAAAGTGAGCCGGTGCTCAGTGCGGCAAAAGCAAAGTTACAGGCGTATATCACCGCGCAGCACCGGCTCGGGCGTGACATCCGAAAGTCGGCCATCTATGCGGCGCTCCACGTCGAGGGCGTGCAGCGTGTCGAGCTGGCCGCGCCGGTGGCCGACATTGTGCTCGATGACACGCAGGCGTCATGGTGCAGCGAGTACAGCGTCACCATAGGGGGCAATGATGAATGACACCCGACTGTTGCCGGTGGGCTCCTCGTCACTTGAGGTGGCGGCGGCGCGTGCCTGCGCTGAAATCGAGAATACCCCTGTCCCCCTGCGCCGACTCTGGAGCCCGGACGACTGCCCGGCAAACCTCCTGCCGTGGCTGGCGTGGGCGTTTTCCGTTGACCGCTGGGATGAGAACTGGCCGGAGGCCACCAAACGGGATGTGATCCGCAGCGCCTGGTATATCCACGCACACAAAGGAACGATTGGGGCAGTGCGCCGCGTGGTGGAGCCGCTCGGCTACCTGATAAACGTGTCTGAGTGGTGGCAGACAAACGACCCGCCCGGCACGTTTCGCCTCGATATCGGTGTGCTGGAGACCGGCATCACCGAGGAAATGTATTACGAAATGGAGCGGCTTATTGCCGATGCAAAGCCAGCCAGCCGCCATCTTATCGGCCTCAATATTATTCAGGACATTCCCGGCTATCTGTACACCGGCGCCCTGAGCTATGACGGCGACATCATCACGGTTTACCCCGGATAAGTGAGAGCACAATGACAGTGAAATATAAAACGGTCATCACCAAAGCCGGTGCCGAAAAACTCGCGGCGGCGACCGTCCCGAACGGGAAAAAGGTGAATTTTACGGCGATGGCCGTCGGTGACGGCGGCGGTACGCTGCCGGTGCCTGATCCGAACCAGACAAAGCTGGTCAAAGAGGTCTGGCGTCACGCGCTGAACAAAATCAGCCAGGACAGGAAAAATAAAAATTATGTCGTGGCGGAGCTGCTCATCCCGCCTGAGACCGGCGGTTTCTGGATGCGCGAGCTCGGGCTCTATGACGACACCGGCACGCTGATTGCGGTCGGCAATATGGCCGAAAGCTACAAGCCAGCGCTGGCGGAGGGCTCTGGCCGCGCGCAGACCGTGCGCATGGTTATTATGGTGAGCGACATCGAGTCAGTCGAGCTGACCATCGACACCTCAATGGTGATGGCAACACAGGACTACGTCGACGACAAGCTCGCTGAGCATGAGCAGTCCCGCCGCCATCCTGACGCCACGCTCACCGCTAAGGGTTTCACTCAGCTAAGCAGTGCGACCGACAGCGCGTCTGAGAGCGTCGCAGCGACGCCGAAAGCGGTTAAGGCAGCATATGACCTTGCGAAAGGGAAATATACGGCTCAGGACGCGACCACGGCGCAAAAGGGTATCGTCAAGCTCAGTAGCGCAACCGACAGCACGTCTGAGGCGCTGGCGGCAACGCCGAAAGCCGTTAAGGCCGCGAATGACAACGCTAACGGGCGCGTGCCGTCAGGGCGCAAGGTAAACGGTCGGGCGCTGTCATCCGATATCAACATTACGGCGCAGGATATTTTCAACGGTCAGACTGTTGGCATTGGCAACGCTGCCGACCTGAACGCCTACACCACGCCGGGGCTGTATTACCAGCCAGCGAACGCGCAGGCACAAACAGGCAGGAACTATCCAGAGGCTAACGCCGGTTCGCTGGAAGTCTATAAGCATGCCGGTATCACGCAGATTTACCGGGTTTACAACAGCTCCCGCTCGTACATTCGCACGCTTTACAGCGGGACGTGGTCAGCCTGGACAAAACAATATGATGCGGCGAACAAGCCTACACCGGCTGATATTGGGGCGTTACCAGTAACCGGCGGAACGGTGACGGGAAATCTGTATTCAAAAGGTCAGATATCAGCGGGGGATTCGCGTCTTTTATCTATCTATTCCTCGAACACTTCATCCCTTGCAGGGGCTATTAACCTTTGGGGTAATGTTGACCGACCAACAGTATTAGAATTTAAAGACGCTACTGGATACCACTTTTATTCACAACGTAATGTAAATGGTTCCATATCTTTTAATTTTAATGGTGCAGCAGAAGTCAGAGGCACAATTTCTGCTCATGGTGAAATTGTTTCAAGAGCTGCGAACGGCCTGCGTATCGCCTATGGTAATTTTGGCGCATTCTGGCGAAATGATGGCTCAAGTCTTTATTTGATGTTAACGAACGCTGGTGATTCGCTGGGAAGTTACAACTCACTCCGCCCGTTGTATGTGAATCTCACCACAGGCGCGCTTCAGTCAGGAACGCCGCTGTCGGTATACAACACAATCACTGCGAGCGAAGAAATTACCGCAGGCAAAGGAATGGTTGCGGGTTATAGCGGTCCATTTGCCTGGGCTGAACAGTACAAAGCGAAAGCGCCATTTTTCAATGCGTATTCAACTACCGCCACGAGTGAATACCATCCGGTAATCAAACAACAAGCGACCATTGTGAGTAAAAACTCCTGGGCATTTTCGATGGGGTCTCTGGTTGCTGGTGATGAACTTTCATGGCATCTGCATATGAAAGGCAGTGGCGCACAGGATATTAATTTTAAATGGGACACTAAAGGAAACTTCAACGCGCCGGGACAGGTGAATCCGGGAAGCTATGCCAATTTTGATAACCGCTATTACACCAAAACGCAATCCGATGCGGGATATATGCCTAGAACGGGCGCTTACACCAAAGCGGAGAGTGACGGGCGTTTCCAGCCAAAAGGCAATTACACCCCGGCGGGTCAGGCTTACACCAAAGCGGAGAGTGACGGACGTTTCCAGCCAAAAGGCAATTACACCCCGGCGGGTCAGGCTTATACCAAAGCGGAGTCGGATGCGCGTTACGGAGTCGGTAAAACGACGACAGGTAATAACAGCGCTTACTACACGCATGGTAATGGCGCTGTATTCATGCAGGCAGTAAGAAATATTGCTGTCGGTAATAATGCTACCGTAACTGTGACACTGCCAACATCTTTCCCTAACGGCATTCTCGGTACAGGGCTCAGCTTTTACGGTTCGGGTGGCAACAACTCCGACTCATATTATATGTGCACGCCGGTCAATAAAAATCAGGTGAAAATCCAGACCCGAAACTGTAACGGAACATTTTCACTTATCGTGTCGGGATATTGATATGAAGAAATATTTCAGCAATACAGATAAAAGCTTTTACCTTGAGGAAACTGTCAGAACCTATGAAGAACAGGGTATTCCCGTTCCGTCAGACCTGATGACAATAACCGATGCCGAATATGAAGCCTTTATGGTTTCACCTGACCGGAAAGCGCCTCAGTACAATACTGAATCAGAATGCATGGAATGGGTCGATATCGAACCGCCGACCCGTGAGGAAGCTATTGAAAAAGCTGAGTCATTAAAGGCGCAGCTCTTGTCTGTTGCAGCTCAGGCCATAGCCCCATTGCAGGATGCGGTCGATTTGTCGATGGCGACAGAGGAGGAAATGGCGAGCCTGTCGGCGTGGAAAACATACCGGGTTTTACTTAACCGGGTAGATACCGGTAAGCCCGACGAAACTGAATGGCCTGAATCACCGTTAACTGCATATTCCGACGAATCCGGCCACTGATTCCGATTTGTTCCGGCCAAATCTGGCCATCCATCGGAATCGGCGATCCCGGGAATGGGTGATCGGTTTGCGTCGGAATACGCATTAACAGAGTAATAAAAAACCCGCGTTAAGCGGGTTTAGTCATAGGGGCATTCTTCATAGTCTTTTTCTGTTTCGTCACCGGCAAACAGTCTGAGCCAGCAAAAGCCAAAGAGCCACCATGCAGCCAGACCACCAACAACCCAGAGTAAAATCGTCATTATCGCTTCCTCGTTAATGCCGAAACGATAGCGACAATACCCATTCATTGATAATGGTTATCAGCGATCAATTTACCGTGATTGATCGCTGATAACGATCAATGACGCTTTCCTCACACGGCAACCGGTCACTGCGCGTTGTGCTGTCACTCCCCCAACGGCCTTTCGTTTCTCACGTCCCGCACACAACAGAAAATAGTCGCACCCCTTAACCACGGAGTTAAACGGATGAGCGACTATCATCACGGCGTCGAGGTCATCGAGATTAACGATGGCACGCGCACCATTTCCACCGTTTCCACAGCCATCATTGGCATGGTCTGCACGGCCAATGATGCTGACGATTCAACATTTCCGCTAAATGAGCCGGTGCTGATTACCAGCGTGCAAAACGCTATCGGTAAAGCCGGTAAGCTCGGCACCCTGTCAAAATCCCTGCAAGCCATTGCCGACCAGTGCAAGCCGGTCGTTGTGGTTGTGCGCGTTGCCGAAGGTATTGAAGACCCGGACGACCCGGAAGCGGCGCAGAAAGAAACCATTTCCAACATCATCGGCACGACCGACGAAAACGGCCAATACACCGGACTGAAAGCGCTGCTGACCGCCAAAACCGTCACCGGCGTCAAGCCGCGCATTCTCGGCGTGCCGGGGCTGGATTCTCTGGAAGTGGCGACCGCGCTCGCGGCGACCTGTCAGAGCCTGCGCGCGTTTGGCTATATCAGCGCGTGGGGCTGCAAGACCATTTCCGAAGCTATCGCCTACCGTGAGAATTTCAGCCAGCGTGAGCTGATGGTCATTCACCCTGATTTTCTGGCATGGGACACCACGGCGAATCAGACCGATATTGCATGGGCGACCGCCCGCGCGCTCGGCCTGCGTGCCAAAATCGACCAGGAAACGGGCTGGCACAAAACGCTGTCTAACGTTGGCGTGAATGGCGTCACCGGCGTCAGTGCCTCGGTCTCGTGGGACTTGCAGGAGAAGGCCACCGACGCGAACCTGTTGAATCAGGCTGGTGTCACCACGCTAATCCGTAACGACGGCTTTAAATTCTGGGGCAACCGTACCTGCTCCGACGATCCGTTATTCCTCTTTGAAAACTACACCCGCACGGCGCAGGTGCTGGCCGACACGATGGCGGAGGCGCACGCCTGGGCGATTGATAAACCCGTCACCGCAACGCTTATCCGCGACATCGTCGCCGGTATCAATGCGAAATTCCGCGAGCTGAAAAACAACGGCTATATCGTTGACGGCTCCTGCTGGTACGACCCGGAGTCAAATAGCGTGGAAACGCTCAAAGTGGGGAAACTGTATATCGATTACGACTACACCCCCGTCCCGCCGCTGGAAAACCTGACCCTGCGCCAGCGCATCACTGATACCTATCTGGCGAACCTGTCAGAGTCGGTCAACAGCTAAGGAGCTCTGAGCATGGCATTACCACGCAAACTGAAATACCTGAACATGTTCAACGATGGCCTGAGCTACATGGGCGTTGTTGAATCCGTCACCCTGCCAAAGCTGACCCGTAAGCTTGAGAAATACCGCGGCGGCGGGATGCCGGGCTCGGTGTCGATTGACCTCGGTCTCGATGACGATGCGCTGTCGTGCGAGTGGACGCTCGGCGGTCTGCCTGACGTCGAGCTGTGGGCGCAGTACGCCTCACCGGGCGCGGACAGCGTACCGTTACGCTTTACTGGCTCATACCAGCGCGATGACACTGGCGCGATTTCTGCCGTTGAGGTGGTCATGCGTGGCCGTCACAAAGAGTACGACGGCGGCGAAAACAAACAGGGCGAAAGCGGCACGACCAAAATCTCGACCGAATGCGCGTACTACCAGCTCACGATTGACGGCAGGGAAGTCATCGAGATTGACGTCATCAACATGGTGCTGAAAGTCGACGGCGTCGACCGTCTGGCAGAGCATCGCAAGGCCATTGGCCTGTAACCCCCTTAACCGGTCAGTCAGGCTGGCCGGTCACTTAACTTTGACGAGAGCAATATCATGGAAAACAACATCGAAACCGGCGTTACAGAAATTGAAGTCACCGAAACCAAAAAGCCACACGTCGTGACCCTCGATAACCCCCTCATGCGCGGTGAGCAAAAAATCGGAGA
This sequence comes from Enterobacter sp. CRENT-193, assembly GCF_002787395.1. Classification (NCBI taxonomy): domain Bacteria; kingdom Pseudomonadati; phylum Pseudomonadota; class Gammaproteobacteria; order Enterobacterales; family Enterobacteriaceae; genus Enterobacter; species Enterobacter sp. CRENT-193. The sequence continues at coordinate 2,007,435 of NZ_CP024812.1, read as the reverse complement.
GGTGACGGTTTCAAAACCTAACGCGGGAACCCTGCGCGGGGTGTCGCTGGCCTCGCTGGCAAACTCTGACGTTGACGCGCTGATTAAGGTGCTGCCGCGTATGACCTACCCGGCACTCACCGAGCATGAAATTGCCCGTCTGGATGCCTCAGACCTGATGCAGTTCGCCGCTGAGGTGATTGGTTTTTTGTCGCCATCTTCGGCTCGCTGACGTTCCCCGCAAAACTTTCGGTCGATGACCTGATGGCGGATATCGCGGTGATTTTTCACTGGCCGCCATCAGAGCTGTATTCCCTTAGCGTGACCGAGCTCCTCACATGGCGCGACAAGGCGCTACAGCGAAGCGGAAACCACTATGAGCAATAACGTCAGAATCGAGGTGCTGCTTAACGCAGTAGACCGGGCAAGCCGACCGCTAAAAGCTATCCAGAACGCCAGCAAATCCCTCGCTGGCGATATCCGCAACTCACAGACGACCCTGCGCGACCTTAACGCGCAGGCGTCCCGAATTGACGGATTCAGGAAAGCGAGCGCACAGCTTGCCGTGACCGGTCAGTCGCTTAACAAAGCGAAACAGGAGGCCGCAGCGCTGGCCGTCCAGTTTAAAAACACGGAAAACCCCACCAAAGCGCAGGCGCGCGCGATGGAGGCGGCAAAAAAATCCGCTGCTGACCTGCAACTCAAATATAACGGGCTCAGGCAGTCGGTACAGCGCCAGCGCACCGAGCTTGCTCAGGCCGGGATTAATACCCGAACGCTGTCGGCTGACGAGCGTCGCCTTAAAACCAGCATCAGTGAGACGACCGCCCAGCTTAACCGGCAACGTGAGGCGCTGGCGCGGGTCAGCCAGCAACAGGCAAAGCTAAGCCGGGTTAAAGAGCGGTATCAGTCCGGTAAATCCCTCGCGGGTAGTGCGGCGGCGGCTGGTGCTGCCGGTGTCGGAATTGCCACGGCTGGCACCATGGCCGGTGTAAAACTGCTGATGCCTGGCTATTCGTTTGCACAGAAAAACTCTGAGCTGCAAGCCGTGCTCGGGGTCGACAAACAGTCGCCCGAAATGGAGGCGTTACGCAAACAGGCCAGACAGCTCGGTGACAATACCGCCGCATCTGCGGACGATGCAGCGAGTGCACAAATCATCATCGCCAAAAGTGGCGGGGATGCTGATGCCATTCAGGCGGCGACGCCGGTCACGCTGAATATGGCGCTGTCGAATCAGCGCTCGATGGAGGAAAACGCCGCCCTGCTGACAGGGATGAAATCTGCGTTCCAGCTTTCCAACGACCAGATCGCGCACATTGGCGACGTGTTGTCGATGACGATGAACAAAACCGCCGCCGACTTTGACGGGCTGAGTGATGCGCTGACCTATGCCGCGCCGGTGGCGAGAAATGCCGGGGTCAGTATCGAGCAAACCGCCGCGATGGTCGGTGCGTTGCACGATGCGAAAATTACCGGCTCGATGGCGGGAACGGGTAGCCGTGCAATCCTGAGCCGCCTACAGGCTCCGACCGGTAAAGCCTTTGAGGCCATCAAAGAGCTCGGTGTCAAAACCTCTGACGCCAGAGGAAACACGCGCCCGATATTTTCCATCCTGAAGGAAATGCAGCGCAGTTTTGAGAAAAACAATCTCGGTACCAGCCAGCGCGGCGAGTACATGAAAGCCATCTTCGGTGAAGAGGCCAGCTCGGCGGCAGCGGTGCTGATGACCGCAGCGTCAACCGGCAAGCTCGACAAACTCACCGCAGCGTTTAAAGCCTCGGACGGTAAAACCGAGGAGCTGGTCAAAATCATGCAGGACAATCTCGGCGGCGACTTTAAAGAGTTTCAGTCTGCTTATGAGGCCGTGGGAACTGACCTGTTTGACCAGCAAAACGACGCTCTGCGCAAATTGACGCAGACGGCCACGCGATATGTTTTGAAACTCGATGGCTGGATCACCCGCAATAAATCACTGGCGACCACTATCGGTGTTGTAGCCGGTGGCGCACTGGCGCTGATTGGTGTGATTGGCGGGATTGGCCTGATTGCGTGGCCGGTGGTGATGGGGATTAACGCCATTATCGCCGCCGCAGGTCTGCTGGGAACGGTCTTTACCGTTGCCGGTGGCGCAATAGTGACTGCTGTCGGTGCAATCAGTCTGCCGGTGGTCGCGGTCGCCGGTGCGGTGGTGGCCGGGGCGCTCCTGATTCGTAAATACTGGGAGCCCATCAGCGCATTCTTTTCGGGCGTGGTGGAGGGGCTTAAAGCGGCATTTGCGCCGGTGGCGGAAATCTTCTGGCCGCTGACGCCGGTGTTTGATTCCATCATCGAGAAATTGCGCGGGGTCTGGCAGTGGTTCACTGACCTGATAGCACCGGTCAAGGCAACGCAGGAAACGCTGGACCGCTGCAAAAATGTCGGCGTGGCATTTGGCAAAGCGCTGGCCGATGCGTTAACGGCTCCCCTGAACGTCTTTAACAGCCTGAGCGGCAAAGTCGGCTGGCTACTGGAAAAGCTCGGGGTTATCAAAAAAGAGTCGGACGGCCTCGACCAGACTGCCGCTAAAGCCAGTGCCGCAGCCGGTACGCAAAACGGGTCTTATATTCCGCAGACGTCCGTTTATGGCGGTTATCAGATGTACCAGCCAGTGACGGCGCCTGCTGGCCGGTCCTATGTCGACCAGAGCAAGCGTGAATACAACATTACTCTGTCGGGTGGCGTTGCGCCGGGAACTGACCTCGACCGGCAGCTCCGGGAAGCAGTCGAAAAACTCGACCGGGAAGAAAGAGCACGCCAGCGCTCAAGTATGCGCCATGACGGATGAGGGCTAAAACATGTTAATGGTACTGGGTTTATTTGTGTTTGAACGCCGCACGCTGCCGCATCAGTCCATGCAATATTCGAAGGATTACCGATGGGCGTCAAATGACCGCATCGGTAAACCCCCTGCTTATCAGTATCTCGGCGAGGGGGAAACCTCGCGCACGCTCTCGGGCGTGCTGTACCCCGAAATCACCGGCGGACGCCTGTCGCTGACGGCCATCGAACTGATGGCCGACGAGGGCAGAGCGTGGCCGCTGATTGACGGGACGGGCATGATCCACGGTATGTATGTCATCGAAAAAGTGACCCACACGCACACCGAATTATTCAGCGACGGCGCGGCCAGAAAAATTGAGTTTAGCCTCTCGCTGAAACGGGTCGATGACTCGCTCGCGGCCATTTATGGAGACCTGAAAACGCAGGCCGACAATCTGGTGACATCTGCCGGTAACTGGATTGGAGGGCTGGCGGGATGATTACGGGTCTGAATGTTCAGGCCGGGGCGCAGATTGCTCCGGCGTTTATGCTCACGCTTGATGGCGATGATATCACGCAGAATTTCAGCGACCGGCTAATCAGTCTGACCATGACGGACAATCGCGGATTCGAGGCTGACCAACTCGACATCGAGCTCGACGACACCGACGGGCTTGTCGAGCTGCCGCCGCGCGGTGCAAAACTGACGCTGTGGCTGGGCTGGCAGGGCTCAGCCTTGCTGAATAAGGGCAGTTTCACGGTCGACGAAATCGAGCACCGTGGCGCGCCTGATACGCTGACCATCAGGGGGCGCAGCGCTGATTTTCGCGGCACGCTGAACTCCCGCCGGGAACAGTCATGGCATGACACCACGCTCGGTGTCATTGTTGAGACCATCGCAGCGCGTAACAAACTCACGGCCAGCGTGGCTGACACGCTGAAAGCGATCCCCGTGCCTCATATTGACCAGGCGCAGGAATCCGACGCGGTGTTTCTGTCCCGCCTGGCTGACCGTAACGGTGCATCAGTGTCGGTGAAAGCGGGGAAACTGCTGTTCCTGAAAGCCGGTACCGGCAGGACGGCCAGTGGCAAGCCCATCCCGCAAATGACCATCGAACGCGGCGACGGCGACCGTCATCAGTTTGCGATTGCTGACCGCGAAGCCTACACCGGCGTAACGGCGAAATGGCTGCACACAAAAGACCCGAAGCCGCAAAAGCAAAAGGTGAAGCTCAAGCGCAAGCCGAAGGAGCAGCACCTGCGCGCGCTGCAACATCCAAAAGCGACAAAAACCACGTCAAAGGCCAGAGCCAAAAAAGAGCAGGAGGCGCGCGAGGGCGAGTATATGGTCGGTGAGTCTGAGAACGTGCTGGAGCTGACGACCATCTACGCGACAAAAGCGCAGGCCATGCGCGCCGCTCAGGCTAAGTGGGACAAGTTACAGCGCGGAGTGGCGGAGTTTTCAATCTCGCTGGCTATTGGTCGGGCAGATTTATTTCCTGAAACGCCAATCGCGGTGAAAGGCTTTAAGCGCGTTATAGACGAGCAGGCTTGGATAATCAGCCGGGTGGTGCACTACCTTAACGGGAACGGCTACACGACGGGCTTAGAGCTTGAGGTTAAGGTTTCGGATGTAGAGTATGAAAGCGAAGAATTAACGCAATAAATGAATTTTATGTATTTGATGTATAAGGATTTAATGGTTAAAATTGGTTCATCAATAACGCTCTGAGGTGTTCGCCATGTTCCACTGCCCTAAATGCCATTACGCCGCCCACGCTCGCACAAGTCGCTATTTCTCCGATACGACAAAAGAGCGGTATCATCAGTGCACAAACATCAATTGCAGTTGCACGTTCGTCACCACTGAGACGGTCGAGCGCTTTATCGTTTCGCCGGGTGAAGTGGTACCAGCGCCGCCGCACCCTACGCAGTCAGGCCAGCAACAAATCCACTGGATGTGACCAAAAGAAAACCCCGCAGATGCGGGGTTTTTTATATGCGATTAGTCAAAAAAGATGAGTGTTTGCAAGCATTATAACTTTGGCTCTTTCGGGTTGCTCTTTACCCATTTCATTACAGGTGTTAAGCGGTTTCTCCAAAACATAGCCCTGAGCTTTATGCTTATTGAGAATACGAAGCTCCTTAACCGTTTGAAGATATTTTTTAGGGACGTCTTTTGTCCAAATATCCATACAGGCTCCTGAGCTGATAACAGTTTCATACACATCAGATGTTATCTGGTTCTCATTTAAAACAACCGTCAATGTGTCGCCACTTTTCGAGACCTCTACGGGTTGCCATGGCTTAAGGGACTTTTTCAAGGTAGAAGTATCATTTGCTAGTGCGGTGAAGGAAGTCAGGGTAAGGGCTAACAAAACTACCGTTTTGAAGGGTTTCAAATTAATTTCCTTATTAAACATATTGTTGAGACTTATTCTTGCACCGCTTAAAACAAAAAGTAAAGCCCCGCACATGGCAGGGCTTTTTTCGATGTGTGGACGACGTGTGGACATCGTCAGAAACAAATCCTTTTGTTTCAGTCTTTTGTGTCTAAAATTAAACCAGCAATGCTGGCTTTCAGTATATACATCATTAGATTACTGGCGACTGTCATTTGCCTGGCGCAACAGCGTGCGGCTTTCACTCTGGAATCGCGTGGCGTAATCACCGAACCAGTGCTCCACTTTACGGAAACTGTCGATAAACGCTTGTTTATCGCCGTGTTCCAGCAAGGTGATCGCTTCGCCAAAACGCTGATAGTAGCGCTTGATCAGCGCCAGGTTATTTTCAGACGACATGATGATGTCGGCGTAAAGCTGTGGATCCTGGGCAAACAGTCGCCCGACCATCGCCAGCTCCAGACGATAGATTGGCGAGGAAAGCGCCAGCAATTGTTCAAGCTGAACGTTCTCTTCCGCCAGGTGCAGACCATAGGCGAAGGTTGCAAAGTGGCGCAGCGCCTGAATAAACGCCATGTTCTGGTCATGCTCAACCGCACTGATACGGTGCAAACGTGCCCCCCAGACCTGAATCTGTTCCAGGAACCACTGATACGCTTCCGGCTGACGACCGTCGCAGTAAACCACTACCTGCTTCGCCAGGCTGCCGCTGTCCGGGCCAAACATCGGGTGTAACCCAAGCACGGGCCCGGTGTGCGCCGCCAGCATTGCCTGTAGAGGACCATTTTTAACGGACGCCAGATCCACCAGAATGCAATCTTCCGGCAGCGGAGGAAGTTTCGCGATAATCTGCTCCGTCACATGAATCGGTACGCTGACGATAACCATTCCGGCATCCTTCATGAGTTCCGGTGCATGCGGCCAGTCATCTTTTTCCAGGATGCGCACCTGATAGCCAGAAAGCGTCAGCATTTTTTCAAACAGACGCCCCATCTGGCCGCCGCCACCGACAATCACCACCGGACGCAGCGACGGACAGAGGGTTTTGAAGCCCTTGTCGTTTTCGCTGGAATAGGATTCCCGCATCACACGACGCAGGACATCTTCAATTAAGTCCGGTGAAACGCCCAGCGCCTGTGCCTCTTTACGGCGGGAGGCGAGCATAGAGGCCTCACGCTCCGGAACGTAAATTGGCAGGCCGTATTTGCTTTTAACTTCGCCGACCTCAGCAACCAGTGCCATGCGGCGCGCCAGCAGGTCCAGCAACGCCTTATCCACTTCATCAATTTGATCGCGTAATGCGGTCAATTCAGCAACCATAACTATCCTCTTATGCCAGACGCGTCGCCAGCTGGCCGTTCAAATCTTTGTGGATCTCACGCAGTAGCGCATCAGTGGTTTCCCAGCTGATGCAGGCATCCGTGACGGAGACGCCGGGCTTCATCGCGCTACGCGGCTGTTCCGATGACTGATTGCCTTCATGAATATTACTTTCAATCATCAGGCCGATAATTGAACGGTTACCATCTTTAATCTGTGCAATCACAGATTCTGCAACCGCAGGCTGGCGACGGTAATCTTTATTCGAATTACCATGACTGCAATCTACCATCAGCGCCGGACGCAGTCCCGCCTGTTCCATCTCTTTTTTACACTGCGCAACATCCGCCGGGCTGTAATTTGGCGCTTTACCGCCGCGCAGGATCACATGCCCGTCCGGGTTGCCCTGCGTTTGCAGCAGGCATACCTGGCCCGCCTGGTTGATCCCGACAAAACGATGGGGCATGGCGGCGGCGCGCATGGCGTTAATCGCCGTAGCCAGGCTGCCGTCGGTACCGTTTTTAAAACCAACCGGCATAGACAGGCCAGACGCCATCTCGCGGTGGGTTTGCGACTCGGTGGTGCGCGCCCCAATCGCAGACCAGCTAAACAGATCGCCGAGGTACTGCGGGCTGTTCGGATCCAGCGCTTCGGTTGCCAGCGGCAGCCCCATGCTGACCAGCTCCACCAGCAGGCGACGCGCAATCTTCAGGCCCGCTTCCACATCAAACGAGCCATCCATGTGCGGATCGTTAATCAACCCTTTCCAGCCAACCGTAGTACGTGGCTTTTCAAAATAGACGCGCATCACCAGATAGAGGCTATCGCTGACCTCCTCCGCTAATGCTTTAAATCGACGAGCGTACTCAATGGCGGTTTCAGGATCGTGAATGGAGCAAGGACCACATACCACCAGCAGGCGCGGATCGCGGCCTGCGATAATGTCAGAAATGGTCTGGCGCGAGTGCTCAATCTGAGCTTCCTGCGCGACGCTCAGCGGGAATTCCGCCTTCAGTTGATCCGGGGTGATTAACACCTGTTCGTCAGTGATATGTACGTTGTTCAGCGCGTCTTTTTGCATGATTGCGATCCTGTCAAACTCGTTTGCGATAGTGGTTTTCCTCGAAGAGGTGACACAACGATATCACATCAAGTAAAGATTTCAATCCAAAATACGTACACATTACTTTACAGAAGTCCTTTAATTGCAAAATTCATGGCCTAAAACCGTAAATTTAAAATTACACACGCACACTTGTAAGCCAGGCTATGCTCACAAAAAGGAGAATAGCCATGCGTTCAATTACTCTCATGTTGTTGTCGCTGATTTTGTCGGGTTGCCAGATCAATCCTTATACTTTTCAGCCTGGCTGGACCAGCCCGGACTGGTTCACTGCCGGTAAAGAAGACGCTATGAATGGTGTTCCGGTTAAAGATAACCAGGCGCTGGCCGATAGTTTTAATGACCCTCAGGTTGATCGAGGGGAATATCTTCGTGGCTACGCTGACGGACAGAAAAAAATATGCGAAGAGGGCTTTATTCACGCCTGGGGATTAGCGGGAAAATCATTTCCTGCCAGCTGCGATACAACTGAAAATGCAGTAAAACTGCATGAATCCTGGCAACAAGGATTGGATGAAAGTATGCGTTCCAGCAGGCTTAATTGAGCCTGCCTGAATTCCTCTGAATATAGCTCACTGTAAGATTTAGCTTAGGTCAAAACAGGGATATTTCTGACATAATGACGGCTTTGATAAACAATGGTATTCTGCCGACAATTCTTAAGGACATCTATTTCCGGGGCGGTTTGGCGGATTCTGATGAGAAATGCAATCTTGATCGCTTTGCTCCGACTCCCCCTGGCGCTAATGCTGTTCATTTTAGTGGCCCCTGCAAAGGCAGGCTCGTTCACTGAAACGGATAAATCAGTACGTTCGATTGTTTCTGGTATTGTGAGCTACACCCGATGGCCAGCACTGTCTGGCCAGCCTAAGCTCTGTATTTATGCCTCTTCCCATTACAGACAGGCGCTCAGCAGTGAAGATGAACACAACCCGTTGCCCTATAGTCCTGTCATTGTGCATAGCGATCGGGAAGCACTCACAGCAAGGTGCGATGCCCTCTATTTCGGGAGCGAGTCGCCAGCAAAACAACAGGAAATAATAAATCAATATCAGGGCCAGGCGTTGCTATTAATGTCAGAACAAAATCCTGAATGCGTTATTGGCAGCGCATTTTGTCTGATAATAGAGCACAACCAGGTCAGGTTTTCCGTAAATCTGGATGCGCTGGCGCGCAGTGGCGTAAGAGTCAATCCGGATGTATTAATGCTCGCACGGAATAAGAAGCATGAATAAGGAAGTCGTACCAACACCGCGTCCGACGTTTAAAAGAACGTTGCGGCGAATCAGCATGATAAGCGTCATTATAACGATGACGTTTATATGGTTGCTGCTGTGTTTCGCTTCCGTGGTGACATTAAAGCAATACGCGCAAAAAAACCTCGAACTTACCGGCGCCACCATGAGCCACAGCCTTGAAGCCTCTCTGGTGTTCAACGATGCCGTGGCAGCAAATGAAACGCTGGCGACCCTCGGCAAGCAGGGGCAGTTTGCCGTGGCGGAAGTGCTTAATGCACATCATAAACGGTTTGCCTGGTGGTCGTGGAACCCGGCGGATAATACCGACACGCTGGGCGCGCTGGTCAACCGGTGGCTGTTCCCTGTTCCTGTCGCACAGCCCATCATACATAACGGCAATGTGATTGGCGAAATTCGTCTGACCGCACGCGACAGCCTGATTAGCCACTTTATCTGGCTCTCGTTTGCAGTCCTCACCGGGTGCATTCTTTTTGCTTCTGCCGTCGCATTGACCATCACCCGCTCGCTACATCATGGCATGGTTGTTGAAATGCAAAACATCACTGACGTTGTGCATGACGTTCGCACCAACCGCAACTTTTCTCGCCGGGTAACGGAAGGCCGCATTGAAGAGTTCCACCAGTTTGGAGAAGACTTCAACAGCCTGCTGGATGAAATGGAAGAGTGGCAGCTCAAACTACAGGCGAAAAACGCTCAACTGTTGCGTACCGCCATGCACGATCCGCTCACGGGGCTTGCAAACCGCGCCGCGTTTCGCAACAACATTGCAGCATTAATGAATGACGCTTCGGCAAAAACCAATTCCGCCCTGCTATTTCTGGACGGTGATAACTTCAAGTTTATCAATGACACCTGGGGTCATGCCGCGGGTGACTGCGTTCTGATCGAAGCCGCAAAAAGGATGGTCGAATTTGGCGAAAAACGTCATCAGTCTTACCGTCTTGGCGGCGACGAATTTGCCATGATCCTTTACGGTGTCCACACCGCGCGTGAGGTCGAATATATTTGCGCTGCGCTGTCGCAGCAATTTATCCGTCCGTTTGATCTGCATAACGGGCACACAGCATCAATGTCACTCAGCATTGGCTTTGCTCTGGCATGGGAAAATGCCTCCGTTGAGGCCTTACTGGAGCAAGCCGATCGCAATATGTATCTGGTCAAAAACCAGCGTTCGAAAACAATATCCTGAAAGGAAGACGATATGTTAAAGCGATATTTTGCGCCGTTGTTACTGGCATCACTGGCAATGTCCGGATGCCAGTCATCCCCTGAAGGGAAATTCACGCCAGAGCAAATCGCGGCCATGAAATCCTATGGCTTTAACGAACTGAATGGCGACTGGTCTCTGGGCCTGTCAGATAAGATCCTGTTTGATAAAAATGACGCCAGGCTGCGCCCGGAAAGTGAAACGCAGATCCAGACTATGGCCTCACGCCTGGCGGCAACCGGCCTGAACCACGCCCGGATGGATGGCCATACGGATAACTATGGCGAAGAGAGCTACAACGAAGCGCTTTCGTTAAAACGTGCCAATGTTGTGGCGGATGCCTGGGCGAAGGGCGCGAACATCCCGCGCAGCAACCTCACCACGCGGGGCTTAGGCAAAAAATACCCTGTCAGCAGCAACCGCACTGCACAGGGGCGCGCTGAAAACCGCCGGGTTGCGGTAGTCATCAGCACGCCTTAAGGCTATTTAACGGATGTTCCGGCGAGCGACACGCCTGAAACCGCTCGCCAGCGCAGCCAGTCAATCACAATAAAGACCACCAGACTGACGCCCATTACTGGCAACGCCAGCCCCAGCAGGAGGCTTATCAGGAACGTCACTCCCCTTCCCCACAGCGGCAATGCCAGCCAGCTTTGACAGAGCGTCTGTACCGGGTTCGCGGCTGACGTTGCAGGGCGACGCATCCACCACATCCGGTATCCCCAGATAATCAACACGCACAGCGCAACGCCAAACGCGATGAGCAGCAGCTGATTTGCCAGACCAAACAGGATCCCCATATGGAAATCCACGCCCCAGCGGGTGAGTTTAGCCATCAGCGGGAAATCCCCGAAGCGAGTGCTGTCCAGCACCTTCAGTGAGTGGGGATCCACGGCAACGGCATCAACCTGCGTCGGCCAGCGGCGATCGATTTCCGTCACCGTCCAGGCCTGGTCGTCCCTGCTTGCCGGGCGGATCTCAACCTTTTTCGCATCAATTCCTGACTGGCGGGCGGCCTGCAATACGCTGTCAAAAAGCGACAGTTCAACAGGCATTTCAGGCATCGTCATTCCCCCGTGATGACCACGATGTTCGGCGTGTTCATCCCTCATTTCCGGCGCACCGGAAAGGGTGGTATTTACCTGCGGCGTCAGCCAGTTCATCTCTGCACGCAGCTTATCGACGTTGCCACCGGCCCATTGTGACCAGGTTAACCCGGTGACTGAGAACAGCAGCATTCCCGTCAGTAACGTCCAGCCTAAGATCACATGCAGGAGACGACGATTCTGGAAACGATTGTTAATACGGCGCTTCGGTCGGGTGTAGAACCACAGCGCGATCCCGCCCAGGGCAGCAACCCACATCCACGAGGCGGCTAACTCGCTATAGAGGCGCCCGATGTTGCCCAGCATCAGCGAGGTATGCAGATAATCGATAGTCTGACGCAGCGGTAAAATCCCGCTGGTGCCGTACACAGTCATATCCCCTCGAACCTCAAGGCTGGCGGGATCAATAAAAATAGCCCGATGCTCGGAGGGACCCAGCGCCGGGTCGGCAAACATCACGCGGGTCGTTTCACCCTCTTCCAGCCCCGGACGAACAGCGTGTAAACGCAGCGCTGAACCCACGGCCTTTTCTGCCACGGCAATTTGTTTAGCAAGAGGCTGCGCCTCACCAACGGCGTCCGTGTGGAGTGCATAATGGTACAGCGCATTTTCAAGCTGCGGCGTGGCGACATACAGCGTACCGGTCAGCGCTGCGAAGAAGATAAACGGACCGACAAACAGCCCGATATAGAAATGGAGGCGACGCAGCAGGTTTCCCCATGCCGCGCGCGGAGTGCAGGTAGTCATACTTTTCCTTTTTAAGGCAAAAAGTGAGTGATTTTGTTTTAAAGGGAGAAAGCAGACCGACGCGGCGGCGCGCGGGTATCGGGGTAAAGCCAGGGGAAAAAGTGCCAGTGGCTGACCGCCTGACGAGGCGGCTTCACGCGCAGCCGCTGCAACACCACGCTGAGCAGAACGATAAGCGCCAGCATCACGCCCGGAACATGCGCTAACAGCACGCAGTAGCCGCATGCTTCAGCATGGTCAACTGGCATAGAATGCGTCATATCACCATGATGCTCGTCCACCGACATCATGCTCATGTCGTGGTGCATGCCCGGCATGGCGCTCATGGGATCTTTTTGCAGCGAGACGGAGATCAGCGGCGCCACGACGATCAGCAGGATCGCAAACAGCGCGGTCAATGCCGCTGCGCGTTTCCAGCTATGCTGATGCAGTACGTTATCCACTTACCCTCCACCCAAGAGGCGAACATTGTAAATGATTTATGACGGAAGGGTTAACGCGAGAGGTGCGATGGGATAAAAAAAGGGCCAGCCTTTCGGCCAGCCCTTTCTAACAGGATGTCGCTTAAGCGAATCTTAGTTCAGACGCTCTTTAATACGAGCAGACTTACCAGTACGCTCACGCAGGTAGTACAGTTTAGCTTTACGTACAGCACCACGACGTTTAACAGCAATGCTGTCAACTACCGGAGAGTGAGTCTGGAAGACACGCTCAACGCCTTCGCCGTTGGAAATTTTACGAACAGTGAATGCAGAGTGCAGACCGCGGTTACGAATAGCGATAACCACGCCCTCGAATGCCTGCAGACGTTTTTTGGAACCTTCAACAACCCATACTTTCACTTCCACGGTGTCACCTGGACGGAAGGAAGGTACGTCCTGCTTCATCTGCTCTTGTTCAAGTTGCTTAATAATGTTGCTCATAATTTAATCTCTTATCCTGGGTAAACTGATATTCGGGAGCGTATTACGCTTTCCCATCATGTTCATGCTGCTGGTGCGCGTGTTCAGTTTTGAACTCGGCCAGCAACTTTGCTTGCTCTTCAGTCAGAGCCAGGTTTTCCAGAAGTTCAGGTCTTCTAAGCCAGGTTCGGCCCAGCGACTGCTTCAAACGCCAGCGACGTATCTCGGCATGGTTTCCAGACAGTAACACTGCCGGGACTTCCATCCCTTCTAACACTTCAGGACGAGTATAGTGTGGACAGTCCAGCAACCCATCGGCAAAGGAATCTTCCGTTGCCGAAGCTTCATGGCCCAGAACCCCCGGAATAAACCGGGCGACGGAGTCAATCAGCGTCATTGCCGGTAACTCACCACCGCTGAGAACGTAATCGCCGATAGACCATTCTTCGTCAATCTCGGTTTGAATTACGCGCTCATCTATTCCTTCGTAGCGACCACAGACCAGAATCAGTTTTTGATTCGTCGCCAGTTCGCTCACGCCCGCTTGATCAAGCTTGCGTCCCTGAGGTGACAGATAAATCACCTTCGCGCCTTCACCTGCCGCGGCTTTTGCTGTGTGAATGGCGTCCCGTAAGGGTTGCACCATCATCAACATCCCCGGTCCGCCGCCGTAAGGACGATCGTCCACGGTACGGTGCCGGTCGTGCGTGAAGTCACGAGGACTCCAGCTCTGGATGCTCAGCAGGCCATTCTTTACTGCCCGGCCAGTTACCCCGTAATCGGTAATCGCGCGGAACATTTCAGGAAACAGGCTAATTATGCCAATCCACATAGCGCCGTCTTTTACCGTTTATCCGGAGAATTTAAAAACCAGGATCCCAATCTACTTCAATGGTTTGAGTAGTGAGATCGACTTTCTTGATAACCTGTCCATCGAGGAACGGAACCAACCGCTCCTTGATGCCAAATGCATCTTTCAGGTTTGCCTTAATGACGAGAACGTCATTTGACCCGGTTTCCATCATGTCGATGACTTTCCCCAGGCTGTAGCCTTCAGTGGTCACTACCTGGCAACCCATAAGGTCTTTCCAGTAGTAGTCACCCTCTTCCAGCTGCGGCAACTGCGACGAATCCACGACAATCTCACAATTAGTCAGCGCATTCGCGGCATCACGATCGTCAATGCCTTTCAGCTTGATGATGATGTCCTGATTGTGGTGACGCCAGCTTTCCAGCTCGACCTCTTCCCACTTACCGGCTTTCTGGATAAACCAGGGCTGGTAATCAAAAATGCTATCAGCGTCTTCAGTGGAGGAAAACACTCTGAGCCAACCACGGATACCGTAGCAAGAACCCATTTTTCCCAATACGATCGGTTCAACAGGTGCTTTATTGCTCATCATGACCACCGTGACAGATTAAGCTGCTTTATTTGCTGCTTTGATCAGCGTAGCAACGCGATCGGAAACAGTAGCGCCCTGGCCAACCCAGTGAGCGATACGATCCAGATCCAGACGGGTTTCTTCTTCTGCGCCAGCGGCCAGTGGGTTGAAGAAACCAACGCGCTCGATGAAGCGACCGTTGCGTGCATTACGGCTGTCAGTCACAACAACCTGGTAGAACGGACGCTTTTTAGCGCCGTGACGTGCTAAACGAATAGTTACCATAACATCCTCTTGTGTGAATAAAACAACCGGGCCCCATCGAGGAACGGAGCCCGGGTGTCATATTAAAAGCCCGAAAATTTTACTCATTTTCGGGCAAAAAGCAATCTCAAAAGCGATTATCGCCCAGGAAAACCGGGCGGCATCATGCCTTTCATGCCGCGCATCATCTTCGCCATGCCGCCTTTCTTCATTTTCTTCATCATGCGCTGCATGTCGTCGAACTGTTTCAGAAGGCGGTTTACGTCCTGCACCTGCATGCCGCAACCGGCAGCGATACGGCGTTTACGGGAACCTTTGATGATTTCTGGCTTCGCGCGCTCTTTCAGCGTCATCGAGTTGATGATGGCCTCCATACGCACCAGCACTTTGTCATCCATCTGGGATTTGACGTTGTCCGGGATCTGGCCCATGCCTGGCAGTTTGCCCATCAGGCTTGCCATGCCGCCCATGTTTTTCATCTGACGCAGCTGCTCAAGGAAGTCGGTCAGATCGAAACCGTCACCTTTTTTCAGCTTGCTGGCGAGTTTTTCCGCCTGGGCGCGGTCAACCTTGCTTTCAATATCTTCGATCAGCGACAGCACGTCGCCCATGCCGAGGATACGGGAGGCAATACGATCCGGATGGAACGGCTCCAGCGCTTCGGTTTTCTCGCCCACGCCGAGGAACTTAATTGGCTTACCGGTAATATGACGAATAGACAGCGCCGCACCGCCGCGGGCATCGCCGTCGACTTTGGTCAGCACCACGCCGGTTAACGGCAGGGCTTCGTTAAACGCTTTTGCGGTGTTTGCCGCATCCTGACCGGTCATGGCGTCAACAACAAACAGGGTCTCTACTGGATTGATAGAGGCATGAACCTGCTTGATTTCGTCCATCATCGCTTCGTCAACGTGCAGTCGACCGGCGGTATCCACCAGCAGCACGTCGTAGAATTTCAGCTTCGCCTCTTTCAGCGCCGCGTTAACGATGTCGACAGGCTTCTGGGCCACGTCGGACGGGAAGAAGTCCACGCCAACCTGCTCGGCCAGCGTTTCCAGCTGTTTGATCGCCGCCGGGCGATACACGTCCGCCGACACCACCAGCACCTTTTTCTTGTGCTTTTCGCGCAGGAATTTCCCCAGCTTACCGACGCTGGTGGTTTTACCCGCACCTTGCAGACCCGCCATCAGCACGACGGCCGGCGGCTGAGCCGCCAGGTTAAGCACCTGGTTCTCTTCGCCCATCGCCGAAACCAGCTCGTTACGGACGATTTTGACGAACTCCTGACCCGGAGTCAGGCTCTTGTTCACTTCATGGCCAACCGCTTTCTCTTTCACGCGGTTGATAAAATCACGCACGACCGGCAACGCGACGTCTGCTTCCAGCAGCGCCATGCGCACTTCGCGCAGCGTTTCCTTGATGTTCTCTTCGGTGAGGCGTCCACGGCCGCTGATGTTGCGCAGCGTGCGCGACAAACGATCGGTTAAATTATCAAACATTGTCTCTCGCCTGGGGTAGAAACGTTAGGTCGCCTGGGCGACACATACACAGAATTTTGCCGGAGTATAACATGAAGGCGCCTTTGTTGTTATGCAACGGTTGGAGCAGGCGTCACGTAACGTTATACTGCTTCTCTTTCTTATTAAGACAACTGTCGACGCCTATATGCCTGTTTTCGCACTGATCGCCCTTGTTGCCTACTCTGTCAGCCTCGCGCTGATCATTCCTGGCCTGCTGCAAAAAAACAGCGGCTGGCGGCGCATGGCTATTCTTTCGGCAGTGATCGCACTGATTAGCCACGCCTTTGCGCTGGAATCACGCATTATCCCCGGCGACGGCAGCGTGCAAAATCTGAGCGTACTGAACGTCGGCTCGCTGGTCAGCCTGATGATCTGTACGGTCATGACCATTGTCGCGTCTAAAAACCGTGGCTGGCTGCTGCTGCCGATAGTCTACGCCTTTGCGCTGATCAATCTGGCGTTAGCCACGTTCATGCCCAATGAGTTTATTACTCACCTGGAAGCCACGCCGGGGATGCTGGTGCATATCGGCCTGTCGCTCTTTGCCTACGCGACGCTGATCATCGCCGCCCTTTACGCCATGCAACTCGCCTGGATTGACTACCAGCTGAAAAATAAAAAGCTGGCGTTTAACCACGAAATGCCGCCGCTGATGGTGATTGAGCGTAAGATGTTCCACATCACCCAGGTCGGCGTGGTGCTGCTGACGCTCACGCTCTGCACCGGGCTGTTTTACATGAAGAACCTGTTCAGCGTGGAGAATATCGATAAAGCGGTGCTCTCCATCATCGCGTGGTTTGTCTATATTGTCCTGTTATGGGGCCATTATCATGAAGGCTGGCGCGGTCGCCGCGTGGTCTGGTTCAACGTTGCGGGTGCGGGCATTCTCACGCTTGCCTATTTTGGTAGCCGCTTCATACAGCAATTTGCTGGCTAAGTAACAAAAGGAGTTCCCCCTGGAACACATCTCTACCACCACGCTGATCGTCATTCTGGTCATCATGGTGGTCATCTCCGCTTATTTCTCTGGCTCTGAAACCGGCATGATGACGCTGAACCGCTACCGGTTACGTCATCGCGCCAAGCAGGGTAACCGTGCCGCGCGTCGTGTCGAAAAGCTTCTGCGTAAGCCGGACCGTCTGATTAGCCTGGTGCTTATCGGTAACAACCTGGTCAATATTCTCGCCTCTGCACTGGGCACCATCGTCGGGATGCGTCTGTACGGCAACGCAGGCGTGGCGATTGCCACAGGTGTGCTCACGTTTGTGGTACTGGTGTTTGCGGAAGTGTTGCCCAAAACCATCGCGGCGCTTTACCCGGAAAAAGTCGCCTACCCGAGCAGCTTCCTGTTAGCACCGCTGCTTATTCTGATGATGCCGCTGGTCTGGCTGCTGAATATGGTGACACGGGTGCTGATGCGCATGGTCGGTATAAAGGCAGACGTCACCATCAGTAGCGCGCTCAGCAAAGACGAACTGCGTACCATCGTGAACGAATCCCGCTCGCAGATCTCCCGCCGCAATCAGGACATGCTCCTGTCGGTGCTGGATCTGGAAAAGGTCAGCGTTGACGACATCATGGTGCCGCGCAATGAAATCGTCGGGATTGATATCAACGACGACTGGAAGGCCATTGTCCGCCAGCTGACGCACTCCCCGCACGGGCGTATCGTCCTCTACCGCGATTCTCTCGACGATGCCATCAGCATGCTGCGTGTGCGCGAGGCCTATCGCCTGATGACTGAGAAAAACGAGTTCACCAAAGAGGTAATGCTGCGTGCCGCCGACGAAATTTACTACGTGCCGGAAGGCACCCCACTCAGCACGCAGCTGGTGAAGTTCCAGCGCAACAAGAAGAAAGTCGGCCTGGTGGTGGATGAATACGGCGATATACAGGGGCTGGTGACGGTCGAAGATATTCTGGAAGAGATTGTCGGGGACTTTACCACCTCAATGTCGCCTTCCCTTGCGGAAGAAGTCACCCCGCAAAATGACGGGTCAGTGCTTATCGACGGCAGCGCCAACATTCGTGAAATCAATAAAGCGTTCAACTGGCATTTGCCGGAAGACGAAGCGCGGACGATGAACGGAATGATCCTGGAAGCGCTGGAAGAGATCCCGGCGGCAGGCACGCGCGTGCGTATTGAGCAGTATGATATTGATATTCTGGACGTTCAGGACAACATGATTAAGCAGGTTAAGGTCCTGCCCGTTAAACCTTTACGCGAAAGTATCGCCGAGTAATGTTGTAGGCCGGGTGAGGCGAAGCCGCCACCCGGCACTACGGGTCGGCAAATTACGCTTTCGCTTTCGCCACGGTCACCATCGCAGCGCGAATAGTACGGCCGTTCAGGGTATACCCTTTCTGCATCACGCCCAGCACGTTACCCGCGGCAACGTCTTCGGATTCCACCATCGCAATGGCCTGGTGAACGTTTGGATCCAGCGGTACATCCGTATCGGCAATCACTTCAACACCGAACTTACGCACCACATCCAGCATGGATTTCAGCGTCAGCTCAATGCCTTCAATCATCGCCGCGTTATCCGGGTTAGCTTTATCCGCCACTTCCAGCGCGCGATCCAGGCTGTCGATCACCGGAAGCAGTTCGTTGACGAATTTCTCCAGCGCAAATTTGTGCGCCTTTTCAACGTCCAGCTCGGTACGACGGCGCAGGTTTTCCATTTCCGCTTTGATACGCAGTACGCCATCGCGTTCGCGATTCTGCGCTTCTACCAACTGAGCTTCCAGGTTGGCAATTTTTTCATCGCGCGGGTCCACCTGCTCAGCAGACGTGTCTGGCTCTACTGCCTCAACTTCATCGTGCTGTTCCGTGATAATTTCTTCAGGGGCTTGCCCCTCAGGCGTTTTCTGTTCTTTACTACTCATGAATTTCTCCGCGTTTTTCTGCATTCATCTCGCTAACTTCGCTTATTATGGGGATCAGTTTCCTGGATTCAAGGGAACAAGGCAGATTGTCATCATTCATCAGGCACAAGGACCTCCAGAAAATGAATAATCATTTCAGGTGTATTGGGATCGTCGGCCATCCGCGTCACCCTACCGCATTGACGACACATGAAATGTTGTATCGCTGGCTGTGTGGTAAAGGCTATGAAGTGATGGTCGAGCAGCAGATTGCCCAGGAGTTGCAGCTTAAAAGCGTCAGAACCGGCACGCTGGCGGAAATTGGCCAGCAGGCGGATCTCGCCGTGGTGGTCGGTGGCGACGGCAATATGCTGGGCGCGGCGCGAACGCTGGCTCGCTATGATATTAAGGTTATTGGTGTTAACCGTGGCAATCTCGGTTTCCTTACCGACCTCGACCCGGACAATGCGCAGCAGCAGCTGGCGGACGTGCTGGAAGGCCACTATATCAGTGAAAAACGGTTTTTGCTGGAAGCCCAGGTGTGTCAGCAGGACTGCCAGAAGCGCATCAGCACCGCCATTAACGAGGTGGTTCTCCACCCCGGTAAAGTGGCGCACATGATCGAATTCGAAGTCTATATCGACGAAATCTTCGCTTTCTCGCAGCGGTCTGACGGGCTGATTATTTCAACCCCGACGGGGTCCACCGCCTACTCGCTTTCAGCCGGAGGTCCAATCCTTACGCCATCGCTGGATGCCATTACCCTGGTGCCGATGTTCCCGCATACGCTCTCGGCGCGTCCGCTGGTGATCAACGGCGACAGCACCATCCGACTGCGTTTTTCTCATCGCCGCAGCGATCTGGAGATCAGCTGCGACAGTCAGATTGCGCTCCCCATTCAGGAAGGTGAAGATGTCCTCATTCGCCGCTGCGATTACCACCTGAACCTCATTCACCCAAAAGATTACAGCTATTTCAACACATTAAGCTCCAAGCTCGGCTGGTCAAAAAAATTGTTCTGATTTTGCATCCAGCACTTTACTGTATATAAAACCAGTTTATACTGTATACAAACACAGTTATGGTTTTTCATACAGGAAAACAATTATGCTGGCACAACTGACCATCAGCAACTTTGCCATTGTTCGTGAGCTTGAGATCGACTTCCATAGCGGAATGACGGCGATTACCGGTGAAACCGGTGCAGGTAAATCCATTGCCATTGATGCCCTCGGCTTGTGCCTCGGTGGTCGTGCAGAGGGGGATATGGTGCGCACAGGCGCCGCCCGTGCCGATCTCTGCGCCCGCTTCTCGTTAAAAGACACACCTGCCGCCCTGCGCTGGCTGGAAGCAAACCAGCTCGAAGACGGACGTGAGTGTTTACTTCGCCGCGTCATCAGCAACGATGGCCGCTCCCGCGGTTTTATCAATGGTACAGCGGTTCCCCTCTCCCAGCTTCGCGAGCTGGGCCAGCTGCTCATCCAGATCCATGGTCAGCATGCGCACCAGCAGTTAATCAAACCCGAACAACAGAAAGCCCTGCTTGATGGCTATGCAGGTGAGTACGCGCTTACTCAACTCATGGCGGAGCACTATCGTCAGTGGCATCAAAGCTGCCGCGAACTTGCGCAGCATCAGCAGCAAAGCCAGGAGCGTACCGCGCGCGCCGAGCTGCTGGAATATCAACTGAAAGAGCTGAACGAATTTAACCCGCAGGCGGGTGAATTTGAGCAAATCGACGAAGAGTACAAGCGTCTGGCCAACAGCGGTCAGCTGCTCTCCACCAGCCAGACTGCCCTTAACATGCTGGCGGATGGCGAAGACGTGAATTTGCAGAGCCAGCTGTACAACGTGCGTCAGCTTGTGACCGAACTGACCGGCATGGACAATAAGCTTTCTGGCGTACTGGAAATGCTGGAAGAGGCCGCGATTCAGATTTCAGAAGCCGGGGATGAGCTGCGCCACTACTGTGAACGTCTGGATCTCGATCCGAACCGTCTGTTCGAGCTTGAGCAACGCATCTCCCGTCAGATTTCACTGGCGCGTAAGCATCACGTTACCCCGGAAGAGCTGCCGAATTACTATCAGTCTCTGCTGGAGGAACAGCAGCAGTTGGACGATCAGGCCGATTCCCTTGAAACCTTGTCTCTGGCGGTTAATCTGCATCATCAGCAGGCGCTGGAAACGGCGAAACGGCTGCACGACGTGCGGCAACACTATGCGCAGGAGCTTAGCCAGCACATTACCGACAGCATGCATACGCTGGCGATGCCGCATGGGGTGTTCACCATAGATGTTCGCTTTGAAGAGAATCACCTGACGGCGGAAGGCGCAGACCGCGTAGAATTCCGCGTCACCACCAACCCGGGCCAGCCTTTGCAGGCAATTTCGAAAGTGGCTTCCGGTGGTGAACTGTCGCGTATCGCCCTGGCCATTCAGGTGATTACCGCCCGTAAAATGGAAACCCCGGCGTTGATTTTCGATGAAGTGGATGTGGGTATCAGCGGCCCGACCGCGGCCGTTGTCGGCAAACTGCTGCGTCAGTTGGGTGAATCGACGCAGGTCATGTGTGTGACTCACCTGCCGCAGGTCGCCGGATGTGGTCATCACCACTTTATCGTCAGCAAGGAAACCGATGGCGAAATGACGGAAACGCACATGAAGCCGCTGGATAAACGCTCACGCTTGCAGGAGCTGGCACGCTTGCTCGGCGGCAGTGAAGTCACTCGCAATACCCTCGCGAATGCGAAAGAACTGCTGGCGGCATAAACTTTTTCGGGATCTCAGGGTCATACAGAACAACAAAAACGCCGCCAGACCGGTTTCAAAGTGGGGCAAGGTCTATTATCATCGGCATATTACATATGAGCCGCGTACTGCTCGGGCCCGAAAAGGAATCAAATCACTATGCGCTGTAAAACGCTGACCGCTGCCGCAGCGGTTCTTCTGATGTTGACCGCAGGCTGTTCCACTCTGGAGAAAGTGGTTTACCGTCCTGACATCAACCAGGGGAACTACCTTACCCCTAACGATGTGTCCAAAATCCGCGTGGGTATGACACAACAGCAGGTCGCTTATGCCCTGGGAACCCCGATGATGTCCGATCCGTTCGGCACAAACACCTGGTTCTATGTATTCCGCCAGCAGCCTGGTCATGAAGATGTAACCCAGCAAACCCTGACGCTGACCTTCAGCAGTGCCGGCGTGCTGACTAACATCGACAACAAGCCTGCCCTGACCAAATAATCAGGCGTCAACAACGCAAAAAGGTGCTCAATGAGCACCTTTTTTGTGTACATTTATTTGGCTACTTACCGGATTTCTCTGCTCGCTGACGGCGCAACTCTTTCGGGTCGGCAATCAGAGGACGATAGATTTCAACCCTGTCGCCCTCTTTCAGCACATCACCGAGCTTAACCGGACGGCTATAAATGCCGACTTTATTCTTCGCCAGGTCAATATCACGGCGAAGTTCAAGGATGCCGGAGGCCCGGATAGCCGCCTCAACGGTGGCGCCCTCTTCAAGCGTCACGCGCTGCAAATACTGCTTCTCCGGCAGCGCATACACCACCTCAACAGCAATCTTATGCGACACTGTAAACCTCTTTGGCGCGCGTGGTGAACGCCTGAACCATATTCGAGGCCAGCTCTTTAAAGATTCGGCCAAACGCCAGTTCGATCAGCTTATTGGTAAATTCAAAATCCAGATGAAACTCAATGCGGCAGGCGTCAGCGCTCAGTGGCGTAAACTTCCACCCTCCCATCAGTTTTTTAAACGGACCATCCACCAGATGCATCAAAATACTCTGATTGCTCGTCAGGGTATTGCGCGTGGTGAACGTTTTGCTGATCCCCGCTTTGGAGACATCCACGGCCGCAGTCATCTGCGTCGGGCCGGATTCCAGCACTCGGCTACCGGTGCATCCTGGAATAAATTCCGGATAGGACTGAACGTCGTTCACTAACTGATACATTTGTTCCGCGCTGTAGGGAACAAGCGCAGTACGGCTAATCTGAGGCATAGCATTTTCCATGGTCACACAACAGACAAATAATAACATTTATCACCTGTTAAAAAAACGCTAAGCCTTATCTCGTGCTAATATAGCGCGTTAGACCTCACAGGACGCAATGAGGTGACTTTTTAAAATCAGATTACCGACGGCTTTACGACACTTATGACGAAGAAAAAAGCACATAAACCTGGTTCGGCGACCATTGCGCTTAACAAGCGTGCTCGCCACGAGTATTTCATCGAAGAAGAATTCGAGGCCGGCCTTGCGTTGCAGGGCTGGGAAGTAAAATCGCTGCGTGCCGGGAAAGCCAATATCGGCGACAGCTACGTGATCCTGAAAGACGGTGAGGCCTTCCTGTTCGGCGCGAACTTTACGCCGCTGACCGTCGCCTCTTCACATTACGTTTGCGATCCTACCCGCACCCGTAAGCTGCTGCTGAACAAGCGCGAACTGGAATCCCTCTACGGACGCATCAACCGTGAAGGCTTCACCGTGGTGGCACTCTCTTTGTACTGGAAAAACGCCTGGTGCAAAGTGAAAATCGGCGTGGCGAAAGGTAAGAAACAACACGACAAGCGTACTGACCTGAAAGCACGCGAGTGGCAGCTCGATAAAGCACGTATCATGAAAAACGCAGGACGTTGATTCTGCGCGCTTATTGTACTATTCAATAAGTTAGCGTTTCGGGCTGGTGTCGAGGAAGTGAAATCTGGTATACTGAGTTCAACACTATTGGGGCTGATTCTGGATTCGACGGGATTTGCGAAACCCAAGGTGCATGCCGAGGGGCGGTTTGCCTCGTTAAAAGCCGCAAAAAAATAGTCGCAAACGACGAAAACTACGCTTTAGCAGCTTAATAACCTGCTAAGAGCCCTCTCTCCCTAGCTTCCGCTCTTAAGACGGGGATCAAAGAGAGGTCAAACCCAAAAGAGATCGCGTGGAAACCCTGCCTGGGGTTGAAGCGTTAAAACTAATCAGGCTAGTTCGTTAGTGGCGTGTCTGTCCGCAGCTGGCGTGCGAATGTAAAGACAAACTAAGCATGTAGTACCGAGGATGTAGAAATTTCGGACGCGGGTTCAACTCCCGCCAGCTCCACCAAATAATGATCCGGATATGTCCGGTGAAGTACAGAAAGCCCGCACTGCGCAAGCTCTGCGGGCTTTTTTGTATCTATCCCTTCTCGCCCAGCGCCCCCTCACACGCCAGCGCCAGCACCATCAGTGCCGCCTCATCCTTCTGCACCGATAACATCTCCATCCCCACCGGCAGACCGATACGGCTTACGCCGCACGGTAACGTAATGGCAGGCAGGCCGCTGATAGCGGCCAGTTCTGGCGCGCAGCCTGGCGGCATCTTCGCCATACTTTCTGGTAACCGTTGTACGGTGGGATACACAAATCCGACGATGCGCTGCGCCTCAGCCACCTGGCAAAGGTTCTGCCGCAACAGGCGCTGAAAGCGACGCCCCGCCAGCCAGAGCGGGGTTTTCAGCGTGTTACTCGCCAGCATCTGACGTAGAAACGGCGCAAACTCCGGCAGGAAAGCGCCGGAGTCCACAATGCTTGTCAGTCCGGAGGGAGCGCCAGGCTGTTTGCTAAGCCAGTCGTCAATCGCCACGCGAAATTCATACAGACTGAGGCAGGTGGCCTGCCTCACCTCTTCAAGGAAAGGGAGTGAAACCTCCACCAGCGTCGCTCCGGCACGGCGCAACGTGTGCAGCGCCGACTGCCAGACCTCCAGCTGTACCTCATCCTCTCCCTGTAACGCGGTTACCACACCAAAGCGAACGCCTTTCAGCGAACGCACAGGAAGCGCAACCGGCGGCAGGCCATGGATCACCGCATGCAGCAAGGCGGCATCTTCAACGCTATGTACCATTGGCCCAACGGTATCTTTGCTGGGCGAGAGCGGCGCTACACCGTCCAGCTGTGAACGGCGAAAGGCAGGCCGTAGCCCCACCAGCCCGGTATAGCTACAGGGAATGCGGATAGAGCCGCCGGTATCGGTACCCAATGCGCCATCCGCCATTCCCGCCGCCACGGCCGCAGCGCATCCTCCGCTGGAACCTCCGGCGGTGAGTGTCGGGCAAAGTGGATTCGCCACATCGCCCCCCAGCGAGCTTCGCGAGCGCACATCGAACGCGAACTCGGACATATTGGCCCTGGCGAGAATAATCGCCCCCGCGCTGCGCAATCGCTGCACGACCCGTGCATCCGCTGTCGCGTTAAGTGAGGCCAGCGCCCGGCAGCCAAGAGTAATGGGCATCGGCGCGCAGGCAATATTATCTTTGACGATCAGCGGCACGCCGTGCAGGGGGCCGATCGGCTCTCCACGTCGACGCTGCTGCTGATGCTGTTCCGCCTGAGACATAGCGTCAGGGTTAACCCCGAGGATCGCGTTGAGCGCCCGGTGCTGCTGTATGACGTCGAGACGTTGGGCAATTTCCTCCGGGCAGTCGTCTGGCGGTATCAGGCGCTTCATAATCTCAGGCTCCCCGTGCTGAAAACCGGGCAGAAGGCTGCCCGGGATACGTTTTAGTCCCGCATGCCGGTAGTAATGGCATCAATGTCCTGCGGACGCAGACGAATTTCCGCCGCCCGTCGGTGCCCCTGCATCCCCTCGGTACGGCTCTGGCGGATCGCCGGTTCTGCGATTGCCGGGATACCCTGCTCGTCAATCCACTGATGGGTACAGATTTTGACGTACGCGCCAACCCACAGACCGCCGGTATAGCGTGCCGCCGCCATCGTCGGTAACGTGTGGTTGGTGCCGCAGCATTTATCAGAGAACACCACACTGGCGTTCTGACCAATAAACAGCGAGCCATAGTTGCGGATCTTCGCCGCCGTCGCGTGCGGATCGCGGGTATGCACCTGCAAATGCTCCGTCGCCATATGGTCAGCAAAAGCAATCAGCTGCGCTTCATCTTCGCAGAGCACAATCTCACCCTGCCGGCGCCACGCCTCCCCCGCCGTTGCCGCCGTTGGCAGGCTGGCGAGCTGACGCTCAACCTCCGCCAGGGTACGCTCAGCGATATCCCGGCTGGTTGTCGCCAGCCCGACGCGGGTATGAATATCGTGCTCTGCCTGCGCCAGCATATCGGCGGCCAGAATGCGCGGGTCGGCGCTGTCGTCCGCGATAGTGAAAATCTCGCTCGGCCCGGCGAGGGCATCAATGCCGACCCGACCAAAAACCTGGCGTTTCGCTTCATTAACGAAGGCGTTGCCTGGCCCAACGATTTTGTCCACCGACGGAATGCTCTCCGTTCCCCAGGCCATAGCCGCAATGGCCTGCGCGCCGCCAACTTTGAAAATGCGGTGCGCGCCTGCCAGATGGCAAACTGCAATCATCGCCGGATGGGCGCCCGGGGGCAGACAGGCGATAATCTGTTCACAACCCGCCACCGTCGCAGGAACAATCGACATCACGGGAGCGGAGAGAATCGGATACCGACCGCCCGGCACGTAGCAGCCCACCGTCTGCACCGGGATGATCCGGTGACCGAGATGCACGCCAGGCAGCGTCTCTACCTCCAGCGGCTGCATGGTCGCCAGCTGCGCCTGCGCAAAACGACGCACCTGATTAATCGCAAACTCACTGTCGCGGCGCGTCTGGGCATCCATCCCCTCCAGTGCTTCGGCGATCTCCTGCTCGCTCACCTCAAACTGCGCGGGCACGACCTTATCAAACTGCTGCGAAAAGGCTCTTAGCGCCGTATCGCCTTCGGTTTTCACGCGCTCGATAATGGCGCTGACCTTCTCCGTCAGGGAACGATCGGCCTGCGCATCCTGCCCCTGCGGGCGCTTAATCCAGCTCACCTTATTTAACATTTACGCGTCCTCCATCTGGCCGAGTTTGATTTGCGCCAACAGCGCCAGATGGTCGTAAACCACCCACTCATCAACAATTTTTCCGTTGACGATGTGGTAGTGCGACATGCCCATCACAAACAGTCGTTCTCCGGTCGGCTTGCCCAGTTCGCCGTAACCCAGGTGATGCCCTTCGATGATCCAGCGAACGGCCACTTTGACGCCGCCTTCATCGCACGGGTTGGAACAAATATGCTGCGGCAGCCACGCGCCGTCAGGGATCATCCCCACCAGCGCCAGCGTCTGATGGGTTACCGCCGCGGTGCCGTACAGCTCTTTCATCAGCGGACCGTGCCACTGTACGTTAGGCGCATACACTTCTTTGATCTTGCCAAACATCCGGCGGTTGTAGATCTCATGCAGCCAACGCAGGCACTGCTCCTCAGTATCAGTGTGCGCAATGGATACATCGCACTCCATCTCCGGCGGATATTGCCCCAGCATGCGGCCGTTTTCGCCGATGTCCATCACGCGGAAGCCTTTATCGAACTGCTCTTTTGCCATATTAAATGCGATTTGATCGGTGTTCAGGCCAAGCTGTTTCATTAACGACATGTTGTCGCTGACCACCCACTCCCGATAAATTTTATTCTCGTGGATCATGCAATCCGCCACGGTCCGGGTAACGAAGGTGCGGTTGGTCGGCTTGCCTAAATGGCTGTGCTGGGTATGCCGCCCGCTTCCCGTCACCAGGTGAGAGGTATAAAAACCGTCAACATCATTTCCGTTCCAGATAACCTGGGTTGCCATTCCGCGCCGTTCCGGGAAGGCAATTAAGCGTTGCAGCGTATCCTGTACCACCTGTTCACGGTTATAGAGTGTCCCCAGCGCGTTATACAGCACGCAGTTATGGGTATAGTGAGAATAAATTAAGCCGACATCGCGCTCGTCCCATATTTTATGGGTGCAGCGAACGATATAATCGACAATATCGGTATAGCAGTCATCAAAGCCGCGTAATGATTGCACACGCGGTCTTTTTTCCGGTACCAGATCGACAAAATCACGACGCTCCACCTGTAATACAGGTTCCTCTTTCAGCGATTTCACGCTGCTTTTTTCGGGTACGGCTGGTGCTTTATTTGTTGCTTCGGTGGAAGACATATAAACTCCTGCTCTGTTTTCAGACAATAAGAACCCGCACCCGTAAGTGAGGGTGAATTAAACACGGTTAATATTTGCAGCCGGAATAAGGGGGCTGCCGCCCCATTAATTAAATATTTGCGACCAAATCGCTAATTCATCGATCCCCAGGTATTCACGGAAAATTAAACCATCACGTAATTCAAGCTGGCTGATACCGGTAATTGATATGGGTTTACGGGTCGGCGCACCAAATTTGCCGTAACCGTCATGCCAGGTTAACAACGACCAGCGCAATGAAAGTCGAATCGGCTCATTAGGATCTTTACGCACAATCAGGTGATGAAGTTGCGTTTCGCTGTCGGCAAATGAAGCGCGATAACCGGAAAGCTGTGCGCCAATTTCCTGTTCGCCGGTGCAGAGGCAGTGCCCCGGCGCGTACAGCGTCGCCGCCGGGTGATAGAGACCGGGCACCACGCCGCTGTTACCGCCCGCCCACATCGTTAAGTAGCGCTCAACGACCCCGGCCAGCGCCCCTTCCACGTCGTCGCCCTCGGGCCCGCCCGCCCAGCGGGCGTCCAGCGTCTCAGCAGACACAGATTCCAGCCCAAGCTGCTGGCGCATGGTCGCCAGGTTAAAAGCAAAATCGCGGACATCCAGCCCCAGTTGCGCCACAATCGCGGCACGATCCTGAAGCAGCCACTCCTGGCGTACGGCACCATCAACACAGATGCGATCGGCCCAGGTGCGGACCCAGACATTTTTCCCCGTCGGCGGGCCAAAAAATCCCTCCCCCTGGTGCTGAATGCGGGCTACGGTACGCTGCGCCGCATAGTACTCATCCCCCGGGTTCTGGCTGCACAGAATATCCTCCGTCAGCACCGCTCGCTGCGGGAAGCTGTGCATCGCCTCAAGCGTCAGGCGCATAAACTGGGAAAGCTCATGCAGCTGTTTTTCGGGGGTAGTGAAAACCACCGGCGTGGCGTAAAAATCCGCCAGCTGGCCGATATCTTTCTGCTCCCACACCACGTGCGTCAGCGTCAAAATGAACTGCTGGATAGAGTCGAATTGAGGGCTGAAGCCCCGCAATCTGGTCATGTGCGCTCCTTAGACTGGAATAGCGTTAAACCATTGGTTTCGATAACGCCGCTGCGTGGGCGACGCGCCGAGTGGCGTATCACCAGCGTACCGGGCACCGTAATCTGTTCAGGCTCTATGGTTCCGCTGTCAATTTGTTTCATTAACAGTTCCACCGTGGCATCCACCATCGCGCCGACCGGCTGCGACGCCGAGGTCAACGCATAAGAGGGCCAGCCGGAAGGGCCAATGTCGTCATACCCGACAACGGAGACCTCCTCCGGAATGCGCAAACCAAACTCATAGCGCGCCACATCCATTACCGTGACGGCCATATGATCGTTGGCGACAAAGACCGCATCCGGCGCTGGCGACGTCGAAAACAGGGTATAGGCTGCCCGGGTGGTTTGCTGAGCGTCGTAATTCCCGTGCACCACCCGCACATCGGTGATGCCATGTTCTTCCAGCGTGGAGATGAACCCGCGCTGGCGGGCAATATTGACCGGGGAATCGGCCACGCCGCCCACGTAGGCAAAACGCTTGTGCTCCCCCGCCAGCAGAAACTCGGCAATCTGCCGCGCGGCCGCTTCGTTATTACTGTTGACGCTGGAGGCCATGCCACTCTCTTCGCTGCGGTTAAACAGCACTACCGGGATCCCGGCGGCAAGGCATTCTTCAGATAACTCCAGCGACAGCGTCACCGAGGCCAGCACAATACCATCCACCCGGTACTGCATAATCTGGTCAAAAATACGGTCAACGTTGCCTTCCCGGTCGCCAACGAACAGCAGCAGGTGATAGTTCAGCGTATCCAGCTTTTGCGCCAGCGCCTCCAGCACCTGCGAGTAAAAGGGGTTATCAAAGTAAGAAATGACGACACCGATAATGCGCGAACGAGCCGTGTTGAGCGAACGGGCGATCGCATTCGGGCGATAACCCAGCTCGCGCGCTGCCTTCAGCACTTTTTCACGCGTTGCCGGCGAAATGCTCGCCCCCGGCGTGAACGTTCGCGACACCGCAGATTGCGATACCCCCGCCAGCTGAGCGACCTGTTGGGATGTGACTGCTGCAAAAGTCTTACGTTTCATTACCCCTGATTCCTTATCAACGTCCTGCCCATTTGCGCGTGCTTCAAACGCCTCAGCAAGTGGGTGTTTTTTATACTTACACCACCTTTGCATGCGTATGCAACACAAAAAATTAAAATTCTCACAACAAGATCGAGATCACTTTACAAACATGAAACCTTTTCGTAACTTCAAATCTTGAATACGTATGCAAAGAGTTTTCATACCGTCAATGGTACCGGAGAGAACAGGAGTCGCCCAAAGGATTGAACCGGTAAACGTCGTCCCTGACTGGTTATAACCCATTAATTCTCAAGAGGTTCAAAACCATGTTTCAAGCACTGTTACGCCGTCGGGAAGCCCGGCTCTTTTTTATCATCAGCATCCTGTTCTTTATCTGCATCCATAGCATTGATGCATTCCTGGCCCCCATGATGATCAACCAGGGCATTGAGCCACAGATCATGGGCATCATTATGGGCGCGTCTGGTCTGGCAACCCTTCTGATACGCTTCCCGTTAGGCATTATTTCCGACGTGGTTAAAAGCCGCAGGATCTTCATCCAGATTGGCCTGCTGCTGCCAATTATCGCCTGGCCGATTGCCTGGCTTGAACCCAATGCCATTACGCTGTATCTGGCGAAAGCGGCAGACGGCGTCACGGCGGCGACCTGGGTGCTGTACAACATCCTGTTCATGCGTTACTTCGGTCGCAACGAAGCCCCTGCCGCCGTCGCGCTGCTGGCGCTTGCAGGGCCCATCGGCGTGTTTCTCGGCAACTGTATTGGCGCGGTGCTGATTCACTATTTCGCCAATAACATCGCCTTTTTTGTCTCCTGCATCTCCGCCCTGGTGGCGTTGATCCTGACGACCCGCATTCAGGACGTGCACGACCCGGTTCAGGCCCCCACGCTTAAAGCCTGCATTACCGGCGCGCGCCAGCAGCTGGCCGACCGTTCCGTCTGGCTGATTGGCATTCTGGCGACCGTCGTCATTCTGGTGCCCTTCGCCACCCGCGACACGCTGACGCCGGTCTATGCCGAGCAGCTTGGCGCCCGGGCGGGGATCCTCGCGCTGCTGGGTAACATTCACCTTCTTTTTTACGGGCTGGCCATCGCCCTGTGCAGCTCGGTGTTTTATCAGCGACTTGGGCTGGTAAAAACCGCCGTGCTCGGCATCGTTTTACAGGTGATATCCACTTTCGGCATTCCCTTCACCAGCAATATCTATGTTATTTACCTGTGGCAGGCGCTGGCGGGGTTCTCGTTCGGTATGGCCTTTGCGGCATTCATGTCGCTCAGCGTAGTGAATACCTCGTCTGATGAACAATCCACGCGAATGGGGCTATTCCAGACCATTTATTCCTGCGGCATGTTTGTCGGGCCGGTAATGATGGGCGTAATGATGCAACATATTAACCTGTCGTCCGGTTATATATTGATTGCCGCCCTTTCCGTTGTGGCCGCTATTGCCACGCCGCTGTCCGCTCGATGGGTATATGCCCGTAAAACGCAAACCTCAGCCCAATTATTAAAAAACGGTGCGTACGCTGCCGCGCCGGATCAATAACCCTTTCTGAAGTAAATACCCTTTCCCGGCTCGCCGGGAGGACAACTGACATCTGAAAAAAGTAAGGAGAAGCGAGTGTCCTGGAAATTAAAAACCGGTAAATCTACCGAAGAGCGCCAGCAAGCCAACCAGCAAATAAGAGAAACGGTTGAACAAATACTTGCGGATATTGAAAAACGCGGAAATAAAGCCATTCGCGAATTATCCATTAAATTCGATCGTTATGACCGTCAGGATTATCGTCTGACGTCCGCGGAGATTGACCGCTGCATAAAACAGTTAAGCCGTCAGGATATTCAGGATATTGAATTCGCCCAACAGCAGGTCGCGAATTTTGCCCGCGCGCAGAAAGAATGTCTGCGGGACCTGGAAATTGAAACGCGTCCCGGCGTTATTCTCGGGCATAAAAATATTCCGATTAACGCCGTGGGATGTTACGTGCCTGGCGGAAAATATCCCCTGCTCGCCTCCGCGCACATGTCGATCATCACCGCCAGCGTGGCGGGATGCTCAAGAATTATCAGCTGTGCCCCGCCGTTTAACGGTCAGCCCGCCCCGGCGATCGTCGCGGCGCAAAAAATGGCTGGCGCAACGGAAATCTATGCCCTTGGCGGCATTCAGGCGATAGGCGCCATGGCGCTGGGCACGGACTCGCTGGCACCGGTCGACATGCTGGTCGGCCCCGGTAACGCCTTCGTCGCGGAGGCCAAACGACAGCTGTTCGGCCGGGTAGGTATCGATCTGTTTGCCGGTCCGACGGAAACGCTGGTGATTGCCGATGACACGGTTGACGCGGAAATGTGCGCCACGGATCTGCTGGGCCAGGCCGAACACGGCGTCACCACCCCTGCCATCCTGCTGACGAACTCGCTCCAGCTTGCCAAAGAGACGCTCAGCGAAGTGGAACGGCTGCTGGAAAAGCTCCCTACCGCCGACATTGCCCGCCAGTCGTGGCAGGACTACGGGGAAATCATCGTCTGCGACAGCTACGATGAGATGCTGCTGGAGGCAGATCGTATCGCTTCCGAACATGTTCAGGTGATGACCGACCGGGACGACTGGTTCCTGGCTAACCTGACCAATTACGGCGCGCTGTTCCTTGGACCACGTACTAACGTGGCCTACGGCGATAAGGTGATCGGCACCAACCACACCCTGCCCACGCAGAAAGCCGCACGTTATACCGGCGGCCTGTGGGTGGGCAAGTTCATGAAAACCTGCACCTTCCAGAAAGTCCTCAGCGACGAAGCCACCGCCGAAATCGGCAGCTATTGTTCGCGTCTGTCGCTCCTGGAGGGGTTCGCCGGACATGCCGAGCAGGCCAATATTCGCGTGCGCCGTTATGGCCAGACGGAAGTTCCCTACGCCACACCGGCCCCGGTCAGGGAAAAGGTGTAAGCCATGACGCTTTTGCAAACGCCCTCTTTCACCCTGCACGGCAAACGCGCGCTGGTGACCGGCGGGTCAAGAGGGATTGGCTTCGCTGCCGCCGTCGCCCTCGCACAGGCAGGGGCAGAGGTCTGGATTGCCGCCCGGGGCCGCGAGGCGCTGGCGCATGCCGCAGGTCTGGCAGCGGAACACAGGCTCGCATTCCACCCGCTGGAACTGGATATTACCGACGCTCAGGAGGTGGAGCGTGTGCTGGCGACGTTGCCCACGCCCGACATTCTGGTGAACAGTGCCGGGCTGGCCCGCCACCAGCCGTTTCTTGAGGTGAACGAGGACAATTTCGATGCGGTGATGACACTTAACCTGCGCGCCACCTTTTTTGTCAGCCAGCGCGTGGCGCGCAGAATGCGGGCGGGCAGTAAGGGAGGAGCGATTATTCACATCTCATCGCAAATGGGACACGTTGGCGGCCCCGAGCGTAGCGTGTACTGCGCTTCCAAATTCGCGCTAGAAGGGTTAACCCGAACGATGGCGCTGGAGCTGGGCGATGCGGGGATCCGCGTCAATACGCTGTGCCCGACCTTCATTGAAACCGACCTGACGCGTTCGTCGCTTGCCGATCCGGCGTTCCGCCACTACGTGCTGGACAATATCAAGCTGCGCCGGTTAGGCAGGCTGGAGGACATTATGGGGCCGGTGGTGTTCCTCGCCTCAGACGCCGCCGGGCTGATCACCGGCAGTGCCCTGATGGTTGACGGCGGCTGGACGGCTACGTGAGGGATGCAATGGAATATCCGCTTCTGGACAATACCGATCTGCCGCTGGTGCTGCTTGGTGGCACCCTGTGTAACGTCCGGCTCTGGCAGCCCGTCATTGAAAGGCTGAACGTCTCAGCGGTGCTGTGCATCACGCTGACGGGCGCAGAGTCCGCGCCGCAGGCGTCACGGCGGTTATTAAAGGTTCTGCCGCCGCGCTTTCTGCTGGCGGGCTTTTCGCTCGGCGCGATTGTCGCGCTGCAAATGGCCGCCGACGCGCCAGAAAGAGTGAACGGGCTGACGCTGATTTCCGTTAATCCGTTGCCCGTTGCGCCAGACACCCTCGCTTCACGCCGGGAAGCGGTACACACCGCACAGGCGCGGGGCCTGGCCGACTGGCTGGTCTCCTCGCTGTGGCAGAGCTATGTCGCCCCGTCACGTCTGTCCGATCGGATCCTGCAAGAGACTATTTGCCGAATGGCGCAAGAGTGCGGCATTGAGACCTTTGCCGGGCAAACGGAAATGGCCATTCACCGGCAGGACAACCGGACTGCGTTTAACGCCCTCGCCTGCCCCACATTACTTCTAAACGGCGCGCAGGACGTTATCTGCACGCCTCATCATCATCAACTACTGGCAGCAGGCAATGCGAACGTGACCAGGCATACGGTGGAGGCTGGCGGGCATTTTATTCCGCTGGAAACCCCGGATGAGATCGCGCCGCTGCTGCGTCAGTGGATAACGGAGTGCATACAGTGCGCAAAAACAGTTTAAAGACCGCATTTCTGGAAAATACCCCGATCGTTAACGGCTGGCTGGCAATCCCCTCCGGGTATAGCGCGGAAATTATGGGCCATCAGGGTTACGACGCCGTCACCGTCGATTTGCAGCACGGCATGATTGATTTTGCCAGCGCGTTGTCGATGCTACAGGCGCTATCGGCCACGCCTGCCGTGCCGCTGGTGCGGGTGGCAGATAACGATCCGGCGCAAATCATGCGCGTATTAGACGCAGGAGCCTACGGCGTAATCTGCCCGATGATCTCCAGCGCGGAACAGGCTCGCCGTTTTGTCGCGGCCTGTCGCTATCCACCGCTGGGGGTTCGCTCCTTTGGTCCGGCCAGAGGTCTACTCTATGGCGGCAGCGATTATCCACAGCACGCCAACGACGAGATCCTGACGCTGGCAATGATCGAAACCCGACAAGGGCTGGCGGATCTTGACGCCATCCTTGATACCGAAGGGCTGGACGGTGTGTTTATTGGCCCCAACGATCTCTCGCTGACGCTGACCGGCAGTGCCAGCGCCGAATCCCAACATCCCGAAATGCTTGCTGCTATTGAGCGGGTGATTCACTGCTGCCGCCAGCAGCAAAAGATTGCCGGTATTTTCTGCACTTCCGGCGCGGCCGCGGCAGCGCGTATTGCTCAGGGTTTCCAGTTTGTTACCCCTGCAAACGACGTTATGCAGCTGGGTCGCGCCTCACGTGAAGCCATTGCCCTCGCCCGCGGCAACGCCATCCCTACCACCGGTGCATCCGGTTATTAAAAGGAGAAATGATGAAAACTATCCATCTTACCCAGAGCCAGGCACGAACACGGTTAATCGCCCCCGACGATATGGTCTCCTGCAATCTTGCTTTTATTGATTGCAAGCTACCCGGCTCGCATCTCAAACAAAACTATTCCTTCATCGGCCCGGGTGTAACCCAGTCCAGCGAGCAGGTCGTCAATATTCCCGAGCCGCACGGCTTTAACATTGGCGCGGCGGCTATGCCAAAAGGGGTGACGAATAACCTGCATCTGCATTTCACCGCAGAAGTGTTCCTGATCCATGAAGGGACGTGGCGTTTTCGCTGGGGCGCCAACGGCGAGCATGAAGCTGAATTTAGCGCGCCCACCATCCTCTCAATACCGACCTGGATCTTCCGCGGTTTCACCAACGTCAGTAAAGAAGATACCTGCGGCATGGTATTTACCGTGCTCGGCGGGGACAACACGGGCGGCATCATCTGGCACCCGTCAGTGCTGGCGGCTGCCAGCGAATACGGTATGTATCTCAGCAAGGATAATATGCTGATTGCGCAGGAGCCAGGTGAACCAACGCCCGAGCCCGCCGCGCTGCTGACGCCGCTGTCAGAGCAATATATTGCCAGTCTGCGTGACTACAGCGTTGAGGAGATGCGCCAGCGTGCGGTAACCGGCGATGACCGCCGCTGGTCAGCACAGGGACTGCTGGATTCGGTGCTGCCGGGACACGGCGGCGAAATTGCGCCGGTTATCGGTTTCGGCATTTCACAGGATCGGGATTCCGCTCCCGCTATCCTGAGCCCGCACGGTTTTTCCGTCGAATGGTTGCGTCTTGCTGACGACCACATTGTCGGTCGCCATCTCTGCCCGGATATTCAGGTGATCATGGTCTTTAAAGGCCAGCTGGAGGTGACCTGGAACGAGGCGGGTAAGGAAGTCAGCATTATCGCCCCGGAACGTTCGGTGATCTCCATTCCGGCAAACAGCTGGCGCCGCTACCGCTCGGTTGATGGCAATGTGGAGTTTATTCTGACGACCCGGGGCGATCAGCGTAAGCGCCTCTACTGGGACGAGGCGATTCTGCACGAGGCGAGAGAACACAATCGCTGTATCGATCCTGATGGCTACGTGGCGGATGCCGACATCCTGCCAGCCACGGCCCGTCGGGCCGGTGCAATACTGGCAAAATGGCAGGCGGAGGCCTGACTGGGCTTGTGCTCGTCATCACGATACTGGCGCAGATTGATCACTGCGCCATTGTGAATACCCACATACCGCCCTGATCGGACCTTCTTAAACGTCACAATTATCCGACCATCCTCTTCTCCAGAACGGTGATATTTTTCCCTGCAATATTTTCTACCGTGAAATTATCCACATACAACAAAATGAGTTTCAGTCCTCTGCCGCTTTCAGCCAAAAGAGAGGCATCGAACGTCGCGTCGTCACGCACCGCCGCGAGACGTTCAGCGGGAAATTTATCGCCATCGTCCGTAAAACGCAGCGCCGCGTCCGAGACGGTAACGATGAACTCCACGGTGAAGCAACGTTCCGGATCCTCATGTAGCGCATGACGAATAATGTTGGTAGCCGTTTCACAGGCGGCGAGATCGAGCGCAAAGCGCCAGTCATCGCTAACGGACAGCGAAGCCATCTGACGCTCAAGCCATGCCGCAAGCGGCGAGACGGAGGTTAACGTGGCGGGAAAAGTAATGTCGTTAGCCACAGTCAACTCACTGATTTAGATGCGAAAGTGCCGTAGCGCGATCCGGGCAAATGCGAAATATGCGATCCATACGGGTCAGGGTGAACATGTTGCGTATACCGGGGTTCAGCGCACACAGCATCATTTCACCTTTACCATTCATCATCTTCAGCAGGGAAACCAGTGCGCCAAGGCCGCTGCTGTCGATAAAATCGATTTTGCTGAAATCGACTATCAGGGCCTTACGATCCACCCCAATCTCCCGGGCAATAGCTTCCTTAAATACCGCCGCCACCGAGGCGTCCAGTCGGCGCACCGAAGGCGTCATAATGTTTACGTCGTCCAGTCGGTCTGTATCAATGTTCATCGTTTACTCCTGTACGCTCAATCACTAATAAGGAAACATCGTCTGCCATGGCCTGCTGTTCACGGCATTTTCCGCTGCGCCAGCGTATAAGATGCTGCGCAAACTGCGGTAAGAGCCGTTCCAGTGCGAGCGTGGCGTCATCCTGAAGCCGACGCTGCAAACGAGCCTGACCAAATTGTTCGTTGTCAGGATTTTCACACTCGGTGATGCCATCGCTAAACAGGCAGAGGCGCTCACCCGGCGCCAGCGAGAAGCTTACGTCTGACCAGCTGAGATCCGGCATCAATCCTACCGGCGCGCCGCCTTCACCTACCGTCCTGACCTCGCCGCCAGGGTTCACAATGAACGGCGTAGGATGCCCGGCCTGGCAAAGCTTGCCTTCACCTGTTGTCAGGTCGATAACACCGTAAATCATGGTGAAATAACTCATTATCTCAACCTCTTCGCTGCAAAAGCGACCATTCAGGATCCGAACGACTTCCGCAGGGGAGGCAACGTCGCTATCGTCCGCAAACAGAAAACGCTCTACCGCCCTGCCATGCAGAAACTGACGGGCCACGGCAAGTGACATCATCGCCGCACCAACGCCGTGCCCCGACACATCTACACAGTAGAATCCCAGGTGATTGTCCAGCGGGAAGACATTGAAAATATCGCCGGACACCCAGGCTGACGGCAAAAAAATCCAGTCTGCAAAGTAATCCCGGTAACGCAACTGATGCGCAGGCAGAACCGACTGCTGGATCCGCGCCGCCACTTCAAGGTCTTGCTCTATCTGCCTTAACGCCTCACTGAGGCGTGCATTACGCGTAGCAAGCGTGGCCTCAAGGGACAGAACCCGTGCCCCCGCGTGCAATCGCGCCCGCAGCTCACTCTGCTCGACCGGCTTGTTGAGAAAATCATCCGCACCGGCGTCAAACCCCACCGTCAGATCGCCCGGCTCTTCGCGTGCGGTAAGCAAAATTAAATAAACATAATGTCCGAACTGACGGCTGCGAACCTCCCGGCACAACGTCAGGCCATCCATTTCCGGCATATCCCAGTCGCTGATCACCAGGCTGACTGGCTGGTTTTCGAGGATCTCAAGCGCGGCAACGCCGTTCTCCGCCTCGTAGACGGTATACCCCCACTGCGTCAGCATTCTGCTAAGCAGGCGACGATAAACCAGTGAGTCTTCAACTATCAGGACGTGCTGTGAAAACATACGCCCTCCTAAATCGGTAAGAACCAGATGACGCTGACGGTGCCTTCCCGGAATTTACCGCTGCCGCTCTGGTGACCGGGGTAACGGGTGCCGGAGTAGTTAGCATACTGAACAGAGAATGAACCTGGCGTATAACCCGCATAGCCAAAACTATAGCTGTAATCGCCGTTCCAGGGCTGTTGCTGGCTGCTGTCCGGAAACCAGAACGCCGTGGCGCGCACGAAGAAGTGCTGCTTAAAGGTATAACCACACCCGCCCAATACCACGTTCTTGTTTTTGCGGATATCGTTGCTGTCCAGATCGTAATAACGCGGAACCCAGCTGTAGCCCATCTGGCAAATGATAGAGTCGCCTTTGTTAATCAGGAGCGTATTCTCTATCGGTTTCGGCAGTGAAAATTTATACGCCAGCGTCACGGCCCCCTGCTCAAAATAGGTGTGGCGACGGTTTCCTGACGTCCAGAAGCGGTTATCCCCGTAATTGCTGTACACCAGGCTGAAAGTGTTGGCATGCCAGTCATCATAGCCAAAACTGTAACGAAAATCGGCCGTGTAGCGGCTGGTGTCCGTCACCGGCAAACGCGATGTCACGTTAGCAAACCAGTAACTGTAGGGTGAGTATTGCAGGCTGAGATTAAGCGTCTGGTTGTATTTACGTTTCTGCTCTGCGGTGTCCGAGCTGTTAGGGATAGTCATCCACTGCTCTTTTAGTCCCGAACTAAAGCTCAGCGCGCCAGAGAAGACGTCTTCATTACCGGAGAACAGGCGACCCCAGCGGCTGGTGAACACGCCAGCCTGCACCGGCTCGCCGTTCTTGTCACGTAGTGAATCCGCATCGTCCTTCGGCGCCGACTCTGCGCCAGTGGCAACGCACAGCAGTGCGCAGGTCAGCAAAAATTTATCCCGCATCAGCCCTTCCTTAGTTAGGTATCCAGCGCGCGGCGACGTTATATTTCGCCATCAGCCACAGCACGCCCAGCGCCGCAGCGTGAATGAAGGTGTTCACTATCCAGTCCTGGCGCCACAGATCGAACGTGACGAACTGGCTTACCAGAAATACGACGTAGACATGCAAAATAAAGGTATAAAGCGAATGTTGACCCAGCGGAATAAGAAACCAGCCTGCGAGGCGATACAGGGGCAGCCAGCACCAGGTCAGCACCAAATAGACGGTCACCATCAGACAGATATCGTTAAGTACCCTGACGGGCCCAAGGCCATTTTTTGCCGCCCAGGTATGATAAAAAGCGTTGAAGTCCTCCGGCGAGAGGCTGTGCATTAGCAGTGCGGGCGGCATAAACGGGTTGGTATGGTTCTGGGCGATAAAGCCAAGAAGCAGCGCAATTATCACCAGCGCCACGAGCACGACCTTACCGGCGGGCGTACGGGCAAAAGAGATCAAATCCTCTTTGTACCAACCGCTGCACATACCCAGCACGAAAATAAACTGCCAGGCCAGCAGCGGAAACGCGAATTCAAACTGAGACGGCGTAGCGCGTACCGGCCACATCTGCCAGCCGCCGTAGACGAGCAACGATAAACCCAGCAGCCAGTAGACGTATCCTTTCTGGAGCATCCCCAAAAACAGGGGGCTTAACAGCAGAAGAAAAATATAGAGCCCAAGGATTTGCGTTTGATGAGGGCCAATTTGCAGGTAGAGGACAATGTTAAACCAGGTTTCTTTAATTTGCGGCGTCACCGGATACAGTGACCAGGTTGTACCTGAGTAACGATCGGTAAAATGGGTCACCTCAAAGACGTTAATAAACGGCAGATATCCTAACAGTAAAAATGAAAGAATAATGATGATATTTATCCGATATATTTTCCATGCACGCAGATAAAGCCCCCAGGATATAGTCAACAATACTGCTTTTTGCAATCTTACACGGTTTAACATTCCCAGCATAAATCCTGAAAGGATCACAAAACCCTCAGCGCCGGTGACCAGACCAAACCTTTCCCAGGTAAATATATTAAATATCGACATCACTTCCGTGTGCGCCACCACCATCATCACTAAGGCGATACCGCGCATAAAATCAATACGTAAATCACGTTTATCCGACGCGATGTAACGCCATGTCGTTGGTTTTTCAACGTCTTTATTTATAAGCACAGGCGCAATCTGGCTCATGGGGCGTCGCGTTCTCCATGCTAAAAAGTTTCTTGTATTTTATTTAGATAGCGTAAACAAAAGCATCTGGCAATTTTTGATAACGCTTCAAATATTATTAAGCGTAGTTAACAGTTATTTTAGCGCGTGTAAACAATCGAGTTTTAACCTCTCTGGAATTATTTCCTCCGC
The DNA here is from genome assembly GCF_002787395.1 of Enterobacter sp. CRENT-193. Taxonomy (NCBI): domain Bacteria; kingdom Pseudomonadati; phylum Pseudomonadota; class Gammaproteobacteria; order Enterobacterales; family Enterobacteriaceae; genus Enterobacter; species Enterobacter sp. CRENT-193. The sequence goes on along the minus strand of NZ_CP024812.1, from coordinate 1,966,619 downwards.
CATCTACACTTACTTTACTTTTTGTTTACGGACGTTATTTAATGAGATGGTCACTCCCTCCTTCCCAGTACTATGCTGAGGACAGGCTTTCATTCGGAGAACCATCATGGAAAACATTGCGCTTATTGGTATCGATCTGGGTAAGAACTCTTTCCATATTCATTGTCAGGATCATCGTGGGAAGGCCGTTTACCGTAAAAAATTCACCCGACCAAAGCTAATCGAATTTCTGGCGACATGCCCAGCAACAACCATCGCGATGGAAGCCTGTGGCGGTTCTCACTTTATGGCACGCAAGCTGGCAGAGTTAGGGCATTTTCCAAAGCTGATATCACCGCAATTTGTCCGCCCATTCGTTAAAAGCAACAAAAATGACTTCGTTGATGCTGAAGCTATCTGTGAAGCAGCATCACGTCCATCTATGCGTTTCGTGCAGCCCAGAACCGAATCTCAGCAGGCAATGCGAGCTCTGCATCGTGTCCGTGAATCCCTGGTTCAGGATAAGGTGAAAACAACTAATCAGATGCATGCTTTTCTGCTGGAATTTGGTATCAGCGTTCCGCGAGGTGCTGCCGTTATTAGTCGACTGAGTACCCTTCTTGAGGACAGTAGTTTGCCTCTTTATCTCAGCCAGTTACTGCTGAAATTACAACAGCATTATCACTATCTTGTTGAGCAGATTAAAGATCTGGAATCTCAGTTGAAACGAAAGTTGGACGAAGATGAGGTTGGACAGCGCTTGCTGAGTATTCCCTGCGTTGGAACGCTGACTGCCAGTACTATTTCAACTGAGATTGGCGACGGGAAGCAGTACGCCAGCAGCCGTGACTTTGCGGCGGCAACAGGGCTGGTACCCCGACAGTACAGCACGGGAGGTCGGACGACATTGTTAGGGATTAGCAAGCGGGGCAACAAAAAGATCCGAACTTTGTTGGTTCAGTGTGCCAGGGTATTCATACAAAAACTGGAACACCAGTCTGGCAAGTTGGCCGACTGGGTCAGGGAGTTGTTGTGTCGGAAAAGCAACTTTGTCGTCACCTGTGCTCTGGCAAACAAGCTGGCCAGAATAGCCTGGGCACTGACGGCGCGACAGCAAACTTACGAAGCATAAAGGCAGAAATACACCAGTTTAAACAATCATTCATCTGGTTTTGCGAATACTGATATTGATGATACAAACGGCCCACCGGCCTGTTGAGGAACCTGTAAAACGGAAAGGCTCGCTGAAGCCGTATATTTTCTGGAGGTTCATCAGGCGCGGAACTCATCGAGGCGCGGGAATAAAATCCCATTCAGACGCCGGATAGATTCAAGCAAGCCAACTTATCGTCAAAATCGGTGTTGCAAAAACGGGAGTGACCATAGATTCCGTTTTGCGCTCCCTGTCAGTAACGGGTCTGTTATTAATAACTATCGTGGAAACAGGATATCCTTCTCTATGGATTTTTATTTTACCCGTTTTGAACATCGCCAGCCGCCTGAACCGCTTAAGACACCGCGATGGGTCATGTTAACATGGCAGGTATTGGCGGTTGCCTCGCTGATTTTAGGCGCTAATTATATTTACTGGCGCTGGACAGCTTCCTTAAATACCGACGCGCTGTGGTATGCCATTCCATTGGTGCTGGCTGAAACCCTGGCCTGGATCGGCACAGTGCTATTCACCATAAACCTGTGGAAAGAAGACGATCCGCCGCAAAATCCGCCCCCGATTGAGATCAATGATTGCCTGCGCTCCGAAGACGCGGAAGCCTCAAGACCCATCAAGGTCGATCTTTTTATCGCAACCTATTCAGAAGATGTTGAGCTGGTCAGGCTTTCAATTCGGGACGCCATGAAGATGGATTACCCCGGCCCGCTGGACTACAAGGTGCACGTGCTCGATGATGGCCGGCGTCCGGAGATGAAAGCCGTCTGCGATCAGGAAGGCGCAAACTACATCTCCCGCCAGACCAATATTGGCTTTAAGGCCGGTAACTTGCGAAACGGACTTGAGCAAACCGACGGTGATTTCCTTATCATTTGCGATGCCGATACCCGGGTCTTCCCCACTCTGCTCAGCCACACGCTGGGCTACTTTCGTGACCCTGACGTGGCCTGGGTTCAGACACCGCAGTGGTTCTTCGACCTGCCGGAGGGGGAAAACCTCGCGCGCTGGCTTGGGCGAAAAGCAGGCAAAACGGGATACGGGCTGGGATGGCTCGCCCAGAAGCTTATCGGGCCAGTAACCGTTGGCCGCGATCCCTTTTTTAACGATCCGCGCATGTTTTATGACGTCATTCTGCGACGGCGAAACTGGGCCAACGCCGCCTTCTGCTGCGGTGCGGCCTCTATACACAGGCGCGAAGCGGTAATGCAGGCAGCGCTGCGCAGCTACGTCTGGACGATAGAAGAAGAGATCGATCGCCACACGCGGGACATTCGCGATCCCGTCATGCGTGAAACCCTTCAGGACGCCATGCGTCCCCACGTGGCCTTCGACACGGAACTCACGCCCTATAAATTTCACGTTTCAGAAGATATTTATACCTCCATCCTGCTCCACGGCGATGCCGCCCGCCGCTGGCGCTCGGTAATGCACCCGCGGATCGAATCGAAAATGCTCTCACCGCAGGATATGCTGACGTGGATGATCCAGCGCTTCAAATATGCCGCGGGTTCACTGGATATTCTGTTCCATGACAATATTTTCAGCCGCCGCCGTTTTAAGCTCTCTTTGCCGCAAACGCTGATGTACGCCACCACCTTCTGGTCCTATCTGGCCTGCGTGTGGAACACTGTTTTCCTGATATCGCCCATTGTTTACCTGTTTACCGGCATTCCGCCTGTATCAGCCTGGTCTGAACCCTTTTATCTTCATTTTTTGCCCTTTTTTATTGTTTCGGAGCTGGCGTTTATGTTCGGCACCTGGGGAATATCAGCCTGGGATGGCAGAGCATCGTATCTCTCATTCTTCTCCATGAATTTGCGCGCGCTCAACACAGTCCTGCGCGGAGAGCAGATCAAATTCCACGTTACCCCCAAAGAGAGGCAGACGGGACGGTTTCTATACCTGGTGAAACCGCAAATCGCCATCGTCGTGCTCACGCTGGCGGGGCTGATTTGGGGCGGTATTCAGGTTGCACGTGGGCAGGTTGACGATCCGTCCGGCTACGTTATCAATATCTTCTGGGGTGCAGTCAACATTGCCGCCATGGTGCCGCTGATCTTCGCCGCCATGTGGACTCCGGCTGAAGAAGAGGTGAGCGAATGAGAAAACGCGACGCACTTTTGTCAGCCCGCAGCTACCTCACCATTCTGCTCGGCTTTCTGCTGGGATTCGCTATTGTCGTCTGGGTTGAAAAACAGATGCCGACACGCGTTGAGAGCAGCGCAGGGATATCGCTGAGTAACGATTTCCCACCCTTGCCCGCTCCGCGTGAACTGACATTCGAAGAAGCCATCTGGGCGCGGGTGGCCTGGCAATATTATGTGAACAACACGCAGCCGAATGGTCTGGCCAACGCGCACGACGGCGAACCCTGGCTCAGCCTGTGGAGCACCGGCAGCTATCTTTTTGCGGTTGCAGCCGCCAGGCAGCTCAACGTTCTTACTTCCGAGGAGTTTGATGAACGCATCGCGGCCGCACTGGCGGCCCTCGCAAGCCTTCCACTCAATCCTCAGGGGCTGCCCGCCGCCTATTACCATGCCGACACGCTGGAGACCCTGGGCAAACCGGACGCCTCGGCTATCGGCATGGGCCGCCTGCTTAACGCCCTGCAAACTCTGCTGTGGCGCTATCCTCAGCACGCTGGCGCCGTACGCAATCTGCTCGATCGCTGGAAGATGGGCGCCCTGATTGCCAATAACACCACCAGCCAGGCCGCGGTCCCGCTCCACCATTGGGCGCTGGCGACGGACGAGCCGAGAAACAGCTTCGGCTATCGTCTTTATGCAAGCCATACGCTTCGGCTGATCGACAGCGCGGCGGGACTGGCAGTGACGAATCCACCAGAAGGGCAGCAGATGATCGACATCGACGGAATAATGGTGCCTGACGAGGGGCTGCGCACGCCGTGGGGTCGCCAACCTTCGCTTATCAGCCTTCCCTATTTATTAACGGGGCTTGAGCTGGGTTTTGATGCGCAGAGCGCAGAAATCACATGGCGCATAATGCAGATCCAACAGCGTCGACATAGCCTTCGGGTCCGCAAGCCGCCGATCAGCACCGATTACGCCGAGCCCGCGCCGGATTACGTCAACGATCTGCCCAATCGCCAGCCGCTGCAAAATAGCGCTCTGCTTGACGCCACGCCGGAGCAAACGGCGATGACTTCAACCCGCACCGCCTTTGCCTGGTACGCCCTGTTCCGCAACGGCTGGAGCGAAGCACTGCGCCAGCAGGTGCAAAAGCTACAGGTACCAGGCAAGGGCTGGCAGCGCGGGCTTAACCTCAACAGCAGCGTGAACGAGATCGTTGATGCCGATACCAATGCGGTCGTCCTCGAAAGCCTGGCTTACATTGCCCACGGTCAGATGCTTTGTCTGGCCTGCCCTGGCCCCGCCACTCCCCAAACCTCTTCAGCAGGAGCGAAGCCATGAAGCTGAAATCAATACTCTTTTTTCCTCTTCTGGCCGGGCTTGTGGCGTGCTGGCTCTCACTCTCTGCGGCACAGGCAGCGGCTGGACTTCCCGCTTCTGATTACCCACCGCGTAGCGGCGAACTCACGCCTCGCGAGATGACTATTGCCAAAAACGCCTGGCAATATTTCGTTGCTAACTATCAGCCCACTACCGGCCTGGTAAATGCCGTTAATAAATACCCCTCAACCACTATGTGGGACAGCGCCTCTTATATGGCCGCGATGATGGCCGCAAGGGAGCTGGGGATTATTGATAAAGCTGAGTTCGATCGCAGAATGCTGAAATTACTCGCTACCCTGAACAAACTGGATTTATTCCGCAACGAACTGCCCAATAAAGCCTATAACACCATCACAGGTCAGAAGGTTAACTACCAGAACAAACCTGGCGAGATTGGCTTCTCGGCGCTGGACATCGGCAGGATGTTGATCTGGCTGAAGGTCATTAAGGAGCGCTATCCGGAATACAGCAACAGCATTGATAACGTGCTGCTGGGATGGAACTTCACCAACGTCATCAACCCCTGTGGAATGATGTACGGAGCCTACCTGGAAAATGGCCAGCCAAAGTACGTGCAGGAGGGGCGGCTGGGCTACGAAGAGTATGGTGCAGCGGGCTTTGCGCTGTGGGGCTTTGGCACCTGTCAGGCCAGCCAGCCTCAGCCCTACGAGCTGGCTGAGATCTACTGCGTAATGGTGCCTTATGACTCGCGCGATCCGCGCCTTACCAGCCAGCATAATTACGTCGTAACCGAATCCTATGTGCTTTACGGCCTCGAATTTGGTTTCGACAAACCGACGGACAGGGAAAACAGCCCGCGTGACTACACCCATCCGTGGATGAAAAACTTCGCCGACAGGGTTTACCAGGCTCAGGAGAATCGCTACGCCATCACCGGTATTTTATCTGCTCGCTCTGAGCATCAACTCGATCAGTCACCCTACTTCGTCTACGACACCGTCTTTAGCGACGGCTTCAACTGGAACACCATCACCGATAAAGGCGTGTACGTTCCCAATACGGCCGCCGTCTCTCTGAAAGCGGCGCTCGGGATGTGGGTTCTCTGGAATTCGCCTTATACCGACCGCCTGCTGGACGCCATTGAAAACGCCAACGAGGCGGGCAAAGGCTACTATGAAGGGCTGTACGAAAACGGCGACGGCCCCATCAAAGAATTCACGGCCAATAACAACGGCATCATGCTTGAAGCATTGCTGTTCAAAAAAGAGGGCAAGCTGTTGCAGTTCAACAGCGATAATCCCAAAGATCCCCACTTTGCCCCTTCCCTGTGGGAAAAAAAGCTGGTGGATCTCTTTGAGCCTAATAATGCCTCGCGCAACCGTCCATTCCTGAACAGTACGCCCGCAGTGAAGACATGGTGTGAACAAACCGGGACCACTCTGCGCACCAAACCCGCTTGCCAGGCCTGTCAATGTGCTACCTGTAATACGGACGAGCCTGTGAAACTGCCGCCGGTGACCGCACAATGCTTAAGACCTTAGCCCGCTGGCTGGCTGCCGCCGTCCTCATTCTTATTATCGCCTTCGCCCTGTTCAGCTGCGAAAGCGCAGGGTGGCGCTGGCTGACCAAAGGCGGCTGGCACACCACCGCTCGCATCAGTAGCCTGACCCCACAGGAGCGGGAGTGGGCGGGTATCGCCTGGCGCTATTTTGAGAATAACACCCAGCCTCAGACAGGGCTGGTCAACGGTAGCGATAAACAGCCACGCGTTACGCTGTGGCAAATGGGCGATACGCTTATCGCCCTGCTGGCAGCTCGCGAGCTGGGTCTGATCCAGGCGGCCGAGTTTGATGCACGGCTGACGCGCCTGCTCGGAACACTCAATCGCCTGACGCTGACCGAAACCCGCACGCCAGGCAGACTCTATTCCAGCCGTACGGCCACGCCCATCGATTTCACAGGAAAACCGGCGCAGCGCGGATGGTCGGCGAAAGATATGGCGCGGCTGATGCTGGCCCTGCGTCTCACTGCCGAGCGAGCACCTGAGTACCGCGAATATCTGGAAAAAATCATCCTGCGCTGGAATTTTTGTCCGGTGGTGGATAAAGACGGGGAGCTGTGGTCTGCGTCCGAGCAGAACGAACAGCTGTTGGTACGCGACGAACTGCGGCTGGGTGAAAGCGAATATGCCGCCAGCGCGTTTCGGCTGTGGGGATTCCCGGCGGGCAAGGCATTTTCCCCGCCTTCCCAGAACGTCATCATGTACCAGCGCAGCCTCGCCGTTGACGCGCGCGATCCAAGAACAACCTGGCAGCCATCGCTGCTCTCCACCCTCCCCGCGATGCTCCCGGGTCTGGAGTTTGGCTGGCAGGCTCCCGGAGTGGCCGTCGATATTCAAAAAAGGCTGCGCGCCCGGGCCGAAGGAGTATGGCTCAGCCAAAAAACGCGCTGGGAGCACGACGGCATACTCACCGCACGCGCCGATTTTTACCTCTCTCAGGCGCCATGGCACGTCGAGGACACCGTCTGGGGGAATGGTTACGCCTGGAATACGTTGGGCGATGACGGTAAAAGCTATCCCCGGCTGGCACAGGTGACCACCAAAGCGGTCTTCATGCTCTGGACGCTGTGGGAAAACGAATATACCGATGCCCTGATGGCTATAACCCGACACTTGAATAACCCGCAACAGGGCTGGTTTGAGGGCCGCGTTGAGGCCACCGGCGATATCAACCCGACGCTAACCCTCTCGACGAACGCCATGGTGCTGGAAGCGCTGCTGTACAAACACAACGCCGGACCGCTGTTTGAAAACGGCCTTGTGAAGAATGATGGCTATTTTGCCCGCCGCACGTCGGATCCTTTCAATCCGCCCGGCCTCTGTCTGCCCGGCGAACGTGCCTTGAGGGCCGCACCATGAAATTTTATCGCGATCTCTTTGACGCCAGCCTGAACCGCGTCCTGCCGGAGAATGATAAACGGCACTTTTTTGAAACGTTCTGGGAAACGTTTGTCCATATGTCACCGGAGACAGAACAGCACTTTGCCCGGGACCAGGGCGGAGATGGCCAGCAGACGATCTTCAAGAGCTTTTTCGCCATGCTTGCCGTTGACGGTGCACTGTTTGTACCCGATTTTCTGGAACGCCTGGCGCGGGAGCAGAGTGATGAAGGACTAGGCCTGCCACCGCGATTTTTCGGCCTCTGGCGGGAGGCAATGCTCAGGACCGTGCGCGCCTGCGATCCACTTTGCGATGAAGAGATCCTCACAGCCTGGGCGATGGCAATTGCCCCCGGGCTGGAGTATCTGCGCCGCCAGGCGGAGCTGCATTATAAGGCCAGAGGTGAGTAACCATGCGAGCCACATCCCGTTTCGATCTCAACGCGCTGCCTGTGGGGGTGATGATTTACGATCCCGCCGAGCATCTGCTGGCCTGGAATGACCAGATATCGCGCTTTTACCCGGTGATCGCCCCCTGGCTGATCGCCGGCGCTTCCCTCGAGAGCCTGGCGGAGAAATTTATTGATGCGGGTTATAACATCGACTCCACCCGCCGCCGGACCCTGCGTGAAGCGATCGTTCGCAACTGCCGTCAGTCAAGCCATCGAGAGGTGCGGCAGTCGGGAAACCGGCGGCTCTACGTGCAGCACCAGCGTCTCGCCGATGGCGGCATTCTCAGCCTGCATACCGATATTACCGAGCTTGACGACGCCCAGCGCTCGCGCCAGCAGCTGCACGATGATTTTTTACTGACCGCAGAGTCCATTCAGATCGGCATCTGGAACTGGCAGGTCTCTCACGACAGCCTGGAGGTGAACGATACGTTGCTGGCGATGGTGGGTCAGTCGCGTACGCAGCTGCACTACCCGCTGCGCTTTTTACTGAATCTGGTCCATGAAGAGGATCGTGCCGTCCTGCGCAACGCGATGATCGCCTCCAGGCAGGAGCACATGCCGGTGTTTGAAAGTGAGATTCGCGTGCAACACGCGACGCAGGGCTGGCGCTGGATGCTGGTTTCGGGACAGGTGGTCACCCTCAGTATGCAGCAGCAGGCCGAACGGGTGATCGGCACCCTACAGGACATCACCCGCCGCAAGGAGGCCGAGTTGTTAGCCATTGAAGCGGCGAAAGTGGCCCGGGAGGCCAACGAGGCGAAGAGTGCATTTCTCGCCAACATGAGCCACGAAATTCGCACCCCGATGAACGGCATTCTGGGCATGACTCAGCTCTGCCTCGATACACAGCTCACCCCCGAACAGCGTGAATATCTTTCTCTGGTGATGAGTTCAGCGCAGTCACTGCTGCATATCATCAATGACATTCTCGATTTCTCACGCATTGAGTCAGGTAAGATGACCGTCGATACAGAGCCGCTGGAAATCCGCCCCTTTGTGCAGTCGCTCATCCGCCCGCATATGCCCTCCGCCAGCGAAAAAGGCATTGAACTGCTGGTGGATATCGCTCCGGGGGTGCCGGAAGTGCTCATCGTTGATGGTCCCCGACTACGTCAAATTCTGACTAATCTCCTGGGCAACGCGCTGAAGTTCACCCATCACGGTGAGGTTATGCTGGCAATAGAGCCTACAGAAAGTGAAGGGCACTGGCGTTTTCGCATACGCGACAGCGGCATTGGCATCCCGATGGAGAAACAAAAAGCCATTTTCGAGGCGTTCAGCCAGGCCGATAGCTCTACCACCCGCCGCTACGGCGGTACTGGCCTCGGGCTGACCATTTCTGCCCGCCTGGTAAGTCTGATGGGCGGAGAGCTAACGGTTCAGAGCGAGCCGGGTGAAGGCAGCGAATTTGCTTTTACGTTGCCACTGGAAGGTCAGTTGGCTGTCTCAGCAACCGATGCTCCTGTAGCACGCTTTAACGGCGAATCGGTACTGGTGGTAGACGACAACAGTACCAACCTGCGGCTGCTGGACACCATGCTTCGCCAGATGGGTCTGACACCGACCTGTGTTAACAACGCCGGGGAAGCGTTAAGCCTGACCGCAAAAAGGGGATACTGGCCGCTGATCCTGCTGGATGCCCAGATGCCGGATATGGACGGTGTATCGCTGGCCATTGAGCTCTCTGTTATGCCGCAGGCCGAGCAAAGCCACATCATTATGCTCAGTTCCATGAGCCGCCATTTCGATGCCAATATGCTCAAGCGCATCGGGGTTGCCCACTATTTGCATAAGCCGGTTGCCCAACGTGAACTCTATCAAACCATAGCCAGCGTCCTGGCACCCGCTCCACATCTGGCATCGCCCCCTTCTCTTTCTCCCTCTCCCGTCACCTCGCCTGTACCGGCGCAGGGCGGACTTCACATTCTTCTGGCCGAGGACAACCTGGTGAATCAGAAAGTCGCCAGACGCCTGCTGGAGCAGCTCGGCCACCGTTGCGAAGTGGTATCCAATGGCCGGGAGGCCCTCGAACGCTGGCGTGAACAGTCCTGGGATTTGATGTTGGTTGACTTGCAAATGCCAGAAATGGACGGTGAAACGGCCATTCGCCTGCTTCGTGAGGAGACACTGACGCGGGGGCGTAGCCACCAGCCCGCCATCGCGATGACCGCCCATGCCATGCAGGGTGACAAGGCGCGCTGTCTGGCAATGGGCTTCGACGGCTATATTGCCAAGCCGGTAAGTCAGGAGGCGCTCAGGGAGGAGATAGCCCATGTTCTCGCCGGAGAAGATAAGGGTCTGCCAGATGAGGCACAGCTGTTAAAACAGTGCGCGGACGATCCTGAACTGGTTAATGAATTGCTGGCGCTGTTCGGCAACGGTCTTGACGAGGCGGTGGCAGCCATGGCGCTGAACATTGCGCATAATGACCGCGATGCCCTGCGGCGGGCCGCTCATAAGCTTCGCGGCGAAGCCGTCACCCTCGGTTTCATTCGTCTTTCAGAAGTGCTCCAGCAATTGGAGAGTCAGGCGGTCTCGCTGAACCAGACGGGGCTGAGCGTTTTACATGGCGAGCTTATCGAGGAGGCCAGACGCTCTGCGGCCTGGCTGCGCCGCAGAGCACAGGAGGTTAAAGATGATCAGGCTTCTTCTGCTGCTGGCAATTAGCCCTCTGCTGGCCCAGGCCAGCCAGCCCGTCACCTGGTCACTGGCCGGAATGTGGCGCGTGCATGACGCCAACCTCAGCACCTTTGATGGCGCCAGCGCGCCTGACCGCGACTGGCGATCGATTGCGGTTCCGGCCAACTGGTACAGCGCCGGATACGATCATCAGGGTGCCCTCTGGTATCGGCACGAATTTACCCTGCCCAGGCGCGCGCCCGATACCATGGCCACCCTGGTCTTTGATGGCGTGGACTATTTTGCCGACGTCACGCTCAACGGCAGGCATCTTGCCCATCACGAGGGGTATTTTCAGCGCTTCTCGGTAGACATAAGCGATGCTTTGCAGCGACACAATAAGCTCGCCGTGCGGGTGGACAGTCCCTGGGAAGATCCGAAAACAATCTGGCCGCTGCATAAAACGATGGTTAAAGGCGTACTTAACCAGCACGATACCCGCCCTGGCGGGGCCTGGTCAGAGGACGGCCAGGATGCCAACTCCGGGGGGATCTGGTCGCCGGTAAAGCTACATTTGAGCCGCGGAGTGACCATCGACGAGGTAATACTGCGTCCGGACTGGCGTGAAGGGCTGAGCAAACCAGCGCTGCACGCCGAGATCCGCTACCGGGCGTTGTCTGCCGGTGACGTAACTTTGCGCCTGTCGGCCACGCCAGACAATTTTACGGGCCCGCCTGTAAAGCAGGAATTCCCTGTAAACCTTGCGAGAACGGACGGAAAGCCGCAATCGCTTCGCGTCACGCTGCCAATGCAAGGCGCCAGGCTCTGGTGGCCAGTGGGCTATGGCAGGCCAAACCTGTACCGAGTGCGCGCAACCCTGACGGATAAGCAAGGAGTGATGGATACCGCAGTTGCCCGTACCGGGTTACGCAAGATAGTGAAGCAGCCTGACAACAAGGGCTGGCTCTTTAATGACAAACGCCTGTTTATCAAAGGGAGTAATTACATCGGCTCCCCGTGGCTTAGCACCATGACACGCAAAAAATATCGCCGCGATTTCAGGCTGGTGCAGGCAATGAACGCCAACGCGATACGCGTTCACTCGCATGTGGCAGGCCGGGCACTTTACGATGTGGCTGACGAAATGGGGCTGATGATCTGGCAGGATGTCCCCCTGCAATGGGGTTACAATAACAGCGACGCCTTCGCGGATAATGCCGTGCGACAGACCCGCGAGATGGTTGAACAGTTTGGTAATTCCCCGGCCATTATCGTCTGGGGCGGTCATAACGAGCCGCCATGGAATTCACCGTGGATGGAAAAACGCTTTCCCGACTGGAATAAAAACCTGAACCAGACGCTGACGAAACGCGTCGGAGACGCGCTTTCGCAAGATACCTCGCGCATAGTGCATCGTTTTTCTGCGGTGGAAGAACACTACTGGGCCGGATGGTACTTTGGCACCATGCGCGATCTTCTTGGCCCCGCCAAAACCGCGATCATCACGGAGTTTGGCGCTCAGGCGCTACCGCGACTCTCAACCCTGAAAACCATCATTCCCGCCCGCCTGATGTGGCCGAAAAGCACCGCCGCCGACGATCCCGGCTGGACGCACTGGAAATACCATAACTTCCAGCCCTTCCAGACCTTTAAATTTGCCAATATTCCGCGGGGCAATACCATTCAGGAGATGATTGCCAACACCCAGCGTTACCAGGCAGAGCTGGTGGCAATGGCGGCAGAGAGCTATCGTCGGCAGCGCTACCAGCCGGTAACTGCCCTCTTCCACTTTATGTTTGTAGAAACCTGGCCCTCCATCAACTGGGGCGTCGTGGATTATCTGCGTAAGCCGAAAGCGGGCTACTACGCCCTGCAAAAAGCCTATCAGCCCATTCTGCCGTCGATTGAACCCGTGACGGCGGTGTGGCGTCAGGGAAGCGAAGCAACGGTTCGCCTGTGGGCGATCAATGACACCTGGTCCGCCTGTGAGGCGTGTCGTCTGAAGTGGCAGGTGAAGCAAAATGGTCGGGTGCTGGCTAAAGGCAATACAAGCCTCACGCTTCCCCCCGATTCGGGCAGCAGGATCAAGGACATCACCGTCACACCGACCACCAGGCATAACGTTACCATTGAGTATGAGATTTCGGATCGCGCCGGTAACACCGTGGGTTCCAACCAGCGCAATGAGAGAGTGGAAAGCCCTCCTGAGCAATGAATGCTGGCTACCCAACGATGCTATTGATACCCGGCATGTCAGCCTTTCAGCGTGTTAACGAACCAGCATCTGGCCTGGCCGGGCGGATGTTCTTCCAGGTGCACTGCCCGCATGGAAAAACCGGTCCCGACGTCGGGCTGCATCTGCACGTTCAGCGTAACCCGTTTTCCCGCTGCGAAAGCTTCCTCGACCATTGGCAGCGGCATATAACCCCCCCGTCCGTGGAGCTGGCGCCTCAGTTCAACATTCGCGTCACCTCGCTTCAGCCGGGTGCCGTTGAAAGTGAATTATTCGAGCATATCAGTGACAAAAATTATCGTGCACAGATGGAACAGCTGAAAGAGAAGATGACGTTCCTGAAAGCCGATGATGTCGCCGACTCGATTCCTTACGTGTTGCAGGCACCGGAACATGTGAACGTGGCAGAGCTGTTTATTATGCCGCCCGAACAGCCGTGGTAAGAGAGTGAAGCGGGTCAGGCTGATGCCTGACCCGCTACGTTAGTTTGCGGAGGCCGTAGGTCTGATGGTGATTTCGGTGGTATCGACACTCTCAGGCGCCTCGATGATGTGGCGCACGGCGCGAGCGATATCAGCTGGTTTGAGAGCAATAGCCCGGTACGCATCCATCACCGCCATGGTTTCTTTGTGCGTAATGGTCGAGGCCAGTTCGCTTTCCACCACTCCGGGGTTGACGCAGGTCACGCGGATGTTTGAACTTTCCTGACGCAAACCATCGGAAATGGCCCGGACCGCAAATTTGGTCGCGCAATAGACGGCGGCCGTGGGCACGACGGACAAGGCACCGATCGAGCCAATATTAATGATCTGCCCCGAGTTCTGGGCTTCCATAATCGGCAGAACCGCGCCAATTCCCCACAGTACCCCCTTAATATTCACGTCAATGGTGCGTTCCCACTCATCCTGCTTGCCAGCCGAAAGCGGAGACAGAGGCATAATGCCCGCATTGTTAATAAGAACGTCAATGCGGCCCCACTTTTCCCGTGCTGCCTCAACGAAGGCGGCCATAGACTGGCGGCTGGTAACGTCTAATACCTGAGCCTCTGCCTCTCCTCCTGCGCTGCGGATTTCATCAGCCAGGGCGTGGATGCGCTCCAGCCTGCGTGCCCCCAGGAAAACTTTTGCGCCTGCCTTTCCCAGCTCTCTGGCAATACCTTCTCCAATACCGCTGGAGGCACCGGTAATTAAGATCACTTTGTTCATGTTTTGCTCCTTCAGTTGAGTTCAAAGCAATCATAGAGTCTCAACATTGTTTCTTGTATCCTGCCTTTACTGGACTCACTGGTTAGCGATGTTAAACAATGAAAATTGATCTTAATTTGTTACCGCTTTTTCTGGCGGTCGCCGAGGAGCGCAGCTTCAGCGCGGCCGCCGGGCGGCTGGGCATCACCCGTTCCGCTGTCAGCCAGGGGATAAGACGTCTCGAAGATGGGTTTCAGACCCTGCTGGTGATGCGCACCACGCGCTCGGTAAGGCTCACCGAAGCGGGTGAACGGTTGCATAAATCGTTGCTGGGGCCCATCGCCAACATTGAGGCGGCCTTTGACGATGTCACCTCGGACAGCATGCCGCGCGGACAGCTCAGGATCGCTGTCACCTCAATAGCGGAAGCGTTTCTTTCGGGCCCACTGCTCGCCTCGTTTACGGCCGCGCATCCTGCGGTATCGCTTGATGTCTTCGTGTCAGATGAGGAATTCGATATCGTGGCAGCGGGCTATGACGCTGGGGTGAGACTGGGCGAAGTTATCGAAAAAGACATGATCGCGATTCCCCTTACGGGCCAGCAGCGTGAACGGGTGGTGGCTTCACCTTCCTATCTGGCGACACACAGCGCACCGGCGCATCCCCGTGAGCTGGTCGCTCATCGGTGTATCGGCTGGCGCCCTTCCCCGGACGTTGCCCCCTATCGCTGGGAGTTTGAGGAAGCAGGCGTCCCTTTCGATGTGGCAATTGAACCACAAATCACCACTAACGATCTGCGTCTTATGCTCAGCCTCGCGCTGGCCGGCGGTGGTATAACCTTTGCCACCGAGGACACCTTCACACCGTACATTGAATCAGGACAGCTGGTTTCCTTACTGGATGCGTTTCTTCCATCTTTTCCTGGTTTTTATCTCTATTTTCCCCAGCGCCACAATATGGCCCCCAAGCTCAGAGCCCTGATCGAGCACATCCGCCAGTGGCGACAGCTCCCCGCCACGCAACCCACACAGCGTTGAATGGTTCCAACCCTGAATGCAGATTTTCCTCAATCTGCTGCGTCCCTTTGATGAGCATCAACGACAGCACGTCATTACCATGGAAAATGACAACGGACACGATGGGCAGGACTTCACACAAGGATGGAACCTTAAAAATGTACAGACCAATAATTGTTATCCTTTTTATTCTTTTGACATTAGCCGCCCTCGTGGAAATCGGCTTAATTTCTTTAGGCTAATACCGATTGCCTCTGAAAGGCCACGCTTGCGGCCTTTTATTTATAAAACATGAGAAGAAAACACGTTATTTTTGGAGTAGCAGAAATTAACCCGCACGCAAAAATATATTTTATAAATGAGAGAATTTAAAATATATCATACACCAGAAATTTTACCCTAACTTAAATTACTATTAAGCAGAAATTAAACATAACCAAAATTAAATATTTACCGCACATTTTAATTATTATTATCGCCCCACCAGCAGCGTTTTAAGGGTTGCACCTTTAACGCCAAAACCCTTGACCCACGTGCCCTCATAGCTAACGAAATATATTAACGCCATCAATTAATCGCCCCTGCAATAGCCGTGCTGGGTTTACGAACACTTAATTTGCATATTCAGACATTTATAGCTATATCATTTTCATAACGAAATAAATCAATACCTGCACAAATAATAAGGCTTATAAATCGCAAACATATAAATAAACAACTATTTCCTGTGTAAATAATTAGCTTTGCCCTGAGGTTGCCACTTTTAATCCTGGCGGGCATCGGTCGCGCTGAAGAAAGTAACGGTAAATCCTGTTTATTAAACAGTATTTTCGCCGGGAGCGCGTTCGTCTCTTCAGAAACGATGGCTTTGTTTTACACGCCGTAACCAATCACTCAGCTGGAGTAATAATTGTATGAGCCAAATATCTGTTATATCTAAATTAACTGGCGTGGAAACGACCACGGAAGGGACACAGATAACACTCGATCACTCCTCAATCGTTAAACTTAACGTGGATCGCGCCGACATCTCAGGTTACTCCCGCAGCGGAAACGATCTGGTGATTACCCTCAACTCGGGCGAAGTGATTACCCTCAAGAATTTCTACGTCACCGACGCGCAGGGCGTGAGCCAGCTGGTGCTTGAGGAGAGCGACGGTGCGCTGTGGTGGATTGAAGATCCAACCGGTGCCGCAACCTATGAATCCATCGCCTCCACCGATGCATTACTGGCGGCGTCAGGGAGTGATGCCGGCGGCGCCGCTGCGTGGCCCTGGGTGCTGGGTGGCCTGGCCGCCGCAGGTGGGATTGCCATTGCGGCGGGAACTGGCGGTGGAGGTGGCGGGGATGACGATAACAACAGCCCGAATCCCGGCAATCCGGGAAATCCTTCCGAGCCAGATACCACGCCTCCGGATGCCCCCACCAATCTGGAGGTCTCCCCTGACGGCAAAACCGTCACCGGTACCGCTGAGCCGGGCAGCACGATTACCCTGAAAGATGCCGATGGCAACACCATCGGAACGGGCAAGGCGGGCAGCGACGGAAAATTTACGATTGATCTCGGTACGCCACTCACCAACGGGGAACAGATCACCGCCACCGCCACCGATCCATCCGGCAATACCAGCCAGGGCGGTCAGGTCACGGCACCGGATCTCACCGCACCGGATGCCCCGGCCAATCTGGAGGTCTCCCCTGACGGCAAAACCGTCACCGGTACCGCTGAGCCGGGCAGCACCGTTACCCTGAAAGATGCCGATGGCAACACCATCGGAACGGGCAAAGCGGGTAGCGACGGGAAATTTACGATTGATCTGGGTACGCCGCTCACCAACGGGGAACAGATCACCGCTACCGCCACCGATCCGTCCGGCAATACCAGCCCGGGCGTTCAGGTCACGGCACCGGATTTAACCGCGCCGGATGCACCGGAGATTGTCACCGTCAATGATAACGTAGGCGCCGAAACAGGCCCGCTGAGCAACGGACAACGCACGGACGATGCCCGCCCGACCTTCAGCGGCATCAGTGAAGCCGGCACCGTCATTACCTTCTATGACAACGGGAAACCGATTGGTACCGCCACAGCCGATGCCACCGGGAAATGGAGCTTTACCCCGTCGACCAACCTGTCTGAAGGCAACCACGCCATTACCACCACCGCGACCGATGCCGCAGGAAATACTAGCCCGGCGTCCACGGCGGTAAGCTTCGTGGTCGATACCGTCGCGCCTGGCGCGCCAGCGATCGTCAGCATCACCGATGATGTTGCGCCTGGCACCGGCACACTCGGGAGTGGAAGCAGCACCAACGACCCACGGCCACAGCTCACCGGTACGGCGGAAGCGGGCTCGACGGTCACCATCTATGATAACGGCATTGCCATTGGCACAGCGATTGTGGGCAGCAACGGAAGCTGGAGCTTTACGCCGTCGGTGAACCTGAGCGAAGGCAGCCACCAGCTTACCGTGCGCGCCACCGACGTCGCCGGTAACACTGGCCCAGCCTCGCCGGTCTTTACCGTCACGGTAGATGTCACCGCGCCGCAAACGCCTTCCGGGTTTATCATTAACGACGACACGGGCGTACTGAAAGGAGCGATCGGTGCCGGGCAGTTTACCGATGCCTCAGAGCCACGTCTGACGGGCAGAGGCGAACCGGGCAGCACGATCACGGTTTACGATAACGGCGTTGTTATCGGCACCACCACCGTTCTGCCGAACGGCACCTGGAGCATCACGCCGACGAGTCCACTGGCAGAAGGCGCACACTCGATTACCCTGCGGGAAACCGATGCGGCAGGCAACCAGAGCGGTCTGTCTCAGCCGATCAACTTTACCGTCGATCTTACGCCGCCAGACATGCCGGTTGCGACGCTCAACTCCGCAGGCACCCAGATCACCGGTACCGCCGAGCCGGGCAGTAAAATCGTCATCACCAACAATGCCGGGCTGCAAATCGGGACCGCCACTGCCGACAGCAACGGCAACTATGTCGTCAACCTGAACCCTGCGCAGACCAACGGCGAGATTATCTCCGTGGTCGCCTCCGATGCCGCAGGCAACCAGAGCTCACCGGCGCTGGTCAACGCAGCGGATATCACCCCACCTGCCGCACCGGGCAACCTGGTGGTGGCGGAAGACGGGGCCAGCGTCAGCGGAACCGCCGAGCCAAACAGCACGATTATCATTAAAGCGCCGGACGGTACGATCATCGGCCAGGCCACCGCCGGCCCGGACGGCACCTTCACCATCCCGATTTCGCCAGCCCAGACCAACGGCGAAGCCCTTGAAGTGACGGCCACCGACGGCAGCGGTAACACCAGCCCGTCTGGCTTTGCCGACGCGCCAGACAGCACCCCACCGCTGGCACCGGAAAACGTGGTGATCTCTGCCGACGGCACCACCGTAACCGGTACAGCCGAGCCGGGCAGCACCGTCACCATCCGTGAAAATGGCGTGAAGGTCGGGGAAACAGTCGCCGACGATCAGGGGAATTTCAGCGTTGAACTGATCCCGCCGAAAGCCAACGGCGAAGCCCTGACCGCCGATGCCACCGATAACGCCGGAAACACCGGCCCAACCGCGCCGTTTGACGCGCCGGACATCACCGCGGCACAAACCCCTGTCATCACGGGCGTGGTGGATGATGCCCCAGGCGTCACCGGTCCTGTCAGCCAGAACGGTCTCACCAACGACAACACGCCAACCATCAACGGAACGGGCGAGCCTGGCACCACCATCACCCTCTACAGCGGTAATACCGTGCTTGGCACCGCGCTGGTTTCGGCGAACGGTCAGTGGTCCATCACGCTGGAAACCGCGCTACCGGACGGCGGGCACGTGCTGACGGCGACGGCGGTTGACGCCAATAATAACCTCAGCGGGACATCGAACACCTGGAGCATCACGGTGGATACCGCCGCGCCGGGCGCGCCGGCCATTACGCAGGTCATTGATGACGTACCGGGCCGCACGGGTGCGCTCGACACCAATGAAACTACCAACGACACGCTCCCGACGCTGAACGGTACCGGTGAGCCGGGCTCCACCGTGACGATCCGCCTGGACGGACAGGATATTGGTACTGCCGTTGTTAACAGCGGTGGCGCATGGACATTCACACCTGCTACCCCATTAGTGAACGGGCAGCATACGTTCACCGTCGTCGCGAGCGATGCGGCCGGTAACGCCAGCGCACCATCAGCCGGCTTTACCCTTACCGTCGATACCACCCCGCCACCAGCGGCCACCATTGACACCGTCTCCGATAACGTGGGGCCCGTGCAGCTTCCGCTTAACAGCGGGGACACCACCGACGACACGCTGCCGCAGTTGCAGGGAACCGCACCGGACGGCACCACCATCACGATCTATGACGGAACCACCCTGCTCGGCACGGCGGTGCTCGACGGCAGCGGCGGCTGGAGCTTTACGCCAACCACGCCGCTGACGGACGGCCCGCACTCGCTGACGGTCCACGCAACGGATGAGGCGGGTAACACCACCATTTCGCCGCCGTTTGAACTGGCGATCGACACGACCGCGCCTGCAACGCCGGATATTCCTGAGATCACCGTCAACCCGGACGGCGGCACGCCGGGGACGGCCCTGAATCCAGGGGAGACCACCCGGGATACCACGCCAACCCTGAGCGGCTCGGGCACGCCGGGGGATATCGTGAACATTTACGATGGCGCTACTAAAATTGGTGAAGCCGAGATCGATGGCGACGGTAACTGGAGCTGGACGCCGGATGATCCGCTCCCTGACGGCACCTACGATCTCTCCCTGACGGTCACTAACCAGGACAGCGCCGGGAACGAAAGCGCGCCGTCCACGCCGGTGACCATTACCATTGATACTGACGCGCCTGCCCAACCGGGAACCCCAACGGTGACAGACAGCGTAAGCCAGATCACCGGACCCGTGCTGGATGGCGAATCCACCAACGATCCGCGTCCGGTCCTGAGTGGCACCGGTACGCCGAATGACGTCATTACCATCTATGACCAGGTGGGTACAGGCGAGCCGCAGGCCGTGGGCAGCGTTACGGTGGACGGTAACGGTAACTGGAGCTGGCGTCCTGAGAGCAACATTGGCGAAGGGACGCACGAATACACGGCGACCGCCACCGATGAAGCCGGGAATGAATCTGTGCCATCAGCCGGTATCACGATAACGGTCGATACCCTCGCCCCGGATACTCCGGTTATCAGTGCCATTGGTGGCGTGCAGAATGGCGAGTCTACCAACGACACTACGCCAGGCATCGGCGGAACCGGCACCACCGGCGAGACGGTGATCATCTACAACAACGGCGTGGAAGTCGCGCGCGTAGAAGTCGTCAATAATGAATGGTCCTATACCCTGCCGACACAAACCGACGGCCCGCTGAATATCACCGTCGCCGCGGTGGACGATGCCGGTAACGTTAGCCCGGTAAGTCCGGTCTTTACGGTGGAGGTTGATACGCAGGCGCCAACCGTGCCGCAAATTGACGCCGTCTCTGACAGCCAGCTGACCAACAGCGTGCTTTACACCCGCGACGGTACGCCAACCCTCACCGGGATTGGCGAGCCGGGTTCGAGCGTCACCGTCTCCGTTGATGGTGTCGCCTCGCCGGTGGTCGTGGAGGTTCAGCCGAACGGGACATGGTCCTGGACCGCCGACCCTGCGCTCACCGAGGGGCCGCATACCTTCTCAGTGGTCGCGAGTGACGCGGCGGGGAATACCTCCGCCAGCTCCGGCGATCTCAGCGTGACGGTGGATACCCTGCCGCCTGCAACGCCAACGAATATGACCATTGCCGCGGAGGGCACCCCGCTGACCGGGACGGCGGATGACGGAACCACGGTGACGGTTCGTGACGCCAACGGCAATATCATCGGGACCGGGGTCGCGACGGGAGGCTCCTTCTCCATTGCCCTCTCCCCGGCCCAGTTGGATGCCGCGACGCTGACGCTGATCGCCACGGACCCCGCAGGCAATGCCAGCCCGTCAACCACCTTTGACGTGCCGGACTCCCCGCTCGATCTGCCTGCGGTGCCGGTGATTACGGCGATCAACGATGACGTCGATCCTGTCACTGGCGACGTGAAAGATAAAACCACCAATGACACCACGCCTACCCTTACCGGCACCGCCGATCCGGGCAGCGTGATCGCCATTTATCAGGATGGGGTGCTGGTTCCGCTGACCAACGTTGTTGCGGATGCAAACGGCAACTGGAGCTACACGCCGCTGTTGCCGCTGACGGAAGGGCCACACACCTTCGCCGTGACCGCCACTAACACCACCACCGGCGCGACCAGCGGACAGTCGCCTGTCGCGACCGTCACCGTCGACCTTACCGCCCCGACAGCGCCAGCCATCGGTGCGGTGACCGATGACGTAGGTCCGATCACCGGGCCAATCGCCGACGGGCAGAGTACCAACGACAACCGTCCTACCCTGACCGGGACAGGCACGGCCGGGGACACCATTACGGTGTACGATGACGGCGACCCGCTGGGCACCGTTATTGTCGGTCCGACTGGCACCTGGAGCTACACGCCGCCTGTGCTGGACGACGGCAGCCACACCCTGACCGTGACCGCCACCGATCCGGCAGGCAATGAGAGCACCCCGTCGGCCGGGATCACCATTGTGGTCGACACCGTCTCTACCACGCCGGTGATTACCAGCGTGACGGATAACGCAGGCAATGCGGCAACGCCTGTTCCAAGCGGCGATCCAACCAACGACACCACGCCAACCCTGACCGGTACCGCTGAGCCGAACAGCGTCGTCGCCATTTTTGATGGCACCACGCAGATTGGTACCGTGGCAGCAGACGGTACCGGCGTCTGGACATTTACTCCTGAAACCGCCCTCGGCGAAGGGACGCATGACTTTACCGTCAGAGCCACGGATCCGCAGGGCAACGTCAGCCAGCCGTCCAACGCCTGGAGCGTCGAAATCGATCTTACTGCGCCACAGGTGCCGACGATCGTTACGGTCAGCGACAACGCCCCGGGTGGCGTAACCGGCCCGCTTACCGCCGGGCAGGTGACAAATGACACCACGCCAACCCTGAGCGGCACCGGCCAGGCGGGCACCACTATTCACGTTCTGAATAACGGCGTGGAGATTGGTACCACTACGGTCGACGGCAACGGTAACTGGACCTTTACGCCGGATCCGGTCCTGACGGACGGGACGTATAACCTGCGCGTAAACGCCAGCGATGATGTTGGAAACGTCTCCGCCAACTCGCCAGTGTTCGCCTTTACGGTGGATACCACTGGCCCTGCGGCCCCGGTGGTCACCACGGTGATAGACGATGTCAGCCCGGGAACGGGAATCATCGCCAGCAACGGTTCCACCAACGACACCCGTCCAACCTTCAACGGTACGGGGGAAGTGGGCGCAACGGTGCACGTTATTGTCGATGATGTGGAAATCGGCACGGCGGTCGTCAACGCCCAGGGTAACTGGACCTTCACGCCGACCACCGCGCTGGGTGAAGGGCCGCATACCATTACCTTTAACGCCACCGATGCCGCAGGCAATACCGGAGTCACCTCGCCACCGTTCAACCTGACGGTGGATACGTCGGTGCCCGAAGCACCGGTCTTTACCCCTGCCACCGACAATGCCGGTCCCGTGCTGGGCCCGGTCGCCTCGGGACAAAGCACAGACGACACCACGCCAACGCTGAACGGCACCGCGGCAGCCAACGCGACCATCACCATCTATGAGAATGGTCAGCCGGTGGGCACCGCCGTGGCGGATGCCAACGGCGTATGGAGCTTCACCACCGGCACGCTGGCAAACGGCAGCCACACCTGGACCGCCACGGCAACCGATGCCGCGGGCAACGTCAGTCCTGCCTCACCAGGCTTTACGCTGGTTGTGGATACGACTGCGCCTGCCGCGCCGGTTATCACCCAGGCGATTGACGATGTTGGCACCATCACCGGGGCGATTGGCTCCGGCCAGACCACGAACGATCCTCTCCCGCGCCTGGTGGGGACCAGCGAGCCGCTGGCCACCGTGAATATCTACGAAGGCACTACGCTGGTGGGCACCGGTACTGCCGATGCTAACGGCAACTGGACCGTGGATATCACCGTGCCGCTGGGCACCGGGTCACACACCTTTACCGCAGAAGCAACGGATCAGGCGGGGAACACCGGCGCGCCGTCCGCCGACTTCAGCCTGACCATTGACACCACGCCGCCAGCGCTACCGGTGCTGACCAGCATCACCGACGACGTCGGTAATGCTGCGACGCCTGTCGCCAACGGCGGGTTAACCAACGATGCACGTCCAACGCTCACCGGTACGGCAGAAGCCGGCGCGACGGTAACCATCTACGACAATGGGGTACAGATTGGCACCGCGGTCGCCACCGGCGGCGCGTGGAGCTTTACGCCGTCCACCCCGCTGGCTGACGGGCCGCATAATCTGACCTTCTCCGCCACCGACGCCGTGGGCAACGCCAGCGCACAGACCGGGGGTTACACCATCAATGTGGATGCCACCGCCCCTGTCGCACCGGCAATCACCTCGATTGTGGATGATGTGGGAACCGTCACCGGCCCTGTCACCGGCACCAACCCAACCAACGACACCCGTCCGACCTTAAACGGTACGGCGGAAGCCAATGCCACCGTACGTATTTACGACGGCACGACGCTGGTGGGAACCGTCACTGCCGATGCCAACGGCAACTGGACGCTGCCGCAAACCAGCACCACGCTGATCGAAGGCGCGCATAGCTTCACCGCCACCGCCACCGATGCCGCGGGCAATACCAGCGCGCCATCGCCGATTATCACGATCAACGTTGACCTGACGCCGCCAGCAGCCCCAACCGGGCTGGCGGTGATCACCAACGGGACGCAGGTTACCGGTACGGCGGAAGCGGGAAGTACCGTCACCATCACCAGCAGCACCGGAACCGTGCTTGGCACAGCCGTTGCGGACGGCAGCGGAAACTTCAGCGCCACCCTCACCCCTCCACAGACCGGCGGGGAGTCACTGATTGTCTTTGCTACCGATAAGGCCGGTAACGCGGGTATCACCACCTCCGTGATTGCCCCGATCACCACGATCCCGAACGCGCCGGTTATCGCTAACATCGATGATAACGTCGGCACGGTGACGGGCAACCTGACCAACGGGAAAACCACCGATGACACCACGCCAACCCTGAGCGGCACGGCGCAGCCGAACGCGACCATCACCCTCTATAACAACGGGGTGCTGATGGGCACGGTCACCGCGAATGCCAGCGGCAACTGGAGCTTCACCACGCCGGTGCTGAGCGAAGGGCCACATGCCTTCACCGCCACGGCGAGCAACGGCTCGGGCACCAGCCCGATTTCCACGTCGACCACCGTCATTGTCGATCTCACTGCGCCAACGGCTCCAACCGGGACCTTCAACGCAGACGGCAGCGTACTGACCGGTAGCGCCGAAGCGGGCAGCACCGTCACCATCCGTCTGGCGGACAATTCAACGGTCACCGCCACGGCAGACAGCAACGGATCCTGGAGCTACACCTTCCTCAATAAACAGACGGAAGGCCAGACGCTGCAAATCACCGCCACCGATGCGGCAGGGAACGTCTCGCTGCCCGGCTCAGCCCTTGCGCCGGTGGTGCCGCTCTCTGCCAGCACCAACGTTGAAGAGCTGGCGCTGACGACCACCGCAACGGTGACCAACTCGCAGTACAGCGACTATGGTTTCCTGCTGGTGGGCGCCGTAGGTAACGTGCTGACGCTGCTCGGCAACGACACCGCGCAGGTAGGTTTCACCGTCGGCAACGGCGGCAGTGCGGATATTGCCGTGAACGCCAACGCCACGGGTGCCGTTCTTTCCCTGCTCAATACCCTTGAGCTGGTGGTACAGCGCTTTGACGCCGCCAACAATACCTGGACCACCGTGGTCGATACCGGACAGCCGCAGTTCGCTGACCTGCTGACCCTCGGCGCGACGGGGGTGT
Source organism: Enterobacter sp. CRENT-193 (assembly GCF_002787395.1). Lineage (NCBI taxonomy): Bacteria > Pseudomonadati > Pseudomonadota > Gammaproteobacteria > Enterobacterales > Enterobacteriaceae > Enterobacter > Enterobacter sp. CRENT-193. The sequence continues at coordinate 1,941,592 of NZ_CP024812.1, read as the reverse complement.
CGCTGAACCTGACCGGTCTGGCGGATGGTCAGTATCGCGTCCTGAGCTACAACACTAACCTGCTGGCAACCGGCTCTTACACCAGCCTCGATGTGGCGGTGAAAGAGACCAGCGCAGGCACCGTGTCCGGCGAAACCAACATTGTCGGTAACGTCATCACCGACGTGGATCCAACCGCAGGCAGCGACAACGCCCCGGCGGGCACCACCGTCACCGCGGTCACCAACGCCCAGGGCACCACCACCAGCGTTACGGCTGACGGCACAGTGATTCAGGGGCAGTACGGCACGCTGACCATCAACCTGGACGGCAGCTATACCTATAACCTGACCAACACCAGCGCCGCCGTCATTGGCCGCACGGAGAACTTTACCTACACCATCACCCACAACGGCACCAGCGCCTCGGCAAATCTGGTGCTGTCGCTGGGCGAAGGCACCAGCAGCAGCGGTATCGTGGCCGTGGACGATACCGCCTCGCTGACCTTCGATACCACCGTGGAGGCGATCAACAACGGCACCTCGTCGCAGGGCGGCTTTACCCTGGTGGGGATCAACCTTGGCAATACGCTGGGGCTGAACCTGCTGGACGATCTGGCCAACCCGATCATCTATAACGTGGAAGAAGGCACCACCCGCACCATGACCGTTCAGGCGTCCGTGGGCGGCGTCGCGCTGGCCTCGGTGTTCGACCTTTACATCTATAAGTTCAACAATGCGACACAGACCTTCGAGCAGATGCGCGTTGAACCCGGCTGGCTGCGCGCGCCGCTGCTGGGCGGCACCTCCCCGCAGCTGACGCTGAATCTGCCCGCCGGTGAGTACCTGTTCCTGCTCAATACGGCGGCGGGGATCACCGCGCTGACGGCCTACACGCTGAACGTCTTGCAGGATCATGTCTACAGCGTGGCAAGCGTGAGCGAGAGCACCACCGGCGATGTGCTGGCGGATGATATTGCGCCAGCGGGTACCGTAGTCTCCGACGTTAACGGCGTGGCGGTGAACAGCAGCGGTCTGACGGAGATCACCGGCGAGTACGGTACGCTGCGGATCAACGCGGCCGGAGAGTACACCTACACCCTGAACAGCGGGGTCGGCGCGGACCATATCAGCACGCCGGATACCTTCGTTTACACCATCACCGCGCCTGACGGCTCGAAAGACACGGCATCGTTGAACATCACCCCAACCGCGCGCCCAATGGATGCGGTAAACGATGTCAGCACCGCGATGGACGTCACGTCGGTTCACCATACGGCCGCCTATTCCGATACGACGGTCGGGTCGGCGAGCTGGAACGCTGCGCTGCTTGCCTCAACCCAGGGCAGCGGGAGCGGGACCTTCGTGGTGGATCCTAATACCGCGCTGCATAACGTGGTTCTGTCGTTTAACGTCGCCTCGCTGCTGACGCTTACCGGGTTAACGGTGGACTGGACGCTGTCCAACGGCGCAACCACCGTCAGAACCGGCTCGTTTAACGGTGGGTTACTGCTGGGCGGCACGGCGACCATCAACCTGACGGGTCTCGATCTGGAGGCGGGAACCTATACGCTGAGCTATACGGGCAAAATGGGGCCATTGGGGGTAGGAAATATCACCATCACCCCAAGCGTGACCGGCACCAGCTACTCGCTGTCGCAGTTCGACGCGACGGGTACCCACACCGTTGACGGCAATATCTTCGACGGCACCGACTCCGCAGGGGCGATGGACCAGCTCCACTCGGTTGATACCCGCGTGAGCATTACCGGCTACGACGGCGTTACCACTACGCTGGATCCGTACACCGGCAGCACGATGTCAAACATCACGGGCCACTACGGGACGCTGGCGATTGCCGCTGACGGCAGTTACACCTACACCCTCAACCCGGGTATCTCGCTCTCTACCATTACCAGCAAGGAGGTCTTTAACTACACCCTGACCGATGCCAACGGTGTTAAAGATACCGCGTCGCTGACCATTGACATGGCGCCGAAATTTGTCAGTTCGGAGCATAACGATGTGATTAGCGGTACGGCCTACGGCGACACGTTGATTTATCAGGTGTTGAACAACACGGCGGGTAACGCCACCGCAGGTAACAGCACGGGCGACCACTGGACGAACTTCTCCCTCACGCAGGGAGACAAGATCGACATTGGCGATCTGCTGGTGGGGTGGAACGGTAGCGCGTCGACGCTGGGGAACTATGTCTCTGTTTCACAAAGCGGTAACAATACTGTGATCTCCATCGACCGTGACGGCACGGGAGCCGCCTACACTAAATCTACACTCGTTACGCTGGACAATGTTCAGACCACCTACGACGAGCTTGTAAACCAGCAACACATCATTACCTGATAGCACCTGCAAGAAATGACCCGGGCGCGCGCAGCGCCCGGGCATAAACAAAAAAGCAGTACTTTTTTATTAGGGACAAGACATGGGAAAGAAGATGCCTTACTGGTGGCTCTCGTGCTGCCTGATATCTGTGCCCGCTATCGCGGCAAACCCTGCGGCGATGATTAATACCGGACAATTAAGCGAAACGCAGGAACTCCCCTCTTTAAATGGCCGCGTGGCGCCCGTAGCCAGCAAAGCCGCCCCCGGCACGCTACAGCTGAATGAAGCGGTTAACCGCGCCGTGACCTGGCATCCGGCCATCAGTGAAGCCGTCGGCAAACTTTATCAGCAGAGCGAAAATGTGGACGTCGCTAAATCGAAATATTATCCGCAAATTAACGCTGGCATGGATAACGGCTATAGCCACGACGGTGACGATAATGGCTTTACCCCCTCGCTGGTGCTTTCTCTTTCGCAAATGCTGTACGACTTCGGCAAAGTCGCAAGCCAGGTGCGCGCGGAAAACGCGGGCGTCGCCCAGCAGCAGGCCAACGTGCTGGTGAGCATCGACACCATCGCCCACGATACCGCCATCGCCATGGTGCAGGTGCAGACCTGGCAGCAGATGGTCGAGACCGCCAAAGAACAGCTGGATGCCCTGTCCTCCATCGGCACCCTGACGAAACAACGTAATGATGAAGGCGCAACGTCACTCTCTGACGTGGTGCAGACCGATGCCCGTATCGAAGGGGCGCGTGCGCAGCTGATGCAGTATCAGGCGAGCCTCGACAGCTCGCGCGCCACGCTGATGAGCTTGCTGGGCTGGGACAGCCTGAACGCGGTCAGCAATGACTTTCCGCAAAGCCTGGCCCGCAGCTGCGACATCACCGAGCCGGACGATCGTCTGGTGCCCTCGGTATTAGCGGCCTGGGCGCAGGCCAACGTCGCGCAGGCAAATCTCGATTATGCCAACGCGCAAATGACCCCTACCGTTTCTCTGGAGCCGGAAGTTCGTCACTACCTGAACGACCGCTACGCGGGCAACGAAACGCGGGACCGCACCCAGTACTCCGCGTGGGTTAAAGTGCAAATGCCGCTCTATCAGGGTGGCGGCCTCACCGCCCGGCGTAACGCCGCCGGACACGCGGTGGAATCCGCCCAGTCCACCATCCAGCGCACCCGTCTTGAGGTGCGGCAAAAACTGCTGGAAGCGCGCAGCCAGGTGATGAGCCTGATGAGCACGCTTCAGATCCAGGGCCGTCAGGAAGCGCTCAGCGCCCGCACCCGCGAGCTGTATCAGCAGCAGTATCTCGATCTTGGATCCCGCCCGCTGCTCGACGTGCTCAACGCCGAGCAGGAGGTGTATCAGGCGCGCTTTACCCAACAGCAAACCGCCGGACAGCTGCATCAGCTTCAGCTCAACTGTCTGTACAACACCGGGCGCCTGCGTCACGCGTTCGATCTTGAAAACCGCACCATCCAGACCGTGGAGATCCAGCCATGAAGCAACGCGATATCCCGCAGGGTGAAAACATGACGGATCAGGCGCTAGAGCAGTGGGCGCAGGCGTTTGGCTACGTGGCGACGCGCTATCGCGTTGCCTGCTCGCCAGGCTCGCTCGTCGCAGGCGCGCCGTGGCTGAAAGGCAAACCGATGGTGCCCGCGCTGACGCAGCTCGCCCGTGAAGCCGGGCTGACATTCCAGTTGCTGACGGCCGATCAGCACGCTATCAATAGCTGGCGTCTGCCGGTGGTGGTGGAGCTGAACGACGGTAAAATCGGCGTCATCGACAATTTCGACGGCGAGGATACGCTTGAGGTCAGCTTTTTCGACGACAGCACGCACACCAACCGCCTGTCGATGAGCGCGATGCTGCCTGCCATCCGCCACGTCATCGCCCTGCGTCCGCTGGCGGCGCTGAAGGACAGCCGCGTGGATGCCTATATATCAAAATACCGCCCGGACTGGCTCTACCGGCTGGTGATGCGCGACCTTCGCCCTTACAGCTGGGTGATGCTGGCTGCACTGTTCATTAACGTGCTCTCCCTCTCGGGCATCGTCTTTTCCATGCAGGTGTATGACCGGGTGATCCCCGCCCAGTCCTATCCGACGCTCTATGTGCTGACTATCGGGGTGCTGATCGCCACGCTGTTTGGCTTTGTGCTGCGCGTGGCGCGCGGACACATTATGGATCTGCTGGGCAAACGCTCGGATCTGCGCGTCTCGGATCGGGTGTTCGGCCACGCGCTGCGGCTGCGCCACAGCGCCATTCCGCGATCCACCGGCAGCTTTATCTCCCAGCTGCGCGAGCTGGAGCAGATCCGCGAGATGGTCACCTCCTCCACCATCTCCACCATCGTCGATCTGCCGTTTTTTATCCTGTTTGTGATTGTGCTGGCGATCATCGCCCCGCAGCTGGCGTGGATCGCTCCGGTGGCGGCGGTGATCATGGTCCTGCCTGGCCTGCTGCTGCAAAAGAAGCTGGCGGAGCTGGCGAAGCAGTCGGCGCACGAATCAACCCTGCGCAACGCGGTGCTGGTGGAAAGCGTGCAGGGGCTGGAGGACATCAAGCTGATGCAGGCAGAGAACCGCTTTTTGCAGCAGTGGAACAGCTATATCCAGATCACCGCCGAATCCGGCCTGCGCACCCGCGAACTGACGCAGAACCTGATCAGCTGGGGGATGACCATTCAGAGCCTGGTCTATGCCGGGGTGATCGTGGTGGGCGCGCCGATGGTGATCGACGGCACCTTAACCACCGGTTCGGTGGTGGCCGCCTCGATGCTCGCCTCACGGATGATCGCCCCGATGGCGACGCTATGCGGCGTGCTGGCCCGCTGGCAGCAGGTGAAGGCGGCCAAAGAGGGGCTGGACAGCATTATGCAGCTGCCGACCGAGAACCAGCGCGAAGAGACGCCGATCCGCCAGGACGTGTTGCGCGGCCACTATCTTTTCGAGCAGGCGCAGTTCCGCTATCACCCGGAAGATCCCCGCATGGCGCTGCGCATTAACCGCCTGGAGATCAAAGCGGGCGAAAAAGTGGCGATCCTCGGGCGCAACGGCGCGGGCAAATCAACCCTGTTGCAGGCGATGGCGGGCGGGATGGATCTGGCGGGTGGTGAACTGCGGCTCGACAACCTCAGCCTGCCGCATCTGGACGTGGCTGACGTGCGGAGAAACGTCGGCTTTATGACCCAAAACGCCCGGCTGTTTTATGGCACCCTGCGCGAGAACATCACGCTCGGCATGCCGCGCGCCACCGATAAAGAGATCTTCGAGGTGCTGGAGATGTGCGGCGCGGCCAGCTTTGTGCAGAAGCTGCCAAAGGGGCTGGATTACCCGATTATGGAGAACGGCGTCGGGCTGTCCGGCGGGCAGCGGCAGTCTATTCTGCTGGCGCGGATGCTGCTACGCGACCCGAATATCGTGCTGATGGATGAACCGACCGCCTCCCTTGATGAACATACCGAGCGGGAATTTATTCAACGTCTCGGGGCGTGGCTCGGCAACCGCACGCTGGTTGTCGCGACCCACCGCGTGCCGGTGCTGGAGCTGGTGGAGCGCGTAGTGGTACTCAAAGATGGCATGCTGGTGATGGACGCGCCAAAAGCCCAGGCGCTGAACAACAGCCGTATGCAGCAACAGCAGCAGGCAACCGGACGGGAGTGGAAAAATGAAAATCAGTCAGCGTGACGTTGCCGCAGTAGAAGATCTGGATAACGCGCTCGACTCCGAAAGCGGTTATACCGGCGCCCGGCGCATTGTTTTCTTCTCCCTGGTGATGTTTGTGGTGCTCGGCGTCTGGGCGTGGTTCGGCGTGCTGGACGAAGTCTCAACCGGCACCGGAAAAGTGATCCCCAGCTCACGCGAGCAGGTGTTGCAGTCGCTGGATGGGGGGATCCTCACCGAGCTGAACGTGCACGAAGGGGATCAGGTGCAGGCCGGACAGGTGCTGGCGCGGCTGGATCCTACCCGCTCGGAATCTAACGTCGGCGAAAGCGCGGCGCGTTACCGCGCGTCGCTGGCCTCCAGCGCGCGTCTGTATGCCGAGGTGAACGATCTGCCGCTCAAATTCCCGCCGTCCCTGGCGAAATGGACCGACCTGACCGCCGCCGAAACGCGGCTCTACAACTCGCGCCGCGCCCAGCTGGAGGATACCCAGCGGGAGTTGCGCGCCGCGTTAGATCTCGCGAACAAAGAACTGGCGATCACCCAGCGGCTGGTGAAAACCGGGGCCGCCAGCCACGTGGAAGTGCTGCGTCTGCAACGGCAGAAAAGCGACCTGGAGCTGAAGCTCACCGACGTCCGTTCCCAGTATTACGTGCAGGCCCGTGAAGCGCTGTCGAAGGCCAACGCCGAGGTGGATATGGTGTCAGCGATCCTGAAAGGCCGCGAGGATTCCGTTACCCGTCTGACGGTGAAGTCTCCGGTGCGCGGGATCGTGAAAAACATCAAGGTCACCACCATCGGCGGTGTGATCCCGCCCAACGGCGAGCTGATGGAAATTGTGCCGGTGGACGATCACCTGCTGATTGAAACCCGCCTCTCGCCGCGGGATATCGCCTTTATCCATCCTAATCAGGAGGCGCTGGTGAAAATCACCGCCTACGATTACGCGATTTACGGCGGGCTGCACGGGGTGGTGGAGACTATTTCGCCAGACACCATTCAGGACGAAGCGAAGCCGGAGGTGTTCTATTACCGGGTATTTATCCGTACCAGCCAGGATTATCTGGTGAATAAGGCGGGCAGGCACTTCTCGATCGTGCCGGGGATGATAGCGACGGTGGATATTAAGACCGGAGAGAAAACGGTGCTGGATTATATGATCAAACCGTTTAACCGGGCGAAGGAGGCGCTGAGGGAGCGGTAGTCAAAAGCCGGGTGGCGGCTGCGCCTTACCCGGCCTACATTCTCGCAGGCCCGCGCAAGCGCAGCGCCGCCGGGCATTAATCCGCACGCAAGACGTGGAATCCGCCTCGAAGAATTAACCTTTAGTCATGCATCACACTTCCCTTCAGCCATGACAGGGGTAATATTACTCGCAGACAAAACGCACTTGCGCACAGTGCAGGAGTGCATTACTATCCACTCAGCTTCAAGGACTGGAGCTTACCAGCATTATGATTAATCATTTTCGGGATCAATGGCTTGAGGATTTTTTTCTCTAGGGGAGATCGAGCAATGTTATTCCTTTGAATCTGGAAACAGCGCTTGCAAGAAAGCTCGACATCATCAATGCGGCTATGTCGCACCTGGATTTACGATCGCCACCGGGCAATATGTATGAAGCATTGAGTCCTCCGTTGAAGGGATACTCCTCTATCCGGGTAAACAGACAATACAGGCTTGTATTTCGCTGGTCAGAGGGAAAAGCAGACGATCTCTATCTCTCTCCACACAAGTACACGCAACACAAGTGAGGCATCACCTATGACACTTCAACAGGCACTCCGCAAACCCACCACGCCGGGCGAGGTGTTGCAGTATGAGTATCTTGAACCGCTCAATCTGAAAATCAACGATCTGGCAGAGATGCTAAATGTACACCGCAATACCGTAAGCGCGTTGGTCAATAACAATCGCAAACTTACTGCCGATATGGCGATCAAACTGGCAAAAGCCTTTAATACCACTATTGAATTTTGGCTGAACTTACAGCTAAACGTTGATATCTGGGAAGCGCAATCTAACTCCCGCACGCAGGAGGAGTTAAGCCGGATAAAAACCGTTGCGGAAGTCATGGCGAAGCGAAAATCCGGCAAGCCGGACGTTGCCTGATCCGCTCGCGCCACGCAATACGCTTACCCGACACGGGAACGGCGCATAACGGCATCTGCCATTATGCGCATCCGGTTACAGGGAAATTCTCAGGCGTCGAACCGCTTCTTTAAGCTGCTCATCCGTTGGGGTAACGAAAGACATGCGCAGCGTGGTGTGGTCCGGCTCGTTGCAGTAGAAGAACTCACCCGGCACAAACACGACGCCGTTGCTCAACGTTTTTTCCAGCCATTTCGTCGTATTGATGCCGTTATTCATTTTCGCCCACAGGAACATGCCGCCCTTTGGCTTGTGGAACGACATCACATCGCCCAGCTCCGCTTCCAGTCCACTGGCAAAGGTCTGGTATTTCTGGCGGTAGGCTTCGCGGATCATTTTAATCTGATTCGCCAGACGACCGGTTTTCAGATATTCGTACGTCATCAGCTGCGACAGCGTGCTGGTGTGCAGATCGGTGGTTTGCTTGAGGTTCACTACCGCGCGCTTTAGCCACTCCGGCACCAGCACCCAGCCCACGCGGGTGCCCGGCGCGAGGATTTTAGAGAAGGTGGAGGTGTACACCACGTTATCCTCATTGCCGATATCTTTGGCATGAGCAATCAGCGGGCGGAACGCTTCGTCGGTGTAGTTGATCTCGCTGTACGGGTCGTCTTCGATAATCACGAAGTCATAGCGCTTCGATAATTCCACCAGCTGTTTACGACGCGCTTCGGAGAGCGTCACGCCGCCCGGGTTACCAAAGGTTGGCACGATATAAACCGCTTTGATGGTTTTAGTTGCCACCAGCGCTTCTAGTTCATCCACTTTCATGCCGTCGCCGTCGGTACCGACGGATTCAAATTTCGCCTGCGCCAGGCCAAAGACCTGCAACGCGGCGAGGTAGGTAGGCCGCTCCACGACGACCGTATCGCCCGGGTTGATTAACGCCCGCGCCAGCACGTCAAGCGACTGTTGCGAGCCGGAAGTAATGACCACATCATCGGCTTTACAGGCGATGCCGCGACCTTCAGAGATGCGTTGGATCTCTTCGCGCAGCCCCGGGACGCCTTCCGTCAGACCGTACTGGAATGCTTCGCCAAAATGCTGAGACAGCACGGCATCAGCGGCGATTTTTAAACCTTCATGATCGAACAGGTCCGGATTTGGAATACCGCCACCCAGCGAAATCACGCCTGCCATTTTGCTATGTTTTAATAATTCACGGATGGCAGAGGATTGCAGGCCCTGCGCGCTGCTGGCGAGTTTGTTTGCAGACATTCTTTACTTACCTTCTTTTTTTATATTGTGCCCAATCTTAGCAGAATATGGGCAATAAATTCCGTTAGCTTAGGCAGCGGCCGCAAATCCTGGCGCCACAGTAAATGCACCGGCCTCGGCGCGGGCGTAAACGCTTCCAGAACCCGAACCAGCCTGCCGCTCGCCAGCTCTTCCGCCACCAGCACTTCCGGTTGCAGCAGAAGTCCCGCCCCGGCTCGCGCCGCCATGCGTAAGCCGTAGCCGTCATTGCATCGTAAGACGGCATCACGCTTCCAGCGCACTTCGCCTTCCACACCCGGCAGCCGCCACTCGTTACGCGCCGTCCATACCGTGTGCGACAGGCACAGGTGATCCACCAGATCGGCTGGCGTTTGCGGCGTACCGTGACGCGCCAGATAATCCGGCGCGGCGCAGATCACCATGTTGTAGGGACACAGATATTTCGCCACCAGGTCCTCATTACGGATCTCACCGATACGAATGGCCAGATCGACCCCTTCCTCGACCAGATCAACCATTCGGTTGGTGAGATCCAGTTCGATGCGCACTTCCGGGTAACGCTGCAAAAACGTGGCCGTCAGAGGCGCGATAACGCAGCCGCCAAACGAGGTGGGCGCTGTCACGCGCAGGGTGCCGGCGGGTGTGGCTCGCAGGCGCTCAACCGCGTTTTCAGCAATCGAGACCTGCTCCAGCACGCGCCTGGCCTCTTCGAAATAAACGCGTCCGGCATCCGTCAGGCTCTGGCGACGGGTGTTGCGCTCCAGCAGCCGCGTGCCGAGCTGCGTTTCCAGCTGCGTAATATACTTCCCGACCATCACCGCCGACATCTCCAGCCGAGCCGCCGCGCCGGTAAAGCTGCCGCTTTCCACCACCGCGATGAACGTCTCCATGCCGCGAAGCTTATCCATATTCCGAACCTCTGGTTAGCAATCTTCTAACATCAGCCCAGTTTATCTGAATTTTTATTTATTAAAGAATGAAGGCTCACAACATAAGGAGTCTGCTATGAAAATCGTCATTATTGGTGCCAGCGGTACGGTCGGTCGTGCTGTGACAGAAGAGCTAAGCCGTCGTCACGAGGTGATCAGCGTGGGTCGCACGCAGGGCGACCATCAGGTGGATATCACCTCGCAGGCGAGCGTACAGGCGCTGTTCGAAAAGATCGGCCCGGTGGATGCGATTGTCTCCGCCAGCGGTGGGGTACACTTCGGCCCGCTCGCAACCATGACCGACGGCGAATTCAACCGGGGCTTGCAGGATAAGCTGCTGGGGCAGATTCGTCTGGCGCTGACCGGCCAGCACTACCTGAACGAAGGCGGCTCGATTACGCTGATAAGCGGCATTGTGGCTCACGAGCCGATTGCTCAGGGCGTCAATGCCACCACGGTCAATGCGGCGCTGGAAGGGTTTGTGCGCGCCGCGGCCTGTGAACTGCCGCGCGGGATCCGCATTAACCTGATCAGCCCGACGGTGCTGACGGAATCCGTCGAAGCATATGATGGCTTCTTCCCGGGCTTTGAAAGCGTTCCCGCTGCGACCGTTGCGCAGGCCTACCGCCGCAGCGTGGAAGGGGTACAGAGCGGGCGGGTATATAAAGTCGGCTATTAAGCCTTACGGGCGGCGATCAGCACCAGCATCGGGCGTTCCGCCTCTTCGGCCAGCGCGGGCCAGGCGTCAACCTGCGTCTGCGTTGGTCCCCACTCATTGACTTCGCTTATCGTCAATCCGGCCTTGATCAGTGCGTTAAGCGTGGTGCCCAGCGTGCGGTGGTATTTAATCACCCCGTCCGCCAGCCAGTTGCTGACGCGCTGGCTTTCGTCCTGATAATGATTCACGCCCCAGAACCGCTCGCCGCTGTCGTCGGTCAGCCAGCCCTGACGGGTGGCGCAGGTATAAATCGGGTGCTCCATCGAGAAGACCAGGCTGCCACCGGGTTTTAGCGCGCGCTGCACCCTGGCGAATAGCGTGTCCAGCTCCGGCAGGTAGTGTAGCGCCAGCGAGCTGTAGACCAGATCGAGGCTATTCGCTTTCAGCGCCAGAGATTCCAGATCGCTACGCTGATAGTGAATCCGATTGTCATCAGTCAGTTCAGCCGCGCGGGCGAGCATTTTTTCTGAAATATCAACACCCGTGACGTCAGACGCGCCCAGCTCGCGCGCTGCGCGACAGAACCATCCGTAGCCGCAGCCGAGATCGACAACCGCTTTACCGGTTAAATCTGGCAGCATTGCCTTGAGCGCGGGCCACTCCGGCGCGCCGTTCAGGCCCTGAACCGAGCGCGGAAGCTGGGCATAGCCTTCAAAAAATGCCGGGTTGTCGTAGATGTTTTGCGCCATAACGGACTCCTTTATCGCAACAATGGCGAGGGTAAAGCACCCCTCGCCCGTTGACAACGTATCCGTCTTATAAATCACAGCCTGCGCCGGATTTTCTCCACCATGGCTGTGGTTGAGATCCCGTAGCGGTCATGGAGGGTGGGCAACGCGCCCGCATCAAGGAACGCGTCCGGCAGCGCGACGGTATCGAAATCCACGTTCACGCGGTTGCGCATCAACAGCGACGCGACGGCTTCGCACAACCCGCCTACGCTGCTGTGGTTTTCCGCCACGATGACCAGCCGTCCCGGCTTCGCAGCCTGCGCCAGGATCGTCTCTTCGTCCAGCGGCTTAATGGTGGGCGAGTGCAGCACCGCCACGCTGACGTTATCCTTACGCAGCTGCTTCGCCGCCTCCAGCGCACGCATGGTCATCAGGCCTGAGGCGACGATCAGGACATCGTTCCCCTCTTCCAGCAGCGCAGCTTTGCCAATCTTAAACTGGTAGTTGTACTGGTCCAGCACCACCGGCACCTTGCCGCGCAGCAGGCGCATATAGACAGGGCCATCGTGCGCTGCCATCGCCGGCACCGCCTGTTCGGTGTCGATTGCGTCACAGGGATCGATAATCGTCATGCCCGGAATACCGCGCATAATCGCAATATCTTCCGTCGCCTGGTGGCTCGGCCCGTAACCGGTGGTTAGCCCCGGCAGCGCCGCACAGATCTTCACGTTCAGGTGCTCTTCAGCAATCACCTGATGGATAAAGTCGTAGGCGCGGCGGGTAGCGAAGACGGCATAGGTGGTGGCGAAAGGAATAAAACCCTCTTTCGCCATGCCGCCCGCGGCCCCCATTAACAACTGCTCGGCCATGCCCATCTGAAAGAAGCGTTCCGGGTAGGCCTGAGCGAAAATATGCAGATCGGTGTACTTCGACAGATCCGCAGTCATGCCTACGACCTCCGGTCGCTGTTCCGCCAGCTTCACCAGCGCGTGGCCGAACGGTGCGGCTCGCGTCTCCTGGCCCTCTTCCGCGATAGAGGCAATCATCGCCGACGTGGTTAAACGCGGTTTTTTCTCCGTGGTCTGGCTCATTACAGCACTCCTTCAGGTTTGTTGGCATCCAGCACAGCGAGTGCCTTTTGCCACTCGTCAGCATCCACGCGAATAAAATGGTTCTTGTCACGCTTTTCGAGGAACGGCACGCCCTTGCCCATCAGCGTGTCGCACAAAATGACGCGCGGCTGGTTTTCCGGGTAGCGTTTGGCGTTATCAAACGCCGTTACCAGTGAAGGGACATCGTTGCCGTTGACGCGCTGCACGTACCAGCCGAAGGAGGTCCATTTATCTTCCAGCGGCTCAAAGCCGAGGATCGCGTGCGAGTTGCCATCCGCCTGCTGGCGGTTAATGTCCACCAGCACGATCAGGTTCGACAGGCCGTGATGTGCCGCCGACATCGCAGCTTCCCAGGTTGACCCTTCGTCCAGCTCGCCGTCCGACATGGAGTTAACGACCCATGCCGCGCTCTGCTTGCGCTTCAGCCCCAGCGCCATGCCAACGCCAATGCTTAAGCCCTGCCCCAGCGAACCGCCGGAGATCTCCATGCCCGGCGTGTAGGTTGCCATGCCGGACATCGGCAGGCGGCTGTCGTCCGCGCCGTAGGTCTCCAGCTCCTCTTCAGGAACGATCCCCGCTTCAATCAGGGCGGCGTAACAGGCAATGGCGTAGTGGCCGTGAGAGAGCAAAAAACGGTCACGCCCCTCCCACTCCGGCTCGCCCGGCTTAAGGTTCATCCCGTGGGCAAACGCGGTGGCCAGCACATCGGCATAGCCCAGCGCCTGCCCGATGTAGCCCTGCCCCTGCACTTCGCCCATGCGCAGCGCGTAGCGGCGAATGCGCCAGGCCGCGGCGGCAACCTGTTGAACTGTGGTATCCGTCATCGTCGTATCTCCTTAATGGATCAGCATCCCGCCGTTCACGTCGAGCGTGATACCGGTGGAGTAAGAAGAGAGGTCGCTGCCGAGGAACAGCGCGGCGCGGGCAATATCCTGCGCGTCTCCGAGGCGGTTAAGCGGAATGCCCGCCAGAATGGACGTTTTCATCTCATCGCTCAGCTTGCCTGCGGTAATGTCCGTCTGGATAAGACCCGGCGTGATGCAGTTTACGCGCACATTGTCGGGCCCCAGCTCACGCGCCATGGCTTTTGCCAGCCCTAGCACACCCGCTTTTGCAGCGCTGTAGTGTGGGCCGCCAAAGATGCCGCCGCCGCGCTGGGCCGATACCGATGAAATGCAGACGATGCTGCCCGACTTTTGCGCGCGCATAGTGGGAATAACCGCCTGGGACATTAGCAGCGTGCCGCGCAGGCTGACGTCAAGCACCGCATCGTAATTTTCGCGTTTGATATCCATCAGCTTGATCGGCTGAGTTATGCCGGCGTTATTCACCAGAATATCGATGCGCCCGTATTTCCCCAGCACCTGCTCAATGGCGGCATTAACCTGTAATTCATTGCTGACGTTCGCCGCAAGGCCCAGATGTTCGTCGCCAAGGCTCGCGGCGGCAGCCCGGCTGGCTTCAGCGTTTAAATCGATAATCACCACTTTCGCACCCTGTTCAGCATATAATTTCGCCGTAGCGAAACCCAAACCGCGTACGGAAGCCGCGCCGGTAATAACGGCGACTTTATTTTTCAGTAGCATACATTTACTCCATTAGGACAAGAGAGATTTAATGTTTTATTTCGGCTCTTCCAGCAGCATAATCATTATTAAGCCAATGGCTGCGCAAATACCGAAATAAATAAACACGGTATTAAAACTACCTGTTTTATCCAGCAGATAACCTGCCAGCATCGGGGAAACAAATCCGCCGAGATTACCGCCGCTATTGATAATGGACGCGGCAATCGGATAGGTTTTACTGTCCGCAACAGCCATTCCATAAGCCGTAAAAGCGGGCCAGCCGATATTCAGACAGAGGCCGACAAAAAATAACCCGACGCAAACCGCGACGGTGCTTTGCGGAATATTCAGCATAATAACCATCATTAAAACGGTGCTGATGGCGGTAAACATCATGGTCGGTTTACGTCGGCGGCCGAGCAGTTTGTCGGAGACGTAGCCGCCAAAAATCGCACCGATAAATCCACCGATGCACGGCATGCTGGCGACCAGCCCCATGCTCATAAACGTAAAGCCTTTCTCTTTCACCAGATAGAGCGGGATCCACGTCAACAGTCCGTACAGCACGCTGACCATCATAAAATAGGCCAGGCAGTCGCCGAGAATATTCTTCGAGGTAAACAGCCCTTTCACCGTGCTTACCGGGGCTAATTCCCGCACGCGGATCAGCCGGTCGAGGCGTGCAAAGCCTTGTGAAATCACGATATTTTCCCGTCTGGCGTCCGGGGTCTCCTGACCGGCGGTAATGGTCTCCAGCTCCGCTTTCGAGACGAATGCGCTCTCGGACGGCCTGGTGCGTACCAGCAGATACCACAGGACGGCAATGACCAGGCCGGGGATCGCAAAGGAGAAGAAGACCCAGCGCCAGCCCCAGGTCATGGCGATCCACACTGCCAGCGGCGGCACGAGGATGGGCGCGAACATGGTGGCGGCGATGTAGACGCCCGTGGCCGTGGCCTTCTCCTTTGGCGGAAACCAGTTATTGATGGTGGAGGCCAGCCCGACCGGGCACGGCCCCTCTGTTAACCCCAGCCCCAGGCGGATACACTTCAGGCCCAGAACCGAGGTTGCGGTGCCCATCAGCCAGGTAAAGGCAGAGAAGCCGAATATCGACAGTGCCACCATGCCGCGAATTCCCTTTTTGGCAATAAAAAAGCCCGCAGGAATTTGGCTCAAGGCGTATCCCAAAAAAAACATGCTGGCGATGGCACCGGCTTCGAAATTATTGATATGAAATTCGTCAATGATAAACGGCAGTACTGCACCAATATTTGTTCGGTCAGCATAGTTAATGGCATAAACAATAAAAATTAATGCCAGCACAACGAAACGGTAATTGGTTTTTTTAGTCTTTATGTAGGGGACAGCTTGTTCTATACGAGACATAACTTACCTCATTATTCGAACACCGTGAGTCGTTTTATTATTGCGTTCAACGTCAATATATCGGCTTACCCATGAAACGCCATTCAATAAAGCTCATTTATTGCTGAGATAAATTTGATTCGCGATACAGCTCAAAAAAATAACATCGGGATAAAATTGCCCGCTCGCAGTCTCAATGTTATGTTTTTTATCAATTATCGTGTAAGGAGTAGGCCATGTCCGCGCAGGATCGCCAGACGTTATCGCTGCCCTCGCTCAGAAATTTGCAGGCGTTTATCGCCGTTGCTAACGCCCTGAGCATCCATCAGGCGGCGGAACAGCTCAACGTCACGCCTTCGGCGGTAAGCCACCAGATCGCGTCGCTGGAATCGTGGCTGGGCAAGAAATTATTTATCCGCAGCGGCAAAGGGGTTCAACTCACCCCGACGGGAGAACAATATCTGCGGGAGGTCTCGGCGGCGATGAGCGCCATCGGGCGCGCCACCGATCAAATCGTGAAAGAAAAAGACAATGCTGTGCTTCGCGTGCACTCTTCCCCCACCTTCGGGCTGTCCTGGCTGTTGCGCCGTCTGGGCAGATTCCGCGCCGAATATCCTGATATCACCATCAATCTCACCTGCTCCTATGAGAACCTACAGTTCGCCAGAGATAATATCGACATTGATATCCGTCACGGTATTCCGGACTGGGACGCCTACCGGGTGATAACCATTAAAAACGACACGCTGGTGGTATTGGCCTCGCCGGACTATGCAGAAGAGCATCCCATCAGCACGCCCGCCGATCTGCTGCAACAGTCGCTTATCTCGTCCACCAGCACTCTGGTGAACTGGGAGAAATGGTTCGCCTGGCACAATATCGACAGGCCCTGGCTTAATTTCAGCCTCAGCTTCGACCGCTCCTACATGAGCTTTGAAGCGGCGCGCATGGGGCTTGGGTTTATTCTGGAGAGCAAAATGATGGCTACCGATCACCTGAAGGATGGCTCGCTGGTGCAGGTGCTGCCTGATGAAATGGGTATCGCCATCAACGCGCACCATCTGGTGATGCCGCACATGAACGAACGCGCGTGGAAGATCCAGCAGTTCGTCGAGTGGATTGACCGTGAGTTGCGATTGTCGGGGTATCACCTGTAGCGATACCCCAACGTGGCGTCAGGCGACCGTGCCCCAGACCAGATTCCCCTTGTGGAACGTCGCGGTGCGCGGAGAAATGCGCGCCACCGCCTCGGCGGAACAGGAGGCGTCAACCAGCACAAAGCTGGCGTCGTCCTGCGCTTTAGGCCACACGCGCTCACCTTTGTCGTTCAGCGGCAGCACGTCGCCGGTGGCGATGCCCAGCGCCCGCGAAAGCGTCTGCTCGTTCGGGCGAATATAGAGCTGGGCGTAGAGGTTGGCTTTCTCCAGCATGTCCCCCAGACCGTACGGCGACCAGTGGTCGATCACGCTGTCGGTACCGGTCATGACAAACACGCCTTTATCACGTAACTGCTTCAGCGGCATGTGCAGGGTGCCAATCGGCACGGTCGAGGCGATGGTTACCTGCTGTGCCGCCATGCGGGTGGCGATCTCATCCACCTGCTGTTCGTTAAGCGTGGCCAGCGCGAAGGCGTGGCTGATGGTCAGCTTCCCCTTCAGCGCCGGCGTTTTCTCCACGGTTTCTACCATGTAGTTCACCGCCGCCACGCCCGCCGGGCTGGTTTCATGCAGGTGAATATCCACCCCTTTGTCGTAATCCAGCGCAATCTGGAACATGGTATCTAGCGATTTCTCCATCGCGCCGTCGACGCTGGTTGGGTCCAGCCCGCCCACATAATGCGCCCCCGCCTGCATCGCCTCGCGCATCAGCTTTTCAGAATTCGACAGCAGCAGGCCGTGCTGCGGGAAGGCAACGATTTCGCAGTCAAAGCCTGCGCCCCGGCGCGCCAGTACCGCCTGCAAATTTTCCAGGTTTTTCAGGCCGGAAACCGGCTCTATGTTGCAGTGGCTGCGGGCGATGGTGGACCCTTTGGACTGGATCAGGTCGATCAGCTTTTCGGCGCGTTCTTGCGTGTAGGGCTGTAACTCCGGCAGCAGCTTCTGCTCCAGGCGGATCATGTCCTGAATGGTGGTGCCCGCCGGACGGTTCAGGGAGCGCCACGGGCCGCCGTAGAAGGTTTTATCCAGGTGAATGTGCATGTCGCGCATCGCCGGAAGCATCAGCTTTTTACCCGCGTCGTAGTGCGGCAGGGTCGCGTCGGCGCGGCTGCCGTTATCGCGCAGGGCGACGATTTTCCCGTCTTTGATCTCCAGCGTTTTCAGCTCGGTGCGGGTGCTTGTCGCCACGCTGCCGTCGTAGTTAAACCCGGCTTCCAGCAGCACGTTGTCGAGATAGTAATGTTTTGCGGTGATGTTCATCGGTTTACCCGTCTCGCAGGTTGCCTTTACAGAATCGGCAGCATACGCGACGGAACCCGTGGCGCCAAACAGCGCGCAGGCAGTAACCATTTTGCCACTCTGGCTGATAAACTCGCGGCGGCTTTTATTCTCACTCATCTTATCTTCCTTCATTAATAATATGGGTACCCGTTTCACCGCGCAGCGCTGCGGGCAGGCAGTCCGGCGAGGTGATGATTACGCGCCTGCCGCCATGGCGTAAAAATTCCAGCGAAGCGACGATTTTTGGCAACATGCTACCTGCCGGGAAGTGGCCTTCATCCATGTAGCGCGTCATCTGCGCCACGTTGACGGTATCCAGCGCCTGCTGGTTCGGCTTGCCGAAGTTCACGCACACTTTCTCCACGCCGGTGGTGATCACCAGCACGTCGGCGCGGATCTCGCGCGCCAGCAGCGCGGTGGAGAGATCTTTATCGATAACCGCATCCACGCTCTGGTAATCGCCCTGTTCACTGCGCACCACGGGAATGCCTCCACCGCCCGCGCCGATGACCACAAAACCTTTCTGCGTTAGCGCCTTAATCGCATCCGCCTCGACGATGCGCCGCGGCTGGGGCGAGGCCACCACGCGGCGATAGCCCCGGCCTGAATCCTCGACAAAATGCCAGTCCGGGTGCGCGAGCTGTAGCTCGTCGCGCTGCGCCTCGCTGAAGAACGCGCCGATCGGTTTTGTCGGGTGCGTAAAGCCGGGATCGTTTTTATCCACCTCCACCTGGGTGACGACCGTGACCGCCTTTTGCTCGCCACGCGCCGCCAGGCGGTTGTTGAGCGCCTGCTGGATCAGGTAGCCGATGCCGCCCTGGGTATCCGCCACGCAGTTTGCCAGCGGGGTCAGCGGCAGCCCTTCCCGCTCGTGGGCGATTTCGGCGCGGCGCAGATCCAGCCCCACCTGCGGGCCATTGCCATGGGTGAGCACGATGTCATAGTCCGAGGCCAGCATTTCGAGCACCGACTCAGCCACCGCTTTGACCGCCTGCGCCTGATGCTCAATCGACTGGCTGGCGTTGTCTTTGATAATGCTGTTGCCGCCGATGGCGACGACCATAAGCTCTTTCATTTTGTTTCCTTTAGAAGGTGCGTTCTGGTGCCCTCACCCCGGCCCTCTCCCACAGGGAGAGGGGGATTAACAGAGGTATCCAGCACATGCTTCACCACAAACATCCCGCCCATCATCAGGTAGGCCGTGACAAACATCAGGGAACTGCCCTCGGCAAAGCCCACCACCGGGGCGTGGATCACGCCAAACAGCGCCAGCAGCGCGCCTCCTGCGGCGGCGACGGCCCCGCGCAGCGGTTTGTTGATAATGGCGAAGATGGCGATACAGCCCCAGAGCATGCTGGCGAGCGGCGCGCCGTTGCCGAGATGCATCAAGCCTTCGTAGTAGATCCCCTTGCTGTGCAGCACGTCTGTGCCAATTTTCGCCGCGCTGGTCCCCGCGGCGCTCATCACGCTGTTCATCATGGTCAGCGCCCAGTTGGCGATCCACGGGAACAGGCAGATGAAGATGACGGGCACCTCCACTTTCGGGGTTTCCCTCACCACCTGGTTGGCGGTGACGACGCCGATAAACACCAGAATCGGCACGATGGCGGTCATCGGTATGATGGCGAGCATAAAGGCCCCCAGCCCGAACAGCGGCACGATGAACATGGTCACGCCGGACGCCAGGGTGTAGCCGATGCTGGCGCCCATCGCTTTCCAGCCAGGATGGCCGACGTAGACCGTGACCGGGAACGGATTGCCCATCAGGCAGCCGAGCATCGAGGCCAGACCGTTCGCCAGCATTACCTTGCGGGTCGGGTATTCATCCCCCGCCGCGTGGGCGCTTTCGATGTTCTCCAGGTCAAAGATGTAGTTTGCCAGCCCCAGCGGTACGGCGGACGCCAGATAAGGCAGCGCGTGCGGCAGCCCCTGCATAAAGCTGTCCACGTGCACTTCCGGCGGGTTAAAGCCGAAGGATGACATGGACGCTTTAATGGCATCCGGGCTTTGCAGGCCGGAGATCCACGCAAGTAGAGTACCGGCAATTAACAGCAGCAGGCCGGTCGGGATACGGGCGAAAATCGGCTTTTTACCGAACCAGTTAATGAAGATCAGCAGCAGGACGATAAACGATACGGTCGGCGCTTCGAACGCCTGCAACATCGGGTTCATCGCCAGCAGCAGCAAGCCAAGACCGGACAGGCACGACAGCAGCACGGTGCGCGGGATCATCTTGCGGATGGTTTCCCCCAGGAAGGAACCGCCCGCGAGGATCATCGCTTCCACAAAGCACCACACCAGGCCAATCTGAATCGCGAAATCCGCATCGCCAGTTTGCTGGTAAACCGGCATTAAGACCAGGAAGGTCACGGTAAAAATCGACGGCGCGCTCGGGCCGGACGGCAACGCGGTGACGTCCGTTCGTCCGGTAGCGCGCGCCATTTGCAGGCCAAACCACGTATAGCAAAGACTCGCCACCAGCACCGCCAGCCCGAAGGCTGGCGCGATGCGTCCATAAACAATCTCCTTCGGGATGCCGACGACAAAAATGAGCAACCCCATCATGGTCAGCAAATTGGTCAGGTTGTTGGTCATCAACCCGAAATAAGCTGCCCAGTCACCTCTTTTCCACTCCAGTTTCATGTTTTTCATGGATGCATGCCTTATAAAAAGTAGCGATCGCGGAAGGTCAACAGCGCCTTTTCAAAACAGCTAAACGGCGGGTGAACGATGCCCGCCCCTATCATGCCGATGCCCGCGTCCTTATGGGCAATGGCGGTATTGATGACCGGCAGAATGCCGCTGCCCGCGACCTTCGTGATGTCGATGGCGGTCGGGATCCCCATAAAGGAGAGCAGCGGAATGGTGACGTTCGGGTTTTCGCCGAGGGTGATTTCGCGCATCTGGCGAGAAAAATCGATGGCTTCCTCCACCGTGCCGCCCACCAGTGCCACGATTGCCGGGGCCGTCGCCATCGCAAAGCCGCCGATGCCGTAGGTTTCGGTGATGGCGCTGTCGCCGATATCCAGCCCGGAGTCTTCCGGCTTATAGCCCGCGAACATCGGGCCGATCACCTGCTGCGCCGGGCCGGTGAACCACTGCCCCGGCAGGCCGGAAACGCGCAGGCCGAACTCGTAGCCGTTGCGCGCCATGGTGGTGACGACGGTGCTGTACTCAATGCCGTGGGCGGCATCCAGCGCGGCCTTACACATTGCCATCCACGTCGGACCGGAGAAATAGTCGCTGCTGGCGACAAACTCGAACACTTCACGCTGCTGCGCCACCGGATAGCCCGCCTGGACCAGCCCCGGCGTCAGCGCCTGAATAAGCAGCGTGGTGCCCGCGTTGTTGCGGTTGTGGCACTCGTCGCCCATGTGCAGCGCCTGGGCCAGCATCAGGCGCAGGTCGATTTCGCCGATAATGTTCATGGCGTCGCGCAGCATCGGGCCGAGCACGTCGCGCATCCAGTTCAGGCGCTCGATCACGCTCTGGTCATTAGCCCCCATACGCAGGATCTTCGCCATCTGCTCGCTGAGGTTGGTGAAGGCGCGGTTGCCGTAAGTTTTGTTCTCAACGATGTGCATAAACATCGACGCGGAGGTGACGCCCGCCATAGAGCCCACACAGTCGTGCTCGTGGCACGGTGAGAAGGTGATGTCGCCTGACGCCGCCAGCCTTGCGGCGTCCTCCAGATCCGTCGCCAGCCCTTCAAACACCAGCGCGCCGGTAACCGCGCCTTTCATCGCACCGCACATGTTTTCCCAGGTAACTGGCGGACCGGCGTGCAGAATGGTCGTGCGGGTCATGCCCGGCACCACGTTGATGGCCTGGTCATAGCCCACCAGCACCGGATGGGACTGAATAATCCGCTCCAGGGCAATTTTGTTCGCGGCGGCAATTTTCTCCGCCAGCGGTTTTTCCGCCAGCTGGTCGAGCGCTTTAACAACCTGCATATTGCCCTGCCCCGGCGGCGTCCAGTCGAGCTGGGTCACGGGAACGTGCTGCTTTTTGAGGTCGTCGCTGAACATCGCAATGCCGACGTTAATGACGTTTAGCGGCTGGTTGAATAAAGTGGTCATTATGCTTTCTCCCCTTTGCAGACAAATTCGCGTGCCAGTAATCCGGTGTTGGTGCTGCTGCTGGCCCAGATGACGCCTGCGTCGGTCAGCAGCTGGCACTGCTGCGCCAGCGACTGCGGATCCTGATCGGTGCCGAGCACGTAGCCGAGAATTTCCAGCGGACGGTTGTCGGCGTTCGCGATCGCCTGTGCCTCTTTGATCGCCTCGATCATCACCCCCACCGGATCGTCGTGCGCGCCAAAGCCCAGCACGAAGTCCATCACGATGACGCCCACCTGCGGATCGCGCGCCTCCTGTAGCAGGCGGCTGATGCGGTTGGTCGGGTCGATCATTGGGTGTGGCTTGCCGTTGGTGAAATCATCGTCACCGAAATCAAGGAAGGTGTGGGCCTGGCTAACGCTGATATCTTTCAGACGCCTGGCCGGGTCCGGCTGGATGTTGCTGTAAACATCGTCAAACTTCTCCAGCGCGGCAAACATCGCTTCGTCGCACAGGGTGCCGCCGCAGAACAGGCCGCGAATGTACTTCTGCTGCGACGTCAGGCGGGTGCGTACCTCTTCGATCAGCGGCCAGTTGAGCGGATGTAAATCCAGGTCGTCTTTTTTAATGCCGGTAAGCAGCACCGCTTTCAGGGCCGCCTCTTTGGTGCCACGAGCAAACTGCAAACCGTCTTCATCGGCAGGCGGTTCGTTGCGGCCCAGGAAGCACACAACTACAGGCTTGCGGCAGGCGCGTGTCCGGGCCAGCACCTTCTCAGCCACCGCGGGTGCTGGCGGTTTGGAGATGAGCGCTATCACCCGAGTAGCGTCGTCCGCCTCCAGCATGTCGATGGCGTCGAGCATCATCAGGCCGCCGATCTTCTCGCTAAGATCGCGTCCGCCGGTGCCGATCAACTGCGACACGCCGCCGCCGAACTCATGAATGCGCACGCTCAGCTCCTGGCTGCCGGTACCGGAGGCGCCAACGATGCCAATCGGCCCGCGACGCACCGCGTTGGCGAAGCACAGCCCCGCGCCGTTGATAATGGCGGTGCCGCAGTCAGGCCCCATCATCAGCAGACCCTTTTCATGCGCCAGCTGCTTCAGCGCCAGCTCGTCGTCGAGCGATACGTTATCGGAGAACAGCATCACGTTAAGATCGTTTTCCAGCGCCTGACGCGCTTCCCGGGCGGCGAAGGTGCCGTTGACGGAAATCACCGCCAGGTTGCTGTCCGGACGATGGGTTTTGGCGCTGGCAATCGACGCGTAGCGTGCTTCATGGGAGCCCGTGCGCTCTTTACGCGTGAACAGCGCTTCAATGGCGGCCAGGGTTTCATCATTTGCCGCGTCGCCTTTAATCACGATCATCAGGTCGCCATTTTTCGCGTCCGCTAATTCCGGCGTTAATAGCCCGAGGTTTTTTAATACGCCTTTGTTCATTTCCGTCGCCATCGCCACAAACGCCTGCTCGACGCCCGGCAATTTATTGGCTTTGGTGGAAACCGACATTAAGGAAACCGAATCGAAATACGTATTCTTTTTTATGACGATTTTGGTTGGCATTATTTTCACCTGTTTAAGATAAAAGGGGGCCGCCGTCGTGCTAAATGCACGTCGGTAACAATGCGTTTTTTCAGTAACGGCCAGCCAGGGGAAGGCTGACCGAATGCGCTACGCGCCTGCCGCCAGCAGCAGGTCTGCGATCGCGTTGAAGCCTTTTTCCCGCGCCAGTTCGAGCGGGGTTTTGCCGTATTTATCGGTCATGTGCGGGTTCGCGCCGTGATCCAGCAGCAGCTTCACAATTTCCTGCTGCTTTGCGCCGCCGTCGTTTAATACGATGGCCTCCAGCAACGGCGTCCAGCCGACAAAATTGGTGTGGTTGACGTTGATGTCGGTTTTTTCCAGCAGCTCACGCACGATTTCAACGTGCCCTTTTTCACTGGCAGGGGTAATGCCCACGCCGCCAAAGCGCGTCAGACGGTCGAGATCCGGATCCGCCGGAAGGACAATGCGCAGCAGGGTTAAATCATTGGTCAGGCAGCTGATCAGGAAGGGGTTAAAACAGGTCTGGTCCTGTTTATCAATATCCGCCCCGGCGGCAATTAAAAATTCCACACAGGCGTAATGCTTTTTCAGGCTGGCAATAATAATGGCGGTTCTTTTCTGGCGGTTGGTTACGTTAATATCCACGCCTTTTTCCAGGCAGGCTTTTAGCGCGTCGATATTGCCCTCTTCTGCCGCCAGCAGAAATTCTGTAACCAGTGCAGTTGCAGACATATTCAGACTCCCTATGTTTCACTTCTGATGGCCTGAGAATAGCAACAGCCTGGTCATAAAAGAATCCGCTTAAAAATCATTCATCGACACGCAATTCATTGTTGAGTTAAATTCAACGGTCCGGCAGAAACGTGCGTCTGTGCAACCTTTTTCTTATGTTTTACCGCTTTTACACACTTCAGGCTGCATTATCCTTATGGCTGAAAAAGCCTTACACAGCGCGGCCCTACGTAAAAATACAGAACTGTGACCAACATCAACTATGATGTAACGCCAGTGTTAAAATATGTTCAAAACTGATGGTCACCAGGAGCCATAATATGAATTCCATCTTTACCGAAGAGAATTTGCTGGCCTTCACCACCGCGGCACGTTTTGGCAGTTTTAGCAAAGCGGCTGCCGAGCTGGGCGTAACCACCTCGGCCATCAGTTACACCATCAAACGCATGGAGACCGGCCTGGACGTGGTGCTGTTTGTACGCAACACGCGCAGCATTGAGCTGACCGAATCCGGTTTTTATTTTTATCGTAAAGCGACCGACCTGCTGAATGACTTTCATGCCATCAAGCGCGGGATTGATACCATTTCTCAGGGCATTGAGACGCGGGTGCGCATCTGCATAAATCAGCTTTTGTATACGCCACGCCATACCGCGCGTTTGCTCCAGGTGCTGAAAAAACAGTTTCCCACCTGCCAGATCACGGTGACAACCGAGGTGTATAACGGCGTCTGGGATTCCATCATTAATAATCAGGCCAATATCGCCATTGGCGCGCCGGATACGCTGCTGGACGGCGGCGGCATTGATTATACCGAGATAGGAGCGATCCGTTGGGTATTTGCCATCGCGCCCACGCATCCGCTGGCGTTCGCCCCGGAGCCCATCTCCGAAAGTCAGCTGCGTCTGTATCCCAATATCATGGTCGAGGATACCGCGCATACCATCAATAAGAAGGTGGGCTGGCTGCTTCACGGTCAGGAGGCGATTCTGGTGCCGGACTTCAACACGAAATGCCAGTGTCAGATCCTGGGGGAAGGTATTGGATTTTTACCGGAATACATGACGCGTGAGGCGGTGGAGGATGGGCTGCTGGTAACGCGGCGAATCAATAATCCGCGCCAGGATTCGCGCATGCTGCTCGCCACGCAGCATGCGGCGACCGGTCAGGTCACGCGCTGGATAAAACAGCAATTTGGCCCCGAAGGCGTGCTGACCCGGATCTACAGTGACTTACTGTGGCGTACCTAGCTCTTCGTCTGAACCCAAAATGCGTGGATAAGACCGGGGAAGTAGCCCAGGATGGTCAGAAGGATATTCAGAATAAACGCCCAGCCCAGCCCCTTGCCAAGCAGCACGCCCAGCGGCGGGAGAATAATCGTAAAAACAACGCGCCAAAAACCCATAAATAACTCCGTGCAAGCTAACCAATTGAAAATTATAAAAGACACTTCTCTAAGCGTAGCCAGTTTACGGGTAACTGCCATTCGTCTCTCGCGCTTTTACCTGCCTTTACCCTCTTTACACTGGCTTAAACCCGGCCTTAAATGCTCTACTGTTCTGAAATTGACCGTAAGGAAACATAATGTCTCTTCCTCTTATTTCGCCGCAGCAGGCAAACGCGCTTATTGCTGAAGGCGCCAAACTTATCGATATTCGCGACCCCGACGAGTATGCCCGCGAGCATATTCCGGCGGCGCACTCCATTCCGCTGGATTCGTTACCCGGCGGGCTTAACGCGGCGCCGGGAGAAACGGTGATTTTCCACTGTCAGTCCGGCGCACGAACCTCAAACAATGCTGCTCGTCTGGCGCAGGCAGCATCCCCTGCGAACGCCTGTGTGGTTGAGGGAGGCATTCAGGGCTGGAAACAGGCCGGGCTGCTGACCGTTGAAGATCGATCGCAGCCGCTTCCGCTGATGCGTCAGGTGCAGATCGCTGCCGGGCTGCTGATCCTCTGCGGCGTGGTGTTGGGTTACAGCGTCTCCAGCGGTTTTTTCCTGCTGAGCGGTTTTGTGGGCGTCGGGCTGCTGTTCGCCGGAGTGACAGGTTTTTGCGGTATGGCGCGACTTCTGAAAGTGATGCCGTGGAACCGACGTACCTGATAAGGAGTATCTGAAAGATTAGGCTGTACCCCGTCCCGGACGTGGGCTATGGTGAAGATCATGACAATGATGAGGAGGTGCTATGTTTTCTGTCGGTGATTATGTCCAACCGCGTCAGGGCGGTCCGAAACTGAAAGTGCTCGAAGTGAATGGTGAAAACATTGTGGCCGTGCAGGCCAGCGATGAGCAGGGCGAGAAATATCACCTGAAAGCGGCGGACGTAGTTCTGTACTCCGAAGAAGGTGACTTTGGCGTCTGCTAAGTCAATAATCGGGCGGAATACACCGCCCGAATAATCATCAGATCAGGAAATCGTCCAGCGATTTACCGTTTGCCAGTGCGGTCGCAATTGGCTTTGGCGTACGTCCCTGACCGGTCCAGGTTTTTTCTTCACCGTTCGCGTCAATAAAACGATATTTCGCCGCACGCGCTTTACGTTTTTTCGTCGGCTGACCCGCCTGCGCCAGGTCACTGCCTAACAGATCGCTCGGAGAAATACCGTCAGCTTTCATCAGTTCCAGCAGAGCATTAATTTTATCCTGCTGTTCAGCGCGTTGACGCTCTAATTCAGCCTGCTCGCTGCGTTTTTCTTCAGTGACAATCCGGAATTTTTCCAGCACTTCTTCCAGAACATCCATGGATAATTCACGTGCCAGCGCCCGGAGGGTACGAATATTATTAAGATTCTGTAACGTTAAAGCCATAATAATGAAAAACCTTTCTTCTTGTGTATAACATAAATCAGGCAACAGAATAATTGATTTTGGTTCTGATATCTACCCACCGTGACGTTTTGACATTATTGTAAATGTTTTAGAATATCCCGTTAATATAACCCTGAAATATATGTCTGTTTTAAAGCGTAATATACCGCCCTTCCCCAGGCCAAAAAACCCTGTTTTAAACCGTTCAAAAAACCGCCTCCAAAATCCCACACAACAAAGGTTTCACACGCGCATAGATAATCTAATTCATTGATATATTTCACTAAAATAGGCGCGAGGAGAGAAAATAACGAAGCGCGCAAAAAACGCACAATTTTAGAGAATTTTATGGCTAAAGCGCCAGTAAATAAAAATTAATCACTACTTGTTAGTTAAAAGCCAGAGAGATACGCTATACACTCAAAACAAACCAACCTAAAGCACTAAAGGCCGCAGGTAAAACGCCACTTTTTTGTCCTGTTCGAGGAGTTCAGACATGTTCTCACCGCAGTCTCGCCTGCGCCATGCGGTAGCGGATACGTTCGCGATGGTCGTTTACTGTTCCGTCGTGAATATGCTGATTGAAATTTTCCTGTCGGGAATGTCCTTTGAGCAATCTCTCTCGTCGCGCCTGGTGGCCATTCCGGTGAATATCATGATCGCCTGGCCGTACGGCCTGTACCGCGATGCAGTGATGCGTTTAGCCCGGCGTATTAGCCCGGCGGGTTGGGTAAAAAACCTGGCGGACGTGCTGGCTTACGTGACGTTCCAGTCCCCGGTGTATGTGTTTATTTTGCTGACGGTGGGCGCAGACTGGCATCAAATCGCCGCTGCGGTAAGTTCAAATATCGTGGTATCCATGCTGATGGGTGCGGTGTACGGTTACTTTCTTGACTACTGCCGCCGCCTGTTCAAAGTCAGCCCTTATAGCCAGGCAAAAGCGTAAGGTAAGGCGACTGGCTCATGCCAGTCGCAGAGTTATTGTACGTCGCCAAACAGCCCTTTCAGGAATCGCTCCAGCGCCATACGCGAGCTGAAACCGTGCGGAATACCATAATGTTCATGCGTCTCGCCGCCTAAATAGAGCGGAAATTGCTGATAATGATCGCAGGTTTTAATATCCGAGGCGGGCTCAGCAAATGACAGGCTTCTGTCTTTGAGTGTCGGGTGAATAATGAGAGCAGTACGCCCCATCCTTGCTTCACGGTTGACGTAAACATAATTCTCACCACGGCGATATCCGTACGCTTTTGATGTTACCTCATCCATGGTGAACCCTTCTTTTTCAAGAACGCGCGCCACCTCATCGGGTCGTAAATACATATCTTTTCCTCATTATCATTCCTGCCCGGCAACCTTACAGTATTCAGCATTAGCAGGGCTTTCAGAATATTCCATAAACTGCCCGATAAGCCGTGACTCGCTTCAGATATTACATTTCTGGACTAAACTAAACGGGAACACAAATTATGGAGGATCGTATGTTTAACAGACCGAACCGAAACGATATTAATGACGACACACAGGATATTCGTAACGATGTCAGCCAATTAGCGGACACGCTGGAAGCCGTATTGAAATCCTGGGGCTCTGACGCGAAGGACGAAGCAGATGCCGCGAAACGTAAGGCTCAGTCTCTGCTGCGTGAAACGCGGGCAAGGATGAACGGCCGCTCACGTACCACTCAGGCGGCCTGCGACATGGCCAGCTGCGCCACCACCTTCGTACGTGAAAAACCGCTTTGTACGCTGGGAACGGTCGCGGCGGTCGGGATTTTTGTCGGCGCCCTGCTTAGTCTGCGTAAGTAAGCGCGCGTTCTTAGCCCCGGTAGCCTCAGGCGCCGGGGCTTTTCTTTGCCTGACAACCTGAAAAAACCGTACAGCCCGCCCTGCCCCGCCAGGCTCATCATCGGGGCCTTATTAATCTGAATTTCCCATATCTTGTGTGGTTGAAACTTATATAAACTACATCTAGTATTCCCTTTAGTAAGACACACACAATATGACGCGTTTACTCGCGCCGTCCTCTCATTCTAAATGGAAATGCGAATCATGAGCATTATTATTTACACTCGTAACGATTGTGTTCAGTGCCACGCCACGAAACGGGCGATGGAGAGCCGCGGCGTGGCATTTGAGATGGTCAATATTGATCAGGTGCCCGACGCGGCAGACACCCTGCGGGCGCAGGGTTTCCGTCAGCTTCCGGTTGTGGTTGCCGGCGACACCAGCTGGTCTGGCTTCCGTCCGGACATGATCAACCGCCTTGCCGCTCAGGGCGTCAGTGCATGAGCACGCTGGTCTACTTTTCCAGCAGCTCGGAAAACACGCTTCGGTTTATGGAGCGTCTCGGGCTGCCCGCGATACGCATTCCGCTGAACGAGCGGGAGCGTATTCAGGTAGACGAACCCTACATTCTGGTGGTGCCCAGCTATGGCGGTGGCGGCACCGCAGGGGCTGTGCCTCGTCAGGTGATCCGCTTTCTGAACGATCCCCATAACCGACAGCTTATTCGCGGCGTGATCGCCGCAGGCAATCGCAACTTCGGCGAGGCCTTTGCCCGCGCCGGGGATGTCATCTCTCAAAAATGCGGCGTGCCGTATCTCTATCGTTTTGAACTGATGGGGACACAGCAGGACGTAGAGAACGTGCGTAAAGGAGTGAACGAATTTTGGCAACGACAACCGCAGAGCGCGTGATTCAGGCAACGCCGGATTACCACGCATTAAACGCCATGCTAAACCTCTATGACCGGGAGGGGCGCATTCAGTTTGATAAAGATCGTGAGGCGGTGGACGCCTTTTTTGCCGCTCATGTGCGCCCGAACAGCATCGTTTTTGGCAGCCAGCAGGAACGTCTCGACTGGCTGGTAAAAGAGGGTTATTACGAAGAGCGTGTCCTGACCCGCTACGACCGCGCCTTCGTGGTGGCATTGTTTGAACGGGCGCACGCCAGCGGTTTTCGCTTCCAGACGTTTCTCGGCGCGTGGAAGTATTACACCAGCTACACCCTGAAAACCTTTGACGGCAAACGCTATTTAGAAAGCTTTGAAGATCGGGTGGTGATGGTGGCGCTGACGCTGGCGCAGGGCGATGAAGTGCTGGCCGAAAGTCTCACGGAGGAGATCCTCTCCGGCCGCTTCCAGCCCGCCACGCCAACGTTCCTTAACTGCGGGAAAGCCCAGCGCGGCGAGCTGGTCTCCTGCTTCCTGCTGCGTATTGAAGACAATATGGAGTCGATTGGCCGTGCGGTAAATTCGGCGCTACAGCTTTCGAAACGCGGCGGCGGTGTGGCATTTCTGCTTTCGAACCTGCGGGAAGCGGGCGCGCCGATTAAGCGCATCGAAAATCAGTCCTCCGGCGTCATCCCGGTGATGAAGATGCTGGAAGATGCCTTTTCGTACGCCAACCAGCTTGGCGCGCGTCAGGGCGCGGGTGCGGTTTATCTGCACGCGCACCACCCGGACATTCTGCGTTTTCTGGATACCAAACGTGAAAACGCCGATGAAAAGATCCGCATTAAAACCCTGTCGCTCGGCGTGGTGATCCCGGATATCACGTTTAAGCTGGCTAAAGAGAATGCCGACATGGCGCTCTTCTCACCGTATGATGTTGAGCGGATTTACGGCAAAGCCTTTGGCGACGTGGCGATAAGCGAGCTGTACGACGAGCTGGTGGCCGACGATCGCATTCGTAAAAAAACCATCAACGCCCGGGATTTCTTCCAGACGCTGGCTGAAATTCAGTTTGAATCCGGTTATCCGTACATCATGTACGAGGATACGGTGAACCGCGCCAACCCGATTGGCGGGCGCATCAACATGAGCAATCTGTGCTCGGAGATTTTGCAGGTCAACAGCGCGTCCAGCTACGACGAGAACCTCGACTACGCGGACGTGGGCAAGGATATCTCCTGTAACCTCGGGTCGCTGAATATTGCCCACACCATGGACTCTCCCGATTTTGGCCGCACGGTAGAGACCGCCATTCGCGGACTGACGGCGGTATCAGACATGAGCCACATCCGCAGCGTACCGTCTATTGAAGCGGGCAACGCCGCGTCGCATGCCATCGGCCTTGGGCAGATGAACCTGCACGGCTATCTGGCGCGGGAGGGCATCGCCTACGGCAGCCCCGAAGGGCTGGATTTCACCAACCTTTATTTCTACACCGTCACCTGGCATGCGGTGCATACCTCGATGATGCTGGCGCGCGAACGCCACCAGCGGTTCGCAGGCTTTGAGCAGTCCCGCTACGCCAGCGGAGAGTATTTCAGCCAGTATCTGGAAGGCGACTGGCAGCCGAAAACCGAAAAAGTACGCGCGCTGTTTGCCCGCGCTGGCATCACCCTGCCGACGCGTGAGATGTGGCAACAGCTGCGTGAAGAGGTGATGCGCTACGGCATTTATAACCAGAACCTTCAGGCGGTGCCGCCAACCGGCTCCATTTCCTATATCAATCACGCCACGTCGAGCATCCACCCCATCGTGTCGAAGATTGAAATCCGTAAGGAAGGCAAAACCGGGCGCGTCTACTACCCTGCCCCGTTTATGACCAATGAGAATCTGGCTCTGTACCAGGACGCCTATGAAATTGGCCCGGAAAAGATCATTGATACCTACGCCGAGGCGACTAAACATGTGGATCAGGGGCTGTCGCTGACGCTCTTCTTCCCGGACACCGCCACCACGCGGGATATCAACAAAGCGCAGATCTACGCCTGGAAGAAAGGCATCAAAACGCTGTACTACATTCGCCTGCGCCAGCTCGCGCTGGAAGGCACCGAAATTGAAGGCTGCGTGTCCTGCGCGCTGTAAGGAGAAAGGATGAAACTGTCACGCGTAAGCGCCGTTAACTGGAACAAAATTCAGGATGATAAAGACCTGGAGGTATGGAACCGCCTGACCAGCAACTTCTGGCTGCCGGAAAAGGTGCCGCTCTCCAACGATATTCCGGCCTGGCAAACGCTGAGCCATGCCGAGCAGCAGCTGACAATCCGCGTCTTCACCGGCCTGACGCTGCTGGACACCATTCAGAATACCGTGGGTGCGCCCGCGCTGATGAGTGATGCGCTGACCCCGCACGAGGAGGCGGTAATGTCGAATATCAGCTTTATGGAGGCGGTGCATGCCCGCTCTTACAGCTCGATTTTCTCCACTCTGTGCCAGACCAGGGACGTGGACGCCGCCTACGCCTGGAGTGAAGAGAGCGCGTCATTGCAGCGCAAGGCAGATCTGGTGCTGGAATATTACCGGGCCGACGAGCCGCTGAAGAAGAAGATCGCCAGCGTATTCCTGGAATCTTTCCTCTTCTATTCCGGCTTCTGGCTGCCTATGTACTGGTCGAGCCGGGGCAAGCTCACCAACACCGCCGATTTGATTCGCCTCATCATCCGCGATGAAGCGGTACACGGGTATTACATCGGCTATAAGTACCAGAAAGGACTGGAGAAAGTCACCCCGGAAAAACGCGAGGAACTCAAAGGTTTTGCCCTCGATTTACTGATGGATCTGTATGACAACGAGCTGAGTTATACCGAGGAGCTGTACGCCGGAACGGGCTGGGAAGAGGACGTAAAAGCCTTCCTCTGCTACAACGCCAACAAGGCGCTGATGAACCTGGGCTACGAAGCGTTATTCCCACCGGAAATGGCGGAAGTGAACCCGGCGATCCTCGCGGCGCTGTCGCCCAACGCCGATGAAAACCACGACTTCTTTTCCGGGTCCGGCTCGTCGTACGTAATGGGTAAAGCGGTGGAGACGCAAGACGAGGACTGGGATTTTTAATGAATGAATTAACGTTCATTAATTAACTCTGCATTTCATTATTTTCAGCCGAATATTCCACTACGTACTACACTGTAATTTCCCCGTCATATTCGCCTGAATCACACCGATTCAGGCGAAATTTCCCCATGCAGCAGCAAAAAATTGAGAAAAATTCAAACCGCCCTCAGCCCTTTATTCATGGGAAATTCAGCCGTTTCGCTTGCGGCAAAATTCTGGCCTTCGGCTGGCCCAGGGTTGTCTCAGATTCTGAGTATGTTAGGGTAATGCCAGTTAACTATTTACCATGGTAATCATATCGACATAAACAAATAACAGGACACTCTCTATTGCATGGCAATTAAATTAGAAGTGAAAAATCTTTATAAAGTATTTGGCGAGCACCCGCAGCGTGCTTTCAAATATATTGAGAAAGGCCTTTCGAAAGAGCAAATTCTGGAAAAAACCGGGCTATCGCTTGGCGTTAAAGACGCCAGTCTGGCCATTGAAGAAGGCGAGATTTTTGTCATCATGGGATTATCCGGTTCGGGTAAATCCACTATGGTTCGCCTTCTCAATCGCCTGATTGAACCCACCCGCGGACAGGTGCTGATTGACGGCGTTGATATCGCCAGAATATCAGACGCGGAACTCCGCGAGGTGCGCAGAAAGAAAATTGCGATGGTGTTTCAGTCATTTGCACTGATGCCGCACATGACGGTACTCGATAATACCGCCTTTGGCATGGAGTTAGCCGGTATCCCCGCTCAGGAACGTCAGGAAAAAGCCCTTGATGCACTGCGTCAGGTCGGGCTGGAAAATTATGCTCATGCGTATCCGGATGAACTCTCCGGCGGTATGCGTCAGCGTGTGGGATTAGCGCGCGCATTAGCGATTAATCCGGATATTTTATTAATGGACGAAGCCTTCTCGGCGCTCGATCCCTTAATTCGCACCGAGATGCAGGATGAGCTGGTAAAATTACAGGCCAAACATCAGCGCACTATTGTTTTTATTTCTCACGATTTGGATGAAGCCATGCGTATTGGTGACCGTATCGCCATTATGCAAAATGGTGAAGTGGTGCAGGTCGGCACACCGGATGAAATTCTCAATAATCCGGCGAATGATTATGTGCGCACCTTCTTCCGCGGCGTGGATATTAGCCACGTATTCAGTGCGAAAGATATTGCCCGTCGAACACCAAACGGCATTATTCGAAAAACGCCAGGTTTTGGTCCGCGCTCCGCGCTGAAGCTGTTGCAGGACGAAGACCGTGAATACGGTTATCTGGTTGAACGCGGCAATAAATTTGTCGGCGTTGTCTCCATCGACTCCCTGAAAACCGCCCTGAGCGAAAACCAGGGAATCGATGCAGCGTTGATTGACGCTCCGCTTGCCGTGGACGCCGAAACGCCGCTCAGCGAGTTGCTCTCTCACGTGGGTCAGGCGCCGTGCGCCGTGCCGGTCGTCGGTGAAGAACAACAGTACGTTGGCATCATCTCAAAACGGATGCTGCTACAGGCTTTAGATCGCGAGGGGACAAACAATGGCTGATCAATCAAACCCATGGGGCACCACTGAAGCAGCGGACAGCGCGGCGCAATCTGCCGATGCGTGGGGTTCGACGCCTGCGCCTGCCGATGGCGGCGGCGCGGCAGACTGGCTCAACAGCGCACCAGCGCCTGCCCCAGAGCATTTCAATATTATGGATCCGTTCCACAAGACGCTGATCCCGCTGGATAGCTGGGTAACGGAGGGGATCGACTGGGTCGTTACCCACTTCCGTCCGGTGTTCCAGGGGATCCGCATCCCGGTGGATTACATCCTGAACGGCTTCCAGCAGCTGATGCTGGGCATGCCCGCGCCGGTGGCGATTATCCTGTTCTCGCTGATCGCATGGCAGTTCGGCAGCGCGGGTATGGGGATCGCCACGCTGATCTCCCTGATTGCCATCGGCGCGATTGGCGCGTGGTCTCAGGCGATGATCACCCTGGCGCTGGTTCTGACCGCCCTGCTGTTCTGCGTGGTGATCGGCCTGCCGATGGGGATCTGGCTGGCGCGCAGCCCCCGGGCCGCGAAAATTATCCGCCCGCTGCTGGATGCGATGCAGACCACGCCAGCGTTCGTTTACCTGGTGCCTATCGTGATGCTGTTCGGCATCGGTAACGTACCGGGGGTGGTCGTGACCATTATCTTCGCCCTTCCGCCAATTATTCGTCTGACCATTCTGGGCATTAACCAGGTGCCTGCGGATCTGATAGAGGCATCGCGCTCGTTCGGCGCCAGCCCGCGTCAGATGCTGTTTAAGGTTCAGCTTCCGCTGGCGATGCCGACCATTATGGCAGGTGTTAACCAGACGCTGATGCTGGCGCTGTCGATGGTGGTGATCGCCTCAATGATTGCCGTTGGCGGGTTAGGTCAGATGGTACTGCGCGGCATTGGCCGTCTCGATATGGGGCTGGCGACCGTCGGCGGCGTCGGGATTGTGATCCTCGCCATCATTCTTGACCGCCTGACCCAGGCTGTCGGTCGTGATTCACGCAGTCGCGGCAACCGTCGCTGGTACACCACCGGCCCTGTCGGGTTACTCACCCGCCCATTCACAAAATAAGGAACAACGATGCGACATAACGTACTTTTTGCCACAGCGTTTGCGACCCTTGTCTCCACCAGCGCAGTTGCCGCTGACCTGCCGGGCAAAGGCATTACCGTGCAGCCGGTGCAGAGCACCATTTCGGAAGAGTCCTTCCAGACCCAGATTGTCAGCCGTGCGCTGGAGAAACTGGGCTATACGGTGAATACCGCCAGCGAAGTGGATTACAACGTGGGCTATACCTCCATTGCCTCCGGCGATGCCACCTTTACCGCCGTGAACTGGCAGCCGCTGCACGACGATATGTATGCCGCCGCAGGCGGTGACAAGAAATTCTACCGTGAAGGCACCTTTGTGACCGGCGCTGCGCAGGGATATTTGATCGACAAGAAAACCGCCGATAAGTATCACATCACCAATATTGAACAGCTGAAAGATCCGAAGATCGCCAAACTCTTTGATACCAACGGTGACGGTAAAGCCGACATGATGGGCTGCTCGCCGGGCTGGGGCTGTGAAGCGGTGATTAACCACCAGAACAAAGCCTTCGATCTGGCGAAGACCGTCGACGTGAGCCACGGCAATTACTCTGCGATGATGGCCGACACCATCGCCCGCTTTAAAGAAGGCAAGCCAGTGATCTACTACACCTGGACGCCGTACTGGGTGAGCGACGTGCTGAAGCCGGGCAAAGACGTGGTGTGGTTGCAGGTGCCCTTCTCTTCCCTGCCGGGCGAGCAGAAAGATATCGACACCAAACTGCCAAATGGCATGAACTATGGCTTCCCGGTGAATACCATGCATATCGTGGCGAACAAAGCCTGGGCCGAGAAAAACCCTGCGGCGGCGAAGCTGTTCTCGGTGATGAAACTGCCGCTGGCTGACATTAACGCCCAGAACGCGATGATGCACGCGGGTAAATCATCCGAAGCAGATATCAAAGGCCACGTGGATGGCTGGATCAAAGCCCACCAGCAGCAGTTCGATGGCTGGGTGAAAGAGGCGCTTGAGGCGCAGAAGTAAAGTACTTTCCCCTCACCCCAGCACTCTCCCGAAGGGAGGGGGTGTTAGCGTTCCCTCTCCCTTCAGGAGAGGGTTAGGGTGAGGGGCTTAACCGCACAAACACACACATAACAATTCCCCAACATTCACCATCATTGGTTATTATGTTTCCGGAAAAATAATCACTTAACTCACGATTCCTGAAACTAATGACAAAAACAACTCAAGGGCTTAGCCCCGCACTCATCCTTTTAATGTCCGTGGCAACGGGTCTGGCCGTCGCCAGCAACTATTACGCACAACCACTGCTCGACACCATCGCACGCGCCTTCGATCTTTCAGCCAGCTCCGCCGGCTTTATTGTCACCGCAGCACAGCTCGGCTATGCGGCCGGGCTGCTGTTCCTGGTGCCATTAGGCGATATGTTTGAGCGCCGGATGCTTATCGTCTCCATGACGCTGCTGGCGGCGGGCGGAATGTTGATCACCGCCAGCAGCCAGTCGTTAACGATGATGATTATCGGCACCGCGCTGACGGGGCTGTTCTCGGTGGTGGCGCAAATTCTGGTTCCCCTCGCCGCGACGCTGGCTTCCCCGGAAAAACGCGGCAAAGTGGTCGGTACTATCATGAGCGGCCTGCTGCTGGGCATCCTGCTGGCGCGAACCGTTGCCGGGCTGCTGGCGAGCCTCGGCGGCTGGCGCACCGTTTACTGGGTGGCGAGCGTGCTGATGCTTATCATGGCGCTGGCC
This sequence comes from Enterobacter sp. CRENT-193, assembly GCF_002787395.1. Taxonomy (NCBI): domain Bacteria; kingdom Pseudomonadati; phylum Pseudomonadota; class Gammaproteobacteria; order Enterobacterales; family Enterobacteriaceae; genus Enterobacter; species Enterobacter sp. CRENT-193. Next base: position 1,904,178 of record NZ_CP024812.1, on the reverse strand, counting down.
CTGTGGCGCGGCCTGCCAAAGGTGAAGCAGGAAAATCACCTGAACTATCCGCAGCTCCTCGCCTCCGTTTTCAGCCTTTTCACCCGGGATAAACTCCTGCGCACGCGCGCCATTCTGGGGTGTCTCACCTTCGCCAACTTCAGCATCTTATGGACGTCGATGGCGTTTCTGCTCGCCGCGCCACCGTTTAACTACTCAGAAGGCGTGATTGGCCTGTTCGGGCTGGCAGGCGCGGCTGGCGCACTGGGCGCGCGCCCGGCGGGTGGGCTGGCCGATAAAGGTAAATCTCATATGACCACCTCCGCAGGGCTGGTTTTACTCCTGCTCTCCTGGGCGGCCATCTGGTACGGACACGTCTCCGTGCTGGCGCTGATTGTCGGTATTCTGGTGCTAGACCTCACCGTGCAGGGCGTACACATCACCAACCAGACCGTGATTTACCGCGTGAAGCCGGACGCCCGTAACCGTCTGACGGCCGGGTACATGACCAGCTACTTTATCGGCGGCGCGGCGGGCTCGCTCATCTCAGCCTCCGCCTGGCAGCATGCGGGCTGGACGGGTGTGTGCGCCATCGGCGCCATCGTCGCGGCGATAAATCTGCTGGTATGGTGGCGCGGCTATCACCGTCAGGAAGCAATTCACTAAGTTTTACATTGCTTTGGGCCCCCGGGGTGTAAAGGGGGCCTGCATCTGTTAAGGTAACAGCAATCATTTATCCCAGAAATTTTACTGTGGGTGACATATTTACTACCGGCATGAATAGTTCAGACCCCTGTCCTCACATCCCCTCTTTCGCGGGTACACACCCCACGCTCTCTGTGCTCACCGGGTCACGGATTTACCCGGCGCTTTCTGATAGTGACATACGTTTGGCGGATATAACCGCACAAATAATTCATTTACATTATTTGTCACTGTCGTTACTATATCGGCTGTAATTAATGAGGTTATGCCCAAAATGGATAGTTCGTTTACGCCCATTGAACAAATGCTTAAGTTCCGCGCCAGTCGTCATGAGGACTTCCCGTATCAGGAAATTCTGCTGACCCGCCTGTGCATGCACATGCAGGGTAAGCTGCTGGAAAATCGTAACAAGATGCTGAAAGCGCAAGGGATTAACGAGACGTTGTTTATGGCGTTGATTACGCTGGAGTCTCAGGAAAATCACAGCATTCAGCCATCGGAACTGAGCTGTGCGCTGGGGTCATCCCGTACCAATGCAACCCGTATCGCGGATGAACTGGAAAAGCGCGGCTGGATTGAACGCCGTGAAAGCGATAACGATCGCCGCTGCCTGCATCTGCAACTGACCGAGAAAGGTCACGAATTCTTGCGCGAAGTGCTGCCACCGCAGCACAACTGCCTGCACCAGCTCTGGTCTGCCCTCAGCACCGCCGAGCGCGACCAGCTTGAGCATATTACTCGCAAGCTGCTCACCCGTCTGGACCAGATGGATGAAGATGGCGTCATCCTTGAGGCGCTGCGCTAACGCGACTATCCGCTCAACATTCCAGATTGCTAAAAAGAAAAACTGACAGGCCAGCACGTGAAACTGCTGGCCTTTCTGACAACAGGTCGGCTCAGCCGATGTGAAAATAAAAAGATCGTGGAGAACAACAATGAGCGCAAATGCGGAGAACACCCCCCCGCAGCAACCGGTCAACAAAAAGGGCAAACGTAAGAGCGCCCTTATTCTGCTGACCTTGCTCTTTATTATTATTGCCGTGGCATATGGGATCTATTGGTTTTTAGTCTTGCGTCATGTTGAAGAGACAGACGATGCATACGTGGCAGGGAATCAGGTTCAAATCATGGCCCAGGTGTCAGGCAGCGTGACGAAAGTCTGGGCTGATAACACCGACTTTGTGAAAAAAGGCGATGTGCTGGTCACGCTCGATCCTACCGACGCCCAACAGGCTTTTGAAAAAGCACAGACGGCGCTGGCCTCCAGCGTTCGCCAGACCCGCCAGCTGATGATCAACAGCAAGCAGCTTCAGGCCAATATCGACGTGCAGAAAACGGCGCTGGCTCAGGCGCAGAGCGACCTCAATCGTCGTGTTCCTCTCGGCACCGCCAACCTGATTGGCCGTGAAGAGTTGCAGCACGCCCGCGATGCGGTGGCCAGCGCACAGGCGCAGCTGGACGTGGCGATCCAACAGTACAACGCTAATCAGGCGATGGTGCTGGGTACTTCTCTGGAAAACCAGCCGGCGGTGAAACAGGCGGCGACCGAAGTGCGTAACGCATGGCTTGCCCTGCAACGTACCAAAATCGTCAGCCCGATGACCGGCTACGTTTCCCGTCGTTCCGTACAGCCAGGGGCGCAGATTAGCACCACCACGCCGCTTATGGCGGTCGTTCCGGCGAACAATCTGTGGGTCGATGCGAACTTCAAAGAGACCCAGCTGGCGCATATGCGTATCGGCCAAACCGCAACTGTGGTCAGCGATATTTACGGCGATGACATCAAGTACACCGGGAAAGTGGTCGGTCTGGACATGGGGACCGGCAGCGCGTTTAGCCTGCTGCCTGCACAGAACGCCACCGGCAACTGGATCAAAGTGGTACAGCGCTTGCCTGTGCGTATCGAACTGGATCCTAAGCAGCTGGCAGACCATCCGCTGCGAATTGGCCTTTCCACGCTGGTGACGGTCGATACCGCCAACCGCGACGGTCAGATCCTCGCAAGCCAGGTGCGCAGTACGCCAGCTTATGAAAGTAACGCCCGTGAAATTAGCCTCGATCCGGTCAATAAGCTGATCGATGACATCGTGAAGGCAAACGCCGGTTAAGCCGAAGGTGAGCGTTATGCAACAGCAAAAGCCGCAAAAACCGCTGGAGGGGGCGCAACTGGTCATTATGACCATTGCGCTGTCGCTGGCGACATTCATGCAGGTGCTGGACTCCACCATCGCAAACGTGGCGATCCCTACGATCGCCGGGAACCTTGGCTCATCGCTGAGCCAGGGGACCTGGGTCATTACCTCGTTCGGGGTGGCGAACGCCATCTCCATTCCCATCACCGGCTGGCTGGCGAAGCGCGTCGGTGAAGTGAAGCTGTTCCTTTGGTCGACGATCCTGTTCGTGCTGGCCTCCTGGGCCTGCGGCATGTCCAGTAGCCTGACGATGCTGATTTTCTTCCGCGTCATCCAGGGGATTGTCGCCGGGCCGTTGATTCCGCTGTCGCAGAGTTTGCTGCTGAACAACTATCCGCCCGCCAAACGCTCCATCGCGCTCGCGCTGTGGTCGATGACGGTGATTGTCGCCCCAATTTGCGGGCCAATCCTCGGCGGCTATATCAGCGATAACTATCACTGGGGCTGGATCTTCTTCATCAACGTGCCCATCGGTGCGCTGGTGGTACTGATGACGCTACAGTCTTTGCGTGGTCGCGAAACGCGGACTGAACAGCGGCGGATCGACGGCATCGGGCTGGCACTGCTGGTTGTCGGCATCGGCAGCCTGCAAATCATGCTCGACCGCGGCAAAGAGCTGGACTGGTTCGCCTCTACGGAAATCATCGTGCTGACGGTGGTCGCTGTGGTGGCCATCAGCTTCCTGATTGTCTGGGAGCTGACGGACGATAACCCGATAGTCGACCTCTCGTTGTTTAAATCGCGAAACTTCACCATCGGCTGCCTGTGTATCAGCCTCGCCTATATGCTCTACTTCGGCGCGATTGTTCTGCTGCCGCAGCTGTTGCAGGAGGTGTACGGCTATACCGCAACCTGGGCGGGGCTGGCCTCCGCGCCGGTGGGGTTAATTCCGGTTCTGCTGTCGCCGATTATTGGCCGTTTCGCCCATAAGCTCGACATGCGCAGGCTGGTGACGTTCAGCTTCATCATGTACGCCGTGTGCTTCTACTGGCGCGCGTATACGTTTGAACCGGGAATGGACTTTGGCGCCTCCGCGTGGCCACAGTTTATTCAGGGCTTCGCCGTAGCGTGCTTCTTCATGCCGCTAACCACCATTACGCTTTCCGGCTTGCCGCCTGAGCGGATGGCGGCGGCATCGAGCCTGTCGAACTTCACCCGTACGCTGGCGGGCTCCATCGGGACATCGATCACCACCACGCTGTGGACCAACCGGGAATCGATGCACCATGCTCAACTCACCGAAGCAGTGAACCCGTTCAACCCTAACGCTCAGCAGATGTATAGCCAGCTTGAGGGGATGGGGATGACGGAGCAGCAGGCGTCCGGCTGGCTTGCCCAGCAGATCACCAACCAGGGGCTGATTATCTCGGCAAACGAGATTTTCTGGATATCGGCGGGGATCTTTATCGTCCTGCTGGGGCTGGTGTGGTTTGCCAAACCACCGTTTGGGGCCGGTAGCGGGGGCGGTGGGGCGCATTAGCCCTCATTACAGGACGCCTTACCCGGCCTACGATCGTAGGCCCGGTAAGCGCAGCGCCACCGGGCAACTTCTACGGTTGTCCAAAACGCGACAGCGATTGTCAGTTCCGATAAAGCAGCGCGCCTGAAATCGATTCACGATAGTGAAAAGACAACAGGAGCGCACCATGCTGAACACACCCGCCGACAAATACCAGCCTTACCCCACCCTTTCGTTGCCCGACCGCCGCTGGCCGGAGCAGATTATCACCTGCGCCCCGCGTTGGCTCTCGACCGACTTACGCGACGGTAACCAGGCGCTGGCCGAGCCGATGGACAGCGCGCGCAAGCTGCAATTCTGGGATCTGCTGCTGACCTGCGGGTTTAAAGAAATAGAAGTCGCCTTCCCGTCCGCCTCGCAGACGGACTTTAATTTTGTACGTCAGCTGATTGAGGAGAATCGCATCCCGGATGACGTCACCATTCAGGTGTTAACGCAGGCGCGGGACGATCTTATCCATCGCACTTTCGACTCCCTGCGCGGCGCGAAGCAGGCCACCGTTCACCTGTATAACGCTACCGCCCCGCTGTTCCGCCGTCTGGTATTCGGCATGGAGAAAGCGCAAATCGTCGAGCTGGCGACGCGCGCGACGCGCCTGATTCGTCAGCTGTGTGAAGAGAACCCTGACACCCGCTGGCAGTACGAATACTCCCCGGAAACCTTCTGCTTTACCGAACCGGAGTTTGCGCTGGAGATTTGTGAAGCCGTGGCGGAGATCTGGCAGCCGTGCGCGGCGCGTCCGATGATCGTCAACCTGCCCGCTACCGTCGAAGTGAGCACGCCGAACGTCTATGCCGACCAGATCGAGTATTTCTGCCGCCACTTCAGCCGCCGCAGTGACGTCTGTATCAGCGTACATCCGCATAACGATCGCGGAACGGGCGTCGCCAGCGCGGAGCTGGCCGTCATGGCCGGGGCTGACCGCGTGGAGGGCTGCCTGTTTGGCAACGGTGAGCGCACGGGCAACGTCTGCCTGGTGACGCTGGCGATGAACCTCTACAGCCAGGGCATTAGCCCGAATCTGGATTTCAGCGATATGAATCGGGTGGTTGAAACGGTAGAAACCTGCAACCAGCTGCCCGTCCATCCGCGCCATCCGTGGGCGGGTCGTCTGGCTTACACCGCCTTCTCCGGCTCGCACCAGGATGCCATCAAGAAAGGTTTCGATGCCCGTAAGCCTGGCGAACGTTGGGAGATGCCCTATCTGCCCGTCGACCCGCAGGATATTGGCTGTACCTATGAAGCGGTGATCCGCGTGAACAGCCAGTCAGGAAAAAGCGGAAGCGCCTGGCTTATTGAGCAAAACCACGGCCTGAAATTGCCTCGCGCCCTGCAACAGGATTTTAGCCAGCACGTGCAGCAGGAAACGGATAACCATGGAAAAGAGATGACGCAGAATGCGCTCTGGCAGCTGTTCCGCGCCCGTTACGGCCTGGTGGCGAGCCCGCCATTAGCGCTGCAATCGTACCGCAGCGACAGCCAGCAGGACGGCCAGCTGCGGCTGACGGCAAGCGTCGCCACGCATGGGGGCACCCGCCAGCTGGAAGGCCAGGGAAACGGTTTGCTCTCCGCCGCCGCTCACGGCTTAAGCCGCTGGATCAACGCGTCGTTTGTGATCAAGGATTATCACGAACATACGTTAGGCGAACGCAGCGACAGCCGCTCGGTGGCCTATATCCGCTGCCTGTTCCAGGATGGGACCAGCCGCTGGGGCGTGGGCATCGACAGCGACGTGGCACGCGCGTCGATTCAGGCGCTTTTTAACGCGGTCAGTCGTTCCTGAAGTAATCGCTGGGTGAGAGACCCATTACCCGGCGAAACATTGCCGTAAAGGCGCTGTGGCTGCCATACCCCAGATCCAGCGCCACGCGTAATACCGGCTGGCCCTGCGCCAGCCGCACTAAGGCTTCCAGCAGTCGCGCCCTTCTCACCCACTCGCCGTAGCTCAGGCCTGTCTGCTGCTGAAAATGACGGTTCAGCGTGCGTTCGCTCATCCCCACAATACCTGCGGCCTGGGCGCTGCTCCAGCTTTCTCCCGGGGCCATTCGAATCTGCTGGCAGAGATGGCGCAGCGCTTCGCTTTCCGGCTCGGGCAGGTGAAACGGCAGCACCGGCATGAGACGAATTTCATCGAGGATCAGCTCATAAACACGTTCATCGCGGCTTCCGGGTGCGTAAGATTCAGGAAGCGTAAGGGAGGTCAGGATCAGCTCGCGCAGCAGGGGCGAGATCTGCACGATCTGGCAGGTCGCCGGGAGATCGGCGCGCGCCAGCGGGTCGATAAACAGCGTGCGGGCGGCAACGTTGCCGGTGATGCGCAGGGCGTGCTGCGTACCCGCAGGTAGCCAGACGCCGCGACCGGGCGGCACCACCCAGCAGCCGGATGCGGTATCCACCCGCACGACGCCGGTGAGGCTGTGCAGGAGCTGCGCGCAGTCGTGCTGATGCCACGGCTCGCTGTCGCCATGAGCATAATCATGCGAAAACGGCACAAGCGGGCGATGGGTAAAGGAGAAGGTGGTGGTTGTCGTCATCAGGATTGTAGGCCCGGTCAGCGAAGCGCCACCGGGCATCCACAGGCACGATACTAAATGTGCAGTTCCTGAAGTTTTTCTTTTGGCAGGGCCAGCTCGTCGTTGCTGTTTACACGAACATCACGTTCGATGATATGACGGGCAATCTCCTGAGCTTCTTCCAGAGAGTGCATCTGGTAAGTGCCGCACTGGTAAACGTTCAGCTCAGGGATCTGGTTCTGCTCTTTCACCTTCAGCACGTCTTCCATCGCCGCTTTCCACGCATCCGCGACGCGTTTCTCTTCAGGCTGACCAATCAGGCTCATGTAGAAACCGGTGCGGCAGCCCATCGGAGAGATATCGATGATCTCCACGCCGTTGCCGTTCAGGTGGTCGCGCATGAATCCGGCGAACAGGTGTTCCAGCGTGTGAATGCCTTTCTCTGGCATCACTTCTTTATTCGGCACGCAGAAGCGCAGGTCGAAAACGGTGATCGTGTCGCCGTGCGGCGTGTTCATGGTCTTCGCCACGCGGACTGCTGGTGCTTCCATACGGGTATGGTCGACAGTAAAGCTATCTAATAACGGCATACGTCACCTCCGATAGTGATTTTTTTTAAAATAAACTGAACTCTTCTACAGAATGCGCGTCTGAGTATATGAAAGACGCGCATTTGTTATCATCATCCCTGAATTCAGAGATGTATATTTTGGCCACAGCGATGTGGCCTTTTTCTTTTGGTTCAGGCCTGCTTCGCCAGAAACGCCTCAAACGACTCCGTATCCGCCGCTTCGACCTCTTTCTGACGCACAACGGACGCATCGCGCTCTGCCACAAAATCCGCTTCGCTCAGGATCTCTAACGGCTCCTGCATCAGCATCTCACGGTACTCCGCTGAGAGTGAACGCCCTGTGCCACCAATTCCCTGCTCAATCATAGAACGCAGAATACGTGCTGAGAATGTCAGTTCCGGGTTATCAAAGCTTTCAACCAGTTCGTCGCAGACCTTCTGGTAAGCTTCGCCGCCGTACACGCTATCCAGCGTCTGGGCTACGCGCTTCAGGTCATGGAACAGATCCTTCCCTACCTTAGACAGTGGGAACTGAGCCGTTTCACAGCCAATACCTAACGTCAGGCCCGGCTTGCGCCCTTCCAGAATCACGCGATTCCAGTTGGCACGGGTACACAGCAGTTCGTCGGAACTCATTTCCGGCGCATCCGCCAGTACGCACCAGACCATAAACAGGTCAAGGAAACGAACCTGCTGCTCGTCAACGCCAATCGGTGAGAACGGGTTGATATCCAGCGAGCGCACTTCAATGTATTCGATCCCGCCGCGCTGTAGCGCATCCGACGGCGTTTCACCGCTGCGCGTCACGCGCTTCGGACGAATCGGCGCATACAGTTCATTTTCAATCTGCAACACGTTGGTGTTAATTTGCAGGCGTTTGCCGTCTTTTTCGAGGCCGATTTTTTCGTACTCTTCCGACGGGGTTTTTATCGCCCGCTTCAAGCCTGCCACATATTCGTGCAGATCGTTAAACGTAATTCCGAGATTGCTTTGCGATTTATTGGTATAGCCAAGGTCGCTCAGGCGCAGGGAGGTCGCGTATGGCAGGTAATACATGCCACATTCGGTCTTCTCGAACGGTAGCGTGGTCGGTTTCCCTTGCAGGAACGATGAACAGATAGCCGGGGACGCGCCGAACAGATACGGAATAACCCAGCCAAAACGGTAGTAGTTGCGGATCAGGCGGAAGTAGCCCGCGGAGATCGCTTCTTTATCCGTTTCACCGCACTTCGCCTGCCAGAACGCCATCGGCAGAGAAAAGTTGTAGTGCACGCCAGAGATCGTCTGCATCAGTGCGCCGTAGCGGTTTTTCAGTCCTTCGCGATACAGCGTTTTCAGCCGACCAATATTCGAGGTGCCGTACTGCGCCAGCTCGATATCCTGCCCCTGCTCGATATAGCACGGCATGCTGAGCGGCCACATACGCTCGTCGCCGAGGTTGCGGGCGGTGAAGCGATGCACGTCGCGCATGATCGTCAGCATATGATCAATATCACCGTCTACTGGCGTGATGAACTCCAGCAGCGCTTCGGCGAAATCGGTTGTGATCCATTTATGTGTCAGCGCCGAGCCTAACGCCTTCGGGTGTCCCGTAGTCGCTAAGCTACCATCCGCATTTACGCGCAGCGTTTCGCGCTCAAGCCCACGCTGAATCCCCTTCAGTGCCTGAGGGTGATTTTCCAGCCAGGCCAGCGCCTGTGATACGTCCGGGATCAATTTGACCTCCCGCCTGTCAAAAAATTGTCACTCAGCATAATTGTAATGGTTGACGATTGAAGGTCGCGAATTCATTCCACCAATTAGTGCCACCACGTCATACCCTGTAGTGTTACCCATGCCAGTAAAACATAGCGTAACGCCTTGCCAAGGCACAAAAAAAAGAGCACCGGTCCCCAGGAGATGCGCATCCATCCCGCCAGCAGACACAGTAAATCGCCTATTACAGGCATCCAGCTTAATAACAGCGTGGCAGCGCCATAGCGTTTTAGCCAGCCCACTGCCTTTTCCTGCCAGCGAGATTTTTCGCGTAGCGGAAAGAAACGTCCAAGAATAACGTTAGTCAGCCCTCCAAGGCTATTACCCATTGTTGCTATTAAGACCAGCAACCAGGGCTGACTTACGCCGGACAACAGCATCGCCACCAGCACCACTTCCGAATTCCCCGGTAAGAGGGTGGAGCTTAAAAAACTGCTGGCGAATAATGAAGCGAGTGACAGCGCGTCACTCACAGTAAGCGAACGTCCACCGCCGCCATTCCGGCATCACGCGCGGCCTGAATACCAAAATCAGCATCTTCAAACACCACGCATTTTGCAGGTGGAACACCCATTAATTCTGCACAGAGCAGGAAGGTATCCGGTGCGGGTTTATGATGTTTAACATGATCGGCGGCAACGACGGCAGAAAAATAGTGGCGCAGGCCAAGGTGATTGAGTAGCGCTTCAGCAATCGCGCTCTCGCTGCCCGTACCGACAGACATAGGACGACGGCCGTGCCACTCCTTGACGACGTCAATGAGTGGTAAAGGCTGCACGGTGTCTAACAGTATGGCTTTTACCGCGTCGGTTTTTTCACGCGCGAGCTGATGAGGGTCGAGATCGGCCTGATTCAGCTCAATCACGGCCTGTGCGATACGCCAGGTGGGCGATCCGTTGAGGGCAATCATCGCCTGTAAATCGAAACGCATACCGTAACGGCCCAGGACTTCGGTCCAGGCCTGACGATGCGTGGGTTCGGTATCCAGGAGGGTGCCGTCCATATCGAAGATCAAACCGTCATACTGTGCGTACATCGTGCTCTCGCTAAACGATTAACAAAGCATTACTTTATCGTAAAAGGGGATTTTTGTCGCTGACAGAGAGCGTGATTGCTGACGAAACGTCGAAGGAATGAACAAAGAAGGAGAATATGGTGCATCCGGGAGGATTACTCGGCTTACGCCTCGCCCTGCGGGCCGTTGCTAAAGCAACGTTATCCTCCCTGGTGCTTGCGATTAACTCGCAGACCTTAAAACAACAGCATCGCTGTTATCCAGGAGAATATGGTGCATCCGGGAGGATTCGAACCTCCGACCGCTCGGTTCGTAGCCGAGTACTCTATCCAGCTGAGCTACGGATGCATCGGGATTTACTACTGTTACTGCTGATACTCGGTATCGCTTCAAAAGCAACACAAAGTAAAATATGGTGCATCCGGGAGGATTCGAACCTCCGACCGCTCGGTTCGTAGCCGAGTACTCTATCCAGCTGAGCTACGGATGCATCGGGATTTACTGCTGTACTTCTCGATACTCATATCACTTCAAAAGCAATATGAAGTAAAAAATGGTGCATCCGGGAGGATTCGAACCTCCGACCGCTCGGTTCGTAGCCGAGTACTCTATCCAGCTGAGCTACGGATGCATCGGGATTTACTACTGTACTGCTCGATATTCATATCACTTCGAAAGCAATATGAAGTAATAGATGGTGCATCCGGGAGGATTCGAACCTCCGACCGCTCGGTTCGTAGCCGAGTACTCTATCCAGCTGAGCTACGGATGCAAAATGGCGGTGAGGCGGGGATTCGAACCCCGGATGCAGCTTTTGACCGCATACTCCCTTAGCAGGGGAGCGCCTTCAGCCTCTCGGCCACCTCACCACACAACGCCTCTTTCGAGTGCTTCGAGCAACTCGTTAAGAGCTTCTCGTCGCTGCGTGGCGCATATATTACTTTCTGGGACTTATAAGTCAAACAATTTTCCACATGCTTTTTTCGTTTGCACAATTCGCACGCAATTCGCATGTAAAAGCCGCAAAGAGAGTGTTTTATAAGCGGATTTTGCAGACATCTTCACAGAATTCTGTTGAGAGAAGCGCGTCATTTGGATGAGATAAGGTTATGAGAGTGGTCAAAAACGAAGCGTTTGAAATAGAACGGTAACTTTATGCAGGAAAAATAACAGGAGGGTTGCGTCTCGCCCGACAGCGAGACGCGACAATATCAGTAACTGGACTGCTGGGATTTTTCAGCCTGGATACGCTGGTAGATCTCTTCACGGTGGACAGATACTTCTTTAGGAGCGTTAACACCAATACGTACCTGGTTACCCTTTACCCCTAAAACTGTCACGGTGACCTCATCCCCAATCATGAGGGTCTCACCAACTCGACGAGTCAGAATCAGCATTCTTTGCTCCTTGAAAGATTAAAAGAGTCGGGTCTCTTGTATCCCGGCATTATCCATCATATAACGCCAAAAAGTAAGCGATGACAAACACGTAAAGTGTAAGCAGTCACGGCATCACATTCTGTTAAACGTAAGTTTAGCCGATATACACAAACTCAACCTGACTTTATCGTTATCGATAGCGCAGTGAGCAAGACGCCATAACGTTACCGCTATGGCGTCTGCTTGTGCTTTGTAGTTATTACAGTTTCGCGCTTACCCAGCTTTCAACGCTGGCTAATGCCGCGGGAAGTGCCGCCGCATCCGTACCACCGGCTTGCGCCATGTCCGGACGACCGCCACCTTTGCCACCCACCTGCTGGGCGACCATGCCAATCAGTTCCCCTGCTTTGACACGATCCGTCACATCCTTAGAGACGCCCGCAATCAGAGAAACCTTACCCTCTGCGACCGTTGCCAGCACGATAACCGTCGAACCAAGCTGGTTCTTCAGATCGTCGACCATGGTACGCAGCATCTTAGGCTCAACGCCCGCCAGATCGCTGACCAGCAGTTTGACGCCCTTAATGTCTACCGCTTTGCTGGAGAGGTTTGCGCTCTCCTGCGCCGCAGCCTGTTCTTTCAGCTGCTGGAGTTCTTTTTCCAGCTGACGGGTACGATCCAGCGCGACACGCACTTTTTCGCCCAGGTTCTGGCTATCGCCTTTCAGCAGCTGCGCGATCTCGTGTAGCTGGTCGCTCTGCGCATGCAGGCTGGCAATTGCGCCTTCCCCGGTCACCGCCTCAATACGACGCACGCCTGCCGCCGTCCCCGACTCGGAAACGATGCGGAACAAGCCGATGTCACCGGTGCGGGATGCGTGAGTACCGCCACACAGTTCGGTAGAGAAGTCGCCCATGCTCAGCACGCGAACGCGGTCGTCATATTTCTCGCCAAACAGCGCCATCGCACCTTTCTTCTTCGCTGCCTCGAGATCCATGATGTGGGTTTCGATTGGCAGGTTACGGCGGATCTGGGCATTCACCAGGTCTTCCACCGCACGAATTTCAGATGGCTTCATCGCTTCAAAATGTGAGAAGTCGAAACGCAGCACTTTGTCATTAACCAGAGAACCTTTCTGTGCAACGTGCGTACCCAGCACTTCGCGCAGGGCTGCGTGCATCAGGTGGGTTGCCGAGTGGTTCAGACGAATGCGCGCGCGGCGAGCTTCGTCAACGTTGGCCTGAACGCCCTCGCCCACTTTCAGAGAACCGGAAACCAGTTTGCCCTGGTGACCAATCGCCTGACCGTATTTCTGGGTATCGCTTACGCTGAAGCTGAAGCCATTGCCTTTCAGTTCGCCTTTATCGCCAACCTGACCGCCCGATTCCGCATAGAACGGCGTTTTATCCAGGATAACAACCGCGTCCTGACCCGCGCTAATGCTGTCTACGGCTTTACCGTCAACAAACAGCGCGGTTACGTTGCTGGTCAGGGCCAGCTCTTCGTAGCCTTTAAATTCAGACGCGCTATCAACGCGGATCATCGCGTTGTAGTCTGCGCCAAAACCGCTGGATTCACGCGCACGACGACGCTGCTCTTCCATTGCGGCTTCAAAGCCTGCTTCGTCAACTTTGATGTTGCGCTCGCGGCAAACGTCCGCCGTCAGGTCAACCGGGAAGCCGTAGGTGTCGTACAGGCGGAAAGCGGTTTCGCCATCCAGCGTGTCGCCCTTGAGTTTCGCCAGCTCGTCGTCCAGCAGCGCCAGACCGCGCTCCAGCGTACGGGCAAACTGCTCTTCTTCGGTTTTCAGAACCTGTTCAACCTGCGCCTGCTGGCGTTTCAGCTCGTCGCCGGCAGAGCCCATCACGCCAATCAGTGGCCCAACGAGTTTATAGAAGAAGGTGTCCTTCGCGCCCAGCATGTTGCCATGGCGGATCGCACGACGAATGATACGACGCAGCACATAGCCACGGTTTTCATTTGACGGGATAACGCCGTCAGCAATCAGGAACGCACAGGAACGAATATGGTCTGCGATAACGCGCAGTGATTTGTTGCTCAGATCGGTTGCGCCCGTTACCTCAGCAACGGCTTTGATCAGGGTGCTGAACAGGTCAATCTCATAGTTGGAGTTAACGTGTTGCAGAACGGCCGCGATACGCTCAAGGCCCATACCGGTATCTACGGACGGTTTTGGCAGCGGCTCCATGGTGCCGTCGGCCTGACGGTTGAACTGCATGAAGACGATGTTCCAGATCTCAATATAGCGATCGCCATCTTCTTCCGCGCTTCCCGGAGGGCCGCCCCAGATGTGGTCGCCATGATCGTAGAAGATCTCGGTGCACGGACCGCAAGGGCCGGTGTCGCCCATCTGCCAGAAGTTATCAGACGCGTAAGGCGCGCCTTTGTTGTCACCGATACGGATGATACGTTCGCGAGGGATACCCACTTCTTTTTCCCAGATGTCGAACGCTTCGTCATCGGTCTCATACACGGTCACCCACAGACGCTCTTTCGGCAGATTGAACCAGTTTTCACCGGTCAGCAGTTCCCACGCGTATTGAATGGCGTCGTGTTTGAAGTAGTCGCCGAAGCTGAAGTTACCCAGCATTTCGAAGAAGGTGTGGTGGCGCGCGGTGTAACCGACGTTTTCCAGATCGTTGTGTTTACCGCCCGCACGCACGCAACGCTGTGAGGTTGTGGCGCGGGAATAATTACGCTTGTCGAGACCAAGGAACACATCCTTGAACTGGTTCATCCCGGCGTTGGTAAACAGCAGAGTCGGGTCATTGTTCGGTACCAGGGAGCTGCTGGCAACAACCTGGTGTCCCTTACTATGGAAAAAATCGAGAAACGCCTGACGGATCTCAGCGGTGCTCTTGCTCATAATTATCCTGAAATCAAGCTAACGAAATGTCGCAGCAGATCTGTATCTGTAAACAGTTGGACGGACCAGCTACTGGAAAAAGTGGGAATAAGATAAGTTTTCTTTAGTGGGAAGTAAAATCCCGCATGCGTTCAATCGGTAAAATTACGCCAGATATCCTGAATATCTTCCATCAGGAAGCCGCGGTAGAGCAAAAAGCGCTGGATTTTAACTTTTTCTGAAAATTCACGCGGCAGCGGCTCACCGTATTTTCGTACCGCCTGCTCACGCGCCAGTTCGCACCAGTCAATTTCACTTTCGCGCATGGCTTTTTCAATCGATTCACGGGCAACGCCTTTCTGGTTCAGCTCCTGGCGGATACGCGCTGGCCCATAGCCTTTACGACCACGGCTGGCAAGAAAGCGAGCGGCAAAACGGCCGTCATCCAGATAGTGATGCTCGTAGCACCAGGCAACCACGCGGTCATAATCTTCCGCGGTGGCATCAATGTCTTCCGGACCGTTTTTGCTCATGACGGGCGCTGACAGTTTCCGCCGCAGCTCCTGTTCGCTATGGTCACGCACGGCAAGAATACGCACGGCCCGATCCAGCAAGCGTGAGTAGGCTGGTCGGCGTGATGTCGGTTCACTCATAAAAAACCTGT
Source organism: Enterobacter sp. CRENT-193 (assembly GCF_002787395.1). Taxonomy (NCBI): domain Bacteria; kingdom Pseudomonadati; phylum Pseudomonadota; class Gammaproteobacteria; order Enterobacterales; family Enterobacteriaceae; genus Enterobacter; species Enterobacter sp. CRENT-193. Next base: position 1,889,020 of record NZ_CP024812.1, on the reverse strand, counting down.
CGATTCAGAAATGCAAAAAGGGCCGCATCAGCAGCCCTTCATTTTTATCCGAGAGGATTAAAAGTCTTCGTTGGTTTCTTCAGCATCCGCGCCGTCGACCACGAAATCAGGTTTAGAGTCCTGGTTGTTCAGCAGGAGTTCACGCACCTTCTTCTCAATCTCTTTCGCCGCCGCCGGGTTCTCTTTCAGCCAGGAGATAGCATTAGCTTTACCCTGACCAATCTTGTCACCGTTGTAGCTGTACCATGCGCCCGCTTTTTCAATCAGCTTCTCTTTCACGCCCAGGTCAACCAGCTCGCCGAGGAAGTTGATACCTTCGCCGTAGAGGATCTGGAACTCAGCCTGTTTGAACGGTGCTGCGATTTTGTTCTTCACAACCTTCACGCGGGTTTCGCTACCGACTACGTTATCCCCCTCTTTCACCGCGCCGATACGGCGGATATCCAGACGGACAGAAGCGTAGAATTTCAGAGCGTTACCGCCGGTGGTAGTTTCCGGGTTACCGAACATTACACCAATTTTCATACGGATCTGGTTGATGAAGATCAGCAGCGTATTGGACTGCTTAAGGTTACCCGCCAGCTTACGCATCGCCTGGCTCATCATACGTGCCGCGAGGCCCATGTGAGAGTCACCGATTTCACCTTCAATTTCCGCTTTTGGCGTCAGCGCCGCAACGGAGTCGACGATGATCACATCAACCGCACCTGAGCGCGCCAGCGCGTCACAAATTTCCAGTGCCTGCTCGCCGGTGTCCGGCTGGGAGCACAGCAGGTTGTCGATATCAACGCCCAGTTTACGGGCATAGACCGGGTCCAGCGCGTGCTCGGCATCGATAAACGCACAGGTTTTACCTTCGCGCTGTGCCGCCGCAACAACCTGCAACGTCAGGGTGGTTTTACCCGAGGATTCCGGACCGTAGATTTCTACGATACGGCCCATCGGCAAACCGCCAGCGCCCAGTGCGATATCAAGAGAAAGCGAACCAGTGGAGATAGTTTCCACATCCATGGAACGGTCTTCACCCAGGCGCATGATGGAGCCTTTACCGAATTGCTTTTCGATCTGGCCCAGTGCTGCCGCCAACGCTTTCTGTTTGTTTTCGTCGATAGCCATTATTACTCCTGTCATGCCGGGAGAAGCAACTGCGCTTCACCATGGACTTCTGTTCTGTTGAGGCAATTATACTGTATAGTCATACAGTATCAAGTGTTTTGTAGAAATTGTTGCCAGAGCGTTTTTAACGCGTATTCCGTTGCCTGACGACGCACGCTTTCGCGATCGCCGCTGAAGCATTCCCGGCGGGTGATCCCTTCACCTTTTGAGGTGGCAAAGCCAAACCAGACGGTGCCGACAGGCTTCACGTCGCTGCCGCCGTCCGGCCCCGCGATACCGCTGATGGAGATAGCGTAATCTGCGCGCGCCTCTTTCAGCGCGCCAATCGCCATCTCGATCACCACCGGTTCGCTGACCGCGCCATGCTGCTCAAGCGTAGCTTCACGCACGCCAATCATCTGCGCTTTAGCCTCGTTACTGTAGGTCACAAAGCCGCGTTCAAACCAGGCGGAACTGCCAGCAATATCGGTAATTGCTTTCGCCACCCAGCCGCCGGTGCAGGATTCTGCGGTCGTGAGAGTCGCGCCGCGCTGTTTCAGCGCCAGCCCCACCACTTCGCTTAGCTGCATCAATTCATGGTCAGTCATTCTCGCTCCAGGCCTTAGAAAAACATGCAGCACAAGATAGCACTTTCTCATCAAATATGGGGATGCGCGTCGGGTTTTACGAGGGGGCTTCAGAAAAAAGCCGATGCGGGCGCACCGGCCAGAGAGACGCTTATTTCATGCTGTTAGCGAGGGTGTCCACATTGTGGCGAAACGCCTTGACGTAGGTGTCCGCCACGCCGCCCTTCGCGGACAGCGCTTCCGGGTAAAGTTCACCGCCCGGCTGGGCGCCCGTGGCGGTCGCAATCTGCTTCACCAGACGCGGGTCAAGCTGGTTTTCCATGAACCAGGTTTTCACGCCGTCAGCTTTAATCTGGTTGATGATCTCCGCTACCTGCGCCGCGCTGGCTTCACTCTCAGACGACAGCCCCTGCGGCGCCATAAACGTCACGCCGTAGGCGCGGCTGAAATAGCCGAAGGCGTCGTGGCTGGTCAGCACTTTGCGCTTCGCCTGTGGGATGTCGCTGAAACGCTTTTTAGCCCAACCGTCCAGCTGAGAGAGCTGCGCAATATAGGGTTTACCGGTAGCTTCAAGCGCCGCCGTATCTTCAGGATCGGCCTTCACCAGCCCTGAGAGAATATTTTGCGCATACAGCGCGCCGTTCGCCGCGCTGTTCCACGCGTGCGGATCGGTCACGGTTTTACCGCCCTCTTCCAGCGTGTGCGTTTTCACGCCGTCCGAGGCAACCACCAGCTGGCCTTTGAATCCAGAAGCTTTTACCAGACGATCGAGCCAACCCTCCAGCCCCAGCCCATTGACCACCACCACGTCAGCTTTACTCAGCGCCGCGCTGTCTTTGGGCGAGGGTTCGAAAGTATGGGGATCACCGTCCGGCCCCACCAGCGTCGTCACCTTCACACGATCGCCGCCAACCTGCTGCGTGATGTCTCCCAGGATGGAAAAGCTGGTCACCACATTAAGCGTTTTCGCCATTACGCCGTGCGTCATCATGCCGAGCGCGAGCGCCACGGCTAACCCTGTACGTTTCATCGTTTCCCCTTGCGTTAAAAAAGCGCCCGCAGGCTATCCGCCAGCCTGCTGCGCGTGCCAAATAAAACTGAAATAAAGAACAATGCGCTGGCGGTCAGCACAATGGAGGGCCCGGCGGGCAGACTCACTGCCCAGGAAAGACTTAAGCCCAGCCACGCGCAAAAAATACCGCTGATACCCGCCATCAAAAGTAACCCTGGCAGTGTGCGCACCCAGCAGCGTGCCGCCACGGCGGGTAACATCATCAGCCCGACGGCCATCAACGTGCCGAGTACCTGAAAACCGGCCACCAGGTTGAGAACCAGCAGCGCCAGAAACAGACCGTGTAACATCCCGGGCAGCCAGCGCGCGTTCACCTGCAACCACGCAGTATCGAACGCTTCGCTGACCAGCCCACGATAAAAAATCGCCAGCGTGAGGAGCGTGAACATGCAAACCCCCGTCACGAACAGGGCTGACGCGCTATCCACGGCGAGAATGGAGCCAAACAGAAGATGAAGCAGATCGACATTTGAACCGCGCAGCGACACCAGCGTGACGCCCAGCGCCAGGGAACCCAGGTAAAACCCCGCGAAGCTGGCATCCTCTTTAAGAGGTGTACGGCGGCTGACCAGCCCGGCCACCAGCGCAACGGCGATACCGGCAATAAACCCGCCGACAGTCATTGCCAGCAGCGACATTCCGCTGAGCAGATAGCCCACCGCGACACCCGGCAAAATGGCGTGAGAAAGGGCGTCCCCCATCAGGCTCATCCGACGCAGCTGAAGGAATACACCCAGCGCAGTGGTGCTGACGGAGAGCGCCAGGCAAACCACCAGCGCGCGCCGCATAAAGCCGTACTCAATAAACGGCTGGAAGAAGAGATGCCAGATCATGCCACCCTCACCCGCTCGGTTTTCCAGTGCGGCGTATCAGCGTCCAGCCGCAACGTTTGTGGGAAGTGGCGCGAGACGCGTTCGCTGTCGTGCAGTACCGCCAGCAGGGTCTGCCCCTGCATATACATCTCCAGCATCAGATCCATCAGCACGTTGCAGGTCGCTTCATCGACGCCAGTGAAGGGTTCGTCCAGCATCACCAGCGGTGCCTGCTGCACTAAAACGCGGGCAAACAGCATGCGCTGGAATTGCCCGCCGGAAAGTTCATCAATAGTGGAGAACGCCATGGACTCCAGCCCCACGCGCTCCAGCGCGCCTGCAATGCGCATGCGGGCATCCCGACGAAAACCGGCAAACAGAGAGATTGCTGGCCAGCAGCCCATGCTCACCACGTCCTGCACGGTCAGAGGAAATTGCGCCTCCAGCGCGTGACGCTGCGCCAGCCAGCCCACCACCGGACGTCTCCCCTGCCAGCGAAACGTACCGCTGACGGGCGGAAGAAAGCCGGCGAGCGTTTTCAGCAGCGTGGATTTGCCGCAGCCGTTGGCCCCGACGATGGCGGTCATGCTCCCGCGTTCAATCACGCCGGACAGCGCGCGCGTAACGGGCTGGCGATCGTAACCCGCCACCAGGTCGTTCATCACGATCATGGCAACGCCACCGCCCAGCGCACGGCCAGGCCGAGAAACAGAATGAGCACCAGCGCCAGCAGCAGCCGAAGCGAGGATGAGAGAGAAAACAGGGACATGGATATCTCAATTCAATAATGTTATAACATAACAATAATGAAAGGCGATTGAGATGTAAACGGCGGGAGTAAAATGGGAGTGTGGCGAAATGTTTCTGCGGGAAACAGGTGCGGGCGGGTGCCCTCACCCCAGCCCTCTCCCACAGGGAGAGGGAGGCATCAGGGGACTTACTGGCTAAACGGTGACGCTGCTGGCACACGCGCCTGAGACACCGCCAGCCCCAGCTGCCACACCGCCATCGCATAGTGCGTGCTGTGGTTGTAGCGGGTAATGGTGTAGAAGTTCGGCAGCCCGAACCAGTACTGATAACCGGTTCCGACATCCAGGCGCAGCAGGCTCACCTGGTCAACATTGCCCAGCGGCTGAGACGGCGTTAAGCCTGCCGCAGCCAGCTGCGCCACGCTGTATTTGGTTTTAAATCCGTTTTCCAGACCAAACGCTTCGCCGTTCGCCTGTACCGCCACCTGGCCGCCCGGCGTCCAGCCATGCGCTTTGAAGTAGTTGGCCACGCTGCCAATAGCGTCTTCGGGATCCCACAGGTTGATGTGACCATCCCCGTTAAAATCTACCGCGTACTGCTTATAGGAGGACGGCATAAACTGGCCGTAGCCCATCGCACCGGCGAACGACCCTTTCAGATCTAACGGATCGTCCTGTTCGTCTCGCGCCATCAGCAGGAAGGTTTCCAGCTCGGAAGAGAAATACTCCGCGCGACGCGGGTAGTTGAAGGAGAGCGTCGCCAGCGCATCGAGGATGCGGGTTTTACCCATAATGCGTCCCCAGCGGGTCTCAACCCCAATAATACCGACGATGATCTCCGGCGGCACGCCATAGACCTGCCACGCGCGGTTCAGGGCGTCTTCATACTGATTCCAGAACACCACGCCATTTTGCACGTTGTCCGGGGTAATAAACTGTTTGCGATAACGCAGCCACGCCCCGTTTGGCCCGGTCGGCACCTGGGCCGTCGGCGCCTGCCTGTCCATCAGGCGCAGCACGTAGTCCAGACGCTTCGCCTGAGACAAAATGGCATGAAGCTGCTGGCGATCAAAACCGTGCTTGCTCACCATTTTATCGATGAACTGTTCGGCCGCAGGGTTATTCGCGAAGTCGCCGCCCATCTGCATCATATTGTGCTGCGGCTCCAGCAGGAATCCTCCGGAAGGCGCGCCCGCCGTTGGCTGAACGGCTTCGGTCTTGGGTTTGCTACTACAGGCGGACAGGAGAATAAGCGCAGGCAACAGCGCTGCATAACGACGCTTGAACATGTGGCATCCATTTAACGAGTTCGGTAAGAACCCAGTATGGTAAAGCATCCCCAACTCCTCAAGGAAGCGGTACGCACCTCCCCAACGCAAATCCGTGCCTTTTTCCACCAAAAATTATTCACCTCACCAATAAACTTTCAAAATAATACATTTTTCTTTCATTGTGAGATCTAATTAACACTTTAAAACCTTTCAAAGTGATTATTATTAGCCGCAGATAGACAAAAACAAACGCCCTACAGGAGAGAAGAATGATAGAAACCATCACCCATGGCGCCGAGTGGTTCATCGGGCTGTTTCAGAAAGGCGGAGAAGTGTTTACTGGCATGGTGACCGGGATCCTGCCCCTGCTGATCAGCCTGCTGGTGATCATGAACGCGCTGATTAACTTTATCGGCCAGCAGCGCATTGAGCGCTTCGCCCAGCGCTGCGCCGGAAACCCGCTGTCCCGCTACCTGATACTGCCCTTCATCGGCACCTTTGTGTTCTGCAACCCGATGACCTTAAGCCTCGGCCGCTTTATGCCAGAGAAGTACAAGCCGAGCTATTACGCCGCCGCCTCCTACAGCTGCCATTCCATGAACGGCCTGTTCCCGCACATCAACCCCGGCGAACTGTTTGTCTATCTCGGGATCGCCAGCGGCCTGACCACGCTTGGCCTGCCGCTCGGCCCGCTGGCGGTGAGCTACCTGCTGGTCGGTCTGGTGACCAACTTCTTCCGCGGCTGGGTGACTGACCTCACCACCGCCATTTTCGAGAAAAAAATGGGCATCCAGCTTGAACAGAAAGTCCATCTTTCAGGAGCCACAGCATGAACCGGATCCGCATTGAGAAAGGCACGGGCGGCTGGGGCGGCCCGCTGGAGTTCGACGCCACCGAAGGCAAAAAGATTGTGTACATCACCGCGGGCACGCGCCCGGCGATCGTCGACAAGTTGCGCGAGCTGACCGGCTGGGAAGCGGTCGACGGCTTCAAGGAAGGCGAACCGCCGGAAGCGGAAATCGGCGTGGTGGTGATCGACTGCGGCGGCACGCTGCGCTGCGGCATCTATCCGAAGCGCCGCATTCCGACGGTAAATATTCACTCCACCGGGAAATCCGGCCCGCTGGCGCAGTACATCGTTGAAGATATTTATGTGTCAGGCGTGAAGGAAGACAACATCACGCTGGTGAATGGCACATCTGCGCCGCAAAAAGCGGCCCCGCGCGAGTACGACACCAGCAAAAAAATCACCGAGCAGAGCGATGGCCTGCTGGCGAAGGTCGGGATGGGGATGGGGTCCGCCGTGGCGGTGCTGTTCCAGTCCGGGCGCGACACCATCGACACGGTGCTGAAGACCATTCTGCCGTTTATGGCATTCGTCTCGGCGCTGATCGGCATCATCATGGCCTCAGGCCTGGGCGACTGGATTGCCCACGGCCTCGCCCCGCTTGCCAGCCACCCGCTCGGCCTGGTGACGCTGGCGCTGATCTGCTCCTTCCCGCTGCTGTCGCCGTTCCTCGGCCCGGGCGCGGTGATTGCTCAGGTTATCGGCGTGCTGATTGGCGTGCAGATTGGTCTGGGGAATATTCCTCCGCACCTCGCCCTGCCCGCCCTGTTTGCCATTAACGCCCAGGCAGCGTGCGACTTTATCCCCGTGGGGCTGTCGCTGGCGGAAGCACGCCAGGAGACCGTGCGCGTGGGCGTGCCGTCCGTGCTGGTCAGCCGCTTCCTGACGGGCGCGCCGACGGTGCTGATTGCCTGGTTTGTTTCCGGCTTTATTTATCAATAAGAGGTGCCTGCCATGACTGTGATTTACCAGACAACCATTACCCGCATCGGCCAGAGCGCGGCGGATGCGCTGAGCGACCAGATGCTGATCACCTTCCGCGAAGGCGCCCCGGCAGATATCGAAGAGTTTTGCTTTATCCACTGCCACGGCGAGCTGAACGGCGAGCTAAAGGCAGGGAGCCAGCTACAGCTGGGCGAGGCGCGCTATGCCGTGACCGCCGTCGGCGACGTCGCCGAGCAAAACCTGCGCGAGCTGGGGCATATCACCCTACGTTTCGACGGCCAGCCGCAGGCGGAGTATCCCGGTACGGTTCACGTAGTGGGCCCGGTTCCGCAGGCTGTCACCCCAGGCTGCACGTTAAAATTTATTTCGTAATAAAGGAGAGACACATGAGTCAGGTTGCCGTTGTCATTGGTGGGGGACAAACCTTAGGCGAGTTCCTCTGCCATGGGCTTGCCGCAGAGGGCTACCGCGTGGCGGTCGTGGATATTCAGAGTGAGAAAGCCGCCCGCGTAGCGGACGCCATCAACACCGAGTTTGGCGAAGGGATGGCGTACGGATTTGGTGCCGACGCCACCAGCGAGCAGAGCGTGATGGCGCTGGCCCGCGGCGTGGACGAGATATTTGGACGTATCGACCTGCTGGTCTACAGCGCGGGGATCGCGAAAGCGGCGTTTATCAGCGATTTCGAGCTGGGAGATTTTGACCGCTCGTTGCAGGTGAATCTGGTGGGCTATTTCCTCTGCGCCCGTGAGTTTTCCCGGCTGATGATCCGCGACGGTATTCAGGGTCGCATCATTCAGATCAACTCAAAATCGGGGAAAGTGGGCAGCAAGCACAACTCCGGCTACAGCGCGGCGAAGTTTGGCGGCGTCGGGCTGACACAGTCTCTGGCGCTGGATCTGGCCGAATACGGCATTACCGTTCACGCGCTGATGCTGGGTAACCTGCTGAAATCCCCGATGTTCCAGTCCCTGCTGCCGCAGTACGCCGCCAAACTTGGCATCAAAGCTGAAGAAGTGGAACAGTACTACATCGACAAAGTGCCGCTCAAGCGCGGGTGCGACTATCAGGACGTGCTGAACATGCTGCTGTTTTACGCCAGCCCGAAAGCCTCGTACTGCACCGGACAGTCGATTAACGTCACCGGTGGGCAGGTGATGTTCTGATCGAGCAGGGTGATGCCCTCACCCTCCCCCTCTCCCACCGGGAGAGGGAATATAACAAGGAGCCGATATGGTAACCGCACTCATCACCGTCGCCGCCCTCGCCTGGATCTGCCAGATGGCGTTTGGCGGCTGGCAGATCTACCAGTTTAACCGCGCCTTTGATGCGTTGTGTCAGAAGGGACGCGTCGGCGTCGGGCGTTCCGGGGGGCGCTTTAAGCCGCGCGTGGTGGTTGCCGTTGCGCTGGATGAACACAACCGGGTGAGGGATTCCCTCATCATGCGCGGCGTAACGGTGTTTGCCCGTCCGACCAAAATTCAGGCGATCAACGGCATTTCGCTGCATGAATTACAACCTGATGTGATCTTCCCCCATGATTCACTCTGTCAGAATGCACTATCATTAGCGCTTAATCTGAAACATGGATAATTTCGTTGTGAAAGTTATAAACTTGCGGAATTATCATTTCGCAACGTAAGGAACGAAGCGCCTATGAAACCACGTCAGCGGCAGGCGGCCATACTTGAGCATCTGCAAAAGCAGGGAAAGTGCTCGGTAGAAGATCTGGCCCACTACTTTGACACCACCGGCACGACAATACGCAAGGACCTGGTGTTGCTCGAAAACTCCGGCGCCGTCATTCGTACCTACGGCGGCGTGGTGCTCAATAAAGACGAAGCCGACCCGCCTATCGACCACAAAACGCTGATCAATACTCACCAGAAAGCGCTGATTGCCGAAGCCGCCGTCAAATTTATCCATGACGGCGATTCCATTATCCTCGACGCAGGCAGTACTGTCCTACAGATGATCCCGCTGCTCAGCCGCTTTAATAACATCACCGTGATGACCAACAGCCTGCACATCGTCAATGCCCTGTCAGAGTTCGACAGCGAGCAGACCATCCTGATGCCCGGTGGCACCTTCCGTAAAAAATCGGCGTCGTTTCACGGGCAGCTGGCGGAGAATGCCTTCGACCACTTCAGCTTCGATAAGCTGTTTATGGGCACCGACGGCATCGACCTCAACGCGGGCGTGACTACCTTCAACGAGGTGTTCAGCGTCAGCAAAGCGATGTGCAACGCCGCACGGGAAGTGATTTTGATGGCGGACTCGTCGAAGTTCGGCCGTAAAAGCCCCAACATTGTCTGTAGCCTTGAAAGCGTCGATAAGCTGATTACCGACGCAGGTATCGATCCGGCATTTAAAAAAGCGCTGGAAGCGAAGGGCATCGACGTGATCGTAACCGGAGAGAAAAATGAGTGATTTTCTGTTAAACGCAGGCCGTCAGACCCTGCTGCTGGAGCTACAGGAAGCCAGCCGCCTGCCGGAGCGTCTGGGTGAGGATTTTGTTCGTGCAGCCAACACCATTATCCACTGCGAGGGTAAAGTGATCGTGGCGGGTATCGGTAAATCCGGTCATATCGGCAAGAAGATTGCCGCGACGCTTGCCAGCACCGGCACCCCGGCGTTCTTTGTGCATCCTGCCGAAGCGCTGCACGGCGATCTGGGGATGATCGAAAGCCGCGACGTGATGCTGTTTATCTCCTACTCCGGTTCAGCCAAAGAGCTGGATCTCATCATCCCTCGCCTGCAAGAAAAATCGGTGGCCCTGTTAGCGATGACCGGCAAATCCCGATCGCCGCTGGCGCTGGCCGCGAAAGCAACGCTGGATATTTCCGTTGAGCGCGAAGCCTGTCCGATGCATCTGGCACCGACCTCCAGCACCGTCAACACCCTGATGATGGGCGACGCGCTGGCAATGGCGGTGATGCAGGCGCGCGGTTTTAATGAGGAAGATTTCGCCCGCTCCCATCCTGCGGGCGCGCTTGGGGCACGTCTGCTCAACAAGGTTCACCACCTGATGCGCACCGACGATGCCATTCCTCAGGTCAAACTCGACACCAGCGTGATGGACGCCATGCTGGAGCTGAGCCGCACCGGGCTGGGGCTGGTTGCGGTATGCGACAATGACCGCCAGGTGCAGGGCGTCTTCACCGACGGCGACCTGCGCCGCTGGCTGGTGGGCGGCGGCAAGCTGGAGGCGCGGGTATCCGAAGCAATGACCCAGGGCGGACTGACGCTGAATGCCGGCAGCCGCGCCATTGAAGCCAAAGAGGTGCTGATGAAGCGCAAAATCACCGCCGCGCCGGTGGTGGACGAGCACGGCAGGCTGTGCGGCGCGATCAACCTGCAAGACTTCTACCAGGCGGGGATTATTTAACCCTTCAGTCCCAGACGTTTCGCCAGCCTGTGGAGGTTGGCGACGTCCATCTCCAGCGCCCGCGCGCACGCCGCCCAGCTGCGGTTATTCTGCTCCAGCGCGCGGGCGATCATCTGACGCTGGAACGCATTCGTCGCCTCGCGCAGGTTTTCGTTCACGCTCTCAGGTATCACCGGCTTCACGGACGGCGTCGTTTCCTCATGCAGCGCGAAATGGCGCGCATGAATTACCACTTCATCCCCCGAACGCGTAGCCCGCGCCAGCACCACCGCGCGGTGAATCGCATGTTCCAGTTCACGCACGTTACCTGGCCAGCCGTAGCTCAGCAGGTGCGTCCTCGCACCGGGGCTTAGCACCACGCGGGAAAGCCCCATTTTGAGCCGACACTGTTCGCAGAAAAAGCCCGCCAGCAGCACCACATCCTCGCCCCGCTCGCGCAGCGGCGGCACCGTGAGCGGGAACACGCTCAGACGGTGGAACAGATCGGCGCGGAAATTCCCCGCCAGCACCTCTTCGCGCAGATCGCGGTTCGTCGCCGCCAGCACGCGCACATCCACGCGTAAGCTGCGATCGTCTCCCACGCGTTGAATATCGCCATACTGCAACACCCGCAGCAGTTTGGCCTGGAGCGAAAGGGAGAGTTCGCCAATTTCATCGAGGAACAGCGTGCCGTTATCGGCCATTTCGAACTTGCCGCTGCGGTTGCTGATCGCCCCGGTAAAGGCCCCTTTGACGTGTCCGAACAGCTCACTTTCCGCCACGCTTTCCGGCAGCGCCGCGCAGTTGAGATAGACCAGCGGATTCACCGCACGGGGCGAGGCTTCGTGGATCGCTTTCGCCACCAGCTCTTTACCGGTGCCGGTCTCCCCGAAGATCAGCACGTTCAAATCAGACGCGGCGACAATCTCAATCTCTTTTTTGAGCTGCGCCATGCCTGGCGAAAGGCCGATCATTTCGGTGTGCGCCACCTGCTCAAACGCCGTCGGGCTACCCGGAAGAATATTCTGGCTCTCCAGCTGTTCTATCAGCAGGGCGTTGTTCAGCGCCCCGGCCGCCAGCGCAGCAATCAGCCGTAGCTCTTCGTCGCTGAAGGTATCGAACTGATCCGGCGACATGCCGTCGAGGGTTAACGCACCAATCAGGTTCTGCCCGGCAAACAGCGGCAGGCCGATACAGGCGTGCACCTTCAGGCTCTCCTGCCCGGGGATCAGGCCGTCGTAAGGGTCGGGCAGATCGCTGTCCGCCGGGAAACGCACCACGTCACCCGCACGGGCGATGGTTTCCAGACGCGGGTGGCCCTCCAGGGTAAAGCGCCGCCCGAGTACGTCCTTCGCCAGACCGTCGATAGCCAGCGGAATAAACTGCCGCCCTTCGTAACGCAGCAACGCCGAGGCATCGCAATCCAGCACGTGACGCAACGTGGAGATCAGCCGCTGAAAGCGGTCCTGATGACCAATACCGGTTTGCAGTTCTATGGCGATCTTCGCCAGCACATCTACGGAAAAGCTCATCTCTGCCTCACTGTCATTTTGACAATGCATAGTGTCATATTGACAATTTTTAAGATAGTCAAAATGACTACCCATTTGGGAGCATCAAAATATAAATCCATTATTTTCAGTAATTTAAAAAGTTGGCACGCAACTTGATATATGACAGTCATCTTATTTGAGAACGCCGTATTAAGTTGAGGTTGCTATGTCTATTCTGGTTAAAAATAACATTCATTGGGTGGGTCAACGTGACTGGGAAGTACGTGATTTTCACGGGACGGAATACAAAACGCTGCGCGGCAGCAGCTACAACAGCTATCTCATTCGTGAAGGTAAAAACGTCCTGATCGATACCGTCGATCACAAATTCAGCCGCGAGTTCGTGCAGAACCTGCGCAGCGAAATCGATCTGAATGAGATCGACTACATTATCATCAACCACGCGGAAGAGGATCATGCCGGGGCGCTGACCGAGCTGATGTCCCACATTCCGGATACCCCGATCTACTGCACCACTAACGCCATTGACTCCATCAACGGCCACCACCACCATCCGGAGTGGAACTTCCACACTGTGAAAACCGGCGACACGCTGGATATCGGCAACGGCAAACAGCTGATCTTCGTGGAAACCCCAATGCTGCACTGGCCGGACAGCATGATGACCTACATGACCGGTGACGCGGTGCTGTTCAGTAACGACGCCTTCGGCCAGCACTACTGCGACGAACGTCTGTTCAACGACGAAGTGGATCAGACCGAGCTGTTCGAACAATGCCAACGCTACTACGCCAACATCCTGACCCCGTTCAGCCGTCTGGTCACGCCAAAAATCACCGAGATCCTCGGCTTCAACCTGCCGGTGGATATGATTGCCACCTCCCACGGCGTGGTATGGCGTGAAAATCCAACCCAGATTGTCGAACTGTACCTGAAGTGGGCGGCGGATTATCAGGAAGACCGCATTACGATCTTCTACGACACCATGTCCAACAACACCCGCATGATGGCGGACGCCATTGCCCAGGGCATCAACGAAGTTGACCCGAACGTGGCGGTGAAAATCTTCAACGTGGCGCGCAGCGATAAGAATGAGGTATTGACCAACGTCTTCCGCTCCAAAGGCGTGCTGGTGGGTACCTCCACCATGAATAACGTGATGATGCCGAAAATTGCCGGACTGGTGGAAGAGATGACCGGCCTGCGCTTCCGTAACAAACGCGCCAGCGCCTTTGGTTCACACGGCTGGAGCGGCGGCGCGGTAGACCGTCTCTCCACCCGTTTACAGGATGCCGGTTTTGAGATGTCCCTGAGCCTGAAGGCGAAATGGCGTCCGGATCTCGACGCGCTGGAAATCTGTCGACAGCACGGTCGCGACATTGCCCGCCAGTGGGCGCTTGCGCCACTGCCGGAAACCGCACCCGCCGCGGCTGTTGCGCCGGAAGCCGTAGCAGAAGCCGCTCCTGCCGCTGCCGACCTCGGCCCTTGCATGCAGTGCAGCGTCTGCCAGTGGATTTACGATCCTGAGCTGGGCGAGCCGTTGCAGGATGTCGCGCCGGGCACGCCATGGAGCGAGGTGCCGGACAACTTCCTCTGCCCGGAATGTTCCCTCGGGAAAGACGTCTTTGATGAACTGGCAACGGAGGCAAAATGAGCCACGGCATCGTCATTATCGGCTCGGGCTTTGCCGCCCGCCAGCTGGTGAAAAATATCCGCAAACAGGATGCTAACGTGCCGTTGACGGTAATCGCCGCCGACAGCATGGATGAGTACAACAAGCCTGATTTAAGCCACGTCATTAGCCAGAATCAGCGCGCCGACGATCTCACCCGCCAGACGGCGGGGGAGTTTGCAGAACAGTTTAACCTGCGTCTGTTTCCGTACACCTGGGTGACCGATATCGACGCCGACGCCCACGTGGTGAACGCGAAAGATAAAACCTGGCACTACGACAAGCTGGTGCTGGCGACGGGGGCATCGGCGTTTGTGCCGCCGGTTGAGGGCCGCGAACTGATGGTCACGCTCAACAGCCAGCAGGAGTATCAGGCCAGCGAGACCCTGTTACGAGACGCCACGCGGGTGATGATTGTCGGCGGCGGGCTGATTGGCACCGAGCTGGCGATGGACTTCTGCCGGGCGGGAAAATCCGTCACCCTGGTTGACCACGCGGCCAGCATTCTGTCAGCGCTGATGCCGGCAGAAGTAAGCAGTCGCTTACAGCATCGTCTGACCGACATGGGCGTGCATCTGCTGCTGAAATCGCAGTTGCAGAGCCTGAGCAAAACCGAAACCGGCATTTGTGCGACACTCGACCGCAACCGCAGCGTGGAGGTGGATGTGGTAATTGCGGCGACGGGGTTGCGCCCGGAAACCGCGCTGGCGCACCGCGCGGGCGCAGAGATCAATCGCGGCGTGAAGGTGGACAGCTACCTGCAAACCACCCAGCCGGATATTTATGCCCTGGGCGACTGCGCGGAAATTAACGGCCAGGTGCTGCCGTTCCTGCAACCGATTCAGTTAAGCGCCATGTTCCTGGCGAAAAACCTGCTCGGCGGCAACGCCCCGGTGAAATTACCCGCCATGCTGGTGAAGGTAAAAACGCCGGAACTACCGCTGCATCTCGCAGGTGAAACGCAGCGTCAGGATCTGGACTGGCAGATTGCCCTTTCGCCTCAGGGCATGGTGGCGCGCGGCACCGATACTGCCGGTCAGATGCGCGCCTTTGTCGTCAGCGAAGACAGAATGAAGGAGGCCTTCGCGCTGCTGAAATCGTTACCTGCTTAACCCTCGTCATGCCGGGCGGCGCTCCGCTTACCCGGCCTACAATACTGCCACGCTTACTTAACCTTTGGATTTTATTGTCCACCGCCCCGATGTCCCGGGGCTTTTTTTATGGCTACCCTTTCAGCGTCAGGAGCGCACCACCAGCGCGTCATAACCGCGCCAGCGGTAGTTCGCCATCGAGATCAGCCAGCAGGCGACAAACAGCCCGACCACCACAAATCCGGCATCGCCCAGGTTATCGTTCACCGCGCCAATCAGATCCCACACGCCGCCGCTGAGGGAGAACTTGTCCATCAACAGACCCAGCGCTTCCAGGCCGCCGATAAACAGCGCCACCACCACCGAAGTGCCGGTGATGGTCATGTTGTAGTACAGCTTGCGCTGCGGCTTGTTAAACGCCCAGCCGTAGGCACCCACCATCAGCAGGTTATCGAGCGTATCCACCAGCGCCATGCCGCTGGCGAAGAGCGCCGGGAAGATCATGATCGACCACACCGACATCCCGCTGGAGGCGCTGGCGGCGGAGATCCCCAGCACGCCGATTTCGGTGGCCGTGTCAAAGCCGAGGCCAAACAGGAAACCGACCAGGTACATCTGCCAGCTTTTATTGACGAGGCGGAAGGTTTTGCCGAACAGCCAGTTCATGACGCCACCCTGTACAGGCAGCGTGATGTCGCCCTGCACCGGCTTGCCGTGTTTCAGTGTCTGAAAACTGCGCCAGACGCCGCGCAGGATCACCATATTCACCAGCGCCATCGCCAGCAGGAAGGTGGCGGAGACGGCGGTGCCAATCAGGCTGCCGGTTTCGTGGAACCATGCCATGTTTTTCTGAAACGCCGTGGCGGTAGCGGCGATAGCAATGGAGGCCAGCACCACGATGGTGGAGTGTCCGAGGGAAAACCATGCGCCCACGCCGGACGGGCGCTTGCCCTGCTGCATCATCTTACGCGTCACGGTATCAATCGCGGCGATATGGTCGGCATCCACCGCATGACGCAGTCCGTAACACCAGGCCAGCAGGCTGGCCGCCATCAGCGCCGTACTGTCGCTAAAGGTGTGCCACGCCAGCCCCCAGGCCAGCAGGTTAGCCATCCCGAGAGCCAGCAGCAGGCACGCTGCACGAGGTTCATTGCGTAACAGTCGTAACATTTTAAGTCCTTTGTAAACATGATCGGGCGGCAGCAACCACCGCCTGCCCGAAGGAGATCGCTCCGTCACCTGCGGGCAGGCGCGAAGGAAAAAGAAGCGTGAAATCAGAAAGGTAATGACGAAGGCGCGCGCGCAGCAGGCGGTTGTGAAGGACGCCGCCGCTGAAGCACACCGTAGAGAGCGACCGTCGGCGGGCATGCGTTGCCGCCAGTTCGCTCAGCCCTTTTGCCAGCGCATCGTGAAAGGCCCAGGCGCGCTCGCCGGGCTCCGCCCGCCAGGCCAGCCACTGCTGCCAGAACAGCGCAAGGTTATCCGTCTGGAGCGTCACCGGATGATCAACCCCTGCACAGCGTTCGGCCAGCGCCTCCAGCCGGCACGCGGCTTCGCCCTCATAGCGTTGCGTTTCAATGCCCAGCGCACAGGCCACGGCGTCGAACAGACGACCACAGGAGGAGGCCCGCGGCGCATTGATACCGCGCGACACCGCCGTTGCCAGCAGCGGCCAGTTTTGACGCTGTACCACCTCAGTTTCCGGGTACTGCTGCCAGTCAGGTACGAACGCCAGACAGTGGGCGAGCAAATTGCGCCACGGCTGTTTTGCCGCCAGATCGCCCCCCGGTAGCGCAACGGCTGGCAGACCGCCCAGCCGTTCGCAGTCGCGATAGTTCACCCGCAGGCACTCGCCGCCCCACAGCGCGCCGTTCTCGCCCATGCCGATCCCGTCCAGCGTCAGGGCAATAACATCCCCGCCGTCGAGCGGCCAGCCGTTCTCCGCCAGACACGCTGCCGCATGCGCATGATGATGCAGCACGGTCTCAACGGGCAGCGCCTGCGTCCGGGCCCACTGTCGGGCGTGATATCCCGGATGGGCATCGCACACCACACGCTCTGGCTGGAAAGCGTAGATCTCCTGCATCGTCGAGAGCGCACTGCGCCACTGCGCCTCTACGCCCTCGTCGCTCAGATCGCCAAAATGCTGGCTCAGCACCGCCTGGTTGCCACGTACCAGGCAGAAGGTATTTTTCATCTCCGCGCCGGTGCATAACATGGGCGGGATGTCGCGGAATCCGGCGGGCAATGTGATGGCATCCGGCACAAAACCGCGTGCGCGACGCAACATCGTGCCCTCCTGGTCCATCACTGAATCATCCATCCGTTGCAGGATGTCGCGGTTGTGCAGCAGGAAGCCGTCAGCGATGTCACTGAGTTCTTCCAGCGCCTGCTGGTTGTTTATGACGGGTGGATGGCCACTTAGGTTGCCGGAGGTCATCACCAGCGGACGCTGACAGTCCAACATCAGCAAATGCTGGAGCGGGTTCGCAGGCAACATCACGCCGACCGTATTCAGCCCCGGCGCAATCTCCTCAGGAAACGCTGGAAGGCAGGCTTTTGGCGTCAGCATAATCGGCGCAGCGGGTGAGCGTAACAGCGTCTGGATGGTCTTCGGCAGATCGTTCGCATGCGGGATCATCACCGCCAGCGGCCTGGTCGGGCGCTGCTTGCGTGCCCGCAATTTCCGAATCGCCTGCGGGTTAAGCGCGTCGCAGACCAGGTGAAAACCGCCCAGCCCTTTGACCGCCACAATCCCGCCGCCTTCCAGCATCGCCACCGCCGCGCTTAACGCCGATTCGCGGGTGGCGGTAGCCTCCCCGGCTCGCCACTCCAGCTGCGGCCCGCAGTCAGGGCAGGCAACCGGCTGGGCGTGAAAACGCCGGTCAGCCGGGTTGCGGTACTCCGTTTCACAGGGCACACAGAGCGGGAATGGCGCCATTGACGTGGCCGGGCGATCATAGGGCATGGCGCGGATAATGGTAAACCGCGGCCCGCAGTGGGTGCAGTTGATAAACGGGTAGCGGTAGCGACGTTCGCGGGGATCGCGCATCTCCGCCAGGCACGCGGGACAGGTGGCGGCATCCGGGACGATTTGCGTGTCCATCGCCCCACTCTCGCTGTGGCGGATGACAAACTCGTCCGGCAGCGTATTCCAGCTGTACGGCTGCGTTTCAACGCGATCGATGCGCGCCAGCGGTGGGCAGTCCTGATGCAGCCTCGCGGTAAAGTCCCCCCCATTACCCGCGAGACGCACCAGGACACCCTCTCCGTCGTTGCAGACATCGCCCACAAGCTTCAGCCGGTGCGCCAGCTGCCAGACGAAGGGCCGAAACCCCACGCCCTGCACCTTGCCGCGCACCCGCAGCTGAACGCCGTTGCTGCTCATACGGTTCAGAACAGCAGTGATGACGAGGTGTCGAACGCCGCGCGGCGACGTTTTTCGGCACTCATCTGTTCGAGCTTGTCTCGATCGACGCAGACCAGCGCATGCGTCGGACAGGCTTCCATACACGCCGGACCGGCGTCGCGGTGGTAGCAGAGGTCACATTTATTGGCTTCGGCTTTCTCCGCGCGCACGCTCAGCCCGATACCGCTGTTGCGAACCACCGGGCGAACCACCACCTCCATCGCGCCATACGGACACGCCACCACACAGGTTTTGCACCCGATGCAGCGCTCCTGCATCACATGCACGAAGCCTTTCTCGCGCTTAATCGCCCCGTTCGGACAGACGTTGGCGCACGGCGCGTCTTCACACTGGCGACAGATAGCGGCGGTAGAAATATTCACGCCTTTAATGACGTGGATGCGCGGCAGAAAGGTATCAGGGGTGAGAGAGGCGCAATCCTGCTCTGCCTGATGGGACACCACGCACGCCACTTCACAGGTACGGCAACCAATGCATTTGCTGGCATCGGCCATAATAAAACGGTTCATCTGCTTCTCCGGCATAACTGTTATGCGCGAAGCTATTCATAAACCGTGCCAATATTTAATGCGTTGATTTTAAAGCGAAATAAAAAGAAGTAGTTCTGTCATCGTCATTAGTGACGATGACAGATGTCGACGTCAGCGATGCGGGCCGTCAATAACGGAGTCGCGCAGGATAAGCTCGCCGGAGAAGGTTTGCTGAAGCTTAAACTCACCGCCGTCGAGCATGAAAATCAGGCGGCTGATGGTCTCCTGGATCATCTCCGTTACCGGAATACGCACGCTGGAGAGGGACGGCACAATATAGGGCGCGATTGCCACGTCGTCAAAGCCGATGACGGACA
Source organism: Enterobacter sp. CRENT-193 (assembly GCF_002787395.1). Taxonomy (NCBI): domain Bacteria; kingdom Pseudomonadati; phylum Pseudomonadota; class Gammaproteobacteria; order Enterobacterales; family Enterobacteriaceae; genus Enterobacter; species Enterobacter sp. CRENT-193. The sequence goes on along the minus strand of NZ_CP024812.1, from coordinate 1,869,721 downwards.
CCGCGCCCGGCGTGGCGACGCCGCTCTCGTGCAACTGCCTGATGGCGCCAATCGCCATATCGTCGTTACTCGCCACCAGCGCGGTAAACGCTTCGCCGCGGGTGAGCAGCTGAGAGACCGCCGCCGCGCCGCTGGCCGGGCTCCACTTCCCTTCGGCGATCAGCGCGTCACGAACTGCAATCCCGTGCTGCGCCAGCGCGTCCCTGTAACCGGAAAGACGCTCCACCCCGGTGGGTGAATCCAGCGAACCGGTGATAAACGCAATCTCCCGGTGGCCTTTCGCGATGAGCTGCGATACCGCGTCCTGACACGACGCTTTATGATCGGACCAGACGCTGTGGCTGCTGTTTTTCCGCAAACGGCGGTTGAGCACCATGATCGGCTGCTCGCATTTCTCAATGATCTCGTCCAGCGCTTCCACGCTCAGAAAACGCGGGTAGATGATCACCGCGTCGCAGCGCATGTCGAGCAGGTACTGGATCGCCTCGCGCTCCTCTTCGGCGCTGTGCTTGCCGTCCGCCAGGATCAGCTGGCGCCCCTTCTCTTCCGTCATCCGCGCGGCGTTAAACAGCAGCTCGCTAAAGTAGACCCCATGGTACAGGGTGTTCGTCACCACCAGCCCCAGGGTCTGGGTGCGTTTGGTCGCCAGGTTTCGCGCCAGCAGATTGGGGCGATACCCGCTTTCTTCGATGGCCTGAAACACGCGGTCTTTCGTCTCCTGGCTGACGTAACCGTTCCCCGACAGCACCCGGGAGACCGTCGCTTTCGACACGCCTGCCCGCTTCGCCACTTCCAGCATGGTGGTCATAGTGTTATTCCATTCAAAACCGATGAGCCGCAGTGTACTTCACCGCAGAAAAATTGTCGCAGCGGCGTTATCACGCTTTTTACGGCCACGAGTGATCGTCATCACGAAACGAAAAAATGCATAAAAAGCGATCTTGTTTCATTAAAAGAAACTCATGATGATTATGTGAAACCGGTTTCCTACACTTCTCACAACGATAACAGGATCACATCCGATGGCAAAAAATTACGCTGCGCTGGCAAACGACGTTGTTAGCGCGCTGGGCGGTAAAGAGAACATCGTCGCCGTCACCCACTGCATGACGCGCCTGCGCTTCGTTCTGAAAGACGAAAGCCTTACCGACACCGCGCGCCTGAAAAGCATCAGCGGCGTGCTCGGCGTGGTGCGCAACGACAACCAGTGCCAGGTGATCATCGGCAACACCGTGTCCCAGGCATACCGTGAAGTGGTGAGCCTGCTGCCCGCTAACCTGCAACCTGCCGTAGCGGAAGGTCCACAGAAGCTCACGCTGCGCCGGATTGGCGCCGGGATCCTCGACGCGCTGATCGGCACTATGTCTCCGCTGATCCCGGCGATCATCGGCGGGTCGATGGTCAAGCTGCTGGCGATGATCCTTGAGATGACCGGCGTGCTGGGCAAAGGCGACCCGACGCTGACGATCCTGACCGTTATCGGCGATGGCGCGTTCTTCTTCCTGCCGCTGATGGTGGCGGCGTCCGCGGCGGTGAAGTTCAAAACCAACATGTCCCTGGCAATCGCCATCGCGGGCGTGCTGGTTCACCCGAGCTTTATCGAGCTGATGGCCAAGGCCGCGCAGGGCGAGCACGTTGAGTTCGCGTTCATTCCGGTGACGGCGGTGAAATACACCTATACCGTTATCCCGGCGCTGGTGATGACCTGGTGCCTGTCGTACATCGAACGCTGGGTGGATCGCATTACCCCGGCGGTGACGAAAAACTTCCTCAAGCCGATGCTGATCGTGCTGATTGCCGCCCCGCTCGCCATCGTGCTGATTGGCCCGCTGGGGATCTGGATCGGCAGCGCCATCTCCGCGCTGGTCTACACCATTCACGGCTATCTGGGCTGGCTCTCCGTTGCCATTATGGGCGCGCTGTGGCCGCTGCTGGTGATGACCGGGATGCACCGCGTGTTTACGCCGACCATCATCCAGACCATTGCCGAAACGGGCAAAGAAGGGATGGTGATGCCGTCGGAAATCGGCGCCAACCTGTCGCTCGGCGGTTCATCGCTGGCGGTAGCGTGGAAAACCAAAAACCCGGAGCTGCGCCAGACGGCGCTGGCCGCGGCGGCCTCCGCCATCATGGCGGGGATCTCTGAACCGGCCCTGTACGGCGTGGCGGTACGCCTGAAGCGTCCGCTGATTGCGAGTCTGATCAGCGGCTTTATCTGCGGCGCGGTGGCAGGAATGGCCGGTCTTGCCAGCCATTCGATGGCGGCGCCGGGGCTGTTTACCAGCGTGCAGTTCTTCGACCCGGCCAACCCGATGACCATCGTCTGGGTGTTTGGCGTGATGGGTCTGGCAGTGGTGCTGTCGTTTGTGCTGACCCTGCTGTTAGGGTTTGAGGATATCCCGGTAGAAGACGAAGCCGAAAAAGCACGCGCCCTGCAAACCGCACCGGTACAGAACAAAGCAGCAGAAGCATAAACTGAAAGCGAGGTAAGAATGTCTGTTTTTCCACAAGGATTTTTATGGGGCGGCGCGCTTGCCGCCAACCAGAGTGAAGGGGCTTACCGTGAAGGCGGCAAAGGACTGACGACGGTCGATATGATCCCCCACGGCGCAAACCGCCTGGCGGTAAAAGTCGGCAAGGAAAAACGGTTTTCGTTGCGGGACGACGAATTCTACCCGAGCCACGAGGCGATTGATTTTTACCATCGCTACAAAGAAGACATCGCCCTGATGGCGGAGATGGGCTTTACGGTGTTCCGCACCTCGATTGCCTGGAGCCGCCTCTACCCGAACGGCGACGAACCGCTGCCGAATCAGGAAGGCATTGCCTTCTACCGCGCGGTGTTCGAGGAGTGCAAAAAGTACAACATCGAGCCGCTGGTGACCCTCTGCCACTTCGACGTGCCGATGCACCTGGTGACGGAGTACGGCTCCTGGCGCAACCGTAAGATGGTCGATTTCTTCGCCCGCTACGCCCGCACCTGCTTCGAAGAGTTTAACGAGCTGGTGAAATACTGGCTGACCTTCAACGAAATCAACATCATGCTGCACAGCCCGTTTTCCGGCGCGGGGCTGGTGTTTGAGGAAGGTGAAAACGAAGACCAGGTGAAATACCAGGCCGCGCACCACGAGCTGGTGGCGAGCGCGCTGGCGACCAAAATTGCCCACGAGGTAAACCCGGAAAACCAGGTCGGCTGCATGCTGGCGGGCGGTAACTTCTATCCCTACTCCTGCAAGCCGGAAGACGTGTGGATGGCGCTGGAGAAAGACCGCGAGAACCTGTTCTTTATCGACGTGCAGGCGCGCGGCAGCTATCCGGCCTACTCTGCCCGCGTATTCCGCGAAAAAGGCGTCGTGATTGTGAAAGACCCGGGCGATGACGAACTGCTGAAAAATACCGTCGACTTTGTCTCGTTCAGCTACTACGCCTCGCGCTGCGCGTCGGCGGACATGAACGCGGCCAACACCAGCGCGGCGAACATCGTGAAGTCCCTGCGCAACCCGCACATTCAGGTGAGCGAGTGGGGCTGGGGTATCGACCCGCTCGGCCTGCGCATCACTATGAACATGATGTACGACCGCTACCAGAAGCCGCTGTTCCTGGTGGAAAACGGTCTGGGGGCGAAAGATGTCGTTGATGAAAACGGTGAGATTAACGACGACTACCGCATCAGCTACCTGCGCGAGCACATCCGCGCGATGGGCGACGCGATTGAGGACGGCGTTCCGCTGCTGGGCTACACCACCTGGGGCTGCATTGACCTGGTCTCGGCCTCAACCGGGGAGATGAGCAAGCGCTATGGATTTGTCTACGTCGACCGCGACGACGCCGGGAACGGCACGCTGGAACGGAAACGCAAGAAATCGTTTGGATGGTATAAGAAGGTGATTGCGAGTAACGGGGGGGATCTCGAGTAGCCTGTTGCCCTCACCCCAGCCCTCTCCCACAGGGAGAGGGAGATGGGTTTGGTAGGCCGGGTAAGGCGAAGCCGCCACCCGGCACTGCTCAGAGCGGAGAAAAACCTCCATCCCCAACCCACCCGGCAAGCCGTGAATACACCCCCTCCACCGCCTCTTTCACCGGCGGCGTCATCGGGTAATAAAACCCGACAATATCCGGCTGAATGCCCAAAAACAGCACCTCGCCCACGTCGTCTTTGATCTGATCCACCAGGTAGTTCAGCGGCATATTGTGGGTGGTCATCATAAACATCTCGGCGATGTCGTCCGGGTCAATCAGGCGGATCTCGCCGGGGTTAAGCCCCATATCGGTGGCATCGACGATTAACAGCCTGTCCGGATGCAGTTCACGGATGGCGACCACGTCGTTTTCCGGCGCGCTGCCGCCGTCAATCACCACCCAGTTGCCCGGCGGGTTTGCGGCGCACAGTTCCGCCAGCAGCGGACCCGCGCCGTCGTCGCCCATCATGCTGTTGCCGACACACAGTAAAACGTCAGTCACGTAATCTCCTCACCATCAGGTAGATGGCGCTCTCCTGATGAATATCGTGCAGCATGCCGAGCAGCGTTTTGCTCCACGCCTGCTGCGCCGGGGTTTGTACGCTCAGCGCCGCGTCAAAGGCGTTAGCGAGCATCGCAATGTGGTTGGCGTCGATGACGATCTCGCCATACTTCGGCACGCCCTCCATCTTGCGCCGCGCCGTACTGCCCTCCTCCAGCGTGGCGATCCACGCCAGGTATTCCGGCCACGGGCAGGTTAACGCAGCCTCCAGGCAGTCGATCACCCCGAGGTGGTGCCCAATCGCCAGGCTGTAATAGACCACCTGCTGCGCCGCATCCGGCGTGGCATCGTTCTCATCAATAAACTTACGGCTCAACTGGCTGAACACCACCGTTTCACTCATCGGATACGCGCCTCATCCACAATGTTGTTCAGGTTCGCCACGATCTCATTGAGACGCGGATCGTTCTCGGCCTCCAGCCAGCGCGCTACCTGATGGTCGCCCTGGCTGAGCAGACGCAGATAATCGTCGGCAATCTGGCGTCCGTAGCGGTAGCCCGCCAGCCTGCGTGCCGTGCGGTCGATCTTCACCCGCAGCGGTTGCACCATATCCGGGTGCAGGATAGTGGCTGGCTGGTTGTCCAGCTCGCCTGGCTCGCGGGCGTGGATCTTCTGCTCCAGCAGGCCGAGCGCCATGGCAAAACCGTACAGCGTGGCGGCGGGCGTCGGCGGGCAGCCCGGAATGTAGACGTCCACCGGCACGATTTTGTCGGTACCGCCCCAGACGCAGTAAAGATCGTGGAAGATGCCGCCGCTGTTGCCGCAGGCACCGTAGGAGATGCAGATTTTCGGATCCGGTGCAGACTGCCAGGCGCGTAGCGCAGGCGAGCGCATCGCGCGGGTGACCGCGCCGGTGAACAGCAGGATATCCGCGTGGCGCGGGGACGGCACCACCTTGATGCCGAAGCGCTCGGCGTCAAACAGCGGCGACAGCGTAGCGAAGATCTCAATCTCGCAGCCGTTGCAGCCACCGCAGTCCACGCGATAGACGTAGGCCGAGCGTTTGATTTTTTTCAGCAGCGACGCCTTCATGCTGGCGATGGACTCCTCCACCGTCAGCGGCACCGGAATGCCGTTAGCGTCGCGCGGGCCGAGTAAGTTTTCCATCAGCTGGCCTCTCTCATATGGCGGGTTAAATCGATGCGGTCAGACGGCAGCAGGCATTTCTGACGCTTGCACTCCGGGCAGGTTTCGAAGCTTTCACGGTGATGCTCCGCGCGGACGTCGCCGTTGTGCTTCAGCAGCGCGATGGCGTAGTCGATCTCTTTTTGCACGGCGAACGGACGCTTGCAGACGCGGCAGTTGCACAGCGCAAAGCGCGATTGCTGGAGGAAGTCCTCTTTTTTCCACACCGCCAGCTCGTACTCCTGAGACAGGCGAATGGCGACCGTCGGGCAGACCTCCTCGCAGCGGCCGCAGAAGATGCAGCGCCCGAGGTTAAACTGCCAGGCCAGCTCGCCGGTTTTCAGGTCCGTTTCCACCGTTAAGGCATTCGACGGGCAGGCGTTGACGCAGGCCGCGCAGCCGATGCACTGCTGCGGGTTGTGCTCCGGCTTGCCGCGAAAGTTTTTATCAACCGGGATCGGCTCCAGCGGATAACTGCTGGTCTGCGCGCCGGTTTTGATCACTTTTTTGATAAAGGTAAACATGGCGAATCCTTATTTCAGCGGCGAGTTCTTACGTTCGATGCTGTAGCGCTCAAGCTCTTTGTACGGCACCACCTGGCTTTTCTTCTTGCGCACGTCCACGACGGTCATGCGGTCGGTGCAGGAGTAACACGGGTCGAGGCTGCCGATGATCAGCGGCGCGTCGGAGACCGTGTTGCCGCGAAGCATGTAGCGCAGGGTTGGCCAGTTGGCGTAGGTCGCCGCACGGCAGCGCCAGCGGTAGAGCTTCTGGTTGTCGCCGGTCATGCTCCAGTGGATGTCGTCCCCGCGCGGCGCTTCGGCAAAGCCGAGGGCAAAGCGGTTTGGAATGTAGGTGAAGCCTTCCACCATCAGCGGGCCGCCCGGCAGGTTATCGAGGCCGTAGTCGATCATGTTCAGCGCGGTGAATACCTCGTTGATGCGCACCTTCAGACGGGAGATGACGTCGCAGCCCTGCTCGCTGTGCACGGTCATCGGCAGCAGGCCGTAGCCGACGAACGGGTGATCGGCGCGGGTATCGCGGGCGTGGCCGCTGGCGCGCACCATCGGACCAACGTTACTGAAGTCGCGGGCGATTTCCGGGTCAAGACGACCAATCCCGACGGTGCGCTGCTCAATGTTGGGCGTGCTGAGCAGCATATCCACCAGCTCCTGCACGTCCCGGCGCATCTGCTGCGCCAGCTGGCGGGTCTGGATCATGTCGTCTTTCAGCAGGTCGCGGCGGATCCCGCCGATCAGGTTCAGGCCGTAGGTTTTACGCGCCCCGGTAAGGATCTCCGCCATCTTCATCGACGCCTCGCGCACGCGGAAGAACTGCATAAACCCGGAGTCAAATCCGACGAAATGGCAGGCCAGGCCGAGGTTCAGCAGGTGCGAGTGCAGGCGCTCCACCTCCAGCAGAATGGCGCGGATCATCTGCGCGCGTTCCGGCACCACGATCCCCATGCCGTTTTCCACCGAGGTGGTGTAGGCGGTGCTGTGGGCAAAGCCGCAGATGCCGCACACGCGGTCAGAAAGAAACGTGACTTCGTTGTAGCCCATGCGGGTCTCCGCCAGCTTCTCCATGCCGCGGTGGACGTAGAACAGGCGGTAGTCGGCGTCGATAATGTTCTCGCCGTCGACGAACAGGCGGAAGTGGCCCGGTTCGTCAGAGGTAACGTGCAGCGGGCCAATCGGCACCACGTTATTCTTCTTGCTGCCCAGCTCGTTGATGAACTCGTAGGTTTCGCTGTCGGTGGTTGGGGCCGGGCGCTGGCGGTAGTCCATGCTGTCCTTGCGCAGCGGATAGAGTTCATCCGGCCAGTCGTCCGGCAGCACCAGGCGACGCTCGTCAGGCAGGCCAACCGGCACCAGGCCGTACATGTCGCGCACTTCGCGCTCGCCCCAGACGGCGGCAGGCACGCGCGGCGTGACGGACGGGTATTCCGGTTTATTCGGGTCGACCTCGACGCGCACGGTGATCCAGCACTTCTCGCCCTGCTCCATCGACATCACGTAGTACACCGCGTAACTGCCGCACAGCTGGCGCTCGTCGTTACCGAACAACACCGACAGCCAGCCGCCCTGCTGGTAGTAGAGAAACTCCACCACTTCCGGCAGATAGTTCACCTTAATGGTGACGGTGATCTGGTCTTTGGTTTGCCAGGACTCCTCCAGCACCACGCCCGGGAAAGCCTGATGCAACGCGGCGAGATACTGCTGACCTTTCTTTTCTTCAGACATAAACACTCTCTTTAATCACGCCACCAGCAAGGAGACGAACGCTAAAAATGCAAAACCAAAACCAGCCCAGGTAATGCGTGACGTTTCGACAAAACGCAGGCGCGCCATGCTGTTTTCAAACAGGGCAATGACCAGCACGCCGATAAGCAGCTTGAGCACAGCCACCACCACGGCCAGCAGCAGGCCGCCCGCAGAGAAGTGCGTCATCTGCCCCCACGGGAAGAAAACGCCGACGAACATCTGCAACACCACCAGCTGCTTGAGGCTGATGCCCCACTTCAGCACCGCAAAGCCGTAGCCGCTGTACTCGGTGAGCGGCCCCTCCTGTAATTCCTGCTCCGCTTCCGCGAGATCGAACGGCAGCTTGCCCATCTCGATAAACGTGGCGAACGCGCAGGCGCAGAGCGCCAGCACCAGCGGGAGCGAACGTGAAACCGGCCAGTGGTAAACGGTGTCGGTGATAAAACTGATGTGGGTCGAGCCTGCAACCTGCGCGGCGACCCACAGCCCCAGCAGCAGAATTGGCTCAACCAGCACGCCGAGCATCGCCTCGCGGCTGGCGCCGATACCCGTAAACGGGCTGCCGGTGTCCAGGCCCGCAATCGCAAAGAAGAAACGCGCGATGGCGAAGAGGTAGATCAGCGTAATCAGATCGCCCAGCACCGGCAGCGGCGACGCCACCGTCACCACCGGCAGCGCGGTGGCGATGGTCAGCATCACGCCCACCATCACAAACGGCGTCAGGCGGAACACCCAGCCCGCGGCATCCGGCGCGACGCTCTGACGGGAGAGCAGTTTGAAGAGATCGCGGTACTCCTGGAGCACGCCAGGTCCGCGACGGTTGTGCAGCCGGGCGCGCGCCACGCGCGTGATGCCCGACAGCAGCGGCGCGGCGGCGAACAGCACCAGCGCCTGAAGAATTGCCAGTAACAGACTCATGTCAGGCTCCTCGTGAAATGACAATCACCACCAGCACCGCCAGCTCGATCAGCGCCAGGCGGCGGAACAGTACGGGCACGGCGGCCCCCTGCCAGCCCGGCACCCAGCCCACCGGGTTCAGCCAGTGGCGCAGCTTCAGCACGGCGGCAAAGTTCTCTTTCACCGGCATGGCGAAACCGTGGGCGGTGATGACCATCGACTGCTCGTGTTCGTAGCCGCAGGCCCACGCCGCGCCGCGCGAGCGGGAGGCGAGACGGTCGCGTCTGAAGAACAGCATCAGCACGAACGGCAGGAGCGGCGCGGCAATCAGCAGCAGCGCCATCATCGGCTGGGAAACGACGGTATGCGCCGTGACCAGCGGCAGCGGAATAGCGTGGCCCAGCAGCGGCAGCAGCCACGGCGCGGCAACCCCGCCCGCGATGCAGCACAGCGCCAGCGCGACCACGCTGGTGGTCATCAGTACCGGGGCGCAGCAGGCGTTTTCCGCTTCTCGGGTGCGCGGCGCGCCCAGGAAGGTGACACCGTAAACTTTAGCCATACACATCACCGCCAGCGCCCCGGTGATCGCCAGGCCCACCGCCAGCAGCGGGCCGAGTAAACGCCCGATAAACGCCTCGCTCTGGCCGAGGGCGAAGAAGGATTGATAAATCACCCACTCGCCGGCAAAGCCGTTCAGCGGCGGCAGCGCAGCCATCGCCATCAGCCCGACCAGCATCGCCAGCGAAATGACGGGCATTTTTTTGCCAATCCCGCCGAGCTTCTCAATATCGCGGTGCCCGGTGCGGAACCAGACGCTGCCCGCGCCGAGGAACAGGGTGCTTTTAAACAGGCTGTGGTTGATAAGGTGATACAGACCGCCAATAAACCCGGCGGCAATCAGCGCCGGCTGGTTGAGCGCCAGCCCGGTGACGCCTGCGCCCATGCCGAGCAGGATAATCCCGATGTTCTCCAGGGTGTGGTACGCCAGCAGACGCTGGATGTTGTGCTCCATCAGCGCGTAGAGGCCACCGACGAACGCGGTGATCATCCCCGCAATCAGCAACGCCACGCCCCACCACAGCGGCGGCTGATTGCCCGTCAGGGTTATCGTCAGGATGCCGAACAGACCGACCTTCATCACCACGGTGGAGAACAGCGCAGCGGCCGGGGCTGAGGCATTGGCATGCGCCTGCGGCACCCAGCCGTGCAGCGGGATTATCCCGGCCAGCAGGCCAAAACCGACTACGCCCAACAGCCAGACGTCGTTGCCCAGCGGCTGGCCGTTAAGCGCGGCGAAATCCAGCGTGCCAAAACGCTGCCACACCAGCCAGCAGGCCAGCGCCAGCAGCAGCGTGCCGAGACGTCCGAGCGCAAACCACAGCTTGCCGGAGGCGCTGCATCCGGTCAGGAACACGCCGCACAGGGCCATGATTTCAGCCATCACCACCAGTGCGCCGAAGTTGCTGGCGACAACGGTACAGACCGCGGCGGCCATCAACAGGTTAACCAGCAGGCCGTTGGCTTTGGTGTGCTGATGGCGGTGCCAGTCGATATTAAACAGGCTGATAAACAGCCCGCACAGGCCAAAGGTTATCAGCCAGATGGCGTTCAGCGGCGTAAGCTCAACGGCGTGGTGAATCAGCGGGATGAGGGTGTCGACGGATTGCCCGTCGATCAGGACAACCCCGCCCGCCGCCAGCGTCATCAGGCTGCCGACCGCCCCGCCGATACCAGCAATCACGCCGCTCAGCGTTTTATGGAAGGCGAGGAGCAGCGCCAGGACAGCGGCGGCGGCAAACCAGGCCACGCCGCTGGTCATCATAACTATCGCGTTCATTTCGCCCCCTCGTTAAGCGCCCGCAGCAGCGAAAGATCGCCGACGTCGGTATTGATGGTCAGCTCGCGCTTGCGTTTGCTGGTGCGAGCGATGTCGCGGATGTTGACCAGGACCAGCGCCCGGGTCGGGCAGGTCCGCACGCAGGCCGGACCCTGCTCATCGAAGCTGCACAGGTCGCACTTCACCGCAACGGCGCGAATGCCCGGCACCCAGTCCAGCAGCGTGCTCACGCGTGCCGGAGCCGGCGGCGCAGGCGGCGCTTTCGGGGTATTGGCATTCGCCGGAATATGCAGCGGACGGCTGCCGGAAAACTCAATGGCGCCGAACGGACAGGCGATGCCGCACAGCTTGCAGCTCACGCACAGGCTTTCGTTCAGCTGTACCGCGCCGTCAACGCGGGTGATGGCATTGACAGGACAAACGCCCGCGCACGGGGCGTCTTCACAGTGGTGACAGAGCTGCGGGGCAGACTCTTTCTCATTACGCATGACGCGCAGGCGCGGCATGGACTGTAGCCCGTGCAGGCGGTGCGTTTCCGAGCACGCCGCCTCACAGGTCCGACAGCCAATACAGACCGTCGAGTCAGCAATTACAAAACGGTTCACCGGGTCATCCTCTGGTGATGGTCATTTTTGACGAAAAAAAACTGTCTTATCGACACTTCTCGACACTCGCTTTTCAGGCCACGTTCGCGGAGGATTTTCCGTCGATCAGCTGTTTCAGGTTGATCGGCTGATCGTGCTCAACGGCGGCGTAGAGGCCGTTATAAACCGGCGCTATTTTCTCCAGATAGTGCTCCAGCACCTGCTGGCGATCGCGGTTGCTGACGTGACCGTCCACCATGCCGTCGGCCATCAGTTGAGCTTTCGCAATACACTGTTTTTCACCCTCTTTTGTCTCAACGTAATACTCAATGGTGTGGCTGTTGAAGCTCTCCGCCAGGGTGACAAAAATCGTGAAGTGACCAAACAACACAAAGCGCATGTCCCCCTGCGCCGCGCAGCTCATGGCATGGTGCAGACGGGCTTTTGACAGGGTGATCCCCTGAATCAGAGAGTTGCAGTAGAGGTGCCACTGATCCTGAAGCTGCTGATGACGTTGCGCGATGTAATCCGCTTTTTCGCTAATTTCCCAAATAGTCATAAAAGGTATCCGGTTAATGGAGTTAGCGGCTGTTAAGCAGTTTTCGTGCCAGTTTTTAATCTGTTGATTTAAATATCTTTTAACAAGAGACGTACTGTCACCGCCGCGGTGTCGACGTGTCATTTCGACAGCGTTGACATCGTCACGCCGTAACGCAAATCAAGCTGGCACTGTTATTGCATTGAAGGGGCAATTCATTAAGGAGGCGTCATGCACGAAATCACCCTCTGCCAGCGGGCACTGGAACTTATCGAACAGCAGGCTGTGCAGAACCATGCGAAGCGCGTGACCGGCGTCTGGCTGAAGGTCGGGGCGTTTTCCTGCGTCGAGACCAGCGCCCTCACCTTCTGTTTTGAGCTGGTGTGCCGCGGCACGCTGGCGGAAGGTTGCGCACTGCATATCGAGGAGCAGCAGGCGGAGTGCTGGTGCGAACAGTGTCAGGAGTACGTCACGCTGCTGTCATCGAAGGTACAGCGCTGTCCGCAGTGCCAGAGCAGCGGGCTGCGCATCGTGGCGGATGACGGTATGCAGATCCAACGCCTCGAAATCGAGAAGGAGTAAAGTATGTGTAGTACCTGCGGTTGCGCTGAAGGCAACCTGTATATCGAAGGGGATGAACACCGCCCCCACTCCGCGTTTCGCTCCGCGCCCTTTTCCCCTGCCCCGCGTCCCGCGGCGGCACTGACCGGCATCACCTTCGCGCCGCAGCGTTCCGACGCGGGTGACCTGCATTACGGCCGCGGCGAAGCGGGCACCCACGCGCCGGGCATCAGCCAGCGCCAGATGCTGGAGGTGGAGATTAACGTGCTGGATAAAAACAACCAGCTCGCCGTCCGCAATCGCGCCCGCTTTGCCGCGCGCGAACAGCTGGTGCTGAACCTGGTCTCCAGCCCCGGCTCCGGTAAAACCACCCTGCTGACCGAAACCCTCAAACGGCTGAATAAACGTGTCTCCTGCGCCGTTATTGAAGGCGATCAGCAAACCGTTAACGACGCCGCGCGCATCCGCGAAACCGGTACGCCTGCGATTCAGGTCAACACCGGGAAAGGGTGCCATCTGGACGCGCAGATGATTGCCGACGCCGCCCCGCGCCTGCCGCTGGCGAACAACGGCATCCTGTTCATTGAAAACGTTGGCAACCTGGTCTGCCCGGCAAGCTTCGACCTCGGCGAGCGGCATAAAGTGACGGTACTCTCCGTGACCGAAGGGGAAGACAAGCCGCTGAAATATCCGCATATGTTTGCCGCCGCCTCCCTCATGCTGCTGAACAAAGTCGACCTGCTGCCGTACCTGAATTTCGACGTAGATAAGTGCCTGGCTTACGCCCGCGAAGTGAACCCGGACATTGAGATCCTGCTGGTTTCCGCCACGCGCGGCGACGGGATGGACGCCTGGCTGAACTGGCTGGAGAACGAACGATGTGCATAGGCGTCCCCGGACAAATTCATTCCATCGACGGCAATCAGGCCAAAGTGGAGGTCTGCGGCATCCTGCGCGATGTCGACCTGACGCTGGTAGGCAGCCACGATGAGACCGGCGCATCGCGTCTCGGCCAGTGGGTGCTGGTCCACGTAGGTTTTGCCATGAGCGTGATTAATGAGGAAGAAGCCCGCGACACGCTGGACGCGCTACAGAATATGTTTGACGTCGAGCCGGACGTGGGCGCCCTGCTGTATGGGGAGGAACGATAACACATGCGTTACGTTGATGAATATCGTGCGCCTGAGCAGGTGTTGCAGCTTATCGATCGCCTGAAGTCCCGCGCGTCGCTGCTGGACTACACGAAAGAAAAACCGCTGCGGATCATGGAGGTGTGCGGCGGACACACCCACGCCATCTTTAAATTTGGCCTCGACCAGCTGCTGCCGGAGAACATCGAATTTATCCACGGCCCCGGCTGCCCGGTGTGCGTGCTGCCGATGGGGCGCATCGACAGCTGTCTCGACATCGCCAGCCGCCCCGGTGTGATTTTTTGCACCTTTGGCGACGCCATGCGTGTACCGGGAAAAAATGGCTCGCTGCTCCAGGCGAAGGCGCGCGGCGCGGACGTGCGGATCGTCTACTCACCGATGGATGCCCTGACGCTGGCGATGGCTAATCCAGAGCGTAAGTTCGTCTTTTTCGGGCTGGGTTTTGAAACCACCATGCCCGCCACCGCCATTACCCTCCAGCAGGCGAAAGCCCGCAACGTCACAAACTTTTACTTTTTCTGCCAGCACATCACGCTTATTCCCACGCTGCGCAGCCTGCTGGAAGCGCCAGATAACGGTATCGACGCGTTTCTGGCGCCGGGCCACGTCAGCATGGTGATCGGCACAGAAGCCTACGGTTTTATCGCTGAACAGTACAATCGTCCGTTAGTGGTGGCTGGTTTCGAGCCACTTGATCTACTGCAAGGCGTGACCATGCTGGTTGAGCAGAAAATAGCGGCCCTGAGTGCGGTGGAAAATCAGTATCGCCGCGTGGTGCCCGATGCAGGTAACAGACGGGCACAGCAGGCCATAGCCGACGTGTTTAGCGTCGAAGGCGACAGCGAATGGCGCGGACTGGGGCTGATTGCCGAATCCGGCGTGCACCTGACGCCCGCGTATCGCGCCTTCGACGCCGAAGCGCATTTCCGACCGCAGCCGCAGCAGGTGTGCGACGATCCCCGCGCCCGCTGTGGCGACGTACTCACCGGAAAATGCAAACCTTATCACTGCCCGTTATTTGGCAACACCTGTAACCCGCAAACCGCGTTTGGCGCGCTGATGGTCTCTTCAGAAGGGGCATGCGCCGCGTGGTATCACTATCGCAACCAGGAGTGTGAAGCATGAACACGGTGGAAATGGCGCACGGAAGCGGTGGACAGGCGATGCAGCAGCTGATTAACCGGCTGTTTATGGACGCCTTTAACAATCCCTGGCTCGCCGAGCAGGAAGATCAGTCGCGCATTGCGCTCTCAACCCTCACCGCACACGGTGACAGGCTGGCGTTCTCTACCGACAGCTATGTGATTGACCCGCTGTTCTTCCCGGGCGGCGATATCGGCAAGCTCGCCGTCTGCGGCACGGCAAACGACGTCGCCGTCAGCGGGGCGATCCCCCGCTACCTCTCCTGCGGGTTTATCCTCGAAGAAGGGTTACCGATGGAAACGCTCACGGCGGTGGTCAACAGCATGGCGCACACCGCCCGCGAGGCGGGGATCGCCATCGTCACCGGGGATACCAAGGTGGTGCAGCGCGGCGCGGCGGATAAGCTTTTTATCAACACCGCCGGGATGGGGGCGATCCCCGCCGATATTCACTGGGGCGCTCAACAGCTTTGCGCAGGCGACGTGCTGATTGTCAGCGGCACGCTGGGCTGCCACGGGGCAACCATCCTGAACCTGCGCGAAGGCCTGGGGCTGGACGGGGAACTGCGCAGTGACTGCGCGGTACTCACGCCGCTGATCCAGACGCTGCGCGACATGCCGGGCGTAAAAGCCCTGCGCGACGCCACGCGAGGCGGCGTGAATGCCGTGGTGCACGAATTTGCCGCAAGCAGCGGCTGCGGAATTGAGCTGACCGAGCGCGGCCTGCCTGTCAAAGGCGCCGTGCGCGGGCTATGCGAGCTATTAGGGCTAGACCCGCTTAACTTTGCCAACGAAGGCAAGCTGGTGATCGGCGTGGAACGCACGGCGGCGGAAGCCGTACTTGCACAGCTGCGCGCGCATCCATTAGGGAAAGACGCGGCCATCATCGGCGACGTGGTTGAGCGCAAAGGGGTGCGCCTGACCGGGCTTTACGGCGTGAAACGCACGCTGGATCTGCCGCACGCTGAACCGTTACCCCGTATTTGCTAGACCGCATCAATAGCGGTCAGCGCCGAACGTCTCTTTTTGCCAGTTTCTATTGGAAAGCAACAATGCCGTATACACCGATGAGCGATCTTGGACAGCAGGGCCTGTTTGACATCACGCGCACACTTTTACAACAGCCCGACCTCGGCGCACTGAGCGATGCCCTGACGCGGCTGGTCAGGCAATCTGCGCTGGCGGACAGCGCCGCCATTGTGCTCTGGCATAGCGCAACCCACCGCGCGAGCTATTTCTCAACGCGTGATAACGGCAAAATCTTCGAATATGAAGATGAAACGTTTCTTGCCCACGGCCCGGTGCGGCGTATTCTCTCCCGCCCGGAAGCGCTGCACTGCAATTTTGACCAGTTTCGCCAGGCCTGGCCGAAGCTGGCAGAGAGCAACCTTTACCACCCTTTCGGCCACTACAGCATGCTGCCGCTGGCGGTGGAAGGGCAAATTTTTGGCGGCTGCGAGTTTATCCGCGATACCGACCAGCCCTGGAGCGAGGCGGAGTACGAACGCCTGCACACCTTTACCCAGATTGTGGCCGTTGTCGCGGAGCAGATCCAAAGCCGCGTCACCAATAACGTGGACTACGACCTGCTGAGCCGCGAGCGCGATAACTTCCGCATTCTGGTTGCCATCACCAACGCCGTGCTCTCCCGCCTGGACATGGATGAGCTGGTCAGCGAAGTATCAAAAGAGATCCATCACTATTTTAAAATCGATGCCATCAGCATTGCGCTACGCGGCAACCGGAAAGGCAAGCTGAACATCTACTCCACCCACTACCTTGATGAAGCTAACCCGGCGCACGAGCAGAGCGAAGTGGACGAAGCGGGAACGCTGTCCGAGCGGGTATTTAAAAGCAAAGAGATCCTGCTGCTCAATCTCAATGAACAGGATCCGGTAGCCCCCTACGAGCGGATGCTCTTCAACACCTGGGGCAACAAGATCCAGACCCTGTGCCTGCTGCCGCTGATGTCCGGCAACACCATGCTCGGCGTGCTCAAACTGGCGCAGTGCGATGAAGCCGTATTTACCACCGCCAACCTGAAGCTGCTGCGCCAGATCGCCGAGCGCATCTCCATCGCGCTGGATAACGCCCTCGCCTATCAGGAGAACCACCGCCTGAAGGAGCGGCTGGTGGACGAAAACCTGGCGCTGACCGAGCAGCTCAACAACGTGGACAGCGAGTTTGGCGAAATCATCGGGCGCAGCGATGCCATGTACAGCGTGCTCAAGCAGGTGGAGATGGTGGCGCAAAGCGACAGCACGGTGCTGATCCTCGGTGAAACCGGTACCGGGAAAGAGCTGATTGCCCGGGCGATCCACAACCTGAGCAACCGCAACAGCCGCCGGATGGTGAAGATGAACTGCGCGGCGATGCCTGCTGGCTTACTGGAAAGCGACCTGTTCGGCCACGAGCGCGGCGCCTTTACCGGCGCCAGCAGCCAGCGGCTGGGCCGTTTTGAGCTGGCGGATAAAAGCTCTTTGTTCCTCGACGAAGTGGGCGATATGCCGCTGGAGCTCCAGCCCAAGCTGCTGCGCGTGCTGCAGGAGCAGGAGTTTGAGCGCCTCGGCAGCAACAAGCTGATCCAGACCGACGTGCGTCTGATTGCCGCCACCAACCGCGATCTGAAAAAAATGGTCGCCGACCGCGAGTTTCGCAGCGATCTTTACTATCGCCTGAACGTGTTCCCGATCTGCCTGCCGCCGCTGCGCGAGCGCCCGGAAGATATTCCGCTGCTGGTGAAAGCCTTTACCGCGAAGATTGCCCGCCGGATGGGGCGAAATATCGACAGTATTCCTGCCGAAACGCTACGCACACTCTCGGCGATGGAGTGGCCGGGGAACGTGCGCGAGCTGGAAAACGTCATCGAGCGCGCGGTGCTGCTGACGCGCGGGAACGTGCTTCAGCTGTCCCTGCCGGAGGTTTCTCTTGCGGAAACGACCGTGGCCGCAACCGAGGTTGCGAAGGATGGAGAGGATGAATATCAGCTCATTATGCGAGTGCTGAAGGAGACCAACGGCGTGGTAGCCGGGCCGAAAGGCGCGGCGCAACGGCTGGGGCTGAAGCGTACCACCCTGCTCTCGCGCATGAAGCGTCTGGGAATCGATAAAGAGAGCCTGAATTAACCCGTCATTCCGGCGCCGTATATGGCGCCGCCTTTCATCACTCTGCGTAATTGTCTCACATTGACACAATATATTTTCCTCTGTATAAAATTCCGCCTTAATAATGCGTTTCATTTGCATCAAAATAATTTTAATGAAGGTAGCGTTTAATGAAAAAGGTTCTCTGCGCGTTAGGCCTGGCGGTTGCATCAATGAGTACAGCTCTGGCTACCACGTACCCGCTCACGATAGAAAACTGCGGGTATAAAGAAACCTTCACCAAAGCGCCGGAACGCGTTGTGGCCCTGGGGCAGAATACCGTCGAGATCCTGCTTCTGCTGGGTCTGGAAGATAAGGTGAAAGCCAGCGCGTTCTGGCCGACCAAAGTATTGCCGCAGCTGGCTGAGCAGAATGCAAAAATCAAAACCCTGACCGTCGAAATTCCGACACTTGAATCCATTCTTGCGCAAAACCCTGATTTTGTTCCTGCACAGCTGCCGCTGCTGCTCGGGCCTGAAAGTAAGGTCGCAAAGCGTGAAGATCTGGCCACCGTTGGGGTAAACAGCTACTTGTCCCCGGGCATGTGCGCCACTAAAAAAGCCGCAGGGGACATGTACGGCAGCCGCCAGACGCTGTGGGACATGACCTACCTTTATCAAGAGATTGAGGATTTCGCCAAGATTTTCAACGTGGAAGCGCGCGGTCAGGCCGTTATCGCCGACTTCAAAAAACGTGAAGCCGACCTGCGCCAGGAGTTTGGCAAAAACAACAAAGACCTCTCCTTTGTTTTCTGGTTCTCAAGCTCCTCACCTTCGGCTGATGCCTATGTCGGCGGCAAAAACAGCGCCTCTGGCTTTATTGCTAACGTGCTGGGCGGCCATAACGCCATTACCTCTGAGACCGAATGGCCGACCGTGGGCTGGGAAAGTATTATTGCCGCTAATCCGGACGTGATTGTGGTCTCCAGCCTGGATCGTAACCGCTGGGCGCTGGACAACGCCGAAGAAAAAATCAAATTCCTGAAAAGCGATCCAGCCGTCAGCCAGATGGAGGCGGTGAAGAAGGGTCATATTGTGGTGATGGACGGCCAGGCCATGAACCCGACGATTCGCACGCTTTACGGTGCTGAGCAGGTCGGCGAACAGCTCAGAAAACTGGGACTGAACTGATGACCACCGCCGTACTTCAGATGCGGCAGGGGGTGCTCCTGACCACGTCATGCCTGCTCGCCTTCGTGCTGTTGTTTCTGGTGATCGCCCTTGGCGTCAGCATCGGTGAGTTGTCTATCCCGCTCAATAACGTGTTCTACGCCATCAGCAATAAGCTGGGGCTGACTGACGTTCCGCTCAACCGCATCTACGAGAGCGTCATCTGGGACTTTCGCCTCAGCCGCGCGCTGGTGGCGGCCTGCTGCGGAGCCGGGTTGGCCATCTGCGGGGCCGTATTGCAGAGCCTTTTGAAGAATGCGCTGGCGGAACCTTACGTGCTCGGCGTGTCGGCGGGAGCGTCAACCGGGGCGGTGTCAGTCGTCGTATTGGGTCTCGGCACCGGCGCAGTGTCGCTTTCTGCGGGCGCGTTTGCCGGAGCCTTCGCCGCCTTTGCCTTCGTCGCCTTCCTGACCAACGGCGCGCGCGGCGGCAATGAACGCACGATCCTGGCGGGCGTAGCGGCCTCTCAGCTGTTTAACGCCATTACCGCCTATACCATCAGCACCTCTGCCAGCGCGCAACAGGCGCGCGACGTGATGTTCTGGCTGCTGGGCAGCTTTAGCGGCGTACGCTGGCCGGAATTCCAGCTGGCGCTGGTAGTGGTACTGGCGGGGCTGGCCGTCTGTCTTTATTATTCCCGTGCGCTGGACGCCTTTACGTTCGGTGATGATGCCGCCGCCTCGTTGGGCATTGCCGTGCCCTGGGTGCGCCTGGCCTTGTTTACCACCACCGCCCTGATCACCGCGACCATCGTCAGCATGGCGGGCTCTATTGGTTTTGTCGGGCTGGTCGTGCCGCACGTTATGCGTTTCCTGTTCGGGCCGCTGCACCGCACGCTGCTGATAGCCAGCGCGCTGGCGGGGGCGATCCTGATGGTGCTGGCCGACATCGCCTCGCGGATGCTGATTGCTCCGCAAAGCCTGCCGGTTGGCGTCGTTACCGCACTGGTGGGCGTACCGTTCTTCGCCGTGATTATCTACCGCTCAAGGAATAAGTAATGAGCATCTGCGCCGAGAAAATCACCTGGAAGGTAGGTAAAAAGATCATTGTGAATCATGTTTCGCTGAAGGTTTCCCGGGGCGAAACGGTGGGCCTGCTTGGCCCTAACGGCTGCGGTAAATCCTCACTGTTGCGCATACTGGCAGGTCTGCGCCGCCCGGATGCCGGGTGCGTGACGCTGGACGGACAGGACATTGCCCGCATTGCCAAAAAGCAGCTGGCGCGGCGCGTGGCGTTTGTTGAACAGCACGGAATGACCGACGCCAATATGCGCGTGCGTGACGTCGTCAAACTGGGGCGAATTCCGCACCATTCTCCCTTCTCAAACTGGAGCGCGCAGGATGACGAAACCGTCACCGCCGCCCTGCAACGCGTGGATATGCTGGATCGCAGCGAACAGGGCTGGCTGAGCTTATCCGGCGGCGAGCGTCAGCGGGTACATATCGCCCGCGCGCTGGCGCAAACGCCCACCGAGATCCTGCTGGATGAACCGACCAACCATCTGGACATTCATCATCAGATGCAGCTCATGCAGCTTATCAGTGAGCTGCCGGTAACCAGCATCGTCGCCATTCACGATCTTAACCACGCATCCATGTTCTGCGATTCGCTGATTGTGATGCAGCAAGGGCAGATTGTGGCGACCGGAACGCCGCAGGAAATCTTATCCGAGGAGCTGCTCTGGGACGTCTTCAGGGTGAAAACCAGAATCGAGATCTCGCCGTACCACGGCAAAAAACACATCCATCTTATCGTGTAGGGGTGAGTTAAAACGATGCCTCTTCGCACTGCAAACACCCTCTGGCCGCCCGTTCTGCTGGGCAGCCAGTTTGTGTTTAATATCGGCTTTTACGCGGTCGTCCCCTTCCTGGCGATCTTCTTACGTGACGATATGCTGCTCTCCGGCGGGCTGATTGGGCTGGTGCTGGGGCTGCGCACCTTCTCCCAGCAGGGGATGTTTATTGTCGGCGGCGCGCTTTCAGACCGGTTTGGCGCGAAGAGCGTGATCCTCAGCGGCTGCATTGTTCGTGTGGCGGGTTATTTGCTGCTGGCCTTTGGACAATCCCTGTGGCCCGTCATTCTGGGGGCCTGTCTGACGGGCGTCGGCGGCGCGCTGTTCTCACCGTCGATAGAAGCCCTGCTGGCCAAAGCGGGAACGCAAAGCGAGGCGAAGGGTAAACGAAGCCGCGCGGAGTGGTTTGCGCTGTTTGCGGTGTGCGGTGAACTTGGCGCCGTTCTTGGCCCGGTAATGGGGGCCCTGCTGACGGGGCTGGGCTTTCGTCAGGTTGCGCTCGCAGGCGCAGGGATATTTATCGTTGCGCTGGTGGTGCTCTTTTTCAGCCTGCCTGCGGCACATCACAGCACGAAGCCGCTGAAAATTCTGCCCTGGTGGACGACGTTCCGTCAGCCGCGTTTCGTCGCCTTTATCATTGCCTACAGTTCATGGCTGTTAAGCTATAACCAGCTCTATCTGGCGCTGCCGGTGGAGATCCAGCGCGCCGGGGGGAACGAAAAAGATCTGGGACCGCTGTTTATGCTGGCATCGGTGCTGATCATTGTTCTGCAATTGCCCCTCGCCCGCTTCGCCCGAAAGGTTGGCGCGGTCCGGATCTTACCGGTGGGCTTTTTGCTGCTCTCCGCCGCGTTTGCCAGCGTGGCGCTTTTTGCCGCGACGGAGCCGCCGGAAGGCTGGCTGCGCCTGCTGCCCTCTGCAAGCTTTGTCACCCTTTTAACGCTTGGACAGATGCTGCTGGTGCCGTCGGCAAAAGATTTGATCCCACATTTTGCCGAGGAGTCGACGCTTGGGGCGCACTATGGCGCGCTCTCAACCGCCGGTGGCGTCGCGGTGCTGGCGGGGAATTTAGCGTCAGGCGGCCTGCTGGACAAGGCGCTGGTGCCCTCAACGCAAGCCATTTACCCCTGGCTGCTGCTGGCGGTATTTCCGCTGTGCAGCGCCGTCGCCCTGAGCGTGATTTGTCGTCCACTGCGGCGCTGAGTTGATTATTTTTTGGGCCGATACTTTTCGGGTAATTCCGGAACCGGACGGCGATCGTCGATCAGATGACGGATGGTCAGAATTGGATGACGCCATAACATACGTGGCCCTGCCCAGCGCATGACCTGCTTCATCTCTTCCCGTCGGGCGGGCTGATAACAGTGCACCGGGCACTGTTTGCAGGCGGGTTTTTCCTCACCAAACACGCATTTATCCAGCCGCTTATCGGCATAAGCCTTGAGCGCTGAATAGTGCCCCTCTTCTTTTATGGCGTGCGGACACCTGTTTTCATACAGGGCGATCATTCTGGCGATCGTCTTTTTTTCTCGTGAAATACGTTTACCGGACATAACGCCGTCCTCAACAATAAAGTGCATTTATAATACCCTTTTATCTGCACATTTTCAGTCATTGCATTCCGTTTTCTGAAGCGTCCTTCCAGAATTACCCCGCCCCCCGCCGCGTTTTACTGGTATTTTATACAGGCATAAATAACCACCTTTGACCGCATTCACCGGAGCGCTTATGCAAGAGATAGCGATCGCCAAACCCTATCGTCACTTGAAAGTGGGTTACTTCAGAAAACGTCATGAAGACCGTAAAACGAAAATTCCAAAACGCTACAGCGTACACGCAGCGCTGAGCCTGAAAGGCGACTGGCTTGAGCAAGCGGGATTTACCACCAACTCGCAGGTTAGGGTGGGCGTCGAGCATGGAAAAATCATCATTGAATTAATGGCGGAAGATGCCTCGTAAAGTCGTGACTTTTTTCTGCGCCGCACCTTTTTTTCATGCGACAATAGAAGGAACAATCGGCCATTGAGCCGCTCAAAGCGTAATATTTTCAAAGAAATGGATATCATAACTCCATGAGCACAATCGACAATTTCGACGCGCATACGCCAATGATGCAGCAGTACTTTCCTTCAACATCTTAACTATTGATATGATTGAATAATTCAATATTTAACCAAATTTGGTGTACATATGGGCTACATATCTTAGAAAAAAGCAATAATAGATAGCTTAGGGGAGTATACCAAGTCATCAAAAAATAATGGAACGATACTTCTTGTTCACACAGATTTAAGTTATATTCTGAATAAGTATAGGTCATCATCCTATTAAATAAAAAATAAATTTAATTCAGATGGAGAAAGAAATGATCAGTAGAGGCTCAGAATGGAATAAATGGGATCTTCATGTCCATACTCCTGCATCAGTTTTGAGAAACGAATATAGAGACGACTGGGATAAATATATTATTGATTTATTCACTAAAGCTATCGAAGAAAATGTAAAAGTAATAGGGATTACTGATTATTTTTTCATAGATGGATATAAAAAGATAAAAAATGACTACTTATCTAACCCTGAAAGAATGGAGCAATTATTAGGTGCTGAAAATTATGAGTTAGTTAAAGAAATAAAGGTATTACCAAACATCGAGTTCAGAATTGATAAATTAGTTATCGGAAAGGAATCAGATTTAAAGTGGAATAGAAAAGTAAATTACCACCTCTTATTATGTGATTCTGTTTCTCCAGAAACCATAGAAAAAGAAATTATAAACTGTCTGAAATTTGATTATTATTCAGAACCAGGTGCCAGAACAGACAGAAGAAACTTCACAAAAGAGAATATAATCGAATTTGGCGAAAAACTATGCCAACATCAACATAATTTTGCTGGACAAAATCCTTTATTTGTAGGGATGATAAATTCATGCTTCAATCTTGATGAACTCAAAGACATATTAAACACGAACGGAAAATTCAAAGGAAAATATATATTAGCTTTACCAGCAGATGAAGATCTAAGTAAAGTCAGTTGGAAGAGTCAAGGCCATGCCGTTCGGAAGCATCTCATAATGCAATCACACATGCTCTTCACTTCAAATAGTGGCACTATTGATTTTTGCAAAGGTGAAAAACACGAGACGATAAGAGATTATCTGAAAGAGTTTGGAAACATAAAACCTTGCGTTTGGGGTTCAGATGCACACTCCTCAGATAAAATGTTTAAACCTGACGATAACAGACACACCTGGATAAAATCTAATCTCAGTTTTGATGGGCTAAAACAAATAATATATGAGCCTGAGTCGAGAGTTAAAATCCAAGAATCTCACCCTCAGACAAAAGCTGGATATCAAACGATATTAAGAGCAAGATTTATATGTGAAGATAAAAAATTCCCCAAAAATTGGATATATTTAAATAAAGATTTGAATACAATAATAGGTGGAAAGTCTTCTGGAAAATCACTTTTACTTTACTTCATTGCAGCGGCTATAAATAAAAGTGCTGTTTTAGAAAACATAAACTTAGCTGACACCGATAACTATGATACACAAGGTGTTGACTTTGAGGTAGAGTGGGATGATGGAAGTATTAGTTTGCTCTCTGACTTAGAGGATACAAAACCTATAACTTACATACCTCAATTGTATATTAATAAACTTGCGGAAGTTGAAGGAAAAAATCAGCTCAAAAAACTTATCGAGTCAATTCTGAAGCAGAATAGAGATTTTTATGAATTCAGTGAAGTAAAAAACTCTGAAATTAAATTAAAAAATAAAGAGATAAAAGAAAAAATTGAACTTCATCAGACATTTTCAGATAATTACACAACATTATGTGATGAAAGAAATAAGATTGGTGATAAATCCTCTATTGAAAAGGAGATCAGTTCATTAGAAGAACAATGTAAAAAACTAAGAGAAAAATCAGGATTCAATCAGCAAGAAATAATAAAATACAATAAACTCAACACCATTCTAAAAAACTCTGAGAATAGACTAAGAGTAGTTGATAACTATCATTTAAACTCCACAAAGCTAATAACTGGCCTACACGAAAGGTTTCTAGATTACACTAATGCTTTAAAATCTGATTTAGCATCCTCATTAAGTGTTGCGGATACTGCTATTTTTTCCAGAAAATACTATTCTATTATTGAAAAAGGTATGGACAGTATTCGCTTAGAAACTCAAAAGCATTTTGAGTTGAAAACGAATAAAATACCAAAACTCATCGATAAAATCACACAAATAAAAGAAAAATCAGAGTTAGAGATCACTCCTTTATTATTAAAAGTTAAGGAAAAAGAAAGCCTCGACTTATTTACCAAAAAAATAAGTATCGAAAGAGAAAAACTAAGCAAAATAAATGGACTGCAACAAGTAATAGATAAATTATTAGTAGATGCAAAAGACAACCTTTCTAATTTACAAACAAACTATGCAGAATTAATGTCTTTATATCAAGACTATATTATTGAGTTATCATCAGAGCAATATAGTATTTCTGATGATATGAAAATAATCCCTAAACTGAGTTTCAATAAAGATGGATTTGATAAATTCATAGATAATTATGACATGAGAGGCAATCTACAACCTTTAATGGGTGATGCATATGATCCTAAAGAGATTTTTGCTTTTGATGTAGTAAACCATATAGAAAAAATAAATACCATTTTAGCAAATACAAAAAAAGAAACCTGTCCCAAAGTGAAAAAAGGGATTACTAAAAAGGATATCCTTTACACACTCTACGATGACTATTTCTTCATTGATTATGAAATTATCTATAATAATGATGAAATAATAAAAATGTCTCCGGGTAAAAGAGGGTTAGTTCTTTTGAATTTATTGTTGCACCTGAGCAATGCATCGCATCCAATACTCATAGATCAACCAGAAGATAACTTAGATAACAGAACTATTTATGAACAGTTGAACAGGTTTATTAAGCAACGCAAAAAAACGAGACAAATAATATTGGTTACTCATAACGCAAACCTTGTTGTTTCCGCTGATTCAGAATGTGTTATTGTTGCAAACCAAACTGGTCAAATTAAAGATGGTGAGAATGAAGAGTATCAGTTTGAATATATCAGTAATGCACTTGAAAATACTTTTGAAAAAATACAGGATACTTGTCTTCTCAAGAGTATGGGTATAAGGCAACATGTATGTGAAATTCTGGAAGGAGGCCAGGATGCATTTAAAGAAAGAGAAATAAAATATGGCCTAAGATTCTAAATGATATATAGGAATGTTAGCAAGGTATGACTAAGAGAAGCTCCGCTTCTCTTGTCCCTTGCTTTTTTCACCGTTCTGTTGAAAAAATCAAAATCTAAGCACGAAGATTGACCTACACTGAGCTTCTTAATACTAATCGTGGAAACAAAAGCAAGGCGAATGGCTTCGATTAACCTCTTTGATAGGCTTCCTCCTGTCGTTCCTGCTATCAATGTTGAAGCTTGGAAATCATAGTCTAACATATCCCAAAAGCTGAACCGCCTTATAAGCCATCTTGATGCAAAAAGTAGCAATAGTGAGTTAACTAAAACAGAGATCTTCGCAGTCAAGAAACAGATCAAAGAGCTTCGCTCGTGCCAGACAGCCTCTATGAGTAGGTATTCCTATGAAGTGAATGCAACGGCCCCTCCCCCCTCTAAAAAATGGTCATGAGAGCATGATTGTCAGGATTGCAATTAACCATCAAATTCTTTTTATGTTTTTAGCTTTATCTGAATTTTCTAATATGATTGAAGAAATTATTTTTTCTTCTTTTTTTGCAATTAGAGATTGGATATTAATAGTACCACAATCTAAATTATCTCCCCACCAGTACATGAATTCTTTTATTACGGGAGTCATATTGTCTATAACCTCTTGAGATCCTTCGTTATAAATAAAAGATAGTATTTTTAAATTTTCAACATCGATCTCTTGCACAATTATCCGAAACATATCATCAGTTGGATATAAATTCGTTTCATTTAATGATATATTTAATTTTTCAAGCATTTCATTCATAAGCAAGTCAACTTCATTGAAGGCCGTATTATATTCAGTCATTATTTAACCTCTTGTTTTAAATTTATACAACATTACCATTAATCACTTCAAGAAAGAATGTCAAGCGTTTTTGTGAAATAAATAATATTTATTATAAAAATAATTGCTTGAGTAAATAATTTTTTAATTATAAGCACCATACTGTGTCATCTATTCAACCGAAGCGGAAATTTATAGCATCTTCTGTGCTGCAAGAGAAGCTTTAAAACAAATGCAAGTTAAGCTGTATATCTTTATATAAAATATCAGGCACTGCGATTTTTTATTATTATAGCGAAATGAAGCAAGGGCTAACCCTGCGAAGCCGCTGCGCTTGCTTCTCCGGATTGCCCTTGCTTTTCTTCCCTTCGGTCAGAAAAGAAAAGAACTACCTATAATGCTGTTCATTCTACTGATACGTTTCTACTGTGCGCGCTATTTTGTTGGCGATGTGGATTCACCACCAAAGCTTCCCGACATTATTTCGCATATCAAACCACTATCAGAGAATACATGCAAAATCATGATTATTTCGGATACTAACTCGTGATTAATTGAGATACTACCTTGCAGGTATTATTCTATTTTTATTTATACCAGACAGCTAATCCTTATATTAATTTAAATGGCATTATACACTCGCATTAAAAACAATTAAAAATAAATTTGAAAAACAAAAATCCATTGATTATTGTTGTTTTACATTATAACCATGGAGATAAAATATGAACCAACAATCTTTAATCGATAATAACCTGAAACTTTTTAAAATAAAATCACCAGCAGAACTCATAAAATTATTAAAGACAGGAATTGACATAAACACGCTAAATTCATCGAACCAGAATGCGCTGTTCGGTTGCAGATACCCTGAGCTTATGGAAGCAATGATTAATGCCGGAATAAATATTAATCATACTGACATGTTTAACAGGAATGCGCTTTTCTATGCAACTTGTCCAGAAACCCTGTGTGTGTTGACTGAGAACGGGATTGATATCAATCATACGGACACGCTGGGCAGGAATGCGCTTTTCTACACCAGTGACGCTGAATCAGTTCAGTTACTGGTAAAAAATGGTATCAGCATAAACCACCCTGAACTTGAAGATAAAAATGCGCTTTTCTTTGCGACCAACGAAAGCTCAGCCAGAGAACTCATCGACAGTGGTATTGATATTAACCACACTGACAGCTATGGAAGAAATGCGCTTTTCTACGTCTGTGAGGCTGACGTTAAGCGTCTGCTGATTAAGAAAGGTATCAATGTTAACCAAAGGGATATATATGGTCATAATTCCATTAACATTTCCGGCATAGATGCTGACTTACTGGATGTTTATTTCGCTGCGGGCCTTGATCCTGACATACAGGATCGAAATGGGAACAGCTTAATTTTTCACCCTTATAAAAAACCAATTACAGACATTTTAATCAACAATGGCTGCGATATAAACCGTGTTAATAATAATGGAGAAACCGTCTTTGAATACATACAGACCATGTTGTTCAGCAACTATCAACTTGACCAGTGTCTCAGCGTGCTTACACCTTACATTAACCTTATTAAAGCAAGACCATTAATTTTCAATCGCCTTACTTATGGCTGCATTGAGCTAATTAAATTTTTGCAAAGCCAGAATATCGATTACAAAATTAATGACCGTTGCGTTGTTAGATACGCCAACAAAGATATTAAAAATTTTATTACTGAAGCTCAGAAAGTTATTGATCTCAGCAATATCACCCTTTGCTCATGGTATGACACCCCGCTGGTCAGCGTAAAAAACAAGGAGATCATTAAATGGTTCATAAGAAACAATGTAAATGTAAATATTAATGACATTGAAGATCAGGACATTCTCACTGAAATTCTTGCCTACCTTGCACTAAGGGAACATAAAACGCTTAAAACCGTAATTAAACCGGATATAAAACACACCGCCTGTAAAAGTAGGCTGTGAGGATTTTATTCTCATATCCAGTTTTGATGCACTCTCGATACTTACAGTAAAAAAATTATGTGTACGTCAATAAATATGGGCGCTGTATAGTGTGATATAGCTATCAGCGTCTCCCTGATTGACTACGTCATAGTAAAGGTTGTATGAATGACGATTCCGGCACTCTGACAGTAATAAATAATACCGCTTTCAACATAGTATAGGAAAACATCCTCACACGCTAAATGAACTTAAATCCTACTTTGATAATTAACTGAGGGGGGATAAATAACCTAAATTTTATTTTCATACACGTAATGATTTGACCCGATGGCTTAGCCATTGGGGAAATTATAGTTTCGGAAAATGGGCTATTGCACTGAAGGAAAATCCAGAAAGAATTATCGGTTTTGGAGGACTTAGCGTTATCAGTTATGACCGATACGCAGATAATTAACTTGGGGTATCGTTTCTCTATAAAGTGATGAGGAAAAGGTCTGGCAACAGAGTTAGCTAAATATGCGATCACCTATGGAATTAGTATTTTAAAACTGGCTGAAATTTCTGCGGTAGTAAGACCAAACCATCTGGCATCCCAAAGCTCCTGACTACAGCAGGTCTCCGGTATGCGCGTGATATTCATAATGTGAAAAATGAACCCGCAAGCATGCTTTTCACTCTGACTCTGGATGAGTGGAACAATACTCTAAGTTTGGATACTACCTCATCCATTAACCATTAAAGTTCGTGCGTAACGTCCACTCTTGACACAAAGCAGGCGTTCGTTACCTTAACGTAACTCTTCTTCATTTAACCCAGTCTTTCAGTACCAGACACGCAAACATATAAGTTGTCCAAGGGTTGCGGATTTATACATATTGATCAGGATGACGTCGGTTGATGACGCTTGAATGTTCGGGCAAGAAAAGCTTTGGCCTATATAAAAGTCATTACGTCAAATAGTGGCGACCTGAACTAACCAGGCATTCAGGGTAAGCGGTCAAGGGATAAAATAATATGCAGGTTACTACCGAAGGGAGTGAAGGCTCTTTTGGCGCCCGATTTTACCATGATAATGGTATTGTAAATCGGGCCGCAGGCTTTCAGATTAATGGAAAACAATAGCACCAATAGCAGCCGGCTCCAGATCTGTGCCGTCATTCATTGCCCAGCGGACAAAGCTGCTGCCTTCAAGGAGACTTAAAATCTGAAACGCTTTCTGCCGGGGTGTGCCTGTTGCCGCTAATTCACCAGCCGCAGTACCTTCCTCTATGGTTTTCTCAAGCCACTGCAGTTGCAGGGTAAAGTATTTCCGCGTAAGGCTTTGCATGGTCTCCGGCAGGGCTGCCATTTCAGCTGCCAGTGCCCCGCATAGCGGTAACATACCATCAGCCATTGCAGCCCGAAACAATGCAGCGAAAGCACAGAGCCGACCAAAAGCATTTGGAAAGTCATGATCGATTTTTTCGAAATCCACAGCCGAACGATTGATGTAGGTTTCAACAATTTCCACACCAAGATCTTCTTTTTTTGGGAAATAATGGTGAATACTGGCCTTTCTGATACCGACCATTTTTTCCAGATCAGCGTAACTGAAGGCAGCATAACCTCTGGAACGCAGCATAAACTCTGCAGAATTGATTAATGATTGTCGGGTATCCATAGACATAAAATCGACCTGTTTGAAAAATGACGAAGCAAGGGCAGACGCTTGCTCCTGTTTCAAATCAGGGCGTCTGCCATCATGCAACTTAGGTTATTGTGCAATGACGAGTTTCGGCTCCATCTTAATGGAACGCGAGAAATTCGCATAGTTTGGTGACGTCTTCAGTACGGCCTGATGAATTTCTTCAATTTCTGCCGGCTGAGCGTCAGCATCAATAAACGCGGTGTACTGGACTGAATCGTATCCGGGGTTAACATTTTCATCAAGCCCAAGGAAACCACGCAGATCCAGTTCGCCTGACGTTTCGATTTTCAGGGAATTAACCTTAATGCCCTTGCTGGCAGCTACCGCCACATACGCTACGGTCAGACAGGCATTCAGCGCAGCCATGAGCAGTTCCTGTGGGTTAGGTGCAGTATCGCTTCCAAGTATTTCTGATGGTTCATCAGCGGCGACATGGAAGGTACGCTCGATGCTGTCACCAAAGAGTTCATATGACTTCATGGTAGAAACTGAACGGGTCTGTCCTGCCCAGCGGGTCTCTACGTTAAACCTGGCTTTTGCTTTTTCCGGGTTTTGGGTCACTTTTTCGGCGAATTGCTGGAATGCAGCAACATCAATACCGTTCATTTTCTCTGTCATCTTGATATTCCTGTTCATTGAGATTTACCGGGCAGCCGGATTACAGAAGGCGCCCGGATTTGAGTCTGTCGGTAACTAACCGAGCCGGAATTACAGCTCGTCGTAGGCGTCCATTACGCGTGCTGAATAGACAAAAGCAGCACCGGCGTTAAGCGCAATCGCAGTCCCTACTGCAGCACCGATTTCATCTTTCGTTGCACCAGCTTTTTTGGCAGCGGCCACGTGTGCGGAAATACAACCGTCACAACGAGTAGTCACTGCCACAGCAATGGCAATCAGTTCGTGAGTTTTGGCATCCAGAACACTGTTTTCGCGCGTAGCGGTTTCAAGACCATGAAACGCGTTAGCAACAGGTTTATTTGTTTTGGCCAGATTACCGACGCTTTTGATCAGCGCGGAGAGACGATTGCCCCATTCTGCAGACATGATGATTTCCTCAGATTTGTAAAAAATTAATTGCCGAGTTTCCGGGCTGCCATTACACCGCCATCCACATCCCAGACTGCCCCGGTTACCCACGAAGCTTTATCTGAAAGCAGGAAAACAATAGTTTCCGCAACATCACGCGGTGTACCGTTCCGCCCCAGCGGATGGAAGTTATTGAAACTGGCCAGCGCACCATCCAGTTGTTCACCCGGAATAAAACGTTCGAAAATTCGGGTTTCAACAATACCAGGGCTTACTGCATTGACACGGATACCGTGCTCAGCCAGCTCTGCTGCGGCGTGGCGTGTCAGAGTATCCAGACCCGTTTTGGCCATGGAGTAAGCTGAAGCGGTGATGGTTTCTACTGCCTGGCGTGCAGCGACTGCAGTAACATTCACAATAGATCCAGCTTTCTTCTGATCTACAAGTGATGCAGCAACATGCTGTGTAATAAAGAAGAATGCCCGGTTCAGATCGAGGAAGTTGTTGTAATCCACGACTGAATGCTCAAGGAAACTTTTTGGATAGTAAATGCCGGCGGAATTGACCAGCATATCAATATCGCTGTGATCCTTTTTCAGGGCAGCGATGAGCTTTGCAACACTTTCCATACTGGATAAGTCAGCAGTCAGAGCGAATGCATTCTCCTCACCCGAAATAGCCACGAGTTCCTGGCGTGCGGCTTCTGCTTTTTCAGCACGGCTACCTACAATGACAGCCTTTCCGCCCTGCTCTAAAACCATCTTTGCTGTTTCAAGACCGATCCCACTGGTGCCACCAATGATCAGGACTTTATGATTCGTAAACTGTGTATCTTGCATAATGCCTCCGGTGAGGTAAGTTTCTGTAGTTGCCTATCAACTGGTAGGTAGTCTGGGCGAGAGTATTTTCTTTGTCAAGTTTACGTTTTATTTTTTTACTGACCGATGTTGGGTTCTGACATCTAAAACATCGTCAAAACCCAACGGATGGTATCGTCAGTGTACGTCTGCTTCGTGTTCGGTAATTGATGAAAAAATAGCTGCGTATTGCTCTGCAGTTTTCTGTCCTGTAAGACGTTTCATCAGCTGACCATTTCTGAACACCAGAACAGAAGGAAGCCCAAAAACCTCATACCGAGTTGATAAAACAGGTGATTTATCAACATTCACCACACCAACTTTGACATGTGGCCCCAGTTTTCTTGCGAATTGCAAATATTCCGCTTCACTCTCACGACAGGGTGGACACCACGGTGCAAAGAACCTGATTACGGCCAGTCCCTCACCCCATGCGATATCATGAAAGTTGTCTTCATTGTAGGTGCGTACATTTGTCATCGTTATCTCCGGCGTTGTACGTATCAGTCATTACGGCACGAAAAAACATATTTTCACTTGCCTACCTAGTAGTAGGTTGATATGGTACGCACACTTTCACTCGCTGACAAGATTGACCCGACATCCATGATTAATGCTGCGGGTGATTTTTGACGGAGTGACCAGAATGGTCGTTGTGGCCAGAAATTTCGTGACTCTTAAGATGAGGAATGCAATGAAGACGTTATTTACCCCTTACAACCTCGGTGGCGTTGAGCTGAAAAATCGCGTGGTTATGGCACCTATGACACGTACTCGCACGTTGAATGACATCGCTGATGACGTAGTTGCCTTGTATTACGCGCAGCGTGCTTCAGCCGGATTGCTGATCACTGAAGGGCTGCCTGTTTCCGAAGAAGGTCGCGGGTATCTCTATACGCCTGGTCTCTATAATGATGCGCATGTTGAGGGATGGCGTAAGGTAACGGATGCTGTCCATGCGAAAGGTGGCCGAATTTTCGCGCAGCTGTGGCATGTGGGGCGTATGTCTCATACCTCACTACAACCTGGTCATATTGCCCCCGTCTCTTCAGGCACCATTCCTGCGACTAATACAACAGTATTTGCCTGGGACGAAAGTGGTAAACCCGGCCCGGTTGCCCCAAGCATTCCGCGTGCACTCGAAACGCATGAAGTGAAGCGCGTTACCCGCGATTTTGTGAAGTCAGCACAACTGGCGGTGGAAGCCGGGTTTGATGGCGTTGAAATCATGGCGGCTAACGGTTTCATCTTTGACCAGTTCCTGAGCAGTGAGCTGAATACCCGTACCGATGAGTATGGTGGTTCGGTAGAAAATCGTCAGCGCTTCCTGCTGGAGACCATTGATGCCGTTTCCGATGCAATTGGCGGCAACAAAGTCGCAGTACGACTCTCTCCGTTCGGTCGCATCTATGATCTTGCCCCCTATGCCGGGGAAGAAGAAACCTGGTCAGAAATGGCAAAGGCTCTTAGCCAGCGCTCCCTGGCCTACGTGCACCTCTATTTCCAGCCGACCTACGTCACCGCACCGCAAGCCGCTGAGAAATTTAAAGCTGATTTCCGTGAATCATTTGGTGGGACGATCATTGCAGCAGGTGGATTCAGCCGTGATATTGCAGAAGAACGCCTGAATAACAACGAAGTTGACCTGGTTGCGTTTGGTGTGCCATTTATCGCCAACCCGGATCTGGTTGAAAGAATGAAAAATAACTGGCCTCTGGCGGAAAGCGATCGCACGACCTATTACGGTGTAAGCGGCTCTCCGGAAAAGGGCTATACCGATTACCCGGTATACAGCGAAAAATAATTAAGTCGGCCCGGATAATATAAATCCGGGCATTTTACTTTACCTGTCATATATCTTCAGAGTACAAAATGAAATCATTAATGCCCCGAATCTCAGTAGATGTCTGGTCTGATTATGTCTGTCCGTGGTGCTGGATCGCTAAAAAAAGATTTGAAAAGGGTCTGGAAGAGTTTGAATATTCTAAACAGGTCGATGTACGTCATCACAGCTATCGTATTGCAAATGACCACCCCCCTATTCCATTCAGATCGGCTTTGTATCAGAAGTTTGGTGGTGAGCATGGCGCAGAGTTAATGATGAACCAGATTGAAAGCACGGGGAAATCAGAGGGATTGATCTATAACTTTGACACTATGCTTTTTGGCGATACACGTGAAGCGCATACCCTTGCAGCTGCTGCGCGTGAGGCAGGGCTCGGAACACAGATGTCAGAAAAGTTGTTCTCTGCGGCCACAACTGAAGGGCGTTCTATTTTTGACAGGGATGTATTGATTGCTCTGGCAATTGAAGCCGGTATGACAGAGTCTCAGGCTGAAAGTGCCCTTGAAAACCCTGTATTCAGGGATTCTGTTGATGACGATGAGGCAAAGGCTCGTGCGATAGGTGCAAGTGGCGTACCTCTATTTGTGATCAATAATAAATATGCAATCAGTGGCGCACAGCCAGCCGCGAATTTTTTGAGCGCCTTGAGACAAGTCTGGGAAGAAACCAAAGATGAGTCCATGTTCATGGAGGGGATGGTCTGCGGAATAGATGGTTGTAAATAATGTCTACAGGCATTCGTGGCTAACCTGGCTTCCGTCAGTAATCTTCAGTCTGAAATTGTTCCGGAAGTCAGCTTAAATTCGCCAATTAATTTTTTCACTTTGCCCCTGTTTCCCGGTTATTTTGCGGGCATCTTCAGGCATTCACGATAATTCGATTTCTGAACATAAATTCAATCTATGCTTCCGTTTTCTATGGTTATTTCTGCCAACTCCCTGAATGGCTGTAATAGTACGGAGGGATCACGTGTCCGCCAGACAACTGCAATTTCTAATTCAGGTATCGGTGCTGCTATTTCAACAAATTCTAACCCTTCTGAAGGAATATCCTCTGTTCTGCCAGAGACGAATACTACGCCAAGACCAGCTCGTGCCAGTCCGACACACGTCTGGTTTTCTCCACATGAACGCAGGCGGGGACGAAATCCTGCCTCCTCACAAAGTCGGATAATTTCATCATAAACGGCAGGGAACTGCTCTTTGCAGGGGATAATAAACTCCTCATTTGCAAAAGCAGCCAACGGAAGCGGTTTATTTTTTCCTGCCAGAGCGGCTTGCGGGTGACGGCTGGATACCGCTAATCTGAGTCGCTCTTTATGCAGCGGAATGACTGTCAGCGCCTCATCTTCAACCGGCGTTAATACGAAGCCTACATCAATTTCGGCTGACAGCAGCGCTTCGACCTGAGCATGGGTGGTCATTTCCCTGACGTCCAACTCAATTTCAGGATACTTCTCGCTGAAAAGTCGCAGTAAATCAGGAGTGACCGTCTGCATAGCCAGAGTGGTATATCCCACCGTGAATTTACCGCTTTGTTCAGCCACAACATGACGAACCGTCTGCTGGACAGACTCAACATGTGCGATAAGAGGCCGGACTTCATTAAGCAGAACAGTTCCTGCGGGTGTCAATGAAACGCGGCGGGTGGTTCTGTCAAAAAGCCTGGTGCCAATCTCATGTTCGAGTTGGGCGATAACACGTGTCACTACGGGCTGTGATATGTTGAGCCGTTCAGAGGCGCGATTAAAACTGAGGGTCTCTGCGACTTGCAAAAAATAACGTAATGCTTTGATATCCATCTAACAACCTCAATAATAACATCAAAAAACACCGCCATAGCAGATAAACCATACCATCAATTAATGCAGAAATAGAATTAATATTGATTCGTTATTGCGAATTAACTCTTCCTGTCTTGCAACCTACAATGCAGTCATTCAAGAGCATTGCGAGAGGTATCCTATGTCAGTCAAGAGTGTTAATAAAGAGACGTTTTCACAGGAAGTACTGAACAACAACCTTCCTGTTTTGGTGGATTTCTGGGCGCCATGGTGTCCACCCTGTGTCTCAGTCGCACCAACCATCGAACAACTTTCAGGTGAGCATGAAACCCGGCTGAAAGTTGTGAAGGTCAATATCGATGAAAATGTCGAACTGGCCAGCATCTATGGTATTCGCTCGATACCCTCCTTCAAAGTATTTAATAAAGGGGAGATCGTTCTGGAATTTGGTGGTGCTTTGCCCAAAAAACAGATAGAAGAAAAACTGAATGATTACTTAACTACTGAAAAATAGTTATCGTTAAAAGCAATGAGGAAGATAAAGCAATTGTTTAATTTCATAGACGATAGCGTTATTAAACCATCTCATTAAACTGAAGCACATAAATGAAATTACCATGGGTTATTTTTAACCCGTCACATTTGTATCTTAACTTAGCAAAGTGTTATTAAATAACTGAGGAAATATCATGAAAGCCATTAATAAAGTTTTTATCATCACTGCTCTTTCACTGGTTTCGTTAACCAGCTTTGCACAGTCTGTCACCGCAACAGGCAGTACGCTCGATGAAGCCCATGCAAAGATCGCAGCAAAAGCAAAAGAAGCCGGAGCAGAATATTCCATCACTGAAGCATACAGCGGCAACAGAGTGCATATGACTGCAAAATTAACACACTGAACGGGTTTGTGGCAGGCAGTAGGTTTAAGTACTTAATACAAGGCCCTGCAGCGTACAGTTGAATGGCAAAAAGGGAAGTCCTGTTGGTATTTCCTTAAAGGATCTGTTCCTTAACATAGACTGTATCGCTGTTAAAAGCATGCGAAAACAACCCATACATAATGATCAGGGAAGTACGTATTTCTGAGACGAGCCCAACCCGTTCTGAATTCATCATTATTGATGCCGCTGACGGAACGTGCGTCACGTGATCAGGTAGGTAGCGGCGGTGTTTGATGTGCAGGTAATACAAGAAATCGAAACAGAGCATGGAGAGGATATCTCCTCACTACCGTTGGAACAGTACAGGATCTGTTTTGTGTCATCACATTCTGTGGTCACGATGATCCGTTTACTTGGCCAGTCTCAGGACACTGCAACGCATGATCCCTGGAGATAAACAGTCAAAGTCATGTTTTTTAATGTTTGACTTAAAACCAATGACTTAGTTGGGATAATATTTCTTATATTAAATCTACTGTTAAAGAACAAAGTATTGTTGTCGAGGGTGATTCACATACTTCCTCTCTAAGCCCATACTTGCCTTTATTTAATGCAATAGAAAAAGGCCATCAATAGATAGCCTTTTGAGTCAATTATTTCAATTTTAATTAGATGTGTGGAATGCAGGCATCAACGCGCGGTTATGTACAATAACTTCATCCAATGCTTTTTCAAGGGATGCTCCGCTCTTGATTAACGGATTTATTACTAATCCGCGCCATGCTGTATGTCGGTCTCCGGTCACGGCTGCTTCAATAGTCAACTGCTCAAAAGTTTTCATCAGCTGAATTTGGCACATAATATCGTCCGGGAAAGGTTCGACATTGAGCGGTATTGGACCTGAGCTGGTGATCATCGAACTCACTTCTACCGCACAATTATCAGGAAGACCTGATATAGCGCCATTGTTACGCGTATTAACGTGCATAATGATACGTTTATCATTGTAAATTGCGCTCATTAATTCGCAGGCGGCATCGGAGTAAAATTGCCCGCCGCGGCCCTCAAGAGCTTTGGGTTTTTCAGCAAGTTCTGGATTGCGGTAAATATCAAAAAGCTCTTTTTCGAGTTGCTTCACCACTTCACCACGCGTACCTTCTCCTTTTGCTTCACTGAGTTCCTGGCGATACATATCATCACTCATATAGTAGTAACGATGATAAGGACATGGAAGCATCCTCATGTTTTTGAGCATTCCTGCTGGCCATTTAAACGGAGGGATGTTTTTCGGAATAAGTGGATCATTTCCCTGCTCAATATTGCTGATTATGTCCGGAATAATATCTTTCCCTTTAAACCAGACATGTCGGGCAAAAATAAAGTGGTTCAGCCCCGCAACCTGCATGATAAATTCGTTGATATCCTCTACGCCGAACATACCGGCAATACCTTTCTGCATAATTACCGGCACATTACACAATCCCACTGTTTTCACCGAGGAATGCTTAAGTATCGCTTCCGTAACCATGCCTGAAGGATTTGTAAAGTTCAGCAACCATGCGTCTGGACAAAGTTTTTCCATCTCGGCTGCGATTTCCAGTGCAATTGGAATAGTTCGGCAGGCATTAGCAAAACCGCCCAGTCCGTTAGTTTCCTGACCAATCATGTTATATTTTAATGAAATACGCTCATCGCTTATGCGCGCTTCCAGGCACCCAGCCCTGAATTGCGAACAAACAAAGTTAGCCCCAGCCAGCGCCTTCTGGCGATCCAGCGTTTCATGGACGGTAATATCGAGACCATTTTTTTCCAACATTCTGCGTGTCAGCCCAGCGATGATGGCCATTTTTTCGCGCCCGTCTTCAATATCGACCAGCCAAATTTCACGCACCGGGAACTCATGCTGACGTTTAATAATTCCCTCCATCAGCTCAGGGGTATAACTTGAGCCAGCACCTATAACAGCAATCTTCAAACCTTCCATAGGGTCACCTCTTTTAAATGAGTATTAACGGTGCCATTTAAGGCCGTTCATTAGTAATTGACAAACGATCTTTAAGAGGGTATCCATTAGGTGGATTAATGCGTAAAGACGATTAAAGGTACTAAAGGCCTATGTTGGCACAACAAAACATACTGGCACTACTGCATACGTTTGAATGCGCGGCACTTCATATGAGTTTCACCAGGGCGGCTAATATCCTGAACCTTACCCAAGGAGCAGTCAGCCAGCGCATACGTCATCTTGAAGACATGCTAGGATTTCGGTTGTTTATTCGCTTGACGCGTAAATTGCAGTTGACGAACGAAGGTGCTCGGTTGCTGGGCATTTTGTCGTCTTCACTAAAGCGCATTGATGACGAAATCGAAGACATCCGCGTGCAAGGGCTACGCGGAACGTTATCGGTAGGATTACCACCAACATTTTCCTTTATCTGGCTAATGCCCCGTCTGGAAGAATTCGCCCTGCGTTGGCCAAATCTCAATATCAATTTTCGAGTTCGTGCTGGACTGATTAATTTCAACCATGAACGTGTGGATATAGCAATCTACTACGGCATGCAAAAATATCCTGATCTTTATTGCGAGCGGCTTGCTGATGAGTGGCTGGTACCCGTTTGCACCCCTGCTCTAAGTCAACGAATCAGACAGGATAACAATTGGTTTGAAAAAGTACGGTTTATTCATGCTTCTGAATCCGTTGATTCGCAGGATACATTCTCCGAATGGCGAGAATGGTGTTCCGCAACCCAAACTGAGCTACCTCTTGAAAAAAACTTCATGAGCTTCAATAACTGCCATATGTCGATTGAAGCAGCTCTTACAGGGAGCGGTATAGCGATGGGTAGAAAACAACTGGTTAAAAAGTACATTGCTGAGGGAAAACTTACCATTCCGTTTAACAAAGAGGTACAGGCTAAGCGCGGATATGATTTGATAATGCCTCGCGAGAACCGTTCAAGGCCGGGCGTTAAGGCATTAACTGAATGGGTACGAAGTATAATTAATGAATAATAACAGCATAAAAAAATGCAGCGATATTATGTAGATCATCCATTACGAGCGTGCAGAATATCTCATTACGCACCGTTGAGGTGCATTGAGCGATAATTATGGTAAGAATATAGGTTAAAAATATGGCAGATCTACTTAGTTAGTCTATTCACATTGGATCGATCCAGCTCTATGAAACCTCTCTGAATCATTTCCGAAAGATTTAAAAAGAAGTCTCACGTAGAGTTGAGGTAGCTATCTTTCAGCTATCGCTCTGGCCAGACGTGTAAAAGAATTCAGGGCTGGATTACTGTTATCTTGATGCCAGATGATAACCTGTTCTATAGCTGGGCTCTGCTCAAGTTCAAGATATTTTACGCCAGCATAATGTAATTTTTTTACTGATTCTGGAACAATTGCCACACCAATGCCTTCAGCAACCAGGCTGATAATAGTCTGTTGTAACTGCGTTTCTAGTCGGTAATAAGGCTCGATTCCCCCTTGGCGCAAGTAAAGATCGATCATATCTCTTAATACTGGTGCAACCGAGTGTGGAGTAGCGATAATTGGCTCGTTTTTTAATCGATCAACGCCAACCTTTTTTTCATCTGCAAGAGAGTGAGTTTCATTGACTGCCAGGCACAAGTTTTCACGATGCAATGTTAGACATTGTAGTAAACGAACCGGCCCCGGATTGAAAACCAGACCTACATCATATTTTGCTTCCAGCACGGCATCGACCAGGGTAGCCGGTGTGACTTCCTGCAATATAAGATGTAAATCGGGGAATTGCGTAATCACCTGTTTAGTGAGTTCAGGAAGTGTAGAGTACGCAGCGTGCATCATAAAACCTACTGACAGCTTACCCTTTTCGCCAGTAGCCATTTTTCTGACATTTCGGCAGGCAAGTTCATACGCACTGACGACCGCACGGGTATCGGCGTAGAACATCCTGCCGGCTTCAGTCAGTGAGACACCATAGTGATGGCGATTAAATAACTTCACACCGAGTTGATGCTCCAGTGAAGCAATCTGTCTACTTAAAGGTGGCTGCGAAATGTTAAGTACTTTTGCTGCCTTGCCGTAGTTGAGACATTCGGCAAGGGTCAAGAAATAGTTCAACTGTCTAAAATCGGACATCTGTTCATACCTTTTTTGCATGGATAACAATATAAAAAGGCATTGGAATATATAGGTCAATATCTCTAGAGTAGCTTTTTTCTCTTTTGAGTTCCGTACATGTTATCCACTTTAAACGTTGTCCTGCCTGTATTTGCTCTCATCCTGGTTGGCTGGCTAGCTCGTAAGCTAAAAATATTGGGCGAAACAGCCCTGACTGAACTTAACCGCTTTGTTGTATACCTGGCGTTACCTGCTTTGCTTTTCGATATCATTGCCAATGCAATGTGGGCAGATCTGGCTCAGCCTGCGTTTATCAGTGCCTTTTCGATAGGGATGATGGTGGTGTTTTTCCTGACCTTATTTGTTCAGCTGAGACGCACCCGCCACCTTGCAGATGCAGCTATCGATGCACTGAACGCGGGTTATGCTAATACAGGGTTTATCGGTTTCCCTCTTGTCATCGTTTTTTTAGGCCATGAAGCCCTGGCACCCACACTCATCGCCACAATTTTGACCGTCTCTGTGCTGTTTGGTATTGGTATTATCATTATCGAAACCGGGCTGCAGGGTGAAGTGAAACGGCGCATCATTTTTACGCGTGTAGCGAAGTCCTTGATTAAAAATCCGTTACTCGTATCTCCGGCTATCGCCATATGTATTCCGCTGTCGGGATTAACCGTGCCGGACTCAATAAATGTGTTCCTGAAGTTACTTGGTGGAGCCGCGTCGCCTTGCGCACTTATTGCACTGGGGTTATTCCTTGCCGGTCAGTCAGATAAAAAGACGAACAATGATAATTTTACGGTAACGCTATTAGTAGTACTTAAGTTATTGATTCAACCAGCTTTAACATGGTGGTTTGCTACAAAAGTGTTTCACCTGTCACCTCTTCTGGTTCACACCGCAGTGTTACTGGCGGCATTACCAACAGGTACAGGACCATTTATGCTGGCTGAGTTCTATCGTCGCGAGGCATCAACAACATCGAAATGTGTACTGGTTTCAACAGTGCTTTCTATGTTTACACTTTCTGCTTATCTGTACACCATCGGTTTATAATTAACGGCAGCCGGATCCGTTAGGTTAATCGCCCAGTGAGTGCAGACTGGAGCAAGAATCAAACAATGATCACACTTCTGAATGAAAGTGGGCTCATAAATTTACGCTTCCTTGACAGTTCATAAGTTTGAATTATATCTTCTTGAGATTATACAGCTTGTTACCGTTCGGCGGGCAAAACGTAAACGCAGCCACAGGGGTCTTCCCTGGCTGTACTTATGTTTTGCCCGTTTTGCGTTTCTGGAGTTGGCGATGATTATCAAACAGGTACTTAATAACAACGTCGTCAGCGTTTCCGATGCAAGCGGAGCTGAGTTTATCCTGACGGGCCGCGGTCTGGGCTTTAATGCCAGAGTAGGCGATATTGTTGATGAAAAAAACATTGAAAAGACCTTCAGTCTGGCAGAAGGATCAGTCTCGGATCGCTTTAAGGTTTTACTTAATGAAGTGCCGGTAGAAATCATTCAGTTGACGGATGACATCGTTACGCTGGCGAGAAACTCTCTTGGATACCCCCTGAGCGATACCTTGTATGTCTCGCTGGCAGACCATTTGAACTTTGCACTTAAGCGTTATTCTGAGGGCCTTGAAATTCAGAACCCACTGGAGTGGGAGGTCCGCCATTTATACCGTAAAGAATACCTGGTCGGACGGCAGGCTCTGGCGTTGATCGCTTCGCGTACCGGGCAACTGTTACCGGATGCGGAAGCCTGCAGCATCACCCTTCATATCGTGAATGCCTCCATGAATGTCCCGGATGGGCAGGTTATGGAGATGACCCGGCTAATCTTCCAGATCCAGAATATCGTAAAGTACTGGTTTGCGATAAGTATTGACGAACAAAGCCTGAATTATCAGCGATTTGTTACGCATTTAAAATTCTTTGCTCAGAGGGTAATGGCAGGCGAGATTCTTAATAATGATGATGCAGAACTGTTCGCGCAAATGCCCAAACGTTATGAAAAGACGCTGGAATGTGTTCAGGCGATTAGCGAATTTGTGGCGAAAAATTACAACCATTCCATGAGCAGTTCAGAAAAGTTATACCTGACGGTGCATATCGGCAACGTATTAAGCCGTCAGTAAAATTCCATTTAGGCTTGTTACTGTTAAATCAGGCAAACCCCAGAGGAAGCAAGGTGTCCGGTTAATACCGGCGTTTGTGAACGGGCAGCTGTTGCCCTAAATCTGGAGAGTATTTCTGTGGATTATCAACATACCGCGCGTAGGATTATTGCGCTTCTTGGTGGCGATGCAAACATCAATTCTGTTTTTCATTGCATCACGCGCCTGCGATTCAGTCTGAAAGATAATGATAAGCCCGA
The DNA here is from genome assembly GCF_002787395.1 of Enterobacter sp. CRENT-193. Lineage (NCBI taxonomy): Bacteria > Pseudomonadati > Pseudomonadota > Gammaproteobacteria > Enterobacterales > Enterobacteriaceae > Enterobacter > Enterobacter sp. CRENT-193. Next base: position 1,826,419 of record NZ_CP024812.1, on the reverse strand, counting down.
TCGTGAAGCACTGATGCAACTCGATGGCGTTATGGGCGTTAATCTGTCAGGCGATCAGTTCCAGGTCATTATTGGCAATAAAGTGACGCAGGTACTCAGGGCAATTCAGGATGAGATCCCACGCCTTGTGGCGGAGGATAAGATGGATGAAAAGGTTGAGGAAAAGCGCCGCAATCCCGTGTCTCTGGCCTTCGAAGTCATTTCAGGCATTTTTTCTCCTATCATACCTGCGATTGCCGGGGCCGGTATTCTTAAGGGCGTTTTATCTCTTTTCGTCACCTTCGGCTGGGTGACAGCCACTAATCAGACCTATCAGATCATGACGGCCATCAGCGATGGTGTGTTCTACTTTATGCCAATGGTGCTGGCCTTCAGTGCCGGTCTGAAATTTGGTGCGAACCCGTATCTCTCCGTTGCACTGGCAGCCATTCTTTTTCACCCGACACTGACTACGTTACTGAAATCAGGCGATCCTGTTGCCTTTGCCGGGTTAACAGTCTCACCTGTTTCTTATGCTAACTCCGTCATCCCGATTTTGTTTTCAATCTGGCTACTGAGTTACGTTGAACGCTTCTTTAATCGTGTCATTCCCGCTTCCATTCGAATGATGTTTTCTCCACTGCTGAGCCTGATGATTGTCGCTCCGGTGATGCTTATATTCATTGGTCCGGCCGGAATTTTCATCGGCAACTCACTTTCTGGCGGAATCATCTGGCTTGTGGAGAATATGGGCCCGCTTGCCGGGATTGTGGTGGGCGGGACGTTATCCCTGATGATCATTACCGGTATGCATTATGTGCTCGTCCCCATCATGATCAATAACATCACACGCCTGGGCTTCGATCCCATCAAACCCCTCATGTTTGTCGCAAACTTTGGGCAGGCAGGTGCCGCTTTCGGGGTGTTCCTGCGCTCCCGCAACAAGAAGACCCGGACCCTGGCCTTGTCGACCTCTTTCAGTGCCCTGATGGGTGTATCTGAACCCGCAATGTACGGTATCAACATCCGTTTCAAAAAACCGTTCGCCGCAGCACTGATTGGCGGTGCGGCAGGCGGATGCCTGGCAATGACCATGGGCGTGAAGGCATATGCGTACGCCTTAAGTGGCTTGTCAGGTTTACCTGCACTTGCCGGCGAGGGATTCGGATGGGCGCTGGCCAGCATCGCATTAGCCTTCGCCGTTGCCGCTCTGGTGACGGTAGTGCTGGGCTTTGAGGAAGCGGCTGAAGTTCAGCCAGCTACAGCTACTGAAACTGATATCGTAGCAGCCCAGTCTAAAGATTTGCAGGCGGGTATTAGCCGTGTAAACGTTGCGGCAGGCGAACAACTGTATGCACCGGCAGAAGGGAAACTTATTCCGCTTTCGGAAGTGAGCGACCCTGTTTTTGCCGATGAGGTCTTTGGTAAAGGGATTGCTATCGTCCCGGTGAACGGTCAACTGGTCTCGCCGCTAAATGGCCGGGTAGGTTCTGTATTTGCGACCAACCATGCCATTACGCTGGAGAGCGAATCGGGGGCAGAAATTCTGATTCATATCGGCATCGATACCGTCAAGCTGAACGGGAAAGGTTTTACGCGTCATGTTGACGACGAGCAGCTTGTGAGAGTCGGTGAGCCACTTATCAGCTTCGACCTCGATGCATTACAGGCGGATAACATCGATCCGAGCATCATCATTATCGTGACCAATACAGAACGTTATAACGACATCAGCCTGATTTCACAAACTAAAGTGGAACCACGTGAAGCTTTTTTGAAACTGACAGCAGCAGCTGTGTAAGGGGGAACAAGTGACATTTTCTAAATCATTTCCTGATAATTTCCTTTGGGGTGGCGCAACGGCGGCTAATCAGCTGGAAGGCGCTCATGACGTAGATGGCAAAGGCTTATCAGCCTCCGATGTCTTTATCTTTGATATTAATGCGCCGAAAGAGACATGGCTTGATCAGTGGGCCGGAATGACGCATGCGCAGGTGGCGGAGGCTCAGAACCCGGCCAGCAAAAAGTACTACCCTAAGCGCAAAGGCAATGACTTCTATCACCATTATGAAGAGGACATCGCGCTCTTCGCCGAAATGGGATTCAAATGCTTCCGTATGTCGATTGCCTGGACTCGTATCTTCCCGCGTGGTGACGAATCTGAGCCAAATGAAGCCGGTCTGGCTTTCTATGACCGGGTGTTCGATACGTTGCGTAAGCATAACATTGAGCCAGTGGTTTCGCTTTCACATTACGAAATGCCTCTTACTCTGGTTACTGAATATAATGGCTGGCCAAACCGGAAGATCATTGATTTTTATCTGCAGTTTGCCACTACTGTCTTTAAGCGTTACCGCAACAAAGTTAAATACTGGATGACGTTTAATGAAATCAACTGCGTTAAACATCATCCGTACGTCAGCGTCGGTGTCATTGAAGAGAATCACCCGGCTCTTGAACAGGCCAAGTATCAGGGCGCACATCATCAGTTCGTAGCAAGCGCTCTTGCCACTAAGGCCTGCCACGAGATTATTCCTGAGTCTAAAGTGGGCTGCATGATCAGCTATCAGATCCTGTACCCACATACCTGCCATCCTGACGATATTCAGGCCTGCGAGGATGCGCAACGTGTTTCCCTGTTCTTCAGCGATGTACAGGCTCGCGGCGCTTACCCCGCCTGGACAGAGAGAATGTTTGCTGCGAAAGGTGTGGAGTTGCAAAAAGAACGCGGCGACGATGAAATATTGCGTCAGTACCCTGTCGATTTCGTATCCTTCAGTTATTACATGTCAAGCACCGTGAGTGCGCATCCTGAAAAACTGGAAGGTGTCAAAGGGAATCTGATCACCGGAGGGATTCGTAATCCGTATCTGCCTGAAAGTGACTGGGGATGGCAGATTGACCCGAAAGGGCTTCGCCTGGCGCTTAATCAGCTCTATGACCGTTACCAGAAGCCTCTGTTTGTAGCTGAAAATGGACTGGGTGCAGTGGATGTTCCCGACAGCAATGGCGAAGTTCAGGATGACTACCGCATTGATTACCTGCGACTGCACATTGAACAGATGCAGGAAGCCATAGCCGACGGAGTTAACCTTTTTGGTTACACCTGGTGGGGACCGATTGATATGATCAGTGCAAGTACATCACAAATGTCCAAGCGTTATGGCTTTATCCATGTTGATCAGGATGATATGGGTAACGGCACGCTTAAACGTACACGTAAAAAAAGCTTTGGCTGGTATAAGAAAGTAATCGCCTCGAACGGTAATGATTTGAGTTAAAACTTATTTCAGGGACAGTCATCGACTGTTCCTGAATACACATAGTTCGCATTAAAAGTATTGCTTAAAATATTCGCAGGGCCGGAGCATAACGTCCCTTATTGTTATCTACATCAAAGTTTCTTACTAATTAAGTGGTTCAAACGAAGTCACAATGAGGATATACACTGTATCCAGTGCTTTATCGGGTGCTTCCGTACCCGCAAACAGAACGGGCAACTTTGTACATACCAGAATGATGGCCTCAATATCTTCATCCTGATACATTCGCTTCATAACAACATTAAACGTATCACGCGTCTGTGGCCTTATAATACCTCTATTGAGTTCATCTTGGATTTTATTTGCGATACAATCAATCTCATCTACATAGCAATTGAATAGAAAACTCGGATGCAATTACACATCTGAAATAAAAATTCATTTCGTTCAGAAAATTGAGCGGCAGCACCTTATCATCGATAACAAAAAGCAATCCAATTGATCTTGATAATGAAGAAGATGCTAAAATCACTTCTGGCAATGATTATTTTATTGCTCATCTAAAGACCAGGGAGTTAACCCTACGAAATATATACACCCTGAAAATATAAAAACGTTTTGAACAGCCTTCAAAATGGGGAAAAGACGAAAGATTTCTTCCCATTAAAACCTTTATTTCAAACCTGACAGCCACCAACCGTTTTTACCATACAAAACAATCATCGATAGCGAATCAAGCCCCCTAATAAATAATGCACTAAATAACCCCCATCACCTTACAATCACAAAACAACAATCGATAATGTATTTAGTTTATAAATAGCACTTTTTGCTAAATGCGTATATTCTTCATCAAAAACATCCAGTTAAATTATTTTTATATTAAGGAAAACGTTTTCTTTTTTTCATTATTAAAAAATAAATTTGATTTGTATTTATTTAATAATATATATTCATTTCACCAAAATAATAAAGGAGAATAAAAAATGAAAAAACAAAATTACCCAACCCTGACAAACTACCTTGCCAAAACTAAAAAGAACGCAGATCTCTATAGATTATATAACCCACAATTTTCTATATTCGGAAAACCAGTAAGTGAGGAGCAGGATTTTTACTTTTGTTACTTCTCCAGACATATGATTACTGAGAGGAATATCTTAACCCTCTTTTCAATTCATACCTTTCTCTCTTACAACGTAAGCAAAAAAGAGACAATTAAATCATTTGTCCATTTTCTCAAAAAAGCAAACCATGACACCTTCAACAATGCATTCCAGTTTCGCGGGTGCAATATCATTTATCAAAATAAGAAGAGAGAATTTATGGAGATCTCATGGTTTTCTTTCTCACGGATCTATGACGATATCGTAAAAATCAAAGAGTATAGTGCTAACAATGAAATTTATAACAAATTCGTAGCTTAAAAAAGGAGAGCGCCATGACCAAACAAATTATAAATATATTAATCCAAAGTGAGACAAGAGAGGAAGTTATGAATTGCATAAATTCAGGAATAAATATTAATGCTTTTGATTATTGTGGTAGAAATGCCCTTTTCTATTGCGACCAATTAGACGCCGCCAAAGCACTGATTGAAGCAGGCATAGAACTAAACCATATAGACAATTATGGCAATAACGCACTGTTTTGTAACACTAATCCAACCGTTCTGGAATTATTAATCCATTCAGGCATTCATATTCAGCACAAGAATAATCAAGGCCAATCTTGCCTCCACCAACAACGCTATAATATAAAATGTGCAGAAATTCTTATTAATGCAGGTGCTGATATCCACAGTATTGATAATGAAGGCCAGACTGTACTCTACAACCTCTATTCCACAGATAGTTTTGACTACTGGATAAAAAAAGGCTGCAATATTAATCATACTGACCATAATGGTAAATCAGTACTCGATTTGTCTATGGACAATGGAAACTGGCATTACCGATCCAACGTCAGTGCTCTTATCCGGCATATAGAAAAAATTGATAGCACACCTGTTTTAATCAGGCATATCAACTATCACTCTTTAGATCTTATTAAATTACTTAAACATAATGGTGTTAATTTCCTGCTTGCAGAGCATTGTACAGTTGAACTATATGTTAAAGACATGAAATCAATCTTTAACAAACTCAAACAACATATCGAAATCAAGCACACTCAGTTTTATAATTGTCGCAATGAGCATATTGGTATCTACACCGGCATAGAGAGAGTGAAATGGTTTATTCGAAATGGTATCAGAATGGACGACGATATACTCAGACAGCGTTCCGACTCCGATAAGATTTTTTCTTATATCGCAGGAAGAGAGAAAAAAGACCTGTTAAAAGAAATGAAGCCAGAACACCCCCGTGCACCTGTGCGAAAAAGACTCTAAAGCGCTGAAGTAAACAACCCTTTTCTTAGTCTGAAAGGTTTTATTTCATGATCATTAATCTGATATATCCTCTTAGGTATACTATTTGTCAAATGGTATACCTTTTTTAACCCAACCAATTGTATTATTTACCACGTAACAGCTTGACTTATTCACGGCATCGGTTATCTGTAGTAATAAACATGCAATAAAAGGATAACTATGAACAGTGACATGAGTAATGATGATGATATAACCAGAGTATCAAAACGCGGTAAATTTCATACTGACAAACTTCCTGAGAATGAAATACGACATCACTGCATCAGTGTCAGATTAAATGCAGAAGAGTTAATTATTCTCGACAGTAAAAGAGGTCAGTTTAAAAAAGGAGAATGGCTCAGGATGGCTTCCCTGAATAAACTCCCGCCGGTTCTGCCAGAAATCAATCGTGAAGCATGGATTAAACTTGGCAGCCTTTCACAGGATTTAAACCACCTACTGAGTCATCTCGACAGCAAAAGCCCTGACAGCGAACTGACCCGTACAGAACTCTTTGCCCTACGTAGACAAATCAAAACTCTCAGAGATCACCTTATTCCTACAACCTTTCTGGAGTCAGGCCGATGAAAGGCATGCAGAAAATAAAAAGGGGTAAACAATTCACAGGTGTGGTTCTCTATAGCCTGAAGTCAGGGTCTCACCACAAAATCACGCCTTATGTTATCGGTGGAAACATGACGAGCAGCACTGCTACTGAGCTTATAAGTGAATTTAAAAGCACCCAGCTGCTGCGCCCCGATGTCGCCAAACCTGTATGGCATAATTCGCTTCGCCTGCCAAAGGGTGAGAGTCTGTCAACCAGACAGTGGGCGGCATTCGCTGACGATTATATGACCCGGATGGGATTCACTGACACACATCTTCGCTGTTATATCCTTCACGACGATGCCGACGGGCAGCATATCCATATCATTGCAAGTCGCATTAACATGGTCGGTGGAAAGCTGTACCTGGGGAAAAATGAAAATCTCGTCAGCACCCGAATTATCAGCGAACTGGAGCGAATACACGGACTCACTGAAACAACACCTGCAACCAGTAGTCGCCCTCAGGCTAAAAGAAAATCCTCACGCAATGAGCTGATGATGGCAGAACGAACAGCAGCTCCCTGCCCTAAGTCACAGTTGCAGGCCCTGATCGACAATGCATTAACCCGCCGCCCCGATTTACTAACATTTGTCCGTTTACTGGGACAGGAAGGCGTGAGCTGCAAACCCAATATCGCCACAACGGGTAAAATGAATGGTTTTTCATTTCAGTACCAGGGCATAGCCTTTAAAGCCTCTCAATTGGGTAAAAAATATGGCTGGTCTTCCCTGCAAGCACTGGTTGATTTTACGCCGGAACATCTGACTTTACTGAAAGAAGCACGGCAGCCAAAAAAACCTACAACTGCGTCAGTGCCAGTGCCAGTGCCAGTGCCAGTGCCATCATGCGAGTCTGAAGAACAGGCGGCAAACCGGGAAACGATTCTGGAGAAAATCCTTCAGCTTGAAGAAAAAATGCGTCAGGAAAGACAACAGGAAACAGTGAGTGTCATTAAACTCAGGAGCAAACTGCATAATACAGCTCGTCAGATACCCCGCCAGCGTCGTCTGTATTCGTGGCTTGTATTGCTCGGCCATATTGTGGCGCTTCTCAGGCGCAGGGGCATGTCTCTGTTACATGCCACTGCACATCCTTTCCACCAAATCCTGCACCTCCATCTTCTAACACACTGTCATTCCACAACAACAAATTCCATTAAAGAACAATTAGTTAAAAACAACCACCATCCTGCACCATAAGTTAACTAGTCCATAACAGAGTGATAGTCAACAAAATATTGATCGTTTATATAGATCGATAAACTAGTTATGATAGCTATAACCTATTAAGAGAGATCCATCGATCGGTACAAGCAATTTTACTAAAGCGGATCATTCATCGAAAATGTTCAAAAATACATCACCTTAAATCAGGCCACGGAGTCATGATGGATAATAAAACGATTAGCTGTCCCTTCTGCTTTACACAAAACCCGCACGGCGTGCGGATTTGCAAAGGCTGCCATGCAAAAGTGGCCTATGGTGAAAGTCCACTCAGTGTGGCATTCCTTTTTCAATTCGTGGCATTAGCTCTCGCCTGGTTAGTATTTTCATTGACCGGCAGTACTCCTGTCTCAGTCATTACGTTTTTTGCCAGCGTCATTATTCTTATCTGCATTATTAAAAAGAAATATGCAGACAGAGTTGTTTTTATACGGTGATATTAATTTCACACCATCGCAAACATAAAAAATTAATATGAGAGAACTTATGAACAGATTCATGATTTCTGTTTTTTTTATTTCTTCTTTACTTATTTCTGGCTGTTCAACATCAGGCAACCAGCATCTAAAAAAAGAAACATCACAAAGTCTGCAGTCGAAAATCATCAAAAATAAAACAACGAAATCAGAAATCATTACCGCATTCGGTCAGCCCGAAACCAAAACTACACTTGATAGTGGCAATGAAGAATGGACTTATTCGATGGACAACAATCAGTTTGATGCCACCACATTCATTCCCGTTGTTGGGCTGCTGACAGGGGGCTCACAGACGCAGGCCAAAACACTGGAAATCGAATTTAAAGGAGAAACGGTCAGCACGTGGTCGTTCTCTGAAAATAAAAGCAGGATGAATACGGGTCTGATTCAATAACTCACCTTACAGTCAGGGATCTATTTATGAAAACTTATGCCGTTATCACACTCATTACCGCAGCATCGTTGCTGAGTGGCTGTAACAGTGAACCCTCCGAACAGGATATTTACACGGCCATGAATAAGGTCGTGGAACAGACGAATGCTTTCGTGAAATCTATAGCGGGCAAGGATGTTCCAAAAGACGCACTGCGCGAATTAAAATCAGTCAAAAAGCATGACTGCGTAGAAGTATCTGATAAAAGCTATAAATGCAATGTGACGGCTATTGTCGATAACGAAAAGCGTACTGCTGCTATAACCCTTGTCAAAACGGAAGATGGCTGGCAGGTCGTTGATAAGTAAAGCCACTATAAAGCCATCGAGACAGGTGGGCCACCCATTCGGTGTCCCTCCTTTTCTATTGTATCTGGTGTCCTGCCGGATACGCCTGATCCATTTATCTCCAGTATCCCATGTCCTATCCACGCCGCTGTCGCTGTCACAGTCTTTTCCTGACCACTGAGCCTGGTGGAGTATAAGCCAGAGAGCCTGTAATGCGTTTCTTTTCATACTGGGCCAGTAAATCAGCATAAATATGCTCTGCTTCGTCCAGATTTCCTGAAATATAATTCACAAGTGAATTCAGGCAATGCAGCAACGTGTCGCTATTTGCAAGCTTTCTGAGCAGCGTTGTGTTCAGGGTCGAAACGACTCCTGTAAACATCTGCATAATATTATCAACGTGATAACATGAATTGCGGTACTGCGCCCGTGAATAAAAATACTTCAGATGATACCCTGCAAAGAGAACATAAAGTTTTTTACAAAAGGCATTGTTATTGACGCTGCTGTGATTATGGGTTATAAATTTATCAATAACATGTATAAATTTTTCCTCCTGAGATAATACATTAATAGCACTCATAATTCCCTCCATTTTTTGTTTTTATAATTAAGTACTATCATCTTAAAAATTAAAATCAATAGTAAAATAAAAATATTTCATTATTGATATATTTTTTCTTCTTCCATAAATAACCATAGCTTTTACTACGATAATTTTGTGTCTTCCTGATTGTATTGCTATTTCATAATTCAACTATCTGAGTTATTTCCCTATTGCAGATAAGAAACCCACAGGAATATTTTTTGAGAGCGTGCTACGCACTGGCTTACGCCCTACTACCGATAAATGTCAGTTATTTTTACCGAACAATTGAAAAACCGTAATTTTGTTTCCTTGGCAGCGCCGCTGAGTGCCCGCAGCACTCATTCGCTGAAGTAGAAAGGATTTTTCCGAAGGGTCCCGGCGTGAGCCGTAGTCAGCAAACGGGTAAATCATGTATTTGTGTTCGCTTTCCCGATCAACTCAGCCTCTTGTTTTTTTGCGCGAAGCGTATTTGTGCTGACAGCTAAGCCCATTTGTATGAACTTCTGCGCGAAGCGTATTTGTAATGACAGTTAACCTCAGCTCTATGAACTCGTGCGCGAAGCGTATTTATACTTACAGAAAACACTTTAGTAATGTTCTGAAGCCCAATGGCGCAACAAACTGTTGCGCTGGCTTCACTTAAGAAATGATATTATGTAAGAAAGACAAAAATAAAAGTTTAATTATCAGGCACACCAAGGCCTTGAGTATCGTTCTAATGCAAAACTGTGGTTTCTTATTTCTTTATCACTCTTTTATCTTGCAGTTTAGAATCGAAAATTAATCAATAAAATCATATAATTACACAGCCACTACTGTTATTAATATCAGCACTAAAAATTATCAATCACATAACTGGTGATGGTGAAATTTAGCACCCCTTGTTTTAAATTTTACAACCTATTATCTCCACCAAATAACACACGCAAAATTTCAAAGTAAATATAATTGAAATAATATAACCAACCCCGTTGACAAATAAATTAAATATGCCATATCTGTAATCACAACAATAAAAAGGAGCCATCATGTCAATCACAAGCGTTGTATTAACTAAAGAACAAAAGTCCATTATTGCAGAAGCATTAGAGGTTATGCCTGAAGATCTGGAAGAAATAAAGATTAAAGCAAACAGCTATAAAAAAACGTCATTCAGGGACGATTTCTCAATGGTCTTCAAAGGCAATATGGCCACACTCGCCAGGATGGATTTGACGCCCACAGCATTTAGAATTGTTCTTTATTTCTTTTCAACCATTGATTATGGAAATATTATTCCTGACTTTTCACAGTCTCGTACTGCCAGAGAGCTTGGACTGAATAAATCAAATGTTTCACGTGCATTCAAAGAATTATTTGTGCGTAAGATACTGATCCGTGACACCATAGACAATCAGGTATACCTGAATTCAAATTTGTGCGTTAAGGGAATTCCTCGTCGTTTCAATGAAGATCTGATGGACAAATTCAAGAAATCCAGACTGGAGACAGAAGACTTTGCCAATTCGTTTAACTTTTATCGTGCAGGGTGTAAAACAAAACCGGTTAAAAATCCCAAAAGAAGATATCCTGCAGACGGTATTCCATTTGATTAAAATAATAAATAATGCTGTTGAACAATTTATACTTCCGCAAATGACTATTTCCCAATACAAATTCAATTTTATATTGGGAATGAAATTAATCATAAAATATCATTAAGTATATGACGTTCTTGTTCAATTTCACATGATTTAACCATCCCACTTAGTACACTAACAAAAACGTCATTCCATTTCTGACGCTCTCTCGAAGCATGCCAGTTCTCAAACAATACTTTCTCAAGAGAGATCCAAATAACTTCTGCGCGAGAGGTATTTAATAGCTCCTTGAATACTTCGTCAGATATAGTAAGGGCATGAGAATAAATTTTATTATCAATAGTCCAGAAAGGCTCTGGCTTGGTAAAATCAGCCAAAGAAGCAAAAGCCAACCCACGGACCTGTGCTGCTTCCATTGTGCTGTTCACTTTATGATTATCCCGCCAGGTTTTTAAATCACCCAACAGATAATTTACGCGTTGATTTCTTGCTTTGCTATCTTCTGCCTGGTATTGAATATAAGTAGGGCCATTACCAGTCTGGCGATAACGAGCCAATGTTTTGACACTTACACCAAGATAAAGGGCCGAAACTTCAGCACTCAGGGTTGCATCATCTGGCATACTACCAAATAGCCGCCATACTTCGGCGTATTCCCTTAAAGTATCAATAGTACTCATTCCTTGTTCTCCTGATTTTCTGGCAATGGTGGGTACTTCGCCGAAGCCAAAAGTGTATTATACAATTCTGGTGACGTCATCAGCATATGAAGCTCAATCAGTTGAAGAGCCTCAAATACCCGCTCTTTATCAGGCTCAGCATATCTTTCAGTAGGGTCTGTGGTATTACGGTGGTTAAGCAATCTTTTCACCACTGCATACGAAGTAAGCCCTTCTGCAACTCGACCAAAGGTTCTTCGTAGATCGTGCATTCCCAGCTTCATTATTCCAGCATCCTGACAGATATACTCTCGTAAGCTTTTACTATCAGAATAGTGCCCAACCTTGCTTCGTGACGAACGAGCCGGAAAAACCCATTTGCGTTTATCTGTCCGTATTTCGGTGTCGTTGACGATATCTCGCCGGTCTTCCAGAATTCGCTTTGTCGCATCGCAGATTGGAAGCTCATGATCATTACGATTCTTCGTGTCGTAAAAGCGAATCACTCGATATTCGAGATCGACATAGCTGGTCGTTCTAGCCTCTTCTTGAGTCAGAGCCTCTCGCCAGCACAGTGCTGCTGTTTCTTCCTTCCTGGCTCCAGTCAGAATGGTCAGCAACAGATAATCACAACCCAAGCGATTAAAACTTCGCTTATTGTGTAATGCAGTTAAGAACCGTCCCAAAGTATCTTTTGGGGACAATGGATTTCGAACGCCCTTGGCACGATAGCTATCTTCCAGCTCAGATCGTGTTCTGAACTTCTTCTGTACCTTTAAAATTGAAAAAGGATTATAGGACAACGAAGGTTGTCGTTGCTGTGTCTGAGCATTACCAGCCTCAATTTCAATTGCATGTTTAACCGCAACATTAGCCCAACGAAATGTTTGCTCCGCTGCTGTTCTCGCTCTTGAAGCAATTTCGTCAAACTTCCGAAGGATTTCATTACCAGTGAGATCCTTGATTCGAAGGTTTTGCCACTCTTTCAACCGATTCTCAGCTTTGTCTAACACATTGAGAGTGTTTGGTTTAGCAGGTTTGGTTCTGCCAAGTAAGTGACTCCTGTATTGGGCAAAAGCTTCACTCACGGTCAATTCAGCCAGATCGAGTTCCCTTTTAATCTTGTTGGGATTTCTCTTTGTTGCAATCATTGTCTGAACCAACTGCCGAGCTGCCTCACGGGCCTGATCAAGACTTGGAAAATCAGACACATTTCCAACTTTTACTTTCAAGACAGAGCTTGGCTTCTTACCCTCACTGACATTACGATCTGACGAAGCTACTCTTCGCTGGATTACATAGGTTTTTTTCGTCAAACTGACCTTCACACCGAAGCCAACAGGCGAATCTCGATGATCGTCAAAAACTATGTAAGGTTTTTGGTCAGGGTTAGCATCGAAAACGACTTTTCCAGAGCTACTGAGCTCAGGCTTAACATTGATACTTAACTTGTTGATAATAAAAGCCTGATTGAGAGTTGTTTTCAAAGTATCACCACCATTTGTAGCCCAGAGAAGGAGTAAAACCAATCTATCACGTCTTGGGCTACAAGTGAGCTACAAATTTATGGGTTTATGTGGGTTTGAAAGGGTTTTACTTGGGGCCACATGAGCACTTGAAAGAATTAAAAAACGAGTAAAATCAATATGAATGAGTCTATTGACAAGGATCTATCAGACCACACGCCGATGATGCAGCAGTACCTGAAGCTGAAGGCACAGCATCCGGAAATTCTGCTGTTTTACCGTATGGGCGATTTTTACGAGCTTTTTTATGATGATGCGAAACGTGCGTCTCAGCTGCTCGACATTTCCCTGACGAAACGTGGCGCGTCGGCAGGCGAGCCCATCCCGATGGCGGGTATCCCGCATCACGCGGTTGAAAACTATCTGGCGAAGCTGGTGAACCAGGGCGAGTCTGTCGCTATCTGCGAACAAATTGGTGACCCGGCCACATCGAAAGGCCCCGTTGAGCGCAAGGTCGTACGCATCGTCACGCCGGGAACCATCAGCGATGAGGCCCTGCTTCAGGAGCGCCAGGATAACCTGCTGGCGGCGATCTGGCAGGATGGTAAAGGGTTTGGCTACGCCACGCTGGATATCAGCTCCGGTCGTTTTCGCCTGAGTGAACCGGCTGACCGTGAAACCATGGCGGCTGAACTACAGCGCACTAATCCGGCAGAACTGCTTTATGCAGAGGATTTCGCCGAGATGGCGCTGATTGAAGGTCGCCGCGGCCTGCGTCGTCGTCCACTGTGGGAGTTCGAAATTGATACCGCGCGCCAGCAGTTAAACCTGCAATTTGGCACGCGCGATTTGATTGGCTTTGGCGTGGAAAACGCCCCGCGCGGGCTGTGTGCCGCAGGCTGCCTGTTGCAGTACGTTAAGGATACGCAACGTACCGCCATGCCCCATATTCGTTCCATCACCATGGAGCGTCAGCAGGACAGCATCATCATGGATGCCGCCACGCGCCGCAACCTGGAGATCACGCAGAACCTCGCTGGCGGCATGGAAAATACGCTGGCGTCGGTTCTTGACAGCACGGTTACCCCCATGGGCAGCCGTATGCTCAAACGCTGGCTGCATATGCCGATCCGCAATACCGAAACGCTGGCTGGCCGCCAGCAAACCATTGCCGCATTGCAGGATCGTTACACCGAATTGCAGCCGGTGCTGCGTCAGGTGGGTGATCTTGAGCGTATCCTGGCGCGCCTGGCCTTGCGCACCGCGCGTCCACGCGATCTCGCCCGTATGCGGCACGCGTTCCAGCAGTTGCCGGAACTGCGCGCTCAGCTGGGAGAGATCGACAGCGCGCCAGTGCAAAAGCTGCGCGAAACCATGGGCGAATTTACCGAGCTTCGCGAACTGCTGGAACGCGCCATCATTGATGCGCCGCCTGTTCTGGTGCGGGATGGCGGGGTTATTGCTCCGGGTTACAACGAAGAGCTGGACGAATGGCGTGCGCTGGCCGATGGCGCGACGGATTATCTGGATAAGCTGGAAATCCGCGAGCGTGAACGTCTGGGGCTCGACACCCTGAAAGTCGGCTACAACGCGGTACACGGTTACTATATCCAGATCAGCCGTGGGCAGAGCCACCTGGCCCCGATTCACTACGTTCGCCGCCAGACGCTGAAAAATGCCGAGCGCTACATTATACCCGAGCTGAAAGAGTACGAAGACAAAGTGCTCACGTCGAAAGGTAAAGCGCTGGCGCTGGAGAAACAGCTGTATGACGAGCTGTTCGACATCCTGATGCCGCACCTGGCTGACCTGCAACTGAGCGCCGCTGCGCTGGCCGAGCTGGATGTCCTGGTAAACCTGGCTGAGCGCGCCGACACGCTGAATTACACCTGTCCGACCTTTACTGACAAACCCGGCATTCGCATTACCGAAGGCCGCCACCCGGTGGTTGAGCAGGTGCTGAACGAGCCGTTTATTGCCAACCCGTTGAACCTGTCACCGCAGCGAAGAATGCTGATCATTACCGGCCCCAACATGGGCGGTAAAAGTACCTATATGCGCCAGACAGCCCTTATCGCGCTGCTCGCCTACATCGGCAGCTACGTTCCAGCGCAGAAGGTTGAGATTGGCCCTATCGACCGTATCTTCACCCGTGTGGGTGCGGCGGACGATCTGGCGAGCGGTCGCTCTACCTTTATGGTCGAGATGACCGAAACCGCCAACATTCTGCATAACGCGACAGAGAACAGTCTGGTGTTGATGGACGAAGTAGGACGCGGTACCTCCACCTATGACGGCCTGTCTCTGGCCTGGGCGTGCGCGGAAAGTCTGGCAAATAAAATCAAGGCGCTGACGCTGTTCGCAACGCACTATTTCGAACTGACACAGCTGCCAGAGAAAATGGAAGGCGTGGCTAACGTCCACCTTGATGCGCTTGAGCACGGCGACACCATCGCCTTTATGCACACGGTGCAGGACGGCGCGGCAAGCAAGAGCTATGGCCTGGCCGTCGCCGCGCTGGCGGGCGTGCCAAAAGAGGTGATTAAGCGCGCGCGTCAGAAATTGCGTGAGCTGGAAAGTTTGTCACCGAATGCGGCAGCTACGCAGATAGATGGTACGCAGATGTCACTGCTGGCGGTGCCGGAAGAGACCTCTCCGGCGGTAGAAGCGCTGGAGAACCTCGACCCGGATTCACTGACGCCGCGTCAGGCGCTGGAGTGGATTTATCGGTTGAAGAGTCTGGTTTAGTTTTCTGCGGTCTTTTGCCGGGTGGCGGCTTCGCCTTACCCGGCCTACAAAACCCGTAGGACCGGTAAGCGTAGCGCCACCGGGCTTTTTTTACAGCAGCGGCGGGATCGTCGGCACCTGCGGTGCTTCATCAATATCCTTCTGCGTCATGCGGAACGCTTCCGGGTAATGCTCGCGGCTGGTACGGCGCAGCGGTTCGGTATCGCGCCAGGTATACAGACAGTGCTGACACTGATATACCGTCCAGACACCTTTCACCGGTGATGTTGCCATCACTTCAATATGTTCATCGGCACAACGTGGACAAATCATTTTTTCCTCCTTATTGACGTGCCGCCAGCATCGCGGTCAGTTTTTCGGCCCAGGCTTTGGTTTCAGGGAGATCCTGTACCGGCTGGCTGTAGTGACCACGGTTGTCCGGGGCAACCGGGGTGGTGGCATCAATGATCAGCTTGTCAGTGATCCCCGCCGGGCTGGAGCCGGGGTCAAGCTCGAGCACAGACATATTCGGTAGCTGCACCAGATCGCCTGCCGGATTGACCTTTGATGACAGCGCCCACATCACCTGCGGCAGGTTAAACGGATCGACGTCTTCATCCACCATAATCACCATTTTCACGTAACCCAGACCGTGTGGCGTGGTCATGGCGCGGAGGCCGACCGCACGGGCAAAACCGCCGTAACGCTTTTTAGTGGAGATAATCACCAGCAGACCGTGGGTGTACATGGCGTTTACCGCCTGCACTTCCGGGAATTCCGACTTTAGTTGCTGATAGAGCGGTACGCAGGTGGCGGGCCCCATCAGATAATCAATCTCGGTCCACGGCATGCCGAGGTAAAGGGATTCGAAAATGGGTTTGGTGCGGTAAGAGACTTTATCAATGCGTACAACCGTCATATTGCGTCCGCCGGAGTAGTGTCCGGTAAACTCACCGAATGGCCCTTCAATTCCACGTTTCCGGCCTTCAATCACCCCTTCGAGGATCACTTCCGACCCCCACGGCACATCGAAACCGGTCAGCGGAGCCGTCGCAATCGGATACGGGCTTTCGCGTAGCGCACCGGCCATCTCATACTCGGATTGATCGTATTTCAGCGGCGTGGCGCCCATCAGGGTGATGATCGGATCGTTACCCAGCGTAATGGCAATAGGCAGGTCTTCGCCGCGCTCTTCTGCCTTATGCAGATGCAGCGCGATATCATGCATCGGCACCGGTTGCAGGCCGAGCTTACGCTTGCCCTTCACTTCCATACGGTAGATCCCGACGTTCTGTTTGCCGAAGTGATCGGGGTCGAGCGGATCGCGGGAGACAACGCACGCTTTATCGAGATAAAAGCCTCCGTCACCGTCGTTCAGGCGGAACAGCGGCAGAATGTCGAACAGGTTGATGTCTTCCCCGTCCACCGTGTTCTGCGCCCAGGCCGGATTTGCACGACGCTCTGGCGAGACGGGGAATTTGTCCCAGCGACGAATAAACTCGTCGATCTGTTTTTTCACCGGGGTATTCGCTGGCAGCCCCATCGAAATAGCGTGGTTTTGCCACGAGCCGATAGTGTTCATCACCACACGGGCATCGGTGAAGCCGCGAATATTATCGAACCACAGCGCAGGCGCACCATCGCCAATGCGTCCGGTAGCGTTGGCGGCCGCCGCTAAATCCGGCTCAGCGTTTACCTCTTCCTCAATTTTCAGCAGTTGCCCTTGCTCATCGAGCGCCTGCAAGAAGCTTCTCAAATCATCAAATGCCATCTTTATTCTCCTGTGAAAAATGTTTCGCTGCCTGCAAACCTTCCCAGCGTCGGGCTTTTTTATGCTCCAGACCAAACTGGTCGAGAACACGGGTCACGATATGCTGGGTAATGTCATCGGCGGTTTGCGGGTGGTTGTAGTACGCAGGCATAGGCGGCACCATCGCCACGCCCATACGGGAAAGAGCAAGCATGTTCTCGAGATGGATGGTGCTGAGCGGCGTCTCACGGGGAACCAGCACCAGCTTGCGCCCCTCTTTCAACACTACGTCTGCCGCACGCCCTACCAGCCCTTCGGCGTAGCCCGCGCGGATACCCGCCAGCGTTTTCATGCTGCACGGGATGACGATCATGCCGTCGGTGCGAAACGAGCCGGAGGAGATGGTGGCAGCCTGATCGGCCGGGCTATGGACGACATCCGCCAGTGCAGCAACGTCATGCGCAGTGAAGGGCGTTTCCAGCTCAATGGTGGTTTTTGCCCACTTCGACATCACCAGGTGCGTTTCCACCTCCGGCATTTCCCGCAGCGCCTGTAACAACGCCACGCCTAATGGCGCACCCGTCGCGCCCGTCATTCCCACAATCAATCTCATTCAGCACCTCAATTAATTTGTTCGTATACGAACATATTAATTAAACTACGCCTTGATCCTGCTGCTGACAAGATCGTTCGCATACGATCACACTAATCGCTAAAAAACTCTCGCGTTAAAATTCAGCCCAAGAGCGGCTATCATAGAGGGAGTATTTTTCCGTCGGAGTGTCCATGGAGTTAAGACAAGAAGCTTTCCACCTGCTACGTCAGCTTTTTCAACAGCATACCGCCCAGTGGCAGCACGCATTGCCTGAACTGACCAAGCCACAATATGCGGTGATGCGGTCAATTGCTGAAAATCCTGGTATTGAGCAGGTTGCCCTGACTGAAGTCGCGGTGAGCACCAAAGCGACGCTGGCAGAAATGCTGAGCCGCATGGAAGCACGCGGCCTGGTCAGGCGCGAGCACGATCCGGCAGACAAACGCCGTCGGTTTGTCTTTCTGACTGCCGAAGGAGAGGCCCTGCTTGAGAGCAGTAAACCGATTGGAAATGAGGTGGATGAGGCATTTCTGGGGCGCCTTAACGGCGCGGAACGAGAGCAATTTTCAGCGCTCATTAAAAAAATGATGCAGGGTTAAGTCACCCTGACGCGCATAAAATCAATAAATGTTCGCACTTTCGCGGGCACATGCCGGGCATCGGGATAAACGGCATAGATGCCCTGCTGAGCAAACGTGTATGCCGGTAACAGCGAGACCAGTTCCCCCGCATCCAGTGCGTTACGCACCAGCCACTCCGGCAGCAGCGCCACTCCACATCCCGCGAGGGCAAAAGCCATCAGCGCCTGGGCGCTGTCTGCATACAGGCGCGGCGCTTTCTTGATCTCAAAGGAAACCGGATGTCCATCAACACCTCTCACCTGCCAGCGCAGCGGCGACGTTAAACGCTCGTGAATGATCCAGTCCGCTTCCGCCAGTTGTTCCAGCGAGTCAACCGGATGGTTTGCCAGCCAGCCTGGCGTTGCCACGGGCAGGATGGTGAAGGAGGTCATCAACGCGGCGTGGTAGCGCGAATCTGCAAGCGTGCCGAGCCGGATAGCGACATCGAAGCGCTCGGCGATAAGATCGGCATGCAAAGAGGACGAGACATGCCGCACGCGAAGGTCCGGGTGCAACTGGCTAAATTCAGCCAGCAAAGGCACCACCACCTGCGAGCCATATTCGGGCGTGGTGGTGATCCGCAGTTCTCCCGTCAGCCCGGCGTGGTTGGCGCGAACGTCATCCTGCAATCGCTCTGCATCCCGTAACAGCATCACGCTTCGTTGATGAAAGAGCTTCCCCGCCTCGGTCAGCGTCAGGCGTCGGGTGGTTCGCAGCAACAGGGTGACGCCCAGCTCCTCTTCAAGCTGACGAATATGAAAGCTGACCACCGCTTTTGTCAGCCCCATCGCCTCCGCCGCGGCGGTGAAACTGCCGGTGTCCGCTACGGCGATAAACATTGCCGTACGCTGTAAATTAAGCATCGCTTGCCTGGTTAACTGTCAAAATAATGTTGACAGTATATCGTGCTTTGTCGCGTTTATCCGTAACGTGCGGGCCGATACGATACGCCACCTCACCGGAGGAACTTCCATGACGTATCGCAGCAAAATCGCCGTCGTCTTTCTGCTCGGCTTTTTCCTTGATTTGATAAACATGTTTATTGCCAGCGTCGCCTTTCCGGCGATGGCTCGCGCTTTCAATACCACACCTTCCGCGCTTGCCTGGGTAAGTAACGGATACATTGCCGGGCTGACGCTAGTCATCCCTTTCAGCAGTATCCTGACGCGCCGCGTCGGGCCGAAGCGCGTTATCCTGCTCTCACTGCTTCTCTTTAGCGCGGCCTCCGTTGCGGCGGGTCTCTCATCTTCGCTGGAAAGTCTGATTGCCTGGCGAGTCGTGCAGGGCGCCGGAGGGGGTTTACTGATCCCGGTTGGTCAGGCGCTGACCTGGCAACAGTTTAAGCCTCATGAGCGGGCCAGACTCTCCTCGGCGGTGATGCTGGTCGCACTGCTTGCCCCCGCGTGCTCACCGGCTGTGGGCGGTATGCTGGTTCAAACATTCAGCTGGCGCTGGATATTTTTTGCCACCCTGCCCGTCGTCATTGTCACCTTTGCTTTGGCCTGCGCGTGGCTTAAAACAGAACCGTCGCCGATAACCCCCACCAGGACAGTAAACCTGTCTTTGCTGACGGATCCGCTGTTGCGCTTATCCATGCTTATCTATGTGTGCGTACCCGGCATTTTTATCGGCGTGAACGTAACGGGCATGTATTACCTCCAGAGCGAGGCCAATATGACACCCGCCGCAACGGGCATGCTTATGCTGCCGTGGTCTGTGGCTTCGTTTTTGGCTATCACCGCGACAGGACGCTATTTCAACCGTATCGGCCCCCGGCCGCTGGTGGTCATCGGTTGCCTTTTGCAGGCGACGGGCATTCTGCTTTTAGTTAACGTCGGCCCGGCAATGCTGCTACCTGCCGTTGCGTTTGCGCTGATGGGCGCGGGGGGAAGCCTTTGCAGCAGTACGGCTCAGAGCAGCGCGTTTTTGACGATGCGACCGGAAGATATGCCCGATGCCAGCGCGCTATGGAATCTCAATCGTCAGTTGAGCTTTTTTGCGGGCGCTCTGCTGCTGGCGCAGGCGCTGAGCTTCATGCAGGCTTATCTCTCGCCGCTGGCCGCCTGGCACGGGATGTTTGTTTTTGCCGCAGTCATCACTCTACTGCCCGTACTGTACGTCTACCGTCTTAACAACACGCAGTTACTTGCGCAACTGCAACAGGAGCAACCATGACCCATTTCGAACAAGAGATCCTCGACATTCACGTCGCCCTTGAAAACTGGTTAGGTGCAGGCGAAGGCAATCGGGACGCCCTGCTCGCCCGTTTCCGTCCGGATTTTCTGATGGTTCCACCGAGTGGCAACCCGTTAGATCATCACGCGCTTGCCCAATTTTTATATGCGCAGCGGGGAACCCGACCCGGGCTCAGGATCGGTATTGACGCGTTAACAACGCTTCAGACATGGGACAACGGCGCGGTGCTCCATTACCGGGAGACGCAAACCCGGCCAGGCCAGCCCGTCAACGTGCGCTGGTCAACCGCGGTGCTTAATCAGGAAGGGGATAACATCACCTGGCGTTTGCTGCACGAAACGGCGCAGCCGTAAGGCATAAAAAAGGCCCGTCTCACGACGGGCCTTTTCTGACGAATGGTTGCTTACTCGCGGAACAGCGCTTCGATATTCAGACCTTGCCCTTGCAGGATTTCACGCAGGCGGCGTAGGCCTTCAACCTGAATCTGACGAACACGTTCACGGGTCAGGCCAATCTCACGGCCGACATCTTCCAGTGTCGCAGCTTCATACCCCAGTAAACCGAAACGACGTGCCAGCACCTCACGCTGTTTGGCGTTCAGTTCGAACAGCCATTTGACGATGCTCTGTTTCATGTCATCGTCCTGCGTGGTGTCTTCCGGGCCGTTGTCTTTTTCATCGGCCAGGATGTCCAGCAGCGCTTTTTCGGAGTCGCCACCCAGCGGGGTGTCAACCGAGGTAATGCGCTCGTTGAGACGCAGCATACGGCTTACGTCATCAACCGGTTTGTCGAGTTGCTCTGCGATCTCTTCCGCACTTGGCTCGTGGTCCAGTTTATGGGACAACTCGCGCGCGGTACGCAGATAAACATTCAACTCTTTGACGATGTGGATCGGCAGTCGAATCGTACGGGTCTGGTTCATAATAGCCCGTTCGATGGTCTGACGAATCCACCAGGTCGCGTAGGTTGAGAAACGGAACCCGCGTTCCGGGTCAAACTTCTCAACTGCGCGGATGAGACCTAAGTTGCCCTCTTCAATCAGATCCAGCAGAGCCAGACCACGATTGCCGTAACGGCGGGCAATTTTCACGACCAGTCGCAGGTTACTTTCGATCATGCGACGACGCGAGGCAACATCACCACGCAAAGCACGACGTGCGAAATAGACTTCTTCTTCGGCCGTTAGCAGTGGGGAGTAACCAATCTCCCCAAGGTAAAGCTGAGTCGCGTCCAGCACACGCTGTGTGGCACCCTGCGATAACAGCTCTTCTTCAGCCAAATCGTTATCACTGGGTTCCTCTTCTACTAAGGCTTTTTCGTCAAAAGCCTCTGCTCCGTTCTCATCAAATTCCGCATCTTCATTTAAATCATGAACTTTCAGCGTATTCTGACTCATAAGGTGGCTCCTACCCGTGATCCCTGGACGAGACACCCTGGCTGGCATGCCCCGTCAATTTATCGCTGCGGTAAATATTGCAGCGGGTTTACGGATTTCCCCTTGTAACGAATTTCAAAATGCAAGCGTGTAGAACTGGTTCCGGTGCTACCCATGGTAGCGATTTTTTGCCCCGCCTTAACTTCTTGTTGTTCCCGGACCAGCATTGTGTCGTTATGGGCGTAGGCACTCAGGTAATCATCATTATGTTTGATGATAATAAGATTACCGTAACCGCGCAGTGCGTTACCGGCATAGACAACGCGTCCGTCTGCGGTCGCGATGATTGCCTGTCCTTTACTGCCTGCGATATCGATCCCTTTGTTGCCCCCCTCAGAGGTAGCGAAGTTCTCGATGATCTTGCCGTCAGTTGGCCAACGCCAGGTGGTAATTGACGAGCTGGCATTCTGACTGCTTGCAGTCGGTACAGTAGAGCTAACCACAGGTGCCGTAGTCGGTGCTGTGACAACAGTCGCAGTACCTTTATTATTCGGCAACATTTTGTTAGCACTCTGATCACCTGAATCCTCAGAATACGTAATTACAGGTTGTGAAGCAACCACCGTGGTGGTTTTTTGTGCAGGGGTGACGCTGTTATTTTGCGCAGTTACGTCGGCTGCTGAAACGGTGTTGCCTGGCGTAAGCGGTGTCCCCGTCGCGTTGCCAACCTGAAGCGTTTGCCCGACTTCCAGAGCATACGGGGCCTGGACGTTGTTTCGCTGTGCCAGATCGCGGAAATCGTTCCCGGTGATCCAGGCAATATAGAACAGCGTATCGCCGCGCTTCACGGTATAGGTGCTGCCGCCGGTATAGCTACCTTTCGGAATGTTCCCATACTTACGGTTATACACTATGCGGCCATTTTCAGTCTGAACAGGCTGTTCCACTGGCTGTATCTGCGTAGGCTGCGTAACTGGACGCTGAACCGGCTGGATCTGCGGCGTTTGCTGCGCCGTTGAGGTGCCCATTTTAGGCGGAGGGGTGATCAACATTCCGCTGGACGTGTTACCCGAGCCGCTGGTTCCATTAACGGAACTGACGGGCGCAGGCGCGTTATTTGAACTTGTACAGCCTGCCAGCCAGAGCGAAACCAGTGATAATGCCGCAACACGGCTGATGGTGAATTTTGGGCTTCCCGCGCTCATTTATCCCCCAGGAATGTGTTAACTACCAGTGACTTAAAAATAACCGTGATGGCACGAACCTATCGCGCCACACCATACGCTGAATTTGCCTTAATAACCCTGGAAAAATCCGAGTCTCAGGCCAGCTCGCCCTTAACCAGGGGCACAAAGCGTACGGCTTCCACGGTATCGATAATAAACTCGCCGCCGCGTCGACGAACGCGCTTTAAAAGCTGCTGCTCATCGCCGACGGGCAAAACAAGAATGCCGCCCTCGTCCAGCTGCGAGAGAAGTGCAGCGGGGATTTCAGGTGGCGCTGCCGTGACAATGATGGCGTCAAACGGGGCGCGAGCCTGCCAACCCTGCCATCCATCGCCGTGGCGCGTCGATACATTATGTAAATCAAGCTGTTTCAGGCGACGGCGCGCCTGCCACTGCAACCCTTTAATCCGTTCCACGGAACAGACATGGTGCACAAGGTGGGCCAGGATCGCGGTCTGATACCCTGAACCGGTGCCAATTTCCAGCACCCGGGAGTCTGGCGTTAACTCCAGAAGCTCCGTCATACGCGCCACCATGTAGGGCTGCGAAATCGTCTGGCCTTGCCCGATGGGCAGCGCCACGTTTTCCCACGCTTTGTGTTCAAACGCCTCATCTACAAACTTCTCACGGGGAACCTGGGCAAGCGCATCCAGCACCTGCTCGTTGGCAATCCCCTGTGCGCGTAATTGTTCCAGAAGAGTTTGTACACGTTTACTTACCATTGCGCGTTCACTCCGACCCGATCTAACCAGTCCGACACCACATCATGCGCGCTATAAGCGGTTAAATCTACGTGCAACGGCGTAACGGAAACGTAACCCTCATCCACCGCAGCAAAGTCGGTGTCTGGCCCGGCATCGCATTTATCTCCCGGCGGGCCGATCCAGTACAGGGTATTGCCGCGGGGATCCTGCTGGGGAATAACCTGATCGGCCGGGTGGCGACTGCCGCAGCGCGTCACGCGGATCCCTTTAATCTCGTCCAGTGGGAGATCCGGCACGTTAATATTAAGGATACGTCCGGTACGCAGTGGCTCGCGGCCAAGCGCACGGAGAATGGAGCAGGTCACCGCGGCGGCAGTGTCATAGTGGGTGTGGCCGTTTAACGAGACCGCCAGCGCCGGGAAACCCAGGTGACGCCCTTCCATCGCCGCGGCCACGGTGCCGGAGTAAATCACATCATCGCCAAGATTTGGCCCGGCATTGATGCCGGAGACCACAACATCCGGCCGAGGGCGCATCAGCGCATTTACGCCCAAAAACACGCAGTCGGTCGGCGTCCCCATCTGGACGGCAATATCGCCATTCTCAAAGGTAAAGGTGCGAAGTGAAGACTCCAGCGTCAATGAGTTAGACGCGCCACTGCGGTTACGATCGGGAGCCACGACCTGCACATCCGCAAATTCGCGGAGGTGTTTCGCCAGCGTCTGAATACCTGGCGCATGGATCCCGTCATCGTTACTCAGCAATATTCGCATAATCACCCGACGTGTTGATAAGTTCCCTGACAACACTGGTGGCAAAGCTACCTGCCGGCAGCCAGAAGCGTAACTCGACGGTTACGTCATCCCACCAGTTCCAGCTCAACTGTTGCGGGTAGAGGAGCATCGCACGGCGCGCCGCCTCGACCTTTTCCCGCACCAGCAACGATTGTAATTCTGGCGCATCCGCCACCGCTGACTGCTCAGCGGCCAGCGCCTCGCCCTGGGTTCCCCAGTCGCCTGAACCCGGCAAGGCGGCGGTAATCATCAGCGTTTTAGCGTCCACGCGCGACTGGACATCGGCCATCTCATCGGCCGTTGCCACAAACCAGCTTCCGCGTCCCGCTAATTGTAGCGCATCGCCGACAACAACTTGATTCGCGTCCGGTTTTTTCAGCCGTTCGCTCACAATCTGATTAAACAACGCACTGCGGGCCGCCGACAACCAAAAACTGCGTTTATTACGATCGCGCACCGGTGCACCGCTTTGCGCCCAGCGCAGCGCGCCCAGCAGGTTGCTGCCACCAATGCCAAAGCGCTGTGCGCCGAAATAGTTTGGCACGCCGCGTTCGTTAATGGCCTTCAGGCGTTTTTCAACGTCTTCGCGTTCGGTCACTTCGCGCAGCACCAGCGTAAACGCGTTGCCTTTTAACGCTCCCAGACGCAATTTGCGTTTATGGCGGGCGTATTCCAGTACCTTACAGCCCTCAAGCTCAAATTTGCTTAAATCGGGCATGGCATTGCCGGGCACGCGGGCGCAAAGCCACTGTTCGGTCACGGCATGTTTATCTTTTTGACCGGCAAAGCTCACTTCGCGGGCGTGAATATTGAGGAATTTTGCCAGCGCGTCCGCCACGAAGCGGGTGTTGCAGCCGTTTTTCAGAATGCGCACCAGGATGTGCTCGCCTTCGCCGTCCGGCTCAAAACCGAGATCTTCCACTACCACGAAATCTTCAGGGTTGGCTTTCAGCAGCCCCTTGCCCTGCGGTTCACCGTGCAGATACGTCAGGTTGTCGAAATCCGTCATTTGGCCGCCTTCACCAGCAGCGCCACGGCTTCACAGGCAATGCCTTCGCCACGACCGGTAAAGCCCAGTTTCTCCGTGGTGGTCGCTTTGACGTTGACGTCGTCCATATGGCAACCCAGATCTTCAGCGATAAACACGCGCATCTGAGGGATGTGCGGCAGCATCTTCGGTGCCTGAGCAATGATCGTCACATCAACGTTGCCAAGGGTGTAGCCTTTGGCCTGAATACGACGCCAGGCTTCGCGCAGCAGTTCGCGGCTGTCTGCGCCTTTAAAAGCAGGATCGGTGTCCGGGAACAGTTTGCCAATGTCGCCCAGCGCGGCGGCACCCAGCAGCGCGTCGGTCAGCGCATGCAGCGCCACGTCGCCATCAGAATGCGCCAGCAGACCTTTTTCGTATGGAATGCGCACGCCGCCAATGATAATTGGGCCAACGCCGCCAAAGGCGTGTACATCAAAACCGTGTCCAATACGCATTATGCCTTCTCCTGAGGGGTCGTACGGGTAAGATAAAATTCCGCGAGCTGTAAGTCTTCCGGGCGCGTCACTTTTATATTATCAGCGCGCCCTTCAACAAGCGTGGGGTGGAAACCGCAATACTCCAGCGCCGAGGCTTCGTCCGTAATGGTCGCACCTTCTTTAAGCGCACGCGTTAAGCAGTCGTGGAGTAATTCGCGGGGAAAAAATTGTGGCGTCAGCGCGTGCCAGAGATCGACGCGCTCGACGGTGTGGGCAATCGCCGGTTTACCCGGTTCGGCACGCTTCATGGTGTCACGCACCGGGGCGGCCAGAATGCCGCCCACGTTACTGGTTTCACTCAGAGCCAGCAGACGTGACAGATCGTCGTGATGCAGACAGGGACGCGCGGCATCGTGCACCAGCACCCACTGCGCGTTCCCGGCAGCCTGAATGCCCGCCAGAACGGAGTCAGCCCGCTCTGCGCCGCCGTCAACGACGGTAATCTGAGGGTGATTCGCCAGCGGGAGCTGAGCAAAACGTGCATCGCCGGGGCTGATGGCAATAACAACGCGTTTCACCCGAGAATGCGCCAGCAGCGCCGCCACGGCGTGCTCGAGGATCGTTTTATCGCCAATTGAGAGGTACTGCTTAGGACATTCTGTCTGCATGCGCCGGCCAAAACCTGCGGCCGGCACCACGGCACAGACGTCCGAAAAAGTTGCTGCCATGTCGTAATCCTGGGCCTGATTATCGATTGTTTTGTGCGGAGCCCTGATTGCGTTTAGACGCATCCGGAACCAGGCGATAAAACGTTTCGCCCGGCTTAGTCATACTGAGTTCATTGCGTGCGCGCTCCTCAATCGCCTCCTGGCCGCCATTGAGGTCATCAATTTCAGCAAAAAGTTGATCGTTACGCGCTTTAAGTTTGGCGTTTGTCGCCTGCTGTGCCGCGACGTCATCGCTCACCCGGCTGTAGTCGTGCAGTCCGTTTTTGCCGAACCACAGCGAATATTGCAGCCAGACCAGCAAAGCCAGCAACAGCAGCGTTAGTTTACCCATCCTGCCCCCTGAAAAAACGGCATCATCATCCCATAACTTTCCGCTGGACTCTACTGCGGGGTTTTAATTATGCCGTAAGTTAGCCCATCAGCCATAAAAACAGCAGGCCAAAGATGACCACAACGGTGGCGATAGTGATGAGCGTACTATACAGGAGCTTGCCGTTGAAAAGGGAGTGCAGCGCCACGCCCACAACCACCGCAACGGGCATCAGCGCCAAAAAGAAAGGCCAGGTATAGAGGAAGAAAAAGAGGGTGTTACCACCGTAGATCAAAAACGGGATACCCAGCGCCAGTAGCCACGACACAAAGCCGACTATCGCCCCAGGGAAGGACCAGGTCGTCTCGTCGTCGGTCGTTAACGGTTCCGACCCGGTGGTAATCATGTAGTTTTCACTGTTGCGCATAGCTAATCCTGTGACCGTGACTCATCGCTCGGGAAGACAGCTCCCGAACGATACCGTCTCAGGATCTGATAATATCGTCCCGTCTGAGCAGGTCTAATAATTGGCTTACTAAATTTGTTACCAATTGTTGACCTTCCAGCTGAATCTCAGGGGATTCAGGCGCTTCGTAAACGGAGTCAATGCCGGTGAAGTTTCGCAGCTCTCCCGCGCGGGCTTTTTTGTACAGCCCTTTAGGATCGCGCGCTTCGCAGATTGCCAGCGGGGTATCCACAAACACTTCAATAAAGCGATTCTGCCCCACGCGCTCACGCACCATCTGACGTTCGGCGCGGTGCGGTGAGATAAACGCCGTCAGCACCACCAGCCCGGCATCCGCCATCAGGCTGGCGACTTCCCCCACCCGACGAATGTTCTCTTTACGATCTTCATCGCTGAACCCTAAATCGCTGCACAGGCCGTGACGCACGTTGTCGCCGTCCAGCAGGTAGGTGCTCACCCCCTGCTGATGCAGCGCCTCTTCCAGTGCGCCTGCCACCGTGGATTTACCGGAGCCAGACAGCCCGGTAAACCACAGCACAACCCCACGGTGACCGTGGAGCTGTTCGCGCTGGGCGACGGTGACCGGATGAGGATGCCACACGACGTTCTCATCATGGGCGGCCATCACTTGCCTCCCAGCAGATCGCGTGCGCCCCAGTGCGGGAAGTGCTTACGCACCAGCGCGTTCAGTTCCAGCTCGAAGGCGCTGAACTCAGACGTCACGCTCGCCTGCGCGTCAGGCTCGCGCACCATGCCGGCACCGACGGTAACGTTCGTCAGGCGGTCAATGAAGATGAGCCCGCCCGTAACAGGATTCTGCTGATACGGATCCAGCACCAGCGGCTCGTCGAAGGTCATATCCACCAGACCGATGCCGTTCAGCGGCAGCTCGCTCACGTCACGGTGGGTCAGGTTGTTGATGTCCACCTGGAACTGAATGCCGTCCACGCGGGCGCGGGTTTTCTTGCCGGCGATTTTAATGTCATAGCTCTGGCCTGCGGTCAGCGGCTGTTCCGCCATCCACACCACGTCCACGGATGCGCCCTGCACCGCCGCCAGCGTTTCCTGCGCGTCGACCAGCAGGTCGCCGCGGCTGATATCAATTTCGTCTTTCAGTACCAGGGTTACCGCTTCACCTGCTCCGGCTTCCTCCAGATCGCCATCAAAGGTGACGATTCGGGCAATGGCCGATTCCACACCGGACGGCAGCACCTTCACGCGCTGGCCCACTTTGACCGAGCCGGACGCAATGGTGCCCGAGAAGCCGCGGAAATCGAGGTTCGGACGGTTCACGTATTGCACCGGGAAGCGCATCGGCTGGGTATCAACCACGCGCTGAATTTCAACGGTTTCCAGCACTTCCAGCAGCGTCGGGCCGCTGTACCACGGCATGTTCCCGCTCTGAGAGGCGACGTTATCCCCTTCCAGCGCCGACAGCGGCACAAAGCGAATATCGAGGTTGCCCGGCAGCTGTTCAGCAAAGGTCAGGTAGCTCTGACGGAGCTCGTCGAATCGCGCTTCGCTGTAGTCCACCAGATCCATTTTGTTCACCGCCACCACCAGATGTTTGATCCCCAGCAGCGTAGAGATAAAGCTGTGACGACGAGTCTGATCCAGCACACCTTTACGGGCGTCAATCAGCAGGATCGCCAGATCACAGGTGGACGCGCCGGTCGCCATGTTACGAGTGTACTGCTCGTGCCCCGGGGTGTCGGCGATAATAAATTTGCGCTTTTCGGTAGAGAAGTAGCGATAGGCGACATCAATGGTAATGCCCTGCTCGCGCTCCGCCTGCAAGCCGTCTACCAGCAGCGCCAGGTCGAGTTTTTCGCCCTGGGTGCCGTGGCGTTTACTGTCATTGTGCAGGGAAGAGAGCTGATCTTCGTAGATCTGGCGCGTGTCGTGCAGCAGACGTCCTATCAGGGTGCTTTTCCCGTCATCAACGCTGCCGCAGGTCAGGAAACGCAGCAGACTTTTGTACTGCTGGGCGTGCAGATAAGCTTCTACGCCGCCTTCATCGGCAATTTGTTGGGCAATAGTCGTATTCATGGCGGCTCCTTAGAAATAACCCTGACGTTTCTTCAGCTCCATGGAGCCTGCCTGGTCGCGGTCAATCACGCGGCCCTGTCGCTCACTGGTGGTCGACACCAGCATCTCCTCGATGATCTCCGGCAGCGTCTGCGCACTGGATTCCACCGCGCCGGTCAACGGCCAGCAGCCGAGAGTACGGAAACGGACCATCTGTTTTTTGATCACTTCGCCCGGCTGTAAATCAATGCGATCGTCGTCGATCATCATCAGCATGCCGTCGCGCTCCAGCACCGGGCGCTCGGCCGCCAGATACAGCGGAACGATCTCAATATTTTCCAGATAGATGTACTGCCAGATATCCAGCTCGGTCCAGTTGGAGAGCGGGAAGACGCGAATACTTTCGCCCTTGTTGATCTGGCCGTTGTAGTTGTGCCACAGCTCCGGACGCTGGTTTTTCGGGTCCCAGCGGTGGAAGCGGTCGCGGAAAGAGTAGATACGCTCTTTGGCGCGGGATTTCTCTTCGTCACGGCGCGCGCCGCCGAAGGCCGCATCAAAACCGTATTTATTCAGCGCCTGCTTCAGCCCTTCGGTTTTCATGATGTCGGTATGCTTGGCGCTGCCGTGCACGAACGGGTTGATACCCATCGCCACCCCTTCCGGGTTTTTGTGCACCAGCAGCTCGCAGCCGTAGGCTTTGGCGGTACGGTCACGAAACTCGTACATCTCGCGGAATTTCCAGCCGGTATCCACGTGCAGCAGCGGGAACGGCAGCGTACCCGGATAAAACGCTTTACGCGCCAGGTGCAGCATGACGCTGGAATCTTTACCGATGGAGTACATCATCACCGGGTTAGAAAACTCGGCGGCCACTTCGCGGATAATGTGGATACTTTCCGCTTCGAGCTGCCGCAGGTGAGTAAGTCGTTTTTGGTCCATAACCGTTCCTTAAGCCAAATTTATAACAGAAGCGCCAAAGCCTTCTGTGTCGGTTGTGTGTTGGAACCAGGCGAGCGTGCTGTGCAGCTGCACCACTTCTCCCACCACAATCAGGGCGGGCATTGGGGCGTCTTTCGCCAGGGTTGCAAGGTCTTGTAAAGTGCCGATGGCGACATGCTGATCGACGCGTGTCCCGCGGGAGATCACCGCTACCGGCGTCGCCGCATCGCGACCGTGCTGAATAAGCTGTTCGCTGATGTCTGCCGCTTTCATCGTGCCCATATAAATCGCCAGCGTTTGCCGGCTCTGGGCGAGATGCGACCAGTCAAACGGCGTACTGTCGGCTTTATAGTGCCCGGTCACAAAGGTCACGCTCTGGGCGTAATCGCGATGGGTCAGCGGAATACCGGCGTAGGCCGTGACGGCAGACGCCGCCGTAATGCCGGGAACCACCTGGAACGGGACGCCCGCTTCGGCTGCCGCCTGCAACTCCTCGCCACCACGACCGAAGATAAACGGATCGCCCCCTTTCAGGCGCACCACGGTTTTGCCCGCTTTCGCAGCGGCAATCAGCATTTGATTGGTGTCGTGCTGCGGCACGGAGTGCTCGCCGGCACGTTTGCCGACGCAGATTTGCTCCGCGTCACGGCGGATCAGCTCGCGAATACCGTCGGTGACCAGGTGGTCGTAGAACACGACATCCGCATCCTGAAGAACCTGGAGGCCACGCAGCGTGAGCAGCCCGGCATCGCCCGGCCCGGCGCCCACCAGAATGATCTCCCCGCCCGTACTGCCGGGGTTATCCAGTTCGTCTTCGAGGATTTGTTGCGCCGCCGTCTCGTTACCGGCCTGCATCAGGCTGGCAAAGCGGCCGCGAAACACACGCTCCCAGAAGCGACGGCGTTCCGTCACGCTGGTCAGACGCGTTTTCAGATGGTTGCGCCAGTAGCTGGCCTTCTCCGCCATGCGTCCGAGGCTGGTCGGCAGCAGCGCTTCGATTTTTTCTCTCAGCACGCGCGCCAGCACCGGGGCGGTGCCGCCGGAGGAGATCGCCACCAGCAGCGGCGAGCGGTCGACAATCGACGGGAAGATAAATGAACATAACGGCTGGTCGTCTACCACGTTCACCAGGCGGTGACGGGCCTGGGCTGCGTCGGAGATTCGGCTGTTGAGCGCCCGATCTTCGGTTGCCGCAATCACCAGTACCACGCTGTCGATCTGAGACTCTGCAAAATCCGCCTCTGCAACGATCTGCACCTGCGCCCCGGCGCGTTGCAGGAAGGCGATTTTGCGATCGGCAATTTCACCCGTCCCGACAACCAATACCGGTCGGTCTTTTAAGGCAGCAAAAAGGGGGAGATAGTCCACAGGCAACAACTCACTAACAACCACGAATAAAGGGACTATAGGGGGCGGCTTAGATCGAATGAAATTACGAATTGGAATGAGTAGTTACTCAATGGAATAACGCCGTGGAAAAGCAAATATCAAAAAGTGCTTAACACGCGAAATTTCCGGCATTTAAGAGCAATTCAAATTGTGTCTACCCGATCACAGTTTCATACTATGCGGGTTAAAATTTTGCTCTGTTTTTAAGGACTCACTATGTTTTCCGCAATGCGCCACCGATTCGTTACCCTGGCGCTCGGCGTTTGCTTTATCCTTCCGGCTCAGGCAAAAAATCCATCTTACGGTGAAATAGCCAGTATGCAGGCGCGGCATATTGCGACGGTCTTTCCGGGCCGTATGACCGGAACCCCAGCCGAGATGCTCTCGGCAGACTATATTCGTCAGCAGTTTGCGGATATGGGCTATGAAAGCGACATTCGCGCTTTCCACAGCCGCTACATCTATACCACTCGCAATAAAACGCAAAACTGGCATAACGTAACTGGCAGCACGGTTATTGCGGCGCACGAAGGAAAGGCGGCTGAGCAGATTATTATTATGGCGCACCTTGATACCTACACGCCGTTGAGCGATGCCGATGTCGATAATAATCTCGGCGGGCTGACGCTTCAGGGACTGGATGATAATGCGGCGGGTCTGGGCGTGATGCTTGAGCTGGCCGAACGCCTGAAGAATATTCCGACGAAATACAGCATTCGCTTTGTTGCGACCAGCGGCGAAGAAGAAGGAAAACTCGGCGCTGAGAATCTCCTTAAGCGCATGAGCGCTGAGGAGAAGAAAAATACGTTGCTGGTGATTAACCTCGATAATCTGATCGTGGGGGATAAGCTCTATTTTAATAGCGGACAGAGCACGCCGAGCAGCGTACGTAAACTCACCCGCGACCGCGCGCTGGCGCTTGCCCGCACGCATGGCGTCTATGCCGCGACAAATCCGGGCGGTAACCCGGAGTATCCTAAAGGCACAGGCTGCTGTAATGACGGTGAAGTGTTTGATAAGGCGGGCATTCCGGTGCTGTACGTCGAGGCGACGAACTGGGCGCTGGGCAAAAAAGATGGCTATCAGCAGCGCAGCAAATCGAAAGCGTTCCCGGACGGGACCAGCTGGCATGATGTGCGGCTGGATAATCAGCAGCACATTGATAAAGCGCTGCCGCAGCGGATTGAGCACCGCAGCCGAGATGTCGTGAAAGTGATGCTGCCGCTGGTGAAGGAGCTGGCGAAAGCGGAGAAAGCCTGAGGCCGTTAAGCATAGTGCGGCCTTATGCCCTCACCCCACCCCTCTCCCACGGGGCTGAGGGTTCCCCACAAAATAATGCCTGCACAGACGGCCCCCTCTCCCTTGAGGGAGAGGGCTGGGGTGAGGGGGAACATACGGCTCTGGTGGTCATTCCGTTCACTTTATGTTCCTTGCTACTCTGTCACGACATGACCGGTGAACGTGCCAGGGTGGCTCAGTCGCCACCACCCTGGCGACCCGGGCTTCCGGCGGAAAATCGCCGCTTCGCGGTGCCTTCGGCTTATTCATTCCGGCTTATCGGGGACGGGCGGAGGTAACATCCCTGTAAAGCCCGCCCTCTCGGCGCATCCCTGCGCCTCGCCCCGGCCTACAGGAAACGCCTCAGCGATTTACAGCCGGACCGAAGCATCGCTGAAAGCCCTCAGTTATTCTGAGGCAACGTTATCGCTTTTGCTTTCGAATTACTGGGGAACCACCCACGGGGAGAGGGAGAATTAAGCCTTTGTAGGCCCGGTAAGCGCAGCGCCACCGGGCAAAAAGGTTATCACCCTTCGTGCAATCCGCACTCGCGCTTCAGCCCGAAGAATCGCGTCTCTTCTTCCGCCATTCCCGGTTCCCATTTACGCGTGGTGTGGGTGTCGCCTACCGACAGGTAGCCTTGATCCCACAGCGGATGGTACTTCAGCCCGTGCTTTTGCAGATACTGGTACACCGTGCGGTTATCCCAGTCGATGATCGGCAGCACTTTGAACACGCCGCGCTGCACCGCCAGCACCGGCAGCGTTGCCCGGCTCCCGGACTGCTCGCGGCGCAGGCCCGCAAACCAGGTCTGAGCGTTCAGTTCTTTTAGCGCCCGGTTCATCGGCTCGACCTTGTTGATCTCATTGTATTTCTCAATGCCCTCAACGCCCTGCTCCCACAGCTTGCCGTAACGCGCCTCCTGCCAGGCCGCGCTTTCCGTCGCACGGTAGACTTTCAGGTTCAGCCTGAGCTTATCCGTCAGCTCGTCGATAAACTGATAGGTCTCCGGGAACAGATAGCCGGTATCGGTGAGGATCACCGGAATGTCCGGACGGATCTGATTCACCAGATGCAGACTGACCGCCGCCTGAATGCCAAAGCTCGACGAAAGCACATAGTCTCCCGGCAGGTTTTCCAGCGCCCACGCCACGCGCCCTTCGGCGTCCAGCTTTTCCAGTTGGGCGTTAGTTTCTGCGAGTGCCAGAATGCGTTCGACTTTTGGCAATGCGTTAAGCGCGTTTAGATCGAGTACGGACATAATTACCTCTCGTGGTTACTCCCAGAAATCCCTTGCGGGATCGAGCACCGGGCGAATGATGCCCGCACGTACCGTAAAGTCGCCGAAGCCTTCACCCGCTTCGCGCTCTTTCGCCCAGCATCCGATAAGCACGTCGAGGGAATCGAGAATTTCCGGCTCGGTGATGTTCTCGCGGAACATACGCGGAATACGCGTCCCGATACGGTTACCGCCCAGGTGCAGGTTATAGCGACCCGGCGCTTTCCCTACCAGACCGAGTTCGGCCAGCATCGCGCGACCGCAGCCGTTCGGGCAGCCCGTCACGCGCATAACAATATGCTCGTCCGGAATACCATGTTTTTCCAGAATCGCTTCCACTTTATCAGTGAAGGACGGCAGGAAACGCTCGGCTTCGGCCATCGCCAGCGGACAGGTCGGGAACGACACGCAGGCCATCGAGTTTTCACGCTGCGCGCTCACCGCATTCATCAACCCGTGCTCGCGGGCCAGCTCTTCAATTCTCGCCTTTTCGCTTTCCGGCACGCTGGCGACGATCAGGTTCTGGTTAGCGGTGATACGGAACTCGCCTTTGTGGATCTTCGCGATTTCCAGCAGGCCGGTTTTCAGCGGACGGCCCGGATAATCAAGAATACGGCCGTTTTCGATAAACAGCGTCAGGTGCCATTTATTATCGATACCTTTAACCCAGCCGATGCGATCGCCGCGACCGGTAAATTCGTAAGGGCGGATCGGCTCAAACTTGATGCCCGCGCGACGCTCCACTTCTTCTTTGAACGTCTCGACGCCTACGCGCTCCAGAGTGTATTTGGTTTTCGCGTTTTTACGATCGGTACGGTTACCCCAGTCGCGCTGGGTAGTAACCACCGCCTCAGCCACAGCCAGCGTGTGCTCCAGCGGCAGGAAGCCGAACTCGCTCGCGGTGCGGGCGTAGGTTTTCTTGTTCCCATGCTCAATGGACAAACCGCCGCCCACCAGCAGGTTAAAGCCGACCAGCTTGCCGTTTTCGGCAATCGCCACGAAGTTCATGTCGTTGGCGTGCAGGTCGATATCGTTCTGCGGCGGGATCACCACCGTGGTTTTGAACTTACGCGGCAAGTAGGTCTGACCGAGGATCGGCTCTTCATCGGTGGTGGCGACTTTCTCCTGATCGAGCCAGATCTCCGCATAGGCACGCGTGCGTGGCAGCAGATGTTCGGAGATTTTTTTCGCCCACTCGTACGCTTCGGCGTGCAGTTCGGACTCGTACGGATTCGAGGTGCAGAGCACGTTACGGTTCATGTCGTTGGCGGTCGCCAGCGCGTCCAGACCCACGGAGTGCAGCATCTGGTGAACCGGCTTGACGTTCTTCTTCAGAATGCCGTGGAACTGGAAGGTCTGACGGTTGGTCAGACGAATGCTGCCGTAAATCGTGTTGTCATGGGCAAACTTGTCGATCGCCTGCCACTGTTTGGTGGTGATGATGCCACCCGGCAGACGACAGCGCAGCAGCATCGCGTGACGCGGCTCCAGCTTCTGCTCGGCACGTTCGGCGCGGATATCGCGGTCGTCCTGCTGGTACATACCGTGGAAACGGATCAGCAGGAAGTTGTCGCCTTTGAAACCGCCGGTCAGGCCGTCATTTAAATCTTCGGCAATGGTACCGCGCAGGTAGTTGCTCTCTACCTTCATGCGCTCGGCATCAGACAGTTTGCCTTCGACCACCAGTGGGCCAGGATGTTTTTCGCTCATTAGTAGACATCTCGCTGATAACGGCGCTCTACGCGCAGCTCACTTAAAAATTCATCCGCCGTTTCGGCATCCATACCGCCGAATTCGGCAATCACTTCCAGCAGTGCCTGCTCAACGTCTTTCGCCATGCGATTGGCGTCGCCGCAGACATAAATGTGGGCACCGTCATTGATCCAGCGCCACAGCTCTGCGCCCTGTTCGCGCAGTTTGTCTTGTACGTATACTTTTTCTTTCTGGTCACGAGACCAGGCCAGATCGATGCGGGTCAGCACGCCCTCTTTGACGTAGCGCTGCCATTCAACCTGGTAGAGGAAATCCTCGGTAAAATGCGGGTTGCCGAAGAACAGCCAGTTTTTACCCGGTGCCTCGTCCGCTGCACGCTGCTGCATAAAGGCGCGGAACGGTGCGATGCCGGTGCCCGGGCCAATCATGATCACCGGCGTTTCCGGGTTCGCCGGCAGACGGAAGTTGTCGTTGTGCTCGATAAAGACGCGCACCTCGCCCTCTTCTTCCACGCGGTCGGCCAGGAAGCCCGAGGCCCCGCCCGCCCGCGCGCGGCCTTCGATGTCGTAACGCACCACGCCAACGGTGATGTGGACTTCGTTTTCCACTTCCGCCTGTGAGGAGGCGATGGAGTAAAGACGCGGCGTCAGTGGACGCAGCAGGCCGATCAGCGCGTCGGCATCCAGCTGTGCCGGTGAGAAACGCACCATATCGACAATCGGCGTTGTCGCCGCGTATTGCTGTAACTTCGCCTTATCCCCGACCAGCGGAAGGAGCGATTCGCTGCGGGTTAAGGTGGCGTAGTTTTCAACGATGTTGGCGGTGTTCACCGTCAGCTCGAAATGCCACTGAAGCGCCTCAGAGAGCGGTAAGGTTTTACCCTCCACCTGGACCGGCTCCGTGCCTTTCAGCCACAGCAGTTCGACCAGCTCTTTCACCAGCGCCGGATCGTTCTGATACCAGACGCCCAGCGCATCGCCAGGCTGATAACGCAGGCCGGAGTCACCGAGATCGATTTCGATATGGCGCACGTCTTTTTCCGAATCACGGCCCGTGATTTTCTGGTTTACCGACAGGGTCGCCGTCAGCGGCGCCTCTTTCGTGTAAGGGCTGGTGTGGATTTCGTTGACGGTGCCCGCTGCGGTAACGGCGGCCTGCGCTGGCGTCTCTTTCGGGACGCGGGCCTTCAGCACCTCAACGATGCGCGCCCGCCATTCGGCGGCGGCGGCCTGGTATTCGACATCAGCGTCTACGCGATCCAGCAGGCGCTCTGCACCCAGCTCCGCCAGCTTGCTGTCGAAATCTTTACCGGACTGGCAGAAAAATTCATAGGACGTGTCACCGAGGCCGAAGACGGCAAAGGCGGTGCCCTCGAGCTTTGGCGCTTTTTTCGAGAACAGGAACTTATGCAGCGCGACGGCTTCTTCCGCAGGCTCGCCTTCGCCCTGCGTTGACGCCACCACCACCAGCAGTTTTTCTGACGCGATCTGTTTGAATTTATAATCCCCGGCGTTGACCAGGTTAACGTTCAGCTTCGCGGCGAGCAGGTCATCACGCAGCGCTTCGGCCACACGACGGGCATTACCCGTTTGCGAAGCGGAGATAAGCGTGATGGCAGGAATTTCAACGGCCGTTGGCGGGACGCCAGCCACAGCACCCGGCTGCTGGTTCAGCATTCCCCAGAAATAGCCGGAGACCCAGGCGAGCTGGGTGGGTGAAAAATCGGAAGTCGCGGCCTGGAGGCGCGCCAGTTGCTCCGGGTTAAGGGGAAGCAAATTTGAAGGTGGGGCCTGTGTTGTCATGCGTCGTTATGTTCCAGTAGCAAAGCGGACTTTAAGCGAATAAATCCAAACTGAAGATAAGGTTAACGGCGGGGATAATAACAATTAAAGAAGGGATGGAAATAATAAATAACCAAATGGACTAACCTGTTTTAGTTATCGTTCTTAACGATAAAAGCGATTAAACAACTGTCTGAAATAAAACAAAAAAAGTCGATAAACACCATGAATACGAGGCGGCGACAGTTCAGAGCCGTTTTAGTTAATGATAAAAATTGTGCTTTCCGGTACTATGCGGCGGTTTTTTCCGCATTCCTGAGAGCTATGATGTCCACCACACTGTTTAAAGATTTCACCTTCGAAGCCGCACACCACCTTCCACACGTTCCTGCCGGGCACAAATGTGGCCGCCTGCATGGACACTCGTTTATGGTGCGTCTTGAAATCACCGGTGAAGTCGATCCCCATACGGGCTGGATCATGGACTTTGCCGAACTGAAGGCCGCGTTTAAGCCGACCTACGATCGTCTCGATCACTACTATCTGAATGATATTCCGGGCCTTGAAAACCCGACCAGCGAGGTGCTGGCGAAATGGATTTGGGATCAGATGAAACCGCTGGTCCCGCTGCTGAGTGCGGTGATGATCAAAGAGACCTGCACGGCAGGCTGCGTCTACCGCGGGGAGTGAATCTCCTCCGTTTCGGCCTCACGAGGCACGAGCGGCGTAAACTCGTAGAGCACCAGCGCATTACTCTCCAGTGATTCACTCAGTTGCCAGCCGTCATAAAGGCGTTCATCGCGTACGGAAAGCGTTGGACGCGCTTTATGCGCTATCCAGCGCCACATTTCTTCATCAGGGCCGCTTTCGCTGCCAACCCCTTCAAGCAACGGATAGAGCGCGCCGTTGTGCTGATCAAACAGATGGCATTTAATTCGCCATTTACCGCGCATTCCCTTCAGGTGTAAATGATACTGCTGGCGAAAACGCTGGATGAAGGCTTCTTCACTGGATAGGAGCGGATTAAAAACCACCACATTACGCAGTAACAGCTGATAACCATTGCGATGGCGCGTAAGCAGGACACGCTTATCATTGACCAGCACCTCGCCCCGCAGACGTTGCCAGAGCCAGAGTACCCAATAAACCGGACGCGGCAGACCATGGTTATACTGTAGCGCAAGGCTTGAGGTATCGATGGTGTTGTTCGCACGGGCTTCTCCCTGAAGGCCCGAATTGAGCCAGAATCCCGCCAGCCAGACCTGCTCCGAAAGCCCGAGCAGGTTCTGCATCAGCAGCGCCCCACGAAAAAACCAACCGTTTGTCGCCCGCGTGTTGCCGGTGAGGGTATTCCAGGAGAGAAGCCAGACGGGAAGCGAACATTTTCGCAGGCGAAGGGCAGCGAGGATCTGGCGGACCTTCAGTATCGGATAATTTTCCGTTGAGTAGAGAGGGGTTACCTCCAGCTGCGCGGGATCGAGAAGTTCATTGGCATCGGCAGAACAGGCAAGAAAATCGGCCTGCATCAGGATGGCTGAACTGAACAGGGTATCGTCGCTTACGCCCGCGCTGACGGGGGCAAATCGGTGCCATAAACCAAACTTTGCCTGCGGAAGATAAGTTCGTATTGCCTTTTGCTGGGCCAGCCAGACCTGCTCCCGGGTCTCCTCACTCGCCTGTGTTGACCAGTGCATGACGAAGTGCCAGCCCGCGGTGATCTCTGGCGCAAAATGATTAACCGACTGTTGTAAAAAGCGGGTGAGAAGATCGCGGCGGGTCGTTACGCCGGTGTGCAGTAGCACCGTCCACTGCTTTTTTGCCAGCCAGGTGAAGAGCTGATGCAGATTGTACCAGCAGGCGTAGCCTGCCATCTGGGGGTCATCCCACCCGGTAGCAAACAGACGACTGCTGAGAAAAGGTTCGGCGATATCAATTCCCTCAATGGGAATAGCCTCATTTATCGCCTCCAGATTTTGTCGAACGTCCTCACGGAGCAAATCGTCGAGCTCACGCAGGGTAATGACCACCCGCATACGGCGCAGCGAGGCAGAAAGAGGATTGAGCTGCTCAAGATCCAGTCTCTGCTCCTGCTGCGGGTGAACGACGAGCGGCGAGGCTCCCCAACCGCGCGCCACCGGTTCATTGAGCAGGCTAAACAGCTTGTCCACGGCGACCGGATAGCGCTGCTCACGCCTGTCCGTCCGAATACGTGCCGCCTCCGGGTGCTGGCGTCGGGCCTTACGAAACTCACCCGGAGACATATTGTGAACACGCCTGAACCGATCGCTCATCATGCGCGTGCTGGCGAAACCCTGCTCAAGCGCAATCTGATGCAGCGGTCGGTTCGTCAGCCGGAGAGCGTTGGCCGCCTTTTCCAGCCGCAGGCGGGTGATGTACTGCATGAAACTGATCCCCACCTCCTTGCGAAAGAGACGAGAGAGCCAGGCTTCAGAAACATATTCACTCGCGGCGATTTCCGCAAGCGTAATACGGCGGGAATAACTGGCATTGATTCGCTCTATCACCCGGGCGATGCGTTTGCTGTGCGCTGAGGAAAGTTCCCGGGACAGCATACGGGCGGGCTGTTGAAAGCGGCTGGTCAGCAACAGCAATATCTCGCTCAGCCAGCGGTACGCCTCCAGCCGGTAGCGGTGCGGGTCGTTGATGAGGGTGACCACAAGAAGCTGGCGCAGCAGATCGCGAAGCGCATCGCACTGGGGCCAGACGCCTCCGGCTTCTGCCGGTACAGCATAATCATGGGCAAAAAAATCATTGCAGAGCTGGACGACCCAGCGCCCGGAAAGGGTTACGCGCAGGGTGACATTTGCCGTTTCGCTCGTGAACTGCCAGCGCCGATGACGGTTTATGATGGCAAGGGTATTGGCCTCCAGGATGTCACGTCCCGCATCGGTGTTCAGCTCTGCCCGCCCTTCCAGCACCCAGAGCAACGTTAGCGTATCGCCTTCATCCTCCACGCAGTGGCGAATGTCCTGAATCTCTATCCAAAATTCATCTCCCCGTTGCGCCATCTTACCCCTCATCAAAGACAAATAATGACCTGCTCTTTTTTGTCATAACTGAATTGTATGAAAAACAATCAAAATAAAGCCGTCGCTTTACAACAAAAAAATGCATTTTCAGGCGGGACGATCGTCATAGACTCGAAATTATCATCGTTTGGCAGAAAAAGGATAACAAAAATGACACATCCAATTATCGAAGCTCTGCGTGGCAACGAAGCTCGGTTCACTGAATTACGGCGCTATTTTCATCAGCATCCTGAAATTGGTTTTGAGGAGCACAACACGAGCGATCGCGTTGCTGCGCTGCTTCAGGAATGGGGATATGAGGTTCATCGCGGGCTGGCGAAAACCGGTGTGGTCGGCACACTGAAGGTGGGTAACGGGCATAAACGCCTGGGTCTGCGCACCGATATGGATGCGCTGCCAATGCAGGAAAACAACGGCAAGGCGTGGAGCAGTACCGTTGAGGGTAAATTCCACGGCTGCGGTCATGACGGCCACACCACAACGCTCCTGTATGCAGCGGAGTACCTGGCACGCACCCGCAATTTTAACGGCACGCTGCACCTTATTTTTCAGCCCGCGGAAGAACTTCTGTATGGCGGACGCGTTATGGTAGAGGACGGTTTGTTTGACCTGTTCCCCTGCGACCACATCTTTGGTCTGCACAATATGCCGTCACAGCCCCTCGGAAAAATTGGTCTGCGCGATGGTGCCATGATGGCCTCTTCCGACACTCTTCATATTGAGGTTAACGGCGTGGGGGGTCACGGTGCGGTGCCAGAACATACCGTTGACGCCACCCTGGTTGCCTGTCATATCACTATCGCTTTACAGTCCATTATTTCGCGCAACATTACCCCCTTCCAGCCTGCCGTCGTTACCGTAGGCAGCATTCAGGCCGGACATGCCCCCAACATTATCAACGACAAAGTATTGATGAAACTTACCGTGCGCACGCTGGATGAACGCGTGCGGCAAACCGTGCTACAGCGTATCCATGATATCGCCGTTGCACAGGCGGAAAGTTTCAATGCGACGGCCACCATTCGACACATTAACGGCAGCCCGGTACTGAAAAACAATCCGCAAGCCAACGAGATGGTGCGCAGCGTCGCCACCGATCTGTTCGGTCAGGATTCCGTCGCGGAGGTGAATGCGTTTATGGGCAGCGAAGACTTTGCTTTCATGCTCGAGAAAAATCCCAATGGATGCTATTTCACCCTTGGCGCCGGCGATGAGCCTGACCGCTGCATGGTACATAACCCGGGTTACGACTTTAACGACAACATTCTCCTCACCGGCGCGGCGCTGTGGGCCGCACTGACCGAACACTATCTGCGCTGATTCGCACCTTCCCGGGAGGGCTGCACTATGAGTACCGTTTCCCTGACAGGCGCATCCGCCTACGCCGGTAACGATCGGCTGCTGGCGGGTATCGTCATGAGCGTTCTGACATTCTGGCTGTTTGCCCAGTCGGTTATCAACGTGGTTCCGGCCATGCAGAATAGCCTCGATATTGCCCTCGAAACCCTTACGCTGGCCGTCAGCCTGAGCGCATTGTTCAGCGGCTGTTTTGTCGTTGCCTGCGGTGGGTTTGCCGATAAGTTTGGGCGCATGCGACTGACCATGATTGGCCTGATCCTGAGCATGATCGGGAGTGGTCTGCTGTTCATTTCATGGGAGCCCGTCCTGTTTCTGTTGGGAAGAGCGATACAGGGGCTATCAGCGGCCTGCATCATGCCCGCCACGCTGGCGCTGATTAAGACCTGGTATGACGGTAAAGCACGCCAGCGGGCCATCAGCTTTTGGGTTATCGGCTCCTGGGGCGGCAGTGGCCTGAGCTCGTTTGTGGGAGGCGCCATCGCTACCACGCTGGGCTGGCGCTGGATATTTATTTTCTCCATGGTGGTGGCTCTGGCCGCGCTATTGCTTATCCGCGCCACCCCGGAAAGC
Source organism: Enterobacter sp. CRENT-193 (assembly GCF_002787395.1). Lineage (NCBI taxonomy): Bacteria > Pseudomonadati > Pseudomonadota > Gammaproteobacteria > Enterobacterales > Enterobacteriaceae > Enterobacter > Enterobacter sp. CRENT-193. The sequence goes on along the minus strand of NZ_CP024812.1, from coordinate 1,783,095 downwards.
CGCAGCCCTGATGCGTGTCGACACAAACTGGATATCAGCGGCCTGGTGAGTTTTGTCCTTATGCTGGTGCTGTTCAATCTGTTTATCAGCAAAGGACACAGCTGGGGCTGGAGCAGCAGTTTATCGCTTCTTGTACTGTGTGGAGCCGTGATTGCACTGATGTGCTTTGTCGTTACCGGGCGACGGAAAGGCGATGCGGCACTGATCGATTTCGCCCTGTTTAAAAACCGGGCCTATAGCGCCTCGGTATTCTCAAATTTCCTGCTCAACGGCTGCATTGGCACCATGATGATCGCCAGCATCTGGTTGCAGCAAGGCCATCATCTGTCACCGCTACAGACCGGCATGATGACGCTGGGGTATCTGGTTACCGTACTGGCGATGATCCGGGTGGGTGAAAAACTGCTTCAGCGCTATGGCGCCAGGCTGCCGATGATGACCGGCCCGCTGCTGACCGCAACAGGTATTACGCTGATTTCATGCACCTTCTTAAGCAAAGAGGTCTACATTGTCACCGTCTTTCTGAGCAATATTTTATTCGGGCTGGGGCTCGGATGTTACGCCACGCCCTCAACGGACACGGCGGTAATGAATGCCCCTGAAAACAAAGTGGGGGTGGCTTCAGGGATCTATAAGATGGGCAGTTCCCTGGGCGGCGCAATGGGGATCGCGGTCACCGCATCGCTGTACGCGCTATGGCTGCCGATGGGAACGGCCAGTGCCGCGCAGTATGCCTTGCTTTTCAACAGTGCGATTTGCCTTGGGTCAGCCGTAGTGACCTGGGCATTACTGCCAACAACAAAAGCCCCGCGTTAAGCGGGGCCACAAAAGTATCAGGCAATGTTCAGATATTTGTGCGTCTGCATCGACAGGCGCCAGTTGCGGGCGATACAGGTTTCAATGCACAGACGGGTCGCATCGTCTTTCTGGCTGATAGGCTGTAGCGCGATCACGCGCTGCTTTTCGTCCGTCAGCGTCGCCAGCAGTTCATCCAGCGCTTCGATGTCACGCACGCGCCCCACCGGATGTTTGATCTCATCAGCACGCTCAAGCGCCTGCGACAGTACGTCATACCCGCCGCGCATATTCACTTTCGGTGAAACCGTTACCCACGTTGAATGGGAGCAGCGCACTTCATGGGTACCGCTGGTTTCAATCTGACAGCTATAGCCGTTCTTTTCGAGCAGTTCGGTGAGCGGCATCAGATCGTGAATGCAGGGTTCCCCGCCGGTGATCACCACGTGCCGCGCCGTCCAGCCCTGACGACCAATAATGGCAAGCAGATCTTCCGCGCTGCCCGCGCCCCATTTATCGCTCTCTTTGGTTTTCGCCAGAATGCTGAACAGCGACACTTCCCGATCTGCGAGCTTATCCCACGTATGTTTGGTATCACACCAGGCGCAGCCAACCGGGCATCCCTGTAAACGAATAAAGATAGCGGGAACGCCGGTAAAGTAACCCTCGCCTTGAAGGGTCTGGAACATCTCGTTAATCGGGTACTGCATAGTCAACTCTGTTAAGGGGATAAACGATAAGTATCGCAGATCCCCGTCAGATGATCATGCTCCATCGGTGCTTTGCGCGCCAATTGCCGCCATAAACCGTTCCGTAATTTGCTGCGGTCGGGTGATCGCCCCGCCGACGACAACCGTGTGCGCCCCCAGCGCCAGACACCTGGCCGCGCGATCGGGGGTATCCACGTTACCTTCGGCTATCACGGGGATCGTGACGGCAGACAGCACCTCTTTCAAAAACGCGCAGTCATTTTCCGGTAGCGAATGGCCCGCGGTCTCCGCCGTATAACCGTAAAGGGTGGTTCCGACACAATCAAATCCCAGCGCCTGCGCGGTCACGGCCTCCTGCACGGTGGCAATATCCGCCATCAGCAGCAGCGAAGGGTAACGGGTGCGGATCTGCGCGATCAGCATGTCCAGCGATACGCCACCGGGCCGTTTCCGGGCGGTCGCATCCAGCGCAACGATCTCCGGGGCGACCGCCATCAGCTCATCCACTTCTTTGAGCGTCGCGGTGATGAACACCTCGCTGTCCGGATAGTCTCGTTTGATGATGCCGATGACCGGCAGTGAGACCAGCCCTTTGATAGCCTCGATATCCACCACGCTATTGGCGCGAATGGCGCTGGCACCGCCCTGGGCCGCCGCCAGCGCCATTCGCGACATAATAAACGGGCTGTGCAGCGGTTCGTTTTCCAGCGCCTGGCAGGAGACGACCAGTTTTCCTTTCAGGTTATCCAGTACAGTTTTCATTACGATAAGATCTCTTCCACTTCGTTTTTGATAATGGTGACGTGCGGGCCAAAGATGACCTGAACCCCGTTACCGCGCACGATGACGCCGCGCGCGCCGGTCGCTTTCAGTGCAGATTCATTGACTTTGCTACCGTCTTTCACCGTGACGCGAAGGCGCGTGGCGCAGCAGTCAACGTCATCCAGATTGTCTTTTCCTCCCAGCCCGGCGATCACCGCCGCGGCGCGCTCGCTTTGCGGCAGGGTAGCCTCGTCAGCCAACGCCTCCTTTTCACGGCCCGGCGTGGCAAAATCAAAACGTTTGATCAGATAGCGGAAGGTACAGTAGTAAAGGAAGAACCACGGTACGCCCACCAGCGGGACGAACATCCAGTTAGTTTTCGCTTCCCCCTGCAAAATGCCGAACAGCACGAAATCAATAAACCCGCCGGAGAAAGTTTGTCCGATGGTGATGTGCAGAATGTGCGCGAGCATGAACGCCAGCCCGTCAAACAGCGCATGAATGACGTACAGCACCGGGGCAATAAACAGGAATGAGAACTCTATGGGCTCGGTAATTCCCGTCAGGAATGAGGTTAACGCCGCAGAGAGCAGCAGCCCGGCAACCCGCTTTTTGTTCTCCGGCCTGGCCGTGTGGTACATCGCAAGGCAGGCGCCGAGCAGACCAAACATCATGGTAATAAAGCGCCCGGACATGAAGCGCGACGTGCCCTCATAGAAATGCTGCGTGTTCGGGTCGGCGAGCTGGGCGAAGAAGATCCGCTGCGTGCCCTCAACCAGGTGACCGTTAACAATTTCACTGCCGCCAAGCGCGGTGGTCCAGAACGGAAGATAGAAGATGTGGTGCAAACCAAACGGGCCAAGCATGCGCAGGATGAAGCCGTACAGCAAAGTCCCCAGATAGCCGGTGGCATCCACCAGCCCGCCGAGGCCAAAGATCAGCTTCTGGAAGTGCGGCCAAACAACGGTCATGAGCGCCCCGACGAGTATCGCCGCCAGCGAGCTGATAATCGGAACAAAGCGCGAGCCGCCAAAAAAGCCCAGGAATTGCGGAAGCGCGATTTTGTTAAACCGATGGTGCAGCGCGCAGGTCACCAGACCAATAACCACGCCGCCAAACACGCCGGTTTCCAGCGTCTGAATGCCCAGCGTCATGCCCTGCCCTGCGGCCCCCGGATTTTCAAGGGCCAGCTTTCCGGTCAGGATCAGCAGGGCATTGATAGTGGCATTCATCACCAGATAAGCGAGTAATGCCGCCAGCCCTGCCGTGCCTTTATCATTTTTTGCCAGCCCAACGGCGACCCCAACAGCGAACAGTACCGACAGGTTTGCGAACACAATCGAGCCTGCGCTGCTCATGATGGTAAAGATGGCCTGTAGCCAGCCAACGTCTAAAAATGGATACGCGGTAAGCGTATTCGGATTCGATAGCGCCCCGCCGATCCCCAGCAACAGACCTGCTGCGGGCAGTATGGCGATGGGTAACATAAAGGATTTGCCAAAGCGCTGCGCTTTTTCAAACCATCCGCCGGAAGACGCTCCGCTGAACATTTGCATCATTTTTTTATCCCCCTGGTTGTTGATGAAAATTTTTACCACATATATTTTCAATTGTGAAAATTACCACCAAAAACCAGGACGCCGATCATACTTTTTCGAAATGACTGGCATCTCTCCCCCGCTTTCCGCCACACTAGTTGGCAGAGAAACGCATTAAGGATCTAGCATGTCGGACCATGAAAACCTGCTGCTGAAGCTACGCCAGGAGGCTTCCGGGTACAGCCCAACGCAACAAAAACTGGGGGATTTTGTTCTCAACGATCCTGCCAGGGTGCTCTACCTGACGATCACCGAGCTGGCGCGTGAAAGCGGCACCAGCGAGGCCAGCGTCACACGCCTTTGCCGCACGCTGGGCTGTAAGGGGTATAACGAATTTAAAATGGCGCTTGCGCTGGATATTCAGCAGGGTTTGCCTGAGCGTCAGGCAGGAGATGCAATAGATAACGTGGTGGATGAGTCTGTCCAGGCGCTGCAAGATACCGCAAAACTCCTCGACCGGGCCCAGCTTGAACAGGCGACACTGGCCCTGCATCAGGCGCAGTCAGTGCAAATTTACGGAGTGGCGGCCAGCGCGATTCTGGGGGAATATTTGCATTACAAGCTCCTGCGGCTGGGCAAACCCGCGCAGCTGTTTAGCGATATGCATCGCGCGGCCATGAATGCGGCAACGCTGTCTGACGAGACGCTGGTGGTCGCTATCTCAAGTTCGGGATCGACCCGCGATTTACTCCACGTCGTGAAGCTAGCCCGCAAGCGGGGCGTTAAGGTACTGGCGCTCAGCAATACGCCTCGCAGCCCGCTGGCCTCCCTGAGCGATTTACAGCTGGTTGCAGCCAAACCCGAGGGACCGCTGAGCGCGGGTGCGCTCAATGCCAAGGTTGGCGTGATGCTGCTGGTTGAACTGCTAACCACTTCCCTTATTGCAGTAGACAGCCATTACGGTGACGTTAGCCAGCAAACGGCAAGCGCCACGTTGCCGCTTCTGCTATAGAAAACAAAAAACCCGCCGAAGCGGGTTTTTTCATAAGAACGAAGGTTCAGGCTTATGCCTGGCCTTTGATCTCTTTACGACCGTTGTAAGGTGCTTTTTCGCCCAGCGCTTCTTCGATACGAATCAGCTGGTTGTATTTAGCAACACGGTCAGAACGGCTCATAGAACCGGTTTTGATCTGGCCAGCAGCGGTACCCACAGCCAGGTCAGCGATGGTAGCGTCTTCAGTTTCGCCAGAACGGTGAGAGATAACCGCGGTGTAGCCAGCGTCTTTCGCCATTTTAATCGCAGCCAGCGTTTCGGTCAGGGAACCGATCTGGTTGAATTTGATCAGGATGGAGTTAACGATGCCTTTCTCGATACCTTCTTTCAGGATCTTGGTGTTGGTTACGAACAGGTCGTCACCCACCAGCTGGATTTTGTCGCCCAGTACTTTAGTCTGGTATGCGAAGCCAGCCCAGTCAGACTCATCCAGACCGTCTTCGATAGACACGATTGGGTACTGTTTGGTCAGGTCTTCCAGGAAGTGGGTGAACTCTTCGGAGGTGAACGCTTTGTTGCCTTCGCCAGCCAGAACGTATTTACCGTCTTTGTAGAATTCAGATGCTGCACAGTCCATCGCCAGGGTGATGTCTTTGCCCAGCTCGTAGCCCGCTGCTTTTACCGCTTCAGCGATAACAGCCAGTGCTTCTGCGTTAGAACCCAGGTTTGGCGCATAGCCACCTTCGTCACCCACAGCCGTGTTCATACCTTTAGCTTTCAGAACTTTAGCCAGGTTGTGGAACACTTCAGAACCCATACGTACTGCTTCTTTCAGGGATTTCGCGCCAACTGGCTGAATCATGAATTCCTGAATATCAACGTTGTTGTCTGCGTGCTCACCACCGTTGATGATGTTCATCATTGGTACAGGCATGGAGTATTTGCCTGGGGTGCCGTTCAGTTCAGCGATGTGCTCGAACAGTGGCATACCTTTAGCCGCCGCAGCCGCTTTGGCGTTCGCCAGGGAAACGGCCAAGATTGCGTTCGCACCGAAGTTAGATTTGTTTTCAGTACCGTCCAGATCGATCATGATCTTGTCGATGCCAGCCTGATCTTTAGCATCTTTGCCAACGATAGCCTGAGCAATAGGACCGTTAACAGCGCCAACCGCTTTCAGTACGCCTTTGCCCATGAAACGGGATTTGTCGCCATCACGCAGTTCCAGCGCTTCGCGGGAACCTGTAGAAGCACCTGATGGAGCCGCTGCCATACCGACGAAACCACCTTCCAGATGAACTTCAGCTTCAACGGTCGGGTTACCACGGGAGTCGATGATTTCACGACCGATGACTTTAACGATTTTGGACATTAGATTTTCCTCAGTACAAGTTAAACTAAAACTCCAGACAAACAACGCGTACCAAAGGTACGCGTTGCCGTTCTAACTTTTTTTACTTCGCCTGACGCTTCTGGTACTCGCTGGCGGCTTTCACGAAGCCTGCAAACAGCGGATGCCCGTCACGCGGCGTTGAAGTAAATTCCGGGTGGAATTGGCAGGCCACGAACCACGGATGGTTAGGCACTTCGATGATCTCGACTAACTGATCATCCCCGGAACGGCCCGCAACACGCAGACCCGCAGCTTCAATTTGTTTCAACAACATGTTGTTGACTTCATAGCGGTGACGATGGCGCTCGGTGATGACCGGCTCGCCGTACAGCTTGCGTACCACGCTATCGTCGGACAGCTGGCAGGCCTGTGCGCCAAGACGCATGGTGCCACCCAGATCGCTCTTCTCGGTACGGACTTCGACGTTACCGTCTTCGTCGCGCCATTCCGTAATCAGCGCCACAACAGGGTACTTACAGTCTGGCACAAATTCCGTAGAGTTCGCGTTTTCCATTCCCGCTACGTTGCGCGCAAATTCAATCAGCGCAACCTGCATACCCAGGCAGATACCGAGGTATGGAATATTGTTTTCACGCGCATAGCGTGCAGTGGCGATCTTGCCTTCAACACCACGGTAGCCGAAGCCGCCAGGGATGAGAATCGCATCCAGATCTTTGAGAATTTCGACGCCGCGCGTCTCCACATCCTGCGAATCAATCAGCTTGATGTTCACAGAGACGCGATTCTTCAGACCACCGTGTTTCAGCGCTTCGATAACTGACTTATAGGCATCTGGCAGTTCGATGTACTTGCCGACCATACCGATAGTCACTTCGCCGCCCGGATTGGCTTCTTCGTAAATCACCTGCTCCCATTCAGACAGGTTAGCTTCCGGACAGTTCAAGCTGAATCGTTTACAAATATAATCGTCCAGACCCTGTGATTTCAACAGGCCCGGAATTTTATAAATGGAATCGACATCTTTCATTGAAATAACGGCTTTTTCAGGCACGTTACAGAACAATGCAATTTTCGCACGTTCGTTCGCCGGAATCGCGCGATCGGAACGGCAAACCAGGATGTCAGGCTGAATACCGATGGAGAGCAGCTCTTTAACAGAGTGCTGAGTCGGTTTGGTTTTCACTTCACCTGCTGCCGCCATGTAAGGCACCAGCGTCAGGTGCATGAACAGCGCGTGCTCACGACCAATATCTACCGCCAGCTGACGAATCGCTTCGAGGAATGGCAGGGATTCGATATCCCCCACGGTACCGCCGATTTCAACCAGCACAACGTCATGCCCTTCGCCACCGGCAAGGACACGCTCTTTAATGGCGTTAGTGATGTGTGGGATGACCTGCACGGTCGCGCCCAGGTAGTCACCACGGCGCTCTTTACGCAGAACGTCAGAGTAGATACGACCAGTCGTAAAGTTGTTACGACGGGTCATTTTGGTACGGATGAAACGCTCGTAGTGGCCAAGATCCAGATCGGTTTCAGCGCCGTCTTCAGTAACGAACACTTCCCCGTGTTGGGTTGGGCTCATGGTGCCAGGATCGACGTTGATGTACGGATCCAGTTTCATCATGGTCACATTGAGGCCACGGGCTTCAAGAATGGCTGCGAGGGAGGCTGCGGCAATGCCTTTACCCAGAGAGGATACGACCCCGCCGGTCACAAAAATATAGTTCGTTGTCATGCTGAACCTGAGAAGTTAGGGTGAAACGATGGAATAACCAGGACGGGAAAGTAGTATACCCGAACACGACGAGCGCCACAAACTTTCATTCTCCGTCTCCATTCCAGGCCATGACAAACATAAGGAGTGAGAAAATAGCCCCTTTTGGGTAAATGTTTTTGACGCAAATCAAGCGCTTGTCATTTAAAAAATCACACAAATTGCGCTTGATCGCAAAATCTCGTTAGAGATCATGTTCCTGGCGTTTTACTTCCTGCCAGACTTCTTCCATCGCGTCGAGGTCAATCCCGCTCATTTCCAGGCCGCGCGAGGCCACAATCCGCTCAACTTCGCGAAAGCGTCGTTCGAATTTAATGTTCGCTTTTTGCAGGGCGGTTTCCGCTTTTACACCGAGGTGGCGTGAAAGGTTGACGGTTGCAAACAGCAGATCGCCCATCTCCTCTTCCAGCTTTGCTTCATCCACAACGGCCTGCTGCGCTTCATGCATCACTTCGTCGATCTCTTCGTGTACTTTTTCCAGCACCGGGCCGAGAGAGGTCCAGTCAAACCCTACCGCCGAGCAGCGCTTTTGAATTTTGTGCGCGCGCATCAGCGCGGGAAGGTTCAGGGGAATGTCGTCCAGCGCCGAGTGCTGGGATTTTTCAGCGCGTTCAGCGCTTTTTATCTGCTCCCAGCGCGCCAGCACTTCCGCACTGTTGCCTGCGGAGGCATCACCAAAGATATGCGGATGACGACGCTCCAGCTTGTCGCTGATAGCGGCGCAGATATCGTCAAAGTTAAAGCGCCCCTCTTCCTGCGCCATCTGCGCGTAGAACACCACCTGGAACAGCAGGTCGCCCAGCTCACCGCGCAGATCGTCGAAATCCTCGCGTGAAATGGCGTCCAGCACTTCGTAGGTCTCTTCCAGCGTGTAAGGCGCAATGGTGGCGAAAGTCTGCTCTTTATCCCACGGGCAGCCGTTTTCCGGATCGCGCAGGCGTTTCATGATGCCAAGCAGGCGGTCGATTTGAGTCATAACAGATTCCATTAAATGCCTGAGCCGGGTGGCGGCGTTGCCTTACCCGGCCTACAGAAGAGGATGTTTAGCCACCGTGCAGACGACGCGCGTCAATCACATCCGGCACCTGATTCAGTTTGCCGAGTACGCGGCCCAGCACCTGAAGGTTATAGATTTCGATAGTCATATCGATGGTGGCAAGCTGCTCGCGGGTATCGCTGCGGCTGGCAACGCCCAGCACGTTGACCTTCTCGTTGGCGAGAATGGTGGTGATGTCGCGCAGCAGGCCGCTGCGGTCGTTGGCAGTGACGCGCACCACCAGCGAGTAACCCGCCGAGTAGCTCTCCCCCCAGACGGCTTCCACGATACGTTCCGGCGCATGCGATTGCAGCTCTGCAAGCTGATCGCAGTCGGAGCGGTGAATCGAGATCCCACGCCCCTGGGTGATAAAGCCGACAATATCGTCTCCCGGGATCGGCTGGCAGCAGCGGGCAATATGGTGCATGAGGTTACCCACCCCTTCAACCACCACGCGGCCATTGTCCTTGCTGCGCTGCTGCGGAGCGTAGGTTTTCTGCTGGAGCTGTTTCAGCGCCGCCGCATCCTGCTCCGCTGCGCTTGGCTTGTTGAACTGCGCTTGCAGGAAGTTCACCATCTGGTTCAGGCGGATATCGCCGCCACCAATCGCCGCTAACAGTTCGTCGAGCTCGTTGAAGTTGTAGCGTGGCAGCAGGAACTTCTCCGCCTCTTTCAGGCTTATCCCGATATGTTCCAGCTCGTCGTCCAGGATCTGACGACCGGCAAGGATGTTCTTGTCACGATCCTGCTTGCGGAACCAGGCGTGGATTTTAGAGCGCCCACGGCTGGTGGTAACGTAACCGAGGTTCGGATTCAGCCAGTCGCGGCTTGGGTTTGGCTGCTTCTGGGTGATGATTTCAATCTGATCGCCCATCTGGAGCTGGTAGGTAAACGGTACGATACGTCCGCCGATCTTCGCCCCGATGCAACGGTGCCCCACATCGCTGTGGATGTGGTAGGCGAAATCGAGCGGCGTGGAGCCTGCCGGCAAATCAACCACGTCCCCTTTCGGGGTAAAGACGTAGACGCGATCGTCGAAGACCTGACTGCGCACTTCGTCGAGCATTTCGCCGGAGTCGGCCATCTCTTCCTGCCACGCAATCAGCTTACGCAGCCAGGCGATACGGTCCTCGTGACCGGAGCGACCTCCACCGGAGGTACCCTCTTTGTATTTCCAGTGCGCCGCCACGCCCAGCTCGGCGTCTTCGTGCATCTGTTTGGTACGGATCTGAATTTCCACCGTTTTGCCGCCAGGGCCGAGCACCACGGTATGGATAGACTGATAGCCATTCGGTTTCGGGTTCGCGACGTAGTCATCGAACTCATCCGGCAGATGGCGGAAATGAGTATGCACTATCCCCAGCGCGGCATAGCAGTCCTGAAGACGCTCCGCCACGATACGCACCGCGCGCACGTCAAACAGCTCGTCAAAGGCGAGGTGTTTCTTCTGCATTTTGCGCCAGATGCTGTAGATGTGCTTTGGACGCCCGTAGACCTCGGCGCGCACATTCTCCTCTTTCATCGACTGGCGCAGCCCGCTGACAAATTCCTCGATATAGTGCTCGCGGTCAATGCGGCGTTCGTGCAGCAATTTTGCAATGCGTTTGTATTCCGCCGGATGCAGGTAGCGGAAGCAGTAATCTTCCAGCTCCCACTTCAGTTGCCCGATACCCAGACGGTTCGCCAGCGGCGCATAGATATTCGTACACTCTTTGGCGGCCAGGACGCGCTCGTCTTCCGGCGCATCCTTTACTTCACGCAGATGGGCAACCCGTTCGGCCAGCTTGATCACCACGCAGCGGAAATCATCTACCATCGCCAGCAGCATACGACGAACGTTATCCACCTGCTCGGAAGAGACAGAGTCAGTTTGCGCGGCTTTAAGCTGACGAATGGCTGCCATATCACGTACGCCGTGGATAAGCGCCACGACGGACTGGCCGACGCTTTCACGCAGGACGTCTTCCGTCACCACGTCGGCGTCCGCCAGGGGGAACAGCAGTGCGGCCTGTAGCGTTTCGATGTCCATGTTCAGCATGGAGAGAATTTCAACCATCTCCACGCCGCGCCACAACAGCAGTTCAGCGTCCGGATGCCCCTGCGTTGTGCGTAAACAATAGGCCCAGGTTTCGGTTAAGCGTTCACACGACTGCTGGCTGGAAATCCCCAGACTTGCGATCCATTTTTGAGGGTCAAACTCACCAGCTTTATTTAAATGTGCACTTCTTACCGCAACCATCGTCCTCTCCTTTAGGGACAAGGGCCTGTCGAAGTCGACAAGCCAAACTCATTAGATGTGCTCGAACAACACCATCGATTCCAGATGACCAGTGTGCGGGAACATGTCCAGCATTGCCAGACGCCGAATCTGGTAACCCCCGCTCAATAATGCTTCGCTGTCACGGGCAAGCGTCGCCGGGTTACAGGAAACATAGACCACGCGTTCAGGCGCGAGTTTAATTATATGCTGCATCACGCCCGGCGCACCTGCGCGCGCCGGATCGAGCAGGATCTTATCAAAGCCCTGCTTAGCCCACGGTTGCTGAGTGACATCATCCTCAAGATTTTGATGAAAGAATGTCACATTTTGCAAACCGTTCTGTTGGGCGTTCTCCTGGCCTTTCGCCACCAGCGCCTCAACGCCTTCCACTCCGACCACGCTTGCTGCTCTGCGGGCCAGCGGCAGGGTAAAGTTCCCCATGCCGCAGAACAGATCGAGCACCCGGTCAGTGGGCTGTACGTCGAGCCATTCCAGCGCATTCGCCACCATCTGTTGGTTCACGCCGTCGTTGACCTGGATAAAATCCCGCGGGCTGAACGTTAAGCGTAGCCCGTCTGACGCATACCAGGGCGCTTCTCCGCTGACCTGCTCAAGTATCTCGCTTTGCGGCGCGAGGAAAAGCGCAAGCTCATGAGAATGCGAAAAGCGTTCCAGTTTTTCGCGATCCGCCTTTGACAGCGGCGCGGTGTGGCGCAGCACCATCAGCGGGGCACTGTTGGCCAACACCAGTTCGACATGGCCGAGCGAACGCACGCCATCCAGCGATGCAAGACAGTGGTGCACGTCCGGGAGCAATGCCTCAAGATGGGGCACCAAAACAGGGCACTGCGTGACAGAGACGATATCGCTGGAGCCGGCTTTGCGAAACCCCATCTCCAGCCGCTCGGTTTTGGGCTGGTAGCTGAGGCTCAGGCGAGCGCGGCGACGGTAGCCCCAGGGCCGATCGGCAATGATGTCATTCACGTCGTGCCCGACCAGGCGGGCCAGCGCGCTGCTTTTACTTTTTTGCTGTAATTCAGTGCTGGCATGCTGTTGCTGGCAGCCACCGCAGACGCCAAAATGGGGGCAGCGAGGCGTCACGCGCTCCGGGCTATCATTAAGACGGCGCTTGACCTGACCGCGCGCATACTGACGTTTGTCTTCCGTCAGCGTAATATCTGCACGTTCTCCTGGCAGCAAACCTGTGATAAACAGTGTTTTACCCTTGTGACGCGCCACCCCCTGTCCAAAAGGATCGAGGTCAGAGGCTTCAACAGTTATGATCTGACGCGTCGTCACGCGTCGTTTTGCAGAGTAGAATTGCGCCATCGCCGAGATTGTTCTCAAATAAACATAATTAGCCTGATTGTCCCATAACGGAACTCCATGACCAACTACAGCCTGCGCGCGCGCATGATGATTTTGATCCTCGCTCCTACCGTTCTCATCGGTTTGCTGCTGAGCATTTTCTTTGTGGTGCATCGCTATAACGATTTGCAGAGACAGCTTGAAGATGCCGGGGCCAGCATTATCGAACCGCTGGCCGTCTCCAGCGAGTACGGTATGAACCTGCAAAACCGTGAATCCATTGGTCAGTTAATCAGCGTGCTGCACCGCCGTCATTCAGAGATTGTGCGCGCCATTTCCGTTTACGATGAGCATAACCGTCTGTTCGTCACCTCGAATTTCCATCTGGATCCCACGTCGCTGAAAATCCCGGATGGTACCCCCTTCCCGCGTCATCTTACGGTGTTGCGGCGAGGCGATATCATGATCCTGCGCACGCCGATTATCTCCGAAAGCTATTCACCCGATGAATCCGCCCAGTCCGATGCGAAGTCCAGCAATAATATGCTGGGATATGTGGCGCTGGAGCTGGATCTTAAGTCGGTACGGCTCCAGCAGTACAAAGAAATATTCATCTCCGGCGTGATGATGCTGTTCTGCATCGGCATAGCGCTGATCTTCGGCTGGCGACTGATGCGCGACGTCACGGGGCCTATCCGCAACATGGTGAATACCGTTGACCGGATCCGCCGGGGTCAGCTCGACAGCCGCGTGGAAGGCTTTATGCTCGGCGAGCTGGATATGCTGAAAAACGACATCAACTCAATGGCGATGTCGCTGGCGGCTTATCACGAAGAGATGCAGCACAACGTTGACCAGGCCACCTCTGACCTGCGCGAAACGCTGGAGCAGATGGAGATCCAGAACGTGGAGCTGGATCTGGCGAAAAAACGTGCTCAGGAGGCGGCGCGTATTAAGTCTGAATTCCTGGCGAACATGTCGCACGAGCTGCGCACGCCGCTGAACGGGGTGATTGGCTTTACCCGTCTGACGCTCAAAAGCGAGCTTAACCCAACCCAGCGTGACCATCTGCATACCATTGAACGCTCAGCCAATAACCTGCTGACCATTATTAACGACGTACTGGACTTCTCGAAGCTGGAAGCGGGCAAGCTGATTCTGGAGAGTATTCCCTTCCCGCTGCGCAGCACGCTGGATGACGTGGTCACGCTTCTTGCCCACTCATCGCATGATAAGGGTCTGGAACTGACGCTCAATATTAAAAATGATGTGCCGGATAACGTCATTGGCGACCCGCTGCGCCTGCAACAGGTCATTACCAATCTGGTGGGCAACGCGATTAAGTTCACCGAGAGCGGCAACATCGACATTCTGGTCGAAAAAAGGGCGCTCAGTAATAACAAAGTCCAGATTGAAGTGCAGATCCGGGATACCGGCATCGGTATTCCGGAGCGCGATCAGACGCGTCTGTTCCAGGCTTTCCGCCAGGCCGATGCGAGCATTTCCCGTCGTCACGGCGGAACGGGCCTGGGGCTGGTGATCACCCAAAAGCTGGTGAAAGAGATGGGAGGCGATATCTCCTTCCACAGCCAGCCTAACCGGGGCTCAACCTTCTGGTTCCATATCAACCTTGATCTTAACCCGAACGTGCAGACCGACGGCCCGGTCACCGGCTGCCTGAAAGGGATGCGTCTGGCCTATGTGGAACCGAACGCCGCGGCGGCGCAGTGTACGCTGGATGTATTAAGCAGCACGCCGCTGGAGGTCATCTACAGCCCGACCTTCTCCGCGCTGGCGAACGATCATTACGATATCCTGTTGTTGGGGATTCCGGTGACGTTTACCGGAGAACTGACCATGCAGCAGGAACGCCTGGCGAAGGCGGCCTCAATGACGGACTACCTGCTGCTGGCGCTGCCGTGCCACGCCCAAATCAACGCCGAAGAGCTGAAAAACGACGGAGCGGCGGCGTGTCTGCTGAAACCCCTCACCGCCACACGGCTGTTACCTGCGTTGACCGAATATTGCCGTCTGACGCATCAGTCCCTGCCGCTGGAAAATGACGAACATAAGCTGCCGATGACGGTGATGGCCGTGGACGATAACCCGGCGAACCTGAAGCTGATTGGCGTGCTGCTTGAGGATCAGGTTCAGCACGTTGAGCTGTGTACCAGCGGCGCCGAAGCCGTGGAACAAGCCAAACAGATGCAGTTCGACCTGATCCTGATGGATATTCAGATGCCGGGCATGGATGGCATCCGCGCCTGCGAGTTGATTCGCCAGCTTCCGCACCAGCAGCAGACGCCGGTGATTGCCGTGACGGCGCACGCGATGGCGGGGCAAAAGGAGAAACTGCTGGGTGCGGGTATGAACGATTATCTGGCGAAACCGATCGACGAAGAGAAGCTGCACAGCCTGCTGCTGCGCTACAAGCCGGGACACATTGGCGGGACATACACCATTACAGCTGAATCGCCGGAAATTAGCGTTAACCAGAATGCCACGTTTGACTGGCAACTGGCGCTGCGCCAGGCGGCGGGCAAACCCGATCTGGCCCGCGATATGCTGCAAATGCTGGTGGACTTCCTGCCTGAGATCCGTAACAAGGTTGAAGAACAGCTGGTGGGTGAAAACCCTGAAGGGCTGCTGGAGGCTATCCATAAACTGCACGGCAGCTGCGGCTACAGCGGCGTACCGCGGTTGAAAAATCTCTGCCAGCTGCTTGAACAGCAGCTTCGCGCGGGTACGCCAGAATCCGATCTCGAACCGGAGTTCCTGGAGCTGCTGGATGAGATGGACAACGTGACGCGGGAAGCAATGAAGGTGTTGGGGAGCTAAGACCAAAGCCCGGTGGCGCTTCGCTTACCGGGCCTACAGGAGCACGAACGTTAACGCGACATCCCCTGCCCCATCTTTATCACCGCCGCAATATTCCTTGCGGCCATCTGTACATTCTGTTGCGCATTTTCCAGCGCATCCTCCAGCGAGCAGATGGTGTAAATCACGCTGAATACGGCATCCAGTCCGTGCTCATGCACCACGCCAACATCCGCCGTCAGGCTGCCGGCAATGCCAATAACCGGCTTGTTATAGCGTTTCGCGACTCTCGCCACGCCAACGGGCACTTTTCCGTGGATCGTCTGGCTGTCGATACGCCCTTCGCCCGTGATCACCAGATCGGCGTCCGCGACCTGTTCATCGAGATGCAGGGCATCGGTGACAATCTCAATCCCCTGACGGAGCTGTGCGCCGCAAAATGCATACAGCGCCGCCCCCATTCCGCCAGCCGCACCGCCGCCCGCCAGGTTTAAGACGTCAATATCCAGATCCCGGGCGATAATTTTTGCGTAATGCGCAAGCGCGTTGTCCAGCGTCCTGACCATCTCCGGCGTCGCCCCTTTCTGCGGACCAAATACCGCAGAAGCGCCAGTCTCGCCGATCAGGGGGTTGGTTACATCGCAGGCCACTTCAATTCGACAGGCTGCCAGCCGCTTATCCAGCCCGCTAAGATCGATATGCGCAAGGCTTGCCAGTTCGCCGCCGCCCGGCCCAACGGGCTGCGCTTTCGCATCCAGCAGTTTTACGCCCAGCGCCTGCACCATGCCTGCGCCACCGTCATTGGTCGCGCTGCCTCCAATGCCAATAATGATATGCTTAACGCCCGCATCCAGCGCATGACGGATCAGTTCCCCGGTTCCCCAGGAGGTGGTGATTAACGGGTTACGCTTTGCAGGAGCAACAAGCTCCAGACCGCTCGCTGCCGCCATCTCGATAAAGGCGCTTTTCCCGTCTCCGGATAACCCGAAAAACCCTTCCACGCGTTCACCCAAAGGCCCGGTAACAGGAACATGGACAAGACGCCCATGCGTGGCTGCCACCATCGCTTCCACCGTCCCTTCACCACCATCGGCAACCGGTAATTTGACATAGTCCGCTGACGGGAAAATTTCGCGAAAACCGACCTCTATCGCTGTCGCCACCTCCAGCGCGCTCAAGCTTTCCTTATACGAGTCCGGAGCGATAACAATTTTCATAAGCCATCCTTACGCATGTTAGTTACGTTAAGCATACACCACGTAAGGGACCACTCATGGGAGCGGTCCCAATGAGCTTATCGTACCATGCACGGACGTTTATTGTCGAATCTCCACTCTGGGATCAGGTATTGCATCGCCAGCGCGTCATCACGCGCGCCCAGGCCGTGTTTCTGGTAAAGCTCATGCGCTTTCATGACCTGGTCCATATCCAGCTCAACGCCCAGCCCCGGCGTAGCAGGAACTTGCACCATGCCGCCTTTGATTTCAAACGGCTGTTTGGTCAGGCGCTGGTTGCCCTCCTGCCAGATCCAGTGGGTGTCGATGGCGGTAATGTTGCCCGGCGCAGCGGCCGCCACGTGGGTGAACATCGCCAGCGAGATGTCGAAGTGGTTGTTGGAGTGGGAGCCCCAGGTCAGGCCGAACTCATGGCACATCTGCGCCACGCGAACCGAGCCCTGCATCGTCCAGAAGTGCGGGTCTGCCAGCGGAATGTCCACCGATTGCAGCGAGAGCGTGTGCCCCATCTGACGCCAGTCGGTCGCGATCATGTTGGTGGCGGTTGGCAGCCCGGTGGCGCGACGGAACTCCGCCATTACTTCACGTCCGGAGAACCCCTGCTCGGCGCCGCACGGATCTTCCGCGTAGGCCAGCACGCCTTTAAGCTGCTTACCGATTTTGATCGCCTCATCAAGCGACCAGGCACCGTTCGGATCCAGCGTGACGCGCGCCTGCGGGAAGCGCTTCGCCAGCGCGGCGATCGCCTCAGCTTCTTCTTCACCCGCCAGTACGCCGCCTTTCAGCTTGAAGTCATTAAAGCCATATTTTTCATACGCGGCTTCCGCCAGGCGCACCACCGCGTCCGGGGTCATCGCTTCATCGTGACGCACACGATACCAGTCGCATTTTTCGTCCGGCTGGCTCTGGTACGGCAGCGGGGTGAGTTTGCGGTTGCCGATAAAGAACAGGTAGCCGAGCATTTCCACTTCGCTGCGCTGTTGGCCGTCGCCCAGCAGGGAGGCGACATTGACGCCCAGATGCTGGCCCAGCAGATCCAGCATCGCGGCTTCAATGCCCGTGACCACATGGATAGTGGTGCGCAGATCAAACGTTTGCAGACCACGGCCACCCGCATCACGATCGGCAAAGGTCGTGCGCACGCGAGTCAGCACATTTTTGTACTCGCCCAGCGTTTTACCCACCACCAGCGGAATGGCGTCCTCCAGCGTTTTACGGATCTTCTCCCCGCCCGGGATTTCACCGACACCGGTATGCCCTGAGTTGTCCTTGATCACCACAATATTACGGGTGAAGAACGGCGCATGGGCGCCGCTCAGGTTCATCAGCATGCTGTCATGTCCCGCGACAGGAATGATCTGCATGGAGGTAACTACAGGGGTAGAAAATGTGCTCATCGTTCGATCCTTTTATCAGTGACGTCCAAATACAGGGCGCTTACGGTCAAATGTCCAGCCGGGGATAAGGTACTGCATCGGGCCTGCGTCGTTGCGCGCGCCGCCCGGCAGTTTTTTATACGCTTCATGCGCCTTGTGGATCTGATCCCAGTCAAGCTCCACGCCCAGCCCCGGCGCATCCGGTACGGCAATTGTGCCGTTTTTGATTTCAAGTGGATTTTTGGTCAGGCGCGCTTCGCCTTCCTGCCAGATCCAGTGCGTATCGATGGCGGTCGGGTTGCCCGGCGCCGCCGCGCCAACGTGGGTAAACATCGCCAGCGAAATGTCGAAATGATTATTGGAGTGGCAGCCCCAGGTGAGGCCCCAGTCATCGCACAGCTGCGCCACGCGCACCGCGCCGGAAAGGGTCCAGAAGTGCGGGTCCGCCAGCGGTATGTCCACCGCATTCAGCATCACCGCATGGCCCATTTCGCGCCAGTTGGTGGCGATCATGTTGGTCGCAACCGGCAGCCCTGTAGCGCGGCGGAATTCGGCCATCACCTCGCGGCCAGAAAAGCCCTGCTCGGCGCCGCACGGATCTTCCGCGTAGGTCAGCACGTCGCCCAGCCCTTTGCACAGCGCGATAGCTTCATCCAGCAGCCAGGCGCCGTTCGGATCGACGGTGATGCGTGCCTCCGGGAAGCGTTTTTTCAACGCGCGCACGCTGTCAATCTCCTGCTCGCCCGGCAGAACGCCGCCTTTCAGCTTGAAGTCTTTAAAGCCGTAGCGATCCTGCGCCGCCTCTGCCAGGCGTACCACCGCCTCGCCAGAGAGCGCCTCCTGATGACGCAGGTGATACCACTCGTGGCTACCCGGCGAGCGTTCCAGATACGGCAGATCGGTTTTAGTCCGGTCGCCAACGTAGAACAGATAGCCCAGCACCGTGACCGCATCACGCTGTTTGCCTGGCCCCAGCAGTTCGCAGACCGGCACGTTCAGCGCCTTGCCCAGTAAATCGAGGAGAGCCGCCTCCAGCGCCGCCACCGCGTTAACGCGCAGTTCAAACGTCCAGGCACCTTTGCCGAAGGTATCAAAATCCGCCGACTGGTTGCCCTTATGCACCCGCTGAACCACCTTGTTGAGACGGGCGACCTCCTGCCCAACCACCTGCGGGATGGCGTCGACCAGCGTCTGGTAAATCACCTCTCCGCCAGGCGCTTCCCCGACGCCGGTGTTCCCTGCGCTGTCGGTCAGCACCACAATGTTGCGGGTGAACCAGGCGTTATGCGCGCCACCAATGTTGAGCAGCATGCTGTCCTGCCCCGCCACCGGGATGACCTTCATCTCCGTCACGATCGGGCTTGATTGCGTTGTCATCATCCGCGCTCCCCAACAGGTTTCAGTTCGATTCGTTTGATGTCACCCACCAGCACCAGGTAACTGAGTACCGCCACCAGCGCATGGACGCCTACATAAATCAGCGCACCATTGAAGGAGCCGGTGGTGCCGACGATGTAACCGATAGCGATTGGGGTGACAATGCCGGAAATGTTGCCAAACATGTTGAACAGACCGCCGCTCAGGCCGCTGATCTCTTTCGGCGCGGTATCTGCCATCACCGCCCAGCCCAGTGCGCCAATGCCTTTACCGAAGAAGGCCATCGCCATAAAGCCGATAATCATCCACTCCGCGCTGACGTAGTTACAGAACACCATGGTCATGGAGAGCAGCATGCCGAGCACGATTGGCGTTTTACGCGCAATATTCAGCGAACCGGTACGACGCATCAACCAGTCGGAGATGACCCCGCCAAGCACTCCACCCACGAAGCCGCAGATGGCCGGCACGGAGGCGACAAACCCCGCCTTCAGAATCGACATGCCGCGCGCCTGCACCAGGTAAACCGGGAACCAGGTGATGAAGAAGTAGGTTAAGGCGTTAATGCAATACTGGCCGAGATAGATACCGATCATCATTCGTGAGCCGACGAGTTGTTTGATCTGCCCCCATTTCTGGCTGAACGGGACCTTAGCTTTCTGGGTTTTCTGATCCATGTTGATCAGCGCCCCGCCTTCAGCAATGTAGTCCAGCTCTTTCTTGTTCACGCCCGGATGCTGGTTTGGTTCGTGGATCACTTTCAACCAGATGAAGCTGATGACGATCCCCAGCCCGCCCATGAAGAAGAAGACGTGTGACCAGCCCACCTCATGCGTCAGCCAGCCCATGATTGGCGCGAAAATAACCGTCGCAAAGTATTGCGCCGAGTTAAAGATCGCTACCGCCGTTCCCCTCTCCTGCGCCGGGAACCAGGCGGCCACAATACGGCTGTTGCCAGGGAACGATGGCGCTTCCGCTAAGCCCACCAGGAAGCGGAGGGTAAAGAGCGCAATGATAATGCCGAAGCCGCTAAAGATATCCACGAAGCCCTGTAACAGGGTAAACATCGACCAGATGAAAATGGACCAGAAATAGACCCGTTTTGAGCCAAAGCGGTCCAGCAGCCAGCCGCCAGGGATTTGGCCGATTACGTAGGCCCATGAAAATGCGGAGAAAACATACCCCATACCCACCGGATCAAGTCCGATGTCCTTTGCCATCTCAGAGCCGGCAATGGATAACGTGGCACGGTCGCCGTAGTTGAAAGAGGTGACGATAAACAGCATCACCACTATCCAGTAGCGGGCGTTGGTGCGCTTCTCAGCGCTGCTCGCCGCGTGGCTTAATGTACTCATTGTTGCACTCCTGAAACATAGCTTTCGCCTGGTTCATTCTGTACAGCACCTGTAGGGTAATCAGAATGAGAGATTTGTGTTTGGTTTTGGTACGGCCAGAAGCCGTTTTATAGTGACGGGAAAAGTATATGAAGGAGTGACCGGTTCTCTCACCGTGCAGGAACACAACATTGACGGGCGTGGGGAACGTGGTTTGGGGCATAAGCCCAAAGTGGTGGAAGATACTTCACGGAATTGAGGATAGGATGCGGCTTCGTTGCCGGGTGGCGGCTTCGCCTTACCCGGCCTGGCGTTCGTTTAGTACAGGGTTAGTTCAGGAGCGTGGCCCAGTGTTCAACCCAGGGATTTGACTCGCTTTCTGGCTCAGGGTGTTCACCCGCATCAATCAGCAACATATCTCCGACGCGCTGAGCGCTCTGTTCCTGCAACAGCGCGTCGAACTGTTTACCGCCGCCGCAGAAATTGGCGTAAGAGCTATCGCCGAGGGCAATGATGCCATAGTGAACATCTGGCTGATAGCCAAGCTGGTCTTTAATGCCCTGGAAAAGCGGGACGATGCTGTCCGGTAGATCGCCCTGCCCGGTGGTGGAGGTCACCACCAGGATGTATTTATCTTTATACTTTTCCCAGTCCGCCAGCTCCGGATCTTCATAGACCGTTGCTTTATGGCCCTGGTTTACGAGGATTGCTTCCGCTTCCTCCGCCACCAGCAGCGAGTTGCCGTACATCGTGCCGACAAAAATGCCTACTTCAGCCATGCTTTGCTCCCGTAATTATTGCGCTTGCTGTTCATCCTGAACGTTGCCTGCGGCAAACTCAACCCTTTCATTTTCGGGGAGTTGTCCCAGCCAGCCAAACTGTGACAGCGCCTGCATCCAGACCTTGTCCAGCCCCGCGCGAATAGTCAGCGGTTCGCCGGTAAACGGGTGCGTCAGGCGTAGCTCGCTGGCGTGCAGCATCAGCCGGTTACAGCCAAAGTGCTCGGCCGCGCTGCGGTTCTGGCGCAGATCGCCGTGCTTGCTGTCGCCGATAATGGGGTGGCGCAGATGTGCAAGGTGACGGCGAAGCTGGTGCTTGCGCCCGGTTTTGGGCAAAAGCTCCACCAGACTGTATCGCGTGGTCGGAAATTTGCTGGTCGCCACCGGCAGTTCTGTGGTCGCCATACCACGATAGTCGGTCACCGCTGGCTGCGGGCCTTTATCGTCGCGGGCAAATTTATCGGCGATTTTATCCAGTTCCTCCACCAGGGGATAATCAAGCGTGGCGGAATCCATCAGCCAGCCACGCACGATGGCGTGGTAGCGTTTCTGGATCTGGTGCTGTTCAAACTGCTGCGCCAGCAGGCGCCCGGCCTCACTGGAAAGCCCCATCAGCAGAACACCAGAGGTTGGCCGATCGAGACGATGGGCAGTAAAAACGTGCTGACCGATTTGATCGCGCACGGTTTGCATGACCACCACTTTCTCATCGCGATCGAGCCAGCTACGGTGCACCAGCCAGCCGGACGGTTTATTCACCGCCACTAACCACTCATCCTGATAAAGGATCTCAAGCGTCATGCATCGTCACCGGCGAAAAGCGCATCCAGCTTCTCCAGCTCCACCAGCATCATGGCACGCGCCGGGTGGGTCGCTTCCAGCGCCATTTCGTAATAGGGAGAGACGGCAAAAGACGCGGGCAACGCGTGGCCACCTTCCAGCAGCGCATGCATACGCGGAATTAAGACCCACTGGAGCCACTCGAACGGGTCCAGCGTATCCAGACAAAACGGTTGGGTGCTGGCGAACGCGTCTGGCTGCGGCGCGTTATCCTGCCACAGCTGATGCTGGCGCATAAGGGCTTCGATGGCGTGCAACTGCGCACGAACGCTGTCATGATGCGACATATATACCTCAACTGAAAAACGGAATGGCGCGAAGCATAGCATTGCGGAAGACAGAAATAAAAAAGGGAGCACTGTAAAAACAGTGCTCCCGGTTCGTTTCGCAGCATTCCAGCTACAATACGTGCTCCCTGCTCATCCGTGACAACTTTTCCTGATGCCCGAAGGCCTGGTCATCCCTTTACCTTTTGCTTCCTGCTCACATCGTCCTGATGTGTAGGTTTCATCCTGAAACGTCCTGGCCATCCTGACCCACCGACCATCCTGACCGGCTCTCGTTCTCCTTCCTGGAGGTGTCCCTTACGCATCCTGCGTGATCCACTTTGCTTCATCCTGAAGCCTTCCTGCGGCGTCATCCTGACGTGTCCCTGGTAAGAAACGCCATCATCCTGATGTTCGTTTCTCGTGTCGGCATCCTGTCGACACAGATAGAATCCGCTATTCTGCTTCGTCTTACAACCCACCTTGTGAGCAATGTAAGCCAGGCGAAACGGGGGATTTCCTTTCAGAAAACCACTAACTTATTGAAAGAGAAGTTAATATTAATCTGAAATTCCTAAGACAATGCTAATTGTTTCGGCGATGTCTCACAGCGCGTGTAAGAGATCTCTCACACGCCCACTAGCATCATGGATTACAGAAGCGGCTCAATTCGGGTAAGGAAATCCGCAAGTGAAGGCGCGAGAACGTCGCGATTGCGGGTGCCGAGCGTCTCTTTAATGACCTCGCCAGACAGGTTGCAGACAGAAATGACGTCCAGTTCACTGTCGAGCGTCGCAATAAAGAGAGTCGGAGAGAGCTTAAGCCGTTTTTGCGTGACCAGGTGACCAATGAGGTTTTCCTGAACGCGTTGCAGATCGTCTTCGCTCCAGGTTTGCAGCAGCGTCAGCGGCTGTCCTGCAAAACATGCAGTCATATCCCCGGCAAACTGCGTGGTATAAAATGCATGAAGCGCAGGTTGTATCACAAGGTCCATCGCGCGTTCAACAGCATTTACATTCTGCTCGCCCATGAACGGTTTCGGTTGCCAGATAACGTAATCATCCTGCGAAGCGATAATGCACGGTGACGGCACGCCATATAAGTCAGTACTTTGCGGCCACGTCCCCCGCTTTTCATGCCAGGCATCGCAATAGCGGGTCGTGAAGGACGTCAGGGCATTTGCAGTTTCGATATCCACCGATTTCTCTCTTCTTGTAAGACAGGATAAACTCAGCCCATAAGTGTACCTGTAAAGTGGCTATGAAACATGTCTTACGAAAATCATCAGGCGTTAACGGGCTTAACGCTGGGAAAATCGACCGATTACCGCGACACCTACGATGCAAGCCTGTTGCAGGGCGTGCCGCGCAGTCTGAACCGCGATCCGCTCGGGCTGCACGCTGACGCGCTGCCGTTTGTCGGCGGCGACATCTGGACGCTGTACGAACTCTCCTGGCTGAATGCGCGCGGTCTGCCGCAGGTGGCCGTGGGCCACGTTGAGCTGGATTACGCCAGCGTAAACCTGGTCGAATCCAAGAGCTTTAAGCTCTATCTCAACAGCTTTAACCAGACCAAATTTAACAGCTGGGACGAGGTGCAACAGACGCTTGAACGTGATTTAAGCGCGTGCGCGCAGGGGAACGTAACCGTCTCGTTATACCGTCTGCATGAGCTGGAAGGTCAGCCCATCGCCCATTTCCACGGCACCTGCATCGACGGTCAGGACATTGAGGTGGAAAGCTATGAATTTAGCAGCGACTACCTGGAAAACGCGGCGGGCGGAAAAGTGGTCAACGAGACGCTGGTTAGCCATCTGCTGAAATCCAACTGCCTTATCACCCATCAGCCGGACTGGGGCTCGGTACAGATCCAGTACCGCGGCCCGCAGATTGACCGTGAAAAGCTGCTGCGTTACCTGGTGTCATTCCGTCATCACAACGAATTCCACGAGCAGTGCGTGGAGCGCATCTTCAACGACATCCAGCGTTTCTGCCAGCCCGAAAAGTTGAGCGTTTACGCCCGCTACACCCGTCGCGGCGGTCTGGATATCAACCCGTGGCGCACCAATACCGATTTTGTGCCTGCCACCGGACGACTTGTGCGCCAGTAAGATAAATATTTTCACAATATGCGGGCGGTATTCCGCCCGAAGTGTTGTGAAACGTCATAAGCCAGGGCTATTGTAATCAACAGGGAAAGACGATAATCGTCCCATAAGGAGCTCACTTGATTACACATATTAGCCCGCTTGGCTCTATGGATATGTTGTCGCAACTGGAAGTGGACATGCTTAAACGCACCGCCAGTAGCGACCTTTATCAACTGTTTCGTAACTGTTCACTTGCCGTACTGAACTCCGGAAGCCTGACCGACAACAGTAAAGAGCTGCTGTCCCGCTTCGAAAGTTTTGATATCAACGTGCTGCGCCGCGAGCGCGGGGTGAAGCTCGAAGTGATCAACCCGCCGGAAGACGCTTTTGTCGACGGGCGTATTATTCGCTCACTTCAGGCCAACCTGTTTGCCGTGCTGCGCGACATTCTGTTTGTTAACGGACAGATTAGCAATGCCGGACGTTTCCAGCATCTTGACCTGGAAAGTTCCGTTCATATCACCAACCTGGTCTTCTCCATTCTGCGTAACGCCCGTGCCCTGCACGTGGGCGAAGCGCCGAACATGGTCGTCTGCTGGGGCGGTCACTCCATTAACGAAACCGAATACCTGTATGCCCGCCGCGTAGGGACGCAGCTCGGCCTGCGCGAACTGAATATCTGTACCGGTTGCGGTCCTGGCGCGATGGAAGCGCCGATGAAAGGCGCGGCAGTAGGACACGCACAGCAACGCTATAAAGAAGGCCGTTTTATCGGCATGACCGAGCCATCGATCATCGCCGCTGAGCCGCCTAACCCGCTGGTTAACGAACTGATTATTATGCCGGATATCGAAAAACGTCTTGAGGCGTTTGTCCGTATCGCGCACGGCATCATCATCTTCCCGGGCGGCGTAGGCACGGCGGAAGAGCTGCTTTATCTGCTGGGGATCCTGATGAACCCGGCTAACAAAGATCAGGTTCTGCCGCTGATCCTGACCGGCCCGAAAGAGAGCGCCGACTACTTCCGCGTGCTGGACGAGTTTATCGTGCATACGTTGGGCGAAGATGCGCGCCGTCACTACCGCATTATTATTGACGATGCCGCAGAAGTGGCCCGTCAGATGAAAAAAGCGATGCCGCTGGTGAAAGAGAATCGTCGTGATACCGGGGATGCCTACAGTTTTAACTGGTCCATCCGTATCGCACCGGATCTTCAGATACCCTTCGAGCCGTCGCATGAGAACATGGCGAACCTCAAACTCTATCCGGATCAGCCGGTGGAAGTGCTGGCTGCCGACCTGCGTCGCGCCTTCTCTGGCATCGTGGCGGGGAACGTGAAAGAGGTAGGGATCCGCGCAATTGAAGAGTTCGGGCCGTATAAGATCCACGGTGACCCGGAGATGATGCGCCGCATGGATGACATGTTGCAGGGCTTTGTCGCTCAGCACCGCATGAAGCTTCCAGGCTCTGCCTATATTCCGTGTTACGAAATCATCAAGTAAAGCGACATTTCTCTCCTCTCAAGCCGGATCGTCATCCGGCTTTTTTATTAGTGATGCAATTCATAGCGATCTTCAATGTTATTAACAAATCTGACGCCTGCGCAAACGATTACCTCGATTTTGAAACCGTAAATAATCAGCCTTAATCGAAATTACCCGCCAGAAAATCCTAAAATCCCATTTCTTTACAGCGAAAGACACCTATCTCGCGGGTCGACCTTTTCGAAAACATGTCGTTAATGGTAGCCTTCGCGCCCGTAAATTCTCTTTGATGTTTTTTTAACAGATAAATGGTCTAAAGATACCCACATCACAAGTGGATTATTGCATTTGGGATCGCGATCACTGATAGATTCATAACTAGAATGTATCTTTCCGCCCGCCAATAGTTACGGGCAAAAATTATTAAAAAACCGTCACTGAACGAATTTCATATTACCGTCAGGCACTTTTTCATCGGATTTGACTAAAAACCTGACAATTTGCTTCCTCCAGGAGATACAGATGGAAACCACTCAAACCAGCACCGTTGCTTCGATTGAATCCCGAAGCGGTTGGCGCAAAACGGATACCATGTGGATGCTTGGCCTGTACGGCACAGCAATCGGCGCTGGTGTACTGTTCCTTCCTATCAACGCAGGTGTCGGCGGTATGATCCCGCTGATCATCATGGCCCTCATCGCTTTCCCGATGACCTTCTTTGCACACCGCGGCCTGACCCGCTTCGTGCTGTCCGGTAAAAATCCGGGCGAAGACATCACTGAAGTCGTTGAAGAACACTTCGGCGTCGGCGCAGGTAAGCTGATTACCCTGCTCTACTTCTTCGCGATTTACCCGATTCTGCTGGTGTACAGCGTTGCTATCACCAACACCGTTGAAAGCTTTATGATGCACCAGCTTCAGATGACCCCGCCGCCGCGTGCGATTCTGTCCCTGATCCTGATCGTCGGTATGATGACCATCGTGCGCTTCGGCGAGCAGATGATTGTGAAAGCGATGAGCGTGCTGGTGTTCCCGTTTGTTGCGGCTCTGATGGTGCTGGCTCTGTACCTGATCCCACAGTGGAACGGCGCTGCGCTGGAAACCCTGTCTCTGAGCAGCGCATCCACGACCGGCAACGGTCTGCTGCTGACCCTGTGGCTGGCGATCCCGGTGATGGTATTCTCCTTCAACCACTCGCCAATCATCTCTTCCTTCGCAGTAGCGAAGCGTGAAGAGTACGGCAATGGCGCAGAGAAGAAGTGCTCCAGCATCCTGGCTCGCGCGCACATCATGATGGTACTGACCGTAATGTTCTTCGTGTTCAGCTGCGTGCTGAGCCTCTCCCCGGCGGATCTGGCGGCGGCGAAAGAGCAGAACATCTCTATTCTGTCTTACCTGGCAAACCACTTTAACGCACCGCTGATTGCGTGGATGGCGCCGATCATCGCGATTATCGCCATCACCAAATCCTTCCTGGGCCACTACCTGGGCGCACGTGAAGGCTTCAACGGCATGGTGATTAAATCTCTGCGTGGTAAAGGCAAGACCATTGAAATCAACCGTCTGAACAAAATCACTGCACTGTTCATGCTGGTGACCACCTGGGCGGTAGCCACCCTGAACCCAAGCATTCTGGGCATGATTGAAACCCTGGGCGGCCCGATTATCGCGATGATCCTGTTCCTGATGCCGATGTACGCGATTCAGAAAGTGCCTGCGATGCGCAAATACAGCGGCCATATCAGCAACGTGTTCGTTGTTGTGATGGGCCTGATTGCCATCTCCGCTATTTTCTACTCGCTGTTCAGCTAATACCTCCTGCGCCGTCTGCGGACGGCGCACTTCTCCCCTCTGACTGAAGCAATGGACGCATCATGATTAGCGTATTCGATATCTTCAAAATCGGTATTGGTCCTTCCAGCTCTCACACCGTCGGACCAATGAAAGCCGGTAAACAATTCACGGATGACTTGATTGCACGCGGCATTTTGCACGACATCACCCGCGTGGTTGTCGATGTATATGGTTCCCTTTCCCTGACCGGTAAAGGCCACCATACCGATATTGCCATTATCATGGGGCTGGCGGGTAATCTGCCGGATACCGTTGATATTGATGCAATACCTGGCTTTATCCAGGACGTGAACACCCACGGTCGTTTGCTGCTGGCGAACGGCGAGCATGAGGTTGAATTCCCGGTTGATCACTGCATGAATTTCCATGCGGATAACCTGTCGTTGCACGAGAATGGCATGCGCATTACCGCGCTGGCCGGCGACAAAGCGGTTTACAGCCAGACGTATTACTCCATCGGCGGCGGGTTTATCGTCGACGAGGACCATTTTGGTCAAAGCACCAATTCTGCTGTTGATGTGCCGTACCCTTACAAAAACGCGGCCGACTTACAGCGTCACTGCCAGGAGACAGGGCTTTCTCTCTCCGGCCTGATGATGAAAAACGAGCTGGCCCTGCACAGCAAAGAGGAACTGGAACAGCACTTCGCTAACGTCTGGGAAGTGATGCGCAGCGGCATTGAGCGCGGGATCACCACCGAAGGCGTGCTGCCGGGTAAACTGCGTGTTCCGCGTCGTGCGGCTGCGCTGCGCCGCATGCTGGTCAGCGCCGACAAAACCACCACCGATCCGATGGCCGTCGTCGACTGGATCAACATGTTCGCGCTGGCGGTGAACGAAGAGAACGCCGCGGGCGGCCGCGTCGTCACCGCACCAACCAACGGGGCGTGCGGCATTGTTCCGGCGGTCCTGGCGTATTACGACAAGTTTATCCGTGAAGTGAACGCAAACTCACTTGCACGCTACCTGCTGGTCGCCAGTGCGATTGGCTCACTGTACAAGATGAACGCCTCAATTTCTGGCGCGGAAGTAGGCTGTCAGGGTGAAGTGGGCGTAGCCTGCTCTATGGCGGCGGCGGGTCTGGCCGAATTGCTGGGCGCAAGCCCTGCGCAGGTTTGTATCGCGGCGGAAATCGGCATGGAACATAACCTGGGGCTGACCTGCGATCCGGTCGGCGGACAGGTCCAGGTGCCATGCATCGAACGTAACGCCATCGCCTCGGTGAAAGCAGTGAACGCGGCCCGTATGGCGCTGCGTCGTACCAGCGAACCGCGCGTCTGCCTCGACAAGGTTATCGAAACCATGTACGAAACCGGCAAAGATATGAACGCCAAATACCGCGAAACCTCCCGCGGTGGCCTGGCGATGAAGATCGTCACCTGCGATTAAGCCTCTCAGGAAGCCTCGTTTTGCGAGGCTTCTTCCTGTTTTCCCCACCATTCATAGTTTCATGCTGCGCTCAGTGTTACCCTTCACCCATTAGACAGAAGG
Source organism: Enterobacter sp. CRENT-193 (assembly GCF_002787395.1). Taxonomy (NCBI): domain Bacteria; kingdom Pseudomonadati; phylum Pseudomonadota; class Gammaproteobacteria; order Enterobacterales; family Enterobacteriaceae; genus Enterobacter; species Enterobacter sp. CRENT-193. Next base: position 1,753,623 of record NZ_CP024812.1, on the reverse strand, counting down.
GAGATTATCTGTGGCCGTTCATTTGCTTATCGTCGATGCTCTTAACCTGATTCGCCGTATTCATGCGGTACAGGGCACACCCTGCAAGGACACCTGTTTACACGCGCTGGAGCAGCTTATCCGCCACAGTGAACCCACCCATGCGGTCGCGGTTTTTGATGACGAAGCCCGCAACACGGGCTGGCGGCACCAGCGCCTGCCGGACTACAAAGCCGGGCGTGCGCCGATGCCGGACGATCTGCACGCAGAAATGCCCGCTATCCGCGCGGCCTTTGAGCAGCGCGGCGTTCCGTGCTGGGGCGCCCACGGTAATGAGGCTGACGATTTAGCCGCAACGCTGGCGGTTAAAGTCGCGAGCGCCGGACATCAGGCGACTATCGTTTCAACCGACAAAGGCTACTGCCAGCTGCTCTCCCCCACTATCCGTATTCGCGACTATTTTCAAAAACGCTGGCTGGACGCGCCGTTCATTGCCAGCGAGTTTGGCGTATCGCCTGAGCAACTGCCGGATTACTGGGGGCTGGCGGGGATCAGCAGCTCTAAAGTGCCGGGTGTCGCCGGTATTGGACCCAAAAGCGCCGCACAGCTGCTGACGGAGTTTCAGAGTCTGGAAGGGATGTACGCCCGGCTGAACGAGGTGCCGGATAAATGGCGCAAAAAGCTGGAGGCGCATAAAGAAATGGCGCTTATCTGCCGGGAGGTGGCGACGCTACAGACTGATTTACAGCTGGACGGGAATTTACAGCAGTTAAGGTTAGAACGTTAAAACAACTACACGATTTTGTAGGCCCGGTAAGCGCAGCGCCACCGGGCGTTACAAACGTTATCGCTCGTCGCGACGCCCCCCCACGGCCGCCCACCAGCGACGGATATGCACAGTCACTTCTTCGCGGTCGTGATAAAGCTGACGCGCCTGGATTTCCGCGTTAATCCCGTGTTCATCCAGCTGCTGCTGAATATAAGCCAGGTTCTGCGACACCTCTTCGTAGCGCTTTTTCATCGGCAGCTTGAGGTTGAAAATCGTCTCACGACACCAGCCGTTCACCAGCCAGGAGGCCATCAGCGCGGCCACTTTCGCCGGTTTTTCTACCATGTCGCACACCATCCAGGAGATGTTGTTGCGGTTCGGGCGATAGCGGAAACCGTCTTCACGCAGCCAGGTGACCTGCCCGGTGTCCATCAGGCTTTGCGCCATCGGGCCGTTATCCACAGACGAAACCCACATGTTGCGTTTCACCAGCTGATAGGTCCAGCCGCCCGGGCACGCGCCAAGGTCGACGGCATACATGCCGTTTGCCAGCCGTTCGTCCCACTCGTCCGCCGGGATAAAGACGTGAAACGCCTCCTCCAGCTTGAGGGTTGAACGGCTCGGCGCATCTGCCGGGAAGCGCAGACGCGGGATCCCCATAAAGAACGGCGAGTTATTGGTGGTATACGAGTAGCCTGCGTAACAACATCCTGGCGCAATAAAGAAGATATGCACGACTGGGCGCTTTGGCGTTTCGTAGTTTGTCAGCACACCCGCATCACGCAGCGCCGCGCGCAGCGGCACGGTGAACTTACGGCAGAACTTCATCAGCTCTTTGCTTTCGTTGGTGTCGGCCACTTCCACGCGCAAATCGCCGCCCTTCTCCACCACGCCCTGCAACAGGCCAACAATCGGCGTGATGCGATCTTCCGGCGGAAGATCTTTCAGCAGTTCACCCGCGACAAACATCTGACGGGCGAAAATCAATGAGCTGAACGGCAGTTCGCGCGCCAGCTTGTCGGCATCATCAGGCTGATAGCATTCAAATACCACATAGCCCGCGTTCTCTTTGACGCGAGCGAATCCAAAGACTTCACGCTTCGCCGCTTTATCGGTGATTTCCGCGGCGCACTCTTTCTCAAACCCCGGGCGACAATATAAAACAACCTTATTCATGAACAACGCCCTTGCGTTTCAGACGGATAGCTCCGATAAACATTAACACCCAACCCGCCAGGAAGCTGACGCCGCCGACAGGTGTAACAAACGCCCACAGGCGTAAATGCGACAGCGCCAGACAGTAAAGACTGCCGCTGAACAGTACGGTACCCAGCGCCAGAAAGACGCTGCTCCAGTAAAACCAGATGCTGATGCGGCGCTGCATCGCCACCGCCAGCCCAAAAATTGCCAGCGTGTGGAACGCCTGATATTCAAGGCCGGTCTGGATCCACCCCATCTCCACAACGCCCAGAGATTTGCTTAAGACATGCGCGCCAAACGCGCCCAGAGCTACAAAAATAAAGCCACTCACCGCGGCGAAAATCAGCATGAATCGGCTGGTCATGTTTAAGTCCTGAATTGATGCGTGCCCGGCACACAAACGTTATTGTTCATACCTGAAGCGGAATTTTTCTTGCTCGCTTGCCGCTTTCGCCAGTATCCACTGCCGGAAAGCGGCTATTTTACCCAGTTCTGCCTGACTGTCATGACAAACCAGATAAAATGCATTCTTGCTGACCAGTACATCGTTAAATGGGCAAACCAGACGGCCTGCCTCAATTTCGGACTGCGCCATAACATTGTTTGCCAACGCCACGCCCTGCCCGTGAATGGCAGCCTGTAGCACCATCGCGCTGTGGCTAAAAATGGGCCCCTGCTGCACGTTTATATGATTAAGACCTAACTGGCGGGTATAAGTTTGCCAGTCGCGACGCGACGCATCGTGCAAAAGCGTATGTTGCGCCAGATCGGCGGGCGTTTTGAGCGCTTTATCCCCCGTCAGCAGCAGCGGTGAACAGACCGGCAACAGATATTCTGCGTATAATTTTTCCACACGCAAGCCCGGCCAGTTACCGCGACCGTAAAAAATCGCCACGTCCACATCATCTGCAAGCTTGTCTTCCTGACGGTCCACCGCCTGGATTCGGACATCGATTCCCGGATAAGTTGAGTTAAAGCTTGAGAGTCGCGGCACCAGCCACTGAATGGCAAAACTGGGCAATAAACTCACAGTCAGAGCGCCTTTTGCGCTCCGGGCCTGAAGCTTGCGAGTGGCTTCCGTCAGCTGGGAAAAAATCTCTTTAATATCCTGAAAATAGCTCTGCCCCTCTTCGGTCAACAGCAACGAACGGTTGCGTCGACGGAACAGCTTAAGCCCCAGAAAATCCTCCAGAGACTTGATTTGATGACTTACTGCGGCCTGTGTCACAAAAAGCTCATCGGCTGCGCGCGTGAAGCTGAGGTGGCGTGCTGCTGCATCAAAAACACGTAATGCATTAAGGGGTGGCAATCGCTTGGACATGGTTATCTGGCTTAGATGTTAACGAGATTTAACATATAGGAAACAACGTTTAACCTATTAGTTTTTTTTATCTGAGCCATTATAATTTGTCCGTTGAGGAACTACCAGCAAATACCTATAGTGGCGGCACTTCCTGAGCCGGAACGAAAAGCTTTTTTTGGAATGCGTGTTCTGAAGGGCTTTTGGCTTACGGTTGTGATGTTGTGTTGTTGTGTTTGCAATTGGTCTGCGATTCAGACCACGGTAGCAACGCTACCAATTTTTCACTTCCTGTACATTTACCCTGTCTGTCCATAGTGATTAATGTAGCACCGCCAACTTGCGGTGCTTTTTTTTCGCTTATCTAACTGTTAATGCTCGATTTCCTTCATCTCTTTCACGTCAGTGCGATTGATCTGCTGTTTGTTCCCGTTAGCATCTTTGTATGAAATCATCCCGGTATCATTATCGGTTGTCGGTTTCCCTTCAGAGACGATAGATCGACCATCGTTGGTATGCATTACGTAGTTATTTCCAGAACAGGCGCTCAGGGCAAAGGTCAACGCACAGGCAGAAATGATTGCAGCTGTCTTTTTCATGATTATCTCCTTTAGCAATTAATGCTATTCAAACCTCGATTTATAACAGGCTAAAACATCCGCCTAACACTATTTAGCATAACCTGCTTTTTCAGACTCGCCAGGATAAGCAGACAAATCTGATAGATATCAACTTCCTTGCCCTGCCGATGAATTTGCGCGACGATCGTAGAATCGATATGAGGAATTCCATGAACGCTTTCAGTCCTGCGCAGTTTCGCGCACAGTTTCCCGCGCTGGCCGATGCCGGCATTTATCTTGATAGCGCTGCCACGGCCCTTAAACCGCAGGCGGTGATTGAGGCAACCCGCCAGTTTTACAGCCTGAGCGCCGGGAACGTGCACCGCAGCCAGTATGCCGACGCGCAGCGCTTAACGGCGCAATACGAAGCCGCACGGGATCAGGTCGCGCGCCTGATCAATGCTGACAGCGGTAAGAACATCGTCTGGACGCGGGGCACCACCGAGGCCATTAACATGGTGGCGCAATGTTACGCGCGTCCGCTGTTGCAGCCCGGGGATGAGATTATCGTCAGCGAGGCGGAACACCACGCCAACCTGGTGCCCTGGCTGATGGTGGCCGAACAAACCGGGGCACAGGTTGTAAAGCTCCCGTTGGGTGCGGACTTCCTGCCTGACGTGGCGCGTCTGCCTGAGCTGATTACGCCGCGCAGCCGTATTCTGGCGCTGGGGCAGATGTCCAACGTCACTGGCGGCTGTCCGGATCTGGCGCGTGCCATTGAGATTGCCCATGCCAGCGGCGTGGTGGTGATGGTCGACGGTGCGCAGGGTGTGGTGCATTTTCCGGCTGATGTGCAGGCGCTGGATATCGACTTCTATGCCTTCTCAGGGCACAAATTGTACGGGCCAACCGGTATCGGCGCGCTGTACGGCAAACCCGAACTGCTGGCCCGGATGACGCCGTGGCTCGGCGGCGGCAAGATGATTACCGAAGTCACCTTCGACGGTTTTAAAACGCAGGATGTGCCCTACCGCCTGGAAGCAGGTACACCGAACGTGGCTGGGGTTATTGGCCTGAGCGCGGCGCTCGAATGGCTGGCAGAAACGGACGTGGTTCAGGCTGAAAGCTGGAGCCGGGGTCTGGCGACGCTGGCGGAAGAAGAACTGAAAAAACGTCCGGGTTTTCGCTCGTTCCGCGTGCAGGACTCCAGCCTGCTCGCCTTTGATTTCGCGGGCGTGCACCATAGCGACATGGTAACGCTACTTGCCGGATACGGCATTGCCCTGCGTGCCGGACAGCACTGCGCCCAGCCGCTGCTGGCGGCTATTGGCGTGAGCGGTACCCTGCGCGCCTCGTTTGCACCGTACAATACAAAAAGTGACGTCGATGCGCTGGTTTCCGCCGTCGACCGCGCCCTGGAATTACTGGTGGATTAATGACAAGTTCAGCTTTAGCCGGACACCCTTTCGGCACCGTTATTACTGAAGAGACGTTAAAACAGACCTTTGTCCCGCTCACGCAGTGGGAAGATAAATATCGTCAGCTGATCCTGCTGGGCAAACAGTTGCCTGCACTGTCAGACGAGCTGAAATTACAGGCGAAGGAGATCGCAGGCTGCGAGAACCGCGTCTGGCTTGGGTTTAGCGTATCCGGTGAGAAACTGCATTTCTTCGGCGACAGCGAGGGACGCATTGTTCGCGGTCTGCTGGCGGTGCTGTTGACCGCAATCGAAGGGAAAAGCGCCGCAGAGCTGCTGGCGCATTCTCCGCTGGCGCTGTTTGATGAGCTGGGACTTCGCGCGCAGCTTAGCGCCTCGCGCGGTCAGGGACTGATTGCGCTAAACGACGCGGTGCTGGATGCCGCCCGTCAGGCTCAGGCCTGACGTTCCGCCTTCGCCATCATCTTCTTCAGGGCGTGAGAGACCGCCACAAAGCCGAAGGAGGCGGTCACCATGGTGGCCGCTCCAAACCCAGAGGCACAATCCATCCGCTTTGGCCCTTCCGCCGTGCTTTTCATCGCACAAACTGAACCATCCGCCTGCGGGTAGACCAGCGCTTCGGTGGAGAACACGCAGTCGACGCCCAGCTTGCCCTTGCTGTTCTTCACCACATTGAAGTCGCTCTTCAGGCGTTCACGCAGCTTGGCAGCCAGCGGATCCTGAATGGTTTTCGCCAGATCCGCCACCTGGATCTGCGTCGGATCGATTTGCCCGCCCGCGCCGCCGGTCGTGACCAGCGGCACCTTGTAACGACGACAGTAAGCGATCAGCGCCGCTTTTGGCCGCACACTGTCGATGGCGTCAATCACATAGCTGTAGCCTTTGCTCATGTACTCCGCGACGTTATCTGCCGTCACAAAGTCGTCGATCACCGTCACCCGGCACTCCGGGTTGATGAGACGAATACGCTCCGCCATCACCTCGGACTTCGCCAGACCGACGTTATCACGCAGGGCGTGGATCTGACGGTTAGTGTTAGTCACGCAGACATCATCCATATCAATCAACGTAATTGCGCCAATGCCGGTTCTCGCCAGCGCTTCTGCCGCCCACGAACCCACGCCACCAATGCCCACCACGCAGACATGCGCATCCGCGAACAGTTGCAGGGCTTTTTCACCATATAACCGTGCCGTGCCGCCGAAACGCTGGCGCCAGGCATCGCTGATTACCACAGACATAAAACCTCAGATGTAAAAAGGGTGAGGTATTCCTCACCCTGAACCGTAATCCGTCTTGCGCTCAGAATACCACAATCAGCCGCTGAATACGTTTCCGGTACCCGGCGCTGTCTTCAGCACCCACACGCGTCCGTAGTGGTTATACCAGCCTGCACGATGGCCGGCATCCGGGCCGATGCCCTGATAAATGTCGAAGTGCTGGCCTTTGATCGCCCCACCCACGTCCAGCGCCACCATCAGGCGTAATTCATATTTGCCGTTGAATTTGCCGTTGTTGTCGAGGAGTGGAACTTCCGCCAGCAGCGTGGTACCCGCCGGAATAATCGAACGATCCGATGCCACAGAAGCGCGGCCAATCAGCGGGACGGCGCTCGCCCCTTTCACCGGCGCAAAGTTCTGCGGTTTGAAGAAGACAAACGATGGGTTCTGCTCAAGCAGCTCACGCACTTCCGCTTCGCTGTGCTTTTCGCCCCACTCGCGGATAGCCTGCATCGACATATCTTCTCGTTTCACTTCGCCACGGTCGATCAGCACCTTACCGATGCTGCGATAGGCATGGCCATTTTTACCGGCATAGCTAAAGAAGTTCAGCGGCGAGCCGTCGCCAAAATCAATATAGCCACTGCCCTGCACGTCCATAATGAAGTTGTCCATCAGCGAGTTGCTGTAGGCCAGAACATAATTTTCGCTCAGCGCGCCGGCGTAGATCTCGGCGCGGGACGGTAGACGACCGCGTTTCGGCGGCATACGGTAAATGGGATACTGGAACTCGCCCTGGCGCGTGTGTCGCGCCTGGACAACCGGGGTGTAGTAACCGGTAAACTGGACGTTACCGTAGTTATCCGCCCCCTCCATCTGCCAGGCATCGATACCAAACTGGCGCATATTGCGGGTATCACCGCCTGCACGCAGCCAGTCCTGCACGGCACTATAAACGTTGTTCTGTGCGCCATACAGGCGCGGCGACGCTTTGCGGATCTGGTACACCTGCTCGGAGAAATCCCCGGCATTGATTGGAGCACCCACGGCATCGGGCTGGTTAACTAAAGAGAAAGGCTGGGATAACTTCCCGTCTTTATACTGTTGACCGCGATCGGTCGGTTTGGAAGAGCAGGCCGCAAGAATCGCCACCATTGCGCCTGTCATCAGATACTTCGCCCAACGTCCTTTCATTATATCTCGTCTTTTAGTTGCCCAATTCCGCGAGATGAAGATAACAAACCCACCGTGTTAATGAAATGCAATCGCCTTCCCTTTGGCAAATTCTGCACAAAAAATAGTCCAAAGTGGCTTTTGCCGTTCATTTTGCATACAAAATAATGAATTATGTGAAAAAGGGGTTGCATCACAAACCTATCCGAGTATAGTGCGCTTCCACGGACGCGGGGTGGAGCAGCCTGGTAGCTCGTCGGGCTCATAACCCGAAGGTCGTCGGTTCAAATCCGGCCCCCGCAACCAATTAAAATTTGATGAAGTATCTTCTACGACTGTAGAAGTTTTTGCGAAGTAGTTCGAATCACAGCAAGGCGACGACGCAGTGAATCCTTAGGAGCTTACTCCAGTAAGTGACTGAGGTGAACGAGGAAAGTCAACGCAGATGTGGTTTGAAATACGAAGCAAAAAGACGGACGCGGGGTGGAGCAGCCTGGTAGCTCGTCGGGCTCATAACCCGAAGGTCGTCGGTTCAAATCCGGCCCCCGCAACCAATCAAATTTGAAGAAGTAAGTTTCTACAAGTGTAGAAAGACGGACGCGGGGTGGAGCAGCCTGGTAGCTCGTCGGGCTCATAACCCGAAGGTCGTCGGTTCAAATCCGGCCCCCGCAACCAACACTTCTTAAAACAATAAACACCCTGAAGGGTGTTTTTTTGTATCTGGCGTTTGTGAAAATGCCGGGCATGATACCCGGCTTAATGCCCTACCCCCGCCGCGCCAGCGTTTCCCCGTCTGAGAAGTAGGCCCGGATCCCCGCCAGAATCGACTCCGCCACTTCCTGCTGGAATTTAGCCGTCTTGAGCTTACGTTCCTCTTCCACGTTACTGATAAACGCGGTTTCGACCAGAATGGAAGGAATATCCGGCGCTTTCAGTACCGCAAATCCGGCCTGCTCGACGCTGTTTTTGTGCAGCTTGTTGACCCGGCCCAGTTTGCCCAGCACCGCTTTACCAAACTTCAGGCTGTCGGTAATAGTCAGCGACTGCACCATATCAAACATCGTATGGTCGACGTAATGGTCGCCACTTTTGCTCACACCACCGATTAAATCCGAGGCGTTCTGCGTGTCCGCCAGGTATCTCGCCGCGGTGCTGGTCGCCCCTTTTGTTGACAGGGCAAACACTGAGGATCCGCTCGGCTGGCGGCTGGTGAAGGCATCCGCATGAATAGAGACAAACAGATCCGCGCGCTGCTTTTGCGCTTTTGCCACGCGGACCTTCAGCGGAATAAAGACATCTTCGTTGCGCGTCATATAGGCGCGCATATTGCCCTCTTTGTCGATCAACGCCTTCAGACGACGGGCAATTTGCAGCACCACATCTTTTTCGCGGGTGCGATATTTCCCGACGGCGCCGGAATCTTCTCCGCCGTGGCCAGGATCGAGCATGATCACAATCGGGCGATCGCGCCCCGCCTTGCCAGGCTTTGGACCACTTTGCGCTGGCGGAACCTGGCTGTCGAGATCGCCTTTGTTGTAATCCTCAAGTAATGCCAGGAGCGGATCCTGAATATCCGTCGCATTCGCCGGATAGAGATCCATCACCAGACGCTCCTTAAAGGCGGCAACAGGCGCAAGGGCAAAGAGCTGCGGTTTCACGTTCTGCTTCAGCTCAAACACCATGCGCACGGTTTGCGGATCGAACTGCCCGACGCGCGCCGATTTGATAAACGGATCGTCGCCACGGATTTGTGCTGCCATGCCTTTAAGCACGGAGTTGAGGTTCACACCTTCGAGATCAACCACCACACGTTCAGGATTGCTGAGGGCAAATTGCTTGTATTTCAGCACGCGATTGGACTCGACCGTCACGCGCGTATAGGTCGACGACGGCCAGACGCGCACCGCGACTACCTGGCTTGTGGCGGCAAGACCCACCTGGCTGACGCTAAGCAACCACATCGCCCCGGCCCCTTTTAACAGGCGGCGGCGGCTTATTGCTGAATTGGATCCCGACATGCTTCTCCCGAGCAAGAAATCTGATTGATGAACAAAACGCCCAAATTGACCGAAAACTTTAACGAATGACGCATAAACTGTCATCTATAAAAGGGTAAACAATCATACGTTAACGCACGGATTACTTATTATTTTCTGTGGGTCGCAGAAAATTTAGGCTTGCACACGCGGCCACGATCGAATAAAAATACATAAATTACGAATAAACATTCACTAAGGGTTGTGTCATGGTTAAGGAACGCAGAACCGAACTGGTCCAGGGATTCCGCCATTCTGTTCCCTATATCAACACCCATCGGGGAAAAACGTTTGTCATCATGCTTGGCGGCGAAGCCATTGAGCATGAAAACTTTTCCAGCATCGTCAATGATATCGGCCTGCTGCACAGCCTCGGCATCCGTCTGGTGGTGGTGTATGGCGCACGTCCGCAAATCGAAGCCAACCTGGCCGCCCATCACCATGAGCCGATCTACCACAAACACACGCGCGTGACGGATGCGAAAACCCTCGAACTGGTCAAACAGGCGGCGGGTCTGTTGCAGCTCGATATCACCGCCCGCCTGTCGATGAGCCTGAATAATACGCCGTTGCAGGGCGCGCACATTAACGTGGTGAGCGGCAACTTTATCATCGCTCAGCCGCTCGGCGTGGACGATGGCGTGGATTACTGCCACAGCGGCCGCATCCGCCGTATTGATGAAGACGCCATTCACCGCCAGTTAGACAATGGCGCGATCGTCCTGATGGGGCCCGTTGCCGTCTCCGTAACGGGTGAAAGTTTTAATCTGACCTCAGAAGAGATTGCCACCCAGCTGGCCATCAAGCTGAAAGCGGAAAAAATGATCGGCTTTTGCTCCTCGCAGGGTGTCGTGAACGATGAGGGCGTAATTGTGCCAGAACTTTTTCCGAATGAAGCCCAGGCGCGCGTGGAAGCGCTGGAAGCAGAAGGCGATTACTATTCCGGTACCGTGCGTTTTCTGCGCGGCGCCGTTAAAGCGTGCCGCAGCGGGGTGCGCCGCAGCCACCTGATCAGCTATCAGGAAGACGGTGCGCTGTTGCAGGAACTGTTCTCCCGGGACGGGATCGGTACGCAGATCGTCATGGAGAGCGCCGAGCAGATCCGCCGTGCCACCATCAACGATATCGGCGGCATTCTGGAGCTGATCCGTCCGCTGGAACAACAGGGCATTCTGGTTCGCCGCTCCCGGGAGCAGCTGGAGATGGAGATCGACAAGTTCACCATCATTCAGCGCGATAACCTGACCATTGCCTGTGCGGCGCTTTATCCGTTCCCGGAAGAGCAGATTGGCGAAATGGCGTGCGTTGCCGTGCACCCGGATTACCGTAGCTCCTCGCGGGGGGAACTGCTGCTTGAACGCGTGGCGGCACAGGCGCGCCAGATGGGTCTGAGCAAGCTGTTCGTGCTCACCACGCGCAGCATTCACTGGTTCCAGGAGCGCGGCTTCACGCCGGTGGATATTGATTCCCTGCCGGAAAGTAAGAAAGAGATGTACAACTACCAGCGCCGCTCGAAGGTGTTAATGGCGGACCTGGGATAACAGTCACCCTCTCCTGTTGGAGAGGGCGTTCACTCAGACAGATTCAAATATCGCGCTTAATCCGCTTCTGCGCTCGGTACGGGTGGCAATAGCCTGGCTCAACACGCGCTCATCCGCATATAGCGACAGGCGCTGGCGCGCACGGGTAATGGCTGTGTAGACCAGTTCGCGGGTCACTACCGGCGACAGCTGTGTCGGCAGGATCAGCGCCGCATGGTTGAACTCGGAGCCCTGAGATTTATGTACCGTCATCGCCCATGCCGTTTCATGCTCTGGCAGGCGGCTGGGCTGGACGGACTTCACGCTACCGTCCGGTAGCTGGAACCAGACGCGCAGACCGTTACCGCGATCGAGCGCAATGCCGATATCCCCGTTGAACAGCCCCAGCGCACTGTCGTTGCGGGAGATCATCACTGGCCGGCCTTCATACCATCGCGAATGCAGCTGACGGTTAATTTTGCGTTTCTGCATCAGCAACTGCTCCAGCCTGTCGTTCAGGCCCGTGACGCCAAACGGCCCTTCCCGCAATGCGCACAGAAGCTGGTATTCGCCAAATGCGGCGATGACCTGTCCGGGCTGACTGCGCTGCTGCACGCAGCTCAGAAAATGCTGGTATCCCTGGAGAGCCTCCTCAAGCATAGCCTGATACTCTTCCCCGCTTTGCAGCGATTTCTTTTCAATGTCAGTGAAGGTACCGTCAAACACCGTGCGCGTGGCGTGCCTGTCGCCACGGTTGACCGCCGCAGCCAGCTGGCCGATGCCGGAGTCGCTACCGAAACGGTAGCTTTTTTGCAGCAGGCAGAGGCTGTCACGCAGTGCGCCCGCGATCGGCGTGTGATCGGGTTCAAGCGAGCAACCGGTCAGACGGGCTAGCTCCTGCGCCCGCGCGGCGGTATAACCGTAACTGGCGTAGGTACAGATATCTCCCAGCACCGCCCCGGCTTCTACAGAGGCGAGCTGGTCGCGATCGCCCAGGAAAACCACCCGCGCATGGGGTGGCAGAGCATCAATCAGGCGCGACATCATGGTCAGGTCGATCATGGAGGCTTCATCCACCACCAGCACGTCCAGATGCAGCGGATTACCCGCATGGTAGCGCAGCCGCTGGCTACCCGGCTGCGCGCCGAGCAGACGGTGCAGAGTACTTGCTTCACCCGGGAAAAGCGCAAGCTGCTCCTGAGTGAGCGGCAGCTGTTGCATCGCGCCGCCCAGTGATTCGGTCAGACGCGCCGCAGCCTTCCCGGTGGGCGCCGCCAGACGAATACGGCATCGCTGCTCTCCTGAAAGCTGTATCAGGGCTGCCAGCAGCTTTGCGACGGTCGTTGTTTTCCCCGTTCCCGGGCCGCCGGATATCACCGAGATCCGCCGCGTCAGGGCGACGGCCGCCGCCACTTTCTGCCAGTCTGTGCCCTCACCGGAGTCAAACAGCCTGTCCAGCGTCTGGCGAAGCTGTGCTTCGTCGCAGGGAAGCGGCGCATTGGTCTCACTAAAAAAACGCGCTACCGTCAGTTCATTTCGCCACAGGCGGTTCAGGTATAAGCGCTCCCCCGTCAGGATCAGCGGTGCCTGGTTGTCTCCCGGCCCAACGGCTGACGATTCCCGCAAGATTTTCTGCCAGTCCACCTTATCTCCCAGCAGCGCAAAGCAGGACTGGAGGACAGGCGGCATTTTCTCGTCAACCACCAGACGCGAGAGCGGCAGACACACATGCCCCTCTCCGGCATCTTTACTCAACAGGGCAGCGGCAAGCATCACGGCGGGCTGGTCAGCGGCAATCATCATGGCAAACTGCACGTCCAGCTGACGCAGCACGCGTTGCTCTACCGCATCCAGCAATAAGTCCTGCATCGTCATGCCATCTCCTCCGTGTTTGCTGCAAAAAGGTTATCCATTTTATTAATCAATTCCGCATCCGGACGAGTGCTGAAGATCCCGGAGCGCGGATCGGCAGCATCAACCCCGCGCAGGAACAGGTAGATGATACCGCCAAAATGATCGTCGTAGCGATAATCCGCAATACGGTGGCGCAAATAGCGGTGCAGCGCCAGGGTATAGAGCTGATATTGCAGATCGTAGCGATGCATTTGCATGGCGGCCGCCATCGCCTGCTGGGTATAGGCTTCGCTGTTCTCGCCCAGCCAGTTTGATTTGTAATCCAGCAGGTAGTACCGTCCTTCGTGACGGAAGACCAGGTCGATAAACCCTTTCAGCATGCCCTGCACCTGACGGAAGTTCAGCGGCGGGCAACCGGCTGACAGCGGATCGTACTGACGGATAAGCGCATCGAGCGCGTCGGCCTTAAGCGGGCCTGCGACGGGCAGATAAAACTCCATCTCAACCTGCTTATTTTTGGCCGTTAACTGGCGAAGAGAGAAGCCCTGCGCCGTCAGCGGCGCCTGCAAAATGGCGTTGATCCAGTCAGTGAGAACGGGCTGCCAGTGCGCGTCATAGCCTCCGCTCTGCAACATCTTCAGCACCCACTCCTCACTGACAGGCTGGGTGAAATCAAGCTCTTCAAAAAGGCTGTGCAAAAAGGTGCCCGGCGACGCGCCGCGTGGGAACTGATGCGGAGTTAACGTCGGTTCAACCGGAACATCGCCTACCCCTGCGGCATCCACGTCCAGCTTCGGCATGAGATCCTGCGCAATACTTTGCCCGTGCTGTTGCAGGCCAGAATAGCTGGTGACGCGCCAGTCGTCGGCAAGCACCCGTGTGATCTGGCGCGCGTTAAGATCGGTCACGGGCTCTTGCGCCATTTCCCAGCGGCTGTTGTCTGGCAGAGAAGGGATATGCAGGGCGATATCGTCTCCGCAAAGCGACTCGATACAGAGGCGCAACCCCGCCGCATCTTTCGGCTCACCACGCTGAATAAGCCGCCCTAAGGCGCTTAAATGGAAATCGCTCTCCCCTGTTTTCTCCCCGCGACGGCGGAAAACCGGCGCGACGCCCAGGCTGCAATGCCAGACAGAACGGGTCAGCGCCACGTAAAGCAGGCGCAAATCCTCCGCCAGACGCTCCGCTTCCGCCAGCTCAACGCTGGTTTCCGCCTTGCTGAGATCGAGCACCGCATCGAAAGTCTCGCGGTCATGATAATAGGCCTGATCCTGAACGCGGTAGTTGGCGATAAAGGGCAGCCAGACCAGCGGATACTCGAGACCTTTCGATTTGTGAATGGTGACGATTTGCACCAGATGCTTATCGCTCTCAAGACGCATCTGCTGGCTTGAGGCGTTACTGTTTGGATCCGCGATTTGCTGCGCCAGCCAGCGCACGAGGGCATGTTCACTTTCAAGCTGGGTGCCGGCTTCCTGCAACAGTTCGCTAATGTGTAAAATATCGGTAAGACGCCTTTCACCGCCGGATGACGCCAGCATATTTTCGGCAATCTGACGCCGCGTCATCAATTCGCGCAGCATCGCCATGACGCCGCGTTTTTGCCAGCGTTCACGGTAATGGACAAACTCTTCCACCACCGCATCCCATGCGTTTTCGTCATGGTTGAGCTCATCAATATCGCGCGCGTTCAAACCCAGCATAGAGCTGGCCAGCGCGCTTCGAAGCGTATTTTCGCGCTCCGGCGCCAGTACCGCCTGAAGCAGCCAGAGCATTTCCTGGGCTTCCAGCGTGTCGAACACGCTGTCACGGTTAGAGAGATACACTGACGGAATATCCAGCAATGTTAGCGCATCGCGGATTAACGCCGCTTCCTGACGACTGCGCACCAGCACGGTAATATCAGAGGCTTTAACAGGATTTGCCTGTTCCCCCTTCCACAGCAGCGCCTCGCCGCGGTTGCCTGCGCTCAGCCAGTCACGGATTTGCGCGGCGCAGTGCTGGGCCATCGCCGCCTGATAATCAGCAACGCCATAGCCTTCCCCTTCAAGCAGCCAGAAGGTCATGGCGGGCTGCTCCGCGCCACTGACTTCGAAGCGCAGGGATGCGTTTTTTGGGGCGGATTTCACCGGCAGAAAAGGGATTTCCTTGAACATGAACGCCGTCTCCATACGGCTGAACAGCGCATTGACGCTCTCAACCATCCCCGGAGCGGAACGCCAGTTGGTGTCTAACGTGTAATGCGCGACAACTTCACTACGGGCTTTCATATAGGTGAAGATATCTGCCCCACGGAAGGCGTAAATCGCCTGTTTAGGGTCGCCAATCAACAACAGGGCAGTGTCGGGCTGCTGTCGCCAGATGCGGCGAAAAATGCGGTACTGCTGGGGGTCGGTGTCCTGAAATTCGTCAATCATCGCCACCGGAAAACGGGTACGGATCGCGCTGGCGAGCGCTTCACCATTCTCGCTGGACAGGGCTTCGTCCAGGCGGCTCAGCATGTCATCAAACCCCAGCTCGCCCCGGCGACGTTTTTCGCGCGCGACGGCCTGGCGGATCTCCGTCATGGCGCGGGTGATCATCAGGTCATTGAGCGTTAATGGCTCCGCAAGCAGCGCTTCAATCGCCACAAACAGGGGATGCTCAGGCACAATACCGTCGGCTTTGGTTCGCTCGGTCAAAAAGCGTTGCGAAAATTTTTCCAGTGCGTCCGGAAGCTGGTAACCCCGCGTCTCCTCCTGGGCCCAGGCGCTGATCTTTTCGATCCACTTCCCCTGGTTCCCACGGTTGAACTTGCGTCTGTCGATGCCTGAGTTTTCGATGATTGCATCAATTTCACCAACCGACTCATTCCACTTCTGCTTAAGCGCGGTAATTTTGGCGACGATCTTTTCATGGCGCGAGGCCAGCGTTTCATCGGCAGGCGGAGGAGATTTAATGACCGGCGCCTCGCCTTGCAGGTAACGGTCGATGGCGCGAAGAAGCTCTTCCGGACCTTTCCACAGGGCGTGAACCGCTTCGGCAATGTCGCGCTGCAACGGATAACAGTGTCGACGCCAGAAATCCGCACAGGCCTGATAGCGAAGCTCGGATTCATCTTCAATAAGCTGCTGCTCAAAGAGCATGCCGGATTCAAACGCATTCAGGCTCAGCATGCGCTGACAAAAACCGTGAATGGTGAAGACGGACGCTTCATCCATTTGCCGTTCGGCCAGCAGCAGCCATTGCGCAGCCTGTTGCTTATCCGCAATCTCGTCCAGCAGGCTCGCGTAGAGGGGGTTATCCGTCGTCTGACGCAGACAGGCGATGCGCAGCTCATGAATGTTGCTGCGAATACGGCCACGCAGCTCGGCAGTGGCCGCTTCGGTGAAGGTTACCACCAGCAGCTCTTCCACGCTTAACGGGCGCGAAAAAGCGGCGTTGCCGCCGAGCCCCAACAGCAGACGCAGATAGAGCGCGGCGATGGTATAGGTTTTTCCCGTTCCCGCTGAGGCTTCAATCAGTCGCTCACCCTGTAGAGGTAAACTTAGGGGATCAAGCGGCTCAGCGGTATGGGTCATTCTTTCTTACTCCAGGGCATTGTTTGTTGCAGCGCGCTGACGCTCTTCCAGACGGTCCACTCTTTTGATTTTACGTAGTCCGTTTTCCCGTTCTGGCTGCCAGAAACCTGAGACAGGATGGCCATACCCTGCGGTTTTACTACCGCCTGATGGAAGAAATCGGCAACCTTTTGTGGCGTCAGCTGTTTTATTTCGGCCACTATTTTATCACGCGAATCAAATTTCATATTACCGCGATCAAAATCTTTGCTCAGCTGCGAGGTCTCTTCACCCAGCGTCTGCGGCGGTTGCATCACCTGGGCGATAACCGCCTGCTGGATTTGGGCAAACTCTTCCGGCTTCATGGCGCGCAGTTTTGCTTCCGCCTGCGGGAAGAACGCCTGATAACGCTGCCACAGGTAAGCGGGTTGCTTGTCACTGCTTTGCAGAAGGAAGCCCAGCCCCCACTGACGGCCCACATTCATGGAGAAAGCGAACACCGCATAGCCCAGCTGCTCTTCGGTGCGCAGCTGGTTGTAAAACCACGGCTGAATAATTTGACCAAGCACAGCACTCTGGGCAGAGCTGGTAAATTCGTCATAACCGACAGGGACAAACACCGCGGCCAGCGCGGAATCCGTGCTGCTTCCCGCTTTTTCGAAGATCACGTTCTGCTTTTTCTCTACCAGCACATCCTGGTTACGGCACCACTCATCGCCTTTTGAACCCAGTTGCGCACGGACGTTTTGCGCCAGCGTTTTAGCCTGATCTTCGCTCATATTCCCTACAACCAGGAACTCCGGACGGGTATTGGTTTTCAGCGCATCACGGTAAGCCAGCACCTCTTTTAAGGTGACTGAGGGCAATATCGCGCGGCGATCTTCGCGCTGGAAGTACGGAATTTGCGACAGCATCTGTGCTGGCATAATCGCCTGATCGTAGGCTTTACCCTTCTCGGCAGAATCCATCATCTGGGCATACCAGGACTTAGCCTGCTCGAGCTGTTCTTCCGTAGGCGTATAGCTGAAATAACCGTCCAGCAGCGCCTGGAACAGCTGCGGCAAACGCTGGGTATAGCCGTTGGCATTCACCATCAGGCCGTTATTGGCGTTGGTGGAGAAACTGATACCACCAACGGCAGCCTGGTTGCTGAGCTGATCGAGGGCAATACCGGCCAGATAATCATTAAGCGCAAACAGCACCTGGTTTCTGGCGCTGTCCATTGCTTTGGGGTTACGCAGCACCACGCTGACATCCGCTTTTGGCTCGTCGGCGAAATAGCGGCTTGGGGTGTAGACCACGCGCAGCGTCGGCTCATCAACAATCAGCTCCGGGTGCGGATACGCCTTTGCGGGTTTGATCAGCGAGAAATCGTCCGGGATGTAGGGGTTAAGCTCCGGTAACTTCAGCGCAATTTCCCCCGCCTTTTTCTGCCAGCCCGCGAAGGTCTGTTCGCTGATTTTTTCAACCTGATACGGGGCATCAACGAAGTAGGCCATTTTGTTATGCGGTTCGTTCGGGCTGATATACCAGACGCGGGCATTCTGCGGAGTCATCATCGCCAGACGCGCTTTGAGCGCTCCGGCGTCAAACTGGTCGGCAATATTTACCGCATCCAGCGTATGTTCCACCGGCACGCGGATCATGGTATCTGCCAGCCACTCAACGTAGTCCATATCACGCGTGATAGAGGGATAGCGGAAATCGAGATCCAGCACATGCGCCAGCTCGTCAAAGTAGCGTTTATCGACGCCTTTGTCGCGCAGCAGAGAGAGATAACTGAAAATGGCCGCAACGACGTCGTTCCGGTGAGCCAGCCCTTTATCGGTCAGCGTCGCGGAGATGGCCAGCACGCCGCTATTCCCATTTACAACGGGATCGGAGTCAGCGCGAATACCTTCCACCAGCCCCTGCTTTTGCAGCCAGTCGGAGAGCGTACCCGGGCTGCGGTTGCCGATAAGATAAGTCACCAGCTCGTCGGTTTTGCTGCGGAACTGCGCCGTGTTGTTATCAATACGGAATTCAACGCGTAACACCTTGCGCGGCAAGGCCGGCACATAGTGAATAACAATGCCTTTTTGCGCGTCCGTGACAACCGGCACGTTAATCTGCGGCAGATCGATATTTTTATTTGGCACCCTGCCGTAGGTCTGCGCGGCCATGTTTGCCAGCGTCGGCAACGGTTTATTGCTGTAGATAACCGCTTTCATCAGATTGGCGGAATAGTATTTTTCACGAAACGCATGCAGCGCATCGAGCACCGGGCTACCTGGCTTGTCGCTCAGCGTTTCAAGGTTGCCGCCTGAGAAGCGCGAACCCGGGTGCGCCGGATTGATGGTTTCAGCACTAACCTGCGCCATGCGCATACCGTCTCGCGTGCGCGCCATCGTCAGTTCGGCGTTCACGGCATTACGTTCACGGTCAGCGTATTTTTTATCCAGCAGCGGTGCGGCGATGGCATCCGCCAGACGATCCACCGCCCCATCAAGCGCATCATTTTCCACTTCCAGGTAAAACGCGGTGCGATACGGCGCGGTACTAGCGTTGTGGCTGCCGCCATGCATTTTCAGAAATTCGGACAGGCTGTCAGGCTGTGGGTATTTTTTAGATCCCATCAGCGTCATGTGCTCAAGGTAGTGCGCCAGTCCCGGATGGGCGTCAGGATCTTCCAGCGAACCCACCGGCACAACCAGCGCGGAGAGCGATTTCACCGCCTGAGGATCGGAAACCAGCAGTACGGTCATCCCGTTATCAAGACGAATCGCCTGATACTGACGGGTGTCCTTATCGCTCTTACGGATTGTTTCCTTGACAGGTTGCCAACCGGAATCGGCCTGTGTGACGGGAGCCCAAAGGGCGATAAACAAAACAAACGCTTTGAACAAGGTGCTGCCTGGCATTACGACCTCTTTATCACGGCTACATCATTAACAACGTGCGTGCTGGACACGCCAGCATCTCTTTCTTTGGGTACATCAGTCCGTGATAAGAGGTGCATCATAAATGAACACCTCATACTGCGCAATTTTTATACAGCACTCAGGACTGATTAAATTTGTATAACGGTAACAGGTAGCGTTGCGCCTCCTGGGTGATAATGTCGAAATATTCTGGCTCCAGCGTTCGCCATAAACGTTGATACCAGACATCGTCACCTTCGCCACGTACCATCATGTTCCCTTCGTAGGCCTGCAAAAACTTGCTGCGCGCTTTCTGGAGCGAAGCCTCATCCGTTAACATGGCATCATTCTGCGCGTCATAACAGGCTTTTATCCATGCCCCCCCACTTTCAGGCAGCAAAAGCAGGGGTTTGTTCATGCCCTGACGGTAACCTTCAATATAAAGCGACAGGTACGTCAACGCCTGCTCAGGCTCCATCCGCGGGAAGCGCCATTCGCCGTCCTTACGTACAAACAACCGGCTTTCACCTTCGTGACCACTCGCACTGTAGACAAGATGTTCGAGCCAGAGTTGCAGGCCATGTGAAACGCTGAGCATGGATGGGCGCCAACGCAGCAGCCCGTCAGACTGCACGTGCGTGAGCCAGCCGCTAAGGTGCATACCGTTACAATCGAGATCGATTTCAATGCTGCTCGCCGGCTGCCGACACGCGATAACGCGGTCAGCTAGCGCTCGCATCTCCTCGCACTGGGCATCCCAGACGATTTCGCCGAATGCACCATACGGAAGTAATCCCGACGCCCTGTAACGTCGAAACAGTTTACTGGCGTCTTCTTCGTCAACCAGCGCATTCAGAAGCTGGGAATTAAGCTTAAAACGCTCCAGCCCATCAAGAATAAACGGTTCCGCATCGGGGATTTCGCTCTCTTCAGAGCGGAAATTCACCTGCAAGCGTTGCTGGAAAAACGCCCGAACCGGGTGTGCCCAAAAGCGCTGTAGCTGCTCAAACGTGAGGGTGTCTATAGCGCGCGGTTCGAGCGCCTGAATAAAATCGGTTTGCGGCGTCCCCGCTTTCTTCGCGGCGGGAAGCCACTCGCGGGCATAGCTTTGCAGTTCATCAGGAACGTAGTTGACAGGATCGAACGGCATACGGCTATGGTGGCAAGTGATATGCGCTATCACCCGACGTTCGCTTTCGTCGCAGTTGCAGGCTTCATCGCCCGGCAGATAGTGGCTCTGTCCAATGTAGTCCACTAGCTCCTGCACCAGCACAGACGGGAAACGCTCGCTGTTATCCTGAATTGAACGTCCGATATAGCTGATATAAAGCCTGCTTTGCGCAGACATCAGCGCCTCAAGGAAGAGATAACGGTCATCATCGCGGCGGCTGCGGTCACCCCGCTTCGGTTGTGCGCTCATAAGATCAAAGCCCAGAGGCGGCAGCGCACGCGGATAAATACCGTCGTTCATGCCAAGCAGACAGACCACTTTGAACGGGATTGAACGCATTGGCATCAGGGTACAAATATTCACCGGCCCCGCAAGGAAGCGCTGGCTGATGCGCTCCTGATCGAGACGTTGCGTCAGCTCATCACGCAGAAGCGAAAGGGGAACCGCCTCGTGATAGTGCGAATTAACCCCTTCATCAACGATGGCCTGCCACTGCTTCTCGATAAGCGCCATGGCGGCTTCAGTTTCGCTGTCCGGCAGGAAGAAATCATTCAGCATTTCGCGGCAAACTGGCAGCCACTCTTCGAGCGGGCGGGGCTGCATCAATGCACGGCGCCAGCGGTTGAGCTGCATAAGCAGCGAGGCTAAGTGACCAACCAGTTCCGCGATCAACCCACTGGATTCATCGTACGGCAGCACGTCATTCCATTCGCCGTGGATGCTCTCCATTGCATACCCCAGCAGCATGCGCGTCAGCCCAAACTGCCAGGTATGCTGGCCGGTTGCTGGCAGTTCGAACTCCTGGACGTTATCATCGTCGATACCCCAGCGGACACCGGATTCGTTGACCCACTGGCGCAGATAGCGCAACCCCTCTTCGTTAATGTTGAAACGTGCGGCCAGAACTGGCACATCCAGCAGTGCCAGCACATCCTCAGAGATAAACCGGCTATCAGGCAGCGAAAGCAGGCTGATAAAGGCCTGTAGCGCCGGGTGTGACTGACGAGCGCGACGGTCAGAGATTGCGTAGGGCAGATAGCGGTCGCCCGTTGCGCTGCCAAATACCGCCTGAATAAACGGGCTGTAGCTGTCGATATCCGCCACCATCACCACGATATCGCGCGGTGTCAGGGTTGGGTCGTCCTGCAACATGGCCAGCAGGCGGTCATGAAGAATTTCAACTTCACGCTGTGGGCTGTGACAAACGTGGATCGCGATACTACGATCGTCAGGATCCAGTTTTCGCTTCTTATCGCTTCGCGCAAACTCCTCGGCAGTGATCCCGGCAACGGCACGGTTCTCTAAATCCAGAATATCAAGCTGAATATTGTGCAGCAGGCTATCCGGCGTAATATCGGCAAACGCATCCACATCCCCTTCTCCCGAGGAGGTGATATCTGAAAGCAGATAAATATAGTCACGTCCGAGCTTGCCCCACGAGGCAAGCAGCGGGTTCGGCAGGTTCTGAATCCCCTCTTCATCAAAAAGCTGCGCCGCGTTTTCACTGTCTTTAAACAGCGGCACCGCGCGTTCTTCAAAGAGACGTTTTCTCTGACGGGTGACCAGCCGTGAAAGCCAGCGCGGATCCTGAATATCCCCCCAATAGTGCCGACACGGGTTGGTAAAGAGGATATGGATATCAGTGTGCTTACCGAGCGCTTTTAGCGCGTTCAGGTAGACAGGCGGCAACGCGGAGATACCGCAAATGAACACGCGTGACGGCAAACGGGCTGGCCGTTCTGCGCTGTTCTCAAGTATCGAGATAAAGCGATCGTACAAGTTAGCACGGTGCCACTTAGGCTGACCGAGTTTCCCGGTATGCTCGACCAGCGCTTTCCAGAGCGGCGCCTGCCAGATTTGCGCTTCCGGTAACCCATCGACTAATTCTCCCGCTTCCCAGCGAATCAGCCAGTCTGCACGGTAAACCAGATACTGGTCATAGAGGTCGGCAGTACGTGAGGCCAGCTGGAAAAGTTTACGCTTGTCGGTGTCGTCATTCAGGTAGTGCCGCAGCATGGCAAACTCATCACGCGCCAGCATGTCCGGCAGCAGCGTCATCAGTTTCCAGGCCATGCTTTGTTTGTTGAAGGCGCTCTGCTCAGGGATGTCCGGCAGGACGCGAACAAACATCTCCCAGATAAAGCTCGCGGGCAGCGGAAAATCGATGTTCGCCGCAATGCCAAATTTCTGCGAAAGGGACATTTGCAGCCACTGCGCCATACCGGTGCTCTGCACCAGCACCATTTCTGGCTCAAACGGATCGTCAAGACGCTCTTGCTCAACGATATACTCCATCAGTGCTTCCAGCACATCCAGACGATTTGAGTGGTAAACCCTTAGCATAAACGCTCCCGACTAGCGGCTAACCGGGCAGTGCAGACGCGTTAACGCGCCCTGCCGCCCCATAGGAGAAATAAGTGTGACCGTGATGCTGACACATCCGGACTGTGTTGTCTGCCCCCGACTGACCTGCCAGCCCGGCGGGAGCGTTAATGTTGAGATCTGCGATTGATTCCACGCATGATGCCATAGCTGACGATACTGGCTAAGCGCCGCATACCGGGCTGCCAGCGCGCGATGATATCCGGATAACGCCGTCACAACCACAACCAGCAACATCATTGCCAGCAAAACCTCCACCATGCTAAATCCTTTTTGTCTGCTCAGGGTAACTGACATAGCGTACTTTCCTTAAGGGGGCAGAAATCACTCCAGCCGTGGGCGGAAAAGCGTATCTGCCCTTCCGCGATGTCCCCGCCTTGCCATAGCAACAGATCGTCATTGCCGGCAATAAGCAAAACACGCTCCCCAAACAACCTTACACAGACCCGCAAACGCTGTGTCTGTTTGCACTGAACCTCTGGCTGTAAAGCCCATTCCTGAACGCGCCCCCACTCCAGTGCAGATTGCACGGCAGCCTGCTGGCGAACAGACAAACTCTCGCCACTTACCAGCGTGCTAAAGGTTTGCAACTGCTGATTTAATCCGGTGAGGATCAGCGTGCCGAGCACCAGCAATAGCAGGACCAGCGCCAGCGATGACATGCCCCGCTGACGATTCACAGATTAAACCCCGTTACGGTATGGCGAGCCGAAAAGGGGGCGGTCAGTTCACCTTTACGGCGGGCACGCAGCTCGATACTGATGACCGGCGCAAAGCCAGCACGATCGGTTTTAGTGACCATAAATTGCTCTATCAGGACCCGATCCGGGTCGGTGAGCTTATCCCATCCCTTACCGTCACAGGATGTGGCGCCCCGCAGCGTTTCAAGCGATCCGGACTCAAGCCGGAATCCCGTACTGTCGTTTTCCGACGCGGTGCTATCCCACTGGCCGTTGCTGTTCGCATCCCATTGCACAATCGCACATCGTCCTTGCCTGCCGATGATCATCCCCTGTCCCTGGCAATGCCCTGCACAGTATCCTGCTCTCTGAAACTGTTTACCGACCGCGAACAGACGTTGCCAGACCTCATCCTCCAGCTCCTGCTGCCCGGATTGCAGTAAAACCCCCCGCTGTAGCCCCGGTAAAAAACGTGACGTGCTGAGTAACAGAATGCTGCTTATCGTCATCGCAATCAGCACTTCCAGCAGGGAAAACCCTTTTCGATTTACTGGCATGCACCTTCTCCTGCGGCATTACACAGCCTGATACGTCCGCCATTTGAGACAATAACCCACCACCCACCAGCGCGGCTCTGCACCCGGATATGTCCGGCCCACGCGGTATCTCTTAAACCGTAAAATCCCAGCGCAGGTGTTATGTCGCTTATCGTGACCCCTGGCCACATCGGCTTCATCACGAACGGTCCGCCGCTGTCACAACCGGTCACCGCTGAACTGGCCAGACAGTTCTTTTCACCGTCGTTATACAGCGCGATCCTGTGCTCGCTGTTGTGACGGTTGGCGTCATTGCGCAAAAACACCAGGTAATCCCGCACCTGGCAGGCGGTTTGCCAAAGCCGCTGCCGCTGCTGCCAGCTGTCCCAGCCATAGAGTCCTGTGGCGCTGAGGATCACTGCCAGCGAAACGGCGATAAGGGTTTCGATAAGCGTAAAGCCTTGTTCGTTTTTCATGGCGGGAGTGTGGAGGAATAGCAGAAAGGGTGCGAGCGTCAAACCAGAACTTTACGAGCCGCTTTCAGGAGAATTTCACCCGTTGCAACGCGTTGCATCATCTCTGGAAACAGGCTCGAAAAACAAAACGGGCGTGAAAAAAAACCGGCGCTAAAGAGCACCGGTTGTGTCAGGATTTGCCGTATCAGATGGCGACAGGAGCTTTAATGCCGGGATGCGGGTCGTAACCCTCAATCTCGAAATCATCAAAACGGTAATCGAAGATCGAGTCCGGTTTACGTTTGATCACCAGCTTCGGCAATGCACGCGGTTCGCGCGTCAGCTGGAGATGCGTCTGTTCCATATGATTGCTGTAGAGGTGGGTATCACCGCCCGTCCAGACAAAATCGCCCACTTCAAGATCGCACTGCTGCGCCATCATATGCACCAACAGCGCGTAGCTGGCGATGTTAAACGGCAGGCCGAGGAACACGTCGCAGGAGCGTTGATAGAGCTGGCAGGAGAGCTTGCCGTCCGCCACGTAAAACTGGAAAAACGCGTGGCAAGGCGCCAGCGCCATTTTATCCAGTTCACCCACGTTCCAGGCAGAGACAATGATACGGCGCGAGTCCGGATCATTTTTCAGCTGGTTTATGACGGTCGTGATCTGGTCAATATGGCGGCCGTCCGGGGTAGGCCACGCGCGCCATTGCTTGCCGTAGACCGGACCCAGGTCACCGTTCTCATCTGCCCACTCGTCCCAGATGGAGACATTGTTTTCATGCAGATAAGCAACGTTGGTATCGCCTTGCAGGAACCAGAGCAGTTCATGAATGATCGAGCGCAGATGGCAGCGCTTCGTTGTCACCAGAGGAAAGCCTTCTTGCAGATTGAAGCGCATCTGGTGGCCAAAAATGGAGAGCGTACCGGTGCCGGTGCGGTCGTTTTTCGGCGTGCCCTCGTCGAGCACTTTTTTCATCAATTCAAGATACTGTTTCATGATTCCTCAGGAAAGTTGTTGCTGTGGACGACGACGATACGCCCAAATCATCATAATGGCACCCGCGACAATCATCGGGATGGAGAGGATCTGCCCCATGCTGATGTACTGTACCCATTCACCGGTAAACTGCGCATCCGGCTGGCGGAAGAACTCGACGATGATACGAAACGCGCCGTAGCCAATCAGGAACAGACCGGAGACAGCCCCCATTGGACGCGGTTTGCGGATATAAAGATTCAGGATGATGAACAGCACCACGCCTTCCAGCGCCAGCTCATAGAGCTGTGACATATGGCGCGGCAGGACGCCGTAGGTATCGAAAATGGACTGCCACTCAGGATGCGAAGGCAGCAGCGCGATATCCTCTGCGCGGGAGCCCGGGAACAGCATGGTAAACGGCACGCTCGGATCGACACGCCCCCACAGCTCACCGTTGATGAAATTGCCCAGACGCCCTGCGCCCAGCCCAAACGGGATTAACGGCGCAATAAAATCAGCCACCTGGAAGAAGTTGCGTTTGGTGCGTCTGGCGAAGATCACCATCACGAGGATCACACCAATCAGTCCGCCGTGGAAGGACATACCGCCGTCCCAGACGCGGAACAGATAGAGCGGGTCGTTCAGGAATACCGGGAAATTATAGAACAGGACATAACCGATGCGACCTCCCAGGAATACGCCGAGGAAGCCGGCATAAAGCAGGTTTTCCACTTCGTTCTTCGTCCATCCACTGCCCGGACGACTGGCGCGACGGCCAGCAAGCCACATGGCAAAAACGAAGCCCACCAGGTACATCAGACCGTACCAGTGCAGCGCTACAGGTCCTATTGAGAAAATAACCGGATCGAATTCCGGAAAATGCAGATAACCACTGTTCATCTGTCACCACAAGATGTTGTTATTCCGCTGAAAGTGGACAGCGGGTGAATTGCATTCCCGCCGTTGGCAGGTGCTCCAAAGTTGCGAATCATAGCATAAGGCAGGCGCGGAGGATGCGCCTGAGATGTAAAAGATGTGTATAGGGGTTCATGCACGCAGTTCTCCCTCACCCCATCCCTCTCCCTCAAGGGAGAGGGGTCGTCCGAGCAGTCATTATTTTGTGGGGATCAGCGGCCGCCGCGGATCAAACCGCCCATGCCGCGTCGCTCCATAAACGCAGCCACCTGATGGCGCACTTCGGCTGCCAGCTGTGCTTCCAGGCTACGCGCGGCCAGTTCGCGCGCCTCATCTTGTTCGATGTGACGTAACAGGTATTTCACACGCGCAACGGAACGTCCGTTCATTGACAGGTGACGGAAACCGAGACCAATCAGGATCGCCACGCACATCGGATCGCCGGCCATTTCACCGCACAGGCGCAGGTCGATATTATGCTGCTCGGCTTCGCGGGCGATCATCGCCAGGGCACGAAGCATCGCCGGGTGCAGGCTATCGTAGATGCTGGCAACACGCGTATTGTTGCGATCGACTGCCAGAATGTATTGCGTTAAGTCGTTGGTACCAACGGAGATAAAATCAACGCGGGTCGCCAGCTGCGGCAACATAAAGACCATCGAAGGCACTTCAAGCATCACGCCGATACGGGGTTTAGGGATCGCATAGCCGATCATCTCTTCCACTTCGCGCCCTGCACGTTCTATCAACCGCCGCGCTTCGTCGATCTCGTCAATACTGGTGACCATCGGCAGCAAAATGCTGAGATTCCCCGTGGCCGCGTTGGCACGCAGCATGGCACGAACCTGGATAAGGAAGATTTCCGGCTGATCGAGGGTTATGCGGATCCCACGCCAGCCGAGGCAGGGATTCTCTTCACTGATGGGCATATAGGGCAGTTGCTTATCCGCGCCGACGTCCAGGGTGCGCAACGTGACGGGTTTGTCATTAAACATCTGCAACATGCCCTGATACTGCGCCACCTGCTCCTCTTCTGACGGGAAGCCGCTTTGCAGCATAAACGGTATTTCAGTGCGGTAGAGGCCGATGCCATCGATGCGGCTGCCGAGCTTCTCTTCATGCTCGGGGCTTAAGCCAGCGTTGAGCATCACCTTCACCCGCTCACCGCTCTTGAGCTGCGCGGGCAGGTTGACGTCATCTTCCGCCAGCTTGCTTAATTCATTCTCTTCGCTGATAAGACGCTGGTACTCCTGAAGGAGAACCGGTTCAGGATCCACCAGCAACTCACCACGATATCCGTCCACCACCAGCGTACGGCGATGCAGTACGGAGGGCTGAATATCCGCCCCCATCACGGTCGGAATACCGAGCGCGCGCACCATAATGGCGGCATGGGAGTTAGCAGCGCCATCGCGCACCACCACGCCCGCCAGCCTGTCCTGCGGTAATTCAGCCAGCGTCGTCGCTGAGAGTTCATCGGCCACCAGCACAAACCGGTTCGGCCAGGCGTTCGCCCCCTGAATAGTATCATCGAGGTGGAACAGCAGACGTTGCCCAAGCGCGCGTAAATCGCCGGCGCGCTCTTTCAGATAACCGTCAGTCAGCACCGCAAACTGCTCAGCAAATTTTTCAATGACCTTTTTAACCGCCCATTCTGCCACCGACCCTTTATCGACCTCGGCAAATAACTCACGACGCAAACGCGCATCGGAAAGCAGGTGTGAGTAGAGATCGAAAATAGCCGCCGTCTCTTTTTGCGCGCCAGCGGCAAAGCGTTTGCTGTAGCGACGAAACTCATTCGCCGCCTCTTCCAGCGCAGCGGTAAGCCGTTCGCGCTCAAGCGCTTCATCCAGCGTCGAGGCTTCGTAGACCTGCTCCATCAGCGGGAGCGTGGCATCCATCCAGCCTTCGGCAATCGCGACGCCCGGCGAGGCCGGAAGCGCGCGGATGCGGGTATGACGATACTGCCCAAAAAGGGCTGCCAGCTGAGACTGGGAGAGGATAGCAGCCATCTGCGTTGCCAGCGTGACGAGGAAAGACTCCTCGCTTTCGTCGTACTGCCGCAACTCTCGTTGCTGGACAACAAGCACGCCAAGCAGTTGGCGGCGCTGAATAATAGGCACGCCAAGGAAAGCGCGGAACCGCTCCTCTTTGACGGAAGGGATATATTTGAAGCTGGGGTGTTTTTGCGCATCGGCAAGGTTGATTGGCTCCGCCAGTCGCCCGACCAGGCCAACAATACCTTCATCAAACGCGAGCGTGACGGTGCGTCCCCGTGGTTTTTTTAAACCGCGGGTTGCCATCAGGTAGTAGCAACGTCGGTCATGATCGGCCAGGTAGACCGAACAGACCTCGGTTTCCATCGCAAGACAGATGTCCGTCACCAGAATATTCAGCGCCTCGTTGAGGCGAGGCGCACTGGCAACCTTTTCAACTATTTCTCGCAAGCGGGTGAGCATGATTTGCGTAGCTTAACCTCTTTTACGTCGCCAGGCAGGTGCGCTCTGTGGCTTCGGAGGCGTCTCCTGAAGCTGCATCACGACACTTGCGAACTCTTTCATCACCCTACGATATACATCGCGCTTAAATGACACGACCTGACGAACCGGATACCAGTAGCTTACCCAGCGCCAGCCATCAAACTCTGGCGTGCTGCTGGTTTGCATATTGATATCTGAATCGTTGCCCACCAACTGCAAAAGAAACCACTTCTGTTTCTGGCCGATACAAACCGGCTTTGTGTCCCAACGCACCAAACGTTTCGGTAACTTGTAACGCAACCAGTTGCGGGTCGAAGCCAGAATACGAACATCTTTTCGGCTTAAACCAACCTCTTCAAACAGCTCCCGGTACATCGCTTGTTCTGGGGACTCTCCAGGATTGATCCCGCCTTGCGGGAACTGCCAGGAGTGCTGACCATATCGCCGGGCCCACATCACCTGGCCCTGACGATTACAAATTACTATTCCTACGTTTGGGCGGTAGCCATCGTCATCAATCACCGGACTACCCCAAACTAAATCTGATATATGAATGATTGTTTCACACTACAGGGAGGCGGTAAACCACTCTCTTACAGGCCTGCAACCTAATAACATTTGAATAACTCACAATTTAGTGAGGAGTTATAAACAGATGCGGGCGACAGAGACCATTTTTATTCACCTTTTCTGTGGATATAGTTGTGAAGAAGTGCGGAATTACCGATGAACAACCTTTTAACCCGACGAAACGCCACTTTACCCTGCCAAAAATAAATCATTTAAATTCATAATATTATATTGGAATTAAGGGTGCCAGAGGCGATTAACGTGACGATCGTCACATCAAAGATCCTCCTGCTGATGAAAGATCGAACAGCGTCGGTTTTATCCACAGATTGTGCCAATAAGTTAGGCACAATTTGTGTGAAAATTCGATTTTCATCGCACGTCAAGGCTGTAAATTGAAACAGTAGTGGCAGTTATTCCCAGTTATCCCATTTTTCTGTGGATAACATGGTGTAAGATCCTGTTTATTGTCAGTGACCAGAATTGCACAACCTGTTTTTTAGCCGCGGCGCGACGGGCTATAGTCTAAAAAAGATGAAATAAATCATACGCATGGGATATTCACTCAGAAAAAGGTAAACTCTGTCCACAAGGGATAAAATATCAGCTCATTTTTTAATCAAAAGGTTGTTAGTATGCATTCTCTCGCCCCACTGCTCTCCCCTCCCGTCAGTGAAGCCCAGTTGCTCCAGCAGGCGCAACGTCTGGCAGGCTATTCACTGGGCGAGCTGGCCGTGATGGCGGGGTTGACGATACCCAACGATCTAAAGCGTGATAAGGGCTGGATCGGCGTGTTGCTGGAACGCTGGCTGGGCGCAAGCGCGGGCAGTAAACCCGAGCAAGATTTTGCGGCGCTGGGGGTGGAACTGAAGACGATCCCCATCGATAGCCAGGGGCGGCCGCTGGAAACCACCTTTGTCTGCGTTGCGCCGCTCACGGGTAACAGCGGAGTGACCTGGGAAACCAGCCACGTCAGGCATAAGCTGAAGCGGGTGTTGTGGGTACCCGTTGAGGGCGACAGGCAGATCCCGCTGGCAGAGCGTCGCGTTGGCGCCCCGCTGCTCTGGAGTCCGAATGATGAAGAGGAGAGACTGCTTTCCCAGGACTGGGAAGAGCTGATGGACATGATTGTGCTGGGACAGGTTGAGCGGATCACCGCCCGGCATGGCGAAGTGCTGCAACTTCGTCCTAAAGCCGCCAATAGCAAAGCGCTCACTGAAGCGGTAGGCGCACAGGGCGAACCGATCCTGACGCTGCCGCGCGGTTTCTATCTTAAAAAGAATTTCACCGGGGCACTGCTGGCACGCCACTTCCTGTTGAAAACATAGTTTTTTACTAATTTTGCGCTCCGGCTAACATAATCTCCTCCATTTTAAGATTTCCCCCCTTTCACCTGTCGTAATATCAGGTTATTACTACACTATGATTTGATACGAGCCAGGTGAGGATGAGAACGATGAAAAAATGGGCAGTAATTATCTCAGCAGTCGGTTTAGCGTTTGCGGTATCGGGTTGTAGCAGCGACTATGTCATGTCAACGAAAGATGGTCATATGATCCTGACCGATGGCAAACCCGAAGTCGACGACGATACCGGTCTGGTGAGTTACCGCGATCGCGAAGGCAATCAAATGCAGATTAATCGCGACGAAGTCTCCCAGATCATCGAGCGTTAAACAGATAAAGGTCAGTAGCTTGCTGGCCTTTTTGATTTTTTCCTTCCCCTTTTGCCTTCCCTCTGCCATGTTTATATTCCTTTGTCGGGAGGCTCCTGACGCAGTCTGTATGTCTAAAAAAGGAAACCGGCTATGCATTATCATCGTATCCCCCACAGCGCTCTGGAGATCAGCCAACTGGGGTTGGGCACCATGACATTTGGTGAACAAAACAGCGAAGCCGATGCCCATGCACAACTCGATTACGCCGTCAGCCAGGGCATTAACCTGATTGACGTGGCGGAGATGTACCCCGTTCCTCCCCGCCCGGAAACACAAGGTCTTACTGAAACGTATGTCGGCAACTGGCTGGCGAAACGCGGCAATCGCGAAAAGCTGGTCATCGCCTCCAAAGTCAGCGGACCTTCCCGTAATAACGATGCCGGGATCCGCCCTAATCAGATCCTCGATCGCAAGAATATCCGTGCGGCGCTGGATGCAAGCCTCAAGCGCCTGCAAACCGACTATCTCGATCTTTATCAGGTGCACTGGCCGCAGCGTCCGACGAACTGCTTCGGTAAGCTTGGCTACACCTGGAACGAAAGTGCTCCGGCCGTTACCCTGCTGGAAACGCTGGAAGCGCTCACGGAGTGCCAGCGGGCGGGTAAGATCCGCTACATCGGCGTTTCCAACGAGACGGCGTTTGGCGTGATGCGCTATCTGCATCTGGCCGATAAACACGATCTGCCGCGCATCGTGACCATTCAGAACCCGTACAGCCTGCTGAACCGCAGTTATGAAGTGGGTCTGGCGGAGGTGACGCAGTACGAAGAGGTGGAGCTGCTCGCCTACTCCTGTCTGGGCTTCGGTACCCTGACGGGCAAATACCTGAACGGCGCGAAACCGGCTGGCGCGCGTAACACGCTTTTCAGCCGCTTCACCCGCTATAGCGGCGAGCAGACGCAAAAAGCCGTTGCGGCCTACGTGGATATCGCGAAACGCCACGGACTCGATCCGGCGCAGATGGCGCTGGCCTTCGTGCGTCGTCAGCCATTTGTGGCGAGTACCCTGCTCGGCGCAACGACGATGGATCAGTTGAAAACCAATATTGAGAGTTTCAATCTGAACCTGAGTGAAGAGGTATTAGCGGAGATAGAAGCGGTGCATCAGGTTTATACCTACCCGGCACCGTAATAAAAGCAAAACGGCAACGCACGTTGCCGTTTTTAGGGTTTTCACCCTCTCTCTGTGGGAGAGGGCCGGGGTGAGGGCATCAGGCAGCACAATTCAACGACGACGCTGCCAGACCCACAGCCCGCTAATCGCCAGCGCGAACAGCGCGCCGAATCCTACCCCGATTGCCACGACCGGCGCACCTGCTTTTACCGCCAGCGAGTAAATCCCCAGCATCAGCAACATCGCCATGTTTTCACCAAGGTTTTGCACCGCAATGGCGTTACCCGCCCCAACGGTCTGCTTGCCGCGCTCCTGCAACAGCGCGTTTAGCGGCAC
Organism: Enterobacter sp. CRENT-193; assembly: GCF_002787395.1. Taxonomy (NCBI): domain Bacteria; kingdom Pseudomonadati; phylum Pseudomonadota; class Gammaproteobacteria; order Enterobacterales; family Enterobacteriaceae; genus Enterobacter; species Enterobacter sp. CRENT-193. The sequence continues at coordinate 1,720,798 of NZ_CP024812.1, read as the reverse complement.
CACAAAGAAACCGCCTAACATGCCGATCAGCAACAGCAGGGCATAGGCAGGCAATAGGGCATGTTGCAGGGAGAAGAACAGAACGCCGACGCCAATCAGGATCCCCGCAGGCATGCAGCGCGCGACGGTTTCCAGCGTCACCAGTTTTGCCGCAGCCCCGGCCCCGACAACAATCCCGACGGCGACCATGGCATTCAGGTAAGTCGGCGTGGCGTTGTCAGTAATGCCCAGCGCCACCGGCACCCATAGCACCAGCAGGAAACGCAGCGTAACGCCGGCCCCCCAGAACATGCTGGTGCCCATCAGCGAGAAGCGTGTTTCACCGTTACGCCACAGTACGCGGCAGGCGTTGAAGAAGCTGCCGGTCATGGGCCCGAAGCGCCAGGATTGCCCCGGACGCGCCACGGCCAGTTTGGGGATAAACAGGTTGGCGATCACCGCGCCACCGTACATCAGGGCGCAGATGCCAAGCGCGGCGAGCACATGCCAGTCTGCCAGTACGCCACCCGCCACCGAACCCAGCAGAATAGCCGCAATGGTGGAGGACTCCATCAGGCCGTTGGCCTTCACCAGCTTATCACCGGTGGTGAGCTCACCCAGAATGCCGTACTTCGCCGGGGAGTAGGCTGCCGCACCAATGCCCACCAGCGTGTAGCCGACGAAAGGATTGATACCAAAGCAGATACTTGCCGCGCCCAGAAGCTTAAGGCTGTTGGCAAACATCATGACCCGACCTTTCGGGAAGCTGTCCGCCACCTGGCCGACAAACGGCGCAAATACGATGTAAGCACCCACAAACACCATCTGTAGGATCGGCTGGCTCCAGTCGGGATAAAACTCAGCTTTCAGCAACGCCAGCGTGGCAAACAGCAACGCGTTATCGCCGAACGCGGAAAGAAACTGGGCGGCGATAACCGCCATCATGCCTTTCGACCAGATTGAAGTGTTAGTGTGCACTGACTCACGCATTTTGCTGTTCCGCCTCTTCAACCATGCCCTTCAGGGTCACGAAATCGGGTTTACCGCTGCCCAGCACCGGTAACTGTTTGAGGTAACGAATATCGCGGGGGACCGCCAGCTCGGGGATACCGTGTTCGCGTGCATACCTGAGCAGCGCGTCACGCTTCAGTTCACCGTCTGTTGTGAAGAGCACCAGCGCCTCGCCTTTACTGGCATCACTTTTCACCACGGTCGCATGCATTTTCTCTGCTGAGACTGCGGTCGCCAGCGTCTCGACCATTTCAAGAGAGACCATTTCCCCGGCGATTTTGGCGAAGCGTTTTGCGCGTCCCTGGATCTGCACGAAGCCCTGATCGTCGAAGCGCACGATATCGCCCGTGTCGTACCAGCCCGTTTCAACCTCGCCATTGACGTTCTCAGCCGTCGGCGCCTCAAGCACCCCCGGGTTTTCCACACGCAAATAGCCGTTCATGACGTTCGGCCCTTTCAGCTGAAGACGTCCGCCGTCTTCAATACCCGGCACCGCCAGCAGACGCGCGTCCAGCCCCGGCAGAATGCGGCCAACCGTTCCGGGTTTTGCCGCCATCGGAACGTTGATGGAGACCACCGGCGCGCACTCCGTCACGCCATAGCCTTCCAGAATGCGCAGGCCAAACTTGTCCTGCCAGATTTGGCGCGTGCTGTCCTGGAGTTTTTCCGCCCCCGCCACCACGTAGCGCACGCGGAAGAAATCATACGGGTTGGCGAAGCGCGCGTAGTTTCCGAGGAAGGTGGACGTCCCGAACAGCACCGTGCAGTTACGGTCATAAACCAGTTCCGGCACAATGCGGTAGTGCAGCGGGCTTGGGTAGAGGAACACCTCGGCACCGGTCAGCAGCGGCGTAAAGAGCCCCACGGTCAGACCAAATGAGTGGAACAGCGGCAGCGCCGACATAAAGCGATCGTTGGCGGTAAAGTCAGCAATGGTTTTAATCTGTTCGACGTTCGCCAGAATGCTTTTGTGACTGTGAACCACACCTTTCGGGTTGCCTTCAGAGCCGGAGGTAAAGAGGATAATGGCATCATCCTCCGGCTGCTGCTTAACCTGCGCCAGACGCGGCAATAGCAGGTGCGCGAAAATCCACAGCTTGTCGGCGGTCGTGACGTCTGCTTTCAGATCTTCCAGGAACACCCAGCGCACCTGCGTCAGCTGTTCCGGCAGGTGCCACAGCTTGCCTTTATCCAGGAACTGGCGGGAGGTAAAGACGGTGTTGATTTGCGCCGCGGTAATCGCGCTGGAGAGCCCTTTCACGCCCGCCGTGTAGTTCATCATCGCCGGAATGCGGCCCCGGGAGACGGCACCAAAGATCACCGCCGCGCTGATACCCGCGTTTGGCAGCATCAGGCCGATCTTTTCACCCTGTTTGCTGTATTTTTCCAGGATACGCCCGACAAACAGCGTTTTGGTCAACAGCTTACGGTAGGTATCCGGCGTAAAGTTGATGTCTTCGATGCAGTTTTTCTTCGCACCGTAGCGATACTGGGCCGACAGCAACGATTCATACAGCGTCTCGCGCGGGCGAACGGCCATGCGTGCTTCCATCATAATCTGGTGCAGCATTTCCCCGGCGATTTTACGGCGGTCGCGCGCACGCGGCGCCTCGGGCATCGGCAGTGACGTCGGCGGTAATATATGCAGCGTAATTTTCGGGAACAGACGCTGCTTCACCAGCCCTTTCAGACGACTGAAAAAGGTCAGCTCAGCCCCGTCGATGCGTAGCGGCACGACGGTGGCCTGAGACTTCGCCGCGACAAAACCGGCCCCATCGTAAATTTTCATCAGGGAGCCCGTCACTGAAATCCGCCCTTCCGGGAAGATAACCACCGGACGCCCCTGCCCAATCAGACGCACCAGATGTTTAATCATCATCGGTTTGGTTGGATCGAGCGGGACAAAATCAATCAGCGGTTTGAGCCAGCGCATGTACCATTTTTCACTGATGGAGCTGTACACCGCGAAGACGGGCCGCACGGGCAAAAACAGCGCCAGCAATACGCCATCAAGAAAAGAGACGTGATTCGGTGTGATAAGAACACGCTCGCCATAGAGTGCCTGCGTATCGCCAGTCACGCGGATGCGAAACAGGACACGAAACAGTGTGCGGAAGAACCCAAAAAGCATTTCAACTCCCTTTGCCAGCCAGTGTGAAAGGTATAAATGGTGGCAGATTACACGAGAAGTAGTGAGGGAGCGATAGCAAAAACAGAGGCGAAAAAAAACCTGCGCATCCGCGCAGGTTGGTGCAAGAGAAGAGTACGAAAACGTACCAGGAATTCTCACCAATCAATACCTCTGGGATCTTGATTGTGGCCTCCGGCGACAGGCTTCGCCAGCGGGAAAACGCAAGGGAATGAGCCGAAGTGCAACCAGGTGTGAATATTCTCTTTTGCTGTTACAGGTTGAACTTACAGGCAAAAAAAAACCTGCGTAAAACGCAGGTTGGTGTAAATCGTGTTAATCAACCGAAGTTGATTCCACCTATCAATACCTCTGGGATCTCGACTCTAGCAATTCATAACGCATCGTTGCTAACGGACAATCGCAACAGCCTGAGGCAAAGTGTAACTAAAGGTTCAGATTACCATTATTCAGACATGACTGGCCGTGTAACGATTACACCGCGAGGGATGTTCTGCTTCACGTTTGCAGAGGACGCTCACCCGCTCCCCTTGAATGCGCGCCGCTTTTCCGCAACACTAGTTAGTGTGTAAACGCTTACCCCTATAAGAAGGTATTGAATGGCGACAATTAAGGATGTGGCTCGTCTGGCCGGTGTTTCCGTCGCGACCGTCTCCCGCGTAATCAACAACTCCCCTAAAGCGAGTGATGCATCGCGCCAGGCCGTGCAGGACGCCATGGAAAACCTGAATTATCACCCTAACGCCAACGCGCGCGCCCTTGCCCAGCAGTCGACAGAAACCATCGGGCTGGTGGTCGGGGATGTATCCGATCCGTTTTTCGGTGCGATGGTCAAAGCCGTAGAACAAGTCTCTTATCACACCGGAAATTTCCTGCTGATTGGTAATGGCTACCACAATGAACAGAAAGAGCGCCAGGCCATTGAGCAGCTGATCCGTCATCGCTGTGCGGCACTGGTGGTCCATGCCAAAATGATCCCCGACGCCGAGCTGATCCATCTGATGAAACAGATGCCGGGGATGGTGATTATCAACCGTATTATTCCCGGTTTTGAAACCCGCTGCGTGGCGCTCGACGACCGTTACGGCGCATGGCTCGCAACCCGTCACCTGATCCAGCAGGGCCATACCCGAATTGGTTATCTGTGCTCCAACCACCCAATTTCCGATGCGGAAGATCGCCTTCAGGGCTATTACGACGCGCTGCGCGAAGCCGGCCTGCCCTGCAACGATCGCCTTGTGGCGTACGGAGAACCGGATGAGAGTGGCGGCGAGCAGGCGATGACCGAGCTGCTGGGACGCGGGCGGAATTTCACCGCCGTGGCCAGCTATAACGACTCCATGGCCGCCGGCGCAATGGGCGTGCTGAATGATAACGGGATCGACGTCCCGGCAGAAATTTCGCTGATTGGCTTTGATGATGTGCTGGTGTCGCGCTACGTGCGCCCTCGCCTGACAACCGTGCGCTACCCGATTGTAACCATGGCAACGCAGGCGGCAGAACTGGCGTTAGCGCTGGCCGAGCATCGCCCGCCGCCGGAAATTACTCACCTGTTCAGCCCAACCTTAGTGCGCCGTCACTCGGTGGTATCGCCCGCGGAAGCCGTGAGCGAACAGCGATAGAGATGGACGGTTTTATCCGGGTATTCCAGCGCATCGCCGATGTAGTGCCAGCCGTAACGTTCGTAGAAGTCGCGGCAGGCAGACCAGAGATGAAGCTCGTGATACCCGGCGCGTCGCGCGTAGCCGATAACATGCTGCTGAAGTTTTCCCGCCAGCCCGTTTCCCCGGGCGGCTTCATCGACATACAGCGCAGCCAGCCAGGGGTGGAGATCCTGTCGGGAAATTAAATCGCAACGCCACAGCCCAACGGTGCCCAGCAGCTGGTCATCCTCAACGGCAATAAAGGTGAGCGGTAACTCGCCCGGCGTCAGGCTATGCTCGACAATGCTCTGGAAAAAGGCACGCGGCATACCTTCACCAAACGCGTACCAGATCCAGTCGATCACCTGCTGTGTAAACTGCGGCGCAGCGTGAAGCGGCAGTATATTCACACCAGCTTCCCCTGGAAAAGAGGGACCGATTCGAAGAGATAGCCGTCGAAATCGGGTGCGTCTTCGTCTGACAGCTCAAGCAGGCTCTTTTTGACGTTTTCAAGATGCTGGAACATCGCCTGCCACGCCCCCATCACGTCGCGGCGGCGGAGCGCAGCGAGAATGGTTTGCCTGTCGCCGAGCCATTTCAGCCGCCATGCGCGGCTGGCGATGTGGCCGTTGAATTGCTGCCACAGTGGGCTGCTGTCCATGTGATGCCAGACGCTTTCAACGGTCGCCAGCAGCATCTGGTTTTGTGTGGCCCCCGCCAGTACAAGGTGGAACATTTTGTTGTTGTCCTGGCTGCGATCGTCGGCGGCAATCGCCCGTTGCTCCTGCTCGATGATGCGGCGCAGGTTGTCGATATCCGCCCGCGTCGCCATTTTTGCGGCAAAGGCGGCAATGTTGCTTTCAAGCAGCTGACGCGCCTGGAGAATTTCAAACGGCCCTACGTCACTGTTCAGAAAACGCTCTTCCTCGTTTTCATGCTCCTCCGGAATGCGCATCACGTACACGCCAGACCCCTGGCGAATATCCACCGTCCCCTGAAGCTCAAGCATCAGCAGCGCCTCGCGCACAATAGTGCGGCTCACGCCATACGTCTCGGCGATGTTGCGCTCCGGCGGCAGACGCGATCCCACGGGATAATGCCCCTGGATAATCTGCGCCCGTAAATCCTCGCCAATCTCCTGGTACTGTTTTTTTTCCGGCAGGATGACAGCCTTATCCACGTTTTCACCTGTGTTTTTCAGTTAATGCGCGAGCCGGACGTCCTCCCGGCCAGTTTGTGCGCTATTTTACCAGAAGGCTTACTTCCATTCATCGTCTACCCTGAGCGTCAGCACACGCTCATCGCGCAGCTGGCGGAACCAGGACGCTGATTTCTTTGCCCGCCGTGCGCGTTGATTTTCAAGGTCGATCTCAATCAGCCCGTAGCGGTTTTTAAACGCGTTCATCGGCGAGACGTTGTCGGTGAAGGCCCACAGCATATAACCGTGACAGTTTGCCCCCGCCTCCCGCGCCAGCAGCGTGTAGTAGAGATGTTCGCTGATAAACGCGATGCGGTACGTGTCATCGATAATGCCGTCGCGATTGCGAAACTGCGCTTCGTTCTCCACACCCATCCCGCTTTCCGCTACAAACCAGTCAATGTTGCGATAGTCGTTTTTAATCCGCATCGCCATGTCGTAAATAATGCGCGGGAAGATCTCCCAGCCGCGGGAGGTGTTCATCCTCCGCCCCGGCAGCTCGAACGGCTCGTAGTAATACGCCGGGTGGAACGGCGTCTCCGGGTGCCAGGCGCGGGACGGGGCTTTGACGCGATGCGGGTAATAGAGGTTAATGCCCAGCTCGTCGACGGTGTTGTCGGCAATCAGCGCCAGCTCGTCAGCCGTGTAGTCCCACTGCACCTGATGCTGCGCCAGCAGGGTAAAGAGCGCCTGCGGATAGCGCCCGTGCACCAGTGGGTCGAGAAAGACGCGGTTGTAGAACAGATCGTACATCTCTGCCGCTCGCACGTCATGCGGTGCGCGCGAGCGTGGATAGGTCACTTCCGGGTTAAGAATACAACCCACTGAGCCGTCATACCCTTTCTCGCGAAACAGCTTCACCACTTTCGCCGTCGCCAGCACTTTATGGTGGTTCCACTGCATCCAGGTGCTGGTGTTCTGCTCATAGGGCCAGCGCAGTGCGTCAAGGTAGACGCGCGTCTGGACCACAATCGGCTCGTTGAAGGTAAACCAGCGGGTGACTTTGCCGTGAAAGCGCTCAAACACTTTTTCCGCATAGCGAACGAACAGCTCGACGACGTGCTTCGACGCCCAGCCGCCGTAGGTTTCCAGCAGCACGCCCGGCAATTCGTAGTGTTCCAGGCAGATCATCGGCTCAATGCCCTGACGGTGCATTTCATCGAACAGCGCGTCGTAATAGGCGGCGTACTCTTCATCTACGGTGGCGTTTTCATAGTCGGTCAAAAAGCGCGACCAGTTGATCGAGGTGCGATAGTGCGTCAGGCCCGCCTGCTTCATCAGCGCCACATCTTCACGGAAGCGATTAATAAAGTCGGTTGCCACCGCCGGGCCATAGCCGTTGTGCCAGACGTGACGATCGTTCTTGTACCAGAGATCGATCCACGAATCCTGCCCTGGCTTTTTGCCGCTCCAGCCCTCGGTCTGCCAGGCCGATGCCGCCGCGCCCAGCATAAAATCCTGCGGTATAGTTATCTGTTTTATGCTCATCCGGTCCTCATGCGTTATCGGTGGCTTGTTGCAGCGCGGCCTGCTCTGCGCGGCGTGAGGCAATTTTCACAAACGGCAGATAGATAATCACCGCGGTCACGATGCAGATAAACTGGGTGATCACCGCCCCCATGGAGCCCGCGGTTGACAGCCAGGCGTTGATCAGCGGCGGCGTGGTCCAGGGCACCATCACCACGGCTTTCCCGGCAAATCCGGTCACGGTGGCAAAGTAGCCAATCGAGCCCGTCACCAGCGGCGTGATGATGAACGGGATAGCCAGGATCGGGTTGAGCATGATTGGCATCCCGAAGATCACCGGCTCGTTGATATTAAAAATACCCGGGCCGATGGAGAGCTTAGCGATCTCCTTCATCTCTTTACGTTTGGTGGCAATCATGACGGCGATCAGCAGGCCGATGGTCAGGCCGGAGCCGCCGATGCTCATATAGACGTCCCAGAACGGCATGGTGATGATGTTTGGCACCTCTTTGCCCTGCTCGAACGCGCTCATGTTAACGGTGATTGCCCCCAGCAACAGCGGCTCGCGGATCGGCTTGATCATCTGGTTGCCGTGAATACCAATCACCCAGAACAGCTGGGCGACAAACATCAGCAGCAGGATCCCCGGCAGGCTTTGCACCACGCGCTCCAGCGGCTGTTGCACCACCTGGTAAACCGCGTCGTAGAGATACATGCCGGTAATCTGATGAAACACGAAGCCAAAGGTGGCGATGGCAGTGGTGGTGATAATGGCCGGGATCAGCGCAGAGAACGACGCGGCGACGTTCGGCGGCACCGTGTCCGGCATCCTGATTTTCAGCCCCTTGCGGTTTTCCAGCCAGCAGTAAATCTCCACTGACAGGATGGCGATAAACATGCCGAGGAACAGGCTGCGGGTATCGGAGAACTGGCGCAGCAGCACGTCTTTCACCACGTGCATCTCGCCGTCCACCAGCATTTCCACCGTGGTTGGCGTCACGCAGATAAAGCAGATCACCGCCAGCAGGCCGGGGAACAGGGACTTAATGCCGTTAATACGCCCCAGCTCAATGCCGATTAAAAACACCGCACCGATGTTGAGAAAGTTAAGCGTGGCATAGTTGAGCGCGCTGGTGATCGGCTTTAACGCCGCCAGAAACGACAGCGACTGAAAGCTCGCCAGGCCGTTTTTCGGATCCAGCACCATATTGGAGATCAGTACCGAGAACGCCCCCACAATGATGACCGGCATTAAGGTAATAAACGCAGACTTGATCGCCTGGATATAGCGATAGCTGTTGAAGGTGGTGGCAAAACTGCCCAGAGCGTCGATCAGTTTTTCCTGAAATGCCATAGGGTAATACCTCAGTAAAAGGGCTTTTATTGAATAAGATGGACAGCCGGATACTATTGGTATGCCAAAAATAGCGTCCACAGGCGCTTTGTTCTGTGATTAAGCTCTCAATGAGGTAAGAGGTATTCCAGATTGCGATTTATCACCATTTTGGCATGCCAATGACAGGCATTTATCCCGCGGGCGAGGATCGTTACCGAAAAGCGTGATCGTTATGGGGTTTTGCCCTTCCCACGTCGCTTATGCGCCGGATGGTCTGTGTTAAACTGCAAACCATTACGTGGAAACAGGAATTTCGAATGGCAACAATGCTGGATGTCTCACTGCGTGCGGGCGTGTCGAAGGCCACCGTTTCGCGCGTGCTGAACGGCACAGGTCAGGTTAAAGAGAGCACGCGTCAGCAGGTATTTCGCGCGATGGAGGAGTTGGGCTATCGTCCGAACTTTCTCGCGCGTTCGCTGGCTAACCAGACCAGCAACAGCATTGGTCTTGTCGTCTCGACGTTCGACGGTTTTTACTTTGGTCGTTTGCTACAGCAGGCGTCACGGCAGACCGAAAAGCACGGAAAACAGCTGATTGTTACCGACGGTCACGACGCCCCTGAACAGGAAGAACAGGCGGTGCAGATGCTCGCCGACCGCAAGTGCGACGCCATCGTGCTGTACACGCGATACATGAGCGAAAAGACGATCCTGAAGCTGATCAACAGCGTGCAGACGCCGCTGGTGATCATTAACCGTGAAGTGAGCCAGGCGGCGGATCGCTGCGTCTTCTTTGAACAGCAGGACGCGGCCTTCAAAGCGGTGGATTACCTGATAAGCCAGGGTCATCGGGAGATCGCCTGTATCACCGTCCCGATCCACACCCCAACGGGTAAAGCGCGGCTGATGGGCTACCGTAAGGCGCTGGAGAAGCACGGTATTCGTCTCGACGAGCGGCGGATTAAATACGGCGATGCAGGCATGACGCGGGGTTACGAGCTGTGCAAGGAGCTGATTGCGGAAAAGACATCGTTCAGCGCCCTGTTTGCCTGTAATGATGATATGGCCCTGGGCGCCTCCAAAGCATTACACCAGGCCGGGCTGAAGATCCCGCAGGATATTTCGCTGTTTGGTTTTGACGATGCCCCCAGCGCAAAGTGGCTGGAGCCTGCCCTGTCGTCGGTATATTTGCCGATCGACAACATGATCGTCACGGCAATCGACCAGGCGATCCGGCTGGCAAAAAACCAGCCGGTTGAAGCGATCCCGCCGTTCACCGGCACGCTGGTGTTACGCGATTCGGTGACAACAGGGCCGTGGTTTAATCAGACCAGCTCTAACGCCAGCAGCTCCTGAATGGTCTGGCGACGGCGAATCAGCCGCGCCACGCCGTTATCAAACAGCACTTCCGGCAGCAGCGGGCGGCTATTGTAGTTGGAAGACATAGACGCCCCGTACGCACCGGTATCATGCAGCACCAGATAATCTCCCGGTTTTACCTCTGGCAGCGAACGGGTTTCGACTTTCCCGCCTTCCTGCTGAGTAAAGACGTCACCGGATTCACACAGCGGGCCGGCAACAACGGTCTCGATGCGCGGCGCGTTGACCAGATCGCGGCCATCGGCGGCAAGCGCGGTAATGTGATGATAGCTGCCGTACATGGACGGGCGCATCAGGTCGTTGAAGCCAGCATCAATCAGCACAAAGTGACGGCTTCCCATCTCCTTCACGCTCCGCACCTGCGCCACCAGCACGCCAGCTTCGGCGACCAGGAAACGACCCGGCTCAATCTCCAGCTTCACCGCATGGCCCAGATGGGCAGCGATCCTGTCACGCGCGGCGCTCCACAGGCCGTAATAGTGATCCGTGTCGATCGCCTCTTCTCCTTCGCGGTAAGGGATCGAAAGCCCTCCCCCGGCGGAGATCGCCTCCAGATCCTGACCAAAATCGATAACCTGACGCACCATTGCGCCACAGACCTGCTCAAGATGGCCATAATCCACGCCGGACCCGATATGCATGTGAATGCCCACCAGCTTGAGGTTGTAGCGTTGTAAAACCTCCAGCGCCGCAGGCATATCGGCATACCAGATCCCGTGTTTACTGTTTTCGCCCCCAGTGTTGGTTTTCTGACTGTGGCCGTGACCAAAGCCCGGGTTGACGCGCAGCCAGACGCGATGGCCAGGAGAGACCTGCCCAAGCTGTTCCAGCATATCCACCGAACCAGCATTGACCGGGATTTGCAGCTCGTGCACGCGCGCCAGCGTGGCGTCGTCTATCAGGTCAGCGGTGAAGACGATCGCGTCGCTGTCGGCTTTCGGATCAAACCCGGCCGCCAGCGCACGTTCGATCTCACCCAGCGATACGGAGTCAACCTTCACGCCCTGCTCGCGCATCAGGCGCAGAATATGAATATTGGAGCAGGCTTTCTGCGCAAAACGCACCACGTCAAACTGATGCAGCGCGGCGATCTTCTCGCGGACAATCTGCGCATCGTAGACCCACACCGGACAGCCGAATTCGGCAGGCAGGCGCAGCAGGTTATCGGCGTTTAAATCGGTTTCGGTCTGGTTGAGCGGGCGTGGCATGGTCGTCTCCGGAAATCTGTTTTTTATCATTACGCCATAGCCTGAAGAGAATAAAAAATATCGTTTTATCGTGAGTCTATGCAAAAATGATATGGAACACGCTCAGCCATCAGGTGCCCTATGCCCGCCGTTAACCTACGCCATATCGAGATTTTTCATGCGGTGATGACCACCAGCAATCTCACTGAAGCCGCGCACATGCTGCACACCTCGCAGCCGACGGTCAGCCGCGAGCTGGCGCGTTTTGAGAAAGTGCTGGGGCTGAAGCTGTTTGAACGCACCCGCGGCAGGCTGCATCCAACGGTGCAGGGTTTACGTCTGTTTGAGGAGGTTCAGCGCTCCTGGTACGGGCTGGACAGGATCGTGAGCGCGGCAGAGAGCCTGAGGGAGTTCCGCCAGGGCGAACTGTCCATCGTCTGCCTGCCGGTCTTTTCCCAGTCATTCCTGCCGGTACTGTTACAGCCGTTTCTGGCCCGCTATCCGGAGGTCAGCCTGACCATCGTGCCGCAGGAGTCGCCGCTGCTGGAGGAGTGGCTTTCGGCCCAGCGCCACGATCTGGGTCTGACTGAAACCCTCGTCACGCCAGCGGGAACGGAACGCACGGAGCTGCTGTCGCTGGATGAGGTCTGCGTGCTGCCTGCCAGCCACCCGCTTGCCCACAAAACCGTGCTGACACCGGCGGATTTTCACGGTGAGAACTATATCAGCCTGTCGCAGACCGACAGCTACCGGCAGCTTCTGGATGGCCTGTTTGCCGAACATCAGGTGAAGCGGCGGATGGTGATGGAAACGCACAGTGCGGCGTCAATTTGCGCGATGGTGCGCGCGGGCGTGGGTATTTCGGTGGTGAACCCGCTCACGGCCATGGACTACGCCAGCAGCGGCGTGGTTCTGCGCCGTTTTAGCGTTTCCGTTCCCTTTACCGTGAGCCTGATCCGCCCGCTGCACCGGCCCGCCTCAGCGCTGGTTGATGCCTTTAGTGAACATCTGATTGCGCACGCGCGTCAGGTGGCGCTTCGCTTACCTGACCTGCAAAAACCTTTATGACAGCATAAACTCCACCGCATCCGCGGCATGGATGGCGGCGGTATCGAAGACCGGTATCGGGCTTCGGTCTGCCGGCACCAGCAGACCGATTTCGGTACAGCCGAAGATGACCCCTTCCGCTCCCTGCTGCGCCAGTTTCTCTATCACGCTGACGTACCAGGCGCGCGAAGCTTCGCTGAAGGTGCCCAGACACAGCTCATCAAAAATAATCTGGTTAATGTGCGCCCGGTCAGCCTCCTCCGGGATCAGGCTTTCAATCCCGAACTGGCTGCTCAGCCGCCCGCGGTAAAAATCCTGTTCCATGGTGTAGCGCGTCCCCAGCAGCGCCACGCGCGTCATGCCGGCGGTACGTATGGCACGCCCGGTGGCATCCGCGATATGTAAGAACGGCAGCGAACAGCGGTCTTCAATGTGCGACGCCACCTTATGCATGGTGTTGGTACACAGCAGAATACCCTGCGCGCCCGCACGCTCCAGCCCGAGCGCGGCGTCCGCCAGTATCTGCCCCGCTTTGTCCCACTCCCCGCTCGACTGGCAGGCTTCTATTTCATGGAAATCCACGCTGTGCAGCAGCAGGCTGGCCGAATGCAGGCCGCCCATACGCTGTTTAACGCCTTCATTAATCAGGCGGTAGTACGGGATCGTTGATTCCCAGCTCATGCCCCCTAACAGACCGATCGTTTTCATCTTTCCTCCTGTGCGTTTCACCCAGTGAAGCAAACTTGTGATCGCCTTTCCAGTTATTTGGCTAAACGTTTCCTTTTCTCGGCGGGTGAGATAAGTTAATTGAAACAATGTTTCATTACATAACAGGGCGAAAATATGTTTATTTTCCATAAAGAGACCACGCTTGAGGATCTGGGCAACGGCGTGACGCGTCGTATTCTGGCGCACGACGGCAGGATGATGGCGGTGGAAGTGAATTTCGAGGAAGGCGCGATTGGCCCGATGCATAACCACCCGCATGAGCAACTCACCTACGTTCTCTCGGGGGAATTTGAGTTCACCATTGGCGAGGAGAAGCATGTGGTGACCGCGGGCGACACCCTCTATAAAGCGCCGCACGTGATGCACGGCTGCGTTTGCCTGAAACCCGGCACCCTGCTGGATACCTTTACGCCGGTACGCGAAGATTTCCTGAAATAAAAAAAGGCGCTCAGTTGAGCGCCTTTTTTGATGTTATTCCGTTACCGGCTCAGGAAGTTGTTCCGGCAGCGGGTTGCGGGTGCTCATAGCCTCGCGCAGCAGCACGCTGCCACAGGCGAACAGTCCACCCAGAATACACGCCAGCAGCACGATGAGGGCTTTGCCCGGGCCATCTTTTTTCACCGGCATAGAAGGTGAAAGCTGGTATTTGAACGGCTCCAGGCTCACATCTTCGAAGGAGAGTTTTTGCAGCTGTGCCAGATAGTATTCGCGGTTCTGGAAATCGGCGTTCAGCTCAGAAACGTCCTTGAGATTTTTTTCAATCTGCAATTTCTGCGCAATCCCGTCCGCACCGAGGGCGACGGAATAATCCGGATCGTCTTTCACCGCCTGTCCATTGCTGTAAACCGGCTTTTTGATCCCAGCCGCGTTCGCCACTTCCAGCGAGTAGTTCAGGCGTTGCAGGTTGGTATTGTGGATATTGGTCAGACGGACCCGATCCAACTCCAGCTGCTGCTGTACCGTTTTGGTTCTCAGGATCAGCTGATCGCGAATGTTTTGCATGGTCTCCTGCTCGACGATGCGGGAGATGTACTGAATGTAACCATTCAACACTTTCTGCGCATCCTCTGCCGTTGGGGCTGTGAAGCTTAACGTCCAGGAGAGGTATGGTGCTTTATCGGCATTTTTTTCCTGCGTGTTATCAACAGCCTTCATCTTTTCGGCAATATTGACCACCGCGCGGTGCAGCTCCAGCGGGTCAACCTCAGCGCCATCGAGCTGAGCCATCACGTAAGGTGAGCTCTTCATGTACTCTTCAAGCAGAGACTGGGACTGAAACTTTTTGATAAACAGATTAAACACATCCGCACGGGTAATTTTCACGTCGACATCAAGCACCTGGAGCGCCACCATCATCTGGCGCAGCGAACTCCACTGCGTCTGTTCCGCGGGCGTAATGACCGCTTTACTGGTCCATTTTTGCGGTATCAGAAAGGCGATTGCCAGGCCGACCAGTGCAAATGCAAAGACAATGGTGATGATGCGTTTTTTTGCTGCCAGCAGGACGTCCAGCAGACCCAGAAGATCTATTTCTTTAACGCTGACCGCCGGGGGAGCATAGTGAGGAAAATTGAGATCCGTATGTTTTTTGAAATCCATCGCTGACATAACTGTTCTTCTTTTAAGGATGCAGTGAAATTCTGCCTGACTGGTTCCGGTGTAACAAATCATACAAGAATGTAAGAATTATCTGAATGACGAATTGGTACATCTGTAGACCTGCTATCAGATCTGGTAGTTAGCCACGCTGCGTGACTATTGTTATTCCTGCTCCCCTTTTGCTTCATTATCTCTTCCTCATGGGCCGCGGCGAACGTCCGTGGAAAGTCAAAAATGCCACCTTCCTCACTATATTGAAACAGCGTTTCGACGCTGATCACATTTCCACCATTAAGCGAATGACGCAGAAATAAATCGCAATAATATAAAATAAAACGATGTTTTAGTATCCAAGAACACCGGTTCAGCTCTTTTGAAACCCGAAGCGCTTACACCACGACGAAAGACAAAAAAGCGTTAAAAAACAAACGTAGGTTTTGCCGTTGCCAGACGTTGCACCCTGAATTTCAGCTCCCATGCCGCGCATCGCAGGCCTGGGAAAATGTAACAAAGCAGATTTCGTATTAAACCATTGATTGCCAGGTAGGTATGTATGAATGAAAACAAGCTGCTGGGGCTCGCATGGATATCACCCTATATCATCGGGCTGATACTCTTTACGGCATTCCCCTTCGTCTCATCGTTTTTCCTCAGCTTTACGGATTACGATTTGATGAGTCCGCCGGTGTTTAACGGCATCGAAAACTATCGCTACATGTTTACCGAAGACACGCTCTTCTGGAAATCCATGGGCGTGACCTTTGCCTATGTATTTTTAACCATCCCGCTAAAGCTCGCCTTTGCATTAGGAATTGCCTTTGTCCTGAACTTTAAATTACGCGGCATCGGCTTTTTCCGAACGGCCTACTATATTCCGTCGATCCTCGGCAGCTCCGTCGCCATTGCCGTATTGTGGCGCGCCTTATTTGCCATCGATGGCCTGCTGAACAGCTTTATCGGCGTTTTTGGCTTTGATCCGGTGAACTGGCTGGGCGAGCCGTCGCTGGCGCTGATGTCCGTTACCCTGCTGCGCGTCTGGCAGTTCGGTTCCGCGATGGTCATCTTCCTGGCCGCGCTGCAAAACGTACCGCAGTCCCAGTATGAAGCGGCAATGATCGATGGCGCATCGAAATGGCAGATGTTCATGAAGGTGACCGTGCCACTGATTACGCCGGTGATCTTCTTCAACTTCATCATGCAGACCACGCAGGCGTTCCAGGAATTTACCGGGCCGTACGTGATTACCGGCGGCGGGCCAACCTATTCGACCTATCTGTTCTCGCTCTACATCTACGACACCGCCTTTAAGTATTTCGATATGGGCTATGGCGCGGCGCTGGCGTGGATCCTGTTCCTGGTGGTGGCCGTCTTCGCCGGTATCGCCTTTAAGTCGTCGAAATACTGGGTGTTCTACTCCGCCGATAAAGGAGGCAAAAATGGCTGATATTCAACAACTCTCCACGGCAAGAAGCGTCGCCGAACGCGAAGTGGCCCGCACGCTGCGCAGAGAGAAAATCAACGCCTCCGTTCGCTATGTGATTCTGCTGGTTGTCGGCCTGCTGATGCTTTACCCGCTGGTGTGGATGTTCTCCGCGTCGTTCAAACCGAACCACGAGATCTTCACCACACTGAGCCTGTGGCCTGCCCACGCCACCTGGGATGGTTTCGTAAACGGCTGGAAAACCGGCACCGAGTACAACTTCGGCCATTACATGCTGAACACCTTTAAGTATGTGATCCCGAAAGTGATCCTGACCATTATCTCCTCCACCATCGTGGCGTACGGCTTTGCCCGCTTCGAGATCCCGTGGAAGAAGTTCTGGTTCGCCACGCTCATCACCACCATGCTGCTGCCCAGCACCGTGCTGCTGATCCCGCAGTACCTGATGTTCCGTGAAATGGGCATGCTCAACAGCTATATGCCGCTGTACCTGCCGCTGGCCTTCGCCACTCAGGGGTTCTTCGTCTTCATGCTGATCCAGTTCCTGCGCGGCGTCCCGCGTGACATGGAAGAGGCGGCGCAGATTGACGGCTGTAACTCCATTCAGGTGCTGTGGTACGTGGTAGTGCCGATCCTGAAACCGGCCATTATCTCCGTCGCCCTGTTCCAGTTCATGTGGTCCATGAACGACTTTATCGGGCCGCTGATTTACGTCTACAGCGTGGATAAATACCCCATCGCACTGGCGCTGAAAATGTCCATCGATGTCACCGAAGGCGCGCCGTGGAACGAAATTCTGGCAATGGCGAGCATCTCCATTCTGCCATCCATCATTGTCTTCTTCCTGGCACAGCGCTACTTCGTACAGGGCGTCACCAGCAGCGGAATTAAAGGTTAAGAGGGAAATACCATGGCTGAAGTTATTTTCAACAAGCTGGAAAAGGTCTACTCCAACGGCTTTAAAGCGGTACACGCTATCGATCTTAAAATTGCTGAAGGGGAATTCATGGTGATCGTCGGCCCATCCGGCTGCGCCAAATCCACGACCCTGCGCATGCTGGCGGGGCTCGAAACCATCAGCGGCGGCGAGGTGCGCATTGGCGACAAGATCGTGAACAACCTCGCGCCGAAAGAGCGCGGTATTGCAATGGTGTTCCAGAACTATGCCCTCTATCCGCACATGACGGTGCGCGAGAATCTGGCCTTTGGTCTCAAACTGAGCAAACTGCCGAAAGATCAGATTGAGTCTCAGGTGAATGAAGCTGCCAAAATTCTTGAACTGGAAGAGCTGCTCGACCGCCTGCCGCGCCAGCTTTCCGGCGGCCAGGCGCAGCGCGTGGCGGTAGGCCGTGCGATTGTGAAAAAACCGGATGTGTTCCTGTTCGATGAGCCGCTTTCAAACCTCGACGCCAAACTGCGCGCTTCGATGCGTATTCGTATTTCCGACCTGCATAAGCAGCTGAAGAAATCCGGAAAACCGGCGACCACCGTTTACGTGACACACGACCAGACCGAAGCGATGACCATGGGCGACCGCATCTGCGTGATGAAGCTCGGCCATATCATGCAGGTGGATACGCCGGACAACCTCTACCACAGGCCGAGGAACATGTTCGTGGCGGGCTTTATCGGCGCGCCGGAGATGAATATACGCAAAAGCGTACTGGTCGAAAAAGCGGGCCAGCTGCACATCGCCATTGGCGATGAAACCATGCCGCTGAACGCGGAGAAGCAGGAGAAAGTCGCGGCCTACGCGGGTCAGGAGATTTACTACGGCGTGCGTCCGGAATTTGTGTCGCTCTCTGATGAGCCCTTCCCGAACGGCGGCTGTAGCGGGGAGATGGTGCGCGTTGAGAACATGGGCCACGAATTCTTTGTGTACCTGAAGGTCGCGGACTACGAACTGACCGCCCGAATCCCGTCCGATGAAGCTAAGCCAATGATTGATAAGGGGCTTCATCGTAAGGTGTATTTCACGTTTGAGATGAACAAGTGTCATATTTTTGACGCAAAAACTGAACAGAACCTCTCTCTCTGATGGAGTGATAAAAATGAAAAAAGTGCTTTTAAGCGCAGCAATCTCCGCGACCCTGGGTCTTACCGCTTTGCCATCGATGGCGCAGAATGTGGATTTACGGATGTCCTGGTGGGGCGGCAACGGCCGTCACCAGGTCACCCTGAAAGCGCTGGAAGAGTTCCATAAGCAGAACCCGGACATCAACGTGAAAGCGGAATACACCGGCTGGGATGGTCACCTCTCCCGTCTGACCACCCAGATTGCGGGCGGCACCGAGCCGGACGTAATGCAGACGAACTGGAACTGGCTGCCGATCTTCTCGAAAACCGGTGACGGCTTCTACGATCTGAACAAGATGAAGGACGTGATTGACCTGTCGCAGTTCGATCCCAAAGAGCTGCAAACCACCACCGTGGACGGCAAGCTGAACGGCATTCCGATCTCGGTGACGGCGCGCGTGTTCTACTTCAATGACGAAACCTGGAAAAAAGCGGGTATTGCGTACCCGAAAACCTGGGACGAGCTGATGGCGGCCGGTAAAACCTTCGAGAGCAAGCTCGGCAAGCAATACTATCCGGTGATCCTGGAGCATCAGGATACGCTGGCGCTGCTGAATTCGTACATGATCCAGAAGTACAACATTCCTGCGGTGGATGAGAAAACCAAAAAGTTCAGCTACACAAAGGAACAGTGGGTAGAGTTTTTCCAGACCTACAAAAAGCTGATCGACAGCCACGCCATGCCAGACACCAAATACTATGCCTCGTTCGGTAAGAGCAACATGTATGAAATGAAGCCGTGGATCCAGGGTGAATGGGGCGGCACCTACATGTGGAACTCCACCATCAACAAATATTCCGACAACCTGAAGCCACCGGCGAAACTGGAGCTGGGCAACTACCCAATGCTGCCGGGCGCCACCGACGCAGGTCTGTTCTTCAAACCGGCGCAGATGCTGTCGATTGGTAAGACGACCAAAAACCCGGAGGCGGCAGCGAAGCTGATTAACTTCCTGCTCAACAGCAAAGAAGGGGTCGATACGCTGGGTCTTGAGCGTGGCGTACCGCTGAGCAAAGTAGCGGTGCAGTATCTGACCGAAGACGGCACCATTAAAGAGGACGATCCTTCCGTGGCAGGCCTGCGTCTGGCGCAGTCGCTGCCGGCGAAACTCACCGTCTCGCCATACTTTGACGACCCACAGATTGTGGCGCAGTTCGGTACTTCTTTGCAGTATATCGACTACGGGCAGAAAACCGTGGAAGAGACGGCCGCTGACTTCCAGCGTCAGGCGGAGCGTATTTTGAGACGTGCGATGCGGTAAAAACAAAGCCGGGTGGCGCTTCGCTTACCCGGCCTACACGGTATCGTAGGCCCGGTAAGCGAAGCGCCACCCGGCAATGACATTACACGCCGATATTACGTAGTTTCTCCCCTTTCATCAGCTTGCGTTCAATATGCTCCAGGGTCACGCCTTTGGTTTCCGGGATCAGCCAGAATGTCACGCCGATAAACGCCACGTTCAGCACCGTATAGAGCCAGAAGGTGCCTGCCGCGCCAATCGCATCCAGCAGCGTCAGGAAGGTCGCGCCAATGATCATATTCGACACCCAGTTGGTGGTGGTGGAACAGGTGATACCAAAGTCGCGGCATTTCAGCGGCTGAATTTCAGAGCACAGGATCCACACCACCGGTGCGGCGCTCATCGCGTAACCGGCGATGCACATCATGGTCATGCCAACGGAGAGCCAGGAGAGGCCGCTTGACGCCGTGCCGTTATCGAACTGCATCAGGCAGTAACCAAGGATCAAGGTGCCGAGCGCCATTACGCTAAAGCCAATTTTCAGGGCCGGTTTACGTCCAGCCTTATCGACGGTGAACACCGCGATAAAGGTGGCGAACATAAAGGTCAGCCCCACCACCAGCGTGGCGATCATCTGCTGTTCGGTGGTGGTAAAACCAGCCATTTTAAAGATGCGTGGGGCGTAATACATGATGATGTTCATCCCCGTGAACTGCTGCATCGCCTGTAACAGCATGCCGAGGAACACCGCGCGGCGCACGTTGCGGTTCGCCTTAAACAGGGACCAGCCGCCCTGCTTCAGCTTCAGGCTTTCGCGGATTTCGTTCAGCTCTTCACGCGCTTTTTCAGACGTGTCGCGCAGCATGCGCAGCACCTCTTCCGCCTCCACGTGACGCCCTTTTTGCGCCAGCCAGCGCGGGCTGTTCGGCAGGAAAATGACTAACACAATCAGCAGCACCGCAGGCAGCGCCAGCACGCCAAGCATTGCCCGCCAGTTGCCGCTGTAGCTGAAGTACGTATCCGACAGGAACGCCAGCACGATACCGAGCGTCACCATCAGCTGGTACATGCTGATCATCTTCCCGCGCACGTTTTCGCTCGCCATTTCGGAGAGGTAAAGCGGCGCGGTGTAGGACGCGATACCTACCGCCACGCCCAGCAGCACGCGGGAAAGCAGCAACACTTCAACGTTGGTGGCAAACGCCGAACCAAGAGAGCCAGCAACAAACAGGATCGCCCCGACCATCAGGCTGTATTTGCGCCCGAGACGGAACGACAGCCAGCCGTTAAACAGTGCGCCGATGGCCGCACCCAGCATCATGCTGCTCACCACCCACTCTTGCAGGCGGTTGCTTAACGTAAAGTGGTCGGTAATAAAGGGCAGTGCGCCCGCGATAACGCCGATATCCAGACCAAACAGTAAACCGGCTACGGCGGCCGCAACAGAAACAAACTGGTTCATGCGTCGGGTATCGCGCAGCGCAGCGGGCATAAGGGTAGAGTCATTTACAGATGTCATTGTTTCCTGCCTCAACAGCGAAATTCGTTAAGTGAAATTACGAGATACCGGAAGAAAGTGTCAGGCCGGAAATGGTGAAGATATGGATTATTTCGCTACGACACACCGATCTGTGATGGACATTACAATTTCAAATCAGGATGGTTTAACCTTATTTTTGATTAATTAGTTAATATTTAAGCAATAAATGTGTGACACCCGTCATTCATTCCTTTTCAGTATGGATTTTTCATCTTTATGGATATGGATAAAGCCAATTTTGGCGCAAAAAAAACCTCTACACGAGGGCAGAGGTTCTTTATTCGGGCTGACTTAACGTGCCAGCCAGCCGCCGTCTACGGCAACGGTGTAGCCATTAATGTAGTCCGAAGCCGGGGACGCCAGGAATACAACCGGGCCCATCAGATCGCTCGGCAGACCCCAGCGACCCGCTGGAATACGCTCCAGGATTGCCGCGCTGCGCTCTTCATCCGCACGCAGCTGCTGGGTATTGTTGGTGGCCATGTAGCCCGGCGCAATCGCGTTGACGTTGATGTTGTGCTGCGCCCACTCGTTCGCCAGCAGACGGGTCACGCCCATCACGGCACTCTTCGATGCGGTGTAAGACGGCACGCGGATGCCGCCCTGGAAAGAGAGCATGGAGGCAATATTAATGATCTTGCCACCTTTCCCCTGAGCAATGAAGTGCTTCGCAGCCGCCTGGGACATAAAGAACACGCTCTTGATGTTCAGATTCATCACGTCGTCCCAGTCCGTTTCGCTGAAGTTAATCGCGTCTTCACGACGGATCAGGCCGGCGTTGTTGACCAGAATATCGATATGCCCAAACTCCGCCACCGCGCGATCCAGCAGCTCAGGGATCGCATCGATTTTGCGCAGGTCCGCGGTCAGGCTCAGGAAACGGCGGCCCAGCGCGGTGACGCGCTCGATAGTTTCCGTTGGCTCAACGATGTTAATCCCGACGATATCGCAGCCCGCTTCCGCCAGACCTAACGCCATACCCTGCCCCAGCCCGGTGTCACAACCGGAAACCACAGCCACTTTACCTTGCAGAGAAAATGCATCCAGAATCATGTTTGTTCCTTAATCGTTCAGCGCCTGTCAGCAACAGGCAGATGTATGCTTAACTGCCTGCGACTAGCGCAGATCCTTAACAGCGACGTGGTCCATGTCATCAAAGACCTGGTTTTCACCGACCATCCCCCAGATAAAGGTATAGGCTTTCGTTCCCACGCCAGAGTGGATGGACCAGCTCGGCGAAATGACTGCCTGCTCGTTGTGCATAACGATATGGCGCGTCTCCTGCGGCTGTCCCATCATGTGGAACACGCAGGCGTCTTCATCCATGTTGAAATAGAAGTAGACTTCCATGCGGCGCTCGTGGGTATGGCACGGCATGGTGTTCCACAGGTTGCCCGGCGCAAGCTCGGTCAGCCCCATGCTGAGCTGGCAGGTTTCCAGCACATCCGGAACAAAGTATTTGTTGATGGTGCGACGGTTGCTGGTGAGGTTATCGCCAAGGGTCACCGGGGCAACGTCCGCTGGCGTGACTTTTTTGGTTGGATAAGTCGTATGAGCCGGGGCGCAGTTGTAGTAAAACTTCGCCGGTTTGCTGGCATCAATGCTGGCGAACACCACCTCTTTCGCGCCTTTGCCGACGTACAGCGCGTCGCGGTGACCAATTTCGTAGCACTGGCCATCGACGGTAATGGTGCCCGGCCCGCCGATGTTAATCACGCCCAGTTCACGGCGTTCGAGGAAGTAGCTCACGCCCAGCTGTTTGCCCACTTCACCGCCCACGGAGACGGTTTTCGCCACCGGCATAATCCCGCCCACAATAATGCGGTCAATATGGCTGTAGACCATGGTGTACTTGTCGGCTTCGAACACTTGCTCAACTAAAAACTCACTGCGCAGCCCCTGAGTATCCAGCATTTTAGCGTGCGCACTGTGGATGCTTTGTCTGACGTCCACGTAAACCTCCAGAATTGATCGTGCCCGAAGGCAAAGATAAATAACGAAACAACGTTCCGTTTTCGTGATGAACACATATTATCCCCTGACAACGGGGTTTTCAATTGCATTTAAAACAACGTTTCATTTTTCCTGCCTGTTTATGCCAGAAATGGAGTTTCGATCACGATAAATCTTTAAGACCCTCAATCTGGTTAATGAAAATGAGAAAGTGCGCTGTCAGTCACACATAATGAAACAACGTTTTGATAATTTATCACCTAGTTTTCAACCTACATTACGCGTTCAAAGGAGTGCATTATGGCTAAAGGTATGCGGGTCAAGCTGAACTATGAGGTCAGCCGCGATCCGGATACAGGCGTGGAAGTCACCCGCCTGACCCCACCGGAAGTAACCTGTCATCGCAACTACTTTTACCAGAAGTGCTTCTTTAACGATGGCAGCCACCTGCTGTTCGCCGGGGAGTTCGACGGTCACTGGAACTATTACCTGTTGGATCTGAAAAACGCCGAAGCGGTACAGTTGACCGAAGGCGCGGGCGATAATACCTTTGGCGGGTTCCTCTCTCCGGACGATAAATCCCTCTACTATGTGAAGAACGATCGCACCCTGCTGGAGGTGGATTTACAGACGCTGGCAGAGCGCGAAGTGTACCGCGTTCCGGAAGAGTGGGTCGGCTACGGCACCTGGGTCGCGAACAGCGACTGCACCAAACTGGTGGGTATTGAGATTGCCAGATGTGACTGGACGCCACTCAACGACTGGAAAATTTTCCACGACTTCTTCCACAAAGGGCCGCACTGCCGCCTGCTGCGCGTTGATCTGAAAACGGGTGAAAGCACCACCATTCATGACGAGAAGATCTGGCTGGGACATCCGATTTATCGCCCGTTCGATGACAATACCGTGGCCTTCTGTCATGAAGGGCCGCACGACCTGGTCGACGCCCGCATGTGGCTGGTCAACGAAGATGGCAGCAACGTGCGGAAAGTGAAAACGCACGCGGAAGGTGAAAGCTGTACACATGAATTTTGGGTGCCGGACGGGTCCGCGCTGATCTACGTCTCTTATCTGAAAGGTCAGCAAGGGCGTACCATCTCCCGCTTCAACCCGGACACCGGCGTGAATGAAGCGGTAATGAACATGCCCGCCTGTTCGCATCTGATGAGCAACGTTGACGGCAGCATGCTGGTTGGCGACGGTTCCGGTACGCCTGTTGACGTGAAAGACACCGGCGGCTACACCATCGATAACGATCCTTATCTGTATGCCTTTGACGTGGCGAAGAAAGCTTATTACCGTATCGCCCGTCATGACACCTCATGGGCTACGGTGGCGAACAGCCGCCAGGTAACCCACCCGCATCCGTCCTTCACCCCGGACGAAAAAGCGGTGCTGTACAGTTCCGATAAAGACGGCAAACCGGCCCTCTATATCGCGAAACTCCCCGAGCAACCTGAAATGTTGCATGCCTGAATGAGTTAGTGTTTCTGTAACTGGCCTTGCCCTCCGATTCGGAGGGCTTTTTTTTGGGTGATTGCGCGGCGCTTTTTGCCGGGTGGCGCTTCGCTTACCCGGCCTACGAAAAAATGGATTGGAAAGAATGTGTAGGCCGGGTAAGCGTTAGCGCCACCCGGCGGTTTTTAGCGAAGGAACTGAATTATCAGAAGGAGTACGCCACACCTAAACGGAAACGGGTCTGGCGTTCGTCCGTGTCTTTAACCCCCACGTTCCCCACCTCCACATACGGTGCCCAGTTTTTATCCCATTTGTAGGCCAGCTTGGCGTTATATTCGTTGGAATAATCTTTATTATTATTTCGGGCCACGCCTTCAGAACTTTTCGCGTAAACATAGTTCAGCTCGGTACGCCAGTCACCTAATACCCAACCGACCCACGCATCGCCTCGGTTAACTTTATCATCGTCCTTATTTGAGCTTGACGGGTAGCGAGTATATTCGTAACGGTAACGCGCAGCCACGTAGAAGCCATTATCGAAGCTATATTGCACATGCAGATTCGGTTTATAAATGGTGCGACTGTCTGTGCTTTCAATCGTAAACGCAGGGGTCAGGGCGATATTGTCTGTCGCTTTCCAGCGCCAGCTAATCTGATCTTCGTGACCGTTCCCCACTACATCCGCGAATGGCTGATCTGCCTTGTCCCCGCCTGATTTCCACTTCGCCTCGACTGAAAAACCGAAGCCATTATCAAAGCGGTGCGAGACGGCAACACGGTCGGCATTCGAGCCGCTGTCAATATATTCGTGACGCAGATCGACGGTAACGGCGCTAGCCGCAAAAGAGGCACTAATAAGGGAAGCAAGGAGCAGAGATTTCTTAAACATGAAAAAACCCTCAATTAAAATAACGTTTCGTTTTTATGAAACTTGAGTTTATTTTTTATGCACCGTTATTTTAGTGACAAGGATCGAAATTATTTGTTTCATTTTTTTTGGCAAAGATCGACGTGAACCCCATCAACAATAAAAGGGCATTAACCGTAAATTTCAGGGGGAAGATCACATTAAGCACTTCACAAAGCAAATAATTAACCGCGCAATAATTATTGCGGGCTTCAGAAAGAACGCAGAAGTGTTAAAAAAGGATTCTGCGGACACAAAAAAACCTCCCGTGGGAGGTTTTCTGTGCACAGAGAGGGGAAACTACCGTTCGATAGCCAGGGCCACCCCCTGCCCTCCGCCAATACAGAGCGTTGCGATCCCTTTTCGGGCGTTACGCTTTTTCATTTCGTGGACCAGCGACACCAGAATGCGGCAGCCGGAGGCGCCAATGGGATGACCCAGCGCAATTGCACCGCCGTTGACGTTGACCCGCAGCGGATCCCATTCCAGCATTTTCCCGACCGAGATCGCCTGTGCAGCAAAGGCTTCGTTGACCTCAATCAGATCCACATCGCTCAGCTCCCAGCCCGCCCGCTCCAGGCAGCGGCGCGTGGCATAGACCGGGGCGATCCCCATTAACGCAGGATCAACACCCACGCTGGCAAACGCTTTGATGCGCGCCAGCACCGGCAGCGCCAGCTCCTGGGCTTTGCTTTCACTCATCATCATCACCGCCGCCGCACCGTCGTTAATGGATGAGGCGTTGCCTGCCGTTACAGAACCGAGCGTTTCAAAGGCCGGATCGAGTTTTGCCAGCCCTTCTGCGCTGGCATCGGTGCGCGGCTGCTCGTCGGTATCGACGATGAGCGCTTCGCCGTTCTGGCGCTGGGTACTGACCGGGACAATTTCATCGCGAAAACGCCCGGAGTCGATCGCTGCACGCGCTTTTTGTTGTGAGCTGAGGGCATATGCATCCTGAAGCTCGCGGCTGATACCGTATTCCCGCGCCAGGTTTTCCGCCGTTACGCCCATATGGTAGTCGTTGAAGGCGTCCCACAGCCCGTCGTGAACCAGACTGTCAAGCAGCTGACTGTTCCCGAGCTGCGCGCCGGTCCGGCTGTCGGTCAGGACGTGCGGGGCGCGGCTCATATTCTCCTGCCCGCCGGCAATAACCACGTCCGCTTCACCGCACTGGATGGCCTGCGTCGCAAGATGGAGCGCTTTCAAACCTGAACCACAGACGTCGTTGATGGTAATTGCCGAAACTGTATTGGGCAGGCCGCCCTTCAGCGCTGCCTGGCGCGCAGGGTTTTGTCCCGCGCCAGCGGTCAGCACCTGGCCAAGGATCACCTCATCAATTTCATGTGCGGCAATCCCGCTGCGTTCCACCAGCGCTCTTACCACCACGCTGCCGAGATCAACCGCAGAGTGACGCGCAAGCGCTCCCTGAAAACAGCCGATAGCCGTACGTAACGCACCCACTATAACGACATCTTTCATCACGACCTCTGTGCAAAATGACATGACGATAGTAGAGGATTGTTATCAACAATTGACGCAAATGTTTAAAATTAGTGAGTTTAGTCACAGGATTATCGTGCGTCCTGCAAGTACTGGCGCAGCCAGCTTCCGGCGACGCCGGGCGGGGTTCGTTTGTTCCATACCAGATCGATGGCAATCGACCTCGGCCAGCCCGGCACGTTCAGCTGCACCAGCGATTTCGACGCGGCAAATTCGTCGACCAGCGCGCAGGGTAACGCGCACCAGCCAAAGCCCTGTACCGCCATACTCAGCAGTAACAGGTAATTCGGCGCAGACCAGACCGGCCCGCGCGCAAGGGGCGCTTCCCGTTCAAGATAGGTACTCAGCCGCAGCTCGCGCCAGCCATGCAGCTCGTCCGCCTGCGTCTCATGTTGCCCTGCCAGAGGATGTCCGGCAGAAACGTAAATAGCCATCCTTGTCTGCATAGGCAGACGGGTCGCGCCAATATCGGTCGGGTAGCTGTCGCGCGCTTCCGTCAGGCCAATTTGCGCCCGCTCCTTTTGCAGCAGATCGATCACGTCCTCCTCTTCCCCAATCAGGCACTCAAATTCCGTGTGCGGAAAACGCTGGTCGAACTGGCTCATCATCTGTTCCAGCACGGCCGGGTTAAGCGTATCGGAGAGAACAAAGGTAAAACGCGCCTCCGTTTGCGCCGTTAAGGATACGGCCAGCTCATCCAGGCGCGCGCTGGCGGCGAGTATCGACTGGACATAGCCCAGCACCTGTTCACCCTGGGCGGTCAACACCGGGTGACGCGCCGAGCGATCGAACAGCTCAAAGCCAAGGTCAGCTTCAAGGTTGGCGATGGAGGTGCTGATGGTGGACTGGCTTTTACGCAGCCGCCGTGCCGCAGCAGAAAACGAACCTGCGGCGACAGTTTCAACAAACGCGGTCAGTGCTTCGGGAGAATAACGCATGATGTATCTACTTTATCGATGGATACCATCTTTTATATATCACCTTAAACGATAAGAATAGACCGCATCAACGCCCATACTGGCGTCAATATGAGGTAAATATGCAACATCAGGATGCACTCCAACGTAAATTGCCGGAGCGGATCTTCCATGCCGTCTGTTTTGAAGGCATTGCTACGGCGATCCTCGCCCCGACGGCCGCGTGGCTAATGCAGCGCTCGGTGGTTGAAATGGGGGGTCTCACCATAATTCTGGCGACCACGGCAATGCTCTGGAACATTATCTATAACTTTGGCTTCGACCGTTTCTGGCCCGTCCAGCGGGTGAAGCGCACGGCGAAAGTGCGCGCCCTGCATGCGCTGGGTTTTGAATGCGGTTTTATTGTGATTGGCGTAACCATCGTTGCCGCCGTGCTGGGCGTGACGCTGCTCCAGGCCTTTACGCTGGAAATTGGTTTCTTCCTGTTCTTCCTGCCGTACACCATGCTCTACAACTGGGCGTACGACACCCTGCGGGAGAAAATCATCAAGCGCCGCCAGCAACGACGCGCCCTGGCAAGCGAATAACCTTCCGGCCGGAGACCTGCTCCGGCCCCCCCTGCGAAGCAACGGCGACCTCAACGCATAATTATGGTAAATTGCACTCCTTTTTGTTCGTTTTATAGTTGATACGTTGCTCTAATGTCGAAAATTTGGTCAAAAGAAGAGACTCTCTGGAGTTTCGCCCTCTACGGCACTGCCGTGGGCGCAGGAACCCTGTTCTTGCCCATTCAGCTCGGCTCTGCTGGCGCGATTGTCCTGCTGATCACCGCCCTTGTGGCGTATCCCTTAACCTACTGGCCGCATAAAGCGCTGGCGCAATTTATTCTGTCGTCGAAGACGAAAGGCAACGAAGGGATCACTGGTGCCGTTTCCCATTACTACGGCAAAAAGATCGGCAACCTCATTACCACGCTCTATTTTGTGGCTTTCTTTGTGGTGGTTCTGATTTACGCGGTGGCGATAACTAACTCACTCACTGAACAGCTGGCGAAACGGATGACGGTGGATACCGGCATGCGGATGCTGGTGAGTTTTGGCGTGGTGCTGATTCTGAATCTGATCTTCCTGATGGGGCGGCACATCACCATTAAGGTGATGGGTTTCCTTGTTTTTCCGCTGATCGCCTATTTCCTGTTTGTCTCGCTGTATCTGACGGGCAGCTGGCAGCCGTCGCTTCTGACGAGCCAGATGGCCTTCGACCAGCATACGTTGCACCAGGTGTGGATTTCGATCCCGGTGATGGTTTTCGCTTTTAGCCATACTCCGATCATCTCGACTTTCGCCGTGGACCGTCGCGAGAAATACGGTGAAGAGGCGATGGGTAAATGCAAAAAAATCATGAAAGTGGCGTATCTGATCATCTGCCTCAGCGTGCTGTTCTTTGTGTTCAGCTGCCTGCTTTCGATTCCACCGTCGTATATCGTGGCGGCAAAAGAGGAAGGGGTGACGATCCTGTCCGCGCTGTCGATGATGCCTTCGTCCCCGGCATGGCTGGGCATTTCCGGCATTATCGTGGCAATTATAGCGATGTCGAAATCGTTCCTCGGCACCTATTTTGGCGTGATTGAAGGGGCAACGGAAATTGTGAAATCGTCTCTGAATCAGGTGGGTGTGAAAAAAAGTCGCGCCTTTAACCGCGCGGTTTCGATTCTCGGCGTGTCGCTGATTACCTTTGCGGTCTGCTGCATCAACCCGAATGCGATCTCGATGATTTACGCCATCAGCGGTCCGCTTATCGCCATGATCCTGTTCATCATGCCGACGCTGTCGACGTACCTGATCCCGTCGTTAAAACCGTACCGCTCCATCGGTAACCTGCTGACGCTGATTGTGGGTGTGCTGTGTGTGTCGGTGATGTTTGTCGGTTGAGTGTGCTGCCCGGCGCAATGCCGGGCATCTGTTTTACGCCCGAATATCGTCATACTCCCGCGTATTATCAAACTCATGCTTCGCAAACGGACACAGCGGGATAATTTTACGGTTCTCCCCGCGCATCTTCTCTACCACCTTCGCCACCAGCTGCTTACCCACACCCTGCCCTTTCAGGCTTGGATCAACATCGGTGTGCTCAATGATGCTCAGATGCTCGCCGGTCGGGACAAAGACAATCTCCGCTACCTGATTGCCTTCGGCGTCGTTGACGTAAAACTTGTTATGGCCTTCAAGAATTTCCATGGTTCCTCACTTATTTTTGGCGGTACTTCAGCGCACCGCTCGGGCAGGTATCAATTACGCGCACAACCGTTTCTGCATCTACTTCATCCGGCGCGATCCATGGTTTACGCTTCAGGTCGAACAGCGCCGCGCTGCCGCGCACGCAGTTGCCCGAGTGTTTGCAGATCCCGGTGTTGAAGTAAACATCAATTTTCTCACCGGTGTAGGCCCGGTACCCCGCATCCAGTAGCTCCTGATCCATGATATTGCCTCTGTAATTATTGTGGTGACAAAAGAAGCATACCCTCAGCCGATCCGCCTGACCACGTCAAAAACGAGGTTTGGCCACCTTCTTTTCAACACGTTATTTCGCCAGGCACTTAAGATTATTCCGAATACAGAAGCACCCGTTGCGACGATATATTTTTGCGTTGTGTCAACTCTTGTAATAATTCACGCCACGTTCACATTAGGATTATTAGCTAAGCGAACTCCCAACATCCAGATTTATTTCTCCCTAACCAGTGGATTTACCGTCCGTTTTTAAAGTTCGTAACGAAGCGGTATTTCCTGAACACCTGCAAAATTACCGCAAAACAACCCAGACATGAAATTTGACTCTTCTCACATAACGACTAATGTTAATTCCTGAACGACAACTGATACGAATTACTTATCGTATCTCCTGACATAAACGCAACATGAGGGTTGATATATGGCAGAGCAACATCGTGGTGGTTCCGGTAATTTCGCTGAAGACCGTGAAAAGGCATCAGAAGCTGGACGTAAAGGCGGCCAGCACAGCGGCGGTAATTTCAAAAACGATCCGCAACGCGCATCTGAAGCGGGTAAGAAAGGGGGCCAGAACAGTCACGGCGGAGGCCGTAAATCTGATAACTCCTGATCTTATTTAAAGCTCTTATAAATATACCGAGAGCATGCTGCGGGCCCGTCGGCTCGCAGTACCTTCCCTTTATTTCACTGGAGCGAAAATATGAATATGAAAACTGTTGAAGATGTATTTATTCACCTGTTATCCGACACCTACAGCGCTGAGAAGCAGCTGACCCGCGCTCTAAGCAAGTTAGCTCGCGCCGCATCCAGCGAGAAGTTGAGTGCCGCGTTCACGGCCCACCTCGAAGAGACTCAGGGACAAATCGAGCGTATCGATCAGATTATTGAGCAGGAATCCGGCCTCAAACTGAAGCGCATGAAATGCGTTGCGATGGAAGGCTTAATTGAAGAAGCCAACGAAGTTATTGAGAGCACTGAGAAAAATGAAGTGCGTGACGCTGCATTAATTGCCGCAGCACAAAAAGTCGAGCATTACGAGATTGCCAGCTACGGCACCCTGGCCACCCTGGCTGAACAATTAGGCTATAAAAAAGCCGTTAAACTTCTTGCCGAAACGCTGGAAGAAGAAAAAGAAACCGATCTCAAATTAACCGATCTGGCTGTCGGCAATATTAATCAAAAAGCCCAGAAAGGATAAATATTAATTTGATGAGCATCAGCAACAAAAATTAACCAGATAATAAATCACAGGAGTTAATTATGAATCATGTAGAACACTACCATGATTGGCTACGCGATGCCCATGCGATGGAAAAGCAAGCCGAATCCATGCTGGAATCTATGGCCAGCCGTATTGATAATTATCCCGACTTACGTGCACGAATTGAACAACACGTTAATGAGACTAAACACCAAATTACCGTGCTGGAAGAAATTCTCGACCGCAATGATATTTCCCGTTCGGTCATAAAAGATTCCATGAGCAAAATGGCGGCGCTCGGCCAGTCCATTGGCGGCATGTTCCCTTCCGACGAAATTGTTAAAGGCTCCATCAGCGGCTACGTTTTTGAGCAGTTTGAAATTGCCTGCTACACCTCTCTGCTGGCTGCGGCCAAACAAGCGGGCGATACCGCCTCCATTCCTGCCATTGAGTCCATTCTGGAAGAAGAGCGCCAGATGGCTGACTGGCTGCTCCAGCATATTCCACAGACGACGGAACAGTTCCTGCTGCGCTCCGATGCGGACGGTGTTGAAGCGAAAAAATAACGAAAGAGGGAGAAACTATGTTTCGACACGTAAAACAGCTGCAATACACGGTACGCGTAGCCGAACCGAATCCGGGCCTGGCCAATCTTCTGCTTGAGCAGTTTGGCGGGCCACAGGGCGAACTTGCCGCGGCATGTCGTTACTTTACGCAAGGATTGAGCGACGACGATCCCGGTCGTAAAGATATGCTGATGGATATCGCGACCGAGGAATTAAGTCACCTGGAAATTATCGGCACCCTGGTGGGTATGCTGAATAAGGGTGCGAAAGGTGAACTGGCGGAAGGCGTTGAAAATGAAGCGGAATTGTACCGCTCCATGACCGAGAACGGCAACGACAGTCATATCACCTCCCTGCTCTACGGCGGTGGTACTCCACTGACCAACTCCGGGGGCGTACCATGGACGGCGGCGTATGTGGATACTATTGGCGAGCCCACCGCCGATCTGCGCTCTAACATTGCGGCCGAGGCGCGCGCCAAAATTATCTACGAACGGCTTATCAACGTAACGGACGATCCGGGTGTTAAAGATGCGCTGGCGTTTTTAATGACGCGTGAGGCAGCACACCAGCTCTCATTTGAGAAGGCGCTCCAGTCGATCCGTAACAATTTCCCACCGGGTAAATTGCCGCCAATCGAAGAGTACACTAATAAGTACTACAATATGTCTGAGGGGGGAGAAGTTCGCGGTAGCTGGAACAGCGATAAGCACTTCGAGTACGTGGAATCTCCTCAGCCCGCGGTCGATGGCGGTGACGGCGGCGCAAGCGTAACGCTCACGACAGAGCAGGCCACGCTGGTCAAAGCGATGTGCGCACGTACGAAATCCGACCCTAACGCCGATCCGCTTACCGGTGCCGAGCTTGGCGCAGGTAAGAAAAAACCGTAACCGGTTTTGCCAGGCAGCCTGAGGCTGTCTGGCAATGCCTTGTGCGCTATCAGTTCCAGAGGTACGGAGCATGTTCGAGCTTGATGCGTTTCATCTGGCCAGGATACAGTTCGCCTTTACCGTCTCTTTTCATATTCTCTTCCCGGCGATCACCATCGGGCTTGCGAGCTATCTGGTGGTTCTCGAAGGCATGTGGCTTCGCACAAAAAATGATGTCTGGCGCTCGCTATACCATTTCTGGCTAAAAATTTTCGCCGTCAACTTTGGTATGGGCGTGGTTTCCGGGCTGGTGATGGCTTACCAGTTTGGGACTAACTGGAGCGGCTTTTCCCAGTTCGCGGGCAGCATAACCGGCCCTTTGCTCACCTATGAAGTCTTAACCGCCTTCTTCCTCGAAGCCGGATTCCTGGGTGTGATGCTGTTCGGCTGGAACAAGGTCGGCCCCGGCCTGCACTTCTTTGCCACCTGCATGGTGGCGCTGGGCACGCTGATGTCCACCTTCTGGATCCTCGCCTCTAACAGCTGGATGCACACCCCGCAGGGCTTCAGTATTCAGAACGGTCAGGTCATTCCCGAAGACTGGCTGGCCATTATCTTTAACCCCTCATTCCCTTACCGCCTGATCCATATGTCCATCGCCGCCTTCCTGTGCAGCGCCTTGTTTGTGGGCGCGTCCGGGGCATGGCATCTGCTGCGCGGTAACGATACGCCCGCGATCCGCAAGATGTTCTCCATGGCCATGTGGATGGCGCTGCTGGTCGCGCCCATTCAGGCCGTGGTTGGGGATATGCACGGGCTGAATACGCTTGAGCACCAGCCTGCCAAAATCGCCGCGATTGAAGGCCACTGGGAAAACCCGCCCGGCGAGGCCACCCCGCTGCTGTTGTTTGGCGTACCGGATATGGAAGAGGAACGCACCAAATACGGGCTTGAAATTCCCGCGCTCGGCAGCCTGATCCTGACGCACAGCCTGGATAAACAGGTCCCGGCGCTGAAGGATTTCCCGAAAGAGGACCGCCCTAACTCGCTCATCGTCTTCTGGTCCTTCCGCATTATGGTCGGCATGGGGCTGCTGATGATTACCCTTGGCGTACTGAGCGTCTGGCTGCGCTATCGCCGTCGACTCTATCACTCACGGCCATTCCACTGGTTTGCCCTCTGTATGGGGCCTGCCGGATTACTCGCGCTGCTCGCCGGGTGGGTCACCACCGAAGTGGGCCGCCAGCCGTGGGTCGTTTACGGCTATCTGCGCACGATAGATGCGGTGTCTCTGCACAGCACGTTGCAGATGAGCATCAGCCTGCTGGCCTTTATCGTGGTCTACTGTTCGGTATTTGGCGTGGGATATGTGTATCTCGCCCGGTTGATTAAAAAAGGTCCGCAGCCTGTGGGCACGCTAACGTCTAATACATCGGGTACCCCTGCCCGTCCGCTGTCCGCCGCCGAGTCTGTTCCGGAAGAGGAGAAGATCTGATGGGCGTCGATATCCCGGTCATCTGGTTTGCCATTATTGTCTTCGCCACGCTGATGTACATCATCATGGACGGTTTCGATCTCGGTATCGGCATGCTGTTCAGCTTTGTGGGTGATGCCAAAGAGCGCGACGTGATGGTGAACAGCGTCGCCCCGGTCTGGGACGGAAATGAAACCTGGCTGGTTCTCGGCGGCGCAGGGTTGTTCGGCGCGTTTCCGCTGGCCTACGCGGTAATAATCGATGCCCTGACCATCCCGCTGACGGCCATGCTGATCGGGCTTATTTTCCGCGGCGTGGCATTTGAGTTTCGCTTTAAGGCGACCCCTTCCCACCGCAAATTCTGGGACTATTCTTTTGCTGGCGGTTCCCTGCTCGCAACCTTCAGCCAGGGGATCGTGGTTGGCGCGATGATCAACGGCTTTGACGTGGAAGGGCGTCGCTTTGTGGGCTCCTCGCTGGACTGGTTCACCCCGTTTAACCTGTTCTGCGGGCTGGGCTTAATTGTCGCCTATACCCTGCTGGCCACCACGTGGCTGATCATGAAAAGCGAAGGCGCGCTGCAAAACCGGATGCGCGAGCTAACCCGCCACGTTCTGCTGGCGCTGATTGCCGTCATTGCGGTGGTAAGTATCTGGACCCCGCTCGGCTGGCAGTTTGTCGCCGAGCGCTGGTTTACTCTGCCTAACTTCTTCTGGTTCCTGCCGGTTCCGGTTCTGGTGGCGGTATTCAGCCTGTGGATCTGGCGGCTGACGCGTAATCCCGACAGCCATGCCCGTCCGTTCCTGTTAACGCTGGGCCTGATCTTCCTCGGCTTTAGCGGCCTGGGCATCAGCCTGTGGCCACACATAATTCCGCCGCACATCACCCTGTGGGAAGCCGCCGCGCCGCCTGCCAGCCAGCTGTTTATGCTGATCGGCACGCTGTTAATCATCCCGGTGATCCTGGTTTATACCGCCTGGAGCTATTACGTCTTCCGGGGCAAAGTGTCTGATACCGAAGGTTATCACTAAGGATTACTATGGCAGGCTGGCATACACGCGCCATTATTTACCAGATAGATACTGCCCTGTTTTACGATCTGAACGGCGATGGCTGTGGCGACATCGCCGGAATCGCCGCGAAGCTACGCTACATCCGCCGGATGGGCGCGACGATTATCTGGATCACTCCGTTTTACCTCACGCCTTTTCTCGATGAAGGCTATGACGTGAGCGACCATTTGCAGGTCGATCCCCGCTTCGGCAAGCTCAACGATATCATCGCCTTTATTGAACAGGCGCGGGAGCTGGGAATGCAGGTCATTATTGAGCTGCTGATCCAGCATACCTCGGATGCGCATCCCTGGTTTCAACAGGCCCGCCGCAACCCTCAGTCACCCTATCGTGACTATTACCTGTGGTCCGACACGGACGACGACGATACGCCGCCGATGTTCCCCGGCGTGGAGAAGAGTATCTGGACATGGGACGACGAGGCGGGGCAATACTATCGGCATATGTTTTATCACCACGAGCCGGATCTCAATCTGGCCTCCCCTGCGGTGCTGAAGGAGGTTGAGAACATCATCATCTTCTGGCTAAAGCTCGGGGTGTCGGGCTTTCGCCTGGATGCGGCGTCGCACCTGACAAAACAGGCCGGACGTGGGGATGAAAAACGCGGCCTGTGGATCCTGGAGCATCTGCGCCGTCTTATCGAGCAGCGTAACCCGGATGCGATCCTGCTCGGCGAAGTCGACGTGGAGGTCGAGGCCTACAAAGATTATTTTGGTCAGAACGACCGGCTCAACCTGGTGCTGAATTTCTGGCTCAATAAGTACTTCTACGTCAGCCTTGCGGAGAAAAGCGCACGACCGCTGCGCAACGCGGTAAAGAAGATGATTGTGCCGCCTGACTCCTGCTGCTTCGCCAACTGGCTGCGCAATCATGATGAGCTGGATCTGGAAGGGATAGGAAAAAAAGCGAAGCAGACCGTCATTGATGCCTTTGCCCCTGACAAAGAAATGAGTGTGTATCAGCGAGGTATCCGCCGCCGTCTGGCGCCGATGCTTAATGGCGATCGTAAGCGGCTGGCCTTTTGCCATGCGGTCTTGTTTTCGCTGCCGGGCGTACCGGTCATGCGCTACGGGGATGAGATTGGCATGGGAGATGATTTGGAACTGGAGGAGCGTTACGCCGTACGCACCCCGATGCAGTGGGCCGGATCGCAAGGCGGCGGTTTCTCAGACGCCGACCCGGAAACTTTTATCGCCCCGATGATTGACCGCGGCCCGTACCGCTA
Source organism: Enterobacter sp. CRENT-193 (assembly GCF_002787395.1). Taxonomy (NCBI): domain Bacteria; kingdom Pseudomonadati; phylum Pseudomonadota; class Gammaproteobacteria; order Enterobacterales; family Enterobacteriaceae; genus Enterobacter; species Enterobacter sp. CRENT-193. The sequence goes on along the minus strand of NZ_CP024812.1, from coordinate 1,684,123 downwards.
TCAAAAAATCAACGTGGCGGATTCGCTGTTGCACCGCAACTCACTCCTGCACTGCATTATCGATATCGCCAATACGCGCTCGGAGTTCCCTGAGATCGGCGTCGCGCCGTTTCGTCTTATTAATATCGACAGCGATGCGGTGCTGGGGATCTATTACGAAACCGACACGCGCAGCATTCTGACCTTCGTTAACTTTAGCGATAAGTCCGTTAATTTTACCGCCAGAGGGATCCGGCATGCGACCTGGACCGCCTGCCTGGCGGACAAACGCTACAACGACGCGCTGGTGTGCGGCAAAACCGTCGCGCTTAACCTCAGCGGCTATGGCTACCGCTGGTTCTGGACCGATCGTACCGCACTGCGCTGATTATCGTCTCCGCGAGAGCAGAAGACGCGCCACGATCGCGCCCGTGACGGCGAGGGAGCCGAGCAGCACTTTCCCCGGCATGCCGGAGGTAACGGTGGTGGCGCGCTCTTTTGCTTCGTCGGTGAAGTGCCCGTGGATTTTATGCAGATCGTTAACCGGCTGATCCAGATAGTCCTGACGGTCATCCGCATTTAGCGTATCGGTCATCTGCCCTTCCCAGGCCTTTTTAACCATCAGCCGATCCAGAAAGCCGGGAAAAAGAAATTGCCCGACAATCGACTGGACGGTGCTGCTGCCCACCCACAGCTCCCGCACCGGTTTTTGCGCTACCTTGAAAATCGCGCTGGCAGCCACTTCCGGCTGAAACACGGGGGGAACCGGTCGCATCGCCCAGGCAAATTTATTCCTCGCCCACTCGAACTGCGGCGTATTGAGGCCCGGCATCTGTACCATTGCGATCTGCACCCGGCTGTTTTCATGCATCAGCTCGGTGCGCACGGCGTCGGTAAACCCGCGGATCGCGGCCTTCGCCCCACAGTAGGCTGACTGCAAGGGAATGGAGCGGTAGGCCAGCGCGGAGCCAACCTGAATAATCGTCCCCCGGTCACGAGGAGTCATTAACTCCAGCGCGGCGCGGGTACCGTTAACATAGCCCAGATAGGTCACCTCGGTGACGCGGCGAAACTCCTCAGGCGACATGGTGCGAAACGGCGCCAGCATCCCGCCCATGGCGTTATTCACCCACACATCGATGGCCCCAAGCCGGTATTCAATCTCGTTAGCAGCATCGGTCACCGCCTTGCTGTCCGCCACGTCGGCCTGAACGGCACAGGCGTTGATCCCGAAACGGCGCAACTCCTCTTCTGTGGAGCGCAGGCTCTGCTCATCGCGGGCAATGATGCCCACATCGTAGCCCGCTTTGGCAAAGTGCAGCGCCGTGGCCTTCCCCACGCCCGCCGTACCGCCGGTAATCACGATGACAGCCATAGCCTTTCCCCTTGTTTCAGACGTTATCCCAACCGGAGAGTATTTCGATCAGTTCAGACAGGGAATAACGCACCGCTTTATCCACCACATCCTGACATTCACCGGAAAACAGCACGGTGCGGGTTTCCATCTGTCCGCGAATATTCCAGCCGAAGCAGACCGTACCGGCTGCGGTGCCATCGTCTCCGCCTTCCGGTCCCGCATAGCCGCTGATGGCAAGGCCAATATCCGCCTCGGCAATTTCGCGAATTTTAGCGGCCATCTCGGTCACCGTTTGTTCACTGACGGCGGTGAAGCGCTCAATGGTTTCGTGCCGCACGCCGAGGATCCTCTCCTTCGCCGCATCGCTGAACACCACCATGCCAACGTCATAAAATTCCGCCGTGTTCTCTTCGGCACAAAGCGCAACCGCGAGATTGCCGCCGGTACAGGACTCTGCGGTAGTTAACCGCAAACCTCTGTCCGTAAGCTGAGTGGCGAGCTTTTTCGTCAGCTCGCTGATGGTGCTGTTACTGTCGTGAATAAGATTGCTCATCGCGTTGCCCTTAATTTTCGTCAGGAATAATAGAAATATGACCATTACGCTCAAGAATAGCGTATTTTATCTTCTTCAATTCTGTAATACCGTGATTCTGGCGGGCTGATACCAATATATCATCACAGGATACATCGACCTTTTTCAGTTTATCGGCAAGGGGGACACCGTTCTCCACCAATATCACCGGCGTGCCATCAAGAATATTCTCAACAGTGGAAAAATATTTTTTCAGGAGGCCAAATATAATATCCACCACCACCAGCGTTGTTATTGTAATCATCGCACCGGTGATGGAAAAATCTTCGCCAAGCAGCGCCTGCTGTGTCGCCTCACTGATAATTAAGAGCAAAATAAGGTCAAAACTGGTCATTTGTAACAGGGCGCGCCGCCCGGCAACTTTAAACACAATGACCAGAAACAGGTAAATTGCCAGGGCACGAAAAACCATGTCCATATTCGACTCCTAGGGGTAAATAAACTGCCAGAAACGGATATCTGGCTCGTTGTTTACGCGGATGCTGTTTGTCCACTTCCCTGCTTTTGACGGCGTGATGAATAATAGAACGGTAAATTTATCGGTCTGTTGTAAACGATCGTAGACGAGAAACAGGGTATTCCCCCGGCTGTACATGCTGTCCGGTTGTGGCCAGACGCTGCCGGGCTCATACGCGTCGCTGCTTTCGCTGGTCAGGCTGAGGGTATATTTCCCCTCAGACGTCACCGGAAACGTCAGCGCCATCCGCGATTCGGTCTGGCGGCGACCGAAGCGCTCATAGCTCAGAGCCAGGGATTTTGCATCGTTTGTTTTCTCCACGTCGCTGACCACACCGCTTGAAAACAGCCCGGCAATTGCCGCCACGATAATAGCTAACAGCACAATAAAACCCACCTGACGAAATGCGTACTCAAACGTCAGTAAACGATAACTCTCTTTTATCCCAGGCACTTTTTCATTTTTTGGTTCCATGGCAGTCGTCACCGTTTCGCTTAATTGCCGAAATTTTTGATTTCTCTGTGCAAATGCTTTTAAGACTTATCACATTTGCCACATAAAGAAATAGCAACAATACTTAATAAGTCAAGACATCCAAAATGAAGGATATCAGATGAAATCATCAGTGATTTCAGCCTTGTTAATATTAATTATCCCTACTGCCTGGGCAGATAATAACGGCGGGTTACAAAAGGGTGACGCGCCGCCACCGCCGCATGCGCTGGACAGCGGTTATCGTGGTACCGATGATGCGCGCATTATGACCATTACTCAGGCGAAAGAGATGCATGATGGCGCCTCTATTTCACTGCGCGGCAATCTTATTGATGGCAATGGCGATAAATACGTATTCCAGGATAAAACCGGGAAAATCGACGTTATTATCCCGAAAGCCGTATTTGACGACAGAACCGTGGAACCTGACAACATGATCAGTATTAGCGGCTCGCTCGATAAAAAATCATCCCCACCCGTAGTCCGGGTCAGCCACTTGCAAAAATAATTCAGCGAAGCGTTAACGCTGTAACTATCCATCAAATCTCACCCCTAACAAGGAGTTAGCTATGAGTGATAATGAACAACGTACGAACGCTTACCCAACGCCACCTTTCCCGGAGCAACCCCAGACGCCGCCGGGCCTGTCCTCAGAAATGGAACCCGTACCCGACCACGGCGAGAAGAGCTACAAAGGGCATGGACGTCTTGCCGGTAAGAAGGCGCTAATTACCGGGGGCGATTCCGGCATCGGACGCGCGGTAGCCATTGCCTATGCCCGCGAAGGGGCAGATGTCGCCATTAACTATTTGCCGGAAGAGGAAGAAGACGCAGCGGAAGTCATCGCCCTGATTAAAGCGGAAGGACGGAACGCCGTCGCGCTTCCGGGCGATGTGCGCGACGAAACTTTTTGTCAGAACCTGGTGGAGCAGGCCGTCTCAAAACTGGGCGGGCTGGATATCCTGGTGAATAACGCAGGCCGCCAGCAGTATCGTGAGTCGCTGGAAGAACTGACTACGGAAGATTTTGACGCGACCTTTAAGACCAACGTCTATGCGCCTTTCTGGATCACAAAGGCGGCGTTGCGCCACATGAAAGCCCCTGCATCCATTATTAACACCTCCTCCGTTCAGGCGGTTAAACCGAGCGCCGTACTGCTTGACTATGCGCAGACCAAAGCCTGTCTCGCGGTGTTTACCAAAGCGCTGGCGAAACAGCTGGGTCCGAAAGGGATCCGCGTGAACGCGGTAGCGCCCGGACCTTACTGGACCGTGCTTCAGCCCAGCGGTGGGCAGCCACAGGAAAAAGTGAAACATTTTGGCGAGAGTACCCCTCTGGGACGCCCGGGACAGCCCGTGGAGATCGCACCGCTGTATGTCACTCTGGCCTCGGATGAGTGTTCATACACCTCCGGCCAGGTCTGGTGTTCAGACGGCGGCGACGGCGTCATTTGACGAAAAAGGCTGCGAAAGCAGCCTTTTTTACTTTTAAGGGGTGACGACAGGAAACCAGAAACTGAAGCTCTCCATGCAGCGCAGCATTTCGTCTACCTTCGCGGCGTTGCCGACGATCGTCACCTCTCCTGCCTGTTGCGCCTTTTTCAGCGTGGTTTCCTTAAGGATGATTTTGTTCAGCGTTTCGCGGCTGAGCGTAATGGTTGCATCCGGATCTTCTGCCTGGATATTGGCACTATGGTTCAGCACGCCATTCTCCAGCTCCAGCTTATACCTGCCGCCCTCGCGGCCTAAATCAACGTTAAAAATACCTCTGGCATTCGCTGCTCTGACGCCGTTAAGGTGAACGCCGAAGTAGTCAAAAATCATCTCAGTCGACATGGCACGGACCGCATCCGGGCTGGCGGTTTTGGGCGTCGGCTTTATCTTCACGCCGTTACGCAACTCTTGCGCACCGGTGAGGTAGGCGTTACGCCACGGCCCTGACTCCGCATGGTATCCCAGCTGTTCAAACGCATCGGCTTCCAGTTCGCGCGCCGCCTTATTATTCGGATCGGCAAAAACGACTTTACTGACCACCTGAGCCACCCAGCGATAATTCCCCCGGGCATAATCGACACGGGCTTTTTCAAGGATCGCGCGGGCTCCGCCCATGTAATCGACATACTTTTTCGCCGCCTCGACCGGAGGCAGTTCATCGAGCGTCGCCGGATTGCCGTCGAACCAGCCAAGATAGTAGACATAGGTGGCTTTGACGTTGTTGCTTACCGAGCCGTAATAGCCACGGCCTGCCCAGGATTTAGCCAGTCCGTAAGGCAGGGCGAAATTTGCGGCTATTTCATCCCTCGTCAGCCCCTTATTCGCCAGTCTGAGCGTCTGGTCGTTGATATAGCGGTAGATATCACGCTGGCTTTTCATCAGCTTCACCACTTTCTTATTACCCCATGTGGGCCAGTGGTGCTGCGCGATAATAATTTCCGCTTTATCCCCCCAACGATCGAGAGCGTTATTGATGTATTTTGACCATGCCAGCGGATCGTGTATCTTCGACCCGCGCAGCGAATAAGTATTGTGCAGGGTGTGAGTGACGTTCTCTGCTGCTTCAATCAGTTTTTTCTCTTCCACATACCAGAGCATTTCAGACGGCGCTTCCGACCCCGGCGCCAGCATAAAATCATAGGTGAGACCGTCGATGATCTCTTTCTGCCCGTCTTTGGTAATGGCGTGAGTGGGCGTGATAAGCGTGACCGTCCCCGCTGAGGTGGTCGTCCCCAGACCCGCTCCTATCTGACCTTTTACATTGGCCTTTAACAGGTTTCCGTAGATATAACTGGCACGGCGGCTCATGGCATTTCCGGCCATGATATTTTCCGATACCGCCTCTTCCATAAAACCTGCTGGAGCATAGACTTTCACTTTGCCGGTCATCACTCCCGCTTCATCGACCACGCCACGCACGCCGCCATAATGATCGACGTGGCTATGGGTATAAATAACGGCAACAACCGGACGTTTGCCGCGATGCTTAACGTAAAGATCCATGCCCGCTTTAGCCGTTTCCGCAGACAGCAGCGGATCGATAACCGTGATCCCCTCTTTGCCCTCTATAATCGTCATATTCGACAGATCGAGGTTGCGGATCTGGTAGACGCCTTCCGTGACCTCAAACAGACCGCCAATATTATTCAGCTGCGCCTGACGCCACAGGCTCGGGTTGACGGTATCCGGCGCTTTTTGCCCTTCTTTGATAAAAGCGTATTTCTGGGGGTTCCAGATAACGGCGCCTTTTTCGTCTTTAATCACCGCGGGTGGCAGCGAGGCAATAAAGCCTTTGTGCGCATTTCGGAAATCGGTCTTATCAAAGAAGGGCAGTTGACCATAAAGTGCATCATTCATCTCTTTCGTATGGGCAGTGGCTCCCTTCCCTTCCTTTTGTGCCAGGACAGGCAATGAGGTCAACGAGACTAATAGCAGACCAGCAACGGCCATCGCACTAACGAGAGTTTTAAATTTCATACTTCCTCGAGGAGTTATATTTACGCTGGCGGTACATGGGGGGAAAAGAGGCTATCACCAGGCTTATCTTTAACCTATGAAATTAACGTTTATAAATAAATAAGTTAATTCTTTCGTCGCTGCGGCCTTCAGGGATAATGCTGAGTCCAGTTATTTCCCCGGAGTGATTCGATGAAGAGCCTGCCGTTCTTTTTCGCTGTATTAACCCTCAGCACATTAACAGCCTGTAGTTCTCCCCAACCAGACAATGTTGAAAAAATTAATCATCTGCAAATTCCACTGGTGTTGCCGGGGGAAAAACCACCGCAGGTACAGATATCGCATATCGCGTCTCTTTATCAGGAAAATAAACAGCAGATCGAGACCCTAACGCGCAGCGTAAAATCACAGTATCTACAGGACACCACCGCAAAAGAAATTTTTGTTGCGGACAGTGCCGTTCAACGCGTCTATGCCTCGCTGACCAAACTGGAACAGTTAGATATGATTAATCAGCAATATCTGAAAGATAATAATGTCACGGGTCTGCAAAATATTCATATCGTTCTTGAACCGTTATTCACCAGCTGAAAACAAAAAACCCGGCAACTTAAGCAGCCGGGTTTTTATTAATGGGCATATCACGGGCATCAGTCGTACTGACCAAAGCGATAGCTAAGCCCTGCGGTGACGGAACTCAGGTCGCTGCTCACGCCGATCTGGTTAACATTGCCCACGTTGCTTACCCACTGATACTCCAGGCGGCCCGCCCAGTTTTTATTGAAGGCGTATTCAGTACCCACGGCTGCAAGCGGGCGCACACCTGTTTCAAAACGATTGTGACCACTTACATCGGATTCAGCGCGATAGCCCATTGCGCCGGCACGGCCGTAAATATCCCAGTCATTGGTCAGGGCATAACTGGCCTTCAGAGACAGTTGCAGGCCCTGCGTCTTCATTTGCGCCCCTGCGCCATGCTGTCCTTTAATCTGCATGTTGCCTAAATAATCATAACCACCTTCTACCGCAAGCCATGGGGTAATCTGATAACCCGTATAAACACCCCCGCCGACATTATCATGGTCAAAATCGAAGTGATCGGAATGCGTGCTCTCAAACGCTTTTGAACCCATATTGGTATCAAAATAGTGAGACCAGCCGAATTTCGCCCCGCTATACCAGGTGCCCGCATCCGCGGCGGCGAAGGCGGAAGTGGCGGTAAATACATTAGCCACAATCAATGCGATAACTGTCTTTTTCATAAAAATACCGTTTACTTGATAAAGTTAAATCTGAGAAAGCAAACGATATAGAAAATTAACGGCAGCGTTAATTCCATTTCTGTTTAATTTTAAACTTCCGCTAGAATGATTCGGGTAAATGTCTGACGTCAAGCAGGTATCCGCCGCGCTTAAAGGAGATATATTCTCCCTGCTTAAGGGCGGATAATACATTGAGTATACTGCTGCGAGAGAGCAGCGTACGATCCTGAATATATTCCAGAATCGTGGTACGCAGACGCGTCTCTTCCGGGAGCAAAATCATTTCCTGAAGGTGATTACGAATAACGGAATAGGTACGCTGCTGGAGTACCTGTGCATCACGAAATATTAAATAGGCCGTATGGTATGAAAGCAGCGCGGCGACATCCTCCCAGACGCCCTCGGCGCGAAACAACTCAGCCGCCTTGTCCGCATCGAGACGTAAAATATTCGACTCCCTTTCCGCACGGAGAAGATGCCCCTGCGTAGGCTGGATCATCTCTGCAATACCAAACAAATGCGGCTCGTAAACGGTCACTACCACCAGTCCATCCGAAGCCCGCAGCAGGGATAACTCCCCTTCCAGAAAGAGGTACATCTGCTGTTTCCCCTTCCGTAACCAGGTGAGTCGCTTACGCGGAACAACGTGCACTTTCTCCGCTATCGGCTCAAGGATGGCGGTCAGTCGTTCGATGGATTTTTCGGGTCGAACAGGCGGTAAAATATGCATGGTACAACCTTCTGACATTCAATATCTGCCATTATAGACCATATATTTTAAGCGGTTAGCCGATCAAAACTGATAGCTGTAGTTGACGCTGGCAAACCAAAGATAAGGATGGTCGTAACTTCCGGCAAACGCCACCGGCGATTTCACATGCGACGACTGCATATGAAGATACGACACGGCAAAACCAATATTGCTGGCCGGGGTGATCTGATACTGGGCCCCCGTGCCAAATCGCCACTCATCGCCGGTGGGTAAGGTCAAGGCCACATCGCTCTGGCTTTCATACGGCGAGCTGTCGAACGCCACACCGGCATTCAGTCGCCACTGAGGCGTTGGACGATACTGCACGCCCACCGCACCGTGCCACGTGTCCTTCAGGCGGCTGACGTTGTTCAGCTGCTGGTCCCCGACGACGATTTGCGGCGCGCCGAACTGGCTCCAGTCCTGCCAGCCGAGATCGCCCATAACCGACCACCGCGGGTTAATATCATGCACCAGACTGAGCATGATTTGCTGCGGCGCGCTGATCTGTGCCGACACCGGCAGGTCGTAGGTGCCGTTCTGTAGACGCGCGTTGCCGTCAATATTGAAGCTGTAGTCCGTTTCGCTGTTCCAGGTAATACCGGCTCGGGTCTGGTCAGTTAGCTGCATCAGCAGCCCAAGCCGATAGCTCATGGCCAGGTCTTCATCGCGTCGCTGGTAGTCATCATCGTTAACGCTGCGAGTCAGCGAGAAGTAACCGTAGTTAACGTTGGCGGACGCGCCAATCGAAAGACGGTCGTTAAGCTTATAGGCCAGCGAGGGGCTGAGCGTCATGGCTACCATGGTACTCTTTTTAATCAGCCTGTCGCCCGCCCAGCTGCCATAGTCGATCCCCAGCCCGTAATTACCGTAAAGCCCGACCCCGGCATAAAGATTATCGTTCACCTTCTGGCTATAAAAGGCGCTGGCATTCGGGATGGTTTTCATCACATCGCCGGGGCTTTGATGGGCATCGTTATCCAGCTGGTTGTCGATGGAGCCATCCATAACCTGTAACCCACCAGTGACCATATGATCCGGTAAGCGCGTCATGCCAGCCGGGTTGGTCATAATTGTAGAGGCATCCTGCGCACGAGCCGCCTGCCCTGCTCCGGCAAGCGCGGTATCTTCGGTGCCGGCTTCATAAAAATAGAGGGCGCTGGCATGGGCACTGGAGGCAGCTAATACGCCAGCGCACAGGAGGAGTCGTGTTTTCATCTGTGGTCCGGGAAATAAAAAATTTGCCGACAGATATAACAGGGGCGATTGATTACGTAAAAAGAAAGAGGGTTTAATTTTAAATTATGCGCGGTTCAGCCCCTCTTAATATCTCTGACAATTCAGCGACGTCCGGAATACGACGCCGCTACGTCCTGCACCTGTAATACGCTCAGGTACAGGACGATAAAATCCAGCAACTTTTATACAGGTTTATTAGGACTTACTTATAATGCTCCAGATTGGTTTCCGGGCCCGTTCTGGCAATTTCCTGAGCTTTGCCGAAACTTTCAATCAGGCACTTATATTCCGGACAGACATGCTCTGCCAGGATCTCAGCAAAGCGAGAACCTTCCTCGCGGTTCCAGGTTCTCATTAATTCAGCGACAATGGCAAACGTATCGGTAGGGATCGCCCCCGCCTGAGCCACGCGCGCGATGGTGGTATCGGTCGCGATTTTGGACCAGTTCCCCGAGGCATCCACAACACAGTAAACCTTATACCCCTCCTGGACAGCGCTAACCGCAGGGAACGCCATGCAGACGCTGGTGAGCGTGCCGGCAATAATCAGGGTCTTTCTGCCCGTCTTTTCCACTTCCTTCACAAACGCCGGATTATCCCAGGTATTAATTTGCCCGGTGCGTGGAACATACACGGCATGGGGTGCATATTTGTGAATTTCCGGGATGAGCGGGCCATTGGGACCGTCAGGAACAGAGGCCGTGGTGATCACCGGGATATTTAAAAGCGTGGCAACTTTGGCTATCGCTGTCACATAATTACGAAGGTCTGGTACAGGCACATCACGTACCGTGTTGAATAAGCCACTCTGATGGTCGATGAGTAAAATTACAGCGTCATCAGTATCAATCATACCGTTTGTAGCAGCCATATTTCTTTCCTCATGATTTCTTTTACATTGCCGTCAACTCTCCCGGCTCCGCGATTTTACATGCACATGGTCAGGGTATAATGCATTGATAAATCATAATGAATAGTAGTTCGATCCGGTCTGAATACCGCATCATTTCAGGACAATTTCTGGCACGGTACGCTGAGCCATCGACGCTGACGGAAAGCCCTCGTGAGGAGAAAAGATCTTTACAATGCCGTTATGCGGCCATTCGTATTCGTTCGGCTGAAGGCAAGCGTTACTCACTACTGGGATCGCCCTTATCCTCCCGCATGGATTCGATAAACTCCCGTTGCTCCTCTGTGAGTTCAAGCTCATCCAGCAAGCGATCTAACTCTTCTTCAGGTGATTCCTTTTGGTTCTTTCTCTTCCCGGTAGCCATACTCACCCTTGAGTTATTAGGATTAATCTCAGGGTATCCAGGGTACAGGAAATGTGCAACTTAGCGTGTTATGCCATGGGTGATTCCTTGTTTAGCAAAAGAAGGCTTTTTACTACGAAAAGAGAGCTTTGTGCCTGTTGCAATAAAGCGAGGCAAATTGCAACGTAAGCAAAGCGGTGTGACGCAGTGGCAACACCAGAATATTTCATGCAGATCCAGTGAAATTATTAGGCGGTTAATCGTTCCACTCAGCGGATCTATAATAGAGCCGGGGATATTTTAAGCAGGAGGAAGTAAACTGGGAGGATAAAGAGACGGGACACCCACGGGGGTGGGTTGTGAAAGTATTTCCTATGGTCTTCGACCTTATTGCACCTAAAATGACCAGACACATTTTGGGAAGGAGTCTTTAATGGATATTGCGTTGCTTAACAGGGGCTGGAACAGAACATGGTCAGATACCATGGTGAATCTAGAGGCCCGGAAACTCGTCGAAACAGCAAACCGGCTGTCAGCATTCTATTTGCAAGATGGTCTTACACGTATCAAGTTTGTCGAAGAGATAAAACAGGTTGTAGATAAAGAATTTGAAACAGCACGACGAGCTAAAACCGATGAAGAATGCATTGCATGCATCAAAAATCTGCGTGCTGAAACAGATAATCTACACGAACAAGAACGCCTGTTAAGAACCAGAGCCGCACAGCTTTACGCGAAGGTCGAGTTTGTTAAGGAAAATAATAAAATCGTCGGTTATGTTATATCCGCCGTAAACGTGGTGCTATCAGGCGTGGTTCTCTTTGGTGGCTTTATGATGTTATCCACTATGGGGCCGATTGGTATGCTGGCTGGGGCAGTCCTGATTGCCGATGGAATGAACGGATTAACGAAAGAAGTGCTCAACTTTGATCAGCCAGAAGGACATAAACCCTCGCAAGGTATCATTGCTGACTCCGCGATGCATACGGCCCAGTTCATGGGATTTAATCCTAACACGGGCTTGGCTCTCTATAATGGTGTTACTCTCGGTGCCAGTGTGTACAGCATTGTAGGACTCGCTCGAAAAACTGGAGCCTGGAGATTATTTCGCTGGCTTCCACACGATTACTATCGCAAAGTCAGCACAATGAGCACTCCTAAGCTAACAATGAAGATTGTCGGTTATGGTGTTAAAGCAAAAGTGATTTTCGATCTATTGACAACCGAAAATGGAACCAGTTAATCCTTGATAGTTTTTCGGTAACGCCAGGATTTATAGGAAATTACCGGCGGCTGCGCGAAGGACATAATGGCAACCCCAAAGATCATCGCCAGCCCCCATGCAACTGCTCTATCAGGTGAGCTGAAGACGATAAGTAGCAGTAGGATTAAGGCACACACAGCCACCACTCCCGCCAAGGTAACAAATCGCCTAGCGAGGTCATTTATGGCCTCTCCAAGCGTTCCTCCATATTTTTCAATGTTGCTTTTTATCTTCTGCAATTCGGGCTGCGTAAACCCTGAACGTAACAAAGCCTCATCAGTCACTTTCATATCGTCTCGTCCCTTATCTCCCAGAAGTGTTTTCCCAATCGCTGATTGTGCAAGCAATCATACTGATGAACTTTACAGCAATCCACATGATGTTTGTCCAATGAATCAGATTTCAGACAATAGAAGCCATAAAGCCCCGTTGGTGATACAGCAACAAGTGGAGCCGTTAGGCGACAACATCAGACTGTCAGAGGGATCACACCTTATCAGGATAACCGTGTACCCTTGCGGGAGCGTGGCTGAAACGCTGATAGATCCTACATGTCGTTTGTAGGTACGTTATCACCATAAACCTGTTTTCGGGAGTTATGCCAGATATGCGGCTTTTAGTTCGTTGTTGTGCTGTCGCGGTAAGAAACTGGAACCACCGCCAGCGTGGATGATATGTTTCCTTGTACTACAGACCCTGTCACGCGACGCCAGATACGGGCATAGAACATTGGGTAGTTTTAGTTTTACCTGCTAAAGCGGAGCAAAGTAACTAACTGATAAATTATAACTTGTTAATTTATGAGGAGACTGGAGCGGGCGAAGGGAATCGAACCCTCGTATAGAGCTTGGGAAGCTCTCGTTCTACCATTGAACTACGCCCGCTTTGAGGTGCGTAAGGCATTATAGACCTTACGCCTCTTCATACAAGCTTTTACCCCACTAAGTGGCGATTAAATAATCACTTAGCACTTCGGCTTACTGCCCTGCGCCGGAAGATAACGCTGCGGATCGATGGCTGTGGCCTTATAGCGGATCTGGAAGTGCAGCTTCACCGTATCCGTCCCGGTACTGCCCATGGTCGCAATCTTCTGCCCCGCCTTCACGTTCTGCCCGTTATTGACCAGCATCGTGTCGTTATGCGCATAAGCAGTAATGTAGTCCTCACCATGCTTAATCATGATCAGGTTACCGTATCCACGAAGCTGGTTACCGACATAGACCACCTTCCCGGCCCCTGAAGCGTAAACCGGCGTGCCGCGTGCGGCAGCGATATCAATACCTTTATTGCCACCTTCCGAGAGCGAGTACGGCGCAACCACTTTTCCGCTTGCAGGCCAGATCCAGCAGCGCTGACCGACCGGCGGCCAGGATGATTTAGGCACCTGATAGGATGGCGTGACTTTGGCTGTTTTACGCGTTGAGGACTTTTTCCCTGAGGAAGAACCGCCGTTAACCTTGAGCTTCTGCCCTACCTCAATAGTATACGGTGGAGAAATATTATTCAGGCGCGCCAGCTCCTTCACGCTGGTTCCCGTGGCGCGTGAGATGCGGTAGAGCGTGTCCCCGCGCTTAACGGTATAGACTGCACCGGAATAACTGCCCATATCCGAAGATTTACTCCCCGAGCATCCTGCTACAAGTAGCGTCAGCGTCAGGCAGAAAACGGCAATGATCGGGTTTCTCGTCAGGCTTCCTGCAAACAAAACAGCTCCTCGGTCAGCGTGAATGGCGCACTATGATAGCAGCCCAAACTGATGCGGGTCATGCCCTTTTCCGCTCTGTGGGCCAAACCGTTCGCATAAGAATGCAGTATAATAATTCCGCTGATGGTGCTGAACCATTAAGCATTTTGGCACTGGAGCATCAATGAGTATTCAAGAACACGTTATTTTGGTAAATGACCAGGGAAAAGTGATTGGCACTCAGGAGAAGTACGCCGCGCACACGTCACACACCCCGCTACACCTGGCCTTCTCTTCATGGCTGTTTAACGCTAACGGAGAATGTCTGATCACCCGTCGCGCCTTAAGTAAAAAAGCCTGGCCCGGCGTATGGACCAACTCCGTTTGCGGTCATCCACAGGCCGACGAAGCGACAGAGCAGGCGATTATCCGCCGCTGCCGCTTTGAAGTCGGCGCCGAAATCACAGACATCACCCCCATTGCCCCGGAGTTCCGCTACCGTGAAGCCGACCCGTCAGGGATCGTTGAAAACGAAATCTGCCCGGTCTATGCCGCCCGCGTAACGAATACCCTCGCAATCAATGACGATGAAGTGATGGAATATCAGTGGGTGGAGCTGGACGCGCTATTCCGCGCGCTGGACGCCACACCGTGGGCATTTAGCCCGTGGATGGTGCAAGAAGCGAACACTGCGCGTGAAAAACTCAGCGCCTTCGCGGCGCAATAAAAAAGCCCCGGCGATAAACGCACGGGGCTTTTTTTACGTCTTAACGGCTTATTTCACCGGACGCATCGCCGGGAACAGGATCACGTCGCGAATGGTGTGGCTGTTGGTGAACAGCATCACCATACGGTCGATACCAATACCCAGGCCAGCCGTCGGCGGCAGGCCGTGCTCCAGCGCGGTCACGTAGTCTTCGTCGAAGAACATCGCTTCGTCATCGCCTGCGGCTTTCGCGTTAACCTGATCCTGGAAGCGCTGCGCCTGATCTTCTGCATCGTTCAGCTCGCTAAAGCCGTTACCGATTTCGCGGCCACCAATGAAGAATTCGAAGCGGTCAGTGATTTCCGGGTTCTCGTCATTACGACGCGCCAGCGGAGACACTTCCGCCGGGTATTCGGTGATGAAGGTAGGCTGAATCAGGTGCGCTTCGGCCACTTCTTCGAAGATCTCGGTCACGATACGGCCCAGACCCCAGCTCTTCTCAACCTTAATACCGATGCTTTCAGCGATCGCTTTCGCAGAGTCGAAGTTATCCAGATCCGCCATATTGGTTTCAGGACGGTATTTCTTGATCGCTTCGCGCATGGTCAGTTTTTCGAACGGCTTGCCGAAGTCGAACACCTCTTCACCGTAAGGTACCTGGGTGGTGCCCAGAATGTCCTGCGCCAGGGTGCGGAACAGGGATTCGGTCAGCTCGATCAGATCTTTGTAATCCGCATAGGCCATATAGAGTTCCATCATGGTGAACTCTGGGTTATGACGTACGGAGATACCTTCGTTACGGAAGTTACGGTTGATCTCAAACACGCGGTCAAAACCGCCGACCACCAGACGCTTCAGGTACAGTTCCGGCGCGATACGCAGGTACATGTCCAGGTCCAGGGCGTTGTGATGGGTGATGAACGGACGAGCGGAGGCTCCACCTGGGATCACCTGCATCATCGGGGTTTCTACTTCCATAAAGTCGCGGTTAACCATGAACTGGCGAATGCCGGCCATGATCTGGGAGCGAATTTTGAAGGTCTTACGGGACTCATCGTTAGAGATGAGATCCAGGTAACGCTGACGATAGCGCGCTTCCTGATCCTGCAAACCGTGGAACTTGTCCGGCAGCGGGCGCAGGGCTTTGGTCAGCAGACGCAGCTCGGTGCAGTGGATAGACAGTTCACCGGTCTTGGTTTTGAACAGTTTACCTTTAGCGCCCAGGATGTCGCCCAGGTCCCACTTCTTGAACTGCTCGTTGTAGATGCCTTCCGGCAGGTCGTCACGAGAGACGTACAGCTGAATGCGGCCGCCAACGTCCTGTAAGGTCACGAAGGACGCTTTACCCATGATACGACGGGTCATCATGCGGCCCGCCACGGACACTTCAACGTTCAGCGCTTCCAGCTCTTCGTTCTCTTTACCGTCGAAGTCTGCGTGCAGTTGGTCTGAGGTGTGGTCACGACGAAAATCGTTCGGGAACGGCACGCCCTGCTCGCGCAGCGCTGCCAGCTTCTCGCGGCGGGTTTTCAGTTCGTTGTTAAGATCGACTACCGCGTCAGCGCCCTGTGCTTGTTGTTCAGACATGTTGGTTCCTCATAACCCTGCTTTCAAACTTGCTTCGATAAATTGGTCCAGGCTGCCGTCCAGCACCGCCTGCGTGTTACGGGTTTCAACCCCGGTGCGCAGGTCTTTGATGCGGGAGTCATCAAGGACGTAAGAACGGATCTGGCTGCCCCAGCCGATATCGGACTTGTTGTCTTCCATCGCCTGCTTCTCAGCATTTTTCTTCTGCATCTCCAGCTCATAAAGCTTCGCTTTCATCTGCTTCATGGCCTGGTCTTTGTTCTTATGCTGGGAACGGTCGTTCTGGCACTGTGTTACCAGCCCGGTTGGAATGTGGGTAATACGCACCGCAGATTCCGTACGGTTAACGTGCTGACCACCCGCGCCGGATGCGCGGTAAACGTCGATACGCAGGTCCGCCGGGTTGATGTCGATATCGATATCTTCATCCACTTCCGGGTAGACAAACGCGGAGCTGAAGGAGGTGTGACGACGGCCGCCGGAATCGAACGGGCTCTTACGCACCAGGCGGTGAACGCCGGTTTCAGTACGTAGCCAGCCGTAGGCGTAATCGCCAATAATCTTGATAGTGACGGATTTGATACCCGCCACTTCACCTTCGGATTCTTCGATAATCTCGGTTTTGAAACCGCGCGCTTCCGCCCAGCGCAGGTACATGCGCATCAGCATGCTCGCCCAGTCCTGTGCTTCGGTACCGCCAGAACCTGCCTGAATATCGAGATAGCAGTCAGCGCTATCGTATTCGCCGGAGAACATGCGACGGAATTCCAGCTGCGCCAGCTTCTCTTCCAGCACGTCGAGCTCTGCCACGGCTTCGTTAAAGGTTTCTTCGTCGTCGGCTTCGACAGCCAGCTCCAGCAGCCCAGAAACATCTTCCAGACCCTGCGCCATTTGATCCAGCGTATCTACGATGGCTTCGAGGGAAGAACGCTCTTTACCCAGCGCCTGCGCGCGCTCAGGTTCGTTCCAGACGTCCGGCTGTTCCAGCTCGGCGTTTACTTCTTCGAGACGCTCTTTCTTGGCATCGTAGTCAAAGATACCCCCTAAGAACGTCAGAGCGCTCCGTGAGGTCCTGAATGCGGTTTTTTACCGGATTAATTTCAAACATGGTCTGTTTTCTTTTATGAGCTTGTCAAAATGCGGTGATAAGAGCGGGATTGTACCGAATCCACGCCCTTTTTTATAGAGATTACTGACGCTAAATTGGCCAGATATTGTCGATGATGATCTGAAGGGAGCGGTTACCGCGGAACTCGTTAATATCCAGCTTATAGGCCAGCTCAACCTCGCGCACGCCGTTGTCCGGCCAGATGGAGGTATCAACGTTAAAGGCGATGCCGTCGAGCAGCGGTCCGCCGCCGACCGGTTCCACCATCACTTTGAGATGGCGTTCGCCCACGATGCGCTGTTGCAGCAAACGAAAACGTCCGTCGAAAAGCGGCTCCGGGAACATCTGCCCCCACGGGCCGGCATCGCGCAGCATCTGTGCCACCTCCATGGTCATTTCAGCCGGTGAAAGCTCACCGTCAGAAACCACTTCACCCTGCAACAGAGCCGGATCGATCCACTCGGTGACCAGTTCGCCAAACAGACGCTGGAACTCGTCGAACTTCGCCTCTTCCAGCGACAGGCCTGCCGCCATCGCGTGACCGCCGAACTTAATCATCAGGTTCGGATGCAGCGTATCCAGACGCTCCAGCGCATCGCGCATATGCAGCCCCTGAATGGAACGACCGGAGCCTTTCAGCGTGCCGTCCCCGGCGGGGGCGAACGCGATCACCGGGCGGTGGAAACGCTCTTTAATACGCGACGCCAGAATGCCCACCACGCCCTGGTGCCATTCGGGGTGATACATCGCCAGCCCGCCCGGCAGGGTGTCACCGCTGCGCTCCAGCTTTTCGCACAGGGTCAGTGCTTCGGCCTGCATCCCCTGCTCAATCTCTTTACGGGTCTGGTTGAGTGCGTCCAGCTCACTGGCCAGCACGCGCGCTTCGCCGATGTTGTCACACAGCAGCAGCGCGACGCCAACCGACATATCGTCCAGCCGCCCCGCCGCGTTCAGGCGCGGGCCGAGGGCAAAACCCAAATCGCTTGCCGCGAGCTTCAGCGGATCGCGGTTGGCAATTTCCAGCAGCGCCTTAATCCCCGGACGGCATTTACCTGCCCGAATGCGGCTTAAGCCCTGCCAGGTGAGAATACGGTTATTGGTATCGAGCGGTACCACGTCCGCCACGGTTCCCAGCGCCACCAGATCGAGATACTCCGCGAGGTTCGGCACGGCAATCCCGCGCGATTCGAACCAGCCCTTATCACGCAGCAACGTGCGTAACGCCAGCATCAGATAAAACGCCACCCCTACTCCGGCCAGCGATTTCGACGGGAAATCGCAGTCGCGCAGGTTCGGGTTAATGATGGCTTCGGCGGCAGGCAGGGTTTCTCCTGGCAGGTGGTGATCGGTGACCAGTACCGGGATCCCCAGCGCATGGGCATGATCGACCCCCGCATGAGAAGAGATCCCGTTATCCACGGTCATGATCATCTGTGCGCCACGGGCATGGGCCTGATCGACCACTTCCGGGCTGAGGCCGTAGCCGTCTTCAAACCGGTTCGGCACCAGGTAAGTCACGTTATCACAGCCCAGCGCACGCAGGCTGAGCACGCTCAGCGCGGTACTGGTTGCGCCGTCGGCATCGAAATCGCCCACCACGACAATCCGCGTGCCTTCCCGGAACGCGTCGTAGAGCATTTCACTCGCTTGTTCGATGCCACTCAGCGCTTGCCAGGGCAGCATGCCTTTGACGCTGCGCTCAAGATCGCTTGCCGTACGCACGCCACGGCTGGCGTACAGCCGCTTTAGCAGCAGCGGAAGCGTGTCTGGTAAATCCGCGGTTTCACCCGCATCGCGGCGGCGCAGTTTTATCGGGGCTTTCACGCGAATTATTTACCACCCATCTGTTTCTGGTGCTCGTCGAGGAACGCTTTCATCTCTTTTGGCCCCTGGTAGCCCGGCACCACATAGCCGTTACTCAGCACAATGGCTGGCGTACCGCTCACGCCAAACTGTACGCCCAGCGCGTAATGGTTAGCGATGTCGATATCGCAGGACGCGGGCTTCACGCCTTTGCCGTTCATCGCGTCATCAAAGGCCTTGTTGCGGTCTTTCGCACACCAGATCGCTTTCATATCCTGCTCAGGCTGGCTCTGCACGCCAGCACGTGGGAAAGCCAGGTAACGCACGGTAATGCCCAGCGCGTTGTAGTCTTTCATCTCTTCATGCAGCTTGTGGCAGTAGCCGCAGGTGATGTCGGTGAAGACGGTAATAACGTGCTTTTCCTGCGCCGCTTTGTAGACAATCATCTCTTTTTCGAGCGCGTTCAGGTTTTTCATCAGCAGCTGGTTGGTGACGTTCACCGGCTGCGCGCCGCTCACGTCGTACATGGGTCCCTGAATGATGTGCTTACCGTCTTCGGTCACGTACAGCACGCCGCTGTTGGTCAGCACCGTTTTCATGCC
This sequence comes from Enterobacter sp. CRENT-193, assembly GCF_002787395.1. Lineage (NCBI taxonomy): Bacteria > Pseudomonadati > Pseudomonadota > Gammaproteobacteria > Enterobacterales > Enterobacteriaceae > Enterobacter > Enterobacter sp. CRENT-193. The sequence continues at coordinate 1,664,535 of NZ_CP024812.1, read as the reverse complement.
AGCCACCGGCGCTGGCTGGATCTCGCTGCTGGCGACGCCGAGTTTCGTCAGAGACTGTTTAATGGCGGCATCATCCGCATGGGCAAAACCGGAAACCGAAGCTGCCAGCAGGGTGAACAGCGCTAAAGACTTTTTCATATATGTTCCTGTAACAATTCGTCGGCACTCACGCGCGAGAGTGGTGCTGTTGGTGTAGCTGCCGCAGGCGTTCCGTCGCGACATGGGTGTATATTTGCGTCGTTGAAAGATCGCTGTGTCCAAGCAACATCTGCACCACGCGTAAATCAGCGCCGTGGTTTAACAGATGCGTCGCGAAGGCGTGACGCAAAACGTGCGGCGACAGCTTCTCACTGTCAATACCCGCCAGTGTGGCGTAATGTTTAATGCGATGCCAGAACGTTTGTCGCGTCATCTGCTGCGCGCGCTGGCTCGGGAACAATACATCTATGGAGACGCCGTTCAGCAGCCACGGACGCCCGTGTTCCAGATACGTCTCCAGCCAGTAGACCGCCTCTTCACCCAGCGGCACCAGCCTTTCTTTGTTCCCTTTACCGATAACGCGCACCACGCCCTGACGCAGGCTGATATCGCTCATCGTCAGGCCCACCAGCTCGGAAACGCGCAAGCCCGTGGCATACAATAGTTCAAGCATGGCTTTATCGCGTAACTCCAGCGGAAGGTCAACTGCGGGCGACTGTAATAATCTCTCAACTTGTGCTTCGCTGAGATCTTTTGGCAGCCGCTGAGGCAGTTTAGGCGATGCCAGCAGTGCGCTGGGGTCATCCGCGCGGATCTTCTCGCGGTACAGGTGCTGGAACAGGCGGCGCATGGCGCTCAGCAGACGCGCGGAGCTGGTGGCTTTGTACCCCCCTTCCATCCGCTCAGCCAGCAACCCTTGCAGGTCATCGCTTTGCGCGCTTTCAAGCGTCAGCCCCCGATGCGCCAGCCACTCGACCAGCAGCGTGAGATCCCGACGATAGGCGCTGAGCGTATTTTCAGCGAGGTTTTTCTCCAGCCACAGCGCGTCGAGAAACTGTTCGATGAGTGCGAGATCCTTTTCCACATCAGCCCCTTTGGTTCTGCAATCTGGCCATTATGCCTGATTGCCATCGGTTTCTGGTACACTACGCGCAAAGTCATAGCAAGAATTGAGATAGTTACGCGATGAATATTGGTCTGTTCTATGGTTCCAGCACCTGCTACACCGAAATGGCGGCGGAGAAAATTCGTGACATCATTGGCCCGGAACTGGTGACGTTGCATAACCTGAAAGATGACGCGGTTGCCTTGATGGAGCAGTACGATGTGCTGATTCTGGGTATCCCTACCTGGGACTTTGGTGAGATTCAGGAAGACTGGGAAGCCATCTGGGATCAGCTCGATTCGGTCAATTTTGAAGGCAAAATCATTGCGATGTACGGCATGGGCGACCAGCTGGGCTACGGGGAGTGGTTCCTCGACGCGCTCGGCATGCTGCATGACAAACTGGCGCCAAAGGGCGCGACGTTTATCGGCTACTGGCCTACGGAAGGCTATGAGTTCACCAGCCCAAAACCCGTCATTGCCGACGGCCAGCTGTTTGTCGGGCTCGCGCTGGATGAAACCAACCAGTACGATCTCAGCGACGAGCGCCTCCAGACCTGGTGCGAACAAATTCTGGGTGAGATGGCCGAGCAGTTTAGCTGATTTATTCCTGCGTTGGCTGTTGCACGATTAGCCGGCGCAGATCCCGCCACTCCGCGGGATCCATACTGTCTGCGGCCAGCCACAGGTGCTGGCGACGGTTATCCTCGACCCGACGCAGCCGTAGCATCATCCCGGTGTTGAGCATCCACGGCGTCCCTATCATTTCCCACTCTTTTCCCTGCCAGCGCAGGCGAGAATCCATCAGCAGCTTAATTTCACCCTGACGGGCGTTGATTCGACGCTGGCTGCGCACGCTATCAAACACCACAAACGACAGCAAAAGCAGCCACAGAGGGGTATAGCTTAGCGGCCACGGCACCAATAACACCATTGCCGCGACCAGACCGTGGAGCAGTAAGGACATCCACTGTGAGCGCCACGAGACGCGAAGATCAGATTGCCACAGGACCACGTTCCTGATTCCGTGTTTGAATTAATTGCACCATCCGTTGCAACTCGGTGTCGGCGGGCTTGCCGTGATTCATCAGCCAGTTGAATAAATCCGGATCGTCAGACTCAAGCAGACGGACAAACAGGCGCTTATCGTCATCGCTTAAGCTGTCGTACTCATACTCGAAGAAAGGCATGATGGAGATATCAAGTTCACGCATGCCGCGACGGCACGCCCAGTGAATACGGGCCTTGTTGTTAATATCCATGTTCTGTTTCCTGCATTACGTTTGGCACAGTCGGTATCCCGTTCGGTATTCATTATTGCTCTCCGGGAACACCTGCTAGTGTAACGTGTTTTTGACCGTTTCTTTACTGGAATATTGCGAACCTCGAGCAGGCTTCCTGAATAATCCTTATAAAGACAGCGGATTACACTATTTTGCGTAGCGCCACGCATAACCGCGTAATGGCACGAATGGCCTGCTGAAAGCGCTTGCATTGAATACAGTCTCTTTTACCATTAGGTATTATCAAAGCGTTAAGCAATTCAGGACATCACTATGGCATTTACACCATTTTCTCCTCGCCAGCCCGCCGCCTCTGCGCGTCTGCCGCTGACGCTGATTACTCTTGATGACTGGGCACTGGCGACACTGACCGGTGCGGACAGCGAAAAATACCTGCAAGGCCAGGTCACGGCGGACGTGGCGCAGTTGACTGAGCACCAGCATCTGCTGGCCGCGCATTGCGATCCAAAAGGCAAAATGTGGAGCAACCTGCGTCTGTTCCGCCGTCAGGACGGATTCGCCTTTATTGAGCGCCGCAGCCTGCGTGACGCCCAGCTTAAAGAGCTAAAAAAATACGCGGTCTTTTCTAAAGTCACCATCGCCCCGGACGATGAACACGTTCTGCTGGGGGTCGCGGGTTTCCAGGCGCGTGCAGCGCTGAAAAACCTGTTTGCCGAGCTACCGGATGCTGAAAAACAGCTGGTCAGCGAGGGAGCGACCTCCATTCTGTGGTTCGAGCACCCGACGGAGCGCTTCCTGCTGGTAACCGACGAAGCAACGGCGGAACGCGTCACTGACGCCCTGCGCGGTGAAGCACAGCTCAACAACAGCCAGCAGTGGCTGGCGCTGAACATCGAAGCGGGCCTGCCGGTCATTGACGCGGCAAACAGCGCGCAGTTTATCCCGCAGGCGACAAACATCCAGGCGCTGGGTGGTATCAGCTTTAAGAAGGGCTGCTACACCGGTCAGGAAATGGTGGCGCGTGCGAAATTCCGCGGCGCGAACAAACGCGCCCTGTGGACGCTGGCTGGTCACGCCAGCCGTGTGCCGGAAGCGGGTGAAGATCTTGAGATGAAGATGGGCGAAAACTGGCGCCGTACCGGCACCGTGTTAGCCGCCGTCCAGCTCGATGATGGCCGCCTGCTGGTGCAGGTTGTCATGAATAATGATATGGAGCCCGACAGCGTGTTCCGCGTGCGTGATGATGCAAACACGCTCAGCATTGAGCCGCTGCCGTATTCACTGGAAGATTGATGCTGTATCGCCCGGTGTTGATATTCACCCTCTCCCTGTGGGAGAGGGTCGGGGTGAGGGCATCAGACCGCACCTTACAAAAAAACTACACCTGCCCAACATACAGATAAATTGCCAGGAAGTGACACACGCTGCCGCCCAGCACAAAGCCGTGCCAGATGGCATGGTTGTACGGAATACGCTTGCAGACGTAGAAAATCACGCCCAGCGAGTAGACCACACCGCCCACCGCCAGAAGCGTCACGCCCCCCACCGCCAGCTTAATGGCTAACTGATACACCACAATCAGCGACAGCCAGCCCATTGTCAGATAGGTAACCAGCGACAACACTTTAAACCGGTGCGCAATGGTCAGCTTAAACAAGATCCCCAGCAGCGCCAGGCTCCAGATCACAATCATCAGGCCACGCGACAGCGGTGAGTTGAGCCCCACCAGCAAAAACGGCGTATAGGTACCCGCAATAAGAAGATAGATAGCGCAGTGGTCAAATTTCTTGAGCCATATCTTCGCCCGTTGATGCGGAATCGCGTGATACAGCGTTGAGGCAAGGAAAAGCAGGATCATACTCCCGCCATACAGGCTGTAGCTGGTAATGGCCATCGCGCTGGCGTTGGTATCCACTGCCTGTACCAGCAATAACACTAAGCCGACAATCCCAAAAACCAGGCCAATGCCATGGCTTATACTGTTGGCTACTTCCTCAGCCAGCGAATATCCCTGTGCGATTAATGGTCTGCTCACCATACTTAACTCCGGGAAAACAAAAGATGATTATTCATCGCCAGTCTATGCTAACTGAGAATGATTCCAGTGAACACCTGTTAGCTAAAATAAATCCATAATCAAGATTTATTCTTATAAATCAGTACAATGCAAAAGCAATCCACCGCACAGGTGTAAATGATTTTATTAACACCTGAGTAATCAAGGAGATAAATCCGTCTCCCGCCCTTCGTCATCATGGTATGCTTCAGGAATAGTGTCCGACAGCGAGTTTAGCCATTGTGAGTATGTTCAGCCATTCCGCCATTGCCAGCCTCAACAATCTGGAAATGATGGTCTACAACTATGTCATTAAGAACCGCGATAAAGTGATGTACATGACCATCCGCGAGCTGGCGGATGCGGTGGGCGTTTCCACTACCACTATCCTGCGCTTCTGCCGCAAGCTCAACTGCGATGGTTACTCGGAATTTCGGGTGCGCTTTAAACTCTATCTGGAGCAGAACGAGCCGCAGCAGGCGAATTTTGGTGCCAGTGAAATTATCAGCTTCTTTAAAAGCGTAAATAACGAAGAGTTTGATGCGCTATTAGATAAAGCCGTCGATATTATTTTATCATCTGAACGAATTATTTTTGTCGGTGCGGGCACCTCCGGATCGCTGGCAAAATATGGCGCACGTTTCTTTTCAAATATCGGCAAATTCAGTAACCATATCGACGATCCTTATTTCCCGGTCACTAACGACATGGCTAAAAATGCGCTGGCCATTGTACTCTCCGTCTCCGGCGAAACCGAGGAGATCCTGCGCTTCGCCAGCCAGTTCAGCCTGCACCACTGCAAGGTGCTCTCCGTCACCAGCCATGAACATTCTCGTCTCGCAAAGCTGGCGGACTTTAACCTCTCCTGGCATGTCCCGCAAACGCGTATTGGCGGCGTTTACGATATCACCACGCAAATTCCCGTCATCTATATTCTGGAATCATTAGGCCGAAAACTGGCGAAGAAATTAACAGAATAAAACATCCTGTTTTTTTGATGTGACAAATTACAATTTCCACAAATTGTTATATCGTGACATTTAATTCCGCTTTGCTAGACTCGAAATCAATAAGTCCTGAATTGAGAATAGCAAAGATGAAAAAACTCACCTTACCGAAAGATTTTTTATGGGGCGGCGCGGTGGCGGCGCACCAGGTTGAAGGCGGCTGGAACAAAGGCGGCAAAGGGCCAAGCATCTGCGACGTGCTCACCGGCGGCGCACACGGCGTTCCGCGTGAAATCACGCAGGAAGTGATTGAAGGCAAATATTACCCGAACCACGAAGCCGTCGACTTCTATGGCCATTACAAAGAAGACATTAAGCTGTTTGCCGAGATGGGCTTCAAATGTTTCCGTACCTCCATCGCCTGGACGCGCATCTTCCCGAAAGGCGACGAAACTCAGCCAAACGAAGAGGGGCTGAAGTTTTACGACGACATGTTCGATGAACTGCTGAAGTACAACATCGAGCCGGTGATCACCCTCTCCCACTTTGAAATGCCGCTGCATCTCGTTCAGGAATATGGCGGATGGACCAACCGTAAAGTGGTCGATTTCTTTGTGCGCTTCTCGGAAGTAATATTTGAGCGCTACAAAAATAAGGTCAAATACTGGATGACCTTCAACGAAATCAACAACCAGCGCAACTGGCGTGCGCCGCTGTTCGGCTACTGCTGCTCTGGCGTGGTCTATACCGAGCACGACAACCCGGAAGAGACCATGTACCAGGTGCTGCACCACCAGTTCGTGGCCAGCGCGCTGGCGGTGAAAGCCGCACGCCGCATTAACCCGGAGATGAAAGTCGGCTGCATGCTGGCGATGGTGGCGCTCTATCCTTACTCCTGCAAGCCAGAGGACGTCATGTTTGCTCAGGAATCCATGCGCGAGCGCTACGTCTTTACCGACGTGCAGCTGCGCGGCTACTACCCGTCTTACGTGCTGAACGAGTGGGAGCGCCGTGGGTTCTCCATCAGGATGGAAGCGGGCGACGAGCAGATCCTGCGTGAGGGCACCTGCGACTACTTAGGTTTCAGCTACTACATGACCAACGCGGTCAAAGCGGAAGGCGGCACCGGTGACGCCATTTCCGGCTTCGAGGGCAGCGTGCCGAACCCACACGTCAAGGCGTCCGACTGGGGCTGGCAGATTGATCCGGTAGGCCTGCGCTATTCGCTTTGTGAACTGTACGAACGTTATCAGAAGCCGCTGTTTATCGTCGAAAATGGTTTCGGCGCCTACGACAAAGTGGAAGAGGACGGCAGCATCAACGATGACTACCGCATCGACTACCTGCGCGCCCACGTGGAAGAGATGATGAAGGCCGTGACCTGGGACGGCGTGGATCTGATGGGCTATACCCCGTGGGGCTGCATTGACTGCGTCTCCTTCACCACCGGCCAGTACAGCAAGCGCTACGGCTTTATCTACGTCAACAAGCACGACGACGGTACCGGTGACATGTCCCGCTCCCGTAAGAAGAGCTTTGAGTGGTATAAAACCGTCATTGCCAGCAACGGCGAAACGCTGTAATGGCTCGCCCTCTCTGCAAGCGGAGAGGGCAAACCGCTTATCTTCCAGACACTTCTTTACAGCTTTTGCGTTGCCAAAATATGTTCGCCCGATAATATAGGCGTCCTGAATATTTGAGGCGAACATGATCAAGCGACAACGCAACGCTATCCTGCTTGTAGCCCTGGCCTGCCTGGTGGTGCTGATATGCACCGCCCAGCGGATGGCCGGGATGCACGCGCTTGTCATGAACGTCACCGCCACGAGCCAGTCTGTCCAGCAGGGGCAGGAGAGTGCCGACGCACCGGTAACCCCGTGTGAGCTTAGCGCCAAGTCGCTGATGTCGGTCCCGCCTGTTTTGTTTGAAGGCGCCCTGATTGCCGTCACCCTGCTGCTGGCGTTGCTGGCAGCCAGCCCGCCGCGCCGCGAACGGCAGTGGCCTCCCCGCGTTATCTCCCCGCCCCGGTTAAGGGTGCATCTGCGATTATGCGTCTTCCGTGAATGAGTCTTCGCCTGTTACTTCAGGTTAATTCATCATTTACGGAGATAATTTATGTTTACTGTATTCAGGCGACTGCTGGTCTGCCTGCTTTGGCTATGGCTGCCCCTCAGCCAGGCTGCCGACAGCGGCTGGCTGCGCGCCGCCGATAATCAGCACGCCAGCGTCAGGCTGCGTGCGCAACCCGAAAGCACTGGCGAAACCCGCCTGCTGCTGGACGTCGCCCTGCAAAAAGGCTGGAAAACCTACTGGCGCTCGCCGGGCGAAGGGGGCGTCGCACCCGCGATTAAATGGCATCAGCCCGTCGAGGTGAAATGGCGCTGGCCTGTGCCGCAGCGTTTCGACGTCGCGGGTATCACCACGCAGGGCTATCACGGCGATGTCAGCTTTCCCATCACCCTGCGGGGCGACGTCCCGAAGATCCTGAGCGGCGTGCTTACGCTCTCCACCTGTAGCAACGTCTGTATTCTTACCGACTACCCGTTTTCACTGAACATGACCGCATCCGCAGGCGCCGGTTTTGATTACGATTTCAGTCGGGCCATGGGCACCCTTCCGCTCAGCGGCGGGTTGACCTCAACGCTTAACGCCACCTATGCCCCCGGCAAGCTGACCGTAACGGCGCAGCGTGACGCAGGCTGGCAGGCGCCGTCCCTGTTTATCGACGGTATGGATGATGTTGATTTCGGCAAACCGGCCCTCACCGTGCGCGGTGATTCGCTTGTCGCCACCGTGCCCGTGACGGACAGCTGGGGCGAGGCAGCGCCCAACCTCAGCGGCAAAACCCTGTCGCTGGTTCTGGCCGATAGCGGGCAGGCGCAGGAGTCCAGCCTGAGCATTCAGCCGGGGAACGCCGCGCCGACGCTCTCGTTAGGCTGGGTGCTGCTGATGGCGCTGGCTGGCGGTCTGATCCTTAACGTCATGCCCTGCGTACTGCCCGTGCTGGCCATGAAGCTGGGCACGCTGATGCAAACCGAACGGCAGGCGCGGGGTCAGGTACGCCGACAGTTTCTTGCGTCGGTAGCCGGGATCGTGATCTCGTTCCTCGCGCTGGCGCTGATGATGACGGTTTTACGCTTAGGCAATCAGGCACTCGGCTGGGGGATCCAGTTCCAGAACCCGTGGTTTATTGGTGCGATGGCGATGGTGATGGTGCTTTTCAGCGCCAGCCTGCTGGGGTTGCTTGAAATCCGTCTCCCTTCCGGCGCCAGCACCTTCCTCGCCACGCGCGGCGGTAACGGGCTTGCGGGTCATTTCTGGCAAGGCGCGTTTGCCACGCTGCTTGCAACGCCCTGCACCGCGCCGTTCCTGGGTACGGCGGTCTCGGTCGCGCTGGCGGCGCCGCTTCCCCTGCTGTGGGGGATCTTCCTGGCGATGGGTATCGGCATGAGCCTGCCGTGGCTGCTGGTGGCGGCCTGGCCGGGGCTGGCCCAGCGCTTGCCGCGTCCGGGACGCTGGATGAACGTCGTACGCGTAGTGCTGGGGATAATGATGCTCGGCTCATCGCTGTGGCTGCTGAGCCTGCTGACGGTGCACATTGGCAGCCTGCCCGTCATCACGCTGGGCGTGCTCCTGATCCTTACGCTGCTGCTGGTCACCGCCTGGCGCTACCGCTGGCAAACGGCACTGCGCGCCGGGGTATTAGCTGTAGTAGTGGCCGGAGCAGTCGCGTTTGTATCCGGCTCCGGCGGCGAGGGTTCCCGCCGCGATCGTATCCACTGGCAACCGCTCAGCGAGCAGGCCATTGCCCGCGCGCTGGCGGAGAACAAACGGGTGTTCGTCGACGTGACCGCCGACTGGTGCGTGACCTGTAAAGCCAATAAATACAACGTGCTGCTGCGCGACGACGTGCAGGATGCGCTCTCCGCCCCGGACGTTGTCGCCCTGCGCGGCGACTGGAGCCGCCCCTCAGATACCATCAGCCAGTTCTTAACCACGCGCGGCAGCGCCGCCGTGCCGTTTAACCAGATCTACGGACCGGGATTACCGCAGGGCCACGTGCTGCCTGCGTTGTTAAGCCGCGAAGCGGTGCTGAGCACCCTGTCCGATGCAAAAGGAAAATAACATGAGAGCCTTAATAGCCTTACTTCTGCTGTCGTTATCAACGTTCGGTTTCGCCGCACCGTCAGATGACGCTTCCAGCGACCAGCTGGCAAAACTGCTGTTTAACGACACCAACAGCCCGCGAACCGGCGCGGCATCGCCGAAGCTGACCATCGTCTCCTTCACGGACTACAACTGCCCGTATTGCAAGCAGTTCGACCCAATGCTGGAGAAAATCGTGCAGGAAAATCCCGACGTGCAGCTCATCGTCAAACTGCTGCCGTTTAAGGGACAAAGCTCGGTAAATGCCGCGAAAGCGGCGCTCTCGACGTGGCAGCAGGCGCCGGATAAATTCTGGGCGCTGCACCAGCGGTTGATGATGAAAAAGGGCTATCACGATGACGCCAGCATCGCCGCCGCGAAGGTCAAGACCGGAACGGACGGCATTAAAACGGATGATAAAACCATGGACAGCTTAAAGATGAACCTCATCCTGGCGCAGGTGCTGAATATTCAGGGTACCCCGGCGACCATTATCGGCGACCAGATGGTGGCGGGCGCCATTCCGTATGACGACCTGGAGGGGCTGGTCAAAGAACAGCTGGCAAACGTCCGTGGCAAGTAAGCTTCCGCGCCTGCTGCGCGAACTGGGCGTGTGGCTGCTGATTGGCATAGCCGTGAGCCTGGCGGTGGACTATTTCCGCCAGCCCGCGCTGCCGCAGAATTTCTCCGCGACGGCACTGCACACCCTCGACGGTCAGCCCGTCGATCTTATCGCCATGAGTAAGGAGCGACCGCTGCTGGTCTACGTCTGGGCGACATGGTGCGGCGTTTGCCGCTACACCACGCCGTCGGTGGCGGCGCTTGCCGCGGACGGGGGTAACGTGATGTCGGTTGCGCTGCGCTCGGGCGATAACGCGACGCTCGAAACATGGATGAGGAAGAAGAAGGCGATGATGCCCACGGTCAACGACGCCAGCGGAGAACTGGCGCGTGAGTGGGACGTTAAGGTGACGCCAACGCTGGTGGTGATCTCTCACGGTGAGGTGAAGTCGATCACCACCGGCTGGACCAGCGGCTGGGGAATGCGCCTGCGGCTGTGGCTGGCGTCGTAGCGTTACTTCCCGCCAGCCAGCTCCAGGAAGCTACCGGTAACATAGGAGGCTTTGTCGCTCAGCAGCCAGGCAATGGCCTGGGCGACCTCCTCCGGCTGACCGCCACGCTGCATCGGTAACATCGACTTCACCCGATCCACACGCCCCGGCTCGCCGCCGGAGGCGTGAATATCGGTATAAATCAGGCCTGGCCGCACGCAGTTAACGCGAATGCCCTGTGCCGCCACCTCCAGCGCGAGGCCGGTAGTCAGGGAATCCACCGCCCCTTTTGAGGCGGCATAATCCACATATTCCCCCGGCGCGCCCAGCCGTGACGCCGCCGAGGAGACATTCACAATCGCGCCGCCCTTGCCGCCGTGTTTATGCGACATGCGCTTAACCGCTTCACGGCAGCAGAGAAAATAGCCGGTGACGTTGGTAGCCAGCACGCGGTTAATACGTTCAGCGGAGAGGTGTTCGATGGTGGATTGTTCAAACAAAATCCCGGCGTTGTTCACCAGCGCGGCGAGCGGCTCACCTTCGCGATCGATGCTGGCGAACATCGCCATCACCTGCGCCTCATCGCTGATGTCCGCGCGCACGGCAAAGGCTTTACCGCCCGCGTCCACGATCTGATTAATGACCTCTGTCGCGGCTTTGATGTTGTGATGAAAATTCACCGCAACGGTGTAGCCTTCGCTTGCCAGCTGTAGCGCGGTGGCTTTACCAATACCCCGGCTGGCGCCGGTGACCAGTGCAATTGCCATTCTTTTCTCCCAATAAAAAAGCCGGGTAGCGGCTTCGCTTTACCCGGCCTACGTTACTACAGGAACAACGTTACTGGTATTCGCTCATCGGTACGCAGGAGCAGAACAGGTTACGGTCGCCGTAAACATCATCAAGACGTTTCACGGTTGGCCAGTATTTGTTTGCCACACCTGCCGGGAAGACAGCCAGCTCGCGGGTATAACCGTGGTTCCACTCTGCTACCAGTTCGTTCTGGGTATGCGGCGCGTTAACCAGCGGGTTATCTTCCAGCGTCCACTCCCCGCCTTTCACGCGGTCGATTTCGCTGCGGATCGCCAGCATGGCGTTGATAAAGCGATCCAGTTCCACCTTGCTTTCAGACTCGGTCGGCTCAACCATCAGCGTTCCCGCAACCGGGAAGGACATGGTTGGCGCGTGGAATCCGTAGTCGATCAGGCGCTTGGCAATATCCAGCTCGCTGATGCCCGTCTCTTCTTTCAGAGGACGAATATCGAGGATGCATTCGTGCGCCACGCGACCGTCGCGGCCGGTATAGAGCACCGGATAGGCGTCCTTCAGACGCGTTGCGATGTAGTTGGCGTTAAGGATCGCTACCTGGCTGGCCTGCTTCAGCCCTTCCGCGCCCATCATGCGGATGTACATCCAGCTGATTGGCAGGATAGAGGCGCTGCCGAACGGTGCCGCGGAGACCGCGCCCTGACGGGTCAGCATGCCTTCAATCTGCACCACGCTGTGGCCTGGGACAAACGGCGCCAGGTGCGCCTTCACGCCGATAGGACCCATGCCCGGGCCGCCACCGCCGTGCGGAATGCAGAACGTTTTATGCAGGTTCAGGTGCGACACGTCCGCGCCAATAAAGCCCGGAGAGGTGATGCCCACCTGGGCGTTCATGTTTGCGCCGTCGAGGTAAACCTGGCCGCCGAACTGATGCACCACTTCACACACTTCACGGATGGTCTCTTCGTACACGCCGTGGGTGGATGGGTAGGTCACCATGATGCAGGAGAGTTTGTCGCCCGCCTGCTCGGCTTTGGCGCGCAGGTCGGCCAGATCGATGTTGCCGTTTTTGTCGCACGCCACAACCACCACTTCCATTCCTGCCATCTGGGCAGAAGCCGGGTTGGTACCGTGGGCGGAGCTTGGGATCAGGCAGATATCGCGATGGCCTTCGTTGCGGCTTTCGTGATAGTGACGGATTGCCAGCAGGCCTGCATATTCACCCTGCGCGCCGGAGTTCGGCTGCATGCAGAGCGCGTCATAACCGGTCAGCTTCACCAGCCAGTCGGAGAGCTGGTTGATCATCATGTGATAACCTTCCGCCTGCTCAGCCGGGCAGAACGGGTGCAGCTCAGAGAATTCAGGCCAGGTAATTGGGATCATCTCAGCCGCGGCGTTCAGCTTCATGGTGCAGGAGCCCAGCGGGATCATCGCCTGGTTCAGCGCCAGATCTTTACGTTTCAGAGAGTGCATGTAACGCATCATCTCGGTTTCGCTGTGATAGCGGTTGAACACCGGGTGAGTCAGGATCGCGTCGTCGCGCAGCATGCTTTCCTGAATGGAGCGGCTGTCGAGCGCAACCTCTTTGTCGAGCGTATCAACATCCAGACCGTGTGCGTCACCCAGCAATACGTTGAACAGGGTCAGGATATCGTCACGGGTGGTGCTTTCGTCCAGCGTAATGCCGACTGCATTGTGAATGTCGCTGCGCAGGTTGATTTGCGCTGCCTCGGCGCGCGCCAGCACGGCCGCTTTGTCTGCCACCTCGACGCACAGGGTGTCGAAATAGTGTTCATGACGCAGTCTGAGACCTTTCTGTTGCAGACCGCAGGCCAGGATATCGGCCAGACGGTGGATGCGGCTGGCAATGCGCTTCAGGCCAGCCGGACCGTGGAACACCGCGTACAGGCTGGCAATGTTAGCCAGCAGTACCTGCGAGGTACAGATGTTGGAGTTCGCTTTCTCGCGGCGGATATGCTGCTCGCGGGTCTGCATCGCCATGCGCAGCGCGGTGTTACCGGCGGCATCTTTCGATACGCCGATAATACGGCCTGGCATGGAGCGTTTAAATTCATCTTTCGCGCCAAAGAACGCCGCGTGCGGGCCGCCGTAGCCCATCGGCACGCCGAAACGCTGGGCTGAGCCGAAAACAATATCCGCGCCCTGTTTACCTGGCGCCGTCAGCAGCACCAGCGCCATAAAATCAGCGGCGACGCTAACAATAATCTTACGGGATTTCAGCTCGGCGATCAGTGCGCCGTAGTCGTGTACTTCCCCGGTGGTGCCCACCTGCTGCAACAGCACGCCGAAGACGTCCTGGTGATCCAGCACTTTTTCAGCGTCGTCGACAATCACCTCAAAGCCGAAGGTTTCCGCACGGGTGCGCACCACGTCCAGCGTCTGGGGATGCACGTCCGCCGCGACGAAGAAACGGTTGGCGTTTTTCAGTTTGCTCACGCGCTTCGCCATCGCCATCGCTTCGGCGGCGGCGGTGGCTTCATCCAGCAGCGAGGCAGAGGCGATATCCATACCGGTCAGATCCAGCGTCACCTGCTGGAAGTTCAGCAGCGCTTCCAGACGGCCCTGGGAGACTTCTGGCTGATATGGGGTATAAGCGGTGTACCAGCCCGGGTTTTCCAGCATGTTACGCAGGATCACCGGCGGTAACTGCACGTTGGTGTAGCCCATGCCAATGTAAGACTTATAGCGCTTGTTAAGGCTGGCGATGGCCTTAAGCTCCGCCAGCGCGGCGAACTCCGTCGTGGACTCGCCTACCTGCGGCGGCGTGGCAAGCTGGATGTCCTTTGGCACGATCTGGCCGATCAGTGCGTTTAATGAATCCGCGCCAACTGTCTTCAGCATCTCCTGCTGTTGCTGAGCATCCGGCCCAATGTGACGTTCAATGAAGGCGCCACGGTTTTCAAGCTGGCTTAAAGTCTGTGTCATGAGCGATGATTCCTGAAACGTGCAGTGAATGTGTTTTCTCCCTTTCCCTAAGGGAGAGGGCTGGGGTGAGGGTATCGTCTGTTCCCCTCACCCTACCCTCTCCCCAAAGGGGAGAGGGAAATGGCTTATTCGTCTTCCAGTAGTGCTTCGTACGCGGTCGCATCCAGCAGCGCGGCAACCTGCGCTTCGTCGCTGGCTTTGATCTTGAAGATCCAGCCGCCTTCATACGGTTCGCTGTTCACCAGCTCCGGGGAGTCGCTGAGCGCGTCGTTCACGGCAACAATTTCACCGCTTACCGGGGCGTAGATGTCAGAGGCCGCTTTAACGGATTCCGCCACCGCACAGTCATCGCCTGCGCTCACGGTTGCGCCCACTTCCGGCAGGTCAACAAACACCATGTCGCCCAGCAGCTCCTGCGCGTGCTCGGTGATCCCAACGGTGTAAGTGCCGTCCGCCTCTTTGCGCAGCCACTCGTGTTCTTTGCTGTATTTCAGTTCTGCTGGCACATTGCTCATTGAAGTTCTCCTGATAAAAATAGTTAGGCGACCGGCTTACCGGCGCGAACAAAAATCGGTTTGGTCACGTTGACCGGCATTTCGCGGTTGCGGATCTGCACCACCGCCGTTTCGCCAATCCCCGCCGGCACGCGTGCCAGGGCAATACTGTAGCCGAGCGTCGGGGAGAACGTTCCGCTGGTGATCACGCCTTCGCGATGATTGCCATCGGCATCGGTGAAGCGCACCGGCAGCTCGCCGCGCAGCACGCCTTTTTCTTTCATCACCAGGCCTACCAGCTGTTCAGTGCCCTTCTCGCGCTGCATCTCCAGCGCTTCACGACCAATAAAATCACGGTCAGCCGGTTCCCATGCGATGGTCCAGCCCATGTTGGCGGCCAGCGGAGAGACGCCTTCGTCCATCTCCTGACCGTAGAGGTTCATCCCCGCTTCCAGACGCAGCGTATCGCGCGCGCCCAGGCCCGCAGGCTTCACACCTGCCTCCACCAGCGCACGCCAGAAATCAGCGGCCTTCTCGTTTGGCATGGCAATTTCATAGCCCGCTTCACCGGTGTAGCCGGTGGTGGCGATAAACAGATCCCCCGCCTGCACGCCGAAGAATGGCTTCATGCCTTCGGTGGCTTTGCGCTGCTCGTCGCTGAACAGAGACGCGGCTTTCGCCTGGGCGTTTGGCCCCTGTACGGCAATCAGCGACAGATCGTCACGGACAGTGATGTCAATGGCGTAAGGTTCAGCGTGTTGGGAAATCCAGGAGAGGTCTTTTTCGCGGGTGGCGGAGTTTACAACGAGGCGGAAGAAATCTTCGGTGAAGTAGTAGACGATGAGGTCGTCAATCACGCCGCCAGAGGCATTGAGCATACCGGTATAGAGCGCTTTGCCCGGCGTCTTCAGTTTGGCGACGTCGTTTGCCAGCAGATAACGCAAAAACTCCCGGGTGCGGCTACCGCGCAGGTCGACAATCGTCATATGAGACACGTCGAACATACCGGCATCGGTGCGCACCGCGTGGTGCTCATCAATCTGCGAGCCGTAGTGCAGCGGCATCATCCAGCCGTGGAAGTCCACCATGCGGGCACCGCATAACACGTGCTGTTCGTACAAAGGAGTCTGTTGAGCCATCTTTTCCTCGTTGAAAAATTCACCGTGAAACCCGGTGTCGGCCTCGCGTTCGGGGGCCGACGCAAACGTTCTCTTTTACCTGAACTTACCACCGAAACCGGCGGTTAACCATAAGGTAAAACGGGTCATCACATTAGCTTATGACCAAAAATCGCTGAAAAGCCTACAGAGTTATTCACTGGGAAAATGCGATTAACCCCGCATAAAATTAACAATGATCTAACAGGATTTAGCAGATGCTGATATTTCATGCGGAAAAACGGGCCGAATTTCCGTAACATAAAAATAGTAAGATTAGATTTTCTAATGCGAAAAATGACGTGAAATTAGATTATTTCAAACGAGGAAATTTCCCCGGCGCGGAGGCCGGGAAAATAAAGTGTGACGGGGATCGAGATTAACGTAACCAGTCGGGAAGATCGTTGAGGCCCATTGCCTGACGAAGAAGCTGCGGTTTTACGCCGGGAAGGGTGTCGGCCAGTTTGAGGCCAATATCGCGCAGCAGTTTTTTCGCCGGGTTCGCTCCGGCAAACAGCTCGCGGAAGCCCTGCATACCCGCCAGCATCATCGCCGCACTGTGTTTGCGGCTGCGCTCGTAGCGACGCAGATACAGATGCTGACCAATATCTTTGCCTTCCCGATGCAGGCGACGCAGCTCTTCAACCAGCTCAGCCGCGTCCATAAAGCCGAGGTTCACTCCCTGCCCGGCCAGCGGATGAATGGTATGCGCCGCATCCCCCACCAGCGCCAGACGGTGCGCGGCAAACTGACGCGCGTAGCGACCGGTTAACGGAAACGTCTGGCGTTCGCTTTCAAGCCCGCACAGGCCCAGACGGTTATCAAACGCCACGCATAGCGCCTGACTGAAGGCATCCGGCGTCGTCTCCTGCATCTGCTGCGCTTTCTCCGGCTCTAAGGACCAGACGATGGAGCAGAGATGCGGATCGGCAAGCGGCAGGAAGGCCAGAATGCCGTCATTATGGAAAATCTGGCGCGCCACGCCGCCGTGCGGCTCTTCGGTGCGGATTGTGGCCACCAACGCGTGATGACGGTAATCCCAGAAGGTCAGCGGAATATCCGCTTTGTTACGGAGCCAGGAATTAGCGCCGTCGGCACCCACTACCAGACGCGCAGTCAGCATATCGCCACTTTCAAGAGTGATAAACGCGTCGTTTTCGCCCCACGCCACCTGATGAAGTTTCGCCGGTGCGATCAGCGTGACGTCGCTGCACTGCTGCGCTTTCTGCCACAGCGCGTGGTGGATCACCGCGTTTTCAACGATATGTCCAAGGTGGCTGTAACCCATGCTTTCATCGTCAAACGCGATACGGCCAAAGCTGTCTTTGTCCCACACTTCCATCCCGTGATAGCAACTGGCACGGAGCGCCACGATTTCAGACCAGACGCCAAGGTGCGTCAGTAGCTTTTCGCTGGCGGCATTGATCGCCGAGACGCGAAGCTCTGGCGGTGCATCCTGCGCCACAGGCTGCGGCGCTTTTTGCTCAAGCACGGCCACGCGCAGGCCGCTGCCCTGTAAACCACAAGCCAGCGCCAGTCCTACCATTCCGCCGCCCACAATGGCGACATCAACATTTTGCACGGTCAATACTCCTTAACGCGCGACCCAACCCAGGGTCCGCTGCGCCAGCACGTCACGTGCCGGAATGAACAGTTCCATCGCCATAAGCCCAAGGTTGCGACCCGCAACCAGCGGTGCCCAGCGATTGGCAAACAGGTGGACTAAACCGTCGGTGACGCCAATGGTCGCCGCTTTGTCCGCCTGGCGTCGTTTCTGGTAATGGCTCAGCACTGAGTATGCGCCACAATCCTGTTGTTCGCTCCACGTCCGGGCCAGGAGCTCGGCCAGGCTCATCACGTCACGGAGGCCAAGGTTGAAGCCTTGCCCGGCGATGGGGTGTAGCGTCTGCGCGGCGTTGCCGACCAGGGCGACGCGATGGGAGACAGTCTGCGATGCGGTCGTCAGCGCAAGCGGATAGGCCACGCGTTTTCCGGCGTGGGTGATGCGCCCAAGCCGCCAGCCGAAGGCCTTTTGCAGCTCGGAACAAAAACGTTCGTCGGACCAGGAGAGAACCTCATCGGCCCGATCCTGCGCATGGCACCATACCAGCGAGCAGCGCCCGTTCGACATCGGCAGCATGGCCAGCGGGCCGTGCTCCGTGAAGCGCTCAAATGCCCTGCCGTTATGCGCGCCAGCCGTAGAGACATTAGCGATGACCGCCGCCTGTCCATAGGGTTCAGAGCGCCATTCTACGCCGCATTGCGTGGCGATCGCGGAGCGTGAACCATCTGCCGCCACCAGCAGTTGCCCCTCCAGCGTGGTGCCGTTGTCCAGCGTCACGCTGACGGCCTCGTCACGGCGGCTGAAGCTGGCGACGCGCGCCGGACAGTGCAGCGTAACGCCAGGGGCATCCTGTAACAGACGGAACAGCCGCAGCCCCACGTCATGCAGCTCGACGACCTGCCCCAGTGCCTCAATTCGGTAATCGTGGGCATCCAGCGTCACAAACCCGGCGTGGCCGCGATCGCTGACGTGAACGGTGCCGATGGCCGTCGCGCAGTCCGCTATCGCCTGCCAGATGCCAATGCGCGCAAGCTGCTGGCAGGTTCCCTGGGCCAGCGCGATGGCGCGGGCATCGAAGCCGGGATGATCGGCCGCCTGCGGCGCAACCGCCTCAACAAGATGCACCGGAAGCTGGCCTTTGGTTAACTGCGAAATGGCCAGCGCCAGAGTAGCGCCGGTCATGCCTCCGCCAACGATGATCACGCTCATACGCGTGCCGCCGCCATCAGCGCCTCGATGTCGTCGGCTTTTTTCACCACGGTCGCGGTCAGGTTTTCGTTACCGGTTTCGGTGATGACGATGTCATCTTCAATACGAATGCCGATCCCGCGGTACTGTTCTGGCACGTCGGCATCCGGCGCGATGTACAGCCCAGGCTCGACGGTCAGCACCATGCCTGGCTCCAGCACGCGCGAACGTTCCGGTCCGTATGCCCCGACGTCATGCACATCCAGCCCCAGCCAGTGGCTCAGGCCGTGCATAAAGTACGGACGATGGGCGTTTTCGGTTATAAGGGTGTCCACATCGCCTTTCAAAATGCCGAGCTTTACCAGCCCGGTAATCATGATGCGCACCACCTCGCCCGTAACCTCCTGGATGGAGGTGCCAGGGCGGAACAGCGTCAGCGCGGTCTCCAGAGACTCAAGCACGATGTCATAGATTTCACGCTGCGCGGTGGTGAATTTACCGTTCACCGGGAAGGTACGGGTGATGTCGCCCGCGTAACCCTGATATTCACAGCCCGCGTCAATCAGCACCAGATCGCCGTCGCGCAGTTCACTTTCGTTTTCGGTGTAGTGCAGAATGCAGCCGTTTTCACCGCCGCCTACGATGGTGTTATAGGACGGGAAGCGCGCGCCGTGACGGTTAAATTCATGGTGAATTTCGCCTTCAAGCTGGTACTCGAACATACCGGGACGGCACTTTTCCATGGCGCGGGTATGCGCCAGGGCGCTGATTTCGCCCGCGCGGCGCATCACGTTCAGCTCTTCTTCAGACTTAAACAGACGCATCTCATGCACCATCGGACGCCAGTCCGTCAGGGTGGCGGGTGCAGACAAATTCTGACGTGAGCCTTTACGCAGCTTATCCAGCGCGGTGAAGACAATGTCATCCGCATACGCGTATTCGCCCTGCGCGTGATAGAGCACGTCCAGGCCATTCAGCAGTTGGTAAAGCTGCTGGTTGATTTCGCTGTAGGCCAGCGCACGGTCCACGCCCAGTTTTTCCGGCGCCGCCTCCTGCCCTAAGCGGCGGCCAAACCAGATTTCCGCGGTCAGATCGCGCACGCGGTTAAAAATCACGCTGTGGTTGTGGGTGTCATTGCTTTTAATCAGCACCAGTACCGCTTCCGGCTCGTTAAACCCGGTGAAGTACCAGAAATCACTGCTCTGGCGATAGGGGTATTCGCTGTCGGCGCTGCGCGTCACTTCCGGCGCGGCGAAAATCAGGGCAGCGCTTCCCGGCTGCATTTTTGCCAGCAGCGCCTGACGACGGCGAGAATACTCTTGACTGGAGATAACCATGACACCCTCCTGTGCGTTATTTTTCTTAGTGTAATGTTGGCTTGCGAACTTCCGGCGCGGTCGGCTGCGAGCGCGTAAAGTTGTCGTGGCACAGCAGAGACGCCACGCGCACGTACTCGATAATCTCTTCGAGAGACATTTCCAGCTCTTCCTGGTCTTCGTCTTCATCGTAGCCGAGCTGGGCGATATTACGCAGATCGTCGATCGCTTCACCCGCTTCGCCGGTCACTTTATCCAGTTTAGGCTGGGTTACGCCCAGGCCAAGAAGATAGTGGTTTACCCAACCCGCGAGCGCATCGGCGCGATCGAAGACGCTGACATCGTCGCCTTCAGGCAGATAAAGCTGAAAAAGAAAGCCATCGTCTTCCAGGGAATCGCTGGTTGCGGCGTGCATTTTACGCAGCGCTTCCGCCAGTTCGTGGCCAAACGCCAGCCCTTCGTTGGTGAGGTCGTGGATCAGCGGCTGCCATGAGCTGTCGCTGTTTCCGCCGCACAGTATGCCGCTGATCAGACCGTGCATTTCGGCAGGGGTCAGACCGACTCCCTGCTGGTTCAGTAACTGGTTTAAATCCTTGTAACCAGGCATTTCGTTCTGTATAGACATACGCATTCGTCATCAAAGGGAGGATATTCATGATATGCTACCACTTTGGACCCTGGTGATACCAGAAAAGGGCTTGTATCTTCACATCAGGGTAGCTATAGTGTCGCCCCTTCGCAGCCCCCGGGGCAGTAAGCGAAGGCAGCGCAGTCAATCAGCAGGAAGGTGGCATGTCTGCACAACCCGTCGATCTCCAGATTTTTGGCCGTTCACTGCGAGTGAATTGTCCGCCTGAACAAAGGGATGCCTTGAATCAGGCTGCGGACGATTTGAATCAGCGGTTGCAAGATCTAAAAGAACGCACTAGAGTCACAAATACTGAGCAGCTGGTTTTCATCGCCGCGTTGAACATCAGCTATGAACTGACTCAGGAAAAAGCGAAGACCCGCGATTACGCGGCAAGCATGGAGCAGCGCATTAAAATGCTCCAGCAGACCATAGAACAGGCATTGCTTGATCAAGGTCGCAGTCCCGAAAGACCGGGACCAAAGTTTGAATAACACTTCTCAGTTGACTATGGTAGAGTAACTGTGAAGACAAAATTTCTCTGAGATGTTCGCAAGCGGGCCAGTCCCCTGAGCCGATATTTCATACCACAAGAATGTGGCGCTCCATGGTTGGTGAGCATGCTCGGTCCGTCCGAGAAGCCTTAAAACTATGACGACACATTCACCTTGAACCAAGGGTTCAAGGGTTACAGCCTGCGGCGGCATCTCGGAGATTCCCTCTCTTTTCTTCTACCGACTACCATGACTCAATTCCCTGAAGTTTCTGCTTCACGCCAGGACATCCGTCAGCTTATTCGCCAGCGTCGTCGCGCCTTAAGCGCCGAGCAACAGGCACATTTTGCCCAGCAGGCCGCCGCCCGCATGATGGCCTATCCGCCTGTGGTGATGGCAAACACCGTCGCCCTGTTTCTCTCGTTTGATGGTGAGCTGGATACCCAACCGCTTATCGACCAGCTCTGGCGCGCCGGGAAAAAAGTTTATCTGCCGGTGCTACATCCCTTTAGCCGAGGCAATCTGCTGTTTCTGCACTACCATCCGCACAGCGAGCTGGTGGTAAATCGTCTGAAAATCACCGAACCCAAACTCGACGTGCGCGACGTGCTGCCGCTATCTGAACTGGATGTGCTGATTACGCCGCTGGTGGCGTTTGACGAGCAGGGCCAGCGATTAGGCATGGGCGGGGGGTTCTATGACAGGACGCTGCAAAACTGGCAGCAGTACGGATTGCAGCCGGTGGGGTATGCGCATGATTGCCAGGGCGTGGAGGTATTACCCGTAGAGAAATGGGATGTGCCGTTGCCGGCGGTGGTGACGCCCAGTAAAACCTGGACCTGGTAGAATAAAGCCGGGTGGCGGCTACGCCTTACCCGGCCTGCATAAATCATCGAACATTGTAGGTCGGGTAAGCGTAAGCGCCACCCGACACCACAGACCGCACCATCAGTACAGCAGACGCGCGCGAATCGTCCCCGGAATGGCCTTCATGCTCTGCAATGCTTTCTCGGCGATGTCTTCATCCGCTTCAATATCAATAACCACATAACCCATCTGCGAGTTAGTTTGCAGATACTGCGCAGCAATGTTAACGCCCTGCTCGGCAAAGATCTGGTTGATGGCGGTCAGCACGCCAGGACGGTTTTCGTGGATGTGCAGCAGACGACGCCCACCGTGCAGCGGCAGAGACACCTCCGGGAAGTTCACCGCAGAGAGCGTTGAACCGTTATCGGAATATTTGCTCAGTTTACCCGCCACTTCCAGGCCGATATTCTCCTGCGCTTCCTGAGTAGAACCGCCAATGTGCGGCGTCAGAATCACGTTGTCGAACTCGCACAGCGGAGAGGTGAACGGATCGCTGTTAGTGGCCGGTTCCGTCGGGAACACGTCAATCGCCGCGCCCGCCAGATGTTTACGCTTCAGCGCGTCGCACAGTGCAGGAATGTCAACCACGGTACCGCGCGCGGCGTTGATCAGCAGAGAGCCCGGCTTCATCAGCGCCAGCTCTTCTGCGCCCATCATGTTTTTGGTGGACGCATTTTCCGGCACGTGCAGGCTTACCACGTCGCTCATGTTCAGCAGGTCAGAAAGATGCTGCACCTGCGTCGCGTTACCCAGCGGCAGCTTGCTTTCGATATCGTAGAAAAACACGTGCATGCCGAGAGATTCCGCCAGAATACCGAGCTGCGTACCGATATGGCCGTAACCGATAATCCCGAGCTTTTTCCCACGGGCTTCGTAGGAGCCCGCAGCCAGCTTATTCCACACGCCGCGGTGCGCTTTGGCGTTAGCCTCCGGAATGCCGCGAAGCAGCAGCAGCAGCTCGCCAATTACCAGCTCCGCCACGGAACGGGTGTTAGAGAACGGCGCGTTAAAGACCGGGATACCGCGTTTTGCGGCGGCATTCAGATCAACCTGGTTGGTGCCGATGCAGAAACAGCCAATCGCCACCAGCTTTTCCGCCGCAGCAATAACGTCTTCAGTCAGTTGGGTACGGGATCGCAGGCCAATGAAATGGGCATCACGGATGGACGCTTTCAGCTCTTCAGTGTCCAGCGCGCCTTTGTGAAATTCGATGTTGGTGTAGCCTGCTGCGCGAAGGCTATCGAGCGCTTTCTGGTGCACGCCTTCAACCAGCAGGAATTTAATCTTGTCTTTCTCCAGTGATACCTTTGCCATTTACCCGACCCTGTTTTTATCTGAACTGATGTTGTGCTGGATATAAATCCCGTGCAGCCAACATATCAAAAAAAACTATTGCAGCAATATGAACGTTTGCGTCGGCACTCTGAAGAAAAGTCATACAGGGCAAAATGGCAGAGGAAAATGCTGCGGAAAATTACGAACGTGGCAGGATCGGCAAAAGAGGCGGAAAAACGTGACACAAGTCACCGAATTTAGCGTTTCAAAAATTTTTTAGCGGGGGGAGGACTCCCCCCGTCAGATCATTTTACGATGGTTTTCACGCCGTCAGCGGTGCCGATCAGCGCCACATCCGCGCCACGGTTGGCGAATAGCCCTACGGTCACTACGCCTGGAATGCCGTTGATGGCGTTTTCCAGCGCAATCGCGTCAAGAATTTCCAGACCGTGAACGTCGAGGATCACGTTGCCGTTGTCGGTCACTACGCCCTGACGGTATTCCGGACGACCGCCCAGCTTCACAAGTTGACGGGCAACCGCGCTGCGCGCCATCGGGATCACTTCGACCGGCAGCGGGAAATTCCCCAGAATGTCGACCTGCTTGGAGGCGTCCGCGATGCAGATGAACTTATCCGCCACGGAAGCGATGATTTTTTCGCGGGTCAGCGCCGCGCCACCGCCTTTGATCATCTGCATGTGGCCGTTGATTTCATCCGCGCCATCAACGTAAATGCCCAGACGGTCCACTTCGTTGAGGTCGAAAACGGTGATGCCGAGGCTTTTCAGCTTTTCCGTGGAAGCATCGGAGCTGGAAACCGCACCCTCGATCTGCCCCTTCATCGTGCCCAGCGCATCGATAAAGTGTGCCGCCGTGGACCCCGTACCAACACCGACAATGGTACCCGGCTGTACGTACTGGAGAGCGGCCCATCCTACTGCTTTTTTCAGTTCATCCTGCGTCATGATCGTTTTGCCTGTGGTGTGAAAAATCAGGGCGCATTATAGAACACGTCGAATGGATTTCGTCTGCCACGAAGGGAAAATTGTGTCATAGTGCAGATTAAGCAAAATTAAGGAGTCAGCCAGAGCAATGAAACGTCCGGACTACAGAACACTACAGGCACTTGATGCAGTTATTCGTGAACGCGGTTTTGAGCGCGCGGCGCAAAAGCTGTGCATCACCCAGTCCGCCGTATCACAGCGTATCAAACAGCTTGAAAACATGTTCGGGCAGCCGCTGCTGGTGCGTACCGTACCGCCGCGTCCGACAGAGCAAGGACAAAAGCTCCTCGCCCTGCTGCGTCAGGTTGAACTGCTGGAAGATGAATGGCTGGGCGATGAACAAACCGGCTCCACGCCGCTGCTGCTGTCGCTGGCGGTGAACGCCGACAGTCTGGCAACCTGGCTGCTGCCGGCCCTTGCGCCGGTGCTGGCCGACTCCCCAATCCGCCTGAACCTTCAGGTTGAAGACGAGACCCGCACTCAGGAACGCCTGCGCCGTGGCGAAGTGGTTGGGGCGGTCAGTATTCAGCCGCAGGCGCTGCCAAGCTGTCTGGTGGATCAGCTGGGCGCGCTGGATTACCTGTTTGTCGGTTCAAAAGCCTTTGCCGAGCGCTACTTCCCGAACGGCGTGACTCGCGCCGCGCTGCTGAAAGCCCCTGCCGTCGCGTTCGACCATCTTGACGATATGCATCAGGCCTTCCTGCAACAAAACTTCGATTTGCCGCCGGGCAGCGTGCCGTGTCATATCGTTAACTCGTCCGAAGCCTTCGTACAGCTCGCGCGTCAGGGCACGACCTGCTGCATGATCCCGCATTTGCAGATTGAGAAAGAGTTGAAAAGTGGTGAGCTGATTGATTTAACCCCGGGGCTGTATCAGCGCCGGATGCTCTACTGGCACCGTTTTGCCCCGGAAAGCCGCATGATGCGCAACGTCACCGACGCGCTGCTGGCGTTTGGGCATAAGGTGTTGAGACAGGATTAATCGCTTGAATTCCCTCTCCCTGTGGGAGAGGGTTAGGGTGAGGGCAAACTACTGCGCCTTAGCCGCCTCAGTTTGCTGAGTTTGAGTTGGCTCCAGCTGGAACACCACATCAACCTGATCGTCGAACTGAATGGTTGGCTGCTCGTAGGTTTCCTGAGCAGAAACCGGCGCGGCGTCCGCCTTCATCATCCGCACCATCGGGCTTGGCTGGTAGTTTGAAACGTGGTAACGGACGCTGTAAACCGGACCGAGCTTGCTCTTGAAGCCGGATGCCAGCTGCTGCGCCTGATGAATGGCATCATCAATTGCCGCTTTACGCGCTTCGTCTTTATATTTTTCCGGTTGCGCAACGCCCAGCGAGACGGAACGAATTTCGTTCAGCCCTGCCTTCAGCGCACCATCCAGCAATCCGTTGAGCTTATCAAGCTGGCGTACAGTCACTTCCACAGTACGCACGGCGCGATAGCCTTTCAGGATGCTTTTGCCGTTCTGGTAGTCGTAATCCGGTTGGGTACGCAGGTTCGCAGAGCTGATGTCTTTTTTCGCGACACCGTTCTGTTCCAGGAAAGAGAGGTATTGCGCAACACGATCGTCTGCCTGTTTCTTGGCGGAAGCAGCATCTTTCGCCGCCACGTTCACTTCAATTGCCAGGGTTGCAACATCCGGTACCGCATCCACGCTTGCCGTACCTGAAGTGACGATGTGCGGGCCGTTTGGCAGTTCATTCGCCTGCACCGACACCGCACCTAAACTTACTAATGCCGCCAGGGCCATCACCTTAAACTTCACTGTCATTCCTCCATGTTGCGAAGAGTGCCCTGTTAACAGGGCTCATGCCAGCAAGCTTAGCGGGTCTTGTCCAGATGTCCATAAGACAACGCTTAGTTGAACAATCCCTGTACGTGATGAATGCCCTCTTTCGCCAGCTGGAAGGCAATAAACCACATCACCAGCCCCACCAGGGTATTAATAATGCGCTGTGCTTTGGCGGTACGCAGTCGTGGCGCCAGCCACGCCGCCAGGATCGCAAGACCGAAGAACCAGAGGAAGGAGGCGCTGACCGTACCGAGCGCAAACCAGCGTTTCGGCTCAACGTCCAGCTGTCCGCCCAGGCTGCCCAGTACCACAAAGGTATCAAGGTAGACGTGCGGGTTAAGCCACGTCACGGCGAGCATGGTGACGATAATCTTCCAGCGCCCCTGCTTCATCACTTCGGCGCTAGCCAGCTCAAGATTGCTGCTCATGGCCGTTTTCAGGGCACCAAACCCGTACCACAGCAGAAACGCTACGCCGCCCCAGGTAACCAGCGCCAGCAGCCACGGCGACTGCATCAACAGGGCGCTGCCGCCAAAAATCCCGGCGCAAATCAGCAGCAGATCGCTCACCGCACACAGCAGGGCAATCATCAGATGATACTGGCGGCGAATGCCTTGGTTCATCACGAACGCATTTTGTGGACCAAGGGGAAGGATCATGGCCGCACCTAACACAAGCCCCTGAAAATAATAAGATAACATGACGTAATTCTCGCAGAGTTGTCCTGGAGGCAGACTATACTGCGGGAACGTCATTAGAGGAAATGGATAATATTAATTGGGGATTAGCTGGGCTAATAAAAGAAAAGCCCGGTGTCGCTGACGCTTACCGGGCCTACGGGAGACGTTACTCTGCTTCTTTGACTTTTTTGACGTTTACGTCCATCTGCGGGTACGGGAAGCTGATGCCGTTGGCATCGAAATCACGCTTGATGCGCTCCAGCACATCCCAGTAAACGTTTTGAAGATCGCTGCTTTTGCTCCAGATGCGCACCACAAAATTAATAGATGACGCGCCCAGCTCATTCAGACGAACGGTCTGCTCGCGGTCCTTCAGAATACGGTCATCTGAAGCAATGATGTTGGTAATCAGAGACTTAACCTGATCGATATCGGAGTCGTACGCCACGCTGATGATCAGCTCGTTACGACGCACCGGCTCGCGGGAGAAGTTAATGATATTGCCCGCAATGATTTTCCCGTTCGGGACTACCACAATGCGACCATCCACGGTACGCAGGGTCGTGGAGAAAATCTGAACCTGCAACACGGTACCGGCAATACCGCCCAGATCCACATACTCACCGGAACGGAACGGACGGAAGGTCACCAGCAATACGCCCGCCGCCAGGTTAGACAGCGAACCCTGCAATGCCAGACCAATGGCCAGACC
Source organism: Enterobacter sp. CRENT-193 (assembly GCF_002787395.1). Lineage (NCBI taxonomy): Bacteria > Pseudomonadati > Pseudomonadota > Gammaproteobacteria > Enterobacterales > Enterobacteriaceae > Enterobacter > Enterobacter sp. CRENT-193. The sequence continues at coordinate 1,637,119 of NZ_CP024812.1, read as the reverse complement.
GGCAGCACCGAGCACAGCGATGACGGATGCCGTCTGCACGCCGACACGCCCCAGCGCCGCAATCAGCGTAAAGGCGATAATGCCGTAACGGACCAGCGCGGAGAGGAAATCGGCGACTGTGGCATCAATGTGTCGTGCGACCATCACCCGGTTGACAGCGTTCGAAACGATACGCGCCACGATCATCCCGACAATGATGATGGCAATAGCGGCAACAATATTCACGGCGTAGCTCAGCAGTAGCGCCTGGTTGCGCACCAGCCAGTTACCCGCGTTATTGATGCTGTCTACAACATCAAGTTGTTCCATTTATTCTTCCTTTTGTTAAACCAAAACACAAAATCCATCCCCCATGGAGACAGGCAGGTCAGTAAAGGGTAAACAAAAAGCACCGGCTTTGCCAAACAGATCACAAAATCAGGTATTGCAGGATATTGAAAAAGCATAAAAAAAGGCCCGCATATGCGGACCTTCTTGACGCTATGAACAGCTCAAATTACAGAACGTCAACCGCGTTCAGTTCTTTGAATGCCTGCTCCAGACGAGTAATCATAGAAGTCTGGGCAGCGCGCAGCCATACGCGTGGATCGTAGTATTTCTTGTTCGGCTGGTCTTCGCCTTTCGGGTTGCCCAGCTGACCTTGCAGGTAAGCTTCGTTGGTTTTGTAGTATTGCAGGATACCGTCCCAGGTTGCCCATTGGGTGTCGGTATCGATATTCATTTTCACTACGCCGTAGCTTACGGAATCTTTGATTTCCTGAGCAGAAGAACCGGAACCGCCGTGGAAGACGAAGTTCAGGCTGTTGTGCGGCAGGTTGTGTTTTTTGGACACGTATTCCTGAGAATCACGCAGGATGGTCGGGGTCAGAACCACGTTACCTGGTTTGTATACGCCGTGTACGTTACCGAAGGACGCTGCGATAGTGAAGCGTGGGCTGATTTTGCTCAGCTCGGTGTAAGCGTAATCAACGTCTTCTGGCTGAGTGTACAGTGCAGAAGCGTCCATGTGGCTGTTGTCCACACCGTCTTCTTCACCGCCGGTGCAACCCAGTTCGATTTCCAGGGTCATGCCCATTTTGGACATACGCGCCAGGTACTTAGAGCAGATCTCGATGTTTTCTTCCAGAGACTCTTCGGACAGGTCGATCATGTGAGAAGAGAACAGTGGCTTACCGGTTGCTGCGAAGTGTTTTTCACCTGCGTCCAGCAGACCGTCGATCCATGGCAGCAGTTTTTTCGCGCAGTGGTCAGTGTGCAGGATAACCGGAACACCGTAGTGCTCAGCCATCTGGTGAACGTGATGTGCGCCAGAGATAGCGCCCAGGATTGCAGCACCCTGAGGAATGTCAGTTTTCACGCCTTTACCTGCGATGAACGCAGCGCCACCGTTAGAGAACTGAACGATAACTGGAGCTTTAACTTTAGCAGCAGTTTCCAGTACGGCGTTGATGGAGTCGGTACCCACGCAGTTAACTGCTGGCAGAGCGAAGTTGTTTTCTTTAGCTACCTGGAACACTTTCTGTACGTCATCACCAGTGATAACGCCAGGTTTTACGAAATCAAAAATTTTAGACATGTTGCTTAGTCCTGTATCTTCGGCCGTTAGAAATGGTGCGAGCTCTGATAAGCGCGCTGAAAATTGGGCAGGTTTCCCTGCCCCTGAATGGCTTACTTCTTAGCGCGCTCTTCGAGCATTGCTACTGCTGGCAGAACTTTGCCTTCCACGAATTCGAGGAATGCGCCGCCACCAGTGGAGATGTAGGAGATCTTGTCAGCGATACCGAACAGGTCGATTGCTGCCAGGGTGTCACCACCGCCTGCGATAGAGAACGCTTCGCTGTCTGCGATTGCGTTAGCCACGATCTCAGTCCCTTTGCGGAAGTTCGGGAATTCGAACACGCCGACAGGACCGTTCCACAGGATAGTTTTTGCGTTTTTCAGGATTTCAGCCAGTTTCTGTGCAGAAACGTCGCCCAGGTCCAGAATCTGCTCTTCATCTTTGATGTCGTTAACAGATTTCAGGGTTGCGGTAGCAGTTTCGGAGAACTCGGTTGCCACGCGAACGTCAGTTGGAACCGGGATATCACAGGTACCCAGCAGACGTTTGGCTTCGTCAACCAGATCCGCTTCGTACAGGGATTTACCCACGTTGTGGCCTTGCGCAGCAACGAAGGTGTTCGCGATACCACCGCCAACGATCAGCTGGTCAGCGATTTTGGACAGAGAATCCAGTACGGTCAGTTTGGTAGAAACTTTAGAACCACCAACGATAGCGACCATTGGACGAGCAGGTTCTTTCAGTGCTTTACCCAGCGCTTCCAGTTCGTCAGCCAGCAGCGGACCTGCACAGGCGACGTCTGCGAATTTACCGATACCGTGGGTAGATGCCTGCGCACGGTGAGCCGTACCGAATGCATCCATCACGAATACGTCGCACAGCGCAGCGTATTTTTTGGACAGGGTTTCGTCGTCTTTCTTTTCGCCTTTGTTGAAGCGAACGTTTTCCAGAACAACCAGCTCACCTTCGGCAACTTCCACGCCGTCCAGGTAATCTTTCACCAGGCGAACCGGGCTGGACAGTTTGTCTTTCAGGTAATTAACAACCGGCAGCAGAGAGAACTCTTCGTTGTACTCGCCTTCAGTTGGACGGCCCAGGTGGGAGGTGACCATCACTTTAGCGCCCTGCTTCAGAGCCAGTTCAATGGTTGGCAGAGATGCACGGATACGCGCGTCGCTGGTCACTTTGCCATCTTTAACCGGTACGTTCAGATCGGCACGGATGAAAACGCGTTTACCTGCCAGATCCAGATCGGTCATCTTAATTACAGACATGGTGAATCCTCTCGTTGATTCTTAAAGTTTTGCAAGCGCAAGGTGCGCTCTACCTGAAACCTTTCGCGGCCATGGCTAACGTGGTGTCGAGCATTCGGTTAGCAAAGCCCCATTCGTTATCACACCAGACCAGCGTCTTGATGAGGTGCGCACCACTGACTCGCGTCTGCGTGCCATCCACGATGGCGCTATGCGGGTCGTGGTTAAAATCTACTGAGACCAACGGTAATTCCGTATAGTCAACTATACCATGAAATGCTCCCTGTGCCGCTTTTTGCAGCAACAGGTTGACTTCACAGGCTTTTACCGGTTTTTTCACCGTCACGCTAAGATCGATTGCGGTGACGTTTATCGTCGGAACGCGCACGGCAATCGCTTCAAAACGGTCGTTAAACTGCGGGAAAATACGGGTGATCCCGGCAGCCAGTTTCGTATCCACCGGAATGATTGACTGGCTCGCCGCGCGAGTGCGTCGTAAATCCGGATGGTAGGCGTCGATTACCTGCTGATCGTGCATGGCGGAGTGAATCGTGGTCACGGTGCCGGATTCAATGCCATAAGCATCGTCTAACAGTTTAATGACCGGAATAATGCAGTTGGTGGTGCAGGAGGCGTTGGAGACAATGCGGTGTTCAGCGTGCAGCTCGTGCTGGTTAACACCAAACACGACGGTGGCGTCGAGGTCGTTACTGCCGGGATGGGAGAACAGCACTTTTTTCGCGCCAGCATTCAGATGCGCTTCGCCATGTTCACGGTTACCGTACACGCCGGTACAGTCCAGCACCACATCCACACCCAGTTCGCGCCAGGGCAGCCCTTCAATACTGTTCTCATGCAGCACGCGGATGGCATCGTCACCGACGAACAGCTGTTCCCTTTCCTGGCGAACGTCCCAGGCAAAGCGACCGTGGCTGGTGTCATATTTCAACAAATGTGCCATGCCCGCAGCATCCGCCAGTTCATTGATTGCCACCACGGTGATTTCCGCACGACGCCCGGATTCATATAAAGCACGAACCACGTTGCGCCCGATGCGACCGAAGCCATTAATCGCTACGCGTACGGTCATAGATCTCCTGCAAAGCTATCCCTGAGTTTGAGGTGGCTGAAAGAGTAATCCAGCGACGCCCGAAGGGGAATCCTTGCTGTCACAAACTGCGATTGATTGGTCAATTGTCGAACATTTAATCGACTGAAACGCTTCAGCAAGAATAAGCGAATCGGGGAATAAAAGGAATGTCTGTCCAGATGAATAAGCGAGCTATATGACTTGCGTCACATTTTGGGTGGAATAATGCTTACAAAAAAGCCGGGTGGCGCGTTAGCGCTTACCCGGCCTACTTTATTCTCCCTCTCCCCGTGGGAGAGAGCCAGGGTGAGGGCATCAGCCCGCACCGGACAAACAATTACAGCAGTTCTTTCGCCTTAGCGACAACGTTTTCAACGGTGAAGCCGAACTCTTCAAACAGCTGTTCAGCTGGCGCAGACTCACCAAACGTGGTCATCCCGACGATAGCGCCGTTCAGACCCACGTATTTGAACCAGTAGTCTGCGATACCCGCTTCCACTGCCACGCGAGCGGAGACCGCTTTAGGCAGTACGGATTCGCGGTACGCGGCATCCTGCTTGTCGAACGCATCGGTAGACGGCATGGAAACCACACGCGCCTTCACGCCTTCGGCAGTCAGTTTTTCCCATGCTGCTACAGCCAGTTCAACTTCTGAACCGGTGGCGATGAAGATCAGCTCAGGCTGGCCCGCGCAATCTTTCAGCACGTAACCACCGCGTGCGATGTTCGCCAGCTGCTCTGGAGTACGCTCCTGCTGCGCCAGGTTCTGACGGGAGAGGATCAGCGCGGTTGGACCGTCCTGACGCTCAACGCCGTATTTCCACGCCACCGCAGATTCAACCTGGTCACATGGACGCCATGTGCTCATGTTCGGGGTCACGCGCAGGGAAGCCACCTGCTCTACTGGCTGGTGAGTTGGACCATCTTCGCCCAGACCGATGGAGTCGTGGGTGTAGACCATCACCTGACGCTGTTTCATCAGCGCAGCCATACGCACGGCGTTACGTGCATATTCCACAAACATCAGGAAGGTAGAAGTGTACGGCAGGAAACCACCGTGCAGAGCGATACCGTTGGCAATCGCAGTCATACCGAACTCACGTACACCGTAATGGATGTAGTTACCGGCAGTATCTTCGTTGATTGGCTTAGATCCGGACCACAGGGTCAGGTTTGATGGCGCCAGGTCAGCGGAGCCGCCGAGGAATTCTGGAAGCAGAGGGCCAAACGCTTCGATCGCATTCTGAGATGCTTTACGGCTGGCGATCTTGGCTGGGTTCGCCTGCAACTTCGCGATGAACTCGTTCGCTTTGGCGTCGAAGTCAGACGGCATGTCACCTTTCATACGACGGGTGAACTCAGCCGCTTCCTGTGGGAAGGCTTTCGCGTAAGCCGCGAACTTCTCGTTCCAGGCCGCTTCTTTCGCCTGACCCACTTCTTTCGCATCCCACTGAGCGTAGATTTCAGACGGGATTTCGAAGGCAGGGTGTTTCCAGCCCAGCGCTTCACGGGTCAGTGCAATTTCCGCGTCGCCCAGCGGTGCGCCGTGGGAGTCGTGAGTGCCCGCTTTGTTCGGAGAACCGAAGCCGATGATGGTTTTGCACATCAGCAGGGACGGTTTGTCGGTCACGGCGCGCGCTTCTTCTACGGCACGTTTAATCGAGTCAGCATCGTGGCCATCAACGCCGCGCACAACGTGCCAGCCGTAGGCTTCGAAACGTGCTGCGGTGTCGTCAGTGAACCAGCCTTCAACATGACCGTCGATGGAGATACCGTTGTCGTCGTAGAACGCAACCAGTTTACCCAGCTTCAGGGTGCCTGCCAGGGAGCACACTTCGTGAGAAATGCCTTCCATCATGCAGCCGTCGCCCAGGAAGGCGTAGGTGAAGTGGTCAACGATGTCGTGGCCAGGACGGTTAAACTGCGCCGCCAGGGTCTTCTCTGCAATCGCCATACCTACGGCGTTAGCGATGCCCTGACCCAGCGGACCGGTAGTGGTTTCAACGCCAGCGGTGTAGCCCACTTCCGGGTGACCTGGAGTTTTGGAGTGCAGCTGACGGAAGTTTTTCAGCTCTTCGATTGGCAGATCGTAGCCGGTGAGGTGCAGCAGGCTGTAGATCAGCATAGAGCCGTGGCCGTTAGACAGCACGAAACGGTCGCGGTCTGCCCATGCCGGGTTCTGCGGGTTATGGTTCAGGAAATCACGCCACAGGACTTCGGCGATGTCAGCCATGCCCATAGGGGCGCCCGGGTGGCCGGATTTGGCTTTCTGTACTGCGTCCATGCTCAGCGCACGAATAGCATTAGCAAGCTCTTTACGTGAGGACATTTTAACTCCAGATCGGACTGTTAAAGGCCATGCCCTTGACGACAGCGCGTTTTGGGCTACGCCGGAAAAAAGTGCCAACAATGTAACCCAAGCCGCAGGGCATGTACATGGAGCATTCTTTTGCTGCTTAAGAAATCTCTGGATCATGCTCGCATGTTGCGCAATCTGCTCGCCCGCCCCTGTAGATATTCCTTATACTTAGCCCGACACCGGCTTCGTTGACGGTGCATTTTTCGGAATTAATTCAGATTAACGAGTACGGAAGCAACATCATGAAAATGCGTGCAATCGGGCTGGCTGTGGGAACAACGCTCCTGCTAAGCGGCTGTCAGAATATGGATTCTAACGGCCTGATGACCTCAGGCGCAGAAGCTTTTCAGGCCTACTCACTGAGCGATGCGCAGGTGAAAGCGCTGAGCGACGAGGCCTGTAAGGATATGGATGGAAAAGCTACGCTTGCCCCGGCAAACAGCACCTACACGCAGCGTCTGAACAAGATTGCTTCCGCGCTGGGCGACAACATTAACGGTCAGCCGGTGAACTACAAGGTGTATATGGCGAAAGACGTGAACGCCTTCGCGATGGCTAACGGCTGTATCCGCGTATACAGCGGCCTGATGGACATGATGACCGACAACGAAGTGGAAGCGGTGATCGGCCATGAAATGGGTCACGTTGCTCTGGGTCACGTGAAGAAAGGGATGCAGGTTGCGCTGGGCACCAATGCCGTGCGTGCAGCGGCGGCCTCTGCGGGCGGCATTGTCGGCAGCCTGTCCCAGTCGCAGCTGGGCGACGTGGGTGAGAAACTGGTTAACTCCCAGTTCTCCCAGCGTCAGGAGTCGGAAGCGGATGACTACTCTTACGATCTGTTGCGCAAACGCGGCATCAATCCATCAGGTTTAGCCACCAGCTTCGAAAAACTGGCGAAACTGGAGGAAGGCCGTCAAAGCTCCATGTTTGACGATCACCCGGCCTCCGTTGAACGCGCGCAGCATATCCGTGACCGCATGGCGGCAGACGGTATTAAATAATACTCCGGCCCGGTGCGCGCCGCGCTACCGGGCAACAAGACTCAATCAGTACAGCGTTTTCTGTGGCGGCCCGGCAAACTTAAGGGCGCCAATCTGCCCCATCCGCACCTCTACCACCGACGGCCCCGGCATCGCTAACGCTTCCATCATCACCGCGTCAAAATCCTCGGCCTGCTCAACGCTCCAGGCCTGTAGACCAATCGCCTGCGCCAGCAGGGTAAAATCCGGCGTATGCAGCGCGTTATAATACTGACGCCCGCCAAAATATTTATCCTGAATACCACGCATTACGCCGTAGCCCCCGTCGTTCATGATCAGCAGCGTCACGTTGGCTTTCTCCTGCGCCAGCGTCGCCAGTTCGCCTAAATTGAGGCTCAGGCCGCCGTCGCCCACCAGCCCCACCACCTTGCGCTGTGGGTTGGCAATCGCGGTGCCGATAGCCATCGGCAGGCCCATGCCAATCGCCCCGGCGAGGGAGTGAATATTCATCAGCGGACCGTTAGCCCTGAACAGGCGGCTACCCCACAGGCTGCCGGACACGGTGATATCGCGCACCAGCAGGCCGTCTTTCGGCAGGGCTTTCTCAATGGCGTCGTTAAGCTTCGCATAGGCGCCGCACTGCTCGCGCAGCCCCTGCTCAGCTTGCCCGACAGCCTGCTGTACCTGCGTATCCCACTGGGCGTTGCCCCACTCGCGGCCCTGCACTTTTTCAGCCAGCGCGCCAAGCAGCGCGGAACAATCGGCTATCAACGTGCTATCCATCAGATAGTTACGGCTTGCTGCCGCCGGGTCGATATCGAGCTGCACCCGCGGGGAAGGCAGCTCAAGCGTCCAGGATCGGGTTTCGTTGCTGCGCAGGCGAGAACCGGCCACCAACGTAAAATCACACTGCGCAATGAGCGCCTCCACCGACGGCGAGTTGTGGAACGCCCGCAGGCTGGCGCGGTGGTTGTCCGGCAGCACGCCGCGCGCGTGGGTGCTGGAAATCACGGTGATGCCCGCATCTGCCAGTTTTTTCACCGCCTCAGCGCTTCCCAGCGCCCCGCCGCCCAGCCACAGCAGCGGCTGTTTCGCCTGTTTGAGCTGCGCCCACAGCGCGTCAACCATTCCGGTATCCACGGCCGGAGCCGATACCGGTTTGATCGGAGCGGTTACCAGCGACAGCGGAATTTTGGCGCTCTGAATATCAATCGGGATTTCCACCGAGACCGGTCCGCACGGCGGGGTCTGCGCGTCCTGGATGGCTTTATGCAGAATCGCTATCGCCTGATTCGCATTGCTGATGCGGTACGCCCGTTTTGAGCTGGCCTTCAGGAAGGTCAGCTGGTCACGGGTTTCATGGATAAACCCGGTGTCGGCGTCCAGCCAGGCTTTCTCAACCTGCCCGGTTAAATGCAGCAGCGGCGTGCAGGCATTCATGGCTTCCACCAGCGCGCCTACCGCGTTCCCGGCCCCCGCGCCGGTGCTGGTCAGCGCCACGCCGAGGCCGGAAAAGCGCCCGTGAGCATCGGCCATGGTGACGGAACCGGCTTCACCGCGCGCGGGCACAAAGCGGATATTGCCCCGCTGCCCAACCGCATCCGCGATCGGCAGGTTGTGAATGGAGATGACGCCGTAGATGGCCTCAACCTGATACTGCTCCAGCGTTCTGGCGATGGCGTCGCCGACGGTTATCATTTCGCTCATTGCTCACCCTTTCTCAGTCGCACCAGTGGTTGACGCTGTTACCCGTCGCCAGATAAATGCTCTTTTGTTGCATCCAGGCTTTCAGCCCCTGGATACCCTTCTCGCGGCCCAGACCGCTCTCTTTAAAGCCCCCGAACGGGGTCGAAATCGCAAAAACCTTGTAGGTGTTGATCCACACCGTGCCTGCCTCCAGCTGCTCGCTGAGACGCAGGGCGCGACCGGTATCGCGCGTCCAGATCCCCGCCGCCAGGCCGTACACCGAGTCGTTCGCCTCGTGGATAAGCGTGGCTTCATCGCCAAACGGCATCGCCACCAGCACCGGGCCGAAGATCTCTTCCTGACAGGCGCGGGCGCTGTTGCTCAGCCCTTCGATAATGGTTGGCAGAAAGAAGCTGCCGTTTACCAGAGCGGGATCGGCGGGGATCTCGCCGCCGCACAGCACGCGGCCCCCTTCACGCTTCGCCAGTTCGACGTACTGGATCACGCTCTGGCGATGTTTTTCGTTGATCAGCGGTCCTACATGGACGCCGTCGGTAAACGGATGTCCGACGCGCAGCCCGCGTGTTAATTCCAGCAGCCTCGCCATCAGCGGGGCGTAAATACTCTCGTGGATAAACAGCCGCGACCCGGCGATACACGCCTGCCCCGCCGAGCTGAAAATGCCGTAGCAGATCCCGCGCGCGGCCTGTTCGATATCGGCATCCTCCAGCACGATGGTCGGCGATTTGCCGCCCAGTTCCAGCGAGGCCGGGATCAGTTTTTCCGCCGCCACGTGCGCCAGATGACGGCCCGTGGTGGTGCCGCCGGTAAAGGAAATTTTCCGCACGCGAGGATGACGCGCCAGCGCATCGCCAATCACCGAGCCTTTGCCCGGCAGGACGCTCAGCAGCCCGGCGGGCAGCCCGGCCTGTTCAAAAATCCGCGCCAGCTCCAGCGCCATCAGCGGCGTGGCTTCGGCGGGCTTGAGGATCACCGCGTTCCCGGCGGCAATCGCCGGTGCGACCTTCTGCATCTCGCTGGCAATCGGCGAGTTCCACGGCGTGATGGCCGCCACCACGCCAAGGGGCTCGTAGCAGCTCAGCGTCAGCAGATCCGGCTGGCGCGGCGTCGGAAGTTCCCCTTCCAGCAGCTCGCAGGCGGCGGCAAAGTAGCGCGCCGTTCCCGCCGCGCTCATCACCAGCCCGCGTGCTTCCGCCAGCGGCTTGCCGTTATCACGGCTCTGCATCTGCGCCAGCGCATCGACGCGGGATTCAATAAGATCGGCAACGTTATGCAGGATCTTCGCGCGCATGTGCGGCAGACTGTTACGCCATGCGGGATCGCGCCAGGCGCGCTCTCCGGCGGCTACCGCCTCCTCCAGGTCATCCAGACTGGCGGCATTCAGCGTCGCGTTGATCGACCCGTCTGCCGGAAAGTGGCTCTGCATCGGGTTGCCGCCGCCGCGTCGCCACTGGCCGCCGATAAAAATCTTCAGATCGTCCATCGTCACTCCTCAGCTCAGGGCCAGCTCGCGGCAGGCGCGCACCGCGCTCAGTGCCGCCAGGGTGGAGGTTTTAGGATTAGAAGCCAGCGGCAGTCCGCTCAGCTCCAGATGGAACTCGCCGAATAATCCTTCGACATGCAGCGTGTGGGTGTTACGTTTCGTTGCCGGGTCAACCATCAGTTGCACGCGGGTGTCGTCCATCCCGACGCCGCCGAGCGCCACGGTCGCCGCCACGTTGGCGTTCGCCGGGAACAGGCGCGCCGCCTCGCGGGCGCTGCCCTCGAAGAAAACCTTTGCCTCTGACACCGCATTCAGATCGATAAGCTGCTCGGCATAGCTGCCGCGCCAGCTGGCCGGGCTTTTGCGCGACTGATAGGTGACGCGCTCAAGCCCGCCCTCTTTCGCCGCCGCCAGCCCGTCGATACCGGCCACCGCACCGGAAAGCAGGGTCAGTTTTCCGCCCGCGGCGAGCAGACGCTGCTCCAGCGCGCTGTCCGCCAGCGCGCCGGTGGAAATGATGGCCAGATGCCAGCCGCGACGCAGGATCTCTTCCCCGTACTGGGCCACCGCCTGCTGGCTGGCGCATTCCAGCACCAGATCCGGCGTTTGTGCGCACGCCATCGGCGACGTCAGCGCCTCGACCGCATTGCCAAACTGGTCGTGAATGGCGGGATGGTGAGACGCGCGCGCCACGATCCAGCCAATAGCCACACCGGCGGGCAGGCGCTCAATCACCGCCTGCGCCATGGCGCCAAAACCAATCAACATTACCTTTTTCATGATGTGTCCTTACAGATGGCGGCAGAAGCCGCCGGAAACGTCCAGCGCCGCGCCGGTGGTAAACGAGGCCAGCGGCGAGGCGAGGAACAGCAGCGCCTGCGCGGGCTCCTGCGGCTTGCCGAGGCGCGCCATTGGAATGCCACGCTTGCGCGCGATATCCGCCGTCCACTCCGGCCAGCTTTGGCTTTTGTCCGCCCGGCGTTCAAAGCGGCGCTGCCACTGACCGGATTCCACCATGCCGAGCAGTATGGAATTGACGCGAATGCCCTTGCCCACCAGCTCTTTCGAGAGCGTCAGCGTCATGTTCAGCAGCGCGGCACGAGCGGCGGAGGTGGCGATCATGTGCTCCTCCGGCTGTAGCGCCAGCAGGGAGTTGACGCAGGTAACAGAGGCAATGTCCGATTGCTCCAGCAGAGGCTGAAACGCCTGCACCGGGTTAATCACCCCGAACAGTTTGAGTTCGGCTTCGTGCAGCCACGCCTCGCGCGGCGTGTCATGGAAGTGCGCCACGTAGCCCTGCCCGGCGTTGTTGATCAGCATATCCGCCGCGCCAAAACGCGCCTGCACCGCATCCGCGAAGGCCTGAACTTCGTCGGCATTCAGCACGTCGCAGCGGAAAGCGAAAATCTCCCCGTGGGGAAATTCGTTTTGCAGCGTCGCATGGGCGCTGGCGAGCCGGTCCTCGTCACGGCCGCAGAAGGCGACTTTCGCCCCTTCCCCCAGCAGCAGGCGCAGCGTTTCAAAGCCAATGCCGGAAGAACCGCCGGTGACTACCGCTACGCGCCCGTCAATTTGTGCATTCATCGCGCACCTCTTCGTTAATGCGTAAAAGCTGTTGGTTGAAAAACGCGTCGTTATCGAGATAGCTGGCGTGCCCGGCCTGCGGAATGGCGATAAACGGCATGCCGTAGCGCAGCGCCAGACCCTGAACCAGCTCCGGCTGGGTGATGGCATCCTGCTCGCCGCACCAGACTTCAAAACTGCCGGAATAACGCTTCAGCCAGCCGTGGATGTCGTCATGCGCCAGCATCCACGAGGCGGCAAGGTAGCCTTCCGGGCGCAGCACCCGCATGCCCGCCGCGACGGTGGCGATATCTTCCGCGCGCGCGCCGGGGCGCAGCAGCTTCGGGGCGCGGGTCTGGGCGAGGATTTCGCCCCCCAGCGCCATCTGCTGCTCTCGGTTGCGCCAGACCTGCTCCCGCTGCTCCGGCGCGGCATTGCCGTACCCCTGCGCCGCGTCGGCCAGCACCAGATGAATGACGCGATCCGGGAACTTTGCCGCAAAGGCGCTGGCCACCAGCGCCCCCAGGGAATGGCCGACCAGCACTGCCTGCCAGACACCGGCGCGATCCAGCATGGCCGCCAGCGCGTCGGCGTAATCCCCCGCGTTTGCCCGCGCTACGGCCAGCATCGGGCTTTCGCCATAGCCCGGCATGTCCCACGCCAGCACGCGAAAACCGTTCAGCGCCATCTGCTTGTGCCAGGAGGCGGCGCCGGAGCTGATCCCGTGCAGCAGCATCAGCGGAATGCCGCTTCCCTGTTCACGAAAACCCGTCATCATGCCCCCTTAGTTCCGCTTCACTTTGGAAAGCGGATGATCGGACGGATAGGTCGGGATTTCCGGCTTATTGGTCCCCAGCATGACGCACATCAGCGCCTCTTCTTCACCGTGGTTAAACAGGCCGCGATAGATGCCCGGCGGAACGGAGATCAGGTCACGCTCGCGCAGCACGGTTTCGGTGTAGTTGTCGCCGTCCTGGATCATCAGCGTGATCTGCCCCTTGAGCATGAAGAACACCTCTTCCACGTCGTCGTGCAGGTGCAGCGGTCCTTCGCACTTCGACGGCAGCACCATGGTGGAGAAGGTAAAATGGTCCGCCTGCACGGTATTGGTGTCGTTCGCCACGCCGGTTGCGCCGGTGCCGATGTAGCGCATCTGCGCCCGGCGATATTTCGGATCAAAATCGGCCTGGAACTTCAGCGCGTTCCAGTCGTATTTACGGCCTTCGAAGCGCGCGATGCGCGACTCGACCCACTCTTCCATCGTCAGATGGTCAGGTTTGATGCCTGTTTTGTTGGTTACGATTGAATCAGTCATGACACTCTCCTCAGTAACGTCTCAGCAGCGGCAGTAACAGGACGCAGCCCACCGCCGCCATCACCGCCAGAAAAATCAGCCCGGAATCCATGCTGTGGGTAAAGGCGATCAGCGCGCCCATCACCGCCGGCGACAGCGCGCCCGCAAAGTTTCCCAGCCCGTTGAAGATACCGCCCGCCGTGGCGCTCACACGGGGATGGGTGGCCTTCGCCAGCAGGGCGAAAATGTTGGGTGCGCCGGTGCCCCACATAAAGGTGCTGAAGCTCATCGCCGCAATGATGGCAAGCGGGGTGTCGAGGTGCATCACCGCCGCCAGGCCTACCGCCGCCCCCGCCATCGAGATAAAGCAGGCCGCCGCGCGCTTATCGACCCGGTCAGAGAGCCACGCGCCAATCACTTCCCCTGCCAGCATGGCGATGAACGGCATCGACGACAGCCAGCCCGCATGCTCCAGGTGGATGCCTTTGCCCTTAATTAAGTAGCCAGGCAACCAGCCGTTGATGCCCCACAGGTAGGTCAGGAAAGCGATGTTAAAGATGCAGATGATCCAGAAGTGCGGGCTGACAAACAGCTCGCGCCGTGCGGCGCGCCGCTCGTCCTGTGATGCCTGCGAGGTACCGGGTTTTGCCTCCAGGCGTATCCCGCGCAGACCAATGCGCACAAAGATAAGCACCGGCACGGTAAGCATGGCCATCACAAAGAAAGTGCTCTGCCAGCCAAAGGTGTTTAGCAGCCAGAGGGAGAGCGGGAAACCAATCGCCGCGCCCACCGGGGTGCCCAGCAGCCACAGCATGGTGGCGCGTGCCTGCAAATGCTGCGGGAAGTTGTGGCGTACAATGGCGAAGGCCAGCGGGAACAGCGGTCCTTCCGCCACGCCCAGCAGAATACGCAGGACGATCATCAGCGTGTAGTTATGGGTAAAGCCCATCGCCACCATCAGCACGCACCACACTGCCATCATCCCGGTGAGCAGGCGCAGCGGCGCGATTTTGTCGCCTAAACCGCTTAAAAACACCGATGAGAAGCCGTAGCTCAGCAGGAAAGCGCTCATCAGAATGCCGAGGCGCGTGGTGTCGAAATCAATGCCCATCGCCTGCTGGAAATGGGTATCTGAAAAGAGCGCCGCGATGCTGATTTTGTCGAAAAACGCCAGCAGCACGCAGGCCAGCAGCGACAGCGGGATGGCCCAGCGCACCGCTTTTTCGGGCGTGCGGGTCCCCTCACCGCTCGCCTCAACCGGCGCGGTGTTAGTCTCTAGTGTGGTCATTTCTCCCCCTACGGGTGCGGGTTAGCTATCGCAGTGACATCAGTGAAAATGTCGGGTCGGCAAGCGGTACGTCCGACAGATCCCGCCCTGCCGCCATCCAGCGCTTCGCCAGCTTGACGGTGCGCGCATCGTTGAACGCCACAAGCTGCGTTAGCCGCCCGTTGTCGTCCAGCGAGAAGTACAGCGCCTCTTCACGCAATATCGTTCGGCAGCCTGCCTGCGGAATGCCGAGGATCTGAATGTTGTGCTGGTATTGATCCGACCACAGCCACGGCGCGTCGTCATAACCTGGCGCATCGGGATTGAGCATCGCTTTCGCCGTCGCCACCGCCTGATTCTGGGCGAAGGCCCAGGACTGGATGCACAAGCCGTAGTGATGGTGCTGGGCGACATCTCCTGCGGCAAAGATGAACGGATCCGAGGTGCGTCCCTGGGCATCCACCACGATCCCGCGCCCGGTTTTCAGCCCCGCGTCACGCGCCAGCTCCAGATTGAGATCGACGCCGATCCCCACCACCACTGCATCAAAGGTTTCACGGTTGCCGTCGCAGTGGACGACCGGCAGGCCGCCGTCGTCCTCCAGCTCCAGCGCGCCGCAGCCGGTACGGATCTCCACCCCCTGCTCGCGGTGGATGGCCTCCAGGCGCTGGGACACCTCGCCGCTCACCGAGCGCATGCAGAGCGCAGGCTGCTGCTCGAACAGCGTGACCGCCACGCCGCTTTTCCGCGCGGAAGCGGCAATCTCAAGGCCAATCCAGCCGCCGCCGATAATCGCCAGTTTGTGACTTTCCGACAGGCGACTTTTCAGGCGCTGCGCGTCCTGCCAGTGGCGCAGGGTATAGACCTGCGGATGGCTGGCCCACGCCTGCGAAGGCAGGCGCGCCCGACCGCCGGTAGCGATTAAAAGGATGTTGTAACTAAGCTGCTCGCCGTTGCTAAGAAGGACTTTTTTTTCATCGCGATCGACAGATTCAGCGCGCAGCGGTCGGTACCAGGTCAGGTCCAGCGCCTGCTGCACCTCGTCGGTAAACAGCCTTGGGAGCGCCGCGTCCGGTTCCAGCAGAGACGCTTTTGACAGCGGCGGCCGCTCGTAGAAATCCCATTCCTCTTCCGCTACCACGCAAATCTCGCCGTCGAAGCCCTCGTCACGCAGGGTTTTCGCCGCCCAGCCGCCTGACTGGCCGCCGCCGATAATGACAATGCGCGATGTCATACCGCCTCCGGCTTTTTCTGCTGACGGCGCGTGTCGTGGTCAATCCCGCCTTCCACCGCCCACTCGGTGAAGGAGACCAGGGAATGCTCCAGCTCGCGCGGCTGCCAGTTTTCCGTCAGGTAATCATCGTTGGTGTAATACTCAAACGCGCCGCCGGTCGGGCTGTTGACGTACCAGAAGTACGCCGACGACACCGGATGACGTCCCGGTCCGATAAAGGTGCTCCAGTCATGTTTATTCATCGCGATACCGCCGCCGATCACCTCGTGGATGTCGCGCACGGTGAAGGCCACGTGGTTAAGGCCGCGCTTGCGGTTCGGCAGTTGCAGCAGGAACAGGTTGTGATGGCCGCCACGCACGCCGCAGCGCAGGAACACGGCGCGGTTGATATAGCGATCCGAGACCTGGAAGCCGAGCACCTCGCGGTAGAATTTTTCCACCGCCGCCAGCTCCTCCACGAAGAACACCACATGCCCCACGTTGATCGGCTGGGCGCGATCGTAAACCGGGCTGGGGGTGTCGATACGGCGGGCGTCGCCCCACTGGTTTATTGGCTCGACGTTAAGCTCCACGTCGGTCTGCTGGGTCACCTGCACGCGCAGCGTCATGCCGTTCGGATCGAGGCATTCCAGCGCGTCGCCCACTTCGCGAAAGCCGGGCTGCTGCGCCAGCTTCGGGCGCAGCGCGTCGAGATCGGACTGTGCGGCAACCGCCCAGGTCATGCGGCGCAGGGTGTTGCCCGCTTCAAACGCGGGCGGCAGGTCGGGGCTGTCGATCGGGTTAAGCTCCACGCGCGCGCCGCTCAGGGTGGTGAAACGCTGGCCGCTGGCATCGCCCGTCAGGCCAAAATCACGCATAAATTTGGCGCAGTGCGTCAGGTCTTCCACACCAAATTCCAGCTTTTCAATTCCGGTTACACTCATCGTTCGTTGCCTCATCTGGCCCAGATTGGGCGTAAAACATGCCCGACGCAGTCAAGCGCCTGGCGTTAACTCACTGATTTAACTGGCCTGTGATAGATACCCTAAGAAGCCAGAAATTTTATCCGCCGCAAGGCGAACCTCGTTTTGCAGGCGCTCGCGGTCGCTCTGCGGGATCTCCTCCGACGGCACCAGAATGCTGACTACCGCCGCCACGCGGCCGCTTCGGTCATACACCGGGTAGACGATGGAAGAGATGCCGTGGCGGAAGAAGGATTCGCCGATGACATACCCGCGGGCTTTGTCCTGCTGCACCATCTGCCACAGGGCTTCACGGTCGTGAAGCTGCCCCGGCGTGTTGCCCGGCAGACGCTCATGCGGGAACAGCTGTTCGAAATCAGCGCGGGAAATATCGGTCAACAGCATGCGGCCCAGCGAGGTACAGTGCACCGGCAGACGGGTACCAATGCTGACCTGGTTGATACGCGACCCGGCGGCGCTGACGCGGGCGATGTATATAATGTCGCGCCCGTCGCGGATCGCCAGATGGCTGCTGCACTGGCTCACGTCGCGCAGTTGCTCGATCACCGGCTGGCCGACCTGCGCCACGTCCAGCGAGGCGATGTACTCAAAGCCAAGACGCAGCACGTTCATGCCCAGCGAAAAGGTATTGGTGCGCGTGTTGCGCTCCAGAAAGCCCATGTACTCCAGCGTCTGCACCACGCGATAGGCGGTCGCCTTCGGCATATCCACCAGCCGGTGCAGCTCGGCAAAAGTCAGATCGCGATGCTGCTCGCCAAAGGCCAACAGCAGCTGTAAACCGCGCTCCAGCCCCGGCACCAGATACTTCACTTCCTGATCGTTTGCCATCATCGC
Organism: Enterobacter sp. CRENT-193; assembly: GCF_002787395.1. Classification (NCBI taxonomy): domain Bacteria; kingdom Pseudomonadati; phylum Pseudomonadota; class Gammaproteobacteria; order Enterobacterales; family Enterobacteriaceae; genus Enterobacter; species Enterobacter sp. CRENT-193. The sequence goes on along the minus strand of NZ_CP024812.1, from coordinate 1,619,535 downwards.
CCTACCTTAGTTAAAGACAAAACCGCCGTTGACCGGGATCAGCTGTCCGGTGATGAACCGAGACAGATCGCTTAGCAGCCAGACCACGCTGCCGGTGACATCTTCCGGCTGCTGCGCGCCGGTTAACGCGCGTCCGTTTTCGTAGAGCTGATGCCGTTCGGCGGGGACATATTCCGTCGCCTCGACGCGGGTTAACCCCGGCGCGATGGCATTAATGCGTATACGCTTTTCACCCAGTTCGCGCGCCATTGATCGGGTCATGGCAATGACGGCCCCCTTGCTGGCGACGTAGGCCATCAGGCGCGGCGCGCCCCACAGCGCGGTGTCGGACGCCACGTTCACAATGCCCGCCCCTTCACGCAGCAGCGGCACGGCGGCGCGCGTCACCAGCCAGGTGCCTTTGACATTGACGCTCATCACCCGATCCCAGAGATCCGGATCGTAATCGAGCATGTTTTTGCCGCCGACGCCCGTCGCCATCGCCGCGTTGTTCACCAGGCCATCGATCTGACCCTGCTCGCCAATGGCGCTGAACACCTGCTCAATGGACTGTGGATCGGCCAGATCGATAACGTGCGGTTCGATCGCATAGCCCCGCTCGCTCAGGGCGTGGGCGCTTTCGGCCAGCTCGCCCTTCAGGATGTCGCACATCACCACCGCCGCGCCCTGCTCCGCGCAGGCTTTGGCAAAGTGAAAGCCCAGCCCGCGCGCGGCGCCGGTTATGACGATGCGCTTGCCGCTCAGCAGCCCGTTCATCAGGCGGCTCCCTGCTGTGCTTCACGCATCGCCAGCTGCTCTTTGGCGGCCTTTTGCATCATGCGGCGCAGGCGCGAAAGACCGACGTCGTGCTGATACAGGTACTCATGATCGCGCGCGTTTGGCGCTAGGCTTTCCAGCACCACGCGGTCCTGCTCCAGCACTTCCCAGTGCAGTTTTTCCAGACGGTTGCGGTACATGAAACGCCACATATCGCGCTGCCAGCCCTGCACCCGGCGAATGCGCCAGAAGAAGACGCGGCAGTTGTCGTTATCTTCCGGCACCACCATGCCGACGATAAAGAAGTGGCCGCCCGGCCCGAAGCGCTTCTTGTACGGAATGGAGAGGCGCATCCAGCAGGTGCCGCTGTTGCCCAGCTCCACCCAGTCAAAATTGACGCCGCTCTGCCCTTTCTTCTCGAAAATAAAACCGGTTTTGGTCGGCTGGAGCACCATGTCGGCCTTGCGATCCCCTTCCGCCATCGAGTGCGACGAGGAGTGCAGATAGGTGCCGTGCATCGGGTCCATCACGTTTTCCAGCGCGTACTGGTAATTGCATTTCCACGCGGCGGTGCAGAGGAAGTTGCTGAAGCTGTCCGTATCGGCGAGCTCGTCCGGGAAGGTCAGTTCGTCCGGCTGCTGGTCCGCGGTGACGCCAAACCAGAGGAAGATGGCGCCGTGCGCTTCCTGCACGCTATAGCTGCGCACGCACTGCTGGCCGACCAGCGGACATTTATCCACGGCGGGTACGTCTTTCACCTCGCCGTTGCCCGCCACCTCTACGCCGTGATACCAGCAGGCAATGCGGTCCCCAAGGTTCCAGCCCATCGACAGGCGCGCGCCGCGGTGCGGACAGCGGTCCTCCAGCGCCTGAACCTGGCCATCTTTATTGCGCCAGACCACAATCTGCTCGCCCAGGCGGGTGATGCCCACCGGCGCAGACTGCACTTCCCAGCTCGCCAGCACCGGATACCAGAGGCCACGCAGGCCTTTATCCAGATAATGTTGTACGGTCGTCGTCATCGCGTTGCCCTCAGTAGCCGTTAACCTGTAAGAATGCCTGGAAGCTGGCGTCGCTCCACGGCTCGCCCTGCTGGTCGTGCATGCGCACCGCGTTCAGCCCGCTTACCAGCTCCGGCAAGGTTTCAACGCCCTGCTCGAAGAGATCTTCCAGCGTCGCAATCAGCTTCACTTCCCAGCTTTCCGGCTCGCGGCTGCGGGTTTGCCAGATCAGGTTGGTGTAATCACCCGGCTTATGAATGGCGCCATTACCGCCCTCTGCCGGTGGGGTAAACTGGCGGCTTTCCGGCAGCGCCGGGTTGAAGTTCAGGGTGTCGCTCATGCCACGGTCTCCTCGACGAAGGTAATCTGAATCTGGTTTTCAAAGACCCGAACCGGGTAGCGGTTGAGGTTGCGCCCGCCGGGGCCGTGCAGGCACTGACCGGTTTTGACGTCGAATACCGCCTCGTGCAGCGGGCATTCCACCTTGCCGTCTTCCACGAAGCCCTGACTCAGCAGGGCATAGGCGTGCGGGCATACGTCCTCCAGCGCGTAATATTCACCGTCGATCAGGTAAACGCCGATCTCTTTACCGTCGACGTTGCCGCTAAAAGGGAAATCTTCCTGTACTTGCTCTGCGTCACATACGCCTATCCAGCTCATCACGATCCTCCAGGCTTTTGTTTCATATATGAAACTCTGTTTCTTATTTAATACGGTCAATATAAAAGCGATGAATGTTTCGTCAAGCGACAATGTGACGAATTTGTTAATTGATCAGCAATTAATTAACTAAGTGTGCAAGGGATCACGAAAAAATGCAGCGATATGAAATTTTCATTATTGCAGCGTGAGAAATACGTTTTTTTAATGGCCTCTTATTTTGAATAAAAGATATTGACTTCCTTTCTTTTTACTCTTTAAAAATAAATGAACGTCACCTCTTTCGCGTTTCACCTGTGAAACTCATTTTTAATTTATCTTTACTAAACAAAGAGTTTCACAGGTGAACCATTTTAGCTCCGTGACAATCACATTGATGAAAAATATAAGTTACAAAAAACGTAAGGCGGACATGATGACGGCAAGATGGCAAGGCACGATTGCGCTTTTATTACTCATTATTATTTCGTACGTCGATCGGGTAAATATCTCGGTAATAATTTTAAACCCGGAATTTGCCGAACATTTTCAGTTAAATGAAAACAGAATGTTACAGGGCCTGCTCATGACCTGCTTTCTTCTGGGTTATGGTTTTTCCGCTCTATTATTAACGCCGGTTATTGAAAGCAAACTTCATTATCGGCAGGGATTATTAAGCAGCATTGCGATTTGGGCCGCGGTCTGCGCGGCTTCACCTTTGCTCGGCTCGCTGACGGGAATGCTCATCGCCCGCGTGATTCTGGGGATCGCGGAGGGTCCGCTATTTTCGCTGAAAACGCGCTTTATCAGCGATAACTTTAGCGCGCAAGAGATCGGTAAACCCAACGCCGTGACCGCGCTGGGCGTCTCGCTCGGGCTGGCCGTGGGCTTTCCGCTGGTGACCTGGCTGATGTCGCATCTGGGCTGGGCCGGATCGTTTTATGCACTGGCGGCAATCAACCTTCTCCTCGGGGGCAGCTTAATCTGGCGTTTTCTGCCCGCGCCGCGCAAGCTCCCGACCGCGAAAAAACCGGGGTTTGTCCACACCTTCACGCTGGCCTGGCAGACGCCGCTGCTGGGCTGGATCATGGTGGTTGAAATCGCCACCCTGAGCTATCTCTGGGGGAGCAGCGCCTGGCTGCCCGCGTGGCTGCGTGACGAGCATCATTTCTCGCTGCATGCCACGGGCTGGCTTGCGGCGATCCCCTTCCTGCTCAGCCTGGGGTCAAAGTTTCTGGGCGGCGTGCTGCTCGACAAAATGCGTCCGGAACAGGCACCGATGCTGTTTGTGGCGGGCGGGGCGATGACGGCGCTGTCCGTGGTCGCGCTGATGCTCAGCCATCAGCCTGCCTGGCTGGCGCTGTTTATGCTTTCGGCTAATGTCTTCTGGGGGCTACAGGGGGCGGCTATTCCGGCGGTGATCCAGCATCACGCCGCGCGGGAAGCGGTGGGCAGCGCTTACGGCATAATCAATGGGATCGGCAATATCTGCGCGGCGTTTATTCCGCTGCTGATGGGGATGGTGATGAGATCGGTGGGGTCGGTCAGTTCAGGCTTTTCGGTGCTGGTCGTCTCGCAGGTTGTCACCCTGCTTGCCGGGGGAATGTTGCTGCTGCGCATGCGGCGCGCAGCAGCAATCAGCGCGTAAGGCTTATTCGCCTTTTTTCGCCGCCTGGATGTAGAGCATTTCCAGCGCCAGGGTCGCCGCGGCCAGCGCGGTGATCTCGGACTGGTCATAGGCCGGAGCCACTTCCACCACGTCCATCCCGACGATGTTCAGATCCTTCAGGCCGCGCACCAGCTTGATGGCGCGATCTGACGTCAGGCCGCCGATCACCGGCGTACCGGTCCCCGGTGCGAATGCCGGATCAAGGCAGTCAATGTCGAAGGTCAGGTAGACAGGCATATCGCCGACGATCTGCTTAACCTGAGACAGAATATCGTCCACGCCGCGATCGTTCACCTGGCCCGCGTCGAGTACGGTGAAGCCGTTGTCTTTGTCGAACTCGGTGCGGATGCCGATCTGCACGGAGTGGTTTGGATCGATCAGGCCTTCCTTCGGCGCGGTGTAGAACATGGTGCCGTGGTCGAACTCGCAGCCGTTCGCGTAGGTGTCGGTGTGCGCATCGAAGTGCACCAGCGCCATTTTACCGAAGTGCTTCGCGTGGGCGCGCAGCAGCGGCAGGGTCACGAAGTGGTCACCGCCGAAGGAGAGCATGCGTTTACCGGCCGCCAGCAGCTTCTCGGCGTGCGCCTGCAATTTTTCGCTCATTTCACGCGCGTCGCCGAAGGCGTACACCAGATCGCCGCAGTCCACCACGTTCAGGCGCTCGCGCATGTCGAAGTTCCACGGGAAGCGGTTGTGCTCCCAGGCCAGGTTAGTGGAAACCTGACGGATCGCCGCCGGACCATGACGACCACCCGCGCGACCGGACGTTGCCATGTCGAACGGTACGCCGGTGATCACCCAGTCCGCATCGCTGTCGTACGGCTGGAAGTTCATCGGAAGGCGTAAAAAACCAAACGCGTTAGATACCAGAGAGTTATCGTACTGATGACCTAAAGTGCTCATGTCCTGACCTCTTATAAAGTCGATACATTAAAAACAGATGAAAAAAAATCCCCTCCGCGTCGTTAAACCCGACGAGGAAGGGATTGATTCGTAAATCGCTAATTGGGGCGAATTATCGCCGTTAATTCATACGGGTTCAAGTGAGTATAGGGCATTGTGCGGTCTGTTGCCCTCACTCCGCCCCTCTCCCACCGGGAGAGGGAGTTTACCTACTCATCTTCCAGGTAGGTGTACCCGTACAGACCCGCTTCAAACTCTTCCAGGAACTGCTGCTGTAACGCGTCGTCCAGACCGGTGTTTTTCACCTGATCGCGGAACTGGGTGAGCAGTTTTTTCGGATCCAGCTGAACGTATTCGAGCATGTCCGCCACGGTGTCCCCTTCGTCGGACAGCTCAACCTCCACGCTGCCGTCAGGGAAGACAAACACGTCAACCGCTTCGGTATCACCGAACAGGTTGTGCATGTTGCCGAGGATCTCCTGATACGCCCCCACCATAAAGAAGCCCAGCATTGGCGGGTTCTCCGGATCGTACTCCGGCATTGGCATCGTCGTTGCGATACCGTCACCGTCAACGTAATGGTCAATCGCGCCGTCAGAGTCACAGGTGATGTCCAGCAGCACGGCGCGGCGTTCCGGGGCGTGGTTCAGCCCTTCCAGCGGCAGAACCGGGAACAGCTGGTCGATACCCCAGGCATCCGGCATCGACTGGAACAGGGAGAAGTTGACGTACATTTTGTCCGCCATACGCTCCTGCAACTCGTCGATAATCGGACGGTGCGCGCGGTTGCTCGGGTCGAGCTGTTTCTGCACTTCGTGGCACATATTCAGGTAGAGCTGCTCGGCCCACGCGCGCTCTTGCAGGCTGAATGTGCCTGACGAGTAGCCGACGTGAATATCGTGCAGGTCCATCTGGCTGTCGTGCAGCCATTCGCGCAGGGAACGACGCGTGCCCGGCTCGTGCATCTCCTGCCAGGTTTCCCACATGCTTTGCAGGGAACGTGGGGCATCGTCTGCCGGAGGCGTGGCTTCGGTGATTTCGCTACGCTCAACGCCAATGATGTTAGAGACCAGTACCGTATGGTGCGCCGTGACCGCGCGGCCGGATTCGGTGATCACCGTCGGGTGCGGCAGGCCGTGCTCTTCGCAGGCATCGCCAATCGCCCAGATGATGTTGTTGGCATATTCGTTCAGGCCATAGTTTACCGAACAGTCAGACTGCGAGCGGGTCCCTTCGTAGTCCACGCCCAGGCCGCCGCCCACGTCAAAGCACTGAATATTCACGCCGAGCTTATGCAGCTCAACGTAGAAACGTGCCGATTCACGCACGCCGGTGGCGATGTCGCGAATGTTGGCCATCTGCGAGCCGAGGTGGAAGTGCAGCAGCTGAATGCTGTCCAGACGACCGCGCTCGCGCAGAATTTCCACCAGCTGAAGCACCTGGTTCGCCGCGAGGCCGAACTTGGATTTTTCACCGCCGGAAGACTGCCATTTACCGGAACCCTGCGACGCCAGTCGCGCACGCACGCCAAGGCGCGGGATCACGTTCAGACGCTCGGCCTCTTCCAGCACGATCGCGATTTCGGTCATCTTCTCGATCACCAGATAGACCTTGTGGCCCATCTTCTCGCCAATCAGCGCCAGACGAATGTATTCGCGATCTTTATAGCCGTTACAGACGATCACCGACCGGGTCATGCCCGCGTGCGCCAGAACCGCCATCAGCTCCGCTTTAGAGCCTGCTTCCAGGCCCAGCGGCTCGCCGGAGTGGATCAGGGACTCAATCACGCGACGGTGCTGGTTGACCTTGATCGGGTAAACGAGGAAATAGTCGCCGTTATAACCATACGATTCCCGCGCGCGTTTGAACGCGGCGTTAATAGAACGCAGGCGATGTTGCAGGATCTGCGGGAAGCAGAACAGTGCAGGCAAGCGCTGACCCTGCGCTTCACGGGTTTTCACCAGTTTAGCGAGATCCACGCGCGCTTCCGGGACGTCCGGATCCGGGCAGACACTGATGTGGCCCAGCTCGTTAACGTCGTAGTAGTTATTGCCCCACCAGGCAATATTGTAAGTGCGCAGCATCTTGCTGGCTTCCTCGGAGCTCATCGCAACCTCCTGCATAGAACGTAGTACACCCTGTTCGCCCGCTGACGAAGGCGAAAAAGAAGACATGTCGTCAGACATAGCGAACCTCAACTCTTTGTATTAAGTGTAAAACAGTTGACTACTATCGCAGCGTTATACGGCGATAACAACCCATTAACGGCTCCATTTCCCAGCAGAGTATGCTGAAATCCAGACCGTGCGACCGGTTTCTTATTCATATCATTGTAAAACACGTATCCGAACTCTGTATGACAAGGTTCGGCGAAACCACGAGAAAACTCCTGTATTAACAAGAGCGCCCTTGTTCAGTTTTCACAAAGCGTGACCGGCTCTGGAATCCTGAGAAGCACCGAGATGGGTATAACATCGGCAGGTGTTTAGACCAGAAGTGCGGGTGGGAATCAAATGCGCGCCAGAACGGCTGCGCTGAATGAGCGGAAAACGATGGTTCATTATCTGGTATCACCTCCACGGCCGCCTCTGCTGAAACGGACCACAAGCCAAAGCTAAAAGTTCACTGCTTAACCCGGCTGGAAGTGGCGACACGATGTGTTCATCGAGCGCTTATTTTATATGAGCCGCGCGCCGCGTTTTATACCGAGAAGGTCGCTAAAAAGCAAAACAAAAATGCGCAGGTTGCCAGCGTCGTCAGGAAAAATTTCCAGCCGTGTTTTCAACGCAATGAGAGGTGAGTCAAAAAAAACTGGAAATCGGGTGAAGAAGTGACCTAAAATAGACGTCCAGATGTTAATCCATCCATACCGATTAACACTCAGACTGCCAGTGTCAAAATCCTGTAGGCCTTGGTAGAATTATCTCCTATGGCTATTCCACACAGCAGCTTGAGCTAACCAAATTCCTCTTAGGTGAAATAAAACATGGCAAAACACCTGTTTACGTCCGAGTCCGTATCAGAAGGACATCCTGATAAAATTGCTGACCAAATCTCCGATGCGGTGCTGGATGCGATCCTCGCGCAGGATCCAAAGGCGCGCGTAGCGTGTGAAACCTATGTCAAAACCGGCATGGTTCTGGTTGGCGGTGAGATCACCACCAGCGCATGGGTTGATATCGAAGAGATCACCCGTAACACGGTGCGTGAGATCGGCTATGTACATTCTGATATGGGCTTTGATGCCAACTCCTGCGCCGTACTGAGCGCGATTGGCAAACAGTCTCCGGACATCAACCAGGGCGTTGACCGTGCCGATCCGCTGGAACAGGGCGCGGGCGACCAGGGCCTGATGTTCGGCTACGCAACCAACGAAACCGACGTGCTGATGCCAGCGCCGGTGACCTACGCACACCGTCTGGTGCAGCGTCAGGCTGAAGTGCGTAAAAACGGCACTCTGCCGTGGCTGCGTCCGGATGCGAAAAGCCAGGTGACCTTCCAGTATGACGACGGGAAAATCGTCGGTATCGATGCCGTGGTTCTTTCCACGCAGCATGCTGAAGAGATTGACCAGAAATCCCTGCAAGAAGCGGTGATGGAAGAGATCATCAAGCCGGTTCTGCCAACTGAATGGCTGAGCTCTGCGACCAAATTCTTCATCAACCCAACCGGACGCTTTGTTATCGGCGGCCCAATGGGTGACTGCGGTCTGACCGGTCGTAAAATCATCGTAGATACCTACGGCGGCATGGCACGTCACGGCGGCGGCGCATTCTCCGGTAAAGATCCGTCTAAAGTTGACCGTTCTGCCGCGTACGCTGCACGTTATGTGGCGAAAAACATCGTTGCTGCCGGTCTGGCTGACCGCTGTGAAATTCAGGTTTCCTACGCCATCGGCGTGGCTGAGCCAACCTCCATCATGGTGGAAACCTTCGGTACTGAAAAAGTGCCTTCTGAACAGCTGACCCTGCTGGTGCGTGAGTTCTTCGACCTGCGTCCATACGGTCTGATTCAGATGCTGGATCTGCTGCACCCAATCTACCAGGAAACCGCAGCGTACGGTCACTTTGGCCGCGAACATTTCCCATGGGAAAAAACCGACAAAGCCGCCCTGCTGCGTGATGCTGCCGGTCTGAAATAATCGACTGCCAGCAGCTTAAACAGGCCAGCCTTTGTGCTGGCCTTTTTTATGTCGGGTGGCGGCTATGCCTTACCCGACCTACGGGTAGTGAGTTTTTGTAGGCCGGGTAAGGCGCAGCAGCCACCCGACAATGTTTGGAACCGTTTACACCTCACTCTCTATACCCCGCTTTCAGAATATTCTCTTTGCATGATCGCATTTCTTCTGCTGTTACATTCCCTTTCAGTTAAGTCTGAAATTTGTGCAAACGCGATGCACATCAATTAATTTACCTCTATATTTTCAAAGCTTTAATTATTTTTACGGTTACAAGCCAGTGTAACCGATTACACCGTTGTGATTTGACTCACATATTTTTATGAGCCGCTCACCTACTCTTAATATCGTAAAAACTGATAACCCAACTGGAGGGCATAATGCCTGACAATAATAAACAGGGGCGTACGTCCAATAAGGCAATGACGTTCTTCGTCTGCTTCCTCGCCGCTCTGGCAGGATTACTCTTTGGCCTGGATATTGGCGTAATTGCCGGTGCATTACCTTTCATCACCGATGAGTTCCAGATTAGCGCACATACTCAGGAATGGGTGGTTAGCTCCATGATGTTCGGTGCCGCCGTCGGCGCGGTCGGCAGCGGCTGGCTCTCCTTTAAGCTCGGGCGTAAAAAGAGCCTGATGATTGGCGCGATCCTGTTCGTTGCCGGCTCACTGTTCTCTGCCGCTGCGCCTAATGTTGAAGTGCTGATCATCTCCCGCGTGCTGCTCGGTCTGGCAGTGGGCGTGGCGTCTTATACTGCCCCGCTGTACCTGTCTGAAATCGCTCCGGAAAAAATCCGCGGCAGCATGATTTCCATGTATCAGCTGATGATCACCATCGGTATTCTGGGGGCTTATCTCTCCGATACCGCCTTCAGCTACAGCGGCGCATGGCGCTGGATGCTGGGCGTCATCATCATTCCTGCCATCCTGCTGCTGATTGGCGTCTTCTTCCTGCCGGACAGTCCGCGCTGGTTTGCCGCCAAACGCCGCTTCCATGATGCCGAACGCGTGCTCTTACGCCTGCGTGATACCAGCGCCGAAGCCAAAAACGAGCTGGAAGAGATCCGCGAAAGCCTGAAGGTCAAACAGTCCGGCTGGGCGCTGTTCAAAGAGAACAGCAACTTCCGCCGCGCGGTGTTCCTCGGCGTGCTGTTACAGATCATGCAACAGTTCACCGGGATGAACGTCATCATGTATTACGCGCCGAAAATCTTCGAACTGGCGGGCTACACCAACACCACCGAGCAGATGTGGGGCACCGTGATCGTCGGCCTGACCAACGTGCTGGCGACCTTTATCGCTATCGGTCTGGTGGACCGCTGGGGACGTAAGCCAACCCTGACGCTGGGCTTCCTGGTGATGGCCGTCGGGATGGGCGTGCTGGGTACCATGATGCACATGGGCATTCACTCCCCAACGGCACAGTACTTCGCCGTGGCGATGCTGCTGATGTTTATCATTGGGTTTGCGATGAGCGCCGGTCCGCTGATTTGGGTGCTGTGCTCTGAGATCCAGCCGCTGAAAGGACGTGATTTTGGCATCACCTGCTCTACCGCGACCAACTGGATTGCCAACATGATCGTCGGCGCAACGTTCCTGACCATGCTTAATACTCTGGGTAATGCCAACACCTTCTGGGTCTACGCCGGTCTGAACCTGTTCTTTATTGTTCTCACTATCTGGCTGGTTCCTGAAACCAAACATGTTTCACTGGAACACATTGAACGTAACCTGATGAAAGGTCGTCCTCTGCGCGAAATAGGCGCACACGACTGATCCTCCTGCGGGAGGCGCCTCTTGCGCCTCCCCGCTTCCCGCTTTATGCTCTGCCCCTATGAAAGCACCCCGTCTCCCCATCGCCATTCAGCAAGCCGTTATGCGCAGCCTGCGGGAAAAACTCGCCCAGGCCAACCTGAAGCTCGGCCGCAATTATCCTGAACCGAAGCTGGTCTATCAGCAGCGTGGCACCGCGGCAGGTACCGCCTGGCTGGAATCGTATGAGATCCGCCTCAACCCGGTGTTGATGATGGAAAATCAGCAGGCGTTTATCGAAGAAGTGGTGCCGCACGAGCTGGCGCATCTGCTGGTGTGGAAGCACTTTGGCCGCGTCGCGCCGCACGGCAAAGAGTGGAAGTGGATGATGGAGGCGGTGCTCGGCGTTCCGGCCCGTCGCACCCATCAGTTCGAGCTGGAATCGGTACGCCGCAATACCTTCCCCTACCGCTGCCAGTGCCAGCAGCACCAGCTTACCGTCCGCCGCCATAACCGCGTAGTGCGGGGCGAGGCGACCTACCGCTGCGTTAAATGCGGCGAACCGCTGGTTGCGGAATAATCACGCGAACTTTCAGGAACTTTCCTGATCTGACTGATTGCATACGGGAACAACATTCGTTACGTTGCGGGCTCGTTTTGACACGGAGTGTAAGATGTCCCGTAATGTTTCTCTCGCGGTCGCTTTTCTGGCGACAGCGCTCTCCGGCCATGCTCTGGCCGACGGTATTCACAGTTTCTCTCAGGCAAAAACCGCAGGCGTAAAGATTAACGCCGACGTACCGGGTGATTTCTACTGCGGCTGTAAAATTAACTGGCAGGGTAAGAAAGGGGTCGTGGATCTGGGATCCTGCGGCTATAAGGTGCGCAAGAACGAGAACCGCGCCAGCCGAATCGAATGGGAACACGTCGTTCCGGCCTGGCAGTTTGGCCACCAGCGCCAGTGCTGGCAGGACGGTGGACGTAAAAATTGCGCAAAAGATCCGGTCTACCGCCAGATGGAAAGCGATATGCACAACCTGCAACCCGCCGTGGGTGAGGTCAATGGCGACCGCGGAAACTTCATGTACAGCCAGTGGAACGGTGGCGAAGGCCAGTACGGTCAGTGCGCCATGAAGGTCGATTTCAAAGAGAAAGTCGCCGAACCGCCTGCCCGCGCGCGCGGTAGCATCGCCCGCACTTATTTCTATATGCGCGACCGCTACGATCTCAAACTTTCCCGCCAGCAGACGCAGCTCTTCAATGCCTGGGACAAGCTCTACCCGGTGACGGACTGGGAATGCCAGCGCGACGAACGTATCGCCAAAGTCCAGGGGAATCACAACCCTTACGTCCAGCGGGCTTGCCAGGCGCAAAAGAGCTAACCTACACTACGGCAATTCGCTTATATCGCATGACACATGGAATTTCTGACTATGCGCATCCCTCGCATCTATCACCCTGAACTGATTACCCCAGGCGGCGAAATCGCCCTGTCTGATGATGCTGCAAACCATGTAGGTCGCGTGCTGCGCATGGGTGCAGGCCAGGCGATTCAGCTCTTTGACGGCTCTAATCAGGTTTTCGACGCTGAAATTACGCGCGCCGATAAAAAAAGCGTGCACGTGAAGGTGCTGCGTGGCGACGTGGATGACCGGGAATCGCCGCTGCACATTCACCTGGGCCAGGTGATGTCGCGTGGGGAAAAGATGGAGTTCACCGTTCAGAAATCCATTGAACTGGGTGTAAGCCTCATTACGCCACTTTTTTCTGAGCGCTGCGGCGTTAAACTGGATGCGGAACGTCTGAACAAAAAGATCCAGCAGTGGCAAAAAATTGCCATTGCGGCCTGCGAACAGAGCGGCCGCAATCGTATCCCGGAGATCCGCCCGGCGATGGATCTGGAGGACTGGTGTGCAGAAGAGGAAAGCGGGCTTAAGCTCAATCTTCATCCGCGCGCCAGCGCCAGCATCAATACGCTGCCGCTGCCCGTTGAGCGTGTACGCCTGCTGATTGGCCCGGAAGGCGGCCTGTCGGCTGACGAAATTGCCATGACGGCGCGTTACCAGTTTACTGATATTCTGTTGGGACCTCGCGTTCTGCGCACTGAGACAACGGCACTCACCGCCATTACCGCGCTACAGGTGCGATTTGGCGATCTGGGTTGAAGCAAAGCCTGACCCATAACCGGAGAAGAAGATGATTAAGCTCGGCATCGTGATGGACCCCATCGCAAACATTAACATCAAGAAAGACTCCAGCTTCGCTATGCTGCTGGAAGCGCAGCGTCGCGGCTATGAACTCCACTACATGGAGATGAACGATCTTTACCTGATCAACGGTGAAGCCCGCGCACGCACCCGCATCGTTAACGTCGAGCAGAACTACGAAAAATGGTACGAATTCGGTACCGAGCAGGATATTGCCCTGGCCGACCTCAACGTCATCCTGATGCGTAAAGATCCGCCGTTCGACACCGAATACATTTATTCCACCTATATCCTTGAGCGTGCCGAAGAGAAAGGCACGCTGATCGTCAACAAGCCGCAGAGCCTGCGCGACTGCAACGAGAAGCTCTATACCGCATGGTTCTCTGACCTGACGCCGGAAACGCTCGTCACCCGCAGCAAAACGCAGCTGAAAGAATTCTGGCAGAAGCACGGCGACATCATCATGAAACCGCTGGACGGCATGGGCGGCGCGTCGATCTTCCGGGTGAAAGAAGGCGATCCGAACATTGGCGTGATTGCCGAAACGCTGACCGAGCTGGGAACCCGCTACTGTATGGCACAGAACTATCTGCCAGCCATTAAAGACGGCGACAAGCGTGTGCTGGTCGTAGACGGCGAGCCGGTGCCTTACTGCCTGGCGCGTATCCCGCAGGGAGGGGAAACCCGTGGCAACCTGGCGGCTGGCGGCCGTGGCGAACCGCGTCCGTTAAGCGAAAGCGACTGGGAAATTGCCCGCCGCGTCGGCCCTACGCTTAAAGCCAAAGGCCTGATCTTCGTTGGCCTCGATATCATCGGCGATCGTCTGACCGAAGTGAACGTCACTAGCCCAACCTGCATTCGTGAAATCGAAGCGGAATTCCCGATCTCGATCACCGGAATGCTGATGGACGCTATCGAAAAACGTTTACAGAAATAACCTGTGACAGCGCCTGTGTTTATCCCCATACTGGGCGCTGTCGCTTTTTAAACCAGGAAACAGTACCTCTGACAATGAATTTACAGCATCACTTTCTTATTGCCATGCCTGCTCTCCAGGATCCGATTTTCCGCCGCGCCGTGGTCTATATTTGTGAATACAACGAAGACGGCGCGATGGGGATTATCATCAATAAGCCGCTGGAAAACCTCCAGGTGGAAGGCATTCTGGACAAGTTGAAAATCCCTGCTGAAGCGCGGCTGCCGGAAATCCGTCTCGATAAACCGGTGATGCTCGGCGGCCCGCTTGCAGAAGATCGTGGTTTTATCCTGCATACCCCGCCGGTTTTCTCGTCCAGCATTCGTATCTCCGATAACACCGTCGTCACCACCTCTCGCGACGTGCTTGAAACGCTGGGCACTGCCAGTCAGCCTTCTGAGGTGCTGGTTGCGCTCGGCTACGCCTCCTGGGAAAAAGGGCAGCTGGAACAAGAAATTCTGGACAACGCCTGGCTGACAGCCCCTGCGGATATGAATATCCTGTTTAAAACCCCTATCGCCGATCGCTGGCGTGACGCGGCAAAACTGATTGGCATTGATATTCTGACCATGCCTGGCGTTGCGGGGCACGCGTAATGAGCGGCACCCTTCTCGCCTTCGACTTCGGCACCAAAAGCATCGGCGTCGCTGTGGGTCAACGGATCACCGGCACCGCCCGCCCGCTCACGGCGCTGAAAGCTAACGACGGCACGCCGGACTGGAACCTTATTGAGCGCTTGCTCAAAGAGTGGCAGCCGGACGACGTGATTGTCGGCCTGCCGCTAAACATGGATGGCACCGAGCAACCGCTTACCGCCCGCGCGCGCAAGTTCGCGAACAAAATCCATGGCCGCTTTGGCGTCTCCGTTAAGCTGCACGATGAACGTTTGAGCACCGTCGAGGCACGCGCTGGCCTGTTCGAACACGGTGGCTTCCGGGCGCTGAACAAAGGCAGCGTGGATTCAGCTTCAGCCGTCATTATCCTCGAAAGCTATTTCGAACAGGGTTACTGAGCGCCGGGGCTACAGCCGCCCCTGCGCCCGTCGCTCCGCCAGACTCTGCTCAAAGTTCTGCATTCCCGCCTGCTGCCCCGTTTGAATAATGCCCGGCAGTTGCCAGGTTTTGCCTTCGCGGATCAGATTTGCCGCCGCCGAGGTATTCACCAGTAGCTCATACAGCGCCACGCGCCCACCCTGGACATCCTGACGTAGCTTCTGCGCCAGGACCGCACGCAGGCTTCCCGCCAGCTGATTACGCACCGGATCTTTCTCCTGCGCCGGAAAGGTGTCGACCAGGCGCTCGATCGCCTGCGCCGCACCGCGCGTGTGCAGCGTGGCCAACACCAGATGGCCGGTTTCCGCCGCCGTCAGCGCCAGGCGTATCGTCTCGCTGTCACGCAGCTCACCAAGCAGAATCACATCCGGATCTTCACGCAGCGCGCTGCGCAGCGCCTCGGAAAAGGACGGGCTGTGCTGGCCTATCTCCCGCTGCTGGATCAGGCAACGTTCACTCTGGTACATAAACTCCACCGGATCTTCCAGGGTCAGAATGTGCCCGTCTGTCTGGTGATTGAGAAAATCGACCATCGCGGCCAGAGTGGTCGATTTCCCGCTGCCGGTGGCGCCGGTGACCAGAATCAGGCCATTGTCATTGGACAAAAGCTCCGGGATCGCGCGCGGCACGCCTAACGCAGAGAGCTGCGGGCACGTCAGCGGCAACAGGCGCAGCGCGATCGAAACGCCGTGCATATGCTTAAACGCACTGCCGCGCAGCCGCTGACCGCCTGTGAGGGTAACGGCAAAATCCACCTGCCCGTTTGCCCACCAGGCGCCCTGCTGTTCGTCATTGAGCCACGCTTTTAATAACGCCTCCACATCCGGGGGCGGAAACGGCGCAGGTTCAAGACGGCCTGACCTGCGCCAGCGCGGTGGTGAATCACTGCACAGGTGTAGATCGGAGACGTTATGCTTTACACTAAGGGCCACAATTTCTTCCACATCCATAGACAACTCCTCGGAAAATGAACGACATTGCGCATAACCTGGCACAGGTCCGGGACAAAATCTCAGCCGCGGCAACGCGTTGCGGCCGTGCTTCAGAAGAAATTACGTTGCTTGCAGTCAGCAAAACCAAGCCTGCGAGCGCCATCGCAGAAGCGATAGCCGCCGGTCATCGTGCCTTTGGTGAAAACTATGTGCAGGAAGGCGTAGATAAGATTCTCGCTTTCCGGGAACGGGGAAATGCAGACCTGCAATGGCACTTTATCGGTCCGCTACAGTCGAACAAAAGCCGTCTGGTAGCAGAGCACTTCGACTGGTGTCACACCATCGATCGTCTGCGTATCGCTACCCGTTTGAGCGACCAGCGCCCTATTGAGATGCCAGCGCTTAACGTGCTAATTCAAATCAACATCAGCGATGAAAACAGCAAGTCCGGCATTACGCTGAGCGAACTGGATGCGCTGGCGGCGGACGTGGCGGCGCTGCCGCGCTTAACCCTGCGCGGGCTGATGGCTATCCCGGCGCCAGAGTCAAGTTATGAAAGGCAGTTTGCCGTAGCACAGCAAATGGCTGTAGCATTTGAGGCGCTTAAAGCGCGCTATGACACGGTAGACACGCTTTCTCTGGGCATGTCGGATGATATGGAAGCCGCCATCGCGGCAGGCAGCACCATGGTGCGCATCGGCACGGCAATTTTCGGTGCGCGCGATTACCCCCAATAATAAGGAAACCTGAGGAACGCCATGAAGACGTTGACTTTCCTGCTTTCAACGGTCATTGAACTGTATACGATGGCGCTGCTGTTGCGCGTCTGGATGCAGTGGGCCCGTTGTGATTTTTACAATCCATTCTCACAATTTATCGTGAAAATCACGCAGCCCATTGTGGGGCCGCTTCGCCGCATCATTCCGGCAATGGGGCCGATTGACAGTTCATCTTTGCTGATGGCGTTTATTCTGAGCGTTATCAAAGCGATCGTGCTGTTTATGGTCATCACTTTCCAGCCGATTATCTGGATTTCAGCCGTTCTGATCCTGGTTAAAACCGTCGGCTCGCTGATCTTCTGGGTCCTGCTGGTGATGGCGATCATGAGCTGGGTAAGCCGGGGCCGTAGCCCGGTGGAGTACGCGTTGATTCAGCTGACAGAACCGTTGCTGCGTCCAATTCGTAGCCTGCTGCCTGCGATGGGCGGAATCGACTTCTCACCGATGCTTCTCGTTCTGCTGCTGTACGTGCTGAATATGGGTATCGCGGAACTGTTACAGGCGACGGGTAATATGCTGCTGCCGGGGCTGTGGATGGCGTTATGAGTGCAGTTAGCCCCTGCGCCGACGGGCTGGTTTTACGGCTGTACATTCAGCCGAAAGCCAGCCGCGACAGTATTGTTGGGCTGCATGGCGACGAGCTAAAAGTCGCCATCACGGCCCCGCCGGTTGACGGCCAGGCGAATGCGCATCTGACCAAATATCTGGCTAAACAGTTTCGCGTCGCTAAAAGCCAGGTCATCATTGAGAAAGGTGAACTTGGCCGGCATAAACAGGTAAAAATCCTTAACCCGCAATCTATCCCGACGGAAGTCGCGGCTCTGACAGAACAGGACTAAACCATGCAGAAAGTTGTTCTCGCCACCGGTAACGCCGGTAAAGTGCGCGAGCTGGCCTCGCTATTAAATGATTTTGGGCTGGACGTGGTGGCTCAGACCGAGCTGGGCGTGGACTCCGCCGAAGAGACCGGCCTGACGTTTATCGAAAACGCCATTCTGAAAGCGCGCCATGCGGCGCAGGTAACCGGACTGCCCGCGATTGCCGATGATTCCGGTCTGGCCGTGGATTTTCTGGGCGGTGCGCCGGGGATTTACTCCGCCCGCTATTCCGGGCCGGACGCCACCGACCAGCAGAACCTGGAAAAGCTGCTTGTGGCCCTGAAAGACGTTCCTGACGAACAGCGTACCGCGCAGTTCCACTGCGTGTTGGTCTACATGCGTCACGCGGAAGATCCCACGCCGATTGTCTGTCACGGCAGCTGGCCGGGCGTGATCACCCGTGAAGCGGCGGGCAACGGCGGCTTTGGTTACGACCCGATTTTCTTTGTCCCGACCGAGGGCAAAACCGCTGCGGAACTCACCCGCGAAGAGAAAAGCGCGATCTCCCACCGTGGACGCGCCCTGAAACTGTTACTGGAAGCACTGCGTAATGGCTAATTTGCCGCCTCTGAGTCTTTATATTCACATCCCATGGTGCGTGCAGAAATGTCCGTACTGTGATTTCAACTCGCACGCGCTGAAGGGTGAAGTGCCGCACGATGATTACGTCGCGCATCTGCTGGCCGATCTGGATGCCGATGTACCGTACGCACAGGGACGTGAAGTGAAGACCATTTTTATTGGTGGCGGTACGCCGAGCCTGCTTTCAGGCCCGGCGATGCAGACGCTGCTGGACGGTGTGCGCGCACGCCTGAACCTGGCAGCGGATGCTGAAATTACGATGGAAGCCAACCCCGGCACCGTTGAGGCCGACCGTTTTGTCGAGTACCAGCGTGCGGGCGTGAACCGTATCTCTATCGGCGTGCAGAGCTTTAGCGAGCCAAAGCTGAAGCGTCTGGGGCGCATTCACGGCCCGGAAGAGGCAAAGCGCGCGGCAAACCTGGCAACGGGGCTTGGGCTGCGCAGCTTTAACCTCGACCTGATGCACGGCCTGCCGGATCAGTCGCTCGAAGAAGCGCTGGACGATTTGCGTCAGGCGATTGAACTGAACCCGCCGCATCTGTCGTGGTATCAGTTGACCATTGAACCGAACACCCTGTTTGGTTCGCGCCCGCCGGTGCTGCCGGACGACGACGCGCTGTGGGATATCTTCGAGCAGGGCCACCAGCTTTTGACCGCGGCGGGATATCAGCAATACGAAACGTCGGCGTATGCGAAGCCGGGCTATCAGTGTCAGCACAATCTGAACTACTGGCGTTTTGGCGACTATCTCGGAATTGGCTGCGGTGCGCACGGCAAGGTGACCTTCCCGGACGGACGCATTCTGCGTACCGCCAAAACGCGTCATCCACGCGGGTATATGGAAGGCCGCTACCTGGAGCGTCAGCACGACGTCGAGGCGGTGGATAAGCCGTTTGAGTTCTTTATGAATCGCTTCCGTCTGCTGGAAGCCGCTCCGCGCGCGGAATTTACGCGTTATACCGGGCTGCCGGAGTCAGTGATTCGCCCGCAGATTGACGAGGCGCTGGCGCAGGGGTACCTGACCGAGTGTGATGAGTCCTGGCAGATCACCGAGCACGGCAAGCTGTTCCTGAACTCCCTTCTTGAGTTGTTCCTCGCTGAAAATCCTGAAGGCTGATTCAGGATTTTACATCCCGTTCTGCTGGCTGAGGGAAAGGCTGGCAGAGTGTGGGGATGGAAACAATACGTTCATACGCAAAGCAGCTCAGACGCGAGCTGACACAGGAAGAAAGACGGCTTTGGTATTTACTGCGCAGCCGCCGTTTCGAAAATTATAAATTTCGCCGACAGCACCCGGTAGGTAACTACATTCTGGATTTCGCCTGTTGCGCGGCTCGGCTGGCCGTTGAGCTGGATGGCGGACAACATGATGAAAATCAGGAATACGATCGACAAAGGACATTGTGGTTAAACCATAAGGACTGGCACGTCATTCGATTCTGGAACAACGAACTCTGGAATAACGAAGAGGCGGTGTTAGAAAGGATCCTTGAAACGCTGCAAGCGCTGCAACCCTCACCCCGGCCCTCTCCCTGAAAGGGAGAGGGGGCAAACATCCCCTCGCCCCTTTAGGAAAAGGGTTAATGTGAGGGCGCAAACTATTCCCTCGCCCCTTTGGGGAGAGGGTTAGGGTGAGGGGCTAAGTGAATTACTTCAGCGTCCCCACCAGCGCCTTCCGGCTGTCTTCCAGCGACACCACGCGCTTACACACGTCTTTGCCGAACTGCTGGAAATCGGCTTCCTGATTCTTCCACTCGTTCTGAATCGAGGTTTGCAGTCCGCCCAGACTACCCAGTACACCCTGCAAAGGATTACCGCCACCCTTCAGCACCGCTTTGGCGCCCATCTCGTTGATGCTGTCCTGGAGAATGCCGCCCATCGCCTGGTTCACCAGCTGCTGACCGTCGGCACGCACCTGATCGATCGCCTTATAGTGGAACGTCAGGCCATCAGAGCGCGTCTCGATAATACGGTTCATCTGCTCTTTCAGCTGCTTATCCAGCTTCGTCAGGCGGGTGCGCATATTGCTGCTCTCCCCCACCTCTTTGGTGATGATTTTATCCAGCGCCACGCGGCTCTTTTCAACGCGGGTCAGCGCGCCATCGTTGATCCAGGGCAGCGCGGTACGCAACTCGGCCTGGTAGTCCATCGCCTGCTCGCGCTGTGCGGCCGTCAGGTTTTGCGGTTTGCCGTTAAAGGTCACGTTGCCATCCGGCGTAATCACCAGATTGCCATTCTCGCCCTTAACCTGCACGGTTTGCGGACTCAGCACCACGTCATCACGCGGGGTGACGCTACATTTATACTCCGCATGGGCGGTGGATCCGATTGCCAGTAAAGCAACAGCCAGCAACGTTTTGCGCATCTTAAACACTCCCTCAGACAAAATGGGCCAGCTAATGCTGGCCCCGTTCTTGCTTTATTAGTCCCACCAAACGTCGAAAAGTTCGCTAACGCGGACATCTTCCAGTTTGTGGTCTTCAAGCCATTTGCGTACCAGCGCCTGATGCTCTTCGGTGCATTTCCCCACTTCCTGGGTGCAAATCAGACCTTCCCACGCCAGATAGCCGCTACCGTCGAAGGCCAGCTTGTTTGGCTCGATCACCTCGTTGATGAACGCATCAACGTCCTGATCGATCTGCTCAACGCTGGTGCCTTCCGGGAAACGCCAGGCAACGGAGAAACCCACTTCCTGGAATTCTTCGATGTGCATCTTTTTACGCAGACGACGGCTACGATTCTTTGCCATTATTTCACCCTCTCGAACATTAAGTCCCATACGCCGTGACCAAGACGATGGCCACGCTGTTCAAATTTTGTCACCGGACGTGAATCCGGACGCGGTACGTAGTCGTTGCTTTCAGACTGATTTTTATACCCGTCCAGGGACGACATCACTTCCAGCATATGTTCCGCATAAGGTTCCCAGTCGGTTGCCATGTGGAAAACGCCGCCCAGCTTGAGCTTACTTTTCACCAGCTCGGCAAACGGTGCCTGAACGATACGGCGTTTATTATGACGCGCTTTGTGCCATGGGTCAGGGAAAAAGAGCTGAACCATGTTCAAAGAATTGTCAGGAATCATTTTGTGCAGCACTTCCACCGCGTCGTGACACATGACGCGCAGGTTCTCAACGCCCTCTTCATGGGCCGTTGCCAGGCATGCGCCGACGCCCGGCGAATGTACTTCAATACCGAGGAAGTTCTGCTCCGGGCGCGCTTTCGCCATAGTGACCAGCGAGGTGCCCATACCAAAGCCGATCTCCAGGGTCACTGGCGCGTCGCGGCCAAACAGGTCGGTGAAGTCGAGCGGTTGCTCGCTGAACTCAACGCCCATCACCGGCCAGTAGTTGTCCAGCGCGTGTTGCTGACCTTTTGTCAGGCGCCCCTGACGGCGGACAAAGCTGCGAATACGGCGCAGCGGGCGACCGTTTTCATCAAATTCCGGTGAAATGACGTCGTTTTTCATAAAAGAGTTGTCTGCTTGTGAGAATGTTCGGGAAACGGGCATTATCCAAAGTTAAGGCTTCTATGCAAGCATGGGAAAGATCCGGTTTACAGCAGATTGACGCTGTGCTGCAATCTGCGTCCCTGATTAAGCGAATCGATGACCATGCAAGCCTCTCAATTTTCAGCCCAGGTGCTGGACTGGTACGACAAATACGGGCGTAAAACCCTGCCCTGGCAAATTGAAAAAACGCCGTACAAAGTATGGCTCTCCGAGGTGATGTTGCAACAAACGCAGGTCGCGACGGTCATTCCTTACTTCGAGCGTTTTATGGCGCGCTTCCCGACAGTCACCGATCTGGCCAACGCGCCGCTGGACGAGGTACTGCACCTGTGGACAGGCCTCGGCTATTACGCCCGCGCGCGCAACCTGCACAAAGCCGCACAGCAGGTCGCCACCCGCCACAACGGTAAATTCCCGGAAACCTTTGACGAGGTGGCGGATTTGCCCGGCGTCGGGCGTTCAACCGCAGGCGCAATCCTCTCCCTCTCTTTAGGCAAACATTTCCCTATTCTCGACGGCAACGTCAAGCGCGTGCTGGCACGCTGCTATGCCATAGATGGCTGGCCGGGCAAGAAAGAGGTTGAGAAACGCCTGTGGGAGATCAGTGAAGCGGTCACTCCGGCGAAAGGGGTGGAGCGTTTTAACCAGGCGATGATGGATCTGGGCGCGATGGTCTGCACCCGTTCAAAACCGAAGTGCGAACTTTGCCCGGTAAACAACCTCTGCGTGGCGTATGCGAACCACACCTGGGCGCGGTATCCGGGGAAAAAACCGAAGCAGACGCTGCCTGAGCGCACCGGGTACATGCTGCTGATGCAGCATGGCGACGAGGTGTTTCTCGCTCAGCGCCCGCCAAGTGGCCTGTGGGGTGGTCTATACTGCTTCCCACAGTTTGAGGATGAAGCCTCGCTTCGGGCATGGCTTGAACAGCGCGGCATTGCGGCCGATACCCTGACGCAACTCAACGCGTTCCGTCATACCTTCAGCCATTTCCATCTGGATATTGTGCCGATGTGGCTTCCCGTGTCCTCATTCACGTCGTGCATGGATGAAGGCACCGCTCTCTGGTATAACTTAGCGCAACCGCCATCAGTCGGGCTGGCGGCTCCCGTGGAGCGCCTGTTACAGCAATTACGTGTCGGTGCAATGGTTTAGCATCGGCAAGACAAAGAGGAATGAGTATGGCCAGAACCATTTTTTGTACTTTCCTACAGCGCGACGCTGAAGGCCAGGATTTCCAGCTCTACCCGGGCGACCTGGGTAAGCGCATTTACAACGAGATCTCCAAAGAAGCCTGGGGACAGTGGCAGAAGAAGCAGACCATGCTGATCAACGAGAAAAAGCTCAGCATGATGAACCCGGAACATCGCAAACTGCTGGAGCAGGAGATGGTGAACTTCCTGTTCGAGGGTAAAGACGTCCACATCGAAGGCTATACACCACCGGAAAAATAATAACGCGCAGCTGCTGCCCGGCGGCGCTGCGCTTGCACGGGCCTACGGTTTTGTAGGCCGGGTAAGCGCAGCGCCACCCGGCAACAGCAACCCCAAAGCAAACACAACACGCACTCCCGGAATGATGAAAAAACTTTTAGCGCTAGCCCTTGTTGCGCCGTTGCTTGTGTCTTGTTCTTCCAAAAAAGGCGATGAATACAACGAAGCCTGGGTCAAGGACACCAACGGTTTTGACATTTTGATGGGGCAGTTTGCCCACAATATCGAGAACATATGGGGATTTAACGAAGTTCTTATTGCCGGACCGAAGGACTACGTTAAGTACACCGACGCCTATCAGACCCGTAGCCACATCAACTTCGATGACGGTACGATTACGGTTGAAACCATCGCGGGGACTGAACCTGCGGCGCATTTACGTCAGGCCATCATCAAAACCCTGCTGATGGGCGACGATCCGGGGTCTATTGACCTCTACTCTGATGCCGATGACATCACCATCTCCAAAGAGCCATTCCTGTATGGCCAGGTCGTTGACCAGACCGGTCAGCCGATCCGCTGGGAAGGCCGCGCCACGAAATTCGCCGACTATCTGCTGCAAACGCGCCTGAAAAGCCGCACCAACGGCCTGAAAGTGATCTACAGCGTCACCATCAACCTGGTGCCGAACCACCTCGACAAGCGTGCGCATAAGTATCTGGGCATGGTGCGTCAGGCGTCGCGTAAGTATGGCGTGGATGAGTCGCTGATCCTGGCGATTATGCAGACCGAGTCCTCGTTCAACCCCTACGCGGTAAGCCGTTCCGACGCGCTGGGGCTGATGCAGGTTGTACAGCACAGCGCCGGTAAAGACGTGTTCCGCGCGCAGGGGAAATCCGGCACGCCGAGCCGCAGCTACCTGTTCGATCCGCAAAGCAACATTGATACCGGTACGGCCTACCTGGCGATGCTGAACAATGTCTATCTCGGCGGGATTGATAACCCAACCTCACGCCGCTATGCGGTGATCACCGCCTATAACGGTGGCGCGGGCAGCGTGCTGCGCGTCTTCTCAAATGACAAAGTGCAGGCCGCGAACATCATCAACAGCATGGCGCCGGGGGATGTCTACTCAACCCTCACCACCCGCCACCCGTCTGCGGAATCACGCCGCTATCTGTATAAGGTGAATACGGCGCAGAAGAACTACCGTCGCCGCTAGAAAACTACCCCTCACCCTGCCCTCTCCCAGAGGGAGAGGGTATTCAAGTTCCCTCTCCCTCTGGGAGAGGGTTAGGGTGAGGGGACATCAGACCGCACCCATCTCATCCCACCCATACGAAAATGCTATTTGCATCACAATCCAGACTGCAAATTAATGTGGATTGCATTTTTTTGCGGGAGGTAACAAAACATAACGTTGCCAACTGATAGAATTGCATCAAATAACAACCCTGAATGTTCCCAAAACAACATATCTCCCGCTCACTTGTGAGGAAAGTAACATGAACCTTAAGCTGCAGCTTAAAATCTTGTCGTTTCTGCAGTTCTGCCTGTGGGGTAGCTGGCTGACTACACTCGGCTCCTATATGTTTGTGACGCTCAAGTTCGATGGTGCGTCGATCGGTGCCGTTTACAGCTCGCTGGGTATTGCGGCTGTCTTCATGCCAACGCTGCTCGGTATCGTGGCGGATAAATGGCTAAGCGCGAAATGGCTGTATATGCTTTGCCACCTGGTGGGTGCGGGGACGCTGTTTATGGCGGCCGAAGTGACCACGCCGGGGGCGATGTTCATGGTGATCCTGCTTAACTCGCTGGCCTATATGCCAACGCTTGGCCTGATCAACACCATCTCCTACTATCGCCTGAAATCTGCCGGTCTGGATATCGTCACCGACTTCCCGCCAATCCGTATCTGGGGCACCATCGGCTTTATCATGGCGATGTGGGGCGTGAGCTTCGCGGGCTTCGAGCTGAGCCATATGCAGCTCTACATCGGCGCGGCGCTCTCCGTACTGCTGGCGCTGTTCACCCTGACACTGCCCACCATTCCGGTATCTAATCAGCAGAAAAACCAGAGCTGGAGCACCATGCTTGGCCTGGACGCCTTCGCACTGTTTAAAAACAAGCGCATGGCGATCTTCTTTATCTTCTCCATGCTGCTGGGCGCGGAACTGCAAATCACCAACATGTTCGGTAATACCTTCCTGCACAGCTTCGATAACGATCCGCTGTTTGCCGGGAGCTTTATCGTCGAACACGCGTCGGTGATGATGTCCATCTCGCAGATCTCCGAGACGCTGTTCATCCTGACCATCCCGTTCTTCCTGAGCCGCTACGGTATCAAGAACGTCATGCTGATCAGTATCGCCGCCTGGATGTTGCGCTTCGGTCTGTTCGCCTATGGCGACCCAAGCGCGTTCGGCACCGTGCTGCTGGTTCTGTCGATGATTGTTTACGGCTGTGCCTTCGACTTCTTCAACATCTCCGGCTCGGTGTTTGTGGAAAAAGAGGTGAAGCCTGAAATCCGCGCCAGTGCGCAGGGCATGTTCCTGATGATGACCAACGGCTTCGGCTGTATTCTGGGCGGCGTGGTGAGCGGTAAAGTGGTGGAGATGTACACCACCAACGGCATCACCAACTGGCAACCAGTGTGGCTGATCTTCGCCGGGTACTCGCTGGTGCTGTTCTTCGCGTTCATCGCGCTGTTCAAGTACAAGCACGTGCGCGAGCCGCACGGTGCGCAGCCGATCGCGCATTGATTGTTGTGCCCGGTGGCGCTGCGCTTACCGGGCCTACAAAACCAGACCGTAGGCCGGGTAAGGCGTAGCCGCCACCCGGCTATTTTATTCCAGAAAGCACCCACCCCACCGACAGCAAATCCGCACTGCCGCCCGGGCTCAGATTGCGTTCAATCAATGCCTTATCCATCTTCAGCAACGCCTCGCAGTCCCAGCCGTTAGCCAGTAATTCCCGCGCGTAGCCCTGAACGTAGCGCAGCCCCTCAATGCCGCCGCGCGAAACGAGATTGCTGTCCTGATTTACCGCCATCAGGCGCAACAGCAGGCCGTGAAGCGACTGACCATTCCATGCATCCAAAGCCTTACGCACCGTGGCAAAGCCGCTTTCTGCCTCGCCACGCGCGCCGGTTAAACCGTACAGCTGAAACTGCCGCTCCCCCGCCGTTGCCTGCCCGCTGCGTCCGGCCAGCTCCCTCGCCACCAGCCCGCGACAGATGTTACTTACCTCACAACAGAGGCTATCCGCAGAGATATTTTTCACCCGCCCGGCGGTGAAGCAGAGCAAACCGAGGGCAAAAATACCGCCCTTGTGGGTATTTACCCCGCCCGTGGCGGCGTACATTGCCTGCTCGCAGGCCATTCCCATCGGACGAAGAATCCGCAACTGCCGATCGGCAGGTTTGGCCGCATGTACTTCACCCAGTTCCGCAAACCGGGCAAACCACGGCGTAATCGCCATAATGCTGCGGACAAACAAGGCATGATCCATATCGCGATGGGAGCCGTTATTGAGCCTGTCCACCAGCCCCGGTTTTGGCGTCAGCTCCAGCTCCTGCCACAGCGCCTCTGCGGCAAGCGCAGGGAGATCAACCGGGCGCGGTTCAGTCGCGAGCAAACCAGTCATCGATCATCTTCTCCACGCGGGAAACCACCTGCTCAGCGGGGTGATTGCGCGAACGGGAACAGGCATGAGCGGGCTCGTCACAGATCAGGCAGCGTCTGAGATTCGCCCCCAGCGACTGACGCCCGACGTGGCCGTTTTCAGGGCAGATCACATCCAGATCCCACAGCCTGCCGAGTGGGTGCGTCTGCTCCAGTTCTGCACAGTGCGCCTTAATTTCCGCCGCCGGATGCGCGATGCACCACAAGGCTTCAGGTCCGGTGGGTAGCCACAGCACCTTACGGTCCAGCACCTGCCAGCGGTTTTCCCACAGCAGCTGGTCGCACATTTGCAGCGCCACGCCCATGGTGTTGCGATAGCGCAGGCTGTCTTTGATTTCCCCGGGCGTAACCAGCGTGAGGGAGATCACCGGTTGTTGATAGTGCGCAAGCATGTCAGCCTGGCGCGCTGCGCGGCGCTCTTTCGCCGCCAGCAGTTCGTCCAGGCTGACACCCGTCCGCACGGGTGTCGCAATAGTCACACTTCCTCCTTTACCTGTCGAACGGTGTCGATCACGCTGCCGTCGCGGTAACGGATCACCCCGACGATTTTGTCGGTGAACTCAATCGGTTTCGGTACGCCTGTCAACGAAATCGCTCGCTCATACAGCGCGTTGATATCTACAACCTTCAGCCCTGCTTCCATAAGTCGTTCGCGGATCTCCGGGCGCGCCGGGTTGACCGCAATACCGTGGTCGGTGACCAGCACGTCAATGCTCTCCCCCGGCGTGAGGCGGGTGGTAACGCGCTTCACGACGGTCGGGATGCGGCTTCGCAGCAGCGGCGCGACCACAATGGTCAGGTTGGCTGCCGCCGCCACGTCGCAGTGTCCGCCGGATGCGCCACGCATCACGCCATCGGAGCCGGTGATGACATTGACGTTAAAGTCGACGTCGATTTCCAGGGCGCTGAGGATCACCACGTCGAGCTGGTCGCAGCTTGCCGCCTTGCTGCCGGGGTTGGCGTAGACGTTGGTGGAGATCTCCACGTGGTTCGGGTTGCGCGCCAGCGAGGCCGCTGCCTGGCCGTCAAAGCACTGGGTGTCGAGCAGCTTTTCGATGAGCCCCTTCTCGTGCAGATCCACCAGGCTGCCGGTGATGCCGCCAAGGGCGAAGCGCGCCTTCACGCCGCCGCGCTCCATCTTCTCTTCCATAAAACGGGTGCAGGCGGTGGCCGCTGCGCCGGAGCCGGTCTGCATCGAGAAGCCTGGTTTGAAATAGCCAGAGTGTTCAATCACGTCCGCCGCATAGCGGGCGATCATCAGCTCGCGCGGGTTGCTGGTGACGCGCGCCGCGCCGACGCTGATTTTCGCCGGGTCGCCCACGCTCTCCACCTGCACGATGTAGTCCACCTGATCCTGCACCAGGCTGGCGGGCATATTGGGGAATGGCACCAGCGCTTCGGTCAGCAGCACCACCTTACGGGCAAAGTGCGCGTCCACCATGGCGTAGCCCAGCGAACCGCAGCACGATTTTCCGTGCGTGCCGTTGGCGTTGCCAAACTCATCGCTGCACGGCACGCCAAGAAATGCCACGTCGATGCTCAGTTCGCCGTTCTGGAGCAGCTTCACGCGCCCGCCGTGGGAGTGAATTTGTACCGGCTCGTCCATTAGCCCGTGGGAGATGGCATCCGCCAGCCTGCCGCGCATGCCGGAGGTGTAAATCCGGGTGATGACGCCACTCTCGATATGCTCGATCAGCGCGTCATTGCAGGTCATCAGCGAGCTGGAAGCCAGGGTCAGATTTTTGAAGCCCATCCGCGCCAGCAGCGCCACGACGGTGTTGATCACCCGGTCGCCTTCGCGAAAGGCATGGTGGAAGGAGATGGTCATCCCGTCCTGCAAGCCGCTGCGCTTAACCGCCTCTTCAATTGAGGCGCAGAGCTTGCGGCTGTGCTTCGCCTCGCTGTCCGCCAGCCACGGCGTCGCGCTGTGGGCGGTATCAAAGGGTTTCAGATCCCGCAGATGGGGGAAATTTACATGGAGAAGTTCTGTCTGATTCATTATGTCATCCTTACCGACGCACGCCAGAGGCCGCCGCGCGCTCCAGCACCACCTGCGCGTGGTTAATAATCGGTGCATCCACCATTTTGCCGTTGAGCGACACCACGCCCAGGCCGTTACGCTCGCCCTCTTCTGCCGCCTCAATCACCCTTTTGGCGTGATCCACCTCTTCCTGAGTCGGGGCGTAGGCGTTGTGCAGCAGGTCTATCTGGCGCGGGTTAATCAGCGATTTGCCGTTGAAGCCCATCTTGCGGATCAGGTCGACCTCGCGCAGGAACCCGGCTTCGTCGTTAACGTCGGACCACACCACGTCGAAGGCGTCGATACCGGCGGCGCGTGCGGCGTGCAGCACGGCGCAGCGGGCATAGAACAGCTCGGTGCCGTCGCCGCGCTCGGTCTGCATGTCCATCACGTAGTCAAAGGCGGCCAGCGCGATGCCGATCAGGCGCGGGGAGCTGCGGGCAATCGCCACGGCGTTGATGACGCCAATGGCCGATTCAATCGCCGCCATCACGCGGGTGGAACCCACATCACGCCCGCACTCCTTCTCGATACGCTCGAGGTGGCCTTCCAGCTCGTAAATATCGTCCGGGGTGTCGGTTTTCGGCAGGCGAATCACGTCCACGCCCGCGCGCACGGCGGCCTCCAGATCCAGCAGGCCAAACGGCGTGCTCAGCGGGTTAATGCGCACCACGGTTTCGATATCCTGATACATTGGGTGCTGCAACGCGTGGAACACCAGCATGCGTGCGGTGTCTTTCTCGCGCAGGGCCACGGCGTCCTCAAGGTCAAACATGATGGAGTCGGGGCGGTAGATAAAGGCGGTAGAGAGCATGGCGGCATTGGCGCCTGGCAGGAACAGCATACTGCGGCGGAGTTTGCTCATTTCAGCGCCCTCCAGTTGATGACCTGTTCATCGGCGGCACGCAGAAGCGCGCTTTGCAGGCGAGCGCGGATCACACAGTCCAGCGCCCCTTTGTCTTCAATAATGATTAATCCCTGGTGCACGTTCATGGCGCGCAATGTGTCGTTGACCACCTGGCGTATTTGCTCGCCAAACTGCTTAATCACTTCACTGTGGATGACAATCTCCAGCTCACCGTGAGCGGGGGCGATTTTCACCATCAGGTCGCTGGACTCCTGCGTTCCGGCCAGCGCCTCCCTTACAATATTCATGATAAATTCCTGATAGTTATGCGACTTCCGCACTCGCACGATAATGAGCTTCGAGGTGCGCGAAGGTGGAGTCCGGGACAATCTCCCGGATCCGGGAAAACTGCTGTGTCTTGAGTAAACGGCGCACTTCCGAGGCCGAAATGGCGTTGCCGGTGGCCTTGATGCGCGGCATCTCCACCACCTCAATATGCGAGGCCAGAAGGTCGTGCAGCGTCTGGTTGTACTGGCGGGTGATGTCGCAGAACGGCTCCGAGCCGATGAAGCGGTGCGTGATGCCCAGCGCCGGGGCGATGAAGTCCCGGAAGATCAGCACGTCGATCTCGCTCCACGCCTGCTGCACTTTGCCGGTCTCCTTCAGGAAGTAGGCCGGAAACGTGGCGCGGGAGATGATGTACTGCGAGCCTTCATGCACCACCACGTTCGGCAGATGCGCCACGCCCGCGCGCACCATCTCAAGGCGCGCGCTGAACGGGAAGAACGAGGCGTCTTCACGCACCACAAACAGATGCAGGGCATCGCACTGCGCCGCCGCCTGCTCCACCAGATGACGGTGGCCGAGGGTGAATGGGTTGGCGTTCATCACAATGGCACCAATTTTTTCCCCGCCCCTTCGCATCCGGCTTAAGGTACGGCAGTAGCGCGCGATCCCCTGCGGGGTGTTCTCCATTAGCACCGCGTTGTTCCCGCTCTGGGCAATCGGCCAGAAACCGCTGCGGCCAAAGCGTTCCTTATTGCACGGACGGGTGCAGAGGAAGAGGTGAAAATGGCCGCGCTCCAGCGCCGCATTTTCCACCTCTGCCAGCAGACGCGCGCTGAGGTTTTCCCCACGAAGCTGCTCGTTGACCGCCACGCATTTGATGACGTTGGCAGCCAGCCCGGCGCAACCCACCAGCTGCGCGCCGGACCAGGCTTCGACAAACAGCGTGATGTCGTTGTCCAGGCCAAGGCCGCTGTCTGCCAGCAGGTAGCGGATCTGGCTTAAGCGTTCCGGGTGTTTCGCCACCAGCGTGTGGCGAAAATCGATGGGTTGCGATTGCATGCTGCCGCCTTACTTAATGTGCTGCCGCAAGCCCGACGGCTGGCGCTTCCACGATCACGTTGCTGAGATGACCGATATGCTCGATCTCCACCTCAATGCGATCCCCCTCTTTCATAAACAGCGGCGGGTTACGCTTTTTACCCACCCCACCTGGGGATCCGGTGATGATCACATCGCCAGGACTTAAGCGGGTGAAGGTGCTGATGTACTCGATCAGCTCCGCCACCTTGTGGATCATGCTGCTGGTGTTGTCTTCCTGCACCATGCGGCCGTTCAGCCAGGTGCGGATTGCCAGTCGGTGCGGATCGGGGATCTCATCCGCCGTCGCCATCCACGGGCCGAACGCCCCGGTCTGCCGCCAGTTTTTCCCGGCGGTGAACCAGGTGTGCTGCCAGTCGCGGGCGGAGCCGTCCATGTAGCAGCTGTAGCCCGCCACGTGGCGAAGGGCGTCGTCGCGGCTGATGTTCTCCCCGCCTTTGCCGATGATCACCGCCAGCTCGCCTTCGTAGTCGAATTCGCTGGAGTGGCGCGGCTTCAGCACCGGCTCGTTGTGGCCGGTCTGTGAGTCCGGGAAGCGGACAAACAGCGTCGGGGCCGGGTTGTGCTGGTCAAACTCCTTGCGCTTGTCGGCATAGTTCATGCCCACGCAGAGGATTTTTTCCGGCTGTACAATCACCGGTAAGAAGGTGATGGCGTTCAGCGGTACATCCACCGCGTCGTTCAGGAATCGGGTGGCCTGCGCCAGCCCGTTCCCCTGCAACAGCGCTTTAAGGTCGCCATAGCGGTCGCCGAGGCGGCGGCCTAAATCAATCACGCCGTCGGCCTGAACGATGCCGTAGCTGCGTTTTCCCTGGTATAAAAAGCTTGCGAGTTTCATTGTTCTTTCCTGAAAACTTAAACGAGGAAGTTGCCCAGAATCAGCAGAGAGATGGAGACGTTAATCGCCCCGCCGATACGGGTAGCAATCTGGGCGAACGGCATCAGGCTCATGCGGTTGCCTGCGGTCAGGATCGCCACGTCACCAGTACCGCCCTGGCCGCTCTGGCAGCAGGAGACGATGGCGACATCAATCGGGTGCATACCAATCTTTTTGCCGACGAAGAACCCGGTTGCCACCAGCGCGGAGACGGTGCTGATAATCACCAGCAGGTTGGTCAGCGTGAAGGCGGCCACCAGTTCATGCCATGGGGTGATGGCTACGCCAACGGCAAAGAGAATCGGGTAGGTCACAGAGGTCTGGAAGAATTTGTACACCACCTGAGAGCCCTCCAGCAGACGCGGAGAGGCACCGTTGCAGAGCTTCACCAGCACCGCCATAAACAGCATGCCCACCGGCGCTGGCAGACCAATCAGCTTGTGACCGAGCATACCCAGCATGTACAGCAGCACCGCCAGCAGCGCGCCGGAGGCGATGGTCGTCACGTCCGCTTTGCCGGAGAACGCAGGCTGAGAGACAGTGGCATCGGCATTGGCGCGATTCGGCATCAGCTGGCCTTCACCGGTCAGGTGCGGGTAGCGTTTCCCGAGCTGGTTGAGGCAACCGGAGATAATGATCGCCGTCAGGCCGCCGAGCATCACCATCGGCAGTACGCGGCCGAGCGCCACGCCCTGATCCATATGCAACAGGGTGGCATAGCCGATGGAAAGCGGGATTGCCCCTTCCCCGACGCCGCCCGCCATGATCGGCAGAATGATAAAGAAGAAGATCTGGAACGGCTCGAGGCCCAGCGCCAGCCCAACACCCATGCCGACAATCATGCCGACGATTTCACCGCACAGCATCGGGAAGAAGATGCGCAGGAAGCCCTGGATCAGCACGGTGCGGTTCATACTCATGATGCTGCCGACGATAATGCAGCAAATATAGAGATAAAGAATGTTGGTGGATTTATAGAACTTAGTGGTGGATTCCACTACTACATCCGGCAGCAGGCCGTAATAGACCAGCGCGGAAGGGATAAAGGTGGCGCAAATTGCCGCCGCGCCGAGCTTGCCGACAATCGGCAGGCGTTTACCGAATTCACCGCAGGCAAAGCCGAAGAAGGCCAGCGTGGCCACCATGACCACAATGTCGCTCGGTAGTTTTCCGCCCAGGCAATCAATCGCAATCAGCGCGCCCGCCAGAACGAACAGCGGCAGAGGTATAATGCCGATTTTCCAGGTATCCATAATATGCCACCAGCGCTCTTTGAGCGATGGCCGCTGAATATCAATCGGGTCGTGGGTAACAGAGAATGAATCGTCAGTTGTGCTCATAATAAGCCCCTTAGTTATTTTGTGCGTTCAGCTTAGAGTCACAAAGGCTTACTTTATGTGAGGGATGGCATATTAAAAGCGAAGTTTTAATGGACGCTATGGTTTTAATGGTTTCTTTTATTTAATGTGATTTATGCCTTATTTATTGCCGTGGTTTTTATGGTTTCTTTTCTTAACTGAACAAAGAAATAACATTTATTCATTTAACCTTAAGAGGATGAGACTTTCGGAAAAATCTTTTACAGGCTGCGCTGTGCAAGGGATCACAAGTTTTCGGCAAAGCGGGCATCCTGGCCTTAAAAGATGATATATTCAGCCGACCTGTTGATATCTCGCGTGATAGTTATGAAAGTATCGTTTCAGATCAAGCTGTTTATTTCGCTGGTCGCCTTTTTCTCAGTGCTGTTCGCATTACTGGGCGGATATTATTATGTCGATGTCGGCAGGCAGCTTTATCAGGAAATGAGCGCGCGCGCAAAAATACAGGCCGAAGAAATTGCGCTTATTCCAACCCTGCGAAAAGAAGTCGAACAAAAGGATATCCAGGGCATCCATGACTTTATGCAGAAAATAGCCGCCCGCAGCGACGCCAGTTTTATTGTGATTGGTGACAATAAGGGGCTGCATCTTTTCCACTCCGTGTTTGCCGACCGGGTAGGCAAAACGCTGGTTGGCGGAGATAACGACGAGGTATTACACGGCAAAAGCACCATCACCATCCGCAAGGGCGGGTTAGGCATTTCACTGCGCAGCAAAGCGCCCATTTTTAATGATGCCGGTCAGGTGGTGGGGATTGTTTCGGTAGGCTATCTCACAAGCTATCTGGACACCATCACCGTCAGCAAGGTGGTTAATATCCTGATTGCCGCCGTGCTGCTGCTTATCGCCCTGTTTATTTTCTCCTGGTTCTTCACCCGCAGCATCAAGAAGCAGATATTCTCTCTGGAGCCGCGCGAAATCGGCCTGCTGGTGCGCCAGCAAAAGGCGATGATGGAATCCATTTATGAAGGGGTGATTGCCATCGACGACGATCTTCGCATTGAGGTGATTAACCAGGCGGCGCGTAAATTATTAGGCTTACGCCAGCCCGCCCGCGAACTGCGGGGTCAGCCCATCAGCCAGGTGATCGCGCCCGTCCCGTTCTTCAACGCGCAAACCATGCTTGCGAAAGACACCCACGATGAGATCTGTCGCTTTAACGATCTCACGGTCATTGCCAGCCGGGTGCGGATAATGCTGGAAGATGCATTGCAGGGCTGGGTGATCACCTTTCGCGATCGCAACGAGATCGACTCGCTCAGCGCCCAGCTCAGCCAGGTGAAGCGCTACGTTGATAACCTGCGCATCATGCGCCATGAACAGCTGAACCGCATGACTACGCTGTCCGGCCTGCTGCATATGGGCCGTTATGACGAGGCAATTCGCTATATACAGGCGCAGTCGGAACACGCTCAGGAGCTGCTGGACTTTATCTCGTCCCGCTTTAGCTCTCCGACGCTGTGTGGTTTGCTGCTTGGAAAGGCCGCCCGCGCGCGTGAAAAAGGCGTTGAGCTGAGTTTCGATCCGGCCTGCCGGGTGGATAAACCGTTCCTGCCGCTGCTCGAATCGGAACTTATCTCGATCATCGGGAACTTGCTGGATAACGCCATTGAAGCGACCCAGCGTGCACCGCTCCCGCATGCCCCGGTGGACGTGCTGATAAAGCTGAACGAGCAGGAACTGATTATTGAAGTCGCCGACCAGGGCGTCGGCATCACACCGGAGATCCGCGACCGGATCTTTGAGCGCGGCATCACCACCAAAACGCGCGGCGATCATGGTATTGGCCTGTATCTGATTGAAAGCTATGTCACACAGGCTCGCGGTGCAATTGAAGTTGCCGATAACACCCCACGCGGTGCCATTTTCTCACTGTTTATTCCCGCCACGGGAACGGCCCGGCACCCCGTACAGGAACTGGAAGATACCGACTATGCAACATGAACTTATCGACGTACTGATTGTTGAAGACGAGAACGAACTGGCGCAACTGCACGCGGAGCTTATCGGTAAACATCCGCGTCTGAGGCTGGTGGGGATTGCCGCGTCGCTGGCCGACGCGCAGGTACAACTGGAGAGCAAACAGCCGAAGCTGATGCTGCTGGATAACTACCTGCCGGACGGCAAAGGCATCACCCTTATCAGCAACCCGATGCTCACCCGCGCCAACTGCTCGGTGATTTTCATCACCGCCGCCAGCGATATGGACACCTGTAGCCAGGCCATTCGTAACGGCGCGTTTGACTATATCCTTAAGCCGGTCTCCTGGAAGCGGCTCAGCCAGTCGCTGGAGCGTTTTGTGCAGTTTGCCGAACAGCAGCGCGTCTGGAAGATTGTCGACCAGCAGAACGTGGATTCACTCTATCAGTTACAGGCGAAAAACTATCGTCTGGACAACGGCAGCAAAGGGATAGAGGAGAACACGCTGGCGCGGGTGCAAATGCTGTTTAACAACAAGGCGGCGCACTGTTTTACGGTGGATGAGGTGGTGAGCGAGACGGGCCTGAGTAAAACCACCACCCGGCGCTATCTGGAACACTGCGTGGAGGTGGGTTTTCTGACGGTGGAGATGCTGTACGGTAAGATTGGACATCCGAGAAGGATGTACAGGCGTAGTGCGACTTAACTCCCCTCACCCCGGCCCTCTCCCCAAAGGGGCGAGGGTGAAAAGACGGCTCCGTGCAATCCCCTCTCCCCTTTGGGGAGAGGGTGAGGGTCCCTACTTCAATACGTACCCATACAGCCGCTTAATCCCGTCCGCATCCTTCTCGCTGTAAACGCCCTGCAACTCTGGGGAGAAACCCGGCAGCATATTAATGCCCTCTTCCAGTGCCAGGAAGTAGCGCTGTACTGCTCCACCCCAGACTTCCCCCGGCACCACGCACAGCACGCCCGGCGGGTATGGCAGCGCACCTTCGGCGGCAATGCGTCCTTCGGCGTCACGAATACGCACCAGTTCGACGTTCCCGCGAATGTACTCCTGGTTGGCATCCTGGGGGTTCATCACCACGGCAGGCAGGCTCTTCTGACGGAACATCGCCTTCTGTAAATCCTTCACGTTAAAGCTGACGTAGAGATCGTGCATCTCCTGGCATAGCTGGCGGATCGTATAGTCGCGGTAACGCACCGGGTATTTCTGATAGATGGTAGGAAGCACATCCGCGAGCGGTGTGTCGTCTTCAATATGCTGTTCAAACTGCCCCAGCATCGCCACCAGCTGCATCAGCTTCTCCGCGCTCTCGGCTGGCGTCAGCAGGAACAGGATGGAGTTGAGATCGCACTTCTCCGGCACAATGCCGTTCTCGCGCAGGTAGTGGGCGAGAATGGTCGCCGGAATGCCGAAATCGGTATAGTGCCCTGTTTCAGCATCAATGCCCGGCGTGGTCAACAGCAGCTTGCACGGATCGACGAAATACTGTTCACGGGCATAGCCTTCAAAACCGTGCCATTTTGCACCCGGTTCAAAACTAAAGAAGCGACGCTCGCTGGCGATAGCCTGCGTGGGGTGATCCTGCCATGGCCGACCCGCCACCACCGGTGGGATAAACGGTTTGATCATATGGCAGTTGGCAATGATGGCCTTGCGCGCTTCAATGCCCAACTCGACACACTCCGCCCACAGCCTGCGTCCGCTTTCGCCCTCGTGGATCTTGGCGTTCACGTCCAGCGCCGCAAACAGCGGGTAAAACGGGCTGGTGGAGGCATGCAGCATGAACGCGTTGTTCAGCCGCTTGTGCGGGCAGAAGCGCGACTGACCGCGAATATGGTTATCCTTTTTATGGATCTGCGACGTTTGTGAGAACCCGGCCTGCTGCTTGTGGACCGACTGGGTCACGAAAATTCCCGGATCGTTCTCGTTCAGTTCCAGCAGAAGCGGAGACGTTTCCGCCATCATCGGGATAAATTGCTCGTAGCCGACCCAGGCGGAGTCAAAGAGGATGTAGTCGCAAAGGTGCCCGATCTTGTCGATCACCTGACGGGCGTTGTAGATCGTGCCATCGTAGGTGCCGAGCTGAATGATCGCCAGACGGAACGGGCGCGCCTCGGCGGCTTTCTGCGGCGCGACGTCACGGATCAGTTCCCGCAGCCAGGCCTCATCAAAGCAGTGCTCATCAATCCCGCCGATAAAACCAAACGGATTACGGGCTGCCTCAAGATAGACAGGCGTTGCCCCGGCCTGGATCAGCGCCCCATGATGGTTGGACTTGTGGTTGTTACGATCGAACAGCACCAGATCGCCACGAGTCAGCAGCGCATTGGTCACCACTTTATTGGCCGCCGACGTGCCGTTCAGCACGAAGTAGGTTTTATCCGCGTTGAACACTTTCGCCGCGAACTTTTGCGCGTGCTTGGCAGAACCTTCGTGGATCAGCAAATCACCGAGCTTCACGTCGGCATTGCACATATCGGCACGAAACACGTTTTCACCGAAGAAGTCGTAAAACTGCCGCCCCGCCGGGTGTTTTTTGAAAAAGGCGCCGTGCTGGTGACCCGGACAGGCAAAGGTGCTGTTTCCCATCGCCACATACTGGCTCAGGGTGTCAAAAAAGGGTGGCAGCAGGTTCTCTTCATACCGGCAGGCGGCAGATTCCAGTTCCAGCAATTCCTGTGCTTTGCCCGAGATGATCGCCGTGACACCCTCTGGCACCTCTCCTGGCTCTGTTGAGAACATAAATACCGGTAGCTGAAAGCCCGTACGCTTCAGCAACGCGAGAATGCCGCTGTAGCTTTCAACAACCGTAATGACGACTGCCGCCACATCGGTGAAATCAGTGTTATCCAGCATAACCTTTTCGCGATGCGTAGAAACTTTGGATACCAGCTCGCGGCTGACGGCAATTTTCATGGTTTTCATAGGCGCAAATACCCTCACCGAACGGTGAGACAGGAAGGAGAAAATTCGCGCAATCATGTCACCTTTTATTTTCAGGTGCAAGAAGGAATCAGTATGCGTTACGCCTCCCAAAGCTAAGCGTAATCAGGGACGAACGTGCCATAATGATGCAATGCCAGTGCTTAAATAACAGGAGTTAAACGTGGTAATTGGACCCTTTATCAATGCGGGAGCCGTATTGCTGGGCGGTGTACTTGGGGCAGTATTAAGCCAGCGGTTGCCGGAGCGTATTCGCGTCTCCATGCCCTCCATTTTTGGCCTGGCGTCGTTAGGGATTGGTATCCTTTTAGTGGTGAAATGCGCCAACCTGCCGGTGATGGTACTGGCGACGCTGCTCGGGGCACTGATCGGCGAATTTTGCTATCTGGAAAAGGGCATCAATCACGCGGTAGGCAAAGCCAAAAATCTGATTGCCCGACCGGGCAAGGCGAAGCACGGCACGCACGAGTCGTTTATTCAGAACTACGTTGCGATCATTATTCTGTTCTGCGCCAGCGGCACGGGGATATTCGGTTCGATGCAGGAAGGGATGACCGGCGATCCCAGCATATTGATTGCGAAAGCGTTTCTGGATTTCTTTACTGCCACCATCTTTGCCACCACCCTCGGCATCGCCGTCGCCGCGATTTGCGTGCCGATGTTGCTTATTCAACTGGCGCTGGCCACCTGCGCCACGCTGATCCTGCCGCTGACAACGCCAGCGATGATGGCAGACTTTACCGCCGTCGGCGGCCTGTTGCTGCTGGCGACAGGGCTGCGAATCTGTGGCATTAAGATGTTTGCAGTGGTGAACATGCTCCCTGCCCTCCTGCTCGCGATGCCGCTATCCGCGCTCTGGACGCACTTTTTCGCTTAAGTTTGCGACGAAATGGTGAGAGAGTGTGCAGTCTGCACCGAAAGCAACAAATTTCGTTGACGCCGGAGGGAGGATCGGGTTTAATGCGCCCCGTTGCCCGGATAGCTCAGTCGGTAGAGCAGGGGATTGAAAATCCCCGTGTCCTTGGTTCGATTCCGAGTCCGGGCACCAAATTTCATATTAACGGACCTCCACGGAGGTCCGTTTTTGCATTCTGAGCCCGCCAGAATCATTACTTCTGCATTCCCTTAACGACATCCCAACCACTGCGTCAGCAGCGCATGCAGTTTAGCTGGCTCCAGAGGCTTGCGGAGTACCAGGTACCCCTCCTGCTCCGCCTCCAGCAGAACCGGTGAATTAAATTCGCCGCTAACTATTGCGCCGCTCATATCCGGCAGACGTTCAAAAAGCGCTTTCAGGATATCGAAGCCGCTTTCGCCGGATCGCAGGCGCTGGTCGCACAGCACGGCGAACGGCGTAAAGCCGTCGTCGATTATGGCAAACGCTTCTTCAGCGGAGGCCGCACAGCGTACGTCGATTCCCCAGACGCTCATCAGGCTCTCCCAGGCAGACGTCACCAGCGGGTCGTCATCGACAACCAGGCAGGAACCGTGCAGCGGCGCATAGCGTACCGGCGTGGCGGTGTTATCAGCGGCGGGCGGGGTATCCAGCACGCTATCTTCGCCAGCATATTGGGTAAAGCGCATCCAGAAGCGTGAGCCTTTCCCTTCAATGGATTGCATCCCGTATTTCACCTTCATCAGCTTGGCACAACGGGCAACGACGGCCAGTCCCAGCCCGTGTCCGGCGCTGTCGATCTTCCATGCCAGCTCGGGGCGGTAGTAAGGTGAGAAGATTTTGCCCTTCTCTTCATCGGCGATACCGACTCCCGTGTCCCACACCTCCACCATACACTCGTCACCGCGCGGTCGGATGGCGACCAGCACCCCGCCCTGGAGCGTGTAGCGAAGGGCGTTTTGAATCAGGTTGATCAGGGACTGTCGCACCAGTAGCGGATCGCCCATCACGTAGATATGGCGTTTAGGCCGCCGGATGCACAGCCTAAGCGCGCGGCTGTTGGCCTCTTCACGAAACAGCGTGATGACCGAGTCGAGCAGAGCACCGATATCCACTTTGGTCGGGGCAGAGAGGACATTCCCGGATTCTATTTTGCTGAGATCGAGCAGAGAGTTGAGCATTAAATGTACCGAGCGAACGCTCTGCTGAAGGTCAAGAAGCTGTGGCGTCAGGCTGCCGTCCCGGTTTCGGTGGAGGATAGCTTCGATCAGAAAGCCCATAGCATGCACAGGCTGGCGCAGATCGTGGCTGGCGGTGGTCAGAAACTGATTTTTATCCAGCAGTGCCTGCTCCGCGTCCTCTTTGGCCTGACGAAACTGTTCCGCCAGCCGTGAGCTTTTTTCCTCAAGCAGTGCCTGCTGAATAAAGAACGCATGGGAAGTTAACGCATGGCGGTAAATTGCGAAGCCGTAAAGCAGATTCAGCATGAGCACGATGAACATCAACTCATCCAGCCGCCAGATAATACCGAGGTTCAGCACCCCCCAGGAGGCGAAGAA
Organism: Enterobacter sp. CRENT-193; assembly: GCF_002787395.1. NCBI lineage: Bacteria > Pseudomonadati > Pseudomonadota > Gammaproteobacteria > Enterobacterales > Enterobacteriaceae > Enterobacter > Enterobacter sp. CRENT-193. The sequence goes on along the minus strand of NZ_CP024812.1, from coordinate 1,578,768 downwards.
AAAACGCGTGAAGGTACTAATGACAGGCGTCAGATGTGTCGCATTGGCGGCGACGATGGCGGCGATGCTGATATTAAGTAACAGGAAAAAGTCAAAATTCTGCGTCTGTGGCGTAATTAAATAGAGTGAAGAAATTCCCAGCCCGTGAATAAAGGCAATATTATTAATACGCGGAAGCCAGCGTCGCAGGACGTCCCTCTCACCGTTTTCTTTCGCTTCACGCTGATAGCATCGGTGCAATAGTCGTATCGCCACGGCACATAGCAGATAAATAATTATCCAGATAATCGTTGGGCCGAGGTCGTCCCCAAGCATATAAATCCAGATGGCGAAAGGAATACCCACAAAGGGCACAGCACTAAAGCTAAATACCAGCCGCAGAAAGGTGTTGTTTAGCAAACGGATCTGCGCCGGAGCAGAGATACCATCATTTTGTAAGCTCTGGAAAAACCTCATTCCGACGGTTCCTGCTTGCCATGCAGAAGCGTGATGGCTTCAACCCGGCTGTTAACGCCTATCTTTTTCAATATATTGCTGATGTGTTCTTTGACCGTGGGCTCAGAAATTGAAAGCTGTGCGGCGATTCGTTTATTTGGCAGGCCGCGCATAATCATATTTAACACGTCTATTTGTCGCGGCGTTAAGTTAAATTTACTTAACTTCTCATTATTGGCCTTAACGGAAATTTCGTTTCCCTCAGGAAACCAGGTCTGATTATCAGTGAGTGCGAAAACGGCCCGCGAGAACATCTCAGGTGGCTCGCTTTTCAATACAAAACCGTGTCCCCCGGCGGCATTAACTTTGCGCCAGATATCATTATTGTCATCCCCGCTGACCACCAGGAGTCGTACCTGTGGGTAAAGTTGTTTTACTTCTTTGAGTAATTTCAGGGCCGTTCCGGAAGAGAGCCAAAAATCGATTACCAGCAAACGTGGCGGGCCATGATCTCTAATTTGTCGGTAGCAATCATCCTCATTCGTCACCACACACGCCTGTTTAAACTGGCAATGTGTAATCAGAAAATTGGCGATGCCGCTTGCTACCAATGGATGGTCATCAACGACTAACGCATAATTCTGTCCCAAAGGATCCTCCTTTTACCTTCGCATATCTTAGAGTACAGATGAATTATTATCTACCCACCCTACTTTAGGAGGGTTTTTTCGATTAGGAAAGAGAAATATATTATTCGCTGATTTGGGTAAAAGAAAACATAAATACAATCAGTGAAATTAACTGGTTGGATATCAAGGATAATTTATGAAAAAACCACTAATCGTTTTAACCGTTACGTTGATGTTAGCCGGTTGTTCCACGTTGAAAACCGATCAGGCTATTCCACTCCTCCAGGCGGAGACCGCTAAAATGCTGGGACTGGGCTCATCGGATGAAATAACTGTGACCAACGTTAATGGCGCCCAGCCGGACGCACTGGGAGGACAAAAACTCTCTTATCGCGCCACGACGGAAAAAGGGCGTATTTTCGATTGCTCATCAATGATGATGCCGGGAATTTTAGGATCCGCACCGACGCTGAGCGCGCCAACCTGTACACCTGTTGTCACACATAAATAATTAACGCCGCATCAAAAGGCGTACATAAATAACGCCTTTTACATTATCTGGCGTATCTGAGTTTTCATAAAAAAACGATGTTCCTGACATCATGCTAATGAGTACGGAGATAGCCCGTGAATAACTCTACATCGCATTCTTTAGCGGTTAAGACGCCGCTTTCCAGACTTTACCTCGCTCTATTTTCCGCGCCGCTGTTACTGTTTTTACCTGCCGATATAGCGCGTGCAGCCGATGCCTTTTTTGATGGCGACGCGCGTATTACCGAAACGCTGGGTTACACCGGAGATGTTTATGTTGGACGTAATCAACGCGGAAACCTGTTGATCGATAATGGCAAAATCACCGCCTATAACATCAATATCGGTCGGCTGTTCGACGGCAAAATTTATGAAAGCGTGGTCACGGTCCGTGGGCCAGACGCTGAGCTTAACGCGGTGAACGATCGGTACGTCCTGCGCGGCGACCTGAATCTTGGCCTCGGCACCCTGCGAGTCGAAGAGGGCGCGCTGGCGAGTGCAAAGGAGATTGTTGTCGGCACCACCCGCGGCTACGACAGCCACCTTATCGCCACGGGTGCTGGCTCTCGTGTGACCAGTAATTTTCTCAGCGTAGGCACCGATCTGGGCGCACGCTCCACGCTTGCGATTGAAGACGGCGCTGCGCTCAATACCGCTTACGATGCACGCATCGGCAACGGTACCGGACCGGGTGAAACCGACACGCTGAGCCCGAAAGCCACCGTCACAGGGAGCGGCTCACAGTGGAACGTTGGCCGTACGTTGACGCTTTATGGCGACCTGGACGTGCTGAACGGCGGAACGGTTAACGTTGGCGGCGTGCAGGTGGCAGGCGTCTCCGGGGCAGGGAAAACCGCCGAGCTGGTTATTGCGGGCGAGGACTCACGCTTTACCAGCGGCAGCAGCGTGAGCGTGGGCGATTACGGTAATGGCGTGCTGTCTGTGATTGACGGCGGTTCATTTTCCGCTGGCAGCAATGCGCTGATCGTGGGGACATCGGGTTCCGGCTCGAACCGGGGTGCGCTCATCATCGGCAGCCGCGGCAATATGGACACCGGCACGGGTTTAACTGAACCAACGCTTGGCACGGCGGGCGGCGCAGGTACCCTCGATGCGAAGACGGCAATAAGCCTGCGTGGCGGACTGTTCGGAAGCTATGTCTACTTCAACCATACCGACGGAAATTACATCTTCAGCAACACGATGAGCGGTGAAGGTGATGTGATCAACACCTCCGGGCAGACGACGCTGAACGGCGATCTTTCCGCACTCAAGGCGAACGTCACCGCGCGGGGCGGTAAAGTCATTATTGCCAGCAATATTAATACCCAACCAGAAGACGATATTTTTGACGTCCAGACGCTTAGCGCGGAGAACGGCGGCACGCTGATCCTCAATGCGACGGCGGGTTCAGACGTCAGCAACGGGGTGGGTTACAGCAGCGCCGCGTCAATCAAGTCCGGCGGCACGCTGGGCGGCAACGGGACGCTGGGCCAGACCGAGATCCTGTCCGGCGGACATATCTCGCCCGGCGACGGCACTATCGGTACGTTGACGCTGAAACGCTATCTGAACTTTATCGGCGAATCCTTCTATGACGTCGATATCGCAGGAGATGGCCGCAGCGACCAGCTACTGGTATCGGGCAAAACCACCATCAGCAATCAGGCTAAGGTACAGGTCACCGCGCTGGATCCGCAAACCAGCTATAAAACGGGCCAAAGCTACCGCATTTTGACCTCCGACGGGGGAATTGACGGTGAGTTCGCCGGCGCGATCTCCAAATCCGCCTTCCTCGACGTGGCGCTTAAGCAAAGCACCAACGCCGTCGATCTGACCATCGCGCAGAAAGAGACCGGTGGCGAGAATCCTGGAGGAGAAAATCCCGGAGGCGAAAACCCTGGCGGTGAGAATCCTGGTGGTGAAAACCCCGGAGGCGAAAACCCTGGCGGTGAGAATCCTGGTGGAGAAAACCCCGGAGGCGAAAATCCTGGCGGTGAGAATCCTGGCGGTGAAAACCCCGGAGGTGAAAACCCGGGCAGCGGCAAGCCGGGCATTTTCCAGACCGTGGCCCAAAGCAGCAACCAGTGGAATACCGCTGGCGCGCTCTCCACGCTGACGCAAAGCGGCCCGTCTCTGGCGCTGTATAACTCGCTGCTTCTGCTGAGCGCACCGGAAGCGCGCGAGGCGTTCAACCAGCTTTCTGGTGAAGTTTATCCGTCAATGCAGTCCAACCTGATCGCTGGCAGCACGCAGGTGTTTAACGTGTTAAACCAGCGCATGCAGCGCGCGTTTGATAACGACAGCCTGCCGATACCACCGTTAGCCATGTCGCTGGTGCAGCAGCCGGAGCCGCAAAACAATGGCGTCTGGGGCCAGACCTTCAGCTCCTGGAGCCGAAACAGCGGCGACGGTAACGTGGGCAAGCTGGACGGCAACACCACCGGCTTCCTGCTGGGGGCAGATCGCAAGCTGGCGGACCATAACGTGCGTGTCGGCGGCTACTTCGGCTACAGCCGGGGTGATTACGACGTCGACAGCCGTCGCTCCTCAACGGATACCGACAACTATCACCTTGGCCTGTATGCGGCGGGTCAACAGGATGCGTTCTCCCTTCGCGGCGCGCTGGGGTACACCTGGCACAAGATTGAAGGCGAGCGCAATGTTGATTTCAGCGGTTTCTCGGATCGGCTGAAGTCAGATTACGACGCCAACTCCCTGCTGGCGTTCACCGAAGCGGGCTACCGTTTCGGCCAGCCAGACAGGAATATTGAGCCGTTCGTCAATTTATCGTACATCCGGCTGCATACCGACAGCTTCAGGGAAGACGGCGGTGCCGCTGCGCTGAGCGTCCGTAACGAAACGATGAACACCTTCTACACGACACTCGGGTTGCGCGGTGTGACCGAGCTGCCGAAGCACGTTAACCTCTACGGTTCGTTGGGCTGGCAGCACGCCTATGGCGATAAGAATACCTCTTCGCGCATGGCGTTTGCGGGCAGCGACGCGTTCATTACTCAGGGACAGGCCGTGGATGAGGATGTGATGGTCGGTGATATCGGCGTGAGCGTACAGCTGTCGCGTGCTGCGACGCTGGATGTGGGTTACCAGGGACAATATGGTGCGGATACCCGCGTCAACTCGGTTAACGCCAATCTGCGCTGGTCGTTCTGAATTATTTCCATTAAAAGAACCCGCCCTTGTGGCGGGTTTCTGCTTTTGGCTTCTGACGAAGCTAGGGATCGTTCCCAACCGCGTCCAGCAGTTTGTTTTTAAAGATAAACAAACACGCCTCGTTGAAATTCCCTGCCCCTAACCGCTCTGACAGCACCGTTCGCTTGCGATAGAGGCTTTTAACCGACATATTCAGCTTATCTGCAATCTCTTCCATTGACCTCCCTGCCTTCAGCAACCGGATCATTATCGCTTCGTGTCGACTCAGCCGTAAGTTAAGCAGCCATTTGGTGGTCAGACGCCTGCCTTTCATATCAAGCACCAGATTGAATAACGACACCATATCCGGAGCCGTAAGCGACGTGTTCATAAACAGCTTCATACTGAGAAGATCCTCCTCTCGAGGACGCATATCCAGCATAACGCAGCAGATCGTTTTTCTCGTTCTGGCCGGATGGCGTATCAGGTAATCATATAAACGGAGCGGCGTACGGCTATCAATCAGTACAGTATATTCATTTGCGTCGGTATCAAATATGTTTCTGTCTATCGAACTGAGGCAAATTATATCCGGGAAAAATAGCCGCATCCCCCTGACAAGGAAACAATCCTGAGTCACTAACACTATTGAAGTCGCCACTAACCATCCCTTTTAGATTAAAGCAAGCCCGCCTCTTAAGAAACAAGAACGCTTTCGTTTATAGCGTTTTACATTAACGGCAAATGTTTTCTGGCTTTGATCATCCCTCAATATGACATTGGTGAGCTAGACTTTTTGCAGACTATCACTCAATGCCTGGCGTTAATTATAAATAAAAAAGAATTTCAGAAAAGTCACTTCTCTGAACATTAAGAATTTTTGTCATGAAACTTCCCAAACATGCACCAGAAAGTACTTTAATTAACTCAGAAGAACTTCATTTTGAATATAACAAAACAGGAAGCAGAGAAAGAAAAATCATTTAATATCAATTAATTAAAAACATCAACCCTGCACTAAATTATCTAAAAAACTTACTTCTCCCAGAATTATCTCAAAACCTCCCAGCCGCTTTTCAACTTATTTATCCCCCAACACATCGGGTGTACATTAAGCCCAATCAGACCACTGAGATGAGGGCTCATAATTACCTTTAAGTAAGTACCCCATAACGTAGCATCATTCAGATTTAATGTTCTCCTTTATGCCCTTTAACACAGAGTTAAAAGGCGGCCGTGTTATGCAATGGATTCACAATAAACAAATGGCAAATAGATATGGAAAGATCGCTTAGCTTCACTACGTTATTCTTTTATCGCACCACAATATTATTGTTCCTGCTTTTACTCTTTCCTGTTCTGGTTCAGGCTGATGAATCCGTTTATGAGCATCAGATACAACAGGCACGTAACGGTAATTACGCTCTGTTTCTTGATTACCTACAGCGCTATGAGCAACAACATGCTTTAACACCCGGACAGGTTGCGGACTGGTTACAGGTAGCCTCCTGGGCAGGACGCGATGACGAAGTTATCCGGGTCTGGCAGCGTTATGGTATTTATATGCCGCTGCCCGCTCGCGCCATCGCTGCCGTCGCCCAGTCCAGAAGAAACCAAAAAGCCTGGCCATCCGCCTTATCGCTGTGGAAAGAGGCGCTCAGCCTTGCGCCGGATAACGACGATTACCGCATCGGCTATGTGAAGACTCTGGCCGATGCCCGCAAAGATCGCCTCGCGCTTTCGGAAGCCCGGCAGCTGGTTAAAGACAATCCTTCTCCCGCGCACCTTGAGACGCTCTCCTATGTCTGGATGCGCCAGGGAAAAAACAGGGATCGGCTGCTGGCTGACATGCGCGCACTAAGCGCCGCGCCAGGGAATGAGGCCCTTCTTCGCGAGACGATCGATGCGCTAATGGATAACCGGGTAAGCACGCCCGCACTCTGGCTGTCACAAAACGCGGCGATGTCCCGCGCGGAGCGTCGCCGCCTTGAGCGTAACGCCGCGGCTGAACGGGTACGCCTGGCGGATGTGCCTGGCAGAACGGAGAAAGAGCGCCTGCGGCTGGCACAAAACGCGTTAGATCGCTATCACGCCCTGCTTTCCCGCTGGCAAAACGACCCGCAGGCGGCTGAAGACGTCATCCTTGCCCGTATCGATCGGCTTGGCGCCCTGTATGCGCAGGGTAATTACCGGCAGGTCATTAGCGAATATGAGTCGCTGACGGCCGCACAGCATCCGGTGCCGGACTGGGCCATCGGCTGGGTGATCTCTGCATATTTGCAGGAGAAAAACACCGTTGCCGCCTTCTCGCTTGTGCAACGCTATCCACACTACGCCTCCGATCCGCAGGATGAGGAGCATGCGCTTTTCTACGCCTGGCTGGATACGGGGCAGTATCAGGCCGCCCGCCGCTACGTTGAGCGCGAGACCCGCAGCGTTCCCTGGACCCGCTACGATTTCGGGTCCCCCGCCGCCCAGCCAAACGATCGGTGGCTTACCGGGCAGTCACTCAAATTTAACTATTTGCTGGCAACCAACGCCCTGCCGGAGGCCGAAAAGCTGTCGTATCGTCTGGCGTCAACGGCGCCGGGAAATCAGGGATTACAGATTGATTATGCCGCCCTGCTTCAGGCCAGAGGCCTGCCGCGCGCTGCCGAGCAAAAGCTTAAACGAGCAGAGGCGCTCGAACCCACGAATCTGGAGCTTGAAAAACAGCAGGCTTACGTCGCAATGGACCTTCAGGAGTGGCGCCAGATGGATTTACTGGCTAATAACGTAATTGCTCGCGCCCCCGCCGATCGCAGCGCCCGTCGCCTGGACAGACTCAGAATGGTCCACCATATGTCTGAGCTGCGTCTGAAGGCGGGTAAAGGATTGCACTCAGATAACCCCGTCAGCGGTAGCCACGACATGAACTGGGACGCCACGCTCTATGGCCCGCCCGTGGCGGATAGCTGGCGGCTGTTTGCCGGCACCCGCTATGCCCAGGGGAATTTCGACGAAGGTAAAGGCATCAGCCGCCACCTGTTGGGCGGCGTTGAGTGGCGCCCCCGTGACCTCACGCTCGAAGCCGAGCTCTCCGGCAACCACTATCACGGCAAAAACAGGCCGGGCGCACGGCTCTCAACAACTTACAGCCTGAGTGATAACTGGCAGGTCAGTGGTAACCTCGAGCGCTTGTCACGCGCCACACCCTTACGGGCATTACGCAATGGGATTAGCGCCAACCGGGGTGAAGGTGGGGTGCGCTGGTATCAAAACGAGCGACGTGAATACCAGTTCAACGCCGCAATCAGCCGCTTCTCAGACCACAACCGCCGTCAGGAATACACCCTCTCTGGGAAAGAGCGTCTCTGGCAGACCCCGACCCTGACGCTGGATCTCGAACCGGGGATCGCCGCCAGTAAAAACAGCCTGCGGAATACGCTCTATTACAACCCGGCACGGGATCTGTCCGTGACGGCTGCCCTGTCCGTTGACCATGAGATGTACCGCCACTACGACACCCTCTGGAGCCAGCAGTTCGTGGCAGGCGGGGGCAGCTACTGGCAGAAAAATCAGTCACCTGGCGCCGTTACCCTGCTGGGTTACGGGCAACGCATCCAGTGGAACAACGTTGTCGATACTGGCGTGATGCTGAACTGGGATAAGCGCCCTTACGACGGCAAACGCGAGAGCAATCTCTCCGTCACGTTAGATGCGACTTTACGCTTTTAAGGATGAATATGCTGAACACACGTTTTTCTGTAAGCCTGATCGTCATCGGCTGGCTCTGCCTCAGCGCGAGCCTCTGCGCGCAGCCGCTCTCCTTTATGGCCCCTGAAGAGAGGCCGCAGCTGGAGGCCAGCAAACCCTGGCCGGAGAATCAGTTTTTGGTCCTGGCCTACCACGACGTCGAAGATGATGCCGCCGATCAGCGCTACCTCTCCGTTCGCACCAGCGCGTTAAACGAGCAGATAAGCTGGCTTTTGCACAACGGCTATCACGCCATTAGCGTGCAGGACATTCTGGATGCGCATGAAGGAAAAAAAGCGCTGCCGCCGAAAGCCGTTTTGCTCAGCTTCGACGACGGTTATAGCAGTTTTTACACCCGGGTCTGGCCCCTGCTTCAGGCCTGGAACGTTCCTGCGCTGTGGGCACCGGTGGGCAGCTGGGTGGATACGCCGGCAAATCAAAAAGTTAACTTCGGCGGTCTGATGACGCCCCGCGATCGCTTTGCCACCTGGGATATGGTTCGCGAGCTCAGCCAGTCCCCGCTGATTGAGATTGGCTCGCATACCTGGGCCTCGCATTACGGCATTCCGGCCAACCCGCAGGGAAGCCGTGAACCCGCCATCGCTAACCGTTTTTTTGATAACGCGACGGGGCATTACGAAACCGATGAACACTTCAATCAGCGGATCGCCGCAGACGTACGGAAAGTCACCGATAAAATCACCCAGGTGACGGGAAAAGCGCCGCGTGCCTGGGTGTGGCCCTATGGGGCTGCTAACGGTACATCGCTCGCTATCGCCCAGAAACAGGGCTATCAGCTGGCCTTTACCCTGGAGGACGGGCTGGCAAACGTGCGCGACCTCGGCAACATCCCGCGCCTGCTGATTGCCGGAAATCCGTCGATAAAAACCTTTGCCAACACGGTTAGCCGCGTTCAGGAGTTTGAACCGGTGCGCGTCATGCATGTTGATCTTGATTACGTCTACGATCCCGATCCGGCCCAGCAGACGAAAAACATCAACAAACTCGTCCAGCGGGTCTACGACATGAAAATCAGCCATGTGTTTCTCCAGGCGTTTTCGGATCCGCGGGGCGACGGCAGGATCAGCGCGCTCTATTTCCCCAACCGTCGTCTTCCGGTCCGGGCCGATCTCTTTAATTTTGTCGCCTGGCAGCTACAAACCCGCGCGGGAGTGAAAATCTTCGCGTGGATGCCGGTTCTCTCTTTCGATCTCAGTCCAGCCTTGCCGCGCGTGCAGCGCCGTGAGCGTCAAACGGGAGAGTTGACCGTGGCCGCCGAGCCCTATATCCGGCTCTCCCCCTGGAGTCCGCAGGTTCGCCAGCAGGTGACGGAGATCTATGAAGATCTGGCCCGCTATGCCAGCTTCAACGGGATCTTGTTCCATGACGACGCAGTGCTGACGGACGTTGACGATGCCGGACAGGATACGACCCGGCAGAAGAGCCAGCGGCTTATCGGCTTTACCCGCACCCTGAGCCAGGCGGTGAAAAACATCCGTGGCCCGCAGATCAAAACCGCGCGGAACATGTTCGCGTTACCCATTCTCGAGCCGGAAAGCGAGGCATGGTTTGCGCAAAATCTGGATGATTTTCTGGCGGCCTACGACTGGACGGTGCCGATGGCAATGCCGCTGATGGAGTCCGTCCCGGCAGAAGAGAGCAATGCCTGGCTGACGCGTTTAGTCAAAGCCGTCGCCGCACGCCCCGGCGCGCTAAATAAAACGATTTTTGAGCTACAGGCCAGGGACTGGGCACAGAAACCGCAGCGTGCCGTAGCCGATGAACGTCTGGTGGAGTGGATGCGGGTGCTCCAGCTGAACGGCATCAAAAATTACGGTTATTACCCCGACGACTTCCTCAACAACCAACCTGATATTTCGCGTATCAGGCCTGAATTTTCTTCGTACTGGTATCCTGACAATGACTGATCGCATTATCGCCTTCTCTATTTTGTGTCTGGTATTCGGGTTGCCGTTAGGCGTAGCCGCGCTGTTTACTGGCGAACTGATTCTGGACTTTGTCTTTTTCTGGCCGCTGTTTATGTCCGTGCTCTGGGTAACCGGCGGCCTCTATTTCTGGTTTCAGCTTGAACGGCACTGGTCGTGGGATAACGCAACACCCGCCCCCGCCTTAGCCGGTGAGCCGTTAATCTCGATTCTTATTCCCTGCTTCAATGAGGAACGCAACGCACGGGAGACCATTAGTGCCGCGCTGGATCAGCGGTACTGGAATGTAGAAGTTATCGCCATCAACGACGGTTCTTCTGATAACACGGCGGAGGTACTGCAACAGCTGGCGCGGGAGCAGCCGCGCCTGCGGGTGATTAATCTCGCGGAGAACCAGGGGAAAGCCGTGGCGCTCAAGGCCGGCGCTGCGGCGGCCCGGGGCGATCTGTTGGTCTGCATTGACGGCGACGCCCTGCTCGACCGCGACACCGCGGCGTATCTGGTGGCACCGCTGATTCAGTATCCCCACGTTGGGGCCGTCACCGGAAATCCGCGTATTCGCACGCGCTCAACGCTGATTGGTCGTATTCAGGTGGGCGAGTTTTCTTCCATTATTGGCCTCATCAAGCGAACGCAGCGGATCTATGGCCGGGTCTTTACCGTCTCCGGCGTCATCGCCGCCTTTCGCCGACAGGCGCTGGCGGATGTCGGGTACTGGAGCCCGGATATGATCACAGAGGATATCGACATAAGCTGGAAGCTTCAGCTTCGCCACTGGGATATCTTTTTCGAGCCACGGGCACTGTGCTGGATCCTGATGCCGGAGACGCTAAAGGGACTGTGGAAGCAGCGTCTGCGCTGGGCGCAGGGGGGGGCAGAGGTGTTTCTGGTTAACCTGCGCAAGATGGCCCGCTGGGAGCATCATCGCATGTGGCCCCTGTTTCTCGAGTACGCCCTATCAACGCTGTGGGCATTTGCCTATGGGGCGACCGTGGTGTTGTTCATTCTCAGCCATATTATCCCTCTTCCCGCGAACCTGGCCGTTGCGAGCCTGTTTCCCCCGGCGTTTACCGGGCTGCTGCTGGGCGTAATGTGCCTGCTGCAATTCCTCGTCAGTTTGTATATCGAGCGGCGCTACGAGCGGAATGTGGCAGGCTCGCTGTTCTGGGTAATCTGGTTCCCGATGGTGTACTGGATGATTGGCCTGTTTACCACCCTCGTGGCATTTCCGAAAGTCATGCTTAAACGTAAACGCGCCCGCGCGCGCTGGATCAGTCCGGACCGGGGTAAAGGGAGCATTCAATGAACGAGAGTACGTTAATTTTGACTGAACATCGGCTGGCACCGCGTCTTTTCGATGCTGCATTAACGCTGATAGCCTGGGGAGGATTCCTGTTTTTCCTGTACGCCAGGCTGTGGATGCAGTTAACCGAGGAGGGCGACCACCGCTGGAACGCAATTATCGCCTCTTTTAATACAGTGCTGGTTTATCTGCTGATTGCCGCGTTCAACGGCTGGCTGCTGATCCTGTGGTATCAGTACAATCGCCGCCGCGCGCATGTGAGGCGGCGTCATCCGGAAATGTTGCGCCATGACGAGCTTGCCCAAAGTTTTAACGTCACGCCGCAAATTATGTCCGAGATGAGCCAGTACAACCTGCTGACGGTTTACCATGACCAGATTGGCCGGATCATTGATTTGAAGATCAGCGAGCAGCAGGACGAGAAAGAAGAGTAAGAAAAAGCCCCCGCAGGTTATCCGGCGGGGGCTTTTTTGTCGCGGGTATGAATTAGTTATCCTTCACCACAATCAGCGGTTCAATATCGCTCTCTTTCTTCACCACCAGCGAGTTATCCCCACGCAGACAGGTTCCGCCATAGTTCCCGCCCACGGTAAAGGTGCAGACCTGAATGTATCTGCCGTCAACCTTCGGCAGGCACCATAGCTGCTGGTAGATATTCTTGCGGTCAACAAACTTGCCGCTGGACTGGTCCAGCAGTTCGTCCTGGGCGCCGATCAGATCGATATTGCTCCCGCAGCGTCCGGCGATCGGTTTAACGGCATAACCGGTCCGTTTGAGCAGATCGTTGACCTCAAAATCGGTATCCAGCAGGTAACGGTGGTTCGGGAAGAGCTGCCACAGCACCGGCAGGATCGCCTTGTTACCTGGGATCACCGTCCACAGCGGTTCAAAGACCAGCACTTCCGGGCGCAGCAGGACGTCAATCAGGCGCACTTCACCTTGCGGGTGACCGGTGCGGATAGGCACGGCGGCATACTCGGTTTCGCTCACCTCGCGGATCTGCTCAATCGCCGTTTCCCATGCCCAGGTTTTCCATACGCAGTTAACGTGACGGCCTTCATCATCAATCAGTTGCCCGGCGGCATCCCAGCTCAGCGCGCCCAGTCCATGCAGGATTTTGGTTTCAAACCCGGCCTGGATCAGCGAGCGCTGAATAAAGAGCGCGTGGTAATCCTCTTCAATATCGTTGTCCTGCATGATATGGACGAACGGCCGCGCGTGGCTGTGCTTCCATGCGCCGGTCAGCTCCTCCAGCAAGCCTTCCGCCGGATTGTGGCCGGTGCCGCGATAGCCGTTTTTCACCCACTCTTCAAGAATCAGCCCGCCCTCGGTATGGCAGGAGGCGGAATCCGCGTTGTACTCGTAAACCTTAATGCCGCGCTCATCCATGCAGAAATCCATACGACCGGTGATCATATGGTGGCGACGCCACTGCCAGGAGAGGCGCAGACGCGGCCAGAGGATTTTTGGGATGTCGAAAAGCGCGAGTAAGCTGTCGTCTTTCAGCACCTTGTCGGTGGCATGAAGGTACATCAGGTGCAGTTCGTTGGTGGCTTTGATCAGCTCCTGCTCGGCGCTTTCGGTAATGGTGAAGTACTGGCAGGGATCGTTGTTGATAACGTGGCCGTTGGCGCGAACGTACGCCTGTTGCAGGGCGTCGTTTTCATTGAGCCATTTTCCGTCGAACTGGCGGTTGTTCTTCAACCGCGCGCCGCTGATTTTCAGCAGTTCACCGTCGATCTCCGGCTGAGGAATACTGTGTTCCGTCTCCTCCGTCTGGATCATCCAGCCGAGGATCTCGGTATCGTTGAACGTGTCATGAAGCGTATAGCAACCGTCCTCCACGCTCAGACGCAGCTCGCGCGTCCACTGCTGCCCCATCGGCAGCGGGGAGTGAATAACGTTCTGCTCGGCAATGCGCACTCTGTCATCCAGCAGCTGGGTAATGACGGCGACGTGGCCGGTCTCATGAAACTCACCGCCCTTTTGCCAGATGAGCAGCGCACCGGCCTGCGGCGCGCGTTTTGAGCCATTGGCAAAGGCCTGTAGCGGCAGAATATTGTCGTTTACCACCTGGCGCAAAAAACGCAGGGAGAAGATCTCCCACGCCATCCCGACGTCGGTAAAGACAAACCCGTGATTGAGAAACAGGAAACGGCGCGCAAACTCAACGCACTGCCATTTATGGCCCATGTACTCGTTGCCGATATAGCTGCGGAATTCCGCATCTTCCGGGTAGTGACGCGGATCGAGACTGCCGTAATTTGAAGAGTAAATCGCCACGCCACCCGGCGCATAACCTAATAACGTCCCGAAGGGGGCGTCACTGCTTAACGTTCCTTTACGCATGTGTCCAACCTAAAACAGGCAGGCGGCAATTTTTTGGTGGGGTTGTCGTCGTCTGCACGTTGTAATTAACTGACAGAGGTGGCGTTATCATACACCCGCCCTGCCCATTACGCTCGCATCGTTAAACGGTTCCTGCATCTCCTGCTACACTGCCTCAACACAACACCAAAGAGGCAGGCCAACATGTCAGATAACACCTATCAGCCACCGAAAGTGTGGGAATGGAAACAGAATAACGGCGGCGCGTTCGCCAATATCAACCGTCCCGTCTCGGGCGCGACGCACGAGAAAGAGCTACCTGTGGGCGCGCACCCGCTCCAGCTGTACTCACTCGGTACGCCGAATGGACAGAAAGTTACCATCATGCTGGAAGAGCTGCTGGCGCTGGGCGTGACGGGCGCGGAATACGACGCATGGTTGATCCGCATTGGCGAGGGTGATCAGTTCTCCAGCGGTTTTGTCGACGTGAACCCGAACTCGAAGATCCCGGCCCTGCGTGACCACTCCACCACCCCGCCGACGCGCGTCTTTGAATCCGGCAATATCCTGCTCTATCTGGCCGAGAAATTTGGTCACTTCCTGCCAAAAGATCCGGCAGGACGAACGGAAACCCTGAACTGGCTGTTCTGGTTACAGGGCGCGGCCCCGTTCCTCGGCGGCGGTTTTGGCCACTTCTATAACTACGCGCCAGTGAAGATTGAGTACGCTATCGATCGCTTCACCATGGAAGCTAAACGCCTGTTCGACGTGCTGGACAAACAGCTGGCGCGCGGTCGTTACGTAGCGGGTGAGGAATATACCATTGCGGATATGGCGGTCTGGCCATGGTTTGGCTGCGTGGCGCTGGGCAGCGTCTATAACGCCGCCGAGTTCCTGGATGCCGGGAAGTACACCAACGTGCAGCGCTGGGCAAAAGATGTGGCGAATCGTCCAGCTGTTAAACGCGGGCGCATTGTTAACCGTACCAACGGCGAGCTGAACGAGCAGTTGCATGAGCGTCATTCAGCAAGCGACTTCGATACCCAGACGGAAGATAAACGTCAGGGTTGATCCATGACCGGGCGGTTCGCCGCCCTTATTCCGCGATGAGAAAAATGCGTCAGCACGCGTGCGCAAGGAGCCTCGTATGTCAGACCAGACGCTAAAAGCGACCCGACAGCAGAGCCTTATCTCCCTGCTGAGTCAAAGCGACTGGCTGACTACCGAGGTGCTGGCTGAAAAGCTCTCCGTCAGCAAAGAGACGATCCGCCGGGATCTGAAGTCGTTGCAGCAGCAGGGGAAGCTTCTGCGCCAGCACGGGCGCGCGCGTCTGATTCACCCGGACAGCCGCGACAGCGGTGAACCCTTTGGCGCACGCCTGAAAAGCCATTATGCCGACAAAGCCGATATTGCCCGCCACGCGCTGGGCTGGATCAGCGAAGGGATGACCATCGCCCTCGACGCCAGCTCAACCTGCTTTCATCTGGCGCGCCAGTTGCCGGACATCGACCTCACCGTATTTACCAACAGCCTGCCTGTCTGCCACGAGATGGCAAAGCGCGAGCGGATCACGCTTATCTGCTCCGGCGGAACGCTTGAGCGTAAGTATCGCTGCTATGTTAATCCGGCGCTGGTGACGCAGCTAAAAGGGCTGGAGATCGATCTGTTTATCTTCTCGTGTGAAGGGGTCGATGAGCATGGCGTCCTCTGGGATCCGTCCGAGCACAACGCGGGCTTTAAGGCGCTGCTGTTAAACCGCGCCAGCCAGTCGCTGCTGCTGATCGACAAAAGTAAATTTATGCGGGCAAGCGAAGTGAAAATTGGTCAGCTGTCGCAGGTAACACAGATTATTCAGAGCGATAAACGTCAGGCCGCCAGAGACGGCCTGACACGATGAGGTTACGCGGTGAGACGGAATTTCTGCACTGAGCGCTGGAGTTCTTCGGTCTGCCGTTCCAGTGCGGCGGCGGCGGCGGAAACCTGCTCCACCAGCGAGGCGTTCTGCTGGGTCACGCCGTCCATCTGCGTGATGGCAACGCCGACCTGAGAAATTCCTTTGCTCTGCTCCTCTGACGCGGTGGCGATCTGCTTCATAATGACGGTCACTTCCGTCACGTCGCGCAGGATTGCTTCCATCGTGGTGCCGGTATCGTTCACCAGCTGCGCCCCCTGCTCCACGCGGGCAACGGAATCCGCAATCAGCCCTTCGATCTCTTTGGCCGCATTCGCGCTGCGGCTGGCCAGATTACGTACCTCACCCGCCACGACCGCAAAGCCTCGCCCCTGCTCCCCGGCCCGGGCGGCTTCCACCGCGGCGTTCAGCGCCAGAATATTAGTCTGGAAAGCGATGCTGTTGATAACGGTGGTGATTTCAGCGATTTTTTTCGAGCTGTCCGAAATGCCGCTCATGGTCGTAACCACATCTTCCACCAGCGACCCGCCGCGGCTGGCCGTGCTGGAGGCGACATCCGCAAGCTGGCTGGCCTGGCGCGCGCTTTCGGCGTTCAGCTTCACCGTTGCGGTAAGCTGCTCCATGCTGGCCGCGGTCTCTTCCAGCGCGGCGGCCTGCTCTTCGGTACGCGAAGAAAGATCGTTATTCCCGCTGGAGATCTCCGTTGCCCCGCGCCAGATATTCTCGCTGCCGGAACGAATCGTGCTGACCGCCTCCCGCAGGCTGTCCTGCATTGCACTCAGCAGCGGTACCAGTTGCCCCACGCAGTTGCGGCCCAAAGATTCAATCGGCTGGCTGAGGTCGCCCTGCGCAATCTGGCGGAACTGCTGACGGATACGATCCAGCGGTTTTACCAGTATCGCCACCAGGTAGCGGTCGGTGAAAAGCAGGATCAGCAGACCCACGATCGTGGCGGTGATAATTACCGTCCGGGTCATGCTGGTGAGGCCGTCGACCACCACGCGCGTGCTGTCGAGCGCCTTCGCCGCGGTATTGTTAAAGTTCTCAGCCGCTGACCCGAATGCACGGCTTAGCGGCGGCGTGACGTTGTTGGCATGCTGACGATAGCCTTCGAGCGTCGCCTGCTTCGCCTGCGCCATCTGCGGTGTAACGCCCTGATCGAGCAGCGCCTGCCAGGTGGAAATCACCTGCGCAGACACCTTTTCATCCATCGGGCCCGGGGAGATAGCTTTCATCTCTGCCAGCTTTTTACTCATGTTATCCAGCGCCTGCTGAGCAGGAGCCAGGTCCGGCGTGCCGCCCGCCGCTTTAACTTCCATTGCCCGGCTCAGGCGGGTGACGAAACGGAAATACTGATCGTTGCCCTGGCTCAGCACCGTCATTTGCCGGACCAGCTGGCGGTCAACGTCATTACCATCAGAAACACGAGACAGAGACCAGGTGCTGTAAAGCCCCACGCCTGCCCACATGACACAAAAGATCCCCAGTATCGTCAGCATGACGAAACGGATGGTGAAATTACGAAGCATCTTCATTGAGTATTCCTTGCCGTGAGGGTGAATTCGCCCAGAGGCGAGTACTCCCCTCGTTATCGGCAGATACTGTAGAAAATATACTTTTTTCGTTATCGAGTCGGCATAGAATGAAAACGTTGTTTCGAAAATTCACCGACAAGAAAGGAGACATCATGTCCTGGCACCCTTACACCGGCCGATACGAAAACATGCAGTACCGATACTGCGGCAAAAGCGGCCTGCGCTTACCGGCACTGTCGCTGGGCCTGTGGCACAGCTTCGGTCACGTTCAGCCGCTCGATTCCCAGCGCGCGCTGCTGCGTAAGGCCTTCGATCTCGGCATTACCCACTTTGATCTTGCCAACAACTACGGCCCCCCTCCGGGCAGCGCTGAAGAGAATTTTGGCCGTCTGCTACGGGAGGATTTTGCCGGGTATCGTGACGAGCTGATCATCTCCACCAAAGCGGGCTACGACATGTGGCCAGGACCGTATGGTTCGGGCGGTTCACGTAAGTACCTGCTCGCCAGCCTCGACCAGAGCCTGAACCGCATGGGTGTGGAGTATGTGGATATTTTCTATTCTCACCGCGTAGACGAAAACACGCCGATGGAAGAGACCGCCGCCGCGCTGGCACACGCGGTGCAGAGCGGAAAAGCGCTGTATGTCGGCATTTCGTCTTACTCCACGGAACGCACGGCGGCGATGACCGAATTGCTGCGCGAGTGGAAGATCCCGCTTTTGATCCACCAGCCGTCTTACAACCTGCTTAACCGCTGGGTCGACAAGACCGGCCTGCTGGACGCGCTGGAGAAAAACGGAACGGGCTGTATCGCCTTTACCCCGCTGGCACAGGGCCTGCTCACCGGAAAATACCTGAACGGCATTCCGGACGGTTCACGTATGCAGCGCGAAGGGAAAAAAGTGCGCGGCCTGACGGAGAAAATGCTGACGGAAGCCAACCTGAGCAGCCTTCGTCTGCTGAACGAGATGGCGCACGCGCGCGGGCAGACGATGGCGCAGATGGCGCTAAGCTGGTTGTTGAAAGATGAGCGTGTAACGTCGGTACTGATTGGCGCGAGCCGCCCGGAGCAGCTGGAAGAGAACGTTCAGGCGCTGAATAACCTGCGCTTTAGCGAAGATGAACTGATGCGGATTGACCAGCACGTTGCGGATGGTGAGCTGAATTTGTGGCAGGCGTCGTCGGATAAATAGTGCGGCCTGCTGCCCTTACCACGCCCCCTCTCCCACAGGGAGAGGGGGCGTGGTGAATTTATTTCTTACTGATCTTATCCAGATACCCCATAACAAACGCCGACAGCACAAACGTCAGGTGGATAATCACATACCACATCAGCTTATTATCCGGGACGTTTTTCGCGTCCATAAAGACGCGTAACAGGTGAATAGACGAAATTGCAACAATCGACGCCGCGACTTTATTCTTCAGCGATGAGGCGTCCATTTTCCCCAGCCAGCTGAGCTTTTCTTTGTGCTCGGCGATATCAAGCTGAGAGACGAAATTCTCATAACCGGAGAACATCACCATCACCAGTAATCCTCCCACCAACGTCATATCTACCAGCGACAGTAGAACCAGAATCAAATCGGCTTCTGCCACGGAGAAAATGTTTGGCAGGACGTGGAATATCTCCTGAAAGAACTTAATCGTCAGGGCGACCAGCGCCAGGGAGAGACCAAAATAGACGGGTGCGAGCAGCCAGCGAGAGGCATACATTGCGTTTTCAAAGAAGCGTTCCATAAAATCCTGTCTGCAAACGAAACCAGCGCTGAGTATATCTCAACTATACCTCGTTGGGATCTACATCCGGACGCGCATACTCCGGCCAGACCAGCGCGACCAGTTCCGGGTAGGCTTCCAGGCTAAACTCACGAAAACACTGGCGCAGATTTAATACATCTAAATCGGAGTACGACACCTTCTCGCCATTCAGACAGCGCTTTTTGATATTGTCGTAATATTTATAGACCGCCGAATTAAGGTCGCTACAGCGGCGCTGCGCGTCGAACAGGCCGGGCGTATCATTAATTTCGGCCATTTTCATTCGCTTAATTGTCGCATGGAGGAAATCGATATATTCGTGATTTACTCGCCAGTACCAGACCGGCGTCACGGCGTTCATCAATACGGAGAAATGATCTTCCCCCTCCTCTTTCGACATCAATTCAGGCTGCGGCGGTTCACTGACGTCTTTTGACACTTTCGTTTTATTGAACTCTTGCATCAATAAAAGCACGCCAGCGGTCAGTAATAGTAACGTTATGACCGTGAAGAAAATGCTGTTCATGGGTAGGCTCCATTTTTTTTGATTTTAAAATTGCCTCATGATATTGTCAACGAATCTCACCCTTTTTCCAATCCCACCCTTTTGAAATTAAAGGAAATTAAAATGCTGCCCGACAATCTTGTCCCGGCAAAGTACCACATTACGCTTGTGGAACAGCCTTCGACGGAAGCAGATAAAGAGGCGAATTTCACTCAAGGAAAAAGAAAACTCTCCGACTATGAAGCCGACATATTAATTGGTGTTTCACGCACCGGCAAATCCCGTAATATGGTGCTGGAAGAGCACGATCGCCATTTAAAAGAGCGTTTATTTCGCGCGATCAAGATTGAAGCCTTAGTTCATCTGCTGAATGATTTACAGGCCGAAGGGGAAATAGACGCCCAGACGCTAAGTCAAATAATGGTCGAGAAAACGCAGCAAATAAATGAAGCCGGCAATGAAATTTGGCTTAATTTAATTACGCGTGAAAAAAACAATCCCATCTTTTATAACCTGGGGGAAGATTAACGTGAATGATGATAGCGGTAATAACGTTTATTTGACTTTAGATGATAAAAAAAGCGATGAATTTATCTTAAAGCAGAATCTCGACGCCCTGAAAAAGATAAAAAATGACGAGATGACGCGAATTACGCAGGATTTGGTTTCGATTCCGGCCACGCTGGTACGCCTGAAATGGCAGAACCGTCGGGAGATTTACGCCTTGCAGGCCAAGGAGGAGATTTACGGCGCGGTGATGAACGCCATTATTGAACAGCGTCCTGAGCTTAAAGAGAAGATCCTCGGGCGACTGGAGGCGAACTATCAGTACCTGCTGGCACGCGAGACAGCCACCCTGCGCCTGACCCGTAAACTCTCGGAAGGCAATTACCGTACATCAAACGTGACCTGTGTGGCGCTTGATGAAGAGGCGCCGACGGCGCCTTCAGAGTGAGACAACAATGATTGTTGCGGAATGCAGGCCGGGTAATGCGACGCCGCCACCCGGCAGGCAAGGCTGCAAGAGCCTTCGTTTTACTTCGCGGCCGCTTTCTCTTCGCCGACCAGACCAATCTTCAGGTATCCCGCCTGATGCAGCGTGTCCATTACCTTCATCATGGTTTCATAATCAACGGTTTTATCCGCGCGGAAGAAGACGGTGGTGTCTTTCTTGCCGCCGGTGAGCTGGTCCAGCGCCGGAATAACCGAGGCATCCGTTACCGGATCGTTGCCCAGGAACATGGACTTATCGGCCTTCACGGACAGGTAGATAGGCTTTTCCGGACGCGGCTGCGGCTGGCTGGAGGACGCAGGCAGATTCACCTTCACATCCACCGTCGCCAGCGGTGCGGCAACCATAAAGATAATCAGCAGAACCAGCATGACGTCGATAAACGGCGTCACGTTGATCTCATGCATTTCACCGTTATCGTCCAGATTTTCATTAAGACGCATTGCCATACAATCAACCTACGCGCAGTTTGGACGCCGCATGAACCGGTTTAACGGCGCTGGCGTTCAGGTCCAGATCGCGGCTTTGCAGCAGCAGAACCTGCGCGGCAACGTCACCCAGTGTGGCTTTGTAACTGCCAATCATGCGCGCGAAGATGTTATAGATAACAACCGCCGGGATAGCGGCAACCAGACCGATAGCCGTTGCCAGCAGCGCTTCTGCGATACCCGGCGCGACGACCGCAAGGTTAGTGGTCTGCGTCTGGGCGATACCGATAAAGCTGTTCATGATGCCCCAGACGGTACCGAACAGGCCGACGAACGGGGAGATAGCGCCGATAGTCGCCAGGTAGCCGTTACCGCGGCCCATATGACGACCCACGGCCGCAACGCGACGCTCCAGACGGAAGCCGGTACGCTCTTTAATGCCTTCGTTATCTTCACTGCCTGCGGAGAGTTCCAGCTCGTTCTGCGCTTCGTTCACTAACAGGGTAGTCAGGCTTTTCGCATGGAAGGATGAGGTGATATCAGAAGCCTGATCCAGAGAACGGGCTTCCGCCAGCTGCTTCTGCTCACGCTTGAGGCGGCGTTTTTGTGAAAGAAGTTCGGCGCTCTTGCTGAAGAAGATAGCCCAGGTGATCACGGACGCCAGAATCAGGCCGATCATCACAATCTTAACTACGATGTCAGCATGTTGATACATGCCCCAAACGGAGAGATCCGTCTGCATCAAATTATTACCCACTCTGTATCTCCAGGACGCAAATCACAAAATCTGAACGTAATAATATCAAAACGTCGTCGAATTGATAGTAGTTCTCATTAGTATTTACATAGTGCCGTAATTTTCGCTCACTTTCCTTGCGCTTACGCAGTAAAAATTTCTTATGCGAATTTTTGATAATATTTTCTGCTTATTCGATAAGCATCCGGATGCACATTCTGACAATCGTGGTAGTCTGGACGTCCAGACGTATAAAAATAGGGTTAGCGAACATGACTAAAAAGCAGCTTGAGACCACGCTGGTGCAGGCAGGACGCAGTAAGAAATACACTCAGGGCTCGGTCAACAGCGTGATCCAGCGCGCCTCCTCGCTGGTGTTTGATACCGTTGAAGATAAAAAAATCGCTACGCGTAATCGCGCGAAGGGCGGGCTATTTTACGGTCGTCGTGGCACGTTAACCCATTTCTCGTTGCAGGAAGCCATGTGCGAACTGGAGGGCGGCGCGGGCTGCGCGCTGTTCCCGTGCGGCGCGGCGGCGGTCGCCAATACCATTCTGGCGTTTGTGGAACAGGGTGACCACGTCCTGATGACCAATACCGCTTACGAGCCAAGCCAGGACTTCTGCACCAAAATACTCAGCAAGCTCGGCGTCACCACCAGCTGGTTCGATCCGCTGATTGGGGCCGGTATTGCCGGGCTTATTCAGCCCAACACGCGCGTTGTGTTCCTGGAATCTCCCGGCTCCATCACCATGGAAGTGCATGACGTCCCGGCCATCGTGAAGGCGGTGCGCAGCATAGCGCCGGAAGCGATCATCATGATCGACAACACCTGGGCGGCAGGTGTGCTGTTTAAAGCCCTGGAATTTGACATCGATATCTCCATTCAAGCGGCGACCAAATACCTGATTGGCCATTCCGACGGCATGATCGGTACGGCGGTATCTAACGCCCGCTGCTGGGATCAATTGCGTGAAAACGCCTACCTGATGGGCCAGATGGTGGATGCCGATACCGCCTACATGACCAGCCGGGGCATCCGTACGCTCGGCGTGCGTCTGCGTCAGCATCACGAAAGCAGCCTGCAAATTGCACAGTGGCTGGCGCTGCATCCGCAGGTGGAGCGCGTTAACCATCCGGCGCTGCCGGGCAGCAAAGGCCATGAATACTGGCAACGTGACTTTACGGGCAGCAGCGGGTTGTTCTCATTTGTACTTAAAAAGCGCCTGAATGACGCCGAACTGGCAAGCTATCTGGATAACTTTACCCTCTTCAGCATGGCCTATTCATGGGGTGGGTTTGAATCGCTGATCCTGCCCAACCAGCCGGAGCAGATTGCGGCCCTGCGCCCGGGCGGCGAGGTGGACTTCGAAGGGACCTTAATCCGCCTGCATATCGGGCTGGAAAATGTGGACGATTTAATTGCGGATTTATCGGCAGGATTTGAGCGCATCGTGTAAAGTGCTGACTGAAATGTACTCCCCGGACGCAATTCTGAACACCGCAAGCAGAAAAGTCTGTATGAGATGCGCCTGCGATCAACCCCGACAGGCAAAATTGGGAGTACAATAGCGTTATATCTGCTGTTCCACAGGAAAGTCCATGGCTGTTATTCAAAATATCATCACGGCGCTCTGGCAACACGATTTTGCCGCGCTGGCGGACCCGCATGTCGTCGGGATTGTCTATTTCGTGATGTTCGCGACGCTGTTTCTGGAGAATGGACTACTGCCAGCCTCATTTTTACCCGGCGACAGCCTGCTCCTGCTCGCAGGGGCGTTAATCGGCAAGGGCGTGATGGACTTCGCACCGACAATGGTGATCCTCACTTCTGCGGCCAGTCTCGGCTGTTGGCTGAGCTACCTGCAAGGGCGCTGGCTTGGAAACACCCGCGTGGTGAAAGGCTGGCTGGCACAGCTGCCGCATAAATATCACCAGCGCGCCACCTGCATGTTTGACCGCCACGGCCTGCTGGCGTTACTTGCCGGGCGTTTTCTGGCGTTTGTTCGCACCCTGTTGCCTACCATGGCGGGTATTTCAGGCCTCCCTAACCGCCGCTTCCAGTTCTTCAACTGGCTGAGCGCTCTGCTCTGGGTGGGCGTGGTCACCACGCTCGGCTACGCGCTGAATATGATCCCGTTTGTTAAGCGCCATGAAGACCAGGTGATGACGTTCCTGATGGTGCTGCCGATCTTCCTGCTGGTTGCGGGCCTGGTCGGCACAATCGCGGTGGTGATTAAGAAGAAGTATTGCAGCGCCTGATACCCCATCCTGATTCTCTTCCCGCGGGGAGAGAATCAAAAGCCTAAGCGCCCTGCATCGTTCTGATGCGCGACGCATCTTCCCCCGGCGTGACGCCGAAGTAGCGCTTAAACTCCCGACTAAACTGCGACGCGCTTTCATACCCAACCCGCATCGCCGCGGCGCTGGCCTTCATGCCATCGTGGATCATCAGCATCCGCGCCTTATGTAGACGGTAGGTTTTGAGGTACTGCAACGGCGACGTGCTGGTGACGGATTTAAAGTTATGGTGAAACGCCGAGACGCTCATATTGGCTTCCGCCGCCAGCTGGTCAACGCTGAGGTTTTCCGTGTACTGGCTCTCAATGCGCTTGAGCACGCGGCTAATCAGGCTAAAGTGCGTCTGGCGGCTTACCAGCGCCAGCAGCGCCCCGCCGCCCGGCCCGAGCAGCACATGGTAAAGAATTTCGCGGATAATCTGCTTTCCGAGAATACGCGCATCCAGCGGCCTTTCCATCACGTCTAACAGGCGTTCAATCGCGCAGAGAATTTCCTCCGATAGGGTCGCGGAGTTGATACCGCTTGCCGCCATCGACGGCCGGAAAAGTTCGTCCTCCCCAATATCCATCAGCAGCTCCTGCAACTGGAGGATGTCGACGTTGACGCGGATCCCGGCCAGCGGCACCTCCTCTGTCGCGAAAGTTTCACATTCGAAGGGTAAAGGTACTGTCAGAAGCAGATATTCATTGGTGTCGTAACGGAACACGCGCTCATTGATATAGCCAATCTTATGGCCAGAAAAGAGAAACACGATGCCGGGCTGATACATCACCGGGGTGCGCGTCCCGGGCTGGGTACCGTACAGCAATCGAATATCCGGCAACAGCTCAGCCGAATCATTTCCGTTATCAATCAGTGTTTTAATCTGCGACGTTAGCTGGCGGCAGATGGCATCACGGTTCATTTTCAGTTACTCCGGGTACGGTTTCCGACGCTGACAGTGTGCGCATTTTCTTACCGTTTCTCCAGCGCGCTGTAGAAATGGGCAAGACATCGGCAGGAATGTGCATTGAGAGGATAGCGCCTGCCCGCCACAATGAGCAGCATCAGGTTGCCTTCTGCGCCACCACGATTTTTTACCCACTACAGGGAACAAGCCATGAACAACTTTAATCTTCATACCCCAACCCGCATTCTGTTTGGTAAAAACGCTATCGCTGACCTGCGCGCGCAAATCCCGACGGACGCCCGCGTCCTGATTACCTACGGCGGCGGCAGCGTGAAAAAAACCGGCGTACTGGATCAGGTGTACAGCGCTCTGGAAGGTCTGGACGTGCGCGAGTTCGGCGGTATCGAGCCTAACCCGTCTTATGAAACGCTGATGAACGCGGTAAAAATCGCCCGCGAGGAGCAGATCACCTTCCTGCTGGCGGTGGGCGGCGGTTCCGTGCTGGACGGCACCAAATTCATCGCGGCGGCGGCCCATTACGCTGACGGCATCGACCCGTGGCATATTCTGGAAACGGGCGGCAGCGACATCAGCAGTGCGATCCCGATGGGCTCCGTGCTGACGCTGCCGGCCACCGGATCAGAGTCCAACAAAGGCGCGGTCATCTCCCGTAAAACCACCGGTGACAAGCAGGCCTTTATGAACGAACACGTTCAGCCCGTGTTCGCGATCCTCGATCCGGTTTACACCTATACCCTGCCTGCGCGTCAGGTGGCGAACGGCGTGGTCGACGCCTTTGTTCACACCGTTGAGCAGTACGTTACTTACCCGGTAAACGCCAAAATTCAGGATCGTTTCGCGGAAGGCATTCTGCTGACGCTGATTGAAGAAGGTCCGAAAGCGCTGAAAGAGCCTGAAAACTACGACGTGCGTGCCAACGTGATGTGGGCAGCCACCCAGGCGCTGAACGGCCTGATCGGCGCAGGCGTGCCGCAGGACTGGGCTACCCACATGCTCGGCCACGAGCTGACGGCGATGCACGGCCTGGATCACGCCCAGACGCTGGCGGTGGTTCTGCCTGCGCTGTGGAACGAAAAACGTGACGCTAAACGCGCCAAACTGCTCCAGTACGCCGAACGCGTGTGGAACATCACCGACGGTTCCGACGATGCGCGTATCGATGCCGCGATTGAAGCCACCCGTCACTTCTTTGAAAGCCTGGGCGTGCCAACGCGTCTCTCTGGCTACGGCCTGGACGGCAGCTCCATCCCTGCCCTGCTGGCGAAACTGGAAGCACACGGTATGACGCAGATCGGCGAGCATGGCGACATCACCCTTGACGTCAGCCGTCGTATTTACGAAGCGGCACGCTAAGCGTTTTTAGGATCCTGACTTTCGTTTTTTGACATTTCGTCCAGACTTAATGCACATCACATCGTCGGAGGTTCCCTCCGGCGATGAGCACCTGAAGGAGGAAAAATGGCAAACCAAACCGTAATCAAGCTACAGGACGGCAACGTGATGCCCCAGCTGGGGCTAGGTGTATGGAAAGCCGGTAACGACGAGGTCGTCTCCGCCATTCATAAAGCCCTGGAAGTCGGCTATCGGTCCATCGATACCGCCGCCGCCTATAAAAACGAGGACGGCGTGGGAAAAGCGCTTGCCAGCGCCGGCGTTCCCCGGGATGAGCTTTTCATCACCACCAAGCTGTGGAACGACGATCAAAAGCGTCCCCGCGAAGCGTTGCAGGAGAGTCTGGAGAAACTCCAGCTCGATTTCGTCGATCTTTATCTCATGCACTGGCCGGTACCGGCTATCGACCATTACGTTGATGCCTGGAAAGGGATGATTGAACTGCAAAAAGAGGGGCTGATAAAAAGCATCGGCGTCTGTAATTTCCAGGTTCATCATCTGCAACGCCTGATTGATGAAACGGGCGTCGCGCCGGTGATTAACCAGATTGAGCTGCACCCGCTGATGCAGCAGCGCCAGCTTCATTCATGGAACGCCACGCACAAGATCCAGACCGAATCCTGGAGCCCGCTGGCCCAGGGCGGCGAAGGGGTGTTTGACCAGAAAATCATCCGTGAACTGGCGGATAAGTACGGTAAAACCCCGGCGCAGATCGTCATTCGCTGGCATCTGGATAGCGGTCTGGTGGTGATCCCGAAATCGGTCACGCCATCGCGTATCGCCGAGAACTTCGACGTCTGGGATTTCCGCCTGGATAAAGACGAGCTGGGTGAAATTGCGAAGCTGGATCAGGGCAAGCGGCTTGGGCCGGACCCGGATCAGTTTGGCGGGTAATCCCCTCACCCTGCCCTCTCCCCGGAGGGGAGAGGGTTAGACCTGTAGACCCGGTAAGCGCAGCGCCACCGGGTATTGTTACAGGTTTAACCGGTCTAACGTTTTACGTTCTTCTTCGTTCCCGCAACACCATTCGAACGCTGATGCGCAATCGGGGTATGTTTGGTCAGCGCCGGGCGCGTGTTGCGGTTCTGGCGGCGCGCTTCGCGCATCTCTTCCAGCGTTGGCGCAGGCACCAGGCAATCACGACGCGAGCCGATCAGGTGCTTTTTCCCCATCTCTTCCAGCGCCTGACGGATCAGCGGCCAGTTTTTCGGATCGTGATAGCGCAGCAGCGCTTTATGCAGACGGCGCTGTTTATCCCCTTTCGGCACCACCACGTCTTCGCTCTTATAACCAATCTTACTCAGCGGGTTTTTGCCGGTGTAATACATGGTCGTCGAGTTGGCGAGCGGCGACGGGTAGAAGTTCTGCACCTGATCCAGACGGAATCGACGCTGCTTCAGCCACAGCGCCAGATTCACCATGTCTTCATCACGGGTGCCGGGGTGTGCGGAGATGAAGTATGGGATCAGATACTGCTCTTTCCCCGCCTGTTTTGAATAGGTATCAAACAGCTGTTTAAAGCGGTCATAGCTGCCCATGCCCGGCTTCATCATTTTGGACAGCGGGCCTTCTTCGGTGTGCTCCGGGGCGATCTTCAGATAACCGCCAACGTGGTGCGTCGCCAGCTCTTTGATGTAGCGCGGATCTTCCACCGCAATGTCGTAACGCACGCCGGAGGCGATCAGGATCTTCTTGATGCCTTTCAGGTCACGGGCGCGACGGTAAAGGTTGATCGTCGGCTCGTGGTTGGTGTCCATATGCTCGCAAATGCTCGGATAGACGCAGGAGAGACGACGGCAGGTCTGCTCGGCGCGCGGCGATTTACAGCGCAGCATGTACATGTTGGCCGTTGGACCACCCAGATCGGAGATCACACCGGTAAAGCCCGGCACCGTGTCGCGAATGGCTTCGATCTCGTTAACAATCGACTCTTCGGAACGGCTCTGAATAATACGGCCTTCGTGTTCGGTGATCGAACAGAAGGAGCACCCGCCGAAGCAGCCGCGCATGATGTTGATCGAGAAACGAATCATCTCGTACGCCGGAATGCGGCTGCTGCCATATGACGGATGCGGTACACGCTTGTACGGCAGAGCAAACACGCTGTCCATCTCTTCGGTAGAGAGCGGGATCGCCGGCGGGTTAACCCAGATATAGCGCTCGCCGTGCTTTTGCATCAGCGCTCGCGCGCAGCCGGGGTTGGTTTCATGGTGTAAGATGCGCGACGCGTGGGCGTAGAGTACTTTATCGCTTTTTACTTTTTCGTAGGACGGCAGCAGCACATAGGTTTTTTCCCACGGCTTCGGACGCGGCGGCTGCACCACCACGGCCTTTGCTTCCGCTTTTTTTGGCTCAACCGGTTTGTTATCCGCGCACGGCAAATCGTCACCGTACGGATGCGGGATAGGATCGATTTTGCCCGGCATATCGATAATGCGGGAATCCACCCCGCTCCAGCCCGGCAGCGCCTCTTTCACCATGATCGCGGTGTTGCGCACGTCGCGGATCTCGCTGACCGCTTCGCCCTGCGCCAGACGGTGTGCCACCTCTACCAGCGGACGCTCACCGTTACCGAAGATCAGCATGTCGGCTTTCGAATCCACCAGCACCGAACGGCGCACGGTGTCGGACCAGTAGTCATAGTGTGCGGTACGGCGCAGGCTCGCTTCGATGCCGCCCAGGATCACCGGCACGTCTTTCCATGCTTCTTTGCATCGCTGGGTGTAGACGAGGGTCGCGCGGTCGGGACGTTTACCCGCCACGTTGTCAGCCGTATAAGCGTCGTCATGGCGCAGCTTACGGTCGGCGGTATAGCGGTTGATCATCGAGTCCATGTTGCCTGCGGTCACGCCGAAGAACAGGTTCGGCTTGCCCAGACGCATAAAGTCGTCTTTGCTGTTCCAGTCAGGCTGGGAGATGATCCCCACGCGGAAGCCCTGGGCTTCAAGCATACGGCCGCAGATCGCCATGCCAAAGCTCGGGTGATCGACATACGCATCGCCCGTCACCAGAATAATATCGCAGCTGTCCCAGCCCAACTGGTCCATCTCTTCACGGGACATCGGCAGGAAAGGCGCCGGTCCAAAGCAGGCTGCCCAGTACTGGGGCCAGGAGAAGAGGTCGCGATCCGGCTGGATCAGGGAAATAGCGCTCATAATGCTTCCGAAGAAAAAATAGACAAAAGGAGCGGGATTATACGCTGGTTTACCGGGGGAAATGAAGGGGTATTGTGCGGGCTGTTGCCCTCACCCCAACCCTCTCCCACAGGGAGAGGGAGAAAGTGTTTTACGGTGCCGGATTCACCAGCATCTGCCCTACCGATCCCCTGTCCATCATCTCCAGGGTCTGGCTGTGGAACAGGAACGGGAAGTGCGGCCAGGAAGGCTGGCCGTAGTAGACGAGCAGTTCGACCTGGCCATCCACCCAGACGGTATCTTTCCAGCCCCTGTCTTCCGGGAACGGCATCGCCCCGTTGACGTTGCGGATCAGGAATGACACCCCTTCAATATGGAACGACTGCGGCATCTCCGAGCGGACGGTCCAGCGCTCCCAGGTTCCCTGCTGGGCGGTGATATCAATGCGGTTTACGTCCCACAGCGCGCCGTTGATGCCCGGATCGTCGCCAAGGCTGATATCGCGACTGCGTACTGCCGGGCCGGTCACAATTTCCTGCGGCAGCAGGCGCATCGGCAGGCTGTCGGTCACCAGCGGCAACAGGCCGGTCGGGCGCAGCGTCAGCACCAGCGTGGAGACCAGCACGCTCGACGGTTCAAAGAAGCCGCGAATACGGTCAACAATGCTTGCCGCTTCGCCGCAGGTCACGGACACTTCATCCCCGTTGGTCATATCCACGAGGATTTCACGACGTTCGCCTGGCGCCAGCGCCAGCTGCTTCACCGACACCGGCGCAGGTAATAACCCCTGATCGCCTGAAATCACGTGCAACGCGCGGCCGTCGCTCATCTGCAACTGGTAGCGGCGCGAGTTAGAGGCATTCAGCAGACGCAGGCGCACCCAGCCACGAGACACTTCGACATACGGGCTTTGCGCGCCGTTAACCAGCAGCGTATCGCCCACAAAGCCACCGCTGCCCGGCTCGCTGTACTCCGGGGTACCAAAGTTATCCAGTCGCTTATCCTGAATAATGATCGGGAAATCATCGACGCCGTAGTGATTCGGGATCGGCAGCGTTTTACTGACCTCATCTTCAATCAGCCACATTCCGGCCAGGCCGTTGTAGACCTGCTGGGCGGTGCGGTTCGGGGTATTGGCGTGATACCACAATGTCGCCGCGCTCTGACGAATCGGGAGGACGGGCGCCCAGTCGGCATTCGGCGACATCATGCGTGCCGCGCCGCCAATCAGCGGCCCCGGCACCTGCAAACCACTGACGGTCATCGCGACATTTTCCGTCGTACGGTTACTGTAGATGAGCTTAACGTCATCGCCATTCCACACGCGAATGGTCGGCCCGAGGTAGCGTCCGTTAATGCCCCATACCTGCGCGCGCGTTCCCTGGGTAAAGGACCAGTGGCTACGCTGAAGCGTGAGGAATAGCGGCTGCCCGCGACGGGATTCAATCAACGGCGGAATAGGCAGCGGCTGTTGCTGCCCGGCGGCGCTGGCTGTCCGCGGTATCGCACCCGCACAAAGGGCGATACCCGAAGCCTGAATAAACTGACGCCGACTGAGTGACATATAAGCTCCATCTGAAACGACTAACAACGCGGGAATTCGTTTTCCCTTACACGACACCGGGTTAAATCTTACCGGCGGCTTCTCGCTCTGCAACTTCTTTATCGAGCTGCGCAATATGCTGAGCCATCAGCTCGCGGCAGTGCGTGGCCAGCTCGCGCACCTGGTCTTTACCGTATTTAGAGGTATCTACCGGCGGCAGCATTTCGACAATGACCAGTCCGTTATTCAGACGGTTAAGATTAATCTTATTCGATGTATTGGAAACACACACGGGAATAATTGGAACGCCAGCCGCAATTGCAGCATGAAACGCGCCGGTCTTGAACGGCAGCAGGCCGCGACCACGGCTGCGCGTCCCTTCCGGGAACATCCAGATGGAAATCCGGCGCTTTTTAAACTGATCCACCACTTCCGCAATGGTGCCATGCGCTTTGGCGCGGTTGTTGCGGTCAATCAGCAAGTTACCGGTGAGCCAGTACAGCTGGCCGAAAAAGGGGATCCACAGCAGGCTTTTTTTGCCCACGGTTACGGTCGGCGGAAGAACAATATTTGAGGCCGTCACCATATCGTAGTTGTTCTGATGGTTAGCGATATAGATGGCGTTACCGAAATTCTCCGCCCCTTCAGGCAGACGCTTTTCAACCTTCAGGCCAAACAGCGGCGCAAGACGACCAAACATGTGGCCAAACGTCGCGACATGCTTTGGGTTACGCGGGCTGAACAGGCAATAAATCGATCCGAAAATACAGACCAGAATGCAATAAATAACGGTAAGAATGAGACGAACAATGTATAGCATAGCGACCTCTGAAGCCCTGACAGCTGACAATTATACTTCACCTGTGGCCAGGTAAGGACTTTATTACGAGCGCGTATTGTTAATCGCAACGCACGAATTAACAACGTTTTTACGGGAAATTTTATGGTAATACCCCCTCCGGAAAGAGGGGGATGAAACAGGTTACTCTTCGCTGTCGTCCGCTTTGCTGCGCGCCGGCGAGTCAATCTCCACGCGGTCGATTCGCTGGAGGCCGCGCATCAGTGAGCCGCGACGTCCGCGCTCACCCACCACCTTCTGCAACTCTTCCGGACGCAGTTTGATTTTACGCTTGCCGACATGAATGGTCAGCGTGCTCTGCGGCGGCAGCAGGAAGAGATGCGCGAGGCTATCTTCGCCTTTTGCCGCTTCCGCTGACGGGATACTGATGATCTTGTTGCCCTTGCCTTTCGACAGCTCCGGCAAATCGCTGACCGGGAACATCAGCATACGTCCGGCAGCGGTGATCGCCAGCAGCATGTCGCTTTCGTTCTCGATGATCAGCGGCGGCATGACGTGTGCGTTATCCGGCAGGCTAATCAGCGCTTTACCGGCACGGTTACGCGACACCAGATCGTTGAAGGTACAGATAAAGCCGTAGCCCGCATCAGACGCCATCAGCAGTTTTTGATCGTCGGCTTCCATCAGCATATGCTCAACCGTGGCACCCGGCGGCAGCGTCAGCTTACCGGTGAGCGGTTCGCCCTGGCCGCGCGCAGACGGCAGCGTGATCGGGTCGATGGCGTAGCTGCGGCCCGTGGAGTCGATGAACGCCACCGGCTGGTTACTCTTGCCCTTCACCGCCGCCTTGAAGCTGTCACCGGATTTGTAGCTCAGACCCGGCGCGTCGATATCGTGGCCTTTGGCGCTACGCACCCAGCCGCTCTGGGAAAGCACGATGGTCACCGGCTCGGACGGCAGCATGTCGTGCTCGTTCATCGCCTTCGCCTCTTCGCGCTCGTGCAGCGGAGAACGTCGGTCGTCGCCAAAGGCGTCGGCATCGGCCTGCAACTCTTTCTTCAGCAGGGTGTTCATCTTGCGCTCGGACGCCAGAATCGCCTGAAGCTGATCGCGCTCTTTTTCCAGCTCGTTCTGCTCGCCTCGGATCTTCATCTCTTCCAGTCTGGCGAGATGGCGCAATTTCAGTTCGAGGATCGCTTCGGCCTGGGTTTCGCTGATGCCAAAGCGCGACATCAGGGCAGGCTTAGGTTCGTCCTCGGTACGAATGATCTCGATCACTTCGTCGATGTTGAGGAACGCCACCAGCAAACCTTCGAGGATATGCAGGCGCTTAAGCACTTTTTCCAGGCGATGGTTCAGACGACGGCGCACCGTATCGCGGCGGAAGGCCAGCCATTCGGTAAGGATCTCCAGCAGGTTTTTCACCGCCGGACGACCGTCCAGACCAATCATGTTCAGGTTGATGCGGTAGCTTTTTTCCAGATCGGTAGTGGCGAACAGGTGGTTCATCACCTGCTCCATGTCCACGCGGTTAGAACGCGGCACAATCACCAGACGGGTCGGGTTTTCGTGGTCCGATTCGTCGCGCAGGTCGTCCACCATCGGCAGCTTTTTATTGCGCATCTGGGAGGCGATCTGCTCCAGCACCTTCGCACCGGACACCTGGTGCGGCAGCGCGGTGATCACCACGGCACCATCCTCTTTATTCCACACCGCGCGCATGCGCACGGAGCCGCGACCGTTCTGGTAGATTTTGCGGATTTCCGCACGCGAGGTGATGATCTCGGCTTCGGTCGGATAGTCCGGCCCCTGCACGATATCCAGCAGATCGTCCAGCGAGGTTTTTGGCTGCTCAATCAGGGTGATGGCCGCTTTTGCCACTTCACGCAGGTTGTGCGGCGGAATGTCCGTCGCCATGCCCACGGCGATACCGGTCGTGCCGTTTAGCAGGATGTTCGGCAGACGCGCAGGCAGCATTTTCGGCTCCTGCATCGTACCGTCGAAGTTTGGCACCCAGTCGACCGTGCCCTGCCCCAGCTCGCCCAACAGCACTTCGGCATATTTAGACAAGCGAGATTCGGTATAACGCATTGCCGCGAAGGATTTCGGATCGTCCGGCGCCCCCCAGTTCCCCTGGCCATCCACCAGCGGATAGCGATAAGAGAACGGCTGGGCCATCAGCACCATCGCTTCATAGCAGGCGATGTCGCCGTGCGGATGGTATTTACCCAGCACGTCGCCGACGGTACGGGCGGATTTCTTGAACTTGGCGGTAGCGTTCAGCCCCAGTTCGGACATCGCATAGACGATGCGGCGCTGAACGGGCTTCAGGCCATCCCCGATAAACGGCAACGCCCTGTCCATGATGACGTACATGGAGTAGTTCAGGTAGGCATTTTCCGTGAATTCATGTAGCGCGAGGCGCTCTGCCATATCGCTCATTACGTGTGATTCCTCAACTCAGAAACCGATGGGTTTCAGGCAATATTGCCGCAGATACTACCTCATCTGGCGAGTTGAGTCACAAAGAAAAAGGGCCGCTCATGCGGCCCTTTCCGGGTTATTTGTTCAGCTTGATAACCTGCTTCACGTCGATTTCAAACTCGTTCCAGTCTTTATCGATTTTACCCTGGAGTTCGACTTTATCCTGGGGCGTCACCGTCACGCCGTTCCAGCGCTTGTGGTCGATCTCCACCACCACCGTGCCGCTTTCATCGCGGAAGGTGTAACGGTCATCGGACAGGCGCTCGGTAATGTTCCCGCGCAGCTTCACCCAGGCATCGTCCTTCAGGTCTTTCACTTTAGCCGCGGTGGTGAGGTTGGCGTTATTATCGACAAAGCCACCCTGCTGGGTTTGCGTCTGATTCTGTGTCGCAGATGGGCCAGAGAAGCCACCCTGTGCAGCAAAGACAGGGGCCGTGGTCATCATCATGATGGCAGCAATTGCAGCGAATTTTTTCATCTTTATCTCTCCCTTTAATGTCGTTTCACAATCCATTAAACAGGGTAAACCTTAACAACTTCTTAAGGGGAAAATTTATTTATTTTTACTGTACAGCAGGCGCTTGCAGAAGGTTTACTGACGGCATCAAGGAGGAAATATGCGCATTTTACTGGTAGAAGACGACAAGCTCATTGGCGACGGCATCAAAACGGGCTTAAGCAAAATGGGCTTTAACGTGGACTGGTTTACCGACGGGAAAACCGGGCAGGCGGCCCTGTACACCGCGCCGTATGATGCCGTGGTGCTTGATCTGACGCTGCCGGAAATCGACGGGCTTGAGATCCTGCGCGCCTGGCGCGAAAGCGGAAAGAGCGAACCGGTGCTGATCCTGACCGCGCGGGATGCGCTGAATCAGCGCGTCGAAGGGTTACGCCTGGGGGCGGATGATTACCTGTGTAAGCCGTTCGCGCTAATTGAAGTGGCGGCCCGCCTCGAAGCGCTGGTACGCCGCAGCCACGGTCAGGCGCGCAGCGAGTTGCGTCACGGCAAGGTCACGCTCGATCCGACAAGCCTTGTCGCCACGCTGGAGGGCGAACCGCTGGTGCTCAAACCCAAAGAGTTCGCCCTGCTGGAACTGCTGATGCGCAACGCGGGCCGCGTGCTGCCGCGCAAGGCCATCGAGGAGAAGCTCTACAACTGGGATGATGACGTCTCCAGCAACGCTGTCGAAGTCCACGTTCATCATTTACGCCGCAAGCTCGGCAGCGACTTTATCCGCACCGTGCACGGCATCGGTTATACCCTGGGTGACGCATGAAACTGACCCAACGCCTGAGCCTGAAGCTGCGCCTGACGCTCCTCTTTTTGCTGCTTTCCCTGGCGGCCTGGTTTGCCGCAAGCGTGGTGGCCTGGCACCAGACGACCGACAAGCTCGATAAACTGTTCGATACCCAGCAGATGCTGTTTGCCAAACGGCTGCTGACGATGGACGTGGACGAACTCCGCGCGCCGGAACGCATGCGCGAGGTGCCGAAAAAAGCCAAACACGGCCATCTTGACGACGATGCGCTGGCCTTCGCAATCTTAACCGCCGACGGCAGCATGGTGCTTAACGACGGCGAAAACGGGCGCGACATACCTTACCTCTACCGCCGGGACGGGTTTGATGACGGTCGGTTGCAGGATGACAACGACGAATGGCGTTTCCTGTGGCTGACTTCTCCGGACGGGAAATACCGCGTGGTGGTTGGCCAGGAGTGGGAGTACCGACAGGATATGGCGCTGGACGTGGTCAGCTCGCAGCTGACGCCGTGGCTGGTGGCGCTGCCCATAATGCTGCTGTTGCTGATTGTCCTGCTGAGCCGGGAACTGAAACCGCTGAAAAACCTGGCGCAGACCCTGCGCTCGCGCTCCCCGGATGCGACCGATACGCTGCCCACCCACGGCGTGCCGACGGAGGTTCGCCCCCTGCTTGATGCGCTTAACCATCTTTTCGCCCGTACGCAGGAGATGATGGCCCGCGAGCGTCGCTTCACCTCGGATGCCGCCCATGAGTTGCGCAGCCCGCTGGCCGCGCTGAAGGTGCAAACCGATGTGGCGCAGCTTTCCCTTGACGATCCCGGGGCGCAGTCTAAAGCGCTGGGGCAATTGCATGCAGGCATCGACCGCGCCTCCCGGCTGGTGGATCAGCTTCTCACCCTGTCGCGCCTGGATTCACTGGATAATCTTGATGACGTCGAACCCGTGATGATGGCTGATTTGCTGCAATCCGCGGTGCTGGATATCTGGCATCCGGCGCAGCAGGCGGGCATTGATGTTCGGCTCAACGTTAATGCGCCCGAGGTGATGCGTCACGGACAGCCGCTACTGCTGAGTCTGCTGGCGCGAAACCTGCTGGACAACGCCGTTCGTTACAGCCCGCGCGGCAGCGTGGTGGACGTGACGCTGAACACCCAAAGCTTTACCGTGCGCGACAACGGCCCGGGCATTTCAACCGATGCGCTGACGCGTCTCGGCGAGCGCTTTTATCGTCCACCGGGCCAGGACGCCACTGGCAGCGGTCTGGGGTTGTCTATCGTCATGCGTATCGCGGCGTTGCACGGGATGCGCGTCTCGCTGGGCAATGCGCCGGAAGGGGGCTTTGCAGTGACCGTCAGCTGGTAAGATTATTGCGCTGAGCGCAAAAGACTTTGCACATTTTGCTTATTTTTCCGCTCCGTCCTCGCGCGTAGAATACCCGGCATACTCTCATCATCGAGGACAAATAATGAGCAACATTCTGATTATCAACGGCGCGAAAGAATTTGCGCACTCTAAAGGCCAGCTCAATGACACCCTGACCGAGGTCGCGGATGGTTTCCTGCGCGACGCCGGACATGATGTTAAGGTCGTGCGCGCGGACAGCGATTACGACGTGAAGGCCGAAGTGCAGAACTTCCTGTGGGCCGACGTGGTGATCTGGCAGATGCCGGGCTGGTGGATGGGCGCACCGTGGACCGTGAAAAAATACATGGACGATGTGTTTACCGAAGGTCACGGTTCGCTGTATGCCAGCGACGGTCGTACCCGTTCAGATGCGTCTAAAAAATACGGTTCCGGCGGTCTGATTCAGGGCAAAAAATATATGCTCTCCCTGACCTGGAACGCGCCGCTGGAAGCCTTCACCGAGAACGATCAGTTCTTCGAAGGCGTGGGCGTAGACGGCGCGTATCTGCCGTTCCACAAGGCGAATCAGTTCCTGGGAATGGAGCCGCTGCCGACCTTTATCGTCAACGACGTAATTAAAATGCCGGACGTCCCACGCTATATCGCAGAATATCGCAAGCATCTCGCGGAAATTTTTGCTTAACTGGTAGCCTGGAATTAGAAGGAGTTAATTATGCTTACCGTTATTGCTGAAATCCGTACGCGTCCTGGCCAACATCACCGCCAGGCAGTACTGGATGAGTTCGCGAAGATCATCCCGACCGTACTGAAAGAAGAAGGCTGCCACGGCTACGCGCCGATGGTAGACGCCGCCACCAGCGCAAGCTTCCAGGCGACCGCGCCAGACTCCATCATCATGGTGGAGCAGTGGGAAACCGTCGCACACCTTGAAGCCCATTTGCAGACCGCGCATATGAAAGCGTGGAGCGACGCGGTGAAAGGGGACGTTCTGGAAACCCACATCCGTATTCTGGAGCAAGGGGTTTAAGTTCTGTGAAATTTGCCGGGTGGCACTACGTTTACCCGGCCTACAACTTTCCCCCGCAGGCCCGGTAAGCGTTAACGCCACCGGGCTTTTTTTATCACCTTACCGCTCAACTGCTATGCTTATTCTGACTTCATGTTTAACAGGAGGATGGAATGGGTCTTTTTAACTTCGTGAAAGAAGCAGGCGAAAAGCTTTGGGACAACCTGACCGATCATAAGGGTCAGAGCGACAAAATCACCGAGCACCTCAAGAAACTCAACATTCCCGGTTCCGATAAAGTTCAGGTTAACGTCACCGA
Organism: Enterobacter sp. CRENT-193; assembly: GCF_002787395.1. Taxonomy (NCBI): domain Bacteria; kingdom Pseudomonadati; phylum Pseudomonadota; class Gammaproteobacteria; order Enterobacterales; family Enterobacteriaceae; genus Enterobacter; species Enterobacter sp. CRENT-193. Next base: position 1,540,305 of record NZ_CP024812.1, on the reverse strand, counting down.
CGGCAAAGCCAGCGTAACGGGCGACGGGCTAACGCAGGAGCAGAAAGAAAAAATCCAGGTCGCCGTCGGCAACATCGCGGGCGTCAGCGAGGTGGAGAACAATATCACCGCGACAGACGCCAAAGATGAAGCAACCTACTATACGGTGAAATCCGGCGATACCCTGAGCGCCATCTCTAAAACCGTGTACGGCGATGCCAATCAGTACAACAAGATCTTTGAGGCGAACCGCCCGATGCTCTCCAGCCCGGATAAAATTTATCCCGGCCAGACGCTGCGTATTCCTAAGGCATAACGTCTGAGGCTATTGGTTCACGTCGCGCAGAGGAACAGCATGAAAATCGCTTGTCTTGGCTGGGGCTCGTTAATCTGGAAAAGCGGCGCGCTACCGGTAGCCGGTGAGTGGCAAACCGACGGGCCTTCTTTGCCCGTCGAGTTCTGCCGCGTCAGCGATGGCGGCGAACTGGCGACCGCCATCTGCATGAACGCGCCCGCCCTGCCTGTGCTTTGGGTATGGCTGAATGCCACTTCGCTGAGCGTGGCCACTCAGGCCCTGCGCGAGCGGGAGGCCATTCCTGACGATCGTTGCGATGGTATCGGCTCGCTGCTGATAGCCGGACGCAACGCGGGAGCGATCTCGACATGGGCGAGGGAGAGAGGAATTGAGGCGTTCATCTGGACCGGGCTTCCGCCGAGAAGCGCGTCGCAGGAAGGCAGGGTTCCTGCCGTGGACGAGGCCATCGCTTATCTCGACAGCCTCAGCGGACAGACCCGCAGCCATGCGCGGGACTATATTTGCCGCGTGCCTGCGCAGCTTGATACGCCCTACCGGCGCGCCATTAAAGAGGTGCTTGGGTGGTGATACCGCTGCCCGTTACCAGTACAGCTTCCAGCTCTGGGTGAAGCGCACCAGCGCCTCGACGTAGAAGTAATCGCCCCAGCTCGCGCACTCATCCACGCCTTTATTGCTCGCCAGGTGATACACCGAGTGCTTAAGCAGCCCGTTGCCCTTCTCTTCTTTGCCCATCAGATAGTGCTTTGTCAGCGTGGACATAATCCCTTTCGCCCATTCGAGGTAACGTTCGCGATCCGGATCTGTGACCGGCAGTTGTTTCACCAGCTCCAGCAGTCCACACACCGCAATTGCCGCCGAGGAAGAGTCACGCAGTGCGTCGGTGCCCACCAGCGCCAGATCCCAGTGGCAGACGTAGTCTTCCGGCAGGCGATTGAGGAAGTAGTTCGCCAGCCGTTTTGACAGGGCGATCATCGTTTCGTCGCCGGTATAGATATAGCTCAGCAGGAAACCGTAAATGCCCCACGCCTGCCCGCGCGACCAGCAGGAGTCGTCGGCGTAGCCCTGCTGGGTGTTGCCGTAGCGCGGTGCGCCGGTTGCCACATCCATATAGTAGGTGTGGAAGGTGGAGGCATCGTCACGAATGAGATACGTCGCCGCCTGCATGACGTGCGCTTTTGCGGCGTCGGCAAAGCGCGGATCGCCCGTCTGCTCCGTTGCCCAGTAGAGCAGCGGCAGGTTCATGTTGCAGTCGATGATCATTCGCCCGGCCTGCTCCGGATCGGAGAGATCGCCCCACGCCTGGATGATCTTCGCCTTCTCGTGGAAGCGTTCCAGCAGGGCTTCCGCCGCCAGCAGCGAGAAGCCGCGCGCCTCGCGGTTTCCGGTCAGCCGCCACGCGGCTACGCAGGAGAGCGTGTAAAGGAAGCCTAAATCGTGGGTGTTGGTGTCGTTGCGCCCGGCGATGCGCAGGCCAAACGAGCGCACGTGTTTTTCCGCCATCGCACGGAATTTTTCCTCGCCGCTCATCTCCCACGCCAGCCACAGCTGCCCGGTCCAGAAGCTGGTGGTCCACTCCACGTTGTCAGTCAGCGGATAAAAACCGTTCTGGCAGGTTTCCGCCGGGAATTTGTCGCCGAACTCCGTTAAATGACGGCTAATCAGGTCCAGAACGTGGCTGCGCGCCGAATTCAGTTCATCGCTGAATGCGCGGGAGTCAACGGGCGCAGCGATAACAGGCAGACGTTCTTCTTTGATACGACTTAACATATTTCGGTTCCTTCTTTGACGGCGTAATTTATCGTGTTGACGTTTCTGCTACGTTCAGCGCACGAGCCCCGCGCCATTTGCTCTGACAGGCGGATAACGTAAAAGCAGAAATAAGGGTAAAGGTCAGCGCCGTTGCGCCCATGATGATATAGGTGTGCTCAAAGCCAATACGGTCATACATATAGCCGGCAGGGGAAGAGACCACCACGTTGCCAACGTAGAGCATCGCCTGGTAGCCGAGTAAATACATGGTGGCATTGACGCGCTTGTCGAAATGCTCGGCGATATATTTAAATACCGACACCAGCAGGAGACAAATTTCCAGACCGTACAGCGGCTTAAGCACTGAAATTAACAGGTGTGAATCACACATGCCGGAAATAATCAGACGCGCCCCAACCACCAGCCCGACAATTAATAGCCCGCGTTTGGCGTCAATAAAGTTCACAAACAGCGGGATCACCATATACATGACGAACTCCATGCCCGACTGCACGGTCCCGAGATAACCGAATACCGCGTTGCCCTGGTGAATATCGTCGAAGAAGGTGACGAAATAGCGCGAGAACTGCTGCTCGGCGATAAACATCATCCACGCCACGCCCGCCACGTACAGGCAGAAGGCCCAGAATTTGCGGTTTCGCAGCAGGGCGTAAACGTCTGACGGGGCGATTTTCTCTTTCGTCAGCACCTCGCCTGCGTGAGCGGAGTTAGTGTTCACTTTCAGGCTCAGCAGGACAATCAGCATCACCACTGACGCCACGCTGCCGAGAATAAAGTTATACGCCGGTGAGAGGTTAAACAGCAGGCCGGAGAAGGATGACGCCACCGCCCAGCCGAGCGATCCCCACATACGGATCTGCCCGAACTCCATGCCGTTTAAGCGGCTAAAGCGGTCAGAATACGATTCGCACGCCGCCACACCCGCGTACCAGGCAAAGCTTAAATAGAGCGCGCCGATAATAATCCCCAGCAGGGTATTAGACATTAACAGCGGCTGGTAAACATAAATAAAGAATGGCGCCATCAGGGCCGACATGATCACCACAAAATAGAGCAGATATTTGCTCATGCCGATCTTATCGAGAATATAGCCGTAGATCGGCTTGAGAATAACGGAGAATATCCCGTTCACCGCAAAGACGGTTCCAATCACCGATCCGCTCAGGTTGGCTTTCTGACCGAGCCAGATCGCCAGCAGACCAATACTGGCAGACCAGGTAAAGAAATAGAGAAAGATAAAGCTGCTGATTTTGTAATATTCAGTTCTGTTGGTTGTCGATGTGCTTTTCATATCATCCTCGCCGGGGTGTAGGGCCAGATTTTTATAATGTGAACGACAGCTTACGTTCGCTTCCGGGTTCGCTAATGACGACCCGGCTATGGGTTATATTCAGCTGCGGCGTCGCCGCAGCGAGCTGTCTTCCGCCAGCCAGAACGGCGCAACAGAGCCAGCTTTCCCCTTGCGGGAGGTCAGCTTTTAACAGCGGAATGGAGGCGCACTCCGCAAACATAATGCTGCTGTTCGGCGGCGTGACGATGCTGTCTGGCTGGCGCTGAATGATCGGCGAAAGATCGACAATGACGCTGCTGCCGTTTTCAGCCAACAGATAACAACCGCGTTCGCGCACCCGGTGGGCGGTTTTCATCACCGCAAAGCCGCCCTCGACGGTTTGCAGAGTGCGCGTGCTGTTGATACGGTGCAGGCGCAGGTGCCACTCCCCGAACGGGATCTGCCAGGTCGCAATCTGCACGTCGCGCCACGGCGACCAGCGCGAGAAAATGTAATTTTCATCCACCCGAACCTCTTCGCACTCGCGACGACCGCGGAAATAGTCATCTCCGTCCGCCAGCAGCAGCATGGAATCGCAGGCGGCATGCTTCAGGCCAAAACGCCCGCGCTCAAGGGTGAATCCGAAGCGGCTGGAGTAGGCAAATTTGGTGTATTTCGCTTCGGTGTTGACGTAGTTGTTCAGCTCCAGCTGACCGGCGGTGAGCATGACGACGTGCTGCGAATCTTTCGAATGCATCAGGATCTGCTGCGCATGCGGAATCACATGTTTTTCAGCAAGCGCGGGCAGCGGCTGCTCGTCGGCCTGCCAGAACGGATGCGCCTCCGGCAGCGCCAGGATCAGATAGGTTTTCAGCGCCCAGTACGGTGAACCGGGGGAGTTGTAATCCTCGCACATCGCCAGGTTCGGATACGCAAACCCCAGGGTGAGAATGCCGTCGCGATCGACAATCGACTGCTGCTGCCACCAGCGCAGATGCCGCAGCACAATGCCTTTCACGATGCCCGGGGTGAAGACGTCCAGCTGGGAAAAAGCCACCGCGCTCCAGAAGGCAACCATGGCAAAGCGGTAGGTCAGGCTGCGGCCAAACGGCACCGAGGCGCCATCGGCGGCGGACCAGTAGATAAAGTCTTCCGCGAAGAGGCGCGAGCGCTCGCGCAGCACATTCGCCCTCGCCTCGTCGTCACTCAGGGTGGCGTAAATCAGGCCGTAGAAATGGAAAGCCATGGAGATGTAGTAATCTTTCGGGCGGCCGGGACCGTCGGAATACCAGCCGTCGCCGAGGTAGTAGGCGTCCATCAGCGCAAAGCGGTGGTCAATGGCGGCCTGATCGTACGGCAGGCCAGCGCGCTTAAAGCCTAGCTGAACCATAATGGCAAAATAGTTCCAGTTGCTGTCCGGCATCTGCGCGTCGGTGATTTGGTTGAGCCACGCGTGCAGGTTCATCACCTCGCGACCGGTAAAGTGCGCGGTGAGTTTATCTCCCAGCAGAGCGAGCCCCAGACCGTAGGCCGCCATCTCCACCAGACGCTGATCGTACGGGCCGGTTTCACCCCAGTAGCCGCTGCTTTGCGGGTCGGTACCAAGCTTAATGGCAGTAAGGTACTTCTCGCTGAACGGCGTGCTTTCGCCGGACGCCATCAGCGGAAACAGCCCCCACAGCGCGCGGGAAAGTCCCTCCATCTGCGCAATATCTGCTGTGTAATGGGCGCAGGTGTCGCCCAGCGGGAATCGTGAACGGTTCGCCGGAAATTGCGTGTCCAGCGCCTGTAAAAGTGCATTCAACGACGCCACTACCTCCTGGCGTGAAGACAACGGATTTGATTTTTCTTTGTTTGCCGCCCACATCGGTTCGCCCTCGTAATCAACTGCGGCAAAGCATAGTGAATCCGCAAGGTGCAGAAATGTTAGCCGTGTCACAGGCATGAACGATGAATAAACCTCCAGTTGAGAAAATTTAAAAAGGTGGTTTATAAAGACGATCAGACGGGAAAAAGTTGAGTTTTATTGCACTATGCACGACACGCCGACAACCGACCTTCTGGAACTGATCGCCCTGAACGATACCGTGGCCTCGTTCAGCCGCCTGTTTGCCAATACGGTGCGCTACCATCACTGGCATCAGTGTCTGGAGATCCTCTATGTGGAAGAGGGCTTTGGCGTGGCGATTGTCGATAATCGTCACTACACCATGCGCCCCGGACGACTGTTTTTCTTCCCGCCTTTTACGCTGCACAAGGTCATGGTGGACGAACAGGCGGAGGCAATTTACCGCCGCACCATTATTCATCTCGACCAGCACGCGGTGCTGAAGATCCTGCGGGATTTTCCCCAGACCCGGCAGCGCCTGGAGCGGCTGTCACGCCGTGGCGGCGAAGCGTGGGTCGCCGATTTAGCCCACTATCACCACCATATCGACCATCTGTTTAGCTGCTATAAACCGCCGATGAACGGCGAGAGCATCGCCAGCCTGCTGATCGGCCTGTTCGCGATGCTGCCCGACGATCGCGACGGCGAGCCGGGCAACAGCCAGGGGATCGCCAGCCAGGTCATGTTCTGGCTCGACGAGCATTATCAGGAGAAATTTCGTCTGGATGCGCTGGCCGCAGAGCTGGGTAAATCGCGTAGTTACGTATCGCGAAGATTCCATGCGGAAACAGGCGAAAAAATTCACGACTACCTGAACACGCTAAGGTTGCGTAAGGCGTGCGAGTGTTTACTCCACACTGATTCGAGCGTGCGTGACATTGCCGCACAGGCGGGATTTTCCGACGTGACGTGGTTTATCAGCGCGTTTAAAAAGGGGATTGGCGAGACGCCGTTGCAGTACCGGAAAAACCATTCATCGTGATGAGCTGCATTTCTTGTCCGGCGGCGCTACGCTTGCACGGGCCTACGGGTTAAGTAGGCCGGGTAAGGCGCAGCCGCCACCCGGCAAAAAGACAGCGTGTATCAGGCCTCTATATCCGCCATGTCGCCTTTCTCCTGTAGCCAGTTACGTCGATCTTCAGAACGTTTCTTGGCCAGCAGCATGTCCATCACGGCGTTAGTTTGCTGTTCATCTTCATCGCTGATGGTCAGCTGCACCAGACGGCGGGTATTCGGATCCAGCGTGGTTTCACGCAGCTGCATCGGGTTCATCTCACCCAGCCCCTTAAAGCGCTGAACGTTCGGTTTGCCCTTCTTGCGCTTAAGCTGTTCCAGCACGCCCGCTTTCTCTTCTTCCGTCAGTGCATAGTAAACTTCTTTGCCGAGGTCGATTCGGTACAGCGGCGGCAGCGCCACATGGACGTGACCGTTTTTCACCAGCGCGCGGAAATGCTTCACAAACAGCGCACAGAGCAGCGTGGCGATGTGCAGGCCATCGGAGTCCGCATCCGCGAGAATGCAGATCTTGCCGTAGCGCAGCTGGCTTAGATCGTCGCTGTCCGGATCGATGCCGATTGCAACCGAGATATCGTGTACTTCCTGCGAGGCCAGCACTTCATCAGACGAGACCTCCCAGGTGTTGAGGATCTTACCCTTGAGCGGCATGATCGCCTGATATTCACGATCGCGCGCCTGCTTGGCCGATCCGCCTGCCGAGTCTCCTTCCACCAGGAACAGCTCGGTGCGGTTGAGATCCTGCGCGGTACAGTCCGCCAGCTTGCCCGGCAGCGCGGGGCCGCTGGTCAGCTTTTTACGCACCACTTTCTTCGCCGCGCGCAGACGACGCTGGGCGCTGGAGATCGCCATTTCAGCCAGCATTTCTGCGGCCTGAACGTTCTGGTTCAGCCACAGGGTAAATGCATCTTTCACCACGCCGGAGACGAACGCCGCACACTGGCGTGACGACAGGCGCTCTTTAGTCTGACCGGCAAACTGTGGATCCTGCATCTTCACGGAGAGCACGTAGGCGCAGCGGTCCCAGATATCTTCCGCCGACAGCTTCACGCCGCGCGGCAGAATGTTGCGGTATTCGCAGAACTCGCGCATCGCATCCAGCAGCCCCTGACGCAGGCCGTTGACGTGGGTCCCGCCGAGCATAGTGGGGATCAGGTTAACGTAGCTTTCGGTCAGCAGCTCGCCGCCTTCCGGCAGCCATAGCAGCGCCCAGTCCACCGCTTCAGTATCGCCTTCGAAATTCCCGACGAACGGTTTTTCCGGCAGGGTTGGCAGGCCGTTAACCGCTTCGCACAGGTAGTCGTTCAGACCATCGGCGTAGCACCAGGTTTGTTCGGTATTATTAACGTGGTCTTTAAAGGTGATTTCCACGCCCGGGCACAGCACCGCTTTGGCTTTCAGCAGGTGCGTCAGGCGGGAAACAGAAAAGCGTGGGCTGTCGAAGAAGCTTTCGTCAGGCCAGAAGTGGACGCTGGTGCCGGTGTTGCGTTTACCGCACGTCCCGACGACCTGCAAATCCTGCACTTTTTCGCCGTTTTCAAACGCGATGTTATACACCTGGCCGTCGCGACGGACGTTCACTTCCACGCGCTTTGACAGGGCGTTAACCACGGAGATCCCCACGCCGTGCAAGCCGCCGGAGAACTGGTAGTTTTTGTTGGAGAACTTACCGCCCGCGTGCAGACGACAGAGGATCAGCTCAACGGCGGGAACACCCTCTTCCGGGTGGATATCTACCGGCATGCCGCGGCCGTCGTCGATGACTTCCAGCGACTGATCGGCGTGCAGGATAACGTCCACGCGTTTGGCATGGCCTGCCAGCGCTTCGTCCACACTGTTATCAATTACTTCCTGGCCCAGGTGGTTTGGGCGCGTCGTATCGGTGTACATCCCCGGGCGGCGGCGAACCGGCTCAAGCCCGGTGAGTACCTCAATGGCATCAGCGTTATAGGTTTGCGTCATGATTTAAGCTAGCAATTCGCATTGATTGTCAGTGGCTGTGCAGTCCAAGAAAATCGACAATCTGGGTGAAATGATCTTCAAAGCCCGTGAAAGCATGGTTACCGCCCTCTTCTACAGTCTGGCGGCAGGATGCGTAATACGCCACTGCCTGGCGGTAATCCAGCACTTCATCTCCCGTCTGTTGCAGCAGCCAGATAAGATCGGGCGCTTCAAGCGGGTCGACCTGCATAACTTTGAGATCGTAAATATGGCGTGACTCTAGCACATATTGTTGGCCGGTGTAGGGGTTCTCGTTTTCGCCAAGAAAGTCCCTTAACAGCTCAAATGGCCGGACCGCCGGGTTGACGACGACAGCGGGCAACATAAAGCACTGCGACAGCCAGGTGGCGTAGTAGCCGCCGAGCGACGACCCGACAACGCCAAACGATTCGCCGCCGTGTTCCAGCACGATCGATTCCAGCATCTCTGCCGCATCCGCCGGATAAGGGGGCAACTGCGGAATAATCATCTCCACGTGGGGATGATGCGCGCTCAGCCACTGGCGAAGCTGCGTCGCTTTCGCCGATCGCGGTGAGCTGTTAAACCCATGCAGATAGAGAAGCGTCGACATCAATAGCCTTCCGAAGCGGTATCCGGGCGGAATTGAGCCCCGGCCAGACGGCAAACTTCGGTGGTCAGCGTGCCATCGGCATGCAGCTCCAGCCAGCGCCAGCCCGGTGCGATGGTATCCAGCGTAAAGTTGGCGCAGTGCGGCTTAAACTGCACGCAGGTAGAGGGCGTCGCGAGCAGGCGGCGACCGTTCCAGTCGAGATCCTGTTCCTGGTGAATGTGCCCGCACAGCAAATTTTTCACGCGCGGGAATTTCGCCAGCACGCCGTCCAGCGCCGCAGAGTTGCGTAAGCTGTGCTGATCGAGCCAGCTACAGCCCGCCGGCAGCGGGTGATGATGCAGTAACAGCAACGTATTGCGATTCGGTTCGGCGGCCAGTTTTGTCTCCAGCCAGTCAAGCTGATAGTCGCTCAACTCACCGTGCGGAACGCCAAACACCTGACTGTCGAGGAGCAGAATTTGCCACTGGTCCCCCGCAAAGACACATTTTGCCGGTGAAATCCCCGCATCCTGAAGCGAACTGTACATCGCGGGCTGAAAATCGTGATTGCCCGGCAGCCAGACGCAAGGCACGCTAAAGCTCGCAATCCCTTCAGCAAAATGCTGATAGGCTGCGGAGGATTGATCCTGCGCCAGATCGCCCGTCGCGACGATCAGATCGCATGGCCGCTTTTCAGCATGGATCGCGTCAAGAACCGCCTGATAACTCTCCCAGGTGTTCACGCCCAGAAGCGTCTCATGCTTTTCGGCAAAAAGGTGGGTGTCGGTGATTTGTAATATCCTGACTGGCGCCCCACCAGCAACAGTCAGGTTCAACAGGCTTTCCAAATGGTGTCCTTAGGTAGGTTTATGACGCTAACAAACCGGAATCGCCATTGCTCCATGTGCTAAACAATATCTTAGCCAGTCGGCTAAAAACTGGTTAATTTGATGCTTTTCGTCGCGTTGATGCAACTTTTTATTCGGATAATCATACCGCGCTTTAAAGCGAAAGATCTGCTGGCTTGAACACACTTCAGCGACCATCGCGTCATGATAAAGACGTACCGTCATCGACGGCAGGCTCCAGTAGCTGATGCTCGGCGCCGTTTGCTCAATCTCCACCAGCGTAGTGTAGCGCGTTGATTCTGTTATCGTTAACCGATACTGCGCGTTGCTCACCTGATAGCTCACCGTTTCGCCGGGCGCGTCGTTTCGCGGCAGCAGGCGGCGCAGCTGGGCGAAATTGGTTTCGCACAGGCGCATCATTTCTGGGAAGTCAGGTGTATAACGCTTCATTTTTTCCACTCGTGTCGTAATGTCTGATAATGCAGCTGTAGCCATTGCAGAGCGATGACAGACGCTGCGTTGTCGATTTTCCCCTCTTCTACCCACTGGTAAGCCAGCTCCCGACTCACCACATGAACCCGAATATCTTCGTTTTCATCTGCCAGACCATGGATCCCTTCCGCTGTCGTGGCGTCCACTTCGCCCACCATAATAGATGAGCGTTCCGTTGTCCCACCCGGGCTTGCCAGGTAGCTCAACACCGGCTTCGTCCGGCCAACCACCAGGCCCGCCTCTTCCAGCGCCTCGCGGCGAGCGACGTCTTCGACCGACTCACCTTCTTCGATCATCCCGGCCACCATCTCCAGCAACCACGGCGTTTCGCTGGTATCATAAGCCGCAATACGCACCTGCTCGACCAGCACAACTTCGTCACGCACTGGGTCATAGGGTAGCAACACAGCCGCATGCCCGCGCTCAAAAATTTCGCGTTTGATTTCACCGCTCATCTCACCGTTAAACAGACGATGCCTGAAACGGTAAAGTTCCATTGAAAAAAAACCGCTATAAAGCGTTTCTCGTGCAATAATTTCTACATCGTTTTTGGCGAAGGTGACAGGCACGTTTTCTGGTTTTTGCATCGGTCGAGTCCTGGTAGCAATGGTGATGAAATTGTGAATTTCAAGGCTGTTTGGCTGCCGTTTGTATGGCTATATGGTAGATTGGAGCAAATTACCGCCAGATGGCACGTTACGCCAACCTTTTGGTGTGGATGATTCTGTTAGAATCGGCAATTATTTTTAATTAGATCAGCGCTAATACTGCTTCACAACAAGGAATGCAAATGAAGAAATTGCTCCCCATCCTTATCGGCCTGAGCCTGACGGGCTTCAGTGCAATGAGCCAGGCAGAGAACCTGTTACAGGTCTACCAGCAGGCACGTCTGGGCAACCCTGATTTACGTAAATCAGCGGCCGATCGTGATGCTGCGTTTGAAAAGATTAACGAAGCACGTAGTCCACTGCTGCCGCAGTTAGGCTTAGGTGCAGATTATACCTACACTAACGGTTTTCGCGATAATAACGGCATCGACTCGAATGCCACCAGCGCCTCTTTACAGCTTACACAGACCCTGTTCGACATGTCCAAATGGCGTGAACTGAGTTTGCAGGAAAAGAGCGCCGGCATTCAGGATGTCACCTATCAGACCGATCAGCAAACGCTGATCCTGAATACCGCGACCGCCTACTTCAACGTACTGAGCGCGATTGACGCCCTCTCCTACACCGAAGCGCAGAAACAGGCGATTTATCGTCAGTTAGATCAAACCACCCAGCGCTTCAACGTGGGCCTGGTCGCCATCACTGACGTACAGAACGCCCGTTCACAGTACGACACCGTACTGGCAAACGAAGTGACCGCACGTAACAACCTCGACAACGCGCTGGAAGCACTGCGTCAGGTCACCGGTAACTACTATCCTGAGCTGGCCTCTCTGAACGTGGACAGTTTCAAAACGGACAAACCGCAGGCGGTTAATGCTCTGCTGAAAGAAGCGGAAAATCGTAACCTGACCTTATTGCAGGCGCGCCTCAGCCAGGATCTGGCACGCGAGCAGATCCGCCTTGCACAGGATGGTCACCTGCCAACCCTGAGCCTGAGCGCCTCTACCGGCGTATCGGATACCAGCTACAGCGGGTCTAAAACGACGTCTCAGGCCTATGACGACAGCAACGTTGGCCAGAACAAAGTGGGCCTCAGCTTCTCTCTGCCGCTGTACCAGGGCGGGATGGTTAACTCTCAGGTTAAGCAGGCGCAGTACAACTTCGTAGGCGCGAGCGAGCAGCTTGAAAGCGCGCACCGCAACGTGGTCCAGACCGTGCGTTCTTCCTTCAACAACGTGAACGCGTCCATCAGCAGCATCAACGCCTATAAACAGGCCGTTGTCTCTGCGCAAAGCTCTCTGGACGCGATGGAAGCGGGTTACTCCGTCGGTACGCGTACTATCGTTGATGTGTTAGACGCAACGACCACGCTGTACAACGCGAAACAGCAGCTCTCCAGTGCGCGTTACCAGTACCTGATCAACCAGCTGAACATCAAGCAGGCACTGGGTACGCTGAACGAGCAGGATCTGCAAATGCTGAACAGCACGCTGGGCAAACCGGTTTCCACTTCGCCTGACAGCGTCGCGCCGGAAAATCCACAGCAGGATGCCGCCGTGGATAATTTCACCGCTAACAGCAGCACCCCGGTTGCACAGCCAGCGGCAGCGCGTAGCACCTCACCTGCCAGCAGCGGCACGAATCCGTTCCGCAATTAAGCGTGTCATCAGGCCCACTGCGGCCTGATGCCCTCACCTCAGCCCTCTCCCACAGGGAGAGGGAGCACATTAATCCCCCCCGAACGTAAGCCAACGTAAAGATCCCCCGGATTTCGCCCCTCTTCGCTTCATTTTCAACCACTCATCCTCTATCCTGAGCGTTATTACCACTGGGTCCTGGAAGACAAATATGAAACGGACAAAAACGATGAATCACGCGTCGTTCCGCAAAAGCTGGAACGCACGCCACCTGACACCTGTCGCGCTGGCGGTCACCGCCGTCTTTATGCTGGCAGGCTGTGAGCAAAACGACGAAACGGTTTCGCTGTATCAAAACGCCGACGACTGCGCGAGCGCAACCGGTAAAGCCGCTGAGTGTACGACGGCGTATAACAACGCCCTGAAAGAAGCGGAACGTACCGCGCCGAAATATGCCTCACGCGAAGACTGTGTAGCCGAATTCGGTGAAGGCCAGTGCCAGCAGGCACCTGCTCAGGCGGGTATGGCACCGGAAAACCAGGCGCAGGCACAGTCCAGCGGCAGCTTCTGGATGCCGCTGATGGCGGGTTATATGATGGGCCGTTTGATGAGCGGCGGTGCGGGCTACCAGCAGCAGCCGCTGTTTAGCTCCAAAAATCCGAACAGCCCGGCCTATGGGAAATACACCGATGCCACCGGCAAGGGTTACGGTGCTGCAACGCCTGGCCGTACGATGACCGTACCGAAAACCGCAATGGCGCCGAAACCAGCCACCACCAGCACCATTACCCGTGGCGGCTTCGGTGAGTCTGTTGCCAAACAAACCACCATGCAGCGTAGTGCGACCGGCTCCTCAACTCGCTCAATGGGCGGCTGATCATGGAACGAGTCAGTATTGCCGAGCGCCCGGACTGGCGCGAAAAAGCCATCGAATACGGTTTCAACTTTCACACCATGTACGGCGAGCCGTACTGGTGTGAAGATGCTTACTATAAGCTCACGCTTGCTCAGGTCGAAAAGCTTGAAGAAGTGACCGCAGAGCTGCACCAGATGTGCCTGAAGGTGGTTGAGAAAGTCATCGACAGCGATGAGCTGATGACCAAATTCCGCATTCCGAAGCACACCTGGAGCTTTGTTCGTCAGTCCTGGAAAACGAACCAGCCTTCGCTCTACTCTCGCCTCGATCTGGCATGGGATGGCGTGGGTGAACCGAAGCTTTTAGAAAATAACGCAGATACGCCAACCTCCCTGTACGAAGCCGCGTTCTTCCAGTGGATCTGGCTGGAAGATCAGGCGAATGCCGGAAACTTGCCGGAAGGCAGCGATCAGTTCAACAGCCTTCAGGAAAAGCTGATTGAACGTTTCGTCGAATTGCGTGAACAGCACGGTTTCAACCTGTTGCACCTCGCCTGCTGCCGCGATACCGAAGAAGACCGCGGTACGGTTCAGTATTTGCAGGACTGCGCAGCCGAAGCGGAAGTGGCGACGGAATTTCTCTATATCGAAGATATCGGTTTAGGTGAAAAAGGTCAGTTTACGGACATGCAGGATCAGGTGATCAGCAACCTGTTCAAGCTCTATCCGTGGGAATACATGCTGCGGGAAATGTTCTCTACCAAACTGGAAGACGCTGGCGTGCGCTGGCTGGAACCAGCCTGGAAGAGCATTATCTCCAATAAAGCCCTGCTGCCGATGCTGTGGGAGATGTTCCCGAATCACCCGAACCTGCTGCCTGCTTATTTTGCCGAAGATGATTTCCCACCGATGGAGAAATACGTCGTTAAGCCAATCTTCTCTCGTGAAGGGGCAAACGTCTCGATTATCGAAAACGGTAAAACGCTGGAAGCAGTTGAAGGGCCGTACGGTGAAGAAGGGATGATCGTCCAGGCGTTTTATCAACTGCCGAAGTTTGGCGACAGCTATACGCTGATCGGCAGTTGGCTTATTAACGATCAGCCTGCCGGGATTGGCATTCGCGAAGATCGCGCGCTGATTACGCAGGATCTGTCACGTTTCTACCCGCATATTTTCGTCGAGTAAGACTTGCCGGGTGGCGGCTTCACCTTACCCGGCCTACATGTCGAGCGTAGGCCCGGTAAGCGCAGCGTCACCGGGCATGTGTTTACCCCACCTGCACCGACAGCATACTCAAACTCCCCATCTCAATGCCGTCGACCGGGGTTGTAATAACCTCCTGACCGTCCCATGCGCCTAATACATACAGCAATGGCAAGAAGTGTTCCGGCGTCGGGTTAGAGAGCGAACCGCCATCGTGCTCCAGATAGTTCACCAAAGGGTGCCGTTCGACCGGCCCTTGCCAGGCCAGGTTGTCTTTTACATAGTCATTAAAGGCTGTTGCCCAGGGGTACGGCGTATTTTCACCGTGCCAGCGTACCGTACGCAGATTGTGTACCACGTTGCCACTGGCAATCAGCATGATGCCCTCATCACGAAGCGAAGCCAGCTTACGCCCCATCTCCATGTGCCAGGCAGCTGGTTTGGTGCTGTCGATACTCAGTTGTACCATCGGAATATCGGCATTCGGATACATTTTGATCAACACCCCCCATGAGCCATGGTCAAAGCCCCAGGCTTCTTTGTCCAGCGCAACCGGAACAGGGGCAAGCAGATCAACCAGCCGCTGCGCCAGCTCAGGGGAGCCCGGCGCAGGATAATGCGTGTCATACAGCGCCTGCGGAAAGCCGCCAAAATCATGAATCGTTTTTGGCGTTTCCATGGCCGTCACGCCGGTACCCCGGGTAAACCAGTGCGCAGAGACCACCACAATTGCCTTCGGACGCGGTAACGTCTCACCCAACTGACGCCAGGCGCGGGTATAGACGTTATCTTCCAGGACGTTCATTGGGCTGCCATGGCCTAAAAACAGTGCTGGCATACGAGAAGAAGACATGGTGATATCCTTAGAGGAGGTGTCAATGTGATAGGCCTACATTACGCGCATTCAGGTGAAGATGAACGCAGATAACCGTGAAGATCATCATCAGGAAATTTGAATGCCAGATATCGCTTAAGGAGAATGCATGTCAGTACCGTTGATTTTGACCATACTTGCGGGCGCCGCAACCTTTATCGGTGCGTTCCTCGGGGTACTCGGGCAAAAACCCTCTAATCGCCTGCTGGCCTTCTCGCTGGGTTTCGCCGCCGGGATCATGCTGCTTATCTCGCTGATGGAGATGCTGCCCGCCGCGCTTCACACCGAAGGGATGTCGCCTGTTCTGGGCTATGGCATGTTTATCATTGGCCTGCTGGGTTATTTTGCACTCGACCGTATTCTTCCTCACGCGCACCCGCAGGATTTAATGCAAAAAAGCGTTACCCCCGTTCCGGGAAATATCAAACGCACGGCCATTCTGCTGACGCTGGGTATCAGCCTGCATAACTTTCCGGAAGGTATCGCCACCTATGTCACGGCCAGCAGCAACCTGGAAATAGGTTTTGGTGTGGCGCTGGCCGTGGCTTTGCACAATATTCCTGAAGGACTTGCCGTTGCCGGGCCCGTTTATGCCGCCACGGGTTCAAAACGTACAGCTGTCTTTTGGGCAGGTATCTCCGGCATGGCTGAAATTCTCGGCGGCGTGCTGGCGTGGCTGATCCTCGGTAGCCTCGTATCCCCGGTTGTAATGGCTGCAATTATGGCTGCCGTGGCCGGGATTATGGTCGCGCTCTCTGTCGATGAGCTGATGCCGCTGGCAAAAGAGATCGATCCCAACAATAACCCAAGCTACGGCGTGCTGTGTGGAATGTCAGTGATGGGGATGAGCCTGGTTCTGCTGCAAACGGCAGGTATTGGCTAAGAATTAATGCCTCCGTTTTTATACGGAGGCTTTATATTATTCAAAAAAACAATTCTATATATTTTACCTATAATAACCCACAAAATATAAATATATTAAAAACCCGAAAAAAGAAGCCTCTTCAGATAGTCTGGAAATATTAATTAAAACCATCTAAAAATATATTTAAGTCACGTTAATCGCGTCTCCCCGCCCCAATCCGTATACTTTTCGAGTATTCTGAAATTAACATTCACATTACGAATCAATCTGAAAAAGGATATTTTCATGTATATGGGTAAAAAATTGCTGTTAGCGGCAGCTATGGCTGCCATTGTATCGGGTTCTGCGTTTGCTGATGATCAAGGCTCAGGCAAAATCAAATTCAAAGGCGTGGTTATTGACGCACCATGCAGCATCGCTCCAGACAGCGTTGATAAAGAAGTCGACCTGGGTGAAGTGACTACGGCCGTTATCAACGCCAACAAAAAATCCACGCCGGTTCCGGTCGATATCAATCTGGAAAACTGCCAGCTTGACGATCCGGCAGACGAAACCGACACGCCAATTACTAAAGTGGAAGTGACCTTTACCAGCGCAGCGACAGATGCGACGGATACCAGCCTGATGAGCAACACCTTTGCAAACGGTGCGCAGAACGTGGGCGTCCGTCTGCTGGATAACGCGGAAGGCAACATCACGCTTGGTCAGCCAAACGTGCTTGATCTGCTGGCGGGTTCAACCACCCAGACGCTGCATTTCAAAGCGGTTATGGAAGTCCCAACAGGTAAAACTGCGACGGCAGGCCAGGTTGAAGCCACGGCTAACTACGTCCTGATGTACAAATAATTCCGTTACGTCACGGTATCAGCCGACTGGCAATCCATGCCGGTCGGCACTCTTTATTTATTCGAGTAACAGGATGATGACATACAAAGTACAATGGATAATCATCATTGCGTCCCTGTTAATGACGATAGTTGCCTCTGCCACTGAATTTAATATAAACGCCATCGATAAAGATCAGCGCGGCAGCGTCGATTTATCACGTTTTAAAGATCAAATATCGGTTACTCCGGGAAGCTATTTCGTTACGGTTTCAGTTAATGATATTCCGCTGGCAAATGGCTGGCAGCTTCGCTGGCGAGAAATAAATAATGCAGTTCAGGTCTGTATTCCCCCCGCGCTGGCCGATACATTCGCATTGCAGGATGACGTTCGTCACGCTTTGCCGGAAAAAGAGGGATGCGTTGATTTCGCCGCCAGACCAGACATCAAATTTACTTTTGAGCAAGGCAGCCAGACCCTGAAAGTAACGATCCCCCAGGCGTGGCTGCAATACCGTGCGGTTGACTGGATGCCGCCATCCACCTGGGACAACGGCGTGCCAGGCGTACTGCTGGATTACAATCTTTTTGCCAGCCATTATCAGCCCAATAGCAGCGGCAGCAATGACAACGCCAATACCTATGGTACCGCCGGTGCGAACATGGGCGCGTGGCGCCTGCGAAGCGATTACCAGTACACGCGAAGCGATACTGAAGCAGGCTCAGAGCAGAATGGCGGTTTTTCACGCGTGTATATGTTCCGCCCTCTGCCCTCGATCGGTGCGAAACTGACGCTGGGTGAAACGGATTTCCAGTCCTCCATTTTTGACGCCTTCACCTACACCGGCGCATCGCTAATCAGCGATGAACGCATGCTGCCATGGTCGCTGCGCGGCTATGCCCCACAGATTACCGGAATAGCACAAACCAACGCCACCGTGACCGTAAGCCTTGCCGATCGCGTGATTTACCAGAGTAAAGTGCCACCAGGACCCTTTGTTATTCAGGATCTTAACCAGTCGGTTCAGGGCACGCTGGACGTCAAAGTCACGGAAGAAGACGGAAGCGTCAACACCTTTCAGGTCTCGGCTGAATCCGTGCCGTTTTTAACGCGCAAGGGCCAGGTGCGCTATAAGCTCGCGGCGGGTAAAGCGCGCCAGGGCGCCTCCCATGATGTTGAAGATAACGCCTTCATGAGCGGCGAATTTTCCTGGGGCATGCTGTCGCACACCTCTCTGTATGGCGGCACGCTGGCCGATGGCGACCGTTATCGTTCCGTCGCTGCCGGGATCGGCCAGAATATGGCCTGGCTGGGGGCGCTCTCTTTTGACGTCACGCAGGCTACCAGCCAGCTGCCACACCAGCGCAGCCAGACGGGTTACAGCTATCGCATTAACTACAGCAAGCGTTTCGATACCACCGGCAGTCAGCTTACGCTCGCCAGCTACCGCTACTCAGACCCACAGTTTTTGAGCTACGCCCGCTACCTGGATTATGACAACGGTGACCGCCAGTCGGAAAAACAAACCCTGAGCGTGACGGCAAGCCAGTACATTTCAGCGTTATCCCTTAACCTGTACGTCAATATGCTGCGTCAGACATGGTGGAATGATTCACCCTCCACGACCGGCAGCATCACGGCGGGCTACAACTTTGATATAGGTCGCTGGAAGAACCTTGGCGTAACCCTGTCCTGGAGTAAAACGCATTACGAGGAGGAAGACGAAAATGACGATACTCAGTTTTATCTCTCGCTCAGCGTACCGCTCGATCCCGATCATCGACTTAACTATGACCTGCGTAACAGCGACACGCTGAGCCATAACGTGTCGTGGTATGACACGTCGGATCGCAATAATACCTGGGGCGTTTCCGCAGGTACGGAGAGCGGGAAGCCAGATTCCGGCGCGCAGGTCAGCGGGAATTATCAGCATTATTCTGCGTACGGCGATCTCAATCTCTCCGGCAGCTATAAAGCTAACGAATATAACTCCCTCAGCGCGAGCTGGAGCGGTTCCTTCACCTCAACGGCGAAAGGCGCCGCGCTGCACCGGCGCAGTTACGGTAATGAACCCCGCGTAATGGTCAGCACCGACGGGGTAGGCCATATCCCGCTGAACATGTCGCGCGATGAAACTAACCGTTTTGGCATCGGCGTTTTACCGTCATTCTCCAGCTATTCCCCCTCTAGCGTGCAGGTCAATATGAACAACCTTCCGGATGGCGTAGACGTGGACAACCGCGTCGTGACCTCAACCTGGACTGAGGGGGCCATTGGTTATCGTCAGATTGCCACGCGCGCAGGTCAGGACGTAACAGGCGTTTTGCGGATGTCGTCAGGAACACCACCACTCGGGGCGATTGTTCGCCTGGATGAAAGCAATTTACAGGTTGGGATGGTGGCCGATGAAGGCCGCGTCTGGCTCGGCGCCGTTGAGCCAGAACAGCAGTTTCGCGTGACATGGGGCGACAACCAACAGTGTCGCTTCTCGTTACCTTCTCACTTAGAAAACAGTATGCAGTTGATACTGCCGTGCCAGTAAGAAATCATCATGAAATTAACGCCGATTAAAAGCCTGTGCCTGATGCTGATCAGCACAACATTTACCGCCCACGCGGCCATTAACCTGGACCGCACGCGCATTGTTTTTCCAGAAAGCGACAAGGCCAGCAGCCTGAAAGTGGACAACCAGAGCAAGGCGCTGCCTTATCTGGCGCTCTCCTGGATTGAAGATGAAAAGGGGCAAAAAGAAGATGTGCACTTTATGGCGCTTCCCCCCATTCAACGTATCGAAGCGGGCGCCTCGTCGCAGGTAAGAATTGTTAAACAAGCCGCTACCCGCCAGTTGCCAAAAGACAGGGAATCGCTGTTTTATTTCAACCTGCGTGAAGTACCGCCTAAAAGCACCAGCGCCAGCGAGGAGCGCAGCGTGATGCAGGTTGCCATGCAGAGCCGAATTAAGCTCTTCTGGCGTCCGGAAGCGATTCGCAAAAAATCTGGCGAACTGACTGAAATGCGTATGGAAATTACCGCCAACGCGAAAGGGCTCACGGTCCACAACCCTACGCCGTACTACATCACGCTGGCGTGGCTGAGCAAAAATGCCAAAACCATGCTGCCGGGTTTTGACAGTCTGATGATTGCGCCTTTCGCCACGGCAACCGCCTCTACCGGCGATTACCACGGTAGTTATTACAGCATCGGCTACATCGACGATTACGGCGCACTGAAAAAAGTCGACGTACAGTGCACCGGAACGGTGCTATGTAAGCTTAACGAACGGAAAATCGATAAAGATGCGAAAGCTCACTAGTTTCCTGCTTACATTGCTGCTTACAACGCTGCCTTTGAAAGAAGCGCTGGCGCTCAACTGCTATCTGGGTGGATCTGGCGGCCCCGTCGAGGAGACAAAAACGATCTCCCCTTTTGCCATACCCAGCAACGCTCAGGTTGGCCAAAAAATATGGGAGTCTGATGACATTAAAATTCCGGTGACGTGTGACAATAACGTCACAAGCGGTTTCAAGCCGGAAGATGTTTTTGCCTGGGTAAACCCTTATCCTGCCGCAACCGATCCCTATTATGAACTGGGCGTCACCTATGAAGGCATAGATTACGATGCCACAGGCCAGCCCAACGGCGTGGATACCCGCCAGTGCCTGGACAACGATAACATCACCATTTACACCCCGGATCAAATCCGCCAGATGGGTTGGGAGAATCGCATCTGCTCTGGCAATCCGGATGATATCCACATTACGCGCACGTTCGTCGCCCGTTTACGACTTTTCGTGAGAATTAAGGCTATGCCGCCACATGGCTATGTCAGCTCGCTCAGCGATTACATCGTTGTGCAGTTTGACGGTAAGGGCGGCGTTAATCAGATGGCCGATGCGAAGAACCTTAAGTATCACATCAACGGACTGCAAAACATTACGGTGCTTGATTGCGGGGCGACGTTTACCATTTACCCTGAGAATCAGGAGATCGACTTTGGCACCTTCAGCGCGCGCGACATCGTGAATCAGCAGACGCGTTTGCGCACGTTTTCAATACGAACCACCAAAGTGCAGGATGCCCAGTGCTCGGATGGATTTAAGATGGACTCGTCGTTTTACACAACCGAAACGCTCAGCGCAGACGACACGGCGGTACTGATAGGGAATGGGTTAAAACTGCGTATTCTTAACGGAACGGCCCCTTACACCTTCAACCAGTACAAGGAGTACGCCGATTTTACGGGCGATAAGATGAATGTTGAGCAAAACTACACAGCTGAACTTTCACGGGAAGAAGGAAAAGCGATTCAGTCCGGGCCGTTCGAAACCGTGGTACTGTTCAAAATTAACTACCACTAGAAACAAAAAAACCGGGTTTCCCCGGCTTTTTTACATCAGCATGTTCAGCTGGCTTTGCGCTCGTGCGCGCGGCGGTACTCAACCAGATCTTCAATCGTCACCACTGGCATATTGTGCAGACGCGCAAAGGTGATGCACTCCGGCGCACGCGCCATGGTGCCATCATCGTTGGTCAGTTCGCACAGCACGCCTGCGGGTTTGAAGCCAGCCAGCGTCACCAGATCGATGGTCGCTTCGGTATGACCACCACGGGTCAGCACGCCGCCCGGCTGCGCGCGCAGCGGGAAGACGTGACCAGGACGGTGCAGATCGGAAGGTTTCGCACCATCAGCAATCGCTGCACGCACGGTGGTCAGACGGTCAGCCGCCGACACACCGGTGGTTACGCCATGCGCTGCTTCAATGGTCACGGTGAAGCCAGTACCAAAGGCGCTGGTGTTGTTTTCAACCATCATCGGCAGATCAAGCTGCTGGCGACGGTCTTCGGTGATGCACAGGCATACGATGCCGCTACCGTGACGGATGGTCAGCGCCATCTGCTCAACGGTCATGTTCTCGGCGGCAAAAATCATGTCGCCTTCGTTTTCACGGTTTTCATCGTCAAGCACCATCACACCGCGGCCTTCGCGCAGGGCATCCAGTGCATGTTCAACACGTTGAGTTGAAGTGCCAAAAGAGGAAAGTAGCGTCTGATTCATGGTAAAAAAACCTCATTAACTTTATGGTTACCAGAATCAGGGCAGTCTTAGGAGCGCCGTGCAAGCGGCAAAAAAATAACGTGAGCGGGCTTTGCCCGACTGGATCGTTACTCTCTCCCATCCGGACTCTAACCGTCGGCCCCGGAATTACACCGGATCTGCTGACCTTTGAGAATTCACCCAAAGCGCTCGCGGGCTTTCAGCGTTAAGCTGATTTACCGCCGGTGGGGAATTTCGCCCCGCCCTGAGAATAAGCGAGATAACTATAACGCTATTGATTACCCTGGGCAATGCATAAGCTTCAAACAATTTTGTTTAACCCGCGGCATGACACGCTACAATAGGCACTAACACCTTTTCATCAAGGGAAACGACAATGATTGACCCAAAGAAAATTGAGCAGATCGCGCGTCAGGTTCATGAGTCCATGCCGAAAGGTATTCGTGAGTTTGGTGATGACGTTGAGAAGAAAATCCGCCAGACGTTGCAGGCACAGTTGGTTCGCCTTGATTTAGTCAGCCGCGAAGAGTTTGACGTGCAGACGCAGGTGCTGCTGCGCACCCGCGAGAAGCTGGCGCTGCTGGAACAACGTTTGACCGAGCTGGAAAACCGCAATGCGCCGGAAGAAGTGAAGCCAGCGCCAGCTATTCCACCGGTGGATGACCAGGCATAAGTGCGGCCTGATGCCCTCACCCCAGCCCTCTCCCACAGGGAGAGGGTGAAAAACGAACGGGCCAACAGGCCCGTTTTTTACTGACTGTCTTTCTGGATCTTCTTAATGATGTTGGTGGTTGAACACCCGTCCTCAAAGTTGAGCACCATTACTTCACCACCATTCGCCCAGACCTCTTCGCTACCTGCGATTTGCTCTGGTTTGTAATCACCGCCCTTCACCAGCAGGTCAGGCAAAATTCCGGCAATCAGGCGCTGCGGGGTGTCTTCTTCAAATGAGACCACCCAGTCCACCGCTTCCAGCGCGCCGAGCACTATCATGCGCTGCTCCAGCGGGTTAACCGGACGCGTTTCACCCTTCAGACGTTTGGTTGAGGCATCGCTGTTGACCGCCACAATCAGGCGGTCGCCCAGCTTGCGCGCATTCGCCAGATACGACACGTGGCCCGCATGCAGGATGTCGAACACGCCGTTCGTCATCACCACTTTTTCACCGCGTTTGCGCGCGGCGGCAACGGCCACTTTCAGCTCGTCTTCGGTCATGACGCCAAAGCCGGTATCCGCACGCCCACGCACCGCGTTTTCCAGCTCAATTGGCGAAACGGTGGAGGTCCCGAGTTTACCGACGACCACGCCCGCCGCGGCGTTCGCGAAGTAGCATGCTTCTTCCAGGGAGTTACCCGCCGCCAGCGTCGCCGCCAGCACGCCAATCACCGTATCACCGGCACCGGTCACGTCGTACACTTCCTGCGCCTGGGTTGGCATATGCAGCGGCGCCTTGCCCGGTTGCAGCAGCGTCATGCCCTGCTCGGAACGGGTCACCAGCAGCGCAGACAGCTCGAAATCAGCGATGATTTTCATGCCGCGCTCAACCAGCTCTTCTTCAGTTTTGCACTTGCCCGCCACCGCTTCGAACTCAGAGAGGTTGGGCGTCAGCAGGGTTGCGCCGCGATAGCGCTCGAAATCGGTGCCTTTCGGGTCGATCAGCACCGGAACGCTGGCTTTGCGCGCCAGCTGGATCATGGTCTGCACGCTCGCCAGCGCGCCTTTGGCATAATCAGACAGCACCAGCGCGCCAATATTGCCCAACGCCTGGTTAATGCGCTCGTGCAGCGGCTCGGGATCAACGCCTTCGAACCCTTCTTCAAAGTCGAGGCGGATTAGCTGCTGGTTACGCGACAGCACGCGAAGCTTGGTGATGGTTGGGTGGGTCGGAACAGAAACGAAGTCACACTTCACATTCACGTCCGCCAGCGACTTGCTCAGCGCACGCGCCGCATCGTCAATGCCGGTCAGGCCAACCAGACGCGAATGTGCGCCCAGAGAGGCTATGTTCATCGCCACGTTTGCCGCGCCACCGGGACGCTCTTCAATGGTGTCGACCTTTACCACCGGTACCGGTGCTTCCGGAGAGATGCGGCTGGTCGGCCCATACCAGTAGCGATCCAGCATCACATCACCGACTACCATAACTCCAGCACGTTCAAACTCTGGCAGTGTTACTTTCATTCCTGACTCCAGAAAGATTCACAATTTGCGCGCGATAATATCACACTTGTTTTGTTACGCACGGTTCCACTAGCCACTTCTGCCAGCTTGTAGTCACCTGCGCGCGTTCGTCGGCGAAACAGTCCAGCGCCACATGGCCCGGCTGTTCCTGTAATGCCAGATGGTGCAACTCATCACGCAGTGTGGTGTAGGCGCGGGTTAAGGCCTGCGCCTCCTGCTCATCCATAATGTCGTTCTGCGCCAGCAGTTCCAGTATGCGCACGTTATCCGACCAGCGGGTCAGCTTCGGTTTATCGTGCGCGTGCAGCAGCACCAGGTACTGAGTGATAAACTCAATATCGGTAATCCCGCCTTCATCGGCTTTGATATCAAAGCGATCGCGATGTTTGTTGCCAAGGTGCGCGCGCATCTTCTCCCGCATTTCCCGCACTTCGGTTTGCAGCGTACTGCCCTCGCGCGGGGTCGTCATGACCGCCTTGCGGATCGCATCGAACTGCGTTTTGAGCTGCGGATCGCCATACACCACGCGGGCGCGCACCAGCGCCTGATGCTCCCACGTCCAGGCTTCGTTCTTCTGATAGTCGGCGAAAGCCTCCGTCGAGGTGACCAGCATGCCTGCCGCGCCGGACGGGCGCAGACGCGCATCCACTTCATACAGAATGCCGGATGAGGTGCGGGTGCTGAACAGGTGCATAATGCGCTGGGCCAGACGCAGGTAGAACTGCCGTCCGTCAATCTCACGTTCGCCGTCGGTCATGACGTCTGCCGGACAGTCGTGGAGGAAAATCAGATCCAGATCGGAGCTGTAGCCCAGTTCCCAGCCGCCCAGCTTGCCGTACCCCACCACCGCAAAACCGCGGCCTTCACGGTCAGCAAGGTGCTTCGGCTGGCCGTAGCGGGCTACCATCTGCACCCACGCCTGATGGACAACCGCGTCGATGATCGCTTCCGCCAGCCAGGTTAAGTGATCGCTCACTTTCATTACCGGCAGGGTACCGGCGATATCTGCCGCCGCCACGCGCAGCATCTGTGCCTGCTTAAACTGACGCAGCGCCTCAAGCTGTTGCTCTTCGTCCTCTTCAGGTACGCGCAGCAGATACTGACGCAGCTCGTCGCGGTAGGCATCCGTCGCCGTCGGCTGATAGAGGGTATTCGGGTCGAGCAGTTCGTCCAGCAGCAGCGGATAACGCGCCAGCTTGTTCGCCACCATCGGCGAGGCGGCGCAGAGGGAAATCAGGTGCTTCAGCGCACCGGGAAACTCGCTTAACAGCTCAAGGTAAGTGGTACGCGTGACGATCCCACTCAGCAGCGGCATCATGCGCGACAGCGGCACCGGCGCATCGTCGCGGGAGCAGACATCGCTCAGCAGATGCGGCATCAGATGATCCAGCACCTGACGACCGCGTGGGCCAATGGCGCGTTTGTTTAGTTCGAGACGGAAATCAGCAATCAACGCCACCACGCGATGGCGGGCATCGTCGCTTAAGTGCGCCAGCACCGGCGTGGTGTCATCTTCCTGAAGCGCGTCCTGCCACAGTTCGCGCCAGTGCTCGGAGAGCGCATCGTCCTGCGATTCAGTTTCTTCGTCGCCGATCAGATCGTTAAAGATGCGGCGCACGCCCGCCATATGCGCTTCCAGCCGTTGCGTCAGCGCCGCCCAGTCATCCACCCGCATCCCCCAGGCCAGACGCGCCCGGTTCAGCTCATCGCCCGGCAACGTCTGGGTCTGTTCGTCGTTGATACTTTGCAGCAAATTTTCCAGACGACGCAGGAAGAGATAAGAGTCACGCAGCGTTTGCGCGTCGCCTTCCGGCAGCAGATGCAGCTGATCGATAGCGCTTAGCGTCGGCAGCAGCGAGCGGGATTGCAGAGAAGGTTCACGCCCGCCGCGTATCAGCTGGAAGACCTGGACGATAAATTCGATCTCACGAATACCGCCAGCACCGAGCTTGATGTTGTCTTTCAGGCCACGGCGACGCACCTCGCGGGCAATCATCCCTTTCATATTTCGCAGGGACTGGATCACGCTGAAGTCGATGTAGCGGCGGAACACGAACGGGCGCAGCATGGCGCGCAGCTCGTTGGCGTAGGCATCGTCGCTGTCGCCCATGATCCGCGCTTTGACCATCGCGTAACGCTCCCAGTCGCGACCCTGCTCCTGGTAGTAATCTTCCAGCGCGGCAAAGCTCAGCACCAGTGGCCCGCTGTCGCCAAACGGACGCAGGCGCATGTCCACGCGGTAAACAAAACCATCCTGCGTGGGCTGATCCAGCGCCTTAATCAGCCGCTGCCCCAGACGAGTAAAGAACTGGGCATTGTCCAGCTCGCGACGGCCGCCGCGCGTGGAGCCGTTCTCGGGCCAGGCAAAAATCAGATCGATGTCTGAGGAGAAGTTCAGCTCGCAGCCGCCCAGCTTGCCCATCCCCAGGATCAACAGTGGCTGAGGAACCCCTTCCTCGCTGCACGGCGTGCCCCACTCTTTACAGCAGGCGGCGTAGAGCCAGTCCCGCGCGGCGACGATCAGCGTCTGCGCCAGCTCGCTCAACTGCTGCAAGGTGCTCTCTTCACTCACCAGCTCCAGCGCCTGCGCCCAGGCAATGCGTACCATCACCCGGCGGCGGAACTGACGCAGAACGCGCATCAGCGTGGCTTCGTCTGCCACCTCTGCCAGCGCGGTTTGCAGCCAGCCAGCATAATGCCGCCACTCGTCAGCCTGCGGCGGCGCGCTTTCCAGCTCTGCCAGCCAGTCCGGGTTAGCGCTGACGCTCTCCTGCACAAAATCACTGAACGTGAGCACGCTTTTCGCCTGCTCGCTTAACGATGACGCGGGTAACGACTCAGGCAGGCGTTCGCAAACGGTCTGCCAGTGCTGCTGTAACTGCGAAGAAAGCGGCATATCAGGGGTTCCTTGCCAGAATTAACGTTTTCCGCTGTGCAGCCAGTACGGATCCTGCGAAATGGCCTCGTTGCGGAAATGCTCGATCTCAATCTGCTGACGGGTCTCGATGGCATGCTTAAGCCCCTGCCAGTTCTCCAGCCAGGCCTGCGCCTTCACGCCCTCATACGCACCCGACAGCAGCAACATGCTGTCGATGTTACGCGCCAGGCGGGGAAGCTGATCGCCATACTGGTCGCCCAGCGGATGCGCAAAGGTGGTTCTCAGTTCGGCCGCGTGACGGGAGAGGTGGATATCCGCAAAACGTTTGAAGTTTTCCGCAATTTTGGTCTGCCCTTTCGTATCGAGGAAGGTGCGCCAGCCGCGCGTCACCAGAAACTCGGTCAGCGCCAGTTTCGCGCTGGCGTTTTGCGGGCTGTAGATCGCCGTTTGTGCCGACACGTCGGAAAGCATCAGCGTTTCGGTTTGAGTGAGCAAATCACGTAAGTGAGTGCTGGCTTTACGCGGTACAATGCCGCCAAAGAGCGTCAGGGTATGACGTACCAGCCCCATAGCGGCCAGCACCTGTTTTTTGGCATTTTTCACGTTACGCGCCCACAGCTCCTCGTGGTACTGCCACTGAGAGAGCGCCAGCTCCAGCGCCGCTTCCATGCCCTGCTCAACGGAGGCTTTCGGCACAACGCGCAGAATCGGGGTTTCTCGCAGCACGCGCGGCGCATTCCCGGCGGCCAGGTGATAGCCGCGTGCCGCTTTACTCAGGCTGCCCTGACGCAGTCCAGGCTGGTTCACCAGCTTGCGCGCCAGCTTCAGCACATCGCTCGCGTCGCCTTCAAGCAGTTCGAGTTCCAATTCGCAGATCGGCTCCTGCTCTTCACCAGCCTTAATTTCACCCCGATCAAACGCGATCTCAATGCGGCTCTTGCCTTCCGTCACCAGCCATTTCTCGCGCCAGAAATCGGTGCTGAACAGCGGTTGCGCCTCTGCCGACAGCGTTGCGGGCAGCGTTCCTTCCGGCCACACTTCCGCCGGAAAACGATCCAGCTCAAGTTCTGGCTTACTGATGTCGATATTGTATTCCGGACGCTGGTGTAAACCGCCCACCACGCGACCGGCGATTTTCATCGTCATCTCGTAGCGCCCGTTCGCACCCCGGATGCGCAGGCCCATATCATGGTTGCGCAGCCAGTTGTCCGGCGTTTCGTAATAGATGTTGAGCAGCTGTACGGGTTCATGGTGCTCGCCGGACAGCGTATTCAGATGCTGGCGGAGCGCGTCAGCGCTGTCTTTTTCGACGATAAACTTTAATTCGATCTCTTGTGCCATAGCCTTGTACTTTTGCGTGCGTCACAGACGCGTCGATGAAGGCGAACTTCCTCGCCATTTGTTTGTCAGTACATAGTATTTTGCGCCAAATTGCCACGCAATGAGCAATTTGACGGGCGTAAAAGTTTAAAGCGGTGGAAATCATGACACAGATGATTCCGATTGATGATGAATCCTTTGCGTAGCGACACTGATACCACTACTATCGTTCCACTTTTTATGAAAATAACGACTGATATGCTTAAATTACGCCTGATTGGACTTACTTTACTCGCTTTTAGCGCCGCAACCGCGGTCCACGCTGAAGAGAAACGTTACGTTTCTGATGAACTGAATACCTGGGTACGCAGCGGCCCTGGAGACAATTATCGCCTCGTGGGTACGGTAAATGCCGGCGAGGAAGTGACTCTGCTGCAAACCAATGCAGACACCAATTACGGTCAGGTTCGTGACAGCTCTGGCCGCACCTCATGGATCCCGCTGAAAGAGCTGAGCACGGTGCCAAGCCTGCGCACCCGCGTGCCGGATCTGGAAAATCAGGTGAAAACCCTGACTGACAAGCTGAACAACATCGACGGCACCTGGAACCAGCGCACCGCAGAGATGCAGCAGAAAGTGGCGCAAAGCGACAGCGTGATCGCCGGTCTGAAAGATGAAAATCAGAAGCTGAAAAATGAGCTGATCGTCGCGCAGAAGAAAGTGAACGCCGCGAATCTACAGCTGGATGACAAACAACGCACCATCATCATGCAGTGGTTTATGTATGGCGGCGGAGTGCTGGGCGTCGGTCTGGTGCTGGGTCTGGTGCTTCCTCACCTTATCCCAAGCCGTAAACGTAAAGACCGCTGGATGAACTAACTCGTCTTCTCTGCCACACTTACGTATCATCTTGCGAAAAGAGAAAACGGGAGTGTTGGCGTGAAGAGTTATCTGGTCGGTGGTGCGGTACGTGATGCGTTATTAGGTCTGCCGGTCAAAGATAAAGACTGGGTCGTGGTCGGTGCCACGCCCGAAGCGATGATTGACGCGGGCTACCAGCAGGTAGGCCGCGATTTTCCTGTGTTCCTCCATCCGAAAAGCCGGGAAGAGTACGCCCTGGCGCGAACCGAACGGAAATCCGGTTCCGGTTATACCGGCTTCACCTGCTATGCCGCGCCGGATGTGACGCTGGAGCAGGACTTACTGCGCCGCGATCTCACCATTAATGCCCTGGCGCAGGACGAAAACGGCCATATTATCGACGTCTACGGCGGCCAGAACGATCTGCGCGACCGTCTTTTACGCCATATTTCCCCCGCCTTTTCTGAAGATCCGTTACGCGTACTGCGCGTGGCGCGTTTTGCCGCCCGTTATGCCCATCTCAGCTTCCGCATCGCCGACGAGACGATGGCGCTGATGACGGCCATGACCGACGCGGGCGAGCTGGAACACCTGACGCCAGAACGCGTCTGGAAAGAGACCGAAAACGCCCTGACTACCCGTAATCCGCAGATCTTTTTCCAGGTTCTGCGCGACTGCGGGGCGCTGAAAGTGCTGTTCCCGGAAATAGATGCGCTGTTTGGCGTGCCCGCCCCGGCGAAATGGCACCCTGAAATTGATACCGGCATTCACACCCTGATGACGCTGAGCATGGCCGCTATGCTCAGTCCTGAAGTGGACGTGCGCTTTTCCACTCTCTGCCATGACCTCGGCAAAGGGTTAACGCCAAAGGAATTGTGGCCACGCCATCACGGGCACGGTCCGGCTGGCGTAAAGCTGGTTGAAGGGCTTTGCCAGCGCCTGCGCGTGCCGAATGACATTCGCGATCTGGCAAAGCTGGTCGCCGAGTTCCACGACCTGATCCACACCTTCCCGATCCTGAAACCCGCCACCATCGTCAGGCTGTTCGATAACATCGACGCCTGGCGCAAGCCGCAGCGCGTGGAGCAAATTGCGCTGACCAGCGAAGCCGACGTGCGCGGCCGCACCGGGTTTGAAGCGTCCGATTATCCGCAGGGTCGTTTGCTGCGTGAGGCGTGGGACGTAGCGAAAGCGGTGCCAACGAAAGAGGTGGTGGAGGCAGGGTTTAAAGGCCCGGAGATCCGCGAAGAGCTGACGAAGCGGCGGATTGATGCGGTTGCGGCGTGGAAGGAAAAACGTTGCCCTCAGCCGAAAGACTGAGGGCGGTCGGTCATCAGAAGAAGACCACGTACACGGCAGCCGCGACGATAAAGCGGTAGATCGCGAACGGAATAAACGAAATACGCTTAATCAGTTGCAGGAAGGTTTTGATGGCGATCAGCGCCACAATGAAGGCGGTGATAAAGCCCACGGCGAACATCGGAATGTCACCCACGGTCAGGAAGCCGATGCTTTTGTAGAGATCCAGCGCGGTGGCGCCCATCATCATCGGCACCGCCAGCAGGAACGAGAACTCAGACGCCGCGTAACGGCTCACGCCCATCAGCATCCCGCCGGAAATGGTTGCCCCTGAACGGGAGAAGCCCGGCCACAGCGCCAGACACTGGAAGCAGCCAATCATAAACGCCTGACGATACGTCATATCGTCCAGACCTTCCGCACGCGGGGTTTTTGGCTTCAGCACTTCGGCGGCAATCAGCAGGAAGCCGCCGACAACCAGCGCGTACATCACGTTAATCGGGTTGAAGAGCGATTTAATGGTGTCGTGGAACACCAGCCCCAGCACCACTGCCGGGATCATCCCGAGCAGAATATGAATCAGCGTCAGACGCCCCTTGCCCTCTCCTTCACGCTGCGGCAAACGCCCGAAGTGGATGCCGATCAGACCAAACAGACGACGCCAGAACATCACAACCACCGCCAGGATAGAGCCCAGCTGAATCACCACCTCAAACGTCTTTGCGGTATCGCCTTCAAAGCCCAACAGATGGCCAACGATAATCATATGGCCCGTACTGGACACCGGCAAAAACTCCGTCAATCCTTCGACCACACCCAGTATTGCCGCCACCAGCAGCGAGTGCATATCGCTCATCTATAAACCCCTAAAAAGATATAAAAAAACGGTTGCCACAACGGCTACCGTGAAACATACAGCTCTAAGACCGATATAACCTAAAATGGTTTAGCTATTATGACGTTAAATCTTTCCTTTCAGATTTGTGCCACGCTCGATAATCACGCCCACGTTGGCGGCGCGCGCCACCGCGCCCGGCTTGCTTAGCTTAATGCGCACCCACGGGGAGTTAAATTTGCTCAGCAGCAGGTCTGCCACCTCTTCCGCCACGCGTTCTACCAGCGCAAATCGTTGCCCTTCCACATGGCCGATGACCGTTTCACTGATGTCGGCGTAGCTCAGACAATCATTCACATCATCGCTTTTCGCTGACTTGCGGTTATCCCAGCCCATTTCGATATCGAACACCAGTTTCTGCTCGATGGTCTGTTCCCAGTCGTAAACACCAATTGTGGTGATTACCGAAAGTTGCTCTATAAATACAATATCCATCACGACCTGCCTGCTTTTTGGCTAAACCGGATACCACTTCCGGCGAATTATGCGTATTATCCACAGATGCTGAGAATACAGATACATTTTCAAAACGGAACAGCGTTATGAGTGCAATCGCGCCTGGAATGATTATCCTCGCCTACCTTTGCGGCTCAATCTCCAGCGCCATTCTGGTCTGCCGCATCGCCGGGTTGCCTGACCCGCGTGAAAGTGGTTCCGGGAATCCGGGGGCGACCAATGTACTACGAATTGGCGGCAAGGGAGCAGCCGTAGCGGTTTTGATTTTTGACGTTCTGAAAGGAATGCTTCCCGTCTGGGGCGCGTATGCGCTCGGCGTCACACCCTTCTGGCTGGGGCTGATAGCCATCGCCGCCTGCGTCGGCCACATCTGGCCTGTTTTCTTTGGTTTTAAAGGCGGTAAAGGCGTGGCCACTGCGTTTGGCGCGATTGCGCCGATCGGCTGGGATCTCACCGGCGTGATGGCGGGCACCTGGCTGCTGACCATCCTGCTGAGCGGTTATTCGTCGCTGGGCGCCATCGTCAGCGCACTGATCGCCCCGTTCTATGTCTGGTGGTTTAAACCGCAGTTTACCTTCCCGGTGTCGATGCTCTCGTGTCTGATCCTGTTGCGCCATCACGACAACATTCAACGCCTGTGGCGTCGTCAGGAAACGAAGATCTGGACGAAGCTCAGACGTAAAAAGAAAGACGCTCAGTAAACCGTTCGTTATGCCTTATAACCAAATGTGATTTTTGTCACCTTCTGCCTGTGGTAACTGTTAGAGACACAACACAACCACACAAAAAGAAAATGGCAGAAATCACAGATTCAACTCCCCTTCCAGCGGCAGCAAACACCCCGGATGGCGATATCAAGTGGGTACGCAGCGCATCGGACGTTTCACGTCTCGTTAATGACGGCTCTCAGGGCCGGGCCAATGCCCGCATCGTGGTCGGTATCGCGCTCGGGGGAATTTTTCTCGATGCCTACGATCTCGGCGCGCTGGCATTCGGCATCAAAGACATCACCCGCGAATTTAACCTGACGCCCGCCGGTACCGGCATGGTGGCTTCAGCCATTACGTTTGGCGCGATTGTCGGGGCGCTGCTCGGCGGCTATCTTACGGATAAAATCGGGCGCTACCGCGTCTTTATGGCCGACATGGTGTTCTTTGTCGTTGCCGCTATCG
Source organism: Enterobacter sp. CRENT-193 (assembly GCF_002787395.1). NCBI lineage: Bacteria > Pseudomonadati > Pseudomonadota > Gammaproteobacteria > Enterobacterales > Enterobacteriaceae > Enterobacter > Enterobacter sp. CRENT-193. The sequence continues at coordinate 1,507,189 of NZ_CP024812.1, read as the reverse complement.
CCTGTGCGCTGGCCCCGAACGAATATGTGCTGGCGGGCGCGCGCTTTGTGATGGGTCTAGGCGTTGGGATCGACCTTCCCGTCGCGATGGCGTTTCTCAGCGAGTTCGCCAGACTGAAAGGCCCGGGGAATAAAGCCTCCAGCGTCGCGATGTGGTGTCCCACCTGGTATGCGGCCATCAGCATCTCTTATCTTCTGGTGCTCTTCTTTTACGCCGTGCTGCCGGAAAGCCACAGCGACTGGCTCTGGCGTCTGATCCTTGGCTTTGGCGCGGTGCCCGCGCTGGTGATTATCGCCATCCGCAGCCGCTATATGAGCGAATCCCCGGTCTGGGCGGCGAATCAGGGCAATCTGAAGGAGGCGGCGTCTATCCTGCGGCAGTCTTACAACATTAATGCCCACGTACCGCAGGATGCGCTCGACCAGCCCGCGCCTGTTGTGAACAAGGCAAAATGGTCGAACTACCTGAACCTGTTCCGCGGTATCTATCTGCGGCGTACCACGCTCGCCACGCTGCTGTCGGTCGTCTCCTCGTTCGCCTATAACGCCGTAGCCTTTGGCCTGCCGGTGATCATCTCCAGCTTCTTTGTGCAGTCGATGCTGACCACCATTCTGATCTCGCTGGCGCTTAATCTGCTGTTCGCGTTTGTCGGCGGGCTGCTGGCGGTGCGCTATGTTCCGCGCTTCGGCGCATGGCGGATGTCACTGGCGGGTTATGCGTGCCAGCTGGCGGCGCTGCTCGGCCTGGCGCTGATTGGCCGCCCTGACGGGTCCACGGAAGGCGTGGTCGCCGTCGCGATGCTGGCGCTGTTCCTGTTTGGCCAGGGTTTTGGTCCGGGTGCGCACACCATGACGTTTGCCTCTCTGAGCTACCCGACCTCGCTGCGCGGCGTGGGTGTGGGGCTTAACCAGACGCTGATGCGCAGCAGTTCAACGCTATCACTGTTTCTGTTCCCGCTGCTGGTCGCCTCGCTGGATACCGCCGTGTTCTGGGTGATTGCGCTGGCGCCGTTTATCGGCCTGGCCTCGCTGCTGGCGATCCGCTGGGAGCCGTCGGGGTATGATGTGGATGCAGAGGATTATCGCTAGCCTTTCTTGCCGGGTGGCGCTGCGCTTACCCGGCCTACATTACTGAAACCGGCTCACATGAGCCGGTTTTTTTATCCATAAGCGACTCATATGACAGCCTTCATTTCCGCCAGGGCATACTGAAACGTATCCCGATAGTGCGGAAGTGGAAGCACCATGTTAGCAACTCAGGTCACTGATAATTCATACAAAGGCTGGCAGGCCTCGCTTGCCCTCCAGTTTTGTCATACCCCTGAGAAAACCCTCCTCCATTCCGCGCGTCACACCGGGCCACTTACCGTTCAGCGTCCGTTTTATCCCGAAGGGGAAACCTGCCACCTTTACCTGCTGCACCCGCCAGGTGGAATTGTGGGCGGGGATACGCTGGATATTTCCGTGCGGCTCGACGCCAAAAGCCATGCCCTCATCACCATGCCCGGCGCCAGCAAGTTCTATCGCAGCAGCGGCCCGCTGGCCTGCCTCAGTCAGCATTTTTACCTCGACGAAGAGGCCACGCTGGAGTGGCTGCCGCAGGACACCATTATTTTCCCCGGCGCTAACGCCGCGCTGCGTTCCGTCTTTCACCTGCACGCCACCAGCACGCTGCTGGCGTGGGAGCTGTACTGTCTGGGCCGTCCGGTGATAAACGAAACCTTCAGCCAAGGCACGCTGGAGAGCCGCCTTGAGGTGTGGGTGGATGGCGAGCCGCGTCTGATTGAGCGACTGCATCTCAGCGGTGGCGATCTGACGCCCGTCGCGGACCATCCGTGGGTCGGCACGCTGCTGTTCTATCCGGCCCGGGAAGCACATCTCGACACGGTGCGCGAGCGGCTCGCCCCGCTGGAAAACTTTGGCGGGGCGACGCTCACCGACGATCTGCTGTCGGTGCGTTTTCTCTCGCACGACAACCTGATTTGTCAGCGGGTGATGCGCGATATCTGGCAGTCGCTTCGCCCGCTTTTAACCCCCAAAACCGCCTGTTCGCCGCGCATCTGGCAGACATAAGAGAAACGCTATGGAACTGACTCCCAGAGAAAAAGACAAGCTGTTGCTGTTCACCGCCGCGCTGGTTGCCGAACGCCGCCTCGCGCGCGGGGTAAAGCTCAACTATCCGGAATCGGTCGCGCTGATCAGCGCCTTTATTATGGAAGGCGCGCGCGATGGCGAAACCGTCGCCTCGCTGATGGAAGCCGGCCGCCACGTCCTGACGCGCGATCAGGTGATGGAGGGCGTACCGGAGATGATCCCGGATATTCAGGTGGAAGCCACCTTCCCGGACGGATCCAAGCTCGTCACCGTCCACAACCCGATCGTGTAAGGAGCGCGTGATGATCCCAGGTGAATACCGGATCCAGTCCGGCAACATCGCTCTCAACGTCGGGCGCGAAACCCGAAGTGTGATAGTGGAAAACCACGGCGACAGGCCGATCCAGGTCGGATCGCACTACCACTTTTACGAGGTCAACCCGGCGCTGAAGTTCGATCGCGAGGCCACCCGAGGCTACCGGCTGAACATCCCGGCGGGCACCGCTGTGCGCTTCGAGCCCGGCCAGAAGCGGGAAGTGACGCTGGTGCAGGTGACGGGCGCACAGCGCATTTTCGGTTTTCGCGGCGAGATCATGGGCGAGGTGAAACATGGCTGAGATTTCACGCCAGGCGTATGCCGATATGTTCGGCCCCACGACCGGGGATAAAGTGCGGCTGGCCGACAGCGAACTGTGGATCGAAGTAGAAGACGATCTCACGATCTACGGAGAAGAGGTTAAATTCGGCGGCGGAAAAGTGATCCGCGACGGCATGGGACAGGGGCAGATGACCGCCGACGACTGCGTGGATCTGGTGCTCACCAACGCGCTGATCGTCGATCACTGGGGGATCGTGAAAGCGGATATCGGCGTAAAAAATGGGCGGATCTTCGCCGTCGGCAAAGCCGGAAACCCGGACATTCAGCCCGGCGTGACGATCCCGATTGGCGCAGCAACGGAAGTGATCGCCGCCGAAGGCAAGATTGTCACCGCTGGCGGGATCGACACCCATATCCACTGGATCTGTCCGCAGCAAGCGGAAGAGGCGCTGGTCTCCGGCGTCACCACCATGATCGGCGGCGGCACCGGGCCCGCGGCAGGCACAAACGCCACCACCTGCACGCCGGGGCCGTGGTATATCGCCCGCATGTTGCAGGCTGCCGATACGCTGCCGGTGAATATTGGCCTGCTGGGCAAAGGGAACGGTTCAAACCCGGACGCGCTGCGCGAGCAGATCGCGGCAGGTGCCATCGGGCTTAAGATCCACGAAGACTGGGGTGCGACGCCTGCGGCCATCAACTGCTCGCTGGAGGTCGCTGAAGAGATGGATATCCAGGTGGCGCTGCACAGCGACACGCTGAACGAGTCCGGTTTTGTCGAAGATACGCTGGCCGCCATCGCCGGGCGCACCATCCACACCTTCCACACCGAAGGGGCGGGCGGCGGCCATGCGCCAGATATCATCACCGCCTGCGCGCACCCGAATATTCTGCCCTCCTCCACCAACCCGACGCTGCCCTATACGGTCAACACCATCGACGAGCACCTGGACATGCTGATGGTTTGCCATCACCTCGACCCGGATATCGCCGAGGACGTGGCGTTTGCCGAATCCCGCATTCGCCGGGAGACCATCGCCGCCGAAGACGTGCTGCACGATATCGGCGCGTTCTCACTCACCTCGTCAGATTCACAGGCAATGGGCCGCGTGGGGGAAGTGATTATCCGCACCTGGCAGGTCGCGCACCGCATGAAGGTTCAGCGCGGCGCGCTGCCGGAAGAGACCGGCGATAACGACAACTTCCGGGTGAAGCGCTATGTCGCCAAATACACCATTAACCCGGCGCTGACCCACGGCATCGCCCATGAAGTGGGCTCGATTGAGGCGGGCAAGCTGGCGGACCTGGTGGTCTGGTCCCCGGCGTTCTTCGGCGTCAAGCCCGCCACCATCGTCAAAGGTGGGATGATCGCCTGCGCACCGATGGGCGATATCAACGCCTCGATCCCCACGCCGCAGCCGGTGCATTACCGCCCGATGTTTGGATCGCTGGGCGCCGCGCGCCACGCCACGCGGCTGACGTTTATCTCGCAGGCCGCCAGTGCGAACGGCATCCCGCAGCAGCTCAACTTGCAGAGCGCCACGGCGGTGGTGAAAGGCTGCCGGACGGTGAAAAAGGCGGACATGATCCACAACGCTCTGCAACCGAACATCACCGTCGACTCGCAAACCTACGAGGTGCGCGTCGACGGCGAACTGATTACCAGCGAACCGGCTGACGTTCTGCCGATGGCGCAACGCTATTTCCTGTTTTGAGGAGTGATGATGATTTATCTGACCCAACGCCTGGACCACGCACACCCGACTACCGCCAGCGTCACGCTGCCGATTGACGTGCGGGTGAAAAGCCGCGCCCGCGTGGCCCTGAACGACGGTCGCGAAGCCGGGCTGATGCTGCCGCGCGGTTTGCTGCTGCGCGGCGGCGATCTGCTGACCACCGACGACGGCAGCGAGGTGATCGAAGTGATCGCGGCCCCGGAGTCGGTTTCCGTGGTGCGCTGCGCCGATCCGTTCCTGCTCGCCCGCGCCTGTTACCACCTGGGCAACCGTCACGTGCCGCTGCAAATTATGCCCGGCGAGCTGCGCTACCACCACGACCACGTTCTTGACGACATGCTGCGTCAGTTCGGGCTGGAGGTGACCTTCGCCAGCCTGCCGTTTGAACCGGAAGCGGGGGCTTACACCAGCGATGCCCACAGCCATGGCCACTCCCACGCTCATTCACATTAAGGACTCATCATGCGCAAGTATTTACCGCTGTTTCTGCTGGCCTTTTCCGTTCCGGCGCTTGCCCATCCGGGCCACGGGACCGACAGCTTCCAGGCCGGATTTCTCCATCCGCTGACCGGGCTGGATCACCTGCTGATGCTGACGGGGGCTGGCGTGCTGTCCGCCCTGAGCGGCCGCAAGCTGCTGCTGCCGTTAGCAACGCTCGGCATGATGCTTGCTGGCGCCGTTGCGGGCAGCCTGCTCGGCGGTTTTAGCGGCATGGAGATGCTGATTATCGCCTCGCTGGCGGTCTGCGGCGTAATGATGTTTAAGACTGAAAATCGCCTGCTGCTGGCGGTGCCAGCCCTGGCGATGTTCCACGGCTGGGCGCACGGCGTGGAGATGTCCGGCCACAGCTTCTGGCTCTTCACCAGCGGGTTTATGTTAGCCAGCGCCACGGTGCTGTGCGCCAGCTTCGCGGCAGGGCTGCTGCTGCGCCGTCACGACGGCCTGCGTAAAACCTTCGGTGGCGGGCTGATCGTCTCTGCCCTGCTGGCGCTGATGAGCTGATGGAGCACGCCCGCCAGCGGCTGCGCCTGATGCAGCTCTCCAGCAGTAGCCTGCCGGTCGGATCGTTTACCTGGTCGCAGGGGCTGGAGTGGGCCGTTGAGGCCGGGTGGGTCACGGACGCTGAGGCCTTCAGGCGCTGGCAGATCCAGCAGATGGAGCAGAGCTTTTTCTGCGTCGACCTGCCGCTGTTTATCCGCCTTTATCGTGCCTGCGAGAAGCAGGACGTCGCGACAGCAAAACGCTGGACGGCATACCTGCTCGCCTGCCGGGAAACGCGCGAGCTGCGCGATGAAGAACGCAACCGTGGCGCGGCCTTTACGCGCCTGATTAAAAGCTGGGAACCCGCCTGCCCGGCAGAATGGCTGCCGCTGTTGACGCAGAGCCAGCTCTGCGGCATGGCGTGGCTCGGCGTGCGCTGGAGCATTAGCACGCGTGAGCTGGCGCTGAGCCTGGGCTACAGCTGGATTGAGAGCGCGGTGATGGCGGGCGTCAAGCTGGTGCCGTTTGGGCAGCAGGCCGCACAACAGCTGATTATCGACCTGAGCGACCATTTTGCCGCCGGGTTTGAACAGGCATTTTTACGTGGCGACGACGCGCTGGGGGCCGCTACGCCGCTGTCCGCCATCGCCTCCGCGCGCCACGAAACCCAATATTCACGACTATTCCGTTCCTGAGGAGTCAATATGGCTGATTACAAACATCCCCTGCGCGTGGGCGTGGGCGGCCCGGTAGGGTCGGGCAAAACCGCCCTGCTGGAAGCGCTCTGCAAGGCGATGCGCGATACCTATCACCTGGCGGTGGTGACTAACGATATCTACACCAAAGAGGATCAGCGCATCCTGACCGAGGCGGGTGCGCTGGAGCCAGAGCGCATCGTGGGCGTGGAAACGGGCGGCTGTCCGCACACCGCCATCCGCGAAGATGCTTCAATGAACCTGGCGGCGGTGGAAGCACTCAGCGAGAAGTTCGGCAATCTGGATCTGATCTTCGTCGAAAGCGGCGGGGATAACCTGAGCGCGACCTTTAGCCCGGAGCTGGCGGACCTCACCATCTACGTCATCGACGTGGCCGAAGGGGAAAAAATCCCGCGCAAGGGCGGGCCGGGGATCACCAAATCCGATTTTCTGGTGATTAACAAAACCGATCTCGCGCCGTACGTCGGCGCCTCGCTGGAGGTGATGGAGCGCGACACCAACCGCATGCGCGGCGAGCGTCCGTGGACCTTTACTAACCTGAAAGCGGGAGACGGTCTGGGAACGATCATTGCGTTTCTGGAAGAGAAAGGGATGCTGCGGGTGTAGTGCGGGTTATTGCCGGGTGGCGGCTTCGCCTGACCCGGCCTACGGTTTTGTAGGCCCGGTAAGCGCAGCGCCACCGGGCAAAAAAACTCACGCCTCCGGCAGCTCCGCCAGCGGCCAGCGCGGACGCACGGACACGCTCAGGTCAGCCGTGGCGCCAGCGTTCAGGCGCACCATCCCGGCGTAGGCGATCATCGCCCCGTTATCGGTACAAAATTCAGGACGCGCGTAGAACACTTCCCCACGACGCTTTTGCATCATCTCTGCAAGCTTCGCGCGCAGCGTACGGTTGGCGCTCACGCCGCCTGCCATCACCAGGCGCTTAAAGCCGGTCTGATCCAGCGCGCGTTTGCACTTGATCATCAGCGTATCCACCACCGCATCTTCGAACGCACGAGCGATGTCGGCACGCGTCTGCTCGCTGTCGTCGTTATTGCGGATGGTGTTCGCCGCGAAGGTTTTCAGACCGGAGAAGCTGAAATCCAGCCCCGGACGATCAGTCATCGGCCGTGGGAAGACAAAGCGCCCTTCCGTGCCCTGTGCGGCCATTTTCGAGAGCATCGGGCCGCCCGGGTAATCCAGCCCCAGCAGCTTGGCGGTTTTGTCGAAGGCTTCACCGGCTGCATCGTCAATTGACTCGCCCAGCAGTTCATACTTGCCAATACCCGTTACGCTGATCAGTTGGGTATGACCACCGGAAACCAGCAGCGCCACAAACGGGAACGCTGGCGGATTGTCTTCCAGCATCGGCGCCAGAAGGTGCCCTTCCATATGGTGAACCGGAATGGCCGGAACATCCCACGCGAAGGCCAGTGAACGCCCTACCGTTGCGCCGACCAGCAGCGCGCCGACCAGGCCCGGTCCTGCGGTATAGGCCACGGCATCAATATCTTTTGCACTCAACCCGGCCTCTTTCAGCGCCGCCTGGATCAGGGGAACCGTTTTACGCACGTGGTCACGAGAGGCCAGTTCAGGCACGACGCCGCCGTAGTCAGCGTGCAATTTCACCTGACTATACAGTTGGTTGGCCAGAAGCCCTTTTTCGTCGTCGTAAATCGCGATGCCGGTTTCATCGCAGGATGTTTCAATACCCAGTACACGCATGACTTGTTTTACCTCGTTTCAATACCGCGCAGTGTAGAGCCTGGGCGGATTGTTGTAAAACTTTGTTCGCCCCAGGAAGAAGCCTCGTGTATACTCCTCACCCTTATTAAAGTCCCTTTCAAAATCGCATCGGTGCTTTACAAAGCAGCAGCATTTGCAGTAAAATTCCGCACCATTTTGAAATAAGCTGGCGTTGATGCCAGCGGCAAACCGAATTTATTAAAGGTGAGAGTTACATGCCGGTAATTAAAGTACGTGAAAACGAGCCGTTCGACGTAGCACTGCGTCGCTTCAAACGTTCATGCGAGAAAGCAGGTGTTCTGGCTGAAGTTCGTCGTCGTGAGTTTTATGAAAAACCAACGACCGAACGTAAGCGCGCTAAAGCTTCCGCTGTGAAACGTCACGCGAAGAAACTGGCTCGCGAAAACGCACGCCGTACTCGTCTGTACTAATCTGTTGAGGGCCACAGCCCTCAATTGACAGACAGAGTTGTAGTCGTAAGGCCGTGCTTCCGGAAGGAATGCGCGGCTTGTTTTCGTTTATAAGTCGCTTAAATTTTTGGGGCATATGGCCGGAAGAATCCCACGCGTTTTCATCAATGACCTGCTTGCCAGAACCGACATCGTCGATCTCATCGACGCGCGGGTGAAGCTAAAAAAGCAGGGCAAGAACTACCATGCGTGCTGTCCGTTCCATAACGAAAAAACCCCCTCTTTCACCGTAAACGGTGAAAAGCAGTTCTACCATTGCTTCGGCTGTGGCGCACACGGTAATGCCGTTGATTTTTTGATGAACTACGACAAGCTCGAGTTCGTTGAAACCGTCGAAGAGCTGGCGGCGATGCATAACCTTGAAGTGCCGTATGAAGCGGGCAGTGGGCCAAGTCAGATCGAGCGCCATCAGCGGCAAACGCTGTACCAACTGATGGATGGCCTGAATTCGTTTTACCAACAGTCTCTTAAGCACTCTGCGGCTGAGCCTGCGCGTCAGTATCTGAACAAGCGCGGACTGAGCGACGATGTGATTGCGCGTTTCGCTATTGGTTACGCCCCGCCCGGCTGGGACAACGTGTTAAAGCGTTTTGGCGGCAATAGCGAAGATCGTAAATCCCTCATCGACGCAGGCATGCTGGTCACCAACGACCAGGGACGAAGCTACGACCGCTTCCGTGAACGGGTGATGTTCCCGATCCGCGACAAGCGTGGCCGGGTGATAGGTTTTGGTGGTCGCGTGCTGGGTGATGCCCTGCCGAAATACCTTAACTCCCCGGAAACCGATATTTTCCATAAGGGCCGCCAGCTTTACGGTCTTTATGAGGCACAGCAGGATAATGCGGAACCTCCGCGTCTTCTGGTCGTCGAAGGCTATATGGATGTTGTTGCGCTGGCGCAGTACGACATTAACTATGCCGTTGCGTCGCTGGGAACGTCCACCACGGCGGACCATATCCAGCTGCTGTTCCGCGTCACCAACAACGTGATTTGCTGTTACGACGGTGACCGCGCAGGACGCGACGCCGCCTGGCGAGCGCTGGAAACCGCGTTGCCGTATATGACCGACGGGCGTCAGTTACGCTTTATGTTCCTGCCCGACGGTGAAGACCCGGATACGCTGGTGCGTAAAGAGGGCAAAGCGGCGTTTGAAGCGCGGATGGAGCAGGCTCAGCCGCTCTCCACGTTTCTGTTTAACAGCCTGATGCCGCAGGTTGATTTGAGTACCCCTGACGGGCGCGCGCAGCTCAGCACGCTGGCGCTGCCGTTAATCAGCCAGGTGCCCGGCGAAACGCTGCGCATCTATCTGCGTCAGGAGTTAGGCAACAAGCTCGGCATTCTGGATGACAGCCAGCTTGAACGTTTAATGCCGAAACAGGCTGAAAACGGCACGGTACGCCCCGCGCCTCAGCTAAAACGCACAACCATGCGTATACTGATAGGGTTGCTGGTACAAAACCCCGAACTTGCTCCGCAAGTGCCGTCGCTGGCGGGTTTGAACCACGAAAAATTGCCCGGGCTTGGCTTATTTTCAGAATTGGTCAACACTTGTTTGTCTCAGCCAGGTCTGACCACCGGACAACTTTTAGAGCATTATCGCGGCACAAAAGAGGCCGCTACCCTTGAAAAACTGTCGATGTGGGACGATATAGCAGATAAGGATATCGCAGAAAAAACGTTCACCGACTCACTCAACCATATGTTTGATTCGATGCTTGAGTTGCGCCAGGAAGAGTTGATAGCTCGCGAGCGCACCCATGGCCTAAGCAGCGAAGAACGCCGGGAGCTCTGGATGATTAACCAGGAACTGGCGAAGAAATAAAAAATTTAACGGCTTAAGTGCCGAATATCGATCGGGAAGCCCCCGGCAGCCGCACTGAGAGGCAGCGGCAAAAATATAAGTACGCCCTCGCTTTAAAGGTTGGCAGCCCATCGCCGACACCAATCAAACGAATTAAGTGTGGATACCGTCTTATGGAGCAAAACCCGCAGTCACAGCTGAAACTTCTTGTCCAACGCGGTAAGGAGCAAGGCTATCTGACCTATGCCGAGGTCAATGACCATCTGCCGGAAGATATCGTCGATTCAGATCAGATCGAAGATATCATCCAAATGATCAATGACATGGGCATTCAGGTGATGGAAGAAGCACCGGATGCCGATGATCTGTTGCTGGCTGAAACCTCCAACAACACTGACGAAGATGCGGAAGAAGCTGCTGCACAGGTACTGTCCAGCGTGGAATCTGAAATCGGGCGTACCACTGACCCGGTCCGCATGTACATGCGCGAAATGGGTACCGTTGAACTGTTGACCCGCGAAGGCGAAATTGACATCGCAAAACGCATCGAAGACGGGATCAACCAGGTTCAGTGCTCTGTTGCCGAATACCCGGAAGCGATCACCTATCTGCTGGAGCAGTACGATCGCGTTGAAGCAGAAGAAGCGCGTCTGTCCGATCTGATCACTGGCTTTGTCGACCCGAACGCTGAAGAAGATATGGCGCCAACCGCCACTCACGTCGGTTCTGAGCTGTCTCAGGAAGAGATGGATGACGACGAAGACGAAGATGAAGAAGAAGACGACGACAGCAGCGATGACGACAACAGCATCGACCCTGAACTGGCGCGTGAGAAATTTGCCGAGCTGCGTACCCAGTACGAAGTGACGCGTGACACCATCAAAGCGAAAGGCCGCAGCCATGCCGCCGCTCAGGAAGAGATCCTGAAGCTGTCTGAAGTGTTCAAACAGTTCCGCCTGGTGCCAAAACAGTTCGACTACCTGGTGAACAGCATGCGCGTGATGATGGATCGCGTACGTACCCAGGAACGTATCATCATGAAGCTGTGCGTTGAACAGTGCAAAATGCCGAAGAAGAACTTCATCACCCTCTTCACCGGCAACGAAACCAGCGAAACCTGGTTCAACGCCGCTATCGCGATGAACAAGCCGTGGTCTGAAAAGCTGCACGACGTGAAAGAAGACGTACAGCGCGGCCTGCAAAAACTGCATCAGATTGAAGAAGAGACCGGCCTGACCATCGAGCAGGTGAAAGACATCAACCGTCGTATGTCCATCGGTGAAGCGAAAGCCCGCCGTGCGAAGAAAGAGATGGTTGAAGCGAACTTACGTCTGGTTATCTCTATCGCCAAGAAATACACCAACCGTGGCCTGCAATTCCTGGATCTGATTCAGGAAGGCAACATCGGTCTGATGAAAGCGGTAGATAAGTTTGAATACCGTCGTGGTTACAAGTTCTCAACCTATGCTACCTGGTGGATCCGTCAGGCGATCACCCGCTCTATCGCAGACCAGGCGCGCACCATCCGTATTCCGGTGCATATGATTGAGACCATCAACAAACTCAACCGTATCTCTCGCCAGATGTTGCAGGAGATGGGCCGCGAGCCGACGCCGGAAGAGCTGGCTGAACGCATGCTGATGCCGGAAGACAAGATCCGTAAAGTGCTGAAAATCGCTAAAGAGCCAATCTCCATGGAAACGCCAATCGGTGATGATGAAGATTCGCATCTGGGTGATTTCATCGAGGATACCACCCTCGAGCTGCCGCTGGACTCTGCCACCACCGAGAGCCTGCGTGCCGCTACGCACGACGTGCTGGCTGGCCTGACCGCCCGTGAAGCCAAAGTGCTGCGTATGCGTTTCGGTATCGACATGAACACCGACCACACGCTGGAAGAAGTGGGTAAACAGTTTGACGTGACCCGCGAACGTATCCGTCAGATCGAAGCGAAGGCGCTGCGTAAACTGCGCCATCCGAGCCGCTCTGAAGTGCTGCGTAGCTTCCTGGACGATTAATCGGTCCTGAAATGAAAAAGCTCCCAATCGGGAGCTTTTTTTTGTTTATTCCCTCTCCCTGTGGGAGAGGGTCAGGGTGAGGGCATCAGGCCGCAGAGGAGCTAAAGCCCCCTCACCACAAGCGCCTCATCAAGTTCCCGATACGCCTCCACCAGCTTGTCCAGCGTCGCCCTGTTCAGCCCACTCGGGTTCGGCAACACCCAAATCTGCGTTACGCCAATGGTAATGTTCTGCTTACCCCACTTCACACCGCGCTGGCTGAACGCCTGCTCGTAGGCCTGCTTGCCGAGGATCGCCAGCGCCGCGGGCTGATAGTCTTCAATTTTCGCGATCAGCTCACGCCCGCCAGCGCGCAGCTCATGCAGATTCACTTCGCTCGCCTGCACCGTGGGTCGCTCGACCAGCATGGTGATGCCACAGCGCGTATCCAGCAGCTGCTGCTCTTCTTCCGGCTTAAGCTGTTTGTCGGTAAATCCGGCCTGGTGGATCACCTTCCAGAAGCGATTTCCCGGATGAGCAAAGTGAAAACCGGTGTGCGCCGATGACTTGCCCGGATTAATACCGCAGAACACCACCCGCAGGCCAGGGGCCAGAATATCGTTGATCATCTCTACTCCTGTCTATGCATCTTAAGAGAAGTATAAAGGATTGATTATGCGTTGTTTATAAAAACAGCAGGCAGGTGTGAATGGCTGGATTGCTGAGGGGAGTTACTTTATAATTCACCGCCACGGCCCCTTAGCTCAGTGGTTAGAGCAGGCGACTCATAATCGCTTGGTCGCTGGTTCAAGTCCAGCAGGGGCCACCAAATTTTAGCTTTAGAATCATCCAGTTAAGCCACTCGATTGAGTGGCTTTTTTGTAAGTAATCCACCACACGTAGCCCGGCCTGCCGCTTCCCCTCACAAACCCTAAAAACTAAAGAAATCCCCCATCGCGCCGATCATCATCCGTGTGTATTATTTCCTGTAGCTTTTACAACAACTAACTTTAACTCAAATACTTAAGCGCCAGAGCGAAAGGCATCATGAGCACACCGATCAAACGGCTAGAAATCATTAAAAATGCCATTGAGCTGGAAGATGACGACATCATCCGGAGCCAGTTGAAACGTCTCAAAGAGGAAGCCTTTGACGATGAACTCCTGTCCATCGTCGCGGCGCTTGAGCAGAAAAACTATACCGCAGCCCTTCGCGCTATCACCGCCTGGCTGCAAAGCCAGCGCGCCGTTACCCCGTGGCGTGACCCGCAACTGGCGGCCAGCAAGCTGGAGCTAAAAGCCCTGGAAGAGCGTCTGCGCGATCTGATTGATCGTCGTAACGCCCGGGTACAGCAGCTTGATGAGTTCAACGATCTCTATTTCTCCCGCCTCGGGCCGTTGATGCAGCAGATCCTCGCCCTGCGTAAAACGCTGGCGGAGCTTAACCTGCGTCGTCAGCAGGCGGAGACGCGTCGTCGGGAAGAGGATTACCGCCGCTGCCAGAGCTATATGGCGCAGGCCGTAGAGGTTCTGACAACGCTCACCCGGCGCTGGCGAGATCTGCCTGCGGATTCCGTTCAGGCGGCAGAGGCGCGCAAGCATCTTCAGCAGCAAAGTAATCTGATTGCCAACCTGCTGGCCGAAGCGATGGAGCTGGAGACCGGTTTAACGCGCGAAGAAGAGCCGGCACGTCAGGCGCGCGATGAGGCCAACGAAGAGTACAAGAAGTATCGCGAACAGCATCATGATGCCGAAGTTCGCCTGCGTAAAGGCAAGGATCTCTCTGAAGAGGATCGGAACGAGCTGAAGCGGCTCTGGCGTCAGGCGAGCAAGTTATGCCACCCGGATCTGGTTGCCGATGATTTAAAAGAAGAAGCCAACAGGATGATGGTGCAACTCAACCAGGCCAAACAGCGCGGCGACGTGAAGGCCATTCGCTTGCTGGTCGCCCGTCTGCAACAAGGGTTTGAACCGATGATGGCGAGCGACAGGCTGAACGACCTGGAACGTATTCGTAAAAAGATGGCGCAGGTGCGTGAGCAAATCGACACCCTGGTGAACGAGCTGGCAGAGCTGGAGAAAGAAGAGTCCTGGCTGCTCGTCTCGTCGCTCAGCAATATGGAAGCCTACTTTGCCCAGCAGGAGAAAGCGCTGAAAGAGGTATGCGCCTCGCTCGAACATCAGGTGAGCGAAGCGCAGCTGGATCCCGCTGCCTGATTATTTGGCGTGCCAGTACGCGCTGGCACGCACCAGCTGCGGGTCAATTGCGTCGGTTTCAAACTGACGGCTCAGGCGTTTCACCACCTTCCCCTCCCCGGTGAGCCAGATAAAGTAATCCTCTTCCGGCACGTCCAGCGCGGCAAGATGGTCGGCCACCGCCTGCTCGTTGTGGCCGATAACCCAGGTGATGTTGAACCCGCTCAGGTGCGCCAGATAGTCCTGGTACGCCGCATCGCCCACGGTGACGATGGCGTGGATCGCCGGGCGAACAGGCAGTTTTGCGATGCCTTCTAAACGGCGGCGCAGCGCGGGCATGCCCGACTCGTCGCACACGTACAGCTGCCAGGCGTAATCTTCCGGCACCACCAGCGAACCACGCGGACCACCGATGGTCAGCTTGTCGCCCACCTTCGCCTCTACCGCCCAGTTGCTGGCAATGCCACCATCATGAACGAAGAAATCGAGCGCCAGCTCATGTTTTTCGTCATCGTACAGCGGGGTATAGTCACGCGCCTGCGGACGCACGCCGTCGCCCCAGTCGATGCCTTCATCAGTCACCACAGGCGGCACGAAAGTGGTGCCCGGTGCCGGGAAAAAGACTTTGGTATGGTCGTCAAAGCCGCGAGAGCTAAAGCCCTCCAGCGCCTCGCCGCCTAGCACAATGCGCTGAAATCCTGCACTGACTCGCTCAGTGCGCATCACGTTCAGCTCACGAAAACGCAGGTCATTGCGGACACGTTGAGGGTAACGGGTAGATGCCATGTTGATGCCCTTCTCAGGTGAATACGATATATCGGAATGAATTTTTAATGATAATGATTGCTATTAACTCAGAAATCAAGATTTTTTAGATTGCATCTGAATATATCTTAGATATAGTTTAGATATATCAAATTGAGGAAGAAACATGCGACACGAACACGACGGCGGCGGACGCCGGCCACGATTTTTTGGTCATGGCGATCTGCGGCTGGTGATCCTGGATATCCTGACCCGCAACGCGAGCCATGGTTATGAGCTGATCAAAGAGATCGAGAACCTGACACAGGGACATTACACGCCAAGCCCTGGCGTGATCTATCCGACTCTGGATTACTTGCAGGATCAGTCGCTTATCATCATTACCGAAGAAGAGAACGGCCGTAAGCGGATTGCGATTAACGCCGCCGGAGAACAGTGGCTGGAAGATAACCGGGAACAGCTGGAGCAGATCCAGACGCGTATCAAGGCGCGCTCCGTCGGTTTCCAGCTGCGCAAAAACCCGCAGATGAAGCGGGCGCTGGATAACTTCAAAGCGGTTCTGGATCTGAAGGTTAATCAGGGAGAGCTCAGCGACGCGCAGTTAAAACAGATTATCGGCGTGATTGACCGCGCGGCACTGGAGATCTCCCAGCTGGATTAAGCCAGCACGCCGTCGCTCACGCGGAACACGCGGACCAGCTCTTTCAGGTGCATGGCCTGTTCGTTAAGGGATGCCGCCGCCGCAACGGACTCCTCCACCAGCGCGGAGTTCTGCTGGGTGGTGGCGTCTATCAGGCCAATCGCGCTGTTGATCTGCGAGATGCCTTCCGTCTGTTCGTGGCTGGCCTGGCGAATCTCACGCAGGATGACGTCCATCTCTTCCACGTTGCCGACCATGCCGTTGATAAGCCCGCTGGCCTTCTCCACAAGGTTCATGCCGTCCTGCGTCTGGCTTGTGGAGCTTTCAATCAGCTGGCGGATCTCACTCGCGGATGTTGCACTTTTCTGCGCGAGCTGACGTACCTCGCCCGCCACCACCGCAAAGCCGCGACCATGCTCACCCGCGCGCGCCGCTTCGACCGCCGCGTTCAGCGCCAGAATATTAGTCTGGAAGGCAATGGCGTCGATCAGGTCGATAATGTCGGACATCCTGTTCGATGTTTCGTTGATCAGGCGCATCTTGCTGGTGACCTGCTTCATCATCTCGCCGTTGTTTTTGACCACGGCAGCCGCATCGGCAGACAGGTTCGTCGCTTCTCCGGTGTGGGACGCGGTGTTCTTCACCGTAGCGGTGATCTGCTCCATCGACGCGGCCGTCTGTTCAACGGAACTGGCCTGCTCCTCCGTGCGGGCAGCCAGATCCTGGTTGCCCGCGACAATCTGCGCGGCGGCGCTGGAGATGTTTTCCGATCCGGTTTGCACCTGCTGCACAATCTCCAGCAGGCGCGTTTTCATCTCCATCAGTGCGGTGAGTAGCAGTCCGGTTTCATCTTTACCGTGCGAGGTAATGCTGCCGGTGAGATCGCCATCGGCAATGGCCTCCGCAAAATTCACCGCGTCGTTCAGCGGGCGGGTAATGGATCGCACAATGAACCAGCCAGTCAGGCTGGCTGCCGCGACGCTAAAAAGCGTAATCAGGATCAGCAGGAGACGATTGGTGCGGAAATCACCTTCCACCTGCTCGCCCGCACTCTGCATTTCATGGTCCTGGATCGCAATCAACGCCTGCACTTTCGCTTTATAGGACTGTTGCAGGTTCAGGGTGTTGGTCATCATTTCGTTTATCGCGCCCGCACGGTCGTTATTCTGCACGGCCTGCAAAATGCGGTAGCGCGAGTCAAGATATTGCTGGCGCACGCCGTGGATATCGGCCAGCACCTGTTGGGATTTTTTATCCTTGAGAGCGTTGTCCAGCTCGCTCAGGATTGCGGCGATGCGCTCGCTGATCGCCTTCAGACGCTGCTCTGATTGCGCCGTGTACGTCCCCTGTTCGTCCAGCAGCATGAGCTGCTGCGTGCTGATAAATTCCTGGAAGTTGTCGATTAACTGGTTCGCTTTTACCGTCGTTGGATAATCGCTGGTAAGGATGGTTTGCATTCCATTGTTTGCCCGATTCAGGCTCATCAGAGACAAGCTTGCGCTGACGACCATCAGGACAATAAATAATCCAAACGCCAGAAATAATTTCGTGCCGATCTTTACGTCATGTATGAACATATTTACCCCATCGATGTGATTATTTCTCAGACGATCGCTGTTATCGACAGGAAACTCTCTAACTTTATGACTTTGATCGTTTTTTTATTTCACACTTTCAATAAATCCGGGGCGTAGCAATTAAAAATCGGGTGCTTTTTTTAGTTACTTAATATTTCATTAACAACATAACTTATTCTGAAAAACAAAAAAACCGTTTACCCCGGAGGAATAAACGGCTTTATCGAAGCATGCATTTCTTAATGCAGCACGGTAACCGCATCTTCAAGACGTCCGGCCCGGTGCTTAACCATCGCGGAAATCTGCGCGCTCTCTTCGACCAGGTCAGCATTTTTCTGCGTAATGCTGTCCAGTTCTGCCACGGCACGGGTCAGCTCTGTCAGGCCTGTCGCCTGCTCGGAGGTGGAGTGGCTGATCTGCGCGATAAGCTGCGTGACGTTTTTCACCTGCTCGACAATATCATCCATGGTACGTCCCGCGGCGTGGACCTGATCGGCGCCCGACTGCACTTTGCTGGCGCTGGCGTCGATCAGCTTACGAATATCGTTAGCTGCATTCGCGCTGCGGCTGGCAAGATGACGCACTTCGCCCGCCACCACCGCAAAGCCTTTCCCCTGCTCGCCCGCGCGTGCCGCCTCAACCGCGGCGTTCAGCGCCAGAATATTGGTCTGGAAGGCAATGTCATTGATAAGCGAGGTAATAGAGCCAATGCGCTGGGTACTGTCGGCTATGTCATCCATGGTTTTCACCACGGTCTGCATCACGGTGCCCCCCTGCGTGGCCGCGCTGCTGGCGGCCATCGACAGCTTGTCGACTTCGGCTGCGGTCTCAGAGTTACTCTGCACCGACGCCGCCATCTGGTTCATTGTTGCCACGGTCTGCTGCACGTTAGCCACGGTCTGGCGCGTGCGATCGTTGAGATCTTCATTGCCCTGCGCCAGCCTGTCGCTGCCGTCGCGCACGCTCACCACCTGGCTGGAGACGTCGTTGATCAGCCAGCGGCACATCAGCCCCAGCTGTCCGACGGCCCGCAGCGTCAGCCCCAGTTCATCGCTGCGGCTAAGATGCTGCACGCTGTTACGCTCTCCGGTAGCGACCCTGAGCGCCTGCCGTGCGACGTTTTCCACCGGGCGGACAATCTGTTGTTCAAACACCAGGGTGCCAAGCAGCATCACCACGGCTGCCGCCACCAGCGAAGCCCAGCCCGCAGCACTGGCAACCAGCGTTGCGGCCATCACCGCAAAAAGTACCGCCATTACGCTGCGCACGCGCCAGCGCAGCGGCATCGCCGGTAATTTGCCGAGCCAGCCTTTGCGCACCACCAGCCCTTTATGAATGCGTTTTTTGCTACGTCCTTCGTTGAGCGCCTTATAAAGCGGCTCCACTGCGGCGACCTCGTCCTCGGTGGCGCGGGTACGAATGGACATATAGCCCGTCATCTGGCCGTTACGCACCATCGGTACCGCATTGGCGCGTACCCAATAGTGATCGCCATTTTTACGTCGGTTTTTGACAATCCCGCTCCAGGGTTCGCCCTTTTGCAGCGTGTACCACATGTCGGCAAAAGCCGCTTTCGGCATATCCGGATGGCGCACAATGTTGTGCGGTTGCCCGAGCAGCTCCTGGAGCGTAAAGCCGCTCACTTGCACAAAGGTGTCGTTAGTGTGGGTCATGTAGCTGTGGAGGTCGGTGGTCGACATAAGCGTGGTGTCATCGTCCAGCGGATATTCATTCTGGGTGACATAGTCAGGAGAGGACATAGTGAGCATCCCTTGCAGGTTATTTGAATGTTAATTTTGTGGCTTATGTTTTTTCGGCGATAAAAAATTTATCTTTAGTTGTTAAATATGATTGAGATCGCAAATCTCGGTTAAACCGCACTTTTCGTGCGTTTTTCTAATTAATTGATTTAAAATACTTTCGAGACGAAACTACCTACAAAGCATGATCCCCCGGCGCACACTTAAGGCGCATTTCTGCCCTGGAGTAGTGCAATTGACGACACCCCATCCCCGGCTCGTTATCCCTTATCCCGTGCGGCGCGCAATGGCATGATTAAATATTGTGCAAATTTGATTTCACCTGGCGTTTATCCCGATTTTTGTTAAGGCATCTGAGGTGGCGTAATCCCTGCAATAATTAACTCAGTATCATGTGATACGCGATCCCCGGGAGCATATTTTGAACAGGTTACCTTCCAGCGCCTCGGCTCTTGCCTGTACCGCGCACGCACTGAATCTCATTGAAAAGCGAACGCTTGATCATGAGGAGATGAAACAACTTAACCGTGAGGTCATTGATTACTTTAAAGAGCATGTGAATCCTGGTTTTCTGGAGTATCGCAAATCTGTTACCGCCGGCGGGGATTACGGAGCCGTAGAGTGGCAAGCGGGCAGTCTGAATACGCTTGTCGACACCCAGGGACAGGAGTTTATCGATTGCCTGGGTGGTTTTGGTATTTTCAACGTGGGGCACCGTAATCCAGTTGTGGTTTCCGCCGTACAGAATCAACTTGCGAAACAACCTCTCCATAGCCAGGAACTGCTCGATCCGCTTCGCGCCATGCTCGCGAAAACGCTGGCAGCCTTAACGCCCGGCAAACTGAAATACAGCTTCTTCAGCAACAGCGGCACCGAATCGGTCGAAGCGGCGATTAAACTCGCCAAAGCGTACCAGTCGCCACGCGGGAAATTTACCTTTATCGCCACCAGCGGCGCGTTCCACGGGAAATCCCTGGGCGCGCTGTCGGCGACCGCTAAATCCACTTTCCGTAAACCGTTTATGCCGCTGCTGCCGGGCTTCCGCCACGTACCGTTCGGCGACATCAACGCCATGCGCACCATGCTCGGCGAATGCCGTAAAACCGGCGACGACGTGGCGGCGGTGATCCTGGAGCCGATTCAGGGTGAAGGCGGCGTGATCCTCCCGCCGCAGGGCTATCTGCCCGCCGTGCGTCAGCTGTGCGATGAGTTTGGCGCGCTGCTGATCCTCGACGAAGTGCAGACCGGGATGGGGCGCACCGGCAAGATGTTCGCCTGTGAGCATGAGAACGTTCAGCCGGATATTCTGTGCCTGGCAAAAGCGCTCGGCGGCGGCGTGATGCCGATTGGCGCAACGGTCGCCACTGAAGAGGTGTTCTCGGTGCTGTTCGACAATCCATTCCTGCATACCACCACCTTTGGCGGTAACCCGCTGGCCTGCGCGGCCGCGCTGGCGACCATCAACGTGCTGCTGGAGCAAAACCTGCCTGCGCAGGCGGAGCAGAAAGGCGACATGCTGCTGGACGGCTTCCGCCAGCTGGGCCGGGAATACCCGGATCTGGTACAGGATGCGCGCGGGAAAGGGATGCTGATGGCGATTGAGTTCGTTGATAACGAAACCGGTTATAGCTTCGCAAGCGAGATGTTCCGCCAGCGGGTACTGGTGGCGGGAACGCTTAACAACTCGAAAACCATCCGCATTGAACCACCGTTGACGCTCACCATTGAGCAGTGTGAGCAGGTGCTGAAGGCGGCGCGTAAGGCGCTGGCGGCGCTGCGGGTGAGTGTGGAAGAGGCGTAAAAAAAGCCGGGTGGCGCTACGCTTTCCCGGCCTACAACATACTGCATATGCAAGCCCGGTAAGCGTAGCGCCACCGGGCTGCTTTTTATCGGTGAAACTCTGCCACCGTCATGGTGAAGCGAAGCACGGTATCGCTTTCATTGGCATAGCCGTGCGCCGCTTCCGTTTTCGCCACCGCCGACGCGCCAGCATTAACCTGTGCCACCGTCTCGTCCACCGTCAGGGTTAATACGCCTTCGTTCACATGCAGCAGCTCAAACGTTCCCGCCGGATGTCCCGGAGAAGTGAACGTTTCTCCCGGATGCATCTCCCACTGCCACAGCTCAATCATATCCGGGCCTGCGGTGCCTGCCAGCAATCTGGCGTAACCGCCCTGTGCGCCCTGCCACAGAACCGGGATCGCCTCTTCCTGAATAATGTGTATCTGCGGCTCGCTGGAGACGTTAACGATATCTGCCACCGAGACGCCAAGCGCGGCGGCCAGTTTACACAGAATGGCAATGCTGGGGTTGGCAGCCCCTTTTTCGATCTCCACCAGCATGCCTTTGCTGACGCTGGCGCGGCGAGAAAGCTCGTCCAGCGACAGTTTTTTCTCTTTCCGCCAGCTGCGGATACGGTTCGCGACGGCCAGGCTTACCTGGGCAACATCGGCACCCGCATCGGTCATTATATTGACTTTATCAGTCATTGGTCACTACCATGGTATAAAACAGTCAATACAGGATTATTTATGTCTCTTGTAACACCGTCAATAGATTCGCGACTTGTCGGGATCGCGCCCGGCTTTCGGGCGCTGAGCATTCTGGTTGAAGCTGCCCCGATTACCCAACCGGAGGTTGCGCCCGCTGCGCTGGCGCAGGCCTGCCAGCAGATGCTCAATGATGATGTGCCCTGGGCAGAAAATCATCTCGCCGCCTGGGATGAGGTGTTTAAAGCCTTTGGTGCAAAACCCAAACGTACGCCCTGCTCGGCCTCGGCCCTGCGCAAGCGCGTGATGAGAGACGGTTCGCTGCCGCCGCTCGACCCGGTGGTGGATATCTATAATGCCATCAGTATCCGCTACGCTATTCCGGTAGGGGGAGAAAATCTGGCGGCTTACTCGGGAGCGCCGCGCCTGACGCTGGCCGACGGCAGTGAGCCGTTTGATACCGTCAAAGAGGGTGAGCCGGTAGTCGAAAATCCGGAGCCAGGCGAAGTTATCTGGCGTGACGATCTTGGCATCACCTGCCGCCGCTGGAACTGGCGACAGGGGATACGCACGCGTCTGGACAGCCAGGCGCAGTCCATGTGGTTTATTCTCGAAAGCCTGCCGTCGATGCCGCTGGCGGCATTACAGGAAGCTGGCGATGAGCTGGTGAGCAATCTGCAAAAGCTGATGCCGGGCGCGACGGCGCGTATTCAGTTGCTGGAGCTGGCGTGAACAACGCCTGGTGGCGCTGCGCTTACCCGGCCTACAAAATCAACACCCCCCGTACCCGTAGGCCCGGTAAGCGCAGCGCCACCAGGCAAAACCGCTACTCCGGCAACAATCCGACAAAGCTGCGTTTTTTGCGCGGCTCCGACATCAGCTCCTCCAGCTTATCCACGCACGCGAGATAGTGCGGGGTTTGCTTATGCGCCAGCACCGCCTCTTCGTCTTTATAGGCTTCGTAGATAAAGAACCGGGTTTTCACCCGCGGGTCCTGCAATACGTCGAAGCGCAGGTTGCCCGGCTCCTTGATCGCCCCCTCGTGGTTGGCGCGAAATACCTCCAGAAACTCGTCCACCCGCTCGGGCTTAATGTTGATCTCCACCAGCGTCACGTTCATTTTGCTTCTCCCTGTTTCTCTTCCTGCCAGAACTGGAACGCATCGCGGGCATTCCAGTTCTCGTGAACCACTTTCTTCACCGCCTTCAGCATGGCGAGCGGCGCGCTGGACTGGAAGATGTTGCGCCCCATGTCCACGCCGGACGCGCCCTGCTCAATCGCCCGCCAGCACATCTCCAGCGCCTCGTGCTCCGGCAGCTTTTTGCCCCCCGCGATAACGATCGGCACCGGGCAGCTGGCGGTCACTTTTTCAAAGCCCTCGTCCACATAGTAGGTTTTGACGAACTGCGCCCCCATTTCGGCGGCGATGCGGCTTGCCAGCGAAAAATACCGAGCGTCACGCGCCATCTCTTTCCCCACGCCCGTCACCGCCAGCGTCGGCATGCCGTAGCGCGCCCCTGCATCGACCAGCTTGATGATATTGTTGATCGACTGATGCTCAAACTCGCTTCCGATGTACACCTGCGCCGCCACCGCGCAGACGTTCAGGCGCAGCGCGTCTTCCATCGCCACCGCCACGCACTCGTTCGACAGTTCGCCCAGAATCGAGTTACCGCCGGAGGCGCGCAGCACCACCGGTTTGTTCGTCGCGGCAGGTACCTGGCTCCTGAGGATGCCGCGGGTACACATCAGCACGTCGGTTTCGCCAAACAGCGGCGCGATGGAGAGATCGATACGCTCAAGGCCGGTGGTCGGTCCCTGAAAGTAACCGTGGTCAAAGGCCAGCATCACCGTGCGGTTGCTCTGCGGGTTGAAAATGCGCGAAAGCCTCGACTGCATACCCCAGTCCAGCGAGCCGCAGCCCTTCAGGGTGTACGGCACATTCTGCTGCGGCGTACCGATGCCAAAATCCTTGCCGTCTTTGATGTCGTCTAAATCAGCCATTTGCTCCCCCGTCAGAAATCGTATTTGCTGATGTTCTCTTTGGTGAACACCACGCGCTCCGGCAGCAGCACGATGCCGTTGCCCTTCGCCTCATACTGGTAGCCCTGCACGCTGTTCGGCTCGACCTTCAGCGTCCCGATATTTTTCACGTCTACGCTGTCGCCGACGTTAAGATCGCCTTTTTTCAGCAAACGATCGGCGACATTGACCGCAATTTTGCCCTGTTGCACCACGTCCCACAGGCCGAAGGCCTTCACCGTGCCGCGCTCAACGTACGGGCGCATCACATTCGGCGTGCTGAAGCCGACAATCGCCACCCCTTCCCGCTTCAGGTTTTCTGCCGCCTGTGCCGCCGCCGGCAGGGCGTTGGCGTCCGGGGCGATGATCGCATCCAGATCCGGATAAGCCTTTAAGATCCCTTCGGCGGTTTGCAACGATTTGGTGGCGTCGTTATAGCCAAACTGGGTGGTGACGACCTGCCACTGAGGATGATCTTTCTCGATTTTGGCCTTCGCCTCTTTCACCCACTGGTTCTGGTCGGTGACGGTCGGGCTGGAGTAGAAGAACGCCACTTTCGCGTTCGGTTTGGTGACCTGCTTGCCCGCCATCTCCACCAGCAGGCCGCCCAGCTGTTCCGGCGTCCCCTGATTGATGTAGATGCTGCGGCACTCCGGTTTGGTGTCGGAATCCCAGGTCAGGACCTTGACGCCGCGCTGCATCGCGCGCTTCAGCGCCGGGCAGAGACCGTCCGGTGACACGGCAGAGACGATGATGGCGTTATAGCCCTGGTTAACGAAGTTATTGATGAGCTGCACCTGACCGGAGACGCTCGGCTCGGTCGGGCCGTCGTAGGTCACGTCCACGCCAAGATCTTTCCCCGCCTCTTTCGCGCCGTTGCCGCCGCTGGTGAAGAATCCCACGCCTACCAGTTTCGGGATAAAGGCAATGCGGTCCGCCGCCTGCGCCGAAGCGAAGCTGAGGGCCATTGCCAGGACGAGCAGTTTTGTTTTCATCTTACGCTCCGGATAGTTTTCTGAAGAGAGATCGCACCCATTCGCGGTGCAGACTCAGCGAACGCCCCATCACCACCACAACCAGCAGCGCCCCCGACAGCGCGCTCGACACCTGGTTGGGGATGCCGACCATCTGTAAACCCTGTTGCAGATACCCCACCAGCAGCGCCGCCAGCGCCGTACCGACAACAGAACCTGACCCGCCGTAGATATTGGCTCCGCCGAGCACGGCGGCGGTGAGCGCGGGCATCAGCAAATCGCGCCCCAGATCCGAACGCGCAGAGCCGAAATAGGAGACCATCACCAGCGCGGCAATCGCCGAGGCCACGCCCACCAGGCCGTACAGCGCGTAGGGCATGCCGTTCACCGGCAGCGCCGCATAGCGCGCCGCGCGCGGGTTCTGCCCAATCAAAAACAGGTGCCGACCAAAGCGCCCACGGTGGGTAATCAGCCAGAAGAAGGCGGTAATCACCGCGAACAGCACCAGCGGGATCGGCAGCCCCAGCACCGTGAGGTTAGCGAAGGCGGTAAAGCTGTCCGGGAAGCCGCCGATGCCCTCGTAGCCCGTCGCCCCCGCCATGCCGGAGAGCAGCAGCGCGCCGCCGCCGTAGAGGTAGAGCGTGCCGAGGGTAATGACCAACGGGCTGATGCCGGTGTAGTGGATCAGCGCCGCATTCACCAGCCCGCACAGCAGACCCAGCAGCAGCGTAAGCGGAACGGCGACCGCCATCGGCCACCCGGCCTGCATCATCACCCCCAGCGCAATCGCGCACAGGCCGATGGTCGAGCCGAGGGAGATGTCGATCCCGCCGCTGATGATCACCAGCGTAAGCGGCAGCGCCACGATGCCAATACAGATGAAATCGCTGGTGCTGAACAGCAGCATGTTGATATCAAGCATGCGCGGGTTGATGGCGCCGAAGAGCAGGATCTCCAGCACCAGTAAAATCAGCAGCGCGCTTTCCCAGTTAAGCCTCATTTACGCCACCTCTTTTTTGCGTTTGGGAAACGGGGTAACGTGCTTTCCCCCTTTGTTACCGGGCTGGAAACGGCTGTATTTCAGCGCCCGCTGATGCCGCGCCAGTGCCTGACGCAGACGCCCGTCGAGCACCAGCACGCCCAGCAGCACCAGCCCGGCGATAAAGTCGTTCCACCACGCCGGGAGCCTGAACAGCACCAGCACGGTATCGATTTGGGTGAGGAAGAACGCGCCGAGGAACGCACCGACCAGCGTGCCGGTGCCGCCCAGCAGCGAGATGCCCCCCAGCACGCAGGCAGCGATGGCTTTCATCTCCAGCCCGCTGCCGGTCTGGTTGGGCACAAAGCCTATCTGCGCGGCAAACACAATCCCGGCGCAGGCCGCCAGCATGCCGTTGAGGGTAAAGGCGATCATGCGGGTGCGGTTCACCGCCACGCCCAGCTGGCGCGCGGCGGCGAGGTTATCCCCCACGGCGTAAAAATCCCGCCCAAAGGCGGTGCGCGACAGCGTCCACGCGCCGGTGGCCGCGATAATCAACACCAGCATGCCGAGCGGCGAAATGCCGACGGCGGCAGGCTCAGAGAGGGATTTCAGCCCCGGCGGCAGCCCTTCTATCCACTTCCCGCCGGTCCAGAGCAGCATCGCCCCGCGATAAAGCCCCAGCGTGCCGAGGGTGGCGACAATCGCCGGAATGCGCAGGCCCACAACCAGAAAACCGTTGAACGCCCCGGCCAGCGCGCCGATCGACAGCGCGAAGAGAATGGAAACGGGCAGGCTGTAGCCGCTGTTAAGCGCCACGCCGACGGCAATGGCGGACAACCCGACCGTGGAGCCGACGGAGACGTCAATATTGCGGGTCAGCATCACCAGCGCCGCGCCGATAGCCAGCAGGATCAGGATCTGCGAGCTGGCGAAGATCATCCCCAGCGTCTGTAAGCTCAGGTACGACGGGTTCAGCGCCACCAGCACGGCGAACAGCGCCAGAATGGCGAGAAACGCGCTCAGCTCGCGGTTTTTCAGTAAGATCTTCATGATTGCCCTCCAAACGCCAGCGCCATCATCCGGTCGAGGCTGACGGCGTGGCGCGGCAGCTCGCCGCTGAGCACGCCCTGATGCATTACCAGCACCCGATCCGCGAGGCCGGGAAACTCATCGAGATCGCTTGAGATCATCAGCACCGCCACGTTCTGCGCCGCCACGCTTTTCAGCAGCTGATAAATATCGGCGCGCGCCGAGACGTCCACGCCGCGCGTCGGTTCATCGACGATCAGCAGCAGCGGGTTGGCCTCCAGACAGCGCGCCAGCAGCACCTTCTGCTGATTACCACCGGAGAGCGTGCGCACGGTTTGATCCGCATGGTTGAGCTTGATCCCCAGCGCCCGGTGATAGCGTTCCACTACCGCAGACTCCCGCTTTCGCTGCTGCCAGAGCGACGGCTCGTTCAGCGCCACGGTGTTCCAGCGGATCGGCGCGTCGAGAAACAGGCCGGACACCTGCCTGTCTTCCGGCAGATAGACCAGCCCTTTTTCCAGACGTGAACCCACCGGTTCGGTGGTGATCTCCTGGTTCTCCAGCCAGACGCGCCCCCCGCGAACCGGACGCAGGCCGTAGAGCGTTTCGGCAAACTCGGTGCGCCCGGAGCCTACCAGCCCGGCCAGGCCGACGATCTCCCCGGCGTAGATCTCAAGGCTGAGATCGATAAACCCTTCCCCGGTAAGATCCTCCACCCGCAGCACGGGAAAATCCTGCGCCTGGGTGCGGCGGTTGCCCGGCAGCGCCAGCCACAGCTTTTGCGTATCGCTCAGGGAGGTCTCCCGGCTTACCGGCGTCATGGCGGCGATCAGGGCGTTATCGTCAAACTGCGCGGTTTCGCCGCTGAGCACCACGGCGCCGTCGCGCATCACCGAGACGTGACTCGCCAGCTGCCGAATCTCCGGCAGCTTATGCGAGATAAAAACAATCCCGACGCCAAGATCCTGCAAGGCGCGGATCTGGCGAAACAGCCGTTCGGTTTCACCTGGCGTCAGCGAGGCCGTGGGTTCATCGAGGATCAGAATTCTGGCGTTGCGCATCAGCCCGCGCAGGATCTCCACCATCTGCTGGTCAGCCACCTCGAGGGTGCTGGCGGTGGCGTCGAGGTTAAGCTGGCATTGCAATTGCCGGAGTTTTTCCGCCAGACGTTTTTCCCGATCGCGCTCTCGCGGCAGACGAAACAGGATGTTTTCCCGCACCGTCAGGTTGGGAAACAGCAGCGGCTCCTGCGGCACCAGATAAATGCCTAACCTGTGCGCCTGAGCCGGGGTAAGCCGTGTAAAAGACTCACCCGCCACCGAAAGTTCACCGCTATCCGGGGTTTCTACCCCGGCGATGATCTTCATCAGCGTCGATTTTCCCGCGCCGTTACCGCCCATCAGCGCATGCACCTGCCCCGCAAGCAGCGTGAAATCAATGCCTTTTAAGACCGGTACGCCTGAAAACTGCTTGCTGATATCACGCGCGTCGAGAAGTGGTGTCATCATCGCTCCGCTATTGAACAAATGATTTTTAGATTTAATAATGTTCAAAAGCGTAGACGGTGAACTATATTTACAACCGTGCAGGGATCACAATTTTATCGATTGAGATTTAGATAAACCGGAATCGATCGAAATGATCTGTTTTGTCGCGTGGCTCACATTTTCACGTCGCGCCATCACGAACATATGATCTAAATTTTTATAAGAGTTCAATTATGAGCGATAAACGCACTGCGGAAGAAGGACGGTTTGCCGGGCTGGCACTGGCGGAAGAGGAGCTGGTGGCGCGCGTGGCCTGGTGCTACTACCACGACGGGCTGACCCAGAACGACATCGGCGAACGGCTCGGGCTGCCGCGATTAAAAATCTCCCGCCTGCTGGAGAAAGGCCGTCAGTCCGGGGTGATCCGCGTGCAGATCAACTCCCGCTACGAGGGCTGCCTGGCGCTGGAAACCGAGCTACAGCAGCGCTTTGGTCTGAAGCTGGTGCGCGTGATGCCTGCCCTGAATACCCCGCCGATGAACGTGCGGCTGGGCATTGGCGCGGCGCAGTCGCTGATGGGCGTGCTGGAGCCCGGCCAGCTGTTAGCGGTGGGGTTCGGTGAAACCACCATGAGCAGTCTGCAACACTTAAGCGGCTTTATCAGCTCGCAGCAGATCCGCCTGGTGACGCTTTCCGGCGGCGTCGGGCCGTATATGACCGGTATCGGCCAGCTGGATGCGGCCTGTAGCGTCAGCATGATCCCCGCCCCGCTTCGCGTGTCATCCGCTGAAGTCGCCGGGATCTTAAAGCGCGAAACCAGCGTGCGGGACGTGATCCTCGCCGCCACCGCGGCTGACGTGGCGGTGGTCGGGATTGGCTCGGTAAACCAGCGCCGCGACGCAACGATCCTGCGCTCCGGCTATATCAGCGAAGGTGAACAGCTGATGTACGCCCGCAAAGGCGCGGTCGGCGACATTCTCGGCTATTTCCTCAATGCCGAAGGGGAATGCGTCGAGGAGCTGGAGATCCACAAAGAATTACTGGGCGTCACGCTCGATGAACTGGCGCAGCTGCCCACCATTGTCGGCGTGGCCGGAGGGGAAGAGAAAGCCGATGCGATTTATGCCGCACTGAAAGGTCGCCGTATTAATGGCCTGGTGACGGAAGAGACGACAGCCCGCGCGGTGCTGGCTCTGGCCGGATAAGAGCAGCCCTGCGCTAACAGCGAGGCAAGCTCATGAGTTACCTTTTAGCGTTAGATGCAGGGACAGGCAGCGTTCGCGCCGTGATTTTCGATTTACAGGGCAACCAGATTGCCGTTGGCCAGGCCGAGTGGAAGCACCTGAGCGTGGAGAACGTGCCGGGGTCGATGGAGTTCGATCTCGACACCAACTGGCGGCTGGCCTGCCGGTGTATTCAGCAGGCGCTGGAGCGCGCACGGCTTAGCGCGGCGGATATTCAGTCCGTCGCCTGCTGTTCGATGCGCGAAGGGATTGTGCTGTACGACCGCAACGGCGAGGCTATCTGGGCCTGCGCCAACGTCGACGCCCGCGCCAGCCGCGAGGTGGCTGAACTCAAAGAGATCCACGACTACCGGTTTGAATCCGAAGTGTATGAGGTCTCCGGCCAGACGCTGGCGCTGAGCGCCATGCCGCGCCTGCTGTGGCTGGCGCACCACCGTCCGGATATTTACCGCAAGGCTGCGACTATCACCATGATCAGCGACTGGCTGGCGGCGAAGCTTTCCGGCGAGCTGGCGGTGGACCCGTCCAATGCGGGCACCACCGGTATGCTGGATCTCTTCTCCCGCGACTGGCGTCCGGCGCTGCTCGACATGGCCGGGCTGCGCGCCGATATCCTTTCCCCGGTGAAAGAGACCGGCACCGTGCTGGGGGCCGTCACGAAAGAAGCCGCGCAGCAGTGCGGCCTGCGTGAAGGCACGCCGGTGGTGATGGGCGGCGGCGACGTGCAGCTGGGCTGTCTGGGGCTGGGCGTGGTCCGCGCCGGACAAACGGCGGTGCTGGGCGGCACCTTCTGGCAGCAGGTGGTTAACCTGCCGCAGGTGCGCACCGATCCTGAGATGAACATCCGCGTAAACCCGCACGTCATCCCCGGCATGGCACAGGCGGAGTCGATCAGCTTCTTTACCGGGCTAACCATGCGCTGGTTCCGCGACGCCTTTTGCGCCGAGGAAAAGCTGATTGCCGAGCGGATGGGGATGGACACCTATTCCCTGCTGGAAGAGATGGCGAGCCGCGTCCCGGCGGGCTCCCACGGCGTGATGCCAATCTTCTCCGACGCGATGCATTTTAAGCAGTGGTATCACGCCGCGCCGTCGTTTATTAACCTCTCCATCGACCCGGAAAAGTGCAACAAAGCGACGCTGTTCCGCGCTCTGGAGGAGAACGCGGCGATCGTCTCGGCCTGCAACCTGGCGCAGATTTCGCGCTTCTCCGGCGTGACGTTTGAGAGTCTGGTGTTTGCGGGCGGCGGGGCCAAAGGCGCCCTGTGGAGTCAGATTTTAAGCGACGTTACCGGCCTGCCGGTGCGCGTGCCGGAAGTTAAAGAGGCAACGGCGCTCGGCTGTGCCATTGCCGCAGGAGCTGGCGCGGGGCTGTTTGCGGATATGGCTTCGACGGGCGAGCGGCTGGTGAAGTGGAGCCGCGAGTTCACGCCAAACCCGCAGCACCGGGAACTGTACGACGGCATGATGCAGAAATGGCAGGCGGTGTACGCCGACCAGCTCGGGCTGGTGGACAGCGGGCTGACCACGTCGATGTGGCAGGCGCCGGGGCTGGTGCGGGCATCCCCCTCACCCCGGCCCTCTCCCTAAGGGAGAGGGAGATTAAGTCCCCTCTCCCTTAGGGAGAGGGCATCAGGCCACACCAATATTTGAATCCCATCACATTCACCGCATTCCCCTTTTCCCTTTTACTCCCCGCTGGCTAAATTAGTAACTCATCCGACCACATAACAATAATTTTACACTGGAAGAGACTATGAGCCGCTACCCGTCGTTATTCGCCCCTCTCGATCTGGGGTTCACCACCCTCAAAAACCGCGTGCTGATGGGCTCAATGCACACCGGGCTGGAGGAGCGTCCGGACGGGGCTGAACGTCTGGCAGCCTTCTATGCCGAACGCGCGCGCCACGGAGTGGCGCTGATTGTCACCGGCGGCGTAGCCCCTGCCCCTTCCGGGGTGACGATGGAGGGCGGCGCGGTGTTGAATGATGCGTCACAACTGTCGCACCACCGCATTGTGACCGACGCGGTCCACCGCGAGGGCGGCAAAATCGCCCTGCAAATTCTGCATACCGGGCGCTACAGCTATCAACCGAACCTGGTTGCCCCCTCGGCTATTCAGGCGCCGATTAACCGCTTTACTCCTCACGCCCTTAGCCACGACGAGATCCTGGCGCTGATCGACGATTTTGCCCGCTGCGCCGCGCTGGCAAGGGAAGCAGGCTACGACGGCGTGGAGGTGATGGGCTCTGAAGGCTATCTGATTAACGAATTTCTCGCCGCACGCACCAACCAGCGCGACGACGAATGGGGTGGCGACTATGCCCGCCGCATGCGTTTTGCCGTGGAGGTGGTGCGCGCGGTGCGTGAACGTGCGGGTGCGGATTTTATTATCATCTTCCGCCTGTCGATGCTCGACCTGGTGGAAGGCGGCGGCACCTTCGACGAAACCGTGCAGCTGGCGCAGGCAATTGAAGCCGCCGGTGCCACCATTATCAACACCGGGATTGGCTGGCACGAAGCGCGCATCCCCACCATCGCCACGCCGGTGCCGCGTGCGGCGTTCAGCTGGGTAACGCGCAAGCTGAAAGGCAAAGTCTCCGTTCCGCTGGTAACAACGAACCGCATTAACGACCCGCAGGTGGCGGACGATGTGATCTCCCGCGGCGACGCCGATATGGTCTCGATGGCGCGTCCGTTCCTCGCGGATGCCGAACTGCTCTCCAAAGCGCAAAGCGGTCGTGCGGATGAGATCAACACCTGCATCGGCTGTAACCAGGCGTGTCTGGACCAGATCTTCGTCGGCAAAGTCACCTCCTGCCTCGTTAACCCCCGCGCCTGCCATGAAACCAAAATGCCGATCGTTCCGGCGGTCAATAAAAAACGCCTGGCCGTGGTGGGCGCAGGCCCGGCGGGCCTGGCGTTTGCGGTCAATGCCGCCTCGCGCGGGCACAGCGTGACGCTGTTTGATGCGCTGGCGGAGATCGGCGGGCAATTTACTATCGCCAGACAGATCCCCGGCAAAGAGGAGTTCTACGAAACGCTGCGCTATTACCGCCGGATGATCGAGGTGACGGGTGTCGATCTGCGGCTTAACAAGTTTGTCAGCGCGGCGGATCTGATCGGTTTCGACGAGGTGATCCTCGCGAGTGGGATCGCCCCGCGCACCCCTGCGATCGAGGGTATCGATCATCCGAAGGTATTGAGCTATCTGGACGTGCTACGCGACAAAGCACCGGTTGGCGAGAAGGTGGCGATTATCGGCTGCGGCGGGATCGGTTTTGATACCGCGATGTATTTAAGCCAGCCGGGCGAGGCCACCAGCCAGAACATCGCCGAGTTTTGCGTAGAATGGGGCATTGATACCAGCCTGAGCCAGTCAGGCGGATTACGGCCGGAAGGGCCGCAGCTGCCAAAAAGCCCGCGCCAGATCGTGATGCTCCAGCGTAAGGCCAGCAAGCCGGGTGAAGGGCTGGGCAAAACTACTGGCTGGATCCACCGCGCCACCCTCCTCTCGCGCGGGGTGAAGATGATCCCGGCGGTGAGCTACCAGAAGATCGACGACGACGGGCTGCATGTGCTGATCGGTGGTGAACCGCAGCTGCTGCGCGTGGATCATGTGATTTTGTGCGCCGGACAGGAGCCAAAGCGCGATCTGGCCGATCCGCTGCGCGAAGCGGGTAAAACGGTGCATTTGATCGGCGGGTGCGACGTGGCGATGGAGCTGGATGCGCGGCGGGCGATTGCGCAGGGCACCCAGCTTGCACTGGTTATTTAGCGACGACGCCCCAGCTTCACCGATTTCAGCACCACGAATTTGTTATTGGTGGCAATGGTGACGCAGTTGCCGAAAATCTTCTTCAGCTTGTGGAAGTAGTCCAGGTGGCGGTTCGCCACGATATACAGCTCGCCGTTGATTTTCAGGCAGCGGCGCGCGTGGTGGAACATCTCCCACGCGACGTTATCCGTCAGGGCGTGCTTCTGGTGGAACGGCGGGTTACAGAATACCGCGTTGAAGCGGAAAGGCTCTACGCCCGACAGCGCGTTATTGATCATAAACTCGCAGCGATCCAGCGCTTCAGGCAGGTTAGTTTCCACGTTCAGACGGCTGGAGGCCACCGCCATTGGCGATTCGTCGCTGAACACCACGCTGGCCTCCGGGTTCTTCGCCAGCAGCGTCAGGCCAATCACGCCATTGCCGCAGCCCAGGTCGACAATCTCACCCTCAAGATTTTCCGGCAGATGTTCCATAAAGAAACGCGCCCCGATATCCAGACCGGTACGGGAAAAGACGTTCGCGTGGTTGTGGATGGTCCAGTCGGTACCTTCCAGTTTCCAGCTCAGCGTTTCTGGCGCGTCGGCCAGCGCCGGTGCGCTGAAGGTGCAGTTGATCAGGCGTGCTTTTTTCCAGGCAAGCGTCGTGGTGGTCGGGCCGAGGACCTTCTCGAACAGCTCCAGCGTCGAGGTGTGAATATCACGCGCTTTGGCACCCGCGATAATGCGGGTTTCTGGCGTGACGACTTTACGCAGCGCGCGCAGTTGCTGCTCCAGCAGCGCCATGGTTTTTGGCACCTTAATCAGCACCACGCCCGGCGCCTGCGGGTAGTCCGCGGTGCTGTCGAGGAACTTCACGCTGGACTCTTCGATGTCGTTATGGCGCAGGTTTTCACGCGTCGCCAGTTCGCTTAAGTAAGAATCGCCGATACTGTAAGGCGCATGTTCCGCCAGCGCGCAGGCCAGCGCGCCAAACGCGTCATTCAGGATCAGAACCGGGCCGCTGATTTCAGTCTCATCCAACTGTTGCAGCAGATATTCATCCGCCGCTTCCCACGCCTGAAGCGGGTTCACGTCGTCCGTTTCCGGGAAACGTTTAAGGTTGAGTGAACGGAAACCGTTGTCTAAGTGGCTCATCGGCCCTCCTGAATGGTAAAATTTGGCGTATCCCTGAAAAGGGTGCGTGAGTATACCCGTTTTCACACTATTTTGGGGTTTTGATGAACCAGCTGACTTATCTCCAGGGCTATCCGGAGCATTTACTTTCCCAGGTTCGTGACCTGATTGCCGCGGGAAAGCTCGGTGCGGTGCTGGAAAAACGCTACCCGGGCACGCATGATTTCGCGACTGACAAAGCCCTCTGGCAGTATACGCAGGATCTGAAAAACCAGTATCTTAAGAGCGCCCCGCCGATCAACAAGGTGATGTACGACAATAAGATCCATGTGCTGAAAAACGCGCTCGGCCTGCATACCGCCATCTCCCGCGTGCAGGGCGGCAAGCTGAAGGCTAAAGCGGAGATCCGCGTCGCGACCGTTTTCCGTAACGCGCCGGAAGCCTTTCTGCGGATGATCGTGGTGCACGAGCTGGCGCACCTGAAAGAGAAAGAGCACGACAAAGCCTTCTATTCCCTGTGCTGCCACATGGAGCCACAGTACCACCAGCTGGAGTTTGATACCCGGCTGTGGCTGACGCATTTATCGTTAAAGAGTAATGCGCAGTAGCGCACGCGAAATGTCATGATGACGTGCTACAGTGGTTTTAAGTTCCCTGCTACGGAGTACGTAAACGTTTATGATACGTTTCGCAGTCATCGGTACGAACTGGATCACGCGCCAGTTCGTCGACGCCGCCCACGAAACCGGCAAATATAAGCTCACCGCAGTCTATTCCCGCAGCCTTGAGCAGGCGCAGAGTTTTGCGAATGACTACCTGGTTGAACATCTGTTCACCTCGCTCGATGAGATGGCGCAAAGCGACGCCATTGACGCGGTCTATATTGCCAGCCCGAATTCTCTGCATTTCCCGCAAACGAAGCTGTTCCTCAGCCACAAAAAACACGTGATTTGCGAGAAGCCGCTGGCCTCGAATATTGAGGAAGTGGAAGCCGCCATTGCGCTTGCCCGCGAAAACCAGGTGGTGCTGTTTGAAGCGTTCAAAACCGCCAGCCTGCCGAACTTCCTGCTCTTGCAGCAGTCCCTGCCGAAAATTGGCAAAGTGCGTAAAGCCTTTATCAACTACTGCCAGTATTCCTCGCGCTACCAGCGCTACCTGGACGGCGAAAACCCGAACACCTTTAACCCGGCCTTCTCGAATGGCTCGATTATGGATATCGGTTTTTACTGCCTGGCCTCTGCGGTCGCCCTGTGGGGTGAACCGCACGGCGTAACGGCCACCGCCAGCCTGCTGGAGAGCGGCGTGGATGCACATGGCGTTGTGGTGCTGGACTACGGTGATTTCAGCGTGACGTTGCAGCACTCGAAGGTCAGTGACTCCGTACTGCCAAGCGAAATTCAGGGCGAAGACGGCTCGCTGGTGATCGAAAAAATCTCCGAATGCCAGAAGCTAAGCATCGTTCCCCGCGGCGGCAAAGCGCAGGAGCTGACGCAGCCTCAGCATATTAACACTATGCTCTATGAGGCAGAGGTCTTCGCCCGTCTGGTAGAAGACAACGAAGTGAACCACCCGGGGCTGGCAATCAGCCGCACCACGGCGAAGCTGCAAACGGAGATCCGCCGACAGACTGGCGTGATTTTCCCCGCAGACGGCGTGAATGTGGAAGCCGTCGCGTAAAGCTGTGTAATGAAATCGTGCAGACCATTGACGAAACCGATGGTCTGACATAATTTGTTACCTGCAAAGGGGAGTAACTTCTTCGCCGGTGGATCGTCATTACGATGCGTGCAAAACCGCATCCGGTCGCCGGGCAACCTTCGAGGTTGTAAGTGAGACCTTGCCGGAAGGCGAGGTCTATGCATAAAAAGCTAACGGCTATCGTCTTCTGACCATAGCCGTTTTTGTTTTTTATGTGTAAGGAAAATAGTATGCATTCTGTCGGCACTCCAATGCTGTGGGGCGGATTCGCGGTTGTCGTGCTCATCATGCTGGCGATCGACCTCTTTTTGCAGGGTCGTCGCGGCGAACACGGCATGAGCGTCAAGCAAGCCGCCGTCTGGTCGCTGGTATGGGTTACCCTCTCACTTCTTTTCTGCGCCGCCTTCTGGTGGTATCTGGCCTCAACCGAAGGCCGCGCGGTGGCCGATCCTCAGGCACTCGCCTTCCTCACCGGCTATCTGATTGAAAAAGCACTGGCGGTTGATAACGTCTTCGTCTGGCTGATGCTGTTCAGTTACTTCGCCGTGCCTGCGGCTCTGCAACGCCGCGTGCTGGTGTACGGCGTTCTGGGCGCTATTGTCCTGCGTACCATCATGATCTTCGCCGGTAGCTGGCTGATTACCCAGTTCGAATGGCTGTTGTATGTATTTGGTGCGTTCCTGCTGTTCACCGGGGTCAAAATGGCGCTGGCGAAAGAAGACGATACCGGTATCGGTGATAAGCCGTTGGTGAAGTGGTTCCGGGGTCATCTGCGCATGACGGACAAGATCGAGAGCGAGCATTTCTTCGTGCGTAAGAACGGCCTGCTGTTCGCCACCCCGCTGCTGCTGGTGCTGATTCTGGTCGAGCTGAGCGACGTGATTTTCGCGGTGGACAGTATCCCGGCTATCTTCGCAGTTACCACCGACCCGTTCATCGTTCTGACCTCGAATCTGTTCGCCATCCTCGGCCTGCGTGCGATGTACTTCCTGCTGGCAGGCGCGGCAGAGCGCTTCTCAATGCTGAAGTACGGCCTGTCGGTGATTCTGGTGTTTATCGGTATCAAGATGCTGATCGTCGATTTCTACCATATCCCGATCGCCATTTCGCTCGGCGTGGTGTTTGGCATTCTGCTGGTGACGCTGATTATCAATACCTGGGTTAACCGCCAGCACGATAAGAAGCAGCAGGTTTAGTGCAACGTTCGGTGCGGGCTGATGCCCTCACCCCACCCCTCTCCCACAGGGAGAGGGGGAAATGCAATGCAGGCCGGGTAAGCGTAGCGCTACCCGGCGCTTTCGTTAACCAATAGTTAAAAAACATGACGCAACACGTAAAATCCAGCATTTTACGCTTCCCTCCTTTCACGTATTCCCTATACTCGACCAGGCAAACATTTACTTACATCCGGAAATAAATGTGACTTAGAGCACATCCAGGATGGAACGCAATTTCACTCAGGAATAACGTATGAGCACACAATCACGCGGTCTGTTCGCGCGCCTGGCGCAGGGCAGTCTTGTAAAACAAATTCTGGTCGGGTTGGTACTGGGTATTCTGCTGGCCATGGTGTCGAAACCTGCCGCGGAGGCCACGGGACTGCTCGGGACGCTGTTTGTGGGCGCCCTGAAGGCCGTCGCCCCGGTACTGGTGCTGATGCTGGTGATGGCGTCGATTGCCAACCACCAGCACGGACAAAAAACCAACATTCGCCCTATTCTGTTCCTGTATCTGCTGGGAACCTTCTCTGCTGCCTTAACGGCCGTTGTGTTTAGCTTCCTGTTCCCGTCTACGCTGCACCTGACCAGCGCGGCCGGTGATATCACCCCGCCGTCCGGGATTGTGGAAGTCCTTCGCGGCCTGCTGATGAGCATGGTCTCTAACCCCATCACCGCACTGATGAGCGGAAACTACATTGGCATCCTGGTCTGGGCGATTGGTCTGGGCTTCGCGCTGCGTCATGGCAACGAGACCACGAAAAACCTGGTCAACGATTTGTCCAATGCCGTGACTTTCATGGTGAAGCTGGTGATTCGCTTTGCACCAGTCGGTATCTTTGGTCTGGTTTCTTCGACGCTGGCCACTACCGGTTTCGACGCACTGTGGGGCTACGCGCAGCTGCTGGTCGTCCTGGTCGGCTGTATGCTGCTGGTGGCGCTGGTGATCAACCCGCTGCTGGTGTTCTGGCAGATCCGCCGCAACCCGTATCCGCTGGTGCTGACTTGCCTGCGCGAGAGCGGCGTGTATGCCTTCTTTACCCGCAGCTCGGCGGCGAACATTCCGGTCAACATGGCGCTGGCGGAGAAGCTGAACCTGGATCGCGATACCTATTCCGTGTCGATCCCGCTGGGTGCGACCGTGAACATGGCGGGTGCGGCGATCACCATCACCGTGCTGACGCTGGCGGCGGTGCATACGCTGGGTATTCCGGTGGATCTGCCAACCGCGCTGCTGCTGAGCGTCGTTGCATCACTGTGTGCCTGTGGCGCATCCGGCGTGGCGGGCGGATCGCTGCTGCTGATCCCGCTGGCCTGTAACATGTTCGGTATCCCGAACGAGATTGCCATGCAGGTTGTCGCGGTCGGCTTCATTATCGGCGTATTGCAGGATTCCTGCGAGACTGCGCTGAACTCCTCTACCGACGTGCTGTTTACCGCCGCAGCCTGTCAGGCGGAAGATGCGCGTTTAGCGAAGAACGCCCTGCGCAGTTAAAAAGAAAAGCCCGGTGGCGGCTACGCCTTACCGGGCCTACAAGGTAAATGCAAAACGGCAACATGTGTTGCCGTTTTTAGTGTTTGCACCCTCTCCCTGTGGGGAGGGTTGGGGTGAGGGCACCAGCCCGCACCCAGCTTACAGCGTCA
This sequence comes from Enterobacter sp. CRENT-193, assembly GCF_002787395.1. NCBI lineage: Bacteria > Pseudomonadati > Pseudomonadota > Gammaproteobacteria > Enterobacterales > Enterobacteriaceae > Enterobacter > Enterobacter sp. CRENT-193. The sequence continues at coordinate 1,468,456 of NZ_CP024812.1, read as the reverse complement.
CACCACTCTTAAAAATCGCCAGCTCGCGGAAGTCGTTCTTCTCGTTACAGGTCTGCCTGCCGCTGGCGAACTCTGCGATAGCGTCCACGAACTCGCTCAGCAGCTGCGGCATCGCTTTGCCGTGGATCAGCTGCCCTGCGTCGAAATCGATCCAGTGCTTTTTCTTTGCCGCCAGCTCGCTGTTGGTGGCAATTTTAACCGTCGGCACAAACCCGCCGTACGGCGTACCGCGGCCGGTACTGAACAGCACCATATGGCAGCCCGCCCCCGCCAGCGCGCTGGTGGCGACCGCATCGTTACCCGGTGCGCTCAGCAGGTTCAGGCCGTGGGTTTTCAGGCGTTCGCCGTAGCGCAGAACGTCCACCACCTGGCTGGCCCCCGCTTTCTGGGTGCAGCCGAGGGATTTCTCCTCCAGCGTGGTGATTCCGCCCGCCTTGTTCCCCGGCGACGGGTTCTCGTAAATCGGCTGATTGTGGGCAATGAAGTACTGTTTGAAGTCGTTCACCATGGTGACGGTCTTCTCAAACGTCTCTTCGTCGCGACAGTGGCTCATCAGAATGCGCTCTGCGCCGAACATCTCCGGCACTTCGGTCAGCACCGTGGTGCCGCCGTTGGCAATCACGTAATCCGAGAAGCGGCCCAGCATCGGGTTAGCGGTAATGCCGGAAAGCCCGTCAGACCCGCCGCACTCCAGGCCAAACTTCAGTTCGCTCAGCTTGCCCGGCTCGCGCTTGTCGTGACGCATCACCTCGTACAGCTGGTGCAGTTGTTCAACGCCCGCTTCCACTTCGTCGTCCTGGTGCTGACACACCATAAAGTGCACGCGCTCAGGATCGAACTCGCCCAGCGTATCGCGGAAGGCGTCAACCTGATTGTTTTCACAGCCGAGGCCAATCACCAGCACCGCCCCCGCGTTCGGGTGGCGCACCATATTTTGCAGCATGGTGCGGGTATTGATGTGGTCGTCGCCCAGCTGGGAACAACCATAGGTGTGGCTGAACAGATGCACGCCGTCGGTGCCTTCAGCATTGTTAGTCTCTTTCAGGAAACGCGTCTGAATTTGACGCGCGATCCCGTTCACGCAGCCGACGGTCGGGAGGATCCACAGTTCATTGCGGATCCCCACCTCGCCGCTGGCGCGGCGGTAGATCTGCACCTCACGATCGGCCGCCTGTCCTTCTTCTGCCTGGAAGTCAGGTTGATAGCTGTACTCGTCCAGATCGCTGAGATTGGTGCGGGTATTGTGGGAATGAATGTATTCACCCGGCGCAATATCCGCCAGCGCATGACCGATGGGCAAACCGTACTTCACCACGTTCTCCCCTTTCGCGATGGGGATCAGGGCAAACTTATGTCCACGTCCAATGGCCTGGCGTAACGTCACCGACTGGTTGTCGAAGGTCACTTCCGTCCCTTCGGCTAAATCGGCCAGCGCGACGGCAACGTTATCCAGCGAATGGATTTTGATGTATTGCATATCAACCTCAAACGGCCTTAGTTCAGTTCAATGGCGAAGTAGTCACGCGCATTGTTAAAGCAGATGTTTCTCACCATTTCGCCCAGCAGCTGGATATCCGCTGGCGCTTCGCCCGCGTGCACCCAGCGGCCAATCATCTGGCACAGAATGCGGCGGAAATATTCATGGCGGGTATAGGAGAGGAAACTGCGGCTGTCGGTCAGCATGCCAACGAAGCGGCTCAACAGGCCGAGCTGCGCCAGCTGCGTCATCTGACGCTCCATGCCGTCTTTCTGATCGTTAAACCACCAGCCGGAACCGAACTGCATCTTGCCCGGCATCCCTTCGCCCTGGAAGTTGCCGATCATGGTGCCCAGCACTTCGTTATCGCGTGGGTTCAGGCAGTAAAGGATGGTTTTTGGCAGCAGGTTTTGCTCGTTCTGTTTGCTCAGCAGTTTTGACAGCTCTTCCGCCATCGGACGGTCGTTGATGGAGTCAAAGCCCACGTCCGCGCCCAGCAGTTTGAACTGACGCTGGTTGTTATTACGCAGCGCGCCGATGTGATACTGCTGAACCCAGCCGCGGCGGGCATATTCCGCACCGAGGAATACCAGTACCGCCGTTTTAAACTGCGCCACTTCGTGCTCACTCAGGGCTTCGCCGGAGAGACGACGCGCCAGAATGCTGTCCAGCTCAGCTTCGCTGGATTCCGCGAACAGCACTACGTCCAGCGCGTGGTCAGACACTTTACAGCCGTGTGCGGCAAAGTGATCCAGACGTTTGGTCAGCGCGGTTTGCAGATCGCCAAAGCGACGGATATCGGTGTCAGACACTTCCGCCAGCTTCGCCATATAGTCGTTAAAGGTCGGCAGCTCGATGTTGAAGGCTTTATCCGGGCGCCAGCTTGGCAGCACTTTGATGTCAAACGTGCTGTCCTTCGCGACAACCGCGTGGTGCTCCAGAGTGTCGACCGGATCGTCGGTGGTGCCCACCATCTTCACGTTCATCTGCTTCATGATGCCGCGCGCCGAGAAGCTATCCTGCGCCAGCAGGTCGTTGCACTGATCCCAGATTTCATCCGCCGTGGCGGGAGAGAGCAGCTTGCCGGTGATACCAAACGGACGACGCAGTTCAAGGTGCGTCCAGTGGTATAACGGGTTACCGATGGTGTGGGGAACAGTAGCGGCCCAGGCGTCAAACTTCTCGCGATCGGTCGCGTCGCCGGTACACAGGCGCTCGGCCACGCCGTTGGTGCGCATTGCGCGCCACTTATAGTGGTCACCCTTCAGCCAGATATCATACAGGTTTTTGAAACGGTAATTTTCGGCAACCTGCTGCGGCGGTAAATGGCAGTGGTAGTCGAAAATCGGCTGGTCTTTTGCGTAGTCGTGGTACAGGCGGCGAGCAAATTCGGTATCTAACAGAAAATCGTCGGTCATAAACGGTGTCATTATCGTCTTCCTCATTACGGGAGCGTCAGAAAGCTTATGTTCAGATGCTGCAAAGTTATCACACCAATTTCCAGAGTCCGACGTTTTTTTCGTGAGTTAGATCAATAAACGTCGACAAATAAATTACCCTCAAAGGGGTAAACCCTCTCTCAGGCCGCGCCAGTTCTGGCTTTGCTCGTGCCGCATAATGTCCCTACAAAGATTCACACTTTTGTGATGTCACTCACCTTTTAAAGTTGTATGACAAGTTATCTTTTCGCCGTCGCAAACTATAAGCCGACGGAATGCATTACCGGTGTTTGATACATCGGATTTAACGGTACGGAAGCCGACTTAGCACGATTACTAATGGCAAGGTTCGGGCCGTTCCGGGACAGGTTCCCGGTTACGCCCCTCCCGTTACAGAACAGCTCCCGGCAACGGTTGAGTTGTTGCCGTGTCCCGACACGGAAATAACATAACGATGAGGTTTTACATGCGTAAAATTAAAGGGTTACGTTGGTACATGATCGCACTGGTGACGCTCGGCACCGTGCTGGGCTACCTGACACGTAACACCGTGGCAGCAGCGGCGCCAACGTTGATGGAAGAGTTACATATCTCCACGCAGCAATACTCTTACATCATTGCGGCTTACTCTGCCGCTTACACCGTAATGCAGCCTGTTGCAGGTTATGTTCTTGATATTCTGGGTACAAAAATTGGTTATGCCTTCTTCGCTGTAGCCTGGGCCGTCTTCTGTGGGGCGACCGCGCTGGCCGGCAGCTGGGGCGGACTGGCGCTGGCGCGTGGTGCGGTAGGTGCTGCCGAAGCGGCGATGATCCCCGCGGGTCTGAAAGCCAGCTCTGAATGGTTCCCGGCAAAAGAGCGTTCTATCGCTGTCGGTTACTTCAACGTGGGCTCCTCCATCGGGGCGATGATTGCTCCGCCACTGGTGGTGTGGGCGATTGTGATGCACAGCTGGCAGATGGCGTTCATCATCTCCGGTGTGCTGAGCTTTGCCTGGGCCATGGCGTGGCTGATTTTCTATAAACACCCGCGCGACCAGAAAAAGCTGTCTGACGAAGAACGTGACTACATTATTAATGGTCAGGAATCCCAGCATCAGACCGACAACGGCAAAAAGATGTCCGTCTGGCAGATCCTGGGCACCCGTCAGTTCTGGGGTATCGCCCTGCCACGCTTCCTGGCAGAACCGGCCTGGGGTACGTTTAACGCCTGGATCCCACTGTTCATGTTTAAAGTTTACGGCTTTAACCTGAAAGAGATCGCGATGTTCGCCTGGATGCCAATGCTGTTCGCAGACCTGGGCTGTATCGTCGGCGGCTACCTGCCACCGCTGTTCCAGCGCTGGTTTGGCGTGAACCTGATTGTGTCCCGTAAGATGGTGGTCACCATGGGCGCCCTGCTGATGATCGGCCCGGGTATGATCGGCCTGTTCACCAGCCCTTACGTGGCTATCGCCCTGCTGTGTATCGGGGGCTTTGCTCACCAGTCTCTGTCCGGTGCGCTGATTACGCTCTCGTCCGACGTGTTTGGTCGTAACGAAGTCGCCACCGCCAACGGCCTGACCGGGATGGCCGCCTGGACCGCAAGTACCCTGTTTGCGCTGGTGGTCGGCGCGTTGGCGGATACGATTGGTTTCAGCCCACTGTTCGCGGTACTGGCTGTCTTCGACCTGTTGGGTGCGGTGGTTATCTGGACGGTGCTGAAAAGCAAATCCGCAGATGAACTTGCGAAAGAGTCCCTCGGGGGACCGGCGACGCAGAGTTAGCGTTGTTGTGCCGGGTGGCGGCTCCGCCTTACCCGGCCTACAAAATCCAATAAAATAGTAGGTCGGGTAAGCGTAGCGCCACCCGGCAAGAACGACGCAAAAGCCGCCTCCGGGCGGCTTTTTTGATGGCGAAATCTGGAGACTGGCACGCAAAAGTGGTATAACAAATCATTCGCCGTACCCTGCCTGGAGCGCATATGGAAATCACCGAATCACGTCGTTTATATCAACAACTTGCCGCCGAGCTGAAAGATCGCATCGAGCAAGGGGTCTATCTTGTCGGTGATAAACTTCCCGCTGAGCGTTTCATTGCGGATGAAAAAAGCGTCAGCCGCACGGTGGTCCGCGAAGCCATCATCATGCTGGAAGTGGAAGGGTATGTTGAGGTACGCAAAGGTTCCGGCATTCATGTGATTTCCAGCCAGGCGAAACACTCCCCCACCCCGGACGAAAGTCTGGAGTTTGCCAGCTACGGTCCGTTTGAGCTTCTCCAGGCTCGCCAGCTGATTGAAAGCAACATTGCGGAATTTGCTGCCACGCAGGTGACCAAGCAGGACATCATGAAGCTGATGGAAATCCAGGATCACGCGCGTAAAGAAAAATGTTTCCGCGATTCTGAATGGGACCTGCAATTCCACGTCCAGGTCGCCCTTGCGACTCAGAACACGGCGCTGGCGGCAATCGTTGAAAAAATGTGGACTCAGCGCGTTCACAACCCGTACTGGAAGAAATTGCACGATCACATTGATTCCCGCACGGTAGATAACTGGTGTGACGATCACGACCAGATTCTTAAGGCCCTGATTCGTAAAGATCCGCATGCGGCGAAACTGGCAATGTGGCAGCATCTGGAGAACACCAAACAGATGCTGTTTAATGAAACAAGTGATGACTTTGAATTTAACGCTGACCGCTATCTTTTTGCCGATAATCCGGTCGTTCACCTCGATACCGCGACCAATCTCGCAAAATAACGCCCCGAACTGCTGGCAGGCGCACCGCCGCGCCTTCCGGCCAGACAGGGTAAGAAAACCTCTATAGTGTCAGCCTTTGTAAAATTTCTCGCTCCCCTCCGTGGCTTACGCCAAAATCGTGTTTCCCCTCAAATTCTGTGACGCAGAACGTCGGGCTTTGTTACAATTGGATTCACTTCGTTATTTTGTAAGTTAGTGCTTGCTAACCAGCCAATTAACAGGGAACAGTGTTGGCCACACATCAATGTGTCCGCGAGCGACCATAATGAAATCATAACAATGTCGCCGTGCTGTATTTCCCGAATTACAGGCGTGACGTTAACCGATTTCCAGGAACACTGAATGGAACTTTTGACCCAACTACTGAACGCCCTCTGGGCTCAGGATTTCGAAACGCTGGCCAACCCGTCCATGATTGGCATGCTCTACTTTGTATTATTTATGATCCTGTTCCTTGAGAACGGTCTGCTGCCTGCTGCCTTTTTACCGGGCGACAGCCTGCTGGTGCTGGTCGGGGTGCTTTGTGCAAAAGGGGCGATGGCTTTCCCGCAAACGGTCCTGCTTTTAACCATTGCCGCCAGCCTGGGCTGCTGGGTGAGTTACATTCAGGGGCGATGGCTGGGTAACACGCGAATCGTTCAGAACTGGCTTTCGCACCTTCCGGCCCATTACCACCAGCGAGCGCACCACCTTTTCCATAAGCATGGGCTTTCCGCCTTGCTGATTGGCCGCTTTATCGCATTCGTACGCACCCTACTGCCCACCATTGCGGGCCTGTCCGGCCTGAGCAGCACGCGCTTCCAGTTCTTTAACTGGATGAGCGGCTTGCTGTGGGTGCTGATCCTGACCACGCTCGGCTACGCGCTGGGTAAAACGCCGGTCTTTATGAAATACGAAGACCAACTGATGTCTTGCCTGATGCTGCTGCCCGTCGTTCTGCTGGTGTTTGGCCTGGTCGGGTCCCTGGTCGTACTGTGGAAGAAGAAATACGGGGCCAGGGGTTAACGATGGTTATCTCCCCGCTCGCGCTGCGCCGCTTCTCTTACGCCATCGTCGCGCTGATGATGTTCAGCGCTCTTATCCTGCTGTGGTCTGCGCTACAGCATCAGGAGTCGACGCTGGCTATCCGTCCTGTGAGCCAGGGAACCAGCGTGCCGGATGGTTTTTCCATCTGGCATCATCTCGACGCAAACGGGATTCGCTTTAAGAGCATCACGCCGCAAGACGATGTGCTGCTGATAAAATTTGACTCCAGTGCGCAAAGCGCCGCGGCGAAAGCCGTGCTGGACCGCACGCTGCCGCAGGGTTACATCATTGCGCAACAGGATGATGACAGCCACGTCGCCTCCTGGATGTCACGGTTACGCGACACGTCGCATCGATTTGGTTAACGACTAATATTCCGAATATTTTCACCTACTTTGGTGAAACTCCCGTTTACTTACTATGCTTAAGTACGCGGAGCACCCCTCAGATGTTCTCCGCTTAGTTCTGGAACACGGCTTACGCCGTAACACAATGGAAGGTTTCTATAATGAAATACCGCATCACCCTGGCTCTGGCCCTTTTTTCTTTAAGCACAGCTTCCTTCGCTATGTCTCTTTGTCAGGAGAAAGAACAGGATATCCAACGCGAAATCAGTTATGCCGAAAAGCATAACAATCAGCACCGGATCGACGGACTGAAAAAAGCGTTGCGCGAAGTGAAAGACAACTGTACGGACAGCAAGCTGCGTGCCGATCATCAGGAAAAAATCGCTGAACAGAAGGACGAGATAGCCGAGCGCCGTCAAGACCTGCAAGAAGCGAAAGAGAAAGGTGATGCGGAAAAAATTGCCAAGCGCGAGAGGAAGTTGCAAGAGGCGCAGGACGAACTGAAAGCGCTGGAAGCTCGCGATTATTGAGTTAACGGAAATCTCAACAGGAGAGAATCATGTCAAAAGATACAACTTCAGAAAATCTGCGCGCTGAACTGAAATCCCTGGCGGACACCCTGGAAGAGGTGCTGAACTCTTCTGCCGATAAATCGAAAGAAGAAGTCAGCAAACTGCGCAGCAAAGCGGAGCAGGCACTGAAAGAGAGCCGTTACCGTCTGGGTGAAACCGGTGATGCACTGGCGAAACAGACCCGCGAAGCGGCTGCGCGCGCAGACGAATATGTACGTGATAATCCATGGACGGGTGTGGGTATTGGCGCCGCAGTGGGTGTGGTGCTGGGTGTCCTGCTGACGCGTCGTTGATTATGGAAGATCCACGTCACGCACAAGGGCCTGCTAAAAACGTCCTCGGCATTGGCCAGCGTATTCTTACGACGCTGGTCGGTATTGCCGAAACGCGCGTCCGGCTTGCGGTAGTGGAGCTGGAAGAGGAGAAAGCCAACCTCTTCCAGATGCTGCTCATGCTTGGGCTTACGATGCTCTTTGCCGCGTTTGGTCTGATGAGCCTGATGGTGTTAATCATCTGGGCTATCGATCCACAGTATCGTCTGAACGCGATGATTGCGACTACCGTGGTTCTGCTGGTGGCGGCGCTGATAGGCGGTATCTGGACCCTGCATAAAGCGCGCACGTCGACCTTCCTGCGTCATACGCGCCAGGAGCTGGCCAACGACCGCGCCCTGCTGGAGGATGATAAGTCGTGAGCGACAAAGCCGAACGTCAAAAGCGGAAAGCGTATCTGTTGAGCCAAATCCAGCAGCAGCGACTGGATCTGTCTGCCAGCCGTCGCGACTGGGTTGAAGCCACGCATCGGTTTGACCGCGGCTGGAACACGGTCCTGAGACTGCGTTCATGGGCGCTGGTCGGCAGCAGCGTGATGGCGATCTGGTCGGTTCGGCATCCTAACATGCTGATCCGCTGGGCACGTCGCGGCTTTGGCGCCTGGAGCGCCTGGCGTCTGGTGAAAACCACGCTGCGACAGCAGCAGTTGCGGTGAAAAAAGCAAAACGGTAACCCTGGTTACCGTTTTTTGTTTTTGACCCCTCTCCCTGTGGGAGAGGGATGGGGTGAGGGCACCAGCCCGCACGCTCCCTTACTCAATATCTTTGAAGAAGATTAACAGTTTTCCTTGCTAACAATTGCCATCCGCCCCGTTTACACTCCTCTCCATCGACAGCAAAGACGCGGTATCTACCCGAATTTGCACGCAAATAACGTTTAGCCGCTGATGTGGTTTCCTGGAGAGTAAAATGAAAAAATTAGAAGATGTTGGTGTACTGGTAGCGCGTATTCTGATGCCAATTCTGTTCATCACCGCAGGCTGGGGCAAAATTACCGGCTATGCGGGCACTCAGCAGTATATGGAAGCGATGGGCGTGCCGGGGTTCCTGCTGCCACTGACCATTCTGCTTGAGTTCGGCGGCGGCCTGGCAGTGCTGTTCGGTTTCCTGACACGCACCACGGCGCTGTTCACCGCAGGCTTTACCCTGCTGACCGCGTTCATCTTCCACAGCAACTTTGCGGAAGGCGTGAACTCCCTAATGTTCATGAAAAACCTGACCATCGCGGGTGGCTTCCTGCTGCTGGCTATCACGGGCCCGGGCGCCTACAGCATCGACCGTCTTCTGAATAAGAAGTGGTAAGCACGCTATACTGATTACATTCAAAGCGAGGAGACATCTCCTCGCTTTTGCTATCTGACGGAGGAGAAAAAAATGGGACAACTCGTAGACGGCGTCTGGCAGGATGTCTGGTATGACACCAAATCCACCGGTGGACGCTTTAAGCGCTCTGTTTCGGCCTTCCGTAACTGGCTGACCGCCGACGGCGCACCCGGCCCGAGCGGCGAAGGCGGCTTCGCGGCGGAGAAAGATCGTTATCATCTGTACGTTTCTCTCGCCTGTCCGTGGGCGCACCGCACGCTGATTGTGCGCAAGCTTAAAGGCCTCGAATCGTTAATTCCGGTTTCGGTGGTCAACCCGCTGATGCTGGAAAACGGCTGGACGTTCGACAGTGACTTCCCTGCCGCGACGGGTGATGAGCTTTATCATCACGATTTCCTGTATCAGCTCTATCTGCGCGCCGATCCGCACTACACCGGACGCGTAACGGTGCCGGTGCTGTGGGACAAGAAAAACCAGACGATCGTCAGCAATGAATCCGCTGAAATCATTCGCATGTTCAATACCGCGTTTGACGCGCACGGCGCCCGCGCCGGGGATTACTACCCGGTTGAGCTGCGCGAGAAAATTGACGAGCTGAACGGCTGGATCTACGACAACGTCAACAACGGCGTCTATAAAGCGGGCTTTGCCACCAGTCAGGAAGCGTACGACGAAGCGGTCGGCAACGTGTTTGGATCCCTGGAGCGCCTGGAGCAGATCCTCGGCCAGCATCGTTATTTAACGGGCGATCGCCTCACCGAAGCAGACATCCGCCTGTGGACGACGCTGATCCGCTTCGATCCGGTGTATGTCACCCACTTCAAGTGCGACAAGCATCGCATCAGCGATTACCTGAACCTGCACGGTTTCCTGCGCGACATCTATCAGATGCCGGGGATTGCAGAGACGGTCAATTTTGACCATATTCGCACCCATTATTTCCGCAGTCATAAGACCATCAACCCAACGGGCATTATCTCCATTGGCCCGTGGCAGGACCTGGATGAACCGCACGGGCGCGACGTGCGTTTCGGATAATTATTTAGGGAATCAATTGATTCCCTTTTTTAATTCACAGCATACATCTATCCTTACCTCGATCGCTTAGAAAACAAGTGATTGACTGATTAAGAGGCAAGGAAAAATGGACTGGTATTTAAAGGTACTGCGCAACTATTTTGGTTTTGGTGGCCGTGCCCGCCGTAAAGAGTACTGGATGTTCGTTCTGGTGAACTTCGTCCTGATTATGGTGCTGGGCATTGTGGACAAGATCCTCGGCTGGGAACGCGAGGGGGGTGAAGGCATTCTCACCACCATTTATGGTGTGTTAGTTCTGCTGCCTTCATGGGCCGTACTGTTTCGTCGTCTCCACGACACCGATCGTTCGGCGTGGTGGCTGCTGTTGCTGTTGATCCCGCTTATCGGCTGGATCGTGATTTTGATTTTCAACTGTCAGAGCGGAACGCCGGGCGAAAACCGCTTTGGTCCGGATCCTAAGGCAAGCGCGTAAATTCTGCCCGGTGGCGCTTACGCTTACCGGGCCTACGCTTATTTGTTGTGGTGGGCAAAGAGCTTGGGAATTTCACGCAAACACCACGATTTGGCTTCGCCCATGCTATCGCGACGCCACGCCATAATAATATCCACTTCGCTGGTGTATTCCGGGCTGACGACGCGCAGCCGCCCTTCTGCAATGTCCTTTTCGACAAACGGGTACGGCATAGTCGCCACGCCCAGCCCCGCCAGGAGCGCCTGACGCTTATCTTCCAGCGACGTTACCGTCAGTCGCGGCTGTTTATCCAGCAACTGTACCGTTAACACCGGGCGCTCTCGGGCGGTATCCGCGACCGCCACGCCGCGGTATTTCACGCGCGTGACCTCAGAGAGCGGCTCCGGCTCCTGATGGATAGGGTGATCCGGCGCGGCGACGTAGACGTTCATCACGCTGTAGAGCTTGCGCGAATTGATTTCTGACGATGAGCGGAAATGCATGTCTGGCGCAATCACGATATCCGCCCTGCCCGTCTCAAGACGCTCCCATGCCCCGGCCAGCACCTCGGTGATGATCGACAGCTGGGTATTGGCTTTCGCGGCCAGTCTGTCCACCAGCGGAAACAGCGCTTCGGTGGGCACCAGCGCTTCGGTCACTAACGTCAGATGGGTTTCCCAGCCGCGGGCCAGCGCTTCGGCATCGGTCGTCAGCTTATCCGCCGCTTCCAGCAATACGCGGCCGCGCTCCAGCAGCATCCGCCCAACGTTGGTGAATTTTGTTCGATGACCGGAGCGATCGAAGAGCACAACATCCAGCTCCTCTTCCAGCTTTTGCATGGTGTAGCTCAGCGCAGACGGAACGCGCCCCAGTTCATCTGCCGCCGCGGCAAAACTGCCGCGCCTGTCAATCGCGTCCATGACGCGAAGCGCCTCAAGCGTCAATGCTCTCTCTTTAGCCATCTCGTTCTCATTCAGGAAATTTGAACATACCAGGCAGAATATCTGGCTAACAATGCAGCGTCCATACCTTTACCATTGATTTAGTGTAAAGAGAGGTCAAGTTTATGATTACGACAAGAACAGCGAAACAGTGCGGACAAGCCGATTTCGGTTGGTTGCAGGCCCGCTACACCTTTTCCTTTGGACACTACTTTGACCCTAAACTCCTCGGTTACGCTTCACTGCGTGTATTGAATCAGGAAGTGCTCGCCCCGGGCGCGTCCTTCCAGCCGCGCACGTACCCGAAAGTCGATATCCTGAACCTGATCCTGGAAGGCGAGGCAGAATACCGCGATAGCGAGGGCAATCATGTCCAGGCGAAGGCTGGCGAGGCGCTGTTAATTTCCACGCAGCCAGGTATTAGCTACAGCGAGCATAACCTCAGCAAAGATAAAACGCTGACCCGCATGCAGCTGTGGCTGGATGCCTGTCCGGAGCGGGAAAATCCGCTGGTGCAAAAGATCGATCTGAAGGGCGATCAACAGCAGCTGATTGCCTCGCCAGACGGCAGCAAAGGCAGCTTGCAGTTACGCCAGCAGGTGTGGCTGCACCATATCGAACTGAAAAAAGGTGAACAGGCGAGCTTCCAGCTTCATGGCCCGCGAGCCTATTTGCAGTCCATTCACGGAACGGTGCATGCGGTCACGCATACGGAAGAGAAAGAAGCGCTCACCTGCGGTGACGGGGCGTTTATTCGTGACGAAGCGAATATCACTCTGGTTGCCGATACGCCGCTGCGCGCGCTGTTGATTGATTTGCCGGTTTAAGATCAACACGCCCCTCGCTCGATCGGTTCCCTCTCCCTATGGAAGAGGGTTAGGGTGAGGGGTAACGGATTGGATTAGATCACAACACCTTACTCGCCATAATCTCAATGATCTGCCGGTCCGTCGCCTGCATTGAGCGGCACGCCAGGGCGCACAGGTTAGAGATCGACTGTTCCACGTCGTGCGCCACAATCCCCTCGTTACCCGTCACCGCAGTATCATCCAGCGCCATCATCACGGCTTTCCAGGCGCTGGTGACGCTGGTCGAGACCTTCATTGCACAGCTGTTAGAAGCCCCATCGCAGATCATCCCGCTCACGTCGCCGATCATACTGCCGATCGCCATGGCAATGGTCTGGTAAGATCCGCCCATCAGCCACGCCATCCCCGCCGCTGCCCCCATTCCGGCGGTTGTCGCCGCGCACAACGCGGACAAGCGCGGAAGCTGGTAATGGATATAGATAGCCGACAGATGCGAGAGCATCAGCGCCCGCGCCAGCCGTTCGTCATCAGCCTGAACGTGCTCAGCCACCACCACTACCGGCATGGTGGCGGTGATGCCCTGATTCCCGGAACCCGAGTTGCTCATCGCTGGCAGCGTCGCGCCTCCCATGCGGGCATCCGAGGCTGCGCTGGTGCGGATAATAATGTCTGAACCCAGATCCTGCGCCATCCAGCCGCGTGCGCGCTGTTTATTGAGCGTCGCGCCAATATGCAGCCCCCAGTTGCCACGCAAACCTTCGCGGGAGAGCGCATCGTTCAGCCGCCCCGCATCGAGGATAAAGCGGATCGCGTCGAACGGCACCTGCTCCACAAACTCAAGGATCTGCGACAGCGTGGTGGTCGAGAGCACCGCCAGCGGATCGTCGTTGTTCTGGCTCTGACGATCGTCAAGCCTGAAGCACGTTTCGCCCTGACAAACTACCTCCACCACGCGAGTGTGCCCGCCAGCGATGGTCACCATCGCCGAGGATTCACCGGCGTAAACGCAGGCGCGTGAATAAAGGATCTCATCGCACGGCTCCTGCAATTTTACCTGCACCAGACCCGCGTTCAGCAGTGCTTTGGCGCGCGTTAGCGCCTCGGCCGACGCGTCTTTCAACACCTCCAGCCCGGCGTGTGCATTACCGCCTGTCGCCCCCAGCGCGGCCGCGATGGGTAAACCGACCATACCGGTGCCGGGCACCGTTACGCCAAGCCCGTTTTTCATCAGGTTCGGCGATACCCACGCCTCGATACGCGTTACCTCACCGGAAAGCTGTCCGGCAGCCATCGCACACGCCAGCGCCAGCGAGACGGGTTCGGTACAGCCCAGCGCAGGCTTTACCTCTTCCTGCACGGCGCGAATAAAATGGTTCCATAAAGGATTAATTTGCTCAGACATCGTTACGACCTTATTTAACCTCATGAGAAGGCGAGGAAAGGAGAAACACAAAGCAGCAGCCCGGTAATTACGATAATTACCAGCGATACGCCTTTATATTTATGAAGTGCGGGCACTTTGTAGACCAGCCACGCCGGAATTAAGCAGCCCACCATCCCGAAAATAGGGCTACAGATGGAGGTGAAGCTCAGCACCGGCGCGTTTAATACAATCGCGCTCCAGGCCAGCAGGATGGCGAACAGCATAATTCCGCGCTGGACGGCATTTTCATTGATTTTTTTCGCCGGCATTTTGCGGCGCAGGATGTTCATCACGATGCCCTGCGTCGCCTCACGAAAGCCGAGATAGACGCCAAAGAACGCGGTCATCACGGCGAAAATGTTGAGGATCACGCTGACGATTTTGACCCAGCCCGCACCGTCACCGCTGATGAACTGTGCTGCGATTGCCAGGGCGGAAATATTCTGCTCGTAGGCTTTTACCGCCTCGTCGTGCCCCATCGCCAGCGTGAAGGAGACCGCGTAGAAAAAGACCGTCACAAACAGCACGCCAAAGGCGATATTCATTGCCCGCAGCGCTTTATGACGCGCCACCTCTACGGATTTTTCCCGTGAACGATAGGAAATCACCATCGGGCTTAAAGTCTGAATAAACAGAATGGAGGTTAAGGTGAAAGGCAGCGTAATAATGGCGTTTTTAATCAGCAGCCCCATCGGCGGCAGCATACCGACGTTGGCTAAATGCCAGAGGCCAATCATCGAAAGACCCAGCGCCGCCACTACAAATAATTTGGTCAGCACCATCAGGCTGGAGACTTTAAACAGCAGTTTTTCTCCGCGCGACGAGATGGCGACCAGAATGCAGATCAGGAATAAGCCGTAGAACGGATTTTCCGACAGCAAACCGTCGGTTACGCCGAAGGTGTGCAAATAGGAGGCGCTGTCGTTGGTGATAGCCGTGGAATAGACAAACATCCAGATCACCAGCATCACGAAATAAAGCGCACCCAATAAGATGCCCCAGTTTTTACCTAAATAACCGCTAATGACGCTCGGGTAATCTTTGCATTCCGGTGATTCCGCCAGCGTATTAATAAACAGGCGCTGGAACAGGTACATAGCCGGATAACCAATTATCGACGAGAGTAAAAACACCCACAGCCCCATTAACCCGACCTGCACCGGAAGAAAAACGATGCCCGCGCCGATAGCCATCCCGATACTCATGATGACCCAGCCCGTATCGGTGCTGTCAAATTTGATCGCCTCTCGCCATTCGCTTTCGCTCATTCCCGCCCGCCTTGCCGCAGGGGAATCACTCACAATCACACTGCTGTTTGTTGCCATATTCATTGGGCACTCGCTTATTTTGTAGGGTAACTGGTTGTTTTTATAAGATTCCGATCGCCAGCGATTGCGAGTCAGAAGGTGCAGGTGTGAGTTATTGATATGGGGAGATCATATCCGGAGAGCGGGAGAAAAAAGTCACAAGTTTAATGAGGCTTTTCTGCGTTTGGAGGAAAGTTTTCTTATGTCGGAGTTATTTGGGCATCATTTTTCTAAAAGTGACGGCGATCAACCTACAAATATCTCGCATCTGATCCTGAAGAAAATCGCTCTACATTCGCATTAACTATATAGTTACTGCTTTGCTTATATTGTCAACTTAGTCAGTACATCCATATATCCAATCAAGCGCGGATAGAGAGATGCCAGTTTGAATATTCTCAACTTCAAATATTCATATGGTGAATTGTTCCTTCTTATTTGCGCAGCAAAAAGGTCCCCCTTTTAAAAAATTACGTTATTTACAACAAATTTGCGTTATGTAACTATCGCGTCGTTTATTATCCACAGTAAGATAAAGGTCTTTGTTATGGATAACTGGCTGGCGCTCTTCGACGGACAGACCCGTTACACCCTGGACATTACGGACTCCCGCGTCACGCCCGACGTGCTGCGGTTTAAGGGCCGCGAGGCGCTCAGCGAGCCCTTCCGATGGACCATCGACTTCACCACACCGCAGGATAACCTCACCCCCGAAGAGGTACTGATGAAGTACGCCACCCTGCGCATGCGCAGCGGGAAGGCAGTGCACGGCATCATCACCCGTCTGGAGTGGCTTTCCACCACTGCCGACCAGTCGCATTACCGGGTGGAGCTGAGTTCCCGTCTGGCGCTGCTTAGCCGCACCCGCCAGTACCGCATTTTCCAGCACCAGGCAGTACCGGAGGTGGTGGAGCAGGTTCTGCGTCAGCACGGGCTGGAAGGGCCGGACTTTGAGTTTCGTCTGGATCGCAGCTATCCGGCGCGTGAACTTATCACCCAGTGGCGGGAGACGGATTTACAGTTTATCCAGCGCATTCTGTCAGAGGTGGGGATTTACTGGCGCACGGAGATGGATGATGTGCGCGGTCTGGATACGTACATATTTGCCGACAGCCAGCTTAACTACCGGTTTGACGTGCGCCTGCCATACCGCGAGCCATCGGGCCTGTTTGACGGCGCGGCGGAATCGGTCTGGGATGTGCGGACCTGGCACAGGGTTGCCACCGGCACCGTCGCCACGCGGGATTACAACTACCGGACAGCGGCCACACCGATGGATGCGACGGTCAGCGTGCGTCATGATGGGGTCACCACCGGGGAACATTACCGCTACGCAGCGCCTTACCGTGACGCAGGTGACGACACCAGCCCTGAGCCGGAAACCGAATCCGGGGCCTTTTATGCCCGCATCCACCACGAGCGGGAACTCAACAAATCAGCCCGCATTCACCTGTTCAGCAACGCTTCACATCTCGCGCCCGGGCAGGTGCTGGAGCCGCAGGGCGATGTCATTGATGCCCTGAAAGAGGGGGTCATCCTCACGCTGGTGACCTTCCGGGGAGCGCGGGATTCCCGCCTGCACGTGTCGCTATGGGGCATGCCTTACACCGAACGGTACTGTTTCCGCCCTGCGGACATCCCGCGTCCGGAAATCCACGGCACGCTTCCGGCCCGGGTCGAGAGCCGGGAGAAAAATGATATTTACGCTCACCTTGACGAGCAGGGCCGCTATCGGGTGAAGCTCGACTTCGACCGGGAGGGGACGGAAGCCGGTTACAGCTACCTGTGGCTGCGGATGGCGAAACCGTATGCCGGTGACACGCTGGGCTGGCACACGCCGCTCACCGACGGGACCGAAGTGGCGATAGCATACAGCAACGGTGATATTGACCTGCCGTATATCGCATATGCCCTGCACGATTCTGAACATCCGGACCCTGTCTCCCGCGACAACCACACCCGCAACGTGCTGCGCACGCCCGCCAACAACAAGCTGCGGATGGAGGATAAGCGCGGGGAGGAGCACATCAAGCTCGCCACGGAGTACGGCAAAACGCAGCTGAACAGCGGGCATCTGGTGGACGCGCAGGAGCAGCCCCGGGGCAAAGGCTTTGAACTCCGGACCGATGAGCACGGCGTTATTCGCGTCGCAAAGGGGCTGTTTGTCACCGCGGACGGGCAGCAGAAGGCCGCAGGCGGGGTGCTGGAGATGAGCACGGCACTCAGGGAGATCGACGTCTGCCTGAAACAGCTTCAACAGCTGGAGATGGCGGCAGAGCAGGCGCAGGCGCTGAAGGCGGATATCGACAGCCAGATACAGATGTTTGAGCAGCGCCTGAAGCCCCTTAACGAAACCCTGCTGTTCTCTGCCCCGGAAGGCGTTGCCGTGACCAGCGGGGAGCACATGCAGATGACAGCCACAAAAAACGTCGCCGTTAACGCCGGAGGGGATATCAGTGCCGGTGTCATGGGCAACATGACGGCGCTGGCGGGTGAAGAACTCGGGCTGTTTGCCAGAACGGGCCAGCTGAGCCTGAAAGCCAGTGAAGGCCCGGTGGAGATGCAGGCGCAGAACGGGAGAATGCAGCTGTTCGCGGAGAAGAAGCTCACCCTGTCGTCTGCGAGTGACATCACGTTTGCGGGCAAGAAGCGCATCACGCTCATCGGGGGCGGGAGCTACCTGCGGCTGGAGGCCGGGAAGGTGGAGTATGGTACGACAGCGACCTACCTGCGCCGGGTGAGAAGAACGATGAAAACCGGACCAGCTTCATTGCCATTAAATTTGCCTTTAATGCCCCTGGTCGACCTGTTTACCTCCCGGCTTGCAAACCCGCCAGCGGGAGCTTCGCAGGAACAGGACAAGCCACAAGAACAGGATAAGACAAAGCTGAAACCTGTGCTCCGTATTTCAGACGCTCCAGGAATCAATGGGGTAGTTCAGCCTGGCTGTAAATGGCAGATTGTTCTGGCAGATTCTTATATGCAGGCCGTTACAACGGATGAGGTACTGATGAATGGACAATCTGATTCGGAGGGGCAAGTATTACAGTCAGAAGACCAGCAATATCAACTAACTGAACTGGCGAAACAATATGCAAACCAGTTATGGCTGGTTGTCGGTCATCGGGCCCACCGTCTCTATTTCAATGTGATTCCTGCTGCCACTGATGAGGATGTAAAAGATTTTTGTGCGCAGGATACGATGGGATTCCATCGTATCTTTAACCGTATTTCCGGAAATATACTTCCGGGCGAAAAACTGAAACAGTGTATAAAGACCGAGCAGCAGGTGAGCGGAGTAATGCTAGAGTCACTCAGGGAGAGTAAATAAAATGGTGTCGCTTAAACTTGACGACGGTATGAACCGGTGCAGTGTTTATTTTGATGACAAAAGTGAAGAAAGCTACACCGCAACGGCTACTCATAATCATTGGGTACATTACACCAGTGGTCCGGAAAGGCAGTCAGAGAATTTTGCTGAGTATACAGAGGGCAATGTCGTGCAGGCTTTCCTTGGTGGAAAGGAGTATTTTTCTGCGCTTCTGGCAGCTTTTAAGCAGGCAAAAAAGTGCATTTTTATTACTGGCTGGCAGGTGAACTGGGACGCCCAACTGGCGGAGGGGATACGGCTGGTTGATACCCTGCTGGAGTCTGTACAGACAACTTCGGGTTTACAGGTTTATATTATGCCGTGGGAGAACCCGGCGCAGGTTGAGACGTATGCTGCGGCAACGGAACGGGTATTTGCTGCGATGAATACCCATCTCGGACGACAGGCTTTTTATGTTCAGCGTGCGGGATCTAAATCCGGAGTGATGTTTTCGCATCATCAGAAATGCGTGATTGTCGATGAAAAACTGGCATTTGTCGGCGGAATTGACCTGGCCTATGGACGCTATGATGACCATTATGGTCTGCAGGCAAACGCAGACGGACGACAGGGCATAAATATGTACAATTCCTGTATTCCACCCATTGTTCATCGTCCAGGTTATGACCCGATGAACGAATATGTTATTCCAGTAGGGAAATATTCGCAGGAACAGCTACAGGGTGAGATTAAACGAGCGGAAAAACGACAGACGGACAGCGTTCAGCACATTATTGATACAGTTTTAAAACATGAACTCTGGCAGTCTCAAGGGAGTTCGAAGGACAGCGTTTATCTGGATCCGACAATACAACCCCGGATGCCCTGGCAGGATTATCAGGTACAAATTGAGGGGCCTGCGGTGGATGATCTGGTCAGAAACTTTGTACTGCGCTGGAACAGTTATTCACACCGCTGGCCTGACAATCCTCTACAGACCCGTGTACCTGAACTTGATATCCCTGCAGTACCATCCATAAAAAAGGGAAGCTGTCAGATACAGCTATTGCGCAGTGCCTCATTGAGTATGCGACTTGATGAACATAAAAATATGCCGGAAATTGCGCCGAAAGCGCGACTGAAACAGGATGATATCCTGCGCAGTCTCCATCTGCTCATCAGTAAGGCGGAGCATTATATTTATATAGAGAATCAGTTTTTTGTGTCGGCATTTGAGAAATCATCTATTGGTGAAAATGAACCCTTGAGTCCAGTGGCAAAAAGTATTACCCCTACCCTGAGTGCTTGGGCAACCCGGCTATTGCCGGACGATGAAATGCCGCAAAACCCGGTAGCGGAATGGCTGGGGGACAGAATTAAGCGTGCGATTTTTAGTCATGTTGCGCAACCGTTTCATGTCTATATCGTACTGCCTGTATATCCGGAAGGGCGGCTTGATGACCCGGCTATCGTGGCGCAAATTCATCTGACCCGGCAGTCACTGGTATTTGGTTCTCACAGTCTGCTGAACCGCATCCGCCGTAGTTTGTGGGTGAAGCAACAACTTGAAGTGCAGGCGGTACCCCGCAAAGAATGGAGCAGGAAAATAGAGAAACTAGAAGAGCTATGTGGAACGGAATATACCAGTATTCCACTTGAAGTATGCGATCAATACGTGACGTTATTAAATCTGCGTGACCATGATGAACTAAACGGAATGGCGGTGACAGAGCAGATTTATGTACACAGTAAACTGACGATTGTGGACGACCGCTATGTGCTGGTGGGGAGCGCGAATATTAATGACAGAAGTCTGTTGGGTGACAGGGACTCTGAGCTGGCGGTACTGATATCGGATACTGAACATGGCTATACCGATCTGGATGGCAGTGGAACTACAGTTCCCTACCGTAATTTTGCTCGTAAGTTGCGGCAAAAGGCGTGGCGTAAATGGCTGGGGAGTGCGGCTGGGGAATGTGCAGAAGCGCTGGATAAGCCAGCACTAAAAGCCAGTTGAGAGAAGATTCAGGCTCTGGCGAGGGAAAACGCAATAATTTATGAGAGTGTATTTAATTTTATCCCACGAAATGATTTCATAAAAGATGAATCTGATGATGGCAATTACAGGAAAGAAAATAGCGAGCAGGGAGTAAAGATGAGGGCATCGTTATGGCCTGTAGCAGCAGCTAATTCACGAGACGTCCTTTCTAACGAAGGTAGTATGCCGTTTTCTTTTTCGTTTTGGAAAGAATATTCATTATATAATTACAATTTAAATAATATAAAAGGCTTTATAACTGCACTTCCTATTTACTGGTCGGAAGGTGAAAACAACTTAATTCCTTATAATACGCGGTTGATTGCCAGTAATTCTATACAGGCAGATGATGAAGTTCAAATTGCAAATAACGATAATATAAGGGATTCACTGGAAAGCTAGTTATGAAAAAATTTCCATTGTTAATTTTATGGGGTGGTTTTCTTGTTTCACCTGTGACATTTTCCCAGAAATGGAATAGCGAGTGTGTAAGTTATTATCAGATGCAACTACCTGATGGATTGGATGTGGGATTATATCCTATAGAAGGATTTACTAATCCGGAGGAACAACCAGAAGGTAATGGCTTTTTTATTACCAGTCGATATGCACGTAATGGTATAACATTTGGTGATAAATATAACAGAGCAAAAGCAGATTCTATTCAAGCGCAATTTTCTTCGCTTTATTACGGTAATTATGAGTTGGATGTTTCCTCTGAAGAGAAAACTCCGGTTGATTTCTCTGCGTATAAAGAAAGAGTTGCTGATAGTATAAATTTCGGTATTGAAGTTGCCAGGAAATATGAAGAGCGTGATTTAAAGTTACTTAATAAGCCAATGGAAACAAAGGCGGAGTTTAACAGGAAGCATGAATACATCTTAAAAGATTATCCTAATGCTTTCGTGAATTATGACTACAGAGGATATACGGTTTACATAAATAGCGGAAAGCGCCTGTATCATTTTTGGGGGAGGAATGCCAAAGATTCAGGAGAAAAATCCCAGACTACTGAGATGCAGGTGCGGAAATCCGAACCTGAAGTTCTTTCTCTTCTAAATCGTTTCAGACCACGTAAGTTATACGAAGTCCCAACAGAGCAAGGGTTTTGCCTTCCCTACGGCTTTATCGCGGGTGATTCCGGTCATGAGCCTCGTAATATTGGGATAACATACCGGCTTCAAAATCACCCGGATGTGACCATATTTTTTCAGGATCTGGGGATGAAGCCAAAGGCGGGAAAAGAAGATGACCTGAATGAAAAAGATTATGTAATCTGGCTCTGGAACTGGCAATACCAGTGGTCAGCAGTTTCAAAAGAGCTGATAAAACCAAAGTGGCGTTCAATAGAAATGGATGGACGTAAGGGGGTTGGTACATTTGTGAAATCTGTCTACAAAGACGGTGGACTCAATTACGGCTATGTTGCTTATGTACAGGGAGATCGACAAGCCAGAAATCTGAAGCCAGATTTATTACTCTACGTGATGCAGGACAGTCGACAGGCGAGAGGTAACCCGCCAATGGACAAGGATGAGTTGGAAAAACTGGCAGAACATATTGTCAGTTCTATTAAGAGGCGGTAATTCATTTTTTACTGCCTCCACAATTATTTATCCCTTTATTTTCGCCCGCATTACTATTAATGCCGCTGGCGACGATGGTGAGAGTCTTGCAGCTCAGGGGGCGTAAAGTGGTTGATGCCGCCAATTACCAGACACTTCTGCGCTAGGCCGATACGGTCCTAAAGGACGAGGTGCTGGCGTCAAAAGAACTGCCGGTGATGCCCGGTGGCAGCGTGACGCTCAATATGCTCATGGATGAAGATGCTCAGTTCCAGCCTGGCGCTGCTGGGATACACCCGGCAGTGCGCCGTATTTCAGAACCAGTCCGTGCCGGAGGTGGTGGAGCAGGTTCTGCGCAGACACGGGCTGGAGGGACCTGATTTTGAATTCCGGCTGGAGCGCAGCTATCCGGCGCGGGAGCTGATAACCCAGTGGCGGGAGACGGATTTACAGTTTATCCAGCGCATTCTGTCAGAGGTGGGGATTTACTGGCGTACGGAGATGGATGATGTGCGCGGTCTAGATACATACTTTTTTGCCGACAGCCAGCTTAACTACCGGTTTGATGTGTGCCTGCCGTACCGCGAGCCGTCGGGTCTATTTGACGGGGCGGCAGAATCGGTCTGGGATGTGCGGACCTGGCACAGGATTGTCACCGGCACCGTCGCCACACGGGATTACAACTACCGGACTGCCACCACGCCGATGGATGCGACGGTCAGCGTGCGCAGTGATGCGGTGACGACGGGCGAACACTACCGCTACAAATGCGCACCGCCTGGCGGGAGATCCAGCAGGCGACGGATATGACGCTGGAGATGTTAAACCGGGTGGACTGGGTACAGGTGCTGACCGATGCGGCAACCGCCATAGCGGTTATTCTGGTGGCGGTCGGCGTGGGGCGCTGGGCATTCCTGAAGCCATTATCGGCGCGTTTTTACTGATTGTACGCCTGGCGATAAGCGCCTGGGGGACGCTGGCGGCGATCCTCGGCGCAGGAACCACCGTGGCGGTAGCCCCGTAATAAGGAGTGATGATGTTAAAGGATCTGGTCGAAAAGTGGCTTCCTGAAGCATCGGTAAAATACAAGTACGGCAGCCCGGCGGTGAACCTCGGGTTGATAATCACCGTGTTCGTTAAAAACGGCCATACGCCGGAGGTTCGCCGAAAAATGGTGGAGTGTGTCGATCGTTATTACGGGGAATTTAAGCCGTATCTCAGGAAAACGCTGCCGGTAAAGAAATGGACCAGAATCACCGAAAACAATTATGCCAGACAGAAGCAGGCTATTCTAAACTCCACGCCTGAGGAAATTTTTGACTGGGTACTGAGTTCTGCAACTGAGTCATATCTGGCACCGGCTTACGAAATTCTTATCATGGGGAAACGAATATTCCATAACGAAAATGATCGCTCAGTCATAAAACTCGCTTTCCCCCTTTCCCTGCTGAAAGAGCCGGACGGTAAGGAACGGTATGAAAACTGGCTGCTTTGGCTGTGCGACACCTTCGAAGTGGAAAGCGGCTGTGCTGAGCTGTCGTTCGTTCTGCCCTACGCCTTTGAACAGATGTTCCCTTATGAATATGCCCTGGCTCAGCGTTTTTCCGGCGTGATGGTGGATTCGCTGGGTACCCCTGCGGGGAAGCGGTCGAAGGCCTCAAAGGTGCCTGCTGGTAAACCATTCTGGGCACGCCATGGCTGGAAAAGCTCGGAGGGGAAGACGCCGTCGCGCGGCGTCTGGTGAAAACACCGGAAATCGGCCTGCTCTCTTATAACAACGGGGTAATTCTGAAAGCCGGTGAGCTTCCTCCGGGTCTGGGTGAGATGAGAACCAAAGGCTTACCCCCTTACTGGTAAAGGTGAACCAGATTATTCGTCCGGTTCGTTATGACGGCCATAAAGGGCTCCATTTCTATTCCGGATACGCAAACCAACAGTTTGATGAAGAATCCTCCATGAAGTGATTTGCCCGCTTCGATGAGGCCAGCGCCCTGCTGGAATGAAAAAAGCCCCCTTTTAACAAAGGGGGCTGTCAACCCTATTTCTTATTTACATCGCCTGCGTAAACGTCCTCGAAATCACATCCTGCTGCTGCTCGCGCGTCAGAGCATTAAACCGCACCGCATAGCCTGAAACGCGGATCGTCAGGTTCGGATAATTCTCCGGATGGGCGATGGCATCCAGCAGCATCTCCCTGTTCATCACGTTGACGTTCAGGTGCTGACCGCCCTCAATGGTCGCTTCGTGGTGGAAGTATCCGTCCAGCAGCCCGACAAGGTTGGTTTTGCGCACCGGCTCGTCCTTGCCCAGTGCCTGCGGCACGATGGAGAAGGTGTAGGAAATCCCGTCTTTGGCATAGGTGAACGGCAGCTTGGCGACCGAGGTTAACGACGCCACCGCCCCTTTTCTGTCGCGCCCGTGCATCGGGTTGGCGCCAGGCGCAAACGGCGTGCCGCCGCGACGTCCGTCCGGCGTGTTGCCGGTCTTCTGGCCGTAAACCACATTGGAGGTGATGGTCAGGATCGACTGCGTCGGTACCGCGTTGCGGTACGTCGGCAGCGCCTGGATTTTCTTCATAAAGCGCTCAACCAGATCGCAGGCGATACTGTCCACGCGATCGTCGTTGTTGCCGTACTGCGGATAGTCGCCTTCGATGATGAAATCGACCGCCAGACCAGTGTGGTCGCGTACCGGTTTTACCGTGGCGTATTTGATGGCCGACAGGGAATCCGCCGCCACCGACAGCCCGGCAATGCCGCAGGCCATGGTGCGGTAGACGTCCCGGTCGTGCAGCGCCATCAGCGAGGCTTCGTAGCTGTATTTATCATGCATATAGTGAATGAGATTCAGCGCGCTGATGTACTGTACCGCCAGCCAGTCCATGAAGTGATCGAGGCTCGCCATTACGGTGTCGTAATCCAGTACCTCATCCAGCAGCGGCTCGGTTTTCGGACCGACCTGGATCTTCAGCTTCTCATCCACCCCGCCGTTGATTGCGTACAGCAGCGTTTTCGCCAGGTTGGCGCGTGCGCCGAAGAACTGCATCTGCTTGCCGATCACCATCGGGCTGACGCAGCAGGCAATGGCGTAGTCGTCGCTGTTGAAGTCGGTGCGCATCAGATCGTCGTTCTCGTATTGCAGCGAGGAGGTGACGATCGACACCTGCGCGGCGTATTTCTTGAACGCGATCGGCAGTTTTTCGGACCAGAGGATCGTCAGGTTTGGCTCCGGCGCAGGCCCCATGGTGTGCAGGCTATGCAGGTAGCGGAAGCTGTTTTTAGTCACCAGCGTGCGCCCGTCCAGCCCCATGCCGCCAATCACTTCCGTGGCCCAGATCGGATCGCCGGAGAAGAGCGTGTCGAACTCCGGCGTGCGCAGGAAGCGCACCATGCGGATCTTCATGATGAAGTGGTCGATCAGCTCCTGGGCCTGCACCTCATTCAGCCGCCCAGCCTGCATGTCGCGTTCGATGTAGATATCGAGGAACGAGGCCGTGCGCCCCAGCGACATGGCTCCGCCGTTCTGGGATTTCACCGCCGCCAGGTAGGCAAAATAGAGCCACTGCACCGCTTCCTGGGCGTTCATCGCCGGACGTGATATATCAAACCCATAGTTCGCCGCCATCTGCTGGATCTGCAGCAGCGCGCGCTTGTGTTCCGCCAGCTCTTCGCGCAGGCGGATCGTCGCCTCCAGATCTTCGCCGCGCTCCAGTTTCCCCTGGAGATCGGCGAACTGAAGTTCACGCTCGCGCACCAGATAGCTGATGCCGTACAGCGCCACGCGGCGGTAGTCGCCGATGATGCGTCCGCGCCCGTAGCCGTCCGGCAGACCGGTCAGCACCCCCGATTTGCGGCAGCGCATCATCTCCGGGGAGTAAACGTCAAACACGCCCTGGTTGTGGGTTTTGCGCAGGTCGGTAAAGAGATATTCAAACTGCGGATCCATCTCGCGACCGTAGGCTTCGAACGAGCTGCGGATCATGTTGATCCCGCCGTACGGATGCAGGGCGCGCTTGAGCGGCTTGTCGGTTTGCAGGCCGACGATCGTCTCCAGCTCCTGATCAATATAGCCCGGCCCGTGCGCGGTAATGGTAGTGGCGATGTTGGTGTCGAAATCCACCGGAGCGTGGGTGGCATTCTCCTGACGAATGCCGACCATCACCTTCTGCCACAGCGCCGTCGTTGCTGGCGTCGCCTGCGCGAGGAAAGCTTCATCGCCTTCATAAGGGGTGTAGTTATGCTGAATAAAATCGCGCACGTTGATGGCGTTTTTCCATTCTTCACCACGAAACCCGGCCCATGCGTCGCTGTAAGGCGCGACGCCCGTATCGATTGTTACTTTCATCAGATTCTCGCTTTATCAGGCGTAAGCCGCAGCCGGAGTAACCTTCCCAAGACGGAGGGCGTCCAGCGCGATCATTTTTTCTTCATTGGTAGGGATCACCGCGCAGGCCGCGCGGGACGACTCGGTGGAGATCACGCGCTCGCCCGCGCTGCCCGGCAGGGCATTTTTGGACTCGTCGAGGATGATGCCAAACACCTTCAGATGCTCCGCCACCAGCGCGCGGATAAGCACGGAGTTCTCACCGATCCCGCCGGTAAACACCACGCCATCCAGACGGTGCAGGGACGCGGCATGACCGGCGATATGCCGCGCAATCCGGTGGACAAAGGTCTTTATTGCCAGCCGCGCCCGCTCGTTGCCGTCATGCCAGGCTTTCTCCAGCGCGCGCAAATCGGAGGAGATACCGGAGATCCCCAGCAGCCCGGACTCTTTGTTGACCACGCGCTCCAGATCCTCGAACGACTGGCCGGTCTGCCGGGCAATCCACGCCATCGCGCCAAAATCCACGTCTCCGCAGCGCGTGCCCATCACTAGTCCTTCAAGCGGCGTCATCCCCATGGACGTGTCCACGCTTACGCCGTTACGCACCGCGCAGATGGACGCCCCGTTGCCGAGATGGGCAATCACCAGGCCGCTGTCATCGGGAGAGAGCCCGAAAAGCGCGTGCGCCTGCGCCGACACATAGCGGTGAGAGGTGCCATGGAAACCGTAGCGGCGCACGCCCAGCTCTTCAAAATAGCGGTACGGCAAGCCGTACAGATACGCCTGCGGCGGCATGGTCTGGTGGAAGCTGGTATCAAATACCGCCACCTGCTGCACGCCGGGGAACAGGCGCTCGGCGGCTTCCACGCCGCTCAGGTTGGCGTAGTTATGCAGCGGCGCCAGCGGGGAGACCTGGCGGATCTGCGCCATCACCTCTTCCGTGATCAGGGTCGACTCGCTGAAGAGGTCACCGCCGTGGGCAATGCGATGGCCAATCAAAGCCACGCTGCCCATCAGGTTGCGTTTCTCCAGCTCCAGGGCGATGGCAGCCAGCGCCCCTTCGTAGTCCTGGTGAGCCAGTCTGACCGGCTCACCCCCATTCACGGAAATAAAGGCTTTTTCTGTGTTGATGCCGTCCGCAATGCCCGTCATCAGGGCATCGCAGCTTGCGGCGTCCAGCACCGAGAACTTAACAGAGGACGATCCGCAGTTAATGACCAGTACTACCGGAAACTCAATCATGGTATGGCTCCGCTCTTCCTGAGCTTTGGTTTAAAACAGTTTGTACACGATGTTCAGAATGGTCAGCAGGCCGACCACGGTTACGAAGATGTTCTCGGTCCGGCCTTTGTATTTCGCCAGCGCCGGTGCCTTGCGGATGGCGTACATCGGCAGCAGGCACAGCAGAGAGGCGATAATTGGCGCGCCCATGGCTTCAATGAGGTCCAGAATGTTCGGGTTGGCGTAGGCCACAATCCAGGTGGAGCCCATGATGAAGACCATGCTGATGGTGTTCAGCTTGCCGACGGAGACGTTCTTCTTGTCGCCCTTGTAGCCGAACTTGATGATCAGGCCGTTCAGCCCCTCCAGCGTGCCCAGATAGTGGCCGAAGAAGGATTTAAAGATAGCGACCAGCGCGATGATGGACGCGCCGTACTCCAGCACGGTGGCGAACGTGGATTTACTGCCTGACATCGACGCGAAGTGGTTCGCCAGGTAAGAGAGCACCGGAATGTTCTGCGCTTTGGCGTCCGCCATGTTCTGCGGAGAGAGTGTAAACAGGCAGCTAAAGGCGAAGAACATCACCACCGCCACCATCAGCAGGCTGGCGCGACCGATGATTTTGGAACATTTCTGCTCGGTAAACTCTTTCCCGAACTCCGGTTCGTACTCTTCGCGCTTGGAGACCACAAACGAGGAGACGATAGGCGAGAAGTTGAAGGAGAAGACCATGATGGAGATCCCCAGCCACACCGTGACCAGAATGCCGTCATGACCGGTGAAGGCGATATCGCTCAGGTTAACCTGGTCGATCACCGCCGAGTTCCAGTACGGGATCAGCGAGAGAGAAATCAACACCAGGCTGGCGATGAACGGGAACACCAGGTAGCTCATCACTTTCACCATCAGGTCTTTACCGAACCAGATAACAAAGGCCATCAGCAGCAGCAGGAACAGCGCCACCACGCCGCGGTTCAGGGCGGGCATCTGGAGCTGGTTTTCCCAGAAGGTCATAAAGGTGTTGGTAATGGTGACGCCGTAAATCCACAGCAGCGGGCAAATGGCAAAGAAGTAGAGGAAGGTGATTACCACCCCGCCGGTCTTACCAAAATGCTCCTCCACCGTTTCGGTGATGTTGCCGGAGACGTTACTGCCGGACAAACACAGACGCGCCAGCGCGCGGTGGCAGTAAAAGGCAATCGGGAACGCGAGTACCAGCATCAGCAGGATGGGGATCAAGCCGCCAAAGCCTGCACGGATAGGGAAGAACAGCACGCCTGCGCCAATGGCGGTACCAAACAGGCCGAGCGTCCAGGTGGTATCAGATTTACGCCAGGAGGACGTTTTTGTCTGGCCAACGATAATGCTTTCTGTGTTGCTCATAAGTCATCCTTTATGCGTCAACGAAGCCGGTAATTTGGGAAACACGGGAGAGATCGATATTGCCGCCGGAAATAATGCAGACGGTTTTACGGCCCTGGATATAGTGGTCCAGCTTGCCGCTTAATAACGCCGCGCACGCCAGTGCGCCAGCACCTTCCGTGACCACTTTATTTCGCTGAATAAGCGCGATCATGCTGTTGCGAATCTCGTCTTCGCTGACCAGCACAATGTCATCGACTAATTCACGAACAATTTCGAAGGTTAAATTACCCGGGCGAGACACATCGCAACCGTCTGCTAATGTGCCGGTAATGCGGTGGTTCGTTATTTCACCGGCCTGATACGATGCCGCCATTCCATGCACGTTTTCAGACTGCACGCCGATAATATTGATAGTTGGGTTGATGGATTTAATTGCTGTCGCAATACCGGCAATTAAACCGCCGCCGCCGATGGGGACAATCACGTTATCCACGTCATATAAATCTTCGAGGATCTCCAGGCCGATGGTGCCCTGACCGGCGATCACTTTCGGATCGTCGTAAGGCGGGATAAAAATGCGCCCTTCCATCTCGACTATTTCGCTCACTTTGGCGATGGTGTCGTTAAAGTTCTCGCCGTGTAGCACCACTTCGGCAGAGTAGTCGCGCGTGGCGGCAACCTTGGATTTCGGCGCGCCCATCGGCATCACTACTTTGCCGTCGATGCCGAGCATGGCGCAGGAGAGAGAGACCCCCTGCGCGTGGTTCCCTGCGGAACAGGCCACCACGCCCTTGCGTTTTTCCGCATCGGTCAGCGAGCTTAATTTATTAAACGCCCCACGTATTTTAAACGAACCGGTACGCTGCATATTTTCAAATTTCAGGAATATCTCACCCTTACACCGTTCGCTCAGATAATTTGAGCGCGGCATACCGGTTTTATAGATCTTTCCCGCCAGTCTTTTTCTGGCGTCCTGAATATCTTCAATGGTCACCGGGAGATCGTAAGTAATGTGCATAATATCCTCGTTATAATAATTCATTGTTTTCAGGCAAAGTCAGGGTAACAGAGCGTTAAAAAGCGTCGCTCCGGGTGTTTTAAATCATCATTATTTCTATCGTCGTTTTTCGGTATTCATCGACGAATATTGTTTTGCCAGTTCCACTAATACTGACGCCGATTTTTTAATACTGTAATTTTTTGACCACACGGCGGCATAACGCGCCACGGGTAATTCATCTTCCACCGGCAGGACAATGAACTGGTCCGAGCCGAATGGCGCAATCATGTCACGGGGGATCACCGTCAGGTAATCGGCATTGAGGACAAGGTTATAGATGGTGACGACGGAATCGGTCTGGACGATGTTTTCAATGCTGATGTGGTTGTCTTGCAGGGTGGTCAGAAGTTCGTTGTAGTAGCCCATATCGGTTTGCGGCATCACCCACTGCTCGTGCGTGAGCGATGCCAGTCTGGTCGGGCCGGTGCACGTTCGTGATTTACTCGCCACCAGCACAAACTCGGATTCAAACAGTGGCTCAACGTGAAGATCCTGAAGCTGCATCCCGTCGCTCAGCGTACCGATGGCGAAATCCAGCCGGCCATCGCGAATGGCGGGCAGGAATGAAGAGAGCTGCGCTTCATACATTGAGACGCGTGCCTTCGGGAACACTTCCTTGAATTTTTTGATCATCCCGGACAGGAAGGTGAAGCCAATCAGCGAGGGATAGCCGAAGGAGACGTCCATGACGGTACTGAAACTGAGGCTGTTGATCTCGCTCACCATGTTTTTCATTTCGCGGGTGATCGACTCAGCGTAGGACAGCAGCACCTGACCGGCAGCAGTGAGTTTTACGCCGGTGTTTTTACGCACCATCACTTCCACCCCAAAGTAAGATTCGATGTCGCTGATGATTTTGCTGACGGCAGGTTGCGTCAGCCCCAGTTGTCTTGCAGCAGAACCTATGGAGCCACTTTTGATGACTTCCTGAAATACCACGAGGTGCTGAGTTTTCGGTAGAATAATAGTATTCATAATATTCTGCGCTTATTTCCCTATGACGCAGCGGATTCTACCCAATATTGTTTCAGGGGGTATGTGCTGTTACTCACAATTTGCCAGGACGCTCTGTTTTCAGCCGCACCAGAAAACTATTTATATCTTTATAAATCAAAGATTTATCACAATAAAAATACACATTTACGCTGACATTGATCAATAAAAAACGCGGTAATAAATTTATTTTATGGCAATAACCAGCGTGAATTTTTTTGCCTTAAAAATATTAATAAAGGCTATCTTTCAGGCAATTAAAGGTTAATAAAACACCATTATTCCTTTAAAACATTTTTGTGGTTTATCAACTTTACCAGGAGTATTTATTCACTTTCCGGTTAAAGAGTGGGATATATCACACATTCACCAGAAGAATGTTTTTAGATTCAATATTAAATTATCAAATGAATAACATTCGGCATCACTGACTAAACATTTACAACATCTGCTCAACACTAAATTTTTCTAATTTTATAGCGTTAAATTTTGTGATTACGATCATGCGCAGCAGATGAGAGGAACACGCAACCGAACAAATAGTGAAACGTGCTTAGCGTCGCAAAATTGGGAATTGATGTCGTTTGGCGCTTCGCTTACCCGACCTGCAACCTTCAGAAAGCAAAAACCCCGCCGAAGCGGGGTTTCGTAAGAAGTTGAAGCTGACCGATAAGCCGGGTTCTGTCGTGGACAGTCATTCATCTAGGCCAGCAATCGCTCACTGGCTCAAGCAGCCTACCCGGGTTCAGTACGGGCCGTACCATGTGAACCCCTATTTGGCCTTGCTCCGGGTGGAGTTTACCGTGCCACGGACTGTTACCAGCCGCGCGGTGCGCTCTTACCGCACCCTTTCACCCTTACCTGATCCCGCTTGCGCGGGCCATCGGCGGTTTGCTCTCTGTTGCACTGGTCGTGGGTTTCCCCCCCAGGCGTTACCTGGCACCCTGCCCTGTGGAGCCCGGACTTTCCTCCCCTCCGCCCGTCTCCCCCGAAAGGGACGACGACGAAGCGGCGACTGTCTGGTCAGCTTCGGCGCGCAGTATAGAGGGTTTGCGCGTCGCTGTCACCCCTGGCTACGCATGCCTACCTGCAATGTGGCCGCGATATTCCGCGAGGCGCGGTAAATGTTGTCATACGCGCCCTGGAACGCCTCTTCCAGTGAGCCGATGCGGGTCAGTACGCTGTACACCGCATCGATGCCGTACTGATGCACCACACCCACATCCTGCGTCAGACTTCCGGCAATCCCTATCACTGGCTTATGGTATTTTTTGGCGACGCTCGCCACGCCGACGGGCACTTTGCCATTTATGCTCTGGCTGTCGATGCGCCCTTCCCCCGTCAGCACCCACGTGCAGTCGTGAATATGTTCTTCAAGATTGAGCGCCTGAGTGACAATCTCAATGCCGCTTTTCAGCTCTGCGCCCAGGAAGGCCATCAGCGCCGCGCCCATGCCGCCCGCGGCGCCAGCCCCCGGAACCCGGTTGACGTCAATGCGCAGCGTTTTTTTGATCACTTCGGCATAGTGGCTAAGACTGGCGTCGAGTTCGAGGATCATCTCCTTCGTGGCGCCTTTTTGCGGTCCAAAGATACGCGACGCGCCGCTTTCACCGACCAGCGGATTCGTCACGTCACAGGCGACACGGATTGCGCACCCCTGAAGACGCGGATCGAGATCCGAAATATCAATCCGGTTAAGCGCCATCAGGCTGCCGCCGCCGTAGCCGATCTCCGTCCCGTTCGCATCCGTAAACTTCGCGCCCAGCGCCTGCATCATGCCTGCGCCCCCATCGTTGGTTGCGCTCCCGCCGATACCGATAATGATGTTGCGCGCGCCTTTATCCAGCGCGCGGAGGATCAGCTCCCCCGTCCCGCGCGACGTCGTGACCAGCGGGTTACGCTGCGCGGGAGGAACAAGCACCAGGCCGCTGGCGGCGGCCATCTCGATAAACGCGGTGGTACCGTCGCCCGAGATCCCCCAGCTGGCCTTCACCTTTTCCCCTAACGGGCCGGTGACGACAGCCTGCTGCCAGGTGCCCTGCGTAGCGGCGATCATCGCTTCAACCGTACCTTCTCCGCCGTCAGCAACGGGAACAGACACGTAATGAGCGTAGGGGAAAATTTCCCGAAATCCTTTTTCTATCGCCTGCGCCACCTCAGTGGCAGACAGGCTTTCTTTATAAGAGTCTGGCGCGATTACGATTTTCATAGTTGTATGCCTGAGCCGTAGGCCCGGTAAGCGTAACGCCACCGGGCGGGACGTCATTAGCGAGCAATTTCAACCTTCGCCAGCTTTTCGTAATAGCACGCTAACGCGCTGTGATCGGCGGTGCCCAGACCATCCGCACGCAGCGCCTGCATCATCTCCATGACGGCGGCAGTCAGCGGCAGCTGCGCCCCCACGCCGTGGGAGGTATCCAGCGCATTCGCCAGATCCTTAATGTGCAGATCGATGCGGAAGCCCGGCCTGAAGTTACGATCCATCACCATCGGCGCCTTGGCATCCAGCACGGTGCTGCCCGCAAGACCACCGCGAATGGCCTGATAGACCAGCTCCGGATTAACGCCCGCTTTGGTGGCCAGCGTTAGCGCCTCCGACATAGCCGCGATGTTCAACGCCACAATCACCTGGTTTGCCAGCTTGGTGACGTTGCCTGCGCCAATTTCACCGGTGTGCACCACGGAGCCGGCCATGGCTTTCATCAGGTCGTAATATTTGTCAAACACGGCTTTATCGCCCCCCACCATCACCGACAGGGTGCCGTCGATGGCTTTCGGTTCGCCGCCGCTGACCGGCGCATCCAGCATCTCCACGCCCTTCGCTTTCAGCGCCTCGCTGATTTCGCGGCTTGCCAGCGGTGCGATAGAACTCATGTCGATCACCACCAGACCCGGCTTCGCGCCATCGATAATGCCGTTCTCACCCAGCGCCACCTCTTTCACGTGCGGTGAGTTTGGCAGCATGGTGATAATCACGTCGCACTGCTCAGCAATTGCTTTTGCGGTTGTCGCCGTTTCTGCGCCAGCCGCAATCACCTCTGCCACTGCGTCTGAATTACGATCTAAAACCACCAGTGAGTAACCTGCTTTGATGAGGTTTTTGCTCATTGGTTTGCCCATGATACCCAGGCCAATAAAACCCACTTTCAGCGTCATAATCTGTTTCCTCAATGATGGTTATTTTTTAAAAGCGTCCGCTAATTTCTGCGTGGCGGCGCGGAATACGCCGAGGTCGCTGCCGACGGCAACAAACGTTGCGCCCCATTCCAGGTAACGGCGGGCATCGGCTTCCACTGGCGCCAGAATGCCGCACGGTTTACCGTGCGCTTTGGCACGGGCAAAAATGTGCTGAATTGCGCGCTGCACATCCGGATGGCTGGCGTTACCCAGATGACCAAAGGCGGCCGCCAGATCGCTCGGGCCGACGAAAATGCCGTCTACCCCCTCCGTCGCGGCAATAGCGTCGACGTTATCGACCCCCTGCTGGCTCTCGATCTGAACCAGAATGGTGATGTTCTTGTTGGACTGGGCGAAATAGTCCGGCACGGTGCCAAACATGTTGGCGCGGTGCGAGACGGACACGCCGCGGATCCCTTCCGGTGGATAGCGGGTCGCCGCCACGGCCAGCACCGCTTCTTCTTCCGTTTCAACAAACGGGATCAGGAAGTTGTAGAAGCCGATATCCAGCAGACGCTTGATGATCACCGGCTCGTTGGTGGGCACACGCACCACCGGCGCGCTGTGGCTGCCTTTCAGCGCCATCAGCTGCGGAATAAACGTGTTGATATCGTTTGGCGCATGTTCGCCGTCCAGCACCAGCCAGTCGAACCCGGCCAGGCCCAGCACTTCGGTGCTGATGGGGTTGGCCAGCGCAGACCAGCAGCCAATCTGAATCTGGTGCGCCGCGAGGGCCGCTTTAAATTTATTCGGGAAGATGTCGTTACTCATTACTTATACCTTTTTTAATTCCGCAGTTTTAGCCAGTAACTTTTCTTATTTATTCCGACTCAGCGTCAGCGTTATATTTATTTTCCTGACTGAATTTTGGCGTTATAAAATCGTCATTCAGTATAATCGTCACCACCCGGCAGCACATTGTCTCAATGCTCAATTATCCAGCGGGAGTAACACGCTATTTTGAGCATTTGCCCAATGCAGTGGGCGCTGATGCACAGAATCAACGATTAGTGTTTCGGGAGCGATCGCGATCACATTCTCACTTTTCCTCTCCTGACATTCTTTATTTCCTCAATAAGAAACGATTAACCATCTGGCTATATTTAGTATCAGATATTTTGCTGGAGAAGAGTGAACAATGGCCGATATTGAAATTCGACAGGCGTCGCCGACGGCGTTCTATATAAAAGTGCACGATACTGATAACGTGGCGATTATTGTCAACGACAATGGCTTAAAAGCTGGCACCCGCTTTCCGGATGGCCTGGAGCTGATTGAGCACATTCCGCAGGGGCATAAAGTCGCACTGGTCGATATCCCGGCTCACGGTGAAATCGTGCGCTACGGCGAAGTCATCGGCTATGCGGTGCGCGCTATCCCGCAGGGTAGCTGGATTGAGGAGTCGCTGGTTGAGCTGCCCACCGCCCCGCCGCTGGAGACGTTGCCGCTGGCTACCCGCGTCCCTGAGCCGTTGCCTCCGCTGGAGGGTTATACCTTCGAAGGTTACCGCAATGCGGATGGCAGCGTGGGAACCAAAAACCTGCTTGGCATCACCACCAGCGTGCATTGCGTGGCGGGCGTAGTGGATTACGTTGTGAAAATTATTGAGCGCGATCTGTTGCCGAAATACCCCAACGTTGACGGCGTGGTGGGTCTTAACCACCTGTACGGCTGCGGCGTGGCGATCAACGCGCCGGCAGCGGTCGTGCCGATCCGTACGATTCACAATATCGCCCTTAACCCAAACTTTGGCGGTGAGGTAATGGTGATTGGTCTCGGCTGTGAAAAATTGCAGCCAGAACGCCT
The DNA here is from genome assembly GCF_002787395.1 of Enterobacter sp. CRENT-193. Lineage (NCBI taxonomy): Bacteria > Pseudomonadati > Pseudomonadota > Gammaproteobacteria > Enterobacterales > Enterobacteriaceae > Enterobacter > Enterobacter sp. CRENT-193. Next base: position 1,432,372 of record NZ_CP024812.1, on the reverse strand, counting down.
GTTGCAGGGTACTGAGGATGTGAAAGCCATTCCGGTTGACGATGCCAGTGTTGTGCGTCTTCAGGATGAACACCATGTCGGCTTCAGATCGATGGTCGACGACATTTTACAGGTGGCAGAGCGCCATCTGGAGAAGTTGAACAAACGCCAGCGTGAAACCTGCCCGGCCTCTGAACTGGTCGTTGGGACACAGTGTGGCGGCAGCGATGCGTTTTCCGGCGTCACCGCTAACCCGGCGGTAGGTTATGCCTCCGATCTGTTCGTGCGCTGCGGCGCCACGGTGATGTTCTCCGAAGTCACCGAAGTACGTGATGCTATCCACCTGCTCACGCCGCGCGCCGTCAACGAAGAGGTGGGCAAACGCCTGCTGGAGGAAATGGCCTGGTACGATAACTATCTCGACATGGGCAAAACTGACCGCAGCGCCAACCCGTCTCCGGGTAACAAGAAAGGCGGCCTCGCGAACGTGGTGGAAAAGGCCCTCGGGTCGATTGCCAAATCCGGCCAGAGCGCGATTGTGGAAGTGCTCTCCCCTGGCCAGCGACCAACCAAACGCGGCCTGATTTACGCGGCAACGCCTGCCAGTGATTTCGTTTGCGGCACCCAGCAGGTGGCTTCCGGCATTACGGTACAGGTCTTTACCACCGGGCGCGGCACGCCGTACGGCCTGATGGCGGTACCGGTGATCAAAATGGCGACCCGCACCGAGCTGGCAAACCGCTGGTATGACTTAATGGATATCAACGCGGGCACCATCGCCACCGGGGAAGAGAGTATTGAAGAGGTGGGCTGGAAGCTGTTCCACTTCATTCTGGATGTGGCAAGCGGGCGGAAGAAAACCTTCTCCGATCAATGGGGATTGCATAACTCGCTGGCGGTGTTTAACCCGGCGCCGGTGACGTGATTGTCCCTCACCCTGCCCTCTCCCCACCGGGGAGAGGGTAAAAAACCGCACCGAGCAGTCCCCTCTCCCCTATGGGGCTGAGGGTTCCCCACAAAATAATGCCTGCACAGACGGCCCCCTCTCCCTTGAGGGAGAGGGCTGGGGTGAGGGGAAACATACGGCTCTGGTGGTCATTCCGTTCACTTTATGTTCCTTGCTACTCTGTCACGACATGACCGGTGAACGTGCCAGGGTGGCTCAGTCGCCACCACCCTGGCGACCCGGGCTTCCGGCGGAAAATCGCCGCTTCGCGGTGCCTTCGGCTTATTCCTTCCGGCTTATCGGGGACGGGCGGAGGTAACATCCCTGTAAAGCCCGCCCTCTCGGCGCATCCCTGCGCCTCGCCCCGGCCTACAGGAAACGCCTCAGCGATTTACAGCCGGACCGAGGCATCGCTGAAAGCCCTCAGTTATTCTGAGGCAACGTTATAGTTTTTGCTTTCAAATTACTGGGGAACCCTCTCCCCTATGGGGAGAGGGTTAGGGTGAGGGGAAAAGCCTCTTTAGACCAGCACCACATCGATCCCGCTTTTGCGTAACCCTTCCAGGCTTTCCGCCGGAATGCCTTCATCAACAATAATCATGTCGATTCGCTGAGTATCAATGATTTTATGCAGGCTTGAACGGTTAAACTTGCTGGAGTCAGTGACAACGATAATACGCTCCGCCACCTCGCACATTTTGCGGTTCAGACGGGCTTCATCCTCGTTGTGCGTACTCACCCCCCGGTCGAGATCGATGGCATCGACGCCCAGGAACAGCAGGTCAAAATGGTAATTCTGTAAGGACTGCTCCGCCTGGTCGCCGTAGAAGGACTGTGACTGACGGCGCAAATGCCCGCCGGTCATCAGCAGCTCTACGCCTTCCGCTTCCAGTAGCGCGTTTGCCACGTTCATCCCGTTGGTCATGGCAATGACATCGGTGTGCTGGCGCAGCATGCGGGCAATTTCAAAGGTTGTGGTGCCGGAGTCCAGAATAATGCGGTGACCCGGCTTCACCAGTTCAACCGCCGCCTGCGCGATACTGCGCTTCACTGCCGTATTAAGGGAACTTTTGTCCTCAACGGATGGCTCCACGCCGGGGGCATTGCCTTCGCAAATCAGCGCGCCGCCGTAAGCGCGAACGGCAATCCCCTGCTTTTCCAGAAAGGCCAGATCGTTACGGATCGTCACCGTCGACACACCGAATAAAAGAGAAAGATCGTTAACCTGCACGCTTCCCTGCGCCCGCAACCGCTGAATGATCTGCTCTCGCCTTTCACTGGTGCCGGTGATGCGCTTCTCTGCGGATGAATCGGTGCTGCTCATACGAGCTCCTTAGTAAATAAACTTTCGTTTCATTTCGTTTTTCTTATTAACGCCTTTCTTTTGAGGGAATGCAAGCCCTGTATGGGAGGCGGACGCAAGCTTAATCGCCGCTGAAACCTTTCATTATGTTTCTTTTGTGAAACAGATCGGAAAACTATTATCTTTCGTTTTATTTTTACATCACCATAATGCAGTATCAAATGAAACAAAACGAAAGATGAATGCCAACACCATCCGAAATGGAGAGGAAAGTGAAACATCTGACAGAAATGGTGGAACAACATAAACGGGGGAATACAAACGGGATTTATGCCGTCTGTTCCGCACATCCACTGGTACTTGAAGCTGCAATACGTTACGCCCATTCACAACAGACGCCTCTGCTGATTGAAGCCACCTCAAACCAGGTGGATCAGTTTGGCGGCTATACCGGTATGACGCCCGCCGATTTTTATGGGTTTGTCTGCAAGCTGGCGGGATCCCTCGGTTTCCCCACCTCACAGCTGATCCTTGGCGGCGATCATTTAGGTCCAAACCGCTGGCAAAACCTGCCAGCTTTGCAGGCGATGGCGAACGCCGACGATCTGATCAGAAGCTACGTGGCGGCCGGATTTAAAAAAATTCACCTCGATTGCAGCATGTCCTGCGAAGACGACCCGGTTCCTTTAACCGATGCAATCGTTGCCGGGCGTGCCGCTCGGCTGGCTAAAATTGCCGAAACCACCTGTCTCGAGCAATTTGGCGTAGCCGATCTGGTCTACGTTATCGGCACGGAAGTTCCGGTTCCCGGTGGGGCACACGAGACGCTGACCGAGCTTGAGGTCACCACGCCAGAGGCGGCACGCGCCACGCTTGAGGCACACCGCCACGCATTCGAGAAGGAAGGGTTAAGCGACATCTGGCCGCGCATTATTGGCCTGGTCGTTCAGCCTGGCGTTGAGTTCGACCATGCGCACGTTTGTGACTATCAACCGCATAAAGCCGTCGCGCTGAGCAAGATGGTTGAAGCCTACGACACGCTGGTATTTGAAGCACACTCTACCGATTACCAGACGCCGCAGGCGCTGCGCCAGTTGGTGAAAGATCACTTCGCCATTCTGAAAGTCGGCCCTGCGCTAACCTTCGCGCTGCGCGAAGCGCTGTTCTCACTGGCAGCAATTGAAGAAGAGCTGCTGCCGGCAAAAGCCTGCTCAGGGCTGCGTCACGTCCTGGAAAACGTGATGCTCGATCGCCCGGAATACTGGCAAAGCCACTATCACGGCGACGGCAATGCCCGTCGCCTGGCCCGCGGTTACAGCTATTCCGACCGCGTGCGCTATTACTGGCCAGACAGCCAGATTGACGACGCCTTTGAGCGGCTGGTACGCAACCTGGCGGATGAACCGATCCCGCTGCCGCTGATCAGCCAGTATCTGCCGTTGCAGTACAGCAAAGTTCGCGATGGCGCTCTCAGCTCCACACCACGGGAACTCATCCTCGACCACATTCAGGACATACTCCATCAGTACCATGCCGCCTGCGAAGGCGTAACGACTCAACACGCATAATTAAAAAGAGGAAAACGCTATGCCAAACATTGTCTTATGCCGCATTGATGAACGCCTGATCCACGGTCAGGTGGGCGTACAGTGGGTGGGGTTTGCGGGGGCGAACCTGGTGCTGGTGGCAAATGACGAGGTTGCAGACGATCCGGTTCAGCAAAACCTGATGGAGATGGTGCTTGCGGAAGGCATCGCCGTGCGTTTCTGGTCTCTGCAAAAAGTGATCGACAACATTCATCGCGCCGCCGACCGGCAGAAAATTCTGCTGGTCTGTAAAACACCGGCTGATTTTTTAACGCTGGTCGAGGGCGGCGTGCCCATCACCCGTATTAACGTCGGAAATATGCATTACGCCAGTGGCAAACAGCAAATTGCCAAAACGGTATCTGTAGACGCGAACGATATCGCCGCGTTTAACGGCCTGAAGGCGGCCGGAGTGGAATGCTTCGTTCAGGGCGTTCCAACAGAGACTGCTTTGGATCTCTTTAAACTGCTCTGAGGGATTCACAATGGAAATCAGTCTGTTGCAGGCTTTCGCGCTGGGGCTTCTCGCCTTTATAGCGGGCCTGGATATGTTTAACGGCTTAACACACATGCACCGTCCAGTGGTGCTCGGGCCACTGGTTGGCCTGATTCTGGGCGATTTGCACACCGGAATTCTGACCGGCGGTACGTTAGAACTGGTCTGGATGGGACTCGCGCCGCTGGCGGGCGCGCAGCCGCCAAACGTGATTATCGGCACCATCGTTGGCACCACATTTGCCATTACTACAGGCGTGAAGCCGGATGTCGCCGTTGGGGTCGCCGTGCCGTTTGCCGTGGCGGTTCAGATGGGGATCACCTTCCTCTTCTCGGTGATGTCCGGCGTGATGTCCCGCTGCGATCGCATGGCGGCTAACGCAGACACCCGTGGTATTGAACGGGTCAACTATCTTGCACTGCTGGCGCTCGGCGTCTTCTACTTCCTGTGCGCATTTCTGCCCATCTACTTCGGCGCTGAACATGCGAAAACCGCCATTGACGTGCTGCCGGAACGTCTGATCGACGGTCTCGGCGTCGCGGGCGGCATCATGCCAGCGATCGGCTTCGCCGTGCTACTGAAGATCATGATGAAAAACGTTTACATCCCTTACTTCATTATCGGCTTTGTCGCCGCGGCCTGGCTGAAACTCCCGGTGCTGGCGATTGCCGCGGCTGCACTGGCGATGGCGCTGATCGACCTGCTGCGCAAATCGCCTGAACCCACGGCGCCTGCGGCCCAGAAAGAGGAATTTGAAGATGGCATCTAATCACACCACCCTGCCGGGCGTGTCTGAAAGTGAAGAGACACTGCTGACCGGCGTGAATGAAAACGTCTACGAAGATCAGAGTATTGGCGCTGAGCTAACGAAAAAGGATATTAACCGTGTCGCCTGGCGTTCCATGCTGCTACAGGCCTCGTTTAACTACGAGCGTATGCAGGCCTCCGGCTGGCTGTATGGGCTACTGCCCGCGCTGAAAAAGATCCACACCAATAAGCGGGACCTGGCGCGCGCCATGAAAGGCCATATGGGCTTCTTTAACACCCACCCGTTTCTGGTGACCTTCGTCATCGGCATTATTCTGGCAATGGAGCGTTCCAAGCAGGATGTGAACAGCATCCAGAGCACTAAAATTGCCGTTGGCGCACCGCTCGGTGGCATTGGTGACGCCATGTTCTGGCTGACCCTGCTGCCCATTTGCGGGGGGATTGGCGCCAGCCTGGCGCTACAGGGATCCATTCTTGGCGCCGTTGTCTTTATCGTTCTGTTTAACGTGGTGCATCTCGGCCTGCGTTTTGGTCTGGCGCACTATGCCTACCGAATGGGTGTCGCCGCGATCCCGCTGATCAAGGCCAACACCAAAAAGGTTGGTCATGCTGCGTCCATTGTCGGAATGACAGTGATTGGCGCGCTGGTGGCAACCTATGTGCGCCTGAATACCACACTCGAGATTAAAGCCGGGGACGCGGTCGTCAAACTGCAAACCGATGTGATCGACAAACTGATGCCCGCCTTTCTGCCACTGGTCTACACCCTGATCATGTTCTGGCTGGTACGCCGTGGCTGGAGCCCACTGCGCCTGATTGGTATCACCGTGGTGCTGGGCGTTGTCGGTAAATTCTGTCACTTCCTGTAAAAAGCAAAGAGGTTGCGATGTTAGGCATTATTTTGACGGGTCACGGCGGTTTTGCCAGCGGCCTGCAACAGGCGATGAAGCAAATCCTCGGCGAACAGCCGCAGTTTATCGCCATCGATTTTCCGGAAAGCTCCACCACTGCGCGGCTGACCGCGCAGCTTGAGCAGGCAGTGAATGAACTGGATGCAGAGCACGATATCGTGTTTCTCACCGATCTTCTCGGCGGTACGCCGTTTCGTGTGGCCTCTACCCTCGCGATGCAGCGCCCCGGCAGCGAAGTGATTACCGGCACCAATCTCCAGCTTTTGCTGGAGATGGTTCTGGAGCGCGACGGATTAAGCAGTGAAGCCTTTCGTTTGCAGGCGCTGGAGTGCGGCCATCGCGGCCTGACCAGCCTGGTGGATGAACTTGCACGCTGTCGCGAGGAAGCGCCCGCCGAGGAAGGGATATGAGCCAGCTGCTGCGCGCGCGTCGTCTGCTTACCGGGCAAGGCTGGCTGGATGACCATCAGCTGCGTATGGATAGAGGCGTCATCACCGCCATCGAGCCGATTCCGGCAGGGGTTAACACCCGCGAGGCAGACCTGCTTTGCCCGGCATACATTGATATCCACGTCCACGGCGGCGCGGGTGTGGATGTGATGGATGATGCCCCCGACGTGCTGGACCGGTTAGCCTTACATAAAGCGCGTGAAGGCGTAGGGGCGTTTCTGCCTACCACCGTCACCGCTTCGCTGGAGGCGATCCATGGCGCGTTACGGCGCATTGCCCGGCGCTGTCATGCCGGTGGCCCCGGCGCGCAGCTCCTGGGCAGCTATCTGGAAGGCCCGTACTTTACACCGCAGAACAAAGGGGCGCACCCGCCAGAACTGTTTCGCGAGCTGGATCTCGCGGAACTTGATGAGCTGATTGCGGTTTCGCAGAACACGCTGCGGGTGGTGGCGCTTGCTCCGGAAAAAGTGGATGCCCTGAAGGCGATCCATCACCTCAAGCAAAAAGGGATACGCGTCATGCTGGGCCACAGCGCCGCTACATACGCGCAAACCCTGGCCGCATTTGATGCAGGCGCAGACGGGCTGGTGCACTGCTACAACGGCATGACGGGATTACACCACCGGGAGCCGGGCATGGTTGGCGCCGGGCTTACGGACCCACGCGCGTGGCTGGAGCTTATTGCCGACGGGCATCACGTTCATCCTGGAGCCATGCGGCTATGTTGTTGCTGCGCGAAGGATCGTACGGTGCTGATTACCGATGCCATGCAGGCGGCGGGTATGCCTGATGGGGGCTATACGTTGTGTGGTGAAAGTGTCGAGATGCAGGGCGGCGTTGTTCGCACGGCCTCGGGCGGGCTGGCGGGCAGCACGCTCGCGCTGGATGCCGCCGTGCGGAATATGGTGGAGCATACGGGGGTCGCCCCAGAAAACGCTATCCATATGGCCTCGCTGCATCCCGCCCGTCTGCTCGGTATGGATCACCTGCTGGGATCGTTAGCACCAGGCAAACGCGCCAATATTATTGCGCTCGATGCGGGTTTACACCTCCGGCAGATCTGGATCCAGGGTCAGGCTCTTTCCCTGTAGCCCCTTCACAGTGTGCTCTGTTGGCCTTACGGAAGACGATCGTAAGGCCTTTCTTTTCCTTTCCTTGATCTTCGCCTTTCCTTTCGCGATCACACTTTTCGTTTTATTTCTTTTTTGCCATTGAACTTTCGATTTCTTTTCTATAGATTTTCTTTAACTGCTAAAGTGAACAAGTGAAACGAAACGAAAGATAGCGACACATTTGCCAGCGTCTGATGTGGAATTCACACGACTAAGGACTGAGTTATGCCACAAACCACTACCACCACCGGCACCTGGACCGAAAAAGAGATCCGCCAGCAGCCAGCCAGCTGGCTTCGCTCGCTCAACAATATTGATAATCTGCGCGCGTCGATCGACAGTTTTCTGACGCCACTGTTGCGCAAGCCCGATCTGCGGATCGTTCTGACCGGCGCGGGTACGTCTGCTTTTATCGGCGACATCATTGCGCCATGGCTTGCCAGCCACACGAGAAAAAATATCACCGCGATACCTACGACCGATCTGGTCACCAACCCGATGGATTACTTCAGCCCTGCGCACCCGCTGCTGCTGGTCTCTTTCGCCCGTTCTGGCAATAGCCCGGAGAGCGTCGCTGCCGTTGAGCTGGCGAATCAGTTTGTTCCGGAGTGCTACCACCTGTCGATCACCTGTAATGAAGCGGGCAGCCTGTATCAGAATGCCGTCGACAGCGATAACGCCTGCGCTCTGCTCATGCCAGCCGAAACGCACGATCGCGGGTTCGCGATGACAAGCAGCATCACCACCATGATGGCGAGCTGCCTGGCGGTATTCGCACCGGAAACGATCAACAGCAAAACGTTCCGCGACGTGTCCGATCGCTGTCAGGCGATCCTCACGTCGCTTGGCGATTTCAGCCCCGGCGTCTTTGGTAACGAACCGTGGAAACGCATTGTTTATCTGGGCAGCGGTGGATTACAGGGCGCCGCACGGGAGTCAGCGTTGAAGGTGCTGGAGCTGACCGCCGGCAAGCTGGCGGCATTCTACGATTCGCCAACGGGTTTCCGTCACGGGCCTAAGTCGCTGGTGGACAACGAAACGCTGGTCGTCGTGTTTGTCTCCAGCCATCCGTACACGCGTCAGTACGATCTGGATCTGCTCGCCGAGCTGCGACGCGATCGTCAGGCTATGCGCGTGGTAGCCATTGCAGCCGAAACGGATCCGGTCATTGAAGCTGGCCCGCATATCCTGCTGCCGCCTTCCCGTTCATTTAACGATATGGAGCAGGCGTTCTGCTTCCTGATGTACGCCCAGGTCTTCGCACTGACCCAGTCTCTGCACGTTGGCAATACGCCGGATACGCCATCCGCCAGCGGTACGGTTAACCGTGTGGTCCAGGGCGTCGTTATTCATCCGTGGCAGGCTTAAGAGGACAGGCTCATGAGTATTATTTCTACCAAATATCTTTTGCAGGACGCACAGGCGAAGGGCTATGCCGTTCCGGCCTTTAACATCCATAACGCCGAGACGATCCAGGCGATCCTCGAAGTCTGTAGCGAAATGCGATCGCCGGTGATCCTCGCGGGTACGCCGGGGACGTTTAAACATATTGCGCTGGAAGAGATTTACGCCTTGTGCAGCGCGTATTCCCTTACTTATGACATGCCGCTGGCGCTACACCTCGATCACCACGAATCGCTGGACGACATTCGCCGCAAAGTCCATGCCGGCGTACGTAGCGCAATGATCGACGGTAGCCATTACCCCTTCGAACAAAACGTCAAGCTGGTGAAATCGGTCGTCGATTTCTGCCACCTCAACGACTGTAGCGTCGAGGCCGAACTGGGCCGACTGGGTGGGGTGGAAGATGACATGAGCGTCGACGCCGAAAGCGCGTTCCTGACCGACCCGCAGGAAGCAAAACGCTTTGTCGAACTGACAGGCGTGGACAGCCTCGCCGTCGCCATCGGTACCGCGCACGGTCTCTATACCAAACGCCCAAAAATCGACTTCCAGCGGCTGGCCGAGATCCGCGAGGTAGTGACAGTGCCGCTGGTGCTGCATGGTGCAAGCGATGTGCCGGATGAGGATGTGCGCCGCACCATTGAGCTGGGCGTCTGCAAAGTTAACGTCGCAACAGAGCTGAAAATCGCCTTCTCTGACGCAGTCAAAGCCTGGTTTGCCAAGAACCCACAGGGCAACGATCCGCGCTTCTACATGCGCGTCGGCATGGATGCCATGAAAGAGGTGGTCAGAAGCAAAATCACCGTTTGCGGCTCGGCGAACCGGCTGCTGCTTCCGGCTGAAGCCTGAACCCATCGCGCATAACGCTAGTACCTAAAAAAATAACTATAAGCCTCGCAAATATGAAGGCGCGTCCTTAAGCCGGACAGCGCCTTCCATTATCCTAAAAATCCGAGGAGTCCCTACATGACACAGGAAAAGTCGTTTAAATCGAAAGCGTGGGAGTTTTTCCAGAGCCTGGGAAAGACGTTTATGTTCCCGGTCTCGCTGTTGGCCTTTATGGGGTTGTTGTTAGGTATCGGTAGTTCTGTCACCAGCCCTTCCACCATCAAAAGTTTTCCCTTTCTGGGCGGCGAGTTAACGCAGCTCACCTTTGGTTTTATCGCCATGGTCGGCGGCTTTGCTTTTACCTATCTGCCGCTGATGTTTGCCATGGCGATCCCGATGGGCCTTGCCAGACGTAATAAAGCGGTGGGCGCTTTTGCCGGATTCGTTGGCTACATGCTGATGAACATGAGCATCAACTACTACCTGACCGCCACCCACCAGCTTGCGGATGCCGCCACCATGAGACAGGTGGGACAATCCATCGTGCTTGGTATTCAAACGCTGGAGATGGGCGTGCTCGGCGGCATTGTGGTAGGGGTGATCACCTACTTCCTGCACGAACGCTTCCAGGACACGGTGCTGCACGACGCGTTTGCCTTCTTTAGCGGCATTCGTTTTGTACCGATTGTTACCGCCCTCACCCTGTCGCTGGTCGGCTTGTTCATCCCCCTGCTGTGGGAATATGTGGCAATGGGCATTGCCGGGATTGGTCATATCATCCAGAGCACCAGCGTCTTTGGGCCGTTCCTGTATGGCGTGGGCGTACTGCTGCTCAAACCTTTTGGCCTGCACCACATCCTGCTGGCGATGGTGCGCTTCACCCCGGCGGGCGGCATTGAGATGGTTAACGGCCAGGAAGTGGCCGGTGCGCTGAACATTTTCTACGCCGAGCTGAAAGCCGGCCTGCCGTTTAGCCCGCACGTTACGGCATTTTTATCGCAAGGGTTTATGCCGACCTTTATCTTCGGCCTGCCTGCTGTGGCTTACGCTATCTACCGCACCGCGCGTCCGGAAAACCGTCCGGTGATTAAAGGGCTGCTGCTTTCTGGCGTGCTGGTTTCAGTTGTCACGGGTATTTCAGAGCCGATTGAGTTCCTGTTCCTGTTTATTGCCCCTGTGCTTTACGCGTTTCATATCGTTATGTCTGGCCTGGCGCTGATGGTGATGGCGCTTCTCGGCGTCACTATCGGCAACACCGACGGCGGCATTCTGGATCTGCTGATCTTCGGCGTCATGCAGGGGATGTCGACCAAATGGTATCTGCTGTTCCCGGTGGGTATGGCCTGGTTTGCTATCTACTTCTTCGTCTTCCGCTGGTACATCCTCAGGCACGATATTAAAACGCCGGGCCGTGAGGTTGACGCGCAGGGTGCGCTCCAGGCGGTGGAAGCCAATACCCGGGCACGTGGAAAATCAAAATACGATCATGGGCTTATTCTTCGCGCGCTTGGCGGTAAAGAGAATATTGAGTCGCTCGACAACTGCATCACCCGCTTACGTCTGGTGGTGAAAGATATGGGGCTTATCGACCAGCAGGCGCTGAAGGCCGCGGGCGCCTTGTCAGTCGTGGTGCTTGATGCCCACAGCGTTCAGGTGATCATCGGCCCGCAGGTGCAGAGCGTCAAATCCGGCATTGAAGCCTTAATTTAACAGGGGGACGTTGTGTTTGATTTCGACAGAATCATTGAGCGTAAAAGCGATAAATGCCGTAAATGGGATCATGCGTTTGTGTGCTCGCGTTTCGGTGATGTCCCGGAGGGATTTATCCCGCTGTGGATAGCAGACATGGATTTCACCTCGCCACCCGCCGTGATTGAAGGCTTCCAGCGCATCGTGGAGCATGGCACCTTCGGTTACACCTGGTGCTTCGACGAATTCTACGATGCGGTCATCGCCTTCCAGCGCACCCGTCATCAGGTTGAGGTGCATAAGTCATGGATCACCCTGACCTACGGCACCGTTTCCACGCTGCACTATACGGTTCAGGCGTTCTGCAAACCCGGCGACTGCGTGATGATGAACACCCCGGTGTATGACCCATTTGCGATGGCGACACAGCGACAGGGCGTGCGGGTGCTTGCAAATCCGCTGAGCGTGAAGGAAAACCGCTATCACCTGGATTTTAATCTGATTGAAGTTCATCTCAAAACTCACCGTCCAAAACTGTGGTTCTTCTGCTCGCCGCATAACCCTTCGGGCCGAATCTGGCGCGCGGATGAGATACGCCAGGTGTCCGATCTCTGTAAGCGCTACGGCACGATTCTGGTCGTTGATGAGGTTCACGCCGAGCACATTCTGGACGGTACATTCGTCAGCTGTCTGACTTCGGGCTGTGCCGCCCAGGACAACCTGATTGTGCTGACCTCCCCCAATAAAGCGTTCAACCTTGGCGGGCTAAAAACATCCTACTCGATAATTCCAGACGATTCGCTGCGCCAGCGTTTCCGCCAGCAGCTGGAGAAGAACTCCATTACCTCGCCCAATATCTTCGCCGTGTGGGGAATTATTCTGGCCTATCAGCAGGGTCTGCCATGGCTCGACGCGCTGAATGGTTATCTGCGCGGCAATGCCCGCTACCTTGCGGATGCCATCCAGACCCACTTCCCTGCATGGAAGATGATGAACCCGGAGTCGTCATATCTCGCCTGGATAGACGTCAGTGCGGACGATCGCAGTGCGACGGCGCTAACCCAACATTTCGCCAAACAGGCTGGCGTGGTCATCGAAGATGGCAGCCACTACGTACAAAACGGCGAAAACTACCTGCGTATTAACTTCGGCACCCAGCGCTACTGGCTGGAACAGTCCATCAACCGAATGCTGAAGCATTACTGATAAGGATCTTACCCCGATGAAAAAAATGCTCACTCTCTCGCTGCTGGCTCTCTGCGTTTCTCATGGCGCGGCGGCAGCAAACTACGCGCTCAGTAACGACAATATTGCCCTTTCGTTTGATGATGCAAATGCAACGGTAGTAGTAACGGACAGCAAATCTAACCATCCGCTCACGCCCCAGGAGCTGTTCTTTCTGACGCTGCCGGATGAAACAAAAATCCACACCGCTGATTTCAAAATCAAGCACGTCGAAAAGCAGGACAATGCGATAGTCATCGACTTTACGCATCCGGATTTTAACGTAACGGTGAAACTGAACCTGGTGAAGGGAAAATACGCCAGCATCGGCTACACCATCGCCGCCGTCGGGCAGCCGCGGGACGTAGCGAAAATTACCTTCTTCCCGACGAAGAAGCAGTCTCAGGCACCTTACGTTGACGGGGCGATTAACAGCTCGCCAATCGTGGCCGACTCGTTCTTCATCCTGCCAGACAAACCGATTGTGAATACTTACGCTTATGAAGCCACCACGAACCTCAACGTGGAGCTGAAAACGCCAATTCTGCCTGAGACACCGGTTAGTTTTACCACCTGGTTCGGCACTTTCCCGGAAACTAATCAGCTGCGCCGCAGCGTAAACCAGTTTATCGATGCCGTGCGTCCGCGGCCTTATAAGCCTTATCTGCACTACAACAGCTGGATGGACATCGGTTTCTTTACCCCTTACTCCGAGCAGGATGTCATTGGGCGGATGGACGAATGGAATAAAGAATTTATTGCCGGACGCGGGGTGGCGCTGGACGCGTTCCTGCTGGACGATGGCTGGGACGATCGCACCGGACGCTGGCTTTTTGGCCCGGCATTCAGCAACGGTTTTGGCAAAGTCAGGGAAAAAGCCGACAGCCTGCACAGCTCGGTTGGGCTGTGGCTTTCTCCGTGGGGCGGATACAACAAGCCGCGCGATATTCGCGTCTCGCATGCAAAAGAGTATGGTTTTGAAACCGTAGACGGCAAGCTGGCGCTGTCGGGGCCGAACTATTTTAAAAACTTTAACGATCAGATCATTAAGCTGATCAAAAACGAGCACATTACCTCGTTCAAGCTCGACGGAATGGGTAACGCCAATTCGCATATCAAGGGCAGCCCATTTGCATCGGATTTTGACGCATCCATTGCCCTGCTGCACAACATGCGCAGCGCAAACCCGAACCTGTTTATCAACCTGACCACCGGCACCGACGCCAGCCCGTCCTGGCTGTTCTATGCTGATTCAATCTGGCGTCAGGGCGATGATATCAACCTGTACGGCCCCGGCACGCCAGTGCAGCAGTGGATGACCTACCGCGATGCCGAAACCTGGCGATCCATCGTGCGCAAAGGTCCTCTGTTCCCGCTGAACTCACTGATGTACCACGGGATCGTCAGCGCAGAGAACGCTTACTATGGACTCGAGAAAGTGCAAACAGACAGCGATTTTGCCGATCAGGTCTGGAGCTACTTCGCAACCGGAACTCAGCTTCAGGAGCTGTACATCACGCCGTCCATGCTGAATAAGGCGAAGTGGGATACCCTGGCGCAGGCGGCGAAATGGTCGCGTGAGAATGCCAGCGTGCTGGTGGATACTCACTGGATTGGCGGTGACCCAACTTCGCTTCAGGTTTACGGCTGGGCCTCATGGAGTAAAGACAAAGCGATTTTTGGCCTACGCAACCCGTCGGATAAGCCGCAACGTTACTACCTGGATTTAACCAAAGATTTTGAGATCCCGGCAGGAGAGCGTTCGCAGTTTACCCTGAAAGCCGTGTACGGCAGTAATTCGACCGTACCAGAGGAGTATAAAAACGCTGTGGTAATTACGCTGCAACCGCTGGAAACGCTGGTATTTGAGGCGATGCCGGGGAAATAGTGAGGCTCTGACACGGTGTAGGCCGGGTAAGGCGAAGCCGCCACCCGGCAAAACAGGCGGCAGGGGCTTACTCCCCCTGCTGCTCCAGCGCATATTTATACAGTGCATTTTTCTTCACGCCGTGGATCTCCGCCGCCAGCGCCGCCGCTTTTTTCAGGGGGAGTTCAGCCTGTAGCAGAGCCAGCGTACGCAGCGCATCGGCAGGCAGAGCGTCTTCCTGCGCTTTGTGCCCTTCAACAATCAGCACCATTTCGCCCTTGCGGCGGTTTTCATCCTCTTTCACCCACGCCAGCAGTTCGCCAACCGGCGCACCGTGAATGGTTTCCCACGTTTTGGTCAACTCGCGCGCCAGCACCACGTAGCGCCCTTCGCCCCAGACGGTCACCATATCTTCCAGGCTTTCCAGCAGACGGTGAGTTGATTCGTAGAAGATCAACGTACGCGGTTCAGCTTCCAGATCCTTTAATACATCGCGACGGCCTTTGGATTTAGCAGGCAGGAAGCCTTCGTAGCAGAAACGATCGGACGGCAGGCCCGCAGCGCTTAACGCCGCAATGGCCGCGCACGGCCCGGGCAGCGGCACAACGCGGATGCCTGCTTCACGGCAGGTGCGTACCAGATGGTAGCCCGGATCGTTGATCAGCGGCGTTCCCGCATCGGAGACCAGCGCGATGTTCTGCCCTTCTTTAAGCTTCGCCACCAGCGTTTCGGCTTTTTGTTGCTCATTGTGATCGTGCAGGGCAAACAAACGGGCGTTAATGGCAAAGTGTTGTAGCAGTAAACCGGTATGACGGGTGTCTTCAGCAGCAATTAAATCAACAGCTTGCAATACGGTGAGCGCACGTTGGGTAATATCAGACAAATTCCCGATAGGAGTAGGTACAATATAAAGCTGGCCTTGAGAATTATCTGCCGTTTCGTGTTGTTTCATTGTTTCGTCCGTATTGCCGATTTAATATTGAGCATTGCGTAAAAAAATCACTGGATACAGTATGGTACCGTTAACGTTTCTTCGAAAAAAAGCCGCGCACAGCGTGCCCCTCCTGCTGGCAGCCCTGATCTTTACCGGCTGCGGCACCCAGGCACCTGACCAGAGCACTGCTCATATGCAGGGATCCGCTCAGGCTGATTCTGGCTTTTATCTGCAACAAATGTCGCAGAGTACAAATGATACCAGGATCAACTGGCAATTACTCGCCATTCGTGCACTGCTGAAAGAAGGGAAAACCCAGCAGGCCGCCGAGCTGTTCAGCCAGCTGCCGCAGGATCTTAACGACACTCAGCGCCATGAGCAGACGCTGCTGTCGGCAGAACTGAAGGTCGCGCAAAAAGATTACGACGGCGCGAAGAAGATCCTCGGCACCATCGATCTCAGCACGCTGGATAAAAACCAGCAGGCCCGTTTCTGGCAGGCCGGTATCACCGCTGAGCAGGGTCGCCCTTCCCTGACGCTACTCCGCGCGCTGATTGCCCAGGAGCCTCTGCTCGCGGGTGCAGACAAGCAAAAAAATATTGACGCAACCTGGCAGGCGCTCGCCTCCATGACCCAGGATCAGGCCAAGGCGCTGGTAATCAACGCCGATGAAAATGTCCTGCAAGGCTGGCTGGATCTGCAACAGATGTGGTTCAACAACCGCAGCGATCCGAACATGCTGAAAGCCGGCATTACCGACTGGCAAAAGCGTTACCCGCAAAACCCGGGAGCGAAAATGCTGCCAACGCAGCTGGTGAACGTGCAAAACTTTAAGCCCGCCTCCACCAGCAAAATCGCCCTGCTGCTGCCGTTAAACGGTCAGGCTGCGGTGTTTGGTCGCGCCATTCAGCAAGGTTTTGAAGCCGCGAAAAACGGCACCACCGCCGTCAGCGGCAGCGCGGTTCCGGCGCAGGCTGCACAGGCGGCGAATGTGAATGACGTTGTCAGCCCGTCCGCCGCCGAAACCAGCGACCTGACCACCGCGCAAACCCCTGCGCAGGGCACCATGCAGAATCCGGTTACCGCCCCAACGACGCAGCCTGCTACCCCAGCGCCTGCGGCAACACAGGCCCCGGCTGAAACACCGGCGCCCGCGACGGCAGAACAACCTCAGCCGCAAACCGCGCAGCCGGAACAGCAGCCAGCAACCCAGCCGCAGGCTGTGGCCACCACCAGCGCTTATCCTGGTGCAGAGTTGAAAATCTACGACACCAGCGCCCAGCCGCTTGACCAGGTGCTGGCGCAGGTTCAGCAGGACGGGGCCAGCATCGTTGTCGGCCCGCTGTTGAAAAACAACGTGGAAGCGCTGATGAAGAGCAACACCACGCTGAACGTGCTGGCGCTTAACCAGCCTGAGCAGGTTCAGAACCGCGCCAATATCTGTTACTTCGCCCTCTCTCCGGAGGATGAAGCCCGCGATGCGGCCCGCCATATTCACGAGCAGGGCAAGCAGGCGCCGCTGCTGCTGATCCCACGCAGCACGCTGGGCGATCGCGTTGCCAACGCGTTTGCGCAAGAGTGGCAGACCCTTGGCGGTGGCGTGGTGTTGCAGCAGAAATTTGGCTCAGCTTCCGAACTGAGAGCGGGCGTGAACGGCGGGGCAGGTATTGCCCTCAACGGTAGCCCGGTATCCGCCAGCCTTCCGCAGCAGCAGAGCGTCACCATCGGCGGTCTGACGATCCCAGCGCCCCCTACCGACGCGCAAATCAGCGGCGGCGGTAAAGTGGATTCGGCGTACATCGTCGCTACGCCGGAAGAGATCGCCTTTATCAAACCGATGATCGCCATGCGTAACGGCAGCCAGAGCGGCGCAACGCTCTACGCCAGCTCACGCAGCGCACAGGGTACCGCAGGCCCGGATTTCCGTCTGGAAATGGAAGGACTGCAATACAGCGAGATCCCGATGCTGGCAGGCAGCAACCCGCAGTTGATGCAGCAGGCGCTGGGCGCGGTGCGCAATGACTATTCCCTGGCGCGTCTGTACGCGATGGGCGTCGATGCCTGGGCGCTGGCAAACCACTTCACCCAGATGCGCCAGGTACCGGGCTTCGAGCTTAACGGGAATACCGGCGATCTGACCGCCGATCAGGATTGTGTGATTAACAGGAAGTTATCATGGCTCAAATACCAGCAGGGGCAGATTGTCCCGGCCAGTTAAGCCGTAAACAGACCGGCGACGCGTGGGAGTTAAAGGCGCGTCGCTGGCTTGAAGGCAAAGGACTGCGCTTTGTCGCCGCCAACGTTCGCGGGCGCGGCGGCGAGATTGACCTGATCATGAAAGACGGTCAGACCATCGTGTTTGTTGAAGTTCGCTACCGACAGTCGTCCCGTTTTGGCGGTGCTGCCGCCAGCGTGACGCTCGCCAAACAACAAAAATTATTACAGACTGCCCACTTGTGGCTTGCCCGCCATAATGGGAGTTTTGATACTGTGGATTGCCGTTTCGATGTGGTAGCCTTCACCGGAAATGCGATCGACTGGCTTAAAAACGCGTTTGGCGAAGACGCATAAATAAGATTTTAAAGGGATACCGTGCTCGAACGAATTAAAGTGTGCTTCACAGAAAGCATTCAAACGCAGATTGCCGCGGCGGAAGCCCTTCCGGACGCGATCTCGCGTGCAGCGATGACACTGGTTCAGTCGCTGCTCAACGGCAACAAAATCCTCTGTTGTGGCAATGGCACGTCCGCCGCCAACGCACAGCATTTTGCTGCCAGCATGATTAATCGCTTCGAAACCGAGCGCCCGAGTTTACCTGCCATTGCACTAAACACCGATAACGTGGTCTTAACTGCGATTGCCAACGATCGTCTGCATGACGAAATCTACGCCAAGCAGGTGCGTGCCTTAGGCCATGCCGGAGACGTGCTGCTGGCGATCTCCACGCGCGGTAACAGCCGGGATATCGTTAAAGCGGTTGAAGCGGCAGTGACCCGGGATATGACGATTGTCGCCCTGACCGGTTACGACGGCGGTGAGCTGGCTGGCCTGCTGGGGCCGCAGGATGTGGAGATCCGCATTCCTTCGCACCGTAGCGCCCGCATCCAGGAGATGCATATGCTCACGGTGAACTGCTTATGCGATCTGATCGATAACACGCTTTTCCCTCACCAGGATGATTAAGGAGTTCTCATGAAGGTTTTATCGGCCCTTGCAGTCGTGATGTCTGCATTACTGCTTCAGGGATGCATCGCTGCCGCTGTAGTCGGTACCGCAGCGGTCGGCACCAAAGCAGCGACCGATCCGCGTACCGTTGGGACGCAGGTGGATGACGGTACGCTTGAGCTGCGCGTAAACAGTGCGCTGTCGAAAGACGAGCAGATCAAGAAGGAAGCACGCATCAACGTGACGGCTTATCAGGGCAAAGTGCTGCTGGCAGGCCAGGCGCCAAATCCTGAACTCGCCTCGCGCGCCAAACAGATCGCGATGGGTGTGGAAGGCACGGCGGAAGTGTATAACGAGATCCGCCAGGGCCAGCCGATTGGTCTCGGCACCGCGTCATCTGATACCTGGATCACCACCAAAGTGCGTTCCCAGCTGCTGGGTACCGACCAGGTGAAATCCTCAAACGTGAAAGTGACCACGGAGAACGGCGAAGTGTTCCTGCTGGGTCTGGTGACGGAACGTGAAGGGAAAGCGGCAGCGGATATCGCCAGCCGGGTGAGCGGCGTGAAGCACGTCACCACCGCGTTTACTTATATTAAGTAATTCACACCTGACTGTAAGCCCGGTAAGCGCAAGCGCCACCGGGCTTTTTTTCACACAAGCGCCATACTCCCCACAATCACTCCACTCAACGCCACCAGCCCCGCAGTCAGCCACAGCGCTTTCGCCGGGAATGATTTACGCAGCATGATAAGCGACGGCAGGCTCACCGCCGGCAGCGTGATGAGCAGCGCCAGCGCCGGTGCGGTCCCCATACCGGCCATCATCATGGTCTGAATAATCGGGATCTCCGCCGCGGTTGGGATCACGAACAGGCAACCGGCCACCGCCATCGCAATCACCCACATCAGCGTGTTGTCGATAGCGCCATCCGCATGCGGGAACAGCCAGACGCGCGCGGCCCCCAGCACCAGTACGGCCAGGATATAGACCGGAATGGTGCTCCAGAAAAGCTGCCACAGCGCTTTGCCCCAGCGAGCAAAGAAACTGCCCTGCGGCTCGCTGACGTCCAGCTCAACGGAAGCAGACCCGGCCTCGTTGTCTTTCACCAGGTGCTGCACCAGCGTAGCGACAAGCACCACCGTCAGCAGGCCAGCCGCCAGACGGATAAACGCGAAATGCCAGCCGAGAACGAAGCCCATAAACACCAGCGTTGCCGGATTCAGCAGTGGGTTACCCATCCAGAAGGCAAGCGCGCCGCCCATCGACACGCGCTGTCGGCGCATACCCGCCGCCACCGGTGCGGCGCAGCAGGAACACATCATGCCCGGCAGGGAGAAAATCGTCCCCAGCAGCGTGCCCTGCAAGCGCGGCTGTCCCAGGGTTTTCACCAGCCAGTTACGCGGGATAAGTACCTGAATCAGCGAGCCCAGCAATACGCCCAATACCGCCGCTTTCCAGACGGCAAGAAAATAGACCATTGCGTAATCCCACGCCGCGCGTAGCGGGCTGGAATCGGCCTGCGCGAGAATCGATTTACCGATGCTGTGGGTGTCGGCGGCGGTGAAGGCTTTACCGTAGTACGGCTGCCATTTCACATACCAGAGGCCAATGATGACCACGAGAAAGAAGAGTGCGGGCTTCCACCACTGAACAGGTGTTGCCGCCTGAGATGAAGACTGACCAGTCATACCATTCCCCGGAAGGTGTTATTTAATAAGCCGGGGAAGTTTACGCCTCGCCCTGCGCGATTTCACCCAGTTTTGCCGAAGGGATAATATTAACCCCCTCCTGCGACGGAGCCAGCGCCTCTTTTAGCATCGCCAGCGCGACATCCCGCGCCTCGATGGACTTCCAGTTACCCGGCAGAATGCGAAACAGCGGAGCGAAAAAAGACTCGTTAAAACGATGTTCGTCACGGTGCCCCATCAGCATGGAAGGCCGCGCGATGGTCAGGCGCTCCCATTTCTGCGCGATTAACGCCTCTTCCATTTTGCCCTTCACCTGGTTGTAAAAAAACGGCGAGCCTGCGTTCGCGCCGTGCGCGCTGACCACCAGGAAATGTTTTGCGCCCAGCTTTTTCGCCGTCAGGGCGGTATCCACCACCAGGGTGTAATCCGCATGGACAAAAGCTTCTTTACTGCCCGCTTCCCGTCGGGTGGTGCCAAGGCAGCAAAAGGCGATATCAATGGGATCCTGCACCTGCGCCAGCGCGTCGGTGAGCTGTGGATCGTGCGGGTTATAGACGCCGGTGATATCCAACAGCGGGCGACGCGTCGGGGCGGCGATATAGTTGATATGCCGATCCTGGATCAGCAGCCGCAGCAGATGTCCACCCACCAGCCCGGTTGCGCCGGTAATCAGTACCTGACTCATCTTATCCCCTTTACAGAATTGTCCGTTTGCGTTCTGGGCCTGCTCTACCACACTTAAAAGTCTGTTACAGGTAAGTATTTACCACAAACGGGAAAAAAACAGTCTGAAGCGAAAACAACGGAGGAAGCATGGGTAAAAAAATCGCAGTCTTGATTACCGACGAGTTTGAAGATTCAGAATTTACGTCGCCAGCAGAGGCATTCCGGAAGGCGGGCCACGAGGTGGTCACCATCGAGAAAGAAGCGGGTAAAACCGTGAAGGGCCATAAGGGCGAAGCCAGCGTGACCATTGACGAATCCATTGATAACGTCAGCCCGTCGGATTTCGACGCCCTGCTGTTACCGGGCGGCCATTCACCGGATTCCCTGCGCGGGGACGAGCGTTTCGTCACCTTTACCCGTGACTTCGTCGGCACCGGTAAACCGGTGTTTGCCATTTGCCACGGTCCGCAGCTGCTGATCAGCGCCGAGGTGGTACGCGGGCGTAAGCTCACCGCGGTGAAGCCGATCGTTATCGATCTGAAAAACGCGGGAGCCGAGTTCTACGATCAGGAAGTGGTGAACGATAACGATCAGCTGATCACCAGCCGTACGCCGGACGATCTTCCAGCGTTTAACCGCGAAGCGCTACGCCTGCTCGGCGCGTAACCAGTGCAGCTTTTTACCAAAGCCCAGGGTGTTGTCGGTAAATTTCAGCTCATCAAGGCGGATTTCCCACACCGGGGCTTTTAGCGCCGCAGCCACCGGGAAGCGGCGCGTATAGCGTTTACGTTGCGCGTCGCTCTCCTCCCCTTCCAGGCGACGAATTTCACCTTTGAACTGGACCCCGCGGATCAGCGCAACGGTTTTAGGCTGACCGTTTACCGTACCTGCCACTTTTGCCTGTTGGCCCGTCATCTGCGCATGCCGCGTTTTGTCTTCGCTCATTACGTAAAAGGCCACGCGCTCGGGATCGTAGTAATAAAAGGCATTTGCGCACCACATCTCCTCGTCTTTACAGACGCACCAGGTCACGACATGCTGCTTTGCCAGCCAGCGGTTAATGGCGGCCAGTGTTTCCATTTTCGCTCTCTCTCATGCTATGGTGCGTTCACCTTAACATACTGAATCTGTTTACTGTGTGCTGGTTTCTCTATCTTGTCCGAACCGCTGATAATGCACTCTACACCGGGATCACTACCGATGTGGCACGGCGTTTTTTACAACATCAAACGGGGAAAGGGGCGAAAGCACTACGGGGGAAAGGTGAACTTCAGTTAGCGTTTTCAGCCGCCGTGGGCGACAGATCCCTGGCGCTCAGGCTGGAATACCGCATCAAGCAGCTGACAAAGCGCCAGAAAGAGCGTCTCGTCAACGGGGACGGCTCTTTCGAGGCGCTACGCGAAAGCCTGCTTAAAAACGATTGAAATGATCGTGGTACTCCACCAGACCGGTAACGCCGTCGAGCGCATCATCTGCCAGAGGATGCACCTGGAAAGATGTTTCCGTGCCCGGCCAGTGGCAGCGCAGATCGTATCTGGACGCTGGCTCAAAACCTAAACGTTCGTAGAACGCCGGATCGCCCAGAACGACGACAGCGGCATAGCCAAATTCATTCAGTGAATCCAGTCCTTCATAGACCAGCTGGCGCGCCAGGCCCTGGCCACGGTAGTTTTCATCCACCGCCAACGGCGCCATGCCGACCCACTGCAACTCTTCACCCTGCACAATCACCGGGCTGAAGGCCACGTAGCCGACCACCTGCCCTTCATCGTCAGTGGCAACCAGGCCCAGCGTAATCAGGCCATCTTCGCGAAGATCGTGAACCAGTTGGGCTTCGGCGTCGCCTGCAAAAGAGCGGCGTAACAACGCATCGATACCCGGCGCATCAATCCCAATTTCGACTCGAATCAGCATGGTTCACCTACTGAAGTGTGTTTACTGTCCGGCGGGGTTTTTAGCCCGGCCTCAACGAAATCTGCCATTTGCATCAACATCATACGCAGCGCTTTCGGCATCTGCTCCAGTTCAATGGCATCCATTAAATTTTTGACGTACAGACCGAGCTCCGTGTCGCCTTCAATCACCAGACGACGCTGGAAGAAGAGGGTGTCCGGATCCTGTTTGCGCGCGGCGATCATCAGCAGATCGCTGGCATCCGCGCTAAAGCTGACATCCGCCTCGGCGGTTTCACGGACGATAAGCCGATCGTTCTCAACGGAAGTAAACCAGCGCAACCCGATATCGCGCACTTCAATCTTTAACCAGCGGCCTTCCAGAAACTCCAGCTCACCGTCCTGTAGCGCCTGGCGGAACTGCCAGCTCAGTACCTGTTCCAGCACCTGGCGTTTAAGCGCGAACGGCGCCAGTTTTACCGGCACGCTCAGCATTGATGGACCAAATTGTACGAGACGTGAACGCAGTTTATCCAGCACGAGCTTTACTCCCTGATAGCTATAGTCCTGCTATTTTGCCATATCCCGACAAGAAGATAGCGGCGTAAATCAACAAACCGTTGTCCGGTGTACCTCATTATTGGTGCCATCAATACGCCATTAGCTGCCTTAAATCAAAAATTGTCGCGTATGGGTTAATTAAAATCCCAGCTCGTTAACATTTTTTACGATCCCTGCGATCGACAACATCGGGATAAATTATGGAGCTGCTCTGCCCTGCCGGAAACCTTCCGGCGCTTAAGGCGGCCATCGAAAATGGGGCCGATGCGGTCTATATCGGGCTGAAAGATGATACCAACGCCCGCCATTTTGCGGGTCTTAACTTTACGGAGAAAAAGCTTCAGGAAGCCGTTAACTTCGTCCACCAGCACCGGCGCAAACTGCACATCGCCATCAATACCTTTGCCCATCCTGATGGCTATGCCCGCTGGCAGCGCGCCGTGGATATGGCGGCCCAGCTGGGCGCCGATGCGCTGATCCTGGCCGATCTCGCCATGCTTGAGTATGCGGCAGAACGTTATCCGCATATTGAGCGCCATGTCTCTGTTCAGGCATCGGCCACCAATGAAGAGGCCGTCCGTTTTTATCATCGACACTTTGACGTGGCTCGCGTGGTGCTGCCGCGCGTACTCTCTATTCATCAGGTTAAGCAACTGGCGCGCGTCACGCCAGTGCCGCTGGAGGTTTTTGCCTTCGGCAGCCTGTGCATCATGGCCGAAGGCCGCTGCTATCTTTCCTCGTATTTGACCGGCGAATCGCCAAATACCGTCGGCGCCTGCTCGCCTGCCCGCTTCGTTCGCTGGCAGCAAACGCCGCAGGGACTGGAGTCACGCCTGAATGATGTGTTAATTGACCGCTATCAGGACGGTGAAAACGCGGGCTACCCGACGCTGTGCAAAGGCCGATATCTGGTGGACGGCGAGCGCTACCACGCGCTGGAGGAGCCCACCAGCCTCAACACGCTGGAACTGCTGCCAGAGCTGCTGGCCGCCAATATTGCCTCGGTGAAAATCGAAGGCCGCCAGCGCAGCCCGGCCTACGTGAGCCAGGTGGCAAAGGTGTGGCGTCAGGCCATCGACCGCTGCATGGCGGACCCGCAAAACTACGCTCCGCAGGCGGCATGGATGGAGACGCTCGGCGCGATGTCCGAAGGCACCCAAACCACGCTCGGCGCGTATCACCGTAAATGGCAGTGAGATAATCATGAAATATTCATTAGGGCCGGTGCTTTACTACTGGCCAAAAGAGACGCTGGAAGATTTTTACCAGCAGGCGGCTAACAGCAGCGCCGATGTGATTTACCTCGGCGAAGCGGTGTGCAGCAAGCGCCGCGCCACCAAAGTGGGCGACTGGCTGGATATGGCGAAAAGCCTGGCCGGCAGCGGCAAGCAGGTGGTGCTCTCGACGCTGGCGCTGGTGCAGGCGTCCTCTGAACTGGGCGAGCTGAAGCGCTACGTCGAAAACGGTGAGTTCCTGCTGGAGGCGAGCGACCTGGGCGTGGTGAACATGTGCGCCGAACGTAAGCTGCCGTTTGTCGCCGGACATGCCCTGAACTGCTATAACGCCGTGACCCTGCGCCTGCTGCTCAAACAGGGGATGACCCGCTGGTGCATGCCGGTTGAACTCTCCCGCGACTGGCTGGCCAACCTGCTTACACAGTGCGAAGAGCTGGGCATTCGCAACAAGTTTGAAGTGGAAGTTCTGAGCTATGGGCATCTGCCGCTGGCCTACTCTGCCCGCTGCTTCACCGCACGTTCCGAAGATCGTCCGAAAGACGAGTGCGAAACCTGCTGCATTAAGTACCCGAACGGACGCAGCATGCTGTCGCAGGAGAATCAGCAGGTGTTTGTTCTTAACGGCATTCAGACCATGAGCGGTTACGTCTATAACCTCGGCAACGAACTGGCGTCAATGCACGGGCTGGTGGATATGGTGCGTCTTTCGCCGCTGGATACCGGCGTATTCGCCATGCTGGACGCCTTCCGCGCCAACGAAAATGGCGCTGCTCCACTGCCTCTGACGGCAAACAGCGACTGCAACGGTTACTGGCGACGTCTCGCCGGGCTGGAATTGCAGGCATAAAAAAGGCTCACTTTGTTAACAACGGTTATCATTTTTTAATGCAGTATTAAAGATTGACCGTCGACAAAGTGAGCTGTTATGACTGACAAAACCATTCCGTTTTCGGTGCTGGATCTGGCGCCGATCCCACAAGGCTCCTCGGCCAGAGAAGCCTTCACGCACTCTCTCGATCTTGCTCAGCTTGCCGAAAAGCGCGGCTATCACCGCTACTGGCTGGCGGAGCACCACAATATGGTGGGCATCGCCAGCGCCGCCACCTCGGTGCTGATTGGCTATCTGGCGGCGAATACCACCACACTGCACCTGGGCTCCGGCGGCGTGATGCTGCCGAACCACGCCCCGCTGGTGATCGCCGAGCAGTTCGGCACGCTGAATACCCTCTATCCGGGCCGTATTGATTTAGGGCTTGGCCGCGCGCCGGGCAGCGACCAGCCGACCATGCGCGCCCTGCGCCGCCATATGAGCGGCGATATCGATAACTTCCCGCGCGATGTGGCGGAGCTGGTGGACTGGTTTGACGCGCGTGACCCGAACCCGCACGTGCGTCCTGTGCCGGGGTACGGGGAAAAGATCCCGGTATGGCTGTTAGGCTCAAGTCTGTACAGCGCGCAGCTCGCCGCCCAGTTGGGGCTGCCGTTTGCGTTTGCCTCGCATTTCGCACCGGATATGCTGCATCAGGCGCTGCATCTCTACCGCACGCACTTCAAACCGTCCGAGCGTCTGGAGAAACCGTACGCGATGGTGTGTATCAATATCATTGCCGCCGACAGCAACCGCGACGCGGAATTCCTGTTCACCTCCATGCAGCAGGCGTTTGTGAAGCTGCGTCGCGGTGAGACGGGCCAGCTGCCGCCGCCGGTAGAGAATATGCATCAGCTATGGTCGGCCTCCGAGCAGTATGGCGTGCAGCAGGCTCTGAGTATGTCGCTGGTAGGTGATAAGGCGAAAGTGCGTCACGGGCTGGAGTCGGTGCTGCGTGAAACCCAGGCGGATGAGATTATGGTTAACGGCCAGATTTTCGATCACCAGGCGCGTCTGCATTCGTTTGATTTGGCAATGCAGGTGAAAGAGGAGTTGGTGGGGTAGTTTTTTGCTTTGCCCGGTGGCGCTTCGCTTACCGGGCCTACATTCTTTTCTCCCTCTCCCTGCGGCAGAGGGCCGGGGTGAGGGGTTCAGACCGCACGTTTTACTGATACACAGGCAACAGATTAAAACTCGACAGCACGTGGACCACCGCGTTGCCGATACCAAATACCAGAATCAGCGCAATCATCGGCTTTCCGCCCCAGACGCGGAATTTCGGGCTGCCGAAGCGCTTACGTGATTTGCGCGCCAGCAGCGCCGGTACAATCGCCGCCCAGATGGTGGCCGCCAGTCCCGCATAGCCGATGGCGTACAGGAAACCGTTCGGCCACAGCAGGCCGCCCACAATCGGCGGCAGGAAGGTCAACAGCGCCGTTTTGAAGCGCCCCGTCGCAGAGTCATCAAAACCAAACAGATCCGCCAGGTAGTCAAACAGGCCCAGCGTCACGCCGAGGAATGAACTCGCCACCGCAAAGTTCGAGAAGACCACCAGAAGCAGATCCAGGCTGCGGCTGTTCAGCACGCCGCCCAGCGCCTGTACCAGCACATCAATGTTACCGCCCTTCTGCGCAATGCCGATAAATTCCGGACGCGGGATGTTACCCATCGTCCCCAGCAGCCAGATCACATACAGCGCCAGCGCCAGCAGCGTGCCGTAAACCAGGCATTTCACGATGGTGCGCGGATCCTTGCCGTAGTACTTCATCAGGCTCGGTACGTTACCGTGGTAGCCAAACGACGCCAGACAGAACGGCAGGGTCATCAGCAGGTACGGCGTATAAGAGGTGTTCGTTTCGGCAACGTTAAACAGCGTGGCCGGCGTGACGTGCCCCAGCAGGCTGCCGAAGGTAAGAAAGAAGGTGATGACCTTTGCGCCCAGCACGATTGCCGTCATGCGGCTGACCGCTTTGGTGCTCATCCAGACGATAAACGCCACGCCCAGCGCGAAGCAGAGACCCGCCAGACGCGCCGGAACGTTCAGCGACATCTCTGAGAAGGTGTGATGCAGAATCGACCCGCTCGCTGAAATGTACGCGTAGGTCAGGATATAGAGTACAAACGCGATGGACAGCCCGTTCACCAGGTTCCAGCCTTTGCCCAACAGATCCCGGGTGAGGGTGTCGAAGCTGGAGCCAATGCGATAGTTCAGGTTTGCTTCAAGGATCATCAGCCCGGAATGGAGCATGCAGAACCAGGTGAAAACCAGCGCCGCCAGCGACCAGAAGAACCACGCACCGGACATGACCACAGGCAGGGAAAACATCCCGGCACCAATGATGGTTCCGCCGATGATCACCACGCCGCCAAGCAGCGAAGGTGACGTTTGGGTGGTGGTTAGTGTTGCCATGCGGCCTTATCTCCAGTGAAAAATGTGGTTCTGCATTTTAATGTGCTGCACTGTACCAGTACAAGAGTACAAAAGGAATAAAAAAAGCCCCGATAGCGACTATCGGGGCTGTATATTTTACTTTACGTCAGAAGCGAAAGGCTTACGCGTCACCGAAACGACGACGGCTGGCACCTTCTTCACGGCGTGGACCACGGTTTTCGCGGCGCTCGCCGGAGAAACGACGGCCTTCACCACCGCGACCTTCGCTGCGACCGCCTTCACGACGCTCGCCACCGAAACCGCGACCACCGCCACGACGTTCGCCGCCACGGTCAGGACGTGGCTGTGCATCGCCCAGCAGCTGCATGTTCATCGGCTTGTTCAGGATGCGGGTGCGAGTAAAGTGTTGCAGTACTTCGCCCGGCATGCCTTTTGGCAGCTCGATGGTGGAGTGGGAACCGAACAGCTTGATGTTACCAATGTAACGGCTGCTGATGTCGCCTTCGTTAGCGATCGCGCCAACGATGTGACGAACTTCAACACCATCATCACGGCCCACTTCAATGCGATACAGTTCCATTTCGCCAGCGTCACGACGCTCGCGACGTGGACGGTCTTCACCACCACGCTCTGGACGGTCACCGCGTGGACCACGGTCGTTACGGTCGCCACGACGTTCGAAACGATCGTCACGGTCACGGAACTCACGCTTAGGACGCATCGGCGCATCAGGTGGCACGATCAGGCTACGTTCGCCCTGCGCCATTTTCAGCAGTGCTGCGGCCAGGGTTTCCATGTCCAGCTCTTCGCCTTCAGCGACAGGCTGGATCTGGGACAGCAGTGCACGGTACTGATCCAGATCGCTGCTTTCCAGCTGCTGCTGTACTTTCGCGGCGAATTTTTCCAGACGGCGTTTGCCCAGCAGTTCTGCGTTTGGCAGCTCAGCTTCTGGAATGGTCAGCTTCATGGTGCGTTCAATGTTACGCAGCAGACGACGCTCGCGGTTCTCAACGAACAGCAGCGCACGGCCCGCACGCCCCGCACGACCGGTACGGCCGATACGGTGAACGTAAGACTCGGAGTCCATTGGGATATCGTAGTTTACAACCAGGCTGATACGCTCAACGTCCAGGCCACGTGCTGCCACGTCGGTTGCAATCAGGATATCCAGACGACCGTCTTTCAGACGCTCCAGAGTCTGCTCACGCAGGGCCTGGTTCATGTCGCCGTTCAGCGCTGCGCTGTTGTAGCCGCTACGCTCCAGGGCTTCAGCCACTTCCAGGGTCGCGTTTTTGGTACGAACGAAGATAATCGCCGCATCAAAATCTTCCGCTTCCAGGAAACGCACCAGCGCTTCGTTTTTGCGCATGCCGTATACAGACCAGTAGCTCTGGCTGATGTCCGGGCGAGTGGTCACGCTGGACTGAATGCGCACTTCCTGCGGCTCTTTCATGAAGCGGCGGGTAATGCGACGGATCGCTTCTGGCATAGTTGCAGAGAACAGAGCGGTCTGATGACCTTCCGGGATCTGCGCCATGATGGTTTCTACGTCTTCGATGAAGCCCATACGCAGCATTTCATCGGCTTCGTCCAGTACCAGGCCGCTCAGTTTAGAGAGATCCAGGGTACCGCGCTTCAGGTGATCCAGCAGACGGCCCGGCGTACCGACAACAATCTGTGGACCCTGGCGCAGGGCGCGTAACTGCACGTCATAACGCTGGCCGCCGTACAGGGCTACCACGTTTACGCCGCGCATATGTTTAGAGAATTCCGTCATGGCTTCAGCAACCTGAACAGCCAGTTCACGGGTTGGAGCCAGGACGAGGATCTGCGGCGCGCGCAGGTCCGGATCAATGTTGTTCAGCAGCGGCAGCGAGAATGCTGCGGTTTTACCGCTACCAGTCTGGGCCATGCCCAGCACGTCACGACCAGAAAGCAGGTGTGGGATACACTCAGCCTGGATCGGAGATGGTTTTTCGTAACCCAGATCGTTAAGGGCTTCAAGGATAGGAGCCTTCAGGCCCAGATCTGCAAAAGTGGTTTCGAATTCAGCCATGTAGTACAAGTGCCTCGATATTAATGGCGGCCAGTCTACTTAGCTCATCGTGAAAATGATTAGCAATTTTCATTGAAAAGTGTGAACCGGCTCAAATTAGGTGTATTGACGAACAACAACGCCCTCACCAGTGAAGGTGATGGCAATCAAAAGATTACGGGCTGATGTTTATGTCGTCAGCTATTGCTGGTCCGATTCTGCCAGGTCGTCTTGCTCCTGGCCCAAGAGCGATAATTCCAACAATGCATAACGGTGCTCAACGAAGTTATGTACGTTGTTAGCAACCGCTAATTTGAACAGTGCCGTAGCGCTGTCCATATCCCCCAGACTTAGGTAGTACTTACCTAAATAGAAGTTGGTTTCACTGAGATGCTCAGCGAGCGAGGTGTTATCCGTTGCGTCCGCCTTGAGGCGTTCCATCAGCGTTGCTTCGCTAATGTTGCCCAGGTAGAACTCGACAATGTTCCATCCCCACTGTTCCTTGTCCGATTTCTCGAAGCGCTGTTTCAGTGCTTCTTTGGCCTGCTTCTCATCAAGCTTCTGCTCAACGATGTAAAGCCACAGGCTGCGGAAAGGATCATTAGGATCGTCTTGATAAAACGCCAGCAGATCATCTTGCGCTAACTTATCACGTCCGCCGTAATACAATGCGATACCGCGATTCAAGTGCGCGTAGTTGTAAGTTGGATCAAGCTCAAGTACAGAATCAAACGCTTCATAGGCAGCATCAAAATTGCCTGCCTGCGTTAAATAAATGCCTAAGTAATTGAATACTTCAGGCATATCAGGTCGAATCGCCAGCGCTTGTGAAAAATCATTTCGCGCCAGTGCCCTCAGACCGAGACTATCATACAACACTCCGCGCTCATATAAAAGCTGTGCGCGTTCGTCATCGGTTAAAGCCCGACTGGCAAGTATTTGTTCCATGCGTGCCAGAATGACTTCCTGCTGCAAAGTCGGTTGCAATGGCACTGCGAGGACTTCGCTCTTACGCCAGGCAGAGTTGCTGCATCCTGCCAGCGTTAAAGCTGTCGCAACGAAACACCAGCGCAAAAAAGGCTTCATTTCCCACTCCCGAAGACAACTATTGGATGAACGTCCTGTCCCCCGGCGGCTTAACAAGGCGTCCTGCCTGATAATAAGCCCTCCGCCTGCGCGGAGGGCAAATGGCAACCTTACTCGCCTTGCTGTTCAGCAGCCGGAGCTTCCGGCGCCGCAGCAGGCTGAGACTGCTCGGTTGCTTCTTTAATGCTCAGACGGATACGGCCCTGGCGGTCAACTTCCAGAACTTTCACCGGTACTTCCTGACCCATTTGCAGGTAATCGGTCACTTTCTCAACGCGCTTGTCAGCGATCTGAGAGATGTGTACCAGACCTTCTTTACCGCCACCGATGGCAACGAATGCGCCAAAGTCAACGATACGGGTCACTTTACCATTGTAGATACGGCCCACTTCGATTTCTGCCGTGATCTCTTCGATACGACGGATAGCGTATTTCGCTTTCTCGCCGTCGGTTGCTGCGATCTTCACAGTACCGTCATCTTCGATTTCGATGGTGGTGCCCGTTTCTTCGGTCAGTGCACGGATAACGGAACCGCCCTTACCGATAACATCTTTGATCTTGTCTGGATTGATCTTGATGGTGTGAATACGCGGAGCGAATTCAGAGATATCACCGCGTGGCGCGTTGATAGCCTGTTCCATCACGCCCAGGATGTGCAGACGCGCACCTTTAGCCTGGTTCAGAGCAACCTGCATGATCTCTTTGGTGATACCTTCAATTTTGATATCCATCTGCAAAGCAGAGATACCGTCGCGGGAACCCGCCACTTTGAAGTCCATATCACCCAGGTGGTCTTCATCACCCAGAATGTCAGACAGAACAACGTAGTTGTCGCCTTCTTTCACCAGACCCATTGCGATACCCGCAACGGCGGCTTTAATTGGCACGCCTGCATCCATCAGCGCCAGAGAAGCACCACACACGGAAGCCATGGAAGAAGAACCGTTGGATTCAGTGATTTCAGACACCACACGTACGGTGTACGGGAATTTGTCTGCTTCTGGCATCACTGCCAGCACGCCGCGCTTCGCCAGACGACCGTGACCAATTTCACGACGCTTCGGTGAGCCAACCATACCGGTTTCGCCCACAGAGTACGGAGGGAAGTTGTAGTGGAACAGGAAGCTGTCAGTGCGCTCGCCCATCAGTTCGTCGATGATCTGTGCGTCACGTGCAGTACCCAGAGTCGCGGTTACCAGCGCCTGCGTTTCACCACGGGTGAACAGCGCAGAACCGTGAGTACGTGGCAGTACGCCAGTACGCACGTCCAGACCACGGATCATGTCTTTTTCACGGCCATCAATACGCGGCTCGCCTGCCAGTACGCGGCTACGAACAACGTTTTTCTCGATGGCATGCAGGATTTCGCCAATTTCGTTAGCGTCCAGCGTTTCGTCTTCGGCAACCAGGGTCGCGGTCACTTCAGATTTGATCACATCAACCTGAGCATAGCGCTCCTGTTTGTCGGTGATGCGGTATGCGTCGCTCAGACGAGATTCTGCCAGTGCAGCAACGCGTGCGTTCAGCGCGTCGTTTGCCGCTTCTGGCTGCCAGTCCCAGCGTGGTTTACCGGCTTCTTTCACCAGGTCGTTGATGTTCTGGATAACAACCTGCTGCTGGTCGTGGCCGAAGACCACAGCGCCCAGCATCTGGTCTTCGCTCAGCAGTTCAGCTTCGGATTCAACCATCAGCACCGCGGCTTCAGTACCGGCGACAACCAGGTCCAGCTTACTCTCTTTCAGCTCTTCCTGAGTTGGGTTCAGCACGTACTGATCATTGATGTAACCCACGCGCGCAGCACCGATTGGACCATTGAATGGAATACCAGACAGTGACAGGGCAGCAGACGCACCGATCATCGCAACGATGTCCGGGTTAACCTGCGGGTTAACGGAAACAACGGTTGCGATAACCTGCACTTCGTTCACGAAGCCTTCCGGGAACAGCGGACGAACCGGGCGGTCAATCAGACGCGCGATCAGGGTTTCGCCTTCGCTTGGACGGCCTTCACGACGGAAGAAGCCACCTGGGATTTTACCGGCAGCGTAGGTACGCTCCTGGTAGTTAACGGTCAGCGGGAAGAAGTCCTGACCTGGTTTAGCTTTTTTCTGGCCAACTACGGTAACGAATACAGCAGTGTCATCCATGCTTACCATAACGGCAGCAGTAGCCTGACGCGCCATCATGCCGGTTTCCAGCGTGACGGTATGCTGACCATACTGGAATTTACGAACGATCGGATTCAGCAAAGTTCTGTCCTTTCTTAAATGTTTGAAAGCACACCTCAGGTGTGCTGACGATTTAACCCGACCTTCTTCGCATCCTCGCGACTAATGACAACCGACACCCCCATGGGTGAAGCCTCTCATTAGCCGCGCGAACCTCTGCAATGAAGATCATTTATAGCAACAATACAATAGTTTCCATTGAATTGCTGCCGTCTGGTTGAAAAAAGGGGCCATCAGGCCCCCTTTTCTGAAACTCGCAAGAATTAGCGACGCAGACCCAGACGCTCGATCAGCGCGGTGTAGCGTGCAACATCTTTACGCTTCAGGTAGTCGAGCAGTTTACGACGCTGAGAAACCATACGCAGCAGACCACGACGGCTGTGGTGATCTTTTTTGTGCTCTGCAAAGTGACCTTGCAGGTGGTTAATCTGTGCAGTCAGCAGTGCAACCTGAACTTCGGTAGAACCGCTGTCGTTAGTACCACGACCAAACTCAGAAACGATTTTAGCTTTAGCTTCAACGCTTAGAGACATTTTCAAACTCCAAAGTATAAAGAATGTAAGGATGCCGATCTCTAATTCAGCTATCCCATGTACGCCCCGCAGATTGTTAAACAATTTACCAGGCGTTAAGCGGCGATATTCTACTCGTCTCCCCTGCTTATCGCAAGGTAAGGTGTTATCACCGTCACGCTTCAACCGGATATTCGACGACCAGACGACGCGGCGCCACACGCCCTTCGCCGTCCATTTCGCCCATACCGATGAATTTCCCTTCGTCACCTTCCGTCACGCGTACCAGGCCCTCAAGCGGTGCCCCCGTTGTGCGAACCGGGTTTCCATTCTTAAAGTAAACGGACGATGTTAAAGGAAGATTAACAACCGGGAAGTCCACTGCCGGACTGTCCATTGGCATCAGCAGCGGGTCCAGCAGATCGGCCGGCGCAACGCCCTGCGCTTGCGCCTGCTCAATCAGGGCGTGCAGATGCTCAAGCGTCACCATGCGTTCGACCGGATATTTGCTGACAGCCAGACGACGCAGATAAATCACATGCGCGCCGCAGCCCAGCTTTTCACCGAGGTCATCAATGATGGTGCGGATATAGGTCCCTTTCGAACAGTGTACTTCCAGCTCGAGTTCATCACCTTCGTGACGAATGAACAGCAGCTCATACACGGTAATCGGACGAGCTTCGCGCGGAACCTCAATGCCCTGACGTGCATATTCGTAGAGCTTTTTGCCCTGATATTTCAGCGCCGAATACATCGACGGCACCTGTAGCGTATCACCACGGAAGCTGTCCAGCGCCGCATCAAGTTGCTCTGCGCTGAAGGTCACCGGGCGCTCTTCCACCACCTGGCCATCTGCATCGGAGGTATCCGTGCGCTGGCCCAGTTTGGCAATCACGCGGTAGCGCTTATCGGAATCCAGCAGGTACTGGGAAAACTTTGTCGCTTCCCCCAGGCAGATCGGCAGCATGCCGGTTGCCAGCGGATCCAGCGCGCCAGTGTGCCCTGCTCGGTTGGCGTTATAAATACGCTTCACTTTTTGCAGCACGTCGTTGCTGGATGCGCCCTGTGGTTTATCCAGCAAGAGCACGCCATGCACGTCACGACCGCGACGACGAGGACGACTCATCAGTCCTCCTTGCTGTCGTCCGCCGGGTTAACACGACGCTCATCGTCATGTTTCACCACGCTGGTCACCAGGTTGGACATACGCATACCTTCAACCAGCGAGTTGTCGTAGAAGAAGGTCAGCTCTGGCACGATACGCAGGCGCATCGCTTTGCCAAGCAGAGAGCGAATGAAACCAGAGGCTTCCTGCAACGCTTTAATGCCGTTCTTCACAGCGTCTTCATCCTGGTCATTCAGGAAAGTTACAAACACTTTGGCGTACGCCAGGTCGCGGGACATTTCCACGCCAGACACGGTGGTCATCATACCCACGCGTGGATCTTTGATTTCACGTTGCAGAATGAGAGCGATCTCTTTCTGCATCTCCTGCGCGACGCGCTGTGGGCGACCAAATTCTTTCGCCATAATAAATTCTCCAGACAAAAAAGGGGCTTAAGCCCCTTTTTAAAATTACTGCCGGGTGGCGCTTCGCTTACCCGGCCTACGCTCATTAATCTTCTGTTGAAGAAGATTACGCGATGGTACGCTGAATTTCGATGATCTCGAACACTTCGATCATATCGCCAACGCGAACGTCGTTGTAGTTCTTCACGCCGATACCACATTCCATGCCGTTACGGACTTCGTTAACGTCATCTTTAAAGCGGCGCAGGGATTCCAGCTCGCCTTCGTAGATAACCACGTTGTCACGCAGTACGCGGATTGGGTTGTGACGCTTGATGGTCCCTTCGGTAACCATACAGCCCGCGATCGCACCGAATTTCGGTGATTTGAACACGTCACGTACTTCAGCCAGACCGATGATCTGCTGTTTCAGCTCAGGAGACAGCATGCCGCTCATCGCTGCTTTCACTTCGTCAATCAGGTTATAGATGACGGAGTAGTAACGCAGATCCAGGCTTTCAGCATCAATCACTTTACGCGCAGATGCGTCAGCACGAACGTTGAAGCCAACCAGGATCGCGTTGGAAGCTGCTGCCAGAGTTGCGTCGGTTTCGGTGATACCACCTACGCCAGAACCGATGATCTTCACTTTCACTTCGTCGGTAGACAGTTTCAGCAAGGAGTCGGAGATCGCTTCCACAGAACCCTGAACGTCCGCTTTCAGAACAACGTTCACTTCGTGAACTTCGCCTTCGGTCATGTTGGCGAACATATTCTCGAGTTTAGATTTCTGCTGACGAGCCAGCTTCACTTCACGGAATTTACCCTGACGATACAGAGCGACTTCACGCGCTTTCTTCTCGTCACGTACGACGGTTACTTCGTCACCGGCAGCCGGAACACCGGACAGCCCCAGGATTTCCACTGGAATGGACGGACCCGCTTCCAGCACTTCCTGACCCAGTTCGTTACGCATCGCGCGAACGCGACCGTATTCGAAACCACACAGAACGATGTCGCCCTTGTGCAGAGTACCTTCGCGAACCAGAACGGTTGCAACCGGACCACGACCTTTATCCAGGAAGGATTCGATTACCGCGCCGCTCGCCATACCTTTACGAACCGCTTTCAGCTCCAGAACTTCAGCCTGAAGCAGGATGGCGTTCAGCAGGTCGTCGATACCGGTACCCGCTTTTGCAGATACAGGGATGAACTGTGCTTCACCGCCCCACTCTTCCGGCATAACGCCGTACTGGGACAGTTCGTTCTTCACGCGATCCATATCGGCTTCTGGCTTATCGATTTTGTTGACTGCAACAACCAGAGGCACCTGCGCCGCTTTCGCGTGCTGGATAGCTTCAATGGTCTGCGGCATCACGCCATCGTCGGCAGCAACAACCAGAACAACGATATCCGTTGCCTGAGCACCACGAGCACGCATTGAGGTAAACGCTGCGTGGCCTGGGGTATCCAGGAAGGTGATCATGCCGTTTTCGGTTTCTACGTGGTAAGCACCGATGTGCTGGGTAATACCACCCGCTTCGCCGGAGGCAACCTTAGTAGAACGAATGTAGTCAAGCAGAGAGGTTTTACCGTGGTCAACGTGACCCATGATGGTCACAACCGGTGCGCGCGGTTCAGCCGCTGCGCCCGTATCACGGTCGCTCATTACTGCTTCTTCCAGCTCGTTTTCACGACGCAGGATAACTTTGTGGCCCATCTCTTCGGCAACCAGCTGTGCGGTTTCCTGGTCGATGACCTGGTTAATGGTGGCCATTGCGCCCAGTTTCATCATCGCTTTGATGACCTGAGAGCCTTTCACCGCCATTTTGTTAGCCAGTTCGCCAACGGTGATAGTTTCGCCGATCACAACGTCACGGTTAACGGCCTGAGCAGGCTTCTGGAAGCCCTGCTGGAGAGCGGAACCTTTACGCTTGCCGCCTTTACCGCCGCGAACCGCTGCACGCGCTTCTTCACGGTCAGCTTTTGATTCAGCGTGTTTGTTACCTTTTTTCGCAGGACGCGCAGCTTTTGCACTGCGAGTACGACCACGACCACCTTCTACTTCGCGGTCGTTGTCGTCTTCTGCCTGACGCGCATGCTGAGACGTGGTGACGTGATAATCGCTGGTATCTTCAGTTGGTTCAGCAGTATTCACACCATTCTTCTCGTTTTCTTCTGCCATGCGACGCGCTTCTTCGGCGACGCGGCGAGCTTCTTCTTCAAGCTTGCGGCGGGCTTCTTCTTCCGCTTTACGCTTCAGCTCGGCAGCTTCATTTTCACGGCGGGCTTTTTCAGCCTGGGCAGTTTTGGTCATTTCGTCGGTCTGTTGATTGCTCACTTTGTCTTTTTCCGCAGCGTCACGCTTCGCTTTTTCACCGGCGTCGCGTTTCGCTTTTTCTGCGGCCTCACGTTCAGCTTTTAATTCTGCTTCACGTTTGGCAGTGGCTTCTGCCTCACGCTGAGCTTGTTCTTCCGCTTCACGCTGTGCCTGCTCTTCCGCGGCAAGGCGTTCTGCCTCTTGCGGATCACGTTTTACAAAGGTGCGCGTCTTGCGGACTTCAATTTGTACCGACTTGCTTTTGCCACCGGTACCAGGGATGTTCAACGTGCTACGCGTTTTACGCTGTAGCGTTAACTTGTCAGGCGTAGAGCCGTGTTCACGGTTCAGGTGCGCTAACAAGGTTTGTTTTTCTTGCGCGGTCACCGAGTCATCAGCGGACTTCGGGATCCCTGCATCAGCAAATTGCTGTACCAGGCGGTCCACGGAGGTCTGAATCTCAGCAGCCAGCGATTTTACAGTTACATCAGTCATGCTGTTCCTTCCTGCTACAGTTTATTACGCTTCGTCGCCGAACCAGCAAATATTACGTGCGGCCATGATGAGTTCGCCGGCTTTCTCGTCGGTTAAACCTTCGATATCGGCCAGGTCATCAACGCCTTGCTCAGCGAGATCTTCCAGCGTACAAACACCACGGGCAGCCAGCTTGAACGCAATCGCACGATCAAGACCTTCCAGATTCAGCAGGTCATCAGCCGGCTTCTTATCGCCAAGGCTTTCTTCCTGAGCCAGCGCCAGGGTGGTCAGTGCGTTTTTAGCGCGTTCACGCAGGGCTTCAACGGTTGGTTCATCCAGACCGTCAATTTCCAGCAGCTCTTTCATTGGCACGTAGGCCAGTTCTTCCAGCGTAGAGAAACCTTCTTCAACCAGCACAGTGGCGAAGTCTTCGTCAATGTCCAGGTATTTGGTGAAGGTATCGATCGCCGCGTGGGCTTCAGCCTGATGCTTGGCCTGAAGGTCATCAACGGTCATCACGTTGAGTTCCCAGCCGCTCAGCTGTGACGCCAGACGTACGTTCTGACCGTTACGGCCAATCGCCTGCGCCAGATTGCCCGCTTCTACAGCGATATCCATGGTGTGTTTGTCTTCGTCAACAACGATAGACGCCACATCAGCCGGTGCCATTGCGTTGATCACGAACTGCGCCGGGTTGTCGTCCCACAGAACGATATCAATGCGCTCGCCGCCCAGTTCGGTAGAAACCGCCTGAACACGTGCGCCACGCATACCGACGCAAGCACCGACCGGGTCGATACGCTTGTCGTTGGTTTTCACCGCAATTTTCGCACGGGAACCCGGATCGCGGGCCGCCGCTTTGATTTCGATAACTTCTTCGCCGATTTCCGGCACTTCGATACGGAACAGTTCAACCAGCATTTCTGGTTTAGAACGCGTCACGAACAGCTGTGCACCACGCGCTTCAGGACGTACGGCATACAGCACACCACGAATACGGTCGCCTGGGCGGAAGTTTTCACGCGGCAGCATGTCTTCGCGCAGGATGACGGCTTCAGCGTTACCCGGCAGTCCTTCGGATTTGATCTCCAGAGAGATGTTGTCGCGGTTCACTTTCTTCACCACGCCAGTGATGATTTCGCCTTCCTGATCGCGGAACTGATCGACAACCAGCGCGCGCTCGGCTTCGCGAACTTTCTGCACGATAACCTGCTTCGCGGTCTGGGTGGTGATACGGTCGAAGGTAACAGATTCAATCTGATCTTCAACGTAGTCACCCACGTTCAGACTTTCGTCTTCAAAACGTGCCGCTTCCAGGGTGATCTCTTTGGTCGGTTGGGTCACTTCTTCAACGATTACCCAACGACGGAATGTATCGAAGTCACCGCTTTTACGATCGATTTCTACGCGAACATCGATCTCTTGTTCGTATTTTTTCTTGGTTGCTGTAGCCAGTGCACTTTCCAGCGCTTCGAAAATCTTCTCACGCGGCAGTGATTTCTCGTTGGAGACGGCTTCAACAACAGCCAAAATTTCTTTGTTCATCGCGGGCTTTTCACCTCAATCCAGACTGTTAAAAGTGGGGAACCAGGTTCGCCTTCTGGATATTACTCAGCGCGAACACTTCATCTTTGCCTTCGACTGTCACCGTGATCATTTCACCATCAACGGCTTTGATAATTCCCTGCCATTTACGGCGGTTCTGTACGGCCATACGCAGAACGAGAGCCACTTCTTCACCGGTAAAGCGCACGTAGTGCTCGGCCGTGAACATCGGACGATCGAGGCCAGGTGAGGAAACTTCCAGGTTGTACGCAACGGTAATCGGATCTTCAACATCAAGAACCGCACTCACCTGGTGGCTGACATCAGCACAATCATCAACATTGATGCCATCTTCACTATCAATATAGATGCGCAGTGTGGATGTACGGCCGCGAACGAATTCGATGCCGACCAGTTCGTAGCCCAGTGCTTCGACCGGCGCAGTAATCATCTCTGTTAATTTTTGCTCTAATGTGGACAAGCCCACCCCCAAGACATAAAAAAAGGGCGTAAAGCCCAGTTATTCTGTAGTCAGATAACAAAAAACCCCGATAAATCGGGGCTTTAGATAACTGAACCCTATAGCCACAACTGTGGCCTGGAGCACTCTCCGAAAGCATTTTTTCAAATCCAGCTACGAAGGCTCTAAGTCTTCACAGTATATTTGAAAAAGAACTTTATGGGAAAGTGGTTGCGGGGGCCGGATTTGAACCGACGACCTTCGGGTTATGAGCCCGACGAGCTACCAGGCTGCTCCACCCCGCGCCTGAAACGTGGCAAATTCTACGCGTTTTGGACAGAATTTGCAAATAATGCTGGGATTTGGTACCGAAGACGGGACGTAAAATCGGCATTCAGTATATTGATAGTTGACCCCACCTGTCAACCCAACTTCGGCCAGGGCAATAAAAGGGAAATTTTTACAAAAAAACGCACACGTCTCTTTCGGTCGTCGATAAAAGATGATTAAATGAATACTCACTTATTTTGCATAAACATGCATCGAGAGCGAAAGCGGTCTCTAATCAGTCAATCAAGCAGGGTTTTATTATATGACGACGATTCTCAAGCATCTCCCGGTAGGACAACGTATTGGCATCGCTTTTTCAGGCGGCCTGGATACCAGCGCTGCACTGCTGTGGATGCGCCAGAAGGGAGCGGTTCCTTATGCATATACTGCGAACCTGGGTCAGCCGGACGAGGAAGATTATGACGCGATCCCTCGTCGTGCCATGGAATATGGCGCAGAGAACGCACGTCTGATCGACTGCCGTAAGCAGCTGGTCGCCGAAGGGATTGCCGCGATCCAGTGCGGTGCTTTCCATAACACTACCGGCGGCCTGACCTATTTCAATACCACCCCGCTGGGTCGTGCCGTCACCGGCACTATGCTGGTCGCCGCCATGAAAGAAGATGGCGTGAACATCTGGGGGGACGGTAGCACCTATAAAGGCAACGATATTGAACGTTTCTATCGTTATGGCCTGCTGACCAACGCCGAGTTGCAGATCTACAAACCGTGGCTGGATACCGACTTCATCGACGAGCTGGGTGGCCGTCATGAAATGTCTGAGTTTATGATTGCCTGCGGCTTTGACTACAAGATGTCGGTTGAGAAAGCCTACTCAACCGACTCCAACATGCTGGGTGCGACGCATGAAGCGAAAGACCTGGAATTCCTGAATTCCAGCGTAAAAATTGTTAACCCGATCATGGGCGTGAAGTTCTGGGATGAGAACGTTAAGATC
This sequence comes from Enterobacter sp. CRENT-193, assembly GCF_002787395.1. NCBI lineage: Bacteria > Pseudomonadati > Pseudomonadota > Gammaproteobacteria > Enterobacterales > Enterobacteriaceae > Enterobacter > Enterobacter sp. CRENT-193. Next base: position 1,390,946 of record NZ_CP024812.1, on the reverse strand, counting down.
CCGGCGGAAGAAGTGGCCGTGCGTTTCGAACGTGGTCATCCGGTTGCCCTGAACGGTAAAACGTTCTCCGACGATGTTGAACTGATGCTGGAAGCAAACCGCATCGGCGGTCGTCACGGGCTGGGTATGAGCGATCAGATCGAAAACCGTATCATCGAAGCAAAAAGCCGCGGCATTTACGAAGCTCCAGGGATGGCGCTGCTGCACATCGCTTATGAGCGTCTGCTGACCGGTATTCACAACGAAGACACCATTGAGCAGTATCACGCTCATGGCCGTCAGCTGGGCAAACTGCTGTATCAGGGTCGCTGGTTTGATCCACAGGCGCTGATGCTGCGTGACGCCCTGCAACGTTGGGTGGCAAGCGCCATCACCGGCGAAGTGACCCTGGAACTGCGTCGCGGTAACGACTACTCCATCCTGAACACCGTGTCTGACAACCTGACCTATAAAGCAGAGCGTCTGACCATGGAGAAAGGTGAGTCAGTATTCTCTCCGGACGATCGTATTGGCCAGCTGACCATGCGTAACCTGGACATCACCGATACCCGTGAGAAGCTGTTCAACTATGTTGAGAATGGCCTGCTCTCCGCGAATTCCGGTAATGGTCTGCCGCAGGTTGAGAACCTGGAACACAGCGATAAGAAGTAATCGACAGCAAGACATGCAAAAGGCGCCCAATGGGCGCCTTTTTTGTGGTCTTCGTAGGCCCGGTAAGCGCAGCGCCACCGGGCAAAACGGCGGGTGGCGCTGCGCTTACCCGCCCTACAATAGATCGGAAACACAGAATATAGAGACGAAAAAAAAAGACGTCTTGCGACGTCTTTCTTCTGGAATATTGGTACCGAGGATGGGACTCGAACCCACAAGCCCGTTAGGGCACTACCACCTCAAGGTAGCGTGTCTACCAATTCCACCACCTCGGTACGGAATACTTACTGCGGGATATCGCTGGTTGGCTTAGCCGGTGCAGCTGGCTGAGTTTGCTCAGTTTTTGCTGGCGCGCTCAGATTTTCCCACTCGCTTCCTTTACTGGTCTTGTTGCTGTTGATATTGCCCAGCACCAGACTGATAATGAAGAACAGCGTAGCCAGAATCGCCGTCGTGCGGGTCATGAAGTTCGCAGAACCACTTGAACCGAACAGCGTACCGGAAGCGCCTGCTCCGAAGGAGGCTCCCATATCAGCGCCTTTACCTTGCTGTAGCATAATCAGCGCTACGAGAGCGATGGCTACAATAAGGAAAATAACTAAAAGAGCTTCGTACATAATCAACCTGTTCCTTGCGGATTTGCCGCATACCAATGCTTCGACCAATTAGCAGGATTTTGTTTCCCACTGAAGCGGGTGTGAATACTAACCAAAGCGAATCACCTTCGCAAGGGCATTTTCGAGGCATTGTATCAACTGCGGAAAAAAACAGCAAAAAGCCATTAATTGTTTAAAACAAAGGCGGCAAACGCCGCCTTTTTAAACACTTATTCTGAAAGATTATGCAGCTTTGACTGCATCCGCAATGCGGTGCGCAAATTCAGTCACCTGCGCTTCGTCTTCGCCTTCCACCATCACGCGGATCAGCGGCTCGGTACCCGACTTACGCAGCAGGACGCGCCCACGGCTGCCAAGCGTCGCTTCCACCTCTGCCATCACCGCTTTCACGTTATCATTTTCCAGCGGGTCACCTTTACCCGCGGTGAAACGCACGTTGACCAGGATCTGCGGGAACATTTTCATGCCGCTGCACAGATCGTGCAGGCTCATATGGTTACGCGCCATCGCGGCAACAACCTGAAGCGCCGCCACAATGCCGTCACCGGTGGTGGTTTTATCGAGCAGGATCACGTGGCCGGAGTTTTCCGCGCCAATACGCCAGCCTTTCTCCTGGAGTTTTTCCAGCACGTAGCGGTCACCCACCTTCGCACGAACAAACGGGATGCCCAGCTGTTTCAGCGCCAGCTCCAGACCCATATTGCTCATCAAAGTGCCCACCGCGCCACCGCGCAGTTGCCCCTGACGCAGGCCTTCACGCGCAATGATGTAGAGGATCTGATCGCCATCGACCTTGTTACCTTCGTGATCAACCATGATCACACGGTCACCATCGCCATCCAGGGCAATACCCAGATCGGCCTTTTCAGCCAGGACACGCGCTTGCAAGGCACGCACGTCTGTCGCGCCAACTTCTTCGTTGATGTTCAGACCGTCCGGCTCGCAGCCGATAGTGATCACTTTCGCACCCAGCTCGCGGAACACATTCGGCGCAATGTGGTAAGTCGCACCGTTTGCACAGTCCACCACAATTTTGAGGTGTGCCAGGCTCAGTTCATTCGGGAAAGTGCCTTTGCAGAATTCAATGTAGCGGCCTGCGGCATCGACAATACGGTTGGCTTTACCCAGCTCAGCGGAGTCAACACAGGTGATCTCTTTTTCCATTTCCGCTTCAATCGCCTCTTCCACGTCATCCGGCAGTTTGGTGCCGTCGATGGAGAAGAATTTGATACCGTTGTCATAGAACGGGTTATGGGAAGCGGAAATGACGATGCCCGCTTCCGCACGGAAGGTGCGGGTCAGATAGGCAACAGCAGGAGTCGGCATTGGCCCCGTAAAGGAAGCTGAAAGCCCCGCCGCCGCCAGCCCGGCTTCCAGCGCGGATTCCAGCATATAACCCGAAATACGGGTATCTTTACCAATAATGATCTTACGGGAGCCATGACGCGCCAGCACTTTCCCCGCTGCCCAGCCCAGCTTCAGGACAAAGTCAGGGGTAATTGGCGCATCGCCTACGCGCCCACGGATGCCATCGGTACCAAAATATTTACGATTACTCATAGCGTTTGTTTTCCTTCGCTGCCAGTGTGGCTTCCACCACACGCATGGCTTCTACTGTTTCTTTTACGTCATGGACGCGAATGATGTGTGCACCTTGCATCGCGGCAATCACCGCGCAGGCCAGACTGCCGCTCAGACGTTCGCTCGGCCCGACATTCAACAACTGACCAATCATCGATTTTCTCGACATTCCCACCAGCAGTGGCAGGCCGAACTGATGAAACTCTGATAAGCGCGCAAGCAACGCGTAATTGTGTGAGAGATTTTTACCGAAACCGAAGCCCGGGTCGAGCAGCAATTTCTCTTTTGCGATACCCGCACGTTCACAGCGTTCGATATGCTCAATAAAGAAGCGGGTGACGTCGGCAAACACGTCTTCATATTTTGGCGCCTCCTGCATTGTCTTAGGCTGGCCCTGCATATGCATCAGACACACCGGTAGCCCGGTTTCTGCGGCGGCTTCAATCGCGCCCGGCTCGGTCAGCGAGCGGATATCATTGATAATGTGAGCGCCCACTCTCGCCACTTCACGGATCACTTCGGGTTTGGAGGTATCAACAGAGATCCACACTTCAAAGCGCCGTGCGATAGCCTCCACCACCGGCACCACGCGCGCCAGCTCTTCTTCCACCGAAACCTCCGCCGCGCCAGGCCGCGTTGACTCCCCTCCAACGTCAATGATGGTGGCACCCGCGTTAATCATTAAATTCGCGTGTTTAACCGCGTCGATAAGCGAATTATGCGTGCCGCCGTCAGAGAAGGAATCAGGCGTGACATTCAGGATCCCCATCACATGGGGATGTGAAAGGTCGAGATGCGAGTCCTGGGCGAATAGTTTCATGGTGAAGTCCCTGGGATTAATGTGGTTAAACAGATAAGAAAAACCCCGGAGCAAGCTCCAGGGTTTGAGATACAGACAAACGCTTCAACAGCAGTGACTTACTTGTCGCCTAACTGCTCTGACATGGTGTTGCCCGGGTTTGGCGTACGCGGTTCATCGACCGGACGCGGCGCACGCGGGGTGCCATTGTTGTCAGAATTGTTAGACGCGCCTGGGTCTTCCCAGCCTGCCGGCGGACGCACTTCGCGGCGCGCCATCAGGTCGTCAATCTGTGGTGCATCGATGGTCTCATATTTCATGAGCGCATCTTTCATCGAATGCAGGATGTCCATATTGTCGTTCAGGATCTGACGGGCGCGAGCGTAGTTACGTTCAATCAGCGCTTTCACTTCCTGGTCGATGATACGTGCCGTTTCATCGGACATATGTTTCGCTTTTGCCACGGAGCGGCCCAGGAACACCTCGCCCTCTTCCTCTGCATACAGCAGCGGACCGAGTTTGTCGGAGAAGCCCCACTGAGTCACCATGTTACGCGCCAGGTTTGTCGCCACTTTAATATCGTTCGACGCACCGGTGGAAACATGTTCCGCACCGTAGATAATCTCTTCAGCCAGACGACCGCCGTACAGGGTTGAAATCTGGCTTTCCAGCTTCTGACGGCTGGCGCTGATCGCGTCGCCTTCAGGCAGGAAGAAGGTCACACCCAGCGCACGACCGCGTGGAATGATCGTCACCTTGTGTACCGGATCGTGTTCCGGCACCAGACGACCGATAATCGCGTGGCCCGCTTCGTGATATGCCGTGGACTCTTTCTGCGCTTCCGTCATCACCATGGAGCGACGTTCCGCACCCATCATGATTTTGTCTTTCGCTTTCTCAAATTCCACCATGGACACCACGCGCTTGTTACCGCGAGCGGCAAACAGGGCTGCTTCGTTGACCAGGTTAGCCAGATCCGCACCGGAGAAGCCTGGAGTACCACGCGCGATGATTGCCGCGTCGATATCTGGCGCCAGCGGTACGCGACGCATATGCACTTTCAGAATCTGTTCACGACCGCGAACATCCGGCAGACCGACCACAACCTGGCGGTCGAAACGGCCTGGACGCAGCAGCGCAGGGTCAAGTACGTCCGGACGGTTAGTTGCCGCGATAACGATGATACCTTCGTTACCTTCGAAGCCGTCCATCTCAACCAGCATCTGGTTCAGCGTCTGCTCACGTTCATCGTGACCACCACCCAGGCCTGCGCCACGCTGGCGGCCTACGGCATCGATTTCATCGATGAAGATGATGCACGGTGCTGCCTTCTTAGCCTGCTCGAACATGTCACGCACACGAGATGCACCGACACCCACGAACATTTCAACGAAGTCAGAACCTGAAATAGTAAAGAACGGCACCTTCGCTTCACCCGCGATGGCTTTTGCCAGCAGGGTTTTACCCGTACCCGGAGGGCCGACCATCAGGACGCCTTTCGGGATCTTACCGCCCAGTTTCTGGAAACGGCTCGGCTCGCGTAGGTATTCAACCAGTTCACCCACCTCTTCTTTTGCTTCGTCACAACCTGCTACGTCAGCAAACGTGGTCTTGATCTGGTCTTCCGTCAGCATACGCGCCTTGCTCTTACCGAACGACATGGCACCTTTGCCACCACCGCCCTGCATCTGGCGCATAAAGAAGATCCAGACGCCGATAAGAAGCAGCATCGGGAACCAGGAAATGAAGATAGAAGCCAGCAGGCTTGGTTCTTCCGGCGGCTCGCCTACCACTTTGACGTTTTTGGTCAGAAGGTTATCAAGCAGCTTAGGATCGTTCACCGGGATGTAAGTCGTGTAACGGTTACTATCTTTCTTGGTAACGTTGATCTCACGTCCGTTGATACGCGCTTCGCGAACCTGGTCCTGATTGACCTCTTGCAGGAAGGTAGAATAATCCACCTTGCGGCCATTCGACTCGCTGGGCCCAAAGCTCTGGAATACTGACATCAGCACAACGGCAATGACCAGCCAGAGTATTAGGTTTTTCGCCATGTCACTCAAGGGATTAACCTCATATTACAACTGTGTTAAAAACAGCGTCAGGATACTCTATATCCAGTTTCATTCAAACTTTCGCCTGAAATCTACCGGTTATCATTTTCGCCCGGTCGCTACAATATACACTTCACGGGAACGGGCCCGGGAAGAGTCCGGCTTACGAACTTTGACCTTCGCAAACAGGGAGCGAATTTCCTTAAGATACTCCTCGAAACCTTCGCCCTGAAACACCTTCACAACAAAACTACCACCAGGCGCTAGTACATCACGACACATTTCTAACGCTAGTTCCACCAGATACATGGCGCGGGGGATATCCACCGCCGGTGTTCCACACATATTTGGCGCCATATCCGACATGACAACCTGGACCTTACTGTCACCTACACGATCAAGTAATGCTTTCAGCACTAATTCATCACGAAAGTCGCCCTGAAGGAAGTCGACACCGACGATGGGATCCATTGGTAAAAGATCGCATGCGATGATTCGGCCCGTTCCGCCGATCTGCGTAACCGCATACTGGGACCATCCGCCAGGTGCCGCACCGAGGTCGACCACCGTCATTCCCGGTTTAAAAAGTTTGTCACTTTGCTGTATTTCATCAAGTTTAAACCAGGCGCGGGAACGCAACCCCTTTTTCTGCGCCTGTTGAACATATTTATCGCTAAAGTGTTCCTGAAGCCAGCGGCTGGAGCTGGCAGAACGCTTTTTACCTGTCATTTAACATTTCCGTCCTGGTTCATCGTTGCTTGCCTGTGACGTAAATTTCTACGCAGCTATTTGGCGATATTAGGGAGATGGCGGTAGAATGAACCGTTTTCAATCCCAACGTAAGCAAAAATATACGATGAATCTGAGTACTAAACAAAAACAGCACCTTAAAGGTCTGGCACATCCGCTCAAGCCTGTAGTGATGCTTGGCAACAATGGTTTGACCGAAGGGGTGCTTGCCGAGATTGAACAAGCGCTGGAACACCACGAGCTGATCAAGGTGAAAATCGCCTCTGAAGACAGAGACACAAAAAACCTGATCGTGGAAGCCATCGTGCGCGAAACCGGCGCCTGTAATGTACAGGTCATCGGTAAAACGCTGGTGCTCTATCGCCCATCTAAAGAGCGCAAAATCTCGCTGCCACGTTAAGGATATCCTGAATCGAACACATTTTCTGTGTGAAACGAGGGATTTCTTTCAGCAGGCGAGCAAAATGCCATGCTCCGTGAGTTGATAAAAGGCCGCTATGCGGCCTTTTTCTTTTCTTTACAATGTATCAACATCTTAGTAGAGAAGCGAATTACAGATATTCAACCTTAATAATTTCGTATTCCACTTCACCACCAGGGGTGCGGATGGTGACCACATCGTCCTGCTCTTTGCCAATCAGGCCACGAGCAATTGGCGAGTTCACCGAAATCAGGTTCTGTTTGAAGTCAGCTTCATCATCACCCACGATGCGATAGGTCTGCTCTTCGTCGTTGTCCAGGTTCAGCACGGTAACGGTTGAACCAAAAATCACACGGCCATTATTCGGCATTTTGGTGATATCGATAACCTGTGCATTGGACAATTTTGCTTCGATATCTTTAATACGCCCTTCACAGAAACCCTGCTGCTCACGCGCCGCGTGGTATTCAGCATTCTCTTTCAGGTCGCCATGCTCACGCGCTTCCGCGATAGCGGCGATGATTTCAGGGCGACGCACGGATTTCAGAAAATCCAGCTCTTCGCGCAGTTTTTCGGCACCACGTAAGGTCATCGGAATAGCTTGCATTTGTTATACCTCTTAAACATTCCTGTTGGGAGCAGTGTTCCCTGCTCCAGCCCACCTGAACAGGCCAGAAGCAAAAAGAAAACCGACCCGGGAGCAACGCCCCAGGTCAGCAGCAATTTTTCAATTTGATACGCATTTTACCGCGAAGTTCACTATGGGTCATCGTTTACTTTACAGTGCCATGCACCGTAGTATGACGGTTTGTTTTCGGGTTGTTAGCGCGAGATTATGCGATTTTCCAGTTTTATCATCGGATTGACTACCAGTATAACGTTCACCGTTCAGGCCGCGAATGTTGATGAGTACATTAATCAACTGCCCGCCGGCGCGAACCTTGCCCTGATGGTGCAGAAGGTTGGCGCGCAGGCTCCCGAGATTGACTATCACAGTCAACAGATGGCGCTGCCTGCCAGTACCCAGAAGGTGATCACCGCCCTCGCCGCTCTGCTCCAGCTCGGGCCTGACTTCCGTTTTACTACCACCCTTGAAACCAGAGGTAACGTTGAGGGTGGCGAACTGAAAGGCGATCTTATCGCCCGTTTTGGTGGCGATCCCACCTTTAAGCGCCAGGATGTCCGCAACATGGTGGCGGTACTGAAAAAATCCGGCGTAACAAAAATTGATGGCAACGTGCTGATCGACACCTCCATTTTCGCCAGCCACGATAAAGCGCCTGGCTGGCCATGGAACGACATGACGCAGTGTTTTAGCGCCCCGCCAGCCGCCGCCATCGTTGACCGTAACTGCTTCTCCGTATCGCTTTACAGCGCGCCAAAACCAAATGACTTAGCGTTTATCCGCGTGGCGTCTTACTACCCGGTCACGATGTTCAGCCAGGTGCGGACGCTGGCGAAAGGCTCCCCGGAGGCACAGTATTGCGAGCTGGACGTGGTACCGGGCGATCTCAACCGCTATACGCTCACCGGCTGCCTGACCCAGCGGGCCGATCCACTCCCGCTGGCCTTTGCCATTCAGGATGGCGCAGGTTATGCCGGTGCCATTTTTAAAGATGAACTGAAGCAGGCGGGCATAACCTACACCGGAACGCTGCTGCGCCAGACGCAGGTGAATGAGCCAGGCACGGTGATTGCCAGCAAACAGTCCGCGCCACTGCATGATTTGCTTAAGATTATGCTGAAAAAGTCGGATAACATGATTGCCGACACGGTATTCCGCATGATCGGGCACGCGCGCTTTGGTGTGCCGGGCACCTGGCGGGCCGGTTCTGATGCCGTACGTCAGATCCTGCGCCAGCAGGCGGGTATCGATCTGGGCAATACGATCGCCGTTGATGGTTCCGGTTTATCGCGTCATAACCTGATCTCGCCGGCCACCATGATGCAGGTGTTGCAGTACATTGCTCAGCATGACGCTGAGCTAAACTTTATTACGATGCTGCCGCTTGCCGGACACGACGGCTCTCTTCAGTACCGCGCGGGCCTTCACGCTGCGGGCGTGGATGGCAAAGTTTCAGCCAAAACGGGTTCCCTGCAAGGCGTTTACAACCTTGCCGGTTTCATCACGACCGCCAGCGGACAACGCATGGCATTTGTGCAGTATCTTTCCGGCTATGCCGTCGAACCGGCTGACCAGCGCAATCGCCGTATTCCACTGGTGCGTTTCGAAAGCAGGCTCTATAAGGACATCTACCAGAATAACTAGCGATGAAACTACTGATAGTTGAAGACGATCTGTTATTGCAGGAAGGGTTAGCGCTGGCGCTGGGGAATGAAGGCTACGCCCTGGATTGTGCCGCCACGGCCGCTGAAGCAGATGCCCTGATCCAGAGCGGTGAATACAGCCTGGTGATCCTGGATTTGGGGCTGCCGGATAAAGACGGCGCGACGCTGCTCTGCCAGTGGCGTCGTCGCGGGGTGGAGAATCCCGTATTGATTCTCACTGCTCGCGATGCCATTGAAGACAGAATTAACGGGCTGGATTCTGGCGCTGACGATTATCTGGTAAAACCCTTCGCCCTTGCCGAGCTACAGGCTCGCGTGCGGGCGTTGATCCGCCGCTATCAGGGCCACAGCGACAACCTGCTGACGGACGGAGATATCACCCTCAATCTGCAAACTCAGCAGGTGCTGCGCCAGTCTCAGCCTGTGGAAGTGACGCCAAAAGAGTTCGCTCTGCTGACGCGCCTGATCATGCGCAGCGGGCAGACCGTGCACCGCGAAACGCTGCAACAGGACATCTACTCCTGGCAGGACGATCCAGGATCAAACACGCTTGAAGTTCACATTCATAATCTGCGCCGCAAGCTCGGTAAAGATCGCATCAAAACCGTACGCGGCGTGGGTTACCGTCTGGAGAGTCAGAAATGAACAGTATGCGCCGGCGATTAATGGTGTTGCTGGCGGTTATTCTGCTATTTTTTCAACTCATTAGCGTAGTCTGGCTATGGCATGAGAGCCGCGAGCAAATCGGTTTTCTGGTGAACGAAACGCTGTCCGCCAAAGCACGCAACAACCATGTCGAAAAAGAGATCCGCGAAGCCATTGCCTCCCTGCTGGTCCCTTCACTGGTGATGGTCGGTTTTACCCTGCTCTTCTCATTCTGGGCAGTCACATGGATCACCCGACCACTCAACAAACTTCGCGCCAGCCTTGCGAACCGTTCGGCGGATAATCTGACTCCCCTGCCGATGTATTCTGATATGGAAGAGATAGGCGCAGTAACCACGTCCCTCAACCAACTCCTCGCCCGGCTGGACCACACTATTCAACAGGAACGCCTGTTTACCGCCGATGCGGCACACGAGTTACGTACGCCGCTGGCGGGGATTAGGCTCCATCTGGAACTGATGGCTCAGTCCGGTTCCCCGCAGGCCACGCCACTGATAAACCGGATCGATCAGCTGATGCACACGGTGGAACAGCTGCTGATGCTGGCGCGTGCCGGACAGGCGATGGCCAGCGGCCATTACGATACCGTGAACTGGACTGAGTCGATCATTGCTCCGCTTAGCCTGGAGCATGAAGCCAAAGAGCATACGGTATTATGGCCGGCCCACAGCACGCTGACGGTACAGGGGGACGCCGTCCTGTTACGTCTGATGCTAAGGAACCTTCTGGAGAATGCCGCCCGTTACAGCCCGGCAGGCACAACCATTGAAGTGGCATTAACAGCGACGGAGGGGGGTACCCGGGTGAGCGTTACCGATCAGGGGCCGGGTATTGATGAGGCGCACCGCCAGTCGAACACCGAACCTTTCCGACGTCTCGACCAGCGCTACGGCGGCAGCGGCCTTGGGCTGAGCATCGTACAGCGTATCGTACAGCTCCATCATGGTCATTTAACGCTGGAGAACGGCGCTGAGGGCGGCCTCATCGCCAGCTGTTGGTTACCGACGAAAATAGGATAAAAAAAAGCCCCGTTAAGGGGCTTTATACAGGGGTTAGTGCTTGTAGATGAACTCGACGCCTTCTTCGTCGTCTTCATCCCAGTCATCGTCCCAGTCTTCATCATCTTCTTCCGCTTCCAGCTCTTCGAGCTGCTGGCGGTGGTAGTCATCCCACATGAATTCGACTTTTTCAGGCTGTTTCGCCTCTTCTGCCTGAACAACCGGATTCTCGATGATAAAGGTCATCACATCCCAGCAGAGATCTTTCACGCCAACCTGGCTGGCGGCAGAGATCAGATAGTACTTATCTTCCCAACCCATCGCTTCGGCAATCGCTTTAGCTTTCGCTTCAGCTTCCGCTTTGTCCATCAGGTCGATCTTGTTGAATACCAGCCAGCGCGGTTTTTGCGCCAGTTTTTCACTGTATTTCTCCAGCTCGCCGATAATGATACGAGCGTTTTCAACCGGATCGGAACCGTCGATTGGATCGATGTCGATGAGGTGCAACAGTACGCGGCAACGCTCAAGGTGCTTCAGGAAGCGAATACCCAGACCGGCGCCTTCTGCAGCCCCTTCAATCAGACCCGGAATGTCAGCGACCACGAAGCTCTTCTCGTTATCCATACGGACAACGCCCAGGCTCGGTACCAGCGTCGTAAACGGATAATCTGCCACTTTTGGTTTCGCCGCAGAGACCGCACGGATAAACGTCGATTTACCGGCGTTTGGCATGCCCAGCATCCCCACATCCGCCAGCAGCATCAGTTCCAGTTGCAGGTCGCGCTTATCACCCGGGGTACCCATGGTTTTCTGACGCGGGGTACGGTTAACGGAAGATTTGAAACGGCTGTTACCCAGACCGTGCCAGCCGCCTTTCGCCACCATCAGGCGCTGACCGTGTTTGGTCATATCACCCATGGTTTCGCCCGTACCCTGATCGATGACACGCGTACCCACCGGCACTTTGATCGTCACGTCTTTACCGCGTTTACCGGTACAGTCGCGGCTCTGGCCGTTCTGGCCACGCTCGGCGCGGAAAGATTTTTCGAAACGGTAGTCGATCAGCGTGTTGAGGTTTTCATCCGCCTCCAGCCACACGTCGCCACCGTCCCCACCGTCACCGCCGTCAGGACCGCCACGAGGAATATATTTTTCACGGCGGAAGCTTACACAACCGTTACCGCCATCACCTGCCACGACCAGGATCGTCGCTTCATCAACAAACTTCATTTTACTCTCCGTAACTCATTCGCCTGAGCGGGGGACTATTACAACCGCTTCATTTTTGCGCCAACGCCCCCAGAGACGATGACCAATGGCGGAATACATCGCGCCCGCAACCACGACAAACGCACCGAGATAACCCAACAGGTTGAGCATCGGCTTGACGAAGACATCGGGCCAGGCCATTGATAACAAATCTGAAAATAACAGCGTAAACAGCGGGGTAAGCGTGATTAAGGCGCTCACCTGTGCTGCCTGCCAGCGCGCCATGGCTTCAGCCAGCGCGCCATAACCGACCAGCGTATTCAGCCCACAAAAAATGAGGCACGCCAGTTGCCAGTCGCTGAGCTGGGTAATTACACCCGGCTTCGCTAAAGGCAATAATGCCAGTGTACACAAAGTGTACAGCAAAAAGAGGATCTGCTGTGAGGCAAGACGGCGCAATAACACCTTTTGCGCGACGCCATAACTCACCCAGACCGTTGCTGCGCCCACCCCAAAAATGACACCCCAGGTGTAATCCGTCAGGCGGGTAAAAATCTCAATCAGGCTGGTGTTAAAGAACATCACCAGCCCGCAAAGCAGCATACTTGCCCCGATGATCTGCGTGCCGCGCATCTTCTCCTTGAGGATGAATACGCTGGCGACCATCATGCCGACCGGTGAAAGCTGACCAATCACCTGCGACGCTGTAGGGCTAAGATATTGCAGGGAAGAGCTGAACAGAATGAAGTTACCGAACAGACCGCCCGTCGCGATAGCCAGTAACACCAGCCAACGCGGTTTTCGAAAGATGCGCAGCGGTGGCAGCTTACCTTTGACGGCCAGAATGGCGCCCAGGCCTATGCTTGCCATCAGGAAGCGATAAAACACCACCGTCGGTGGCTCCATGACTTCCAGTACCTGCTTCATTGCAATTGGCAGCGCACCCCAGCACATTGCGGTAGTGAGCGCCAAAAGAATACCAATGCCGGCCTGCTGCTTCATGCCCGTTTTCCCTACAGAAAATTTTCCGGGTTTCCAATGTAAAAAGCCCCGCAACACGTTGCGGGGCTTTAATCCGTTACCGGACCGAGAAAACCTTACTCAGCAACGATGCTGATGTATTTACGGTTGTTCGGGCCTTTAACTTCAAATTTCACTTTACCGTCTGCTTTAGCAAACAGAGTGTGGTCACGACCGCAACCTACGTTGGTACCCGCGTGGAACTTGGTGCCACGCTGACGAACGATGATGCTACCCGCCAGAACGGATTCGCCACCGAAACGCTTAACGCCCAGGCGTTTAGCTTCTGAATCGCGACCGTTACGTGTGGAGCCGCCAGCCTTTTTATGTGCCATTTAAATCTCTCCTCAGGTCTTAGGCGCTGATGCCAGTAATTTTCACATCAGTGAACCACTGACGGTGGCCCTGCTGCTTACGATAGTGTTTACGACGACGAAACTTAACGATTTTAACTTTCTCGCCACGACCGTGAGCAACAACTTCAGCTTTGATAACGCCGCCATCAACGAAAGGAACGCCGATTTTGACTTCTTCACCGTTTGCGATCATCAGAACTTCAGCGAACTCAACAGATTCGCCAGTTGCGATGTCCAGCTTTTCCAGGCGAACGGTCTGACCTTCGCTTACTCGGTGTTGTTTACCACCACTTTGGAAAACCGCGTACATATAAACTCCGCTTCCGCGCACATCCTCGTATGATTCAGAGTGCGCTATAAATATTCACAATAGGGCGCGAATATTACGCAAAATGCGAGCCTTTGACAAGTGCTACCATCAATACATGAAGAAAAAAAACACAACACGTACGGTAACGTTTATCTGAGCCGTTTTTTCAGTACAATCAGCAATACTATTTATAAACCGAAACCCTTTGTGTACCCATCTCGTGTGGGATAAACAGGATAAAAAGCCCGGCTTTTGCGATGAATTTAGAAAAAATCAATGAGTTAACCGCGCAAGATATGGCGGGTGTGAATGCAGCAATCCTGGAGCAACTCAACTCTGACGTTCAGCTGATCAATCAGTTGGGCTATTACATCGTCAGCGGCGGTGGTAAACGTATTCGTCCGATGATTGCCATTCTGGCCGCACGCGCGGTTGGCTATCAGGGAAATGCCCATGTCACGATCGCGGCGCTGATCGAATTTATCCACACCGCCACCCTGCTTCACGACGATGTTGTGGATGAATCAGACATGCGTCGTGGCAAAGCCACCGCCAACGCCGCGTTTGGTAATGCGGCAAGCGTTCTGGTAGGCGATTTTATCTATACCCGAGCCTTCCAGATGATGACCAGCCTTGGCTCGCTGAAGGTGCTGGAAGTGATGTCAGAAGCCGTGAACGTTATCGCTGAAGGTGAAGTCCTACAGCTGATGAACGTCAACGACCCGGACATCACCGAAGAAAACTATATGCGGGTGATTTACAGCAAGACCGCACGTCTGTTCGAAGCCGCCGCGCAGTGCTCTGGCATTCTGGCTGGCTGTAGCGAAGCGGAGGAAAAAGGCCTTCAGGACTATGGCCGTTACCTCGGCACCGCGTTCCAGTTGATTGATGATTTGCTGGACTACAGCGCGGATGGCGAAACGCTCGGTAAAAACGTCGGCGATGACCTGAACGAAGGCAAGCCAACGCTGCCGCTGCTCCACGCGATGCGCAATGGTACACCAGAGCAGGCGAAAATGATCCGGGAGGCTATCGAGCAGGGAAATGGACGCCATCTTCTGGAACCGGTACTGGAAACAATGGCAATCTGCGGCTCCCTGGAATGGACGCGTCAGCGCGCTGAAGAAGAAGCGGACAAAGCCATCGCCGCTATTCAGGTCATTCCCGACAGCCCATGGCGTGATGCGCTAATCGGCCTCGCGCACATCGCCGTCCAGCGCGACCGTTAATCCCTCATCATCTCCCTGCCCCTACGCAGGGAGACTCCAGTACGCTCCAGTAAATTACATTTACGCGTAAGCCCATCGGGTTACAGGCCGTATGTATAAAGCCGTGCCTTATTCTGAATATTGCTTCTCGTAACATGAACTTTTTAGAACAGATGTTCGAAGTGAGTATAGTAATGCTGTCTTTTCACACGAAACGACGTGGACGATAACGAACACAAGGACAGCATTATGGATACAAAATTCATCGACTGGCATTCTGCTGACATTATTGCGGCACTGCGTAAAAAAGGAACTTCGCTGGCTGCCGAATCACGTCGTCATGGGCTGAGCTCGTCGACGCTGGCAAACGCCCTGACCCGCCCATGGCCGAAGGGGGAACTGATTATCGCGACGGCGCTGGATACGCATCCGTGGGTGATATGGCCGTCACGCTACCACGATCCCATCACCCATGAATTTATCGACAGAACGCGCATGATGCGCCAGAGCAAAACGAAGAAAGCGCATCAGGACTGATGCACCAGAATTGACAAGAACAGCAATCCCCCGGCCTGTTCTGGCAGGGGGGTGCCGGAATGATTACTCGCCCTTCACACGCTCGATATTTGCACCCAGCGCGCGCAGTTTATCCTCAATACGCTCGTAACCACGATCGATGTGGTAGATACGATCGACAACGGTAGTCCCTTCCGCAATACAACCTGCCAGTACGAGGCTCGCAGATGCGCGCAGATCGGTCGCCATCACCTGCGCACCGGACAGTTTTTCAACGCCGTGGCAAATTACCGTGTTGCTTTCAATCTCAGCATGCGCACCCATACGGATCAGTTCCGGTACGTGCATGAAACGGTTTTCGAAGATGGTTTCCGTGATGAAGCCCGTGCCTTCGGCCACCAGGTTCAACAGCGTGAACTGTGCCTGCATATCCGTCGGGAATGCCGGATGTGGCGCAGTACGCACGTTAACGGCTTTAGGACGCTGCCCGTGCATATCCAGGCTGATCCAGTCTTCACCGATTTCAATGTCCGCACCCGCATCGCGCAGCTTCGCCAGCACCGCATCCAGGGTATCCGGCTGGGCGTTACGGCAGACAATCTTACCGCCAGAAATGGCCGCGGCCACCAGGAAAGTGCCGGTTTCGATACGGTCTGGCAGTACGCGATACACACCGCCACCCAGACGTTCAACGCCTTCGATGGTGATACGGTCTGTGCCCTGCCCGCTGATCTTCGCTCCCAGCGCGACCAGGAAGTTCGCGGTATCCACGATCTCCGGCTCACGGGCGGCGTTTTCGATGATGGTAGTGCCTTCTGCCAGCGTAGCAGCCGACATGATGGTGACCGTTGCGCCCACGCTCACTTTGTCCATGACAATGTGCGCGCCTTTCAGACGACCATTGACGGATGCTTTAACGTAACCCTCTTCCAGCTTGATCTCCGCGCCGAGTTTTTCCAGCCCGAAGATATGCAGGTCAACGGGACGCGCGCCGATAGCGCATCCGCCCGGCAGTGAAACCTGTCCCTGACCGAAGCGCGCCACCAGCGGACCAAGCGCCCAGATGGACGCACGCATGGTTTTCACCAGCTCATACGGCGCTGAGAAGTTGTTCACGTTGCTGGCATCGATCCAGACGGAACCGTTACGCTCCACTTTGGTGCCCAACTGGCCGAGCAACTTCATGGTCGTGTCGATATCTTTCAGCTTCGGTACGTTCTGGATCTCTACCGGCTCTTCTGCGAGCAGCGCAGCGAAAAGAATGGGCAGCGCGGCGTTTTTAGCGCCAGAAATTGTGACTTCGCCCTGGAGACGCGTAGGTCCCTGTACACGAAATTTATCCATCGTTTGCTCTCTTATAAATTCAACCGTGCTGCGGGCGTTTCGCCCTCAGCTCAAAAACCGTTTAGTTTGCGATCGCGTGCCCACTCCTGTGGGGTGAACGCTTTAATCGACAGGGCGTGGATGCGGTTATCCGCAATGTATTCCATCAGCGGCGCGTACACAGCCTGCTGTTTCTTCACGCGACTCATTCCGTCGAACATCTCACCCACAGCAATAACCTGGAAGTGACTGCCATCGCCAGAGACGTGGGCTTCCTGAAGGGAGAGTGCATTCATCAGCACAGTCTGGATTTCATTATTTTCCATGGGGTCTACATCATCTGATAGTGAAAACAAGCTCAACATCTTAGAGCAAAGTGGCGCGGTCTTAAACAAGCAAAAAGCCCCGACGCGTAAACTGTCGGGGCTTTCAGAAGTAACGTACTGAAAAAATTAGCGAGGTAATACGTCTTCGGGCAAATTGTAAAGCTGTGCAAGGGTAATCACGTTATCGCTTACCCCCGTCAGGGTGACGCTACTCCCCTGCTTTTTGCCCGTGGCCACCAGGTGCGCCAGCAGGGCGATACCGGCGGTATCTACCCGCGTGACGCCATGGAGATCAATCAGCGTCACGCCCTGCATCGCGTTATGGCGAGCGTCCCACAGCGGGTTAAGCAGATCCTGATCCAGCTCTCCCGTCAGCGTCAACGTCTCGCCGTCACGCGCCCAGCTAAGCTGCTGTGACATTACTTCTTCTCGTCCAGGGTAATTTTCTGACGAGAGATGGACTGAAGCTGAGCCGTCAGGCCATCAATGCCTTTAGTGCGCAGCAGATCGCTCCACTCGTTCTGTTTAGTGGTGATCATGCTGACGCCTTCAGCGATCATGTCGTACGCCTGCCAGTTTCCGGTCTGACTGTTTTTACGCCACTGGAAGTCCAGACGAACCGGTGGACGACCGTTTGGATCGATAATCGTCACGCGAATAGGAATGATAGTGGCATCGCCCAGCGGTTGTTCAGGGGCAATCTGATAGGTCTGCCCGTGATACATCGCCAGCGCCTGGCCGTAAGCCTGTTTCAGGTATTCACGGAACGCCGCAAAGTAAGCCTCGCGCTGCGCCGGGGTCGCGTCTTTGTAGTAACGGCCCAGCACCAGTGCGCCCGCGTACTTGATCTGCACATACGGCAGCAGCTCCTGATCCACCACATCACGTAGATAATCAGGGTTAGAACGGATTTTTGGCTGTTCGTTTTTAAGACGGTCGAAGGTTTTCTTCGCGGCCTCATTCATCAGTTTGTACGGGTTACTCTGATCCGCAGCGTGCGCCGCGGTAAGAGGGGCAATGACCAGCATGGCAACCATTAACAGTCGTTTAAACATGAATAACTTCTCCTGAAATTAATTCGTCGCGCCTGGCGTCGGTTCGACGTTGGTGTGGTCTTCACTCTGCGCAGGGGCATCGTCAGACTTTTTATCATCCCCTTTACTGTTGTAAAGGAACTGACCAATCATATCTTCCAGCACCATCGCTGACTTGGTATCCTGGATTACGCTACCGTCTTTAAGGATAGTCGTTCCCAGCTCAGGATCTTCAAAACCAACGTTAAGGGCCAGATATTGCTCCCCCAGCAGGCCAGAGGTGCGGATAGAAAGCGAGCTGGTGTCCGGAATGTGGTTATAGCGCTCTTCGATATCCATCGCGACGCGCGGCAGATAGGTTTTCTCATCAAGCGTAATGTCGGCGACACGTCCGATAACGACGCCACCAATACGCACCGGTGAGCGCGCTTTCAGGCCGCCGATGTTATCGAAAGTCGCGTAGATACGGTACGTCGGCTCGGCGCGAACAGAGGTGATGTCCGCCGCTCGCAGGCAGATGAACAGCGCGGCCAGCAGCGCCAGAAGCAGAAACACGCCAACCCAAATTTCATTTTTTCTCGTTTGCATGAACTCAATTCCCAAACATCAGTGCGGTGAGCACAAAATCCAGACCTAAAACGGCCAGCGACGAATGTACGACAGTACGCGTCGTTGCACGGCTAATGCCCGCCGACGTCGGAATGGCATCGTAACCATTAAACAACGCAATCCAGGTAACCGTCACAGCGAAAACCACGCTCTTGATCAGACAGTTCACCAGATCCATCCGCAGATCGATGGCGTCCTGCATGGCAGACCAGAAGAATCCGGCATCAATGCCTTTCCAGTTAACGCCAACCAGCGCGCCTCCCCAGATACCTACCGCCACAAAGAGGATAGTCAGTAACGGCAAGGAGATAACCCCGGCCCAGAAGCGCGGCGAGATCACCCGGCGCAGCGGATCGACTGCCATCATCTCCATACTGGAGAGCTGCTCGGTGGCGCGCATCAGGCCAATTTCCGCAGTCAACGCTGACCCGGCACGCCCGGCGAACAGCAGCGCGGCAACCACCGGCCCGAGTTCACGCAGCAGCGAGAGCGCCACCAGCATGCCAAGGCTGGTTTCCGCGCTGTAGGTTGTCAGTACCAGATACCCCTGCAACCCCAGCACCATGCCAATAAACAGACCCGACACGATGATGATAAGCATCGACAGCACGCCGACGTTATAAAGCTGCCGCACCAGTAACGGCGCATGCTTGCGGAACTCCGGTTTGCCGACCAGCGCGTTGAACAACATTAATCCGGCACGCCCGAACGTACTGATGGTTTTTAGGCCACGGTGTCCAAGACCCGCCAACGCATTTAACAGCATGAGTGGCTTAACTCCCTATTCCCAGTAAATCGTCATGATAGTCGCCCGCCGGATAGCGGAAAGGCACCGGCCCATCTGCGATACCGTCCAGGAACTGCCGCACGCGCGGATCGCCATTCTCCTGCAACGCCTGCGCGCTGCCGTGGGCGACGATCTTTTTGTCAGCCACAATATAGGCGTAATCAGCGATACTCAGCACTTCCGGCACGTCGTGGGAAACCACCACGCAGGTGACGCCAAGGGCGCTGTTCAGCTCCGAAATTAACTTCACCAGCACGCCCATGGTGATGGGGTCCTGCCCGACGAACGGTTCATCGAACATGATTAAATCGGGTTCCAGGGCAATAGCACGCGCCAGCGCGGCGCGGCGCGCCATCCCACCCGAGAGTTCGGACGGCATGAGTTTCGCAGCCCCCCGCAGCCCCACGGCTTCAAGCTTCATCATCACCGTGCTGTGCAACAGCGCAGGAGGAAGATGGGTGTGCTCACGCAGCGGATAGGCCACGTTGTCAAAAACGTTCATATCGGTGAATAGCGCCCCCGACTGAAAGAGCATGCTCATCCGTTTGCGAACCGTGTAGAGGCGCGAGCGAGACATCGCCGGGACGTTTTCGCCGTCGAAGAGAATTTCGCCGCTGTCAGGGGGGATTTGCCCGCCGATAAGACGCAGCAACGTGGTTTTACCGATCCCTGACGGCCCCATGATGGCGGTGATTTTACCGCGCGGCACGGTCAGCGAAATATCATCAAATATTAACCGGTTGCCACGAGAAAAACTGACGCCCCGGACATCGACTATATTCGCCATCGTTTGGCTCATTTATGGTTCCTTACTTACCTTGCTTCACGGCTGGCATGAAGCGTAAATCAGCCCTAAACCCCGCATTTTTACAGAATATTCACTATTGGGGTTAGCGAAAGCTGGCATTTGTTTTACTTTTCCGGCGCATAAAGTCAAAATTAGGAATTCGTCACGTCTCAGACTTCATCTGGCGCTAAAATTCGTGCGCAGTGGACCAGCGAGTATACCTGAAGAAAGGACTTTTGATGCTTTTAGCAACAGCACTGTTAATAATTGGTTTACTGTTGGTGGTCTACAGTGCTGACCGTTTGGTCTTTGCCGCATCCATTCTCTGTCGACTCATTGGCATGCCGCCCATCATTATCGGCATGACGGTGGTCAGTGTAGGCACATCGCTTCCTGAAATCATCGTTTCTGTTTCAGCCTCGTTGCATGGCCAGGTTGACCTCGCTATCGGCACCGCGATTGGCTCTAACATCGTCAATATCTTGCTGATTTTAGGCTTAGCCGCATTACTGCATCCATTTCGCGTACATTCCGATGTTTTGCGTCGTGAATTGCCGCTAATGTTAGTCGTCAGTCTGCTGGCGGGCTATGTGCTTTATGACGGGGTGCTGAGCGTCGGTGACGGTATATTCCTGCTCGCCCTGGCCGTGATCTGGTTGCTTTACAGCGTGAAGATCGCACGTCTGGCGGAAAAACAGGGTAACGATAGCCTCACGCGTGAGCACCTCGCCGAGCTGCCCCGGGAAGGGACCTTACCCGTCGCCCTGCTGTGGCTGGGCGTCGCGCTGATTATCATGCCAATGGCCACGCGGATGGTGGTCGATAACGCGACGGTGCTGGCGAACGCGTTTGCGATGAGCGAACTGACAATCGGTCTGACGGTCATCGCTATCGGCACCAGCCTGCCAGAGCTGGCTACCGCCATCGCCGGGGCGCGTAAAGGGGAAGATG
The DNA here is from genome assembly GCF_002787395.1 of Enterobacter sp. CRENT-193. Classification (NCBI taxonomy): domain Bacteria; kingdom Pseudomonadati; phylum Pseudomonadota; class Gammaproteobacteria; order Enterobacterales; family Enterobacteriaceae; genus Enterobacter; species Enterobacter sp. CRENT-193. The sequence continues at coordinate 1,369,684 of NZ_CP024812.1, read as the reverse complement.
ATATCGCCATCGGCAATATCATTGGCTCGAATATTTTCAATATCGTGATCGTGACGGGGCTGCCGGCGTTAATTTCGCCGGGACCGTTTAACCCTATGGTTTTCACGCGCGATTACGGTGTGATGCTGCTGGTCAGCGTGATTTTCGCCCTGCTCTGCTGGCGGCGAAAAGAGCAGATCGGCAAAGGCGCGGGCGCGCTGCTGACGGGTGGATTTATCGTATGGCTGGCGATGCTGTACTGGCTCTCGCCACTTCTCTCTGGGTAAACGGAAACGCATTATGTCGCAAATAGAATTGCAGCCGGGTTTTGACTTTCAGAAAGCAGGCAAAGACGTTCTGGAGATTGAACGTGAAGGTCTGGCGCAGTTAGATCAGTACATTAATCAGGATTTTAGTCTGGCCTGTGAGAAGATGTTCTACTGCGCCGGTAAAGTCGTGGTGATGGGGATGGGCAAATCCGGCCATATCGGGCGCAAAATGGCGGCGACCTTTGCCAGTACCGGCACGTCGTCATTCTTCGTTCATCCCGGTGAAGCCGCGCACGGTGACCTCGGCATGGTTACGCCGCAGGACGTGGTTATTGCGCTGTCCAACTCCGGGGAATCGAATGAAATCCTGGCGTTGATCCCGGTGCTGAAGCGTCTGCACGTACCGCTGATTTGCATGACCAGCCGCCCGGAAAGCAGCATGGCGCGCGCGGCGGATATTCACCTGTGCGTGAAGGTGCCTAAAGAAGCCTGCCCGCTGGGGCTGGCGCCGACCTCCAGCACAACCGCCGCGCTGGTGATGGGCGATGCCCTTGCCGTTGCGCTGCTGGAAGCCCGCGGTTTTACGCCAGAAGATTTCGCCCTGTCTCACCCCGGCGGCGCGCTCGGGCGCAAACTGCTGCTGCGGGTTAACGATATTATGCACACCGGGGATGAGATCCCGCACGTCAGCAAAGAGGCCTCTTTGCGCGACGCGTTACTGGAGATCACCCGTAAAAACCTGGGCATGACGGTTATCTGCGACGATCTGATGAAGATTCAGGGCATTTTCACCGACGGCGACCTGCGCCGGGTATTCGATATGGGTGTGGATGTCCGAACGCTGGGCATCGCTGATGTAATGACACCAGGAGGGATCCGCGTCCGTCCGGGTACGCTGGCGGTAGATGTACTGAACCTGATGCAGTCCCGTCATATTACCTCAGTGATGGTTGCCGATGGCGACCAACTGCTGGGTGTGGTACATATGCATGATCTGCTGCGCGCTGGCGTAGTGTAATGAAGGATAAGACAATGAGTAATGCGGGTGCATCCCTTGCAACCTGTTATGGCCCGGTGAGCGCCCACATGATGTCAAAGGCGGAAAATATCCGCCTGCTGATCCTCGATGTGGATGGTGTGCTCTCCGACGGTCTGATTTATATGGGCAATAACGGCGAAGAGCTGAAAGCCTTTAACGTTCGCGACGGTTACGGTATCCGCTGTGCGCTCACGTCCGGTATTGAAGTTGCAATCATCACCGGGCGGAAAGCTAAACTGGTAGAAGATCGGTGTGAAACGCTGGGCATTACGCATCTCTATCAGGGACAGTCTGATAAGATGGTAGCCTTCCGGGATTTGCTGGGAAAACTGGCCATTGCGCCAGAGAATGTGGCATACGTCGGGGATGATTTGATCGACTGGCCAGTCATGGCGGAGGTGGGTCTGAGCATCGCCGTGGCTGACGCGCACCCGCTGCTGATCCCGCGTGCTGATTACGTTACCCATATTCACGGTGGCCGTGGCGCCGTCCGTGAAGTCTGCGATCTGCTTCTGCTGGCGCAGGGCAAGCTTGATGAGGCGAAAGGGCAATCGATATGAGTAAAACCAGACGTTGGGTTATCATTCTGCTTGCGCTTGTCGCCCTGATACTGATTGGCGTAAATCTCGCTGACCGCGATGATACGCAAGCGGAAGTGGTTAACACGAGCGACCCGACCTATAAAAGCGATCACAGCGACACCGTGGTCTATAGCCCGGAAGGTGCGCTGAACTATCGCCTCGTTGCTCAGCATGTAGAATATTTTTCAGATGACGGCACCTCGTGGTTTACCCAGCCGGTCCTGACCACCTTTGATACGGACAAAGTGCCGACGTGGTCAATCAAGTCTGACCGGGCAAAACTGACAAATGACCGTATGCTTTACCTGTATGGTCACGTTGAAGTCAACGCCCTGACCGCTGACGCGCAACTGCGAAAAATTACGACGGATAACGCCCAGATCAACCTGGTCACCCAGGATGTCACGTCGCAGGATTTAGTCACCCTGTATGGCACAACATTTAATTCCAGCGGTTTAAGAATGCGCGGGAACTTACGCAGCAAAAACGCCGAGCTGATTGAAAAGGTTAGAACCTCCTATGAAATTCAAAACAAACAAACTCAGCCTTAAAGTTGTTATCGCCAGCGCGCTGCTGGCGGCCAGTCTTCCCGCGCTTGCTGTGACTGGCGACACCGAACAGCCGATTCATATTGAATCCGATACCCAGTCTCTGGATATGCAGGGTAACGTCGTCACCTTTACCGGCAACGTCGTTGTGACCCAGGGCACCATCAAAATCAACGCCGACAAAGTGGTCGTTACCCGTCCGGGCGGCGAGCAGGGGAAAGAGATTATCGATGGTTATGGCAACCCGGCCACCTTCTACCAGATGCAGGACAACGGCAAGCCGGTGAAAGGCCATGCCTCGCATATGCACTATGAACTGGCGAAGGATCTGGTCATCCTGACCGGTAATGCTTACCTGGAACAGCTGGACAGCAATATCAAAGGCGACAAGATCACTTATCTGGTGAAAGAGCAGAAAATGCAGGCCTCCAGCGAAAAAGGCAAACGCGTCACGACCGTGCTTGTGCCTTCGCAGTTGCAGGACAAGAACAACGGTCAGGCTCCGGCAAAGAAAAAGAGTAACTAATTCGTTATGGCAACTTTAACTGCAAAAAACCTCGCGAAAGCGTATAAGGGCCGCCGCGTCGTCGAAGATGTCAGTCTGACCGTCAACTCCGGCGAAATCGTGGGTTTGCTTGGCCCTAACGGCGCGGGTAAAACTACGACCTTCTACATGGTAGTGGGCATCGTCCCGCGTGACGCCGGCAACATCATTATCGATGATGAAGATATCAGCCTGCTGCCGCTGCATGCCCGCGCGCGTCGTGGCATCGGCTATCTGCCGCAGGAAGCGTCTATCTTCCGCCGCTTAAGCGTGTTCGACAACCTGATGGCCGTGCTCCAGATCCGTGACGATCTGACCAGCGAGCAGCGCACTGACCGTGCGAACGAGCTGATGGAAGAGTTTCATATTGAACACCTTCGCGACAGCCTCGGTCAGGCGCTGTCCGGTGGTGAACGCCGCCGCGTTGAGATTGCGCGCGCGCTGGCAGCAAACCCGAAATTTATCCTGCTGGATGAACCGTTTGCGGGCGTTGACCCCATCTCCGTTATCGATATCAAACGTATCATTGAACACCTGCGCGACAGCGGGCTTGGCGTACTGATCACGGACCACAACGTTCGTGAAACGCTGGCGGTGTGTGAGCGCGCCTACATAGTGAGCCAGGGCCATCTGATTGCCCACGGTACGCCGCAGCAAATCCTCGAGGATGAGCATGTTAAGCGCGTGTACCTTGGGGAAGACTTCAGACTCTGATAGGGTAGAGGTTAAGTCACGCCGAACCGGAGAAAAACGCTCTGAACATGAAGCAAGGTTTGCAATTACGGCTCAGCCAGCAACTGGCCATGACGCCGCAGCTCCAGCAGGCAATCCGTCTGTTGCAGCTGTCCACGTTAGAACTCCAGCAGGAGCTCCAGCAGGCGCTGGACAGCAATCCGCTGCTGGAGCAGACCGATCTTCATGACGAGGTAGACGCCCAGCAGACGCAGGACACAGAAACGCTCGACTCCGTAGATGCACTCGAACAGAAAGAGATGCCGGACGAACTGCCGCTGGATGCCAGCTGGGATGAAATCTACACCGCGGGTACCCCTTCCGGGACGCGTGCAGACTACCAGGACGATGAACTCCCGGTCTACCAGGGCGAAACTACCCAATCGCTTCAGGACTACCTGATGTGGCAGGTGGAGCTGACGCCTTTCTCCGATACCGATCGCGCCATTGCCACCTCGATTGTCGATGCCGTTGACGACACGGGCTATTTGACCGTGACGCTGGACGAGATTCTTGAAAGCATCGGCGATGACGAGATTGAACTGGAAGAGATCGAAGCCGTCCTGAAACGCGTTCAGCGTTTCGACCCGATTGGCGTCGCCGCGAAAGATCTGCGTGACTGCCTTCTGATCCAGCTTTCGCAGTTTGCTAAAGAGACACCGTGGATTGACGAAGCCCGGCTCATCATCAGCGATCATCTGGATCTGCTGGCGAACCACGACTTCCGCACCCTGATGCGCGTCACGCGCCTGAAAGAAGAGGTGCTGAAGGAAGCGGTGAATCTGATCCAGTCGCTCGATCCGCGTCCGGGGCAGTCGATTCAGACCAGCGAACCGGAATATGTCATTCCCGATGTGCTGGTGAGAAAACACAATGGCCGCTGGGTCGTTGAACTGAACGCCGACAGCATTCCTCGCCTGCAAATCAACCAGCAATACGCCTCCATGTGCACCAGCGCCCGTAACGACGCTGATAATCAATACATTCGCAGCAACCTTCAGGAAGCACGCTGGTTGATTAAGAGTCTGGAGAGCCGTAATGACACGCTGCTGCGCGTCAGCCGCTGTATTGTCGAACAGCAGCAGGCATTCTTTGAGCAGGGCGAAGAGTTTATGAAACCGATGGTGCTGGCGGACATAGCCCAGGCCGTCGAGATGCATGAATCAACCATTTCCCGCGTGACCACGCAGAAGTATCTGCACAGCCCACGCGGTATTTTTGAGCTTAAGTATTTCTTCTCCAGCCACGTGAACACCGAAGGCGGCGGCGAAGCCTCGTCGACGGCCATTCGCGCACTGGTGAAGAAGTTGATCGCCGCGGAGAACCCCGCGAAGCCACTCAGTGACAGTAAGTTAACCACCATGCTGTCCGATCAGGGTATTATGGTGGCACGTCGTACTGTCGCGAAGTATCGAGAGTCTTTATCCATTCCGCCGTCTAACCAGCGTAAACAACTGGTTTGACACAACCGATAAGGAAGACACTATGCAGCTCAATATCACCGGACATAACGTCGAGATTACTGAGGCTTTACGCGATTTTGTAAACACTAAGTTTGCGAAACTCGAGCAGTATTTCGAGAGGATCAACCAGGTCTATGTTGTGTTGAAAGTGGAGAAAGTGACGCATATCTCGGATGCGACCCTGCACGTCAACGGAGGGGAACTCCATGCCAGTGCGGAAGGGCAAGACATGTACGCGGCTATCGACGGCTTGATTGATAAGCTTGCGAGACAGCTCAATAAACATAAAGATAAACTGAAACAACACTAATTGTCCGGGCAGTTAACGGGTGCAGGACGGCCTGTTGTGAAACACAACAGGCCATTTGTACAGTTAGCGCTTAGGTGAAATTATGATAAACAACGATTCCGCTCTTCAACTGAGCAATGTCCTTAACCAGGATTGTACCCGCAGTGGCGTTCACTGCCAGAGCAAAAAACGTGCGCTGGAAATCATCAGTGAGCTGGCCGCAAAACAGCTGGGTCTGCCGCCGCAGATCGTGTTTGAAGCCATTCTGACTCGTGAAAAAATGGGCAGTACCGGCATCGGCAATGGCATTGCGATCCCGCATGGCAAGCTGGAAGAAGATACGCTGCGTGCCGTGGGGGTGTTTGTGCAACTGGAAACGCCTATCGCTTTTGACGCCATTGATAACCAGCCTGTGGATCTGCTCTTCGCGCTGCTGGTTCCTGCCGATCAGACCAAGACCCACCTGCACACGCTGTCGCTGGTTGCCAAACGTCTGGCGGATAAAACCATTTGTCGTCGACTGCGCTCAGCCCAAAGTGATGAAGAGCTTTATCAAATTATCACTGAAGCAGAAGGCAATCAGGATGAGGCATAATCGGGAAAGGGCCTTCAGAACGGCTACCCTGAGGAGAAACGGAACATGGTGCTGATGATCGTCAGCGGTCGTTCGGGGTCCGGGAAGTCCGTGGCCCTGCGCGCGCTGGAAGACATGGGATTTTACTGTGTAGATAACCTGCCGGTAGTGTTGTTACCCGATCTGGCGCGGACGCTGGCGGACAGGCAAATCTCTGCCGCCGTCAGTATTGACGTGCGTAACATGCCGGAATCGCCGGAAATCTTCGAGCAGGCAATGAACAGCCTGCCGGAATGCTTCTCGCCTCAGCTCTTGTTCCTGGACGCTGACCGCAACACGCTGATCCGCCGTTACAGCGATACACGTCGTTTGCATCCGCTCTCCAGTAAAAATCTTTCGCTGGAAAGCGCCATCGATAAAGAGAGCGATCTGCTTGAGCCGCTGCGCTCGCGGGCCGACCTGATTGTCGACACCTCTGAAATGTCCGTCCACGAGCTGGCGGAAATGCTGCGTACGCGCTTACTCGGCAAGCGCGAGCGTGAACTGACGATGGTGTTTGAATCCTTCGGCTTTAAGCACGGCATACCTATCGATGCGGATTACGTTTTTGATGTGCGTTTCCTGCCGAACCCGCACTGGGATCCGAAACTGCGTCCGATGACCGGTCTGGATAAGCCGGTGGCGGCGTTCCTCGACCGACACACAGAAGTACACAATTTTATCTACCAGACGCGAAGCTACCTTGAGCTATGGTTACCTATGCTGGAAACAAACAATCGCAGCTACCTGACGGTGGCGATTGGCTGTACCGGCGGTAAACATCGTTCGGTCTACATTGCCGAACAGCTGGCCGATTACTTCCGCTCACGCGGAAAGAACGTTCAGTCCCGTCATCGCACGCTGGAAAAACGCAAAACATGACCGTAAAACAGACCGTCGAAATCACCAATAAGCTGGGTATGCATGCGCGCCCGGCGATGAAGCTGTTTGAGCTGATGCAGGGTTTTGATGCTGAGGTGCTGCTGCGCAACGACGAGGGAACCGAGGCAGAAGCCAATAGCGTGATCGCCCTGCTGATGCTGGATTCTGCCAAAGGCCGCCAGATTGAAGTTGAAGCCACCGGCCCGCAGGAAGAAGAAGCGCTGGCGGCAGTGATTGCCCTGTTTAACGCCGGGTTTGACGAAGACTAACGTTCGCCATGTCGGCGGGTAGCGCTGCGCTTACCCGCCCTACATAAGATTATTTCGCTCCATAAACCCTTCCCCACCCAACTGACGCATCTGGCGCATAATCCACGCCTGGCGGCTTCGCACGTAGCCTGACGGGGTGCTGGCCTTAAAACGCAGCGGGTTCGGCAGCACGGCGGCAAGGAGTGCCGCTTCGGACATAGTCAACCTGCTGGCGGGCTTGCCAAAATAGCGCTGCGATGCCGCTTCGACGCCAAACACGCCGTCACCAAACTCCGCGATATTCAGGTAGACGGTCAAAATGCGTTTTTTGCTCCACACCGTCTCGACCCCCAGCGTCAGCCCGGCCTCCAGCCCTTTTCTTACCCAGCTGCGACCGTCCCATAAGAACAGATTTTTTACCGTCTGCTGAGAAAGCGTTGACGCGCCGCGGACGCGGTTTTCATGACGTTCATTATGATCCAGCGCCTTCTCAATAGCCGCCACGTCAAAACCCCAGTGCTCCGGGAATTTCTGATCTTCTGCCGCAATGACCGCCAGCCCCATCCACGGGGAGATTTCATCCATGCCGACCCAGTCTGAGTGGGCAACATAGCCAAAATCACCCGAGAGCCAGGCGCTAATCTGCCGCTCTGCCATCACGGCGGAGAACGGGACGGGCAGGATGCTGAACAGCGCAATGCCTCCGCCCCAAAAAACGGCCAGGACCAGCACAATACGCAGCAGGATCCGTTTTAACCACCCGCCAGGGGATAATTTACGACTCATTCGGTAAGAACCAGCACTCTGTCCACCAGCTTTTCAATGCCTGCGGCAGCCTCAGCGATATTCTGCGCCAGCATATACGCCGGCGTGGTGATGATTTTGTTGTCCTCATCCACCACAATGTCGTCGACCGGGCATGGCACGTGCTCGCCGCCCATATCCTCAATAATTTCAGCGGTATCAATGTCGGTTCCGATCGTGAGCCGCAGCGGGAAATCAAAAATTTTCGGCAGCATGGCTGGCGCAATGCAGATAAAGCCCTGCGGCTTACCTGCTGCATGCATCGCCAGCGATAGCGCTTTCAAATCGGGATCGACATGGCACGCCGCGCCTTCTGTTGCAAACGTGCTCAGGTTTTTTGCCGCGCCAAAGCCGCCCGGCACGATGAGCGCATCAAGTTCAGCGGCATCGGCCTGTGCCAGCGGATGAATATCTCCACGCACAATACGTGCTGCTTCAATCAGCACGTTACGGCTTTCCGCCATTGGCTCGCCGGTAAGATGATTCATTACGTCTGCTTGAGTTTTATCCGGCGCGAAGCAGAGAACGTCTGCCCCCTGCCGCGATAATGCCAGCAGCGTTAATACGGTTTCGTGTATCTCTGAACCATCGTAAACGCCACATCCGCTCAGCACGACACCCACTTTCTTCATTCTGACGATCCTTCTAAGCAACTCGCTGAAGCACATTAAAAATTCTGATTAAAACGCTATGCTTCACACATTTCACTGATTCATGTAACAAACTGTTTAAGATTTGCTATCTTATCTGCGTGCGGCCTCAATTTTCAGGCGGCGTCCATGCGAAAACAACCCACAAAAATCAGGCGCAGCCACGATTTCCCTGGTGTTGGCGCAGTATTCGCGCACCCCGGTATAGCCGGGGTCATTTTTTTCTAGCATCTACCCAGGCTTTCAGCACTGCCACATCGTTTTGCCACTCCTGTTTCATCTCTTCGACCCAATCACCTACATTATCTTCCCAGGCAGGTAAATCAGGCGACTGAATCTGTTGGCCCAGTTGCTGGAGATGACGTAACCCGACCGATCCTGCCGCGCCTTTGATTTTATGTCCCTCTTCGACGATGCCCTTCTGGTCACGCGCCGTCAGGTTGGATTCGAGCACGTTCAGATAGCCCGGCATCATTTTTTCGAACACGGCCAGGCCATCGGTGATCAGTTTTGGTCCTACCAGATCGATATACTGCTCCAGCATGGCGGTATCCAGTATCGTTTGGGCTTTGGCGCTATCAACAGACGTCATGGTGCTCTCCTCTTCATCACAGGTATCCCAGAACTTCTTGATCATCGCCGTCAGGGCAGGTACCGCCAGCGGCTTGCTGAGCACATCGTCCATTCCGGCCTCGAGGTACTCTTTTTTATCTTTCAGCACGTTTGCGGTCAACGCCACCAGCGGCGGCAGCTCGTCAGGAGCATATTTGCGCGTCAGCTCGCGGGAGATATCCAGTCCGGTCATGTCCGGTAGCTGAATATCGAGCAGCACCAGGTCGTACTCGCCCGGCGTGAACATCTCCAGCGCGGCTTTGCCGGTCATCGCCACATCCACGCTGTTACCGAGTTTTTCCAGTACCGACCGGGCGACAATGACGTTCAGCTCAATATCTTCCACCAGCAGGACGTGCAGGGCTGGCAGCGGCATATCGTCGTTCTCAAACGTATCTTCCACCTCTTCCGCCACGGCAGGCGCGTGGACGGTAAGCGTAAAGGTGGAGCCTTTACCCGGCTGGCTGGCAACGGTGATATCCCCGCCCATACTTTTCGCCAGACGTTTCGACACCGCCAGGCCAATGCCCGTACCGGTCGCCGGTTTACCGCCGTGGCTGTCTTTAACCTGATAATACATGGCGAAGATCTTATCCTGCTCTTCCTGAGGAATGCCGATACCCGAGTCCTCAACTTCAAAGTGCAGCATGTCGCCTTCGTCATAGCGAATGCGCACCGCAACCTGCCCCTTCTGGGTAAACTTCACGGCATTGCTGATGAGGTTCCACAGGATCTGACGCAGCCGCGTGCCGTCCGTCACCACTTTATGCGGCAGCGGCAGCGTCGGCTCCATCACAAAGCTCAACCCTTTTTGCTGGGCCTGCAAACCTGACAGGTTCTCCAGGTCCGCAAGGAAGCCGGTAAAATCAACCGGCTGGTTGTCGAGCTGAACTTTACGGCGCTCCATCTTATCCATGTCGATAATATCATTGAAGATATTGCCCAGCGTGACCGCCGAGACGTGGATCGTTTTGAGGTATTTTTCCTGCTCGCTGGTCAGCTCGGTATCCAGCAGAATGCGGCTCAGCCCCACAATGCCATTCAGCGGGGTGCGCAGTTCATGGCTGATGGTGGAGATGAAAGTTGTTTTATCCCGGCTGGCGCGCTCCAGCGCATCCTGATAGCGCTTACGCTCGGTGATATCACGGCCAAAGCCCATCAGACCATGACGTTTACCCACCCGGTCGTAATAAGGTACTTTGCGGATCTCAAAGCAGGCTTTGCGCCCGTCGGGGTAGTCCAGCCACTGCTCATAGGTCAGCGAAACGTTATGGCGGAAGACCTTTTCATCCGTCTCCATCACTTTTGCTGCCGCCTCTTCGGAATAGACATCCTGAGGTTTCAGGTGTATCAGCTGTTTTTCGCTTTTCCCGGTCAACAGTTCCATGGCCCGGTTACAGCCGGAGAACTCTTTATCTTCATTACGGTAGAACACCAGATCCGGCGACGCATCGAGGAACGAGCGCAGGAAAGAGGATTGCTGTTCAAGCTGGATCTGCGTGACTTCGCGCTCTTTCATCTCAATTTTCAGCTGCTCAAGCGTGGTCTGACGCTCGGCTTCCGCCTTCTCACGGTCTGAAATTTCCTGATTCAGCTGGGCAATGTTGTCCTTGAGCTGAACGTTGAGTTTAAGATCGCGCTCGCGCATCTCTTCCAGCTTATCCACCAGTTTCGATAAACGCTGTCGGGACTCTTCCAGCTGCTCAACCACCACGGAGAGGAAATAGACCGCCCATGGGGTGATCAGCAGGCCAAAGAAAATAGAGCGGATCACGTCGATGCTCTCGACCTGACCATGCAGAACCATGGTCACGGCCATTTGCACGACAATGGCCAGAACGACCAGCGCCAGCGCCAGCAGCATGGAAAAACGCACCAGCCCGAGCTTCATCATCAGGTCGACGTAGTACTGGGCCAGCATTCGAATTTGCTTCATAGAGGATCCCTTCACGACTTTATCGCTCAATAATACTCAAATTCACGGCGAGGCGTTGAAGGTTGTGAGAAAAAGTGCGGGGTGAAACAGGAGATTAGCCTCGCCCCCGGGCTAGCGGGAGCGAGGAAGACGTTTTATCAGGAGCGTTTTAGCAGCATCCAGAGGCTGATCAGGAAGAAACTGGCGCTCGGCAACAGCGCGCCGATAATTGGCGGAATGCCATACACCAGTGTCAGCGGACCGAAAATCTGATCGAGGACGTAGAACACGAAACCAAAGCTGATACCAGTTACCACGCGGACCCCCATCGGCACGCTACGCAGCGGTCCAAAGATGAACGACAGCGCCATTAGCATCATCACCGCCACGGACAGTGGCTGGAAGATTTTGCTCCACATGTTGAGCTGGTAACGCCCCGCATCCTGTCCGCTCGATTTCAGATACTTCACGTAGTTATGCAGACCGCTGATGGAGAGCGCATCGGGATCGAGCGCTACCACGCCAAGCTTGTCCGGCGTCAGGTTGGTTTTCCAGGTACCGCTTACGGTCTGCGAACCGGTGATCTGTTTCGGGTTCGTCAGGTCAGATTCATCAACCTGGGATAACCGCCACAGCTTGTTGTTCGCATCAAATTTAGCGGAGGCGGCATAACGCACCGACTGCAAACGACGATCGTTGTTGAAGGCGTAGATGCTCACGCCGCCCAGTTCATCGTCCCCTTTCACGCGTTCGATATAGACGAAGTTCTGACCATCTTTCGCCCATAACCCCTGCTGCGTGGAGAGCAGCGAACCACCGTACATAGCCTGAGCACGGTAGTTACGCGCCATCTGTTCGCCCTGCGGCGCGACCCATTCGCCAATCGCCATGGTCAACAGCACCAGCGGGATCGCGGTTTTCATTACCGACAGCGCAACCTGCATACGGGTAAAGCCAGATGCCTGCATCACCACCAGCTCGCTACGCTGAGCCAGCATCCCCAGGCCCAGCAACGCCCCCAGCAGGGCCGCCATCGGGAAGAAGATCTGCACATCTTTTGGTACGCTGAGCAGGGTGTACATCCCGGCACCCAACGCATCGTAACTCCCCTGCCCGGCTTTTTTCAGCTGGTCGACAAATTTGATAATGCCCGAGAGCGACACCAGCATGAACAGGGTCATCATGATGGTGGTGAAAATCGTTTTACCGATATAGCGGTCAAGTACGCCAAACGCCTGCATTAGATGGCTCCTTTACGCGTAAACCGGGCACGAAGACGACGCACAGGCACCGTGTCCCACAAGTTGAGTCCGACTGCCAGCAGCAGATACAAACCATTCACGACCCAGGTCCAGATCATCGGGTCAATTTTTCCTTTCCCGCCGTTAGACTTGATTGAGGTTTGCAGCAGGAAGAACACCAGATACAGCAGCATCGCTGGCAGCATCGACAGCACGCGGCCCTGGCGCGGGTTCACCACACTCAGCGGAACCACCATCAGCGCCATCATAAATACGGTGAATACCAGCGTGATACGCCAGTGCAGTTCAGCACGCGCACGATCGGTATCGGTATTCATTAAGGTGCGCATATCCATCTGCTCAGTATCCGTTGGATCGAGCGCGACGGCCTGATGACCAATGATGGCCTGGTAGTTCTGGAAATCGGTAATACGGAAGTCGCGCAGCATAGCCGTGCCTTCGAAACGCGTTCCTTTGTTCAGCGTGACAACCTGAGAGCCGTCTTTACGCTGAGACAGCTGACCGGAGTCCGCCACCACCACAGAAGGCCGAGCGTTACCTTTCGGGCGCAGTTGAGCAAGAAACACGTCATTGAAGCGGTTGCCATCGACGCTTTCGATAAACAGCACGGAGTTACCGTCGGTCGCCTGCTGGAACTGCCCCTGCGCCAGCGCCGCCAGCCCCGGGTTAGCTTTTGCTTCCGCCAGCACCTCATCCTGATGACGAGAGGAGGTCGGCCCCGCCCACATGACGTTAACCGCGGCAACAATGCCCGTAAACAGTGCCAGCACCATGGCTGCTTTTACCAGTACGGCTTTACTGAGGCCGCAGGCATGCATCACGGTGATTTCACTTTCGGTATAGAGCTTACCCAGGGTCATCAGCAGACCAAGGAACAGGCTTAACGGCAGGATAAGCTGCGCCATTTCCGGCACGCCAAGCCCGAGCAGGGAAAGCACCAGATTCGTTGGGATTTCGCCATCAACCGCCGCGCCGAGGATCCTGACCAGCTTCTGACAGAAAAAGATCAGAAGGAGGATAAAGAGGATCGCCAGTTGGCTCTTCAGCGTCTCCCGAACCAGATATCTTATGATTATCACTTTAAATACGCCCGTTAAAACTCGTCTTATGCAGGAATTTAGCTTGTTTCATGGCTTAAACGTCATTTATTCTCTTGAGTCGTCGAAATCATCGCTAAGATTAAAAAACCCGGCGGATTCGCGCTTCATGACATTTATTGACGTGTCGAAACCGTAGTAACGTAAGATTAACACGAAGTCACCACAACGGCGGACATGAGTTACGAAAGGTTTCAATTCTATCCGTAGCCGCCGCCGTTGTCTTTAAGATTCAGGAGCGTAGTGCATGGAGTTCAGTGTAAAAAGCGGTAGCCCGGAGAAACAGCGGAGTGCCTGCATCGTTGTGGGCGTCTTTGAACCACGCCGACTCTCCCCGATCGCCGAGCAACTCGATAAAATCAGCGACGGCTATATCAGCGCCCTGCTGCGCCGTGGCGAACTGGAAGGCAAACCAGGGCAGACCTTGTTGCTGCACCATGTTCCGAACGTCCTGTCCGAGCGTATTCTGCTGATTGGCTGTGGTAAAGAACGTGAGCTTGATGAGCGCCAGTACAAGCAGGTTATTCAGAAAACCATTAATACACTGAATGATACTGGTTCGATGGAAGCCGTCTGCTTCCTGACGGAGCTGCACGTTAAGGGCCGCAACACGTACTGGAAGGTGCGCCAGGCCGTCGAAACCGCAAAAGAGAGCCTCTACAGCTTTGATCAGCTGAAGACCACCAAAAGCGAGCCGCGTCGCCCGCTGCGTAAAATGGTCTTTAACGTGCCAACCCGTCGCGAGCTGACCAGCGGCGAGCGCGCCATTCAGCACGGTCTGGCCATTGCCGCCGGTATCAAAGCGGCAAAAGATCTTGGCAATATGCCGCCAAACATCTGTAACGCCGCGTACCTGGCGTCTCAGGCGCGCCAGCTGGCTGACGCCTACAGCAAGAACGTTATCACCCGCGTTATCGGCGAACAGCAGATGAAAGAGCTGGGGATGCACTCTTATCTGGCGGTCGGTAACGGCTCCCAGAACGAATCCCTGATGTCAGTCATTGAGTACAAGGGCAATCCGTCTGAAGATGCGCGTCCGATCGTGCTCGTCGGTAAAGGGCTGACCTTCGACTCAGGCGGTATCTCCATCAAGCCTTCAGAAGGCATGGATGAGATGAAGTACGACATGTGCGGCGCGGCGGCGGTTTACGGCGTTATGCGCATGGTCGCGGAACTTCAGTTGCCCATCAACGTGATCGGCGTGCTGGCGGGCTGCGAAAACATGCCTGGCGGCCGCGCTTATCGTCCTGGTGATGTGCTGACCACCATGTCCGGCCAGACCGTTGAGGTGCTGAACACCGACGCCGAAGGTCGTCTGGTACTGTGCGACGTGCTGACCTACGTTGAGCGTTTCGAACCTGAAGCGGTGATTGACGTGGCTACACTGACCGGCGCCTGCGTGATTGCGCTGGGGCATCACATCACCGGCCTGATGTCGAACCACAACCCGCTGGCGCATGAACTGATCGGCGCGTCCGAACAGGCCGGCGACCGCGCGTGGCGTCTGCCGCTGGGGGACGAGTTCCAGGAACAACTGGAGTCTAACTTCGCAGACATGGCAAACATCGGCGGTCGTCCTGGCGGGGCGATTACCGCGGGCTGCTTCCTGGCGCGCTTTACCCGCAAGTACAACTGGGCGCACCTGGACATCGCGGGGACCGCATGGCGCTCCGGAAAAGCCAAAGGCGCGACCGGACGTCCGGTGGCGCTGCTGTCGCAGTTCCTGCTCAATCGTGCGGGTTTTAACGGCGACGAGTAATGATAAACGCCGGGTGGCGCTACGCTTACCCGGCTTTGCATTTAAATCCACGACAAGAAACCCCATATATGAAGAATGCAACGTTCTACCTTCTGGACAATGACACCCATCAGGATGGCCTCAGCGCCGTTGAACAACTGGTGTGTGAAATTGCCGCAGAACGTTGGCGCGCAGGTAAACGCGTCCTGATTGCCTGTGAAGATGAGCAGCAAGCGATTCGCCTGGATGAAGCGCTATGGGCGCGCCCGCCGGAGAGTTTTGTTCCGCATAACCTGTCGGGCGAAGGTCCACGCGGTGGGGCACCGGTGGAGATTGCCTGGCCGCAAAAACGCAACAGCAGCGCGCGCGACAT
Organism: Enterobacter sp. CRENT-193; assembly: GCF_002787395.1. NCBI lineage: Bacteria > Pseudomonadati > Pseudomonadota > Gammaproteobacteria > Enterobacterales > Enterobacteriaceae > Enterobacter > Enterobacter sp. CRENT-193. Next base: position 1,354,046 of record NZ_CP024812.1, on the reverse strand, counting down.
TCTCATTAGCCTGCGGACAGACTTTGCAGATTTTGCCACCGCTTTCACAGAAGTGGTAGACTTTGTCCCTTACGAAGAATCTTTGAAACAACTGGCGCGCGAACGCTACAAAGCGTACCGCCTGGCCGGTTTTAACCTGAATACGGCAACCTGGAAATAATGGAAAAGACATATAACCCACGCGATATCGAACAGCCGCTTTACGAGCACTGGGAACAGCAGGGCTATTTCAAGCCTAACGGCGACGAAAGCAAAGAGTCCTTCTGCATCATGATCCCGCCGCCGAACGTCACCGGCAGTTTGCATATGGGGCATGCTTTCCAGCAGACCATCATGGACACCATGATCCGCTACCAGCGCATGCAGGGCAAAAACACCCTGTGGCAGGCGGGGACTGACCACGCGGGTATCGCGACCCAGATGGTGGTTGAGCGTAAAATTGCCGCTGAAGAGGGTAAAACCCGCCACGACTACGGTCGCGACGCGTTCATCGACAAAATCTGGCAGTGGAAGGCAGAATCCGGCGGCACCATTACCCGTCAGATGCGCCGCCTCGGCAACTCCGTGGACTGGGAGCGCGAGCGCTTCACCATGGACGAAGGCCTGTCCAACGCCGTGAAAGAAGTCTTCGTCCGTCTGTACAAAGAAGACCTGATTTACCGCGGCAAACGCCTGGTCAACTGGGACCCGAAACTGCGTACCGCCATCTCTGACCTGGAAGTGGAAAACCGCGAGTCTAAAGGCTCCATGTGGCACATCCGCTATCCGCTGGCAGACGGTGCAAAAACCGCAGACGGCAAAGATTATCTGGTGGTGGCGACCACCCGTCCGGAAACCCTGCTGGGCGATACCGGCGTGGCCGTTAACCCGGAAGATCCGCGTTATAAAGATTTGATCGGCAAATTCGTGGTGCTGCCGCTGGTGAACCGCCGTATTCCGATTGTGGGCGACGAACACGCCGACATGGAAAAAGGCACCGGCTGCGTGAAAATCACCCCAGCGCATGACTTCAACGACTATGAAGTCGGTCGTCGTCATCAACTTCCGATGATCAACATTCTGACCTTCGACGGCGATATCCGCGAAAGCGCAGAAGTGTATGACACCAAAGGCAACGAGTCCGACGTTTATTCCAGCGACATCCCGGCTGAGTTCCAGAAGCTGGAGCGCTTTGCCGCGCGTAAAGCCATCGTAGCCGCCGTTGACGCGCTCGGCCTGCTGGAAGAGATTAAGCCTCACGATCTGACCGTGCCGTACGGTGACCGTGGCGGCGTAGTTATCGAACCAATGCTGACCGACCAGTGGTACGTGCGTGCCGACGTGCTGGCGAAACCGGCTGTGGAAGCGGTTGAGAACGGCAGCATTCAGTTCGTGCCGAAGCAGTACGAAAACATGTACTTCTCCTGGATGCGCGATATTCAGGACTGGTGTATTTCCCGTCAGCTGTGGTGGGGTCACCGTATCCCGGCGTGGTACGACAACGAAGGCAATGTCTACGTTGGCCGCACCGAAGAGGAAGTGCGTCAGGAAAACAACCTGGGCGCTGACGTTGCCCTGCGCCAGGACGAAGACGTGCTGGATACCTGGTTCTCCTCCGCGCTGTGGACCTTCTCTACCCTCGGCTGGCCGGAAAACACCGACGCGCTGCGTCAGTTCCACCCAACCAGCGTGATGGTCTCCGGCTTCGACATCATCTTCTTCTGGATCGCCCGCATGATCATGATGACCATGCACTTCATCAAAGACGAAGACGGCAAGCCGCAGGTTCCGTTCCATACCGTTTACATGACCGGCCTGATCCGCGACGACGAAGGCCAGAAGATGTCTAAATCCAAGGGTAACGTTATCGACCCGCTGGATATGGTGGACGGTATCTCTCTGGAAGAGCTGCTGGAAAAACGTACCGGCAATATGATGCAGCCGCAGCTGGCGGAGAAAATCCGCAAGCGTACCGAGAAGCAGTTCCCGAACGGGATCGAATCTCACGGTACCGACGCCCTGCGCTTCACCCTGGCGGCGCTGGCCTCCACCGGCCGTGACATCAACTGGGATATGAAGCGTCTGGAAGGTTACCGTAACTTCTGTAACAAGCTGTGGAACGCCAGCCGCTTCGTGCTGATGAACACCGAAGATCAGGATTGCGGCTTCAATGGCGGCGAGATGACCCTGTCTCTGGCAGACCGCTGGATCCTGGCGGAATTTAACCAGACGGTGAAAGCGTTCCGCGACGCGCTGGACAGCTACCGCTTCGACATCGCGGCAGGCATTCTATACGAATTCACCTGGAACCAGTTCTGCGACTGGTACCTGGAGCTGGCGAAGCCGGTCATGAACGGTGGTTCTGAAGCGGAACTGCGCGGCACGCGTAATACGCTGATTACCGTTCTGGAAGGTCTGCTGCGCCTTGCGCACCCGATCATTCCATTCATCACCGAAACCATCTGGCAGCGCGTGAAGGTGATTGCCGGTATTAATGCCGATACCATCATGCTCCAGCCGTTCCCGGCATTCGATGCCGCGAAAGTGGATGAAGCCGCGTCTGCGGATACCGAGTGGCTGAAACAGGCGATCGTTGCGGTACGTAACATCCGCGCGGAAATGAACATCTCTCCGGGTAAACCACTGGAGCTGCTGCTGCGCGGTTGCAGCGAAGCTGCCGTTCGTCGCGTCACCGAGAACAACACATTCCTGAAAACCATGGCGCGTCTGGAAAGCATCACCGTGCTGCCTGCCGATGACAAAGGTCCGGTTTCCGTGACCAAAATCATCGACGGCGCGGAGCTGCTGATCCCGATGGCGGGCCTGATCGACAAAGACGCGGAGCTGGCGCGTCTGGCGAAAGAAGTGGCGAAAGTCGACGTGGAAATTGGCAAAATCGAAAGCAAACTGGCGAACGAGGGCTTTGTGGCCCGCGCGCCGGAAGCGGTCATCGCCAAAGAGCGTGAGCGTCTGGTTGCCTTCGCCGATGCGAAGACCAAACTGATCGAGCAGCAGGCGGTTATCGCAGCCCTGTAATGCTTTTACCCCTTACGCTTCAGGGCGTAAGGGGTATCCTTCCTGAAAACTCCTCGCTTGCACTCCCCTTTCTGCGGTGCTATTAACAGCAGTTGTGTGTCAATTTTTGTCATGAGTAATGCTATGAGCGTGATTACCCCCGTCGCGACGACAATGCGTCGGATCACTGAGCAGGACAACCCGGCTATCGCCGCCGTTATCCGCACGGTTTCTGCCGAATATGGCCTGACCGCCGACAAAGGCTACACCGTGGCCGACCCCAATCTGGACGAACTTTTTCAGCTGTACAGCCAGCCGGGTCATGCCTACTGGGTCATTGAACAGGACGGCCAGGTCGTGGGCGGCGGCGGCATTGCCCCACTGCTTTGCAGCGAGCCGGATATCTGTGAACTTCAGAAAATGTATTTCCTGCCAACGATACGCGGACAAGGCCTGGCGAAAAAGCTGGCGCTGGTCGCCCTGGAACATGCACGCTCACAGGGCTTTAAACGTTGCTACCTCGAAACCACCGCTTTCCTTAAAGAGGCCATTGGCCTGTATGAGCATCTGGGCTTTGAGCATATCGATGCGCCACTGGGCTGCACGGGCCACGTGGACTGCGAAGTCAGGATGCTGAAAAGTCTGTAAGTTTCGTTCCTGCCGTCTTCTGTTAAGCGTCTGTAAACTGAATGCTCTACACTCACAGTTCACACCAAAACAGGGGAAACGCGATGTCGAAGATAAAAAGCTACGCCGCACCGCAGGCGGGTGCAGAACTTGAGCTGTACGAGTACGATGCGGGCGAACTAAAAGCGGAAGACGTCGAAGTACAGGTTGATTACTGCGGGATCTGCCACTCGGATCTCTCGATGATCGACAATGAATGGGGCTTTTCCAGCTATCCGCTGGTTGCCGGGCACGAAGTCATTGGCCGCGTCGTGGCGCTCGGCAGCGCCGCGCAGGACAAAGGGCTGAAAGTGGGCCAGCGCGTGGGTATCGGCTGGACGGCACGCAGCTGCGGTCACTGCGATGCCTGTATCAGCGGCAACCAGATCAACTGCCTTGAGGGCGCAACGCCGACCATCCTTAACAAGGGCGGTTTCGCCGATAAGCTGCGCGCCGACTGGCAATGGGTTATCCCGCTGCCGGACAGCATTGATATCGAATCCGCCGGTCCGCTGCTGTGTGGCGGCATCACCGTCTTTAAGCCCCTGCTGATGCATCACATCACCGCCACCAGCCGCGTGGGCGTGATCGGTATTGGCGGGCTGGGGCATATTGCCATCAAGCTGCTGCACGCGATGGGCTGTGAAGTCACGGCGTTCAGCTCTAACCCGGCGAAAGAGCAGGAAGTGCTGGCGATGGGTGCGGATAAAGTGGTGAACAGTCGCGACCCGCAGGCGCTCACCGCCCTGGCAGGCCAGTTTGACCTGATCATCAACACGGTAAACGTCGATCTCGACTGGCAGCCGTACTTTGAAGCGCTGGCCTACGGCGGTAACTTCCACACCGTGGGTGCGGTGATGAAGCCGCTGCCGGTTCCGGCGTTTACCCTGATCGGCGGGGATCGCAGCGTGTCAGGCTCCGCGACCGGTACACCGTACGAGCTGCGCAAGCTGATGAAGTTTGCCGGACGCACAAAAGTGGCACCCACCACCGAGCTGTATCCGATGTCAAAAATCAACGAAGCAATCCAGCACGTGCGCGACGGCAAAGCCCGCTACCGCGTGGTGTTGAAAGCGGATTTTTGATGTGACATTGCCGGGGAATGTGCGGCCTGATGCCCTCACCCCAACCCTCTCCCTCAAGGGAGAGGGGGCCGTCTGTGCAGGCATTATTTTGTGGGGATCCCTCAGCTCACAGGGAGAGGGCGCAAACACTAAAAACGGTAACGGTTGTTACCGTTTTGCATCTACCATGGTCTTAAACACTTCCGCCACCGCGACTGCCCCCGGATCCATCACCCCGTCCAGATTCTCTTTATTCACATACGACGAGCGTCCCGCGCCGGCTTTCGCCATTTTTGCCGTTGCTTCGGCGCCCTGCTGCGCGGCCTGCGCTGCCGCCTGAATATTGCCTTTCTGTAACGCCTCCAGCGCCGGTTGCAGCGCATCGATCAGCGTACGATCGCCGAGATCCGCGCCGCCATACTGCTTCATCTGCGCAAGTCCGCTCAGCAAGGCTTCAGGTAGCGGCTGTCCATCGTGAAGCTTTTGTCCTGCCGCCGTGAAGAAGATCGACATCAACACCCCACTCGATCCGCCCATCACCGTTGCCAGCCGCTCGCCTACCAGCAGGAGTAATGTCGGCACGTCGTTAAGGGGCAGGTTGTTCTCCTCAAGTCGCTGCGCAATATCCCGCGCCCCTTGCGCAAAAGTGGAGCCCGTGTCGCCATCGCCTACTTTGGCATCCAGCGCGTTAAGGCGGTTTTCCAGCTGAATCAATGTTTTCGTTACCGAGGCGACGGCCTCGCTCACCTCCGTATTGTCCGACGGGGCATATTCCACGCGATCATGAAGGGCGCTATGTGGGACGGTACGCAGGGGCGCGAACGCCACGGGCTTCTGCCAGCCCAGCGTCTCGACCTCGGCGTGAATCGCCTTCTCGAAGAAATCGTTGAGCTTTAGCAGCGTTAACGAAAAGCCTTTCATATCCAGCGCACTCACCAGCGGCGCCGGGCCAATCAGATACGCAATGTTCTCTTTCAGCGCCGAGTGCGCCAGCTCTTTGGTCAGCAGCGCCATCTCCAACGCCGATACGCCACCAAGATTGTTAATCAGCACCGCAAAACGCCCTTCCCCCGCCTGCGCGCGTAACGGCGTCACCAGCGTGTCGATAATGGCTTTGCTGTTTTGCGTATCCACCACGGAAGCCCCAGGCTCGCCGTGAATGCCCAGGCCCAGCTCGACATGGCCTTGTTTAATGCGCCCCCCTTCATCATCGCTGCCCGGCAGGTTGCACGTTTGCATCGCCACGCCCAGGCTCCAGAGGTTATCGCAGGCCTGTTGCGCAATATCCCGCACGTCGTTTAGCGATTTCCCCTGCTCTGCCGCATATCCCGCAATTTTATGCACCAGCGCCGTTCCCGCGATACCACGCGGCTGCTTGTTATCCGGCAGGGCGATATCATCCGCCACGATAACCATCTCGACCTTCAGGCCGTAGCGTTTGGCTTTTTCCGCCGCCAGGCCAAAGTTAAGCCGGTCGCCGGTGTAGTTTTTCACAATCAGCAGGCAGCCACGGTCGCCCGTCACCGCCACAATGGCATTGAGGACCGCATCCACGCTTGGGGAGGCGAACAGATCGCCACACACCGCTGCGGTAAGCATGCCTTTGCCGACGAACCCGGCATGTGCCGGTTCATGGCCGGAGCCGCCACCGGAGATCACCGCCACGCGGCTTTTATCCCAGTCGCCGCGAGCCACCACGCGGATGGCCGGATCGATATCCAGTTTGACGAGATTACCGTGCGGCGCGGAGAGAAGTATGCCTTCAATGGCATCGTTGACAAGCTGTTTGCGGTCGTTAAAAAAGAATCTGGACATAGTTTCCCAAAATTTTGTTTACCGTATGCAAAAGCATAGTCCGCACTGGATAATGCGCCGCAAAGTGAGGAATTTACGCAGACATTTTGCCGTCAGGTTGCCTATACTCCACCCAGGACTACGAGAGGACGTGCATCATGAGTACACCATTGCTAATCGCCAGGACGCTGGAAAAAGAGCTGTTTTTACTGCCCGCGATGGCGAACCGTCATGGCCTGATCACCGGCGCGACCGGGACGGGAAAAACCGTTACCCTGCAAAAGCTGGCTGAGTCGTTGTCAGAGACTGGCGTGCCGGTTTTTATGGCTGACGTGAAGGGCGATTTAACTGGGGTGGCTCAGGAAGGTGCAGCGTCAGAAAAACTGCTTGAGCGCCTGAAAAATATCGGTATCACGGACTGGACGCCGCACGGTAATCCGGTGGTGGTCTGGGATATCTTCGGCGAAAAAGGGCATCCGGTGCGTGCCACCGTCTCCGACCTCGGCCCGCTGCTGCTGGCTCGTCTGCTTAACCTCAACGACGTGCAGTCCGGGGTACTGAACATTATCTTCCGTATCGCCGACGATCAGGGGCTACTGCTGCTCGACTTCAAAGATCTGCGCGCCATCACCCAGTACATTGGCGATAACGCCAAATCCTTCCAGAACCAGTACGGCAATATTAGCAGCGCCTCAGTGGGCGCCATTCAGCGCGGGCTCCTGACGCTGGAGCAACAGGGCGCCGAACACTTCTTCGGCGAGCCAATGCTGGATATCAAAGACTGGATGCGTACCGACAGCAGCGGCAAAGGCATCATCAACATTCTGAGCGCAGAGAAGCTCTACCAGATGCCGAAGCTTTACGCCGCCAGCCTGCTGTGGATGCTCTCTGAACTGTACGAACAACTGCCGGAAGCAGGCGATCTGGAAAAACCCAAACTGGTGTTCTTCTTTGACGAAGCGCACCTGTTGTTTAACGACGCGCCGCAGGTGCTGCTGGATAAAATTGAACAGGTTATCCGCCTGATCCGCTCCAAAGGCGTCGGGGTCTGGTTTGTGTCGCAAAACCCGTCGGATATTCCGGACAACGTACTGGGGCAGTTGGGTAACCGCGTGCAGCACGCCCTGCGCGCCTTTACGCCGAAAGATCAGAAAGCGGTGAAAGCCGCGGCGCAAACCATGCGTGTCAATCCGGCCTTTGATACCGAAACCGCCATTCAGGCGCTGGGCACCGGTGAAGCGCTGATTTCGTTCCTCGATGCAAAAGGCAGCCCGACAGTTGTCGAGCGCGCGATGGTGATTGCGCCCTGCTCGCGCATGGGTCCGGTAACGGACGATGAACGCAACGGCCTGATTAACCACTCCCCGGTGTACGGAAAGTATGAAGACGAGGTGGATCGCGAATCGGCGTTCGAGATGCTGCAAAAAGGGGTGCAGGCGACTGCCGAATCGCAGGATGCGCCTGCCGCAAAAGGGCAATCTGTTGCCGTGGACGACGGCATTCTCGGCGGGCTGAAAGATATTCTGTTCGGCAGCACCGGGCCACGCGGCGGCAAACGCGATGGCGTGGTTCAGACCATGGCAAAAAGCGCGACGCGTCAGATTACCAACCAGATAGTACGCGGCATGCTGGGAAGTCTGCTAGGCGGCCGTCGCCGGTAGCGGGGGAACCCACGGGCGGCCAAGCGCCGACCCCTGTACGCCGTTCTCCTGTAGATAGCGGTTGATTTCCAGCATCCCCGTCCAGCGGTTCTCACACCATAGCGGTGCCAGAAGCGTTGGACGGCGGGCGCTTGCCGAGATGCGGTGGTAAACAATCTCCGGCGGCGTATGGCGAATCATTTCCCCCGCAGTCACCGTATAGTCGTCGAGTTCGATACCACATAACCGCCCCGCTTCCCAGGCTTTCGCCATTATGCTGCCCTTCACGATATGCAGCGGATGCAGCTTAATGCCATCCACGCCGGTCTCAACGACTTTTTCCAGCGTTTCCAGCCCGTGCTGCCGCCCTTCTCCCGGCAAGCCGACAATCAGATGCGAGCAGACTTTTAATCCACGCTGGCGGGCGAGACGCGTGGTGCGCTGATAGCAGGCGAAATCATGCCCGCGATTGATACGGTGCAGGGTTTTGTCATGCGCGGTCTGCAAGCCCAGCTCCAGCCAGATCTCGTAGCCCTTCTCTTTGTACTCGCTAAGTAAATCCAGCACGGCGTCCGGCACGCAGTCCGGACGCGTCCCCACGCACAGCCCGACAATGTTCGCTTGAGCAACCGCCTGCTGATACATCGAGCGCAGCACCTGCACCTCCGCCCACGTGCTGGTATAGGCCTGGAAATAGGCCAGATACTGCTTCGCGCGGTTCACCAGACTCGCCTGATGGGCGAGCTGTTCAGCGATAGATTTATGCTGCTGGGCCTCGTCAGCAAACGAGGCCACGTTACAGAAGGTGCAGCCACCACGCCCGATGGTGCCATCGCGGTTCGGGCAGCTAAAGCCGCCGTGCAGCGTCAGTTTGTGAACCTTTTGTCCGTAGCGCTGCAAAAGATCCCCACCAAACATATTGACTAATTTCTGTAACTGCATAATCTGATAGACCGTCCCGAAGAAAGGGGACAAGCCTGCCATTTTTAGCCTCTGTCGGCGATGACCTGGATCAATCGCCCTGGACGGCTTTTATCTATTTGAATAAATAATCACGATTACCGACATTTCATTCACCCTGAACGTAATTACTTTTCCTTATGTTCTGATGGTTTTTTTCATTTATAGCGCCAGGACTGAAAAACAGTGATTTTATGCGGCATTGAATGCAACACCAGATTAATATTCTGCTATAAATCTGCATTTCAGCACGCTGCATCGATAATACCGCTTTCGTATAGTGAGTCAGATCACACTCCCCTGCACCTGCCCGGTGCTTTAAGCGGTTGTAAAAATAGTTAAATACACAATAAAAACAACTAGATAAGCACTCTTTAGCACATTTTTGTATAAATAAGATTGCCATTTGACCTGTGTACCAATTCCCGATAAGTTGGAAATCCGCTGGAAGCTTTCTGGATGAGCGGCCTGCTCATCATATTTATGCAGTAATTGAGATTCCCTCTGAAGCAAGTCCTCAAACTTGTTTACCTGCGCAAAAGGATGAAAAAGAGGGCGAATGCGAGGTCCGCGTATGAAACGCTAACCCCGTCGCCATGCTCTTTCTGCGCCTGTGCGCCACGGTAAAGTTCAGTGGGAAGCCCGACGAGCCTGGGGAGGTTCACTGATATGTTGTACGATAAATCCCTTGAGAAGGATAACTGTGGTTTCGGCCTGATCGCCCACATAGAAGGCGAACCTAGCCACAAGGTAGTGCGTACTGCTATTCACGCACTGGCCCGTATGCAGCACCGTGGCGCCATCCTTGCCGATGGTAAAACCGGCGACGGTTGCGGTCTGCTGCTGCAAAAACCGGATCGTTTCTTCCGCATCGTGGCGGAAGAGCGCGGCTGGCGTTTAGCCAAAAACTACGCTGTCGGTATGCTGTTCCTGAATCAGGATCCAGAAAAAGCTGCCGCGTCACGCCGCATCGTTGAAGAAGAACTTCAGCGTGAAACCCTGTCGATTGTCGGCTGGCGCGATGTGCCAACCAACGAAGGGGTGCTCGGTGAAATCGCCCTCTCCTCGCTGCCTCGTATTGAACAGATTTTCGTCAACGCGCCTGCGGGCTGGCGTCCGCGTGATATGGAACGCCGTCTGTTTATCGCACGCCGCCGCATTGAAAAACGTCTTCAGGACGATAAAGAGTTCTACGTCTGTAGCCTCTCTAACCTGGTGAACATCTATAAAGGTCTGTGTATGCCGGCTGACCTGCCGCGCTTCTATCTGGACCTGGCGGATCTGCGTCTGGAATCGGCCATTTGCCTGTTCCACCAGCGCTTCTCCACCAACACCGTTCCACGCTGGCCGCTGGCTCAGCCGTTCCGCTACCTGGCGCACAACGGTGAGATCAACACCATTACCGGCAACCGCCAGTGGGCCCGCGCCCGTACCTATAAGTTCCAGACCCCGCTGATCCCGGACCTGCACGATGCCGCACCGTTCGTCAACGAAACCGGCTCGGACTCCAGCTCCATGGATAATATGCTGGAGCTGCTGCTGGCGGGCGGGATGGATATCGTGCGCGCCATGCGTCTGCTCGTGCCACCGGCCTGGCAGAACAACCCGGATATGGACCCTGAGCTGCGCGCGTTCTTCGACTTTAACTCCATGCACATGGAGCCGTGGGACGGCCCGGCGGGCATCGTGATGTCCGACGGTCGTTTTGCCGCCTGTAACCTGGACCGTAACGGTCTGCGTCCGGCGCGCTACGTTATCACCAAAGACAAGCTCATCACCTGCGCCTCTGAAGTCGGCATCTGGGATTACCAGCCTGACGAAGTGGTCGAAAAAGGCCGCGTCGGTCCGGGCGAGCTGATGGTGATCGACACCCGCGGTGGGCGTATTCTGCATTCCGCCGAAACCGACAACGATCTGAAGAGCCGCCATCCGTACAAAGAGTGGATGGAGAAAAACGTGCGTCGTCTGGTGCCGTTTGAAGATCTGTCGGACGAAGAAGTGGGCAGCCGCGAGCTGGACGATGACACCCTCGCGAGCTTCCAGAAGCAGTTTAACTACAGCGCGGAAGAACTGGACTCGGTTATTCGCGTTCTCGGCGAAAACGGCCAGGAAGCGGTCGGCTCAATGGGTGACGATACCCCGTTTGCCGTGCTTTCCAGCCAGCCACGCATTATTTACGACTATTTCCGTCAGCAGTTTGCGCAGGTCACTAACCCGCCAATAGACCCGCTGCGCGAAGCCCACGTCATGTCGCTGGCCACCAGCATCGGCCGTGAGATGAACGTATTCTGTGAAGCCGAAGGCCAGGCGCACCGTCTGACCTTTAAATCACCGATCCTGTTGTACTCCGATTTCAAACAGCTCACCACCATGACCGAGGAGCACTATCGCGCCGACACGCTCGATATCACCTTCGACGTGACCGAAACGAGCCTCGAAGAGACGGTGAACGCGCTGTGCGACAAAGCCGAGCAGATGGTACGTAACGGCACCGTTCTGCTGGTGCTGTCTGACCGCAACATCGCGAAAAACCGTCTGCCGGTGCCTGCCCCCATGGCGGTGGGGGCTATCCAGACGCGTCTGGTGGACAAGAGCCTGCGCTGTGATGCCAACATCATCGTTGAAACCGCGAGCGCGCGCGACCCGCACCACTTTGCGGTGCTGTTAGGCTTTGGCGCCACGGCGATTTATCCGTACCTGGCCTACGAAACGCTGGCACGCCTGGTAGATACCCGCGCGATCGATAAAGACTACCGTGCTGTGATGCTGAACTACCGTAACGGCATCAACAAAGGTCTGTACAAGATCATGTCCAAAATGGGCATCTCGACCATCGCCTCTTACCGCTGCTCGAAGCTATTTGAAGCGGTCGGCCTGCATAACGAGGTCGCCAACCTCTGCTTCCAGGGCGTGGTCAGCCGTATCGGTGGCGCCGGTTTTGCTGACTTCCAGCAGGATCTGGTGAACCTGTCGAAACGCGCCTGGCTGGCACGTAAGCCGCTGGAACAGGGCGGCCTGCTGAAATATGTCCACGGGGGTGAGTATCACGCTTATAACCCGGACGTAGTGCGCACGCTGCAACAGGCGGTGCAGAGCGGCGAGTACAGCGATTATCAGCAGTATGCTGAGCTGGTGAACAACCGTCCCGCGGCGACGCTGCGCGATCTCATTGCCCTCAATCCGGGTGAGGAAGCGGTCAGCATTGACGAGGTTGAACCCGCGTCTGAGCTGTTCAAACGCTTCGATACTGCGGCGATGTCCATCGGCGCGCTGAGCCCGGAAGCCCACGAAGCGCTGGCGGAAGCCATGAACAGCATCGGCGGCAACTCCAACTCCGGCGAAGGCGGTGAAGATCCGGCCCGCTACGGCACCAACAAAGTGTCCCGTATCAAGCAGGTGGCGTCCGGTCGCTTTGGCGTAACGCCTGCGTACCTGGTTAACGCCGACGTGATCCAGATTAAGGTCGCTCAGGGGGCAAAACCGGGTGAAGGCGGTCAACTGCCGGGTGATAAAGTCACCCCGTACATCGCTAAGCTTCGCTACTCGGTACCAGGCGTGACGCTGATCTCCCCGCCGCCGCACCACGATATTTACTCTATCGAGGATCTGGCGCAGCTGATTTTCGACCTGAAACAGGTCAACCCGAAAGCGATGATCTCCGTGAAGCTGGTTTCCGAACCGGGCGTTGGCACCATTGCCACCGGCGTGGCGAAAGCCTATGCGGATCTGATCACCATCGCCGGTTACGACGGCGGCACCGGCGCAAGCCCGCTCTCCTCCGTGAAATATGCGGGCTGTCCGTGGGAGCTCGGCCTGGTGGAAACCCAGCAGGCGCTGGTCGCTAACGGCCTGCGTCACAAGATCCGTTTGCAGGTGGACGGTGGGCTGAAAACCGGCCTCGACATCATCAAGGCGGCGATTCTGGGAGCGGAAAGCTTCGGCTTTGGTACCGGCCCAATGGTTGCGCTCGGCTGTAAATACCTGCGTATTTGCCACCTGAACAACTGTGCAACGGGTGTTGCTACCCAGGACGAAAAGCTGCGTAAGAACCACTATCACGGCCTGCCGTTCAAAGTGACTAACTACTTTGACTTCATCGCCCGTGAAACCCGCGAGCTGATGGCGCAGCTGGGCGTGAAGCGTCTGGTGGATCTGATTGGCCGTACCGACCTGCTGAAAGAGCTTGAGGGCTTCACGGCCAAGCAGCAGAAGCTGGAGCTGTCCAAGCTGCTGGAAACCGCTCAGCCGCATCCTGGCAAAGCGGTTTACTGTACCGAGAACAACCCGCCGTTCGACAACGGCGTGCTGAACGCGCAGCTGCTGCAACAGGCGAAGCCGTACGTGGACGAGAAGCAGAGCAAAACGTTCTGGTTTGATATCCGCAACACCGACCGTTCCGTGGGTGCGTCTCTCTCCGGTTACATCGCGCAAACGCACGGTGATCAGGGTCTGGCGTCGGATCCCATTACCGCGCATTTCAGCGGTACCGCGGGTCAGAGCTTCGGCGTGTGGAACGCGGGTGGCGTTGAGTTATACCTGACCGGTGATGCCAACGACTACGTCGGAAAGGGCATGGCGGGCGGTCTGCTGGCGGTGCGTCCTCCGGTTGGTTCAGCCTTCCGCAGCCATGAAGCAAGCATCATCGGCAATACCTGTCTGTACGGTGCAACCGGCGGTCGTCTGTTTGCCGCGGGCCGTGCGGGCGAGCGTTTTGCGGTGCGTAACTCCGGCGCCATCACCGTGGTGGAAGGCATCGGCGATAACGGCTGTGAATACATGACGGGCGGAATTGTGTGCGTCCTGGGTAAAACCGGCGTGAACTTTGGCGCGGGCATGACGGGCGGTTTTGCCTACGTCCTGGATGAAGACGGTGAGTTCCGCAAACGCGTGAACCCTGAGCTGGTGGAAGTGCTGGACGTTGATACTCTGGCCATCCACGAAGAACACCTGCGCGGCTTAATTACCGAACACGTGCAGCATACCGGTTCTTCGCGCGGCGAAGAGATCCTGGCCAACTGGCCGGCGTTCTCTGCGAAATTCGCGCTGGTTAAGCCGAAGTCCAGCGATGTTAAAGCCCTGTTGGGTCACCGTAGTCGTAGCGCAGCAGAGCTGCGCGTGCAGGCGCAGTAAGGAATTCAGATGAGCCAGAACGTTTACCAGTTTATCGATCTTCAGCGTGTTGATCCGCCAAAGAAACCGCTGAAGATCCGTAAAATTGAATTTGTTGAAATCTATGAGCCGTTTTCAGAAGGCCAGGCCAAAGCACAGGCAGACCGCTGCCTGTCCTGCGGTAACCCTTACTGCGAATGGAAGTGTCCGGTCCATAACTACATCCCGAACTGGCTGAAGCTGGCCAACGAAGGGCGTATTTTTGAAGCCGCCGAGCTGTCTCATCAGACCAACACCCTGCCGGAAGTGTGCGGCCGCGTGTGCCCTCAGGATCGTCTGTGTGAAGGCTCCTGTACGCTGAATGACGAGTTTGGCGCAGTGACCATCGGCAACATCGAACGCTATATCAACGATAAAGCGTTCGAGATGGGCTGGCGTCCGGATATGACCGGTGTGCGTCAAACCGACAAGCGCGTGGCGATTATCGGTGCGGGCCCGGCAGGCCTGGCCTGTGCGGACGTGCTGACCCGTAACGGCGTGAAGGCGGTGGTCTTCGATCGCCACCCAGAGATTGGCGGCCTGCTGACCTTCGGTATCCCGGCCTTCAAGCTGGAGAAAGAGGTCATGACCCGCCGCCGCGAAATCTTCACCGGCATGGGCATTGAGTTCAAACTCAACACCGAAGTGGGCCGCGACGTACAGCTCGACGACCTGCTGAAGGATTACGACGCCGTGTTCCTGGGCGTGGGAACCTATCAGTCCATGCGCGGTGGTCTGGAGAACGAAGATGCGCCAGGCGTGTACGACGCGCTGCCGTTCCTGATTGCGAATACCAAACAGCTAATGGGCTACGGCGAGACCGCCGATGAGCCGTTCGTCAGTATGGAAGGCAAACGCGTGGTGGTGCTGGGCGGCGGTGATACCGCGATGGACTGCGTGCGTACCTCCATTCGTCAGAATGCGGCGCATGTCATCTGTGCCTACCGTCGTGACGAAGAGAACATGCCGGGTTCTAAACGCGAAGTGAAAAACGCGCGTGAAGAGGGCGTCGAGTTCCAGTTCAACATCCAGCCTCTGGGTATTGAAGTGAATGCCAACGGTAAAGTGAGCGGCGTGAAGATGGCGCGCACGGAGATGGGTGCGCCAGATGCGAAAGGCCGTCGTCGCGCGGAGATCGTGGCCGGTTCTGAACACGTGATCCCGGCTGACGCCGTGGTGATGGCGTTTGGTTTCCGTCCTCACAGCATGGAGTGGCTGGCGAAGCACAGCGTAGAGCTGGACTCTCAGGGTCGCATAATTGCGCCAGAAGGCAGCGATAACGCGTTCCAGACCAGCAACCCGAAAATCTTCGCCGGTGGCGACATCGTTCGCGGCTCTGACCTGGTGGTCACGGCGATTGCCGAAGGCCGTAAAGCGGCTGACGGGATCATGAACTTCCTGGAAGTGTAAGAGACAAGCCGGATGGACATCCCATCCGGCTTTTTTATGCGGTTAACAGGCTGGCCCGGACTTTTACCACGGCTTTTTTAATTTCCCCCTCCGATTCAACAAGACATCCCGGCTTATGCGGCTCACCCGGCATAAAGACCACGAACATACCAGGCTTTAATACAATGGATTGTTCATCATTGATGTGGCGGCAAAGCTGATAATCTTCTGCGCTATGCATTTCTTCACACGCCCGCGCGGACCCCATAACCCCAAAAAAGATGCGTTCTTCTCCAGCGAGCAGAAGCTGAATATCAATATACTGTGTGTGCAGTTCCGCCTTTTTCTGCTTCGGCTCTTGCGTGGCAAACTGCATCACGTTCATAAAGATATCCGTGCCCTGGAGTTCATAATGACCAGGGCGTTTCTCTTCTGGCCGTGCCGCCACGGCCAGCGTGAGGGCATTGATCAGAACCCCGGTCAGGCCAGATGTCGCCAGCGACTGCAACTCTCCCAGCATCATAACGCGTCTCCATGTGCTAACAACGCCGCACCTAACAGCCCGGCATCGTGGCGATAGTGTGCAGGCCGAAGTGCGGCCTGATAGACGGCGGGCTCCCGCGACAGATACGCCTCCACGAGCCCCAGATACCCCTCTGCCAGCCCCACGCTGCCTCCAATAACTACAATCTGGCAATCAGTCACGGCTTTGACATCGGCAATAAGACGCGCCAGCGTCTGCGCTGAACGCGCAATCAGCGCCTGTGCCTGTGGATTACCTTGCGCTGCAAGGCTGAATATCGCTTTCGAATCCAGCCCGGACAATACGCCTTCTGCCTGAGCAGCGATGCCGCGCCCCGAGGCGATAGCCTCAACGCACCCTCTTCGCCCGCAGCCACAACGCGGACCGGCGGGATCGGCCAGCGTGTGACCCAGATGTCCAGCCAGACCGCCGCTGCCCGTTTGCAGTGTTCGATTGAGGACCACGCCACCACCGACACCGGTTGAGACGGTCAGAAAGACCATATCGTCATCATCCGGCAAGGCGCAGAACTCAGCCCAGGCGGCGGCCTGCGCGTCGTTGATCGCCATCACCGGCAGATCGGTTATTCCCGAGAGAAATTCCACCAGTGGAAATTCCGCCAGCCCGCCCAGATTAGACGGATTAATGGAGGTCAAAATACCGTTGTGAATGATCCCGGTTGATGCCACCGCGACCCGCGTTGCCTGCGCCGTAAAGGGTGCAATCAGCGTTTGTAGCGCAGCCTGCAACGCCTCCGGCGTCTGGCTGGCAGGCGTCTGACACTCGCGACGGGCAGTAATGGTCTGCCCCTCCACGCACGCAGCCGCGAGTTTGGTGCCGCCAATATCAATAGCCAGGGTTGTCATTTCACCGCCTCGCGCTGCTGTCTTCTGGTTTAGCAATGACATCAGCTTATCCTTTGTGTTTGATCAGACCGCTTTTACTGGCACCAAAAGGGAGTGCGCCACTCAGCGGTTTACCGTCAATAGCATCATGCGTACGCAGGGCTTCTGGCCTGATCCAGCGCTGAACGCGGGAGGGCATATCCAGACCAATAAGCAAGATCACCACAAACGTCAGGCCAAAGGAGAGCGACCCCAGGGCCGTGCCCAGCGCCATATCCTGCGACAGCAGCGCGCCAATCACCGGGGCAATCGCGCCGCCCAACGCGCCAACGTTGTAGGTAAAACCCAGACCCGCCGCACGCTGGTCGGTATCGAAATAGCCGCCGATGAGTTTGGGTAAGATCCCGGAGATCCCCTGCCCCAGCATCTGCTGGAAAAAGAGTAACAAGCCCAACACCCAGACATTGGCGCCGCCAATCGCAAAGACGGGAACAATCAGGAGCTGTGAGGCCAACAGGCTACAGACATAGGCCTTGCGGGTGCCAAGCCAGTCACCGAGAAAACCACCCACGCAGCAGCCTACCGCCGCGCCGAAGCCGCTAAAGAACAGCACCTTCGCCACCGTTGACGGATCATAGGCCAGGTCGGTTTTCAGATAAGTGGGTAATAGCGCCTGAATCGGCCAGGAGTAGAGAAAGGCGAAGAGCACGACAACCATCAACGTGACGCCCGTCGGCCAGCGTTTGCCGCTGCTTTGCACCATAAAGCTGATAAAGACGATGGCGCACAGCAGGCCGAGAATAACGACCAGCCCCGCGTTGTTGAGTTCGCCTGCAAAACAGAACCACAGCGCCGTACCGGCAAACAGCGTCATCGCCATATTGATGACGCGGTATTTGCCGCGATACAGAATATCAACCATGGTGCGCACCGGGGCTTTGCCTTCGTGCTTCGCTTTCCAGTCCTCAGCTTCCGGAATATTTTTCCGCAGCCACAGGGCAAAGACGATGGGCAGAATGCCGATAAAGAACAGCGCCCGCCAGCCCCAGACGGGCACGACAAGGCTGTAGACCTGGGCCGCAACCACGGCGCCGACGGAGAAACCGGAAATCAGAAAACCACTCGCCTTGTTGCGCAGGTGCTTTGGCCAGCTTTCAATCACATAGGTTGCGCTGGAGCCATATTCCCCCGCCATCCCCATGCCTATCACCATGCGGGCGATAAACAGGGTGACGTAACCCGGCGCAAAACCGCAGGCCAGCGTACCGCAGGAAAAGAGCACGATGCTGGTGATCATCGCCAGCTTGCGGCCATAGCGGTCGCCCATGGCGCCCAGCAGCAGGCCGCCGAACCAGCGCGATATAAAGGCCGCCGAAATCAGGCTCGCCGCTTCCACTGTTGTCAGGGCAAACTCGCTTTTTATTTCTGTCAGGACTAAGGCTATCAATACAAAATCGAAGCCATCAAGCAGATATCCCAGCCAGGCGGCGGAGAAGGCGCGCCACTGAGGACGGGTAAGATGGCGGTACCACGGGATGCTTTGGGTAGACTTACTCATTTCACTCTCCCGACGATTTCTCTGTCGTTTTGCCGGATGGCGGCTGCGCCTTATCCGGCCTACGTAGCATGTTTTTGTAGGCCGGATAAGGCGAAGCGCCCCCGGCTATGCGTTAGCGTTTTTCCGCCATTAGCTGCTCCGCCAGCGCTTTCAGCTCAGGCACGAATTTTTCATCCACAGGGGCAAACGGCTTACGGCACAGCGGCACGGATACCACGTCCATATAGTGCAGAACCGTTTTCAGACCACGGAACACCCCGGCTTTAATAAGCAGATCGATCACCTTGTTGCATTCGCTTTGCAGGCGCTGTGCGGTGGCGTTATCCCCTTCACGAACCGCTTTAGCGATCGCCTGGTAACGCCAGCCCATAATGTTGTAGGTGCTGCCGATCCCCCCGTCCGCGCCGGCCAGCAGGCCGGAGGCGAAGATCTCGTCATAACCGTTGTAGAGCACCAGATCCGGGTGCGCGCGACGGATCTGCTCCATCTGGAAGAGATCGCCGGAGGTTTGCTTCAGCGCGCCGACGCCAGGCAGCGTCACCAGCGTGTTGATCTGATCCAGCGTTAACTTAACGCCGCTCAGCGCCGGGATGTTGTAAACCACCATCGGTAAACCGTCAGCGGAGTCAATAATTGCACGGTAGTGGTCACAATGTTCTTCAAAGCTAAAGGGATAGTAAAACGGTGTGACGGCGGATACAGCGTCAAAACCCACGCGGGCGGCGGCCATGGCTAACTGCTGGCTTTCCGCCGTGCTGACGCAGCCAACATGGGCGATGAGCGTGATTTTCCCTTTCGCCTCTTCCGCCACAATCTCCATCACCTGCTCTCGTTCCGAAAGGCTCTGTACAAAGGCCTCTCCCGTTGAACCGCCGACGTACAGCCCATCGATACCTTGTTCAATATTGAACTGCACCAGACGGCGCAGGCTTTCTTTATCCAGCATCTGCTCAGAGTTAAACGGGGTCAGGAGTGCGGCCATTACGCCGCGTAATTGCGTTGCCATAGTTACCTCAATCGATCGTGTGTTTTTTATAACGACATACCTTTATACCTGTTATACCATATCAATTAAGCAGCAGTGGAATACAGAACGCTTATATTGCGATCTGCTTCACTAAAGGATCGTTATTTTTTGGCTTTTGAATGCTGGCCGAAAGCGTGCCAGGTGGCGGAGACGCTGTTAAGGTGAGTTTGCAACGCCCGATCCGCTTCATCGGGATCGCGGCGGCGGATCGCATCCACAATTGCGATATGCTGGCGATAGCTGACTTCATTATGCTGATAAAGCTCTGCGTCCGGCACTTTAGGACGCGCCGCAATTAACCAGTCAAGCAGCGCAACGTGGATCGCATTGAAGATCGGATTGCCGGGGATCTCCGCCAGCACGCGGTGAAAATCGACATCGGAACGAATAAATAGCGTGTTGTCATCCAGGGACTGGCTGTTGATCTCCAGGGCTTTTGTGAGCTGCGCAATCTGATCGTCAGTGGCATATTCTGCGGCATAACGAACAAGGCTGGATTCAAAGAACAGGCGAAGCTGCTCGAAATGGGCAATACCGCTGGGCTGGGTCAGAAAGTCTTTCGCCATTCCCGACAATTCACTGATGATGGTATCGGCAGACGGCATGGTTACGCGGGCACGTTCACCGTTGTTAATCTGCACCAGCCCTTTACGCTTTAGCGCCGCCAGCGCTTCGCGCACCGAGGGGCGACCCACGTTGAAGAACTCCATCAGTTCGCGCTCGGAGGGTAACTGCTCTCCCTGGGCAAATTCCTTCCGACGGATCATCTGCTCCAGCTCTTCTTCCACCATATCAGACAGTTTTTTGCGCGCCAGCGGCCGACGGCGCAGGCTGCGGCCAATGGTTTCATCAGAGTTTTCAGCTTTAAGATCAGTCGGTTTCATTGCAGTCCGGTGCCATTGAAGGAAAACAGTTCATCATAACACAGGAAATTAGAGGGGGCGAAAAGGGACGGAAAGCAAAACAGGCCCGTCGGGCCTGTTTGTTTATTTCACAACGCGCAGTGCGGGACGACCACCGCGTGGTGGTGGCTCGTCATCCGGATCGGTGTCGTCATTATGATCGGGTTTATCGCCATCGATGACAGACATTACCGTGTCGCTTTCGCGTTCATCGGATGCCTCATCATCATTCAGGCTGGCAACCTCTTCATCATAAGCCGCTTCCGGCTCAAACATGGTGCCCGCACCGTTTTCACGGGCGTAGATAGCCAGCACAGCTGCCAGCGGCACGGAAACCTGACGCGGCACGCCGCCGAAGCGCGCATTAAAGCGCACTTCGTCGTTCGCCAGCTCCAGGTTACCGACTGCGCGTGGCGCAATATTCAGTACAATCTGTCCGTCGCGCGCGTATTCCATTGGAACCAGCACGCCCGGCAACGTCACATCCACAACCAGGTGCGGCGTGAGCTGGTTATCCAGCAGCCATTCATAGAAGGCGCGCAGCAGATACGGACGGCGTGGTGAAAGTTGTGACATTTCCACAGTCATTAGCCTCGGCCGAGACGCATTTCACGTTCCGGTTCAGTTAAGGATGCCAGGAAAGAGTCGCGTTCAAAGACGCGAGTCATGTAGCCTTTCAGCTCTTTCGCGCCAGGACCGCTGAACTCTACGCCCAGGGTTGGCAGACGCCACAGCAGCGGAGCCAGGTAGCAATCTACCAGGCTGAACTCGTCGCTCAGGAAGAAAGGCTTTTGACCAAATACCGGCGCAATCGCCAGCAGCTCTTCACGCAGCTGTTTACGTGCAGCATCCGCTTCAGAAGAGGAACCGTTGACAATAACGTTCATCAGCGAGTACCAGTCTTTCTCGATACGCTGCATGTACAGGCGGCTTTCACCACGCGCAACAGGATAAACAGGCATCAGCGGCGGATGCGGGAAACGCTCATCCAGGTATTCCATAATGATACGGGATTCCCACAGGGTCAGCTCGCGATCCACCAGCGTCGGTACGCTTTGGCTCGGGTTGAGATCGATCAGATCCTGAGGCGGGTTATCCTTTTCCACATGCTCGATCTCAAAACTGACACCCTTCTCGGCCAGCACGATACGAACCTGATGGCTATAAATGTCAGTAGGACCAGAAAACAGCGTCATTACCGAACGTTTGTTGGCAGCGACAGCCATGAAAACCTCCAGGTATATTCAGAATTTTTACTGCTACCAGCCCAACGGGGCCAGCCAGATGATGTATCGCCCATCCCAGAGAAGACACATTGTTCAAGAATCGAACAAAAATCGAGTATTCACCGATATTTGGGCAGAAAATTGGATGATAGTTTACCAGATTTTGATGGCTTTGTGGTGAGGGGATTCCGGAAATGTGGAAAAAGAGAAGATATATGAAATGTTACTGTGGATAACCTGCGTATTATCCATAAAAAAACCCGCCGAAGCGGGTTTTTCGCCAATCGTTCTGCGTAAGCAGAATGGATTAACGTTTGGAGAACTGTGGACGACGACGTGCTTTACGCAGACCCACTTTCTTACGTTCAACCTGACGCGCGTCACGAGTAACGAAGCCAGCTTTACGCAGTTCAGAACGCAGGGATTCGTCGTACTCCATCAGAGCGCGGGTGATACCGTGACGGATCGCACCTGCCTGACCGGAGATACCACCACCTTTAACGGTGATGTACAGATCCAGTTTTTCTACCATATCAACCAGTTCCAGCGGCTGGCGAACTACCATGCGGGCAGTTTCGCGACCGAAGTATTGTTCCAGAGAACGCTGGTTGATTACGATTTTACCACTGCCCGGTTTGATGAAAACGCGAGCTGCGGAACTTTTGCGGCGACCAGTGCCGTAGTATTGATTTTCAGCCATTGCCTATAATCCCGATTAGATGTCAAGAACTTGCGGTTGCTGTGCCGCGTGGTTGTGCTCGTTGCCTGCGTAAACTTTCAGTTTACGGAACATAGCACGACCCAGCGGGCCTTTTGGCAGCATGCCTTTAACCGCGATTTCAATCACACGCTCAGGACGGCGGGCAATCATCTCTTCAAAGGTCGCTTCTTTGATACCACCGATGTGGCCGGTGTGGTGGTAGTACATTTTGTCAGTACGCTTGTTGCCGGTAACAGCAACTTTGTCAGCGTTCAGAACGATGATGTAATCACCGGTATCAACGTGCGGAGTGTATTCCGCTTTATGCTTACCGCGCAGGCGACGAGCCAGTTCAGTAGCCAGACGGCCCAGAGTTTTACCGGTCGCGTCAACAACATACCAGTCGCGCTGTACGGTTTCTGGTTTAGCTGTAAAAGTTTTCATTAAAAGCTTACCCAAATAATAAGTTACACGTTGGTGAACACCCAAACGTTTAGTCAGTTGAGGTTCACACGACAAAGTCCGGCAAACCTACCCCTTCGAATAGCACATGCCGACACATAGAAAGTTTCGGGAAAAAAACCTTCTCGTAACGTGGGGTCGCAAGATTATAGAGAAGTTGAGGTCAAAGATCGACCCTTAAATGTGATTTGGAATGGGTTTTTCGGGGTTGCGTACTGTGCGGTCTGGTGCCCTCACCCCCAGCCCCTCTCCCACGGGGAGAGGGGAGCATTTATTACGGCATATGCTCACGCTTGAGGTACTCTTCGCTCTGCATCTCTTGCAGGCGCGACAGGCAGCGCTGGAACTCAAACTTCAGGCGCTCGCCCTGATAGATCTCATATAAAGGCACCTCGGCGCTGACCACCAGCTTAACGTGGCGCTCGTAAAACTCATCTACCAGCGCGATGAAGCGGCGCGCTTCGCTCTCCATGAGTGGGGTCATAACGGGTACATCCCACAACATAACGGTATGGAACAGACGTGAAAGCGCAATGTAGTCATGCTGGCTGCGGGCGTCCACGCAGAGCGTTGCAAACGAGACGGCCAGCGTCTGGTTCTCTACGCCAAGCGTCGACAACGGGCGATGATTAATCTCCAGCGCTGGCGCCTTATCCCGCGGCGCCCCTGCCAGCGCCAGCCACAGTTTATCCATCTCGCTGGCTGTGTCGGCGTTCAGCGGTGAAAGCCACAGGTGCGCCTGCGTTAATGTGCGCAGACGATAATCGACGCCGGCATCGACATTCATGATGTCGCAGTGCTGTTTAATGGCATCTATGGCTGGCAGGAAACGCGCCCGCTGAAGACCATTGCGATAAAGCTCATCCGGCGGGATATTTGAGGTCGCCACCAGGGTGATCCCACGCGCAAACAGCGCTTTCATGAGGCCCCCCAGCAGCATGGCATCCGTAATATCGGAAACAAAGAACTCGTCGAAGCAGAGCACGTCCGTTTCCGCCTTGAAGCGATCGGCCACAATCTCCAGCGGGTCGGTTTCGCCCTGGAGCGCAGTCAGCTCTTCATGGACCCGCAGCATAAAACGGTGAAAGTGCAGACGCTGCTTACGCGTGCCGGGCAGGCTCTGGTAGAACATGTCCATCAGCCAGGTCTTACCCCGCCCAACGCCACCCCACATATATAATCCACGAACCGGTGCGTTTACCGTGGGCTCTTTTTTGCCCAGTAAACGGCCGAATGCCGCCTTCAGCCCACTGCTCTGCACCGCATCGGCGGGTTTCGCCAGAATTTCCTGATAAATCGTGTCCAGGCGGTTAACCGCTTCACGCTGGACATCATCCGGCTGGTGTGTGCCCTCGCTCAGGGCCAGTTGGTAACGCGATGAAGGGGACAGGTTTTGCATGATGTTGTTGTTATTCCTTTAGTTAAACCTCACCAGCGCGCGTGGCTGATGAAAAAAAGGCCGTTCTACACTACGCGATGATACGTCAGGATTCCACTTCTGCGGAAATAGCGGTTATAGTGGCATAATCAGGCACAGGCAGGAGCCGAGCCAACACCCTACGGAACAACAAGACAACGGGAGAAGTTCATGACCTGGGAATATGCGCTAATCGGTTTAGTCGTCGGCATCATCATTGGTGCTGTGGCCATGCGTTTCGGTAACCGCAAATTGCGTCAGCAGCAGTCACTGCAATACGAACTGGAAAAGAACAAAGCCGAACTGGAAGAATATCGCGAAGAGCTGGTCAGCCACTTTGCCCGTAGCGCTGAGCTGCTGGACAACATGGCGACAGATTATCGCCAGCTCTACCAGCACATGGCGAAAAGCTCCAGCAGCCTGCTGCCGGAAATGACCGCGGAGACCAACCCCTTCCGCAATCGTCTGGCTGATTCTGAAGCCGGTAACGATCAGGCTCCGGTTCAGATGCCACGCGACTATTCAGACGGCGCGTCCGGCCTGCTGCGCGGTGGCGTAAAACGCGATTAATCGCACAACCTGAATAAATTTTACGGGCGCACCTTATGCGCCCGTCCTTTCTTCCCGTCCCCAGCTATTATTTAGTCAAACACCTCATTGTTCAGCGGTTGAAAATTCAATAACATCAAGATGTTTTTGGGGCCGTTCTTTTTCATTCCAGGATACGAGAGTCAGCATCGATGAAGAAAAAAAACCAGCTGTTGAGCGCCTTAGCGTTAAGTGTCGGGTTATCTCTCTCGGCGTCCTTCCCCGCCAGTGCGGCACTGCCTTCGCAGGTGCCTGGACAAGAAGCCATTCCCAGCCTTGCGCCGATGCTTGAAAAAGTCCTGCCTGCGGTAGTCAGCGTTCAGGTGGAAGGGACGGCACGCCAAAGCCAGCGTATTCCCGAAGAGCTGAAGAAATATTTTGGCGAAGACGCGCCGGATCAGCAGGCTCAGCCGTTTGAAGGTCTGGGCTCAGGGGTGATTATCGACGCGGCTAAGGGCTATATCCTGACCAATAACCACGTGATCAGCCAGGCCGATAAAATCAGCGTTCAGCTGAACGATGGCCGGGAGTTTGACGCCAAACTGATCGGCGGTGACGATCAGAGTGATATCGCCCTGCTACAGGTACAAAACCCCAGCAACCTGACCCAGATCGCCATTGCTGATTCCGATAAGCTGCGCGTCGGTGATTTTGCTGTCGCGGTCGGTAACCCGTTCGGCTTAGGCCAGACCGCCACCTCCGGAATTGTCTCCGCCCTGGGGCGCAGCGGCCTGAATCTCGAAGGGCTGGAAAATTTCATCCAGACCGATGCCTCCATCAACCGGGGCAACTCCGGCGGTGCGCTGCTTAATCTGAACGGTGAGCTGATCGGCATCAACACCGCTATCCTCGCGCCAGGCGGCGGCAGCATCGGGATTGGTTTTGCCATTCCGAGCAACATGGCGAAAACTCTGTCTCAACAGCTGATTCAGTTTGGCGAGGTTAAGCGCGGTCTGCTGGGCATCAAAGGCATGGAGATGAGCGCCGATATCGCCAAAGCCTTTAAGCTCAACGTCCAGCGCGGGGCGTTTGTCAGCGAAGTGCTGCCCAACTCAGGCTCTGCGAAAGCGGGCGTGAAATCCGGTGACGTTATTGTCAGCCTGAACGATAAACCGCTGAGCAGCTTCGCTGAATTACGTTCGCGTATTGCCACCACGGAGCCTGGCGCTAAAGTGAAGCTGGGCCTGATCCGCGAGGGCAAACCGCTGACCGTGGAAGTGACGCTGGACAAGAGCACCTCCTCTTCCGCCAGCGCAGAACAGATCTCCCCGACTCTACAGGGCGCTACGCTGAGCGACGGTCAGCTTAAAAACGGCACGAAAGGCATTTCTGTCACTACCGTTGAGAAGAGCAGCCCGGCCGCGCAGGCAGGTTTGCATCAGGACGACGTGATCGTGGGCGTGAACCGTACTCGCGTGCAGTCTATTGCCGAAATGCGTAAGGTGCTGGAGAGTAAACCGGCAGTCATTGCCCTGCAAATTATCCGTGGCAACGATACCCTCTACATTTTACTGCGTTAACCATTTGCAACTCCGGGCATCGCCGCTGCGTGTGATGTCCGGATAACTCATGTTATGCTGCAAACCGTTCCTTTTTTAACGACACACGCATCATGCTTTTAAAGCTCTTTCGTTCAATTGTCATTGGTTTGATCGTTGCCGGTCTGCTGCTGGTGGCTATGCCATCTTTACGCCAGTTCAACAAACTGTCGGCTCCTCAGTTCGACAGCACGGATGAAACGCCTGCGACGTACAATCAGGCGGTACGCCGTGCCGCCCCCGCCGTGGTTAACGTCTATAACCGCGGGCTTAACAGTTCTGCTCATAACCAGCTGGAGATCCGCACGCTCGGTTCCGGTGTGATCATGGATGACCGGGGCTACATCATCACCAATAAACACGTCATTAACGATGCCGACCAGATTATCGTCGCCTTGCAGGATGGCCGCGTGTTTGAAGCCCTGCTGGTGGGGTCGGACAGCCTGACCGATCTGGCGGTGCTGAAGATCAACGCCACCGGCGGTCTGCCGACTATCCCGATTAATCGCAAACGAACGCCGCATATCGGCGATGTGGTACTGGCGATCGGTAACCCGTATAACCTGGGCCAGACCATCACTCAGGGGATCATCAGCGCGACCGGTCGAATCGGCCTGAACCCGTCAGGGCGGCAGAACTTCCTGCAAACCGATGCCTCGATCAACCACGGTAACTCCGGCGGTGCGCTGGTGAACTCTCTGGGCGAACTGATGGGCATTAACACCCTCTCCTTCGACAAGAGCAACGACGGCGAAACGCCGGAAGGGATTGGCTTTGCCATTCCATTCCAGCTGGCGACCAAGATCATGGACAAGCTGATCCGCGATGGCCGCGTGATCCGTGGCTACATCGGTATTGGTGGGCGTGAAATCGCACCGATGCATACGCAGGGCGGTGGTATCGATCAGATCCAGGGGATTGTGGTCAACGAAGTGGCGCCTGGCGGCCCGGCGGCCAATGCAGGTATCCAGGTGAACGACGTTATCCTTTCCGTCAACGGTACGCCAGCGGTCTCTGCGCTGGAAACCATGGACCAGGTGGCTGAGATTCGCCCGGGCTCCATCATCCCTGTTGAAGTCATGCGTAATGACAAGAAGCTGACGATCCAGGTCACCATCCAGGAATACCCGGCCACTAACTGACGGGCATAAAAAAACGGAGCTTAGCGCTCCGTTTTTTTTACCGGGACAAGATCACTTGTTAACGAACTCTTCGCCCAGCGTGATGTCTTTCTTCAGCGTATCCAGCATGCCTTCCATCGCGTTTTGCTCAAACGCGCTCAGCGTGCCGATAGACTTACGCTCTTCAACACCGTTTTTACCCAGCAGCAGCGGCTGAGAGAAGAAGCGCGCGTGTTCACCGTCGCCTTCAACATAGGCGCATTCAACAACGCCTTTTTCGCCCTGCAACGCGCGAACCAGAGACAGGCCGAAACGTGCCGCCGCCTGCCCCATAGACAGGGTTGCAGAACCGCCACCCGCCTTCGCTTCCACCACTTCGGTGCCTGCGTTCTGAATGCGTTTAGTCAGGTCAGCCACTTCCTGCTCGGTGAAGCTCACGCCCGGGATCTGCGACAGCAGAGGCAGGATGGTCACGCCAGAGTGACCGCCGATAACCGGCACTTCCACTTCCGTTGGCTGCTTGCCTTTCAGCTCAGCCACGAAGGTGTTGGAGCGGATGATATCCAGCGTAGTTACGCCGAACAGTTTGTTCTTGTCGTAAACGCCTGCTTTCTTCAGTACTTCTGCTGCGATGGCAACGGTGGTGTTCACCGGGTTGGTGATGATACCGATGCACGCTTTCGGGCAGGTTTCAGCGATCTGCTGAACCAGGTTTTTCACGATGCCCGCGTTGACGTTGAACAGGTCTGAACGATCCATACCCGGTTTACGTGCAACACCCGCGGAGATCAGCACCACGTCGGCACCCTGCAACGCAGGACGCGCATCTTCACCGGAGAAGCCTTTGATTTTCACAGCTGTCGGGATGTGGCTCAGGTCAACCGCCACACCTGGGGTTACCGGAGCAATATCGTACAGGGAGAGTTCTGAGCCTGAAGGCAGTTGGGTTTTCAGTAGTAGGGCAAGCGCCTGGCCGATACCACCAGCAGCGCCGAGGACTGCGACTTTCATCCTAAACTCCTTATTATGGTTAACTTAAGTATCTGTAACTCCGTTGCGGCGACCATAATTCAGCACGTCATTAATTACAATTTTCATCGCTAAAGAATTTGAGGTCGCACGTCTTTCACCTTCACCTGAATACTATCGGGCTGTAGGCAACAACGAATTAAGAGGGGGTTACAATACACCCTGCCACGCCACCAAAACAACATCATTTTGATAACATTTAATTTACTTTTAAGGTTATTTGCGCGGCGTGACCCAGGCATGTTTTCCGATAACGAAATCTGATAAAATCTCTCCCTTTCATAACATTATTTCAGCCTGGCGTCAGGTAGATAATTTGCATAAAAATTCATCCACATGCATAATAATGTTGTTTCTATCGTCATATTCCGGGTGACTTATGCGAAGCTCGTCTAAGCAAGAAGAATTAGTGAAGGCGTTTAAAGCGCTACTCAAAGAAGAGAAATTCAGTTCTCAGGGAGAAATTGTTCAGGCGTTGCAGGAACAAGGCTTCGACAACATCAACCAGTCGAAGGTCTCTCGCATGTTAACCAAGTTTGGAGCGGTGCGTACGCGCAACGCCAAAATGGAAATGGTTTATTGCCTGCCTGCTGAACTTGGCGTGCCAACGACCTCCAGCCCGCTGAAAAACCTGGTTCTGGACATCGACTATAACGATGCCGTGGTCGTGATCCACACCAGCCCGGGCGCAGCCCAGCTGATTGCCCGCCTGCTGGACTCGCTGGGTAAAGCAGAGGGGATCCTCGGAACCATCGCCGGTGATGACACCATTTTTACCACCCCGGCAAATGGTTTCTCGGTGAAAGACCTCTACGAAGCGATTCTGGTCCTGTTCGAACAGGAGCTGTAATTGTCTGCCCCGTAGCGCCTGACTGCGGGGATCATTCTGCTGCTTCCGCGTTTTACCCTGCTTTTCTCTGCCTGCTGTTTTTGCAAATAGTGCTTTTTACCACCTGTTAACATTCATTCAGTGAATGATCTGCCGCAAAATCGCACAAAAAATCAAATTGATCTATCGCTTTGATTTAGACAAGAAAAAACCATAAACCTCGCATTGTGGCGCTCCTTTTTATGCATTCGCGTTATAAAAAATGATTTTTTTAACACGTAATAACAGGCGAAACCATTAGTCTGGTATTAATTTTTTGCGTGATTAGTGTATACTTGATTTTGTGATGAGGGTCACAGAACAAAGACCCCAGTAAAATAATTGACGAGGTAAATAATCATGAAAATTAAAACCACTGTAGCTACCCTGAGCGTACTGTCAGTCCTGTCATTCGGTGCGTTTGCAGCCGACACCATTAATGCCGAACAGGCACAATCCCGTCAGGCTATCGGGACTGTTTCTGTTGGTGCCATCGGTACGTCTCCGATGGACATGCACGAAATGCTGAACAAAAAAGCGGAAGAACAGGGTGCGTCATCTTATCGCATCATCGAAGCGCGCAGTGGCGACCACTGGCACGCTACCGCAGAACTGTACAAATAAACCCTCGTCGTATCTCATCATACGACTTGCCCCTGACCTCCCGGTCAGGGGCTTTTTTATCACTGGCGCACGTTGAAACGCAGTTGCCCTTCCAGCTCCTCCTCCGCTTCATCAAACAATAAAATCAATGCGCCAAAGCGTCTGCGCAGTTTTTCAGGCAGATGGGTAAATTCGATTTCCAGCGGTAACGGCAGCCTGTCGCCGGTAACCACATCCCACAGCATATCAAGATTGCTTACGCTGCCCCGCGCCAGGTCGAACGCCCGAATAAACTCGCGATAGAAGTCTTCCTGACTCTCAATTTCGTCAAAATCAAAGGTATAAATTTTCATTGCCAGCCACCCGGTACAGGCGGGCGGCAAATGCCGCCCTGTCTATTATAATCCCCCGATATGCAGGGTTTTAACTTCCAGAAACTCCTCCAGCCCCAGCACGGACCCCTCGCGGCCCAGCCCGGACTCTTTTACGCCCCCAAACGGACCCAGTTCGGTCGAGACCGCACATTCATTAATTCCGATCATGCCGCTCTCAATGGCCTGTGAGACGCGGAACACGCGCGAAAGATTCTGGGTATAAAAGTAGGCCGCCAGCCCGTAAGGCGTATTGTTAGCGCGCATAACCACTTCGTCTTCCGACGTGAAGCGGAAGCAGGCGGCTACGGGACCAAAGGTCTCCTCTTCTGCCAGCTTCATGCCTTCATGGCAGTCACCGAGTACGGTTGGCATCCAGAAGTTGCCGCCAAGTTCGTGCGGTTTACCCCCAGCCAGCACCGTGGCGCCCTTCGCTACCGCATCTTCGACGTGCTCACGCACTTTCTCGACAGCCGAAGGCTCAATCAGCGGGCCGACAACGACGCCGTCGTCCAGACCGTTACCCACCTTCAGCGCCTTCACCGCATCGGCAAGTTGATTGACGAACTTGTCATAGACCGTCTCCTGAATATAGAAACGGTTTACGCTGACGCAGACCTGCCCGGCGTTACGGAACTTATTGGCGATCGCGCCTTTGACGGCGGCATCAATATCCGCGTCCTCGAAAACGATATACGGCGCATTACCGCCCAGCTCCATCGATACCTTTTTCATGGTCTCTGCGGAATTGCGAACCAGCGTTTTCCCGACGGCGGTTGAACCCGTAAACGAGATTTTGCGCACGTCATGGCTGGCCATAATGGCGTCGCTAATTTCTGAGGTGCTCCCCGCGACCGCATTCAGCACACCATCCGGCACACCGGCCTGCTTCGCCAGCGTCAGCAGCGCAAAGGCGCTCAGCGGCGTGTTGTTTGCAGGTTTGATCACGCCGGTACATCCTGCTGCCAGCGCCGGGCCGAGCTTACGGGTGAGCATAGCCATCGGGAAATTCCATGGCGTGATAGCAGCAACCACCCCGACAGGTTCACGAGTGGCCAGAATACGGGAGCCAGGTTTAACCGGAGGAATGATTTCACCGTTGGCGCGCTTGGCCTGCTCGGCAAACCACTGAATGAAGCTGGCAGCGTAGTCCACCTCACCTTCAGCCTCTTTCAGCGGCTTGCCCTGCTCGGTAGTCATCAGCCGCCCGAGCCAGCTTTTGTTCTCGATAATCAGTTCATACCAGCGATAGAGGATCGCGGAACGCTCTTTTGCCGTTTTTGCGCGCCATGCGGGAAAGGCCTTCGTCGCGGCCGCAATGGCCTCTTCGGTTTCGGCTTTTCCTGCTTTCGCCACTTTCGCAATGACCTCGCCCGTGGCCGGGTTTAGCACATCAAACGTGGTGTCGAGTGTTTTCCAGATACCGTTGACCAGATACCCGGTCTGAAAAAGAATACTGTCCTGAAGAGCCTGGGTTGTCATGTGTCCTCCCTTCCTGAATGTTTGAACCTGCAAGAATAAGTATAGCCACAAAAAAACCGACGCTTTTGGCGTCGGTTTTCTCTTCGTTAGCTGTCTGTCAGCGCATTCTGGTAGCGGTGCAGCATAAACACCAGCCGCTCTACCGGCTCGGTAACCTGCGGCGGCGCTTCCCAGATCCGCAGTTTCTCCTGGTAGATATCCAGCTCTTCCAGCAGTTGCTTAAAGTAGCGGCGACGTTTGTCATCACTGGATGCCGATATCACATGGTCCGCCGTGCGCCGTAGCTGGCGGTGGAAGGCGGACAAATCGTCGTTGATCGGCACTGGCGCGTTCCGCAGACGCTGGTGCGCGATAATCATGGTTAACGCCAGGCGGAAGCGGGCGACATCGCCCGGGAATTTATTCAGCAACAGGAACAGCTGCTGATAGAGCGCCGGCAGGTGGTTCTCCTTGCGCCGCGCGGTGTTGGTGGTCAAGGACGATACGGCGGCCGATACAAACTGATTCAGCAGCACGCGCCCTGTCCGCGCCTGAGAGTTATCCCGCACCAGCAGGATCACCATCATTGCCAGGAAACAGCCCACCAGCTGACCTAGTGCGCTATCCAGGAACTGACTGAAATGGAAGGTCATCGGGTTATCCAGCACGATGATGTTAATCGTACTCGCCAGTGCGCCTAACGATCCCAGACGGCGTTTTTGTACCTCAATCCCGATAAAGAACGCCATCACCGCCAGGCTGATGCAGAGCAAAAGCATGCTTTGCTGCGTCGAGGGAATAATCACCAGGAAGTAGAGCGCGCCAATGGGTAACGCCGCAATGGTGCCGTACAGAAAATCGATCGCGACCATGCGCGGGTTGGGCAGACGCATCGCCAGCGCGGTGACGACGGCAATCATCACCATCGCGCCGCTGCCAGACGTCCAGCCGGTCCACAGCCAGAACAGCGTGCCGAGTATACAGGCCAGGGTGGTACGCCAGAAGTTAACCATCGCATGATGGCGCTCGGCGGATTCAGGTTTGATCACCACTTCGCCCTGTAACACCTCTTCTTCCGCCGCACTGATTTTGGTGTTGCTAATCACGCCGCGTTTCAGGAGCAGGTAGCGCGTTGCGGCGCCTACCCAGGTATAAATGGTGACTGGCGTATCCCGTTCTCCTGTCCACGCAATCACACGACGCATGCGTTTAAGCTGTCGATGCACGTCCTGCACCGTCTCCACAGGCTCATCAAACAGTTCGCGGAAAGTATCCGTTACCACTTCGGGGCGGGTGTTCTGAATCAGGTAGGTTTCACACGCCTGGGTGATCAGCGTTAACGAGACGGTATTGATCGCTTTCAGACGACGGTTGGCCCGCTCCCAGCGGGAAGACTCCATATTGAGGTTACTGCGCATCCCTTCCAGCGCCTGCGTGCGGCGCACCAGCGCACTCCAGGCCTTGTCGACCTCTTCGCTGTCGCCGTGCTTAATGCACAGCTGCATGAGCTGGTACTGAGCAACAATCAGCGCGTCCAGCTCACGATCGACTTCCTGCTTGATGGATCGCGGAGAGAAGAGCAGGTCTGCGACAATCGCGCAGACGATACCAATGACAATCTCGCTGCAACGTTCCACGGCGAACTGCGGAGCAAGCAGCGGTTCACTCTGAATGGTGATGATAATAATCAGCGCGGTATATCCCGCCAGACCCCAGGCGTACGAGTTCTCCACCTTCACCAGCGAAGAGACCCAGGTGCAAAAACCCGCCCAGATACAGCATACAATCAGCATCAGCAGCGGCGTGCGGATCATCAGGATGATAATGGTCAGGGCGGCGATACAGCCGATAAAGGTGCCGATAATACGCAGCATCCCGCGATAGCGAATTGCCCCGGAGTAAGGTTCGCCACCCGCCGCGAAGGCAGGACCGGCGGCGACGATCGCGGCGGTCAGAACGGCCCAGCGCGGCGTTTCAAGCTGGAAATGGAAGCCAACAAACAGCGCCAGCACAATGGCGCATGCCAGCTTCACGGCGAAGCGGATGTGCTGGCTGGCGATGGAAAAAATGCCCATAGCGATCAACCAAACTCGCGCAGGCGATGGGCGATTTGACGGAAGATAGAATCCTGGCTGGCATCACGGTCTTTTTCACCCGTGATCACCACCGTCGCCGTGGTGCCTGCGGGCCAGAGGTTGCTCTGCTGCTCATCCAGACGAATGCGTACCGGTACGCGCTGCGCCAGACGAACCCACTCGAGGTTAGAATCGACGGTCGCCATCCCTTTTGAATCATTGGTACTGCTGGAGTTGGTCACACCCGCGGCCACGCTGTCCACGGTTCCCTTCAGGACCCGGTTGCTGCCGAGCGGCGTGATTTCGGCGCGATAGCCCGGACGCACGCCTTCCAGCTTGGTCTCTTCCATATAGGCGAGGACGTAGAAAGAGTTCTGTTTCACCAGCGCCACGGCCGTAGAGCCGCGCGTGATAAACTCGCCCGCATAGACATTGAGGTTGGTCACCCAGCCATCGGACGGGGCGCGGATAACGGTACGTTCCAGATCGAGCTTCGCCAGATCGCGCGTCGCCTGCGCTTTTGCCAGCTGATGCAGCACGGTTTGCAGCACGTTATTGGACTGGTCAATCTCTTCCCGGGACATGGCCTGGATGCCCAGCTTGTTACGGCGTCCTGCTTCACGGCGTTTTTCAGAGGCCAGCGCGTTGTAATACGCCACGTCGGCTTCCGCTTCTTCCAGTGCTTTTTGATAGCGCGGCTGGTCGATGGTGAACAGCACCTGATCTTTTTTCACCAGTTGGTTATCGTGGACGTTGACTGCCGTAATGAGACCGGCGACATCGGGCGCTATCGCGACCACCTCCGCGCTGAAACGCGCATCGCGCGTCCACGGGGATTCGGTGTAATAAACCCAGGCGCGAAAAATAGCGATGAACGCCAGGATGACCAGCGCCATAGTGATGGCAGTGCGGGAGATTTTTCTTGTTAGCGTTTTCACATCAACCTCAGACAAACATGCGCGATATTAAATAGAACAGGCAGCAATACAGCGCGGTATTGAACAATGCAGGATGCCAGACGAAATCATAAATCCCGGTAGGGACCAGCACCTTGCGCACCAGCCAGAAGATCGCCAGTGATAAAAGAAGCTCGAAAAATATCGGTGGGAACGACAAACCGAACACCACGATAACGGGAAACAGACTCATGTTGACCTTGATTAAAGAGAGTGCAGGTTACTGGATTTTTAAGCTCGCGCCGCCGCAGGAGAGCAAGAATTGCCGGGCGAGAGTGGCGCAGCCGTTATGTAATTAATAATATATTAACGTAACTGTTATGCTGTTATCTATCATATGTGATCTAAATCACTTTTAAGCCAGAGTGAATAATGGAACGTCTAAAACGCATGTCCGTCTTTGCGAAAGTGGTTGAGCAAGGCTCTTTTACCGCCGCAGCACGTCAGCTACAAATGAGCGTCTCATCCATTAGCCAGACAGTGTCAAAACTGGAAGATGAGCTTCAGGTGAAGCTGCTCAACCGCAGCACCCGCAGCATCGGGCTGACGGAAGCGGGTAAAATTTACTATCAGGGCTGCCGTCGAATGCTGCATGAAGTGCAGGACGTTCACGAGCAGCTCTATGCCTTTAACAACACGCCTATCGGCACGCTGCGTATCGGGTGTTCTTCAACTATGGCACAAAATGTTCTCGCTGCCATGACGGCGGAAATGCTGAAAGAGTATCCCGGTTTAACCGTTAATCTGGTTACGGGCATTCCGGCACCGGACCTGATTGCCGATGGGTTAGACGTGGTGATCCGCGTTGGCGCGTTGCAGGACTCTAGCCTGTTCTCGCGTCGACTGGGCAGCATGCCGATGGTGGTCTGCGCTTCGAAAAGCTACCTGGCACAGTATGGCGTGCCGGAGAAACCTGCCGATCTGAGCAACCACTCGTGGCTGGAATACAGCGTTCGGCCAGATAACGAATTTGAACTGATCGCGCCGGAAGGGCTTTCCACTAAACTGCTGCCTGAAGGCCGCTTCGTCACCAACGATCCGATGACCATCTCACGCTGGCTGGTGGCCGGGGCCGGGATCGCCTACGTACCGCTGATGTGGGTGATCAACGAGATCAACAGCGGCGTGCTGGAGATCCTCTTCCCGCGCTACCAGTCCGATCCGCGTCCGGTGTACGCGCTCTATACGGAAAAGGACAAGCTGCCGCTGAAGGTGCAGGTCTGTATTAACTATCTGACGGACTATTTTGTGGAAGTGGCGGAGCTGTTTCAGGGCATGCGGGGCAGAAGGAAAGAGTAGGCTTTTCCCCTCTCCCCGTTGGGGAGAGGGTTAGGGTGCGGGGGAAAATTTACGCCGTGCCGCCCACCGTCAGATTATCTACTTTCAGCGTAGGCTGACCGACGCCCACAGGCAGGCTCTGGCCCTCTTTGCCGCAAACGCCCACGCCGTTATCCAGCTTCAGATCGTTACCGACCATGGAAATCTGCTGCATGGCCTCAATGCCGGAGCCAATCAGGGTTGCACCCTTCACCGCTTTGGTCACTTTGCCCTTCTCAATCAGATACGCCTCTGAGGTAGAGAAGACAAATTTGCCGGAGGTGATATCCACCTGACCGCCACCAAAGTTTGGCGCGAAGATCCCGTAATCAACGGATTCGATAATCTCCTGCGGCGTGGATTTGCCCGGCAACATGTAGGTGTTGGTCATGCGCGGCATCGGCAGGTGCGCGTAGGATTCACGACGGCCGTTACCCGTTGGCGCTACGCCCATCAGGCGCGCGTTAAGCTTGTCCTGCATGTAGCCTTTCAGTACGCCGTTTTCGATCAGCACGTTGTACTGGCCCGGCGTGCCTTCATCGTCGATAGAAATCGAGCCGCGACGGTCGAGCATGGTGCCATCATCCACCACGGTACACAGTTCGGAGGAGACAAGCTGCCCCATCTGACCGCTGAATACGGACGTCCCGCGACGGTTGAAATCACCCTCAAGGCCGTGACCGACCGCTTCGTGCAGCAGCACGCCAGGCCAGCCTGCGCCCAGAACCACCGGCAGCGTACCGGCAGGAGCCGCCACGGCAGACAGGTTGACCAGCGCCATGCGCACGGCTTCTTTTGCCCACGCATCCGCGCGCGCTTCGCCGTCAACGTCGCCGAGGAACCAGTCGTAGCCAAAACGACCGCCGCCACCGCTTGAGCCGCGCTCGCGCTTGCCGTCGTCTTCAACCTGCACGCTGATAGAGAGACGCACCAGCGGGCGAACATCCGCCGCCAGGGTACCGTCCGTCGCCGCCACCAGGATCAGTTCATAAACACCGGTCAGGCTGGCAGAGACTTCCTGCACGCGTTTATCCGCCGCGCGAGCCACTTTGTCCACGCGACGCAGGATGTCGAGCTTCTCTTCGCGGCTCATGCTTTGCAGCGGGTCGATGCTGGTATAGAGCGCAGCGTGCTGCACTTCACCCAGCGTTTTCACGCGACCATCTCCGGTATCACGCACAATGGTGCGCGCGGCCTGCGCGCTCTGCTCAAGTGCGGCGAGGCTAATCTGATCGGCATAAGCAAAACCGGTTTTCTCCCCGCTGACGGCGCGCACGCCGACGCCCTGGTCGATGTTGTAAGAGCCATCTTTAATGATGCTGTCTTCTAAAACCCAGGATTCGTGATAGCTCGACTGGAAATAGAGATCGCCGTAGTCGAGGCGGCGTTCGGTCAGTTGACCAAGAATGGAGAACAGGTCCTGATGGCTCAGGCCGTTCGCTGCGAGCAAATGTTCACTTACCAGGTTCAGACTCATCTATTGCTACTCGTTCGTTGCCGCCCGTGGCGGTATAAAGATCGTATTTATTGAGAGTGAGGCAATTACCTGCCCACGTCAAATCATTGCGGTGCTTCTTTGCGCGGCTGGCGCAGCACCTCGTTAATCTGCGGTTTATCGACCGGACCGGTAATGCGATAGCGCAGAATAGAGACCTTGCTCCACAGCGGCCCCAGCACTTTACTGGCGGCAAACACCGCCGCACCGACAATCGGGTTCACCACAAAGGCCGCCGCAACGCCCACGCTTGCGGATATTTCCGGCGCCACCACGGCTTCCATATCCAGTTCGCGACGCACGAGGTTGACCGAGCCTTTCATGGCGATATCCGCTTCCAGGCCATCCACCAGCGTATCGTCCGTATGCAGAACGCCGTCTTTGATCCACGCCGTACTGCGAATGGAATCGTAGTAGAAACCTTCGCTGAAGGTGTCGCTGAAATCGAAGCGCAGCTTGCGCAGCAGCGCATCAAAACTCAGCAGGCGCAGGATCTGCCCGGCGCGCCCCGTGCTCACGTCGGCAATCTCACCCTTACCGAAGTTGGTTTTCAGGATGCCGTTAAGCGAAGCTTCATCGGGTGTCCACGGCGCAGCGCGCCAGTGCAGATCGTAATTCACATCGAAGGACGATCCGCGAAGCGGCGTGCTAATGCCGAAGAAGTTAGCCGCGGCGTCCAGCTTATTGCCTTTAATATCGCCTTTCAGCGAGGTGCGTTGTTCACCCGGTTTGTTCACCCATTCGCCCGCGGCAGTCATGCGGCCAAAGCCGGTATCCACCAGCCCACCAGAGAGGCTCAGCGTATTTCCCTGAATGGCAAAATCACCGTCGATACGGCCATATTTCTGTCCCCACAGCCAGCACTCCGCGCAGCGCAGCTGGAGATCGGGCCAGCCGCTGAAATCCACGCGCGACGTCCCATTGCCACTGACAGGAGAAGTGCTTGTCGACTCTGCTTTAGACGCCGTAAAGGTCGGATTGTAATAGAGATAACGGATAGCCGCCTGCCATGGCGCGTGATCGCGCATGATCAACGAACCGTTGATCTCACGCCCCTGCGCCTCGACCTTTGAGCCGTTTACCGTCGGCCGGGAGACAATACTCAGGTTGTTCCACTGCTGCCCGCCCAGCGTCAGCGCAGGCGTGCGCAAGGTAATGGACTGCGGGAACTGCGCCGTTTGGTCGACGTTTTGCCCGACACCTTTCTGGAACAGTGCCAGCCACTCTGCGCCATCCATCGGCGGGAGATTCAGTTCAACGCCCGCCTGCTCCGGCAGCGGCGGCGTGGTACGGCTGTCCGTCGTCCAGATCGCCCTGTCCAGCGTCAGCTTGCGGTTAAGCAGCCAGCGGCTGTTGAAGTGGTTTGTTCCGCCCGCGTTTCCGGTTAAATCGAAGCTGTTAAGGTTGCCCGCAACCTTAACGTTGACGGGCAATGCTTCACCGCTTTTTTTATTCAGCGGCGCGGGAAGCTGGCTGCTGAGGTTTTTTAGATCGCCCGTAATGTCGACGTTATAGCGCGCACCGGCATGATAAGGCAGGTCGATGGCGACCTTGCCATTCCATGACACCGCACCGTCCACCGCATTCTCAATCGGCTTCGGCAGAACATCCATGCGTGACGGCTGCCAGTTCGCGTCCATATTGACCGCCACCTGGTAGGCTTTATCGCCCTCGGTGGTGGAGAAATCGATATTAACGGGTTGATTGAACCAGGTCGCTTTAAGCGGCTCACTTTTCAGCGTGCCGTTAACAAAGCTGAACTGACCGCTGAGGTTTTTCAGGGTGCTGTCCAGCGGCTTGATATAGAGGCTGTTGTTATTAAGGCGAACGTCGCCTTTGGCGGTGGTCAATTCACCGTCCAGCGGGATATCCAGATGTAAGCGAGCATTCACATCGCCATCTAACTGCAACTGCTGAAGGGTGGCTGCCAGGGAGTCATTCAGCGGCGTATCTTCAAAGTACGGGCCAACCGCTTTACCCGGCCCCTTAATATCCGCATCAATCAGCAGCTTCTCTTTGGAATAATCCGGGATGTTTGCCGTCAGGTTGCTTGCCGTTACGCCGCCCAGCGCGACGCTGTCCGTCTTCATCCACAAGCCGTCATTCAGGAAGTTGAGTTCAATATCCAGATTCTTCAGCGCCGGCCAGTCTGGCTGGAAGGCATAGGTGGCGTTGCGTAGCGGCACCAGAACCTGGAACTGGCCTTCGTTGTGCTTATACGGGAACAGGTGCGGGTTGCCGCCGTAGACCAGCGTGGCGTTATCCGCCTGGCCGCCCTGAATAGCGCCGCTGAGATAGTCCACCAGCGCTTTCCCCATCAGGTTTTCCGGGAAGTAGCGCCACGCCTGCGAACCGTCATCCGTGCTGATGCCCGCCAGAATACCCAGCCACGGCTCATCGCCTTCAGGCTGTAGATAACGGAAATTACCGCGGGCATGTACCGCTTTGGCTTTTACATCAATATCGCGGCCATCGAGCTGAAAACCTTTGTCATTCTTCAGCCAGTTGAGAGTGGCATTTCCCTTTTCGATCTCCAGTGGCGCACGGAAGACCGTTTCGTACGGCATTTTCGCGTCCTGCATTTCTGCCGTCAGCCTGCCGCTTTCCACGCTGCCTTCCAGTTTACCGCTGAAGTGCTCGGCACCCGGCAGCAATTTCCACTGTTTCCATGCGAGATTTTTCCATGCCGCCTGAAAACGCGTCTTTTCCGTAGCCTGGAGCGGAATATCCAGCGCCAGTCGGTTTATCTGCCCGCTCGGCTGCGTCGCCAGCCAGATTTCGCCCAGCTCCGGTGAAAGTTTTGCGGCCATTGAACGCAGCCCTTCGATCGCCGTCAGATCCAGGTTACTGGCGCGGATACGCAGCTCGTCGCTGCGTTTACCGTTTATCCCGCCGACGTCCTGTTCCGGCATCCACGCCAGCGTCAGCGCGCCGCGCGGCCAGGGTTTGTTATCCATGGAGATGCGCGTATCCGGAATGGCGAACTGCCAGCCGCCTTTATCCTGCGTCACGTGTGCGGTGAGGTTATCGACGGAAAGTTGATGCTGATGGTTTTCCCCTTTCCAGCTCGCGCCCCCCTGCTTAAGCCAGATATCGCCGCTGGCGAACGCCCCGTTCGTCAGCGTCATCCAGCCTTCCAGGCTGAAGCGCGCGGTCTCCAGCTGCATGTTCTGCTGTAGCCACTCACCGAGCCACGGCTTCACGTCCACGTCGTCCGCCTGTAGCCAGACCCTGCCGTTGTTCAGCAGGCCATTGTCGTCACGCAGATCCATCCGCACCTGCATAACCCCGTGCTGCCCGTTCAGGCTGGAGAGATTCACCTGCCCCTCGGCGCGGTGGCGATCTTTCCCGTTTAACCAGGTCAGCTGTGGGATCGCCAGCTCAGCGCGCTGACCGGAAAGAGTAATAAAGCTCACTTCGCTGTCGCGCAGATCGAAATGATCGAACTGCCGCAGGAACAGATCGCTGATACGGCTGGTTTCCAGCCCTCGATCGCTGTCGCCGCTTTGCAGCGGCGTGTTAGTCATCAGCTGAAGTTGCCAGAAGGTGAGATCGCGAAACTGCCAGCGCAGATGCAGCAGGCTTTGCCAGACATCCAGCGCCAGGGTGACGCGTTTGATTTTGAGGTGGCCGCCATCTTTCAGGCTGGCGCGGATATCCCGCGCATCTAGCGTCGGGCCAAAGTTCTGCCAGCTTGCCTCGATATGACTCACGTCCACCGGCAGGCCGGTGGCGGATTCGATTTTTGCCAGTATCTGCGGACGCCAGCTGTCCAGATGCGGCAAGGCGAGACGCAGCCCGCTCACGAGCAACGCGACAATCACGACCAGCGTTGCCCCTGTAAGCAGTAAAATCCCCGGCAATCGC
Source organism: Enterobacter sp. CRENT-193 (assembly GCF_002787395.1). Taxonomy (NCBI): domain Bacteria; kingdom Pseudomonadati; phylum Pseudomonadota; class Gammaproteobacteria; order Enterobacterales; family Enterobacteriaceae; genus Enterobacter; species Enterobacter sp. CRENT-193. Next base: position 1,312,442 of record NZ_CP024812.1, on the reverse strand, counting down.
CTCACGCGTCTCTCCTTGTCAGCCTTAAATCTCGCAGCGAACTGCGTTTACATCATGACGACGTCAAACTGCTCCTGGTTATAGAGCGGCTCAATTTGCACTTTTACCTGTTTGCCGACAAAGATTTCCACTTCCGCCAGCGCGTGCGACTCTTCCCCTTTCAGGGCCTCCGCCACCGCAGGGGAAGCATAGACCAGAAAACGGTCTGAGTCGTAGGCATGATGGACACGGACAATTTCACGCATGATCTCGTAGCAGACCGTCTCCACCGTCTTTACCGTTCCGCGTCCATGGCAGGTTGGACACTCATTACACAGGACATGTTCCACGCTTTCGCGGGTCCGTTTCCGGGTCATTTCCACAAGACCGAGCTGCGAGAAGCCATTGATGCTGGTTTTCACGCGGTCCTTACTCAGCGCCTGCTCCAGAGAGTGCAGCACGCGACGGCGGTGATCTTCATTGTTCATATCGATAAAGTCGATGATGATAATGCCGCCCAGATTACGCAGGCGAAGCTGACGCGCGATGGCCTGCGTCGCTTCGATGTTGGTGTTGAAGATGGTGTCATCGAGGTTGCGATGGCCGACAAACGCGCCGGTGTTGATATCGACGGTGGTCATCGCTTCGGTTTGATCGATGATCAGATAGCCACCCGATTTCAGCTCAACCTTACGCTCCAGCGCACGCTGGATTTCGTTTTCAACGTCATAGAGGTCAAATATCGGCTGGCGTCCGGTGTAATGCTCCAGCAGACCCGGCATTTCCGGGATGTACTCGGCGGTGAACTCCAGTAAGGCTTCGTACGTCAGACGGGAGTCCACGCGGATGCGGTCAAGCTGGGCGTCGGCGAAATCACGTAATACGCGCTGAGCGAGCGCCAGCTCACCGTACAGCCGGTAGCGGGTCTGGTTGCGTTTTTTACGCTCCATCACTTTGGTCCAGACGCGCTTCAGGTAGGCCGCATCCGAGGCGAGATCTTCTTCGCTGATCCCTTCCGCCGCGGTACGGATAATAAACCCGCCCTGCTCGTCGCAGTAGGCGCTGACCACCTTTTTCAGGCGCTCACGCTCGCTTTCGCTCTCAATACGCTGTGACACGCCGACGTGCGACGCCCCCGGCATAAAGACCAGATAGCGTGAAGGCAGGGTGATGTCGGTGGTCAGACGCGCGCCTTTAGTGCCCAGCGGATCTTTTACCACCTGCACCATCAGATCCTGGCCCTGACGCACCAGCTCAGAGATGTCGCGCACGGCAAACTGCTTTTGCTCTTCGCCTGCCACACATTCGGTGTGCGGCATGATATCGGAGGCATGTAAAAACGCCGCCTTATCGAGCCCAATATCTACAAAAGCCGCCTGCATACCCGGCAGGACACGACTGACACGACCTTTGTAGATATTGCCTACGATTCCGCGTCGCGCTTCACGCTCAATATGAATTTCCTGAAGAATGCCACCATCAATGTAGGCCACACGGGTTTCCGATGGCGTTACGTTTACCAACAATTCAGCCGTCATAATTATCCCTTCCCTCACGCAGTGAGTTAAAATTGCTCAGCAACTCATACGTTTCCACCAGCGGTAAGCCGACTACGGCGTGATAGCTGCCATTTATCTTCCTGACAAAACAGCCACCCAACCCTTGAATACCGTATGCACCTGCTTTATCCATAGGTTCACCGCTGGCGATATAGCCGGCGATCTCCTCGTCGGTGAGGACTCTGAACGTCACTTCCGTTACCACAAGGCAATCCAGAACGTACTGGCTGTCTGCCAGCGCTACCGCCGTCATCACCTGATGGGTTTGTCCGGACATGTTACGCAGCATCCGCGCCGCATGGTCTGCGTCGCGGGGTTTCTCAAGCACCTCACCATTGAGAATGACAATGGTATCCGCACCCAGCACCGGTAAGTCACGCGGCACGCATGCCACGCCCGCCTGCGCTTTTTCACGCGCCAGACGAGAGACATACTGCTGAGCGCTTTCACCCTCAGCACGTTTTTCTTCAATACCGGTAACGATGCGTTCGAAGGAGACACCCAACTGCGCGAGCAGTTCCTGGCGACGCGGAGAACCGGAGGCAAGATACAAAGACGTCATAGAAACCTTTTATTGCACGGCAAACTGCTGGCGAATTTTACGCATCAGCAGGAACAGCCACGGCCAGAGCACACCGTTTACTACACTACTCCAGAACACTTCCGGTCGGAAAGAGACGTTGATCACTAAAAACTCTGCCCAGAAAACAACGATATCCGCAGCGAGCGACAACAACATCACCACCAGCGCCTGTTGCCAGAGCGCAAGGTTACGAAAGAGCTGGAATTTGAGTGCGACGAGATACGCAATAATGCTCATGGATAAGGCGCGGACGCCAAGCGTAGAGCCACTGATAAGATCCAGTATGGCACCCATCACAAAACCTGTGCCGACATTTACGCGGTGCGGCAGGGCAAGGATCCAGTAGAGCAAAATGAGCAATACCCAGTTTGGCCGGAAAACAAGAATGTCGTCCGGCCAGGGCATAATTTGCAGCAACAGTGCAACGAGGAATGAGAGCCAGATTACCCAGCGCCCCTGGCTACGATAACTGGCCACTACTGCCCTCCACCCGAGACTTGCGGCGGTGGCGGCGCATCCGGCAGCGGCTGCGTTAACCCCGTCGCCGGAGCCGGTACGGGTGCAGGTGGTCCCATCGCATCCGGCGCAGGCAGTACCTGCGGCATCATCTGCATCAGGCGTTCATTCGCCACGCGATGCACATCTTCCGGGGTCATCGGGTTAGCTCCGTTACGATCGGCGCCCCACAGCAGCAGCAGGTAGCGCAAACGCTGCAAGCCGGCCGTTGGACGCGCCTGAATCACGGTGTAGGCACGCTGAGTGTCGAGCTTCACGGAAGAGACAACCGCAACCGGGTAGCCCTCAGGGAAACGACCGCCCAGACCGGACGTCACTAGCACGTCGCCCACGCGGATATCCGTGTTGGCGGGCAGATGTTCCAGTTGCAGATCGTCCGTGCAGCCGTTACCGGCGGCAATCACGCGAATATCGTTACGCAGCACCTGAATCGGCAGTGCATGGGTGGCATCGCAAATCAGCAGCACGCGGCTGGTCAGTTTGGCAACCGCCACAACCTGGCCCACGACGCCTTTATCGCTGATGACAGGCTGACCTTCGTATACGCCGTTCACGCTGCCTTTATCAATCACCACCTGATCGCTGTACGGATCGTTTACGGTGGAGATCACCTGGGTGACCATTTTCTGTTCATCCTGGCGCAGCGGCGAGCCAAGCAGTTCACGCAGGCGTGCGTTTTCCTGCTTATATTGCCCCAGCATCAGCAGCTCGCTGTTTTTCAGCAGCAGTTCCTGGCGTAACGCACGGTTTTCGAGTTCGAGCTGGTCACGCGATGAGAGCGTTTGCGACACGGAGTCGAGCAGTTCACGGGGACCATTTGAAATAAAGTAGAAAGGACTGACGGCGGTATCCATGTACGTTCGGATCTGGCTGAACGTACCGAGGCGGCTATCGGCAATAATGACCCCGAGCGCAACCAGAACCGCCAGGATCAGGCGAAACTGTAGCGACGGGCCACGGCTAAAAATTGGCTTCATAGGCTATGCGTATTCTCGCGTCAGAGAGAAAGGGTAGCAAATTGCTACCCTCTCACACCCGACTACTCTTCGCTAAACAAGTCGCCGCCGTGCATGTCGATCATTTCCAACGCCTTGCCACCACCACGGGCGACGCAAGTCAGTGGATCTTCTGCAACTACGACAGGAATACCTGTCTCTTCCATTAACAGGCGGTCGAGGTTACGCAGCAGCGCACCACCACCGGTCAGAACCATACCGCGCTCGGAAATATCGGAGGCTAGCTCTGGCGGGCACTGTTCCAGCGCAACCATCACCGCGCTCACGATACCGGTCAGTGGCTCCTGCAACGCTTCCAGGATTTCGTTGGAGTTCAGGGTGAATCCGCGTGGCACGCCTTCCGCCAGGTTACGACCGCGAACTTCGATCTCGCGCACTTCATCACCCGGGTAGGCAGAACCGATTTCGTGCTTGATGCGCTCTGCGGTCGCTTCACCGATCAGAGAGCCGTAGTTACGGCGAACGTAATTGATGATAGCTTCGTCGAAACGGTCGCCGCCGATACGCACGGAAGAGGAGTACACCACGCCGTTCAGGGAGATAACGGCCACTTCAGTGGTACCGCCACCGATATCCACCACCATAGAACCGGTAGCCTCAGAAACCGGCAGACCCGCACCAATTGCCGCAGCCATCGGTTCTTCAATCAGGAAGACTTCACGCGCACCGGCACCCTGAGCAGATTCACGGATTGCACGGCGTTCAACCTGGGTCGCGCCAACCGGCACACACACCAGCACGCGCGGGCTTGGGCGCATGAAGCTGTTGCTGTGAACCTGCTTGATGAAGTGCTGAAGCATTTTTTCGGTCACGAAGAAGTCAGCAATAACGCCGTCTTTCATTGGGCGGATCGCGGCGATGTTGCCCGGCGTACGGCCCAGCATCTGCTTCGCATCATGACCTACTGCGGCCACGCTTTTTGGCGAGCCGGCACGATCCTGACGAATGGCCACAACGGAAGGCTCATTCAATACGATGCCTTGTCCTTTTACATAAATAAGGGTATTCGCGGTACCCAGGTCAATGGACAGGTCATTGGAAAACATGCCACGAAATTTTTTCAACATACTAAGGGATAATCCTGAAAGCTGGGGCGGAAAACAAAATCCGCTTACTTTACCAACCACACGCAGCAGCGACAAGGCGCAAAAATCGTCTGCTACGGTGAAAATTAGTGCAGCACGTTTCCTTTGTTACAAATTCATCCCCTGAATCCCTCAGGGCTGAGTAAACAGCAGCGTCCCTCACTTTCACTTGTAACCCATTAAAGGTCGTTCACTGGCTTTTATGCTCGTCTTACTCAAAGCTACAGGCGCGATATTCTACGTGAAAACAAAGTAAACGGCAGGTCAAACAGAGTATCTTTGCAAATATTTTTTCACATTGGTGTCAAGCGGCTGAGAGGCGGCAAAAAAATCCCCCTGACCGCCCGTCACGCCGCGCTCTGTCAACATCTGCCATTCACTTCGTGAACGTACGCCTGTGGCAAATACTTGCGTTTGCGTTCCTTTGCACGCTTCCACCAGGCTTTGTACCAGCAGCTGGTTTTCCGTGCGTTTTTCAATATTCCTTACCAGACCCGGATGCAGCTTCAATAATTCAACATCCAGCTCTTTGATCCAGCTGGTGCTCACCAGCGTCAGACCCGCCTGGGTTACCGCCACGCGAGCTCCAAGCGCATTGATTAAACGCACCACCGGGCGCAACCGGCTGATGTGTTGACCTACATCTGCCTCTGCAAGTTCAAAAATAATGCGTTTGCGTTGCGATTTTTCGCATTGCATTAACGTGTCACGTAACCAGCGCTGGAAGCGCGGACGGATCAGCGATTCGACGGTCACCTGTAAAGCCAGATTTTCTTCAGGCCAGTACGATAAAAACGGAATGAGGCGGGTGATTTGCTGACGGTCATACTCTTCGGACAATCCGAATTGCAACACCATGGGCAGATATTCCGCGGAGATAACCTCTTCGGTGCCATCAAAAATACGGCACATCAGCTCACGATGATGGACATGACCACTCTTCATGACCGCCGGTTTTTGATAGATGCGCGGTCCGCCCCGGCTCAGCATCTGTTCAATCAGGGTTCGCCAGCGCACGTTGCCGCGCCCTTTCTCCGGCAGCGTATCATCATAGACCGCCCAGCCGTTCGCCCCCTGCAATACGGCGTTACGCGTTGCCGCTTCCGCATGTTCCATCACCTGCTCCGTCGACTGACCGCCGCGCCAGGCACAGATGCCTATATGCACCATGTCGTCTCTGTCGAGCATTTTGCTCTGGGGCAGCGCATCGACGGCTTTCAGCAGCTGACTGGCGATACTCTCGGATTCCTTTAAGGTGCGATGCGGCAGCAAGACGGCAAAGTCGCTGCGGTGGTAGCGTGCCAGTAACGCGCCGGGGTAGCGCATAATAAAGGTGGACAGCAGGTTAATCAGCGTAAAGAGGTTCTCTTCCGCCACGCGCTGACCCCAGGTATCACGGAGCAGATCAAAGTCGGGCAGGCGAATCATCATTACCACGCCATGCGTACCCACCTTTTCGGGGTCATCAAGAAGCGTAGCCAGCTGATTATCAAAGAAGAGACGGTTGTTGAGGCCCGTTTTGTTATCCTGCGCGGCATAAGAGCGAATCAACGTGTCCATACGGCTACGCTGATCGCTGGCAAACTGGATTTCGGAGAGCAGCACGTCCAGGGCGCTACTGGTGCGTGATGGCCATTCATAAACCGATCCCCGCACCTGCGGACCCCGCTCGCCATTCAGTATCCGCGCGGAGCGTGTTTCCAGCAGTTCCTGGCCGGAAAGTTGACGACGCTGCCAGCGAACGGCGAGGAAAATCAGCAGAACGATAAAAGCAACGGCGATGGTTAAGGGCGCGGTGGTCATAAGCGAGCGTAAATAGTTGCTCATCGGATCCTGGTACATCAGATGAATTGTCATACCCGGATGTTTAAGTGAATTAACCGTGACGTCCCGATACTGATCTACCGTGCCGGCAGGACGATAGCTGCCCTGGCGGGTATGGCTGAAAACGGTCTGCTTCCCCTGTTTAATGTCGATCTGCACTATATCCACAGGCACCATTAACTCATCCAGCTCACGCGAAAGCGCCGGGAAGGAGGACGTTATCAGGCGAGTGTCGATAACCGATGCAACCGATTCAACCCGGTTAACCAGCTTATCCTGGATGGCATTGTAAAAGCTCAGCGAGCAGCCGATTAGCGTGACAAATATGGTCAGCCCCGTCAGCAAGGTAATAAAAGCTGAGAACTTCGTCGTTAATCGCATCCTTGAGATTACTCCGTGGGTTGAAGGGGGGGCAAGTGAGCACTAACTTGCATTTTAAATGCGACATACTATCAAACCTGGTGTATCTGGCAATTTATTGCGTTAAATCGGCACTGCGTTTCATTGAGCGAGTATAGTCATCAGGACATATTTTCCCATCATCAAACCTAGTGAGGACCCTGTATGCAGGCTTTGATCTTAGAACAGCAGGACGGCAAAACCGTTGCCTCGGTGCAAGCCATTGAGGAGAACCGCCTGCCGGAGGGCGACGTGACCGTAGATATCGACTGGTCCAGCCTGAACTATAAGGATGCACTGGCGATTACGGGAAAAGGTAAAATCATCCGAAATTTCCCGATGGTGCCAGGAATCGACTTTGCAGGCCGCGTGCATACCAGTGAAGATCCGCGTTTTCACGCCGGACAGCAGGTGCTGCTCACCGGCTGGGGCGTAGGTGAAAACCACTGGGGCGGACTGGCAGCACAGGCGCGCGTCAAAGGTGACTGGCTGGTCCCGATGCCGAAAGGCCTGGACGGTCGTAAGGCGATGATCATCGGCACGGCAGGCTTCACCGCCATGCTGTGCGTGATGGCGCTGGAAGAGGCCGGGATTCGTCCTGACTCGGGCGAAATTGTCGTCACCGGCGCCAGCGGCGGCGTGGGCAGCACGGCCGTCACGCTGCTGCACAAGCTGGGGTATCAGGTCGCCGCCGTCTCTGGCCGCGAAAGTACGCATGATTATCTACGTCAGCTGGGCGCAAGCCGCATTCTGAGCCGCGACGAATTTGCCGAGACCCGCCCGCTGGAAAAACAGGTCTGGGCTGGCGCAGTAGATACCGTCGGCGACAAAGTGCTGGCGAAGGTGCTGGCGCAAATGAATTACGGCGGCTGCGTGGCGGCCTGTGGTCTGGCGGGTGGATTTGCCCTGCCGACGACGGTGATGCCATTTATTCTGCGTAACGTGCGTCTTCAGGGTGTCGATTCGGTCATGACCCCAGCCGAGCGGCGGGTTGAGGCCTGGGAACGTCTGGTGCAGGATCTGCCAACCTCATTCTATGAGCAGAGCGCCACTGAGATTACCCTGAGCCAGGCGCCAGAGTTCGCCAGTAAAATCATGGACAACCAGTTCCACGGTCGTGCGCTGGTTAAAATCGCCTAATCTTCAAATTTTCGTGACATATTCGCGCTAACCCTCCTCCTCCGTCATGCTTAGAAAAACGCCTGACGGAGGATGCCATGAAAACCCGAAAACTGACGGAAGCCGACGTAACGTCTGAATCTGTCTTTATGCTACAGCGCCGCCAGATCCTGAAAATGCTTGGCATCAGCGCCACTGCCCTGACGCTCACCCCTGCGGCCCATGCCGATCTGCTCGACTGGTTTAAGGGCAACGATCGCCCGAAAGCCCCCTCCGGCGCACCGCTTGACTTCACCAAACCGGCACAGTGGCAGAATAAACTGACGCTGACGCCGGAAGATAAAGTCACCGGCTATAACAACTTCTATGAGTTTGGTCTTGATAAGGCCGATCCTGCCGCCAACGCCGGGAGCATGAAAACCGATCCCTGGACGCTGAAGATAGATGGCGAGGTGGCAAAACCGCTGACGCTGGATCATCATGACCTCACCACCCGCTTCCCCCTTGAAGAACGCATTTACCGTATGCGCTGTGTGGAAGCCTGGTCGATGGTGGTGCCGTGGGTAGGTTTCCCTTTGCATAAACTGCTGGCGCTGGTTGAGCCCACCAGCAACGCGAAGTATGTTTCTTTCCAGACGCGCTATGCCCCGGACGAGATGCCAGGCCAGAAGGATCGGTTTATCGGCGGCGGGCTGGAGTATCCCTACGTTGAAGGTTTACGTCTCGACGAAGCCATGCATCCGCTTACGCTGCTCACCGTCGGGGTTTATGGCAAAGCGCTGCCGCCGCAAAACGGGGCGCCCATTCGCCTGACCGTACCGTGGAAATACGGTTTCAAGGGCATCAAATCGATCGTCAGCATTAAGCTCACCCGTGAACGCCCCCCCACCACCTGGAACCTGGCAGCGCCTGACGAGTATGGTTTTTTTGCCAACGTTAACCCGCACGTTGACCATCCGCGCTGGTCGCAGGCAACAGAACGTTTTATCGGTTCCGGCGGCGCGCTGGATGTTAAACGCCAGCCAACGCTGCTATTTAACGGCTATGCGGATGAGGTGGCATCCCTCTACCGTGGTCTGAACTTACGGGAGAACTTCTAAGTGCGTTTAACGGCAAAGCAGATAACCTGGCTGAAGGTACTCCTGCATTTAGCCGGATTGCTCCCCTTTATCTGGCTCTTCTGGGCAGCCAGCCAGGGACAGTTCAGTGCCGATCCGGCGAAAGATATTCAGCATTTTACGGGTCGGATGGCTCTGAAATTTTTGCTGGCGACCTTGCTCGTCTCACCGCTGGCGCGCTACGCTAAACAGCCATTATTGATACGCACCCGTCGGCTTTTAGGGCTATGGTGTTTCGCCTGGGCAACGCTGCATCTCACCAGCTACGCCCTGCTGGAACTGGGCATTAATAACCTGGCACTCCTTGGCAGCGAACTGGTGACGCGTCCCTATCTGACGCTGGGTATCGTAAGCTGGCTGGTTTTACTGGCGCTGACGCTGACATCCACGCAGTATGCGCAGCGAAAATTGGGTCGACGCTGGCAACTACTGCATAACTTCGTCTATCTCGTCGCGATCCTCGCCCCTATTCATTACCTGTGGTCGGTGAAGATTTTATCCCCTCAGCCGGTCATCTACGCCCTGCTGGCCCTGGCCCTTTTAGCGTGGCGTTACAAGAAGTTCCGCCAGTGGTTGCGATAGTTCACGAAACTGTGCGTTTTCCCGCAGATTATTTATCAACCGCGAATCTTTTTCGGATAGCGGTTGATAATCTTCCCTGATAAGACCAGTATTTAGCTGCCAAATGCTACGAAATCGTTATAATGTGCGACTTCGGTTTTCCGGACAGGGGTTTTAGGCCTCTGAAAGGGTGACAATTGCGCTTTGAGGGTATATGTTGTTTTTTACCCGAAAATCGCAGGAGATAGCGGCATAATGGCTGATAAATTCCAAATTTTAGTTTTAAACGGACCGAACCTGAACATGCTCGGCACCCGTGAGCCAGAGAAGTACGGCACGCTAACATTGAGCGAAATTGTTAACCGTCTGAGTACGGAAGCAGCGTCGCTGAATGTGGATTTGGACCATTTTCAGTCTAACGCGGAGTACGCAATCATCGACCGTATTCATCAGGCTAAAGACACTGTGGACTATATCCTGATCAATCCGGCCGCGTTTACGCACACCAGTGTTGCTATACGCGACGCACTGCTCGCGGTGAGTATCCCGTTTATCGAGATCCACCTGAGTAACGTGCACGCCCGAGAGCCGTTCCGCCACCACTCCTACCTGTCAGATATCGCCGCTGGCGTGATTTGTGGGCTGGGTGCAGACGGCTATTCATACGCTTTACAGACAGCGGTAAAACGCTTGTCACAATCACACTAAACAAGAGTACGGAACCCACTCATGGATATTCGTAAGATTAAAAAACTGATCGAGCTGGTTGAAGAATCAGGCATCTCCGAACTGGAAATTTCTGAAGGCGAAGAGTCTGTACGCATCAGCCGTGCAGCCCCAGCCGCTAGCTTCCCGGTAATGCAGCAAGCTTATGCTGCGCCAGTGCAGCAGCCTGCGCTCTCCGCAGCCGTTGCGCCAGCGGCAGCAGAAGCGGCACCTGCGGCTGCAACAGAAATCAGTGGTCACATCGTACGTTCCCCAATGGTTGGTACTTTCTACCGCACCCCGAGCCCGGACGCGAAGGCGTTCATCGAAGTGGGTCAGAAAGTCAACGTAGGCGATACCCTGTGCATCGTTGAAGCCATGAAAATGATGAACCAGATCGAAGCAGACAAATCAGGTACTGTGAAAGCGATCCTGGTCGAAAGTGGTCAGCCGGTAGAATTTGACGAGCCGCTGGTCGTCATCGAGTAACGAGGCGAACATGCTGGATAAAATTGTTATCGCCAACCGTGGCGAGATTGCACTGCGTATTCTTCGTGCCTGTAAAGAACTGGGCATCAAGACCGTGGCCGTGCATTCAAGCGCGGATCGCGATTTAAAACACGTATTGCTGGCGGATGAGACGGTCTGTATCGGTCCGGCTCCGTCCGTAAAAAGCTATCTGAACATCCCGGCGATCATCAGCGCCGCCGAAATTACTGGCGCGGTCGCGATTCACCCGGGTTATGGTTTCCTCTCTGAGAACGCCAACTTTGCTGAGCAGGTTGAACGCTCTGGCTTTATCTTCATTGGCCCGAAAGCTGACACCATTCGCCTGATGGGTGACAAAGTGTCTGCCATCACCGCGATGAAAAAAGCTGGCGTGCCAACCGTACCGGGCTCTGACGGCCCGCTGACCGACGATATGGATGCTAACCGCGCCCATGCTAAACGCATTGGCTATCCGGTGATCATCAAAGCGTCCGGCGGCGGCGGCGGTCGCGGTATGCGCGTTGTACGCAGCGATGCTGAACTGGCGCAGTCCATCTCCATGACCAAAGCGGAAGCGAAAGCGGCTTTCAGCAATGACATGGTGTACATGGAAAAATACCTGGAAAACCCACGCCACATCGAAATTCAGGTGCTGGCTGACGGTCAGGGTAACGCGATCTATCTGGCAGAACGTGACTGCTCCATGCAGCGTCGTCACCAGAAAGTCGTCGAAGAAGCGCCAGCGCCGGGCATTACGCCGGAACTGCGTCGCTACATCGGTGAGCGTTGCGCCAAAGCGTGTGTCGATATCGGCTATCGCGGGGCGGGTACCTTTGAGTTCCTGTTCGAAAACGGCGAGTTCTACTTCATTGAGATGAACACCCGTATTCAGGTTGAACACCCGGTTACCGAAATGATCACCGGCGTTGACCTGATTAAAGAACAGCTGCGTATCGCAGCCGGTCAGCCGCTGTCCATCAAACAGGAAGAAGTTGTGGTTAAAGGCCATGCGGTAGAGTGCCGTATCAACGCCGAAGACCCGAACACCTTCCTGCCAAGCCCGGGTAAAATCACGCGTTTCCACGCGCCGGGTGGCTTTGGTGTGCGCTGGGAGTCCCATATCTACGCCGGTTACACCGTACCGCCGTACTATGACTCAATGATCGGTAAGCTAATCTGCTACGGCGAAAACCGTGACGTGGCCATTGCCCGCATGAAGAACGCCCTTCAGGAGCTGATCATCGACGGGATCAAAACCAACGTTGATCTCCAGATGCGCATTATGAGCGACGAGCACTTCCAGAATGGTGGGACTAACATCCACTACCTGGAGAAAAAACTCGGTCTGAACGAGAAGTAAGAGATCAGTGTTGCTAAAAGGCCGGATTATCCGGCCTTTTTTATTTCTGGGGATCGCTAAGCCCCATCATGTACAATCCCCGCTTTCTTCATCCACAAGGGACAAAAAATGGACAAACGTTTTGTTCAGGCCCATAAAGAAGCGCGCTGGGCGCTGTGGCTGACCCTTCTCTATCTCGCCGCATGGTTAGTAACTGCTTACTTACCTGATTCGGCGATTGGCATTACCGGCCTCCCGCACTGGTTTGAAATGGCCTGCCTGCTGCTGCCGCTGATGTTTATCCTGCTGTGCTGGGCGATGGTGAAATTCATCTATCGCGATATTTCACTGGAGGACGATGATGCAGCTTGAAGTCATTCTGCCCCTTATCGCTTACCTGTTCCTGGTGTTTGGCCTGTCGGTTTATGCGATGCGTAAACGTTCGACCGGCACCTTTCTGAACGAGTATTTCCTCGGGAGCCGCTCAATGGGTGGCGTCGTGCTGGCCATGACGCTGACCGCTACTTACATCAGCGCCAGCTCGTTTATCGGTGGCCCGGGCGCCGCTTATAAGTACGGGCTGGGCTGGGTACTGCTGGCCATGATCCAGCTGCCTGCCATTTGGCTCTCTCTGGGCATATTGGGTAAAAAGTTTGCCATTCTGGCCCGTCGCTACAATGCCGTAACGCTGAACGATATGCTGTTTGCTCGCTATCAGAGTCGCTTGCTGGTATGGCTGGCAAGCCTGAGTCTGCTGGTGGCGTTTATTGGCGCAATGACGGTGCAGTTTATCGGCGGCGCACGTCTGCTGGAGACGGCAGCCGGTATCCCCTATGAGACGGGCCTGGTCATTTTCGGTGTGAGTATCGCGCTGTATACCGCGTTTGGCGGGTTCCGCGCCAGCGTGCTCAACGACACGATGCAGGGGATGGTGATGCTCATTGGCACTCTCGTTCTGCTGGTGGGTATCGTGCATGCCGCAGGGGGCCTGAGCCATGCGGTTGAAACCCTGGAAGCGATCGATCCGAAACTGGTCTCGCCGCAGGGGGCGGATGACATCCTCTCTCCAACCTTTATGACCTCGTTCTGGGTGCTGGTGTGCTTTGGCGTGATTGGCCTGCCGCATACTGCCGTGCGCTGCATCTCATATAAAGACAGCAAAGCGGTGCACCGCGGGATCATTATCGGGACAATTGTGGTGGCGATCCTGATGTTTGGTATGCACCTGGCGGGCGCGCTGGGCCGCGCGGTTATCCCTGACCTTACCGTACCGGATCTGGTCATTCCGACCCTGATGGTGAAAGTGCTTCCGCCGTTTGCCGCCGGGATTTTCCTCGCCGCACCCATGGCGGCCATTATGTCGACCATCAACGCTCAGTTGCTGCAAAGTTCCGCTACGATCATTAAAGATCTCTATCTGAATTTGCGCCCTGAACAGGTCGAAAATGAGCGACGCCTCAAGCGTATGTCGGCGGTGATTACCCTGGTGCTGGGGGCGTTACTGCTGCTGGCCGCGTGGCGTCCACCGGAGATGATCATCTGGCTAAACCTGCTCGCCTTTGGCGGGCTGGAGGCCGTTTTCCTGTGGCCGCTGGTGCTGGGGCTGTACTGTGAACGCGCGAATGCCGCGGGTGCATTAAGCGGCATGATTGTCGGGGGCGTCCTGTATGCCGTTCTCGCCACGTTTAAAATTCAGTATCTGGGCTTCCATCCGATCGTGCCTTCGTTACTGTTAAGTTTACTGGCGTTTGTGGTGGGAAACCGTTTTGGTCGACCGGTGCCACAAACTGCCCTGATTTCTACTGACAAATAAAGAGTTTTGCCATGCCGTGGATCCAATTAAAACTGAACACAACCGGCGCGAACGCCGAAGAACTGAGTGATGCGCTGATGGAGGCCGGTTCGGTCTCTATCACCTTCCAGGACACGCATGACACGCCGGTCTTTGAGCCGCTGCCAGGCGAAACGCGCCTGTGGGGTGATACGGACGTTATCGGCCTGTTCGATGCAGAAACCGATATGAAAGAGGTCGTGGCGATTCTGGAAAACCATCCGCTGCTGGGCGCGGGTTTCGCGCATAAAATTGAACAGCTGGAAGACAAAGACTGGGAACGCGAGTGGATGGACAACTTCCATCCGATGCAGTTTGGTCAGCGTCTGTGGATCTGCCCAAGCTGGCGTGAAGTGCCCGATGAAAACGCCGTCAACGTGATGCTGGATCCGGGTCTGGCGTTCGGCACCGGTACCCACCCGACAACCTCCCTGTGCCTGCAATGGCTGGATGGCCTGGATCTGGAAGGCAAAACCGTGATCGACTTCGGTTGCGGATCCGGGATCCTTGCTATCGCAGCACTGAAACTGGGCGCGGCAAAAGCCATCGGGATCGACATCGATCCGCAGGCGATTCAGGCCAGCCGTGATAACGCCGAGCGTAATGGCGTTTCCGATCGCCTTGAACTGTATCTGCCCGATGCACAGCCAGAGGCGATGAAAGCCGATGTGGTGGTCGCGAATATCCTGGCTGGCCCATTACGCGAGCTGGCGCCGTTAATCAGCGTGCTGCCGGTTGAAGGCGGTCTGCTGGGCCTGTCCGGTATCCTTGCCAGCCAGGCAGACAGCGTCTGTGAAGCCTACGCCGATCTCTTTGCGCTCGACCCGGTGGTCGAGAAAGAAGAGTGGTGTCGCATCACCGGTCATAAAAAATAAGCGTTTGGCGTGGTCGTCTGACCACGCCTTTTTCCTTCGGTTTTTTCTCCCGCCTTCTTCCTTTCTTCGATAAAATAACCCCACAAATCACAATGTTAATTATTGATTTGGATAATAAAATTCACAGGAAGAATATGATGAAACACATTTCAGGCAAGGCAGCGCTGCTGGCGCTGAGCATGATTTCGGCTACGGCTTACGCATCACACTGGAGCTATCAAGGAGAAGGCGCACCGGAACACTGGGGCGAACTGGACGAGGCGTACAAGACGTGTAAAAGCGGAATGTATCAGTCGCCGGTCAACATAGATAACACGGTCAAAGCCCACATCTCTCCGCTGGAAACGCACTATATCGACGGCCCGGTCATTCTGACAAATAACGGCCATACTATCCAGGCGAGTGAAAATGCCGATACACGCGACAGCATCACGCTTGATAAACAGCGCTGGACGTTACAGCAGTTCCATTTCCATGCACCATCCGAAAACACGGTGCACGGTAAAAAATACGCAATGGAAATGCATCTGGTCCATAAAAACGCTGACGGCGAACTGACGGTCGTTGCCGTTATGTTCGATCAGGGCGCTGCAAACACTGAACTGGATAAACTCTGGGGCGTGATGCCGGGACAGGTTGACCAGAACGTCACGATTAAGCCAACCCTTGATATGAATAAATTACTGCCCGCGGATAAAACTTACTGGCGTTTTAGCGGCTCTCTGACCACCCCACCGTGTTCAGAAGGGGTAACGTGGCTGGTCCTCAAGCATCCGCTGACCGTCTCTGCTGAACAGCTGCAAAAATTTACTCACACTCTGCACCACGAAAACAGCCGCCCGGTTCAGCCGCTTCATGGCCGTCTGGTTGTTGAATAAGTCGATTTTTTACGTTGATATCCTGTGCTGAAATGCGACGCAGATCGCAAAGAAGCGCCATAATCTGCTGCTTATAGCAGCAGATTATCCCGAACAATTGATCCATTTATTCAGAAATGATGAGAAGTTACGGGAAATTGTAAGCGCCCACAAAATGTTCATTTATTCATAACACAATGATTTAAATAGCGAATAATCTTATCCCAAAAGAATGACTGGCGATTCCTTGATCTACAACAGAGGATTGTTCAAAGTTTGGCCTTTCATCTCGTGCAAAAAATGCGTAATATACGCCGCCTTGCAGTCACAGTATGGTCATTTCTTAACTCATGCGCATCGGACACCACCAGCTCAGAAATCGCCTGATCGCAGCCCCAATGGCAGGTATTACCGACCGGCCGTTCAGGACGCTGTGCTACGAGATGGGAGCAGGATTAACCGTTTCCGAGATGATGTCGTCTAACCCGCAGGTTTGGGAAAGCGACAAGTCCCGCCTTCGGATGGTGCACGTGGATGAACCAGGTATCCGCACCGTGCAAATTGCCGGAAGCGTGCCTGAAGAAATGGCAGATGCCGCGCGTATTAACGTGGAAAGTGGCGCCCAGATTATTGATATCAATATGGGTTGCCCGGCCAAAAAGGTGAATCGCAAGCTTGCAGGTTCAGCCCTTCTGCAATACCCCGACCAGGTGAAGTCAATCCTGACGGCGGTTGTCAGCGCAGTGGACGTTCCTGTTACGTTGAAGATTCGCACGGGTTGGTCGCCGGAACACCGTAACTGCGTAGAGATTGCCCAACTGGCCGAAGACTGTGGCATTCAGGCCCTGACCATTCATGGACGCACTCGCGCCTGTTTGTTCAACGGTGAAGCTGAATACGACAGCATTCGGGCAGTTAAGCAGAAAGTTTCCATTCCGGTTATCGCGAATGGCGACATTACTGACCCGCTTAAAGCCAGAGCTGTGCTCGACTATACGGGAGCTGATGCTCTGATGATAGGACGTGCCGCTCAGGGAAGACCCTGGATCTTTCGGGAAATCCAGCATTATCTGGACACTGGGGAGCTGCTTGCCCCGCTGCCTCTGGCAGAGGTCAAGCGCTTGCTTTGTTCGCATGTTCGGGAATTGCATGACCACTACGGCCAGGCAAAAGGGTACCGAATTGCGCGTAAACACGTCTCCTGGTATCTCCAGGAGCACGCTCCAAATGACCAGTTTCGGCGCACATTCAACGCCATTGAGGATGCCAGCGAACAGCTGGAGGCGTTGGAGGCATACTTCGAAAATCTTGCGTAATGAAATAAAGAGCTGACAGAACTATGTTCGAACAACGCGTAAATTCTGACGTACTGACCGTTTCTACCGTTAACTCTCAGGATCAGGTGACTCAAAAGCCCCTGCGTGACTCGGTTAAACAGGCACTGAAGAACTATTTTGCTCAACTGAACGGTCAGGATGTTAATGACCTGTATGAGCTGGTACTGGCTGAAGTTGAACAGCCACTGTTGGACATGGTGATGCAATACACCCGTGGTAATCAAACCCGCGCTGCCCTGATGATGGGCATCAACCGTGGTACCCTGCGTAAGAAACTGAAAAAATACGGCATGAACTAATTTCGATTAGCTAACTGCTTGTTTAAAAAGGCGCTCTTCGGCATGGGGAAGCGCCTTTTTTATCGTCCGGGCGGGCAACCGTCAACGCTTTGTAAACCTTCCCTTTCCCCACTTTTCAACGCCCGCTTTTCGTGTATATTTCCACCAACTTACAGGCTCTCTTTTCGCGGAATGACACATGATTCGTAAATACTGGTGGCTGGTCGTTTTTGCTGTCTCTGTTTTCATTTTCGATGCGCTGCTGATGCAGTGGATTGAACTGATGAGCACTGAAACCGATAAATGTCGCAATATGAATTCCGTGAACCCGCTTAAACTGGTCAACTGCTCAGAGCTGGACTAACCGCTTCCATCCTGTATAAAACCCTGTTAACACCCAATAAAAACAGGGACTTAAATCACTTTTCGTCATTTCCTGACGATGATAATGTCTGTCCCCTTTCCAACCGCTCTTGCTTAACGTCTCACACGAGTGAACAGACCATGCTGGTTAGCCAATACAACCAAATCCTCGTAGTCATCTCCTTTGTTGTTGCCATTCTTGCCGCCTATACCGCACTGAATATGGCTGCGCGCGTTGCCGGAAGCCAGGGCGTCGCTGCACGCGTCTGGCTGGCAGGTGGCGGTGTTTCGATGGGGATTGGCGTGTGGGCGATGCATTTCATCGGTATGCTGGCGATGGATCTTTCCATGAGCATGAGTTACAACGCGGCCCTGACCGTGCTTTCGATGGTTATCGCCATTAGCTCGTCAATGTTTGCCCTGTGGCTCGTTAGCGGCGAGCAGCTACGTTTGCGCCGGCTGCTGCCTGGCGCCGTCGTGATGGGAACGGGCATTGTTGCCATGCACTACACCGGTATGGCTGCCCTGGAGGTCACACCGGGTATTGTCTGGGATAAAACGTGGGTGGCTATCTCTGTGGTCATAGCCCTTGCCGCTTCACTGGCCGCTCTTTGGCTGACGTTCCGTTTACGTCAGGAAGCCGCACGAATGGCGTTGATGCGGCTGGGGGCGGCGATCACCATGGGCATCGCTATCGCTGGCATGCATTACGCTGGCATGGAAGCAGCACAATTTCCGATGTCGACGATGGTCCACCATCATGGCATTAACGGGAGCTGGCTGGCGATATTGGTTAGCGTGGTCGCGCTCGCTATTCTGGGGATTACGCTGCTGGTGTCGATGTTTGATGCCCGCCTTCAGGCTCGTACCTCGCTGCTGGCCTCATCACTGGCAGAAGCTAATCGTGAACTCGCACAGCTGGCGTTGCATGATACGCTGACGCGATTACCCAATCGTATTCTGCTTGAGGATCGCCTCGATCAGGCCATCAGCAAGGCCGATCGCGAAGGAAGCCCTTTCGCGCTGATGTTTATGGATCTCGACGGCTTTAAAACCGTCAACGATGCCTATGGTCATGATGTCGGTGACAAGCTTCTGGTAGCGGTGACTCAGCGTTTGCTGTTGCAGTTGAAAGGTCAGTACACGCTGGCGCGTATCGGTGGGGATGAATTCGTGCTGCTGGCCGAAACCGCCACCCCGGATGATGCTGCCTCACTGGCAAATTCACTGGTGCGCGTCATTGATAGCCCGTTCCATCTCGATCCTTACGAACTGATGGTCACCCTGAGCATTGGCATTGCGCTCTATCCACACGATGGCAAAACCGATCGTGAACTAATGTTTAACGCTGATGCTGCGATGTACCACACGAAACATATGGGTCGCAACGGCTATCACTTCTTCCAGCCGTCAATGAATACGCTGGCGCAGACGCATCTACAGCTGATGAATGATCTGTGGCAGGCCATCGACCGTGATGAGTTACGCCTGCTTTATCAACCTAAATTCCACGCCCCTGCCGGGCCGGTCATTGGGTTCGAAGCGCTGTTACGCTGGCAGCATCCTAAACAGGGATTACTCTCCCCCGACCTGTTTCTACCGCTGGCAGAGAAAACAGGGCTGATTATTCCGATTGGAAACTGGGTAATCGACGAGGCCTGCCGCCAGCTGCGTGAATGGCATCTTCAGGGCCACACGGACTGGTCAATGGCGGTGAATCTTTCTACGTTGCAGTTCGAACAGCCGTCGCTGGTTAAAACGGTTCTCGATTGTCTGACGCGCCATAGCGTGCCGCCAGGCATGTTGATCCTTGAGGTGACTGAAACCACGGCAATGAGCAATCCGGACGAAAGCGTACGCGTCCTGACAGCGCTGACGGATGCGGGAGTAAAAGCCTCAATAGACGATTTTGGTACAGGTTACTCAAGCCTTCTCTATCTTAAGCGGCTTCCCGCCTGCGAGTTGAAAATCGATCGCGCTTTTGTGAAAGAGTTAAGTGGAGAGAGCGAAGATGCGACAATTGTCTCGGCGATTGTCGCCCTGGCAAAAACGCTGAATCTGAAGGTCGTGGCGGAAGGGGTCGAAACCGCAGCGCAGCAGACCTTCCTGACAGAACTGGGATGCAATACGCTACAGGGTTATCTGCTGGGCAAACCAATTACCGCGCAAGCTATTATGGAACAGTGCCAGCACGGGGAGATGTCGCCACCCCGGGCGCAGTCATAAGGCTGTATCGTAAACCACTGGCGCCACTCGGGTGATATTTAGTGTCGCCAGAATATTATCCACCAGCGCCGGCGCTTGTTTGTACAGATCAAAACTGGTGTTATCCATTAACCAGTTTTTAATGACTCCGCTAAAAAAGGCATGGAAAACAATCAGCGCCAGTTCAATATTAGTTTGCGAAGAGATAATGTTATGAGCAATGCATCGCTTAAGCGTCTTGCGAAGATAATCATCGTTTAAACCGATCCGCTTGCGTATTTCACATTCTGAAATCACATCGTCATGAAATTCACACTTATGATACAGAATTTGTAAAAGCGCATACTGTCGGGGTTCGCTCGCAATATATTGCAGCGCAACAATAAATTGTTCACGAAGCATTAACAAAGGGTCGTCATTTTCGGAAAGCATTAGCCTGTCACGAATGATTTCACGCAGCGGCAATTGCTGTTCCCATATTGCGTTAAATATTTCCGCTTTACTCGAGAAATGCCAGTAAACCGCCCCGCGAGTGAGTTGAGCTGCATCGGCAATGTCGGTAAGCGTGGTGCTGGCCACGCCACGCGTCGCGAATAGCCTGATAGCGGCATCAATCAGCTGCTGGCGGGTCTTTTGAGCCTCTTCTTTCTTTTTGCGCGCCATTACCTGCTACTCGTTACTTACAAGATTGATACGTTATCAAAGGATATTGCCGTGGTCGTGTCAGACAAAGTATTAACCAAAATCCTTGTTAGTTTTGCACAAAAAAAGTCAATTCGTTTAATTTATAAGCCTCGTGAATAAATTGAATATATTAAATACATAAAACATATGTATAGCTTTCACCAAAAAGCATTTCGTTGATTATCCTGACAGAAATAGAGTGCCGAATGCACTGGGTCAGATTCCGATTTTTACTTTTTAAAAGCTCCATCAGCACTTATAAATTAAAAAACATTAAATACCCTCATTATTATACGCAGCTACATTTCTTTTTTTGCCTCACACCCTTTCACCGATTCATGACAAATATCGGTTCAGGGGTAGTTTAAGGAACAGTAATGACGAATCACTTCAGATGCTTACCCTTATCCGGTTTCATTGTCTGTGCCGCTCTGCTCACCGGGTGCGATGGGCAAGAAAACCCACAGCAGCATGCGCAAGCTCCTCAGGTCAGTGTTCATATTGTTAAAAGCGCGCCACTGGCCGTAACGACAGAATTGCCTGGCAGAACTGACGCGTATCGTGTTGCGGAGGTTCGTCCCCAGGTAAGTGGTATCATTCTGCACCGTAATTTTACCGAAGGCAGCGACGTCAAAGCAGGTGACTCCCTTTATCAGATCGATCCGGCCACCTATGAGGCAGCCTACGACAATGCGAAAGGTGAACTGGTAAAAGCACAGGCGGCGGCCAATATCGCTCATCTGACGGTGAAACGTTACGTTCCGCTGGTCGGTACGCAATATGTGAGCAAGCAGGAGTACGATCAGGCGGTGGCAACCGCCCAGCAGGCGGATGCGAGCGTCGTTGCCGCGAAGGCTGGCGTTGAAAGCGCGCGGATCAACCTGGCTTATACGAAAGTCACCTCCCCAATCAACGGGCGTATTGGTAAATCCAGCGTCACCGAAGGGGCGTTAGTCACTAATGGTCAGGCAACTGCACTGGCGACGGTTCAGCAACTCGATCCCATTTATGTCGATGTGACGCAATCCAGCAGCGATTTTATGCGCCTGAAGCAGCAGACGAGCCTGCAAAAAGGAGACACCAGCAGCGTCGAGTTGCTGATGGAAAATGGCCAGCCTTATCCGCTGAAAGGGACTCTCCAGTTCTCTGATGTCACGGTAGATGAAAGTACCGGCTCAATCACCCTTCGCGCCCTCTTCCCTAACCCTCAGCATATGCTGTTACCGGGTATGTTTGTCCGTGCACGCATTGACGAAGGTACACAGCCTGATGCCATTCTTGTTCCCCAGCAGGGGGTAACCCGTACACCGCGCGGGGATGCCACCGTGCTTGTGGTAAACGATAAAAACCAGGTGGAATCGCGCACTGTCGTTGCACCGCAGGCGATTGGCGATCGCTGGCTGATCACGGAAGGCCTGAAAAACGGCGACCGCGTCATTATCAGCGGCCTGCAAAAAGTTCGCCCTGGCGTTACCGTCGTGGCTATTCCTGATACCGCCGCGACTCCAGCCAGTTAAGGAATAACGACATGGCTAATTTCTTTATTCAACGGCCTGTTTTCGCCTGGGTGCTCGCCATCATTCTGATGATTGCGGGCGGGCTGGCCATTTTAAAACTGCCGGTGGCGCAATATCCGACCATTGCGCCGCCAGCGGTGGCGGTGACAGCAACCTACCCTGGCGCTGATGCCCAGACGGTACAGGACACCGTAACTCAGGTTATCGAACAGAACATGAACGGTATCGATAATTTGATGTACATGTCGTCCACCAGTGATTCCGCCGGTAACGTCACCATTACGCTGACGTTCGAGTCGGGTACGGATCCTGATATCGCGCAGGTGCAGGTTCAGAACAAACTCCAGCTCGCCATGCCGCTGCTGCCGCAAGAAGTGCAGCAGCAGGGGATTGGCGTGGAGAAATCCAGCAGCAGCTTCCTGCTGGTTGCAGGCTTTGTGTCGGACAATAAAAATCTCACGCAGGATGATATCTCCGACTATGTCGCTTCTAACGTAAAAGATGCGATCAGCCGTACTTCCGGCGTCGGTGACGTGCAACTGTTCGGTGCCCAGTATGCAATGCGCATCTGGCTGGACAGCAACGCGATGAACAAATATCAGCTCACGCCTCTGGATATCATTAACCAGCTGAAAACACAGAACGACCAGATTGCTGCGGGCCAGTTGGGAGGAACGCCGTCCGTACCAGGGCAGCAACTGAACGCCTCAATTATTGCTCAAACACGCTTGAAATCGCCGGAGGAGTTTGGTCGTGTGACGCTGAAGGTGAACCAGGACGGTTCAATGGTCCACCTGAAAGATGTGGCACGCATTGAGCTGGGTGGCGAAAACTACAACATGGTCACCAAAATCAATGGCCAGGCAGCAACGGGGCTGGGGATCAAGCTGGCGACTGGCGCAAACGCGCTGGATACCGCTGCCGCCATCAAGAGTAAACTGGCGCAGTTGCAGCCCTTCTTCCCTCAGGGTCTGAAAGTCGTGTATCCGTACGACACCACACCTTTCGTGAAGATCTCCATCCATGAAGTGGTGAAGACGCTGTTTGAAGCGATTGTTCTCGTGTTCCTGGTGATGTACCTGTTCCTGCAAAACCTGCGGGCAACGCTTATTCCCACTATCGCCGTTCCCGTGGTGTTACTGGGCACCTTTGCGGTACTGGCTGCGTTCGGGTTCTCCATTAACACCCTGACGATGTTCGGGATGGTATTGGCGATAGGTCTTCTCGTCGATGACGCCATCGTGGTAGTCGAGAACGTAGAACGCGTCATGGTTGAGGACAAGCTGCCGCCAAAAGAGGCGACGCAGAAGTCAATGGAGCAAATCCAGGGCGCTCTGGTGGGCATTGCCATGGTGCTTTCGGCGGTATTTATTCCGATGGCATTCTTTGGTGGTTCAACCGGGGCTATCTATCGCCAGTTCTCGCTGACCATTGTCTCCGCGATGGCCTTGTCGGTACTGGTGGCGTTGATATTAACGCCTGCTCTTTGTGCAACGCTGCTCAAACCGGTTTCCAGCGAACATCATGAAAAGAAAGGTGGTTTCTTCGGCTGGTTTAACGCGCTCTTTGATAAGAGTGTGGAGCACTACAGCAACAGCGTGAGCGGCATTTTACGTAAGACCGGCCGCTATCTGCTGGTTTACGTCATCATCGTCGGCGGCATGGCAGTTCTGTTCCTGCGCCTGCCTTCCTCCTTCCTGCCGGAAGAGGATCAGGGTGTGTTTATGACGATGGTTCAGTTGCCGGCAGGGGCGACGCAGATGCGTACCCAGCAGGTACTCGATCAGGTTCAGGATTATTACCTGACAAAAGAGAAAGCGAACGTTGAATCGGTCTTTACCGTAAACGGGTTTAGTTTTAGCGGACAGGGTCAGAACTCCGGTATCGCTTTCGTCAGCCTGAAGCCATGGGAAGAGCGTCCGGGCAAGGAAAACGGCGTTGAGGCGATTGTCAGCCGCGCGACGAAAGCGTTCAGCCAGATCAAAGACGGCCTTGTATTTCCGTTTAACCTGCCTGCCATTATTGAACTGGGTACCGCAACAGGCTTTGACTTTGAACTGATAGACCAGGCAAACCTGGGGCATACGCAGTTAACGCAGGCGCGTAACCAGCTGCTGGGCATGGTGAGAGAACATCCTGACTTACTGGTCCGCGTGCGTCCTAACGGACTGGAAGATACGCCACAGTTCAAGCTGGACGTCGATCAGGAGAAGGCACAGGCGCTGGGTGTGAGCGTGTCTGACGTCAATCAGACTATTTCAACAGCCCTGGGTGGCACCTATGTGAACGACTTTATCGATCACGGACGGGTGAAAAAAGTTTATGTCCAGGCTGATGCTCGCTTCCGTATGCTACCCGGAGACATTAACAGCCTGTATGTGCGTAGCGCTAACGGCGAAATGGTGCCTTTCTCTGCCTTTAGCAGCTCTCACTGGGTGTACGGTTCACCGCGTCTGGAACGTTACAATGGGATGCCATCAATGGAGATCCTCGGTGAGTCTGCACCAGGCAAAAGTACCGGTGAGGCAATGGCGCTGATGGAAAACCTTGCGTCAAAACTGCCGTCCGGCATCGGCTACGACTGGACGGGGATGTCTTATCAGGAACGACTTTCCGGGAATCAGGCTCCGGCGCTGTACGCCATTTCACTTATTGTGGTGTTCCTGTGTCTGGCGGCTCTCTATGAAAGCTGGTCAATTCCATTCTCGGTCATGCTGGTTGTGCCTCTGGGGGTGATCGGTGCGCTTCTGGCTGCATCAATGCGAGGGCTGAACAATGACGTTTACTTCCAGGTTGGTCTGCTTACAACAATTGGTTTATCAGCCAAGAACGCCATACTGATCGTTGAGTTCGCCAAAGATCTCATGGATAAAGAAGGCAAAGGGATTATCGAAGCCACGCTTGAAGCCTCGCGTATGCGTCTGCGTCCTATCCTGATGACTTCCCTGGCATTCATCCTTGGTGTTATGCCTCTGGTCATCAGCAGCGGTGCAGGTAGTGGTGCACAAAATGCGGTCGGGACGGGCGTGATGGGCGGGATGCTCTCAGCCACCCTGTTGGCCATATTCTTTGTTCCTGTTTTCTTTGTGGTTGTCCGGAGACGATTTACAAAGCACAAGGATTAATGAAAATCATAAAGGCACCTCTGGTGCCTTTTTTATTTCCTGAAAACAATGTAAAAACACATCCCCTCTTCACATTTCCTCCATTAATAATTACTGCCCGCGCTTTTTTCTTCATAATTTTTACAATCCACACAAATTGAGATTATTCCACGTGCTGCATGGTATTAGTGCGGTGGTAAAATAATCATCGATTCGTTAATTGCCGCATCGGCTCTTTAGCGAATAGGCGATCATATTGAGGTAACATCATGAAAAGATTCCTTTCCGTTGCACTTCTCGCTGCGCTGCTTGCTGGTTGCGCGCACGATTCCCCATGTGTACCGGTATACGACGATCAGGGGCGACTGGTTCACACCAATACCTGTATGAAGGGCACTACCCAGGATAACTGGGAAACAGCAGGTGCGATTGCTGGTGGCGCCGCGGCAATCGCTGGCCTGACACTCGGTATTGTCGCCCTCACTAAATAAGGCTTCTAAAAGCGCGGCGATGGCCGCGCTTTTATTTTTGCCTGATATAAGAAACGTATATTCCCCATCGCAAATAACATCAGATATTAATTAATTTCAATACGCTACCTTACTCCTCGCTATATCCCTTACCTGTACAGCATTTGGCATAACATTTAATTCATTTAACACTACTGCGAGCCAGCAGAATGCATTTCACAACTACAGTTTCAGTACGGTAAAGCGCTACGTCCGTAGGGTATTAACGGCACCAGTGAGAACATCGAATGAGGGAATTGGTTTAGCTAGAGATATAACGCAAAAAGGCCATCCTTTCGGATGGCCTTTCTACTTGTTTGATGTCTGGCAGTTCCCTACTCTCACATGGGGAGACCCCACACTACCATCGGCGCTACGGCGTTTCACTTCTGAGTTCGGCATGGGGTCAGGTGGGACCACCGCGCTAAAGCCGCCAGACAAATTCTTTTACTTCTTGCCGAACTTTAACCTAAGTATAAAGTGGTGCTGATACCCAGAGTCGAACTGGGGACCTCACCCTTACCAAGGGTGCGCTCTACCAACTGAGCCATATCAGCACGCTAAATTTGATGCCTGGCAGTTCCCTACTCTCACATGGGGAGACCCCACACTACCATCGGCGCTACGGCGTTTCACTTCTGAGTTCGGCATGGGGTCAGGTGGGACCACCGCGCTAAAGCCGCCAGGCAAATTCTGTTAATCTGTATCAGGCTGAAAATCGTGTCTGTCTCTTCGCCAAAACACCTTCGGCGTTGTAAGGTTAAGCCTCACGGTTCATTAGTATCGGTTAGCTCAACGCATCGCTGCGCTTACACACCCGACCTATCAACGTCGTCGTCTTCAACGTTCCTTCAGGAGACTTAAAGTCTCAGGGAGAACTCATCTCGGGGCAAGTTTCGTGCTTAGATGCTTTCAGCACTTATCTCTTCCGCATTTAGCTACCGGGCAGTGCCATTGGCATGACAACCCGAACACCAGTGATGCGTCCACTCCGGTCCTCTCGTACTAGGAGCAGCCCCCCTCAATTCTCCAGCGCCCACGGCAGATAGGGACCGAACTGTCTCACGACGTTCTAAACCCAGCTCGCGTACCACTTTAAATGGCGAACAGCCATACCCTTGGGACCTACTTCAGCCCCAGGATGTGATGAGCCGACATCGAGGTGCCAAACACCGCCGTCGATATGAACTCTTGGGCGGTATCAGCCTGTTATCCCCGGAGTACCTTTTATCCGTTGAGCGATGGCCCTTCCATTCAGAACCACCGGATCACTATGACCTGCTTTCGCACCTGCTCGCGCCGTCACGCTCGCAGTCAAGCTGGCTTATGCCATTGCACTAACCTCCTGATGTCCGACCAGGATTAGCCAACCTTCGTGCTCCTCCGTTACTCTTTGGGAGGAGACCGCCCCAGTCAAACTACCCACCAGACACTGTCCGCAACCCGGATTACGGGTCTACGTTAGAACACCAGCCATTAAAGGGTGGTATTTCAAGGATGGCTCCACGCAGACTGGCGTCCACGCTTCAAAGCCTCCCACCTATCCTACACATCAAGGACCAGTGTTCAGTGTCAAGCTATAGTAAAGGTTCACGGGGTCTTTCCGTCTTGCCGCGGGTACACTGCATCTTCACAGCGAGTTCAATTTCACTGAGTCTCGGGTGGAGACAGCCTGGCCATCATTACGCCATTCGTGCAGGTCGGAACTTACCCGACAAGGAATTTCGCTACCTTAGGACCGTTATAGTTACGGCCGCCGTTTACCGGGGCTTCGATCAAGAGCTTCGCGTTGCCGCTAACCCCATCAATTAACCTTCCGGCACCGGGCAGGCGTCACACCGTATACGTCCACTTTCGTGTTTGCACAGTGCTGTGTTTTTAATAAACAGTTGCAGCCAGCTGGTATCTTCGACTGATTTCAGCTCCGTCCGCAGGGACTTCACCTACCTATCAGCGTGCCTTCTCCCGAAGTTACGGCACCATTTTGCCTAGTTCCTTCACCCGAGTTCTCTCAAGCGCCTTGGTATTCTCTACCTGACCACCTGTGTCGGTTTGGGGTACGATTTCGTGTTACCTGATGCTTAGAGGCTTTTCCTGGAAGCAGGGCATTTATCACTTCAGCACCGTAGTGCCTCGTCATCACACCTCAGCGTTAAAAGGTACCGGATTTACCTGGAACCTCCGCCTACATGCTTAAACCGGGACAACCGTCGCCCGGCTGACATAGCCTTCTCCGTCCCCCCTTCGCAGTAACACCAAGTACAGGAATATTAACCTGTTTCCCATCGACTACGCCTTTCGGCCTCGCCTTAGGGGTCGACTCACCCTGCCCCGATTAACGTTGGACAGGAACCCTTGGTCTTCCGGCGAGCGGGCTTTTCACCCGCTTTATCGTTACTTATGTCAGCATTCGCACTTCTGATACCTCCAGCATGCCTCACAGCACACCTTCAACGGCTTACAGAACGCTCCCCTACCCAACAACACATAGTGTCGCTGCCGCAGCTTCGGTGCATGGTTTAGCCCCGTTACATCTTCCGCGCAGGCCGACTCGACCAGTGAGCTATTACGCTTTCTTTAAATGATGGCTGCTTCTAAGCCAACATCCTGGCTGTCTGTGCCTTCCCACATCGTTTCCCACTTAACCATGACTTTGGGACCTTAGCTGGCGGTCTGGGTTGTTTCCCTCTTCACGACGGACGTTAGCACCCGCCGTGTGTCTCCCGTGATAACATTCTTCGGTATTCGTAGTTTGCATCGGGTTGGTAAGCCGGGATGGCCCCCTAGCCGAAACAGTGCTCTACCCCCGAAGATGAGTTCACGAGGCGCTACCTAAATAGCTTTCGGGGAGAACCAGCTATCTCCCGGTTTGATTGGCCTTTCACCCCCAGCCACAGGTCATCCGCTAATTTTTCAACATTAGTCGGTTCGGTCCTCCAGTTAGTGTTACCCAACCTTCAACCTGCCCATGGCTAGATCACCGGGTTTCGGGTCTATACCCTGCAACTTAACGCCCAGTTAAGACTCGGTTTCCCTTCGGCTCCCCTATACGGTTAACCTTGCTACAGAATATAAGTCGCTGACCCATTATACAAAAGGTACGCAGTCACACCCGAAGGTGCTCCCACTGCTTGTACGTACACGGTTTCAGGTTCTTTTTCACTCCCCTCGCCGGGGTTCTTTTCGCCTTTCCCTCACGGTACTGGTTCACTATCGGTCAGTCAGGAGTATTTAGCCTTGGAGGATGGTCCCCCCATATTCAGACAGGATACCACGTGTCCCGCCCTACTCTTCGAGTTCACAGCAAGTGTGTTTTCGTGTACGGGACTATCACCCTGTACCGTCGGACTTTCCAGACCGTTCCACTAACACACAAGCTGATTCAGACTCCGGGCTGCTCCCCGTTCGCTCGCCGCTACTGGGGGAATCTCGGTTGATTTCTTTTCCTCGGGGTACTTAGATGTTTCAGTTCCCCCGGTTCGCCTCGTTAACCTATGTATTCAGTTAACGATAGTGTGTCGAAACACACTGGGTTTCCCCATTCGGACATCGCCGGGTCAAGGGTTCATATCACCTCGCCGGCGCTTTTCGCAGATTAGCACGTCCTTCATCGCCTCTGACTGCCAGGGCATCCACCGTGTACGCTTAGTCGCTTAACCTCACAACCCGAAGATGTTTCTTTCGATTCATCATCGACTTGCGAAAATTTGAGAGACTCGAACACACATGAGCTGTGTGTCGTTTCAATTTTCAGCTTGATCCAGATTTTTAAAGAGCAAATATCTCAAACGTGACTCGCAAGTCAGTTTTGAGATATGACGGCAGGTGACTTTCACTCACGAACCAGCAAGTGGCGTCCCCTAGGGGATTCGAACCCCTGTTACCGCCGTGAAAGGGCGGTGTCCTGGGCCTCTAGACGAAGGGGACGTACAGTCTCAATCGCAAGACGCCTTGCTATTTACTTTTCATCAGACAATCTGTGTGAGCACTACAAAGGCAGGTTCTTTAAGGTAAGGAGGTGATCCAACCGCAGGTTCCCCTACGGTTACCTTGTTACGACTTCACCCCAGTCATGAATCACAAAGTGGTAAGCGCCCTCCCGAAGGTTAAGCTACCTACTTCTTTTGCAACCCACTCCCATGGTGTGACGGGCGGTGTGTACAAGGCCCGGGAACGTATTCACCGTGGCATTCTGATCCACGATTACTAGCGATTCCGACTTCATGGAGTCGAGTTGCAGACTCCAATCCGGACTACGACGCACTTTATGAGGTCCGCTTGCTCTCGCGAGGTCGCTTCTCTTTGTATGCGCCATTGTAGCACGTGTGTAGCCCTACTCGTAAGGGCCATGATGACTTGACGTCATCCCCACCTTCCTCCAGTTTATCACTGGCAGTCTCCTTTGAGTTCCCGGCCGGACCGCTGGCAACAAAGGATAAGGGTTGCGCTCGTTGCGGGACTTAACCCAACATTTCACAACACGAGCTGACGACAGCCATGCAGCACCTGTCTCAGAGTTCCCGAAGGCACCAAAGCATCTCTGCTAAGTTCTCTGGATGTCAAGAGTAGGTAAGGTTCTTCGCGTTGCATCGAATTAAACCACATGCTCCACCGCTTGTGCGGGCCCCCGTCAATTCATTTGAGTTTTAACCTTGCGGCCGTACTCCCCAGGCGGTCGACTTAACGCGTTAGCTCCGGAAGCCACGCCTCAAGGGCACAACCTCCAAGTCGACATCGTTTACGGCGTGGACTACCAGGGTATCTAATCCTGTTTGCTCCCCACGCTTTCGCACCTGAGCGTCAGTCTTTGTCCAGGGGGCCGCCTTCGCCACCGGTATTCCTCCAGATCTCTACGCATTTCACCGCTACACCTGGAATTCTACCCCCCTCTACAAGACTCTAGCCTGCCAGTTTCGAATGCAGTTCCCAGGTTGAGCCCGGGGATTTCACATCCGACTTGACAGACCGCCTGCGTGCGCTTTACGCCCAGTAATTCCGATTAACGCTTGCACCCTCCGTATTACCGCGGCTGCTGGCACGGAGTTAGCCGGTGCTTCTTCTGCGGGTAACGTCAATCGGCAAGGTTATTAACCTTATCGCCTTCCTCCCCGCTGAAAGTACTTTACAACCCGAAGGCCTTCTTCATACACGCGGCATGGCTGCATCAGGCTTGCGCCCATTGTGCAATATTCCCCACTGCTGCCTCCCGTAGGAGTCTGGACCGTGTCTCAGTTCCAGTGTGGCTGGTCATCCTCTCAGACCAGCTAGGGATCGTCGCCTAGGTGAGCCGTTACCCCACCTACTAGCTAATCCCATCTGGGCACATCCGATGGCAAGAGGCCCGAAGGTCCCCCTCTTTGGTCTTGCGACGTTATGCGGTATTAGCTACCGTTTCCAGTAGTTATCCCCCTCCATCAGGCAGTTTCCCAGACATTACTCACCCGTCCGCCACTCGTCAGCGAAGCAGCAAGCTGCTTCCTGTTACCGTTCGACTTGCATGTGTTAGGCCTGCCGCCAGCGTTCAATCTGAGCCATGATCAAACTCTTCAATTTAAAAGTTTGATGCTCAATGAATTAAACTTCGTAATGAATTACGTGTTCACTCGTTGAGACTTGGTATTCATTTTTCGTCCGAGGACGTTAAGAATCCATGTCACTTTGAGTGCCCACACAGATTGTCTGATAAATTGTTAAAGAGCAGTTGCGACGCGCTTCAGCGCTCTATCGCGAGGTGGCGTATATTACGCTTTCCTCTTTCAGAGTCAACCCTGATTTTCAGGATTTTTTCTCTTCAACCGACCGGGTTGTTTGTGAAGTGATTCACATCCGCCGTGTCGATGGAGGCGCATTATAGGGATCCCAGTTTTTAGCACAAGTATTTTTTAGATCTTTTTTTCCAACTGATGATTTTCCGTGCTTTTCGCTGAAAACCCACCCGATCCGCTTAAAAATTGACGCATTTTGCCTTGCCTCGATCCAGGAATACGATCAAAGTCTTCTTTAATAGCGCTCATCTGTATCGAGGTAGATATGTTTGCAGTATTACGTCCTTATAAAGATCTGTTCCCCCAAAAAGGCGATCGCGTGATGATCGATGCCAGCAGCGTGGTCATTGGTGATGTTCGCATGGCCGATGATGTCAGCATCTGGCCACTCGTCGCGATCCGGGGCGATGTTAACTACGTTGCAATCGGTGCACGCACCAATATTCAGGACGGCAGCGTGCTGCATGTGACTCATAAGTCATCTTATAACCCTGAGGGCAATCCGCTCATCATTGGAGAAGATGTTACGGTCGGTCATAAAGTAATGCTCCACGGCTGCACAATCGGTAACAGGGTTCTCGTTGGGATGGGATCGATTTTGCTGGATGGCGTCATAGTAGAAGATGACGTAATGATTGGCGCAGGAAGCCTAGTTCCGCAAAACAAACGCCTGGAAAGTGGCTATCTCTATTTAGGCAGTCCGGTTAAACAGATCCGCCCCCTAAAAGAGGCGGAGATCGAAGGATTGAAATACTCAGCGAACAATTACGTTAAATGGAAGAATGACTATCTGGATCAGGATAACCAGACCCAGCCCTGATCGTCTTCCTGCTGTACGCGGATCAAATCGCTGGCTTCCTCTTCCAGATCCCAGCGATTTTCACAAAAGAGCGCTAACGGATCTGAACCACCAAAGCGCTGAAGCAACGTCTCCCCTTTAATCGCACAGGTGAGCTGCATTCCATGCACCAGCACCGGGAAACACACCGCTTGCTTGTTTTCATCCCAGATTTCTCTGTCGGGAAAATGAATCGCCTGATTCATGCCATCAGTTCCTGTTTCAGCTTTTCGATCACCGGTTCTACAGCAGGTAACACGCCATGCCAGAGTAGCACCGCATGAGCCGCCTGCCCCACCAGCATGCCCAGACCATCAGCCACATGTTTTGCCCCCTGTTGTTCGCACCAGGTCAGAAATGGCGTTTTCCCTTTTTGATAAAACATGTCATAGGCGTAGATGTGGGAATGAACCAGGGATGCAGGAATCGCCGGGATCTCTCCATTAATACCGCTTGAGGTGGCATTAATCACAAGATCAAATTCGTGACCCGCGAGATCCTCAAGTGCTACCGCAGCTACGCTGCCTGTGTGTGCGAACAACGCCGCCAGCTCTTCTGCTCTGGAGAAAGTACGGTTGGTGATTGTCACCGCACAATCCAGCGAAAGAAGAGGAAGCAATACACCGCGCGACGCGCCACCCGCACCGATCAGCAGGATCCGAAAGCCTGGTTTAATAAACGACAGTCGCTCCAGATCGCTGAGTAAACCAATGCCATCGGTGTTATCGCCAAGAAGGCGACCATCTTCAAGCCGCTTAAGGGTATTGACGGCGCCAGCGAGCGACGCACGCTCGGTCAGCTCATCTGCACGCCCGAAAGCCTCTTCTTTAAAAGGCACCGTGACGTTCGCACCTTTACCACCCGCATCAAAAAAGTTATTCAGCGTCGGTATAAATGCATCAACAGGCGCAAGAACCCGACCATACGGGTGATCTATCTGCAATTGCTCTGCAAACAGCTGATGGATCAGAGGCGACTTGCTGTGCGCGATCGGGTTACCAAAAACAGCATAGGTTTCCATCACATTATCCCTGGCGAAAACGTTCGCCGGTCAAGGCATCGCGAATTTCTGACGGGTTAAGACGGCCACCGGTTTCACCGGCGGCTACCGGGAAATCACTCCCGAACTGCGCCAGAACTTCTTCGGTTGTCCGACAGGGGGGAAGCCCGGTCAGGTTGGCGCTGGTTGAAACCAGAGGTTTACCAAATGCCTGGCATAACTCCACCACCAGCGGATGGTCGGTAACGCGTACCGCAAGTGAATCGAAACGCCCGGTTAACCAGCGCGGCGTTGTCGGTTGTGCAGGAAAAACAAACGTCACGGGACCAGGCCACGCAGAGAAAATGGTTTCCCGCTGTGCAGGCGTCAGCATGGAATCATCAATATAAGGCTTAAGCTGCGCGTAGTTCGCAGCGATCAAAATCAATCCTTTTTCGACAGGCCGTTGTTTTAGCGCCAGCAGACGGTTAACGGCGACTTCGCTGTCAGGATCGCACCCGACCCCGAAAACGGCTTCTGTTGGATAGGCGATGACTTCTTCTTTTTTCAGGATTTCCACCGCCTGCGCGATGGAGCCTGATGGCAGGTTATTATTCACTGATTTGATCCGCCGAAACCGGCTTTCCACATTGTTTACTGGCGCAAAAGCGTTTCAAGCCTTGCGCGGTTTTCTTTTCTATAAGTAACGGATAATCGCAATGAGGGCAGACGCCCGCTACTGGTTTGAAATTGATAACGAACTGGCATTCGGGATAGCGATCGCACGAATGGAAGGTCTTGCCATAACGAGAGCGGCGCTGCACCAATTGACCACGCTGGCACTGAGGGCAGGCAATTGCCGTTTCATCTGGTTTATCAATTTGTTCCGTATGATCACATTCCGGGTAGCGGCTGCATCCGATAAACATCCCGAACCGCCCCAGCCGCAGCGCCAGTTCGCCGCCGCAGAGCGGACAAAGCTGTCCCTCCAGAATTTTGACGATATGTCCGTCCGCCTGGCTCTTCAGGGGACGGACATAATCACATTCCGGATAGTGTGAACAACCGAGAAACGGACCGTGTTTCCCGGACCGAATAACAAGTTCAGCCCCACACTGTGGGCAGGGCTCGTTTTTATGCACCGTGAAGAGTGCTGATTTGGCCATAACAACTCTTGTTGCTGCACATAGAATTAATGCAGCATACCTTCATTCACTTCAAAGAGTAATTCTTCCATTTGCTGATAGGCATTTTCACAGCCTGGAATGTTGAACAGCACCATCAAGATCACCCATTTCAGATCTTCCAGTTCAAATTCAGCAGTATCCAGCGCCATGACGCGCTCTATCACCATCTCTCTCGTTTCGAGGTTTAGCACCTGAATCTGCTCGAGGAATAAAATGAATCCCCGGCAGCTGGCATCCAGCCTTTCACACTCTTCAGCTGTATAGATGCGCACAGACAATGGGTCAGAAGCAAGCTGCATCGGTTCGGCGAGGCCGTCCTGATAATCAGCCAACTTATCCAGCCACATCAACGCATTATAAATATCTTCCCGCTCAAAACCTGCGTCGGTCAGATCCCGTGTTAATTTGTCCTGATCCACCTGCATTTCTGCTTCGTTGTGGATGTAAGTCTCAAACAAATACATCAGTACGTCGAACATGGCATGCCCTCCTTAATCGGACATAGCCGCCGGGTACAGCTGCGATCCACCCTGCTAACTCCAGTTCGAGTAGCTGTGCTACCGTTACTGGCACAGGTTGGCCGGCACGTTCAGCGACAACGTCAACAGGTGTTACCTCATCTCCTACGTTAGCCAGGAGCTTGGGAAATGGCAATGCTACGGCCTCCTGATCCGATGAAATATGTCGCTTTTGGAGATCATCCTGCAACCAATGCAATCCATACTGCAAATTTTCCAGGATATCCTCTTTACAGGTCACCAGCGTCGCCCCCTGTTTTATCAGCCAGTGAGGGCCTTCGCAGCCAGGGTTCCCCAACGGGCCGGGCAGCGCAAAAACTTCACGCCCCTGCTCCAGTGCGCACCTTGCAGTAACCAGCGATCCACTTCGAATCGCAGCTTCGACCACCAGCACGCCCTGGCTTAACCCGCTGATGATCCGGTTACGCCGTGGAAAGTTACCCGGTCTGGGCGATGTCGAAAGTGAAAACTCAGATACTATCGCCCCCTCAGAAGCGATAAGTTGCTCAGCCAGAATGTGATGACGACGCGGATAGAGACTAAAAAGACCATTGCCAAGCACGGCGACACTTCGCCCTTTCGCTGACAACGCCGCATGATGTGCCACACCGTCGATGCCGCAAGCCAGGCCACTGGTGATCGTAAAGCCACATTGGGACAGCTGTTCACTGAGCATTTTCCCCCAACGCTCGCCGTACCACGAGGGCGCACGGCTGCCAACAACCGCAAGCTGCATGCTATTAAGTACGTCAACGCGGCCTCGCACAAAGAGCGCCCCGGGAAAATCAGGTATAGAACGCAACAATGGCGGAAAACGAGGATCATCCGCCGTGAGAAGGTGGTTGTCGGTGTGTTCCAGCCATTCCAGACTACGTTCAAGCTCACTCTCGCTGAACGAAAAAAACTTTACGGCATGTTTGGGCGAAAGCCCTGCCGCGTTGACAGCTTCAGCATCGACGGTTGCCTGGCGAAGCAGCCTCTGCGCAATCTCCAGCATCGCGTCACCGTATAACGACCCGATGTTTATAAGCCGTAACCATATCTCTGTGGACGTCATCCTTTTCCCTGCCATAAGCAGCCTCAGCAATCTTTGCGATTGGTCACTGATGCTGTCAATCGACCGGGGATTTGTCTAGAATAGAAGTAATATTCTTATCAACTCCTGAACACGACTCTGGAAATTTATGGCAGTTTTGCAAGTGTTACATATTCCTGACGAGCGTCTTCGCATCGTCGCGGAACCGGTTAAAGAAGTGAATGCAGAAATTCAGCGTATCGTCGATGATATGTTCGATACCATGTACGCAGAAGAAGGCATTGGCCTGGCGGCGACCCAGGTAGACATTCACAAGCGTATTATCGTGATCGACGTTTCTGAAAATCGCGATGAGCGTCTGGTGCTGATCAACCCTGAACTGCTTGAAAAAAGCGGCGAAACAGGCATTGAGGAAGGCTGTCTGTCTATCCCTGAACAGCGCGCTTTGGTGCCACGTGCCGAAAAAGTTAAAATTCGCGCACTGGATCGTGACGGCAATCCGTTTGAGCTGGAAGCCGACGATCTGCTGGCGATTTGCATTCAGCATGAGATGGATCACCTGGTCGGTAAACTGTTCATCGATTACCTCTCACCTCTGAAGCAACAGCGTATTCGTCAGAAAGTTGAGAAACTGGATCGTTTGCGTTCTCGCGCTTAACGCCCCCCGGATACAAGGAATAACGTGTCTACATCACTACGTATAATCTTCGCGGGTACCCCTGATTTTGCAGCGCGTCATCTCGACGCGCTGCTATCGTCTGGTCATCAGATTGTTGGCGTATTTACTCAGCCGGATCGACCGGCTGGCCGCGGTAAAAAACTGATGCCTGGCCCGGTTAAAGTACTGGCAGAAACGCATGGTTTACCGGTATTCCAGCCTGCGTCATTACGACCTGAGGAAAACCAGCAGTTAGTGGCAGACCTGAACGCTGACGTGATGGTAGTTGTGGCTTACGGCCTCATTCTGCCAAAAGCGGTACTCGATATGCCCCGCCTGGGCTGTGTTAACGTTCATGGTTCTTTGCTCCCACGCTGGCGCGGTGCAGCCCCTATTCAGCGCGCTCTGTGGGCAGGCGATGCTGAAACTGGCGTGACAATCATGAAGATGGACGTAGGTTTAGACACGGGCGACATGCTGTATAAACTGGCGTGTCCCATTACCGCAGAAGATACCAGCGCCACGCTGTATGACAAGCTGGCGGATCTCGGTCCGCAGGGGCTGATTGAGACGTTGCAACAGCTTGCTGACAATACAGCGACATCTGAAGTGCAGGATGAGGCACAGGTGACCTATGCTGAAAAACTTAGTAAAGAAGAAGCCCGGATCGACTGGTCCCTGTCAGCAGCTCAACTCGAACGCTGCATCCGCGCCTTTAATCCGTGGCCGATGAGCTGGTTGATGATTGATGAGCAGCCAGTGAAAGTCTGGAAAGCTTCAGTTATTAACGGCAATACATCAGCAGAGCCCGGTACGATTATCGACGCCAGCAAAAACGGTATCCAGGTTGCGACCGGAGAAGGGATCCTGAATCTTGAATCGCTGCAACCGGCCGGTAAAAAGGCAATGAGCGCGCAGGATCTATTAAATTCCCGTCGTGAATGGTTCATCCCTGGCAATCGTCTTGCCTGAACAAATTTATTCTTAAGGCCCGGTGTTTCCGGGCATTTTTATTTTTACGGTTATGAAAAGACAAAATCTACGCACTATGGCGGCTCAGGCCGTTGAGCAGGTTATTGAGCAGGGCCAGTCACTGAGTAATGTCCTGCCTCCACTGCAACAAAAGGTTTCCGATAAAGATAAAGCGCTGCTTCAGGAGCTGTGCTTTGGCGTGCTGCGTACCCTCTCTCAGCTTGAATGGTTAATTAATAAGCTGATGTCACGCCCGATGAGCGGCAAGCAACGTACCGTGCATTATTTGATCATGGTCGGTTTCTACCAGCTTCTTCATACCCGCATTCCACCTCATGCTGCGCTGGCTGAGACAGTGGAAGGTGCCGTTGCGATTAAACGTCCCCAGCTGAAAGGATTGATTAACGGCGTACTGCGTCAGTTCCAGCGTCAGCAGGACGAACTGCTGGCAGAATTTGCGCAAAGCGAAGCGCGCTTCCTGCATCCAGAATGGCTGCTGAATCGCCTTAAAAAAGCCTACCCACAGCAATGGCAAGACATTGTGGATGCCAATAACCAACGTCCGCCGATGTGGTTACGCGTCAATCGTAACCATCATACCCGCGACGCATGGCTGGCCCTGCTGGAAGAGACCGGAATGAGCGGCTTCACACACGCGGCTTATCCTGATGCGGTTCGTTTAGCCTCCCCTGCACCGGTACATGCATTACCCGGTTTTGAAGAGGGCTGGGTAACGGTACAGGACGCATCCGCTCAGGGGTGCATGGCCTGGCTTGAACCGAAAGACGGGGAGCAGATCCTTGATCTCTGTGCAGCGCCAGGGGGAAAAACAACGCACATTCTGGAAGTGGCGCCGCAGGCCAGCGTGATGGCCGTGGATGTTGATGAGCAGCGTCTTTCACGCGTCTATGACAACCTCAAGCGTCTGGGTATGAAAGCACAGGTTAAGCAAGGCGATGGACGTAAACCCGCAGACTGGTGTGGTGATACCCGGTTCGATCGTATTTTGCTGGACGCCCCCTGCTCTGCAACCGGCGTAATTCGTCGTCATCCCGATATCAAATGGCTGCGTCGCGATCGTGATATCAAGGAGCTTGCCCAGTTGCAATCCGAAATTCTGGATGCCATCTGGCCGCATCTCAAACCCGGCGGAACCCTGGTGTATGCAACCTGCTCTGTTCTTCCGGAAGAAAACAGTCAGCAAATTGCGGCTTTCCTGAAGCGCACCCCGGACGCGACGCTGCATGATACGGGAACACCTGAGCACCCGGGTCTGCAAAACCTGCCGGGCGCAGAAGAGGGTGATGGCTTCTTTTACGCTAAGCTAATCAAAGAGTGATGTTGAGAACAGGTCACGAAAGATGAAAATTATCATTCTGGGCGCAGGGCAAGTTGGCGGAACGCTGGCGGAAAATCTCGTGGGCGAAAACAACGATATCACCATTGTGGATACCAATGGCGACCGCCTGCGCGTTTTGCAGGACAAGTTTGATCTTCGTGTTGTGCAGGGGCACGGCTCTCATCCTCGAGTGCTTCGTGAGGCGGGCGCGGACGATGCCGACATGCTGGTTGCAGTAACCAGTTCTGATGAAACCAACATGGTTGCATGCCAGGTGGCCTACTCGCTGTTCAACACACCGAACCGCATCGCCCGCATTCGCTCCCCGGACTATGTCCGGGATGCGGAAAAGCTGTTTAATTCCGAAGCAGTACCTATCGACCATCTTATTGCCCCTGAGCAGTTGGTTATCGACAGTATTTATCGTCTGATTGAGTACCCGGGCGCGTTGCAGGTTGTGAACTTTGCTGAAGGGAAAGTAAGCCTGGCGGTCGTGAAGGCTTATTACGGCGGCCCGCTGATTGGTAATGCCCTGTCGACAATGCGCGAGCATATGCCACATATCGATACGCGTGTTGCGGCGATTTTCCGTCACGACAGACCTATTCGTCCGCAAGGTTCCACCATTGTCGAAGCCGGGGATGAAGTCTTCTTTATTGCGGCTTCTCAGCATATCCGTGCGGTGATGAGTGAACTTCAGCGTCTCGAAAAACCGTATAAACGTATTATGCTGGTTGGCGGCGGTAATATTGGCGCAGGTCTGGCGAGACGGCTGGAAAAAGACTACAGCGTGAAGCTGATCGAACGAGATCAACAGCGCGCGTCGGAGCTGGCTGAAAAACTTCAGAATACTATCGTGTTTTATGGCGATGCTTCGGATCAGGAATTACTG
The DNA here is from genome assembly GCF_002787395.1 of Enterobacter sp. CRENT-193. Lineage (NCBI taxonomy): Bacteria > Pseudomonadati > Pseudomonadota > Gammaproteobacteria > Enterobacterales > Enterobacteriaceae > Enterobacter > Enterobacter sp. CRENT-193. The sequence goes on along the minus strand of NZ_CP024812.1, from coordinate 1,272,406 downwards.
GCCGAAGAGCATATCGATCAGGTTGATCTTTTTATTGCCGTCACCAACGACGACGAAGCGAATATTATGTCCGCCATGCTCGCTAAACGTATGGGGGCGAAAAAAGTAATGGTGCTTATCCAGCGTAAGGCTTATGTCGACCTGGTACAGGGTAGCGTAATTGATATTGCTATTTCACCCCAGCAAGCCACCATCTCTGCCCTGCTAAGCCATGTGCGTAAAGCGGATATTGTCGGCGTGTCGTCTCTGCGTCGTGGTGTTGCTGAAGCCATTGAAGCCGTCGCTCACGGGGATGAAACGACGTCGCGCGTTGTTGGTCGCGCGATCGACGAAATTAAACTTCCACCAGGCACCATTATCGGCGCCGTAGTGCGAGGGAACGATGTCATGATCGCCAATGATAATTTACGTATCGAGCAGGGTGACCACGTTATTATGTTCCTGACCGATAAAAAATTTATTACCGACGTCGAGCGTTTATTCCAGCCAAGTCCATTCTTCCTGTAATGATTTGGGTGCTCAGACGAGAGCACCCAAATATTAACCTTCTAATTTTCATGCCTTTTATTTTCATAACGATTATTTATCCCCAATGGCAATTAGCTAATCATTTGTTAAACTTATAGGCGTCAGCTGGCACAAGGAGAACATAATGAGTTTTATTAAAGAGTTTCGCGAATTTGCGATGCGCGGGAATGTAGTGGATTTGGCTGTGGGTGTCATTATTGGTGCGGCGTTCGGTAAGATCGTTTCATCATTAGTCGCCGACATTATTATGCCGCCGTTAGGACTGTTGATTGGAGGCATTGATTTCAAACAATTCGCCTTCACCCTTCGGGAAGCTCAGGGCGATATCCCTGCGGTTGTAATGCACTACGGCGTATTCATTCAGAACGTATTTGATTTCGTGATCGTGGCATTTGCCATTTTCATGGCGATCAAACTTATCAACAGACTTAACCGTAAAAAAGAAGAACCGGCTGCTGCCCCGCCAGCACCAACTAAAGAAGAAGTCTTACTGACTGAAATTCGCGATCTGTTAAAAGAGCAGAATAACCGCGTTTAATCAGGAGACAGAAACAGAAAGGCCAGTGGTAAAAAAGCGATTAGCTTGCTTGCCACTGGCCTCCCAGTTACCCCGTTGTGCATGTTTACCTTTACGTAAATAACTCCCTTTTCCTTTCTTGTTCTTCTCAACTCGCTGTCTGAAAAGTGGGTCGTGAAGCAATGCCTCAATGGCGTTATCCTTAATGTGTCCCTTAGTATGCTGATAGCGGCTCATCATTTCTCCTGAGCATAGTTAATGTCGGCGGGAGTCTAGTCCCTGGCTAATAAAAAATCAACAACCTTGAGCTTCACTACTGGCACCCTGTTCAAGTGCTTCCAGTATTGAGCAATAAACACTGCTGTGAGCGGTACCGCAGCACGCGTCATTTAACCTTTGCAGAGATCGCTGCATGGCTTGCAGTTCCTGAATGCGTCCTTCAACTTCATCCAGCCGGGCCTGAACGATGCTTTTAGATTCCTGACACGTATGATGTTCAGGATCGATACGGATCGACAGCAGTTCACGGATCGACTCCAGCGTGAAGCCGAGTTGCCGTGCATAGCGGATAAAACGAAGGCGTTGCAGGTCGTTATCCGTATAAAGGCGAAATCCACCTTCCGTTCTGACCTCATGATCGATCATCTGCTGCTTTTCGTAGTAGCGGATAGTATCCGGCGTTACGTTAGCAAGCTTCGCAAGTTCACCTATGCGGTACATGGCTACTCCTTGTTTATTTTTTGTATTAACCTTTCACTGTACTCACCATGCAAAAAGTCAGTATTCATTCCCGTCTGGCGCAGTTTTAGCTCTATGAGCGCCAACCGACGACTGATTTCAGAGTACCGCGGGTCATTCTTATGAATGCCTTTAAGCAGATCGGCAAGCTCGACGGCTTCATTACGTTGCTGAAGCTCAGGCGGTAAACAACCTGCGTTTTTCAGTAAGCGATAACCGGCCCGTAATTCAGGGGGAAGATGTGAATCATCGTCCAGAATCAGCGGCTCACCGCTGCCGGGAAGATTTTCGAACTCGCCTTTGTTTTGGGCATCGCTAATATGGCGTTCAGCCCACTGATCGAGCAACCACATAATGAACTCCAGGGGGTGAGCAGAAAAGATACAAACATTGTAGATAAGTGGAGATTCTGCGGATATAAAAAAACCCGCCGAGGCGGGTTTTTTTACGTTACTACAGATTACTCTGCAGCAGCTTCTGCTTTCTCTGAACGATCAACCAGCTCGATGTAAGCCATCGGCGCGTTGTCGCCTGCACGGAAGCCACACTTCAGAATGCGAGTGTAACCACCGGCACGGCTCGCGAAACGCGGGCCCAGTTCGTTAAACAGTTTTGCCACGATCTCGTTATCACGAGTACGGGCGAATGCCAGACGACGATTAGCAACGCTGTCAGTCTTGGCAAGAGTAATCAGCGGCTCAACTACGCGACGCAGCTCTTTCGCTTTAGGCAGGGTCGTCTTGATGATTTCATGACGAACCAGTGAACCTGCCATGTTGCGGAACATAGCCTGGCGATGGCTGCTGTTGCGGTTCAGTTGACGACCACTCTTACGATGGCGCATGACCTTATCCTTCTCAGTAAAACCTTAACCTGTGATCCGGTTACTCGTCAGCAATGCTTGCCGGTGGCCAGTTTTCCAGGCGCATGCCCAGAGACAGACCACGTGAAGCCAGCACGTCTTTAATCTCGGTAAGAGATTTTTTACCCAGGTTCGGCGTTTTCAGCAACTCAACCTCGGTACGCTGTACCAGATCACCGATATAGTGGATAGCTTCTGCCTTGAGGCAGTTAGCAGAGCGGACAGTCAATTCCAGATCGTCAACAGGGCGCAGCAGGATCGGATCGAATTCTGGTTTCTCTTCTTTCACTTCCGGCTGACGTACATCACGTAAGTCAACGAAAGCTTCCAGTTGTTCTGCCAGGATGGTTGCCGCACGACGAATCGCCTCTTCAGGATCGATTGTGCCATTGGTTTCCATTTCGATGACCAGCTTGTCCAGGTCGGTACGCTGTTCTACACGCGCTGCTTCAACATTGTAGGCAATACGCTCTACAGGGCTGTAGCATGCGTCGACCAGCAGACGGCCGATTGGGCGCTCATCTTCTTCCGAATGAATTCGGGCAGAAGCCGGCACATAACCACGACCGCGCTGAACTTTGATACGCATGCTAATAGCTGCGTTCTCATCGGTCAGGTGGCAGATCACGTGCTGCGGCTTGACGATTTCAACATCACCGTCGTGGGTGATGTCGGCTGCAGTCACAGGGCCAATGCCAGATTTATTCAGAGTAAGAATAACTTCATCTTTACCCTGAACTCTCACCGCCAGCCCTTTCAGGTTGAGCAGGATTTCAAGGATATCTTCCTGAACGCCTTCTTTGGTGCTGTACTCATGAAGTACACCATCAATCTCAACCTCGGTCACCGCGCAACCCGGCATCGATGAGAGCAGAATACGGCGCAGTGCGTTACCCAGAGTATGGCCAAAGCCACGCTCTAAAGGCTCAAGGGTCACCTTGGCGTGCGTCGAACTCACTTGCTCGATATCTACCAGGCGCGGTTTTAGAAACTCTGTCACAGAACCCTGCATTGTGTCCTCTCTTTGGTACTAAGCTTTACTTGGAGTAAAGCTCGACGATCAGGTGTTCGTTAATGTCCGCAGACAGATCAGAACGTTCCGGCTGACGCTTGAACGTACCTTCCATCTTGCCAGCATCAACTTCCAGCCAGGTTGGCTTTTCACGCTGCTCAGCCAGCTCCAGAGCGGCTTTCACGCGAGATTGCTTTTTCGCTTTCTCACGAATGCTAACAACGTCATTCGCTTTAACCTGATAAGAAGCGATGTTAACAACACGACCGTTTACCATGATTGCTTTATGGCTAACCAGCTGGCGTGATTCAGCACGAGTCGCGCCGAAGCCCATACGGTATACAACGTTGTCCAGACGACCTTCCAGCAGAGCCAGCAGGTTTTCACCTGTGTTGCCTTTCAGACGTGCTGCTTCTTTATAGTAGTTACGGAACTGACGCTCCAGCACACCGTAGATACGGCGAACTTTTTGCTTTTCACGCAACTGCACACCATAGTCAGACAGACGCGGTTTACGCGCACCGTGCTGGCCAGGAGCTTGTTCAATTTTACACTTGGTATCGATCGCGCGAACGCCAGACTTAAGGAATAAGTCGGTGCCCTCACGACGGCTCAGCTTGAGCTTAGGACCCAAATATCTTGCCATTTTCTATCTCCAACTAACCTAAAAAACGAGCGTTATACGCGACGTTTTTTCGGCGGACGACAACCGTTATGAGGGATCGGAGTCACATCAGTAATATTCGTGATGCGGAAACCAGCGGCGTTCAGAGCGCGAACAGTAGATTCACGACCCGGACCCGGACCTTTAACCATAACTTCCAGATTCTTGATGCCGTATTCTTTTACGGCTTCAGCGCAACGCTCTGCTGCAACCTGAGCTGCGAACGGAGTGGATTTGCGAGAACCACGGAAACCGGAACCACCGGCTGTTGCCCAACCCAATGCGTTACCCTGACGATCAGTAATAGTAACGATGGTGTTGTTGAAAGAAGCATGGATATGAGCCACGCCGTCAGAGACTTGTTTTCTTACACGTTTACGTGCACGAACTGGTGCCTTTGCCATTATTCAATCACCCCGATTATTTCTTGATCGGTTTGCGCGGACCCTTACGGGTACGTGCGTTGGTCTTAGTACGCTGACCGCGTACTGGCAGACCACGACGATGACGCAAACCGCGATAGCAACCAAGATCCATCAGGCGCTTGATGCTCATGCTGATTTCACGGCGCAGATCACCTTCAACGACAAATTTGGCAACTTCGTCACGCAGCGTGTCGATTTGTTCTTCAGACAGCTCACTGATCTTAACATCTTCAGCGATACCCGCTGCAGCCAGAATGGCTTTAGAACGGGTCTTGCCGACGCCGTAGATCGAAGTTAATGCGATCACAGCATGTTTCTGATCAGGAATGTTAATGCCTGCTATACGGGCCACTATGCACTCCTACTATTTAATATGTACGCACCATGCTGAAAAGCCCGTTTTCAGGATACTCAAATGGAAACGTACAGACATACAAAAGATTGGCTGGCTAATCTAGCCAGCTCAACCCAACTTTGCAAGAAAAATATGCGAAATAATCAGCCTTGGCGCTGTTTATGCTTCGGCTCGGCACTGCAAATCACACGGATGACACCATCACGCTTAACGATTTTGCAGTTACGGCATAATTTCTTGACGGAAGCACGAACTTTCATTTTTACTCTCCGTAACTTCTCAGGCGACCAGTTAGCGGCCGTAGCCTTTCAGGTTCGCCTTCTTCAATGCAGACTCATACTGACTGGACATCATCAGAGTTTGCACTTGAGCCATAAAGTCCATAATCACGACAACAACGATAAGCAGTGAGGTCCCACCGAAGTAGAACGGTACTTTCATTGCATCACGCATGAACTCCGGGATCAGGCAGATAAAAGTAATATAAAGCGCACCAACCAAAGTCAGACGAGTCATTACTTTATCGATATACTTCGCCGTTTGCTCTCCCGGACGAATTCCTGGTACAAATGCACCGGACTTCTTCAGGTTATCTGCTGTTTCACGCGGGTTGAAGACCAACGCCGTGTAGAAGAAACAGAAGAAGATGATCGCAGACGCATAGAGTAACACATAAAGTGGTTGCCCAGGCTGCAAATACAGCGAAATTGTTGTCAGCCAGTTCCAACCAGTACCGCCCCCGAACCATGACGCGATGGTTGCCGGGAACAGAATAATACTGGAAGCGAAGATAGCCGGGATAACCCCCGCCATATTCACTTTCAGCGGTAAATGTGTGCTCTGTGCAGCATAGACACGACGACCCTGCTGACGTTTAGCGTAGTTCACCACAATGCGGCGTTGACCACGTTCAACGAAGACAACAAAGAACGTCACTGCAAATACTAATACTGCAACCAACAGCAACAGGAGGAAGTGCAGGTCGCCTTGACGCGCTTGCTCGATAGTATGGGCGATGGCCGGCGGGAGACCCGCAACGATACCGGCGAAGATAATGATTGAGATACCGTTACCGATACCTCGTTCAGTAATCTGTTCGCCGAGCCACATCAGGAACATGGTCCCTGTGACCAGACTTACAACAGCGGTGAAATAGAATGCAAAGCCTGGGTTTAATACCAGGCCCTGCATACCAGGCATATTCGGAAGACCGGTAGCAATACCGATCGACTGGAATATTGCCAGCACCAGAGTGCCGTAACGGGTGTACTGGCTAATCTTACGACGTCCAGACTCCCCTTCTTTCTTCAACTCTGCCAGGGCCGGATGAACGACCGTCAGCAGCTGGATAATAATTGATGCCGAAATGTACGGCATAATACCCAGTGCGAAAATAGAAGCACGGCTGAGAGCACCACCAGAGAACATGTTGAACATTTCAATGATGGTGCCTCGCTGTTGCTCAAGCAGTTTGGCAAGTACAGCGGCATCAATACCAGGGATCGGAATAAAAGAGCCAATACGGAACACAATCAGCGCGCCGATTACAAACAGCAGTCTGCGTTTCAGCTCGCCAAATCCACCTTTGGCACTTTGAAAATCTAATCCCGGTTGCTTAGCCATCTGCTACTTATTCCTCAATTTTACCGCCAGCAGCTTCGATAGCAGCACGAGCACCTTTAGTAACACGCAGGCCACGAACAGTTACCGGAGTAGAAACTTCACCAGCCAGGATCACTTTCGCGAACTCGATCTGGATACCGATAATGTTAGCCGCTTTCAGCGTGTTCAGGTCTACAACGCCGCCTTCAACTTTCGCCAGGTCAGACAGACGGATTTCCGCTGTGATCGCTGCTTTGCGAGAGGTGAAGCCGAACTTCGGCAGACGACGGTACAGTGGCATCTGGCCACCCTCGAAACCGCGACGTACGCCACCGCCAGAACGAGAGTTCTGACCTTTGTGACCACGACCACCGGTTTTGCCGAGGCCAGAACCGATACCACGACCCAGGCGTTTACCCGCCTTTTTAGAGCCTTCGGCCGGAGACAGAGTATTTAAACGCATCTCTTACTCCTCAACTTTAACCATGAAGTAAACCGCGTTGACCATACCACGAACAGCAGGAGTATCCTCGCGCTCAACGGTATGACCAATACGACGCAGACCCAGGCCAAGCAGCGTTGCCTTGTGTTTCGGCAGACGACCGATTGCACTGCGGGTTTGAGTGATTTTAATAGTCTTTGCCATGGTCAATTACCCCAGAATTTCTTCAACGGATTTACCACGCTTGGCAGCGACCATTTCTGGAGAATTCATATTTTCCAGGCCATCAATAGTTGCACGAACCACGTTGATCGGGTTGGTGGAACCATATGCTTTAGCCAGAACGTTATGAACTCCAGCAACTTCCAGAACGGCGCGCATTGCACCACCGGCGATGATACCGGTACCTTCGGAAGCTGGCTGCATGAATACACGAGAACCCGTGTGAACACCTTTAACTGGGTGTTGCAGGGTACCGTTGTTCAGCGCGACGTTAATCATATTGCGACGGGCTTTTTCCATCGCTTTCTGGATCGCTGCTGGAACTTCACGCGCTTTACCGTAACCAAAACCAACGCGACCGTTGCCATCACCCACTACAGTCAGAGCTGTGAAGGAGAAAATACGACCACCTTTAACGGTTTTAGATACGCGGTTTACCGCGATCAGCTTTTCCTGCAGTTCGCCAGCCTGTTTTTCGATGTGAGCCATCTTACACCTCTACCTTAGAACTGAAGGCCAGCTTCACGGGCAGCATCTGCCAGTGCCTGGACACGACCATGATATTGGAACCCGGAACGGTCAAAGGAAACATTGCTGATGCCTTTTTCCAGAGCGCGTTCAGCGACAGCTTTACCTACAGCTGCTGCGGCGTCTTTGTTACCGGTATACTTCAATTGTTCTGAGATAGCTTTTTCTACAGTAGAAGCAGCTACCAGAACTTCAGAACCGTTCGGTGCAATTACCTGTGCGTAAATATGACGCGGGGTACGATGTACCACCAGGCGAGTTGCACCCAGCTCTTTGAGCTTGCGGCGTGCGCGGGTCGCACGACGGATACGAGCAGATTTCTTATCCATAGTGTTACCTTACTTCTTCTTAGCCTCTTTGGTACGCACGACTTCGTCGGCGTAACGAACACCCTTGCCTTTATAAGGCTCAGGACGACGGTAGGCGCGCAGATCTGCTGCAACCTGACCGATCAGCTGTTTATCAGCGCCTTTCAGCACGATTTCAGTCTGAGTCGGGCATTCTGCAGTGATACCGGCCGGCAGCGGATGCTCAACAGGGTGTGAGAAGCCCAGAGACAGGCCTACTGCATTCCCTTTGATAGCTGCACGATAACCTACACCAACCAGCTGAAGCTTTTTAGTGAAGCCTTCGGTAACACCAACAACCATTGAGTTCAGCAGGGCACGCGCGGTACCAGCCTGAGCCCATCCATCCACGAAACCATCACGTGGACCGAAGGTCAGAGCGTTATCTGCATGTTTAACTTCAACAGCTTTGTTGAGGGTACGAGTCAGCTCGCCGTTTTTACCTTTGATCGTAATAACCTGACCGTCGATTTTTACATCAACGCCGGCAGGAATAACGACCGGTGCTTTAGCAACACGAGACATTCTTTCCTCCGATTAGGCTACGTAGCAGATAATTTCGCCACCAAGACCAGCCTGGCGCGCTGCACGATCAGTCATAACACCTTTAGAGGTAGAAACAACTGCGATACCAAGACCAGCCATTACTTTTGGCAGCTCATCTTTTTTCTTATAGATGCGCAGGCCTGGGCGGCTGACACGCTGAATGCTTTCTACAACAGCTTTACCCTGGAAATACTTGAGAGTAAGTTCCAGTTCCGGCTTGGTGTCGCCTTCAACTTTAAAATCTTCGATAAAACCTTCTTCCTTCAGCACGTTGGCAATTGCCACTTTCAGCTTGGCGGAAGGCATGGTGACCGCAACTTTGTTCGCGGCCTGACCGTTACGGATACGGGTCAGCATATCCGCGATCGGATCTTGCATGCTCATCTGTCTTTACTCCCGTGATTCAATTGGTAATTACCAGCTAGCCTTTTTCAAGCCTGGTACTTCACCGCGCATGGCGGCTTCACGCAGTTTGATACGGCTCAACCCAAACTTGCCCACATAACCATGTGGACGACCTGTTTGACGACAGCGGTTACGCTGACGAGACGGGCTGGAATCACGCGGCAGAGACTGCAGCTTGAGAACCGCATTCCAACGATCTTCGTCGGAAGCGTTCACATCAGAAATGATCGCTTTCAGTTCAGCGCGTTTAGCGAAGAATTTATCAGCTAAAGCTACGCGCTTTACTTCGCGTGCTTTCATTGATTGCTTAGCCATTCAGTAACCCTACCTTACTTGCGGAACGGGAAGTCAAAGGCAGCCAGCAGAGCACGGCCTTCTTCATCAGATTTCGCAGTAGTGGTAATGGTAATATCCAAACCACGCACGCGGTCGACTTTATCGTAGTCGATTTCTGGGAAGATGATCTGCTCACGGACACCCATGCTGTAGTTACCACGACCGTCGAAAGACTTAGCGGACAAGCCACGGAAGTCACGGATACGTGGAACAGCAATAGTGATCAGGCGCTCAAGGAACTCCCACATGCGTTCGCCACGCAGAGTTACTTTACAGCCGATCGGATAGCCCTGACGGATTTTGAAGCCTGCAACAGATTTGCGTGCTTTGGTGATCAGCGGTTTTTGACCGGAGATTGCTGTCAGGTCAGCTGCTGCGTTATCCAGCAGTTTCTTGTCAGCGATCGCTTCACCAACACCCATGTTCAGGGTGATCTTCTCGACCCGAGGGACTTGCATGACAGAATTGTAGTTAAACTCAGTCATGAGTTTGTTAACTACTTCGTCTTTGTAGTAATCATGCAGTTTCGCCATCGTACTACTCCAAATTACTTGATAGTTTCGCTGTTAGACTTGAAGAAACGGACTTTTTTACCGTCTTCGAATCTAAAGCCTACACGGTCAGCCTTACCGGTAGCCGCATTGAAGATTGCAACGTTAGAAACCTGAATAGCAGCTTCTTTTTCAACGATGCCGCCTGGTTGGTTCAGGGCCGGAACCGGCTTCTGATGTTTCTTAACCAGGTTGATACCTTCAACGACGAGTTTGCCGGAAGACAGAACATTTTTTACTTTACCGCGTTTACCTTTATCTTTACCGGTTAACACGATAACTTCGTCATCACGACGGATTTTCGCTGCCATGATTCGCTCCTTAGAGTACTTCTGGTGCCAGAGAGATAATTTTCATGAACTTCTCAGTACGAAGTTCACGAGTTACCGGCCCAAAGATACGCGTGCCGATAGGCTGCTCGCTGTTATTGTTTAAAATAACGCATGCATTACCATCGAAGCGAATGACAGAACCGTCAGGGCGACGAACACCCTTCTTGGTGCGCACCACTACCGCCTTCAGCACATCACCTTTTTTGACCTTACCACGTGGAATTGCTTCCTTGATGGTGATCTTGATGATGTCGCCTACGCCTGCGTAGCGACGGTGCGAGCCACCCAGAACCTTGATACACATTACGCGACGTGCACCGGAGTTGTCGGCGACGTTCAGCATAGTCTGTTCTTGGATCATTTTAGTGCTCCGCTAATGTCAACTACTACCTGAGACTCTAAAATCAGAGCCGTTAAAAAGCCCCATATCGAGGGCGCGGCATTATAACACCGCTTCTGCAATATGGGTAGAAAAAATAAACGGCTCATCGCTGAGCCGTTTATTCGTATTGAGAATGCGTACTCTATTACAGAACCGCTTTCTCTACAACGCGAACCAGCGTCCAGGACTTAGTCTTGGACAGTGGACGGCATTCACGGATTTCAACCTTGTCGCCGATACCACATTCGTTGTTCTCGTCATGTACGTGCAGTTTGGTCGTACGCTTGATGAATTTACCGTAGATCGGGTGTTTCACAAAACGTTCGATAGCTACAACAATGGATTTCTCCATTTTATCGCTAACAACACGACCTTGCAGAGTACGGATTTTATCGGTCATTACGCACCCGCCTTCTGAGTCAGTAAAGTCTTAACGCGCGCAACATTGCGACGCACTTGCTTCAGCAGGTGAGTCTGTTGCAGCTGGCCACTTGCAGCCTGCATACGCAGGTTGAACTGCTCACGCAGCAGGTTCAGCAGCTCAGCGTTCAGCTCTTCAACGCTTTTTTCACGCAGCTCTTTTGCTTTCATTACATCACCGTCTTAGTTACAAAGGTGGTTTTGATAGGCAGTTTCGCTGCTGCCAGGCCGAAGGCTTCACGGGCCAGCTCTTCCGGAACACCGTCCATTTCATAAAGGACTTTGCCCGGTTGGATCAAGGCAACCCAGTACTCCACGTTACCTTTACCTTTACCCATACGAACTTCCAGTGGCTTCTCGGTGATCGGTTTGTCCGGGAATACACGGATCCAGATCTTACCTTGACGCTTAACTGCACGGGTCATTGCACGACGTGCTGCTTCGATCTGACGTGCAGTCAGACGACCACGGCCAACAGCTTTCAGACCGAAAGTGCCGAAGCTAACATCCGTACCCTGCGCCAGACCACGGTTGCGGCCTTTGTGCACTTTACGGAATTTTGTACGCTTTGGTTGTAACATCAGCGACGCTCCTTATTTACGGCCTTTACGCTGCTGCTTTTTAGGTTGAGCAGCCGGTTTTTCCGGTTGTTCAACAGCAGCCATACCACCCAGGATCTCACCTTTGAAGATCCATACCTTAACGCCGATTACACCGTAAGTGGTGTGCGCTTCAGAGGTGTTGTAGTCGATGTCAGCACGCAGAGTGTGCAGCGGTACGCGACCTTCGCGGTACCATTCGGTACGTGCGATTTCCGCGCCGCCCAGACGGCCGCTAACTTCAACTTTGATACCTTTAGCGCCCAGACGCATTGCGTTCTGTACAGCACGCTTCATAGCACGACGGAACATAACACGACGTTCCAGCTGAGAAGTGATGCTGTCAGCAACCAATTTAGCGTCCAGTTCAGGCTTACGAACTTCAGCGATATTGATCTGTGCAGGAACGCCAGCGATATCCGCTACGACCTTGCGCAGTTTTTCTACGTCTTCGCCTTTCTTACCGATAACGATGCCAGGGCGAGCAGTGTGAATAGTCACACGGATGCTCTTAGCTGGACGCTCGATAACGATACGAGATACAGACGCTTTAGCCAGTTCCTTAGTCAGGTACTGACGTACTTTAAAATCGCTGTCCAGGTTGTCAGCGAATTCTTTGGTGTTCGCAAACCAGGTAGAGTTCCATGGTTTTACAATACCCAGGCGAATACCATTAGGATGTACTTTCTGACCCATTGCTAGTCTCCAGAGTCTCAGCGATCGGACACAACCACAGTAATGTGGCTGGTGCGCTTCAGGATGCGATCTGCACGACCTTTCGCACGCGGCATAATGCGCTTCATGCTTGGGCCTTCATCTACGAAAATTTTCGCGACTTTCAGATCGTCGATGTCAGCGCCATCGTTGTGTTCAGCGTTAGCAATGGCAGATTCCAGTACTTTCTTGACCAATACCGCAGCTTTCTTGTTGGTATAGGTCAGGATGTCCAGGGCCTGCGACACTTTCTTACCGCGAATCAGGTCAGCAACAAGGCGAACCTTCTGTGCAGAAGAACGAGCATGGCGATGTTGAGCTAAAGTTTCCATCTCTTCCTCCTACCTTATTTCTTCTTCGCTTTTTTATCAGCAGCGTGGCCGCGATAAGTACGAGTCGGTGCGAATTCACCCAGTTTGTGACCAACCATTTCGTCGGTAACAAAGACTGGAACGTGCTGACGACCATTATGGACAGCGATGGTCAAACCGATCATGTTAGGAAAGATCGTTGAACGACGGGACCAAGTGCGCAGGGGCTTCTTGTCTCCGCTTTCCACCGCTTTCTCTACCTTCTTCAGCAAGTGCAGGTCAATAAAAGGACCTTTCTTGAGAGAACGTGGCATGGCTTATCCTCTAAAATTATTTGCTACGGCGACGTACGATAAATTTATCAGTACGCTTGTTGCTGCGGGTCTTCTTACCTTTGGTCTGAACGCCCCACGGAGTTACCGGGTGCTTACCAAAGTTACGACCTTCACCACCACCATGTGGGTGGTCGACTGGGTTCATCGCAGTACCGCGAACGGTAGGACGAACACCACGCCAGCGTGCAGCACCAGCTTTACCCAGAACGCGCAGCATATGCTCAGCATTGCCAACTTCGCCCAGAGTAGCGCGGCAGTCTGCTTCGACTTTACGCATTTCACCAGAACGCAGACGCAGGGTGACATAAGCACCGTCACGCGCAACGATCTGAACGTAAGTACCCGCGGAACGCGCCAGCTGACCGCCTTTACCTGGTTTCATTTCTACGTTATGAACGGTAGAACCAACCGGGATATTGCGCATCGGCAGGGTGTTGCCTGCTTTGATTGCAGCATCAACGCCAGACTGAATCTGGTCGCCAGCTTTCAGGCCTTTAGGGGCCAGGATGTAACGGCGTTCGCCATCTTTGTACAGAACCAGCGCGATGTTCGCGGAACGGTTCGGATCGTACTCAAGACGCTCAACAACTGCTGGGATACCGTCTTTGTTGCGTTTGAAGTCAACAATACGATAAGCCTGCTTGTGGCCACCACCGATGTGACGAGTGGTGATACGGCCATTGTTGTTACGACCACCGGATTTGCTGTTTTTTTCCAGCAACGGAGCAAAAGGTTTGCCCTTGTGCAGCTCAGGGTTAACCACTTTAACTACGTGGCGACGACCCGGAGATGTCGGTTTACATTTAACAACTGCCATTGTATTACTCCTCCGACTTACTCAGCGCCGCCAACGAAGTCCAGGTTCTGGCCTTCTTTCAGGGTGACGTAAGCTTTTTTCCAGTCGCTACGACGACCGATACGCTGTCCGTGACGTTTAACTTTCCCTTTAACTACCAGGGTGTTAACGACTTCGACTTCGACTTCAAACAGTTTCTGCACAGCAGCTTTGATCTCTGCTTTGGTCGCGTCTTTAGCAACTTTGAGAACGATGGTGTTTGTTTTTTCCATCGCAGTAGACGCTTTTTCAGAAACGTGCGGTGCGCGCAGCACCTTCAGCAGACGTTCTTCACGAATCATGCCAGCATCTCCTCAACTTGCTTAACAGCATCAGCAGTCATTACGACTTTGTCGAAGGCGATCAGGCTAACCGGGTCGATACCAGTCGCGTCGCGTACGTCAACCTTGTGCAGGTTACGCGCGGCCAGGAACAGGTTCTCGTCCAGCTCACCGGTGATGATCAGCACATCTTCCAGAGCCATGTCTTTCAGTTTCTGTGCCAGCAGCTTAGTTTTAGGCGCTTCAACAGAGAACTTCTCGACAACGATCAGACGATCCTGACGTACCAGTTCGGACAGAATGCTTTTCAGCGCGCCGCGGTACATCTTTTTGTTAACTTTTTGACTGTGGTCCTGTGGACGCGCAGCGAAGGTCACGCCACCTGAACGCCAGATCGGGCTCTTGATAGAACCTGAACGCGCACGGCCGGTACCTTTCTGGCGCCATGGCTTTTTGCCTGAACCAGTTACTTCAGCACGAGTCTTCTGAGCACGAGTACCCTGACGAGCACCAGCTGCATAAGCAACAACAACCTGGTGAACCAGCGCTTCGTTGAAATCACGACCGAAGGTAGTTTCGGAAACAGTCAGCGCGCTCTGCGCGTCTTTCAATACTAATTCCATTGCTATCCCCTTACGCCTTCACAGCTGGTTTAACGATCAGGTCGCTACCGGTTGCACCCGGGACCGCACCTTTAACCAGCAGCAGGTTGCGCTCAGCGTCAACACGTACTACGTCCAGGCTCTGAACGGTTACACGTTCGTTGCCCAGCTGACCTGCCATTTTCTTGCCTTTGAACACTTTGCCCGGAGTCTGGTTCTGACCGATAGAACCCGGAACGCGGTGAGACAAGGAGTTACCGTGAGTAGCGTCCTGGGTACGGAAGTTCCAGCGCTTAACGGTACCAGCAAAACCTTTACCTTTAGAGGTACCGGTTACGTCAACTTTTTTAACGTCAGCAAACAGCTCAACGCTAATGTCCTGACCTACGGTGAACTCTTCGCCTTCAGCAAGACGGAATTCCCACAGACCACGGCCAGCTTCAACGCCAGCTTTAGCGAAGTGACCCGCTTCTGGTTTGGTTACACGGTTAGCTTTTTTAGCACCAGTGGTAACCTGAATAGCGCGGTAGCCATCGTTAGCCAGATCTTTAACCTGAGTAACGCGGTTTGCTTCAACTTCGATTACGGTTACTGGGATAGAAACGCCATCTTCAGTGAAGATGCGGGTCATACCCACTTTTTTACCGACTAAACCAATCATTGTTTCAACCTCTCAATCGCTCGATGACCTGATTAACCCAGGCTGATCTGCACGTCTACACCGGCAGCCAGATCCAGACGCATCAGAGCATCAACGGTTTTCTCAGTTGGCTCAACGATGTCAACCAGACGCTTGTGAGTGCGGATTTCGTACTGATCACGCGCATCTTTGTTAACGTGCGGAGAGATCAGAACGGTAAAGCGCTCTTTGCGGGTCGGCAGCGGGATCGGACCACGGACTTGCGCACCAGTGCGCTTAGCAGTCTCGACGATTTCCGCGGTTGATTGATCGATCAGACGATGATCAAACGCTTTAAGGCGGATACGGATTCTTTGGTTCTGCATGAGACCAGAGCTCCAATTATTTTATAAACGAAAATGATTACTCCTCAAACCCATTACGATTGATGGGAGAGTGTAACCGTTCTTACGTAGCTCCCCAATTGGGAGCATTGTTGAGTAACAAAGTGAGCTACTCTGGTTCAGATTGAACCCGCCGTCAATTACGACAAGCCCGAGCATTATACGTAAATCTGGGGAAGACGCAAGTGCCGTTTAGAAATTAAGCGCTAAAGACGTACTCTGCGTAAGGCCTCGCATTTTTTTATGCAAAGTATCCCTTCTCAACTCTTTGTCTGAAGCCGCTACGCAATTGCTGTTTTTGCACATTGCCGGACATGTAGATTATTACGAGTATGCGCTCAAACCGTTTTGAGGCTTTCGCTATGCTACTGTCCCTCCCCTTTCTGCTGATCTATTTTGCTTTATCGGCCTTGCTTGTTCGCACCGATATTCGCACGGGGCTTCTTCCCGATAAATTTCTTTGCCCGCTGCTATGGACCGGCCTGCTTTACCAGCTCTGCCTCCATCCTGATTTTTTGCCGAGCGCGGTGGTGGGTGCGATGGCAGGATACGCCGGATTCGCCGTTATCTATTGGGGATATCGGCTCATCTGCCGACGTGAAGGTATGGGATATGGCGACATAAAATATCTGGCGGCGCTGGGGGCATGGCATGGCTGGTGTGTACTGCCAGTACTGGCACTCGTAGCCGCGTTAATGGCTCTGCTGTATCTGGTTGCTTTCTCGTTGTTTACTCCTGATAAGCAGGCATTAAAAAACCCACTGCCTTTTGGGCCATTTCTGGCGGCAGCGGGTTTATGCGTTGGCTGGGAAAGCCTGATTAACTTTCCACTTTGATCTGAGACTGAAGGTAGTTCTGTAGGCCAATTTTGCTAATGAGATCCAGTTCGGTTTCAAGCCAGTCGATGTGCCCTTCTTCATCGGCCAGGATCTGGATCATCATATCGCGGCTGACGTAGTCATGTACGCTGTCCGCATAGGCAATGGCTTCACGCAGGTCTTTTGCACCCTCCAGCTCCAGCCGGAGATCAGAACGCAGCATCTCTTCGACATCTTCTCCGATGCCCAGTTTTCCGAGATCCTGTAGGTTAGGAATGCCTTCGAGGAATAAAATACGCTCAATGTATTTATCGGCGTGTTTCATTTCATCAATGGACTCATGGTATTCAACATCGTTGAGGCGAGTCAGTCCCCAGTTTTTGAACATTCTTGCATGGAGAAAATACTGATTGATTGCGACAAGCTCATTTCCCAATAATTTATTGAGATAACTTATGATTTTAACATCACCTTTCATTATATAGTCCCTCCGCTTCCACTCATTGAAGCGTAGATCGGGCTACGGGGATGTCAAAAAAAAGATAGAGGCTTACGCGATCTCTTTGAATTCCGGGATCTGCATCAGTTCGTCCTGCATGATCTCACGCGCTGCGCGAACGCATTTACCGCATTGATTTCCCACCGGAACAAACTTGCGAAGCTGCTGGAAAGATTGTGGTTGAAACTGGCGAACGGCCTGACGAATTTTTTTGTCGCTTACACCATTACATAAACAAACGTACATAAAGACTCCCGTTCAAAATATGCGCAAAGTGTAAGTGAGAATGGTTATGATTACAATAGCACAGGCGCCGGAATACGTGGCGGGAGAAAACAAAAAATGCGAATTTTTATGACAGCGACTTTACGGTAGAAAACAAAAAAGGACGCCGAAGCGTCCTTTTTATTTCAGGGATAATTAATTAGCCCAGAACTTTAGCAACAACGCCCGCGCCAACGGTACGGCCGCCTTCACGGATTGCGAAACGCAGACCGTCGTCCATCGCGATTGGGTGGATCAGAGTCACAACCATCTTGATGTTGTCGCCTGGCATTACCATCTCTACGCCTTCTGGCAGTTCGATGGTACCGGTCACGTCAGTTGTACGGAAGTAGAACTGTGGACGGTAGCCTTTGAAGAACGGAGTATGACGGCCGCCTTCGTCTTTGGACAGAATGTACACTTCAGATTCGAACTTGGTGTGTGGCTTGATTGAGCCTGGCTTCGCCAGAACCTGACCACGTTCGATTTCTTCACGTTTGATACCACGCAGCAGAACACCAACGTTCTCACCAGCACGGCCTTCGTCCAGCAGTTTGCGGAACATTTCAACGCCAGTACAGGTAGACTTCGCAGTCTCTTTGATACCAACGATTTCAACTTCTTCACCAACTTTGATGATACCGCGCTCTACACGACCGGTAACAACGGTACCACGACCGGAGATGGAGAATACGTCTTCGATTGGCAGCAGGAATGGCTTGTCAATCGCACGCTCTGGTTCTGGGATGTAAGAATCCAGGTAGCCAGCCAGTTCGATGATTTTCTCTTCCCACTCTGCTTCGCCTTCCAGCGCTTTCAGCGCGGAACCACGAACGATTGGAGTGTCGTCGCCTGGGAAATCGTACTGAGACAGCAGTTCACGAACTTCCATCTCTACCAGTTCCAGCAGCTCTTCGTCATCAACCATGTCGCACTTGTTCAGGAACACGATGATGTAAGGAACGCCTACCTGACGACCCAGCAGGATGTGCTCACGAGTCTGAGGCATAGGGCCGTCAGTCGCAGCAACAACCAGGATCGCGCCGTCCATCTGCGCAGCACCGGTGATCATGTTTTTAACATAGTCGGCGTGGCCTGGGCAGTCTACGTGTGCGTAGTGGCGAGTCGGGGTGTCATACTCAACGTGAGAGGTGTTGATGGTGATACCACGAGCTTTTTCTTCTGGTGCGTTATCGATCTGATCGAAAGCACGAGCAGCACCGCCGTAGGTTTTAGCCAGTACGGTAGTGATTGCAGCAGTCAGGGTAGTTTTACCATGGTCAACGTGGCCGATAGTACCAACGTTGACGTGCGGTTTTGTACGTTCAAATTTTTCTTTAGACACGGCTATATTCCTTACTATAGTGCTCTCCCCTTCGGAGAGAGCACGGGACTTAGGTTTTAATCCTGTGGATTACTTACCACGGGCTTCGATAACGGCCTGAGCAACGTTGTTCGGCGCATCATCATACTTCAGGAATTCCATAGTGTATGATGCACGACCTTTGGTCAGAGAACGCAGCTGAGTTGCATATCCGAACATTTCAGACAGCGGAACTTCAGCGTGGATCTTAACGCCAGTTACTTCGGATTCCTGACCACGCAGCATACCGCGACGACGGCTCAAGTCACCGATAACGTCACCGGTGTTCTCTTCAGGAGTTTCTACTTCAACCTTCATGATCGGCTCAAGCAGAACTGGTTTTGCTTTCTTAAAGCCTTCTTTAAAGGCAATAGACGCAGCCAGTTTAAACGCCAGTTCAGAGGAGTCAACGTCGTGGTAAGAACCGAAGTGCAGACGAACACCCATGTCTACAACCGGGTAACCAGCCAGAGGACCAGCTTTCAGCTGCTCCTGGATGCCTTTATCAACGGCAGGGATGTATTCGCCAGGAATTACACCACCTTTGATGTCGTTGATGAACTCGTAACCTTTCGGGTTAGAGCCCGGCTCCAGTGGGTACATGTCGATCACAACGTGACCGTACTGACCGCGACCACCAGACTGCTTAGCGTGTTTACCTTCAACGTCGGTAACTTTCGCGCGAATCGCTTCGCGGTAAGCAACCTGAGGTTTACCCACGTTCGCTTCAACGTTGAATTCACGCTTCATACGGTCAACGATGATGTCCAGGTGCAGTTCACCCATACCAGCGATGATGGTCTGGTTAGATTCTTCATCAGTCCATACACGGAATGATGGGTCTTCTTTCGCCAGACGGCCCAGAGCCAGACCCATTTTTTCCTGGTCAGCTTTGGTTTTTGGTTCAACTGCGATGGAGATTACCGGCTCAGGGAATTCCATACGCTCCAGAATGATCGGGTGATCCGGGTCACACAGAGTGTCACCAGTGGTCACGTCTTTCAGACCGATAGCAGCAGCGATGTCGCCCGCACGAACTTCTTTGATCTCTTCACGTTTGTTAGCGTGCATCTGTACGATACGGCCAAAACGTTCACGCGCCGCTTTCACGGAGTTCAGGATGGTGTCACCGGAGTTAACCACACCAGAGTAAACGCGGAAGAAGGTCAGGTTACCCACGAATGGGTCGGTAGCAATTTTGAACGCCAGTGCAGAGAATGGCTCTTCATCACTTGCGTGACGCTCAGCCGGAGTATCTTTACCGTCGTCCAGGATGCCGTTGATCGCAGGAACGTCAATCGGGGATGGCAGGTAGTCAACTACCGCATCCAGCATCGCCTGAACACCTTTGTTCTTGAACGCAGAACCACAGGTTACTAGGATGATTTCGTTGTTCAGAACGCGCTGACGCAGAGCAGATTTGATCTCTTGCTCAGACAGTTCTTCACCACCCAGGTATTTTTCCATCAGCTCTTCAGAAGCTTCTGCTGCGGATTCGATCAGGTTCTGGTGCCATTCGTCAGCCAGGTCCTGCATCTCTGCCGGGATATCTTCGTATTCGAAGGTAACGCCCGCATCTGCTTCGTTCCAGTTGATGGCTTTCATTTTCACCAGGTCGATAACGCCGGTGAAGCCTTCTTCAGCACCAATTGCCAGCTGAAGCGGAACAGGGTTCGCGCCCAGACGGGTTTTGATCTGGCCAACAACTTTCAGGAAGTTAGCACCCATACGGTCCATTTTGTTAACGAACGCGATGCGTGGAACTTTATATTTGTTTGCCTGACGCCATACGGTTTCAGACTGTGGCTGAACACCACCAACTGCGCAATAAACCATTACCGCGCCGTCAAGAACACGCATGGAACGTTCTACTTCGATGGTGAAGTCAACGTGCCCTGGGGTGTCGATGATGTTTACGCGATGCGGTTCGTACTGCTTAGCCATACCTGACCAGAATGCAGTAGTCGCTGCGGAGGTGATAGTAATACCACGCTCCTGCTCCTGTTCCATCCAGTCCATGGTGGCTGCGCCGTCATGAACTTCACCGATTTTATGGTTTACACCGGTGTAGAACAGAATACGTTCGGTAGTAGTGGTTTTACCGGCGTCGATGTGCGCACTGATACCGATGTTACGGTAGCGTGCGATGGGTGTTGTACGAGCCATTTGATTCCTCGTTTATATCTTTAGGCGTTCAGTTAAGTTACCCAGAGCGGGCGGCTTCTCTGAAGCGCCCGCCTGGTGACTACGACTCCGAAGGGATTACCAACGGTAGTGTGCGAACGCCTTGTTGGCTTCTGCCATACGGTGAACGTCTTCACGTTTCTTAACTGCGGTACCTTTGTTTTCCGCAGCATCAGAAAGTTCGTTCGCCAGACGCAGAGCCATGGATTTATCACCGCGTTTACGAGCAGCTTCAACGATCCAACGCATTGCCAGAGCATTACGACGAACCGGACGAACTTCAACTGGAACCTGATAAGTAGAACCACCAACGCGGCGAGACTTAACTTCTACAGTCGGGCGCACGTTGTCGAGAGCGACTTCGAAGGCTTCCAGTTCATTTTTACCAGAACGCTGAGCCAGGGTCTCCAGCGCGCTGTATACGATTGCTTCTGCGGTAGATTTTTTACCATCCACCATCAGGATATTTACAAATTTTGCCAGCAGTTCTGATCCGAATTTCGGATCTGGAAGAATTTTACGCTGACCAATGACGCGACGACGTGGCATGGGATTACTCCGTTGTTAATTCAGGATTGTCCAAAACTCTACGAGTTTAGTTTGACATTAAGATAAATCAGTTTGGCCTTACTTAACGGAGAACCATTAAGCCTTAGGACGCTTCACGCCGTACTTGGAGCGAGCCTGCTTACGGTCTTTAACACCTGAGCAGTCCAGCGCACCACGAACGGTGTGGTAACGAACACCCGGAAGGTCTTTAACACGACCGCCACGGATCAGGATCACGGAGTGCTCCTGAAGGTTGTGACCTTCACCACCGATGTAGGAAGTCACTTCAAAACCGTTAGTCAAACGCACACGGCATACTTTACGCAGTGCGGAGTTTGGTTTTTTAGGAGTGGTGGTATATACACGAGTACATACGCCACGTTTCTGCGGGCAGGCTTCCAGCGCAGGCACGTTGCTTTTTGCAACTTTGCGTGCACGTGGTTTGCGTACCAGCTGGTTAACTGTTGCCATTAAATAGCTCCTGGTTTTAGCTTTTGCTTCGTAAACACGTAATAAAACGACCTCATACAATATGAGGACGCGAAATTTTAGGGCTACGTCGAAAAGGTGTCAAGAAATATACAGCGATCTCAAATCACCAGTTCATTTGACTGGCGTGCGTCACAGTAAGATTGACGAAATCAGTATAGCCAACCACGTCAATTTTGGCTGAAATTTGACCAGAAAGACCCCGCGCATCCAGATCCTCTTTCAGCGCAGAGACTGTAATGGGGGCATTCGCGAGGATTTCAACAAAACGGCTGCCTTCAAGCGCCGCGAGCACGCCATCCTGAATCAGCAGCAGATCATCACCTTCGCGCAGCATGCTCAGTAACGTGTCGATATCGCATTGCCACGGTGAACGGCTCAGGGTATGGAGCATGACAGCCTCAGAAAGTCAGAACGGTATCGTAGTGAGAGAGTTGTTCGCGCAGCGCAGCAGATGTCAGGATCGTCACGTCCAGCACGAACGGTGTTTTCTCGTTTAACCCACGCGCGGCCAGCGAGTCGGCGCACACATAGAAGGTTTCAATGTCATAGAGCGGCAGAACTTTAAAGGTCGCAATGTAGTCGCGCGCAAGAATGGCCTGCGGTTGTTGGCCTGCAAGAAGCTGGAATACGCCATCGCCTAAAAAGAAGACGCCGATATCTTCGGTTAATGCCGATGTCGCGAGCAATGCATCCAGCCCTTCCCGGCCTGAAGCGCTGCCATGCGGCGCAGAAGTAAAAACAAACGCTACGCGCTTCATCAAAATTGCACCACTCTGTCGCAGGTCAACGCCGCCTGTGCCAGGGCACCTAGACCACTGAGGGAAAAGCCCGGTTGCAGGTTAGCCCCCGCCAGACCAAGGCGTTCGGCTTCGGTCGCATCCGTCACGCCGCGACGCAGTGCCGCCGCGACGCAGATATGCAGGTCAACGCCCTGCGTTTCGTTTAATTTTTGCCAGGCGCGCACAAGGTCAAACTCATCGCTCGCCGGGGACGTAAACTGGTTCGCGTTATAGACCCCTTCACGATAGAAGAAGACGCTTGCCAGTTCATGACCGGCATCAAGCAGCGCATGGGCAAACTGTAGCGCGCTGCTGGCCTGCTGGGTACCGTACGCCGGGCCCGTCACCATTAACGCAAAACGCATTACTTGTCTTGTCCCAGAAAGTCGCCGCTTTTGAACTGGCGAATATAGAGGTAAACCGTGTGTTTGGAGATATTCAGGCGATCGGCCACCTGGTTGATGGCATCTTTGATATCAAAAATCCCTTTCTCATAGAGGTTCAGGACGATCTGACGATTCTTGGCGTTGTTGGATACGTTGCGATCGGCATTCACCTCTTCAATGGTGAACTCCAGCGTCTGGGTCACGAGATCCTCAACCGAAGAAGCAAAGTTCACCGATGAGCCCACGTCCGGCGTTTCTGGCGGGATGAAGGTGCTCATGATTTGCGAGAATGGCACATCAAGGTTCATGTTGATGCACAGCAAACCGATTACCCGGTGTTCGCGGTTTCTAATCGCGATCGTTTCTGATTTCATCAGCACGCCGCTTTTGGCGCGGGTGAAATAGCATTTTGAGACGCTGCTGTCCGCGCCGGTCATGTCATGCAACATACGCAATGCAAGGTCGGTGATTGGCGAACCAATTTTACGGCCAGTGTGCTCACCATTCGCAATGCGGATAGCGGAACACTTAAGATCTTGCAGGGAATGCAATACGATTTCGCAGTGGGAACCAATGAGCATCGCTAACCCGTCCACTACCGCTTCGTAGGATTTCAGAATATCGAAGTCGGTCTGATCAAATGGACGTTGATCCAGCAAATCAAGTTCACTGGTTTCGTTGGTTAAAAGCGACCTGGACATGAAAAAAACACTCCTTTTCAGGAGCCTGTCGTTAGGTTTTCAGGGCAGGCTCATTATCTACACGGACAACTAAATTAATACAGCGTGTATAACGCTTTCCAGTGTTAATTATATCTGCCCCACAATAAAAAAACCGCCGCCTGTAAAGGCGGCGGTTTTTTTCAGCATTACTTCTTAGCTGCTGCGGCTTTGTCGTCAGCCGGTGCGTCTGTTTTCGCATCCGCTTTCGGCGCCGGTTTGATGTCCAGCAGTTCTACATCAAATACCAGCGTGGAGTTAGCCGGGATACCCGGAACGCCGGTTTTGCCGTAAGCCAGATCCGGTGGGATGACCAGCTTGATTTTACCGCCTTTCTTGATGTTCTTCAGGCCTTCGGTCCAGCCCGGGATCACACCATCCAGACGGAAGGAGAGAGGCTCACCACGGGTATAAGAGTTATCGAACTCTTTACCGTCGATCAGCGTACCTTTGTAGTTCACCACAACGGTGTCGCTGTCTTTAGGCGCGTCGCCAGTACCTTCTTTCTCAACCTTATAGATCAGGCCAGTAGAAGACGTTTTAACGCCTTTCTCTTTAGCGAACTTGTCGCGGTAGGCTTTGCCTTTCGCTTCGTTATCTTTAGCATCTGCTTCCATCTTGGTCTGAGCGGCGCCTTTCACGCGCGCTTCAAACGCTTGCAGAGTCTGCTCGATTTCCTGGTCAGACAGTTTGCTCTTGTCTGCGAACGCATCCTGGACCCCTGCGATCAGCTGGTTTTTGTCCAGTTTGATGCCCAGTTTCTCTTGTTCTTTCAGAGAGTTTTCCATGTAACGACCCAGAGACGCGCCAAGTGCGTAGGCGGATTTCTGGTCGTCATTTTTGAATGCCGCTTTGCTGTCTGTAGTCGCAGCAGGCTTCGCAGCAGTATCAGCAGCGAAAGACAGCGGCGCATTGAGCGCTACAGCCATAGTGGTCGCCAGCAGCGTAACTTTAAACAGTGATTTCATCCATATCTCCAGGACCTGAGGTCTCTCACCCCAGTGTTAAACGTAAATGAGTGACGTACTATAAAACGTTGTGGAAGAAATCTACAGACAGACTCCCCCGAATGTCGCTTCTTTTCAGACTATTTTTGTTTAAATAAGTTTCTTGTCAGGGAGATGGATACTGTACTTAAGGAAAAAGTCAGCTAAACTTCGCCGCCGCTGGTCCATTATGGCGAACGACAGATAAACGAGGTGAATGATGAAGGATACAACGATCGAAGCGAGACTGGCTGAGCTGGAAAGCCGCCTGGCTTTTCAGGACATCACCATCGAAGAACTGAACCAGACCGTGACGGCCCATGAGCTTGAAATGGCAAAACTGCGCGATCACATGCGCCTGCTGACGGAAAAGCTGAAGGCCACGCAGCCGTCAAACATTGCCTCTCAGTCAGAAGAGACGCCACCACCTCATTATTGAGGCGTAAAAAAAGCGGGATTATCCCGCTTTTTTATTTTCCGGAGTACGGAATCAGTGGCAACCGCAGCCGCCGTTACCGCAACCACCTTTACCGTGGCCGTGGTCATGACCATGGTCGTGGCCGTGACCACCGCAGCAGCCGTCATGGCCGTGATCGTGGTCATGGTCGTGACCGTGCGCACCGTGAACGTGGCCATGAGCCAGCTCTTCTTCAGTCGCTTCACGGATCGCAACAACTTCTACGTTGAACTTCAGGTTCTGACCCGCCAGCATGTGGTTGCCGTCAACTACAACGTGGTCGTCTTCAACTTCAGTGATTTCAACCGGAACCGGACCCTGGTCAGTTTCCGCCAGGAAGCGCATGCCAACCTGCAACTCGTCAACGCCCATGAATACGTCTTTAGGAACGCGCTGAACCAGGTTGTCGTCATACTGACCGTAAGCGTCGTTCGCGCCTACAGCAACGTCGAATTTGTCGCCAACTTCATGGCCTTCCAGCGCCGTTTCCAGGCCGGAAATCAGGGAACCGTGACCATGCAGGTAGTCCAGCGGCGCACTCACCGGAGACTCATCAACCAACACACCGTCTTCTGTACGTACCTGATAGGCCAGGCTGACCACCAGGTCTTTTGCTACTTTCATGATATCTCCTGAGCGTGGGAAAATTGCTGGCGCAGATTGTAGCGGAAATCTGCACCCGTGTACCCTTAAGCTTAAAAAAACTCAGAGCATATCGCTAGTCTGGATGAAAAATGCCGATCACTTGCTCTTCTTTGCGAACATGATCGCGGGCTTCTTTGTCGGCCTCACGCATCTGGTGACCGCACTTAACACATTCAACGATATCGATATTATTTTCACGCCACATGGCCAGCGTATCTTGCGCCTGGCAGGATGGGCATTTTGCGCCCGCGATAAAGCGTTTACGTACAGCCATCTTTCGTTACCCTTTATTCAAATTCATCCCAGCCGTCGAGCTGGCGTCGTTCCTGTTGCATCTCACGCTGGAAGATCTCCTCCAGTTCGCGACGCGCTTCCCGCACGCGGGAGATCTGCGCCGTGTCGCTGTGCACGGGCATCAGTTCACGCAGCATTCGCATATCCAGCCTGCGGAAATGCATCTGGGCGCGTTGCGCCTGATGAGGATGCATACCCAGCGAAACCAGCGCCTTGCGTCCCAGCTCCAGCGCGCTGGAGAAGGTTTCGCGGGAGAAGTGTTTCACACCCGCCTGCAAAAGTTCGTGAGCCTCCACACGTCCACGCGCACGCGCCAGAATATGCAGATGCGGGAAATGCTGCTGGCACAGCTCCACCAGCTTCATCGTGTCTTCCGGATCGTTACAGGTGATGACGATGGACTCCGCAGCCTCTGCGCCCGCCGAGCGCAACAGCTCAAGCTGCGTCGCATCGCCGTAGTACACCTTATAACCATATTTGCGCATCAGGTTGACGGCGCTGATATCGCGCTCCAGCACCGTGATGCGCATTTTGTTCGCCATCAACAGGCGACCAATCACCTGTCCGAAGCGACCAAAGCCCACGACGATCACCTGCGGTTTATCATCTTCCACCCACGGCGCTTCGTCTTCATCGTCTGCGGGATTCAGGCGGCGCGACAGCAGTTTGTCCACCAGCTTCATCAGCAGCGGGGTGGTCATCATCGACAGCGTGACCGTCACCAGCAGCAGCGCCATCTGGTCATCTTTGAACAGCTTCTGAGACGACGCCGTGGAAAACAGCACAAACGCAAATTCTCCCCCCTGGCTTAACACGCTGGAAAACTGCATTCTTTCCGAGCTGCGCAGCCCGTAAATCCTCGCGAGGAGATACAGCACCAGCGTTTTGACCGCCACCAGCACGGCGACACTCGCAATAACCCACAGCAGATGGGTATAGAGCACGCCAAGATTAAGCGCCATACCCACCGAGATAAAGAACAGCCCTAGCAGCAGCCCCTTAAACGGATCGATGGCGGTCTCCAGCTCGTGGCGGTACTCGCTTTCCGCAAGCAGCACCCCGGCGATAAACGTCCCAAGCGCCATCGACAGCCCCAGCGCATCCATAAACAGCGCTGAGCCAAGCACCAGCAGCAGCGTTGCGGCGGTGAATACCTCGCGCACGCCGGATGCTGCAATAAACCGGAATACCGGACGCAGTAAAAACCGTCCGCCGATCAGCATCCCCGCGAAGGCCAGCACCTTCATGGAAATCTTCATCCAGTCGAAATGATCGTCTCCGGATCCCGCCAGCAGCGGCACCAGCGCCAGCGCCGGGATCACCGCTAAATCCTGGAACAGCAGCACCGAAAAGCCCAGTTGCCCCGCCTCGTTGCGGTTCATCCCTTTGTCGCGCATCAGCTGAAGCGCCATCGCCGTCGACGACATCGCAAGACCGATCCCGCCAATCACCGCGGCCTGCCAGGAAAACTGCGTCAACATCAGCAGTCCCGCGAGAATGGCCGCGCTGAGTAACACCTGCGCCGCCCCGACGCCAAAAATAGATTGCCGCAGCTGCCACAGCTTGGAGGGGTTCAGCTCAAGGCCAATGATGAACATCAGGAAGACCACGCCCAGTTCAGAGAAGTGAAGAATTTCATCCACATCGCTGATAAACCCAAGCCCCCAGGGGCCAATGGCTATCCCCGCCAGCAAATAACCCAGCACCGCGCCAATGCCGAGACGCGCGGCAAGCGGGACCGCGACGACGGCGGCGAACAAAAACAGCACCCCGGCAAGGAGTAAATTCGAACCGTCCATTAGCGTCCTCCCGCCGGAATCGGTGACGCCAGCCATTCGCCATAGGCCCTGGCATGGCTCGCCAGCGCTTTCGGATCCTGCCGCCGTGCCCAGTAGATAATAATCGGGCTCATCCAGTGCATACGGCACATCGCCGCCGTCAGCTCAAACGGCCGCAGAATGTCGCTCATGGGGTAACGGTTCAGCCCGTCGTGACGGTAAGCGCTTTCCGGCTCACCGGTGGTAATGACACTCCGCCAGTACTTTCCCGCCAGCTGGTTGCCCCCCACCCCGCTGGAGAAGCCCCGGCTCAGCACGCGGTCCAGCCACTCTTTCAGCAGTGCCGGACAGCTGTAGGTATAAAGCGGATGCTGGAACACAATCACGTCGTGCTGACGCAGCAGTTCCTGCTCGTAAGGAATATCGATAAAAAAATCGGGATAGTGCGCGTAGAGATCGTGCACCGTTACGTTACTGAGCTGTGTGGCCGGCTTAAGCAGCACCCGGTTCGCCACCGAGTCCTGTGATTCCGGATGGGCATACAGCAGCAGCACTTTCGCTGTCTGAGACATCATTCCCCTCCCGGTTCTGTTTTTGTGTATTGTTGTCGTTTTGGGCTACCATGGCGGCCCGGTGGGGAAAATGGCCCACACCTTACATTATCATAATGACAAATTAACATAGTCGGAACATACGGCGCTTCTATGATTGTTTTCTCCTCGTTACAAATTCGTCGCGGCGTGCGCGTCCTGCTGGATAACGCGACTGCTACCATCAACCCGGGCCAGAAAGTGGGGCTGGTCGGCAAAAACGGCTGCGGTAAATCCACCCTGCTGGCACTGCTGAAAAACGAGATAAGCGCGGATGGCGGTAACTTTACATTCCCGGGCAACTGGCAGCTCGCCTGGGTGAACCAGGAGACGCCCGCGCTGAGCGAACCCGCGCTCGACTATGTTATCGACGGCGACCGTGAATACCGCAAGCTCGAAGCAGAGCTCAACGCCGCCAACGAACGCAACGACGGCCACGCCATCGCCACCGTCCACGGCAAGCTGGACGCCATCGATGCTTGGACCATTCGCTCCCGCGCCTCCAGCCTGCTGCACGGCCTGGGTTTCAGCAACGAACAGCTTGAACGCCCGGTGAGCGATTTCTCCGGCGGCTGGCGTATGCGCCTTAACCTGGCGCAGGCGCTGATCTGCCGCTCCGACCTCCTGCTGCTCGATGAACCCACCAACCACCTCGATCTTGATGCGGTTATTTGGCTGGAGAAGTGGCTCAAGAGCTATCAGGGCACTCTGATTCTGATCTCCCACGACCGCGACTTCCTCGATCCGGTGGTGGATAAAATCATTCATATCGAACAGCAAAGCATGTTCGAATACACCGGCAACTACAGCTCTTTCGAGCGCCAGCGCGCGACGCGCCTTGCCCAGCAACAGGCGATGTATGAAAGCCAGCAGCAGCGCGTGGCGCACCTGCAAAGCTTTGTGGATCGCTTCAAGGCCAAGGCGTCAAAAGCCAAGCAGGCGCAGAGCCGCATCAAGATGCTGGAACGCATGGAGATGATCGCTCCCGCGCATGTGGATAACCCATTCCACTTCAGTTTCCGCGAGCCGGAGAGCCTGCCGAACCCGCTGCTGAAAATGGAAAAAGTGAGCGCGGGCTATGGCGATCGCATTATCCTCGACTCTATCAAGCTCAACCTGGTGCCGGGTTCACGCATTGGCCTGCTGGGGCGTAACGGCGCCGGTAAATCGACGCTGATCAAGCTGCTGGCGGGCGAGCTTAACCCGGTCAGCGGCGAAATCGGCCTGGCGAAAGGCATCAAGCTTGGCTACTTCGCCCAGCATCAGCTGGAATTTTTACGCGCGGATGAATCGCCGATCCAGCACCTGGCGCGCCTGGCGCCGCAGGAAATGGAGCAGAAGCTGCGCGACTACCTCGGCGGCTTTGGCTTCCAGGGCGATAAGGTGACTGAAAATACAGCGCGTTTCTCCGGTGGTGAAAAAGCGCGTCTGGTACTGGCGCTGATCGTCTGGCAGCGTCCAAACCTGCTGCTGCTTGATGAACCAACCAACCACCTCGATCTCGACATGCGTCAGGCGCTGACCGAAGCGCTGATTGAGTTCGAAGGGGCGCTGGTTGTCGTGTCGCACGATCGCCACCTGATCCGCTCCACCACCGACGATCTCTATCTGGTACACGGCGGCAAAGTCGAACCGTTTGACGGCGACCTGGAAGACTACCAGCAGTGGCTGACGGACGTGCAGAAGCAGGAAAACCAGCCGGAAGAGTCAGCGAAAGACAACGCCAACAGCGCCCAGGCGCGTAAAGACCAGAAGCGCCGTGAAGCGGAGCTGCGCACCCAGACGCAACCGCTGCGTAAAGAGATTGCCCGCCTCGAAAAAGAGATGGAAAAGCTCAACGCCACGCTTGCTGCCGTCGAAGAGAAGCTGGGCGACAGCGAACTGTACGATCAGAGCCGCAAAGCGGAGCTGACGGACTGTCTGCAAACTCAGGCGAAAACCAAATCCAGCCTCGAAGAGTGCGAAATGGCATGGCTGGACGCGCAGGAACAGCTGGAAGCGATGCTGCAAGCCGACTAACACGCCGGGAGGGTTATGAGCTTCGATACCACGAGCGAGATTACATTCCGTAAGCTCAGCATCTTCATGACGTTCATGGAGAAGGGCAATATCGCACGTACCGCCGAAACGCTCGGCCTGAGCGGCGTCAGCGTGCACCGCGCGCTGCATACCCTGGAAGAGAATGTCCGCTGCCCGCTCTTTACCCACAAAGGGCGTAACCTGATTGCCCTCCCCTCCGCGTGGACGCTGCTGGAGTATTGTCAGGAGGTGATGCAGGTGATGGAGCGCGGGCTGGAAGAGTCGCGCAAGGTCGCCGGCATTGGTCAGGGGCGGTTACGCGTCGGCACGCTCTACTCGCTAACGCTGGAAACCGTGCCGCGCCTGATAATGGGCATGAAGCTGCGCCGTCCGGATCTGGAGATGGATCTGACGATGGGCTCGAACGAAACCCTGCTCCATATGCTGGATGAGGGATCGCTGGATGC
This sequence comes from Enterobacter sp. CRENT-193, assembly GCF_002787395.1. Classification (NCBI taxonomy): domain Bacteria; kingdom Pseudomonadati; phylum Pseudomonadota; class Gammaproteobacteria; order Enterobacterales; family Enterobacteriaceae; genus Enterobacter; species Enterobacter sp. CRENT-193. Next base: position 1,241,203 of record NZ_CP024812.1, on the reverse strand, counting down.
GATTTTAATCTCTATCTCCGAAAGCGATATCGACCGTAACAGCCTCGAAGTGCTTCCTCTGTTCCATGACGATATTTTCCTTGCCGCACCGGCTTCTGCCACGCTGAATACCAGCGGCCCCGCCGATCTGCGTGACTATAAAGATCAGAAGTTTGTCGCCCTCGCGGAAGGGTTCGCCACTTACGCCGGGTTTCAGGAAGCGTTTCATATCGCCGGTTTCGAGCCGGAGATTGTGACGCGCGTGAACGATATCTTCTCGATGCTGAGCCTGGTGCAGGCGGGAGTCGGGTTTACGCTGATGCCGGGCAGGATGAAGAAAGTGTACGAAAATTCGGTGCAGCTACTGAAGCTGGCGCAGCCGTACCAGATGCAGCAGCTGATTGCGATCGTCTTTGCCCGCAACCGCGAGCAGGATCCGAGCCTGCGGGCGCTGGCCGCGGAAGGGCGGATGTATGCCAGAAGTTTGCAGGATAGTGCCTGATGTTATTGCCCGGTGGCGCTACGCTTACCGGGCAAAAAGTCACCGCTGAAGCCGACCCGCCAGATGCACCGCCACATCCACTCCGCTGCGCTCCAGCGAAATGGATTCGCCTTCCCACGCCGCCTGCCGCGTCAGACAGGTCAGAATACCCCCAGGCGGCATCTCAATCGCCAGACGCGCTTCGCGCTCGTTAGCGGAAATCACCGCCTCCTGCCAGCGCACGGTTCGCGCCATATTCATCGCCAGGTCGTCGGCAATTTTCTCTGGCTGCCAAAGCACGCGCCCGGTACTGCCGCTCAGGTACGCGCAGCGGGGGCGTGAAAGCGTGACTGATTCAAACGCCGCGGCCAGCTTCTGCGCCGGTTCCGCCAGCAATTCACAGTGCGACGGCACGCTTACCGCCAGCCGTTTGGCCTTGTTCGCGCCCTTCGCCAGCGCGCGTTCGGCTACCTGCGCCATGCCGTCATCGGCTCCGGCAATCACGATCTGCGTTTCGGCGTTCAGGTTAGCGATATAGGTTCCTGTCCCCTGAATCAGGTTTTCCACCTGGGGCAGGGTCAACCCCATTATCGCCGTCAGGCCGTAGCCGTGGGGATACGCCTGCTCCATCAGATCGCCGCGCAGCGCCACCAGCTTCAGCGCGTCCGTAAAGTCCAGCGCACCGGCGATAACCGCCGCAGGATAAGCGCCAATGGACAGCCCGCTGACGATATCCGGCGACACGCCGCGACGTTCCAGCTCGCGCGCCCAGGCCACGCCAGCAATCAACAGCGAAAGCTGAACCGCGCGGGTGTGGGTTAACGAGGATGCGCTGTCCAGGGTATCAACTTCCGCCCCCAGCACAGCACGGGCCTGCTCCAGCTCTGTTCCCGGCAGGTTTTGCAGCATACCTTCATGCTGTGTGCCCTGCCCTGGAAAGGTAAACAGTATTTTCATTACTCCTCCCTGTGCCATGGATCCGCCACCAGGCGCGGCCCATATTGCGTTTTTAACAGCGTTTTGCCGTCGCGTAACCATTCCGCCAGCGCGAATCCGCCCTCGGGCGTATCCACCTGTGTATCCGCCCGGCACAACGCACGACTGAGCTGAGCCTGCCAGTCAGTAAACGCCTCAGGGGAAACGGTACACGGGGCGCGGATCAGCAGATCGAGATCGCTGTCGGCGTGGATCACCGGAATGCCGGTCGCCAGCGCGTAACCCGTACTGCCGGTTATCCCCCACGTCCACGGCCATGACTGCTGCGCAAGCTGAAGCGCCACCTGAACCGGCGGCTGGGTGATAAACGGCGAACGCAGCAGGTCGGCGGCAACGCTCAAATCTTCGGGCGACACCACGCGCAACACGTTCTCAGGCTTCACCCATCCGGCCGCCCGCTGGTCGCGGCGCAATCCCCGCACGCCAACGGGAATACGGCCTTCATTATCAACATCACGCCGCACCACTACCGGCAGCCCGGTATGCCAGGCCGCGTCCACCCAGGATTCAGTAATCCCTTCCAGGGCGTCGCGCGCGGTAAGCCAGATGAGGTCGTGTGGGCGTAATGTTGTGGTCATGATTACATTCCTGAAGTCAGCGAGATAAACAGCGGCAGCGACAGGATACACAGTACGGAGCTTAACAGCAGCACGGCTTCAGCATCCGGCGACTGCACGCCAAAGCGGTTACCGAACACCACGCCAAAGAAGCCCGCGGACAGCGCAATCATCAGGATGGCGGTGATCGCCACGGAGCCGTGCAGACCGAAGATTAAAACGATACCCCAGGCAATCGCTGGCTGGATCAGCAGCTTGGCGATAGTAGAAGTGATCACCATGGTGTTGATCTGAAGCTTACGCGCGGAGAGGATCACGCCGGTCAGGAACAGCGCCGCAGCGGTCGCGGACAGTCCCAGCGGTTTAATCGCCGCCAGCACCAGCTCCGGCATTTTGATGCCGATAGCGGACAGGATCACACCCAGCAGCGGGCCCAACACGATCGGTTTTTTAATGGAGCGCCACATCAGCACCGGCAGCATGGAAAGCGTTGAACCGGAGTTATTGCCTTCGGCGCGGGCTTTCTCACGCTCCAGAATCAGCAGGCAGAACGGGGTCATCAGCACTGAACCACAGGCGATAGAGACCGCCACGGACAGCGACGTTGAAGAGCCTTCGCCCAGCACGCTGCCCAGAATCGGCAGGCCAAGCGCCGCGTAGTTTGGCAAGGCGACGGTCAGCGTCAGCACGGCCGCATCCTGCGGGGATTTTTTAAATACGTTTGTCGCGAGGAAGTAGATGACCGCATAGGTGATCCACATCGCCAGGGTGAGCACCAGGATCAGCGGCGACTGCGCCACGATGCCGGTCCACGGGGTTTGCACGGTGGCGCTGAATAGCGCGGCCGGGAGTGCAAAATCCATCACGAAGATATTCAGCAGGGAAACATTTTTGTTATCGACCATCTTTGCCTTACCGGCCCAGAATCCCAGCAGCATGATGACGAAAATCGGTGCAAGAGCATGAACAATTACGTAAGTCATAAATCACCTGTAGTAAAAAAGTTTAAGCACTGGCGCGATGTTTATTATTTTCAGGATGCAGGTTCCCGCGTGGACGCAACGGGCGCGCCCACGGGGTGATGCATCTGGCAGGTCTCTTTTTACTTACCAGCTGGCTCGCATACGTTCACGTACGAGCGCTGAGCTGCGGCGGTTGTCAGCACCCAGACGGTTTTTCAACGTGGTATCCTGACGAGCGTCACTGATGGCCTGTTGCAGGGTGGTTTTCACCCGCGTCAGATCGCTTTCGGAAGGGGCATCCGGATTGCTGATATCCAGCAGGTCGGAAAGCAGCCCCAGCGTGGCGTAGTTGCTGATGTCGTACGCCATTGGCGGAATGGTTGCCGCCAGTTTTTCCAGCGCCTCAACGGTACGCAGCGTAATGCGCGCCGCAGACTCTTTGCCCATGGCGTGGATCAGCACGCCTTTATCGTTGAAGGCAATCAGACGGTTAGCCTGGTAGCCGTGCGCCAGAAACGCGCCGGACATGGCCTTACCGACGATAAGACCAATCACCGGATGACCTGCCAGCCGCGCATTAGCGTAGGCGGCAGCGGCGCCGGCCAGCGCCTGGTGGATGCCAAACGCCTCTTCGCGACGGCCATAGGCCTGGCTTGGGACGTCGATTACCGCCACAATCGGGCGCTTCACGGCTTTATCTGCATCAGCGGCAACGGTTTCGCTGACCACTTTTGCCAGCGTCCAGCCTTCCAGCAGGCCGACTTCCCCTTGCGCCGCGCGCGGGAAGTGGTTGTTGGCGTCCGGCACCACGGCGACAAAACGCACCGTTTCACCGTTCAGCTCGCCGTCTGCGGCCTGCACGGACGGGCATAACCCCTCCAGACGTTTCGCGTTCGGGGCCAGAGTTTCCAGCCAGAGTTCGCCACGGCTAATTGAGTTAGTCATCATTTCACCTCCCGGGCAAAAAGCGCTTTAATCTGTTCGGCATCGGCCTGTTTGCGGGTGTCGAAATTCGTCAGACGGTTCAGATAATCGTCGTAGTTATCGGTGCGATGTTTCGCCGGTACGCCTTTGGCGATGGCCTCGTTCATCGCGGCTTTCACCGCGTTCACGCCGTCGCCGACGAGCGCGTCCACCAGCCCGCTTTCATAGCGCACTTCGCCGCCGGTCATGCTCCAGATAAACGGACGGTCGCGGGAGTCGTACTCTTCAATGCCCGCTTCCTGCTCAATAACCTGCGGGCCGTTGAGGCCAAGACGCGCTTCGCGGGTCACAATCAGATAGCTGCACAGCGCCGCGGCGATAGACATCCCGCCGAAGCAGCCTACGGTCCCGGCGACAATCCCGACGACCGGGGTATAGCGACGCAGGTCAACGATCGCGGCGTGGATATCGGCAATCGCCGCCAGGCCAAGGTTGGCTTCCTGCAAACGCACGCCACCGGTTTCGAGGCACAGTACCGCCTGAGTCGGAATGCCGTTGCGGTTATCTTCCGCCGCCAGCTCCAGCGCCGCCGCCATTTTGGCGCCGGACACTTCGCCCATGCTGCCGCCCTGGAAGGTGCCTTCAATCGCCACCACCACCGCAGGCTGGCCGTTGATGGTCCCTTTCGCGACCACCATGCCATCATCAGCCTGAGGAACAATCCCCTGTGGCCCAAGCCATGGCGAGATAATGCCTTCGAACGGATCCAGCAGTTCGCGGTAGCTGCCGTCGTCGAGCAGCGCCTGTGCACGCTGGCGCGCTTTTAGTTCGATAAAGCTGCTGTCATCACGCATGATTCACCCCTTCAAAGACCTGTTCGATACGAATGCGTGCCACGCCCGGCGTCGCGCCGAAGTCGTGGATAGTCAGCTTACCTGCGGGCAGGCTGCTGACGGTTTGCAGGCGGTTGAACAACGCCTCCCAGCGCCCGCGGCTGTTGTCGACGGAGGTGGTGATATCAATGGTTAAGGTCTGGCCCGGTTCGGCGGTGAAAAGCACCTCCATATCCCCGGAACCGACTACCCCTGCCAGCGCCCTGCCGCTTACTTCGCGGCTGGCGGGCACGGTCAATGTGATTTTTTCCATAACATCCTCTTAATGCTTTGAATAGGGCGTTTCGACGCGGTCAAGAAACAGCGTGGCGGCAAGCAGGTCTGCGGCTCCGCCCGGCGAGGCGTTAAGCGCCAGCATCTGACGGTCTAACCGCGCCAGCGCCTGCTGCCCGGCGAGCGTTGCGCATCCTCCGGCGTTCAGCACTGCACGGGCGCCGTTCTGCATGGCGTCCAGCCCCTCCATGCCGGCGCGCGACAGCACGCAGGTGTCGGTGAGCGAGGTCATGATCGCCATCAGCGCGTCGAGTCTGGCCTGCGTTTCGCTGCTGCCGTTGAGACGGCTGAGGCGAAGCTGCGGCAGCGCGCGCTGCATGATGTGCGGAAACGCCTGCTGAGCCTCTTCACGCGCACCCGGTACACGGTAGCGGTGCGTGACGCGTAACCCCTTGCTGAACACTTTCGGCGCCACGTCATCCGGCAGCTTCGCCAGCTGAGCGGCGGTGTTCGCGACGGTTTGCGCACGGGCATCGCCGCCCAGCATCGCCACCGCGCTCACCAGCAATCCCAGCGCCCAGATCGCGCCACGGTGCGTGTTCACGCCGTCGGTAGCGGCCATCATCTGCCGTTCACCTTCGCGACCCAGGCGGCCAACGGTTTGCCGGAGGGCAATATCCGCCGGACGCTGCCAGCTCTGCTGTGCCAGCGCCTGAAACGTGGGGGTCAGGCTGCGAGCGGAGCGCTCCATCAGCGCAAGCGATAAATCGTGGTGCGCGCCGTTCCCCCGGCTGTCCACCAGACCGGGTTTCGGGCTTAAACGTGCTTCGTCAATCAGACACTGCGTGGCGGTTCGCGCCAGCCATTCGGCACCGCCTTCAACCTGGATCTGGGGCAGAAGTTTCATTACCAGCTCCGGAATTTCGCAGGTGGGTTATACAGACCACCGGACCACTCAACGAGGTCAGCCACGCTGCCCGCAGCCAGCAGAGAGCGAGTGGCATCGGTACGACGAATGCCCATATCTTCCGGATACACAACCTTGCCGCTCTGGCGCAGTTCCGCCACGCGTTTGGCGTCAACGCCCAGACCGATATCGGTGATACCCGCCACGGCGGCGACCATGGCGCGACGCTCTTCCAGATCTTTCGCCCGGTAGAGGTAAGCAATCCCCTCTTCCGTCAGCACGTGGGTGACGTCATCGCCATAAATCATGACCGGTGCCAGCGGCATACCGGAGGCTTTCGCGACGTCAACAGCGTCGAGTTTTTCCACGAAGGTTGGCTTCACGCCCGCCTGGAAGGTTTCCACCATCTGCACAACCAGCTTTTTACCGCGTTGCATCGGGTCAGGCTCGGTGATCATGTTCAGCCAGGCCGGTGTGGCGTGGCGACGACCGTGCGGATCGTGGCCCATGTTTGGCGCGCCGCCGAAGCCGGAAAGACGGCCGCGGGTCACGGTTGAGGAGTTAGCGTAACCATCAACCTGTAGCGTGGAGCCGATAAACATATCGACCGCGTACTGACCAGCCAGCTGACAGAAGGCGCGGTTAGAGCGCATGGAGCCGTCAGCACCGGTAAAGAACACGTCCGGACGGGCGCGGATGTACTCTTCCATCCCCAGCTCGCCGCCGAAGCAGTGGACGCTCTCCACCCAGCCGCTTTCGATGGCCGGGATCAGCGTTGGATGCGGGTTCAAAGTCCAGTGTTTACAGATTTTGCCTTTGAGTCCGAGCTGTTCGCCGTAGGTTGGCAGCAGCAGCTCGATCGCTGCGGTGTTAAAGCCAATCCCGTGGTTCAGGGACTGCACCTGGTGTTCGGCGTAGATGCCTTTAATCGCCATCATCGCCATCAGGATGTGTTCCTGTTTGATCAGGCGTGGGTCGCGGGTGAAAAGCGGTTCGATAAAGAACGGCTTATCGGCAACCACCACAAAATCAATCCACGAGCCCGGAATATCCACACGCGGAAGGTCGCACTCGTCATCCACCAGCTCGTTCACCTGCGCGATGACGATGCCGTCGTGGAACGCGGCGGCTTCCACCAGCGCCGGGGTATCTTCGGTACTCGCCCCGGTATAGAGGTTGCCTTTGCGGTCCGCTTTAAAACCGGCAATCAGCGCCACGTTTGGCGAAAGGTCGACGTATAAACGTGAGTAGAGTTCGATGTAGGTGTGAATCGCCCCGATTTCGAGCTGACCATCCTCCAGCAGCTGCGAAATGCGCAGGCTTTGCGTACCGGAGAAGGAGAAGTCGAGCTTGCGGGCGATGCCTTTCTCAAAGATGTCCAGATGTTCGCTGCGGCCCACGCTCGGCATGATCATATGCAGATCGTGCACGATTTGCGGGTTCACTTCCGCCAGTGAACGGGAAAGGAAATCCGCCTGCTTCTGGTTGTTGCCTTCCAGAACGACTTTGTCGCCTGGTGCGATCAGTTTTTCCAGCATGGCGACAAGATCGCCGGTTGGCAGTACCTTGCCCTGCACCGGTACGGACGCCAGACGACGCGCTTTCTCACTGCGTCGGGTGTTCCATTGCCGGGTGGGTGTTTGCCCAGATAACATTATTAACCTCCTGATTCAGCACATCATTCTGATTTGCTTAACGTTGAGTAAAGTGTGCGCTCTGGTGAGAAAGGCATCAATTAAGCGTAGAGGCAAATCATTAGCCTGAGAGTAATAATCGAGGTAAATATTTGTGATCGGGATCAGTTCATGTTTCGGAAAAACGGGCTAAACGGGGTACAATTCGGAAGGTATAGTTAATTTCTGACAAGAATCAGCATCGCCCTTATGACCCAAATCATTCCCTCAGACTTCGACATTGCAGCCGAAGAGAGCGCAGAGTTCGTGCCCATGCGCGGTGTGGCTAACCCTCACCTGCAAACCATGCTGCCGCGCCTGATCCGCCGCAAGGTACAGTTCACCCCGCACTGGCAACGCCTGGATTTGCCGGATGGCGACTTTTTGGATCTCGCCTGGAGCGAAGATCCGGATCGGGCCAGACATAAACCCCGTCTGGTGGTGTTTCACGGTCTGGAAGGCAGCCTGCACAGCCCTTACGCACACGGACTCATTGAGGCGGCGAAAGCCCGCGGCTGGCTTGGGGTGGTGATGCATTTTCGCGGATGCAGCGGCGAGCCTAATCGTCAGAAACGCATTTATCACTCGGGTGAAACCGAGGACGGCACCTGGTTCCTGCGCTGGCTAAGAGACAATTTCGGCGAGGCGCCAACGGCAGCGGTGGGGTATTCGCTGGGCGGCAATATGCTGGCCTGTCTGCTGGCGAAGGAGAGCGACGCCGTACCGCTGGATGCGGCGGTGATTGTCTCTGCGCCGTTTATGCTGGAGCAGTGCAGCTATCATATGGAAAAGGGCTTTTCGCGAGTGTACCAGCGCTACCTGCTCAACCTGCTGAAAGCCAACGCCGCGCGCAAGCTGAAGGCCTATCCGGATACGCTGCCTGTGACGCTGCAACAGCTCAAACGCGTGAAGCGCCTGCGCGAGTTTGATGATTTGATCACCTCGAAAATTCACGGTTTTGCCGATGCGATTGACTATTACCGTCAGTGCAGCGCCATGCCTTTACTGAATCAAATCACGAAACCCACGCTGATTATCCACTCCAAAGACGATCCGTTTATGGATCATCACTCGATCCCCGCCCCTGACTATCTGCCGGATAACGTGGAGTATCAGCTCACCGAGTTCGGCGGGCACGTCGGCTTTGTCGGCGGCACGCTGCGTCGGCCAAAAATGTGGCTTGAGACGCGTATACCCGACTGGTTAACGGCCTATCTGGACGGTAAAAAATGATTATTCCCTGGCAGGATCTCTCTCCCGAAACGCTCGATAATCTGATTGAAAGCTTTGTCTTGCGCGAAGGCACCGATTATGGTGAACATGAACGTTCGCTTGAACAAAAGGTCAACGATGTTAAGCGCCAGCTTAAAAGCGGCGACGTGGTGCTGGTATGGTCCGAACTGCATGAGACGGTCAATATCATGCCCCGCAACGCGTTTCATGGCTGATCTTTACACTTTTCCAGTCAGGGAGTTGCTATGTCTGCCAGACATCCGGTTATTGCCGTTACGGGTTCGAGTGGGGCGGGAACCACTACCACCAGCCTCGCCTTCCGCAAGATCTTCGCCCAGCTTAACTTACGGGCGGCCGAGGTAGAAGGCGACAGCTTTCACCGCTACACGCGCCCGGAGATGGATATGGCCATCCGCAAGGCGCGCGATCTGGGTAAACACATCAGCTACTTCGGCCCGGAGGCCAATGACTTCGGCCTGCTGGAGCAAACCTTCCGTGAATACGGGCAAAGCGGTACCGGGCAGTCCCGCAAGTATCTCCACACCTACGATGAAGCCGTGCCCTGGAACCAGGTCCCCGGCACGTTCACGCCCTGGCAGCCGCTGCCGGAACCGACTGACGTGCTGTTTTACGAAGGATTGCACGGCGGCGTGGTGACGCCTCAGCACGACGTGGCGCGCCACGTGGATTTGCTGGTGGGGGTGGTGCCGATTGTTAACCTTGAGTGGATCCAGAAGCTGACGCGTGACATGAGCGAGCGCGGCCATTCGCGAGAGGCGGTAATGGATTCGGTGGTGCGCTCCATGGAAGATTACATCAACTTCCTGACGCCGCAGTTCTCCCGAACCCACATTAACTTCCAGCGCGTCCCCACCGTGGACACCTCCAACCCGTTCGCCGCAAAAAGCATCCCTTCCCTGGACGAGAGCTTTGTGGTGATCCACTTCCGCAACCTGGAAGGCATTGATTACCCCTGGCTGCTGGCGATGCTACAAGGTTCGTTTATTTCGCACATGAATACGTTAGTGGTGCCCGGGGGAAAAATGGGGCTGGCAATGGAACTTATCATGACACCGCTGGTGCAGCGGCTGATGGAAGGGAAGCAGATCGCGTGAACATGTTCCCTCTCCCCGTGGGAGAGGGTTAGGGTGAGGGCATCAACACGCACGATGCCCCAATAATTAAGCCTCTATCACTTCATACGTATGGGTGATTTTTACCGCTTTCTCCAGCATTAACGCCACAGAGCAGTATTTCTCCGCAGAAAGGTCAACCGCACGCGAGACCGCCGCATCCTTCAGTTCTTTGCCAGTGACGATAAAGTGCAGATTAATATGCGTGAACAGGCGTGGCGCCTCTTCGCGACGTTCTGACGTCAGCTTCACTTCACAATCGGTCACGTCATGACGGCCTTTTTGCAGGATCGACACCACGTCGATCGCGCTGCATCCGCCCGCCGCCATCAGCACCATCTCCATCGGGCTTGGCGCTTTATCGCCGGAGTTGCCATCCATCAAAACCTGGTGCCCGGAAGCAGACTCGCCCAGGAACGTTAACCCTTCAACCCATTTCACACGCGCTTGCATATTCACTCACTCCAACGTTGCATTTTTTATGACAGATTACGTGTACGTTACATTTCTCGCAACGGAAGGCGACCTGCGTCATGCTGAAGCGAGACACCAGGAGACACGCGGCGAAAGCTATGCTAAAACACTCTGGATGCTACAGTAATACATTGACGTTACACATGTATGCAGAGGACATCAAACTTTACTGGCTGCGAAACGTTACGACAGCCGACTTCCCAGGTATGGGTAAGAATTCGATTGCAACCCCAGAGTCCGGATGCATCTTATGACTCTGGTGACAGCTTATAACAGAGGATAACAGCGCATGGTGCTTGGCAAACCGCAAACAGACCCGACTCTCGAATGGTTCTTGTCTCATTGCCACATTCATAAGTACCCATCAAAGAGCACGCTGATTCACCAGGGTGAAAAAGCGGAAACGTTGTATTACATCGTTAAAGGCTCGGTGGCCGTGCTGATCAAAGATGAAGAAGGGAAAGAGATGATCCTTTCTTATCTGAACCAGGGCGATTTTATCGGTGAACTGGGCCTGTTTGAAGAAGGCCAGGAACGTAGCGCCTGGGTTCGTGCAAAAACAGCATGTGAAGTGGCTGAAATTTCTTATAAGAAATTCCGTCAGCTGATTCAGGTCAACCCTGACATCCTGATGCGTCTCTCTTCCCAGATGGCACGCCGTCTGCAAGTGACCTCTGAGAAGGTAGGTAACCTCGCCTTCCTGGACGTAACCGGTCGTATCGCGCAGACGCTGCTGAACCTGGCGAAACAACCAGACGCCATGACTCACCCTGACGGTATGCAAATTAAAATTACCCGCCAGGAAATCGGTCAGATCGTCGGCTGCTCCCGTGAAACAGTGGGCCGTATCCTGAAGATGCTGGAAGATCAGAACCTGATCTCCGCCCACGGTAAAACCATCGTGGTTTATGGGACCCGTTAATTCCGGTCAAACGGCGTGCCGCCGCAGGGTGGCACGCCGTTTTTGTCTCTACTCCTCATGTGGCGCAGGCTGATCTATCACCCGGAAGTTAACTACGCACTACGACAAACGCTGGTGTTGTGTCTTCCCGTGGCCGTGGGCCTGCTCCTCGGACATCTTCAGCAAGGCCTGCTGTTTTCCCTCGTGCCCGCCTGCTGCAACATTGCCGGTCTGGATACGCCGCATAAACGCTTTTTTAAACGTCTGATTATTGGCGGCTGCCTGTTTGCCGGCTGTAGCCTTGCCGTACAACTCTTACTGGCCCGCGACATTCCTCTGCCGTTGATCCTGACCGTGCTGGCGATGACGCTCGGCGTCACCGCCGAAATCAGCTCGCTGCACGCCCGCCTGCTTCCCGCGTCGCTGATTGCCGCCATCTTCACCTTAAGCCTTGCAGGTAATATGCCGGTGTGGGAGCCATTGCTGATCTACGCCCTCGGCACGCTGTGGTACGGGCTGTTTAACTGGTTCTGGTTCTGGCTGTGGCGGGAACAGCCGCTGCGCGAATCCCTGAGCCTGCTCTACGTGCAGCTTGCTGAATACTGCGAAGCAAAATACACCCTGCTCACTCAACATACCGACCCGGAAAAATCCCTGCCGCCGCTACTGGCGCGCCAGCAAAAAGTGGTGGATCTGATCAGCCAGTGCTATCAGCAGTTGCACATGCTTGCCGCCAACAAAAATCATGAATACAAGCGGCTGCTGCGAATCTTCCAGGTCGGGCTGGATTTGCAGGAGCATATCTCCGTCAGCCTTCATAATCCGGAAGAGGTGCAAAAGCTGGTGGAGCGCAGCCATGCAGAAGCGGTGATCCGCTGGAACGCGCAGACCGTCGCGGCCCGCCTGCGGGTGCTGGCTGACGATATCCTCTATCACCGCTACCCGACGCGCTTTAACATGGACAAACAGCTCGGCGCGCTGGAAAAGATTGCGCGTCAGCACGCGGATAACCCGGTCGGGCAATTTGCTGCCTGGCATTTCAGCCGCATCGCCCGGGTGTTACGCACCCAGCGCCCGCTTTATGCCCGCGACCTGATGGCCGATAAGCAAAAACGGCTGCCGCTGCTGCCCGCGCTCAAAAGCTATCTTTCACTGAAATCTTCTGCCCTGCGCAATGCCGCACGGATCAGTGTGATGCTGAGCATCGCCAGCCTGATGGGGATGGCCCTGCACCTGCCGAAACCCTACTGGATCTTAATGACCGTACTGTTTGTTACCCAGAACGGCTATGGCGCCACGCGGGTGCGCATTCTGCATCGGGCGGGCGGTACGATGGCGGGGCTGATTATCGCGGGCGTGACGCTGCACTTCCACGTGCCGGAGGGCTATACCCTGGCCGGTATGCTGGCAATCACGCTGGTGAGCTATCTGATTATCCGCAAAAACTACGGCTGGGCGATGGTGGGCTTTACGGTGACGGCGGTGTATACCCTTCAACTGCTCACGCTTAACGGGGAACAGTTTATTATTGCCCGTCTGGTCGATACGCTGATTGGCTGCCTGATCGCCTTTGGCGGCATGGTCTGGCTGTGGCCGCAGTGGCAGAGCGGGCTGTTGAGGCAGAACGCCCACGACGCGCTGGAAGCTGACCAGCAGGCCATTCGTCTGATCCTGAGCGATGACCCACAACCCTCTCCGCTGGCCTACGAGCGCATGAAGGTCAACCAGGCGCATAACGCCCTGTTTAACTCCCTTAACCAGGCCATGCAGGAGCCGGGCTTTAACGCGCACTATCTGGCTGACATGAAGCTGTGGGTCACGCACAGCCAGTTTATCGTCGAGCATATCAATGCCATGACGACGCTGGCGCGGGAGCACACGATGCTGACGCCGGATCTGGCGCAGCGCTATTTGCAGTCGTGTGAAATTGCGTTGCAGCGCTGTCAGCAGCGCCTGGAGTATGATGCACCGGGCGAGTCAGGGGATTCGAACATTCTGGAAGCGCCGGAGACGCTGACCCATGGGCCGATGAGCACCCTTGAGCAGCATTTACAGCGCGTTCTCGGCCACCTGAACACCATGCACACCATTTCGTCGGTGGCATGGCGTCAGCGCCCGCATCACGGGATTTGGTTAACGCGCCGGTTAAAACGAACCGCGTATTAGCCGCTGACGATCTTCGCGACTGCCGCGGCAAAACGGGTTAATCCGTCTTCGATGTCTTTGTCTTCCACCACAAGCGATGGCGCAAAGCGCATCACGTCCGGCCCGGCATTGAGCACCATGACGCCTTCGTGCGCGGCGGCGTGCAGGAAATCGCGCGCGCGGCCTTTATACTGAGGCTTCAACTCGGCGCCAATCAGCAGCCCCATTCCGCGGATTTCGCTGAAGACATCAAACTGTTCGTCAATCTGCTGAAGATGTTTCACAAACAAATCGCGTTTCGCATTCACGCCATTCAGGACGTCCGGCGTATTAATGATATCGAACGCCGCACCCGCCACGGCACACGCCAGCGGATTACCGCCGTAGGTGGAGCCGTGTGAGCCCACATGAAATGCGGAAGCGATATCCTGGGTAGTGAGTACCGCACTGACCGGGAAACCGCCGCCGAGCGCTTTCGCGCTGGTCAGAATATCCGGCGTTACGCCGTAGTGCATATAAGCGAACAGATCCCCGGTACGACCCATCCCACACTGCACTTCATCAAACACCAGCAGCGCCTGGTGCTCGTCGCACAGTTCGCGCAGCCCTTGCAGAAATTCCGGGGTGGCCGCCGTGACGCCGCCTTCCCCCTGAATGGGCTCGACCACCACGGCACAGGTGTGATCGTCCATCACCGCTTTAACGGCGTGCAGATCGTTAAACGGCACGTGGATGATATCCGCAGGTTTCGGACCAAAGCCGTCGGAATACTTCGGCTGGCCGCCCACGGAAACGGTAAAGAACGAGCGACCGTGGAAGGCGTTATGGAAGGCGATGATTTTGGTTTTGTACGGACTATGACGCGTGGTTGCGTAGTAGCGCGCCAGCTTAAAGGCGGTTTCGTTGGCTTCGGTGCCGGAGTTCATAAACAGCACGCGTTCGGCGAAGGTGGCATCGATGATCTTACGCCCCAGACGCAGCGCCGGTTCGTTGGTGAACACGTTGCTGGTGTGCCACAGCGTTTCGCCCTGCGTTTTCAGCGCGTCCACCAGCGCAGGATGGCAATGGCCCAGTGCCGTCACCGCAATACCGCCTGCGAAATCAACATACTCGTTGCCCTGCTGATCCCAGACACGGCTGCCTCTCCCTTTCACCGGGATAAATTCAGCCGGTGCATAAATCGGCAGGATCACTTCATCGAATGTCGCGCGGGTAATTGCTGGTTGTTCAGTTGCCATGTCATGACCATCCATTTTTATGTCACAGTTATTGTGAAAATATAATCACAAAATATGCATAAAAAATCACAGCAAGGCAACCGATATTCAGCGATTAAGGAAATTGGCCAGCAGCGCGTGCCCCTGTTCGCTGAGAATGCTTTCCGGGTGGAACTGCACACCTTCCAGATCGTACTCGCGGTGGCGAATGCCCATGATCTCCTGCGTCTCGCTCCAGGCGGTAACCTCAAAGCAGGCCGGCAGGGTCGGCGGATCAATAATCAGAGAATGGTAGCGCGTCACGGTTAACGGATTGTTTAGCCCCAGGAATGCGCCGGTACCGGTGTGTGTGATCGGTGAGGTTTTGCCATGCATGACTTTCGCGGCACGGACAATGGTGGCGCCAAAGACCTGCGCAATGGCCTGGTGACCCAGGCAGACGCCCAGAATCGGCAGTTTGCCCGCATAGTGTTGGATTACCGCCAGCGAGATGCCGGACTCCGACGGGGTACACGGCCCGGGCGAAATCACGATTTTCTGAGGTGCCAGCGCGTCAATGTCATCCAGCGCGATCTCATCGTTACGGCGGACAACCACCTCTGCCCCCAGCTCGCAAAAATACTGGTAGAGGTTCCAGGTAAAGGAATCATAGTTATCAATCAGCAGAATCATGGCGGCTCCTGAAAAAATGGCCGCCCTATTTTACGCAGATTCCCGCGCTTCGCTCACAACTTTGGCGAAGATGACGTTCAGGGCGGTCAAATCCCCCATCGCCCCGCTCTGGTTGGCGGCAGCCCAGTCGTCCGGGTCGATCCCCTGCCAGTTCAGCACGTAGCCCGCATGAATAGCCAGTTGTTCAAAGAAGATCCGCTGGGCCACGCCATTACCGCTCATAAACGGATGTAGCATGTTGATTTCACAGTAGTAATGACTGATTCTGTCTGTAAACTCTTCTTTCTGAAGGCCTACCAGATATTTATCACTTTCCAGCGAAGCCATCAGCTCATTACCCACTTTCTCGATGTACTCGAAATGGCAAAAAGGAATGTCGCCCTTGGAAATATCGGCGGTGCGCAGCTCGCCCGCGCCTTTCATTTCGTTGCGGAATAAATGGCGGTGAATAAGACACAGATGGGGTAAACCCGGTGCGGAAGGCCCCAGTTCCAGCGTCTCGATATCGGGTTCAGCGGGCCCCTTACCTTTTTCAAGGAGGCAGCTGGCCTGAAAATTGACACTACGTTGTTGCTCCCAGAGACGGGATTTTTGCTTGTCGGTGAGTTTTTTCACTACGCCTCCCTGAATAGTCCGTTTGCCACAAGTATAAGCAGCAAAACGCGCTTTCGCAGGGAGGGCGGAAAGACACGGGCAGGATATGCCCGTGTGGACGAACGATTACGGCAGCACTTTCGCGGAGAGAATGACGACAGGCTTAGTCGGCACATTCTGGTATGGACCGACATCGTGAGTCTGAACCTGAGAGATCTTATCCGCCACGTCCATGCCTTTCACCACTTTGCCAAACACCGCGTAGCCAAAGTCGCGCTGACCGTGGTCCAGGAAGGCGTTATCAGCCACGTTGAGGAAGAACTGGCTGGTGGCGCTGTCTTTGTCCGCCGTACGCGCCATCGAGATGGTGCCGCGCTTGTTCAGCAGGCCGTTGTCAGCTTCATTTTTGATGGGCGGGTTAGGCTGTTTCTGCTGCATCTGCTCGTTAAAACCGCCACCCTGAATCATAAAGCCCGGGATCACGCGGTGGAATGTGGTGTTGTTATAAAAACCACTGTTCACGTAGTCGAGGAAGTTTTTCACCGAAACAGGGGCTTTCTGGCTATCCAGCTCCAGCTCAATATTCCCCGCAGAGGTAGTCAGCAGGACGTGAGGGTCTCCTTTGGCTGCCAGCGCAGCAGGGGAAACGGCAGAAAGAGCAAACACAGCTGCAACAGCCGCCAGTGTTGATTTGAGCATGAGAATTCCTTAACAAAGCGCAGTATAAAAAGCGAATGGCTTGATTCTAAAGAGCAGTATGAACCCAGACCAGTCTTTTACCTAATTTTACCAAATTGAAACAATTATTACCGCGCAAACGATTGTTCATCCCGCAACGTAATGTGATCTGCATCACGTTAAAACCTGCAATTGTGCTCAAAATTTTCTGAAAAGATTTAATTAGATCACTTTCGCGACTAAAATCTGCCCGCTCAAACGCAGTCATTGCGTTTTTCTTTACTTTTAACAGGCCAGACATGACTAACAGCAATCGCATCAAGCTCACATGGATCAGCTTCTTCTCTTACGCCCTGACCGGCGCGTTGGTGATCGTCACCGGGATGGTGATGGGAAATATCGCAGACTACTTCCAGCTGCCCGTTTCCAGCATGAGTAACACCTTCACCTTCCTGAACGCGGGGATCCTGATCTCTATTTTCCTTAATGCCTGGCTGATGGAAATCGTGCCGCTGAAAACGCAGCTGCGTTTTGGCTTCGTGCTGATGGTTGCCGCCGTGGCGGGCCTGATGTTGAGCCACAGCATCGCCCTCTTCTCTGCCGCCATGTTCGTACTGGGCCTGGTGAGCGGGATCACCATGTCGATCGGTACGTTTCTGATTACGCACATGTATGAAGGCCGCCAGCGCGGCGCGCGTCTGCTGTTCACCGACTCCTTCTTCAGCATGGCCGGGATGATTTTCCCGATGGTCGCCGCGTATCTTCTGGCGCGCAGCATTGAGTGGTACTGGGTATATGCCTGCATTGGTCTGGTCTATGTCGCGATCTTTATTCTCACCTTCGGCTGCGAGTTCCCGGTGCTGGGCAAAAAAGCGCAGACAACATCCGAGCCGGTTGCGAAAGAAAAATGGGGTATCGGCGTACTGTTCCTCTCCATCGCCGCGCTGTGTTACATCCTCGGCCAGCTGGGCTTTATCTCCTGGGTTCCAGAGTATGCTAAAGGTCTGGGCATGAGCCTGAACGACGCGGGTAAACTGGTGAGCGATTTCTGGATGTCTTACATGTTCGGCATGTGGGCGTTTAGCTTTATCCTGCGCTTCTTCGACCTGCAACGGATCCTGACCGTTCTGGCGGGTCTGGCGACCGTGCTGATGTATCTGTTCATCAACGGTTCCCCGGAGCATATGCCGTGGTTCATCCTGACCCTGGGCTTCTTCTCCAGCGCGATTTATACCTCGATCATCACCCTTGGCTCTCTTCAGACCAAAGTGGCCTCGCCAAAGCTGGTGAACTTCGTGCTGACCTGCGGCACCATCGGCACCATGCTGACCTTCGTGGTCACGGGCCCGATTGTTGCGCACAGCGGCCCGCTGGCGGCGCTGCATACCGCTAACGGTCTGTACGCCGTGGTGTTTATCATGTGCTTCGTGCTGGGCTTTGTGACCCGTCACCGTCAACACAACCCGGCAACAGCTACCCACTAATCGCCGTAACCCCTTTGCGTACTGCAAAGGGGTTTCCCCCAGCTCACCCGCCCTGCCCGCCGATGGGTAAAAACCCCATTAATTTTGTGCGAAAAACGAACAAGCACAAAAATCAAACAATATCCGTCACTTATAAAAATCCTGACAAATCATAGATATACCCCCTAAGGGG
Organism: Enterobacter sp. CRENT-193; assembly: GCF_002787395.1. NCBI lineage: Bacteria > Pseudomonadati > Pseudomonadota > Gammaproteobacteria > Enterobacterales > Enterobacteriaceae > Enterobacter > Enterobacter sp. CRENT-193. The sequence goes on along the minus strand of NZ_CP024812.1, from coordinate 1,222,915 downwards.
TAGGTGAAGGCGTATTTGATTTGCATCAATAAGTGCCCCTGCTGAATCGTTAAGGTAGGCAGTAATAGAAAAGAAATCGAGGCAAAAATGAGCAAAGTCAGACTCGCTATCATCGGTAACGGCATGGTCGGCCACCGCTTTATTGAGGATCTTCTCGATAAAGCCGATGCTGAGCAGTTCGATATTACCGTGTTCTGTGAAGAACCCCGCAAGGCGTACGACCGTGTGCACTTGTCTTCTTACTTCTCTCACCATACCGCCGAAGAGCTCTCTCTGGTGCGTGAAGGGTTCTACGAGAAGCATGGCGTAAAAGTGCTGGTGGGCGAACGCGCTATCACCATCAACCGTCAGGAGAAAGTAATCCACTCCAGCGCCGGACGTACGGTTTTTTACGATAAGCTGATCATGGCGACGGGCTCGTATCCGTGGATCCCGCCTATTAAAGGGTCGGAAACCCAGGATTGCTTCGTTTACCGTACCATTGAAGACCTCAACGCCATCGAATCCTGTGCGCGTCGAAGCAAACGCGGCGCGGTTGTCGGCGGTGGTCTGCTGGGTCTGGAAGCGGCAGGCGCGCTGAAAAACCTCGGCGTTGAAACCCACGTTATCGAATTTGCCCCGATGCTGATGGCCGAACAGCTCGACCACATGGGTGGCGATCAGCTGCGCCGTAAGATCGAAAGCATGGGCGTGAAAGTTCACACCAGCAAAAACACCAAAGAGATCGTTCAGGAAGGGACTGAAGCACGCAAAACCATGCGCTTTGCCGACGGCAGCGAGCTGGAAGTGGACTTCATCGTCTTCTCCACCGGTATCCGCCCGCGCGACAAGCTGGCAACGCAATGCGGTCTGGCCGTCGCGCAGCGCGGTGGGATCATGATTAACGACACCTGCCAGACCTCCGACCCGGATATTTACGCCATCGGCGAATGCGCCAGCTGGAACAACCGCGTATTCGGCCTGGTCGCGCCTGGGTACAAAATGGCGCAGGTCGCCGTTGACCATATCCTCGGCAGCGAAAACGCCTTCACCGGCGCAGACATGAGCGCCAAGCTGAAGCTGCTGGGCGTGGACGTGGGCGGTATTGGCGATGCGCATGGTCGCACCCCGAACTCCCGCAGCTATGTTTATCTGGACGAAAGCAAAGAAGTCTACAAACGTCTTATCGTCAGCCAGGACAACAAAACCCTGCTCGGGGCGGTGCTGGTGGGCGACACCAGCGACTTCGGCAACCTGCTCCAGCTGGTATTGAACGCCATTGAGCTGCCGGAAAACCCGGACGCGCTGATCCTCCCGGCGCACGCCTCCAGCGGTAAGCCGTCCATCGGTGTGGATAAACTGCCGGACAGCGCGCAAATCTGTTCCTGCTTCGACGTCACCAAAGGCATGCTGATCTCCGCCATTAACAAAGGCTGCCACACCGTTGCGGCGCTGAAGGCGGAAACCAAAGCCGGGACCGGCTGCGGCGGCTGTATCCCGCTGGTCACCCAGGTGCTGAACGCCGAGCTGGCAAAACAGGGCATTGAAGTGAACAACAACCTGTGCGAGCACTTCGCTTACTCTCGCCAGGAGCTGTACCACCTGATCCGCGTGGAAGGCATTAAGTCCTTTGACGAACTGCTGGAGAAACACGGCCAGGGCTATGGCTGTGAAGTATGTAAGCCTACTGTTGGTTCGCTACTTGCGTCCTGCTGGAACGAATATGTGCTCAAACCAGAACACACTCCGCTTCAGGACACCAACGATAACTTCCTGGCCAATATTCAGAAAGACGGGACTTACTCGGTGATCCCGCGTTCTGCCGGGGGGGAAATCACCCCTGAAGGGCTGGTCGCCGTGGGCCGTATCGCCCGTGAGTTTAACCTGTACACCAAAATCACCGGTTCCCAGCGTATCGGCCTGTTCGGCGCGCAGAAAGATGACCTGCCGGAAATCTGGCGTCAGCTGATTGAAGCGGGCTTTGAAACCGGTCACGCGTATGCCAAGGCGCTGCGCATGGCGAAAACCTGCGTGGGCAGCACCTGGTGCCGCTACGGCGTGGGCGACAGCGTGGGCTTCGGCGTAGAGCTGGAAAACCGCTACAAAGGCATCCGTACGCCGCACAAAATGAAGTTCGGCGTCTCAGGGTGTACACGTGAATGTGCAGAAGCGCAGGGTAAAGACGTGGGTATCATTGCCACGGAGAAAGGCTGGAACCTGTACGTGTGCGGTAACGGCGGGATGAAACCTCGCCACGCGGATCTGCTGGCCGCCGATCTCGATCGCGATACGCTGATCAAATACCTCGACCGCTTCATGATGTTCTACATTCGTACCGCCGATAAGCTGACCCGTACCGCGTCCTGGTTGGATAATCTCGAAGGCGGCATCGACTACCTGAAGTCGGTCATTATCGACGACAAGCTGGGCCTGAATGAACAGCTGGAATCCGAGATGACTCGACTGCGCGAGGCGGTGATCTGCGAGTGGACCGAAACCGTGAACACGCCAGCGGCGCAGACGCGCTTCAAACACTTTATCAACAGCACCCAGCGCGACCCGAACGTGCAGGTGGTGCCGGAGCGTGAACAGCATCGTCCAGCGACCCCGTATGAACGTATTCCGGTGATGCTGGTGGAGGAAAACGCATGAGCCAGTGGGTAAACATCTGCAATATTAACGACATTCTGCCAGCAACCGGCGTCTGTGCCCTGCTGGGCAACGAGCAGGTGGCGATTTTCCGTCCTCGCCACGATGAACAGGTCTATGCCATCAGCAATATCGACCCGTTCTTCGAGGCCAGCGTGCTCTCCCGCGGTCTGATTGCGGAGCACCAGGGCGAACTGTGGGTTGCCAGCCCGCTGAAAAAGCAGCGCTTCCGCTTAACCGACGGGCGCTGCATGGAAGATGAAAGCTTCTCGGTCAAACACTACGACGTCCGCGTGAAGGACGGCGAGGTGCAGCTGAAAGGGTAACCCCTCGCCTTTTCAATAGGAAAGGCTTATGACCCCTTATGGGTAACGGCAGGAAAAACCGTATGTTCTGTACGATTCCTGCTGTTATCCTGACGTCAATTCTTCCCCCGCCATGAATGCTGTGAGGTAACGTCGTGGATCACCTGCCGATTTTTTGTCAATTACGCAACCGCGACTGCCTGCTCGTGGGCGGCGGCGATGTGGCTGAACGTAAGGCGCGCCTGCTGTTAGAGGCGGGCGCCCGACTGACCGTTAACGCCCTCACCTTCGCCCCACAGTTTGACGTCTGGGCGCAGGAAGGGATGCTCACGCAGGTGCAGGGCGAATTTGATGAATCCCTGCTGGATACCTGCTGGCTGACCATCGCCGCAACGGATAACGATGACGTTAACCAGCGCGTCAGCGACGCCTGCGAAGCGCGCCGCATCTTCTGTAACGTGGTGGATGCGCCGAAAGAGGCGAGCTTTATCATGCCATCCATTATCGACCGCTCGCCGCTGATGATTGCGGTATCGTCCGGTGGCCGCTCGCCCGTTCTTGCCCGTCTGCTGCGGGAAAAACTGGAAGCCGTGCTGCCGCAGCATCTTGGCCAGATTGCCCAATACGCCGGGCAGCTGCGTTCCCGCGTGAAGCAAACCTTCGCAACCGTGGGCGAACGCCGTCGCTTCTGGGAGAAGTTCTTTGTCAACGACAGGCTGGCGCAGTCGCTGGCCAATCAGGACGCCAAAGCCGTTGAAGAGACGACCGAACAGCTCCTGAGCGAGCCGCTGGACCATCGCGGTGAAGTGGTACTGGTGGGCGCAGGTCCCGGCGATGCGGGCTTGCTGACGCTGAAGGGTCTCCAGCAGATCCAGCAGGCGGACATCGTGGTGTATGACCGTCTGGTCTCTGATGACATCATGAATCTGGTGCGCCGCGATGCTGACCGCGTGTTCGTCGGCAAACGGGCAGGTTATCACTGCGTACCGCAGGAGGAGATCAACCAGATCCTGCTGCGGGAAGCGCAGAAAGGTAAGCGTGTGGTGCGTCTGAAAGGGGGCGATCCCTTTATCTTTGGTCGCGGCGGCGAGGAGCTGGAAACTCTCTGCAACGCGGGCATTCCATTCTCCGTGGTGCCGGGTATTACGGCGGCATCCGGCTGTTCTGCCTATTCCGGCATTCCGTTAACCCATCGCGACTATGCCCAGAGCGTGCGCCTGGTGACGGGCCACCTGAAAACCGGCAGCGAGCTGGACTGGCATAATCTGGCCGCTGAAAAGCAGACGCTGGTCTTCTACATGGGGCTAAATCAGGCAGCCACGATTCAGGCGAAACTGCTGGAGCACGGCATGGAAGCAGATATGCCGGTCGCACTGGTGGAAAACGGCACCGCCATTACGCAGCACGTGGTCGATGGCGTGCTGACGCAGCTGGGTGAGCTGGCGCAGCAGGTTCAAAGCCCGGCGCTGATCGTTGTTGGACGCGTGGTTGAGCTGCGCGAAAAGCTGAACTGGTTCTCAAACCACTAACCATAGTCTCTCTTCCTGGAGTAGTCCTTATGCGGACTACTCCGTTCATACCTCAGTCGATAACATACCGCCCGCATAATGGAACTTTTCCATTTATTCCCTCGTGTTACATCCAATTTTAGATTTTTAGACAAGGAATGCGTATGTTCAAACTGGCAAAAGCTGCCGTACTGGTCGGCCTGTTAACAACTCTGACGGCCTGCACCGGTCACGTTCAAAATACTAAAAATAATTGCAGTTACGATTACCTGCTGCATCCGGCGATCTCCATTTCGAAGATCATCGGCGGTTGCGGCCCGGCGGCACAGCAGTAAGCGTTTTTCAGGCGTAAAAAAACCGGGAATTTCCCGGTTTTTTTATTGAGTCCGTATTTGTCGGGTGGCGGCTTAAGGTTTCGCCACAAACCCAATCGCCTCGTACACCGCTGTCAGGGTTTCCGACGCGCGCGCGCTGGCTTTTTCTGCGCCCTCTTTCATCACTTTTTGCAGGAAAGCTTCGTCGTTACGGTAACGGTGATAGCGCTCCTGCAACTCGGTCAGCATGCCGGAAACGGCGTCTGCCACTTCGCCTTTCAGGTGGCCGTACATCTTGCCTTCAAAGTGTTTTTCCAGCTCAGGGATGCTCTGTCCGGTCACACCGGAGAGAATGTCCAGCAGGTTGGATACGCCCGCTTTGTTCTGCACGTCGTAGCGCACCACTGGCGGCTCATCGGAGTCGGTCACCGCACGCTTGAGCTTTTTCACCACCGATTTCGGATCTTCCAGCAGGCCGATAACGTTGTTGCGGTTATCGTCAGACTTGGACATCTTTTTGGTCGGCTCCAGCAGGGACATCACGCGCGCGCCGGATTTCGGAATAAACGGCTCAGGCACTTTGAACACGTCGCCGTAAAGCGCATTGAAGCGCTGGGCAATATCGCGGCTCAGCTCCAGGTGCTGCTTCTGGTCTTCACCCACCGGCACCTGGTTGGTCTGGTACAGCAGAATGTCGGCCGCCATCAGCACCGGATAGTCAAACAGACCGGCGTTGATGTTCTCAGAGTAGCGCGCAGACTTATCCTTGAACTGGGTCATGCGGCTCAGCTCGCCGAAATAGGTGTAGCAGTTCAGCGCCCAGCCCAGCTGCGCGTGCTCTGGTACGTGAGACTGAACGAAAATGGTGCTCTTCTCTGGATCGATACCGCACGCCAGGTACAGCGCCAGCGTATCGAGCGTCGCCTTGCGCAGCTTCTCGGGATCCTGACGCGCGGTGATAGCATGCAAATCCACGATGCAGTAAATGCAGTGGTAGTCATCCTGCATGCTCACCCACTGACGTAACGCACCCATGTAGTTACCAATGGTCAGTTCACCTGAAGGCTGTGCGCCACTAAAAACGATGGGCTTAGTCATTATTCAATTCCTGATGTTCACTGTGCGAGAGCCCGAGTGCGGGCAACAAATCTTTGAAGTGGTCGAACACAACGTCCGGCTCACTCAGCGTAATGGCTTCACCGTAGTTGTAGCCGTAGGTCAACCCAACCGACGGGCAACCTGCCGCTCTGGCAGCCAGAATATCATTGCGGGAATCCCCGACAAAGAGCAGCTCCGCAGGTGCTAAGGATAATTTTCCTGCCACCAGCAATAGCGGTTCCGGATGCGGCTTTTTATTCTGTACGTCATCGCCGCCCACAATTACGGAGAAGTATTTCGCGATATCCAGCACTTCCAGCAGAGGCGCAACGAACGGTGTCGGCTTGTTAGTCACCAGCCCCAGCGGGATGCCTTTAGCATGTAGCGCGCTCAGCGTTTCAGCGACATCCGGGAACAGGAAGCTGCCCTCTTCGACGGTCTCTTCGTAGAAACGGTCGAACAGTTTGCGCAGAATACGCTGCTGCTCATCCTGGGGAATATCCGCGTGGTCAACACTCGGTTTACCTTGCGCGGAACGCTGAGAGGCACGCTCCTGACGAGCCCAGGTCAGCGCGCGCTCCATCAGCACGTCTGCACCGTTACCAATCCACGTCACCACGCGCTCTTCGCCTGCAACGGGGAGTTCAAGGGCATATAGCGCCTGATCGACGGCGCGGGTTAATCCTGGCGCGCTGTCGACCAGCGTGCCGTCGAGGTCAAATGCTACACCCCGAATAGCCTGCAATTTATCCATGACTTACCTTCGCCAGTTCACGGCGCATTTCATCAATGACTTTTTTGTAATCCGGTTGATCGAAGATGGCGGAGCCTGCGACGAACATATCCGCCCCTGCCGCCGCAATCTCACCGATGTTATTGACCTTCACGCCGCCGTCCACTTCCAGACGAATATCATAGCCAGACTCATCGATACGGCGGCGCACTTCACGCAGTTTGTCGAGGGTCTGAGGGATAAATGACTGACCACCAAAGCCAGGGTTGACGGACATCAGCAGGATCACGTCCAGCTTGTCCATCACGTAGTCGAGATAGCTCAGCGGGGTCGCCGGGTTAAAGACCAGCCCCGCCTTACAGCCGTTCTCTTTGATCAGCTGTAGCGTGCGGTCAACGTGTTCGGAGGCTTCCGGGTGGAAAGTGATGATGCTGGCACCCGCCGCGGCGAAATCGGGTACGATGCGGTCAACCGGTTTCACCATCAGATGCACGTCAATGGGCGCGGTGATCCCGTAGTTACGCAGTGCTTTAAGCACCATCGGACCGATGGTCAGGTTGGGAACGTAGTGGTTATCCATAACGTCGAAATGGACGACATCCGCGCCAGCCGCGAGAGCTTTGGCAGTGTCTTCACCCAGGCGGGCAAAATCGGCCGACAGAATTGAGGGGGCAATCAAAAACTGTTTCATCCGCATCTCCTTGAAATGTGTTTACCGGCGGGCAAAGGCTCAGGGTCGATAAAGCGCCAGAAGTTCGTCCACCTTTTTACGTGTGCCGCCGTTGCTGCTAATGCTACGCCGCACTTTTACCTGAAAATGCTTCGCGGCTTTGTACCATTCGCGCGTATCAGGCGTGTCGTGATTCGAAATTAACACCGGAATTCTTTTGCTGACCAGCTTTTCCGCCATCTCAGCCAGACGAGCCTGCTCGGCCGGGCTGAAGCTATTGGTGTGGTAGGCGGTGAAATTTGCCGTGGCAGACAGCGGCGCGTAAGGCGGGTCGCAGTAGACCACCGAGTTTACGCCCGCCAGCTCCATGCACTCTTCATATGAGAGACAGTAGAACTCGGCATTCTGCGCTTTTTCAGCAAAGTGATACAGCTCGTCCTGCGGGAAATAGGGACGCTTATAGCGGCCAAACGGCACGTTAAACTCGCCACGCAGATTATACCGGCACAGACCGTTGTAGCCATGGCGGTTGAGATAAAGAAACAACAGCGCGCGACGGAACGGATCCTGGCTTTGATTAAACTCAGCGCGGAACTGATAGTAGACGTCCGGGTTGTTGTTCTCTGGCGTAAACAGCTTCCGTGCCTCTTCCACATACTCATCGGTACGCAGTTTGACGATGTTATAGAGGCTAATAAGGTCGCTGTTGATATCCGCCAGGATATAACGAGAAAAATCGGTATTCAGGAACACCGATCCAGCACCCACGAAGGGCTCGATAAGACACTCGCCTTTCGGCAGGTGCTTTTTAATATCGTCGAGCAGGGGGTATTTCCCCCCTGCCCATTTCAGAAAAGCGCGATTTTTTTTCATGCTGACTAACTGATTACACCTTCTCCGGCTGTGGAGAAAGCTCCGACAGCATCCTGCGCTTTAAACATTACTTCAGATCGGCCTGCACCTGATGAATCGGCTTCGCCCACGGGTTTTTCGCCTGCACGTCGGCTGGCAGCGTGGAAACGGCACGTTTTGCTTCATCTTTGGAAGCATAAATACCACTCACCAGCACATACCACGGTTGACCGTTACGGGTCGTCTGATAAACCACGTAGTTTTTCAGATTCGATTTCTTCGCCCAGGCGTTGAGGTTGTCATAGTTAGACGAACTGCTCAGCTGAAGGGTGTAGTTGCTGGAAGAGGCCGACTGCAAAGAACCCACGTTGCCCGTCGTTTTACCTGGCGAAGCGCCCGTTTTGGCTGCGGGAGCCGCAGGTGTTGTTGCAGCAGGTGTTGTTGCAGCAGGCGCCGCTGTGGTCGCCGTCGCTTTCGGAGCAGCGGTTGCTGCTGGCGTTGGCGCTTTAACCGGCTGGCTCACCGCAGGTTTTGTCTGCGCTGGCGCTTTCGTTTCTGGCGCTTTTGCCACGGCCTGTGGTTTCGTCTCACGCTTCGGCTCAATCACAGCCTGCTTACGCTCCTGGCGTGGTGCAGTCTGCGTCTGGCGCGGTTTGGTTTCCGTTGCCGCCGTCTGCTGCTGGGCATTGCTGCCATGAACTGGCGCAACGGTGGCTGGTTCAGTTGGCAGCGTGGAGTTCACCACGGCAGCGTTAACCTGTTCCTGATTCTGCGGCTGCATCAGCGCGTTGTTCAGATCGCCCTGAACCTCAACACGCTGCTGGCCTTCAGGCGTAGCTGGCGCCTGGCCCTGAGTCGGGGTAGAAGAGACAGGCGGCAGAGAGATATCCTGACCGGCGCTGGTGTTGCCTGCGGTCTGCTCTGCGGAAGTGGTGCCCGGCGCAGGCTGAGCGCCATTCGCCTGGTTGCTCGCATCGTTACCAGACAGGTCGATGCTCTTCTCGGCAGACGCGGTCTGCTCGGTAGAATGGGTAGAAGGGGCTTTTAGCGCGGAACCAATGCCGACAATCAGCAATACCAGCACCAGAACGCCAAGGCCCATCATGATGTACTGACGGGAGGCCGGTTTTGCCGCTACCGCTTTTTTACGCTTGCGCGGTCGACGTTCAACAGGCTGTTCATCCATTAACTCTTCTTCGGATTCAAACTCCTCGTCTTCACGCTCATTGCGCGCGTTGCGGCTACGCGAAGGGCGACGATCGTCTGCATCCAGATCGACATCGTCAAAGTTGATCTGCGGCTCGTTATCACGTTCTGAAGATTGACGAGAACGACCAGTACGACGATCGCTGGGATCGGGTTTCAGCTCGTCTTCTGGTTTGAATTCATCCATTTAACACCCCACTCAAAGGCTTCTGCCAACGACTCTGCATTAACCTGAAGCTAAAACGACCACCTGTTACAGCGGTCTGACCTTTCTAGTTGTTACGCTTGCTGACAATCAGCAATAGCGCCAAGTACGACTTCGTGCGGCACTCCGCCGCGCACTTCACTTTTCCCTATTGCAAGCGGGAGTACCAGACGCATCTCACCTGCTAATACTTTTTTATCGCGCATCATGTGGGGAAGGTACGCCTGCGCAGACATTTCCTGCGGACCACTTACCGGCAAGCCAGCACGTTTAAGCAACGCGATTATACGTGCTGTCTCTTCCGGCCTGAACTGCCCCAGACGTTCAGAGGCACGCGCCGCCATAACCATTCCGGCAGCGACAGCTTCACCGTGAAGCCAGTTACCGTAGCCCATTTCGGCTTCGATCGCATGACCAAACGTATGCCCCAGATTCAGTAAAGCACGTAAGCCGGTTTCACGCTCATCTGCGGCAACGACTTCTGCTTTCAGCTCACAACAACGGCGAATACAGTAGGCCATTGCCTGCCCGTCGAGGCGCAGCAGCGCATCCATATTCTCTTCCAGCCAGGTGAAGAACTCCCCGTCAAGAATAATGCCGTATTTGATCACTTCTGCAAGGCCGGACGCCAGTTCGCGCGCTGGCAAGGTTTTCAGACAGTCGAGATCCACCACCACCGAGGCAGGCTGGTAGAACGCGCCAATCATGTTTTTGCCGAGCGGATGGTTAACCGCCGTTTTACCGCCCACAGAAGAATCGACCTGTGAGAGCAACGTGGTTGGAATTTGAATAAAGCGCACGCCGCGCTGGTAGCTGGCGGCTGCAAAACCGGTCAGATCGCCCACAACGCCGCCGCCCAGGGCAAGCAGTGTTGTATCACGACCGTGCGGTTTTTGCAGAAGTGCGGTAAAGACGGTATCCAGTACCGTCAGGCTTTTGTACTGCTCGCCATCGGGCAGAATCACACTGTCGACCTTCACGCCCGCCTGCTCAAGCAGGTGACGTACACGGTCGAGATAAAGCGGAGCCAGCGTCTCGTTGGTGACCAGCATCGCCTGATCACCCGCTTTCAGTGGTAAGAAGGAAGCTGGGTCGTTAAACAAACCAGCCGCGATGGTGATAGGGTAACTACGTTCCCCGAGAGTAACTGTAATCCTCTCCATGACGCGACATCCACCTTAAATGCTTTTACCCGCAGGCGAGTGTATATAAAGCCAGAATCAGTTGCTTTCCAGCATATGAATAATCTGGTTTGCAACCACTTTAGCGCTTTGATCGTCAGTACGAATGGTCACATCAGCAATCTCTTCGTACAGAGGATTGCGTTCATCGGCCAAAGCTTCCAGAACTTCACGTGGCGGTGTTTCAACCTGCAACAACGGGCGCTTTTTATCACGCTGCGTGCGTGCCAGCTGTTTTTCGATGGTCGTCTCAAGATAGACCACTACGCCACGGGCGGAGAGACGGTTGCGGGTTTCGCGAGATTTTACAGAGCCGCCGCCAGTTGCCAGCACAATGCCCTGTTTTTCCGTGAGTTCGTTGATCACTTTTTCTTCTCGGTCACGGAAACCTTCTTCGCCTTCTACGTCGAAGACCCAGCCCACATCCGCTCCGGTTCGTTTCTCAATCTCTTGATCAGAATCGTAAAATTCCATATTGAGTTGTTGAGCTAACTGACGCCCAATAGTGCTTTTGCCGGCACCCATAGGCCCAACCAGAAAGATATTGCGTTTCTCTGCCATTTTTTCGGTACTACTAAGACTATTCGTTAATGGTAATCCCCGCTGCGCAGACACCCGGCGTAGCAGGACATGAACTGAAACCTCATTTGCAATAGAGCGAGAGTCAGACGAAAAATTATCTCAATACTCCGGCTTGTTTGGCAACTGATTAAATCACCGTTCCCGGCGCATAAGGAAATAAGACGTAAGTCCAACTCAAATCGGTACTCCTTGTATGCTAATTCATGCCCCACGTCAAACATCTGCAACAAACTGAATGCAAAATCATTGCGGGGATCGTTACCCATTACTGAATACTGACCAGACGTGGCGTGATAAACACCACTAACTCGCGCCGTTCGTTATCTTTTCCGTCATGGCGGAACAGCTGACCCAGCCACGGAATGTTGCCCAGCACGGGCACGCTGTCGCGTCCGGTTTTATTCTTTTGCGAAAAGATCCCGCCCAGCGCGAGCGTTTCCCCACTTTTTACCTCAACCTGCGTTTCGATCTCCTGCTTATCGATCGCCAGCGTTTCGCCGTCTGCCTGTTGCAGCACCTGGCCGGGCATATTTTCACTGATATGCAATTTCAGGCGCACACGACCACCCGGCAGAACCACCGGCGTGACCTCCATGCCTAATACCGCTTCTTTAAATTCAACGGATGTCGCCCCGCTCTCGCCGCTGGAAACCTGATACGGAATTTCGCTGCCCTGCTTGATGCTGGCCGGCTGCATGTGCGATGCCAGCAGCCGCGGGCTGGCGATGATATCCACCTGCTGCTTTTGCTCAAGCGCCGACAACTCAAGATCCAGCATCCTGCCGTTGATGCGCCCGATGTTAAACCCTGCGTGGGTGGTCGCACTGGCCACCGACAGGTCCGCACCCAGCGTCGTGACCTGACCCACTTTACTGGCCTCCGTTGCGTCAGCGAGGTTCCATTTCACCCCCAGTTCACGCAGGCTTTTTTCACTGATGGTCACAATCTGCGCCGCCAGTTCCACCTGCTCGACGGGCAGATCCATCTGCACAGCCCAGCGCTGGAGCATATCCACCACCGTCTGGTTATCCCTGACCAGGAAACGGTTGGTGCGCTTGTCGACGGAGAGACTGCCTTTCGGGCTTAAGAGCTTTTCCGCCGCTTTTTGCAATTCGCCCGCATCCGCATAAGCAAACGGAATGCTGTGAGAGTGCAGCGGGGCGTCGAGCAGACGCTGGGCCCGCTCCTGCTCTTTACGCGTCTGTTGCTCCCGTTGCCAGGCCGCCGTATGCACATAAAAAATGCCGCCCTCTTCCCGCAATACCAGCCCGGCGCTGTTCACTACCGTCTGAAGCGCCTGCCTCCAGGGCACCCGCGTTAAATTCAGCGAAAGCGAACCGCTGACATCCGGCGACACCACCAGATTGCGATCCTCCTGCGCTACCAGCGCCTGTAATATTTGCACCACCGGGACATCATCCACCAGCAGGGTGACCGGTTTTGGCGTCGCGGCCCACAGGGGCTGGCTGAGTACCGCCAGTAACAGCCCTATCCTTATCTTCACTTTTTTTCGTTCCTTCTCGTTGCCATGTCCATCGCTTCGGCTCGCACATATCGCCGACATCAACGGTCAGTTGTTGTCTATCTATCGCGCTCACCCGCCAGCCTGTCGGTAACCGCATCTGCGTTTTTACCCGGTGCCAGCGTTTCTGCCCGTCCTGCATAAGGCCGATATCCCTGCTGCCGCTGACTATCCCCTGATACCGCCACTGGCTGAGCTGCCCGGCTGCGCAACGCTCTTCCGGCACAGAGAAGGGATCCCGCATCCCGGTCAGGAAAAGCGGAGAAAGCAGGATGACTAAACGGGCTTTACTGCGCATGACCGATCTCCAGTTGCAGGCTGAGGCGTAACTGTTTGCCCTGTGGGATGATGGAAAACGCACTCACCCGCACGTTCTCAAGCGCCAGCCGGGAAAAGAGCGCCGGAACCGCGCCCCATGAGGCATCCAGCGCCAGCTCTCCCCCACTCTGCTGCGGCTTCCAGTACACCAGCCTTGCGTCCTCACGCTGAAATGCCAGGGGAGAAAAGGGCCGCGAGGGCGTCACTTGCGTAAACACTGCTTGCCGTCCGGCCTCTGGCCACAGCGAGGCGTTGATTCGCTTCGCACTGATGGCCTGCGCCTGAACATCGGCGTAACGCAGAGCAGCGGGCCTGAGCAGTAGTTCCCAAATTGCCCACGCAACAAGCCCCGACGCGATCAACCAGCAAAGGACGCGCCGGGAAGGACGTGCATCAGCCCAGCGTTGATACCAGATACCCACCGGCTACCTCCGGCTATGCAGTTTAAAAGAGAACATCCATCGCCCCAGGCTATCCTGTTGCAGTTCGCCTGCCGGTCCGGGGTTAAATCCCGTCACCCTTTTCAGCGCATCGGTCATGGCTGCGAGCGCTGGCAGTGAAGTGGTATAGCCGGTCAGGGTCAGCGAGGGTGGCTGATAACGCAGCGCCGTCAGCCACGCCTGCCGGGGCATTGCGCTGGCAAGCGATTCCAGCGCGGGTTGCCAGGCCGGATCAGACGGCGGCGAAGGGGTTTTCAGCCCCGCTGACTGCGGCTGACGGGCTCTCAATACTTTCTGCACCGCCCGTGTCCCCGCCAGTTCGCTCTGCAACGCCTGTAACGCGGAGACTGCGTCGCCCGCAGGCTGATACCACCCGCCAGCATCACCAGCAATGAGGTGGCAAACAGCAGCCCCCAGAAACGCAGGCGCTGATTACGTTGCTGCCGACGCCAGGGTAAAAGATTGGGCATGCTCATTACGGCGCCTCGCTCATGGCCAGCGCCAGGGCGACGGTGAAATCAGCACCGCATTCCGGCAGCGGCGGCTGGCACAGCGTCACCGCTTCCCAGGGATCGCGGGCAGCATCAAACACGGCGATATCAGAAGAAGAAAGCGCAAGCAGCGCCGCCAGTTCATTCACCGTCGCCGCTTCTGTGGTGTAGCGCCGCCCCCACTGGTGACGCATCGCCCATAGCCACTGGTGTTGATCTCTCCAGGCGACGCACCGGGCGGGGGCAACAGCAGAGAGAAGATTAGCCAGCGCGCCGGCATCCGGGGCGATTGCTGCCAGACGCAAACGCAGCGCGTTCGCCAGCGTCAACAGGGTATCGACCTCTCTGTTTTGCGCTGCGGTAACCTGAAAAGTGTTGCTGAACGTATCCTGCGCGTAGTCAAAGCAGAGCGTATCGGCGGGCATCTCCAGCTCACGCGCTAATGCGGCGCCTACCCAGGTGAGCTGTTCGCTGTCACGCAAGGTAACGGATGGACGGGGCAACGCGCGTTGCAGAACGCGCGTTGCTGGAAATGAGAGGAATACCCGATGCGAGTGCGGCAATGTTTTCCGCCAGCCACGTAATGCGTTAACCAGCTCTTCTGGCTTAAGTATTTTGCCTTCCCCGATAACGCCGTCCGACAGCGGCACCGCCCACCAGCGCCGTAAACGCCATCCGGCCCGCTCTCTGGTCAGCGCTACCGCAACCACCTTATCCTGTTGAATATGAACACCTGTTTGCCACGTTTTAAAAGCCATGCTTCACGATCTCCTTATCGCCCGTCGGAGTGACGGCTATATCAATGAATCAGGCTTGCCTTTATACTACCGCGCGATTGTTTAGAAACTGCCCAGGCTAAACCAAATGGGAAATCTCCGGTGAAGTTCGTAAAGTATTTATTGATCCTTGCAGTCTGTTGCATTCTGCTGGGAGCAGGCTCGATTATTGGTTTGTACAAATATGTCGAGCCGCAACTCCCTGATGTCGCCACGCTTCGTGATGTGCGGCTTCAGATCCCTATGCAGGTCTATAGCGCCGATGGTGAACTGATGGCGCAATACGGCGAGAAACGTCGTATCCCTTTGACCTTAAATCAAATCCCACCCGTGATGGTGAAAGCTTTTATCGCCACCGAGGACAGCCGTTTTTACGAGCACCACGGTGTCGATCCGGTCGGTATTTTCCGTGCGGCAAGCGTGGCGCTGTTCTCCGGTCATGCCTCTCAGGGGGCAAGTACCATTACCCAGCAGCTGGCGCGTAACTTCTTCCTCAGCCCGGAAAAGACGCTGATGCGTAAGATCAAAGAGGTGTTCCTCGCGATCCGCATTGAGCAACTGCTGAGCAAAGACGAGATCCTTGAGCTTTACCTCAACAAGATCTATCTGGGCTACCGCGCCTATGGCGTAGGGGCTGCGGCTCAGGTCTATTTTGGTAAGCCGATCGATCAGCTCACGCTGAGCGAAATGGCGACCATTGCCGGCCTGCCAAAAGCGCCATCCACCTTTAACCCGCTCTACTCGCTGGACCGCGCCACCGCGCGCCGTAACGTGGTGCTGTCGCGTATGTTGAGCGAAGGCTACATCAGTCAGTCTGAGTACGATAAGGCGCGCAGCGACGTTATTGACGCCAATTACCATGCGCCGGAAATCGCCTTCTCTGCACCGTATCTCACTGAAATGGTTCGCCAGGAGATGGTGAGTCGCTACGGTGATAAAGCGTATGAAGATGGTTATCGCGTCTATACCACCGTGACCCGCAAAGTGCAGCAGGCTGCCCAGCAGGCGGTGCGTAATAACGTGATGGATTACGATATGCGTCACGGCTATCGCGGCCCGTCCAACGTGCTGTGGAAAGTGGGGGAAGGCGCATGGGACAGTAAAAAAATCACTGATTCCCTGAAAGCGCTGCCGACCTATGGCCCGCTGCGTCCGGCTGTCGTCACCCAGGCCGATCCACAGGAAGCGGTGGCGATGATGGCCGATGGCACATCCGTTTCGCTGCGCATGGAGGGTGTCCGCTGGGCGCGTCCGTACCGCTCTGACACTCTTCAGGGCCCGACGCCACGTAAAGTGACCGATGTGGTACAAACCGGACAACAAATCTGGGTCCGTCAGGTCGGTGATGCCTGGTGGCTGGCGCAGGTGCCGGACGTCAACTCTGCGCTGGTCTCCATCAATCCGCAGAACGGTGCCGTGATGGCGCTGGTTGGCGGGTTCGATTTCAACCAGAGCAAATTTAACCGCGCGACCCAGGCACTGCGTCAGGTTGGTTCGAACATCAAACCGTTCCTGTATACCGCGGCGATGGATAAGGGGCTGACGCTCGCCAGCATTCTCAACGACGTGCCAATTTCCCGCTGGGATGCCGGTGCGGGCTCTGATTGGCAGCCGAAGAACTCTCCGGCGCAATACGCTGGCCCTATCCGTCTGCGTCAGGGCCTTGGCCAGTCGAAGAACGTGGTCATGGTTCGCGCGATGCGTGCGATGGGCGTTGATTATGCGGCAGAGTATCTGCAACGCTTCGGCTTCCCGGCGCAAAACATTGTTCATACCGAATCTCTGGCGCTCGGCTCCGCGTCCTTTACACCGCTCCAGGTCGCGCGTGGCTACTCGGTGATGGCGAACGGGGGATTCCTGGTCGATCCGTATTTCATCAGCAAAATCGAGAACGATCAGGGCGGCGTACTGTTTGAAGCGAAACCGAAAATTGCCTGCCCTGAATGCGATATTCCGGTGATTTACGGCGACACGCCAAAATCCAATGTCCTGGAAAACAAGGATATGGAAGATGTGGCGATCTCTCAGGAACGTCAGAATCTGGCGGTGCCGCAGCCTCAGCTGGAACAGGCCAATCAGGCGCTGGTCGCCCAGAGTGGCGCGCAGGAGTACGCCCCGCACGTGATCAGCACGCCGCTGTCGTTCCTGATTAAGAGCGCACTGAACACCAACATCTTTGGCGAACCGGGCTGGCAAGGCACCGGCTGGCGAGCGGGCCGCGATTTGCAGCGCCACGACATCGGCGGCAAAACCGGGACAACCAACAGTTCAAAAGATGCCTGGTTCTCAGGTTATGGCCCGGGCGTTGTCACCTCGGTCTGGATTGGTTTTGACGATCACCGCCGCACTCTGGGGCGCACAACCGCTTCTGGCGCGATTAAAGATCAGATTTCCGGTTACGAGGGTGGGGCTAAGAGTGCGCAACCGGCGTGGGATGCTTACATGAAGGCCGCTCTCGAGGGCGTGCCGGAGCAGCCGCTAACGCCTCCGCCGGGCATTGTCACGATCAATATTGACCGCAGCACCGGACAGCTTGCGAATGGCGGCAACAGCCGTGCCGAGTATTTCATCGAGGGTACGCAGCCAACCACGCAGGCAGTGCATGAGGTGGGTACAGAGATCATTGATAACGGCGAGACGCACGAGCTGTTCTGACGCCGACAAAAAAGCCGGGTGGCGACTACGCCTGACCCGGCCTACAACGTCAATGCAAAACGGCAACCTTCGGTTGCCGTTTTTAATGGTGGCGCTACAAACGCCCCTGCCCCTTCAGCCACTCTCGTACCAGGAACAGTGCGCTCACGTTGCGTGCCTCGTTAAAGTCAGGATCTTCCAGCAAATCCATCAGATGAGCCAGCGGCCAGCGAACCTGCGGCAGCGGTTCCGGCTCGTCTCCTTCCAGCGATTCAGGATAGAGATCTTCCGCGACAACGATGTTCATTTTGCTGGAAAAATAGGACGGCGCCATGCTCAGCTTTTTAAGGAACGTCAGCTCTTTCGCGCCAAAGCCGACCTCTTCTTTCAGCTCCCGGTTTGCCGCTTCAAACACCGTTTCGCCCGGATCGATCAGTCCTTTGGAGAAGCCCAGCTCGTAGGATTCTGTGCCCACAGCGTATTCACGAATGAGGATCAGATGCTCGTCGACGATGGGCACTATCATCACCGCTTCACGCGAGGAGGGGCGCATACGCTCATAAACACGACGCACACCGTTGCTGAACTCCAGATCCACGCTTTCGACATTAAACAGACGCGATTTCGCGACGGTTTCAACATTCAGAATGGTGGGCTTTTGTAAGGGTTTGGTCATCTTGACGGGTCTTTGCTGGGTGAACTGGCTTTATTGTGCGATACGCCGCACGGTTTCGGCAATGTCAATTGCTCTTTATTTACATTTATGCAACGTAATTGAATGCGATTCTCATTTCAAAACAAATGTCAAGAGGTTGAAATGTTTCCAGGAATTTGCTGATATCGCGCCGGAACAGGCTTTGTTATCATTACCGGTCACTGGGATGCGCGTCAACATGCTCAAGTTAGACTCCATACTTGCCGATAGCCGACCACAGAATCTCATTCATTGTACAAAAGGTGCGACTGACAACACCTGTAAGAAGATAAGTAAGATGGGGAAAGCATGAGCACCATTTTGATTTTTCTCGCTGCTGTGCTGGCCTGCGCGTCGATTGCGGTGTGGGTATTCAGGCGCCGCGTACATCGCCGTTATCGGCTGCCCTTTTTAAACGCGTTCGCCGGAGCAAACACGCGCAAGCTTTCGCCAGAGGAACGCAGCACCGTTGAGCAGTATCTCGACACGCTGAACCGATCCCGGCTTTCGCCTGGCCCTACCGGCGCCAGCGCCGCCCCCGTATCGCTCAACCTGAACGCCCAAAGCGACACCGTTCTGTGCGTGACGCGCTCCATTACCCGCTATGGCATCACAACCGACGATCCCAACAAATGGCGTTACTATCTCGACTCTGTTGAAGTACACCTGCCTCCCTTCTGGGAACAGTATATTAACGACGAAAACAGCGTCGAGCTCATCCATACCGATACGCTGCCGCTGGTTATCTCCCTCAATGGTCATACTCTGAGCGAATATGTTCAGGAAGCGCCACGCTTTGCGCTGGAACGCGCGAGCGGAACGCAGGCCTCTATTCGTGGTGAAGAGACAGAGCAGATTGAACTGCTCAACATCCGCCAGGAAACGCATGAAGAGTACGTCCTGAGCCGCCCGGATGGCATTCGCGAAGCGGTGCTGATTGTCGTCTCGTTCCTGCTCTTTTTCATCTGCCTGCTGACGCCGGACGTGTTTGTTCCGTGGCTCGCGGGTGGCGCAGTACTGCTTCTGGCCGCCGGGCTGTGGGGCATATTTGCCCCGCCGGCAAAAACGTCATTACGCGAAATTCACTGCCTGCGCGGAACCCCAAAACGCTGGGGACTGTTCGGTGAGAACGATCAGGAACATATCAACAATATCTCGCTCGGGATCATCGATCTTATCTATCCACGCCACTGGCAGCCGTGGATTGCGCAGGACCTGGGCCACAAAACGGATATTGATATCTATCTCGACCGCCACGTTGTACGCCAGGGACGTTACTTATCCCTGCACGACGAAGTAAAAAACTTCCCGCTTCAGCACTGGCTTCGCAGCGCGGTGATTGCCGGTGGCGCCGCGTTAATCTTCCTCATGCTGCTGCTTTTCGTGCCGCTGGATATGCCAATTAAATTTACCCTGTCATGGATCAAAGGGGCGCAAACCGTGGAAGCCACCAGCGTACAGCAGCTCGAAGAAGCGGGTGTACGCGTGGGGGATACGTTGCGGCTGAAAGGCACCGGGATGTGTAATATCCACTCACCGGGTGCCTGGAACACGCGCCAGAACTCGCCGTTCGCGCCGTTCGACTGCTCTCAGATCATCTGGAATGACGCCTCTCCGCTGCCGCTGCCGGAATCGGATGTGGTCAATAAGGCCACTGCGCTCACCCAGACGATTAATCGCCAGCTCCATCCAAAACCGGATGATGATTCTCGCGTCAGCCCTGCCCTGCGTTCGGCTATTCAGAAGTCGGGCATGGTGCTGCTGGATGACTTTGGCGAAATCGTCCTGAAAACAGAGGATCTCTGTTCCGCCCAGGATGACTGTATCCGGCTGAAGAACGCGCTGGTCAACCTCGGCAACAGCAAAGACTGGGACGCGCTGGTGAAACGCGCCGAAGCGGGACGCCTGGACGGTGTGAACGTGCTTCTGCGTCCGGTCAGCGCCGAGTCGCTGGATAATCTGGTGGCGACCTCTACCGCCCCCTTCGTGATGCGTGAAACCACCCGTGCCGCCCAGGCGCTTAACAGCCCGGCGCCGGGCGGTTTTGTGATTGCCAGCGATGAAGGCAGCGACCTGGTGGATCAACCTTATCCGCAGGTTTCGCTGTATGACTATCCTGCCCAGGAGCAGTGGAGCGAATTCCAGCGTCTGGCGCAGATGCTGATGCAGACGCCATTCAGCGCGGAAGGGATCGTCACCACCCTCTTCACCGACGCCAACGGCACGCGTCATATTGGCCTGCACCGTATGCCGGATAGCGCTGGCCTGTGGCGCTATATAGGGACATCCCTGCTGCTGATTGCGATGCTGGCGTGCATCGTCTGGAACGGTTATCAGGCCGTACGCCGCTATCAGCGTTCCCGCACGCGGCTGGCAGAAATCCAGGCCTACTACGAAAATTGCCTTAACCCGAAACTGATCTCCTCTTCTGAGAGCCTGATCGGATAACGTCCCTGCGCGACAAGTTGTGCTACCCTGTCGCGCACGTTTCTTCTGGCTGGAGTTCCCCCTTATGCATCTTAATATCGACTGGCAGGCGGTCGATACCGTCCTGCTTGATATGGACGGCACGCTGCTTGATCTCGCCTTTGATAACTATTTCTGGCAAAAGCTGGTCCCGGAAACTTACGGTGAACAGCAGGGGATCTCCCCGGCAGAAGCGCAGGAATTCATTCGTTCGCAATATAGCGCGGTGCAGCATACGCTAAACTGGTACTGTCTTGACTACTGGAGCGAGCGACTCGGTTTGGATATTTGTGCCATGACCACCGCCCAGGGCGCACGCGCCGTACTGCGCGAAGATACGGTCCCGTTCCTGGACGCGCTGAAAGCCTGCGGTAAGCGCCGTATTTTGCTGACAAATGCG
This sequence comes from Enterobacter sp. CRENT-193, assembly GCF_002787395.1. Classification (NCBI taxonomy): domain Bacteria; kingdom Pseudomonadati; phylum Pseudomonadota; class Gammaproteobacteria; order Enterobacterales; family Enterobacteriaceae; genus Enterobacter; species Enterobacter sp. CRENT-193. Next base: position 1,201,892 of record NZ_CP024812.1, on the reverse strand, counting down.
CATCCCCATAACCTGGCCGTGAAGCTGGAACATACCGGTCTTGCTTCGCACCTTGATTTATTGCTTTCCACCCACACATTTGGTTATCCGAAAGAGGATCAGCGGTTGTGGCATGCCGTGGTAGAAGAAACCGGTTTACAGCCGGAACGCACGCTGTTTATTGACGACAGCGAGCCGATTCTGGATTCTGCGGCCGCTTTTGGCATTCGCTATTGTCTGGGCGTGACTAATCCGGATTCCGGCCTGGCTGAAAAAAGCTATCTGCGACATCCGGGGCTGAACGACTATCGCCGGATGATCCCCTCACTCACCGTGAAGGAGACGCCATGAAAGAAAAACCCTCTGATGGGGTAAGACTGGATAAATGGCTGTGGGCCGCCCGTTTTTACAAAACGCGCGCCCTTGCCCGTGAAATGGTTGACGGCGGAAAGGTGCATTACAACGGTCAGCGCAGCAAACCGAGCAAGCTGGTTGAACTGAATGCCACGTTAACGCTTCGCCAGGGCAACGATGAGAAAACGGTGGTGGTGAAAGCCATTACCGAACAACGGCGGCCCGCAACCGAAGCCGTTTTGCTGTATGAAGAGACGGCCGAAAGCATAGAGAAGCGCGAGAAAACCGCGCTGGCGCGCAAAATGAACGCGCTAACTATGCCTCACCCGGACCGGCGACCGGATAAAAAAGAGCGCCGCGATCTGATGAAATTTAAACACGGTGAGAGCGAGTAACCCTCACCTGCACGAGAGATGAAAATGGCCCAACACGACCAATTACACCGCTATCTGTTTGAACAATTCGCCGTGCGCGGCGAGCTGGTCACCGTATCCGAAACCTGGAAACAGATTCTGGAAAACCACAACTACCCGCTGCCGGTGAAAACCCTGTTGGGCGAACTGCTGGTTGCCACCAGCCTGCTGACCGCCACGCTGAAGTTCGCTGGCGATATTACCGTTCAGTTGCAGGGTGATGGCCCGATGTCGCTGGCGGTGATCAACGGTAATAACCAGCAGCAAATGCGCGGCGTGGCGCGCGTTCAGGGCGATATCCCTGAAAATGCGGATCTGAAAACGCTGGTCGGAAATGGCTACCTGGTTATCACGATTTCGCCTGAAGAGGGTGAGCGCTATCAGGGCGTTGTCGGTCTGGAAGGCGACACGCTTGCCGCCTGCCTGGAAGATTACTTCATGCGTTCCGAACAGCTGCCAACCCGTCTGTTCATCCGCACCGGTGAAGTGGATGGTCAGCCTGCTGCCGGTGGTATGCTGCTTCAGGTTCTGCCTGCGCAGGATGCGCAGACCAATGATTTCGAGCATCTGGCAACGCTGACGGAAACCATCAAAGCGGAAGAGCTGTTCACCCTGTCGGCGACCGACGTGCTGTGGCGTCTGTACCACGAAGAAGAAGTGACGGTTTACGATCCGCAGGCGGTGGAATTTAAGTGCACCTGCTCCCGCGAGCGTTGTGCTGGCGCCCTGAAAACGCTGCCGGATGAAGAGATCGACAGCATCATGGCGGAAGACGGTGAGATCGATATGCACTGTGATTACTGCGGTACGCACTACGTGTTTAATTCGATGGATATCGCGGAGATCCGCAATAACGCCTCTCCGGCGGACCCGCAGGTTCACTAAGCTCTGAGCCTGATGCCCGGCGGCGCTATGCTCGCACGGGCCTACAATGAATTGTGCAATTTTTTGATATGATTGCTAATTGTAGGCCGGGTAAGCGTAGCGCCACCCGGCAAGAAAAATCACTAACGCCACTGCGCATTATTGTAACTGTCGTAGCTCATATCGACACGCTCCCCAAAAATCTCAATATCCGCCCAGGGCTTCACGACAGATTTCACTTTCCTCTGCCTTAATGCGCGGTCAAGTTCTCCTCTGGTCAATGCCTCCGGCATTTTCCACGCGTCCCCGGCGATCCTCCAGCCCGTGTTAGTTTGTGTGTAAGCCACGATCGTGCGATCGGTAAATTGAAATAGCACGGCTTCCGGCTTGCCGTCGCTGTTAAGATCCAGCGGCATAAGTAAACAGTTACTCTGGGCGCTATCGCAGCTCTCGAAGCGATACTGATTGCTGAGCATGGCTTGCCAAAATGTCTTATCAGGATGAGCCATTCCCGGTGCGAGCTGGACCTGTTTTTCCAGCATCGCGGCGGTCATCTTACCTGCTCCGCCAGCATTCCTGGAGAGAAGACCATTTATTTCACGCTGGCGTTTTGGGTTAGAGATAAACTGCGGATCGTTTTGCAGCGTGAGCATCGCCTCCCGCCCCTTTCGTCCAGCGTTACTGAGCATATACAGGCTGACTTGATCCGCAGTTATTCTGCCGTCCTGATAGCGGGCCATATGGCTTGCAACACTTATTCGCCACGGATCCAGCACGGGGGTATGGACCAACGCCAGGAAAATGAGGGAAAGCAGCCCGGTCGCCGGGATGACGTACGCATGGATCTTCTGCGGTTCACGGCGCTGAATCAGAGCGCTGGCGCAAAAACCGATCGCCCAGACCAGCGCCACGATGGTTATCAATACCCCGTACAGACGCTCGGGTGACCAGCCGTATTGCGAAATGCGTAGCCACAGCGCCCACCCCGCCAGAACCGGATACGCGGGTACGATAGCCACAGCGAGGCGAATCATCCCTCGCAGCGGGGCATAGTAAGGCAGTGTTTGACGCTGTGGATGCCACACTATCGTCACCAGGAATAACAGCAGCAGCGCTAAGGTGGTCAGCAAGCCCGCGGCGGATATTCTGGCTGAAATGGATTCAAAGCCGACAAAAGGCAACGCGCCAATAAAGAGCAGCGCCAGCGCCGCCATCAGGGGAAGCAGACCGGTGGCGATGAGGGTCAGCAGATTTTGCAGGGCAAAGATTAACCTTACCTGCATGCGCGTGAGCACGGCCGCACTGGCTGAAACCACGCCAATCGCCACTGAAATAAATCCGTCAGAATGAAAGAAAAGCCGATCAAAAAAGCCGATGCCAATAAGTTCGAAAAGCTCGGCCCAGAGGAAAAGTACCAGCCAGAAGAGACCATTCGAAACAAAAATAATGAGCAGCGTCAGAGCGTTATGCCAGTTTCGTTGATAAAAGTCGCTTTAGAACGAGGTAGTCGGGACGGGATCCAGACGCCGCTGAAGCCATGGCAACACGAACAGCGTCATCAGCAGCAGATGAAAGCCGAAAACGAGCATCTCATCTCTGAGATTCCAGCTTTCGAGTCCTGCAACGCTCCACTTAAGCCAGCCGCCCATACCCGCGACTGCCGCGCCGATCATCCCGAGTGACAGCCACAAAAATGGCTTTCTGAATGACGTCATGGCAAGAGACAACGTGGTTGTCATTACCACGGTGGCAGGTACTACACACATCAGCCACAGCGTATCCGATGGCAATTTTGCGTACTCGATATACCACATGATTACATAGCAAATTACGCCCTGTAGAGCCCCCGCCAGCACGACGGCTACGCGCGTTAAAGCGGATAACGTCTCACGGTTTTCCATTTCTCATCCCTTGTTCATGAAAAATCTATTGTCTCATCAAAGCAAAACTCTGGCCCCCACCTCAAACTCTGAAAATAGCTGACCCAAGAGACCTGAATCGTTTTCCCAGTGTAACCCTTACGTAATTTTCTTACATGTATGCGATTACATTCACATTCTTCTGGATAAATTCACCAGAGATTAACCTTTTAAGAACATTTTCCCCATCCAAAAAGCGATTCCTGCGATAATCTGCCCGCCCTGTGACTGGAGTCGCAGCGTTTTCCGTTAGTAAGGGTTTTGACCAGATACGTAAATCTATGAGCCCCGTCGCGGTTAACATCCCCAGAAAAACCCTACAATTTCAGGCAGTACATATTGGCTAAGGAGCAGTGATATGCGTGTTAATGGTTTAACCCCGCAAGATCTCAAGGCTTATGGTATTCACGACGTCCAGGAAGTGGTCTACAACCCCGATTACGATACGCTGTATCAGGAAGAGCTCAATCCGGCACTGGAAGGATACGAGCGTGGTGTGTTGACGAACCTGGGTGCTATCGCCGTCGATACGGGTATTTTTACCGGTCGTTCGCCGAAAGATAAGTATATCGTCCGAGACGACACCACCCGCGATACGCTGTGGTGGGCTGATAAGGGCAAAGGGAAGAACGATAACAAACCGCTCTCCCCGGAAACCTGGCAGCATCTGAAAGGACTTGTCACCCATCAGCTTTCCGGCAAGCGTCTGTTTATTATTGATGCGTTCTGCGGCGCTAACGCCGACACCCGTCTCTCCGTACGATTTATCACCGAAGTGGCCTGGCAGGCGCATTTTGTGAAGAACATGTTCATTCGTCCAACTGATGAAGAACTGCAAGACTTCACCCCTGACTTTATCGTGATGAACGGCGCGAAATGCACCAACCCGCAGTGGAAAGAGCAGGGTCTGAACTCCGAAAACTTTATCGCCTTCAACCTGACCGAGCGTATCCAGCTGATAGGCGGTACCTGGTACGGCGGCGAAATGAAGAAAGGGATGTTCTCGGTCATGAACTACCTGCTGCCGTTGCGCGGTATCGCCTCCATGCACTGCTCGGCGAACGTCGGGGAAAAAGGCGATGTAGCAGTGTTCTTCGGCCTTTCCGGCACCGGTAAAACAACGCTGTCCACCGATCCAAAACGTCGTCTGATTGGCGATGATGAACACGGCTGGGATGATGACGGCGTGTTTAACTTTGAAGGCGGCTGCTACGCGAAGACCATTCGCCTGTCGGAAGAGGCAGAGCCGGATATCTACCACGCGATTCGCCGCGATGCGCTGCTGGAAAACGTCACCGTGCGTGCCGATGGCTCTATCGACTTCGACGATGCGTCTAAAACCGAAAACACCCGCGTCTCTTACCCGATCTACCACATCGAGAACATCGTCAAGCCGGTATCGAAGGCGGGTCACGCCACGAAGGTGATTTTCCTGACCGCAGATGCATTCGGCGTGCTGCCACCGGTTTCCCGCCTGACCGCCAGCCAGACGCAGTACCATTTCCTCTCCGGCTTTACCGCTAAACTGGCGGGTACCGAGCGCGGTGTGACCGAGCCAACCCCAACCTTCTCCGCCTGCTTCGGCGCGGCGTTCCTGTCGCTGCACCCAACGCAGTACGCGGAAGTGCTGGTGAAACGCATGCAGGCATCCGGCGCCCAGGCATACCTGGTAAACACCGGCTGGAACGGTACGGGCAAACGTATCTCCATCAAAGATACACGCGCCATCATCGACGCGATTCTGGATGGTTCGCTGGATAACGCCGAGACCTTTACGCTGCCGATGTTCGATCTGGCGATCCCAACAGCGCTGCCGGGCGTGGATACGCGTATCCTGGATCCGCGTAACACCTACGGTTCACCGGAACAGTGGCGTGAGAAGGCTGAATCGCTGGCGAAACTGTTTATCGAAAACTTCGAGAAGTATACCGACACCCCGGCGGGTGCTGCGCTGGTGAGTGCGGGACCGAAGCTGTAGGTAAAAGCAAAAAGGCAACGAAAGTTGCCTTTTTTAATGTTTTTTCCCTCTCCCCGTGGGAGAGGGCCGGGGTGAGGGCATCAGGCCCCACCCTTTTTTAACTCTCTTTCACCTGACCCCGTAAAACCGGCACCGGTAACCACGCACGAATGCTCAAACCACCCCGCTCGCTGGTGCCAATTTCCAGCAGTCCGTTATGGTTATCCACAATACGCTGCACAATCGCCAGGCCTAAGCCGGTTCCGCTGGTGCTGCGCGCGCTGTCGCCGCGCACAAATGGCTGGAACAGGTGCTTACGCTGCTCAGGCTTGATGCCCGGGCCATCGTCTTCCACCTGGAACCAGGCGCGGTTGAGTTCCGTACCGCTGCTGACTTTGATCCAGCCGTTGCCGTAGCGCGCCGCGTTGACCACCATATTCGCCACCGCGCGTTTAATGGAGAGCGGGTGCATACGTACCTGAATCTCACCTGCCTGAAGGTCGGTCGCAATTTCACGTTCGTAGCCGCTTTCGGCAGCAACCACTTCGCCCAGAACCGCATTCAGATCCGCCATCTCCATCGGCATCTCCTGCCCGGTGCGCAGGTAGTCGATAAACTGCTCGATGATGGCGTTACACTCTTCGATATCCTTGTTGATGGACTCTGCAAGATAACCATCCTGCTCGCCCATCATCTCCGTCGCCAGCCGGATACGCGTCAGGGGCGTGCGAAGGTCATGGCTGACCCCCGCCATCAGCAGCGTACGGTCGTCCGCCAGCTGTTTAACGCCTGCCGCCATGTGGTTAAACGCACGCGTTACCGAGCGCACTTCCGATGCGCCATACTCGCGCAGCGGCGGTGGGATAATACCTTTACCGACCTGTAATGCCGCATGCTCCAGGTCGACCAGCGGTCGGTTCTGGATACGAATAAACAGCCATGCGCCGCCGATGGCCAGCAGCATGATCGCCAGGGTGTATCGGAACAGCGGTGAGAAGTCGCCCTGATGAATCTCGGTGAGCGGAACACGCACCCAGATGTTGGGTGACAGCCAGGTTTTCAGCCAGACAACCGGCGAGCTTTTATTGACCTCAACGCGCACTTCCGTCGGGCCGCCAAGCTGCTGCGCCATCTGCTGGCTGAGGAATTCATAGTGCTGCGCCCAGCGCAGGCCGGCATCTTCCGCCGCTTCGTTCGAGTAGAGAGAAATGCCCAGCTCACGGTAGATTTCCCGACGGAACGCCGGGGGAACAACCAACTGCGTGCCGTCCTCCAGTTGCAGTTTGTCGGTCATCAGCATACGCACTTCGTATGCCAGCACCTTATTAAACTGCTGGAGGCTCGGCAGGATTGCAAAGTTCAGCACCACCAGGTAGGTCGTCACCAGACTGACAAACAGCAGGGTGACGATCAATAACAGCGTGCGGGCAAACGAACTTCGCGGCGAGAAGCGCATTCGCCTCATGCTTTAGAGCCGTCCGGGACAAACACGTAGCCCAGACCCCAAACGGTCTGAATATAACGAGGATGCGCCGGATCTTCTTCCACCATACGACGCAGACGAGAGATTTGCACGTCGATAGAACGCTCCATCGCGGAGTATTCACGACCACGCGCCAGGTTCATCAGCTTGTCACGGGAGAGCGGCTCACGCGGGTGGCTGACCAGCGCTTTCAGCACCGCGAACTCACCGCTGGTGAGCGGCATTGGCTCATCTTCACGGAACATCTCACGGGTGCCGAGGTTCAGCTTAAACTTACCGAATGCAATGACGGCCTCTTCCTGAGATGGCGCGCCCGGCAGTTCGTTCGCCTGACGACGCAGCACGGCGCGAATACGCGCCAGCAGTTCACGCGGGTTAAACGGCTTTGGAATGTAGTCATCAGCGCCAATCTCAAGGCCGACAATACGGTCGACTTCTTCACCCTTCGCCGTCACCATGATGATCGGCATCGGGTTGCTCTGGCTGCGCAGACGGCGGCAAATAGAGAGCCCGTCTTCACCAGGCAGCATCAGGTCCAACACCATCAGGTGGAAAGATTCACGCGTCAGCAGACGATCCATCTGTTCCGCGTTCGCGACGCTACGAACCTGGAAGCCCTGCTCGGTCAGATAACGTTCCAGCAGCGCACGCAGGCGCATGTCGTCATCTACGACCAGAATTTTGTAGTTCTCTTGCATTGTGTGTACTCCCAAAGGTTCGGATAAGCCTGGAACAGCGTATTCTAAAAAAGTGCACGGGTTCGACCAGCAAATTCTGGTATAAATTCTAGACGAAATTGTTACAAAGCATATTTAACAGCAGCTTATCTGTTCATTTCATCACATAAATCATTATTAATCTTGTCTGTTACACTGTGCGCTACGTATTGTGCGCAAAGACAGTTAACCGGCATTAAAGGCTGCACCATGAAAACGCCTCTGATCACCCGCGAAGGGTACGAGAAACTCAAAAAAGAGATGGATTACCTGTGGCGCGAAGAGCGTCCGGAAGTGACCAAAAAAGTCACCTGGGCCGCAAGTCTGGGCGACCGCAGCGAGAATGCGGACTATCAGTACAATAAAAAGCGACTGCGCGAAATCGATCGCCGGGTACGCTACCTGACGAAGTGTCTCGAGAATCTCAAAATTGTCGATTACTCCCCGCAGCAGGAAGGTAAAGTGTTCTTCGGCGCGTGGGTCGAAATTGAAAACGACAACGGCGATACCCTGCGTTTTCGTATCGTCGGCTATGATGAAATTTTCGGTCGTAAGGATTACATTTCTATCGATTCACCCATGGCCCGCGCCCTGCTGAAAAAAGAGGTGGGCGATTTAGCCGTTGTCCAGACGCCCGCAGGTGAAGCAAGCTGGTACGTCAACGAAATCGTGTATGTTAAATAGTCCGAGAGCGCCCTCCCCGGCTGGCATTTTTTGGTGTCAGCCCGTATAACTATCCCCCTGATTTTCGATCCACAAGATGAACTGACCATGATGAAAGAGTCGCTCTGCCGCATTATTGCGGGTGAACTTCAGGCCAGAGCCGAACAGGTAGAAGCTGCCGTTCGCCTGCTTGATGAAGGGAACACCGTGCCGTTTATTGCACGTTATCGTAAGGAAGTCACCGGCGGTCTGGATGACACGCAGCTGCGAAACCTGGAGACCCGTCTGGGCTATCTGCGCGAGCTGGAAGACCGACGTCAGGCGATCCTCAAATCTATCGGCGAGCAGGGCAAGCTGACCAGTGACCTGGAAAAAGCCATTAACGGTACCCTGAGTAAAACCGAACTCGAAGACCTCTATCTGCCGTACAAACCGAAGCGCCGCACGCGCGGGCAGATTGCGATCGAAGCCGGCCTTGAGCCACTGGCCGATCTGCTGTGGAACGAGCCGTCTCACGATCCGGAAACCGAAGCCGCCAAGTTTATCGACGCCGATAAAAGCGTAGCAGACACCAAAGCCGCGCTGGACGGTGCTCGCTATATTCTGATGGAGCGCTTCGCCGAAGACGCGGCGCTGCTGGCCAAAGTGCGTGATTACCTGTGGAAGAACGCGCATATCGTCTCCACCGTGGTGTCCGGCAAAGAGGAAGAAGGCGCGAAATTCCGCGACTATTTCGATCACCACGAACCCATTTCTACCGCGCCGTCTCACCGCGCGCTGGCGATGTTCCGCGGCCGTAACGAAGGCGTGCTGCAACTCTCCCTGAATGCCGATCCGCAGTTTGACGAGCCGCCAAAAGAGAGCCACTGCGAGCAGATCATTATGGATCATCTGGGCCTGCGCCTGAACAACGCCCCGGCGGACAGCTGGCGCAAAGGCGTGGTGAGCTGGACCTGGCGCATCAAGGTGCTGATGCACCTCGAAACCGAGCTGATGGGCACCGTGCGCGAGCGCGCCGAAGACGAAGCGATCAACGTCTTCGCCCGTAACCTGCACGACCTGCTGATGGCTGCGCCAGCTGGCCTGCGCGCCACCATGGGTCTCGATCCGGGTCTGCGTACCGGCGTGAAGGTGGCCGTGGTTGACGGCACCGGCAAGCTCGTTGCCACCGACACCATTTACCCGCACACCGGTCAGGCAGCGAAAGCGGCTGTCGTCGTCGCCGCGCTGTGCGAGAAGTACAACGTTGAGCTGGTTGCCATCGGTAACGGTACGGCGTCCCGCGAAACCGAACGTTTCTATCTCGACGTGCAGAAGCAGTTCCCGAAAGTGACGGCGCAGAAAGTGATCGTCAGCGAAGCGGGGGCATCAGTCTACTCCGCCTCTGAGCTGGCAGCGCAGGAGTTCCCGGATCTGGACGTTTCCCTGCGCGGCGCGGTCTCTATCGCCCGTCGTTTGCAGGATCCGCTGGCGGAGCTGGTGAAGATCGACCCGAAATCCATCGGTGTGGGCCAGTATCAGCACGACGTGAGCCAGACGCAGCTGGCGCGCAAGCTGGATGCGGTAGTGGAAGACTGTGTTAACGCCGTCGGCGTGGACCTGAACACCGCTTCCGTTCCCCTGCTGACCCGCGTGGCGGGCCTGACCCGTATGATGGCACAGAATATCGTCGCCTGGCGTGATGAGAACGGTCAGTTCCAGAACCGCCAGCAGCTGCTGAAGGTGAGCCGTCTGGGGCCGAAAGCATTTGAGCAGTGCGCGGGCTTCCTGCGCATCAACCACGGCGATAACCCGCTGGATGCCTCTACCGTTCACCCGGAAGCGTACCCTGTTGTTGAGCGCATCCTGGCCGCGACTCAGCAGGCGCTTAAAGACCTGATGGGCGACAGCAGCGCGCTGCGTAACCTGAAAGCGGTGGATTTCACCGACGAACAGTTCGGTGTGCCGACGGTCACTGACATCATCAAAGAGCTGGAAAAACCGGGCCGCGATCCGCGTCCTGAGTTTAAAACCGCGACCTTTGCTGACGGCGTGGAAACCATGAACGACCTGCTGCCGGGCATGGTGCTGGAGGGGGCGGTAACCAACGTCACCAACTTTGGCGCGTTTGTGGATATCGGCGTGCATCAGGACGGTCTGGTGCATATCTCTTCCCTCGCCGACAAGTTCGTTGAAGATCCGCACACCGTGGTCAAAGCGGGCGACATCGTGAAGGTGAAAGTGCTGGAAGTGGATCTCCAGCGCAAGCGTATTGCCCTGACCATGCGTCTGGACGAGCAGCCGGGCGACACTAACGCGCGCCGTGGCGGTAATGGCGGTGGCCGTGAACAGCAGCGTCCGGCAGCGAAAGCCGCGAAGCCACGCGGACGTGACGCACAGCCAGCAGGCAACAGCGCGATGATGGATGCGCTGGCAGCGGCGATGGGTAAGAAACGCTAATACTGTAAATGCCCGGTGGCGCGACGCTTACCGGGCCTACGGTTTTGTAGGCCGGGCAAACGCAGTGCCGCCCGGCAAGCAGGCCGCAGGGAATTAAAATAAATAAGTTGTATCCATATTTAAACCACGAATTATCACCTCATTAACAAATAGCCTTCTTTTTATTTTCACCTCAATTTCGCAAATATTGAGCAAGGTCAAGCAGACCGCAAATTAATACGATTAACAACATCCCGTCACATTTTTATTATTGCTGATAAAAACTATTCTCATTATCATCGCAGTGTAGATTATTTAACCTCTCGTGGAATCAGGCGCTATGCAATTCACTCCAGACAGTGCGTGGAAAATTATCGGTTTTACCCGTGAGATAAGCCCGGCCTATCGGCAGAAGCTGCTGTCCCTGGGCATGCTACCCGGCTCATCGTTCCAGGTGGTGCGCGTTGCGCCGTTGGGCGATCCTGTTCATATCGAAACCCGACGCGTTAATCTGGTTCTGCGTAAAAAAGACCTCGCATTAATTGAAGTTGAATCTTTATCCCGTTAACAAGCCAGCGGTTTCAGTGAGTCTATTACAATGAAAAAATTAACTATTGGCTTAATTGGCAATCCTAATTCCGGCAAGACAACCTTATTTAATCAGTTAACCGGCGCACGCCAGCGTGTGGGAAATTGGGCAGGCGTGACGGTGGAACGCAAAGAGGGCCAGTTCACTACAACAGATAATCAGGTCACGCTGGTTGATTTACCGGGGACCTATTCACTCACCACGATTTCATCCCAGACCTCACTCGATGAGCAAATTGCCTGCCACTATATTCTGAGCGGCGACGCGGATCTGCTCATCAATGTGGTGGATGCCTCCAATCTCGAACGAAATCTGTATCTCACGTTACAACTGCTGGAGCTGGGTATTCCCTGCATCGTAGCGCTTAACATGCTCGACATCGCCGAGAAGCAAAAGCTGCGCATCGACGTCGACGCCCTCTCCGCCCGTCTGGGCTGCCCGGTGGTTCCGCTGGTTTCTACCCGCGCGCGCGGCATTGACGCCCTGAAGCTGGCGATTGACCGCCACACGGGCAATGCCGACGTCGAACTGGTCCACTACGCCCAGCCGCTGCTGCGCGAAGCCGGGCAACTGGCGCAGGAGATGGACAACAGCATGCCCGCCAGACAACGTCTGTGGCTTGGCCTGCAAATGCTGGAAGGCGATATCTACAGCCGCGCCTACGCAGGCGATGCGGCTGATAAGCTGGGCGTCGCGCAGGCTCGCCTGAGCGACGAGCTGGACGATCCCGCTCTGCATATTGCGGATGCGCGCTATCAGGCTATCGCCGCTATCTGTGACGTGGTCAGCAATGCATTAACCGCTGAACCCAGCCGCTTCACCGCCGCCGTGGATAAGATTGTGCTCAACCGCTTCCTCGGTTTGCCGATCTTTTTACTGGTGATGTACGTGATGTTCCTGCTCGCCATTAACATCGGCGGTGCATTACAACCTATCTTTGATGGCGGCTCTGTCGCTATCTTCGTGCACGGTATTCAGTGGCTGGGCTACACCCTCCACTTCCCGGAATGGTTGACCATCTTCCTTGCGCAGGGGATCGGCGGCGGGATTAATACCGTCCTGCCGCTGGTGCCGCAGATCGGCATGATGTACCTGTTCCTCTCCTTCCTTGAGGATTCCGGCTACATGGCGCGCGCGGCCTTCGTAATGGACCGCCTGATGCAGGCGCTGGGGCTGCCGGGCAAATCGTTCGTGCCGCTAATTGTCGGTTTTGGCTGTAACGTGCCGTCAGTCATGGGCGCGCGTACGCTGGATGCCCCGCGCGAACGCCTGATGACCATCATGATGGCGCCGTTCATGTCCTGTGGCGCGCGTCTGGCGATCTTCGCGGTCTTTGCCGCGGCGTTCTTTGGTCAGGAAGGGGCGCTGGCCGTCTTCTCCCTGTATGTGCTGGGTATCGTGATGGCTATTCTCACCGGCCTGATGCTGAAGCACACCATCATGCGTGGCGAAGCGTCGCCGTTCGTGATGGAACTGCCGGTTTATCACGTTCCGCATCTGAAAAGCCTGATTATTCAGACATGGCAGCGCCTGAAGGGCTTCGTTCTGCGCGCCGGTAAGGTGATTGTGGTGGTCAGCATTTTCCTGAGCGCCCTGAACAGCTTCACCCTGAGCGGCCAGGCCGCGGACAACATTAATGACTCTGCCCTGGCCTCCGTCAGCCGGATCATTACGCCGGTCTTCAAACCGATTGGCGTTCAGGAAGACAACTGGCAGGCAACCGTGGGCCTGTTCACCGGCGCGATGGCAAAAGAGGTAGTTGTCGGTACCCTGAACACGCTTTACACCGCGGAAAACATCCAGGAAGAGGAGTTTAATCCGGCAGCGTTCAACCTCGGCGATGAACTGCTTGGCGCGGTGGAAGAGACCTGGCAGAGCCTCAAAGACACCTTCAGCCTGAGCGTACTGGCGAACCCGATTGAAGCCAGCAAAGGCGACGGCGAAATGGCGACCGGAGCAATGGGCGTGATGGGCCAGAAATTTGGCAGCGCGTCGGCGGCCTACAGCTACCTGATCTTCGTCCTGCTCTATATTCCATGCATCTCGGTCATGGGCGCCATTGCCCGTGAGTCCAGCCGCGGCTGGATGGGCTTCTCCATTCTGTGGGGGCTGAACATTGCCTACTCGCTGGCGACCGTGTTTTATCAGGCCGTCAATTACAGCCAGCATCCGCGCTACAGCCTGGTCTGTATCCTCGCGGTGATCCTGTTTAACGTAATGGTGATTGGCCTGCTGCGCCGGGCGCGTAGCCGCGTTGACGTTAACCTGCTGGCAACGCGCAAAACCCCAACGACCTGCTGTAACAGCCCAGCAGGCGACTGTCACTGAGGGGAAAAAGATGGCATCGTTGATTCAGGTTCGTGACTTACTGGCGTTACAGGGACGAATGGAGGCGAAGCAGCTCAGCCTCAGCCTGCATACGCCGCAGCCGATGATCGATGCCATGCTGGAAAGCCTGGAGGCGATGGGGAAAGCCGTGCGCATTCAGGAAGAGCCGGACGGTTGTCTGTCCGGCAGTTGCAAGAGTTGTCCTGAAGGTAAAGCCTGTCTCAGGGAGTGGTGGACGCTTCGCTGATAAAACCGGACAGCGCCGAACAAAACTCAGCAGGATGAGAGATGAACGGCGCATGTGCCGCTTTGGCAACCACCATTGATTTACTCTCCGGCCACAGCGCATCCAGCAGCGGAACCACCTTGCGCGGAACCAGTCCATCCAGATAGCCATAAATACGCAGATGCGGCACCGTTAACGACGCCAGCGGCTCGCGCAGATCGGCCGTTTTCAGGATCTCCAGTCCACCGTTCAGCACCTCAACCTCCGGCATCGGCAGAGAAAGCACCGTCTGCTTCAGCGTCCGTGCGTCCTGACGGGCGGTTTCTGTTCCCATGGTTTGTAGCGCCAGAAAACGCTCCACCGTCCGCTGGAAGTCTTCGCTCAGCTGATGCTGGAACCCGGCCAGCACCTCGGGTTTAATGCCCGGCCACGCCTCGCGGGCGCTGAAACAGGGTGATGAGGCAACGGTGATCAGCGCCTGGACCCGCTCAGGATGGCGCAGCGCAATCTGGCTTACCACCAGCCCGCCCAGGCTCCAGCCGAGCCAGACGGCTTTTTGCGGCGCCGCTTCCAGAACCTGCTCCGCCATGTCGTCAAGCGTCATCGCGCCATAGCCGTGGCTACGGCCATAGCCCGGTAGATCCACCAGGTGTACCGTGAATTGCGAGGCCAGTTCCTCACTTATGCAACGCCACACTTCGGCGTTCAGTCCCCATCCGTGCAGCAGCACAAGATGACAATTTCCCGTCCCAACGGTCTGCCACCACAGCGTCTTCATCAGTTAACGTTCTCTTTTTTCACATGGAGGTTGCGTATGCTAACAGTGCCCGGCTTGTGCTGGCTATGCCGAATGCCACTTGCGATGAGCGCGTGGGGCGTCTGTTCCGTTTGCACGCGAGCGCTGGGTTACCTGAAGGGCTGTCCGCAATGCGGCTTGCCTGCCGTCAGCCAGACGCTTCCCTGCGGCCGATGCCTGAAAAAAGCGCCGCCGTGGAGCGCGCTGGTGGCGGTGGATGATTATGTATTGCCGCTGAGTCGTCTGGTTCATCAGTTCAAATTTTCCAGCCAGATCGCGCTGGCGCAGCCGCTGGCACGCCTGTTATTACTGGCGGTATTGCAGGCGCGAAGAACGCGAGGACTGCCGCCGGTCGACACGCTCGTGAACGTGCCACTGTTTCAGCGCCGCCACTGGCGGCGGGGATACAATCAAAGCGACCTGCTGTGTCGTCCGCTCGCCCACTGGCTGGGTTGCCGGTACCCAGCCTCTGCGCTGAAACGTACTCATGCCACTGCCGTTCAGCACCGGCTCAACGCCCGGTCGCGCAAAAGGAACCTGAAAAACGCCTTTCGCCTTGAATTGCCGGTCAACGGTCTCCATATCGCGATTGTGGATGATGTCGTCACCACGGGCAGTACCGTGGCTGAACTTTCCCGACTGCTTTTGCAAAGCGGCGCCGCGTCAGTTCAGGTATGGTGTCTGTGCCGTACCTTGTAGCCCTTCTTCAATGGGCGTATGATTATACCCAGGTAATTTAGTCAACTATTAGGCCAAAGCTATGATCCGTATTTCCGATTCTGCACAAGCGCACTTTGCCAAACTGCTGGCAAATCAGGAAGAAGGGACGCAGATCCGCGTGTTTGTGATCAATCCAGGCACTCCGAATGCAGAATGTGGTGTCTCTTATTGTCCTCCGGATGCCGTGGAAGCAACTGACACTGCCCTTAAATTTGAACAGCTCACCGCGTACGTTGATGAGCTGAGCGCGCCGTATCTTGAAGATGCGGAGATTGATTTCGTCACCGACCAGCTGGGTTCTCAGCTGACGCTGAAGGCACCGAACGCGAAAATGCGTAAAGTCTCTGACGATGCCCCGCTGATGGAGCGTGTGGAATATCTGCTGCAATCGCAGATCAACCCGCAGCTGGCCGGCCACGGGGGACGTGTTTCCCTGATGGAAATCACCGAAGATGGTCTGGCAATCCTGCAATTCGGCGGCGGCTGTAACGGCTGCTCCATGGTCGATGTAACCCTGAAAGAAGGGATCGAGAAGCAGCTGTTGAACGAATTCCCGGAACTGAAAGGCGTGCGCGATCTGACAGAGCACCAGCGCGGCGAGCACTCCTACTACTGATTCAGTGCCCGTCTGTATTGCCCGGTGGCGCTGCGCTTACCGGGCCTACATTTTCTTGCCTCCCCCTCTATATGTTGACCTGCGTCTCATAATTCAAATTTTGCCTCCCTGGGTGATTCTCAATCACATCATGTTACCCGTATCATTCTCGTGGGCACTCAACACCCTTATAACAGCCGACTAAACTTAACGTTTTCGCAGGCATCAGTATGAGTGCCGTTAACACTCTGTTCCCAGTTGGGACAACCGGAATTTGTCGTTGAAACAATGACGTTACCCATAACAATTCAAAGGCCAGGTCAATCATGCCATTAGTCATCGTCGCTATCGGTGTTGTGTTATTACTGCTCTTGATGATCCGCTTCAAAATGAACGGATTTATCGCTCTGGTTCTGGTGGCACTTGCAGTCGGTCTGATGCAGGGAATGCCGCTGGTTAAAGTTATCAGCTCCATTAAAGCCGGTGTCGGCGGTACGCTCGGCAGCCTGGCGCTGATCATGGGCTTCGGCGCCATGCTCGGTAAAATGCTCGCGGACTGCGGTGGCGCGCAGCGTATTGCCACTACCCTTATCGATAAATTTGGCAAGCAGCACATCCAGTGGGCGGTGGTGTTAACCGGTTTTACCGTCGGTTTCGCACTGTTCTATGAAGTGGGCTTCGTTCTGATGCTGCCGCTGGTGTTCACCATCGCCGCTGCCGCCAACATCCCACTGCTGTTCGTGGGTGTGCCGATGGCTGCGGCGCTGTCCGTCACCCACGGTTTCCTGCCGCCGCACCCGGGTCCAACGGCTATCGCCACCATCTTCCACGCCGATATGGGTAAAACCCTGCTGTTCGGTACGATTCTGGCGATCCCGACGGTGATTCTGGCAGGCCCGGTGTATGCGCGCTTCCTGAAAGGCATCGATAAGCCTATCCCGGAAGGGCTGTACAGCGCCAAAACCTTTACTGAAGAAGAGATGCCAGGCTTTGGCGTCAGCGTCTGGACCTCACTGGTACCGGTGATCCTGATGGCGATGCGTGCCATAGCAGAGATGGTTCTGCCGAAAGGTCACGCGTTCCTGTCCGTTGCGGAGTTCCTGGGCGACCCGGTAATGGCAACGCTGATTGCGGTATTGATTGCGATGTTTACCTTCGGTCTTAACCGCGGTCGCTCCATGGATCAGATCAACGATACGCTGACCTCTTCCATCAAAATCATCGCCATGATGCTGCTGATCATCGGCGGCGGCGGCGCGTTCAAGCAGGTGCTGGTCGACAGCGGCGTGGATAAATACATCGCTGCCATGATGCATGAAACCAACGTATCGCCGCTGCTGATGGCGTGGTCTATCGCCGCCGTTCTGCGTATTGCGCTGGGCTCTGCGACCGTTGCGGCGATTACCGCAGGCGGCATCGTGGCACCGCTGATTGCCACGACGGGCGTCAGCCCTGAACTGATGGTTATCGCGGTCGGTTCGGGCAGCGTGATTTTCTCCCACGTGAACGATCCGGGCTTCTGGCTGTTCAAGGAGTACTTCAACCTGACCATCGGTGAAACCATCAAGTCCTGGTCCGCGCTGGAAACCATTATTTCGGTGTGCGGTCTGGTCGGGGTGCTGCTGTTGAATATGGTGGTTTGATGTAAAAAGCCGGGTAGCGCTGACGCTTACCCGGCCTACATTCTATTCCCTCTCCCTCTGGGAGAGGGTTAGGGTGAGGGTGAAACTACCGCTTATTACCCACCGCTCTTCTGCGCTTGTCCAAATCCTTAATCAACCTGTTCACCCCGTCATCGGCGAACATCGCTTCAAGCGTTGTGGACAGTTTGCGTCGCCAGTTTTTGTATTGATAGCTGGTGCCGGGGATGTTTACCGGCTCCGCCATATCAATCCAGTCTTCCGGTTGCAGACCGAGCAATGCGCTGTTGCTGTCGGCAATATAGCGCTGTAAGCCACGATTAAGCGTTGGCGTCATCGACATCAGCGACGCCTTATGCCCGGCGCGCTTCGGCAGACAACCATGTTTATGCAGCGCGTCCAGCAGCCCCTGCTTCGCCAGCTCGCGATCCTGATATAGCCCGCGCAGAACCTCTTCATTCGGGTAGAGACCTAACGTTTTGCCGAGCGTCAGGTCGCCGCTTTCCCAGTAGCCTCTGAGCGTAGGAAGATCATGCGTCGTCGCGACTGCCATTGACTGTTCAGGGTACGCTTTCGGCGCGCGGAAGGTTTTCTCATGGTCGTTTTCAAAATACAGCACTTTGTAGGAGTAGACGCCGCTGTCGCGGAGCTTACTGACAATTTCCACCGGCACGGTTCCGAGATCTTCGCCAATCACCATGCACTGATGACGTTTACTCTCCAGCGCGAGGATTGAGAGCAAATCGTCCACCGGATATTGCACGTACGCCCCGTGGTCAGCCGTTTCACCGTACGGGATCCACCACAGGCGCAGCACGGACATCACGTGGTCGATACGCAACGCGCCGCAGTTCTGCATGTTAGCGCGCAGCAGGTCGATAAACGGCTCGTAGGCACGCGTCGCCATCACGTGCGGATCCATTGGCGGTAAGCCCCAGTTCTGACCAAGCGGGCCCAGAATATCCGGCGGCGCACCGACGGAGGCTTTCAGACAGTAAAGCTCGCGGTCACACCAGGTTTCCGCCCCGCCTTCCGCCACGCCGACGGCCAGATCGCGATACAGCCCGATCGGCATGTTATAGCCCTGGCTCACCTGCCAGCAGGCGGCAAACTGGCTGTACGCCAGCCACTGCAACCAGAGATAGAAATCCACCTCGTCGGCATGCATCTCACAGAACGCCTTCACTTCCGGGGTATCCACGGACTGATACGCTTCCGGCCACACCGGCCAGCCCCAGCGCATCTCATCCTCCTGGACCTGATACGCATGCAACGCATCAAACGCTGCCTGCCAGTAAAGGCTCTCGCCTTCCTGCATCACAAACTGGCGGAAGGCTGCCATCTGCTCGTCGTCACGCTTCGCAAAGCCCTTCCATGCCAGACGCAGCGCCGCCATTTTCAGCGCGGTCACGGAGGCATAATCGACCCAGTCCGCATCGCGGGCCTGTTTCAGCATCTGTTGGGTGGTCTCAAGCTTCCACCACGCCTGCGCCTCTTTGCTGTTTTTGAAATCGTCTAACGCGTTAACGTCGATATAAATGACGTTCAGCCAGCGACGGGACGACGGGCTGTACGGGCTGGCGCTTTCCGGGTTGGCCGGATAGAGGGCGTGGATCGGGTTGAGGCCGATGAACGCGCCGCCGCGCTCGCCCACGGATGCCAGCATCTTTTTCAGGTCGCCAAAATCGCCAATGCCCCAGTTGCTGTCCGAACGCAGGGTATAGAGCTGCACGCAGGCGCCCCACAGCTTTTTGCCTTCAAGCAGCGCCTGCGGCTCATAGCAACGCTTTGGCGCCACGATCACCCGACAGTGAAAACGCTGGTCGTCCCGGGTAAGCGTAAGCGTGTGGTAGCCCTCCGGCAGCTTCGCCGGAAGGTTAAGGGTTTTGCCGCCTGTGGCATGGCCTTTGTGCTGATGCCCCTCTTCGGTGGTGAGCAGCCAGCTGAACTCGCCGCGCCCTTCCACCGCCAGCGGCATCTTTTTGCCCGCGGTAAAGACCTTCACGTTCGGCACCGGCGCACCCGACGCTTTCGCGTCGGTTTTGTGCATGGCATCCAGCAAACGTCTTTTGGTGTCCGCACCAATAGACTGCGGTTTGCCGTGCGCATTGATGTAACTGAGGCTAATTCCCGCCGCCTGCGCGGCACTGTCCAGACGTTTACTCTCCATCGCGCTTCCTTAGCGTTTTGCCTGCCAGATACGAGCCTGATAATCACGGATTGAGCGGTCAGAGCTGAACATACCGCAGCGCGCGGTGTTCAGGATACACGCGCGGGTCCACGCTTCCTGGTCGCGATACAGCACGTCGACCTGTTTTTGCGCTTCAACGTAGGCCGTGAAGTCCGCCATCACCAGGTACGGGTCGCCGCCCTGTTTGTCCATGCTGTGCAGCATCTGGTCAAACGCGTGCTTGTCGCCGTCGCTGTACTTCCCGCTTTCCAGCTCTTTGAGCACCGCATCCAGCACTTTATCTTTTTTACGCCATTTCACCGGGTCGTACCCTTTGGCTTTGATGGCTTTCACTTCTTCAACAGTATGGCCGAAGATAAAGATGTTCTCTTCGCCGACCTTCTCGGCAATTTCGACGTTCGCACCGTCCAGCGTGCCGACGGTCAGCGCACCGTTCAGGGCCAGCTTCATGTTGCCGGTACCGGACGCTTCTTTACCGGCGGTAGAGATCTGCTCGGAAATATCCGCCGCCGGGATCAGCATTTCAGCCGCAGAAACGCAGTAGTCCGGCAGGAACACCACCTTCAGCTTATCGCCCACTTTCGGATCGTTGTTGATCGCCGCCGCCACTTTATTAATGGCGAGGATAATGTTTTTCGCCAGGTAGTAGCCCGGCGCCGCTTTCGCACCGAACAGGAACACGCGCGGAACGCGGTCGGCCTGTGGATTCTCGCGGATCTCTTTATACAGCGCCAGAATGTGCAGCAGGTTCAGGTGCTGACGTTTGTACTCGTGCAGACGTTTGATCTGGATATCGAAAATCGCATTCGGGTTGATCTCAATCCCGGTGCGCATTTTCACGAACTCAGCCAGACGAACCTTGTTCTCCAGCTTAATGGCGCGGTACTGCTCGCGGAACTTCGCGTTGTCGGCCTGTTTTTCCAGGTTGATGAGCTGGTCCAGGTCGTTGGCCCACTCTTTCTTCAGGGTTTTGTCCAGCAGGCCGGCCAGCAGCGGGTTGCACTGCTTGATCCAGCGACGCGGCGTGATGCCGTTGGTCACGTTGTGGAACTTGGTCGGCCACAGCTGGTGATATTCCGGGAACAGATCTTTGACCACCAGATCCGAGTGCAGCGCCGCCACGCCGTTCACCGCAAAGCCGCTGACCACGCACATGTTCGCCATACGCACCTGTTTGTCGTGCACCACCGCCAGCTTCGCCCAGACGGCTTTGTCGCCCGGCCAGGTTTTCTCCACCAGCGTTTTGAACTGGTCGTTAATCTTATTGATGATCTGCATATGGCGCGGCAGCAGCGTTTTCACCAGCTTCTCATCCCAGCACTCCAGCGCTTCCGGCATCAGGGTGTGGTTGGTGTAGGCGAAGGTGCGGCTGGTGATGGCCCAGGCGTCGTCCCAGCTCAGCTGATGCTCGTCGATCAGCACGCGCAGCAGTTCCGGGATGGCAATGGTCGGATGCGTGTCGTTAAGCTGAATAACTTCGAAGTCCGGCAGTTGAGCCAGCTTGCGGCCCGCCAGGTGGTGTCGACGCAGAATGTCCGCCACGGAGCAGGCGCACTGGAAGTACTGCTGCATCAGACGCAGCTTTTTACCCGCCAGATGATTATCGTTCGGATAGAGGACTTTAGTCAGCTTCTCGGCGTCGATCCCCTGCTGCTCGGCGCGCAGGAAGTCACCGTCGTTGAATTTGGTCAGGTTAAACGGATGCGCGTGCTTCGCCTGCCACAGACGCAGCGGCTGCGCCACGCCGTTACGGTAGCCGAGTACCGGCAGGTCCCAGGCTTCACCGGTAATGGTGAACGCCGGTTCCCAGAGTCCCTGCTTCGTGACTTTCCCGCCAATCCCGACCTGCACATCCAGCTGCGCGTTGTGGCGGAACCACGGATAGGTATTGCGGTGCCAGTCGTCCGGCGCTTCCATCTGATGGCCGTCGGCAAATGACTGACGGAACAGGCCGTACTGATAGTTCAGGCCATAGCCAATCGCCGACTGGCCCACCGTTGCCATGGAATCCAGGAAGCAGGCTGCCAGACGTCCCAGACCGCCGTTACCCAGCGCCGGGTCAACCTCTTCTTCCAGCAGATCGGTCAGGTTGATGTCGTGTTCTTTCAGCACGTCACCGACCTCCTGATACCAGCCAAGGTTCAGCAGATTGTTACCCGTCAGACGGCCAATCAGGAACTCCATCGAAATGTAGTTGACGTGACGCTGGCCTTTCACAGGCTTCGCCACAGGCTGAGCGTCCAGCTGTTCTGCGAGCGCCCCGCTCACCGCCTGCCACCACTGGTGAGGCGTCATCTCGTTTGCAGCATGAAGGCCAAAACGCTGCCACTGACGCGTCAGGGCAGCCTGAAATTGAGCTTTGTTGAAAGTAGGCTGTGACATAGGGAATCGGCATCCTGTAGAGAGAAAACACATTTGGCGCTAGTGTGCCTGGCTCATTGCGCCTCTTCCTCCTCCTGTCGGGGATTAGGCAGGGAGGAGTAGCGGGGATGAGCATAAAAGTGTGATCGAGGCCACTGTGTAAGTGTGCGCTTCGCGGAAAAAGCGATCCCGGAAGAACGTCAAAGAAATGAAATGCAGTTTCGGAAGAAATTAATCATCGCTGAAATGATTACTTACGTAGAATAATATTTCCGCGCGTCGGGATTATTCAGCACCACTATTAAGCCCATGCAACTTTCCCCAAAGTTAATTAACTTCACCGTCATTATCTCTTTCTGAAACCAGTTTCAGCGCAACCGAGCGTCATGCAGACAAGCCAGAAGCAGCGCGGCATCCAGCCATTTACGGAAAGTTCCATCAGTGATGAGAATGTTTTGTGACAGAGTGCAAATTCAGAGCCTCCAAACCCAGACATAACTTGCAATAGTTCCTCTATTGGCCGAACTTATAGATATTAATTACGAAGCGCAAAAAAAATAAATTCTCTCGTTCCCCACAGTGAAGTGAAAACTATGTTGATTCCGTCCAAATTAAGTCGCCCGGTTCGTCTTGACCATACTGTGGTCCGCGAGCGCCTGCTGGCTAAACTTTCCGGTGCGCATAATTTCCGACTGGCGCTGGTTACGAGTCCTGCGGGTTATGGAAAAACAACGCTCATTTCGCAATGGGCGGCAGGTAAAAGCGATCTTGGCTGGTACTCCCTGGATGAAGGTGATAACCAGCAGGAGCGTTTTGCCAGCTATTTAATTGCCGCGATTCAGCAGGCGACCAACGGACACTGCGTCACCAGCGAGGTGATGGTGCAAAAGCGCCAGTACGCCAGCCTGTCCTCTCTTTTCTCCCAGCTGTTTATCGAGCTGGCCGAATGGCATCGCCCGCTGTATGTGGTGATTGATGATTATCATCTGATCACCAACCCGGTTATTCACGAGTCCATGCGTTTCTTCCTGCGCCATCAGCCGGAAAACCTGACGCTGGTTGTCCTGTCGCGTAACCTTCCGCAGTTGGGCATTGCCAACCTGCGGGTGCGCGATCAGCTTCTGGAAATCGGCAGTCAGCAGCTGGCCTTTACCCATCAGGAAGCGAAGCAGTTCTTTGACTGCCGTCTGACGTCTCCGATTGAGGCGTCTGAAAGCAGCCGCCTGTGCGATGACGTTGCCGGCTGGGCCACGGCGCTTCAGCTGATTGCCCTCTCCGCGCGGCAAAACAACAGCCCGACGCATCAGTCCGCACGCCGCCTGGCGGGCATCAACGCCAGCCACCTGTCGGATTATCTGGTGGATGAGGTACTCGACAGCGTTGACCTCTCCACCCGCCATTTCCTGCTGAAAAGCTCCCTGCTGCGCTCCATGAACGACGCGCTGATTGTGCGCGTCACCGGTATTGAAAACGGGCAGCTCCAGCTCGAAGAGATTGAACGTCAGGGTCTGTTCCTGACGCGTATGGACGATCACGGCGAATGGTTTAGCTACCATCCGCTGTTTGGCAGCTTCCTGCGCCAGCGTTGCCAGTGGGAACTGGCCGCAGAGCTGCCTGACATTCACCGCGCCGCCGCCGAAAGCTGGATGGCGCAAGGTTTCCCGAGCGAGGCTATCCACCATGCGCTGGCCGCCGGGGATGCCGGTATGCTGCGCGATATTCTGCTCAACCACGCGTGGGGACTGTTCAACCACAGCGAACTGACGCTGCTGGAAGAGTCGTTAAAAGCGCTGCCGTGGGAAAGCCTGCTGGAGAATCCGCGTCTGGTGCTGCTCCAGGCCTGGCTGATGCAGAGCCAGCATCGCTACAGCGAAGTGAACACCCTGCTGGCGCGCGCCGAGCAGGAGATGGAAAGCGAGATGGATACCACCCTGCACGGCGAATTTAACGCCCTGCGCGCACAGGTGGCGATTAACGACGGGGACCCGGATGAAGCTGAACGGCTGGCGATGGTCGCGCTGGATGAGCTGCCGCTGGCGAATTTTTACAGCCGTATTGTGGCCACCTCGGTACACGGCGAAGTGCTGCACTGTAAGGGCGATCTCACGCGTTCGCTTTCACTCATGCAGCAAACCGAACAGATGGCGCGCCGCCACGATGTCTGGCATTACGCCCTGTGGAGCCTGATCCAGCAAAGCGAGATTTTATTTGCTCAGGGGTTTCTGCAAGCAGCCTGGGAAAACCAGGAGAAAGCGTTCCAGCTGATCCGTGAACAACATCTGGAACAGCTGCCGATGCACGAGTTCCTGTTGCGTATTCGCGCTCAGCTGCTGTGGGCATGGTCGCGTCTGGATGAAGCAGAAAGCTGCGCCCGCCAGGGTCTGAATGTCCTTTCGAGCTTCCAGCCGCAGCAGCAGCTCCAGTGTCTGGCTCTGCTGGTGCAGTGCTCGCTGGCACGCGGCGACCTGGATAATGCCCGTAACCACCTTAACCGCCTGGAAAATCTGCTCGGCAACGGACAGTACCATAGCGACTGGGTCTCCAACGCCGATAAGGTCAGGGTGATTTACTGGCAGATGACCGGCGATAAAAAGTCCGCCGCCAACTGGCTGCGTCACACGCCTAAACCGGAATTTGCCAATAACCACTTCCTGCAAAGCCAGTGGCGCAATATTGCCCGCGTGCAGATCCTGCTGGGTGACTTTGAGCCTGCCGAGATCGTGCTGGAAGAGTTAAACGAAAACGCCCGCAGCCTGCGCCTGATGAGCGATTTAAACCGCAACCTGCTGCTGTTAAACCAGCTTTACTGGCAGGCAGGACGTAAAAACGATGCCCAGCGCGTACTGCTGGAAGCGTTGCAGCTGGCGAACCGCACCGGGTTTATCAGCCACTTTGTAATTGAGGGTGAAGTGATGGCCCAGCAGCTGCGCCAGCTGATTCAACTCAACACGCTGCCGGAACTCGATCAGCATCGCGCCCAGCGCATTCTGCGCGAGATTAACCAGCATCATCGCCACAAGTTTGCGCACTTCGATGAGAACTTTGTTGAACGTCTGCTGAACCATCCGGAAGTGCCGGAGCTTATCCGTACCAGCCCGCTCACCCAGCGTGAATGGCAGGTGCTGGGGCTGATCTATTCAGGCTACAGCAACGAGCAGATTGCCGGTGAGCTGGCGGTGGCGGCGACCACCATCAAAACGCACATTCGCAATCTGTATCAGAAGCTGGGCGTGGCGCACCGTCAGGATGCGGTGCAGCATGCGCAGCAGCTGTTGAAGATGATGGGGTACGGAGTGTAAATCCTCTGCGGTCTGATGCCCTCACCCCGGCCCTCTCCCACAGGGAGAGGGAGAATGGCTTCTCAACATAACTCTAACTGCAAATTATTATCTTTAATCACCTGCATCACGCCCGCCGGTGGCATCACATCAGTATAAACCGCATCCACCATGCTGATGCTGCCCATGTTCACCATCGCGTTACGACCAAACTTGGAATGATCCACCACCAGCATCACATGACGTGAGTTTTCAATGATCGCGCGCTTGGTGCGCACCTCGTGGTAATCAAACTCCAGCAGCGAGCCGTCGGTGTCGATGCCGCTGATCCCCAGAATGCCGAAATCGAGGCGAAACTGAGAGATAAAATCGAGCGTCGCTTCGCCGATAATGCCCCCGTCGCGGCTGCGCAGTTCGCCGCCCGCGAGGATGATGCGGAAATCGTCTTTCTGCATCAACGTGTTGGCCACGTTCAGGTTGTTGGTCACCACGCGGAGGTTCTCGTGGTTCAGCAGCGCATGGGCGACCGCTTCCGGCGTGGTGCCGATATCAATAAACAGCGTCGCGCCGTTCGGGATCTGGCTCGCCACTTTACGGGCGATACGCTCTTTCTCTGCCGTTTGCGTCGCCTTACGGTCATGCCATGAGGTGTTCACCGAGCTGGACGGCAGCGCGGCACCGCCGTGGTGACGCAGAATACGGTTCTGATCGGCCAGGTCGTTGAGGTCACGACGGATGGTTTGCGGGCTAACGGCAAACTGCTCCACCAGCTCTTCAGTACTGACGTATCCCTGTTTTTTTACCAGTTCGATAATGGCGTCATGACGTTGTGTTTGTTTCATGAAATATCCCTGGGAATTATGTTCGCTTTCGCGCATGGAGCGTATCGGCCAGCGCCATCGCCAGCCCGACCGCCAGGCCGGTAACGTGCGCACCATTGGCGATAGACATACCAAACAGATCAAACCATCCGGCAATAAGCCATATTAACGCAAAGGTTATTAATCCACGTTGTAAATAGATGCCGCTATCCGGGTCGCGCTCGCCTCTGAGCCAGGCGTAACCCATCAGGGCGTACACCACGCCGGATAACCCGCCGAACCATGGACCGCTGAATTTATGCTGCACGTAGCCGCTTAACAGGGCGCTGATAAGGGTGATCACAATCAGCTTGCCGCTGCCGAGCCGCTTCTCCACCGCCCCGCCGAGATACCACCACCACAGCAGGTTAAAAAGGATATGCATCACCGAGAAGTGCATCAGCGCATGCGTGAAGTAGCGCCAGACGTCAAATTGCAGGGAGGGATCGTACGGCCATGCGAGGGCAATCATCACGCTCTGGTCACCCACCACGCTCATAATAATGAAGACGATGATGCAGGCTACCATCAAAAGCAGCGTAAACGGTCCTGCGCGCTCGCGGAGGGTGGCGAGAAACGGAAAACGTTGATAGTGCAGGCCACTGCCGGTCTGGCCGGATTGCCAGCTTGCCGCCAGATAACGCGGGTCGCCCGGGTTTTCCAGGAAACGCGCCAGCTCGGCGTTCACGCGCCCAGCCTGGCTTTCGTCTGCCAGCCAGACATCCGTCTGTGTATGCTGCTGAATAGTCAGGATAATGCCCTGCGTCGCCATATAGTCGACAAACGCCTGGGCGACGCGCGGGTTGCTAAAAGAGGTGATCATCAACATGGGCAGCGGTCGCTTATTTCCACACAAAAGGGGACAGTATAGCGGGATCAGCGCTCAAACGCGTATTCAACTTCTGCCGGGAAATGACGATGCCAGGCATCGAAGCCGCCATCGACGCTGTATACCGCCTCGTAACCCTGCTGGAGCAGATACTGCGCCGCGCCTTTACTGCTGTTGCCGTGATAGCACATCACCATCACCGGGGTATCGAAGTCGTTATCGCGCATAAACGCGCCCAGCGTGTCGTTGGTGAGATGGAACGCGCCCGGCGTGTGGCCCATCGCAAAGCTCTGCGGATCGCGGATATCCACCAGCACCGCTTTTCCCTGGTGCATCTTCTGGTGGGCTTCTTCTACGTTAATACATTCAAACTGATCCATGGTGTTCTCATCTTATATTCAGGTGTGGTGCGGTTTTCCCCTCACCCTACCCTCTCCCCGTGGGAGAGGGCTGGGGTGAGAGCATCAGACCGCACGATTTTACCCCGTAGTGTACGTCCTGGCGGCGGGTAAACGCCATTATGTTATCCATATCACTCTAAATTGTTTTTTTGATGTTACCAAAAGCGCGTTCCTTTGCTATTATGAGCGATATCGAACATTTTTGAGCTTTAACGAAAGTGCATGAGGGTGTTATGGAAACCAAAGATCTGATTGTGATAGGCGGTGGCATCAACGGTGCCGGTATTGCGGTTGATGCCGCAGGACGCGGTTTATCCGTGCTGATGCTGGAAGCTAACGATCTCGCCTGCGCGACGTCGTCCGCCAGCTCCAAGCTGATCCACGGTGGCCTGCGCTACCTGGAACACTACGAATTCCGCCTGGTCAGCGAAGCGCTGGCCGAACGCGAAGTGCTGCTGAAAATGGCCCCGCATCTGGCGATCCCGATGCGCTTCCGCCTGCCCCATCGCCCGCATCTGCGTCCGGCGTGGATGATCCGCATCGGTCTGTTTATGTACGATCATCTGGGTAAACGCACCAGCCTGCCGGGTTCAACCGGTTTGCGTTTTGGCTCAGAATCGGTCCTTAAGCCTGAAATCGTGCGCGGTTTCGAATATTCCGACTGCTGGGTGGACGATGCGCGTCTGGTACTGGCTAACGCGCAGATGGTCGAGAAGAAAGGCGGCGAGGTGAAAACCCGCACCCGCGCCACCGCCGCACGCCGCGAAAACGGCCTGTGGATTGTGGAAGCGGAAGACGTGGATACCGGCGAGAAGTTTAGCTGGAAAGCGCGCGGCCTGGTGAATGCCACCGGCCCGTGGGTGAAACAGTTCTTCGACGACGGCATGCACCTGCCTTCACCGTACGGCATCCGCCTGATTAAGGGCAGCCACATCGTGGTGCCGCGCGTGCATACCCAGAAACAGGCTTATATCCTGCAAAATGAAGACAAGCGCATTGTGTTTGTGATCCCGTGGATGGACGAGTTCTCCATCATCGGCACCACCGACGTGGAGTACAAAGGCGATCCGAAAAACGTTGAGATCGACGAGAGTGAAGTCAGCTACCTGTTGAAAGTGTACAACGCGCACTTTAAGAAACAGCTGGCGCGCGATGACGTGGTCTGGACCTACTCCGGCGTGCGTCCGCTGTGTGATGACGAGTCTGACTCACCGCAGGCCATCACCCGTGACTATACGCTTGATATTCACGACGTTGACGGTCAGGCGCCGCTGCTCTCCGTGTTTGGCGGTAAGCTCACCACCTACCGTAAACTGGCGGAGCACGCGCTGGAGAAACTGGCACCGTATTACAAAGGCATCGGCCCGGCGTGGACGAAAGGCGCCGTGCTGCCTGGCGGCGATATCGGCGATAACCGCGACGATTACGCCGCGAAGCTGCGTCGCCGCTTCCCGTTCATTACCGAAGGCATGGCGCGCCACTACGCCCGCACCTACGGCAGCAACACCGAACTGTTCCTCGGCGACGCGAAAGAGATTGCCGATCTGGGCGAGCATTTTGGCCATGAGCTATACGAAGCCGAGCTGCGCTACCTGGTGGAACACGAGTGGGTGCGCCGTCTGGACGATGCCATCTGGCGTCGTACTAAACAAGGGATGTGGCTGAATGCCGAGCAGCAGTCTCGCGTGGCGCAGTGGCTGGCGCAACATGCGGGAAAGCGTGAATTGTCGCTGGCGTCGTAATTGAAAAAAAGCCGGGTGTCGGCTCCGCCTTACCCGGCCTACTCGATCCCGTAGGCCCGGTAAGCGCAGCGCCACCGGGCTTTGTTTTTACAACCGCACCGGATCAATATGCCAGATATTCTCGGCATACTCTTTGATGGTCCTGTCTGACGAGAAGTAGCCCATGTTGGCGATGTTATGCATCGCGGTGCTGGTCCACTTCTCCTGCTGACGGTACAGTTCGTCCACCTTATCCTGACAATCCACGTAGCTGCGGTAATCCGCCAGCACCTGATAGTGATCGCCAAAGTTAATCAGCGAGTCCACCAGGTCACGATAGCGTCCAGGCTCCTCAGGGTTAAACACTCCGGTGGCGATTTGCGTCAGCACCTGGCGTAACTCTTCATCCTCTTCATAATACTCACGCGGCGAGTAGCCCTGCTTGCGCAGCGCCTCCACCTCTTCCGCCGTATTCCCGAAGATAAAGATATTCTCCGCGCCCACATGCTCCAGCATTTCGACATTTGCGCCGTCCAGCGTGCCAATAGTCAGCGCGCCGTTCAGGGCAAACTTCATGTTGCTGGTGCCGGATGCTTCCGTCCCCGCCGTGGAAATCTGCTCAGAGAGATCCGCCGCCGGAATAATCAGCTGCGCCAGGCTTACGCTGTAGTTCGGGATAAACACTACCTTCAGCTTATCGCCAATGTCCGGATCGTGGTTCACCACCTTCGCCACATCGTTGATGAGATGAATGATGTGCTTCGCCATGTAATACGCGGAGGCCGCCTTACCGGCAAAGATTTTCACACGCGGCACCCACTCCGCCGTCGAGTCAGCCTTAATGCGGTTGTAGTGGGTAATGACGTGCAGGACATTCATCAGCTGACGCTTGTACTCGTGGATACGTTTGATCTGCACGTCGAACAGCGCTTTCGGGTTCGCCACCACGTTCAGATGCATCGCCAGCCAGACCGCCAGACGCTTCTTGTTCAGCAGCTTGGCTTCCCGTACCGCTTTGTTCACCGTCGGGAAATCGATGTGCTGCTCAAGCTCGCTCAGCTGGCTCAAATCGGTGCGCCAGGTGCGGCCAATGTTCTCATCCAGAACGTCGGAGAGCGGCTGGTTCGCCAGCGCCAGCCAGCGGCGCGGGGTGACGCCGTTGGTCACGTTGCAGAAACGCGTCGGGAAGATCTTCGCGAAGTCCGCAAACAGCGACTGCACCATCAGGTTCGAATGCAGCTCTGATACGCCGTTGACCTTGTGGCTGATCACCACCGCCAGCCAGGCCATGCGTACACGACGCCCGTTGGATTCATCAATGATCGAGGCGCGGCTCAGCAGACCGGTATCGTTCGGGTACTGCTCCTGCAAGGTCTTGAGGAAGTAGTCGTTGATCTCGAAGATGATTTGCAGATGGCGCGGCAGAATTTTGCCGAGCATATCCACCGGCCACGTCTCCAGCGCTTCACTCATCAGCGTATGGTTGGTGTACGAGAACACCTGGCAGGTTACTTCAAACGCGTCATCCCAGCTGAACTTATGCTCGTCAATCAGCAGGCGCATCAGCTCAGGGATCGACAGCACCGGATGGGTATCGTTGAGGTGAATAGCGGTTTTTTCCGCCAGATTCGCATAGGTTTTGTGCAGCTGATAGTGACGGCTAAGGATATCCTGAATCGTTGCCGAGACGAGGAAATACTCCTGACGCAGGCGCAGCTCGCGGCCTGAGTAGGTCGAGTCATCCGGATACAGGACGCGGGACACGTTCTCAGAGTGGTTTTTATCTTCCACCGCCGCGAAGTAGTCGCCCTGGTTGAATTTACCCAGGTTGATCTCGCTACTGGCCTGCGCGTTCCACAGGCGCAGCGTATTGGTCGCATCGGTGTCGTAGCCGGGGATGATCTGGTCATAGGCCACGGCCAGGATCTCCTCGGTTTCCACCCAGCGGGATTTTTTACCTTCCTGCTGAATACGCCCGCCAAAACGCACCTTGTAGCGCGTGTTGTGGCGCTTGAACTCCCACGGGTTACCGTACTCCAGCCAGTAGTCCGGAGACTCTTTCTGACGGCCATCCACGATGTTCTGCTTGAACATGCCGTAGTCGTAGCGAATACCGTAGCCGCGCCCGGGCAGCGCCAGCGTCGCCAGTGAATCGAGGAAGCAGGCGGCAAGACGCCCGAGACCACCGTTACCCAGCCCCGGGTCGTTCTCTTCGTCAATCAGCTCTTCTAAATCCAGCCCCATCTCTTCCAGTGCGTTTTTGACGTCGTCATAAATCCCGAGCGATAACAGCGCATTGGAGAGGGTGCGACCAATCAGAAACTCCATCGACAGGTAATACACCTGTCGCGTCTCCTGCGAAAGCTGGGCGCGGTTGGAGCGCAGCCAGCGTTCGACCATACGGTCGCGCACCGCAAACAGCGTGGCGTTCAGCCACTCATGTTTGTTGGCAATAACGGGATCTTTCCCAATGGTAAACATCAGCTTATAGGCGATGGAGTGTTTCAACGCCTCAACGCTGAGCGTGGGGGAAGAGTAGCTAAATGGAGCATTCATATCAGTAACTTCGCCTCGTTACATCAAGCGTTGATAAAGGTCGCGGTAGGACTGCGCCGCAACGTGCCAGCCAAAGTCCATGGACATCGCCTGACGTTGTACGTAACGCCACAGGGATGGACGGGACCACAAGACGAAAGCACGCCGGATCGCCCGAAGCAGCGACCAGGCATTACTGTCCTCGAAAACAAACCCGCTGGCGATACCATCCGCCAGGTTTTCCAGGGAGCTGTCAGACACCGTATCCGCCAGCCCGCCCGTGCGGCGTACCAGCGGCAACGTACCGTATTTCAGACCATAGAGCTGCGTCAGGCCGCAGGGCTCGAAACGGCTCGGCACCAGAATCACGTCCGCGCCGCCCATGATGCGGTGCGAGAACGCTTCGTGATAGCCAATCTGCACGCCCACCTGCCCCGGATGTTCCGCCGCGGCCGCAAGGAAACCTTCCTGCAATACCGGGTCGCCCGCGCCGAGCAGCGCCAGTTGCCCACCTTGCTCCAGTAATCCCGGCAGCGCTTCCAGCACCAGATCCAGCCCTTTCTGGCTGGTCAGGCGGCTGACCACCGCAAACAGCGGTACCTTGTCGTTGACCTTCAGCCCCATCGCAATCTGTAGCTGGCGCTTGTTCTCCGCTTTGTCCTCCACGGAGTCGCGTCCATAGCGCGCCGCCAGCAGGAGGTCCGTTTCCGGATTCCAGATCTGTTCATCTACGCCGTTCAGAATGCCCGACAGACGACCTTCACGGTGGCGCTGTTGCAGCAGCCCTTCCATACCGTAACCGAACTCCGGCTGGGTAATTTCACGCGCGTAGGTTGGGCTGACCGCCGTGATATGGTCGGCGTAGTACAGACCCGCCTTCAGAAACGAAATCTGTCCGTTAAACTCCAGCCCGTGCATGTTAAAGAACGACCATGGCAGATCGATGTCATTCATATGATGCGCGTAATACATGCCCTGATACGCCAGGTTGTGCACCGTAAACACCGATTTGGCCGGGTGCCCCTTCGCCGCCAGATACGCAGGAGCCAGCCCCGCGTGCCAGTCGTGCGCGTGCACCACGTTCGGACGCCAGAACGGATCCAGCCCGACGGCCATCTCCGCCCCCACCCAGCCGAGCAGGGCAAAGCGCAGCACGTTATCGGTATAGGCGTACAGGTTGGTATCGTGATACGGGCTGCCGGGTCGATCGTATAAATGCGGGGCATCAATCAGGTAAATCCCTGTGCCATTGTAATGTCCAAACAGCAGGGTGATACGTCCCGCGAAGGTCTCGCGACGGGTAACAACCTTTGCATCGGGAATACCACGCCGGATATCCGGAAAAGCGGGCAACAACACGCGGGTATCCACCCCTCCGGCAATTTGCGCCGCCGGTAGTGCACCAAGAACATCCGCCAGTCCGCCCGTTTTTAACAACGGGAACATCTCAGAACATACGTGTAAAACCTGCATCATCGCTCCTGTTTGATTTGCAGCTTCCGCAACATTTCCCGTGTTACTAACACGATCCCCTCTTCCGAACGGTAGAAACGACGCGCATCTTCTTCCGCGTTTTCCCCAATCACCATCCCTTCGGGAATGACGCAGGCACGGTCGATAACGCAGCGACGCAGACGACATGAGCGCCCTACCCAGACATCCGGCAGCAGGACTGCCGAATCGATATTACAGAATGAGTTTATACGCACGCGCGGGAACAGCACGGACTGCACCACCACCGAACCGGAGATAATGCACCCGCCAGAGACCAGCGAGTTGAGCGTCATACCGTGGCTGCCGGAGCGGTCCTGGACGAACTTCGCCGGCGGCAGCGATTCCATATGGGTGCGAATCGGCCAGTTCTGGTCGTACATATCCAGCTCAGGCGTGACGGACGCAAGATCGAGGTTGGCTTTCCAGTACGCTTCCAGCGTTCCCACATCGCGCCAGTAAGGTTCCGCATTCGGATCGGACTGCACGCAGGACAGCGGGAAGGGGTGTGCATACGCCATGCCAGCTTTGGTAATTTTCGGGATAATGTCTTTGCCGAAGTCGTGACTGGAGTTCTCGTCTTTGTCGTCCTCTTCCAGCAGTTCATAAAGATAATCGGCGTCAAAGACATAGATCCCCATGCTGGCGAGCGATTTGGTGTCGTCTCCCGGCATGGTTGGCGGGTTCGCCGGTTTTTCGACAAAGTCGATAATCTTGTCGTCGCCATCTACATGCATCACGCCAAACGCGGTTGCTTCCGCAACAGGCACCGGCAGGCACGCCACGGTGCAGCGCGCCCCTTTTTCGACGTGGTCGATCAGCATGTGGGAGTAATCTTGCTTGTAGATGTGGTCCCCGGCGAGGATAACGATGTATTCCGCGTTGTAGCGGCGAATGATGTCGAGGTTTTGGGTCACGGCATCCGCCGTGCCGCGGTACCAGTTCTCCCCGTGAACGCGCTGCTGCGCCGGGAGCAGATCGACAAACTCGTTCATCTCTTCGCTGAAGAATGACCAGCCGCGCTGAATGTGCTGCACCAGCGTGTGCGACTGATATTGGGTAATGACGCCAATACGGCGAATGCCTGAGTTCAGGCAGTTTGACAGTGCAAAATCGATAATACGGAACTTACCACCAAAGTGAACGGCCGGTTTAGCGCGCTTGATGGTCAAATCTTTCAGACGGGTACCACGCCCGCCCGCGAGTATCAGGGCAACTGTTTTTAATGGTAGCTGGCGCGCCAACATTAACGGATCGTTCTTCTCTAATCTAACCATGACTAACTCCTTTTTTATCATCTTTGGAATACGCACACTCCGTGCGCAGGCCCGTGCCAGACAGCCATAACAACCGGATTATCCGCTCCGGCAAAGGGAGGAATGGCTCGCCACTCCCCGTCAGGTAAAACAATCTCTGCGACGTCATCCGTCGCGTTCAGCGTCACCAGCCACGCATCCGAAAGCAGGATTTGCAGACAGGGTATGCCGTGTTGCCACTCTTGCGCGCTTAACGGTTGCGCGTCTTTATTCAGCCAGCGAACGTTGCCGTCGCCCTCTTCCCACCAGCGGTCGGCGGTGAGCGCGGGGATGCGCTGGCGAAGATGGATCAGCGCCGCGGTGAAATGGGTCAGCCCGCTGTTCGCTTCTCCCCAGTCGAGCCAGGTCAGGGTGTTGTCCTGGCAATAGGCGTTGTTGTTGCCGTGCTGGCTGTGGCCGTGCTCATCGCCCGCCAGCAGCATCGGCGTGCCCTGCGACAACAAAAGCGTCGTCAGCAGCGCATGAACGCTGGCGCGTCGCCGCTCGATCACATCCAGACTTCCGCCTAACCCTTCTATACCATGGTTAAAGCTATGGTTATTGTTAGTCCCATCGCGATTCTCCTCGCCGTTTGCCTCATTGTGTTTCTGATTGAAACAAACGCAGTCGCGCAGCGTAAAACCGTCGTGCGCCGTCACCAGGTTAATGGTGGCCGACGGACGTTTGCCGTCACGCTTAAAGAGATCGCTGGAGCCGGCAAAGCGACCGGCAAACTCCCCCAGCGACAGATCGCGCGTCAGCCAGAAGCGGCGGACGGCATCGCGGAAGTGGTCGTTCCACTCGGCAAACAGCGGCGGGAAGTTCCCCACCTGATAACCGCCCTCGCCGATGTCCCAGGGCTCCGCAATCAGCTTCACCTTTGAAAGCACCGGGCAGTTTTTGATGGCCTCAAACAGCGGCGCCTGCTGGCTGAACGCCGGGGTGCGCCCCATCACTGGCGCCAGGTCGAAGCGAAAACCGTCCACGTGGAACGTCTCAACCCAGTATTTCAGGCACTCGTACGCGTAATGCGTAACGGCCGGATGACTGAGGTTGAGGGTGTTACCGCACCCGGTCCAGTTCTCGTAATCGCCGTCGTCCCTGATCCAATAATAGCTACGGTTATCGATTCCGCGCTGTGAGAGCGTCGGGCCGTCAAGATCGCTTTCCGCACTGTGGTTCAACACCACGTCCAGAATGACCTCGATACCCGCCGCGTGAAGCGCCTTCACCGCATCGCGAAACTCATCCCGCGCCTTCTCAGGATTCACCGCATAACGCGGATCGAGGGCGAACAACGCCAGCGGGTTGTAGCCCCAGTAGTTGCTTAACCCGAGACGCTGTAGCCGCGGCTCGCTGGCGAAATGCGCCACGGGCAACAGCTCCAGCGCGGTGATCCCTAAGTGCTTCAGGTACGCGACCATCGTCGGATGCCCAAGCGCTTTGTAGGTGCCGCGCATCTCTTTGGGAATTGACGGGTGCAGATACGTCAGCCCTTTAACGTGGGCTTCATAAATAACGGTGTTGCCCCAAGGCGTACGCGGCGGGGCATCGTCTTCCCAGTCGTAGAGATCGTGCACCACCACGCTTTTGGGCGCGACGGGCGCACTGTCGCGGTGGTCAGGTTCGCCGTAGCCAACGTGGAACAGCGGGTCATCTTTAAACTCACCGTCCACCCGGTGCGCACAAGGGTCAATCAGCAGCTTCGCCGGGTTAAACCAGTGCCCCTGAGAGGGCTCCCAGGGGCCGTGTACGCGAAAACCGTAGTGCATCCCCGGCCGTCCTCCGGCCAGGTAGCCATGCCAGGTATCCCCCGTGCGCGCCGGTAAATCGTAACGGTGCTCGTTACCTTCCCCATCAAACACACAGAGTTCCACCCGCTCCGCATGGGCGGAAAAGAGCGTGAAGTTCACTCCCTTTCCGTCAAAACTCGCCCCGAGCGGTTCGGGTTTACCTGCCGTAAGCTGCGTCATTCTCCCTCCCGCACCAGCCAGATTGTGCCAAGCGGCGGCAGCGTCAGGCTCAGGGAGTTCGGACGGCCATGGCTTTCAACGGCATCGCTCTGCACCAGCCCGCCGTTACCCGCATTGCTGCCGTGGTAATGCATGGAGTCGGTATTGAGAATTTCGCGCCATTTGCCCGGCTGGTTAATGCCGAAGCGGTAGTGTTCACGCGGCACTGGCGTGAAGTTGCTGGCGACGATGATCTCGTTACCCGCCTTGTCGCGGCGCGCAAAGACAAACACCGAGCGCTCGTGGTCGTCCACCACCAGCCACTCAAAGCCGTACGGGTCGAAGTCCAGCTCGTGCAGCGCTTTGTGGTGGCGATAGGTCAGGTTCAGGTCGCGGACCAGACGCTGTACGCCGTGGTGCCAGTTGTCCGCGCCTTCCAGCAGATGCCAGTCAAGGCTGGTATCGTGGTTCCATTCGCGCCCCTGCGCAAATTCGTTGCCCATAAACAGCAGCTTTTTGCCCGGGAAGGCGAACATCCAGCCGTAGTAGGCGCGCAGGTTGGCAAACTTCTGCCACGCGTCCCCCGGCATGCGGTCGAGAATGGATTTCTTGCCGTGCACCACTTCATCGTGCGACAGCGGCAACATGAAGTTTTCGGTGTAGTTGTAGAGCAGCCCGAAAGTGAGCTTATCGTGGTGATACTGACGATAAACCGGGTCGAGCTTCATGTAGTCGAGCGTGTCGTGCATCCAGCCGAGGTTCCACTTGTACCAGAAGCCCAGTCCGCCCATTGACGGTGGACGGGAAACGCCCGGGAAGTCGGTGGACTCTTCCGCCATGGTCACGGCACCTTCCACCTGCTCCCCGATGATGCGGTTGGTGTTGCGCAGAAACTCAATCGCTTCGAGGTTTTCACGCCCGCCATACTCGTTCGGGATCCACTCACCCTCTTTGCGGCTGTAGTCGCGGTAAATCATCGACGCCACCGCATCGACGCGCAGGGCATCAATGCCGAAACGCTCGATCCAGTACAGCGCGTTCCCGACCAGGTAGTTCGATACTTCATGGCGACCGTAGTTGTAGATCAGCGTGTTCCAGTCCTGGTGATAGCCTTCGCGCGGGTCGCTGTGCTCGTAAAGCTTTGTGCCGTCGAACTCTGCCAGCGCAAAATCATCCGACGGGAAGTGGCCCGGCACCCAGTCGAGGATGACGTTCAGCCCGGCGGCGTGCGCGGCATCGATGAAATAGCGGAAGTCATCGCGCGTACCAAAGCGGCGCGTAGGCGCATACAGCCCGGTTGGCTGATAGCCCCAGCTGCCGTCGAACGGGTGCTCGTTGATCGGCAGCAGTTCCAGGTGCGTAAAGCCCATCCATTTGGCGTACGGCACCAGCTGGTCCGCCAGCTCGCGATAGCTCAGCCAGAAGTTGTTATCGGTGTGGCGACGCCACGAGCCGAGATGCACTTCATAGACGGAGATCGGCGCATCAAAGCGGTTAGCCTGCTTGCGCTCTTCCGTCTGGACAACCTTCTCCGGCAGGCCGCAAATCAGCGAGGCGGTATTCGGGCGCAGTTCGGCCTCAAAGGCGTACGGGTCAGATTTAATGCGCAGCTTGCCGTTGGCATCGATCATCTCGAATTTGTAGAGCTGACCGTTGTGCGCGCCGGGGATAAACAGCTCCCAAATGCCGGTTTCCCGGCGCAGGCGCATGGGGTGACGACGACCGTCCCAGTAGTTGAACTGCCCGACAACGGAGACGCGCTGGGCGTTTGGCGCCCATACGGCAAAACGCGTGCCGGTGATACCGTCCATGGTATCCGCATGGGCACCCAGCGTTTCGTAAGGGCGTAAATGGGTCCCTTCGGACAGCAGCCAGGCGTCCATCTCTTTTAAAAGCGGGCCGAAGCTATAGGGATCGTCAATCAGGTTTTGCTGACCGTGCCAGATAACGGCAAGCTGATAACGAAAAGGATTTTTACGGCGGGGCATGACGCCCGAGAAGAAGCCACGCGAGTCGAGGCATTCCAGATTACCCACCTTGCGGCCGGTTTTGGGTTCGATAACCCACACTTCTGTTGCATCCGGTAACAGCGCACGAACTTCCAGTCCGGCCTCTGTACGGTGCATCCCTAGCACAGAAAAGGGGTCGGCAAAGTGACCCGCAATAAGCGCATTAATCACGTCTCTCGAAATACGATCGGACATGGTATTCATCCTGTTTTTTTATGTCGCCCTTTTTACGCGCTCCGGGACGACTTTTAATGTGACCTAAACGGTGCAGTTAATCCTCTCTGCTCCGCCCTACCCTCAGGTGAGAAATAAATCTTCCTTAAAGCATAGCCAACGTCGTGGGTCCTCCTGATAAAAAATAAGACATCTGCGTTTTACTCCATGTAGTACGCAAAAAAAGGGGGTGACAATCACCCCCCGTGTTTAACAAATTATTACGCCAGCTGGCGCAGCATGCGGCGCAGCGGCTCGGCGGCACCCCACAGAAGCTGGTCGCCAACGGTGAACGCGGAGAGGTACTCCGGCCCCATGTTCAGCTTGCGCAGGCGGCCAACCGGGGTGGTCAGCGTGCCGGTGACGGCTGCCGGGGTCAGTTCGCGCATGGTGATATCGCGATCGTTTGGCACCACTTTCGCCCACGGGTTATGCGCGGCCAGCAGCTCTTCCACGGTCGGAATAGACACATCTTTTTTCAGTTTAATGGTGAAGGCCTGGCTGTGGCAGCGCAGCGCGCCGATACGCACGCACAGACCGTCAACCGGAATGGTGTTCGCGGTGCCGAGGATTTTGTTGGTCTCAGCCTGGCCCTTCCACTCTTCGCGGGTCTGGCCGTTATCCAGCTGTTTGTCTATCCACGGGATCAGGCCGCCGGCCAGCGGTACGCCGAAGTTATCCACCGGCAGCTCGCCGCTGCGGGTGAGCTGAGTGACTTTACGCTCGATATCGAGGATCGCGGACGCCGGGTCTGCCAGCTCGGCAGCGACGCTCTGGTGCAGCTGGCCCATCTGGGTCAGCAGCTCGCGCATATGACGCGCGCCACCGCCGGACGCCGCCTGGTAGGTCGCCACGGAGACCCACTCCACCAGATCCTGTGCGAACAGACCGCCGAGAGACATCAGCATCAGGCTGACGGTGCAGTTACCGCCAACAAAGGTTTTCACGCCGTTGTTCAGGCCGTCGGTGATGACGCCCTGGTTAACCGGGTCGAGAATAATGATGGCATCGTCTTTCATGCGAAGCGAAGAGGCCGCGTCAATCCAGTAGCCCTGCCAGCCGCTTTCACGCAGCTTCGGATAGATTTCGTTGGTATAATCGCCGCCCTGGCAGGTCACAATAATGTCGAGTGCCTTCAGCGCCTCCAGGTCGTAAGCATCCTGCAACGTGCCTGTGGTACCCCCAAAGGACGGTGCAGCCTGGCCGAGCTGGGAAGTGGAGAAGAAGACCGGGCGGATGGCGTCGAAATCGCGCTCTTCAACCATGCGTTGCATGAGTACAGAGCCGACCATACCGCGCCAGCCGATAAAACCAACGTTTTTCATAGCATTTTTTTCCTGCAAGGGGTGTGTGCTGATTGTGCAAGCCAGTATTGAACTGGGATATGCTTCACATTACAAAATGCTGCCAAAGTCGCAAGCGAAATTAATCGATGATTGCCCGGCAATCAGAAAAAGTGCTAATCATCGCAATGACCACAATAAGTATCAGGGATAATTTAAGATGAGTGAAATCATTTCCGCAGCGGTTTTATTGATCCTGATTATGGATCCGCTCGGTAATCTGCCGATCTTCATGTCGGTGCTGAAGCACACCGAGCCGAAGCGCCGTCGGGCGATCATGATCCGCGAGCTGCTCATCGCCCTGCTGGTGATGTTTATCTTCCTGTTCGCCGGTGAAAAAATTCTCGCTTTCCTGAACTTACGCGCCGAAACGGTCTCCATTTCCGGCGGGATCATTTTGTTCCTGATTGCCATTAAGATGATTTTCCCTAGCGCGGAGGGCAGCAGCAGCGGCCTGCCTGCGGGTGAAGAGCCGTTTATCGTGCCGCTGGCGATTCCGCTGGTCGCCGGGCCAACGATTCTGGCCACGCTGATGCTGCTGTCGCATCAGTATCCGAATCAGATGAGCCATCTGGTGATTGCCCTGCTGATCGCCTGGGGCGGGACGTTTATTATCCTGTTGCAGTCGTCGCTATTCCTGCGCCTGCTGGGTGAGAAAGGGGTGAACGCGCTGGAGCGCCTGATGGGGCTGATTCTGGTAATGATGGCAACGCAGATGTTCCTGGACGGGATACGGGCGTGGATGAAAGGATAGGTAAAAGCAAAACGGCAATCCTTGATTGCCGTTTTTAGTGTTTGCTCCCTCTCCCCGTGGGAGAGGGAGAAAACCGGGATCAGCTCAGCAGCGTAAACGCAATCATCCCGACAACCGCACCCGTCGTGCCGAGGATGGTTTCCATCAGCGTCCAGGTTTTCAGGGTTTGCGCTTCGGTTGCGCCGGTAAATTTACCGAACAGCCAGAAGCCTGCATCGTTCACGTGAGACACCACAATCGAACCACCCGCGATACAGATAGAGAGCGCCGCCATCTGCGCGCCGGAGTAGTTCAGCTGTTCAATCACCGGCATTACCAGACCCACGGCGGTTAAGCACGCCACGGTCGCGGAGCCCTGAATGATACGCACCGCCGCGGCCAGCACAAAGCAGGTGACCGCAATCGGCAGGCCCATTCCGGTCAGCGCTTCGCCCAGCGCCGGGCCAACGCCGGAATCCACCAGCACCTGCTTGAACACGCCGCCCGCCCCGATCACCAGCAGGATAATCCCCGCCGGTTGCAGCGCGGCACCACAGATCTCCATCACGCGGTCTTTCGGCATGCCCTGACGCATTGCCAGGCCGTAAATCGCGACCAGACACGCCACCAGAATCGCAGTGAACGGATGACCAATAAATTCGAACCATTCGTAAGCGGTTGACCCCACCGGCACAAAGCGTGCAGCGATGGTTTTCAGGCCCACCAGCACCAGCGGCAGCAGGATCAGCGACAGACTGAAGCCGAAGGACGGCATTTTACCCTCGCCCAGGTGCGGCTCGGTGATGTCGTCCGGAATGTG
This sequence comes from Enterobacter sp. CRENT-193, assembly GCF_002787395.1. Classification (NCBI taxonomy): domain Bacteria; kingdom Pseudomonadati; phylum Pseudomonadota; class Gammaproteobacteria; order Enterobacterales; family Enterobacteriaceae; genus Enterobacter; species Enterobacter sp. CRENT-193. The sequence goes on along the minus strand of NZ_CP024812.1, from coordinate 1,160,200 downwards.
CAGCTCAACGTAACGGCTGATAAAGTTTCCCCACAGCGGACCGGCGATAATCATCCCCGGGATCGCCGCACACAGGCCAATCAGGATCATCCAGCCAAAGTCAGCATGCATCTGGGAGGCCAGCAGCATCGGCGCAGGCCCCGGCAGCAGGAACGCCGCCGCCGCCGCCACGCCCGCAAACAGCGGAATGACCAGCTTCACGAGGTTAGTACCGGTATGGCGCGCCATGGAGAATGCGACGCTTATCAGCAGCACAACGGCCACTTCAAAGAACAGCGGCAGCGCGCAAATCAGACCGGCCAGACCAATCGCGTAGTGCGCACGGCTGTGCCCGAAGGATTTCAGCATCTTGACGGCAATCTGATCGACCGCGCCCGTCTCGTGCAAAATCTTGCCAAACATCGCGCCCAGTGCCACCACAATGGCCAGGAAGCCGAGCGTGCCGCCCATCCCTTTTTCCATCGTCGCCGCGATTTTGTCGAGCGGCATGCCGGAAAAGAGACCAGCACCAATAGAAACCACCATCAAAGCAACGAAGGCGTGCATACGTGCCTTCATCACTAAAAACAGCAGCAGCAATACGGAACCCACTGCTGTCAAAACTAGCGTTAATGTACTCAAAACTTACTGCCTTTTATTAATAACCTCGATGGTGCTGGCAACAACACCTTCCAGCGGCTGATCGATATCAACCACTAAGACATCCTGCTCGTCAGCACCCGGCTCCTGCAACGCTTCGAACTGCGTTACCAGCATCTGGGTTTTGAAGAAGTGGCCTTTACGCGCCTTCAGGCGGCTTTCAATCACCCCGAAATCGCCTTTCAGGTAGATGAAAGAGAGGTTCGGGTTGCCGTCGCGCAGCAGGTCGCGATAGGTTTTTTTCAGCGCGGAACAGACGATCAGGGAGACTTTATTGGTGCGCTGCATCGCGAACGCGGCGTCATTCAGCGCCTGCAACCACGGTTTGCGGTCGTCGTCGTTCAGCGGCTCGCCGGAAGCCATTTTCATGATGTTGCTACGCGGATGGAGGAAGTCACCATCAAGAAACGCAGCCTGGAGTTGATGCGCCACTTCGCTCGCCACGGCAGATTTACCGCTACCGGACACGCCCATCAGGACGTAAACGTGGTGATCGTGATTAGTCGTGCTCAAAGGGTGTCCCTCAGTCAATTGTTACGGGTAACAGTTATCGGTAACATTGTCCTGCCGGGGCATAAGAGAAGCAATATCCAAACGTGCGCGAAGTGAATAAGTGTGAGCTACTTCAAATTTGTCGGATTAAATAGATCCACCCGGTGACAAGGTGAAACCTAAATCTAACATTTTAGGGGTAACTGCCTCACCACGAATGCGCGCCAGCAGGCGTTCTGCACCAATGCGGCCCATGCGTTCACGCGGGGTCAGGACGCTCGCCAGACGCGGCTCCATCACCTGGCCAATGTCGTGGCCGTGGAAACCGGCAATCGCCATATCATCCGGGATTTTTAAACCCAGACGCTGGCACTCAAACGCCGCGCCGACCGCAAGGTCATCGTTGGTACAGAAAATACCGTCCAGTTGCGGATACTCGCGTCGCGCCTGACGCATCAGCTCAATACCCGACGTGTAAGAAGAAGATTGCTCCACCATCACGCTGTACGGGGTTAAACCGGCGTCGAGCATCGCCTGCTCGTATCCCTTCTGTTTGATGATAGTACGTTCATCCAGACGCGCACCCAGATAGGCCACATGGCGATGACCGCGGGCGATGATCGCCGCCGTCATCTGACGCGCCGCTTCAAAGTTATCGAACCCCACGGCGATGTCGAGGCACGGCGACTGGCTGTCCATCAGCTCCACCACCGGAATGCCTGCCACTTCAATCATTTTCAGCGTGCGCGGGGTGTGAGTACGTTCCGTTAAAATCAGGCCGTCGATGTTCCAGGAAAGCATCGATTCAAGACGTTCCTCTTCCAGTTCCGGCTTGTACCCGTAGTGGGCGAGCATGGTCTGATAGCCAAACGCATCGGTGACGCTTTCGATGCCACGCAGCACTTCGGCGAATACCTGGTTGGTTAAGGAAGGAAGCAGGACGCCCACCGCACGGCTGGTCGCATTGGAGAGAATATCGGGCGCGCGGTTGGGGATATAACCCAGTTCATCAAGGGCGGCGGCAATCTTGCCACGCAACGCCACGGAAACCTGTTCCGGGTTACGTAAAAAACGGCTGACCGTCATTTTGGTCACACCGACGCGATCGGCGACATCCTGAAGTACGGGGCGTTTCTTTTTCATCGTCCTGAGAAATCTTGAAGTGAGAGATTTGCTCAGTTTATCACGGACAAAGCTCAACCTTCCCCGTTTAAAGGGAAGGTTGAGAAATTATTTAAACCGGCGGCAGGTCAAACAGCAGAATTTCACTTTCGCTGTCGGCATGCACGGAGAGCGCCTGCTCATCCCAGACGGCCAGACCATCGGCGGTTGTCGCTTTGGTGCCATTGATGGACACCTCCCCTTTCACCACCTGGATCCACACGCGGCGGTTGGCGGCGATCTGGTGCACAGACTGTTCATCTTTCGCCAGCGCCCAGCGGTACAGCTCCATATCCTGATGCACTTTCAGGGAACCTTCACGCGCATCCGGCGAGAGCACCAGCTGTTTGCCCTGTTTCGCGTCGAAGCGGCGCTGCTCGTAGCGTGGCGTGATGCCGGTCTCTTCTGGAATGATCCAGATTTGATACAGGTGCAGTTTTTCCGTTTTGCTCGGGTTGTACTCAGAGTGACGCACCCCGGTCCCCGCGCTCATAATCTGGAACTCGCCCGCCGGAACCTGCTCTTTGTTGCCCATGCTGTCCTGGTGCTCAACCGCCCCTTCCAGCACATAGGTCAGGATTTCCATGTCTTTGTGCGGGTGGGTACCGAAGCCCTGGCCTGCATCAATCACGTCATCGTTAATCACGCGCAGTGCGGAGAAGCCCATGAAGTTCGGGTCGTAGTAGTCGGCAAACGAGAATGAATGCCATGAGTCCAGCCAGCCATGATTCGCGTGACCACGTTCGTTTGCTTTGCGTAAGTAGATCATTGTTTTCACCCTCAGTTCGTTTCGATGGAGTAAGTGTGGACGCAAACGCCCTGGGATCATAGAGGGTGAAAATTGACTCCTCTGTTCAAAAATTGTGAACAAGCGCAGAGGAGCCGTTTTTGCTTATTTCGCGAGGGTTACCGTGGCAGGAGAAGCCTGTTCGAAGGCCCGTTCGAGGATTTCCAGGTTGGTCAGAACGTCAGATTCCTTGACGTAATTCGCCGTGCCGTTTGTGAGGGTCTCAAACAGCGCATCATAGACGCGTCCATAGTCGCCCGTTTCCGGCTTCAGCTCTTCCCTGACCGTCACGCCCTCGTCGTTCACGTACTCCAGCACGCCCACGGAATCATCTGCCGCAAAGCCCGGTTCACCCGGCATGATGTTGGCCTTCAGGCTGGTCTCCTGCTGGTCAATGCCGTACTTGATAAAGGAGCCTTTCTTGCCGTGAACGATAAATTTCGGGTAGTCGATTTTCACCAGGTGGCTGGTTTTCACGATGGCTTTGAGATCGCCGTAGAACAGCTGTGCTTCAAAGGTATCGTCCGGGTTGGCCTTATTGCGCAGGCTGCGGATGTCATACGCCACGTGGTCCGGGCGGCCAAACAGGGAAATAATCTGGTCCATGGTGTGCACGCCCAGACCGTAGAACGACCCGTCCTGCGGCAGTCCTGGCTGGGTTTCCGCCACCGGGCGGTAGTAATCGAAGTGGCTTTCGATTTCCACGATCTCGCCGAGTTTGCCGCTCTCAATCGCCTTTTTCGCCGTCAGGAAGCAGCTGTCAAAGCGTCGGTTCTGGTACGGCGTGACGGTCAGGCCTTTGCTTTTCGCCAGCGCAAAGAGTTCCTTCGCTTCGGCGATGGTCGGAGTGAACGGTTTTTCCACCAGCACGTTTTTACCTGCTTCCAGCGCGCGTTTCGCGTAGTCAAAGTGGCTGTCGGCGTGGGTACAGACCACCACCAGCTTCACCTGCGGATCATTTAACACTTCATCAAGATCGCTGGTGAAATGAATATGGGAATACTGCGGAGACTGTTCTTCCGGCTTCGCGCTGCGGCGGTAGATATGAGCGACGTGCCAGGTCTCTTTACGGTTGAGAACATACGGAAGGTGGTAACGCGTGGTGCTTTTGCCAAATCCAATAAATGCGCAGTGTAGTGTCATGGCTCAGTCCTTTTTCGAAGGTTGCTGAGTCTAACCATAACAAAAAAAAAGCCAGCTAAAAGCTGGCTAAAGTAATACTGGAAGCAATGTGAGCAATGTCGTGCTTTCAGGTTCCCGTAGGAGGTCTTCCTGAATGCAGAGCAATAATAATCATTCTCATTCGCACTTGTCCAACATTTTTTGCAAAAAATAGCGATTGACTCAACTTTTAAAGTCACTGATGTTGGAGGGGACTTTTAACTGACTGAGGAACAAGGAATGAGTGAGATAGTGATACGCCACGCTGAACCGAAAGATTACGACGCCATTCGTCAGATCCACGCCCAGCCGGAGGTGTACCACAACACGCTACAGGTTCCTCATCCTTCAATGGAAATGTGGCAAATGCGGCTAGGCGAACAGCCGGGCATTAAACAGCTGGTTGCCTGCATTGATGATATCGTGGTCGGCCACCTCACCATTGATGTCGCCCAGCGACCACGCCGCAGCCACGTTGCCGATTTCGGTATATGCGTTGGCGCAGAGTGGCATAACCGCGGCGTGGCCAGCGCGCTGATTCGCACCATGATCGATATGTGCGACAACTGGCTGCGCGTCGACCGCATCGAGTTAACGGTGTTTGTGGATAACGAACCGGCAATCGCGGTGTACAAAAAGCACGGGTTTGAGATTGAAGGCACCGGCAGGCGCTATGCCCTGCGCAACGGCGAGTATGTGGATGCGTATTATATGGCGAGGATGAAGTAATGAGTTGCCGGGTGGCGGCTTCGCCTTACCCGGCCTACGTCCGTGCCGTTGTAGGCCCGGTAAGCGCAGCGCCACCGGGCAACAAAATCAATACCCCGCCGTTAAATCATCCACCGAACGCGGGTCCGACGCGCCAAACAGCGCGCCATCCGGTCCGACCATAATGCTCTGGGTGCTGCCCATCGCCTCCTTCACCGCCACCTTCTGCCCGCGCTGCTCAAGCAGCTTGAGGGTGTCCGGGCTAAAGCCCTTCTCCACGCGCAACTCGTCCGGCAGCCACTGGTGATGGAAACGCGGCGCATTGGTCGCTTCGGCGACGTTCATCCCAAAGTCGATGCTGTTCACCACCATTTGCAGTACGGTGGTGATAATCCGGCTCCCGCCAGGGCTGCCGGTCACCAGCCAGGTTTTGCCGTCTTTCACCACAATGGTGGGCGACATGGATGATAGCGGGCGCTTCTTCGGCCCTACCGCATTCGCATCGCCGCCGACCAGGCCGTAGACATTCGGCACGCCCGGCTTGGCAGAAAAATCATCCATCTCGTTGTTCAGCAAAATACCGCTGTTGCCCGCCACAATCCCGGTGCCGAAAGTGGTGTTAAGCGTGTACGTCACCGCCACCGCGTTACCGTCTTTATCTACCACCGAGAAGTGGGTGGTCTGGTTACTTTCATACGGTGCCAGCTTGCCAGGGCGGATCTCGCTCGACGGCTTAGCCTTGTTGATGTCGATCTCGTCGGCAATGGATTTGGCGTACGCCTTGTTGGTCAGCGCCTGCCACGGCACCTTCACGAAGTCCGGGTCGCCGAGGTATTCCGAGCGGTCAGCGTAGGCGCGCTTTTCCGCCTCGGCCATCACCTGCATGGCATCGGCGCTACCGAAGCCATACTTGTGCATATCGAAGTTTTCCAGAATATTGAGGATCTGCACGATGTGAATGCCCCCGGAAGACGGCGGCGGCATGGAGAAGACCTCGTAGCCGCGATAGGTGCCGCTAATCGGCTCGCGCTCCACCGCCTTATATTCCGCCAGATCCGCTTTGGTGATCAGCCCGCCGTTCTTCTGCATCTCATCCGCAATCTGATCGGCAATCGGCCCCTTATAGAAGGCATCCGGACCGTTTTCGGCAATCAGTTCGAGACTTTTTGCGAGGTTCTTCTGCACCAGCTTATCGCCCTTCTTCAGCGGCTCGCCGTCTTTCCAGAAGATAGCCTTGCTGTTCTCATGATTGGGAATAACTTCGCTGCCGTAGGTTTTGAGGTCGTCCGCCAGCGCGTCGTTGACGACGAAGCCGTCGCGCGCCAGCCTGATGGCAGGCTGCACCACTTTATTCAGCGGCAGCGTGCCGTATTTTTCCAGCGCCAGCGAGAACCCCGCAACGGTACCCGGCGTGCCGGAGGCAAGGTGCGAGGTCAGGGATTTTTTACTGTCCGGATTACCCTGATCGTCGAGGAACATATCGCGGGAGGCCTGGTTCGGCGCCATCTCACGGAAGTCGATGGCCGTGGTTTTACCGTCTTTCGTGCGCAGCATCATAAACCCGCCGCCGCCCAGGTTCCCCGCCTGTGGATGCGTCACCGCCAGCGCATATCCCACCGCGACCGCCGCATCCACCGCGTTACCGCCCTGTTTAAGAATATCGACGCCCACCTGCGTTGCCAGCGCGTCAACCGAGGCCACCATGCCGTGCGTCGCCCGCACGGGGTGAAAAACATCCTCCTCCACGCCGTAAGAGACCGGTGGAGCGGCGGGCGGGTTGGCCGCCACGGTAAATGTGCCGCCTGCCATCAGCGCAGCGATGGCGACCCAGCGCAAAAAGGTTGGTTTCATCATTATTGTTCTCCAGGTGAAGGGGCCCATATTCCCCGCTTAAGCCTGGTTCACAACTCTTAAAAAATCATCGTTATGCCGGAATGAGGGTAAACTTAAGAGAAGCCTCAAAGGAGGAGATAACCATGAAACGATTACTGATCCTGACCGCGCTGCTTCCGTTCGCCGCGCTCGCACAGCCAATCAACACCCTGAACAACCCGAACCAGCCGGGCTACGTCATTCCGAGCCAGCAGCGTATGCAGACGGAGATGATGAGCCAGCAACAGCAGCAGAAAGGGATGCTCAATCAGCAGTTAAAGACGCAGACCCAGGTGCAGCAGCAGCACCTGCAAAACCAGATGAATACCAACACCCAGCGCGTACAGCAGGGCCAGATGCTTGAACAGCCGCTGCCCAATGCAAACGGTGGGATGTTAGGAGGCGGAGTATCGCAAAGCAGCGGTCAGCAGCACATGCTGCCGACCCAGCAGAACGGCAGTATGCTTAATAAATAAAGTTCGGCCCGATCTGGTCAATCGCATCGGTACAGATGCTGTCCACGCCCCAGCGCAGCAGCTCGGCTGCACGCTGGGGTTTGTTGACGGTATACACCAGGATATGCAGACCGGCCTCCTTCAACAGCGTCACGCGCGCTTCATCCAGCAGCTTATGGTTGAGGTGGATCGACACGCAGCCTAAGCGGGTCGTCAGCGCGCGCCAGTCTTCTCGCCACGCATCCAGCAGCAGCCCGCGCGGCAACTCCGGAACGGCGGCCTGTGCGGCTTCCAGCGCGTCGATGTCAAACGACGACAGCAGCGGCGCGGTCATCCCTTCCCACAGCTCACGCGCGGCAATGGCAATCACTTTACCCGTCAGCGGCCCGGTGCCGGTGGTTGGTTTGATTTCAATATTGGCCATCATACCGTGTTGACGACAGCGGTCCGCCACTTCCGCCAGCAGCGGCAGCGGTTCGCCTTTGAATTCGCCGCTGAACCAGCTTCCGGCGTCCACCTTCAGCAGGTCACGCCACGGCAGTTCACCCGCCACGCCCCAGCCGTTGCTGGTGCGTTCGAGGTTGTCGTCGTGCAGCAGGAAAATTTCGCCGTCCTTCGACAGCTTGGCGTCGAACTCGATCATCGTGTGGCCGTAGCGTGCGCCAACGTCAATTGCCGCCAGGGTGTTTTCCGGCGCCAGTTTACCGCCACCACGGTGGGCGACGATGTGGGGGTAAGGCCAGTTGCTCATACTCGTTGTCCTGTTTCACCGTCAAATAAGTGCAGGTGATTTTCCGGCATATGCAGCCACAGCGTACTGCCTGCTTTCGAGCGCTCCTGATGCGGCAGACGCACTACCAGCTTTTGCTCGCCCCAGCGTCCGTGCGCCAGGTTGTCTGCGCCCAGCATCTCCAGCGTGTCCATCACCAGCGGCACGCCGCCGTCCGCCTGAGACGTCAAACCAATATGCTCGGGGCGGATACCAAGCGTCATCTTACGCCCGGCGTAGCCACGATAGTACCAGTTGATCGGCAACGCCATCCCGCTTTCCAGCTCGAAGTGTGTTCCCGCCGCATTGATCCGCCCGTCCAGCAGGTTCATCGCCGGGCTGCCGATAAAGCTCGCCACAAAACGGCTGGCCGGTTTCTCGTAGACTTCCACTGGGGTGCCAATCTGCTCGGCGATGCCTTTGTTCATCACCATCACGCGCTGGGCGAGGGTCATGGCTTCAACCTGATCGTGGGTCACATAGAGGGACGTGGTTCCCAGCCGCCGATGCAGCTGCTGTAGCTCAAGACGCATCTGCACGCGCAGTTTGGCGTCGAGGTTTGACAGCGGTTCGTCGAACAGAAATACCGCCGGATCGCGCACGATGGCGCGCCCCATCGCCACGCGCTGGCGCTGGCCGCCGGAGAGCTCGCGCGGGCGACGCTTGAGCAGGCCGTCCAGCTCCAGAATGCGCGCGGCCTCTTTCACGCGCTCCTCGATATGGCCTTTGCCCATACCGCGAATTTTCAGCCCCCAGGCCATGTTCTCTTCCACGCTCATGTGCGGATAGAGGGCGTAGTTCTGGAATACCATCGCGATGCCGCGATCTTTGGGTTCCATCTCGGTAACGCGCTGGCGGTCAATCCAGATATCCCCGGACGTCACACGCTCCAGCCCGGCCACCATACGCAGCAGGGTGGATTTTCCGCAGCCGGACGGGCCGACCATCACGATAAATTCCCCGTCCGCCACGTCGAGCGTCAGCGGCTGAATGACCTGGGTTTTGCCGTCCCAGCTTTTGGTTACTGCCTGTAATTTTAAACCTGCCATCTTATTTCTCGCTATCGACCAGGCCGCGGACAAACGCGCGCTGCATGGCTAAAACAATGACTACGGGTGGGATAAGGGTGAGCAGCATCGCCGCCATCACCTGGTTCCAGAGGGTGGTGCCTTCGCCGGTGGCGATCATGCCTTTGATGCCCGCCACGGCGGTGCCGAGGTTGACGTCCTGAACGATCAGCAGCGGCCACAGATACTGGTTCCAGCCGTAGATAAAGGTGATCACAAACAGCGCCGCGAGATTGGTTTTCGACAGCGGCAGCACGATGTCGCGGAAGAAGCGCATCGGCGAGGCCCCGTCAATGCGCGCGGCTTCAATCAGCTCGTCCGGCAGGGTCATAAAGAACTGGCGAAACAGGAAGGTGGCGGTCGCCGAGGCCATCAGCGGCAGGGTCAAGCCCGCGTAGCTGTCGAGCATCTTCAGGTTGGCGATCACCTCCACCGTCGGGAAGATACGCACCTCCACCGGCAGCATCAGGGTGATGAAAATCATCCAGAAAAACAGGTTACGCAACGGAAAGCGGAACCAGACGATGGCGAAGGCCGAAAGCATCGACACGGTGATTTTGCCGACGGTGATGCCGAACGCCATGATGAAACTGTTGAGCATCATCAGCCAGAACGGCGCGCTGTTAGCGCTCACGCCCTGCGTCCAGATAGTTTTCATGTTCTCGAAAAGATGCGTGCCTGGGATCAGCGTCATTGGCGTGTCGAACACCGCTTTGGTGTCCAGCGTGGCGGCGACGAAGGCCACGTACAGTGGGAACAGGATGACGAGGATGCCCAGAATCAGCAGGGTATGGCTGAAAATCGTCAGCCCGCAACGGTTCTCAATCATTGGTAGCGCACCTTACTTTCGACATAGCGGAACTGCACCACCGTGAGGATGATGACGAGGAACATCAGCACGACCGACTGTGCAGCAGAGGCTGAGAGATCAAGCCCGGCAAAGCCCTCGCGGTAGATCTTGTAAATCAGCGTGGTGGTTGCCTGCACCGGGCCGCCCGCGGTGGCGGCGTCGATCACCGGGAAGGTGTCGAAGAAGGCGTACACCAGGTTCACCACCAGCAGAAAGAAACTCACCGGGGCGATCAGCGGCAGCGACAGCCGGAAGAAGCGGCGCACCGGCCCTGCGCCGTCGATGGCGGCGGCCTCCACCAGCGAACGCGGGATAGACTGTAGCGCGGCAAAGAAAAACAGGAAGTTATAGCTGATCTGCTTCCACACCGAGGCGAACACCACCAGGAACATCGCCTGACCGCTGTTCTGGGCGTGGTTCCAGTCGTAGCCAAACTCACCCAGGAAGTGGGTAATCAGCCCGCGGCCCGGGTTAAACAGGAAGATCCACAGCACGGCGGCCACGGCGGGAGCCACGGCGTAGGGCAGCAGCATCAGGGTCTGATACAGACGGCTGCCCCGTACTACGTAATCCACCAGCGCGGCGAAAAACAGCGACGCGACAAGACCGCTGACGGTGACCAGCGCGCTGAATTTGATCGTCGTCCAGAAGGAATCCAGGTAGTAGCTGTCGTGGAACAGCGCGGTAAAGTTGTCCAGCCCGACAAACTGGCTGGAAAGCCCGAACGGATCGACGCTTTGTACCGAGTACCACAGCGCTTCGCCCGCAGGCCAGATAAAGAAGATGACGGTGATGACCAGCTGCGGCGCGACCAACAGGTACGGCAGCCAGCGGGAACGGAACACCGGACGGGATGATGACATAGGTTAGCTCAGGTTGGTTTCCCCTCACCCCGTCCCTCTCCCAAAGGGAGGGGGTTAGGGTGAGGGCAAAAAGATTAAGACTTCGTCGACTGCTCAAAGCGGCGCAGCAGCTGATTCCCGCGCTCTACCGCGGAATCCAGCGCCTGCTGTGGCGTTTTCTTCCCGGTCCACACGCTTTCCAGCTCTTCATCGACGATGGTGCGGATCTGCGGCATGTTGCCCAGACGCAGGCCTTTGGTGAACGGCAACGGCGGCTTGTTCAGCATCTGACGCGTCGCGATATCCGCGCCCGGGTTCTTGCTGTAGAAGCCCTGCTCGCGGGTCAGGTCGTACGCGGCTTTGGTGATCGGCAGGTAGCCGGTCTTCTGGTGCCACTCGGCGGCGTTTTCCGGCTTCGCCAGGAAGTCGAGGAACTCGGCCACGCCTTTGTAGGTGCCGTTGTCTTTACCCTGCATCACCCACAGGCTCGCCCCGCCGATGATGGCATTCTGCGGCGCGCCTTTGACGTCAGCGTCGTACGGCATCATGCCCACGCCGTAATTGAATTTGGCGTAGTGACGGATGTCTGCCAGCGAGCCAGATGAGGCGGTGGTAATGGCGCAATCGCCGTTGTAGAACTTCTCGGTGGATTCGTCTTTACGCCCGAAGTAGCTGAAGTCGCCCTTCTTATTGAGTGCTTCCAGCAGCGCGATGTGCTTCACCTGCTCCGGCTTGTTGAACTCCAGCACCGCGTCGGTACCGTCGAAGCCGTTGTTTTTGGTGGCAACCGGCAGGCCGTGCCAGGCGCTGAAGTTTTCAATCTGGATCCAGCCCTGCCAGCCGCTGGCGTAGCCGCACTTCATCCCCGCCGCTTTCAGCTTCGCGGTGTATTCGGCCAGGTCCTGCCAGGTTTTTGGCGGCTGCTCCGGATCTAAACCGGCTTTCCTGAAGGCGTCTTTGTTGTAGTACAGCACTGGCGTAGAGCTGTTAAACGGCTGGGACAGCAGATGCCCGCTTTTGGAATCCGTGTAGTATCCCGCCACGGTTGGCACGAACTGGGACTCGTCAAAGTTAATGCCCGCCTCTTTGAACACCTCGTACACCGGCTTGATGGCTTTGGAGGCCATCATGGTCGCGGTGCCCACTTCATAAACCTGTAACAGCGCAGGCGCGTTACCGGTACGGAAGGCGGCGATGCCCGCGCTCAGGCTCTGCTCGTAGTTGCCTTTGTACACCGGCACAATTTTGTAATCCGGGTGGGTGTCGTTGAAACGTTGCGCCAGGGAGTCAACCTCTTTACCCAACTCTCCTTCCATGGAATGCCAGAACGGAATGGTCGTCACAGCCATTGCGTTCGTCGCAAAAGCCAGACCCAGTGCCAGACCCAAAGCTGTGTGTCGTAACGATGTCATTGTCATCTCTCTTATTGTGCCGGATGCGCGATATCACGCGTTTTATGCTCGCGAGGTAACATGACATGCTCGAATGACAGAAAAATAACTGTTTGTTTACAGACAGGTGACAGCCAGGCGTCAGAGGGATGATGGTTGTGTGAAGGGGTTTAGATGTTGGGTGCGGTCTGGTGCCCTCACCCCGGCCCTCTCCCACAGGGAGAGGGAGAAAACACTAAAAAGGCAACTTGCGTTGCCTTTTTGCTTTTACCTATCCGCCCAGGTACGCGCTCCGCACCGCTTCGTTCGCCAGCAGCGCATCGCCGGTATCGGAGAGCACCACGCGCCCGTTCTCCAGCACATAGCCGCGGTCAGCGAGCTTCAGCGCCTGGTTGGCGTTCTGTTCGACGAGGAAGATGGTCATCCCCTCTTTGCGCAGCTGCTCAATGGTATCGAAAATCTGCTGGATGATGATGGGCGCAAGACCGAGCGACGGTTCATCCAGCAACAGCAGACGCGGCTGGCTCATCAGCGCGCGGCCAATCGCCAGCATCTGTTGCTCGCCGCCGGACATGGTGCCCGCGCGCTGAATACGACGCTCCCACAGGCGCGGGAAGAGTTCGTACACCCACTTGATGCGGGTCTGGTATTCATCCCGGTGGGCGAAGAAACCGCCCATCGCCAGATTCTCTTCCACCGTCATGCGGGAGAATACGCGACGCCCTTCCGGGACAATCGCCACCGCTTCACGCATGATTCTGGCGGTCTGCCAGTCGGTGATGTCTTTACCATCAAACACAATCCGCCCGCTGGTGGCGCGCGGGTCGCCGCACAGGGTGCCGAGCAGCGTGGTTTTGCCCGCGCCGTTAGCCCCAATCAGGGTGACGATTTCGCCCTGATTGATATGCAGGCTGACATCGTGCAGCGCCTGAATTTTGCCGTAGTGCGCGTTGACCTTGTCGAACGTTAACATCGCTTTTTCCATCTTATGCCTCACCAAGGTATGCGCGGATCACGTCCGGGTTGTTGCGGATCTCTTCCGGCGTGCCGTTTGCCAGCGGCGTGCCCTGGTTTACCACGTAGATACGGTCCGAAATGCCCATCACCAGCTTCATGTCATGCTCAATCAGCAGGATGGTGGTGTCGTGATGGTCGCGCAGCTCGGCAATCAGCTCGTCCAGCTCTTTGGTCTCTTTCGGATTGAGACCTGCCGCTGGTTCGTCGAGCATCAGGATCTCCGGCTGCGTCACCATGCAGCGCACAATCTCCAGGCGACGCTGATCCCCGTAAGCGAGGTTGCTCGCCTGACGGTTGGCGTGCTGGAGCAGGCCGATACGGTCGAGCCAGGTCGCGGCGCGATCGAGCGCCTCTTCCTGCGTGCGGCGGAAGGCCGGGGTTTTCAGCAGGCCGGAGAAGAGGCCGGTTTTCAGCTGCTGATGTTGCGCCACCAGCAGGTTCTCAATCACCGTCATCTCGCGGAACAGACGCACGTGCTGGAAGGTACGCACCACGCCCATGCGGGCAATCTGCTGGCCCGGCAGCCCTTCAAGATGCTGATCGCGCAGCATGATGGTGCCGCCCGTCGGCTTGTAGAAGCCGGTCAGGCAGTTGAAGACCGTGGTTTTTCCCGCGCCGTTCGGGCCAATCAGGGAGACAATCTCTTTCTTGTGCAGATCCAGATTCACATTGTTGACCGCCAGCAGGCCGCCAAAACGCATCATCAGGCCGTTAACGGATAATAAAGGCTTCATGCCTGCTCTCCTTTCGCCTGTGTGCGTTTCAGCTTCAGCTGTGGACGGGTCATCGGCAGGAGACCCTGCGGACGCCAGATCATCATCAGCACCATCAAACCACCCAGCATTAACATGCTGTATTCGTTAAAGTCGCGCATCAGCTCGCGGGAGACCACCAGCAGGATAGCCGCGAGGATCACGGCGAACTGCGAGCCCATTCCGCCGAGCACCACAATCGCCAGCACGAAGGCCGATTCGGCAAAGGTGAACGATTCCGGGCTGACGAAGCCCTGACGCGCGGCAAACAGCGTTCCGGCGAAACCGGCAAACGCGGCGCTGATGGTAAATGCGGTCAGCTTGATGCGGGTCGGGTTCAGGCCCAGGGAGCGGCAGGCGATCTCATCTTCACGTAGCGCTTCCCATGCGCGGCCCAGCGGCATGCGCAGCAGACGGTTGATCACAAACAGCGTAATCACCACCAGCAGCAGCGCCACCAGATAGAGCCAGATCACGCGGTCGGACGGATCGTATTTGATGCCAAAGAAGTTGCTGAAGGTATCCCAGCCGCCTTCGCGGGCGGTACGGCTGAACTCCAGGCCGAAGAAGGTCGGTTTCGGGATCTGGCTGATGCCGTTCGGACCGCCGGTCACTTCGGTATTGTTGAGCAGCAGGATACGGACGATTTCGCCGAAGCCTAAGGTCACAATCGCCAGGTAGTCACCGCGCAGGCGCAGCACCGGGAAGCCGAGCAGGAAGCCCGCCGCGGCAGAGACCAGCCCCGCAAGCGGCAGACAGGTCCAGAAGCCGAGGCCGTAATAGTGGTTCAGCAGCGCGAAGGTGTACGCGCCGATGGCGTAGAACCCGCCGTAGCCCAGCACCAGCAGGCCAGACAGCCCCACCACCACGTTCAGACCCAGCCCCAGAATCACGTAGATCATGGTCAGGGTGGCAATATCCACCGTCCCGCGCGATACCATAAACGGCCACGCCACGGCAGCCACCAGCAGCGCCACAAGGAACAGCTTCTGTTTCACGGTTGTACCGTCGATCGCCGGCAGGACGAATTTCGGCCCGGAGACGTTTTTCAGCGTCTTCTGGAACAGCGGACGCAGCAGCTGGAACAGGAACACCACAGCGGTGCCGATAAACACCCACTGCCAGCGGATGTCGGGGGCGGTATCCACCACCAGCTTCGTGCCGTCCAGCCCTAACTGGACGCCCATAAAGACGCCCGCCAGGACGAAGAACATGGCGGCAGAGAGCAGCGCCATCGCAAAATGCATCGGTTTCATACTTTCTCTACCTCCGGACGGCCCAGAATACCGGTAGGCATCACCAGCAGAACCAGAATCAGCAGGGCAAACGACACCACATCTTTATATTCGGTGCTCAGATACGCAGAGGAGAGCGCTTCGGCCACGCCCAAAATCAGGCCGCCGATCATCGCGCCCGGAATGCTGCCGATGCCGCCCAGTACCGCTGCGGTGAAGGCTTTCATCCCGGCCATAAAACCGATGTACGGGTTGATTACGCCGTAGAACTGACCGAGCAACACGCCAGCCACCGCCGCCATCGCTGCGCCGATCACGAAGGTCAGGGCAATCACGCGGTCGGTGTTGATCCCGAGCAGGCTCGCCATCTTCAGATCTTCCGCGCAGGCGCGGCAGGCGCGTCCCATGCGGGAGTAGCGGATGAACAGGGTCAGGGCCAGCATCGCAATAAAGGTCACAACCCAGATTACCAGCTGCATGGTGGTGACAGAGGCGGAGAAGTTTTCGCTGGCCCCCACAATCCACTGGCCGTTAAACAGGCTTGGCAGCGCCACGTCGCGTGAACCTTCAGTCAGGCTGACGTAGTTTTGCAGGAAAATGGACATCCCTATGGCGGAGATCAGCGCGATCAGGCGCTTGGAGCTGCGCACCGGTCGGTAGGCTACCCGTTCGATACTCCAGCCGTAGGCGCTGGCGATCACAATCGCGCCGATAAACCCGGCGGCTACCAGCAGCCAGCTGCTGTCGATGCCCATCATCATCAGCGCGGCGATGATCATAAAGGAGACGTAGCTACCGATCATGTACACCTCGCCGTGGGCGAAGTTAATCATGCCGATAATGCCGTAAACCATCGTGTAGCCGATGGCGATCAGCGCGTAAGTGCTTCCCAGCGTGACGCCGTTAAACATCTGCTGCAAAAAGTAGAGAAACTGCTCGGACATATGCAAACCTTTTTATACCCGCCCGGTGAGCCGGGCGGTGGGATGATTATCTGGCGACCGAGGACGAACCGTCGGCGTGCCACTTAAAGACACCAAATTCAAATCCCTTCAGATCGCCTTTCTCATCCCAGTTCAGCGGCCCAATCACGGTGTTCGCCCCGTGCGCTTTTAAATCTTTCACCAGATCCAGCGGTTCTTTGCTGCCGGTACGGTCCAGCGCGGTGGCCAGAGACTGCACGGCCGCGTAGGTGATCCAGACGTACGGACCACTTGGATCTTTCTTCTGCGCCTTGAGCGCATCCACGATAACCTTATTCGCCGGATCCTGGTCATAGCGTTTTGGCATCGTCACCAGCATGCCTTCGGCAGAATCCCCCGCGATGTTGGACAGGGAGGCATTGCCCACGCCCTCTGGCCCCATGAACTGGGTTTTCAGGCCGGTGGCGCGCGCCTGGCGCAGCATCTGCCCCATTTCCGGGTAGTAGCCGCCGTAGTAAACGAAGTCGATATTCTCTTTTTGCAGGCGGGCGATCAGCGCGGAGAAGTCTTTTTCACCGGCGGTAATGCCGTCGAAGAAGACGATGTTCGCCCCGCCTTTTTTCAGGCCGTCCTGTACGGAACGCGCCAGGCCTTCGCCGTACTGCTGTTTATCATGAATGATGGCGATACGCTGCGGCTTAACGGTTTCGAGGATGTATTTGGCGGCGGTTGGCCCCTGAGAGGAGTCCAGACCGGCGGTACGCATGATGTGCTGGTAGCCGCGCTGGGTCAGTTCCGGGTTGGTGGCGCCCGGGGTGATCATCAGAATGCCTTCGTCTTCGTAGATATCAGACGCAGGCTGCGTGGAAGAGGAACACAGGTGCCCTATGACGTACTGGATACCGTCGTTAACAATTTTGTTGGCGACCGCGACGGCCTGTTTTGGATCACAGGCGTCGTCATACTCCACGCCCACCAGCTTGTCGCCTTTGATCCCGCCTTTGGCGTTGATATCTTTGATGGCCTGACGCGCGCCGTTGAACTCCATGTCACCCCACTGGGCAACAGGGCCGGACATCGCCCCCACTACCGCAACTTTAATGTCGTCTGCCATAGCGGCATGCGAGATCGACAGTGCGACCATCCCCGCGATTAATGTCTTCGCGTTCCTTTTCATCTCTGAATCCCCATTCGTGATGTCGTGTTTATATTTTGTTTTATTATGGTTAAAAAGCATTCTGTACTTTTAATGAACAACGCTATTTTTACCAGTGCCTTTAATGGTTTAGCGCAGTTTTTTGTCAAAAACCAGACTAAAATCTCTATTTTTCAGGCGATTAAGCAAAGATAATATTCTGAAATCAGGCGGAGATAAACAAATAAAAGCGCAGTTGGCAGCATAAAATAACGGCACAAAGCGCCGAATAAATCACTACCCTTCAGGTTAAAATTCTGCTTATTTTTCGATCCATGTGTTTTCAAACTGCGCATTACGCTGTCAAAAAACTAATCACCTGGTAAATGGGAAGAAAAAGAGAAAGCGCCTGAGCAAATAAATTGAGTACACTGGCCCTACTCTTTTTGATTTGGACAAGCAGCTAATGAAACTGACTATCGTGCGTCTGGTGACCTTTAGCGACCAGGATCATATCGACCTGGGCAAGATCTGGCCGGAATATTCCCCTTCATCGCTGGCCGTCGATGAAAACCACCGCATCTATGCCGCGCGTTTTAATGAACGTCTGCTGGCCGCCGTCCGCGTAACGCTGAGCGGCACGGAAGGGGCGCTGGACTCCCTGCGCGTGCGCGACGTGACCCGTCGTCGCGGGGTCGGGCAGTATTTGATTGAAGAGGTGATCCGCGAAAACCCGAGCGTAACCTCCTGGTGGATGGCCGACGTGGGCGTGGAGGATCGCGGCGTGATGGCAGCGTTTATGCAGGCGTTAGGGTTTACGGCGCAGGCGAACGGGTGGGAGAAGCGCTAGATCTGTGCGGCCTGATACCCTCATCCCGGCCCTCTCCCTAAGGGAAAGGGAGAAAACCGGGTAATCCCCTCTCCCCGTGGGAGAGGGTTAGGGTGAGGGCATCAACCCGCGCCAGCATTATTTGGCATCAGTAGCAGTGCCATTGGCATGCCAGTCAAACACGCCGAACTCGAAGCCCTTCAAATCGCCCTTCTCATCCCAGGACAACGGTCCCATCACGGTTTCCACCGAGTTCGCTTTCAGCCAGGTGGCAATCTCCGCCGGATCGGCTGAATGGTTCAGGCCCGCTTGCAGAGATTGCAACGCTGCGTAAGTGGTCCAGACGAACGCACCGCTTGGATCCTGTTTCTTCGCCTTGATGGCATCGACAACAGGTTTGTTCGCAGGCACCTGGTCGTAGTTCTTCGGTTTGGTCACCAGCAGACCTTCAGCGGATTCACCCGCGATGTTAGACAGGGAAACGTTCGCGACACCTTCTGGCCCCATGAACTGCGTCTTCAGACCCGCCGCACGCGCCTGACGCAGGATCTGCCCCATTTCCGGGTGGTAGCCGCCGTAGTAAACGAAATCGATGTTTTCTTTCTTCAGACGCGCGACCAGAGTCGAGAAGTCTTTCTCACCGGCGGTGATACCGTCAAAGAACACCACGTTGGCGTTCGCTTTTTTCAGGTTATCCTGCACCGCACGGGCCAGGCCTTCGCCGTACTGCTGTTTGTCATGAACAATCGCGATGCGCTGCGGCTTCACTTTTTCCACGATGTATTTCGCGGCGGTTGGCCCCTGATCGGAGTCCAGACCGGTGGTACGCAGGATCAGCTTATAGCCGCGCGCGGTCAGCTCTGGCGCCGTCGCGGCCGGCGTGATCATCAGAATGCCTTCGTCTTCGTAGATGTCAGATGCGGGCTGGGTGGAAGAGGAGCACAGGTGACCAATAACGTATTTGATCCCGTCGTTTACCACTTTGTTCGCCACCGCGACCGCCTGTTTCGGGTCACAGGCATCGTCATATTTTACGATTTGCAGCTTTTCGCCCTTGATGCCGCCCTTAGCATTAATGTCTGCAACCGCCTGTTCCGCGCCCGTAAATTCCTGGTCGCCGTACTGTGCTACCGGACCGGACATCGCGCCCACCACGGCCACTTTAATATCGGCCTGCGCCATGGCGCTGAATGCCAACGCGATACATCCTGCCAGTAACGCTTTACCCTTCATGTTCATCCTGAGATTCCCCATTATTATGGTTATAACGATTGTTGTGATGTTGTTGTGTAGCGCTTTATTTCAGTTATAGGCGTGCTGTTCGCGCTTTTTCAGCATACTCTGCTAAAACATACCCCATTTTTATGATTTTGGAATAGCTAATTTGAAATGAAAATATGATAAGCCCGGCCTTCATTTCAGCCGGGCTTTTGGCTTTATCGTGTCAGCGAGGCGGAAATAATATCCAGCGCTTTACGAAACTGCGCTTCGGGGATGGTGAGTGGGTAGAGGAAGCGAATAACGTTGCCGTAAACGCCGCAGCTCAAAAGCAGCAGCCCTTCGTTCAACGCGCGCTCCTGAACCTGACGGGTAAATTCCGGCGACGGCTGTCCGGTTTGCGGATCGGTAAATTCCACCGCCACCATCGACCCCTGCCCACGGATATCGGCGATATACGGACAGCCATCCTTCGCTTTATTCAGCACCTCGACCAGATGATGCCCGAGATGCGCCGCGCGGGTGCAGAGATCGTCCTCGTCAATCACATCCAGCACCGCATGGGCCGCCGCAATCGCCAGCGGGTTACCTGCGTAGGTTCCGCCAAGTCCACCCGGCGCGGGCGCATCCATCACCTCCGCCCGGCCAGAGACGGCAGAAAGCGGCATCCCGCCCGCCAGGCTTTTCGCCATAGTGATCAGATCGGGCTTCACGCAGTGGTTTTCCATGGAGAACAGCTTGCCGGTACGGGCGAAGCCGGTTTGCACTTCGTCGGCAATCAGTAAAATCCCGTGGGTATCGCACAGGGCACGCAGCGCCTGCATAAAATCAGCGGGCGCGACGTTGAATCCGCCCTCGCCCTGAACCGGTTCAATAATGATTGCCGCCACCTGATCGGGCGCGATATCGGCTTTGAAGATGCGCTCCAGGCTTTTTAACGCTTCGGCGGTACTGACGCCGTGCAAGCTGTTAGGGAATTGCGCGTGGTACACCGAGCCAGGGAACGGGCCGAAGCCGAGCTTATAGGGCGCCACTTTGCCGGTCAGCGCCATGGTCATAAAGGTACGGCCATGGAACGCGCCGCCGAAGGTGATAAGGCCGGGACGTCTGGTGTACGCGCGGGCAATTTTCACCGCGTTTTCGACCGCTTCTGCACCGGTTGAGAAAAAGGCGGTTTTGGCTGGCCCCTCTATGGGTACGCGCTGGTTGATGCGCTCGGCAAGCGCCACATAACCTTCATAGGGGACGATCTGATAAGCGGTATGGGTAAAGGCGTGAAGCTGTTTTTCGATGGCGGCGATAACTTTAGGATGGCGATGCCCGGTATTCAGCACGGCGATCCCGGCGGCAAAATCAATATACTCGTTACCTTCCACGTCCCACACCGTGGCGTTTTCGGCTTTATCGGCATAGAAGTTACACATGACGCCGATACCGCGCGGCGTCGCCTGTAAACGCCGGTCGTTCAGTTCGTTATTTTTCACCCTGTCACCCTCTGAAAGTCGCCTGCTTAGCGCATCAGTAAGTGTTTGCCAGGGGGAAGAAATTCGCCAGAGCGGGCGCTAAAAAAACAAAACCCCCAGACTCTCATCCAGGGGTTCTCGGTGTACTTCGCGAAAATTACGCTTCGATAGCGGCGCGAAGTTTCTTCATGGCGTTCTTTTCAAGCTGACGGACACGTTCAGCGGAGACGCCGTAGCGGTCGGCCAGTTCCTGCAATGTGGACTTGTTATCTTCGTCCAGCCAGCGGGCACGGATAATATCCTGGCTACGCTCGTCGAGGCCTTCCATCGCGAAGGTCAGCTTGTTCGCCGCCTGGTCTTCCCAGTTATCCTCTTCAATGCCGTCAGCAAAGTTAGAGGTTTTATCCTGTAGATACAGAACCGGGGCCATCGGCTGGCTGTCGGACGCGTCATCGTCGGCAGACATATCAAACGTCATGTCCTGCGCGGCCATACGGGATTCCATCTCGCGGACGTCTTTGCTGGAAACGCCCAGCTCGCGCGCCACCATTTCCACTTCATCCTGATTGAACCAGCCCAGACGCTGCTTGGTTTTACGCAGGTTGAAGAACAGTTTGCGCTGCGCTTTCGTCGTGGCGACTTTCACAATACGCCAGTTACGCAGGACGTATTCGTGAATTTCCGCTTTGATCCAGTGCACGGCGAAGGAGACGAGTCGCACACCCACTTCCGGGTTAAAACGACGTACCGCCTTCATCAGGCCAATATTACCTTCCTGAATCAGGTCCGCCTGCGGCAGGCCGTAGCCCGCATAATTACGAGCAACGTGAACAACAAAGCGCAGGTGAGACAGGATCAGCGTTTTAGCTGCTTCCAGATCGCCCTGGTAATGCAGCTTTTCAGCAAGCTCCTTTTCTTCCTCAGCCGTTAACATCGGCCAGGTGTTCGCAGCCCGGATGTAAGATTCCAGGTTACCAACAGGGGCTAAAGCTAAAGTTTGCATTTCTTTGGTCATTCATTCCTCTCAATGTTTCTTCTGGTCCAGGTTGTCCCCGTCAGGCAACAACCATGCCAAAGCGTTTGAGCAACGAGATTAGCATTCACTCTTTTATCAGACAGTGATTTTATCCACAAGTTCCAGGTGGAACAGTGAATAAATTACGCACAAAATGTGACATGAAGATGATTACAGGGGAAGAGACAACAGGGACGCTTTCCCTGCAAGCGAACATCTCGGTGCAGGGAAAGATTATATCACGCTTTTATTAGTCGGGAGTAAAGTGGCGTAAATGTTGAACCGTTGCCAGCCATGCCGCCACCCAGCCGATCATGGAGCACACCAGCAGTAACAGCAGGCACTCATCGAAACCTAAACCACTGATATCAAACTTAGTTCCGAAAACCTGCGCCACCTCGGTGACGGCTGACGACAGCCGCATCACCAAAATTTCTGACAATATCAATGAAAGAAATGCACCAGAAAAACCTAATAACGCGCCGCCGTAGAGGAACGGGCGGAGGATGAAACCATCCGTTGCGCCAATCAGTTTCTGCACGTTGATGGTATCGCGACGGGCGAAGATGCTCAGGCGCACGCTGTTACCGATGACGAGGAACACCGCCGCCACCATCAGCACGCCGATCATCGCCGACACGCGTCCTACCAGCCCGGTCAGGGCGGCAAGACGGGCAAACCAGCTGTCGTCCATGCGCACTTCATCAATCCCGTTAATGCGGGTAATGCGGTCGCGCAGGGTATTGAGCGAATCTGTGCCCTGGAAATCGAGTTTCGGGATCACCACCGCCACCGCGGGCAGCGGGTTCTCTTCAAGCATATCCAGCGCGCCGCCAAATCCGGACCAGTTGCGGAATTCGCCCAGCGCTTCATCGCGGGAGAGATAGTTCACCTTTTCCACGCCCTGCTCGGCCTGAATCTGCCCCACTACCTGAGCCGCCGCGTTATCGTCGAGGGCTTTATCCAGATAAACGGTAATCTGCGGCGACGGATAGTACTGGGACGCCGCCTGGTTTACGTTTTTGTAAACCATATAGCAGACGCTGGGCAGCGTCAGGGAGATGGCAATCACCATCACCGTCAGGAACGTCGCCAGCGGTTTGCTTTTCAGATCCTGCAACGCGCCCTGGAAGGCATACCGCACCTGCTCGTTAAAGACGTTGGTTTTGCGGGAGTTCGGTTTCGGTGTCGCTTTGGCACGCTTAGGCGCATTGCGATTGCCGTCCCCACCGCTCTGAGGCTTGCGGAAACGGTCAAACCGGTTGCTGAACTGCCGAATCTGGTTCATTGCATCACGCTTGTTCACCGTGGCCTCCGTGCAAATGCCCGTCGCTCAGGGTCAGCATGCGGTACGAACGGCGGGAGATCAGCCCCATGTCGTGCGTCGCCATCAGTACCGTGACCCCCACGCGGTTAAATTCCTCAAACAGACGCAGGATCCCTTCAGAGAGGGCATCATCCAGGTTACCGGTCGGTTCATCCGCCAGCAAAACGGCAGGCTTGTTCACCACCGCACGGGCGATACCCACGCGCTGCTGCTCACCGCCTGAGAGCTGGATTGGGAAGTTCTTCGCTTTGTCCAGCAGCCCGACCTTATCCAGCGCCGCCGAAACGCGACGGCGGATATCATCGTAACTGGCGCCGGCAATAATCAGCGGGATCGCGACGTTATCGAAAACCGTGCGATCCATCAGCAGGTGGTGATCCTGGAAAATCATGCCAATCTGACGACGCAGGAACGGCACTTCACGGTTCTTAAGACGGCTAATTTCATGGCCGCTGAACCAGATTTTCCCGGCGCTTGGCCGCTCGATCCCACAGATCAGCTTGAGCAGGGTACTTTTCCCCGCGCCGGAATGGCCGGTCAGGAATGCCATCTCGCCTGGCTGGAGGTGGAATGTCACCCCCTGTAGCGCTTGTCTCCCGCCGAGATAGGCCTTGCTGACGTGTTCAAAGCGAATCATTGTTAGTCCTCTCGGGCAAATAGTGCCTCAATAAAGTCGTCCGCTTTAAACGGACGTAAATCCTCAATACGCTCGCCCACACCGATGTAACGGATAGGAATGCCGAACTGGTCGGCCACGGAGAAGATCACCCCGCCTTTCGCGGTGCCGTCCAGCTTGGTCAGCGTGATCCCGGTCAGTCCTACCGCTTCATGGAACAGCTTCGCCTGGCTGATGGCGTTCTGTCCGGTGCTGGCGTCGATAGTCAGCATAATTTCATGCGGTGCATCTTCGTCCAGCTTCTTCATGACGCGAACGATTTTCTTCAGCTCTTCCATCAGGTGCGATTTGTTCTGCAAACGCCCCGCGGTATCCGCAATCAGCACGTCCACGTTACGCGACTTCGCCGCCTGGATGGCATCGAAAATCACGGACGCGGAATCCGCGCCGGTGTGCTGAGCAATGACCGGAATATTGTTGCGCTGGCCCCACACCTGGAGCTGTTCCACCGCTGCCGCACGGAAGGTATCGCCCGCCGCCAGCATCACCGATTTGCCCTGCTGCTCAAACTGGCGCGCCAGCTTGCCGATGGTGGTGGTTTTACCCACGCCGTTGACGCCAACCATCAGGATAACAAACGGCATTTTGCCTTCAATATTAAGCGGTTCGTCAACTTTTGCGAGAATTTCACCCATCTCGTCTTTCAGCAGGCCGTACAGCGCCTCGGCGTCGCGCAGCTGTTTGCGGCTCGCCCCTTCGGTCAGGTTGGCGATGATCTTACGGGTAGTTTCCACGCCCACGTCCGCAATCAGCAACTGCTCTTCCAGCTCTTCAAACAGATCGTCGTCGATCTTTTTGCCGCGGAAAAGACTGATAAATCCGGAACCTAAGTTTTCTTTGGTTTTGAGCAGGCTGCGCTTCAGGCGCGCGAAGAAACCTTCTTTTGTCGGTTTTTCCTGCTCCTGAACGATCTCTTCTTCGGCCTGCTCTTCCACCGGTACGACGATGACCGCTTCTTCAGCCGCTTCCGCCGCCAGCGCCTGGGCTTCCAGCTCTTCGTCGGTCAGCTCTGGCTCAAGGACCGCTTCTTCTTCCACCGCCTCAACAATTTCAACGGTTTCCGCTTCGGCCAGCCACTCTTCGGCAGAAACCTCTTCAGCTTTAACCTCTTCGGGCAGCGGCAGCGCTTCGTGTTCGATAGCGGCCTGCGGCGCTTCGGTAAGGGTTTCTACGATAACCGGCTCTGGCTTCTCGCTCTCCTGAACCTGCTCAGTGACCTCAACCACCTCTTCAGCAAAGGATTCAATCTCTTCTTTACTGTGGGCTGGCTCTTCCGCTTCGACAACCGCAGCGGTTTCGACAGGCGTTTCAGGCTGTGACTGCTCTTCTACAACCTGCTGTTCTTCGGTTTTCTGTTCTGTTTCTTGCTCTTTTTCACCGAAACCCAACCAGGAAAAGAAGCCACGTTTTTTTTGTTTTGCCATCTGCGACTACACTCCTCGCGGCGCTATATACAGGGAAGCTAAAAAAATGATGAAATAGTCTAACACTTTACTTAATTGACATCACCGCCCGCAATCGCAGGGCAATGGTTAACAGAGCTTTCCTGAGATGAAGAAACCCACCCGCGCCCCGGCCGGTCAAATTCGCATTATCGGCGGTCAGTGGCGAGGCCGGAAATTACCGGTGCCGGACAGCCCCGGTTTACGCCCCACCACGGACCGCGTTCGCGAGACGCTGTTTAACTGGCTCGCCCCGTCTATGGTAGACGCCAACTGCCTGGACTGCTTCGCCGGAAGCGGTGCATTAGGGCTGGAAGCGCTGTCGCGCTATGCTGCCAGCGCCACGCTGCTGGAGATGGAGCGCGGCGTCGCGCAGACGTTGCAGCAAAATTTGGCTACGCTGAAGGCAACCAACGCCAAAGTGGTGAATACCAACACGCTGAGCTTCCTCGCCCAACAGGGGACGCCGTACAACGTGGTGTTTGTTGACCCGCCGTTCCGTAAAGGGCTGCTGGAAGAGACGCTATCCCTGCTGGAGCAAAATGGTTGGCTGGCGGATGACGCGCTGATTTACGTTGAAAGCGAAGTGGAAAATGGTCTGCCGCCCGTTCCCGTTCACTGGGATCTGCACCGCGAGAAGGTCGCCGGCCAGGTGGCTTATCGTCTGTATCACCGTCAGGCACAAGGAGGATCCGATGCCAGTACTGATTAACGTAGGGCGCGTGCTGATGCTGGGCGTCTGGGCATTTTTGATTTTGAATCTGGTGCACCCGTTCCCGCGTCCGCTGAATATCTTCATTAACGTGGCGCTGATTTTTACCGCGTTCATGCATGCCTTACAGATGGTGATGCTGAAAAACGGACTGCCGAAAGATAGCCCACCGATGACCGGCTGGCAGCAGCTGCGGGTGTTTATTTTCGGCGTATTTGAGCTGCTGGTGTGGATGAAGAAGTTTAAGGCGCAGGTGAAGAAGTAAGGTGCGGTGTGATGCCCTCACCCTAACCCTCTCCCACTGGGAGAGGGGACCGATCGCGCATTATTCAGCCCTAAAACCTACAAAACGCGACCCTTTATAGCTCAACGTGCCTTTCTCTCCCACCGTCAGCTGATGGTACTGCTGCGCCTCCAGGCGGAAGGTCATCTCCAGCCCGCCGGTTTCCGGCTTAAAGCTCGCTTCATAACGCATTGTTGTGCCCGCAGGCGTCACCTGCTGCTGGCGGGATCGGCGGTCATTAAGCGGCTTCTCACGCTTGTTCGTCACCACCACGCGCTTTTGCATCAGCGGCGCGGCATCGTTATCCGCCTTCTCGCGGCGCTGCTGCACGAAGCGGAACGAGGCGGCAATGACGATAATCGCCACCACGATAATGAAAAACAGCGGCATCTTGCTCATTGAAAAATCCCATCAGATTATGCGGAATTCAGGATACCTCGCCTGCCCCGGCATTGCCAAACGACCGCTCGCGTCACTACACTGGATCAGGAACTGATCATTCAGCCTCAACAGTTACAGGGAGTTAATATGCTTTGGTCATTTATCGCTGTCTGTTTTTCCGCATGGCTTTACGTCGATGCGTCCTACCGTGGCCCAGCCTGGCAGCGCTGGTTATTTAAACCCGTCACGCTATTACTCCTGCTGTTGCTTGCCTGGCAGGCCCCGATGTTTAACGCCGTTAGCTATCTTGTCCTCGCGGGGCTGTGTGCTTCCCTGATTGGCGATGCCTTAACCTTGCTGCCGCGTCAGCGCCTGCTGTACGCCGTGGGGGCGTTCTTCCTGTCACATCTGCTCTATACCATCTACTTTGCCAGCCAGATGACGCTCTCCTTCTTCTGGCCGCTGCCGCTGGTGCTGCTGGTGATTGGCGCCCTGCTGATCGCGGTGATCTGGTCGCGTCTGGAAGAGATGCGTCTGCCGGTCTGTACGTTTATCGCTATGACGCTGGTGATGGTGTGGCTGGCGGGCGAGCTGTGGTTCTTCCGTCCGACGGCGCCTGCAATGTCTGCGTTCTTCGGTGCCGCACTGTTGCTGTTGGGTAATATCGTCTGGCTGGGCAGCCACTATCGTCGCCGCTTCCGTGCGGATAATGCGATTTCCGCCGCCTGTTACTTTGCCGGACACTTCCTGATTGTGCGTTCGCTGTATATCTAAATAACGCTTGACTCTGGAGTCGACTCCAGAGTGTATGCTGCGGTTAATGAGAAAATTATCATTACCGGAGACTGCCATGTCGACTCCAGAAACACCTAAAAAAGTTCCCCAATTCTCGGCACTTAAGCTCAGCCCGGTTCCGCCAAAAGAGGACTGCTGCTGCGAGGGCGCGTGCGAAACCCAGACCGAAGCGCTGCCTGAAAGCGGCAACCGCTACAGTTGGGTGGTCAACGGCATGGACTGCGCGGCCTGCGCCCGCAAAGTGGAAAATGCGGTGAAGCAGGTGCCAGGCGTGAATCACGTTCAGGTGCTGTTCGCTACCGAAAAGCTGCTGGTCAGCGCCGAAAACGACGTCAGCAGACAGGTTGAAGCCGCCGTCAGCAAAGCGGGTTATACCCTGCGCAGCGAAACGGCGCCCGCAGAAAAAACGTCCCCGCTAAAAGAAAATCTGCCCCTTATCACCCTCATCATCATGATGGCCCTGAGCTGGGGGCTGGAGCAGATCAACCACCCATTCGGCAACCTGGCGTTTATCGCCACCACGCTGGTTGGCCTGTTCCCGATTGCGCGTCAGGCGCTGCGTCTGATGAGAAGCGGCAGCTGGTTTGCCATCGAAACGCTGATGAGCGTGGCGGCTATCGGGGCGCTGTTTATTGGCGCGACGGCGGAAGCGGCGATGGTGCTGCTGCTGTTCTTAATTGGCGAACGCCTTGAGGGCTGGGCGGCGAGCCGGGCGCGTAAAGGGGTGAGCGCGCTGATGGCGCTGAAGCCGGAAACCGCCACGCGGGTTATTGATGGTCAGCGTGAAACGGTCGCCATCAACACCCTGCGCCCGAGCGACGTGATTGAAGTGCCCGCAGGCGGACGCCTGCCAGCCGATGGGGCCCTCGTTACTGCCACCGCAAGTTTTGACGAAAGTGCCCTGACCGGAGAATCCATCCCGGTAGCGCGCGCGGCGGGTGAAAAGGTGCCTGCGGGCGCCACCAGCGTCGACCGACTGGTGCAGTTGACGGTCCTTTCCGAACCGGGCGACAGCGCCATCGACCGCATCCTCAGGCTGATTGAAGAGGCCGAGGAGCGCCGCGCGCCGGTAGAACGCTTTATCGATCGCTTCAGCCGGATTTACACCCCCGCCATCATGCTGGTGGCGCTGCTGGTCACCGTCGTCCCGCCGCTGTGCTTCGGCGCGCCGTGGGAGGGCTGGATTTACAAAGGGCTGACGCTGCTGCTGATAGGCTGTCCGTGTGCGCTGGTGATCTCCACCCCGGCGGCGATTACCTCAGGGCTGGCGGCAGCGGCACGTCGCGGGGCGTTGATTAAGGGCGGCGCGGCGCTGGAGCAACTGAGCCAGATCCGGCACGTTGCCTTCGACAAAACCGGAACGCTCACCGTCGGCAAACCGCAGGTGACCGGCGTGTATCCGCAGGATGTCAGTGAAGACGATCTGCTGACGCTGGCCGCCGCCGTGGAGCAAGGCTCCACTCACCCGCTGGCGCAGGCGATTGTGCGAGAAGCGCAGTCGCGCGGGCTGAACATCCCTCCGGCAACCGCCCAGCGAGCGCTGGTCGGGTCAGGGATTGAGGCTGTGGTCGAAGGCAAAAAAGTGCTGATTGCCGCGGCGGACTCGCGCTCTACTCCACAGGTTGAGGCGCTGGAGCAGGCCGGGCAGACGGTCGTTGCCGTGATGCAGGACGGTGTACCGATGGGCATGCTGGCGCTGCGCGACACCCTGCGCGACGATGCGAAAGACGCCGTCGACGCGCTGCACAGGCTGGGAGTACAGGGTGTGATCCTGACCGGCGATAATCCGCGCGCGGCGGCGGCGATTGCCGGTGAGCTGGGGCTGGCGTTTAAGGCCGGATTGCTGCCTGCGGATAAAGTCAGCGCGGTAACCGAGCTGAACAGCAACGCCCCGCTGGCGATGGTCGGGGACGGGATAAACGATGCCCCGGCAATGAAAGCTTCCACCATCGGCATTGCGATGGGCAGCGGCACCGACGTGGCGCTGGAGACCGCCGACGCGGCGCTGACGCACAACCGCCTGACCGGGCTGGCGCAGATGATAGATCTTGCGCGGGCGACGCGGGCCAATATTCGGCAGAACATCGGCATTGCGCTGGGTCTGAAGGGGATTTTCCTGGTCACCACGCTGCTCGGCATGACCGGACTGTGGCTGGCGGTGCTGGCGGATACGGGGGCGACAGTGCTGGTTACGGCGAACGCGTTGCGGCTGTTGCGCCAAAGGTAAAAGTGAAACGGCAACCGGGTTGCCGTTTCTCGTGTTTGCCCCCTCTCCCCGCGGGAGAGGGCCGGGGTGAGGGCATCAGGCCGCACGCATCACTGCATCCCTAGCAGCCCCGGCAACCACAATGAAATCGCCGGGATGTACGTCACCATCCCCAGCACCACCAGCAACATACCGTAAAACGGCAGCATCGCCCGCACCACGTGCTCGATCTTCTGCTTACTCACCGCGCTCGCCACAAACAGCACCGATCCGACCGGCGGCGTGATCAGCCCAATCCCCAGGTTCACCATCATGATCATCCCGAAATGCACCGGGTCGATCCCCAGCGAGTTGGTCACCGGCAGCAGCACCGGGGTCAGGATCAGGATGATCGGCGCCATGTCCATCAGCGTGCCAATCAGCAGCAGCATGATATTGAGGTACATCAGGATCACGTATTTGTTATCGGAGAGCGACGTGAAGAATTCGGTGATGCGCATCGGCAGCTGCATGTAGGTCATTACCGCGCCAAACGCCGCGGCAAAGCCAATCAAAATCATCACGATGGTGACGGTTTTCACCGTGCGGCACATCAGCTTCGGCAGTTCGCTCCATTTATAGTCGCGGTAGATAAACATGGTGACGAAAAACGCCCACAGGCAGGCCACGGCGGCAGATTCGGTCGCCGTGAATATCCCGGACAAGATCCCGCCGAGGATAATCACCACCGTCATCAGCCCCCACAGGGCATCGAGCATGATTTTCAGCGCCTGCCTGAACGGGATTTTGTCCCCCTTCGGATAGCCGCGCTTGCGGGCGAAGCACAGGCAGAGCACCATCAGGCTCACGCCCAGCAGCAGGCCCGGCAGCACGCCCGCGATAAACAGCGTGGCGATGGAAACCGTTCCCCCTGCCGCCAGGGAGTAAATCACCGAGTTGTGGCTGGGCGGGATCAGGATCGCCTGCACCGACCCGCTGGCCGTCACCGCCGCCGCGTATTCGCGCGGATAGCCCTTCTTCTCCATCTCCGGGATCATCACGCTGCCGATAGACGCCGTATCCGCCACCGACGAGCCGGAAATCGCGCCGAAGAACGTTGATGCCACGATGTTCACCAGCGACAGCCCGCCGCGAATAAAGCCGACAAAAACGTACGCGAAGTTAACCAGCCGTCGGGCAATACCCCCTTCCGCCATGATCGCCCCGGCAAGAATGAAGAACGGGATCGCCAGCAGGGTAAATTTATTCACTCCACTGGTGATCTGGATCATCAGCGCCTCCAGCGGCAGGTCAATCCACAGCGCGCCCGCCACGGCGCTTAAGCCGACGGCGAAGGCCACCGGCATCCCCAGCGCCAGCAAAATGGCGAGGGTGAATAACAAAACAAAAGCATCCATTGTTCACCCCTTAACTGTGATTGCCGATCAGCACGACCGGACGGTTTTCCTGCGAGCCAAACAGCAGGCGTTCAAGCACAAACAGGATCAAAATGGCCGACCCGACAGGCAGCGGCAGATAGCTTTCGCCGGAGGTCAGGAGCGGAAACTCCGCCACCGGCTGCTCCCACAGCTCGACGCACAGCCAGTAGCTGTACCAGCACATCAGGCCGGAGATGAGCAGCATCAGCAGATCTACCACTCGCGCGCACACTCTTTGCAGCGACGCGGGCAGGCGGTCGGTGAGCATGTTGACCGCGATATGCGACCCGGCGCGATAGCTCACCGCCGCGCCGATAAAGGTAAACGTCACCATGCAGATAATGGCGATCGGCTCCGGCCAGGATTCGCCGCGATTGAGCACATAGCGAGAGAAGATGCCAATGGGGATCACAATCGTCATCACCAGTAGCGAGAGACCCGCCACCACCATGGCGAGCAGGTACAGACGGTCCATCCACTTCAGGTAGAGTTCGGACATACGTACTCCGGTTTACTGGACGTCAGCGATGGCTTTCATCAGATCCTGATGCTTATCGCCATACTGCGCGCGCACCGGCTCTGTCGCCTTGATAAACACCGTTTTATCGATGTCGTGGAACTGCACGCCGCCGGCCTTCATTTTCGACAGGGCCTGGTCGTTATACGCATTCCACAGCTTGCGCTGCTCGAACTGCGCTTCGCGGGCCAGCGTCAGGATTTTTTGCTGTTCGTCAGCGCTGAGCTTGTCCCATTTCACTTTGGAGTAGAGCAGCATTTCCGGGGTGATGAAGTGGCCGCTCAGCGTGTAGTTTTTGGCGACCGGCATATAGTTGTGGGCGATAAAGGTTGGCGGGTTGTTCTCCGCGCCGTCGATCACCCCGGTCTGCATGCCGCTGTAAACCTCGCTGACGCCCATCGCCACCGAGTTCGCCCCCATCGCTTTCAGCGTGGCCAACGCCACCGGGCTGCCCTGCACGCGGATTTTCTTCCCTTTCAGATCGTCCGGTTTGACGATCGGCTCTTTGGTGATCAGGTTGCGGGTGCCGGAATCCATCCAGCCAAGGAAGACCAGACGCGATTTCGGGTTGGCGGTGAGTTTGTCGCCGATCTGCTTGCCGATATCCCCGTCAATCACCTTGTGCATGTGGTCTTCATCGCGGAATACGTAGGGCAGGGTAAACACTTCGATATCCGGCAGGATGGCAGCCACCGGTGCCATGGAGACGCGGATCATGTCGATCGCCCCCATCTGCGCCTGCTCAATCATCTGCTTTTCATCCCCCAGCACGCCGCCGGGGAAGACCTTAATCTCCAGCTTGCCATCGGTTTGTTGTTTGAGTTTTTCACCCATGTGCTGGACCGCCACCACGTTCGGGTAGCCTTCGGGATGCACATCGGCGGCTTTAATGGTCTGGGCAGAAACGGTGCAGGCGAAAGCAGTCAGACACAGCGCGGCCAGTAACGGCTTGAGGGTCGTTTTCATTAAGTCAACTCCAGGGTAGTGAGATAAGCGTTAAAACGATGTTTTAGTTTTTGACGCTTAAAAATTAGACTACGGCTGGAAAAGGGAGGGTGAAGCGCCTCACAAAAAGCGCGAAATTTTGAAACGATGGTTCGAAATTGTGATGAGTACTTGTCGGGTGGCGGCTGCGCCTTACCCGACCTACTACACCCGTAGGCCCGTGCAAGCGAAGCGCCGCCGGGCGTCAGGCCGCACTTACCCCTTACGAATCAAATACCGGTACGGCAAGGTCTCGGTTTGCTGCGCCACCAGCTCATGTTCCATAAAGGTACAAAAGCCGGGGATATCACGGGTGGTAGCCGGGTCATCGGCGACGATCAGCAGCGTTTCGCCACTCTGCATGTTACGGACGGTTTTACGCACCATCATTACCGGCTCCGGGCAACGGAGGCCCTGAGCATCAAGCGTGTGGTCTGGGCTGGAAAACAGGTCGGTCATTTTCTTCTCGTTCAGGTAAAAACGGCTGTAGTTTACGCCCCGCTATCGCCAATGCAAACCAGGTTAACGATTGCGTGAAAATTAGCCATTGCAAAGTGTCGTCAAAGCAGTATCATGCGGCGGCTTTATTGGGTTCCCTCACCCCAAATATTAATCAAAAAGGTACAATATGAACTCCTTTACACAATCGCAGCGCGTCAAGGCGTTGTTCTGGCTTTCGCTATTTCATCTGCTGGTGATCATCTCCAGTAACTATCTGGTACAGCTCCCCATCTCCATTTTTGGTTTCCATACCACCTGGGGCGCGTTCAGTTTCCCGTTTATTTTCCTTGCGACGGATTTAACCGTGCGTATTTTTGGCGCACCGCTGGCGCGGCGGATTATTTTTGCGGTGATGATCCCGGCACTGTTTGTCTCCTACGCCATCTCCTCGCTGTTTTACATGGGAAGCTGGCAGGGCTTCGAAGCGCTGACGCACTTCAACCTCTTCGTCGCGCGTATTGCCACCGCCAGCTTTATGGCCTACGCCCTGGGGCAGATCCTCGATGTCCACGTGTTTAACCGCCTGCGTCAGAACCATCGCTGGTGGATGGCGCCAACGGCCTCCACGCTGTTCGGTAACGTGAGCGATACGCTGGCCTTCTTCTTCATCGCCTTCTGGCGCAGCCCGGACGCCTTCATGGCAGAACACTGGATGGAAATCGCTCTGGTGGACTACGCCTTTAAGGTGCTTATCAGCCTGGTTTTCTTCCTGCCGATGTACGGCGTACTGTTGAATATGCTGCTGAAAAGGCTGGCAGATAAATCTGAAATCTCCGCATTGCAGGCAGGTTAAGGGTTCGCTTTATCAGTTGTGATAAGATGAACGAATGAGCCGTTATGGCCGTTTATCGAAAGGAAGAAGTCAATGCGCAATCTGGTTAAATATGTCGGGATTGGCCTGCTGGTTGTTGGCCTTGCAGCCTGTGATAACAGCGACACCAAAACGCCTGCTCAGGGCGCGTCAGCAGAAAGCAACGCCACCGGTCAGCCGGTGAGCCTGATGGATGGCAAACTCAGTTTCTCTCTGCCCGCGGACATGACCGACCAGAGCGGTAAGCTGGGTACCCAGGCGAACAATATGCACGTCTATTCCGATGCCACCGGCCAAAAAGCGGTGATTGTGATCGTCGGTGACGATACCAGCGAAGATCTGGGCGTGCTGGCCAAACGCCTGGAAGATCAGCAGCGCAGCCGCGACCCGCAGCTTCAGGTGGTCACCAACAAGTCTGTTGAACTGAAAGGCCACACGCTGCAACAGCTGGACAGCATCATCTCTGCCAAAGGCCAGACCGCGTATTCCTCCGTGGTGCTCGGCAAGGTGGACAATAAACTGCTGACCATGCAGATCACCCTGCCGGCAGATAATCAGCAGAAAGCGCAGACCGCCGCTGAAAACATCATTAACACCCTCGTGATCCAGTAATCGTTCACCGGGATGCCGTGGCCTCCGTCGCTTGCGCCGGGGGCCATTTTTTTGCCACGACTTTCAGACTAACGCTCCAGACGAAGCCCATCCGGCGCACTACAATTAACACGCCCCCCGGAAAAAGGAATTCTTATGACTGCCAGCCCGCCCGACAAAGCCGGACTTCATATTTTATTAAAACTTGCCTGCCTGGTGGTTATCCTTGCGGGTATCCACGCGGCGGCGGATATCATTGTTCAGCTTCTGCTGGCGCTGTTTTTCGCCATTGTGCTCAACCCGCTGGTGACATGGTTTTTACGCCGGGGCATCAGCCGCCCAGTCGCGATTACCATTGTGGTGATGGTGATGCTGGTTGTCCTGACGGCGCTGTTCGGCGTGCTCGCCGCCTCGCTGAGCGAATTTTCCACCATGCTGCCGCAGTACAATAAAGAGCTGACGCGCAAGCTGGTCGATCTTCAGCGCATGTTGCCATTCGTGAATCTGCATATCTCACCGGAACGGATGCTGCGCCGGATGGATTCCGAGAAGGTGATGACCTACGCCACCACGTTGATGACCGGGCTTTCAGGGGCAATGGCCAGCATTCTGCTGCTGGTGATGACGGTGGTGTTTATGCTGTTCGAAGTGCGCCACGTGCCGTATAAGCTGCGTTTTGCCCTGAACAATCCGCAGATCCACATTGCCGGCTTGCACCGCGCGCTGAAAGGCGTATCCAAGTATCTGGCGCTGAAAACATTGTTAAGCCTGTGGACCGGCGTGATTGTCTGGCTGGGGCTGGTACTGCTGGACGTGCAGTTCGCGCTGATGTGGGGCGTGCTGGCGTTTTTACTGAACTACGTACCCAATATCGGCGCGGTGCTTTCCGCCGTTCCGCCGATGATCCAGGCGTTCCTGTTTAACGGTTTTTATGAGTGCATGCTGGTAGGGGCGCTGTTCCTCGTCGTGCATATGGTGCTGGGTAACATTCTTGAGCCGCGCATGATGGGCCACCGTCTGGGCATGTCGACGATGGTGGTGTTTTTATCGTTACTGATCTGGGGATGGCTGCTGGGTCCGGTGGGCATGCTGCTCTCCGTGCCGCTCACCAGCGTCTGTAAAATCTGGATGGAAACCACGAAAGGAGGCAGTAAACTCGCCATTCTTCTGGGTCCGGGTCGGCCAAAAAGCCGTTTGCCGGGATAACCGGGTGGAAAGGGTCAAAAGTGACGTTTATTCGCCAGCGCGACGACAACATTGTACGATGTGCGCAGTAAATCGCGCTGGCGAAGAAAAAGTCACAGAAACAGGTTTATCGCGGACGCGCGTAGATGAAATTTACACTTACCCTTATCGACTGGCAGGCAAGAGCGCCAGGACTCAGCGATGCCGACGAATGGCAGGCATGGTCACGCCGGTCTGACGCCATCGATCCCACTGCACCGCTGGCGAAACTGACCGATCTGCCGATGATGACCGCCCGCCGCCTGAATTCAGGCAGCAGGCTGGCCGTCGATCTTGGCCTGATGATGCTGCGCAAACACCGCATCGATGCCGTCGTCTACAGCAGCCGTCATGGGGAGCTGGAGCGCAATTTCCGTATTCTCCAGGCCCTGGCGGCAGAACAGCCCGTTTCCCCCACCGATTTTGCCATGTCGGTACACAACTCGGCGGTCGGCAATCTCACTATCGCCGCGCGTCAGCCTGTTGTCTCTTCGTCGGTTTCCGCCGGTATGGATACCTTCCAGCAGAGCTTGTGCGACGTGCTGAGCCTGCTGCATGCGGGATACTCCCGCGTATTGCTGGTGGATTTCGACGGTCTGCTGCCTGATTTTTATCACGCCGGGTTGCCACCGCAGATGCCCGTCTGGCCCTACGCGCTGGCGCTGGTGATTGAAGCCGGAAATACGCTCAGCTGTGAAACGCACGTCAACCGCACGCCTGAAGAGCCCGCGCTGCCGCAAAGCCTCCAGTTCCTGCGCCATTACCTGCGGGACGAGCGCCAGTTCACCCTGCCGGGCGAGCGCCTGCTGTGGCAATGGACGCGCCAATGAGAGGGTTACGTTCCCGCCTCGATCGGTTATGGCGGATGCTGATGACCGGATTGTGCTTCGCCCTGTTCGGCCTCGGCGGACTGACGCTGTCGCTGGTATGGTTTAACCTGCTGCTGATTTTCCAGCGCGACCGCAACCAACGTCGCCGCCTGGCACGCCGTACTATTTCTGCCAGTTTTCGCCTGTTCCTCGCGGTGGTACGCGGTGTAGGGGTACTGGATTACCGTTTCAACAACCTGGACGTTCTGCGCGCCGAGCGGGGCTGTCTGGTGATTGCGAATCATCCCTCGCTGCTGGACTACGTTCTGCTGGCGTCGGTGATGAACGAAACCGACTGTCTGGTGAAAAGCGCGTTGCTGCGTAACCCGTTCGTCAGCGGCGTGATCCGCGCGGCTGACTATCTGATTAACAGCGAAGCCGACACGCTGCTTGCCGCAAGCCAGCAGCGTCTGTCCCAGGGCGACACCCTGCTTATCTTCCCTGAAGGCACCCGCACCCGGGTGGGGGAAGCCATGACCCTGCAACGTGGGGCGGCGAATATCGCCGTTCGCTGCAACAGCGCCGTGCGCGTGGTGGTGATCCACTGTAGCGAACGGATGCTGGATAAACAGAGCAGCTGGTATAACGTGCCCCCCAACAAACCTGTTTTCACCGTGGATGTTCGCGAACGCATCAACATTCATGATTTTTATGATGCGAGTCAGCACGAACCCGCGCTGGCAGCAAGGCAGTTAAACCGGCATATGCAGCATCAGTTAACAACCGGTCTTCAATCTTTGTCAGGAACGAAAGATGCAAGCGCTCTATCTTGAAATTAAGAATCTCATTATCTCTACGCTGAATCTGGAAGAACTTACCCCAGAGGATATTGATACAGACGCCGCGCTCTTTGGCGACGGCCTCGGTCTGGACTCAATCGACGCCCTTGAGCTGGGGCTGGCGGTAAAAAATCAGTACGGCGTAGTGCTTTCTGCCGAAAGTGACGAGATGCGTCAGCACTTTTATTCCGTTGCCACGCTCGCGGCTTTTATCCATCAACAACGCGCCTGAGAATGACCGCTATGACAGAACAACAAACGATTTATCAGGAAGTCTCTGCGCTTCTTATTACGCTGTTTGAAATCGCCCCGGAGGATATTACCCCTGAGGCACGTCTTTACGAGGATCTGGACCTCGACAGCATTGATGCCGTCGATATGGTGGTGCACCTGCAAAAGAAAACGGGCCATAAAATCAAGCCTGAAACCTTCAAAGCGGTGCGCACGGTGCAGGACGTCGTGGACGTTGTGGAACAGCTTCAGCGCGACGCGTAACGTGCGTTCGATTCGAGTTCTTCCCGCCCTGACGGGGCTGATGCTGCTGGCATGGCCGTTTTTGATCGGCTTCGGGCTGGCGAATAATAGCCTGCACGGGATACTGCCCGTGATGGCGCTGGTGCTGCTGATGCGCGTCTGCCAGGCCCGTCGGCAAGGCGGCCCCCTGCGTTATCTGTTCGTAAGCGTGGCGCTGGCCGGCATAGCGCTTTGCGCGGCGAGCTACGTCCTGCACGCGCACCAGTGGGTGCTGTTATATCCGGTGGTGGTGAATCTGGTGATGCTGGTGGTGTTTGGCGGTTCGCTGTGGACGGCAATGCCCGTCGTCGAACGGCTGGCGCGCCTGCGTGAACCGGACCTCTCCCCCGTCGGGGTACGTTACACGCGCCGGGTTACCCAGGTCTGGTGCGGCTTTTTTATTATCAACGGGGCGATCGCGCTGTTTACCGTATTACACGCCGATATCCGTCTGTGGACGCTGTGGAACGGGATGATTGCCTATCTCCTGATGGGCACGCTGATGGCTGGCGAGTGGCTGGTGCGACAACGGGTGAAGAAAAACGATGCTTAACCCTCTTCCGCTTAGCCAGTGGCTCAGTGCGCCCCGCCCTGACGACACCCCTGTCGCCTGGCAGGACGACCATCTCTGGACGCTTGGCGATCTGCGCCACGACGTCACTCAGCTGGTCGACACGCTGCGTCGTGAAGATGGCGAGCGCTGGGCGCTGTGCATCGAAAACGGCTATCTGCTTATTGTCGCGCTGCTGGCGACGCTGCATGCGGGTAAAACGCCGGTCCTCCCCGGGCACAGCCGGGCGGCGCAGCTTAACGAACAGCGGGCGCTGTTCAGCGGCGTCCTGAGCGACACCACGCTCGATTTTCAGGGGCAACAGCTGCGGGTGGCTTCCGCTCAGCGGGCAGGCCATCCCTTTTCACCGCTGCCTGCCATCGGTGAGATGCGCACGATCGAGCTTTACACCTCCGGCTCGACCGGCACGCCGCAGCGGGTGAGTAAGCCGGTGGTCAGCCTGGATCGTGAGGCTCGTCTTCTGGCGGCGCATTTTGGCGAGCGTCTGGCGGGCTGTCACGTCGTGGCTTCCGTGGTGCTGCACCACCTGTATGGCCTGACGTTTCGTGTCGTCTTACCCATGGCGCTCGGCCTGCCGCTGCACGCCAGCCTGCTCAACTATGCCGAGCAGCTCTCAGCCCTTCCCGACGATAAACGCTATCTTTTCATCAGCAGTCCGGCGTTTCTCAAGCGGCTGGACGCGTCACTGACGCCGCCCCCCGTCAACCTGCTCTTCTCCGCTGGCGGCGCGCTGCCCTGGCAGGAGGTCGCCGCGGTTCAGGCCTGGCTCAACGTCTGGCCGGATGAAATATACGGCAGCACGGAAACAGGCGTAATGGCCTGGCGCTACCGTCAGGAGGAAAGCACCCGCTGGCAGCCTTTCCCCGGCGTGACGTTTCACGGCGATCGCGTGATGTCGCCGCTGATCCCCGAGGTGGAGGGGGTCGTGCTGGATGATATCCTGCACTTCACGGCTGACGGGCAGTTCAGCCTCGTCGGGCGCCGCGGTCGGGTGGTCAAAATTGAAGATAAACGCATTTCACTCGATGACATTGAGCGCCGCCTGTTGGCGCTGGACGGCATCCGCGAGGCCGCCGCGCTGACGGTGACGCGCGGCGGGCGTCAGGGCATTGGCGTATTGCTGGTGCTGAATGAAGCGGTGCGTCAGCAACACGAACAGGGCAAAAAAGCGCAGGAGCTCGCCTGGCGACGCGCCCTTCGCCCCTGGCTTGAACCGGTTGCCGTGCCGCGCTACTGGCGGATCGTTGATGAAATCCCGGTCAACAGCATGAACAAGCGCGTGACTGCGCAGCTACAGGAGTTGTTTCATGAAGATCCCTGAAATCGGGCGCCTCCAGCCCGATCCACAGCATCTGGAGATAACCTTTTATCTTGATCCTGACCTGCTCTGGTTTAAGGGACATTTCGCCGTACAGCCGCTGCTGCCGGGCGTGGCCCAGCTCGACTGGGTAATGCATTACGCTGCCGCGCTGGCGCCGGGCTACCGTTTTCACAATATTCAGAACGTGAAGTTCGCCGCCCCGCTGTTGCCGGAGAATACGGTCACGCTGCTCCTTGCCTGGCAGCCCGAACGCGAGATGCTGACCTTTAGCTACCAGCGCCATGCGGGTAACGAGCGCCACACCGCCAGCAGCGGGAAGATTCGCTTATGTCAGTAACCTTCCGTCCCTGCGTGCTGATCCCGTGCTATAACCACGGGGCGATGATGGCTTCGGTGCTGGCGCGCCTGGCGCCTTTCGATCTGCCCTGTCTGGTGGTGGACGACGGCAGCGATGAAACCACGCGCCGCACGCTTGAAGCGCTGGCGGCGGATCGTCCGCAGGTCACGCTACTGCGGCTGGCCGAAAACAGCGGCAAAGGCGCGGCGGTGATGCAGGGGCTGAAAGACTGCGCCGATCGCGGCTTCACCCACGCCGTTCAGGTGGACGCTGACGGCCAGCACGCTATCGAAGACATCCCCAAACTGCTGGCGCTGGCCGAACGCCATCCCGATGCGCTCATTTCCGGGCAGCCCGTTTACGATGACTCGATCCCCCGTTCGCGCCTGTACGGCCGCTGGATAACGCACGTCTGGGTCTGGATTGAAACCCTCTCCCTGCAACTGAAAGACAGCATGTGCGGGTTTCGCGTTTACCCTATAGCCCCGGTTTTGCGCCTTGCAGCAACCACGCCGCTCGGCAGGCGAATGGATTTTGATACCGAAGTGATGGTGCGCCTCTACTGGCAGGGCAACACCAGCTATTTTCTGCCCACCCGCGTGACCTATCCGCCGGACGGGGTATCCCATTTCGATGCCCTGAAAGACAACGTGCGCATCTCGTTGATGCATACCCGTCTGTTTCTCGGCATGCTGCCGCGCATTCCTTCCCTGCTGATGCGTCGCCGCTCGCAGCACTGGGCGCAGCAGCAGGAGGTGAAAGGATTATGGGGCATGCGCCTGATGCTGCGCGTCTGGCAACTGCTGGGGCGTAAGGCGTTTACCGCCCTGCTATGGCCGGTTACGGCCGTCTACTGGCTAACCGCCCGCGCTGCGCGTCAGGCGTCGCAGCAGTGGCTGGCGCGGGTTAAAACGGTGATGGCACAGCGGCAAATGCCGCAACCCGCGCGGCTTAACAGTTTTTCCCACTTCCTGCGCTTCGGTCATGCCATGCTGAACAAAGTGGCCAGCTGGCGCGGCGAAATGAAACTCCATCGCGATCTGGTCTTTGCGCCAGGCGCGCAGGAGGCGCTGGGGCTCGACGATCCTCAGGGCAAACTGCTGCTCGCGTCGCATCTTGGCGATGTGGAAGCCTGCCGGGCGCTGGCCCAGCGCGAAGGGGCGAAAACCATCAACGCGCTGGTCTTTAGCGACAACGCCAGACGTTTTAAGCAGGTGATGGAGGAGATGGCGCCGCAGGCGGGCATTCACCTGATGCCGGTCACCGACATTGGCCCGGAGACCGCCATCCTCATCAAAGAGAAGCTGGATCGCGGCGAATGGGTGGCGATCGTGGGCGATCGCATTGCCGTCACCCCGCAGCGCGGCGGCAGCTGGCGGGTGATATGGAGCGAATTTATGGGCCAGCCCGCGCCGTTCCCGCAGGGGCCGTTTATCCTGGCGTCCATTTTGCGCTGCCCGGTGGTGCTGATTTTTGCCCTCTGTCAGCAGGGAAAGCTGACCCTGCACTGCGAGCCGTTTGCCGACCCGCTGCTGCTGCCGCGCGGCGAACGCCAGCAGGCGCTACAGCAGACCGTCGACCGCTATGCGGAGCGTCTGGAGCATTACGCGCTCTTGTCGCCGCTCGACTGGTTTAATTTTTTCGATTTCTGGCAGCTGCCAGAGATCAACGAGAAGGAGTAAAGGGTGCTGACCGATCCCCGCTTTACGGCTGAAGTTGAAATCACCGTTCCGTTCCACGACGTCGATATGATGGGCGTGGTGTGGCACGGCAACTACTTCCGCTACTTTGAGATTGCCCGCGAAGCGCTGCTCAACCAGTTTGATTACGGCTATCGCCAGATGAAAGCGTCCGGCTACGTCTGGCCGGTGGTGGATACCCGGGTGAAATACCGCGACGCGGTGACCTTCGAGCAGCGCATTCGCATCCGCGCCCACATTGAAGAGGTTGAAAACCGTCTGCGCATCGCCTATCAAATCTTCGACGCGCAAACCGGGAAACGCACCACCACCGGCTACACCATTCAGGTGGCGGTGGAAGAAGCAAGCCGGGAGATGTGCTTTGTCAGCCCGGCCATTCTGTTCGAACGCATGGGGATCGCGCCATGAAATGGATAACGCTACTCGCGCTGCTGGTAAGCCCGCTGGTGAACGCGGTCACGCTGGATGAACTGCAACAGCGGTTTGCGGAGCAACCGGTAGTGCGCGCACACTTCGAACAGACCCGCACGATCAAGGATATGCCTCAGCCCCTGCGCTCGCAGGGGGAGATGCTAATCGCCCGTGACAATGGCCTGCTGTGGGATCAAAAAGCGCCGTTCCCGATGACGCTGCTGCTGGATGACAAACGGATGGTGCAGATCGTCAACGGTCAGTCGCCGCAGACCATTACCGCCGACACTAACCCGCAGATGTTTCAGTTCAACCATCTGCTGCGGGCGCTGTTCCAGGCCGACCGCAAGGTACTGGAAGAGAACTTCCGCGTCGATTTCAAAGACCTGGGCGAAGGCCGCTGGTCGCTGGTGCTGACGCCCGTCACCACGCCGCTGGACAAGATTTTCTCCACCCTTGATTTGAAGGGCGCGATCTATCTGGAATCCATTCGCCTGAACGATAAGCAGGGCGACACGACGGATATCGCCCTCTCCCGCCACCAACTGACGCCCGCCCGCCTGACTGATGCAGAACGCCAGCGCTTTGCCGCACCGTAACGCCCTGCGCCCGGCGCTGCTGTGGGCCGCGGTATGCCTGATCCTGCTGGGCGTGCTGCTGTCGCTGCTGCCTGGCGCGCGGCTGAACAGCAGCGTGCTCGCCATGCTGCCGAAACAGACGCTCGGCGCGATCCCTCCCGCTCTCAACGACGGATTTATGCAGCGCCTCGACCGCCAGCTCATCTGGCTGGTCAGCCCCGGCAAACAGCCGGACCCGCGCGTGGCGCAGCAGTGGTTAACCCTGCTGCAACGCAGCCAGGCGCTGAGTGTCGTAAAAGGTCCGCTGGATGCCGCCGGGCAACAGGCCTGGGGAGATTTCTTCTGGCAGCACCGCAATGGCCTGGTCGATCCGGCCACCCGCGCCCGCCTGCAAAACGGCGGTGAAGCGCAGGCTCAGTGGATCCTGTCCCAGCTCTACTCCGCCTTTTCCGGCGTGAGCGGCAAGGAGCTGCAAAACGATCCGCTGATGCTGATGCGCGGCGCGCAGCTCGCGCTGGCGAAGAACAGCCAGAAGATGCAGCTGATGGACGGCTGGCTGGTGACAAAAGATGCGGCCGGGAACTACTGGTATCTGCTGCACGGCGAGCTGGCGGGCTCGTCGTTTGACATGCAGCAAACCCACCAGCTGGTGACCACCCTCAACGCGTTGCAGCAGACGCTGAAAAGCCAGTATCCACAGGCGCAGCTGCTCTCGCGCGGGACGGTGTTCTACAGCGATTACGCCAGCCAGCAGGCTAAAAACGATATTTCCACGCTTGGCGTCGCCACGGTGCTCGGGGTGATCCTGCTGATTGTGTCGGTGTTTCGCTCCGTGCGTCCGCTGCTGCTGAGTCTGCTCTCCATTGCCATCGGCGCGCTGGCGGGGACGGTCGTGACGCTCCTGCTGTTCGGTGAGCTGCACCTGATGACGCTGGTGATGAGCATGAGCATTATCGGCATCTCGGCGGACTATACGATTTACTACCTCACGGAGCGGATGGTGCACGGCGCGGAACACTCGCCCTGGCAAAGCCTGGCAAAAGTGCGTAACGCGCTGCTGCTGGCGCTGCTGACCACCGTCGTGGCGTATCTCTTCATGATGCTGGCCCCCTTCCCCGGCATTCGTCAGATGGCGGTGTTCGCCGCCGCAGGGCTGAGCGCCTCGTGCCTGACGGTAATGTTCTGGCATCCGTGGCTGTGCCGGGGCATGCCGGTTCGCCCGATCCCCCTGAGACGGATAATGCAGCGCTGGCTGGACGCCTGGCGCGACGGTAAAGCCCTCTCTGTCGGGCTGCCGGTAGCGCTGGCGCTGCTCTCCGCCATCGGGATCGCCAGCCTGCGGGTGGATGACGATATCGCCCGGCTTCAGGCGCTGCCGCAGGACATTCTGGCGCAGGAAAAAACCATCACCGCCCTGACCGGGCAAAATGTCGATCAGAAATGGTTCTTGGTGTACGGCGCGTCGGCTCAGCAAACGCTGGAGCGGCTGGAGGCATTTACCCCGGCGCTGGCGCAGGCGCAAAAAGCCGGTGAATTAACCCGCTGGCGTACCCTGCCGCTGAACTCGCTGGCGCGACAGAACAGCGATCTGCATCTGCTGCGCAACGCCGCACCGACGGTGGTGAAAATGCTGCAAAGCACAGGGCTGAACGCCGTCCCTCC
The DNA here is from genome assembly GCF_002787395.1 of Enterobacter sp. CRENT-193. NCBI lineage: Bacteria > Pseudomonadati > Pseudomonadota > Gammaproteobacteria > Enterobacterales > Enterobacteriaceae > Enterobacter > Enterobacter sp. CRENT-193. Next base: position 1,115,810 of record NZ_CP024812.1, on the reverse strand, counting down.
GAACCTGAACGCCATGCCTGTCAGCGTGGAAGCGTGGCTCGCCAGCCCGGCCAGCGAGGGCTGGCGTTTGCTGTGGCTGACGTTGCCGGACGGCAAAAGCGGTGTGCTGGTCCCGGTCGATGGCGTCAGAAACAGCGCCGCGCTCGGTGAGCTGGCCACCCGCCATCCCGGGGTCGTCTGGGTTGACCGTAAGGCCAGCTTCGACAGCCTGTTTGCGCTCTACCGCTCGCTGCTGTCGGGGCTGCTGGGCGTGGCGCTGGCGGTGATTGCCGGCGGCGCGATGCTACGTCTCGGCTGGCGAAAAGGGCTGGTGGCGCTGGTGCCGTCCGTGCTGTCGCTGGGCGGCGGGCTGGCGGCGCTGGCCATAACGGGCCATCCGGTGAACCTGTTTTCCATGCTGGCGCTGGTGCTGGTTCTCGGCATTGGCATCAACTACACGCTGTTTTTCAGCAACCCGCGCGGCACGCCGCTGACCTCCATGCTGGCGATTACCCTCGCCATGATGACCACCCTGCTGACGCTGGGGATGCTGGTATTCAGCACCACTCAGGCCATCAGCAGCTTTGGCATTGTGCTGGTGAGCGGTATCTTCACCGCGTTCCTGCTCGCCCCGCTGGCGATGCCGTCTAACAAAGAGAACTTACCATGACCCGTTTCATTCGCCTGGCGGCAGTGATGATGGCCCTGTTGCTGGCGGGGTGTAGCCATACGACGAACCGCGATGACGCGCGCCCTCAGGCCTGGCTCCAGCCCGGCACCCGCGTCACGCTGCCCCCGCCGGGCATCACGCCTGCCATCCGCGCGCAGCAGTTGCTTACCGGCAGTTTTAAAGGCCAGACCCAGTCGCTGCTGGTGATGCTGAACGCCGACGGAAATAAAGTGACGCTTGCCGGCCTCTCCTCCGTCGGGATCCGCCTGTTCCTCGCCACCTACGACGACACCGGGATCCACACCGAGCAGTCGGTTGTGATGCCGCAGCTGCCGCCCGCCAGCCAGGTGCTGGCCGACGTGATGCTGAGCCACTGGCCGCTCAGCGCCTGGCAGCCGCAGTTGCCGAAAGGCTGGACGCTGAACGATACTGACACCAGACGCGAACTGCGCAACCCCGATGGCAAGCTGGTCACGGAAATTGCCTACCTGAACCGTAACGGCAGGCGCGAACCGATTAGCATTGTGCAGCACGCTTTTCACTACCACATCACCATTCAATATCTGGGTGACTGAGATGATTTACCTTTCTGCCGTTGGCATGGTCAACGCGCTCGGCAACTCGGCTGATGAAATAGCGGCGAACCTGATCGCTGGCGTGGCCCCCGGGATGCGCCAGCGTGCGGGCTGGCTACAGGGCTTACCCGAGGCCGTGCTGGGAGGCGTGGAGGGTGAACTTCCCCCTGTCCCCGAGTCTTTTTCCGCCCATCGCAGCCGCAACAACCAGCTGCTGCTGGCGGCGCTTGCGCAAATCTGGCCCGCCGTCGATGCGGCCATTGCGCGCGTGGGGCGAGACCGCGTGGCGGTTGTGCTGGGCACCAGCACCTCCGGACTGGACGAGGGTGATGAGTACGTGCGCCGCGCGCAGAACGGCGAGCGCAGCCCGCAGTGGCAATATCCGCAGCAGGAGCTGGGCGATCCGTCGCGCTTTCTCGCCAGCTGGCTTGCGCTGGACGGCCCGGCGTATACCATTTCGACCGCCTGCTCCTCCAGCGCGCGGGCGATCATCAGCGGTCGTCGCCTGATCGACGCCGGGCTGGTGGACGTCGCCATCGTCGGCGGGGCCGACAGCCTGAGCCGCATGCCGGTCAACGGCTTCAACAGCCTGGAGTCCTTCTCCCCGACCCTGTGCGAACCGTTTGGCCGCCACCGTCGGGGGATCACCATTGGCGAAGCGGCGGCACTGATGGTGCTGACCCGCGAGCCGGGCGAGGTTGCGCTGCTGGGCGCGGGGGAATCCAGCGATGCGTACCATATTTCCGCACCACATCCGCAGGGCGAAGGGGCGATCCGCGCCATCAACCAGGCGCTGAACGAGGCGGGCATAACGGCGGCGGACGTCGGCTATATCAACCTGCACGGCACCGCCACGCCGCTGAACGATCGCATTGAGGCGCAGGTTATCCACGATCTCTTTGGCGACCGCGTGCCGTGCAGCTCCACGAAACATCTTACCGGCCACACGCTGGGCGCCGCGGGGATCACCGAGGCCGCCCTGAGCTGGCTGATCCTGACCCGAGACCTGCCGCTGCCGCCGCAGGATTTTTCCCGCTACGCGCCGGACGACACCCTGCCCGCCTTCGGCCTACTGCACCAGAGCGCACCGCTGAATAAACCGGTGATCCTGTCAAACTCCTTCGCGTTTGGCGGCAACAACGCCAGCCTTCTGCTGGGGAGAGTATGATGCACTACTTACCTCCCGGGGATTATCTTCCTCACGACACGCCGATGCTGCTGCTTGAGAGCGTGGAAAGCGTCACCGATGACCGCGCCGTTTGCAGCGTGACGGTGAACGAACGGGGCGTTCTGGCCCCGTTCCTGGACGCGGACGGCAACCTGCCTGGCTGGTTTGCGCTGGAGCTGATGGCCCAGACCGTGGGCGTCTGGTCTGAATGGCACCGGATGCAAAAAGGGCTGCCGCACTGTGCGCTGGGCATGGTGCTGGGCGCGCGCGAGCTGGTGTGCGACGCAGGGCATTTTGCCGCAGGCAGCACGCTGACCATCACCATCGAACGTCTGATGCAGGATGAACGCTTTGGCAGCTTCGAGTGCACCATTCATGCGGATAGTGTCTCCCTCGCCACGGGCCGCGTGAACACCTTCCAGCCGAGCGAGGAAGAATTAACCACACTTTTCAACCAGGGAACACCATCATGAGATCCGTACTGGTCACTGGCGCCAGCAAAGGCATTGGCCGCGCTATCGCCCTTCAGCTTGCGGCGGACGGTTTCACCGTCGGCGTGCATTACCATCGTGATGAAGCGGGCGCGCAGGAGACGCTGGAAGCGATTGTCCAGGCAGGCGGCGCGGGCCGTTTACTCACCTTCGACGTGGGCAACCGCGAGCAGTGCCGCACGGTGCTGGAACAGGAGATCGCTGACCACGGCGCGTGGTATGGCGTGGTCAGTAACGCCGGTATTACCCGCGACGGCGCATTTCCTGCGCTCAGCGACGATGACTGGGACAGCGTGATCCACACCAATCTCGACAGTTTTTATAACGTCATTCATCCCTGCATTATGCCGATGATCGGCACCCGCAAGGGCGGGCGGATCATCACCCTGTCGTCGGTGTCAGGCATTATGGGCAACCGTGGGCAGGTGAACTACAGCGCGGCGAAAGCCGGGATCATCGGCGCCACCAAAGCGCTCGCCACCGAGCTGGCAAAACGCAAAATCACCGTCAACTGCATCGCGCCGGGGCTGATCGATACCGGCATGATCGAGATGGACGAAGCCGCACTGCACGCGGCGATGTCGATGATCCCGATGCAGCGTATGGGCCAGGCCGAGGAGGTCGCGGGGCTGGCGAGTTACCTGATGTCGGATAAAGCAGGCTATGTGACGCGTCAGGTGATTTCGATTAACGGAGGCATGCTATGACCCGCCGGGTAGTGATTACGGGCATGGGCGGCGTCACCGCGTTCGGCGAGGACTGGCCGACCATCTCGCGCCGTCTGCGCGAGTATGAAAATGCGGTGCGAACCATGACGGAGTGGCAGGCGTATGACGGCCTGCAAACCCTGCTCGCCGCGCCGATTGAAGACTTCACTCTCCCCGCTCACTATACCCGTAAGCGCATTCGCGCCATGGGCCGCGTGTCGCTGCTCTCTACCCGCGCCACCGAGCTGGCGCTGGAGCAGGCGGGACTAATCGACGACGCGGTGCTGACCAACGGTCAGACCGGCATCGCCTACGGCTCGTCGACGGGCAGCACCGGGCCGGTCAGCGAGTTTGCCTCCATGCTCACCGAAAAGCACACCCACAACATCACCGGCACCACCTATGTGCAGATGATGCCGCACACCACGGCGGTGAATACCGGGCTGTTCTTTGGCCTGCGCGGACGGGTGATCCCCACCTCGAGCGCCTGTACCTCTGGCAGCCAGGCGATTGGCTACGCCTGGGAAGCGATTCGTCACGGCTACCAGACGGTGATGGTGGCAGGCGGCGCGGAAGAGCTGTGCCCGTCGGAAGCGGCGGTTTTCGATACCCTGTTTGCCACCAGCCAGCGTAACGACGCGCCAAAAACCACGCCGTCGCCGTTTGACGTTCAGCGCGATGGCCTGGTGATTGGCGAAGGGGCGGGTACGCTGGTGCTGGAAGCGCTGGATCACGCCAGAGCGCGCGGAGCGACAATTTATGGCGAGATCGTGGGCTTTGCCACCAACTGCGATGCGGCGCACATCACCCAGCCCCAGCGTGAAACCATGCAGGTGTGTATGGAGCAGTCGCTGGCGATGGCGGGTCTTGGCCCTCAGGACATTGGCTACATTTCTGCCCACGGCACGGCAACCGATCGCGGGGATATCGCCGAGAGTCAGGCGACCGCCGCCATTTTCGGCGACAGCGTGCCCATCTCATCCTTAAAGAGTTATTTCGGTCATACCCTGGGAGCCTGCGGCGCGCTGGAAGCCTTGCTGAGTCTGCATATGATGCGGGAGGGCTGGTTCACGCCGACGCTCAATTTAAGACAACCGGATGAGCAATGCGGCGCTTTAGATTATATTATGGGGGAAACCCGCCCGATTGATTGCGAATTTATTCAGAGCAATAACTTTGCCTTTGGCGGCATCAATACCTCGATAATCATTAAACGCTGGGCGTAACTATGTACCAGTTTGTACTGGGAAAGATCTCCACCCTTAGCGCGGACCCGCTGGCGTCAACGCTCGCAGACATGGCACCTCAGGGTGCACGACACGCTTCCTGGCTTGCAGGCCGGACGCTGCTCGCCAGAACCTTATCCCCCTCGCCCCTTCCCGAGATAATTTACGGCGAGCAGGGAAAACCGGCCTTCGCTAACGGCCATCCGCTGTGGTTTAACCTGAGCCACAGCGGGGACGATATTGCCCTGCTGATGAGCGATGAAGGTGAAGTGGGCTGCGATATCGAAGTGATCCGCCCGCGGGAGAACTGGCAGGCGCTGGCAAATGCCGTTTTCAGCCTCACCGAACATGACGAGCTGGAACGTGAAGCGCCGGAAGAGCAGCTTTCCGCATTCTGGCGCATCTGGACACGCAAAGAGGCAATCGTCAAACAGCGTGGCGGCAGCGCGTGGCAGATAGTCAGCATTGACAGCACCGCCCAGTCGCTCCCGGTCAGTCAGCTACGCTTCGGCTCGCTGAGCCTGGCGGTCTGTACCCCTACGCCTTTCACCTTAACGGCGGAAGCGGTTACTTACTCCGGTATTCCTGCGGCATAAAAAACGGCCATGCCGGTTAAAACCAACATGGCCGATGTCCCGTTCACGTTGTTCTCGATCTTATTTTAAATTTTCCGGGAAGTTTGCAGGCAGCTCGCTGGCCGCGCAATTGATCACGCTATCGTCATTCGCACCGCAGTCACGCACGAAGGTGATGGTGGCAAATTCATCAATCACTTCGGTTGGATACGCTGGTCCGGCATCACGGTAGCTGTTCATCAGCGGAATGTGATCGTTCTGGAAGCAGACGGTTTTTTCCGGATTATTCATGACCCAGCGCGGGAAGAAGATGGTGCCGTGGAACAGGCGGTCGCCCAGGTTCACGATCAGGCTCACGTCAGTACCGGTTGGCTCCGTCCAGGAAATTTTATAGATGCTCTCCCCAACACGGACGATGTAGGCCTGCTGATCTTTCACCCAACGGTTGCCCACCAGACCACTGTGAATACGGTAGTCCAGGGTGTTTTCGTTTTTAACGTAAATTTCGTAATTCCAATCATTATCGTAGGTATATACAAGATGTTTGCCGACGAAGCCGCTTAAATCATGTTTATCGAAGGTGCTCATACGATGTCTCCTTTGTTTTGATGAGACGATCGTACCCCTTCAAAAAATGAATGAATAACGCTATGTTTGAATCAAATTCATCCAAAATTTAGATTAATTATGCACAAGACGACGCTCGAACAGTGGGCCTTGCTGGAGAGAGTCATCGAGGCTGGCAGCTTCGCTAAGGCGGCGGAAGAGACCTACCGCAGCCAGTCCTCGGTCAGCTATAACCTGTCGCTTTTGCAGAAGCGGCTGGGCGTGGCGCTCCTGATGACAGAGGGACGGCGTGCCGTGCTAACCCCGGCGGGTGAGCTGTTGCTGAATCAGGTTAAACCGCTGCTGAAAGCCTTCGCCTATGTTGAAACGCGCGCTGCGACCCTGCGCAGCGGGATGCGAACCCGTATCGACCTGATGGTAGACAGTATTTTTCCGCGTAGCCGGCTGTTCGCGATTTTGCGCCAGTTTCAGCAGCTGTACCCGCAAACGCAGGTGCGGCTTACCGAGGTGCTGGAAAACAGCCGCGCAGATGCGCTCAATGATGAAGCCGACGTGATGGTCTTAACCCGCCGCCAGGACATTACCGGCCTGGGCGAATGGCTGATGAATATCGATTTTGTTGCCGTCGCGCATCACGCGCACCCGCTGTTTTCGCTGGATACGCCGCTTAATGACGAGATGCTACGGCCGTGGCCGCGCATTCAGATCGCAGACAGCCAGCCCACCACTCACCCCACCGGGGAGTCGTGGACATTCTCCACTATCGATGCCGCGATCGAAGCGGTGATGTATCAGGTTGGATACGGCTGGTTACCGGAAGAACGCATTCAGACCCCGCTCCAGCAGGGCATCCTTAAAACGCTGCCGCTCAGCCACGGCGTACGTCGCGCCACGCCGCTGCACCTCATCGTCAAACGCTCCCTCAGCCCGCTGGACGAGCAGGTTGAGACGCTGTTGCGCCTTTTTAAGCAGGAGCCGTCATCGTCAACTGCTACGCTTTAAGTTTTGAACCATAAAACGACAAGGAGTGAACGATGAAAATCGATTTAACGGGGAAAGTAGCGCTGGTGACCGCGTCCACCGGCGGTATTGGGTTTGCCATCGCCCGCGGGCTGGCGGAGAGCGGTGCGGAAGTGATCGTAAACGGACGCAGCGTCGACTCGGTGAATAAAGGCATTCAGGCGCTACAGCAGGTGGTGCCTGGCGTACAGGTCCGTGCCGCCATCGCCGACCTGAGCTCGCAGGAGGGCGTTGACGAACTGCTCAGGGTCGCCACGCACGTCGATATTCTGGTGAATAACGCCGGGATCTATGGCCAGCAGGATTTTTATTCCACCGACGACGAGACCTGGGAACGCTACTGGCAAACCAACGTGATGTCCGGCGTGCGCCTCTCCCGTGCCCTGTTGCCCGGCATGGTACAAAAGGGCTGGGGTCGGGTAGTGTTTATCTCGTCAGAATCGGCCTGCAATATTCCTGCGGATATGATCCACTATGGCGTGACAAAAACCGCCCAGCTCTCGCTGGCGCGCGGTCTGGCGAAGTTCGTGGCAGGCAGCGGCGTGACGGTGAACAGCGTACTGCCGGGCCCGACAATGTCGGACGGTTTTGCCGCGATGATGAAAGACGAAATCGAAAGAACCGGTAAATCGCTGGAGCAGCTGGCGAAAGCGTTCGTGATGGAGAATCGTCCCAGCTCGGTTATTCAGCGCGCCGCAACGGTAGAAGAAGTGGCGAATATGGTGGTGTATGTCTGTTCCATGCAGGCCTCCGCGACTTCCGGCGCGGCGCTGCGCGTTGACGGTGGCGTGGTGGATGACATAGTTTGACCCGTCAGGCCACAGGTTCAGGAAAAAATGCGGCCTGATATAAGGACTATGAAGGTAAAGCAGGTAAACTAGTGAACAGAATGTGTATTTCAGCTAAGACGTATTTATGACCAATATGATTGCCGACGAAGCCGTGGCGAAGTCCAGCGTGCTCTCTGTCTTTGACTTTGATGGTACGTTGACGCACCACGACAGTTTTATCCCGTTCCTGCGCTTTGCCTTTGGCAAGCGCTACTTTGCTGGCCGACTGGTGCGCATGGCCCTGCCTACGCTGCACTGTGTGCGCCGCAAGCTGACGCGAGATGAGCTGAAAGAGGTGTTGATCAAAACCTTCCTGACGGGGGTGGATGAGCACTGGTTACGTCAGCAGGCGGAAGCCTTCTGTGAAAAATACTGGAACAAGCTGATGCGCCCGGAAGGTGTGCTGGCCGTCGCCAACGAGGTCAATTCCGGTGCGGAAGTGACGATTTGCTCTGCTTCCCCGGCGCTGGTATTGCAGCCGTGGGCCGATAAGCTCGGCATTAAGCTGATTGGCACGCAGCTGGAAGTGAAAGACGGCAAGCTGACCGGGCGGATCACCGGCCACAACTGCCGGTGTGCCCAGAAGGTGGCGAGGCTGGAGAAGGTGTATGGGGATTTGAATGCGTATCACCTGCGCGCCTGGGGCGACACGCGTGGCGACCACGAGTTGCTGGCGGCGGCGCAGGATCCGCACTGGCGGCATTTTCATCATCCGAGCAAGCGCCGAAATTCACCAATTAAGGGTTAGGTGCGGCCCGGTGCCCTCACCCCGGCCCTCTCCCACAGGGAGAGGGAGAAAAGCGGTACATCAGGCCTCACGTTTTCCCGGGAACATCACGCTCGCAATAATCCCCAGCGCCAGTACCCCCAGCACCACAAACAGACTTGCCGTGGCGCCGATGTTATAACCGTGATGCCAGAAATGGTCGGTCGCATTCAGCCCCAGCTTGAACGCCACGAAGAACAGCAGTAACACCACCGCTTTCTCCAGATGCACCAGATACTGCTTCAGCGCTTCCAGCACAAAGTAGAGGGTACGCAGGCCGAGGATCGCGAACATCATTGCGCTGTAGATAATCAGCGGCTCACGGCTGACGGCAATGATTGCGGGTACGGAATCGAAGGCGAACATCACGTCGGACAGCTCCACCACCGCAACACAGAGCAGCAGCGGCGTCGCGTAGCGCTTCGCCTTCTTCACGCGGCCTACCATTACATCCTTGTTTTCAGGCTTCTCCAGTTCGGCATCCACCTCTTTCTGGGTCAGGATAAACGCATGGCTGCTGATTTTTGGCCACACCGGGTAGAAGCGTTTCACCAGGCGGTACGCCAGATGGTTGGAATAATCTTCTACTTCATCGCTCTCTTCATTGCGTTTCAGCATCATCACCGCCGTCCAGCCGACGACCAGCGCAAAAATGACCTCAACATACGGCCCCAGGCTCAGCAGGCTGGTGCCGATGGCAACAAAAATACCGCGGAACACAATCGCCCCGAGCACGCCCCAGTAGAGCACGCGGTGACGATATCTATCCGGCACGCCGAACCAGGCGAAGATCGCCATCATCACAAACAGGTTGTCGACGGAGAGCACCTCTTCCAGCGCATAGCCGGTCAGGAACAGACTGGCCATCTCCGCGCCGTGGTGCACGTATAAGAATCCGGCGAAGGCCATCGCCATCATGACCCAGAAGATGGACCACATGACCGCGTTTTTCAGCGAGATCGGTTTATCGTGACGGTGCATGAAGAGGTCGATAAACATCGCCCCAACGGCCATCACCACGAAGACAACAACGGTTTCCGTCGGGAAACCGAGATGAGCAGCAGACATAGACAACCCTTTTAAGAAGACAAAACACCATGCACGCAATAAAAAGCGTGGGCCCGTTAAGGAGGCATCACGCTAAAAAATAAATATTAACCGTTCTTTTCAGCTGTGTAGAGACATTAAAGTTGTATCCTTTAACCTGAAAAAGACTTTAAAGTTGTAAAGTTTTAAAAAAACACATACAAAACATGATGCTAAGTGTGTATCACACGCTGTTCCAACATTATGCCTTGATGTTCTTGCAGGAACTGCAATTTACAGGAGGAAAAAGGTGTTTTTGTAGTTATCTGGCGTTACGTGACAGTGTTGGTCAGATACTTCCACCTCTTCAGAGTTAAAGTTTGATATATGGGAAAAAAAACGCTCCCGGACGGGAGCGTAAGCCAGTGACTTCGGCGTCAAATGAGGGTCTAACAAGTGGAGCTGCGGGTTAATTCTGGGTGATCTGACTGCGATGCTTATCAGCCTGCTGCTGGTGAACAACGGAAGACTGACCATTATTCGCCTTCTCATGTACAGCTGCGGCCTTCTCATGCTCGCTCATTTCAGAAAATGACTTTGCTGTTTCGTTGGTAGCTCCGGGTTTAGCTTTCATCATTTTTTTATGCATTTCAGCCATGTCCTGGTGGGCAGCAGAATTGCTGTTTTGCATCATGTCATGGGACATTGCGGCCTGATCGTGACTGCTCATATCCATCATTGTCATGCTGTCTCCCTGAATTGCACTTTTTTCAGCAGATGACTGCATCTGGTGGGCAGGTGCCTGTGCATTATTTACCTGGTCATGCATGTTCATTGTCTCTGCAGCCATGGCAGATGAAGCGGCAGCCATAATGGCAACAAATGATACGAGAATCTTTTTCATGGTTGGGTCTCCGGTGTTTACATACCCAAACAATCAATGGCTTATAACAGAGAAAGCAGTTGATCTCAGGGCGGGTTAATCATCACTCCAGGAACCAGGTGATTGTGTTATCACGCTGCTCCTGATTTATGAATAATTATAAAAAACCGCCTCTGTTTATCGCGTGACTGAATGATGACAATTTTGTCACCTTCCAGGTTTCTCCTGAACAACGGGATTAATCCATTAACAGGCGCACTTTGAACACAATTTCACGCCCCTGCTGTTCTGCTGACAGCTCGCCGCCGTGAGCATGAATGATCGACCTTGTAATTGATAATCCCAGCCCCGCGCCTTCCGTGTTGTAGAACCTTGATGAGTCTGCGCGATAGAACCGGTCAAACAAACGTTCCAGATTAGCGGGAACCTGGCCGGACATCGTATTCGTAATCATCACGTTCACACAGTCACTGTCACGCTCAAGGTGTATCGCTGTACAGGTGTTATCGGGAGAATACTTGATTGCATTGGAAAGCAGGTTACTGAAAGCACGTCGGAGCATATCGCTGTCTCCGGCAACAACGCCCTCTCCTTCAACCGTGATTGTCTTTCCTGTTTCGTCTGCCAGGGGCTCGAACAACTCACGTAATTCATTCAGTTCGGCTGCCAGATCCACATCATGTTTATCCAGCCGCAGCAGACCATGCTCTGAACGTGCCAGAAAAAGCATGTCACTGGTCATTCGTGACAACCTTTTCAGTTCTTCCAGGTTAGCGAATAAAATTTCGCGGTAATGCGAAACATCCCTTTCCTTAGCCAGTGCAAACTGCGTCTGCATCATCAGATTACTGACTGGTGTGCGCAGCTCATGCGCGATGTCAGACGAGAAATCTGACAGTTTCCGGAATGCCCCCTCCAGGCGATCAAACATATTATTGAACTCCTGCATGGTCTCAGAGATTTCCGGCGGAGCCAGATCGGGATTTAGACGCTGATCCAGGCTGTGTACGGTCATGGAGGAAGCCAGACTGGTCATTTCCCGTAGCGGTTTCAGACCAATACGTGTGGTCAGCCAGCCCAGAAAAACAGAAATAAAGACCAGACCGATATTGAACCAGAACAGCCAGGTACTGAGTTTGTCCATAAACAGGGTGTGATACCCAGTATCCGTGGCAACCGTAATGATGACATGTTTGCTTTTACCCTGTTCCGGCGTCACGGCAACCCGCCGCGAGATACTGCGGTACACGGTGTTATTTTCTTCCGTCTGGATCATATAGTCGAGAATATCACCCGACTTATTAAGCAGGACCGCTGGAACAACAGAATTTTTGGCATAGAGTTCAACAATTTTTTCATTTTCCATGTTTTTTATAGAAATGAATAAGCCATTGTGCCCCACCATCGCATCGTTTATTTTTTCTGATAATGACTTAATATCCGTTTTGTTCCTGAACGTCTCTGTTTTAAGAAACTCTTCGGTGAGCTGAAGTTTACCTGTCAGAAAATCGCGGTCCTGATTATCGAAATAGCCATTAAGGGTGCTAATCAGGATAAAACTTGATAACCACCATACCGTAAGCATCACCGCAGAAAAAATCAGGCTCAGGCGTGTGGTCAGGGAAATTTTGAACCTCACTCTTCTCTGATCTCCAGGACATATCCGGCACCGCGAACGGTATGGATCAGTTTTGGCTCAAAGTCATCATCAATTTTACTTCTCAGACGTCTCACGGCGACATCAATCACATTCGTATCACTGTCAAAATTCATGTTCCAGACCAGGGACGAGATAAGACTCCTGGGTAACACTTCTCCGGTGCGTTGCAGCAGCAACTCAAGCAGAACGTATTCTTTACCGGTGAGATGGATCTTCTTCCCCGAACGGATCACGGTCCGGCGCACCATATCAACGGTCATATCGGCGATGGTGCAGACTGTTGCGGCCTGCGAGCGTGCCCGGCGCAGTAGGGTTCTTACACGTGCAACCAGCTCCGTAAAATCAAAGGGCTTAATCAGGTAGTCATCTGCGCCAAGCTCCAGTCCTTTCACTTTGTCCCGCACGTTGTCCTTTGCGGTTAAAAACAGGACCGGTTCTTCGTGCCCGGACTCCCTCAGTGCGCTGATGATTTGCCACCCGTCGAGGAAAGGCAGCATCACGTCCAGTATTATCAAATCATACTGTCCCTTCGACGCGGCCCCGAGACCATCGCGGCCATTATTAAAGAGATCGGCCTGATAGCCTTCCTCAACCAGTCCCTGCTGCAGGTAACGACCTGTTTTTTGTTCGTCTTCAACGATTAAAATACGCTGCATGGTCAACTCGCTGATATGAAAGTAAAAATCTCACGCATGAGCTTTGGCTGTCCCCTAGCTGACCTGAGACGGAGCAAGCATTCCGAGCCACGCTACGGCGCCCAGAATGATAATCGCAACAACGAATTCTGTCAGGATGCTGTTTCGCATCAGGGCAACGCTGCGATCATAATTCCCTTCCCTGACCATAACTTCAAGCCGGGGACCCAGGTGAAACCGGTTTGCTGCAGCCAGAAGAAGCATCAGAACAAACAGAGCCGTCTTGGCAAGCAATATCCTCCCCCAGGAACTGTTGAATAAGGGAGTTAAGTTACCCTCAGCAATATACAGATAGTTGACCAGCGCACTCAGGATCAGGGCTACAACAATCACCGTTCCTGCCGTGGCAAATTTTGCCAGGGAGTCAGATATCACAATGACGCTCTGTGCATTATGCTCGTTTCTGCGCATCAGCAGGATAGCAAATGCAACCAGAGCACCTGTCCAGGCACCTGCAGCGCCGAGATGGGTCAGATCGCTCAGTAAATGGAGATAGTAATGCAGACCGTCATGCATAACGGCGTGTCCTCCCCAGGCAAGTGTAGCCAGCGCCACGCCCCCACTCATCGTCATCAGCAGGCAGGACAATACTCTCTTATTAGTGTAAAGGAACAAAGCACCGAGTGTGGTAAACAGGGCACAGAGCCTGACAATCCAGCTAATACCCACATCAGTTTCTTCTATCACCATCTCGATAACATGGATGGATAATTCTCTGAGGTCAGTTACTCCACTCATGGCATTAGATACCAGGAGCATATTAATGCCAGTAAGAATGATGCCTGTAACAACAGCAAAAGTTATAAACGACCTGAAATTAGTCAGGTTATAGGTTTCATGTCTGACACCGCTTATTCCATATATCTGAAAAAATGGCAATCCAAATATTACCATCAAATCCAGATAAAGAAGAAAACGAATAACAATCATAATCAGGTCGTTCATAATATTACTTCACTGTAAAGGTGTAATTACCGGTAATAGGGTGCGTATCTGAAGAAACCGCGCGCCAGTCAACACGATAAGTGCCAGCGGGTAAAGGCTCTCGCGGAATAATGACCATCGATTTAGGGTCAGCGCCTGGCGCCACTTTTGCCGCGACCGGCATCGGAGAATGTGATGACATGCCTTTCATACCCGTCATCGTTAATTTTGCACCTGAGAATTTCACGGTCAGATTTTCCGAGAAATTAAGCTGAATCTTTTCCGGGGCCGCTACGGCTGAATCAGCCTGTGGCACAGAGCTTTTTAATTCCGGATGGGCCATAGCAGAGAAAGCAACGCCCATAACGAGGCCACCTGTAAGAATGGCTTTATTTAAAATCGACATTTTATTTACCTGTTTAGTTGAGTGTTTTATATCAGTGCGTTAAAACCAGATTCTGGCTCCCGCCAGGAATACTACCTGATGGTCTTTCTCACCTTCTCTTTTCGCCATATCGGATGTTTTCCCGTAAAGTTGATTCCAGGAAACGCCTATATAGGGTGCAAACTCACGGCGTATTTCATAGCGCAGCCGGAGCCCCAGCTCTGTGTCAGTCAGTCCCCTGCCGCGACCCCGCGATTCATCATCCTGACTGTAGAAATTCACCTCATAGGATGGCTGGAGTATGAGCCGGTTAGTCAGTAAAACGTCGTATTCTCCTCCCAGACGAAGGGCTGCTTTTCCGCCATTACTGACAAAACCCGTAATTTCAGACTCAAAATTATAGAGTGCCAGCCCCTGAAAACCGACAGCAGCCCAGGTCCGGGCAGAAGCAGGTCTGAAATCCTGCCTGACACCCGCAACCAAATCCCACCATGGGCCAACCGCATGTCCCCAGAGTAACTGCGCTTCAGCCGCCTCCGTTTCCCCATTGCTTCGTTCACCTTCACTCTTTAGCCAAATCCGATCTGTGTCGCCTCCAATCCAGCTGTTAACACTCCAGCTGAAATTGTTGGTGTTATCCGACCGTTGCCATTCCAGTTGATCCAGCAGAACCAGATAATTAATCGCACTGTCGTGAATCGCATGCCCCTGTAAATTGCCGAATGCAGCCTTCCGGTCGGCATCGGTAACAGGCGGAATTGGCGTTCTGCTCTCAGTTACAATGGGCTCCATTGACGTCATCTCAGTGAAATTCTCATCTGCTGGCATCTGCATGGCAGACATGTCGTGCCCGGCGTGGGGATCTGCAGAGACGGAGCCCGCCGCAATAGAAAGCTGTGAGGTAAACAAACCGGCGACCAGAACAGGTATGGCCTTCAAATTTCTCTTCATTCGCATCATTCCTCCACCCGGACTTCACGAAACATTCCCATTTCCATGTGATAGAGCAAATGGCAGTGATACGCCCAGCGGCCAAGCGCATCTGCTGTCACTCTGTAACTGCGTTTTGTACCAGGGGGAACATCTATTGTGTGTTTACGAACCATGAAATTACCGTTTTCATCTTCCAGATCGCTCCACATACCATGCAGGTGAATGGGGTGAGTCATCATGGTATCGTTGATCAGCGTGATCCTGAGCCGCTCACCGTATTTCAGCAGCACCGGTGCGGCATCTGAAAACTTGATTCCGTTAAATGACCAGGCAAACTTTTCCATGTGGCCGGTTAAATGCAGTTCTATGGTACGGCCAGGTTCACGTCCGTCAGGATCCTCAAAGCGGCTTTTCAAATCCGCGTACGTGAGAACCTTTCTTCCGTTATTTCGAAGACCAATACCCGGATCATTTAACTTCGGAGAGACGCTCATCGCCTGCATATCAACCAGTGGGTTATCCGTTTCTGACGCAGGATGACTTTGCATACCCGGCATTCCGGCCATCCGGGAATGATCCATACCGGCCATGCTGCTGTGATCCATGGGCGCGGAGGATGTCCCGCTATCCGGAAGGTCAGCACCGTCCATAGACATCATCTCTCCGCTGTTATCCATGCCTCCCATCTGGCTGTGGTCCATTCCTGCCATATCATGTCCCATTCCCCCCATACCCATATCTTCCATGGTCAACAGAGGACGGGGATCGAGGGGGGGAACGGCAGCACTTAACCCCTCTCTCGTGGCCAGTGTCCCTCGAGCGTAACCGGTCCTGTCCATGGATTGTGCGAAGATGGTATAGGCCTCACCCTGAGGCTCCACAATGACATCATAGGTTTCGGCAACGGCAATCCTGAATTCGTCAACGGTAACCGGGTTTACATACTGGCCATCTGCAGCCACGACCGTCATTTTCAGCCCGGGGATACGGATATCGAAATAGGTCATTGCCGAGCCGTTGATAAACCGTAAGCGTATCTTTTCACCGGGACGGAACAGTCCGGTCCAGTTTTTCAGCGGGGCCTGCCCGTTCATGAGATAGGTGTAGGTGTAGCCACTGACATCCGCGAGGTCAGTCGGATTCATTTTCATTTCAGCCCACATTTTCCGATCGGCAATGGTGGCTGACAGCCCCCTGGTATTCACGTCGCGGAAAAAAGAGCCAACGGTTGGTTTATTGAAATTGTAGTAATCCGACTGTTTTTTTAATTTTTTCAGCAGGCTGTGAGGATTTTCATCGGTCCAGTCAGACAACATGACCACATGCTCACGATCGTAAGTAAACGGTTCTGGCTCCCCGGCATCGATGATAATGGCACCGTATACCCCCTCCTGTTCCTGCAGACCGGAATGGCTGTGGTACCAGTAAGTCCCGTTCTGCTTAACCTTAAAGGTGTAAACGTAGGTATCATCAGGCTCTATGCCCATAAAACTCAGCCCCGGAACACCATCCATATTGGCCGGAAGAATAATGCCGTGCCAGTGAATGGACGTCTGTTCATTAAGACGGTTTTTGACCTTCAGGGTAATGGTGTCACCTTCTTTCCAGCGAAGAACGGGCCCCGGCAGGCCTCCATTGATTGTTTTGGCCTGACGCTCACTGCCCGTGATATTGACGGCCGTTTCACCAATGGTCAGGTCAAACTGAGTACCCTGCAGGGATGCGGCAACTGGCAGGCTCAGACTGGAACGCGCATTGAAACTCCATACGCCAAGACTTCCGGCTACGCCAGAGAGGGTTAACCCCTTCAGGAAAGTTCGTCGAGACGTTTTCAACAGCATGCGCATTCCCTTATTTAAAGTATGGTTACTGACAGAATTCGAGAACCGATTTAAATTAAATTACTGGTTCATCCACTTACAATGAAATGAATCTAGCACACCTTAAGAAACAAATTCATTACAATCGTGTAATGTACATAGCTGTATTACATTTACGTCATCTTCCCCACAGGTTGATTATTTTTATATATGATCATAAGGACATCTTTTATGTACCTCAGAAGGTAATTACACATGAATATATTAATCACGACCACTGCGTTTACAGCTTTATTTTGTGGGGCAGCTTTTGCTCAGTCCAGTGATATTGCCCATGAAGCACATCGATTTGTTAATAATGCCTCAGCCGTCAGTCATGTGAATTCCTCGACGCATGAAAACTTACCGGACAGGGTTAATAAAAACAACACGCCCTCATTCTCTGAAATGAATGAACATGAAAGGGCCATTGTTGCTCATTCATTTATGAACAACAGCGCGTCCTATGCGCATCAGAAAATGATTGAGGAACATAAAAAAATGCTGTCCGGCAGTGATGCAAATTCAAAGACCTCGTCTTCTTCTTTTAACGAACTGAATGCCGGAGAAAAAGCCGCTCTCGTGCATGAGCAGGTCAATAATGCCGGTGCGGAAGCACATCAGACGCAGGCAAGAAAGCTTCGCGGGCTGTATTCGACCAGGTAACTGCAGGCGGGTTAGTGCTTAGCGTCAGGTGCGCAGCAGGGCTTTACTGACGGGTTACGTAGCAGGACATGAGCCCCATATTGCTCTGCCGTAACCTGTTTCAGTCCCGTTAATCATCACCGTCGGGCTGGTCATACAGTTCCCAGAGCTTCAGGAGCAAACGGGAAACAAGATATGTTACAAAAATGACGACCATCAACGGTGCTCCCGATTAACTGACAGATGACACGCCTCCTGAAAACCCCTAGCATACGCCGCAGTGTTCATGCTAACGGCGAATTCCAGTAAATGTATTCTACCGATGTCGTAAAAGAAAATGCCTACCTTTCAGCCACCCGCTCGGGGCTGGAATCGAACGAGATCGCTACTCTTCAGCGCTCCTTGCCTTCCCGGTTTAATCTGCGGCATTTGAAAAAAAATGAATCATTAAAACTCGTACTGCAAAAGAAAGCGGGAAAATCACGTGTCGTGGCCTATAAATTTACGTCCGGTTCATTTAATTACACGGCGTATCGTATATCAGATAAAAAGTTCTATAACCTTTCCGATACTTCCGGGAAAGGCAGTCTCGATTATCCGTTACCGGCCACAGCAAGACTCAGTTCGCCTTTCAATCCTGCAAGACTTAACCCGGTATCGGGAAAAGTGAGTCCCCATAATGGCATTGATTATTCCATGCCCATGAACACGAAAATAGTCAGCGTCATCGACGGAAAAATCACCCGGGCCGAATACAACAGTACCATGGGATATTTTGTTGAAGTAACGGGAAAAGCCGGTGTTAAAACTCGCTATCTCCACCTCAATAAAATACTCGTTACTAAAGGGGCCAGGGTTACACGGGGAGGTGCTATTGCGTTATCCGGTAACAGCGGACGTTCATCCGGTCCTCATCTGCATTACGAGCTGGTCATCAATAACAACCCTGTTAACTCTCTGGCGTTCCGGGCAGCGGCACCCGCTGATAACAAACTCGAACAGCATGCCTTTGCGCATGCCAGAGACTACGAACGATACCTGGACTGATAACGGGACCGCGACGCGGCCCCGTCTGCCGGATTAATTTTTTTTATCGTTTTCACTTCCGTGATGTTGATGATCTCCATGCCCTCCGTGGCCGTGGAAAAGATGCATTAGCGGGCAGACCAGCAATAACAGATATGGCCAGTAACCTGCCACATGTGACCAGTGTTCGCGCAGGAGGGCAAATGCCGCGATCGCGGCGACAGCAATAAGCGCATAGGTGGTACTTTTCATACTGGACTCCTTCTGTTCGTAACTGACCCTTCACTCAGTGTTATTTCCCGAGCCTGACACTTTTCAGACGCAACGCATTCACAATGACGCTGACGGAGGAAAGAGCCATGGCCGCCGCCGCAATAACTGGCGACAGCAGTATTCCATACACAGGATAAAGCAGACCTGCAGCCACAGGCACGCCAAGTGCGTTGTAGATAAATGCAAAAAACAGATTCTGACGGATATTTTTCATGGTGATCTCTGACAGATGACGGGCCCTGTTCAGTATCATCAAGTCGCCTTTGAGAAGGGTGACTCCGGCACTTTCAATTGCCACATCTGTACCCGTTCCCATGGCTATACCCACGTCAGCCGCTGCCAGCGCCGGGGCATCATTCACACCGTCTCCGGCCATCGCAACCACATGGCCAGACTCTTTCAGTCGGGTTATCACTGCTTTTTTGCCATCCGGCAGAATTCCGGCTTCAACCTCATCTATTCCCAGTTTCCGTGCGACTGCTTCAGCAGTAAGCTGGTTATCCCCGGTGAGCATAACGATGCGGATCCCCGCCTGACGCAAAGCTTTAAGCGCATCCGGCGTGGTTGTTTTCACGGGATCCGAGATAGCTATCAGGCCTGCAAGGTCCCCGTCTGTGGCCACATAGATAACGGTAGCGCCTTCCATCCGCAACGTATCCGCAACGGCCTTTTGATTATCAATAACTATACTGTTTTCCTGCATAGCCAGTTCATTACCAATAACAACCCGTTGACCTTCGACATCGCCTGAGACACCTTTACCCGACGGTGCATCGAAATGAGTGACTGCGGGTATTGCGATCCCCTTTTCCTGTGCTGCTTTAACTACTGCCATACCCAGCGGATGCTGCGAGCCTTTTTCCACTGCGGCTGTTACACGCAAAAGAGATGTTTCCCCACCCGGATTGAGACTGATAATCCCTGTCACCGTAGGCGAACCTTCCGTGAGCGTGCCTGTTTTGTCGACAACCAGCGTGTCCACTTTTTCAAGACGCTCAAGGGCTTCGGCATTCCTGATTAACACCCCGGCCTGGGCTCCTTTGCCCACCCCCACCATTATCGACATCGGCGTGGCCAGCCCCAGCGCGCAGGGACAGGCAATAATCAGGACCGACACAGCCGCAATGAGACCGTGCGCCATCCTGGGCTCGGGCCCCCAGACAGACCAGATCACGAAAGCAACAACCGCGATAAGTATCACCAGAGGAACAAACCAGCCTGAAACGCTGTCAGCCATTCTCTGGATGGGGGCACGCGAACGCTGTGCATCAGCGACCATCTGAACAATTCGTGAGAGCATTGTTTCATCACCGACTTTCTCTGCACGGATGATGAGACTCCCTGTCTGATTAATGGTCCCCCCGATGACAGGGTCACCCTCCGTTTTGGTAACCGGCATAGATTCCCCGGTCACCATCGATTCATCAACGGTTGTTTTGCCTTCGATCACGATACCGTCGACCGGAATACTCTCTCCAGGTCTGATGCGGAGCTTATCGCCAGGCAGGACATCTTCCGCATTAATATCCGTTTCATGACCGTCATGATCCAGCCGTCTGGCGGTTTTGGGGGCAAGGTTCAGAAGCGCAGTAATGGCGCCTGAGGTTTGTTCCCGTGCCCGCAGCTCAAGAACCTGTCCCAGCAGAACAAGCACCGTAATAACTGCTGCGGCTTCAAAATAAACGGCCACCAGGCCATCCATGTTTCTGAACGATGCAGGAAACCAGGAGGGGAAGACGGTTGCAATGACGCTGTAAACCCAGGCTACGCCGGTCCCCATTGCAACAAGGGTAAACATATTCAGGGAGCGGTTACGTAACGACATTCCGGCCCGGGCGAAGAATGGCCAGCCACACCACAACACGACAGGGGAGGCCAGAAGCAGCTGCAGCCATGTGTTGTACTGTGGCGGTACTGTATTCCTCAACTCGGGAAACAGATGAGATCCCATTTCGAGTACCAGAACCGGAAACGCCAGCAACAACCCCAGCCAGAAGCGTCTTGTCATGTCGTGAAGTTCATCACTCGGCCCCGTGGATGCCGTAGCTACGAGCGGCTCCAGTGCCATTCCACAGACAGGACAGCTTCCGGGACCACTGCGGCGTATCTCCGGGTGCATCGGACATGTCCACACACCTTCAGAATTCTCTTTTTCCGCCTGGTGGTGAGGCTGTTTTATCTGATCAGGGCTGACTTCGTGATGATCGTGGTGATGGTGATGGGAATGTTCACTGGCATCTTCGGTAAGATAACGATCGGGATGGGCTTTAAATTTACTCTCACAGCTGGCGGAGCAGAAATAAAGTTGATGGTCCTGGTATCGAATGCTGCTGTGCGCCCTGTCGGGCAGGATGGCCATCCCGCACACGGGATCTCTCACCTTATGCAATACGTGGCCCTCGTCCGGGGATAATGTCTGCTCAGAAGCAGTCTGGTTGTTGTGTTGCACTGCATTGTCATTTTTCACAGTAACTCTCCTTATGCATACCGAAGCATCTTCTGTCTTCAGGGTATGTCATGGATGCGATTACCACGAATATCGCCGGCACAGGAGTGCCTGCTACCGGCGTCCCGTTATCAGCCGTTCCGCTGACTATTCGATTCGCTGGAAGACTTTTTTACTTCCATCCGGTGAGAATGCGATAACATCGTAAGCCTCTTTTCGGGCTCCCATCTCCATTCCAGGACTTCCTGCTGGCATACCGGGGGTGGCGAGACCGTATATACCTGAACCAGACTGCATTGCCTTATGTATCGTTGTCGCAGGCACATGGCCTTCAATGATCAAATTACCGGCAACCGCGGAATGACAACTTCGCAGTCCTGCAGGAATAGCATGCTTTTCTTTCAGGGCTGACAGCGCCTGATCATTCATGACGTGAGTTCGTACTTCAAACCCGTCTTTTTCCATCGCCTTGCCCCACAGGGAACAACAGCCACAGTTTTCAGATTTGTACATATCAATCACTTTTTCACTCGCCATCGCGGGCAGTGAAAGGCCGAGAGCCAGCGCCATCAGAACCACTTTTTTCATACTCACCTCTGTATATTATCGATTTAAACCCTGACGTCAGGGTGAATCAGTAAAGAAGGACACCCACAGGGGGTGCCCTTTCAGGTTCAGGACACGCTTTTTTTATGTCTGCGCAGCCAGATTAATTTGTAGGCGGCAGGAATAATGAACAGGGACAGCAGCGGAGCCGTGATCATCCCACCAATCATGGGTGCCGCGATACGGCTCATGACTTCTGAACCTGCACCGGTTCCCCAGAGTATTGGCAGCAGACCCGCAATGATCACCGCCACGGTCATGGCTTTCGGCCGGACACGCAGTACGGCACCATGATAGAGGGCTTCATCAAGGCCTTCCGGTGTGAACGTCTCTTTACGGGACAATTCCGGGTGCGCTTCAATGGCATGACGCAGATACATCAGCATGACCACGCCAAACTCTGCTGCCACCCCGGCCAGAGCGATAAACCCCGTTCCGGTTGCGACAGACATATGGAAGCCCTGCCAGTACAGGAACCATATCCCGCCAACCAGGGCGAACGGCAGGCTCATCAGGATCAGCAGGGCTTCATCAACCCGGCGGAATGCCAGATACAACAGGATGAAGATGATCATCACCGTCATCGGCACCATCAGCTTCAGTTTCTTGTTGGCATGCTCAAGCAGTTCAAACTGTCCGGAGAATGACACGCTGGTACCCGGTCTCAGTTTCACTTTCTGACTGATCGCCGTTTTAATGTCATTAACCACCGACACCATATCCCTGCCGCGCGCGTCAATGTAAATCCAGCTGGCTGGACGGGCATTTTCCGTTTTCAGCATAGTCGGCCCGGAAACGACCTTAATATCCGCAACATCGCCCAGCGTGATCTGCTGCTTCATCGGGGTCAGGATCGGCATCTGTTTCAGGGCCTGCGGGCTGTTCCGGTAATCCTGCGGATAGCGGATATTAATCGGGTACCGGGCCACGCCTTCAACCGTTTCCCCTACCGTCGCGCCGCCGATGGCTGATGAGATGAACAGCTGCACATCGCCCACCGTCATTCCGTAGCGGGAGGCTTTTTCCCGGTTGATATCCACATCAATGTAGCGCCCGCCTTCCAGTCGCTCTGCGAGAGCAGACACTACGCCGGGTACGGTTTTGGCGACCGCTTCGATACTCTGCGCCGTTGCATCGATATCGGACAGAACCGTTCCGGACACCTTGATACCTATCGGGCTTTTGATCCCGGTTGAGAGCATATCAATACGGTTACGGATTGGCGGCACCCAGAGGTTTGCCAGCCCCGGTAAACGGACGGTCCTGTCGAGTTCTTCAATAATCTTGTCAATCGTCATGCCTGGACGCCACTGATCCTCAGGTTTGAGCTGGATCGTGGTTTCAACCATTTCGAGCGGTGCGGAATCCGTGGCGGTCTCTGCTTTACCGGTCTTGCCAAATACAGAGGCCACTTCAGGAACGCTTTTGATTAACTTGTCCGTCGTCTGCAGGAGCGCTGCAGCTTCAGCCGGAGAGACACCCGGCAGGGTCGACGGCATATACAACAGGTCGCCCTCGTTAATCTTCGGCAGAAACTCACCGCCCACCTGGCTCAGCGGCCAGATAACGGTGAAAATGGACAAGGCCGCAACCAACAGGGTTGTTTTTGGCCAGTGGAGAACCCGCAACAGCAATGGATGATACGCTTTGATCAGTACCCGGTTCAGGGGGTTACTGGTCTCTGCAGGAATTTTCCCCCGGATCCAGAATCCCATCAGAATCGGAATGACGATGATGGCCAGCGCGGCCGCGCCCGCCATGGAGTACGTTTTCGTGAATGCCAGCGGGCCAAACAGACGTCCTTCCTGACCTTCCAGGGTAAAGATAGGAATAAAGGACAGGGTGATGATCAGCAGGCTGATAAACAGTGCGGGTCCCACTTCAACGGAGGCATCGGTAATCACCTTCCAGCGGGTGGCGTTGTCAATCTGCTCACCCGGATGCTGATGATCCCACTCCTCAAGCCGCTTATGCGCATTCTCAATCATCACAATGGCGGCATCCACCATCGCACCGACGGCAATCGCTATCCCTCCCAGCGACATGATATTGGCGTTCAGTCCCTGGAAGTGCATGACGATAAAGGCGATACACAGACCAAGCGGCAGAGAGATAATCGCCACCAGGGCAGAACGTACGTGCCACAGGAACAGGGCACAGACGATGGCCACCACGATAAACTCTTCCAGAAGTTTGGAACTGAGGTTATCAATCGCCCGGTCGATGAGCTGGCTGCGATCGTAGGTGGTCACGATTTCAACGCCTTCCGGCAGGCTGGCCTTCAGCGTCTCAAGTTTATCCCTCACTGCCGTGATAACGTCGCGTGCATTTTTACCCGACCGCAGGATCACCACGCCGCCAGCGACTTCGCCCTGGCCGTTCAGCTCGGCAATACCACGCCGCATTTCAGGCCCGGTCTGCACGCGGGCAACATCCCGCAGATAAACCGGCACGCCGTTCTCGCCTGTTTTCAGGACGATGTTATTAAAATCATCAATGCTCTGAAGATAACCGCTGGCACGGACCATATACTCAGCTTCGGCCATTTCAACGGATGAGCCACCGGCCTCCTGGTTAGACGATTCAAGGGCCTGTTTCACTTCGGGCAGGCTGATACCATACTGAGACAATTTTACCGGATTGACCTGAATCTGGTACTGTTTCACCACGCCGCCAACCGAAGCGACCTCAGCCACGTTCGGGATGGTTTTCAGCTCAAATTTCAGGAACCAGTCCTGCAGAGAACGCAGTTCTGAAAGGTCGTGTTTTCCGCTGCGATCGACAAGGGCATATTCAAATATCCAGCCCACCCCCGTGGCGTCCGGACCGATTTCAGAACTCACACCGGCGGGCAGTTTTCCCTGTACCTGGTTCAGGTACTCCAGCACGCGGGAACGGGCCCAGTACAGATCGGTGCCGTCTTCAAAAATGACATACACATACGAATCACCGAACTGTGAAAAACCACGCACGGTTTTTGCGCCAGGCACGGACAGCATGGTGGTGGTAAGTGGATAGGTGACCTGGTTTTCTACAATCTGCGGGGCCTGGCCGGGATAGCTGGTTTTGATAATGACCTGCACATCTGACAGGTCAGGCAAGGCATCGACAGGCGTGTTAATAATCGTCCATGTGCCCCAGATGCTGAGAAACAGGGCCCCCATCATGACCAGGAAACGGTTGGCGACAGAGCGCCGGATAATCCATTCAATCATCGTCGTCTCCTCAGTGCCCTGAATGCATATTTACAGGCTGGTCAGACATTGCTGGCATACTGCTTTCTGTTTTTTCAGGGTGGCGCATACGTTCCAGTGCGCCCGTAATATTGGCTTCAGAGTCAATGAGGAACAGGCCACTGACCACCACGGTATCGCCTTCATTCAGGCCGGAGCCGATGCCGGACTGTTGCTGTGACTCATGCAGAACGTGGATCTGTTTCGGCACAAACTTGCCTTCATCATCAACAGTAATCACGCGCTGTTCTTTGCCGGTATCGATAACGGCCTGGCTTGGTATCAGCAGCATCTCCTGGCTTCTGGTATTCAGTTTCAGATAGGCATTCATGCCCGGCTTGAGAAACTCATCCTTATTAGAAACCTGGAGACGGACCTGAAGCGTACGGGTTGTCTGATCCACGCTGGGAAGAATATTCCATTTTTCGACATGGAATGTTTTATCCGGATAAGCCGGTACCGAAATTTCAAACTGCGACGTATCTTTCAGCAGATAGGCGATAGATTCTGGCACTGCAGCGCTGATCCAGACCGGGTCCATTCCCTGAATCTGAGCCACCACCTTATCTTTCGAAATATTCATGCCGGTGCGCAGGTCAAATGCAGTAATGACACCATCAATAGGTGCTTTAATGGTAAAACGGGTCTGAATGCTCCGGGTAGAACGCAGTCTCTGAATATCCTCTTCCGGCATACCTGCCAGGCGAAGCCGTTCCAGAACGCCTTTAATTTGCGTGGAAGTACCACCGGTGCTGGATAACAGAAGGAATTCACTCTGTGCTTCCACCCAGTCCGGAATGGTAATATCGATAAGTGGCGTCCCCTTCTTCACATGATCGCCAATCGTCATGGGGTAGACTTTTTCGACAAACCCGTCAGAACGCGCCTGCACAATAACAAACTGATACTCGTTATAGCTGACATTAGCCGGGATTGTCTGAGAATAATTCAGCATTCCTCGCGTGACTTTTTGCGTTTTTAATCCCAGATTCTGAACCTGGGTTGGGTCGATACGGATCCCGCCACTGCTTTTATCGCCACTGTCATCAGCATATTTTGGCACCAGGTCCATATCCATAAAGGGCGATTTTCCGGGTTTATCAAATTTGGTATCCGGTTTCATTGGGTCATACCAGAAAAGCACCTTTCGTTCCGGTGCCTTTTGTTCTGTTTTTTCTGTCTTTTGTGCTGAGTTTACATACTGCCAGGCAGTAACCGATATCAGCCCCCCTGCTATGAGGCTGCTGATAATTATTGCAGCATATTTTATCTTTAAAGAAGCCATACAATTTTCCGCTAAAAAATCAAAACACCTGGCATATGCGCCTGACGGTTAACTCACACATATACCTATGTGAATGTACAGGCGCACAGGATGTAATCGCTCCGGACAGCCAATCAGGACTGCGTCACGTTAATGCTTTTGAGTAAGGAGATATTGCCCTGCTGAATAAACGAGAAATCGACATGGTTGCCTGTTTTCAGGGCATTAATAGCATCGTCTGCATTAACAAAAGTAAAGCGCATGGTCATTGCAGGCCAGCCCACCGCTGGAATTGCTTCATGCGAAATGGTGATTTTCTTAGTATTCATATCAATGTCTTTAACGACACCGGTGCCCTTGATAACTTGCTGTACCGAAGCATCACTGGCAGTATTCATATCGCCATGCTGATGTGTTTCAGCATGAAGACCGGCAGAAAACATGACAGAGAAGGCACCAAATAAAACGGCTTTAAGTGAATTACGCATTTTAATTTCCTGATTAATTAAATAAATTTACTCTACCCAACCGCCACCCAGCGCGGTAAACAGATTAATTTCGTTAACCTGCCGGGAATAGGTAAGATCGAGAATGGTTTGCTGGGTAGCGAAGAGGGAACGTTCTGCATCCAGCACTTCGATGTAACTGACAGCACCACTTGCATACAATCCTCTGGCACGCTGGAGAGTTATCTGAAGTGAATCAAGATAACGCTGCTGTGACTCAAGTTGCTGGCTAAGGCTGTCGCGCAGCGCAAGCGTGTCGGAAACATCCTTAAAGGCTGACTGAATTTTTTGTTCGTAATTAACCACCGACTGTTGCTGGCGAATTTCAGCCAGCTTCAGATTGGCTTTATTCCTGCCAGCATTAAATATAGGAATTTCAATTTTAGGGATAAAATTCCACATTCCACTTCCTGACGTAAACAGGCTGGACAGCTCCGTACTGCTTGCGGAAAGACCACTGGTCAGGGTAATTGAGGGGAAAAAGGCCGCTCGCGCTGCGCCAATATTGGCATCAGCCGCTTTCAGCTGATATTCCGCTTCCATAATATCCGGTCGCTGCAGCAAAATTTGTGAAGACAGATTTGGTGGCAATTTTACTGGGGCTATCTCCCCGCCTTTCATCCCTTTTTCTGACGGAAGTGCGCGGTACGTTCCCAGCACCAGTTGCAGGGCATTGTTTGCCTGAGCCAGATCGCCTTCTCGTTTGGCTATTTCGGCGCGGGTACTTTCGATTTGTCCTCGCGCCTGTTCAAGTGCCAGAACGTTCGTACTCCCGGTCACGAGCTGCTGCTCAACGAAAGCATAGGACTGTTGATAATTTTTCAGCGTTTCCCGCGCAATACGAAGTTGTTCGTACGCCAGTTGCTGGCTGAAATAGCTTTGTGAAACGTTGGATACCAGCAGGATGTGTACGGCCCGACGGGCTTCTTCGCTGGCAAAGTAGTTCTGGCGATCAGCATCACTCATGTTCTTAAGTTTGCCGAAAAAATCGAGCTCATAGCTGAGCTCCAGTCTCGCGTCGTACTCCTGTGTGGTCGGCTTGTCACCTTTCAGACCACCGCTGTATGTTATCCCGGATGAGGCATTCAGCTGGGGATAACGATCTGCATCCGTGACGTTGAACTGGGCTCGGGCCTCTTCAACCTTCAGGGCAGCCATTCTCAAATCACGGTTATTAGTCAGAGCTTCACCGATCAACCGGGTAACCTGGGGATCGACAAAAAAGTTACGCCAGCCCGTATCCTGATAGCCATTTACCGCTGGCGTCAGGCTGTTATGGGACAGTGAAAACTGCTGGGGTACCGGTGCTGCGGGCCGCTGATATTCAGGCGCAAGCGACACGCAGCCTGCCAGGATGAATATCGTGCTAATGCTGAGTAATTTTAATTTGAACATAACGCTTCTCGTCCAGGCAGACCTGGTAAATGGTTCAAATGAAGTCCAGAGTATTGATAGGGGTACTTTACCTAACGCTCTCTGTTTGCCGGGTGACAGGATAATGACAATGTTGTCATTTTTGCTGTAATCCGTTGATAACGATCGTGGGCGCAATAGAATGACATTAGCAGCCAGCCGGGGAGCAAGATGAAAATATTGATCGTCGAAGACGAAATTAAAACAGGTGAATATCTCAGCAAAGGGCTTACAGAGGCAGGGTTCGTAGTGGATCACGCTGATAATGGTCTTACCGGATATCATCTCGCCATGACAGCCGAGTATGATTTAGTCATTCTGGATATCATGCTACCTGATGTGAACGGCTGGGATATCATCCGCATGCTGCGCACTGCCGGAAAGGGTATGCCGGTCTTACTGCTGACAGCCCTCGGCACGATCGAACATAGGGTCAAAGGACTGGAACTGGGTGCGGACGATTATCTGGTTAAACCCTTTGCGTTTGCCGAACTGCTCGCCCGGGTGAGAACCCTTCTGAGGCGGGGAAACACGATGATCACGGAAAGCCAGTTTAAGGTGGCTGACCTCTCGATTGATCTCGTATCCAGAAAAGTCAGTCGCGCCGGAAACCGCATTGTGCTCACCAGTAAAGAGTTCAGCCTGCTGGAATTCTTCATTCGCCATCAGGGAGAGGTTCTTCCCCGCTCCCTGATTGCCTCTCAGGTCTGGGACATGAATTTTGACAGCGACACTAATGCGATCGATGTCGCAGTAAAGCGACTCCGCGCTAAAATAGACAACGATTACGAGACAAAGCTGATCCAGACAGTCCGGGGCGTGGGCTACATGCTGGAGGTCCCGGATGCATAGCAAACCTTCCAGACGCCCTTTCTCACTCGCTCTGCGGCTGACCTTTTTTATCAGCCTGTCCACGATACTGGCTTTTATCGCATTCACCTGGTTTATGCTGCATTCTGTTGAAAATCATTTTGCCGAGCAGGATGTCAGCGATCTTCAACAAATCAGCACCACACTGAACCGTATACTGCAGTCCCCGGTGGATCCGGATGATAAAAAAATAAGCAAAATAAAGGAATCAATTGCCAGCTACCGCAACGTTGCCCTTTTGCTCCTCAATCCCAGGGGGGAAGTGCTCTTTAGCTCAGCTCAGGGGGCGGCACTACGCCCGGCAGTGAATTCAGCAGATTTTAGCGAGCACAGCCGCGCACGGGATGTCTTTCTCTGGACGGTGGAGGATCCTGCGGGACCGATGGATACCGGGTCCGAAATGAAGATGGAAACATACAGGATTATCGCCTCCTCTGGTCAGGCGATATTTCAGGGCAAACAGCAGAACTATGTCATGCTGACTGGCCTATCCATTAATTTCCATCTCCATTACCTCGATGCGCTGAAAAAGAACCTGATTGCGATTGCCGTCGTGATAAGCCTGTTGATTGTTCTGATCATTCGAATCGCTGTCCGTCAGGGGCACCTGCCCCTTCGTAATGTCAGCAATGCCATTAAAAACATCACCTCCGAGAATCTTGATGCGCGACTGGAACCGACACGCGTTCCCATTGAGCTGGAGCAACTGGTTATCTCGTTCAATCATATGATTGGAAAGATTGAGGATGTCTTTACCCGCCAGGCCAATTTCTCTGCCGATATCGCGCATGAGATCAGAACGCCCATCACCAATCTGGTGACGCAGACTGAAATCGCACTGAGTCAGGATCGAACACAGAGGGAACTTGAGGATGTCCTCTATTCCAGTCTTGAAGAGTATAACCGGATGACCAAAATGGTCAGCGATATGCTGTTCCTGGCACAGGCAGATAATAATCAGCTGATACCTGACAGGGTCATGTTTGACCTCAGAGCGGAAGTCATGAAAGTCTTCGAGTTTTTCGAAGCCTGGGCCGAAGAACGCAATATCACGCTCAAATTTAACGGGATGCCCTGCCTGGTTGAGGGAGATCCACAAATGTTCAGAAGGGCGATCAATAATCTGTTATCCAATGCCCTGCGTTATACCCCGGAGGGACAGGCAATCACCGTCTCAATAAGAGAGCAGGAGAGCTTTTTTGACCTTGTGATTGAAAATCCGGGGAAACCAATCCCTGAAGAGCATTTATCAAGGTTGTTTGACCGTTTTTATCGGGTGGATCCGTCCAGACAACGAAAAGGAGAAGGCAGCGGCATCGGCCTTGCGATTGTGAAGTCAATCGTGGAAGCACATCACGGAAGAGTGCAGGTGGAATCGGACGTACACTCAACGCGTTTTATCTTATCCGTGCCCAGACTGGAGAAAATGATTCCGGACACCCAGTGCTGGGAATAAAGATTTAAATGACAAAGATGTCATTAGCCTGTCATGCAGCAAACAGAAGCCATTCGATATAATTAGTGCAACTTATCAGGAAGGCTGGATTGCTTTATCAATATCCGGCGTCAGTGGACGCCAGGAAATGAATATCCAGTCCCCTCCCGGAGAAATAAACACTTCCGAACCTGTTTCAGTTATGGAACTGAAAACACCGGTTGTACTCCCCCGGACATCACTAATTAAGAAATGGAGAGTTATCATGAAAAATATCGTATTAGCATCCTTGCTGGGCTTTGGCTTAATTTCTTCGGCCTGGGCCACTGAAACCGTGAATATCCATGAGCGGGTCAACAATGCACAGGCACCTGCTCACCAGATGCAGTCTGCTGCGGCTCCTGTCGGGATCCAGGGGACTGCACCTCGTATGGCCGGTATGGACCAGCATGAACAGGCCATTATTGCTCATGAAACCATGACGAACGGGTCGGCGGATGCGCACCAGAAAATGGTGGAAAGTCATCAGAGGATGATGGGAAGTCAGACCGTTTCCCCTACCGGGCCGTCGAAGTCATTAGCGGCAATGAATGAGCATGAAAGAGCTGCAGTTGCCCATGAATTTATGAATAACGGTCAGTCTGGCCCACATCAGGCCATGGCCGAAGCGCATCGTCGCATGCTCAGTGCAGGCTGACGGCGAGGGAAGTATCTGTGCTGTCCTTATTTCCTTGATAGATTTTTCCGTAACCGGATATATGGCAACATCTTTGCCCCCTACAGGGGGCATTTTTATCAGATTCTGCTACAGTTAACGGGCATCAACGCTAAAAGGATATTTTTTATGAAAGCCAGAAACACTTTATTTGCAGTATTAATGTTATCCCTGCCAGCGATTTCAGCAGAACATTCAGAAGTGAAAATGACTGATATGTCTACCTCGGCTTCGTCACAGGAATATATGGCTGGCATGAAAGACATGCATGACAAAATGATGGCTGCCGTAAATGAGTCCGATCCCGACAAGGCTTTTGCGAAAGGCATGGTAGCGCACCATGAAGGGGCAATAGCAATGGCTGAGACCGAGCTCAAATACGGAAAAGATCCGAAAATGAGAAAGCTCGCGCAGGACATCATTAAAGCTCAAAAAGGTGAAATTGAGCAGATGAATAAATGGCTTGATAGTCAAAAGTAAACATTGTAGAAATGTCACGACAAGCGTGATTTTACATCGTTCCTGGGCGCGGGAGTCGGTTAATCTTTATATAATTCAAACCCGATTAATTTCGGGTTTTTACTACTCTGTACTCCGGTCCTTTGTTGAGGACCGGAATATATGCACCTGAGATGCTTATTTAATACATTATCTCGTCATGGATACAATGTCGCTCAGGATCTCAACCAGCTCGCTTCTCTCCTGCGTTCCGTCATGATAGGTTGATCTTGAGATGATTCTTTCTGATGTCATCTGAGGCCAGAATTTATCTAGTACATTATCGGGTTTCATTCCCACAGCCCGGCCGATTATTTTTTTAGCGTCACAGGTGTCCGTAAACGTGACGGCTACACCAGTAATTTCCTCGATAAGATCCGGGCACAGATAGTTTTCTATCTCACGTTTGCGCGTAGCGAAAAATACCTTACCGGCCTCCTCTACTTCTTTTTTACGCTTCTGGATGGACAGAACCTGTGCAGGGTCTCCCCCAATATCGGAGTCCAGAAATACGCACCAGGGAAGCCCCAGATCTTTGGCCAGATTCAATGTAACCCAGTGTTTGACGCTACCACACCCTCCTATGAGGACTGGCACTATTTTCACGTCCTCCAGAGAGGCTGGCAGCGCACCTGACTGTTTTAATGAACTGGCCGCATGCCTCAGGAAAGTAACATCCGACTTTCCCTCTACCAGAACAATCCCCTGCGCCCTTTCCATACCGGTCTCTGGCAGCACCCCCAGGCTTTCAGTGGCTTCCTTCAGCACTGCGTCATCCGGCATTTTTACTACGGGTTCACCCGCCTCATTTC
Organism: Enterobacter sp. CRENT-193; assembly: GCF_002787395.1. NCBI lineage: Bacteria > Pseudomonadati > Pseudomonadota > Gammaproteobacteria > Enterobacterales > Enterobacteriaceae > Enterobacter > Enterobacter sp. CRENT-193. The sequence continues at coordinate 1,083,129 of NZ_CP024812.1, read as the reverse complement.
GGGTAACATAACGTACGCCTTCGACAGGGATTAATCCGGCCAGCGCCGGGACATGGGTGGTGACGATAATCTGACGGTGCGGCTGGCCTGCCAGTGCCAGTAACGCTTTCATCAGCATCATCTGATAGTTCGGATGCTGTGACGTTTCAGGCTCCTCTATGGCATAAATCACATTTCTGGGCGTCCCCGCGACATTCTTTTCAGCCTCAGCCCGAAAAAAATTCAACAGGATAAGCCTCCTTATCCCGCTGCCGCGCTTATTGATGGGGATGCCATTTTCCCCGTCCAGGGTGAAATTGAAGGTCCACTTGGGTTTCTCCTTAAATCGTGGAGTCAGTTCACTGGCGAGTTCGGGGGCCATTTCACGTAATTTATCCAGCGTTCTCTGTGCGACATCCAGGACGCTGTCCTGAATCTCATTTTCCAGCGCTGTAATTTTGTCCTGCAGCGCAGCCTGAGCGTCTTTTACGGCCTGCTGTAAGGGGTTTTTAGCTTCGGAATCCCCGTCGCTGCTTTCCCTGTCGGCTTTGAAAATCGCATACGTGGGCAGCAAATCGAGGATCTTACCCCATAATGATTTTGTGTCGGTTCCGAACTCTTTATCGACATCCAGCATAATTTCCGAACAGGTATAGGGGGCTGCGGCTTCCCTGATGGCCTGACGCCATAACGATGCAGTGCGTTTATCCGCCACATTTTTTTCAACTTCTTTTCCCACCGCCTTGAGCTCAGAAATTTTCATGCCCAGTAAATTTCTCAGGGGCTCCTCATCCGGGTGGATGCAGCGGATGCAGGTCTGCTCCGGTTTTCCTGAGGTCGTTGCTTTAAACGTTTTGACGATTTCAAAATTGCCGTCCTCATTCAGCAGATGTTCTGAGGCGAGCGTGGTCTGCACCCTGTCGTCGATCATGATAAAATCGGGCAGGTCATCAAATTCACAGGCTATTTCAAAACGGCCGTCCCCTTCTCTTAGGCTGAAACAGTTCATGTCATTCTTGTCAGCCTTCATTCCTTCTGTTTCAAAAAAAATAGCCAGCGCTTCCAGAAGCGTTGATTTCCCAAAGTCATTACGACCGACAATACCCGTCATGCTTTCATCAATAATGATTTCAGTAGAGTTTCTGTAGCCTCTGAAGTTTTTCAGTTTTAATTTTCTGAGCCGCATATGAAGTCCTGTGTGTAAGAAAGCGTTTTGCTGCAACCTGAATACAAAATATATTTTCAAATGCCTGCCAACAAGCAGGGATAACCGTTATTCAGAATATCTTAACGACATTTCGGGATTATGATCTGGTCGCGCTTTCAGAACTTTACTGCCCCTCAAAACACCGGAAACTAACTTGTGGTTGGTTACATGGCAAAGTTAAAACTCCAGAATCACGGGTAATGATTTCAATGCTTATTATATTTTTTGGAATTGACTCATGAGCTTTATAATTTAAATGATAATAATAACCATTCTTTTATGCGTAATATTTGCTACTGACACTGATGAATTTAAAAGAAGATAGATTTTCATTTACGGATTATTTCCTAAATTCATCGATAATGTGATCGACATAAAATTTTCACTGAAGAATGAAGAGATAATTTAAGGCCGAGCGAAATAGCTCAAAATGGTGTATTTAACATAACAGAAGAAATGAAAGGCTCTATCGCAACCTGATACTTCAGGCCGCTAAGGGGTTAATCTTGTTGAAGAAAAATTAGACCGGGAAGCGCCAGGCGTCACCATTTCTCCCGCCTGGCTGGAAGTGAAGAATAATTGTGCATAGCTCCGTATTCGGGCTTTGCATCTGACAATGGTTCCCTGGATGAAAGTACGATCTCCACTCCAAGGACGCTGAACACCCTAAACAAACGCTCAAAACCCGCACTTGCAGGGTTGGCCTCTAGTCGGGCATAAGTTTGCTGTGTTATACCCAAACGTTCAGAAACATCTTTTTGCGTCAGTCCATTGGCTTTGCGAAAGCCGATTAAAACAGGACGTAACTGATTCAAAGTCTTCAAAGCGTATTGAGTGTTCATAAGTGACCTTCCGTATCGACGAGTTAACAAGCATAACGCAGGGATTTACAGCATATAGGCTGTAATGCTCATTAACAGACTATAGGCTGTAATACGAATCCTGCCAAGATGCGGCATCTTTCAAATACAAGGCCGTATTGGGTAAGCAGTACACCGTTATATAGCACCCCTTGCCCCTTTGCTGGAGAGGGACCCACGTGATCGCAGGTCTTTTAGACGTTGTTGCTAACCGGCATCATACACAGGTGGTAACCCCCAGGGAAACTCTATGAGTGATAATTTATTCCTGCCCCAGTCAAAATATAAAACCTTATCTAACTAGCTTTCTTAGTATTTTATAAATGAAGTGAAATTAGCGAAGAAGTTTTACATTGTAAAGTGAGCAAAAATATTTACCATTCAACTGGCAAAATTTACAATCTGCAGCCCTTAGCCTGAGAAAATGCACATTAACAGAATAATCATCAAGTCCGATAGAGGCATAACTTACGTCCTCAAAAATATCAGAAATAAATGAGTTGAAATTACAAAAATTAACTTCACTTAACATCTTGAACACCGCAGAAATATATCTATCATGCATTATCTTGACTTCGATAACCTTAGATAAACTTGAATGCGACTTACATTTGAAGAGATCAAAGAGAAAGTAAATCAGCATATTTTTATTGTCCGAAATCCATTTTAAAATTTTATTACGTGCACATGATAATATATACACTGGATTTTTGAAAGGGTTTGAAACGTCAACCACAAGGGAACAATAACCATGAGGATTTATTCCACTTATAATTAAGTCACTAAGTCCTTTCACTGCATTCAAATAGTTATCAAAACAAACCTCATATAAACTGGTACTATGAACTGCACATTTAGATTCAAACAACCATCTATGACGCAGATAACCAATGCCTTTAGAGTGTATATCTTCAACAATACATTTGTGACAGTAACGAATGTTTGAGATGTTTACCAATGGATATGAATTAGTTATGTGAAAATTTTTCCGACAGGCATCTTCAACAGCGTTAAAATACCCGTAAACACCAGAAGATAACGACACTATATTGGAAGTTAGTATATAACCATTTCTAGTGGCAAGAATGTCATATATATCCTGCAAGCTATGCAATTTGTACATATCAATCAGTTCGAAACGAGGAAAGGCATCGTACCTTAGTGCGCCATGCTTTGATATTATGTTCCTGCAATTGGATAAGTTATACATTATCTGTGAACGCAGAAGAAAACTGTGCCACAATTCATTTTCGTAAACCATATAACTCCCTCTTATTTAATTAGTTCCATTTTTCTGAGAAGTATCATTGTCATTGGTAGTTTATCTCTGTATTTCAAAAGCCAGCCATGCCCTCCCAGTAAAGCATCTAGACTTGTAAGTGACATCGAGTACTGCCCCTGAGATAAAACATCATTTATTAATGATGATGAGATAATATCTCTCTCGCTCCAGTCTACTCTTTTATTTTTATAGCATCGTATTGTTTTAGGAAGACAGGAATTAAGCCAGTCACATTCATGTTTATTTAGCCAATAGAAACTTGCATAACAACTTTCTTTGACTAACTTTCGTGTTATAGAAACGGATTGATTATGTATAAATCTTAATATTTTCTGCTTATGACGCCGTCTTAAAGAATCTTTTTTACATTTTTTACGCCATGAGCATAAACCGTAACAAGATGAAATTACAGAGGATACAGCTCCTTCCGATAATGAGTTTTTCTCAGCTATGGATGCCAGACTAAACCCCCTTACAGCCATAGACTTGATAAGCAATTCAGTGAATATATTAATTTTTGTGTTTCGCTTAAACGCCCTCAGGTATTTTTTATAAATAAGTGTTTTAATGTAACATCTGCTGCGACTAAATTCCTTCCCAAGGTTGCTAACACTAGTATTATTTTCAACTATATGAAAACTGTATTTCTTATGACTTTTAAAGATTTCTTTCTTTTTATTAGTACGACTTCCTGCATACGTTGGCCAGCAAGTATTTAACAAACAATAACAAAGCAAAAGATGCTTTGTGGGATGCTGACAACATTTGTCTTTGAGTATAGGCTCCCAGTAATGATAATCAGTTAGGGATGTTGGTATAAGTCCCGATGAACCCTCCCCAAATAACTGGCACTTAGCATAAACATGTGCTTAGAATACATTTTTCTTTAAATTTCCATCCAATGATAATAAATTCAACTTTTTAAGTACATCCATGTAATTGGGGTGTGTAATATCTTTTCTTCTGATTATATTTAGGGACTCATAACAAAACTTAGCAAAATCGAAGTCTATCTCATTGCTAAGTTGTTCTGTATACGAAACAGGAGGCATCAGTCCAATACGTATGTGCGGTGAAGAAGGGACATGGATGCTTTCAAGCGCTACCGGATGCCGATGGCAGGTTGTAACCCCATGAAGCTGATGCGCCAGATGCCAATAAGTAACACCATAATGAAAAGTATCTTCACGAGCGCAAACCGGGCAAAACTTCAATAGTGTGCGCTGCCCTAGTGAAAAATTACTAAGGCGGCACAATCGATTAAGCCTGGCAGGGGTCGTGTTGAAATCCATAATTTCATTACGACTGATTGGTAGTGCCCAGGCAAAAAGAGGGAGTAAAGTCTGTTCATGCCAGAGCTGATCTGCACTTTCGGATGTATGAAGAGAAATAGCCTTTAATCCTGAATTGAGAATTGGATGGACGTTCATATCAGGTTTGTTGAAAATGATCGTTAACAGAGAAGATGGGGACATACCGTACACGGTAGTTGTCCGACAAAACCGGCTGAACAAGGATTCATCAGGCAAAACAGGCAACATTCTCATTTCCCACACCTCTCTTTGACCGTTACGAACTGTTACCTCATTACAATTTATTAAGTGGATCTATATTTATAAGCCCGCAACGCTGAAGAGCATCGTAGGTATTTTTCTTTTCAGCTGTTCTGTTGATAACAAGATCGTGGTCAAGAGACAGTATTTTCTCGTCGAAATTGCGCAAAACCTCGTCTATTTTTCCTACGAATTCCTTGTGCTGTGGCCTGTCTATATCCCCAGGGATCAAAGACTTTAGGGACTTCTCTGCCATGATTTTAGCCGAAGCATCACCCTCATTAGATGCAGAGAGCCATTTAGCTTCCTCATCTTCAGTCGCGGCCCCCGGGAGTGGAGTATCCTTATATTCCTCCGTATGACTCACGAGTACCGGTACAGAGGCCGACAAGACTGCGCCAGTGATGATTTCATTGCCGCTACCGATAACCTTTAATTGTGCCCCCCGATAAATCATCTGAGCCAATCCAATATTGCCTTTAGATAAAATGAATAATTTTTCGTTTAACTCATCATTTAATGGAGTTTCAACATTTGTCCATTGTAATGGCCATAAATAATGAATAAACGATTGCCAGTCTTGTGAATCGTATCTAACATTCTTAATTTTCATGTAACCACCAGACTCTGCCCGCCTGGCAATTCTCATTTTCTTTGTCAGCGTCTCGTCAAAAGGATGATTTCCACAAAAAACCATAGATACCCCCATGGAATCTACAATTTCATGTAAAAAATCAATCAACTTACTCTCACCCCCGGTTCTTGAAAATTTAAGCCTCTGCATTTCATCAATAACAAGGATACCCAAAAATGATGATTTAATTCTTTGTGCAATCTGGCGAGCCAGAGCACCATTTCTAATCTCAGGTGTAGTTCGTTCAATACCAATTGCATCATCTAATTTTTGTAAAATCTCTTCACAAAGGTCTCTCACACTTGAATTGTATGGACAATTAATCTTTACCCATACAATTTGCTTACTGAAGCCGGGAAAAACTCCTTTATAGCTGCTGTGTTCTATAATCTGAGGGAAATGATCCATGACTTGCTCAATCATGGTAGTTTTTCCAGAACCACTCATTCCAACTATCGTAATAGTTTCAGCCTGGGATTTAAAATATCCACTTTCTGGCTCAATATCAGGACGCTCATTTCCATAGTAATGAAGATATTGAATTGTTCCGCTTTTTAAAGGATTACGAGCTGCATAGCTTTCCCTAAGTGCCCGTAAGATCATCTTATAAGCCTGGATAAGATTGGTTTGAGGGCAACGGAATTTCTTTATACGTTCGACATACTGCTCTCTAACATTCGCCGGGGCAGTCCAGCGGATTTTTTCGTCAATTTCGGGGAAATAACTCATTTCCAGAAGTACTTCATCTTCCGTAAGCGCTTCAGGAAGTGCTTCAATTAAGGGATTGCCACGATACTCAGGTAACTCCTGTTCTTTATATATCGCTGAAACGCGCCGTATAAGATTCATTATTCTGCGTCCTCAGTCTTCTTCTTACCTTTTAACCATCTTTGTTTCTCCTCCCGGCCAGGCAAAAGCAGAACATTACTGGATGAAGGAAGTAGGGGTTCAGATCTTCCATTAGCAACATGAGTTCGCCCTAATGAATCAAGTTCATTTTTCCTGTTCTTTTTAATATCTTTACCATGTACCCGGCGAGATTCGTATATTTCATTTAATCTTTCGTTACCTTTCCTGTTAAATTCATCTTTATTATTGATATTGCTGAGCGAATCCAGAGTAAATAAATTAATTTCTTTTTGAGTATCTACCCAATCAGCCATTACATCTGTATCAAGATGAGCTTTCCCTTTAAATACATCTCTTTTCTTAAGTAGGTAATGTTTTTTGAAAATGCTATTTTTGTCAAATCTTACATATATATAATCTACGCAATTGTCATCTATTCTTGCTTCACAAGTGGTTCTTCCAAATACTCTGACACCTGATGCAATTTCAGGATCACATTCATAAAAAAGATTATTGTACTGAATCCCACCGGCGGTAATGTTAGCGTTCACAGGGATTAACAATCGTGCGATCACTTCGTCGGCCCCAACGGCTCTTGCGCTGAATCTCCCGTGCTTTAAGCTTATCATCCAACTATTTTTTGGTGATATTACGAGATCATTTTCAATCAGTAAGGGATTGATATAAGCCAGTTCCTCATACGTTCTCTGATTATGTGCAAGTATCTCCCGAATCAGTAAAGACGTGACCTCCTGAATCGTTAAACAAGCCCTGGATTGCGGTGTTGGCTCTCCTTTAACAATCTTTCCCCTTCGTGTTGTTCCAATAAGCCTATGAATAACCTCATCATTCAGAATGCCGAAACAGCGTTCAACAATGCTTTTTCTGTCGCCTCTACCGACTGGCGCAAACTCAAGTTTTGTCAGGGGGGTCATCTCTTCCTGAGGTTTAAGACCAATCATCTCCCCGTTGTCACACATCAATGTTAATGGAATGTGAGAACAAGGCCAATCATCATCAGTAATAGAGATTCCAAATAATCTACAATATTCTTTTTTTGGCATAAAGCAATTTGCTAACGCTTGTCGGGCGGCTCGCCATGAAGCATGGTATAAAGAAACATGAAGGCCAACAATCATTCTTGTTGCACGATCCACCACTGTATAAATAGTAGGACGCCCAATGACTTTTCGTCTGTTTAAACTCGAAATAAGATGTACATCAGCGACAGTTGAGTCTATTTCGAAAACATCACCCGGCAAAACAGTTGTATTAGCCACACTACCTAAAAGCGCCCGCATTTTGAGGTCTATTTCTTTTTTCGTGTTCTTCTTATTTATCGAGAAATCTTTAGTGAAGAGTTTTTTATTCCAGTATGAAAATTGTTTTAAAGAAGGAACATATGGAGCTCTATTTTCTAGGTTTGCTGTTTTAATTTCATCCCTAAAATACAAATCAATATGTCTCTCTAATGTTTTCTTTATCGTATCTCCGTTAACTTTATAATGATACGTAATGAGAGATTTTCTAATATTATTTATATCTCTTTCATTAAGAATGAAAACACGTGATCGTTCATTAGGTAATGCTCTGTTTTTTTTGGAATTCCCAAGTTTAATTTCATGTTTGATTCTACTTTTCCCAGCGGCGCCACAGTTCGAGAATGCGGGTAGCAATGCATAAATATCCTGCCCATGTCGCCAATACAACGCCAGAAGCGTTCTGATAGTATATTGTGATATTTTTTTATTTCTTGAGTAATCCATTAAAAGGTGCGACTTTTTATGTAATGCATAGTCGAACAGAAACATTCTGTCATCTACAAGATCTTTAATGATATTGTAATTTTCATCTCGCCTTCCTCTGTCTTTATCTGTTAATTCTTTCTCATCTACTAACATATATGAAGGATATATATAATCTTTACAAGTTATGCTATTTGATTCAATATAATATTTAAACATTGAAAATGAGAAAGGGATTGGCTTACCCGTTCTTTCTGTTTTTATTTTAAACAAAATTAACAAATCGACCTTTCTGTCAAAATCCAAAACACGGTAAAGTCCCTCTGCAAGCAAATCAGTGCCTTGAGAGAGCCAGACTGAATTCCTAATAATATCCATTTGCGTTCAGTCCTATATAGTGGTCATTGGAAATTATCTTTATCAGACCGGTTTCGAGTATTGGATATGATAAATCAACATTTATCATTTTTAATCCAATCATTGCCTGCAATAACATCATCGCTTCTTGTGCATCTACCCCAAAGATTGATGAAATCATTGCACGTAGTCCTACTATGGGATAAACATCTGGTTTAAGCTTCCATAGGATTTTATCAAGAGGATATTTATCATAAAATTCAGAACCATCTCTTAATACAGAAGTAGCCCAGCAAATGTTTTTACCGACGACGTTATTGAGTTCCGAGCCAACATAAATTTGAAACTCAACATCAATCAACTGCCAAAACATCCTCTCTATTTCAAGTTTTTGGGCTTCGCGTTCAGGTATGCTCTCGTTATGTTTTACTGCTATAGCTTTGTATCGAAGTCCGCCTTCAGGAGTTCTCAAGGTCAGTAAAAAATCGGTTGTCATAACATTCAGAACTTCGACAGGTACTCCTCTTACTCCCCTCACCATAGGATGTTGAAAATGTAGATGATTTGCTATTTGTTGGGTAAGCCGGAGAGGAAAGAGTGGGAATTGTTCCCGGATATCAATCACCGAGTCATTAAACTCAGCCAGATAGAAAAAGTTACTTTCGACAGAAGAAAGGAGATGATGGTTTCGAAACGTCTTAAGGCCAAAGACTATCGAACGGTTTCCACGGGATTTAACGTCCTGAGCTCTAAGCCAGGGCTGATAACTTTGGCCATAGCCCACTCCTATGCCGTCACCTAGCGCATTTTCATAATCCAAATAGGATTTGAGACGCCTACCCCTAGCCATGATCGTACCCTAAAAACGACATTGATACGTACCTATATGTGCATTTTATAGTCTCCAACCCTATAACCACACATTCAGTAAGTATACAACATTAGCGTCGTTTTTTGAGAATGGTTACAACTTTAGTGCTTTGTGTACAACTTTATTGTCCTCGGACATCAGCCAGCGCTTGCGCGCATGCCCAGGCACTGGCCCACGCCCACTGGAAGTTATACCCGCCGAGCCAGCCGGTCACGTCCATCACTTCACCAATGAAATAAAGACCCGGCACGTTGCGGGCTTCCATCGTGCGGGATGAGAGTTCGTTTGTATCCACGCCGCCCAGCGTCACTTCCGCCGTGCGGTAGCCTTCGGTGCCGTTTGGCTGTACGCGCCAGTTCGTCAGCGTCTCCACCAGCGTTTCCTGCTCACGGCTGTTGAGCTGCTTGAGCGCAACATCCGGAATTTGCCCTAACACCTGCAAGCACTCCACGAGACGCTTCGGCAACTGCATCGCCAGGGTATTTTTCAGGCTTTGATTCGGGTGCGCGGCGCGTTGCTCGTTGAGGAAGGCGTCCAGATCGCAGTCCGGCACCAGGTTTACGGAGACAAACTCCCCCGGCTGCCAGTAGCTGGAGATCTGCAATACCGCCGGCCCCGAGAGTCCACGATGGGTAAAGAGCAGGTTTTCGCGGAACACCGTGCCGTCTTCGGCCGTAATGACCGACGGTACAGACACGCCGGAGAGTGTCTGAAGCTGCTCCAGCAGCGGCTTATGCAGCGTGAACGGTACCAGCCCGGCGCGGGTGGGCAGTACCTTCAGGCCAAACTGCTCGGCAATTTTATAGCCGAACGGTGAGGCGCCCAGCCCCGGCATCGAGAGGCCGCCGCTGGCGATCACCAGGTTATCGGCGCTGACGGTCTCACCGTTGAGTTGCAGCGTGTAGCCCTGCTCGTCACGGGCGACGTCCAGCACTTCGGTGCGCAGGCGCATTACTACGCCGCCTTTCTCGCACTCGGCCACCAGCATATCAACGATTTGTTGCGCGGAGTCGTCGCAGAACAGCTGTCCCAGCGTCTTCTCATGCCACGCGATACCGTGTTTACCCACCAGTTCGATAAAATCCCACTGGGTATAGCGCGCCAGCGCAGATTTGCAAAAATGGCGGTTCTGGCTCAAATAGGCCGCAGGCTCGACATAAAGATTAGTAAAGTTGCAGCGCCCACCGCCAGACATCAGGATCTTGCGGCCAGGCTTTTTTCCGTTATCCAGCAGCAGCACGCGACGACCCGCTTGTCCGGCCATCGCCGCACAAAACATACCCGCCGCACCGGCGCCAATAACTACGGCATCAAACCTTTCCACGTCAAAATCCTCTTCGTTAACTGCCGCGGATTGTAAAGTTTCCTCAGTGGTCGCACCAGCGTAAAAAGATATTACAAAGCCATTTCATTGATATTTAAAGATTATCCTTTCAGGCACATTTCTCAAATCAGGTGGTATGTCAAAAAAAGTCTATATTTCACTTTGCCCGTTGCGCATTTGTCCTGGATAATGCGCCGCGTTCATGTCCTCAAAATGGCGTAACGTCCTATGCTACATTTGTTTGCCGGCCTGGATTTACATACCGGGCTTTTATTATTGCTTGCTCTGGTTTTTGTGCTGTTTTACGAAGCGATCAACGGCTTCCACGACACTGCAAACGCAGTAGCAACGGTTATCTACACTCGCGCAATGCGATCGCAGCTTGCGGTTGTTATGGCGGCGGTATTTAACTTTTTTGGTGTCCTCCTGGGCGGACTAAGCGTTGCGTATGCCATTGTGCATATGCTGCCAACGGATCTGCTGCTTAACGTGAGTTCCGGTCATGGCCTGGCCATGGTGTTCTCTATGCTGCTTGCTGCGATTATCTGGAACCTCGGTACCTGGTATTTCGGCCTGCCGGCATCCAGCTCTCACACCCTCATCGGCGCGATTATCGGTATCGGGTTAACCAATGCCCTGATGACCGGGACCTCCGTCGTTGATGCGCTGAATATCCCGAAAGTTCTCGGCATTTTCGGCTCTCTGATCATCTCCCCTATCGTCGGTCTGGTGGTGGCGGGTGGCTTGATTTTCATCCTGCGTCGCTACTGGAGCAACACGAAAAAACGTGCGCGTATCCACCTGACGCCAGCAGAGCGTGAGAAGAAAGACGGCAAGAAAAAGCCGCCGTTCTGGACGCGTATCGCGCTGATCATTTCCGCTATCGGCGTCGCCTTCTCTCATGGCGCGAACGATGGTCAGAAAGGTATCGGCCTGGTGATGCTGGTTCTGATTGGCGTCGCACCGGCGGGCTTCGTGGTTAACATGAACGCCTCCGGTTACGAAATCACCCGTACCCGTGATGCGGTAAACAACGTTGAGACTTACTTCCAGCAGCATCCTGATTTGCTGAAGAAAGCGACCGGCGTGGACCAGCTGATTCCTTCTCCGGAGTCAGGCGCAACGACGGCACCGGGCGAGTTCCATTGCCATCCGGCAAACGCGATTAACGCGCTGGAACGTGCGAAAGGCATGCTGGCCGATATCGAAAGCTATGACAAACTGGCTGTTGAACAGCGTGGTCAGCTGCGTCGCATCATGCTCTGTATCTCCGACGTGACCGATAAAGTCGCGAAGCTGCCAGAGGTTAATGCTGACGACCAACGTCTGCTGAAGAAACTGAAAGGCGATATGCTCAATACCATTGAGTACGCGCCAATCTGGATCATCATGGCGGTCGCGCTGGCGCTGGGTATCGGTACGATGATTGGCTGGCGTCGTGTGGCGACCACCATCGGCGAGAAGATCGGTAAGAAAGGCATGACCTATGCGCAGGGTATGTCCGCGCAGATGACGGCAGCGGTATCTATCGGTCTGGCGAGTTACACCGGTATGCCAGTCTCCACCACCCACGTACTCTCTTCGTCCGTGGCAGGTACAATGATTGTTGACGGCGGCGGTTTGCAGCGTAAAACCGTGACCAACATCCTGATGGCCTGGGTGTTCACCCTCCCGGCGTCCATCCTGCTGTCTGGCGGTCTGTACTGGATTTCGCTGAAGCTGATTTAATCGGCTGAAGGCGACAAAAAAGCGGGTCAGGAAACTGGCCCGCTTTTTTTATGCTCAGTGCCAAATCATCAGCGCAATCATACTCACCACAACCAGACCACAGAGGGCGCTGGTCAAAATGAACTGACGACGCAGGCGCTCGCAGCGACGGATAAACTCTTCATCGTGGTGATCGCGGTAGCGTTGGTAGTAGATATACCCCACCAGACGCATCTGCTTGCTGGGCTGTCCGTGCGAGGTGAAGAACCCTCCACCGTCCACATACTGATAAAGCAACGGATCGCAACCACGAAGTACCACTAACAGCGCACGTAACGATGAGAAGTAGCGCGCCATATTCACTATGCAAACCACGCATAACGCCCAAAACAATGCGACGGTGCTAATCATACATCCTCCCCGGCGTCCGCCCACGAAGCAAGGCTCCTGAGCTACCGCACCCCAATGCCCTGACAGACAGTTCAGTGAAAGAATGACCAAAAGTCGATCCGGTTCGCGTTTTAATATCCGAACGGCTCATTAAATAGTGTAGGAGATCCGTTAATTTTTTTGCCACAAGGTTAATCGTTATCAACACCAAAGCTTGAAAAATATGTTTAACTGGGCCGTAATGAAAGCATCAGACGACGGCTTTCCCATTTAGTCATCGATAACTTAAGGAAGGAGTAACACTATGGCTTACAAACACATTCTTATCGCGGTAGACCTCTCCCCGGAGAGTAAAGTGCTGGTTGATAAAGCAGTATCCATGGCACGTCCCTACAACGCGAAAGTTTCGCTGATTCACGTTGATGTGAATTACTCCGACCTCTACACCGGTCTGATCGACGTGAATCTCGGCGATATGCAGAAACGCATCTCCGAAGAGACTCACCACGCGCTGAGCGAGCTTTCTACCAACGCGGGCTATCCGATCACTGAAACCTTAAGCGGTAGCGGCGATCTGGGCCAGGTGCTGGTTGATGCGATTAAGAAATACGATATGGACCTGGTGGTATGTGGTCACCATCAGGACTTCTGGAGCAAACTGATGTCTTCCGCGCGCCAGCTGATTAATACCGTTCACGTGGATATGCTGATTGTTCCACTGCGTGACGAAGAAGACGAGTAAGTGCGTTAAATTCCCCTCATCCTAACCCTCTCCCAAAGGGAGAGGGAATAGATCGAGGATGTAGGCCGGGTAAGGCGAAGCCGCCACCCGGCTTTTTCTATTCCGGCGTACCCGAATAAATATCAAACCGGTGCCCTTTCGTGGTCACCGCGTTAGTGGTCGCAACGTCCGCCAGCGGCGGCGCATAGTCCGGCCGCTTCACCACCACACGCTTCGTCGCCAGCTGACGAGCCGGTTCCAGCAGGCCATCGGCATCTAAATCCGGCCCCACCAGCGACTGAAACACCCGCATCTCTTTCTTCACTAGCGCGCTTTTCTGCTTATGCGGGAACATGGGGTCGAGATAAACCACCTGCGGGCGCGGGGTGATGTCGGTGAGCGCCGTCAGGCTGGAGGCATGAATAAGTTGTAAACGTTCCTGTAACCACGGGCCGATTTCCGGGTCCTCATAGCCCCGCGTCAGCCCGTCGTCGAGCAGCGCGGCGACAACCGGATTACGCTCCAGCATCCGCACCCGGCAGCCCACCGAGGCCAGCACAAACGCATCGCGCCCCAGCCCCGCCGTGGCGTCCACCACGTCCGGAAGATAGCTCCCTTTAATGCCAACCGCCTTGGCCACCGCTTCGCCGCGACCGCCGCCGAACTTACGCCGGTGCGCCATCGCGCCGCCGACAAAATCGACAAAAATCCCGCCAAGCTTTGGCTCATCGCGCTTGCGCAGCTCCAGATGTTCCGGCGTCATCACCAGCGCCATCAGGTTGTCTTCATCATGTTCCAGCCCCCAGCGGGCCGCCAGAACAGATAAGGCGCCGTCCCCGGCGCCTGTTTCATCTACTAAGCAGATCTTCACGTAGCAATCAGCCTTTGATTCCGTAATGCTCCAGCATCGCATCCAGCTGAGGCTCGCGGCCACGGAAGCGTTTGAACAATTCCATAGGCTCTTCTGAACCGCCGCGGGTCAGGATGTTGTCGAGGAACGACTGACCGGTTTCGCGGTTGAAAATCCCCTCTTCTTCGAAGCGCGAGAAGGCATCCGCCGCCAGCACGTCGGCCCACAGGTAGCTGTAGTAGCCTGCGGCGTACCCGCCTGCGAAGATATGGCTGAACGCGTGCGGGAAGCGTCCCCAGGTTGGCCCTGGAATAACGGCAACCTGCTTTTTAATCTCAGCCAGGGTTTCGAGGATTTTCGCCCCCTGCTCCGGGCTGAACTCGGCGTGCAGGCGGAAGTCGAACAGGCCGAACTCCAGCTGGCGCAGGATAAACATCGCCGCCTGGTAGTTTTTCGCTGCCAGCATTTTATCCAGCAGTTCTTTCGGCAGCGGTTCACCCGTTTCGTAATGGCCGGAGATAAACGCCAGCGCGTCCGGCTCCCAGCACCAGTTTTCCATAAACTGGCTAGGCAGCTCGACCGCATCCCATGGCACACCGCTGATACCGGCGACGCCAGCGGTTTCGATGCGGGTCAGCATGTGGTGCAGGCCGTGACCGAACTCGTGGAACAGGGTGATCACTTCATCGTGGGTAAACAGCGCAGGTTTGCCGCTCACCGGACGGTTGAAGTTACAGGTCAGGTAGGCGACCGGTTTTTGCAGGGAACCATCCGCTTTACGCATCTGGCCCACGCAGTCGTCCATCCACGCCCCGCCGCGCTTGTTCTCACGCGCGTAGAGATCGAGGTAGAAGCTACCGCGCAGTTCATTTTTCTCGTCATACAGCTCAAAGAAGCGCACGTCCGGATGCCAGACGTCGATGTCGGTACGCTCTTTCGCGGTAATGCCGTAGATGCGTTTCACCACCTCGAACAGGCCGTTAACGGCTTTGTTTTCCGGGAAGTACGGACGCAGTTGTTCGTCGCTGATGCTGTAGAGATGCTGTTTCTGTTTTTCGCTGTAGTACGCGATATCCCACGGCTGAAGCTCGTCTACGCCGAACTCCGCTTTCGCAAAGGCGCGCAGCTGAGCCAGTTCTTTTTCACCCTGAGGACGGGCGCGTTTCGCCAGATCGGTCAGGAAGTCGAGCACCTGCTGTGGGTTCTCGGCCATTTTGGTGGCGAGGGATTTATCCGCGTAGCTGTCGAAGCCCAGCAGCTGTGCCAGCTCGTGGCGCAGGGCGAGGATCTCCGCCATCACCGGGCTGTTATCCCATTTGCCCGCATTCGGCCCCTGATCGGAGGCGCGGGTGCTGTAGGCGCGGTACATCTCTTCGCGCAGGGCCTGGTTGTCGCAGTAGGTCATCACCGGCAGATAGCTTGGGATATCCAGCGTTAACAGGAAGCCTTCCTGCTCTTTCGCTTCGGCCTGGGCTTTTGCCGCCGCCAGCGCGCTTTCCGGCATGCCCGCCAGTTCAGATTCATCGGTAATCAGCTTCGTCCAGCCCATGGTGGCGTCGAGGACGTTATTGCTGTACTGGTTGCCCAGCTCGGACAGGCGCGCAGCGATTTCACCGTAGCGAACCTGTTTTTCTTTTGGCAGGCCAATCCCGGACAGTTCGAAATCACGCAGGGCGTTATCGACCGATTTTTTCTGCGCCGTGTTCAGTTCGGCATAGTGGTCGCCGTCGCGCAGGTCGCGGTAGGCTTTGTAGAGCCCCTCATGCTGGCCGACCCAGGTGCTGTACTCAGAGAGCAGCGGCAGGGTTTGCTCGTAGGCTTCGCGCAGCTCCGGGCTGTTTTTTACCGAGTTCAGGTGGCTCACCGGGGAGAAGATGCGCCCCAGCACGTCGTCCACTTCGGCCAGCGGCTGACACAGATTTTCCCAGGTGTACGGCCCGCCCTGCGCGACCACGCTTTCTACCGCCGCGCGGCAGTTGTCCAGCGATTGCGTAACCGCTGGAACCACATGCTCGGGGAGGATTTTAGAAAACGGTGGCAACGAAAAAGGCGTCAGTAATGGATTGGTCATAAACGCTGTCCTGTTGAAATAGGTGAATGAAGCGCGCATCCGGCGCTGTGCATATTGTTCAGTAATGGGGTTAAGTGTAGAGGATTTCAATGCCAGACGTGGGGGAAAAGAGCCCGGTGGCGCTGCGCTTACCGGGCCTGCGGGTAATCTGTGCCGTTCTGCTGTAAACTGTGGCAAATCGTCAATTCAGCGGAATATCATTACCCATGCTCAGTTATCGCCACAGCTTCCACGCAGGCAACCACGCCGACGTCCTCAAACACACCGTTCAGAGCCTGATCATCGAATCGCTTAAAGAAAAGGATAAACCGTTCCTTTATCTGGACACCCACGCGGGCGCGGGCCGTTATCAGCTGAGCGGCGAGCATGCCGAGCGTACCGGTGAATATCTGGAAGGGATTGCGCGTATCTGGCAGCAGGACGATCTGCCTGCCGAGCTGGAGCCGTACATTGGCGTGGTGAATCACTTCAACCGCAACGGCCAGTTGCGTTACTACCCTGGCTCCCCGCTGATTGCCCGCCAGCTGCTGCGCGAGCAGGACAGCATCCAGTTAACCGAGCTGCACCCGAGCGACTTCCCGCTGCTGCGTTCTGAGTTTCAGAAAGATAACCGCGCCCGCGTGGACAAAGCCGATGGCTACCAGCAGCTGAAAGCCAAACTGCCGCCGGTTTCCCGTCGCGGCCTTGTGCTAATTGACCCACCGTACGAAATCAAAACCGACTATCAGGCGGTGGTGACCGGCATTAACGAAGGTTACAAACGCTTTGCGACCGGCACCTATGCTCTGTGGTATCCGGTAGTGCTGCGCGCGCAAATTAAACGCATGATCAAAGACCTCGAAGCGACGGGCATTCGCAAAATCCTGCAAATTGAGCTGGCGGTGCGCCCTGACAGCGACCAGCGCGGCATGACCGCGTCTGGCATGATCGTCATTAACCCGCCGTGGAAGCTCGAAGCACAGATGAACAACGTGCTGCCGTGGCTGCACAAAACGCTGGTGCCAGCCGGTACGGGTCACGCCACCGTGAGCTGGATCGTGCCGGAGTAATCGCAGCCATCGGTGGAAACTATTGATTTCAGGTATACAATCGCGGCAATTCACGATTAAGGACAACGCTATGACTAAGCATTATGACTACATCGCAATCGGCGGCGGCAGCGGCGGCATCGCCTCCATCAACCGTGCAGCCATGTACGGCCAGAAGTGTGCGCTGATTGAAGCCAAAGAACTCGGCGGCACCTGCGTGAACGTGGGTTGTGTACCGAAGAAAGTGATGTGGCATGCCGCGCAAATCCGTGAAGCTATCCATATGTATGGCCCGGACTACGGCTTTGACACCACCATCAACCACTTCGACTGGGATAAACTGATCGCCAGCCGTACCGCCTACATCGACCGTATTCACACCTCGTACGATAACGTGCTGGGCAAGAATAACGTCGACGTGATCCGCGGCTTCGCCCGTTTCGTGGATGCGAAGACGATCGAAGTGAACGGCGAGACGATCACCGCCGATCACATCCTGATCGCCACCGGCGGCCGTCCGAGCCACCCGCACATTCCGGGCGCGGAATACGGTATCGACTCCGACGGGTTCTTCGAGCTGCCTGCTCTGCCAGAACGCGTTGCCATTGTGGGCGCAGGTTACATCGCGGTTGAACTGGCCGGCGTGATTAACGGCCTGGGGGCGGAAGCGCACCTGTTCGTGCGTAAACACGCGCCGCTGCGCAGCTTTGACCCGCTGATCGTCGACACGCTGGTCGAGGTGATGAACGCCGAAGGCCCAACCCTGCACACCAACGCCGTGCCAAAAGCGGTGGTGAAAAATGCGGACGGTAGCCTGACGCTGGAGCTGGAAGATGGCCGCAGCCAGACCGTTGACTGCCTGATCTGGGCGATTGGCCGTGAACCGGCCACCGACAACTTCAACCTGGCCGCAACCGGGGTGAAAACCAATGAAAAAGGCTACATTGTCGTTGATAAATTCCAGAACACCAGCGTACCGGGCATTTATGCCGTCGGTGATAACACCGGCGCCGTAGAGCTGACGCCGGTTGCCGTGGCGGCGGGGCGTCGTCTTTCCGAGCGTCTGTTTAACAACAAGCCGGACGAACATCTGGATTACAGCAACATTCCGACCGTGGTCTTCAGCCACCCGCCAATCGGTACCGTCGGCTTAACCGAGCCGCAGGCGCGTGAGCAGTACGGCGATGATCAGGTGAAAGTGTATAAATCGGCGTTTACCGCGATGTATACCGCGGTCACCTCGCACCGTCAGCCGTGCCGCATGAAGCTGGTCTGCGTGGGCCCGGAAGAGAAGATCGTCGGCATCCACGGCATTGGCTTCGGCATGGACGAGATTCTGCAAGGCTTCGCGGTGGCGCTGAAGATGGGCGCAACGAAGAAAGACTTCGATAACACCGTGGCAATCCACCCGACTGCGGCGGAAGAATTTGTGACCATGCGCTGATCGGTCTGATCCGCAACAAAACCGGCCAACTGGCCGGTTTTTTTATGCCCTGGGCAGGTAAACCCAACGGGTGTACAAACGGTAACAAAATAACCCGCTACCCGCGGTGGAATTAACTAATCTTAGAAAGCGCTACGCGTTCGCCTGTTACTACGGAAAAAGATTAGAGATATGAAAATGCACGTAAAGATCACCGCAAAACTGATGGCCAAAATGCACCTTGTTCTCGCGCTGGTATGGGCGATACTGACTATTCCTACCCTGCTGTGGTGGAAAAACAGCATTCTGTGGGTGTCGTTAATGAGCATTTACGCTATCGTGATTTCCCATCTGGCTGCGTACAGCGCCGCCCATGCAGAAAAAGCGGCCAGCAAGGCGATGGATAAAAGCGAAGGCGCCAGCCAGAAAGCCAATCAAACCGCCAACAGCCTTCAAGGCAATGCGCGTCAGGCACATTAATCCCTGCGTAAATGCAGAATACCGAATGCTCTGAATTTTATTCCTGCTCTGTTTCCAAAGATTCTGATTTAATGATTTCATAATCAAAGGGATATCTGATTTTCAGCGTGTTTAAATCCATTTTGAAAGCGTGATCTACCGCACACTTCGCACCGCATTAACCGAAGCGAATGTCTACGCTTAAAAGATAGCCGGGAAAAACCCGTATTTGTTACGACAAAAACCGGAGGTCCTGAACACCATGTTCAACCAGAAACTACAGACTGCCGAGGATATCGAGTTCGATATTGCAGAAGAGCTGCGCTATGAAACCGATCCCTGTGAGTTAAAACTGGATGAGATGATCGAGGCAGAGCCGGAACCGGAAATGATTGAAGGGCTGCCGGCGTCCGATGCCCTTACGCCCGCTGACCGCTACCTTGAACTGTTTGAACACGTCCAGTCGTCGCGGCTGTTTGCGGACAGCAAAACCTTTCCCGACTGCGCGCCGAAGATGGATCCGCTGGATATTTTGATCCGCTATCGCAAGGTGCGTCGCCACCGTGATTTTGACCTGGCGCGCTTTGTGGAGAATCACTTCTGGCTACCGGAGGACTACAGCAAAGAGTACGTCTCTGATCCCGGCCTGTCCCTGAAAGAACATATCGATAATCTGTGGCCGGTGCTGACGCGCGAGCCGCAGGATCACATCCCGTGGTCGTCGCTGCTGGCGCTTCCGCAGGCCTATATTGTGCCCGGCGGGCGATTCAGCGAGACCTACTACTGGGACTCTTACTTCTCCATGCTGGGGCTGGCAGAAAGCGGTCGTAACGATCTGCTGAAATGTATGGCCGATAACTTCGCCTGGCTGATTGAGCGCTACGGCCATATCCCGAACGGCAACCGCACCTACTATCTCAGCCGCTCCCAGCCGCCCGTTTTTGCCCTGATGGTGGAGCTGTTTGAAGAGGACGGCGTGCGCGGGGCGAAGCGCTATCTTGAGCACCTCAAGATGGAGTACGCCTTCTGGATGGACGGGGCGGAATCGCTGCTGCTCAATCAGGCCTATCGCAGTGCGGTTCGTATGCCGGATGGCTCATTGCTCAACCGTTACTGGGACGATCGAGATACGCCGCGGGATGAATCGTGGATTGAGGACGTTGAAACTGCCCGTCATTCTGGTCGTCCGCCGAACGAGGTGTACCGTGACCTGCGTGCCGGGGCAGCCTCAGGATGGGATTACTCATCCCGCTGGCTGCGCGATCCTGCGCGGCTGGCCAGCATCCGCACAACACAATTTATCCCCATCGATTTGAACGCATTCCTGTTCAAACTGGAGAGCGCTATCGCCAACATCTCCGCGTCGAAAGGGGATAAAGAGACGGCTGATCTGTTCCGCCAGAAAGCCAGCGACCGGCGCGCGGCGGTAAACCGCTATCTGTGGGACGAAGAGAACGGCTGTTATCGTGATTACGACTGGCGGCGTGAAGCCCTGGCGCTGTTCTCTGCGGCCAGCATTGTGCCGCTGTATGTGGGCATGGCGACGCATGAGCAGGCTGAACGGCTGTCCGATGCCGTTAAAGCCCGTCTGCTCACGCCGGGCGGTATTCTCGCCACCGAATATGAAACCGGGGAGCAGTGGGATAAGCCGAACGGCTGGGCGCCGCTCCAGTGGATGGCGATCCAGGGGTTCAAGCAGTACGGCAACGACTCGCTGGGAGATGAGATCGCCTGGAGCTGGCTGCACACGGTGAACCATTACTACAAAACCCATCATAAGCTGATTGAGAAGTACCACATCGCCAGCAGCACGCCACGCGAAGGTGGCGGGGGGGAGTATCCGTTGCAGGATGGCTTCGGCTGGACGAATGGCGTGGTGCGGCGGTTGATTGGGTTATATGGTGAACCTTGGGCCTTGCCCCTTACCCTAACCCTCTCCCCTGAGGGGAGAGGGAAAAGTTAACGAATCACCTCATAAATGGCAGTCTGGATGGACTGCCATTTTTTTGTGCTGGCATCGGGCTGCGTCTTCGCGCGGCGCGTTGCCATATCGGCGTCGTGCTGCTGGCGTTTCACCACCGCAGGGACGGTACAGAATGCTTTCAGGTACTGCTTACGCATAGGCGTCAGCGATTCCCCGTTCGCCATCGCATGGCTAAGCGTATTAATAAAGCGTCGGCAGGGCTTTTGCTCTGTCATTTGCAGGCGGTAGCGCAACATTACTTCCAGCACATCGTCGTAGCCTGCCGACAACGCCTCCTCCGTCCATGACATTTTCCAGTCCATCCCGCCCTGCAAAAACAGGAGCGCCACCCGGGTATCGTTGCGGCTAATCGCTGAACGGAAGTTGTTTTCATCCCAGGTGACACCCATCCGCGTCAGCGTTTCTCGCGAGGAAGGCGTTTCGCGCATCTCCTGCACCGGTGCGGGAGATGCCGTACTGGCCACAGCCGGCTGCGGTTTACTGCTGGTCACCAGCCAGAATCCCCCCACGACAATGGCGATAACCATCACGCCAACCGCTCCCCACAGCACGCCGGAAATCAGCTGTTCGCGCTGCTCTGGCGTACGCGTGGCACGCTGAGTCGGTTTTTCTATACTGTCGCGCACTTCAAAAAGATCGCCGCCTGTGGTGCGGTCCATTTTTTGCGCCTTTTCCCAGAACGCGTGCAGCTCGCTTTCGTCCACCGCCATCAGCGCCGCCGGGTTAACGCGTGTCCGCCCTTCCTCAAACGCGCGCTGAACGGAGCGGGTGATCTGCGTGTAATAGCAGTCGAGCAGCTGGATTTGCGCTCCGCTTAACGGCTGCTGCACGGTGATGCTGTTGCGGATTTGTCGAATATCTTCGAGGAAGGTTTGCAGGGTTTTGCGGGGCTCTACCAGCAGCGTCAGCATGTCCGGGGCGTTAAACAGCGGCGCGTAGTAGCGGCTAAATTCTTTTTTATCCACCAGCAGTTGGGCCAGTTCGCTGAACAACATGCCGCTCAGAACATCATTAATCTCACCGTTTTTCAGCCAGCGACGCACGCGTTCAGCGTTAAACAAGGTCTTAAGATGATTATTCAGCCGCACCGGATCGGGCCACGCCTGCTGTATCAGCCCTTTAATCATCAGCTCAATGGCACGCACCTGTTTCTGCGCCTGAAGCTGGCTCTCCTTCTCTGGCACCCTCCCGGTTTCGTAGGTCAGGAGGGGCTGTTGCAGACGCAGATATTCAAGGGAGGTGACGAAGCGCATCGCCGCAATCAGCTGATTTTCGCTGACATCCTGCCCGCTTTCATACTGGGGAACACGCTGCTGAAGCAAGCGTAATTGCAGCGTAAAGGCCGTCATTTCCGCATCATTCAGGTTCAGCTTCCTGGCTACAGCGCCCCACCCGCCCAGCCCCAGGCGGGCGCTATCCAGTTGCTCCAGAAGCCAGCGTGGATCTTTTCCTTCAGAAACATGTACATTCAACAGAAGTAAAATTTCAACAGACGCCTGACGGATCGCCGCCAGACAGTGTTCAAACTGTTCGCGGGTATGATGCGATGAGCTAATCATCATTGTTTTCCTTGAGAGACAATGAGTACCGCTAAAGCGGCATTAAAAGTCGTTTTTCTTTTTATTTATATGAGGTTAAACATACCTGACTTTCTGTTGAAATAAAGTGACAACCTTATAATCATTTGCAATGTCTCCGGAGGATCGTCATGCCCGCCTTAACCACCGCGCGTCTCACCTGCTCGCCGCTGCAAGAGCAAGACTGGCCCTTTTTTCTGTCGCTACAGCAAAATCCTGAGGTAATGCGTTTTGTCGCCCCTGCGCGTAGCGAGGCGGACATTCGGGAAGCCTTTGAGTCTCGTCTGTTGCCGTGGACGCCGGGCAGTTCGCACTGGCTCTGCCTTATGGTGCGTGAGACGGCCAGCCAGACGCCGCTGGGCGTAACCGGATATGTGCACCGGGAGGCAGATTGTGCTGAAGTCGGTTTTCTCTTTGCGCCTTCTGCGCAGGGGAAAGGTTACGGCTTTGAATCTCTGCGGGCTGTGTGTGATTTTGCGCTGACTCAGGGCAATATCCGTCGGCTCACCGCGACCGTGACGGCGGGAAATATCGCCTCCAGGCGACTGCTGGAAAAAACAGGTTTTCAGCTGGAAGGTGAGTTGCGCGAGAGTTATTTCCTTTCAGGGCAATGGCATAACGACTGGCTATTCGGTTTACTGAAAAAGGAATTCCCGTTCAGTTAAACCTGATCAACAGCCATTTGGCGGATATTTCCCCGGCGGCGTTTCCTCTATAGTCGCGTCATTAAGAGGAAACGCTTATGACGGGTTATGCAATGCAGATATCTTCTGCTGCAATCGCATTAATTAAAAAACAACAGGGTCTTTCCCTGGAGAAATACCGTGACGAAAAGGGAATATGGGTTATTGGTTATGGTCACGTAATTCGCCAGTGGGAAAAATTTAACGGTCTCATCACGCCGACTGAGGCGGAGAATTTGCTTTGTAATGATATTCAATTATGTGAGGCGCTGCTGCGGGAAATGAACAAACGCCCATTAACCCAACAGCAGCATGACGCACTGATATTAACCCTCTTCAGTTTTGGGGAAGAGTCCCCTCTGCCAGAGAAGATCCTTCAGGCCGTCGCCCGGGTGTAGTACATCGCGGCTTGCGTCCGGTTTTTGACATCAAGACGCCGGAAAAGCGTCTCAAGATGGGCTTTTACCGTTGCCGCACTGATATTGAGATTACGTCCAATCTCTTTATTGGACTCTCCGGCCGCCAGTAACTTCAATACCTCACGCTGGCGCTCGCTTAACACTGCCAGTTCATCCTGAGAGGTGTGCTGCTTCAGCCACTCGCCGGGAAAACAGACCATTCCTCGCGATACAGAATCCAGCACTGCGGAAAAGCGTTCGGGATTCGCATTGCGGGGAATTATCGCCACCACGTTGCGCTGAAACATTTGCTCAACCCAACGCCGCTCTTTTTTCGTTAACACCAACACCACGCGCGACGTTGGAAAGCGATCCATAATCTCTTCCAGTAAAGCCACACCATTATCACGAATTAAATACCCATCTATCATGACGATAGCGGAGGGTGACGCGGATAATTGCGCCCATAATTCATCAGTCTGACGAGTTCCTGTCATATCTATTTTCGGAATTAACTTCTGCAAACTGTACATCGCTCCATGAATAAATAATGACTGCCTGTCAAACATGATTACTCGCATCGTTTTACTCCTCTGAGAATAGCGAAGGGGGATTCTACAGAGGCATTTTTTAAGAAAAAACTCAATGAATGGAGAGGTTACAAATCACCCAGCTCTCTTTATATCTTCCAGCATTTAGACATAACTGTTTTAAGGATTTCCTTAAGAGGGTTCCTTCCCCCTTAAGACTGAATATTACAGAAACATACCGCCTGAAACTTCAATACGTTGCGCATTCATCCAGCCCAGTTTGTCACTGAGCAACGCCGCAATGGCGTCACCAATATCATCGGGCAGGCCCACGCGTCCCAGCGCTGTCTGCGAGGCCAGCAGCTGGTTAAGCTCCGCATTATCCCGCACTCGCCCGCCCCCAAAGTCGGTTTCAATCGCGCCGGGCGCGATGATATTGACGGTAATTCCGCGCGCGCCAAGCTCTTTTGCCTGATAGCGGGTCAGCACCTCCATCGCCCCTTTCATTGCCGCGTAGGTTCCTGAACCGGGCTGAGTAAAACGGGCCAGTCCGCTGGAGACGTTCAGGATCCGCCCTCCGTCTTTTATGAGCGGCAGCAGCTGTTGCGTGAGGAAAAACGGTCCTTTGAAGTGAATGTTCATCGCATCATCAAACTGCGCCTCGGTCGTCTCGGTATAGGGTGCATATAACCCTGTACCTGCGTTGTTCACTAAATAGTCAAAGGTGTCACGTTGCCAGACGTGTTTAAGGGTATCTTTCACCTTTTGAGCAAAGCGCGAAAAGCTTGCCGTATCGCCGACGTTGAGCTGCAATGCTGCCGCTTTTCCGCCTTTTCCCTCGATTTCGCGCACAACTTCCTGCGCCTCCTGCTGGCTGTTGATCCAGGTGAGGATAATGCCTGTCCCTTCCGCGGCCAGCTTCAAAACGGCATTTTTACCCAGGCCGCGGCTACCGCCCGTCACTAAAGCAATACGTTCACTCATAATTCACCTCGTTTCGGCTGTGATGAAGATTGAGAAAGAGCTTATTAGATGGTAGAAAATCAATAAATAGTGCCGTGAGCGCTTCACTGTTTCATTCTTAACAACAATGACCAACATCTATGGATAAAATACACGCAAT
This sequence comes from Enterobacter sp. CRENT-193, assembly GCF_002787395.1. Lineage (NCBI taxonomy): Bacteria > Pseudomonadati > Pseudomonadota > Gammaproteobacteria > Enterobacterales > Enterobacteriaceae > Enterobacter > Enterobacter sp. CRENT-193. The sequence goes on along the minus strand of NZ_CP024812.1, from coordinate 1,057,524 downwards.
GCAGCTTTTCCTTCGGGTCGCGGAACTGGAGAGTTTTTCCCGCGCGGCGGAGACGTTAAGCCTGCCGAAGGGGAGCGTATCGCGACAGATCCAGGCACTGGAAAACGCGCTGGGCACGCAGCTGCTGCACCGCACTACCCGCCGCGTCAGCCTGACGCAGGACGGCATGGTTTATTACGAGCGCGCCAAAGATCTGCTGATGAATCTGGACGAACTGGACGGCATGTTCCTGCACGACCCTTCAACCATCAGTGGTCGGCTACGTGTGGATATGCCCGTTGCCATTGCGCGAAATGTCGTCATTCCGAAACTGCCTGCATTTTTACAACAGTTTCCCGGCATTGAACTGGAGCTGAGTAGCAGCGATCGTCTGGTCGATGTCATCCGCGAAGGATTTGACTGCGTGGTTCGCGTGGGAAACTTAAAGGACTCCGGGCTTATCGCCCGCCCGCTTGGGAAACTCTCGGTGATTAACTGCGCCAGCCCGGATTATCTGACGCGATTCAGCTACCCTGAGACGCTGGACGATTTGGCTTCGCATGCCCTCATTCACTACTCCGCCACGCTGGGCACCCGTCCGCAGGGTTTTGAATATTACAACGGCAGCGCGACCCAGTGGGTAAAAACGGGGGGCGTATTGACGGTTAACAGCACAGAAACCTACCAGGCCGCCTGTATCGCCGGGCTTGGGATTATTCAGGTCCCGCGCGTCGGGGTGCGTGATGCCCTGCGCACGAAAAAACTCGTTGAGATCCTGCCGCAATATCGGGCTGAACCAATGCCCGTCTCCCTCATTTATCCCCACCGCCGTAACCTCTCCCGTCGGGTGCATGTGTTTATGGAGTGGCTTACCGAACTCACAAAAGGTTACGTGGACTAGTCGCAAGCTATAATTCAGTAACATCCAGCTCAACGAAAAGGAAAATGCGCGTGACGCCGGAAAATAACCCGCAACGACCGACTCAACATTTAGATTATGAACCCATCAAAAAGATGGATAACGAGCCTGAAGCGCCGAAAGAGCCTGGAACGGCCAGCAAAGCGCTGGGTACCGTGACCGGCATAGCCGAAAAAATTCAGCAGATACCCGCGATTGCTCACCTGATACGCGCCGCTGAGCGCTTTAACGACCGCATGGGAAATCAGTTTGGCGCGGCGATTACCTATTTCTCGTTCCTGTCGATGATCCCCATCCTGATGGTGTCATTTGCCGCCGCCGGTTTTGTGCTGGCGTCTCACCCGACGCTGTTGCAGGACATCTTCAATAAGATCCTGACCAACGTCAGCGACCAGACGCTCGCCACAACGCTCAAAAGCACCATCAACACCGCCGTGCAGCAGCGTACCACTGTGGGTATCGTCGGGTTGCTGATTGCGCTCTATTCCGGGGTGAACTGGATGGGCAACCTGCGTGAGGCTATTCGCGCCCAGTCGCGTGACGTCTGGGAGCGTAGACCGCAGGATCAGGAGAAGATATGGGTGAAGTATCTGCGCGACTTTATTTCGCTGATTGGGCTGCTGGTGGCGCTGGTCATCACGCTCTCTATCACCTCGGTCGCCGGTTCCGCGCAGCAGATGATTATCTCCGCGCTGTACCTGGATTATATTGAATGGCTGAAACCGGCCTGGCGCGGTATAGGGCTTGCAATCTCCATCTTTGCTAACTACCTGCTTTTCTTCTGGATCTTCTGGCGTTTGCCCCGCCATCGGCCGCGCAAGAAGGCGCTGATCCGTGGGACGTTGATTGCCGCCATTGGCTTTGAAGTGATCAAAATTGTGATGACCTATACGCTTCCGTCGCTGGTGAAGTCGCCCTCCGGCGCGGCCTTTGGTTCGGTGCTGGGGCTGATGGCTTTCTTCTATTTCTTCGCTCGCCTGACGCTGTTCTGCGCCGCGTGGATCGCCACGGCTGAGTATAAAGATGACCCGCGCATGCCGGGTAAAACCCACCGCTGATGTCCTGTCGGGCTGATATTTCAGCCCGATCCGCCATTTCAGCATATAAATCCAGTCCGTAACTTTTATTTAACGCAAAACCAGTTTTAATGACTAATATTTAAAAAGTGTGAAGCATTTCATAGAAGTGTTTTCGCTGGTCTGAAAATTATCCGCTTTTTGTTGCTTTTATGACCACGCCACGCCTTTGTTACAGATTGAAATGTCGCTTTTGCTATGCCTAATATGGCCCTTCGTTCGTCCAAAAATAAGAAAATATTATGCAAGCAACAGCCACCACACTTAACGAAGGGGCGGAACACGTTCCGGTCAACTCGCGCAATAAAGTCGTCGTCGCATCGCTGATTGGCACCGCCATTGAGTTCTTCGACTTTTATATTTACGCCACCGCTGCGGTCATTGTCTTTCCGCATATTTTTTTCCCTCAGGGCGACCCGACGGCAGCCACGCTACAGTCTTTAGCCACCTTTGCTATCGCCTTCGTTGCGCGTCCGATTGGTTCAGCGGTCTTTGGGCATTTTGGCGATCGCGTTGGCCGTAAAGTGACGCTGGTTGCCTCGCTGCTGACGATGGGGATCTCCACCGTCGCCATCGGCCTGCTGCCGACCTATGAAACTATCGGCATTCTGGCGCCTGTGCTGCTGGCGCTGGCGCGCTTTGGTCAGGGTCTGGGGCTGGGCGGGGAATGGGGCGGCGCGGCACTGCTGGCGACCGAAAACGCTCCGGCGCGCAAGCGTGCCCTGTATGGCTCTTTCCCGCAGCTGGGCGCACCGATTGGGTTCTTCTTCGCTAACGGCACCTTCCTGCTCCTCTCCTGGCTGCTGACCGATGAACAGTTCATGAGCTGGGGCTGGCGTATTCCGTTCGTCTTCTCTGCCGTGCTGGTGCTGATTGGCCTGTACGTGCGCGTGTCGCTGCACGAGACGCCGGTCTTTGCTAAAGTCGCCGCGGCGAAAAAGCAGGTTAAAGTTCCGCTGGGGACGCTGCTGACCAAACACCTCCGCGTGACCGTGCTGGGCACGTTCATCATGCTGGCGACCTACACGCTGTTCTACATCATGACCGTTTACTCCATGACCTTCAGTACTGCCGCCGCGCCGGTCGGCCTGGGCCTGCCACGTAACGAAGTGTTGTGGATGCTGATGATGGCGGTCATCGGATTTGGTGTGATGGTGCCTATCGCGGGCCTGCTGGCGGATAAATTTGGCCGTCGTTCAAGCATGATCGTCATCACCTCCCTGATTATTCTGTTCGCGCTGTTTGTCTTCCCGCCGCTGCTGGGTTCAGGTAGCCCTGCGCTGGTGATGGCGTATCTGCTGATTGGCCTGAGCCTGATGGGGCTGACCTTTGGCCCAATGGGCGCGCTGCTGCCGGAGCTGTTCCCGACTGAAGTGCGTTACACCGGCGCCTCGTTCTCCTATAACGTTTCGTCGATTCTGGGCGCCTCGGTAGCCCCGTATATCGCCACCTGGCTTCAGGCAAACTATGGCCTGTTCTATGTGGGTGTCTATCTGGCGGCAATGGCAGCGCTGACGCTGATTGCGTTGCTGCTGACGCATGAGACGAAGCATCAGGCGCTGTAAGTGAATGCCGGGGCGAGGCGCGGGGATGCGCCGAGAGGGCGGGTCGCCAGGGTGGTGGCGACTGAGCCACCCTGGCACGTTCACCGGTTATGTTGTGACAGAGTAGTAAGGAACATAACGTGAACGGAATGACCACCAGAGCCGTATGTTCCCCCTCACCCCAGCCCTCTCCCTCAAGGGAGAGGGGGCCGTCTGTGCAGGCATTATTTTGTGGGGATCCCTCACCCCACAGGGAGAGGGAGAAACGGGACTACTTCTTCATCTGCGACAAAATCGTCCGACACTGATTCGCTTCGCCTTCTGACGGCGAAATCAACGCCAGCAGCGCCGCCGCAGGGGTGACCAGCGTAGCGAGCGCGGCGGCGACCGCACCACGCGCAATCAGCGGCCCAGCCTTCACGCCCGCCTGCGGATCTTTGAAGGTTCCGCGAACGTACAGCGGCGAGCGCAGGGTGATGATACGAATGCCTTTACTTTCCGGATCGATGGTTAAATCGAGCTGCTCGGACGCCATGCTGGCGGTACCGGTGACGTTGATAACCGCGTTTTCCGTGTCGAAGGCGAAGATCTGCGGACGCGCCACGCCGTTGACCAGATCCAGATTTGCCGCCGCGCAGTTAACGCGTACTTCGTCGTCACCGAAGATTTGCCCGATGATAAAGTTCCCGACGTTCAGCCCCAGGATCTCCATCAGGTTACGGCTCACCAGCCCGTCGTTCATCAGCAGTTTCAGGTTGCCGTTTCCGCTGCCCAGCAGCGCCGCTACGGAGTTACCCGTGCCGCGAATATCCGCGTCGCCGTTCATCTCACCGAGGGTTTTCTGCATCAGTTCCACGTCCGGCATCAGCTCTTTCAGCTTCAGCCGACGCGCCTGGATCTCCGCCCTTCCCTGCATCGGCTTTTTATCCCCCTCCAGGTGGATATTCGATGAAATGGTTCCCCCGGCCATGCCAAACTTCAGCGGTTGCAGGCGCAGGTCGGCGTTTTTCAGGATGATATGGGTCGAGAGGTTGCTCAGCGGCAGCGTGCTGCCATGCTCGATTTTACGTCCTTTGAAGCGCACATCCGCATCCATCACGTCCCATTTGTCGGTTTCGAAGCGGTCATAGGGCAGCACTTTACCCGCAGGCTGAACGTCCTTTTTAACCTCTTTAGACTTCGTGCCTTTGCCCGAATCTACGCCAATCAGCGGACCAAGATCGGCCAGACGCAGCTGGCGGGATTCAACGTCCCCCTCCAGTTTCGGGCGCGGTTTACCGGTGGTGTAGGTCAGCGTGCCGTGGATATCGCTGTCGCCGATGCGGCCGTTGAATCCACGGTAGTCAAAGACGGACGATTTTTCGGTGTTGATTTTGGCAACCAGGTGCCCGTCCGTTTCAAACGGCGGAGTATCCGGCAGCAGTACGCCGGTGAGATCGTACAGTTCCCCCAGCGAATCACCGGCAAACTTAAGCTGGAGGTCGACGCCGCCCATGTTCATCGGGTCGTTAACCGTGCCCACGAACGCCACGCGGGTATTGCCCGAGCGGAAATCCGCCTGCACCGGGAACGGCGTGCCCTCGCTCCTGAGCGCCAGCATGCCGCCGATTTTGCCTTTACCGGTGAGCGGCTGGCCGTTGTAGCGCCCTTTCGCCGTCAGGCCAAAGACGTAATCGCCCGCTTTGCTGTCATCGCCTTTGGCTTTGCTGCCCGTTACTTCGCTAAACGGCAGCGGCTTGCCCAGCGGATCGACGAGGATCTCCACGTCAGCCTTACTCACTTTATCGTCAATGGCGATCCGCCCCCGATCGAACAGAATATTGTCGAGGCGGAAAGACCACGAAGAGGGCTGCGCATTCTGATCTTTATCGCCGCTGCTGGCGAGATCGAACGTCCAATTGTTGTTTTTCTCTGACAGGCGAATCAGCCGCGCGTCGGGCTGCTGGAGTTTGATCCACGGCAGATACACCGTTTTGGTTAACAGGGCTAACGGCGCCAGCGTGGCTTCCACTCGCGGCAGGTGGATCATGGTTACTTCTGGGATGTCGGGCGGGTTACCGAGAATAATATCGTCGGCATGAACGTGCGGCCAGGGCACCCAGCTCCGCCAGCCAGTTTCCTCTTTCTGGCGCTCCCACACGATGCCCAAATCGCCACGTATTGCGAAGGGGCGGTTCAGCTCGGTTGAGACTTTCTGGTTGATGGTCGGTTTGAGGCGGTTCCAGTCAAACGTGGCGATAATGATGATTAAGACCACGATCAGCAACAAGAAAATCCCTGCTGTCCAGGAAATCACCCTGGTTGTTTTTGTCATTGTTGTCCCCTTTCCTGATGAACTTGCCTCTAAAACTATAGTTCAGACAAAGGGAAGCGGGCAGATCAGAGGCTGGTTATCACCTTTTCCAGGGTATCCATGGGGACAGGACGAGAGAGGAAATAACCCTGTGCCGCCGCTGCCGGGGAATTTTGCACGTCGCGCCACTCCTCCAGCGTTTCTACGCCTTCCACAATGACACCCTGGCAATAGCGGTTCATCAGTTGCAGGAGCATCGTAAACAGGTTCCGTCCCTCCGGCGTCTGGCGCAGCATGATAAACAGATCGCGGGCCACTTTGATGTAGTCATAACGCACTTCGCTCAGGGCGGAGAAATTGGCCATACCGGTACCGAAATCATCCAGCCACAGCGGGCCAAACTCACACATCGAGGCAAACGAGGAGTCCTGCGGCAGCTGAACATGTTCCACCAGCTCGAAGCGCATCCACGGCAAGGTAGCAATCAGCGCCTGCAACGTCGCATTCTGACGTAACGCCATCAGGGTGGGGCCATCCACGTTCACCGACGCCAGAATACCGTGCTGCTCGAAGAACGCCTGCTTCGTCGCCAGCATTCTCAGCTGCTCTTCCAGCACGTCGATACGCTGACGCACGGCAACCTCCGCAAAATAGCGGTCCGGTGCAATACGATGTGAAGGATTCGATGGATGAGTGACGACCGTTAACACCTCAATCGCCATTAACCGACCGTCGGTACGGTAGATGGGCTGATAAGTGTACGCTCGCTCACATTGCAGCCAGTAGCGATGCTCCTGCAAGTTCTCAATACTTGCCTCAGGCGTAGTGCTCAGCCGCTGGATAACCTGCTCTGACTTCATTTCGGATGTCCTGTTGTATGGGATAGCCTTTCTGGACTCGTCACTGAGTTATCGGCCCGCCAGGTGAGAACTTTATGTTCAATTCACCGGGAAAATGAAATTAAGATGACAGAAATATGCCGGAATACGCGCTGGCTCAAAAAAAATAATGGAACGTCGTTTTAATATAGTTGACCATAAAAAACACACAGCGCACACTACCCTTAATTACTTTGTTCAGGTTCACGACTATGTCTAAAAAAATTGCCGTGATTGGCGAATGCATGATTGAGCTGTCCCAGAAAGGCGCGGAAGTCAGCCGCGGTTTTGGTGGCGATACATTGAACACCTCCGTTTACATTGCCCGTCAGGTCTCCCCCGACGCGCTGAGCGTGAGCTACGTTACCGCGCTGGGAACGGACAGCTTCAGCCAGCAGATGCTGGAAGCCTGGCAGGGTGAAAACGTTGGGACCTCGCTGATCCAGCGAATGGAAAACCGCCTGCCGGGTTTGTACTACATCGAAACCGACAGCACCGGCGAGCGCACCTTCTATTACTGGCGTAATGAAGCGGCCGCCAAATTCTGGCTGGAAAGCGAGGCCGCCGCTGCCATTTGCGAAGAACTGGCGACCTTCGATTATCTCTACCTGAGCGGGATCAGCCTGGCGATCCTGAGCCAGGAGAGCCGTGAAAAGCTGCTGTCACTGCTGCGCGAATGCCGTGCCAATGGCGGTAAGGTGATTTTCGATAACAACTACCGTCCACGTTTGTGGGCCAGCCGCGAAGAGACGCAGCAGGTCTACCAGCAGATGCTCGAATGCACCGATATCGCCTTCCTGACGCTGGATGATGAAGATGCTCTGTGGGGCGAAAAACCGGTTGATGAGGTCATCGCCCGGACGCAGGCTGCCGGGGTCAGCGAAGTGGTGATCAAGCGCGGGGCGGAGTCTTGCCTGGTGGCGGTTGCAGGTGAAGCCGTGACAGAGGTCCCGGCGGTGAAGCTGGCGAAAGAGAAAGTGATCGATACCACTGCGGCGGGAGATTCTTTCAGCGCGGGGTATCTGGCGGTACGTCTGACGGGAGGTACGCCGGAAGCGGCGGCGCAGCGCGGTCATTTAACGGCCAGCACGGTGATTCAGTATCGCGGAGCGATTATTCCGCGCGAGGCAATGCCTGCTTAAGGACTGGGCGGGCTGATGCCCTCACCCTAACCCTCTCCCACAGGGAGAGGGGACGCAGGGCTTACTGGCCCTGCGGAATATCGCTCGCATCCTGATGTAAATCATCGGCTGCCGTTTGCGCTGGCTGCGGCGCCGTCGCCATGATGGCGTTCCAGGTGGCCTTCAACTCTTTCATGTCATATTCCGGCTCACCTTTCGGCTGTAACAGAATCAACGCCATATCCTGCGACAACTGCTGGCGCAGATCCTGATTCAGCATCTCCACGGTCAGACCGTTCAGGAAGTCCTGACGCAGTTTCTGATACTGCTCCGGCGCGATATCCACCACCTGATTCTGCAAGGAGCGAATGCGCTGGCTGATTAAGATATCGGTATCGGCGCGGGCATAGGTGGCGAACAGTTTCTGCAATTCAAGGGATTTCTGCGCCACCAGCGCGTTAAACTCCTCTTCAGACAGGCCCTCTTTACGCACTTTAGCCAGCTCTTTCGCCACCACGCCGAGATTGGCATTGAGCTTATCGCCCGGCGATTCCACGTTAATGGCGCACTGGGCGCGCTGGAACAGCACACGGCAGTCAAAGCCCAGGCCAATATCTTTCACGTTGTTCTTGCTGAGCGTCTGCTGAACGTGCCAGAACAGCGCTTCACGCGCGAGATCCGCACGCCAGTAACGCAGCAGCGCAGAAGACTCGCGGATCGGCTGCCAGGCCGTATCCCACATCATTGAAAGACGATCCTGACGCACGGTATCCGTCATGATGCTGACCGTCTCAGGACGCAGCGGGGACAAGGTAGGAACAGGGGCAGGCGTTTCACGCTTCCCTTTCAGATCGCCAAAGGCTTTGTTGATCTGCTCTATCACCGCACGGCTGTCCACGTTGCCCACTACAATGAGGGTCATGGCATCCGGGGTGTACCACTGCTGGTAGAAAGATTTCACCTGCTCTGCATCCACCGGCTGTTTCAGCGGTTCTGCCGGGTCGTGGCCAAGCAGCGTGGACCCTTTCAGGCGGTAGCGCCACCAGCCTTCTTTGGTATCCGTCGGCCAGGTCGCCACCATGTCGCTGTTGCTCAACGCATAGTTTACGGTCTCAGGCGTAATCGCCAGTTTGCCGGTGGCATCGGATAGATAGGTAAGCGCTTCTTTAAGCAGATCGTTACGGTTGTTGGGCAGGCTCAGGTTAAACATGGTGTAGTCATAGGAGACCACAGCCGGGGGCAGCGGGCGTTTCGGATCGATGGCCTGTTGCCATAAAGAACGCACCTGAACCGCCTGCAAACTGCCGCTCTGGGTGAGCGCCAGTCGAGGAATAAAGTGGCTTAAGCCGGTCTGCTGGGTGCTTTCAGTGAGGGAGCCGGTATTCACAGAAAGACGGATTTCAATGCGATCGCTCGGACGTTGCGGAGTGGATAATACCTGCCACTGGAAACCGTTCGCCAGTGTTCCCTGTTGCCAGGCCGGGTCTGGCTGGAGCGCATCTGCCTGCACATAACTGGCTGCTGCCATCATCAGCAAACCGCCGGTTAAGAGTCGAATTTTTGTGCCCTGCATGTGAACCCCTGATCAACATTCCTGGTTAAAGAGAGTGTCTCGCGACGTGAGCACTCAAAGATGACGATGAAAACCTTCCGATTAGACAGCGTGTTCGGCTAAACGTCACGGGCGGAAGTGAAATATACCCAAAAAAAATCTTGTCGAATTATGACAGGTATGAACGGTTATTATGCGCAGGTGCCCGCATCCCCACAAGGGAATACGGGCATTTATGAGGGATTAAGAGGATAAACCGGGGGTTTTGTCCTCAGATGTGCGGTTATTCAGCGTATCGTTAAGCTTCTTGTGATCCAGCTCTTTCACCCACTTCGCCACCACAATCGTCGCCACGCCATTGCCGACCAGGTTGGTTAACGCACGGGCTTCAGACATAAAGCGGTCAATACCGAGGATCAGGGCCAGGCCCGCCACCGGCAGATGGCCCACCGCCGAAATGGTGGCCGCCAGCACGATAAATCCGCTGCCCGTTACGCCCGCCGCCCCTTTTGAAGAGAGCAGAAGCACCACCAGCAGCGTAATCTGATGGAAGATATCCATGTGGCTGTTAGTGGCCTGGGCAATAAAGACCGCCGCCATCGTCAGGTATATCGAGGTGCCATCCAGGTTAAAAGAGTAGCCCGTAGGAATAACCAGCCCCACCACTGACTTACGGCAGCCCAGCTTTTCCATTTTATCGAGCATACGCGGCAGCGCGGACTCCGAAGAGGATGTGCCGAGGACAATCAGCAGCTCTTCACGAATGTAACGGATAAATTTGAAGATGCTGAAGCCGGTCGCACGGGCGATGGAGCCGAGCACCACCACCACAAACAGAATACAGGTGATGTAGAAGCAGACGATCAGCTGGCCCAGCTGTACCAGCGTGCCGACGCCGTATTTCCCGATGGTGAAGGCCATCGCGCCAAAGGCGCCAATCGGGGCCAGACGCATAATCATGTTGATGATGCCGAAGATAACCTGCGAGAAGCTTTCAATGACGTTAAAAATCAGCTGGCCTTTGCTGCCAAGACGGTGCAGGGCAAAGCCAAACAGCACGGCAAACAGCAGTACCTGGAGGATGTTTCCGCTGGCGAACGCGCCAATCACGCTGCTCGGGATCACGTCCAGCAAGAAGGCAACAATCCCCTGATCTTTCGCCTGTTCAGCGTAAACCGCCACCGCTTTCGCATCCAGCGTGGCCGGGTCAACGTTCATGCCCGCGCCAGGCTGTACCACGTTGACAATAATCAGGCCGATAATCAGCGCGATGGTACTGACAATCTCGAAGTACAGCAGGGCAACCGCCCCCGTACGCCCGACCGCCTTCATGCTTTCCATGCCAGCGATACCGGTCACCACGGTACAGAAAATGACCGGCGCGATGATCATTTTGATGAGCTTAACGAACGCGTCGCCAAGCGGTTTCATCTGCGCGCCCAGCTCCGGGTAGTAGTGACCGAGCAGAATACCGATGGCGATGGCTGTCAGGACCTGGAAGTAAAGACTTTTGAAGAGTGAGGTTTTCATAGGGTGTCCCTGGAAAGAAAAACTACAGGCTTTGTAAGGTTATGGTTAACCTGCGGCTTTAAAATAACACCCACATAACAGGACAGAAATAAACGGGGTTCAAATTTGAAACACAAATGTTAAGAACTTTGAGCTGGCTCGCACAAGCCAGCAACAAAATTACACTTTTGCGTTATTGCCAGCGTCGGCGAGATAGCGTTGCTCAAAGATATCCGTCGGTACGGCGCGATCAAACAGGAAGCCCTGTCCGCTCTCTACGCCCGCCGCAGCCAGCCACTCACGCTGGGCGTCGGTTTCAATACCCTCGGCAATGACGTGCAGATTCAGGCTGTGCGCCATCTGAATAATGGCCTGCACCAGGCTGCAATCCTCCGGCAGCCCTTCCACAAAGGTTTTGTCGATTTTCAGGACGTCCACTGGCAACGTTTTCATGTGCTGGAGCTGACGCAGGCCGGAATACCCCATACCGAAATCGTCCAGCGCAATGCGGATCCCGGCATTACGCAGCGGTTTCAGGATGGCGACAGCGTCGTCAGGATTATCGATACAACGGCTCTCGGTGACTTCCAGGATCAGCGTGTGGGGCTGGATGCGGTAGCGATGGATCAACTCAAGCATCTCCGGCACCATGGTCGGGTGCATCAGCTGTAGCGCAGAGAGATTCACCGACAGCGGCAGCGTGATGCCCCGTTGTTGCCAGGCCGCAAGCTGGCGGCAAGACTCTTCCAGCACCCAGTAGCCGACGGTGACCATCAGGCCGCAGGACTCGATACGTTCGATCATCCCTTCAGGCAGCTCCCACGTGCCGTCCGGCTGTTGCATACGCAGCAACGCTTCGGCGCTGGTCACTTCACCCGTGCGCAAATTGACCTGCGGCTGTAGCCAGAGCGCAAACTGGCGATTGTCCATCGCCGTCAGAATGTCGCTCTCTTCCGTCAGGCGCTGCTGGGCTTTTTCCATCTGCTCCGGATCAAAGAACTGGATCTGGTTTTTCCCTTTCCGGCGCGCGGTGAACGCGGCCGAGAAAGCCCGACGATAAAGCTGCTCGGCGGTCAGCCCCCCGGAGTACATCGCAATACCGATGCTGGCGCTCGGGCGAAGCTGGATACCCTGAATGGGCAGCCGCTCATTAATGACAGTGAGTACTTGCTGACCTAGCGTAATGGCGTGCCACGGCTCTTTAACACCGTTCGCGATCACCACCAGGTCATAGCCGCTGACCTGGGTGAGCACCATGCGCGGCGCCAGAACGGATTTCACCTTTTCCACCAGCGTCAGTAACAGCATTTCGCGCTGGCTCTCTTTCAGCACGCCCGCCGTGTCCTGCAAGGTTTCGCAGGCAATTACCATCAGCGCGGTGGTCTGCTGGCGGGCGACGGTCTGCTCCAGCAAGGCCATTAAAAACGCTTTGTTTGGCAGATCAGATACCGGAAAACGGGTGGCGTTGCTACTGAGCTCTTCCTGCTGACGCAGGACACGCTGCTGGTTGATATTGTAACTGCGGACCAGCATGCCAATTTCATCGTCGTGATGCAGGCGCGGCAACGGAAGCTGATGCCCCATGTGCTCCTGTGGAGAGAGGTCGTTCAGCTCCCGGGCTATGCGGCGCAACGGATGCACAATTAACCGGTTGATACACCACGTCAGCGCCACGCTCAGCATTAATGTCAAAAGTAAGTAAGTGGTCACTAATGTAGCAACCCAACTCATGACGAATTTATACATGCGGTACGAGTCGGCCTGTAGCACCAGGTAGGCCAGCGGTTGCGGGTTAGCCGGTCTTTCCAGGGAGTAGAGAGGCAGGGAAATTTGCACCGGCAGTTCAAACAGGCGCATCACCATCATCGGGACGGAACGCTCCGGGATAAAGCTCATCCGCAGCGCCTGGAACTGGTTCGGCAGTACAACATCCGCGCGGCTCACGATACCGGCGGGCTGAATGCGCTTCAGGATGGATTCCGCCTCGGGGATATCCCCTTTCAGGATCGAGGCTGACAGGGGTTCCCGCACCGAGCGGGCAATACTTTCCAGTTGCGAAGCCGTGTTGTAGCGATTCTGCTGTACGGAGTGAAACAGCAAAATGACGCAGAAGATGAAGACAAACAGCATTGTGACGGCAGACACCATCGCCATCTGTTTGATCGTTAAGGAACGGCTGACACGCAAAATGACTCTCCACAAAACTCGAAGCGCAGGGCGCACCAGGGTGTAAACCTGGTGCGTCCGAGTATACCCGATAGCTGCACTTTTAAGAGAGACTTACAATTAGATTAAGTAAAAATCCGATCACCAGTCTGCATAAGGCACCAGCGGTTCCGGTGGTAAGTCCATATCACCCTGCCAGCCCGCGGCAGAATACCGAACGTAGAGCAGCGCATGGCTCGGGGTATAGTCTTTTGCTTCCTGAATATCGACGCCCAGACCGACAAACCAGTTGGACGTCACGCGGCGTTCAACAATCGCCCTTGCGGTATAACCCGTGCCTGACGAGCTACTTCCGGTTTCCATCACACCTTTATCGGTATAACGGCCTGGCTCATTGTCCGGGATCAGCCCCTGTAACGGATAACGCATCACATCTTTTGTTTTTGAATGAGACCAGGAGACGGAGCCGCCCAGCTCCCATGACCAGTTCTCTGTGCGTTTACGCCAGTTCACCGGTAAGGCGAACGACACATACTCCTGGGGACTGTAGTAACCGCCCTGGCCCAGCGAATAGCCACTTAAATCCTTATCGTAATGCCAGAGCATGTTGGACACGCCCACCGTCAGGCGTTCGTTGTTCTGATTGATGAGCTTGTAGTAATAGCCGGTCATCCAGCGGACGCGCCAGTTATCTTCGACATTCTTCCCGGTGAGGCTGTCGGCACTCAGGCTTGACCAGATACCGTTAGCTTCGCCTTTGTCGTAGCTCATGCTCACGCCGCCACCGGTGGCACGCACGCCGCCCCAGGTGGTGTCGGTATTGGGATCTTTTTGCCCGGCGAAGGCCAGCACCGAGCTGGAAATCGGACGGCGATGGGCGTTCAGGGTGTAGCCAATCGGCCCTAAATCGTTGCTGTAGCTCAGGCTGCCCACCACATCGACCACGTCGAAGCCCATCGGCGTTGTACCGATATCCCACGCCCAGGTTTTGTTCTGCCAGCCGACGGCCACGCTGGCGCCGTTGGCCGACTGGTTCGTGCTGCCGTGACATGGCGTTTCGGCACAGGTCCCCCATGTCGGGTCGTAAGTTCCGTTATCGGTGTCAAAGGAACCGGCGTTCATATTGACCAGATCGCTACGGAAGAACATACGTCCATCCGACAGCGGCGCATCAACCTGGAGCATGGTGGTGTGCGCTTTCAGGTCGGAATAGCCTCCCGTGCCGCTGGAGCCCCAGTAGTCGTGTTGCAGCGTGACGTTCAGATCCTGCTGACGATAAAGATCGCCTGCATCGCTACGCACGCCGCGCTTCAGCCAGTCATCTTTCTCATCGTTACGCGTGAGTCGCGTAAAGCTGTCGTTATCGGTCGGACGGGTCGTTGTGATGCCCGATGAGACCATCGCATCTTTCCAGGTGTCCAGCGCCTGCTGAGGCTGACCATTTTGTGCCTGGAAACGGGCGGCATCGCGCATCACCAGCGCACTTTCCATCGAAGGCTGCTGCGATTTGGCCTGCGGAAGAATGGCGTTGAAGGTCTTTTCGGCCGCGGCAGGATCACCCAGTCCGGCCTGCGCCATGGCAAGCCGGCGCTGCATATTGATGGAGAGCGGTTCGCCGTTCTGTGCCGCGGGCAGTTTCGCCAGCGCCGCGCGCGCCGAGTCCTTGTTGCCCTGGGCAAGAGAGACCTCGGTCAGGCCGAGGATCGCGTCTTCGTTCTGCGGTTCGCGTTGCAGAATGGTGTTGTAGGCGGTTTTCGCGGCCTCATGATCGCCCCGCTGTTCAGCCCAGTCCGCCAGCGTCAGGTCGATACGGGTGGACGGAGGCTGCTGGCGAAGCAACGTTTCCGCCTCCTGCTCTTTTCCACTGTCGCGCAGGCGGTTGGCGGTTTCCAGCACCTGGTTACTTTGCAGGCGGTCCGCCAGCGCCTGAATGTTGCCGTTCCACTTGTCGCGCGGCAGCGTGTTCAGATGCGCCAGCGCCGCCCGGTCCTGATCGTTACCGGACAGGTACAGCCCGCTGGCGTAAACCTGATCCGGATCGCCCGGTTTCTGACTTGCCAGCTGACGCATCAGGTTATCCGCCTGGCTGCGCTGACCCGCGCTATACAGATCGCGTGACAGTCGGTAGGTGATCCACACGTCGCCCGGGGAAAGCGCAAGGCGTCGGCGCTGAATTTCTGCGGCCTGCGCATATTTCCCCTCGCTTTCCAGCCGTTCAGCCTGGGCTGACAGCTGCTCGTTCGTCAGGCTACGTTCAATATCATCAATGCTGCGGCGCTGGCTGGCAGAGAGCGACTGAATAAACTGCGTCGCCTTCTCCGGAGACTGCGCGCGATAAATATTGGCGAGACCGCGCACCGCGTTGCTGTTGCCGCTGTCCATCCGCAACGCCTGGCGGTAATAGCGCTCGGCCGCGTCGTTATCTTTGCGCGCCGCCGCCGCATCACCGAGCCCCAGAACCGCGTAGCTGTCAGTATTGTCGATATTGCGCGCCTGCTGGTAATAGCGTTCGGCCTGGGTCGTATTATTGGCTTTCAGGGCGTTATCCCCCTGCTGGATCAGCAGCCAGTATCGGTTGACCTTCAGCAGGCTGTCCCATTTGCCCCGGTTATCGCTCTGCGGATCGAGGGCGATCGCCTTTTCAAACTGCGCAACCGCACGCGCGCGATCGCCTTTCTGAGAATAGGCCTGCCCCAGCGCGCCTACAGCTTCACTGTCAGCGTGGTTGGCGCTGACTGCTTTTTGCAACTCCGTTACCGCTTTACTGCCCTGCCCGGCATCCACTGCGGCTAACCCTTCGGCTTTGGCGCGGAACGCCGGATCGGCGAGCTGTTTTTGCTGTGCTTCAAGCTGGGTGCGCGCCGCCGTCACGTTATCGCCATCGCTGAATACGCTCAGGTATTGTTGCAGCGCGGTGACGCTGGCGCTGCTGACCGGCTGATCTTTGATCTGCTGGTACCACATGTCCGACGCCTGACTGCGGCCATTATTCGATTTGGCCATCTCCTGCAACACCGCGAACCCTTCATCACGCCGTCCGCTCTGGAACAGAAGCTGTGCCAGCGAGGACTGTAGCGGGACGTTGCCCGGACTGCTGGCGTTTATTTTCTTAAGCTGATTAATGGCCAGGTTGCGGCGGGCTGGCTCTTTCGCCACCACGTTCCAGTACTCCGTCGCGATGTCGCCGCTGGGCGGCTTACCGTCAAACAGTTTGTCATACGCAGCAATGGCTTCCTGCGTGTGCCCGGTGGTGGCAAGCAGGCGAGCCTGCTGGAGGGCCTGGCGACCATCCGGCGTGGAGAGCAGCATGGTAGTACGGGAGGACTGGTAGGCACTGGAATCGGGTGCCATTCCTTTCAGGCGATCCAGCTCTTTTTGCGCGCCCGCCGTATCGCCCTGTCGTAACAGGTAGCGGAAGCGCGCGGCAATCACGTCCGGGTTGTTGGGGTCGATCAGCTCAAGGCGATAGAGCGACTGGCGCACTAAATCCTCACGCTGGGTGGATTCCCCCAGACGGACCTGTTCCAGCAGCTGTCTCTGCTGCGGGGAGTTGGCGGCCTGGGCCAGGGGCATTAGCGCCAGGCCAAGCGATAAGGTGAGTAGATTCAGTGTGAACGTGCGCATTCCTGGCCCCAATCCGGTAGTAATTCACCTTGCACGGTGAAACGAAAACGATGCTGATCCCACCCTTGTCCAAAGAGGGTCAGAACGTAGCTGTAATAAGCATTGTTATCGGGAAAACGATCGGCGACGTGCTGGCGTTGCACCGCCTGCGCGTCCCGGTTTTGTAAAAACGGAAGGAGAGAGGCAGAAAACCCTACCGGCCCATCTCCGGTGCGTTTCCCGGTTGCTACATCCACTTTCTCCGGCGGCAAGCCTTGTTTGATCGTGGTGGTCGCCATGGGCTTGAAACGCGCCAGTAGCCGGGCTTTCTGCGGATCGTTATCGTTCATCATCCCTACCCACAGATAGACGCGAATCGCATCGTAGCTGCCGATCAGGGATGCATCCTGCGACAGCTGCCAGCCGCCCTTTTTCTGGTATTTCACCCAGTTCGGGGAAAATCCTTTAGGCGCGGTCTCCAGCAGCAGACGCAGGTTAGTTTCACGGAGCGTCGTCCACGGCGCGCCAAAACGGGTGAAATAGCTCGCAAGCTGCGGCGGCAGGTAGCTGGGGTTGAAGCGCCAGACACTCTCTTCGGCAAAACCGACTTTACCCGGCAGCAGCATAGAACCCAGCCCCGGCACCTTCACCACTTCCTCACTGGCAATGCGCGTCAACAGCGCCTTACCCGTGCGCGTGTAATCGGGATTTTTCCACAGCCGCCCGGCTTCCAGCAGCGACCAGGCAATCCAGATATCGGCATCAGACGCGGAGTTAGGGTCGATAACCGCCCAGGTTTCGTCGTCCTTTTTTCCCCACAGCCAGGCCGGGAGATGTTGGGCTAAATCTCCCTCGGCAAGGTTATCGCGCGTCCATGCCAGCAGCAGATCGAACGCCTTGCGATCGTTTGCCGCGAGGGCAAAGAACAGCCCGTAGCTTTGCCCTTCGGAGGTGGTGATTTTGCGCGCGTCACTGGGATCAATGACCCGCCCACTTTCGCTCATATAATCCTGCTTGAACGTCTCCCAGGCAGGCCAGCGACAGGCGGCGTGAAGATTCGCCGCCGTCAGCATCAACGCTGCGACTACACACCCGCGAAAGATTTTCATCACCGCTTACTCATGGTCCGGGTTAAGACGACGACGGCTGATGATTCGCAGCAGACGCCACAGTACCCATGCCAGCAATACGACGCTGAGCGCAGCCAGCACGGCCAGCAGCACCGGGTGGTTAGACAGGGCGTACCACAGGCGTTCGAACCACGGCAGATGACCGACGTAGTAGACATCCCCCACGCGCAGGCTGTTTACCCCCGACTCACGGATCACCGAGACGGAACCGAACATTGCTGCCCGTTTACCGCTGTCGTTCATGGCCGTGTTGAGCAGCTCATAGCCGCGTGGGCTGTCCGCCAGCAGGGCGATAACGCTGCGCTGGTCGTTATACGGCGACTGGAAGCCGACAATCGCGGCCATCGGACCCGTTGAACTTACGGTCGTCCTGATATTGGCCTGACGATCGCCGCTGTCCGGCATGATGCTCGGGAACTCGGTCTGACGCAGCGGCGTGTTGACCCATGACTGAGCCGCCTGCACCAGCAGATCGACGCGCTTCTCGTCTTTCAGCTTGTCCGGAATGTTGCCGATGACCATGATATCGGCATCTTTGTTCTGGATCTGACTACCGTCATCCGTCACCGTCACGTTGATAGCCGGCAAGCCGGTTTGCGCCCCAACGGTGCCCATGGTGTCCAGCAGCGTGGCAACCTGACCTTCGTTGGCCGCTTTTGGCATCACGACAATCGATTCAGAGAGATCAGCCATGCGGCTGAACGGGAAGCTGGCGTTAGCAAAGGCACGCAGATCCGGCATCGCGATAAAGTGGTAATACTTCGAGAAGTCGATCGTGGAATCATCGCCAATCACCACGTGGTTTTGCACCGGCTGGAAGGTAATACAGTTTTCTACCGATCCACCCGGCATGGGGTTCATATACTGGAAGTTAAACCGCAGCTGGTTCACCGCACCGAGCTTCAGCGCCGGGATCGACACATCGGTTTTGCCGTCCAGCAGCCCCTGCAATACAGGCAGACGAAGCATCAACCGGTTTGTCTCCTGGCTGCTGGTCAGGCTGAACGATTGCAGGAACTGGTTGTTGAGGCTGATATCCATGCGCGAGCTATCTTTGGTTGCCGGCGCGGTGTAACGGTAGTTCAGGTTGATATCAATGCCGTTGGTGCGCAGCAGATAGAGATCCGGCGGCAGGTTCAGCGACAGGCTGACAGGAGAAGGTTCAAGCCCGGTTGACTGCAATTGCTCTTCATAGGTTTTCAGCTCGCCAAAGGTGATTGCC
Organism: Enterobacter sp. CRENT-193; assembly: GCF_002787395.1. Classification (NCBI taxonomy): domain Bacteria; kingdom Pseudomonadati; phylum Pseudomonadota; class Gammaproteobacteria; order Enterobacterales; family Enterobacteriaceae; genus Enterobacter; species Enterobacter sp. CRENT-193. The sequence continues at coordinate 1,038,532 of NZ_CP024812.1, read as the reverse complement.
CGGTCGGTACGTACCCAGTTCGGCGCATCATAAGGCTTACGCGCCAGCAGCGGTTTCACCTCATCCACCACAACGCTGTTACCGCGGAACAGGATATTTCCCTGCGCAATGCCCTTCGCCGCCTGCACCAGATCTTTGTCATCACGGCCGAAGATCACCAGCAGCTTCACGTACGGATTGTCCGGATGGCTGATCATCTCGATGGTGGGTGCTTTCACCTCCGGATGGTCACGCAGGAATGCCGGGCGTTTGGCGTTGGTGGCAAACACAATCGCGTTTTTGTCCGGCATTTTGTCGTACATGACCGGGAAACTTTGACCACGCCAGCCGGAGCGGGAACCAAACCAGGATGCCACGATAGAGGCCGCCAGCTGTTCGGTCACATCCGGCGAGCCGGCAAAGACCATCGGCAGGTTCAGCGGACGGTTATCACGCGGGTCGAAGAACGGCACCGGGAAGGCGGAGAGATCGTTTTTCAACGCCAGCGGCTGATAGGTCATCTGAAGCGAAGAGTTACGCCCGACATCCAGCCACAGGGTGCTGCTGGCCGGGTTTTCACAGACATCGCGGTAGTGGCCGACAAACTCCAGACGCACGCGGTTAAAGTCGGTGATAAACAGCGGGTTAATCGGCACCTGAGCCAGGGTTTTCTTACCCAGTTGCTCTTTGGTGACGGGCAGGACGTCCATTAGCTCGTCATTCAGATAGACCTTAAGCTGGGACTGCACCGGCAGCAGCGACGGCGATGGGGTGTATTCCAGGTTGAGCACCGCTTTCGACACGACTTCATCACTGCGCATACCGAATTCGATACCGCCATTTGGGTTGATGCCGCGCAGAACCATACTGCCCGGAGGAGGCGCGATCTGGGCAAACGTCAGCTTAACGTCACGCGACGGCGTATTTTCGGCAACCACCGGCGCACTGGCTCCCGGCACGCCAGGCATGACCTGCCCAACCACCGGGTTGTCGCCGGGCAGCGTATTCCCCGTCGTCGGCTGATTCGGGACAACGTTCTCCGTCTGCCCCGGCGCGGCCGTCACAACCGGATCGGTCGCTTGCGCGACGACAGGCACCGTTGGCGCGGGCGTGGTCGCTGCGTTATCAGGCGCCGCGTTAGCCACTGTTGCAGGGAGCGCACTCATCCCCATTGCCACTGCACATAACCAGGAAAGTTTTGTTTTCATCGCGTTATCATCATTGTTGAGCCATAACCGGGTCCGCCTGCTTCGCTTCATCTCGCTCAGGTCGACGCGGAATGAACGACACGACCCAGGAAACCAGTGAAGTAAGTGACCGGAAAATTAATTTCACCGACGACGGGGCAAATTCTGCAAGGTGACGATAGCCACGGAACCCCAGCTTAAGAATATCCAGCAGGCTTTCCAGAGGCTTATCCTCAGGGAAGCTGTCCTGCCAGAGAGCCCACGTATCCGCGCGGGCAAACGTACACTGCACAAAATAAATGTGTTGTTTTTTGGTCAGCGGCATCAGTTGCAGACCCACTTCATTTCCTCTCACACGCACCACCTGCGTCGGGAAGACATACTCCTGCTGGCCGCGCTTAAGCAGTAGGTTGACCTTCTGCCCCTCCAGCACCTTCGCCTGACCGTTGATCTTGATACCCAGACCGCCATCCGAAAAGTCATGTACGGTACAGGAGAAGAGATGTCCATCGTCGCGGGCAATGGCCGCTGGCATGCTGATTTCGACGCGATGCGCGCGGCGAACCTGCTTGCTCTCCACCGATACCGCCACCGCGCCACCGAGGATAATCAGGTTATAAAACACCCACGCCATACTCACGAAGACCGTCAGAATTTCGTTTTCCGGGCCGTAGAAGTAGCGCCAGATCCCAACAATCACGCCCACAATATTCAGCAGCACCAGGAAGATATAGGGCCGGGAGATCACCCAGTCGACATACTCCTCTTCCACCAGCCCGCCCTTCGCGGTGACGTTGAATTTCCCTTTATGCGGGTTAATCAGCGCCACCATGGTTGGCGGCGCGATGTACCAGGCCAGCACCGTTTCGTAAATTTCACTCCAGAAGGAGTGCCGATATTTCCCCTGAATCTTCGAGTTCGTCAGGCTGGCGTGGATCATGTGCGGCAGAACGAACAGGGCAATCATCAGCGCAGGCGCATAGATGATGTAAGCGTGAAGGAGCAGGAACGCCAGCGGCGCTGTGAGAAAGATAAGCCGTGGAATACCCGACAGGAAGTGGAACATGGCGTTGACGTAGCACAGCCGTTGCGCCAGCTTCAGCCCTTTACCCATCAGCGGGTTATCGAGCCTGAAAATTTGCACCATGCCGCGGGCCCAGCGAATACGCTGGCCGATGTGCGCCGACAGGGATTCCGTGGCCAACCCCGCCGCCTGAGGAATACGCATGTAGGCCGAGGTATAGCCAAGACGGTGCAGACGCAGCGAGGTGTGCGCATCTTCCGTGACCGTCTCGACGGCGATCCCGCCAATTTCATCCAGCGGTTTCCGGCGGATCACCGCACAGGAGCCGCAGAAGAACGTGGCGTCCCACATGTCGTTCCCGTCCTGCACCAGGCCATAGAACAGCGTGCCCTCGTTCGGGGTTTTACGAAAACGACCGAGGTTACGTTCAAACGGGTCCGGTGAGAAGAAGTGGTGCGGCGTCTGCATCATCGCAAGCTCTTTCTCCTTCAGGAACCAGCCCATGGTCATTTGCAGGAACGAGCGCGTTGGCACGTGGTCGCAGTCGAAAATAGAGACGAATTCCCCTTTGGCATATTTCAGCGCATTGTTGATGTTACCGGCTTTCGCGTGTTCATGCGTGGTACGGGCGATGTACTCTACCCCCACTTCGTCCGCGAACTGGCGGAACTCGGCGCGGCCACCGTCATCGAGGATCCAGATTTTGATTTTATCCTTCGGCCAGTCGATACCCAGCGCGGCGTAAATGGTGTTTTTTACCACCGACAGGTCTTCGTTGTAGGTCGGCACGAAGAGGTCCACCGTAGGCCACTGGGTCGTGTCTTTTGGCAGCGGCACCGGCTGTCGATTCAGCGGCCAGATAACCTGGAAGTAACCCAGCACCAGCACGATCCAGGCGTAAGTCTCAGCAAACAGCAGCACTAAGCCGCACACCAGGCTGACCGGATCGTCCCAGTTCAGCGTTGAGGTATATCGCCACCAGATGTAGCGGCAGGAAACGGTCAGCGATAGCACAATCAGCATCAGGGCAGAAAAACGCCCTGGTATGCGCCGCACCAGCAGCGCCACGCCCCACAGCAGGATCAGGAAGGTGAACTGCGCCAGCGGGTTGAAAGGCTGGGTAATACAGACCAGCGCAAGAATCAGCGAGAACACCACAACCACGCCGAGAATAAAACGCCGCAAGCCCGGGTGTAGGTGCCCGAGCTCTTTTTGGTTATCTAAATGACCCGTTTTGTCGCCCACCCGGTCGGGTAGCCGGTCAAGCCACTGGTGGTAGTGTTCACGCAGGTTCTGCACACGATCGAAGCTGCGCCAGCGGGACGTTTTTTTCTCCGCGCCCGTTGAGGTCGTCAGTAGCCAGATGGACTGAATAGCGTAGCGCGCGGGATCCAGCGGACGCGGCTTGTCAGGGTTGATATGCGGATAGAGTTCACCGTGGCGCGCGCGAATGCGTTGCCAGCGGGGATGCTCGAGGGGGATGAACATCCACGCCAGAATCATCCACAAACAGCCCAGCGCTGCGCTCAGCGACGAGGCGCCGTGATGACGGTAATGGCGGTAGCGTTCACTTAAGCGCGAACTGACCGGCGGAATGAGCAGCCAGTTAGTCAGGCGGCTCATACTGAACTCCCGGCAGGCTCCGGCCGTTTAGCAAAGTGCAGCAGACACCAGTTGGCCAGCGTCAGGATCTCTTCCGCCGCCAGTGAATCGCTACGGTACTCCCCGAGGGGTTGTTTGGACGCGAGGCACTCCGCCATCGCTTCGTCACGATGGATCACCATCGGCAACAGGCGGCGCTGACTCTGGAGCCAGACCTGGTAGAGATCGTCCTGGATCTGGCTGCCAATGCGCAGATCGTTGATCAGAATATGGGCATTGGCAGGCATCGGCTGCTGATGCAGACGGATATGACAATTCGCATCTACGTTCGCGATGGAGAGCACATGGTCGCACTGCGCCAGCAGCTGGCGGGTCAACGACGCGGCACCGTGCGGCAGGTCCAGCAGGATCCACTGGTAGTGCCCGCTCTCTTTCAGGCTCTGCAATGCGGTGATGAAGCGAGAGAACAGGCGCTGGTACGCGGCTTCATTCCCGCGCTCGGTTTCGGTCAATTGACCAAAGGGAAGCAAATCGAGCTGGGAGGTATAACGCAAACCCGCATCCCGCCAGTCTTTATCGTCCAGAAGCGCACGTCCCCAGCCGTTTGCATGCGTAAAGTCGACATTGAATGACATGCGCAGCAAATTATCGGAACAGGCATCAATGACCAGTACCGATTCACCTAATACCTGCAATGACCACGCCAGCGCCGCGGTAACGGAAGTTGTACCCACCCCACCACGGACGCCCTGTAATCCTAGTACAGCCATCAATGGCTTCCTTATTGTTGTTGGGCAAACTCAGCTAATAACGGCCAACGTTTAATAGCCGCCGCCAACTGTTCCCGCTGGGAAATATCGGTGTAATCTATTTCAGGCAAAGAAAAAGCCTGCGTGAGTGCCAAAAAATCGTTCTGGAATGTGTAACCCAGACTTGAGTCGACTGGGGTTGCGGGTTCGTTATTTTGCATTCTTTTTTCATCCCTTTGAGTAAAATCATAAGATTCAGATGCAGCGAGGCGTCCTGCCCACTAAATTTCATTTACATGCTAAATCTGATGTTCTTTAATTTCAATGTTAGGTTTATTTCTACGCTTTCGCTAGTAAACTGAGAGACATAGAAATTCGACGAAAAGAGGGACACCGTGGACTCCATATTTTCTATTGGCATCCAGTCATTATGGGACGAATTGCGCCACATGCCAGTCGGAGGAGTCTGGTGGGTTAATACGGATCGTAATGAAGATGCCATCAGTCTGGTAAACCAGACGATAGCGGCGCAGGGGAAGGATTCCCGCGTGGCCATAATTACGATGGGCGAAGAGCCGAAGTCAATCATCAGGCTCGACAGTGACCGTGGACCCCAGACAGTACGATTATTTTCCATGCCTGCGGAGGCTGACAGTCTATACTTTTTACCCCGCGATATTCAGTGTTCTATTGTTCCTGAACACTATTTACTGATTCTAAAATGCTCTAATAACGGCCTGCAAAATATCCCCTCTGAAAAACTGCTGAAATGGCTGGAAAGAATCAACAGATGGGCAAAAAATCAAAATTGCACCTTATTGGTTGTTAACCCAGGCAGTAATAATGACAAGCTTTTTTCACTTTTAATGAGTGAATACCGTTCTCTCTATGGCCTGGCCAGTATTCGTGTCCAGACCGACAGCCATCTTTACGACGTGGCTTTCTGGTGCAATGAAAAAGGGGTGAGCTCCCGACAACAACTTACCCTCAAACATGTCGGGGATGAGTGGCATCTTGCTCAACAGGAAGAGACGGTAGTTCAGCCACGCAGTGATGAAAAACGCGTTCTGAGTCATATTGCGGTACTGGAAGGTGCGCCTGCACTGTCTGAGCACTGGTCACTGTTCGATACCAATGAAGCCTTATTTGATGAGGCGCGCACCACGCAGGCGGCGACCATTATTTTCTCGTTGATCCAGAATAACCAAATCGAAACGCTGGCAAGGCACATTCACACATTACGTCGCCAGCGCGGCAGCGCGTTAAAAATTGTGGTGCGTGAAAATAATACCAGCCTGCGCGCCACCGATGAGCGCTTATTACTGGGCTGCGGCGCGAATATGGTCATCCCGTGGAATGCTCCCCTGTCGCGCTGTCTGACGCTGATCGAAAGCATCCAGGGCCAGCAGTTTAATCGACATGTTCCGGAAGATATCAGCACCCTGCTTTCAATGACGCAGCCGATGAAACTGCGCGGCTACCAGAAATGGGACACCTTCTGCGATGCGGTGGGCAACATGATGAGCAATACGCTGTTACCGGCAGACGGAAAAGGGGTGATGGTTGCCCTGCGCCCCGTGCCGGGTATTCGCGTTGAGCAGGCGCTTACTCTGTGCCGCCCTAACCGTATCGGGGATATCATGACCATTGGCGATAACCGCCTGGTGCTGTTCCTCTCCTTCTGCCGGGTGAACGATCTGGATACGGCGCTTAACCATATCTTCCCGCTTCCTACCGGGGATATCTTCTCGAACCGCATGGTCTGGTTTGAAGATAATTTGATCAGCGCTGAGCTTGTCCAGATGCGTGCCCTGGCTCCTGAAAAGTGGGCGAAACCGTTGCCTGTGACAAGCGGTGCCAAACCGGTTCTGAACGCGAAACATGACGGGCATGTCTGGCGTCGGGTACCTGAGCCGCTACGCTTACTGGATGAGAACAAGGAGAGCGCGCCATTATGAATATCAGCGATATCATCCAACTGGTTGTTCTGTGCGCGCTGATTTTTTTGCCGCTTGGCTACTATGCACGCCATTCCCTGCGCCGTATTCGCGATACGGTCAGATTACTGTTCGTCAAACCTCGCTATATTAAACCCGCCGGAACACTGAGTCGCGCTCCGAACGTCAAGGCAAACCGAAAACATGACTAATTCTACCTATACCTCTTCGGCGCCATCGCCACTCTGGCAATACTGGCGCGGCCTGTCCGGCTGGAATTTCTACTTTCTGGTGAAGTTTGGTCTGCTGTGGGCAGGCTATCTTAATTTCCACCCTCTGCTTAACCTGGTGTTTATGGCATTCCTGCTGATGCCAATCCCGAACCTCAGGCTGCACCGTATACGTCACTGGGTCGCTATTCCCATCGGTTTCGCCCTGTTCTGGCATGATACCTGGCTGCCCGGCCCTGAAAGCATCATGAGCCAGGGCTCCCAGGTCGCAGGTTTCAGTGCGGACTATATGCTCGATCTGGTTGAGCGCTTTATTAACTGGCAGATGATTGGCGCGGTATTTGTCCTGCTGGTCGCCTGGCTGTTCCTGTCTCAGTGGATCCGGGTGACGTTGTTTGTCGTCGCGATTATGATCTGGCTTAACGTCCTGACGCTGACGGGCCCGAGCTTCTCGCTGTGGCCAGCCGGTCAGCCGACGACAACCGTGACCACCACGGGCGGTTCCGCCGCCGCGACCGTCGCGACAGCAGGGGATACGCCTGTGGTTGGGGATATTCCAGCGCAGACTGCACCGCCGACATCCACGAACCTGAACGCGTGGCTCTCCAGTTTTTACGCTGCGGAAGATAAGCGTCAGACGAAATTCCCGGACGCGCTGCCTGCCGATGCTCAGCCGTTTGAACTGCTGGTCATTAACATCTGTTCTCTGTCCTGGGCTGACGTTGACGCGGCTGGTTTGATGTCGCACCCACTGTGGTCGCATTTCGATATTCAGTTCAAGGACTTCAACTCGGCCACGTCGTACAGCGGCCCGGCGGCTATCCGCCTGCTGCGCGCCAGCTGCGGACAGCCTTCGCATAAGAACCTCTACCAGCCGGCAGCTAACCAATGTTATCTGTTTGATAACCTGGCAAAACTGGGCTTTACCCAGCACCTGATGATGGGTCATAACGGTCAGTTCGGTAACTTCCTGAAAGAAGTACGTGAACAGGGTGGCATGCAGGCCCCGCTGATGGACCAGAAAGGGCTGCCGGTAACGTTGCTGGGCTTTGATGGCTCGCCGGTGTATGACGATACCGCCGTGCTTCAGCGCTGGTTAGATACCGTCGGCAAAGAGGAAGGGACACGTAGTGCGACGTTCTATAACACGCTGCCGCTGCACGACGGGAACCATTATCCCGGCGTGAGTAAAACGGCCGATTATAAGGCCCGTGCGCAGAAGTTCTTTGACGAGCTGAACGCGTTCTTCAACGAGCTGGAAAAATCAGGCCGCAAAGTGATGGTGGTGGTAGTACCGGAACATGGGGGAGCGTTGAAAGGCGACAGGATGCAGGTGTCTGGTCTGCGCGATATCCCAAGCCCGTCCATCACTAACGTTCCGGCCGGGATTAAGTTCTTTGGCATGAAGGCGCCGCATCAGGGAGCGCCAGTTGAGATCACCCAGCCAAGCAGCTATCTGGCTATCTCGGAACTGGTCGCTCGCGCAGTAGACGGTAAGCTGTTTGTGGAAGATAGCGTGAACTGGGATCAGCTCACCAGCGGGCTGCCGCAGACGGCGGAGGTATCGGAAAACGCCAATGCGGTGGTGATCCAGTATCAGAATAAGCCTTATGTCCGACTGAATGCCGGGGATTGGGTGCCGTATCCGCAGTGATGAGCTGCTACACCCTCTCCCCTGTGGGGAGAGGGTTACTCTGCACTTCGTAACGAAATTTCACCGCCCACCCAGGGCTTAATCACACCATCCTGTTCAAGAAGCAACGCACCCTGCGCGTCAATGCCGCGTGATGTGCCGTAAATCTCTTTATCCCCAATCAGCAGCTTCACCGGTCGGTTAATAAAGTTATCCAGCTTTTCCCAGCGGGACAGGAATGGCGCTAACCCCTCCTGTTCAAAGAGCGTCAGCGAACTACGCAACTCATTGATCATGCGGACGGCAAGCGTATTGCGATCGATGGTGATCCCCGCTTCCTGTAGGTTGGTCCAGGCCTGGTTCACGACATCGTTCTGCACGTTTCGCATCACCATGTTCAGCCCCGCTCCAATAACGATCTGTGCGGCATCGCCTGTTTTTCCCGTCAGTTCGACCAGGATCCCCGCCAGCTTCCGATCGTTGAGATACAGATCGTTGGGCCATTTTACCCGCACCTGATCGGCACCCAGATCGTGCAGCACCTCTGCCATCACAATGCCGATGACCAGGCTCAGCCCGATGGCCGCAGCTGGCCCCTGTTCAAGCCGCCAGTACATGGACAGGTAGAGGTTGGCGCCAAATGGTGAGAACCACTTACGCCCCCGGCGGCCACGTCCTGCCTGTTGGTACTCGGCAACGCAGGCATCACCGGATTTCAGCTCGCTCAGGCGATCCAGCAGATACTGGTTCGTCGAATCAATGACCGGCAATACCGCGACGTTACCGTGCCCAATCTGGCTGCGGATGATCTCTTCATTCAGTAACTGGATCGGTTCCGGCAGGCTGTAGCCTTTTCCCGGCACCGTAAACACATCCACGCCCCAGTCGCGGAGCGTTTGAATATGTTTATTGATGGCAGCGCGGCTCATGCCCAGCTGTTCGCCCAGCTGCTCGCCAGAATGAAACTCGCCATCAGCAAGGATACCGATGAGAGTTAACGGAATAGTATTGTCCTTCACGCAATGGTCTCCACGGCATTCACTTCGCCCGTTCGGCCAATAAAGCGAACTTCAGGCTCCAGCCAGACGTTGAATTTTTCGCCCACGCGCTGACGAACATGGTGCGCCAGGTTGACGACATCCTCACTTGTCGCGTTGGACTGGTTGATCAGTACCAGCGCCTGCTGACGATGAACAGCAGCGCCACCAAGAGTAGTACCTTTTAATTCACACTGATCGATAAGCCAGCCTGCGGCCAGCTTCACGCTGCCATCCGCCTGAGGATAATGCGGGGCCGTTGGCCAGCCAGCGAGAAATGCTTTTGCATTTTCGCTGCTGATCACCGGGTTTTTGAAGAAACTGCCCGCATTTCCGTTGACTTTCGGGTCCGGGAGCTTGGTCATGCGCATGTGGCATACGGAATCAAATACCTCACGCGGTGTGACGGTAGCCGGGTCAAGACGGGTCAGATCGCCGTAAGTCAGAACGGGTTTCCAGGCTTTCGCCAGGCGCAGACCAACGGCCACAATGACGAAACGATCCTGATAATCGTGCTTGAAAATGCTGTCGCGATAACCAAAGCGGCACTGCTCTGCGGTCAGGCGCTTCGCCGTTCCGGTCGCGAGTTCGATGCAATCGACATATTCGCAGACGTGTTTCAGTTCGATGCCGTAGGCACCGATGTTTTGAATAGGAGATGATCCTGCACAGCCCGGGATCAGGGCCAGGTTTTCCAGTCCGGGCATCCCTTTTTCAAGGGTATATTGCACCAGATGGTGCCAGTTCTCGCCAGCACCCACGTGTAAATGCCAGCTTTCAGCGCTCTCTTTACACTCAATCCCCATGATGCGATTGACGATTACCGTCCCCGCAAAATCATCGAGAAACAGGACATTACTTCCTTCGCCCAGAATAAGTACGGGTTCACCGTTTCCTGTTGCGTTTTGCCATGCATTCAGCAACTGCTGAGCACTTTCGGCACGTACAATTTGATTAGCATTCCGTTGAATACCAAAGGTATTCCAGGGCTTAAGGGAGTGATTCATAGACGCTATCCTGATGCAAAAACCGGGATAGTTTACCGTATATATGGGGGGATAGGTGATTTGTTTATGGAAAGGAAGCAGGTGTAGAAACGCAAAAAGGCCATCCTTGCGGATGGCCTCTTCACTTGTTTGATGCCTGGCAGTTCCCTACTCTCACATGGGGAGACCCCACACTACCATCGGCGCTACGGCGTTTCACTTCTGAGTTCGGCATGGAGTCAGGTGGGACCACCGCGCTAAAGCCGCCAGGCAAATTCTTGTGCTCTGTCCTGTGTCTTTCGCACTGATACTGCGTTGGCTGCTCTCGTAAAGTCAGTCACATACCTCAGTATGCTCCTTCCTTTCCTTCGTTTGCCGCCTTGTCTCAGCGCAAAATCCTTCGGACTCTGAATCTAAGCTGAAAATTTCGTCTCTTCGCCAAAACATCTTCGGCGTTGTAAGGTTAAGCCTCACGGTTCATTAGTATCGGTTAGCTCAACGCATCGCTGCGCTTACACACCCGACCTATCAACGTCGTCGTCTTCAACGTTCCTTCAGGAGACTTAAAGTCTCAGGGAGAACTCATCTCGGGGCAAGTTTCGTGCTTAGATGCTTTCAGCACTTATCTCTTCCGCATTTAGCTACCGGGCAGTGCCATTGGCATGACAACCCGAACACCAGTGATGCGTCCACTCCGGTCCTCTCGTACTAGGAGCAGCCCCCCTCAATTCTCCAGCGCCCACGGCAGATAGGGACCGAACTGTCTCACGACGTTCTAAACCCAGCTCGCGTACCACTTTAAATGGCGAACAGCCATACCCTTGGGACCTACTTCAGCCCCAGGATGTGATGAGCCGACATCGAGGTGCCAAACACCGCCGTCGATATGAACTCTTGGGCGGTATCAGCCTGTTATCCCCGGAGTACCTTTTATCCGTTGAGCGATGGCCCTTCCATTCAGAACCACCGGATCACTATGACCTGCTTTCGCACCTGCTCGCGCCGTCACGCTCGCAGTCAAGCTGGCTTATGCCATTGCACTAACCTCCTGATGTCCGACCAGGATTAGCCAACCTTCGTGCTCCTCCGTTACTCTTTGGGAGGAGACCGCCCCAGTCAAACTACCCACCAGACACTGTCCGCAACCCGGATCACGGGTCTACGTTAGAACACCAGCCATTAAAGGGTGGTATTTCAAGGATGGCTCCACGCAGACTGGCGTCCACGCTTCAAAGCCTCCCACCTATCCTACACATCAAGGACCAGTGTTCAGTGTCAAGCTATAGTAAAGGTTCACGGGGTCTTTCCGTCTTGCCGCGGGTACACTGCATCTTCACAGCGAGTTCAATTTCACTGAGTCTCGGGTGGAGACAGCCTGGCCATCATTACGCCATTCGTGCAGGTCGGAACTTACCCGACAAGGAATTTCGCTACCTTAGGACCGTTATAGTTACGGCCGCCGTTTACCGGGGCTTCGATCAAGAGCTTCGCGTTGCCGCTAACCCCATCAATTAACCTTCCGGCACCGGGCAGGCGTCACACCGTATACGTCCACTTTCGTGTTTGCACAGTGCTGTGTTTTTAATAAACAGTTGCAGCCAGCTGGTATCTTCGACTGATTTCAGCTCCGCCCGCAGGGGCTTCACCTACATATCAGCGTGCCTTCTCCCGAAGTTACGGCACCATTTTGCCTAGTTCCTTCACCCGAGTTCTCTCAAGCGCCTTGGTATTCTCTACCTGACCACCTGTGTCGGTTTGGGGTACGATTTCGTGTTACCTGATGCTTAGAGGCTTTTCCTGGAAGCAGGGCATTTATCACTTCAGCACCGTAGTGCCTCGTCATCACACCTCAGCGTTAAAAGGTACCGGATTTACCTGGAACCTCCGCCTACATGCTTAAACCGGGACAACCGTCGCCCGGCTGACATAGCCTTCTCCGTCCCCCCTTCGCAGTAACACCAAGTACAGGAATATTAACCTGTTTCCCATCGACTACGCCTTTCGGCCTCGCCTTAGGGGTCGACTCACCCTGCCCCGATTAACGTTGGACAGGAACCCTTGGTCTTCCGGCGAGCGGGCTTTTCACCCGCTTTATCGTTACTTATGTCAGCATTCGCACTTCTGATACCTCCAGCATGCCTCACAGCACACCTTCAACGGCTTACAGAACGCTCCCCTACCCAACAACACATAGTGTCGCTGCCGCAGCTTCGGTGCATGGTTTAGCCCCGTTACATCTTCCGCGCAGGCCGACTCGACCAGTGAGCTATTACGCTTTCTTTAAATGATGGCTGCTTCTAAGCCAACATCCTGGCTGTCTGTGCCTTCCCACATCGTTTCCCACTTAACCATGACTTTGGGACCTTAGCTGGCGGTCTGGGTTGTTTCCCTCTTCACGACGGACGTTAGCACCCGCCGTGTGTCTCCCGTGATAACATTCTTCGGTATTCGTAGTTTGCATCGGGTTGGTAAGCCGGGATGGCCCCCTAGCCGAAACAGTGCTCTACCCCCGAAGATGAGTTCACGAGGCGCTACCTAAATAGCTTTCGGGGAGAACCAGCTATCTCCCGGTTTGATTGGCCTTTCACCCCCAGCCACAGGTCATCCGCTAATTTTTCAACATTAGTCGGTTCGGTCCTCCAGTTAGTGTTACCCAACCTTCAACCTGCCCATGGCTAGATCACCGGGTTTCGGGTCTATACCCTGCAACTTAACGCCCAGTTAAGACTCGGTTTCCCTTCGGCTCCCCTATACGGTTAACCTTGCTACAGAATATAAGTCGCTGACCCATTATACAAAAGGTACGCAGTCACACCCGAAGGTGCTCCCACTGCTTGTACGTACACGGTTTCAGGTTCTTTTTCACTCCCCTCGCCGGGGTTCTTTTCGCCTTTCCCTCACGGTACTGGTTCACTATCGGTCAGTCAGGAGTATTTAGCCTTGGAGGATGGTCCCCCCATATTCAGACAGGATACCACGTGTCCCGCCCTACTCTTCGAGTTCACAGCAAGTGCATTTTCGTGTACGGGACTATCACCCTGTACCGTCGGACTTTCCAGACCGTTCCACTAACACACAAGCTGATTCAGACTCCGGGCTGCTCCCCGTTCGCTCGCCGCTACTGGGGGAATCTCGGTTGATTTCTTTTCCTCGGGGTACTTAGATGTTTCAGTTCCCCCGGTTCGCCTCGTTAACCTATGTATTCAGTTAACGATAGTGTGTCGGAACACACTGGGTTTCCCCATTCGGACATCGCCGGGTCAAGGGTTCATATCACCTCGCCGGCGCTTTTCGCAGATTAGCACGTCCTTCATCGCCTCTGACTGCCAGGGCATCCACCGTGTACGCTTAGTCGCTTAACCTCACAACCCGAAGATGTTTCACTTCATGGTTGCGAAAATTTGAGAGACTCGAACACACATGAGCTGTGTGTCGTTTCAATTTTCAGCTTGATCCAGATTTTTAAAGAGCAAAACTTCGCAGTGCACCTTTTCAGGTTCACTCTGAAGTTTTCTTGTGTTCGCAGTAAAAGATGGTGGAGCTATGCGGGATCGAACCGCAGACCTCCTGCGTGCAAGGCAGGCGCTCTCCCAGCTGAGCTATAGCCCCATCGTAGTCACCTCTGTACCGGTAATTTTTGTTGAAGCAAGGCGTGGTGACACGAAGCATACTCAGGTATGTGAGTGTCGCCGCAACGCAGCATCAGCAAAAATTTGGTAGGCCTGAGTGGACTTGAACCACCGACCTCACCCTTATCAGGGGTGCGCTCTAACCACCTGAGCTACAAGCCTGTAGAGGTTTTTTACTGCTGTTTTTCATCAGACAATCTGTGTGAGCACTGCAAAGGCAGGTTCTTTAAGGTAAGGAGGTGATCCAACCGCAGGTTCCCCTACGGTTACCTTGTTACGACTTCACCCCAGTCATGAATCACAAAGTGGTAAGCGCCCTCCCGAAGGTTAAGCTACCTACTTCTTTTGCAACCCACTCCCATGGTGTGACGGGCGGTGTGTACAAGGCCCGGGAACGTATTCACCGTGGCATTCTGATCCACGATTACTAGCGATTCCGACTTCATGGAGTCGAGTTGCAGACTCCAATCCGGACTACGACGCACTTTATGAGGTCCGCTTGCTCTCGCGAGGTCGCTTCTCTTTGTATGCGCCATTGTAGCACGTGTGTAGCCCTACTCGTAAGGGCCATGATGACTTGACGTCATCCCCACCTTCCTCCAGTTTATCACTGGCAGTCTCCTTTGAGTTCCCGGCCTAACCGCTGGCAACAAAGGATAAGGGTTGCGCTCGTTGCGGGACTTAACCCAACATTTCACAACACGAGCTGACGACAGCCATGCAGCACCTGTCTCAGAGTTCCCGAAGGCACCAAAGCATCTCTGCTAAGTTCTCTGGATGTCAAGAGTAGGTAAGGTTCTTCGCGTTGCATCGAATTAAACCACATGCTCCACCGCTTGTGCGGGCCCCCGTCAATTCATTTGAGTTTTAACCTTGCGGCCGTACTCCCCAGGCGGTCGACTTAACGCGTTAGCTCCGGAAGCCACGCCTCAAGGGCACAACCTCCAAGTCGACATCGTTTACGGCGTGGACTACCAGGGTATCTAATCCTGTTTGCTCCCCACGCTTTCGCACCTGAGCGTCAGTCTTTGTCCAGGGGGCCGCCTTCGCCACCGGTATTCCTCCAGATCTCTACGCATTTCACCGCTACACCTGGAATTCTACCCCCCTCTACAAGACTCTAGCCTGCCAGTTTCGAATGCAGTTCCCAGGTTGAGCCCGGGGATTTCACATCCGACTTGACAGACCGCCTGCGTGCGCTTTACGCCCAGTAATTCCGATTAACGCTTGCACCCTCCGTATTACCGCGGCTGCTGGCACGGAGTTAGCCGGTGCTTCTTCTGCGGGTAACGTCAATCGACAAGGTTATTAACCTTATCGCCTTCCTCCCCGCTGAAAGTACTTTACAACCCGAAGGCCTTCTTCATACACGCGGCATGGCTGCATCAGGCTTGCGCCCATTGTGCAATATTCCCCACTGCTGCCTCCCGTAGGAGTCTGGACCGTGTCTCAGTTCCAGTGTGGCTGGTCATCCTCTCAGACCAGCTAGGGATCGTCGCCTAGGTGAGCCGTTACCCCACCTACTAGCTAATCCCATCTGGGCACATCCGATGGCAAGAGGCCCGAAGGTCCCCCTCTTTGGTCTTGCGACGTTATGCGGTATTAGCTACCGTTTCCAGTAGTTATCCCCCTCCATCAGGCAGTTTCCCAGACATTACTCACCCGTCCGCCACTCGTCAGCAAAGCAGCAAGCTGCTTCCTGTTACCGTTCGACTTGCATGTGTTAGGCCTGCCGCCAGCGTTCAATCTGAGCCATGATCAAACTCTTCAATTTAAAAGTTTGATGCTCAATGAATTAAACTTCGTAATGAATTACGTGTTCACTCGTTGAGACTTGGTATTCATTTTTCGTCCGAGGACGTTAAGAATCCATGTCACTTTGAGTGCCCACACAGATTGTCTGATAAATTGTTAAAGAGCAGTGCCGCTTCGTTTTCGCTGCGGCGCGGGGTGTGCATATTACGCTTTCCCGCTTCAGAGTCAAGCGTTTGTTTTGCTTTTCTCTGCTGACCCGGCGGCTTGCGTGCCGTTGTTCCGTGTCAGTGGAGGCGCATTATAGGGAGTTCTTCTGAAGTGACAAGCACTAAATACAAAAAACTTTTCGTTCGCTCATTTTTCAAACTCAACGCTTATTAAACCCGCGCATCGTCCGTTAAATGCGCAATTTCACGGGCAAAACTGGCGACCTGAGCCCAGTCGGTATAAACCACTTCTTTACGCGTATCCGTTTCCCCGCCCGTCATTTTCATGATCAGGCGGATCATAAAGCGGTCGTACCAGCGGTAACGCGGGTAACGCAGCGCGCCAGCAAAGACAGAACAGATATCGGGCTGCCATGGCGAACTCAGCAAAAACTTGCGCGTATAGCTGTTAGTCTGCGGCGTACGCTTCTCTGCTTTACGGGCAACCAGGTTGACCGAGTAAAACGCGCCAGGCAGCTGAGCGAGTTCCGCCGTATGCTTTTTCACAAAGCGATCCAGCGCCGGATGGAAATGGCCGTAACGAATTGAAGCGCCAATGACCACGCGGTCGTAATCCTGCCAGGCAATCTGTTCAGTGCGATTCAGGTTCACCACATCAGAATAAATGCCCAGCTCTTTGAGTTCAGAAGCCAGATATGAAGCAATCTCACGCGTTTGTCCGTCACGCGTTGAGAAAAGAATTAACGTTTTCACCAATGTCTCCTTACTCACGCCAGAATGTTGGGGTAAACAGCACCAGCAGCGTAAAGACCTCAAGACGCCCAAACAGCATATTGGCGATTAAGATCCACTTCGCCACCGGGTTCATACTGGCGAAGTTATCCGCCACGACGCCCAGCCCCGGCCCCAGGTTGTTTAACGTTGCCACCACAGAGGCGAAGGCAGAAAAATCATCCACGCCCGTGGCGATTATCGCCAGCATACTGACAATAAAGACCAGTGCATAAGCGGAGAAGAATCCCCACACCGCTTCGAGGATGCGTTCCGGCAGCGCGCGGTTCCCCAGCTTAATACTGTAAACCGCATTCGGGTGGACCAGACGTTTCAGCTCACGGTTCCCCTGCTTGAACAGCAGCAGAATACGGATCACCTTCAGACCGCCGCCCGTTGACCCGGCACAGCCGCCGATAAACGCAGAGCACAACAGCAGCACCGGCAGGAACAGCGGCCAACGCGCAATACTGTCCGTGGTGAAACCGGCGGTTGTTGCCATCGATACCACCTGGAAGAAGGCCTGGTTCAGGGTCGTGACCGCCGAGTTATAAACATCGTGGAACCACAGTACCAGGGTACAGATGATCACCAGAGTCAGCTGGACGCCAATAAACATCCGGAATTCCGGGTCGCGCCAGTACACCTTCAGGCTCCGTCCGCTAAGCAACGAGAAGTGTAGACCGTAGTTACAGCCTGAGATCAGCAAAAAGATGGCAATGATGGTATTGATTGTCGGGCTGTCGAAGTAGCCGACGCTGGCATCGTGGGTGGAGAACCCGCCGATAGCAATAGTCGCAAAGCTGTGCCCGATGGCATCAAACGCAGGCATCCCGGCAAACCACAGCGCCAGCGCGCAGGCCACCGTCAGCAGGACATAGATAAGCCACAGGGTTTTCGCCGTCTCCGCAATACGCGGGCGCATTTTGTTATCTTTCAGCGGGCCGGGCATCTCCGCCCGGTAAAGCTGCATCCCCCCGACGCCCAGAATCGGCAGGATAGCCACCGCCAGGACAATGATCCCCATACCGCCGAACCACTGAAGCATCTGCCGGTAAAAGAGAATCGCATGCGGGAGCGAATCCAGCCCCACAAGCGTGGTGGCCCCGGTGGTCGTTAATCCGGAGAACGATTCAAAAAACGCATCCGTGACGGTGAGATTCGGTTGTTCGGAGAAGATAAACGGCAGCGCACCCACGCTTCCCAGTACCGTCCAGAACAGGACCACAATCAGAAACCCCTCCCGGGATTTCAGTTCACCTTTCTCACGGCGGTTTGGCCACCACAGCAGGGAGCCAATCGTCAGCGCGACAAAAAAGGTTTGGGTAAATGCACGCCCCGCGCCGTCCCGGTAGATGAGCGCCACCAGTCCGGGAATGATCATTGTCCCGGAGAAAAGTATGACCAGCAATCCAACGATTCGGGTAATGGCACGAAAATGCATCTCTGCCGCTTCCTTAGGTATTCAAAATTGTGAGGTGGGGATTATTCTTCAATCGGCAGTAATTGCAATGAACCGCGACTAAAATCAGCGAGTTTTGCTGAAAAAGCAGCCAGTTCCGCCTGAGGAAGCGCCACGCGTAATTGCACCATTGCCTGATAATCACTGTGTGCGATGACACCGTTAAACTGTTTAAGCAGTGCTTCGATACCCGATAGCTGGGCGTAATCGCATAACAAAGTATATTCCGTAAGTGGCGTTTTGCGGGTTGTTATCAGAAGATTAAGCGCCTGCTGGACACCACCTCCGTAGGCTTTGACCAGCCCTCCGGTGCCTAACAAAATGCCCCCGTAGTAGCGGACCACGACGGCGGTGATTTCACCCACGCCGCTGCCCATCAACTGGGAGAGCATCGGTTTTCCGGCCGTACCCGCCGGTTCACCGTCGTCAGAAAACCCGAGCTGCTGTGAGTCGTCTGGCGGCCCTGCGACCCACGCCACACAGTGATGGCGGGCATCCGGGTGCTGCGCGCGGACGGACTCGACGAACGCCTTCGCCGCCTCCACGCCGTCGGTATGCGCCAACAGCGTGATAAAGCGGCTTTTTTTGATTTCCTCAACAAAGGTGACCGGCTCGGCCGGTATCAGCCAGCTTTCCATCAGGCCAGCTTCAAATCTCGCGTCATGTTCTCAATGCTGTTCTCGTGAATAACCACGTTATCCTCGATACGAATGCCGCCATAAGGCTTCAGCGCTTCAATTTTCTCCCAGTTGAAGTGCTTGCTGAATTGCCCTTCGCGCCACGGCGCCAGCAGGGATTCAATAAAGTAGATGCCCGGCTCGATGGTCAATACCATACGCGGCGCCAGAACGCGGGTGCAGCGCAGATAAGGATATTTAGACGGTGCCGCCAGGTGCGTGCCGGTATCATCCTGCATAAAGCCCGCGACGTCATGAACCTGCAAACCCAGCGGGTGGCCGATACCATGCGGCATAAATGGCCCGGTCAAATCGTTCTCAACCATCGCCTCTTCGCTCATGTCTTTGATAATCTGATGCTTACGCAGCAGTTTAGCGATGCGCTGATGGAACTGGATGTGATAATCCACGTAGCTGGTTCCGGCCTTCATGGTGCCAATCAGCGCCAGCTGTTCGTCGTTCACGTCTTTAATCAATTGCGCAAAATCGGTATCCGCATTCGCCGCCCAGGTACGGGTCAGGTCTGCCGCATAACCATTGTACTCAGCCCCCGCGTCCAGCAGGAAGCTACGCATCTCAGCCGGAACCTGATGATCCAGTTTGGTGTAGTGCAGAACCGAGGCATGTTCATTCAGCGCCACGATGTTGCTGTACGGCACGTCGGTATCGCGGTGGCCGGTCGCCGTCAGGTAAGCCTGATTGATATCGAACTCGCTCATACCGGACTGGAACGCTTCGTGCGCCG
The DNA here is from genome assembly GCF_002787395.1 of Enterobacter sp. CRENT-193. NCBI lineage: Bacteria > Pseudomonadati > Pseudomonadota > Gammaproteobacteria > Enterobacterales > Enterobacteriaceae > Enterobacter > Enterobacter sp. CRENT-193. Next base: position 1,018,962 of record NZ_CP024812.1, on the reverse strand, counting down.
CACGGTGGCCATTCACCGCCGTTTTTTGCGCTTCACGCATGCAGTAAAGTTCGTAGTCGGTCTTGTAGGCGCGATAGTAGTGCAGATAATCCAGCACGCCTTTCGGGTTGAGTTTATCTGCCGGAATATCCAGACCCAGCGCGCGCTCAGGAACCGGACCAATGTAGCCGATGTTGCCGCGCGCCGCTGGCAGCTGGCTGCCTATGCCGTCTGCTTTTGGCAGCGCAATCACGTCAATTTCTTCGGTCCAGAATGAGGTCGGCAGCGGCTCCACGTTGTGCCAGTAATCGACCGGCAGGTAGAACCACAGTTTCGGCTTGTTCACGCCATCCACCAGCAGCCAGCAATTTGGAACCTGCGTGACAGGCACCCAGGCTTTAAACTGCGGGTTAACCTTGAAGGGATAAGCATGGTCATCAAGAAAAGTATTCATCAGCTCGCCGGAGTGGATCAGCAGGGCATCCAGCTTGAAGCGGGCCAGTACATCGCGGGTACGTTCCTGTAGGGTAACGATATGATTTTTATAAAGCGAAGCCAGTGAGTCCATCATTCTTCCTTTCGTTTTTTTGACCTCAAGTCATCGCATCTTAGCACACCTCACTCCGGCTGCGTGATTTCCACCGACCGTGATCAGCGCAGCAATTTCTTAATGACTAATTTGCATTTTATTAACATAAATTCCACACTCCGTTTCATCTGGTATGACCAGATCCAATTGCTGGATTCAGGAGACCGACATGCTCTACAAAGGCGACACCCTGTACGTAGACTGGCTGGAAGATGGCATTGCCGAACTGGTGTTCGATGCCCCCGGCTCAGTGAATAAGCTTGATACCGCGACGGTGGCCAGTCTTGGCCAGGCGCTGGATGTACTTGAAAAGCAATCAGATTTAAAAGGGCTGCTGCTGCGCTCCAACAAAGCGGCCTTTATCGTTGGCGCGGATATCACCGAATTCCTGTCGCTGTTCCTGGTGCCCGAAGAACAGCTGAGCCAGTGGCTGCACTTCGCGAACAGCGTCTTTAATCGTCTGGAAGATCTGCCTGTCCCGACCCTTTCTGCCGTCAACGGTTACGCGCTGGGCGGCGGCTGCGAATGCGTGTTAGCCACTGATTACCGTCTGGCGACCCCGGACCTGCGTATCGGCCTGCCGGAAACCAAGCTGGGCATCATGCCGGGCTTTGGCGGCTCCGTCCGTATGCCGCGCATGCTGGGCGCCGACAGCGCGCTGGAGATCATTGCCGCGGGTAAAGACGTCGGCGCAGAACAGGCGCAGAAAATTGGCCTGGTCGACGGCGTTGTAAAGCCTGAGAAGCTTGTTGAAGGCGCACTCGCCATTCTGCGTCAGGCCATTAACGGCGACCTCGACTGGAAAGCCAAACGTCAGCCGAAGCTGGAGCCGTTGAAGCTCAGCAAAATTGAAGCCACCATGAGCTTCACCATCGCCAAAGGCATGGTGATGCAGACGGCGGGTAAACACTACCCGGCGCCGATCACGGCGGTGAAAACCATTGAAGCGGCAGCCCGTCTGGGCCGTGATGACGCCCTGAAGCTGGAAAACCAGAGCTTTGTCCCGCTGGCGCACACCAACGAAGCCCGCGCGCTGGTTGGTATCTTCCTTAACGATCAGTTTGTGAAGGGCAAAGCCAAACAACTCACCAAAAACGTTGAAACGCCAAAACACGCGGCGGTACTCGGCGCGGGCATTATGGGGGGCGGCATCGCCTACCAGTCTGCCTGGAAAGGCGTGCCGGTGGTGATGAAGGACATCAACGAGAAATCCCTGACGCTGGGCATGACCGAAGCGGCCAAGCTGCTGAATAAACAGCTTGAGCGCGGCAAAATTGATGGTCTGAAGCTTGCAGGCGTGATCTCCACCATCCAGCCAGTGCTGGAATACAGCGGTTTCGACCGTGTGGACGTGGTGGTTGAAGCGGTCGTCGAGAACCCGAAAGTGAAAAAAGCGGTGCTGGCCGAAACCGAAGACAAGGTGCGTCCGGAAACCGTGCTGGCCTCTAACACCTCCACCATTCCTATCAGCGAACTGGCGAGCGTGCTGAAGCGTCCGGAAAACTTCTGCGGGATGCACTTCTTTAACCCGGTGCACCGCATGCCGCTGGTCGAAGTGATCCGTGGGGAGAAAACCTCCGACGAAACCATCGCCAAAGTGGTGGCGTGGGCGAGCAAGATGGGCAAAACGCCGATCGTCGTTAACGACTGCCCGGGCTTCTTCGTTAACCGCGTGTTGTTCCCTTACTTCGCCGGCTTCAGCCAGCTGCTGCGCGACGGCGCAGACTTCCGCAAAATCGATAAAGTGATGGAAAAACAGTTCGGCTGGCCGATGGGCCCGGCGTATCTGCTGGACGTTGTCGGCATCGATACTGCCCATCACGCGCAGGCGGTGATGGCGGCGGGCTTCCCGCAGCGCATGCAGAAAGACTATCGCGACGCCATTGACGCCCTGTTCGACGCCAATCGCTTTGGTCAGAAAAACGGTCTGGGCTTCTGGCGCTATAAAGAAGACAGCAAAGGCAAACCGAAAAAAGAAGAAGATGCGGCGGTGGATGGCCTGCTGGCCGACGTCAGTCAGCCGAAACGCGACTTCACTGACGACGAGATCATCGCCCGGATGATGATCCCGATGATCAACGAAGTGGTGCGCTGCCTCGAAGAAGGCATTATCGCCAGCCCGGCAGAAGCGGATATGGCGCTGGTGTACGGCCTCGGCTTCCCTCCGTTCCACGGCGGCGCGTTCCGCTGGCTGGATACGCTCGGCAGCGCTCGCTATCTCGATATGGCTCAGCAGTACCAGCACCTCGGCCCGCTTTATGAGGTGCCGGAAGGTCTGCGTAACAAAGCGCGTCATAACGAACCCTACTACCCAGCAGTTGAGCCAGCCCGTCCGGTTGGCACGCTGAAAACGGCTTAAGGAGTCACAATGGAAAAGGTTGTCATTGTTGATGCGATTCGCACCCCGATGGGCCGTTCAAAAGGCGGTGCGTTCCGTAACGTGCGCGCGGAAGACCTCTCCGCGCACCTGATGCGTAGCCTGCTGGCGCGTAACCCGGCGCTGGACCCTGCTGCGCTGGACGATATCTACTGGGGCTGCGTCCAGCAGACGCTGGAGCAGGGCTTCAACATTGCCCGTAACGCGTCTCTGCTGGCGGAGATCCCGCATTCGGTTCCGGCGGTCACCGTCAACCGTCTTTGCGGTTCGTCGATGCAGGCGCTGCACGACGCGGCGCGGATGATCATGACCGGCGATGCGCAGGCCTGTCTGGTGGGCGGCGTGGAGCACATGGGCCACGTGCCGATGAGCCACGGGGTCGATTTCCATCCAGGTATGAGCCGCAACGTGGCGAAAGCCGCCGGTATGATGGGCCTGACCGCCGAGATGCTCTCCCGTCTGCACGGCATCAGCCGTGAGATGCAGGATGCCTTTGCCGCTCGCTCGCATGCCCGCGCCTGGGCCGCCACGCAGTCTGGTGCCTTTAAGAATGAGATCATCCCGACCGGCGGTCACGACGCAGACGGCGTACTGAAGCAGTTCAGCTATGACGAAGTCATCCGCCCGGAAACCACCGTTGAAGCGCTTTCTACCCTGCGTCCGGCGTTTGATCCGGTCACCGGCACGGTAACGGCGGGCACCTCGTCTGCCCTGTCCGACGGTGCCGCCGCGATGCTGGTGATGAGCGAAAGCCGCGCCCGCGAATTAGGCCTGACGCCACGCGCCCGCGTGCGTTCGATGGCGGTCGTGGGCTGCGATCCATCCATCATGGGCTACGGTCCGGTTCCGGCGTCAAAACTGGCGCTGAAAAAAGCGGGGCTGAGCGCAAGTGATATCGACCTCTTTGAGATGAACGAAGCGTTCGCCGCGCAGATCCTGCCGTGCATTAAGGATCTGGGGCTGATGGATCAGATCGACGAGAAGATTAACCTCAACGGCGGCGCGATCGCCCTCGGACACCCGCTGGGCTGTTCCGGGGCGCGTATCAGTACCACGCTGATTAACCTGATGGAACGCAAAGATGCCCAGTTTGGTCTGGCAACGATGTGTATCGGGTTGGGTCAGGGGATCGCGACAGTGTTTGAGAGGGTGTAAATTAATTGAGAGAGTGTAAATAAGGAAAAGTATCTCAAAGCCAATGACGTCAGAACAAGGCGGCAAGCGAGCGAATCCCGATGAGCTTACATTAGTAAGTGATTCGGGTGAACGAGCGCAGCCAACGCAGTTATGGCGCCATTGGCGAAGAGAGACAGTTTAGTTGCCGTTCTTCCCGCCTGTCAGGGGCGGGTTTTTTACGTTATTGCAGCAGCGAAATATCCGCCACGCGCAGGAACAGCTCACGCAGTTTCTCAAGCATCGAGAGACGGTTAATCCGCAGCTCTTTATCTTCCACGTTCACCATCACCTTCTCGAAGAAGGCGTCGATGACGTCACGCAGCTCCGCCAGCTCCACCAGCGCTTCCTGGTAGCGACCTTCCGCGAAATACGGCTCCAGCTTGTCGCGCAGCACCACAACCTGCATCGCCAGAGAAATCTCTTCCGGCTCTTTCAGGGTTGCAGCGTTTACGCGATCGTTCAGCGTCTCGTCGGATTTCGCGAGGATGTTGGATACGCGCTTGTTAGCCGCGGCCAGCGCAGACGCCGCTTCCAGCGTACGGAAGTGGGATACCGCTTTCATACGCGCATCGAAATCTGCCGGACGGGTCGGACGACGCGCCAGCACCGCCTGAATGGTATCAACGGAGTAACCTTCGTCCTGATACCACGCGCGGAAACGACCGAGCATAAAGTCGATAACATCATCCACAACCTTCGCGTTGGTCAGCTTATCGCCGTACAGACGTACCGCTTCTTCGGTTAGCGTTTGCAGATCGAGGTTCAGGTTCTTCTCAACGATGATTCGCAGCACGCCCAGCGCAGCACGACGCAGCGCAAACGGGTCTTTGTCGCCTTTTGGATGCTGGCCGATACCGAAGATACCCGCCAGGGTGTCCATCTTATCGGCAATCGCCACGGCGCAGGCAACCGGATTGGACGGCAGATCGTCACCGGCAAAGCGCGGCTGATACTGCTCGTTCAGGGCTACCGCCACGTCTTCCGCTTCGCCATCGTGACGCGCGTAGTGCATACCCATCACGCCCTGGGTGTCGGTAAATTCGAACACCATGTTGGTCATCAGGTCGCACTTGGAGAGCAGGCCCGCACGGGTAGCGTGGTTAACGTCGGCGCCAATTTCACGGGCAATCCAGCCGGACAGCTCCGCGATACGGTCGGTTTTGTCGCGCAGCGTACCCAGCTGCTGCTGGAACAGTACAGTTTGCAGACGCGGCAGGTTATCTTCCAGACGTTTTTTACGGTCGGTGTTGAAGAAGAACTCGGCATCCGCCAGACGCGGACGCACCACTTTCTCGTTACCGGAGATAATCTGGCTCGGATCTTTCGATTCGATGTTCGCTACGAAGATGAAGTTTGGCAGCAGCTTGCCGTCGTTGGCGTAAACCGGGAAGTACTTCTGGTCACCCTTCATGGTGTAAACCAGCGCTTCTGCCGGAACGGCCAGGAATTTCTCTTCGAATTTCGCGGTCAGTACAACCGGCCATTCGACCAGCGAGGTCACCTCTTCCAGCAGGCTGTCGCTCAGGTCAGCGTTTCCGCCAATCTTGCGCGCCGCTTCTTCTGCGTCCGCTTTAATTTTGGCTTTACGCTGTTCGTAGTCGGCAATCACTTTACCGCGTTCCAGCAGGATCTGTGGATACTGGTCGGCATTGTCGATGGTGAACTCCGGCTCGCCCATAAAGCGATGGCCGCGGATCACGCGATCGGACGCCACGCCCAGAATGGTCGCCGGGATAACGGTATCGCCCAGCAGCAGGGTCACGGTGTGAACCGGACGCACAAAGTGAACGTCGGACGCGCCCCAGCGCATCAGCTTAGGGATTGGCAATTTTGCCAGCGAGGTCGCGATCATGTCAGGCAGCAGCGCTTCGGCGCTTTCGCCTTTCACATGGGCACGATACAGCAGCCATTCACCTTTGTCGGTGGTCAGACGCTCGGCCTGATCAACGGTGATGCCGCAGCCGCGCGCCCAGCCTTCTGCCGCTTTGCTCGGCTTGCCTTCCGCGTCGAACGCCTGAGCAATGGCCGGGCCACGTTTTTCAACTTCGCGATCCGGCTGGGACGCCGCCAGGTTTGCCACTTTCAGCGCCAGACGACGCGGCGCAGCAAACCACTCAATTTTACCGTGCGCCAGGCCAGCGTTATCCAGCTCAGCAGTGACGTTCGCAGCAAAAGATTCAGCCAGGCTGCGCAGGGCTTTTGGTGGCAGCTCTTCAGTGCCGATTTCCACCAGGAAAGTTTTCTCAGACATGGCCGCCTCTTATTTGTTTCGGTTGCACATCGGGAAGCCAAGGGCTTCACGGGACGCGTAGTAAGCTTCTGCAACGGCTTTGGTCAGGGTACGAATACGCAGAATGTAGCGCTGACGTTCAGTCACGGAGATCGCTTTGCGGGCATCCAGCAGGTTGAAGCTGTGGGCAGCCTTCAGAATACGCTCGTAGGCAGGCAGCGGCAGCGGAGTCTCCAGCGCCAGCAGCTGCTGGGCTTCTTTCTCGTACTGCTCGAAGCAGGTGAACAGGAAGTCCACGTCCGCGTATTCGAAGTTATAGGTGGATTGCTCCACTTCGTTCTGATGGAACACGTCGCCGTAGGTGGTTTTACCCAGCGGGCCGTCGCTCCAGACCAGGTCGTAAACGCTGTCTACGCCCTGAATGTACATGGCCAGACGTTCCAGACCATAGGTGATTTCGCCGGTAATCGGTTTACATTCCAGACCACCAACCTGCTGGAAGTATGTGAACTGGGTCACTTCCATGCCGTTCAGCCACACTTCCCAACCCAGACCCCAGGCACCCAGCGTTGGGTTTTCCCAGTTATCTTCCACGAAACGAATGTCGTGAATGGTTGGATCCATACCCAGCTCTTTCAGTGACCCGAGGTACAGTTCCTGAATGTTGTCGGGTGATGGCTTAATCACCACCTGGAACTGATAGTAGTGCTGCAAACGGTTCGGGTTTTCGCCATAACGGCCATCGGTCGGACGACGGGATGGCTGCACATAGGCGGTCGCCATTGGCTCTGGCCCTAACGCGCGCAGGCTGGTCATCGGGTGTGAGGTGCCTGCGCCAACTTCCATGTCCAAAGGTTGAACAATGGTGCAGCCCTGACGAGCCCAGTAATCCTGTAAGGTCAGGATCAGGCCCTGGAAGGTCTTGGTATCAAACTTTTGCATAGTATTTCGTGCTGGATACGTGTGGTTTTAAATGGAAGGGATCAGTATACCCGCTGGCTGCAAGATATACAGTACGAAACGGGGTTGTTTAGGGAAAATTGGGGAATAAGCCCTACAGCCAGAACCTGCGAAGGCTCTGGTTGCTGCTTATACGAGCAATTTAACGCATTGAGAGATGTAAAAACTGGCCGTCTGCATCAAAAGAGCAGACAAAGCCCTCTTTACGCGCCGTATAGCCTTTCAGTTCATAGCTGCCCTGAAAGCGCTCGAAGCCGTTTATATGAATTTTCTGTGCTTCAGAATTATAGCGGTGAGCCGCCTGATCCCTGCACAGCTGTTCCATATTCAGGGAACGCTCCGGGCTCATTTTCCCCTGCTGCGCTTTTTGGACAGGTATCTCCTCAGAAGCACTGCATCCTGTTAATAAGAGCAGCAGAAAGAGTGACACCCCACGCTTCATCATCATTTTTATTACCGCCCTGGTCAGTGGCTGTTATTTTTAGTAGCAACACGTTTATAGATTAAAGTCCGTCATTCTGCGAATCTCGCCAGCTCCCTACAAGTTAGCCTGGCTAAACTCAGAATTTTCCAAGGGAAAAGTTTTACGCAATCGCAGTCACACTTTCTTTATCAGGAATACAGAGGAACTGATGCAGTCAAAAATTAACTGGATTGATAACCTGCGGGGAATAGCCTGTCTGATGGTGGTGATGATCCACACAACGACCTGGTATGTCACGAACGCGCACAGTATCAGCCCTGTTAACTGGGATGTCGCCAATGTTCTGAACTCGGCCTCCCGCGTGAGCGTCCCGCTGTTCTTTATGATTTCCGGTTTTCTCTTTTTTGGCGAGCGTAGTGCACAGCCGAGACATTTCATCCGTATTGTCTCCTGTCTGCTGTTTTACAGCGCGATTTCGCTGCTCTATATCGTCCTGTTCACTTCAATTAACGCTGAACGTTCCCTGCTCAACTTGTTGCAAAAACCGGTGTTCTATCATCTATGGTTTTTCTTCGCGATAATCGTTATTTATCTTGTTTCACCGTTAATTCAGGTAAAAAACGTCAACGGTAAAATGCTGCTGGCGCTGATGGTGGTCATCGGGATCGTGGCCAACCCGAATACCGTCTCACAGAAAATTGATGGCTTTGAATGGCTGCCCGTTAACCTCTATATCACCGGGGATACGTTTTATTACGTGCTGTACGGCATGCTGGGGCGCGCCATTGGCATGATGGAGACGCAAAAGCGAGGAATAAACTGGCTATGCGCGGCCGCGTTTCTCGTCGGTGTGTTTATTATCTCTCGCGGGACGCTGCATGAGCTGCAATGGCGCGGCAACTTTGCCGATACCTGGTATCTGTACTGCGGCCCGATGGTCTTTATCTGCGCGCTCTCTCTGCTGACGCTGGTTAAAAACACCCTGAATGCCCGCCCGCTTCCGGTACTGGGGTTTATCTCTCGCCACTCGCTGGGCATTTACGGTTTTCACGCGCTGGTGATCCACGCCCTGCGCACCCGTGGCGTTGAGCTTAAAAGCTGGCCGGTGCTGGATATTGTCTGGATATTTACCGTTACGCTGGTTGTCAGCCTGCTGCTGTCAATGTTGCTGCAAAGAATCGATACGCGCCGGTTTGTGAGCTAACCCGGTTGAAGGCTGGCAGGCCGGGTAAGCGTTAGCGCCACCCGGCTCCTGTTTATGACATTAGCGGCAAAAGCTGCCGATAAATTTTGCGGAACACGTCTCGTCTTTCAGCATAGCGAGCATGATTTTTCGCATCAGGACGATGCTGCTGTTCAAGCGACAGCTGGGGCAAAAGCTGGGGCAGTGGTTTATCCCGGTTCAGCGCAATTTGCGCCAGCCGTGCCGCACCGAGCGCCGGGCCGACATCGCCTCCCGTACGATAGTCCAGCTGCAACCCGCTGATATCGGAAAGCATTTGCCGCCAGTAGCTGCTTCGCGCACCGCCGCCAATTAACGTAATGCTGGATGGCGTAAGTCCACAGTCATGCACGACATCCATTCCGTCCGCCAGAGCATAGCCAACGCCTTCAAGCACCGCGCGCGCCAGCTCTGCCGGGCCGTGCTGATGGGTAAGACCGAAGAACACCCCTTTCGCTTCCGGGTTGTTATGAGGCGTCCGCTCGCCGGAAAGGTACGGTAAAAACCAGACCGCACCGGCATTATCATCCGCCTGCTGTGCCGCTGCGATAAGCGCCGGGACGTCCGCCATTCCGGTTAGTTTTGCCGCCCAGTCGAGGCAGGAAGCCGCGCTCAGCATCACCGACATTAAATGCCATTTACCCGGCAACGCGTGGCAGAAGCTGTGTACGGCGCTTCCAGGATTGCTACGATACCCGTCACTGACGGCAAAATAGACACCGGAAGTGCCGAGCGAGAGCATGGCCTGTCCTGCCTCGACCATCCCCACGCCGACCGCCCCCGCCGCATTATCGCCGCCGCCAGCGACGACAGGTACGGCTGGCATATTCCAGCGTTCAGCAACAGAAGGCTGCAAAGCGCCCGTGATTTCGCTGCCTTCAAACAGCGCAGGCATATGATCGCGCGTCAGCTGGCAGGCATCCAGCATCGCCTCGCTCCAGTCCCGTTTCGCCACGTCGAGCCACATCGTGCCCGCGGCGTCAGACATGTCGCTGGCAAAATCCCCCGTCATGCGAAAACGCAGGTAGTCTTTCGGCAACAGAACCTTCGCCACCTGGCGAAAAATATCAGGCTCATGGCGCTGCACCCACAGGAGTTTTGGCGCGGTAAAACCGGGCATCATCAGGTTGCCCGTAATCTCGCGGGACGCAGGCACACGTTCCTCAAGGATCGCGCACTCTTCCGCACAGCGGCCATCGTTCCAGAGAATAGCCGGGCGCAGAACGCGATGCTGGCTATCCAGCAACGTTGCGCCATGCATTTGTCCGGCGATGCCCAGCGCTTTAACGTCGCGCAGGCTGTGCTGCTCGCCTAAGGCTGTCATCGCGCGGTCCGTCGCCTGCCACCACTGCTCCGGATCTTGTTCCGACCAAAGCGGATGCGGGCGTGAAACCTGCAACTTTTCAGTCTGCGTGGCTAACACATCGCCCTGCTCGCTTAACAGGATGGCTTTCACCCCCGACGTGCCAAGATCGATCCCGATATACATGTGGTGACTCCTTTGACAGAAATGCCCGGTGGCGCAGCGCTTACCGGGCATGAATGCTGTTATTTATCGAACAGGTAGTGATTGACCAGGTTTTCCAGCAGCTCCTGATGGCCGCTCTGATGCTGCGGCGCAAGCTGATGCTGTTCAGCGTACTTCGCGATCTCCGCAAGCGATAACTGACCTTTCAAAATTTGCTGGCCCAGCTCACTGTTCCAGCCGCTGTAGCGCTTCGCCACGCGCTTATCCAGCTCACCGTCTTCAATCATACGGGCTGCCACTTTCAGCGCCAGCGCCATGGTGTCCATCGCGCCAATATGCCCGTAGAACAGATCGTATTTGTCGGTGCTCTGGCGACGCACTTTGGCGTCGAAGTTCAGGCCGCCGGTGGTGAAACCGCCCGCTTTGATGATCTCGTACATCACCAGCGCATTCTCTTCCACGCTGTTCGGGAACTGGTCGGTATCCCAGCCCAGCTGTGGATCGCCACGGTTAGCATCGACAGAGCCGAAGATGCCCAGCGCAATCGCAGAGGCAATTTCGTGATGGAACGAGTGGCCCGCCAGGGTAGCGTGGTTAGCCTCAATATTCACTTTGATCTCTTTTTCCAGACCAAACTGCTTCAGGAAGCCATACACGGTGGCGACATCATAATCATACTGATGCTTGGTTGGCTCCTGTGGTTTTGGCTCAATCAGCAGCGTGCCGCGGAAACCGATTTTGTGTTTGTGGTCCACCACCATCTGCATAAAGCGACCAATCTGCTCACGCTCCTGACGCAGGTCGGTATTCAGCAGCGTTTCATATCCTTCACGACCGCCCCAGAGTACATAGTTCTCACCGCCCAGCTGATGCGTGGCGTTCATCGCAGTCACGACCTGGGTTGCCGCCCAGCTGAAGACTTCCGGATCCGGGTTGGTTGCCGCGCCCGCGCCATAGCGAGGGTTGGTAAAGCAGTTAGCCGTACCCCAGAGCAGCTTGACGCCACTTTGCTGCTGTTTTTCAGCCAGTACGTCGACCATCTGCGCGAAGTTGTTCAGATACTCTTTCAGCGATGCCCCTTCCGGCGACACATCCACATCGTGGAAACAGTAGTACGGCACGTTCAGCTTATGGAAGAACTCGAACGCGACGTCGGCTTTACGCTTCGCCAGCTCAATGGCCTCGCCCGGCTGTTGCCATGGACGGTCAAAAGAGCCCACGCCGAACATATCGGCACCGTTCCAGCAGAAGGTGTGCCAGTAGCAGGCGGCAAAGCGCAAGTGATCTTCCATGCGCTTACCCAGCACCAGCTCATCCGGGTTGTAGTGACGAAATGCTAAAGGATTGGTCGTTTTCGTGCCTTCGAAACGAACGCGATCGAGTTGGTCGAAATAAGCTTGCATATTGAGCTCCATAATCAGGGTATGCGGCGTGGTCTTGCTTCTGGAGTAATAGTGAATAGACATTGGAGGTTGCTCAATTACGTTATTTCACACTGCTATTGAGAGAATGCGCAATTGTGCGCTGGCTCGCAAAATAATGTGCAGACAAACTATTTTTCGGCGCGCATTCCAGAATCAAATGTAATTAATAGGTTACGCTTTTTAAAATCCGATCGCGGTCATAAATTCAGAAATAAACCAAATATCGTAATGAGAAGATAAAAATCTGTAATTGCCAGCAGGCCTTTCCACGTTAAAAATTTGCTGCGTCTCAGCAGTGAATGTTTCTTTTATCTCAGCTACACATACCCCTACAAAAAGGCCTAATAATTATGAAGATAAAGAACCTGACCCTAACGCTCTGCACTACTCTCCTGCTTGCAAGCTTTGCCGGCCACGCCAAAGAGGTCAAAATCGGCATGGCGATTGATGACTTACGCCTGGAGCGCTGGCAAAAAGATCGCGATATCTTTGTTAAAAAAGCGGAATCTCTCGGCGCGGAGGTGTTCGTTCAGTCCGCTAACGGCAACGAAGAGACGCAAATGTCGCAAATCGAGAATATGATCAACCGTGGCGTCGATGTGCTGGTCATTATCCCGTATAACGGCCAGGTATTAAGCAACGTGGTGAAAGAAGCGAAACAGGAAGGCATAAAAGTCCTGGCTTATGACCGCATGATTAATAATGCCGACATTGATTATTATATTTCGTTCGACAATGAAAAGGTGGGCGAATTACAGGCTAAAAGCCTGGTCGCAAAAGTGCCTCAGGGGAATTATTTCCTGATGGGCGGCTCGCCCGTGGATAACAACGCCAAACTGTTCCGCCAGGGACAAATGAAAGTGCTGAAGCCGTATATCGACGAGGGCAAAATTAAAGTCGTCGGCGACCAGTGGGCTGACGGCTGGTTACCGGAAAACGCGCTGAAAATTATGGAAAACGCGTTGACTGCAAATAACAACAAAATCGATGCGGTGGTGGCCTCTAACGATGCCACTGCGGGTGGCGCCATTCAGGCGCTGAGCGCGCAGGGTCTGGCCGGGAAAGTCGCTATTTCCGGACAGGACGCCGACCTTGCGGGTGTAAAACGCATCATCGCGGGTACCCAGACCATGACGGTGTATAAGCCCATTACCGAGCTTGCCAATACGGCCGCCGAAATTGCCGTTGAGCTGGGCAATGGCCAGCAACCTAAAGCAGACGCGACGTTAAATAACGGCCTGAAAGACGTACCTGCTCGCCTGCTTACCCCTATCGAAGTCAACAAAGAGAATATTGACGCCACCGTGGTGAAAGACGGTTTCCATAAGAAGAGTGAACTGTAATCCAGCGCAGCCCCTGCCCGGCAGGGGCGCATCGACCTGCCCTGTACATCTGTCGGGCCATGCGGAGCAGTTATGTCTTATTTACTTGAAATGAAAAGCATTACCAAAGCCTTCGGGGCGGTGAAAGCAGTCGATAACGTAAGCCTGCGGCTGAATCCCGGCGAAGTGATGTCGCTGTGCGGCGAAAATGGCTCGGGAAAATCCACGCTGATGAAAGTGTTGTGCGGGATCTATCCGCACGGCAGCTACGAGGGCGAAATCGTCTTTGCCGGCGAGGTGCTCCAGGCCACGCACATTCGCGATACCGAACGTAAAGGCATCGCTATTATTCACCAGGAGCTGGCGCTGGTGAAGCACCTTACCGTGCTGGAAAATATTTTTCTCGGCGCCGAACTCTCACGCCACGGCGTACTGGATTACGACACCATGACGCTGCGCTGCGAAAAACTGCTGGCCCAGGTGAGCCTGGCTATCTCACCGGATACGCGCGTGGGCGACTTAGGTTTGGGCCAGCAGCAGCTGGTGGAGATCGCCAAGGCGCTGAACAAGCAGGTACGCCTGCTGATCCTCGACGAGCCAACCGCCTCACTCACCGAACAGGAAACCGCCGTTCTGCTCAATATCATCCGCGACCTGCAAAACTACGGTATCGCCTGCATCTATATTTCGCACAAGCTCAATGAGGTGAAAGCTATTTCCGACACCATCTGCGTCATCCGCGACGGGCAGCACATTGGCACGCGTGAAGCAGAAGGCATGAGCGAAGATGACATCATCACCATGATGGTGGGTCGCGAACTCACCGCACTGTATCCCAACGAACCACACACCATAGGCGAAGAACTCCTGCGCGTGGAAAACCTGACGGCGTGGCATCCCGTTAACCGCCACATCAAGCGCGTGGATAACCTCTCCTTCTCGCTGCACCGCGGCGAAATTCTCGGTATTGCGGGTTTAGTGGGTGCCGGAAGAACCGAGGCCGTGCAGTGTCTGTTTGGCGTCTGGCCGGGGCGCTGGGAAGGCAAAATTTATATCGACGGTCAGCCGGTAAAAATCGACAACTGCCAGCAGGCCATTGCCAAAGGCATTGCTATGGTGCCCGAAGACCGCAAAAAAGACGGCATCGTGCCGGTCATGGCGGTGGGAAAAAATATCACGCTGGCGGCGCTCAGCCAGTTTTCCGGCGCGCTGAGCAGCCTGGATGATGCCGCAGAACAGCAGTGTATTCTTCAGTCACTTGCCAGGCTCAAGGTGAAAACCTCCTCGCCGGAACTGGCGATAGGTCGCCTGAGCGGCGGCAACCAGCAGAAAGCGATTCTGGCGCGCTGCCTGTTGCTTAATCCGCGCATTTTAATTCTGGACGAACCCACGCGCGGGATCGATATCGGCGCGAAGTATGAAATCTACAAGCTGATCAACCAGCTTGTGCAGCAAGGGATTGCCGTCATTGTTATCTCGTCCGAATTGCCTGAAGTGCTGGGGCTGAGCGACCGCGTGCTGGTCATGCATGAAGGGAAACTCAAAGCCAACCTGAACAACCAGAACCTGACGCAAGAGCAGGTGATGGAAGCTGCCTTAAGGAGCGAACGCCATGTCGAAAAGCAACCCGTCTGATATCAAAGTCGCTGTTCCGACGCCCGGTGCGTTCGCAGGACTTAAATCGCTGAATCTGCAAGTTTTTGTAATGATTGCCGCCATTATCGTGATCATGTTGTTCTTTACCTGGATGACCGATGGCTCCTATTTGAGCGCACGTAACGTTTCTAACCTGCTGCGTCAGACCGCCATCACCGGGATCCTGGCGGTGGGGATGGTCTTTGTGATTATCTCAGCGGAAATTGACCTGTCAGTAGGGTCGATGATGGGTCTGCTCGGCGGCGTGGCGGCAATTTTTGACGTCTGGCTCGGCTGGCCGCTGCCGCTGACGATTGCGGTCACGCTGGTACTGGGTCTGCTGCTGGGGGCGTGGAATGGCTGGTGGGTGGCCTACCGTAAGGTCCCGTCGTTTATCGTCACCTTAGCGGGGATGCTGGCCTTCCGCGGCATTCTGATTGGGATCACCAACGGCACTACCGTCTCCCCGACCAGCGCCTCGATGTCCCAGATTGGCCAAAGCTACCTCTCTGATGGCGTCGGTTTTACGATCGGCGTGGTTGGGCTGATGGCGTTTGTCGCGTGGCAATGGCGAGGACGCATGCGTCGCCAGGCGCTGGGGCTGGCCTCGCCTGCTTCAACCTCGGTTGTCGGCCGTCAGGCGCTTACTGCGGTGATTGTACTGGGCGCCATCTGGCTGTTAAACGATTATCGCGGCGTCCCAACGCCCGTTCTGCTGCTGGCGCTGTTGCTGTTAGGTGGGATGTTTATGGCCACGCGTACCGCATTCGGTCGCCGTATTTATGCCATCGGTGGCAATCTTGAAGCCGCGCGTTTGTCCGGCATTAACGTAGAACGCACCAAACTCGCCGTCTTTGCCATCAACGGCCTGATGGTGGCCATCGCGGGGCTGATCCTCAGCTCACGTTTGGGGGCGGGCTCCCCCTCTGCCGGTAATATTGCCGAGCTGGACGCCATCGCCGCCTGCGTGATTGGCGGGACCAGCCTCGCCGGGGGCATTGGCAGCGTGGCGGGGGCGGTGATGGGCGCATTTATTATGGCTTCGCTGGATAACGGGATGAGTATGATGGACGTGCCGACGTTTTGGCAGTATATCGTCAAGGGTGCCATTCTTTTGCTGGCAGTCTGGATGGACTCTGCCACCAAGCGGCGCGCCTGATAACAGTATCGTGACTAATTTGGGAAATAAGCCATGTTTGAAAAGCGTCACCGCATTACGTTGTTATTCAATGCCAACAAAGCCTATGACCGGCAGGTGGTTGAAGGGGTTGGCGAATATTTGCAGGCGTCGCAATCCGAATGGGATATTTTCATCGAAGAAGATTTCCGTACCCGTCTGGAGAACATCAAAGACTGGCTGGGCGACGGGGTCATCGCTGACTTTGACGACCCCGTGATTGAACAGTTGCTGAGTGGCGTTGACGTGCCTATCGTGGGCGTTGGCGGCTCTTATCATACACCGGAACATTATCCTCCCGTTCACTACATCGCCACGGATAACCATGCTCTGGTCGAGACCGCCTTCCTCCATTTAAAGGAGAAAGGCGTCCATCGTTTTGCGTTTTACGGATTGCCCGCCACGAGCGGAAAGCGCTGGGCGATGGAGCGTGAGTATGCCTTCTGCCAGCTGGTTGCCCAGGAGAAGTATCGCGGCGTCGTTTATCAGGGGCTGGAAACCGCGCCAGAAAACTGGCAGCACGCACAAAATCGTCTGGCTGACTGGCTGCAAACGCTGCCGCCCCAGACAGGGATTATCGCCGTGACGGACGCCCGCGCCCGCCACGTATTACAGGTGTGCGAACATTTGCATATTCCGGTGCCTGAAAAGCTGTGCGTGATTGGTATTGATAACGAAGAGCTTACGCGCTATCTGTCGCGCGTGGCGCTCTCATCCGTGGCTCAGGGTACCCGTCAGATGGGCTATCAGGCCGCAAAGCTGCTGCACAGACTGTTAGACAACGAATCCCTGCCGCTCCAGCGTCTGCTGGTTCCTCCCGTTCGCGTGGTCGAACGTCGCTCAACTGACTACCGCTCATTAAACGATCCGGCCGTGATTCAGGCGATGCACTACATTCGCAATCATGCCTGCAAAGGGATTAAGGTCGATCAGGTGCTCGATTCGGTCGGCATATCACGTTCGAATCTGGAGAAGCGGTTTAAAGAGGAAGTGGGTGAGACGATCCACGCCGTGATCCATGCGGAAAAGCTGGAGAAAGCGCGCAGTCTGCTGATCTCCACCTCGCTGTCGATCAACGAGATTTCACAGATGTGTGGCT
Source organism: Enterobacter sp. CRENT-193 (assembly GCF_002787395.1). Lineage (NCBI taxonomy): Bacteria > Pseudomonadati > Pseudomonadota > Gammaproteobacteria > Enterobacterales > Enterobacteriaceae > Enterobacter > Enterobacter sp. CRENT-193. The sequence continues at coordinate 1,001,880 of NZ_CP024812.1, read as the reverse complement.
ATCCGTCGCTTCAGTATTTCTATTCGGTGTTCAGGAAAGAGTATGACACCACGCCGAAGGAGTACCGTGAACGGTACAGTGAAGTCCTGCTCTAGAAAAAAGAACGCCTTCCAGTGGAAGGCGTTTTTCATTACATATGTGCGGCAATCAGACGCTGGTTATCCTGGTACATGGAGAACAGGTAATTGTTATAACGCTGTCCCTGAGTGGAATAACCTTTCAGCTTATGGATCATCGCCGTGGCCGTCACTTCCTGATCCGCCTTACGCAGCTGAGCGCGTGACTTACGGAACGAGGAATAGGCCGGGTGGGTGTTCAGGTTCACCACGTAGGCATTCACGGAATCTTTCACCGATTCAAACTGTGAATAGCCCTTCACCTTGCCGGGCGCGTTAGTACAACGACCTTTTACGCATTTCATGCCAAACAGATTGTTGTTGTTGCGCGCCAGCTTCGAGGTGCCCCAACCGCTTTCGGCGGCGGCCATTGTCGCGACCATACTGCCTGGAATGATGTCCACACGTTCTAACAGTGAGTTCCAAGGCACGCGACGCGTGTTCCCGCTCCACTTCACTTTATAGCGTTTGGCGATATCTTTAAGGCGAGTGCGCTCAGACGGCGACCAGCGGCTGTCGTACTGTTTGGAGATCAGCCAGTTACGATCCGCAGTAATCGCGGCATTTTGGCTTTTAATGTAAGGCATTACCGTCCGGAGAAACGCTTTTTTCCTTGGTGTCCCGGAAGGGTATTTTCGCAAATCAGGAAGTGAACTACTCTTTGCACTATTGCGAGAATACTCTTGTTTACTGCTAACCTTACTGCTTGTCGTCTTTATTACGTGGGCTTTCTTACTCGTTGTATCCGTGTGCGTCTTTGCAAGCACCTCACCTGAAAATGCCATGGTGAGTAACATGAGTATCGCGGCCCCATATCGTCGAATGGGAGTCGATATCATTAGGTCTCCTGGTCGGATATAAACATTCCAACACCTTATTTTCTTCAAAAATTTGAGAGCGGAATCTCAAATCGTACCAAAAATAGTCTTCAAGAGCACGTCTATAAATAGTCCAATTCCGAAACTATGTCATCCGGAACATGCTCATTAAAGCATCAACGCTGGAAAAATGTGCGCGATATCGCAGATAACTGCCTAATTTTGCGCGGGATCACTCATCCCTTCGCGTCCTCCTTGCAGAAAGCCGTAGAGGAGGAGTTTTTCCCCTGAGCCGAATGGCACACTGGTCAAAAATGCCGCGACAGGAAAATGGAATGAAACGCACTGCATTAGCTGTTCTGATGTTACCCGCATTCGCGCATGCCGACTGGTCATCGCCGGGATTTAACGCGTTTAGCGCTGAAGGTACCGGCGTCTTTACCAGCCAGGCAACGCTTGCGAAGGGTACCCGCCCGCTGACGTTGAGTCTTGACAACGCGTGCTGGCAGCCGACAGGTGCCATTAAGCTCAACGAAATGCTGTCGCTCAAACCGTGCGAAGGCACCCCACCGCAGTGGCGGTTATTCCGTGACGGCGTTTATCAGATGCGTATTGATACGCGCTCGGGAACGCCGACGCTGATGTTGACGGTGCAAAGTGCGGCGCCACAGCCTGTCGCAAACGTCACCCGCCAGTGCCCGAAGTGGGACGGCAAACCGCTGACGATCGACGTCGTTAACACCTTCCCGGAAGGCACGGTGGTGCGTGATTTTTACAGTAAACAGACCGCGACCGTTCAAAATGGCAAAGTGACTCTTCAGCCAGCCGCCAACAGCAATGGCCTGCTGCTGCTTGAGCGCGCCGAGACGGACAAACCCGCGCCGTTCAGCTGGCAAAACGCCACCGTCTATTTCGTGCTGACCGATCGCTTCGTGAATGGCGACCCCACCAACGACAACAGCTATGGCCGTCATAAAGACGGTATGCAGGAGATTGGTACTTTCCACGGCGGCGATCTGAAAGGGCTTACCAGCAAACTGGATTACCTTCAGCAGCTGGGCGTGAATGCGCTCTGGATAAGCTCGCCGCTGGAGCAGATCCACGGCTGGGTTGGCGGCGGCACCAAAGGGGATTTCCCCCACTACGCCTATCACGGCTATTACACTCAGGACTGGACGAAACTCGACGCCAACATGGGCAACGAAGATGATTTACGCCAGCTTGTCGACGACGCGCACAGGCGCGGTATCCGCGTCCTGTTTGACATTGTCATGAACCACGCGGGTTATGCGACGCTTGCAGATATGCAGGAGTATCAGTTTGGCGCGCTCTATTTGCAGGGCGATGAGCTGAAAAAAACCCTCGGCGAGCGCTGGACTGACTGGAAGCCAGGAGCGGGGCAAAGCTGGCACAGCTTCAACGATTACATCAACTTCAGTGACAAAGCCGCATGGGAAAAATGGTGGGGTAAAAAATGGATCCGTACCGATATCGGTGATTACGACAACCCGGGCTTTGACGATCTGACCATGTCGCTGGCCTTCCTGCCTGATCTGAAAACGGAATCTAAGATCCCGTCAGGTTTGCCGAACTTTTATCAACACAAGCCCGACACCAACGCGAAAGTGATGACGAATTTCACGCCGCGAGATTACCTGACTCACTGGCTTAGCCAGTGGGTACGTGACTACGGCATCGACGGTTTCCGGGTCGATACCGCTAAGCACGTTGAGCCTGAAGCCTGGCTGCAACTGAAAAACCAGGCCAGCCAGGCGCTGGCCGCGTGGAAAGCCGCCAACCCGGACAAAAAACTCGACGATGCGCCATTCTGGATGACCGGTGAATCCTGGGGCCACGGCGTGATGCAGAGCGATTATTACCGCCACGGCTTCGATGCGATGATCAATTTTGACTATCAGGAGCAGGCGGCAAAAGCGGTGGACTGCCTGGCCGATATGGATTTGACCTGGCAGCAAATGGCAGAAAAGCTGCAAAGTTTTAATGTGCTGAGCTATCTCTCCTCCCATGATACGCGTCTGTTCCGTGAAGGAGGCCAGCGCGCCGCTGAGTTACTGCTGCTGGCACCGGGAAGCGTGCAGATCTATTACGGCGATGAATCAGAGCGTCCTTTCGGCCCGACGGGCTCCGATCCGCTACAGGGAACCCGTTCGGATATGAACTGGCAGGACGTCACGGGTAAACAGGCGTTAACTGTCGCCCACTGGCAGCTTCTGGGGCAGTTCCGCGCCCGTCATCCGGCGGTGGGTGAAGGCAAGCAAACAACGCTGTCGATGAAAGAAGGCTACGGCTTTGTGCGCGAGCACAAGGGCGATAAGGTGATGGTGGTGTGGGCGGGTAATCAATAGACCCCCTCACCCTAACCCTCTCCCCAAAGGGGAGAGGCCTGGGGTGAGGGGCATTCACCAGAACAATTCACCACACAAATACAAACCCGCCACATAAAACAACAAATCCGACCACATCCGCCGATTTGCACCAACACGGTGCTGGCGTTATGGTTACTGCCTTTCATATTAAGCCCGACAGATCACCTGCTATGACGTTTTCACTTTTCGGCGACAAATTTACCCGCCATTCAGGCATTACCCGCCTGATGGAGGACCTCAACGACGGGCTGCGCACCCCAGGCGCTATCATGCTTGGCGGCGGAAACCCGGCTCAAATTCCGGAGATGAACACCTACTTCCAGACGCTGCTGGCAGAGATGCTGGAAAACGGTAAAGCAACCGATGCGCTATGTAATTACGACGGCCCTCAGGGTAAAACAGAACTACTGACGCTTCTGGCGGCAATGCTGCGGGAAGCGCTGGGTTGGGATATCGAACCACAGAATATTGCACTGACAAACGGCAGTCAGAGCGCGTTTTTCTACTTATTCAATCTGTTCGCCGGACGCCGCGCCGACGGCACCACGAAAAAAGTGCTGTTCCCGCTGGCACCGGAGTATATTGGCTATGCCGATGCCGGCCTCGAAGAAGACCTGTTTGTTTCCGCACGTCCGAATATCGAGTTGCTGCCAGAGGGCCAGTTCAAATATCACGTCGATTTTGAACATCTGCATATCGGTGAAGAGACGGGCATGATCTGCGTATCTCGTCCCACCAACCCGACGGGGAACGTGATCACCGACGACGAGCTGATGAAGCTGGATGCGCTGGCGAATCAGCACGGCATCCCGCTGGTGATCGATAACGCCTATGGCGTACCGTTCCCGGGGATCATCTTCAGCGAAGCGCGTCCGCTATGGAACCCGAATATCATCCTCTGCATGAGCCTCTCCAAGCTGGGCCTGCCGGGCAGCCGTTGCGGCATTATCATTGCTAACGAGAAAATCATCACCGCCATTACCAACATGAACGGCATTATCAGCCTTTCGCCTGGCGGCATCGGCCCGGCGATGATGTGCGAGATGATCAGGCGTAACGACCTGCTGCGCCTGTCGAATGAGGTGATTAAGCCGTTTTACTCTCAGCGCGTTCAGGAAACTATAGCCATCCTTCGCCGCTACTTACCGGAAGAACGCTGCCTGATCCATAAACCGGAAGGGGCAATTTTCCTGTGGCTGTGGTTTAAGGATCTGCCCATTACGACAGAGCTGCTTTATCAGCGTCTGAAAAAACGTGGCGTACTGATGGTGCCAGGGGATTACTTCTTCCCGGGGCTGGATAAGCCGTGGCCGCACACGCACCAGTGCATGCGTATGAACTACGTCCCGGACCCGGAAAAAATCGAAGCGGGTGTGAAAATTCTCGCCGAAGAGATTGAGAACGCCTGGCGCGAGGCCGGTTAATAAAACCTCAGGCCATATTACGCAGCCGTTCCGCGCGTAAGCTGGCGGGGTCTATGCAGCGCAGCGCGTGGGTGGGACAGGCTTCGACGCAGGCGGGACCGCCCTCGCGATGCGCGCACAAATCACATTTCAGCGCCTGAACGCGATCTTCCACGACCCGAACCTGCATTGCCCCGAACGGGCACGCCACCATACAGCTTTTGCAGCCGATACAGCGCGATTGCTTAACGAGCCAGGCTCCCGCAGCGCGGTGAATGGCCCCCGTCGGGCAGACATTCGCGCAGGGCGCATCTTCACACTGGTGGCAGCCCACTGCCGTGGTGAAGGTTTCCCCCTTAACCACGCGGATCCGTGACGTAAACGCTACTGGCGTGGCGCTGCTTTGATGCGACATCATGCACGCTACCTCACAGGTACGACACCCGATACATTTTTCAGGATCCGCCAGGATAAATTGGTTCATCAGTTACGCCTCGCGCACGTTAAACCCCAGTTCTTTCGAGATAGCTTCCGCCGTGTCACGCAGCGGTTTTAGCAAGTTTTTCTCACCCACCTGCTTCATGCGCGACGTCGACAGCGAAATGGAGATGGCATAGGGTACGCGCCCGTGAATATCAAAGACCGGCACGGCGATACATGACACACCCAGCTCGTTCTCTTCTTTATCCATCGCCATACTGTGATCGCGAATTTCCGCCAGCTCATCATACATCGCGCTCAGTTCGGTGATGGTGTTGCGGGTCAAAGGTTGGATCTGTTCCTGGTGGCTTTCCCAGTAGCTCGCCACGTAATCCTGATGACCAAACGCCATATAGATTTTGCCCATTGCAGAACAATAGAGCGGCATATGCTGGCCGATATATGCGCGCGTGCGCAGCATACCGGTTGTCGGCTCAAGCTTATAAATCAGGATCGCGTGATCATCTTCACGGCTGGAGAAGTTGACCGTTTCGCCGGTGGCAATGTTCAGCGCCTCGAGGTGCGGCGCCGCCACGTGAATAATATTGAGAGATGAAAGTGCCTTTTGCCCGACGGCGATAAATTTGGTGGTCAAACGATAGCTCCCTGCCGCCGGCGCTGGCGTCACGTACCCGCACGACTGCAACCCCTGCAATAACCGGTGCACGGTACTTTTATTCAGCCCCGCCAGTTCTGATAAATGCGCAAGCGGACACCCGTTCGGATAGTTACTGAGGATTTCAATCAGCATCAGGCCGCGAAACAAGCTCTGGCTACCTGCTGGCCTCTCTTTTTCTTGCGTCATTTCGCTCTCTTTTATGCTCATCCAATAGCTCCTGTTTATTGCGCCCTGATGGTAGCGCAAAGTGTGTTTTAGTTCACGATCTCAACAGAAAAAACACAACCATTTGATTTTAATCGATTTGAAAAACGTGAATGTCGTTGATCTGACAAAATTTGATCGTTATATTTGAAATCATATTTCGCATAGTGAAATTTAGTGATAAAAAAGCACTCGCACTTGCCCCTAAAAAAACAGGAGAACAGGGATGAAAGTGACCTTCGAAGAGTTGAAAGCGGCGTTCAATCGGGTTCTGCTCGATCGCGGTGTAAAAGCGGATACCGCTGACGCCTGCGCCGAGATGTTCGCCCGCACCACGGAGTCCGGCGTTTATTCACACGGCGTCAACCGCTTCCCGCGATTTATTCAGCAGCTTGACGCAGGCGACATCATCCCTGACGCCCAGCCGAAACGCGTAACGACATTAGGCGCCATCGAACAGTGGGATGCGCAGCGTTCCATCGGCAACCTGACGGCGAAGAAGATGATGGACCGTGCTACTGAGCTGGCGTCCGATCACGGGATCGGCCTGGTGGCGCTGCGTAACGCGAACCACTGGATGCGCGGCGGCAGCTACGGCTGGCAGGCGGCGGAGAAAGGCTATATCGGCATCTGCTGGACCAACTCTATTGCCGTGATGCCCGCGTGGGGATCAAAAGAATGCTGCATCGGCACAAACCCGCTGATCGTCGCTATCCCGTCGAATCCAATCACCATGGTCGATATGTCGATGTCGATGTTCTCCTACGGCATGCTGGAGGTGAATCGCCTGGCCGGACGCGAATTACCGGTCGACGGCGGCTTTGACGATGAAGGCAATCTGACCAGAGAGCCGGGCGTGATTGAGAAAAACCGTCGCATTCTGCCCATGGGCTACTGGAAAGGTTCTGGCTTATCGATTGTGCTCGACATGATCGCCACCCTGCTCTCTGACGGCGCGTCCGTTGCGGAAGTGACCCAGGACAACAGCGACGAATACGGCGTATCGCAGATCTTTATCGCCGTCGAAGTGGATCGCCTGATCGACGGTCCAACCCGCGATGCCAAACTACAGCGCATCATGGACTTCATCACCACCGCAGAACGCGCTGATGAAAATGTCGCCGTCCGTCTGCCTGGACATGAATTTACTCGCCTGCTGGAAGAAAACCGCCGGGACGGCATCACCATCGACGACAGCGTGTGGGCGAAAATCCAGTCTCTGTAAGGAGTGGGTCATGATATTCGGACATATTGCACAGCCAAATCCATGTCGCCTGCCGCTGGCGATAGAAAAGGCGCTTAATTTTCTGCGTACCACGAATTTCACCACCCTGGCACCGGGCGTGATCGAAATTGAAGGCCGCAACATTTTTGCCCAGGTTCTCGACCTCACCACAAAGGAGCAGCACGAGAACCGCCCTGAAGTCCATCGCCGCTATCTGGATATCCAGTTTCTGGCCTGGGGTGAAGAAAAAATCGGTATTGCTATTGATACCGGGAATAACAAAATCAGCGAATCATTGCTGGAGCAACGGGATATTATTTTTTATCACGACAGTGAACACGAGTCGTTTATCGAAATGATACCTGGCAGTTACGCCATATTTTTCCCGCAGGATGTTCACCGTCCTGCCTGTATTAAAAACAAGGGATCCGCAATTCGTAAAATTGTGGTGAAAGTGGCCATCAGCGAATTAGATTAATTTTCTGATAAATACAGGAATGCGAAATGACCAACACCGGTTTTATTATTGGTGCGTACCCCTGCGCACCCTCGTTTCACCAGAAAGGGGAGCAGGAAGAATACACCTTCTGGCGGGAACTTTCCGACACGCCAAATATTCGCGGGCTGGAACAACCTTGCCTTGAAAATCTCCATCCGTTTGGTGATGAATGGCTGTTTCGTCATACGCCGGGCAACTGGCAGATCGTTGTCACAGCCGTTATGGAAACCATGCGCCGCCGCGGCAGCAACGGCGCGTTTGGCCTGGCGTCCGCGGACGAAGAACAGCGTAAAGCGTGCATTGAATATTACCGCCATCTGCATCAAAAGATTGATGCCGTTAACACCCGCTTTCCCGGGAAAGTGGTCGCTCTGGAAATGCAGGCCGCACCGCAGGCGGGTAATGAATCTGTCGAGCAAGCGACAGAAGCATTCTCCCGCTCGGTACGGGAAATCGCGAGCTGGGACTGGGGCTGCGATCTGGTGCTGGAACACTGTGATGCGATGAATGGCCCGGCGCCGCGTAAAGGGTTCTTGCCCTTAGAGCAGGTGCTGGAGGTAGTGAAAGAGACCGATATCAGCGTCTGTATCAACTGGGCACGTTCGGCTATTGAAGGTCGCAACACCGCCCTTCCGCTGGAACATGTTCAGGCGGCACTCGCTGCCGGGAAACTGGGGGCGCTGATGTTTTCGGGCACGACCCCTCACGGTGAGTATGGAGAATGGCAGGATCTGCACGCGCCGTTTTCTTCGTTCTGCGCCGACAGTCTCATGTCCATTGAACATGTAAAAGCGCTGTTTACTGCGGCGAGCGCCGCAACATTGAAATTCTCCGGTATTAAATTACTGGAAATAAATGCTAATGCTGACGTCAGCCATCGCATCGCTATTTTGCGCGACGGCATTAGCGCTATGAATAAAGCATCACAATAAAAATAAAGAATACATTTTCCGGTTACCTTCACTGAGATATTAACTATGAATATTTCTTCTAATGCTCTACACGCGGACATTCCGCGTCAACGCTGGCTAAGGATCATTCCCCCTATTCTTATCGCCTGCATTATTTCCTATATGGACCGCGTAAATATAGCTTTTGCGATGCCCGGCGGTATGGATGAAGAGCTGGGCATTTCCGCCACGATGGCGGGCCTGGCGGGGGGGATCTTTTTTATCGGCTATTTGTTCCTGCAAGTTCCCGGCGGCAAAATTGCCGTGCACGGCAGCGGTAAGAAGTTTATCGGCTGGTCGCTGGTTGCCTGGGCGGTGATCTCGGTTCTGACCGGGCTTGTGACCAACCAGTATCAGCTGCTGGTGCTGCGCTTCTTACTCGGTGTGGCGGAAGGCGGGATGCTGCCCGTTGTGCTCACGATGATCAGTAACTGGTTCCCGGATGCCGAGCGCGGCCGCGCCAACGCGATTGTGATCATGTTCGTGCCCATCGCCGGGATCATCACCGCCCCGCTGTCGGGCTGGATTATTACCGCTCTCGACTGGCGCTGGCTGTTCATTATTGAAGGTCTGATGTCCGTTGTTGTGCTGGTGCTGTGGGCGTTCACCGTCTACGACCGGCCTCAGGAAGCGCGCTGGATCTCTGAGGCCGAGAAAAACTACCTGGTACAAACGCTGGCGGCAGAGCAGCAGGCCATTGCGGGTAAAGAGGTGAAAAACGCCTCGCTCAGCGCGGTGCTGTCTGACAAAACCATGTGGCAGCTGATCGCCCTCAACTTCTTCTACCAGACCGGCATTTACGGTTACACCCTCTGGCTGCCCACCATTCTGAAAGAACTGACGCACACCAGCATCGGCCAGGTGGGAATGCTCGCCATTCTGCCTTACATCGGCGCCATTGCCGGCATGTTCCTGTTCTCTTCACTCTCTGACCGCACCGGCAAGCGCAAGCTGTTTGTCTCCCTGCCATTGATTGGCTTTGCGCTCTGCATGTTCCTCTCCGTGGCGCTGAAAGAGCACACCTGGCTGGCCTATGCCGCGCTGGTGGGCTGTGGCTTCTTCCTGCAATCCGCAGCGGGCGTGTTCTGGACTATCCCGGCGCGTCTGTTCAGCGCTGAGATGGCGGGTGGCGCTCGCGGCGTGATCAATGCCCTGGGCAACCTCGGCGGGTTCTGCGGTCCTTATGCGGTAGGCGTACTGATCACCCTGTACAGCAAAGACGCAGGCGTTTACTGCCTGGCGGTTTCGCTGGCGCTGGCATCGCTGCTGGCCCTGCTGTTACCGGCGAAATGCGATGCCGGAGCAGAGCCTAATCCCACGGTGACTCCACATAAACGTGCGGCCTGATGCCCTCACCCCAGCCCTCTCCCACGGGGAGAGGGAGAAAACCGAACCGTAGGCCGGGTAAGCGAAGCACCCGGCAATTAAGCGAGAAGAAGATGAGTGAAAAAGAGCCCTTCTGGCTGGGTATCGATTGTGGCGGTACTTATCTGAAAGCCGGTTTATACAACAGTCAGGGCAAAGAAGTCTGTATTGAACGCCGCTCAGTGACCACGCTCAGCCCACGTGCCGGCTACGCCGAGCGGGATATGCACCAGCTCTGGCAGCACTGCCACATAACGGTCGCCCTGCTGCTCAAAAATTCAGGCGCTGACGGCGGTCAGATCAAAGGCGTTGGCATTTCAGCCCAGGGGAAGGGGCTGTTTTTGCTCGATAAACAGAATCGCCCCTTGGGTAACGCCATACTCTCCTCCGATCGCCGTGCGCTGGAGATCGTGCAACGCTGGCAGCAGGACGGTATACCCGAAAAGCTCTATCCGCATACTCGCCAGACGCTGTGGACGGGGCATCCGGCCTCGCTCCTGCGCTGGGTTAAAGAGAACGAGCCGCAGCGGTATCAGCAAATTGGCAGCGTGATGATGGCGCACGATTACCTGCGCTGGTGTCTGACCGGGGTCAAAGGCTGCGAAGAGAGCAACATCTCGGAATCCAATCTCTACAACATGAATACCGGGCAGTACGATCCGCAGCTCACGCGCTGGCTCGGCATCAGCGACATTGACGGTGCCCTGCCGTCCATTATCGGTTCAGCAGAAATTTGCGGGGAAATCACCGCTCAGGCAGCCGCACTGACCGGTCTCACGGCGGGTACTCCCGTCGTTGGTGGACTGTTTGATGTGGTTTCCACCGCGATCTGCGCCGGGCTGCATGACGAACATACGCTGAATGCCGTAATGGGGACCTGGGCCGTGACCAGTGGGATTGCCCACGGCATCCGCGACAACGAGCCGTTCCCCTACGTCTATGGCCGCTACGTCCATCCGCAGCAGTTCATCGTTCATGAAGCCAGCCCCACGTCGTCCGGCAACCTGGAATGGCTGACGGCCCAATGGGGCGATATGTCATTTGATGAGATTAACCACGCCGTGGCCAGCCTGCCAAAAGCTGAAAGCGATGTGTTCTTCCTGCCTTTCCTCTACGGCAGCAACGCCGGGCTGGAGATGACCAGCGGTTTCTATGGTTTGCAGGCGCTGCATACCCGCGCGCACCTCCTCCAGGCGGTTTATGAAGGGGTGGTATTCAGCCACATGACCCACCTCAACCGTATGCTCGAACGCTTTTCCCATGTGCAGGCCCTGCGCGTGACGGGCGGCCCCACCCATTCGGACGTGTGGATGCAGATGCTCGCGGACGTCAGCGGCCTGGCGATTGAACTCCCGCAGGTGGAAGAGACCGGCTGTTCCGGTGCGGCGCTGGCCGCGCTCGTCGGTACAGGTCTCTATCCTGATTTTTACGCCGCTCAGCGCGCCCTCAGGCATGACATCCGGATGATTGAACCTGACATGCGTGCCCATGCCGCCTACCAGCGCAAATATCACCGTTACCAGCTACTGATTTCAGCATTACAGGGCTATCACGCCCGTGTTAAGGAGTACGACCTATGAGCCGACCATTATTGCAGCTGGCGCTCGACCACACCTCGCTTCAGGCCGCGCAGCGCGATGTCGCGACGCTTTCCGAGCACGTCGACATCGTCGAAGCTGGCACCATTTTGTGCCTGACCGAAGGGCTAAACGCCGTTCGCGCCCTGCGTGCGCAGTGTCCGGATAAAATTATCGTGGCGGACTGGAAAGTCGCCGATGCCGGAGAAACGCTGGCTGAACAGGCGTTTGGCGCAGGCGCAAACTGGATGACCATCATCTGTGCCGCCCCGCTGGCCACCGTTGAACGTGGCCACGAGGTCGCACTGCGCGGCGGCGGCGAGATCCAGATGGAGCTGTTTGGCAACTGGACGCTGGACGACGCGCGCGCGTGGCACCGCATCGGGGTGAAGCAGGCGATATACCACCGCGGGCGCGACGCACAGGCCAGCGGCCAGCAGTGGGGCGAGGCGGATCTCAGCAAAATGAAGGCGCTGTCCGATATCGGGCTACAGCTTTCCATCACTGGCGGTATCACCCCCGCTGACCTGCCGCTGTTTAAGCAGATCAACGTCAAAGCCTTCATTGCCGGTCGCGCGCTGGCTGGCGCCGATAATCCGCCGCAGGTGGCACAGGCATTCCATTCGCAAATCCGCGACATCTGGGGAGAGTAACCATGCGTCAGCATCCGTTAGGCATTTACGAAAAAGCGCTGCCAAAAGATCTCTCCTGGCCGGAGCGCCTGGTTCTGGCAAAAAGCTGCGGCTTCGATTTTGTGGAGATGTCGGTGGATGAGACCGACGAGCGTTTATCGCGCCTTGAATGGAGTACCACGCAGCGCGCCTCTCTGGTGGAAGCGATGCTGGAGACCGGCGTGGCGATCCCGTCGATGTGCTTGTCTGCCCACCGTCGCTTCCCGTTTGGCAGCCGCGAAGAAATCGTGCGCGAACGTGCCCGCGAGATCATGACCAAAGCCATCCGGCTGGCCCGTGATTTGGGTATTCGCACCATCCAGCTTGCGGGTTATGACGTGTACTACGAGGAGCATGACGAGGGCACGCAACAGCGCTTTGCCGAAGGGCTGGCGTGGGCCGTGGAGCAGGCTGCCGCCGCACAGGTAATGCTGGCGGTAGAGATCATGGACACCGCGTTTATGAACTCCATCAGCAAGTGGAAAAAGTGGGACGACATGCTCGCCTCGCCGTGGTTCAGCGTTTACCCGGACGTCGGCAACCTGAGCGCGTGGGGCAACGACGTCACCGCCGAGCTGACGCTGGGCATTGACCGCATCGCCGCTATCCACCTGAAAGATACCCGGCCCGTAACCGAAAAAAGCCCCGGCCAGTTCCGCGACGTGCCGTTTGGCGAGGGCTGCGTCGATTTCGTTGGCGTGTTTAACACGCTGAATCAACTTAACTATCGCGGCGCATTTCTGATTGAAATGTGGACCGAGAAAGCCAAAGAGCCGGTGCTGGAGATCATCCAGGCGCGCCGCTGGATTGAAGCCCGAATGCAGGAAGGAGGCATGACATGTTAGAACAACTCAAAGCCGAGGTGCTGGCGGCAAATCTCGCCCTGCCCGCCCACCAGCTGGTGACGTTCACCTGGGGCAACGTCAGCGCTGTTGACCGTGACAGCGGCATGATGGTGATCAAACCATCCGGCGTGGAGTACGACGTGATGACCGCAGAAGATATGGTGGTGGTAAATATCGCCACGGGTAAAGTGGTCGAGGGGAGTAAAAAACCCTCCTCCGACACCCCGACCCATCTCGCGCTGTATCGTCGTTACCCGGAAATTGGCGGCATTGTGCATACCCATTCCCGCCACGCCACCATCTGGTCGCAGGCGGGGCAGGATTTACCCGCGTGGGGCACAACGCACGCGGACTATTTCTACGGTGCGATCCCCTGCACGCGGCTGATGACCCCGGCTGAAATCGCGGGTGAATATGAATACCAGACGGGGGAAGTCATTATCAAAACCTTCGAGGAGCGCGACATAAGCCCGATGCAGGTCCCGGCGGTGCTGGTTCATTCTCACGGCCCGTTTGCCTGGGGCAAAGACGCTGCCGATGCGGTACACAATGCCGTGGTGCTGGAAGAGTGCGCCTATATGGGGCTTTTCTCACGCCAGCTTGCACCACAGCTTCCGGTTATGCAGCAGGAATTGCTGGATAAGCATTACCTGCGCAAGCATGGCGCAAATGCCTATTACGGCCAGTGATCATCCAGAATTAATATGCTCTTTACAGTACCGCCGTTTCCAGACGGCGGGCGTTAACCCGGTATGTTTCGAGAATATTTGCCGGAAATAACCCACGTCATTAAAACCGCACCGGGCGGCCACTTCAGTTAATGAGGCCGCATCGTTCAGCAGCAGTTTTTCAGCGGCCCTGACGCGCTGGCGGTGAATTGCCTCCGTCAGGGTTAAATGAAACGTCCGGCGAAATACTCGCCCCAGATAATCGGCGTTGCAGTGCAGCTCTTTCGCCAGCTGTGAAGTGGACAGGGGCAAATGAAAGTGCGTGCGGATAAGCTGCTTGGCCTTCCACGCCATTGCTGCGCCCGCATCATCCGCTTTATCTTCATATCCCGGCGAGAGCGATATCTGCTGCAAAATTAACAGCAAAATTATCTCCAGCGCCTGGCTACGCTGTAATTTTTCCTGCTCGCTTAAAAACTGACGGAATAACGCAATAACATATTGCGGATCCCGCACGCTACAGTGTTGCTCAATCGACAGCGGCGTCGCGCCTGGCAACACCGGCAAGCGTTCATCCACCTCAAAATGCAGCCAGTAAAATTTGAGATCGTCCGGAAAATCTTCCACGCCGACATGCCGTCGCTTCGGCCAAAGTAATAAACTCTCGCCAGCGTTTACCTCAAACAGCGTATTTTCCTCCTGGATCGTTAATGTCCCTTTTTCGACAAAAATTATCTCCCACGAAGATAATTTTCGTGCGGGATGACGGCCCACGCCCCGGGAGATAAATAACCCGCCATTTTGAACCCTGATCGGAAGTGCTATGGATAATTCAAGCATGGATATTCATTTTTCCGCTTTTATGGTGGCTAATATTGTCTTTATCCCTTGATTATTAATAAATATCAGCAGAACGGCTCGATCAAACTCACAGTTTTATCATCAGGTCGGAATTGTCACCTTTTTATACTTTTCCCTTCCCTTGTTGGTCTGCCCGTTGAATGCAGAATAAATGGGGTACCTTGCACAAATACGATAAAAAAATCGTTTATCGAGGAGTTACCCCATGACTTCCACACCGATTACAGACGCAGAAGTTGCAAAACAGGCAGCCGATGAACGGCTGTCAGTCCGCGAGAAAATTGGCTACGGCCTGGGCGACGCGGGCGGCACGGTAATTACCTGCCTGATCATGAACTTCCTGACCTTTTTCTATACCGATGTATTTGGCCTGACGCCCGCGCTGGTGGGCACGCTGTTTATTGCCCTTCGGGTATTTGACGCGATTTCCGATCCGGTGATGGGCGTGATTGCCGACCGCACGCAGAGCCGCTGGGGGCGTTTTCGTCCGTGGCAGCTGTGGGTCGCGCTTCCTATCGGGATCGTCGGCGTGCTGACCTTCACCGTCCCGGACGCCAGCATGGGCGTGAAAATCGCCTGGGCGTTCGGCACCTATCTGTTGCTTTCAGTGGGCTATACCGCCATCAACGTGCCGTATTGCGCGCTGATCAACACCATGACCACCCGCCACAACGAGGTTATATCCTGCCAGTCCTGGCGCTTCGTACTGTGCGGCGTGGCGGGCTTTCTGGTCTCCGTTGGCCTGCCGTGGCTGGTGTCAGAGCTGGGACAGGGCAATACCGCCCGGGGTTATCAGTTGGGCGTTGGCGTGCTGTGCGCCATCGCTGTGGTGATGTTCCTGTGCTGCTTCTTCTGGGTGCGCGAGCGCGTCCCGCTTGCGCTGATGGGTAAATTCACCCTGCGCGAGCACCTGGCTGGCCTGCGGAAAAACGATCAGCTGCTGCTGATGCTGGTGATGTCGTTTCTGCTGATCAACGTCTTCAATATTCGCGGCGGCGGATACATGTATTTCATCACCTACGTGCTTCAGGGCAGCACGGCGTACACCTCGCTGTTTTTCACCATGGTGACCTTTGCTGCCATTCTGGGCGCGGTGATCGTCAGCCCGCTGTCGCGGCGGATTGATACCGTCAAACTCTACTACTACACCAACCTGGTACTTGCTGCGCTTGCGGTGGGAATGTGGTTCCTGCCGGGTGGCCCGGCGCACCAGACGCTCTGGCTGATCGTGATTTTAAGTAACGGCGTGATCCTGGGCTTCACCCTGCCGCTGCACTTCTCACTGATGGCCTTTGCCGATGATTACGGCGAATGGAAAACCGGCGTGCGCTCCTCGGGGATGAACTTCGCCTTCAATCTGTTTTTCATCAAGCTCGCGTGGGCATCCAGCGCCGGGATCATCAGCCTGGTGTTTATTGCCGTGGCCTATCAGCCAGGCGCGGGTAACCAGACGCCCGCCTCATTGCAGGGCATCACCGCCATGGAGACGCTGCTCCCTGCCCTTTTCCACCTGCTGCTGGCGGTCGCTATCCGCTGGTGCAGGCTTAACAATCCCGTGATGTCGCGCATTGCCACCGTTTTGCGCCAGCGTCATGTACAGTCCTGAGGAGAACGATATGACCATAATGGAAGCCGACCTGCATCAGCTGAAAATCAACGACCCGTTTCTTGGTCAGTACCAACGGCTGGTCCGCGATGTGGTGATCCCCTACCAGTGGGATGCGCTTAACGATCGCGTGGCAGAGGCCGAACCCAGCCACGCCATCGCCAACTTCCGCATCGCGGCCGGTCTGGAACAGGGGGAGTTCTACGGGATGGTCTTTCAGGACAGCGACGTGGCGAAATGGCTCGAAGCCGTGGCGTGGTCGCTGTGCCAGAAGCCGGATGCTGAACTGGAAAAAACCGCCGACGAGGTGATCGAGCTGGTCGCAGCGGCGCAGTGTGAAGATGGCTATCTCAATACCTATTTCACGGTGAAAGCACCGGCCGAGCGCTGGACCAATCTGGCCGAATGCCACGAACTGTACTGCGCCGGGCATATGATTGAAGCGGGTGTGGCGTATTTCCAGGGAACCGGAAAGCACCGCCTGCTGGACGTGGTGTGCAGGCTGGCGGATCATATCGACAGCGTGTTTGGCCCGGGCGAAAACCAGCTGCACGGCTATCCGGGCCACCCGGAAATCGAGCTGGCGCTGATGCGGCTGTACGACGTCACGCAGGAGCCACGCTATCTCAATCTGGTGAAATACTTTATTGAGGAACGCGGCGCGCAGCCTCACTTCTACGATATCGAATACGAGAAGCGCGGCAGAACGTCATACTGGAACACCTATGGCCCGGCGTGGATGGTCAAGGACAAAGCCTACAGCCAGGCGCATCTGCCCCTTGCCGCACAACAAACGGCCATCGGCCACGCCGTGCGTTTTGTCTATCTGATGGCGGGCATGGCGCATCTGGCGCGCCTGAGCAACGACGAGGGGAAACGTCAGGATTGCCTGCGGCTGTGGAACAACATGGCACAGCGCCAGCTGTACATCACCGGCGGGATTGGCTCCCAAAGCAGCGGCGAGGCGTTCAGCAGCGATTACGATCTGCCCAACGATACGGTCTACGCCGAAAGCTGCGCCTCCATCGGCCTGATGATGTTTGCCCGCCGGATGCTGGAGATGGAGGCGGACGGCCACTACGCCGACGTGATGGAGCGCGCGCTGTACAACACGGTGCTGGGCGGCATGGCGCTGGACGGTAAGCATTTCTTTTATGTGAATCCGCTGGAAGTGCACCCGAAAACCCTGGCCTTTAACCATATCTATGACCACGTCAAACCGGTGCGCCAGCGCTGGTTCGGCTGCGCCTGTTGCCCGCCGAATATTGCGCGCGTGCTGACCTCGCTGGGGCACTACATTTATACCGTTCGCCCGGACGCGCTGTTGATCAACCTGTACGTGGGGAACGACGTCGCCATTCCGGTTGGGGATAACATCCTCCAGCTGCGGATTAACGGGAACTATCCGTGGCATGAGCAGGTGAAAATCGAGATTACCTCACCAGTTCCGGTGACTCACACGCTGGCCCTGAGGCTGCCGGACTGGTGTGCGGAACCGGCTGTTTCGCTCAATGGTCAGGCCATTACAGGCGAGGTCTCCCGTGGATACTTATACCTCAACCGCAGCTGGCAGGAAGGCGACACGCTGACGCTGACGTTACCGATGCCGGTCCGCCGCGTGTACGGCAACCCGCAGGTGCGCCAGCAGGCGGGGAAAGTCGCATTGCAGCGTGGGCCGCTGATTTACTGCCTGGAAGAAGCCGATAACGGCGCAAATCTGCATAACCTTTCTTTGCCCCAGGACAGCGCGTTTCGGGTATTTGAAGGCAAAGGCATTTTCGCGCACAAGATGCTGATACAGGCAGAAGGGATCGGGTGTCAGGCGAAGGACACTGATGCCCTGTGGCAGTACGACCACTCACCGGTAGAACGTCAGCCCCGGACGCTGACCTTTATTCCGTGGTTCAGCTGGGCAAACCGGGGGGAAGGGGAAATGCGGATATGGGTGGATGAAAGCTGAATAACTGCGGCCTGTTGCCCTCACCCCAGCCCTCTCCCACGGGAGAGGGAGTAAAAAGTAGGCCGGGTAAGGCGAAGCCGCCACCCGGCTTTAACCCGGCTCAGGCCACCCCACCCGGGACGGCCTGAGCCCGGAGATTAAAACAACCCCAGCGGTTTATCGGAGTAGCTGACCAACAGACATTTCGTTTGCTGGTAGTGCTCCAGCATCATCTTATGGGTTTCACGCCCGATGCCCGACTGCTTGTAGCCGCCAAACGCCGCATGAGCCGGATAGGCGTGATAGCAGTTTGTCCATACGCGTCCGGCCTGAATGCCCCGGCCCATTTTATAGGCCAGATTACCGTTACGGCTCCAGACGCCCGCCCCCAGGCCATACTGCGTGTCGTTGGCGAGCTCCAGCGCCTCGTCCATGGTTTTAAACGTGGTGACGGCCAGCACCGGTCCAAAAATTTCCTCCTGGAAAACGCGCATGTTGTTCTTACCGAACAGGATAGTCGGCTCAAGGTAGTAGCCCTCCTGCAAATCGCCGCCCAGCACCTTACGACGACCGCCGGTCAACACATCGGCCCCCTCTTTTTTACCGATATCAATATAGTTGAGGATGGTTTCCAGCTGGCCATGCGATACCTGCGCCCCCATCTGGGTAACGTTATCCAGCGGATTACCGCTGCGAATCGACTCCACGCGCCGGATCGCCCGCTCCATAAAGCGCTCATAAATGGATTCCTGCACCAGCGCGCGGCTCGGACAGGTGCAGACTTCGCCCTGGTTAAACGCGAACAGCGCAAACCCTTCCAGCGCTTTGTCGAAGAAGGCGTCCTCTTCGTCCATCACGTCGGCAAAGAAGATGTTCGGCGATTTGCCGCCCAGCTCGAGCGTGACCGGAATGATGTTCTGGGTCGCGTACTGCATGATCTGCTGGCCCACTTCCGTTGAGCCGGTGAACGCCACTTTGGCGATACGTTTTGAGGTAGCCAGATATTCGCCGATCTCTCCCCCGGCCCCGTTGACCACGTTAATGACCCCCGGCGGCAACAGGTCGCCAATCACCTCCATAAGCAGCAGTACCGAAAGCGGCGTTAAGCGAGCGGGTTTCAGCACAACGCAGTTACCCGCCGCCAGCGCGGGCGCCATTTTCCAGCTAGCCATCAGCAGCGGGAAGTTCCACGGAATAATTTGCCCCACCACGCCGAGCGGCTCGTGGAAGTGATACGCCACGGTATCTTTGTCAACTTCACTTATTCCCCCCTCCTGGGCACGAATGCAGGACGCAAAATAGCGGAAATGGTCAATCGCCAGCGGCACGTCCGCCACCATGGTTTCCCGGATCGGCTTGCCGTTGTCCCACGTTTCTGCGGTCGCCAGCAGCTCCAGATTCTGCTCCATCCGATCGGCGATTTTGAACAAAATGGCCGCTCTGTCCTGAACGGACGTTTGTCCCCACTTATCTTTCGCCTTATGCGCCGCATCCAGCGCTAAATCGATATCCCGCTTGCCCGAACTGGCAATTTCACACAACGGCTGGCCGGTAACGGGCGTCAGGTTGGAATAGTATTCACCGTCGACGGGCGCCACCCAGTCGCCGCCAATAAAGTTGTCATAGCGGGGCTTCAGCTTAAGGGGAAAACCATACTCGCCTGGCTGGATACGCGATGAGGGAGGATTGTTTGTCATGACCGTCTCCTTGCAGTAGGTGTACAACAAGGGTAGTTCCGGCTGGTGGTTTTCTCGCCTGTCGGTAACGGGTTTACGAGCCGTATCACGGATTACCGTACTTTACGTTTCGTTTCTGCCGCCAGAGCCATACTTAATAGCTCAGGGGCTCATGAGGAACGATGCAATGCAGCTATTTATCGGCTTTGACGTGGGCGGAACCCACATCAAACACGGCGTGATTAACGAAAACGGCGAAGAACTGACATCCGATGAATATGATACGCCTGACGATGAAAGCACCTTCAAACAGAAGTGGAAAGCGGTGGTGGATAAGTACCGCCAGGAGCATGAGATCGTCGGCATCGGCGTGAGTTTTCCGGGCCACATCAATCACCATACCGGCGAAGCGGCCAAGGCCGGGGCGCTGGATTACCTTGACGGTGAAAACCTGTGCGAGCTTTTCGCACAGCTGACCGATCTCCCCGTAACAACCGAAAATGACGCCAACTGCGCGGCGCTGGGCGAACGCTGGCAGGGCGCCGGCAAGGACTATGAGCATTTTGTCTGCATCACCATCGGCACCGGCATCGGCGGCGGTATCGTCATGGAGGGCGATCTCTACCGTGGGTCGCACTACCGGGCGGGTGAGTTTGGCGTGCTGCCCGTTGGCAACAACGGCGAGCCGATGCACGAAGTGGCGTCAGCCAGCGGCCTGATGAAAGCCTGCCGCCGCGCGCTGGCCGTGTCGGAAGATGAGATGCCTGACGGTGAGGAGCTGTTTAAACGCATGGACAGCGACGTGCATCTGCGTGAGGCCATAGAAGAGTGGGCGCATTTCCTCTCGCGCGGCATCTACAGCGTGATCTCCATGTTTGATCCGCAGGCGGTGCTGATTGGCGGCGGCATTAGCGAGCAGGAGAAAATCTATCTCCTGCTGGATAAATACCTACAGCGATTCGAGGAGTGGGAGGCGCTCCGGGTGCCCATCCTTCCCTGCGAGCTGGGTAACCAGGCGGGAAGGCTGGGCGCGGTCTGGCTGGCTAAGCAGAAACAGGCGCGCAGCGCTTAACGCTTACGGAAATAACTGCGCGTCGCGTAGCACATGGTCATTGCCACGACGACGCGTAAACCCGATGCGGTTGAAATACTCCAGGATCTGAATCGCCAGTTTGCGTCCCACATTCAGCCGATCGCGGAAGTCTGCGGCGCAGGTTGATCCGCGCGCCTGATCCAGCTCCCGGATCAGGTTCGCAAACGCTACGATCCGATCGTTGCGGTAATAACGATCTTTCACGATCGCCACAATCATCCCCTGCTGTGCCGCATGGCGCAGTACCTGACGCATCAGCTGCTCATCGGTATTGGTTTCACGCGCCAGATCGCGCACCCACCACGGTTCATCGCCAAACAGCGCCGCCACTTTTTGCCAGACCGCGTCCTGCTCAGCGGTAAAACCGGCCTTGTGTTCCGGCAGGTGTAGCCAGCCGTGATGACTTGCAATAACGCCGCTTTCACGCATGTTTTCAATCAGCAACAGCACCAGCGCGTCGTCTTCCATGGGCAACGCCATGCGCCGCAGACGTTCACGGCCCGGGCCGGGCTCAT
The DNA here is from genome assembly GCF_002787395.1 of Enterobacter sp. CRENT-193. Classification (NCBI taxonomy): domain Bacteria; kingdom Pseudomonadati; phylum Pseudomonadota; class Gammaproteobacteria; order Enterobacterales; family Enterobacteriaceae; genus Enterobacter; species Enterobacter sp. CRENT-193. Next base: position 980,363 of record NZ_CP024812.1, on the reverse strand, counting down.
CCTGATGCTGTTCATGGTAGGTCGCCAGCGTGCTCAGCACTTTGCGCTGCCAGCGCGCCGCCACCGGCGCGTTCAGCAGGCTGTTCCCGGCCTGAATAAAACCTGGCTCCTGCGTCAGAAGACGCAATCCTTCGCCGCTGAGCTGGCGCGCCCAGGCGAACGCCGCCAGATCCACCGCGCCACGCTCAAGGTGGATATCTAACGCAGACTTATCATCGCGGGTCTGGGCCAGCGCGGCCAGCCACTGTAAATACTCGGGCTTACGTTTGCCGCGACGGGGCGGATCCAGCATGACCACGCGCGCGCCCGCCAGCGTTTCCCGCGCCGAAATATCGCGCAGAACCAGGCGGTCGTTATTCGCCAGCCAGAGCGGGGAGTCGAACACCAGTTCGGCGAGATCGTTTTCCAGCAGCGACACGCGTCCGGTGATGTGGCTGGCCGCGTGGTGGATATGCAGCGGCTGCCACTGGGTCAGCGGCGTATGGGTCTGGAGAGAAACGATAATCCGTTCAGAGGGCTCCGGCGGCGCGTCGGCCAGCAGCCAGTCGCCGCGGTTAAGCTGGTCTTTTTCGGCATCACCGGCAATATTCAGCGCGATACGCTGCCCGGCGTGGGCCTGTTCCACCGGCTGGTTTTGCGCATGAAGCCCGCGCACGCGCATCGGTTTGTTCACGCCCGTGAGCCACAGGGTATCGCCCACGTGCACTTCCCCGCTCAGCGCGGTACCGGTCACCACCAGCCCAGCCCCTTTCACGGTAAACGCCCTGTCGATCGCCAGACGGAAGCGGTGATGGCTGGCCTGTTCACGAGACGGGATCTGCTGCAAATGGTTGCGAAGAGCATCGATACCGCGGCCTTCTGTCGCTACGGTGACAAACAGTGCGGCATCCTTAAAACCGTATTCACTCAGCGCCGCCAGCACCTCTTGACGCACCTCGTCGATACGCGCCTCCTCCACACGGTCCGCTTTAGTGAGGGCGACGGTCAACTGCGGGTTTCCCGTCAGCTGGAGGATCGCCAGATGCTCGCGCGTTTGCGCCATCACCCCGTCATCGCACGCGACCACCAGCAGAGCGTGATCGATCCCGCCCACGCCCGCGAGCATATTGGAAAGAAACTTCTCGTGGCCGGGCACGTCGATAAAGCCCAGCACGCGACCGTCGGGCTGCGGCCAGTAGGCGTAACCCAGGTCAATGGTCATGCCGCGCTTTTTCTCTTCCGGCAGGCGATCGGCATTCACGCCCGTAATGGCCTGCAATAACGTGGTTTTGCCGTGGTCAACGTGACCGGCGGTGGCAATAATCATTTCAACATCATCTCCAGAAACCGCACTTCATCTTCCAGACAGCGTAAATCCAGCCACATGCGCCCGTCACCGATCCGGCCAATCACCGGCGTCGGTAATGCGCGCCAGCGCGCCGACAGCGCCTCAAGCTGGCTTCCGCGTCCGTCGCGCGGGGTGAACGTCAGCGCTTCGCTCGGTAACCTGTCCACCGGCAGCGAGCCGCTGCCAATTTGCGACAGGCAAGGCTCGATACGAACTTCAAACTCAGGGTAATGAGGAGCAACCTGCGGCAGTAGCGCTTCCGCCTGCGCGCGAACAGAGGCCGCATCACGGCTCAGCAAACGCAACGTGGGCAGGCGGTCAGCCAGTTTCTCCGGGTGGAGATAGAGCCGCAGCGTGGCTTCCAGCGCGGCCAGCGTCATTTTATCGGCACGCAGGGCGCGCTTCAGCGGATGCTGCTGTAGCTGCGCAATCAGCTCGCGCCTGCCGACGATAATACCCGCCTGCGGCCCGCCCAGCAGTTTATCGCCAGAGAAACTGACCAGGCTTACGCCCGCGGCAACCATTTCCTGCACCATTGGCTCTTTTGGCAGACCATACTGGCGCATATCCACCAGCGACCCACTGCCAAGATCGGCAATCACCGGCACGTTTAGCTCGCGCCCGATGGCGGCCAGTTCAGCCTCTTCCACCGTTTTGGTGAAACCCTCAATGTGGTAATTGCTGGTATGCACTTTCATCAGCAGGGCGGTGTTTTCATTCACCGCCGCGCGATAATCTTTTGCATGGGTACGGTTAGTTGTGCCCACTTCATGCAGCGTGCAGCCCGCCTGCCGCATGACGTCCGGAATACGAAACGCCCCGCCGATCTCCACCAGCTCGCCGCGAGAGACGACAACCTCTTTTCCGCTTGCGGTGGCCGCCAGCATTAACAGCACCGCCGCCGCGTTGTTATTCACAATGCAGGCATCTTCCGCGCCGGTGATCTGGCAGAGAAGATCCGCCAGCGCGCGATCGCGATGTCCGCGCCCGGCGCCGTCCAGATCGTACTCCAGCGTCACCGGCGAGCGCATGGCCCGGGTGACGGCCTCTATTGCCTCTTCTGCCTGCTGTGCCCGGCCCAGATTGGTGTGCAGAACCGTGCCTGTCAGGTTAATAACCGGGCGCAACGCGCTTTGCGCGTGCTTGCTCAACCTCCTTTCAACTTCCTGCGCCCATGCCTCGCACCAGCCGGGTAGCGCGTTCTCAGCCTGAATATGGCGACGCGCATCGTCCTGAAGCTGGCGTAGCATGTCGACCGTTGCAGTATGGCCAAACTGCTCCAGCACCGCAGTGATGCGCGGGTCACGAAGCAGACGATCGGTAGCGGGGATCTGGCTGTAGAGGGAATGATGAGTAGTCATGAATGCGCCTGGCGAGTAAATATCTTCCCCCCTCCCGACGGGAGAGGGAGTTAACATGTGGGGGGATTGTACCGCCTCCCGCCAGGAAGTGTTATAACCCGCATCAAGCCTTTGGCGGTTCAGTCCGGGCGAAACTTTCGCGCTGGAAGAGCGTCTCCGCCAGTTTGACCAGCAGCGGACGATCTACGCACCAGCCCGGCGAGACGCGGCGGAAATTGAGGTAGCCGATGGCGCAGGCGATGGCGATCGTCGCCAGATTCAGGCTATCGCTCTGAATTTTCCCGTCGCGGATCAGCTGTTCGCACATATCCAGGCTGCGGCTGATTTTTTCGCGCTGGCGCAGCAGCTCATTTTCTGACTGCTGGGCGGCGGGCCTTGCCTGCTCGCGTACGGACGTTAATGCCGCATCCATAATGCCATCCGCCAGGGCTTCAATTTGCTTCATCGCCAGCGCTGCTTTTGGATCCGCCGGCAGCATGGCCGGCGCAACGCCAAGCAGCTCGATGTACTCCGCAATGATCGGGGAATCAAACCAGTAGTCGCCCTCGTCCGTTACCAGGGCCGGGACTTTCCCCAGCGGGTTGTACTGCGCAACGCCGTTCTCAGCGTTGTAGGGTTGTTCATTTACGAATTCAAATTCAATCCCTTTCTCCAGCAGGAGAATCGAAATCTTACGCACGAAAGGACTTGTATAACTGCCGATGAGTTTCATTGCTTATCCTTAATGCCCACAAAGAGGTCAGTATGGATCAAGCCGTGGTAAAAGACAGGTGTGCGTATCGCATTCCTGTCGTGAGGGGATACGGGAGAAATCTGCATAAAAATATTTTGTGAATCAAATCACAATCTGAAAACAAACAGCCAACTTAACATTGTGATATTAATCACAAAAACCCGCCCATTTTGGCGTAATTCTGAACGATGTATTTTTTTTACACACTCATTATGTGATCGCGATCACTTCATTAATATCCTCACCCCCTACATTCATGTGATTCAGATCACACAAAATTTCGCTGTCTGGACAGTTGAACGATTCAGTGCCAGATTTCACAGCATCAGAACAGGGCCCGGCTACCTCTGCCGCCGCACATTAACGATAAACCTCGGGCCACAAGCCTAAGCGTAAACATAAGAAGGGGTGTTTTATGTCATCCGATTTCAAGATCAAAGTGCAAAGCTTTGGTCGTTTCCTCAGCAACATGGTGATGCCAAATATCGGCGCGTTTATCGCGTGGGGTATTATCACCGCATTATTTATTCCGACAGGGTGGTTGCCTAACGAAACGCTGGCGAAACTTGTTGGCCCAATGATTACGTACCTGCTGCCGCTGCTCATCGGTTATACTGGTGGTCGTCTGGTGGGCGGTGACCGTGGAGGCGTCGTGGGTGCCATCACAACCATGGGGGTGATCGTCGGTGCGGATATGCCGATGTTCCTCGGTGCGATGATTGCCGGTCCTCTGGGCGGCTGGGCGATTAAGAAATTTGACGTCTGGGTTGATGGCAAGATCAAATCCGGCTTCGAAATGCTGGTGAACAACTTCTCTGCGGGCATCATCGGGATGATCCTCGCGATTCTGGCGTTCCTCGGCATTGGCCCTGCGGTTGAAGTGCTCTCCAAGCTGCTGGCGGCGGGCGTTAACTTCATGGTGGCGCATGACATGCTGCCGCTGGCGTCAATCTTCGTTGAACCGGCGAAAATCCTGTTCCTGAACAACGCCATCAACCACGGTATCTTCTCGCCGCTGGGTATTCAGCAGTCTCACGATCTCGGCAAGTCCATCTTCTTCCTGATTGAAGCCAACCCGGGTCCGGGTATGGGCGTTCTGCTGGCATATATGTTCTTCGGTCGCGGCAGCGCGAAGCAGTCTGCTGGCGGCGCGGCAATCATTCACTTCCTGGGCGGTATTCACGAAATTTACTTCCCGTACGTGCTGATGAACCCACGCCTGATCCTGGCCGTTATCCTCGGCGGTATGACCGGCGTGTTCACCCTGAGCGTACTGGGCGGCGGTCTGGTCTCTCCGGCTTCTCCAGGCTCTATCCTGGCGGTGCTGGCGATGACCCCGAAAGGCGCCTACTTCGCGAACATCGCGGCGATCTGTGCGGCCATGGCGGTCTCCTTCGTGGCCTCCGCTATCCTGCTGAAAACCAGCAAGGTGAAAGAAGACGACGATATCGAAGCGGCAACCCGTCGTATGCATGACATGAAAGCCGAATCCAAAGGCGCAACGCCGCTGGCGGCAGGCGATGTCTCTAACGACCTGAGCCACGTTCGTAAAATCATCGTGGCCTGTGATGCCGGTATGGGCTCCAGCGCAATGGGTGCGGGCGTGCTGCGTAAGAAAGTGCAGGATGCGGGTCTGATCAACATCTCCGTCACCAACAGCGCGATTAACAGCCTGCCGCCGGACGTTGACCTGGTGATCACGCACCGCGATCTGACCGAACGCGCTATGCGTCAGGTACCGCAGGCGCAGCACATTTCCCTGACCAACTTCCTCGACAGCGGCCTGTACACGAGCCTGACCGAACGTCTGGTGGCGGCGCAGCGCCATGAAGATAACGAAGTGAAAGTACGTACCAGCCTGCAAGACAGCTTCGACGAGAGCAACGCGCATCTGTTCAAACTGGGCGCAGAAAACATCTTCCTTGGCCGCACGGCGACCAATAAAGAAGAGGCCATTCGCTTCGCCGGTGAGCAGCTGGTGAAAGGTGGCTACGTTCAGCCGGAATACGTTGAGGCGATGCTGGAGCGTGAAAAGCTGACCCCAACCTACCTGGGTGAATCCATCGCGGTTCCACACGGTACGGTGGAAGCCAAAGACCGCGTGCTGAAAACCGGCGTCGTGTTCTGTCAGTATCCTGATGGCGTGCGCTTCGGTGAAGAAGAGGACGACATCGCCCGTCTGGTGATTGGTATCGCCGCTCGCAACAACGAGCATATCCAGGTGATTACCAGCCTGACCAACGCGCTGGATGACGAAACGGTTATTGAGCGTCTGGCCAACACCACCAGCGTTGAAGAAGTTCTGGCCCTGCTTAACAAATAACGGTACTCCTCCCTCTCCCCCCCGGGGAGAGGGCTAGGGTGAGGGGAAAACGTTCCTCACCCCAGCCCTCTCGGGTAAAAACATTGATGAAGGTTAACACTATGAAAGCATTACATTTTGGCGCAGGTAATATTGGTCGTGGCTTTATCGGTAAACTGCTGGCAGACGCGGGCATTACCCTGACATTCGCCGATGTGAATCAGGTGGTTCTGGATGCCCTGAATGCCCGTCATAGCTATCAGGTTCACGTGGTGGGTGAAAACGAACAGGTTGAAACGGTCTCTGGCGTCAACGCGGTAAGCAGCATTGGCGACGATGTTATCGATCTTATTGCCAGCGTTGATCTGGTCACCACAGCCGTGGGTCCGGTGGTGCTTGAGCGTATCGCCCCGGCGGTCGCGAAAGGCCTGGCGAAGCGTAAAGCACAGGGCGTTGAAACGCCGCTGAACATCATCGCCTGTGAAAACATGGTGCGCGGCACCACGCAGCTGAAAGGCCACGTTCTTGCGGCCGTCGCCGACGAAGATAAAGCCTGGGTTGAAGCGCACGTAGGTTTTGTTGATTCCGCCGTGGATCGCATCGTTCCGCCGTCAGCATCCGCCACCAACGACCCGCTGGAAGTGACCGTGGAAACCTTCAGCGAGTGGATCGTTGATAAAACCCAGTTTAAGGGCGCGCTGCCGACCATTCCGGGAATGGAATTAACCGATAACCTGATGGCATTTGTCGAACGTAAACTCTTCACGCTGAACACCGGGCATGCTATAACCGCGTACCTCGGAAAATTGGCCGGTCATCAGACCATTCGTGACGCGATCCTCGATGAGAACATCCGTGCGGTGGTCAAAGGGGCAATGGAAGAGAGCGGCGCGGTGCTGATCAAACGCTACGGTTTTGATGCTGATAAACACGCAGCATACATCCAGAAAATCCTCGGTCGTTTTGAAAACCCGTATCTGAAAGATGACGTTGAGCGCGTGGGTCGTCAGCCGCTGCGTAAACTGAGCGCGGGCGATCGCCTGATTAAACCGCTGCTGGGCACGCTGGAATACGGCCTGCCGCACGCTAACCTGGTGAAGGGAATCGCTGCCGCAATGCACTACCGCAGCGAGCAGGACCCGCAGGCGATTGAGCTGGCTCAGCTGATTGATGACAAAGGCGCGCAGGCTGCGCTGGCGCAGATCTCCGGTCTGGATGCCAACAGTGACGTAGTTGCGGAGGCGGTCAGCGCATACAACGCAACCAAATGATGCAGAGTCCGGCGCAGGTGAGCCTGCGCCCGAATAACAGATTGTCAGATATGCAGGCAATAATGGAACAAACCCAGGCCTTTGAAAATCGTGTGCTTGAGCGTCTGAATGCTGGCAAAACCGTACGAAGTTTCCTGATTGCCGCCGTCGAGCTGTTAACCGAGGCGGTAAACATTCTGGTGCTTCAGGTGTTTCGCAAAGACGACTACGCGGTAAAGTACGCTGTAGAACCGTTACTGGACGGAGACGGACCGCTGGGCGATTTATCGGTACGGCTGAAGCTGATTTACGGTCTCGGCGTGCTGAACCGTCAGGAGTATGAAGACGCAGAGCTGTTAATGGCGCTGCGCGAAGAGCTCAATCATGACGGCAATGAGTACACCTTTACCGATGATGAGATACTGGGGCCCTTCGGCGAACTGCACTGCGTATCCGCGCTCCCTCCCGCACCTCAGTTTGATAACAGCGACCCAGAGCTGTACGCGATGCAAAAGCTGCGTTATCAACAGGTTGTCCGCTCCACCATGGTGCTTTCCCTGACTGAGCTGATTTCTAAAATCAGCTTAAAAAAAGCGTTTCAGAAGTAAGCCCGCACACATTGGTGTATCCTTCCCTGTAAATTCCCCGTTTTCAGAGTTATTTGTCATGAAAGAAGTCGAAAAGAACGAAATTAAACGCCTGAGCGACCGTCTGGATATGATCCGCCATCAGATGGCCGGCCTCTCCCTTGTTGATTCCGCCGAGAAATATGCCGAGCTGGAAAAAGAGTCCGTGAAGCTGGAGGCGGAAATTGAACGCCTGCGCGAAGTGAAAGGCCAGAAGCTGAGTAAAGAAGCGCAGAAGCTGATGAACATGCCGCATCGCCGCGCGATCACCAAAAAAGAGCAGGCCGACATGGGCAAGCTGAAGAAAAGCGTCCGTGGCCTGGTGGTGGTGCACCCGATGACTGAGCTTGGTCGCGAAATGGGCCTGAAAGAGATGACGGGTTTTTGTAAGACCGCGTTCTGATCGTCCTCCCCTGCCGCTGCGGCAGGGGAAACTCAGTTGTAAATCAGGTTAAACGTGGCCATCGCATCCGCTTTTCCCGCCGTCACGTTCGCTTCCGTCTGAATGTAATGCGCATCAAACCAGAAGGTTTGCGTCTGGTTATCCCCTACTTGCCCAAGCGCTGATACCTGCGGGGTGTTCCACGGTACCACCTGCCCCTGAACCGAACCGGTATTGTCACCGTAAAGCAGTTCGATCCCGACACCGCTGGCGCTATCCTCCTGCTTCGTCAACGCCAGCGCCCGATCGTTGCCCGGCGTGGTATCGCCAAAGAAACCCATCTTAACCGCCGTGTTATTTTCGCAAGTCACCGGAATGCTGAAGCGTCCGCCCCCGGCGCGGGAGCCGATGCCGTGAAATTCACGCTGGCTCACGCTCCCCATGGGAACAAGAATGCTGCGAGAGCCCACTGAACAGCTGGTACGCCTGACGGTGAAGCTGGCGAGATGAATCTGTACTGGTGTCGCCACGTTGGTGGCGCTGGCTTGATTTTCTCCCGCCTGCAATATCAGCGATCCGACATTTTGCTCCTGGGAGTTGGCGTTATCGTCAGGCATGGGGCTGGTCGTCGGGATTTTGTAAAACACCACCCAGAACTGCAATTTATACGTTGGGGCGCTGGCAAAGGCAGGATTCTGTGAGGCATCGCAGATACGCCGGGACTCGTTGCCGTCTACCGGGCTGGTGCCATCAATATACCGTACGGCATCCGCACCACAGTACTGCTGCTCGCGGAACCCGAGCGCGTAGCCGATGCCGTCAATTTGGGTTTTGTAGACGTGCCGCGACGCACCGTCTTCCCCCACCACGGTGCCGACGGGGTTATCCAGCTCGACAAATCCGATACTACGCCAGGGGTCATTCCCGCCATCACAGCTGTAGAAATCCGCCCCGGTAGACTGTATCGGCGCAGATATCGGCGTCCAGTCAGACGTGCCGGGCGCATACCCAATGGCATAAGGCACCTGAACGACCCACTGATCGCGCGTGGTGCGGCAGGTTGAAGTCTGGGCATGGGCATGAAAACTCAGCATGCCAAAAAGCGAAAGCAGACTGAGATAGAAAAACCAGTGAATAAAACGACGCATGATATTCCTCTAGTGGCACTCAAGAGACAGCGTAGCGATGCCGGGGGCCATATGAGCTTTCCCCAATCTGAAAGGTGTCTGGCATTGCTGCTGCTCCCCGTTTTCATACCAGGTGACGCGCAGGGTGCCGCGCTCGGGTACTCCGCTCAGGTAGGCCTGACCGCCGTCAGCGACCATGCTTCGGTTTGCAGAATGGCGGTTCTGCTCCACCACTTCAGCCTGCGCGCCAAACGGCAACGGTTCACCGTGGTAGCGCAGGGAAAACAGAACGCGATAACCAATGTGGGTTTTGTAATTGGCCAGCACCACCGCGCCGCTGGTGGGAATGAGCGTCAGACCGCTCTGCTCAACGTCGACGTTCTCACCCAGCGTCGCCGTATCAAGGCTGACGGTATTTTTGCGATACGCCGAGAGCGTTGGCATGACCGCATAGCCGCGGCTGTCGGTATGGATCCCGTTGTAACCCTCCGGCTCAACGTTCGCCGCACCGGGCACGCGCAGCAGGGCGACGGTATCGCCCAGCGGCTCGCTAAGCGTGACGCCATACTGCGTGGCGATAACGCCTCCGGCGAGTCCGAGGCTCGCGTTGCTACCGCTTCGGCTGTGGTCATAACCGAGGCTGACGTTGCCGTAGCCACCGTTGTATTGCAGCGCCAGGCTGGTACTGTCGGCTTGTCCCTCGCTGGCCTTACTCTGCTGAACGCTGTAATTAAGGTTGCGATTCGCCAGCGCGCTGCCGTTGAGAGACATCTGCTGCGTGGTCATTCCACGATTGTTGTGGTTGATGAAGTAACTGACCGAGCTGTCCGGTAACCAGTGGCCAAGCGGAACATTGACGTTAAACGACACGGTGCGATCGGGATGCTGCTCACGCGCTGAGTCGGTGTAGTCATATCCCGCGCCCCAGGAAATGCCCCGCCAGCTGGTGTACCAGCCAATGTGGATGGTTTTATCCTGCCCGGACGTATGCCAGTAATCCTGCATCCATGCCGAGACGCTGAGGCTGCCGAACTGACCCAGCGTCTGTGAAAAGGTGACCTGCGAGCGGCTACGGCGATTATTGAGTTGCAGCTGTTGGCTGTCAGACTGATTCAGTTCACTAAATTCATAGTAATTGCGCGAGGCATAGCGATAACTCGCCAGGTTGAAGGCGGTGCCGGTAGCGCTGAAATCTTTCTGATACTGAATGCGCCACGCCTGCCCTATCGCGTTTTTGCCGTCGGGTAAATGGCTTTTTGCCAGCGTATCGTCAATGCCCAGCGAGCCAAATGCGCCAAACCCTCTGCCTATGCCAATTGCACCGGCCTGGTAGTTGCTCGCCGTACGAAAGCCGCCATACACCGTCATCCTGGAGAGCAGACCGTAGAAAAAAGCGCCTTCAACAAACTCAGGCGAACGCGCATCGCCGGAGCCGGAGTGAAATCGTCCGGCGTTGAGACTGTATTTCAGGCTGCCCTGGCGTCGCATAAACGGCACCGCAGAATAGGGTTGGGTAAAGACGCGCGTTGAGCCGTCACTTTCCGTGACCGTAACCTGTAGATCGCCGCTTTGTGCGCCGGGGAACAGATCGTTAATGATAAATGGCCCGGCGGCCACCCAGGTTTCATAGATCACATAGCCATTTTGCGAAACGGAGACTTTAGCGAAGCTGTGTGCAACGCCGCGGATGGTTGGTGCGAAGCCGCGCTGGCTGTCGGGTAACATGCTCTCGCTGGACGAGAGCTGAACCCCGCGAAACGCCACGCTATCGAAGACGTCGCCTGCGGTCCAGGCATCGCCGATCCGTAGCTGGCTGTTAAGACGGCGAATATCCCGGCTCAGCCAGCTACTTTGCGACTGAAAATGGTTGCCGCCCGCGTCGCTGTGGCTCCAGGCCGAAGAGTTGCGCAACCGCCACGCCCCCAGATTGATGCCGTTACGCAGGCTCAGATAGCTGGATGTCGTGACCCCGCTCTGATGACGGGCCTGACCGCCCGACAGACTGTAATCAGTAAATGCCGCCGGGATACCATCGTCCCACTGCGACTGCGGCACGTAGCCACGGCTGCGGTGTTTCATCGCCGCCTGCGGCAGGTTGAGAAAAAGGCGCTGTTGGTTGAAATCATAGGAGGTTCGCGCTGCCGGAATAAAATCCTCGAGGTGCGTGAACGTTTCTCCCTCCTGCAACCGGGAGAATGCAGGAATGGCCCCTACATTTACGCCAAGCGCTTCCAGCAGCGATACGCTAAAAACGGGTTGCAGGCTGCCTTTCTCATTGACGAAGGTGATCTCCTGATGCCGCTCCTCGCGTCCGTTAATCTCCAGCGTCACGAGCCAGGTGCCTGGCATCTGCCCGCCCTTTTCAGAGAAATAGTGCAGATCCGCCGTTTTCTGTTCAGTAGAGGAAAGCTCCAGCGCGGCGGGATCAAAGTAATCCTCGGCCATCCCCGCACGGCTGAAGCTAAGCAGCAACACTGAAAGCGGCGCGTAACGAAACAGGCGAAAAGGCATGATCTTAAAGAGGCTGGGTGTGGGTGGCGGTGATGGCACCAAAATCATTAATAGCCGACCAGCTTACGCCCCCGGAGGCGGACACAGGCCATTCACGGGTTTCCCCTGGACCGATCATGCCCGGCTGCTCAATTTTATGCCCGCCAACGGTCAGCCGATAAAAAGAGACGTAGTATGGCGTCGGGTTAGCGGCCTTAAGCCCTTTTCCCGTCCGCGAAAACGTTATTTTCTGCCAGGCAGTTGCAGCGTCCCCTTTTAGATTGTCCGGGCGGTAGAAAATTTTAAATTTCGATTTAACGTTAACTTGTAATTCGTTGCTGCTCTCTTTTGGCTTTGGCGCAATCGCTTTAATATCGAGCCAGAATACAGATTCACGATCTGTGGGCAGCGGAGCGCCGGTATATTGAATACGCAGCGTATTGGTCTGCTCCGGATCAAGTCTGAACAGAGGTGGCGTGACAATAAATGGCGCAGCGTTATTTTTACCCTGCCCATCCCCTTCAACCCACGACTGAATAAGATAGGGAACCGCACTTTCCATATTAGAAACAGAAAATGCCACCTCCTTGCTGTGTTGTGGGTATACGATCCGTGTTCCCCCCATTACAACGCCAGCGGAAACTGACGCAGAACTAACCATTAATGCAGTGAGCATAATATACGATAAACGTTTCATCATTATTATCTCTGGAGGTGGCTGACAGTGAAATCAGTTATAAACCATCAGGAAGTTAGAAACGGCGTTAACATCGCCGGCGTTGATTTCTGTGCCATCTTTGTCAAGTGCGGCATAGAAAGTTAATTCAGCATTGCCTTCATCATCCGGTGCGGTTGTTTCAGATACCGTACCCGGTTTAATCGCGGTGCTGCGATCGCTGTTATAAAGCTTCACGCCGACACCCGTCGCCATACCTTCACCTGGCGTAACCTGAAGCAGTGTGTCATTCACCGTATCTTTGGTTCCGTCAAACAGTACCGCAACCGATTCAACCGTCTCCGGGCAGTTTTCCACGTTGATTTTGAACTCGCGCGGCGTCGTTTCGTTGTGATCGTCAAAGTAGCTTTTTGCCCACGCCCCAAGGTCTACCGTTTTGTTTTTAGAGGCCGGAGTAATATCACAGGAAATAAGGGTAATCTTCCCGGTAAAATTGATCACCCCGCCCGTACTTTGCGAACCCGCACCGGTATCCAGAGAAGCATTAACGCCAGAATCACTGCTTGCCAGTACCGATTGAGAAGATAACAGCAGCCCCGCCGCGGCAATCGCCAGCGCCACATTTTTGATTTTCATTTGGAACACTTTCCCCTCTGTAAATTAAACAGATATAGACTTGTTGTACCAGGTACAATAACCGCTATAAGGATTTAAAAACGCCACCGAAAGGGTTTTAGCAGAATGGGTGACGCGACCTTATAGAATAAAGCAGGGTCCATCCCATGGTGATAATCCGTATATTTTCAGAAGGCCATACACAGATATCCTTCAACTGAGGAATGACTTCTGGCCGAAAATAACACTGAATACGTTGTGGTTAGTAATAAATTTAAAATCTTCTGTTACGTTGCTTCTGAATAAATAGTAAATCAAATGCCTTTTAACGTCTACGTATTGAAAAGTAATACGCCGCGCTTGTAAACATTCTGAAATTAACACTCAACTAACAAATTTAACCCCTTTCCATTGCCCTAATAATTATTAATCTGCTTTTAATACCGCAACTAAATTACAAGAGAGTTAACTGATCATTGTTTGATCAATTTATTTCAGAATATTATTAGCCAAAAAATGTCACTTCAGCAAAAAATTATTTCACTTTATCCTGAAAAATCGCGGTTAAACAGGATATTTCCTTATCGATCAGCAATTGATCGTTTGTAATACACTGTTAAAATCTATATGTGAAATTTACCTTAATTAAAATTTTTTGCTACAGCTTCGATTTCGCATTTTTAACCAAAAAAAATTTTTATTTATAAGAAATATATCACTCTGATCACACATATACAGATTTTCAAAAACATAAATAAAACAAACAAACCTCATTTGATTCACGCAATATTATCACATACCCATTTTATTCAACCTCTTTTACGCGCCGTATCTGCTCAAAAGGCGAATGTAATGCCCTCCACCTGACTACCGCTCCCAACGCACGCGGTGAGTTGAACTTGCGGTTTTGGTCCTACCAATCATGCGTAAAGCTATCCATCGTTCACAGTTTCGATGCTCCACTTCACAAAAGCATTGCTGAATAGCAACACTTGGTTAACCATTTATTGCCATTAACCCTACATCACAATATTGGAAGGACCACTTTTACACTAAGTGTGACGCTGAGATGAGCAGAGACTCACCCGACGAACACCCGTGTGGTCCTCAGGAGACCTGCATGAGCCTCTGGCAACAAAACTACGATCCGGCCGGGAATATCTGGCTGTCGAGCCTGATCGCATCGCTACCGATCCTGTTCTTCTTCTTTGCGCTGATAAAGCTCAAGCTGAAGGGCTACCTTGCCGCAACGTACACCGTTGCCATCGCCCTGCTGGTGGCGCTGTTCTTCTATAAAATGCCGGTCGATCGCGCGCTGGCCTCCGTGGTGTATGGTTTCTTCTACGGCCTGTGGCCGATTGCGTGGATCATCATCGCCGCTGTCTTTGTCTACAAAATCTCGGTGAAAACCGGGCAGTTCGACATTATTCGCTCGTCGATTCTCTCTATTACACCGGACCAGCGTTTACAGATGCTGATTGTCGGTTTCTCCTTCGGGGCGTTCCTTGAAGGGGCGGCAGGATTTGGCGCGCCGGTGGCGATCACCGCCGCTCTGCTGGTCGGGCTGGGCTTTAATCCGCTGTATGCCGCTGGCCTGTGCCTGATTGTGAACACCGCCCCGGTGGCGTTTGGCGCGATGGGCATTCCGATTCTGGTGGCGGGTCAGGTGACCGGGCTGGACAGCTTCGAGATCGGCCAGATGGTGGGCCGCCAGCTGCCGTTCCTGACCATTATCGTGCTGTTCTGGATCATGGCGATTATGGACGGCTGGCGCGGCGTGAAGGAGACCTGGCCTGCGGTGATGGTAGCGGGCGGTTCGTTCGCCATTGCCCAGTATCTCAGCTCCAACTTCCTCGGCCCGGAACTGCCGGACATCATCTCTTCCCTGGTGTCGCTGGTCTGTCTGACGCTGTTCCTGAAACGCTGGCAGCCGGTACGTATCTTCCGCTTTGCTGACATGGGCGCATCGCACGTGGATCAGACGCTGGCGCGCACCGGCTATACCGCCGGACAGATTGTACGCGCATGGTCACCGTTCCTGTTCCTGACCGCCACCGTGACGCTGTGGAGCATTCCGCCGTTTAAAGCCCTGTTCGCCCCGGGCGGCGCGCTGTACGACATGGTGATTAATATCTCCGTGCCGTTCCTCGACAAAATGGTCGCCCGTATGCCGCCGGTGGTGCACGACGCCACGCCGTATGCGGCAGTGTTTAAGTTCGACTGGTTCTCAGCCACCGGTACGGCCATCCTGTTTGCCGCTATCCTTTCCGTTGTGTGGCTGCGCATGAAGCCTGCCGCCGCGGTACAGACCTTTGCGGCGACGATTAAAGAGCTGATGCTGCCGATTTACTCCATCGGCATGGTGCTGGCGTTCGCGTTTATTTCGAATTACTCCGGCCTGTCGTCGACGCTGGCGTTAGCGCTGGCGCATACCGGCCACGCGTTTACCTTCTTCTCGCCGTTCCTCGGCTGGCTGGGGGTGTTCCTGACCGGTTCAGATACGTCATCTAACGCCCTGTTTGCTGCCCTACAGGCCACGGCCGCGCAGCAGATTGGCGTCTCGGACGTGCTGCTGGTCGCTGCGAACACCACCGGCGGCGTGACCGGGAAGATGATCTCACCGCAGTCCATCGCCATTGCCTGTGCTGCGGTGGGGCTGGTAGGCAAAGAGTCGGATCTGTTCCGCTTTACCGTTAAACACAGCCTGATATTTACCTGCATGGTGGGCGTGATCACCACATTGCAGGCCTATGTCTTAACCTGGATGATTCCATGATAGTGATGCCCAGACGCCTGTCCGACGAGATTGCCACTCGCGTACGGGCGCTGATAGAAGAACAACAGCTGGAAGCGGGCATGAGATTGCCCGCCGAGCGTCAGCTTGCCGCTCAGCTTGGCGTGTCGCGCAACTCACTGCGCGAGGCGCTGGCGACGCTGGTTAGTGAAGGGGTGCTGCTGAGCCGTCGCGGCGGCGGCACCTTCGTGCGCTGGCAGCATGACGACTGGTCCGAACAAAACATCGTGCAGCCGCTGAAGACGCTGATGGAAAACGACCCTGACTACAGCTTCGACATCCTCGAAGCGCGTCACGCCATCGAAACCAGCACCGCGTGGCACGCGGCGATGCGGGCAACCGACGCCGACAAAGAGAAGCTCAAAGCCTGTTTTGAAGCCACGCAAAGCAGCGACCCGGACATCGCCTCCCAGGCGGACGTGCGGTTCCATCTGGCGATTGCCGAGGCCTCGCACAACGTGGTGCTGCTGCAAACCATGCGCGGGTTCTTCGACCTGCTGCAATCCTCCGTCAAGCAGAGCCGCCAGCGCATGTATCTGGTGCCGCCGGTGTTTGCCCAGCTGACCGAACAGCACGAGGCGGTGCTCACCGCCATTCTGGCCGGAGATGCCGAGGCCGCGCGCAAGGCGATGATGGCGCATCTCGGCTTCGTGCATACCACCATTAAACGATTCGATGAAGATCAGGCCCGACAGGCGCGTATTACCCGTCTGCCTGGCGAGAGTGATATTTCCAGGGAGAACAAAGCATGATTATTTCAGCAGCCAGTGACTATCGCGCCGCGGCGCAGCGCATTTTGCCCCCGTTCCTGTTCCACTATATCGACGGCGGGGCGTATGCCGAATATACCCTGCGCCGTAACGTGGAGGATCTGTCGGAAGTGGCCCTGCGCCAGCGCGTGCTGAAAAATATGTCTGACCTGAGCCTTGAGACGAAGCTGTTTAACGAGACGCTCTCCATGCCGGTAGCGCTCGCACCTGTCGGTTTATGTGGCATGTATGCCCGTCGCGGTGAAGTGCAGGCCGCCGCCGCCGCAGATGCCAAAGGCATTCCGTTTACCCTTTCCACCGTGTCCGTCTGCCCGATTGAAGAAGTCGCCCCGACCATCAAGCGCCCGATGTGGTTCCAGCTGTACGTCCTGCGCGATCGCGGTTTTATGCGCAACGCGCTGGAGCGCGCCAAAGCGGCGGGCTGCTCAACCCTGGTCTTTACCGTCGACATGCCGACCCCCGGCGCGCGCTACCGCGACGCCCACTCCGGCATGAGCGGCCCTAACGCGGCCCTGCGCCGTTACTGGCAGGCGGTGACGCACCCGCAGTGGGCGTGGGATGTCGGGTTGAACGGCCGTCCGCACGATCTGGGCAATATTTCGGCCTACCTCGGTAAACCGACCGGGCTGGAGGACTACATTGGCTGGCTGGCGAACAATTTCGATCCGTCGATCTCCTGGAAAGACCTGGAGTGGATCCGCGAATTCTGGGACGGCCCGATGGTGATCAAAGGGATCCTCGACCCGGAAGATGCCCGTGACGCGGTGCGTTTTGGCGCCGATGGGATCGTGGTCTCTAACCATGGTGGCCGCCAGCTTGATGGGGTGCTCTCCTCCGCCCGCGCCCTGCCGGCCATTGCCGATGCGGTGAAAGGCGATATTGCGATCCTGGCCGATAGCGGCATCCGTAACGGGCTGGACGTGGTGCGCATGATTGCGCTCGGCGCCGACAGCGTGCTGCTGGGCCGTGCTTACCTGTACGCGCTGGCCACCAGCGGCCAGGCGGGCGTGGCGAATCTGCTGAACCTGATCGAGAAAGAGATGAAAGTAGCGATGACCCTGACCGGGGCGAAGTCGATTAGCGAAATCAGCAAAGACTCTCTGGTGCAGGAGCTCAGTAAGCTGCCTGCGGCGCTGGCCCCTCTTTCCCAAGGAAACGCGGCCTGATCTTCCCCGGTTAGCCTCCCCTTCTTCCGCGCCCGACTTTCCCCTCGGGCGCTTTTTTTGTCGAAAATAACACCTGCGTAACATTTTTGATAAGAAAATTTGACACACCCCGCCCCTCCGCAATTGTATAGACAAGCAAATACAAGAACACAAAAACAACATCACATCGGAGGGGAACGTATGACGTATTCAGGTCGGGTGGATATTCAGCAGGTGATCGATGAAAGTCCTTTTTCAGGGTTTCACTGGCTTCTTATTGTGCTGGGCTTTCTGGTGCTGGCGATCGATGGGTTTGATACCGCAGCGATGGGTTACATTGCGCCTACGCTGTCGACGGAGTGGGGAATACATAAACAGGATCTGGGGCCGGTGCTGAGTGCGGCGCTGCTGGGGCTGTCGCTGGGAGCCCTGATTGCAGGTCCGGTATCGGACCGGATGGGACGCAAGCGCGTGCTGGTCTTTTCGTGTCTGTTCTTCGGCCTGGCGAGCCTGGGCACGGCCTGGGCGCAAAGTCTGAATACCCTGACGTTATGGCGATTTCTGACCGGTCTCGGGCTGGGCGCCGCGATGCCTAACGCCATCACGCTGATCTCAGAGTTTGCCCCCCAGCGCTGCCGCGCCATGGCAATTAACACCATGTACTGCGGCTTTCCGCTGGGTGCGGCGGGCGGCGGGGCGATCTCGTCCTGGCTTATCCCTCACCATGGCTGGCGAAGCGTGCTGCTGACCGGCGCGATTGCGCCGCTGATTTTAACGGTGCTGCTGGCGCTGCTGTTGCCGGAGTCGGTGAAGTTTCTGGTGCAGCGCGGGAAAGACATCGCCCAGGTTCGCCGCATCGCCAGCCGGTTCGCCCGCAGCACGCTGGATAGCGTCACGGGCTTTTTCCTGACAGAGGAGAAAGTCGCGTCGAAAAAAGGCAGCGTGTCGCAGCTGTTTTCCATGCCCTGGCTGCCCGGCACCCTGATGCTGTGGGTCACCTACTTTATGGGACTGGTGATTTATTACGTCCTGCTGAGCTGGATGCCGACGCTGATGCAGGGGATGGGGTATGCGCTGGCGGAATCCGCCTGGCTCACCTCGCTGTTCACCTTCGGCGGCACCGCTGGCATTTTGCTCGCGGGCTGGATGATGGATCGCTGGGAAGCGCACAAGGTGGTCGCGTGTGGTTTCGTGCTGACGATGGGCCTGATTCTTTTACTCGGCATTGAGCATAACCATATCGCCCTGTTTGGCGGGTTAATTTTCCTGATGGGGATCGCGATGAACGGCGCGCAGTCGGGCATGCAGACCCTGGCCGCCACCTTTTACCCTACCGAGTGCCGCGCGACGGGTATCGCCTGGATGCAGGGGATCGGCCGCTTCGGCGGCGTGGCGGGCACCATGACCAGCGCCCAGCTTCTTTCCATGCAGTGGCAGGCAGACAGTATTTTAATGATCCTCAGCGTGCCTGCTCTCGTGGCCGCGGCGGCAACCGTCTACAAAATGCTGTATAGCCGCGCGCAGGAGCCGGGCGTCGCCTAGTCCCTCTCTTTTCTGCTATTCTGCCCCCGCAATTAAGGGGGCAGCATGCTTAACATCGTCTTATTCGAACCAGAAATTCCGCCGAACACCGGCAATATTATCCGCCTGTGCGCCAACACCGGTTTTCGTCTGCACATCATTGAGCCGATGGGCTTTACGTGGGACGACAAACGTCTGCGCCGCGCGGGGCTGGACTACCATGAGTTTACCGCCGTCGTTCGTCATCACGATTACGCCGCGTTTCTGGGATCCGAAAAACCACAGCGCATGTTCGCCCTGACCACCAAAGGCACGCCAGCGCACAGCGCCGTAAGCTATCAGGACGGGGATTATCTGATGTTTGGTCCGGAAACCCGCGGCCTGCCGGCCACCATTCTGGATGCCCTGCCAGCCGAGCAGAAAATTCGTATTCCGATGATGCCGGACAGCCGCAGCATGAACCTGTCGAATGCGGTGTCGGTGGTGGTGTATGAGGCGTGGCGCCAGCTGGGTTATCCCGGCGCGATACTGCGTAGCTAAAACAGTTCGGGTGGCTTGCGCCACCCGATTCATCGTGTTTAGCCTGCTACCGCGATACGTTTCATATCGGTCATGTAGCCACGCAGTTTCTGGCCCACTTTCTCGATTTCGTGGCTGCGGATCGCTTCGTTAACGTCACGCAGCTGCGCGTTATCAACCGCACCTTCCGCAATCGCCTGGCCCAGATCGCCCGCTTGCAGGGTGGTCATGAACTCTTTCAGCAGCGGTACGCAGGCGTAAGAGAACAGGTAGTTACCGTACTCGGCGGTATCGGAGATCACCACGTTCATCTCATACAGACGCTTACGGGCGATGGTGTTTGCGATCAGCGGCAGCTCGTGCAGCGATTCGTAGTACGCAGACTCTTCAATGATGCCGGAATCCACCATAGTTTCGAACGCCAGCTCAACGCCTGCTTTCACCATCGCAATCATCAGGACGCCTTTATCGAAGTACTCCTGCTCGGTGATCTTGCCGTCGTACTGTGGTGCGGTTTCGAACGCGGTTTTACCGGTCTCTTCACGCCAGGTCAGCAGTTTCTTATCGTCGTTCGCCCAGTCTGCCATCATGCCGGAGGAGAACTCGCCGGAGATGATGTCGTCCATATGTTTCTGGAACAGCGGCGCCATGATGGTTTTCAGCTGTTCAGAGAGTGCGAACGCGCGCAGTTTTGCCGGGTTGGACAGACGGTCCATCATCAGCGTAATGCCGCCCTGCTTCAGCGCTTCGGTGATGGTTTCCCAGCCGAACTGAATCAGTTTTTCCGCGTATGCCGGATCGGTGCCTTCCTCCACCAGCTTGTCGAAGCACAGCAGAGAGCCAGCCTGGAGCATGCCGCACAGGATAGTCTGCTCGCCCATCAGGTCAGATTTCACTTCCGCAACGAAGGAAGATTCCAGTACGCCCGCACGATGGCCGCCGGTGGCCGCTGCCCAGGCTTTGGCAATCGCCATGCCTTCGCCTTTCGGATCGTTTTCCGGGTGAACGGCGATCAGCGTCGGTACGCCGAAGCCACGTTTGTACTCTTCACGCACTTCGGTGCCCGGGCACTTCGGCGCCACCATCACCACGGTGATGTCTTTACGGATCTGCTCGCCCACTTCAACGATGTTGAAGCCGTGGGAGTAACCCAGCGCGGCGCCGTCTTTCATCAGCGGCTGTACGGAACGCACAACGTCAGAGTGCTGCTTGTCCGGCGTCAGGTTCACCACCAGATCCGCCTGCGGGATCAGCTCTTCGTAGGTGCCCACTTTGAAGCCGTTTTCGGTCGCTTTACGCCATGAAGCGCGCTTCTCGGCAATCGCTTCTTTGCGCAGGGCGTAGGAGATATCCAGCCCGGAGTCACGCATGTTCAGGCCCTGGTTCAGACCCTGTGCGCCACAGCCGACAATGACCACTTTTTTACCCTGAAGGTAGCTCGCGCCATCAGCAAATTCATCGCGCGCCATGAAGCGGCATTTGCCCAGCTGCGCCAGCTGCTGGCGCAAGTTCAGTGTATTAAAGTAGTTAGCCATGGGTGATACCTCGTGATGTTGTGTTGTTTATTACTCTATGGATTTCACGTTTTAGGAAGGCGTCAAGTCTGCGAACCCCCAGGAGCTTACTCTGGTAAGTGACTGGGGTGAGTTGACGCAGACAACGCACCTACAACGTGAAAGACGACGAGTAATTTATTGTTCGGTTCGCCTTTCAGCGACAATGTACCCACATTACAACAGGAAATTTATTGCGGAAATTGATATATTCACAACGTCACATTGCAATTTATGCAATGTAAAAAGAGGGAGTGGAATCGGTGGATTTACGCGATCTGAAAATGTTCCTGCACCTGGCGGAAAGCCGTCACTTTGGCCGCAGCGCCCGGGCGATGCACGTCAGCCCGTCCACGCTTTCGCGCCAGATCCAGCGCCTTGAGGAAGACCTCGGCCAGCCGCTGTTCGTGCGCGATAACCGCACCGTCACCCTCACGGAAGCCGGCGAAGAGCTGCGCATCTTTGCCCAGCAAACCTTGTTGCAGTATCAGCAGCTGCGGCACACCATCGACCAGCAGGGGCCGTCGCTTTCCGGCGAGCTGCATATTTTCTGTTCCGTGACCGCTGCCTACAGCCATCTTCCCCCCATTCTTGACCGCTTCCGCGCGGAACATCCGTCGGTTGAAATTAAGCTCACCACCGGCGATGCCGCCGACGCGATGGAAAAAGTGGTCACGGGCGAAGCGGATCTCGCGATTGCCGGGAAACCGGAAACCCTGCCGGGGGCGGTGGCGTTCTCGATGCTGGAGAATCTGGCGGTGGTGCTGATTGCCCCGGCGCTGCCCTGCCCGGTGCGCAACCAGGTCTCGGTGGAGAAACCGGACTGGTCGACGGTGCCGTTTATCATGGCCGATCAGGGGCCGGTGCGCCGCCGCATCGAGCTGTGGTTCCGCCGTCAGAAAATCAGCAACCCGTCGATTTACGCTACCGTCAGCGGCCATGAGGCGATGGTGTCGATGGTGGCGCTTGGCTGCGGCGTGGCGCTGCTGCCGGAAGTGGTGCTGGAAAACAGCCCGGAACCGGTGCGCAACCGCGTGATGATTCTGGAGCGCAGCGACGAGAAGACGCCGTTTGAGCTGGGCGTGTGCGCACAAAAAAAGCGGCTGCATGAGCCGCTTATTGATGCGTTCTGGACGATATTGCCGAACCACTAGCCAGCCAGAAAGAACCTGAAAGCCGGGTTATGGGTTTCGTCATGACATTCATAGCCCAGTTCGTTCAGGCGCGTTTCGAAATCCGGCTCGTGCTCGCCCAGTTCGAACGCCGCCAGCACGCGCCCGTAGTCGGTGCCGTGGCTGCGGTAGTGGAACAGGGAGATGTTCCAGTGCGTGCCGAGCGTGTGCAGGAACTTGAGCAGCGCGCCCGGTGATTCCGGGAACTCGAAGCTGAACAGGCGTTCCTTCAGCGGCTTGGAAGGACGGCCGCCGACCATGTAACGCACGTGCAGCTTCGCCATCTCATCGTCAGAGAGATCGACCACGCTGTAGCCGCCGTCGTGCAGCAGGCTGAGGATCTCTTTGCGCTCCTCCACGCCACGGCTCAGACGCACGCCGACAAAAATGCAGGCATCTTTGGCGTCGGCAAAGCGGTAGTTGAACTCCGTTACCGAACGGCCGCCCAGCAGCTGGCAGAACTTCAGGAAGCTGCCCTTCTCTTCCGGAATGGTCACCGCCAGCAGGGCTTCACGCTGCTCGCCCAGCTCACAGCGTTCGGACACGTAACGCAGGCCGTGGAAGTTCACATTGGCACCGGAAAGCACGTGCGCCAGACGCTCGCCGCGGATATTGTGCTGGGCGATGTATTTCTTCATCCCCGCCAGCGCCAGCGCGCCGGAGGGTTCCGCCACCGCACGCACGTCTTCGAACAGATCTTTCATCGCCGCGCAGATAGCGTCGCTGTCGACGGTGACGATATCGTCGAGATACTCCTGGCACAGGCGGAACGTTTCGTCGCCAATGCGCTTCACCGCCACGCCCTCGGCGAACAGCCCGACGCGCGGCAGATCTACCGGATGTCCCGCGTCCAGCGCCGCCTTCAGGCAGGCAGAGTCTTCCGCTTCAACCGCAATCACTTTGATCTGCGGCATCAGCTGTTTGATCAGCACCGCCACACCTGCGGCTAAGCCACCGCCGCCCACCGGGACGAAAACGCGGTCGAGATGGGCGTCCTGCTGCAACAGTTCCAGCGCCAGCGTACCCTGCCCGGCAATCACCATCGGGTGATCGAACGGCGGCACCCAGGTGAAGCCCTGCTGCTGCGCCAGCTCAATCGCTTTGGCTTTGGCTTCGTCAAAGTTAGCGCCGTGAAGCAGCACTTCTCCGCCGAACCCGCGCACCGCGTCGACCTTGATATCTGCGGTGGCGACCGGCATCACGATCAGCGCCTTCAGCCCCAGACGCGCCGAGGAGAACGCCACGCCCTGCGCGTGATTGCCCGCCGAGGCGGTAATCACCCCGCGTGCTTTCTGCTCGTCCGTCAGCCCGGCCATCATCGCGTAGGCGCCGCGCAGCTTGAAGCTGTGCACCGGCTGCCTGTCTTCACGCTTCACCAGAATGACGTTGTCGAGACGCGAAGAGAGTTTGTCCATTTTTTGCAGGGGCGTGACCTGCACCGCTTCATAGACCGGCGCGCGTAGTACCGCTCTCAGGTATTCCGCCCCCTCCGGGGCGGCGGATAAGGGTTGTGACTCGGCCATCATTAGCCCCCCAGTTTAGATTTATCGCGCACCGCGCCTTTATCTGCACTGGTGGCAAGACTCGCGTAAGCGCGCAGGGCGAAGGAGACTTCACGCTGACGATCTTTCGGCGTCCAGGCTTTGTCGCCGCGGGCTTCCTGCGCCTCACGACGGGCCGCAATCTCCTGGTCACTCAGCTTCAGCTGAATGCCGCGGTTCGGAATGTCGATTTCGATCAGGTCGCCATCTTCGATGATCGCGATATTGCCGCCGCTTGCCGCTTCTGGCGAGACGTGGCCAATGGAGAGGCCTGACGTGCCGCCAGAGAAACGACCATCGGTGATCAGCGCGCAGGCTTTGCCGAGGCCCATCGATTTCAGGAAGGTGGTCGGGTAGAGCATCTCCTGCATGCCCGGACCGCCTTTCGGCCCTTCGTAGCGAATGACCACCACGTCGCCTTCCACCACTTTGCCGCCGAGGATAGCGTCTACCGCTTCGTCCTGGCTTTCATACACTTTTGCCGGGCCGGTAAATTTCAGGATGCTGTCGTCCACGCCTGCGGTTTTCACAATGCAGCCATTTTCTGCGAAGTTACCGTACAGCACGGCCAAACCGCCGTCTTTGCTGTAGGCATGTTCCAGCGAGCGAATGCAGCCTTCGGCGCGATCGTCATCCAGCGTGTCCCAGCGGCAATCCTGCGAGAACGCCTGGGTGGTACGGATGCCCGCCGGACCGGCGCGATACATGTTTTTCACCGCGTCGTCTTTGGTCAGCATCACGTCGTACTGCTCCAGCGACTCCGGCAGCGTCAGGCCGAGCACGTTTTTCACGTCGCGGTTCAGCAGCCCGGCGCGATCCAGCTCGCCGAGAATACCAATCACGCCACCCGCACGGTGGACATCTTCCATGTGGTACTTCTGGGTACTCGGCGCGACTTTACACAGCTGCGGCACTTTGCGGGAGAGCTTGTCGATGTCGCTCATGGTGAAGTCGATTTCAGCTTCCTGCGCGGCGGCCAGCAGGTGCAGAACGGTGTTGGTGGAACCGCCCATGGCGATATCCAGCGTCATGGCGTTTTCGAACGCCGCTTTACTGGCGATGTTACGCGGCAGCGCGCTGGCGTCGTCCTGCTCGTAGTAGCGTTTGGTCAGCTCAACGATGCGCTTGCCCGCGTTAAGGAACAGCTGCTTACGGTCGGCGTGGGTCGCCAGCAGCGAGCCGTTGCCCGGCTGAGACAGGCCCAGCGCTTCGGTCAGGCAGTTCATGGAGTTGGCGGTGAACATCCCGGAACAGGAGCCGCAGGTCGGGCACGCGGAGCGTTCCACCTGGTCGCTCTGCTCGTCAGAGACTTTCGGGTCCGCGCCCTGTATCATCGCATCGACCAGGTCGAGCTTGATGATTTTGTCGGAAAGCTTGGTTTTCCCCGCTTCCATCGGGCCGCCGGAAACGAAGATCACCGGAATGTTCAGACGCAGGGAGGCCATCAGCATCCCCGGGGTGATTTTGTCGCAGTTGGAGATACAGACCATCGCATCGGCGCAGTGGGCGTTAACCATATACTCCACCGAGTCGGCGATCAGCTCGCGCGACGGCAGCGAATAGAGCATCCCCCCGTGGCCCATTGCGATACCGTCATCCACCGCAATGGTGTTGAACTCTTTCGCCACGCCGCCGGAGGCTTCGATTTGCTCGGCAACCAGCTTACCGAGATCGCGCAGGTGCACGTGGCCCGGCACAAACTGGGTGAAGGAGTTCACCACGGCGATAATTGGCTTGCCGAAATCGGCGTCGGTCATTCCGGTGGCGCGCCACAGTGCGCGGGCACCCGCCATATTACGGCCGTGGGTGGTGGTGGCTGAACGATACTTAGGCATGCTTTATTTACTCCCGTCTGACTATTTAATGGGACGGTGCGTGCCGTCCCAAATTTATATTTAGTGATTAACCTGATCCAACCAGCCGTATTTATCTTCTGTCTCGCCGGTGAAGAGGCCAAAGAACGCTTGCTGAATGCGTTTGGTCACCGGGCCACAGCGGCCTTCGCCCACCTGAATGCCATCGACGCTACGCACCGGCGTAATTTCAGCCGCGGTACCGGACATAAACACTTCGTCAGCCAGGTACAGGGATTCGCGGGACAGCACCTGCTCGCGCACTTCGATACCCAGATCTTTTGCCAGCTTGATGATGGCGTCACGGGTGATGCCTGGCAGCGCGGACGAGGTAAACGGCGGGGTGAACAGAATGCCGTCTTTTACTTCAAACAGGTTTTCGCCCGCACCTTCGGAGATGTAGCCATTCACATCCAGCGCGATACCTTCCTGGTAACCGTGACGGCGCGCTTCGCTGCCGACCAGCAGTGAGGACAGGTAGTTACCGCCCGCTTTAGCCGCAGTCGGGATAGTGTTTGGCGCCACGCGGTTCCAGGAAGAAACCATTGCGTCGATCCCCTGATCCAGTGCTTCCGCGCCCAGGTAGGCGCCCCACGGGAACGCAGCAATAATCACATCGGTGTTATAGTCAGCGGGCGGGTTGACGCCCATGCCGACATCACCCACGAAGACCAGCGGACGAATATAGGCGCTGGTCAGTTTGTTCTGGCGAATCACCTCGCGGCAGGCTTCCATCAACTCATCAACGCTTTGGGAGACCGGGAAACGATAAATTTTGGCTGAGTCATGCAGACGCTGCATGTGTTCACGGTGGCGGAACACCACTGGTCCTTTGTGAGAGTCGTAGCAACGGATCCCTTCAAACACGGAGGTGCCGTAGTGCAGCGCGTGGGACATCACGTGAACTTTCGCGTCTTCCCAGCGAACCATCTCACCATTGAACCAAATGTAATCAGCTTTTTTTGTCGTCATTTTTTCGTCCTGTCACGCTTAAGCGCGGATTTGTTGTGATGTGGTTGTGCTCTGGCAGATGGCAACATGGGCAACGTCTACCAGTTTTGATAACTGACTAAACAGTAAGTCGACCGGCCGCGGGCTGGCAACGGTTAATTCGATACTGATGTTCTGTGCGTCGGTAGCCGTTTCCATATTCATAGAGCAAATCTGAAAGCCACGGTGGCGAACCACGCGCAAAACGCGTTCTAACGTTTCCGGGTTGAAGCGAGCCTGCACGGCGACCTGATGTTGCATCATGATAATTTCTCCAGCATTTGTGAGTTACTGGCACCGGGCGGTACCAACGGCCAGACGTTCTCAAGCTCATCGATTGAGACATGAAGCAGGTATGGCCCTTCGCTTGACAGCATGGTGTCGAGTGCCGCTTCAACCTGGTCTTTACGGGTGATGTGCTGGCCAGGAATGCCGAAGGCGCTGGCCAGGGTGAGGAAATCGGGGTTATCGGTCAGGGTGGTTTCACTGTAACGTTCCTGGAAGAACAGCTGTTGCCACTGGCGAACCATCCCTAAACGCTGGTTATCGAGCAACACGATCTTCAGCGGTAACTGCTTGCGCTTCACGGTGCCGAGCTCCTGAACGTTCATCATGAAGGAGCCGTCACCGGAGATACAGATAACGGTATCGTTCGGGCGGGCAACCTGTGCACCAACGGCGGCTGGCAGACCGAAGCCCATCGTCCCTAACCCGCTGGACGTGATGAAGTTTTCCGGACGGGTGTAGGTCATGTGCTGGGCAGACCACATCTGATGCTGGCCGACATCGGTCGTCACCACGCTGTCGGCGGGCTTACGGTCGGACAACTGCTTCAATAGCAGCGGCGCGTAGATGGCCTCGCCGGGGTGGTCGTAACGCCAGGCGTGTTCAGCGCGCATATCGGCGGTGTGCTGACGCCATGGGTTAATATCCAGCGGCTGCTCCAGGGCCGGTAACAGCGCGTTAAGATCGCCCTGCAACGCGACATGCGCCTGACGCAGTTTGTTCATCTCCGCCGGGTCGATGTCCATATGGATCACTTTGGCGTTCGGCGCGAAGGTATTCAGCTTGCCGGTAACGCGGTCGTCAAAACGCGCGCCGACGGCGATGAGCAGGTCGCATTCCTGCACCGCCAGGTTTGCCGCTTTGGTACCATGCATCCCCAGCATGCCCAGATAGTAGGGGTAATCAGCATCTACCGCACCCAACCCTTTCAGCGTGCAGGTGGCAGGCATTTGCGTTGCCGCGATAAATTCGCGCAGTGCAGGAACCGCCTGCGCCATACCTACGCCACCACCAACGTACAGCATCGGTTGTTTGGCCTGCGCTATCATCTGACGCGCCTCTTCCACCTCTGCATGCGGGAATGCATCATCGCTTTTCACGGTAGAGAAATGCGGTTCCAGATCGCCGAGTGCAACCTGGATATCTTTCGGGATATCAACCAGAACCGGGCCAGGACGGCCAGAGCTGGCAACCTCGAACGCTTCGGCCATCACCCGCGGCAGCTCTTCAAGAGACTGAACGAGGAAGCTGTGTTTGGTGCAGGCCAGCGATAAACCGAGCACATCCACTTCCTGGAAGGCATCGGTGCCGATGAACGGAGAGGCAACCTGTCCGGTGATCGCCACCACGGGTACGGAGTCGAGCAGCGCGTCAGCCAGGCCGGTGATCAGGTTCGTTGCGCCGGGACCTGAGGTGGCCATACAGACACCGGTTTTACCGGTCGCACGGGCATAACCGATGGCGGCCATCGCTGCGCCCTGCTCGTGTCGGCACAACAGGTGCTCCACGCCGCCGTCATACAGTGCATCGTAAATCGGCATAATTGCGCCACCCGGATAACCGAATACTGTCTCGACTCCCTGCGCGCGCAACGCATGTACTACCCACTGTGCCCCATTCATAGTTAGTTCCCCGTCATAAATCTGGAGAAACAGAATTTTGTGCTACTTGTCATTCTCTGCTCCTCATTTACGTTTTTTAGTCATAAAAAAACCCCCGGACCTTTCGGTGCGGGGGTCTTAGTTCGTTAAGGCTTGATTTCTAAGCCTTTCCTCGTCCAAGTGCAGCCCCGCACGGTGGGATAATAATCACCACCACGCTAATCACGACCAGGCTAATCACTCGTAGAAGGGCTGTCATTTTCAGTTCTTTTTGCATCTTGTTCGAAGGAATACCTAAAGAGTTACCACAGATATTTCATCTGACACAAGATTTTTTTATGACCTGTTTCTGTAGCAGGCGAACTATTTCTTTCAAAATCGTTGTTTTATATAGGGAAAAAATAGAAATGAAGATTTTTCATTTTTTTTGTCCTGTTTCATCAGGCAAGGCGCGCATGATTCCTTTTCTGCGAGGCCGATTCCACCGACATGTAATGATTACATTTAGGCGCTAAAAGGCTGGAACGAGCGCCGTAATTCAGTGAATGAGCGCTAAACAGGAAAAAATGATGCTGGCATAGTCACCGCCAAGGAGGGCTTATGTCACTGTCAGTTGTTTATACACGCGCGGCCATCGGCGTGAAGGCACCGCTTATTTCTGTAGAGGTTCATTTAAGTAATGGACTGCCCGGACTGACGCTGGTCGGCTTACCAGAAACGACCGTTAAAGAGGCGAGGGATCGCGTGCGCAGCGCAATTATTAATAGCGGTTATGCTTTTCCGGCGAAGAAGATCACCATCAACCTTGCGCCCGCCGATTTGCCAAAGGAGGGAGGGCGATATGATTTACCTATTGCTATAGCGCTTCTCGCGGCTTCTGAACAGCTCAATACGCCAGGGCTAAGCTCGTGCGAGTTCGTGGGTGAATTAGCGCTTACAGGCGCGTTAAGAGGCGTTCCCGGAGCAATCTCGGGTGCGCTTGAAGCCATACGCGCGGGAAGACAAATCATTGTGGCCAATGAAAATGCCTCTGAAGTAAGCCTTATCGCCGAAAAGGGATGTCTTGTCGCGGGACATTTGCAGGAGGTTTGCGCCTGGCTGGAAGGCCGACACGAGCTTGCCGAGCCGCAGGAGAATGACGAGGTGGCGCCAGATTCGCCCGAGGATCTCAGCGATATTATGGGTCAGGAACAGGGTAAACGAGCGTTAGAGATAACGGCCGCGGGTGGGCATAACCTGTTACTGATAGGTCCGCCAGGCACGGGGAAAACGATGCTGGCGAGCAGATTGAGCGGCCTGTTGCCACCCCTCAATAATCACGAAGCGCTGGAAAGCGCCGCGATATTTAGCCTGGTCAGTTCTACGTCGCTGCATAAACAGTGGCGCCGCCGTCCCTTCCGCTCTCCACACCACAGTGCGTCTCTTACCGCGATGGTGGGCGGGGGTTCGATCCCCGGGCCGGGTGAAATCTCACTAGCGCACAACGGCATTCTGTTTCTGGATGAATTGCCAGAGTTTGAACGCCGCGTGCTGGATGCATTGCGGGAGCCGATTGAATCCGGCGAAATCCATTTGTCTCGTACACGGGCCAAATTAAGCTACCCTGCGCAGTTTCAGCTGGTCGCCGCGATGAACCCTAGCCCTACGGGTCATTATCAGGGCAATCATAACCGCTGTACGCCGGAGCAGACACTGCGCTATCTGAGTAAGCTGTCCGGCCCCTTCCTCGACCGTTTTGATTTATCTCTCGAGATCCCCCTGCCCCCGCCCGGTCTGCTGAGGCAAACCGGTATTAAGGGCGAAAGCTCAGCAACTGTGCGTGAACGGGTTATTGCGGCGCAGGCGCGGCAGTATGTTCGTCAGAACAGGCTGAATGCCCGGCTGGATAACAGCGGGATCCGACAGTTTTGTTCTCTCAACGCTGAAGATGCGGGCTGGCTGGAAGAGACACTGACGCGGTTTGGGCTATCCATTCGCGCGTGGCAGCGTTTGTTGAAAGTTGCGCGCACGGTCGCCGACGTGGAGGGCTGCCCCGGAATAGAGAGGCGGCATTTGCAGGAGGCATTAAGTTACCGTGCGATCGATCGGCTGCTGTTGCATCTGCAAAAAATGCTGGCGTAAAAAAAAAGGGGCCGTAGCCCCTTCTCTTCTTAATCGTCAGACTCGGTGTAGTCTTCTGCACCTTCCATCTGCGGCTTGCCGCCAGACAGCGTATGGAAACGCTTAGGACGCTTAATGCGAGCCATATACTTGATCCATACACGTTCTGCATCAGATTGCGGCTCACGCTCACCACGGCAAACAGAGACAAACTGTTTTTCATCTTCGGTTGCCGGTTCACGTTTACCCAGATCCAGCTCGTTAAAGGCATAACCATGGCGCTCAAGAAGTTGAGCTTCTTTGATAGTGAAATCGCCGTGACGAGAGAACCCGCGCGGATAATGTTTATTGTCGAAAAAACGATTAGTCGTCGTAAAGCTTTCCGCCATCCTACACGCTCCTAATTCTTTGGCCGAGCTATTTATGGCGCGGAGTATTAGTTACGCTTGACAGAGTGTAAAACAAAACATTTAAATCATAACGACAAATAATTTTGCGGAGAAAGATGTGGATACGGAATTGCTAAAAACTTTCCTCGAAGTGAGCAGAACGCGACACTTTGGGCGAGCAGCTGAAGCCCTCTACCTGACGCAGTCAGCAGTCAGTTTTCGTATTCGACAGCTGGAAAATCAATTGGGTGTGAACCTTTTTACCCGCCATCGCAACAATATTCGTTTAACCCCGGCCGGTGAAAAGCTATTGCCTTATGCAGAAACCCTGATGAATACCTGGCAGGCAGCGCGGAAGGAGGTTGCGCACACCTCCCGGCATAATGAATTCTCGATCGGTGCCAGCGCTTCACTATGGGAATGCATGCTCAGCCAGTGGCTTATGCGGCTATATCGCTCACACAACCATCTGCAATTTGAGGCGAGGATTGCGCAACGCCAGTCGCTGGTTAAGCAACTCCACGAGCGGCAGCTTGATCTCCTGATCACCACAGAAGCGCCCAAGATGGACGAATTTAGCAGCCAGATTGTTGGACAGTTTAGCCTGGCGCTCTATGCATCCGAGCCTGCAATGATGAAGGCCGACCTGAATTATTTACGCCTGGAATGGGGGCCTGATTTTCAGCAGCACGAGACGGGGTTAATTGCCAGCGATGATATCCCGCAACTCACGACAAGCTCTGCGGAGATCGCATGCCAGCATCTTCCCGCATTGAAAGGCTGTACATGGTTACCTGTTCGCTGGGCGGATAATAAACCCGCACTCCATGTTGTCACCGATTCGACAACTCTCTCCAGGCCGCTGTATGCCATTTGGCTGCAAAACAGCGATAAGCAGTCGCAGATAAAAGATCTGTTAAAAACCAGCATACTGGATTAACGCAAAAGCCTGCGGAAACGCAGGCTGCTTATTCTTCAGGAAGGTGTTGAGCTGTTTTGCAGGCAAAAAAAATCCTTTGCCGAAGCAAAGGATTCTATATGGCAGGGGCGGAGAGACTCGAACTCGCGACACCCGGTTTTGGAGACCGGTGCTCTACCAACTGAGCTACGCCCCTAAAGTTTTTGCCATTAAGCCTGCCGAAAGGGCAGGCTTAATGTCTTAATAAGTGGCGGAACGGACGGGACTCGAACCCGCGACCCCCTGCGTGACAGGCAGGTATTCTAACCGACTGAACTACCGCTCCACCGAATACTTCTGTAACCACCGGATTAATGCACCGGCTTACTACTTAATTTGATGCCTGGCAGTTCCCTACTCTCACATGGGGAGACCCCACACTACCATCGGCGCTACGGCGTTTCACTTCTGAGTTCGGCATGGGGTCAGGTGGGACCACCGCGCTAAAGCCGCCAGGCAAATTCTGTTAATCTGTATCAGGCTGAAAATCGTGTCTGTCTCTTCGCCAAAACATCTTCGGCGTTGTAAGGTTAAGCCTCACGGTTCATTAGTATCGGTTAGCTCAACGCATCGCTGCGCTTACACACCCGACCTATCAACGTCGTCGTCTTCAACGTTCCTTCAGGAGACTTAAAGTCTCAGGGAGAACTCATCTCGGGGCAAGTTTCGTGCTTAGATGCTTTCAGCACTTATCTCTTCCGCATTTAGCTACCGGGCAGTGCCATTGGCATGACAACCCGAACACCAGTGATGCGTCCACTCCGGTCCTCTCGTACTAGGAGCAGCCCCCCTCAATTCTCCAGCGCCCACGGCAGATAGGGACCGAACTGTCTCACGACGTTCTAAACCCAGCTCGCGTACCACTTTAAATGGCGAACAGCCATACCCTTGGGACCTACTTCAGCCCCAGGATGTGATGAGCCGACATCGAGGTGCCAAACACCGCCGTCGATATGAACTCTTGGGCGGTATCAGCCTGTTATCCCCGGAGTACCTTTTATCCGTTGAGCGATGGCCCTTCCATTCAGAACCACCGGATCACTATGACCTGCTTTCGCACCTGCTCGCGCCGTCACGCTCGCAGTCAAGCTGGCTTATGCCATTGCACTAACCTCCTGATGTCCGACCAGGATTAGCCAACCTTCGTGCTCCTCCGTTACTCTTTGGGAGGAGACCGCCCCAGTCAAACTACCCACCAGACACTGTCCGCAACCCGGATCACGGGTCTACGTTAGAACACCAGCCATTAAAGGGTGGTATTTCAAGGATGGCTCCACGCAGACTGGCGTCCACGCTTCAAAGCCTCCCACCTATCCTACACATCAAGGACCAGTGTTCAGTGTCAAGCTATAGTAAAGGTTCACGGGGTCTTTCCGTCTTGCCGCGGGTACACTGCATCTTCACAGCGAGTTCAATTTCACTGAGTCTCGGGTGGAGACAGCCTGGCCATCATTACGCCATTCGTGCAGGTCGGAACTTACCCGACAAGGAATTTCGCTACCTTAGGACCGTTATAGTTACGGCCGCCGTTTACCGGGGCTTCGATCAAGAGCTTCGCGTTGCCGCTAACCCCATCAATTAACCTTCCGGCACCGGGCAGGCGTCACACCGTATACGTCCACTTTCGTGTTTGCACAGTGCTGTGTTTTTAATAAACAGTTGCAGCCAGCTGGTATCTTCGACTGATTTCAGCTCCGCCCGCAGGGGCTTCACCTACATATCAGCGTGCCTTCTCCCGAAGTTACGGCACCATTTTGCCTAGTTCCTTCACCCGAGTTCTCTCAAGCGCCTTGGTATTCTCTACCTGACCACCTGTGTCGGTTTGGGGTACGATTTCGTGTTACCTGATGCTTAGAGGCTTTTCCTGGAAGCAGGGCATTTATCACTTCAGCACCGTAGTGCCTCGTCATCACACCTCAGCGTTAAAAGGTACCGGATTTACCTGGAACCTCCGCCTACATGCTTAAACCGGGACAACCGTCGCCCGGCTGACATAGCCTTCTCCGTCCCCCCTTCGCAGTAACACCAAGTACAGGAATATTAACCTGTTTCCCATCGACTACGCCTTTCGGCCTCGCCTTAGGGGTCGACTCACCCTGCCCCGATTAACGTTGGACAGGAACCCTTGGTCTTCCGGCGAGCGGGCTTTTCACCCGCTTTATCGTTACTTATGTCAGCATTCGCACTTCTGATACCTCCAGCATGCCTCACAGCACACCTTCAACGGCTTACAGAACGCTCCCCTACCCAACAACACATAGTGTCGCTGCCGCAGCTTCGGTGCATGGTTTAGCCCCGTTACATCTTCCGCGCAGGCCGACTCGACCAGTGAGCTATTACGCTTTCTTTAAATGATGGCTGCTTCTAAGCCAACATCCTGGCTGTCTGTGCCTTCCCACATCGTTTCCCACTTAACCATGACTTTGGGACCTTAGCTGGCGGTCTGGGTTGTTTCCCTCTTCACGACGGACGTTAGCACCCGCCGTGTGTCTCCCGTGATAACATTCTTCGGTATTCGTAGTTTGCATCGGGTTGGTAAGCCGGGATGGCCCCCTAGCCGAAACAGTGCTCTACCCCCGAAGATGAGTTCACGAGGCGCTACCTAAATAGCTTTCGGGGAGAACCAGCTATCTCCCGGTTTGATTGGCCTTTCACCCCCAGCCACAGGTCATCCGCTAATTTTTCAACATTAGTCGGTTCGGTCCTCCAGTTAGTGTTACCCAACCTTCAACCTGCCCATGGCTAGATCACCGGGTTTCGGGTCTATACCCTGCAACTTAACGCCCAGTTAAGACTCGGTTTCCCTTCGGCTCCCCTATACGGTTAACCTTGCTACAGAATATAAGTCGCTGACCCATTATACAAAAGGTACGCAGTCACACCCGAAGGTGCTCCCACTGCTTGTACGTACACGGTTTCAGGTTCTTTTTCACTCCCCTCGCCGGGGTTCTTTTCGCCTTTCCCTCACGGTACTGGTTCACTATCGGTCAGTCAGGAGTATTTAGCCTTGGAGGATGGTCCCCCCATATTCAGACAGGATACCACGTGTCCCGCCCTACTCTTCGAGTTCACAGCAAGTGCATTTTCGTGTACGGGACTATCACCCTGTACCGTCGGACTTTCCAGACCGTTCCACTAACACACAAGCTGATTCAGACTCCGGGCTGCTCCCCGTTCGCTCGCCGCTACTGGGGGAATCTCGGTTGATTTCTTTTCCTCGGGGTACTTAGATGTTTCAGTTCCCCCGGTTCGCCTCGTTAACCTATGTATTCAGTTAACGATAGTGTGTCGGAACACACTGGGTTTCCCCATTCGGACATCGCCGGGTCAAGGGTTCATATCACCTCGCCGGCGCTTTTCGCAGATTAGCACGTCCTTCATCGCCTCTGACTGCCAGGGCATCCACCGTGTACGCTTAGTCGCTTAACCTCACAACCCGAAGATGTTTCACTTCATGGTTGCGAAAATTTGAGAGACTCGAACACACATGAGCTGTGTGTCGTTTCAATTTTCAGCTTGATCCAGATTTTTAAAGAGCAAAACTTCGCAGTGCACCTTTTCAGGTTCACTCTGAAGTTTTCTTGTGTTCGCAGTAAAAGATGGTGGAGCTATGCGGGATCGAACCGCAGACCTCCTGCGTGCAAGGCAGGCGCTCTCCCAGCTGAGCTATAGCCCCATCGTAGTCACCTCTGTACCGGTAATTTTTGTTGAAGCAAGGCGTGGTGACACGAAGCATACTCAGGTATGTGAGTGTCGCCGCAACGCAGCATCAGCAAAAATTTGGTAGGCCTGAGTGGACTTGAACCACCGACCTCACCCTTATCAGGGGTGCGCTCTAACCACCTGAGCTACAAGCCTGTAGAGGTTTTTTACTGCTGTTTTTCATCAGACAATCTGTGTGAGCACTGCAAAGGCAGGTTCTTTAAGGTAAGGAGGTGATCCAACCGCAGGTTCCCCTACGGTTACCTTGTTACGACTTCACCCCAGTCATGAATCACAAAGTGGTAAGCGCCCTCCCGAAGGTTAAGCTACCTACTTCTTTTGCAACCCACTCCCATGGTGTGACGGGCGGTGTGTACAAGGCCCGGGAACGTATTCACCGTGGCATTCTGATCCACGATTACTAGCGATTCCGACTTCATGGAGTCGAGTTGCAGACTCCAATCCGGACTACGACGCACTTTATGAGGTCCGCTTGCTCTCGCGAGGTCGCTTCTCTTTGTATGCGCCATTGTAGCACGTGTGTAGCCCTACTCGTAAGGGCCATGATGACTTGACGTCATCCCCACCTTCCTCCAGTTTATCACTGGCAGTCTCCTTTGAGTTCCCGGCCTAACCGCTGGCAACAAAGGATAAGGGTTGCGCTCGTTGCGGGACTTAACCCAACATTTCACAACACGAGCTGACGACAGCCATGCAGCACCTGTCTCAGAGTTCCCGAAGGCACCAAAGCATCTCTGCTAAGTTCTCTGGATGTCAAGAGTAGGTAAGGTTCTTCGCGTTGCATCGAATTAAACCACATGCTCCACCGCTTGTGCGGGCCCCCGTCAATTCATTTGAGTTTTAACCTTGCGGCCGTACTCCCCAGGCGGTCGACTTAACGCGTTAGCTCCGGAAGCCACGCCTCAAGGGCACAACCTCCAAGTCGACATCGTTTACGGCGTGGACTACCAGGGTATCTAATCCTGTTTGCTCCCCACGCTTTCGCACCTGAGCGTCAGTCTTTGTCCAGGGGGCCGCCTTCGCCACCGGTATTCCTCCAGATCTCTACGCATTTCACCGCTACACCTGGAATTCTACCCCCCTCTACAAGACTCTAGCCTGCCAGTTTCGAATGCAGTTCCCAGGTTGAGCCCGGGGATTTCACATCCGACTTGACAGACCGCCTGCGTGCGCTTTACGCCCAGTAATTCCGATTAACGCTTGCACCCTCCGTATTACCGCGGCTGCTGGCACGGAGTTAGCCGGTGCTTCTTCTGCGGGTAACGTCAATCGACAAGGTTATTAACCTTATCGCCTTCCTCCCCGCTGAAAGTACTTTACAACCCGAAGGCCTTCTTCATACACGCGGCATGGCTGCATCAGGCTTGCGCCCATTGTGCAATATTCCCCACTGCTGCCTCCCGTAGGAGTCTGGACCGTGTCTCAGTTCCAGTGTGGCTGGTCATCCTCTCAGACCAGCTAGGGATCGTCGCCTAGGTGAGCCGTTACCCCACCTACTAGCTAATCCCATCTGGGCACATCCGATGGCAAGAGGCCCGAAGGTCCCCCTCTTTGGTCTTGCGACGTTATGCGGTATTAGCTACCGTTTCCAGTAGTTATCCCCCTCCATCAGGCAGTTTCCCAGACATTACTCACCCGTCCGCCACTCGTCAGCAAAGCAGCAAGCTGCTTCCTGTTACCGTTCGACTTGCATGTGTTAGGCCTGCCGCCAGCGTTCAATCTGAGCCATGATCAAACTCTTCAATTTAAAAGTTTGATGCTCAATGAATTAAACTTCGTAATGAATTACGTGTTCACTCGTTGAGACTTGGTATTTATTTATCGTCCGAGGACGTTAAGAATCCATGTCACTTTGAGTGCCCACACAGATTGTCTGATAAATTGTTAAAGAGCAGTTGCAACGCGGCTTTCAGCACATCGTTGCGAGGTCCCGTATATTACGTTTTCCTCATTCAGAGTCAAGCAATTATTTTCACTTTTCTCTGTTGGCGTTCATCTCTGAACCCCGCTGTCCCGGCGGCTTGCAAGCCGTTGTTCCGTGTCAGTGGAGGCGCATTATAGGGAGTTCTCAGACGTTGACAACCCCTCTTTGAAAAAAAACGTTCAACCGTCTCTTTTTTGCTCAAAACCGTGCTACAGCGCCAGTTTTTCGAGCGTTTCAAAGCCATAACGACGTAAAACGGGCAAAAGTTGTTCAGTTTCTTTTGTTATCGCCATACAAAAAGCGATGTTCGCATCCGCGGATTTCGCATCCGGCGCCTCGTGTTCCAGCAACCAGGCCGTCCGACGCGCAATCGCAGCACCGGAATCCACCAGCCGGGTCCCTTCAGGCAGAACCTTTAACAGCTCTTCCTGTAATAGCGGGAAATGGGTACAGCCGAGAACAACCGTATCCGGTGGTTCCTGCATCCGCAGCCATGGACGCAGAATACGACGCAGCTCTTCAAGCGAGACCGTCTCGCCGTGCAGCTTCGCTTCCGCCATTTCCACCAGCTCCGCGGAACCGAGCATGGCGATCTGGCATTCATTGGCAAAGCGCTCAATAAGCTCGCGCGTATAAGGACGTTTTACCGTACCACGCGTCGCCAGCAAACCCACGATGCCGTTCGCCGTCAGACGCGCAGCAGGTTTAATTGCCGGCACAACGCCCACAACCGGGAACGGGAATTTTTCGCGCAGGGCAGGAAGAGAGACCGTGCTTGCCGTATTACAGGCAATGACCGCCAGCGCCAGAGGATAACGCTTTTGTACCGCGGTGACGATTTCAACCACACGCTCAACAATAAAGTCTTCACTCTTTTCCCCATACGGGAACGCGACGTTATCGAAGGCGTAGATGTAATGGAGATCCGGCAGGAGCTGCCGAATCTCATCATAGACCGAAAGCCCACCGACGCCGGAATCAAACACCAGCACGGTGGGACGCGGATCAGAAGGTGTAGCTGCCAGACAAGGTGTATTCCCGTCCTGCAGTTTGGTAGCCATAAACTGTCTCGTAATCTTTATCGAACAGGTTGGCTATTTTACCACGAACTGTGAGATGAGAGGTGACGGGATATGAAACCGCGACGTCCCACAGGCTGACGCCGCCCATTTTCACGCGTTCTGTTGCATAGGTATTCGGATCAACGGCAACGTCATAGCGAGTGCCCAGATAACGGTACGCCAGATTCCAGTCGAGATCCCACACCTGCCAGTCAAGCTGATACTTAACCTGCTGCTTTGAGCGACGTGCCAGGACTTCGTTGGTTTTCACATTGCGCGGGTCAACGTAGTCATAGGAAATTTGGTGCCCTACCGGTCCGGTATCGAACTGCGCCGTCACCTCAATCCCTTTGATGCGAGCCTCATCCACGTTGTAATAACGGTAGGTCCGCGGGTCGCTGTTAATCAGGTTATCAATATCATTACGATAACCCGTCACGCGCCAGTTTACCGGCCCCGTCAGGCCTTCAAAACCACCTTCCCACTGCTTACTCTCTTCTGGCTTCAGGTCCGGATTGCCGTAATCCTTACTGTGGATCTGGCTCATGGTCGGCGCTTTATACGCTGTGCCGTAAGAACCGATGATGCGATACCCGTCGATGAACTCCCATGCGGCGCTGGTCTGCCAGGTGGCATGATTGCCAAAGTTAGAGTTATCGTCATTACGCGCCGCCGCTTCCAGCGTCACGCTGTTGAACTGCTGCATCGCCGAAAGGAACACGCCGGTATTACGTTGTTCGTAACCTTTTTCCAGATAGCCCGTACCCGCCTGGGTTTTCTGCTTCTGCCAGTCCAGACCCGCGCCGATATTGCCGTGCCCCACTTCAACCGTATTCAGCCACTGGGTGGTGTACTGCTTCACGTCATCCATGGTTGCGGAGTCAGCGTAGCGGCCTTTTTTCGGATCATAGTTCTGATCTTTGCTACGGCCATACCCTGCCACCAGCTGTGACTGGAAAATACCCTGGTTATAGCGCAACCCGGTGTCCCAGTTCTGGCTGTAAACCTGACGCGTGTCCGGCCGCCCATCAATGCCGGTCGCGCCATAGTGATCGTAACCGTCATACGCGGAGCGGTTATCGTAGCCAAAGCCACGGACGAATCCGCTGACGCTGTCGGTAAACTGCTGCTCCACCGAGCCAAACAGCGATTTACTCATAAAACCATCGCGGTCTGGCTGGCGCGGGGCATCTTTTGCGGCAATATCAAAACCACGGGTATAGGTATAATCACCGGCCATGGTGATTTTGGTTTTATCGAACACCTGCTGGAAGGCACCGTTATAGTTTTGATACCCCTTTGAACCGACACCCGCAGAAATTTCCGCACCCGGCTTGTCGCGCCCGGTAATGATGTTAATCACACCGCCAATCGCGTCGGAGCCATACAGCGCCGAACGTGGGCCGCGAATGTACTCAATACGCTGAATCAGCGACGTCGGAATTTGGCTTAAATCGGGAACGTTGCTGATCCCGGCATTATTCAGAGGGATACCATCAATCAGTACCAGAACATGGCGGGATTCCGTACCGCGAATAAACGTTGAAGAGGTCGACCCCATCCCGCCGCTTTGTGCGATGTCCACACCCGGCAGGCGTGACATGATTTCCACAACACTCGTTGCCTGCCAGCGTTCAATATCCTCACGCGTCACGACGGAGGTCGGAGCCAGAACGGTTTTTGCTGGTTGTTCGAAACGGTTTGCTGTCACCACCAACGAGTCGGCGCTTTCCTGCGCCCAGCCCGAAAATGCCGTGACGGAAAACACCGTCAACAGCGATACTTTTTTAATCATTGTTAAAGCATCCACAATATAAGAAGGATGCCGCAGGCCTCACCGATAGCACGCGATGATGAAACCAAATGCGACGTGATCCCGGCAGGTCTTCGGGCTGGGTGGCGTTATACGGATGAAGACTTCCCATTTTCACAGTGTCTACAACTCTCATCCCGCCAGTCTTTACCGCTGCGCGTCAGCTCCAGATTTGCACTGGATTCCCTTTTCACTCTCAGGAGACCGGAAACAGAATGCTACAATTAGACACGTATAGATGTCCAGATAGCTATTAGCCATTAAATCTGGACATCCACTGCACAATCCCTACAATCCCCGCGTAATTCTTTATCACTCAGGACGCATCATGACCCCCGAACACCTCCCGACAGAACAGTACGACGCACAGCTGGCAGAAAAAGTTGTCCGCCTGCAAAGTATGATGACGCCTTTCAACGCGCCGGTTCCCGAGGTGTTTCGTTCTCCGGTCAGCCACTACCGTATGCGCGCTGAGTTCCGCATCTGGCACGATGGCGATGACCTGTACCACATCATTTTCGATCAGCAGACGAAATCCCGTATTCGCGTAGACAGTTTTCCGGCGGCGAGTGAGCTCATCAACCAGCTGATGACGCTGATGATCGACGGTGTGCGCAACAATCCGGTACTGCGCAACAAGCTGTTCCAGATTGACTACCTGACCACCCAAAGCAATCAGGCCATTGTTTCTCTGCTCTATCACAAAGCACTGACCGACGAGTGGCGCGAGCAGGCAGAAGCCCTGCGCGATGCGCTGCGCGCGCAGAATATCAACGTGCACCTGATTGGCCGCGCGACCAAAACCAAAATCATGCTGGACCAGGATTACATCGACGAGCGTCTGCCGGTGGCAGGAAAAGAGATGGTTTACCGTCAGGTGGAGAACAGCTTCACCCAGCCGAATGCCGCCATGAACGTGCAGATGCTGGAGTGGGCGTTGAAGGCGACGGAAGGGTCTAAGGGCGATCTGCTGGAACTCTACTGCGGTAACGGCAACTTCTCGCTGGCGCTGGCGCGTAACTTCGAACGCGTGCTGGCG
Source organism: Enterobacter sp. CRENT-193 (assembly GCF_002787395.1). NCBI lineage: Bacteria > Pseudomonadati > Pseudomonadota > Gammaproteobacteria > Enterobacterales > Enterobacteriaceae > Enterobacter > Enterobacter sp. CRENT-193. The sequence continues at coordinate 938,723 of NZ_CP024812.1, read as the reverse complement.
ACGGAAATCGCCAAACCGTCGGTGGCAGCCGCGCAGTACAACATCGCCGCTAACCATATTGATAACGTACAAATTATTCGTATGGCGGCAGAAGAGTTTACCCAGGCGATGAACGGCGTACGCGAGTTTAACCGCCTGCAAGGGATTGATTTGAAGAGCTACCAGTGTGAGACAATTTTTGTCGATCCGCCGCGCAGCGGGCTGGACAGCGAAACCGAGAAGATGGTGCAGGCGTACCCGCGTATTTTGTACATCTCCTGTAACCCGGAGACGCTGTGCAAGAATCTGGAAACATTAAGCCAGACGCACAAGGTTGAACGTCTGGCGCTGTTCGATCAGTTCCCGTATACGCACCATATGGAGTGCGGCGTACTGCTTACTGCACGATAATCTTTAGGCCGGATAAGCGTAGCGCCATCCGGCATTTTTTGGCAGGTGGCGCTTCGCTTACCTGCCCTACAACGACTACAAAACCCTTCTCTACTCCGGCAACTCGCTCTTGCGGCTACGCATGCGAGAGCCAATCCAGAACACCAGCGCCACAGACAGTACCGCAGGCAGGAAGTTAGAGCCAATATCCGGATACTCCGCGCGCACCACCGTGCTATAAAGCAATACACCCAGAATAAAACAGGCTGCGGCCAGTCCCGGTAACCCAACTGGCATCGTGCGGTTCAGATAACGTTGATGCAGGCAGTACACCGTCAGCACCAGCGCGATAATCGGGAAAATCGAGAACGGTACAATTGAGCTGAAAACCGCCGCAAACGTACCATTAATGGATAAGCCAGCGATCAATGCCAGCAACAGCGTTCCTTTATCCTGACCTGACTGTTTCATTACTCACCTTCACTCATCGTTTTGATGTGCCAACTTCTCTTGTTCACGGCGATACCAGTAGTACGCGCCTTTAGAAATCATCCGCAGCTGCAATACCAGTCGCTCTTCGAGTTGCTTACGTTGTTCAATGCTGACATCCAGCGCTTCAGCACCCGCGCTGAACACAATCGTCACCATCGCCTCAGCCTGTGCTTCAGTAAACGCACGCGGCATATGGTTTTCGAGTTCAAGATAGTCGGCAAGTTCCGCGATGAAATGCTGAATTTCACGCGCGACGGCGGCACGAAACGCGGCTGACGTTCCGGAACGCTCACGCAACAGCAGGCGAAACGCGTTAGGGTTATTGCCGATAAATTCCATAAATGTCGACACGGAAGTGCGGATCACGCTGCCGCCCTTGGCGATACGCTGACGCGCCTGACGCATAAGCTGGCGCAGCATCAAACCGCTCTCGTCGACCATGGTCAGGCCCAGTTCATCCACATCACGGAAATGACGATAGAAGGACGTTGGCGCAATCCCGGCCTCGCGCGCCACTTCACGCAGGCTCAAACTGGCAAAACTCCGCTCAGCACTCAGTTGACTGAATGCGGCTTCCACCAGCGAACGCCGGGTTTTCTCTTTTTGTTGTGCTCTTACGCCCATCACGATAGTTGAATCCTTCCAAAGGCCCGTTGGCACTATACCAGAGAATAAAATTAATCTGTTTACCTGACTTTGTGAATGATTGTTTACGCGCGGTTTGTGCTCCACTGCCCGAAAAAAGCACAACGATAATTGGGTTACCCTGGCAATGATGTTATGATTCTGTTGCTTTTATGTATAAGAACAGGTAAGCCTTGCCATGCCACATTCCTACGATTACGACGCAATAGTTATTGGTTCCGGCCCCGGCGGCGAAGGTGCTGCTATGGGTCTGGTAAAACAGGGAGCCAGAGTAGCGGTTATTGAGCGCTACCATAATGTCGGCGGCGGTTGCACCCACTGGGGCACCATCCCTTCGAAAGCCCTCCGCCACGCCGTTAGCCGCATTATCGAATTTAACCAGAACCCTCTTTACAGCGACCACTCCCGACTTCTTCGCTCCTCCTTTGCCGATATCCTGAATCACGCAGACACGGTCATTAACCAGCAGACGCGCATGCGTCAGGGTTTCTATGAGCGCAACCACTGTGAAATTCTGCAAGGGAACGCGCATTTTGTGGATGAACACACCCTGGCGCTGGAGTGCCACGACGGTTCGGTTGAGACGCTCACCGCTGAAAAATTTGTGATCGCCTGCGGCTCCCGTCCTTACCATCCGGCAGACGTGGATTTCTCGCACCCGCGCATTTACGACAGCGACTCCATCCTCAGCCTGCACCACGAGCCACGCCATGTGATCATTTATGGTGCGGGGGTGATTGGCTGTGAATATGCGTCGATCTTCCGCGGAATGGAGGTCAAAGTTGATTTGATCAACACCCGCGACCGGCTGCTGGCGTTCCTCGATCAGGAGATGTCAGATTCCCTCTCTTACCACTTCTGGAACAGTGGCGTGGTGATTCGCCACAACGAAGAGTACGAGAAAATCGAAGGCTGCGATGACGGTGTGATCATGCACCTGAAATCCGGTAAGAAGCTGAAAGCCGACTGCCTGCTGTATGCCAACGGCCGTACCGGCAACACGGATTCATTGCAGCTGGAGAATATCGGGCTTGAAACCGACAGCCGCGGTCAGCTCAAGGTCAACAGCATGTACCAGACTGCGCTGCCGCACGTTTACGCGGTGGGCGACGTGATTGGTTACCCAAGCCTGGCCTCCGCCGCTTACGATCAGGGCCGCATCGCCGCACAGGCGCTGGTGAAAGGTGAAGCGACGGCGCATCTGATTGAAGATATCCCGACGGGCATCTACACCATTCCGGAAATCAGCTCTGTCGGCAAAACCGAGCAGCAGCTGACGGCCATGAAGGTGCCTTACGAGGTGGGTCGTGCCCAGTTTAAACATCTGGCGCGGGCGCAAATCGTGGGAATGAGCGTGGGTACACTGAAGATCCTGTTCCATCGCGAGACGAAAGAGATCCTCGGTATTCACTGCTTCGGTGAACGCGCGGCGGAAATCATTCATATCGGCCAGGCGATCATGGAGCAAAAAGGTGGTGGCAACACCATTGAGTACTTCGTTAACACCACCTTTAACTACCCGACCATGGCGGAAGCTTATCGGGTCGCTGCGCTGAACGGCTTAAACCGCCTGTTTTAACGCGCTGTCAAAATGGCCATCCATCGCACCGCGGATGGCCTCTGCCAGCTGCTCATAGCGGCTGCGCAGCGGTGACCCCGGACGATAAACCAGACCAATGGTGCGACGCGGCTCCGGCTTAATACACGGCAGATAGACCACGCCATCACGTTTACGCTCGTGCGGCACCGCCAGCGCCGGCAACAGCGTAATACCGCTTCCCGCCGCCACCATATTACGCAGCGTTTCCAGGCTGGTTGCGCGGAAATGGGTATCTTCATCGGCACCCGCTTCGAAGCAGAAGCCCATCGCCTGATCGCGCAGACAGTGGCCGTCTTCCAGCATCAGCAGTTTTTCACCGGCCAGATCGGCCATCGGTACGCGATCGCGGTTCGCCCACGGGTGATCTTCATAAATCGCCAGCATCATCGGCTCATCGAACAGCGGTACTTCAATAAACGCTTCACTCTCTTTAACGAGCGCCAGAATCGCACAGTCGAGCTTACCGCTGTCTAACTGCGCCAGCAGCTGATGGGTTTGCGCTTCATGCAGGTACATTTCGAGTTTCGGGAACGTCTGGTGCAGCATCGGAATGATGTGCGGCAACAGGTACGGGCCAACGGTTGGGATCAGGCCAATATGCAGCGGGCCGGACATCGCTTCCCCCTGCTGGCTTGCCATTTCCTTGAGCACTTTGACCTCGCGCAGTACGGTGCGCGCCTGATCCACCAGCAGCAGACCTGCCTGCGTGAACAGTACTTTACGACTGGTGCGCTCCAGCAGCATCACGCCCAGCTCATCTTCCAGCTTGCGGATCTGACCGCTCAGCGTTGGCTGGCTGACATGGCAGGAGTCTGCCGCGCGGCGAAAATGGCGATGCTCAGCTAACGCTACCAGGTATTCAAGATCACGAATATTCATTATTCATCCTCCGTCGCCACGATAGTTCATGGCGATAGATAGCATAGCAACGAACGATTATCCCTATCAAGCATTCTGTTGAATAATACATCACATAGACGAGGCGGCACGTGTTTGACCCTTGACGTCCCCGCACCGTCAGCGAGTTTCTCTCAAAACTCGAAAAACTAAAGCCAACGTGAACTTTTGCGGACCCCGTGGTCCGCTTTTTTTTGCGTAAAAAAAAGCCCAGCACTAAGCCAGGCTCCGTTTTTCTCCCTCTCCCAGTGGGAGAGGGCCGGGGTGAGGGCACCAGCCCGCACGGTTTAAACCAACCGGTTTTTCGCATCCGCAATCGCCTGCGCTACCTGCTTCGGTGACACGCCGCCTTTCGCTGCACGCTTATCCAGGCAGGATTGCAGGGCCAGAATCGGGTAGACATCATCCCCGATAACCGCGCTGAATTTTTGCAGGTCGGCAAGCGCCAGCTCTTCAAGGGCTTTACCCTGACGAATCGCTTCCACTACCGCTTCACCCACAATATGGTGTGCCTCGCGGAACGGTACGCCTTTCGCCACCAGGTAGTCCGCCAGCTCGGTAGAGTTAGCATACCCCTGCTGCGCCGCTTCCTGGCAGCGCGGACGTTTCACCTGAATGCCGTCCAGCACCAGCGCGCCCATATGCAGACAGTCCAGCCAGGTGTCGAGCGCGTCGAACAGCCCCTCTTTGTCTTCCTGCATGTCTTTGTTGTACGCCAGCGGCAGCCCTTTCAGAGTCATCATCATACCGGTCAGCGCACCCTGCACGCGGCCACATTTCCCGCGGATCAGCTCCAGCGCGTCCGGGTTTTTCTTCTGCGGCATCAGGGAGGAGCCGGACGTCACACGGTCGGACAGCTCCACAAACCCGGCTTCGCCAGAGTTAAAGAAGATCAGGTCTTCGGCAAAGCGCGACAGGTGCACCATCCCGATAGACGCATTTGAGAGCAGTTCCAGCACGTGGTCACGGTCAGAGACGCTGTCCAGACTATTGCGGGTGGCGGAGGCAAAGCCCAGCCAGCCTGCCAGCTGCTCACGGTCAATTTCATAAGCCGTGCCGGCAAGCGCGCCGCTGCCCAGCGGGCTCACGTCCAGACGCTTTAAGGTATCCTGTAAACGGCTCTCATCACGCGCCAGCATCTCAACATAGGCCAGACACCAGTGCGCGAACGTCACCGGCTGCGCGCGTTGCAGGTGGGTATAACCCGGCATCACCGCGTCCTGATTGTTCTGCGCGGTGTCCACCAGCGCGCCCTGCAACTGACGATTCGCCGCCAGCAGTTCGCCGACGGTCTCTTTGCACCACAGCTTCAGGTCGGTCGCCACCTGGTCATTACGGCTACGCCCGGTATGGAGCTTTTTACCCAACTGGCCGACTTTGTCGATCAGTTTGCCTTCCACCCAGCTGTGAATATCTTCAGCATCGCTCTGGAGGATTTGCTGCGGATCCAGACGCACCTCTTCCAGCAGATTGTTCAGCGCCTCTTCCAGCTGCTGCTGTTCGTCTGCGGTCAGCACGCCAACGGTCACCAGCGCTTTGGACCAGGCCACAGAGCCGACAATATCCTGTTCGGCCAGGCGGTAGTCGAAGCGCAAAGAGTCGTTGAACTGTTTGAACCGCTGATCCGCTGCCTGTGTAAAACGCCCACCCCAAAGTGCCATAACGAATTTCCTTAATGATGATATTTTTGCCCGGTGGCGCTGCGCTTACCGGGCCTACAAAATTCACGTAGGCCGGATAAGCAAAGCGCCATCCGGCACAGAAACTTAAGCCAGAATACGCGTACCAATCGGCGTACCGTTAAACAGCGCCGGGAGTTGCTCCGCGTGCCGCCAGGAGGCGATATCCACCGGGCGACCCAACGTGCGGGCCGCATCCAGCGCCGCATTCACTTTAACAATCATGCCGTCGGTGATAATGCCTTGATCGATCAGCTGCTCGGCTTTTGCGGCGGTCATTTCCGCAATACGCTGGCCTTTGCCGTCCAGTATGCCGCTCACGTCGGAGAGCAAGATCAGGTCTGCGCCCAGCGTGGCCGCCAGCGCGGTTGCCGCCTGGTCAGCGTTAACGTTCATCAGCTCGCCCTCTTCGGTCACGCCGATTGAGCTTACCACCGGCAGGAAACCGCCTTCCAGCAGGGTGTTAATCAGCTTAGGCGAACCCGGCTGCGCCAGTCCAACATGGCCAAGCTCTTCGTCGAGCTGGGTCACTTTCACGCTATCGCCATCGCCCAGACAGAGGCCAACGGAGGCGATATGGTGTTTCTTCGCCCACGCCAGCAGCGTTTTGTTCGCTGTGCCCGCCAGCGCGCCGGTAATGATGTCAATCTGGTCGGCAGGCGTCACGCGCAGGCCATTTTTCTTTTTCACCGGCAGGTTGAGCCCTTTCATCAGCTCATCCACCACACAGCCGCCGCCGTGCACAATCACCAGCGGACGTTGGTGTGATTCACGATAGTTCACCAGTGCGTTAAACAGGCGCTCCAGCGCTTCTTCGCTGTCCAGCAGTACACCACCGAGTTTGATAATTAATGGGTTCATCATCACACCTTAAATAAGAGCCTGCGTTTCAGGGAAGCCGAAACGAATATTTGCACACTGCATTGCCTGTGCGGCAGCGCCTTTGAGTAGGTTATCTTCTGCTGCCACCACGATGAGATGCTCACCCTGCACGGCAAAGCCGATATCGCAGAACGGCAGGCCGACCACATTTTTCAGCGCCGGCACGCCTTTGTCGTACAGGCGCACCAGCGGTTTATCCGCATACGCCTGCGTGAAGACCTCGTTCACCTGTTCTTTGGTCACACCCGGCTTCAGGCGGCAGGTAATGGTTTCGAGGATCCCGCGCGGGAAGCTGCCCAGATGCGGGGTGAAAATGACGTCCGCGCCCAGATGCGTCGTGATTTCAGGATGATGACGGTGGTTAAACACGCCATACGGCTGAAGGCTCACTTCGCAGAAGCTGTTGGAGATTGCCGCTTTGCGCCCGGCGCCGCTCACGCCACTGGTGGCGTTGATCACCGGCCACTGGTTCAGATCCAGCAACCCGGCGTCGATCAGCGGCTTCAGGGAAAGCTGCGCCGCCGTCGGGTAGCATCCCGGAACGGCAATCAGGTTCGCTTCTTTCAGTTTATCTGCGCTCCACTCCGCCAGGCCGTACACCGCTTTTTCAAGCAGATCCGGATGCTGGTGGGTGAAACCGTAATATTTTTCGTAGAACGCGCCGTCGTTAACGCGGAACGCGCCGGAGAGATCGAACACCACGCATCCGGCTGCCAGGAACTGCGGCGCCAGGTCGTGACTGACCTCGTGTGCGGTGGCTAAAAACACCACGTCAACGCCGTCGGTAAACTCGCTGATGTCAGACATGGGCTGCAAAGGCAAATCAACCACGCCCTTAAGTTGTGGATGCAAATCGGAAATTAACTTTCCGGCATCATTGCTTTGCGCTGACACGGTCAAAGCGGTTATGGTCATATGAGGGTGGCGATTTACGTAGCTTACAAGCTCTGCGCCCGCATAACCGCTAGCGCCTACAATCAGCGTATTCAACATCGGGTTCCTTTATGCTCAACGTTAATGTATTTTTATTCACATTTATTGCATGAATATTGATACTATCACGACCTAAGGTGTGTCAACAATGAAAATGAACTTACCGCCATTTATCGAGATTTACCGCGCCCTGATCGCCACACCCTCCATCAGCGCGACGGAAGAAGCCCTGGATCAGAGCAATGAGTCTTTAATCAATCTGCTGGCGGGTTGGTTTAGCGATCTTGGGTTTAACGTTGAGGTTCAGCCCGTCCCCGGAACACGCCACAAATTTAACCTGCTCGCCAGTACCGGACATGGCGCGGGCGGCCTGCTGCTGGCTGGGCACACTGACACCGTGCCGTTTGATGATGGCCGCTGGACGCGCGATCCGTTCACGCTGACCGAGCATGACAACAAGCTTTATGGTCTGGGCACCGCCGACATGAAAGGCTTCTTCGCCTTTATCCTCGACGCGCTGCGTGACGTGGACGTGACGAAGCTGAAAAAACCGCTCTACATTCTGGCGACCGCCGATGAAGAGACCAGCATGGCGGGCGCACGTTATTTCTCTGAAAACACATCGATTCGTCCTGACTGCGCGATCATCGGCGAACCAACCTCTCTGCAACCGATTCGGGCGCACAAAGGCCATATTTCTACCGCGGTGCGCGTACTGGGCCAGTCTGGCCACTCCAGCGATCCGGCGCGCGGCGTGAACGCCATTGAGCTGATGCATGACGCGATTGGCCGCATCATGACCCTGCGCGACGATCTGAAAGAGCGCTATCACTACGAGGCGTTCACCGTGCCTTACCCAACGCTTAACCTCGGCAGCCTGCACGGCGGTGATGCGTCCAACCGTATCTGCGCCTGCTGCGAACTGCATATGGATATCCGTCCTCTGCCGGGTATGACGCTGAGCGATCTGGATGGCTTACTGAACGAAGCGCTGGCACCGGTCAGCGAGCGCTGGCCGGGCCGTCTGACGGTCTCCGAACTGCATCCGCCGATTCCAGGCTACGAATGCCCGCCTGACCATCAGCTGGTTCAGGTAGTGGAAAAACTGCTCGGCGAGAAAACCGACGTGGTGAACTACTGCACCGAAGCGCCGTTTATTCAGACGCTGTGCCCGACGCTGGTTCTGGGCCCTGGCTCCATCAACCAGGCACACCAGCCGGACGAATATCTCGAAACCCGCTTCATCAAGCCCACCCGCGAACTCATTACCCAGGTTGTGCATCACTTCTGCTGGCATTAAAACCGCACCGAAAAGTCCCCTCTCCCTGTGGGAGAGGGTTAGGGTGAGGGCAACAAATCGCATGATCACCGTCACATTTCCATAAGCATCTCTTATCTGACGCAATGCGAATTAAATTTCGTAAATTGCCCGCATTTATTCGTCTGCTGAACCGTTTTCGCAGCAATTGACGACGGGGGTTTTACGTGGCTTTATAAAGGGAGATGACAAAATAATGTCCAGAAGATTTTCGCCTGGGCATAAACAAAAATGATGGGGTGACTGGGTTTTTATGAACGAACAATATTCCGCGTTGCGTAGTAATGTCAGTATGCTCGGCAAAGTGCTTGGAGATACCATCAAAGACGCACTGGGGGAGAACATCCTCGACCGCGTTGAAACCATCCGCAAGCTGTCCAAATCTTCCCGCGCCGGTAATGAGGCCAACCGTCAGGAGCTGCTTACCACCTTGCAGAACCTCTCCAACGATGAGCTGCTGCCCGTTGCCCGCGCCTTCAGCCAGTTCCTAAACCTGGCAAACACCGCTGAGCAATACCACAGCATTTCGCCAAAAGGCGAAGCGGCCAGCAACCCGGAAGTCATTGCCCGCACCCTTCGTAAACTCAAAGACCAGCCCGACCTCAACGAAGCGACCATCAAAAAAGCGGTGGAATCCCTTTCGCTGGAGCTGGTGCTGACCGCACACCCAACCGAAATCACCCGTCGTACGCTGATCCACAAAATGGTGGAAGTGAACAACTGTCTGAAGCAGTTGGATAACAAAGACATCGCCGACTACGAACGTAACCAGCTTATGCGCCGCCTGCGCCAGCTGATTGCCCAGTCCTGGCACACCGATGAAATTCGTAAGCATCGCCCAAGCCCGGTCGACGAAGCCAAGTGGGGCTTTGCGGTGGTGGAAAACAGCCTGTGGGAAGGGGTACCCAACTACCTGCGCGAGCTGAACGAACAGCTGGAAGAAAATCTGGGCTATCGCCTGCCGGTCGACTTTGTGCCGGTTCGCTTCACCTCCTGGATGGGCGGCGACCGCGACGGCAACCCGAACGTGACGGCGGAAATCACCCGTCACGTCCTGCTGCTGAGCCGCTGGAAAGCGACCGACCTGTTCCTGAAAGATATCCAGGTACTGATCTCCGAGCTGTCGATGGTGGAAGCGACGCCGGAACTGCGCGCGCTGGCCGGTGAAGAAGGCGCCAGCGAGCCGTACCGCTTCCTGATGAAAAAGCTGCGCGGTCAGCTGATGGCCACTCAGGCCTGGCTGGAAGCGCGCCTGAAAGGCCAGCGCCTGCCGAAGCCGGAAGGTCTGCTGAGCCAGAACGAACAGCTCTGGGAGCCTCTATACGCCTGCTATAAATCGCTCCAGGCTTGTGGGATGGGCATCATTGCCAACGGCGAACTGCTCGACACCCTGCGCCGCGTGAAGTGTTTCGGCGTGCCGCTGGTGCGTATCGACGTTCGTCAGGAAAGTACCCGTCATACCGAAGCGCTGGGCGAGCTGACCCGCTACCTCGGCATTGGCGACTACGAAAGCTGGTCAGAAGCCGACAAACAGGCGTTCCTGATCCGCGAGCTGAACTCCAAGCGCCCGCTGCTGCCGCGCAACTGGGAGCCAAGCAATGACACCCGCGAAGTGCTCAACACCTGTAAAGCGATTGTAGATGCGCCGAAAGGATCTGTGGCCGCCTACGTGATCTCCATGGCGAAGACCCCGTCCGACGTGCTGGGCGTTCACCTTCTGCTGAAAGAAGCGGGCATTGACTATGCTCTGCCGGTAGCACCGCTATTTGAGACTCTCGACGACCTGAACAACGCTAACGACGTGATGACCCAGCTGCTGAACATCGACTGGTATCGCGGCTTTATTCAGGGCAAACAGATGGTGATGATCGGCTATTCCGACTCCGCGAAAGATGCGGGGGTGATGGCAGCCTCCTGGGCGCAGTATCAGGCACAGGATGCACTGATCAAAACCTGTGAGAAAGCCGGTATCGAGCTGACCCTGTTCCACGGACGCGGTGGCTCAATTGGTCGTGGCGGTGCGCCTGCACACGCGGCGCTGCTCTCTCAACCACCAGGAAGCCTGAAAGGCGGCCTGCGCGTGACCGAGCAGGGCGAGATGATCCGCTTCAAGTACGGCCTGCCGGAAGTGACCATCAGCAGCCTGTCGCTTTATACCAGCGCGATCCTCGAAGCCAACCTGCTGCCGCCGCCGGAGCCAAAAGAATCCTGGTGCCGGATTATGGACGAACTGTCTGACATCTCCTGCGATCTGTACCGCGGCTACGTGCGTGAAAACAAAGACTTTGTCCCTTACTTCCGCTCGGCCACGCCTGAACAGGAGCTGGGTAAACTGCCGCTGGGTTCGCGCCCGGCCAAGCGTCGTCCGACCGGCGGCGTTGAATCCCTGCGCGCCATTCCATGGATCTTCGCCTGGACGCAAAACCGCTTAATGCTGCCAGCCTGGCTGGGTGCCGGTGCGGCGCTGCAAAAAGTGGTGGAAGACGGTAAGCAGAGCGAACTGGAAACCATGTGCCGCGGCTGGCCATTCTTCTCTACCCGTCTGGGAATGCTGGAGATGGTCTTCTCGAAGGCCGACCTGTGGCTGGCGGAATACTACGATCAGCGCCTGGTGAAGCCGGAGCTGTGGGCGCTGGGCAAAGAGCTGCGCGAACTGCTGGAAGGCGACATCAAAGTGGTGCTGGATATCGCCAATGACTCCCACCTGATGGAAGACCTGCCGTGGATCGCCGAGTCTATCCAGCTGCGTAACATCTACACCGACCCGCTGAACGTTTTACAGGCTGAACTGCTGCACCGTTCGCGTCTGGCGGAAGAGGAAGGTAAAGAGCCGGATCCACGCGTTGAACAGGCGCTGATGGTAACGATAGCAGGCGTTGCGGCAGGTATGCGTAACACCGGTTAATGCTCAGTGCCCGGCAGCGCTACGCTTGCCGGGCACTTCTCGATCTTCCCCCTTCCCTGATCTCCCCCTCAATCTTTGCCACCGGTAAGGCAATCACGTTTCCCTTAGACGTAGCGCAACAAATGACCGGCACGCCGGGAGTAGAGTCACTCTTAGTGCAGTTCGAACAGGACAGAATTTACCTCAAACACTAAGGGAGTAATGTTATGGACCGTGTCATTCAATCCCCGGGAAAATACATCCAGGGCGCAGATGTTCTTACTCGCCTCGGCGACTACCTGAAGCCGCTGGCGAATCGCTGGCTGGTGGTGGGCGATAAATTTGTGCTGGGTTTTGCTGAAGAAACCCTGCGTCAGAGTTTTAAAAAAGCCGGACTCCATGCCGAAATCGCACCGTTTGGTGGCGAATGTTCGCAAAATGAAATCGATCGCCTGAAAAAGCTGGCCGACAGCGCCGACTGCCTGGCGGTGCTGGGTATCGGCGGCGGAAAAACGCTGGATACCGCCAAAGCGCTGGCCCACTTTATGGACGTGCCGGTGGCCATTGCCCCGACCATTGCCTCCACCGATGCGCCGTGCAGCGCCCTCTCCGTGATTTATACCGACAGCGGTGAGTTCGATCGCTACCTGATGCTGCCGCACAACCCGAACATGGTGATTGTCGATACCAAAGTGGTGGCAGGCGCACCTGCGCGCCTGCTGGCCGCCGGGATTGGCGATGCACTGGCAACCTGGTTTGAAGCGCGCGCCTGTTCGCGCAGCGGCGCCACGACCATGGCGGGTGGCAAGTGCACGCAGGCAGCGTTAGCGCTGGCAGAGCTGTGCTACAACACGCTGGTTGAAGAGGGCGAGAAAGCGATGCTGGCGGCAGAGCAGCACGTGGTCACACCGGCGCTGGAACGCATTATCGAAGCCAACACCTATCTCAGCGGGGTGGGCTTTGAAAGCGGCGGGCTGGCGGCGGCGCATGCCATTCACAACGGCATGACGGCGGTGCCGGATGCGCATCATTTTTACCATGGTGAAAAAGTCGCGTTCGGCACGCTGACACAGCTGGTGCTGGAAAATGCGCCGGTAGAAGAAATTGAGACCGTCGCCGCGCTTTGCCACAGCGTTGGGCTGCCGATCACCCTGGCGCAGCTGAACATCAAAGAGGATATTCCGGCCAAAATGCGGCTGATCGCGGAAGCGTCCTGCGCCGAAGGTGAAACCATTCACAACATGCCTGGCGGCGTCACGCCGGATCAGGTCTATGCGGCGCTGCTGGTGGCCGACCAGTATGGACAGCGATTCTTGCAGGAGTGGGAGTAACGAAAAAAGCCGGGTGGCGCTGCGCTTACCCGGCCTACATGGCACTTTAATTTGTAGGCCGGGTAAGGCGTAGCCGCCACCCGGCACATGGGTTACTTCACGTCAAACCGGTCCAAATCCATCACTCGCGCCCACGCGGCAACAAAATCACGGACGAACTTCTCGTGTGCATCACTGCTGGCGTAAACTTCGGCCAGCGCACGCAGGACGGCGTTTGAACCGAAGACCAGATCGGCGCGGGTGGCGGTGTATTTCACTTCCCCGCTGGCGCGATCGCTACCGGCAAACAGCTCGTTTGAGTCATCGGTCGCTTTCCACTGGGTGTTCATATCCAGCAGATTAACGAAGAAGTCGTTGCTCAGCACGCCCTCGCGGTTGGTAAACACGCCATTCTTGCTGCCATCGAAGTTTGCACCCAGTACGCGCAGACCGCCGATTAGCACCGTCAGTTCCGGCGCGGTCAGGGTCAGCTGCTGGGCTTTGTCGATCAGCAGCGACTCGGTGGTGGACACATCCACCTGCGCACGGTAGTTGCGGAAACCGTCGGCAACCGGTTCGAGCAGGTTAAACATCTCGATGTCCGTCTGGTCCTGACGCGCATCTACGCGGCCTGGGGTAAACGGTACGTTGACGTAAACGCCTGCCGCTTTCGCCGCCTGCTCAACGCCCACAACACCTGCCAGCACGATGATATCGGCCAGTGAGGCTTTATTAGTGGTGCGCTGAATAGCTTCCAGAGCCGGTAACGCCCGTACCGCCGCGGCGTTCACATCCCAGTCGCGCTGAGGCGCCAGCGCCAGACGCGCGCCGTTAGCGCCGCCACGCTTGTCGCCGCCGCGGAAGGTCGATGCCGACGCCCAGGCCACGGAAACCAGCTCGCTCACGGAGAGACCAGAGGCCGCGATTTCCGCTTTCAGGCTTTCAATATCTTCCTGCGTCGGATGGAACACCGGCTGAGGCAGCGGATCCTGCCAAATCAAATCTTCTTTCGGCACTTCCGGGCCAATGTACCGCGCTTTTGGCCCCATATCGCGATGGGTCAGCTTGAACCACGCGCGCGCAAAGGCTTCGTTGAAGGCCTGCGGATCGTTCAGGAAGCGACGGGAAATTTTCTCGAATTCCGGATCAAAACGCAGCGTCAGGTCGGTGACCAGCATGGTTGGCTTGCGTTTTTTCGACGGGTCAAACGGGTCAGGCATAATTTCTGGCGCATCCACGGCTTCAAACTGAATGGCGCCCGCCGGGCTACGCGTCTGCACCCATTCGTATTTGAACAGGTTCTCGAAGAAGTAGTTGCTCCACTGGGTCGGGGTTTGAGACCAGATAACTTCCAGCCCGGAGGTGATGGCGTCAGCGCCAATACCGGTGCCGTGCGTGCTGGCCCAGCCCAGACCCTGCGCTTCAATCGGCGACGCTTCCGGGTCAGTGCCCACATGCGTGGCTTCGCCTGCGCCGTGCGTTTTACCGAGCGTATGGCCGCCTGCAATCAGCGCGACGGTCTCTTCGTCGTTCATGCCCATATTGCCAAAGGTAGCGCGGATCGCCGCCGCCGCAGACAGCGGTTCACCGCTGGCGTTTGGCCCTTCGGGGTTAACGTAAATCAGGCCCATTTCAGTGGCCGCAAGCGGGCGCTTCGCCAGCGCTTCCGGGTCACGGTGGGTCAGCCAGGCTTTTTCATCGCCCCAGTTCACGTCCAGATCCGGTTCCCAGACGTCTTCACGCCCGGCACCGAAACCAAAAGTGCGGAAGCCGGAGTTCTCCAGCGCCACGTTACCCGCGAGGATAAACAGGTCGGCCCAGGAGATTTTTTGTCCGTATTTTTGCTTAACTGGCCACAGCAGACGGCGAGCCTTATCCAGGCTGACGTTATCAGGCCAGGAGTTCAGCGGCGCAAAACGTTGCTGGCCGCGCCCCGCGCCGCCGCGACCGTCAACGGAGCGATAGGTACCCGCACCGTGCCAGGCCATACGAATAAACAGGCCCGCATAGCTTCCCCAGTCGGCAGGCCACCACGGTTGTGAGTCAGTTAAAAGGGCTTTGAGATCGCCCTTAAGGGCGGAATAGTCGAGCTTGCTGAATTCTTTGCGGTAGTCGAAGTCTTCACCCAGCGGGTTCGAACGGTTGGAATGTTGGTTTAGAAGATCGATGCGGAGTTGTTTAGGCCACCAATCTTTGCTGCCGGTACCTGCACCCGCGCTGTGATCGACGCCGCCCTGGTGGAACGGACATTTGCCGGCGGATGCCGCGTTATTGGTCTCGTCTGACATGCTCATCGCTATGCTCCCTTTACAGTGTTACCGTTACGATATACACCACTAGCGATAAGAGATAGTTGAATTAATCCACAGATTCGATAGCTAATACCTTTTAACTCTCTGTTCGATTAAAAAGCCCTCGTTTTATGAGGGCTTTTTACTTTACAGCGCCGGGCGAACACCGAGCGTATGGCAAATGGCATAGCTCATTTCCGCGCGATTCAGGGTATAGAAATGGAAATCTTTCACCCCTTCGCGGCTTAAAATCTTCACCATGTCCATCGCGATATTGGCTCCCACCAGCTTGCGGGTTTCCGGGTCGTCGTCCAGCCCTTCATACATTTTGGACATCCACAGCGGAATGCGCACGTTGGTCATATCCGCGAATTTCTTCGCCTGTTTGAAGTTCGAGACCGGCAGAATACCAGGGATGATTTCGACATCAATACCTGCCGAGACGCAGCGGTCACGAAAGCGCAGGTAGCTTTCAACGTCAAAGAAGAACTGAGTAATCGCACGGTTAGCACCAGCCTCCACTTTACGCTTCAGGTTGAGCAGATCCGCCTGGGCACTTTTGGCTTCCGGGTGAACTTCAGGGTAGGCGGCCACGGAGATATCAAAGTCGGCAACGTCTTTCAGCAGGCCGACCAGATCGGCGGCAAACATCTCTGGCTTACCGCTGCCTGGCGGGAGGTCGCCGCGCAGGGCCACAATGTGGCGAATGCCGTTATTCCAGTAGTCCTGGGCAATGGCGCGCAGTTCATCACGGGTGGCGTCGATACAGGTCAGGTGCGGCGCCGCTTCCAGACCGGTTCGGTCTTTAATGCCCTTAATGATGCTGTGCGTGCGGTCACGCTCACCGGAGTTGGCGCCGTAGGTCACGGAGACGAACTTCGGCTTGAGGCTGCTCAGGCGATCGATAGAGCTCCACAGGGTTTGCTCCATTTCACTGGTGCGCGGCGGGAAAAATTCAAAAGAGACGTTAATCTGGCCGTTTACTTCGGCCAGGCTCTGGTTCAGTGCTTCCCGCTGGTTGGCGTGAAAAAAGCTCATACCCTACCCCTATCAATCGCGTGTCATTGTCTGTTGTGTTGTGAACTTCTATACGTTTAGACGTCCAGATGTAAAAATGACGGAAAAGCGGGATGACGTCAACAGAAATAATCAACATTAACGGTGAGGTTTGTTCAGGGAAGATGAAGGGCATTCATGATGGGGGTGAGTGCGGTCTGATACCCTCACCCCGACCCTCTCCCACAGGGAGAGGGAAATGCAGACGTTACAGCAGCTTAGCCAGACGATTAATGTCGGACTGAATGGCTCCGGCGGTGACATCGCGCCCCGCGCCCGGGCCACGGATCACCAGCGGGTTATCGCGGTACCAGCGGCTTTCGATGGCGAAGACGTTGTCGCATGGCAGGAGCGCCGCCAGCGGATGTTCAGGACGCACCGCCTCCACGCCCACGCGCGCTTTACCGTTCGCCTCGAAGCGCGCCACGTAACGCAGCACCAGCCCCATCTCGTTAGCTGCTTCCAGACGTTGCACCATCTGCTCGTTCAGCTCGTCGCCGTTCTCGAAGAAGTGATCGACGGACCCTTCCTCGCAGCCCGCAGGCACCAGCGACTCAACGCGTACCTGACCCGGCTCAATGTCGTAGCCGGCTTCACGCGCCAGGATCACCAGCTTGCGCATCACGTCTTTACCGGCAAGGTCAACGCGCGGATCCGGCTCGGTTAAACCCTGCTGCCACGCCTGATCCACCAGGTCGGTGAACGGCACGGTGCCGTCAAATTGCAGGAACAGCCAGGAGAGCGTGCCGGAGAAGATCCCGCTCAGCGCCAGAATGCTGTCGCCGCTTTCAATCAGATCGCGCACGGTATGGTTAACCGGCAGACCTGCGCCAACAGTGGCGTTATACAGCCAGTGACGACCCGTTTTTTCGAACGCGTCGTGGATCTGGCGATATTTATCAGTGCTGCTCGCGCCCGCCAGCTTGTTGGCGCTGATGACGTGGAACCCGTGGCTGGCGAAATCCAGATACTGATCGGCCAGCTGCTCGCTGGCGGTCACATCCAGCACTACCAGATCGTCATACGGGTGCGCACGCATCCACAGGAACAGCGACTCTTCATCTTGCTCGACGGCTTCATCATTAAAGAAGGCCAGCGCGCGGCTGGCATCCAGCCCTTCGTAGTTCAGCAGGCTGCGGCGGCTGTCCACCACGCCTGCGAGAATGAATTCGAACCCGGTACGCGCCGAGAGCGTGACCTGTTCGCGGGCGAACAGCTCCAGCCAGCGGGAACCGATGTTGCCTTTACCAAACAGCACCAGGCCGATGCGTTTTTCCGCACGGAACAGGGAGGTATGCAGGCCCTGAATCAGGCTTTCGGTTGGCCCTTTACGCAGAACGGCAACCAGGCTGATGCCCTCTTCTGATTGCCAGGTGAACTCCACCGGCTGGCCTTTCAGCTGCTGCCAGAAGCGGTGGCAGTGCAGCGGGTTACGGGTGACGCCCGCGCCTACCATCGCCACCAGCGCCAGCCCCTGACGCAGGCGAAGCTCGCCCGGCAGGCCCGCTTCATCCAGAATTTTCAGGGCGCTGTCCACCACTTCGGCGGTATAGCAGAACTGCAACAGCTGGCGATCGTTATGCACGCCAACGGCCAGCGGACGCACCTGAGCACGTTTCAGGATGGTGTCGATATCTTTGTGCGCCAGTTTGAAATCCTGGCCCGCAGGCACCTGGAACTCAATCAGGCAGATGTCATCGTGGCTGGTGACAATGCGCGCGCCCGTACCGGATGCCAGCACGCGCTCGATGCGGGTGGAACCCTGATCCGGCGTGTAGCTACAGCGTAGTTGCAGGTCGATGTCGCTGCCGGAAACCGGCTGTAGCGTGCGCGCGTGCAGCACCGGGGCCGCCAGACGCGCCAGCTCGCTCGCTTCGTCGAGACGCAGCAGCGGCAGCAGGCAGGCATCTTTCACTTTGCGCGGGTCCGCGCTGTAGACACCGGCCACGTCGCTCCAGATGGTGACGCGGGACACGCCCGCCAGGGCACCAATCTGTGTTGCCGAGTAGTCAGAGCCGTTACGGCCCAGCAGAACGGTTTCGCCGGCATTGCTGCGGCTGATAAAGCCGGTGACGACAATACGTTTACCGGGATGTTGCACCAGCAGCTGTTGCAGCAGCGGGTAGGACAACCCTTCGTCCACCTGCGGCTGCGCGGCACGTTCGGCACGCAGGAAATCACGCGCGTCGAGCCAGGCGGCTTCCACACCCAGGTGTTGCAGCACGGCGGCCATCAGGCGCGCAGACCACACTTCACCGTGGCCAACCACTTCGGCATACACCGCATCGGTAATGCCGCTGTCCAGCAGAGCGGCCAGACGCTCAAGGTCGTGCGTAAAAGCGCTAATCAGCCCGTCCGCCACGTCCGCAGGCAGCAAACCGGCAATCAGTTCGCTCTGGTAACGACGTAAGGACTGTTGCACCTGATGCGCAGAGAGGCGATCGGTCTGGCTCAGTTTCAGCCAGCTAATCAACTGGTTGGTGGTGCTGCCTGCCGCAGAGACAACCATCATGTCCCCCGGCTGTGAATACTCGGTCATGATCCCTGCGACACGCAGGTAA
This sequence comes from Enterobacter sp. CRENT-193, assembly GCF_002787395.1. NCBI lineage: Bacteria > Pseudomonadati > Pseudomonadota > Gammaproteobacteria > Enterobacterales > Enterobacteriaceae > Enterobacter > Enterobacter sp. CRENT-193. The sequence continues at coordinate 919,806 of NZ_CP024812.1, read as the reverse complement.
CATTTCACATCAGCAAGACTACTACCACCAAACTTGTGCAGCTGACGACCCTTCGCCCCTGCCTGCGCTATCACACTCATGATTACCCCTTGGCTGCGACCCGGAAGCCATTTTCCAGATCGGCAATTAAATCTTCAGAATCTTCAATACCGGTCGAGATACGTAGCAGCGTCTCGGAAATCCCGGCGGCGGCACGTGCTTCGGGTGCCATACCTGCGTGCGTCATGGTTGCGGCGTGGGAGATCAAGCTTTCTACTCCCCCTAAGGATTCCGCCAGCGTAAACAATGACAACCCGCTCAGGAAGCGACGCAGCGTTTGCTCGTCACCGTCCAGTTCAAAACTTAACATCGCGCCAAATCCTTTCTGTTGGCGCGCGGCAATCTCGTGCCCCTGGTTTTCCGGCAGCGACGGGTGATAAAGCTTTTTCACCAGCGGCTGGTTTTTCAGGAAATCCACGATCGCCTGGGCATTACGCTGCGCCACGTCCATACGCGGTGATAGCGTGCGAATACCGCGCAGCAGCAAATAGCTGTCGAACGCGCCCGCGGTGACGCCAATGTTATTGGCCCACCATGCCAGTTCGGTGACAACGTCGGGATCTTTGGCAATCACCACGCCCGCCACCACGTCAGAATGGCCGTTCAGATATTTCGTGCATGAATGCAACACCAGATCGGCACCCAGTGCCAGTGGGTTCTGAAGGGCCGGACTGAGGAACGTATTATCCACTACACTTATCGCTCCCGCATCCCTTGCGAGCTGACAAATTTTCGCAATATCGACTACGCGCAACAATGGATTGCTTGGACTTTCCACCAGAACCAGCTTCGGCTGCTCGGCAAGCGCCTGTTTCAGCGCCTGTTCGTCGTTTTGATCGACAAACAGCACACGGTAGCAGCCACGTTTCGCCAGGCTATCAAACAGACGATAGCTGCCGCCGTAACAGTCGTGTGGTGCCACCAGCAGATCGCCAGGTTTCAGGAACACCGTGGTTACCAGGTGAATGGCAGACATGCCGGTATTGGTTAATACCGCCCCTGCGCCGCCTTCCAGTTCCGCCAGCGCTCGCTGGGTGACGTCGCGCGTAGGATTGCCGCGACGCGAGTAGTCATGCGCGCGAGGTTCATTAAATCCGGTGAAATTATAGGTACTGGAGAGATGAATTGGCGGGACAACGCAGCCGTACTGCTCGTCATCATTCAATCCGCTACGCACTGCGATGGTGGCCTGTTTACGCGTCATGGTGAGGCTTCCTGGCGAATGAGGTGAAAAGTCAGGCACCAGAGTAAACATTGAAAGTATGGACGTCAATACATCTGGACATCTAAACTTCTTTGCGTATAGATTGAGCTATGCGCAAATAGCCGTTAAAATTATATGCTTTAGGACACGCTACAGCGGCAATATCCGTGCCTCGGTATCGTCTCTACGGTAAACTACGCAAGATTACGGTTCAAAACTGATGGTTACGGGTTTTGCACCTTTAGATTAATGACTGAGAGGATTAAAGGTATCTCATGGCTGAATGGAGCGGCGAATATATCAGCCCATACGCTGAGCACGGTAAGAAGAGTGAGCAAGTCAAGAAAATCACGGTGTCCATTCCTCTGAAGGTGTTGAAGATCCTCACCGATGAACGTACGCGTCGTCAGGTGAACAACCTGCGTCACGCCACCAACAGCGAACTGCTGTGCGAAGCGTTCCTGCATGCGTTTACCGGCCAACCGTTGCCGAACGATGACGATCTGCGTAAAGAACGCAGTGACGAAATCCCGGAAGAGGCGAAGGTGATCATGCGTGAACTGGGTATCGACCCGGAGACCTGGGAATACTAACAGCGATGCGGTCCCGCTGAGGGTGCTCAGCGGGATGGTTTCTCAGAAGTTGTAACCTAAGCCGACACGCAGACGCGTTTGTCGGTCGTCAGTGGTAGCAGTGTTATAGCCGGAAGAGACATTACCCACCTCCACGAATGGCACCCACGAATCGATGTTATACGCCACGCGGAAGTTATATTCGTAATCCTCTTTTTTGTTGTTATACAGATCTTCGTTGTCGGCGAATTTATAAATTCCGTTCAGCTCAAACATCCAGTTATCAATATTATATCCCAGCCACATTTCCGGGCGATATACCAGTCTGTCATCTTTGCCGTCTGCATTACGGCGGGTATATTCGGTACGATAACGGAACGCCGTCCACCAGCTTTCATTAATATTATACTGTACGCGTAAATAGGGTTTATAAATAGCCATGTCGTCACCCATTTCAACCGCGACACCCGGCTGCCAGATAAATCCCTGCCAGGTAAACTGGTAGCTGGCAGTATATTCGTTGCTGTTACTCTCCATATTATTGAGCGCATCATTAGATTGCTTTTCGTCTGAGCGTGAGACGGCCTCTACGGCCACACCAAAGCCCGTCCCGAAACGGTGTGACATGTACACACGGTCATAGTTACGTCCATCGTCGTAATACTCGTGTCGGTAATCAACATATCCCGCCTGCGCCGCGCACGATAGTAATGGAAGCACGAATAAAAGTTGCTTCAGTTTCATCCTTTTTCCCTCAAAGTAAATACACCCTGAAAGCCATCGCTGTTGAAATGGCAAATAAGAATTTATGTCGAGCGCAGTGTAATTTTACACCCAGAGGGAAACCTTTTATTTATTGCCATATCCGGCAATAAAATGGCAAACAGGCCAAGAATACAGAGATAAAGCTCACTATCCGTATAAATAGGAATATATTAAGACACGGTGATTATTTTTCGGAAAAATTAAAATATATATTTGAAGAGGAAATATAAATACAGAATTAATTCAGGAGAGATATTACAGGCACAAAAAAACCGCCCGGAGGCGGTTTCTTCTGGATGCTTATTTAGCGCCCGGGATGCTGAAACGCTTGTTGAAGCGGTCAACACGGCCACCGGTTGCAACATCACGCTGCTTACCAGTGTAGAACGGGTGGCATTTGCCGCACACGTCCAGGTTCAGATCGTGACCCACGGTAGAGCGGATCTGGATAGAGTTACCGCAAGAGCAGTTTGCAGTAATCATTTCGTATTTCGGGTGAATATCTTTTTTCATGGGAGAACCTCAGTTAAGGCCGCGTCGCTCTTCCAGCCCTAACGCCAGACACCACGCGATGTTGAATGTAAGTTCTTTGGCGTAAAATACACCAAAGGCGGCGAATCATACAGAATTTGACCAACGTATGCAAACTGATCCGCACGCCGCTTTCACTAATGTGTATACTAACGCGCCACTTTTCAAGTCAGGAAGATTCGATGCCCGTCGCTCACGTTGCCCTGCCCGTTCCGCTTCCCCGCACCTTTGACTACCTGCTGCCCGACAGCATGAGCGCCAAAGCGGGCTGTCGCGTGACCGTGCCGTTTGGCAAACAGCAGCGCGTGGGGATCGTGGTGTCCGTCAGCGACAAAAGCGAACTGCCGCTTAACGAGCTGAAATCGGTTGTTGAGGTGCTGGACAGCGAGCCGGTTTACTCCACCAGCACCTGGCGACTGCTGCTGTGGGCGGCAGATTATTATCATCATCCGATTGGCGACGTCCTGTTCCATGCCCTGCCCATTATGCTGCGCCAGGGTAAGAGCGCCAGCCACGCGCCAATGTGGTACTGGTTTGCCACCGAGCAGGGCCAGGCGGTGGACATTAACAGCCTGAAGCGCTCGCAAAAACAGCAGCAGGCGTTGGCCGCGCTGCGCCAGGGAAAAATCTGGCGCCATCAGGTCGACGAGCTTGAGGTAAGCGAAACCGCGTTGCAGGCATTAAGGAAGAAAGGGCTGAGCGAGCTGGCCAGTGAAGCACCTGCCCTTCACGACTGGCGCGACGGCTTTTCCGTCTCGGGCGATCGTCTGCGTCTGAATACCGAGCAGGCCACCGCCGTAGGCGCGATTCACAGCGCTGCCGATCGTTTTTCCGCCTGGCTGCTGGCGGGCGTCACCGGCTCCGGTAAAACCGAAGTGTATCTGAGCGTGCTGGAAAACGTGCTCGCGCAGGGCAAACAGGCGCTGGTGATGGTGCCGGAAATCGGCCTGACGCCGCAAACCATCGCGCGTTTCCGTGAACGTTTTAATGCGCCCGTTGAGGTTCTGCACTCCGGCCTGAACGACAGCGAGCGCCTCAGCGCCTGGCTGAAAGCGAAAAACGGCGAAGCGGCGATTGTGATCGGCACCCGTTCATCGCTGTTTACGCCGTTTAAAAATCTCGGCGTTATCGTGATCGATGAAGAGCATGACAGCTCCTATAAACAGCAGGAAGGCTGGCGCTATCACGCCCGCGACTTAGCCGTGTACCGCGCCCACAGCGAGCAAATCCCCATTATTCTCGGGTCTGCCACCCCCGCGCTTGAAACGCTGCACAACGTTCGCCAGCGTAAATACCACATGCTGCGCCTGACGCGCCGCGCGGGAAATGCCCGCCCGGCCATTCAGCATGTGCTGGATCTGAAAGGTCAGCAGGTGCAGGCCGGGTTAGCGCCTGCGCTGATTAGCCGCATGCGTCAGCATTTGCAGGCGGGCAACCAGGTGATCCTGTTCCTGAACCGCCGCGGCTTTGCGCCTGCGCTGCTGTGCCACGACTGCGGCTGGATCGCGGAGTGCCCGCGCTGCGATCACTACTACACCTTCCACCAGGCTCAGCGCCATTTGCGCTGCCACCACTGCGACAGCCAGCGTCCGGTCCCCCGTCAGTGCCCGTCCTGCGGCTCAACGCACATCGTGCCGGTCGGTCTGGGAACGGAACAGCTTGAACAGGCGCTCGCGCCCTTCTTCCCGGATGTGCCCATCTCCCGTATCGACAGGGATACCACCAGCCGTAAAGGGGCGCTTGAGCAGCAACTGGCGGAAGTACATCGTGGCGGCGCGCGTATCCTGATTGGTACTCAGATGCTGGCGAAAGGGCACCACTTCCCGGACGTGACGCTGGTCGCCCTGCTGGACGTCGACGGCGCGCTGTTCTCCGCGGATTTTCGCTCCGCCGAGCGTTTCGCCCAGCTTTATACCCAGGTTGCCGGTCGCGCTGGTCGAGCGGGTAAGCAGGGCGAGGTGGTGCTGCAAACGCACCACCCTGAACATCCGCTGCTGCAAACCCTGCTGCACAAAGGCTATGACGCCTTCGCGGACCAGGCGCTGGCCGAACGTCAGACGATGCAGCTTCCCCCGTGGACCAGCCACGTTATCATCCGTGCGGAAGACCATAATAACCAGCAGGCGCCGCTGTTCCTGCAACAGCTGAGAAACCTCCTGCAAGCCAGCCCGCTGGTGGATAATCAGCTGTGGATTTTAGGCCCGGTACCCGCGCTCGCCCCGAAACGCGGCGGCCGTTTCCGCTGGCAACTCTTACTTCAGCACCCCTCGCGTATCCGTTTACAGCAGATCGTCAGCGGCACGCTGGCGCTGATCAATGCCCTGCCGGAAGCGCGAAAAGTGAAGTGGGTTCTGGACGTCGATCCGATTGAAGGCTGAAGACGGATCGAAAAATTTAATGCGCCTCACACTTTTTATGAAAATTCTGTAACCGATTCCATTAACTATCTGTAAAAATGGTGCGGTCCGCAGTTCGGTGTTCAGGCGAGGAGAAGACGTTGAAGTCCAGGAAAGAGGTTGCCTCGGCGACCATGAAAGACGTTGCCGAGAAAGCACAAGTCTCAACAGCAACCGTGTCCCGCGCATTGATGAACCCTGACAAAGTCTCCCAGGCGACCCGAAACCGGGTTGAAAAGGCGGCGCTTGAGGTCGGTTATTTTCCGCAAGCCATGGGGCGTAACGTAAAACGCAACGAATCCCGCACCATCCTGGTGATCGTGCCGGACATCTGCGATCCCTTCTTCAGCGAAATCATCCGCGGCATTGAAGTCACGGCCGCCGCCCAGGGCTATCTGGTGCTGATTGGCGATTGTGCCCACCAGAACCAGCAGGAAAAAACGTTCATCGACCTGATCATCACCAAGCAGATTGATGGCATGCTGCTGCTTGGCTCACGCCTGCCGTTTGATGCCAGCATTGAAGAACAGCGCAATTTACCGCCGATGGTCATGGCGAACGAATTCGCGCCGGAGCTGGAGCTGCCAACCGTTCATATCGATAACCTCACCGCCGCGTTCAACGCCGTGAACTATCTTCAGGAAATGGGGCATAAGCGCATCGGTTGTATCGCCGGACCAGAAGAGATGCCGCTGTGTCATTACCGCTTGCAGGGCTACGTTCAGGCGCTGCGCCGTACCGGGGCTATCGTCGATCCGCACTACATTGCGCGCGGTGATTTCACCTTTGAAGCGGGCGGGCAGGCGCTGGAAAAATTGCTGGCCTTGCCAGAACCGCCTACCGCGGTCTTCTGCCACAGCGACGTGATGGCGCTAGGGGCGTTATCCTACGCCAAACGTCACGGCCTGCGTGTGCCGCAGGACCTGTCGATAATCGGTTTTGATAATATTTCGCTTTCGGAGTTTTGCGATCCGCCGCTTTCGACCGTTGCACAGCCGCGGTATGACATCGGCCGTGAAGCGATGCTGCTTTTGCTGGATCAGCTGCACGGTCAAACAGTTAGCAGTGGGTCACGGCTACTGGATTGTGAGCTAATTGTGCGCGGCTCTACCCAGGCATTAACTTAAAGTAAATACCTTTCGACACCCTTATCTGGTCAAAGCCCCGTCGCTTAAGTAACATGGCGGGCTGACGAACGAATAAATACAGCGAAACGATAGTGGCACAACGAGATTATGTACGTCGCGGCCAGCCGGCACCTTCGCGACGCAAAAAGAGTAGTTCAAAAAGCAAGCAACGTAGCCTGTCTGCTGTCTCCCCAGCCATGGTCGCCATTGCTGCGGCTGTGCTGGTGGCCTTTATTGGCGGCCTTTACTTCATTACGCATCATAAAAAAGAAGAGTCTGAAGCCCTTCAGGGTAACAAGGTCGTCGGCAACGGCCTTCCTCCTAAGCCTGAAGAGCGCTGGCGCTACATTAAAGAGCTGGAAAGCCGCCAGCCTGGCGTACGTGCGCCTACCGAGCCTTCTGCCGGGGGTGAAGTGAAGAATGCCGATCAGCTGACGGACGAACAGCGTCAATTGCTCGCTCAGATGCAGGCGGACATGCGCCAGCAGCCTACGCAGTTGAACGAAGTGCCGTGGAACGAACAAACCCCGGCGCAGCGTCAGCAAACATTGCAGCGCCAGCGTCAGGCTCAGCAGCAAACGCAACAGCAGCAGTGGACGCAGACGCAGCCGGTACAGCAGCCGCGTTCACAACCGCAGCAGCAGACGCGTACCGTACAAACTCAGCCTGTCCAGCAGCAACCGAAGGCGCAGCCGCAGAAGCAAACGGCACAGCCGTATCAGGATCTGTTGCAGACGCCTGCGCATACCACTGCGCAACAGCCAAAAACGCAGCAGGCTGCGCCGGTCACCAAAGAGACCGAGGTGCCGAAGCAGACGGCTGAGAAAAAAGATGAACGCCGCTGGATGGTTCAGTGCGGTTCGTTTAAAGGCGCCGAACAGGCAGAAACGGTGCGTGCTCAGCTGGCATTTGAAGGATTTGACTCACGCATTACCACCAATAACGGCTGGAATCGCGTAGTGATTGGACCGGTCAAAGGCAAAGAAAACGCAGACGGCACCATTTCCCGTTTGAAAGTGGCTGGCCACACAAACTGCATTCGACTCGCCTCCGGGGGTTGAAACCCCCAAAATCCCCCCCATCTATCATTTAATTCAGCCCTGAGCACAGGCTCAGGGCTTCTGTTTCCCGAATCTGTAACCAGGGGGTCTGCTCGTGACAACAATAGTAAGTGTACGCCGTAACGGCCAGGTGGTAATTGCCGGTGATGGCCAGGCCACGCTGGGTAATACCGTCATGAAAGGCAACGTGAAGAAAGTACGTCGTCTTTATAACGACAAAGTGATCGCCGGTTTCGCAGGCGGCACGGCTGATGCCTTCACGCTGTTTGAACTGTTTGAACGCAAACTGGAAATGCATCAGGGTCATCTGGTGAAAGCCGCCGTTGAGCTGGCAAAAGACTGGCGTACCGACCGCATGCTACGCAAGCTCGAAGCGCTGCTGGCCGTGGCTGACGAAAACGCCTCGCTGATCATCACCGGTAACGGCGACGTAGTTCAGCCTGAAAACGACCTGATTGCCATCGGCTCTGGCGGCCCGTACGCCCAGGCCGCAGCCCGTGCGCTGTTGGAAAATACCGACATGAACGCGCGCGATATCGCGGTGAAAGCGTTGGATATTGCAGGTGATATCTGCATCTATACCAACCACAATCACACCATCGAAGAATTACCGTCTAAAGCGTAAGGATCGCCCATGTCTGAAATGACCCCACGCGAAATTGTCAGCGAACTGAACAAACACATTATCGGCCAGGACAATGCCAAGCGCTCCGTGGCTATCGCACTGCGTAACCGCTGGCGTCGCATGCAGCTCGACGAAGAGCTTCGCCACGAAGTGACGCCAAAAAATATTCTGATGATCGGCCCGACCGGTGTGGGTAAAACCGAAATCGCCCGTCGTCTGGCCAAACTGGCTAACGCGCCGTTCATCAAAGTTGAAGCCACTAAGTTCACCGAAGTGGGCTATGTGGGTAAAGAAGTGGACTCCATCATCCGCGATCTGACCGATTCGGCGATTAAGATGGTGCGCGTCCAGGCGATTGAGAAAAACCGCTATCGCGCCGAAGAGATGGCCGAAGAGCGTATTCTCGACGTGCTGATCCCACCGGCAAAAAACAACTGGGGACAGGCTGAACAGCAGTCTGAACCTTCTGCTGCGCGTCAGGCATTCCGCAAAAAACTGCGCGAAGGCGAGCTGGACGATAAAGAGATTGAGATCGATCTCGCTGCCGCGCCAATGGGCGTGGAAATTATGGCGCCTCCGGGCATGGAAGAGATGACCAGCCAGTTGCAGTCCATGTTCCAGAACCTGGGCGGGGAGAAGCAGAAAGCGCGTAAGCTGAAAATCAAAGACGCGATGAAGCTGCTGATTGAAGAAGAAGCCGCGAAGCTGGTTAACCCGGAGGAGCTGAAACAGGACGCTATCGACGCGGTTGAGCAGCACGGTATCGTGTTTATCGACGAAATCGACAAAATCTGTAAGCGCGGCAACGCGTCCGGCCCGGATGTCTCCCGCGAAGGCGTTCAGCGCGACCTGCTGCCGCTGGTGGAAGGGTGCACCGTCTCCACCAAGCACGGCATGGTTAAGACTGACCACATTCTGTTTATCGCCTCCGGTGCGTTCCAGATTGCCAGCCCGTCTGACCTGATCCCGGAACTCCAGGGTCGTCTGCCAATCCGCGTTGAGTTGCAGGCGCTGACCACCGAAGATTTCGAACGTATCCTGACTGAGCCAAACGCTTCTGTGACCGTACAGTACAAAGCGCTGATGGCGACCGAAGGCGTGAACATTGAATTTACCGATGACGGTATCAAGCGCATCGCCCAGGCCGCGTGGCAGGTCAACGAAACCACCGAGAACATCGGTGCGCGTCGTCTGCACACCGTGCTGGAACGCCTGATGGAAGACATCTCTTATGATGCGAGCGACCTTAACGGTCAAAGCATTACCATTGACGCAGACTATGTGGGCAAACACCTGGATGCGTTAGTGGCAGATGAAGATCTGAGCCGTTTTATTCTATAATCGCGTTCAATGCATTTTCATCACTGTTGATGGGGGCTATGGCCCCCATTTTTATTGGCTAAATAACTATGACTGATATCAGCCGTACACAGGCGTGGCTCGAAAGTCTGCGCCCTAAAACGCTTCCTCTGGCTTTTGCCGCCATTATTGTCGGTACCACGCTTGCCTGGTGGCAGGGTCATTTCGATCCGCTGGTAGCAGGCCTGGCGCTTGTCACCGCCGGGCTGCTGCAAATCCTCTCTAATCTCGCAAATGATTACGGCGATGCGGTAAAGGGCAGCGACAAGCCTGACCGTATCGGGCCGCTGCGCGGGATGCAAAAAGGGGTGATTACCCAGGCACAGATGAAACGGGCGCTGATTATCACCGTGGTATTGATTTGCCTGTCCGGGCTGGCGCTGGTGACGGTCGCGTCGAAAACCACCAGTGATTTCATTGGCTTCCTGGTGCTGGGCTTGCTTGCCATTATTGCAGCCATTACCTATACCGTCGGGACGCGTCCTTACGGGTATATTGGCCTGGGCGACATCTCCGTGCTGGTGTTCTTCGGCTGGCTGAGCGTGATGGGAAGCTGGTACTTGCAGGCGCATACGGTGATACCTGCCCTGTTCCTGCCGGCGACCGCCTGCGGTCTGCTGGCGACGGCGGTGCTGAATATCAATAACCTGCGCGACATCGACAGCGACCGCGAGAACGGTAAAAACACGCTGGCCGTGCGTCTGGGTCCGGTGAATGCACGCCGCTATCACGCCTTCCTGCTCATCGGCGCGCTGGTCTGCCTGGCACTGTTCAATCTGATCTCTCTGCACAGCCTGTGGGGCTGGCTGTTTGTGCTCGCCGCACCGCTGCTGATTAAGCAGGCCCGCTATGTCATGCGTGAACGCAGCCCGGCCGCCATGCCACCGATGCTGGAACGTACGGTAAAAGGCGCGTTACTGACTAACCTGCTGTTCGTCATCGGGATTGTCTTAAGCCAGACGCTGAGTTAGCTGACAAATATCAATTAACAATTGATGATTTTGCCAACAACGCATTTCGCACGATATACTGAACACATTCGCAGCAACAGAGCGTTAAACCTATGAAATACGATACCTCCGAGCTTTGTGACATCTACCAGGAAGATGTCAACGTCGTTGAACCCCTGTTCTCCAACTTTGGTGGACGGTCGTCGTTTGGCGGACAAATCATCACGGTGAAATGTTTCGAGGACAACGGGTTGCTGTACGATCTGCTCGAAGAGAACGGTCGTGGCCGCGTTCTGCTGGTGGATGGTGGCGGTTCAGTGCGCCGTGCACTGATCGATGCGGACCTCGCCCGCCTTGCGGTGCAAAACGAGTGGGAAGGGATTGTGGTCTACGGCTCCGTGCGCCAGGTGGACGATCTGGAAGATCTGGATATCGGTATTCAGGCCATTGCCGCCATTCCGGTTGGCGCAGCGGGTGAAGGCATCGGCGAAAGCGACGTGCGCGTTAACTTCGGCGGCGTGACCTTCTTCTCGGGTGACCACCTTTATGCTGACAATACCGGCATTATCCTTTCTGAGGATGCGCTGGATATTGAGTAGTTAATCGGTAAGCGAGATGCATAAAAAAGCCGGGTGGCGGCTACGCCTTACCCGGCCTGTTCAATTCATTCCCAAGGAAATCAGACTTCTTCCATACGTCCCAGCAGCGCCTGCAAGCGTTCCTGCCAGCCGTTCTGCTGTTCGCGCAGCTGGTTGTTTTCGCGCTCCAGTTCTTCGCGGCTGTGCTGAGCGTTCTGAACTTCCTGAGACAGGGAGTTGTTCTTCTCTTTCAGTTCTTCAATTTCCATTTGCAGCAGCGTGATGGTGTCAATCGCCTGCTGTACTTTCGATTCCAGTTTCTCAAACACTTCTAAAGACATGATCCTACCTCTCCTGAATTGCAAGGCGACGCTTTAACGTAAACGCGCACAACATATGTTCCGATTGTATGGAGCGCCGTCGTCCCTGTCCAGCGGCATGCCACGCAGATCGTGGTTTGCAACACTTTTCGGCCTCGTCCTGGTGCGTTCGCCGCATATACCCCTAAGTTGTTAACCCATAAGTTAAAGAAATGATTCAACCCACAATCATTACCTGATGCAAAAACGCGCTTTATGGCGCGAAAACGCTCATTTTATTGACACAGACCACACATTTCGATTTCGATATTTCTCGTTTGTGCTCGTTAACGATAAATTAACACTATGTCTACAGGGCATCGTGACTGTCACGGGCGGTCACGCAAACAATAAACATTACTCTTTTGCAGGATTCCGATTATGAGTCAGACATCAACCTTAAAAGGCCAGTGCATTGCCGAGTTCCTGGGTACCGGGTTGTTGATATTCTTCGGAGTAGGCTGTGTCGCTGCACTGAAAGTGGCGGGTGCCAGTTTTGGTCAGTGGGAAATCAGTATTATCTGGGGTCTGGGCGTGGCGATGGCCATCTACCTGACCGCAGGGGTTTCCGGCGCACATCTTAACCCGGCGGTGACCATCGCGTTGTGGCTATTCGCGTGCTTTGACGGACGCAAAGTTGTTCCTTTCATCATTTCGCAATTTGCCGGCGCCTTTTGCGCAGCGGCGTTAGTTTACGGGCTTTATTACAATCTTTTCATCGACTTCGAACAGACGCATCATATGGTGCGTGGCAGTGTCGAAAGTCTGGATCTGGCAGGCATTTTCTCAACGTATCCGAATCCGCATATCAATTTTGTGCAGGCGTTCGCAGTTGAAATGGTGATTACCGCTATTCTGATGGGCGTCATTATGGCGCTGGGCGACGACGGAAACGGCATTCCGCGCGGCCCGCTGGCACCACTTCTGATTGGCCTTCTGATTGCGGTGATTGGCGCATCCATGGGTCCGCTGACCGGTTTTGCGATGAATCCGGCGCGTGACCTGGGTCCAAAAACCTTCGCCTTCTTTGCGGGATGGGGCGATGTCGCCTTCACGGGCGGCAAAGACATTCCTTACTTCCTGGTTCCGCTGTTCGGGCCAATTGTAGGGGCGGCACTGGGCGCATTCGGCTATCGCAAATTAATTGGTCGCCACTTACCGTGCGACACCTGTGTGGAAGAGGAAAAAGAGACAACTTCCACCACACAACAAAAAGCTTCGCTGTAATCTGACTACGGGACACATACCATGACCGAAAAAAAATATATCGTTGCGCTCGACCAGGGCACTACCAGCTCCCGCGCTGTCGTAATGGATCATGACGCGAACATTGTCAGCGTGTCTCAACGCGAATTTGAGCAAATTTATCCGCGTCCAGGCTGGGTTGAACACGACCCGATGGAGATCTGGGCGTCACAAAGCTCCACGCTGGTGGAAGTGCTGGCGAAAGCCGACATCAGTTCTGACCAGATTGCCGCTATCGGTATCACCAACCAGCGTGAAACGACTGTGGTCTGGGAGCGCGAAACCGGTAAGCCCATCTACAATGCCATCGTCTGGCAGTGCCGCCGTACGTCAGAGATCTGCGAACAGCTGAAGCGCGACGGGATGGAAGAGTACGTGCGCAGCGCCACCGGCCTGGTGGTTGACCCCTATTTCTCCGGCACCAAAGTGAAGTGGATCCTCGACCACGTGGAAGGTTCACGCGAGCGCGCACGTCGTGGCGAGCTGCTCTTCGGTACCGTCGATACCTGGCTTATCTGGAAGATGACTCAGGGACGCGTTCACGTCACCGACTACACCAACGCCTCGCGCACCATGCTGTTCAACATCAACACTCTGGAGTGGGATGACAAGATGCTGGACGCGCTGGACATTCCGCGAGCGATGCTGCCAGACGTGCGTAAATCTTCAGAAGTGTACGGCCAGACCAACATTGGCGGTAAAGGCGGCACGCGTATTCCTATCGCCGGTATCGCCGGTGACCAGCAGGCAGCCCTGTTCGGCCAGCTGTGCGTAAAAGAAGGGATGGCGAAGAACACCTACGGCACCGGCTGCTTTATGCTGATGAACACGGGCGAGAAAGCGGTGAAATCAGAAAACGGTCTGCTGACCACCATCGCCTGCGGCCCGCGCGGCGAAGTGAACTATGCCCTGGAAGGCGCGGTATTCATGGCGGGTGCCTCCATTCAGTGGCTGCGCGACGAGATGAAGCTGATTAGCGACGCGTTTGACTCCGAATACTTCGCGACCAAAGTGAAAGACACCAACGGCGTGTACGTGGTGCCAGCGTTCACCGGTCTGGGCGCACCGTACTGGGATCCGTACGCCCGCGGCGCGATTTTCGGCCTGACGCGCGGCGTGAACTCAAACCACATCATTCGCGCGACGCTGGAATCCATCGCCTACCAGACGCGCGACGTGCTGGAAGCGATGCAGGCTGACTCCGGCATTCGTCTGCACGCCCTGCGCGTGGACGGCGGTGCAGTAGCCAACAACTTTCTGATGCAGTTCCAGTCCGACATTCTGGGCACTCGCGTTGAACGTCCTGAGGTGCGAGAAGTGACGGCGCTGGGCGCGGCGTATCTGGCAGGTCTGGCGGTTGGCTTCTGGCAAAACCTCGACGAGCTTCAGGAAAAAGCGGTTATCGAACGCGAATTCCGTCCTGGCATCGAAACCACCGAGCGCAACTACCGCTACAGCGGCTGGAAGAAAGCGGTGAAACGTGCCCTGGCGTGGGAAGAGCACGACGAGTAAGCCTATATTCCCTCTCCCCTGGGGAGAGGGTTAGGGTGAGGGGCTCCAACCGCACCGGTCCCCTCGCCCCTCCCCACTCTGTGATAAACTTCGTGCAATTCCTTTTGATTGTACGAGTACCTCATGAAACGTGAACTTGCTATCGAGTTTTCCCGCGTCACCGAAGCTGCCGCCCTCGCAGGCTACAAGTGGCTGGGCCGTGGCGACAAAAATACCGCAGACGGCGCAGCCGTCCACGCCATGCGCATTGTGCTTAATCAGGTTAACATCGACGGCACTATCGTCATCGGTGAAGGCGAGATCGACGAAGCGCCGATGCTCTACATCGGTGAAAAGGTCGGGACCGGCAAAGGCGATGCGGTGGATATCGCGGTCGACCCGATCGAAGGCACGCGCATGACGGCGATGGGCCAGGCCAACGCGCTGGCGGTACTGGCGGTGGGCGATAAGGGCTGCTTCCTCAACGCGCCCGATATGTACATGGAAAAGCTGATCGTCGGTCCTGGCGCTAAAGGCGCTATCGACCTTAGTCTGCCGCTGGACGCCAACCTGCGCAATATCGCTGCGGCGCTGGGTAAAGCGCTCAGCGAACTCACCGTGACCATTCTGGCGAAACCGCGCCACGACGCCACCATCGCGTACCTGCAAACGCTTGGCGTGCGCGTATTTGCTATTCCGGATGGCGACGTTGCCGCCTCTATTCTGACCTGCATGCCTGACAGCGAAGTCGACGCGCTTTACGGCATCGGCGGCGCGCCGGAGGGTGTGGTCTCTGCGGCAGTGATCCGCGCGCTGGACGGCGATATGCAGGCGCGTCTGCTGCCACGCCATGAGGTCAAAGGCGACAGCGACGAGAACCTTCGCATTGGTGCAGACGAACTGGCGCGCTGCGCGGCGATGGGCATCGAGGCCAATAAAGTGCTCGCGCTAAACGAGATGGCCCGCAGCGATAACGTGGTCTTCTCCGCAACCGGCATCACCAAAGGCGATCTGCTGGACGGCATCACCCGCAAGGGTAACATGGCCACCACTGAAACCCTGCTGATCCGCGGTAAATCCCGCACTATTCGCCGCATTAAGTCCATTCATTATCTCGATCGTAAAGATCCGGACGTACAGACGCACATTCTGTAAAACCGTTTGATCGATAGAGCTTTCCGGCCCGAATGGGCTGGAAATGTTTCCCACAAGTACGGAAGATAGAAGAGAGAAACAGCACAGGAGAAGATCATGGCGGACTGGGTAACAGGTAAAGTCACAAAGGTACAGTTCTGGACCGATGCGCTATTTAGCCTCACTCTGCACGCTCCCGTTCATCCGTTTACTGCCGGGCAGTTTGCCAAACTCGGGCTGGATATCGACGGTGAACGCGTACAGCGCGCCTACTCTTACGTTAATGCGCCTGATAACCCGGACCTTGAGTTCTATCTGGTCACCGTCCCGGACGGTAAGCTCAGCCCGCGCCTCGCCGCGCTGAAGCCAGGCGATGAAGTGCAGATTGTCTCCGACGCGGCGGGGTTCTTCGTGCTGGATGAAATCCCCGACTGTGACACGCTCTGGATGCTGGCGACCGGCACGGCCATCGGCCCGTATCTTTCCATTCTGCAATACGGCAAAGATCTGGAGCGCTTTAAAAATATCGTGCTGGTTCACGCCGCGCGCTACGCCGCAGACCTGAGCTATTTGCCGCAGATGCAGGCGCTGGAACAGCGTTACGGCGGGAAATTAAAGATTCAGACGGTGGTCAGCCGCGAAACCGCAGACGGCTCGTTAACCGGCCGCGTTCCGGCGTTGATTGAAAGCGGCGCGCTGGAAGAGGCGGTGGGTTTACCGATGAATACCGAAACCAGCCATGTGATGCTGTGCGGTAACCCGCAGATGGTACGCGATACGCAGCAGCTGCTGAAAGATACCCGACAGATGACGAAGCACCTTCGCCGCCGGCCGGGCCACATGACCGCTGAACACTACTGGTGATCAGCGGTACTTCACCTCAAGGGTATCTTTACCATATTTGTTCTCGCTCTGGGTGCCGATAAACGCGCCCAGTTCGACAACCATCATCACAAAGATAACCGTCGGCAGCAGTCTGCCCACCACCCATGGGAGGATTGAGGGCAGCAATGACCAGTTCCCCGCCACCAGCATCCACGCCAGGATAATCAGGAAAGCCCATGCGCCGGAGCGGCCACGATCGTGCAGACGTTTCACCACCACGGCGGCGGTTGGCCACAGTAAACAGACCAGCGCAAATGCCGCGGTTTGCGTGCTCAGCCATGCGTTGTAGGCAACAAAAAACAGAAGCAGCATGGCGACAACCCACGTTGCAATCCAGATCCAGAAGTCACGGCGCCCAATACGCCCTTTGAATGAAAACAGCCACTGCTGTATGGTCATGTAAGGTTCCTTATTATTGTTTAGCCCGCATTTTACCCTGGAGTTGTGACCTTTTGACAAGCCGACCAGATATCGTTTTAATCATGGGCAATGACGGCCAGGGGCAATGTTGATGAAAAGTTCGGCACACTCTCTTTATTTGTGTTTAGCGATGCTGTGCGCCAGTTTTTCCCTGTACGCCACGGAAACGGCTTCCCCGGTCACCGCCCCCTATCTTCTGGCGGGCGCTCCCTCTTTCGATCAATCTATCAGCCAGTTCCGCGAAGCCTTCAACAAAGAAAACCCCTCACTTCCGTTGGGAGAGTTCCGAGCGATTGACAGCGCCCGCGATACGCCGACCCTGACCCGCGCGGCCAGCAAAATTAACGAGAATCTGTATGCCTCTACCGCCCTTGAGCGCGGAACGTTAAAAATCAAAAGCATGCAGATCACCTGGCTGCCGATTCAGGGCCCAGAGCAGAAAGCGGCGAAAGCGAAAGCGCTGGAGTACATGAGCGCTATTCTGCGCGCCTTTACCCCCACCTTCACGAAAGCACAAAGCCAGCAAAAGCTGCAAAAACTACTTACCGCGGGGAAAAACAAACGCTATTACGCCGATACGGAAGGTGCCGTTCGCTATGTCGTCGCAGATAACGGCGAAAAGGGGCTGACCTTCGCGGTTGAACCGATTAAGCTGGCCCTATCAGACGCACTCGAGGGGGCGAATTAATGACAAAAAGCAAAGCCTTTCGAGGGAAAATCTCTATACTGATTCACAGACCATGCTGCCCTTAAGGGTGGCCATATTCCTTAATTCGCTTATTGAGCGTGGAGAATTGAAATGCGACATCCTTTAGTGATGGGTAACTGGAAACTGAACGGCAGCCGCCACATGGTAAACGAACTGGTTGCTAACCTGCGTAAAGAGCTGGCTGGCGTGACCGGCTGCGCGGTTGCTATCGCTCCGCCGGATATGTACCTGGATCTGGCTAAACGTGCCGCTGACGGCAGCCACATCATTCTGGGCGCGCAGAACGTTGACGTTAACCTGTCTGGCGCGTTTACCGGTGAAACCTCCGCTGAAATGCTGAAAGACATCGGCGCGAAATACATCATCATCGGCCACTCTGAGCGTCGCACCTACCACAAAGAATCTGACGAGTTCATCGCGAAGAAATTCGCTGTGCTGAAAGAGCAGGGTCTGATCCCGGTTCTGTGCATCGGTGAAACCGAAGCAGAAAACGAAGCGGGTAAAACCGAAGAAGTGTGCGCACGTCAGATCGACGCTGTGCTGAAAACCCAGGGCGCGGCAGCGTTCGAAGGCGCGGTTATCGCATACGAGCCAGTCTGGGCGATCGGTACCGGCAAATCTGCAACTCCAGCGCAGGCACAGGCGGTGCACAAGTTCATTCGTGACCACATTGCGAAAGCAGACGCGAAAGTGGCGGAGCAGGTCATCATCCAGTACGGCGGTTCCGTTAACGCATCAAACGCAGCTGAGCTGTTCACCCAGCCAGACATCGATGGCGCGCTGGTTGGCGGCGCATCCCTGAAAGCAGACGCTTTCGCGGTGATCGTTAAAGCGGCAGAAGCGGCTAAGCAGGCGTAATTGCCTTTGTGGCGGGTGGCGCTTCGCTAACCCGCCCTACAAAACCACTACAAACGTCCTAATACGCTAAACCACAAATAATCCAGCGGCAGCAGCACCAGGTACGTCGCAATCGCCAGCGCCAGACAGAGCAGCATCCCCGCCTTCGCAGGCACTTTCCCTAAGCCCATCGCCACCACAATTGGCGACGCCTGATACGGCAGCAGCGGCGTGGAATACCCCAGCACCTGAATCATGATCACCGACAGCAGCGGGAAGCCGGTCGCGTCGGAGAAGCTCTGCGCCAGCGTGGTGTACAGCGCCGGAACGCCATTGGCGGTCATAATGAAGTTGAGCGCCGTGGTGATCCCCGTCAGCGCCAGGAAGCTGGTAAACGGGCGATCTGCATCCAGCGGCATGATATGGAGCAACGCTTCACCTACGGCCGCACCGATACCGGTCTGCGTTACCGTAATGGCCAGCCCGAGTATACCCGCGACGTAAATACAGGTACGCATATTCACCCCCGCCGAGAACTCCTCCCCGGTGATAAAACCTATACGCGGCAGCATAACGACGACTGAGGCCGCCAGCCCTGTCCACGCTGGGCCCACGCCGTGCCAGCTCTCCATCACCCACATCGTCAACACCACCGCCAGCAGCCAGGCGAGCCGTTTTTCGTCACGCCCCATCGGTTCCGATGGCGCGAGATCCTTCGCCGGTTTCGGGTTGCCGGGGAACAGCCAGCAGATCAGGCCAATCAGAATCAGGCCTTTGAGAATACCCAGCACCGGGGTGTGCAGCAGCAGATACGGAACATAGTTCAGGTGGATGCCGTATGAGCCTTCCGCCGCGCCGCTCATCACCAGGTTGGGCACGTTGGCGGGCAAAATAGTGGCCGAGAGCTGGAAGGTGCCAAACCCGACCGCCAGCGCCAGGCCAAACCAGGCCCGCGAGCCATCAGGAATGCCGGCCCGCTTCGCCATCGCGGCGACAATCGGCATCAGAAGCGCAATACGTCCCATGTTCGACGGCATCACGAATGCCAGGGCATAGCTCAGTAGCACAACGCTTGCCACCATCAGCACCCAGGAGTCGGTAAGCTTTGCCGACAGCGCCCGGGCGGCCCTGTCCGCCAGGCCGGTTTTCCGAATCGCCACACCCAGCACAAAGCCGCTGAACACCAGCCAGAAGGCAGACGAGGCGAAGCCGCCGAAGATCACTTCCGGCGGGGCGATTCTGGCGGTCATCGCCGCCGTGAAAAACAACAGCGCGGTGATAAATTCGGGCAACAGCGACGTCGCCCACAGCACGATGGTGACGCCGACGATCAGCGAGGGAAGCAGCAGAGGATGCGTTAACCAGAGCGACATACCTGTCTCCTGTAGAATTTTTCAGCAAGTCTACGGCGACAGGCAGGGCGAGTAAACGCTATTTATGGTGGGGTCACTTCAGGATATCGCATTGATGATCCTGCAATTCCTCAGCTGACGCGCGGTTAAAGGTAAGCAAATTACGCTCTGTCGCCAGCAATACAAACGAGCCGTCTGACTGCTGCGCCATCGCCAGCGCGAAGCGTCCCATATGGTCGCGCGCTTCTGGCAGCTCTTCCGCCAGCATCATAAACGGGCTGCGCTGCACCAGTTCGTTCTCCGTCACCCGACGGGCAAGGTATTCATGCCCTTCCAGCCCGCCCGGAAGCGGTAACCACTGGGTGCTGATTTGCCCCTGCGACGCGTTCAGCTTCTCGCGCACGTCTGGGCGCAGACAGGAGATGTGGATATGAAAATGGTTTTGCGTGCGCCCGGTCGGGGAGTTGATGGTTAGCGAAACGGCGCTGTCAGGCACGTCGGCCCCTCGTTTCATGCTCATAAAATGACGAGACTGCCATGCCAGCCAGAAGAAATTCGGTGTCTGCGGCTCTGTCAGCAGCGGGCTTTCAGTGCCGTTGATACGGTACGTGGGCATCAGCAGGTATTGCAACGGTCCGTTGCGGTCTTTGAACACCACGTAGCCCGCATCTGGCTTCACCTGCGCGCACGGTGCCGGGTTACGGTTATGCAGCTGGTTGGGCACACACTGGTCGAGAACGATATGACGCAACGCATTCGGATTACCCGCTTTCATCCAGTACACGCCGCCTGCGGCAAGGGCGATAACGATCAGAATCAGTAAGATAATTTTTTTCACAACGCGTTCCCTGTTTTCAATAGAGGCAAAAGAGTAACGCAAAATGATGACCAAATAAAAAACCCGGCGGATTTCTCACACCGGGTTACCGTGTCGTTCTTTGTAAAACGCTTAGCGCTTGCTGATCTGGTCGAAGGTGCCGCCGTTAGAGAAGTGCTCTTTCTGCGCTTTGGTCCAGCCGCCAAAAACATCATCGATAGTAAACAGCTTCAGTTTCGGGAAGGCGTTTTCGTATTTCTTCGCGACGGCCTCATCGCGTGGGCGGTAGAAGTTTTTCGCCGCAATTTCCTGCCCTTCCGGTGAGTAGAGGTACTTCAGGTAGGCTTCCGCCACCGCTTTGGTGCCCTTCTTATCAACAACCTTATCGACGACGGAGACGGTCGGCTCAGCGAGGATGGATTCGCTCGGGGTGACGATCTCGAACTTGTCTTTACCCAGCTCGTTGGTCGCCAGCAGGGCTTCGTTTTCCCAGGCGATCAGCACGTCGCCGATGCCGCGCTCGACGAAGGTGTTGGTTGCGCCGCGCGCGCCGGAGTCCAGCACTTCGACGTTTTTAAACAGTGCTTTGACGAAGTCCTGTGCTTTGGCCTGATCGCCGTTGTTGTGGTGCAGCGCGTAGCCCCAGGCCGCCAGGTAGTTCCAGCGTGCGCCGCCGGAACTTTTCGGGTTCGGGGTAATGACAGACACGCCCGGCTTAATCAGGTCGTTCCAGTCTTTAATCTGTTTCGGGTTGCCTTTGCGCACCAGGAAGACGATGGTCGAGGTGTATGGCGCAGAGTTGTCCGGCAGGCGCTTGATCCAGTTTTTGTCGATACGGCCACGCTCCGCGATCGCATCCACGTCATAAGCCAGCGCCAGGGTCACCACGTCGGCTTCGATACCGTTGATCACCGATGTCGCCTGCTTACCGGAACCGCCGTGAGACTGGCGAACCACCACGTTATCGCCGGTTTCCTGTTTCCAGTGCGCCGCGAAAGCTTTGTTGTACTGGTCGTACAGTTCACGCGTCGGATCGTACGACACATTCAGTAACTGAATGTCCTTTGCCAGAACGCTGGTTGATGCCAGCAATAATGTTAACCCCACGCCCCATTTATTCATCGCCCAGCTCTCTTGTGTAGTGTTTTGATGAATGCAGCGTGCCAGAAAGCTAATCGATGATTAAAGAATAAAAAAAGATTGGCTATAACGTGAAGGAATAAAAAAGTGAATGAGCGGCCTGATGCCCTCACCCCAACCCTCTCCCACGGGAGAGGGAGCAACCATAAAAAACGGTAACCCAAGGGTTACCGTTTTGCATTTACCTTGTCACCACCGGGCAACAGAGCCAATCAGTACAGTTTTTTCGCACAGTCCAGCCAGTCACCCTTGAACGGACGCTTCATGTTTTCAATGGCGTCGATGATGTCATGGTGAACCAGTTTCTCGTTCTGGATACCGACGCAGCGGCCGCCGTGGCCCTGTAGCAGCAGCTCGATCGCGTACGCGCCCATGCGGGACGCCAGGATACGGTCGTACGGGCCTGGGGAACCGCCACGCTGAATGTGACCCAGAACGGTCGCGCGGGTTTCGCGTTTGGTTTCGGTTTCGATGTACTTCGCCAGCTCGTCAACGTCACAGATGTGCTCGGTGATGGCAACGATGGCATGTTTTTTGCCTTTCGCGATACCAGCTTTGATTTCAGCGACCAGATCTTCACGGCTGAATTCCACTTCCGGCACCACCACGAACTCACAGCCACCGGCAATTGCCGCCGCCAGAGTCAGGTCACCGCAGTAACGGCCCATCACTTCAACAATGGAAATACGCTGGTGAGAGGAAGAGGTGTCACGCAGGCGGTCAATCGCTTCCACAACGGTACCCAGCGCGGTGAAGTAACCGATGGTGTAGTCGGTGCCTTTAATGTCGTTGTCGATGGTGCCAGGCAGGCCGATGCACGGGAAGCCCATTTCAGTCAGACGTTTTGCACCCATGTAGGAGCCGTCGCCGCCGATAACCACCAGCGCATCCAGACCCCGTTTTTTCATGTTTTCGATAGCCACTTCACGGATGTGTTCGTCACGGAATTCCGGGAAGCGTGCAGAACCGAGGAAAGTACCGCCACGGTTGATCATGTCAGACACGCTGTAGCGGTCGAGCTGAACCATGCGGTCTTCATACAGACCCAGGTAACCGTCATAGATACCAAAAACTTCCAGACCTTCCGTCAGCGCTGCACGGACAACCCCACGGATTGCCGCGTTCATGCCCGGCGCATCACCGCCGCTTGTCAACACACCGATTTTCTTAATCATGACTACCTCTGAACTTAGGAATGCAAAATTGAAATCTGCTGCCGGAAGAAACTGTTCAACCGTCGAATACTGCAAATAGTATATCAATCCCTTCCAGCTGAATTGATTCAGGTCAGGCCATATGGTGGTAATTTATCCACAAAATGCTGCTCTGGCTCACTTTTTTACAACGAATTACGAAAGCTCAAAACGCCCTGGGTACGACAGAGCATGGGTCCTGGTGAATAATGACGTCTGACCCAGGGAAACGCTGCAAAATCGCCTGCTCCACCTGTTCAGCGACCATATGCGCCTGAACCAGTGGCAGGTTGTCTTCCATTTCCAAATGAATCTGAATAAAGCGGGTCGGCCCTGACTGCCGCGTACGAAGATCGTGAGCACCACTGACGCCGGGCCAGTTGGTCACGATGGCATAAATTTCATCACGTTCTGCATCCGGAAGCGCACGGTCAAGAAGCGACTGTACCGCGTCATACCCCATCCGCAAGGCGCTGTATAAAATATAGATCCCTATCCCTAACGCAAACAACGCATCGGCCCGATGCCAGCCATACCAGGCCAGACCAAGCGCAATAAGAATAGCCCCATTCATCATAACATCAGACTGATAATGAAGCATATCGGCCCGTACAGCCTGGCTTTGTGTTTTGCGTACAACCCAGCGCTGGAACGTTACAAGAACAAGTGTGCTTATAAGAGCAACTACCGTTACGACCACGCCAACGCCCGGATCGTTCATTGGTGACGGCGAAACAAGATGCTGAATGCCTGTCAAAAACAGGAAAAGCGCAGAGCCCGAAATAAACATGCTTTGTGCCAGCGCGGCCAGCGATTCCGCTTTGCCGTGGCCAAACGTATGCTCTTCATCCGCCGGTTGCAGCGAGTAGCGCACCACCAGCAGGTTGGTCAGCGAGGCGGCAATATCCACCAGTGAGTCCACCAGCGCCGCCAGAATACTGACCGATCCGGTGTACCACCACGCGAAAATTTTAATGATCAGTAAACACGACGCCATCACCGTCGCGGCTATTGCGGCCCGGCTTACCAGCCGTCCATAGGATTGATTCATAAACACTCCTGTCATGCCATGGCGCTAGTATAACGGATGGTGGTGGAGTGAAAGGATGAATAAAGCGTTAACAAACCGGAACGATGGGCAAAAAAAACCCCCACATCATGTGGGGGAAGACAGGGATGGTGTCTATGGCAAGGAAAACAGGGTTTACTGGTTACTACGGGTACTGCTATTGCTACTGAAAAGCGTCATATCTGAGCTTCGCTGCATCCGTGCAACCTCACGCAACTGGTTCATACGTTGCTGATGTTTGGTATTCAAAACCGCTTGCTGCTCGGGCGTTAGCAGGTGGAACATCTGGTTGCGAACCTTCGCCATCTCTACCTGGCGGGCAACCTGTTCCTGCGCCATTTTTTCGGCCTGAGCGCGTACAGCGCTTTCGTCAAAATTTTCTGCGGTGACAAGGCGATGCATTGTCTCCATTTCGCTAACATTAACAGGGGGCTGGTCGTGTCTTGCCCTCTGCATCAGATCTCGCATCTGTTGACGCTGATGTTCGGTTAAACTTATGCCGTCAAACATATGGCTTTGGCTGCTGTGCTGCGTTGCGCCCTCTGCTGAGGAACCGTTATCACTGATGATAGCTACAGCAGCCTGGCTAAACGCACTGAAGGCCAGCGTTGAGGCCATGACGGCAGCGGTAACTTTGCGCATCACTTGCTCCCAAAATCTTTCGTGTCGCGATTCAACGAGAGACAGTCTACGATTCAGGCTGCAAACATGCGTCAGGGGGTGTAAAACAACGTAAAGTCATGGATTAGATAGCCTTGATGTCGTAATTTCTGCCTCGGAGGTATTTAAACAATGAATAAAATCCTGTTAGTTGATGATGACCGAGAGCTCACATCTCTTTTAAAGGAGTTGCTCGACATGGAAGGTTTCAACGTCCTGGTTGCCCATGATGGCGAGCAGGCGCTGAGTCTCCTTGACGACAGCATCGATTTACTTTTGCTCGACGTCATGATGCCGAAGAAAAACGGTATTGATACGTTGAAAGAGCTTCGCCAGACACACCAGACCCCCGTCATTATGCTGACCGCACGCGGCAGCGAGCTTGACCGCGTACTCGGCCTTGAGCTGGGTGCGGATGACTATTTACCTAAGCCGTTCAACGACCGTGAACTGGTGGCCCGTATTCGCGCGATCCTGCGCCGCTCTCACTGGAGCGAGCAGCAGCAGAATACCGACAACAGCTCACCTACGCTGGAAGTGGACTCCCTGAGCCTGAACCCGGGCCGACAGGAAGCGAGCTTCGACGGTGAAACGCTGGAGCTAACCGGCACCGAGTTCACCCTGCTGTATCTGCTGGCGCAGCATCTCGGCCAGGTGGTGTCGCGTGAACACTTAAGCCAGGAAGTGCTGGGCAAACGCCTCACCCCGTTTGACCGCGCCATCGACATGCATATCTCGAACCTGCGCCGTAAGCTGCCGGAGCGTAAAGACGGTCATCCCTGGTTCAAAACCCTGCGTGGTCGTGGTTATCTGATGGTTTCCACTTCATGATAGGCAGCTTAACCGCCCGCATCTTCGCCATCTTCTGGCTGACGCTGGCACTGGTTTTAATGCTCGTTTTGATGTTGCCAAAACTCGACTCACGCCAGATGACGGAGCTACTAGACAGCGAGCAACGTCAGGGCGTGATGATCGAGCAGCACGTGGAAGCGGAGCTGGCAAACGATCCGCCGAACGATTTAATGTGGTGGCGCAGGTTGTTTCGCGCTATCGACAAGTGGGCGCCCCCCGGACAACGTCTTTTACTGGTCACCAGTGAAGGCCGCGTGATTGGGGCCGATCGCAATGAAATGCAGATTATCCGCAACTTTATTGGCCAGGCGGATAACGCCGATCACCCACAGAAAAAGAAATATGGTCGGGTAGAGATGGTTGGTCCTTTCTCGGTTCGGGACGGGGAAGACAATTATCAGCTCTACCTGATTCGCCCTGCGAGCAGTTCCCAGTCCGACTTCATCAACCTGCTGTTTGACCGTCCGCTTTTGCTGTTGATTGTCACGATGCTGGTCAGTTCCCCGCTGCTGTTATGGCTGGCGTGGAGCCTGGCGAAACCGGCGCGTAAGCTGAAAAATGCGGCGGACGAAGTGGCGCAGGGCAACCTGAGGCAGCATCCGGAGCTGGAATCCGGGCCGCAGGAGTTCCTGGCCGCCGGGACCAGTTTTAACCAGATGGTGAGCGCGCTCGATCGCATGATGACGGCCCAGCAGCGCCTGCTGTCGGATATCTCGCACGAACTGCGTACCCCGCTCACGCGCTTACAGCTGGGTACCGCCCTGCTGCGTCGCCGCAGCGGAGAAAGCAAAGAGCTGGAGCGCATCGAAACCGAAGCGCATCGTCTGGACAGCATGATCAACGATCTGCTGGTCATGTCGCGCAATCAGCAGAAAAACGCGCTGGTGAGCGAAACGGTGAAAGCCAATCATCTGTGGCATGAGGTGCTGGACAACGCGGCGTTTGAAGCGGAGCAGATGGGCAAATCCTTCACCGTTAACTTCCCGCCGGGGCCATGGCCGCTGTACGGTAACCCCAACGCGCTGGAAAGCGCGCTGGAAAATATCGTGCGTAACGCCCTGCGCTACTCGCACACGAAGATTGAGGTGGCGTTCTCGGTGGATAAAGACGGGATCACCGTCATCGTCGACGACGACGGTCCTGGCGTCAGCCCGGAAGACCGCGAGCAGATATTCCGTCCGTTCTACCGCACCGACGAGGCGCGCGACCGGGAATCGGGCGGTACGGGACTGGGGCTGGCGATTGTGGAAACCGCCATGCAACAGCACCGTGGCTGGGTGAAAGCCGATGACAGCCCGCTGGGCGGGCTCAGGTTAACGCTGTGGCTGCCGCTGTATAAGCGTTCGTAACCGTATGTGCCGGGTGGCGGCTTCGCCTTACCCGGCCTACTTTCTGCGGGAACTATTTCCCCCATAATCTCCGCGAACTGCTCTCGATCTTGCCGCTTATCCGCCGCTTCTGCATCGTTCTGGTCCAGCTGGTGGATAATCCCGCCGCTGACAGCAGACGGTGATACTGATCGTCATCAAACGGCATATGCCAGGCAATTGCGCAGGCCTCGTACACCGACACCTCACTCAAACGCGAAGCCAGCTCAAGCGGCGCATCCGCCGAAACCTGTCCCGCCTGCACAACGCGATACAGCCAGCCGGTTTTACCCGCGTTTTGCAACTGGGCCGACATATCCTGAATGCCGAAATGGTAATTAAGCTTAAAGCACGGTGAGCGCGGCTGGGTGACCTGAATCAAAGCATCGCCCCAGCGGTAAATATCGCCGATAAAGACGTTCTTCTCCGTCAGCCCCTCCGTTGAGAGATTTTCGCCAAACGCGGGGGCGACGAAGAGGTCAGCCTGTTCAGGAAATTCGGTTTTCCAGTGCTGATAGTGCTCGCGCGGATAATGGCACAGCGCGCGATCGGGCCCGCCGTGGATTTTCTTTTCAGCCTGCTGGTCACCCGCAAGCCCGAGATCGGTCAACGTCAGCTCACCGTCGACCTGCACTTTGGCGATGGCACTCGGGCGGCTGCCTTCGTACTCCCTTACCTTGCCTGTAAACACATTCACCGGGTAATGCATCTCCACTCCTTCAGATACAAAAAAAGCGAGTCATCAGACTCGCTTCTCACAGGCGTCAATGCAACCTTATTTTTTAGCGGCGAAACGCGCTGCTGCTTCGTCCCAGTTCACCACGTCCCAGAAGGCTTTGATGTAGTCAGGGCGACGGTTCTGGAACTTCAGGTAGTAAGCGTGTTCCCACACGTCCAGACCCAGAATTGGGAAGCCGGATGCGCCAGAGATAGCTTCACCCATAAGCGGGGAATCCTGGTTAGCGGTAGAAACGACCGCCAGTTTGTCACCTTTCAGAACCAGCCACGCCCAGCCAGAGCCGAAACGGGTTGCAGCGGCTTTTTCGAATTCCGCTTTGAAGTTGTCAACGGAACCGAAGTCACGCTCGATAGCCGCTTTCAGGTCGCCCTGAAGGGTGGTGCCGGTTTTCAGGCCTTTCCAGAACAGGCTGTGGTTAGCGTGACCGCCCGCGTTGTTGCGCAGCACGGTTTTCTTGTCCGCTGGCAGCTGGTCCAGCTTGGTGATCAGCTCTTCAACAGGCAGGTTAGCGAACTCAGGCAGGCTTTCCAGCGCGGCGTTCGCGTTGTTCACGTAGGTCTGGTGGTGTTTAGTGTGATGGATTTCCATCGTCTGCTTGTCGAAATGCGGTTCCAGTGCGTCGTAGGCATACGGCAGGGATGGCAGTGTATAACTCATAATCCTCTCCATTATTGTCGGGCGGCACAGCTGTTAATGCCGCGTAAGCAGTTGGTTCATTATAGTTAATTAAATGATATTGAAAATGATTATCAATGCCGTAGTTTTTATAAGGTTATTCGGTTTTTGATAAATGACAAAATTGAGAGTCTGCTCACGTGTTTAACGTGCTGATTGCCATCCTGAACAAAAGTGCGGCAACCTTCTGAAGGTTCCCAAACCGCCTCATTTTTACACTCATCAAGTCGGCGGGAAGCCTCCGGCTATAAAAACGATGAGGATGTAAAAATGAATCATGCGATTACGATGGGTATCTTCTGGCATTTGATAGGCGCGGCCAGTGCAGCCTGCTTCTATGCCCCGTTTAAAAAGGTGAAAGGCTGGTCATGGGAAACCATGTGGTCCGTTGGCGGTACCGTGTCCTGGCTGATTTTGCCCTGGACAATCAGCGCCATGCTGCTGCCCGATTTCTGGGGCTACTTCTCCTCCTTCAACGCCTCCACCCTGCTGCCGGTATTCCTGTTCGGCGCGATGTGGGGCATCGGTAATATCAACTACGGCCTCACCATGCGCTACCTCGGCATGTCGATGGGGATTGGCATCGCGATTGGCATAACGTTGATTGTTGGCACCCTGATGACGCCAATCCTCAACGGCAACTTCGATGTGCTGATCAACACCCAGGGAGGGCGAATGACCCTGCTGGGCGTGCTGGTGGCGGTGATCGGCGTGGGCATCGTCACCCGCGCGGGCCAGCTGAAAGAACGCAAGATGGGCATCAAAGCCGAAGAGTTCAACCTGAAGAAAGGGCTGCTGCTGGCGGTGATGTGCGGCGTCTTCTCGGCGGGCATGTCGTTCGCCATGAATGCCGCCAAACCGATGCACGACGCCGCTGCGGCGCTGGGCGTCGATCCGCTGTACGTTGCCCTGCCAAGCTACGTGGTGATCATGGGCGGCGGCGCGCTGGTAAACCTCGGCTTCTGCTTTATTCGTCTGGCAAAAGTGAACAACCTGTCGGTAAAAGCCGACTTCTCGCTGGCAAAACCGCTGATCGTCACCAACGTCCTGCTCTCCGCCCTTGGCGGCCTGATGTGGTATCTGCAATTCTTCTTCTACGCCTGGGGTCACGCCAGTATTCCGGCGCAGTATGACTACATGAGCTGGATGCTGCACATGAGCTTCTACGTGCTGTGCGGCGGGCTGGTTGGGCTGGTGCTGAAAGAGTGGAACAACGCCGGGCGTCGTCCGGTTGGCGTGCTGAGCCTGGGCTGCGTGGTGATTATCATTGCGGCCAATATCGTCGGCCTCGGCATGG
Source organism: Enterobacter sp. CRENT-193 (assembly GCF_002787395.1). NCBI lineage: Bacteria > Pseudomonadati > Pseudomonadota > Gammaproteobacteria > Enterobacterales > Enterobacteriaceae > Enterobacter > Enterobacter sp. CRENT-193. The sequence goes on along the minus strand of NZ_CP024812.1, from coordinate 890,358 downwards.
CGAACTGATTACGCTGCCTTTCGACTGCGATGACGCCACTGAACCGGCGTCATCCCCACCTCACGGTTAAACACCACCGAAAAGTAGTTACTGTCCTCAAAGCCGCAGCGCATCGCCACTTCACTCACCATCAGCTCCGTATGCTGTAACAGGTACTGGGCGTGGCAGATGCGCAGCTGGCGCAGATAGTGGTTGACCGTCATCCCCGTCTGGGTGCGGAACTGCTGGCGCAGCGCGCGCTCGCTGCACTGCTCCTGCTCGCAGAATTTTTCCAGCACGAAACTCTTGTTCAGACTGCCCGCAAGCCGGGTGATGAGCTTATCCAGCAGCGCTTCCTGCATGGTGGCAGAGGGATTATCCGTAGCGTAACGATGGCGCTTCAGGGTCATCACCAGCTGGGCGAAAAGCAGCTCCGACATCTGGTTAGCCGCCGGATCGCTCTTCTGGCTCTCCTGCTCCAGCTGGGAAATCGTCTGGCGCACCTGAGCCATGCCGTTGCTGCTTAAGCGCCAGTGCGGTTCGCCTCTGGCATTATGAAAACCGGGGATATTGCCCGCCCAGTCGACATTCAGTTTAAGTCTGTCGGGGCAATAGATGACGTTCTGCAACACCAGATCGTTAACCGAGGCGTAGGAGTGTTTGTCTTCAGCGCGGATGTAGAACAGGTCTCCGCGCGTGATGCGGTAGGGACGGTCGTTGAGGACGTGCAGGCCATTGCCCCGCCACACCAGCACCAGCTCGCAAAACTCGTGGGTGTGCTCGGCGAAGACGTTTTGCGGGTAGCGGTCGGCCACCGCGACGGCCTGACTCGCGGAGGCAAAAAAATCATCTTTGCGAAGAATGAGCTGAGCAGCCACACCACAACCTCTACGGCGAATAACCGGACATTATTAGCCTTTTTGCAGCAAAAAAACGGTGACTGCCCTCGCGTTACTGAAGCAACGCGTCTTTCCCCTGACGAATATCGCGCGGCGACCAGCTAAACTCCCGGCGAAACAGCGTCGAAAAGTGGTTACTGTCGCCGAAACCGCAGCGATAGGCGATATCGGTGACGCTTTCGTCGGTATGACGTAAAAGGTGACGCGCTTTGATCAGGCGCAGACGGTTAAGGTAACGCTGCGGCGTCAGGCCGGTATGCTGCTTGAGCTGACGATGCAGCGTGCGCAGCGAGAGCGAAAAGTCATCCGCCAGCGTTTCCCAGCAGACATCTTCGGCGAAATGATCTTCCAGCCATGCCATCAGCTGATTCAGGCGCGCGTCGTTATTTTCCAGCCCTTCCACCAGGCTGCTGCGCCGCAGCAGCACCAGCAGCTGCATAAACAGCAGCTCGCGGGTAGCAATGGCGTGCGTCTCCTGTCCATCCTCGCTCTGCTCCATCTGGCTCACCAGCTGACGCACCTGCTGCAACGTGGACTGATTCACCCGCCAGTGCGACGGATAATGGCCGTCCTTCTCCTGCGGCAACAGCTGATTCAGCCCGGAAAGAAACTGGAACGCATCCGGAGAACGATAGAGCACATTGGTCAGGCACAGGTTGTCGGTATGTTCATACAGGTGCCTGTCGTGATCGCGCACGAAGCACACCGTACCGCCGCTGATGGTATACGGCTGACCGTTAAACACGTGGATGCCCGTTCCGTGCTCAACAATCACAATTTCATGAAAATCATGATGATGCTCCGGGAACGCAGCCTGAGGCAGCCGTGGCTCAATCGCGACCGGCGAAGCCCCCGTAGGAAAAAAATCGACGCTGTGCAGTACGGTCATAACGGCCCCCACCAATGAGAAAAGTTCTCAAAATAGTAATTAAGGCCTTTCACGCTCACCTTAAATTTTTGACAGCAAACCGCGCAAAAGCTGTCGGTTTTTCAAGAAACAGGCGGAAAGATCGGGAAATGCGGTCAGCGTCACACTGCCTGCAAACCCCGCCATTACTGGAAACTGTGAACTCCCTCACGTTCATCTTTGCTTTCTTGCCAGCGCGAGATTTGGGCTGTCAGTGGCGAGAAGGTGGCTATTTCTTCCCTTTCTTACACTCCTCGCTAATGACTTAAGAAAGGACCCGACCATGACTTTTCGCCATTGTGTGGCTGTCGATTTAGGCGCATCCAGCGGCCGTGTAATGCTCGCCACCTGGGACTGCGACCTGCACACCCTTACGCTTCGCGAAATGCACCGTTTCGCCAATTGTCTGCAAAAACAGGACGGTTTTGTTACCTGGGATATCGACGCCCTGGAAGCAGAGATCCGCACCGGACTTCACAACGTCTGCGAAGACGGTATTCGCATCGACAGTATCGGCATTGATACCTGGGGTGTGGATTACGTACTGCTGGACCGTCACGGCGAACGCGTCGGCCTGCCCGTCTCCTACCGCGACAGCCGCACCGATGGGCTAATGGCGCACGCCATCGCCCAGCTTGGCAAGGAGAACATCTATGGTCGCAGCGGCATTCAGTTTCTGCCGTTTAACACGCTGTATCAGCTGCGCGCGCTGGTTGAGCAACAGCCAGAGCTGGTCGAAAAGGTGGCGCATGCGCTGCTGATCCCGGACTACTTAAGCTACCGTCTGACCGGCAACATGAACTGGGAATACACCAACGCCACCACCACGCAGCTGGTCAACATCAACACCGATAACTGGGATGAACATCTGCTGGCCTGGACGGGCGCCTCGCCGTCCTGGTTTGGCGCGCCAACCCATCCGGGCAATGTGATCGGCCACTGGCTTTGCCCGCAGGGGAATAAAATCCCCGTTGTCGCCGTCGCCAGCCACGACACCGCGAGCGCGGTCATTGCCTCGCCGCTCGCCGGCAAAGATGCGGCCTACCTCTCATCCGGCACCTGGTCGCTGATGGGCTTTGAGAGCAAAACGCCCTACACCAGCGATGCCGCGCTGGCCGCGAACATCACCAACGAAGGCGGTGCCGAAGGGCGCTACCGGGTGCTGAAGAACATCATGGGCCTGTGGCTGCTCCAGCGGGTGCTGAAAGAGCAGAACATCACCGACCTGCCCGAGCTTATCGCCGAAACCGAAACGCTGAAGGCCTGTACCTTCCTGATTAACCCGAACGATGACCGCTTTATCAACCCGGCGCACATGAGCGCCGAAATCCAGGCCGCCTGTTTTGAAGCGGGGCAGCCGGTACCTTCCCGCCCCGCCGAGCTGGCACGCTGCATTTTTGACAGTCTCGCCCTGCTGTATGCCGACATCCTGAGCGAGCTGGCTGACCTTCGCGGCAAACCGTTCACACAACTGCATATCGTGGGCGGCGGCTGCCAGAACCAACTGCTGAACCAGCTCTGCGCGGATGCATGCGGCATTACCGTGGTGGCAGGTCCGATTGAAGCCTCCACGCTCGGCAATATCGGCATTCAGCTGATGACCCTGGACGAACTGTCCAACGTCGACGATTTCCGTTCGGTGGTGACGGCGAATAACAGCCTGACCACCTTCACCCCCCATCCCTGCCATGAAATTGCCCGCTACCGGGCGCAGTTTCAGCAAAAACGACTGACTAAGGAGCTTTGCGCATGACCACTCAACTTGAACAAGCCTGGGATCTGGCTAAACAGCGTTTCGCCGCCGTCGGCGTGGATGTCGAAGAGGCGCTGCGCCAGCTCGATCGTCTGCCCGTCTCCATGCACTGCTGGCAGGGTGATGATGTCGCCGGTTTCGAGAACCCGGGCGGTTCCCTGACGGGGGGTATTCAGGCCACGGGTAACTATCCTGGCAAAGCGCGCAACGCCACCGAACTGCGTGCGGATCTGGAGCTGGCGCTGAGCCTGATCCCCGGGCCAAAGCGCCTGAACCTGCACGCCATTTATCTCGAATCCGATGAGCCGGTCGCGCGTAACGAAATCAAACCGGAACACTTTACGAACTGGGTGGCGTGGGCGAAAGCCAACCGGCTGGGTCTGGATTTTAACCCGTCCTGCTTCTCGCACCCGCTGAGCGCGGACGGGTTTACCCTTGCGCATGCCAACGATGAAATCCGCCAGTTCTGGATCGACCATGTCAAAGCCAGCCGCCGCGTCTCGGCTTATTTTGGCGAGCAGCTTGGCACGCCATCGGTAATGAATATCTGGATCCCGGACGGCATGAAGGACATCACCGTAGACCGACTGGCCCCGCGTCAGCGCCTGCTGGCCGCGCTGGATGAAGCCATCAGCGAGAAGCTGGACCCGGCGCACCACATCGACGCCGTCGAGAGCAAGCTGTTCGGCATTGGCGCAGAGAGCTACACCGTGGGCTCAAACGAGTTCTACATGGGTTATGCCACCAGCCGCCAGACCGCGCTGTGCCTGGATGCTGGCCACTTCCACCCAACGGAAGTCATCTCCGACAAGATCTCCGCCGCCATGCTCTACGTGCCGCGCCTTCTGCTGCACGTCAGCCGCCCGGTGCGCTGGGACAGCGACCACGTGGTGCTGCTGGATGACGAAACCCAGGCCATTGCCAGCGAAATCATCCGCCACAACCTCTTTGACCGCGTACATATCGGCCTCGACTTCTTCGACGCCTCCATCAACCGCATCGCGGCGTGGGTTATCGGCACCCGTAACATGAAGAAAGCCCTGCTGCGCGCGCTGCTGGAGCCTGTCGCCGCCCTGAAACAGCTGGAAGAAAACGGCGACTACACCGCGCGCCTGGCGCTGCTGGAAGAGCAGAAATCCCTGCCGTGGCAGGCGGTGTGGGAGATGTACTGCCAGCGTCACGATGCACCTGCGGGCAGCCAGTGGCTGGATAACGTGCGGGCGTATGAGAAAGAGGTTCTTGCCGCTCGTCAGTAAAAAACATCGCCCGGCGGCGCGTTGCTTGCCGGGCCTACAGATAAGACCAGGCCGGGTAAGCGTAACGCCACCCGGCATTTTCAAAGGAACTACAGTATGCAGACCATCACCACCTCCTGGTTCGTCCAGGGCATGATCAAAGCCACCTCCGACGCCTGGCTGAAGGGCTGGGATGAGCGCAACGGCGGCAACCTGACGCTACGCCTGGACGACGCGGATATCGAGCCATTTGCCTCCGATTTCCACCAGAAGCCGCGCTATATCGCCCTGAGCCAGCCGATGCCGCTGCTCGCCAACACGCCGTTTATCGTCACCGGTTCCGGGAAGTTTTTCCGCAACGTACAGCTGGACCCGGAAGCCAACCTCGGCGTGGTGAAGGTGGACAGCGACGGCGCGGGTTACCACATTCTCTGGGGACTGACGGACGACGCGGTACCGACATCCGAACTGCCGGCGCACTTCCTCTCCCACTGCGAGCGCATCAAGGCGACCAATGGCAAGGACCGCGTAATCATGCACTGCCACGCCACCAACCTGATCGCCCTGACCTACGTGCTGGAAAATAATTCTGATTTCTTCACCCGCAAACTGTGGGAAGGCAGCACCGAGTGTCTGGTGGTGTTCCCGGACGGCGTCGGCATTCTGCCGTGGATGGTGCCGGGTACCGACGAAATCGGCCAGGCGACCGCGACGGACATGCAGAAGCACTCACTGGTGCTGTGGCCGTTCCACGGCGTCTTCGGCAGCGGCCCGACACTGGATGAAACCTTCGGCCTGATCGACACCGCCGAGAAATCCGCGGAGGTGCTGGTGAAGGTCTATTCCATGGGCAGCATGAAGCAGACCATCACCCGGGAAGAGCTGATTGCCCTGGGCAAACGCTTTGGCGTCACCCCGATGCAGTCGGCGTTAGATCTGTACCAATAACAACATCGCGCCCCGCTCACCGAGACGGGGCGAAAACCACCTGCAATCCCTACAACTAATTCAAGTCAGTGGAGTAAAAGCAATGAAAATAAAAGCAAGCTTGATCCTCACCGTTGCCGCTCTGGCGTTGTCCGGTTCCGCTTTAGCAGAAGTGAAAATCGCCCTGGTGGCGAAGTCCTTAGGGAATGGATTCTTCGAGGCAGCGAACGTCGGCGCGCAGGAGGCGGCCAAAGAGTTAGGCGATGTAAAAGTGATTTATACCGGCCCGACCACCACCACGGCGGAAGCGCAGATCGAGGTGCTGAACGGGCTGATCGCCCAGGGCGTGGATGCGATCGCAATTTCCGCGAACGATCCGGACGCCGTCGTGCCGGTGCTGAAAAAAGCGATGCAGCGCGGCATTAAGGTTGTGTCGTGGGATTCCGGGGTGGCGAAAGCCGGGCGTCAGATCCATCTCAACCCGTCCAATAACGCCCTGATTGGCGAAACCAACGTCAAGCTCGCCGCCGATGCCCTGAAAGCGCTGAACGTGGAGAAGGGCGAAGTAGCGGTGCTGAGCGCCACGCCAACCTCCACCAACCAGAACACCTGGATTGCGGAGATGAAAAAGGTGCTGCCGAAGTACCCGTCCGTCAATCTGGTGACCGTGGCCTACGGAGACGATCTCTCTGACAAAAGCTACCGCGAAGCGGTCGGCCTGCTGAAAACCTACCCGGAGCTGAAAGTCATCGTCTCGCCGTCGTCCGTGGGCATTGTGGCTGCCGCGCAGGCGGTGAAGGACCAGGGCAAGATTGGCAAAGTGTACGTCACCGGTTTAGGCCTGCCGTCTGAGATGGCGGGCGCGGTGAAATCCGGCGCGAGCAAGAGCTTTGCCATCTGGAACCCGATTGACCTGGGCTATGCCGCGACTTACTTAGCGGACGATCTGGTGAAAGGCACGGCCACGAAAGGTGAGGCCAGCATGGGCAAACTGGGCAAAGTGAAGCTGGATGCGGACGGCAACGGCGCGATGGCCGAGCCGTTCGTCTACGATGCCAGCAATATTGATAAGTTCTCGAAAATCTTTTGATCCTTTCCCCCCTCACCCTAGCCCTCTCCCAAAGGGAGGGGGTCGGGGTGAGGGTGAACCAAACGGAGAACTATCATGACCCCATTGCTACAGCTTTCTGGCATCACCAAGGTGTTCCCCGGCGTACGTGCTCTTGAGAACGTGCAGCTTGCGCTGTGGCCCGGCAAAGTGACGGCGCTTATCGGCGAAAACGGCGCGGGCAAGTCGACGCTGGTCAAAGTGATGACCGGCATATACCAGCCCGACGAGGGCGAAATTCTCTACAAGGCGATCCCCGTTCACCTTCCAACGCCGGAGTCGGCGCATAAAATGGGTATCACCGCCATACACCAGGAAACCGTCCTGTTTGATGAACTCTCGGTCACCGAAAATATCTTTGTTGGTCAGTACCTTCACAAAGGCTTCCTGAAAAAGCTCGACTGGCCGGAAATGCACCGCCGGGCGCAGGCTATTCTCGCCCGCCTTGAGGTGCAAATCGACCCGCGCGCAACGCTGAAAACCCTAAGCATCGCCCAGCGTCACATGGTGGCGATTGCCCGCGCGCTGTCGTTTGAGGCGCAGGTGGTGATCCTCGACGAACCCACGGCGGCGTTGTCGCAGCATGAAATCCTCGAGTTTTACCAGATTGTGGAGCGCTTAAAGCAGGAGGGAAAAGCCATCCTGTTTATCTCCCACAAGTTCGACGAGATTTTTGAGCTGGCCGATCACTACACCATTTTGCGCGACGGCGTGTTCGTTGGTGCAGGGGCAATAAATGAGATCACCGAGGAGCGGATGGTGTCGATGATGGTCGGGCGCGCCATTACCCAAACCTTCCCGAAAATCGACTGCGAAAAAGGCGAGACGGTGCTGGAGGTGCAAAACCTCTGCCATCCGACCGAGTTTGCGCATATCTCGTTCTCCCTGCGTAAAGGGGAAATCCTCGGCTTTTACGGGCTGGTGGGTGCCGGGCGTACCGAATTGATGCAGGCGCTTTCCGGCGTCACGCGGCCATCGTCCGGGGAAATTATCCTCAACGGACAGCCCCGGCGCTTCCGCCAGCCTGCGGATGCGATCAAAGCCGGTATTGTCTGCGTGCCGGAAGAAAGGCAGAAACAGGGGGCGATTATCGCCCTGCCGATTGCCCAGAACATCAGCCTGCCTCAGCTTAGCACGCTCAATCCGAACGGCGTGCTGCATGACGACCGTGAATGGAAACTGGCGAACGAGTACGCCAAACGCCTGCAAGTGAAAGCCTTCAGCTGGAAGCAGGCGGTGGAGACCCTCTCTGGCGGCAACCAGCAAAAGGTGGTGATCGGCAAATGGCTGGCGACGCACCCTGACGTGATCATCCTCGATGAGCCAACAAAAGGCATCGATATCGGCTCAAAGGCAGCCGTTCATCAGTTTATGTCCGAGCTGGTCAGTCAGGGGCTGGCGGTGATTATGGTCTCGTCCGAACTACCGGAAGTGATGGGCATGGCGGATCGCATTATCGTCATGCACGAGGGGCTGATGGTGGCCGAATACCAGGCGGGAGACGCGACGGCGGAAACCATCGTCAGCGCCGCCAGCGGTGCAAAACAGGAGGCGGCATAAATGCTTAGCTCACTCTTAAAACACCGCGAAGCCCTGCTGGGCGCGGTGATTATCCTGATGATCGTCGCCATTGGCAGCCGCGTGCCATCGTTTATCGCGCCGGGCAACCTGGTGGAGATGTTTAACGACACCGCCATTCTGATCGTCCTCGCGCTCGGGCAGATGATGGTGCTGCTCACTAAAGGCATCGACCTGTCGATGGCGGCCAATCTGGCCCTGACCGGGATGATTGTCGCCCTGATTAACTTCCATTACCCGGACGTGCCCGTCTGGGCGCTGCTGATCCTCGCCAGCGCGCTTGGGCTGCTGATGGGCGCGATAAACGGCCTGCTTGTGTGGAAGCTGGGCATTCCGGCGATTGTGGTAACACTCGGCACCATGAGCATCTACCGCGGAATGATCTTTTTGCTCTCCGGCGGCGGCTGGGTGAACTCCAACCAGATGGGTGCAGACTTCCTCGGCCTGCCGCGTGCGTCAGTGCTGGGCCTGCCGGTGCTGAGCTGGTGCGCCATCGCCGTACTGCTGCTGGTGGGCTACTTCCTGCGCTACAGCCGCACCGGACGGGCGCTCTACACCGCAGGCGGTAACGCCACGGCAGCGTACTACACCGGGATCAACGCCGGGAAAATGCAGTTCATCAGCTTCTGCCTTTCCGGTCTGCTGGCCGGGTTCTGCGGCTACCTGTGGATATCGCGCTTTGCCGTTGCGTATGTTGACGTCGCTAACGGTTTTGAATTGCAGGTGGTGGCAGCCTGCGTGATTGGCGGGATCAGCACCATGGGCGGCACCGGCCGCGTGCTCGGCTGTCTGTTCGGGGCGCTGTTCCTTGGCGTCATCAACAACGCCCTGCCGGTGATCGGCGTCTCCCCGTTCTGGCAGATGGCGATTTCCGGCTCGGTCATTGTCATCGCTGTGCTGCTGAACGAGCGCGGCAACAAGCGCAAAGGCAGGCTGATCCTGCGCGACGCGGCGCTGGCACGTCAGAAACTGGCGGTGAAACCATGAGTAAAATGATGACATCTGAAGAGTTCAAACCCACTTCTGCGCCGGGCATCTTCCAGCGTCTGCTGTGCTGGGAGGGCTTCCTGCTGGCGGTGACGCTGGCGGTGTTTGTGGTGAACGCGCTCGCCTCGCCCTACTTCCTCAATATCTGGAACCTCTCCGACGCGACGTTCAACTTCACGGAAAAAGCGATCATTGTGTTGCCGATGGCGATGCTGATTATCGCCCGGGAAATTGACCTGTCGGTGGCCTCCACCATCGCGCTCAGCTCGACGGTGATGGGCTTTTGCGCGGCGGCGGGCGTCGATACGCCACTGCTGGTGTGCGTGGGATTAGGCGTCGGGCTACTGTGCGGGTTGTTCAACGGCATTCTGGTGACGCGCTTTAACCTGTCGTCCATCGTCATCACCATCGGCACCATGAGCCTGTACCGCGGGATCACCTACATCCTGCTCGGGGACCAGGCGCTGAACAGCTACCCGGAGAGCTTTGCCTGGTTCGGCCAGGGCTACGTCTGGGGCGCGTTGTCGTTTGAGTTCGCGCTGTTTATCGTCCTGGCCGCTCTGTTTGCCTTTGTGCTGCACCGTACCAACTTTGGCCGCCGCACCTACGCCATCGGCAACAACCCGACCGGCGCGTGGTACTCCGGCATCAACGTGAAGCGCCACAACCTGATCCTCTTCGCGCTGGTGGGGCTGATGTCCGGCCTGGCGTCGGTGCTGCTCACCTCGCGTCTGGGCAGCACCCGTCCGACCATCGCGATGGGCTGGGAGCTGGCGGTGGTGACGATGGCGGTGCTCGGCGGCGTCAATATTCTCGGTGGGTCCGGCAGCATGGTGGGCGTGATTATCGCCGCCTTCCTGATGGGGCTGGTGACCTTCGGCCTGAGCCTGCTCAACGTGCCCGGCATTGTGATGTCGGTGATTATCGGCGCGATGCTGATCGTGGTGATTTCGCTGCCGATTATTACCCGCCGGATTATGCAGCGAAGACGGATCTCATAGCCGGGTGGCACTGCGTTTACCCGGCCTGCTTAACCGTAGGCCCGCGCAAGCGCAGCGCCGCCGGGCATAAAATTCACAGTAATTAAGGAGAATTATCATGAGCTTTATGTTGGCACTCCCCAAAATCAGCCTGCACGGCGCGGGCGCGATCGGCGATATGGTCAATCTGGTGGCAAACAAACAGTGGGGAAAAGCGCTGATTGTCACCGACGGTCAGCTGGTGAAGCTGGGCCTGCTCGACAGCCTGTTTACCGCGCTCGACGCCCATCAGATGTCGTATCACCTGTTCGATGAGGTATTCCCGAATCCGACGGAAGCGCTGGTGCAAAAAGGCTATGCGGCATATCAGGATGCGGAGTGTGATTACCTGATTGCCTTTGGCGGCGGCAGCCCGATTGATACCGCCAAGGCAATCAAAATCCTCACCGCCAACCCCGGTCCGTCAACCGATTACTCTGGCGTCGGCAAGGTGAAAAACGCGGGCGTGCCGCTGGTGGCGATCAACACCACCGCAGGCACGGCGGCGGAGATGACCAGCAACGCGGTGATCATCGACTCCGCGCGGCAGGTGAAAGAGGTGATCATCGACCCGAACATCATCCCGGATATCGCCGTGGACGATGCCAGCGTGATGCTCGATATTCCCGCCTCCGTGACCGCCGCAACCGGCATGGATGCGTTGACTCATGCGATTGAAGCCTACGTGTCCGTCGGCGCGCACCCGCTGACCGATGCCAACGCGCTGGAGGCGATTCGCCTGATCAACCTCTGGCTGCCGAAAGCGGTCGACGACGGTCACAACCTGGAAGCGCGCGAGCAGATGGCCTTTGGTCAGTATCTGGCGGGCATGGCGTTTAACAGCGCCGGTCTGGGGCTGGTGCATGCCCTGGCGCACCAGCCGGGCGCGACGCACAACCTGCCGCACGGCGTGTGCAACGCCATTCTGCTGCCGATCATCGAAAACTTTAACCGCCCGAACGCGGTTGCCCGATTTGCCCGCGTGGCGCAGGCGATGGGCGTTGACACGCGCGGCATGAGCGATGAAGCGGCCAGCATGTCAGCCATTCAGGCGATTCGCGACCTGAGCGCCCGGGTCGGCATTCCGTCCGGATTTAGCCAGCTCGGCGTGACCAAAGCCGATATTGAAGGCTGGCTGGATAAAGCTCTCGCAGACCCGTGCGCGCCGTGTAACCCGCGCACCGCCAGCCGCGATGAGGTCCGCGAGCTGTACCTGGAGGCTTTATGATCCGCAAAGCGTTTGTGATGCAGGTAAACCCGGACGCGCACGAGGAGTACGCGCGTCGCCACAACCCGATCTGGCCTGAGCTGGAGGCGGTACTGAAAGCCCACGGTGCGCACCACTACGCCATTTACCTCGACAAAGCCCGCAACCTGCTGTTTGCAACCGTGGAGATTGAATCGGAGGAGCGCTGGAACGCGGTAGCGAATACCGACGTCTGCCAGCGCTGGTGGAAACATATGGCTGACGTTATGCCGTCTAACCCTGACAACAGCCCGGTGAGTGCGGCGCTGAACGAGGTGTTTTACCTGGACTGATGTGTTAACGCTGCTGCCCCAGCGGTAGCAGCAATCTCCCGCCTGCCACTCAGCGTAAACGCCGACACCACCGTGATCGCCAGCACGAAACAGCCCAGTATCAGATACGTCTCCTGGAAGCCGACCCGGTCATACATATTCCCGGCAAAGGCGGAGAGAAAAATCGCCGCCGACTGTTTGGCAAACTGGAAGCCAATCAGGTAGATGGTGGCCGACAGGCGCGTATCAAACACCCCGGTGATGTACTTGAATGCCCCCACCAGCAGGAACGGGACTTCCAGCGCGTGCAGCATCTTCAGGGCAATCACCTCCACGGCGGTGGTGGCAAACGACGATCCGATAATGCGCGTCGCCATGATCACCCCGGCAATCAGCAGCGTGTTTTTCGCACCGATGCGGTTAATGATCCACGGCGAGCAGAACATGATGATCGCGTTACAGATTTCCCCCGCTGTGGTGGCGAAACCAAAGGCGCGGGTCCCCTCCTGCGGCGTGGCGAAGAAGGTTTTGAAGAAGGTAGCAAACTGCTGGTCGAAGACGTCATATACGCAGGCCACGCCAATCACGTACAGGATGAACATCCACATTCTGCGCTGGCGGAACAGGTTGAACACGGTTTTAGCAGTGATCTGCCGCTGGTTCGCGCCCAGGGCGTTCATGACCTGCGCCGTCTGGTTGGGCTTCGGTTTCGCGACCACCAGCAGCAGCATTAGCAACAGCGCCGCCGCCGATCCCATCCAGAAAACATACGACGGATCGATGCCGAACAGGATGCCGCCCGTTGAGGCGCACAGCCCCCAGCCGAGACAGCCGAACATGCGCGCCTTGCCGTACTCAAAAAAGCTGTTGCGGCTCACGCGTTCAATGTAGGCCTCAATCGCCCCCGAACCCGCTGAGAAGACAAAGCCGATATACAACCCACCGCTCAGCGCCCCCAGCCAGATATTGGTTTTCAGCAGCGGGGCGAAGACGTACAGGAAGAACGGCGCGAACAGGAACAGCAGCACCGAAATGATCCAAAGCAAATGTTTTTTCAGCCCCAGCTTGTCCGAAATGACCCCCAGCACCGGCTGGAAGGCAATGGCCGACAGCGAGATGCAGGAGAAAACAATCCCCGTATGGGTTTTGTTCAGGCCGATGATGTCCGACAGCCAGATCGGCAGGAACGGAAAACAGGTGGCCATGATGAAGAAGTAGAGAAAGAAGAACAGCCCGAAGATCCAGAAGTTAGGGTTGTCTTTGTGGGTACAGGTTGTTGTGTTCATTATTTTTATCCTCAACGGAGGGCCGGTTGCCCGGCCCGTCACCCTTACACGCGTTCCACACCAATCAGAATGGTGGTTTCCGGATCCAGAATCGGCAGCGCAATACCCGCCTGCATCAGCCATTCACCGCTTACCGTTTGCGGCGCGTCCATCCACGCCGGCAGCTTGCGCATGGTGTGCCCGCCCTCGCCCGTAATCTGAATGTTCGGGTGATCGAGCAGCGTGATGCGGTACTGCGCGCTGGCGTCTAACCCCGGCATGCGCAGCGGCATCATCAGGGTGTAATCCGGCATCGCGAGCTGGCTGACCAAAAACAGCCCCTGCGTCTTGTCTTCGCTCACTATACCCTGCGCCAGGGTGGTGGCGTCCGGCATATCCACGCGCCACTGGGTGCCGTGATGAATGACCCCGCGCCACCGCTTATACAGCGCGGCGTAATGTCGATAGCCTTCACGCTCCTGCGCGTCGACGGTGAGCGGATCCAGCTCCAGCCCCATGTGACCAAACAGCGCCGTCAGCCCGCGGAACTGAATGCTGTGCTGGCGGAAGGTAGCGTGACATTTATGATGACCGATATGCGCCCCCATCACCTCCGGCGGGAAGAAGTAGCTCATGCCGCGCTGGATAGTGTTGCGCTCCAGCGCGTCGTTATTGTCGGACGCCCAGAAGCGGTGGCAGCGGGTCAGCACTTCATAATCGATTCGCCCGCCGCCGGAGGAGCAGGATTCAAACTCAATGTGCGGGAAACGCTCGCCCAGCACGTCCAGCAGGCGATAAAACTGGCGCGTCTGGGCATCGGCGGCGGCTTTGCCCTTGTGCCCTGGCTGCACCAGCTCGCGGTTCATGTCCCATTTCACGTAGTCGACCGCGTGTTCGCCCAGCAGCCAACTCATGCGCTCGACCAGATAATCAAAGGCCTGCGGAATATTAAGATTGAGCACCAGCTGATGTCGCCCGGTCGCCTGGGCGTAGCCCGGCAGCGCCAGCACCCAGTCAGGGTGCGCGCGGTACAGATCGGAATCCGGGTTAATCATCTCCGGCTCAACCCAGATACCAAACTCCATGCCGAGCTGTTTAACGTGATCGATTACCGGCTTAAGGCCGTTCGGGTATTTTTTCTCGTCCAGATACCAGTCGCCCAGCGCGGCGTGGTCGTCGTTGCGGCCTTTGAACCAGCCGTCGTCAATGATAAAGCGCTCCACGCCCAGCGCTGCGGCCTCGTCGGCCATGCGCATGATGTAGTCCGGATCGTGGTCGAAGTAGATCCCCTCCCAGGTGTTGAGATGCACCGGGCGCGGTTTATCTTCCGGGAAGCGGATAACGTTATCGCGCAGGTAGCGGTGGAACTGCTGGCTCATGCCGTTCAGCCCGTGCGGGGAGTGGCTGGCATACAGGCGTGGCGTCCAGAGCGTTTCCCCCTCTTCAATCGCCATTTCACCCGGCAGGTAGAGCGCTTCGGCCTGCATATAACGGCGGCCATCGGTTTTCGCCTCTGCGCGCAGGCGGTGGTTGCCGCTCCAGCCCAGATGCACACCCCAGACGTGGCCGTGCATTTCACTGAATGACGGCGTACCTGAAATCAGTGCCGGGAAATGTTCGTGGGAGGTTTTACCCCGGCGGTTTTCAATCACGAAGCTGTCGTGCTCAAGCGTAACGCGGTGCGGCTGAAACTCCCTGATCCAGCGTCCGTGGAAGGCCATCACCTCCTGCGCGCGTTCGGCCACCGGCAGCGTCACGGCAAAGCGATCCACCTGCCACGCCAGCGTTTTCAGGTTGGTTAACCCATGGCGCACCACCAGTACGCCGCTGGCATCCAGCGTTATTTCACTGGTCAGGCGCAAGCCTGCATGCTCGTCTTCAGCAGTGATTGTCAGGGCGTTTAACGCCTGCTGCACCTGCGTGGTTTTAAATACCGGCGATCCGTCCAGCCCCTGGCGATGCCCCTCGATGCCCGGCGAGCCAAACAGCCCATGCCCCAGCTCTGCCATCAGCGTGACGGGGGAGTCGACGTCCAGCCTGCCGTTAGCAATCGGGCGCGCAATACTCAGGACATCCTGCGGCGAGAAGTGCTGAAGGTGCGGCCCCCAGTAGAGAATTTCGGCGAACGGGTGGGTTTTTAGCACCACGTCAACCGTATTGCTTTCAAGTCGAAAAATGGCATCTTGCATCGGACATCTCCTGTCATCGGGATGTCCTGAGTTTTGATCCGAAACGTTTCGGATACAAACCAAAACGTTTCGGATCTGTGATCGGGTTTGGAATTTTTCGTGTGATTAGGCCGTCTGGCCTGGGGAGAATTCTGGCTGCCAGAGCACCTGAAGGGTGTCAATGTCGTCGCCGTTAATCAGCTGGCGCACCATATCGGCAATCTGTTTCCCGACGCCCTGACGGGTAGACTGGATCACCGCCGCGACGTCGATATCGACAATGCTGTCCTGCGGTAAGCCGTCATAGACCACCAGCGAGACGGCATTTTCACCGGTTAAGCGTCCCATCTGCGCCAGGGCCATCGCTGCGCCGTCGCCGTGGGTGTTGCAGTCGGTAATGATGGCCGTGGGCGGCTGCGGCAGGGAGAGAAGTTCTTGCGTGGTGGCATAACCCACGCGGCGCGAAGGAGGCATGGCGCGCAGCCATTCGCTGGAAAGTCCGGCTTCCCGCAGCGCGTCCAGGTAGCCCTGGCGGCGCTGGGTGATGAATGCCTGGTTGTTGCTTTCGCCCAGCAGCGCAATGCGCTGATGGCCTTTCTCGATCAGCCAGCGGGTGGCCTGATACGTACCGGCATAGTTGTCGAAATCGAACCACGCGTACGGCTGCGGGAGCTGGCTGCGGCCTAGCGCCAGAAACGGAAACCCGGCGGCCTGAAGCTGCTCAAGACGCGGATCGTGATCCAGCGTATGCGCCACTATCAGCGCATCCACGCGTCGGCTCTGCACCATGCGCATATAGCTGTGTTTGTCCGCCAGATCGTCGTCAGCGATGAGCAGCAGGTCAATCTCATGTCGCGCCAGTTCGTGGCTAATTTCGCCGACCATGTCCATAAAAACGCTGTTATTGAGCGGAACAGGATGCACCGGAAATACCAGCCCGACGGCGTCGATTTTGCCCATCTTCAGGCGACGGGCAAAGGTATTTGGTCGGTAGCCACGGCGCTGGGCCTCCGCTTCCACGCGGGCGCGCGTCTCAGCAGAAACGTCGTCATATCCGTTGAGGGCGCGGCTGACGGTGGTAACAGACAGCCCCAGTTCTTTGGCAATGGCTTTAAGCGACATGATTTTCCGTATCTTCTTTAGTTTTGTTCCGCCACCAGCAGCGCGTGCGTATCGGGCTCCAGCGCCTTAAAGATATGCGGCTGGTCAGCAGGGTAGCAAATGTAATCTCCCGGGCCGAGTTCTTCCGCCGCGTCGATCAGACCGACCATCGCCCGCCCCTGGGTCACGATAATATGCTCAACCGAACCAGGCGGATGGGGCTGGGAAATACGGTCTGCCCCCGGCTGAGTCAGCAGCAGATAGATATCACGACGCGCGCCCGGCGGACACGCCGCGAGCAAAATCGCCTCGTAGTTCGCCTGCCCGGCGACGACTTTTGTGCCCTCGCCGCGGCGGATCACCTGCGTGACGGGTTGCTGCGGCTCCAGTAACCGGGCAAACGGAATATCCAGCGCCACGCAAAGCGACCACAGCGTTTCCAGGCTAGGATTGCCGTTGCCAGACTCCAGTTGTGAAAGCGTGGATTTGGCGATCCCGGCACGGCGGGCAATTTCCGCCAGTGAGAGCCCGGTTCGCAGGCGTTCTCGTACCAGGCTTTTGGCGATCACGCTGATTGGCTGCGTCATAAAAACGGCCTCTTTCTCTCTATAACGAACGAATCGTTCGCCTTGTAAAACGATTTTGATGCGTTCATTATAATGGAAATACGTTCGATATGGCTAAAATGGTATGAAGAAACACCTCTCCTGTCTGAAAGGCGACACGATAAAAGCGATCGTCCTGGTCTGCCTCGCGGTGGGCGTAGTCGGCATGTCTTATGGCTCACTGGCGATGGCCTACGGTTTCCCGCTGTGGGTGCCGTTTGTCCTCTCCCTCACGGTGCTGGCAGGCGCATCCGAGTTTATGTTTATTGGCATCGTGGCAAGCGGCGGCAATCCGCTGGCAGCGGCCGCGGCCGGTTTACTGGTAAACGCACGCCATGTGCCGTTCGGCGTAACGGTGCGTGACCTGGTGGGCAAGCGCGGCCTGAGCTTTCTGGGCTGTCATATTATGAACGATGAAAGCGTGGTGTTCGGCCTTTCGCAAAAAACCGCCGAGCAGCGTAAAGCGGCCTACTGGCTGTGCGGCCTGGGCGTGGCAATTATCTGGCCGCTGGGGGCGGTACTGGGGGCGATGGTCGGCAAGCTGCTGCCAGACCCGGAAACCATCGGGCTGGACGCGGTGTTCCCGGCGATCCTGCTGGCGTTAGTGGTGCCGGCATTTAAAAACCGTACCACGCTGATCCGCGCCTGTAGCGGCGCAGTGTTGTCGCTGGCCGCCGTACCGTTTGCGCCGGTGGGTCTGCCGGTGCTGCTCTCTTTGCTCGGCCTTGCCGCGAGGAAAAAATAATGGAAAACATGACGGTCTTTATTCTCGGCATCGCCATTCTTTCTGCCGGAACCTATCTGATGCGTCTTGGCGGAGCGAAACTTGGCAACCGGCTGGCGCTTTCAGAACGGTCGCAGGCGCTGCTTTCAGACGCGGCTACCGTTTTGCTGTTCTCCGTCGCGTTGGCGACAACGTTTTATGAAGGGGACCATTTTGCCGGGATGGCACGTGTGCTGGGCGTGGGGTTCGCGGTGTTTCTGGCCTGGCGCAAAATGCCGTTAATTGTGGTGATCGTCGCGGCGGCGGTGGTGACCGCACTGCTGCGTCTGGCAGGCATAAACTAAAAAGCGCCCCAGGGGCGCTCTTTCGACGGTATAGCGGAATTATTTGTTCAGTTCAGCGGTCATGTGTACGCGGTTACCGGTGAATGCCTGGGTAATTTTGTAGGATGACGCGCCCGCTTCCTGAGCCTGTGCAGCGATTTTAGCTTCTGCACCATCCAGGGTAGAGGCGGATGCGGTCACTGTCTGCGCAGCGAAAGAACCAAAAGAGGTAGCCAGAGCGATTACTGCGACAAAAGTTTTGATGCTTTTCATGAGATAAACCCTTTCGTTAAGTTGTTTAGATAAGGCGCCGTGCCTTGATGAGATAAATATTAGACCTCATCATGAACAACTAAAAGCGGAAGGATTTGCTATACTCATTCAAAATTACTGATCAACTATCAATCGCTGCGGATGGGTGTAAATAGTTGCTCTACCCGGCTTGCAGAACCCCACCAGCGTCAGGTTGCAGCGCTCCGCCACTTCCACCGCCAGCGTGGTTGCCGCTGACACCGCAAACAGAATTTCCACGCCGCACATGGCGGACTTTTGCACCATCTCATAGCTGGCGCGGCTGGAGACTAACGCCGCGCCCTGCTGCCAGACGTTGCTTTCCCGAGCGCGGCGACCTAACAGCTTATCCAGCGCGACGTGGCGGCCCACATCTTCATGACCGCCGGCAATGTTGCCTGACGGCAATATCCATGCCGCCGCGTGGGTACAGCCGCTGAGCTGACCGATGGGTTGCACGTCGTTCAGGTGCTCAAGCGCCCGATCAAGGTGCGCCAGATTGAACGTCTGGGTGAACGGCAGCGGGATAATGGGTTTGCCGATATCGTTAAGCTGTTCAACGCCGCACACGCCGCAGCCGGTACGTCCGGCCAGCGCCCGGCGGCGCTCTTTCAGCCCCATAAAGCGGCGGCTGGAGAGTTCGATTTGCACTTCAAGACCATTACAGGCATGAACCACATCCATGCCGTAGATCTCCTGCGGATGCGCAATGATGCCTTCCGAGAGGGAAAAACCTATGGCGAACAGCTCCAGATCTTTCGGCGAGGCCATCATCACCACATGCGAAATACCGTTGTAAACCAGGGCAACGGGGACCTCTTCCGCCAGAAAATCCGGCGTGGCATGTG
Organism: Enterobacter sp. CRENT-193; assembly: GCF_002787395.1. NCBI lineage: Bacteria > Pseudomonadati > Pseudomonadota > Gammaproteobacteria > Enterobacterales > Enterobacteriaceae > Enterobacter > Enterobacter sp. CRENT-193. The sequence goes on along the minus strand of NZ_CP024812.1, from coordinate 871,123 downwards.
AAATGTGAGGCGGTCTGTGTACCGACAGTTCCACAATACCCGCAGGCAGTGGCGACGCGTGGGCAACACGGTTTTGTTTAGACACAACGGTATTCCTGAACAACCACGGAAGTGAGCCTGCTATTGCAACACAAACGGCAGGCCTTACGCATAGTATGGATCAACTTTTCAGCAACCATTCTCCTACTCAATACGGAGGGGTGCAACCGATCACCTGCTACACCTCTTTAACATGCACAGGTTAAAATGTGATTTATATCACATTTTATAATCAATGCCGTGATAATACGTTCACTTTGTTTTAACCCCGTTGGAACAGGCGTACCGACATTGTGGTATTCTGGGCTTATCCCTCGGAGAAATGAGGGATTAACGCAAATTTTTCTCCTTTGCGGTTAATTCTCAACCGCAAAGTAAAACTACATAGCAATGTCGTAATGAACCAAGGAGTGACCCATGCAGGTCAGCAGAAGGCAGTTCTTTAAGATCTGCGCTGGCGGTATGGCAGGCACCACGGCGGCGGCACTGGGCTTTGCGCCCGGTGTAGCGCTGGCGGAAACACGGCAGTATAAACTGCTGCGCACCCGCGAAACCCGTAACACCTGTACGTACTGCTCCGTCGGCTGTGGGCTGTTAATGTATAGCCTCGGCGACGGTGCGAAAAACGCCAAAGCATCTATTTTCCACATCGAAGGCGATCCGGATCACCCGGTAAACCGTGGTGCACTCTGTCCGAAAGGGGCCGGTCTGGTAGATTTTATCCACTCCGAAAGCCGCCTGAAGTTTCCTGAGTATCGCGCTCCCGGCTCTGACAAATGGCAGCAAATCAGCTGGGAAGAAGCGTTCGATCGCATCGCTAAGCTGATGAAAGAAGACCGCGATGCCAACTTTATCGCGAAGAATGCCGAAGGCACCACCGTTAACCGTTGGCTCTCCACCGGCATGCTGTGTGCTTCAGCGTCCAGTAACGAAACCGGCTATTTAACCCAGAAATTTACGCGCGCACTCGGTATGCTCGCGGTCGACAACCAGGCGCGTGTCTGACACGGACCAACGGTAGCAAGTCTTGCTCCAACATTTGGTCGCGGTGCGATGACCAACCACTGGGTCGACATCAAGAACGCCAACCTTATTGTGGTGATGGGCGGTAACGCCGCTGAAGCGCACCCTGTCGGGTTCCGCTGGGCGATGGAAGCCAAAATCCACAACGGCGCGAAGCTGATTGTGATCGATCCCCGCTTTACGCGTACAGCGTCAGTGGCGGATTTCTACACCCCTATTCGTTCAGGTACTGACATCACTTTCCTGTCAGGCGTATTGCTGTACCTGATGACCAACGAAAAATATAACCGCGAGTACACCGAAGCCTATACCAACGCCAGCCTGATCGTGCGTGAGGATTACCACTTCGAAGATGGCCTGTTCAGCGGTTACGACGCCGAAAAACGCAAGTACGACAAAACCAGCTGGAACTACGAGCTGGACGAAAACGGCTTTGCGAAGCGCGACACCACCCTGCAACACCCCCGCTGCGTGTGGAACCTGCTGAAAGAGCACGTTTCCCGCTACACGCCGGAGGTTGTCGAAAACATCTGTGGGACGCCGAAAGCGGATTTCCTGAAGGTGTGCGAGCTGATTGCGGAAACCAGCGCGAAAGATAAAACCGCGTCGTTCCTGTATGCGCTCGGCTGGACGCAGCACTCCATCGGCGCGCAGAACATCCGCACCATGGCGATGGTTCAGCTGCTCCTCGGCAACATGGGGATGGCAGGCGGCGGCGTGAACGCCCTGCGCGGTCACTCCAACATTCAGGGTCTGACCGACCTCGGCCTGCTGTCTCAGAGCCTGACGGGTTACATGAACCTGCCGAGCGAGAAACAGACTGACCTGCAAACCTACCTGACGGCCAGCACGCCAAAACCGCTGCTCGAAGGCCAGGTGAACTACTGGGGCAACTATCCGAAGTTCTTCGTCTCGCTGATGAAAGCCTTCTACGGCGACAAGGCGACGGCGGAAAACAGCTGGGGCTTTGACTGGCTGCCGAAGTGGGACAAAGGTTACGACGTACTTCAGTACTTCGAAATGATGCACCAGGGCCAGGTCAACGGCTATATCTGCCAGGGCTTTAACCCGGTGGCGTCGTTCCCGAACAAGAACAAGGTTGTCGAGTCTCTGTCGAAGCTGAAGTTCCTGGTGACGATTGACCCGCTCAATACCGAAACGTCGACGTTCTGGCAGAACCACGGTGAGTCGAACGACGTCGATCCGTCGAAGATTCAGACCGAAGTGTTCCGTCTGCCGTCCACCTGCTTCGCGGAAGAGAACGGGTCTATCGTCAACTCCGGCCGCTGGTTGCAGTGGCACTGGAAAGGCGCAGACGCCCCGGGCATCGCCCTGAATGACGGCGAGATCCTGGCCGGCATCTTCTTACGCCTGCGTAAGATGTACGCCTCTGAGGGCGGCGCAACGCCTGAGCCGGTACTGAACATGACCTGGAACTACTCGACGCCGGAAAACCCAGCGCCGGAAGAAGTGGCCATGGAGAGCAACGGTAAAGCGCTGGCGGACGTTATCGACCCGGCGACCGGTGCGGTGCTGGCGAAGAAAGGCGATCAGCTCAGCACCTTCGCGCACCTGCGCGATGACGGTACGACGTCAAGCGGCTGCTGGATCTTTGCCGGGAGCTGGACGCCGAAAGGCAACCAGATGGCCAACCGCGATAACGCCGACCCGTCGGGCCTCGGTAATACGCTGGGCTGGGCATGGGCGTGGCCGCTTAACCGCCGCATCCTCTATAACCGTGCCTCCGCTGATCCGCAGGGCAACCCGTGGGATCCGAAGCGTCAGCTTCTGAAGTGGGACGGCGCGAAATGGGGCGGCGTGGATATTCCGGACTACAGCACTGCCGCACCAGGCAGCGATGTCGGGCCGTTTATCATGCAGCCTGAAGGGATGGGCCGTCTGTTTGCTATCGATAAGATGGCGGAAGGGCCATTCCCGGAACACTACGAGCCGTTTGAGACGCCGCTGGGTACTAACCCGCTGCACCCGAACGTGGTCTCTAACCCGGCAGCCCGTATCTTCAAGAGCGATTTTGAAGCGCTGGGTAAAAAGGACAAGTTCCCGTATGTCGGCACCACTTACCGTCTGACCGAGCACTTCCACTACTGGACCAAGCACGCGCTGCTGAATGCCATCGCGCAGCCGGAACAGTTTGTGGAGATCGGCGAGAAGCTGGCGAACAAACTCGGCATTGCCCATGGCGATACCGTGAAGGTCTCCTCTAACCGCGGCTACATCAAAGCCAAGGCGGTGGTGACCAAGCGTATTCGCACGCTGAACGTTCACGGTCAGCAGGTGGATACCATCGGCATCCCGATTCACTGGGGTTATGAGGGCGTGGCGAAGAAAGGGTTCATTGCGAACACCCTGACGCCGTTCGTCGGTGATGCGAACACGCAGACGCCGGAGTTTAAGGCCTTCCTCGTGAACGTGGAAAAGGTGTAACGGAGACGACTTATGGCTTATCAATCTCAAGACATTATCCGTCGTTCCGCGACTAACGGTTTCACGCCCGCGCCTCAGGCGCGGGACCACCAGCAGGAAGTGGCGAAGCTTATCGACGTGACCACCTGTATCGGCTGTAAAGCCTGTCAGGTGGCCTGCTCTGAGTGGAACGACATCCGTGACGAAGTGGGTCACAACGTCGGGGTGTACGACAACCCGGCGGACCTGACCGCCAAGTCCTGGACGGTAATGCGTTTCTCGGAAGTGGAGCAGAACGACAAGCTGGAATGGCTTATTCGCAAAGACGGCTGTATGCACTGTGCGGATCCGGGCTGCCTGAAGGCGTGTCCGTCAGAAGGGGCTATCATTCAGTATGCCAACGGCATCGTCGACTTCCAGTCCGAGCAGTGCATTGGCTGCGGCTACTGCATCGCGGGCTGTCCGTTCGACGTGCCGCGCATGAACCCGGAAGACAACCGCGTCTACAAATGTACGCTGTGCGTTGACCGCGTAAATGTCGGCCAGGAGCCAGCGTGCGTGAAGACCTGTCCAACCGGCGCTATCCACTTTGGCTCTAAAGAGGATATGAAAACGCTGGCGGCAGAGCGCGTGGGCGAGCTGAAAACTCGTGGTTACGATAACGCGGGCCTCTACGATCCGGCCGGGGTTGGCGGTACGCACGTCATGTACGTGCTGCACCACGCCGACAAGCCGAACCTGTATCACGGCCTGCCGGAGAACCCGGAAATCAGCGCCACCGTGAAGTTCTGGAAAGGTATCTGGAAACCGCTGGCCGCGGTCGGTTTTGCGGCCACCTTCGCAGCGAGCATCTTCCACTACGTCGGCGTTGGTCCGAACCGCGCGGAAGAGGAAGACGACAACCTGCATGAAGAGAAAGACGAGGTGCGCAAATGAGAAAACGTGACACCATCGTGCGCTACACCGCGCCGGAACGTATCAACCACTGGGTCACCGCCTTCTGCTTCATGCTGGCGGCGATAAGCGGGCTGGGGTTCTTCTTCCCGTCCTTCAACTGGCTGATGCAGATCATGGGGACACCACAGCTGGCGCGTATACTGCACCCGTTTGTGGGCGTCATCATGTTCGCGTCGTTCATCATCATGTTTTTCCGTTACTGGCACCATAACCTAATCAATCGGGATGATATCTTTTGGGCGAAGAATATTCGTAAGATCGTCGTCAACGAGGAAGTAGGTGATACCGGGCGTTATAACTTCGGCCAGAAATGCGTATTCTGGGCGGCGATTATCTTCCTGGTCCTGTTGCTGGTGAGCGGCGTGATCATCTGGCGTCCGTACTTTGCGCCTGCTTTCTCAATCCCGGTGATCCGATTTGCGCTAATGCTGCATTCATTTGCCGCAGTAGCGTTAATTGTGGTTATCATGGTGCATATTTACGCCGCCCTCTGGGTGAAAGGCACCATTACCGCGATGGTGGAAGGCTGGGTCACCAAAACGTGGGCGAAGAAACATCACCCGCGCTGGTACCGTGAAGTCCGCCAGAAACAGGAAAAGTCATCTGAATGAGTATTCGCATAATCCCGCAAGATGAGCTGGGGTCGAGCGAGAAACGTACGGCGGAGTATATTCCGCCGTTGTTATTCCCCAGACTCAAGAACCTCTACAACCGCCGCGCAGAGCGTCTGCGCGAGCTGGCAGAGAACAACCCGCTGGGCGATTTTCTGCGTTTTGCCGCGCTGGTCGCCCATGCGCAGGAAGTGGTGCTGTACGACCATCCGCTGCAAATGGACCTGACCGCACGCATCAAAGAAGCCAACGAGCAGGGCAAGCCGCCGCTGGATATTCACGTCCTGCCGCGCGACAAGCACTGGCATAAGCTGCTGCATTCCCTGATCGCCGAGCTGAAGCCGGAGATGAGCGGCACGGCGCTGGCGGTCATTGAGAACCTGGAAAAAGCCTCCGATCAGGAGCTGGAAGAGATGGCGAGCGCGCTGTTTGCGTCCGACTTCTCGCTGGTGAGCAGCGATAAAGCACCGTTCATCTGGGCTGCGCTGTCGCTCTACTGGGCGCAAATGGCGAGCCTGATCCCAGGCAAAGCCCGCGCCGAATACGGCGAAGCGCGCCAGTTCTGTCCGGTGTGTGGTTCAATGCCGGTCTCCAGCATGGTACAGATTGGTACGACACAGGGGCTGCGCTACCTGCACTGCAACCTGTGTGAAACCGAGTGGCACGTGGTGCGCGTGAAGTGCAGCAACTGCGAGCAGACCCGCGATCTGAACTACTGGTCGCTGGAAAACGAAGACGCGGCGGTGAAAGCCGAAAGCTGCGGCGACTGCGGAACCTACCTGAAGATTCTGTATCAGGAAAAAGACCCGAAAGTCGAAGCGGTGGCCGACGATCTCGCCTCGCTGATTCTGGACGCGAAGATGGAGCAGGAGGGCTTTGCCCGCAGCTCGATCAACCCGTTCCTGTTCCCGGGTGAAGGGGAGTAATCTCCTGTGACAGTGCCGGGCGGCGCGAGCTTGCCCGGCCTACACCTCGACAGCAATACCTGCCGTCTTATATGCCAGATGCTCTTCAGCCCGTAGTCCAGGATCCGTCTAAAGACGCGTTATCGCTTTAGCATCGCTTCCACGGCAAATCTCAGGCAACATCCGCACTTTATGTCTGTGACGAAAGCAGATAATAAAAAAGCTCTCGCCTTTGCGAGCAGCTTTCAAGACTTTTCCCCTCAATAATATTCTTGTTTTCTTTTGTATCAAATCAGGCTATAAAGCTGTACATTCATACAGTTAAAAGATGTTTTCATGGCACTGGAAAAGGGTATTGAACGGCTGGTTCAAGGATTTATCGCTGCAGGTCGCCCCTCATCGCGTCGCCAGACAATTGAGGTACGACGAGCAGGCTATATTGCCAGCACGGAGCTTGCCGGGAAGACCGAAACGCGCGTTCAGCTGGAGACGCTTGTTCTTGAGGGTCTTACCATTCGGGTATTTTCACCTCTCAATGCGCCTGAAATATTGCCTGCTGCCATCTACTACCACGGCGGATGTTTTATCAGCGGCGGCTTTGATACCCATGACAACCAGCTCCGTCAGTTAGCCTACTACGGCAATTGCCGGGTGATTGCGATTCAGTACAGACTGGCGCCGGAGCATACCTTCCCCGCCGCACATGACGATGCTGAAAGAGGTGCGAATCTGGTCTGGCAGTATGCAGACGAATTAGGCGTGGATAAGAACCGACTCACCCTCTGTGGAGACAGCGCAGGAGGGCATTTGGCGCTGGTAACGTCATTGCGGCTTAAGGCAAAAGGGCTCTGGGATCCCGCGCAGCTCATTCTTATCTATCCCATGCTCGACGCTACGGCCAGTCTTGAAAGCTATACCCTCAATGGCATGGATTACGTGATTACTCGCGATACCCTTTTGAGCGGCTATGAAATGTATCTGGCTGGAGCCGACCGTCAGCATCCTGAAGTCAGTCCACTGTGGCGCAACGACTTTAGCGGTCTGCCGAAGGTCCATATTGTTACCGCTGAGTATGATCCGTTACGTGACGAAGGCGAGGCGCTTTATCAGCGCCTCACGGCGCAAGGCGTGAAGTGTACCGCTCAACAATGGCGGGGTGTAATTCACGGCTTCTTCCAGTTGGGTGGAATTAGCCAGTCAGCGCGAGACATTATGCGAGATATTGCCTGGCGCATTAACCATGCCGGGCGAGAGTGAGAAGGAGACTACTCCTCCTCGTTCCCACCCTCTTCATACGCGCCATACGGCTTCGCAGGCAGAACGATATAGGTGCCTTCAAACACCGCGCCTGGCGTTTCATCGCCGAACAGCTCAACCTGCATCTGTACGCGTGCTTTACGTCCACGCGCCAGACGGTCGAGATCGCCGCCCAGTGCGCCCAGGTCAGCTACCGCGCTCGGCTTGCCGCTGATCGGCGCGCTGTAGCGGATATGGGCATCGGCCAGAATAATGGTGCCGCCGAGATGACGTTCGCGCAGCATCAGCCAGATCAGTCCCCATCCGGTGAGCGTGGCGAGTGAAAACAGGCTGCCGGCAAACAGGGTATGGTGCGGGTTCTGGTTGCCGGTTTCCGGCATGGTGGTGATAAATTTTTGTCCGGTATACTGCTGAATACGCACGCCCATTTTTTCACTGAGCGGTATGTGCTGATACCACGCCTGCTGGAGCTGCCCGCACCAGTCGGCGCGATGGAGAATATCGTCCAGCGTGGCGATGGGTTTGATCATCAAAAAGTGACGAATCGGCGTAGTTTGCGGGGCGGTGATTTCCCCCTGATTCACGAAACCAAGCTTGGCAAAGAACTCAACGGCATCTTCGCGGGCGCTACAGGTGACGCGCTTGACCCCTTCCTGACGGGCAACGGATTCCAGCGTCATTGCCATCAGCGTTCCAAGGCCTTTGTCCTGCACGGAGGGATGAACGGCCATAAAGCGGATTGAAGCTTCGTTGTCGGCATTGATGTACAGACGTCCCACGGCAACGAGGTTGCCCTCTTCATCAACCACCATCTGGTGGTGCGCCATCGCGTCCCAGGCGTCGCGTTCAGAGCCTTTCGGTTGATGCAGTGGTTTGCGCAGCATTTCCCAGCGGAAATGGTAATAAGCGTCTAATTCTTCTTCCGTTTGCGGTACTCGAAGGTGATACATAGCTGTACTCTCTCTTGTTACCCGCGGCCATACCGCCAGTTGGCTCATACCTGGAGCCAGAATGTGACGGGGCCATCGTTCACCAGCGAAACCTGCATATCCGCAGCGAATCGTCCGGTTTGTGTATTCATGTCCTGTTGGCGACAGCGCTCAACAAAGTACTCGTATAGAGCTTCTGCGCGATCCGGTGCCGCGCCCTTCGAAAAACTCGGCCGCATGCCGCGTTCGGTATCCGCAGCCAACGTAAACTGGGAAACCACCAGCACGCTGCCGCCCGCCTGCTGAACGTTCAGGTTCATCTTGCCTTCCGCATCGCTGAAAATGCGGTAGCCCAGCACGCGCTCACATAAGCGGTTAGCTTTTTGTTCGTCGTCATCTTTTTCGACACCCAGGAGCACCAAAAGTCCTGGGCCAATTTCACCCGTCACCTCATCCGCCACGGTGACGCTGGCACGGGTTACGCGCTGAATCAATGCAATCATGGTTGGTCTGCTTCTTGTTGTTTTTCAGCTTCTGCTGCTTTTTTGAGTTCGCGGTAGACTCCGAGAGTGACAGTTATTTCGGCGCCAAGCAAGACGATACACCACGTCCAGTAGACCCAGACAAACAAAATGGGGATCACCGCCAGCACACCGTAAATCAGCTGATAAGAGGGGAACATGGTGATATAAAGCGCGAATCCTTTCTTGCCCAGCTCAAAGAGCAACGCCGCGACCAGCGCACCCACCACGGCATCCCGGTTGGGTACGCGCGTGGTTGGTACCACGCTGTAGAGCAGCCAGAACGAAAGCCACGATAAAATCAGCGGGAAGATACGCAGCACGTTATCGATCACGCTGTTTAAGTCGGTCGCCCAGCGCAGCGAAAGAAGGTAGGAGCTGATCGCCAGGCTTGCCCCCGCCAGCAATGGGCCAAGGGTTAAAATCATCCAGTAGACGGCAAAGGAGTAAACCTTCGGGCGGACTTTTTTGCTCCGCCAGATGGTGTTGAGCGCACTGTCGATGGAGTACATCAGCAGCAGCGCGGTAACAATAAGCCCACACGCCCCCATCGCCGTCATCTTGCTGGAGTTTGCGACAAACTGCTCAATGTAGTTCTGGATCACATCGCCGGTGGCAGGAATAAAGTTTGCGAAAACAAAATGGCGAAGCTGCATGCTCACATCGGCAAACATTGGAAATGCCGAAAAAAGCGCAAAAATCACCGCCACCAGCGGCACCAGCGAGAGCAACGACACGTAAGCGAGATTGCCCGCCAGCGTGGTCATGTTGTCCTCATCAATGCGATGCCAGAGGAGTTTCAGCCACGCCCTCAGCGGGCGCGTGTGGTGATTGGCTTTTTGATGAACGGTTTTTAGCATAACTGCTTCGCAAAGTAGTTCGGTATCGTCTCTTTTCCGGTCACCAGAATGGAGGTGATACCTAACTGATTAGCCCCTTCTATATTATCGGCGTTGTCGTCAAAAAAGACCGCATCCGCTGCCGTGAATCCTTCTTCCTGCAATACTGCCTGATAGATGCGCGCCTCAGGTTTACGCATCCCCATCTCCTGGGAGAGATACACTTTATCTGCCGCCGCGTGAATTTCCGGGTATTCATCCGGCCAGAAGGTGGTATGCAGGCGGTTAGTATTAGACAGCACGACAACACGATGCCCCTGCTCGCGCAGCTTGTGCATGATGTCGATCACTTCCGGGCGGATCGCGACAAATATGGCCTGCCAGCCGTGGGAAAACTGCTCGTAGCTTAACGAAAGACCCATTTCCTGGCAGAAACGCTCTGCGAACGCTTCGTCGCTGATCTCACCTCGCTCGTGCAGATGGAAAGTCTCACCCATCGCGAAATTCTGCTTTAACGTCGCCAGCGGAACACGGCTAAAATCGCTCCATGCGCCCAACACCCGGTTAAAATCGATATCGACGATTACATTTCCTAAGTCAAAGATATAAAGCATGTTTATCTCCTTTCGCCGTGGAGAAGTAACTGTAGCGGGAAAGAGAAACTTTAGCTATGCGCCAGATTCAGCTTAGAGAAAGGAAAGGCCCGAATCGCAATATCGGGCCATAGGATGATCAGCCAGCCTGCTGTTCTTCTCCGGAATTGACTTCGACAACCTCAACCTTGCTGGATTTGAGGTGATTTTGCAGCGCCGGGCCGGGCAGTTCATCAGTGAACAGCGCCGTCGCCTGCGCCACGTTGCCAATTTCAACCGCCGCGGAGGCGTGGTATTTCGTATGATCGGCCGCCAGTAAAATGTGGCGGGAGTGGGCAATCATGGTTTTCACCACGCTGGCTTCGTTAACGTCAAATTCCATCATCGCGCCGTCGTGCTCTATCGCCCCGACGCTGGTGACCAGGTAATCTGCGCGAAATCCTGACACGAACGCCGTTGCCGCAGGACCGATAATGCCGCCGTTATGCGGGCGCAGCGTACCGCCGGGCACCATCACCTCAAAGCGCGGATTCTTATAAAGAATGTGCGCCACCCGCAGGCTGTTAGTGATGATGCGCAGATGATTATGGTTAAGCAGTGCCCGGGCAACGTGCTCCACGGTCGTCCCGATGGTGATAAAAATGGTCGAACCGTCGGGAATATAGTCCGCAATCGCTTCGGCAATCGCCCGTTTCTCTTCGGTAAGCGAGACTTCACGCTGCTCGAACGCCGTGTTCATCACGCTGGATGCCCTGCCCGCCCCGCCATGATGACGCGTGATCAGCCCCTGCTCGCTGAGCTTACGGATATCCCGACGCACGGTTTGCGTCGACACATCCAGCAGCTGCGCCAGTTCATCAATGTTCATATAGCCGCGATCGGCAATCAGCGTCAGCAGCTGATCGTGACGCGGGTTGCCGGTCAGTTCGGTAAGGCTCATGGTCTGTCCTCTGAAAACCATCACGCCCCGCATTTTATACAAAAAGTGACAAAAAAGAGCGGGTTTGATCACAGTCGGGTATACCCGCGCGTCCACCGGGCTTTGTGCATTTCAGCGCTGCGACGGCGCTGGCAAAACGCACAGCGTCTGAAGTGGACGATTGTTGCCCCAGACTGACCGCCAGCGCACCGTGGAACACGTCGCCCGCCCCCGTGGTATCCACCACGTTCACCTCAAAGCCGGGCTGATGACACAGTGCGCCGTTTTCCAGCCAGAAGCAGCCGTCTCGCCCCTGCGTAACATACACATGTCCATTTGTGAGCGTTTGTGCTTTCTTCAGCGCGTTTTCGGTTTCATCCCGCTGCGTTAAACGCCGCAATCCCGGCGCGGAGAAGGCCGCGTGGTCGCTTAAGGCAATCAGATCCGCGATGTCCTGCGGGGTGACATCCGCATCAAGCAACGTCGGTACGCCCTGCTGGCGGGCCAGGGTAAATGCCTGTTTTGCCCCGTCATGCCAGCGCACGTCGGCTAAGACAATGTCCCACTGCGAGAAGTCGATTTCATGCAGCCAGTCTGCCGCCGCAGGGAGATCGGGGCTGCAATAGTTCGCTATAACACGCTCCCCGCTGCCGTCCACCAGCACCGCCGATTGCGACGATCGGGCTCCCTTAACTACGCGCGTGTAGCGGGTATTCACCCCCAGGGATTCCAGCTCCGCGAGCAGCCGTCTGCCGGTATCGTCGTCCCCCACCCGGCCAATAAAATCCACTTCCGCGCCCAGTTTCGCGGCTGCCACTGCCGCCGTTGCCGCCGGGCCACCGCCCACTTCCGTATAGTCTTTTGCGACATATTTCCCACCTTCTTTCGGTAAATCATCGAGATACCAGATGCGATCCAGCACGGTAATGCCGACACAAACGATGCGAGTCATGGTGATTCCTTCTGCGATTTCTGATGCCTTCATTTTAATTTCACCAAATGTTTAAAAAGTGACCCGTGTCAATTTTTTGACTATAAATTACAAATACGATCAAAAACAGACACTACAAACGCGCAAAAATTGACACGATGTGACAGGAGAGAGGCATGTCAGCAATCGCATTTATCGGCTTAGGACAGATGGGCGCGCCCATGGCGAAGAATCTGTTGAAACAGGGCCACCAGCTTAACGTTTTTGATGTGAACCCGCAGGCGGTTCAGGCGCTGGTAGAGAGCGGCGCTCGGGCGGCGGCTACGCCAGCACAGGCAGCAACGGACGCGGAATTCGTAATTACCATGCTGCCAAACGGCAACCTGGTACGCAGCGTCCTGTTCGGCGAGCACGGCGTGTGCGAAGGATTATCCCGCGACGCGCTGGTCATTGATATGTCCACCATTCACCCGCTGCAAACCGACGCGCTGATACGCGACATGGCTGAGCAAGGCTTCAGCCTGATGGACGTGCCCGTCGGACGCACCTCTGACCATGCCATCGCCGGCACGCTGCTCCTGCTGGCAGGCGGCACGGCCCAGCAGGTTGAGCGCGCCACCCCGGTCTTAATGGCGATGGGCAATGAGCTGATTAACGCCGGCGGGCCAGGCATGGGCATCCGCGTGAAGCTTATCAATAACTACATGAGCATTGCCCTGAACGCCCTTTCCGCCGAGGCCGCCGTGCTGTGCGAAGCGCTTGGCCTCTCCTTTGACGTGGCGCTCAAGGTCATGAGCGGTACGCCTGCGGGTAAAGGCCACTTCACGACATCCTGGCCGAACAAGGTGCTGAAAGGGGATCTTTCTCCCGCCTTTATGATCGACCTTGCGCATAAAGATCTGGGGATCGCCCTCGACGTGGCTAACCAGCTCCACGTTCCGATGCCGCTGGGCGCGGCCTCCCGCGAAGTTTACAACCAGGCACGCGCCGCCGGGCGCGGGCGCGAAGACTGGACGGCCATTCTTGAACAGGTTCGCGCGTCTGCCGGGCTGAAAAAATCACACTGATACGAAAGGACTGAGGAATGACGATGTACACCCTGAAAGATATCACCCGACCTTCCGGCGGTTTTGCGATGCTGGCCGTGGATCAGCGCGAAGCGATGCGCATGATGTTTGCTGCCGCAGGCGCGCCGGTGCCGGTAACCGACCAGAACCTGACCGATTTTAAGGTCAACGCGGCAAAAATTCTGTCGCCGTACGCCTCGGCCATTCTCGTCGACCAGCAGTTCTGCTATCGCCAGATTGTCGAGCAGCAGGCCGTGGCCAACAGCTGCGCGATGATTGTGGCCGCCGACGAATTTATTCCGGGGAACGGTATTCCGGTCGACAGCGTGGCGATCGACAAGAACGTCGACGCGCAGGCGGTCAAGCGCGATGGCGGCAAAGCGCTGAAGCTGCTGGTGCTGTGGCGCAGCGATGAAGATCCGCAGCAGCGCCTGGAGATGGTGAAAGCGTTCAATACGCTCTGCCACGACAACGGGCTGCTGAGCATTATCGAGCCGGTGGTGCGTCCGCCGCGTCGCGGAGCCGAATTTAACCGCGAACAGGCGATTATCGATGCGGCCAAAGAGCTGGGCGACAGCGGTGCCGACCTTTACAAGGTGGAGATGCCGCTGTTCGGCAAGGGCACGCAGCAGGCGCTGCTGGCGGCCTCGCAAAAGCTGAACGAGAACATTGCCATGCCGTGGGTGATCCTCTCCTCCGGCGTGGACGATAAGCTCTTCCCGCGCGCCGTAAGCGTCGCCATGCAGGCGGGGGCATCGGGCTTTTTAGCCGGTCGCGCCGTCTGGTCCTCTGTGATTGGCCTGCCGGACACCGAGCTGATGCTGCGTGATATCTCCGTCCCCAAACTTCAGCGTCTGGGTGAGATCGTCGACGAAATGATGGCTCGCCGTTAAGAAAGGATCCGAACATGAAATGGTTTAACACCCTGAGCCATAACCGCTGGCTCGAACAAGAGACCGACCGCATTCTCGATTTCGGCAAAAACGCCGCCGTACCGACCGGCTTTGGCTGGCTGGGCAATAACGGCCAAGTGCGCAGCGATATGGGCACCCATCTGTGGATCACCGCCCGCATGCTGCACGTGTACGCGGTGGCGGCAAACATGGGCCGTCCCGGCGCGTATGCCCTGGTTGAGCACGGCATTAACGCCCTCAACGGTCCGCTGCGCGACAAGCAGCACGGCGGCTGGTACGCCTGCGTAAACGATGAAGGCGTGATTGATGCGTCCAAGCAGGGCTATCAGCACTTCTTCGTCCTGCTGGGCGCGGCGAGCGCCGTGACCACGGGTCACCCGCAGGCACGCAAGTTGCTGGACGACGCCATCGAGGTGATTGAGCGCTATTTCTGGAGCGAACAGGAGCAGATGTGCCTGGAGTCCTGGGACGAAGCCTTCAGCAAAACGGAAGACTATCGCGGCGGTAATGCCAACATGCACGCCGTGGAAGCTTTCCTCATCGTTTATGACGTGACCCACGACCGCAAATGGCTCGACCGCGCCCTGCGCATCGCCTCGGTGATTATTCACGACGTGGCGCGCAAAGGGGAGTACCGCGTTAACGAGCATTTTGACACCAACTGGAACCCGATCCGCGACTATAACATCGATAACCCCGCCCACCGCTTCCGCGCCTATGGCGGCACGCCTGGGCACTGGATTGAGTGGGGCCGCCTGATGCTGCACCTGCGCGCCGCCCTGGAAGCGCGCTTTGAAACCCCGCCGGAGTGGCTGCTGGAAGATGCGAAAGGACTGTTCCACGCCACCATCCGCGACGCCTGGGCACCCGACGGGGCGGACGGCTTTGTCTACTCCGTGGGCTGGGACGGCAAGCCAATCGTGCGCGAACGCGTGCGCTGGCCAATCGTCGAGGCGATGGGCACGGCCTATGCCCTCTATACCGTGACCGGCGAGGCGCAGTACGAAGCCTGGTATCAGAAATGGTGGGATTACTGCATCAAGTATCTGATGGATTACGAAAACGGATCCTGGTGGCAGGAGCTGGACACCAATAACGAAGTGACCACCAAAGTCTGGGACGGCAAGCAGGATATTTACCATCTGCTGCACTGCCTGGTGATCCCCCGCCTGCCGCTGGCGCCGGGCTTAGCGCCTGCCGTCGCCGCCGGATTACTGGATAGCCAGGCCAAATAATTAAGACGGAGTTTTTATGCGTACCCTACACAATATTGACCTGAAAAATAACGAAAGTGGCTTCACCCTGCGCTGGCAGGACCGTCTGATTTTATCCCACACCGCGGATGCCCCTTGCCTGTGGATTGGCGCAGGTGAGGCGGATATCGAGATGTTTCGCGGCAACTTCAGCATCAAAGACAAGCTCAACGAAAAGATTGCCCTGACGAACGCGACCGTTACGCAGCAAAGCGCGGGCTGGGCAATCCGCTTTACCCGCGGCGATGCGGTAAGCGCCACGCTGCTGGTGGGCGTGGATGCGGAAGGCCGTCTGGAGCTGAAGCTGAAAAATGATGCTCCCGGCCATAACCGCATCTGGCTGCGGCTGGCGGCGCAGCCAGAAGATCATATTTACGGCTGCGGCGAGCAGTTCTCGTACTTCGATCTGCGCGGCAAGCCGTTCCCGCTGTGGACCAGCGAGCAGGGCGTGGGCCGCAACAAGCAGACCTATGTCACCTGGCAGGCCGACTGCAAAGAGAACGCGGGCGGTGACTACTACTGGACCTTCTTCCCGCAGCCCACCTTCGTGAGCACCCAGAAGTACTACTGCCACGTGGATAACAGCTGCTACATGAACTTTGACTTCAGCGCCCCTGACTTCCACGAGCTGGCGTTCTGGGAAGATAACGCCACGCTGCGCTTCGAATGTGCGGAAACGTACGTCGATCTGCTGGAAAAACTGACCGGCCTGCTGGGACGCCAGCCGGAGCTGCCGGACTGGGTGTACGACGGCGTGACGCTGGGCATCCAGGGCGGCACCGAGGTGTGCCAGCAGAAGCTCGACACCATGCGTAACGGCGGCGTAAAGGTGAACGGCATCTGGGCGCAGGACTGGTCCGGCATCCGCATGACCTCCTTTGGCAAACGCGTAATGTGGAACTGGAAGTGGAACAGCGCGCTCTATCCGCAGCTTGATGCGCGTATTGCGCAGTGGAAAGAGGAAGGCGTGCAGTTCCTCTCCTATATCAACCCGTACGTCGCCAGCGATAAAGATCTCTGCGAAGAGGCCGCGAAACGCGGCTATCTGACCAAAAACGCCGACGGCAAGGACTACCACGTCGAGTTCGGCGAGTTCTACGCGGGCGTTATCGACCTGACCAACCCGGCAGCCTACGACTGGTACAAAGAGGTCATTAAAAAGAACCTGATCGAACTGGGCTGCGGCGGCTGGATGGCCGATTTCGGGGAGTACCTGCCGACCGATACCTTCCTGCACAACGGCGTGAGCGCGGAGATCATGCATAACGCCTGGCCTGCCCTGTGGGCGAAATGTAACTACGAAGCGCTGGAGGAGACCGGCAAGCTCGGGGAGATCCTGTTCTTCATGCGCGCAGGCTACACCGGTAGCCAGAAGCACTCGGTGATGATGTGGGCGGGGGATCAGAACGTCGACTGGAGCCTGGACGACGGTCTGGCTTCCGTCGTACCGGCGGCGCTGTCGCTGGCGATGACCGGGCACGGCCTGCACCACAGCGACATTGGCGGCTATACGACGCTCTTCGAGATGAAGCGCAGCAAAGAGCTGCTGCTGCGCTGGTGTGATTTCAGCGCCTTTACGCCGATGATGCGTACCCACGAGGGCAACCGCCCTGGCGATAACTGGCAGTTCGACGGCGACGCGGAAACCATTGCGCACTTCGCGCGCATGACCACCGTCTTCACCACCCTGAAGCCGTATATCAAAGCTGCGGTTGCGCAGAACGCGAAAAGCGGCCTGCCGGTGATGCGTCCGCTTTTCCTGCACTACGAGGACGACGCGCGCGCCTACACGCTGAAATACCAGTATCTGTTTGGCCGCGATCTGCTGGTGGCGCCGGTCCATGAAGAGGGACGCCGCGACTGGTCGCTCTATCTGCCGCAGGACACCTGGGTCAATGCGTGGACCGGAGAAACCTGCCAGGGCGGTGACATCACCGTTGATGCCCCGCTCGGCAAACCGCCGGTCTTCTATCGCCAGCAAAGCGAATGGGCTGATCTGTTTAGCACCTTACGTCATATCTGATAAGGCTCGCCCGCGGGAAAACCTGCGGGCAGACGGAGAACAATAATGAGTCAACATACTTCTGATCCGGCAACCCTGCGCCTGCCGTTTAAAGAAAAACTCGCCTACGGGATGGGCGATCTCGGCTCTAACATCCTGCTTGATATCGGCACGCTGTATCTGCTGAAGTTCTACACCGACGTGCTGGGGCTGCCGGGCACCTACGGCGGGATTATCTTCCTGATTGCGAAGTTTTTTACCGCCTTCACCGATATGGGCACCGGGATCATGCTCGATTCCCGGCGCAAGATCGGCCCGAAAGGGAAATTCCGCCCGTTTGTGCTGTATGCAGCCTTCCCGGTAACGTTGCTGGCGATTGCCAACTTCGTCGGCACACCGTTTGAAATCACCGGTAAAACGGTGATGGCGACGGTGCTGTTCATGCTGTACGGCCTGTTCTTCAGCATGATGAACTGCTCTTACGGCGCGATGGTGCCCGCCATCACCAAAAACCCGGACGAGCGCGCCTCGCTGGCCGCCTGGCGTCAGGGCGGCGCCACACTCGGCCTGCTGCTCTGTACGGTGGGCTTTGTCCCGGTGATGAACCTGATTGAGGGCAACGACCAGCTTGGCTACATCTTTGCCGCCACCCTCTTCTCGCTGTTCGGGCTGTTCTTTATGTGGTGGTGCTATAAGGGCGTAACCGAGCGTTACGTCGAGACGCAGCCTGCTAACCCGGCGCAGAAACCGGGGCTGTTGCAGTCGTTTCGCGCCATCGCCGGGAACCGTCCGCTGTTTATCCTGTGCATCGCTAACCTGTGCACGCTGGGCGCCTTTAACGTTAAGCTCGCCATTCAGGTCTACTACACGCAGTACGTGCTGAACGACCCGATCCTGCTGTCGTATATGGGCTTCTTCAGCATGGGCTGTATTTTTATCGGCGTCTTTATGATGCCCGGCGCGGTGCGGCGCTTCGGCAAGAAAAAGGTCTACATCAGCGGGCTGGTGATTTGGGTGGCGGGCGATCTGCTTAACTACTTCTTCGGCGGCGGCTCGGTGAGCTTTGTGGCGTTCTCCTGCCTGGCGTTCTTCGGCTCCGCGTTTGTGAACAGCCTGAACTGGGCGCTGGTATCCGATACCGTGGAGTACGGCGAGTGGCGCACCGGCGTGCGCTCCGAAGGGACGGTCTACACCGGCTTTACTTTCTTCCGTAAGGTCTCGCAGGCGCTGGCGGGCTTCTTCCCGGGGATCATGCTCACCCAGATCGGCTATGTGCCCAACGTGGTGCAGTCCGCCGGGACGGTTGAAGGGCTGCGGCAGCTGATATTTATCTACCCGAGCCTGCTGGCGGTCATCACCATCGTGGCGATGGGCTGCTTCTACAACCTCAACGAGAAGATGTATGTGCGCATCGTCGAAGAGATCGAACTGCGCAAACGTACGGCATAAATGACGTGATTGAGCGCCCTGCGGGGCGCTTTGAGGATCGACCATGACACATAATACTGATCCGTTAACCCTGAAATTGAGCCTGCGAGAGAAGTGCGCCTACGGGATGGGTGATTTTGGCTCGAACCTGATGCTGTGTATTGGCACGCTGTATCTGCTGAAGTTTTACACGGACGAGCTGGGCATGCCCGCGTTCTACGGCGGCATCATTTTTTTGGTCGCCAAGTTCTTTACCGCGTTCACCGACATGCTGACCGGGGTGCTGCTGGATTCCCGGCGTAACATTGGCCCGAGGGGGAAGTTCAGGCCATTCATACTTTACGCCTCCGTTCCGGTGGCGCTGGTCGCGACGGCGCAGTTTATGGCCAACGACTTTAGCCTGACGGTGAAAACGGCCCTCGCCACCGTGCTCTTCATGATGTTTGGCCTCTGCTACAGCCTGATGAACTGCGCCTACGGTGCGATGGTCCCAGCCATCACCAAAAACCCGAACGAGCGCGCGCAGCTTGCCGCGTGGCGTCAGGGCGGCGCAACGGTAGGACTGTTGCTCTGCACCGTCGGCTTTATGCCGATTCAGGCGCTGTTCATCAGCCAGCCCTCACTCGGCTATCTGGTGGCCGCGCTGGTGTTCGTCACCGGGGGGCTGTTCTGCATGTGGTGGTGCTACAGCGGGGTGAAAGAACGCTACGTCGAGCTTACGCCCGATCACCATAAGCCCGGCATTCTGAAATCATTCTGCGCGATTTTCCGCAATCCGCCGCTGCTGGTGCTGTGCATCGCCAACCTCTGTACCCTCGCCGCGTTTAACATCAAGCTGGCGATTCAGGTCTATTACACCCAGTACGTGCTGAACGATCTGCATCTCCTGTCGTGGATGGGCTTTTTCAGCATGGGCTGCATTCTGATTGGCGTGTTTCTGGTGCCCGGCGCGGTGAAGCGCTTTGGCAAGAAGCCGGTCTATCTGGGCGGGCTGGCGCTGTGGGCGGTGGGCGACGTGCTGAATTTCTTCTGGGGGACCAGCTCCCTGCTGTTCGTGCTGTTTTCCTGCATGGCCTTCTTCGGCACGGCGTTTGTTAATAGCCTGAACTGGGCGCTGGTGCCGGATACCGTTGATTACGGCGAGTGGAAAACCGGCATTCGCGCCGAAGGGTCGGTGTATACCGGCTATACCTTCTCGCGCAAAATCTCCGCCGCGCTCGCCGGTTTCCTGCCCGGCATTATGCTGACCCAGATTGGCTACGTACCCCATGCCGTGCAGAGCGCGGGCACGCTGCTGGGTTTTCGTCAGCTTATTTTCCTCTGGCCGTGCGGCCTGGCGATTGTTGCCGCCGTGACCATGGGGCTATTTTATAAACTCAACGAAGCGCGCTTCGCCTTTATTATCGAGGAGATTGGAAAACGGAAGAAACAGACAGCAAATACCCCTGAGATAACCACCAACAATAAAGCGTCAGCAGTCACTTTATAACTATAAATCCGGCCACTATGTCCTTCCTGTTTATCAGGAGGGAGGCCTTTCTGTACCTGATACATGGACAAATTATGAAAAGAATCATTACTGTACTGATCGTATCGTCTGTGTCCTGCCCGGTATTTGCCGGGGCCTATGTCGAAACGCGTGAAGCCTACAATACGGCCTCTGAGCTGCACGAAGTGATCCTGCGTGCGGGCTATAACTTCGATATGGGCGCGGGGCTGATGTTCACCAACGCTTATAACGTGGGGAAATGGGACGAACTGAAACACAGCTATAACGAAATCGAGGGGTGGTATCCGCTCTTCAAACCGACCGACAAACTGACCTTCCAGCCCGGCGGCTTAATTAATGACAGCAGCGCAGGATCAGGTGGCGCGGTTTATTTAGATACCAATTACAAATTTACGGACTGGTTTAATCTGACGTTCCGCTATCGCTATAACCATAACAATTACGATACGCCGGACTATAACGGGCAGATGGATAAGAACGACACGCATGAATTCGCCAACTACTGGAATTTCAAAGTGACGGATGCGTTTTTCTACACCTTTGAGCCGCACTTTTTCCAGCGGGTGAATGATTACCACAGCAAAAATGGCAAAGATCATCACTGGGAAATTACCAATAAATTCAGCTATAAGATCGACAGAAACTGGCTGCCGTATCTTGAGCTACAGTGGCTGGACCGATGGAATGATTACAACCGCGAGCAGTACCGGATCCGTTTAGGGTTGCGGTATTCGTTCTAATAAAAAAAGCCGCTGATCGCTCAGCGGCTTTTTCGTTGCCGGGTGGCGCATGCGCTTACCCGGCCTACGGCATAACCGAATTACTCTTCTTTCGCACCGCGCATTGCACGTTTACGATCGTTCTCAGTCAGGTGACGTTTACGGATACGAATTGACTGAGGCGTCACTTCGACCAGTTCGTCATCATCGATGAATTCCAGAGCCTGCTCCAGCGTCATCTTGATCGGTGGAACCAGAACCGTTGCTTCGTCAGTACCGGACGCACGCATGTTGGTCAGTTTCTTACCGGTCAGGCAGTTTACCGTCAGGTCGTTAGAACGGCTGTGAATACCGATGATCTGGCCTTCGTAAACTTCAGCACCGTGACCCAGGAACAGCTTACCGCGATCCTGCAAACCGAACAGCGCAAACGCAACCGCTTTACCCTGACCGTTGGAGATCAGCACGCCGTTGTTACGCTGGCCCACTTCGCCCGGACGAACGTCGTCGTAGTGGCTGAAGGTGGAGTACAGCAGACCGGTACCGGAAGTCATGGTCATGAACTCAGAACGGAAGCCGATCAGGCCACGGCTTGGGATCACGTAGTCGAGACGTACGCGGCCTTTGCCATCTGGATTCATGTTTTTCAGGTCGCCTTTACGCTCACCCAGTGCCTGCATCACAGAACCCTGGTGCTGCTCTTCAACGTCCAGCGTTACGTTTTCGAACGGCTCTTGTTTACGGCCATCGATTTCGCGGAAGATAACTTTCGGACGGGAAACCGCCATCTCGAAACCTTCACGACGCATGTTCTCAATCAGAACAGACAGGTGCAGCTCACCACGACCCGAAACGCGGAATGCATCAGCGTCTTCGGTTTCTTCAACGCGCAGCGCAACGTTGTGCACCAGCTCTTTGTTCAGGCGGTCAAGGATCTGACGAGAGGTAACGAACTTACCTTCTTTACCACAGAACGGAGAGGTGTTGACGTTGAAGAACATGGATACGGTTGGTTCATCAACGGACAGGGCTGGCAGCGCTTCGACGTTCTGCGGATCGCAGATGGTGTCGGAGATGTTCAGTTCACCCAGACCGGTGATGGCGATGATGTCGCCTGCTTCAGCGATGTCGCTCTCGATACGCTCAAGACCCAGGTGAGTCAGCACTTTACCGACTTTACCGTTACGGGTTTTGCCTTCGCTATCGATGATAGTGACCTGCTGGTTAGGCTTCACTTTACCGCGCTTGATACGACCAATGCCGATTACGCCAACATAGTTGTTGTAGTCGAGCTGAGAGATCTGCATTTGCAGGGTGCCTTCCAGGTCAACGTTTGGCGCAGGAACGCGGTCAACAATCGTCTGGTACAGCGGAGTCATGTCTTCCGCCATGTCTTCGTGATCCAGACCGGCGATACCGTTCAGCGCAGACGCATAAACGATAGGGAAGTC
Source organism: Enterobacter sp. CRENT-193 (assembly GCF_002787395.1). Taxonomy (NCBI): domain Bacteria; kingdom Pseudomonadati; phylum Pseudomonadota; class Gammaproteobacteria; order Enterobacterales; family Enterobacteriaceae; genus Enterobacter; species Enterobacter sp. CRENT-193. Next base: position 848,831 of record NZ_CP024812.1, on the reverse strand, counting down.
CAGCTGTTCGTCGGTCGCGTCGAGGTTAACGAACAGGTCGAAGACCTGGTCAACAACCCAGTCAGGACGCGCGCCAGGACGGTCAACCTTGTTGATCACAACGATAGGTTTCAGGCCGTGGGCAAATGCTTTTTTGGTCACGAAGCGCGTTTGCGGCATAGGGCCATCAAATGCGTCAACCACCAGCAGCACGGAATCCACCATGGACATCACGCGCTCAACTTCACCACCGAAGTCGGCGTGCCCTGGGGTATCAACGATGTTGATACGGTAGTCATTCCATTTGATAGCGGTGTTTTTGGCGAGGATGGTAATCCCACGCTCTTTCTCCAAATCGTTGGAGTCCATCACACGCTCTTGAGTTTCGGCACGAGCATCAAACGTACCGGACTGCTGTAGCAGCTTATCAACCAGGGTAGTTTTACCATGGTCGACGTGCGCGATGATGGCGATATTACGCAATTTTTCGATCACAACTTTGCCTCAGGCATTTAGAAATAGCGCGTTATTGTACACGGATTAATCGCACTACAAAACAGGATCACAAACATCCCCCGCAAACAAGTATTGCAGAGATGCTTTGTGATCGCTTTCACGGAGCGGTAAAAGGGCACTTTAACGTAAATTGCACCAATATGGTGCTCGATGTTCACACAGAAGCACTATAATGGTGCAACAAATCCAATGTGGTGCAGCCCTTCTGCACTATGGTGCGCATGATAACGCCTTTTTGGGGTGTTTTAAAAGTTGGCACAGATTTCGCTTTACAGAAATACAGTAAAAATATGGCAGCCCAGCCGATTTGAAGACCTCGTTACCACGACGACAATGACCAATCTGGAGAGTTAAGTATGTCCGCTGAACACGTTTTGACGATGCTGAACGAACATGAAGTGAAGTTTGTTGATCTGCGCTTCACCGATACCAAAGGTAAAGAACAGCACGTCACGATCCCTGCTCATCAGGTGAACGCCGAATTCTTTGAAGAAGGCAAAATGTTTGACGGCTCCTCCATTGGCGGCTGGAAAGGCATTAACGAATCCGACATGGTTCTGATGCCAGATGCAACCACTGCGCTCATTGACCCGTTCTACGAAGAACCTACGCTGATCATCCGCTGCGATATTCTGGAACCTGGCACGCTGCAAGGCTATGACCGTGACCCACGCTCCATCGCAAAACGCGCTGAAGAGTACCTGCGCTCTACCGGCATCGCAGACACCGTTCTGTTCGGGCCAGAGCCAGAGTTCTTCCTGTTCGACGACATCCGTTTTGGCGCTTCCATTTCTGGCTCCCACGTCGCTATCGATGACATCGAAGGCGCATGGAACTCTTCCACCAAGTACGAAGGTGGTAACAAAGGTCACCGTCCGGGCGTGAAAGGCGGTTACTTCCCGGTTCCTCCGGTCGATTCTTCACAGGACATCCGTTCTACCATGTGTCTGATCATGGAAGAGATGGGCCTGGTTGTTGAAGCGCACCACCACGAAGTGGCAACGGCTGGCCAGAACGAGATCGCTACCCGCTTCAACACCATGACCAAAAAAGCGGATGAGATTCAGATCTACAAATACGTTGTACACAACGTTGCGCACCGTTTCGGTAAAACCGCGACCTTCATGCCAAAACCAATGTTTGGCGACAACGGTTCCGGCATGCACTGCCACATGTCCCTGTCCAAGAACGGCACCAACCTGTTCTCTGGTGACAAGTATGCGGGTCTGTCTGAGCAGGCGCTGCACTACATCGGCGGTGTTATCAAACACGCTAAAGCGATCAACGCCCTGGCGAACCCGACCACGAACTCCTACAAGCGTCTGGTTCCAGGCTACGAAGCACCCGTGATGCTGGCGTACTCTGCCCGTAACCGTTCTGCTTCTATCCGTATCCCGGTGGTTGCGTCTCCGAAAGCGCGTCGTATCGAAGTGCGCTTCCCGGACCCGGCGGCTAACCCATACCTGTGCTTCGCAGCACTGCTGATGGCCGGTCTGGACGGTATCAAGAACAAGATCCACCCGGGCGAAGCCATGGACAAAAACCTGTACGACCTGCCGCCAGAAGAAGCGAAAGAGATCCCACAGGTTGCCGGCTCTCTGGAAGAAGCCCTGCAAGCGCTGGACGCAGACCGCGAGTTCCTGACCGCTGGCGGCGTGTTCACCGATGAAGCTATCGACGCTTACATCGCGCTGCGTACCGAAGAAAACGACCGCGTTCGCATGACGCCGCACCCGGTTGAGTTTGAACTGTACTACAGCGTTTAATTGTTTTGTTTTACCCGGCGCATACGCGTCGGGAGTAGTTGCCGTGGAAACTTTAGCCCATCTTCGGATGGGCTTTTTTCTCCACCAACAACCTGATCTCACGCGCTTTTTACCTCTAAAACGCTATACTGCACTAAAATAGTGCAACGACTCCAGGAGACTGCTGAATGGCAACTGGCACGCTGCCCGATGCTGGGCAGATCCTCAATTCTTTGATTAACAGTATTTTGCTGGTCGACGACGAGCTGGCGGTGCATTACGCCAACCCGGCGGCGCAACAGCTGCTCGCCCAAAGCGCCAGAAAACTGTTTGGCACGCCGCTGCCGGAACTGCTGAGCTATTTCTCGCTGAATATTGGTCTGATGCAGGAGAGTTTGCAGGCGGGTCAGGGCTTCACCGATAACGAAGTGACGCTGGTGATTGACGGACGCTCGCATATTTTGTCCCTCACCGCACAGCGCCTGCCAGATGGCATGATTCTGCTGGAAATGGCGCCGATGGATAACCAACGTCGTCTCAGCCAGGAGCAGCTTCAGCATGCGCAGCAGATTGCGGCGCGCGACCTGGTGCGCGGGCTGGCCCATGAGATCAAAAACCCGCTGGGCGGCTTACGCGGTGCGGCACAGCTTTTGACCAAAGCGCTGCCTGACCCTGCCCTGGCGGAGTATACCAACGTCATTATTGAGCAGGCGGACCGTCTGCGTAATCTGGTCGATCGCCTGCTCGGGCCACAGCAGCCGGGGATGCATGTTTCAGAAAGCATTCACAAGGTCGCGGAGCGGGTGGTGAAACTCGTCTCTATGGAGCTGCCGGATAACGTCACGCTGGTGCGTGATTACGACCCAAGCCTGCCGGAGCTGGCGCACGATCCGGACCAGATTGAACAGGTGCTGTTGAACATTGTGCGTAACGCGTTGCAGGCGCTGGGCCCGGAGGGTGGCGAAATTATTCTGCGTACCCGCACCGCGTTCCAGCTGACGCTGCACGGCGTGCGTTATCGTCTGGCGGCACGTATTGATGTGGAAGATAACGGGCCGGGGATCCCGCCGCATCTCCAGGACACTCTGTTCTACCCGATGGTCAGCGGTCGCGAAGGCGGCACCGGGCTGGGGTTATCCATAGCCCGAAATTTGATTGACCAACACTCCGGCAAAATTGAATTTACCAGTTGGCCGGGACATACCGAGTTTTCGGTTTTCCTGCCGATTAAAAAATAAAGGTGACGTTTATGCAACGAGGGATAGTCTGGGTAGTCGATGACGATAGCTCCATCCGTTGGGTGCTTGAACGCGCACTCACGGGAGCGGGATTAAGCTGCACGACGTTTGAGAGCGGCAGCGAGGTGCTCGACGCACTCACCACCAAAACGCCGGACGTTCTGCTCTCGGATATTCGCATGCCGGGCATGGACGGACTGGCGCTCTTAAAGCAGATCAAACAGCGCCACCCCATGCTTCCGGTCATCATAATGACCGCCCACTCCGACCTGGATGCCGCCGTTAGCGCCTACCAGCAGGGGGCGTTTGATTATCTGCCAAAACCGTTTGATATCGACGAAGCCGTTGCCCTGGTCGAACGCGCCATCAGCCACTATCAGGAGCAACAGCAGCCCCGCCACGCGCCGGATTTCGGGCCTACGACGGACATCATCGGTGAAGCGCCGGCCATGCAGGACGTGTTTCGCATCATCGGGCGTCTGTCGCGCTCGTCTATCAGCGTCTTGATTAACGGTGAATCAGGGACCGGTAAAGAGCTGGTTGCGCACGCCCTGCATCGCCACAGCCCGCGGGCGAAAGCGCCTTTCATCGCCCTGAACATGGCGGCGATCCCCAAAGATTTGATTGAATCTGAGCTATTCGGCCACGAAAAAGGGGCGTTTACCGGGGCAAATACCATTCGTCAGGGACGCTTTGAACAGGCTGACGGCGGAACGCTATTCCTGGATGAAATCGGCGATATGCCGCTGGATGTTCAGACCCGATTGCTGCGCGTGCTGGCAGATGGCCAGTTTTACCGCGTGGGCGGGTATGCGCCGGTGAAGGTGGACGTGCGTATTATTGCCGCGACGCACCAGAACCTGGAGCTGCGCGTGCAGGAGGGGAAATTCCGTGAAGATTTATTCCATCGTCTGAACGTGATCCGTGTCCACCTGCCGCCGCTGCGCGAGCGTCGGGAAGATATCCCGCGTCTGGCGCGCCATTTCCTGCAAGTGGCGGCCCGCGAGCTGGGCGTGGAAGCCAAGCAGCTTCATCCGGAAACGGATGCCGCCCTCACCCGTCTGGCGTGGCCTGGCAACGTGCGTCAGCTGGAAAACACCTGTCGCTGGCTGACCGTGATGGCCGCCGGACAGGAAGTGTTGATTCAGGATCTCCCCGCCGAGCTGTTTGAAGCCACCGTGCCCGAAAGCACCGCCGGACATGCGCTGCCGGACAGCTGGGCGACGCTGCTGGCGCAGTGGGCAGATCGCGCGCTGCGTTCCGGTCATCAAAATCTGCTCTCCGAAGCGCAGCCTGAGATGGAGCGCACGCTGTTAACTACCGCGCTTCGTCATACCCAGGGCCACAAACAGGAAGCGGCTCGCCTGTTGGGATGGGGTCGAAACACCCTGACGCGCAAGCTGAAAGAGCTGGGAATGGAGTGATCTTACTCCGCTGTGTAAAGGTTACTAATTGAGCGCAAAGTGCCGTTATTTTGCGCTTTACTGTTCCGATGAGTTTTGTATGATCGTGCCCGGAAACAGGGGGAGCATCATGCTGGAATCATTAGTGACTTTGCTTTCGAGCGGAGCAGCAGAAAGCCACACGCCACAAACTGCCGTTGCGGCGGTGCTGTGTGCGGCGCTGGTTGGGCTGTTTAGCTAACGAGCTGTTGATGAAAAGCCGGGTGGCGCTTCGCTTACCCGGCTTTTCAACTTAAATCACCCGCGAGAACTGCTGTAAACGCGCCTTCTGACGTAGATAGGCATCGAAGCACATGCAGATATTACGAATCAACAGACGTCCTTTCGGCGTGACGACCACCGCGCTTTCCGACACATCCACCAGCCCGTCCTTCGCCAGCGGCGCAAGGAGTTTCAGGTCTTCGGCAAAGTAATCGCTGAATTGCAGATCCCATTGCGACTCCACCTCGCGGAATTCGAGACGGAAGTTGCAGATAAGCGCCTTAATCACATCACGACGGATGCAATCGTCACGCGTTAACGCAATGCCGCGCCACAATGCGTTACCCGTTTCATCAACCTGCTGGTAGTACAGCTTCAGCTCTTTCTGGTTCTGAGCGTAGCAGTCGCCAATCATGCTGATGGCGGAGACGCCCATTCCGAGCAGATCGGTATCGCCCTGGGTGGTGTAACCCTGGAAGTTACGGTGGAGAACACCTTCGCGCTGGGCAATTGCCAGTTCGTCGTCAGGGCGGGCAAAGTGATCCATCCCGATAAACTGATAGCCGGTTTCGGTCAGCGAGGCGATGGTCTCCTGCAAAATATCCAGCTTCTGCTGGGCGGAAGGCAGATCCGCATCTTTGATTTTGCGCTGAGCGGCGAACAGCGTCGGCAGGTGCGCGTAATTAAAGACGCTCAGACGGTCCGGGTTAAGCTCAGCCACGCGTTTAAGCGTGTAGGCGAAGCTCTCCGGCGTCTGCTTCGGCAGGCCGTAAATCAGGTCTATATTCGTTGAGGTAAAGCCGATTTCACGCGCATGGTTGAGTAAGGCAAAGATAAACGCTTCGTCCTGCTCGCGGTTTACCAGGCGCTGTACTTCTTTATTGAAGTCCTGTACGCCCATACTCAGGCGGTTGAAGCCTTCAGCGCGTAAATGATCCAGCACATCCAGCTCGATTTCACGTGGATCGACCTCGATCGAAATTTCGGCGTCGTCGTTAAAACTGAAATTGTCGCGCAGCAGCGCCATCAGGCGGCTGATCTGCGCTTTATTCAGATAGGTTGGCGTACCACCGCCCCAGTGAAGCTGGCTAACGTGACGCCCTTTAAACAGCGGTGCGCGGTGCAGAATTTCCTGTTCGAGCGCATCGAGGTATTGATCGGCTTTGTGCTGCTGGCGGGTAACGATTTTATTGCAGCCGCAGAAGTAGCAGAGCTTATGGCAGAATGGAATATGGACGTAGAGCGACAGCGGGCGCTCGGGATAGCGCGCCACAGCATGCTGAAAATCCGCCTCGCCGAAAGCGTCAGAAAACTCCAGCGCGGTGGGGTATGAGGTATAACGCGGCCCGGAATAGTTATATTTCTGGATCAGGGCCAAATCCCAGTCGATAGATGGTACAGACATGCTCACTCCTTCCGTTGGTGTCGCGTTCTTATACGGCGGCCCGTTCTGGTCCCGTTGCGGGCCATCATTCGGGTGCGCAGCCACTTCTGTCGCCGCGACAACCGCCGTAGTTTAACGAATAACCACACCAGATAACATATAACCGGAAGGGTTATAAGCAGGACGAGTGTACCTGCCGGGTGCAAATGTTAGTTTCCACCCTTCAGAAGACGCATCATATCTTCCTGCTTTTCGTCTTCCTCTTCGTCGTCTTCGTCATCGTAAGACAGACCCAGCTTCTGCATCAGCTCGTCGATGCGATCCAGTTTGGCATCCACCCATGACTGCTCTTCGGCGGTCAAGGTTTCACCCTCTTCAAGACGTTCCAGCAGCGCGTCCAGGCGCTCATCGTTCTCCAGCAAATCCAGCTCAGCCTGCGGTGAAAGCATAGGTTTCTCGCTCTTTGGTTTGTGCTGCTTAGTGACCGGGGTGTCTGTCACGCCCAGTGGAATGGGAGTTTTACTGCCGATACGAGGATCTTTCTGCTGTTTGCCTTTTGCAGAAGCGCCTGCGGCACCGCCACCGTTAGCACGGCTACCCGCAGCATGGCCACGATGTTTTTTATCGCGTTTGCGATCGCGCGCTTCCTGATTCAGTTCTTCGCGCGTTTTGCGGCGTGCTTTTGCAGGGCGTTTCGCGCCCGCAGCGGAGGTCGGTTTTTTCATGATGTTTTATCTTTAAGTCGTTTTCTTCAGTATAGAATTGCGGCGAAATCTAGCAGAAAGCAAGCAAAGAAAAAAGGCGACAGAGCAATCTGTCGCCTTTTTTCCTGACTCACAACCCTTAACGGGTCAGACATTCCCTGTTTGCCTGCAACAAACCCTGTTTATCCCTTGGCTACTACCGTCCGTGATACGGTTCCGTTTCCTGTTAAAAACGCCTCCAGGCGCCGGTCGTCCTGACAATCCTGAGTCTTCGCCTCCTGGCGCTCCTGACCCTTATCCTTAAGTCGTTATCCTGTTGGCATCCTCGCCGTAGCACACACTTTACCTTGTTCCTTTAAACTAACAAGCAACGAAAAGGTACAAAACCGGATTTTCAGATAATTACTCATTAATAACTCTTTGAATTTTAATATCTTGAGTTTTTTAGCCCCTGCGATTTCTCTTAAATTTCTCATACGCTTAAGGGCAAATCTCTTACATTTCGCAGGGCTTTCACTTACATGTCAATGACGAAGGGAAAAGCCTTTTGCCCGCATTCAGGTATAATCCCCGCAGATTACGATTTTTGGAGACGACCACGTGACTACCTGGAACTACCAACAGACGCATTTTGTCACCAGTGCGCCCGATATTCGCCACCTGCCCTCAGACACAGGGATTGAAGTGGCATTTGCTGGCCGCTCCAATGCGGGAAAATCCAGTGCCCTGAATACGCTGACCAATCAGAAAAACCTGGCGCGTACCTCAAAAACACCTGGCCGTACACAACTGATTAACCTGTTTGAAGTGGCTGAAGGCAGACGCCTGGTCGATTTACCGGGCTACGGTTACGCGCAGGTACCGGAAGAGATGAAGATCAAATGGCAGCGTGCGCTGGGTGAATACCTGGAAAAACGCATGTGTCTGAAAGGCCTGGTGGTGCTGATGGATATTCGTCATCCGCTGAAAGATCTCGACCAGCAGATGATTGACTGGGCGGTGGCAAGCGATATTGCGGTGCTGGTACTGCTGACAAAAGCGGATAAGCTGGCGAGCGGCGCGCGCAAGGCACAGGTGAATAAGGTTCGTGAAGCGGTGCTGGCATTCAACGGTGATGTACAGGTTGAACCGTTCTCCTCGCTGAAAAAGCAGGGCGTGGATAAACTGCGTCAGAAGCTCGACAGCTGGTTTAACGATCTGGAACCGGCGACAGAAGCGGAAGCAGAGTAATAACAGGCGCGGCGATGACCGCGCTTTTTTTCGCCTGAAACTTTCTTTGCCGCAATAAAAAACGCCCCAGTCATTACTGACTGGGGCGGCTAAAATATTCAGCCAAATCCGATTACGTGAAGTAAAAGGTCTGAAAGATAGAACATCTTACCTCTGTACCCTACGTCGTTAACTCTACTCTTTTTTTATCGCTGGACAAAGCACTTTTTGTAGTTTTTTTTCATTCTTTACATAGGGAATTCTAATGATCGTCACAAAACGCGCGTACTTATGTTGCTTACTTACATAAAACGCGCGTTATTCCGTTAACCCTTAGTGAGCCTGATCCCAGTTTTCGCCGCTACCCACTTCCACCAGCAACGGAACGTCCAGCTTCATGCTGTTTTCCATCAGTTCATGGATCTTCTGAGAGACCGTCTCCAGATCGTCTTTATGAACTTCAAAGACCAGTTCATCGTGTACCTGCATGATCATTTTCACGCGCGGCTTCTCTTTTTCCAACCAGGCATCGACGGCGATCATTGCGCGTTTAATGATGTCCGCCGCAGTGCCCTGCATAGGGGCGTTAATCGCAGCACGTTCAGCACCCGCGCGGCGCGCGGCGTTGCTGGATTTGATGTCCGGAAGGTAGAGACGACGGCCATCCAGCGTTTCAACGTAGCCTTTCTCTTTCGCCTGCGCGCGGGTACGTTCCATATATTCCAGCACGCCCGGATACCGCTCGAAGTAGAGATCCATATACTTCTGCGACTCTTTACGCGGAATATTGAGCTGGCGTGAAAGACCAAAGGCACTCATGCCGTAAATCAGACCGAAGTTGATCGCTTTTGCGCTACGACGCTGCTCATTTGTCACGCTCTCCAGCGGCATCCCAAACACTTCGGCAGCGGTTGCCCGGTGGATATCCTTCCCTTCGGCAAAGGCCGTCAGCAGGCCTTTGTCGCGTGACAGGTGCGCCATAATACGCAGTTCGATTTGCGAGTAGTCCGCGGAGACAATCAGATAATCCTCTGGCGCAATGAAAGCCTGGCGAATACGGCGGCCCTCTTCATTACGCACCGGAATGTTCTGAAGGTTAGGATCGGTTGACGAAAGTCGCCCGGTCGCCGCCACAGCCTGGTGATAGGAGGTGTGCACGCGGCCCGTTTTCGGGTTGATCATCAACGGCAGTTTGTCGGTATAGGTCGATTTCAGCTTAGCCAGACCGCGGTATTGCAGAATAACTTTTGGCAGCGGATAGTCCAGAGCCAGCTCTTCCAGCACCTCTTCAGACGTTGAAGGAGCGCCGCCCGGGGTTTTCTTCAGCGGCTTGATACCCTGTTTTTCAAACAGGATGGTTTGCAGCTGTTTCGGTGACGACAGGTTAAATGCCTCGCCAGCAAGCTCATGCGCCTTCTGTTCAAGCTCGGTCAGGCGCTGCGCCAGCTCACCAGAGTGGTTATGCAGCACCGTTGGGTCGATTTTAACGCCATTGCGCTCAATGCGGGACAGCACAGGCACCAGCGGCATCTCAATGTTCCGGAACACATTCAGCGGCCCTTCGTGCTTCTGCAATTTCGGCCACATTTTGAGATGCAGCTGTAGCGTGACGTCAGCGTCTTCCGCGGCGTAGCGGCCTGCCTCTTCCAGCGAGATCTGGTTAAAGGTCAGCTGATTTTTACCCTTACCGGCAATTTCTTCAAAGGTGATGGTTTTGTGTTTCAGCCAACGATCGGATAAGGAATCCATATCATGGCGGCCCGCCACGCTGTCCAGAATGTAAGATTCAAGCATGGTGTCAAAAGCGATACCACGCAGATCAATGCCGTAGTTTTGCAGAATACCGCGGTCATACTTCAGGTTTTGCCCGACCTTCAGCGCTTTCTCGTCTTCCAGAATCGGCTTCAGTAGTTCTAAGGCGCGCTCGCGGGAGATTTGCTCCGGCGCATCCAGATAGTCGTGAGCAACCGGAACATAGGCGGCAACACCCGGCTCCGTCGCGAATGACAGACCCACCATATTAGCCGTAATGTTATCAAGGCTGTCCGTTTCGGTATCGAAAGCAAATACTGGCGCTTTTTTCAGCTTTTCAATCCAGGCGACGAGCCGTGACTCTTCCAGGATGGTTTCATAGTTGTCGAAGGAGAGCGCTACCGCCTCTTCTTCTGACTGCTCTTCGGCATCGACAACGATGGTCTCTTTCGGCTTCGCCGCAGGTTTAGCCCCTTTCGCCTGAAGCCATTTCCCGGCTTCAACATCCGCGGTCCAGCGTTTAAATTCGTATTTTCTGAACAGGCCAAGCAGTTCGTCGGCGGCGGGTTCCTGCACTTCCAGCTGCTCGCAGGTAAGCTCCAGCTCCACGTCAGTTTTGATGGTGGCCAACTGATAGGAGAGATAAGCCACCTCTTTGTTATCGGCGAGCTTTCCGGCCATGGTTTTTGCGCCACGGAAGGTAAGACCGGCAATTTTGTCGGATTCTGCGTACAGCGTATCCAGCCCGCCCAGCCCTTGCAGCAGCGCCTGAGCGGTTTTTTCACCCACGCCCGGCACGCCAGGAATGTTATCCGAGGAATCGCCCATCAGGGCGAGGAAATCAATAATGAGCTCTGGCGGCACACCATATTTGGCGACCACTTCTTCCGGGCCAAGAATGGTGTTTGTCATGGTGTTGATCAGCGTAATCCCTGGCGTTACCAGCTGCGCCATGTCTTTATCACCGGTACTGATCAGAACCGGGCGGCCTGCTTTTTCCGCTTCGCGCGCCAGGGTACCAATTACGTCGTCAGCTTCAACACCAGAGACCGCCAGCAGTGGCAGCCCCATCGCTTTCACCATAGCGTGCAGCGGTTCAATCTGCGCACGCAGATCGTCAGGCATAGGGGGACGGTGTGATTTGTAATGCTCAAATAATTCATCGCGGAAGGTTTTACCCTTCGCATCAAACACCACGGCCGCATGGGTTGGGTGGTATTGCAGAATCAGGCTGCGCAGCATATTCAGCACGCCGTACATTGCGCCGGTAGGTTCCCCTGCGCTGTTGGTCAGAGGAGGAAACGCATGATACGCCCGATACAGGTAAGAAGAGCCATCGACGAGTATAAGTGGGTTTTCTGGGATCTGAACCATAATGTCCGTGCCTGTTATGAATTTATGGGTAAAGGATGCCACAGAAGGATGAAAACATCAGGTTTTAGCGCTTTATACAGAAAAAGATTTTGCGATCGGGAAGATCGCTCGCAAAACAAAACTGTGGATAAGTTTGTGCATATTTTTAATACAGGTGAATAACAGCTTGATAAAAGTGATATTGAAAACTTATTTATCTATTTAAATCAAACAATTAATACAAGATCAATTAAGATCACACCTCACTGATGGTTATTTAGTCTATGTGGATATAAGGCTTAAGCACCTTGTCTATAGGGAAAAATTCGAGGCCTGCCCGGAAAAGCCGCGGCCTCCTGGTGTGAAAGCACCCTGGTCTGAGCGAATTTCTGATAAGATCGGCGCCCAGCACCGGATAGCCGGCTGCTCAATTACAGCTAACTATCTGAAAAAATTCATCATGTCGAGAATACTCGCTGCGATAACATTATTGTTAAGCGTCATTTTAACTATTCTGGTTACTATCGCCTGTTCTGTGCCAATCATCGTTGCCGGAATAATTAAGCTCCTGTTGCCTGTCCCTCCGGTATGGCGCGCGGTGTCTGCTTTTTGTAATTTTATGATGTACTGCTGGTGTGAAGGCCTGGCGATCCTGCTGCATCTGAACCCCTGGCTGAAGTGGGACGTTCAGGGTCTGGAGAAGCTGAACAAAAAGAACTGGTATCTGCTGATCTGCAATCACCACAGCTGGGCCGACATTGTTGTATTGTGCGTACTGTTTCGCAAACACATTCCGATGAATAAATACTTTCTGAAACAGCAGCTGGCCTGGGTGCCTTTCATTGGTCTGGCCTGCTGGGCGCTGGATATGCCGTTTATGAAACGCTATTCACGCAGCTATTTGATTCGTCATCCGGAACGCCGCGGTAAGGACGTGGAAACCACGCGCCGTTCTTGCGAGAAGTTTCGCGCGCATCCCACCACCATTGTTAACTTCGTCGAAGGATCGCGCTTTACCGAAGAGAAGCGCCAGCAAACTCGCTCTCCTTATCAGAACCTGTTGCCGCCAAAGGCTGCGGGCATCGCAATGGCGCTCAACGTGCTGGGTGAGCAGTTCGATAAATTGTTGAACGTAACGCTCTGCTATCCGGAAAACGACAGGACGCCATTCTACGACATGCTCAGCGGCAGGCTGACGCGTATCGTTGTCCGCGTTGATCTGGTGCCCGTCAATACTGAACTGCACGGGGATTACGTCAACGATAAAAACTTCAAACGTCGTTTCCAGCTTTGGCTTAATACACTCTGGAAAGAGAAAGACGAGCAGATAGCGAAGATTAAATCTTCATACAAAAACGCCGGTCAGTGACCGGCGTTTTTCTTTATGGTTGTTACTTTTTCTCAACCAGGTATTTCACGGTATCAGCGTACTGTTGTACGAAGATATCCATGCTGGTCGTGTCCATACCACGCATATTCACCTGGTATTTGCCGTTAACATACATCGCCGGCACGCCCTGCAACTGGAAGTCAGCGGCAGCTTTTTCCTGCTGTGCCACGAGAGATTTCACCACAAAACTGTTCCAGGCAGCGTCGTAGTCTTCACCTTTCACACCGGCATCTACGAACACTTTACGGATATCTGCCGTAGTTTGTACGGTCTGGGTTTTCTGTACGGCTTCAAACATAGGCGCGGTGATCTTATCTTCCACACCCAGCGCAATCGCGACCGCCCATGCCTGAGTCAGATCTTTGCCCAGTGGGCCAAGGAACTCAACGTGGTATTTCGTCATTTTGGTGCCTTCCGGCAGCTTTTTCTTCACGTTGTCAGAAACATGAAGTACCTGCTCAAACTCGTAGCAGTGCGGGCAGTAGAAGGAGAAGAACTCCAGCACCTGAGGCTCGCCAGCAACAGGCTTGTCTAGCGTAATGTACTGCTTGCCGTCGGTAAACTGCGCAGCAGTTGCGCTAAATGCCAGAATCATACCAGCCAGCGCCAGCCAAATTTTTTTCATGATCAACTCTCTCCTGGGTGTGTCCAATTAATACATCGGCGTTAATTGCAAAGGGGGTTCCTGTAGAACCTTAACCTGCTCGGTAAATGTGGATATCTGGTTGCGCCAGTAATCCTCCCCGGTAAGCCAGGGGAAATTTCGGGGAAAAGCCGGGTCTTCCCAACGCCTGATTAACCACGCGAGATAATAAACAAATCGCATCGCACGTAAAGGCTCTATCAAGGCAATTTCGTCTGAATTAAAGGGGATAAATTCTTCATAAGCTTCAATTATGGTCTCAAGCTGCATGCGCTGCTCGGCTTTATCACCGTTGAGTAGCATCCATAGATCCTGCACCGCGGGTCCCATACGTGCGTCATCAAGATCGACAAATAGCGGCCCATCGCGCCAGAGAATATTCCCGGCGTGGCAGTCACCGTGCAGGCGCAGAGTAGTAATATCATCCCGCCAGCAGGCTTTTACAGCATCAATAAGCTTATCGGTCGCCGTGAGGAAATTATCCTTTAGTGCATTCGGGATCAGCGCCGATGTTTCGAATACCTGTCGCGGCTCAATAAGATATTCCTGAACACCAATCGTCGGACGGGCAACAAACGGTTTTTTACGTCCCGTCTGATGAATGCGCCCCAGATAGCGGGCAACCCATTCCATCTGATCGATATTATCTGCCTCAAACTGTCTTCCGCCCAGGCTCGGAAATACCGCGTAGTAAAAGCCCTGATGGGTCAGCAGCGTTTGGTTATTGAATTTAATCGGTGCCGCAACGGGAACATCATCATCCAGTAGATCGTGGGCAAACTGATGTTCTTCCTGAATTTGTTCTGCGGACCAGCGCTGTGGACGGTAAAACTTTACGACAAAGCGCTGGCGCTCTTCGTCCTGAAATTGGTAGACACGGTTTTCGTAGCTGTTTAAAGCGGTTAACCCGGAATCCACCCGAATACCCTGCTCGAACAGCGCATCCATAATGGTATCCGGGTGTAGTGTCTGGAAAGTAAAAGCCTGGTCGTTCATCCGATCATCCGGAAATTATACGAATGATTCAGGATATCATCTTGTGGCGATTTCGGTGGCTCCGCTTACAAGCTTTTACTCTTTAATTACGCCTCGGGCGCGCAGTAATGCGGTTTTAAAATCCTCTTCATAATCTTTCTGAATGCCAGGAATAACAGCATCTTTAGCCGAGTCACGCATTTTCAGGTGGTAGATCAGGATGTCGTCAGAAAGGTCCGCCAGTTCGCCATCAAAACCTGACTCTTTCGCCAGTTTCTGTAAAAATTGCATCAGATTCAGCTCTGGCTCTTTTTGCCAGGCCGGCTGGAGAAGCTCAATGACTTCATTAAGACGTTTACATTTCATGGTAGTGCTCCTTTCATTTAGAGAGACACGTTAGCAGGGTCAATCCCACAATAAAAGAGGCGATATTCGTGAATCAATGCCAGGAAATCATCGGGGTTGTTCTGGCCGGGGGCAGGGCAACGCGAATGGGTGGAAAGGATAAGGGACTTCAGCTCCTGAACAACACACCATTATGGCAGCATGTTGCTGATACGCTTGCAGATCAGGTGTCATCGCTGGCGATCAGCGCTAACCGACATGTTGATATTTATCAGCGCAGCGGGTATCCGGTTTATCAGGATAACCTGATGGACTACCCCGGTCCGCTGGCGGGAATGCTTTCTGTTATGCAGCAGTCGTACGGAGAGTGGTTTCTCTTTTGTTCATGTGATACGCCCTTCATCCCGTCCTGTCTGGTTGAACGTCTGGTGCAGCGGCGCGGTGGTGCTCCCGTCGTCTGGGTACACGACGGTGAACGCGACCATCCAACGATCGCATTGATTAATCGCTCGTTAATATCCGCGCTGGAAGATTACCTGGCCGCAGGAGAGCGACGCGTCATGGTATTTATGCGCCAGTCCGGAGGGCATTCCGTTGATTTCAGCGACATGAAATCGGCGTTTGTGAATGTAAACACGACGGAAGATTTGCAGATGATGCAGGAGAGAAAATGATACCCGTATTAGCGATCTCAGCCTGGAGTGGCACCGGGAAAACTTCGCTGCTAAAAAAACTGATACCTGCACTTTGCGCCAAAGGCATTCGTCCCGGATTGATTAAGCATACGCACCATAACATGGATGTCGATAAACCGGGGAAAGATAGCTATGAGCTGCGTAAGGCTGGCGCTGCACAAACGATGGTGGCGAGTAACCAGCGCTGGGCGTTAATGACAGAAACACCGGATGAAGCACCGCTGGATCTCGCTTATCTTGTCAGCCGGATGGATCACTCCACGCTGGATCTGGTGCTGGTTGAGGGGTTTAAGCATGAGGCTGTTGCGAAGATCCTGCTATTCAGAAGCGATGCCGGACATGACGTAAGTGAGTTAACGCTGGATGAACATGTGATTGCCGTGGCCAGTGACGTTGCGTTGACGCTGAAAGTACCGGTTCTGGATTTGAATAATGTGGAGGGGATTGCAGCGTTTATTTCGGCGTGGTGTGCAGTCTGAAATCTGCCGGGTGACGGCTTCTTAAGGCCTGCCGTTTTTCAGCAAACAAACGCAAAAAGGCCATCCTTGCGGATGGCCTCTTCACTTGTTTGATGCCTGGCAGTTCCCTACTCTCACATGGGGAGACCCCACACTACCATCGGCGCTACGGCGTTTCACTTCTGAGTTCGGCATGGGGTCAGGTGGGACCACCGCGCTAAAGCCGCCAGGCAAATTCTGTTAATCTGTATCAGGCTGAAAATCGTGTCTGTCTCTTCGCCAAAACACCTTCGGCGTTGTAAGGTTAAGCCTCACGGTTCATTAGTATCGGTTAGCTCAACGCATCGCTGCGCTTACACACCCGACCTATCAACGTCGTCGTCTTCAACGTTCCTTCAGGAGACTTAAAGTCTCAGGGAGAACTCATCTCGGGGCAAGTTTCGTGCTTAGATGCTTTCAGCACTTATCTCTTCCGCATTTAGCTACCGGGCAGTGCCATTGGCATGACAACCCGAACACCAGTGATGCGTCCACTCCGGTCCTCTCGTACTAGGAGCAGCCCCCCTCAATTCTCCAGCGCCCACGGCAGATAGGGACCGAACTGTCTCACGACGTTCTAAACCCAGCTCGCGTACCACTTTAAATGGCGAACAGCCATACCCTTGGGACCTACTTCAGCCCCAGGATGTGATGAGCCGACATCGAGGTGCCAAACACCGCCGTCGATATGAACTCTTGGGCGGTATCAGCCTGTTATCCCCGGAGTACCTTTTATCCGTTGAGCGATGGCCCTTCCATTCAGAACCACCGGATCACTATGACCTGCTTTCGCACCTGCTCGCGCCGTCACGCTCGCAGTCAAGCTGGCTTATGCCATTGCACTAACCTCCTGATGTCCGACCAGGATTAGCCAACCTTCGTGCTCCTCCGTTACTCTTTGGGAGGAGACCGCCCCAGTCAAACTACCCACCAGACACTGTCCGCAACCCGGATTACGGGTCTACGTTAGAACACCAGCCATTAAAGGGTGGTATTTCAAGGATGGCTCCACGCAGACTGGCGTCCACGCTTCAAAGCCTCCCACCTATCCTACACATCAAGGACCAGTGTTCAGTGTCAAGCTATAGTAAAGGTTCACGGGGTCTTTCCGTCTTGCCGCGGGTACACTGCATCTTCACAGCGAGTTCAATTTCACTGAGTCTCGGGTGGAGACAGCCTGGCCATCATTACGCCATTCGTGCAGGTCGGAACTTACCCGACAAGGAATTTCGCTACCTTAGGACCGTTATAGTTACGGCCGCCGTTTACCGGGGCTTCGATCAAGAGCTTCGCGTTGCCGCTAACCCCATCAATTAACCTTCCGGCACCGGGCAGGCGTCACACCGTATACGTCCACTTTCGTGTTTGCACAGTGCTGTGTTTTTAATAAACAGTTGCAGCCAGCTGGTATCTTCGACTGATTTCAGCTCCGTCCGCAGGGACTTCACCTACATATCAGCGTGCCTTCTCCCGAAGTTACGGCACCATTTTGCCTAGTTCCTTCACCCGAGTTCTCTCAAGCGCCTTGGTATTCTCTACCTGACCACCTGTGTCGGTTTGGGGTACGATTTCGTGTTACCTGATGCTTAGAGGCTTTTCCTGGAAGCAGGGCATTTATCACTTCAGCACCGTAGTGCCTCGTCATCACACCTCAGCGTTAATAAGGTACCGGATTTACCTGGAACCTCCGCCTACATGCTTAAACCGGGACAACCGTCGCCCGGCTGACATAGCCTTCTCCGTCCCCCCTTCGCAGTAACACCAAGTACAGGAATATTAACCTGTTTCCCATCGACTACGCCTTTCGGCCTCGCCTTAGGGGTCGACTCACCCTGCCCCGATTAACGTTGGACAGGAACCCTTGGTCTTCCGGCGAGCGGGCTTTTCACCCGCTTTATCGTTACTTATGTCAGCATTCGCACTTCTGATACCTCCAGCATGCCTCACAGCACACCTTCAACGGCTTACAGAACGCTCCCCTACCCAACAACACATAGTGTCGCTGCCGCAGCTTCGGTGCATGGTTTAGCCCCGTTACATCTTCCGCGCAGGCCGACTCGACCAGTGAGCTATTACGCTTTCTTTAAATGATGGCTGCTTCTAAGCCAACATCCTGGCTGTCTGTGCCTTCCCACATCGTTTCCCACTTAACCATGACTTTGGGACCTTAGCTGGCGGTCTGGGTTGTTTCCCTCTTCACGACGGACGTTAGCACCCGCCGTGTGTCTCCCGTGATAACATTCTTCGGTATTCGTAGTTTGCATCGGGTTGGTAAGCCGGGATGGCCCCCTAGCCGAAACAGTGCTCTACCCCCGAAGATGAGTTCACGAGGCGCTACCTAAATAGCTTTCGGGGAGAACCAGCTATCTCCCGGTTTGATTGGCCTTTCACCCCCAGCCACAGGTCATCCGCTAATTTTTCAACATTAGTCGGTTCGGTCCTCCAGTTAGTGTTACCCAACCTTCAACCTGCCCATGGCTAGATCACCGGGTTTCGGGTCTATACCCTGCAACTTAACGCCCAGTTAAGACTCGGTTTCCCTTCGGCTCCCCTATACGGTTAACCTTGCTACAGAATATAAGTCGCTGACCCATTATACAAAAGGTACGCAGTCACCCCATAAAGAGGCTCCCACTGCTTGTACGTACACGGTTTCAGGTTCTTTTTCACTCCCCTCGCCGGGGTTCTTTTCGCCTTTCCCTCACGGTACTGGTTCACTATCGGTCAGTCAGGAGTATTTAGCCTTGGAGGATGGTCCCCCCATATTCAGACAGGATACCACGTGTCCCGCCCTACTCTTCGAGTTCACAGCAAGTGCATTTTCGTGTACGGGACTATCACCCTGTACCGTCGGACTTTCCAGACCGTTCCACTAACACACAAGCTGATTCAGACTCCGGGCTGCTCCCCGTTCGCTCGCCGCTACTGGGGGAATCTCGGTTGATTTCTTTTCCTCGGGGTACTTAGATGTTTCAGTTCCCCCGGTTCGCCTCGTTAACCTATGTATTCAGTTAACGATAGTGTATCGAAACACACTGGGTTTCCCCATTCGGACATCGCCGGGTCAAAGGTTCATATCACCTCGCCGGCGCTTTTCGCAGATTAGCACGTCCTTCATCGCCTCTGACTGCCAGGGCATCCACCGTGTACGCTTAGTCGCTTAACCTCACAACCCGAAGATGTTTCACTTCTGATTGCGAAAATTTGAGAGACTCGAACACACATGAGCTGTGTGTCGTTTCAATTTTCAGCTTGATCCAGATTTTTAAAGAGCAAATATCTCAAACGTGACTCGCAAGTCAGTTTTGAGATATGACGGCAGGTGACTTTCACTCACGAACCAGCAAGTGGCGTCCCCTAGGGGATTCGAACCCCTGTTACCGCCGTGAAAGGGCGGTGTCCTGGGCCTCTAGACGAAGGGGACGTACAGTCTCAATCGCAAGACGCCTTGCTATTTACTTTTCATCAGACAATCTGTGTGAGCACTGCAAAGGCAGGTTCTTTAAGGTAAGGAGGTGATCCAACCGCAGGTTCCCCTACGGTTACCTTGTTACGACTTCACCCCAGTCATGAATCACAAAGTGGTAAGCGCCCTCCCGAAGGTTAAGCTACCTACTTCTTTTGCAACCCACTCCCATGGTGTGACGGGCGGTGTGTACAAGGCCCGGGAACGTATTCACCGTGGCATTCTGATCCACGATTACTAGCGATTCCGACTTCATGGAGTCGAGTTGCAGACTCCAATCCGGACTACGACGCACTTTATGAGGTCCGCTTGCTCTCGCGAGGTCGCTTCTCTTTGTATGCGCCATTGTAGCACGTGTGTAGCCCTACTCGTAAGGGCCATGATGACTTGACGTCATCCCCACCTTCCTCCAGTTTATCACTGGCAGTCTCCTTTGAGTTCCCGGCCTAACCGCTGGCAACAAAGGATAAGGGTTGCGCTCGTTGCGGGACTTAACCCAACATTTCACAACACGAGCTGACGACAGCCATGCAGCACCTGTCTCAGAGTTCCCGAAGGCACCAAAGCATCTCTGCTAAGTTCTCTGGATGTCAAGAGTAGGTAAGGTTCTTCGCGTTGCATCGAATTAAACCACATGCTCCACCGCTTGTGCGGGCCCCCGTCAATTCATTTGAGTTTTAACCTTGCGGCCGTACTCCCCAGGCGGTCGACTTAACGCGTTAGCTCCGGAAGCCACGCCTCAAGGGCACAACCTCCAAGTCGACATCGTTTACGGCGTGGACTACCAGGGTATCTAATCCTGTTTGCTCCCCACGCTTTCGCACCTGAGCGTCAGTCTTTGTCCAGGGGGCCGCCTTCGCCACCGGTATTCCTCCAGATCTCTACGCATTTCACCGCTACACCTGGAATTCTACCCCCCTCTACAAGACTCTAGCCTGCCAGTTTCGAATGCAGTTCCCAGGTTGAGCCCGGGGATTTCACATCCGACTTGACAGACCGCCTGCGTGCGCTTTACGCCCAGTAATTCCGATTAACGCTTGCACCCTCCGTATTACCGCGGCTGCTGGCACGGAGTTAGCCGGTGCTTCTTCTGCGGGTAACGTCAATTGCTGAGGTTATTAACCTCAACACCTTCCTCCCCGCTGAAAGTACTTTACAACCCGAAGGCCTTCTTCATACACGCGGCATGGCTGCATCAGGCTTGCGCCCATTGTGCAATATTCCCCACTGCTGCCTCCCGTAGGAGTCTGGACCGTGTCTCAGTTCCAGTGTGGCTGGTCATCCTCTCAGACCAGCTAGGGATCGTCGCCTAGGTGAGCCGTTACCCCACCTACTAGCTAATCCCATCTGGGCACATCCGATGGCAAGAGGCCCGAAGGTCCCCCTCTTTGGTCTTGCGACGTTATGCGGTATTAGCTACCGTTTCCAGTAGTTATCCCCCTCCATCAGGCAGTTTCCCAGACATTACTCACCCGTCCGCCACTCGTCAGCGAAGCAGCAAGCTGCTTCCTGTTACCGTTCGACTTGCATGTGTTAGGCCTGCCGCCAGCGTTCAATCTGAGCCATGATCAAACTCTTCAATTTAAAAGTTTGATGCTCAATGAATTAAACTTCGTAATGAATTACGTGTTCACTCGTTGAGACTTGGTATTTATTTATCGTCCGAGGACATTAAGAATCCATGTCACTTTGAGTGCCCACACAGATTGTCTGATAAATTGTTAAAGAGCAGTGCCGCTTCGTTTTCGCTGCGGCGCGGGGTGTGCATATTACGCTTTCCCGCTTCAGAGTCAAGCGTTTGTTTTGCTTTTCTCTGCTGACCCGGCGGCGTGTGTGCCGTTGTTCCGTGTCAGTGGAGGCGCATTATAGGGAGTTCTTCTGAAGTGACAAGAGGAAATTTAAAAAAAATTTCTGACCGTATTTTTTTTCACCAAAAGCGATGAGATCCAGCTACAAATTGTTCTATTTGATGTATCTGCAACCACAATCACACCTGAGATGGCATAATTAGCCGCATCAATATCTAAGGAATAAAAGCGATGCCATTAAGCGCACAACAGCTGGCAGCTCAAAAAAACCTGTCCTATGTGCTGGCAGAGAAACTGGCGCAGCTGATCTTAGCGGGTAAATATGCTCCAGGTAGCATCCTGCCCAGCGAGATGGAGCTGGGAGATCAGTTTGGCGTTAGCCGTACAGCCGTTCGCGAAGCGGTAAAAACATTAACGGCGAAAGGGATGGTGCTTCCACGCCCGCGCATTGGCACCCGCGTTATGCCTCAGGGAAACTGGAACTTTCTCGATCAGGAGTTGCTCACCTGGTGGATGACCGAAGATAACTTTAATCAGGTCGTCGATCACTTTCTGGTCATGCGCAGCAGTCTTGAACCTCAGGCCTGTCTGCTTGCCGCCACGCTCGGCACAGCAGAGCAAAAAGCGCAGCTCAATACTTTGATGGAAGAGATGGTGGATCTGAAAAAGCACTTTAACCGCGAGCGCTGGATAGCGGTCGATATGGCCTGGCATGAACATATCTATAATATGAGCGGAAATCCTTTCCTGACCTCCTTTGCTTCTTTATTCCATTCTGTGTACCACACTTACTTTACCTCTATCACACAGGATGAGGTGGTGAAGCTGGATCTGCATCAGGCGATAGTCGATGCCATTCAGGAGAGCGACGGGCAGCGAGCCCTGAGTGCGTGCCAGGCGTTGCTGGCCGCGCCAACCCACCAGCAGGTAAATAAATGACAGAGAAAAAAGCACGCAGTATGGCCGGATTGCCGTGGATTGCAGCCATGGCGTTCTTTATGCAGGCACTTGATGCCACTATCCTCAATACCGCCCTTCCCGCCATAGCACAAAGCCTTAACCGCTCCCCGCTGGCGATGCAATCCGCCATCATCAGCTACACCCTGACGGTGGCGATGCTTATTCCGGTCAGCGGCTGGCTGGCCGATCGTTTCGGCACGCGTAAAGTATTCATGCTGGCGGTGACGTTGTTCACCCTCGGTTCTCTGGCTTGCGCCCTCTCCACCTCTCTGATGGAACTGGTTATCTTCCGCGTTCTACAGGGGATAGGCGGCGCGATGATGATGCCCGTCGCGCGTCTGGCGTTATTGCGCGCCTATCCGCGCAGCGAACTGCTCCCGGTGCTCAACTTTGTGACTATGCCGGGGCTGGTCGGCCCGATACTTGGCCCGGTTCTCGGCGGCGTCCTGGTGACCTGGGCAAGCTGGCACTGGATCTTCCTGATTAATATTCCGATTGGTGTGGCAGGGCTGATTTATGCTCGCAAATATATGCCGAACTTCACCACGCCAAGACGCAGCTTCGATATGGGCGGCTTCTTTCTATTTGGCCTGAGCCTGGTCCTGTTCTCCAGCGGGATGGAGCTGTTTGGCGAGAAAATCGTAGCGACGTGGCTGGCGCTGGCCGTCATCCTCAGCGGTATTCTGCTGTTCCTTCTATATATACGTCATGCGCGTCGCCATCCGACACCGCTTATCTCTTTATCTCTGTTTAACACCCGAACGTTCTCCGTCGGGATTGCGGGCAACATTGCCTCACGTCTGGGCACGGGCTGCGTACCGTTCCTGATGCCGCTGATGCTCCAGGTCGGTTTCGGCTATCCGGCCCTGATTGCTGGCTGCATGATGGCGCCCACGGCGATGGGCTCGATTCTGGCAAAATCGACGGTCACGCAGGTGCTGCGCTGGTTTGGCTATCGTAAGACGCTGGTTGGCGTGACGATCTTTATCGGATTGATGATTGCGCAGTTCTCTCTGCAATCTGCGGCGTTACCAATCTGGATGCTGATCCTGCCGCTGTTTGTGCTGGGTATGGCCATGTCGACGCAGTTTACGTCGATGAACACCATCACCCTTGCGGACCTCACCGACGAGAATGCCAGCAGCGGCAACAGCGTACTGGCGGTCACTCAACAGCTGTCGATCAGCCTCGGGGTTGCCGTGAGCGCGGCGGTACTGCGGTTTTATGAAGGGTTTGACGGTACAAATACCGTTGAGCAGTTCCACTATACCTTTATCACCATGGGCGCGCTTACCGTGGTATCGGCGGTGGTCTTTATGTTGTTAAAACCAAAAGACGGCCGGAACCTGATTAAAGAGCGTCACAAAGAGAAGGCTAAACCGAACCGCGTTCCATCAGAACAGGAGTAAGCTGCAAACGTTGCTGTTGCAGCGTGGGCTGGGCCATGCGGTGGATCAACACATCGATGGCCAGCTCGCCCAGTTCATCTTTCGGCTGATGGATGGTGGTCAGCGGCGGCGTCATGTAGCGCGCCAGTTCGATATCATCGTAACCGACGATCGCCATGTCGTCCGGGACACGTAATCCCGCCTGATAAAGCGCCTGATAAGCTCCGAATGCCATCGCATCATTACCGATAAACACCGCCTGCGGGCGCGGCTCTTGCGCCAGCAATTTCTGCATTGCTTCAAATCCACCGTTAAATTCGAAATCGCCGGTGATGCAATAGCCATCAGGAATGGCAAGCCCCGCACGTTCCATGGCCGAAAGATAGCCTTCCAGACGCAAGCGCGCCGGGGTTTTATCCAGCGGGCCGGTAATACAGGCAATGCGGGTATGACCTTTATCGATCAGATGCTGAGTCGCCATATCGCCGCCCAGCAGCGAGTTATCCTGGATCAGATCGCTGGTGCCGTCGAACGGCGCCCAGTCCATCATCACCGTGGGAATAGAAGGGTAGCGCTGGATGATCTCTTTCGAAGGTTGATGCGTTTCGGTACAGAGCAGCAGCAGCCCGTCGACGCGTTTTTGCATCAGCGTTTCCAGGTTACGGTTCATGCGCTGCTCATCGCCTTCGGTATTACACAGCACCAGGCTGTAGCCGCGCTCGAAGCAGCTGCGCTCCACGCCGCGCACCAGTTCAGAATAAAAAGGGTTGGTACTGGCCGTGATCAGCATGCCGATGGTGCGCGTCTGGTTGAGCTTCAGGCTGCGGGCCAGCGCAGACGGCGCATAGTTGAGTTCTTTAATTGCAGCGTCAACTTTCTCCCGAATCGCCTCGCTGACGAAGCGATCGTTATTGATAACGTGGGAAACAGTCGAGGTAGAAACGCCCGCCATACGGGCGACATCTTTCATTGTGGCCAAGCGTTACCCCTGCTGACTTAAGAATTCATCAATCTCTTTACGCCATGGAACAGAAGGCTGAGCGCCTTTACGCGTCACCGCGATCGCAGCGGCGGCATGCGCGAAGCGGATCGCTTCATCCATTGCTTTTCCTTCCAGCAGCGCCGTTACCAGCGCACCGTTGAAGGTGTCTCCTGCGGCGATGGTATCAATGGCTTTGACCTTAAAGCCCGGCACGCGACGACCTTCGCCATTGACGCTAGCCCACACCCCACGGCTGCCGAGGGTGATGATCACGGTGCCGATGCCTTTATCATGCAGCGCAAGCGCGGCACGCGCTGCATCGTCATCATTTTCGACACGGATACCCGTCAGCTTTTCCGCTTCGGTTTCGTTCGGGGTGATAATATCCACCAGCGCCAGCAGCTCGTCTGATAATACACGGGCAGGTGCCGGGTTAAGTACGACAGAGGTATGATTTTCATGCGCAATTTTCGCAGCGGCCAGCACGCTTTCAACCGGTGACTCCAGCTGCATCAGCAGGGCTTCCGCTCCGGCGATGATTCCACGCTGCGCTTCGACGCGTTCAGTCGTTAACGCGGCATTAGCCCCTGCATGAATACCGATGACATTCTCACCTTCCGCATTGACGAAAATCAGCGCCACGCCGGTAGATTCCCCTGCAACCACGCTGACGGGTGCGATGTCGATGTTGTCGCTTGCGAGCTGTTTGCGTACGCGCTCGCCGGTATCGTCATCACCCGTACAGGCGATAAACGCGATATTCGCCCCGCTGCGTCCGGCGGCAACCGCCTGGTTTGCGCCCTTACCGCCGAACGCCACCTGATACTGATTGCCGGTGACGGTTTCGCCCGGAGTGGGGAACGTTTCAAGGTTAAGAATGTGATCGGCATTGATACTGCCAAGGACGACGAGGTTGCCTGCGGTTTTCATGTATTGAGGTGTCCATCTGAGAGCGCCACCGGTATTACCCGGTGGCGTATGCCACACTTTTCTTTTATTTGGTGTCCCTCAGGCAGCCAGCGACTGCCTGAATCGCCTTTACTGCTTAATGACCAGTTTCAGGTCAACAGGATATTTGGCCTGAACTTTTTCGCCCTTCAGCACTTTATCGGCAGTTTGCACGCCAGTCGCGCCAATCTGCTCAGGCAGCTGAGCGATGGTCGCAGCCAGTTTGCCATCATTTACTGCTTTTTCACCATCCGGCGTGCCGTCAAATCCGACAACCATCACATCTGATTTACCCGCAGTCTGGAGCGCACGCAGCGCACCGAGCGCCATTTCGTCGTTCTGTGCGAATACCGCCTGCACATCAGGATGCGCGGTCAGCAGGTTCTGCATGACGTTCAGACCCTTTGTACGGTCGAAGTCTGCCGGCTGGCTCGCCAGCACGTTGAATTTGTGCGCCGCTACAGCCTGCTGGAAACCCTCACCACGTTCACGGGCCGCGGAAGTCCCGGCGATACCCTGCAACTCAATCACTTTCGCGCCTTCACCGGCTTTCTTCGCGATGTAGTCGCCGGCGATTTTACCGCCCAGTACGTTATCAGACGCAATGTGGCTGACCACATCCCCTTTCGTTGCCTGACGGTCAAGGGTGATTACCGGGATCTTCGCCTGGTTTGCCATCTTCACGGCATTACCGACCGCGTCGGAATCGGTTGGGTTGATCAGCAGGATTTTGGTGCCACGAACGGTTAAGTCCTGAACGTTAGCCAGCTCTTTCGCCGGGTTGTTCTGAGAATCCAGCACCACCAGGTTGTAGCCCAGTTTATCTGCTTCTTTCTGCGCGCCATCCTTCAGGGAGACGAAGAACGGGTTGTTCAGGGTAGAGACAACCAGCGCGATGGTGTCCTTCGCCATGGCGTTAGCACTTACGGTTGCGCTCAGCGCGACAGCAGAAACCAGGGTAGCCAGTTTTTTCATGTTCATATCTAAGATGTCCTGTAGTGTCGTCAGTTACTGTTTTTTGTTGTCTACCAGTACCGCCAGCAAAATCACCACTGCCTTAACGATCATCTGGTAATAGGAGGAAACACCTAACAAATTCAAACCATTATTCAGGAAACCGAGGATCAGTGCGCCGATCAATGTCCCAACAATGCGACCTTTACCGCCCGCAAGACTCGTACCGCCCAGAACCACTGCCGCGATGGCATCCAGCTCATAGCCCGTACCCGCCGTTGGCTGTGCGGAAGAGAGGCGCGCCACTTCGATGATGCCCGCCAGAGACGCCAGCAGGCCGCACAGGGAGTAAACGATAATTTTGACTTTATTAACGCTGATACCGGACAGGCGCGTTGCCGCTTCGTTACCGCCCAGCGCATAGATATAACGACCCAGACGGGTATGGTGCAGCATGTACCACGCCGCCAGGAAAACGATAGCCATGATCCAGACCGGGGTCGGGACACCCAGCGGGCGACCGATACCGAACCAGCCAAACAGATCGGCGTTATCGGTAAAGCCGGTATTAATCGGGCTGCCGTTGGTGTACACCATGGTCACACCGCGCAGCAGCAGCATCATCACCAGCGTGGCGATGAACGCCTGAACGCGACCTTTCGCCACAATTACGCCGGTTACGGCGCCAATTGCCGCACCTGCCGCCAGCGCAGCGGCAACGGCCACCAGCGCGTTGACCTCAATACCGACAATCGACGCGGCGATCGCGCCGGTGAGGGCCAGCAGGGAACCGACGGACAGATCGATACCCGAGGTCAAAATCACCAGCGTCATCCCCACCGCCATAATGGCGTTGACAGAGGTCTGCTGAAGAATGTTGAACAGGTTATTGACGGTAAAAAAGTTCGGGCTCATGGTCGAGACAATCGCGATCAGCACCAGCAGGGCAATCAGCGATTTTTGTTCCATCAGCCATGCCTTTGTGAAATAGCGGCGACCAGAAACAGCCTGGGTAGTCATCTTCTTACTCCTGATTCACGCGATTAAGCTTGCCCACAGCGGCAGCCATCAGAACTTCCTGGGTGGCCTGCTCGCGAGTGAATTCACCGCCGAGATGCCCTTCATGCATGACGATAATGCGATCGCTCATGCCTAATACTTCTGGCATCTCGGAAGAGACCAGAATGATGCTCAGACCGTCGGCCTTGAACTGGTTAATCAGCTGATAGATCTCTTTTTTCGCGCCCACGTCCACGCCGCGGGTGGGCTCATCGAGGATCAGTACTTTCGGGCGCGTCATCAACCCGCGGGCAATCGCCACTTTCTGCTGATTACCGCCGGACAACAGGCCAATCGCCTGCTCCATCGATGGGGTTTTAACGTTAAAGAGACGGATAAAATCGCTGACCGCCTGCTGCTCATCTTTGTGTTTCAGGCTGCCGCCGCTGCGGCTGAAATAGCCTAGCGCAGTCAGAGACATGTTCTCTTTTACCGACATGCCCAGCACTAAGCCGTCGCGCTTACGGTCTTCAGAGATATAGACGATGCCATTCGCCAGCCCGTCCTGCGGCGAGCGGGTGACCACTTCATGGCCGTCAAGGGTAACGTAGCCGCTGGTGCGCGGCAGTGCGCCATAGAGCACTTTCATCAGTTCAGTACGCCCCGCCCCCATCAGGCCCGCGACGCCAAGGATCTCGCCCTTGCGCAGGGTAAAGGAGACGTCATTCACGCCCGGTCCGCAGAGGTTATCCACCTTCAGGCGGATCTCACCCGGCGCTTTTTCCAGATGTGGATACTGATCTTCGAGCTTACGTCCCACCATCATTTCGATCAGCGAATCTTCGGTCAGGGTTGCTACTTCGCGCTCGGCAATAAACTGCCCGTCGCGAAAGACGGTGACGTCGTCGCAGATTTCGAAGATCTCTTTCATGCGGTGTGAGATATAGACAATGCCGCGGCCCTGGGATTTCAGCTCACGGATCACGCGGAACAAGGATTCGGTTTCGGTATCGGTCAGGGCGTCGGTCGGTTCATCCATAATGATGACCTTCGACTCGAAGCTCAGCACCTTCGCGATTTCCACCATCTGCTGATCGCCGATGGAAAGGTCGCCCACCAGTCGGTCGCTCTTAAAGCGCAGATTCAGCTTCGCCAGCAGTTTGTCCGCTTCGGCATACATGGTTTTCCAGTCGATTTTGCCAAACCGGTTCACGAACTCACGGCCGAGGAAGATGTTCTCCGCAATGGTGAGCTGCGGGATCAGGTTCAGCTCCTGGTGGATGATGCCGATGCCCGCTTCCTGAGAGGATTTCGGGCCGTTGAAGGTGGTCTCTTTACCCAGCCACAGCAGCGAACCGGCATCGCGTTGGTAGATACCGGTCAGCACTTTCATCATGGTGGATTTGCCGGCGCCGTTTTCGCCCACCAGCGCCATGACGCGCCCGGAATAGACGTTCAGCGCCGCGCCGGAGAGGGCTTTTACGCCCGGGAACGATTTATCGATCCCTTTGAGTTGCAGTAATGCGTCCATGATGGCCTCAGAAGGTGACGCCAGCACAGAGAATGATATTCGCATACGGGGAACACTCCCCGCTGCGAATCACCGCCTGACTGTCTGCGGTTTGTTGTTTGAACTGCTCGTGCGTTGTGTAACGAATTTCTATGGTGTTTCCCTGGTGCTGTTGCAGTTGCTCAATGTGGCTGAGCAACGTTTCGTGGAGTTGCGGATTATGCTGTTTGATTTCCGCCGCGAGAATGGCCGCCTCAACCTGCATCTCCGCGGTGACCACTTCCAGTACCTGCATGAACGAGGGCACGCCCTGCGTTAACGCCATATCGATACGGGTTGTGCTGCGCGGAACCGGTAAGCCTGCATCGCAAACCACCAGCGTATCGGTATGCCCAAGACGGGAAATCACCGATGAGATTTCTGAGTTGAGTACTGTGCTTTTCTTCATTTTTTGCTCCACTAGCGAAACGTTTCGCTAAAAACAGTGTAGCCGCAGAAGTGTTCAGAAAACCATCATGACGTAACGGATTTGTGATCAACGTCGAAACGTTTCGCTAAGTGAAATGCAGAGGAGGTAAATGCAAAACGGTAACCGTCAGGTTACCGTTTTTTATGGTTGCGCCCTCTCCCTGTGGGAGAGGGTCGGGGTGAGGGCATCAAGCCCACACGGAGTCTTAAATCTCGACCTGCGTGCCCAGCTCAATCACGCGATTAGGCGGGATCTCAAACTGGTCAGGCGCACGCAGGGCGTTACGTTGCAGAATGAGATACAGCTTGCCGCGCAGGCGCAAATACCATGGGCGCTTGCCGATGATCAGCGACTCGTGGGACATAAAGAACGACGTCTCCATCATGCGGCAACTCAGGCCTTCCAGACCGCAGCGGTGGAACACCTCTTCCACGTTCGGCGTTTCGCGCCAGCCGTAGCTTGCCACCACGCGCCAGAAGGTTGGCGACAGCTGTTCAATCTGTACGCGACGCACGTTGTGAACGTACGGCGCATCTTCAGTACGCAGCGTCAGCAGGATCACGCGCTCGTGCAGCACTTTGTTGTGCTTGAGGTTATGCATCAGCGCAAACGGGATTACGTTCAGCGCGCGAGACATATACACCGCCGTGCCCGGCACGCGCACCGGTGGGGATTTCTCCAGCGAGGCGATCATGGCCTCCAGAGAGTTACCGTGCTCATGCATACGACGCAGCAGGCGGAAACGTTCGCTCTTCCACGTCGTCATCACAATAAACATCACCAGACCCAGCGTCAGCGGCAGCCAGCCACCGGAGACAATCTTGTCGAGATTCGCAGAGAACAGCGGCACGTCGATACAGAGGAAGCCAACCAGGATCAGCCCCACGAGGAACTTATTCCAGTGCCAGTTACGGTACGCCACGGTGGTGGAGAGAATAGAGGTCAACACCATCGTTCCGGTTACCGCGATACCGTACGCCGCCGCCAGATTACTGGAGTGCTCAAAGCTGACGATGACAATCACCACCGCGAAGTAGAGCAGCCAGTTGACGAACGGAATGTAGATCTGGCCAGACTCCATCTCTGAGGTATGGATAATGCGCATTGGGGAGAGATAACCCAACCGCACGGCCTGACGCGTCAGGGAGAATACGCCGGAAATGACAGCCTGAGAGGCAATGACCGTCGCCAGCGTCGCCAGGATCAGCATCGGAACCAGCGCCCAGTCCGGCGCCAGCAGGAAGAACGGGTTTTTAATCGCTTCAGGGTGTGCAAGCAGCAGCGCGCCCTGACCGAAGTAATTCAGCACCAGTGAAGGCAAGACCACGCTAAACCATGCGACGCGAATAGGGAGTTTCCCGAAGTGGCCCATATCCGCATACAGCGCTTCAACACCGGTAATGGAAAGTACCACCGCGCCCAGCGCCACAAACGACACCACTTTATATTCCAGGAAGAAATGCACCGCCCACAATGGGTTCAGCGCGTGCAGGACATCCGGGTTGGCGATAATACTGCGTAAGCCCAGCGCCGCCAGGATCAAGAACCAGGCCAGCATAATAGGCGCGAACAGCTTACCCACCAGCCCGGTACCGTGTTTTTGTATAGCAAACAGTAACGTCAGCACGATAATAGCGAGTGGCACCACCCACGTATCAAGCTGTGGCGCGACAATCTCCAGCCCCTCTATGGCCGACATTACCGAAATCGCCGGCGTAATCACGACTTCTCCATAGAAGAAGCTGCCGCCAATCAGGCCAATGATGACCAGCACGGAGGTCATTCTTGCAGACGTATTGCGCCCGGCAAGGGACATCAGGGTCAGAATACCGCCCTCGCCCGCGTTATCAGCCCGCATAACGAAAGAGAGATATTTAAGGGAGACCACCAGGATCAGCAGCCAGAAGATGAGCGAGAGGAAACCAAATACGGCGTCACGCTCTACACCAAAACCAAACTGACCGGACAGACATTCACGAAGCGTATAAAGCGGGCTGGTGCCGATATCACCGTAGACAACCCCGATCGCCGCAAGCGTTACTGCGGGTAATGATTGCTTATTATCAGTGCTCATAGACTAGTCTTTTCGTTTGAATAACAAATGTGTGCTTAGTCCCTTGGCCCACAAAAAGCGCACAGTATGCACGATTCAATGCAAAATCGTACCCCTAAATGCAGCCACATTAATGTAGCGCAAAGAAAATAGCGCCGCACTTCAGCCTATTACCAGGCCAGACCGAAACGTCTATACTCGCTTCAATTAGCCGCCACGACGGCGAAAGGATGCAAAACTATTATGGCTCACTCACATTTATTAGCAGAAAGAATTTCCCGCCTCAGCAGTGCGCTGGAAAAAGGCCTTTACGAGCGTAGCCACGCCATTCGCCTCTGTTTACTGGCGGCGCTGAGCGGGGAAAGCGTGTTTCTGCTGGGGCCGCCGGGCATTGCCAAAAGTCTGATCGCACGCCGCCTCAAATTCGCTTTCCAGAACGCGCGCGCATTCGAGTATTTGATGACGCGCTTCTCCACGCCGGAAGAAGTTTTCGGCCCACTCTCCATTCAGGCGCTAAAAGATGAGGGACGCTATGAACGTCTGACGGCGGGCTATCTCCCGGAAGCGGAAATCGTCTTTCTTGATGAGATCTGGAAAGCCGGCCCGGCCATTCTGAATACCCTGCTGACGGCAATTAACGAACGCCGATTCCGCAACGGCGCCAGCGAAGAGAAGATCCCCATGCGCCTGCTGGTGGCCGCGTCAAACGAACTGCCCGAAGCCGACAGCAGCCTGGAAGCGCTGTATGACCGTATGTTGATCCGCCTGTGGCTGGATAAAGTCCAGGATAAATCAAACTTCCGTTCTATGCTGGTAAGCCAGCAGGATGAAAACGAAAATCCGGTGGCAGCGTCATTGCAGGTCACGGACGAGGAATACCACCAGTGGCAGGAGGAGATCGGCAAGATAAAACTGCCCGATCCCGTTTTTGAGCTGATCTTCATGCTGCGCCAGCAGCTTGATTTACTGCCCTCCGCGCCGTACGTCTCCGATCGTCGCTGGAAAAAAGCCATTCGTCTGCTCCAGGCAAGCGCGCTGTTTAGCGGCCGCGATGCTGTCGCTCCCATCGATCTGATCCTGCTGAAAGACTGCCTGTGGCACGACGCAGAAGGGATGAATCTGATGCAGCAGCAGCTGGACGTTTTGATGACCGGACACGCGTGGGGTCAGCAATCCATGCTTAATCAACTGGGGGCGATTGCTCAACGTCGCCTTCAGCTCCAGCAGCAGCAAAGTGACAAAACCGCGCTGAAGGTGAACCGTCTTGGCGGGATGTTTGCCCGTAAACCGCACTACGAACTGCCAGCCGGGCTGACTGACGCCTCGCTAACGCTTCTTCTTCAGCAGCCGCTGAAGCTTCATGATATGCAGGTTGTGCATGTGACTATCGAACGCGTTGCGCTGGTTCAGTGGCTGGATAAGGGCGGTGAGATCCGCGGTAAACTCAACGGTATCGGCTTTGCACAGCCGTTGTCGATGGAAGTCGACAGCAGCCAGCACCTTGTGATCCGCGACGTCAGCCTTCAGGGATCGCGCCTGGCTCTGCCGGGCACGGCCTCCGACACTGTGCCGGAGGAGATCAAACAGCAGCTCGACGCGCTGGATAACGAATGGCATCAGCAGCACACCCGCTTCAGCGAGCAGCAGAAATGCCTCTTTATCCATAGCGACTGGTTAGGTCGCATTGAAGCCAGCTTGCAGGATGTCAGCGCGCAGATCAAACAGGCTCGTCAATGCTAACGCTGGACACGCTTAACGTCATGCTGGCGGTTAGCGAGGAAGGGTTGATCGAAGAGGTCGTCATTACCCTGCTCGCTTCACCGCAGCTGGCGGCCTTCTTTGAAAAATTCCCGAAGCTCCGAAAAGCAATGACGGACGATCTTCCCCGCTGGCGCGATAACCTGCGCCAGCGGTTTAAGGAGACGGAAGTCCCGCCGGAACTGACAGAGGAAGTGGCTGGTTACCAGCAGTGCCAGCGGCTTTCAACGCCGCAGTGTATTGCCCAGCTACAGCAAACTCTGACGCTGCTTGATAACGTTCACTCCCCGTTTGCCAGCCAGGCCAGAGCGCTGGTCACGGACAACCCCAGCTTCACTCCCGCCCTGCATACGCTGTTTTTACAGCGCTGGCGACTGAGCCTTGTGGTCCAGGCCACGGCCCTCAATCAGCAGTTGCTGGACGAAGAGCGCGAACAGTTGCTCAGTGAGGTCCAGGAGCGAATGACCCTGAGCGGCCAGTTAGAACAGGTGCTGGTGGAGAATGAAAACGCCGCTGGTCGACTCTGGGATATGAGTGCCGGCCAGTTAAAGCGGGGCGATTATCAGCTGATCGTGAAGTACGGCGACTTTCTGGCGCAACAGCCGGAGCTGATAAAGCTCGCAGAACAGCTCGGCCGCTCCCGGGAGGCCCGGTCGGTCCCAAAGAAAGATGCGCCGATGGAGACCTTCCGAACGCTGGTACGCGAGCCCTCCACCGTACCGGAGCAGGTGGACGGGTTACAGCAAAGCGATGACATCCTGCGTCTGCTGCCTACGGAACTCAGCACGCTGGGAATGACCGAACTGGAGTATGAGTTTTATCGTCGGCTGGTGGAAAAACAGCTCATTACCTATCGACTGCATGGCGAAGCCTGGCGCGAGAAGATCAGCCAGCGTCCGGTGGTGCACCAGGATTTTGATGAGCAACCGCGCGGCCCATTCATTGTTTGCGTCGATACGTCCGGATCGATGGGGGGCTTTAATGAACAGTGCGCAAAAGCGTTCTGCCTGGCCCTGATGCGCGTGGCGCTCGCCGATCGTCGTCGCTGCTACATCATGCTCTTTTCCAGCGAAGTGGTGGGGTATGAACTGACCAGCCCGCAGGGGCTGGAGCAGGCGATCCGCTTTTTAAGCCAGCGCTTTCGCGGCGGCACCGATCTGGCCAGCTGTTTTCGCAGTATCATTGAGCGCATGCAGGGCGGTGACTGGTACGACGCGGATGCGGTGGTGATTTCCGATTTTATTGCCCAGCGGCTGCCGGACGACGTCGTGAATAAAGTGAAGGAGATGCAGCGCGTGCACCAGCACCGTTTCCATGCCGTGGCGATGTCTGCACATGGAAAACCCGGCATCATGCGCATCTTCGATCATATCTGGCGCTTTGATACCGGGTTGCGTAGCCGCCTGCTCAGACGCTGGCGACGTTAATTAAAGAAGAGAACCGACGCTCTCACGTACCTGCTGCGGCCAGACCCCACACTGCACCTGACCGATATGGGACAGTTGCAACAGCAGCATGGTCAGACGAGACTGGCCAATACCACCGCCGATGGTCTGCGGCATTTCACCGCGCAGCAGCGCCTGGTGCCATTCCAGTTGCAGACGATCCTCATCACCGGTCACGGCCAGCTGACGCTTCAGTGCTTCAGCATCCACGCGGATCCCCATTGAAGAGAGTTCAAACGCATCTTCCAGAACCGGGTTCCAGACCAGAATATCGCCGTTCAGACCAGCATATTCGCTTTCGCCCACTGTGCTCCAGTCATCGTAATCCGGCGCACGGACGTCGTGACGTTTACCATCAGACAATTTTCCGCCAATGCCGATCAGGAATACCGCGCCAAGCTCTTTGGCAATCGCGCGTTCACGGCCTTTGGCATCCAGATCCGGGAAACGGCTCAGCAACTCCTGACTGTGAACAAAGTGGATCGTTTCCGGCAGGAACGGTGCCAGACCAAACTCTTTGCTTACGGCCGCTTCGGTCGCTTTGATCCCGGCGTAAATCGCCTCAACGGTAGACTTCAGCGTGCCAACGTGGCGCTCGCCGTCACCCATTACGCGCTCCCAGTCCCACTGGTCAACGTAGACAGAGTGAATGGGGGAGAGGCGGTCTTCATCGGGGCGAAGGGCTTTCATATGCGTGTAAAGCCCTTCGCCCGCGCTGAAGTCGTGTTGTCCCAGGGTTTGACGCTTCCACTTCGCCAGGGAATGAACCACTTCGAACTGAGCGTCTGGCAGTGTTTTCACTTTTACCTGTACCGCTTTTTCGCAACCAGACAAGTTATCCTGCGTCCCGTCACCCACGCGGCTCAGAATCGGCGCCTGAACTTCAATAAGGCCAAGCTTCTCTTCCAGCTGGCGAGAAAAATGGGATTTAACGAAACTGATCTGGCGTTGTTTTGCGATGTAAGCGGTTTTCATTATTTATACTCCTGCGTCCTGTTGATACTGATTAAGCAACAGAACAGGCGCTTAA
This sequence comes from Enterobacter sp. CRENT-193, assembly GCF_002787395.1. Lineage (NCBI taxonomy): Bacteria > Pseudomonadati > Pseudomonadota > Gammaproteobacteria > Enterobacterales > Enterobacteriaceae > Enterobacter > Enterobacter sp. CRENT-193. The sequence continues at coordinate 812,972 of NZ_CP024812.1, read as the reverse complement.
TTCAATAACCCATCAACAAAAAGCCTCCTTCACTTTTGATTCGTTAAAATAAGACGCTAGAATAGAAGGAATCATTAATCTTCATAAGAAAAACCTATGGAAAATTATCAGATCGACAATCTGGACCGCGGCATTCTGGAAGCGCTCATGGCCAACGCACGCACCGCGTATGCCGAACTGGCTAAACAATTTGGCGTCAGCCCGGGGACCATTCACGTTCGCGTAGAGAAAATGAAGCAGGCCGGGATCATCACCGGCGCACGCATTGATGTCAGCCCGAAGCAACTCGGCTACGACGTCTGCTGCTTCATTGGCATTATTCTGAAAAGCGCCAAAGATTACCCCTCCGCGCTGGAGAAACTGAACGCGCTGGATGAAGTCACTGAGGCGTACTACACCACCGGGCACTACAGCATCTTTATAAAGGTCATGTGCCGATCCATTGACGCCCTCCAGCAGGTACTTATCAACAAGATCCAAACAATCGATGAAATTCAGTCCACTGAAACCCTGATCTCCCTGCAAAACCCGATCATGCGTACTATCCGCCCGTGATCGGGAAATTTCATTCCCACATTTTCCACAGGTAGATCCCAGCTCGTTCACAGCGTACAATGGCCGCCTCTTTATCTGAGCGAGCGATCAATGGCGGACATTACTCTTATCAGCGGCAGCACCCTGGGCGGTGCGGAATATGTAGCGGAACATCTGGCTGAGAAGCTGGAAGACGCGGGCTTTTCTACACAAACGCTGCACGGACCGCTGCTGGAAGATCTCCCGACTGACGGGGTCTGGCTGCTGATCACCTCCACGCACGGCGCGGGCGATCTGCCAGATAACCTGCAACCTTTATATGACGAACTGCTGGAACAACAGCCCGATCTGTCAAACGTCCGGTTTGGCGCTGTGGGGATCGGCAGCCGTGAATATGACACTTTCTGTGGCGCCATAGAGAAAGTAGAAGCTGCGGTGACCGCCTGCGGAGCAAAACAGCTGGGTGAAACGCTGAAGATCAACATCCTCGATCATGATATTCCCGAAGATCCAGCCGAGATCTGGCTCGCGGAATGGAAAAATTTACTCAAAAACGATTAAAGATCGTGCGAACAGATGTGGATAACTCTGGTTAAAAGCTCGTATTAAGCCGTAGTTATCCAAATAACAACGTTGGTTTAGTTTTTGACCTGTGTATAAAGTGGCGATCTGATCCCAGCTTATACGGTCCAGGATCACCGATCATTCACAGCAAACGATCCTTCCTAACTGCATGATCTTATTTATGGGATCGGACTTATCCACAAAGGTCTGCGATCCTAATAAGAGATCACAATAGAACAGATCTCTAAATAAAAAGATCTTCTTTTTAATAGCCCAGGATCCCAATGCTTTCTCGAAAGACTAAAGTTGAGTAGAATCCACGGCCCGGGCTTCAATCCATTTTCATACCGCTTTACGCGAGGCAGACCACCATGTTTTATCAGGATCCTTTTGACGTCATCATCATTGGCGGGGGTCACGCAGGCACTGAGGCCGCAATGGCCGCAGCGCGAATGGGTCAGCAGACCCTGCTTTTGACACACAATATCGACACGCTGGGACAAATGTCCTGTAATCCGGCGATTGGCGGCATTGGGAAAGGACACCTGGTAAAAGAAGTGGATGCACTTGGCGGCCTGATGGCGAAAGCGATCGATCATGCGGGTATTCAGTTTAGGATACTAAACGCGAGTAAAGGTCCGGCTGTTCGCGCCACCCGTGCACAGGCAGACCGTGTGCTTTACCGTCAGGCTGTGCGCACCGCGCTGGAAAACCAACCGAACCTGATGATCTTCCAGCAGGCGGTAGAAGATCTTATCGTGGAGAACGATCGTGTTGTTGGCGCCGTGACCCAAATGGGTCTCAAATTCCGCGCAAAAGCGGTGGTGCTGACGGTCGGGACATTCCTGGACGGTAAAATCCATATTGGTCTGGACAATTACAGCGGTGGTCGTGCTGGCGATCCGCCGTCAATTCCGTTATCTCGTCGTCTGCGTGAGCTGCCGCTGCGCGTAAGCCGCCTGAAAACCGGCACGCCGCCGCGTATTGATGCGCGCACCATTGATTTCAGCGTGCTGGCACAGCAGCACGGCGATAACCCGATGCCGGTGTTCTCGTTCATGGGCAATGCGGCGCAACATCCGCAGCAGGTGCCGTGCTACATCACGCACACCAATGAAAAAACCCATGACGTGATCCGCAATAATCTCGATCGCAGCCCAATGTATGCTGGTGTGATCGAAGGGATCGGCCCGCGTTATTGCCCGTCTATCGAAGACAAAGTGATGCGCTTTGCCGATCGTAATCAGCACCAGATCTTCCTCGAACCGGAAGGGCTGACATCTAACGAAATTTACCCGAACGGCATCTCCACCAGCCTGCCGTTCGACGTGCAGATGCAGATTGTGCGTTCAATGCAGGGCATGGAAAACGCGAAGATCGTTCGTCCTGGCTACGCTATTGAGTACGATTTCTTCGATCCGCGTGACCTGAAGCCGACGCTGGAAAGCAAATTCATCCAGGGTCTGTTCTTCGCAGGCCAGATTAACGGCACCACCGGGTACGAAGAAGCTGCCGCGCAAGGGCTGCTGGCCGGTCTGAACGCCGCTCGCTTCTCTGCCGAGAAAGAGGGCTGGGCACCGGCGCGTTCTCAGGCTTACCTGGGCGTTCTGGTCGACGATCTCTGCACGCTGGGGACCAAAGAACCGTACCGCATGTTTACTTCTCGTGCGGAATATCGCCTGATGCTGCGCGAAGACAATGCCGATCTGCGTCTGACCGAGGTGGGCCGCGAGCTGGGTCTGGTGGATGACGAGCGCTGGGCGCGCTTCAACGAGAAGCTGGAACACATTGAACAGGAACGTCAGCGCCTGAAAACCACCTGGGTGAATCCGCAGGCGGAAACTGCTGCTGAAGTGAATGCTCACTTAACAGCACCGCTGTCGCGCGAAGCCAGTGGGGAAGATCTGCTGCGCCGTCCTGAAGTCACCTACGAGAATCTGGTCAAACTGACGGCGTTCGCACCGGGCCTTGAAGACGCTGAAGCGGCCGAGCAGGTCGAAATTCAGGTGAAGTACGAAGGCTACATCGCGCGTCAGCAGGATGAGATCGAAAAACAGCAGCGCAACGAAAACACGCTGCTGCCGGAAATGCTGGACTACCGTCAGGTGACGGGCCTTTCCAACGAAGTGATCGCTAAGCTGAACGATCACAAACCTGTATCGATTGGCCAGGCCTCACGTATCTCTGGCGTCACACCTGCCGCGATTTCGATTCTGCTGGTGTGGCTGAAAAAGCAGGGCATGCTGCGCCGTAGCGCGTAATGCTCTGTAAATAGCCCGGTGGCGCTGCGCTTACCGGGCCTACTGAACCCGTAGGGCGGGTTAGCGAAGCGCCACCCGCCACTTAAGTTTCTCAACAGGTATCCACCGTGCTCAATAAACTCTCTCGTCTGCTGGAACAGGCAGGTATTTCGCTCACCGATCACCAGAAAAATCAGCTGGTGGCCTATGTCGATATGCTGAACAAATGGAATAAAGCGTACAACCTCACCTCCGTACGCGATCCCAACGAGATGCTGATTCGCCATATTCTCGATAGCATCGTCGTGGCGCCGTATCTGAACGGTGAACGTTTTATCGATGTGGGCACCGGTCCGGGCTTGCCGGGCGTTCCGTTGTCTATTGTTCGACCGGAGAGTCATTTCACGCTGCTGGACAGCCTGGGCAAGCGCGTACGCTTTTTACGCCAGGTTCAGCATGAGCTGAAGCTGGAAAACATTACGCCCGTACAGAGCAGGGTAGAGGAGTTCCCGGCAGAGCCACCGTTTGACGGTGTTATCAGCCGCGCGTTTGCCTCACTCAATGACATGGTGAGCTGGTGCAAACACCTGCCAGCGGAGAAGGGGCGTTTTTATGCGCTGAAAGGGCAACTTCCGGGGGACGAAATCGAGCAGCTTCCGGACGGTTTTGTTGTCGAATCCATTGAGAAACTCCAGATCCCTCAGCTCGAAGGTGAGCGTCATCTGGTGATAATTAAGCCAAACACTTTTTAAAAAATTAATAAAAAATGTGGAATTTGTGCTGTTCTGATCGTGTTAAAAAGCAGCACATTCAGTCTGATTTGGTCGTCGTTAATTTAACCTTGTTGTTACCATGGATTTTCTTATGGTTAACCTGACGTGATTCGTTCACTCAGAGGATAGTCAACCATGAAATTATAAGTCTGCTAAAAGTGGGTAAAAGCAACAAGAATGGAATGTTAAATATTTATTAAGAATGTCAATAAAAGGTTTTTGTTGTATACGGCTCTGTTTTAAAAATAGTTGCGGTTTTTTTGCTTTAATTTCATGCAGATGAAATTAATCGTTTTACGTCTTTGATAAATACCATTTTATCGCAAATGTGTATTTTGTGATCTCGTGCACGCTTTATCACCAACGTTTCCGCGCTGTTTGCAGTTTTGCCTGAAGGTCAACGCTTGGGTCAAAAGTTGAAAAATAGGACTGGGGAAAAATATTTAAACATTTATTCACCTTTTCGCTACTTAATGTTTGAAATCACGGGTACGCACCGTATAATTTGACCGCTTTTTGATGCTTGACTCTGAGCCTTAAAGGACGTTTTATACGACACGCGGCATACCTCGAAGGGAGCAGGAGTAAAAACGTGATGTCTGTGTCGCTCTTGAGTAGAAACGTTGCTCGTAAGCTTCTGTTCATTCAGTTTCTGGCTGTGATAGCAAGTGGACTGCTGTTTAGCCTCAAAGACCCCTTCTGGGGCATCTCCGCCGCGTGCGGAGGTTTGGCGGTGGTTCTGCCAAACGTGTTGTTTATGATTTTTGCCTGGCGTCATCAGGCGCATACACCTGCCAAAGGCCGCGTGGCCTGGTCCTTCGCTCTCGGCGAAGTGTGTAAGGTGTTGCTGACCTTTGCTCTACTGGTGATGGCGCTGGCGGTTTTGAAAGTGGTATTCATGCCGCTGATAGCAACGTGGGTTTTGGTGCTGGTGGTACAAGTTCTGGCTCCAGCTGTAATCAATAACAAAGGGTAAAAGGCATCATGGCTTCAGAAAATATGACGCCGCAGGATTACATAGGTCACCATCTGAATAACCTTCAGCTGGACCTGCGTACATTCTCGCTGGTGGATCCACATAACCCCCCGGCCACCTTCTGGACGATCAACATCGACTCCATGTTCTTCTCGGTGGTTTTGGGTCTTCTGTTCCTGGCCATGTTCCGTAGCGTTGCTAAAAAGGCGACCAGCGGTGTTCCAGGGAAATTCCAGACGTTCATCGAGATGATCATCGGCTTCGTCCATGGCAGCGTGAAAGACATGTACCATGGTAAGAGCAAACTGATTGCTCCGCTGGCCCTGACCGTGTTCGTTTGGGTCTTCCTGATGAACCTGATGGACCTCCTGCCTATCGATTTCTTACCTTGGATCGGTGAGCACGTACTCGGCCTGCCTGCACTGCGCGTGGTTCCGTCTGCCGACGTGAACATCACCCTGTCGATGGCGCTGGGCGTATTTATCCTCATTCTGTTCTACAGCATCAAAATGAAAGGCGTAAGCGGCTTTGTGAAAGAGCTTACCTTGCAGCCGTTCAACCACTGGGCGTTTATTCCGGTCAACCTGATTCTGGAAGGCGTTAGCCTGCTGTCCAAACCTGTTTCACTGGGTCTGCGACTGTTCGGCAACATGTATGCGGGTGAGCTGATTTTCATTCTGATCGCGGGTCTTCTGCCGTGGTGGTCACAGTGGATTCTGAATGTGCCATGGGCCATTTTCCACATCCTGATCATTACGCTGCAAGCCTTTATCTTCATGGTTCTGACGATCGTCTATCTGTCGATGGCGTCTGAAGAGCACTGATTTTTTACCAACACTACTACGTTTTAATTGAAACAAACTGGAGACTGTCATGGAAAACCTGAATATGGATCTGCTGTACATGGCTGCCGCTGTGATGATGGGTCTGGCGGCTATCGGTGCTGCGATCGGTATCGGCATCCTCGGGGGCAAATTCCTGGAAGGCGCAGCGCGTCAACCTGATCTGATTCCTCTGCTGCGTACTCAGTTCTTTATCGTTATGGGTCTGGTGGATGCAATCCCAATGATCGCTGTAGGTCTGGGTCTGTACGTGATGTTTGCTGTCGCGTAGTAGTTGTTTTAAAACCCCAAGCCACAGAAATTTAAGAGGTATTGTGCTGTGAACATGAACGCAACAATCCTCGGCCAGGCCATCGCGTTTATTCTCTTTGTCTGGTTCTGCATGAAGTATGTATGGCCGCCTTTAATGGCTGCCATCGAAAAACGTCAGAAAGAAATTGCTGACGGTCTGGCTTCCGCAGAACGCGCTAAGAAAGATTTGGACCTTGCACAGGCCAACGCGACAGACCAGCTGAAAAAAGCGAAAGCTGAAGCTCAGGTAATCATTGAACAGGCTAACAAACGCCGTTCTCAGATCCTGGACGAAGCCAAAGCTGAAGCAGAACAGGAACGTACTAAGATCGTGACACAGGCTCAGGCTGAAATTGAAGCTGAGCGTAAACGTGCTCGTGAAGAACTGCGTAAGCAGGTTGCGATTCTGGCTGTTGCTGGCGCCGAGAAGATCATCGAACGTTCCGTGGATGAAGCTGCTAACAGCGACATCGTGGACAAACTTGTCGCTGAACTGTAAGGAGGGAGGGGCTGATGTCTGAATTTGTTACGGTAGCTCGCCCCTACGCCAAAGCAGCTTTTGACTTTGCTGTCGAACACCAAAATGTCGATCGCTGGCAGAATATGCTGGCGTTTGCCGCTGAGGTGACGAAAAACGAACAAATGGCCGAGTTGCTTTCTGGTGCGTTAGCGCCTGAAACCCTCGCCGCGTCGTTTATCGCCGTGTGCGGAGAGCAACTGGATGCCAACGGCCAGAACCTGATTAAGGTGATGGCGGAAAATGGTCGTCTCCGTGTGCTCCCGGATGTTCTCGAGCAGTTTGAGCACTTACGTGCCCTTAGTGAAGCTACCGCTGAAGTTGAAGTAACTTCCGCGACTGAACTGAGTGACGAACAGCTTGCGAAAATCACCGCCGCGATGGAAAAACGTCTGTCACGCAAAGTTAAGCTGAATTGCAAAATCGATAAGTCTGTAATGGCAGGCGTAATCATCCGCTCGGGTGATATGGTCATTGATGGCAGCGTACGCGGCCGTCTTGAGCGCCTTGCAGACGTCTTGCAGTCTTAAGGGGACTGGAGCATGCAACTGAATTCCACCGAAATCAGCGAACTGATCAAGCAGCGCATTGCTCAGTTCAATGTTGTGAGTGAAGCTCACAACGAAGGTACTATTGTTTCTGTAAGTGACGGTGTTATCCGCATCCACGGCCTGGCCGATTGTATGCAGGGTGAGATGATTTCCCTGCCGGGTAACCGTTACGCTATCGCACTGAACCTGGAGCGCGACTCCGTAGGTGCCGTTGTGATGGGTCCATACGCTGACCTCGCCGAAGGCATGAAGGTTAAGTGTACTGGCCGTATTCTGGAAGTGCCGGTTGGCCGTGGCCTGCTGGGTCGCGTTGTTAACACCCTGGGTGCGCCAATCGACGGTAAAGGTCCGGTTGAGCACGATGGCTTCTCCCCAATCGAAGTTATCGCACCAGGCGTTATCGACCGTCAGTCAGTTGATCAGCCAGTACAGACGGGTTATAAGTCCGTTGATGCCATGATCCCAATCGGTCGTGGTCAGCGTGAACTGATCATCGGTGACCGTCAGACCGGTAAAACCGCGATGGCAATCGACGCCATCATCAACCAGCGTGACTCCGGCATCAAATGTGTGTACGTGGCTATCGGCCAGAAAGCGTCCACCATTTCCAACGTGGTTCGTAAACTGGAAGAGCACGGCGCACTGTCTAACACCATCGTTGTGGTAGCAACCGCGTCTGAATCTGCTGCACTGCAATACCTGGCACCATACGCCGGTTGCGCAATGGGCGAATACTTCCGTGACCGCGGTGAAGATGCGCTGATCGTATACGATGACCTGTCTAAACAGGCTGTTGCTTATCGTCAGGTTTCCCTGCTGCTCCGTCGTCCACCAGGACGTGAAGCATTCCCAGGCGACGTATTCTACCTCCACTCTCGTCTGCTGGAGCGTGCTTCCCGCGTTAACGCGGAATACGTCGAGAACTTCACCAAAGGTGAAGTGAAGGGTAAAACAGGTTCTCTGACCGCTCTGCCGATCATTGAAACCCAGGCGGGTGACGTTTCTGCGTTCGTTCCGACCAACGTAATCTCCATTACCGATGGTCAGATCTTCCTGGAAACCAACCTGTTTAACTCCGGTATTCGTCCGGCGGTTAACCCGGGTATCTCCGTATCCCGTGTGGGTGGTGCTGCTCAGACCAAGATCATCAAGAAACTGTCCGGTGGTATCCGTACCGCGCTGGCACAGTATCGTGAACTGGCTGCGTTCTCTCAGTTCGCATCCGATCTGGACGAAGCAACCCGTAAACAGCTGAGCCACGGTCAGAAAGTGACCGAGCTGCTGAAGCAGAAACAGTACGCGCCAATGTCTGTTGCTCAGCAGGGCCTGGTACTGTTCGCGGCTGAACGCGGTTACCTCGAAGATGTGGAACTGGCGAAAATCGGTAGCTTCGAAGCCGCTCTGCTGGCTTACGTCGACCGTGATCACGCTCCGCTGATGCAAGAGATCAACCAGACCGGTGGCTATAACGACGAAATCGAAGGCAAGCTGAAAGCTATCCTCGATTCCTTCAAAGCAACCCAATCCTGGTAATCGTCCGGCGGCTTGTCTCAGGACAAGCCGTCTGGCATTGAGGAGAAGCTCATGGCCGGCGCAAAAGAGATACGTAGTAAGATCGCAAGCGTCCAGAACACGCAAAAGATCACTAAAGCGATGGAGATGGTCGCCGCTTCCAAAATGCGTAAATCGCAGGATCGCATGGCGGCCAGCCGTCCTTATGCAGAGACCATGCGCAAAGTGATTGGTCACCTTGCAAACGGTAATCTGGAATATAAGCACCCTTACCTGGAAGAACGCGACGTTAAGCGCGTGGGCTACCTGGTGGTGTCGACTGACCGTGGTCTGTGTGGCGGCTTGAACATTAACCTGTTCAAAAAACTGCTGGCGGATATGAAAGGCTGGTCCGATAAAGGCGTTCAGTGCGATCTGGCACTGATTGGCTCTAAAGGCGTCTCTTTCTTTAACTCCGTTGGTGGCAACATTGTCGCTCAGGTGACCGGTATGGGTGATAACCCGTCCCTGTCCGAACTGATCGGCCCGGTTAAAGTGATGTTGCAGGCCTACGATGAAGGCCGTCTGGACAGACTGTACGTTGTCAGCAACAAATTTATTAACACCATGTCTCAGGTGCCTACGCTCACTCAGATGCTGCCGTTACCGGCATCAGAAGATGACGAGCTGAAACAGAAAGCCTGGGATTACCTGTATGAACCCGATCCGAAACCGCTGCTGGATACCCTGCTGCGTCGTTACGTTGAATCTCAGGTTTATCAGGGCGTTGTAGAAAACCTGGCCAGCGAGCAGGCCGCACGAATGGTGGCGATGAAAGCCGCGACCGATAATGGCGGCAGCCTGATTAAAGAGCTGCAGTTGGTTTACAACAAAGCTCGTCAGGCCAGCATTACTCAGGAACTCACCGAGATCGTCTCGGGGGCCGCCGCGGTTTAACCAGGTTTACGAATTACGTAGAGGATTCAAGATGGCTACTGGAAAGATTGTCCAGGTAATCGGCGCCGTGGTGGACGTCGAGTTCCCTCAGGACGCCGTACCACGCGTGTACGACGCGCTTGAGGTACAGAATGGTAACGAGAGCCTGGTGCTGGAAGTTCAGCAGCAGCTCGGCGGCGGTATCGTGCGTACCATCGCCATGGGTTCTTCCGACGGTCTGCGTCGTGGTCTGGAAGTAAAAGACCTTGAGCACCCGATCGAAGTCCCGGTAGGTAAAGCAACACTGGGTCGTATCATGAACGTATTGGGTCAACCAATCGACATGAAAGGCGACATCGGTGAAGAAGAGCGTTGGGCTATCCACCGCGCGGCACCTTCCTACGAAGAGCTGTCCAGCTCTCAGGAACTGCTGGAAACCGGCATCAAAGTTATCGACCTGATGTGCCCGTTCGCGAAGGGCGGTAAAGTTGGTCTGTTCGGTGGTGCGGGTGTAGGTAAAACCGTAAACATGATGGAGCTGATCCGTAACATCGCGATCGAGCACTCCGGTTACTCCGTGTTTGCGGGTGTTGGTGAACGTACTCGTGAGGGTAACGACTTCTACCATGAAATGACCGACTCCAACGTTCTGGACAAAGTTTCCCTGGTTTACGGCCAGATGAACGAGCCACCAGGAAACCGTCTGCGCGTTGCGCTGACTGGCCTGACGATGGCTGAGAAGTTCCGTGACGAAGGCCGTGACGTTCTGCTGTTCGTTGATAACATCTACCGTTACACCCTGGCCGGTACTGAAGTATCTGCACTGCTGGGTCGTATGCCTTCAGCGGTAGGTTATCAGCCTACGCTTGCGGAAGAGATGGGTGTTCTTCAGGAACGTATCACCTCTACCAAAACTGGTTCTATCACCTCCGTTCAGGCGGTATACGTACCTGCGGATGACTTGACTGACCCATCTCCAGCCACCACCTTTGCTCACTTAGATGCAACCGTGGTACTGAGCCGTCAGATCGCGTCTCTGGGTATCTACCCGGCCGTTGACCCGCTGGACTCCACCAGCCGTCAGCTGGATCCACTGGTTGTTGGCCAGGAGCACTACGACACCGCGCGTGGCGTACAGTCCCTGCTGCAACGTTATCAGGAACTGAAAGACATCATCGCCATCCTGGGTATGGATGAACTGTCTGAAGAAGACAAACTGGTGGTAGCACGTGCGCGTAAGATCCAGCGCTTCCTGTCTCAGCCGTTCTTCGTTGCGGAAGTATTCACCGGTTCTCCAGGTAAATACGTTTCCCTGAAAGACACCATCCGTGGCTTTAAAGGCATCATGGAAGGCGAATACGATCACCTGCCAGAGCAGGCGTTCTACATGGTTGGTTCCATCGAAGAAGCCGTGGAAAAAGCCAAAAAACTTTAACGCCTTAATCGGAGGGTGATATGGCAATGACTTACCACCTGGACGTCGTCAGCGCAGAGCAACAAATGTTCTCTGGTCTGGTCGAGAAAATCCAGGTAACGGGTAGTGAAGGTGAACTGGGTATTTTCCCGGGTCACGCACCGCTGCTCACCGCCATTAAGCCTGGTATGATCCGCATCGTTAAACAGTTCGGTCATGAAGAGTTTATCTATCTGTCCGGCGGCATTCTTGAAGTGCAGCCAGGCAGTGTGACCGTTCTGGCCGATACCGCTATTCGTGGCCAGGATCTCGACGAAGCGCGAGCCCTGGAATCGAAGCGTAAGGCTGAAGAGCACATTAACAGCTCTCATGGTGACGTGGATTACGCTCAGGCGTCTGCGGAGCTGGCCAAAGCGATCGCGAAACTGCGCGTTATCGAGTTGACCAAAAAAGCGATGTAACACCGGCTTGAAAAGCACAAAAGCCAGTCTGGATCCCAGGCTGGCTTTTTTTTTCGGCCTTAATTCATGATGAAAAAGATGTAGAATTTTAAGCATCAAACGTTTTTACTTCTCACACAAACTACCGTCAGGATGCGTATGTTAAACAGTGCGATGAGCGTGGTGATCCTTGCCGCAGGCAAAGGTACCCGCATGTATTCCGATCTGCCTAAGGTGCTCCACACGCTGGCAGGAAAGCCAATGGTTCAGCATGTTATTGATGCAGCGAATGAATTAGGCGCCAGCCAGGTGCATCTGGTTTATGGACATGGCGGCAATCTGCTGAAAAAAACGCTGCGTGACGACAATCTCAACTGGGTGCTTCAGGCAGAACAGCTGGGTACGGGTCATGCAATGCAGCAGGCTGCACCCTTCTTCGCTGATGATGAAGATATCCTGATGCTCTACGGCGACGTCCCGCTGATCTCCGTTGAAACCCTCACCCGCCTGCGTGAAGCCAAACCGCAGGGTGGCATCGGTTTGTTGACCGTCGTGCTGGACGATCCAACCGGCTATGGCCGCATTACGCGTGAAAACGGCAACGTGACGGGGATTGTTGAGCATAAAGATGCCACTGACGAACAGCGCCAGATTCAGGAGATCAACACCGGCATCCTGATTGCGAACGGTGCGGATATGAAGCGCTGGCTGTCCAGACTCAACAATAACAACGCGCAGGGTGAATACTACATCACCGACATCATTGCGATGGCTTACCAGGAAGGGCGTGAGATTGCTGCCGTTCATCCGGCGCGTATCAGCGAAACGGACGGGGTAAACAACCGTCTCCAGCTTTCCCGTCTTGAGCGTATTTACCAGTCCGAGCAGGCAGAAAAGCTGTTGCTCGCGGGCGTTATGCTGCGCGATCCGGCGCGTTTCGATCTGCGTGGCACGCTGACCCACGGGCGCGACGTTGAAATAGATACTAACGTTATCCTGGAAGGTAACGTCACGCTGGGCAACCGCGTCAAAATCGGCACCGGCTGTGTGATTAAAAACAGCGCGATCGGTGACGACTGCGAAATCAGCCCGTACAGCGTGGTGGAAGATGCCCATCTTGAGGCGGCCTGTACGATTGGCCCATTTGCGCGTCTGCGCCCGGGCGCTGAGCTGCTGGAAGGTGCTCACGTAGGTAACTTCGTGGAAATGAAAAAAGCGCGTCTGGGTAAGGGCTCTAAAGCGGGTCATCTGACCTATCTGGGCGATGCGGAAATTGGCGACAACGTAAACATTGGTGCAGGGACGATTACCTGTAACTATGACGGCGCCAATAAGTTTAAAACCATCATTGGTGATGACGTGTTTGTAGGCTCCGATACCCAGCTGGTGGCGCCTGTTACCGTGGGCAAAGGCGTGACCATTGCCGCCGGGACAACCGTTACGCGCGATGTGGCCGAGAACGAGCTGGTGTTAAGCCGCGTTCCGCAGGTCAGCAAGCAGGGCTGGAAACGCCCGGTGAAGCAGAAGTAACGGATTTATACCCCTCACCCTAACCCTCTCCCCACAGGGGAGAGGGGATTGTTCGGTGCGGTGTTTTTCTCCCTCGCCCCTTTGGGGAGAGGGCCGGGGTGAGGGGATAACATAATCCTCCCCCCACAAGCAGTACCCATAAAAATAACCCCACTCTCTACAAGGCTCGGGGCGCCCGGAAAGGGCAAATACAGGTCAGCGACAACGCATGGCATAACGCCATAATCAGGAAATATAACTATGTGTGGAATTGTTGGCGCAGTTGCGCAGCGTGATATTGCTGAAATCCTTCTCGAAGGTTTACGTCGTCTGGAATACCGTGGTTACGACTCAGCCGGGCTGGCTGTCGTTGATGCAGAAGGTCATATGACCCGTCTGCGCCGTCTCGGTAAAGTGCAGATGCTGGCCCAGGCTGCGGAAGAACATCCGCTGCACGGTGGCACCGGTATTGCGCATACCCGCTGGGCGACCCACGGTGAGCCATCTGAAGGCAACGCACACCCGCATGTGTCTGAACACATCGTGGTCGTGCATAACGGCATTATCGAAAACCACGAACCGCTGCGTGAAGAACTGAAAGCGCGCGGCTATACCTTCGTCTCTGAAACCGACACCGAAGTGATTGCTCACCTGGTGCACTGGGAGCTGGCAAAGGGCGGTACACTGCGTGATGCGGTGCTGCGCGCTATCCCTCAGCTACGTGGTGCTTACGGTACGGTGATCATGGATTCCCGCGACCCGTCCACGCTGCTGGCCGCGCGTTCCGGTAGTCCGATGGTGATTGGTCTGGGCATGGGTGAAAACTTTATCGCTTCCGACCAGCTGGCGCTGCTGCCGGTTACCCGTCGCTTTATCTTCCTGGAAGAGGGAGACATTGCCGAGGTGACACGTCGCAGCGTGACCGTATTCGACACAAAAGGCGAGCAGGTTAAGCGTCAGGAGATCGAATCAAACCTGCAATACGACGCGGGCGACAAAGGCGCTTACCGTCACTACATGCAGAAAGAGATCTACGAACAGCCAAACGCCATTAAAAACACCCTGACTGGTCGCATCAGCCATGGTGAAGTGGATCTGAGCGAGCTGGGCGCCAATGCCAACGAACTGCTGAGCAAAGTCGAGCACATTCAGATCGTGGCCTGCGGTACCTCTTACAACTCCGGTATGGTCTCGCGCTACTGGTTTGAATCCCTGGCGGGTGTGCCGTGTGATGTGGAAATCGCCTCTGAGTTCCGCTATCGCAAATCTGCGGTGCGTCGTAACAGCCTGATGATCACCCTTTCTCAGTCTGGCGAAACGGCCGATACCCTGGCGGCGCTGCGTCTGTCTAAAGAACTGGGTTACCTCGGCTCGCTGGCCATTTGTAACGTGCCGGGCTCTTCGCTGGTACGTGAATCCGATCTGGCGCTGATGACCAAAGCGGGTACCGAAATCGGCGTGGCTTCCACCAAAGCGTTTACTACTCAGCTGACCGTTCTGCTGATGCTGGTGGCGAAACTGGCGCGTCTGAAAGGCCAGGATACTTCCGTTGAGCATGATATCGTTCACGGTCTCCAGGCGCTGCCAAGCCGTATTGAACAGATGCTCTCTCAGGACAAACGCATTGAAGCCCTGGCGGAGGATTTCTCCGACAAGCATCACGCTCTGTTCCTGGGGCGCGGCGATCAGTATCCGATCGCGCTGGAAGGGGCGCTGAAGCTCAAAGAGATCTCTTATATTCACGCTGAAGCCTATGCGGCAGGCGAGCTGAAGCATGGCCCGCTGGCGCTGATCGATGCGGATATGCCAGTTATCGTGGTGGCACCTAACAACGAACTGCTGGAAAAACTGAAATCTAACATCGAAGAAGTGCGCGCCCGTGGTGGTGTTCTGTACGTCTTTGCGGATAAAGATGCCGGTTTCGCCAGCAGCGACAACATGCACATCATCGAGATGCCGCATGTGGAAGAGGTGATTGCGCCGATCTTCTACACCGTACCGCTGCAACTGCTGGCTTATCACGTCGCGCTGATCAAAGGCACCGACGTAGACCAGCCACGTAACCTGGCGAAGTCCGTCACCGTAGAATAATCTCCAGCCTACCCGAGGCTGCCAGTATTCTGGCAGCCTCATAGCCCTCCCCTCAGCGATTATTTCTTTTTATCGCAACCTGTTTCTTTTTTCATTTTTTCTTACATTTTTGCTCTATCTGCTCATTTCACCTATGTCTGCTTAAAAAAGAATCTGATTTAGCTATGACAAAGAAAAGATATTGATAAATTCTTAAAAAAATAGAGAAGAGATATCAATAGCATTTTTTAATTATGTTTTGTTCTTATTTTTAAGGGTTTTTTTATTTTTAATTTTTATTGTTCCATTTTAAAGATATTTCATGTGGGAAAACATATTTGTCATAGAGCAGGAATGAACTGTACTATCGCCACGCTTTAAAGGATGGTGTGTTTTATTTGAATGTATAAATGAGACGCATACAAATAATGTAAATTATGGAGAGTTTCATGAAATTAAACGTTATAGCCACTTCACTGGTTTTATCTTCCGTCCTGTTTTCAGGTGCGACATTAGCGGCTGACGGTACTGTTCATTTCCGTGGCGAGGTGATTGATTCTACTTGTACAGTCACGACTGATACCAGTAATCAGACTGTTAATATTGGTCGTGTATCGGTAAAAACCTTCGCGGGTATTGATTCCACCGCGTCTGTTAAAGATTTCCACATCCGTCTGGAAGGCTGCCCGGCAACCTATACTCAGGCGGCGGTACGCTTTGACGGGACGGAAGATAAAGATACCATCGGTAAAGGTTATCTTTCAATCGGTACGCCGGTGAACGAAGACGGTACGGACGGTGAGTTCACTGGCAGCGGCGACGCCATTGCGGCGACGGGCGTGGCGATAAAACTGTTCAACCTGAGCGATGATACCGCGATCCCTTTGTATAACAATTCTAAATACGTTGCCATTGCAGATGGTAAAGCGGATATGGGATTCAAGGCGAAATTCGTCCAGACTCTGGCAACAGTGACGCCGGGTACTGCGAATGCTGACTCTCAGTTTACTATTGAATACCTGAAATAATCAGCGGTTATGGATTCGGAGCCTGTTAAGAACTTATTTACAGGCTCCTTTATATATAAGGACATTGGATTATGCCAGGGCGTATAGTGAATGTATTATTAGCGTGTTGTCTTACGGGTATTTCTACAATGGCATCGGCAGGTGTGGTTATCGGTGGCACACGAGTGGTTTATTCGAGTGATAAATCCGACGCAACCATTACTGTCAAAAATAACGAAGCGGCTATCCCTTATCTTATTCAAACATGGGTTGACCCCTTCAGTAATACAGGGACCGCGAAAAAACCACCGTTTACCGTCATTCCACCGGTATCTCGTCTGGAGGCTGGGCAGGAAAAAATTCTGCGCATTATGAAAACCGAGGGCAATTTACCGCAGGATCGGGAGTCGGTGTTCTGGCTGAACATCAAAAATATTCCCCCGGCGAGCAATAAGCCGAACGCGATGGAAATCGCCATTAAGACACGTATCAAGCTGATCTGGCGTCCGGCCTCGTTGAACATTACCCCGGAGCGCGCCGCCACGCAGGTGAAGTGGCACAGAGAAAATCGGCAGCTGGTAGTTGAAAATCCCACGCCGCTAAATATCAACGTTATGAATGTGACAGTGGACGGCAAAGATGTGCCGCTCAATATCGTCCATCCCTTTGAAACCCTGCGTTTACCCTTACCGGAAGGCGTGAATGGCCATGCGCTGGTTTGGCGGTATGTGAATGATTTCGGTGCGATTAGTCAGGATTTAAAAGCAGCGCTTTAAGCAAAGGATGGTTTATTTATGGAGTGTTACCGTATTTTCATCGCGCTTGCTTCCGGGATGGTGCTTGGTTTATCCGGCGAGGTGGTCGCGAGGGATATGTTTAACCCTGCGCTGCTTGAAATCGATCATCCGGTGGACGTGGATATCCACCAGTTTAATCGCGCGAACAGTCTGCCTGCCGGGAACTATAAGGTCAGCATCTATGTAAACGGCGAATATGTTGACCGCCGGGAGGTGACCTTTGTCGAAGATACTGCCACCAGCAACCTGCATCCTTGCTTCTCAGACATCAAAACCGTGCTCGCTGAGCTTGGGGTCAAAGTGGCGGCTATCAAGGCCCTTAACGACATAGATGACAAAGCCTGTCTGGACCCCGCGCCGCTCGTTCCTGGCTCAACCTGGACGTTTGATACGGATAAACTCCAGCTTAACGTCACGTTGCCGCAAATCTATATTGATGTATCGGCGCGCGGCTATATCAATCCCTCACGCTGGGATGAGGGCATCAATGCGCTGATGGTGAACTACGATTTTTCCGGCTCCAGCACGGTGCATTCGAACGAGGATGATAACAACGATTTTTATTATCTGAACCTGCGCAACGGTGCCAACCTGGGGGCATGGCGTTTACGTAACTACAGTACGCTAAACGTGACCGATGGCGAGTCTTCGTATCATTCGATCAATACCTATTTACAGCGCGATATCGCCGCTTTACGCAGCCAAATTATGCTGGGGGATACATGGACCGCAAGCGACGTGTTTGACAGCACGCAACTGCGAGGGATGCGTCTCTACACGGATGATGACATGCTGCCTTCGAGCCTGACGGGGTTTGCGCCAGTGGTTCGCGGCGTGGCGAAAAGCAATGCGACCGTGATTGTGCGGCAAAACGGTTACATCATTTACCAGTCTGCCGTACCGCAGGGAGCGTTTGCGCTCAAGGATTTAAACACCACCAATTCGGGTGGCGATCTGGATGTTACCATCAAAGAAGAGGATGGCAGCGAGCAACATTTTACCCAGCCTTACGCCTCACTGGCGATCCTGAAGCGTGAAGACCAAACCGATGTCGATATCAGCGCGGGTGAACTGCGCGATCAAAACGATTTTCAGCCGACCGTTTTTCAGGCGCAGGTGTTACACGGTTTTCCTGCGGGTATTACCCTCTACGGGGGCGTGCAGGGAACCAGCGATTACACCTCCGCCGCGCTTGGCGTGGGGAAAGATATGGGTTCGCTGGGCGCCCTTTCGCTGGACGTAACGCATGCCCGCTCGCGGTTTGAGGACGATGACGAAAGCGGGCAATCTTACCGTTTTCTCTATTCCAAACGTTTTGATGAAACGAACACAACGTTTCGGCTGGTGGGCTACCGCTACTCCACAGAGGGCTACTACACCCTGAACGAATGGGCGTCCCGGCAGAATAACGAGAGCGACTTCTGGACGACAGGTAACCGCCGTAGCCGTCTGGAGGGAACATGGACGCAGACCTTTGGCGACGGGATGGGAAATATTTATCTTACCCTTAGCCGCCAGCAGTACTGGAAGACGGATGAAGTCGAGCGGCTGGTGCAGCTGGGCTACAGCAATAGCTGGCGCGCTATTTCCTGGAACGTCTCCTGGAACTACACCGATTCACTCACCTCGGCCCAAAATAGCACCGACACTGACGTCAGCGACAGTCAGGGCAGCGAACAGATTTTTATGCTCTCCCTCTCCATACCGTTGTCAGGCTGGCTGCATGACAGCTACGTCAACTATGGGTACACCCAAAACAACCACGGAAAAGGGATGCACCAGGTGGGGCTGAGCGGTAACGCGCTGGATGCGCACAACCTCTCCTGGAACGTTCAGCAGTCTTACGATGCGGATAACGAAGATTACAACAACAGCGCAGGGGTGGGCTATGACGGCACCTATGGTTCGGTAAACGCCAGTTACGACTATACCCAGGACAACCAGCGCCTCAACTATGGAATGAAGGGCGGGATTCTGGCCCACAGCGATGGCATAACTTTCTCTCAGGAACTGGGGGAAACCGTCGCGCTGGTTAAAGCCCCGGGAGCTTCCGGCCTGGCGCTGGAGAATGGTACGGGTAAGGCGACGGACTGGCGCGGCTATACGGTACAGACGCAGCTCAACGCCTACGATGAAAACAGAGTGGAGATCGACAGCGATTACTTTGCGAAGGCCAACGTCGAAATCGACAACAGTATCCTCAGCGTTATCCCGACGCGCGGCGCGGTGGTACGGGCGGAGTTTGTCACTCACGTGGGCTATCGCGTCCTGTTCAATGTGCGGCAGAAGAGTGGCAAACCGGTGCCGTTTGGCGCCATGGCCTCGGCTGATTTACCCCACGGCAGCGTAACCGGCATTGTGGGCGAAAATGGCGAGCTTTATCTGTCCGGCATGCCGGAAGAGGGGGCGTTTGTCCTGAAGTGGGGCGCAGATAACACGATGACCTGCCCGGTTAACTACCACTTTACCCCGCCAGAAGGCGTCGAACTGATACAAATATCGGCAGTATGCCAATAGGGAAATAAGATGAAATTCAGGACACCTCTGTTTTTAAGCGCGTTGATAATATTTATGACGCCAGTATGCAAAGCGTACACCACGGGCGACGGGATTTGTCACTCCGAAGGTGGCGCTTATATCTATAACCTTAATCTGAACGGGCAGTCGATCCCGGCGGATAAAAATAAAGCAGGTACAGAGATCAGGGATCTGGAAACGCTCAGTTCATCTGCGAGTTACAAAGCGCAATGCAACTGTCTTACGCATTACTCTACGGGCTTTCGCCAAATCTACTACACCGCACGATCGTCGTTAAGTGAAGATGTGGTAAAGAACGGGTATACCTATTTTACCCTTAATAACAACCTCAGCATCGCCACGTCGATACTTGTGCTCGGCAGAGATTATATACCGGTACCTTTCAGCGCAGAACCAAACGTAATGTCTCATAGCTCCTATTGTTATGCGCCTGGTGAGGAAGGGAGCGAACCAACACTCAATACCGGTTCAAAAATAAAAATATCATTCTTAATTAACAAGCCGTTTATTGGCCGGGTGAGTGTGCCAGGTACGATAGTCGCCGATCTTTATGGCGGGCTGGATGCGGCCTCCTCGACCTCCAGCACCGAAAAAATGGCAGAGATCAAAATCGCTGGCGATATCGTCGTGCCGCAAAATTGCGAGATAGCGCCCGGGCAGACGCTTGAGATAGATTTTGGCAAAATCCCGGCCCCGGAATTTTCCGCTACCAAAGGCACCGCCGTGACGAGTCACAAGGTAAAAAAGACGATTCAGGTACAGTGCACAGGCATGCTGGATGAGAATATTGTCTACTCCACTTTCCATGGAGACCCTGTCGACGCCGATGCCACGATGATGAAAGTCAACGGCAATGATGATGTAGGCATTGTGGTATACGACAAGTGGGATCGTCAGGTCAGCGTCAACGGCGGCAGGATGGACATGGATAGGGGAGAAAACAATAACGGCGCCGAAAACAATTCGCTTACCTTTTCCGCTGCGCCTGCAAGCGCAACGGGGGCGCAGCCAAAACCTGGAACGTTTGAAGCGTACGCAACGGTCACGCTGGAAATTGAACATTAATCACCCAACGGCTGTTTATGACAGCCGTTGTCATTTTTCCTCTTTTGCACCAGGCTTATCCCTTTCTATATGACAACTCTATGATGCTCCCCTGAACAAATAATCATTAATATCAGTGGCTTATTTTACACTCTCTCATTGTCATAAAACTGTCATATTTCGTACATTTATCTGTCACCTGTTTGTCCTATTTTGCTCATCGTAGCCACTTAAACAATGATTTACGAAATCCTTGCAGGAGACATTATGAAAGTTATGCGTACCACTGTCGCAACTGTTGTCGCCGCGACCTTATCGATGAGCGCTTTCTCTGCCTTCGCAGCAGCAAGCCTGACTGGCGCTGGTGCAACCTTCCCTGCGCCGGTGTATGCCAAATGGGCGGATACCTACCAGAAAGAGACCGGTAACAAGGTCAACTATCAGGGTATCGGCTCCTCCGGTGGCGTAAAACAAATTACCGCGAATACCGTTGATTTCGGCGCATCCGACGCTCCGCTGTCTGATGAGAAACTGAATCAGGAAGGCCTGTTCCAGTTCCCGACCGTGATTGGCGGCGTTGTGCTGGCTGTTAACATCCCTGGCCTGAAATCAGGCGAGCTGGTGCTGGACGGCAAAACCCTGGGTGACATCTACCTGGGCAAAATCAAAAAATGGGATGACGAAGCCATCACTAAGCTGAACCCAGGCGTTAAGCTGCCTTCGCAGAATATCGCGGTGGTTCGTCGTGCTGACGGCTCTGGTACCTCTTTCGTGTTCACCAGCTACCTGGCGAAAGTGAACGAAGAGTGGAAATCTAAAGTCGGTTCCGGCTCTACCGTTAACTGGCCAACCGGTCTGGGCGGTAAAGGCAACGACGGTATCGCAGCCTTCGTACAGCGTCTGCCTGGCTCTATCGGCTACGTAGAGTACGCCTACGCTAAGCAGAACAATCTGGCCTACACCAAACTGGTTTCTGCCGACGGCAAACCGGTTAGCCCGACCGAAGAGAACTTCGCCAACGCCGCCAAAGGCGCTGACTGGAGCAAATCCTTCGCTCAGGACCTGACTAACCAGAAAGGTGAAGACGCGTGGCCAATCACCTCTACCACCTTCATTCTGGTTCACAAAGAGCAGAAGAAACCAGAGCAGGGTGCAGAAGTGCTGAAGTTCTTCGACTGGGCATACAAAAACGGCGGCAAACAGGCTAATGACCTGGATTACGCCAGCCTGCCAGACAGCGTGGTTGAGCAGATTCGTGCTGCATGGAAAACCAACGTGAAAGACAGCAGCGGTAAAGCGCTGTACTAACAGGATATTTTTAACGAAGATGGCGGGTGGCGCGCAGCGATCCCGCCCTACGGTTTACTCTGTAGGCCCGGTAAGCGTCAGCGCCACCGGGCATATTCGTAAGACGTCTCATAAAGAAGAGTAATTTATGGCTGCAACCAAGCCTGCATTTAACCCTCCGGGTAAAAAAGGTGACATGATTTTCAGTGCGCTGGTGAAACTGGCTGCGCTGATTGTGCTATTGCTGCTGGGCGGCATTATCGTGTCCCTGATTTTCTCCTCCTGGCCGAGCATTCAAAAATTTGGTTTCGCCTTCCTGTGGACCAAAGAGTGGGATGCGCCGAACGATATTTACGGTGCGCTGGTGCCGATTTACGGCACGCTGGTGACCTCTTTTATCGCCCTGCTAATTGCGGTTCCGGTGAGCTTCGGTATTGCCTTGTTCCTGACGGAACTGGCGCCAGGCTGGCTGCGGCGTCCGCTGGGTATCGCCATTGAACTGCTGGCGGCCATCCCAAGTATCGTTTACGGCATGTGGGGCCTGTTTATTTTTGCTCCGCTGTTTGCAACGTACTTCCAGGAGCCGGTCGGTAACGTGCTTTCTGCCGTTCCGTTTGTGGGGGCGCTGTTCTCCGGCCCGGCATTCGGTATCGGCATTCTGGCGGCGGGTGTGATCCTCGCCATCATGATTATTCCGTACATTGCGGCGGTCATGCGCGATGTCTTCGAACAAACCCCGGTGATGATGAAAGAGTCCGCCTACGGCATCGGCTGCACCACCTGGGAAGTTATCTGGCGCATCGTCCTTCCGTTCACCAAAAATGGAGTGATTGGCGGCATTATGCTGGGCTTAGGTCGCGCGCTCGGTGAAACCATGGCGGTCACCTTTATCATCGGCAACACCTACCAGCTCGATAGCGCTTCGCTCTATATGCCGGGGAACAGTATTACTTCTGCGCTGGCGAACGAATTTGCCGAAGCGGAATCCGGGCTGCACGTCGCGGCGCTGATGGAACTGGGCCTGATCCTGTTTGTTATCACCTTTATTGTGCTGGCTATCTCCAAGCTGATGATTATGCGTCTGGCTAAAAACGAGGGGGCACGCTAATGGCGACTCTCGATATGCAAAATACCGCTCAGCTTGCGGAATCCCGTCGCAAAATGCAGTCAAAGCGCCGGATTAAAAACCGCATTGCGCTGACGCTTTCCATGGCGACGATGGCGTTTGGCCTGTTCTGGCTGATCTGGATCCTGATGTCAACCATCACCCGCGGCATCGATGGAATGTCCCTGGCGCTGTTCACGGAAATGACGCCGCCGCCGAACACGGCGGGCGGTGGTCTGGCAAACGCCCTGGCGGGTAGCGGCCTGCTGATCCTGTGGGCGACCGTTTTCGGTACACCGTTGGGCATTATGGCGGGTATCTATCTGGCGGAGTATGGGCGCAAGTCCTGGATCGCTGAAGTCATCCGCTTTATTAACGACATTCTGCTTTCTGCCCCGTCGATTGTCGTGGGTCTGTTTGTTTACACCATCGTAGTGGCGCAAATGGAACACTTCTCCGGCTGGGCGGGTGTGATTGCGCTGGCGCTGTTGCAGGTGCCTATCGTTATTCGTACTACTGAAAACATGCTGAAACTGGTGCCGGACAGCCTGCGTGAAGCGGCTTACGCGCTGGGCACGCCGAAATGGAAAATGATTTCGGCGATCACCCTGAAAGCGTCCGTCTCGGGGATCATGACCGGTATCCTGCTGGCTATCGCCCGTATCGCCGGTGAAACCGCACCGCTGCTGTTTACCGCCCTCTCCAACCAGTTCTGGAGCACGGACATGATGCAGCCGATCGCCAACCTGCCGGTGACGATCTTTAAATTTGCGATGAGCCCATTCGCGGAATGGCAGCAGCTGGCCTGGGCCGGGGTGCTGATCATCACCCTTTGCGTACTGTTGCTGAACATTCTGGCGCGCGTCATTTTCGCGAAGAAGAAACACGGTTAAATTTTTACGGCGCGGCAGCTCGCGGCGCCGAATGAGGAAATGAGTCAATGAGTATGGTTGATACTGCCCCGGGTAAGATTCAGGTTCGTGATTTGAACTTCTACTACGGCAAATTCCATGCCCTGAAGAATATCAATCTGGATATCGCGAAGAACCAGGTAACGGCATTCATCGGTCCGTCCGGCTGTGGTAAATCCACGCTGCTGCGCACCTTTAACAAAATGTATTCGCTCTATCCGGAGCAGCGCGCAGAAGGTGAAATTCTGCTGGACGGTGACAACATCCTGACCAATACCCAGGATATCGCCCTGCTGCGTGCGAAAGTGGGGATGGTATTCCAGAAACCCACGCCGTTCCCGATGTCGATCTATGACAACATCGCCTTTGGTGTGCGTCTGTTTGAGAAGCTCTCCCGTGCGGATATGGACGAGCGCGTGCAGTGGGCATTGACCAAGGCCGCATTATGGAACGAAACCAAAGATAAACTTCACCAGAGTGGGTACTCTCTCTCCGGTGGTCAGCAGCAGCGTCTGTGCATTGCGCGCGGTATCGCCATTCGCCCGGAAGTCTTGCTGCTGGATGAGCCGTGCTCAGCCCTGGACCCGATCTCAACCGGGCGTATCGAAGAGCTGATCACCGAGCTGAAGCAGGATTACACCGTGGTGATCGTGACCCACAACATGCAGCAGGCTGCACGTTGTTCTGACCACACGGCGTTTATGTACCTGGGCGAGTTGATTGAGTTCAGCGATACGGATGCGCTGTTCACCCGTCCGGCGAAGAAACAAACCGAAGATTATATTACTGGCCGCTACGGTTGATTTGCCTTAGTGCATGTGGAGAAACCATGGACAACCTCAATCTTAATAAACACATTTCCGGCCAGTTTAACGCAGAGCTGGAAAGCATTCGCACCCAGGTGATGACCATGGGCGGCATGGTCGAGCAGCAGCTTTCTGATGCGATCACGGCGATGCACAACCAGGACAGCGAGCTGGCGAAGCGCGTTATTGAAGGCGACCACAACGTCAATATGATGGAAGTCGCCATCGACGAAGCCTGCGTGCGCATCATTGCGAAGCGTCAGCCGACGGCGAGCGACCTGCGTCTGGTGATGGCGATCATCAAAACTATCGCCGAGCTGGAGCGTATTGGTGACGTGGCGGATAAAATCTGCCGCACCGCGCTGGAGAAATTCTCCCAGCAGCACCAGCCGCTGCTGGTGAGTCTGGAGTCTCTCGGTCGCCACACCGTGCAGATGCTGCACGACGTGCTGGACGCTTTCGCGCGCATGGATCTGGACGAAGCGGTCCGTATCTACCGTGAAGACAAGAAAGTTGACCAGGAATACGAAGGCATAGTGCGTCAGCTGATGACCTACATGATGGAAGATTCCCGTACCATTCCAAGCGTACTCACCGCGCTGTTCTGCGCGCGCTCAATCGAGCGTATCGGTGACCGCTGCCAGAATATTTGTGAATACATCTTCTACTTCGTTAAGGGTCAGGATTTCCGACACGTGGGCGGCGACGAGCTGGACAAGCTGCTGGCGGGTAAAGATCCGAAAGAGTGATTTTTACCCTCACCCTAACCCTCTCCCACAGGGTGAGGGGACCATTCGGTTTTCTCCCTCTCCCTGTGGGAGAGGGCCGGGGTGAGGGGAAAACTCAGCGAGTAATATCCCACCCGCGCGCCTTCCACAACGCTGGCAGTTGCGCCAGATCGGTAAAGGTCGTCACTTTTGGATGATCGATCGGCTTGTTGTGCGGATCGGCGCAGAAGTAAAACACCTCCATCCCCGCATCAATCCCTGACTGCGCGCCCGCAGACGAGTCATCCACCAGGATGCAGTTCTCCACGTTGACGTTCATCGCCTTCGCCGCGTGGAACATCAATGCCGGATCCGGCTTCCAGCGCTGGATATCGTAGCCACTGAACAGTTTTTCCGGGAAGTGGTGCAACATATTCAGCTTGCCGAGCGAGTGCTGCATTTTGCTGACCGGGCCGTTAGAGACCACGCAGATCGGCACCGTCATCGCATCCAGCAGCGTGTTAGCGCCAGCGATAACTTCCAGCTCGGCGTCGAAGAGGCGTGCGACCTCGGCGCGGTACACCGGTTCCAGATCCGCTTTCGCCAGATCCACCCCGTGCTCTTCGTTAATGATGTCGATGATCTCGTACAGCTTCACGCCCTTAAAGCGTTTAAACACCTCTTCGAGATCGAGCGTAATACCAAATTCCTGGAACATGGCGACATACGCGCGGGAACAAATGACCTCACTGTCGACCAGCGTACCGTCACAGTCGAAAAATACCGCTTCAATTCCGGACATGCCTTTCCCTTTTAACAAGTTTAACGTTTTCGTACGGCAGTTCACCGGGACGCAATCGTTGCCGTATAAGCAAAATCAATGAAAAAAGTATCCCGTAACCGCCACTATTGTCGCATTTTGGTATAGGATAGCGACGAATTTTCCCTCCTTGTTCGGAAATTGATGATGAGTCAACAACACACTACCCAGACGTCTGGTCAGGGGCTGCTTGAGCGCGTGTTCAAACTGCGCGAGCACGGCACAACGGCACGCACCGAAGTGATCGCCGGTTTTACTACCTTCCTGACGATGGTCTATATCGTTTTCGTTAACCCGCAAATTCTGGGCGTGGCTGGCATGGACACCAGCGCCGTCTTCGTGACCACCTGTCTGATCGCGGCGCTTGGCAGCATCCTGATGGGCGTTTTCGCTAATCTGCCCGTGGCGCTGGCCCCGGCAATGGGTCTGAATGCGTTCTTTGCGTTCGTGGTGGTTCAGGCGATGGGCCTGCCGTGGCAGGTCGGGATGGGCGCTATTTTCTGGGGCGCGGTCGGCCTGCTGCTGCTGACCATCTTCCGCGTGCGCTACTGGATGATTGCGAACATTCCCGTGAGCCTGCGCGTGGGTATCACCAGCGGTATCGGTCTGTTTATCGGCATGATGGGGCTGAAAAACGCTGGCGTTATCGTGGCGAACCCGGAAACGCTGGTGAGCATTGGTAACCTGACCTCTCACAGCGTGCTGCTGGGCGTGCTGGGCTTCTTTATCATCGCGATCCTGGCGTCGCGCAACATCCATGCTGCGGTGCTGGTCTCTATCATTGTGACCACGCTGCTGGGCTGGATGCTGGGTGACGTACATTACAACGGTATCGTCTCTGCGCCACCAAGCGTCTCTACCGTGATTGGCCACGTTGATCTGGCGGGCTCGCTGAACCTGGGTCTGGCCGGGGTGATTTTCTCCTTCATGCTGGTCAACCTGTTTGACTCCTCCGGTACGCTGATTGGCGTGACCGACAAAGCGGGTCTGGCGGATGAAAAAGGCAAATTCCCGCGCATGAAGCAGGCGCTGTATGTGGATAGCATCTCGTCCGTCGCTGGCTCTTTCATCGGCACCTCGTCTGTTACCGCTTACATTGAATCCTCTTCCGGTGTGTCCGTGGGCGGTCGTACTGGCCTGACGGCGGTAGTTGTGGGTCTGCTGTTCCTGCTAGTGATCTTCCTCTCTCCGCTGGCGGGGATGGTGCCACCATACGCGGCAGCTGGCGCGCTGATTTACGTCGGCGTGCTGATGACCTCAAGCCTGGCGCGCGTGAAGTGGGAAGATTTGACGGAAGCCGTTCCGGCGTTTATTACCGCGGTGATGATGCCGTTCAGCTTCTCGATCACCGAAGGTATCGCGCTGGGCTTTATCTCTTACTGCGTGATGAAGATCGGTACCGGCCGCTTCCGCGAACTCAGCCCGTGCGTGATTATTGTTGCGCTGCTGTTTGTGTTGAAGATTGTGTTTATTGATTCACACTAAAATGCTGGTGGTGTCAGGTGGCGCTTCGCTTACCTGACCTACGGGCAAAGTTCCCTCTCCCTGTGGGAGAGGGTTAGGGTGAAGGCTTACGCCTTCACCCGCTTAATATAATCCCCAAACGCGGTCAGCTGGCCAGAGAGATGGTCACGCGTACTCTGATCCACCACTTCACCCGTCTGCGGGTCGACCTTGTTCTGAATCACGCCGCCCATAAATTCCGGCTTGTTCATCACCATCGCATCCAGGAACACCAGGATCTGACGCAGGTGATACTGGCAGCGCGCGCCGCCAATGGCGCCCATTGAGCTGGTCTGGATCAGCACAGGTTTACCAGACAGCGGCTGCTCCGGTAAACGGGACAGCCAGTCAATGGCGTTCTTCAGACCACCCGGCACCGAGTAGTTATACTCAGGCGTCACAATCACCACGCCGTCAGCCTGACGGATCTGCTCGGCTATCGCTTCCACGCTTTGCGGGAACCCTTCTTCCTGCTGAACGTCAGCATCATAAAGCGGGATGTCGCCAATGGACGGCAGGGCACTGATCTCCATTCCCGCAGGCGCCAGCTGCGGCAGCGTACGGGCAACCATCCCGTTAAAAGAACCTTTGCGCAGGCTTCCCAGTAACGTAACAACTTTCAACGTATCAGACATGATTACTCCTGTTTCATCATGATGACCCTGGACGGATCAGCTATGGGTGTATGCTTTTTCTGCCGGTAAACTGGTTAATCGCATCAGGCGCGCGGCGGGCTCGTTGGCGCGCTCAGGGACATCCGGAAGACTACGCCAACCGCGAATACTGTCAAATTCCCAGATTTTCAGCCGTTCGATGGCGGGGCTCACCGCAACGGACCAGATCAGTACGTCCTCAGCGTCGCTGAGCGCCTCTACCAGCGAGGCTTTTGTCGCGCGCAGGCGTCCGGAGCCGGGGAGCAGCTGCAACAGGCTGGCGTCGTCTGACGCCGCGCCGTTCAGTTTTCGGATGCTCTGGCGAAGGGTGATGAGCTGCGCTCTGGCTTCAACAGGGTCGTTCTGGTTACGTATCCACAGCTTTTCATTGCTGGAGAGCGGGTATTCATCGAGCGCGTTAGCACCATGGAAGCTACGCGTGACGCGTTGCAGCTCCATATCCAGGCCACAATCACCTTCAGTCGTCAGCGCGACGCCAACAATGTTGCCGGTGTACGCAATGGAAAAATGGGGGAGTGCCGGGTCCGCAAAAACCGGGCGACCTTCTGGCTGGGTGAGTATGTCCGGTAGTTCGCTAGTGCCGTAGAGCATAAAAAGCAGTTCTGCGAGGAGCGCTCTGGAAGCTAAAAACCGCGTCCTGCGGTGTTCAGGTAGTTTGAGCGCCTCACTGTGACAGGCTGAAGAAAGTCTGGCCGATACGAGATGCCCTTCCGTTAATGTTCCTCGTGCAAAGTGCGTAGCCATTTTTCGCTCCTTGATAATGGTCGTAGTCGGTTAAACGGTTACATGATTATCGCTTAACTTAGCTTCTGTTTTAATCAGTAAATGGAAATAAGAGAAGCCTGAGCACCGAACTTTACATTATCTTAGGCAAAAACCTGATCTGGTGCGGTATACAGCGCTTTAATCGTCTCACGCAGCCAGAGGATTTTCGGATTATGGCTGTTCCGTTTATGCCAGATCAGCGTGAAGGGTACGGTGAGCTTTTCTGCCTGCGCCTCATCGATGGGAATGGGCAGACACACCAGATTACGCTGGTGGAGTTGGTTGTAGTGATGGCAGTAGTGCGGCGCAGTGGCTATGTAGTTGTGATCCGGCTGGGCCGCCATAAACATCGACTGTTCAAAACCGGGCAAACTCATGGCGATGTTACGCTCCCGGCCCATCTCCCTTAGCACCTCGTCGAGCGCCCAGGTGTCACTGCGTTCCCAGAAGATGCTGATATGCGGGTAGCGCAGAAACGTCTCCAGATCCCACGCTTCCTGGAGCGCGGGATGATCCTCGCGCAAATACACGCACGGACGGTCACTGAACAGGATTTCGTAGTCGATAAACCACGGCATCAGCTTTAGCAGTTCGCGCGAGCGAGGGTGCGTTTCACGCCCGGTGAAGCCCAGATCCACTTCTCCGCGCGTAATGGCGTCCAGCGAATCGTAATCCCATTGCCGCAGTTTCACCGTCGCCTGTGGGTAGCGCTCGTTCACCTGCTCCAGCAGGGTATTAAAGCGGATCAGCATCAGCGGTGTTTCGGCGGCGAGCACAAACTTAAGCCCGCCTGGAGAGCTATGGTGGAATTTATCGAGGATCTGGTTGCCAATCTGCATCCAGTCGGCCAAATCCTGTTCCAGACTCACCGTCAGCGGCGTGGGTAGTAGCCCTAAAGGCGTTTTCACAAACAGCGGATCGTCGAACCAGTCGCGCAGCTTCGCCAGCGATTTACTCACCGCGGACGGCGTCACGTTCATCCGCTTCGCGGCTTTGGTGACGCTGCGCTCCTGCAACAAAAGTTGCAGGCAAAGTAAAAGATTAAGATCGAGACTGCTGATGGGCTTCTTCATAGTGCGCCGCGGGCTGGATGACCATAAGTAAGGTAATGCAGAGTATGCTACAGCCAATCAGAACCCCGATCAGCATATTCAGCGCGTTAAGGCCGATCACCGCCGCCAGCCAAATCCATAGCGAAGAACCGCAAACCTGCGCAATGCCCAGCACCGAGCTGGCCACGCCTGCCCGCAGCGAGAAGGGGCCAAGCGCCTGACTCATCGCCACACCAAAGCCGACGGAGAATCCGGCGCAGATCAGAGTAATGCCCACCAGCATTACAGCGTGTGAGGTGGCGGTCGCCAGGATCACGCCTGCGGCGAGAAACAGCGTCTGTGAGGTGAGCATCAGCGTGCGCTGGCGGAAGATGTTGAGCGCAAAGGGCGTTGAGAATGAAACCGCCATGCTCACCATCGCGGTTAGCGCCATCACCGTCGAATACTCACCGCGATCGAAGCCCATCGTCTCCATCAGCAACACCGGGGAAACGTTTACATAGGTGAGGATCACCGCCACGCTAAGCGTGGTGATTGCCAGCCGACTCAGGAAAAAGCGATTCACCAGCTTTTCAGCCGGATGGAGGGTTGCGGTGTGATATGGCTGTTGCGAACCGGGATGGGTCTCTTTCAGCACCGTCACGGACAGGATAAAGACGATGGCGCCCATGGCTGCCATGGTCCAGAAAAGACTCTGCCACGGAAATTTAAGCATAATCAGGTAGCCTACAACCGGTGCCAGCACCGGGATGATGCAGGTAATGCCGTTCAGCATCGACAGCACCTTGGCGCGGCGCTGGGCGCTCAAGGTATCGCGCAGAATGGCAAAGGCCACCACGTAACAGCCGCCTGCGCCAATGCCCTGGATAAAACGTCCTGACAGGAACATTGTGCTTTCCTGAGCCACTGAACAGAGTACTGATGCCAGCGCAAAGATAACTGCACCCGTAATCGCGACGGGCTGGCGGCCTGCTTTATCCGCGATTTTCCCGGCAAATACCATCGACGACGCCATTCCCGCGAGGTAGGCCGAAAACGCGATGTGCAGTTGCGCCTCGCTGGCACCCAGATCGCGGGCAATATGCGGTAGCCCTACCAGATACATATCAATGCCGGACGGATAAAGCAGAACTAATGCGAAACTACAAAACAGAAAACGCGCCATACACCCCCCATAGATGCAGGCATGCAGGATAGGGGGTGAAAGGGGATTAGGCGAGTTGCCATTTGGACAATGGTGATTTCCCTGGAGGAAATCACCCTGTATTAACGTGAATTACTTACCGATACAGAAAGTGAAAAAACATTAATTATCAATTAATTATAATTAAATTGGCGTGCATTTGGGGTAATTTCGGTTATTCACCTAAGTACGGTTACTTTGTACTGCCAGAACATATTATATTAAAAAATGCGTTCTGCGTCAGTGTTCAAGGTATTGAGGAACCAATATGCCAACCTATGCAAAATCGTTAGTAACTTCTAAGAAAGGTATTAACTACGTAAGAGGAGTTATCGAGGGAGTTGGCTGCTTGTTTCAAAAGATTGAGCAGGAAAATGATCTTGGGATAGATGCGATTTGCGAGTTGATAAACTCAAATGGTCAGCCAGAAAACCACCTTTTTGCTTTGCAGATCAAGTCTGGTGACTCTTACTATGATAGTTCTAAAAACTCCTGTTCATTTAGGATAGGAACTCATAGGGATTACTGGACAAATTATAAGGTCCCCCTTTTTGCTGTTGTTTACATACCATCTCTCGACACGGCTTATTGGACAGATATTAAGAAATTTCTGAAGAGTAACGTTCACGCTAGCTCCATTAGTTTCGATTTGAGTCGTGCCAATCACTTTGATGAAGAGAAGTTCATTTCTTACTTTAAGCCCTTGGTTACTGGGAGAGGGCCAAATATTTCTCTGGAAGACAGTTTAAGACTTGTTAGAAGCAGTAATGATGACGAGGCTTGGCTTGGTTTAACAACGTTATTTAGGCGATTTCCTAATACATACCAAACCTGGGATGAGTTGGTTAGAGCTTTCAAAATAAGAAGTATTGCCAAAATTCCTAGATTACTCATTTATCTTCTAGCCCATATCCCTTGGCATGGCGATATTTCATACAGTGGCGAAGATATAAAGTCAGAGATTAGATGTTATGCCGCTGACTTGTTTAATTCGTTTGATGAAGGTGACATACGTAAGTTACTGTCCATGATCGATGACAACGGAATACAGAGGGGAGCTATCGGGCAATCGGTCGAAGCTGTAATTAACTGTGTAGGTAGTGCATCACAGTATCTAATCAGAATTATCAGGAATGGCTGCGACAGTATGGAACTAAGAGAATCAGCAGCGTTCATTTTGGCCGTCGATAAAGGTGTTGAGGCTATACCGTACCTTCGAGAGTTAGCATCTAGTGGCAGCGAGATATCCAGTTTGATTATTCAGGATATCGCTGAACATGGTGGGTTTTACCCATACTCTTAATGCTTTTGATTTTCACCTCAACGATACCCATCTAATCTATCAATAATTAAGTGCAAAAAGTCCGCAACCCAAATTGGATGCGGACTTTTTTTTGTCCAGAAAACCACCGTTTATTGAACAGTTAGAACACTTACCTATGGTGTCATTTTCAGAAGACGACTGCACCAATTGACGGGGCGTAACGCCAGATGTGCAGGCGACTCCTGACAACGCAATATCAGAAGTCATCTGCACCAATCTCGACTATGCTCAATACTCGTGTGCACCAAAGCGAGGTGTGAGCATGGCGTCAGACACATCATTGATTGCCGAGCAAGGCGTGGCCACCCTGCCCGATGCGGCTTGGGCGCAGGCCCGGCAACGGGCGGAAATCATCGGGCCGCTGGCAGCGCTTGATGTGGTCGGGCATGAAGCCGCCGATGCCGCTGCTCACGCGCTTGGCCTGTCCAGGCGGCAGGTGTATGTCCTAATCCGCCGTGCCCGGCAAGGTGCTGGGCTTGTGACGGACCTGGCTCGCAGCCGATCCGGCGGCGGAAAAGGCAAGGGACGCTTGCCGGAATCAGTTGAGCGCATCATCCGCGAGTTGCTGCAAAAGCGCTTCCTGACCAAGCAGAAGCGTAGCCTGGCAGCGTTCCACCGCGAGGTCGCGCAGGCTTGCAAAGCGCAAAAGCTGCGGGCGCCGGCGCGCAACACCGTGGCTCTGCGGATCGCCGGCCTCGATCCGCTCAAGGCCACTCGCCGCCGGGAAGGTCAGGATGCGTCCCGCAGCCTGCAAGGTGTCGGTGGTGAGCCTCCCGCCGTGACCGCGCCACTGGAACAAGTGCAGATTGATCACACGGTCATCGACCTGATCGTGGTGGACGAGCGCGACCGGCAACCGATTGGCCGTCCGTATCTGACCATCGCCATCGACGTGTTTACCCGCTGCGTGCTCGGCATGGTCGTCACGCTGGAAGCGCCGTCATCTGTTTCGGTCGGCCTGTGCCTTGTGCATGTCGCCTGCGACAAGCGTCCCTGGCTGGAGGGTCTGAACATAGAAATGGAGTGGCCGATGAGCGGCAAGCCCAGGCTGCTCTACCTGGACAACGCGGCCGAGTTCAAGAGCGAAGCGCTACGCCGAGGCTGCGAGCAGCATGGCATCCGGCTTGACTATCGCCCGCTCGGGCAGCCGCACTACGGCGGCATCGTGGAACGGATCATCGGCACGGCGATGCAGATGATCCACGACGAATTGCCAGGGACGACCTTCTCCAACCCTGACCAGCGCGGCGACTACGATTCCGAAAACAAGGCCGCCCTGACGCTGCGTGAGCTGGAGCGCTGGCTCACATTGGCGGTCGGCATCTACCACGGCTCCGTGCACAACGGCCTGCTCCAGCCGCCGGCAGCGCGCTGGGCCGAAGCTATCGCGCGGACCGGCGTGCCAACCGTCATCACTCGCACCACGGCTTTTCTGGTCGATTTTCTGCCCATCATCCGCCGCACGCTG
This sequence comes from Enterobacter sp. CRENT-193, assembly GCF_002787395.1. Lineage (NCBI taxonomy): Bacteria > Pseudomonadati > Pseudomonadota > Gammaproteobacteria > Enterobacterales > Enterobacteriaceae > Enterobacter > Enterobacter sp. CRENT-193. The sequence goes on along the minus strand of NZ_CP024812.1, from coordinate 778,833 downwards.
ACCCGCACCGGCTTCGTCATCGACCACATCCATTACTACGCCGATGCGCTCAAGCCGTGGATAGCTCGGCGCGACCGCTTGCCTGCGTTCCTGATCCGGCGCGACCCGCGCGACATCAGCCGCATTTGGGTGCTGGAGCCGGAGGGGCAGCACTATCTGGAAATTCCATACCGCACCTTGTCGCACCCGGCTGTCACCCTCTGGGAACAACGACAGGCGCTGGCGAAATTGCGGCAGCAAGGGCGCGAACAGGTGGATGAGTCGGCGCTGTTTCGCATGATCGGCCAGATGCGCGAAATCGTGTCCACCGCGCAGAAAGCTACGCGCAAGGCGCGGCGCGACGCGGATCGACGCCAGCATCTCAAGGCAACGGCAGTTCTTTTCAAAACCACGCCACCACCGGACGCGGACATGGCTGACCCGCAGGCAGACAACCAGCCACCTGCCAAACCGTTCGACCAGATTGAGGAGTGGTAGCCGTGGAAGAATATCCCATCATCGACTTGTCCCACCTGATGCCGGTGGCCCAGGGCTTGGCCCGTCTTCCGGCGGACGAACGCATCCATCGCCTTCGCGCTGACCGCTGGATCGGCTATCCGCGAGCAGTCGAGGCGCTGAATCGGCTGGAAGCCCTGTATGCGTGGCCGAACAAACAACGCATGCCCAACCTGCTGTTGGTCGGTCCAACCAACAACGGCAAGTCGATGATCGTCGAGAAATTCCGCCGCACCCACCCGGCCAGCTCCGACGCCGACCAGGAGCACATTCCGGTACTGGTCGTGCAGATGCCATCCGAACCGTCGGTAATCCGCTTCTACGTCGCGCTACTTGCCGCGATGGGCGCGCCATTGCGCCCGCGCCCACGGCTGCCGGAAATGGAGCAATTGGCGCTGGCACTGCTACGCAAGGTCGGCGTGCGCATGCTGGTGATCGACGAATTGCACAACGTCCTGGCCGGCAACAGCGTCAACCGCCGGGAATTCCTCAACCTGCTGCGTTTCCTCGGCAACGAGCTGCGCATCCCGCTGGTCGGGGTCGGCACACGCGATGCCTACTTGGCGATCCGCTCGGACGACCAGTTGGAAAACCGCTTCGAGCCGATGATGCTGCCGGTGTGGGAGGCCAACGACGATTGCTGCTCACTGCTGGCCAGCTTCGCGGCTTCGCTCCCGCTGCGGCGACCCTCGTCGATTGCCACGCTGGATATGGCCCGCTACCTGCTCACGCGCAGCGAGGGCACCATCGGCGAGCTGGCGCACCTGTTGATGGCGGCGGCCGTCGCTGCCGTGGAGAGCGGTGAGGAAGCGATCAACCATCGCACGCTCAGCATGGCCGATTACACCGGTCCCAGCGAGCGGCGGCGGCAATTCGAGCGGGAACTGATGTGAAGCCAGCGCCACACTGGCCACTGCATCCGGCTCCCAGGGAAGGCGAAGCCTTGTCTTCGTGGCTCAACCGCGTGGCCCTTTGCTATCACATGGAGGTGTCCGAGCTGCTGGAGCACGATCTTGGTCACGGCCAGGTTGATGACCTGGACACCGCGCCACCACTGGCGCTGCTGGCGATGCTCTCCCAGCGGAGCGGCATCGAGCCGGACCGGCTGCGTTGCATGAGTTTCGCCGGCTGGGTGCCTTGGCTACTGGACAGCCTTGATGATCAGATTCCAGACGCATTGGAAACCTATGCGTTCCAGCTCTCGGTGCTGCTGCCGAAACTCCGCCGTAGGACGCGATCCATCACGAGCTGGCGTGCCTGGCTGCCCAGCCAGCCGATACATCGCGCCTGCCCGCTCTGTCTGAACGACCCGGCAAACCAAGCCGTACTGCTTGCATGGAAGCTGCCCCTGATGCTGAGCTGCCCGCTGCATGGCTGCTGGCTGGAATCCTATTGGGGCGTGCCTGGGCGGTTTCTCGGCTGGGAGAACGCCGACACTGCGCCGCGCACCGCCAGCGACGCGATTGCGGTGATGGACCGGCGCACCTGGCAGGCACTGACGACCGGCCATGTGGAGCTGCCGCGCCGACGCATCCACGCTGGATTGTGGTTTCGGCTACTACGCACGCTGCTCGATGAGCTGAACACCCCGCTTTCGACGTGCGGAACCTGCGCGGGGTATCTCCGCCAAGTCTGGGAAGGCTGCGGGCATCCGCTGCGTGCTGGGCAAAGTCTGTGGCGACCGTATGAAACCCTGAACCCGGCAGTACGGTTGCAGATGCTGGAGGCGGCGGCAACGGCAATCAGCTTGATTGAGATGAGGGATATAAGCCCGCCGGGCGAGCATGCAAAGCTGTTCTGGTCCGAACCCCAAACCGGTTTCACCAGTGGCCTGTCGGCGAAAACGCCGAAGCCCGAACCCGTCGATCACTGGCAACGGGCAGTCCAGGCCATCGATGAGGCCATCATTGAAGCGCGGCACGACCCCGAGACGGCACGCTCGCTGTTCGCGTTGGCTTCCTATGGTCGGCGCGACCCCGCTTCCCTGGAACAGTTGCGCGCCACCTTCGCAAAGGAAGGCATCCCCCCGGAATTCCTGTCACATTACGTGCCTGATGGACCCTTTGCATGTCTTAGACAGAATGACGGGTTAAGTGACAAATTTTGACGACCAGAACTTTCCGGTGCACACTGTCACATAATCGAACGTATATGTGACAGGTATGACATGCTAATCGGCTACATGCGGGTATCGAAGGCGGATGGCTCCCAGGCCACTGACTTGCAGCGCGACGCGCTGATCGCCGCCGATGTCGACCCGGCGCATCTTTACGAAGACCAGGCATCCGGCAAGCGCGAGGATCGTCCCGGCTTGGCGAGCTGTTTGAAGGCGTTGCGTTCAGGGGATACCTTGGTCGTATGGAAGCTCGACCGGCTCGGGCGCGACCTTCGGCACCTGATCAACACCGTGCACGATCTGACTGGGCGTGGCGTCGGTCTCAAGGTGCTGAGCGGCCACGGTGCGGCCATCGACACGACGACCGCTGCTGGCAAACTGGTCTTCGGCATCTTCGCCGCACTGGCCGAATTCGAGCGCGAGTTGATCGCGGAGCGCACGATTGCCGGCCTAGCCTCGGCCCGCGCGCGCGGGCGGAAAGGCGGCCGGCCGTTCAAGATGACCGCCGCCAAGCTGCGGCTGGCGATGGCGGCAATGGGTCAGCCAGAGACCAAGGTCGGCGACCTGTGCCAGGAACTTGGCGTCACGCGGCAGACCCTGTATCGGCATGTTTCACCCAAGGGTGAGCTACGTCCAGATGGCGAGAAGCTACTCAGCCGAATTTGATGCCGGCATGAGGCAACGTAGCGACAGCGTGGTTTGTCTCAATGGGAAGCGCTCATGATCGATCTTTGAAGGCCCGCAGCAGTCGTGTCACAGACAGGACGAACAAACCGGTCAGCGTGAGGGCTGCGATACCCCAGTACTCTCCGATGAACGCGCCGGCCGTCGTGCCGGCCAGCACAATGGCGAGAATCGGCAAATGGCAGGGACAGGTGAGCACGGCCAGCGCGCCCCACAGGTAGCCGTTGATCGGTTTGTGCGTCTCGGACGGCAAGCGCTCGGGGCTGTTCATGGCAGACTCTCCGCGTGCTGTGCCGGCTCGGTCGGCATGGTGGCCAACTGCACCTCCAGATCGGCCAACGCTTCGCGCCGACGCTCGACGAACTGGCGCAGAACGGCAAGCTGCGCGGCCGCTTCATCGCCGTCCGCAGCATCCAGCGCCCGGCACAGCCGCGCCAGCGCGTCCAGGCCGATGCCCGCCTCGAAGGCCGCCCGCACGAAGCACAGCAGTTGCAAGGCGGCATCATCGAACAGGCCATAGCCGCCCGGGGTGCACGCCACCGGACGCAGCAATCCGCGCAGCAGGTAGTCGCGCACGATATGCACGCTCACCCCGGCATCAAGGGCCAGCCGGGACACGGTGTAGGCGCTCATTGAAAACCTCTTTTTTTATCCAGCGCAGCAGGAAAGCTGCTTCACGTCCTTGTTGAAGGTCTGCGCCGCAAGCTTCAACCCCTCGACCATTGTCAGGTAGGGGAACAACTGGTCGGCCAGTTCCTGCACCGTCATGCGGTTGCGGATGGCGAGCACCGCCGTCTGGATCAGTTCGCCCGCTTCCGGGGCCACCGCCTGCACGCCGATGAGCCGTCCGCTACCTTCCTCGATGACCAGCTTGATGAAGCCGCGTGTGTCGAAGTTGGCAAGCGCTCGCGGAACGTTGTCGAGTGTCAGCGTGCGACTGTCGGTCTCGATGCCATCGTGGTGCGCTTCCGCCTCGCTGTAGCCCACGGTGGCGACTTGCGGGTCGGTGAACACCACTGCCGGCATCGCGGTCAGATTGAGGGCTGCGTCGCCGCCGGTCATGTTGATCGCGGCACGGGTGCCGGCGGCCGCTGCCACGTAGACGAACTGCGGCTGGTCGGTGCAGTCGCCGGCCGCGTAGATGTTCGGGTTGCTCGTGCGCATGCCTTGGTCGATAACGATGGCCCCTTGCGCATTGACAGTGACCCCCGCCGCGTCCAGCGCGAGGCTGCGCGTATTCGGTGCCCGACCGGTGGCAACCAGCAACTTGTCAGCGCGCAATTCACCGTGTCCGGTGGTCAGCACGAATTCGCCGTTCACATGGGCGACCTGGCTGGCTTGCGTGTGCTCCAGCACCTCGATGCCCTCGGCGCGGAAAGCGGCTGTCACGGCCTCGCCGATGGCCGGGTCTTCCCGGAAGAACAAGGTGCTGCGTGCCAGGATCGTGACCTGGCTGCCGAGCCGGGCAAAGGCTTGCGCCAGTTCCAACGCCACCACCGACGAACCGATCACGGCCAGGCGTGCGGGAATGGTGTCGCTGACAAGCGCTTCGGTGGAAGTCCAGTAGGGTGACTCTTTCAGGCCCGGAATCGGCGGCACGGCCGGACTGGCACCGGTGGCGACCAGGCAGCGGTCGAACGTTACCTCGCGCTCGCCACCCTCGTTCAAACGGACGACCAGGCTCTGGTCATCCTTGAAACGCGCTTCACCGTGCAAAACGGTGATGGCTGGATTGCCGTCCAGGATGCCTTCGTATTTGGCGTGCCGCAGTTCATCGACACGGGCCTGCTGCTGGGCCAGCAGTTTGCTGCGGTCAATCGCAGGCACAGTTGCCGCAATACCGCCGTCGAACGGACTTTCCCGGCGCAGATGGGCAATATGGGCAGCGCGGATCATGATCTTGGACGGCACACAGCCGATATTGACGCAGGTGCCGCCGATGGTGCCGCGTTCGATCAGCGTGACCGTCGCGCCTTGCTCGACGGCCTTCAGCGCCGCCGCCATCGCGGCCCCGCCGCTGCCAATGATGGCGATATGCAAACCGGCGCCCTCAAGTGCATCACGGATTTTTGGTTCATCTTTGAAATCACCAACCCGGATCGAGCCTTGATAACCCAATGCGGCGATGGCGGCCAGCAGTTGGTTGTGGCTCACGGCGGTGTCTGCCATGACTTGCGCGCGGCTTTCTAGATAGGACACCACAGCGGCATTCACGCCGGGAATCTTTTCCAAAGCATCTTTGACATGGGTGGCGCAGGATGTGCAGGTCATGCCATTCACGGTGATTTCGGTCATTTTTTTACTCCATTGAATTTCGGGGTGCAGCAGGCATCGGCTTGGCGTTTTCGTTGGATGGCGTAGATGGTCAAGCCGATGAAAATCGCCAGCGCAGGCAGCAGCACATAGTCCAGATAGCCGGTCAGCGCGGACAAGCCGACCACACCGAGCAAAATGACCAGAACAGGGGTGAAGCAACACAGCGCCACGAGGGTTGTGCCAATGATGCTGACCCGCAGCAGTGTCTTCTGGTCTTTCATGATCAGTTCTTGACTGATGATGGGTAGCCCGCATCCTCGGTAGCCTTGGTCAGTTTCTGCACGCTGGTCTTGGCATCATCGAAGGTGACCACCGCTTCGCGCGTCTCGAAGGTCACGTCAACTTTACTGACGCCATCGACCTTGGAAATCGCCTTCTTGACAGTGATCGGACAGGCCGAGCAGGTCATGCCCGGTACGGACAGCGTAACGGTCTGGGTGGCGGCCCACACGGGGGCAACAACGGCAGCGAGGGCAAGGGCGGAAAGCAGCTTTTTCATGGTGAACTCCTGTGATCAATAGAAAAATGGCACGACGTAGGGAAATCCGAGCGCGACCAAAACCAGCACGGCCACGCCCCAGAAAATGAGCTTGTAAGTAGCTCGCACTTGGGGAATCGCGCAAACCTCACCCGGTTTGCAGGCGGCTGACGGCCGGTAGATGCGCCGCCAGGCGAAGAACAACGCCACCAGCGCCACGCCGATAAAGATGGGGCGATAGGGTTCCAACACCGTCAAGTTGCCGATCCAAGCGCCGCTGAACCCCAAGGCGATCAGAACCAGCGGCCCGAGGCAGCAAGCCGAGGCGAGGATGGCGGCCAGCCCGCCAGTGAAGAGCGCGCCGCGCCCGTTTTGAGGTTCAGACATATGTTTGTCCTTTCGAATCTGAATTGGATAGCTTAAGCTTACTTCCGTAGTTATGTACGGAGTCAAGCGATATGGAAAACAATTTGGAGAACCTGACCATTGGCGTTTTCGCTAGGACGGCCGGGGTCAATGTGGAGACCATCCGGTTCTATCAGCGCAAGGGCTTGCTCCCGGAACCGGACAAGCCTTACGGCAGCATTCGCCGCTATGGCGAGACGGATGTAACGCGGGTGCGCTTCGTGAAATCAGCCCAGCGGTTGGGCTTCAGCCTGGATGAGATCGCCGAGCTGCTGCGGCTGGAGGATGGCACCCATTGCGAGGAAGCCAGCAGCCTGGCCGAGCACAAGCTCAAGGACGTGCGCGAGAGGATGGCTGACCTGGCGCGCATGGAGGCCGTGCTGTCTGATTTGGTGTGCGCCTGCCATGCGCGGAAGGGGAACGTTTCCTGCCCGCTGATTGCGTCACTGCAAGGGAAGAAAGAACCGCGCAGTGCGGACGCGGTGTAGCCCGAGGGAACTACGCCTTAGCGTGCTTTATTTAATGAGATGGTCACTCCCTCCTTCCCAGTACTATGCTGAGGACAGGCTTTCATTCGGAGAACCATCATGGAAAACATTGCGCTTATTGGTATCGATCTGGGTAAGAACTCTTTCCATATTCATTGTCAGGATCATCGTGGGAAGGCCGTTTACCGTAAAAAATTCACCCGACCAAAGCTAATCGAATTTCTGGCGACATGCCCAGCAACAACCATCGCGATGGAAGCCTGTGGCGGTTCTCACTTTATGGCACGCAAGCTGGCAGAGTTAGGGCATTTTCCAAAGCTGATATCACCGCAATTTGTCCGCCCATTCGTTAAAAGCAACAAAAATGACTTCGTTGATGCTGAAGCTATCTGTGAAGCAGCATCACGTCCATCTATGCGTTTCGTGCAGCCCAGAACCGAATCTCAGCAGGCAATGCGAGCTCTGCATCGTGTCCGTGAATCCCTGGTTCAGGATAAGGTGAAAACAACTAATCAGATGCATGCTTTTCTGCTGGAATTTGGTATCAGCGTTCCGCGAGGTGCTGCCGTTATTAGTCGACTGAGTACCCTTCTTGAGGACAGTAGTTTGCCTCTTTATCTCAGCCAGTTACTGCTGAAATTACAACAGCATTATCACTATCTTGTTGAGCAGATTAAAGATCTGGAATCTCAGTTGAAACGAAAGTTGGACGAAGATGAGGTTGGACAGCGCTTGCTGAGTATTCCCTGCGTTGGAACGCTGACTGCCAGTACTATTTCAACTGAGATTGGCGACGGGAAGCAGTACGCCAGCAGCCGTGACTTTGCGGCGGCAACAGGGCTGGTACCCCGACAGTACAGCACGGGAGGTCGGACGACATTGTTAGGGATTAGCAAGCGGGGCAACAAAAAGATCCGAACTTTGTTGGTTCAGTGTGCCAGGGTATTCATACAAAAACTGGAACACCAGTCTGGCAAGTTGGCCGACTGGGTCAGGGAGTTGTTGTGTCGGAAAAGCAACTTTGTCGTCACCTGTGCTCTGGCAAACAAGCTGGCCAGAATAGCCTGGGCACTGACGGCGCGACAGCAAACTTACGAAGCATAAAGGCAGAAATACACCAGTTTAAACAATCATTCATCTGGTTTTGCGAATACTGATATTGATGATACAAACGGCCCACCGGCCTGTTGAGGAACCTGTAAAACGGAAAGGCTCGCTGAAGCCGTATATTTTCTGGAGGTTCATCAGGCGCGGAACTCATCGAGGCGCGGGAATAAAATCCCATTCAGACGCCGGATAGATTCAAGCAAGCCAACTTATCGTCAAAATCGGTGTTGCAAAAACGGGAGTGACCATAGATTCCGTTTTCTGAGGCGACTCCAACGTCAGAAAAGACCGTGCGGTCGACTTTTGATATTTCGTGCTGTCGCCTTCTGAAAGTGACACCTAATATCATCTGCGCCAGATCATAAACCTGTCAGCATATTAGATTGTGATGAATTTCAGTTAGAGGGGGTTGTTATATTTTCTGTACGATGCCATCGAAAGCCGGTTGAACTCCTATCATGTATGCTCTAGTCGATGCCGTTTCGTTCTACGCCTCCGCTGAAAAAGCCTATGATCCGAGTATTCGTCGTGCGCCAGTAGTTGTGTTAACGAATAATGATGGTTGTGTATGTGCAATATGCCCTATTGCACGAAAACTCAAAATTCCTAAATTTGAGGCGTATTTTAAGATCAAGGATTATTTATCACAGCACAATGTTGTTGTTCGCTCATCAAATTATGAGTTATACGCATCCTTGTCAGGTAAAATGATGAATATAATTGGCCGCTTTTGTGACGATCAATACATATATAGTATCGATGAAAGTTTTCTGAAATTTAAGCATATAGATAATGACTGGCAAGGGCTTGGTGAGCAAATTCGACTTGCTGTTTGGCGCGAAGCTAAATTGCCTGTTGGGGTTGGCTTTGGTGCGACACTCACTTTGGCTAAAGTAGCTAACCATGCTGCTAAAAAGTTGCAAGGCTTTAATGGCGTAGCTGTGATTGAAAATGAGGCTCAGGCTGAGCAAATTCTTAAACAAATGAAATTAAATGACGTTTGGGGTGTGGGATCAAGGTTATCTAAAAGATTAGAGCTAGTGGGTTTAAAAAATGCTTATGAGTTATCCCGGCAAGACCCTAAAAGCATGAGAAAATTCCACAATGTACTGCTGGAAAAAACGGTCAGAGAATTAAATTTTGAGGCTTGTTTAACTTGGGATGAAACCAGACAATTAAAAAAAGAAATATTTTCAACCCGATCTTTTGGTCAGAAAGTCACAGATATAAATGCACTATTATCCGCATTTAGTACACATGCAGATATAGTTGGAAGAAAATTGAGGAAACAAGGTTCAACGGTCAAAAAGCTACTAATATTTGCTCAAAATTCCCGGTTTGATACAGAATATAAAAATTGCTCAATAATTTATGATTTTCCTATTGCGACAGCTGACACTAGAGTTATCGCGTCAGCCGTAACTGAGATTATCCATAAATTATTTATACCGGGACTTAAATATGCTAAATGTGGGTTAGGTGCAATTGATCTTGGCTCTGCTGCTTATACTCAATTTGGGTTGTTTGATCCTGTAAAGGATAATTCTGAGTTGATGAAATGCTATGACCAGATAAATACCAGATTTGGCAGAGGTATTTTTTTAGCTAGTTCCGAAATAAGTAAAGATTGGAAAATGAGAAGATCTATGATGTCACCAAGATATACGACCCATTGGCCAGATATTCCTAAAATATATTGTGATTAAGGAAATTAAATGAACAATAAACATATTATCAGCTTGATTATTTTGGCTATATTTTCAAGTAGCGCTATTTCGAGTGAGTTTATTATATGTAATAAAGGGAAAATAGAGGTAGGTGATCATTATGATAAATTTATTCAATATTGTGGTCAGCCTAAAAATTTCAGTGGAGGGATGACGAAATTGGGTAAAAACGGTATCGTAATGTCGTTTAAAAAAATACAACAAAAATATGATGATGGCAGTAGTGCAAGCTATATTTTTTTAGATGATATACTTGCATTTATAACTTCTGAATAAATCTGAATTAAAGAAATGCACTGACAACAGAATCTAATCTTTTTGTTTTGTATGCCAAATAGACTTCTTGAAAACCATCATTCAAATAATTATCCCTGATAACTTAATATTCTTAAGGGTATTTGACTGTTTCGTCGATTCCATTTAAAACGTTTTATGTACAAAAAATGTCTGGTCATCAATATCAAAGATGAGCGAAGCAGACGGTCGGATAAAACACGTTTTTGCCCCAAAATGAGTTTAGTCGAGCGTCGAAAATGAGCGATAAGCGGAAACTCGCTCAAACACGTTTTTGGACAGAAACACGTTAGAGTATTTATTCGGTAACGCCTGGCACAGCGGATCGCAAACCTGGCGCGGCTTTTGGTACAAAAGGCGTGACAGGTTTGCGAATCCGTTGCTGCCACTTGTTAACCCTTTTGCCAGATTTGGTAACTATAATTTATGTTAGAGGCGAAGTCTTGGGTAAAAACTGGCCTAAAATTGCTGGGGATTTCAGGAAAGTAAACATCACCTTCCGGCTCGATGTCTATTGTAGATATATGTAGTGTATCTACTTGATCGATCAGGCTTTTGTATATCTCCCCACCACCTGAAACAATGACATGATCCGTTATTTTCTTTAGGTTGGTTAAAGCATCTTTAATTGATGGAAAGATCAATACGTTCTCATTGTCAGATGTAAAACTTGAACGTGTTACGACCGCATACTTTCGGTTGGGTAATGCTCCCATTGATTCAAAAGTCTTGCGTCCAACCAACAGCCATTGGTTATAGGTAATAGCTTTAAACAGGAGCTGTTCACCTTTGGCACTCCATGGAATATCAGGGCCATTCCCGATAACTCCATTCTTCGATATAGCTACCATTAGTGATAGTTTCACAATTCTTCCTCAGAGGTTAACAGCTTAATCATCAGAAGTGTGTATAGAACTTTTCAATATTGAGTCTAACAACATCATTCCAATAAGCTTTAAATTAATCATTTCATGAACTTAAGCCTAGATTAACTAAAATGCAACAATAATTTTAGGGCAGAAACCAAGCCAATCGTCAAAGCGAGCCTAATATAGGGTCGTTATGTAAACTTATTATTATAAAAATCAAATAAAATCAGACTGTTAATTTACATCATCTCCATGAAACCAATACCTTGTTAAAAACAAAGCGAGAAATAATTTGAGTTTTTGGCGTATCGTTATTATAACTGTATAAATAAACAGCAATCAAAGTTGAAGGATTTATTGATGGCTAAATCTCAATTTATCGAGTCAATGAGAACTGAGCTCAGAACCAAGCATTATAGTTATGCAACCGAAAAATCTTATTTGCACTGGGTTCGTACTTTTATTCGTTTTAACGATTATAAACATCCAAAGGATATGGGAAATTCAGAAATTGAGCGCTTTTTAAATCATCTTGCGGTCAATCGGCAAGTCAGTGCTGCGACTCAAAATCAAGCGCTTTGTGCAATCATATTTATGTACAGAAATGTGATTAAAAGAGAAATTAACGATCTTGCATATTCGTTTACCAAAAGACAAAAAACTATCCCAACAGTATTAAGTACCCAAGAAGCAATGTTAATTATTTCCAATTTGTCGGGTAAGTATCGAATCATAGCCAGTTTGTTATTTGGTGCTGGTTTAAGAATAAATGAGGCTCTAAAATTAAGAATTAAAGACATTGATTTTCACAATAAAAGTATTTTTATCTTCCGCGGTAAAGGGAATAAAGATCGCTGTACATTGTTGCCCGAAAATTTAATTGTCTTTTTACAGGCTCAAATTGAAAAAGCTAAACAGTTACATCAACAAGACATAAGAGATGGTTTTGGCCTTACCTCAATGCCTATCAGTTTGATCAAAAAATACAAGTCTGCGGCCAAAGATACTGCTTGGCAATATATCTTCCCATCAAGTGTTCGCTGCGCACATCCACAAGACGGCTATATTTGTCGTCATCATATTCACGAAACTGCATTTCGAAAACAACTCAGACTCGCAGTCAAGAATTCGGGAATACATAAACGGGTAACGGCTCATACTTTTAGACATTCATTTGCAACTGAGCTACTGCGTTCTGGCGCTGACATTAGGACGGTTCAAGAACTACTTGGTCACAATGATGTAAAAACAACTGAGATTTACACGCATGTCATTGGCTCTAAATTTGGCTATGCTCGCAGTCCGCTTGATCTGGCGTACTGAAGTCTTAAATCTTCTAATAGTAAATCCGTTGTCTGTTTTTAGTCTGAGAGCCAACGTTCAATAAAAAGCGAACTAAGATCTGTTATTCGCTCATTTTTGAAATTGATGACCAGATATTTTTTGTACATAAAACATTTTAAATGGAATCTACGAAACATTCAAAATACGAAATTAATACATATAAAAAAGATTAATATCATAATGTTAAGGCTAGTATTAAATCCAAATCCGGTAACTCCGCCTTTTTGCCCTTTGTGTACAATACTTGTTCCATTTGGAGAGGTGTGCTTCACACCTCTTAACGAAGTTTTATATAGTGAAAAAATATTTGCACTTTTTACTGTAAAACTAAGGTATAGCCTAGTTTTACATTTCGTAAATATCATTAAAGTGTAAATTTAGAGTCTATTTTTTGATTTATTGACAGTTGTAAATAAAAGTCTAGTGTCATTTTCAGAAGACGACTGCACCAGTTGATTGGGCGTAATGGCTGTTGTGCAGCCAGCTCCTGACAGTTCAATATCAGAAGTGATCTGCACCAATCTCGACTATGCTCAATACTCGTGTGCACCAAAGCGAGGTGAGCATGGCGACGGAGGCTCTGTTGCAAAGATTGGCGGCAGTCAGAGGTAGGCTGTCGCTCTGCGCCGATCAGGCGGCTGCTGCGAAATGGTGGTTGAGCATGCCCATGGCCTCCGTCAGCGCCGAGGGCCCAATGCCAAAAGCTCTCTCCACAAGGCGCACCTCGCCCCTGATGCCGGGCTGCAGGCACCAGGGGCGAGCCTGTCCTTTGCGCAGGGCTCGCATGACTTCGAATCCCTTGATCGTGGCATAGGCCGTGGGGATCGATTTGAAACCGCGCACCGGCTTGATCAGTATCTTGAGCTTTCCGTGATCGGCCTCGATCACGTTATTGAGATACTTCACCTGCCGGTGGGCCGTCTCCCGGTCCAGCTTTCCTTCGCGCTTCAATTCGGTGATCGCTGCACCATAGCTCGGCGCTTTGTCGGTATTGAGCGTGGCAGGCTTTTCCCAGTGCTTCAGGCCTCGCAGGGCCTTGCCCAGGAACCGCTTCGCTGCCTTGGCGCTGCGGGTCGGCGACAGGTAGAAATCGATCGTGTCGCCCCGCTTGTCGACTGCCCGGTACAGGTAGGTCCACTTGCCCCGCACCTTGACGTAGGTTTCATCCAGGCGCCAGCTCGGATCAAAGCCACGCCGCCAGAACCAGCGCAGCCGCTTCTCCATCTCCGGGGCGTAGCACTGGACCCAGCGATAGATCGTCGTATGGTCGACCGAAATGCCGCGTTCCGCCAGCATTTCCTCAAGGTCGCGATAGCTGATCGGATAGCGACAATACCAGCGCACCGCCCACAGGATCACATCACCCTGGAAATGGCGCCACTTGAAATCCGTCATCGTTCCGTCCGTCCAATCTCCGCCAAGCATGCTCAAGCTTCACGATTTTTGCAACAGAGCCCACACGAGTATTGAGCATAGTCGAGATTGGTGCAGATCACTTCTGATATTGAACTGTCAGGAGCTGGCTGCACAACAGCCATTACGCCCAATCAACTGGTGCAGTCGTCTTCTGAAAATGACATTTGGTATCTCTCATAAACGGATGTTTTTGAGAGAACTATCTTCGGCCTTCACACGCACGAAAGGCGGCGAAGCTCCGCCGTTAATCCGTCCGCCGGAGATCTCGCCCAGGCAGGCTGAAGGCCGAGCAAGCCTGACAGGCCCGAAAAGCCCGGCACGGGCGTCGGCGGCGATGACGGCGGCGGCATTATCCAGGGTTGATGATGGAAGTGGAGGATATCGACAACCTCTCGCGCAACCAAGACATCGCGGTCGGACTGCAAGTGATCTTGAAGCCACGGGCCCGTCCCACCCCGACATGGACCTCGATGCCCGAACGGACGTTAGATTTCGAGTTCTAGGCGTTCTGCGATGAAGGTTGGATCCCAGCCGGGATTGAAAGTGTCGACGTGGGTGAATCCGAGCCGCTCGTATAGGCCACGCAGGTTCGGGTGGCAGTCGAGCCGCAGCTTGGCGCACCCCTGCGTTCGCGCGGCATGGCGGCAAGCCTCGATCAGCGCGGAGCTGACACCCCGGCCCGCATGTGTCCGTCGCACCGCGAGCTTGTGCAGATATGCGGCCTCCCCCTTGAGGGCGTCGGGCCAGAACTCGGGATCCTCGGCCGACAAGGTGCAACAGCCGACGATGCCGTCGCTGCAACTCGCGACTAGGAGCTCGGATCTCAGGACGAAGGTCTCCGCGAATGTCCGGTCGATCCGCGCGACGTCCCAGGCGGGCGTTCCCTTGGCGGACATCCACGCCGCAGCGTCGTGCATCAGCCGCACAACCTCGTCGATATCACCCGAGCAGGCGACCCGAACGTTCGGAGGCTCCTCGCTGTCCATTCGCTCCCCTGGCGCGGTATGAACCGCCGCCTCATAGTGCAGTTTGATCCTGACGAGCCCAGCATGTCTGCGCCCACCTTCGCGGAACCTGACCAGGGTCCGCTAGCGGGCGGCCGGAAGGTGAATGCTAGGCATGATCTAACCCTCGGTCTCTGGCGTCGCGACTGCGAAATTTCGCGAGGGTTTCCGAGAAGGTGATTGCGCTTCGCAGATCTCCAGGCGCGTGGGTGCGGACGTAGTCAGCGCCATTGCCGATCGCGTGAAGTTCCGCCGCAAGGCTCGCTGGACCCAGATCCTTTACAGGAAGGCCAACGGTGGCGCCCAAGAAGGATTTCCGCGACACCGAGACCAATAGCGGAAGCCCCAACGCCGACTTCAGCTTTTGAAGGTTCGACAGCACGTGCAGCGATGTTTCCGGTGCGGGGCTCAAGAAAAATCCCATCCCCGGATCGAGGATGAGCCGGTCGGCAGCGACCCCGCTCCGTCGCAAGGCGGAAACCCGCGCCTCGAAGAACCGCACAATCTCGTCGAGCGCGTCTTCGGGTCGAAGGTGACCGGTGCGGGTGGCGATGCCATCCCGCTGCGCTGAGTGCATAACCACCAGCCTGCAGTCCGCCTCAGCAATATCGGGATAGAGCGCAGGGTCAGGAAATCCTTGGATATCGTTCAGGTAGCCCACGCCGCGCTTGAGCGCATAGCGCTGGGTTTCCGGTTGGAAGCTGTCGATTGAAACACGGTGCATCTGATCGGACAGGGCGTCTAAGAGCGGCGCAATACGTCTGATCTCATCGGCCGGCGATACAGGCCTCGCGTCCGGATGGCTGGCGGCCGGTCCGACATCCACGACGTCTGATCCGACTCGCAGCATTTCGATCGCCGCGGTGACAGCGCCGGCGGGGTCTAGCCGCCGGCTCTCATCGAAGAAGGAGTCCTCGGTGAGATTCAGAATGCCGAACACCGTCACCATGGCGTCGGCCTCCGCAGCGACTTCCACGATGGGGATCGGGCGAGCAAAAAGGCAGCAATTATGAGCCCCATACCTACAAAGCCCCACGCATCAAGCTTTTGCCCATGAAGCAACCAGGCAATGGCTGTAATTATGACGACGCCGAGTCCCGACCAGACTGCATAAGCAACACCGACAGGGATGGATTTCAGAACCAGAGAAAGAAAATAAAATGCGATGCCATAACCGATTATGACAACGGCGGAAGGGGCAAGCTTAGTAAAGCCCTCGCTAGATTTTAATGCGGATGTTGCGATTACTTCGCCAACTATTGCGATAACAAGAAAAAGCCAGCCTTTCATGATATATCTCCCAATTTGTGTAGGGCTTATTATGCACGCTTAAAAATAATAAAAGCAGACTTGACCTGATAGTTTGGCTGTGAGCAATTATGTGCTTAGTGCATCTAACGCTTGAGTTAAGCCGCGCCGCGAAGCGGCGTCGGCTTGAACGAATTGTTAGACATTATTTGCCGACTACCTTGGTGATCTCGCCTTTCACGTAGTGAACAAATTCTTCCAACTGATCTGCGCGCGAGGCCAAGCGATCTTCTTCTTGTCCAAGATAAGCCTGTCTAGCTTCAAGTATGACGGGCTGATACTGGGCCGGCAGGCGCTCCATTGCCCAGTCGGCAGCGACATCCTTCGGCGCGATTTTGCCGGTTACTGCGCTGTACCAAATGCGGGACAACGTAAGCACTACATTTCGCTCATCGCCAGCCCAGTCGGGCGGCGAGTTCCATAGCGTTAAGGTTTCATTTAGCGCCTCAAATAGATCCTGTTCAGGAACCGGATCAAAGAGTTCCTCCGCCGCTGGACCTACCAAGGCAACGCTATGTTCTCTTGCTTTTGTCAGCAAGATAGCCAGATCAATGTCGATCGTGGCTGGCTCGAAGATACCTGCAAGAATGTCATTGCGCTGCCATTCTCCAAATTGCAGTTCGCGCTTAGCTGGATAACGCCACGGAATGATGTCGTCGTGCACAACAATGGTGACTTCTACAGCGCGGAGAATCTCGCTCTCTCCAGGGGAAGCCGAAGTTTCCAAAAGGTCGTTGATCAAAGCTCGCCGCGTTGTTTCATCAAGCCTTACGGTCACCGTAACCAGCAAATCAATATCACTGTGTGGCTTCAGGCCGCCATCCACTGCGGAGCCGTACAAATGTACGGCCAGCAACGTCGGTTCGAGATGGCGCTCGATGACGCCAACTACCTCTGATAGTTGAGTCGATACTTCGGCGATCACCACTTCCCTCATGATGTTTAACTTTGTTTTAGGGCGACTGCCCTGCTGCGTAACATCGTTGCTGCTCCATAACATCAAACATCGACCCACGGCGTAACGCGCTTGCTGCTTGGATGCCCGAGGCATAGACTGTACAAAAAAACAGTCATAACAAGCCATGAAAACCGCCACTGCGCCGTTACCACCGCTGCGTTCGGTCAAGGTTCTGGACCAGTTGCGTGAGCGCATACGCTACTTGCATTACAGCTTACCAACCGAACAGGCTTATGTCCACTGGGTTCGTGCCTTCATCCGTTTCCACGGTGTGCGTCACCCGGCAACCTTGGGCAGCAGCGAAGTCGAGGCATTTCTGTCCTGGCTGGCGAACGAGCGCAAGGTTTCGGTCTCCACGCATCGTCAGGCATTGGCGGCCTTGCTGTTCTTCTACGGCAAGGTGCTGTGCACGGATCTGCCCTGGCTTCAGGAGATCGGAAGACCTCGGCCGTCGCGGCGCTTGCCGGTGGTGCTGACCCCGGATGAAGTGGTTCGCATCCTCGGTTTTCTGGAAGGCGAGCATCGTTTGTTCGCCCAGCTTCTGTATGGAACGGGCATGCGGATCAGTGAGGGTTTGCAACTGCGGGTCAAGGATCTGGATTTCGATCACGGCACGATCATCGTGCGGGAGGGCAAGGGCTCCAAGGATCGGGCCTTGATGTTACCCGAGAGCTTGGCACCCAGCCTGCGCGAGCAGCTGTCGCGTGCACGGGCATGGTGGCTGAAGGACCAGGCCGAGGGCCGCAGCGGCGTTGCGCTTCCCGACGCCCTTGAGCGGAAGTATCCGCGCGCCGGGCATTCCTGGCCGTGGTTCTGGGTTTTTGCGCAGCACACGCATTCGACCGATCCACGGAGCGGTGTCGTGCGTCGCCATCACATGTATGACCAGACCTTTCAGCGCGCCTTCAAACGTGCCGTAGAACAAGCAGGCATCACGAAGCCCGCCACACCGCACACCCTCCGCCACTCGTTCGCGACGGCCTTGCTCCGCAGCGGTTACGACATTCGAACCGTGCAGGATCTGCTCGGCCATTCCGACGTCTCTACGACGATGATTTACACGCATGTGCTGAAAGTTGGCGGTGCCGGAGTGCGCTCACCGCTTGATGCGCTGCCGCCCCTCACTAGTGAGAGGTAGGGCAGCGCAAGTCAATCCTGGCGGATTCACTACCCCTGCGCGAAGGCCATCGGTGCCGCATCGAACGGCCGGTTGCGGAAAGTCCTCCCTGCGTCCGCTGATGGCCGGCAGCAGCCCGTCGTTGCCTGATGGATCCAACCCCTCCGCTGCTATAGTGCAGTCGGCTTCTGACGTTCAGTGCAGCCGTCTTCTGAAAACGACACCCGTGACAACTCCTCTTCCTAAATACGCAATGTCAAAAGCATTTGCAGCTCTGTTCAATGTAGATTTAATTGGGGATGATTTAGAGGCTTTAATTCGTAGCTGGCAGAACTCTCATCTTAATGCTGCCGCTTTAAGTCGAATTCGATTACTTGGTGCGCATGCCACTGCCGCAGCATCAGATCAGATAACCGCGACATTACCTAATTCTGGGTTAGTAATGCTTGAGTCTGGTCCGTCAGGCGTAATAGGTAAGGCGGTGATCGAACAATTCGCTCGGAAGTTTTTAAAGACGCCAGCCGTATTATGGTTGTCTCAGTCAGGGGAAAAGGTTGGTATTGATCTTGCGAGTAGGTTAAAGCTCAAAATTGACCCTTCAAAAACGTTACCTGACGTTATTTTAGTTGATCTTGGGACCAAGACTGACGGTAGTGACATGTTATTTGTTTTTATTGAAATTGTTGCTTCAGATGGTCCAATTAACTCTATGCGTAAACAGAAGCTAACTGAGATAGCTATTGAAGCTGGCTTCTCTGCCCAGAATCTTGCTTTTGTAACTGCATTTCAAGATCGTTCAGCCGCTCCATTCAAAAAAGCAATGTCAGAACTCGCGTGGGGAACTTATGCGTGGTTTTGTTCTGAGCCAGATAATTTAATTGAGCTAAGAGATGGCAGTTCTATAATCTTGTCAGAGCTTTTATGATTTTTAATACAGAACAGTATAATACCTCTATACTGTTCTTAGTTATCTAATATAATACTGAATCTTTTTAATATCATTAGAAATGTTATCATTGTAGAAATAAATAATGAATAGCAAAAAAATGAACATGTAATAAAAAAGTAGTAACTAAACCCAGTGTTGATTTTCGAATCGTAGAAGGAAATTACTGCTGAAAGTATTACAATTAGTATTGATGTAAGGATTGCATAGCAAATGTTGTGACATAATTCTTTGTAAAGATTTATGTGCTTCAAGTAAGAGGTTATTTTATCTGCGATAGTCTCATTATCTTTTTTATCTATGAGCTTACTCTTTTGATCATAAACCATTACGACAGCACTCATTAATAATGCTGTTGTTATAGCTCCGAAATTAACCATTATGCCAACTACTGAGCTCGGCATTACTTTGAATAAAAAGCATATTGTTCCAGAAGCTATGATTGGGAATATAAGATGAAAGAAAATATCTGATTTAGATAAACTATCTGAATCTTCATTTTTAAAACTGGAGATGTGATTCTTTATCAAGAAAAATATATTTATTTTATTCATATACAATATCCTTTGCCGTATATTTCACAAATATAATCATTTATCTCTTCTTTTACACAGTTATGTAGGTCGGCTTGATTAGGTTCGTTGGTTATTGGATTTATATTCAGACTTGCATCATCCAACGTTACAGATACGCCTTTTGCTATTATATTTCTTAAATCATAAATTTTATTTTTTCCATTCACCTGTGCTGTTATTTTTATTTTATCACTATTTGGCTCTAAAATATCTATTAACTTATTTTGTGAAGGAGATTTTCCGAGATAATCATTGATATAGCCCATTGAATAACCTTTGTTTTTTATTACAAAGTCGGCGGTCATTCTGTCACCAATTAATCGCATGGCATCTGCGGTGTCTTTACTTGTTTTATAGCCAATAGCTTTTATTTCTATTACAGGGGAGTCTTTAATAGTTTGAGGTATATCTTTGTGTAGTAATGGTAGTATTCTCGCTTCCAATGAAGGATTGTGCGCTTTAAACCCAAGTTCTACTGTGCTTTTTATTGGAGTTCTTGCATTTAATCGAGATGTTTCATGGAATGCAAAAATTCCAGTATCTAAGCTATCCGGTAGATAGATAAAAATATATCTTTTTTTCTCAGTGACTTCATCATGAGTTACTTTTTTATGATTTGTTGATGATAGAGTCTTCTGTCTAACAGTGTAGTTTTCTCCATAACGGCCCGCATTTACATAGCCATATATAATTCTTTTTGAATCATCAAAAGTTAAGTTTCCTGTTGGTATAGATACAATTAGTTTTGAATCTTGATCTTCCAGAGGGATGTTAACTTTGCTTTGGAGTATTTTTTTTGTAATTTCATAGGCGCTCAGTTTGTTATCACCATTTAACTCTCCAAGCTTGTATGATTTTCTTGATCTTTGCTTAGTTAAAACTCTGAATGATGACATGTGTACTGAGTGCATTATTATACCTTTTATTACTGATTCTCATTACTGTTTGTGAGTTGTGTGTTAAATATTTTTCGCACCTATAACTTAGGTTGGTGCTTGTAACTTCGATACTTCAGTTGGCGGTTGATTGTTTAAATTAGATTGATCTAAATAACCAAAACGCCACCGAAAAGCAGCTTGCTGATAAAAAATGTTGAGCTTTACATTCATAAGCAATCGAAAAACAATCTAAAAGCCACTTCTCAAGCAAACTTCATGGTTACTATATCTGTACTGCATCAAAAAGCCATCCAAAAACGACCTAAAGGTTATCAAATTACGATGTTATGCTCGACTTGACTACTGTATCCATTTGATTAGTATATAAAGTGTTTTTGGTAGCTGGCCTTCAAACAGCATTCTGCAAAACTAAGGCGATTGCCTTCATTTCTTAACCCTCAGGGGGACTGTCCCCTATGGGCATTCCTCCATCTGTAACAATCTCCCCGGAGGAAGACTCGATGTTTATCATCTTTATACTTGCAGCGTTATGCTGCTGCCTGTGCTTGTGTATTGCACAAGTTAAAAGGCTTCCATACCGCGATTTTGCTCAAAGCAATATCGTGTCCTTGGTACTCGATTCCGAGCTGCCAAACCAAAGAGGACCACCCTCAAAATCAGGACGAGTGTTGGAATACCCAACTTGCTCGATGCTCCACCCCGTCTCTGTCGCCGTAGGCGTAAACAGAGACGGGGGTAGAGCCCCCGACGGAAGCCTTGAGCCTCAAGGGCTCTAGGCTTTCGCACCGCGCACGAATGTGCGCGAATTATACCGCCTTCGGCGGTTGGCGCGCTTCGCGCTTTCCTTTCCAAAGAATGACACGACAGTACCAGCCGGATCTGCTGGCAGTTTGTTCCGTCGGAACAGACCAGCCAATGGAATGAGCAGTTCGCTCCATAGCAGTACAGTTCGTAATTAATGACCGTGGACATCGGGTTTAACTGTCCTGTGTTTGGGCAAGATCCCAACGTTGGCCTTAGCATGCAGAGCTAATTAAAAAACTGCGTTTCACTTACCACTGGATACGGACGGGCCAACAAAATAACAATTTTGATTAACAGAGTTAGGGGGAACAATGCGTTCAGAGCGGACTAATCCGGATTCACGGAATTTTGGCCTTCGTAGCCGAGATATAAACAAGGCTGCCCTGAACGCTCTCAAGGAGGGGATGAAGAGTTTTCAGTCCATAGCCACTATTCATGACCGATGGAGCGTTTTTAGCGCTTGGATTAAGTCCGAACAGGGCATAAAGGACATGCGGGATATAGAAAAGGCTCATTTGGTCGCTTATGCGGCGCACCTTAATGATCGCTACGAGCGGGGAGAAATTGCGCCATCCACGGCGCAGAACTACCTGAGCGCAGTGAATCGGGTGATGGAGATTGCGCGTGGCGACCGACAGGTACGTGTAGATCCTGTCTCCGAGGGGGGACTTCCAAAGCGCTCAGGTATCGCCACTGGCGACCGAAGTGTTTCGGAAGCTTCCCATAATGCCGCAATGGGGGCAGCCTCCGAGCGCCTTGGGGCTTTGCTGGAACTACAGCGTAATTTCGGTCTGCGGTTCGAGGAATCGGCCAAGCTGGATGCAGCCAGAGCACTAAGAGAGGCCGAGAAAACTGGCTCCGTGAGCATAAAAGATGGCACCAAGGGTGGCCGGGCGCGCACTGTTCCGATCACCAGTGATGCTCAAATTACGGCACTCCAGCGAGCCGCCGCCATACAGGATGGCCGCAGCATGATCCCCGCCGAGAAGAATTATCGTGAGTTTCGGCAAGAAGCCTACCGGGAGATCGGCCGCCATCCGGTGAACTTCCACGGCGAACGGCACCACTACGCTCAAACGCGCTACAAAACTTTGATGCGTGCTGATTGCCCGGTAAAAGCAGGTGTTAAACATGGGCGAGAGCACTATGAATATTTAGCCAAAGAACTTGGAGTATCAATAGCTCACGCCAAAATGCTGGACAAAGAAATCAGAACTGAAGTGGCTTTGGAATTGGGTCACGGTCGCATCGATGTGACAAATAGTTATTTGGGGTAATTGATGGAAAAATGGGTAAGAGAAAGAAGCCATGTTTATGTGCGGCACGGAGGGAAGACTGCTCGGCGAGCGATGGTAAAAAGGCTAATTGCGGCTTTAAATGATATCGCTGCCAATGAAAAAGGGGTCAACGCACCATCACAAATCGGAAGAGCTCATATCCATCGGTATTACACTAGGCATCAAGGATTGAGTTCCACGACATTACGGGATCATTTTTATGCGTTCCGACTCTTGTGGGAATTACTTAACCGTCCTGGAGAACCTCCACGCCCAAAAAACACCGGCTCTGCTGATTAAAAGCCATCTATGCCTATGTCATATTCCTTAATCAGACCTTCCGTTCGCCGCATTACCGTTTGTAATTACCGTATTATCATAATTATCGTAATTACGATAAAAAGCAGGTGGAATGGGGGCTTCTGCATAATAAAAATAGTTCCTGCATTGTTTAATTGTGCCCAAAAAGGGCCAATACAGCGCGTGTCGATTCAGAACTGAGCTGTTAAATTTGAATTAACTTCAGCCCCGTGCTGAGTATGTGCGATAGCTGGTCGCCAAAAACAAACAGCATTTTATCAATTTATCCCGCAACCGGGGTTCACCGGTTCTGCGGTGTAACCCCTTCAATTCCATCTAATTGGAGGTGTTTATGTACTTTTCTACGTTCGTTTTGATCATGATTGTTACCGTGGGCGTCATTGCTTTCGGGGCTAACATTGTCGCCAAATTACTAAATAAGGCTTCGATTCTTGCATATCGATCATTGAGAAAAACGCGGCCCGTACGGGTCGTCAGTCCATTGGTAATTAATAGCAGTTCATTGTGTGGTGAATGGTTGAAAGCTGC
Source organism: Enterobacter sp. CRENT-193 (assembly GCF_002787395.1). Classification (NCBI taxonomy): domain Bacteria; kingdom Pseudomonadati; phylum Pseudomonadota; class Gammaproteobacteria; order Enterobacterales; family Enterobacteriaceae; genus Enterobacter; species Enterobacter sp. CRENT-193. The sequence continues at coordinate 755,357 of NZ_CP024812.1, read as the reverse complement.
CTCCGGTAGCAATCAACCTGGTGTCTCCGATGCTGTCGAATGCGCTCCGCTTGAGGGTGAGCTGGTTGCAGAACGCGCTGTAATAGGTTCCACCAGGAAATTATTGTCAGCTCAAAGTTGAGGGAGATTTAATGTATCGACTGATTCTAGTAAACAAAAAAAAGCGAACGCGAGAGTATCAGCCTTCTGATGCTGGTTATAGGGCAGCTCTCAAAGCCACGCGCAAGTTTTTGGAACAAAATCCCCAGGGAAATGCGGTGCTTTACGGGCATGGTGTTTGTGAGTCCTTCACTATACGCAACATGCCTGAAGCCTAATCCCTAATTAAATAACCCAACCGGGTACTTTGCCCGGTTGGGCTAAGTCCCGGCTATTAAACTTTCGGAGAATTAATATGTTGGGACAAAATCAAACAGAGATCCATCAATTCGATGTGTGTGGCCGCGTGTATTATCGTGGGGTTAACTACACTGAAAAAGAAGGTGAGTTGGCTGTTGAAACGGTAGAAGCTACTTCTCATGATGAAGCTGAAGCGATGTTTAAAAGCCTGCAGGTTGAGTATGCTTGTGAGTGTAATCGGACTGTTGAGCGAATCGATATCACTTTCACTATTGACTTGACGATAGCTGAAAGCGACAACGATGAACCGTACTTAGTGATGTAATTACTAAGAAAAGCAAAGGGCCAGCTTGTCTGGCCCTTTGCTACATATGGTGATAGGAATCTACTGAATCGGTTTCATGAGCCTGCTTGGCCGTTTGCTCATCCAAGAGGTGGAGTATCTCTGATGCCTTGCGTCTGGCCTCGGCTACAATTTCTGGCTTCTCCTGCTCCAAGATCTGGTCTAGTGTTTTTGCCACTGGTAAATCTCGCTAGTTTAGTTAGACTCTAAGTATATAAGGTTTTACAAGAGAGGTTCAGTTCCGTGGATGCCTTTACTATTGCAATGTTAAGTTTGCTCGCATTTTTTACCATTGTGACGTTCGGAAGTTTGTATTTATACAACAAACACAATCAAAACCGCTCTGATCAATAAATATATGTGTATTAAACGGCCCTGTTATCAATGCTGAATAATTCAGCAACAAACTGGTATTTTTACTTTCTCAATTAGATGATCGGACATAGCGTTAATTTCCTCATCGTCTAGCTTCGGGGCAAACAGGGGCGTTCCCCAGAATTGAACCTGTGGATAGTCTGAAAGCCTAAATACTCCATACGGCCATCGGTCCTCGTCACCCAACCACCGGCGTAAAGTCAGATCTATACCCCATCCATCCTTTAGCTCTATCCAGCAATGCGGATTGATTTGTGTCTTGCTATGTACTGTTTCAACAAACCCTACTCTGCACTGATGTGGAATGTCTGATTTGGCTAGAATGTTGCTGATCACGTAAGTCATCACATCACAACTGGCTTTTGAATCCTCCAGATTTAGCAAAGCCAGTTCCAGTTCTTCATGCCACAGACTCATTGTGCCTTCCTAAATAGCAATTGCTGGCCTTTTTCATAGATAACTGGATATGGTAAAGCTTTGCCATCCTGGAACACACTACTGGGCGGGAAATACATGACTGCCCATTCCGGCAGCGCTCGGCTCGTACTTTTGTAAAAATCGTCCATTGGAAATGATTTCACGTCGCTGACCTGGGTGAAAATCAATCGAGAATATTTGGTTGTGTTATTAGCGGCCAGATTAAAGCTATCAATATTACCATTGCCCACAAAGGCTGGTGTTTTCCAAGGATTCGGCATTGTAACGTTGTATGCAATTACGCAGTTTGAGCCATCACAGCCAAATTGCGGAGCCATTACTGCCCACATAATTAAGGGGTTTCCATCAATCTTAGGCGCTGTACTTTCCACTATTTTAGTTAAATCCAGGTTCATAGATTTCGCGGCTACCGCAACGGCATTATCAATTAGGTTTATATAGTTGCTATAAGCATCTTCTGAGGATTTAGCCATTGATGCAGGCATCCATGCCATCAAACTTGGCCTAGCGGATGGGTTATCCGGTGATGTAAGAATGCTTGCAGTGTTAAACATGAGAGTTTGCTGACCGTTCAATCCTCTTAATGGAGCATCAAGCGATGAGGCCAAGCTTGTGACATTTAGCGCTTTCATCAATAGAGACTGTTTATATGAGTTCCGCCCATCTTCTGAGTCTCTCAGATCTTGGTCATAAATACCCCCAGCTCTTGCCAAGTTTAGCGCTCTGGACATCTCTGGATTATAGGATTTTGGGGTTGTAGCACAGCCTGCGAGCATAATGGCGGCGAACAAGGCTGTAGCTGAACTTACGGAAGTTGACATATTCATTTTCATTTAAAGCTCCTCTTTTAGAAATAGAGTGCCATTGGTTTGTGAAAATGCAACAAGGGTTAAGTAAAACTTTTTAAAAATCATAAGTTTGTACGGACGTGACAAAGTTGCCGACATTATTCAATGATTAACTTTCACATGTGAAAGTTTTATTTGGACTGCCCAAATTGGACAGTTTGGCAGTTCGGTTTGTACTCATTTGCTCGGTAGGCTTTCGGGTGACACGAAACCTATTGGAGCAACAGTATGAGAGTCTCTCCCCCTTACATTAGAACACTATCTGCCTCTTGTTTAATCATCTTCTCTGTCGTCGCCACTCATGCCTCGGCTGAAGGGCTTCAGTCCGAGATGGATAGACTATTCAACGAAATGAGTAATACAACCAGACCGGGTATTCATCAGACACAACGCCGTGGAGTTATTGCGGGTGGGCGTGTGACCACCAAAGCGCGTATTTTTGATGAAAACCTAGTTAGCTTTGTCCCTCCATCCTGGAAAGCTGGGTGTGGTGGCGTTGATCTATTCGGTGGTTCTTTATCGTTTGTGAATGCAGATCAGATTGTTCAACTGATGCGAGCTGTGGCAGCAAATGCAAAGGGCTATGCTTTTCAACTAGCTCTGGATAATGTTTTTCCTGATGGTGCCAAATGGATAGAAAACTTTCAGAAGAAAGTTCAGGCTTTGAACCAGCATTTAGGCAATTCTTGTCAGTTAGCTCAGGGTATTGTTAACGATTCACTAAGTGCTTTTGACACAAAACTAAAGAACGATACTCGTACAAAAGCATCGACCAAAGGCTTATTTGAAGACATGTTTTCTGCAACGCAGGAAACGGATGGACAAACGGCAATCAAGACGCTGAAAGACAACTCGCAACAGGCCTACCAAGAGATGATAGGTAATATTGTCTGGAAGCAACTCAAAAAGAATAGTGTAAGCTCATGGTTCCTGTACGGGGATAACAGCCTGCTTGAAGCCATGATGTCTATAACTGGTGCCGTTGTCATTGGTGATTTAATTAATGATCCAAATCTTGCTGGAGCAGACAACAGTACTAATCCCATCGTCACCTTACCGGGGAATCGAATTACCCTTGGAGATCTCATTTCAGGTGGCTCTGTTAAAGTTTATTCATGTGACAGTGATACGGTTAACTGTATTTCTGCTGGTTCTGAGCTGAAGAGTGTTCAGCTCAGGGGTATTGGCAATCAAATGTCAGATTTACTTCTTGGTTCTGATTCTTCACCTGGATTGATTTATAAATATGCAAACAATGTTGGGGCGTTAAGTTCTGCCGAGATAGCTTTTGTATCAAATCTCCCCAGTAGCTTTGGCTCACTCTTCCGAAATCTTGCTGCTGTTTCCAGTGATACAGCAGAGCAGTTTGCTCAGCAAGCACAGACCATCATAGCGCTAGATATAACCTACAGGTTTATTGAGGAGATATACCGGGCAACAACTATTGCGTTAGCTAACAGTGATAATGCCTATCAACAAAAAGCTGTTGATGTACTTGATGCTTCTCGGGCTGTTGTCAGACAAGAGTATGACCAATTAATTGTGAGACACGGGAAGCTAAGTGATCTGATGGGGTATTACAACAGCTTACTTGATGTCACAAAGAAGCAGCGGCTTTTACTTGCGGCCCAAGCATCAGGGAAAAAGGAGTAACTAATGGATTTTAGTATTTATTCCGTCGGTGATGCCGCATTTCTAGAGCAAATAATGATTGCTGTGGCGATGGCTACTGGCACCGGTGATTTTGAACGCATGGTAAGTATTGGCCTTTTAATTGGCGCTCTTGTCATCTCATTTCAGTCGTTATTCCAGGGAGCTAAATCCTGGGATTTACATCAAGTTTTTGCTTGTTGGCTCGTGTATGCCATTTCCTTTGGATCCGGCGTTACGGTAACTATTGAGGACGCGTACAACGGACAAGTGCGAGTAGTGGATAACGTACCTGTTGGTCCAGCCGCCGCTGGTTCTATAATCTCAAGCGTTGGATTTGGTCTCACAAAATTATTTGAGGTTGCATATAGTCCTGTCGCGAGTGTGACTGAATCAAAGTTCATGGATTCTTTAGAGCTATTATCAAAGCTCAGAAATCACGAAATGGAGTCAGCACTATGGACTGTCTGGAATGATTCCCTAGGAGGCGGTGCTGTTGATATGAAGAAAAGCCTGACTAACTACATATCGGAATGCACAGCAATTAAATTTTCATTAGGTGAGTCAAATGAGGATCAAATCAACACAGAGAATTGGCGTACAGCTCTCAGATTTGATTCACAAATATATGGGACCCGATTGTTCCTGTCTCCATCAGGCCCGACAGATCCCAGTTGTACAGATGGCTGGATTCAGTTGAGCCAATCCTTTGAAACTGCATTCAATTCTGGCCTTTCGCAACAAGCCCTTGGCTATTTGCTGTCTACCACTGATGCTTTGAATGCTACATCTGACGCTTTGTATCGCCTGCAGGTTACGAATGTGGCCGCAGGTGATTTTATAAAAGCCAATTTTCTGCAACCTATCGTACAGCGTGGCTTTGCTCAGTACTACAGTGATATGAATGATCCGTACGCACAAATCATGCTCACTCAAGCTGAGTCTCAGCGAAATACGCAATATGCAGCCGAACAGTCTTTGTTTGTAAAATCGATTCAACCTCTTATGACCTTGGTAGAGGGGTTTGCCTATGCGATTACGCCCATAGCCGCATTTGTGATGGTGCTAGGTTCTAAAGGTTTGCTATTGGTTGGTAAGTATCTTCAAATGCTTATATGGGTACAACTTTGGTTGCCAATTATGTCGGTAATCAATCTATTCATTTACATAATGGGGCAGCAGGCGCTCGCAAAATATACCACAGGGAACTTATCCTCATTTGAAGGCGTTGCATATGCTGGGGCCGAAATTGAGCGTTGGATAGGGATAGGTGGAATGATGGCCGCAGCAACGCCAGTCCTATCGTTGATGTTAGTAACTGGCTCAGTATATGCCTTCAATAGTCTCGCCCAACGAGTGGGTGCGAGTGATACAGTCAATGAAAAACTAATGTCTCCAGACTTAGTGGACCGTGGTTCTGTTTTGAGCCAACAACCACAATTTAATCAATCCCGAATTGCTGGAACAATGACCTCTGGAGGTGAGTCGTTAGTTGATAGTATTAACTTAGGAAGTACCGTAAGTAATGCCCTTAGCAGTAGTTCTGCTGCTACTGCACAGGCCCAGAAAGGCTTTGCTAGCCAATTAAGTAATAGTGTGTTTTCTGGACATGGTTCAGAACAGACTTATTCACAACTACAATCATTAGGACAAACCCTGAGAGCGTCCGATTCAACTCAGGCTAAAAGTATTTTGTCCGCGGCGCAGAACTACGTTACTGATCGTGGGATAAATGCTTCTCACACGGATGCTGTGGCAGGAGCTATTGCTATGCGTGCTAGCGCTGGAGTGGATGCCGGAAAACTTGCTGCTGCTTTTACAGGACCGGTTGGTGCCGCTGTAAATGCCGCTAATCCGGTATCTATGAACGGTAGTTTAGATGTATCTGCGCAATCGCAGAGTCAGGATAGTAGACAGCAGCTTAGTTCTGATATTGACTCTTTATCTCGCGGACTCGGTTTTACAAAAGATGACAGTTCAGCATTAACGAGTGATTTGGCACGGCAAGTGTCTACTGATAAAGGTCAACGTTTTACCCAGAGTTTAGGTGAAGAGCAGAGAAAGCAGCTCATGCAATCCAGTTCTGATCTTTTGTCTTCGCAACAAACCTACCAAGAGTTATCTCAGGCTCAGCAAACTATCGGGACTACTAGCAACAATAATATTAGCGCGTTAGCTGACAAAGTTCTGAACAACTGGTCAGCCGGTAAGTCATTGTCAGATGGTGTTAGACAGTCATCGCCAGAGACAAGAGATTTTGCGCAAAGAAAAGCCCAGCATTACCAAGATTTAGGTATTGATTCCCAGAGGGCAATAGTTGGAGGGCAGTTGTTTGCTATGCTCAATTCCAACTCTCCATCTGAACAAGCAATTGCAGCCAGTGCAATAGCAAAGGCCACTGGTGGCAACAGTGGTATTGACTTTAATCAACCTGGTCAAAGTGCAATGTTGGTAAAGGATGCTCCGCGCTATGTCTCGCCAGTTGAAAATTCGAGCGCACTTTCGGCACCGGAAAGAATGAGCAATGAACAAAAGCTTTTAGCTGAATCAGGCAGTATTGGATCTGAAAATTCTGTTCGTGACGCTCATGAAAAGGGTATCCAGCAACTTGAGCAGAGTTATGGGACAAGCAGAAATGAATATCTTAATGACCGCTTGCCTGCGTTAAGAGCACAGATCATGGCATCCGATTTGGCCCCGTCAACATCCAGTGCTTTGTTTGCAGGTGCTGAGGGCGCAGGTCGTTTTGTACAGCAAGTTGTGGGTGGCGCAGGAGCCGCCAAAGAAGGGTTCGCAGAGAGTTTTGGGCAATCGATGTCTAAGTTAGCCCAGATGACTCCGGAACAACGAGATCAGTTTATTGAGGACACAAAGAAAGGGGACGATTACGTCAAGCAAGAGTATGGTCTTGGAGGCTTCCTGGCTGTAGGTGCTGCAAATCTGGGTAGGGATATCATTGGTGTGGGGATCAGTGGATTTGAAGCCGGTAAAGAATGGTTAACCGGTAAGTCAGATCTTTCAGAGGCAGCACAGGGAATGTCTGTTAGAGAAAGAGGGATGTTTTTTGCTTCTGCATTAGCAAGTGCAAGCGAGGCTGGAGCTGGAAAGGCTGCTGAGTTTGTTCAGCAATATGGTGACGAATTCAGGCAGATAGCAATGGATACTGCAAGATATGATTATGGTTTGAATAGTCAGGCAGGAGCAGAATTGTTTGCTGCATCGTTGATGGGCGGCGATTCATCGCGCTCTGGAGAACTAAGAGAAAATCTCAGAGAAGAGGTTGGTGATAACGCATTGGCAGATAAAATGGCTGCGATTATTGAAAGTTCTGCGGGGGCAGGTAAAGACCAAGCGGGCGGATATTTAGCGCCTGTTTCAAGATACTTATCTGTAGCCAAAGGAGGCCGTTAATGAGCAGACGAGCTGAATATAGACGCGCCATTAAAGAGCTTAAAGTGATGATATTACTGGGGGAAGGGAGATGGCTAAACGAAAAGCCAATCTCCTGTGGAAATAAAAAATTTATCGTCGATGGTTCGGTGTTGAACAATGTAATCAGAGAGCATCCGGAACTTAATAAACACATTTTGATAGGTTTTTTTTCGTCGCCTCAACGGTATCCGTTATTAAGATATAAAGATAGGCAGTTAACGTTAAGTCTATAATTAATAGAAACAAAGGCTCTCAGGAGCCTTTGTTTTTATTCAATCCATAGAAGCTTCCGGATACATCTACGTCACTTACCATTGGAGATCCTGTGGCAGGGTTGTATGTGACGTCTGCAAACAGATCTCGCCCAGATAATGTGTTCGTTTTACTCCCGGAACTACTGATTAGATTGGCTCTTTTACCAATCTTTAAAGATGCCAGCAGAGAAACTCCGACTACAAAAAATATGAGCGACCATAGGGCAAGAAGTTTGTACGAATAGAACAAACTTACGATTAAAAACAAAGAGAATAGCGCCTTTTTCATTTACGCCTCCTGATTAATATGTAACCGATTATAGATTATCGTTCAGAAATGCAAATCTTCATAGCACCATAAAATGATACTGTAAAAAAATACAGTATTTGGCGTTGCATTATCAAAAAGTCATGGTATTTATGATTGATGACAAAGTTAATCAGTGAATAAAGTAAGGAGGACTACTGATGTATGCCTTAGAGCCGTTAGAACGTGATGTTATTGGTAGCTTTGACAAGTTTGCCGTTCAATTGAGTGAAGAGAAGCCAGACCAAGATATTTTTGAGTTTGATTTGACTCTGTGGACACTACTGAAGCTTTTATCAGCCAATGCGCCATCCCAGGTTAGCAATCATTTTTCTCTTCCAGAAGATCTTGTTAATAAATTGGCGTCAACTCCTGACAGTTATCTTTCACAATTAGCGAGTGGAGTTCTTCTTAGCTTTAAACTTGAAACAGATCAAATGGAAGTGATCGATACTCTTGCCGGTAGCTACGATTCTGTCATATGCCTTAAAAATGTTGTGGACGACTTTGACGCAGCGTACTGGCTATTGCTTAATAAGTTAGCTAGTAGAAACTTGGACATGGCGATGCAAAGTTTTGGTGTATCTTCTGGTCTTGCTTCCTCAGTCGCCGCCTCCTCAAACAGCCAGTTAAGGTCGTTATCGCATAGGGTCGTTATTAGATTTTCATTGAGATTTGATATTGGCGTACTCGATCAATTCTTATCAGCAGCTCTTGCCGATACAACGCCGATTTTATTAAAAAAGATTCAGCAATCTTTGGTGTGGAGATAATCATGAGTGAATGTTTTACATCTGGTTCGTTATCTCGCTGGGTAAAGGCAAGGCACATGGCATTGGCGGGTTATATCACAAAGATAATTATCCTAGAGACTGGTTTGACTTATAAGCAAGTTCGCAGGCTGTACGCTGAGCTTGAATATTGCAGATATGATGTGAAGGATAAGAAATCCAGGACATTCCGTGGTGGAGCGACGCTGATCCACAGTCAGACATCTAAAATTCAAGCATCGCTTTTAATGCAGCTCTATTCAAATCTTGGAGGGGAAAAGGTTAAGCGTTCTGTAGATATTAGCGCTCTGAATAAAGCGTTTAGGATGTATCACGCTATCCGTAAAGAAGTACCAGGTATGAAGGGAGGAAAATGGGAGCCCTTCGACATTACAGATGCCTGGTGTCTTGCCTCTGAACTGCGCAATGGAGAGGCAATGATAGAGCATTGCGAGCAATGCCAATGCACTTTTTTTACGTCAATTAATCAGCGAACATGTGTTGAATGCCCATTCTGCCGGGTCTCAAAAGCTGCCTGAATACATCCGCGTATGCCGCAAAAGGGCAAATAGCGATGCTAATTTTTATGAGAGAGCGACATAGCATTATCCAAACTAAAAAGCTGGAGAAATGCTATGTCCACTATGCCGCCCATCATGACGAGGTTTGTTGCCTCGCTCCTATGTTTAACCATCTCAGTTCTTCCGATACATTCTTATGCTGGTAATCAGGAACCTAACATCGGAGCTGTTGGTCGTGATGCCAAACAATTTGGTTTATCTATTGCGAACGGAGTTAAGCAAAACTCTGCTCAGATTCAAGATGGTAAAATTTCTCTACCAGTCGGTAATGGTCAATCAACATCCATAAACATAAATGAACTGTTTCCTGGAGTTCAACCTGGTCAAAATACCGCAGAGTATTTCCCTGATGCAGCATCTCCAGAGGAGCTAGAACAGATATTTAGTGATGCTGATGCTATGGATCAGTTTGGTAATGAGGCAAAAGCCAATTTATTCCAAGACGCCAACAGCTCCAATCCCTCAATATCAGGTTCTGCATATCAAGTTCTCATGGATGCGGCCAATCGCTCACGCCCTGATTTCAGTAATGACCCGGTATTAAATCTAAGCAAAAAGACCTATGAGGATATGGACCTCATCGCAGGTGGCTTTGGGGATTGTTCTGCCGAAACAACCATTAATCAGAATACTATCAACGCCCACATTCCAGAGTATGAACGGTGTCAGCGTGTTGTAGATCAAAGCGCGGACTGTGAGGTTGTCCATGACTACGACGCCTCAGTTGTGAAGCACTATGATGGTCCATATAACCTCAAATCTTGAGGAGATGGCTGTACTGAGTTGTGGATTGGCCGAGTGGGTAACGACTACTGGAGTGGCAACTGTTCGATTTATGAGGAATACACGCGGGTCCAAGTCAGTAATCCAGACGCCATAGTGTCTGCAACGCTTGAGTACGCCAAGTGGGATGACTACATGCAAGTTTGGGTTGGTAAATCAGGTCAGGAAACTAAAGTATGGTCCGGCCCTGACGGCAATTTCCCTCCAGAAACGGCTGGCCGATGTGAATTGTCAACAAGTTGGGAGCGAAACCCTAATGTTGATGTCACTCCCTATTTCAAGAATGTGAAAGATGGTGATGTTGTTACGTTTAAGATCCGCGTTTCAGTAACTGGCGCAGGTGAGGGTTTTGGCCGCATAAAGCTACACTATGACCCATCAAAAGCCATTACCAAGGATGAGTGGGCTCCACAGAGCTGCATGGATTCAGCCAAAGGGGTTGTAGATGGTTTTGCGGAAGGCGAGATCACTTGTATAGATGACCCGACTGATGCTACAGGCTGCACAGTCATCAACGGGATCAAAGTTTGCGAATCCCAACTGAAACCGTCACCTTTCCCTGGCATTCCAAAGCTGTGCAAAAAGGTTCGAGTTAAAGCCGACTATGACTTTTATAAGGGGCAAATGGACTGCTGGACAGATCCTCAAGGTGAAACACACTGCCCTGTAAATACTGGTGGAAATCTAAACAGTTGCCAGATGTACGAGGATAATCCTCAGTGTGGATTTATTAGTTCTGAATGTATTGATGGAGCAGAGGGTTCCTCGGGTAAGTGTTATGTGTTTAAAGATACCTACGACTGCGGAACGGACATATCAATACCTACTTTAGAGAAAGAAACGACGTATCAATGTGGTGGACCCATTAGGTGTATGGGGGATGATTGTCTCGATATAACAAAGTCACAAAGCACTGATTTCGCTCGTGCATCTGCATTGTTGAATGCAGCTCAGTTCATGACTCAGGATATGAGTTGTACTGGTCAAAATGATGATGATAACCCCACTGGTGAAGAAAATGTGATGTGTTCAGCTTTTGCCGGTGAGGCTGGGGAATGCAAGATTGCTGTGGGTGGTGTCTCAGATTGTTGTGAAAAGCCGACGAATATTTCGTTTGCTGATTATCTCAATTTGATTATGGCCGTGCCTAAGCTAGACGGTGCCGTTATGGGACTCTCTGATGGCAGTGCCGTGAAAGGAGCATACCAAGTATTAAGAGACCCCGTAATGTCTGGCTGGACCGAAATAACACAGCCTTTTGCAAGTTATATAGAAAATATTAGTGGAGCGGTTGATAGTTTTCTCCAGCCTGTTCAACAGTTTGCCCAAGATACTATTGGCGCATTAAAGGAGCAAATTACCAAGCTGACTTCTGAAGCTCTAGGGAATGCTTCTGCGACGGGGGCCGCAGGCGTACCTGCCGGGGCTCCTGAATCAATGACTGAACAAATCCTCGGCCAACAAGGTGCCGCCATGCTAAGCACCGTTATGACTGTTTACACTGTCTATGTAGTGTCGATGGTCATGATCCAAATGATTTGGAAGTGTGAGGAAAAGGAATTCACTATGAATGCTAAACGAGCACTGAATAGCTGCACATACGTTGGATCTTACTGCAAGTCCAAAGTGCTGGGAGCATGTGTGGAGGAGAGAGAGTCCTATTGCTGTTTCAACTCGCCACTATCCAGAATTATCCAGGAGCAAGTTCGGCCACAATTGGGTCTTAACTTTGGTGATGTGCGCGCACCTCAATGCGGCGGAATTCCATTGGATCGAATAGCAGATATTGATTGGAGTAAGGTCAACCTAGACGAATGGTTGGGGATACTTCAGCAAAATGGAAAACTTCCTGATCCCGCATCGTTAAACTTGGATGCTTTAACGGGAGCTGGAAGTGATTTTAATATTGATGGTACTCGACAAGACGCCTCAGAACGTATCATGGAGCGGCTGAAAGGGATTAATGTGGACAAAATTAGAAACGACAAAGCGCGTGAAATCTTTCCTGACTTGGATGGCAATGGTGGTTGATGTTTATCAATGAGAAACTTTCACATGTGAAAGTTTTTGTGTTGGAATAAATCTTCAAGGTGCCCAAATAGGGCACTTACAGAGGCCATGTTTACGGGGGTTCACCCTCAAAATTTCTCCAGTAAATCAATGATGATGCTGGAGAAATTTATGCAGCAAACTTTAAATGAAAAAGATTACAGTCACCTGCAGATGATCTCTGTCTATGAGGTGACAGCCTTACTTAAAATATCTGTGCCAACGCTTCAGCGAATCCGCACAAACGACCCCTCATTTCCCAAACCATATAAGATCAGTGGCGATAAAACATTAAGATACAGATTAGATCAGTTGGAGGTATGGCTTGATTCCCGCAGGGTAAGTAATGAAGCCATTTAGCCAACTACTTGCTCAGTATCAGACTGATATTGAAATAAAACATAATGGTAAATCACAAGTCTTGAGTCGGGCTGATTCTGAATTAATAGATGCTTCTGTAAGGATTAATTCAGATCCACCCTCACCCAATGATTTCACTTTTATGCACTCAATTATGTGCCAGATCGGTTTACCTCGTTCAAGAGTAAATGGAGTTGAGTTTGAAAGGCGCTGCGGTGCTGCTGGTCTCTACGTTCGAGCGGGTAAAATATGGGATGGAAAACAGTTTGTTCAGCAGCCGGTTCCCTATGGGCCAATGCCCCGTTTGGTAATGGCATATCTGAACACTCAGGCCTTACGCTCTAAGTCACCGGAGATTGATGTCGGCAGTAGCGCTAGAGGCTTCCTTAAACAACTGGGCAAGGATTCATCAGGAGGGAAAAACGGAAGCTATACAAACTTCCGTAAACAGGTTATGGCGTTGTCTGCTTGTAGTATTACGCTTGGTTTTAGTACTGCTGACAAAGCGATCACTTACGATGGTAAGCCAATCCAAAAATTTGAGGCTTGGATTGGTAACAATGATAATCAAGGTGCTTTATGGCCCGGTGTTATTACATTTTCTCAGGAGTACTTCGCGACGTTAAGCGAACATGCAGTGCCGCTTGATTTAAGAGCTTTAAATCAGCTTAATAGCAGTGCACTGGCAATGGATATTTATGCCATGCTTGCGGATCGTTTACATCGAATTAGTGGTAGGCCTGTTGTATTGTACTGGCGTAATTTACGTGAGCAGTTTGGTCAAGAATACACCGGAGACGACGCTGACAGGAATTTTAAAAAGGTATTCCTTCCTGCTTTAAAGAGAGTTCTTTCTGTTTACCCGGATGCAAAAGTTAAGAGAGTGACTGGCGGAATTTTGATGATGTCCAGCCCCCCACCGATTCCATACCGTAATTAAATTAATAACCGGCCCATGTGCCGGTTTTTTTTATGTTATTGCTTTGCAAAGTTGTGGAAAACCCTGTTGGTTTTGGATTTTATCCACGCATAATCGCCCCCCCTTTTTACGCATAATTACCCCCCCCTGACTACTGACGATCTGCGCATAATCCCCCCCCCTTGCCACGCATAATTACCCCCCCCCCTAAACCTATAGGTATTGCCTTTAAAAAATCCTATAAAGATACCTATAGTTGAACCATGTTCAGGTGTTAATAACTTTGTTCGCGCCCTAAAAGGGCAGATCCAGAGCCGAGGATCTGAAACCTGTGTTGGTAGACTAAACCAGTCGATTATTTATGGGTTTCAGTAGATATGACTATGCAAGAGACAGAGTTGCTTAATAGTGTTTTGAAAGAACTGGCTGAGATAAAAAACATGCTCGCTAGATCGTCAGGAGCAGACAAAGTTAATTTGGAAAAGGTAATGCTGAACATTGATGACTGTGCTGAGCTGACAGGGTTGTCAAAAGGTCATTTATACAAGTTAACCAGTCAAAATGTTATTCCGTTTTACAAACCAAATGGTTGTCGGATTTATTTTAAGCGGGAAGAAGTGATCGATTGGCTACAGTCCAACCGGGTCAAGACAAACACAGAAATTTCAAAGGAAGTGAGTTCGAGAATAATCAGGGGCCAAAGAAATTAATTTTTTTGGCCCTATGTCTATTGTTCTGTTTTAAAGACTGTCGGCAAAAATATCAGGAAAGCTCCGCATTGCGTCCCTTCTTCTTTGATCTAAGATATCAGCATAAATCTCAGTTGTTTTCAGTTCACTGTGGCCCAGCAAGCGTGATAATGAATAAATATCTAAGCCCCGCGCAAGCTGGTTAACTGCAAACGAGTGGCGACCGGCATGGAAAGTTACATGCTTGGTTATTCCAGCAAGCATTGCCCAATGAAGTAGCGCTACGTTGGTATAGCTGCTGTATCGCAATGCTTTAAACACGCGTTCATCGTTATCCTTGCGCTCTCCCATCAACCTTACCGCTGAATCTGGTAAGTCGAGGTATTGAAGTGCCGTTCCTCTATTCTGGATTTTTTTCTGCTTAAAAATGATTCGAAAATGGCCTTGCTCAAATTCTTCCACTTCTGACCAAACTAGCTTCTGTATGTCAGACCAGCGCAGTCCTGTTGTGCAGCTAAACAGAAAGGCTCGTTTAAGCACGTCATAGCGACATTCAGCTTTTGCCATAGCTTTTATCTCTTCCAGAGTCAGATAAACCCTTTGGTTTGTTTCTGGTTTAACGCTTTTCACCGTCCGAACAGGGTTATCTCTGATAATCCCCTCTTGGTATGCCTGATTCAGGGCCGCCCTTATTTTATTGAAGTAACTGCTTACTGTATTTCTTGACAGCAGTTGATCAGATTTCGTCGTTGCACTTTTCAAAAGATAAGTTTTAAAACCCTCAAGAAAGGCTCTATCAATATCTTCGAATGTGAGTTCTGCTCGCCCATGGTAGCGTCTCAGATGATGTCCGGCTGAGACCCAAATTGAATAATTGGATTTACTGCCAGAAGCTTTGCTATCGGTAACTGAATCGTAATAATCGAAGAAACTGGCAGAGAGTTTAGTTCGATCCTCCAGCTTATGCTTTGATGTCTCGCTTTCAAGCAGTCTCTTAGATCGCACAGCTTCAGCGATCCTTAAAGCTTCTTTATTGTGCTCTCGCTCTGCTGGAGAGCGCGGTTTGTCATAGATGAAGATGTCTAGTGGCTCGTGTGAACGTTTCAGTTTACGTTGCCCGTCTTCAACGTTGGAACCGTAGTAATATACCAAGCGCAAAGAGCGTTTTCCTTCGCGGTCTGGCTGTCGCTTTTCGATAGATACTTTCATTGATGGTTTTCCCCGTGTTCCCCACGATTATATGGCTGGGGAACACACAGGGCAATATATGACCAAAAGAACACAGGAGAAGTAAAAAGAAAACTAAAAAACATCGTTAGATTTATTTTTTTTGTGTTCAAAATCAATATTTTAGTTTGTTTTCTTTTGGTGTCTTTTGACTTCTTTTTCTTTCAAGTCTATAACTTCACTTCCCAATGCAGAAGCTCGAGAAAATCCGTCCAAGCAGATCGTCCGACGTAAACTCCCCGGTGATCTCGCTCAGATTCTGTTGCGCCAGACGCAGCTCTTCCGCCAGCAGTTCACCGGCCCACGCGCCGATCAGCTGGGCTTTACCCTGCTCAAGGTGGCGAGCCGCCTCTTCCAGCGCCTGCAAGTGACGACGACGCGCCAGGAAGCCACCCTCCATGCTGGTGTCGAACCCCATGCTCTGTTTGAGATGGCTACGCAGGGCTTCCACGCCTTCACCGGTACGGGCCGACAGGCGAATAAGTGAGTGACCATTCACATCGCTGATGCCCAGCGTTTCGCCGGTCACGTCGGCCTTATTGCGCACCACGGTGATCGGCAGTTTAGCCGGGAGACGGGCGATAAAGTCTGGCCAGATTTCAGCCGGGTCAACGGCGTCGGTTGTGGTGCCGTCCACCATAAACAGCACGCGGTCGGCCTGCTCGATCTCCTGCCAGGCGCGTTCGATACCGATACGCTCGACTTCATCGCTCGCATCGCGCAGGCCAGCTGTGTCGATGATGTGCAGCGGCATGCCGTCGATGTGGATATGCTCGCGCAGCACGTCGCGGGTGGTGCCGGCTATGTCGGTGACGATCGCCGCTTCACGGCCCGCCAGGGCGTTCAGCAGGCTCGATTTCCCAGCGTTGGGGCGTCCGGCAATGACCACCTTCATGCCTTCACGCAGCAGGCTGCCCTGGCGCGCTTCGGCGCGGACGGCATTGAGATCGTTCATCACCTGGTTGAGCTGAGCTTCAATTTTACCGTCTGAGAGGAAGTCGATCTCCTCGTCCGGGAAGTCGATAGCCGCTTCGACATAGATTCGCAGGTGAGTAAGTGCTTCCACAAGGTGATTCACGCGTGCGGAAAACGCGCCCTGCAACGAGTTCAGCGCGGAGCGGGCCGCCTGTTCGGAGCTGGCGTCGATCAGATCAGCAATCGCCTCGGCCTGCGCCAGGTCGAGCTTATCGTTGAGGAAAGCACGCTCGGAGAACTCACCCGGCTTCGCAATGCGCAGGCCAGGCAGGGTCAGAATACGTTTTAACAGCAGGTCGAGGATCACCGGGCCGCCGTGGCCCTGAAGTTCCAGCACATCTTCGCCGGTAAAGGAGTTTGGGCCGGGGAACCACAGCGCAATGCCCTGGTCCAGCGGTGTGCCGTCGGCATCCTTAAACGGCAGATAATCAGCGTAGCGCGGCTTTGGCAGTTTACCCAGCACCGCTTCGGCCACCTCACGCGCCTTCAGGCCGGAGATACGCAGAATGCCTACACCACCGCGTCCCGGTGGGGTTGCCTGGGCGACGATAGTGTCGTTATGGCTCATGGTTGCTCTCGTTCAATACAAATAAAAAAGGCGGTCAATCGACCGCCCTTATTTTAGCGTTAAGTTACCGAATCAGGACTTTTTCTTTTCGCGGCTATGCAGGCCACGTTTTTCCAGACCACGGTAAATCAGCTGCTGCTGGATGATGGTCACCAGGTTGCTGACGATATAGTACAGCACCAGACCTGACGGGAACCACAGGAAGAACACGGTGAAGATGACCGGCATAAAGGTCATGATCTTCTGCTGCATCGGGTCGGTCACGGTGGTCGGAGACATCTTCTGAATGAAGAACATCGTCACGCCCATCAGGATCGGCAGGATGTAGTACGGGTCCTGTGCGGACAGGTCATGGATCCACAGGGCGAACGGCGCGTGGCGCAGCTCAACGGAACCCATCAGCATGTAGTACAGCGCAAGGAAGATTGGCATCTGAATCAGCAGCGGGAAGCAACCACCCAGTGGGTTCACTTTCTCTGCTTTATACAGGGCCATCATCTCCTGGCTCTGACGCTGTTTGTCATCGCCCAGACGCTCACGCATAGCCTGAATCTTCGGCTGTAGCATACGCATCTTCGCCATGGAGGTGTACTGCGCTTTAGTCAGCGGGTACATGATGCCACGAACGATAAAGGTGATAACGATGATGGAGAAGCCCCAGTTACCCAGGAAGCTGTGGATGAACTTCAGCAGCTTAAACAGCGGCTGAGAGATGAACCACAACCAACCGTAATCCACGGTCAGATCCAGGTGCGGCGCAACGGCAGCCATTTTGTCCTGGATTTCCGGGCCAACCCACAGGGTGCTTGCCAGTTTACCGGTTTGACCCGGCTGCACCAGAACCGGCTGAGATTTGTAGCCGATGGCTGCAATACCGTTGCCGAGGTTCGCGGTGTAGAAGTTGTTGGTACCGTCGTTATTCGGTACCCACGCCGTCGCGAAATACTGTTGCAGCATTGCGACCCAACCGCCTTTAGAGCTGACGTTCAGGTTTTCGTTATCGGCAATGGTGTCGAATTTGTATTTCTCGTACTTGGTATCTGGCGTGGAGTAAGCCGCGCCACGGAAGGTATGCAGCGCAAAGTTGCTGCTTCCGGTATCACGGTGAGACGGCAGATTGATGGACTGCTTCAGCTGACCAAAGGTAGAGATTTCCAGCGGTTTCGCACCGGCGTTCTGTACGCTGTAGCCCACGTTCACCGCATACTCACCGCGTTTCAGGGTGAAGGTTTTGGTGAAGGTGTTGCCTGCCGCGTCGGTGTAGGTCATCGGGATAACCAGTTCGTTCTGACCATCAGCCAGTACAAACGTGTCATTCTCGACGTTATACAGTGGACGCGCACCGTTAGCCGGATTATCCGGGCCATCACGACCGGTCAGGCCGCTCTGCGCCTGGTAGATAAATTCAGGCGTGGTTTCCAGTAACTGGAACGGTTCGGTAGACTTCAGTTCTTTCGGGTAGGTCAACAGCAGCGCCTGCTCAACATCACCACCACGGGTGTTGATAGTCAGCTCAAGCACATCGGTCTTAACCGTAATCTGTTTCCCCTGGCCACTGGCCGGTACGCCCTGGTCGGCGGCGCTACCCGCTGCGGTGGTCGTGGTCTGCGTGGTCTGCTGCTGGGGTTGAGGATTTTTATCCTGCTCCCATGCCTGCCAGATCATGAAAGACACGAACAACAAAGCGATGATAAGAAGATTGCGTTGCGAATCCATCGTTAGTGTTCTCTGGTATCAAAAGGTCCTGGAGGGACGGGGTCGTCTCCACCTGGGTGTAAAGGGTGGCATTTTAATACGCGTTTCACCGTCAACCAACTGCCTTTTATCACTCCAAACCTGCGCAATGCCTCAATTCCGTAGCTTGAGCATGTTGGCGTGAAACGGCAGTGTGGCCCGAGTAGCGGACTAATCAGGCGTTGATAGACCCGAATGAGGGCTATCAGGACCCGCGAGCCAGGCGACAGTGGCGGCGCCATAATTTTTCCAACGCTTCCGAGAGAGCACGGTTATCGAGGTCGGCAACCCCTTTTTTCGCCACCACCACGAAATCCATTGAAGGCAGTTCGTGTTGACGTAAACGGAAACTTTCACGCGTCAGACGTTTAATCCGGTTGCGTTCATGCGCACGCTTAACGTTTTTCTTGGCGACTGTGAGACCGATGCGGGGATGCCCCAGCGAATTTTGGCGGCCGAGGATGGTGATTTGCGGCGTGCCAGCCCGTTGTGGCTGCTGGAAGACGAAAGTGAAATGAGTGGGAGTTAACAAACGTAACTCCCTGGGAAATGCGAGCTTAACCACTCAGGGGTTAGCTTTATTACTTGGAAACGGTCAGACGAGCGCGGCCTTTAGCACGACGACGTGCCAGAACCTGACGACCATTTTTAGTAGCCATACGAGCACGGAAGCCGTGAGAACGGTTGCGCTTCAGTACAGACGGTTGAAAAGTGCGTTTCATGGCGATTTCTACCTAAACTTGAATAAATTCACTGACTTTTGCGTATACCCGAACGAGATTCGAACGACTAACGCCTCAGCGTGGGTGATTAAAGAGGCCGGATTGTAATAATTGTACACTCCGGAGTCAATTCTCTTTCCTTATTTCCGCACGATTTCGCGTGGAAAATGAGCAACGGACGACGCAGGAAGATGAGCATCACGCGCCGGGTCGAGGATTATACGGGCTCGCCAACAAAGCGCAAGGATCGTCCCGGATCTTCGTTAGATCATTTAAGCCAAAAATTGTCTGTGCTCATTAAATTTTCCAATATGCGGCCTAAATCGCGAGGCACTCGCGTCAGGATCGTTTACACTTACCCGATTCCGGATCTTCCTGTGGATAAATCGGGAAGAATCTGTGAGAAACAGAAGATCTCTGGCTCAGTTTAGGCTATGATCCGCGGTCCCGATCGGGATCCAGCGATCCTGGTCGGGCATAAACACAACATCGTTCAGGCTGTATCAACGATAGCGTGTATAACCGCAGATAGCGGTTCGCACATCACCCTGATGGGGTCATGTCGATGTGCGCCAACAATCATGAATATTCAATAGTTTTCTTTTATTGTTCGAGTGGAGTCCGCCGTGTCACTTTCGCTTTGGCAGCAGTGTCTTGCCCGATTGCAGGATGAGTTACCAGCCACAGAATTCAGTATGTGGATCCGCCCGTTGCAGGCGGAACTGAGCGATAACACGCTGGCTTTGTATGCGCCAAACCGTTTCGTGCTCGATTGGGTAAGGGATAAATACCTTAATAACATCAATGGACTGCTGAATGATTTCTGCGGGTCAGATGCCCCACAGCTGCGTTTTGAAGTGGGCACAAAGCCGGTCACCCAAACCGTTCGTGAAGTTGTCAATGTGGCAGCCCCTGCACAGGCGGCGCCCGCTCCAGCGCCTCGCGTTGCACCGGCTCGTCAGGGCTGGGATAACGTTCCGGCCCCCGCTGAGCCTACCTACCGCTCTAACGTTAACGTGAAACACACGTTCGATAACTTCGTTGAAGGTAAGTCGAACCAGCTGGCGCGCGCGGCGGCTCGCCAGGTTGCCGATAACCCCGGTGGCGCTTACAACCCGCTGTTCCTGTATGGCGGCACGGGTCTCGGTAAAACGCACCTGTTGCATGCGGTGGGCAACGGCATTATGGCGCGTAAGCCCAATGCCAAAGTAGTGTATATGCACTCCGAACGCTTCGTTCAGGACATGGTAAAAGCCCTGCAAAACAATGCGATCGAAGAGTTTAAACGCTACTACCGTTCCGTTGATGCGCTGCTGATCGATGACATTCAGTTCTTTGCCAATAAAGAACGATCGCAGGAAGAGTTTTTCCATACCTTTAATGCCCTGCTGGAAGGCAATCAGCAGATCATTCTGACCTCGGATCGTTATCCAAAAGAGATCAACGGCGTTGAAGATCGTCTCAAATCCCGCTTCGGCTGGGGCCTGACCGTGGCGATCGAGCCGCCGGAGCTGGAAACCCGCGTCGCGATCCTGATGAAAAAAGCCGACGAGAACGACATTCGCCTGCCGGGTGAAGTGGCGTTCTTTATTGCCAAGCGCTTGCGTTCCAACGTGCGTGAGCTGGAAGGGGCGCTGAACCGCGTTATCGCTAACGCCAACTTCACCGGTCGTGCGATCACCATCGATTTTGTGCGTGAAGCACTGCGCG
The DNA here is from genome assembly GCF_002787395.1 of Enterobacter sp. CRENT-193. NCBI lineage: Bacteria > Pseudomonadati > Pseudomonadota > Gammaproteobacteria > Enterobacterales > Enterobacteriaceae > Enterobacter > Enterobacter sp. CRENT-193. The sequence goes on along the minus strand of NZ_CP024812.1, from coordinate 734,284 downwards.
ATTTATTGGCTTTGCAGGAAAAACTGGTCACTATCGACAATATTCAGAAGACGGTGGCTGAGTACTACAAGATCAAAGTGGCAGATTTACTGTCTAAACGTCGTTCCCGCTCGGTGGCGCGTCCGCGTCAGATGGCGATGGCGCTGGCAAAAGAGCTCACCAACCACAGCCTGCCGGAAATCGGTGATGCGTTTGGTGGCCGTGACCATACGACCGTGCTGCACGCCTGTCGCAAGATCGAGCAGCTACGCGAAGAAAGCCACGACATAAAAGAAGATTTTTCCAATTTAATCAGAACATTATCATCGTGACGCTATGAAATTTACCGTTGAACGTGAACATTTATTAAAACCGCTGCAACAGGTGAGTGGCCCATTAGGCGGCCGCCCTACGCTGCCTATTCTTGGAAACCTGCTGCTTCAGGTCGCGGACGGTACGCTGTCGCTGACCGGCACAGATCTGGAAATGGAAATGATCGCGCGCGTTACGCTGACTCAGCCGCACGACGCGGGCGCGACCACGGTTCCGGCACGTAAATTCTTTGATATTTGCCGTGGGCTGCCGGAAGGCGCTGAAATCGCCGTGCAGCTGGAGGGCGACCGCATGCTGGTGCGCTCTGGCCGCAGCCGTTTCTCCCTCTCCACGCTGCCCGCTGCGGACTTCCCGAACCTGGATGACTGGCAGAGCGAAGTTGAATTTACCCTGCCGCAGGCGACGATGAAGCGTCTGATTGAAGCCACGCAGTTCTCCATGGCGCATCAGGACGTTCGTTACTACTTAAACGGCATGCTGTTCGAAACCGAAGGTGAAGAGCTGCGTACCGTGGCGACCGACGGTCACCGTCTGGCGGTCTGTTCCATGCCGATTGGCGATTCACTGCCAAACCATTCGGTGATCGTACCGCGTAAAGGCGTAATTGAACTGATGCGCATGCTCGACGGCGGCGATACCCCACTGCGCGTGCAGATTGGCAGCAACAATATTCGTGCCCACGTGGGCGATTTTGTCTTCACATCGAAGCTGGTAGACGGTCGTTTCCCGGATTATCGCCGCGTATTGCCGAAGAATCCGGACAAAACGCTGGAGGCGGGTTGCGACATCCTCAAGCAGGCGTTTGCGCGTGCCGCTATTCTCTCGAACGAGAAATTCCGCGGCGTACGTCTGTACGTGAGTGAAAACCAGATCAAAATCACCGCCAACAACCCGGAGCAGGAAGAGGCAGAAGAGATACTGGACGTCACCTACGCCGGGGCTGAGATGGAAATCGGCTTCAACGTCAGCTACGTGCTGGATGTGCTGAATGCACTGAAATGCGAGAACGTTCGCATCCTGCTGACTGACTCCGTTTCGAGCGTACAGATTGAAGATGCCGCATCACAGTCGGCTGCTTATGTTGTCATGCCAATGAGACTGTAATGTCGCTCACCCGTCTGTTGATCCGCGACTTTCGCAATATCGAAAGCGCGGATCTCGCTTTATCCCCTGGCTTTAACTTCCTGGTTGGCGCGAACGGCAGCGGCAAAACCAGCGTGCTGGAAGCCATCTATACGCTCGGCCACGGCCGGGCGTTTCGCAGTTTGCAGATTGGTCGCGTGATTCGCCACGAACAGGATGCGTTTGTGCTGCATGGGCGTTTGCAGGGCGCAGAGCGGGAAACCGCCATCGGCCTGACCAAAGACAAGCAGGGCGACAGCAAGGTGCGCATCGACGGCACCGATGGCCACAAGGTGGCGGAGCTGGCGCTGCTGATGCCGATGCAGCTGATTACGCCCGAGGGGTTTACTTTACTCAACGGCGGCCCCAAATACAGAAGAGCGTTCCTCGACTGGGGATGCTTTCACAATGAAGCCGGTTTCTTTAACGCCTGGAGCAACCTGAAGCGTCTGCTTAAACAGCGTAACGCCGCATTGCGCCAGGTCACGCGCTACGCCCAGCTGCGTCCGTGGGACATGGAACTCATCCCTCTAGCGGAACAAATCAGCCGCTGGCGTGCCGAATACAGCGCAGGTATCGCCGAAGACATGGCCGACACCTGCAAACAGTTTTTACCCGAGTTCTCTCTCACCTTTTCTTTCCAGCGCGGCTGGGAGAAAGAGACGGATTATGCCGAGGTGTTAGAGAGAAGCTTCGAGCGCGACCGCATGCTGACCTACACCGCGCACGGCCCGCACAAGGCGGACTTCCGCATTCGTGCCGACGGTGCGCCGGTGGAAGACACGCTGTCGCGCGGGCAGCTGAAGCTCCTGATGTGTGCGCTGCGCCTGGCGCAGGGGGAGTTCCTCACCCGCGAAAGTGGGCGACGCTGCCTGTACCTGATAGATGATTTTGCCTCGGAACTTGACGACGCGCGGCGCGGGCTGCTTGCCAGCCGCCTGAAAGCCACGCAGTCGCAGGTTTTCGTCAGCGCCATTAGCGCTGAACACGTTATGGACATGTCGGACGAAAATTCGAAGATGTTTACCGTGGAAAAGGGTAAAATAACGGATTAACCCAAGTTGAAATGAGCGAGAAACGTTGATGTCGAATTCTTATGACTCCTCCAGTATCAAAGTCCTGAAAGGGCTGGATGCGGTGCGTAAGCGCCCGGGTATGTATATCGGCGACACGGATGACGGCACCGGTCTGCACCACATGGTATTCGAGGTGGTAGATAACGCTATCGACGAAGCGCTCGCGGGTCACTGTAAAGACATCGTGGTCACGATCCATGCGGACAACTCCGTGTCCGTTACCGATGACGGCCGTGGCATCCCAACCGGTATTCACCCGGAAGAGGGCGTATCTGCTGCGGAAGTGATCATGACCGTTCTGCACGCAGGCGGTAAGTTCGATGATAACTCCTATAAAGTTTCCGGCGGTCTGCACGGCGTAGGCGTATCCGTAGTAAACGCCCTGTCGCAGAAGCTGGAGCTGGTTATCCAGCGCGAAGGCAAAATTCACCGTCAGATCTACCAGCACGGCGTGCCTGAAGCGCCGCTGGCCGTCACGGGCGATACCGAGAAAACCGGTACCATGGTGCGTTTCTGGCCGAGCCTTGAAACCTTCACCAACGTCACCGAATTCGAGTACGACATTCTGGCGAAACGCCTGCGTGAACTGTCGTTCCTGAACTCCGGCGTGTCGATTCGTCTGCGCGACAAACGCGACAACAAAGAAGACCACTTCCATTACGAAGGTGGTATCAAGGCGTTCGTTGAGTATCTGAACAAGAACAAAACGCCAATTCACCCGAATATCTTCTACTTCTCTACTGAAAAAGACGGTATCGGCGTGGAAGTGGCCTTGCAGTGGAACGACGGTTTCCAGGAAAACATTTACTGCTTCACCAACAACATTCCACAGCGCGACGGCGGTACGCACCTTGCGGGCTTCCGCGCGGCGATGACCCGTACCCTGAACGCTTACATGGACAAAGAAGGCTACAGTAAAAAAGCGAAAGTCAGCGCCACCGGTGACGATGCCCGTGAAGGCCTGATTGCCGTGGTCTCCGTGAAGGTGCCGGATCCGAAGTTCTCCTCACAGACCAAAGACAAGCTGGTCTCTTCTGAGGTGAAATCGGCGGTTGAACAGCAGATGAACGAACTGCTGAGCGAATACCTGCTGGAAAACCCGTCCGACGCGAAAATCGTGGTGGGTAAAATTATCGATGCGGCGCGTGCCCGTGAAGCGGCGCGTAAAGCGCGTGAAATGACCCGTCGTAAAGGCGCGCTGGACCTGGCAGGCCTGCCGGGCAAACTGGCTGACTGTCAGGAACGCGACCCGGCGCTGTCTGAACTGTACCTTGTGGAAGGGGACTCCGCGGGCGGTTCTGCAAAGCAGGGCCGTAACCGCAAGAACCAGGCGATTCTGCCGCTGAAGGGTAAAATCCTCAACGTTGAGAAAGCGCGCTTCGACAAGATGCTCTCTTCTCAGGAAGTGGCGACGCTCATCACCGCGCTCGGCTGCGGCATTGGTCGCGACGAGTACAACCCGGACAAACTGCGTTATCACAGCATCATCATCATGACCGATGCGGACGTCGACGGCTCGCACATCCGTACGCTGCTGTTGACCTTCTTCTATCGTCAGATGCCGGAAATCGTTGAGCGCGGCCACGTCTACATTGCGCAGCCACCGCTGTACAAGGTGAAAAAAGGCAAGCAGGAACAGTACATTAAAGATGACGACGCGATGGATCAGTACCAAATCGCGATCGCCCTTGATGGTGCGACCCTGCACGCAAACTCCAGCGCGCCAGCGCTGGCCGGTGAGCCGCTGGAGCGTCTGGTCTCCGAGTTCAACGCCACGCAGAAAATGATTGGCCGTATGGAGCGTCGCTATCCGAAAGCGCTGCTGAAAGAGCTGATTTACCAGCCGACCCTGACCGAAGCCGATCTGAGCAACGAGCAGACCGTCACCCGCTGGGTGAACACCCTGGTGAGCGAGCTGAACGAGAAAGAGCAGCACGGCAGCCAGTGGAAGTTCGACGTTCAGCAGAACGCTGAGCAGCAGTTCGAGCCGATCGTCCGCGTGCGTACCCACGGCGTCGATACCGACTACCCGCTGGAGCACGAGTTTGTTACCGGTCCGGAATACCGCCGTATCTGCACCCTGGGCGAGAAGCTGCGCGGTCTGATCGAAGACGATGCGTTCATCGAACGTGGCGAGCGCCGTCAGCCGGTGGCAAGCTTCGAGCAGGCGCTGGAATGGCTGGTGAAAGAGTCCCGTCGCGGCCTCTCTATTCAGCGTTATAAAGGTCTGGGCGAAATGAACCCGGATCAGCTGTGGGAAACCACCATGGATCCGGAAAGCCGCCGCATGCTGCGCGTTACCGTTAAAGACGCGATTGCAGCGGATCAGCTGTTCACGACCCTGATGGGCGATGCGGTTGAACCACGTCGCGCCTTCATCGAAGAGAACGCCCTGAAGGCGGCGAATATCGATATTTAATCGTCGCTTTACGACAACATAACTGGCCGCGCTTTAGCGCGGCTTTTTTATGGACGCAGGAAACTCCAGCGACATCACTGCCGGTAAACGTTTGACCAGCATATCTATGGCAATTCTTACCCTTAGCGGCAGGTGTGGCGTCTGCTGCCAGACGGCATGAACGTCGAAGCGTACATCCGGGGCCTGCTTAAAGAGCGGGACAAGATTTCCCTGATGAATTTCTTTGATGACCATCCAGCAGGGTAACCATGCAATACCGTGGCCGGCCAGCGCCGCGTCGCAGATCGCCTGCAAATCATCCATATTGAGGGATGAGCGGGGAATAAACGTGCGCGACGTGCCATCGTAATCCATCAGCTGCCAGGGTAAGACTCTGCCCGCACGCGTGTAGTTAATGGCCGTATACTGGCGTAAATCATCAACGCTTTGCGGCTGGCCATTCTTAATCAGATAATCCGGCGCGGCACACAGAACCATTCGGTGCACTCCCAGCCTTCTGGCGACCAGCACGGCGCTGTCAGCCAGGGTGCCATTGCGCACCGCCATATCAAACCCTTCTTCCACAAGATCCACGATGCGGTCGCTAAAGGACATTTCAAGCTCAAGCCCGGGATGCTCCTGCGCCAGCTCTATTAGCAGCGGGGCGATACACTGGCGACCAAACAGCACCGGCATGGCAACACGCAGCCGACCGCTGACCTGATGTTTTCCGGTTTCAAGCTGCGATTCAGCGCCACGGATCTCTTCCAGCGCGCGCAGGCAGCGTTCATAAAAAAGCGCGCCGTTATCGGTCAGCCTCTGGCTGCGGGTGGTCCGATGAAACAGACGAACCCCCAGCCTCTCTTCAAGACGAGCAATGCTTTTTCCTACCGCCGAGCGCGACAAATGCAGACGGACGGCGGCCTGGGCAAAACTTCCTGCCTCAACGGAGGCAACGAAAACGGGAATATCTTTCAGCGTATCGGTCATGGACGAATTGTATCAATTTGGTCATCAATGAAGGGAAAACTTATCGCCACTGGTGACGCTGAGTCAACGGTAGACTGTCAGAACTGAACAATCATCTGATGACAGGAGAAAAAAATGACAGCAACAATGCAACGCTGGTCAATGGATGCCCTTGGTCGTGAAAGCCTCAGGCTCGTTCAGGAGCCTGTTCCACAGCCAGGCCCGGGTGAGGTCCGCGTACGGGTAAATGCCGTTGCGCTCAACTACCGGGATAAAATGGTGATTGAAGGCACGATGCCGATTCCGCTTTCCTTCCCGTTTACCCCAGCATCTGACATGGCAGGCGTGGTGGACAGCATCGGTGAAGGCGTTACGCGTTTCAAACCCGGCGCACGCGTCATCTCAACCTTCTTCCCGGAATGGATCGACGGCAAGCCGCAGGCAGTCGCGCGCGATTTGCCCTATAAAACGTCCGGTGGATACTTCCAGGGCATGCTGGCCGAATATGTGATTGTGAGTGAAAACGCGCTGGTGGCGTCCCCGGAAAGCCTGGATGACGCTGAGGCCAGTACGCTTCCTTGCGCGGGGCTTACCGCATGGTTCGCGCTGGTGGAGCGCGGTCATTTACGCGCCGGGCAATCGGTGCTGGTACAAGGGACGGGCGGTGTGGCGCTATTCGCTTTGCAGATAGCAAAAGCGCACGGCGCAGAGGTGTTTGTCTCCTCGGGAAGTGATGAAAAACTGGCGCGGGCCAAAAAGCTGGGGGCCAGCCAGGGCATCAACCGACTGAAAGGCGACTGGGCTGAAAATACGCTGGCACTGACGCAGGATCGCGGCATCGACCATATTATCGAAACCGTGGGTGGGGAGAACCTGAGACATTCCCTGCGCGCCGTTGCCGTTCATGGGCGGATATCGGTCATTGGCGTGCTGGCCGGGACAGAAATTTCTCTGCCTGCAAGCGAGCTGTTGCTGAAATCCCCCGTCATTCAGGGGATTGGGGTTGGACACCGCCGGGCGCTGGAAGATTTTGTCCGTGCTGTTGATGTCACGGAGTTAAAACCGGTGATTGAGCATCGCTACCGCTTTGACGAGCTGGAACAGGCGCTTGAGCATCTGGATCGCGGTGCGTTTGGCAAAATCGTTCTCACCCGCGAGTGAGTTCCCGTTCCCGGAATAAACGTAAAAGGGGCTTTTTGTTGCGCAAGGTAGCTCTATTTTTGTGTGCTTAATCGCGTTAGCATGAGGTAGCACTCATTTATCCCGGGGACCCCATGGCCATCAAACTCATTGCAATCGATATGGACGGCACGCTGCTGCTGCCAGACCACACTATCTCTCCTGCCGTTAAAAATGCGATCGCCGCCGCACGCGAAAAAGGCGTGAACGTGGTGCTCACCACCGGACGCCCGTATGCCGGGGTGCACAGTTACCTGAAAGAGCTGCACATGAACCAGCCTGGTGATTACTGCATCACCTATAACGGCGCGCTGGTGCAAAAGGCAGCCGATGGCAGCACGGTGGCGCAAACGGCACTGAGCTATGATGACTACCGGTTCCTGGAAAAACTCTCCCGCGACGTGGGCTCTCACTTCCACGCGCTAGATCGCAATACGCTTTACACCGCCAACCGCGATATCAGCTACTACACGGTGCACGAGTCCTACGTTGCAACCATTCCACTGGTGTTCTGTGAAGCGGAGAAAATGGATCCGGCGACACAGTTCCTGAAAGTGATGATGATTGATGAACCTGCGGTTCTCGACAAAGCCATTTCACGCATTCCGGCTGAGGTAAAAGAGAAATACACCGTACTGAAAAGTGCGCCGTACTTCCTCGAAATCCTCGATAAACGCGTCAATAAAGGCACGGGCGTCAAATCGCTTGCCGATGCGCTGGGCATCAAGCCTGAGGAGATCATGGCGCTGGGCGACCAGGAAAACGATATTGCGATGATCGAATATGCAGGCATGGGCGTGGCGATGGATAACGCCATCCCGTCGGTAAAAGAAGTGGCGAACTTCGTGACCAAATCTAACCTGGAAGACGGCGTTGCCTGGGCGATCGAGAAATTTGTCCTCTCCTAGCAGCTGTCTGTAATCATCAGCCTCGGTTATCTACCGGGGCTTTTTTTGACCCTGAATTTATCGAATTGTTCTTTTTGTGATCTGGATTGTAGTACAACATTAACTGATTGTACTACATTGTCACCACGGCAAAGACGAAAGGCCTCACGTTTGTACTGCAAAAGTGAGGCGAAATTCAGCGGTCGCGGTAAAGTAGTGATGGACTTACAGAGCACAAGGACTCTCCATGACACTCAATAAAACCGATCGCATTGTCATCACGCTGGGCACTCAGATTGTGGGTGGCAAATACGTTCCCGGTTCGCCGCTGCCAGCAGAGGCGGAACTGTGCGAGGAGTTTGAAACCTCGCGCAACATCATCCGGGAAGTGTTCCGCTCGCTGATGGCGAAGCGGCTAATTGAAATGAAGCGCTATCGCGGCGCGTTTGTGGCGCCGCGTAACCAGTGGAACTACCTCGATACCGATGTTCTGCAATGGGTACTGGAAAACGACTACGACCCACGGCTTATCGGCGCGATGAGCGAAGTCCGAAATCTGGTGGAACCGGCCATTGCCCGCTGGGCGGCTGAGCGCGCAACGTCAGGTGACCTGGCACAGATTGAGTCGGCTTTAAACGACATGATCGCCAATAACCAGAATCGGGAGGCGTTCAACGAGGCGGACATTCGCTACCACGAGGCGGTATTGCAGTCGGTGCATAACCCGGTGTTACAGCAGCTTAGCGTGGCGATCAGCTCGCTACAGCGAGCAGTATTTGAACGTACCTGGATGGGCGATGAGGCCAACATGCCGAAAACGCTTCAGGAACATAAAGCGCTGTTCGATGCGATACGGCATCAGGACGGCGATGCGGCAGAGCAGGCGGCGCTGACCATGATCGCCAGCTCGACACGAAGGTTGAAGGAAATCACATGACATCACGCTACATCGCAATTGACTGGGGATCGACCAATCTGCGCGCCTGGCTCTACCAGGGTGAGCAGTGCCTGGAACGCAGGCAATCAGAAGCAGGTGTGACGCGCCTGAACGGTAAATCCCCAGCAGCGGTGTTAGCAGAGGTGACACAAAACTGGCGCGACGGTACTACGCCAGTGGTGATGGCCGGAATGGTCGGCAGTAACGTAGGCTGGAAGGTTGCGCCTTATCTGTCGGTTCCGGTGCATTTCACTGCCGTTGGCGAGCAGTTAACGTCCGTTGGCGACAATGTCTGGATTATCCCCGGTTTATGCGTCTCTCGCGACGATAACCATAACGTGATGCGCGGTGAAGAGACGCAACTGCTCGGGGCGCGCACGCTTTCTCCTTCTTCTGTCTACGTCATGCCCGGGACGCACTGCAAATGGGTCCAGGCGGATGCTGAGCAAATTCATGACTTTCGCACCGTAATGACCGGCGAATTGCACCACTTGCTGCTTAAGCACTCGCTGGTGGGGGCCGGTTTGCCGGAGCAGACCCCTTCGCCGGAAGCGTTTGCCGCCGGGCTGGAGCGCGGGATCGCATCCCCTGCCGTTTTGCCGCAACTTTTTGAGGTTCGCGCCTCGCACGTGCTGGGAAATCTTCCGCGCGAACAGGTCAGCGAATTTCTGTCCGGCCTGCTGATTGGCGCAGAGGTCGCCACCCTGAGCGACGCGTTCGCCGGGCAGCAGGCCATCACGCTCGTCGCGGGTTCATCGCTGACGTCTCGTTACCGCCAGGCGTTCCACGCTATCGGACGGGATGTTGCTGCGGTGGAAGGCGACACGGCATTTCAGGCAGGCATAAGGAGCATCGCTCATGCAGTGGCAAACTGAACTTCCCCTGATCGCGATTTTGCGCGGTATCACGCCCGGTGAGGCCTTAGCGCACGTTGGCGCGGTGATCGACGCCGGGTTCGACGCGGTGGAAATCCCGCTCAACTCCCCGGAGTGGGAAAAAAGCATTCCGGCAATTGTGAAGGCGTTTGGTGATAAGGCGCTGATTGGCGCTGGTACCGTATTACAGCCGGAGCAGGTGGATGAACTGGCGAAGATGGGCTGCAAGCTTATCGTCACACCGAATATCAACCCCGAGGTGATCCGCCGGGCGGTGGAGTACGGCATGACCGTTTGCCCGGGTTGCGCCACGGCTACAGAAGCCTTTGCCGCCCTCGATGCAGGCGCACAGTCTCTCAAAATTTTCCCGTCGTCGGCCTTTGGTCCGGATTACATCAAAGCGCTGAAAGCGGTCTTACCCGCCAGCGTGCCGGTCTTTGCCGTGGGCGGCGTCACGCCGGAAAACCTGGTGCAGTGGATAAAAGCGGGCTGTGTGGGCGCCGGGCTGGGCAGCGATCTCTATCGTGCCGGACAGCCCGTTGAGCGTACCGCACAGCAGGCGGCAGCATTTGTGAAAGCGTATCGAGAGGCAGTGCAATGAAAATAACCAAACTCACCACGTACCGTTTACCCCCGCGTTGGATGTTCCTGAAAATCGAAACCGACGAAGGCGTGGTTGGCTGGGGCGAGCCGGTGATTGAAGGCCGTGCGCGCACCGTTGAAGCCGCGGTTCACGAGCTGGGCGAATACCTGATTGGCCAGGATCCGGCGCGCATCAACGACCTGTGGCAGGTCATGTACCGGGCGGGATTTTACCGTGGCGGTCCGATCCTGATGAGCGCCATCGCCGGTATTGATCAGGCGCTGTGGGATATCAAAGGCAAAGTGCTGAATGCCCCGGTCTGGCAATTAATGGGCGGCCTGGTGCGCGACAAAATCAAAGCCTACAGCTGGGTGGGCGGTGACCGCCCTGCGGAAGTGATCGACGGTATCCGGCAACTGCGCAACATCGGTTTTGACACCTTCAAACTCAACGGCTGCGAAGAGATGGGCGTTATCGACAACTCGCGCGCGGTAGGCCGGGCGGTGAATACCGTGGCGCAAATCCGCGAGGCTTTCGGCAACGAGATTGAGTTTGGCCTGGATTTCCACGGCCGCGTTAGCGCGCCAATGGCCAAAGTGCTGATTAAAGAGCTGGAGCCGTATCGCCCGCTGTTTATCGAAGAGCCGGTGCTGGCCGAGCAGGCGGAATACTATCCAAAACTGGCTGAACAGACCCATATTCCTATCGCCGCGGGTGAGCGTATGTTCTCGCGCTTCGAGTTCAAACGCGTGCTGGAAGCGGGCGGCATTGCGATCCTGCAACCGGACCTCTCCCACGCGGGTGGCATCACCGAATGCTACAAAATTGCCGGAATGGCAGAAGCCTACGATGTGGCGCTGGCCCCGCACTGTCCGCTTGGGCCAATTGCGCTGGCGGCCTGCCTGCACGTCGACTTCGTCTCGCGCAATGCGGTGTTCCAGGAACAAAGCATGGGCATTCACTATAACAAGGGCGCGGAGCTGCTCGACTTTGTGAAAAACAAGGAAGACTTCAGCATGGAAGGCGGTTTCTTTAAACCGTTAACGAAGCCGGGCCTTGGCGTGGAGATCGACGAAGCCAAAGTCATTGAGCTGAGTAAAAGTGCGCCGGACTGGCGTAACCCACTGTGGCGTCATGAAGACGGTTCCGTAGCCGAGTGGTAAATGCGCGTCATACTTCGCGCTGGTGATGCGTTGGCTGCGTTTTCTTACCCCGGTCACATACTTTTGTATGCTCCCGGGGATGCGAAAACTTGCCGCCTTCCCCCAGCACAAATTATTTAGCGCATTCCGTTTACGTTTTTAATTAAAAAAAACAAATACACCCTCTGTAAACTACAGGGCATGGTGAGCGGCTTCGCTATGCCCAAAATCTGGAGACAGATTGCGATGGATATTCCAGTTACTGCTGCAAAAACCGGGCGTCGTCGTTACCTGACGCTTATCATGATCTTTATTACCGTGGTCATCTGTTATGTCGACCGCGCCAACCTTGCCGTGGCATCGGCTCATATTCAGGAAGAGTTTGGCATCACCAAAGCGGAAATGGGCTACGTCTTCTCGGCGTTTGCCTGGCTGTATACGCTCTGCCAGATCCCGGGTGGCTGGTTCCTTGACCGCGTGGGGTCGCGTCTGACCTACTTTATCGCTATTTTTGGCTGGTCCGTGGCGACCCTGTTCCAGGGCTTCGCCACCGGGCTGATGTCACTGATTGGCCTGCGCGCCATCACCGGGGTGTTTGAAGCGCCCGCGTTTCCGACCAACAACCGCATGGTGACCAGCTGGTTCCCGGAACACGAACGCGCTTCCGCTGTTGGTTTTTACACCTCCGGGCAGTTTGTTGGCCTGGCATTTCTGACGCCGCTGTTAATCTGGATCCAGGAGCTACTGAGCTGGCACTGGGTGTTCATCGTCACCGGCGGGATCGGCATTATCTGGTCGTTAATCTGGTTTAAGGTCTATCAGCCGCCGCGCCTGACCAAAAGCATCACCAAAGCCGAACTGGACTACATCCGCGACGGCGGTGGCCTGGTGGACGGCGATGCGCCCGTGAAAAAAGAGGCGCGCCAGCCGCTGACCAGAGCGGACTGGAAGCTGGTCTTCCACCGTAAGCTGGTGGGCGTATATCTGGGCCAGTTCGCGGTGACTTCCACGCTGTGGTTCTTCCTCACCTGGTTCCCGAACTATCTGACCCAGGAAAAAGGGATTACCGCGCTGAAGGCGGGCTTTATGACCACCGTACCCTTCCTTGCGGCGTTTTTCGGCGTCCTGCTCTCGGGCTGGCTGGCGGACAAACTGGTGAAAAAAGGCTTCTCACTGGGCGTTGCGCGTAAAACGCCTATTATCTGCGGCCTACTGATCTCTACCTGCATCATGGGAGCGAACTACACCAACGATCCGGTGTGGATCATGACCTTGATGGCGGTAGCGTTCTTCGGGAACGGTTTTGCCTCCATCACCTGGTCGCTGGTGTCGTCGCTGGCGCCGATGCGTCTGATTGGCCTGACCGGCGGCGTGTTTAACTTCGTTGGCGGCCTGGGCGGGATCACCGTGCCGCTGGTCATCGGTTACCTGGCGCAGGACTACGGCTTTGGTCCGGCGCTGGTGTATATCTCTGCCGTGGCGCTGATCGGGGCGCTCTCCTACATCCTGCTGGTCGGCGACGTGAAACGAGTAGGCTAATCCCTTCGGATGTTTTACCCTGATGCGATAACCGCGCATCAGGGTATTTTCATGAAACAAATCACCTTCGCTTCCCGCAACCACCAGCTCACCAACATCAACACCTGGACGCCAGACAGCCAGTGGCTTGTCTATGATGTCCGCCCGTCCGGCGCGTCGTTTACCGGTGAAACCATTGAGCGGGTCAATGTTAGTACGGGCGAGGTTGAGGCGATCTACCGTGCGACTGACGGCGCGCATGTTGGCGTGGTAACCGTTCATCCGGCGCAGGACAAATATGTTTTTATCCACGGCCCGAAAAACCCGGATGCAGACTGGCAGTATGATTTTCACCATCGTCAGGGGGTGATTGCGCACAATGGTCAGGTGAGCAATCTTGATGCGATGGATATCACTGCGCCTTACACGGCAGGTGCGCTGCGTGGCGGCACCCACGTTCACGTTTTTAGCCCGAACGGGCAGTTCGTCAGCTTTACCTATAACGACCATGTGCTGCACGCGCGCGATCCGCAGCTGGATTTGCGTAACGTCGGGGTGGCGGCGCCTTGTGGTCCGGTAAACCCACAGGGGAACCATCCGCGGGAATATGCCGGAACCTTCTGGAGCGTACTGGTAAGCCGGACAACGCCGAACCCGAAACCGGGCAGCGATGAGATCAACCGCGCCTATGAAGAGGGCTGGGTGGGCAACGACAGGCTGGCGTTTATCGGCGATACGGTGTCTGCGAAAGGCGAGAAAGTGCCCGAACTGTTTATTGTCAATCTTCCCAAAGACGAGCAGGGCTGGAAACGAGCGGGCGATGCGCCGTTGCAGGGAACGCCGGATACAATGCCCGCGCCGCCTGCGGGCGTCATGCAACGCCGCCTTACCTTCACCCATCAGAAGGCGTATCCGGGGCTGGTGAACGTGCCGCGCCACTGGGTGCGCAGCAATCCACAGGGGACGCAGGTCGCGTTTTTAATGCGGGACGATAACGGCGTTGTGCAGCTGTGGCTTATCTCCCCTGAGGGCGGCGAGCCGCGCCAGCTGACCCACACTGAGCGTGATATTCAGTCGGCTTTTAACTGGCATCCTTCTGGCCGCACACTTGGGTTTGTGCTCGAAAGCCGTATTGCCTGCTGCGATGCGCAGACCGGTGAGGTGACGTTTTTGACCTCCGATCACGGCAATCCGCCGTCTGCTGACGCTGTGGTGTTTTCCCCGGACGGACGATTTATTACATGGATGGAAGAGAAGGACGGTTTCCGCCAGCTGTGGCTAACGGAAACCGCACAGAATTAGCGTGGAGGCATCGCTGCGGGCGGGATGACGGAGTTGGTTGCCAGCGTCTCCTGCTCGCTTTTCTCAACGCGCGAACGCACTGAGCTGTCGGTGCGGAACATATCCCACGGCAGCAAAAGCGTATCGGCAACCGCCGTAAACGGCATATCAAGAATCGCCAGAGATTTGGTACCCCAGTTTGTCTCATCATCAGAGATCATTGCGGCACTGGCGCGCGTCCCCGGATATGTTCCTTCTTTACCGCCGGTGTGCGACATCACGCTCGAACACCCGCAAAGTAAAACAACCCCGCTGAACGTCGCCAGCTTAATCAGAACATTTCTCATCATCACTCAGTCATCATTAGTAGCACGGCATTGACCTGCAACTCAGGGTTATAGCGAGGCGCGTCCAAAATGGATAGCTCCAAACTCCCGCACTGTGGTCGCCATCGCAATTTAACCCTTTGTGCTGTGCCCCTGAGTCTATGCGACAACCAGCAAAGTGCAAAAAAATCTCACATCAACAGGCTTGAAAAGGCCGTATCCATACCCATTTTAAGAATGTAACCCGATAACGGACACGCCTGATGGGTGTTCGGGGAAGCAGAAGCCTGTCCATGGTGGAAGGCTACATTTTCTCGCTGATTTCAGGAGCATTTATCTATGCGTAATTTCGATCTCTCTCCGCTATACCGTTCTGCCATTGGTTTTGATCGTCTGTTCAACCACTTAGAAAACAACCAGAGCCAGAGCAACGGCTATCCTCCTTACAACGTTGAACTGGTTGACGAAAACCACTATCGCATTGCGATTGCTGTTGCCGGTTTCGCGGAGAGCGAACTGGAGATCACCGCGCAGGACAATCTGCTGGTGGTGAAAGGCTCCCATGCGGGCGAGCAGAAAGAACGAACCTACCTCTACCAGGGTATCGCAGAGCGTAACTTTGAACGCAAGTTCCAGCTGGCTGAGAACATCCACGTCAAGGGCGCGAACCTGGTGAACGGCCTGCTGTTTATCGAACTGGAACGTGTGATTCCGGAAGAGAAAAAACCGCGTCGTATCGAAATCAATTAATTAAGCGGGTCGCGGCTGCGGCCCACCTGAAATTGCTTGCCGTAAAGGGAGCATATGCGAATCCGCAAGGGTTTGCAGGTACAACTGTGCACAAAATTAAACTGTGCCGAACTCGCTTCTCAGAAGGAGATTTAGTATGCGTAACTATGATTTTTCCCCCCTGCTGCGTCAGTGGATCGGTTTTGACAAACTGGCTAACGCGCTGCAAAGCGCAACCGAACAGCAGACCTTTCCGCCGTACAACATCGAAAAAAGCGATGATAACCACTACCGCATCACGCTTGCGCTGGCCGGGTTCCGCCAGGAAGATCTCGACATCCAGCTTGAGGGTGCGCGCCTGACCGTGAAAGGGTCACCGGAAAAACCAGACACCGAGACCAAATGGCTGCATCAGGGGCTTGTCACTCAGCCGTTTAGCCTGAGCTTTACCCTGGCAGACCATATGGAAGTTTCTGGCGCGACGTTCACTAACGGGCTGCTGAACATTGACCTCACCCGTAACGTGCCGGAAGCCATTGCGCCTCAGCGCATCGCCATTAGCGAACGCCCGGCGTTGAATAGCTAATCGTGTGCGGGCTGGTGCCCTCACCCCGACCCTCTCCCTGTGGGAGAGGGTGCAAACACTAAAAACGGTCACCTTCGGGTGACCGTTTTGCGTTTACCTTCGGCTTTTATGTGCGCCATCGCCCATACAACCGCCGCCAGTTCTGAGAGAATCCTTATCATAACTAAGGTTATACACAGGATGTGGAACATGAGTGATATCGCGTTAACCGTCAGCGTGTTGGCCCTTGTCGCGGTAGTGGGGCTATGGCTGGGGAATATCAAAATCCGCGGCGTCGGGTTTGGGATTGGCGGGGTGCTGTTCGGCGGGATTTTTGTCGGCCATTTTGCCGACCAGCTTGGGTGGGTGCTCAGCGCCGATATGCTGCATTTCATCCAGGAGTTCGGCCTGATCCTCTTTGTGTATACCATCGGTATTCAGGTGGGGCCGGGCTTCTTCGCTTCCCTGCGCGTCTCCGGTTTACGCCTTAATCTCTTTGCCTTCGGCATTGTTGTGATGGGTGGGCTGGTCACCGCGATCCTGCATAAACTCTTCGCTATTCCGCTGCCCGTCGTGCTGGGCATCTTCTCCGGCGCCGTCACGAATACGCCCGCGCTCGGGGCGGGCCAGCAAATTCTGCGCGATCTGGGTATCCCTGCTGATGTCGTCGATCAGATGGGGATGAGCTACGCCATGGCCTATCCGTTTGGCATTTGCGGTATTTTGCTCTCGATGTGGCTGGTGCGCGTGCTGTTCCGCGTTAACGTTGGACAGGAGGCGAAGGAGCATGAAAGCACGCTGACCAACGGCCATGCGCTCATTAAAACCATCAACATTCGCGTCGAAAACCCTAATCTGAACAATATGGCGATTCAGGATGTTCCCATTCTGAACAGCGCGACCATTATCTGTTCCCGCCTGAAACGTGATGACACGCTGATGGTGCCTTCACCGGATACCCTTATTCAGCACGGCGATCTCCTGCATCTGGTAGGGCAACCGGCGGATTTAAACAATGCCCGGCTGGTGATCGGTCAGGAGGTGGATACCTCACTCTCAACCCGTGGAACGGACATGCGCGTGGAGCGCGTGGTAGTGACCAATGAGAAGGTTCTGGGCAAGAAAATACGCGATTTGCAGGTTAAAGAGCGTTATGACGTGGTGATCTCCCGGCTTAACCGCGCCGGTGTCGAGCTGGTGGCCAGCCAGGATGCCAGCCTGCAATTCGGTGATATTCTCAACCTTGTCGGGCGTCCTTCATCTATTGATGCCGTAGCGGACATGGTGGGCAACGCCCAGCAAAAACTCCAGCAGGTGCAGATGCTGCCGGTCTTTATCGGCGTCGGGCTTGGCGTCATGCTTGGCTCCATCCCCCTGTACGTGCCCGGCTTCCCGGTAGCACTGAAGCTGGGTCTGGCAGGCGGGCCGCTCATTATGGCGCTTATCCTCGGGCGTATCGGCTCCATCGGTAAGCTCTACTGGTTTATGCCGCCGAGCGCTAACCTGGCGCTGCGGGAGTTGGGCATCGTGCTGTTTCTGGCGGTGGTGGGGCTGAAATCCGGCGGCGATTTTGTCGATACTCTGGTGAACGGCGAAGGGATGAGCTGGGTAGGATACGGCATATTTATTACCGCTATCCCACTGATAACTGTCGGATTATTGGCGCGTATGTTCGCTAAAATGAACTATCTCACGCTGTGCGGCATGCTGGCCGGTTCCATGACCGATCCGCCCGCGCTGGCGTTCGCCAATAACCTGCACGCCACCAGCGGCGCGGCGGCGTTATCCTACGCCACGGTTTATCCGCTGGTGATGTTTCTGCGCATCATCACCCCGCAGCTACTGGCGGTGCTATTCTGGGGGATGGGCTAATAAGTCTTCCGGGTGGATGCGCCGCAGATGGTAGTCCACCTGGTAATCGCTGGTGTTCCGGAACATCACGGAATAATTGAGGAACTCGCCGCTGTCGCTGTAGGAAAGGGAAGTGATGCGCAGCAGCGGCGTCTGTTCCGGCACATTCATATAACCGGCCAGCTGTTTATCTGCCAGCACCGGCGTCAGGCTCTCGTAGTTGCCGCTGATGGTGATCCCACACTCCTTCTCGATGTAATCAAACTTAGACCCTTCGAGATGCGCCAGGGAAAGATTGCGGAACAGCTTCACCGGCATAAAGCTGTCCTCCAGCATCAGCGGTTTTCCGTCCACGTAACGCACCCGCCTTGAAAAATAGATCCGCTCATCAACCTGAATCCGCAGCTGGCTGGCGATGGCGGGCGGCGCGGGCATCACTTCAAACTGCAACACCTTGCTTTGCACTTCTTTCCCCTGCTGGCGCAATACCTCCACCAGCCCAGTCAGGTTAGTCGTTTCATGATGAACGTCTTTGCGCGCCACGAACGTCCCGCTACCGTGTCGACGTTCAACCAGCCCCCAGCTTACCAGCAGATCCAGCGCTTTGCGGACGGTCATCCGGGCTACGCCAAACTCCTTTGCCAGCGCTTTTTCTCCGGGTAACGGACTGCCAATGTTGTAGTCCGAAGAATTCAGCCGCAGCCGTAGCCGATCGGCAATTGATTTGTAGATCACCAGTAGACCTCTCTGCGCACATCATGGCGTGGAATACGTCTTAACTTGTCCATGTTTAGTTTAAAAAGTAGACCTGATTGGTCAAATTAAAACCATGAATGCGATCACGAATCGCAGCGGCACGCCATGTTCCCGCATCAGTAACTTCTTATGCTCACCTCAGGCCAGTAAAAAACCATAAAGGCCTCTATCCCCTACAGGTTGTTTCATGAGGATTTAAAAATGCTCAGTCAAATACAACGTTTTGGCGGCGCCATGTTCACCCCGGTTTTGCTGTTTCCCTTTGCCGGGATCGTGGTTGGGATCGCCATCATGCTTCGCAATCCGCTGTTTGTCGGTGAGGCCTTAACCGCGCCTGATAATCTGTTCGCGCAAATTGTTCACATCATCGAAGAGGGCGGCTGGGCGGTGTTCCGTAATATGCCGCTGATTTTTGCTGTCGGCTTACCGATTGGCCTGGCAAAGCAGGCGCAGGGCCGCGCCTGTCTGGCGGTGCTGATTAGCTTTCTGACCTGGAACTATTTTATCAATGCGATGGGGATGACCTGGGGTCACTTCTTTGGCGTCGACTTCTCTGCTGAACCCACTGCCGGCAGCGGGCTGGCGATGATTGCCGGAATCAAAACGCTTGATACCAGCATCATCGGGGCGATTATCATTTCCGGGCTCGTCACCGCCATCCACAACCGATTTTTCGACAAGCCGTTGCCGGTCTTTCTGGGGATTTTCCAGGGCACCTCGTTTGTCGTTATCCTCGCGTTCTTCGTGATGATCCCCTGCGCCTGGCTGACGCTGCTGGGCTGGCCGAAAGTGCAGATGGGCATTGAGTCGTTGCAGGCCTTTCTACGTACCGCTGGCGCGCTGGGCGTATGGGTTTATACCTTCCTGGAACGCATTCTGATCCCAACCGGATTACACCACTTTGTCTACGGTCCGTTTATCTTCGGCCCGGCTGCGGTAGAAGGCGGCATTCAGGTCTACTGGGCACAGCACCTTCAGGAATTCAGCCAGAGCACTGTGCCGCTGAAAACGCTGTTCCCGGAGGGCGGATTCGCGCTGCACGGCAACTCTAAGGTGTTTGGCTCAGTCGGTATTGCGCTGGCTATCTGGTATACCGCGTCGCCGGAGAACCGCGTCAAAGTGGCAGGTCTGCTGATCCCGGCCACGCTTACCGCCGTGCTGGTGGGCATTACCGAACCGCTGGAGTTCACCTTCCTGTTTATCTCGCCGTTGCTGTTTGCCATCCACGCCGTGCTGGCCGCAACGATGGCGACGGTGATGTATATCTTCGGGGTGGTGGGGAACATGGGCGGCGGTCTGCTGGACCAGTTCCTGCCGCAAAACTGGATCCCGATGTTCCATAACCACGCCTCGACGGTATTCACCCAGATTGGCATCGGCCTCTGCTTCACCGGGATCTACTTCGTGGTCTTCAGAACGCTTATCGAACGTCTGAATCTCAAAACGCCGGGCCGGGAAGAGAGCGAAATCAAGCTCTACAGCAAAGCCGACTATAAGGCCGCTCGTGGGCAAACCACCGCCCCGGCGGCAGCCAGCCAGCAGGTCGGACAGGCCGCTGGGTTCTTACAGGCGCTCGGCGGCGCAGCGAATATCGAAAGTATCAATAACTGCGCCACCCGCCTGCGTATCGCCCTGGTGGATATGACGAAAACCCAAAGCGATGACGTCTTCAAAGCCCTGGGCGCACACGGTGTGGTGCGGCGCGGCAACGGCATACAGGTGATTGTCGGTCTGCACGTTCCTCAGGTGCGCGACCAGCTGGAATCGCTGATGAAAACCCCTTTAACAAACGAACAAACCACTCTGACAGAGGCTATATCATGAAAAAATTCTCAGTTGTTATTGCAGGCGGCGGCAGTACATTCACGCCTGGTATCGTCCTGATGCTGTTAGCCAACCGTGACCGTTTCCCGCTGCGTGCGCTGAAGTTCTATGACAATGACGGAGCACGTCAGGAGATCATCGCCGAGGCGTGTAAAATCATCCTTAAGGAGCAGGCGCCGGAGATTGAATTTAGTTACACCACCGATCCTGAAGCGGCCTTTACCGATGTGGATTTCGTGATGGCGCATATTCGCGTTGGCAAATATCCCATGCGTGAAAAGGATGAAAAAATCCCGCTGCGCCACGGCGTGCTGGGCCAGGAAACGTGCGGGCCGGGCGGCATCTCCTACGGCATGCGCTCCATCGGCGGCGTGCTGGAGCTGGTGGATTACATGGAGCAGTACTCCCCGAACGCGTGGATGTTGAACTACTCCAACCCGGCGGCGATTGTCGCGGAAGCCACGCGCCGCCTGCGTCCGAACGCGAAAATCCTCAACATCTGCGATATGCCGATCGGCATTGAAGGGCGTATGGCGCAAATCGTCGGCCTGAAAGACCGCAAAGAGATGCGCGTGCGCTACTACGGTCTGAACCACTTCGGCTGGTGGACGTCGATTGAAGATCAGAACGGCAACGATCTGATGCCGAAGCTGCGCGAATACGTGGCGAAAAACGGTTATGTTCCGCCTTCGGAAGATGTGCATACTGAAGCGAGCTGGAACGATACCTTCGCCAAGGCCAAAGACGTACAGGCGCTGGATCCGGACACCATGCCGAACACCTACCTGAAGTATTACCTGTTCCCGGACTATGTGGTCGCCCATTCCAATCCGGAGCGTACCCGCGCCAATGAAGTGATGGATCACCGTGAGAAGCATGTATTCAGTTCATGTCGGGCGATTATCGAAGCCGGTCATTCTTCTGCCGGTGAACTGGAAATTGACGAACATGCGTCGTACATCGTCGATCTGGCGACCGCGATTGCCTTTAACACCCAGGAACGCATGCTGCTGATTGTGCCTAACAATGGGGCTATCCATAACTTTGACGCTGACGCGATGGTAGAAATCCCTTGTCTGGTCGGCCACAACGGACCGGAGCCGCTGACCGTGGGTGATATTCCGCACTTCCAGAAAGGACTCATGAGCCAGCAGGTGGCGGTGGAAAAACTGGTGGTGGACGCCTGGGAGCAGCGCTCGTATCAGAAACTCTGGCAGGCGATTACCCTGTCGAAAACCGTACCGAGCGCATCGGTGGCGAAGGCGATTCTGGACGATCTGATTGAAGCGAATAAAGATTACTGGCCAGAGCTGCACTAATCTTTCTGACCGGCATCGCCTGATGCCGGTCTCCTTGTCGTGGCTGAATTACGCTATGCTGAAGCCTGCATGCAGCACGACAAGGAACTTTCATGAACATTTCCCGCCTCGGTGAAGCACCGGACTACCGCTTCTCACTGGCTAACGAACGCACGTTCTTAGCGTGGATCCGCACCGCCCTGGGCTTTCTGGCCGCAGGCGTCGGCCTTGATCAGCTCGCCCCCGATTTTGCCACCCCGTTGATTCGCGAAGTGCTGGCCCTGCTGCTGTGCCTGATTGCCGGCGTGCTGGCGATTTATGGCTATCTGCGCTGGCTGAGAAATGAAAAGGCGATGCGTCTGAAGCAGGATCTCCCCTACACGCGCGGCTTGCTCATTATCAGTACGATTTTGCTGATGGTTGCGGGCGTAGTGATGTTACTGGTGCTGTATGCCGGATAGCCGCAAAGCGCGGCGGGAAGCGGACCCCGGCCTTCAGCCAGAGCGAACCTCGCTGGCCTGGCTGCGCACGCTGCTGGGGTATGGCGCGCTGATCGCTCTTGCCATTAAGCACAACTGGCACCGCACGGGGGCGCCATTCTGGATCTCCATTGTTGTGCTGGCGCTGGTAGCCATCATTTTATGGCGCTACACCCGCAGCCGTAACCTGATGGACGTGTCGCAGAACGACTTTGCGCAGCCGAAAGCGGTGCGGGATAAGTTCCTCATCGCCCTGGCCGTGCTGTCGTTGTCACTGCTGTTTGCGGTAACCCACATTCAACAAATTTTGCACCTGTAGGCCGGGTAAGGCGCAGCCGCCACCCGGCATAATTACTTCCCTTTCGCTAAATATTTCGCCATCTCGTCTTCCGGCACCATGCCGCCGCCGGTCGCCCACACCAGGTGGGTAACGTTCTCATCGGCATCGACGCGCAGCGGCCCGGCCATCCCCGCCAGCGCCGACGGCTCCAGGCGAATCCTTTCCTCCTGCGCCAGCCAGCCGAGCATGTCGTACATGCTTTGATCGGAGAGGGTATAGAACCCGTCGAGCAGGCGCTCCATCGCGCGGCCCACGAAGCCGGAGGCACGTCCTACCGCCAGTCCGTCCGCCGCCGTCACGTTATCAATACCCAGGTCCTGCACGGCGATTTCATCGTGCAGCCCGGTATAAACGCCCAGCAGCATGCACGGTGAGTGCGTTGGCTCCGCAAAGAAGCAGTGGACGTTATCGCCAAAGGCCAGCTTCAGGCCAAAAGCCACGCCGCCGGGGCCGCCGCCGACGCCGCACGGCAGATAGACGTACAGAGGATGATCGGCATCCACCACGCGGCCCTGTTCGATAAACTGCGCCTTCAGGCGCTCGCCAGCAACCGCATAGCCCAGGAACAGCGTGCGTGAATTCTCATCGTCAATAAAGAAGCAGTTCGGATCGCTTTCCGCCGCTTTGCGTCCCTGCTCCACCGCCACGCCGTAATCCTGCTCATATTCAACGACGATCACGCCGTGGCTGCGCAGTTTGGCTTTCTTCCACTCGCGGGCGTCGGCGGACATATGCACGGTCACCTTAAAGCCAATGCGTGCGCTCATAATGCCGATGGACATCCCCAGGTTGCCGGTTGAGCCCACCGCGATGCTGTACTGGCTGAAGAAGTCCTTAAAGCGCGGCTCCAGCAGAACGCTGTAGTCGTCTTCAACGCTCAGCAACCCGGCTTCCAGCGCCAGTTTCTCCGCATGGGTCAGCACCTCATAGATGCCGCCGCGCGCTTTGATCGAGCCGGAAATCGGCAGATGGCTGTCTTTTTTCAGCAGCAGCGTGCCTGTAACAGGCTTCGCAGATTCTTTCTCCAGCCGCGCCTGCATCGCCGGGATCGCGACCAGGTCGGATTCGATAATCCCGCCCGTTGCCGCCGTTTCCGGGAACGCTTTCGCCAGATACGGCGCGAAGCGTTTCAGGCGCGCGTGCGCGTCGTCTACGTCGGCTTTCGTCAGCCCGACATACGGCAATCCTTCCGCCAGCGTCGTGGTGCGAGGGTTAAGCCAGGTGGTTTCTTTCAGGGCAATCAGATCCTCAACCAGAGGAAACTGTGCGGTTAAAGTAGTGATAGTTGCGTTTTCCATAATACGTCTCTTCGCGCTCAGATAATGAAAGAAAGCAGGAATGTGCCGCCAAGTGCAAGCACCGAGGCGATAAACGTCGCCGTCGTATAGTATTTGAAGGTCTCATTCAGGGTCGCGCCGCAGTACTGCTTCACCAGCCAGAAGAGAGAGTCGGTCACGATCGTGCAGCCAATAGCGCCGGACCCGATGGCAATGGTGATGATCTCCGGGCTTACGTTCGGGTAGAGCGGCAGCATCGGCGCCACTATCGCCGTGGCACCCATCATCGCTACCGTTGCCGAACCCACGGCGGCGTGCAGCACCAGTGCCACCAGCCAGGCGAGAAGGATAGGGTGCATATGCAGGTTCGAGAGAATATGCGCCAGCGTCTCCGCCAGACCACTGATTTTAAGGATGGCGTTGAACGCCCCGCCCGCACCGATAATCAGCAAAATGTTGGCGATAGAGCCAAAGCCGTGCTCCGTATGGATCAGCATTGCGCCCATGCCCATGTGCTGGCGGATCCCCAGCAGGTAGTAGGCGACAAACACGGCGATAAACATCGCGGTGATGGGGTTGCCGATAAACTCCAGCAGGGTATACAGCGAGCC
The DNA here is from genome assembly GCF_002787395.1 of Enterobacter sp. CRENT-193. NCBI lineage: Bacteria > Pseudomonadati > Pseudomonadota > Gammaproteobacteria > Enterobacterales > Enterobacteriaceae > Enterobacter > Enterobacter sp. CRENT-193. The sequence continues at coordinate 709,949 of NZ_CP024812.1, read as the reverse complement.
TTCTTTTGCCATGTTCAGCTCGGCAATGGTTTTCACCAGCATCAGGGCAATCGGCAGCAGCACGGTGAACAGCGTGGCGCCCAGCGACGGCAGAGTGTGCTCTTCCCGCACCTTCAGGTCTGAAAATTCCGCCGGAACCGGCTTATAGGGCAGACGGTTGCCGAGCAGCTTCAGGAACAGCGGGCCACCAACCAGAGACGCCATCAGGCCCACCACCAGACCGTAGACAATCACCGTCCCGACGTCCGCCCCTAATTTGTTGGTGACAAATAGTGCGGCCGGATGCGGAGGCACCACGCAGTGCACTGCCATTAGTGCGGTACAGAGCGGAATGGCCAGCTTGAGCAGCGACGTGTTGGTCTTTTTGGCGATGGAAAACGCCAGCGGGATCAGCAGTACCACGCCCACTTCAACAAACAGCGTAATGCCGCAGATCAGGCCGACCAGGACCATAATCACGTCCGCCGACAGCCAGCGGCAGCGCTGCAACGTAATCCCGATGCGCTCTGCCGCGCCGGAGACTTCCATCATTTTGCCGAGAATAGTGCCAAGACCGATAACCGCCGCCAGGAAGCCCAGCGTACCGCCAATCCCGCTCTCAATGGCGTTAACCATATCCAGCGGGCTCATCCCCATCATCGCGCCAACGAAAAAGCTTGCCAGCAGCAGCGCGAGGAACGGGTGAAACTTCAGTTTTACGATGGTTAAAACAATCAACACGATGCTGACAAGCAGCGTTGCCACAACCCAGACCTGAGATCCCATATCTCACCTCACCCTTATGTCATCTGGGGATATTGGACGAAAAAACGGCTTGGGCTGACAAACGATATAAATTGGCGTTCAGATGAGCCAGATTGGATCAACTGAGTGACTGGACTCTAAAAAGCGCACTTATTTTGCCGTTGGTTCACATAAATTCATTCTTGAGCGGTATGCTGAACGCAGAAATTACGTGTGGGAATTGTGATGACCGATGCGAATGAAGGCAGAAACCGGCTGTTAAACGGCTGGCAGCTGTCGAAAATGTACACCTTTGAAGTGGCTGCCCGGCATGAGTCCTTCGCCCTGGCGGCGGCGGAGCTGTCGCTCAGCCCCAGCGCGGTGAGCCACCGCATTAACCTGCTGGAAGAGGAGCTGGGCATTCAGCTGTTTGTCCGCTCACACCGTAAAGTGGAGCTGACGCAGGAAGGCAAGCGCGTTTACTGGACGCTGAAATCGTCCCTCGACACCCTGAATCAGGAGATCCTGGACATTAAAAACCAGGCGCTGTCAGGTACGCTAACGGTGTACTCCCGGCCCTCGATCGCCCAGTGCTGGCTGGTGCCGATGCTGGGGGATTTTACCCGCCGCTACCCGTCGATTTCACTTACTATTCTGACTGGTAATGATTACGTCAACATGCAGCGAACCGGCATCGATCTGGCGCTCTATTTCGACGATACGCCGCCAAACCACCTTTCTCATCACTTTTTGATGGATGAAGAGATTTTGCCCGTCTGCTCGCCAGCGTATGCCCGGGAGCATGAACTGCTGAAAAACCCCCATAACCTCAGCCACTGCACGTTACTGCACGACCGTCAGGCCTGGAGCAATGATTCCGGTACGGATGAGTGGCTGAGCTGGGCGCAGCATTTCGCGGTGAATATGCCGTTATCATCGGGTATTGGCTTCGATCGTTCTGATTTAGCCATTATCGCGGCCATGAATAATGTCGGGGTGGCGATGGGGAGAAAGCGGCTGGTGCAAAAACGTCTCGAACGGGGGGAGTTGATCGCACCTTTTGATGGGGAAACCCTCAAGTGCCATCAGCATTATTACGTCTCAACGTTTCCCGGCCGTCAGTGGCCGAAAATTGACGCCTTTATCGGCTGGCTAAGAGAGCTGGCGGGTTGAAGAATTATTACGCTTTCGCTCTACACCAAATGTGAAAAAGCGTGCTAAATACAGGTAATGCTTTTGATTTTTCAGGGTAAACCGTGTTAAAGCCTTTTATTGCCACTGCGATCTTACTCTCTTCCGGCTGGGCGACTGCCGCTGAGCCGCCGCTGACGGCTGCCCGTTATGCGCAGCAGCTGGGCGTCGGGATGGATGTGGACTGGGCACGCACCGAGCGCGGTATCCGCGAATTCGACCCGCTGGTGGTCCGTGATTTTCAGGCGAAAGGCATACACCATGTCCGTATTCGGGTGGCGGGCGAACCGACGGAAGCGCGGCTGATTCACCTGCGTAAGCTGGTGGAGGCATGCGAGCAATACGGCGTCATCCCCATCATCGCTTATCAGGCCGATGAATATAAAAACGACCCGAAAGCGGATACCGAAAAAGAGGTGATTAACTGGTGGATTGCCGTGGCGCACTATTTTGGTCAGCGCTCGCCGTTGCTGGGCTTTGACCTGATCTACGAACCGGCGGACAAGCTCAACCACAACGTTGCTTCGCTCAACCGGGTGTATGAGAAAGCGATCAAAGACATTCACGCCATTGATGCCAGCCGCATGATTTTTATCGCCCCTCGTCTGCGCGCCGCGCCGGAGGATTTATCCACCCTGAAGCTGCCCGCGCACAGCCAGAATTACCTGCTGGCGGAGTGGCATATTTTCCCCTGGGGTCCGCTGAAAACGAACGGTAAATACCCGTGGACGTCCGGAACTGCGGCTGAGAAAGCGGCTATCCGTAACCGAATCAACGCCGCGCTGCACTGGCAACAAAAAACCGGGCATGTGAGCTGGGTTGGCGGCTGGGGGGTGGGCGAATCGAAAAGCCTGACGCCAACCGCCTCGCAGATGGCGTTTGCCACGTTTATGGCGTGCGAGCTGCAACATGCCAACATCCCGTATGCGATAAACGCCGATGTTCAGTTTTATGACGGGGAAGAGGGGGCGTGGCGGCCTGCCCCAGAGCGGCTATTGCAGGCGATGATTGCGCCCGTCTGTGAAAAGCCCGGCGAGAAGCCGGGCCATCATGCGGTTAAACCGGCTGTTCGTGATGCGAGACACGCGACGCCAGCGGCAGCCAGCACAGCAAAATCAGCAGCCCCATCAGGGTCATCAGCAAGCCTAAACTCGCCTGCCCGGTCTGCGGCATCATAGCCGAAAGCCAGGCCAGCGCGCCGGAACCGATGTTCTGCAAACCGCCCACCAGCGCGCCTGCCGTGCCTGCGAGGAACGGGAACGGCTCCATCGCGCCGCTGGTGGCGAGGGGAAACAGCATGCCCGCGCCGAAGAAGAACAGCGCTGCCGGGATGAGCAACGTCCAGACCGACATCACGTCAAACAGCCCCGGGATCCACATCATCAGCCCGGCCAGCAGACAGCTGATCACCGACTGCCACATCAGGGTGGAGAAACGCTTGTTCGGACGTCCGGCGAACCATGCGCCGAAGAACGCCGCCGGGATCGGCAGAATAAACAGAATACTCACCACCATACTGCTCAGGCCAAGGCCCGCGCCCAGCAGCACGCCGGAACAGGCTTCAAACACCGCAATGCCCGCCAGGCCGCCGATTAGCATCAACAGATAACAGGTAAAGGACCCATTACCGAACAGCGTTTTGTAGCTGGCGATGAGCTTCGTGCGCGGCGCGTCTTTTGGGCGGGTTTCCGGCATCCAGCGCCCCATGCTGAAGGTGACAATAATGCACAGCACCAGCAGGAAGGCATAACAGGCGCGCCAGGACCAGACGGTGTCCAGCAGACCCCCAATCAGCGGGGCCAGCAGCGGGCTGACCAGAATACCCATATTTAACAGACTGTTGGCGTGGCGAAGCTGTGTGCCCTGGTACATATCACGCGGCAGGGTACGCGCCATAACCCCGCCGACGCCGGTGCCCACACCCTGAAGGGCGCTGGCGGCAATCAGGACGGTCAGGCTGTGAGTGGTAATGGCGATCATCGTCGCTACCATGAAAATGCTCATGCCCACCAGAATGACCGGACGACGCCCGACGCGATCGGACAGGGGACCATAAACCAGCTGTGAAACGCCATAGGTTAGCAGATAGGCTGCCATCACGCTCTGGACTGCACCTTCGCGGACGCTCAGATCTTTTGCCATATCGGCAATCGCCGGAATGTAGATGGTTTGCGCCATCTGCCCGACGGCCACCAGTAACACCAGCATCAACAATAAGTTCACGTTCCGTTGCTTTTTCATGTCGCTGAATACTTTTGCCAAAAGAGATAAATGAAGAATAAGTGACTATGCATTCCCATAAATGCGCGAGGAATCTACCACAGAGAGATGACAATTTAAGCATTACTGTGATGAATGACAGAAGACGTGAAGGCAGGATTTGTAAACAAGATCGGCAACTAATGTTGCCAGCGAATTACGCCAGGCGCAGCAGGATCGCACCGGCAGCAATACCCAGTGCCGCCGCGATGCGCAGGCCGGCAACCTTCTCTTTTAAAAGCACAAATGCGATTAATGCGCCGAAGAGAATAGAGGTTTCACGCAGTGCGGCGACCACAGCCAGCGGTGCCTGGGTCATCGCCCAGAGTGCCAGACCGTAAGATCCCATCGTCCCGACGCCGCCGAGCAGCCCTTTTTTCCAGTGCAGGCGCAGGTAGCTGGACGCTTCGCGACGCCGCGCCACCATTGCCCAGCTCAGCAGACAGAAACCGTTCATGAAGAAGGTCCAGAGCGTGTAGCCCAGCGCAGTGTCCGAGAGTCGCACACCGGTGCCGTCCACCAGGGTATACCCGGCGATAAAACAGGCGTTCAGCAGCGCCAGCCAGATCCCCTTGCGTGACTGCATGCGGCCGTTCATCGCCATCGCCAGAATCGAAAGACAAATGACCCCGATGCCGGACCACGCAAGCCAGGAGAGATGATCCCCGAGCACCATTACGCTGATCAGCGCCACCAGCAGAGGGGCCGTCCCGCGCATAAGGGGGTAGGTCTGGCTCATGTCGGAGACCTGATAAGTTTTTGCCACCAGTACCGTATACACCACCTGTAACGCACAGGAGACGAACAAATATGGCCAGCTTGCGGCAGTTGGCTGAGGAGAGAAGGGCAGTAAAATCAGGGCAATAAGCGCGGCTGAACCGCTGACTCCGATCGCCGAGTAGAGTTTATCCGTTCCGGCTTTAACGATGGCGTTCCAGCTGGCATGCAGCAGTGCGGCGAACAGTAAAATGCAGAAAACGGTGATGGCCATGGCGTATCGGTTGGTGAAATGTCATCCAACTGTAACATTCACCCGTCGATGCTGCCAGCCGCTTACACTGCGCAAAAAAGGCGGTGCGTCACCCGGGGTTCGTCTGACACCAGCCTGAAGCCCGCCCGATGGTAAAATCCGTACGCGGTTTCCGGCGCATGGGTATTAAGAAAATCAAACCAGATGCTGGCATCCGCCATCACCACGGTCAAAAGTTGTTTGCCAATGCCCTGCCCACGGCACTTTTCGCTGACATAGAGATGACGAATACGTCCGGCGCGCGGCTGCTGGCTGAACGGATCGCGGTTGAGGCCGCACACGCCCACCAGCCTGCCGTTAAGAAACGCCCCCAGCAGCTTTTCACCCGGCGCGTTAAAGCGATTCTCACCGCGCTGCCAGTTCTCTTCCAGCCTGCGCAGCATATTGAAATTCAACGCGATACTCTCGGCCTTCAGGGCGATATAGCCCGGTTCATCAGGCGTAACAGGCTCAATTAACAGACGCGACATAGCATTCCCTCGTTATTAAAGAGGGGCGGTTGCCCGCCCCTCTCAGGTGCGACTTGAACCTGAATCACTTAACGTATTTCAGGACAGCATCAAGCAGTTGCAATACAGCAACAATGAGTTTGAGGACAAGTATGACCATATCCACGACGCTCATACGCGTCTCCTTTTGGTTAAAAGGAGCACGATGCTGGCGTACCTTTCCGCCGCCTGTGGCCAGCACCTGGATTGACGTAACACAGTGTGCTCACTTCAGGGGTTAAGGCACTGACGGCACCACCCGTTTCAGCCAGGACTTCGTTGCGCCGGTAAACTGCGGCCCCCTCGCTCACTGCGAACACCCTCAGTATAGATAAATACTGTATGCATGAACAGTATTTTATGGACAAATTTTGGAAGGCGATCCATACTCAAAAACGTCAAAATCCGTGCCGGAATTGCGCGTTCGTCTTCGATCGCGTATACTTTTCGCGTTGACGTAACACAGTGTGTTCTGCGGCAACCAACCGCAAAACCCTGATAAAAACCTCGCTTAGGCGGGGTTTTTTGTTTTCTGGTCTGCCCATAAAAAGACTGCTGTAAAAGCGAGGTTTCTGCTATTTAGCTTCGTTGTGAACGGGATAGCATCGCTTATGCAACTCTCTTTATAGAGATAGGTATTAGACTCATTTTGCAATGATTAAACTAAAAATGTGTGAACTAATAAAAACCGCTAATGCCCTTCAAGTAATTAAGTTGTTTCGTATATAACCTAATAAATAAAATCGTACTGACTTATTTTTTATGTGAATGTTTATGTAAAGCAATTTTACTGGTTTGAATTTCTGGACTTTTCAATGTATATTTCTATAGCCGCAATCATTGTGTGGACACATTATGCAAGCATCTGATTATTTAAAGATGAAGTTCCAGAGTGACAGGCAGTTGACTATTTATGGACAGCAAGGTGTTGCAGGAACATGGAGAGCATTAAAGGGGATCGGCTCTGATATTTACTCAGGAATTGAGCGTGTAAGTTGGTACTCATCATGCTTAATCCCCAGCTATCACGATGTATGTGACGAGCTTCTCTCAGAAGAAAAGAGAATGTACCTCTCAATTCTCTCGCTTTACCGTTATCGCGATGTAATAGCACACATGCTCTATCTTTATTTTGAACGTGTTATTTCCGATTCAGAAAATGGGAATGAACACAATCGCGTTCGTAAGATAGATTCAAAAGTAACAGGGCTTGTTAATAACATACCGACCAGCAAGGCCGCGCGTTTAGCAATAGCATGGGGTCTGGCCAAATCCCTGTCCGAATCAGGCCTGCTGTCTGAAATCGTCGTCGAACGGCTTGCACGCCGCGTACCTAACGTTGTCATGGCGCTTCAATTGATTGGAACGGAACAGAAGTGCGCTCTTGCTGCTCGCCGCCTGAAAACATTGGACCCTAAGTATTACGCCACCCTCTATGCCGCACAACTGGAGATGCTTTACTACTTTTTTGAGCCTTTCCTGTCTGAACTCATTAAGAAGGTGCAGTTGGGATTCTATAAGGATTTCGATGCAATTTATAAAGACTTAAAGAGCACGGAGCATGTTTAAGAGTCTGTTATCAATTCTATTCACGGATATTTTATTCCCTGTTTATATTTTTGCGTGCGCCTCTTTGTTTCTGTGGTTAGTGCCTGACCACTGGGTATTACTAACATTCATTTCTATCATTGTATTTATTATCGTACATCCGATAATTTTCGGCCACTTTGATAAGTACGATTAAATCATATAAAAAGGATTTTTTTTATGTCAAACCCAGCTTATTTGTTTTTAACAGATGAAAATGGTTCTCCCATGGTTGGCTCTTGCCTTGTGTCAGGGCGTGAAGGTGCAATTGAACTCAAATCGTTCACTCATAATGTCAATATCCCAGTCGACGGAAATACCGGGAAATTAACGGGCACGCGCATACACATGCCCGTCATGTTTCAGAAGGAATTTGATCGTGTAACCCCGATTTTATTTCGGGCGCTGAGTACGGGAAGAATGCTCAAGTCAGCCACTATTAAGATGTATCAGATTAATGAGGCGGGTTTAGAATAGGAATATTTTAATATCCTCCTTGAGAATGTGAAAATAACCTCAATCACACCAGACCTGTATCCCGGCGCAAACACCGGAACACACCTTAAAACGGTTCTTATACGCTACGAGAAAATCACCTGGAAGTATTGTGACGGCAATGTCATCTATAGTGATGCCTGGAATGAGCGAGCAACTTACTGAAACGTGATCCCTGACGCATTTTTGCGCAGATGAAAATATTTCCATTGTCACGCCCGAAAACCTGTGTTTGTATAAATCCAATCAATGATTCCAAACACAGGTCCCCAATGACTTCATCCATCTTCACTTCGACCCTACTAAAAACTGCGCAACCTGCCGCAGTGGTCGTCGTGCGTGTGGTGGTGGTCGTCGGCAATGCGCCGTAGGGACTGGATCAACACACGAATCCAAAACCCCGCCGGCGCAAACCGGGCGGGGTTTTTCGTTTAGGACCCCTCCCGGATACGCTAAGTAGTTCGGGTTGCAGGAAGGCGGCAAGTGAGCGAATCCCCAGGAGCGTACATAGGTACGTGACTGGGGTGAGGGAACGCAGCCAACGCATTTGCAACCTGAACTACGACGCGTAAAGCTGGCTCAGAAGAAAAGGACTGGAGCATGGCAAGTTCGGGCACAACATCCACCAAGACGCGTTTTACAGGCGCGCAGCTGATTGTTCATTTACTGGAACGACAGGGCATCACCACCGTTGCGGGCATCCCGGGTGGGACCGTGCTGCCGCTGTATGATGCGTTAAGCCAAAGCACACAGATCCGCCACGTGCTGGCGCGCCACGAGCAGGGCGCAGGCTTTATCGCCCAGGGCATGGCGCGTACCCAGGGTAAACCGGCGGTCTGTATGGCCTGTAGCGGGCCGGGCGCCACTAACCTGGTGACCGCCATCGCCGACGCGCGTCTCGACTCCATTCCGCTGATCTGCATTACCGGCCAGGTGCCGTCCTCGATGATCGGCACCGATGCGTTCCAGGAAGTCGATACCTACGGCATCTCTATCCCCATCACCAAACATAACTATTTAGTTCGCGATATCAGCGAGCTGCCTCAGGTTATCAGCGATGCGTTCCGCATTGCGCAGTCTGGCCGCCCGGGCCCGGTGTGGATAGACATTCCTAAGGATGTCCAGACCGCAGAGATCGAGATCGACATTCTGCCGGAGCCGGGCGAGCGTGCCCCCGCGCCGGAGTTCAGCGCTGAGAGCGTGCGCGATGCGGCGGCAATGATCAACGCCGCCAAACGCCCGGTGCTGTATCTGGGCGGCGGGGCGATCAACGCCGCGGATGAAATCCGCCAGTTTGCGGAAAAAGCCAACCTGCCGACCACCATGACCCTGATGGCGCTGGGTATGCTGCCCAAAGCGCATCCATTATCTTTAGGGATGCTGGGCATGCACGGCGCGCGCAGCACCAACTACATCCTGCAAGAGGCGGATTTGCTGATAGTTATGGGGGCGCGTTTTGATGACCGGGCGATTGGCAAAACCGAGCAGTTCTGCCCGAACGCCAAAATCATTCACGTGGATATCGACCGCGCCGAGCTGGGTAAAATCAAGCAGCCGCACGTGGCGATCCAGGGCGACGTGGCCGAGGTGCTGGCGCAGCTGATCCCGCAGACGGTGGCAACCGACCGCGCCGACTGGCGCCAGCTGGTGGCCGATCTGCAACGCGAGTTCCCGGGCGCTATCCCAACCGAGGGCGACCCGCTGAGCCACTATGGTCTTATCAACGCTGTTGCCGCCTGCGTGGATGACAGCGCGATTATCACCACCGACGTCGGCCAGCATCAGATGTGGACTGCCCAGGCGTATCCGCTGAACCGCCCGCGCCAGTGGCTGACCTCCGGCGGCCTTGGCACCATGGGCTTCGGCCTGCCCGCAGCGGTTGGCGCGGCGCTCGCCAACCCGGACCGTAAGGTGATCTGCTTCTCCGGTGACGGCAGCCTGATGATGAATATTCAGGAGATGGCGACGGCGGCCGAAAACCAGTTAGACGTCAAAATCATTCTGATGAACAACGAGGCGCTGGGTCTGGTACACCAGCAGCAGAGCCTGTTCTATAAGCAGGGCGTGTTTGCGGCGACCTATCCGGGGATGATCAACTTCATGCAGATTGCCGCTGGTTTTGGCCTGCACACCTGCGATCTGAACGCCGAAGAAGATGCCCACGCGGCGTTGCAGGATGCGATTTCTCGCCCTGGCCCGGCGTTGATCCACGTGCGTATCGACCCTGAACAAAAAGTGTATCCGATGGTGCCGCCGGGTGCGGCAAATACTGAGATGGTGGGAGAATAAGCCATGCAGAAACAACATGATAACGTCATTCTGGAACTCACCGTCCGCAACCACCCTGGCGTCATGACCCACGTCTGCGGGCTGTTTGCCCGCCGGGCATTTAACGTGGAAGGCATTCTCTGCCTGCCGATTCAGGGCAGCGAGCACAGCCGCATCTGGCTACTGGTCAACGACGACCAGCGTCTGGAGCAGATGATAGCGCAGATCGACAAGCTGGAAGACGTCACCAACGTGGCGCGCAACCAGTCCGATCCCACCATGTTTAACAAAATTGCGGTGTTCTTCGAATAGATCGCTTAAGGTAAGCGTCTTTCGCTCTTGTAGGCCGGATAAGCGCAGCGCCATCCGGCTTTTTCAGACCGCAGGAACACACATGACCACCATCGCCCTTATTGACGACCACCTTATCGTCCGCTCTGGCTTTGCCCAGCTTCTCAACCTCGAACCGGATTTCCAGGTCGTGGCCGAGTTTGGCTCCGGTCGCGAGGCGCTGGCGGGCCTGCCGGGGCGCGGGGTGCAGGTCTGTATCTGCGATATCTCAATGCCGGATCTCTCCGGGCTTGAGCTGTTAAGCCAGCTGCCGAAAGGAATGGCGACCATTATGCTCTCGGTCCACGACAGCCCGGCGCTGGTCGAGCAGGCGCTCAACGCGGGGGCGCGCGGGTTCCTCTCAAAACGCTGTAGCCCGGATGAGCTGATCGCCGCCGTGCGCACCGTCTCCACCGGCGGCTGCTACCTGACGCCGGATATCGCCATCAAGCTGGCGGCGGGACGGCAGGATCCACTCACCAGACGCGAGCGTCAGGTGGCAGAGAAACTTGCCCAGGGCATGTCGGTGAAAGAGATTGCCGTAGAGCTGGGATTGTCGCCAAAGACCGTTCACGTTCATCGCGCCAACCTGATGGAAAAACTCAACGTCAGTAACGATGTCGAGCTGGCGCGCCGTATGTTTGACAGCTGGCAATGAACTCCCTTTTTTCGCGGCTGATCGCCGTTGTCGCCAGCTTTTTTATCTTCTCCGCCGCGTGGTTCTGCCTGTGGAGTATCAGCCTGCATCTGGTGGAACGCCCGGAGCTGGCGGTGCTGCTGTTCCCCTTTGGCCTGCGTCTGGGGCTGATGCTGCAATGCCCGCGCGGCTACTGGCCGGTGCTGCTGGGCGCAGAGTGGCTGATGCTGATCTGGCTGGCGCAGGAAGTGGCGCTGGCGCATCTGCCGTTATTGATGACCGGAAGCCTGCTCACGCTTATCCCGGTCGCCCTGATTTCCCGCTACCGTCACCAGCGCGACTGGCGCACGCTGCTGCGTCAGGGGGCGGCGCTAATTGCCGCCGCGCTGTTGCAGTCCCTGCCGTGGGTGGGTGAAAAGGAGGTGCTTAACGCCCTGCTGCTGACCCTTACCGGCGGCCTGACGCTGGCCCCGACCTGCCTTGTGATCTGGCATTATCTTACAAGCACTGTCTGGCAGCCGCTCGGCCCGGCGCTGGTCTCCCAGCCGGTGAACTGGCGCGCCCGGCATCTCATCTGGTATCTGCTGCTGTTTGTGGTGAGCCTGTGGCTCCAGCTTGGTCTCCCCGCTGAATTATCACGCTTCACGCCGTTTTGTCTGGCGCTGCCGATCATCGCCCTTGCCTGGCACTACGGCTGGCAGGGCGCATTGATCGCCACGCTGATGAACGCCATCGCGCTGATTGCCAGCCAGACCTGGCACGATCATCCTGTAGATTTACTGCTTTCCCTGCTGGCCCAGAGCCTGACCGGGTTGCTGCTCGGCGCGGGCATACAGCGCCTGCGCGAGCTGAACCAGTCCCTGCAAAACGAGCTGGCGCGCAACCGCCGTCTGGCGGAGCGTCTGCTGGAGACGGAAGAGAGCGTGCGGCAAGAGGTTGCCCGCGAGCTGCACGACGACATCGGCCAGACCATCACCGCCATCCGTACCCAGGCGGGCATTGTTCAGCGCCTGGCGGCAGAAAACGCGGGCGTGAAGCAGGGCGGGGCGCATATCGAACAGCTTTCGCTGGGCGTCTATGATTCCGTTCGTCGCCTGTTAGGGCGGCTGCGCCCGCGCCAGCTTGACGATCTCTCCCTGGAGCAGGCGGTACGCTCCCTGATGCGCGAGATGGAGCTGGAAAGCCGCGGCATTGTCAGCCATCTCGACTGGCGAATTAACGAATCTGCGCTGAGCGAAGGCCAGCGCGTAACCCTGTTCCGCGTCTGTCAGGAGGGGCTGAACAATATCGTCAAACATGCCAGTGCCAGCGCGGTCACGATCCAGGGCTGGCAGCAGGACGAGCGCCTGATGCTGGTAATTGAAGACGACGGCTGCGGCCTGCCGCCGGGCTCCGGCCAGCAGGGCTTTGGCCTGGCGGGCATGCGCGAGCGCGTAAAGGCGCTTGGCGGCACGCTGAGCCTCTCCTGCACCCACGGGACGCGCGTCAGCGTCAGTTTGCCGTTAAGGACGCATCATGTTTAAAACCCCCGCCAGCGCCGCCCCGCTAAGCAACAAAGCGGAAATCGACTCCCGCTACCGCTACTGGCGTCGCCATATCCTGATTACCATCTGGCTCGGCTACGCGCTGTTCTACTTTACCCGCAAAAGCTTCAACGCCGCCGCGCCGGAGATCCTCGCGAGCGGCGTGATGACCCGCACCGATATCGGCCTGCTGGCGACGCTGTTTTACATCACCTACGGCCTGTCGAAGTTCTTCTCCGGCATCGTCAGCGATCGCTCCAACGCGCGTTATTTTATGGGCGTCGGGCTGATCGCCACCGGCGTGGTGAATATTCTGTTTGGCTTCTCCACCTCGCTCTGGGCCTTCGCCCTGCTGTGGGCGCTGAACGCCTTTTTCCAGGGCTGGGGCGCGCCGGTCTGCGCCCGCCTGCTGACCGCCTGGTACTCACGCAACGAGCGTGGCGGCTGGTGGGCGATATGGAACACCGCGCATAACGTCGGCGGGGCGTTGATCCCGATGGTGGTGGGTGCCGCGGCGCTGCACTACGGCTGGCGCGCGGGGATGATGATAGCCGGTGGCCTCGCGATTGTCGCCGGGCTGTTCCTCTGCTGGCGCCTGCGCGACAGGCCGCAGACCGTCGGCCTTCCACCGGTGGGCGACTGGCGGCACGACGAGATGGAGATCGCCCAGCAGCAGGAAGGGGCCGGGCTGTCCCGCCAGGAGATCCTCACCAAATACGTGCTGAAAAACCCCTACATCTGGCTGCTGTCGCTCTGCTACGTGCTGGTCTACGTGGTGCGCGCGGCCATCAACGACTGGGGCAATCTGTACATGTCCGAGACGCTCGGCGTGGATCTGGTGACCGCCAACTCGGCGGTGACCATGTTTGAACTGGGCGGATTTATCGGCGCGCTGGTGGCGGGCTGGGGCTCGGACAAGCTGTTCAACGGCAACCGCGGCCCGATGAACCTGATTTTTGCCGCCGGGATCTTGCTCTCCGTCGGCTCACTATGGTTGATGCCGTTCGCCAGCTACGTGATGCAGGCGGCGTGCTTCTTCACCATCGGATTTTTCGTCTTTGGCCCGCAGATGCTGATCGGCATGGCGGCGGCGGAGTGCTCCCACAAAGAGGCGGCCGGCGCGGCGACGGGCTTTGTCGGGCTGTTTGCCTATCTTGGCGCATCGCTCTCCGGCTGGCCGCTGGCGCGGGTGATCGACATCTGGCACTGGAGCGGGTTCTTCGCGGTGATCGCCATCGCGGCGGGCATCTCCGCCCTGCTTTTACTGCCGTTTTTGCACGCGCAGGCGCCGCGCGAAGCGTGACGCGCCTCACCTTTTGCTGCCGAGACGCGCAAAACTAAGAAATTTTCCCGGTTTCACCTGGACGCTGTCTCAGGCATCTCTCCTGGCTGGTTTTTACAATGCTGCAAAAATCAGCTCAGGAGTAAACCAACCATGCTGGCCTTCTTAAACCAGGTGCGCAAGCCGACCCTGGATCTGCCGCTCGACTTGCGGCGCAAGATGTGGTTCAAACCGTTCATGCAGTCTTATCTGGTGGTCTTCATCGGCTACCTGACCATGTATCTGATCCGCAAAAACTTTAACATCGCGCAGAACGACATGATCTCGACCTACGGGCTGAGCATGACCCAACTGGGGATGATTGGCCTGGGCTTTTCCATCACCTACGGCGTGGGGAAAACGGTTGTGTCCTACTACGCGGACGGCAAAAACACCAAGCAGTTCCTGCCGTTTATGCTGATCCTCTCCGCCATCTGTATGCTCGGCTTCAGCGCCAGCATGGGCGCGGGGTCCGTTAGCCTGTTCCTGATGATCGCCTTCTACGCCCTGAGCGGTTTCTTCCAGAGTACCGGCGGGTCGTGCAGCTACTCCACCATTACCAAATGGACCCCGCGCCGCAAGCGTGGTTCCTACCTCGGCATGTGGAACATCTCCCACAACCTCGGCGGGGCGGGCGCGGCTGGCGTAGCGCTGTTCGGCGCAAACTACCTGTTCGACGGCCATGTGATCGGCATGTTTATCTTCCCGTCGATTATCGCCCTGATCGTCGGCTTTATCGGCCTTCGCTACGGCAGCGACTCCCCGGAATCGTACGGCCTCGGCAAAGCCGAAGAGCTGTTCGGCGAGGAGATCAGCGAAGAGGACAAAGAGACCGAAGAGAACGAGATGACCAAATGGCAGATCTTTGTTGAGTACGTGCTGAAAAACAAAGTGATTTGGCTGCTCTGCTTCTCAAACATCTTCCTCTACGTGGTGCGTATCGGCATTGACCAGTGGTCAACCGTGTATGCTTTCCAGGAGCTGAAGCTTTCTAAAGAGGTGGCGATTCAGGGCTTCACCCTGTTCGAAGTGGGCGCGCTGGTCGGCACGCTGCTGTGGGGCTGGCTCTCCGACCTCGCCAACGGCCGTCGCGCGCTGGTGGCCTGCATCGCGCTGGCGCTGATTATCGCCACGCTCGGCGTTTACCAGCACGCCAGCAACCAGTACGTTTATCTGGCGTCCCTGTTCGCGCTCGGCTTCCTGGTGTTTGGCCCTCAGCTGCTGATTGGCGTGGCGGCCGTAGGGTTCGTGCCGAAAAAAGCGATCGGCGCCGCCGATGGGATTAAAGGCACCTTCGCCTACCTGATCGGCGACAGCTTCGCCAAGCTGGGCCTGGGGATGATCGCCGACGGCACGCCGATTTTCGGCCTCACCGGCTGGGCGGGCACCTTCGCGGCGCTGGATGCGGCAGCGATCGGCTGTATCGTCCTGATGGCGATGGTCGCGGTGCTGGAAGAACGTAAAATTCGCCGTGAAAATCGCGCGCAGAAATTAAAAACAGCCTGAGTGTGCAGGTAACTTCTTTGCCCGGTGTGTGATGCCGGGCTTTTTTATTTGCACGCCACACCTTTACCCCGCTTTACACACTCACCCTTCTCCATGCTCTACAGTGTTTTTGCTGCCGCCTTTCGTGCAGCCTTAGCCCCCTTTGCTAACGGAGAGCTTGCATGTTAACCCGACGATTGTCCTGCCTGGCGCTGCTGATGGCGCTGGCCTCCCCCGCAATGGCCGCGAATGCACCTACCTACGGCGAGAAGCTGGAAGGTTTTGACTACGGCTGGCCGGTAAAACACTTTAGGTTTACCTCGCAAAACCAGTCTCTGGATATGGCTTACCTGGACGTGAAGCCGGAAAAACCCAACGGCCGCACCGTGGTGCTGATGCACGGCAAAAACTTCTGCGCCGGTACCTGGGACGGCACGATCCGCGCGCTTTCAGCCAGCGGGTATCGCGTGATCGCACCCGACCAGATCGGCTTCTGCAAATCCACCAAGCCGGAGCATTATCAGTACACCTTCCAGCAGCTGGCGGATAACACCCACGCGCTGCTGAAAACGCTGGGCGTCGATCGCGTCACGGTCATCGGCCATTCGACCGGCGGCATGCTGGCGACCCGCTACGCGCTGATGTGGCCGCAGCAGGTGCAGCAGCTGGTGATGGTGAACCCAATAGGGCTTGAAGACTGGAAAGCGCGCGGCGTGCCGCATATCACGGTTGACCAGTGGTACCAGCGCGAGCTGAAAGTCAGCGCCGACGGCATTCGTCAGTACGAGAAAAACACCTACTACGCCGGGGAGTGGAAGCCGGAGTACGAGCGCTGGGTCACCATGCTTGCCGGGTTAAACAACGGGCCAGGCAAAGCGCGCGTGGCGTGGAACTCGGCGCTGCTCTACGACATGATTTATACCCAGCCGGTCGTCTATGAATTTAACGAGCTGAAGATGCCGGTATTATTGATGATCGGCACGAAGGACAACACCGCCATCGGGAAAGATCTCGCCCCGCCTGAGATCCGCAAAACGCTCGGCAACTATGCGGTGCTGGGAAAGGAGACGGCGAAGCGCATCCCGCACGCTACGCTGGTGGAATTTAACGACATGGGCCACGCGCCGCAGATGCAGGATCCTGAGCGCTTCCACGAGGCGCTGCTTAAGGGGCTTCAGGCCCGCTGACTGGTTTGCAGCAACAGCCCGCGCAGCCACGCCTGCGCGGGATTGCGGTGCGTTCTGCCGTGCCAGGCCATGCTCTTGGTAAAGCCTGGCACTGGAACTGGCGTCTCGCAGATGAACATCCCCGTCTGATTTTCCGCGATGCGTGACGGCACGACGGCAATCATATCGCTGAGGGCCAGCACGTCCGGCAGAACCAAAAAGTGGCTCACCGAGAGCCCCACGTGCCGCGTCCGGCCAATTTTCTCCAGCGCGCTATCGGTTACCCCGCGAAAGCCGTCTCCCTCGTAAGAGACCAGCACATGCTCAAGGGCGCAAAATCGGTCTAACGTCATTGGCTCTCCGGCGTTTGGATGATCGGCGCGCATCATGCATACGTACCGTTCTTCATAAAGCGCACGGCTGTGAAGCTCATCGGGCGTGGTGTGGGGGGTGATAAGCGCTACGTCAATAGCGCCCTGCTCAAGCTGGCTGACAAGGCTACCGGGGGTAACGGGCACCACGCGCACGCGTATGCCAGGCGCCTGTGTTTTAAGGGCGGCGATAAACGGCACAACAACCGCCCGAAGTGCATAATCCGTAGCGGCAAGAGTGAAGGTGAGGCGAGCGGTATTTGGGTCAAAGGCAACGGGCTGAAGCAGCACGTCGATATCCGCGAGAATGCGCTTCACCGGAGCGGCCAGCGCTTCCGCGCGCGTGGATGGCACCATGCCGTGCGGGGCGCGGATAAAGAGCGGATCGTCGAAGTAGTCCCGCAGGCGGTTGAGCATGCCGCTCACGGCGGGCTGGGTCAGAGCAAGACGCGCCGCCGCGCGGGTGACGCTGCGTTCATCCAGCAGAGCGTCAAGCGTTTTCAGCAGGTTTAGATCCAGCGTGCGCAGATCCGCTTTCATGATGTTTTGCTACCTCTTTTCCGTTCACTATTATGGCGCTGCCCGCTGTCGACGCGTTGCGTTTCCCGCTATGATGGGCGGCTAGTCTAAGGAGAACGCATGGTCTGGATAATGCTGGCAACGCTTGCCGTGGTGTTTGTAGTTGGGTTTCGTGTCCTGACCTCGGATTCCCGCCGCGCCATCAAACGCTTGAGCGAACGGCTGGGTATCACCCCGATGCCGGTAGAATCGATGATCGACCAGTTCGGTAAAACGCCGGGCAATGAGTTTATCCGCTACCTTGAGCGCCCAGACGAAGCGCACCTGCAAAACGCCGCCCAGGTCCTGCTTATCTGGCAGGTCTGCATCGTCGACGGGAGCGAAGAGAATCTGCATACCTGGCACCGCATGCTGCGTAAAGCCCGCCTGGCCGCACCGATCACCGATGCGCAAATCCGCCTCGCGCTCGGCTTCATGCGCGAGATAGAGCCCGATCCGCAGGAGCTTGACGCCTTCCAGCTGCGCTATAACCAGCTTTTCCTCCCGGAAGAGGGCGTGTTTTATCTGCACTGATATCACGAAACGTGATGAAGAGTATAAAGCATCGTCATTAGATTTATATCTGCCGCAGGCGCACCATCACTTCATCCACTCGCTGATGAGGTGAACCATGAAACAATCCGCCATTATCTGGCCAAACGACTACCTGCCAGGCACAACCGATAACTTTGCATCCAACGAAATCATCGTCGCCGGGCTGAGCGCAAAAGAGATTTGGGCGCAGCTTAACGACACTACCCTGTGGCCGAACTACTACAGCAACGCCGAAGATATTCGTTTTCACGACGGCAGCGGTCCGGAACTGAGCGCCAACGCCCGCTTCCGCTTTACGACCTTTGGCTTCCCGGTTGAGGCGCAGGTCACGGAGTATGTTCCGCCCGTTGACGGCGAAGCCGCACGGATCGCCTGGCACGGCTGGGTGGAGGGCGATGCCAGCTCGCGTCTGGATGTGATCCACGCCTGGCTGTTTGAAGACTTGCCGGGAAACCGCGTCCGTATTCTGACTCAGGAGTCGCAGAAAGGCGTTCCTGCACAGGAACTTGCTCGCACCGTGCCGAATCCGATGATCAACGGGCACCAGGAGTGGATCGTTGGGCTGGCGAATGCAGCGATGCAAGAAAAGTTGTCGAAACGTTAAATTCGTCACACTTTTGATGATAAACTGCGCGACTTTTCCGCACGTTTTTATCTTCAGGTGATGCCATGACAGAACATATCCAGCCCACAACCAGACCGCAGACCAAAGAGGTGTCGCGCCCCAACTGGTCGGCGGTTTTCTCCGTGGCGTTCTGCGTCGCCTGCCTGATCACCGTTGAGTTTCTACCGGTGAGCCTGCTGACGCCGATGGCGCAGGATCTGGGCATTTCCGAGGGCGTGGCGGGGCAGTCCGTTACCGTCACCGCGTTTGTGGCGATGTTCGCCAGCCTGTTTATCACTCAGGCGATCGGCACCATCGACCGTCGCAAGGTGGTTATTCTGTTCAGCGTGCTGCTGACGCTCTCCTGCCTGCTGGTCTCTTTCGCTGAAAGCTTCACCCTGCTGCTGCTCGGCCGTGCCTGCCTGGGGCTGGGATTAGGCGGCTTCTGGGCGATGTCCGCCTCGCTGACCATGCGCCTGGTGCCCGCGCGGACGGTGCCAAAAGCGCTTTCCGTTATCTTCGGTGCGGTCTCTATCGCGCTGGTGATTGCCGCGCCGCTGGGCAGCTTCCTCGGCGGGATTATTGGCTGGCGTAACGTCTTTAACGCGGCGGCGGTGATGGGCGTGCTGTGCATTATCTGGGTGTGGAAGGCGCTGCCGTCCCTGCCGGGTGAGGCGGCGCACCACAAACAGAACATGTTCGCGCTGCTGAAACGTCCGGGCGTGCTGGCGGGGATGACCGCCATCTTCATGGCCTTTGCCGGGCAGTTTGCCTTCTTTACCTATATTCGCCCGGTGTATATGACCATGGCGGGCTTTGACGTGGACGGCCTGACGCTGGTGCTCCTGAGCTTCGGTATCGCCAGCTTTGTCGGCACCTCACTGTCGTCTCAGTTCCTGAAGCGCTCCCTGAAGGTGGCGCTGGCGGGTGCCCCGCTGGTGCTGGCGATCAGCGCCGCGGTGCTGGTGTTGTGGGGTAGCGATAAGTGGGTGGCTTCGGCGATCGCGATTATCTGGGGCTTTGCCTTTGCGCTGGTGCCGGTGGGCTGGTCGACGTGGATCACCCGCTCGCTTGCCGATCAGGCGGAAAAAGCCGGGTCGATTCAGGTAGCGGTGATCCAGCTGGCGAACACCTGCGGCGCGGCGGTGGGCGGCGTAGCGCTCGACCATCTGGGGCTGACGTCACCGCTGGTGATTTCCGGCACGCTGATGCTGCTGACGGCGCTGCTGGTGGCGGGGAAGGTTAAGGCGAAGTAGTGCTTTTCTCCCTCTCCCGTGGGAGAGGGTTGGGGTGAGGGCATCAGGCTACGCCGATGCCTTAACCCTTCTGCGTGAATCCATCGAAATCAACACCACCGACGACACAATCAACAGCGTCCCCAGCCAGTCCGGCAGGGTGAATGCCACCCCCAGCAACACCACCGACAGCAGCGCGCTGCTCAGCGGTTCGGCGCAGCTCAGAATGCTCGCTTTCGGCCCGCCGATCATCTGTGCGCCTTTCAGATACAGGCTGAACGTCAGCGCGGTGCCAATCACCACCAGGTAGAAAAACGCCAGCAGCAGGCCGCCGTCGATCACGAAGGTGGTGCCGCGTCCGGCGTAGAACGGCGTCAGCATTAATCCCGCAATCAACATACTCCAGCCGACAATCGGCAGCGTGCCGTAGCGGGCAATCAGCGTCGATGGATAGGTGGTGTAAAACGCCGCAGCAAACGCTGAGGCGATACCGAAGAACAGCGCGGCAGGCGAGATGGAGAGCGACGTCGGGTCGCCGTGGGTGACCAGCAGGAAGGTACCCACAAGCGACGTGAAAATCGCGGATAAGACAAATATGCCGGGACGCGTTTTCCGCGCCAGCGCAAACCATGCCACGATAATGGTCGGCGACAGAAACTGGAGCACGGTGGCCGTCGCAGCGTTGGATTTTTCAATCGTCAGCAGGAAGGTGAGCTGCACGGTGAGCGCGCCAACCAGCGAGAAAAACAGCAGGCTGAGGGCGTCTTTGCGGTTTTTGATGACCGAGAAAATCTTGTCGCCGTGAACGAAGGAGAGCGTCAACAGGATCACGCCGGTAAACAGCAGACGAACCATGGTCAGGTAAGGCGAAGAAATGTGGCTTTTCTCCATGATGTACTGCGCGCAAACCCCGGAACTGCCCCATAAAACGGCGGCGATCAGGACGTTGAGCATCCCTTTGCGTGTGGAACCCATGTTCTCCCCTGTTATGTTGTCGTTAATTCGGTCAACAGCATAGCATGGTTGTGTGCGGCCTGATGCCCTCACCCCGGCCCTCTCCCACGGGGAGAGGGAGCGAACACTAAAAACGGCAACTTTCGTTGCCGTTTTGCTTTTACTTTAGAACCACGCCTCCCACATCGCGCCGACGTTGAAGTCGTCCAGCGTCTCATCTTTGGTGTTGTTCACGCGCGCGGTGCGTTCGTTATCCACCTTGCCGCCGGTCACGTAGAAGCGCAGCATCGGGCGGAACTCCGGCCCCATGGCGATAGACATGTTCTGCGACAGGGTCAGCTTCCAGCCCTTGTTGTCGCCGCCGTTGTCGTAATCCACGTGCTGCCAGCCCGCTTCCAGCCAGGTGGAGTGAACGTCGTTCCACCAGTGCATCGGGCGCACGATGGCATTGTAGTTCTTGCGGTTGTCGGTCTTATCGCGGCTATTGTCGTAATCGTGGAAGGCGAGGATGTACTCCACCTGCGTCGCCTGGGTGAATTTGTACAGCCCTTCGAAGCTGGCGTAGACCGTGGTCAGGTCTTCGGTTTTATTGAACACGCTGTTGTCCGAATTATCGGAGTAGCGGGCGATCACCTTGTTCACGCCGCTGTCGTTTGTGTGGCTCAGCACCACGCCACCCTGCCAGGCGTTAAGACGCTCGTCGCTCTCTACCGCTTTTGAATCAAAGCCGTAGTTGGCGTACAGCTCCAGATCCAGCGGACCGAGCTTCATGCCGTGGATTTTAGAGGTGGCCGCGTAGTTACCTTTGTCGCCCGTGCCGGACCCGCCGGTACAGGTGATGCGTGACGGGTTCGCTTCGTCTTCCATCACTTCCGGGCTACAGGATTCCACTGCCGCCACGGCAGCGACGTCAAACTGCACGCCGCCGATATCGAAGTTCTTCACCCCGGCGCCCTGACCGTCGTGGTTCATCCAGAAGTAATCGTTGATGCCCTGCTGCGGACGCTGGTGGAAGTCGCGACCCGCCCAGAAGTAGGCGTTCGGGTTGGAGGCCATAATGTTGGTCACGCCGGCGTAGGCTTTCTTGAGGTTAACTTCGTCGCCCCAGTGGTCGATCATCACGTTGATGTCCCAGATGGCGCCGTTTTCGCCCTTGAAGGCTTTAGAGAGCTGGAACTCGCCACCGTTGCCTTCGTTACCCAGACGACCAATGGCGGACGCGCCGTTGTAGGAGCCGTCCACCGCCACGTATTTCTGATCGGCAGCCTGGAAGTGCGCCCCGTAGCGGGCGTAGCCGGTAAATTTAACCCCGAACGGGATCGCCATATCCGGAGATTGCGCCGCGCTCTGCGGCTCGGTCACCACGTCCGCTTTTTTCGCGACCGCCGCATCCATTTTAGCCTGACGCTCGGCCAGGGCTTTATCCACCGCTTTCGCCACAATGGCGTCGATTTGCTCCTGCGTGAATTCCTGAGCGAGGACGGAAATTGGGCAAAGCGCGGCGATAACCGCCATGGTTAATGGAAGTTTTTTAATCGTATTCATGGTTATCTCAATATAGTTTAATTTTATTCAGACAATAACCATCCCGCTCCGATCTGACAGAATATGTCGCTATCATCAGAACAAGTGGATTTCTAGTTTTAGGTACAGAGGTATTACATTAAATTATTTCGCCATAGACTATCTCTGATATAAATGAATAATCTCTTCAGATAATTCACGCGCTAATAGCGAATTCATTAAATGATCCTGCGCGTGCACCATAATTAATGTCATCGGCTGGCGGGCTTCGCCCGCGTCCTGCTCAATCAGTTTGGTCTGCATCTTGTGCGCCTGGCGCGCGTAGCCGTCGGCTTCGCGCAGCAGGCTTTTGGCCTCGTCAAGGTTGCCCTGGCGCGCCGCGTGCAGGGCTTCAAAGCACAGGCTGCGGGACTGCCCGGCGTTGACGATAATTTCCATTACGGCTTCTTCTAGTGCGATCATTATCTTTACTCTTTATCAAAACTATTATTTAAGGCGGTGGCGGCAAACCACTCTCCGCTTTTTTTAATGGTGCGCTGCTGCGTCTCTACATCGAGCTGAATAAAACCGTAGCGGTTTTTATACGCATTACACCACGACCAGTTATCAATAAACGTCCACATATGGTAGCCAAGGCAATTGCAGCCTTCGCTAATACCTTTGTGCAGCCACGATAAATGCTCAGAAATAAAATCAATGCGGTATTGATCGTTAATCTGGCCGTTTTCAATAAAGCGCTGCTCATTTTCGACACCCATGCCGTTTTCCGAAATAAAGCAGCGGGGGTTGCCGTAATGGTCGCGCAGGTTAACCAGAATATCGTAAATACCCGGCGCGTAGATTTCCCAGCCGCGGTACGGATTCATCTTGCGGCCCGGCATCTCGTAATTATCAAAGAACCACTCCGGCATAAACGGCGCCTGCGGGTTCACCGCGCTGTCGCGACACTTCACGCGACGCGGCTGATAGTAGTTAATGCCGAGCAGGTCGATTTTCCCTTCCGCAATCAGGAAGCCGTCTTCCGGCTTGCAGGCGGGCAGCTGATCGTAAGATTTCAGCAATGCCACCAGGTCGGCCGGATACTCCCCGCGCAGCACCGGGTCGAGGAAGCTACGGTTAAACATTAAATCCGCAATGTGCGCTGCCTTCACGTCTGCCGGGTTCCGGGAGCGCGGGTAAGACGGCGTCAGGTTCAGCACGATGCCGATCTCACCCGCGTAGTGCCCGGCGCGGTAGGCCTGAACCGCCTTCGCATGGGCCAGCACCGTGTGATACGCCACGGTGGCCGCCCGACGAAAATCCACCACGTTCGGATAGTGGAAGTCGTACAGATAACCGCCTTCCACCGGAACAATCGGCTCGTTGAAGGTAAACCAGTGCAGCACGCGGTCCCCGAACAGCTCGAAGCATATCTGCGCATAGCGGGCGTAAGCGTCCACTACGTCACGGTTTTCCCAGCCGCCAATTTCCTGCATCGCCATCGGCATGTCGAAATGGAACAGGGTGATAAACGGCGTGATGCCCTGTTCATTCAGCTCATCAATAACCTGATTGTAAAAATCGACCGCGTCCGGGTTCACTTCACCGATGCCGTCGGGGATCAGGCGCGCCCAGCTAATCGAGGTACGAAAGCTGTTGTGGTTCAGCTGTTTTAACAGCTGAATGTCCGTTTTCCAGTGCTGATAAAACGTGGAGGTGTGCTGCGGCCCCACGCCGTTGTGAAAACGGTTCGGCTCGCGGGCAAACCAGTAGTCCCACGTGGTTTCACCCTCTCGTGTCCCTTCCGTCTGGAGAGCGGAGCTTGCGCTGCCCCACCAGAAGTTATCGGGAAATGCGTATTTCATGACCCTTCCTCTTTGACTTAATTGCTTGTGGCTTCAGCGGCACCCACGGTTGCAGCCTGGGCTTTCTGCTCTTCGTTTTTAATCAGCGTACGCTCATAGGCGCGCAGGAACGGCAGGTACATCAGCGCCGACATCACCATGCAGACGAGGCACATCACCACCGGGCTCAGCGCCCAGTTCGCCGCCCACGAGGCGCCAATCGGCGCGGGCGTGGTCCACGGGGTTAACGAAACCACCTGAGCCAGCCAGCCGAGTTTAGTTGCGCCGTACGCCAGGCAGGCGTTGACCAGCGGAACGAACACGAACGGGATAAACAGCATCGGGTTCATGATGATCGGCGCGCCGAACAGAATCGGTTCGTTGATGTTAAAGAAGCTTGGCACAACGCCCATTTTGCCGATGGTGCGCAGATGGGTAACGCGGCTACGCAGCAGGAGGAACGCCAGCGGCAGGGTCGAGCCTACGCCGCCAATCAGCAGGTAGTGATCCCAGAAACCTTGCAGATAAACGTGCGGCAGCGCCGCGCCCGCCGCCAGTGCCGCCTGGTTTGCAGAGAGGTTCGCCATCCAGAACGGGTTCATGATGCCGGTGACAATCAGCGACCCGTGGATACCCGCGAACCAGAAGATCTGGCACAGCAGCACGGAGAGCAGAATCGCGGGCAGGGAGTCAGACGCCGACACCAGCGGCTCCAGCAGGTGCATAATCGCCTGCGGGATGATCATCCCGGTCTGCGCTTCAATGAACAGGTTCAGCGGGTGCAGCGTTCCGATCACCACCATCACCGGGATCAGGATCTCAAACGAACGCGCCACGCCGGTCGGCACCTCTTTCGGCAGGCGGATGGTGACGTTGTTCTGCTTCAGCCACGCGTACACGCGGGTGGAGTAGATCGCGGTGATAAGCGCAGTGAAGATCCCCTGGCCGGAGAGATACTGGGTCGAAATTTTGCCATCGGCATAGGGTGCTGCGACCAGCAGGAAGGCCATAAAGGCCAGCAGGCCGGACATCACCGGATCGAGGTTAAACTGACGCCCCAGGCTCGCCCCAATCCCCACCGAGATGAAGAAGGTCATCACGCCCATGCTGAGGTTAAAGGGCAGCATCAGCTGTTCGCGGTAGGTCTCGGAGAAATCCAGCCAGCCGCGGGCGAAGCTGTTGGTGGTATCCGCCGAAAACGGCGGGAAGATAAACACCAGCATAAACGAGCCGATGATCATAAACGGCAGCGCGGCGGTAAAGCCGTCGCGGATGGCAATCACATACTTTTGCTGACCCAGCTTCGCGGCCAGCGGGGTAATTGATTGCTCAATGACCGCGACCATAGATTGATATAACGAACTCATGTGAACACCTTTTAGTGTGCCGCTTCGATAAGCGACAGAGCATAGTCCAGTACTTTATCGCCACGCTGCATGCCGTAATCCATCATGTCGATGGGCTGCACCGGAATGCCTTGCGTCGCTGCCTTGTCTGAGAGTGTCTTTAACATGTATTTCACTTGCGGTCCGAGAAGCACCACCTGATAGTGCGGAAACTGCGTATCAAATTCGGATACGCCATACGCATCTATCTTCACGGGCAAGCCCCGTTCTTTTGCAACATCGATCATTTTGCTGACCAGCAGGCTGGTGGACATCCCGGCAGAGCAGCACAGCATAATCTTGAACATCGACAACCATCCTCAAAATGTAAAAAGTTATTGCGAGGATGATTGGACATTATACGGAAACCGGTTTCCATTCATAAAAGACAGAACTGTGACAACCATCAAGATCCCTTACTTATGAGGCTAATTAACCGGATGTGGGTCACATAATTTGGCTGTTTTGGCATCAAATTGAGTGGAAACGGAAAATCGGTTTCCATGGAAAACGGAAACGGATATACTCCGTTCTGGCTATAATGTGAGCCGTAGCGGTGATGGAAATTACAGACGCCAGTTGCGTCTGACAGGGGAGAGAGATGTCTACAATCAACGATGTATCGCGTCTGGCCGGGGTGTCCAAAGCCACGGTATCACGGGTGTTGAGCGGGTCGCGTGGCGTTAAAGAAGCCAGCCGCCAGGCTGTTCTGAAAGCGGTGGACGAGCTGAACTATCGTCCCAATGTGATCGCCCAGTCGCTGCTCAGCCAGTCGACGGGCTGCATTGGGGTGATTTGCGCGCAGGAAAACATTAACCAGACCACCGGTTACCTGTACGCGCTGGAAAAACACCTCAGCCAGCATCAAAAACATCTGCTGCTGCGTTTCGCACACACGAAAACAGAAGTGATGAACGCCCTTGAAGAACTCTCCTGCGGCTTATGTGATGACATTCTGGTGATTGGCGCGCGTTTCCCGCTGGACGTGGACATGGACAACGTGATTCTGGTCGACTGTATGGAAGCCGATAACGCCAACAGCATTCAGTTCGATCACGCGTTCGCGGCTGAAACGGCCTGCAACTATCTCACCAGCCAGGGGCGTCGCCAGATAGCGCTCATCCACCCGCACGGCAGCGGCTTTGCCGATCAGGTGCTGTTGGGTTACAAACATGCGCTGGAGAAAAACTTCCTGCCCTTTAATCGCAACCTCGTGTTTATGGACGCAACTTCATCGTCCGTTGCGCTTCAGGAATTACTCAACAACGCGTCCACGCTGAACTTCAACGCGCTGCTGGTGGCGGATGAGCAGGAAGCCCAGCGGGTGATCCCGCAGTTACAGGCGTTTAATAAATCGGTACCGGAAGACATCATGGTCTTTAGCCTCGGCGGTTCGCTGCATCTGCCGGGTATTCCGGTGATCCCGGCCATTGAGTATTCCATGGACGCCATGGCGGCGCGCATCGTGAGCTGGCTGACAGAGAAAACGCAGATGCTCGGGTCCTACGTTCTGCGCGGGGATTTGATTATTCCGGATGTGCGGAAGCGTTAAACGTGTGATGTAGGCCGGGTAAGCGCGGCGCCACCCGGCGCTCAACCCTCAGTAATCTTCCATACAATCCACCTGACTGACTGCATCCCAGTAGGCGTCCAGGTTGTCACGCTTCACGGCGGTGATGGCGTTTTTGATCAGCAGCTGATTGGCCTCAGACGACAAAATCATCGCCTGCCAGGCTTTATCGCTCTGCTTTTTCTGCGGGGTACAGGTTTTCTTCACATCTTTCAGGACCTGCTGTTTTATCTGGGCCTCTTTCTCCGGAGCGCTCTTCTCCTGCGCGTGAACAAACGCAGCGAAAATCAGGCAAACGAGCAGGCAAACCAGGTGTGCAGATTTCATCGAAACCTCCTTTGAAAGTCACATGCTTCCCCTGAAATATATCGTTACATTCATCAACGCGATTCAAGCCAAAAGTATGAATTTACGCATTCTGCGTGCGGGATCCGATCGCCAGTGCAATGCCATAGCTTACTAACACCGCGAGACTCATTTTCAGCATCGTTTCTCCGCCGATACCCGCGAGAGGCGCTGCGATCCCGCCGAATAAAAACATCAGCATGCCCAGAATGGCTGACGCTGTGCCGGACTCCTTCGTGTCGACTGCGCTCATCGCTTCTGAACCCGCAATGGTGCTGATCCCGCTGTTAAATGCGACGGTGAAAAAGAGTGCAACCAGTGCCGGAACGGAAAGCTGCATCCACGCAAAGAGCAATGTCAGCCCCGCGCAGGACAACGCCAGAACGAGGCCTGTTCGCATCAATCTTTCCGCCAGATGGCGGCGTGCCAGACGGGAGAAAATCAGCGCTGAGACGATCAGGCCGATACCGTTCACACCGAACAGCAGGCTGAACTGCATGGCGCTCAGGCCATACTCGTTTTGCATCACAAAGGAGGATGCCCCGATATAGGCGAACAGCCCCGCCAGCATGAAGGCCTGGATCAGGCAGTAGCGCATAAAGCGACGATTTTTAAGTACCGTCCTGGCGGTTTGCGTCAGCGATCCCCTGCCCTGTTTCTCTGTGAGGGACTCGCGGATAAAAAGCTGGCTGGCGATCAGCAGCGCCAGACCCGCCCCTGCCATTACCCAGAACAGCATCCGCCAGTCGAAATGCGACGCGATATAGCCACCGAGTACCGGGGACACCACGGGCGCGATGCCGTTGACCGTCATCAGTAGGGCAAAAAACTGCGTTAGCATCGTGCCATGATAGTTATCGCGGGCGATGGAGCGGGCAAGTACGGAGCCGCCCGCCCCGGCAACGCCCTGCACAAATCGCCAGCCGATCAGGGCGTAAATATTCTGCGTGCTGGCGCAAAGCACTGAAGCCAGTACAAACAGCAAAAGTGAGAACAGCAGCGGCGTTTTACGTCCGATGCGATCGCTTAGCGGGCCGAAAAAGAGTTGTCCCAGCCCCAGGCCAATCAGCGCCGAGGTAAGAGAAAGCTGCGTCAGCGTTGTGGAGGTGTTGAGCTGGGTGGCGATCTCCGGCAGCGCCGGAAGATAAAAATCGGAACACAGCGGCCCGATCGCCGTCAGCAGGCCAAGGATGGCCGCGAAAGAAAAAGAGACTTTTGCCATAGGTATTTACTCTGATGGCCGGGCAACGTTGCGCCGCCCGGCAGTGATGTTACTGAATCCCGCCGCCCAGCGATTGCCACAGCGTGATGCGGTTTTCCAGGTCGGTTTGCTGCAAGGCAATCAGTGATTCCTGCGCCGACCACAGCGACCGCTGCGCGGTGAGCACCGTCAGATAATCGCCCGCGCCAGCCTTGTAACTGCGCGTCGCCACATCCAGCGTTTTTTGCTCCGCCGCCACGTATTCACGCTGGGCATCAAGCTGTTCACTCAACGTTTCGCGCCGGGCCAGCGCGTCGGCCACGTCCTTGAACGCGCTCTGGATGGTTTTCTCATAGGTCGCAATTAACCCTTTTTTCTCGGCTTCCGCATAGCGCAGCTGCGCCATATTGTTGCCGCCGCTGAACAGCGGCAGGGTGATGGAAGGTGCAAACGACCAGACCTTCATCCCGTGGCTGAACAGGGACGACAGCGAATCGCTGCCGGCGCCCGCGCTGGCGGTGAGCGAGATGGTCGGGAAGAAGTTGGCGCGCGCCGCGCCGATGTTGGCGTTGGCGCTCAGCAGGTTGTGTTCCGCCTCCTGAATGTCCGGACGACGCAGCAGCGCGCTGGAGCTAACGCCCGCCGGGATCAGCGTGATGGCGTTGTCGCTCAGGCTCTCCAGCGTGCCGGGTAGCAGGTTCTCGGGCACCGTATCGCCCGCCAGCAGGTTGAGAGCGTTTTTGTCCTGCATCACCAGCGTCTGGTAGCTCGCCACGCTGGCGCGCGCCTGCTGGTAAACCGCCATCGCTTCACTGACGTCCGTTGCCGCTGCCACGCCTACTTCCTGCTGGCGCTTCACAATCTTGAGTGAGTTTGCGGCGCTCTCCAGGGTGGACTTCGCCAGCGCCAGATTGCTGTTATCCGCCGCCAGCGTCACCCAGGCCGTGGTCAGCTCGCTGACCATCGTCAGGCGCGTGTTCTGCGCGGTGAATTCGCTGGCAAGCCAGGTTTCACGCGCGGCACGCGACAGGCTCTGGTTGCGGCCAAACAGATCCAGTTCGAAGCTGGAGACCGCGCCGTTGGCTTCGTCACTTGTCGCGACACCGCTCGCCAGCGTGCGGCTGCGGGTGTGGCTCAGTTCCGCGTCCACCGTCGGGAACAGGGACGAGCGCGTTTCGCCATACTGGGCACGGGCGGCGTCGATATCCGCAATCGCTTTTTGCACGTCGCGGTTGCTGTTGAGCGCCATCGTCACCACGCTTTTCAACCGCGCATCATTCATCACCTGCTGCCACTGGCTCACCACGGCGTTGGCTTCGCCATGGGCGCCCGGCAACGTCGTCGGGACGGGGGCGTCCGGGCGCTGATACGTGGGATCTAATGACACACAGCCCGCGCTCAGCAGCGCTAACGTTAATACGGTTACACGAAACATTATGACCTCCGGTTTGCGTGCTTACCGGAGAACAGACGTTTCACCAGTACAAAGAATAAAGGAACAAAGAAGATGGCCAGCAGCGTCGCGGCCAGCGTCCCGCCGATAATACCGGTACCGATCGCCACGCGGCTGTTGGCCCCGGCGCCGGTGGCAATCGCCAGCGGCGTCACGCCTGCGATAAACGCCAGCGAGGTCATGATGATCGGACGCAGACGCGTCTGGGCGGCCCGCAGGGCGGCGCGCGTCAGGGAGTAGCCTTCGGCCACTTTGGCTTCGGCAAACTCGACAATCAGAATGGCGTTCTTCGACGACAGACCGATGGTGGTCAGCAGCGCCACCTGGAAATAGACGTCGTTGTTCAGGCCGCGCAGGGAGGCGGCAACCGCCGCGCCCAGCACCCCTAGCGGGATCACCATGATGACCGAAATCGGTACTGACCAGCTCTCATACAGCGCTGCCAGGCACAGGAACACCACCAGGATCGAGAGGGCATAAAGGCTCATCGCCTGGCCGCTCGCCAGTTTTTCCTGCAACGACAAACCGCTCCACGCCCATGTGCTGCCGGACGGCAGGCTGTTTGCCAACTGCTCCATTTTGCTCATCGCCTTGCCGGAGCTGGCGCCACTGGCGTTTTCGCCCTGAATCTCATACGCCGCCGAGCCGTTGTAGCGCACCAGGCTTTCCGGGCCGTACTCCCAGCGGGTGGTGGCGAAGGCGGAGAACGGTGTCATGGTGCTGTCGCTGCCGCGCACATACCACTTGTTGAGATCCGACGGCACGGCGCGATAGTCGCTGTCGCCCTGGATGTAGACCTTTTTCACGCGGCCGCGATCGATAAAGTCGTTCACGTAGGTCCCGCCCCAGGCGCTGGAGAGGGTGTCGGTGACGTCGCTCAGGGACAGCCCCAGCGACACGGCTTTGTTGTTATCGATATCCACCTGAAGCTGCGGCATCTGCGGCAGATCGTTGGCGCGCACGGCGTGCAGCGAGTTGTCCTGGTTGGCTTCGCCAATCAGCTGGTTACGCAGTTTCAGCAGCGCGTCGCGGTCGGTGCCGCCGCTGGCCATCAGCTCAAAGGTAAAGCCGTTGCTCTGGCCTAAACCATCCACCGCCGGGGGCGTCATGGCGAAAATTGTGGCATCCCGAATGGTGCTCAGCTCCTGCGTGGCGCGCAGGGCAATGGCCTGGGCGGTATTCTCATCGCCTTTGCGCTCTGACCAGTTTTTCAGGGAGACGAACGCCATCCCGGCGTTCTGGCCGCTGCCGCTGAAGCTGAAGCCTTCAATGGTGAAGATCACGTCGGTATTGGCTTTCTCTTTGGTGAGGAACCACTCGCGTACCTGGCGGCTTACCTCGGCGGTACGCACCGCGGTTGCGCCGGCAGGCAGGGTGTACTGCACCATGATTTCACCCTGGTCTTCGGTTGGCAGGAAGCTGCCCGGCAGTTTTAGCATGGCGAACCCCATCGCGCCGCAGAGCAGGGCGTAGATCACCAGCATGCCACCGGAACGGCGCAGGGCGCGCAGCACCTTGTTCTGATAGCTGTGCTCGGTCTTACTGTAGAAGCGGTTAAACGCGCCGAAGAAGCCCTTTTTGTGCGGAGCGGTGTGATTCAGGATCGAGCCGCACAGCGCGGGCGTCAGGGTCAGCGCCACCACCACGGAGAGGAACATCGCCGAAATAATGGTGACCGAGAACTGGCGGTAAATGACCCCGGTAGAGCCGCCGAAGAAGGCCATCGGCAGGAATACCGCAGAGAGCACCAGCGCAATGGCGATCAGCGCGCCGGAAATTTCGCCCATCGATTTTTCGGTCGCTTCCCGGGCGGGCAGCCCTTCGTCGCGCATAATACGCTCGACGTTTTCCACCACCACGATGGCGTCATCCACCAAAAGCCCTATCGCCAGCACCATCGCAAATAGCGTCAGGGTGTTGATGGAGTAACCGAACAGCGCCAGCACGCCGAAGGTGCCCAGCAGCACCACCGGCACCGCCAGCGCCGGGATCAGCGTCGCACGGATGTTTTGCAGGAACAGGTACATCACCACCACCACGAGGATAATGGCTTCGAACAGGGTCTGAATCACGTCCTCAACGGAGATCTTGATGAACTCGGTGCTGTCTTTCGGGTAGGCCACGTCGTAGCCTTCCGGCATCGACTTTTTGAACTCGGCGATCTTATCTTTTACCGCCGTGGCGGTGTTAAGCGCGTTGGCGCCCGGTGAGAGCATCACCGCCATACCCGCCGCCGGGTGGCCGTTCAGCTTCGCGGTGGCGGTGTAATCTTCGCTGCCCATCTCCACGCGCGCGACGTCGCTGATGCGCACCACCGCACCGTTGGACTGGCTCTTGACGATGATCTTTTTGAACTCATCGACCGTTTGCAGACGCGACTGAGCGCGGACGGTGGCGGTCAGCTGTTGGGCGTTCGACGAGGGCAGCGCGCCGATTTTACCGGCGGAAACCTGCACGTTCTGCGCTTCAATCGCGCTCTGCACGTCGGAGGGCATCAGCGAGTACGACGCCAGCTTCGCCGGGTCGAGCCAGATGCGCATCGCGTATTCTGCACCGAACACCTGTAGGCTACCGACGCCATCCACGCGCGCCAGCGGATCCTGCATATTACTCACCAGCCAGTCGGCGATATCCGAGCTGCTGGCGGTGTCGGTTTTGTCATATACGCCCATGATCAGCAGGAAGTTGCTCTGGGATTTTTCGACGGTGATCCCGGACTGCTGCACCTCGGTCGGCAGGCGCGATTCTGCCTGCTGGACTTTATTCTGCACCTGTACCTGAGCGGTGTCCGGATCGGTTCCCTGTTCAAACGTGACGTTAATGCTCACCGACCCGTCCGAGCTGCTGGTGGAGGTGAAGTAGAGCAGGTTATCCAGCCCGGTGAGCTGCTGCTCGATCACCTGCGTCACGCTGTTCTCCAGCGTTTGTGCGGAGGCGCCGGTGTAGGTGGCGGATATTTTGATCGACGGCGGGGCAACGTCCGGGTACTGCGCAACGGGCAGCGTGCGGATCGCCAGTATCCCGGCGAGCATGATGAGAATGGCGATAACCCAGGCAAAGACCGGGCGACGCACGAAGAAACGGGAAAACATCAGGCGTTTCCTCCGTTGGTTTTCATCTCTTCAGCTTTCACTTCCTGCCCGGCGGTGACTTTGTCGGTGCCTTCCACAATCAGCTTATCGCCAGCCTTCAAACCGCTCAGCACCAGCCATTTGTCGCCGTAAGTGTCACCCGTCTCCAGCTGACGCTGTTCGACCTTGTTGCTGGCGTTCACCACCAGCGCGGTGGCGGTGCCTTTGGCGTCGCGAGTGATGCCCTGCTGCGGGGCGAGGATCGCGTCATTCATGATGCCTTCATCCACTCTGGCGCGGACGAACATGCCCGGCAGAAGCTGATGCTGCGGGTTCGGGAAGACGGCGCGCAGGGTAACTGAGCCGGTAGACTCATCCACCGCCACTTCGGTCAGCGCCAGGCGGCCTTTTTCGCTGTAGCTGCTGCCGTCTTCGAGAATCAACGACACGTTCAGCGTATCGCTGTTGCTGGCGAGGGTTTGCTTGCGTAAACGCAGCAGATCGGCGCTGGAACGGGTTAAATCGACGTACATACTGTCCAGCCCGCGAATGGTGGCCAGCGCGGTATCCTGCTGGGCGGTCACCAGCGCGCCAGGAGTCACAGAGGAGATGCCGATACGTCCGGCAATCGGCGCGGTGACGGTGGTCCAGTTGAGGTTAATGCGGGCGCTTTCCAGCGCGGCTTTCTTTGACTCGACGCTGGCCTTGTCCTGCGCACAGGTGGACTTCGCGTCTTCCGCATCCTGACGTGATACGCCGTCGTCCTTCACCAGCTGCGCATAGCGTCGGGCTTTCTGGCAGTCGGCCTGCACCAGCGCCTGCGCCTGTTTCAGTGCGGCGGCAGCTTCATTATAAGCGGCGCGGTAGCTGGAAGGATCGATCTGATACAGCGCCTGCCCGGCCTTGACCGTATCGCCTTCGGTGAAGAGCCGTTTCTGAATAATGCCGCCCACCTGAGGGCGCACTTCGGCGCTCATCGCGGCGGCGGTGCGGCCGGTCAGCTCGCTAACGACGGACACCGGCTGGCTCATGAGTGTGACAATCCCCACTTCCGGAAGAGGACGTTGAGGAGCAGATGTTTGCGCATTATCGCACCCTGTCAGGAGGAGTAATGCTGCGATGGAGGTTGTTATGGTTTTCATAATCTTTTTCCAGGGTGAACGAAGCCTGCCCTGTTAATCGCTTAACAGGGAGGAGGGCTAATTAAAAGCACAGCGATCCCGCATCTCTGGCAGAGCCAGAAATGAAAAAAGGGAAATTAATTATTTCCGCTAATTATTCACATGCGATTACTTCGCAGAGAAAAGCA
This sequence comes from Enterobacter sp. CRENT-193, assembly GCF_002787395.1. Classification (NCBI taxonomy): domain Bacteria; kingdom Pseudomonadati; phylum Pseudomonadota; class Gammaproteobacteria; order Enterobacterales; family Enterobacteriaceae; genus Enterobacter; species Enterobacter sp. CRENT-193. Next base: position 675,488 of record NZ_CP024812.1, on the reverse strand, counting down.
TATTTAAAATATTCTGGTATATGGGCTCTAATTGTTCTGACGGTACTTTTAAAGGCGTGAGTCGACGGTAAATCGTGCCTTCGATCATCACAGCGGTAATCTCCACGCAGCAGCGAATATGCTCATCGCTCAGGTGGGGGAACTGCTTTTTAAGGTGCTCACAGGCGTTGGCGAACATGCGGGCTTCGGCTTCGATCAGCATGTTTGCCACCAGCGGATTGCGCGTGGCCTCTGCGGACATTTCGAGCATTAGCGCGTCATCATCTTCGTTAAGCGTCTGGCGCCAGGCAAGCGCCTGCGGCATCCCTTCAACCAGGGTTTTGCCCTGCATCTCCTCAATACGTGAGTCGATAATGCGCCGGATCATCTCTTCAATGATCGCGTCTTTGTTACTGAAATAGCGATAGATTTGTCCGACGCTGAGCCTGGCTTCGCTGGCGATCTGCGACATGCTGGCAGCGTGAAATCCACTGGCGCGAAAGCAGCGGCGCGCGGCGGTGATGATTTCGTCCTGCCGTAGTTTTTGTCGTTCTTCCAGCTTTGTGCTCATCGTCGGCTACCGTAAAAAGTGAGAATGATCGTTCTCATTATACGTTTTCGGAGCCTATTGGAAAGGTTTTTTTTATTTACATATTGAATGAATATTTCCTTGTTTAAACAATGGAGGAAATAAGGAGTTTTTATGAAGGTTAAGCTGTGAGATATTCAGATTGCGCTGAAAATAAGGAGAGATTTATGCACCTGAGCATTACAGATAAAGTCACGGCTGAAGAAAAAGAAGAATTATTAACGGGGCTAAGAGCCTATAACGCGCAGTATTTAGATCTGGCGACGTTTAGTGGCGATATTGGCGTATATATGCGAGACGACAATGGCGTCATGCTGGGCGGGTTAATCGGCGTACGGAAAGGCGACTGGCTGAACATAGACTATCTGTGGGTCAGTGACAGCGTGCGGGGTACGGGTGTGGGAAGCCAGCTTATCAAAACGGCTGAAGAGGAGGCCCGTCGCAAAGGCTGTCGTCACGCGCTGGTGGATACGGTCAGCTTCCAGGCGCGTCCGTTCTATGAAAAACAGGGTTATCAGGTGCAGATGTCCTTGCAGGATTACCCTTATCAGGGAATGCAGAGACACTATCTGTCCAAAAATCTTTAACCGCCGATCCCGGTGCCTATCACGGCTAACACGTGGCGCACCACGATCTCCGGCGAGAGGGCGCTAAGCCTCTCGTCATTGCGCATGCGGGAGAACGGCACCAGCACCAGGCTCAGCAGCGTAGTGAACAGCAGTTCGGGGGCCAGCGCCGGATTCAGCTTTCCTTCCTGCTGCCAGCCTTTGATGGTTGCCAGCGTGGTGTGATATTTCTCATCGCCAAAGCGTGCCTGCAAATGGGTGCGCAGTACCGGCATCTCGCCAATCACCTCCTGCATCCACAGCGGGGCAAACCAGCGATACTTTTCCGCCAGTTCGGCCAGCACCCTGACCATTTCCGTCAGGGCATCCACCGGCGAATCCCGGTTGTCGGCGAAAATCGCCCCGATCCGCTCGCGTAACGGCAGGAAGCGCTCCTCAATCATCGCATCCAGCAACTGTTCTCTGGAGTTGAAGTAGTAGTGCAGCATGGCGGGCGTCACGCCTGCTTCGCGGGCAATAGCGTTCAACGACGTATTGGCGATCCCCTGGCGGGAAAAGAGATTCAGGGCGATATCCAGCAGCTGTTCACGGCTGGCGGTAACGCGCTTGCCGCCGCGTGGCCGACCGGGGCGGCGGGGTTCAGAATTGTCCTTTTGTGCTGACATGGTCACCGTATCTCTTGATCTTATTCATCACTTCCACAAATATTAATTATACGATTAATTAATTTCAAGTGATGTCTTATGGAGTCCGACGTAATGACTCAACCTGCGAAAAAGGCGCCGTCGATTAAGCTGCTGTTCAGCGCACTCCTGCTGGTGATGCTGCTCTCGGCGCTGGATCAGACCATTGTTTCCACCGCGCTGCCGACCATCGTGGGTGAGCTGGGCGGGCTGGATAAACTCTCGTGGGTGGTAACGGCCTATATCCTCAGTTCGACCATCGTGGTGCCGCTGTACGGCAAATTCGGCGATCTGTTTGGCCGAAAAATCGTTCTGCAAATCGCGATTGTGCTGTTCCTTGTGGGGGCCGCGCTGTGCGGTCTGGCGCAGAACATGACCCAGCTGGTGCTGATGCGCGCCCTGCAAGGGCTGGGGGGCGGGGGTCTGATGGTGATCAGCATGGCTGCCGTGGCGGACGTGATCCCGCCTGCCGATCGGGGTCGCTATCAGGGGCTGTTTGGCGGCGTGTTTGGCCTGGCGACGGTGATAGGGCCGCTGATCGGCGGGTTTATCGTTCAGCACGCATCCTGGCGCTGGATTTTCTACATCAACCTGCCGCTGGGGCTGTTTGCGCTGCTGGTGATTGGCGCGGTTTTCCACGGCAGCGCGCGGCGCAGCAAGCATGAGATTGATTACCTGGGGGCGATTTACCTCAGCATGGCGTTGCTGTGCATCATTCTGTTTACCACCGAGGGGGGGACGATCCGCCAATGGAGCGACCCGCAGCTGTGGTGCATTCTGGCCTTCGGCCTGACGGGGATCGCCGGGTTTATCTACGAAGAGCGGCTGGCGTGGGAGCCGATTATCCCGCTGTCGCTCTTCCGCGACCGCAGCTTCCTGCTCTGTAGCCTGATCGGTTTTATTATCGGCATGTCGCTGTTTGGCTCCGTCACTTTCCTGCCGCTCTATTTACAGGTGGTAAAAGACGCCACGCCGACGCAGGCCGGTTTGCAGCTCATCCCCCTGATGGGGGGGCTGTTGCTCACCTCCATCATCAGCGGGCGCATCATCAGCCGTACCGGGAAATATCGTCTGTTCCCGATCCTCGGCACGCTGCTCGGCGTGGTGGGGATGATGTTACTGACGCGCATTTCAATCACCTCCCCAACCTGGCAGCTTTACCTGTTTACCGGCGTGCTGGGCATGGGGCTGGGACTGGTGATGCAGGTGCTGGTGCTGGCGGTGCAGAACAGCGTGTCAGCCGATCAATACGGCGTCGCGACGTCTGGGGTGACGCTGTTCCGTTCCATTGGCGGGGCGATTGGCGTTGCGCTGTTTGGCGCGGTGTTCACCCATATTCTGCAATCAGGCCTGATCGACAGGCTGCCGGAAGGGGCGGAACTGCCGCGCGAACTTAATCCCGTTGCCATACACCATCTGCCTGATGCCCTGCGTCTGGACTATCTGGATGCGTTCGGCTCGGCGATCCATGCGGTATTCATGCTGGCGGCGGGGATTATGGTGCTGGCGTTTGTGCTGTCGTGGTTTTTGCGCGAAGCGCCGCTGCGTCGGCAGGCGTGAGGGAAGCGGTTCTGCTTGCGCCTGGACTACCGTAGCCTGATGCCCATCGCCCGGTGGCGCTACGCTTACCGGGCCTACACTTCCCCCGTCACGTAGGCCGGGTGAGCGCAGCGCCACCCGGCAACAGGCCGCATATAACTTAACCGTCTTACTGATTCCTTTTCGTTTTTTAGCCTGCCGTCTCGTTGTCGATATAGTCTTCAAAACGTCTATCAAAAGGAACTGTCTCGTGAAACTTCGATTGGGTGCGCTTCTCCTGACTGGCCTGCTGCTCGCGGGCTGTGATCAGGGCGGCAATGATGCCAGACACATTAAAGTCGGCGTGATCAATGGCGCTGAGCAGGACGTGGCGGAAGTCGCCAAAAAGGTGGCAAAGGAGAAATACGGTCTGGATGTTGAGCTGGTGGGCTTTAGCGGCTCGCTGCTGCCCAACGATGCCACCAACCAGGGCGAACTGGACGCCAACGTCTTCCAGCATCGCCCGTTCCTCGCAGAAGATAACAAGGCGCACAATTACAAGCTGGTCGCCGTGGCCAATACCTTCGTCTTCCCGATGGCGGGTTACTCCCGAAAGATTAAATCGGTCTCTGAGCTGAAGGACGGCGCAACCATTGCGATTCCAAACGATCCCACCAACCTTGGCCGCGCGCTGTTGCTGCTGCAAAAAGAGAAGCTGATTACCCTTAAACCGGATGTTGGCCTGCTGCCAACGGCGCTGGATATTACCGCGAACCCGAAAAACTTACAGATTATGGAGCTGGAAGGGGCGCAGCTGCCGCGCGTGCTGGACGATCCGAAAGTGGATGTGGCCATCATCAGTACCACCTATCTCCAGCAAACGGGGCTTTCCCCGGTACACGACAGCGTCTTTATCGAAGACAAAAACTCACCCTACGTGAATATTGTGGTCACGCGTGAAGAGAACAAAGACGCCGAAAACGTGAAGGAATTTATCCAGTCCTATCAGTCGCCGGAAGTGGCGAAAGCGGCGGAGACCATTTTTAACGGTGGCGCGGTGCCGGGCTGGTAAGCCCCGGTAAAAAGGCCAGCGCTCCGCTGGCCGTCAAAGCGTTACGCGGGCATCGGTTCGGCTTTCGGGCCACAGAAAACCCTGACCAGACTGTGCGCCGGACGCGCGGGCGCGCGCCAGATCCCGCGAGTTTTCGATGCCTTCTATAAGAATTGATTGCGCGATACCTGCCCTGACCTCCTGTACAAACGGGGCAAGCGGCGCGCGCTCGCACAGCGCTGAGCGGTCAATTTTCACCCCATCCAGCGGCAGCGCAAGCCGCGCGAACGCCTCCGCCAACTCCCGGGTTAAATCGTCCAGCCAGATTTGCCATCCCGCCTCTTTTAACCGAACAAGCGTGGCATGAAGGCGACGTTGCTCATCCTCGCTCAGCCGTGTGATGGTGAGGGGATCCTGAATTTCAATCGTTAACCGCTGCTGATGGCGTAACGCCAGCAACAACCGGATAGCGCGTTCGTTGAGAAGGTGTTCTGCCGGAAGGTTTAGCCAGTAAGCGTCCCGGGCGGGTATCTGTAACAGGGTGTTGGCCTGCCAGAAGAAGATTTGCAGCGCGCTGCGCGAGGGCAGCGAGGCAAACAGCACCTCAAGATTGACGTTATGGATCTCCACGAGAACTTCATGCGCGAACACCTGGCCCGAATGAAGATCGACAAGCGGCTGGAATCGCAGCCCTGAGATACGTTGCAACAGGGGAGAGGGAAGAACGGTATACATGGAACAGCCTTCAGGAAATGAAAAAAGGTTCCCGCGGACACGGGAACAAAAGGCAAACGACACACGGTCAAATTTTTAATTCAGGATCCAGCGAATGCTCTGGTAAAACGAGGGACCACGCACGGCCTTAAGCTTGTTCATGGCGTTGTTCTTATAAAAGTAAACCAGCCTGACGTTACACCCCAGCTGACGGGCGATTTGCTTGGTTTTGAGATTACAGGAATAGCCGCGCAATACGCTTGCCTCCTCGCTGGACAGCCTCGCCGGGGTGCGTAAGCGGGTCGTCATGCCTACGTTGTAACGGCCAGACTCTTGCGGCGTCTGGCTCATCAGTATTTGCCACAGCGCTTTGATATCCCCCAGGGAGACTCTTTTGCTGATGACTCCATCAACATGTTTGAATTTCAAATAGCCGGCGGATAACGAATAGATATAGATCTTCGCTGTCACTTGTTTCTGTTTAATACAGAGAATGTCGTCATTCGTCGTCACCCGGAAATGACGCGTATTCAACGGATCATAAATGATGATATCAAAGAGTTGTTCACACATAGCAAGTTCTTCGATATGGGTAAATCCATGAAAAATAACGTCGTGTTTTTCATCAGGCTCACGCTTTCCAAGCGATTGCAGGCCAATCATCGTGAATTCGCAGCTGTCAACAACGGCAACGTGAATTGTTTTTTTATTTTGCATTGGCATTCTCCTTTCGCTGAGTAAACAGTCCATATAAGAGAAAATGGCGGTTCGCACTCTCTTATTAAAAGAATAGCGAGCACTTTTTTAAATAACGCGATGCGATGGCATCAATGTAAGCCAATACAAACCGTCGAGTAAAGCTGATGCCAATTATTAGAGGAAGATAAAATTGAAAAAGGGTTTTAATGGTATATGCAATTGTTTTAATCTTCTAATAATATTCATGCCAGATTTTTATTCTGTAAATGAGCGGATAATAAGCATCGGGCGGTTAATTAATGGGGTTAATCCACCGTTTTTTCAGTGGCTTAATGCTATTCCTGTAAGAAAAATTGTGATCGTGGCAGAGTTATCGACAAGGCTTTATCTGCAAGGGGAAACGGCGCGCAGAATAAAATAGAATTTTTTCTATGAATTTAATGTCCTTGTTCAGATTTTTAAGCCTGAGAAGGATAAAATCCTGGCGCGAAGAGGTTGTGAGTGGTGAGTACATAAACTATTATCATTTTCCTCCGGTCACGAGAATTTAGAAAAGACATGAATAATACTGAACGTATCGTAAGGGTAATGGTGTTTTACAAAATAAATATATTTAAAGAGATAATATTCCGGGCGCTCCAGGATCTTTTACCCGATTACGTACTGAACATTACTCAGGTCGATTCCACAGAACAGGCGCTGGCGGCGGTGGCGGATAATAACGTGGATGTTTTCTTCACTGAATTTAATTATCTGCTTAATCATAAAGAGTGGAGTGCGGAGGTCAGCAGCCGTTTTACATCTTTATGTAAAACCCATCACGTCAGGCGTGTTCTGTTGGTGCCCGAGCTGCCTTACGGGCTGTTAAAAAAAGTTCTGGAGATGAAATTTGAATTAACCATCAGTCAGCAGGATGAATTGACTGAACTGAAAAAGGAATTACCCGCGTTGCTCATGGCGGACGGGCAAAAACCGTCGATCTCTTCGTGGCTCAGGCGGGTAATGCGGTCCGGCTCCCGGGCGCGCTCCATCCTCTCGGCCAGAGAGTGGGAGGTGCTTCATCTTATTGTGGAAGGATTTTCAACGACGGAGATTGCCCGTCATCGAAACCGTTCGGTCAGTACCATTGCGACGCAGAAGCATAATGCGATGAAAAAGCTGAATCTTTCCAACCACAGCGAACTGATTAAGTATGTGCAGACGGTTGGAAAGATGGAGGAATAGTCCACATCAGGGGTAGATAATATTCAGCGTAGCCGATGTATTGATCTTACCCTGGCTCACCTGGGCGGGTGCCCACACGTAATAGTACGCCGCCATCGGAAGGGTGAAATGTTCGTCCAGCGCCGCGCCAGCCGCCACGCTGAAAATCATTGTGGCGTTGCCACGGCTGGTGGTCGAGGTAGAGAAGGTCACCGGCGTTTGCGGGGCGTCACGTTTTATCAGGCGGAGCCCCACGCCCTGCGCCGCGCTACTGCTGCTGTCGATCAGCACCGAGCTGTCGGTCGAAAGCAGCTGCGTGCTGGACAGAAACATCTCAATTGCCCGATCGGAATTGCCATTAACCCCGACGTTCTGACAGCTCATGTTCAGTGAAAAAGGCGTCAGCCCCGGCTGTGAGGATGCACTGAGCTGGGGAATGCCGAGCGTCGGCAGCGCCACGGTCAGCCCCGCATTATCAAAGGAACAGGTAGTCAGTTTTGGCGCGTATTTGATGATCATCGGCTGACCAAACATATCGCGGTTGTCGTAAGGCCACTTGAACCCGCTGAATAACCACTGCGCTATCTTGATGACCTGATTGATTGGCCAGGTGATGATTTCCCAGATAGATAACCCGCTCATGTCGCTGACGAACAGAACGTCGCTCATGTTCGCCGTATCCCCCGTCAGGGTGGTGCCGCTCTGGTTAACGAGGGTGAAGCGAACCGTAAACGGTGTATTCAGCTCAGACGCCGTATGGCTACCGCTGGCAGACAGGGTTTTATTGGCCGGGGGATTGGTGATCTCCGCCCGCACCATATACTTGTTGTTGCTGAATCCGAGGATGGTCGCGTATTTGCTGTCGGTCGAGAGGATCGGCGTGTAAGAAAATTCACTGTTACCCGTCGTACAGTTGAACGAGCCGCTGTACTGGGTGGTGAAGCTGCCGGTCCATGTGGGCGTGGCCGGGCTCAGCTTATCCGATAAATCAATGGTAATCGGTGTGCCATAAACGATGCTGCTGCCGGAGCAGGTGGCATAGCTCATCCCGCTAACGCTGGTGAGGAGCAGGAACATGAATGATCGTAACATTTTGATAATCCGTAATTAATGGCAAACCGATGAGGGGCTGTTCAGCCCCCAGGCCGGGGAGGAGATTTCGCACTTTCCGCCGCGGAGATGCACGTTGAGCGCGCGTGGCGGCCGTTCAGCACGGATATACAGTACGCTGGCCTGTCCGACATACCCGACAGATTCACCATGTTCATCCAGCACTTCGGTGCCAAAGGGCAGCGGTTTGCCGTCGGCGCGCGTCGCATGAAGTACCCATGACTGGCGCTTGTCGGTTTCAAAGCGGATATAGCTCACCGCCCCGTCGTAAGGAGCCACGTTAGCCATATTGCCGATCACCTCCGCGCCAGCGCTGTTTTCCGTTTCAGTTAACGTAATGGCGTTTTTGCGATACGGGGTGGCGTAAGGCACCAGCGCCACGCCATCGCGGTTCGTCATAATGCTTTCATCGCCGTTCACCATCAGCCCCTCCGCCTTTGGCGCATCGACGATAGTCATGGTTGTGCCGGTTTCGTTTGAGGCGAGAACGTGCCACGGGTAGGCCACCAGGCTGCCGCGTCCGCTGAGCCCGGTCTGGCGGTAGTCGGAGGATTCGCTGTAAGAGCCACCGAGTGTCGCGAAGTTCGAACGGTACGCGGCGTTAACGCTTGCCGCATTTTTCCCTCCCCGCGCATTACTGCCGGAGAGGGTGTAGCTCAGTCGGTTCGACGCCAGCGCGTTCCCGCTCATGCTGATATTGCTCTGCTCGTAATGCGAATCGCTGGCCGTCAGGCTGGAGGTGATCCACGCATTATTATCAAACAGCGAGAACGGCAGGCTGAGGGAGAGGTAAAGGCGCGTCTCTTCTTCACTGTCCCTGTTCCGTACCCGGCTGGCCGACAGGGTATAGCTGGCGCGGCCGATGGCGTTGGAATAGCCCATCTGGTATTCGCGCGTGGTTTGCTGTGAGTTCCAGTAATCGCGCTGTGTGCCGGAGACAAACACCGTGCCCCAGTTATTGAGCAGGCGCTGATTAAGGTTAAGCGTAAAGGTATTCTTGGGCTGCGCCGCGCGCATGGCGTCCCAGGTGCTTAGCGACATGTCGGGCGCAACGCCAAACCGATCTTCATAGTCGTCGTACTGCGCTCTCAGGCGCTGATACCCTTCGCGCGAATAGAGCGCGTCGCTGAAGCTGTAATAGCCTTTAGTGGAATAGCGATAGGCCGCCAGGGTGAAGTTGGTGGCGGTGGTATCGATAAATTTGCTGTACGACACGCGATAACTCTGGCCGCTGCTGGTGCGATCCTGTAGGGTGGTTTTGGCGTGGGTGACATCAAACGAGACCGCGCCAAAGGGAAGGTTCCACCCGGTACCGACAAGCCCGGCCTGGTAGTTATCGCTAATAATCGTCCCGGTATACCCGGTGATGAGGTTATTAAACCCGTAGCGCAGCGTGGCCTGCATGAATGCGGGTTCGGCATCGAGCGTGTTCTGATGCACTTTACCCGCCACCACGCTGTACTGACTCACCCCTTCTTTTAGCATCCCGGGTACGGCGGAAAACGGCACCGTGAAGGACTGCTGTGAACCGTCCGCTTCACGCACCACCACCAGCAAATCGCCCGCGGAGCCGGTAGGCTGAATGCTGTCGAGGGTAAACTGGCCCGGCGGCACATTCTCCTGATAGATCACGTTGCCATTCTGGATAACTTTCACCAGGGCGTTCGTCCGTGCCACGCCGTGAACCACCGGTGAAAAACCCTGCTGTGAATTTGGGCGCATCTTCATGTCCGACGCCAGCGACACGCCGCGCACGCGCAGGGAATCAAACAGATCGCCAGGAATATAAAAGTCACCCAGCGTCAGGTTGGATTTCAGCGAGGCCAGGGGACGGCGCAGGTAGCGGGTATTATTCTGCCAGCTACTCTCTCCGCTGGCCGTTTTCCGCCAGGCGCTGCTGTCGCGAAACTGCCAGCCGAACAGGTTGGCGCCGGAATCCAGCCCGGCATAAAAATCATCATTTGTGTCTTTCGCAGCGCCTTTCGCGCGGGTGTTGTACCAGGTCGTGTTCCACGAGAGCATCAGCGCCGGTATCCCCTCGTCCCAGAACTGGGGGGCAATGTAACCTTCTTCAGTACGCAGCACGGCCGCCTGCGGAACGGTAAGCGCCAGACTCAGGGTGCTGGTATCGGTTTTGACTTCACCGCCCTGAACCAGATCGCGCAGCTGAACCTGCCCGTGCGCAATGGCGGGCGCAGGCACGGACGTGGTGTTGATGCCAAGCGACCGGGCATCTTTCCAGGCAATGCGGATGTCGTCACGCTGCTCGCCGTAGATGACGGTATAACGTCCCTTCCAGCTGCCGTTTACGTAGATATCCATCTCCTGGCTGCCGGCAGGCATGGCGTTGTTTTCGGAAAAGCGAGACAGATCGGACTCACCGGATGCGCCAGCAAGCAGGGAGGGATCAAACGAGACGGCCCCTGATTTATGCGAAAGCAGAAGCGTGCAGACTGCTAGCAGACAGAGTCTGTTTTGTTTCATTTTCATGGTGAGTCTTTCCGATCACTGACTGGTGAAAGTCCGGGTTTTATACGCGCCAAGATCGTCCACATACATCAGCTGGAAGGTCTGTCCGCGCTTAACCGTATTTTTTGCGGCGACCGTCAGCTGCCCAAACGGGGAAACCATAGGGGACTCCTGGAGCAATTTCGTTTTACCCAGCGAAATATTGGCGACCGTAATATGGAACGGACTGTTATTTGTAATGCGAAAGCGATCGCCTTCGGCGGCGAGCGTCAGTTTCGCCACCGCGTCATCCAGCGTGCCTTTCAGCGCAGCGGGCCGGTAAAAAAGTTTGATACGGGATTTAATCGCCAGCTGAACGGTATTCTGATTTTGCAGATTTTCAGGTCTGGGCGGAATGTCGAGAACATTCAGGAAAAAGACGGATTCGCGATCCGCAGGCAAGCTGGACGGCAGCTTTTTAATACGAAGCTGTTGGCCATTATGTTCGTTAACCTTTATCACTGGCGGCGACAGCAAAAACGGCACATTGGCTGTTTCCGGCGTGGAATTAATATCACCGTCATCTATCCAGGATTGCACCAGAGCGGGCGCATCGCCCGTATTCATTAACTGGACGATCACCTCTTTGTTATTTTCAGGATAAAGGACACGGGTGCCATTAATGACAATATTGGCCCACGAGTGACCGGTGCTTAGCAGTAAACCTGCCAGCAAAATTGCCTTGCGCATGATTGCAACCTTAAATACAGGCTCTGCGAAAACAGAGCCTGAATAATCATTATTACAGGTAGGAAATGGTATACGTTACGTTGGAGCTTAACTCGCCCACGGTGGCGGCAGCGGCGTTCGTTTTATAATAATAAACATCCAGCGTCAGCGTCTCGGAATCTGGCGCGGTCGCTGTACCCATAATATCCGTGGTGTAAGGCTGGTTCAGGGTAATTGGCGTGGACGAACCTGGCTCCACTAGCGCAAAACCGACATTACGTGCCACGCTGGCATCGCTTTCGTTCACGCTGTTATTGAGCAGGTATTTACCGTCAGTGGAAATATTATCCGCGCTGGAGAAATACACTTTCAGCGGGGTGCCGGTCGTTCCGGCTGCTGGTGAACAACCTGAGAAAGTCAGCGCAATAGATTTTTTATTCTTAGTGATCAGGCCAACCGTGGTGCCTGCATCTTTTACCGAAATAGGGGAAAGCGCAACGGTAAAGTCTGCGCTTTTACCGCCGTTAATGGTACAGGTTGTATCGGTAATAGCGCCGGTAAAGTTAATGATACCACCCGCTGAATTGTCTGCGGCCACTGCGCTGGTAGAGGCAATAGCAGCGGCCAGCAGTGATACGGTCATGATCGATTTGAACATGATAAACTCCATGAAGATTTGTGTTATTTAAAATGAATGTTAATCGGCTACACATGTCCCTGATGTACCGGCTAGACGCATGGCGACTCGGGAGAATGCTTTGACGATATTATGTTGCACTAAAAAAGTACATAACAAAACATTATTCCAACAATTTCTAAAGTTTAAGATTATAATCTTGTGTGTTAGTTTTTTTTAATGTTTTAACCTAAATGCGTTGGTTCAAATATTTTTATTAATGATTTAATAATTGTTAATTAATGAAGCTTTATGAATTCATCTCTCAATTAATATCACGCGACTTGACCACACAAACTTTAGACTTATTATTGCCTGGCAAATGCACATAATTTTAACAATGGCGTAATAATAATATGAAGTATCTCATTGATCTTACAATGCTTTATGAAGTCGACACCGGTATGATCATGATTAATGGAGAGGAAGAGTCATCCATTAAGTTATCTAACCAGGCGGGTCGTCTGCTTTATGAACTTATCATCAATAATGGTAAAACTCTCGACAGAGACGACCTGATAAAGAAGGTCTGGGAGGATCATGGTTTCTCTGGTTCTTCGGTGAGTCTGAATGTTGCCATAAGTGAAATCAGAAAAGCATTTCGTACATTAGGATGCGACCCTTTACTGATAAAAACGATACGTGGCAAGGGATTTAGCCTTGCCGCGCATATTGAACACCACACGGTCAGGCCGCCGGTTGTTTCAACGCTTAGTGAACAATCTGCCTCTGAATCATTCGATACGCTAGCGCATAAGAAAGATGCCGATCCGCCTAAACAATTAATATCGCTGCACAGACTCTTTATTTCTCTCTGCACCTTATTACTGATTACCGTTATCGGCACCGCTGTTTTACTGTTGCACCAAAGGGATTCCTATGCCGAGAGCCTGAAAGATTCTGATATGCATCTGCTCGGTAAAGTGGACCGGTGTACGGTATACCTGATCGATAAGAATATGTATCAGCCGCGACAGCACTACTTTAATCACGTAAAAGAGGTCATCGCCAGTCAACATATCGACTGTCAACATCAGGTTGCAGATGCTTACTATTCCAGGTTTAAAAAGTCGCAGATAGAAAATTATTTCTTGGCCATCTGTTATCAGCAGGACAGTATCGACGATTATAAGAACTGCATTTCTTACAGAAGCCTGACCGGGAGTTAAAATATGTCAAGGACTAAAATGAGTGTACTGTTCAGTATCGTACTGGCGCTGTCTGTCATCGCGTTGTTATGGATCTATTTTACCAGAACGCAGGATGAGGGGTTTGGCTGCCAGTCAGATACCATTTCCTGGAAAACATATTCCACGGGTGAGTCAACCGATATGTCGCTAACCACGCTTTTCCTGTTTAACAACAAAGATGTTGTGACGGTTATTCATAAAGGCGTGCTCAAGAAAGAGGGCAAAAGCTACCTGATTGACCGAAATTACACGCTCAGCGTGGAAAAAGTCGATGGAAGCAATATCTTTTATATTAAGGATAAAAAGCTGAATAAATCTGAAGATGATGCGGCGCCGGATGGCGTTGTAAACGAAATGTTACTTGATAATATCAACTTCTTCTATATTACCAGCGTAAAAAAACATGCGTGGTTAATTAAGGGGCTGGTGTTGCCTGTAATGATGTGTGTGGCTGTCCCGACGTCCTGATATTTCTCTTTATTAAAAAATCGATATTTATCTATTACTCGGGAAGGTGAGTAATTTACTCAATACGTAACAATAAGATACGAGAAATTTATTTATATTTTTATTGTTGCTCTCCGTCGAGTGAATTTTTCTGTATTGCCTCGTTATTTTGCGGCTGTCTATACTCCGCCTCGAAAAAGGGGCTCCCCTTTTTATACACGTGGATTCTTTTTTGAAGGACTAAATAAATGAACAAACTGAACGCTATCGTTCTGGGCTCCCTGCTGTCTGTTTCTGCCCTGAGCGCAGTTAATGCAGCAGAAACGACGGCTTCTGCCACATGGCAGGCAACCGCGACCAAAGACAGCGAATCCGATCTGGTTGTTACGCCAACGCGTGCTCTGAACTTTGTTTACAGCGCCAACACCAAATCTTTCAACACCGACACCGGTCTGTTTGATGTGGCTATCCGTGGCGATCACTCTACGGCGACCAGCTTCAAACTCGAAGCTATCCTCGACGATTCAAACAACACGCTGTTCAGCGTGGGTGGTGAAGCGACCAAGCTGAAAGTGGGTGCGCGTTGGGGCGGTAACGACCTGGGCTCTATCGGTGGCACCGTGGGGGCGAAATCAACCGCATGGACCACGCTGGTTGATTCCTCTTCTAACACCGGCGTCTCTTCTGGCCTGTGGAACCTGACCACCAGCGCAGGCGCGGCGGCAGATACCGAAATTACCGGCCAGGACAAATTCGTCTTCTACGTTGACTCCGCTCAGGACAATGCCGGTACGGCGAAAGAGTTCAAAGACCTGACCAACAGCCTGTGGGAAGGGACCGTGTCTGTTGCGTTCCGCGCAACCTGGGGCTAAGGCCTGATCGATCCAGGGGCGCAAGCCCCTGTTTAGGGAAATAGCATGTTTAACCTCAAATCCGCCTTCTTATTTTTATTATTTATCTCTTCCTCCGCGCTGGCCATTAATGTGGGAAAAGTCACCACCATTATTTCTGCGGATGCTGACTCCACCGCCAAGGAAATAAAAAACGAAGCAGACAGCGTGCGTATTGTTTCTGTTCGCGCACAGCGGATCAGCAGCCCAATGGATGAAGGGATCGTCATTAATCCGGAGAAAGTGGACGAACTGTTGCTGACGCCCACGCGCATGGTGATGCCCGCCGGTACCAGCAATATCGTCAAATTTTACTATCACGGAAACGCCGATAACAAAGAGCGTTACTACCGCATTACCTTCACGGATGAAGGGGTAAGCGAAGAGGTGGACAGCGGTTCGCCAAAAAACGGCACCGGGATGACGCGCGCGGTGGTGAGCACCATTCTGGTGGTTCAGCCCCGGGATAAGAAGATTGATTTCGTCTATGTGGCGGGAAAAATAACCAATAAAGGGAACACCTCGTTTCGCGTCAATGCGACCGGGACCTGCCTGAAGCCGAATCCGGAATCCCCCGGCACGCCGTGTAGCAAAAACTTCTACCTGATGCCAGAGACCTCGCGCGCTATTGAGGATATCAACGTTACGGATAACCATTTTCATCTCGGAATATGGGACCTGAAACAGTTCATTCCTGTTAAGTAAGGATGCATGGTGAAAAATAAATTAGTGTTGCCGGTGATGATGGCTTGCGCATCCGGCACGCTGCCCGCGCTTGCGCATGCAGCCTCAAGCTCCGTGGTTATCGCTAATTACCGTTTTCCCGACTCGCTTTATGCACTGCTGGAGCAGGGGATCAAAATTCCCGTCTATCTGGTGAATACGCGTCCACACTCAGCACAACAAGGGAACCACGAAGGTACGGCGAGCGAATATGTTCGTATCGGTGACGTGACGCTCTTTGCAAAAGATCTGAAGCTGGGGCTGAGGGACGTTCAGGTCCAGGAGTCTGATAACGGCATTCGTCTGTCAAAAGAGATGAGAACGTTATTGCAGAGCATTAACGATAAGCAGTTTGATGACCAGATGCGCATTCCGGTAAGTACGGGGTCCGCGTTCGAGCTGGATCAGAAAAAAATGCGCCTGTTGCTGAATCTGTCGCAGAGCGACTACGGGGTGAATATTCGCCCGCGTGAGGTGGACATTGATGCGCCGGAGTCTGACGACCTGAGCGGCACGTTCTCCTACAACCTCGGGGCGTATCACACCGAGAGCGGCTACGGTGACAGCTGGTCGTCGGGCTATCTGAACGCGAGAAACTGGATCTCAATGGGCGTCGATCATGTGCTGATCGACGGCTCTGGCTACGTCAACGAGAGCAGCAGCGATACCCAGATGAATGCGGTTATGTGGGAGCGCGACTATCAGGGGATGCGCTACGCCGCAGGCATGCTGAACGGCTGGGCGATGCAGTCTCTGGCGAGCGTCAGCGGGATTTCCGGCGGTGAAGTCTACGGCGTTTCCATGGGCAACCAGGCCAACTCCCGCAAACGCGATAACACGCTCTCTCTGACGCCGGTGGTGGTCTATTTCCCCACGGCGGGCGAGGCCCGTATTCGTCGTGACGGGCAGCTTATCGGCATTCAGCGCTTTGACGTCGGCAACCATGAAATTGACACCAGCAGCCTGCCCTACGGGATCTACAGCATCGAAGTTGAGGTGGTGAGCGGAAGCCGCACCGTGTCGCGTAGCATGTACACCGTAAATAAGCCGTTCTCCAGCAACGTGTCGGAAACGCTGCGCTGGCAGATGTGGGGCGGGATGTATAGCCGCGATAAATCCGTCGTCAATTATAAAAAATACGCGAAACGCAAAAACGAGCAGGACAACACCTACTACTACGATTACGACACCAAACATAAAGACACCATGTCGCTGGTGGGAGCCTCGTTCAGCAAGCGCAGCGGGATGGTCGACTGGAACGCCTCCACCTACATGATGCGGGAACACATCGTCAGCGAGCTGTGGGCCTCCCTGAACCTGACGGGCTATTTCTCGGTGAATACCCAGACCATGGCCGCCTCCGACGGAACCTATCGCGCCAACTATGGGGCGAATCTCAGCCTGCCGTGGCAGATCGGCTCGGTGTGGTACTCCCATGAACAGCTCTCCAGTGGCAAGTTCCTCGATATCTATGAGAGCAAGGGCAATACCTGGGGCGCCTCCTTTAGCCTGCCGTCGTTCGGTCTGCCCTCGGCGGGCAACCTGAGCCTGATGCGCCAGGAGGACGACCTCTATCGCTATAAACGCTATCAGCTGGACTACTCCCAGGGGTTATACGCCGGTCGCTACGGTACGGCGCGCCTGCGGGTGGGAATGTCGCGCAACAAATACGACGGGTATTACGAAGAGAAAGATCGTTACGTGATGCTCGATTTAGCTATACCGCTCGGCAATACCGTGTCGGTTGGCGTTTCCCACAATCGCGATACCGGCACGGCGCTGAACGTCAGCGCCAGCCGCCAGTTTGAAGGCGATTACCTGAAATCGGCTACCGCCAACGTCTCGAAAGCCTTTAACAGCCGCCAGGATCGCAGCGTAAGCGGCGGCGGCAGCGTGAACTTCGACACGCCGTGGAACAGCAACATCCTCAGCGTCCAGAGCGGCATGAGTAAAGGCTGGAACTCCACGCTGACCAGTGACGGCAGCGTGGGCTGGTCCAAAGAGGCCATCGCCGCCGGGAAAGGCACCGAAAGCGCAGGGGTGATTGTCAGTACCGGTCTCAAATCTGATGAAGCGCTGACCCTGAAGCTTAACGGCCGGGCAGAACGCATCAAAGGGGATAAGACCTGGCTGTCGCTGCCGGCATACCAGGCTTATGACCTGGAAGTGATGAACAGTGAAACCGGTACGGAAAGCTATGAGATTGGCGCGAATGCGCGTCGCCATATCACGGTTTATCCGGGCAATACCGTGGTGATGAAGCCGCAGGTGAAGAAAATCGTCACTCTGTTTGGTCGTCTTGTGGATGCAAACGGGGCCCCGATTGGCGCCATGCAGATCAAAAACCACGTCGGGCTGACCCGGACGGAAAACGACGGACGCTTCGTGATCGACGTTGATAAGAACAACCCTGTCCTGAGTATCGCCACGCCGGACGACAGCGTCTGCGAAGTGCGCCTGGACATCGAGTCTAACCGCGGTGCGCTGTGGCTTGGGGACATCTCCTGCGACAAAGGCGATTTCGTCTGGCAGGAAGCAAAAGGAACGCAGGAACGTGACGATGAAAAAGATATTCGCTCTTAATTTACTGCTGATGAGCGCGGCGGCCCAGGCGCAGGAGCTGCCCTATTTCGCCATTAATAACCCGGACAATAACGGTACGGGAAACAGCGCGGGGCTGTTTAGTCTGAACAGCACGTCGACCGCGTTTTTACACGGTTCGCGCGAGTGGCCGACCCTGAGTGCGAAAACGAATAACGGTATCGCCACTTACATCCCGGACAACAGCTTCAACGGCCCGGCAGGCAGCGCGTTAACTATCGACTTTTCGGTGACCGGTTCCAGCGCTTCTCCGTTCTTTAAAGGGACGGCGTGTTCCTCGTCCTGCGGCAACACGGGGTACACCCCGACGACCAGCTATACCGACACGTCGATGGTGGTTAAGCCGCCGGTGATGGAGCCCGGCACGTCATACGGGCGCTGGGTACTGGGCGATCCGTTCTTTAACTATTTGCTCAACGCCGCGCCAGGGGATGAAGTGACCATCACCTCCACGCCGCAAATCAGCTCCATCAACAAAGTGACCACCACCAATACGCTTCACAAGGTGGGCACGCTGACCATGACCAACTCCAGAGCGCTTAACCTGGGTATTGACCCGATCAGCGGCGAGGTGACGATTGTCGATGGATCAACGGGGGCCACCTGCACCAAGTACACCCGTAATACGGTCTCTGGCGTCCTGTGCGACCTGCTCGAATACACGTTTGTTGGGGAAGATATCTCCGGTTACAACGGAGGGCTGGCGCTCACCTCTTCCCGCGTCAACAGCGTGCTGCAATCGCACATGAGCGGCGGCACCGGGCTTGCCGCCGAGCTGACCTTCGATGAAAACACCTGGTACAGTATCTCCGGCGGTATCCTGAGCGATACGCGTGTCCTGGCGAACACCTTCCTTGCAGCGCCGCAGAAAAACGGCGGCAAAGCGTACCTTAAAATCTTTTTGCCGAAAGCGTTAATTCTGAGCGTGGCGCAGGCGGGGGACGGCAGCAACATTGGCAATATCGTCAGCCTGTGTCTGACGCCCGGCAACAGCTCGCTGGCGGCGGATTTCTGCTTCCAGCCGGGGGGCGGCCTGGTGATTAACCCGATCGAACCCGGGCTGGAAATTGTGCCAGACAACCCGGATTACACCCTCGATCCTGACGGTCTGGGCGGCTCAGGGAAAGGCATTATCGGCGAAGCGCCCATTGAGATCCCCTACACCATCACCTACAGCGGGGCGCAAAAAGATGCGGCGATTGCGGTCACGGTAAAAGTCACCGGGCCTACCCAAAGCCTGAATGGGGTGGACTACTGCGCCTTTAGCGGCAACGGCTTTACGGTTCCCATTCCGGGCAACATGCTGGTGGGGAAAAGCCAGACGCTGATGGCGCACAACTGTAAAGGCGAAGTACTGTCGATCCCGGCGCCGGCCACCCATGCGGAAGAGTGGGACAAAATGAGTTCCGGCGTGACCGATATGTGGCTCTGGAAAACACCGCTGATCCTCCAGTTCGTTATGGATAATCCGGTATCGAAAACCACCTATGACGGAAATAGCTGGTTTGGTGAAGTGACCGCGCAGGGAAGAATAGATGTTAGCGCATCCTGGAATTAATCAACCATGACTGGAAAATTCCTGGCTATTTTTGCAATAAATTGCTTCATTTCCACAGGGGCAAATGCTTTAATTATCGAAAGTCTGAATATTGATTTTCTTCCCGAAAGAGAAGTTGTTTTTCAGCCGATAAAAAACGATACCAGCGAGCGTCAGAATTATACCGTGTCGCTTATTCAGGTAGACGTTCCTAAAGAGAAGGGAAAAGAAACCGAAATAAAAGACGGCGAAGTCATGTATTCGCCTAAGCAATTAACGCTGGGGAGCGGTGAACGCGCGGGTTTTAAATTTTATTATACCGGCCCGCATGACAACAAAGAGCGATACTATCGCGTAAAATTCACCGAGACGCCGCTCCAGGCAAAGGTGATCACGCGCAAAGGCCAGCGCATCCAGTCGGATGTGGTGGTCTCGCTTGAGGCTATTTTGATTGTCCGCCCATGGACACGACATTTTGATTATGCGTTTAGCAACGGGGTGGTGAGTAATACCGGGAATACCTATTTTAAATATGTTTCCTCGGTCGGGTGCAGTACGCAATACAACAATTCAAAATATATTCCACCGGGGCAACGGCTGGAAATAGATAATGCCGGGCAGGCTGCAAGGCGGATGATTATTTATGGCAATAAAATCATTCCGCTGACCACCTGCCCGTAGCAACCGCTTTCCTTCATAAAAGGAAATTAGCCTTTAGCATCATGCTAAAGATCCATCACTACAGGAGATAAAAATGAAAGCGATTTCATTCGTAGAAGCGAAAGACATTATTGGCGGCGCGTTAAACCCGTTCGCTGGTCTGGTTAAAGGTGCACAGCTGGGTTACGACACCGGCGCCAGCATCATGGGCATGGTTGGCGGTGTGGTTGGCGGAGTTCTGGGTGGCGCAATGGGCTTCCTGGGCGCGCTGGTTGGTAGCTACAACTAATTCACGTTAACAGGAAAAGTATCATGCAAGTTATCGATTTCAAAAAAGCACAGGCCATCATCGGTGGTTGGGATCCGTTTGCTGCCGCTATTCAGGGCGCAAGCGCGGGCTATAACGCGGGCAGCCAGATGTTAGGCGCGCTGGGCGGCACCATCGGCGGCGTATTCGGCCTGGTGGGCGGCTTCATCGGCGGTTTCTTCAGCGCCTAAGCGAGAAGCACGTTGTACGCATGGCCCGCATTGCCGGGCCATTTTTTTATTTCAGCCACGGATCATTATGTTTTCGCTCTTTCAGTATAAAAAACAGGGTAAGACCCCTGTTATTCGCCAGCATGAATTTACCGAATGTGGACTGGCCTGCCTGGCGATGGTGTTGGGGCACTACGACCACCATGTCTCCGTCAGCCAGCTGCGCCGGGAGATTTCCGTTTCCGCCGATGCGGGAACCTCAATGGCGGAATTGATGACCCTTGCCAGCGATAAAAATATGTCTGGCCGGGTGCTTAAAGGCGAAATCACTGAAATAGAAACGTCTGAGCTGCCGCTCATCGCCTTCTGGCGCGGCAACCATTTCGTGGTCATCGTGAAGATCGACAGCCGCAGCGTGACCGTTCACGACCCGGCCAGCGGCGTGCGTCGTTACCGTCTGAAAGAGGCGGAAAAACTCTTTTCCGGCTATGTGCTTGAGCTTAAGCCCACGCCGTGCTTCGAAAAGAAATCCCCGGATGAAAAGCTCACGCTTGGCCGTTTAGCCAATAAATCTCCGAGCCTGTTCCAGCGCCAGCTGCTGCTGTTTGTGCTCTGTATTTTTACTCTCATCACCATGCTGGCAAGCCCCACCTACGTGCAGCTGATTATGGATGAGGCCATTTCCCGCAGCGACAGCGATCTGGTGATCCTGCTCACCGCGATCTTCGCTATCGTCTTTATCTTTGAAGTCATCGGTAAATTCCTCAAGCAGCTGCTTGAGATCCTGATGCGTAACATTGCCTATGACGATTTAAGCCAGTCCGTGCGCCACTACATGCTGCGCACCCAGACCAGCTGGTTCCGCTCGCGCCCGCCGGGCATCGTGCTGGCTATTGAGAAATCGCTCCACGCCTGCGCGGAGTTCATCAGCAATGGTTACGTGCAAATTCTCTTTTCCAGCCTGATCGCCGTCACCAGCCTGCTGTTTATGCTGCTGTATAACGTCAAAATTGCGCTGCTGACAATGCTGCTGATGGGCGTGTTTTTCCTGATCCGCTTTTCGCTGATCGGCCCCTATCAACGCGCGGTGGATGACTCCATCGAGCGCACCGCCCAGTATGAGTCCCTGCTAGTGGAGACGCAGAAAGGGATCATAACGCTCAAAGCGAACAACATGGAGCAGGCCCGGGATGCGGTGATGGACAAATCCCAGCGCGAACACATCGCCGGGCTGATGCGTAAAGAGCGGCTACTGGCCCGCTTTGACGTGGCTTCGCTGCTGGTGATCAATGCCGAGCAGCTGCTGGTGGTCTGCTTTGGCGCGTGGCTGATCCTGGAAGGGCAGATGAGCATCGGGATGCTTTACGCCTATATCAGCTATAAGCGCTATTTTTCCGATGCCATGGTGCAGGTGGCGCAGAAGCTGCTGGACAAAAATGCCCTCAAGGGGCCGCTGGATCGCGTGGGCGACCTGCTGTTTGCTCCCTCTGAAACCAGCCAGTTTGGGAAGCGGATTGTCACCTCGCCGGTCTGTCTGCAATTTGAGGATGTCTCATTTGCCTATCCTGGCCGGGAGGCCACGCTACAGCATATCAACATGACCCTGAAGCAGGGCGAAGAGGCGGTGATTGTGGGCCAGAGCGGGTCGGGAAAAACCACGCTGCTGCGTCTGATCTCCGGCATGCTGCTGGCATCGTCTGGCACGCTGCGGATCAATAAGATCCCCATTGAGGGGTGCGATCTTTCCTCGCTGCGTCAGCACATCCGCATCGTCCATGCGGACGATATTCTCTTCACCGGCTCGATTCTGGACAACATCGCCTGCTTTGACAGCGCACCGGATAAAGAGCAGGTCATTGCCGCGTGTCGGCTGGCGGAGGTGGATCACGTCGTCGCCCGGCTGCCGCACGGCTACGAAACGGAGATGCTGCCGGGGAACACCTTTTTCTCTGCCGGGGAGATGCAGCGTCTGGTTCTGGCGCGCGCCCTGTACAGCCAGCCTAAGCTTCTGCTCTGTGACGAAGTGACGGCGAATCTGGATAAAACGACCGCGCAGAAAGTGCTGGCGAACCTGCGTAGCCTGGGGATTGGCCTGGTGTTTGTCACCCACTCGCCGGACGTGGTGGGCTGTCAGGGGCGTCTCTATACCATGGAAAACGGCACCCTGCGGGAGAGTGAGCAATGATGCTTTTGCCGCGTCTCTATGCGCGACTCTGCGCGCGCCAGGCCGGGCGCACGCTGCTGGCAAACCGGATCACGCAAAACTACAGCCAGTTTATGCGCTGCCCGGAGGCCGATGTTCCGGCTGATTTTCTGCATCAGAATGCGCATGAGCTGAGCGGGTTTAACTTCGTGGAGCAGATCTTCCCGCCCGCGCTTTGGGCGCGCAACGTTAGTTTTGATCTGCACGGGTACGTGGCGCAGTGGACGCGGGAGCAGGCATTTTACAGTTCATCTCGCACCCTGCTACTGGGCATGCGCTGGGCGGGCTTTGGTCTGATCGTGGATGCGCTGCTCGCCACCGCGCCAGCTGATGTGCGCTTTCAGTTTATTACCCGTCACCCTGCGCTGCATAAGCTGATGGCCGCGCACGAAGGCCGACGCGCCAGCTCGTTTTTCGCCCCTCACCGCCTGGTGACGGTGCTGCTGATGGACGAACGCCTGCCGGATGCGCCGCTGTTCTCCACCCAGGCAGGGGATCAAAAGGCGTGGTTAACGGACGTCTCAACGCGGTTTTTATCGCGCTATGGCTACAGCGTCCGAACGCTGCTGCCGATCTGTTCGCTGCACGCGGCGGAGTTTGGGCTGGAGAGTCAGGCGTATGCGCCGGAGGATTACCGTCAGGCCGCCGCCGACACGCTGAACGCGCTGCGCAAAACCCCCACGCTCTGGAGTGCATGGGATGATCTTTCAGTGATTTATCATGGATGACATATCGTGAAATTAAAAAACCGAAGCGGACAGCGGCGGGCGCTGATCCCGCATCACTTCTCAAAAAGCTATCACATCAACGCGCCACGGCTGAAAGCCGTGCTGACCTTGTTCATCGCCTTTTTTCTCTGCCTGCTGGTCTTTGCGATTGTCTTTAATTTTTCGGAAACCACGCTGGCACGCGGGGTGCTGATCCCGGCGCAGGGCGATGTGGAGGTGCGCGCCAGAGAGTCCGGAACCCTTGTTGATTTTGCCGTCCGGCCCGGCCAGTACGTGAAGGAAAACGATCCGCTGTTCACCGTGTCGCAGGACTATGGCGGCAAGCAGGGCTCGGTGGTGCAGTTTGACCGCCAGCAGATGGAAGCGGAGAAGAAGCGCAGCGAGCAGCGCATTCAGGCCATTGAGGACTCGATTGCGTCGTATCGCAAAAATCTGGCGCAGCAGCTGGCTCTCACCGACAAGCAGATCGCCGTTTCCCGCGATAAGGTGAAGAAGCTGCGCGCGCTGTTAAAAAACAGCACCGACACCTACGAGGCGTGGAAATCCGTCTCCGGGAAGGGCTATGTCTCCAGAGTGGATCTCGATAAAAGCCACAATGATGTGCTCAATGCGCAGCTCAACCTGACGCTGGAGGAGAGCACTATTCTTGAGCTTGAGGCACGCAAAACCAGCCTGACCGACAGCACCCAGTCGCAAATTGACTCTCTGAGCGAAGAGCAGCTGTATGTGAAAAACCGCATCAGCGAAATCGATCGCAACCTGTCCAGCCGGGGAAGTTCCACCATGGCGATGCTGGCCCCTTCCGATGGTTACGTGGTGGCGATTAACTTCCCGCCTGGCCGGGCCATTACGCAAAATAGCGAGGTGGTGGTGGTGATCCGTAAAAATACCGCGGCGACGATGGAGGGGTACCTGTATGTTCCGGCAACGGGGGTGGGGCGCGTGGCGAAAGGCGATAAGGTTAAGCTGCGCTTCGACTCCTGGCCCGTGGACAAATACGGTTCGGTGGAGGCGACGCTGTCCGATTTCTATGAGGTAAACATTGATGCCCATTCGGCGCTGATCCCGCTCCAGGAAGGGCAGAACTACTACCTGGCTAAAGTGCGCGTCCCCTCCTGGTTTACCGACCCGGACAAGAAAAAGCGCATGCTGATGGGCGGGATGACGGTGAACGCCGATATCGTTATCGATCGTAAGCCGCTTATCAATCTGCTGATTGCCCCGCTGGAAAGGGTGCGCAAGCGGTTTATCGATTGACCCGATTTCATCGATCATCGCCCTTTGGCCCACATTCTTAACGGCACCCTGGGGCTATTCTCCTTCTCATACCAACCGGAGGATAGCCCATGAACATTACGCAAATTCGCAATGCCACCCAACTGATCACTTACGCGGGAAAACGCTTTTTAATCGACCCAATGCTGGCGCCAAAAGGCACTTATCCGGGTTTTCCCGGCACGGCGCGGGCTGATATTCGCAACCCGATGGTCGAGCTTCCCGTTGACGTTCAAACGCTTCTGGATGCTGACGCGGTGATCGTCACCCATACCCATGCCGATCACTGGGATCAGTACGCCGTTGAGCTGATCGCCAAAGGCAAGCCGATCTACGTGCAAAATGATAGCGATGCCGCGCTGCTGCGCAGCCAGGGATTTACCAACCTGACGATCATGACCGGGGAAACAACATACGGCGATATCCGGATAGTGAAAACCCACGGCGGCCAGCACGGTACTGACCGCGCTTACGCCGTGCCGGAGCTGGCAGAGTTTCTGGGGGAAGCCTGCGGCGTGGTGTTCCGTCATCCCGATGAGAAGACGCTTTATATCGCAGGGGATACCATCTGGCGCGATGCGGTGGCGGCCGATCTGCAAAAGCACCAGCCGGATATCGTCGTGCTCAACGCCGGTTACGCTCATGTCATTGGGTTTGGGCCGATTATCATGGGGGAAGAAGATCTGCTTAACGTGCATTTCCTGCTGCCGCAGGCGAAAATCGTGGCGACCCATATGGAAGCTATCAACCACTGCCTGCTGACCCGCCGCGCGCTGCGCGAGTATGTTGACGCCAACGAGATAAGTGACGCGGTGAGCATTCCTCAGGACGGCGAAACCGTTATATTCTGAGTGTTAAAGGGGAAAGGAGAGACAGATGCCGCTTGTTAACGTTGCTATTGTCGCGGTGGACGGGTTTAGCCCGTTCCACTACTCCGTCCCCTGCATTCTGTTTGGCGATACGGTATCCGGGGAAAAGCGCTTTAACGTTACGATCTGCGCTGAAAAACCGGGATTCCTGACCTCGAAAGACGGTTTTGCCCTGCATGCGACGCAGGATTTTTCTGCAATCGCATCGGCTGAAATTGTGGTTGTACCCTACTGGCAGCACGTGCTGGAGCGCCCGCCTCAGACGCTGCTCGACAGCCTGGTTCAGGCCAGAGACAACGGGGCGGAAATTGTTGGGCTGTGTCTGGGATCGTTTGTACTGGGCTATGCGGGCATACTCAGCGGCAAACGGGCCGCCACCCACTGGGAGTTTGAACACCAGTTTCAGACGCTGTTTCCGGACGTTCGACTGGACATCAACGCCCTCTACGTGGATGACGGCAATGTGATCACCTCGGCGGGTACCGCCGCCGCGCTCGACTGCTGTTTGTACATCATCCGCCAGCGCTTTGGCAGCGTCGTCGCCAATCAGATTGCCCGCCGGATGATCGTCCCGCCGCACCGCGAGGGCGGGCAGGCGCAGTTTATTGCGCAACCTGTGCCGAAAGATACCCGCGACGGGCGGATTAACTGTCTCATTGACTACCTTCAGCAGCACATTTCCGAGCCGCATAACCTGGATTCGCTGGCGGACGTGGTGTCGATGAGCCGACGCACGCTGACCCGCCATTTTATCAAGGCGACGGGCATGAGCGTTGCCGACTGGCTTACCGCCGAGCGCCTGCGGCGCAGCCAGATCCTGCTGGAGTCCGGCAGTCTGCCAATCGAAAGCGTCGCTGAGCAGGTGGGGTTTTTATCAGCGGTGACGTATCGGCAGCAGTTTAAGGCGCGCTTTGGTGTCAGTCCGGCGGAGTGGCGTAAGACGTTTCGCGTTAAGCCGTATGCAGCGAAAAATAATGCTGGCGCGATGGAATAAAAAGACGTGGGCGGCTTCTTTGCCTTTAAAGCTGGCGGCAATGGATATGCATCAGACGGGTTACAAGCACTTCTCTTCCGGTTAAGATAATCCACGTTACTTTCCAGAAGAAAAGGTAGTGGCATGAACAATATTGAAACGCAGTTACTTGGATCAGGTTTCACCGTAAAAGAATTAGCGTATCTGAACCGAAACATTAGCCGTTATGGTTCATCCCTGCTCGAGGTAGTGCTTGAGTTAGGTAAGCGATTTATCATGGTTCTGTGTATTACTGCGACTGTGGCCCTGATTTTCCTGGCGCTTCTTTTTTTCGCTGAACATTATAATATTGTTTCCGGTGGCATTTCTCTTTTCATCGTATTGATTATTGCCTGGTTTTTTCAACCCCCGATCATTACCTACAAAGCCTGGCGCTTCAGAAAGAAATACATTAGTTCTGTCCAGACGCATTAGAAATTAAATCAAACGAGACTTTTGCAGAGACACCCCAGCCGACAATTTTCATAGTGAGCGCTGCGCGATTCATTCCGTCGACTTTGCGGTAGAAATCCAGCGGGAGATAACGAAACAGACGCCATGATTCGGGTTTCCGGATGGCGCCAAATACCGTATAGACGCTTGCTGCCAGGCTTACGCTATTGAATACCCCAAGTGCTGATTCACGTTTAAATCCCATAAACTGAGCGATATCCATGACGCCATCTGCCAGCATACCTTCGGAGTTTGGTTGATGTTGAAGCGTTCTGTTAATTTCTTTTGAAATGGCATTTGCACCATCCATAACCAGAATCGCTCCTGCAAGCGCACCCACTGGATTCATTGTCATCATTGCACCAACACCTGCAACAATCTGTAACCCTGAAAGCACAACCTTAATCGATGAGATAACGTAACCGACGACTTTGTTATTTTCTTTAACCAGTTCAATCTGAGCAAAAAGCTGAGCTGTACGGGAGCGAAGCATTCTGCTTTGCTCAAGAAGACTTTCGTTCTCAGCCCGGATGTTTTTCAGGCATTCCATGCACTCCTCATCACTTCTGGCTGCCCGGGTAGCACTAAATTGTTGCATCACAAACTGCCGAATATCATCCATAAATTTAATCCGTGCGAGTCCGTCGCTGAGATGTTGCCCTCCGACAATATTCGCAGTATTGATGAGCTTGCGGGCTTCAAGATTTATCATTGTTTCAGCCCATGCGCGGGCGTTCTGACCAGGGAAAATTACAATATCCATTTTAATTTTCTCATCTGATAACCAACGTTTACAGATTATCCTGACATCAGAAACTGGCAACAATAAATTGGATAATCTGTCGCGAGCGCAGAATTCGCCGAAGGTATATACCGACGGAAATCATCTTCGTCGTTGATGGCGACCTTGAAAGTGGTGACAGCATAAAAGAAGTGCATTACCCCAGCCGCTCCATCCGTGTCTCCCCCTCCGCCATCGACAGCTGATACAGCGAAAACGATCGGTGCTTCTCAATCAAATGCGCCAGCTCCGGCGAGTGGCTGGTGAGCCAGATCTGCGAATAGCGGCTGGCCTCGGCAATGAGGCTTGCCAGGGCGGGCAGCATCTGCGGATGCAGGCTGTTTTCCGGTTCGTTGAGGGCGATAAATGCGGGAGGGCGCGGGCTTAACAGCGCCACCGCCAGGCATAAAAAACGCAGCGTGCCGTCGGAGAACTCTGCCGGTTCCAGCGGTCTGCTCAGCCCCTCGCGCTGCATCATCATGCGGAAGCGCCCGCCGGTGTTGTCGCTGTAAAACACGCAGCCGGGGAAGGCCTGGTCGAGAATGCGCATCAGCAGCAGCTCGTCGCCAATTTCGACAATGGTCTGAAACGCGGCGGCCAGGTTCGCGCCGTCGCTGGCCAGCACCGGGGAGCGGAAACCCACCTGCGGCGCGCGGATCGCCGAGCCGGATGAGACGGAAAACTCATGATAAAATCGCCAGTTACGCAGGGACTCGCGCATCTGCGACACTTCGGGGTAGAGGTGCGGTTCGCCGAGCTGCCCGAACACCGACTCGTTCTCATACAGCGTACCGCTGTGGGTCACTTTTTCGTGATGTACGTTGTTCAGGAATACGGCCTGGTTCTTACGCTTCATCAGCTGTGACGACGGACGACGGTGCTGGCCGCTCAGCCAGATAGATTCCTCTTTGATCACCGGATCGAGCTGAAACTGTGAGGGGTAGGGCAGCTTTTCCACGAACCCGACCTGAAGCTCATATTCATAGGTTTCCGTTTCCACCGCCAGGTTCATGCGCCGCAGCTGGTCGCTGCGGGTTTTGCCCGCCCAGAACACTTTCAAAATGCCCCCCTCGTTTGCCAGCGCCTGGGAGAATTGCCCCTGCGCCGCGCTGTGCATCAGGTAAATCGCTTTATAAATATTGGATTTTCCGGTGCCGTTGGGGCCGAACACGATATTGAGTTGTTCCAGCTCAAGCGACATATCGCGAATTGAGCGGTAGTTTTGAATATGCAGATTTTTGATCATCGGGGTACTCCGCTGTGCACGCTTAACCTGTACAGAATTACAGTATTTTACGCTGGGTGCAAAAAAAAAGACGACAGTGAGGGTGTCGTCTAAACGGGGTACAGCTTTGGGCCTCTGTGGGTCAATGGGGCCTTCGCTTCTTTCTTATCAGGTAACGGCCAGACGCAGACCCAAATCATCAGGATAGGGATCAAAGTAGTTTTGCGTCATCAGATACCGGTCAGGGTATTCAGCCAGATAATGCTTAAGCAGCGTCAGCGGCGCGAGGATCGGCAGCAGTCCGTCCCGGTAATGCAGGATCACATCACGCAGTTCTCCGCGCTGGCGGCTGTTCAGCTGGTTACGGAAATAGCCCTGAATGTGCATCAGCACGTTAGTGTGATTCTTCCGCGAAGCAGGTTTTTTCAGGATGGTCATCAGTTTGTCGCGATAGGCCACGAAAAACGCGTCCAGATCGTCCCACTCGTGCAGTGATGCCACGAACGGGCCAATTTCACGGTAGCCTGCCTGATGGTGCGCCAGAAGCTGAAGCTTATAGCGGCTGTGAAAGTCCAGCAGAGCACGGCGCGTCAGGCCATTTTTACGCATTACGTTCAGTTCGTGGAGGGCAAAAACGCGCTCAACAAAGTTTTCCCGCAGTACCGGATCGTGCAGGCGACCGTCTTCTTCGACGGGCAGCCAGGGGAAAGTTTCAAGGAGGGCGGCGGTGAACAGCCCGACACCCTCCTTGCGGCCCCGGTTGCCGTTTTCGTCGTACAGCCGCACGCGCTCCATGCCGCAGCTGGGGGATTTTGCACAGACGATAAACCCCGACAGATCGCCGATTTTCGGCAGATAATCTGCCGTAAATGCGGCCATCTTCTGCGTGACGTCATCGTGGGGCGCTTTGCTGAACCGCATTTCTGTCTCGCCGCCGGTGGTCATCACCAGGCGCAGCGCCGGACGAGGCGTGGGCAGGCCGATAGCCATTTCAGGGCATACCGGGCGGAAAGCGACCCACTGCGCCAGCTCATCCATCACAAAGCCCATACGCTTATGCCCGCCGTCAAAGCGAACGGCGGAACCGGTCAAACATCCGCTAATACCCAGCACAGGTTTTGTTGTCATGGTGTGCACCTCCCGATCTCATATCTAAAAGTTACACAACAATGCGAGTTTGTCCAAGTATTGGCGGGATTATTTTTTAATCGTCTTTAAAATCAAGAGCAATCAGCTGCCCTTGTAGGTTGAGTAACCGTACTGGCTGAGCAGAAGCGGGATGTGCAGTTTTTCATTGGTGCGGGTGACGGTGAACAGCACCGGCACTTCCGGGAAGAAGGAGTCCAGCTTTTTGCCGTGGAAGTAATCGGCGGTTTTGAAGGTCACTTTATACACGCCAGGTGCCATATCCTGATCCTGCGGATAAAGCGATTTAATGCGCCCGTCGTGGTCGGTTTTACCGCTGGCAATCGGGGTCCACTTGTCCTGCTCCTGCTTCTCCAGCGTAACGGTCACATCTGCTGGCGGCATACCGGTTTGCTGGTCCAGAACGTGGACGCTCAGGGTGCCTGCCGGGGCGCTGAATGCGGCAGGCGCGAAAGCCATGGCAGCCAGCATCATCAGAGGGAGTGTCTTTTTCATCGTGTTTTCCTGTTGAGTTGTCGGTGACAGGAAAACGTTAGCACTCGCTGCGCGAAAAAATATTCAACTTTTCGTGAAGATTGCCACAGCAGAAAATAATCAGAGGATAATTACCTCAAGGGAAACCTGCTGCTGCCACTGCGCAACCTGCTTTTTCCGCGCGGCGGTGAGTTTGCCGCTGGTGACCAGCAGCCATTTGCGATCCGGGAAAATTTCCGGGGCCAGCGCGGCAGGGGGAACCGGCAGGATGTCGATGCGGTGGCCCTGGCCGGTGCGCGTCAGGGCTTCAAGCCAGATTTCACACGGGTCGTTGAGGTACCAGCCGCTGATGAGAACGTTATCGCCCGGCGCTTTTTTATCGCCCTCAAGGCAAAACGAGGTATAGGCGATGAGGATGCCGTCGAGGATCTCACGCAGCGTCATGGCGGCGGCGACGTTGGCCGATATCTGGCTGCGCAACGGACGCAGCACGTTAGTGACCAGCTCTGGCCTTGGGTATTCGCGTCCGGCGTCGTAAATCATCTGACGCAGGGATTCAATTTTCCCCTCCTGCAACTTTTGCATCATGGCCTGTTGCAGGGTTTGCCAGTTATTGGCGCGGCGCGGCGCAGGGCGTTCCAGCAGTGATTTAACCTGACCGATGGGTACGCCTTTTTTTACCCAGTCGAGGATTTTCAGCGCCTGCTGAACGTCCTCATCGCTGTACAGGCGGTGACCGCCGTCCGTACGCTCGGGTTTGAGCAAGCCATAGCGTCGCTGCCACGCCCGCAGCGTGGTGGCGGTGATGCCGCTGAGTCTGGCGAATTCGCCGATGGAGTAAGCCATGTCTGCATCCGAAGAGAAGGAGTTGTCTCAATATACTACGAATATTCCCCGACGGGATGAAGCGCCGCACGGGTGCGCTACACTTAACGTCCAACCGCGTAAATGAAAGGAGTTCTCATGAGGCTATGGCCTGTAGTTACCGGTGTCGCCATTGCGCTGACTCTGGTTGCCTGTAAATCTCCCACGCCGCCGAAAGGCGTGCAGCCCATTACCGGCTTTGATGCCAGCCGCTATCTCGGCAAATGGTATGAAGTCGCCCGACTGGAAAACCGCTTTGAGCGCGGTCTGGAACAGGTCACCGCGACGTACGGCAAGCGCAGCGATGGCGGTATCAGCGTACTGAACCGCGGCTATGATCCGGTGAAGAACAAATGGAATGAGAGCGAAGGAAAGGCGTACTTTACCGGCGAACCGACTACGGCTGCGCTGAAGGTATCGTTCTTCGGCCCGTTCTACGGCGGCTATAACGTGATCAAGCTGGACGATAAGTACCAGTACGCGCTGGTCAGCGGCCCGAACCGTGACTACCTGTGGATTTTATCGCGCACCCCGACCATTCCGGATGCGGTAAAACAGGACTACCTGAACACCGCACGCGGTCTGGGCTTCCGGGTCGATCAGCTGGTGTGGGTGAAGCACTAACCTACTGATACGAAAAGGTGATGCTTGCCAGGGCATTGGCCGAGCCGGGGACCAGGTCTCCGGTTCGGATGTACTGCGCCTGGAACGGCAGGGATAGCGTTTGTGCTGCGCTGGTGGTCTGGATGAAAAACTGTCCCGTCGTGCCTGCGGCCGAGCTGTCTGGCCCCATCATCAGCGGCCCGGTACCGTTATAGAAAAACTGCACGCCAATGCCGGAGGCCGTGGAGTCCCCGGTCAGCGTCACGACCGACGAGATATTTGACGGTGTGGTCTGATCGGTCATCACTGCGTTAACCGCCACGTTCTCATCGCAGGTCAGGCTGACGTTAAACTCCCCCGACGGCGAGGTGCTGCCTACGCTGGGCAGCGTGTGAACATCAATGGTGCCCAGGTCGACGTTGGCGCTTTTTGTGCCTACCGTGCAGCCGCTTGCCGTCACCGTGATGGTGGTGGGGTTGATGATCACCTGCGCGGTTTTCACTTCGTTGTTATAGGCCGTCAGGATCGCCGCGTTAATGGTCGGGGTCTGGTATACGCCGGATTTCAGCGGAACGCCGGTCTTGATAAACGTCACTTTTGCCGACCAGCCCAGTGCGGTGGCGTAACCGTTAGTCCCATCGGCCGGATAGCTCTGCGTAATGCCCGTCTGCATCGGCACATAGGTGGTGCCGTTATAATCTTTGAGCCCAAGAATGAAGCCGATGCCGGGCACGCCCGTTTCAAATACCATGTAATTTGCGCCATCAAGAATAACCGTGATGCCGGTGGCGGTTATACTGCTGCTCGGCTCCAGCGTCCCTTTGGAGCAGGTAAATACCAGGCCGCACCAGAACACTTCCGAGACGCTCGCAGAGGCGCTCCATTCAGAGCCGATCGTCTTTCCAGGCACGATGGAGTCTGCCGGGCCGGACCATGACATGGGTGTTGGCGAAAGGGTGATATCCGATGTCCAGGAGAGGGCAAGCGCCTGAGAGGACATGAAAAATAGGGCTAAAAACAGTAAACGCATTATTGATACTCCGTCGTCCAGGTCGCCACTGCCGAAACGTCTCCGGCATTGACCGGCGCACCCGTGGCGGCCAGTCGCGCATAGAAGGTCATTTTTACGCTGTCATCCCCCGCCGCGCCGTAAGCAGCGGTTTGGGTGTCCAGCGGGATAAGTACGCTGTCTTTATCCAGTATCTGCACTGCCACGCCGGTCGCGCCGCCGTCAGCGACTTTCAGAAGCTGCGGGTTTTCGTCATCCGGCGTACCGCTGAAGCGGATTTTCACGCCAGCAAAGGTGGGGCCGCACGCTTCAAGGGTGAGCGTGAAGGGCGTTTTGATATTGCTGACCGCCCCCGCCTCGCTAAATTGCTTCACGCCGAGGGTGCCCAGCGGCACGTTTTGCTCCTTCGAATCTTCCGAGACAATGCAGGTATTGCCGATCACGTTGCCGGTCACGGAAACCAGCACGTCATAGCCGCGCGCGGGGACGGTGATGACCATCAGCAGGATCAGGGGGAGGAAACGGACGGTTACTGACATATGGCCTCCTGGGAATAAAGCCCGGTGCGGGCGTGATAATTCTGCGGGTTCAACGCATAGCGGATCGTGCAGCGCTGGGCGCTGTCGCGTCCCCATACGGCATGCAAGGTTCCCTGCGCTGACAGGCCGGTCAGATACACGCTGCCGCCGTCGCCGACGATACCGCTGGCTTTGTCATCCTCTGACGAGACCAGCGTGCCGAAGGGGAGCACGTCTTTAGCGTGACGTACGATAAACATCGCTTTTGCTCCCTGACGCGTGGTGAGGGTGGCGCGAACCAGTGCCCCGTCGGTGGGGATTTTATTGGCGATGGCGTTCTCAAGTTCCACGTCATTGCCCACGGTGGTGACATCCAGCGCAACCTGATTAACGCGATACGGCGTGGCGTACGGGATCACCGCATAGCCCCGGCTGTCGGTTTTGATGCCCTTGTGGTTGAGCACGGCGACATGGCTGGCGCCCGGGGCTTTCACCAGAATATTGGTGTTCCCGAGCGGCTGGCTCAGCGTCAGACCATCCTCATGCAGCACCGCTCCGCCGCTCATCCCGTAGCTGAGGTTGCGGGAGTCACCGGCGTAGCTGTAGCCCAGGTTATAGTCTCCCCACGCGCCCTCGTATTGCAGCGCGGCATCGCCGCCGTAGTGCTGCTGCGCGCTGTAGCGCTGGTTGACGCTATAGAAAAGATTTTCCTGCCCCGGCAGATAACCACTGACACCGGTACTGGCGGTGGTGCCAGCGGGATCCGCATGGGTAGCGGTAAAACGGAGACGGGTCGACAGCGCCGGGTTACCCAGCGGCACCGACAGGGACAACGCGAGGATATTGTCTTTCTTGTTGTCGTACAGGCCAGAGCTACGCTGGGCGCTGATGCCAAGCGACAGGTTACGAAACGTCGCGTTCCACGCGAACTGCAAACTTTGCGTGGTTTTTGACGTATTCCAGTAGGTTTGTTGATCCCAGGACAGCGACAGCGCGCCGTATTCGCCCATCGGCTGCGACAACAGCAGCTGATTTTTTGCCTTACGCGACATATGCAGGTTGTAAACCGTGTCGTAGTGAGTGGTGACGGTGCCATCGTCTTCCACGGTCTGTTCTGGCGCTCCGCCCGCCATGCCTTTGTAAGTGGTATCGCTGAGGGTATAAAACCCTGCCGTTGAGTAACGCAGCGAGAAGAAATTGACCCGCGTCCCGATATCGTTCAGCAGCTTGCTGTACCGCAGGCGCACCGAATCACCGGTGTAGTGCTGGTTATCAGCCAGCTGGCTGCGGGCATGGGTGAGGTCGAGAGAGTAGGCGCCAAAGTGGCCGAGATTCTGCCCGATCCCGAAGGCCAGGCCGGTGTAGCGATCGGAAAACTGCGCCCCGCCATAAAAGGTGAGGCCGTATCGCCAGCCCAGGAACAGCTCGCCCTGCGCGAAGGAGGGCGAGATCTGATTGCCCGCAGGACGGTATTTCCCCGCCCCCAGAGCATATTTGACCTGACCGTTACGCACCAGATTCGGCACGCTGGCAAAGGGCAGGGTGTATTGCGTCTGGCTACCGTCGCTCTCCTGAATGGTGACCGCGAGGTCGCCGCCGGAAGAGGTCGGATAGAGATCTTTCAGCACAAACGCCCCCGGCGGAACGGAGGTTTGATAGATGACGTTACCGTTCTGGCGAACCGTCACCGTGGCATTGCTGCGCGCGATGCCGCGCACTTCAGGCGCGTAACCGCTCAGGCTGGCGGGCAACATATTGTCATCGGTCTTCAGGGCAATCCCACGCAGGCCAACGGCGTCAAACACCTGCGAGGAGGTGAACGTTTCACCGGCGTAAACCTGGGCACGCAGGGCGCGGATATCCCGCTGTAGCCAGGTCTGGACGTGGGTGAGCTCGTTACTCTCTTTGGTCCACGTGGTGAAATCACGCAGCCGCCATGCGCCCAGGTTGGCGCCGCTGTTCAGGCTCACAAACAGCTGTTGTTCCCGCGTGCGTATCTCGCCCCGGTAGTCATTATTCGCGCCATTGACCACATAGTTCAGCCACGCGGCAGGGATGCCGGATTCCCAGCTCTCCGGGCTGACGTATCCGCGCGGCAGAGCGCGCATCGCGCTTTGCGGTACGGTGAAGTTGAGGGTAAGCGTCCTCTGGTCAAAATCAAACCGGGTATCGGCGAATGACTGGGTTAAAAAAATGCAGCGCTGCGCAGGCGGCAGCTCACCCCCTTTAGCCTGACGGCTGTCGATGCCAAGTGCGGCGAATTGTGCAGGCGTAAGGCACGGCAGGGCTTCACCGGCGGTGCTTTCAGCGACGCGAAACGTGACGTTACCTGTGAACGCGAACTGGGTGTTGATATACACGTTAAGATTGTACTCGCCCGGCGGCAACGCGCTCCCGGCGTTGACCCAGGCGAGATCGGCGCTGTTGGCGCGCTCGCCGTTGAGAAACGCAGGATTAAATTGCAGCTCGCTTTCGGCAGCCACGGCTTGCCGAATCACCAGGGCGATCGCCGTGGCGCACAGGATTTTAATTTTCATGTGGTCACGCCTTACTGTTTTTATTATTGGGACAATGACGTGCGGGTGACGGGCGTCCAGGCCCCATAATCGTTAATCGTCTGGTAGCTTAAGCTGCTCGCATGGCTGAAGGTGTCTGCCAGCGTCACGCTGGCTTTCGGCGGCACCATGACGGGCGACACCGGCCTGCCATCAATTTTCACGTTAATGGTGGTGAGGTAATACGGCGTTGGGTTGGTCAGCGTGACCTTGCCCGCGCGGTAGGCGCCGGCAAGGTTTTTCCATGCCTCCCCTGCACCTTCCCTGAGCCGCTCCGGGCGATAAAAGACCTTGATGCGGTTGGCAGAGGCGAATTGCAGCGAATTGCCGGAACCGTTTTTAACCTGCTGTGGGATAGCTTTGACCGTCATCCAGTACAGCGTCTCGCGATCGGCTGGCAGGGCGTTGCCGCTGAACATGATTTTCACCGCGCTTTCGCTGGCGGGCTTCATGACGTACAGCGGCGGCGTGATGACGAAGTCGTTGGTACGGCTCCCTTTCTCGTCTTCCATCCATGACTGGATCAGGAACGTGGCATCAGGGTGGGTATTTCTTACCTGCATCATCGTCTGCGTAGCCGCGCCGGTGTAGACCAGCCGCGTTGCGCCTAACCCCACGCCGCCTGCATACACGGCGGATGAACATAACGTGCCAGCCAGACAAATCCATGTGTTTACGCGCATTGTGCGTCTCCTGAAAGCTGAGTCAGACCCGGCCAGCAGACCGGGCCTGAAGATTACGAATAGGTCACGGTGTAGGTGGCGACCGCGCTGGCATCACCCGCCGTGGCGTTGCCCAGTGGGGAGTAATATTTCGCGCTGAAGTTCAGGGTGTTCGCCCCCGCACGCAGGGGGATCGCTGCTGCCGGCTCACCCAGCCTGACGACGTTGCCCTGTTCGTCATAAAGACGGATAGCGACATGCTGCGCCGAGCCCGCGCCGCCGTTTACTCCCGCGGCCAGGCTATTCACATCGGTACTGTCCGGCGTACCGGTGAAGGTGATAGCCACGGTCGTTGCGGCGATGGGGTTATTTTCCGTGGACGCGGAGGTATCGGCGATTTCGCAATCCTCCAGGGTGATGGAGAAGGCTTTTGCGGTACTGGCTTCACTGCCTGCGGCAGCCAGCGTGGCGGTACGCACTTCCCCCATGTCGACGTCGATATTGGCGCTACCGGCGCTGATGGCACAGGCGGAGGTCACCACTTTACCGCTGAAGTTAACCGTGCCGCCGCTGGTGGCGGCGGCCAGTGCTGAGCCCGCTGGCAGCAGGGCGGCAATGCTTAATGCCAGCAGAGAATGGCAAGTAAGGCGTGCTTTCATTTCATAGTTCCTTGGTTTTTTTATTACGAGATTTGCTCTGAAAGCGGCAGGTCTAACTGGTTAAAAAGACCAGCAAATCTGTCTTATTCCTGAGCCCGAGTTTCCTTATCGCTGAGCTTTTTAAGGCGCTCACGCGGCGATAAGAAAGTTTCTCCAGTTCTGCGATGTAACGTATATCCAGTCCGTTCCTGAGTTCCTTTAATACCCTCCTTTCTCCAGGCGTCAGCGATAACGCCGCTGGCTGCTTTTGGGGCCGATAATGGCTATCGACCATTTTTGCTAGCTTTATCCGCCACTGATAAACCGTGTTCTGTAGCGAGATATAGGCATCAATATCTTCCCGGACCCATAACAGGGAATGGGCAGAGGTTGAGTACAGGCAGATCATCACTTCAGGGTGCGTGGCTTTGATTTTTTTTAAATTTCAGTGAGTCATACCCTGTATGGTATTTCTCTGCGCCGGATATAAATAAGATATCGACACGAATCGATGACAGCGCCTTATCCAGTTCCTGATAACCTCCTTCGATGATAATGATGTGAAGGTCGTCGCGGATGCTGCTTAATAATGTTTTAATGCCGTTTCTTGCATAATGATCGCCGCCCATCAGTGCAACAGTTATATGCTGTGTTATTTGGCTATTGTTCGTCATGTTAATCCTCGATTTATAATAGTAATCAGGCGAATTATTTATAAGGTTATCGCCAGTATTCTCGAAGCAATGACGTATTGCATAGTGTAGGCCTACTATACGTCGGCCAATAAAGAGGTAATCTGAATTAATCTAAAATTGTATTAATTACTAAGATCGAGACCGGTTACGACGCTTCCCTCTGATTGGTCTTATTCCGCTTCGCTTTCTGTAAATTATGATAGCTTCTATTTTTAATGAAAATTTAGCTTTGATAAATGTTTTGTAAGGAGTTTGTCGTCTGGTGTCAGTGCGGGTGTGAAGTTGCTGACGGGGAATAACAATTTACGAATGTTATCATCGATAAAAACTGATAGAAAGGTGGCTGAAAAGCATACAAAAACCATATAAGTTATTGATATTGTTCTGGTTGAGAAAAGTTAAGGCTTAAGAGTGCTGAATATTTCAGACACGCATGTCCGTGGCGTACAATGTTTTTTTATGTAGGTATTTGTCAATGTCAAGAGGCGAGGAGTGCGCCAAAAGGTGAGGCTCTGATAAATGAGATGCTGCCGGTAGTGAGATACTTCTGTGGAGCGGAAATTCACTTCACAAAACATCATAATGAGGATGATCGCGGATGAAGTGGCTCTGCAAGCCGCATTCTACAAGGGTTGAGTTCTTATGCAGGTTCAGTGAAGCTTAAGGGATGAAATATAAATTAAGATTTTTCGCCAATGGCGAAGATATACAGCATGCCGTTAATCAGTCACATTAATCCCGACGTGAATGTCATCCCATACATGCGGTGACCCAGGTTCAACATCTGTTAACCGGAGAATTCATACTGCCCCTATGCATAAGCATTACATTATAAATAATATCGTCGAATTTCATCCTGCGGCCAGCACGTTACGTGATATCAACAATCCTGACCGTGTGGTTGTGTTAAATTCGCCAGCAGGCCGATGCCTGTTGTTATTAATCGACAGAGCGGGGTCGATTGTCACTCAGCAAGAGTTCCTTGATATTGTCTGGCAAAGCCGCGGCATGCTTGTCTCCTCCAATACCTATTACCAGAACATCTCCATCCTGCGCAAAGGGCTCAAAAAGATTGGTTTTGAAACTGACCCTATCGTTACCATTCCGCGGATTGGGTTGACGCTGGCAAGCGACACGCAAATAACCGTCAGAGAGTCTTCACCTGTCGCGCCTCAACCCGCAGAGGAACAATGTGTGGAGGCGCCAGCGATCGAGGAGGTCTCTGCATCCTCCGCGCCAGCAACGCCCGTTGCCAGGAAGCCCACGCGCTGGCTGGCTGTTGTCATGGGGCTATTGATCGTCCTGGCCGGGGCAGGCGTGACGGGATATATGAACGCCACAGAAAACCGTTTTGTTGAGGATTACCGTTTTGCGGCATCCGTCGGAGCCTGTCGCGTTTATCTTGCGAACGACATTCAGACTCACGCTGAACGCGCTTCCGCGCTGACCTATGTGGAACAATTCAAGGCTGAATGCGCGCAATATCCCTGGGTTTACATCAGCTGGTACGCTCTGCTTCCTCGTGCGTCGGTTATTCGCTGCGACCGGCCAATGAAAGAACCGAACCGCTGTATATCTGATTATTTCCTGAAGGATAGCTAGCATGACTCGTTTTCGGCAGATGCTGTATATCATCGTGACGGGCCTCGTCACCGCAGGCGTGCTGACGGGTTATTACCTGTGGCACCGAACTTACGTTCAGCCTTTTTCATGCCAGGCTAATCTGGTCCAGCACCATCCGGATGAGACGCTGACGGTCTGGCTGAATTACACCTTCGACGGGAAATTCGGCACCCTGAGCATGAATGGCCGGGCAAAGAGCGATCCGGGTAAAACCATCGACAGGAAAATTTCCTTTCGGGTGGAGAGGCAAGATCATCTCTATTTGCTGACGTCAGAAAAAAATATGACGTTCCCGGACGATAATGTTGACGACAGCTGGCTGGAAAAATATGAACCGCAATTTTTTGTCTATCCGGGCAAGAGTATTTATATGCGGATCAATGAACAACATAATGGTAACTATATCTTTACCTTAGGAACATTACCGACATATGTGTGTCGTGGTTCAAAAAAAGAATGATATAAACGAGAAAAACATTATATTTTCCTCCCTTCTCATTTATGCTTGATTTAAAATATCAGGATTATCTTAGAAATATAAAGTGCGACAGATCATGTTGCGATAATGTAATTAATTTTAAATTTGGCAAGTAAATGAAAAGTGTATTTGACTCCTCCGATGGGGGGAAATCAGTACCGGAAAAGTGTCTGCATATTGGGTTGATATTATGGCCCCGTTATTCACTCCTGGCCGTCTCCGGATTGCTGGAGGCGCTGCGTTATGCAGCGAAAGCTCAGGATAAATTAGCATTTAAAATCAGCCTGATAAGTGAATTTCCTGATATCCCGATTATCAGCAATGCGGGGATTATCATGAGACCGGATTCCACCCATGCGCCGCCGGACAGTTTTAACTACCTTGCTGTTATCGGCGGTGAATTGCAGTATCTGGACTTAGGGTATCAGGGGGATAAAGCGTATCTGGCACATGCCCACCATGCCGGGGTTCCGCTCATTGGCATTGGCACCGGCAGTTTTGTCCTCGCACAGGAAGGATTGCTGAATGAACGACGAGCGTCCATCCATCCTTTCCACCTTGATGCATTTCGGCAGGCTTTCCCGCTGGTTTATGCTGAGCAAGGGTATGATTTCATCGACGATGGCGATGTGCTGACCTGCCCGGGCGGTATTTCCACCCTGACGCTGGCAACTGAGCTTATCCGCGCCCATGCCGGGGATGATATCGCCAGCACCACCTGCCAGCGTTTGTCGCTCGTTCCGCATGAAATTGCCACCCCGCGTCCGGCGAATCTTGCGCTTATCCCTGACTCGCGGTTGCGCCGCGCCGTCATGCTGATTGAACAGTTCCTGACCCGGCCGCTCACCACCGCCGGGCTTGCGCGAGAAGTGGCATTGAGTGAACGCCAGCTCAACCGCCTGTTCCACGCAGAATTCGGCAAAACGGCCCGCGAATTTATCCGCAGCGCCAGGCTGCGCTATGCTTGCTGGCTGCTGAAGAACTCACAGCAAAGCGTGACGGATATTGCGCAGCGGATGGGATTCAGCGACTGCGCGCACTTTATTCGTCATTTCCAGACGGAGTATGGTTGTACGCCTGGGGTGTGGCGCACGTCGCAGAGCTGAATGTCTGATGTGGATGTAAAATGCGGCTTATGTAGTTGCGCCATTAACTGTGGATACTATCGCGCTAGAGATGAAACGCAACCCGCTTGCCAGTGGAAAGTTCCACGTTAATGGAAAGCTTTCCGCCCATCGCTTCGATGTAACGCTTAAGCGTAGCAATTTTCAGATCGTTTCCACGCTGCTCCAGCTGTGTTACCGCAGGCTGACTTACGCCCATAAGATCGGCGACATGTTTTTGCGAGAGCTGGAGCTCTTCACGCAGAAGTTGCAGGCCGGTTTCGAGGAACATTTCCTCTGCCATCTCCTGAATGCGCTGTTGGCTTTCCGGTGAGCGTGACGCAATCACTTCATTTAAGGTTTTCACTTGGCTGCCTCGCTGGCAGTTGTTCGATAAAACCGAACAACTGCATTTTCGACCCGTCCACCCTTATCAGAAATGCTTCATAAGGATAATGTCTGTAAGCTCGTAGTATGCCAGAAACAGCCGCTAAGCCAGGTGGTTTGTATTTGATTTTGCGAGGCGCTTTCCAGCATGTGGAATTTGGATCGCTGCAAGCGCGTCCTCTATCTCAATAAGCTTTGCTTTCGTCCGTTTATAATCGTCCTGCAAACGCTGCTCCTGCTCGTTATACGCCACCAGAACGATGCATCCTTTCATGACCTTTACCGTGACCTGCTGTCCAGTATCAAACCCCGCCGCGCGCAGCCACTTGCCGGAAAGGATGATTTTCGGCGTAGATTTGTCGTAAACATTCGGGCGGTATCCCACAATTAATGAACGCTCGATTCCGGATTGGTCGGTGTCTGGGGTAGAATGCGAATCAGCCATAATCAACTCCTTGATAGTTGGTGAGGTTAGACGCCCTTTAGTGCTCCAACACTGTTGGGCGTTGTCAGAATTCCGAATCCATGTGGTAGGTACCACATGCGGATAAATTAACCGAATTGGTACCTACCATGCAAGAGAAAAAGAAACCAAATTTTGACCGTACCAAAAGCACTATGAAGAACATCCGGTTCGAGGATGAGCTTTTGGAGCAGATTGAGAAGGCTGCGGGGAAGGGGAATTTTAGTAAGTGGGTTAAAGAGGCTTGTAAAGCACGATTGGAAACCTTTAAGTAATTGAAATTATATAAGTAAATTCTCAAATAATATCAATTACTGTATTTTTACACAGTATTTTATTGAAGTACTACTTCTGATCCGATATTGTCTTGCATTGTGGGGTTGTTGCTCTTGTGGGACTGATATCACATTAATTGATAAACGCTTGTAAATAAATCAATTTTGCTATCAATCAACGAGGTACGTCATGGAAGCAAATGTTTTTATAAAAATAGACTATAAAAAGGATAGACCAAACCCCAGCCAACTTTTTGAAGCTATGAGTTTGTACATTGCTGCGTATGAGCAGTTTGGACAAATTTTGGCTAAATCAATTGATGTAAAGCAGGAATTTAAATTTCATCTCGAAGATATACAAATATCTTCCATTAAAGCCAAGTTGATTCAGTCACCTGGCCTAGTAC
The DNA here is from genome assembly GCF_002787395.1 of Enterobacter sp. CRENT-193. NCBI lineage: Bacteria > Pseudomonadati > Pseudomonadota > Gammaproteobacteria > Enterobacterales > Enterobacteriaceae > Enterobacter > Enterobacter sp. CRENT-193. The sequence continues at coordinate 632,552 of NZ_CP024812.1, read as the reverse complement.
ATGATTTTTTTATTAATAGAGTGGCTTCTGCTGGCTCAAAATTATTTGAGCAATTACTGGAAACTGATGAGACAGAGACAGAAGAACAAGTCGATCAATTAGCTGCAAATATTGAAGAAACATTAATTAATGATGGATTGGGCAATGAAATCGATTCACATATTGATCGAAAAGCGCTTTCTCATATGTTAGGAACAGTCTCAAAAGCTAATAATCTTATACTTAAGGATGAAATTGTCGAGTTTGGAGGTTCTTCTTATTCACAAAACATTAATACAAAGTGGCGATTCGCGGGAGACCTTTCAACTATGTTCTTAGGGTTGAAAGAAACCGTTGTCGCAAAAGATTATTTATATGTGAAAATCGCAATAAATGAAGGTAAGCAATTATGGACGTTTAAGAGTTCCAGAATGAATAAAACTTTTACTGCACGAATTCTTGTTAAGGATTGGATAAAGAATTATCAATCTGGTCTGATACCTCCTATTGGGCCTAAAGATACTTTATTGGCAGAGTTTACTTATGATCTTTATAAACCTTATGATAAACGAAAAACAGCAGAAGTAAGAAATGTGAAGATTATAAAGATCGAGGATATCGTTAGGGGTGGAAGCGATGAGCAATTCGAAATACCAGCTTAGTGCGTTACAGAAAAAAGGTTACGTATCAGATCTGAAAGCTGAGTATTTATATATTTGTGTGCCTTTTTTAATTCTTATTTTGGTTAAGATATATTTTGGTCCTTTACGTGACATAATATATACTTCTGATTGGAGTCTTGCTGCTTCAATAATTCTTGGGCAAAATGCAGCAAAAATCTCACGCTCTATTTCACAGGTCAAACAAAAAATCAATGATAGTAACTTTAGTTGGTATAGCGCCAAAAGATTTATTTTTGTAATTGTAGCCTTGTTTTTTTATTTTGGAATGATCTTCAAACCAAATATCTATATTGCTTGTTCCCAGATCTTTATATTCCTAATTGCCAGTTGGTTACATTTTTCAGATGGATTTACAATAAAGATGCTCGAGAGGCAAGTGAAAAATGAAGGAGCAAAATAGATTGATTTTTGGCGGAAGATCACAGGAGTCGAACCTGCCCGGGAACGCTGGCGCCCCCAACTGGATTTGAAGTCCAGCCACCTCACCGGAGATGTCGATCTTCCGCGCCTGCATTGCTACATGGAGGCGGGGCGCATTATAGCTACTTTCAGGCATTTACCACATACCCCACACCACTTTTTTCACCTCTCTTTTGACCTTAACCCCCCGGTTTCAGCTAATTCTTAAGAAAATCCTCAGGTTAGCATTTCGTGCTCATCAACTTTTATCCCGATCACAAAAAACAAGAAACGTAATCTCTTAACCAGAAAACGCAATACCCGCTCCTGAAACAATGGTTTAAAACCAATGCAACCGGTCTCAGCGCCCCCTACAGCGTGAAGGATAAAAATATGAGCGAAGTACTGTCAGTAAAAGAGAGGATTGGCTACGGCATGGGAGACGCCGCCAGCCATATCATTTTTGATAACGTCATGCTTTATATGATGTTTTTCTACACCGATATTTTTGGTATTCCCGCCGGGTTTGTCGGCACCATGTTCCTGCTGGCCCGCGCGCTGGATGCGATCTCCGACCCGTGCATGGGGCTGATTGCCGACCGCACCCGCAGCCGCTGGGGCAAGTTCCGTCCATGGATTTTGTTTGGCGCTATCCCGTTCGGCATCGTCTGCGTGCTGGCGTATACCACGCCGGACCTGAGCCTCAACGGCAAAATGGTTTACGCCGCCATCACCTACACGCTGCTGACCCTGCTCTATACCGTGGTCAACATCCCGTACTGCGCGCTGGGCGGCGTGATCACCAACGACCCGACGCAGCGTATCTCCCTTCAGTCGTGGCGCTTTGTGCTGGCGACGGCGGGCGGCATGCTCTCCACGGTGCTGATGATGCCGCTGGTGAACCTGATTGGCGGCGACGATAAAGCGTTCGGCTTCCAGGGCGGGATCGCCGTGCTGTCGGTGGTCGCGTTCCTGATGCTGGCGTTCTGCTTCTTCACCACCAAAGAGCGCATCCAGGTGCCGCCGAGCACCACCTCCATGCGTGAAGATCTGCGTGATATCTGGCAAAACGACCAGTGGCGCATCGTCGGCGTGCTGACCATACTCAACATCCTCGCCGTCTGCGTGCGCGGCGGCGCGATGATGTACTACTGCACCTGGATCATGGGCTCGCCGGAAGTGTTCGTCGCGTTCCTGACGACCTACTGCGTCGGCAACCTGATTGGCTCCGCGCTGGCAAAACCGCTCACCGACTGGAAGTGCAAGGTCAGCATTTTCTGGTGGACCAACGCCGCGCTGGCGGTGGTCAGCGTGGCGATGTTCTTCGTGCCGATGCATGCCACCGTGCTGATGTTCGGCTTCATCTTCGTTATCGGCGTGCTGCACCAGCTGGTGACGCCGATTCAGTGGGTAATGATGTCCGATACCGTCGACTACGGCGAATGGACCAACGGCAAACGTCTGACCGGCATCAGCTTTGCGGGCACGCTGTTCGTGCTGAAGCTCGGCCTGGCGCTGGGCGGGGCGATGATCGGCTGGATGCTGGCAGGCGGCGGCTACGACGCGGCGGCCAAAACCCAGAGCAGCGCGACCATCAGTATCATTATCGGCCTGTTTACGCTGGCACCAGCGATCTGCTACGTGCTGAGCGCCATCATCGCCAAACGCTACTACACGCTGAAAACCCCCTTCCTGACCAAAATCCTGCGCGAGCTGGCGCAGGGTGCGCGCCGCAATCAGCAGGAGTTTGAAAACCTGCCGGTCAGTAAAGAATTGCAGAACTAAGAGGACGAAAGCATGAAAATCAGTGATGGAAACTGGCTTATTCAACCGGGCCTGAACGTGACGTATCCGGTTCAGGTGTTCGACGTGGAGCAGCAGGGCAATGACCTGGTGGTGTATGTGGCGCCGCGTGACGTGCGCGAACGCACCTGGCAGCTCGACACGTTGATGTTCACGGTGCGCCTGTTTGCCCCGCAGGAAGGGATTGTCGGGGTGCGCATTGAGCACTTCCAGGGCGCGCTGAATAAAGGCCCGCACTATCCGCTGAACGTTCTGAAAGACGTGAAGGTAGAGATTGAAAACAACGCCGAGTTTGCCGAGCTGAAAAGCGGCAGCGTAAGCGTGCGCGTCACCAAAGGCGAGTTCTGGGCGCTGGATTTCCTGCGCAACGGCCAGCGCATTACCGGCAGCCAGCTGAAAAACAACGGCTACGTACAGGACAGCAATACCGATCGCAACTATGTGTTTGAACGTCTGGATCTGGGCGTGGGGGAAACGGTCTACGGCCTGGGCGAGCGCTTCACCGCCCTGGTGCGCAACGGTCAGACGGTCGAAACCTGGAACCGCGACGGGGGCACCAGCACCGAGCAGTCCTACAAAAACATCCCGTTCTACCTGACCAACCGCGGCTACGGCGTGCTGGTGAATCACCCGGAAAACGTCTCGTTTGAAGTCGGCTCCGAGAAAGTGTCCAAAGTGCAGTTCAGCGTGGAAGGGGAATATCTCGAGTACTTTGTGATCGACGGCCCGACGCCGAAAGAAGTGCTGAACCGCTATACCCGCTTCACTGGCCGTCCGGCGCTGCCGCCTGCGTGGTCGTTCGGCCTGTGGCTCACCACCTCGTTCACCACCAACTACGACGAAGCCACGGTGAACAGCTTTATCGACGGCATGGCCGAGCGCGACCTGCCGCTGCACGTCTTCCACTTCGACTGCTTCTGGATGAAGGCCTTCCAGTGGTGCGACTTCGAGTGGGACCCGGTGACCTTCCCGGATCCGGAAGGGATGATCCGCCGCCTGAAAGAGAAAGGGCTGAAGGTCTGCGTGTGGATCAACCCGTACATCGGCCAGAAATCGCCGATCTTCCGCGAGTTGAAAGAGAAGGGCTACCTGCTGAAGCGCCCGGACGGCTCCCTGTGGCAGTGGGACAAATGGCAGCCGGGGCTGGCGATCTACGACTTCACCAACCCGGACGCGTGCAGGTGGTATGCGGACAAACTGAAAGGCCTGGTGGAGATCGGCGTCGACTGCTTCAAGACCGATTTCGGCGAGCGTATCCCGACGGACGTGCAGTGGTTCGACGGATCCGATCCGCAGAAGATGCACAACCATTACGCCTACATCTATAACGAGCTGGTGTGGAACGTGCTGAAAGAGACGGTGGGAGAAGAAGAGGCGGTGCTGTTTGCCCGCTCCGCGTCCGTGGGTGCGCAACAGTTCCCGGTACACTGGGGCGGCGACTGCTACGCCAACTATGAATCGATGGCCGAAAGCCTGCGCGGCGGGCTGTCGATTGGCCTGTCCGGCTTCGGGTTCTGGAGCCACGATATCGGCGGGTTCGAAAACACCGCTCCGGCGCACGTCTACAAACGCTGGTGCGCGTTCGGGCTGTTCTCCAGCCACAGCCGCCTGCACGGCAGCAAATCCTACCGCGTGCCGTGGGCGTACGATGACGAGTCCTGCGACGTGGTGCGCCACTTCACGCAGCTGAAATGCCAGCTGATGCCGTACCTGTATCGTCAGGCGGCTCTGGCGCGTGAGTTCGGCACGCCGATGCTGCGGGCGATGATGCTGGAGTTCCCGGACGATCCGGCGTGTGACTATCTTGACCGTCAGTACATGCTGGGGGATTCAATGATGGTGGCCCCGGTGTTCTCCGAGGCGGGCGACGTGCAGTTCTGGCTGCCGGAAGGGCGCTGGACGCACCTGTGGCACAACGATGAAATCGAGGGTAGCCGCTGGCATAAGCAGCAGCACGATTTCATGAGCCTGCCGGTCTATGTGCGCGACAACACGCTGCTGGCGCTCGGCAATAATAACCAGAAGCCGGACTATGCGTGGCACGAGGGGACGGCCTTCCAGCTCTTCAACCTGAGCGATGGCGCAACGGCGGTGAGTGAAGTGCCTGCGGCGGACGGTTCCGTGTTGTTTACGCTGAAGGCGTCACGTCAGGGCGACGTCGTGACCTTTACCGGCACGGGAGATGCGCAAAACTGGTCGGTGTGCTTGCGCAACGTGCAGAAGGTCGGCGGCGTAAAAGGCGGTTCACATGCGGGCAGCGAGTGGGGTGTGGTGGTGAAAGCCGAGGGGGATGAGGTGGTGGTTCACCTCTGAGCTGGAAAAATGCCCGGTGGCGCTTCGCTTACCGGGCCTACATGAGATCGTAGGCCGGGTAAGGCGAAGCCGCCACCCGGCTATTTACTGTGCCGGAGCCACCGCCGACACCATCCCGCGGGTCATGGTCTGTTGCACCTGCTGTTTATCCATATTCACCGCGCTCAGCTTCCCGTTCACCGTCGGCTTCAGCGGCGCATTCGCCTGCACGCTTCCGCTGGCGGTGAGCTGAATATTGCCGTCGCCCGCAATCGGCAGCGCTGGCCAGCCCCACTGCTGCAAGACGTTGAGTGGTACACCGCGCCCGTTCAGGCTCACGGTGGTCTGCCGCTGCGGCAGCTGTGAAACCGTGGCGGTCGCCTCCAGGATCCCTTTCTCGGTAAAGGCGCTCAGGTCGGTAATATTTACCGTTGCGGCGTTGGCATTCAGCGCCAGCGACGGGCGACGCACGTCGACGCGGTTAAAGGTCGCTGCCGCCCCGTTGAGGGTTGCGTTACCGCCCCACACGCCCCACTTGTGATCCTGCGCCAGCCGCAAATTAGCGCCATAACCGTCGAGGGAGGTGATCTGCCACGGGAACGCCGGATCGATGTCGATCACCAGGTTGCGGCTCAGGCCGAATTTTTTCAGCGTCACGCTGTTCAGCCATGCCGGGAGCGGGTCCATCCACAGCGTTTTCCAGTTTTCCGGAAGCGTATATTCCAGCCCGGCAATCGCAACGTCGTCCAGCACCAGCGCCTGACCCTCGCGCAGCCAGTTGCCGGAGGTGCGCACCATGCCCCCTTCCCAGCGGGAGGTGAACTGACGCAGCGCAATGCCCTGCGGGGAGAATTCCGCATTCAGAATAGGGTCAAACAGATGCAGCGAGCCGTAGATAAATTCGCTGGCGTTCATGGATAACCGTCCCTCCTGGCTTTGCCAGTCACCTTTACTCAGGGTGAGGTTACGCAGGCTGAGATCGAGGTCGGTTACCGCCCAGTCTGGCCCCTGTAGACGGGCATCGGTCACTTCCAGCCGCCCAATCTGTAACGAAGGCAGGGTGGAGAGAGGGGCGAAGAAATCCAGCAGCGATTTGTCGCTTTGCAGGCGGATCTCATTCAGACGCAGGGTGTTGATAACCCAGCCACCGTCGGCATTACGCAGAGCCGAGCCCGTAAGCGAGCCGCGCGCCATATCGGCACCGATGGTATTCAGCGCCACCCCTTTGCCGTTGAGTTGTCCCTGAATCAGCACGTTGTTGGCCGGTATGCCGTTGAGGGTGAGCGACCCGGCGCTCATCTGGATTTGCGCATTTTTCCCCAGTACGTTCCCCGCCTCGGGCTGCCACGGGCTGACGCCGCCGGTCACCTTTTGCGCACTGAGATCCCACTCCGTATTCGGGCTGTTAAAGGCCATGTTATTCAGTTGCAGACGGTCGGCCTGGAACGGCAGCGGCGCCGTCTGCGGCGATAAATTCAGCGTGCCATCGAACAGGGTGATGGCATCCATATGCAGCGGGTCGGTGATCTGGCGGCTGCTTAAGCCAATATCCACTTTTTTAGCGACCAGCGTGGCCGGTTTGCCATCTCGTCCGAAGGTAACGTTTTCCAGAAGGATGTGAGAAGGGGATGAAAAGCGGTGATCCATCAGGTCAAAGTTGAGCTCGTAATCGGTATTCACCGTGATCCAGCTGCTGACCTGCGATGCGCCCCAGCGGGTCTGGAGCAGAAAATAAAAGGCGAGCACTACAATGAGCAGGGCTACCAGAAGATAGATAAGCAGCTTTCCAATAAATTTCATGGTCTTCCCTCCCGCGAAACGCACATAAGGGTGTTATGCACGATTTATGCGCAATGCTCAAGGCGGGAATGGTGTAAAGAGATGTCACGGCAGGCATTGACAGCCTGCCGTGTGGGGATCAGTTCTTTTCAGGCGGGAAAATGAGATTCAGCACGATAGCGGTAATACCGCCCGCGGCGATGCCGGAAGAGAGCAGGTTTTTCACCCAGTCCGGGGCAAACTGCAAAATCATCGGCTGCTGGGAGACGCCAAGCCCTACGGCGAGAGACAGCGCAATAATCATGATTGCGCGGCGGTTCAGCGGCTCGCGGGAGACGATACGCACGCCGGAGGCCGCGATGGTACCGAACATGACCAGCGTCGCGCCGCCCAGCACCGGCTCGGGAATGTGCTGTACAAATCCGCTTACCGCCGGGAACAGGCCGAGGACCACCAGCATCAGCGCCACCACGAAGCCCACGTAGCGGCTGGCCACGCCGGTCAGCTGGATCACGCCGTTGTTCTGGCCGAAGCAGGAGTTCGGGAAGGTGTTGAACACCGCCGAGACAAACGAGTTCAGTCCGTTCGCCAGCACGCCGCCTTTAAGACGTTTCATGTACAGCGGGCCGGAGACCGGCTGCTCGGACACGTCGGAGGTGGCGGTGATATCGCCAATGGTTTCCAGCGAGGTAATCATAAAGACCAGCATCAGCGGCAGGAGCAGACTCCAGTCAATGCCCAGGCCATAGTAGAGCGGCGTTGGCACGGTAATCAACGCGCTGTTGGTTGGGGTGGTGTTCTCCGGGAGCATACCCAGCGCCCACGCCAGCAGGTAACCGGCCGCCATGGCGATCACCAGCGATGCCACGCGCAGGTACGGGTTACGCTGACGGTTAAGCAGAATAATGATCGCCAGCACCACGCCTGCCAGCAGCAGTTTTTTCGGCGCGCCGAAGGTATGGTCGCTCATTGCCGCGTAGCCGCCCCCGATGGAGGTCAGACCCACCTGAATCAGCGACAGGCCGATAATCATCACCACCACGCCGGAGACCAGCGGGGTAATCACCCGGCGCGCCAGGTGCAGAACGCGGGAGATGAACATCTCTGTGCAGCTTGCCAGCATCAGGGTGCCGAAAAGCGCCGCCATCATCGTCGGGACATCTGCGCCGCCGGTTTTCAGTGCCGTACCGCCCATGATCAGCGGAGCCACAAAGTTAAAGCTGGTGCCCTGAATCGACAGCAAACCTGAACCCACCGGACCCCAGGCTTTAATTTGAATGATGGAGGCCACGCCGGAAGCGAACAGAGACATACTGATGATGTGTTGCGTATCCTGCGCCGGTAACCCTAGCGCCTGGCAAATCAGCAGAGCCGGCGTGATGACCGCAACGAACATCGCCAGCAGGTGCTGGCAGGCGGCAAACAGGGTTTGAGGCAGCGGGGGACGATCTTCAAGGCGGTAAATCAGTTCGCTGTTTTGCTTCTGCGCAATCGGTTGCGCAGAAGCAGACTCCAGAGTGTTAACAGACATCGGCGGCAATCCCAGGGTGGAAAAGCGGGCATTTTAGCTGACCACCTGGTAAAAGCAAACGATTGCCAGCAAAAAAAAGAGAGAAAATCTGCCGGTGTGAGCAGCTTTTCTACAACGAACAGCAAAAAAAAATTACACTTTTCGCGCCGGCGGCTCATGACGAGCATCACCCGGCCCAGGATAACGCCGCGTGTGTATGGAATACGCGCATAACAGGAGCCTTTTATGATTCATCTCGATACGTTGTCGACCCTTGTTGCCGCAACGCTGGTTCTTCTGCTTGGTCGCAAGCTGGTACACAGTGTTTCCTTTCTGAAAAAGTACACCATTCCTGAACCCGTCGCCGGTGGTTTGCTGGTGGCGCTGGCCCTGCTGGTACTGAAAAAAGGCATGGGCTGGGAAATCGATTTTGATATGTCCCTGAAAGATCCGTTGATGCTGGCCTTCTTTGCCACTATCGGCCTGAACGCTAACCTCGCAAGCCTGCGTTCGGGTGGCAAGGTGCTGGGCGTGTTTCTGATTGTTGTGGTGGGCCTGCTTCTGATGCAAAACGCCATCGGCATCGGTATGGCGTCATTGCTGGGGCTGGATCCGCTGATGGGTCTGCTGGCGGGGTCGATTACCCTGTCAGGTGGCCACGGAACGGGCGCGGCGTGGAGCAAGCTGTTCATCGAACGCTATGGCTTTGAAAACGCAACGGAAGTGGCGATGGCCTGCGCGACCTTTGGCCTGGTGCTTGGCGGGCTGATTGGCGGCCCGGTGGCGCGCTATCTGGTGAAACACTCCACCACGCCGGAAGGCAGGCCAGACGATGAAATGGTGCCGACCGCATTTGAAAAACCGGACGTTGGCCGTAGTATCACCTCGCTGGTGATGATTGAAACCATCGCCATGATTGCTATCTGCCTCACCGTGGGCAAAATCGTTGCGCAATGGCTGGCGGGAACGGCTTTCGAACTGCCAACTTTTGTCTGCGTGCTGTTTATCGGGGTGATCCTGAGCAACGGTCTGGCGCAGATGGGCTTCTACCGCGTCTTTGAGCGCGCAGTGTCCGTGCTGGGGAACGTCAGCCTGTCGCTGTTCCTGGCGATGGCGCTGATGAGCCTCAAGCTGTGGGAACTGGCCTCGCTGGCGCTGCCGATGGTGGCGATCCTGGCGGTACAGGCCGTGTTTATGGCGCTGTATGCCATCTTTGTTACCTGGCGCATGATGGGCAAAAACTATGATGCGGCGGTACTGGCAGCGGGCCACTGTGGGTTTGGACTGGGGGCAACGCCAACGGCCATCGCAAACATGCAGGCGATCACTGAACGGTTCGGTCCGTCGCACATGGCGTTTCTGGTGGTGCCAATGGTGGGGGCATTCTTCATTGATATCGTCAACGCGCTGGTCATTAAGCTCTACCTGATGCTGCCGATGTTTGGCTGATCGTCAGGCGTTGGAATACCGCTCGGTTTCCGGCATCCAGCGTTCAATTAACGCTGCCGCCTGTTCGGGGTAGCGTTCATGAATATGACGCGCAAGGCGTTGTACTTCGGGGATCATGGCCTGATCGCGCAACAAATCCGCCACTTTAAATTCGGCGTTACCCGTCTGACGCGTGCCCAGCAGTTCACCCGGGCCGCGGATCTCCAGATCTTTTTGCGCAATGACGAAGCCGTCATTGCTGTCGCGTAATACCTGCAAACGCATCTGCGCGGTTTTCGACAGCGGGGCTTTGTAGAGCAGCACGCAGTGAGAGGCGATCGCGCCACGGCCCACGCGGCCTCGTAGCTGGTGGAGCTGCGCCAGGCCCAGGCGCTCCGGGTTCTCAATAATCATCAGGCTGGAGTTCGGCACGTCCACGCCCACTTCGATAACCGTGGTCGCAACGAGTAAATGCAGTTCACCCTGTTTGAACGACTGCATCACCGCCTGCTTTTCGGCAGGCTTCATGCGCCCGTGAACCAGACCGACGTTCAGCTCCGGCAGGGCGAGCTTTAACTCTTCCCATGTGGCTTCGGCAGCCTGCGCTTCCAGCAGCTCAGACTCTTCAATCAGGGTACAGACCCAGTAAGCCTGACGTCCTTCGTGGGTGCAGGCGTTGCGCACGCGGTCAATGATGTCGCTGCGGCGCGTGTCCGGAATGGCGACCGTTGTCACCGGCGTACGACCCGGGGGGAGTTCGTCGATGGTGGAGGTATCCAGATCGGCATAGGCCGTCATCGCCAGGGTGCGCGGAATCGGCGTGGCGGTCATGATCAGCTGATGCGGGTGGAAGCCCTGTTGCAGACCTTTCTCCCACAACGCCAGACGCTGATGAACACCAAAGCGGTGCTGTTCGTCGATAATCACCAGCGCCAGGCCGTTAAACTGCACCTGTTCCTGGAAAATGGCGTGCGTGCCGACAATCATCTGCACCTGCCCGCTGGCTATCGCCTCCTGCTGCGCAAGGCGCGCTTTGCCCTTCTGCTTCCCGGCCAGCCAGCCCACTTCAATTCCCAGCGGGGCAAACCAGTTACGGAAATTGTTGGCGTGCTGCTCGGCCAGCAGTTCCGTCGGTGCCATCAGCGCCACCTGCTTGCCGTGGGCGATAGCGCGCAAAGCGGCCAGCGCGGCGACCAGCGTTTTACCGGAACCCACATCGCCCTGCACCAGGCGCATCATCGGCACATCCAGCGCCATATCGCGTTCGATCTCGGCGGTCACCCGCGCCTGGGCGCCGGTGGGTTTAAACGGCAGTGAGGCCAGCAGCTTATCTTTGAGCTCATCACGCTGGCTTAATGGCTGCGCGTGGAAACGCTGCGCACCTGCGCGCAGGGCCAGCATGCTCAGGTTGTGAGCCAGTAATTCCTCAAGGATAAGACGCCGTTGGGCGGGGTGTTTACCGCTCTCTAAATCAACAAGCTGAAGCGTTGGCGGTGGGCGGTGCAGGGTGCGCAACGCCTCTGGCAGGCTCATCATGCCCTGCGCCAGCTCCGGCGGCAGCAGCTCGTTAATGGCGCAGGTATCGAGCAGCTCCAGCGCCTGGTCGGTGAGCTTGCGCAGCGTAGCCTGCTTAATGCCTTCAGTGGTTGGATAGACCGGCGTGAGCGTCTCCTGTAGCTCAGGTGAGCTGAGATCGCCCTGCACGCGGTATTCCGGGTGGATCATCTCCGCGCCGTATTTGCCCCGTTTGGCTTCACCGTACGCAAGTACGCGTCGTCCAGTGGCAAGGCTGTTTTTCATTGCCGCATTGAAGTTGAAAAAGCGCAGGGTAAGAATACCGGTGCCGTCGCTGATCTGGCAGGTCATCATCCTGCGTCCGCCAAAGGTGATGTTGCAGTTCAGCACTTCCCCTTCAACGGTGGCGTAAATAGCGGGCAGCAGATCGCCAATTTTATAAAGCTGAGTACGGTCTTCGTAACGCAGGGGGAGGTGGAGCAGGAGATCCTGCACGGTGTGCAGGCCAATCTTCGCCAGTTTACTGCTTTGTGCCGCGCCCACGCCCGTCAGGCTGTTGAGCGGTATAGCGTCCAGCAGGCGGCCTTTCATGATTTATCCCGCGTACTGCATGGTGGACCACCACTCGGCATCGGCTTCAATTTCGCCCTGCGCGTTGACGTGGGGGTAAGGCAATTTCTTCTGCTTCGCAACGCGAGCCAGCACCGGATAGCCACCTTCAAACAGCAGGCGCTGCTGCTCCTCTTCCGGCAGCATGCTGTTGCTGCGCTCGTACATTCCGGCATTCTGACGCTGGCGCTGCGCTTCATACAGGATCAGCGCTGAGGCGACCGACACGTTGAGTGACTGGACCATGCCAATCATCGGAATGATGATGTCCCGATCGGCCAAATCCAGTGCTTCCTGCGTGATCCCCGTTTTCTCCTGGCCCATTAAAATACAGGTCGGACGGGTGTAGTCGATCTCACGGAAATCCACGGCTTTAGCAGAGAGGTTGGTTGCCAGAACCTGCATGCCACGCCCTTTCAGGTGCGAGACCGCTTCACCAATAGTCTGGTGAGTTTTCACGGATACCCAGCTGTTGCTGCCTGCGGCGGTGGAGGCCATGGTACGCATACGTGCTCCTGGCCAGACGGCGTGGACTTCATGCACGCCGACGGCATCTGCGGTGCGGACGATAGCAGAGACGTTATGAGGTTTATGGACCTGCTCCATGCAGACCGTCAGATCAGGCTGACGCCTGGCGAGCATTTCGCAGATTCGCTCGTAACGTTTTGAATTCATAATGCTAGTTTCGGTTACGGGTGACTTTAATGACATCCGGCATCACGCGGATCTTGCGCATAATATTTGCCAGATGCACGCGGTCACGGGCGGTCAGGCGAATAAAGGCGCTGTAAACGCGGCCATCTTTTTCTTCCGTATTCAGGCTTTGAATGTTGGACGAGGCCGTGTTAATCGCTGCCGTCAGGTTCGCCAGTGCACCCTGGTGGTTGAACATATCCACCTTGATTTCAGTGATAAATTCCTGCGCCGTCTCTTTATCCCACTCGACCGCCATGAACTTCTCAGGCTCTTTCTGATAGCCACGGATGTTACGGCAGGATTCGTGGTGGATCACCAGCCCTTTACCCGGGCTGACGTGCGCAATAATCGGGTCGCCCGGGATAGGACGGCAGCATTTGGCGAAGGTGATGAGCACACCGTCAGCGCCTTTGATCGGCAGGTGACCATGATTTTGCGTGGTGGCAGGAACGGCTGTCGTTTCGCCTTGTTGCAGATTCTTCGCCACGACCACGCTCATGGCGTTGCCGAGACCAATCTCTGCCAGCAGGTCATCCAGCGAGGCGAGCTTCATACGCTCCAGCTCATGCTGAATGTTTTCTGGCGGGATCTCTGCCAGTTTGCGGCTGCCACCCAGCGCGTGATTGAGCAGACGACGCCCCAGGCTAACGGAGTCGTCGCGCTTAAGGTTTTTCAGCAGCTGGCGGATTTTTGCGCGCGCTTTTGAGCTCACGACAAAGTTCAGCCAGGCGGCGTTAGGACGTGCCCCCGGCGCGGTAATGATCTCCACCGTCTGTCCGCTGAAAAGCGGCTGCGACAGCGGATAAGGCTGCCTGTCGACGCGGGCACCTACGCAGGCGTGGCCGATATCGGTATGCACGGCGTAAGCGAAGTCGACCGGTGTCGCGCCCGCAGGCAGTTCGACAATGCGCCCTTCCGGCGTGAAAACGTAAATCTCATCCGGGAAGAGATCGGATTTAACGCTCTCGATAAATTCAAACGAGCTACCTGCGCTCTGTTGCAGCTCCAGCAGGCTCTGCATCCAGCGCTGGGCGCGGATTTGCGCGGTGGTGCTGCTTTCGCCGCCGTGCTCTTTGTAAGCCCAGTGCGCCGCGACACCCATCTCCGCCATCTGATCCATATCTTCGGTACGAATCTGCACCTCAACAGGGACACCGTGCGGGCCAATCATGGAGGTGTGCAAAGACTGATATCCGTTCGCTTTTGGAATGGCGATGTAATCTTTGACGCGCCCCGGACGCGGCTTGTACAGGCTGTGCATCTGCCCCAGCACGCGATAACAGGTGTCTGAGTCGTGGACGATCACGCGGAACGCGTAGATATCCATGATCGAGTGAAAACGCTGCTCTTTGAGCACCATTTTGCAGTAGATAGAGTACAAATGCTTTTCGCGACCGCTCACGCGGCACGGAATACCCGCTTCCTGCAAACGCCCTTCGATTTCAGAGAGGATCTTTTGAATCATCTCTTTACGGTTACCGCGAGCGGCTTTCACCACCTCTTTAATCACGCGATAGCGGTTCGGGTACAAAGCCTCAAAACCCAGCTCTTCCAGCTCGGTTTTAATATGATGAATACCTAAACGGTGCGCCAGCGGACTGTAGATTTCGAGGGTTTCACGGGCGATGCGGCGACGTTTATCCGGGCGAAGTGAGCCCAGCGTGCGCATATTGTGGGTGCGGTCAGCCAGTTTGATGAGAATGACGCGGATATCCTGCACCATCGCCATGATCATCTTGCGAAAGTTTTCGGCCTGCGCCTCTTTCTTGTCGCGAAATTTCAGCTTATCAAGCTTAGAGACCCCTTCCACCAGCTCGGCAACGCTTTTGCCAAACAGCTGTTCCATGTCCTGGTAGGTGGCAGGGGTATCTTCGATCACGTCATGCAGCAGGGCGGCCATCAGCGTTTCGTAGTCGAGTTTCATCTCGGCCAGAATACAGGCCACCGCTACCGGGTGCGTGATATAGGGTTCACCGCTTGAACGTGTCTGGCCCTCGTGAGCGTCACGTGCAACGAGATACGCCTGCTGAAGACGCTTAATCTGGTCTTCAGGCAGGTAGGTTTGAATCAGTTGATTCAGGCTTTCAAACAGATACAAGGGCGACCCGCAGGTTTAATTAACGACGACCTTCAGCAATAGCGGTAACAGCTTGTAATTCAGCGGCTTCCTGCTCTTGCTGCTCCTGGCGCTCACGCACGTCGAGGATCTGGTTGTTGATCAGACCTTCTTCGATTTCGCGAAGTGCAATAACGGTGGTTTTATCGTTTTCTTCCGGTACCAGCGGATCTTTACCGCCTACCTGCATCTGACGAGCGCGACGCGCGGCGACCAGCACCAGGTCAAAACGGTTACCAATTTTCTCTACAGCGTCCTGAACAGTTACGCGTGCCATACTTAAAATGCTCCACAGGTGAAGAAATGACTGGGCATGATACTGAAAGTGGGTTCAGTCTGCCAACAGTTTGGTGATTAATGCGTCATGTCGCTGCTTCTGGCGGCTCATACGCAGGCGTTCTGCGCGAAGGATAGTTTTGAGATCGCTCAGCGCGGCATCAAAATCATCATTCACAATAAGGTAATCATATTCCGCGTAATGGCTCATTTCTGCAACAGCCTGCGCCATACGCTTCGCGATAACTTCTTCGCTGTCCTGGCCGCGACCACGCAGGCGGCGATCCAGTTCTTCTTTCGATGGCGGTAAAATAAAGATACTGCGCGAATCAGGCATTTTCTTACGAATTTGCTGCGCGCCCTGCCAGTCGATATCCAGGAACACGTTCACGCCGGTCGCCAGTACCTGCTCAATGGTTTCACGTGAAGTGCCGTAGTAGTTACCGAAAACTTCTGCGTGTTCAAGAAACGCGTCTCTGCCAATCATCGCTCTGAATTCGTCGTGATTCACAAAGAAATAGTGTTCGCCGTGCACTTCACCCGGACGCGGTGCTCGCGTGGTGTGAGAAATAGAAACCTGCGTATCGTACAACGGTTGGGTTTTTAACAGTGCCTGAATAAGGCTGGATTTACCCGCGCCACTAGGGGCAGAAACAATATAAAGCGTGCCTTGAGCCATGAGAGTCTTTTGTATGTGTTAACGAAGAAGTCCTACATACGGGCTTATTATACACGTCGCCGCTGTGTGACGTAGCCTTTGTCACACTTTTTCCCGTGGATGATTAAATTTTGCGTGCCGTTTTCAGCTTTTACCTTCTTTTTGCTGCAATAAAAACAATGCGCTGAAGCGCGCTCGTAAAATGCAATTTTGCAGCTGGTCTGCGGCTCCCGGGCAGGGTATACCCTTCGCAAAACAGGGAGGGGTAATAATGGTGAAATGGATAAGCATACTGATGATCTTCTTAAGCAGCGGGGCGATGGCTATCTGCCCGGTCTGGTCACCGGCTAAAGCCGGGCAGGAGATCGCGGCCCTGAAGGCGCAGCTGACCCGCTGGAATGATGATTACTGGAAGCAGGGCAGCAGCGAGGTGAGCGACGACGTTTACGACAGGCTTAACGCCCGCTTAAAACAGTGGCAGCGCTGTTTTCACGATGAACCGCTGCACGACGATCTTCCAGCCGCCAGTGGGACGGTGAAGCATCCCTTCGCCCATACCGGCGTGCATAAGGTAGAAAGCAAGCAGGCGCTTAGCCGCTGGATGGCGACGCAGCAGGATCTCTGGGTACAGCCAAAGGTGGATGGTGTTGCGGTCACCCTGGTCTACAAAAACGGCAAGCTGGCGCAGGCGATCAGCCGGGGCGACGGCTTACAGGGGGAAGAGTGGACGGCACAGGCGCGAATGATCCCCGCTATTCCGCAAACACTGGCCGGGCCGCTTGCCAACAGCGTGTTGCAGGGGGAACTTTTTCTGCTGCGCGAGGGGCATATCCAGCAGCGGATGGGGGGGATGAACGCGCGTGCGAAGGTAGCGGGGGCGATGATGCGCGCGACCGATCGCGCAGCGCTGAAGCAGACAGGCATTTTTATCTGGGCCTGGCCGAACGGCCCAAAAGTGATGAAAGCACGCCTTTCCGCGCTGGCGGAGGCTGGTTTTACCCTGACGGCGCGCTATACCCTGCCGGTTAAAAACGCGGCTGACGTGGAAGCGCAGCGGACGGCCTGGTTTAAGGCTTCGTTGCCCTTCGCCACGGATGGCATCGTGGTCCGCGCCTCGGCAGAGCCGCCGGGCGAGGAGTGGCTGCCGGGGGAAGGAAGTTGGGTCGTCGCATGGAAATACCTTCCTGTGGCCCAGGTGACGGAAGTCAAAGCGATTCACTTTACCGTTGGCCGTACCGGGCGGATCACCGCGATTGCGCAGCTTGAGCCGCTGATGCTCGACGATAAACGCGTACAGCGCGTCAGCTTAGGGTCAGTTAACCGCTGGCAGAGGCTGGATATTGCCCCCGGCGATCAGGTGCTGGTAAGCCTGGCGGGACAAGGTATTCCCCGGCTGGATAACGTGGTGTGGCGCAATGTGGATCGCCGTAAACCACAGCCGCCCTCATCGCGCTATAACGGCTTAACCTGTTTCTATGCCTCCCCGGAGTGCATGGAGCAATTTTTTGCCCGGCTGACGTGGCTAAGTTCCAGGCAGGCGTTAGATATCGAAGGTATGGGCGAATCAGGATGGCGGACCCTCTATCAGGCGCATCGGTTTGAGCACCTCTTCTCCTGGCTACAGCTCACGCAGGCGCAGCTCACCGCGACGCCGGGGATATCGGCATCGCATGGCGCTGCGCTGTGGCATCAGTTTAACCTGGCGCGGGAGCGTCCTTTTATCCGCTGGATCACCGCGATGGGAATACCGCTGGCCCGGTCGACGCTCAAGGCGGCAGGGGATCGCACCTGGCAGGCGCTGATTCAGCGAAGCGAAGCGGAGTGGCAGATGCTACCGGGTGTCGGGCAGGAGAAAGCCCGCCAGATCGTAAACTGGCTGCATCAGCCTCAGATTGATGCCCTGGCAAAGTGGCTGGCCGCAGAGCACATCGGTGGATTTTAATCTGCGTGCGCTCCTGAACAGACTGGCGAGGGAGGAAAACATTTTCGCTGCCGTGAAATAGCGTATTTATGAGACGCGGTTTATATACGCAGTAATTATGAATATAAATGAATTATTCATGATAAATATATTTTGAGGAAATATTATTCCCGATCCTGATTTCAGGGTTTACTCTGCTTGTGTTTTTATTTTTCTCGAGAGGTTGGTTTAATTGATCTCAATCATTATTAATCGAGAACACTAGCCGGTAATGAAGGCGTCATAGGTGATGTAGTCTGTGTGCTTGACGTGGTTTTGCTTTTAATTTCAGTTGGTTAAATGTTTAATTAATAATATATTGAGTTTTTTCTGGTTAACAATTGGTCATATTTATTCTGCCGGAAATCATTGCGTCAAATTATTATAAGAATTATCTTATCCAAAATTTTTAAGGTAGTTACCGCTGGGGTGCATTTTGCATCACTTCTGCGTTTTCCTTTCTTTTTGCACCCCGTGAGGGAGTTAACTATCTGAACTCCAATTGAAGCAATTAAGGGTACCGAAATATATCCTGGCGGTTTATATGCGCTGGTGTTCAGAGCCCAGGGCTTTTACATGGATGATTTTCCGTCCCTGTCGGGGCGGAATTCAGCCCCGGGCTTTATGCTCGTTAACCGGGACCTGGTTTCCAGGTGCTCATATTTTCCTTCATTTGAATGAGGACCAAAAATGAAAAGGACGCTTTGTACAGTGCTGACGGCACTCACGCTGGCGACTGCCTTGCCTGCTATAGGCGCTACCACCGAAGCAGGTAGCACCAGCGCAGCAACAACCGGAACAACAACCGGAGCAACGGTGGGAACTACCGCTGGCACTACGGGGGGACTGGCGGCAGGGGCGATTGGGACAACCGCTGTTGTCACCACCGCTGCGATTGCCGGCGTAGCGACGTTAGCCGTTGTCGCGGCAAGCGACAGTGGCGATGACTCAAGCAATGGTACTTCCACGACGACAGTTACCCGCTAAGGCTGGTGCGCAAGGCGATATAACCTTGCGCTGAACAGCGCAACGACTTGACCCGGCGTCGATATCAAAGCCGGGTATTTAATTGATTTCAATGTTATTTAATCAAGGATTTCTGGTGAGACTGTTTATTCTGCTCATCATGACTCTGCTGATCCAGGGGTGTACGCCGAGCCAGCAGAGCATTATTGAGACCTTTAACGCCAGTCTGGACGGGCGCCAGGATGTGACGGTAACGGACGGGCAGATTCAGGCGCTCCCATACTCAACCATGTACCTGCGACTGGATAATGGCCCGAGGATCCTGGTGGTTCTCGGATACATCGAACAGGGAAACAGTAAATGGTTATCGCAGGATAATGCGATGATCGTCACGCATAACGGTCGCCTTATCCACACGCTCAAGCTTCCTTATAACCTGCTTGAGGTAACCAATCTTGAGCACGATCCGCTGCGCCACACGCCGCAGCTCCGCGACGGCAGCCAGTGGTCGCGTGATGTGCGCTGGCAGGAAGAGGGGCGGTATCGCTCCGCACACCTGACCTCGCGCTTCTCCCTGAGCGGGACGGAAAACCTGACCCTTGCCGGAAACACGCTACGTTGTCAGGTCTGGCAGGAGGCGGTGCAGGCCGACGGCCTCGATCGTCGCTGGCATAACACCTTCTGGATTGATTCCGCTACCGGCCAGGTACGCCAGAGCGAACAGATGCTCGGCGCGGGCGTATTCCCTGTCGCCATGACGATGTTGAAGCCCGCCCCATGAACAGACTCAGAAAATGGTTACCTGGCGTAGGGCTATCTCTCTTCAGCCTGTCCGCCTTATGCGCAAGCGTCGTTACCGTGCATCAGCCGGGCAAAACGTGGTCTGCTGAACCGGCTGATACGCTCTCCCGGCTGGTCACCCAGCCGCAGCTGAACAACGTCTGGTGGCAGGGGGCTGTCATCGCAACCCCTTCCGCCACGCTGCGCGCGCAACAGACGCAACAGCAGGTGCTGGCGTCGCTTTCAGCGTGGCAGAATCGCGCCGATGACGAGCGGATCGCGACCATTCGCGCTGTCGCTGCACAGATCCGCTCCCTGCGGATCGTCGGGCGGCAGTTTGTCAGCCTCGACCCAGATGCCGTGCGTACCGACGCCCGCGGCGATCGCTTCCTTGAGGGCCGTTACGATCTGTGGCTCTCTCCTGCGCCCCGTACCGTCACGCTGATGGGGGCGGTCGTCACGCCGGGGAAACGGGCCTGGCGACCGGGCGCAAGCATCCGGGACTACTTACAGGGGCAGTTGCGGCTGGCCGGCGCCGACAGGAATAACGTAACCGTTATCGATCCTGACGGCAGTACGGTTGTTGCGCCGGTGGCGTACTGGAACGCACGCCATATTGAAGCAGAGCCGGGCGCTGTTCTGTGGGTGGGGTTTGATCCCCGGGCGGTACCGGACGATTTTACCGGTCTGAATGAGCAAATCGTTGCGCTCCTGACGCGGCGGATACCTGACTGATGAACAAACTTTTTTTACTGAGCGGCCTTGCTCTGGCGATCTCTTCTGCCTGCCACGCGGAGCTGCGTACCTGGCCCGATCCGACCGGACCTTCACAGTCCGACTTTGGCGGCACCGGCCTGATGCAAATGCCCGACGCGCGCTTTGGCCGGGAAGGGGAATTCAGCGTCAACTACCGCGATAACAACCAGTACCGTTTTTACTCCTCTTCGGTCGTGCTCTTCCCGTGGCTGGAAGGGACAATTCGCTATACCGACGTCCGCACCCGTAAATACAGCAGCGACGAGGATTTCAGCGGCGATCAAAGCTACAAGGATAAGTCGTTCGACTTTAAGGTTCGTCTGTGGGAAGAGGACTATAGCCTGCCGCAGGTGGCGCTCGGCAAGCGTGATATTGCAGGCACCGGCCTGTTCGATGGTGAATATCTGGTTGCCAGTAAAATGGCCGGACCGGTCGATTTTACCTTTGGAATAGCCTGGGGATATCCCGGTAATAGCGACAACGTGGGTAACCCGCTTTGCCATGACAACAATAAGTATTGCACCCGCGGCGAGTCGCATGATGCCGGAGATATCAGCTTTAGCGATATGTTTCGTGGTCCGGCGTCTCTGTTTGGCGGCCTCCAGTATCAGACGCCCTGGCAGCCCCTGCGCCTGAAGCTTGAGTATGACGGCAACAATTATGCCGATGATTTTGCCGGCTCCATTAAGCAGTCGAGCCATATTAACGTGGGGGCGGTCTATCGCGTTGCCGACTGGGCCGATCTCGACCTCAGCTACGAGCGCGGCAATACGCTGATGTTTGGCTTCACCCTGCGGACCAACTTTAACGACCTGCGCCCCGCGCTGCGTGATAACCCGAAACCGGCCTGGCAACCGGCACCGGCAGGCGAGACGCTGGACTATACCTCTGCGGCGAACCAGCTCACCGCGCTTAAGTACAACGCAGGCTTCGATGCGCCGGAGATCCTTCAGCACGGCAATACCTTATACATGACCGGCGAACAGTATCGCTATCGCGATCCGCGCGAAGCGGTGGATCGTGCCAACCGTATTCTGATCAATAACCTGCCCGACGGGGTCGACACGATCGCTATCACCCAGCAGCGTGATCATCTGCCGCTGGTCACGACGCAAACCGATGTCGCCAGCCTGCGCAAACAGTTGGCGGGGCAGCCGCTCGGCCAGGAGGAGGCGCTCAGGCAGCAGCGCGTCGAGCCTGTGGATACCACAGCATTCGGGCGTGGCTACCGTATTCGCGCCGATCGCTTCAGCTACAGCGTTAAACCGACGCTGGCGCAGTCGCTGGGCGGTCCGGAAGATTTCTATATGTTCCAGGTGGGGGTGATGGCCAGTGCCAGCTACTGGCTGACCGATCGTCTGCTGCTCGACGGCGGCGTGTTCGCCAACCTCTATAACAACTACGACAAGTTCAAATCCTCGCTACTTCCCGCTGACTCCAGCCTGCCGCGCGTCAGAACCCATATTCGCGATTATGTCAGCAATGACGCCTACATCAACAACTTACAGGCCAACTATGTCGATGCGCTGGGGAACGGCTTCTATGCCCAGATTTATGGCGGCTACCTCGAAACCATGTACGGCGGCGTGGGAGCAGAGGCGCTCTGGCGCCCGCTGGATAGCGACTGGGCGCTGGGCGTGGATGCGAATTACGTCAAGCAGCGCGACTGGGACGACATGATGCGCTTCACCGACTACAGCGTGCCAACCGGATTTATCACCACCTACTGGAACCCGGCGAAGCTCAACAGTGTGCTAATGAAGCTGAGCGTCGGGCAGTACCTGGCGAAGGATAAAGGCGCCACCCTCGACGTCGCGAAGCGATTCGACAGCGGCGTGACGGTAGGCGTCTGGGCGGCGCTGACCAACGTCTCGAAAGAGGATTATGGCGAAGGTGGCTTTAGCAAAGGCTTCTACATCTCGATCCCGCTTGATCTGATGACGATCGGCCCAAATCGCAACCGGGCGGTGGTCTCGTGGACGCCTCTCACGCGTGATGGCGGCCAGATGTTAGGCCGTAAATATCAGCTCTATGACATGACGTCAGAACGCGAAACCCCGGTAGGGCAGTAGTACCGGATGAAACAGGCATTACTTAACCAGATGATTTTCCTGAATGAAAAACGTTAAATTTTCCGTGCTGGCGTTGGCTATGATGGCGTTAAGCGGTTGTACTATCGTACCGGGCCAGGGACTTAGCACCCAGGGCAAAGATATTATCGATCTGCCTGACAGCAATTACGATCTGAATAAGATGGTCAACGTCTATCCCCTCACGCCGGGGCTGGTGGAGCAGTTGCTGCCTGGCAAAGTCGACTCCCGCGCGAATCCTGAACTGGATCGCCAGCTTCAGAACTACCAATATTGCATCGGCGTCGGCGACGTGCTGATGGTTACCGTCTGGGACCACCCGGAGCTGACCACCCCCGCAGGTCAGTACCGCAGCGCCAGCGATACGGGCAACTGGGTGAATGCCGATGGCACGATCTTCTACCCCTATATCGGCAAAATCCGCGTCGTCGGCAAAAAGCTGGCCCAGGTGCGCGATGAGATCGCCGCCCGGCTGGACTCGGTGATTGAGAGCCCGCAGGTGGATGTCAGCGTCGCGGCATTCCGCTCGCAAAAAGCTTACGTGACGGGCGAAGTGGCTAAGTCGGGCCAGCAGCCCATCACCAACATTCCGCTGACGATAATGGATGCGATCAATGCGGCTGGCGGCCTGACATCTGAGGCGGACTGGCGCCATGTGGTGCTGACCCACAACGGCCAGGACACGCACATTTCGCTCTACGCGCTGATGCAGCGCGGCGATCTCACCCAGAACAAACTCCTCTATCCGGGCGATATCCTCTTCATTCCCCGTAATGACGACCTGAAAGTGTTTGTCATGGGCGAGGTGGGTAAACAGAGCACCCTGAAGATGGACCGTAGCGGCATGACGCTGGCGGAAGCGCTGGGTAATGCACAGGGCGTGAATCAGGATATGGCCGACGCCACCGGAATCTTTGTGATTCGTCCGTTGCAGGGCAAGCAGAACGGCAAAATCGCCAACGTCTACCAGCTTAACGCCCGGGATGCCACCGCGATGGTGTTGAGCACCGAATTTCAGCTTGAGCCTTACGACATCGTCTATGTCACCACCGCGCCGCTGGTGCGCTGGAACCGCGTGATCTCTCAGCTTGTGCCGACCATTACCGGCGTACATGACCTGACTGAAACAGGGAGATATATCAGAACATGGCCAAACTAACGTTTAACGCCATCCTGGTGATCTGTACCGGCAATATCTGCCGCTCCCCCATTGGGGAACGGCTGCTGCGCCGGCTGCTTCCCGCTGCCCGGGTCGATTCAGCGGGAACGTGTGGCCTGGAAGGGCGCACCGCCGATTTACAGGCGACAGAGATCGCCGCCGAACGCGGCACCCTGCTTGAGGGCCACGTGGCGCGCAGGCTCACCCCCGCCATGGTGCGCGACTACGATCTGATTCTGGCGATGGAGCTGGAACATATCGAGCAGGTCACGGCTATCGCACCGGAGGCGCGCGGCAAAATGATGCTCTTTGGTCACTGGACGGGCAGAAAAGAGATCCCGGACCCCTACCGTAAAAACCGGGACGCATTTGAATATGTTTATGGGCTGCTGGAGCAGGCCAGTCTGGAATGGGCGAAACGGCTCAGTTAATCACACGGGATAGTTACGTTTTATGTCAATAAATAACCTTCACGCCCATGATGCGTCTGCCGCGAATAACGAGATCGATCTTGTGCGCCTGTTGGGTGAGCTGCTCGACCACCGAAAATTTATTCTCATCCTTACCGCGCTGTTCACGCTGGTGGCCCTGCTTTATGCGCTCTTTGCCACACCGGTTTATCAGGCCGATGCGCTGATACAGGTGGAACAGAAGCAGGGCAACGCGCTACTCAGTAACCTTAGCGAGTTCATCCCTGACTCCTCGCCGGAGTCGGCACCGGAGCTTCAGCTTCTCCAGTCGCGCATGATCCTCGGTAAAACGATTGATGACCTGAACCTGCGCACGCAGGTAAGTGAAAACTATTTTCCCCTTGTCGGACGCGGCTGGGCGCGGCTCACCGGGCAACAGCCTGGCATCGTCGATATCCGTATGCTCAATCTTCCCCCTGTTGCGGGCCGGGCGCAAAAGCTGACGCTGACCGTCGGCGAGAAGGGCCACTATCAGCTGGAAGGCGATAATGTGACGTTACAGGGCGTTGTGGGACAACCCCTGAGCGCGGCGAATATCGCCATTACCATTGCCGATATCCAGGCGAAGCCGGGTACGCAATTTACGATTACACAGCAGAGTGAGCTGGAGGCCATTGACGCGCTACAGCTGCGTTTTTCCGTGAGCGAGCGCAGCAAGGACAGCGGGATGCTTGGCCTGACCATCACGGGAGAAGATCCCGATGAGATGGCTCGCGTGCTTAACTGCATCGCCGACAACTATTTACAACAGAACGTGGCTCGCCAGGCGGCGCAGGATGCGAAAAGCCTGCAATTTTTGAAGCAGCAGCTTCCGCAGGTGCGCAGCGAGCTGGACCAGGCCGAGGAGAAGCTCAACCGCTATCGCCAGCAAAACGACTCCGTTGACCTGAACCTGGAGGCAAAAGCGGTGCTGGAGCAGATTGTGAATGCGGACAATCAGCTCAATGAACTGACCTTCCGGGAAGCGGAAATTTCGCAGCTCTACAAAAAAGATCACCCCACCTACCGGGCGCTGATTGAGAAACGGCAGACGCTGGAGCAGGAAAAAAACCGCCTGAATAAACGGGTATCGTCCATGCCGTCAACCCAGCAGGAGGTGTTGCGCCTGAGCCGTGATGTGGAGTCGGGACGCGTTATCTACCAGCAGCTGCTTAACCGCGAACAGGAGCTGAGCATCGCCCGGTCGAGCGCAATTGGTAACGTCCGCATTATCGATCCGGCCGTGACCCGGCCGCAGCCAGTCAAGCCGAAAAAAGCGCTGGTCATCGTTCTGGGGGTTCTCCTGGGTCTGTTCGTCTCTGCGGGCTGGATCCTGGCGCGCAGTATGCTGCGTATGGGCATTGAAACGCCGGAGCAGCTGGAGGAGCACGGGATTAACGTCTATGCCACCGTACCGCTGTCAGAATGGCTGGCTAAAAAGATGCGTTTGCATAAAAAAGACTTTATGTCCCCAGGGCTGCGCCATAAGACCAAACATATCCCCTTCCTGGCGGCGGATAATCCGGTCGATCTCTCCGTGGAGGCGATTCGCGGCCTGCGCACCAGCCTGCATTTCGCGATGATGGAGTCAGCGAACAATATACTGATGATCTCTGGCGCCACGCCTGACAGCGGTAAAACCTTTGTCAGCAGTACCCTGGCGGCCGTCGTGGCGCAGGCGGGCCAGAAAGTGCTCTATATTGATGCGGATATGCGTCGCGGGTATGCCCATGATCTGTTTAAGCTCGACAATACCTGCGGCTTGTCGGAGATGTTGTCCGGTAAGGCGGAGTATACCCAGGGCGTTCAGACCTTCGATAAAGGCGGGTTCGATACCATCGTGCGCGGGCAGATCCCTCCTAATCCGGCGGAGCTTCTGATGCATACGCATTTCCAGCAGCTGCTGGACTGGGCGAATGAACGCTACGATCTGGTGATTATCGATACGCCACCGATCCTGGCGGTCACCGACGCGGCGGTTGTCGGCCGTCGCGCAGGCACCACGCTGCTGGTCGCCCGCTTCGGGATGAACAGCGTGAAGGAGATGCTGGTCTGTGTACAGCGTCTGGAGCAGAGTGGCGTCAATACCAAAGGGGTGATTCTCAACGGCGTCGTTAAGCGGGCAAGCAACGCTTACGGCTACGGCTATCATCACTACGGTTACAACTACTCGAGTAACTGATTATCCGGCGCCTGCCCGTTCTGACATTAATGCGCATTGTGTTTGTAATGAAAAACGGGCAGGCCCAGCTTCAGGCGCAATGCCAGCATACGCGCGGTGAAGCCAAACAGCAGGGTGGAGATAACCACCACATCGTGGCTGGTGACATAGTGCTGCAAGGCGACGTAAAGCACTGCCGCAGCAAAGGAGATGCCGGCATACAGTTCCTTCTGGAAAACCAGCGGGATACGTTTGCAGAACATATCCCGCAGCACCCCGCCAAACACGCCCGTGATCACGGCAGCAATGGTGGCGATAACCGGGCCTTCACTCATATCGAGAGCGATTTGTGCGCCAATGATGGAAAAAACAATCAGCCCAAGCGCATCCAGCACCAGGAACACGCGGCGCAGATGAGGCATCACCGGGGCCACAATCGTGGTTAGCACGGCTGCCGTTGCCACGATAATGACGTACTCAGGGTTTTTTACCCAGCCGAGCGGATAATGGCCAAGCAGGATATCGCGTACGGACCCGCCGCCGAGCGCGGTGGCTGTGGCAATGATAATCACGCCGAAGGTGTCCATACGGCGACGTCCGGCAGCGAGCGCGCCGGTCATGGCTTCTGCGGTAATGCCAATAAGATAAAGAATGTGAAGCAGCATAAACCCTCCGGAATGAAGAGAAGGAGATTAGCGATTTGTGCGGAAGATCACGATTGAGATTTTCTAAGGTGAGGGGGTTTGCCCTACAGAAAATTATCAACGCATGCCAGGCAGGCTTGATATAAGGCGGGATAGAAAGGAAGTAGGGCTAAGAAAGGATTAGAAAAAGTAATGGGTGGTATGCGAGGCAATACCACCCTGAAAGGAATTACTCGATATTCTGGATCTGCTCGCGCATCTGCTCAATCAGGACCTTCAGTTCAATCGCTGAATTGGTTACCTCTGCATTGATAGACTTAGACGCCAGCGTGTTCGACTCGCGATTGAACTCCTGCATCATAAAGTCGAGACGGCGGCCTACCGCTTCTTTCTTCTTCAGAATGTTGTAGGTCTCTTTAACGTGCGCTTCCAGACGATCCAGCTCTTCAGCCACGTCCACACGCTGCGCCATCAGCACCAGCTCTTGTTCCAGACGGTTGTTTTCCAGCTGGACTTCCGCCTCTTCCAGTTTGGCGACAAGACGCTCACGCTGCCATTGCAGCACTTCTGGCATATGAGCGCGCACTTTAGCGACTTCGGCGCTCACGCCCTCAAGGCGTTGCTCAATCATCGCTTTCAGCGCCTGGCCTTCGGTTTCGCGGGCAACGATAAAGTCGTCCAGCGTGCCGTCGAGTGCAGCCAGGATCTCAGCGGTAATCGCGTCCAGATCCTGCTCTCCGGCGGCCATCACGCCAGGCCAGCGCAGAATATCAACCGGGTTGATCTCGCCTTCATCGCTTTGCATTTTGACCCAGTTCGCCGCATTAACCAGCTGTTTTGCCAACTTTTCGTTCAGGATCAGTTCGCCCTGTGCACTGGCATCGGGCTCAAAACGTAGGTTACATTCCACTTTCCCGCGGGTCAGACGCGTACGGATACGCTCACGCACCACAGGCTCCAGGCTGCGGAACTGTTCCGGCATACGGAAATACGTTTCCAGATAGCGCTGGTTTACCGAGCGCATTTCCCAGGTAGCGCTACCCCAGCTACCCTTGATTTCACGCCGGGCGTAGGCGGTCATACTGCGGATCATAGACATTCCCGTTTTTAAAGGAGAGATGGGGGGATTATAGCTTTCAGGGGCTTCTCAGGATAGGAATAAGCGTCCTTTATCCGTATAATGCGCAGCCACATTCGTTTCAAGCCGGAGAATCCATCATGCGTCCAGCAGGTCGTAGCGCCAACCAGGTGCGTCCCGTCACCCTGACCCGTAACTATACAAAACACGCTGAAGGCTCCGTGCTGGTTGAGTTTGGTGACACCAAGGTGCTTTGCACCGCGTCCATTGAAGAGGGCGTGCCTCGCTTCCTGAAAGGTCAGGGCCAGGGGTGGATCACCGCCGAATACGGTATGTTGCCGCGCGCAACCCATACCCGTAATGCCCGTGAAGCGGCAAAAGGTAAGCAGGGCGGCCGTACTATGGAGATTCAGCGCCTGATCGCGCGTGCGCTCCGCGCCGCGGTTGACCTGAAAACGTTGGGTGAGTTCACCATCACGCTGGACTGCGACGTGATCCAGGCCGATGGTGGCACGCGTACGGCCTCTATTACCGGTGCCTGTGTGGCGCTGGCAGACGCCCTGAACAAGCTGGTTGCCGCCGGTAAGCTGAAAACCAACCCAATGAAAGGGATGGTTGCTGCTGTCTCCGTTGGTATCGTTAACGGCGAAGCGCTTTGCGATCTGGAATACGTTGAAGATTCTGCCGCAGAAACCGACATGAACGTGGTGATGACCGAAGATGGTCGCATCATTGAAGTGCAGGGTACGGCAGAAGGCGAGCCATTCACCCACGAAGAACTGCTCACCTTGCTGGCGTTGGCCCGAGGGGGAATCGAATCTATTGTAGCGATGCAGAAAGCGGCGTTAGAAAATTGATTTTAAGGCGACCAATGAGTCGCCTTTTTTTTGCCTGTAAGACTGAAAAGACAAAGGAGCAAATCCATGAAATCGTATCAGCGCCAGTTTATTGAGTTTGCGCTTAACAAGCAGGTACTTAAGTTTGGCGAGTTCACGCTGAAATCCGGGCGTAAAAGCCCGTATTTCTTCAACGCCGGGCTGTTTAATACCGGGCGCGACCTGGCACTGTTAGGCCGCTTCTATGCCGAAGCGCTGGTGGATTCCGGGATTGATTTCGACCTGCTGTTTGGCCCCGCGTACAAAGGCATTCCAATCGCAACCACCACGGCGGTGGCGCTGGCGGAGCACCATGACCGCGACGTACCGTACTGCTTTAACCGTAAAGAGGCCAAAACCCACGGTGAAGGCGGCAATCTGGTAGGCAGCGCGTTGCAGGGCCGCGTGATGCTGGTGGATGACGTGATCACCGCAGGTACCGCGATCCGTGAATCGATGGAGATAATCCAGGCTAACGGTGCAACGCTTGCGGGCGTGCTGATTTCGCTCGATCGTCAGGAGCGTGGGCGCGGCGACATCTCTGCTATTCAGGAAGTGGAGCGCGACTACAACTGCAAAGTGACGTCGATTATCACCCTGAAAGATCTGATTGCGTATCTGGAAGAGAAGCCTGAGATGGCTGATCATCTGGCGGCGGTGCGTCAATACCGCGAAGAGTTTGGCGTTTAATTCAATTGCCCGGTGGCGCTGCGCTTACCGGGCCTACCCGTTCGTAGGCCGGATAAGGCGAAGCCGCCATCCGGCGATGGCGTTACTGTAACTGAGCAGCCACTAACGGCCAGCGGGCGTCAAAATCGTCCGTTGGTCGATATTTAAACTCGCTGCGCACAAACCGGGAGAGCATCCCTTCGCAAAATGCCAGGATCTGGCTTGCCAGCAGGGTTTCATCCGTATTATATCCCTCGCCTTCCCGCATTTTCTTCTCGCGCAGAACCTGACGCAGCTGGGCTTCGATACGCTCAAAAAGCTGGTTTATACGGCCTTGCAGACGATCCTGTTCAAACATCAGCGCGTGGCCGGTCAGAATACGGGTCAGACCCGGGTTACGTTCACCAAAGCCCAGAATCAGCAGCACAATCAGACGCAGACGCGTGCTGGTGTCTTTTTCATCCTTCAGAATCAGGTTGATGCGCGTGATCAGGCTGTCTTCGATAAACTCGATCAGGCTGTCAAACATCCGGGTTTTGCTCGGGAAATGACGATACAGCGCCGCCTCTGACACGCCCACAGAGGCCGCCAGTTTTGCGGTGGTGATGCGTTGACTGCCGTCGCTGGATTCAAGCATCAGAGCCAGAGATTGAAGTATTTCTTCGCGACGATTCCTTTTCGCGGTTTGTTTTTCTGCCATGTTACAAAATACCCCTGAAAATAAGCACTTGTCAGGCTGGCAACCACACAGCGACCCGCAAACTGACGTTTGCGGTTTGTTATTGCATTATGGCGCTGTGAGATGCGTGTTTGTCGGGCGGTTATTTGCGCCCGGAATGGCCGAAGCCGCCTTCGCCACGGTCGGTAGCGTCGAAGTCTGCCACCAGGTTAAATTCTGCCTGCACCACCGGTACAAACACCATCTGCGCGATACGCTCGCCCGGCTCAATGGTGAAGCTGTCCTGGCCACGGTTCCATACGGATACCATCAGCTGACCCTGATAGTCAGAGTCGATCAGGCCGACC
The DNA here is from genome assembly GCF_002787395.1 of Enterobacter sp. CRENT-193. Lineage (NCBI taxonomy): Bacteria > Pseudomonadati > Pseudomonadota > Gammaproteobacteria > Enterobacterales > Enterobacteriaceae > Enterobacter > Enterobacter sp. CRENT-193. Next base: position 602,196 of record NZ_CP024812.1, on the reverse strand, counting down.
AGGTTACCCAGCACGACGCCATGCTTATGGCCCAGGCCAGAGCGCGGCAGGATCACCGCTGCCAGTGACGGGTCAGCAATGTGAATCGCCAGCCCGGTCGGGATCAGGGTCGTTGCACCCGGCGCCAGTTCTACGGCGTCATCGAGACAGGCGCGCAGGTCAAGACCGGCAGAGCCGGAGGTGGCATACGTTGGCAGCGGAAATTGCTCGCCAACGCGCGGGTCCAGAATCTTAACGTCGATTTTTTTCATCATAACGGGTAACGATCTCGTCCAGTAAGTGTTGGCCCAGGAGTTCTTTGCGCTCAAGCGGTAAGACTTTATCTCCATCCTGCCAGAAAAGGTGCAATGCGTTGCTGTCGCTGTTAAATCCTTGCGTGGACAGCGATACGTCGTTCGCGCAAATTAAATCGAGGTTTTTGCGGGTACGTTTTTGCCGGGCATATTCTTCCACATTATTCGTTTCTGCGGCAAACCCAACAACGTAAGGACGATGAGTTTTCAGTGCGGCGACACCGGCAACGATATCCGGGTTCTTCACCATTTTTATTGTTAATTCATCGCCTTGCTTTTTAATTTTGGCGTCAGCAATAGTTTCGGCGCGGTAATCAGCGACGGCCGCACAGCCGATAAAAATATGCTGCTGTTGAGCATGTGCCTGTACGGCGGCGTTCATTTCCAGCGCGGTCGTCACATCAATACGCTGCACAAACGCAGGGGTGGTAAGCGACACCGGGCCGCTCACCAGCGTGACGTTCGCGCCGCGTTTGGCTGCCGCGGCAGCAATCGCAAAGCCCATTTTGCCGGAGCTGTGGTTGGTGATGTAACGCACCGGATCCAGCGGCTCGCGCGTGGGGCCCGCGGTAATCATGATGTTGAGATGTTGCATATCGTTGACAGGCGAGAAATGGGCGGCGGCCATATCAACAATCGTTAATGGGTCGAGCATACGCCCTGGCCCCACGTCGCCGCAGGCCTGGCTGCCGCTGTCCGGTCCCCAAATCAGCAGGCCGCGCGAGGCCAGCGTGTCCAGATTGTGCTGGGTAGCGGCGTTGCGGTACATCTGCTGGTTCATTGCGGGCACAACCGCGACGGGCGCAGGCGTGGCGAGGCAAATGGTCGTTACCAGATCGTTCGCCATACCGGCTGCCAGGCGGGCAATTAAATCTGCCGTGGCGGGGGCAAGGATAACCAGATCGGCCCATTTCCCCAGCTCAATGTGGCCCATTGCGGCTTCGGCCGCCGGATCGAGAAGGCTGTCGGATACCGGGTATCCCGAGACGGCTTGCAGGCTCAGTGGGGTGATAAAGGCTTTGCCGCCTTCGGTGATCGCGACCCGTACGTCGGCCCCGCGCTCGCGCAAACGGCGCACCAGGTCTGGCGTTTTATAGGCAGCAATACCGCCGCTGACGCCAAGAACGATTTTTTTACCGGCCAGGCTCATCATGATTCTTTCCTGTTGGGTTTCACCAGAGAGCGGGCATTTTATCACAATCCCTAAAACGGGGTGATGATGTCCTTAATTCACTTTGCGAGGCGTTACGCAAGAACGAAATGCCAGCATCGAACCCCGAATTTGCCTGTGGCAGCATAATGGCAAACAGAAGGAGGCCAGGCATGGAAGAGACTGAACTGCTGCTACCGCGTGAAAAAATGCTGCGTCATGGCGTCACGTTGTTAAAGGACGACGAGCTGCTGGCGCTCTTTTTACGCACAGGCACGCCGGGGAAAACGGTATTTACGCTGGCGAAAGAACTGATAGACCATTTCGGTTCACTGTATGGATTGCTGACCGCTGAGCTGGAGGCGTTTACGCACGTTGAGGGCATTGGCGTGGCGAAATATGCCCAGTTGCGGGGCATTGCCGAGCTGGCCCGGCGATTTTACAACGTGCGTATGGAGGAAGAAGACCCGATCCTCACCCCCGACATGACCCGCGAATTTCTGCAAAGCCAGCTCTCCGATCTGGAGCGGGAGATCTTTATGGTGATCTTTCTCGACAACAAAAACCGGGTACTGAAACATACCCGCCTTTTTTCGGGAACATTGAGCCATGTTGAGGTGCATCCGCGTGAAATTGTGCGGGAAGCGATAAAAGTGAATGCAGCCGGCGTGATCCTCGCGCATAATCACCCCTCTGGCTGTGCAGAACCAAGCAGAGCTGACAAAGCAATTACCGAACGTATTATCAAATGCTGTCAATTCATGGACATTCGTGTGCTGGACCATCTGATAATTGGCCGCGGAGAGTACATTTCTTTTGCCGAACGTGGCTGGATTTAGGCCTTTTCTCGCGATCCATCGGGATCTTTGTCTGTTCGGGACTTGAGCACACCGCCGAGTCAGCGTATACTACGCCACCTTTGAGAATCTCGGGTTTGGCATTTGGGCCTGGCAATCGAGAGTTCAATAGAACTATGCGATGACCGGGCTGTAAAGCCTGACGAGGCGCCGATACCCCATACGAAGCTCGAGCTAATTTGATTTTTGGAGAATAGACATGTCCCGAGTCTGCCAAGTTACTGGCAAGCGTCCGGTGACCGGTAACAACCGTTCCCACGCACTGAACGCGACTAAACGCCGTTTCCTGCCGAACCTGCACTCTCACCGTTTCTGGGTTGAGAGCGAGAAGCGTTTTGTCACCCTGCGCGTATCTGCTAAAGGTATGCGTGTAATCGATAAGAAAGGCATCGATACAGTTCTGTCCGAACTGCGTGCCCGTGGCGAAAAGTACTAAGTACTTAAAGAGGAAATAAATCATGGCTAAAGGTATTCGCGAGAAAATCAAGCTGGTTTCTTCTGCTGGTACAGGTCACTTCTACACCACCACGAAGAACAAACGTACTAAGCCGGAAAAACTGGAACTGAAAAAATTCGATCCAGTTGTACGCCAGCACGTACTGTACAAAGAAGCTAAAATCAAATAATTTTAGTCTCCTTGTATTGAAAAACCCCGCAACTGCGGGGTTTTTTGCATTCTGCATCTCAACGGAGGAACCATGCCTGAATTACCTGAGGTAGAGACCAGCCGCCGCGGCATTGAGCCCCATCTGGTTGGCGCGACTATTCTTCATGCTGTCGTTCGCAACGGGCGTCTGCGCTGGCCGGTGTCCGATGAGATCCACGCGTTAAGTGACAAACCCGTCCTGAGCGTGCAGCGCCGCGCGAAATACCTGCTGCTGGAGCTGCCTGACGGCTGGATCATTATCCATCTGGGCATGTCGGGAAGCCTGCGTATTCTTACCGAAGAGTTGCCTGCGGAAAAGCACGACCACGTTGATCTGGTGATGAGTAACGGCAAAGTGCTGCGTTACACCGACCCGCGTCGCTTTGGCGCATGGCTGTGGACCAAAGAGCTGGAAGGACACAACGTGCTGGCGCATCTCGGACCTGAGCCGCTCTCAGAGGCGTTTAACGCAGATTATCTCAAAGAGAAGTGCGCGAAAAAGAAAACCCCGATTAAACCCTGGCTGATGGATAACAAGCTGGTGGTGGGCGTGGGGAATATCTACGCCAGCGAATCGTTGTTTGCCGCCGGGATCCATCCCGATCGGCTGGCCTCCTCGCTGTCGGCGCAGGAGTGCGAGCTGCTGGTCAGAGTTATTAAAGCGGTACTGCTGCGCTCAATTGAGCAGGGCGGGACGACGCTGAAGGATTTCCTGCAAAGCGACGGGAAGCCGGGTTATTTTGCGCAGGAGTTGCAGGTTTATGGCCGTAAGGGTGAGCCGTGCAGAGCCTGCGGGACGCCGATTATTGCCACGAAGCACGCTCAGCGCGCCACGTTTTACTGCCGTCAGTGTCAGAAGTAGGGTTACTTTAGCTTTTCCATCAACGCCTGGTGGACGTTAACCGGCAGGAAGTGGGTAACGTCCCCATGATGGCGCGCCACCTCTTTCACCAGCGAAGAAGAGATGAAGGACCACTCTTTGGAGGGCATCAGGAATACGCTCTCCAGCTCCGGCATCAGATGGCGGTTCATGTGTGCCAGCTGCATCTCATATTCGAAGTCTGCTACCGCGCGAAGACCGCGGATCAGGATATTGGCCTGCCGGTCACGGGCAAAGTTTGCCATCAAGTCGCTGAATCCGACGACCTCAACATTCGACAGATGCGAAATCGCATCGGTGGCAAGCTGCACGCGTTCGTTCAGGTCGAACATCGGCTTTTTGCTCGGGCTGGCAGCAATGGCCAGAATCACCTTGTCGAACATACACGCCGCTCGGGTGATGATATCAAGATGACCGTTAGTGATCGGATCGAAGGTACCCGGATAAATCGCTTTTGTGCTCATGGCTCACGTTTTCTCTGAGTAGCCGCGGTTCAGCGCCCACAGCTCGGTGTATTTGTTAAAAGTATACTGGGCATTCACTACGGCCAGTAACCAGCCCTGTTTGCCGTCCAGCACGCCGCCACGCAGCAGCAGCGTTTTCAGAAACGCGCCCAGCGTGTGGGTGAAGATGCCGGTCAGCGTGGCCTTCTTGCCGCGCGCATGCCGCTCCTGTGCCCAGGCGGTGGCATAGTTCAGCTGTTTACGCTGGAAGCTGGCGAAATCGCGGCAGGTCAGATGAAGCAGATCGCCCGTCAGGGGGATGACCTGAGCGTTATCGCAGGCCAGAGACTCATGGACCAGGTTATCGTTGTACTGATAACGCTCGCGGGCATAGAGGCGCATCACGCGGTCGGGGTACCAGCCGCTGTGGCGCATAAAGCGGCCCAGGAAATAGTTACGACGCGCGATACTGTAGACCGCGCCAGGCTGTGGCGCGGCAAGCACCGTTTGAATGGCCTGTCGGAGTTCTGGGGTGACGCGCTCATCGGTATCGATCATCAACACGTAATCGCCCGTGGCGTAACCCTGCGCACGCTGACGCTGAATACCGTAGCCCTGCCAGTCGGTGTCGGTAAAGACTTTTGCCCCGGCTGCACGGGCAACGTCCGCCGTATTGTCCGTACTTCCGGAGTCGAGAATGACGATTTCGTCAGCCCAGGCAACAGAGGCCAGGCAATCCGGAAGCAGGTCGGCGGCGTTTTTGGCGATCATCACGACCGACAGACGCGTTGACATTAGTGGCTCCGCTGCGGCAGATAAGGTTGCAGAAGTTGCAGCAGACGGGTCAGTGCGCCCTGGTTCTGATGCAGGACTTCAACGGCGTGACGACCGTACCACAGGCGGTAATCTTCGTCAGTCAGAAGGGTTGAGACCTCTTTGACCACCGAGTCCGCATCGGTCACGGTGATTAAGCCATCGGCTTGCTGCAATTTCGCGCAGATATCTTTGAAGTTAAACGTGTGTGGACCCATCAGCACGGGAATGGCGTGGGCTGCCGGCTCCAGCGGGTTATGACCACCTCGCTCCACCAGGCTACCTCCAACAAAGGCGAGGTCTGCAATGCCGTACAGCAGCATCAGTTCGCCCATCGTATCGCCAATCACCACCTGCGTGCTGCCAGAGGGGATTTCGCCGCTGCTGCGCAGGGTAAAGCTGAAACCGCCTTTTTGCACCATCTCGCGGGCATCTTTAAAACGCTCCGGATGGCGAGGAACCAGAATCAGCAGTAAATCAGGGAATTTTTCCAGCAGCTGGCGGTGAGCCTGAAGGATAATGGCTTCTTCGCCGTCATGGGTGCTGGTGGCAATCCAGACCTGGCGACGCGGCGCCCACTGACGACGCAGCGTTACCGCACGGGCGGCGAGTTCAGGGGTGACGGAAATATCGAACTTCAGGCTACCCGTGACCGCAAGCTGGTTGCGCTTCAGACCTAGGGCGATAAAGCGCGCGGCATCTTCTTCGTTCTGCGCGGCGATCAGCGTGATTTTGCTGAGCAGGCGACGCATAAATTTACCCAGCTTGCCGTACCCTTTAGCCGAGCGTTCCGACAGACGCGCGTTGGCGATAACCAAAGGAATTTTACGGGCATGCAGGGCGGAAATCATATTCGGCCACAGTTCGGTTTCCATGACGATCACCAGTTTAGGGCGCACGGTATTCAGGAAACGGTTCATGGCGCAGGGGAGATCGTACGGCAGGTAGACGTGATGCACGTCTTTACCGAAGGCAGACATCACGCGCTCTGAGCCGGTTGGCGTCATCGTGGTGACGGTGATGGGCAGTGACGGATAACGGTGGCGCAGGGCACGCACCAGTGGAATGGCGGCCAGCGTTTCCCCGACTGACACGGAATGCAGCAGAATACCGTCCGGCGCCACTTTATTGCGGCAGTAGCCATAGCGTTCGGCCCAGCGTTTACGGTACGCAGGCGCTTTACGGCTACGAAGCAACAGTCGCAGCCAAACCAGTGGCTGAATGATGTAGAGCAGGGCGGTATACAACAATTCCAAGCGATTATCCGTTTTTTTAGTTTCGGCCGGGAAATTCTAAGCATTTAAGCGTGCTAAAGCTATCTCTTATGCCAGATACCGTTTTAAACGGAAGTAGCGTCGGCCCAGGCGCCAGCGCAAACGCGGGCTTTTGGCACTTTTCCAGATGAGCTTCCAGATCCCGGTGTCGAAGAACTCTTTGATTATCATTGCTTTCTTCGCCTCATCCTTCATGTTGTCGAAGGTATGAATAATTCCCAGACCCTCTTTGGCGATTTGCCAGTGGCAGGCCGGGATATTTTTCACTTTATCCGGGTAGCGCTGGTTAATGGCATCAAGCATCTTCAGTATCTTCATGTAATGGCGCGCAGAGCGAATCAGCGTGTCGTCATTATCCGGGGTGTGCGATACCGAGGCGGAGTGAATGTAGTAGTCGTAAAAGCGTTCGCTGGTGTACTGAACGCGTTCCGCAGCAAGCAGCACCTCAGTCGTCCACGGAATATCCTGATGGCGCAGGCCAGGCTCGAAACGGAAGCCGTGCTGACGAATAAAATCGTGACGATAGATATTCAGCCAGGTCACATGCAGGAACTTACGTGAATCCAGCGCCTTTTTTAACCATGCCGCACCATTCATGACGCCCGTTGAGGCGAGCTTATCTTCAGGGAAGATAGGGCGAGACGGTTTTTTGTTATTTTCCCAGACGTAGTTGCCATTGCAGGTGGCGACATCCAGGTTCTGCGTGACGGCCATATCCAGCAGACGCTGGTACATGCCGGGTTTGAAGACATCATCAATATCCGGGAAAGAGAGATACTGCCCGGTCGCAACCGCCAGGCCGGTATTACGCGCGATAGACACGCCCTGATTAGGTTGTTCAATAACCCGCATCTGTGGCAGCTTTTCGCGCCATTTTTCGACAATCTGCATCGAGCGGTCAGTGGAGCCGTCATTCACGATGATGACTTCCATACTGTCGATGTGTTGATTTACAAGGCAGGTAAAGAACTGATCGAGAAAAGCTTCACCGTTATAAACGGCAACCACCACGCTTAATAAAGGCGCTGAATTTTGCATATGAAACCTGATTATTTTTGGTTGTCGACCAAAGCAATGTATTGCTGGCAAATGGCGTTAATACCGAACGATGCGATCGTTTCGCGATCAACAACTGGCGGAGAGGCATACAATTCTGCCAGTGTTTTCGCCAGTGATTCGTCGGTTAACGCTGTCAGACCTCGCGCCAGGGGGCCAGTAAGGATCTCAGCAGGACCGCCAGGGCAGTTTGTACTCACCGGTGGGGTCTGACAGATAATGGACTCTACCAGTACATTACCAAAACCTTCGCAGTCGGAACTTAACACTAAAAGGCGTGCCCCTTTGATCCACGGGTAGGGGTTGGTTTCGAACGGGCGGAAGACGATCTTGTTTTCAATTCCCAGCTTAGCGGCAAGCTGTTTGAGCTGGTTTATTTTCGCGTCAGAACCTTTGCCCATCAACACCAGCGATGCGTCGATCTTGCTCAGCGCAAACGCCCGCAGCAGCCGGTCGTGACGTTTGTGTTCATGAAAACGGCCAACGTGGATAATGTAATCCTGCCCCTGCATCTCAAAGGGCGCTTCCGCCAGACGCTGAATTTCAGGGATATCAAAGGGGTTATGGATAACCGCTTTGCGCCGCAGGGGGATCGCGAGTACTTCAGAGAGGTCGTGCAGCACGGCGCCGGAAACCGCCACCACGTTGCGGTTTTCATAGGTATGCCGAATTTTATAATGCTTAAACCAGCGAGAAAGCCCGCTGCGATGGCGCAAATAGGAGAAGGAGAACATCCCGTGAACGCAGAACCAGACCTTATCCCGATCCAGCACGCGGCTGTGCGCCACGATACGGTCGGTTTTATGCAGATGCGAGAACACGACGTCAAATTTACCGCTGCGTTCTGCCTTCTCGATGGCGCGATCCAGCAAACGGGCGCGACGCGGGATCTCGGTCAGCTTCCGCCAGGGTTTTTTACAGGTATCCTGCACAATCTGAAAATCGATGCCTTCCGGAATGGCGTAGTCGCACACCTTCCGTAAGGAGAAAAGGGTGACCTGATGCCCCAGTTCTGTCAGTCCGCTGGAGAGGGTGAGAACCGTTTTTTCGGCTCCTCCACCGGGTAAACCATCAATAATCATTAGGATGCGCATTATTAATCCAGTAATTTTTGATAAAGCGAAATAAGCTGACTTGATAGTTTTTCAGGGGTTGCTTCTCTGACGCGTTCACGCGCCGCAAGCCCCATATTATTATTTTTTTCCAGTGAAGGGATGGACATGACGGCCTCCTTCAATGTGTGGATATCAAGTGCATCACAGTAAAACCCGTTCTGGCCTTGCTCAATAAATTCTGAACCACCGCAACTCTCTGACGTAATGACGGGCAATCCACAGGCCATTGCTTCAAGTATGACGTTAGGGAAAGGATCATACAGCGTCGGCAGCAGTAAACCATCAGAAAGCTGATAAAATGGCAGCGTCTCTTTTTGCATCCCCAGGAAACGGATTTTCCCCTCACAGCCTAATGAACGGGCGAGGTCGCGATAACGGCTTTCCGCTTTATCCTGACCGACCACAACCAGCCATGCCGATGTTCCTGCTATAGCCCGAATAGCGCTTGCCAGCCCCTTGCGTTCAAACCCTGAACCCACGAAGCAGAAAATGACGGCATCAGCGGGTAAGCCAAATTGCTGACGCAGTACAGCGCGTTGTCTCTCTTCTGCCGGAACGAAGCGGCTGGAATCTATTGAATTATAAATCACATGTATCTTTTTTGCGTCAATATCAAAGTCTTCGACGATTTCGCGTTTGATCATCTCCGCATTACAGATAACGGCTTTCAACTCGGGAGCCTGGTACATTTCACGTTCTGCGTTCATCACGTAGCGGTGATAACGATCGTGCATAAGCAGCTTCGCACGCCAGGCGGGAAGAATACGCGTACGCTGTAGCAGCCAGCGTCGATGTACACCATCCCCGGCGCGGTAAATATCGCAGCCCGGAATACGTTCGTGGCTCTGGACAATATCAAACTGCTGTTGCTGCCACAGCGCGCGTGCGGCGTGTGCAAAGCCGCGCTCACGGCTGATGCGGCCCCACTTTCGTGGATCGCAAATATGAATATGCCAGTCGTCCTGCTTTTCGCCCTGCCACTCGCGGGTGATGACGTTGAGCTCAAGATTTTGATTGCTCAGCGCGGTAAGTGCCCTGGAGACAAAACGTTCTGCTCCTCCATCCGGACGATATTTTTGGCGCACAATGGCCAGACGATGAAGCTTCATTGCAGGTATCTCCTTGCGGCGGAGACGACAGCATCAACGGGGATGGCGTCGAGATAACGTTCCGTCGTTTTTGTATCAATGGCGTCAGGGTTGGGAAGCGGGCCGTAGTTACCTGCCCAGATGACCTCGCCGTTAACCTGCCATGGCGACCAGAACGTCAATTTTGACGGGCCAAACAGCGCCACGCAGGGCGTCTGAAGGGCGGCGGCCATGTGCATGGGTACGGAGTCAACGCCAATGAACAGGATCGCGTGATCGATTAGCGAGGCCAGCTGGCGCAGGGTTAACTGCCCTGCCAGCGATACAACACCCGTCTGCGGGGAGGCGGCAAGAATGCGGTCAATCATCGCCAGCTCTTTCTTATCCGGTCCCGCCGTAAGGACGATAGTGTGGCCGTCCTGCTGCAACGCGGCGATAGTTTGCGCCATTTTGCCTTCGTCCCAGCACTTAAAGAACCAGCGTGACGTGGGTTGAATAACGATGTAGCGGTCTCCCACGCCCTTTTGTGTCAGCTTTTGGTGAGCATGGCGCCAGTCATCCGCGCTGTAAGCCATGGTGACGGTAGGGTTGGCCATTACCGGCAGCGCTGACAGTATGGAGAGATTTTGTTCAACGGTGTGCAGCGACTGATGGCTGGCGACCGAGACCAGTTCACTGTGACAAAAACGCCAGAAGGCATTCTTGCGCTTGTTAAAAGCGAACCCGAGCCGAACCGGTGCGCCGGTGAAGCGGGTGACAATCGCGCTGCGCCACTGATCGGCAAGATTGATCACCAGATGATAATGCTGAGCGCGTAAAGCACGAAGCAACTGCCACTCTTTTTGCAGGTGCTTCAGCGTCCCCAGCTGCTTCCATTTACGATCGATACCATAGATCGTCCCGATTGCCGGATGCGCGGCGAGCATGTCTCGCGTCTCTTCATAGAGAAGCACGTCGATTTGGGCTTCAGGCCATTTCTGGCGTAATGAATTGATGACGGGGGTGGTGAGTAACATGTCGCCATGATGGCGAAGTTTGATCAGTAAAATGCGCAAATCAGGCGTGTCAGGTAAGTTATTCATCATCATCTTATCGGCGTTGTACTATTGGCAATTCTAATAGACCTGGTAACGACTTGCACTCTTTCTCCATAATGTCAGGAATTTCCCTGGAAAGGTTTACTCCTGCTTTCGGGCGTGCGTAACATAGCGCTAACTATTTTGTCTTGCGGACTTATTATGAAAAAACCAGCGTTTATCATCACGATCGATACCGAAGGGGATAATCTCTGGCAGAACCACCGGGTGATCAAAACGGAAAACGCGCGCTACCTGGCGCGGTTTCAGGCGCTTTGTGAACGCTTCGGCTTTAAGCCCGTCTGGCTGACCAACTACGAGATGGCCGTCGAACCGGTATTCATTGAGTTCGCGAAAGAGGTCATAGCCCGCGGCCAGGGTGAGGTGGGAATGCATCTCCATGCCTGGAACAGCCCTCCGGAGCACGATCTGACCGGTGATGACTGGCGCTGGCAGCCTTATCTGATTGAGTTTTCAGACGAGGTCATGCGTGAGAAAGTGCTGTTCATGACCCGCTTACTGGAAGAGACTTTCCAGACAAAAATGCTCAGCCATCGCGCCGGGCGCTGGGCATTCGACAGCCGTTACGCCCGGTTGCTGATTGAGCTGGGGTATCAGGTAGATTGTTCCGTTACGCCGCGCGTGAACTGGCGCAACGCGAAAGGTGCCCCGCAGGGTAATGGCGGAACGAATTACCAGCATTTTCCCGATCGCGCCTATTTTTTGGACGTAGACGACATTTCCCGGCCGGGAAACAGCCCTCTCCTCGAAGTGCCGATGAGTATCCAGTATAAACACCCGGCATGGCTGAATTCCCTGAAGCAGGGTTACGATCGTCTGCGCGGTAAATACCGTTCTCCGTCAGTTAACTGGTTACGCCCGTCCGGCGGTAACGCGCAGGAGATGATTAAGGTTGCGCAGCAGTGCCTGGCTCAGGGGAATGACTACGTAGAGTTCATGCTGCATTCGTCGGAATTTATGCCTGGCGGCAGCCCTACTTTTAAAGACCAGGCCGCGATTGAGGGACTGTATCAGGATCTGGAGCAGCTCTTTACCTGGTTATCAGATAAGACCGTGGGGATGACGCTTGCGGAGTTTTACCAGTACAAAAAATAGTTATGCCCGCCAGGCGGGCATATTTGTTATTGCTGCTTTGTTTGTGAGAAAGGTGTACTTAACGCAAACAAAATCATAAAGAAGATTAAGGCTTCTGAACTGAGCAGTATGACATCCGTCAGTCCATACAAAAGCAAAAGAAGCATTGACGTTAGCAGCAGCGCGTTTCTGTTTCGTAGGGCATACGCAATCATCGAAACGAAGAAAAAGAGCATTACCGCTACGCCGGGGATCCCCTGCAAAGAGTATTTCTCAATAAATTCATTATGCAGATGGACTTTGATGTATTCGAGTGCACTGCCAAGGTGTGGATGTCCGTCTTTAATATACTGCCGCGTCCACGCTTCACGCTGTTCCAGCGATTGCCCTAACGGATGCGCAAGACCATTCTCGATCCCGACAGTCCACATCGAAAAACGTGCGCCCAATGACGTGCGGTCAAAACCTTGTTGATAACGTTCAACCTCATGTTGGGTTTGTTTAATTTTCGGCGAAATCAATGGCTTGTAGCTAACGATTACAACGCCTGCAACAATGCATAGAAAGATGAGGGCGGATTTAAGATGAATCTTTCTGAAATGATAAAGCGTGAGCACAATTGCCAGAAGCAGATATAAACCCATCGCAGCACGGGTCCCCGTCAACAGTATGACGAAGTAAGAGATTAATATAGTGAAGCCCGCAACAACATACAGCTTCACGTTCTGTTGAAGGTAAAGACTGTATACGAAAGCCAGTGACAGGACAGAATAAACATAGGCTGAAACGGTGGCACGGTTAATTGCCATCTCAACGCGAGTCATACCTTGTGAGGCCTGCCACAAGCCATACCCTGTGGCGAGCACAAACCCTAAGGCCGTTGCGAAGAAGAAAAATTTCCTGAAGGTGTCCTTATCGATATAAAACTTAAAGCGGTCAATATAGAAAATCAGGACACTCGCTAAAATTAATTTTTTGCTGGCACCGAGATAGTCGCTGTAAAGGTTGAGTCCCTCGTTATGATACTCATAGAGTAAATACCAGCCGAGGTTAAGTAATCCAATCAGCAGAATGGGCAGCGCTATAGTAAAAGGTCGCAGAGTGATTTTTTTATATTCGAAAGCCAGGCCAATAATACTGACGTAAATAGCAATATAGAAAAACTCTCTTTGCTTCCCTGAACTGACTAAAGCCAGTATCAAAGAGATGAGGCTCAAAGCGATCGTCAGTTGATAGAGCCGTGGTTTTATTTTTTCCATAATGCCTCAATAACCCTTTTTTTATAGCTAAAACGAACATCGGTGGAGAGGAAAAAAGACAATGTATACATGGCCTTTACGCGTTGTTTCACGAGCTGCAATTGTTGGTCTGTAAGACAGGACCGATGGTTGCTGTAAATATCAAACCAGTGGCAATTGACGAGATGCTTGTAGCTTGACGGAAATGTTCTTTCCATCTGTAACGTGCATTCGACAAGCGTTGAAATTTTGCTGGCGTCCAGAGTGCTCGACAAACTGTCGCGACGCTTGATGTAATAATAATGCCCCTGGCGTTGATAGACTATTTTGTTCGATTGCATCAGCATTCCAGGGAAGACAGCGAAATCCTCATAACATAACATCGGAGGAATAGGGTTACTCTCGTACAGGCTACGATGAATAAACTGGCCAATGAGATGTGCCTGAAAGTCTTTATGGCGTAAGAAACGAGCGACTGCTTCATTTCGTGGCAATGGCACAGGATTAAATCCCTGCCAGTCTGAAGTCATTTTCCGGGGATCGCGAATCTCAAGCAAACGTGTCAGTAACATATCCGGACGTTGCGCTTTCAGGAAGGCTATTGCGTCCCCGAGGCTGCCCGGCTTTAAGCAATCGTCACTGTCGAGCATCGTAATATACTCTCCCGATGCCAGCGCGACAGCGCTGTTTCGTACCCGGCCTACGTTACGAAAGTTCACGGTGCGCGTGATGATCTGAGGAAATTTCGGCGACCACTCTTCAATTATTGCCTGCGTGGCATCCTCAGAACTGTCATTGAAAATAATGACTTCAGTGTCCTGACCGATTGCTGCCAGCAGGCTTGAAAGCGTGGCGTGCAGCGTAGCTTCAGCGTTATGCGCAGCAATAATGACGCTTAAAAAAGCCATAAAAATTAGTTTCCTTGAGCGTCGGTAGCGCTAGCCAGTGAGCGGGCTTTGGGTAATGTACGGACAAACTGCTGAAGATCGTGTAACGCGGAGTCAGTGACAGAGAATAGCGCTTCCCGTTCTTGCGGGAAGTAATAGCGCGTTTCAAACACATAAGAACAAATGTTGTCGTCATTCCCGATCAGCATCACATTGCCAAGCGGACGCTGTTCGTAATGACAACACGGTCCAAACAGCAGGACCACCGGCACGCCGACGGCGTCTGCGATATAGACATTCCCCGAGTCAGACGCGATATAGCAGTCCATCTTTGAAATGGCCCAGGGAAGCTCTTCTAGCGAAATTTTGCCAATAAGATTAATAAAATTAGGGATTTCACCGTAAAGGCGGGTGATATCATCCATCCACGACTGTTCGTTTGGCGCGCCGAAGACATAAAACTCGCAGGGTAAATCAGCGAGTTGATCAACAATCCGCTTCCAGATAACCGGAGGGACGGTTTTGGCTTTATTGCCTGCCGCAATACTGATGCCGATGCGGATAACGTCAGGTTTATCAAGAATAGCCGGCCAGGTCGTCGGCTTGAAGAGCGGCTTTGTGGCGTGCTTGGGAGAGTCTTGCCATGTGAGCGAGCGGTCGGCCAGTTTCAGGTAGTTCGTCACCGAAAGCGTTTTTTTGCCATGCTCAACGGTACCGTCGGCCGCGAGATAGAAAATCCCGTGATACCACCTGCGCGTGTAAATGCTTAAAAATTGTTTGTTTTTGGCATTGCAGACGGCGGCAAAAAAGAGGTTCACGCTGTTGGGCTGTAGCAGGTAGACGTTGTCGTAGCGGTTCATGATCCTGCACGCGAAGCACAGTTTACGCCACAGGTTGCGCTTATGCTGCTCAATAAAATAGATCTGCTCGATAGTCTCATCATGCTTCGCCAGCGCGCCAACGCTGCGACTGATCAACACATCGCTTTTTTGCAGCCAGGCCAGAAGAGGCGTCGCATTAATAAAGTCACCGATTTTGGCTGTTTGAATGACAAGGTTCTTGCCCGTGTCCTTTCGAAACAGCTTCCGGATGAGTTTCACCGGAAAGAGTAAAATCAGCAGAAATACATAACTCATGGGTTAAATATCCCTGTTGGAAAGCCGATGGCTGCCCTGTAAAAATGAAAAAATAGCATCTGCGCTAATATCCTTCGTTTGTTGCGTAGGGCTGACCATCTGATGCTGGTTTTTACCGTAACCCCCGATCAACCCCGGATCGGTCGGGCCGAAAATCGTGATATTAGGTCGATCCAGTGCGGCGGTTAAATGGCTTAACCCTGTATCCACAGAAACGACGGCGTTTGCGCCCGCCAGCTGTGCGGCAACTTGCGCCAGCGTGAGTTTGGGTAGCACCTCGACATGGGAAAAACCGGCTGCCAGACGCTCCGCACGCTGACGCTCATGTTCAGCGCCCCACGGGAGTTTAATATGGATACCGCAAGGTTGCATTAGTTCAATAAGCCTTCGCCAGTGCGTTTCCGGCCAGTGCTTATCGTCGCGCGTTGTGGCATGCAGGAACACCAGATACGGCTCGGCATGCTCCTCCGTCTCGCGCAAAAAATGCTGTGCAATAGCGTAGTCACCCTGGGCTTCAGGTTTTGCATAGCCCAGGCTTTTCGCGAACAGCTCGCGGGTGCGCTCCACGGCGTGCTGTTGTTTCGCAATATGGTGTCGACGGTTATAGAACAGGCTCGCCAGCGGTTCGCGGGCGGTTTGCCAGTCCATGCCGTGCTTTACGCCGTGCGCCAGACGCGTGACCAGCGCGGCGCTTTTCACCAGCCCCTGGGCGTCGACGATCGCGTCGTAACGCCGGGCCTGCACCGCTTCGCGGAAGGCTTTGCGTTCGGCTTTAATCGGTGCGGAGAACCACGCTTTGCGCCAGCGGCGAATGGCCACCGGGATCACGCGATCAACCGCTTCATGCCAGGTGGGGATCTGCGCGAAGCCTTCTTCCACCACCCAGTCAAAACGGATGCCGGGAATGGCCCGCATGGCGTCCGTCAGCGACGGCAGCGTATGCAGAACATCACCCATTGAGGAGGTTTTAACGATCAATACCCGCATCCGTTATCCTTCTTCGCTCAACAGCAATGCGTTGAGTTCTTCAAGGACGCGCTGCGGCGTGATGTCGATCAGGCTCTGATGATAGCCTTCTGCGGCATCGCCTTTACGCACCTTGTGGTAGCCGGTGATTAAACGGATCACGCGCGCCTTGTGCGACAGCGGCGGCGTGAAGTCCGGGCTGCTTGGGCCATACAGCGCAACCAGGGGACGATCCAGCGCGGCGGCGACGTGCATTAAACCGGAGTCGTTCGTCACCACGGCTTTACAGGCGGCAATCAAAATAACCGCCTGCTCGAGCTGCGTTTCCCCAGCCAGGTTTCGGCACCAGGCCTGTTGCTCGGTACTGAGCGTGGCGAGAATTTCATTGCCCGCCTCATGATCTTTCGCCGAGCCAAACAGCACAATCTGATAGCCTTCATCGATAAGCTGTTTCGCCAGCTCTGCATAGTGATAGTGCGGCCAGCGTTTTGCCGGACCAAACTCCGCGCCAGGGCAGAACCCAATCATCGGGCGTTCGGACGAAATGCCAAATGCGTTGCAGGTGTGGGATTTCTCCCCATCGCTTACCTGGAGCTGCGGCCACAGCAGCGGCTGCGGCAGATCTTTCGCGCTGCGCATCACGCCTTTATCGTAGGCCAGCGCCACGTAGCGCTCGACCATCAGCGGCCAGGCCTCTTTATCCAGCACACGAGCATCGTTCAGCAGGCCGTAGCGCATTTCACCGCGCCAGCCGGTACGATGCGGGATGCCCGCAAAGAAGGGCACAAGGGCAGATTTGAAGGAGTTAGGTAGCACGTAGGCGCGGTCATAGCGTTTCTCGCGCAGGCTGTGGCCGAGTTTGCGGCGTTCACCGATTTCCAGCGCCCCGTGGCCGAGCGGCATCGGGATCGCCTCGTTCACTTCCGGCATACGCGATAACAGCGGACGGCACCATGCGGGTGCCATCACGTCGATTATCGCCTGGGGATAACGCGCCTTGAGCGTGCGATAGAGACTTTGCGACATCATCATGTCGCCCACCCATGACGGGCCGATCACCAGAATTTTCATACTTATGCGTCGCGGTTCAGCCAGGCCATATATTCCGTTACGCCTTCGGCAACGGTCTTGAACGGCTTGTCGTAGCCTGCGGCGCGCAGGTTAGTCAGATCCGCCTGAGTGAATGCCTGGTAGCGGCCTTTCAGCTTATCCGGGAATGGAATGTACTCGATGCTGCCTTTCTTATGGTACGCCAGCGTCGCGTCTGCCACCGCCTGGAAGGATTCCGCGCGGCCGGTGCCCAGGTTGAAAATGCCGGACACGCCATTTTCCAGGAACCACAGGTTCACTGCCGCCACGTCGCCCACGTAGACGAAGTCACGCTTGAAGCCGTCGCTGCCTTCGAACAGTTTCGGGCTTTCGCCGTTATTTAACTGGGTGTTCAGGTGGAACGCCACGCTCGCCATGCTGCCTTTGTGGCCTTCGCGCGGCCCGTAGACGTTGAAGTAGCGGAAGCCGACAATTTGCGAGTTCGCTTCAGGCAGGATCTGACGCACGTACTCATCAAACAGGAATTTGGAGTAACCGTAGACGTTCAGCGGCTGCTCATATTCGCGGGATTCGATGAAATCTGAAGTGCGCCCACCGTAGGTTGCCGCGGAAGAGGCGTACAGGAACGGAATTTCACGCTCCAGGCAGTAGTGCAGGAGCTCTTTGGAGTACTGATAGTTGTTATCCATCATGTACTTGCCGTCCCACTCGGTGGTGGAGGAGCATGCACCTTCGTGGAAGATGGCTTCGATCTCGCCGAACTCTTCACCCGCCATAATCTGGATAAGGAAGTCTTCTTTATCCATGTAGTCAGCGATGTTCAGATCCACCAGGTTCACGAACTTGGTGCCGTCTTTCAGGTTGTCCACCACCAGAATGTCGGTGATGCCTTTGTCATTGAGGGCCTTAACAATATTGCTGCCGATAAAGCCCGCGCCGCCAGTAACGATGATCATAACTGTAACCTTTGAAGTATGAGTCGGGGAGTATCCCGAACGCTAATCTCTTTATCATATCATCACAATGCTCAGGCTTCAGCCATTCACCGATATGCAGCAGGGGTACGCGTGATTTATGCTGCAAAAACGAGAAGAGATACTGCGTCATCTCGTCATGAACTATTGGTTTGGGTAATATGTGCCAAAATTTGCCGAGTCTGGAGAATTGCAATGCGTGGTGATTTTTACAAACAGTTAAACAGCGACCTCGAGACCGCACGTGCGGAAGGGTTGTTCAAAGAAGAGCGTATTATCACGTCTGCCCAGCAGGCGGACATCACCGTTGCCGACGGCAGCCATGTGATCAACTTTTGCGCGAACAACTACTTAGGTCTTGCGAATCACCCTGAGCTGATTGCCGCGGCGAAAAACGGCATGGACACCCACGGTTTCGGTATGGCCTCCGTTCGCTTTATCTGCGGTACCCAGGACAGCCACAAGCAGCTTGAGCAAAAGCTGGCGAACTTCCTCGGAATGGAAGACGCGATTCTGTACTCATCCTGCTTCGACGCCAACGGCGGTCTGTTTGAAACCCTGCTCGGCGCAGAAGATGCGATTATCTCCGACGCCCTGAACCACGCCTCCATCATCGACGGTGTTCGCCTGTGTAAAGCGAAGCGTTTCCGCTACGCCAACAACGACATGGTTGAGCTGGAAGCCCGCCTGAAAGAGGCCCGTGAAGCCGGTGCCCGCCACGTGCTGATCGCCACCGACGGCGTGTTCTCCATGGATGGCGTGATCGCCAACCTGAAGGGCGTGTGCGATCTGGCGGATAAATACGACGCGCTGGTGATGGTGGATGACTCTCACGCGGTTGGCTTTGTCGGCGAAAACGGTCGCGGCTCCCACGAATACTGTGACGTAATGGGCCGCGTGGACATCATCACCGGTACGCTGGGCAAAGCGCTCGGCGGCGCGTCTGGCGGTTATACCGCTGCGCGTAAAGAGGTGGTTGAGTGGCTGCGTCAGCGCTCCCGCCCGTACCTGTTCTCCAACTCCCTGGCGCCGGCGATTGTGGCTGCCTCTATTAAAGTGCTGGAGATGGTGGAATCCGGCGCTGAGCTGCGCGACCGCCTGTGGGCTAACGCCCGCCTGTTCCGTGAAAAAATGAGTGCCGCAGGATTCACCCTGGCCGGTGCTGACCACGCGATCATTCCGGTGATGCTGGGCGACGCGGTTGTCGCGCAGCAATTTGCTCGTGAGCTTCAGAAAGAAGGGATTTACGTGACCGGGTTCTTCTTCCCGGTGGTACCAAAAGGTCAGGCGCGTATCCGCACCCAGATGTCTGCGGCGCACTCGCCTGAACAAATTGAACGTGCGGTGGAAGCCTTTACCCGCATCGGCAAACAGCTGGGCGTAATTGCCTGAGGACGTGTGATGAAAGCGTTATCCAAACTGAAAGCGGAAGAAGGGATTTGGATGACCGACGTACCGGAGCCGGAAGTCGGTCATAACGATCTGCTGATCAAAATTCGTAAAACCGCCATCTGCGGTACTGACGTTCACATCTACAACTGGGACCAGTGGTCGCAAAAAACTATTCCCGTGCCAATGGTAGTCGGCCACGAATATGTCGGCGAAGTAGTCGGCATCGGCCAGGAAGTGAAAGGCTTCAACATTGGCGACCGCGTCTCCGGTGAAGGCCACATTACCTGTGGTCACTGCCGCAACTGTCGCGGTGGGCGTACCCACCTGTGCCGCAACACCGTCGGCGTGGGCGTGAACCGTCCGGGCTGCTTCGCGGAATACCTGGTGATCCCGGCGTTTAACGCGTTCAAAATCCCGGACAATATCTCTGACGATCTGGCCTCCATCTTCGACCCGTTCGGCAACGCGGTACATACGGCGCTCTCCTTCGACCTGGTGGGGGAAGACGTGCTGGTCTCCGGCGCAGGCCCCATCGGTATTATGGCGGCAGCCGTGGCGAAGCATGTGGGTGCGCGCAACGTGGTGATCACCGACGTGAACGAATACCGCCTGTCGCTGGCGCGCAAAATGGGCGTCACCCGCGCGGTGGATGTCTCGAAAGAGAGCCTGACCGACGTGATGGAAGAGCTGGGCATGACCGAAGGCTTTGACGTGGGTCTGGAGATGTCCGGCGCGCCACCCGCGTTCCGCACCATGCTCGACACCATGAACCACGGTGGTCGTATCGCGATGCTGGGTATTCCGGCGTCAGATATGTCCATCGACTGGAACAAAGTCATCTTCAAGGGGCTATTCATTAAGGGCATCTATGGCCGCGAGATGTTTGAGACCTGGTACAAGATGGCCGCGCTGATCCAGTCTGGTCTGGATCTGTCCCCGATTATCACTCACCGTTTCTCCATCGATGAGTTCCAGCAGGGCTTTGACGCGATGCGTTCCGGCCAGTCAGGGAAAGTGATCCTGAGCTGGGATAAATAATGAAAAAGGGGCCAGCGGCCCCTTTTTTACTGATTCTTTTTCTCTTCGTCCGTCAGGTAACGCACCTTGCGGGTGTAGTCCTGACCTTTGAACAGCAGTTTGTTATCCGGCGATTCCAGATACTTCTGCCACTCGGAAAGCGGGAAACCACCGTGCGCGCCAATCACTTCTTTCGGCACAACGGCTTCCTGACCGCCGATCTTCTTGGAGACCGGCCAGTTCATCCAGTCGCCCAGGTTAACCGTTTTTACATCCAGCATGTCCAGCAGCGCAGCGAGCGGCAGCTGATCGGTCGGCGGCTGCGTATCGTCCATCAGCTCCCAGGTATCCTGGAACAGCGTCAGCCACAGCGGGCAGATACGGCGCCAGGTCTTTTTGGTGGCCGCAAGAAACGCGCCGTTAACGTGATCGACCAGATACGGGCGCACCGTTTCTTTGTAATAGGCCGGCACTTTTTCTGCGGGGGCGCCGTCCAGCTTGGCAATCATTTTGCCCTGACGGAAGCTGGAGTAGATGTGCATATCGGTCATGTTGATCTGGGGCATCTTCAGCAGGTTGAGATCGGAGTCGATCATCAGCACCCCTTCACCGCGCGCCTGAAGCGGAGCATTAAGCTTCACCAGACGACTGAGGTAGATCTGCTTATAGCGGTACCCCTCTTCACGTTTTGGCGGCGTGAGGGTCACAACGTGGGTTTTTGGCGGCAGTTCGCCAAAAGCGGATTCAGGCTGATCGCTGACGATAACAATCTCGCTGACGTCGGTGGCGTAACGCTCTGCAAAGGTCGCTGATAATAACGCCTCTTCGACGAAATCCGCGCCCGTACACGGGATCACAATGGAATCAACCGCAACGAGATCGCGCGTGACCGGAAGGGAAGCGTACGGAATGTTATGACGCCCGGTAATGTGGCGGTAGCGAGCATTCAGGAATTTAAACATGTTCTTCTCGTTTGGTTATTGCGCGCCAAGAACGGCCTCGACACCGTTAACATAGCTTTCAATGGCATACACGTTGCAGACATTCTGGTGCGCGGCTGCGGCGAGCCGGGCGCGCAGAGCAGGATCCTGCCAGATATTATCCAGATGTTGAGCAAGTTGCGACACGTCGCTCCACGGAAACAGCAGCCCGGTCGACTCGTGGTCGATCAATTCTGCCGTGCCGGTCACTTTTGAACCAATCACTGGGATGTTCAGCAGCATTGCCTCCAGCACGACGCGCGGCAGACCTTCGCTCTTCGAGGCCAGAATAAACGCGTCAAAGGTAGCAAGGTAGTCAAAAGGCGTGTTCTGGAAACCGGTAAAAATCACGTGTTCAGCAATCCCCAGCGCGTCAGCCTGTGCCGTCAGCGCGCCGCGCTCAGCCCCTTCACCGACCAGCACCATCTTCCATTTTGCCTGCGGGTGCCTCTGGTTGAACTGGGCCAGCGCCTCCAGCGTGTGATGGTTGGCCTTGCGAGGGATTAACGAGCCAACGCTGCCGAACACAAACGTGTCGTCATCAATGTTCAGGCGCTGGCGCATCGCGCGTCGGTCGGGCAAAGGCTGGTGGATGTCGATGGCATTGTTGACCGTGGTACACAGCGCTGGCCGGACGCCATGCTGAAGTAGCACACGTTCAACGCCGTGCGAGACGGCGATGATTTTTGTGGCATGGGCATTCACCAGCTTCACCAGCGGCGGGGTCAGCACCGGTTCAATCCGGCAGTGCTGGATTATCCGCGCATGCAGGTTTGCGCCCGCCAGATACCCTTCTTCGTTAGAGCCTGGCTGGTTGTTCATATACAGCGTATCGAAACCACCTTCTCTGAAAATGGTCTCGATCTTGCTGACGTTGGGGCGAATGCGCCACAGGGTATCGATATGCCGCGTAAATGCTTTGCGCGCTGAACGCGAGAAAAACAGCAGACCACGTCCCGCTTCTTTCAGTAGTTTTGCCCATGCCGGTTGCTTACGTTGAGGGATAACGAGTAGAGGTATCCCAATGCTATTGAGCACCTGGCCTATCGTTTCACCTTCAGCACGACTATAATCACTGTAAAAACAACAAGTAATGTCGAATTTTTCGCGGTTGATTCGCTTCAGAAGCTCAAGCATACTGTTGGTACCTCCCCCCCATTCTTTGCCCGTGTCCAGGAGGAGGATTTTACGTTTTTGCGGCATGTCTGAATCCGTATGCTACCCTTCATCTGACCGCATTATAAAGAATTTGTTGAAATAAAATAGATTTTTTGTATTTCTTTGTCTTTTTATAAGAAAACGTTTTAAACACGCTTATTTTAAAAGTGTGATTTAAGACTTTAATCGCCTCTTCTCAATTAGATACTATTAGCGAAAATATTTATGTTGTTATTGAGAGAGTGAGAAAATGTTTAAAATAACGGTCTGCTTATTAACGTTTAACTCCGAAAGAACGTTGCACGATGTTATTCCTCCTCTTTTAAAAATAGCGGATGAATTCGTTGTAGTTGATTCCGGAAGTACAGACGCAACGATATATATTTGCCAGAGTTATGGGTTGTCGGCCATATTCAAAAAATATAGCTGGCACGGCGAGCAGATGAACCATGCCGTATCCCATGCGCACAACGACTGGGTGCTGTGCATGGACAGCGACGAAATACTCGATCAAGAAACCGTTGATGCTATTTTAAAATTAAAAATGGGCGATGAACCCGAACCGGATATGGCGTGGCGGATATGTCGTCACTGGTTTGTTCTGGGAGAAAATGTCCGAACGATTTATCCCGTCTCATCACCGGATTATCCGGTGCGTCTTTTTAACCGTACGCAGTCGCGATTTAATAACCGGCCAGTAGACGATCAGGTCGAAGGTTTTCTCCGTTCTGAACGTATTCCTGGCTATGTCAGACATGATACGTTTTATTCACTGCATGAACTTTTCAATAAATTAAACGGATATACCACTCGCCTGGTTCAATATCAGACGATACGTCCCTCTCTTGGTCGCGGCGCGATCAGCGCTATCGGCGCATTTTTCAAATGGTATCTGTTTAGCGGTGCGTGGCGTAAGGGCAAAGTGGGTGTGGTGACAGGGTTTTATGCCACGGCGTACAGTTTTTTGAAGTATTTCAAGGCCTGGTATCAGGATCGAGAAAAGAAAGAGTCCGTTGCAAAAGAGCAGTCGGACTCTTATCTGGCAGAATAGGCGTTAGCCGATCAGGCTTTTTTTCCCCAACCCTGCCACTGTTGCTGGACGTATTTAACCAGCGTACTGCTGCTGATGCTTTCGCCAATCACCGTGAAGAAGCGGGTTGCATAGACCGGTTCAGGCGGCTGTTTCAGCGTGCAGTTCTTCACGCCGCGGAATGGATTACGTGGCCGCGTTGCGGGTGGTTGCGCGCTACCCGGACGAGAAGTATCCACCTGAGGTTCATTGAGCAGATCGCTCGGACGCACCAGCGTGATATCGGCGGGTAAGCCCGGCAACATTTGCTGCAAAACGCGAACGGTAGATGGATGCGGATGCCCAATGGCAATCGCCGAACCGTTACGGCGCGCCAGCTGTACCGCGCGGTTGAACTGGACGCGGATATCCGCTTCGTTCTGGGAGTCATCCAGGAATACTTTGCGCTTGATGACTTTCACGCCCGTTCCCTGAGCGGCACGCATCGCCTGGCTGTTGCCGATGGTCATGCTGTCGAGGAAATAGAGGTTGTAACGCTCCAGCGCCTGCATCACTTTCAGCATACCGTACAGGCTGGAGGTCATCGCGCTGCCCATATGGTTATTCAGACCCACGGCATACGGCACTTTATTGTATGCATCGCGGATGATGCGATCGATCTCGTCGCTGCTCATGTCCGGGCGCAGGGTATCTTTTTCCAGCGGCTGCTTGCTGAGGGGGGCCATTGGCAGATGGATGAGGACCTGATGGCCGCCATTGTGCGCTTTGGTCGCCATTTCATGCGCGTGAGGCGCATTAGGCAGGACGGCGACAGAGATGGCTGACGGCATCGCCAGCACCTGATTTTCATAGTGTGGTCGATAACCGAAGTCATCAATCACAATCGCGAGTTTGCCTGCATAAACCGGTGCAGCCAGCGCCAGTGCGCTGACTACGGAAACAACAATTCGACGAAATTGAAGCAAAACCTATCTTCCCAACCACGGCTGTGGATTGACCGCCTGACCCTGACGACGAATTTCGAAATAGAGTGACGGGCGGCCCTGACCGCCACTGCTGCCCACAAGGGCAATGGGTTGACCCGCGCGCACCTGGGTGCCAACGCTGACCAGCGCGCTCTGGTTGTAGCCGTAAAGACTCATATCGCCTTTACCGTGTTCAACCACCACCACGAGCCCATAACCCTGTAGCCAGTCGGCCAGGATCACGCGGCCATCGGCGATGGCTTTCACTTCGCTACCTTCAGACGCACCGATAACGATCCCCTTCCAACGTAGCTCACCCTGCAACTGTTCGCCATAGCGATGCAGGATCGTACCGCGAACGGGCCAGTAAGCCTGACCACGCGGGGAGCCGAGGCCGCCGGTACGGGACATCAGGGAACGTTCATTTTCAGTCGGTTTGTAGGTGGTGCCTTTGCGGGAGGCTTCCTGCTGCTTGTTACGCACCGCCTGCGCTTCGCGCGCTTCTTTTTCGGCGCGCGCTTTGGCCGCGGCTTCTGCCCGGGCAATGCTGTTACGCAGTCTGGATTCGTTGGCGCGCATTTCGCTCAGCTGGCTTTGTCCTGCCTGGATAGAGGACTCCAGCCCGGCGAGCGTCTTCTTACGCTCATTGCGCGCCTGCTCAAGCTTCTCCTGCTGCGCCTGCTGATCGTAGAGCAGCGTTTGCTGCTGGCTCTGCTTCTCTTCCAGCTCGGCTTTTTGCGTGGTGACTTCTTCGCGCGTCTGTTTCAGCTGCGCAATGGTCTCCTGACGCGCCTGGTTAAGATAGCCGAAATAGGCCTGTAAACGCTGACCTCGCTGGCTCTCTTCACCGCTGAGGATCAGCTGAAGGCCTGTGTGTTCACCCTGACGGAAAGCAGCATCAAGTTGTGCAGCAAGGTTCCGCTCCTGGGCATCGCGCTGACGCTCCAGTTTCGCAATCGACGCGTTCATTTCATCGATTTGCTTATTGAGCTGGGCAAGGGTGTTTTGTGTTTCACGCAGCTTACGCGCGGCGGCGGAAATGGCCTCTTCCTGCTTTTTAAGCTGGGCGAGCAGGGTGGCGCGCTGCTGTTGCTGCTGACGTACCGCACGCTCTTTGGCGGCGATATCGGCCTGAATGGATTTAAGCTGATCGCGGTCATCCGCATGGGCGGATGCGGCGCACAGCAATACGCCAGCGCTGAGTGCGCTGGCGCAAAGCAGAGGTCTGACTGATAACCGAAGCGGCTTCACGACCCATGTGATTGAAAAAATCGCCTTTCCCCTCATGGGGAGCGATTATTCCACGATGAACAGCGGCTTGCCAGTCATCTCTTCAGGGATTTCCATACCCATCAGCGACAACATGGTTGGCGCGATGTCGGAAAGCTTGCCGCCTTCCACTGCTTTCACTGATTTATCACCCACATAAATCAGTGGAACAGGCAGGTTGGTATGGGCGGTATGTGCCTGACCGGTTGCCGGGTCACGCATCTGTTCTGCGTTACCGTGGTCAGCGGTAATCAGCAGTTGGCCGCCTACGGATTCAACCGCTTTCGCAACCTGCTCAACGCAGTGGTCCAGCGCTTCAACCGCTTTAACGGCTGCTTCCATCACGCCGGTGTGGCCCACCATATCGCCATTCGGATAGTTACAGATGATGGTGTCGTATTTACCGCTTTGGATCGCGGCCACCAGTTTTTCGGTCAGCTCCGCAGAGCTCATTTCTGGCTGGAGATCGTAAGTGGCGACTTTCGGTGAGTTAATCAGGATGCGGTCTTCGCCTTTAAACGGCTCTTCTACGCCGCCGTTAAAGAAGAATGTCACGTGCGCATACTTCTCAGTTTCGGAGATGCGCAGCTGCGTTTTGTCATTTTTCGCCATCCACTCGCCGAAGGTGTTTGCCAGCGAGGCGGGTGGATACGCGCATGGGGCTTTGATATCCGCTGCATATTCGGTCAACTGGATGAAATCAATCTTCGCCACTTTCTTACGGGCGAAACCGTCGAAATCGCTGTTGACGAAGGCGCGGGTGATTTCGCGCGCGCGATCGGCACGGAAGTTCATGAAGATCAGCGCATCGCCATCTTCCATGGCGGCATCGGCCTGGCCTTCAGCGCGGATCACGGTTGCCTTCACAAATTCGTCGTTTTCATCACGCGCGTAAGCCGCTTCCAGGCCTTCAACGGCGGTCGGGAACTGGAACTCGCCTTTTGCCAGGGTCAGCAGATCATAGGCTTGCTCAACGCGGTCCCAGCGGTTGTCGCGGTCCATGGCATAGTAACGACCAATGATGGACGCCACGCGGCCTTTGCCCAGTGCGGCAAATTTGTCTTCAAACGCTTCAAGAGAACCTTTTGCGCTGCGTGGCGGCGTATCGCGACCATCCAGGAAGGCGTGCAGATAGATTTTTTCCGCACCGCGCTCAGCGGCCAGTTCTACCATCGCCATGATGTGATCTTCGTGGCTGTGAACACCGCCCGCAGAGAGCAGACCCATAATGTGAACGGCCTTGCCTGCGGCAACGGCTTTATCAACCGCTCCGGTGAGCGTTGGGTTGGCAAAGAATGTACGTTCTTTGATTTCAACGTCCAGGCGCGTCAGGTCCTGATAAACGATACGGCCCGCACCCAGGTTAACGTGACCCACTTCTGAGTTGCCCATCTGACGATCCGGCAGACCCACTTCCAGGCCAGACGCATCAATCAGGGTGTGGGGACGTTTTGCCCATAGCGCATCCATAACCGGGGTTTTGGCGTTGAAAATGGCGTTATCCTGTTGATCTTCACGGTAGCCATAGCCATCCAGAATCACCAGTACCATAGGTTTTTTAGAAACCGACATTGCGACAACCTCATGCTCAAGAGACAAAAATTTTGCGTAATTTTACTACAGCTGAATCGATAAAATAGCCGCAGAAGATCAAAGAAAGCGCGGGGGCAAGGCTGTTCTCAGGCCATTTTGAGGCTTTTTTTACGTGGCATGCCGCAGAAAATAGATTAGCTTTATGTCGCTGGCTGTATTTGCCACAGCGCACAGGTATACTCCTGTCCTGGTTTTTTTAATCACTTAGTCGGGAGTTGTTACCCCCCATGCAAGAAATTATGCAATTCGTTAGCCGCCACCCGGTTCTGAGCATCGCGTGGATTGGCCTGCTGGTCGCTGTACTGTTCACCACATTTAAAGGACTGACGTCTAAAATTAAGGTGATCACCCGCGGTGAAGCGACACGTCTGATCAACAAAGAGGACGCCGTGGTTGTCGATCTGCGTCAGCGCGACGATTTCCGCAAGGGCCATATTGCAGGTGCTATCAACCTGCTGCCAGCGGAAATTAAAGCGAACAACATTGGTGAGCTGGAGAAGCATAAAGCTCAGCCGATTATTGTTGTTGACGGCACTGGCATGCAGGCGCAGGAATCTGCCAACGCACTGCATAAAGCAGGCTTTGAAAACGTAACGGTGCTGAAAGAAGGCATCTCCGGCTGGAGCGGGGAGAATCTTCCTTTAGTGCGCGGTAAATAAGGAGTTAAGTGATGGCCAATATTGAGATCTACACCAAAGCAACGTGCCCGTTCTGCCACCGAGCGAAAGCGCTGCTGTCCAGCAAAGGCGTAACGTTCAAGGAACTGCCGATCGATGGTGACGCGATTAAACGCGAAGAGATGATCCAACGCAGTGGTCGCACAACGGTTCCACAGATTTTTATTGATGCGCAGCACATTGGCGGCTGTGATGACTTGTATGCGCTCGACGCCCGTGGTGGACTCGATCCGCTGCTGAGCTAGAGACTTTAGGACAATTAAAAAGGGTTTTTCCATGTCAGAACAAAATAACACCGAGATGACTTTCCAGATCCAGCGCATCTATACCAAGGATGTCTCTTTCGAAGCGCCAAATGCGCCGCACGTTTTCCAGAAAGACTGGCAGCCAGAGGTTAAACTTGATCTGGATACCGCATCCACCCAGCTGGCGGATGATGTGTATGAAGTCGTACTGCGTGTCACCGTGACCGCCTCTCTGGGCGAAGAAACTGCGTTCCTGTGCGAAGTTCAGCAGGGCGGTATCTTCTCCATCGGCGGCATCGAAGGTAACCAGATGGCGCATTGCCTGGGTGCATACTGCCCGAACATCCTGTTCCCGTATGCGCGTGAATGCATCACCAGCCTGGTTTCTCGCGGTACTTTCCCGCAACTGAACCTCGCGCCAGTAAACTTTGATGCGCTGTTCATGAACTATCTACAGCAGCAGGCTGGCGAAGGTGCCGAACAACATCAGGATGCCTGATGAGCACTGTTAATGCGTCAATGACTGTGATCGGTGCCGGCTCTTACGGCACCGCTCTTGCCATCACGCTGGCAAGAAATGGTCACGACGTGGTCCTGTGGGGCCACGATCCAAAACATATCGCGACGTTGCAACACGACCGCTGCAACGTGGCGTTTCTCCCGGACGTTCCGTTCCCTGACTCTCTCTATCTGGAAAGCGACCTCGCGACCGCGCTGGCGGCCAGCCGCAATATTCTGATTGTGGTGCCAAGCCACGTGTTTGGCGAAGTCCTGCGTCAGATTAAGCCGCTGATGCGTGCGGATGCGCGTATTGTGTGGGCGACGAAGGGGCTGGAAGCGGAAACCGGACGTCTGTTGCAGGACGTTGCCCGCGAAGCGCTGGGAACAGCGATCCCGCTGGCGGTGATCTCGGGGCCGACCTTTGCCAAAGAGCTGGCTGCGGGCTTGCCGACGGCGATCTCGCTGGCGTCCACCGACCAGGCATTTTCAGACGATCTTCAGCAACTGCTGCACTGCGGCAAAAGCTTCCGCGTGTACAGCAACCCTGATTTTATCGGCGTACAGCTGGGCGGTGCGGTGAAGAACGTCATTGCCATCGGGGCCGGGATGTCTGACGGCATCGGTTTCGGCGCGAATGCGCGTACGGCGCTGATCACCCGTGGTCTGACCGAAATGTCCCGCCTGGGCGAAGCGCTGGGTGCCGATCCGGCCACTTTTATGGGAATGGCTGGGCTGGGCGACCTGGTGCTGACCTGCACCGATAACCAGTCGCGTAACCGCCGCTTTGGCATGATGCTCGGACAGGGCAGCGATGTAAAAAGCGCGCAGGAGAAGATTGGTCAGGTGGTTGAAGGCTATCGCAATACCAAAGAAGTTCGCGAATTGGCGCACCGTTTCGGTGTCGAAATGCCAATAACCGAGGAAATTTATCAGGTATTGTATTGCGGAAAAAATGCGCGCGAGGCAGCATTGACCTTATTAGGTCGTGCGCGCAAGGACGAGCGCAGCAGCAATTAGCCGGGAAGTATCGTCACCTGAATGACCCAGCCAGCGCAGAACTGGCTGGTCATTAACTATCGTCTGGAGCAAGCAATGCCGTGTGAAGAACTGGATATCGTCTGGAATAATATTAAAGCCGAAGCCCGAGCTTTGGCCGACTGTGAGCCCATGCTGGCCAGTTTCTATCACGCGACGCTACTTAAGCACGAAAATCTCGGCAGCGCCCTGAGCTATATGCTCGCCAATAAACTGGCTTCCCCTATCATGCCTGCTATTGCCATTCGCGAGGTGGTGGAAGAGGCCTACGCCGCAGATCCGGAGATGATTGCTTCTGCCGCCTGCGACATTCAGGCCGTGCGCACGCGTGACCCGGCGGTGGATAAATACTCCACGCCGCTACTGTATCTCAAAGGATTCCACGCCTTACAGGCGTACCGCATCGGCCACTGGTTATGGAATGAGGGACGCCGCGCGCTGGCCATCTTTCTTCAAAACCAGGTTTCCGTGACCTTCCAGGTCGATATTCATCCGGCGGCGAAAATTGGCCGTGGGATCATGCTCGACCACGCCACCGGCATTGTTGTCGGTGAAACGGCGGTGATCGAAGATGACGTGTCGATCCTGCAATCCGTTACGCTGGGCGGTACCGGTAAAACCAGCGGCGATCGCCATCCGAAAATTCGTGAAGGGGTGATGATTGGCGCGGGTGCTAAAATCCTCGGCAATATTGAAGTCGGACGCGGCGCGAAGATTGGCGCGGGGTCGGTTGTGCTCCAGCCTGTACCGCCGCACACCACCGCCGCTGGCGTCCCGGCGCGCATCGTCGGTAAGCCAGACAGCGATAAGCCGTCGATGGATATGGATCAGCACTTCAACGGTATTCACCACACCTTCGAATACGGCGACGGCATCTGAACGCCGGAACAGCCAAATAAAAAAGCCCGGTGAGTCAATGCACCGGGCTTTTGATTAGTTGCGGTATAACACTTTGATAATGTGATAGCCGAACTGCGTATGCAGTGGGCCGGTTGGCTCCAGCACCGGGCAGGAGAAAACCACTTTATCAAACGCCGGGACCATCTGGCCCTGGCGGAACTCGCCTAAGTCACCACCGCGTTTGCCTGACGGGCAAATCGAGTGTTTCTTCGCCAGTTTGCCGAAGTCGGCGCCGTTTTTAATCTGTTCGAGCAGATCCTGTGCCAGTTTCTCTTCTTTAACAAGGATATGCAGTGCTGCTGCTGTTTTTGCCATGATCGTGCCTTGAGTCGACTAGTTTACGGTCGGTATACTACCACGCGTTTTTCCTCCTCTCCCGACTTTCATTGAGTGATCATTTATGCGTTTAAACCCCGGACAACAACAAGCTGTCGAATTCGTCACCGGACCCTGCCTGGTGCTGGCGGGAGCGGGATCCGGTAAAACACGCGTGATCACCAACAAAATCGCCCATTTAATTCGGGGTTGTGGATACCAGGCGCGCCATATCGCGGCGGTCACCTTTACCAACAAAGCGGCGCGTGAGATGAAAGAGCGCGTCGGCCAGACGCTGGGCCGTAAAGAGGCGCGCGGGCTGATGATCTCCACCTTCCACACGCTGGGTCTGGATATTATCAAGCGCGAATACGCGGCGCTGGGCATGAAGTCCAACTTTTCTCTCTTTGATGACACCGACCAGGTGGCGCTGCTTAAAGAGCTAACGGAAGGGCTGATCGAAGATGACAAAGTGCTGTTGCAACAGCTGATCTCGACGATCTCGAACTGGAAAAACGATCTGATGACGCCGGCCCAGGCAGCGGCAAGTGCCAAAGGCGAGCGCGACCGCATCTTTGCCCACTGCTACGGTCTTTACGACGCGCATATGAAAGCCTGTAACGTCCTGGATTTCGACGATCTGATCCTGCTGCCGACGCTGCTGCTTCAGCGGAATGAAGAGGTGCGCGAGCGCTGGCAGAACAAAATTCGTTACCTGCTGGTGGATGAATACCAGGATACCAACACCAGCCAGTACGAGCTGGTAAAGCTGCTGGTAGGACAGCGCGCGCGTTTTACCGTTGTAGGCGATGACGATCAGTCGATTTACTCCTGGCGTGGCGCACGTCCGCAAAACCTGGTGCTGCTGAGCAAAGACTTCCCGGCGTTGCAGGTGATTAAACTGGAGCAGAACTACCGTTCCTCCGGGCGTATCCTGAAGGCGGCGAACATCCTGATTGCCAATAACCCGCACGTCTTTGAGAAGCGCCTGTTCTCCGAACTGGGTTACGGCACCGAGCTGAAAGTCCTTAGCGCCAATAACGAAGAGCACGAAGCGGAGCGCGTAACCGGCGAGCTGATTGCCCATCACTTCGTCAACAAAACTGAATACAAGGATTACGCGATCCTCTATCGCGGTAACCACCAGTCGCGCGTCTTTGAAAAGATGCTGATGCAGAACCGCATCCCCTACAAAATCTCCGGCGGTACGTCGTTCTTTTCGCGTCCGGAAATCAAGGATCTGCTGGCCTATCTGCGCGTGCTGACCAACCCGGATGACGACAGCGCTTTCCTGCGCATTGTAAATACGCCGAAGCGCGAGATTGGCTCTGCGACGCTGCAAAAGCTGGGTGAATGGGCGATGACCCGCAACAAAAGCCTGTTCACCGCCAGCTTCGATATGGGGCTGAGCCAGACCCTGACCGGGCGCGGCTATGAGGCCTTAACCCGCTTTACCCACTGGCTGGGTGAGGTGCAGCGTCTGGCTGAGCGCGAGCCTGTGGCGGCAGTACGCGATCTGATCCACGGCATTGATTACGAATCCTGGTTGTATGAAACCTCCGCCAGCCCGAAAGCGGCAGAGATGCGCATGAAAAACGTTAACCAGCTCTTCAGCTGGATGACCGAAATGCTTGAAGGATCTGAGATTGACGAGCCCATGACCCTGACGCAGGTGGTCACCCGCTTCACGCTGCGCGATATGATGGAGCGCGGGGAAAGCGAAGAAGAAGCCGATCAGGTTCAGCTGATGACGTTACATGCCTCGAAAGGGCTGGAGTTCCCTTATGTCTATCTGGTGGGGATGGAAGAGGGCCTATTGCCGCACCAGAGCAGCATTGATGAAGATAACGTCGACGAAGAGCGCCGTCTGGCCTACGTTGGGATCACCCGTGCGCAGAAAGAGCTGACGTTTACGCTGTGCAAAGAGCGCCGTCAGTATGGTGAGCTGGTGCGCCCGGAGCCGAGCCGTTTTCTGCTGGAGTTGCCTCAGGACGATCTTATCTGGGAGCAGGAGCGTAAAGTCATTACCGCTGAAGAGCGTATGCATAAAGGGCAGGCAAACGTGGCAAACATTCGCGCGATGCTGGCAAAAGCCAAAGAGAAGGGATAACTATTTGTAGGCCGGGTAAGGCGAAGCCGCCACCCGGCACGCTTCAAGGGTCACTTCACATCAAGCGCCCAGTGCACATAGCTCTGCCACTGGTACTCCTGCTCAATCAGTTCCGCCCCAAGGGGATGATCCTCAAGCCAGTTTTCCGGTAGCGTCAGCGTCAGTTTCTCATCGTCTGCCGCCAGCGTAATCGCTGGCAGCAAATCATCTCGACGCCGACTGGCAAACAGGATCGCCAGCCGAAGCAGACGACACAGATGCTCCGCCACGCGCGGCGGCACAGCGTTCTGCTGGTGAAGGGAAGAGAGATCGACGGCGTTAGTCTGATTCAGCAGCAGGGTGGCCAGCAGCTTCTTCTGGGCGGGCGTATAACCCGGCAAATCGAGATTACGCACCAGCCAGGCCGCGTGCAGCGGTGCCTGCTTGTACTCCACGCTGAGACCAATTTCATGTAGCGCACAGGCGCTTAGCAACAGATCGCGGCTTAACGGTTCAATATCCCAGCTTTTTTTCACCTGATCGGCAAACTGTGACGCCAGTTGACTCACTCTCTGCGCCTGGTCGGTATCCACAATAAAGCGGCGTTGAACGTTACGCAGCGTACGGCTACGGATGTCCTGATCGACCGACTGGTGCAGCATTCCGTAGACCAGACCTTCACGCAGCGCACCGCCTGCCAGGGTCATACACTGGATATTAAGCTCGGTGAAAATGGCAATCAGTATGGCGAGCCCACTGGGGAAAACCAGCGCGCGTTCAAGCGTCAGCCCTTCTATTTCAAGCTCTTCCAGACGACCACACTGGATGGCGCGCTGTTTAAGCTGCTGGAGTTTGGCAAGCGTGATCCGCTCGTCCATCCCCTGTGCCATCATGATTTCCTGCAACGCCTGCACGGTTCCGGACGCGCCGACACACACTTTCCAGCCGTGATAGCGCAGTTCGTCCATGACCGGGCGCAGGACCGCACGCGCCGCGTTTTCCGCCTCGTCAAAATTCTCTTTGGCAAGGTTTCGATCGGTAAAGTAGCGTTCCAGCCAGGTCACACAGCCCATTGACAGGCTGAAGAGCGACGTCGCCTGCGCGCCTGTGCCCGTGACCAGTTCGGTACTGGCGCCACCGATATCGACCACCAGACGACGATCGTCGCCGCCGGTCGTATGCGCCACACCCTGATAAATCAGACGCGCTTCTTCTTCACCGCTGATGACCTGCACCGGACAGCCCAGAATTTCCTGTGCTCTGGCAATGAAATCGCCAGCGTTAACCGCCAGACGAAGGGTCGCCGTGGCAACAACGCGAATTTGACTGAGCGGGATATCCTGTAAACGTTCTGCAAACAGACGCAGACACTGCCAGCCACGTTCCATGGCTTCCGGGGAGAGATGATTATCGCTGCTCAGGCCCGCCGCGAGGCGGACCTTGCGCTTAATGCGCGTCAGCGTTTGTATGCTTCCCGCCACCTCGCGCACAACCAGCATATGAAAACTATTCGAACCGAGATCAATTGCCGCATAAAGCGAGGTGGAGCTGAGCATATTTTCTTAACCTGAACGACGACGATTACGCGGTGCACCGCCGGAACGACGCGGGCCATTGCCGGAGCGTGGACGTGTAAGGCGCTTAGGTGGCGGCAACTCGCTTAACAGCGCTTCCGGATTGTATTTGCTCTGTGGAATAGAGTGACCGATGTAGGTCTCAATGGCCGGAAGGTTCAGCGCATACTCTTCACACGCAAGGCTGATGGAGTGACCGCTTGCGCCTGCACGACCAGTACGACCGATACGGTGTACATAGTCTTCACAGTCATCTGGCAGGTCATAGTTAAAGACGTGCGTCACGGCTGGAATGTGCAGGCCACGGGCCGCCACGTCGGTCGCGACCAGAATATCAAGGTCGCCACGAGTAAATTCGTCGAGAATGCGCAGGCGTTTTTTCTGCGCCACGTCGCCGGTCAGCAGGCCGACACGGTGACCATCTGCCGCCAGGTGACCCCAGATATCTTCACAGCGGTGTTTGGTGTTCGCGAAGATAATCGCGCGATCCGGCCACTCTTCTTCGATCAGGGTTTGCAACAGGCGCATTTTCTCTTCATTAGAAGGATAAAAAAGCTCTTCTTTAATGCGGTGCCCGGTTTTCTGCTCCGGTTCTACTTCCACATATTCCGCATTGTTCATCTGCTCGAATGCGAGTTCACGTACGCGGTATGACAGGGTTGCGGAGAACAGCATGTTCAGACGCTGGTTTGCCGCAGGCATACGGCGGAACAGCCAGCGGATGTCTTTAATGAAGCCCAGATCGTACATGCGGTCTGCTTCATCCAGCACCACGACCTGGATTGCGCCGAGGTTGATATGGTTCTGTTTGGCGTAGTCGATAAGACGGCCGGTGGTCCCAATCAGGATATCGACGCCGCTTTCCAGCACTTTCAGCTGTTTATCGTAGCCGTCGCCGCCGTAGGCCAGGCCAAGTTTCAGGCCGGTGGCTTGCGCCAGGGGCTCAGCGTCTGCGTGGATCTGTACCGCCAGTTCTCGCGTCGGGGCCATAATTAGCGCGCGCGGCTGGTTAACTTTGCGGTCTGCAATCGCTGGGTGAGAAAGTAAATAATGAAACGTTGACGTTAAAAACGCCATCGTTTTGCCAGTACCGGTTTGCGCCTGCCCTGCAACATCGCGACCGGCCAGCGTCAGCGGCAGGGCGAGAGCCTGAATGGGCGTGCAGTTATGAAACCCTTTAGTTTCAAGGGCTTCGATCACCTTTGGGTGCAGGGCGAAGTCGGAAAACTTCTGTTCTGTTAAATGTGTTTTGCTCATAGTGTGGTAGAATATCAGCTTACTATTGCTTTACGAAAGCGTATCCGGTGAAATAAAGTCAACCTTTAGTTGGTTAATGCGACATCAACACGTCGTTGGTGGAGACAAAACCAACGTACCAGGCTTATTCCTGTGGAGTTATATATGAGCGATAAAATTATTCACCTGACTGACGACAGTTTTGACACGGACGTACTTAAAGCTGACGGGCTGATCCTCGTTGATTTCTGGGCTGAATGGTGTGGTCCTTGCAAAATGATCGCTCCGATTCTGGATGAAATCGCTGACGAATATCAGGGCAAACTGACCGTTGCCAAGCTGAACATCGACCAGAACCCGGGCACCGCGCCAAAATACGGTATCCGTGGCATCCCGACCCTGCTGCTGTTCAAGAACGGTGACGTGGCAGCGACCAAAGTGGGCGCACTGTCCAAAGGTCAACTGAAAGAGTTCCTGGACGCTAACCTGGCGTAAGGTTTCTCAGCTGAGCGTCCAGAGCGCCTAATTAACGGCGAGATCTGGACGCCCGGCTTTAGTCGTGCTAAGTTAGCTATGACTACGTTTTAAACATATCTTGTTGTTTGAATCTTGTTTTACCCGATACTTCCCGTTGTTAACATAAACAGTGCGTGAAGTTGCTAGATTCCGGGCTTGTCACTCAATCCGTCTTGTCGTTTCAGTTCTGCGTTCTTTCCCTGTGACCAGACAGCGAACAGACATGAGGTGATGGCCGCTAAACAGGCATGGATGACCCTGCCATACCATTCACAACATTAAGTTCGAGAATCACCCCGAGTTTAAGAACCCACACCATTATGAATCTTACCGAATTAAAGAATACGCCGGTTTCTGAGCTGATCACTCTCGGCGAAAATATGGGACTGGAAAACCAGGCTCGTATGCGCAAGCAGGACATCATTTTCGCCATCCTGAAGCAGCACGCTAAGAGTGGCGAAGATATCTTTGGCGACGGTGTGCTGGAGATACTGCAAGACGGATTTGGTTTCCTCCGCTCCGCAGACAGCTCCTACCTCGCCGGCCCTGACGACATCTACGTATCCCCTAGCCAAATCCGCCGTTTCAACCTCCGCACTGGTGACACCATTTCAGGTAAGATTCGTCCTCCAAAAGAGGGTGAACGCTACTTTGCGCTGTTGAAGGTTAACGAAGTCAACTACGACAAACCGGAAAACTCCCGCAATAAGATCCTGTTCGAGAACTTAACGCCGCTGCACGCGAACTCTCGCCTGCGCATGGAGCGTGGTAACGGGTCTACTGAAGACTTAACCGCGCGTGTGCTGGATCTGGCATCGCCAATTGGTCGTGGCCAGCGTGGTCTGATTGTAGCGCCGCCAAAAGCCGGTAAAACCATGCTGCTGCAAAACATCGCGCAGAGCATTGCTTACAATCACCCAGACTGTGTGCTGATGGTGCTGCTGATTGACGAACGTCCGGAAGAAGTGACCGAGATGCAGCGTCTGGTGAAAGGGGAAGTGGTTGCGTCTACCTTCGACGAGCCTGCTTCCCGCCACGTTCAGGTTGCGGAAATGGTTATCGAGAAGGCGAAACGCCTGGTTGAGCACAAGAAAGATGTGATCATCCTGCTCGACTCCATCACCCGTCTGGCGCGTGCCTACAACACCGTGGTGCCGGCTTCCGGTAAAGTACTGACCGGTGGTGTGGATGCCAACGCCCTGCATCGTCCGAAGCGTTTCTTCGGTGCGGCGCGTAACGTGGAAGAGGGCGGTAGCCTGACCATTATCGCGACGGCGCTGATCGATACCGGCTCCAAAATGGACGAAGTTATCTACGAAGAGTTCAAAGGTACAGGCAACATGGAACTGCACCTTTCTCGTAAAATCGCAGAAAAACGCGTCTTCCCGGCGATCGACTACAACCGTTCCGGTACCCGTAAAGAAGAGCTGCTTACCACTCAGGAAGAGCTTCAGAAAATGTGGATCCTGCGCAAAATCATCCATCCAATGGGCGAAATCGACGCAATGGAATTCCTCATCAACAAACTGGCGATGACCAAAACGAACGACGATTTCTTCGACATGATGAAACGCTCGTAACGCAAATAATCCCAGTAAACGCCACGTTTTTACGTGGCGTTTTTTATTTATGGACTATACGCTATTACCACACACTCCCAATTTTGACCTGTCGGTGCGACAATAAGAATGTTTGCACAGTCAAAGAAATAATTGATTGAAAAACATACAAAGGGAGTTGTGAGAAGCCATCTTTAATCCTTCTGAGGCAGAGGCTTCATGGTTATACTTCCGGGACTAACATTTGTTGAGAGCAATCCATTGTGAATCTACTCACTGCAGTAACTGAGCTGATCAGTATTTTTTTATTCACAACCTGTTTTTTGTTCATTGCGCGCAAGGTAGCAAAAAGAATTGGGTTAGTGGACAAACCGAACTTCCGTAAACGTCATCAGGGGCTTATTCCGCTGGTGGGCGGCATTTCGGTATACGCAGGCATCTGTTTCACATTCGGGATCGCGGATTATTATATCCCCCATGCCGCACTCTATCTGGCATGTGCCGGTGTGCTGGTACTGGTCGGCGCCCTTGATGATCGTTTTGATATCAGCGTGAAGTTCCGCGCGACGGTACAGGCGGCCATTGGCATCATTATGATGGTGGTAGGCGGCCTTTATCTCAGAAGCCTGGGCTACGTGTTTGGTCCCTGGGAGCTGGTGCTTGGGCCATTCGGCTTCTTCCTGACGCTGTTTGCCGTGTGGGCGGCTATCAACGCCTTTAACATGGTTGACGGTATAGACGGTCTGCTTGGTGGGCTGTCCTCTGTTTCGTTTGGCGCGATCGGCATCATCTTATGGTTTGACGGCCAGTACAGCCTGTCAATGTGGTGCTTTGCTATGATTGCCGCCATCCTGCCATACATCTGCCTGAACCTGGGTGTGTTAGGGCGTCGCTATAAAGTCTTTATGGGCGATGCGGGCAGTACCCTGATTGGCTTTACGGTTATCTGGGTCCTGCTGGAAACCACGCAGGGTAAAACGCACCCTATCAGCCCGGTAACGGCCCTCTGGATTATCGCCATCCCGCTGATGGACATGGTCGCTATTATGTACCGCCGTCTGCGTAAAGGGATGAGCCCGTTTTCTCCCGATCGGCAGCATATTCACCACCTGATTATGCGCGCCGGCTTCACGTCTCGTCAGGCATTTGTGTTGATTACGCTTGCGGCTGCTATTCTGGCTGCGATTGGCGTTGCCGCAGAATACGCACATTTTATTCCTGAATGGGTAATGTTGGTATTATTCTTGCTAGCATTTTTCATGTACGGTTACTGCATCAAGCGAGCATGGAAAGTCGCGCGTTTTATTAAACGTTTAAAACGCAGGATGCGTCGGAACAGTGGCAAAAAACACAACATTAACTAAGTAAAACCGGGACTATGATGACTCAACCGTTGGCGGGAGCGAAATCAGTGGGCACTGAGAACGAGCTGGATATTCGTGGTTTGTTTCGCGTGTTATGGCAGGGCAAACTGTGGATTGTAGGGATTGCCCTGGGGTTCGCGCTGTTAGCGCTTGCTTACACCTTCTTTGCAAAACAAGAGTGGAGCGCCACGGCGATCACAGACCGACCAACGGTGAATATGCTTGGAGGCTACTACTCCCAGCAGCAATTCCTGCGTAATCTTGATATCAAGGCCAATCTGGCGACCCCGGATCAGGCCTCGGTGATGGATGAATCCTACAAAGAGTTTGTGATGCAGCTGGCGTCGTGGGATACACGTCGCGATTTCTGGTCCCAGACGGACTACTACAAGCAGCGCATGGTCGGTAACAGCAAAGCGGATGCCGCGCTGCTGGATGATCTGATTAATAACATTCAGTTTATGCCTGGCGATGTGCTTCGTAACGTTAGCGACAGCGTGAAGCTGATTGCGGAAACGGCGCCGGACGCCAATAACCTGTTGCGTCAGTACGTTGCTTTTGCCAGCCAGCGCGCGGCCAGTCATTTGAATGACGAGCTGAAAGGTGCCTGGGCTGCGCGCACTATCCAGATGAAAGCGCAGGTCAAACGCCAGGAAGAGGTCGCTAAGGCCATCTTCGCCCGTCGCGTGCATAATCTTGAGCAGGCGCTGAAGATTGCGGAACAGCACAATATTTCCCGTAGCGAAACGGATGTTCCGGCGGACGAACTCCCGGATTCAGAAATGTTCCTTCTTGGTCGCCCAATGCTTCAGGCTCGTCTGGAAAATATCCAGGCCGTAGGCCCTGACTTTGACCTTGATTACCACCAAAACCGCGCCATGCTCAATACGCTCAACGTCGGTCCAACGCTGGACCCGCGTTTTCAGACCTATCGTTATTTAAGAACGCCTGAAGAGCCTGTAAAACGCGATAGTCCGCGTCGCGCATTCCTGATGATCATGTGGGGGATTGTGGGCGCACTGACTGGCGCTGGCGTAGCGTTATTGCGTCGCCGCACAAACTAAGAACGCCGTCTACGATGAAGGCTGTGGCCTTCATCGTCTAATCGAAGAGAATCGATGTGAAAGTACTAACCGTATTTGGCACCAGGCCGGAGGCCATCAAGATGGCGCCTCTGGTTCATGCGCTGGCCAGAGATCCTGATATTGAAGCGAAAGTGTGCGTGACTGCCCAGCACCGTGAGATGCTCGATCAGGTCTTAACCCTCTTTTCTATCGTCCCGGATTACGATCTCAATATAATGAAACCGGGACAGGGACTGACGGAAATAACCTGCCGTATTCTGCAAGAATTAAAGCCTATTCTGGAGTCGTTCAGGCCGGATGTAGTGCTGGTGCACGGCGACACCACCACTACCGTGGCAACCAGCCTGGCCGCGTTCTATCAGCGTATCCCCGTTGGTCATATTGAAGCGGGTCTGCGTACCGGCAATCTCTATTCCCCGTGGCCGGAAGAGGCCAACCGTACGCTCACCGGTCACCTGGCGATGTACCATTTTGCGCCAACCGAGAACTCACGCCAAAACCTGCTGCGCGAAAATATCAGCGACAGCAAGATCTTCGTCACCGGCAATACGGTCATTGATGCGCTGATTTGGGTGCGTGACCGCGTGCTGGCTAACAGCGAGCTTCAGGCAGAACTTGCTGCGCGCTATCCGTTCCTGAACAACGGCAAGAAAACGATTCTGGTGACGGGCCACCGCCGCGAAAGCTTTGGCCGTGGCTTTGAGCAAATCTGCCACGCGCTGGCTGAAATCGCCGCGCAGAACGAGGATGTGCAGATTGTCTATCCGGTGCACCTCAACCCGAACGTCAGCGAACCGGTCAACCGTATCCTGGGTCACGTGGAAAACGTGCTCCTGATCGAGCCGCAGGACTATCTGCCATTTGTCTGGCTGATGAACCACGCCTGGCTGATCCTGACCGATTCTGGCGGCATTCAGGAAGAGGCGCCTTCACTCGGTAAGCCGGTACTGGTGATGCGTGAAACCACCGAACGCCCGGAAGCGGTCACTGCTGGTACCGTACGTCTGGTGGGAACGGATCCGCGTCGTATTGTCGAAGAGGTCACGCGCTTACTGCATGACGATGAAGAGTATCAGGCGATGAGCCGGGCCCACAATCCGTACGGTGACGGGCAGGCTTGTGGTCGTATTTTGCACGCACTTAAACACAATCGGGTAACGCTATGAGTTTTACTACCATCTCTGTTGTTGGTCTTGGCTATATCGGGCTGCCTACTGCGGCGGCCTTTGCCTCTCGTCAAAAGCAGGTCGTTGGCGTAGATATCAACGCGCACGCGGTGGAAACCATCAACCGTGGCGAAATTCATATCGTGGAGCCCGATCTCGATCGCGTGGTGAAAAAGGCGGTGGACGGTGGCTTCCTGCGCGCCAGCACCACGCCGGTAGAAGCCGATGCGTACCTGATTGCGGTTCCAACGCCCTTTAAAGGCGATCATGAGCCTGACATGGTTTACGTCGAGGCGGCGGCAAAATCCATTGCGCCTGTGCTGAAGAAAGGGGCGCTGGTTATCCTTGAGTCCACTTCACCTGTTGGGGCAACCGAGCAGATGGCACAGTGGCTGGCCGAGGCGCGTCCCGATCTTAGCTTCCCCCAGCAGGTGGGCGACCAGGCCGATATCAATATCGCCTACTGCCCTGAGCGCGTACTGCCAGGCCAGGTGATGGTGGAACTGATTAAAAATGACCGCGTGATTGGCGGCATGACGCCAGTCTGCTCCGCGCGCGCCAGCGAGCTGTATAAAATTTTCCTTGAAGGCGAATGTGTGGTGACCAACTCCCGCACCGCCGAGATGTGCAAACTGACCGAAAACAGCTTCCGCGACGTTAACATCGCGTTTGCGAATGAACTGTCGTTGATTTGCGCCGATCAGGGGATTAACGTCTGGGAACTTATTCGCCTTGCCAACCGTCACCCCCGCGTGAACATCCTTCAGCCGGGGCCGGGCGTGGGTGGGCACTGCATCGCGGTCGATCCGTGGTTTATCGTGGCGCAGAACCCGGAACAGGCACGCCTGATTCGCACCGCGCGCGAAGTAAACGACCATAAACCGCACTGGGTTATCAACCAGGTCAAAGC
This sequence comes from Enterobacter sp. CRENT-193, assembly GCF_002787395.1. Taxonomy (NCBI): domain Bacteria; kingdom Pseudomonadati; phylum Pseudomonadota; class Gammaproteobacteria; order Enterobacterales; family Enterobacteriaceae; genus Enterobacter; species Enterobacter sp. CRENT-193. The sequence goes on along the minus strand of NZ_CP024812.1, from coordinate 559,583 downwards.
CACGGTCGCGGATTGCCTGGCCGACAGCGGCAAACGCGCCAGTGAGCTGAAAATTGCCTGCTTTGGTCTGGCATTCAAACCGAATATTGACGATCTGCGCGAAAGCCCGGCGATGGAAATTGCCGAAATGATCGCTGCCTGGCACAGCGGTGAAACGCTGGTGGTTGAGCCGAATATTCATGCGTTGCCGGCAAAACTTGCCGGTCACTGCACCCTTACCGCCCTGGATGACGCGCTGGCGACGGCGGATGTGCTGGTGCTGCTGGTGGATCACAATGCGTTTAAAGCGGTCTCCGGTGATGCCGTACGTCAGCAGTATGTTGTTGATACCAAAGGCGTGTGGCGTTGAGTATCCTCAACGGCGTGCTGGAGTCCCTTGAGTGGGAAAGCGCATTTTTTGTGCGTCCCTCAGCGATAGTGCGTCTGCGCGACAATGCCCCTGCGTTGCAGGACGCAGACTTCAGCGCCTGGCAGCGCGTACAGGCTAAGATCCCGGCGGACCGCGCCGATCTGCTGGACGCCCTCCAGCAGCACGGATTCCGGCTGGTCGAGGGCGAGGTTGATCTCTCTGTTACCGTGGCTCGCTACGCCTCACCGGGCGCGGAAATTGCAACGGAGCAGGATATCCCCACGCTGCGCAAGATGGCGGCGCTGGCCTTCGCTCAGAGCCGTTTCCGGGCGCCCTGGTATGCGCCCGATGACAGCGGTCGCTTTTATGCTCAGTGGATAGAGAATGCGGTCAAAGGCACGTTTGACCACGTCTGTCTGGTGTTCCGTACTGACGGGGGACAGATTCAGGGTTTTGTTTCGCTTCGCAGGCTCACCGAGCACGAGGCGCGCATCGGATTGTTAGCCGGGCGCGGCATGGGCGAGAAACTCATGCAGGCGGCGCTGCACTGGGCGGAGCAACAACAGGTATCGACGCTGCGGGTCGCAACCCAGATGGGCAACACCGCTGCGCTTAAACGTTATATTGCGAGTGGTGCCAGCATCGACGCCACCGCCTACTGGTTATACAGGTGACAAGATGATTCCATTTAACGCGCCTCCCGTTGTGGGCACTGAACTTGATTACATGCAGTCGGCTATGGGCAGCGGCAAGCTCTGTGGCGACGGCGGTTTTACCCGCCGCTGCCAGCAGTGGATGGAGCAACGTTTTCACAGTGCCAAGGTGCTGCTGACGCCGTCCTGTACCGCATCGCTCGAGATGGCGGCGCTGCTGCTGGATATCCAGCCTGGCGATGAAGTGATCATGCCGAGCTACACCTTCGTCTCCACGGCGAACGCGTTTGTCCTGCGCGGGGCGAAAATCGTGTTTGTGGATATCCGTCCGGATACCATGAACATCGACGAAACGCTGATTGAAGCGGCGATCACTGACAAAACGCGGGCGATTGTGCCGGTGCATTACGCGGGCGTGGCCTGTGAGATGGACACCATCATGGCCATCGCCAAAAAGCACAACCTGTTTGTGGTGGAAGACGCCGCGCAGGGCGTGATGTCCACCTACAAAGGTCGCGCGCTGGGCACCATCGGTCATATCGGCTGCTTTAGCTTCCACGAAACCAAAAACTACACCGCAGGCGGCGAAGGCGGCGCGACGCTGATTAACGATCGTGCCCTGGTGGAGCGTGCGGAGGTGATCCGTGAAAAAGGGACCAACCGCAGCCAGTTCTTCCGCGGTCAGGTGGATAAGTATACCTGGCGCGATATCGGCTCAAGCTACCTGATGGCGGATTTGCAGGCCGCGTATCTCTGGGCGCAGCTGGAAGCGGCAGAGCGCATCAATCTGCAACGCCTCTCCCTGTGGCAAACCTACTACGACGCGCTGGAGCCGCTGGCAAAAGCCGGACGTATTGAACTGCCGACTGTTCCGGCAGACTGCATCCACAACGCTCACATGTTCTACATCAAGCTGCGCGATAACGACGATCGCAGCAAGCTGATTGCCTGGCTGAAAGAGGCGGAAATTATGGCGGTATTCCACTATATTCCGCTGCACTCCAGCCCGGCTGGCGAAGCCTTCGGGATGTTTGCCGGTGAAGACCGCTACACCACCAAAGAGAGCGAACGTCTGCTCCGCCTGCCCCTGTTCTACAACCTCGCGCCGGTGAACCAGCGTACGGTGATCAATTCGCTTCTGAGTTATTTCGCCTGATATGTCTCTGGCAAAAGCGTCGGTGTGGACGGCAGCGTCCACGCTAGTAAAAATTGGCGCCGGGTTACTGGTCGTCAAGCTGCTGGCCGTCTCATTTGGTCCGTCAGGCGTTGGGCTGGCAGGGAACTTCCGCCAGCTGGTCACGGTGCTTGGCGTGCTGGCGGGAGCCGGGATATTCAATGGCGTCACCAAATACGTCGCGCAGCATCATGACGATGCCGAAAAGCTCCGCACGGTGGTGGGCACCTCCTCGGCTATGGTGCTGGGCTTCTCTACGTTGCTGGCCGTCGTCTTTTTGCTGGCGGCGGCACCCATCAGCCAGGGGCTGTTCGGACACACGCATTATCAGGGGCTGGTGCGCCTGGTGGCGCTGGTTCAGATGGGGATCGCCTGGGCGAACCTGCTGCTGGCGCTGATGAAAGGCTTCCGTGATGCCGCCGGGAATGCGCTGGCGCTGATCCTCGGCAGCATCATCGGCGTTATCGCCTACTACTTTTGTTATCGGCTGGGCGGCTATGAAGGCGCGCTGCTGGGGCTGGCGCTGGTGCCTGCGCTCGTTGTCATTCCGGCTGCGTTTATGCTGATGCGCAGAGGCAATGTCCCGCTGAGTTACCTGAAACCGCAGTGGGACAAGATACTGGCGGGGCAGCTCGGTAAGTTTACCCTGATGGCGCTCATCACTTCGGTAACGCTTCCCGTTGCCTACGTGATGATGCGAAACCTGCTGGCAGCGCATTACAGCTGGGATGAAGTGGGGATCTGGCAGGGCGTGAGCAGCATTTCAGATGCTTACCTCCAATTTATTACGGCTTCCTTTAGCGTCTATTTACTGCCAACCTTATCGCGCCTGACTTCCAGGCAGGATATTACCCGCGAGATTTTTCGCTCCCTGCGTTTTGTATTGCCGGCGGTTGCGATCGCCAGCTTTACCGTCTGGTTACTGCGTGATTTCGCCATCTGGCTGCTGTTTTCGGCGAAGTTTACCGCCATGCGCGATCTGTTTGCCTGGCAACTGGTCGGCGATGTGCTGAAAGTGGGGGCATACGTTTTCGGCTATCTGGTGATTGCGAAGGCTTCGCTGCGGTTGTATATCCTGGCAGAGATCGGCCAGTTTGCGCTGCTGACGGCATTTTCTCACTGGCTGATCCCCACCCACGGTGCGCTGGGGGCGGCTCAGGCCTATATGGCAACTTATATCGTTTATTTCGCTGCCTGTTGCGGCGTATTTTTACTTTGGCGTAAACGCGCATGACTGCACTGATACACATACTGGGATCGGATATCCCGCATCACAACCAGACCGTTCTACGTTTCTTCAATGATGAACTGGCATCCGGCACGCCCGATGCGCGCGAGTTTATGGTCGTTGGACGCGATAACGGTCTGAGCGCGGCGTGTCCGGCATTGCACATCACCTTCTGGCCAGACAAAGCGGCGCTGACCAAAGCCGTTGTCGCGAAAGCCAAAGCGGACCGAAGCCAGCGTTTCTTCTTCCACGGACAGTTCAACACCGGCCTGTGGCTGGCGCTGTTAAGCGGCGGGATCAAACCTTCCCAGTTCAGCTGGCATATCTGGGGAGCGGATCTCTACGAAGTCTCCCGTGGCTGGAAGTTCCGTCTTTTCTATCCGCTGCGTCGTCTGGCCCAGGCGCGCGTGGGCTGCGTTTTTGCTACCCGTGGCGATCTCAACTATTTTGCTAAACAGCACCCGAAGGTTCGCGGGGAGCTGCTCTATTTTCCGACCCGTATGGATCCGGCGCTGAACACCCTGGCGAATGACGCGATTCGTGAGGGCAAACTGACCATCCTGGTGGGAAATTCCGGCGATCGCAGTAACGAGCATGTCGCGGCGCTGCGGGCGGTACATCAGCAGTTTGGCGATACGGTGAACGTAGTGGTGCCGATGGGCTATCCCGCCAATAACGACGCCTACATCAATGACGTTCGCCAGCAGGGGCTTGCGCTGTTTAGCGCGGAAAATCTGCACATTCTCAACGATAAGCTGGAATTTGATGACTATCTCGCGCTCCTGCGAAAATGCGATCTGGGCTATTTCATTTTTGCCCGTCAGCAGGGGATTGGTACGCTGTGTCTGCTGATTCAGGCGGGCGTACCGTGCGTGCTCAACCGCGAAAACCCGTTCTGGCAGGACATGGCCGAACAGCATATTCCTGTGCTGTTTACCTCTGACACGCTTAATGTCGAGGTAGTACGGGAAGCGCAGCGTCAGCTCACGCTGGTGGATAAAAATAGCATCGACTTTTTCAGCCCGAACTACCTCACGCCGTGGCACCACGCGCTGCGTATTGCTTCAGGAGACAACGCATGAGCCAGTTGCAATTTAGCGGCTTGCTGGTGGTCTGGCTGCTGAGCACGCTGTTTATCGCCACGCTCACCTGGTTTGAGTTCCGGCGCGTACGTTTTAACTTCAACGTTTTCTTCTCGCTGCTGTTTTTGCTGACCTTTTTCTTTGGCTTCCCGCTGACCAGCATCCTCGTGTTCCGCTTTGATGTTGGCGTCGCTCCGCCGGAAATCTTGTTGCAGGCACTGCTCTCTGCGACCTGCTTCTACGCGGTGTATTACGTCACCTATAAAACGCGCCTGCGCGCGGCGAAAGACACCGCACCCCGTCGTGCGCTGTTTACCATGAACCGGGTAGAAACCCATCTGACGTGGGTTATGCTGATGACCATCGCCCTCGTCAGCGTGGCGATTTTCTTCATGCATAACGGCTTTTTACTGTTTAAGTTACAGTCCTATAGCCAGATTTTCTCCGCCGAAGTCTCCGGCGTCGCGCTCAAGCGTTTCTTCTATTTCTTCATTCCGGCGATGCTGGTGGTCTTTTTCCTGCGTCAGGACAGCAAAGCCTGGCTGTTCTTCCTGGTCAGCACCGTCGCATTTGGCATTCTGACCTACATGATCGTCGGCGGCACCCGCGCCAACATCATTATCGCCTTCGCGATCTTCCTGTTTATCGGCATTATTCGCGGCTGGATCTCGCTGTGGATGCTGGCGGCGGCAGGCGTCTTTGGCATTGTGGGGATGTTCTGGCTGGCGCTGAAGCGCTACGGACTGAACGTGGCGGGCGACGAAGCGTTTTATACCTTCCTGTATCTGACGCGCGACACCTTCTCGCCGTGGGAAAACCTGGCATTGCTGCTGCAAAACTACGACAAAATCGAATTCCAGGGGCTGGCGCCGATTGTTCGCGATTTCTATGTCTTTATACCGACGTGGCTGTGGCCTGACCGTCCCGGTATTGTCCTGAACACGGCGAACTACTTTACCTGGGAAGTGCTGAACAACCATTCGGGCCTGGCGATTTCCCCAACCCTGATTGGCTCGCTGGTAGTGATGGGCGGAACGTGGTTTATCCTGCCGGGCGCGATCGCGGTCGGGTTGATAATAAAATGGTTCGACTGGCTATATACGCTGGGTAACGAAGAGACCAACCGCTACAAAGCCGCTGTTTTGCACAGTTTCTGTTTCGGTGCCATTTTCAATATGATCGTTCTGGCGCGCGAGGGGCTGGATTCATTCGTCTCACGCGTGGTGTTCTTTATGGTCGTTTTCGGACTCTGTCTGCTGCTGGCAAAACTGCTGTACTGGTTGTTTGACAGTGCAGGGCTTGTGCACAGACGTGAGCCACAGGGCAGCACAACGCTGTCGCAAGTCTGAGTAGGGATTATCATGACGGATACAACTTCAGCCCCGCGTTATGCGCTGCGCGGGCTACAGCTGATTGGCTGGCGAGACATGCAGCACGCGCTGGATTTTCTGTTCGCGGACGGGCAGATGAAATCGGGCACGCTGGTGGCCATCAACGCAGAAAAAATGCTGGCGGTTGAAGATAATGCGGAAGTGAAAAGCCTGATTGAAGCCGCGGAGTTTAAATACGCAGACGGTATTAGCGTGGTGCGTTCAATTCGTAAAAAGTTTCCAGACGCTAATGTGTCTCGCGTGGCGGGAGCTGACCTTTGGGAGCGGCTTATGGAACGCGCAGGCGCTGAAGGCACACCGGTATTTTTGATCGGCGGCAAGCCAGAGGTGCTGGCGCAGACCGAACAAAAGCTGCGTAACCAGTGGAATGTTAACATCGTGGGCAGTCAGGATGGCTATTTCAGGCCGGAAGATCGCCAGGCGTTATATGAGCGCGTACGCGACAGCGGGGCGAAAATTGTCACTGTCGCCATGGGGTCGCCGCGCCAGGAAATTCTAATGCGCGATTGCCGTCTGGTCAGCCCGGATGCGCTCTATATGGGCGTCGGCGGCACCTACGACGTCTTTACCGGCCACGTTAAGCGTGCGCCCAAAGTCTGGCAAAACCTGGGGCTGGAGTGGCTCTACCGCCTGCTTTCTCAACCGACACGAATCAAACGACAGATTCGTCTTCTGCGCTACCTCGCCTGGCACTACACCGGTAAAATGTAATCAATATGCAGCGCGATCTGCTGTTCGCGCTGCAACGCCCCCTGCAAAGCTGCTGAATTTCTGTGCAATGCATTCATTTTTTTAATGCATTGTTTGCCATTTGCCAGAATTTAAGAAACCATTCGCTCCGTATTTCAGTACCCCTCAAAAACAATACCCGGCAATAAGTCGGGAAACAGCAAACACAACCGAGGAATTATGGCAGAGAAAAAACCGGAGCTTCAGCGTGGGCTGGAAGCTCGACATATTGAATTGATCGCGCTGGGCGGGACTATCGGCGTTGGCCTGTTTATGGGCTCGGCAAGCACGCTGAAATGGGCGGGGCCTTCCGTCCTGCTGGCGTATATTATTGCCGGACTGTTCGTCTTCTTCATCATGCGCTCAATGGGCGAAATGCTGTTCCTGGAGCCGGTAACGGGCTCTTTCGCCGTTTACGCCCACCGGTATATGAGCCCGTTCTTTGGTTATCTCACGGCCTGGTCGTACTGGTTTATGTGGATGGCCGTCGGGATTTCGGAGATCACCGCCATCGGGGTCTACGTGCAGTTCTGGTTCCCGGAGATGGCCCAGTGGATACCTGCGCTTATTGCCGTAGGGCTAGTGGCGCTGGCGAACCTTGCCGCCGTTCGTCTTTACGGTGAAATCGAGTTCTGGTTTGCGATGATCAAAGTTACCACCATCATCGTGATGATTGTTGTGGGTCTGGGTGTCATCTTCTTTGGCTTCGGTAACGGCGGGCACGCTATCGGTTTCGGTAACCTGACCGGGCACGGCGGCTTTTTTGCGGGTGGCTGGAAGGGCTTTCTGACGGCGCTCTGTATCGTTGTCGCCTCCTATCAGGGCGTTGAGCTGATCGGCATTACCGCCGGTGAGGCGAAAAACCCGCAGGTGACACTGCGTAGCGCGGTAGGCAAGGTGCTGTGGCGTATCCTGATTTTCTATGTGGGCGCGATCTTCGTTATCGTGACCATTTTCCCATGGAACGAGATCGGCACCACCGGCAGCCCGTTTGTCTTAACTTTCGCTAAGATTGGCATCACGGCGGCAGCCGCCATTATCAACTTTGTGGTACTGACGGCGGCGCTTTCCGGCTGTAACAGCGGAATGTACAGCTGTGGGCGTATGCTTTACGCGCTCTCGCAAAACAAACAGCTGCCGGCTGTGATGGGCAAAGTCTCCCGCGTAGGTGTACCGGTGGCGGGCGTAGCCGTGTCGATTGTGATTTTGCTGATTGGCTCTTGCCTGAACTACATCATCCCAAATCCGCAGCGCGTGTTTGTTTACGTCTATAGCGCCAGCGTGCTGCCGGGGATGGTACCGTGGTTTGTCATTTTGATTAGCCAGTTGCGTTTCCGGCAGGCGCACAAAAAAGCGATCGCCAGCCATCCGTTCCGCTCCATTCTGTTCCCGTATGCGAACTATTTGACGATGGCGTTCCTGATTTGCGTATTAATTGGAATGTACTTTAATGAAGATACCCGCATGTCGCTGTTTGTCGGGATGATCTTCCTGGCTGCCGTCACAGCTGCATATAAACTTTTTGGCCTGGGTCGCCGTGGCTCCGCCCATAAAGTGGAGGAATAAGCGGCAAAATGTGCAAACCATAACCAAACGCGCATTTTTTTCAAAAAAGCACTAGACAGCGGGGACGGAGGTACGTAATATCCAGCCCCGCAACGGCGCTAAGCGCCCGTAGCTCAGCTGGATAGAGCGCTGCCCTCCGGAGGCAGAGGTCTCAGGTTCGAATCCTGTCGGGCGCGCCATTTTAGTCCCGGCGCTAGAGCTGCGGTGGTCTGAGAAGTAGTCAGAACCGCGTGAAAGAATACAGTGGTGGCTATAGCTCAGTTGGTAGAGCCCTGGATTGTGATTCCAGTTGTCGTGGGTTCGAATCCCATTAGCCACCCCATTATTGAAAGAGTTGTGAATTGCGAAGGTGGCGGAATTGGTAGACGCGCTAGCTTCAGGTGTTAGTGTTCTTACGGACGTGGGGGTTCAAGTCCCCCCCCTCGCACCACGACTTTTAATGAGTTGAACTAAAAATTCAAAAAAGCAGTACATCGGCGAGTAGCGCAGCTTGGTAGCGCAACTGGTTTGGGACCAGTGGGTCGGAGGTTCGAATCCTCTCTCGCCGACCAATTTTGAACCCCGCTTCGGCGGGGTTTTTTGTTTTCTGCGTTTTTTTATCCTGTAGTCATTTCCCGACAACACCCCACATCCTTGTCGCGATTCAGCGACATATAAACCATTAATATTTAAGTATTTATTATTTTATCTCTTAACCTGTCTCCTTGTGGCGACAGATCACCGACTTTAGCGCGATGTTGTATGGCTTCAGGCGGTTCTTAACAGCATAATTTCCTTTTATCTTAAAATGTTGCGCGATGTAAAAGTTCTGCGTGTAAACCTGGCACATTACATGCAATAATATGCGTGTAGATGCTCATTCCATCTCTTATGTTCGCCTTAAGGCCTCATAAACTCAGGAATGACGCAGAGCCGTTTACGGTGCTTATCGTCCACTGACAGATGTCGCTTCGGCCTCATCAGACACCATGGACACAACGTTGAGTGAAGCACCAAATATGTTGTCTTACAGACCTGTTTTAACGCCTGCTTTTATAGCAGGCGTTTTTTTATGCATTATTCACGATAATGGGCCAGGACCAGCGCCACCAACAGCAGTGCGATAGCAGAGACAGCATATAGCGTCTGAGCCGCTCCCAATATCGTCGCCGTCATTGCGGCGAGGCCCGTAAAAAGGGAAGCGCTCAACGTTTGCCAGCGCCAGGCCTTACCGCTGGCAGCGGATATCTGTATAGCCTGAAAATTACTCAGTACCCCAAACGTACCCGCCGCAAAAACGATATTCGACGCCAGATGCGCGATAAAGATCATCCCCAGCGCAAGCACGACCCATGCGGATAAAAACGGAAGCAACCCATAGGCTGCCAGAAAAAGAGCAAGACAGCTAAGTAGCAAAGGCGATCTTGCTGCAAAGCGCGTCAGACTCTCTTTTCTGAGCAGCAAGGGGCCACAAAGCTGTCCCAGACTTCTGGCAAAAAGCAAGGGCAGCGCAAGCCCAGCGGCATTCTCGGGGTTGATCTGCTGCGCCAGTGCTGGCAGCAACGCCATTGCAGGCGAGCCTACGGCAGCAAGGGCAGGCAAAATCAGCAAACTGCGTTTTTGTCGAAGGGTCAGAGTTTGCCAGCGCAATGCCACAGGTTGAGGGTCCCCGACAGGCAACGGTGCTGGACGCGCTACATACTGGCGTTCTGCGAGAAACAGCATGACCAGCGATCCCATAAAACTGGCGGCGTCGATGACCAGTAAGGCGAAGACCGGGATGCGCTGGAACAACACTACACCCAGCCCGGTTCCTAACAAAACCTGGGAGGCAAAAATCACATTTTCCAGACACGTTGCCGCAGGCAGTTCTGCCTCATGCAGTCCGCGTTTAAACAGAAGCGTTAACGCAGGCCAGCTCATCCCGCTCAGCAACGCTTCTGTGGATTGCACCGCAAGCAGCGCCGGTATGCTGTGGTAATGTGCGCCTGAAAGGGGAAAGAGCAGGGCGAGCAAGCCCAGCCATTCGGTCAGCATCAACAGGTAGAGAGGTGAAAACCGCTGGCACAGCTTTTCACCAATCAGGCTGCCGATATAACCGGGCACCGTAGCAAAAAGGAAGGCGAGGGTTAACAGCGCTGACGGGGCTGACCACTGTAACAATAATCCGAAAACAACAACCTGAGTTAAGCCATTACCCAGGGAGCTAAAGATAAAGGCGCAGGCCAGCAGGCGGAGCCAGCGATGGCACCGCAGCGCTTCGAAAAGCGCATATAAAAGCGAGTTCATGACGATATCCTTTCAGAAACGGTTTATTCCACGCGGGTAAGCGCGTGTGCAAAAAAAAGTTAAGGAAAAGACATCGTTACATTGGCGGGTTCGTTTGCAGGTAAGTGTTAAAAGAATGTAGCAGGAGAAATGAGATAAAAAAAGGAGGCCATCTGGCCTCCTGTTAATTACTGCTGCGTTCCGTTATTTTGCAACGTCAATAACAGCCCATCACGGCGCATAGCTGCGGCCTCTTCCGGCTTGTGTTGCTTGTCCAGCGAATCAGCAAGCCAGGCGTAATCAAATGCGTCCGGGCGTTGCTTCAGCGCGGCGCGGAAGGCGAGACTCGCCTCCTGCCACTCGCCGTGTTTCATCAGAGACTGGCCCAGCGTACTCCACAGCAGCGGACGATCGCCCACGGTTTTGATCTGCTGGCGCAGTGCTTTTTCAATTTGTTCCGGATTGTTGGTTTTCAGACGCGGGATGACCATCACCAGGCGGTCATCATACTGTCGCTTGAGACCGTCGAGGAGGATCTCCTGCGCGGTGTCATGGTCGTCACACTCAATCAGATGTTCTGCCATCGCAACCTGAAGAGGAACCTGCTGGCGCGTTTTGCGGCTCTGGTTTTTCCACCAGGTTTTCAGGCCGTCGCTGCCGAGATCGGCGCGCGCCTGATCCATCAGGCCAATCCAGGCCAGACGCTGAAGTTCATCACGATGTTCATCATCACCCACGTCGGCTTTCGCCATGGAAGGGATAATGTCCAGCAGCGAGCCCCATGCACCGGTCCGAATATATGCCTGCTCAGCAAGACGCAGCACTTCCGGATGACGAGGGGTAACTTCCAGCAGACGGTCAACGCCGTGACGTGCGGCATGGTTTTCATTGCGCGCCAGTTGCAGACGAACGCGGGTGATCTCAACCGGAATCGGATCCTTAGTAGAGAGCTCAGACGCGCGTTCAAGATGCTGATTGGCGCGGGCCTCATCGCCTCGCTGTTGCGCCGCCTCAGCGGCCAGCAGATAGTTAACAACCGGCTGTTCTGCATGGTCGGCATTTTTCGACATTAGCTTTTCAACCTGCTGATAGTCGCCTTCGGCCAGCTTCAGCAATGCCTGCTCGGTCTGCTTACGGGCGCGACGGCGCTTACGGCCAACGAACCAGCCGCGCGTATGTACGCCGGTACGGAAAATACGACGCAGGAGCCACTCCACTGCCAGCAGAACGACCACACCCAGGATCAGGATAATCACCAGCCCTGTTACGCTGGTTTCGATGTTGTAGTTATCGGTCTGGATCAATACGTAACCCTGGTGACCCGCAAGCATCGGCCCCAGTACAATCCCGGCGATCAGCAGGATGAAGAGTAAGAAGACTTTTAGCATCATTACTCTCCTTGCGGCGCGCTTTCAGGCGCTGGCGCGGCGGCAGGTGCTTCAGCCGGACGCTCTGCCGGAACGCCCGGCTGGGCCAGCAAGTTACGCACGCGCGTCTGCATGATCTTCTCCAGAATCGGCTGGCTTTCCAGCTTGTCCGGTACGTTCATGGTGATGTTTTGCTGGCTCAGCTTGTCGATATCCTCAAGGAACGCGGTCGTGGTTGCATCATTGGTATCGTAGTAAGCACGTACCCAGGTTGAAACGTTATCCAGCGCCTGTTTGTAGGTCTCTTCCTGGTGACGCGGCACGGCCTGCGCCGCGACCAGCAGGCGGGAACGAATGTTTTCGCGTAGATAGACGTCCTGGTTCGGTGCCAGCAGCGGCACGGCAGTTTCATCGCGGCGGCGAATGGTAATAAAGCTGTCCATAAAGTTCTGCCAGCTCTTTTGCAGGTTGATACGCCATTCGCTCAGGGAACTGGACAGCTCGGTACCGTCGGAATCCATCGGAGAGTCATCGTCGTTGTTATCGGCCAGCTGAAGGTTATCAATCTGGTTCGAGAGCTGATTCACCTTAAGGATGATACCGTCGTAGTCGACCTGAGAAACCGCGGACAGGCTGGCGATATCTTCCGTAATAGCGCGGCGTGCGTTGATGAGGCTCGGATCGTTCATATCAGCCAGGCTTGCGTCGGCGCTTTTCAGCAGCGCGGCGGCGGTGGTGACATCCTGATCGCTCCAGAGCTTGCGCCCGGCCAGTTTCACCAGAAAATCGGCCTGTGAAAGTAGCCAGGTTTTGGCATCGGTTCCCGAAATTGTGGCGACTTTTTCCTGCACTTCGCTCAGCTGTTTGGTCAACTCTTCACGTTTGCTGTTCGCGTCGGCGAGGGCGGCAGCCTGCTGTTTGATCACACTTTCCAGCTCAGCTTTTTGCGTCTCCTGCGCTTTCTGTAGGGCAGTGATTTGGTTAACCAGCGCGTCGCTGGTGGCCGTCTGGTTGGTGCCTTGTTTCTTCACCAGTCCGTAGAGACCCACGCCTGCGGCCAGCGCAATCGCGATGGCAATCACGCTCAGCGTGAGGCTGGTTTTATTGCTGCCGTTTTTCTTCTCAACGGTTGTGTCTGTCGTCTCTGGCTGTGACGTAGTGTCCACAGTCTCCCTGGTCTCTTCAACCACGGCGGAGGATTTTTCGTGTTCCGTCATTATGGCTTCCCATTTGAGAGTTATTGTAATGCGCGCAGCAGCGCATCGTTGTCGGCGTTTTCAGCGATCCGAATATCCTGCCAGCCCAGTTCCCGGGCGTGGTTCGCCAGACGCTCACTGACGACCAGAAGCCGACAGCGGAGTAACCAGTTTTCGCGATACCAAAGCGGAATCAGCGACCAAAGCTGTTGTAACATTTCACCGCTGGTGACCACCAGCGTATTAATACCGCGGGCGTGCCAGCGCATTGCTTCTTCCGCGCCATCATAGTGTTTTGCACAGCGCTGATAGCACTCCACAAACGTCACGTCTGCGCCGCGTTCGCGCAGCGTCTCGCCCAGCAGTTCGCGGCCACCGTTGCCGCGCAAAATAAGCGCGCGCTTTCCGGCAATGTTTTGTAATTCAGGTAATTGTAGCAAGACTTCGCTGATTTCCCGATCTAACGGGTAACGAACATCGATTCCGCTCGCGGTATGTAAGGCCAGCGCCGTAGTGCGCCCGATGGCGAAATAGCGGGGGGCGTGAGGCCAGCGAACGCCCTGTTGTTGCAGTTGCGCATGGGCAAACTCCACGGCATGCTGCGACAGCGCAAAGAGCAGATCGCCTTCCTGCAAGAGACGCATCTGGTCAGCGAGCTCAGGCAGCTCGCGACCGGGGGAGAATTCAATCAGCGGAAAACTCCAGGCCACCTGCCCCAGTGCGCGCAGACGGCTCACTAACTGCTCTCCTGCGGGAGAAGGGCGGGTGACAAGTATGCTCATGCAGGGGGCTCTCCGTTATAGACCTCGGCCAGAATTTCACGTGCGCCGTTATTTAGCAGCTCTTCCGCCAGCGATACGCCAAGCGCCTCGGCATCTTGCGGTTTGCCGCGACGTTCACCGCGAACCATATGCGAGCCGTCCGGCGCGCCAACCAGCGCACGCAGCCACAGTTCACCGTCAGTTAATTCAGCATAGCTGCCAATTGGCACCTGACAGCCTCCTTCGAGGCGTGTATTCATCGCGCGCTCGGCTTTTACGCGAACGGCGGTATCGTCATGATTCAGCGGCGCCAGCAGTGCCTGAGTGCGCACATCATCCAGACGACACTCAATGCCGACGGCGCCCTGGCCGACGGCGGGCAGCGACAGCTCCGGCGGCAACGCCACGCGAATGCGTTCTTCCAGCTCCAGGCGTTTCAGGCCCGCAACCGCAAGAATAATGGCATCGTAGTCGCCGTTATCCAGCTTGCCAAGGCGTGTGCCGACGTTCCCGCGCAGCGAACGGATCACCAGATCCGGGCGACGTTCAGCCAGCTGACACTGGCGGCGTAAACTTGACGTGCCGACCACGCTGCCTGCCGGCAACGCATCGAGCGAGTCATATCGATTAGAGACAAACGCATCGCGCGGATCCTCGCGCTCGCAGATGGTCACCAGCCCCAGCCCTTCCGGGAACTCAACGGGCACATCCTTCATCGAATGCACGGCGATATCGGCGCGGTTCTCAAGCAATGCCAGCTCCAGCTCTTTGACAAACAGACCTTTTCCGCCCACTTTGGCCAGCGGCGTATCCAGTATGACATCGCCACGCGTAACCATTGGCACCAGCTCAACGCGTAATCCGGTGTGGCAGGCTTCCAGGCGCTGCTTAACATAATGTGCCTGCCAGAGTGCAAGAGGACTTTGGCGTGTGGCAATTCTCAAAACATTGTCTAACATGCTTGTTACCGTCATTATCAATCGCTAACCATCCTAACATTGTTGACACTCGGATGGCAGTTTTACGGTTGATGAAGAGTGAGAGGGACAGGGCGGCGTATTCGTCAGCCATCGCCGTATTCAGGAATTTACACGTACAGAACGGTGCTACACTTGTATGTAGCGCATCTTTCTTTACGGTCAACCGGCAAGGTGTTAAATTGATCACGTTTTAGACCATTTTTTCGTCTGTACCACCAGAAAAGCAAAAGGCGAAAAAAGGGTAACGGTTATTTTTTGAAATACTGCGGGTCCGCTGCTTTTTCTGTTCTGACTGGCATGCGACACCCGGAAACATCAGGCGATACGTCTTGTACCTCTATATTGAGACTCTGAAACAGAGACTGGATGCCATCAATCAATTGCGCGTGGATCGCGCGCTTGCTGCCATGGGCCCTGCTTTCCAGCAGGTATACAGTCTTCTGCCGACATTGTTGCACTATCACCATCCGCTAATGCCGGGTTACCTCGATGGTAACGTTCCCCAGGGCATTTGCCTCTTCACGCCTGATGAAACCCAACAGCATTACCTGACTGAACTTGAACTCTACCGTGGTATGCCGCCGCAGGATTCGCCGAAAGGCGAGCTGCCGATTACCGGGGTTTACTCCATGGGCAGCACATCATCGGTTGGGCAAAGCTGCTCTTCTGACCTGGATATCTGGGTCTGCCATCAGTCCTGGCTCGACAATGAAGAGCGCCAGCTGTTGCAGCGTAAATGCAGCCTGCTGGAGAGCTGGGCGGCGTCGCTCGGCGTGGAAGTGAGCTTCTTCCTGATTGATGAAAACCGTTTCCGCCATAACGAAAGCGGCAGTCTGGGTGGTGAAGACTGCGGCTCGACTCAGCACATCCTGTTGCTGGATGAGTTTTACCGTACTGCCGTTCGCCTGGCCGGGAAACGTATTCTGTGGAATATGGTGCCGTGCGATGAAGAAGAGAATTATGACGACTACGTCATGTCGCTTTACTCGCAGGGCGTTCTGACGCCAAACGAGTGGCTGGATCTGGGCGGCCTGAGCTCCCTGTCCGCCGAAGAGTACTTTGGCGCAAGCCTCTGGCAGCTTTATAAGAGCATTGATTCACCGTACAAAGCGGTGCTGAAAACCCTGCTGCTGGAAGCTTACTCCTGGGAATACCCCACGCCGCGCCTGCTGGCGAAAGATATTAAACAGCGTCTGCACGACGGGGAGATCGTCTCCTACGGGCTTGATGCCTACTGCATGATGCTGGAACGCGTCACCGAATACCTGACAGCCATTGAGGACGCCACGCGTCTTGACCTGGTGCGTCGATGTTTCTATCTCAAAGTTTGTGAAAAACTGAGCCGCGAACGCGCCTGCGTGGGCTGGCGTCGTGAAGTCGTCAGCCAGTTAGTCAAAGAGTGGGGATGGGACGAAGCGCGTCTCGCCATGCTGGACAACCGCGCCAACTGGAAAATCGATCAGGTGCGCGAGGCGCACAACGAACTGCTTGATGCGATGATGCAGAGCTACCGCAACCTGATCCGCTTTGCCCGCCGTAACAACCTTAGCGTTTCTGCCAGCCCACAGGATATCGGGGTGCTGACCCGTAAACTGTACGCCGCGTTTGAAGCGTTGCCGGGCAAGGTTACGCTGGTTAACCCACAGATTTCGCCTGACCTGTCTGAACCGAATCTGACCTTTATCTACGTACCGCCGGGCCGCGCGAACCGCACCGGGTGGTATCTGTACAACCGTGCGCCAAGCATGGATTCGATCATCAGCCATCAGCCGCTGGAATATAACCGCTATCTGAACAAGCTGGTGGCCTGGGCCTGGTTTAACGGCCTTCTCACCTCACGCACCCGGTTGTTTATCAAGGGTAACGAGGTGGTCGATTTAGCCAAGTTGCAGGAGATGGTGGCGGATGTCTCGCACCACTTCCCGCTGCGTCTGCCTGCGCCGACGCCAAAAGCGCTCTACAGCCCGTGTGAGATTCGCCATCTGGCGATCATCGTCAACCTGGAATACGACCCGACGGCGGCCTTCCGCAATCAGGTGGTTCACTTTGACTTCCGCAAGCTGGACGTCTTTAGCTTCGGCGAGCAGCAAAACTGCCTGGTGGGTAGCGTGGATCTGCTGTACCGCAACTCGTGGAACGAAGTGCGTACCTTACACTTTAACGGCGAGCAGGCGATGATCGAGGCGCTGAAAACGATCCTCGGCAAGATGCACCAGGATGCCGCACCCCCGGACAGCGTGGAGGTGTTCTGCTACAGCCAGCACCTGCGCGGCCTGATTCGTACCCGCGTGCAGCAGCTGGTGTCTGAGTGCATCGAACTGCGTCTCTCCAGCACCCGTCAGGAAACCGGGCGCTTTAAAGCGCTGCGCGTCTCCGGCCAGACCTGGGGCCTGTTCTTTGAGCGCCTGAACGTGTCGGTGCAGAAGCTGGAGAACGCCATTGAATTCTACGGCGCGATTTCACACAACAAACTGCATGGCCTGTCGGTTCAGGTGGAAACCAACCACGTTAAGCTGCCGCAAGTGGTGGATGGCTTTGCGAGTGAAGGGATTATTCAGTTCTTCTTCGAAGAGTCGGGCGATAATGCCGGGTTTAACATCTACATTCTGGATGAAACCAACCGTGCCGAGGTGTATCACCACTGTGAAGGCAGCAAAGAGGAGCTGGTGCGCGACGTCAGCCGCTTCTATTCGTCTTCGCACGATCGCTTTACCTACGGCTCAAGCTTTATCAACTTCAACTTGCCGCAGTTCTACCAGATTGTGAATGTGGATGGGCGAGCGCAGGTGATCCCGTTCCGTACGCAGGCGATTACCCCTGCGGCGCCCGCTAACCAGGAAACTGCGCCGCTGTTGCAGCAGTATTTTTCCTGAGGCTTTTCGCCGGGTGGCGCTATCGCTTACCCGGCCTACGGTCCGAGCCGTTGTAGGCCCGGTAAGGCGTAGCCGCCACCGGGCAACAAAACTACCTGAAACTCACGTCCTCACCCGCCTGCGCGGTCGCCGCCTGCTCCAGCAGATCCCAGAACGTTTCGCCGCTGCGGTCGCAGACCCACTCGTCACCTTTCAGATCAAAGTGATATCCGCCCTGCTTCGCCGCCAGCCACACCTGGTGAAGCGGCTCCTGACGGTTAATAATAATCTTGCTGCCGTTTTCGAAGCTTAAGGTCAGGATCCCGCCGTTGATTTCACAATCGATATCGCTGTCGCCGTCCCAGTCGTCGATACGCTCTTCGATGGTCATCCACAGGGTATCGGCAAGGCGATGAAATTCACTGTCGTTCATGGTTTTATTCCTGTTTTTCGTGATGGCGGCAGTATAACGCTAAATAATTCCCGTTGCAGGAAAGCGGCAAACTCTTGCTTTTGTGTCTTCTCCTGCGATGATAGAAACAGATTTGAACTTACGGGCAACCTCTACATGAAAAACGTCTTCCGAACGCTTGTCGTTCTTGTCACTCTGTTTAGCCTGACCGGCTGTGGACTGAAGGGACCACTGTACTTCCCGCCAGAGGATAAAAACGCACCACCGCCGACAAAACCGGTGCAAAGTGGTATCGAGTCATCTACGCCGGATACCAACGATCGCGGCAATAACGGCGGCCCGACTCAGGTCAATCTCTGACAATTACGTTCTGTACCCGCGCAATGGAGCAAATGATGCAGTTCTCTAAAATGCATGGCCTTGGCAACGACTTTATGGTCGTCGACGCGGTAACGCAGAATGTCTTTTTCTCCCCGGAACTGATCCGTCGTCTGGCGGATCGACACGTGGGCGTGGGGTTTGACCAGCTGCTGGTGGTGGAGCCGCCTTACGATCCTGACCTGGACTTTCACTATCGCATTTTTAACGCCGACGGCAGCGAAGTTTCCCAGTGCGGCAACGGCGCGCGCTGTTTTGCCCGCTTTGTTCGGCTGAAAGGGCTGACCAACAAGCGCGATATCCGCGTCAGCACCGCCAATGGCCGGATGGTGCTCAGCGTCACCGACGACGAACTGGTGCGCGTGAACATGGGAGAGCCGAACTTCGAACCCTCTGCCGTGCCGTTTCGCGCCAACAAAGCGGAAAAGACCTATATCATGCGTGCCGCCGAGCAGACAGTATTGTGCGGCGTCGTCTCAATGGGTAACCCGCACTGCGTGATTCAGGTGGATGATGTGCAAACCGCGGCGGTTGAAACGCTCGGCCCGGTGCTGGAAAGCCACGAGCGCTTCCCGGAGCGGGCGAACATCGGTTTCATGCAAGTGGTGAAGCGTGAACATATTCGCCTGCGGGTTTACGAGCGCGGCGCGGGCGAAACCCAGGCCTGCGGAAGCGGTGCCTGTGCGGCGGTGGCCGTCGGTATCTCACAGGGGTTACTGGCAGAAGAGGTTCGCGTGGAATTACCAGGCGGTCGGCTTGATATCGCCTGGAAAGGAGCGGGTCATCCACTGTACATGACTGGCCCGGCGACACATGTTTATGACGGGTTTATCCATCTATGAAGCAACCAGGGGAAGAACTGCGGGAACCTGTAACAGAGCTGGACGACAGCACTGTTGTGGATTATCTGCTGCACAATCCTGAGTTTTTTATCCGCAATGCACGCGTCGTCGAACGGATGCGCGTGCCGCATCCGGTTCGCGAGACCGTGTCGCTGGTTGAATGGCACATGGCGCGCTCGCGCAACCACATCAATCAGCTCGAAGAGAACATGACGCTGCTGATGGAGCAGGCCAGCAATAACGAAAGCCTGTTCTACCGTCTTCTGCACCTTCAGGCGCGTCTGGCTTCCGCACACAGTCTCGAAGAGTTCCTCAACCGCTTCCACCGCTGGGCGCGCGAGCTGGGGCTGGCAGGCGCGACGATCCGTCTCTTCCCTGACCGCTGGCGCATTGGCGCGCCGTCCGGATTTACCCATCTGGCGCTGAGCCGTCAGGCGTTTGAGCCGCTGCGCATTCAGCGTCTGGGCCATGAGCACCATTATCTGGGGCCGCTCAACGGGCCAGAACTGCTGGTGGTGCTGCCGGAAGCCAAAGCTATCGGCTCGGTGGCGATGTCGCTGATGGGGCGCGATGGTGACCTGGGCGTGATGTTATTTACCAGCCGCGACGCGCATCACTATGAACAGGGGCAGGGTACGCAACTGTTGCAGGAGATCGCCCTGATGTTGCCTGAGTTGCTGGAGCGCTGGATTGAGCGCGTATGACGGACGGACTGCTCGCCACTGACGTCACCCGCTTTCTGCGCTATCTGGGCGTAGAACGCCAGCTCAGCCCTATTACGCTGCTCAACTATCAGCGTCAGCTTGATGCCATCATGCAGATTGCCGATGAAATCGGCCTGAAAAGCTGGCAACAATGTGACGCCGCCACGGTACGCGGGTTCGTCGTGCGTAGCCGTAAAAAAAACTTAAGCCCGGCGAGCCTGGCGCTCCGACTCTCTGCCCTGCGCAGTTTCTTCGACTGGCTGGTCAGTCAGGGCGGTCTGAAAGCCAACCCGGCGAAAGGGATCGCCACGCCGAAAGCCCCGCGTCATCTGCCGAAAAATATCGACGTCGACGACGTAAACCGCCTGCTAGATATCGATCTTAACGATCCGCTGGCCGTTCGCGACCGCGCAATGCTGGAGGTGATGTACGGCGCGGGCCTGCGTCTCTCTGAGCTGGTGAACCTCGACTTGAAGCACCTCGATCTGGAATCCGGCGAGGTGTGGGTGATGGGCAAGGGCAGCAAAGAGCGCCGCCTGCCGATCGGCCGCAATGCGGTCTCCTGGATTGAGCACTGGCTGGACCTTCGTGGGCTGTTTGGCGCCGACGAAGATGCGCTGTTCCTGTCGAAACTCGGCAAGCGGATCTCGGCGCGTAACGTGCAGAAGCGCTTTGCGGAGTGGGGCATTAAGCAGGGGCTGAACAGCCACGTTCACCCCCACAAGCTGCGCCACTCCTTTGCGACGCACATGCTGGAATCAAGCGGCGACCTGCGTGGGGTACAGGAGCTGCTTGGTCACGCGAATCTGTCGACCACCCAAATCTATACCCACTTAGACTTCCAACACCTTGCCTCGGTGTATGACGCGGCGCATCCACGCGCCAAACGGGGGAAATAATGCGTTTTTACCGCCCACTTGGTCAGATCTCAGCCCTGACGTTTGATCTTGATGACACCCTTTACGACAATCGTCCGGTGATCCTGCGTACCGAGCAGGAGTCGCTGGCGTTTGTGCAGAACTACCATCCTGCGCTGAAAACAATGCAGAACAAAGATTTCCAGAAGCTGCGTCAGTCCCTGCGGGAAACCGAGCCGGAAATTTATCATGACGTGACCGAATGGCGCCGCCGTGCGGTTGAGCAGGCGATGCTCAATGCCGGCCTGAGCGCGCAGGACGCGGCCACGGGTGCCGAAGCGGCCATGGAAAACTTCGCCAAATGGCGCAGTCGCATCGACGTGCCGCAGGAGACCCACGACACGCTGGCGAAGCTCGCCGAAAAGTGGCCGCTGGTGGCCATCACCAACGGCAACGCTCAGCCTGAACTGTTTGGTCTGGGGAACTATTTTCAGTTCGTGCTGCGCGCGGGCCCGCACGGACGCTCGAAGCCGTTCAACGATATGTATCATCTGGCAGCGGAAAAACTGGATTTGCCGCTCGGTGAGATCCTGCACGTGGGCGACGACCTGACCACGGACGTCGCCGGGGCGATCCGCTACGGCATGCAGGCCTGCTGGATCAAGCCGGAAAATGCCGATCTGATGACTACCCCGGATAGCCGTCTTCTGCCGCACGTGGAAATTTCACGGTTGGCATCCCTCACGACGCTGATATAATCATCAATTGTTCTGTATAAATTAACAGGGTTTTGGCGAATGGAAACATTTGCCTGCCCGCCATGACGTGACGGTGCCAATGGACGTTTCTTACCTGCTCGACAGCCTTAATGATAAACAGCGTGACGCGGTTGCCGCCTCGCGTACAAACCTGCTGGTACTGGCTGGAGCGGGCAGTGGTAAGACGCGCGTGCTGGTTCACCGTATCGCCTGGCTACAGAGCGTGGAGAACTGTTCGCCGTACTCGATTATGGCCGTGACGTTCACCAACAAGGCGGCGGCGGAGATGCGCCACCGTATCGCACAGCTGATGGGCACCAGCCAGGGCGGCATGTGGGTTGGCACCTTCCACGGCCTGGCGCACCGTCTGCTGCGCGCGCACCATATGGACGCTAACCTGCCGCAGGATTTCCAGATCCTCGACAGCGAAGATCAGCTGCGCCTGCTGAAACGCCTGATCAAGGCGATGAATCTCGACGAGAAGCAGTGGCCGCCGCGTCAGGCGATGTGGTACATCAACGGTCAAAAAGACGAAGGGCTGCGTCCGCATCATATTCAGAGCTTCGGTAACCCGGTCGAGCAGACCTGGCAGAACGTCTACAAGGCCTATCAGGAAGCGTGCGATCGCGCCGGTCTGGTGGATTTCGCCGAACTGCTGCTGCGTGCCCACGAGCTGTGGCTGAACAAACCGCATATCCTGCAACACTACCGTGAACGCTTTACCAACATCCTCGTGGACGAATTCCAGGATACCAACAACATCCAGTACGCCTGGATCCGCCTGCTGGCCGGGGATACCGGCAAGGTGATGATCGTAGGCGATGACGACCAGTCTATCTACGGCTGGCGCGGCGCGCAGGTGGAGAACATCCAGCGCTTCCTCAACGATTTCCCCGGCGCGCAAACCATCCGTCTGGAACAGAACTACCGTTCTACCAGCAACATTCTGAGCGCGGCCAACGCCCTGATTGAGAACAACAACGGGCGCCTGGGTAAAAAGCTGTGGACCGATGGCGTCGACGGCGAACCGATTTCGATTTACTGCGCCTTCAACGAGCTCGACGAAGCCCGCTTCGTGGTGAACCGCATTAAAACCTGGCAGGAGAACGGCGGCGCGCTGGAGCAGTGTGCCATTCTCTATCGCAGCAACGCCCAGTCGCGCGTGCTGGAAGAGGCGCTATTGCAGGTGAGCATGCCGTACCGCATTTATGGCGGTATGCGCTTCTTCGAACGTCAGGAGATCAAAGATGCGCTCTCGTACTTGCGTCTGATTGCCAACCGTAACGACGATGCGGCATTTGAGCGCGTGGTGAACACGCCGACGCGCGGCATCGGCGATCGTACGCTGGACGTGGTGCGTCAGGCCTCGCGCGATCGTCAGCTCACGTTGTGGCAGGCATGCCGCGAGCTGTTACAGGAAAAAGCCCTCGCCGGGCGCGCCGCCAGCGCATTGCAACGCTTTCTGGAGTTAATCGACGCACTGGCGCAGGAAACGGCCGACATGCCGCTGCACGTCCAGACCGACCGGGTGATCAAAGATTCCGGCTTGCGCACCATGTACGAGCAGGAAAAAGGCGAGAAGGGCCAGACCCGTATTGAGAACTTAGAGGAACTGGTGACGGCCACGCGCCAGTTCAGCTACAACGAAGAAGACGAAGACCTGATGCCGTTGCAGGCATTCCTCTCTCACGCCGCGCTGGAGGCGGGTGAAGGGCAGGCCGATACCTGGCAGGATGCGGTTCAGCTGATGACCCTGCACTCCGCGAAAGGTCTGGAGTTCCCGCAGGTGTTCATCGTCGGGATGGAAGAGGGGATGTTCCCGAGCCAGATGTCGCTGGATGAAGGCGGGCGTCTGGAAGAGGAGCGTCGTCTGGCCTACGTGGGCGTGACCCGTGCGATGCAGAAACTGACTCTGACCTACGCGGAAACCCGCCGCCTGTACGGAAAAGAGGTGTATCACCGTCCGTCGCGCTTTATCGGCGAGCTGCCGGAAGAGTGCGTGGAAGAGGTGCGCCTGCGCGCCAGCATCAGCCGTCCGGTCAGCCATCAGCGTATGGGCTCGCCGATCTCTGAAACCGACACCGGTTACAAGCTGGGCCAGCGCGTGCGTCACTCGAAGTTTGGCGAAGGCACCATCGTCAACCTGGAAGGCAGCGGCGAGCACAGCCGTTTGCAGGTAGCGTTCCAGGGGCAGGGGATCAAATGGCTGGTGGCAGCCTATGCCAAGCTGGAAAGTGTGTAACTTTCAGAAAAATATCACTATTTTGTAATAATCTGCTAGCCTTATACGTTGAAGGTCAATTAATGCCCTTCAGCGTTCCGTTGCGTGTTGACGCCACAGTTATTGCTGGCGTAACATGCGCGCACGATTACGCTAAGAGGACATTCGCCTTGGACACACCCAGTAGATGCTGGCTCAATTCCCTGTCATCCAGGAACAACTCCTAAGGCTATCTCCTCTTGCTGATGGCCTTAGTGGTTGTCAGCGACTGCATCACTCCCGTCGCGCTGAGTCAGGCTGTTTAATGGTCTGAAACCCAATTTGTTTCTGTGTGCCCACCGAACTGTCCGATATTTTTTGCATTGGGAGTCCCGGTCATGTTGAGCGCATTTCAACTCGAAAATAACCGACTGACTCGGCTTGAAGCCGAAGAGTCACAGCCCCTCATTGATGCCGTATGGGTGGATCTGGTCGAGCCGGACGACGATGAGCGCCTTCGCGTACAATCTGAACTGGGGCAAAGCCTGGCGACACGCCCGGAACTGGAAGACATCGAAGCCTCCGCTCGTTTTTTTGAAGACGAAGACGGCCTGCACATTCACTCCTTCTTCTTCTTCGAAGATGCCGAAGACCACGCGGGGAACTCCACTGTGGCGTTCACCATTCGCGATGGCCGCCTGTTCACCCTGCGCGAGCGCGAACTGCCTGCGTTTCGTCTCTACCGTATGCGCGCCCGCAGCCAGGCGATGATGGACGGTAACGCCTATGAGCTGCTGCTGGATCTGTTCGAAACCAAAATCGAACAGCTGGCGGATGAAATCGAAAACATCTACAGCGACCTGGAAAAGCTGAGCCGCGTGATCATGGAAGGCCATCAGGGTGATGAGTACGACGAAGCGTTGTCCACGCTGGCAGAGCTGGAAGATATCGGCTGGAAGGTGCGTTTGTGTCTGATGGATACCCAGCGCGCGCTGAACTTCCTGGTGCGCAAGGCGCGTCTGCCGGGCGGTCAGTTGGAGCAGGCGCGTGAGATCTTACGCGATATCGAATCCCTGCTGCCGCACAACGAATCCCTGTTCCAGAAGGTCAACTTCCTGATGCAGGCGGCGATGGGCTTTATCAACATCGAGCAGAACCGCATCATCAAGATCTTCTCGGTGGTGTCCGTGGTGTTCCTGCCGCCGACGCTGGTGGCGTCCAGCTACGGGATGAACTTCGAGTTTATGCCGGAGCTGAAGTGGAGCTTTGGCTACCCGGGGGCGATTATCTTTATGATCCTCGCCGGGCTGGCGCCGTATCTGTACTTTAAGCGGAAGAACTGGCTGTAAAAATCTGGCGGGTGGCGCTGCGCTTACCCGCCCTACGATCGAATTCCCTCTCCCTGTGGGAGAGGGTTAGGGTGAGGGCAACATCACAGCCCTTTGCGCACCCTGCGCTGGGTATAAATCGCATCCGCAACAAAGATGGCCAGCGCCACCCAGATAAAGGCGAACGTCACCATCTTATCCGCACCCGGCACCTCGCCGTAAAACACCACCGCCAGCAGGAACATCAGCGTCGGGCCAATGTACTGGAAGAAGCCCAACGTGGAGAGGCGCAGACGCGTTGCCGCGCCGGTGAAGCACAGCAGGGGTATCGTCGTGACCACGCCCGCGGCCATCAGCATCAGGTTCAGCGACCATGGGTTGCTGCCCATGTGGCTGGTGGCGCTGTCGGCAATACCGAACAGGTAGATCGCGGCGACAGGCAGCAGCCACAGGGTTTCAAATAGCATTCCCGTCTGCGCTTCCACGGCAATTTTTTTACGCACCAGGCCGTAGAAGGCAAAGCTGAACGCCAGCCCCAGGGCGATAACCGGCAGTGAGCCGAAGGTCCACAGCTGTACCAGCACGCCGCAGAAGGCCAGAATCACCGCCACCCACTGCATCCGGCGAAAGCGCTCACCAAGGAAAATCATCCCCAGCAAAATATTGACCAGCGGGTTAATAAAGTAGCCCAGGCTGGCTTCGAGCATGTGATGGTTATTCACCGCCCAGATAAACAGCAGCCAGTTTCCGCCAATCAGCACCGCAGAGAGAGCGAGCAGGAAGACCTTCTTCGGGGTTTTCAGCAGCGTTTTGACGCCTGACCACTGACGGCTGATACTCATCAGCGCAATCATGAAGAAAAAGGACCAGATGACGCGGTGAGTGAGGATCTCGTCCGCCGGGACATAGGCGATAAGTTTGAAGTACGCCGGTGCGATACCCCAAATAAAATAAGCGGCAAGGGCGAGTAAAACGCCCTGCCGCGTCTGTTTAGCATCCATCGGGAAAATCCGTTACAAAAAAGTGAAGTAATTTTACCCGAATTTGCCGTCTCAACCCACCATATAAGTGGCGGTTGCGCTGGCGATATAAACCTGCTCCTCGTTATGCAGCTCAACGCGGGCGACGGCAACTTTATTCCCGGCGCGCAGCAGGCTGCTGGTGCAGGTGAAGCGGTTTCCGCGTCCCGGACGCAGGTAGTCGACGCGTAAATCGATGGTGCCCATGCGCGACAGGCGCTGGCGTAATTCATCTTCGTTGATGGTGTCGTGGCGCGTCAGCGTGCTGCCCACGCACACCAGACCGGCCGCCACGTCCAGCGCGGAGGCAATTACCCCGCCGTGCAAAATGCTTTGCGCCCAGTTACCGACCATCATTGGCTGATTATTGAAACTCAGCTGAGCGAAGTCTTTTTCGTATCGCTCCAGCTCAAGACCCAGTGCACGGTTGAACGGCATGTGGTACACAAAAATCTCGCCCACGAGCTTTAAGGTTTCTTCGGCGGTGAGTGTGGCTGACATCTGACGTGGCATCCTTGTTGTTAACAAAATGTTGATTTTATGCTTCAGGATAAAGGAATGCCACTTTAAGAAACGAGGAAGCGGAAGTTATCGCAGAAGTCTGTAGAATGCCCGGACAAAACTATTCATTAAATGTCACCATTTCAGGAGAACACCACCGATGCGGACGTATCTGGGTTGGTTACTGGCGGCGGTTGCGCTGCCCCTCACAGCATATGCGCAGGAAGCGACAATCAAAGAGGTGCATGATAAACCTGCCGTTAAGGGCAGCATCATCGCCAATATGCTTCAGGAGCATGACAATCCGTTCACGCTGTACCCGTATGACACAAACTACGTGATCTACACCCAGACCAGCGATCTCAACAAAGAGGCGATAAGCTCCTATAACTGGTCTGATAATGCGCGTAAAGATGAGGTGAAGTTCCAGCTCAGCCTCGCCTTCCCGTTCTGGCGCGGCATCCTGGGGCCGAACTCGGTACTTGGCGCGTCCTACACGCAGAAGTCATGGTGGCAGCTCTCCAACAGCGGGGAATCATCACCGTTCCGCGAAACCAACTATGAACCGCAGCTGTTCCTCGGTTTCGCCACCGATTATGAGTTTGCAGGCTGGACGCTGCGAGACGTGGAGGTGGGCTATAACCACGATTCCAACGGTCGTTCCGACCCAACCTCACGCAGCTGGAACCGCATCTATACGCGTCTGATGGCGCAGAACGGCAATTTCATGGTGGAAGTGAAGCCGTGGTACGTAGTAGGCAGCACCGATGACAACCCGGATATCACCAAATATATGGGCTACTATCAGCTTAAGGTGGGCTATCAGCTGGGTGACGCGGTGCTGAGCGCCAAAGGTCAGTACAACTGGAACACCGGCTACGGCGGCGCTGAGCTGGGCCTGAGCTACCCGGTAACGAAACACGTTCGTCTCTATACTCAGGTGTATAGCGGGTACGGCGAATCGCTGATCGACTACAACTTCAACCAGACCCGCGTCGGTGTGGGCGTCATGCTGAACGATATTTTCTAAGCTGCTCGAATGTTTTTGCGTTAAACGTTGAAGTTTCTCTCTCAGGCGCTGAAAATAGCGCCTGTTTCATTTCTGGCATATGGGGTTAACGTGGCGCAGGCGGAAGTATTGAATCAGGAATCGCTGGCTAAACAGGTTTTGCATGAAACCTTTGGCTACCAGCAGTTCCGTCCTGGCCAGGAAACCATCATTGAAACCGTTCTGGAAGGCCGCGATTGCCTGGTGGTCATGCCGACCGGCGGCGGTAAATCGCTCTGCTATCAGGTGCCCGCGCTGGTGCTTAATGGCCTGACGGTTGTGGTATCACCCCTTATTTCCCTGATGAAAGACCAGGTCGACCAGCTACTCGCCAACGGCGTGGCGGCGGCCTGTCTTAACTCAACGCAAACTCGCGAGCAGCAGCAAGAGGTGATGGCCGGGTGCCGCACCGGACAGGTTCGCCTGCTGTATATCGCGCCAGAGCGCCTGATGCTGGACAACTTCCTCGACCACCTGGCGCACTGGAACCCGGTGCTGCTGGCGGTGGATGAAGCGCACTGTATCTCCCAGTGGGGGCACGATTTCCGCCCGGAATACGCCGCCCTCGGCCAGCTTCGTCAGCGCTTCCCCGAGCTGCCGTTTATGGCGCTTACCGCCACGGCGGACGACACCACACGTCAGGACATCGTTCGCCTGCTGGGACTGAACGACCCGTATATTCAGGTCAGCAGCTTCGACCGCCCGAACATCCGCTATATGCTGATGGAAAAGTTCAAGCCGCTGGATCAGCTCCTGCGCTACGTGCAGGAGCAGCGCGGCAAGTCCGGCATCATCTACTGCAACAGCCGCGCAAAGGTGGAAGACACCGCTGCGCGTCTGCAAAATCGCGGCTTTAGCGCGGCGGCATACCATGCCGGGTTAGAGAACCACATCCGCGCCGATGTGCAGGAAAAATTCCAGCGCGACGACCTGCAAATCGTGGTCGCAACGGTGGCGTTCGGGATGGGGATCAACAAGCCCAACGTGCGCTTTGTGGTGCATTTCGACATTCCGCGCAATATCGAATCCTACTATCAGGAAACCGGCCGCGCCGGGCGTGATGGTCTGCCTGCGGAAGCGATGCTGTTTTACGACCCGGCGGATATGGCGTGGCTGCGCCGCTGTCTGGAAGAGAAACCGCAGGGGCAGTTGCAGGATATCGAACGCCACAAGCTTAACGCGATGGGGGCCTTCGCCGAAGCGCAAACCTGCCGCCGTCTGGTGCTGCTCAACTACTTTGGTGAAGGGCGTCAGGCACCGTGCGGCAACTGCGATATCTGCCTCGACCCGCCGAAGCAGTACGATGGCCTGATGGACGCGCGCAAAGCGCTCTCGACTATCGGACGCGTGAACCAGCGCTTCGGGATGGGCTACGTCGTTGAAGTGCTGCGCGGGGCTAACAACCAGCGTATCCGCGATATGGGTCACGACAAGCTGCCGGTTTATGGCATCGGGAAAGACCAGAGCCACGAGCACTGGGTGAGTATCATCCGCCAGCTGATTCATCTCGGCTTTGCCACGCAGAACATTGCCCAGCACTCTGCGCTTCAACTGACCGAAGCGGCGCGACCGGTCCTGCGTGGCGAGGTTGAACTGAAGCTCGCCGTTCCGCGCGTCGTCGCCCTGAAGCCGCGCGTGATGCAAAAATCCTACGGCGGTAACTACGACCGCAAGCTGTTCGCCAAGCTGCGTAAGCTGCGTAAAGCTATTGCCGATGAAGAGAACATCCCGCCATACGTGGTGTTCAACGACGCGACGCTGATCGAGATGGCCGAGCAAATGCCGCTCAGCGCCAGCGAGATGCTCAGCGTCAACGGCGTCGGCACGCGCAAGCTGGAGCGCTTCGGTAAAGAGTTTATGGCGCTCATCCGTTCCCACGCTGATGGTGATGATGAGGAGTAGTCAGCCGGGCGAAAAAGTGCCAGGATGGTGACTCACTGTATTATTTCCCCGCGAGCTAATTATGTTAATGCTATTTCTCACCGTGGCGTTAGTGCACATCGTTGCGCTGATGAGCCCAGGCCCTGATTTTTTCTTCGTGTCGCAAACGGCCGTCAGCCGCTCCCGCAAAGAGGCGATGATGGGTGTGCTCGGTATTACCATGGGCGTCATGGTCTGGGCGGCGGTTGCGCTGCTCGGTCTGAACCTGATCCTGGCGAAAATGGCGTGGCTGCATAACATCATTATGGTTGGCGGCGGTCTGTACCTGTGCTGGATGGGCTACCAGATGCTGCGCGGAGCGCTGAAGAAAGAAGAGAGCAAGCCGGAAGAGCCAAAGGTTGAGCTGGCAACGGGCGGCCGTAGCTTTGTGAAAGGGCTACTGACCAACCTGGCGAACCCGAAAGCAATTATTTACTTCGGCTCGGTATTCTCGCTGTTTGTGGGGGATAACGTCGGCGCGGGCGCGCGCTGGGGGATCTTCCTGCTGATCGTTGTGGAAACGTTCGCCTGGTTTACCGTTGTGGCAAGCCTGTTTGCCTTACCGGCGATGCGTCGCGGCTACCAGCGCATCGCGAAGTGGATCGACGGCTTCGCCGGCGCGTTGTTCGCCGGCTTCGGCATTCATCTCATCATTTCTCGCTAAGCATGACGCGCTGACGCAAGCAGCGCGCCAACCAGCATAAACAGCGAACCAAAAACTTTGTTCAGGGCCTTCATCTGCTTAGGCCCTTTGATCCACGCCGCAATTCGCTGCGCCAGCGTCGCGTAACCAATCATCACAATGATATCGACAATAATGGTGGTTGCGCCCAGCACCACGTACTGCATCACCTGTGGCTGATGCGGCACGATAAACTGCGGGAACAGGGCGGCGAGGAACACGATGCTTTTCGGGTTGGTCAGGTTAACGAACACCGCGCGTTTAAACAGGTGGCCGCGTGTTTGCGTCCGGGAGAGCGTATGCAGATCAATCGAGCCTGCGGCGCGCCACTGCTGAATACCCAGCCAGATAAGATACGCTGCGCCAGCCCATTTCAGCACCTCGAAGGCCAGCACCGAACGGGAGAACAGCGTGCCCAGACCAATCCCCACCAGCACAATATGAATGCCAAGCCCGGTCTGTAAACCGGCGATTGACGCCACCGCGCCGCGATAGCCGTGATTAATGGAGGTGGTCATGGTGTTGATTGCGCCCGAGCCAGGTGAAAGGCTGAGGATGATGGATGTCAGCAGGTAGGCGAACCACCACTCGAAGGTCATTTGAAACTCCCGGATCGTCTGTTTTTATGCCACAATACGCTATTGTTGAGTCATTTTGTGACCGGTGACGAAAAAAACGATATTCCCTGAATTACGGGGGGTGGAAACCCAATGTTTCAGCAGAAAAAGGACTGGGAAACACGAGAAAACGCATTTGCTGCTTTCTCCATGGGGCCGCTGACCGATTTCTGGCGCCAGCGTGAGGAAGATGAGTTTATGGGCGTCGGGGAAATCCCGGTACGCTTCGTTCGTTTCCGTGATGAAAAAAATGACCGGGTGATTGTGGTCTGCCCCGGGCGCATCGAAAGCTATATCAAATATGCCGAGCTGGCGTATGACCTGTTCCATCTGGGCTTTGATGTGTTAATTATCGACCATCGCGGGCAGGGGCTTTCCGGCCGGATGTTACCGGATACCCATCGCGGCCACGTGGATAACTTCAGCGATTACGTCGACGATCTGGCCGCGTTCTGGCAGCAGGAAGTGCAGCCCGGACCGTGGCGCAAGCGTTATATTCTTGCCCACTCCATGGGGGGCGCGATCTCGACGTTGTTTTTGCAGCGCCATAAGCACCAGTGCGACGCCATTGCGCTGACCGCGCCGATGTACGGCATTGTGATACGTTTTCCTGACTGGATGGTGCGCCATCTTCTCGACTGGGCTGAGGGCCATCAGCGCATTCGAGAAGGCTATGCCATCGGAACAGGACGCTGGCGGGCGTTACCGTTTGCCATCAACGTGTTAACCCACAGTCGGCAGCGTTATCGGCGCAACCTGCGTTTTTATGCCGATGAACCGCGTCTGCGGGTCGGCGGCCCCACCTGGCACTGGGTGCGGGAAGGTATTCATGCCGGTGAACAGGTGCTGGCAGGCGTAGGCGATGATGACACGCCGACGCTCCTGATCCAGGCGGAAGAAGAGCGTGTGGTGGATAACCGCATGCATGACCGCTATTGTGAACTTCGCGCCGCTGCGGGCCATCCCTGTGAAGGGGGTAAACCGCTGGTCATCAACGGTGCGTACCATGAGATCCTTTTTGAAAAGGACGCTATGCGCTCAGTCGCGCTCAACGCCATTGTTGAATTTTTCAACAGGCATAACTGATTATTGTTTTCCACCAGAGGTTGAAATCCCTATGTACCAGGTTGTTGCATCTGATTTAGATGGCACGCTGCTTTCCCCCGACCACACCCTGTCGCCTTATGCGAAAGAGACCCTAAAACTCCTGACTGCCCGTGGCGTGAACTTCGTGTTCGCCACTGGCCGCCACCACGTGGACGTGGGGCAGATCCGCGATAACCTGGAGATCAAGTCGTACATGATCACCTCTAACGGTGCGCGCGTACATGACACGGACGGCAACCTGATTTTTACCCATAATCTCGATCGTGACATCGCCACCGATTTGTTCGGCATTGTGCATAACAACCCGGATATCGTGACTAACGTTTACCGCGACGACGAGTGGTTTATGAACCGCCATCGCCCGGAAGAGATGCGCTTCTTCAAGGAAGCCGTATTCCAGTACTCACTGTACGAGCCGGGTCTGCTGGAGCCGGAAGGGATCAGTAAGGTGTTCTTCACCTGTGTAAATCATGAGGAGTTACTGCCGCTGGAGCAGGCGATCAACGCCCGCTGGGGCGACCGCGTGAACGTGAGCTTCTCCACGCTGACCTGTCTGGAAGTGATGGCGGGCGGGGTGTCCAAAGGTCACGCGCTGGAAGCGGTCGCGAAGCGTCTGGGCTTTGATCTGAAAGACTGTATCGCCTTTGGCGATGGCATGAACGATGCCGAGATGCTCTCCATGGCGGGTAAAGGCTGCATCATGCAGAACGCGCATCAGCGCCTGAAAGATCTGCACCCGGAGCTGGAAGTGATTGGCACGAACGCAGACAACGCGGTACCTAAGTATTTGCGCAAACTGTTCCTTGAATAATCTTCATTTGATTGTTTATTGTTCAGATGTCAACTAAAGAGTTCGCTACAATGCCTCTCCTTCTTTCTGAGAGACAAGCATTGTGGCGCTACTCATTATCACGACTATCCTGTGGGCCTTCTCCTTTAGTCTGATTGGCGAATACCTTGCCGGATCGGTCGACAGCTACTTTTCGGTGCTGATGCGCGTGGGGCTGGCGGCACTGGTGTTCCTGCCGTTCCTGCGTACCCGCGGGCAATCGCTAAAAACCATTCTGCTGTACATGCTGGTAGGCGCGATGCAGCTCGGCATCATGTACCTGTTCAGCTTCCGGGCCTACGTTTACCTGTCCGTCTCGGAATTTCTGCTCTTCACCGTGCTGACGCCGCTCTACATCACGCTGATTTATGACTTGCTCAGCAGGCGCCGTCTGCGCTGGGGATATCTGCTGAGCGCTGCGCTGGCAGTCATTGGCGCGGCGATTATTCGCTATGACAAGGTAAGCGATCACTTCTGGACCGGGCTGATGTTCGTCCAGCTCGCTAATATCAGCTTTGCCATCGGGATGGTGGGTTACAAACGCCTGATGGAGACCCGCCCGATGCCGCAGCATAACGCGTTTGCGTGGTTCTATATGGGCGCGGCGATTGTCGCGATTGCGGCATGGTTTATGCTCGGCAACCCGCAAAAGCTGCCGACCACCCCCGTGCAGTGGAGCGTTCTGGTCTGGCTGGGCGTGGTGGCCTCGGGGCTGGGCTATTTTATGTGGAACTACGGCGCGACGCAGGTAGACGCCGGAACGCTGGGGATCATGAACAACGTGCACGTGCCGGCAGGGCTACTGGTGAACCTCGCCATCTGGCAGGAGCAGCCGCACTGGCCGAGTTTCCTTATTGGGGGAACGGTGATCCTGGCTTCGCTGTGGGTACATCGCCGCTGGGTCGCTCCGCGCTCCGCACAAACGGAAGATGGTCGCACGCGTGGTTCCGCGCTGAGCGAATAAACGCTTCCGTAATTGGCTGACGTTGCTCGCCATCGCGCACGGCGGCGTACAGCCGGCTCCACAGTCCTTCACCCAGGGTTTTGGTAACCACCAGCCCCTGGCGTTCAACCGTCTCGACCACCCAGTGCGGCAGCGCCGCAATCCCCATTCTGGCCGCCACCATCTGAATTAACAGCAACGTGTTATCCACGCTTTTCAGCTGTGGGCTGATGCCCGCGGGTTGCAGGAAATGGCGCCAGATATCCAGACGACTGCGCTGTACCGGGTAAATCAGCAGCGTCTCCGTTGCCAGATCCTCCGGCGTGATGCGCGTTTTGGCGGCCAGCGGATGGTCCGGGGCCAGCACCAGACGCACCTCAAAATCAAACATTGGCGAATAGTGCAGACCGCTGCGTGGCAGAATATCTGAGGTCATCACCAGATCCAGCTCACCCTGCTGAAGCGACGGCTGCGGATCAAACGTGACGCCGGATTTGAAGTCCATCTCCACCTGCGGCCACTTCTGGCGGAAGTTCTCAAGCGCGGGGGTCAGCCACTGAATACAGCTGTGACACTCAATGGCGATGCGCAGGGTGGTCTGCTGCGGCTCGTTGCAGGACTGCAACGCGCTGGCAATCTGCGGCAGCACCTGGTTCGCCAGCTGAAGCAAAATTTCGCCCTGCGGCGTAAAGCGCAAAGGCTGGCTCTTACGCACAAAAAGACGAAAGCCGAGGCGTTGTTCCAGATCGCTGAACTGGTGAGAAAGGGCAGACTGAGTCTGGTGCAGCGTGGCCGCTGCCGCCGCAAGAGAACCGCAGTTCCGCAACGCTTGTAGCGTTTTCAGGTGTTTAATCTCGATCATGAAAGTCCTTCACTTCGGCATGAACATTTTGCGCTTGAGGAATATACAGTACCTGCCAATTATAGAAGTGTAAACATCTGGACGTCTAAATAACGAATTTCTACAAGGGGTATGCCATGACAATCCGCACTCACACTCTCGGTTTCCCTCGCGTTGGTCTGCGTCGCGAGCTGAAAAAAGCGCAAGAAAGCTACTGGGCGGGTAACGCCACCCGCAAAGAACTGCTGGCGGTGGGACGCGAGCTGCGCGCGCGTCACTGGGATCAGCAAAAACAGGCGGGCGTAGACCTGCTGCCGGTGGGCGATTTCGCCTGGTACGACCATGTTCTGACCACCAGCCTGCTGCTTGGCAACGTGCCGGCTCGTCATCAGAACAGCGATGGATCGGTGGATATCGATACCCTGTTCCGCATCGGCCGTGGCCGCGCGCCAACGGGTGAGCCAGCGGCAGCGGCGGAAATGACCAAGTGGTTTAACACTAACTATCACTATATGGTGCCGGAGTTCGTTAAGGGCCAGCAGTTCAAACTGACCTGGACCCAGCTTCTGGATGAAGTGGACGAAGCGCTGGCGCTGGGTCACCAGGTGAAACCCGTGCTGCTGGGGCCGGTCACCTACCTGTGGCTGGGCAAAGTGAAAGGTGAGCAGTTCGACCGCCTCAGCCTGCTGAACGATATTCTGCCGGTTTATAAGCAGGTGCTGATTGAGCTGGGTAAGCGCGGTATTCAGTGGGTGCAAATCGATGAACCGGCGCTGGTGCTTGAGCTGCCGCAGGCGTGGCTGGATGCCTTCAAACCGGCGTATGACGCGCTCACGGGCCAGGTGAAGCTGCTGCTGACTACCTATTTCGAGGGCGTAACGCCTAACCTCGACACCATTACTGCGCTGCCGGTTCAGGGTCTGCATGTTGATCTCGTTCACGGCAAAGACGATGTGGCAGAGTTGCACAAGCGTCTGCCTGCGGAGTGGCTGCTCTCTGCCGGTCTGGTGAATGGTCGTAACGTCTGGCGTGCCGATCTCACCGAGAAATATGCACAAATTAAGGACATTGTCGGTAAACGTGAATTGTGGATAGCCTCTTCCTGTTCCCTGCTGCACAGCCCGATCGACCTGAGCGTAGAGACCCGACTCGACCCTGAGGTGAAAAGCTGGTTTGCCTTTGCCCTGCAAAAGTGTGAGGAGCTGGCTCTGCTGCGCGACGCGTTGAACAGCGGCGACACGGCTGCGATTACCCACTGGAGCGCTCCGATCCAGGCGCGCCGTCACTCGACGCGCGTGCATAACCCGGCGGTGGAAAAACGTCTGGCGGCCATCACTGCCCGGGACAGCCAGCGCCAGAGCCCGTATGAAGTGCGCGCCGAAGCCCAGCGTGCGCGCTTTAACCTGCCCGCGTGGCCGACCACAACCATCGGCTCCTTCCCGCAGACTACCGAGATCCGCGGCCTGCGCCTGGACTTCAAAAAGGGCAATCTGGATGCGAATCACTACCGCACCGGCATTGCGGAACACATCAAACAGGCGATCGTCGAGCAGGAACGTCTGGGTCTGGACGTGCTGGTGCACGGCGAGGCCGAGCGTAACGATATGGTGGAATACTTCGGTGAACACCTGGACGGCTTTGTCTTTACCCAGAACGGCTGGGTGCAAAGCTACGGCTCCCGCTGCGTGAAGCCGCCGGTGGTGATCGGCGACGTCAGCCGCCCGGAAGCGATCACCGTGGAGTGGGCGAAGTATGCCCAGTCTCTGACCGACAAACCGGTAAAAGGCATGCTGACGGGGCCGGTGACCATTCTCTGCTGGTCGTTCCCGCGTGAAGATGTATCCCGGGAAACCATCGCCAAACAGATCGCCCTGGCGCTGCGTGATGAAGTGGCGGATCTGGAAGCGGCGGGGATTGGCATCATTCAGATCGACGAACCGGCGCTGCGTGAAGGGTTGCCGCTGCGTCGCAGCGACTGGGATGCTTACTTACAGTGGGGCGTGGAGGCTTTCCGCCTCAACGCGGCCGTCGCGAAGGACGACACGCAGATCCACACCCACATGTGTTACTGCGAATTTAACGACATCATGGACTCCATTGCCGCGCTCGACGCCGATGTGATCACCATCGAGACCTCGCGTTCAGACATGGAGCTGCTGGAGTCGTTCGAAGAGTTCGACTACCCGAACGAAATCGGGCCGGGCGTGTATGACATTCACTCCCCTAACGTGCCAAGCGTGGAGTGGATTGAATCGCTGCTGCAAAAAGCGGCCCAGCGCATCCCGGCGGAACGTCTGTGGGTAAACCCGGACTGCGGCCTGAAAACTCGCGGCTGGCCTGAAACCCGCGCGGCGCTGGCGAACATGGTGCAGGCGGCGCAGAATTTGCGTCAGGCGTAGTGGTGCTGGATTGCCCGGTTGGCGTAGCCGCCACCGGGCTTTTGGTATTACGCTTTCTTCCCGCCGTACTGGCTGAACCACGCCAGCATTCTCTGCCAGCCATCTTTCGCGGATTCCGCGTGATAGCTCGGACGATAATCGGCATTAAACGCGTGTCCCGCATCCGGGTACACCACGATTTCGGCCTTCGCGTTTGCCGCCCGCAGCGCGTGGCGCATGGTCTCGACGGTATCAAGCGGAATGCCGGTATCCTGACCGCCATACAGCCCTAGCACCGGGGCATTTAAATCGGTGGCGATATCAACCGGATGTTTCGGCGAGTTCAGCGTCTTTTCGCCCACCAGTTTGCCGTACCAGGCCACGGCCGCTTTCAATTGCGGATTGTGCGCGGCATACAGCCAGCTAATGCGTCCACCCCAGCAGAAGCCGGTCACCATCAGACGGTGCGGGTCGCCACCGTTGCGCGCCGCCCAGCTGGCAACGTGGTCGAGATCGGCCAGTACCTGCGCGTCCGGCACTTTGCTGACCAGGTTGCTGAACAGCGTCGGGATGTCGCTGTAATCATTCGGATCGCCCTGACGGAAATAGAGTTCCGGCGCAACGGCCAGGTAACCTTCCAGCGCCAGACGGCGGCAGAGGTCGCGAATATGTTCATGAACGCCAAATATTTCCTGCACCACGATCACGATGGGCAGCGGGCCATCGGCAGATTTTGGCCGCGCGTGGTACGCTGGCATGTTCTCTCCCTGGGAGGGAATGGAGGTCTCGCCTGCGGTAATGGCTTCTTCAGGGGTTGAGACGATGGTTGAAGCGTGCGGGGCCGCAGCAGGTGCAAAACCGGTTTTTTCAGTCATGGCATTCTCCGTACC
The DNA here is from genome assembly GCF_002787395.1 of Enterobacter sp. CRENT-193. Taxonomy (NCBI): domain Bacteria; kingdom Pseudomonadati; phylum Pseudomonadota; class Gammaproteobacteria; order Enterobacterales; family Enterobacteriaceae; genus Enterobacter; species Enterobacter sp. CRENT-193. The sequence continues at coordinate 521,754 of NZ_CP024812.1, read as the reverse complement.
AATGAATGGATTAGCGCAAAGATAAATATAGACACCAGGTTAACAACCCACAGTGCCTTATAGCGTCTATCTTTTGTGCAGCACCCGACGATATAACTTGTTAATGTGATGTGAATCACTATTTTATGGAAATTAACTGCAATCATTTTCATTCATGGTGAGGTGTGTCACGAAATAATGCACATTGCTTCTGTAAAGTACCGTTTTACTTCTTCTGACAAACCGACCCACAGAGGAGTCACCTATGTCTAAGTCTGATGTTTTTCATCTCGGCCTCACTAAAAACGATTTACAAGGGGCTACGCTTGCTATCGTCCCTGGCGATCCAGAGCGTGTGGAAAAGATCGCCGCGCTGATGGATAAGCCGGTTAAGCTGGCAGCGCATCGCGAATTCACCACCTGGCGCGCAGAGCTGGACGGTAAAGCGGTGATCGTGTGCTCTACCGGTATTGGTGGCCCGTCTACCTCTATCGCCGTTGAAGAGCTGGCGCAGCTGGGCATTCGTACTTTCCTGCGCATCGGCACCACAGGCGCCATTCAGCCGCACATCAACGTGGGCGACGTGCTGGTTACCACCGCATCCGTGCGTCTGGACGGGGCAAGCCTGCACTTTGCACCGATGGAATTCCCGGCAGTGGCTGATTTCGAATGCACCACCGCGCTGGTTGAAGCCGCGAAATCCGTGGGCGCCACCACCCACGTGGGCGTAACTGCCTCTTCCGATACCTTCTACCCGGGCCAGGAGCGTTACGACACCTTCTCTGGTCGCGTGGTGAGCCGTTTCAAAGGCTCCATGGAAGAGTGGCAGTCGATGGGCGTCATGAACTACGAAATGGAATCTGCGACGCTGCTGACCATGTGCGCGAGCCAGGGTCTGCGTGCCGGTATGGTGGCGGGCGTTATCGTCAACCGTACCCAACAGGAGATCCCGAACGCTGAAACCATGAAGCAGACTGAAAGCCATGCGGTGAAAATCGTGGTTGAAGCGGCGCGCCGCCTGATCTAATTCTCTCTTCAGTGCTAAAAGGCCGACATGCTCGGCCTTTTCTTTTTGCGTAACGCCTCGCAGGAAAACCCTTTCAAACTGGACGTTCATACAGCACAATTCTATTTTGTGCGGGTTAGACGTGGATGCAGGGGGCATTGTGGATATCTCAATCCTGGTTTATGCGGTAGTTGCGCTGGTGAGCGTGGGGATTGGCTGGCTCATTTCCGGCTACCAGCATGCGCAGCAGAAAGCCGAACAGCTGGCAGAGCGCGAAGAGATCGTCGCCGAACTCAGCGCAACGAAACAACAGCTTGCGCTGAGTGACCACTGGCGCGACGAGTGCGAACTGCTCAATAACGAACTGCGCAATCTGCGTGATATCAATACCTCGCTGGAGGCCGATCTCCGTGAAGTGACCACCCGTCTTGAGTCCACCCAACTGCACGCCGAAGACAAAATCCGTCAGATGATCAACAGCGAGCAGCGTCTTAGCGAGCAGTTTGAGAACCTCGCGAACCGCATTTTTGAGCACAGCAATCGCCGCGTGGATGAGCAGAACCGTCAGAGCCTGAACAGCCTGCTGACGCCCCTGCGTGAGCAGTTGGACGGCTTTCGACGTCAGGTACAGGACAGCTTTGGTCAGGAGGCCCGCGAGCGCCACACGCTGGCGCATGAAATTCGTAATCTCCAGCAGCTGAATGCGCAGATGGCGCAGGAGGCGGTTAACCTGACGCGCGCACTGAAAGGTGATAACAAAGCGCAGGGAAACTGGGGCGAAGTGGTCATGACGCGCGTGCTGGAGGCCTCTGGCCTGCGCGAAGGATACGAATACGAAACGCAGGTCAGCATTGAAAACGATGCGCGCTCGCGGATGCAGCCGGATGTCATTGTTCGTCTGCCACAGGGCAAAGATGTGGTTATCGACGCCAAAATGACGCTGGTGGCCTATGAGCGCTACTTCAACGCGGAAGATGACCACACCCGCGAAACAGCGTTGCAGGAGCACATCGCCTCCGTGCGTAACCATATCCGTCTGCTGGGCAGAAAAGATTATCAGCAGTTGCCGGGGCTGCGATCGCTGGATTATGTGCTGATGTTCATTCCGGTTGAGCCAGCCTTCCTGCTGGCGCTCGACAGACAGCCCGAACTGATCACCGAAGCGCTGAAAAATAACATTATGCTGGTCAGCCCCACCACGCTACTGGTGGCGTTACGTACCATTGCCAACCTGTGGCGCTATGAGCACCAAAGCCGTAACGCGCAGCAGATTGCCGATCGCGCCAGCAAGCTGTACGACAAAATGCGGCTGTTTGTGGACGATATGTCCTCGGTGGGGCAAAGCCTGGATCGCGCGCAGGATAACTACCGCCAGGCGATGAAAAAACTCTCCTCCGGGCGTGGCAATTTGCTGGCGCAGGCGGAGGCGTTTCGCAGCCTGGGGGTGGAAGTTAAACGCGAGATTAATCCGGAACTGGTGGAGCAGGCTACCGCTCAGGACGAAGAGTTTCGTCTGCGTGAAGGCGACGGTGAGCAAAATAGCCGCAATGAAGACAACGGTTTAGCGGCGAGTTTATCCCCCGAAGCGCAGCCGGCACGTTTCTTTCACGGTGGTTGAAACGTAGGGCAAATGCGCCCAATCTGTTACACTTCACGAACATTTGACTGATTAGCAGGCTCTGAGATGGTTGACGATTCACAAGACACAACGCACTTTGGCTTTCAGACTGTCGCCAAAGCGCAGAAAGCTGACATGGTGGCCCACGTATTTCATTCCGTGGCGGCGAAGTACGATGTGATGAATGATTTGATGTCATTCGGCATTCATCGCTTGTGGAAGCGCTTCACTATTGATTGCAGCGGCGTGCGCCGTGGACAAACGGTGCTGGATTTAGCCGGAGGCACAGGGGATCTGACCGCTAAATTCTCCCGTCTGGTTGGCGAAACCGGCCGCGTGGTGCTGGCGGATATCAACGACTCCATGCTGAAAATGGGACGCGAAAAGCTGCGTAACATCGGCGTGGTAGGCAACGTTGAATATGTTCAGGCCAACGCCGAAGCGCTGCCGTTCCCGGATAATACGTTCGACTGCATCACCATCTCTTTCGGTCTGCGTAACGTGACCGATAAAGATAAAGCGCTGCGCTCCATGTACCGCGTGCTGAAGCCGGGCGGCCGACTGCTGGTTCTCGAGTTTTCTAAACCGATTATCGACCCGCTGAGCAAAGCTTACGATGCCTATTCCTTCCACGTTTTGCCGCGCATCGGCGAGCTGGTGGCAAACGATGCAGAAAGTTACCGTTATCTGGCCGAATCCATCCGAATGCACCCGGATCAGGACACGCTGAAAGCGATGATGCAGGATGCCGAGTTTGAAAACGTGGAATACTTCAATATGACGGCGGGTGTCGTCGCGCTGCATCGTGGTTACAAGTTCTGAGTGGAGGTTTCCCGTGCCCATTAAACCCTTAGTCACCGCAGGCATCGAGAATGTACTGAATGCCTTTCTGTATCGCGCTCCGGCGCTGAAAACCGCACGTCAGCGGCTTAACGGAAAGGTGCTGCGCATCGTGTTAAAGGAGTTCTCGACGCCGCTTGTGCTGGTCTTCAGCGAACGTCAGCTTGACGTTCTGGGGGAGTGGGAAGGCGAAGCTGATTGCTCGGTAATTACGCACATGAGCGTCTTACCAAAACTGCGTGACCGTCAGCAGATGACGGCGCTTATTCGCAGCGGTGAGCTGGAGGTCGAAGGCGATATTCAGGTGGTACAGAACTTCGTTGCACTCAGCGATCAGGCTGAATTCGACCCGGCGGAACTGCTGGCGCCCTATATCGGCGACATCGCGGCTGAAGGGATAAGCAAAACGCTGCGCACGGGTTCCGCTTTCCTGCGTAAAGGTCTGCTCCGTCAACAGCGCTATGCTGCCGAGGTGCTGACCGAAGAGTGGCGTATGGCGCCGGGGCCTTTAGAAGTCGCCTGGTTTGCAGAAGAGACCGCGGCAGTTGAGCGCACAGTTGATGCGTTAACCAAACGGCTGGAAAAACTGGAGGGCAAATGACGCCTGGTGAAATTCGGCGCCTCTATTTTATCGTTCGCACCTTTTTGAGCTACGGGCTCGACGAGCTTATCCCCAGAATGCGTATCACTCTGCCGCTTCGGCTTTGGCGTCGCACGCTGTTCTGGATGCCGAATCGCCATAAGGATCAGGAGCTGGGCGCACGCCTGCGTCTTGCGTTGCAGGAGCTGGGACCGGTCTGGATCAAGTTTGGGCAGATGCTCTCAACACGTCGCGACCTTTTTCCACCGCAGATTGCCGATCAGCTCGCACTATTGCAGGATCGCGTCGCTCCGTTTGACGGAGAGAGAGCGAAGAAACAAATCGAAGAAGCGATGGGCAATATCCCCATCGAGACCTGGTTTGATGATTTCGATATTCAGCCTCTGGCCTCTGCCTCTATTGCGCAGGTTCATACTGCGCGCCTGAAGGAAAATGGCAAAGAGGTGGTCATTAAAGTGATTCGTCCGGATATCCTGCCGGTTATCAAAGCAGACATGAAGCTGATTTATCGCCTGGCTCGCTGGGTGCCGCGTCTGTTGCCGGATGGCCGCCGTCTGCGTCCGCTGGAAGTGGTACGGGAATACGAAAAAACGCTGATTGATGAGCTTAACCTGCTGCGTGAATCGGCGAACGCCATTCAGCTGCGTCGAAACTTTGAAGACAGCCCGATGCTGTATGTTCCTGAAGTCTATTCTGACTATTGCAGTCAGAACATGATGGTGATGGAACGTATCTACGGTATTCCGGTCTCGGACGTGACGGCGCTGGAAAAACAGGGCACCAACATGAAGTTGCTGGCCGAACGTGGCGTGCAGGTCTTCTTTACTCAGGTTTTCCGCGACAGCTTCTTCCATGCTGACATGCATCCGGGCAACATTTTTGTCAGCTATGAGCACCCGGAAGATCCTAAATACATCGGCATCGACTGCGGTATTGTCGGCTCGCTGAATAAAGAGGATAAGCGTTATCTCGCCGAGAACTTTATCGCTTTCTTCAATCGCGACTACCGTAAGGTGGCCGAGCTGCACGTGGATTCAGGCTGGGTTCCGCCAGATACCAACGTGGAAGAGTTTGAATTTGCGATCCGCACCGTCTGTGAGCCGATTTTTGAAAAGCCGCTCTCGGAGATCTCTTTCGGACACGTCCTGCTCAACCTGTTCAACACCGCACGCCGTTTCAATATGGAAGTGCAGCCACAATTAGTTTTACTTCAGAAAACATTACTTTACGTTGAGGGCGTAGGCCGCCAGCTCTATCCTCAGTTAGACTTGTGGAAAACCGCGAAACCGTTCCTCGAATCCTGGATTAAGGATCAGGTCGGTATTCCAGCCCTGGTTCGCTCGCTTAAAGAGAAAGGCCCGTTCTGGATTGAAAAAATGCCTGAAATTCCTGAACTGGTTTACGACAGTTTGCGTCAGAGCAAGAACCTTCAGCACAGCATGGATAAAATCGCGCACGAGCTTCAATCCAGTCGCGTGCGTCAGGGGCAGTCCCGCTATCTCTTCGGAATTGGCGCGACGCTGCTGATAAGCGGCACGTTGCTGTTGATCAATCGTCCGGACTGGGAAATGATGCCAGCCTGGATTATGGCTGCCGGTGTGGTTGTCTGGCTTGCTGGCTGGCGAAAAACGCGCTGAATTAGCGTCGCTATCGAGAGATTGCATACGTATAATGCGATCTGACTAATTAATCATCTATCACTGGGGAACACGCATGGGTGGTATCAGTATCTGGCAGTTAGTGATCATTGCCGTCATCGTTGTGCTGCTGTTTGGCACGAAAAAACTCGGATCGATTGGTTCCGACCTGGGCGCGTCAATCAAAGGCTTCAAGAAAGCCATGAGCGATGATGAGAATAAGCAGGAAAAAACCAGTCAGGATGCTGATTTTACCGCTAAATCCATCGCCGATAAGCAGGACGAAGCCAAAAAGGAAGAGGCTAAACGTCACGATAAAGAGCAGGTGTAATTCGTGTTCGACATTGGTTTTGGTGAGTTACTGCTGGTCTTTGTGATTGGTCTGATTGTGTTGGGGCCGCAGCGTTTACCCGTTGCGGTGAAAACCGTCGTGGGCTGGGTGCGGGCACTTCGCTCGCTGGCAACTACCGTGCAGAACGAGCTGGCGCAGGAGCTGAAGCTTCAGGAATTTCAGGACAGCCTGAAAAAGGTTGAAAAGGCGAGCATGGATAACCTGACGCCGGAGCTGAAAGCATCAATGGATGAGTTACGCGAAGCGGCTGAATCCATGAAGCGCTCTTACAGCATTAACGATCCTGAGAAGGCGAGCGATGAAGCAAACACCATCCACAATCCGGTGGTGAAGGGTAGCGAAGAGCAGCGCGAGGGTGTAACGCCTTCCAGCGCGGAGCATCAGGCTGCTTCGCCAGAGCAATCGCCGCAGGAGCCCGAAGTGAAAAAGCAGGTGCCGCCGGAAGAGCCCGTGGTCAAAACGGCTGAGGTAAAACCCGCCGCGCCCGTTTCCGAATCATCCCCCTCGTCGAGTGATAAAGCGTAAACATGGCAGTAGATGATACTCAACCGCTGATTGCGCACCTCATTGAGCTGCGTAAGCGCCTGTTAAACTGCATTATTGCGGTTTTCCTCATTTTTTTATGTCTGGTCTATTTTGCCAACGATATCTATCAGGTGGTTTCCGCACCGCTGATTAAACAGATGCCGCTGGGCGCGACGATGATTGCAACGGACGTTGCTTCGCCGTTCTTTACCCCGATCAAGCTGACCTTCTGGGTGTCGTTGATTGCCTCTGCGCCGGTCATTTTGTATCAGGTCTGGGCATTTGTGGCGCCCGCGCTGTACAAGCATGAACGCAAGCTGGTTATTCCGCTGCTGGTGTCCAGTTCGCTGCTGTTTTATATCGGCATGGCGTTCGCCTACTTCGTTGTCTTCCCGCTGGCCTTCGGCTTCCTGACGCATACCGCGCCGGAAGGGGTGCAAGTGTCGACGGACATCGCCAGCTACCTCAGCTTCGTGATGGCGCTGTTTATGGCCTTTGGTGTCGCCTTCGAGGTGCCCGTAGCGATTGTCCTGCTCTGCTGGGTAGGGGTGACCACGCCTGACGATCTGCGTAAGAAGCGCCCGTACATCCTGGTGGGGGCATTTGTTGTAGGTATGCTGTTAACGCCACCGGACGTCTTCTCGCAAACCTTACTGGCGATACCGATGTACTGCCTGTTTGAAGTCGGCGTATTCTTCGCTCGTTTCTACGTCGGAAAGGGGCGTACCCGGGACGAAGAAGACGAGCCGTCTGAAGAGACCACGAAAGAATAAAACCAACCGCCCGTCAGGGCGGTTGTCATATGGGGATACGTATGTTTGATATCGGGCTTAACCTCACTAGCTCCCAGTTTGCGAAAGACCACGATGAGGTGGTGGCGCGCGCCTTTGCCGCCGGCGTGGGTGGGCTGCTACTGACGGGAACGAATCTGCATGAGAGTGAGCAGGCACGGCAGATGGCGCAACGCTATCAACACTGCTGGTCCACCGCAGGCGTGCATCCTCATGACAGCAGCCAGTGGACGCATGAAAGCGCTGAGGCGCTTCATCGTCTGGCACAAACGCCAGAAGTGGTTGCCATTGGCGAATGCGGGCTTGATTTCAACCGTAACTTCTCGACGCCTGAAGAGCAGGAGAAGGCATTTACCGCCCAGCTTGCGCTGGCAGCAGAGCTGGAGATGCCGGTGTTTATGCACTGTCGCGATGCGCATGAACGTTTTCTGGCGCTGCTGGAACCCTGGCTGGAGAAGCTGCCCGGTGCGGTGTTGCACTGCTTTACGGGCTCCCGTCAGGAAGCGCTGGATTGCCTGAACCGCGGGCTTTATTTGGGTATCACGGGCTGGGTCTGCGATGAGCGTCGTGGGCTGGAACTGCGTGAGCTGTTACCCGTTATCCCGGCCGATCGTTTGCTGCTGGAAACGGATGCGCCGTATCTGTTGCCCCGTGATATGCAGCCCAAACCGCCATCACGACGTAATGAACCGGCCTACCTGGGGCATATTGCTGAGCGAGTGGCGCACTGGCGGGGAGAAGATGCGCAGTGGCTGGCAGCACAAACCGATCATAACGTGCGTCGTCTGTTCGGCGTGCAGTTCTAAACTTTGCGGAAATCGGTGTTTTTCACGCTCTGCAACACCTCTTTGTTCAGCAGGTTGAGCAGCAGCATGGAGCGCGCTTCACCGTCCGGCTCAGCGAAGATGGCCTGTAAGCCTTCAAAGGCGCCTTCGGTGATCACCACGCTGTCGCCAGCATAAGGGGTTTCCGGATCGGTAATATCTTCAGGCTGCTGGTAGACAGAAAGCTGATGAATAACCGATGACGGTACTCTTGCCGGATGGGCGCCAAAACGCACAAAATGGCTGACGCCGCGTGTGGCACTGATCGTCGTGGTGTGGATCACTTCGGGGTCGAATTCGACGAACAGGTAATTCGGGAACAGAGGCTCACTGACGGTCGTGCGTCTTCCACGCTGCATTTTTTCAAGCGTGATCACGGGTGTCAGGCAGTTCACAGACTGACGTTCAAGATGTTCCTGCGCGCGCTGAAGTTGCCCGCGTTTGCAATACAGTAAATACCAGGCCTGCATAATCACTCTTCCCATTGTTCGGGGCGCAAGCATACCAAAACCCTGGCGGGATCGCTAAGGTGATTATAATGGCGAAAAAGAGAGTAAGTCGTGGAAGTTCACGCTAATTTAACAAAATTACAGCATCACGCGGTCTTACGCCGTATAATGAAGCGCTTACAGAGAGGCCATGATTAACTGCATGAAATACCACGATCTACGCGACTTCCTGGCGCTGCTGGAAAAGCAGGGCGAACTCAAACGCATTACGCTTCCTGTTGATCCGTATCTGGAAATGACAGAAATCGCTGACCGCACCCTGCGCGCGGGCGGCCCGGCGTTGCTGTTTGAAAACCCAAAAGGCTACACCATGCCGGTGCTGTGCAACCTGTTTGGCACACCTCGCCGCGTGGCGCTGGGGATGGGGCAGGAAGATGTCACGGCGTTACGTGAAGTGGGCAAACTGCTGGCCTTTCTGAAAGAGCCGGAGCCGCCAAAAGGGTTCCGCGACCTGTTCGACAAACTGCCGCAGTTTAAGCAGGTGTTGAATATGCCCACCAAACGCCTGCGCGGTGCGCCGTGCCAGCAAAAAGTGCTGGAAGGCGATGCGGTGGATCTGACCAAAATTCCCATCATGCAGTGCTGGCCTGAAGATGCCGCACCGCTGATCACCTGGGGCCTCACCGTGACGCGTGGGCCGCATAAAGAGCGTCAAAACCTCGGCATTTACCGCCAGCAGCTGATTGGCAAAAATAAGCTCATCATGCGCTGGTTGTCCCATCGCGGCGGGGCGCTGGATTTCCAGGAGTGGTGCGCGGCCCATCCGGGCGAACGCTTCCCGGTTTCCGTCGCGCTGGGTGCCGATCCGGCAACCATCCTGGGCGCGGTGACGCCTGTTCCTGATACGCTGTCTGAATATGCCTTTGCAGGACTGCTGCGCGGCACCAAAACCGAAGTGGTGAAGTGCATCTCCAATGACCTGGAAGTACCGGCCAGCGCAGAGATTGTGCTGGAAGGTTACATTGAACAGGGCGAGCTGGCACCCGAAGGGCCGTACGGCGACCACACCGGCTATTACAACGAAGTGGATAACTTTCCGGTGTTCACCGTCACCCACATTACCCAGCGTGAAGATGCCATCTATCACTCCACCTATACCGGCCGTCCACCCGACGAACCGGCGGTACTGGGCGTGGCGCTGAACGAAGTGTTCGTGCCGATCCTGCAAAAGCAGTTCCCGGAAATCGTTGATTTTTATCTGCCGCCGGAAGGGTGTTCGTATCGCCTGGCGGTGGTGACGATGAAGAAGCAGTATGCCGGTCACGCTAAGCGCGTGATGATGGGCGTATGGTCTTTCCTGCGCCAGTTTATGTATACCAAGTTTGTGATTGTCTGCGATGATGACGTCAATGCCCGCGACTGGAATGACGTTATCTGGGCCATCACCACGCGTATGGATCCGGCGCGTGATACGGTGTTAGTGGAAAACACGCCGATTGATTACCTGGATTTTGCCTCGCCGGTTTCCGGACTTGGCTCAAAAATGGGACTGGATGCCACGAACAAATGGCCTGGCGAAACCGACCGTGAATGGGGTCGCCCGATCGAAAAAGATCCTGCCGTGACCGCGCGAATTGACGCGATCTGGGACGAGCTGGCCATAATGAATAACGGTAAGGCAGAATAAGACCGTTTAGCCCTATAGACTTCCCGACAGAGAGAGCGAATGACAACCTTAAGCTGTAAAGTGACGTCGGTAGATGCTATTACCGACACCGTATATCGCGTCCGTTTGGTTCCTGAAGCGGCATTCTCATTCCGTGCCGGTCAGTACCTGATGGTCGTGATGGACGAGCGTGATAAGCGTCCTTTCTCTATGGCCTCAACGCCAGCAGAGAAGGAATTTATTGAGCTGCATATTGGTGCGTCTGAGCTTAACCTGTACGCGATGGCCGTGATGGACCGCATCCTGAAAGAGCGTGAAATCGTGGTCGATATTCCTCATGGCGAGGCCTGGCTGCGTGAAGACGAAGACCGTCCGCTGATCCTGATTGCCGGTGGCACGGGCTTCTCCTATGTCCGCTCTATTCTGCTGACGGCGCTGGCGCGTAATCCAAATCGCGATATCACCATCTACTGGGGCGGCCGTGAAGAGAAGCACCTTTACGATCTGTCTGAGCTGGAGGCGCTGAGCGTAAATCATCCAAACCTGCGCATTGAGCCGGTTGTCGAGCAGCCGGAAGAGGGCTGGCGCGGGCGCAGCGGTACGGTGCTGACTGCGGTATTGCAGGATCACGGGACGCTGGCCGGGCACGATATCTACATTGCCGGTCGCTTTGAAATGGCAAAAATTGCCCGCGACCTGTTCTGCAACGAGCGTGACGCGCGGGAAGATCGTCTGTTTGGCGATGCGTTTGCGTTTATCTGATTGAGAGACCCGCTTCGGCGGGTTTTTTATGCTCGGGCAATAGCCTGGTGAAAATTTAACCTTGAAATGGGCGGCGCATTGCCGTTATTCTTGTTCCCGTTAAATTTCGCCCTCAGGAGCGCCCCCCAAAAATGAACAAACACGACTGATGAATTTCGATCCTTGCTCAACGCATCGCGTCGGCAGGGGATGTTTTGATTTCATTCAGGAGTGCTTATGGCTCATTTTGCGCAGTCCCCCTCTTTTATTTTGCATCAGGTCACCTGTCAGTTTGCGACGGGCGATATCCTTTTTGGTCCACTGAATCTTTCTCTGGATGCGTCAGTGTGCGCGCTGGTTGGCCGCAACGGCAGCGGTAAAACACGCCTTCTCCGGTTGCTGGCAGGAGTTGATGAACCCGCCAGCGGTCATATTGAACGCTTTGGTACACACGTCTACGTGGCGCAGCAGCAGGATATTTCTGCGGATACCACGCTTGCCGAACTGCTTGGTTACGACGCGATCTTTGCGGCGCGCACGCGCATCGACAGCGGTCATTATGAACCCGACGATCTCGACACGCTCGACGGTTATTGGGATCTGGCTGAACGGCTGAGCCAGGCTTTTATCGCTGCAAAACTTCCCCCTTTTGACCCGAGTAAACGCGCGGCAGAGTTGAGCGGTGGCGAGCGCATTCGTGCCTTGCTGTGCAGCGCATTCACCGCGGATGCTGACTACCTGCTGCTGGACGAACCGACCAACCACCTCGACAGGCAAGGCCGCAAGTGGTTCTACGAGCAGCTTTCCAGGTATCAGGGCGGGGTGCTGGTGGCCTCTCACGACCGTGAGTTGCTGGCCCAGGTACCGCGAATCCTTGAACTGAGCGCGTTGGGCTTGCGCAGCTACGGTGGGAATTATGCTGACTATCGAACCCAGCGTGATGCTGAACAGCTGGCTGCCCGCGCCGCGCTGGAGCATGCTGCCACCGAGCGCAAGCGTACCCGCGCCCGTATGCATAAAGAGCATGACGACAGCCTGCGGCGTTCAGCCAAAACGCTTCGCACGGTCGACAGCCTTAACATCGCCTCGTTTGAACGGGTCAAATACAAAGGGGCGGCGAAAGAGCGTATTGGTTCCTGGAAAAAACAGCATAGCGATCAAAACCATGCTTTGAACGCTGCGGTCAACCAGGCACGCGAGCGGGTTGAAGAGGATAATGCGGTGATGTTTACCCTGCCGGGCAGTGAAATCCCGGAAGGGAAACAGGTGCTGGTGCTGGAAGAACTGGTGCTTCCGCACGTGCCTGTCCCACCGATAAACTGGCGAATGGATGGCCCGATGCGCGTGGCGCTACGCGGGCCGAACGGCTGTGGAAAATCCACGCTGTTGAAAGTGATGTTGGGCGAAACCGCCCCTGTTACGGGAACCTGTAAGGTCTCTGTCAGATGTGCTTATCTCGATCAGCATCTTTCCCGGCTGGATCTGTCGCAGTCGGTGATGACACACCTTAGCCTGGGCAATACGCCGCTCGAAGAGGGGGCGCTGCGTACCCGTTTAGCGCAGCTTCAGCTGGGCGCGGAGAAAGTGACACTTCCACTGGCCGAACTGAGTGGCGGCGAGCGCCTGAAGGCCGCGCTGGCCTGCGTATTGTGGCGTGAAGCGGCAACGCAGCTGTTGCTTCTGGATGAGCCGACCAACCACCTCGATCTGGCCTCTGTTCAGGCCATTGAAGCGGCCTTAGCCGATTACCCCGGCGCGCTGCTGGTGGTGTCGCACGATGAAGCTTTTCTGGCAGGGCTGAAGCTGACGCATGAACTGGTGTGGGAAGAGACGGGATGGCGATGTGAAAGCCTGTAAACACAAGCCCCCGCAAGGGCGGGGGCAAACAAACTTTATCAGGCTAACTGCTTGCGAAGGTCAGGGTTTGCCTGGATCAGGCGCATCAGCTTTAGCTCGGCTGGGGTAGGTTTTTCACGTTTTGACTCCCACTCCAGCACCATTGCTACGCTGACACCCATTGCTCTTGCGAATTCATCTGTTTTCAGGCCCGATCCTTTGCGTAAACGCTCAAATTCACTAAAAGGATTGGACTTTTGATTCAGGGTAACCGTCGGCGGTACATCTTTAAAAATAATCTGTTCCAGGCTGCTCAGCAGCTCAAACTCAGGATCTTTTAATTCCATTGAGAACTCCTCATAAATCACACATCGGGATCATGAACATCAGAGAGCCTGTTAAGAATAGTCCCTAAACCAGACACAGGATCGTCACGGCTGTGATTAATTGTGCGATAACGATCGCTTTACACGTTTCAGCTATATGGATAGTTATGCTAATTACCTGATTAGTCATATGTAGGGATTCACAGGTATTTTTTTGTAAATAGTCAGTACAAAAACGGGAATACCCGTTTTGCATGAAAACTCTATCTTGCAAGGCTGACCTGGACTATCCTTGTCAGCGTTGGGCACGCGTGTGCCGGTGTGCGCTTTTTGGGTGAAAGGAGTAATAAAATGGCGACAGGAAAGTCCTGCTCTCGCTGGTTTGCGCCTATTGCGGCGTTATTGATGGTTGTTAGCCTGAGTGGGTGTTTCGATAAAGAAGGCGATCAGCGCAAAGCGTTTATCGATTTTCTACAGAATACAGTGATGCGTAGCGGCGAGCGTTTACCAACGCTGACTGCGGATCAGAAAAAACAGTTTGGTCCATTCGTGTCGGATTACGCCATTCTGTATGGCTATTCTCAGCAGGTAAGCCAGGCGATGGATTCCGGTATTCGCCCGGTAGTGGATAGCGTGAATGCCATCCGTGTTCCACAGGATTATATGACCCAGCGCGAACCGCTACGCCAGTCAAATGGCGCGCTTGGGGTACTGAGCCAGCAGCTGCAAAATGCCAAAATGCAGGCTGATGCGTCGCGTTCCGCGTTGAAGCAGGGCGAGGATCTTAAACCGGTCTATGACCAGGTGTATGAGAAAGTCGTGACCAAGCCGTCAAACGCTTTGCAACCGCTGATCCCGGCGGCGCAGGTCTTTACTCAGCAGTTGGTCCAGGTGGGTGACTTTATTAGTGAACAAGGTACGCAGGTGAGCTTTGTCTCTAACGGTATCCAGTTCCCGACCTCCCAGCAGGCGAGCCAGTATAACGCGCTGATCGGTCCGCTCGCGTCCCAGCATCAGGCCTTTAGCCAGGCCTGGAGCGCAGCGGTCGCTGCTACGGAATAAGAAAAACCCCCGCTTCGGCGGGGTTTTTTTATGCTTGATGAAAATAACGCTTGTCATTCATCTACCACATCGGTATAACTATGTTCGTCGGTTTGTTACACAGACCTAAAGCAGTTTAGTAAAGCAGTCCAGATTGTTATCCATAGATACCCTTCGTAGTGACCCTTCCTTCATCGCTTAAAAATCTGTAACGCAATCCATCAAGCCGGAAGGCACAATATATTTGTTAATAAGGTAATTTCTATGTCTGCTAAAATGACTGGTCTGGTAAAATGGTTCAACGCTGATAAAGGTTTCGGCTTCATCACTCCTGACGATGGCTCTAAAGACGTGTTCGTACACTTCTCTGCTATCCAGAACGATGGCTACAAATCTCTGGATGAAGGTCAGAAAGTTTCCTTCACCATCGAAAGCGGCGCTAAAGGCCCAGCAGCTGGTAACGTTGTAAGCCTGTAAGCTTCCAGCCCAGTAGCACTAAATTCAAAAACCCGCCTTCTGGCGGGTTTTTTCGTTTCTACTGTTGTATCTGCGGGTTAACGCAGTTCTTATTCACTTTACCGCCGAGCGCGGCAATCAGGTTATCCACGGCGGTCGCCGCCATGTTGTAGCGTGTTTCATGAGTTGCAGAGCCGATGTGAGGCAGGGCGACGACGTTCGGCATGGTCAGTAGCGGAGAATCCACCGGCAGCGGCTCCTGTTCAAACACGTCCAGACCAGCGGCGTGGATCTCACCGTTTTGCAGTGCCTCAATCAGCGCCTTCTCATCGACCACCGGACCACGACCCGCGTTGATGAAAATGGCCGATTTCTTCATCTTTTCAAACGCCGCTTTGCCGATGAGATGACGCGTTTCATCCGTCAGCGGCAGGATCAGGCAGACAAAGTCGGCTTCCCGCAACAGCGTATCAAGCTCGCAATAAAGGGCGTTGAAACGTTCTTCAGCTTCACTGTGGTGACGGCGCGCGTTATACAGAATGGGCATGTTGAAGCCAAAATGCGCGCGCTGTGCCAGCGCCAGACCGATACGGCCCATCCCAACAATCCCCAGCGTTTTGCCATGAACGTCCACGCCGAACCAGTCCGGGCCAATGCTTTTGGACCATTCGCCCGCTTTCACGCGCTCGGCCACTTCCACTACACGACGGGCGGTGCTGAGCACCAGCGCCATCAGCGTGTCGGCGACGGTCTCCGTCAGGGCATGGGGCGTGTGCATCAGCAGGATGTTGCGCGCGTTTAGCGCATCCACGTCGAAATTGTCGTATCCCACCGAAACGGTTGAGGTAGCACGAAGCTTCGGCATTTTCTCCAGCAGCGCTGCATCCACCTTTTCGCTCGAACCCAGCAGGCCCTCGGCGCTGGCAAACGCGTCGGCGTGCTGTGCCACGGTTTCCGGGCTGAGGTTCTTTACCCGGGTAACGGTAAAGTGTTCCTCCAGGCGTTTTTGCAGATCTTCAGGCAGTGCTTTGTACAAAATGACGGACGGCTTCATGCTAATCTCCGTTGATTTTAAAAGGATTCAGGCGTGGCGTGCGCCGACGGGTAGCTGTTGATTATTAGCAGGCTTAACAATCAGAGTAAGCCATACCGAGGCAAAAAGCGCCACCCCCATAAAGATGTAAGAGGCCGACGGGCTGCCGGTGGCACCGTTAAGATAGCCCACAAACCACGAGCCAAAGAACGAACCCAGCGCACCCATACTGTTGATCAACGCCATCGCGCCCCCTGCGACGTTACGCGGCAGCATTTCCGGGATGATGGCAAAGAACGGACCATACGGGGCATACATGGCCGCACCCGCAATCACCAGCAGAGTGTACGAGACCCAGAAGTGGTTCGCGCCTACGGCCCAGGAGCCAATGAAGGCAAAAGCAGCGATCAGCAGCAGTGGCCAGACGAACAGCTTACGGTTTTGCAGCTTGTCCGATGCCCAGGAGACGATAATCATCGCGATGGTCGCAGCCAGGTAAGGCACCGATGACAGCCAGCCCACTTCCACCATGCCAAGGTTTTCACCGCCGCTGCGGATAATCGACGGCAGCCACAGCACAAAACCGTACACGCCAATACTCCAGGTAAAATACTGTGCACACAGCAGAATAACGTTCCGGGAGCGGAAGGCTTCGCCGTAGTTACGCACCGCTTTAAGCCCCTGCTGCTCTTTATCCAGCTGCGCCTGGAGTGCGGCTTTTTCGTCTTCAGAAAGCCATTTCGCCTGGGCTGGCTTATCTTTCACCAACACCCACCAGCAGAAGGCCCAGATAATCGCGGGAACCCCTTCGATGATGAACATCTCGCGCCAGCCGAAGGACTGGATCAGATAGCCGGAAACCACCGACATCCACAGCACGGTGACCGGGTTACCGAGTATCAGGAACGTATTAGCACGTGAACGCTCCGATTTTGTGAACCAGTTGCTGATGTAAATCAGCATTGCTGGCATGACGGCCGCCTCAACCACGCCGAGAATAAAGCGAATAGCCGCCAGAGCAGGAATGTTATTCACCACGCCAGTAAGCGACGCACAGGCACCCCATAAGATCAGGCAGATGAAAATGAGCTTTCGCACGCTGCGGCGTTCAGCGTAAATCGCGCCGGGGATCTGGAAGAAGAAATACCCCAGGAAGAAGAGGGCGCCCAGCAGGGACGAGACCCCTTTGGTGATCCCGAGGTCTTCGTTGATCCCGGCGGCGGATGCGAAACTGAAGTTGGCACGATCCAGGTACGCCAGGCTGTACGTGATAAACACGATTGGCATGATGTACCACCAGCGTTTTACTGCATTGGTCGAACTGTTCATAGGCTTGCCTCTGTTGTTGAGGTTGTTGCCGCCGTTGTCTGTAGGGTACACGGTGGCTTAATTATCTGGTGCGGATTGCTGCCCCACCCTGGTCCACTCTCACGGGGAGAGGGAATTTAGACGCCGAGCTCTGCTCGTGTTGGTAATCCTTCGCTGTCGCCCTGCACCTGAATCGCCAGCGAACCAATTTTGTTGCCTCGCGCCACGGCCTGCGACAGCGGTTTGCCCTCCAGCAGGGCGCTGATGACCCCGACGGCAAACCCATCGCCCGCGCCCACGGTATCGATCACGTTGTCGACTTTTACCGCAGCGACAGCGCCTTGCTCACCGTCGGCAGTTTTAAACCATGCGCCGTCGGCACCGGTTTTCAGCACCACGGCTTTTACCCCTCTGTTGAGGTAAAAATCAGCAATGCCTTCGGGCGTGCTTTCGCCAGTGAGGATCATTCCCTCTTTTATGCCCGGCAGAACCCAGTCCGCCTGAAACGCCAGTCGGTTGAGTTTCTCAGCCATCTCCGCTTCGCTTTTCCACAGCACCGGGCGCAGGTTCGGATCAAAGGAGATGGTTTTGCCCTGCGCTTTCATTGCCGAAGCCGCGTGATCGAGTAAATCGTACGAGCTGGCCGAGAGCGCCGCCGCCACGCCGCTCAGGTGCAGGTGGCGCGCGGAGGAGAAATACGCGGCGTGATAATCATCCACGGAGAGATGGCTTGCCGCTGAGCCTTTGCGGAAATACTCCACGATGGGATCGGTTCCATTTTCAACTTTAGATTTCAGCTGAAAGCCCGTCGGGAAGCGTCCATCGAGCGTGACGCCTGCGGCATCAATGCCCTCTTTTTTCAGCGAGTCGAGAACGAAATGGCCAAAGCTGTCATTGCCCACGCGGCTCACCCAGCCGACATTCAGCCCCAGCCGCGCAAGGCCGGTAGCGACATTCAATTCGGCGCCTGCCACGCGTTTGATGAAGTGCTCCACTGCGCTCAGCTCGCCCGTTTCGGTGGCGACAAACATCGCCATGGCCTCGCCGATAGTGATAACGTCCAGCGTCTTGTGCATGGTTTACTCCTCGCGCAGCAGGTTGACGTAATGGCGGGTGACGGCGGTGAGATCCGTCCCTTCGAGCGGAAATTCGATACCGCGCGGCGCGTCGGCAGGCAGTTGATTAAGCAGATCCCGCCAGCGAGAATCGGTCTGATCCGGCGCGACGGCGCGGAACTGCGCCTTATGCGGGACTGCGGCCTTCACATGAATATAGCTCACGGCGGGAGCCAGCTGACGTGCAGCCTCTTCCGGGGAGTCGCCAACCCACAGCCAGTTGCCCATATCGAACGTCAGTGTGACCGGCAGCGCCATTACCCGGCAGGCGGCTTTGAAGCGCTGCATCGGCGCGAGCTGCCCGCAGTCGGTCTGGTCGTTTTCCACCACCAGCGTCATGCCGCTTTCATCCAGCAGTGCGCGCAGGGCTTCAAGCGGTTGTTTGTCGCTGAAATGACCCAGCGAGACTTTAAGCCACAGCGCGTTCAGTGCGCTGGCTTCGCTAAGGTAGCGTGGAAGATCCGGGTTGAGGGTTCCATCGGGCATAAGCAGGGGGACCGGGGCGGAGTAGCACGCCAGTAAACCCAGCAGTTCAATGGACTCGCCCAGCGCAGGCAGGGCCATTAACTCGTCGTGGCTGAAGAGCTCACGGCGGATTTCAACGCCATCAGCCCCTGCGCCAGCAATCACGGGAAGCATCGCCCGTTGACCGCCTGCCTGTCGCACCTGATCCGCACCATACGCGGCGGTGACCACCATAATTTTCCTGCTCATTTCCTGACTCCAGAGCGTAATCGATAGTATTACGCTAGATGGAACCGGTTCCAAAGAAAAGATCGGGATGCTGAATTTATGATCGCTGTCACGAAGGGAAAATTAACGGGCAGTAGAGCCGCGAACGATCAGCTCGCCAGAAAAAACCTGCTCGCGTACGGCGTCGCGGGTGCCTTCAATGCGGCGAACCACTTGTTCAACCGCGGCATAGCCGATCTGCCAGGTGGGTTGTTTGAGGGTGGTAATGCCTACGCCAGCAAGTTCAGCCCACTCCAGTTCATCAAAGCCGAGCAAGCCGATGTCGCTGCCCCAGTGCAGGCCAATGCGTTTAAGCGAGCGGGCAACCTGAAGCGTCAGCGCCCCGTTAGCGGAGATCACCGCCTTACGCATTCCCCGATGGCGGGTATGGAACTGGCGCAGGGTATTATCCAGCTGTCCGGCTTCATGGAGGGGGATTTCAGCATTTTCGGCGATCACACCGGGATAACGCGCCAGCGTGGCGCGAAATGCAGCCAGGCGGTCGCGGCGGGTGTTAACCATACCCAGCGGTTCGCTCAGGAACAGAATGGCTTCGAAACCCTGTTCAATCAGGTGCTCGGTGGCAGTGGTGGCCGCCTGGGTGTTATCCAGCCCGACCACATCGCAGGCAAATTCCGGGATTTTGCGGTCAATAAGCACCATCGGGAGAGACGATTGTTGCAGACGATTTAGCCCCTCTTCGCGCATCCCGACGGCATTGACCACGATCCCTTCCACCTGATAGCTGCGCAGCAGATCGAGGTAATGCAACTCCTGATCAACTTCGTTATTGGTGTTACAGACCAGCGGGGTAAAGCCTTTTTCCCGGCACGCCGCTTCGATGCCGCTGAGTACGTTAACGGAGTAGGGGTTAGTGATATCGGCGATGATAAGCCCAATCAGGCGGGTGCGACCCCGCTTGAGGCCGCGCGCCATCAGGCTGGGACGGTAGTCGAGATCGGCAATGGCTTGTTCGATCCGCGCCAGCAGCGCATCGGACAGCAGGTGTTTCTCGCCGTTGAGGTAGCGTGAAATGCTGGTTTTACCGGTTTTGGCGGCTTTCGCCACGTCGCTAATGGTGGCCCGGGTTGGTTTGATCATCGCTGATTTCCCTGAATTTAGTGAGAATACCTTAGCGGGAAAATCTGGCGAATCAAGCAATTTGCCGGGTGGCGGTCTGATGCCCTCACCCCAACCCTCTCCTACAGGAGAGGGCGCAAATACTAAAACGGCAACGGGGTTGCCGTTTTGCTTTTACCTACTGCACAGGACTCAACGTAATTTCAACGCGGCGGTTCTGCGCTTTGCCTTCCGCCGTGCTGTTGCTGGCGATCGGGTTAGCCGGACCCATGCCGCTGGTGCGGATGCGGTTCGCTTCTACGCCCTGGGTGATCAGCGAGCTGGCCACGGAATCGGCGCGCTGCTGCGACAGACGCATGTTCAGATCCTGGCTGCCGGTGCTGTCAGTGTAACCAATCACGTTCACGGCAGTTTTATTGTACTCTTTCAGCACTGCGGCCACGCCGGTCAGGGTGTTCGCGCCTGCGGGTTTCAGCGTCGCGCTGCTGCTGTCAAAGGTCACGTTGTTTGGCATGTTCAGGATGATGTTGTCACCGCTGCGCGTCACGCTCACGCCCGTACCTTTCATTTTGTCACGCAGTTTTGCTTCCTGCACGTCCATGTAATAACCCACGCCGCCGCCCAGGGCTGCGCCTGCCGCTGCGCCAATCAGCGCACCTTTGCCGCGATCTTTCTTGGAGGAGGAGAGTACGCCAACGCCAGCGCCCACCAGGGAACCAATACCCGCGCCAATGCCGGATTTGCCCGCTTCGCGTTCACCGGTGTAAGGGTTGGTTGTGCAGCCTGAAACAGCCAGTGCGCCGCTCACCAGAGCGGCAATAACGAGTACGCGTTTTTTCATCTTATTTCCTTAATCCTTTTTATTCTTTGCCACGACGGACGTGGCAGTGGATTATGACGTCCGGATACGGAGAAAATTCAGTGTATAACTCTGAAATTTGTCACAAACGATAAATTGCCTCAATGAAAGGCCGAAACACCTGCACGCAACCAGGAGCGCACGCTTTGAGCACCTCAACAAAAACCATTCTGACCGCCGCCCACTGGGGGCCGATGCTGGTCGAAACCGATGGCGACACTGTGCTGTCGTCTCGCGGGGCTTTGCCTTCGCGCCATCTCAACTCTTTACAGACCGTCGTTCGCGATCAGGTACACAGCAAGACCCGCGTCCGCTGGCCGATGGTGCGTAAAGGCTTTCTGGCGTCACCGGATAAACCGCAGGGTATTCGCGGGCAGGATGAGTTCGTGCGCGTGAGCTGGGACGATGCGCTGGCGCTGATCCATACGCAGCATAAACGCATCCGCGACAGCTATGGCCCGTCGTCCATTTTTGCCGGCTCCTATGGCTGGCGCTCAAACGGCGTGCTGCATAAGGCTGCAACCCTGCTGCAACGCTATATGAGCCTGGCCGGAGGATACACCGGCCATCTGGGCGATTACTCGACCGGCGCGGCGCAGGCAATCATGCCGTATGTCGTGGGCGGGAATGAGGTTTATCAGCAGCAGACCAGCTGGCCGCTGGTGCTGGAGCATACAGAGGTGGTGGTGCTGTGGAGCGCCAACCCGCTCAATACCCTGAAAATTGCCTGGAATGCGTCCGACGAGCAGGGCGTTTCCTACTTCGATGCGCTGCGCAAAAGCGGCAAGCGCATCATCTGTATCGATCCGATGCGCTCTGAAACCCTGGATTTCTTCGGCGACAGCGCCGAGTGGATCGCGCCGCATATGGGCACCGACGTGGCGATGATGCTGGGCATCGCCCACACCCTGGTGGAGAACGGCTGGCACGACACGGAATTTCTGGCGCGTTGTACCACGGGGTTCGATAAATTTGCCGACTATCTGACGGGACAAAGCGACGGTATTGCCAAAACCGCAGAGTGGGCCGCGGCGATTTGCGGCGTTAATGCCGTTAAAATCCGCGAACTGGCGGCGTTATTCCATAGCCATGTCACGATGCTCATGTCCGGCTGGGGGATGCAGCGCCAGCAGTTTGGCGAGCAAAAGCACTGGATGCTGGTGACGCTCGCCGCGATGCTTGGGCAGATTGGCACACCCGGCGGCGGTTTTGGCCTTTCCTATCACTTTGCCAACGGCGGCAACCCGACGCGTAAAGCCGCGGTGCTGGCGTCCATGCAGGGCTCGGTGCAGGGTGGCGTGGACGCTGTGGATAAAATTCCGGTGGCACGCATTGTTGAAGCCCTGGAGAACCCCGGCGGGTTTTATCAGCACAACGGTCAGGATCGCCATTTCCCGGATATTAAGTTTATCTGGTGGGCGGGTGGGGCCAACTTCACCCATCACCAGGATACCAACCGCCTAATCCGCGCCTGGCAGAAACCGGAGCTGGTGGTGATCTCGGAGTGCTTCTGGACTGCGTCAGCGAAACATGCCGATATCGTTTTGCCTGCCACGACCTCGTTCGAGCGTAACGATCTCACCATGACGGGGGATTACAGCAACCAGCATATGGTGCCGATGAAGCGCGTCGTGGCTCCCCGGGATGAAGCGCGGGATGATTTCGACGTCTTTGCCGACCTGAGTGAAATGTGGGAAGCGGGCGGGCGGGAGCGTTTCACCGAGGGCAAAACGGATCTGCAATGGCTGGAAACATTTTACCAGATTGCCAGCCAGCGCGGGGCTGCGCAGGGCGTGTCCCTGCCGCCATTTGCTGAGTTCTGGGAGGCGAATCAACTCTTCGAAATGCCAGAAAGCGAGCAGAACGCGCGGTTTGTGCGCTTTGCTGACTTCCGTCGCGATCCGGAGAATCACCCGTTAAAAACCGAAAGCGGGAAGATTGTGATCTACAGCGAACGCATCGCCAGCTTTGGCTACGCGGACTGTCCGCCGCATCCGGCGTGGCTGGAGCCGGACGAATGGCATGGCAATGCGCAGCCGGGGCAGCTTCAGCTGCTGTCTGCCCATCCTGCCCATCGTCTGCACAGCCAGCTCAACTATTCGGCTCTGCGCGAGCAGTATGCGGTGGCGGGTCGTGAGCCGATCGCGCTGAATAGCGACGATGCAAAGGCGCGGGGGATTAACGACGGCGATCTCGTTCGGGTCTGGAACGCGCGCGGGCAGGTGCTGGCAGGCGCCGTGGTGAGTGACGGGATCCGCCCTGGCGTTTTCTGCATTCATCAGGGCGCATGGCCGGATCTGGCGCTGGACGAGGGCGGTATTTGTAAGAACGGCGCCGTAAACGTGCTGACCAAAGATCTCCCCAGCTCGAAGCTGGGGAATGGCTGCGCGGGGAATACGGCGCTGGCATGGGTGGAGAAATATGAGGGGCCGGCGCTTACCCTTACGGCGTTTGATCCGCCTGCCAGCTCATGATCCACGTCGGGTGTTGGGTATCATCCTGCCAGGCGCTGTCTTCGATGCGAAAACCCTGAGCATGATAGAAATTCACCGCCCGCACGTTTTTCTGGTACACCTCCAGGGTTAAATACGGGTAGTGCTGCTGAACGTGGTTCAGCAGCGCACGCCCAATCCCCTTTCCGATGAACGCCGGGGCGACAAACAGCGCCCCCACGAACTGGAACTGCATGACGCTGATAAAACCGCACAGGGTACCGTTTTCTTCCCAGACCCAGGTCTCGGCGGCGGGAAGGTATTCATCCCGCACTACCGCTTCATTCGCTTGCCAGTAACTTGCGTCGATAAACGGATGCGCCTCGGTGGTGCTCTCCAGCCACAGACTCAAAAGCGGCGCGGTGTTCTCACTTTGCCATTTGCGGATCATGGTGGCCCTCCGGATGGCAGAAGCAGCCCGTAATGTGGTCATTGACCAGCCCGCAGGCCTGCATAAAGGAGTAACAGATGGTGGTGCCCACAAACTTAAAGCCGCGTTTTTTCAGCGCTTTCGACAGGGCATCTGAGGCGGGGGTCGACGTTGGGATCTCTGCAAGCGTGGCGGCCTGCGTCACCTTCGGCTCGTTATCCACAAACGACCAGACAAATGCTGAAAAGGGTTCGCCATTTTGCTCCATCGCCAGATAAGCACGCGCGTTACCAATAATGGCCTGAATTTTACCGCGATGGCGGATGATACCGGTATCCAGAACCAGCTTTTGTACGTCGTCGTCGGTCAT
Organism: Enterobacter sp. CRENT-193; assembly: GCF_002787395.1. Taxonomy (NCBI): domain Bacteria; kingdom Pseudomonadati; phylum Pseudomonadota; class Gammaproteobacteria; order Enterobacterales; family Enterobacteriaceae; genus Enterobacter; species Enterobacter sp. CRENT-193. Next base: position 497,707 of record NZ_CP024812.1, on the reverse strand, counting down.
GGCGGCAACCGCAGCCGGATCGAACTGGTGGAAGGCTTTGCGATAGTTCTCACGCTTTTTCAGAACGGTGATCCACGACAGCCCGGCCTGCTGGCCTTCAAGGCAAATCATTTCAAATAGTTTTTTACCGTCGGTTTCCGGTACGCCCCATTCCTTGTCGTGATAATCGATATAAAGCTGATCCTGGCTTACCCAGCCGCAACGTTGCATAGGTCATCTCCCTTCCTGATACGGTAAACGCAAAAATTTCAATCTGCCCGGCTTGACGTGTCTGCTAAAGAGACAATAGTTAATACAGGGCTATACGCCCTAATACCTCTTCGAACAATGACATATATCGCCGAACTCGGCTCTTTCTGGAGTCGCTTTGATGATGATAAAAAAAATCAGTGGTCGCCATGCTGCTTCTGGCCTGGTGGGTGTTTCAGTCTGCCTGCTTTTTTGTCACACCGCTTTTGCGTGGCAACAGGAATATATCGTTTCAGATGCACAAAGTAATACGACGGAACGTTATACATGGGACGCCGATCACCAACCTCGTTATGAAGATATTCTCGCGGAGCGTATTAACCGCACGCAGAATGCTACGGGGTTTACCCTGAACGATCCCTCCGGTTCGGATGCGGAAACCGTTCTGAGCGTTGGCTGGAATTTTCCCGTGGCGGGACATTTCACCACCGGGCCCGTCATGGCGTGGCGCACTGATGGCGCCCCCCCTGTAACGGTGAATGCGTTTGAGGATACAACCACCACGCAGTCGCTTACCGATCCCCTCTGGCATGCCAGCGTGAACTCATTGGGTTGGCGTGTTGATACGCAGTATGGTGATTTACACCCCTGGGCGAAGATCAGCTATAACCAGCAAACTGAAGAAGAATATTTATATACGCTGGGATTGAGCGCCAAATTTTAAGGGTTGTTATTTTTTTAAACGATACGATAACATATTTAATACAATTATGACGGGGTCTGGAGCGATAGTGCCCACTAACAGAACAGCGCTTCATTCCCCGGCAAGGTCATTCATTCCAGATCCCAGGCATTTCATTCCTTCTCTCCTGCATTTCATTCCGTTTTTCCCCAACGCTATAAAGGTTTTGTTTATCGTTGTCCTCAGCGAATTTCCATAATTTATCTTGCAGGACACTGCCATGAACACATCAACTTATAACCGCACGCGTTGGCTGACGCTATTCGGCACCATCGTTACCCAGTTCGCACTGGGATCGGTCTATACCTGGAGCCTGTTTAACAGCGCCCTGTCCGATAAGCTCGGCGCGCCGATAAGCCAGGTGGCATTCTCCTTCGGCTTGCTGAGTCTTGGGTTAGCAATTTCCTCTTCCGTGGCGGGCAAACTTCAGGAACGTTTCGGCGTGAAGCGTGTAACCATGGCATCCGGGATCTTGCTGGGCTTGGGATTCTTCCTGACGGCATATTCTAACAACCTGATGATGCTGTGGCTGAGCGCCGGGGTGCTGGTGGGGCTGGCGGACGGCGCAGGTTATCTGCTGACGCTGTCTAACTGCGTGAAGTGGTTCCCGGAGCGTAAAGGGCTTATCTCCGCATTTGCCATTGGTTCATATGGCCTGGGCAGCCTCGGCTTCAAATTCATCGATGCGCATCTGCTGGCCTCGGTTGGGCTTGAGAAAACCTTTATGATCTGGGGCGTGATTGTGCTGGTAATGATCCTCTTCGGCGCCACGCTGATGAAAGATGCGCCGCAGCAGGAAGTGAAAACCGTTAACGGCGTGGTGGAGAACGATTTCACCCTCGCTCAGTCCATGCGTAAGCCGCAGTACTGGATGCTGGCGGTGATGTTCCTGACGGCCTGCATGAGCGGTCTGTATGTCATCGGTGTGGCGAAAGATATCGCGCAGGGAATGGTAAAACTGGACGCGGCGACGGCGGCGAACGCCGTAACGGTCATCTCTATCGCTAACCTCTCGGGTCGTCTGGTACTGGGTATCTTGTCTGACAAAATCGCCCGGATCCGCGTGATTACGCTGGGGCAGGTGATCTCCCTGGTGGGTATGGCAGCACTGCTGTTCGCTCCGCTGAACGAGGCGACATTCTTTGCGGCGATAGCCTGCGTAGCCTTTAACTTTGGCGGCACTATTACCGTCTTCCCGTCGCTGGTGAGCGAGTTCTTCGGCCTGAACAACCTGGCGAAAAACTACGGCGTGATTTATCTCGGCTTCGGTATCGGCAGTATTTGCGGTTCACTGATTGCCTCGCTGTTTGGTGGCTTCTACGTGACATTCTGCGTGATATTTGCCTTGCTGATTATTTCGCTGGCGCTGTCCACCACGATTCGTCAGCCGCAGCGCGAGGTATATAAAGAAGCGCATGCATGATTCGATAAAAAGGGGCCGCAGGGCCTCTTTTATTTATTTCTAAATCGCTTCCGGACTTGCTATTTTGTAAAAATCTTCATCGATTCACATTCTCTGCTGCCACTTTTCTTTCCTGCTGTGGTCTACTTATCGCGCTTGTAGACGTTTCTGATAACGGTTTCTCTCGCATCTACTTACTCTGTCAGCTTTCTCACTGAGATTCGGCGGGTCTTTATACCCCTTCCCCCAGGGTTGTTTGCATGAAATATATTAGGTCTCTTACCCAGCAAAGATTGTGTCTGATGCTGGCTGTCTATATCGGTTTGTTTCTGAATGGCGCGGTGCTGTTCAGACGAGTGGAAGGTTATTTCGAACACCTCACTGTAAGAAATGGAATTTTTGCCGCGATTGAAGTGTTTGGCTCAATTCTGGCGACCTTCTTCCTGCTACGCCTGCTCTCGCTTTTTGGCAGACGTACATGGCAGGTTCTGGCCTCGCTGGTGGTGATTATCTCTGCCGCCGCAAGCTATTACATGACATTCATGAACGTGGTCATTGGCTACGGTATTGTGGCTTCGGTGATGACCACGGACATCGACCTCTCGAAAGAGGTGGTGGGAAAAGGGTTCATCATGTGGACAATTTTGACCTGCCTGATCCCGCTCTTCTTTATCTGGAGTAATACCTGTCGCTATACCCTGTTACGCCAGCTGCGTACTCGTGGACAACGCATCCGCAACGTCGCCGTCGTTCTTCTGGCGGGTCTGCTGGTATGGGCCCCTATTCGCCTGATGGAAAAACAGCAAAAACGGATCGAAAAAGCGACAGGCGTAGATATGCCAAGCTATGGCGGCGTGGTGGCTAACTCCTATCTGCCGTCTAACTGGCTGTCGGCGTTAGGTCTTTATGCCTGGGCTCAGGCGGACGAATCCAGCGATGTGAAATCGCTGATTAACCCAACCAAAAAGTTCACCTACCAGGCTCCGGCTGAAGGGCTGGATGATACTTACGTGGTCTTCGTTATCGGCGAAACGACGCGCTGGGATCATATGGGTATCCTCGGTTATGACCGCGATACCACCCCGAAACTGGCGCAGGAAAAGAATCTTGTAGCTTACCGCGGCTACTCCTGCGATACCGCCACGAAGCTCTCGTTGCGCTGTATGTTTGTTCGTGAGGGCGGTGCGAGTGATAATCCTCAGCGCACTCTCAAAGAGCAAAACGTGTTTGCTGTTCTGAAGCAGCTTGGATTTAGCTCCGATCTGTTCGCCATGCAAAGTGAGATGTGGTTCTACACCAACACCATGGCGGATAACATCGCCTACCGCGAGCAGATTGGCGCCGAGCCGCGTAACCGCGGAAAGAACGTTGATGACATGTTGCTGCTCTCTGAGATGGAACAGTCACTGAAAAACCATCCGCAGGGTAAGCATCTTATTGTTCTGCATACCAAAGGGTCACACTACAGCTACTATCAGCGTTACACGCGCGATTTCGCCAAATGGACGCCTGAGTGCGTCGGCATTAACAAGAACTGTAGCAAGCAGGAGCTGATCAATGCCTATGATAACTCGATTCTGTATGTGGATACCTTCCTCAGTCGGGTGATCGACCAGCTTCGCGATAAGAAAGCGATTGTGATCTACGCGGCCGACCACGGCGAGTCCATCAACGAGAAAGAGCATTTACACGGTACGCCGCGTAAGCTGGCTCCGCCTGAGCAGTTCCGCGTGCCGATGATCATGTGGATGTCGGATAAGTACCTGGAAAATCCGGACAAAGCCAAAATGTTTGCCCATCTGAAACAGCAGGCAGAGATCAAGGTACCGCGCCGTCACGTTGAGCTGTACGACACCATTATGGGCTGTCTCGGCTATACCTCACCGAACGGTGGGATTAACGAAAACAACAACTGGTGTAAACTCCCTGATAACACCACAAAAGCCGCGCAGTAGCTGGTCTGGCGAGAATATCGCCAGTTGAATGGCTTTTTGAAAATAAGGGATTGACGGGGGCGCACCTCAGCAGTAAGATGCGCTCCGCATTCGGCGAGTAGCGCAGCTTGGTAGCGCAACTGGTTTGGGACCAGTGGGTCGGAGGTTCGAATCCTCTCTCGCCGACCACATTCTAAAAAGGGCTAACCGCAAGGTTAGCCCTTTTTGCATTAACGCGTTACCCCGCACGAGTCCTCAAAATACCCCTTAGCCCTGCTTCCCCCTGCCTGCTTGCGGTTTTGTGACATAATCCATTGTATTTTTTTATATATAGTTTGATCTTTTTTCGCGTTGCTTATGGATAACCTCAGCATTTTTCGCTGTGCGTTTTAACGTTCGCGGTATTTAGTGCTCAGATAATCACCATCCTGTAAGAAAATTTACCCATTCTGAATAAAACTTAATCACTGAGTGTTGCGAAATATGAAGATAATTGTGCTGCATCATGGCGAGTAGCATAAATTTCTCTGCTGAAAACTCATGGTCAGGGTTTTTTTAATCTTTGTTTGCGGTTTCTCACACTCCACGTAAATCCCCGCCACCTGTATTGACGTTTTCACATTCTGTTGACAGATTGTAGGGCACGAGGGGCATTTCAGGGAGGATCTGCGCTGCAACTCAAACGCTCTTCTGAAAGGATTCTCTATCCCTTTTAACGCCTTCGGGCATCACCGACCGGACCGGGTAAAAAATAAATAAAGGTCAGGCGGCGTAACACAACAAAGCAAAACATCACATTGGAGCACAATAATGAGTATTTCCTTGAAGAAGTCAGGGATGCTGAAGCTTGGTCTGAGCCTGGTGGCCATGACCGTTGCAGCAAGCGTACAGGCAAAAACCCTGGTTTACTGTTCTGAAGGCTCTCCGGAAGGCTTTAACCCACAGCTCTTTACCTCTGGTACGACTTACGACGCAAGTTCTGTACCGATCTATAACCGTCTGGTTGAATTTAAAACCGGCACCACGGAAGTGATTCCTGGCCTGGCTGAAAAGTGGGATATCAGCGAAGACGGTAAAACCTATACCTTCCACCTGCGTCAGGGCGTGAAGTGGCAGGACAGCAAAGAATTTAAACCTACGCGCGACTTTAACGCCGACGACGTTGTGTTCTCCTTCGACCGTCAGAAAAATGCCCAGAACCCGTACCATAAAGTGTCTGGCGGCAGCTATGAATACTTCGAAGGGATGGGTCTGCCAGACCTGATCGCTGAAGTGAAAAAAGTGGACGATAAAACCGTCCAGTTTGTGCTGACGCGTCCGGAAGCGCCATTCCTGGCTGACCTGGCGATGGACTTCGCCTCTATTCTCTCTAAAGAGTATGCGGACAACATGCTGAAAGCCGGCACTCCGGAAAAAGTGGACCTGAACCCAATCGGTACCGGCCCGTTCCAGCTGCTTCAGTACCAGAAAGATTCCCGTATTCTGTATAAAGCCTTCCCGGGCTACTGGGGCACCAAGCCGCAGATCGACCGTCTGGTCTTCTCCATCACGCCTGACGCATCCGTGCGTTACGCAAAATTGCAGAAAAACGAATGTCAGGTGATGCCGTATCCAAACCCGGCTGACATCGCGCGCATGAAGCAGGACAAAAATATCAACCTGCTGGAGCAGGCGGGCCTGAACGTGGGTTATCTCTCCTTCAACACCGAGAAGAAACCGTTCGATGACGTGAAAGTGCGTCAGGCGCTGACCTACGCGGTGAACAAAGAAGCGATCATCAAAGCCGTTTACCAGGGCGCTGGCGTTGCGGCCAAGAACCTGATCCCACCAACCATGTGGGGCTATAACGACGACATAAAGGACTACACCTACGATCCTGAGAAAGCGAAAGCGCTGCTGAAAGAAGCGGGCCAGGACAAAGGCTTTACCGTCGAGCTGTGGGCGATGCCGGTACAGCGTCCTTACAACCCGAACGCACGCCGTATGGCGGAAATGGTTCAGGCTGACTGGGCGAAGATTGGCGTGCAGGCCAAGATTGTGACCTACGAGTGGGGCGAGTACCTGAAGCGCGCCAAAGCGGGTGAACACCAGGCGGTCATGATGGGCTGGACCGGCGACAACGGGGATCCGGACAACTTCTTCGCGACTCTGTTCAGCTGTGCGGCAGCGAAAGACGGTTCTAACTATTCTCGCTGGTGCTACAAGCCGTTTGAAGATCTGATCCAGCCGGCGCGTGCGACCGACGATCACAACAAACGTATCGAACTGTACAAGCAAGCGCAGGTTGTCATGCACGATCAGGCTCCGGCGCTGATTGTTGCTCACTCCACCGTGTACGAACCAGTGCGTAAAGAAGTGAAGGGCTACGTGGTCGATCCACTGGGCAAACACCACTTCGAAAACGTGTCTGTTGAATAATAAGTAGGGTGTTCTCCCTCTCCCTCCTGGAGAGGGCAGGGGTGAGGGGCGTGCATGCACCCCCTCACCCTAACCCTCTCCCACAGGGAGAGGGAATTTACATTTGTGAGCAATACAGACGTCACGCCACTGGTCGTGCGTCATCAGAGAGAATCCGGGTTATGTTGCAGTTCATCCTCCGACGTCTGGGACTTGTTATCCCCACGTTTATCGGTATCACCCTTCTCACTTTTGCCTTCGTCCATATGATCCCCGGCGACCCGGTAATGATTATGGCGGGCGAGCGTGGTATTTCCCCTGAGCGCCATGCACAGCTGCTGGCTGAACTCGGCCTCGATAAGCCGATGTGGCAGCAGTATCTCCACTATATCTGGGGCGTGTTGCACGGCGATTTAGGGATTTCACTGAAAAGCCGTCTTCCGGTGTGGGACGAGTTCGTACCTCGCTTTAAAGCGACGCTGGAACTCGGTATCTGCGCCATGATCTTCGCGACCGCGGTAGGGATCCCCGTTGGCGTACTGGCTGCCGTTAAACGTGGCTCTATTTTTGACCACACCGCTGTTGGCCTGGCACTGACCGGCTACTCCATGCCTATCTTCTGGTGGGGCATGATGCTGATCATGCTGGTCTCGGTGCAGTGGAACCTGACGCCGGTCTCCGGACGCGTCAGCGATATGGTTTTCCTTGACGACACCAATCCGTTAACCGGCTTTATGCTGATTGATACAGCGATCTGGGGCGAAGAGGGCAACTTCATTGATGCGGTTGCGCACATGATCCTGCCTGCAATGGTGTTGGGCACCATCCCTCTGGCGGTGATCGTGCGTATGACCCGTTCCTCCATGCTGGAAGTGCTGGGCGAGGATTATATTCGTACTGCCCGCGCTAAAGGCCTGACCCGTATGCGCGTCATCATCATTCATGCCCTGCGAAACGCTATGCTGCCGGTGGTAACCGTTATCGGTTTGCAGGTCGGTACGCTGCTGGCGGGGGCGATCCTGACCGAAACCATCTTCTCCTGGCCGGGTCTTGGACGCTGGCTGATTGATGCGCTGCAACGCCGTGACTATCCGGTTGTGCAGGGCGGTGTACTGCTGGTCGCGACGATGATTATTCTCGTCAACCTGCTGGTCGATTTGCTGTACGGCGTGGTGAACCCGCGTATTCGTCATAAGAAGTAAGGGGCCATCATGTCACAAGTTACTCAAAATAAAGTGGTCACCGCACCGGTACCAATGACGCCGATGCAGGAATTCTGGCACTACTTCAAGCGCAACAAAGGCGCGGTCGTCGGGCTGGTGTATGTTTCCATCATGATCCTGATTGCGGTGTTTGCGAACGTACTTGCGCCGTATAACCCGGCTGATCAGTTCCGCGATGCGCTGCTGGCACCTCCTGCATGGCAGGACGGCGGAAGCCTGGCGCACCTGCTGGGCACCGACGACGTGGGTCGCGATGTGCTTTCGCGCCTGATGTACGGCGCACGCCTGTCGCTGCTGGTTGGCTGCCTCGTTGTCGTACTGTCGCTGATCATGGGGATCGTACTCGGCCTGGTGGCAGGCTACTTCGGCGGCATTGTTGATAACATCATCATGCGCGTCGTCGACATTATGCTGGCATTGCCAAGCCTGCTGCTGGCGCTGGTGCTGGTGGCGATCTTCGGTCCGTCGATTGGTAACGCCGCGCTTGCGCTGACGTTTGTTGCGCTACCGCACTATGTGCGTCTGACCCGTGCGGCGGTGCTGGTGGAAGTGAACCGCGACTACGTTACCGCCTCTCGCGTGGCGGGTGCCGGTGCGATGCGTCAGATGTTTATCAATATCTTCCCAAACTGCCTTGCGCCGCTGATTGTTCAGGCGTCGCTCGGTTTCTCTAACGCCATTCTTGATATGGCCGCTCTTGGCTTCCTTGGCATGGGTGCGCAGCCGCCAACACCGGAGTGGGGCACCATGCTCTCCGACGTGTTGCAGTTCGCGCAAAGCGCCTGGTGGGTCGTCACCTTCCCGGGTCTGGCGATTCTGCTGACGGTGCTGGCATTTAACCTGATGGGTGATGGTCTGCGTGATGCACTTGATCCCAAACTGAAGCAGTAAGAGGCACGAGATGGCGTTATTAAATGTAAATAAATTATCCGTGCACTTTGGCGACGAAGGCACACCGTTTCGCGCCGTGGACCGTATCAGCTACAGCGTTAATCAGGGCGAAGTGGTCGGGATTGTAGGAGAGTCGGGCTCCGGTAAGTCAGTGAGTTCGCTGGCGATTATGGGGCTGATTGACTACCCCGGCCGCGTGATGGCGGAAAATCTGGAGTTCAACGGTCAGGATCTGAAGCGTATTTCCGAAAAACAGCGCCGCCAGCTGGTGGGCGCGGAAGTGGCGATGATCTTCCAGGACCCCATGACCAGCCTGAACCCATGCTACACCGTGGGTTTCCAGATTATGGAAGCGATTAAGGTGCATCAGGGTGGGAATAAGAAAACCCGTCGCCAGCGTGCTATCGATCTGCTGAACCAGGTGGGGATACCTGACCCAGCATCGCGTCTGGACGTTTACCCGCATCAGCTTTCCGGCGGCATGAGTCAGCGCGTGATGATCGCCATGGCGATTGCCTGTCGACCAAAACTGCTGATTGCCGATGAACCAACTACCGCGCTGGACGTGACCATCCAGGCGCAAATCATCGAGCTGCTGCTGGAGTTGCAGCAGAAAGAGAATATGGCGCTGGTGCTGATTACGCACGACCTGGCGCTGGTGGCGGAAGCGGCACACAAAATCATCGTGATGTACGCGGGTCAGGTGGTGGAGACCGGAAGTTCGCACGATATCTTCCGCGCGCCGCGTCATCCGTATACGCAGGCGTTGCTGCGTGCGCTGCCGGAGTTTGCCCAGGACAAAGCGCGTCTGGCGTCACTGCCGGGTGTGGTTCCGGGTAAATATGACCGTCCGCAGGGCTGCCTGCTGAATCCGCGCTGCCCGTATGCGACAGATAAATGCCGCGCCGAGGAGCCAGAGCTGAATCTGCTGGCCGATGGTCGGCAGTCAAAATGCCACTACCCACTCGATGATGCCGGGAGGCCAACACTATGAGTACGCACCAGGCCACCACGCAACAGCCGCTGTTGCAGGCTATCGACCTGAAAAAACATTACCCGGTGAAGAAGGGGATTTTTGCCCCCGAGCGCCTGGTAAAAGCGCTGGACGGCGTCTCCTTCAGCCTTGAACGCGGTAAAACGCTGGCGGTCGTCGGGGAGTCGGGCTGTGGGAAATCCACGCTGGGCCGTCTGCTGACGATGATTGAAACGCCAACCGGCGGCGAGCTTTACTATCAGGGCCAGGATCTGCTCAAGCACGATCCGCAGGCGCAGAAGCTGCGTCGCCAGAAAATCCAGATTGTGTTCCAGAACCCGTACGGTTCTTTAAACCCGCGTAAAAAAGTGGGGCAGATTCTGGAAGAACCGCTGCTGATTAACAGCAATCTGAGCAAAGAGCAGCGTCGTGAAAAAGCGCTGGCGATGATGGCGAAGGTGGGGCTTAAAACCGAGCATTACGATCGCTACCCGCATATGTTCTCTGGTGGTCAGCGTCAGCGTATTGCCATCGCTCGTGGGCTGATGCTTGACCCGGACGTGGTGATTGCCGATGAGCCGGTCTCAGCGCTTGACGTGTCCGTTCGCGCGCAGGTGCTTAACCTGATGATGGATTTACAGCAGGATCTGGGACTGTCGTACGTCTTCATCTCCCATGACCTGTCCGTGGTCGAGCACATTGCCGATGAGGTGATGGTGATGTATCTGGGACGCTGCGTGGAGAAGGGGACGAAAGATCAGATCTTTACTAACCCGCGTCATCCGTATACCCAGGCACTGCTGTCTGCGACGCCGCGGCTGAACCCGGATGACCGCCGTGAGCGCATTAAGCTGACCGGTGAGTTGCCAAGCCCGCTTAACCCGCCGCCGGGATGTGCGTTTAACGCCCGCTGCCGTCGCCGCTTCGGTCCGTGTACGCAGTTGCAGCCACAGCTAAAGGATTATGGTGGACAGCTGGTGGCCTGCTTCGCGGTCGATCAGGATGAAAACGGCGAAAAGCCGCATGCATAAATAAAAAACCGGCGATAAGCCGGTTTTTTTTACGTCTGAGGTCTACTTCCGTAAACGAATCTGGTCGACGGCGTGTTTCTCACTCTTGGTGAGGATCAGGCTTGCGCGTTCGCGCGTCGGCAGGATGTTCTCTTTGAGGTTGACGTAGTTGATCTCATTCCACAGCCCGGTCGCCACGCTGATAGCCTCTTCTTCAGAGAGCTGGGCGTAGTTGTGGAAGTAGGAATCCGGGTCGGTGAACGCCCCTTCGCGGAACTTCAGGAAGCGGTTGATATACCAGCGTTGCAGCAAATCTTCCGGCGCATCGACATAGATTGAGAAATCGACAAAGTCAGAGACAAACACATGATGCGGATCGTGAGGGTAATCCATCCCGCTTTGCAGGACGTTTAAGCCTTCCAGAATCAGGATGTCGGGCTGCACAACCGTTTTGTCGCCATCCGGGATGCGGTCGTAGATCAGATGCGAGTAAACCGGCGCGGTAACATGAGGTACGCCCGATTTTAGATCTGAAACAAACTTTACCAGGCGGTGCATATCATAAGAGAGCGGGAAGCCCTTCTTTTTCATCAGGCCGCGTTCTTTCAACACCTCGTTGGGATGCAGGAAGCCGTCGGTGGTGATCAGCTCCACGCTGCGGTGTTCCGGCCAGCGGCTCAGCAGCGCCTGAAGCACGCGCGCGGTGGTACTTTTACCCACTGCCACGCTGCCCGCAATACTGATGATATAAGGAATACGTTGACCGTTCGTGCCGAGGAACTGTTCCAGTACGGCCTGACGACGCAAATTGGAGCTGATATAGAAGTTAAGCAAGCGAGAGAGGGGGAGATAGATTTCTGCCACCTCTTCCAGGGAGAGATCTTCGTTTATCCCTTTTAGCCGTGCGATTTCACCTTCCGTCAGTGTCATAGGGACGGAGTCACGCAGGGCTGCCCACTGGCTACGGTTAAACTGAAGATAGGGCGTCATTAACGTTTGCTCTTTTTTGCTCATAAGCATGCTTCTGTGAACCATCACGAAACGGCGGGTGCGGGCTCATCACATAGTTAATTTTGGACAATGGGCAGGAGGTTAACACCAGATGAGAGGAATAATAAGAAAAAATATGGGAAAGCGATGCTTAACCGGGCAGGTATCACGTGGGGCTATAGCGTGCCGAAATCAGGCGTTCATGTTGAATTTTTAACCGTGAGCGGATGAATTTACAGCGGTTAGCCCTGGTTTCGAATAAAATGTGAGCGAAAGAACGTTTTATGCAATTTTTTAGTTGCATGACTGCGCAGGTCTCCATAGAATGCGCGCTACTTGATGCCGACTTAGCTCAGTAGGTAGAGCAACTGACTTGTAATCAGTAGGTCACCAGTTCGATTCCGGTAGTCGGCACCATCAAGTCCGGTGGGGTTCCCGAGCGGCCAAAGGGAGCAGACTGTAAATCTGCCGTCACAGACTTCGAAGGTTCGAATCCTTCCCCCACCACCACTTTCTGGCAGCGTCAACGCCGCCGGAGCTGGTTGGAAAAATTGACCAGCTCGAACAGAAAAGAGAGAAATCTCTTTTTTTGTTACAGAAAGAACTGGGTAGCCGAGTTTCAGGATGCGGGCATCGTATAATGGCTATTACCTCAGCCTTCCAAGCTGATGATGCGGGTTCGATTCCCGCTGCCCGCTCCAATACGTGCTGATATGGCTCAGTTGGTAGAGCGCACCCTTGGTAAGGGTGAGGTCCCCAGTTCGACTCTGGGTATCAGCACCACTTCACTTCTCCCTCCCTTTCTCTCTGTTTCAATGTAAATGTATTCAACAGTTCAGGCATTTTCGCCTGGTTGATGTGGTGATATCACCGATTTATCCGTGTCTTAGAGGGACAATCGATGTCTAAAGAAAAGTTTGAACGTACAAAACCGCACGTTAACGTCGGTACTATCGGCCACGTTGACCATGGTAAAACAACGCTGACCGCTGCAATCACTACCGTACTGGCTAAAACCTACGGCGGTGCTGCTCGTGCTTTCGACCAGATCGATAACGCACCAGAAGAAAAAGCTCGTGGTATCACCATCAACACTTCTCACGTTGAGTATGACACCCCGACTCGCCACTACGCACACGTAGACTGCCCAGGCCACGCCGACTATGTTAAAAACATGATCACCGGTGCTGCGCAGATGGACGGCGCGATCCTGGTTGTTGCTGCGACTGACGGCCCTATGCCTCAGACTCGTGAGCACATCCTGCTGGGTCGTCAGGTAGGCGTTCCTTACATCATCGTGTTCCTGAACAAGTGCGACATGGTTGATGACGAAGAGCTGCTGGAACTGGTAGAGATGGAAGTTCGTGAACTGCTGTCTCAGTACGATTTCCCAGGCGACGACACTCCAATCGTTCGTGGTTCCGCGCTGAAAGCGCTGGAAGGCGATGCAGAGTGGGAAGCGAAAATCATCGAACTGGCTGGCTACCTGGATTCTTACATCCCAGAACCAGAGCGTGCGATTGACAAGCCATTCCTGCTGCCAATCGAAGACGTATTCTCCATCTCCGGTCGTGGTACCGTTGTTACCGGTCGTGTAGAGCGCGGTATCATCAAAGTTGGTGAAGAAGTTGAAATCGTTGGTATCAAAGAGACTGCGAAGTCTACCTGTACTGGCGTTGAAATGTTCCGCAAACTGCTGGACGAAGGCCGTGCTGGTGAGAACGTTGGTGTTCTGCTGCGTGGTATCAAACGTGAAGAAATCGAACGTGGTCAGGTTCTGGCGAAGCCAGGCTCAATCAAGCCACACACCAAGTTCGAATCTGAAGTGTACATTCTGTCCAAAGACGAAGGCGGCCGTCATACTCCGTTCTTCAAAGGCTACCGTCCACAGTTCTACTTCCGTACAACTGACGTGACCGGTACCATCGAACTGCCAGAAGGCGTAGAGATGGTAATGCCAGGCGACAACATCAAGATGGTTGTGACTCTGATCCACCCAATCGCGATGGACGACGGTCTGCGTTTCGCAATCCGTGAAGGCGGCCGTACCGTTGGCGCGGGCGTTGTTGCTAAAGTTCTCGGCTAATCGCTGATAACATTTGACGCAATGCGCAATAAAAGGGCATCATTTGATGCCCTTTTTGCACGCTTTCACATCAGAACCTGGCTCATCAGTGATTAATTTTGTCATAATCATTGCTGAGACAGGCTCTGCGGAGAGCGTATAATACGAAAAGCGAATAGCATTTCGATTGGTTTGCCTCGCACTCGCGGGGTGAAAATGTTTGTAGAATACTTCTGACAGGTTGGTTTATGAGTGCGAATACCGAAGCTCAAGGGAGCGGGCGCGGCCTGGAAGCGATGAAATGGGTAGTTGTAGCCGTGCTGCTGATTGTGGCGATTGTCGGCAACTATCTTTATCGTGACATGATGCTGCCGCTACGCGCGCTTGCAGTGGTAATTCTGATTGCTGCGGCGGGTGGTGTCGCGCTGTTGACGACGAAAGGCAAAGCGACCGTTGCGTTTGCCCGCGAAGCGCGTACCGAAGTCCGCAAGGTCATTTGGCCGACTCGCCAGGAAACATTGCACACCACGCTGATTGTAGCGGCGGTAACCGCTGTAATGTCACTGATCCTGTGGGGACTGGATGGTATTCTGGTTCGCCTGGTATCCTTTATCACTGGCCTGAGGTTCTGAGATGTCTGAAGCCCCTAAAAAGCGCTGGTACGTCGTTCAGGCGTTTTCCGGTTTTGAAGGCCGCGTAGCTACGTCGCTGCGTGAGCATATCAAATTACACAATATGGAAGAGTTATTTGGCGAAGTTATGGTTCCGACCGAAGAAGTGGTTGAGATCCGTGGCGGCCAACGTCGCAAAAGCGAACGTAAATTCTTCCCGGGTTACGTGCTGGTTCAGATGGTGATGAACGACGCGAGCTGGCACCTGGTGCGCAGCGTACCACGCGTGATGGGCTTTATCGGCGGCACATCTGACCGTCCGGCGCCAATCAGCGACAAAGAAGTTGATGCGATTATGAACCGCCTCCAGCAGGTGGGTGATAAACCGCGTCCGAAAACGCTGTTTGAACCGGGTGAGATGGTTCGTGTTAACGACGGTCCGTTTGCTGACTTTAATGGCGTCGTCGAAGAAGTGGACTACGAGAAGTCCCGCCTGAAAGTTTCCGTTTCTATCTTTGGTCGTGCGACCCCGGTAGAGCTGGACTTTGCTCAGGTAGAAAAAGCCTAAGCAGCGATCAAAAAAGCGACGATTTAATCGTTGCACAGGGCGCGAGATTGGAATACAATTTCGCGCCTTTTGTTTTTATGGGTTCCGACCCGTAAAACGAATTTTATTCACGGGGAGCCTCTCCGAGGCGTTATTACCCAATCAGAGGATTTTAGAATGGCTAAGAAAGTACAAGCCTACGTCAAGCTGCAGGTTGCAGCAGGTATGGCGAACCCAAGTCCACCAGTTGGTCCAGCTCTGGGTCAGCAGGGTGTGAACATCATGGAATTCTGTAAAGCGTTCAACGCCAAAACTGAATCCATGGAGAAAGGTCTGCCAATCCCAGTTGTAATCACTGTTTACGCTGACCGTTCTTTCACTTTCGTTACCAAAACCCCTCCAGCAGCAGTTCTGCTGAAGAAAGCAGCGGGCATCAAGTCTGGTTCCGGTAAGCCGAACAAAGACAAAGTGGGTAAAATTTCCCGCGCTCAGTTGCAGGAAATCGCGCAGACCAAAGCTGCCGACATGACTGGTTCCGACATTGAAGCGATGACTCGCTCCATCGAAGGTACTGCACGTTCCATGGGCCTGGTAGTGGAGGACTAAGAAATGGCTAAACTGACCAAGCGCATGTCCGTGATCCGTGACAAAGTTGATGCGACCAAACAGTACGACATCAACGAAGCTATCGCTCTGCTGAAAGAACTGGCAACTGCTAAGTTCGTTGAAAGCGTTGACGTTGCCGTTAACCTGGGCATCGACGCTCGTAAATCCGATCAGAACGTTCGTGGCGCAACTGTACTGCCACACGGTACTGGCCGTTCCGTACGCGTAGCTGTATTTGCTCAGGGTGCAAACGCTGAAGCTGCTAAAGCTGCCGGCGCTGAACTGGTAGGTATGGAAGATCTGGCTGATCAGATCAAGAAAGGCGAAATGAACTTTGACGTTGTTATTGCTTCTCCAGATGCAATGCGCGTTGTTGGCCAGCTGGGCCAGGTTCTGGGTCCACGCGGCCTGATGCCAAACCCGAAAGTGGGTACTGTAACTCCTAACGTTGCTGAAGCAGTTAAGAACGCTAAAGCAGGTCAGGTTCGTTACCGTAACGACAAAAACGGCATCATCCACACCACCATCGGTAAAGTGGACTTTGACGCTGACAAACTGAAAGAAAACCTGGAAGCTCTGCTGGTTGCGCTGAAAAAAGCAAAACCAACTCAGGCGAAAGGCGTGTACATCAAGAAAGTTAGCATCTCCACCACCATGGGTGCAGGTGTTGCAGTTGACCAGGCTGGCCTGAGCGCTGCTGCAAACTAATGCCTTTACGTGGGCGGTGATTTTGTCTACAATCTTACCCCCACGTTTGCTAACAAAAGTTAGCGGCTAAAAGAATTGTTCGTTGGAGCCTGGCCTATCCAGGCCTCCGTCGAAGACCGCAGGTGTTTCGCAAGAAACTTAATCCCCTGCGTAGACGGTGACAGAACGCTAAGATTATTTTAAATACTCTGGCTTGTTTCTGCTCACCGTATTAAGACGCTCTTCCCGTTGGGTCGAGTGAAGTGAGTTCCGGAACATGAGTTCCGGCAAACATCCAGGAGCAAAGCTAATGGCTTTAAATCTTCAAGACAAACAAGCGATTGTTGCTGAAGTCAGCGAAGTAGCCAAAGGCGCGCTGTCTGCAGTAGTTGCGGATTCCCGTGGCGTTACTGTAGACAAAATGACTGAACTGCGTAAAGCAGGTCGTGAAGCTGGCGTATACATGCGTGTTGTTCGTAACACCCTGCTGCGTCGCGTAGTTGAAGGTACTCAGTTCGAGTGCCTGAAAGACACGTTTGTTGGTCCGACCCTGATTGCATACTCTATGGAACACCCGGGCGCTGCTGCTCGTCTGTTCAAAGAGTTCGCGAAAGCGAATGCAAAATTTGAGGTCAAAGCTGCAGCCTTTGAAGGTGAGTTGATCCCGGCATCGCAAATCGATCGCCTGGCAACCCTGCCGACCTACGAAGAAGCAATTGCACGCCTGATGGCAACCATGAAAGAAGCTGCGGCTGGCAAACTGGTTCGCACTCTGGCTGCTGTACGCGATGCGAAAGAAGCTGCTTAATCGCAGTTATCTTTATAAAGCATTTGCTTACGTATAAACTTATTCTGATTTTCAGGAACAATTTAAATGTCTATCACTAAAGATCAAATCATTGAAGCAGTAGCAGCTATGTCCGTAATGGACGTTGTAGAGCTGGTTTCTGCAATGGAAGAAAAATTCGGTGTTTCTGCTGCTGCTGCTGTAGCTGTAGCTGCGGGCCCGGCTGAAGCTGCTGAAGAAAAAACTGAATTCGACGTAATTCTGAAAGCTGCTGGCGCGAACAAAGTTGCTGTAATCAAAGCAGTACGTGGCGCAACTGGCCTGGGTCTGAAAGAAGCTAAAGACCTGGTAGAATCTGCTCCAGCTGCGCTGAAAGAAGGCGTGAGCAAAGACGACGCAGAAGCACTGAAAAAATCTCTGGAAGAAGCTGGCGCTGAAGTTGAAGTTAAATAAGCCAACTTTTCTGGTTGCAGCCTAAGCAATTAGGCTGATGGCTGGTGACTTTTTAGTCACCAGCCTTTTTGCGCTGTAAGGCATCAGCAGCATTTCACACTGTTTGACTGCTGGTTGTCCTGACAATGCTTGTTTCTATCGACGACTTAATATACTGCGACAGGGTGCTCGCTCTGTGTAAATCGCAATGAAATGGTTTAAGCGTGATAGCAACAGGTATTGCGGAAAGTATTCAATTTTCCGGTCCACAAAATGGTGTTGCACAAACTGTCCCTTCGTCGGACAGATGGGTCGACTTGTCAGCGAGCTGAGGAACCCTATGGTTTACTCCTATACCGAGAAAAAACGTATTCGTAAGGATTTTGGTAAACGTCCACAAGTTCTGGACATTCCATATCTCCTTTCTATCCAGCTTGACTCGTTCCAGAAGTTTATCGAGCAAGATCCTGAAGGGCAGTACGGCCTGGAAGCAGCCTTCCGTTCCGTGTTCCCGATTCAGAGCTACAGCGGTAATTCCGAGCTGCAGTACGTCAGCTACCGCCTTGGCGAACCGGTGTTTGACGTTCAGGAATGTCAGATCCGTGGCGTGACCTATTCCGCACCGCTGCGCGTAAAACTGCGTCTGGTGATCTACGAGCGCGAAGCGCCGGAAGGCACCGTAAAAGACATTAAAGAACAAGAAGTCTACATGGGTGAAATTCCACTCATGACGGACAACGGTACTTTCGTTATCAACGGTACTGAGCGTGTTATCGTTTCCCAGCTGCACCGTAGCCCGGGCGTCTTCTTCGACAGCGATAAAGGTAAAACGCACTCTTCCGGTAAAGTACTGTATAACGCACGCATCATTCCTTACCGTGGTTCATGGCTGGACTTCGAATTCGATCCAAAAGACAACCTGTTTGTCCGTATCGACCGTCGTCGTAAGCTGCCTGCAACCATCATTCTGCGTGCACTGAACTATACCACTGAGCAGATCCTGGACCTGTTCTTTGAGAAAGTGATCTTTGAAATCCGCGACAACAAGTTGCAGATGGAGTTGGTGCCGGAACGTCTGCGTGGTGAGACCGCGTCGTTCGACATCGAAGCCGACGGCAAAGTGTATGTGGAAAAAGGTCGCCGTATCACCGCGCGCCACATCCGCCAGCTGGAAAAAGATGATATCAAACACATCGAAGTTCCGGTTGAATACATTGCAGGAAAAGTAGCCGCGAAAGATTACGTTGATGAATCAACTGGCGAGCTGATCTGCCCGGCGAACATGGAGCTGAGCCTGGATCTGCTGGCTAAGCTGAGCCAGGCTGGCCACAAACGTATCGAAACGCTGTTCACCAACGATCTGGACCACGGTCCGTACATCTCTGAGACTGTACGCGTCGACCCAACCAACGATCGTCTGAGCGCGCTGGTCGAAATCTACCGCATGATGCGTCCTGGTGAGCCACCAACTCGCGAAGCGGCTGAAAGCCTGTTCGAGAACCTGTTCTTCTCCGAAGACCGCTACGATCTGTCCGCGGTTGGTCGTATGAAGTTCAACCGTTCTCTGCTGCGCGACGAAATCGAAGGTTCCGGTATCCTGAGCAAAGACGACATCATTGAAGTGATGAAGAAGCTCATCGATATCCGTAACGGTAAAGGCGAAGTGGACGATATCGACCACCTCGGCAACCGTCGTATCCGTTCCGTAGGCGAAATGGCGGAAAACCAGTTCCGCGTTGGCCTGGTACGTGTAGAGCGTGCGGTGAAAGAGCGTCTGTCTCTGGGCGATCTGGATACCCTGATGCCTCAGGATATGATCAACGCCAAGCCGATTTCTGCGGCAGTGAAAGAGTTCTTCGGTTCCAGCCAGCTGTCTCAGTTCATGGACCAGAACAACCCGCTGTCTGAGATCACGCACAAACGTCGTATCTCCGCACTCGGCCCAGGCGGTCTGACCCGTGAACGCGCAGGCTTTGAAGTTCGAGACGTACACCCGACTCACTACGGTCGCGTATGTCCAATCGAAACGCCTGAAGGCCCAAACATCGGTCTGATCAACTCCCTGTCCGTGTACGCACAGACGAACGAATACGGTTTCCTCGAGACCCCGTATCGTAAAGTGACCGACGGTGTTGTTACTGACGAAATTCATTACCTGTCTGCTATCGAAGAAGGCAACTACGTTATCGCTCAGGCGAACTCCAACCTGGATGACGAAGGCCACTTTGTAGAAGATCTGGTTACCTGCCGTAGCAAAGGCGAATCCAGCTTGTTCAGCCGCGACCAGGTTGACTACATGGACGTATCCACTCAGCAGGTGGTATCCGTCGGTGCGTCCCTGATCCCGTTCCTGGAACACGATGACGCCAACCGTGCATTGATGGGTGCGAACATGCAACGTCAGGCCGTTCCAACTCTGCGTGCTGACAAGCCGCTGGTTGGTACCGGTATGGAACGTGCTGTTGCCGTTGACTCCGGTGTTACAGCAGTTGCTAAGCGTGGCGGTACCGTTCAGTACGTTGACGCATCCCGTATCGTTATCAAAGTTAACGAAGACGAGATGTATCCGGGCGAAGCGGGTATCGACATCTACAACCTGACCAAATACACCCGCTCTAACCAGAACACCTGTATCAACCAGATGCCATGTGTGTCTCTGGGTGAGCCAGTTGAGCGCGGCGACGTGCTGGCAGATGGTCCGTCCACCGACCTCGGTGAACTGGCGCTCGGTCAGAACATGCGCGTAGCGTTCATGCCGTGGAACGGTTACAACTTCGAAGACTCCATCCTCGTCTCAGAGCGTGTGGTTCAGGAAGATCGTTTCACCACCATCCACATTCAGGAACTGGCATGTGTGTCCCGTGACACCAAGCTGGGGCCAGAAGAGATCACTGCCGACATCCCTAACGTGGGTGAAGCTGCGCTCTCCAAACTGGATGAATCCGGTATTGTTTACATCGGTGCGGAAGTCACCGGCGGTGATATTCTGGTAGGTAAGGTGACGCCGAAAGGTGAAACCCAGCTGACGCCAGAAGAGAAACTGCTGCGTGCTATCTTCGGTGAGAAAGCGTCTGACGTTAAAGACTCTTCTCTGCGCGTACCAAACGGTGTTTCCGGTACGGTTATCGACGTTCAGGTCTTCACTCGTGATGGCGTTGAGAAAGATAAGCGTGCGCTGGAAATCGAAGAGATGCAGCTCAAACAGGCTAAGAAAGACCTGTCTGAAGAACTGCAAATCCTCGAAGCAGGTCTGTTCAGCCGTATCTATGCGGTGCTGGTTGCCGGTGGCGTTGAAGCTGAGAAGCTCGACAAACTGCCACGCGATCGCTGGCTGGAACTGGGCCTGACCGACGAAGAGAAACAGAATCAGCTGGAACAACTGGCTGAGCAGTATGACGAACTGAAACACGAGTTCGAGAAAAAACTCGAAGCGAAACGCCGTAAAATCACTCAGGGCGACGATCTGGCACCAGGCGTGCTGAAGATTGTTAAGGTGTATCTGGCTGTTAAACGTCAGATCCAGCCTGGTGATAAGATGGCAGGTCGTCACGGTAACAAGGGTGTTATCTCTAAGATCAACCCGATCGAAGATATGCCGCACGATGCTAACGGTACGCCGGTAGATATCGTACTGAACCCACTGGGCGTACCGTCTCGTATGAACATCGGTCAGATTCTGGAAACCCACCTGGGTATGGCTGCGAAAGGTATCGGCGATAAGATCAACGCCATGCTGAAACAGCAGCAGGAAGTCGCGAAACTGCGCGAGTTCATCCAGCGTGCCTACGATCTGGGTACCGACGTTCGTCAGAAAGTCGACCTGAACACCTTCAGCGATGAAGAAGTGCTGCGTCTGGCAGAGAACCTGCGCAAAGGTATGCCAATTGCAACGCCGGTATTCGACGGTGCAAAAGAAGCTGAAATCAAAGAGCTGCTGCAACTGGGTGGTCTGCCAACGTCTGGTCAGATTACGCTGTTTGACGGCCGTACCGGTGAACAGTTCGAGCGTCCGGTAACCGTAGGTTACATGTACATGCTGAAACTGAACCACCTGGTCGACGACAAGATGCACGCTCGTTCTACCGGTTCTTACAGCCTGGTTACTCAGCAGCCGCTGGGTGGTAAGGCTCAGTTCGGTGGTCAGCGCTTCGGGGAGATGGAAGTGTGGGCGCTGGAAGCATACGGCGCAGCATACACCTTGCAGGAAATGCTCACCGTTAAGTCTGATGACGTGAACGGTCGTACTAAGATGTATAAGAACATCGTAGACGGCAACCATCAGATGGAACCGGGCATGCCAGAATCCTTCAACGTACTGTTGAAAGAGATTCGTTCGCTGGGTATCAACATCGAACTGGAAGACGAGTAATTCTCGCTCAAACAGGTCACTGCTGTCGGGTTAACGCCCGACAGCAGAGTGTGCTAACTCCGACGGGAGCAAATCCGTGAAAGACTTATTAAAGTTTCTGAAAGCGCAAACTAAAACCGAAGAGTTTGATGCGATCAAAATTGCTCTGGCTTCGCCAGACATGATCCGTTCATGGTCTTTCGGTGAAGTTAAAAAGCCGGAAACCATTAACTACCGTACGTTCAAACCTGAGCGTGACGGCCTTTTCTGTGCGCGTATTTTCGGGCCAGTAAAAGATTACGAGTGCCTGTGCGGTAAGTACAAGCGCCTGAAACACCGTGGTGTGATCTGTGAGAAGTGTGGCGTTGAAGTGACCCAGACCAAAGTACGCCGTGAGCGTATGGGCCACATCGAGCTGGCGTCTCCAACCGCTCACATCTGGTTCCTGAAATCTCTGCCGTCCCGTATCGGCCTGCTGCTGGATATGCCGCTGCGCGATATCGAACGTGTTCTGTACTTCGAATCTTATGTGGTTATCGAAGGCGGGATGACCAATCTGGAACGTAACCAGATCCTGACCGAAGAACAGTATCTGGACGCGCTGGAAGAGTTCGGTGACGAATTCGACGCGAAGATGGGTGCGGAAGCTATCCAGGCCCTGCTGAAGAGCATGGATCTGGAGCAAGAGTGTGAAACTCTGCGCGAAGAGCTGAACGAAACCAACTCCGAAACCAAGCGTAAAAAGCTGACCAAGCGTATCAAACTGCTGGAAGCGTTCGTTCAGTCTGGTAACAAACCAGAGTGGATGATCCTGACCGTTCTGCCGGTTCTGCCGCCAGATCTGCGTCCGCTGGTTCCGCTGGATGGTGGTCGTTTCGCAACGTCAGATCTGAACGATCTGTACCGTCGCGTAATCAACCGTAACAACCGTCTGAAACGTCTGCTGGATCTGGCTGCGCCGGACATCATCGTACGCAACGAAAAACGTATGCTTCAGGAAGCAGTCGATGCCCTGTTGGATAACGGTCGTCGTGGTCGTGCGATCACCGGTTCTAACAAACGTCCTCTGAAATCTTTGGCCGACATGATCAAAGGTAAGCAGGGTCGTTTCCGTCAGAACCTGCTCGGTAAGCGTGTTGACTACTCCGGTCGTTCTGTAATCACCGTAGGTCCATACCTGCGTCTGCATCAGTGCGGTCTGCCGAAGAAAATGGCACTGGAGCTGTTCAAACCGTTCATCTACGGCAAGCTGGAGCTGCGTGGCCTGGCCACCACCATCAAAGCCGCGAAGAAAATGGTTGAGCGTGAAGAAGCTGTCGTTTGGGATATCCTGGACGAAGTGATCCGCGAACACCCGGTACTGCTGAACCGTGCACCAACTCTGCACCGTCTGGGTATCCAGGCCTTTGAGCCGGTACTGATCGAAGGTAAAGCTATCCAGCTGCACCCGCTGGTTTGTGCGGCCTATAACGCCGACTTCGATGGTGACCAGATGGCTGTTCACGTACCGCTGACGCTGGAAGCCCAGCTCGAAGCGCGTGCGCTGATGATGTCTACCAACAACATCCTGTCTCCAGCGAACGGTGAACCTATCATCGTTCCTTCTCAGGACGTTGTACTGGGTCTGTACTACATGACCCGTGACTGTGTTAACGCCAAAGGCGAAGGCATGGTGCTGACTGGCCCTAAAGAAGCTGAGCGTATTTATCGCGCTGGCCTGGCCTCTCTGCATGCGCGCGTTAAAGTGCGTATCACCGAATACGAAAAAGATGAAAACGGCGAATTCGTTGCGCACACCAGCCTGAAAGACACGACCGTTGGCCGTGCCATTCTGTGGATGATCGTACCGAAAGGTCTGCCTTTCTCCATCGTCAACCAGGCGCTGGGCAAGAAAGCGATCTCCAAAATGCTGAACACCTGTTACCGCATTCTGGGTCTGAAGCCGACCGTTATCTTCGCTGACCAGACAATGTACACCGGCTTTGCTTATGCAGCGCGTTCAGGTGCATCTGTTGGTATCGATGACATGGTCATCCCAGAGAAGAAACACGAGATCATCTCTGAAGCGGAAGCTGAAGTTGCTGAGATCCAGGAGCAGTTCCAGTCTGGTCTGGTAACCGCAGGCGAACGCTATAACAAAGTTATCGATATCTGGGCTGCGGCGAACGATCGTGTATCCAAAGCGATGATGGATAACCTGCAAACCGAAACCGTGATTAACCGTGACGGCGTAGAAGAGCAGCAGGTCTCCTTCAACAGCATCTACATGATGGCCGACTCCGGTGCGCGTGGTTCTGCGGCACAGATTCGTCAGCTGGCAGGTATGCGTGGTCTGATGGCGAAGCCAGATGGATCCATCATCGAAACGCCAATCACCGCGAACTTCCGTGAAGGTCTGAACGTACTCCAGTACTTCATCTCCACGCACGGTGCGCGTAAAGGTCTGGCGGATACCGCACTTAAAACGGCGAACTCCGGTTATCTGACGCGTCGTCTGGTTGACGTTGCGCAGGATCTTGTCGTCACCGAAGACGATTGTGGCACCCTCGAAGGTATCACCATGACCCCTGTTATCGAGGGTGGTGATGTTAAAGAGCCGCTGCGCGATCGCGTACTGGGTCGTGTGACCGCGGAAGACATTCTGAAGCCGGGCACCGCAGACATTCTGGTTCCACGCAACACCCTGCTGCACGAACAGTGGTGTGACCTGCTGGAAGCGAACTCTGTTGACTCCGTGAAAGTGCGTTCCGTTGTATCCTGTGACACCGACTTTGGTGTGTGTGCGCACTGCTACGGTCGTGACCTGGCGCGTGGCCACATCATCAACAAAGGTGAGGCTATCGGCGTTATCGCGGCACAGTCCATCGGTGAGCCGGGTACACAGCTGACGATGCGTACGTTCCACATCGGTGGTGCGGCATCTCGTGCGGCTGCTGAATCCAGCATCCAGGTGAAAAACAAAGGTAGCATCAAGCTCAGCAACGCGAAGTCGGTTGTGAACTCCAGCGGTAAACTGGTTATCACTTCCCGTAACACCGAGCTGAAGCTGATCGACGAATTTGGTCGTACCAAAGAGAGCTATAAAGTGCCTTACGGTGCGGTTATGGCGAAAGGTGATGGCGAGCAGGTTGCTGGCGGTGAAACCGTTGCAAACTGGGATCCACACACCATGCCGGTAATCACCGAAGTAAGTGGTTTCATCCGCTTTACTGACATGATCGACGGCCAGACCATTACTCGTCAGACCGACGAGCTGACCGGTCTGTCTTCTCTGGTGGTTCTGGATTCTGCTGAACGTACTACCGGTGGTAAAGATCTGCGTCCTGCACTGAAAATCGTTGATGCGCAGGGTAACGACGTTCTGATTCCTGGTACCGATATGCCTGCGCAGTACTTCCTGCCGGGTAAAGCGATTGTACAGCTGGAAGATGGCGTACAGATCAGCTCTGGTGATACCCTGGCGCGTATTCCTCAGGAATCCGGCGGTACCAAGGACATCACCGGTGGTCTGCCACGCGTTGCGGACCTGTTCGAAGCACGTCGTCCGAAAGAGCCTGCAATCCTGGCTGAAATCAGCGGTATCATCTCCTTCGGTAAAGAGACCAAAGGTAAGCGCCGTCTGGTTATCACGCCTGTAGATGGCAGCGAGCCGTACGAAGAGATGATTCCTAAGTGGCGTCAGCTCAACGTGTTCGAAGGTGAACGCGTAGAACGTGGTGACGTGGTTTCCGACGGTCCAGAAGCGCCGCACGACATCCTGCGTCTGCGTGGTGTGCATGCTGTTACCCGTTACATTGTTAACGAAGTACAGGACGTATACCGTCTGCAAGGCGTTAAGATTAACGATAAACACATTGAAGTTATCGTTCGTCAGATGCTGCGTAAAGCGACCATCGAAAACGCGGGCAGCTCCGACTTCCTGGAAGGCGAGCAGGTTGAATACTCACGCGTTAAGATCGCTAACCGCGATCTGGAAGCGAACGGCAAAATTGGCGCGACCTTCTCGCGCGATCTGCTGGGTATCACCAAAGCGTCTCTGGCAACCGAGTCCTTCATCTCTGCTGCATCGTTCCAGGAAACCACGCGTGTCCTGACCGAAGCGGCTGTTGCAGGTAAACGTGATGAACTGCGCGGTCTGAAAGAGAACGTTATCGTGGGTCGTCTGATCCCGGCCGGTACCGGTTATGCGTACCACCAGGATCGTATGCGTCGTCGCGCAGCGGGCGAACTGCCAGCTGCACCGCAGGTGACTGCCGAAGATGCATCCGCGAGCCTGGCAGAACTGCTGAACGCAGGTCTGGGCGGTTCCGACAACGAGTAATCGTTGATGCCGTAAATAAAAAACCCGCCTCGGCGGGTTTTTTTATATCTGCATTTTCAGTTTACCAGCGGGATGCGTCGATAAAGCTCAATCATGTCGCCCGCCAGATCCTGAATAACCATCGCGTTCATCAGGTGGTCCTGAGAGTGAACGGTGATCAGGTTAACCGGCAGTTTTCCTGTCCCTTCGTCAAGACCGATCAGCTGCGTCTGGATCGTATGCGCATGTTTCACATATTCACGCGACTCTTCCATCGCTTTCTCGGCTTCGTCAAAGTCGCCTTTTCGCGCCATCTGCAACGCCGTCAGGGCCGCACTGCGCGCCGCGCCTGCGTTGACCAGCAGTTCCATGATCGTGGTTTCTAAGTCTTCCATTATGACTCCAGAAGTTTGAGCGCTTTTTCCAGTACGGCATCACCTTTCATCATGCCGTAATCCATCATGTCGATGACCGCGACCTTTTTTCCGAGCGGATCGGCCTGCGCCTGGAGTTTTGCCTGTTCGTATTTGACCTGTGGCCCCAGTAATACGATATCAGCCGTCGCGATGTTATCTTTGAACTCCGCGACCGGAACGGCTTTAATGGTTACTTCGACTCCTTTTTTCTGCGCGGCATCTTTCATACGTTGAACCAGCATGCTGGTTGACATTCCCGCTGCACAGCATAAAACGATGTTCTTCATAGTCAGCCTCGATCTACATGTGTTTATTGATAATTATCCCGTGCAGACTGCTTCAACAACCGCTTTACCACGATTGTGTGTCAGGCATCACAAAGAAATCGGCATTATTCTGAAACCGGTTACAATTTTACCGCGGAGAGCATTCTGCCCGTCAGATCGGGCAGAATTTGAGGAAGGGTATTATCGGCTGGCCGTGCTTACGATGCGGTTTTTACCCTGTTGTTTAGCGGTATACAGCGCTTCATCTACGCTACCGATAAATTGTTCCAGCGGTTCGAAGTGCCACTCTCCCGTCCCGGCGCTGAAGGTCACTCGCAGGTTCTCTTCCCGCCAGGTCCGCTTTTCAACGGCGGTGCGCCAGGCTTCCAGTAGCGCGTGCGCGGAGTTCATCAGCTCGGCCGGGAAGATCACGCCGAACTCTTCTCCACCGTAGCGGTAAACGGAAACGTGGTGCGGCTGCATGATCTGAATACCTTCGCGTGCCACGTTGCGCAGCACAATATCCCCGCTCAGGTGGCCCCAGGTGTCGTTAATAGATTTGAAGTTATCGATATCGACCAGCGCCAGAACGAAGGGTTGATGAGCGGTCAGCAGCTCATCCACATCGTTGTCGAACGCACGGCGGTTTTTGCAGCCTGTCAGCGCATCATGGGTGGCCTGACGGACATAGGCCAGCTCGCGTTCTTTATTGGTTCGAATGGTATGGCTGAGCATCGCTTCAAGGCGTGGCGCCTGGTTGACGTCGCCGGTTTTGATGGCATTGATAATGTTCATCAGCACAGAACGCGAGGCATGACGAAGGTAAAGCCCAAACAGAATGATGATGATTGCCGCCAGCGCAAATCCCCAGCCGACGACGGTGGTCTCATGCCGGGTGATGACGGTAAGCGTGGCATCGGAGACCCGATAAATCACAAACCAGTCCGGATTGGTGAAAGAGTAGTAGTAATACCAGGTTTTACTTTTGGGGTCGAAAAGATGGCCCTCGCCGCTGGTCATTTGGTCCATCAGCGCTTCGCTTACGTACTGCTTAAAGAGCGCCCCCGTGTCCGGATGCAGCACAACAGCGCCGTCACGCTCCACAACAAAAAACTCACCCTGAACCGGCGCCACCATCTGGCGCAGGGTATACCCCATGGACGTTAAATCAAGATGGAAAGCGAGCGTGCCCTTCAGGCGGCCTTCCGGTGAAATGACCGGCTTATAGAGAGTGACCGTAGGATGTTGGGTAAAATAGTCCAGATAGGGGCGGGTGTAGTGAGGAAAGTTGCTGGCTTCCGCTTGTCCGATAAACCATGGACGGGTCCGGGCGTCGAACGACTTACCCTTCTCCGTTGGCAGCACTTCCGGCGCGCGCAGATGGCGCCCTACTGTGTCCGCCAGAGAGATAGACGACACCGTCGGCATCAGGTTCTGCAAATGCATCAACATCTGCAAACCGTGTGTCGGGTCGATATTAATTGTCTGATTTACTCTGTCGTTACGGGCGAAGTACATCGCAGCACGACCAAGAATATAGTCATTTTCTCGCAGGATGGATTCGGTATAGTTTACCGCCAGATTATGGGTGAAGTTACCATTAATCTTATGATAATCCTCAAGAAAATCCTTTCTCTGTGAAAGGATAACCAGGATGGCGATCAGCGCAAAACTGAGCAGGATCCCCGCGAAGCTGACCATAATTGGCCGCGTAAAAGAGAGCTTTTTACTGTGGAGTGCCATGAGTTGTACATCAATCCAGATGGTAGACGCGTTGCGTCTGTCGATACCCTCAGCATAGTCGCTGTCCGGTTGCTGGTAGTAAATTATACAGAAGGCGATTACCGACGAGATGATTTATCTTAAGCGTAGATAAGAAACGACGTATTTATTGTATCGATTAAAATTTTGTTTAAGAGGCGGAGGGCAGGGCGAAACGAGGAAGAAGCATTTTCACCCTGGTCAGCGTCCGTTGCTGACGTGGTAAAGCATAAGAAAACCAGGCAGATCGCCTCAATCGCCCGGTTTTGATCTTACGAGCCGCCTCGTAACCTTTTCGCGTTTTTGCAGTCGGTTTCAGCGCTAATGCGAGGCTCTTCCCAGCCAGCTATCCCAGTCTTTCCACACGGGCTGTAGCCCCTGGGCAGTCAGGGCTTCCGCCACCGCTTCGGGCCGTCGTCCGTCGTGCGGTGCAAACTGTTCCAGTTCCGGGTGATCGTCCGCGTAACCGCCCGGCTGCGTTTTGGAAAAGGCGCTAACGTTATTGATCGCCAGCGGGATCGCGCGGTCGCGAAACGCGGGTGATTCACGCGTGGAGAGCGACAATTCCACTTCCGGCGCGAACAGGCGAAATGCACACAGGGTTTGCACCAGCTGGCGCTCATCCATCAGCGAAGCGGGTTCAACGCCTCCCGTACACGGACGCAGCCGCGGGAAAGAGATGGAATAGCGGCTTTGCCAGTAGCGCTGCTGTAGCCACAGCAGATGCTCCGCCACCATATAGCAGTCCACCCGCCAGCTGTCGGACAGACCGATAAGCGCGCCCAGCCCAATTTTATCGATACCGGCGCGCCCCAGCCTGTCCGGCGTTTCCAGCCGGAAGATGAAATCCTGCTTCTTCCCTTTCAGGTGATGCCGGGCATAGGTCGCCTCGTGGTAGGTTTCCTGATAGACCATGACGCCGTCCAGCCCGAGCGTTTTCAGCTCCGCATATTCCTCCTGCGACAAAGGCTGCACTTCCATTTGCAACGAGGCAAATTCGCGGCGGATGGCCGGAAGATGCTGGCGAAAATAGTCCATCCCCACTTTGCCCTGATGTTCACCCGTCACCAGCAGGAGATGTTCAAAACCCATCTCACGAATAGCCGCACACTCGCGGGCGATCTCATGCTCATCCAGCGTTTTACGCTTAATACGGTTGCTCATGGAGAAACCACAGTAGGTGCAGTCGTTGGCGCACAGGTTAGAAAGATAGAGCGGCACGTAAAAACTCACCGTGTTGCCAAAACGCTGGCGGGTGAGGCGTTGCGCGCGCTGCGCCATCGGTTCAAGGTACGCGCCGGCTGCCGGAGAAAGCAGCGCCATCAAATCCTCGCGGGTCAAATGTTTGGCTGTTAATGCCCGCTCTACGTCCGCAGAGGTTTTACTGTTGATGCGTAAGGCAATATCGTCCCAGTTCAGCTGACGCCAGCGATCGGTAAAGGTAGCCATCAGAGCGCCTCCAGAAAATCGGTCAGCGGGCTGGTGGCCTGCGCCTGAACGCAGCGCGAGCCAGGGCCGGACTGGCGTGCCAGCAGACCGGACTCCACGGCAAGGCGGAACGCACGCGCCATCATCACCGGGTCGTCGGCCACCGCAATCGCGGTATTGACCAGCACCGCATCGGCCCCCATCTCCAGCGCCTGCGCGGCGTGACTGGGTACGCCGATGCCCGCATCCACCACCACGGGCACGGTCGCCTGCTCGATGATGATCTCCAGCATCGCGCGGGTCTCCAGTCCCTGGTTGGAGCCAATGGGTGCCCCTAACGGCATTACGGCCGCGCAGCCGACCTCTTCCAGACGCTTGCACAGCACGGGGTCGGCACCGCAGTAGGGCAGGACGGTAAATCCCTGCTGCACCAGCTTCTCTGCCGCTTTCAGGGTTTCGATCGGATCGGGCAACAGCCAGCGGGCGTCCGGATGAATTTCCAGCTTCAGCCAGCGGGTGCCGAGCGCTTCCCGCGCCAGTTGCGCAGCGAAAATTGCTTCCTCGGCCGTTTTCGCACCGGAGGTATTCGGTAAGAGCGTCACGCCTGCCTCCAGTAACGGCGCAAGTATGGCATCGTTGTGCTGACGCAAATCCACGCGCTTCATCGCCAGTGTCACCAGCTGGCTGCCGCTCTCACGAATGGCATCCACCATCAGCTGCGGGGAGGCGAATTTTCCGGTTCCGGTAAACAGATGTGAATCAAAGACTTTGTCGGCAATACGTAACATCTCAGCCCCCTGCGATAACCTGAAACAGCAGGATCTGGTCGCCTTCATTGACCTGCTGATGTTCCCACCGCTCGCGCGGCAGGATCTGTTGATTGAGCGCCAGCGCCGTTCCCGGCTTCAGCTGGCGCAGCGTGTCGAGCAGGGCGGCAACGGTAAGATCGTCGTCGCACGTCATCGGCTCATCGTTAAACAGAATGCGCATTGCGGCCTCCGCATACCGGGCAGTGGCTGGCGCGGTTTAACACCAGATGACGCCATCCGCTGGAGCGGGCGTCGAACAGCCGCAGCGTGTTGCGTTCTGTCTCTATGCCGCTGAGCAACTTGATGGCCTCCAGCGCCTGAAGAGTACCCATCACGCCCACCACCGGGCCCAGAATGCCTGCCGTGCGGCAGTTACGCTCCGGTTCAGCCTCGTCAGGCCACAGGCAGCGGTAGCAGCCCTGTGCCCACGGCGGCGTAAGCACCATTATCTGCCCGCCGAAACCGACCGCGCTGGCGGTGATCAGCGGCGTGTTCTGTGCAACACAGGCCGCGTTGATGGCCTGACGCGTCGCCATGTTGTCCGTGCAGTCCAGCACCGCGTCGGCAAGGGCAACTTCGCGTTGCAGCTCGTCTCCGCTAAGCCGCGTCTGGAGCGCAACCAGTTCGATATCGGGGTTAAGCTGGTTCAGCCGCTGGCGCGTAACCTGCGCCTTAGGCTGGTTAACATCTTCTGTCGTGAAGAGGATTTGCCGTTGCAGGTTGCTGAGGTGTACTTCATCGTCATCGGCCAGTACCAGCGTACCCACGCCCGCACCGGCCAGATACAGCGCGGCGGGGGCGCCTAATCCGCCCAGGCCGACAATCAGTACCCGGCTGGCGAGCAGCTTTTGCTGCCCGTCGATGGCGATATCCTCCAGCAGGATCTGGCGGCTGTAACGCATAAAATCACGATCTTTCATCGCCTGCTCCTGCCAGTTGTAAAAGCTGAGCGGTGGCGGCCTGCCAGTCTGCCGCCTGGGTGATGGCGCTGACGACGGCGATACTGCCGACGCCGGTTTCCAGCACGGCGGGCGCACGTTCAAGGCTGATCCCGCCGATGGCAACGGTGGGGTAATCGGCAAGGCGCTTAACGTGGGCCGACAGCTGTGTCAAACCCTGTGGAGCGGACGGCATCTGTTTGGTTTGCGTTGGGAAAACGTGCCCGAGCGCGATGTAAGAGGGGCGGGCCGCCAGCGCCACGTTGATCTCCATATCATCATGGGTAGAAACGCCCAGCCGCAGACCGACGTCACGGATCGCGTTGAGATCGGTCGTTTCCAGATCTTCCTGTCCCAGATGCACGCCGTACGCCTGGTGTTTAACCGCCAGCCGCCAGTAGTCGTTGATAAACAGGCGGGCGTGGTAGCGACGTCCCAGCGCGATAGCGGCGATCACGTCGGCCTCCACCTCTTCATCGCGTTTATCCTTAATGCGTAGCTGGATCGTGCGAACGCCTGCCTCCAGCAGGCGAGCGATCCACGCCACGCTGTCCACCACCGGGTAAAGCCCTAAGCGGAAGGGGACAGGGGGGAAATCAGGCTGGTACATTATGCCTCCTCTTTTTTGAGGTAGATTTCGCCGCCTTTCGCGCGGAAGGTTTCCGACATGTCCGCCATGCCGACTTCAATGGTCTGCGCGGCGGCGTAATCGCGTACTTCCTGGCTGATTTTCATCGAGCAGAATTTTGGTCCGCACATGGAGCAGAAGTGCGCGACTTTGCCCGATTCCTGCGGCAGGGTTTCGTCGTGGTAGGCGCGGGCGGTGAACGGATCGAGGGCCAGGTTAAACTGGTCTTCCCAGCGGAATTCAAAGCGCGCTTTGGACATGGCGTTGTCGCGAATTTGCGCGCCCGGATGGCCTTTCGCCAGATCCGCCGCGTGGGCGGCAATCTTGTAGG
This sequence comes from Enterobacter sp. CRENT-193, assembly GCF_002787395.1. Lineage (NCBI taxonomy): Bacteria > Pseudomonadati > Pseudomonadota > Gammaproteobacteria > Enterobacterales > Enterobacteriaceae > Enterobacter > Enterobacter sp. CRENT-193. The sequence continues at coordinate 464,996 of NZ_CP024812.1, read as the reverse complement.
TAATCAGTCCCTGCTTCACGTCCTCTTTGTTTGGCAGGCCGAGGTGCTCTTTCGGCGTCACGTAGCAGAGCATGGCGCAGCCGAACCAGCCGATCATCGCCGCCCCAATGCCTGACGTGAAGTGGTCATAGCCCGGCGCGATGTCAGTTGTCAGTGGCCCCAGCGTGTAGAACGGTGCTTCGTGGCAGTGCTCCAGCTCTTCGGTCATGTTGCGACGGATCATCTGCATCGGCACATGGCCCGGGCCTTCAATCATCACCTGCACGTCGTACTCCCAGGCGATTTTGGTCAGCTCGCCCAGCGTGTGCAGCTCGGCAAACTGCGCCTCGTCGTTAGCATCGCGGATGGAGCCAGGACGCAGGCCGTCGCCCAGCGACAGGGAGACGTCGTACGCGGCGCAAATTTCGCAGATTTCGCGGAAGTGTTCGTAGAGGAAGTTTTCCTGATGATGGGAAAGGCACCATTTCGCCATAATGGAACCGCCGCGTGAGACGATACCGGTCAGACGTTTCGCCGTCATCGGCACGTAGCGCAGCAGCACGCCCGCGTGGATGGTGAAGTAGTCCACGCCCTGTTCCGCCTGCTCCAGCAGCGTGTCGCGGAACGCTTCCCAGGTGAGGTTTTCGGCGATGCCGTTGACCTTCTCCAGCGCCTGATAAATCGGGACGGTGCCAATCGGCACCGGGCTGTTACGCAGGATCCATTCGCGGGTTTCGTGAATATAGCGGCCGGTGGAAAGGTCCATCACCGTATCCGCGCCCCAGCGCGTCGACCAGACCAGCTTTTCCACCTCTTCTTCGATGGATGACGTCACCGCTGAGTTGCCGATGTTGGCGTTGACCTTCACCAGGAAGTTGCGGCCGATAATCATCGGCTCGGATTCCGGGTGGTTGATGTTGGCGGGGATAATGGCGCGCCCGGCGGCCACTTCATCACGCACAAATTCCGGCGTGATGTTCTCCGGCAGGCGAGCGCCAAACCCTTCACCCGGATGCTGGTGGCGCAGCACTTCGCTGCGGATGCGCTCGCGGCCCATGTTTTCGCGGATGGCGATGAACTCCATCTCCGGCGTGACGATACCCTGGCGCGCGTAGTGCAGCTGGGTTACGCATTTGCCCGCTTTAGCGCGTTTTGGCGTCAGCAGGCCGGTAAAGCGCAGCGCGTCCAGACCGTCGTCGGCCAGGCGTTCTTTGGTGTATGCAGAACTGCGTACGCTCAGTTCTTCGCAGTCGTTACGCGCCTCTATCCACGGCTGGCGCAGCTTTGCCAGACCCTGCTGGACGTTGATAGCCACATCAGGATCGCCGTACGGGCCGGAGGTGTCATACACCGGCACGGCTTCGTTGTCTTCATACTGCGGATTCTCTTTGCTGCCGCCGATAAGCGTCGGGCTGAGCTGGATTTCGCGCATCGGGACGCGGATATCGGCCTGCGAGCCGGAAATGTAGATGCGTTTCGAGTTCGGGAAAGCGGTGCCTTCCAGGGTGTCGATGAAGCGTTGTGCGTGTTCGCGCTGTTCGCGGCGGGTCAGTTTTGCAGTAGACATAGCTCATTCCAAAAGTGAAGGACATGGCTTGTCAGACGACGGATGAAGCAAGAGAAGATCGCCTCAGGGGCGATACAACAGCAGTGTGACTCTTGTTCCCTTCGCAGGTATTAACCTGATCAGGTTCCGCGGATCCCGAATTAACGGTCTCAGCCCGTGCTTTCACACTGGGCACTCCGACAAGAAAAATCCCCCTCCGCAGAGGGGCGAATGGTTGTAAATTACTCGTTAACGATTAAGAACTCAAGCAGGGCGCGCAACGTTATCGCTGGTGCTGATATTCAGGTTGTTGTCCAGCACGAGGGCGATGAGCTTGTCTTCCAGCGTGAATCGCTCTTCCAGCGCTTCGCCAAGGTCGGAAAGCGCCTGCTGAAACTCAAGATAGTTATCGTGATCGATAGCGTTCTCCAGCGCGGAATCGTAGTAGTCCATGATCCGCTGGGTGTTGGCTTCCAGCAGCGGACAGAGTTTACTGGCCGCTAAATACGGCGTTGTCCCTTCCATTTCGCGGATAATGCGTTCATAAAGGTTGAAATGGCCGTCGGAGAGGTAGTCGACAAGGCTCTGACAAAAATCATCCAGCGCTTTTTCGTTCAGCCGCATAAAGGATTCTTTGCCAGGCTTAAGACCGACCAGATTGTAATACGCCACAAGGAGATGCTTGCGCACATGTAGCCAGCGATCCACCAGGGTGTTACTTCCTCCAACGCGCTCAGTCAGGCTTTCCAGCTGGTTTAACATGGTCGACTCCATAAGGTTTAGAATGGGATCTGCTTATCCAAAATGTAACCACAATGCTAACAACATGTCAGTGAAGCGAAGGTAGTGCAATAGATATGGATCGTATTATTGAAAAATCAGATCTGGGTTGGTGGATCGTCAGTCACGAGCAAAAGTTGTGGCTGCCCGGTGGGGAGATACCCTACGGTGCGGCAGAAATCTTCGATCTCGTCGGCCAACCTGCGCTGCGGATCGGCGAGTGGCAGGGCGATCCGGTATGGTTGATCCTACAGGCTCGTCGTCAGGATATGGGATCCGTTCGTCAGGTGTTGGATCGGGATGTCGGCCTGTTCCAGCTGGCGGGGCGCGGCGTGCAGCTGGCGGAGTTTTACCGCTCGCACAAATACTGCGGCTACTGCGGCCACACCATGCACCCGAGCAAAACCGAGTGGGCAATGCTTTGCGGCCACTGCCGTGAACGCTACTATCCGCAAATCGCACCGTGCATCATTGTCGCCATCCGCCGTGATGATTCCATCCTGCTGGCGCAGCATACCCGTCATCGCAACGGCATTCATACTGTCCTCGCCGGGTTCGTGGAAGTCGGCGAAACGCTGGAACAGGCGGTGGCGCGTGAGGTGATGGAGGAGAGCGGCATTAAGGTGAAAAACCTGCGCTATGTGACGTCGCAGCCGTGGCCGTTCCCGATGTCCCTGATGACCGCGTTTATGGCGGAATACGACAGCGGCGAGATTGTTATCGATAAGAAAGAGCTGCTGGAGGCGAACTGGTATCGCTACGACGATTTACCGCTGCTGCCCCCGCCGGGAACGGTGGCGCGTCGCCTGATAGAAGATACCGTGGCAATGTGTCGGGCCGAGTATGAGTAGTGTTACACTGACGGACTGACGCAATAAGGAACTGCAAAATGACCGAACTGAAGAACGATCGTTATCTGCGTGCGCTGCTGCGCCAGCCCGTTGATGTCACCCCGGTGTGGATGATGCGCCAGGCGGGACGCTATCTGCCAGAGTACAAAGCCACGCGCGCGCAGGCGGGCGATTTTATGTCGCTGTGCAAAAACGCCGAGCTGGCCTGTGAAGTGACGCTCCAGCCGCTGCGCCGCTTCCCGCTCGATGCCGCCATTCTTTTTTCGGACATTCTCACCATTCCGGATGCGATGGGCCTTGGGCTCTATTTCGAAACCGGCGAGGGCCCGCGTTTTACCTCACCGATCAAAAGCAAAGCCGACGTTGATAAGTTGCCGATCCCCGATCCGGAAGGCGAGCTGGGCTATGTGATGAACGCCGTGCGCACCATTCGCCGCGAGCTCAAAGGCGATGTGCCGCTGATTGGCTTCTCCGGTAGTCCGTGGACGCTGGCCACCTACATGGTGGAAGGCGGCAGCAGCAAAGCCTTTACCGTCATCAAAAAGATGATGTACGCCGAGCCGCTGGCCCTGCATGCGCTGCTCGACAAGCTCGCGAAGAGCGTCACGCTCTACCTCAACGCGCAGATTAAAGCAGGTGCGCAGTCGGTGATGATTTTCGACACCTGGGGCGGCGTGCTGACCGGACGTGATTATCAGCAGTTCTCCCTGTACTACATGCACAAAATTGTCGATGGCCTGCTGCGTGAAAACGAAGGCCGTCGCGTGCCGGTGACGCTGTTTACCAAAGGCGGCGGCCAGTGGCTGGAAGCGATGGCGGCCACCGGCTGCGACGCGCTGGGCCTCGACTGGACCACCGATATTGCCGATGCGCGCCGTCGCGTGGGGGACAAAGTGGCGCTTCAGGGCAACATGGACCCGTCCATGCTCTATGCACAGCCTGCCCGTATCGAAGAGGAAGTGTCGACTATACTGTCTGGTTTCGGCCAGGGTGAAGGCCACGTCTTTAACCTCGGCCACGGCATTCATCAGGATGTGCCGCCTGAACACGCAGGCGTATTTGTGGAGGCGGTGCATCGGCTTTCTGCCCAGTATCATAAGTAAGGAGTGGTTATGGATCTCGCGTCGCTACGCGCTCAGCAAATCGAACTGGCTTCATCGGTGATCCGTGAGGATCGTCTGGATACGGACCCTCCGCGGTACATTGGCGGGGCGGACGTCGGGTTTGAGCAGGGCGGTGAAGTGACGCGAGCGGCGATGGTGGTGCTGAAATACCCGTCGCTGGAGCTGGTGGAGTACAAGGTGGCGCGTATCGCCACCACCATGCCCTATATCCCCGGCTTTCTCTCCTTCCGCGAATATCCCGCGCTGCTGGCCGCTTGGGAACAACTCTCGCAAAAACCTGACCTGCTGTTTGTTGATGGGCATGGTATCTCCCATCCGCGTCGCTTAGGCGTTGCCAGCCACTTTGGTCTGCTGGTGGACGTGCCGACCATCGGCGTGGCGAAAAAACGCCTGTGCGGCGCGTTTGAGCCGCTCTCTGCCGAACCGGGCGCGCTGGCGCCGCTTATTCATAAAGGCGAGCAGCTGGCGTGGGTCTGGCGCAGTAAAGCGCGCTGCAACCCGCTGTTTATCGCAACCGGGCATCGGGTGAGCATGGACAGCGCCCTGGCGTGGGTGCAACGCTGTATGAAGGGCTACCGTTTACCGGAGCCAACCCGCTGGGCTGACGCCGTGGCCTCTTCACGTCCGGCATTCATTCGTTGGCAGGAAATTCAGCCGTGATTCAGGTAAACTGCGGCTAATTTTCGATTCGAGACATCATCATGTTACAAAACCCGATTCATCTGCGCCTTGAAAAGCTGGAAAGCTGGCAGCACGTGACGTTTATGGCTTGCCTGTGCGAGCGCATGTATCCCAACTATGCCGCGTTCTGCAAGCAGACAGCGTTTGGCGAAGGCCAGATTTATCGTCGTATCCTGGATTTAATCTGGGAGACGCTGACGGTCAAAGACGCGAAGGTGAATTTTGACTCTCAGCTCGAAAAGCTGGAAGAGGCTATTCCGGCTGCGGATGATTTCGACCTGTATGGCGTCTACCCGGCCATTGATGCCTGTGTGGCGTTGAGCGAGCTGATCCACTCCCGTCTGAGCGGTGAAACCCTGGAACACGCCATTGAAGTCAGTAAGGCATCCATTACCACCGTTGCGATGCTGGAAATGACCCAGGAAGGCCGTGAAATGACCGACGAAGAGCTGCGTGCTAACCCGGCGGTAGAACAGGAATGGGACATTCAGTGGGAGATTTTCCGCCTGCTGGCAGAGTGTGAAGAGCGTGATATTGAGCTGATCAAAGGGCTGCGCGCGGACCTGCGCGAGGCCGGTGAGAGCAATATTGGTATAATTTTTAACCAATGAGACAACAAAACGTGATTTAACGCCTGTTTTGTCGCTCCTCGACTCTTCCCTTTCGCCCCCCGTCTGGTCTACATTTGGGGGGCGAAAAAAAGTGGCTATCGGTGCGTGTATGCAGGAGAGTGCTTTTTTGGCATTTTCGTCGCACTCGATGCTTAGCAAGCGATAAACACATTGAAAGGATAACTTATGAACAAGACTCAACTGATTGATGTAATTGCGGACAAGGCTGATCTGTCTAAAGTGCAGGCTAAAGCTGCTCTGGAATCTACCCTGGCTGCTATTACTGAGTCTCTGAAAGAAGGCGATGCTGTACAACTGGTTGGTTTCGGTACCTTCAAAGTGAACCACCGCGCTGAGCGTACTGGCCGCAACCCGCAGACCGGTAAAGAAATCAAAATCGCCGCAGCTAACGTGCCGGCATTTGTTTCTGGTAAAGCACTGAAAGACGCAGTTAAGTAAGACGCGTGGCAGTGAACAGTTTTAACGAAGGGGCGGCAACGCCCCTTTTGTCATTCTGGCGTGGACCGCTCGCGCTGGCAGGCGTACTGTTGCTGTCTGCCTGTAGTCATGATTCCTCACTCCCCCCGTTTACCGCCAGCGGCTACGCTGACAACCAGGGTGCGGTCAGGATCTGGCGCAAAGATTCCAGCGATGAAGTCCATATGCTCACCGCGTTCAGCCCATGGCATAACGGCAATACCTCGACCGCAGAATACCGCTGGCAGGGCGATGCCCTGTCGCTCATTGAACTGAATATCTACAGTAAGACTCCCGAACACGTGAAGGTGCGTTTCGACGACCACGGCGAGCTGAGCTTTATGCAGCATGAGGTCAGTGGACTGAAAAAGCAGCTTTCCAGCGATCAGGTCGCCCTCTACCGCTACCGTGCTGAACAACTTCGCCAGACCAGCGATGCGCTGCGTCAGGGCCGCGTGGTGCTGCGTCAGGGGCGCTGGCATGCCGACGGCACGGTGACCACCTGCGAAGGGCAGACGGTGAAGCCTGAGCTTGAATCCTGGGCAACCGAACACATTCAGCGTCGTCAGCGGCATTCATCTGTGGAGGTGAGTGTGGCATGGCTGGAAGCGCCGGAAGGCTCTCAGCTGTTGCTGGTGGCGAATGAAGATTTCTGCACCTGGCAGCCGACAGAAAAGAGTTTTTGATTTAAGTCCCCTCTCCCTTGAGGGAGAGGGTTAGGGTGAGGGGAAATTACTCTCCCTGCTCCCGCGCAATAGCACGATAACCGATATCCTGACGGCTGAAGCTGCCGTTCCAGTGAATATCCGCCATCAGCGCATAGGCGCGTTTCTGCGCTTCTGCCACGGTCTGGCCCAGCGCGGTCGCACACAGCACGCGGCCGCCGTTGGTGAGCACGCGGTCATCGTCAGCCAGCTTCGTACCGGCGTGGAACACCTTCGCGCCGTCAATCTCTTCCAGCGGCAGGCCGTGGATCTCATCTCCAGTGTTGTAGCTACCCGGATACCCACCCGCAGCAATCACCACACCTAAAGAGGCACGCTCGTCCCACTCTGACGTTTTCTCATCCAGTTTGCCTTCGCAGGCCGCAAGGCACAGATCCACCAGGTCGGATTTCATGCGCAGCATGATCGGCTGGGTTTCCGGATCGCCAAAGCGGCAGTTGAATTCGATCACCTTCGGGTTACCCTGCTTGTCGATCATCAGGCCTGCATAAAGGAAACCGGTGTAGGTATTGCCTTCCGCCGCCATCCCTTTCACGGTTGGCCAGATGATGCGGTCCATGGTGCGCTGATGCACCTCATCGGTAACAACGGGAGCAGGAGAGTAAGCGCCCATTCCCCCAGTGTTGGGGCCGGTATCGCCATTGCCCACACGCTTGTGATCCTGGCTGGTGGCCATCGGCAGAACGTGCTCGCCATCGACCATCACGATAAAGCTCGCCTCTTCGCCGTCGAGGAACTCTTCAATCACGATGCGGTGGCCCGCATCGCCAAAGGCGTTACCTGCCAGCATATCCTGAACCGCGGCTTCGGCTTCTTCGAGGGTCATCGCGACGATCACGCCTTTACCCGCGGCCAGACCGTCGGCCTTGATAACAATCGGCGCGCCCTTCTCACGTAACCAGGCCAGAGCAGGCTCCACTTCAGTGAAATTCTGATATTCCGCCGTCGGGATGTTATGACGCGCGAGAAAATCTTTGGTGAAGGCTTTTGAGCCTTCCAGCTGTGCGGCACCCTCCGTTGGGCCAAAGATTTTCAGGCCAGCTGCGCGGAAGGCGTCTACGACGCCAATCACCAGCGGCGCTTCCGGGCCAACGATGGTCAGATCGATGTTCTCGGTCTGGGCAAAGCTCAGCAGTGCCGGGATATCGGTCACGCCGATGGCGACGTTTTGCAGCGCGGGTTCCAGCGCCGTACCGGCATTACCCGGTGCCACAAAGACGGTTTCAACCTGCGGAGACTGCGCTGCTTTCCACGCCAGGGCGTGCTCGCGCCCGCCGTTACCAATCACTAATACTTTCATTTTCTGCTCCGGGAATTAATGGCGGAAGTGGCGCATGTCGGTGAAGATCATTGCGATGCCGTGTTCGTCGGCAGCGGCAATCACTTCGTCATCACGGATTGAACCGCCAGGCTGGATCACACAGGTGATACCCACAGCAGCGGCCGCATCGATTCCGTCGCGGAACGGGAAGAAGGCATCAGAGGCCATGGCGGAGCCTTTCACTTCCAGACCTTCGTCGCCTGCTTTGATACCGGCAATTTTTGCAGAGTAAACGCGGCTCATCTGGCCTGCGCCTATCCCGATGGTCATGTTCTCTTTGGCGTAGACGATGGCGTTGGATTTCACGAACTTAGCCACTTTCCAGCAGAACAGCGCGTCACGCAGTTCCTGTTCGGTCGGCTGACGTTTGGTGACGACACGCAGATCGGCTTCGCTCACCATCCCCAGATCGCGGTCCTGAACCAGCAGACCGCCGTTCACGCGCTTGAAGTCCAGGCCCGGCACGCGTTCCGCCCACTGACCGCAAACCAGCACGCGCACATTCTGTTTTGCCGCAGTGATTTTCAGCGCTTCTTCTGATGCGGACGGCGCGATGATCACTTCGACAAACTGGCGGGAGATGATGGCCTGCGCGGTTTCCGCATCCAGCTCGCGGTTAAAGGCGATAATGCCGCCGAACGCGGAGGTCGGGTCGGTTTTGTAGGCGCGATCGTAGGCATCCAGAATAGAAGTGCTTACCGCAACGCCGCATGGGTTGGCGTGCTTGACGATAACGCAGGCCGGCTCGCTGAATTCTTTCACGCATTCCAGCGCGGCGTCGGTGTCGGCAATGTTGTTATAGGAAAGGGCTTTGCCCTGAACCTGCTGGGCGGTCGCAACGGAGGCTTCCTTTACCTCTTCTTCTATATAGAAGGCAGCCTGCTGGTGGCTGTTCTCACCGTAACGCATATCCTGCTTCTTAATGAAGTTCAGGTTCAGGGTGCGCGGGAAGCGGCCAGAGGGATCTTTGCTTTCACCATGGTAAGCCGGTACCAGGCTACCGAAGTAGTTGGCGATCATGCTGTCGTAGGCGGCGGTAAGCTCGAAGGCTTTGATGGCGAGATCGAAACGCGTTTCAAGTGTCAGGGACCCTTCGTTGGCATCCATCTCATTAATAATGGCGTTGTAGTCGCTGCTCTTCACCACGATGGCCACATCTTTATGGTTCTTGGCTGCGGAGCGCACCATGGTCGGGCCGCCGATATCGATATTTTCAACCGCATCTTCCAGAGAGCAGCCTTCGCGGGCGACGGTCTGGGCGAACGGGTAGAGGTTAACAACGACCATATCGATAGGCGCGATATCGTGCTGTTCCATAATGGCGTCGTCCTGACCGCGACGGCCAAGAATACCGCCGTGGACTTTCGGATGCAGGGTTTTGACGCGTCCATCCATCATTTCCGGGAAACCGGTGTAATCGGACACTTCGGTTACCGGCAGACCTTTCTCTGCTAACAGGCGCGCGGTGCCACCTGTAGAAAGCAGCTCCACACCGCGTGCGGAAAGTGCCTGGGCGAATTCGACGATACCGGCTTTATCAGAAACACTGAGCAGAGCGCGGCGGACTGGACGACGTTGTTGCATGGTAAATCCCCTGGATTTCACGATTACAGAGAGCGTTAGATGAATTTTCCTGTGAAAAACTCATCTAACACACCTGACGAGGCATCCTTGTAAAGCGCGAGCATTTTAACGAAAACGTTTGCGCAACGCTCGCACATTTTTACTTTTTCGTATCATTGTGGATAAGTCTGTGTGTAAAAAGGTATAAGGCGGGGTTTTGCTGTGGAATGCAGCAGTCAGTCATTTTTCTGTCATTTAGCGGTTGCGGCCTGCGGAGAACTCCCTATAATGCGCCTCCATCGACACGGCGGATGTGAATCACTTCACAAACAACCCGGTCGGTTGAAGAGAAAAAATCCTGAAAATCAGGGTTGACTCTGAAAGAGGAAAGCGTAATATACGCCACCTCGCAACGGTGAGCGAAAGCCGCGTTGCACTGCTCTTTAACAATTTATCAGACAATCTGTGTGGGCACTCAAAGTGACATGGATTCTTAACGTCCTCGGACGAAAAATGAATACCAAGTCTCAACGAGTGAACACGTAATTCATTACGAAGTTTAATTCATTGAGCATCAAACTTTTAAATTGAAGAGTTTGATCATGGCTCAGATTGAACGCTGGCGGCAGGCCTAACACATGCAAGTCGAACGGTAACAGGAAGCAGCTTGCTGCTTCGCTGACGAGTGGCGGACGGGTGAGTAATGTCTGGGAAACTGCCTGATGGAGGGGGATAACTACTGGAAACGGTAGCTAATACCGCATAACGTCGCAAGACCAAAGAGGGGGACCTTCGGGCCTCTTGCCATCGGATGTGCCCAGATGGGATTAGCTAGTAGGTGGGGTAACGGCTCACCTAGGCGACGATCCCTAGCTGGTCTGAGAGGATGACCAGCCACACTGGAACTGAGACACGGTCCAGACTCCTACGGGAGGCAGCAGTGGGGAATATTGCACAATGGGCGCAAGCCTGATGCAGCCATGCCGCGTGTATGAAGAAGGCCTTCGGGTTGTAAAGTACTTTCAGCGGGGAGGAAGGCGATAAGGTTAATAACCTTGTCGATTGACGTTACCCGCAGAAGAAGCACCGGCTAACTCCGTGCCAGCAGCCGCGGTAATACGGAGGGTGCAAGCGTTAATCGGAATTACTGGGCGTAAAGCGCACGCAGGCGGTCTGTCAAGTCGGATGTGAAATCCCCGGGCTCAACCTGGGAACTGCATTCGAAACTGGCAGGCTAGAGTCTTGTAGAGGGGGGTAGAATTCCAGGTGTAGCGGTGAAATGCGTAGAGATCTGGAGGAATACCGGTGGCGAAGGCGGCCCCCTGGACAAAGACTGACGCTCAGGTGCGAAAGCGTGGGGAGCAAACAGGATTAGATACCCTGGTAGTCCACGCCGTAAACGATGTCGACTTGGAGGTTGTGCCCTTGAGGCGTGGCTTCCGGAGCTAACGCGTTAAGTCGACCGCCTGGGGAGTACGGCCGCAAGGTTAAAACTCAAATGAATTGACGGGGGCCCGCACAAGCGGTGGAGCATGTGGTTTAATTCGATGCAACGCGAAGAACCTTACCTACTCTTGACATCCAGAGAACTTAGCAGAGATGCTTTGGTGCCTTCGGGAACTCTGAGACAGGTGCTGCATGGCTGTCGTCAGCTCGTGTTGTGAAATGTTGGGTTAAGTCCCGCAACGAGCGCAACCCTTATCCTTTGTTGCCAGCGGTCCGGCCGGGAACTCAAAGGAGACTGCCAGTGATAAACTGGAGGAAGGTGGGGATGACGTCAAGTCATCATGGCCCTTACGAGTAGGGCTACACACGTGCTACAATGGCGCATACAAAGAGAAGCGACCTCGCGAGAGCAAGCGGACCTCATAAAGTGCGTCGTAGTCCGGATTGGAGTCTGCAACTCGACTCCATGAAGTCGGAATCGCTAGTAATCGTGGATCAGAATGCCACGGTGAATACGTTCCCGGGCCTTGTACACACCGCCCGTCACACCATGGGAGTGGGTTGCAAAAGAAGTAGGTAGCTTAACCTTCGGGAGGGCGCTTACCACTTTGTGATTCATGACTGGGGTGAAGTCGTAACAAGGTAACCGTAGGGGAACCTGCGGTTGGATCACCTCCTTACCTTAAAGAACCTGCCTTTGTAGTGCTCACACAGATTGTCTGATGAATGATGAACTTCTGAATGTACTTTTGAGTGCATTAAGAAGTTTTGCTCTTTAAAAATCTGGATCAAGCTGAAAATTGAAACGACACACAGCTCATGTGTGTTCGAGTCTCTCAAATTTTCGCAACCATGAAGTGAAACATCTTCGGGTTGTGAGGTTAAGCGACTAAGCGTACACGGTGGATGCCCTGGCAGTCAGAGGCGATGAAGGACGTGCTAATCTGCGAAAAGCGCCGGCGAGGTGATATGAACCTTTGACCCGGCGATGTCCGAATGGGGAAACCCAGTGTGTTTCGACACACTATCGTTAACTGAATACATAGGTTAACGAGGCGAACCGGGGGAACTGAAACATCTAAGTACCCCGAGGAAAAGAAATCAACCGAGATTCCCCCAGTAGCGGCGAGCGAACGGGGAGCAGCCCGGAGTCTGAATCAGCTTGTGTGTTAGTGGAACGGTCTGGAAAGTCCGACGGTACAGGGTGATAGTCCCGTACACGAAAACACACTTGCTGTGAACTCGAAGAGTAGGGCGGGACACGTGGTATCCTGTCTGAATATGGGGGGACCATCCTCCAAGGCTAAATACTCCTGACTGACCGATAGTGAACCAGTACCGTGAGGGAAAGGCGAAAAGAACCCCGGCGAGGGGAGTGAAAAAGAACCTGAAACCGTGTACGTACAAGCAGTGGGAGCACCTTCGGGTGTGACTGCGTACCTTTTGTATAATGGGTCAGCGACTTATATTCTGTAGCAAGGTTAACCGTATAGGGGAGCCGAAGGGAAACCGAGTCTTAACTGGGCGTTAAGTTGCAGGGTATAGACCCGAAACCCGGTGATCTAGCCATGGGCAGGTTGAAGGTTGGGTAACACTAACTGGAGGACCGAACCGACTAATGTTGAAAAATTAGCGGATGACCTGTGGCTGGGGGTGAAAGGCCAATCAAACCGGGAGATAGCTGGTTCTCCCCGAAAGCTATTTAGGTAGCGCCTCGTGAACTCATCTTCGGGGGTAGAGCACTGTTTCGGCTAGGGGGCCATCCCGGCTTACCAACCCGATGCAAACTACGAATACCGAAGAATGTTATCACGGGAGACACACGGCGGGTGCTAACGTCCGTCGTGAAGAGGGAAACAACCCAGACCGCCAGCTAAGGTCCCAAAGTCATGGTTAAGTGGGAAACGATGTGGGAAGGCACAGACAGCCAGGATGTTGGCTTAGAAGCAGCCATCATTTAAAGAAAGCGTAATAGCTCACTGGTCGAGTCGGCCTGCGCGGAAGATGTAACGGGGCTAAACCATGCACCGAAGCTGCGGCAGCGACACTATGTGTTGTTGGGTAGGGGAGCGTTCTGTAAGCCGTTGAAGGTGTGCTGTGAGGCATGCTGGAGGTATCAGAAGTGCGAATGCTGACATAAGTAACGATAAAGCGGGTGAAAAGCCCGCTCGCCGGAAGACCAAGGGTTCCTGTCCAACGTTAATCGGGGCAGGGTGAGTCGACCCCTAAGGCGAGGCCGAAAGGCGTAGTCGATGGGAAACAGGTTAATATTCCTGTACTTGGTGTTACTGCGAAGGGGGGACGGAGAAGGCTATGTCAGCCGGGCGACGGTTGTCCCGGTTTAAGCATGTAGGCGGAGGTTCCAGGTAAATCCGGTACCTTTTAACGCTGAGGTGTGATGACGAGGCACTACGGTGCTGAAGTGATAAATGCCCTGCTTCCAGGAAAAGCCTCTAAGCATCAGGTAACACGAAATCGTACCCCAAACCGACACAGGTGGTCAGGTAGAGAATACCAAGGCGCTTGAGAGAACTCGGGTGAAGGAACTAGGCAAAATGGTGCCGTAACTTCGGGAGAAGGCACGCTGATAGGTAGGTGAAGTCCCTGCGGACGGAGCTGAAATCAGTCGAAGATACCAGCTGGCTGCAACTGTTTATTAAAAACACAGCACTGTGCAAACACGAAAGTGGACGTATACGGTGTGACGCCTGCCCGGTGCCGGAAGGTTAATTGATGGGGTTAGCGGCAACGCGAAGCTCTTGATCGAAGCCCCGGTAAACGGCGGCCGTAACTATAACGGTCCTAAGGTAGCGAAATTCCTTGTCGGGTAAGTTCCGACCTGCACGAATGGCGTAATGATGGCCAGGCTGTCTCCACCCGAGACTCAGTGAAATTGAACTCGCTGTGAAGATGCAGTGTACCCGCGGCAAGACGGAAAGACCCCGTGAACCTTTACTATAGCTTGACACTGAACACTGGTCCTTGATGTGTAGGATAGGTGGGAGGCTTTGAAGCGTGGACGCCAGTCTGCGTGGAGCCATCCTTGAAATACCACCCTTTAATGGCTGGTGTTCTAACGTAGACCCGTAATCCGGGTTGCGGACAGTGTCTGGTGGGTAGTTTGACTGGGGCGGTCTCCTCCCAAAGAGTAACGGAGGAGCACGAAGGTTGGCTAATCCTGGTCGGACATCAGGAGGTTAGTGCAATGGCATAAGCCAGCTTGACTGCGAGCGTGACGGCGCGAGCAGGTGCGAAAGCAGGTCATAGTGATCCGGTGGTTCTGAATGGAAGGGCCATCGCTCAACGGATAAAAGGTACTCCGGGGATAACAGGCTGATACCGCCCAAGAGTTCATATCGACGGCGGTGTTTGGCACCTCGATGTCGGCTCATCACATCCTGGGGCTGAAGTAGGTCCCAAGGGTATGGCTGTTCGCCATTTAAAGTGGTACGCGAGCTGGGTTTAGAACGTCGTGAGACAGTTCGGTCCCTATCTGCCGTGGGCGCTGGAGAATTGAGGGGGGCTGCTCCTAGTACGAGAGGACCGGAGTGGACGCATCACTGGTGTTCGGGTTGTCATGCCAATGGCACTGCCCGGTAGCTAAATGCGGAAGAGATAAGTGCTGAAAGCATCTAAGCACGAAACTTGCCCCGAGATGAGTTCTCCCTGAGACTTTAAGTCTCCTGAAGGAACGTTGAAGACGACGACGTTGATAGGTCGGGTGTGTAAGCGCAGCGATGCGTTGAGCTAACCGATACTAATGAACCGTGAGACTTAACCTTACAACGCCGAAGGTGTTTTGGCGAAGAGACAGACACGATTTTCAGCCTGATACAGATTAACAGAATTTGCCTGGCGGCTTTAGCGCGGTGGTCCCACCTGACCCCATGCCGAACTCAGAAGTGAAACGCCGTAGCGCCGATGGTAGTGTGGGGTCTCCCCATGTGAGAGTAGGGAACTGCCAGGCATCAAACAAGAAGAACCCCGTACCGTAAGGTGCGGGGTTTTTTGCTTTTGTTTTTCTCCCTCTCCCTGTGGGAGAGGGCCGGGGTGAGGGCACCAAACCGCACCATCCCCTCCTTGAAACTTTCTCACCTTACGCTTGCAGGCTCGACATTAACCCCGTTTCTGGGTATCGTTAGCTGTCTGGATGTCTAAACGTTTATACGTATGCTGTGAGGATTTAAGGTTATGCCGATTCGGGTGCAGGACGAGCTACCAGCCGTCAATTTCTTGCGTGAAGAGAATGTCTTCGTAATGACAACTTCGCGTGCTTCTGGTCAGGAAATTCGCCCGCTGAAGGTGCTGATCCTTAATTTGATGCCAAAGAAGATCGAAACAGAGAACCAGTTCTTGCGTTTGCTCTCCAACTCTCCGCTTCAGGTTGATATCCAGCTGCTGCGCATTGACGCGCGTGAGTCACGCAACACGCCTGCTGAGCATCTGAATAACTTCTACTGTAATTTTGAAGATATTCGCGATGAGAACTTCGATGGATTGATCGTCACCGGCGCACCGCTGGGTCTGGTGGAATTTAATGACGTTGCCTACTGGCCACAGATCAGGCAGGTGCTGGAGTGGGCAAAAGATCACGTCACGTCCACCTTGTTTGTCTGTTGGGCGGTACAGGCCGCATTGAATATCCTGTATGGTATTCCCAAGCAAACCCGCAGCGACAAACTTTCTGGCGTATACGAACACCACATCCTTCACCCGCATGCGCTGCTGACGCGTGGTTTCGATGACACTTTCCTGGCTCCCCATTCTCGCTACGCCGATTTTCCGGCACAGCTGATCCGCGATTATACCGACCTGGAAATTCTGGCCGAAACGGAAGACGGCGATGCCTACCTCTTTGCCAGTAAAGACAAACGCATCGCGTTCGTTACCGGCCATCCTGAGTACGATCCGCATACCCTCGCGGCAGAGTATTTTCGTGACGTTGAAGCGGGTCTGAATCCGGATGTCCCGTACAACTATTTCCCGAAAAACGATCCACAAAACACGCCTCGGGCAACCTGGCGTAGTCATGGAAATTTGCTGTTTACCAACTGGCTCAACTATTACGTCTACCAGATTACGCCGTACGATCTTCGCCACATGAATCCGACGCTGGAGTAATCGTCTGCATTAAACGATCCTAAAGCGTTTCAGCTATTCAGATCAGGCACCTTCGGGTGCCTTTTTTATTTCCGAAATCCTGTTCAACATACCAGGAAACTTTAACTCTATAGTAATCATGAAGTTGCGTTGCAATTAAAATTAAAATGGAAATTGTTTTTGATTTTGGAAAAATTATAGATAGTCTTAATTCTGCTGAGCGAAAACTACACAACGATCTTTCGCTCGCGTCGGGGGCGTGATTTGGATCTTTGATGAGGAGCAGAACGATGACTCAACAGGCAACAACGGTCGATGAACTGACCTTTACCCAGCCGAATGGTGAGCAAGAACAGCAAGTTTTGACGGCAGAAGCGGTAGAGTTTCTGACTGAACTGGTGACTCGCTTTACGCCACAGCGTAATAAACTGCTGGCGGCGCGCATTCACCAACAGCAGGGGATCGATAACGGCAAGTTGCCAGGATTTATTTCGGAAACTGCTTCCATTCGTCATGGTGATTGGAAAATCCGCGGAATCCCTGAAGATTTACAGGATCGTCGTGTGGAGATCACCGGCCCGGTAGAGCGCAAAATGGTGATCAACGCCATGAATGCCAACGTCAAAGTCTTTATGGCCGATTTTGAAGACTCGCTGGCACCGGACTGGCAGAAAGTTATCGACGGGCAGATCAACCTGCGCGACGCCGTCAATGGCACCATCAGCTATACCAACGAAGCCGGTAAAATTTACCAGCTCAAACCGAATCCGGCGGTGCTGATCTGTCGCGTACGCGGTCTGCATTTGCCAGAAAAGCACGTCACCTGGCGCGGAGAAGCGATTCCGGGCAGCCTGTTCGACTTTGCGCTGTACTTCTTCCACAACCATAAAAACCTGCTGGCGAAAGGCAGCGGCCCCTATTTCTATCTGCCGAAAACCCAGTCCTGGCAGGAAGCGGCGTGGTGGAGTGAAGTTTTCAGCTACGCAGAAGACCGCTTCAGCCTGCCGCGCGGCACCATTAAAGCCACGCTGCTGATTGAAACCCTGCCTGCCGTATTCCAGATGCATGAGATCCTCCATGCGCTGCGTGACCATATTGTGGGCCTGAACTGCGGCCGCTGGGATTACATCTTCAGCTACATCAAAACGCTGAAAAACCATGCCGACCGGGTATTGCCGGATCGTCAGGTTGTGACTATGGATAAACCGTTCCTCAGCGCCTACTCGCGCCTGCTGATTAAGACCTGTCACAAACGCGGCGCCTTTGCGATGGGCGGCATGGCGGCCTTTATCCCGAGCAAAGATGCTGAGCGTAACAACCATGTGCTCAACAAGGTGAAAGCCGATAAAGAGCTGGAAGCCCGTAATGGCCACGACGGGACGTGGATTGCCCATCCCGGTCTGGCCGATACGGCGATGGAAGTCTTTAACCGCGTACTCGGCGACAACAAAAACCAGCTGTTTGTCACCCGTGAAGATGATGCGCCCATCGCAGAAGAACAGTTGCTCGCGCCGTGTGCGGGCGAGCGTACGGAAGAGGGCATGCGCGCCAACATTCGCGTCGCCATGCAGTACATCGAGGCATGGATCTCCGGCAACGGCTGCGTGCCGATTTACGGCCTGATGGAAGATGCCGCCACGGCGGAAATTTCACGTACCTCCATCTGGCAGTGGATCCACCATCAAAAAACGCTCAGCAACGGCAAACCGGTAACCAAAGCCCTGTTCCGTCAGATGCTGGCCGAAGAGATGCGGGTCATCCAGGACGAACTGGGCGAGCACCGCTTCAGCAGTGGGCGTTTTGACGATGCTGCACGTCTGATGGAGCAAATCACCACCTCTGATGACTTAATCGACTTCCTGACCCTGCCGGGCTACCGCTTCCTGGCGTAATTCACCACATAACAATATGGAGCATCTGCACATGAAAACCCGTACCCAACAGATCGAAGAGTTACAAAAAGAGTGGACCCAACCGCGCTGGGAAGGCATTCGCCGCCCGTACAGCGCAGAGGAAGTGGTGAAGTTACGTGGCTCGGTTAACCCGGAATGTACGCTGGCGCAGAACGGCGCGGCAAAAATGTGGGATCTGCTGCACGGGGGAGCTAAAAAAGGCTATATCAACAGCCTCGGCGCACTGACTGGCGGTCAGGCATTGCAGCAGGCGAAGGCCGGCATTGAAGCTATCTATCTTTCCGGCTGGCAGGTCGCGGCGGATGCTAACCTTGCCTCCAGCATGTATCCGGATCAATCTCTTTATCCGGCGAACTCGGTGCCGTCAGTGGTGGATCGGATCAACAATACCTTCCGCCGTGCGGATCAGATCCAGTGGGCCGCGGGTATCGAACCCCACGATCCGCGTTTTATAGACTATTTCCTGCCGATCGTCGCCGATGCGGAAGCCGGTTTCGGCGGCGTGCTGAACGCCTTTGAGCTGATGAAATCCATGATTGAGGCCGGTGCAGCGGCCGTTCACTTTGAAGATCAACTGGCGTCGGTCAAGAAGTGCGGGCATATGGGCGGGAAAGTGCTGGTACCAACCCAGGAAGCGATCCAAAAGCTGGTTGCCGCGCGTCTGGCTGCTGACGTGCTCGGCGTGCCGACGCTGGTGATTGCCCGTACCGATGCTGATGCGGCGGACCTGATCACCTCTGACTGCGATCCGTACGACAGCGAATTTATTACCGGCGAGCGCACCAGCGAGGGATTCTATCGCACGCATGCCGGTATCGAACAGGCCATCAGCCGCGGTCTGGCCTATGCCCCTTACGCTGACCTGGTCTGGTGTGAAACCTCCACGCCGGATCTGGCGCTGGCGAAGCGTTTTGCCGATGCGATTCATGCGAAGTATCCGGGCAAGCTGCTGGCCTATAATTGTTCGCCGTCCTTCAACTGGCAAAAGAATCTGGACGATACCACCATCGCCAGCTTCCAGCAGCAGCTGTCGGATATGGGCTACAAGTACCAGTTCATCACCCTGGCGGGTATCCACAGCATGTGGTTCAACATGTTCGACCTGGCGCACGCCTACGCGCAGGGCGAAGGCATGAAGCACTATGTTGAGAAGGTGCAGCAGCCAGAATTTGCGGCAGGCAAAGAGGGATATACCTTCGTTTCGCACCAGCAGGAAGTGGGAACCGGCTACTTCGATAATGTGACCACGATTATTCAGGGCGGGGCCTCCTCCGTCACGGCATTAACGGGCTCAACGGAAGAAGCACAGTTCTAATCTTTTCCCCCTCTCCCCCCTCGGGGAGAGGGTTGGGGTGAGGGGGAATATATGTCGCGTGGTCTGGAATTACTGATTGCCCAAACTATTTTGCAGGGCTTCGATGCCCAATATGGCCGCTTTCTGGAAGTCACCTCCGGCGCGCAACAGCGTTTTGAGCACGCCGACTGGCATGCGGTTCAGCAGGCCATGAAGCAGCGTATCCATCTTTATGATCACCATGTAGGTCTGGTGGTGGAGCAACTGCGCTGTATCACCGACGGTAAAAGCCCGGATGCGGATTTTTTACTGCGCGTGAAAGAGCATTACACCCATCTGTTACCCGACTACCCGCGCTTCGAGATTGCGGAGAGCTTTTTCAACTCCGTCTATTGCCGGTTATTTGACCACCGCTCATTATCTCCTGAGCGGTTATTTATCTTCAGCTCCCAGCCGGAGCGCCGCTTCCGTACCATTCCGCGTCCGCTGGCGAAAGATTTCTTTCCCGATCGCGGCTGGGAAAAGCTCCTGCACCGTGTCTTAACGGATTTGCCGCTGCGCCTGCCGTGGGAGAATAAACCCCGGGATATCGGCTATATCCACGCGTATCTCAGTGAAACCTTCGGCGAGGAGGTGCTCAGCCGCAGCCATTTGCAGGTTGCCAACGAGCTTTTCTACCGGAATAAGGCCGCCTGGCTGGTGGGCAAACTGGTTACGCCGACAGCCATCGTGCCGTTTCTGCTGCCCATTCACCGTACCGACGACGGCGAACTGTTTGTCGATACCTGCCTGACTACCAGCGCTGAGGCCAGTATCGTATTTGGCTTCGCCCGTTCCTATTTTATGGTGTACGCTCCGCTGCCTGCCGCCCTGGTGGAGTGGCTGCGCGAGATCCTGCCGGGCAAAACCACCGCCGAGCTGTACATGGCGATTGGCTGTCAGAAGCATGCCAAAACGGAAAGTTATCGGGAATACCTGCGTTATGTCACCACGGCTGATGAGCAGTTTATCGAAGCGCCGGGGATCCGCGGCATGGTGATGCTGGTTTTCACACTGCCGGGCTTCGACCGCGTGTTTAAGGTGATTAAGGATAAATTCGCCCCGCAGAAGGAGATGAGCGCCGCGCACGTTCGCGCCTGCTATCAGCTGGTTAAAGAGCACGATCGTGTCGGGCGAATGGCCGATACCCAGGAGTTTGAAAACTTTGTGCTGGATAAGCAGCAGATCGATCCGTCGCTGGTGTCGCTGCTAATGCAGGAAGCGCCGACGAAAATTACCGATCTTGGCGATAAGATTGCGATTAGCCATCTCTATATCGAACGCCGGATGGTGCCGTTAAATATCTGGCTGGAGCAGTCCGAAGGCCAGGCTTTACGAGACGCCATTGAAGAGTACGGCAATGCGATTCGCCAGCTCGCCGCCGCCAATATTTTCCCCGGCGACATGCTGTTTAAAAACTTCGGCGTCACCCGTCACGGGCGGGTGGTGTTCTACGATTACGATGAAATTTGCTACATGACCGAGGTGAACTTCCGCGATATCCCGCCGCCGCGCTATCCGGAAGATGAACTGTCCAGCGAGCCGTGGTACAGCGTATCGCCGGGCGATGTGTTTCCGGAGGAGTTTCGCCACTGGCTGTGTGCCGACCCGCGCATCGGGCCGCTATTCGAAGAGATGCATGCCGATCTGTTCCGCGCCAGCTACTGGCGCGGGCTGCAAACGCGGATCAAAAATGGACACGTGGAAGATGTCTACGCTTACCGCCGCAAGCAGCGGTTTTGCATCCGCTTTTCTCCCTCTCCCTGTGGGAGAGGGCCGGGGTGAGGGCATCAGGCGGCAATGCACGTTTAACGAATCCCACCATACGCCAGCGTCACCTCTTTCGCGGCCTTAATCACCATCGCGCCCAGCTCGGTGACGCGGTCGTCGGTCATGCGTGAAATCGGCCCGGAGATGGAGATGGCGGCAAACGGCTCGCGGTGCTCGTCAAAAATGCAGGACGCGAGGCAGCGCAGCCCGAGGGCATGTTCTTCGTCATCAAACGAATAGCCGCGCTTGCGGGTCAGAGCCAGATCTTCTTTCAGATGCACGGGCGACACCAGCGTGGCGTGGGTATAGGCGTGCAGCCCTTTACGGTGCAGCAGCCCCGTTACCTGCTCTTCGCTCAGCTGCGAGAGAAACGCTTTCCCTGCGCCAGAGGCGTGCATTGGCAGCTTGCCGCCAATCGGTGCGGACATGCGCATCAGCTGCGTACACTGCACCTGGTCGATAATAATCGCCTGGTGATCGCTCTGATCCAGTACGGCCAGGTTTACCGTCTCGCCGGACTCCTCCATCAGCTTGCGCAGAATCGGGTGGACAATCGCCAGCAGGTTGCGGCTTTGCAGGAAGCTGCTGCCGACAATAAACGCATGCGCCCCCACCGCCCAGTGTCCCAGCTCGCCCACCTGACGCACGAATCCCAGCTGCTGCATGGTGGTCAGCAGACGGTGCGTGGTGGAGTTCGGCAGGCCAGCCTGCTGCGCCAGCTCCGTCAGGGCCACGCTGCCGTGCGATTCGGCTATCCATTCCAGCAGCTTCAGGCCGCGCGTCAGGGATTGAACCTGTCCGCCAGGTTGTGCAGCGGTGGTTGCAGCAGGTTTTCTGCCGCGTTTAGCGGGAACGGTCGTAACCATGACGAACTCCTTTTTCTGTATCGTGGAAATCATTTTCGTTTTATTTGGTGGTTTTGCAACCGCTTTCCTGACTGATCGGAGGAGTGATAGTGAACATGTCTCATGTTACCGCTGTGTGACTTTTCGACCCTGCGAGATTATGCCAGTATGGAACGCAGCCTTTTGGCCATGTTGAGCGTTGTCGGGAGCAAGTGTGAGCAGCAAAGTAGAGCAACTGCGTGCGCAGTTAAATGAACGAATTCTGGTGCTGGACGGCGGCATGGGCACCATGATCCAGGGCTATCGTCTGTGTGAAGACGATTTCCGCGGAGAGCGCTTTGCCGACTGGCCTTGTGACCTGAAAGGGAACAATGACCTGCTGGTGTTGAGTAAACCGTCAGTCATCAGAGATATCCACAACGCTTACTTCGAAGCGGGTGCGGATATTGTAGAAACCAACACCTTCAACTCGACAACCATCGCCATGGCGGATTACCAGATGGAGTCCCTGTCGGCGGAGATCAACTTTGAAGCGGCGAAGCTGGCGCGCGCCTGCGCCGACGAATGGACGGCCCGTACGCCGGACAAGCCGCGCTACGTAGCCGGGGTGCTGGGCCCGACCAACCGCACCGCGTCGATTTCTCCGGACGTGAACGACCCGGCGTTTCGGAACATCACGTTTGACCAGCTGGTGGCCGCGTATCGGGAGTCCACTAAAGCGCTGGTGGAAGGCGGCTCCGACCTGATCCTGATTGAAACCGTATTCGACACCCTCAACGCCAAAGCGGCAATTTACGCGGTAAAAGAGGAGTTCGAGTCGCTGGGCGTCGACCTGCCGATCATGATTTCCGGTACCATCACCGATGCCTCGGGGCGCACGCTTTCCGGCCAGACAACCGAAGCGTTTTATAACTCTCTGCGCCATGCCGAAGCGCTCTCCTTCGGCCTGAACTGCGCGCTGGGGCCGGACGAGCTGCGCCAGTACGTGCAGGAGCTTTCCCGTATCGCGGAATGCTACGTCACCGCCCACCCGAACGCCGGTCTGCCGAACGCGTTTGGTGAGTACGATCTGGATGCCGACACCATGGCGGCGCAAATCCGCGAATGGGCTGAATCTGGTTTCCTCAACATCGTCGGCGGCTGCTGCGGCACCACGCCTGAGCATATCGCCGCCATGAGCAACGCCGTCGCCGGGCTTCCACCGCGCAAGCTACCCGAGCTTCCGGTTGCCTGTCGCCTGTCCGGCCTGGAGCCGTTGACCATCGGCGACGACAGCCTGTTTGTGAACGTGGGTGAACGTACTAACGTTACCGGCTCCGCGAAGTTCAAGCGTCTGATCAAAGAAGAGAAGTACAGCGAAGCGCTGGACGTTGCCCGCCAGCAGGTGGAAAGCGGCGCGCAAATTATCGATATCAACATGGACGAGGGGATGCTCGACGCCGAAGCGGCGATGGTGCGTTTCCTCAACCTGATTGCCGGTGAGCCGGATATCGCCCGCGTGCCGATCATGATTGACTCTTCTAAATGGGACGTCATCGAAAAAGGGCTGAAGTGCATTCAGGGCAAAGGCATCGTTAACTCCATCTCGATGAAAGAGGGGGTCGATACCTTTATCCACCACGCGAAGCTGGTGCGTCGCTACGGGGCCGCCGTGGTGGTGATGGCCTTCGATGAAGTGGGTCAGGCCGATACCCGCGAGCGCAAGATTGAGATTTGCCGCCGCGCGTACAAAATTTTGACCGAAGAGGTGGGCTTCCCGCCGGAAGACATCATCTTCGACCCGAACATCTTCGCCGTCGCGACCGGCATCGAAGAGCACAACAACTACGCCCAGGACTTCATCGGCGCGTGTGAAGACATTAAACGCGAACTGCCGCATGCGCTGATCTCCGGCGGCGTGTCAAACGTCTCGTTCTCGTTCCGCGGCAACGACCCGGTTCGTGAGGCGATCCACGCCGTGTTCCTCTACTATGCCATCCGCAACGGGATGGACATGGGGATCGTCAACGCCGGCCAGCTGGCAATTTACGACGATCTGCCAGCCGAGCTGCGCGACGCCGTAGAAGACGTGATCCTCAATCGTCGTGACGACGCCACCGAACGCATGCTGGATCTGGCGGAAAAATACCGCGGCAGTAAATCTGACGAATCAGCCAACGTTCAACAGGCCGAATGGCGCTCCTGGGATGTGAATAAGCGTCTGGAATACTCGCTGGTAAAAGGCATTACCGAGTTTATCGAGCAGGATACTGAGGAAGCGCGTCAGCAGGCCGCCCGTCCGATTGAAGTGATCGAAGGGCCGCTGATGGACGGCATGAACGTGGTCGGCGATCTGTTTGGCGAGGGCAAAATGTTCCTGCCGCAGGTGGTGAAATCCGCCCGCGTCATGAAACAGGCGGTGGCGTATCTGGAACCCTTTATCGAAGCCAGCAAAGAGAAGGGCTCCAGTAACGGTAAAATGGTCATCGCCACCGTGAAGGGCGACGTACACGACATCGGCAAAAACATCGTTGGCGTGGTGTTGCAGTGTAATAACTACGAAATTATCGATCTTGGCGTGATGGTCCCGGCGGATAAAATCCTCAGGACCGCGCGCGAAGTGAATGCGGATTTGATTGGTCTTTCCGGGCTGATTACGCCGTCGCTGGACGAAATGGTCAACGTGGCAAAAGAGATGGAGCGCCAGGGCTTCACCATTCCACTGCTGATTGGCGGGGCAACCACCTCGAAAGCCCACACGGCGGTGAAAATCGAGCAGAACTACAGCGGGCCGACGGTGTATGTCCAAAACGCCTCGCGCACCGTGGGCGTGGTCTCCGCGCTGCTGTCCGACACCCAGCGCGATGACTTTGTCGCCCGCACCCGCAAAGAGTATGAAACCGTCCGCATTCAGCATGGACGTAAGAAACCGCGCACGCCGCCGGTTTCGCTTCAGGCGGCGCGCGAAAACGATCTGGCGTTCGACTGGTCCAGCTATACGCCGCCGGTCGCACACCGTCTGGGCGTGCAGGACGTGACGGCCTGCATCGAAACGCTGCGTAACTACATCGACTGGACGCCGTTCTTCATGACCTGGTCGCTGGCGGGCAAATATCCGCGCATTCTTGAAGATGAGGTGGTGGGCGAAGAGGCGAAGCGCCTGTTTAAAGATGCTAACGACATGCTCGACAGGCTGAGCGCAGAGAAAGCCCTCAACCCGCGCGGCGTGGTGGGGCTGTTCCCGGCGAACCGCGTGGGCGACGACGTGGAAATCTACCGCGATGAAACCCGCACCCATGTGCTGGCCGTGAGCCACCATCTGCGCCAGCAAACCGAGAAAGTGGGCTTTGCCAACTACTGCCTGGCGGATTTCGTCGCACCGAAACTCTCCGGTAAAGCCGACTATATCGGCGCCTTTGCCGTAACCGGCGGTCTGGAAGAAGACGCGCTGGCGGATGCGTACGACGCGCAGCATGATGATTACAACAAAATCATGGTGAAAGCGATTGCCGATCGCCTGGCGGAAGCCTTTGCCGAGTATCTGCACGAGCGCGTACGTAAGGTGCACTGGGGCTACGCGGCCAATGAGAATCTCAGCAACGAGGAGCTGATCCGCGAAAATTACCAGGGCATTCGTCCGGCGCCGGGGTATCCGGCCTGCCCGGAACACACCGAGAAGGGCACTATCTGGAAACTGCTGGACGTAGAAGCGCATACGGGCATGAAGCTCACCGAGTCATTTGCCATGTGGCCGGGCGCGTCCGTTTCCGGCTGGTACTTCAGCCATCCGGACAGCAAGTACTTCGCCGTGGCACAGCTTCAGCGCGATCAGATTGAGGATTACGCTCTGCGTAAAGGCATGAGCGTGTCAGAGGTGGAACGCTGGCTGGCGCCGAATTTAGGCTACGACGCAGACTAACGTCACTTTTCCTTACAACAAACAGGGCACCGCTATGGTGCCTTGTCTCTTTCTTACGTTTAAACCCTTATACTGAACCTCAGGAAAACGAATAACGATAAGGAGGAATGCCTACCGTGTTGACGTTGTTACACCTGCTCTCCGCAGTCGCACTGCTGGTATGGGGCACCCATATCGTTCGTACCGGCGTGATGCGTGTGTTTGGCGCACGTTTACGTACCGTTCTCAGCGGCAGCGTTGAGAAGAAGCCGCTCGCCTTCTGCGCGGGTATTGGCGTCACGGCGCTGGTGCAAAGCAGCAACGCCACCACCATGCTCGTCACCTCGTTCGTGGCGCAGGATTTGGTGGCGCTCGCCCCGGCGCTGGTGATTGTCCTTGGCGCCGACGTCGGTACCGCGCTGATGGCGCGTATCCTGACGTTCGATCTCTCCTGGCTGTCGCCGCTGCTGATTTTTATCGGCGTCATTTTCTTCCTCGGCCGTAAGCAAAGCCGTGCCGGGCAGCTTGGCCGCGTCGGTATTGGCCTCGGGCTGATCCTGCTGGCGCTGGAGTTGATTGTGCAGGCTGTCACGCCGATCACCCAGGCCAACGGTGTACAGGTCATCTTCGCCTCGTTAACCGGCGATATTATGCTGGATGCGCTGATCGGCGCGGTATTTGCCATCGTCAGCTACTCCAGCCTGGCAGCGGTCCTGCTGACGGCGACCTTAACCGCCGCAGGGGTCATTTCCTTCCCGGTGGCGCTGTGCCTGGTGATCGGTGCCAACCTCGGCTCTGGCCTGCTGGCGATGCTCAACAACAGCGCCGCCAACGCTGCCGCCCGCCGGGTGGCGCTGGGGAGTTTGCTCTTTAAGCTGGTGGGCAGCCTGATTATTCTGCCGTTTGTGCACCCGCTGGCGAACCTGATGGACAATCTCTCTCTGCCGAAAGCGGAGCTGGTGATCTACTTCCACGTCTTCTACAACCTGGTGCGCTGTCTGGCGATGGTGCCGTTTGCCGCGCCGATGGCCCGCTTCTGCGAGCGGCTAATTCGTGATGAACCGGAGCTGGACGCGCGCCTTAAACCGAAGCATCTGGACACCTCTGTGCTGGACACGCCCGCGCTGGCCATCGCCAATGCCGCCCGCGAAACGCTGCGCATGGGTGACGCGATGGAAACCATGCTGGAAGGGTTGCAAAAGGTGATGCACGGCGAGCCGCGCGAAGAAAAAGAGCTGCGCAGGCTGGCGGACGATATCAACGTGCTGTATACCGCCATCAAGCTCTATCTGGCGCGGATCCCCCAGGACGAGCTGGCGGAAGAGGAATCCCGCCGCTGGGCGGAAATTATTGAGATGTCGCTTAACCTGGAGCAGGCTTCGGATATTGTCGAGCGTATGGGCAGTGAAATCGCGGATAAATCCCTGGCCGCACGTCGGGCGTTTTCTGTGGAAGGGCTGAAAGAGCTGGAAGCGCTGCACGAACAGCTGGTCAGCAACCTGAAGCTGGCGATGTCGGTCTTCTTCTCCAGCGACGTGCCGAGCGCGCGCCGCCTGCGCCGCAACAAGCATCGTTTCCGCATCCTTAATCGCCGCTACTCGCACGCCCACGTTGAGCGTCTGCATCAGCAGAACGTGCAGAGTATCGAAACCAGCTCGCTCCATCTGGGGCTGCTGGGCGATATGAAACGTCTCAACTCGTTGTTCTGCGCGGTGGCGTACAGCGTGATGGAGCAACCGGATGAAGATGACGAGCGGGATGAGTATTAATCCCCAGAGGGTTTGATTGTTAACCCAAGGCCCAATGCTTTCATGACCGCCAGCGTGGTTTTGAGCGTTGGGTTCCCCTTATCACTGAATGATCGATACAGTTGTTCTCGTGACAGGCCCGTTTGCTGGGAAATGGTCGACATCCCTTTCGCTCGGGCGATGACGCCCAGCGCTTTAGCAATGTACGCTGAGTCACCCGTCTCTAATGCATCAGCCATAAACACAGCGATTTCCTCGTCATCCACCAGTGCGTTGGCTGGATCGTAGGGTGTTAATTTATGCATGCTCATTCACTCCTGCCATTGGGATACATTGCTCAGCATTTTTGCCATAAGTATGTCTCTGGCCTGGCTGCTTTTGTCACCACCACATAACAGCACGATGATGCAATTGCCCTGGTCCTTAAAATAGACTCTGTAGCCCGGGCCCAAGTGGATCCTCAGTTCACTGATACCTTCCCCCACGGGTCTAATGTCGCCCGCTAAGCCATTTGCCAGCCTAAAGAGGCGGGAAGCGATAATCGTCTTTGCCCGCCTGTCCTTTAAATTTTGCTCCCAGCGTCGGAAGGATTCTGTCTGAACGATCTCCTTCATATTACTCCCTGTGATTTATAAACTACAAGCAATTGTCTCTGGAGAGTAAAGCTAAAAGGAGTTAGCTCAAGGATAAATAGCCTGACGCTAAATCCTGAAAGCGTCTCGCAAACTAAAAAACCCGTCTCAGTAACCGTCGGCTAATCTTTTTTTCCAGCCCAAACCTAAGGTATATTTCGCCCTTCACAGGAGAAACTATGCTGCCAACTCAATCAACCCGATTAAACAAATACATTAGCGAGAGCGGGATCTGCTCACGTCGCGAGGCTGACCGTTACATTGAACAGGGTAACGTGTTTCTTAACGGCAAACGCGCCACCATTGGTGATCAGGTGGTACCTGGCGATGTGGTGAAAGTGAATGGTCAGGTCATCGAACCGCGTGATGCCGAAGACCTGGTGTTTATCGCGTTGAACAAACCGGTTGGGATTGTCAGCACCACGGAAGATGGCGAGCGGGACAACATTGTTGATTTCGTGAACCACAGCAGCCGCATTTTCCCGATTGGCCGTCTGGATAAAGACTCTCAGGGGCTGATTTTCCTCACCAACCACGGCGATCTGGTCAACAAAATTCTGCGTGCCGGTAACGACCACGAGAAAGAGTACATCGTGACGGTGAACAAGCCGGTGACGGACGAGTTCATTCGCGGGATGGGCGCAGGCGTGCCGATTCTGGGCACCGTGACGAAGAAGTGTAAAGTCAGAAAAGAGGCGCCGTTTGCCTTCCGCATTACCCTGGTGCAGGGCTTAAACCGCCAGATCCGCCGCATGTGCGAGTATTTTGGTTATGAAGTGACGAAGCTGGAACGCACGCGCATCATGAACGTCAGCCTGTCCGGGATCCCGCTGGGCGAGTGGCGTGACTTAACGGACGACGAGCTGATCGAGCTGTTCAAACTTATCGAGAACTCCTCGTCCGAAGCGAAGCCGAAAGCTAAAGCCAAACCGAAAACGCAGGCGATTAAGCGTCCGGTGGTGAAGGCACCGCAGGCGGAAGAGAAAGGGCGAGGCAAGCCGGGCAACGGAAAACGCTTTACCCAGCCGGGGCGCAAAAAGAAAGGGCGCTGATTAGCGCCTTCCACGGGTTGATGTATTGGCGGACCAGGAAAAGGTCGCCTCTGCATCCGGCTTATAAGCCTGCTCTTTTTTCAGCTTGCGGGCTTTTTTCGCCGCAGCCTCACGTTGCGCCATCAGCTTGTCGATGTACTCTTTTTTAACCTGATTGGTTTCGGCGTTCGTCAGCGTGCGGCCATGCGCGATGCGGGCGCGGTCGAGAAGCGTTTTAAGTTCGCGCTGCTCGGCTTCGGTCATGTCTTTCTGGGTCAAACGTGGTGTAGCCATTGCTGAAGCCTCCTGATGGGGAGGCTTCAGTGTAAAGCAAGCCGGGACAATTAACCCTGTTTCACCGCATCTTTTTTCGGTTGGTCATCAATCGGCTTACCGGACCAGTACCCTGCTAACAGCGAACCGGACAGGTTATGCCAGACGGAGAACAGCGCCCCCGGTAGCGCTGCCAGCGGTGAGAAGTAAATTTTACCCAGCGCCGCCGCCAGGCCGGAGTTCTGCATCCCCACTTCGATCGCCAGCGTGCGGCAGGTGGATTCGTCAAAGCCAAACAGCTTCCCGCCCCAGTAACCGCCCAGCAGACCAATAGTGTTATGCAGCACAACCGCGACGATCACCACAAAGCCCACCGAAGCAATGTGCGATGCGGAACCGGCTACCACGGCGCTGATAATGGCCAGTATGCAGATCATCGAAAACGCGGGCAGATACGGCTCAACCGCTTTCACCACCCGCGGGAAGAGATGGTGGATCACCAGCCCCAGCGCAATCGGGATCACCACGATTTGCAGGATGCTGAGCAGCATGCCCATCACGTCCACCTGGATATGCGCGTCGACATACAGGCGGGTTAACAGAGGCGTGGCAATCACGCCCACCAGCGTGGAAACGGACGAGATGGTGACGGAAAGCGCCACGTCGCCTTTCGCCAGATAGATCATGACGTTAGATGCCGTGCCGCTGGCAACGCTCCCCACCAGCACCATCCCGGCGGAAAGGTCGGGCGGCATCTTAAAGGCCATCGCCAGCAGCCAGGCCGCGAGCGGCATCACCAGGTAGTGCAGGAAAATCCCTGCGGCAACCGGCGCCGGGCGAGACAGCACGCGTTTGAAATCGTCAATTTTCAGATGCACGCCCATGCCGAACATAATCAGCATCAGCAGCGTGGTGACCCACGGACCAATGCCCGTGAACGTGGCAGGAGTGTAATACGCGAGTACAGAGAGCAGCAGCGCCCATAACGGGAACAGCCGGGTGATAGCGGAGAGCATAGTGAATTCCTTGCAGTATTGTCGTGTTGTTTTGTTATAAAAAAGCCGGGTCTGTGCCCGGCTTATCGATATTGTTTAACGTGCTAACGAATTTTATTCAAACAAATTCTGATGAAGTTTCTGCACGACCTGCTCGGCCTGATCGGCAGGGACCAGGAAGCAGAGGTTGTAGCTGGATGCACCGTAGCAGATCATGCGGATATTGAACGGGTCGAGCACGCCGAACACCTCTTTACCCACGCCACAGGCGCGCGACAGCTTGTTGCCGATGATGGCCACCAGCGCCAGGTCTTCTTCCACTTCCACACGGCACAACTCGGAAAGCTCGATCAGCAGCGACTGCGTCAGCAGGGTATCACCCGTTGAGGTTGAACCGGTGGTGTCCAGCGTCAGCGCAATACTCACTTCAGAAGTGGTAATCAAATCTACAGAGATATTGTGGCGCGCCAGGATGCCAAACACTTCTGCCAGGAAGCCGCGGGAATGCAGCATATTATGGCTGTGCAGGGTAACCAGCGTCTGCTTACGACGCAGGGCCAGCGCGCGGAACAGCGGCGGGTTCTCGGTTTTCTTGCAGACCAGCGTCCCGCCCGCCTTTGGATCTTTACTTGAGCCAACGAAGACCGGAATGTCGCTGCGCACGGCGGGCAGCAGCGTGGCCGGATGCAGCACTTTCGCGCCGAAGGTGGCCATTTCAGCCGCTTCTTCAAAGGCGATCACGTCAATACGTTTTGCCGCAGAGACCACGCGCGGGTCGGTGGTGTAGATTCCCGGCACGTCCGTCCAGATATCCACGCGGGTGGCGTGCAGGGCTTCACCCAGCAGGGCGGCGGTGTAGTCGCTACCGCCACGGCCCAGCGTGGTTGTGCGCCCTTTGGCTTCGCTGCCGATAAAGCCCTGGGTGATCACTATGCCTTCATCCAGGCGCGGGGCAAGCTGCTGGTTAGTCAGCTCAGCCAGGACTTCCACGTCCGGCTCGGCGCGGCCAAAGCGGTCGCTGGTGCGCATGACTTTACGCACGTCGAACCACTGCGCCTGAATATTGCGCTCGCGCATGATCTCAACGAACAGCAGGGTAGACATTAGTTCACCGTGGCTGACCAGCTCATCGGTCAGGGCGGTAGAGGTTGCCAGCGACGCGGCTTCGGCCAGAGTGGTGATATTTTCCAGCAGGCGTTCCACTTCCTCACGAATGACGTTCGGGTTTTGCAGACGCTCGAGAATGTCGAACTGAATTTTGCGCAGTGCATCCAGCTTCACGAAACGCTCGGTCGCTTCCAGTCCTTCAGACAGAGAAACCAGCAGGTTCGTCACGCCGGCTGAGGCGGAAAGTACCACCAGGCGGGTATTCGGATCGGCCAGCACCACATCGGCGCTGCGGTTCATGGCATCGTAGTCTGCCACACTGGTGCCGCCAAACTTGGCGACCACAAAACTCGTCATAACAACCTCGTGTCAGGGAATGAATAGAGCGACCTTGGCACAAGAATGAAGCGAGAACAGGTGCAGGCGCAAAATACGGCCCTATAAATAAAATGCGGGGGAGGTCCTGTCAATGCTGGGATTATGCGGATTTTTCATGGGGGGGTACCCCTCAGAAACAGGACTTATAACAGGCCCATATTTTATGCTCCTTTTTACCCCTTTTTGACCAACATTTCGCCACGCCGGAAGGGCGCGACAGCAGCTATACTTTTCGGGTCTTTTCACCTGCGTTTGATGCAGACCAGGGCAATGGCATAAAAACCATCACAATTTTTATTTGCAGGCGCTACAATCGACCGCAGTCACAATTCTCAAATCAGAAGAGTATTGCTATGAAAAACATCAACCCAACGCAGACCGCTGCATGGCAGGCACTACAGAAACATTTTGATGAAATGAAAGACGTCACCATCGCGGATCTGTTCGCGAAAGATGCCGATCGTTTCAGCAAGTTTTCCGCCACCTTCGATGACCTGATGCTGGTGGATTTCTCCAAGAACCGTATCACCGAAGAGACGCTGGCGAAGCTGCAAGATCTGGCGAAAGAGACTGAACTGGCAGATGCCATCAAATCCATGTTCTCCGGTGAGAAGATCAACCGCACCGAAGACCGTGCCGTGCTGCACGTGGCGCTGCGCAACCGTAGCAATACTCCAATTATCGTTGACGGCAAAGATGTGATGCCGGAAGTGAACGCGGTGCTGGAAAAGATGAAAACCTTCTCCGAAGCGATCATCTCAGGTAGCTGGAAAGGCTACACCGGCAAAGCGATCACCGACGTCGTAAACATCGGTATCGGCGGCTCTGACCTCGGCCCGTTCATGGTGACCGAGGCGCTGCGCCCGTACAAAAACCACCTCAACATGCACTTCGTGTCCAACGTCGATGGGACCCACATCGCTGAAGTGCTGAAAAAGGTGAACCCGGAAACCACGCTGTTCCTGGTGGCGTCTAAAACCTTCACCACTCAGGAAACCATGACCAACGCCCACAGCGCGCGCGACTGGTTCCTGAAAACCGCGGGCGACGAAAAGCACGTGGCGAAACACTTTGCGGCGCTGTCCACCAACGGTAAAGCGGTAGGCGAGTTCGGCATTGATACGGCGAACATGTTCGAGTTCTGGGACTGGGTTGGCGGCCGCTACTCTCTGTGGTCTGCAATCGGCCTGTCCATCATTCTGTCCGTCGGCTTCGACAATTTCGTTGAGCTGCTCTCCGGCGCGCACGCGATGGACAAACACTTCTCCACCACCGCGCCTGAGAAAAACCTGCCGGTACTGCTGGCGCTGATCGGGATCTGGTACAACAACTTCTTCGGCGCTGAAACCGAAGCGATTCTGCCGTACGACCAGTACATGCACCGCTTTGCGGCCTACTTCCAGCAGGGCAACATGGAATCCAACGGCAAGTACGTTGACCGTAACGGCAACGCGGTGGATTACCAGACTGGCCCAATCATCTGGGGCGAGCCGGGCACCAACGGTCAGCACGCGTTCTACCAGCTGATCCACCAGGGCACCAAAATGGTACCGTGCGATTTCATCGCCCCGGCGATTACGCACAACCCACTGTCAGACCACCATCCGAAGCTGCTGTCTAACTTCTTCGCCCAGACCGAAGCGCTGGCGTTCGGTAAATCCCGCGAGGTGGTTGAGCAGGAGTACCGTGATCAGGGTAAAGATCCGGCAACGCTGGAGCACGTGGTGCCGTTTAAAGTGTTCGAAGGCAACCGTCCAACTAACTCCATTCTGCTGCGCGAAATCACGCCGTTCAGCCTGGGGGCGCTGATTGCCCTCTACGAGCACAAAATCTTCACTCAGGGCGCTATTCTGAACATCTTCACCTTTGACCAGTGGGGCGTTGAGCTGGGCAAACAGCTGGCAAACCGCATTCTGCCAGAGCTGGGTGACGATAAAGCGATCGACAGCCACGACAGCTCCACCAATGGTCTGATTAACCGTTATAAAGCCTGGCGTGCGTAATAAATATGTCATGAACAATGCCGGCGATATGCCGGCATTTTTTTATCGGATAATTCCTGATGTCTGTTAGTTATCTCAAATTCTGAATCTGAGTTTAATCCGAAAAAGACGGTAACCCCGTTAATTGCTGAGGTTTATTTTAAGAAAATACGGAGTGATGCTTTAATGTTCTTATATTATAACTTATTGATTTATATTGATTATATATTTGCTTGATTCTTTTTTCCTTCCATTTTTAACCATTAGTCTGAAAACCTCATCCCTATTTACCCCCACGGTAAACCCACTGCTTTAGTTGTGTATACTCGAATCCGCCTGAATTTCTTTTCGGGCAAATCTCCATTCATTCATTGAAGGGAAATTGTTATGAAGAAAGTACTGTATGGCATTTTTGCCATATCTGCGCTTGCGGCGACGTCTGTCTATGCAGCTCCGGTCCAGGTCGGGGAAGCAGCAGGGTCGGCAGCGACGTCTGCGTCTGCGGGGAGTTCTACCGCAGCCAGCACCAGCGCCGTAAGTTCAGCCGTGGGTGTCGCGCTGGCGGCAACCGGTGGCGGTGATGGCTCCAATACCGGAACCACGACCACTACGACGACCAGCACCCAGTAATACCGGGTGTTTTAATCATAACCACACTTCGGTGTGGTTATTTCGCCCCTTCGGAGAAGAGTCGTGAAGCGACCTGCAATCATCCTGATTTGCCTGCTGTTGCAGGCGTGCTCAGCTACCACCAAAGGGCTGGGCCACTCACTGTGGGACAGCATGTTCGGCACGCCGGGCGTGCATCTGACCGATGACGAACTTCAGAACATGCCGTATGCCAGCCAGTACATGCAGCTAAACGATGGTCCGCAACTGTTTGTGGTGCTCGCTTTCGATGAAAACGGGCAGCAGAAATGGGTGACGCAGGATCAGGCCACCATCGTGACGCAGCATTCCCGCATCGTGAAAACGTTGCTCGGCGGCGACAACCTGCTTGAGGTGAACAACCTGGCTGAAGATCCGCTCATCAAGCCGAATCAGATTGTCGATGGCGCAAGCTGGACGCGCACGATGGGCTGGACCGAGCACAAACAGGTGCGCTACGCCACGGCCCGCTCCACCTTCCGCTGGGACGGTACGGATAGTGTCAAAGTGGGCAGCGACGAAACGCAGGTGCGCGTGCTGGATGAAGAGGTGACAACCGATCAGGCCACCTGGCATAACCGCTTCTGGGTGGACGAAGAGGGGCAAATCCGCCAGTCCTTACAGTATCTCGGTGCCGGATTCTTCCCGGTGAAGACCACCCTGATCAAGGCGGCGAAATCATGAAAATGTTCATCCACATTGCGTTTCTCGCCAGCCTGGCCTCGCCGCTGGCGTGGTCTGCGGGAACGGTACAGGTCTACACCCCGGACAGCGAAAAACCTAAAACCTTAACCAATGCCGGGCATCTGCTCGATCTGGTGGGGCAGCCGAGGCTGGCGAAAAGCTGGTGGACCGGGGCGGTTATCAGCGAGCGTCAGGCGACGATTGTAGCGGAACAAAAACATCAGGCGCTGCTCGCCCGACTGAGCGGGCTGGCACAACAGGAAGATGCCGACGATGCCGCGGCTATTACTAGCCTGCGTCAGCAGCTTCAGGCGGTTAAGGTGACGGGGCGCCAGAAGGTGAATCTCGATCCCAACGAAGTGCGTGTCGCGGAAAACGGCAATCCGTCGCTGGAAGGGGACTATACCCTGTGGCTTCCGGCTCAGCCTTCCACCGTCACCGTGATGGGGCTTCTCAGCAGCCCTGGCAAAAAGCCGTTTACGCCGGGCCGGGACGTGGCGAGCTATCTCGACGAGCAAAGTCTGCTCAGCGGAGCGGATAAAAGCTATGCCTGGGTGGTCTATCCGGACGGGCATACGCAGAAAGCGCCGGTGGCTTACTGGAATAAACGCCATATCGAACCTATGCCGGGCAGCATCATTTTTGTCGGTTTTGCCGACCATTTCTGGACGAAAGCGTATGACGGGCTTAATGCCGATATCCTTCGCTCCCTGATACAGCGGATACCGGAATAATGAAAAAAACCTATCTCTACAGCATGCTTGCACTGTGCGTGAGTGCCGCCTGTCATGCAGAAACGTATCCGGCACCCATCGGCCCGTCGCAGTCCGATTTTGGCGGCGTGGGCTTACTGCAAACCCCAACCGCGCGTATGGCCCGCGAGGGGGAAATCAGCCTTAACTATCGCGATAACGATCAGTACCGTTACTACTCTGCGTCCGTGCAGCTGTTCCCCTGGCTGGAGACCACGCTGCGCTACACCGACGTGCGTACAAAACAGTACAGCAGCGTAGACGCTTTCTCCGGCGATCAGACCTACAAAGACAAAGCCTTCGACGTGAAGCTGCGCCTGTGGGAAGAGAGCTACTGGATGCCGCAGGTCTCCGTTGGTGCGAAAGACATTGGCGGGACCGGCCTGTTTGACGCGGAATACATCGTGGCCAGCAAAGCCTGGGGACCGTTTGATTTCTCACTCGGTCTGGGATGGGGCTATCTGGGTACCAGCGGCAACGTCAAAAATCCGTTCTGCTCCTACAGTGATAAATACTGCTACCGTGATAACAGCTACCAGAAAGCGGGCTCCATCAACGGCGACCAGATGTTCCACGGCCCGGCCTCGCTGTTTGGTGGTGTAGAGTATCAAACGCCATGGCAGCCGCTGCGCCTGAAGCTGGAGTACGAAGGTAATAACTACAGCGAAGATTTTGCCGGCAAAATTGAGCAGAAGAGCAAGTTTAACGTCGGCGCCATTTACCGCGTCACCGACTGGGCCGACGTTAACCTCAGCTATGAGCGCGGTAATACCCTGATGTTTGGCTTTACCCTGCGCACTAACTTTAACGACATGCGGCCGCACTATAATGACAACCCGCGGCCAAAATATCAGCCGGAGCCGCAGGATGCGATCATTCAGCACTCCGTGGTAGCGAACCAGCTGACGCTGC
Source organism: Enterobacter sp. CRENT-193 (assembly GCF_002787395.1). Classification (NCBI taxonomy): domain Bacteria; kingdom Pseudomonadati; phylum Pseudomonadota; class Gammaproteobacteria; order Enterobacterales; family Enterobacteriaceae; genus Enterobacter; species Enterobacter sp. CRENT-193. The sequence goes on along the minus strand of NZ_CP024812.1, from coordinate 427,912 downwards.
TGAAATATAACGCGGGCCTGGCGGATCCGAAGATCCAGACCAAAGGCGATACGCTGTATGTTACCGGCGAGCAGGTGAAATACCGCGACTCCCGCGAAGGGATCGAGCGCGCCAACCGGATCGTCATGAACGATCTGCCGGAGGGGATCCGCACGATCCGCGTGACGGAGAACCGCCTGAATCTGCCGCAGGTCACCACCGAAACCGATGTTGCCAGCCTTAAGCGTCATCTTGAAGGCGAACCGCTCGGGCATGAAACCGAGCTGGTGCAAAAACGCGTTGAGCCGGTGGTGCCGGAAACCACCGAGCAGGGCTGGTATATCGATAAATCGCGCTTCGATTTCCATATCGATCCGGTGCTGAACCAGTCCGTGGGTGGGCCGGAAAACTTCTACATGTATCAGCTGGGCGCGATGGCGACGGCGGATCTGTGGGTGACCGACCACCTGTTGACCACCGGTAGTCTGTTCGGCAACATTGCCAACAACTACGACAAATTTAACTACACCAACCCGCCGAACGATTCAAAACTGCCGCGCGTGCGTACCCGCGTTCGCGAATATGTGCAGAACGATATCTACGTGAATAACCTCCAGGCCAACTACTTCCAGTACTTCGGCAATGGCTTCTACGGCCAGGTTTACGGTGGCTATCTGGAAACCATGTTCGGCGGCGCCGGGGCAGAAGTGCTTTATCGTCCTGTCGACAGCAACTGGGCGTTTGGGGTTGATGCCAACTACGTGAAACAGCGTGACTGGCGCAGCGCGCAGGACATGATGAAGTTCACCGACTACAGCGTCAAAACCGGCCACCTGACCGCCTACTGGACGCCGTCGTTCGCGCAGGACGTGCTGGTGAAAGCCAGCGTCGGCCAGTATCTGGCGGGTGATAAGGGCGGCACGCTGGATATCTCCAAACACTTTGACAGCGGCGTTGTGGTGGGCGGCTATGCCACCATCACCAACGTTTCGCCAGACGAGTACGGGGAAGGGGACTTCACCAAAGGGGTGTACGTGTCGATTCCGCTGGATCTGTTCTCATCAGGCCCAACCCGCAGCCGTGCGGCAGTGGGCTGGACGCCGCTGACGCGCGACGGCGGTCAGCAGCTTGGACGTAAATTCCAGCTGTATGATATGACCAGCGATAAGAACATTAACTTCCGCTGATGCTTCACGCCGGGCGGCACTGCGTTTGCCCGGCCTACGGTTTTTGTAGGCCCGGTAAGCGCAGCGCCACCGGGCGAATGCGCCAAACATAAACAAAAAATATAGATCCCCGTCACATTTTTGCGTTATACAGGAACCTCGCCCTGGAGAATGAGGTGCTGTATGACATCCCTGACTCGTCCGCGCGTTGAGTTTATCTCAACGATACTCCAGACCGTACTGAACCTCGGTCTGCTGAGCCTTGGCCTGATCCTGGTCGTTTTTCTGGGTAAAGAGACGGTGCATCTGGCGGATGTGCTCTTTGCTCCTGAGCAAACCAGCAAATACGCACTGGTGGAAGGCCTGGTGGTCTACTTTCTCTACTTTGAATTTATCGCCCTGATTGTGAAGTACTTTCAGTCCGGCTTTCACTTCCCGCTGCGCTATTTTGTCTACATTGGCATCACCGCCATTGTGCGGCTGATCATCGTCGATCATAAATCCCCGCTCGACGTGCTGATCTACTCGGCGGCGATCCTGCTGCTGGTGATCACCCTCTGGCTGTGCAACTCAAAGCGGCTAAAACGCGAATAAAAAAAGGGCGCTCCGAAGAGCGCCTAACAACAGTCACAAGTTGGTTCAATACAATACGTCTAAAGTTGAGGGTTGCAGTGGCATAACAAATGAAACTTAACCTTTCACACCGCCCGCCGTCAGGCCGTTGACCAGCCAGCGCTGGGCCAGCAGGAACACCACGGTAATCGGGATGGCAGAGAGGACGGCCGCCGCGGCAAAGTCGCCCCACAGGTAGTTTTGCGGGTTGAGGTACTGCTGCATACCGACGGCCAGGGTGTAGCTGTTTACATCGCGCAGTAACAGAGAGGCGACCGGTACTTCGGTGATCGCCGCGATAAACGACAGAATAAACACCACCGCCAGAATCGGCACCGACAACGGCAGCAGCACCAGGCGGAACGCCTGCCACGGTGTCGCGCCATCCAGTGCCGCCGCTTCTTCCAGCGAGCCGTCGATGGTTTCGAAATAGCCTTTAATGGTCCACACGTGCAGGGCGATACCGCCGAGATAGGCGAAGATCACGCCGCCGTGAGTGTTCAGGCCGATGAACGGCACGTACTGGCCCAGACGGTCAAACAAGGCATATAACGCCACCAGCGACAGTACGGCCGGGAACATCTGGAAAATCAGCATCCCTTTCAGCAGGGTCGCTTTGCCCGGAAAACGCATACGGGCGAAGGCGTAAGCACAGGTGGTCGAGAGCGTCACGATGCCGATGGCTGTGATGGTTGCCACCTTCACCGAGTTCCACAGCCACAGCAGCACCGGGAACGGCGGCGGCGTGACGCGGCCATCCGCGTGTTCCACGCTGAAGCCCAGCGCGAGCTTCCAGTGCTCCCAGGAGATTTCGTCAGGGATCAGGCTCCCGGTGGCGAAGTTCCCCGAACGCAGGGAGATGGCGATAACCATCAGCAGCGGGAACATGATCGCCGCGATGAAAATCAGCAGGCCTAAGTGCGTCGCGAGGAGGCGCAGTTTCTGAGATTTGGGTTGTACCATTGCCATGTTCAGTGCCCTCCTTAGTCAAATTTCATACGTGTGGCTTTCAGGTTCACAATCGCCAGGGCGCCAACCAGCAGGAAGATCAGGGTGGCAATCGCCGCCGCCAGGCCGAAGTCCTGACCGCCGCCGCCCTCGAAGGCGATGCGGTAGGTGTAGCTCACGAGCAGGTCGGTATAGCCTGCTGGCGTAGTCGTACCGAGACGGTCCGGACCACCGTTGGTCAACAGTTGAATCAGCACGAAGTTGTTAAAGTTAAAGGCGAAGCTGGCAATCATCAGCGGCGTCAGCGGCTTAATGAGCAGCGGCAGGGTAATTTTGAAGAAGTTCTGGAACGGACCCGCGCCGTCCATCGCCGAGGCTTCGTACAGGTCGTCCGGGATGGCCTTCAGCAGCCCCATGCACAGGATCATCATGTACGGATAGCCCAGCCAGGTGTTCACGATGATAATCATCGAGCGAGCGGTGGTCGGGTCGCTGAACCAGGCCGGTTTAATGCCGAACAGCGCGCTCAGCATCATGTTGATTTCACCGAAGCTCTGGTTAAACAGCCCTTTGAAAATCAGAATCGAGATAAACGACGGTACGGCATACGGCAGAATCAGCAGCACGCGGTAAATCGCTTTGCCCTTCAGGGACTCCCACTGCACGAGGCAGGCCAGCACCATGCCCACGGCCACGGTCAGGATCACGGTCAGCACCGAGAAGACCACCGTCCAGACGAAGATGGCGAAGAACGGTTTCTGAATGCCTTCGTCGGTAAACACGCGGGTAAAGTTGTCCCAGCCGATGGTGACGGTATAGCCCGGGCTGAGTTTGTCATCCCCCCAGCTGCCGTCGGCATTCACCGACTGATAGAAACCAATATCGTTGTTCGGGCGGTACTTCACGCCGCTCTGGTTGTTGGTCAACGTGCCGTCATCCGCCAGGGTATAGAGCGGTTGGGTGCCGGAGAACTGGCGCAGCGAGCTCATGATCACTTTGCTTTCGTCTGGCAGTACGGCGGTGAGCTGGGTCAGTGCCTGGCGATTCTGGGTGATGATACGCAGGTTGGCACGTTCACCTTCCGGCAGGGCCGCAGCCTCTTTTAAGGTCAGCTTCTGCTCACCGCCAAATTTGAACGCGTCGGAAAGATAGGTTTTGCCGCTCTCACCGTCAGTGAGCGCTAACTTCCACTCATCACCCGCAGGATACAGGCCGAAGTTAAAAGTTTTACCCGCCTGATAAGAACGGTCCAGAAGCACCTGGGTGGCACGCTCCTGCGCGAGCTGGTTGGTGCTGCTGTAGTTGGTAAAGGCAATCGCGATGGTGCAGATCAGCGGAAAGAGGACAAACAGCCCCATCCCGGCAACGCCCGGGTAAACATAGCGCCAGGCATACGCTTTACGGTTGGCGAAAATATACAGGCCAACCGAGCTTAAAATCAGCGTCATGATGGCGAATAGGTATTCCCCTTGCACGTACATTAAAACAACAAGGTAACCCACCAGCAGACACAGCAGACCTATCACTGACCACTTCAGTGCGTCGCTTTGCCACCAGTGTTTCTTTTTAATGACATCCATGGGGTTCTTCCTCTACAACGGTGGAAACTTATCGTCAGGTGGCGCTGCGCTTACCTGACCTACGGATCGTGCCGTAGTCGTAGGGCGGGTAAGCGCATGCGCCACCCGCCGTTTTTCAGACTTACTTAGTAATACGACCCTGAGCATCTTTCAGCGCGGCATCGACAGTCTGGCGACCGCTTGCAGCGTTGATGACGGCGGTACGGGTGGCGTACCAGAATGCAGCCATCTGAGGGATGTTCGGCATGATTTCGCCTTTCTGGGCGTTATCCATGGTGGCCGCAATACGTGGATCTTTCGCCAGCTGATCCTGGAAGGATTTCAGCGCAACGGCGCCCAGCGGTTTGTCCTTGTTCACTTCATCCAGACCCTGATCGGTCAGCAGGTAGTTTTCGAGGAACTCTTTCGCCAGCTCTTTGTTCGGGCTGGCGGCGTTGATGCCTGCGCTCAGCACGCCCACGAACGGTTTAGACGGTTTGCCGTTGAAGGTTGGCAGCAGGGTCACGCCGTAGTTGATTTTGCTCTTGTCGATGTTGGTCCAGGCCCACGGACCGTTGATGGTCATCGCGGTTTCGCCTTTGTTGAACGCCGCTTCCGCGATGGAGTAGTCAGTATCCGCGTTCATGTGTTTGTTCTTAATCAGGTCAACCAGGAAGGTCAGACCTTTTTTCGCGCCCGCACTGTCCACGCCCACGTCTTTCACGTCATATTTGCCGTTTTCAAACTTGAACGCGTAGCCGCCGTCGGCAGCAATCAGCGGCCAGGTGAAGTACGGTTCTTGCAGGTTGAACATCAGAGCGGATTTACCCTTCGCCTTCAGCTCTTTATCCAGAGCAGGGATCTCTTCCCAGGTTTTCGGTGGGTTTGGCACCAGGTCTTTGTTGTAAATCAGTGACAGGGCTTCAACCGCGATTGGGTATGCGATCAGCTTGCCGTTATAGCGAACGGCGTCCCAGGTGAACGGGAACAGTTTGTCCTGGAAGGCTTTGTCTGGCGTAACTTCTGCCAGCAGGCCAGACTGCGCGTAGCCCCCGAAACGGTCATGCGCCCAGAAGATAATGTCCGGACCATCGCCCGTTGCCGCAACCTGCGGGAACTTCTCTTCCAGTTTGTCCGGGTGCTCTACGGTAACTTTGATACCGGTGTCTTTCTCGAATTTTTTGCCCACTTCGGCCAGACCGTTATAGCCCTTGTCGCCGTTAATCCAGATAACCAGCTTACCTTCTTCAATTTTGGCGAGAGCCGGTGCGGAAATCATCATTGCTGCGAGGGCGGACAATGCGAAAACGCGTGCGCCAGTCTTGATCTTCATATCTGCCATCCTTTATTGGTGATGTGCTCGTGGATACATAAGGTGGTTCAACGTGACTCAGTCTCCTTATTTGACATCCTCTTTCCATCCTCCCAGTCCCTACGCCCCACCCCCTGTTTGTGTGATCCCTGTAACATAAATTTAAGTTATGAGTGCTGGCGCACATAAAAACCCACTGAATTTTGCAGGCCGCTTCACGATTTTCGCCTCGGCCCCTCAGCTGCGGTCGCAGAGCCTGCTCTCTCATCCTCCCGCCTCCTCCCCCATAAAAAAGCCGGGGGGTGGAGGATTCACGAAAGTAATGGAACACGCATAGTGAACTTATCTTGAATGTTTCTGTCGGTGACAGGTTGTAACGAAGGGAGAAGGGCATGGCGAGCGTACAGCTGCGTAATGTAACGAAAGCCTGGGGCGACGTAGTGGTGTCAAAAGACATCAATCTGGACATCCACGAAGGTGAATTTGTGGTGTTCGTGGGTCCATCAGGCTGTGGTAAATCGACTCTGCTGCGTATGATTGCCGGTCTTGAAACCATCACCAGTGGCGATTTATTTATTGGTGATACCCGAATGAACGACATCCCACCAGCAGAACGCGGCGTGGGCATGGTGTTCCAGTCTTATGCGCTTTATCCGCATCTTTCCGTTGCCGAGAACATGTCCTTTGGCCTGAAGCTGGCCGGCGCGAAAAAAGAGACCATTAACCAGCGCGTCACCCAGGTGGCGGAAGTGCTTCAGCTGGCACATCTGCTGGAGCGTAAACCGAAGGCGCTCTCCGGCGGTCAGCGTCAGCGTGTGGCGATCGGCCGTACGCTGGTGGCCGAGCCGCGCGTGTTCCTGCTCGATGAACCTCTCTCTAACCTGGATGCCGCCCTGCGCGTCCAGATGCGTATCGAAATCTCCCGTCTGCACAAACGCCTTGGACGCACGATGATTTACGTCACCCACGATCAGGTCGAAGCGATGACGCTGGCCGACAAAATCGTGGTGCTGGATGCCGGTCGCGTGGCGCAGGTGGGCAAACCGCTGGAGCTGTATCACTACCCGGCAGACCGCTTTGTTGCGGGCTTTATTGGCTCGCCAAAGATGAACTTCCTGCCCGTAAAAGTGACCGCGACGGCAATCGAACAGGTACAGGTGGAGCTGCCAAACCGTCAGCAAGTCTGGCTGCCGGTCGACAGCGCCAACGTACAGGTGGGGGCCAATATGTCCCTCGGTATCCGCCCTGAGCATTTACTGCCGAGCCACATCGCTGATGTGACGCTGGAAGGTGAAGTTCAGGTCGTCGAACAGCTTGGTCACGAAACACAGATTCATATCCAGATCCCCGCCATCCGTCAGAACCTGGTCTACCGCCAGAATGACGTGGTGTTGGTAGAAGAGGGTGCCACATTCGCTATCGGTTTGCCGCCAGAGCGTTGCCATCTGTTCCGTGAGGATGGCACTGCATGTCGTCGGTTGCACAAAGAGCCAGGCGTTTAAGCATTCCAATTACAAAGAAAAGCAATGATCTCAGGAGATAGAATAATGATTACTCTGCGCAAAGTCCCTCTGGCTGTCGCCATTGCGGCAGGCATCCTGTCTGCCCAGGCGGGCGCCGTAGACTTTAAAGGTTATGCTCGTTCCGGCATTGGCTGGACCGGAAGTGGCGGTGAACAACAATGTTTCCAGGCAACAGGCGCACAAAGTAAATACCGTCTCGGTAACGAATGTGAAACCTACGCCGAACTGAAACTGGGCCAGGAAGTGTGGAAAGAAGGCGACAAGAGCTTCTATTTCGACACCAACGTAGCGTACTCCGTTTCTCAACAGAATGACTGGGAATCCACCAGCCCGGCCTTCCGTGAAGCTAACGTGCAGGGTAAAAACCTGATTGAATGGCTGCCAGGCTCTACCATCTGGGCCGGTAAGCGCTTCTATCAGCGTCATGACGTACACATGATCGACTTCTACTACTGGGATATCTCTGGTCCTGGTGCCGGTATTGAAAACATCGATCTGGGCTTTGGTAAACTCTCTCTGGCAGCGACCCGTTCTTCTGAGTCCGGCGGTTCTGCAACCTTCGCCGATCGTGATGCGAACGGCGACCGTATTTATGACAACGTGGTACCAAACGATGTCTTCGACGTCCGTTTAGCCGGTCTGGAAACCAACCCGGGCGGTACGCTGGAGCTGGGCGTTGACTACGGTCATACCAACATTCCTGACGACTACTATCTGCAACCTGGCGCCTCTAAAGATGGCTGGCTGTTCACCGCTGAACACACCCAGAGCATGATGAAAGGATTCAACAAGTTCGTACTGCAATACGGTACGGATTCCATGACCTCTAACGGTAAAGGTATTCCACAGGGCGGCAGCATCGATAACGACGGCTCTATGTGGCGCGTGCTGGACCACGGTGCAATCACCCTGGCAGACCGTTGGGACCTGATGTACGTCGGTATGTACCAGAACATCGATCGTGACAACAACAACGGTACCGAGTGGTGGACCGTGGGTGTTCGTCCAATGTTCAAATGGACGCCGATCATGAGCACCTTGCTGGAAGTGGGCTACGACAACGTTAAGTCTCAGAAAACTGACGACAAAAACAGCCAGTACAAAATCACCCTGGCACAGCAATGGCAGGCAGGCGACAGCATCTGGTCCCGTCCGGCTATCCGTGTCTTCGCAACCTACGCGAAGTGGGATGAGAAATGGGGCTATGCAAACAACGACTCAGGTGCAGGTTACACCTCTGGCGTAGCGTATAGCGACACCTCCGCGAAAACCTTCAGCCGTGGCGACAACGATGAGTGGACCTTCGGCGCCCAGATGGAAATCTGGTGGTAATTCGTCGAGCCTGACGTAATGACCTGAAAAGAGGGGCGTAAGCCCCTCTCTCCTTAGGGTGCTGCGCGCTATTGCCTGGCCACCGCAGTGCTCACGCTATCAGAGGTAATAACAATGAAAATGAAGAAAAGTCTCGTCGCGCTGTGCCTCTCTGCGGGGCTGTTGGCCTGTGCGCCTGCGCTCACCTATGCAGATGTGAATTTTGTTCCTCAAAATACCAGTGCTGCGCCAGCTATTCCGGCTGCGGCTCTTCAGCAACTGGTGTGGACGCCAGTTGATCAGTCGAAAACGCAAACCACGCAGCTTGCCGCTGGCGGTCAGTCGCTGAACGTGCCGGGTATCAGCGGTCCGGTTGCTGCTTTCAGCGTGCCGGCGAATATCGGCGAGCTGACCCTGACGTTAACCAGTGAAGTCAATAAACAGACCAGCGTCTTCGCGCCTAACGTGCTGATCCTCGATCAGAGCATGACGCCATCCGCATTCTTCCCAAGCGACTATTTCAGCTATCAGGAGCCTGGCGTCATGAGTGCCGATCGGCTGGAAGGCGTTATGCGCCTGACGCCAGCCCTGGGTCAGCAGAAGATTTATGTCCTGGTGTTCACGACTGAAAAAGATCTGCAACAGACAACGAAGCTGGTTGATCCGGCGAAAGCCTACGCAAAAGGCACCGGTAACGCTGTCCCGGATATCCCGGATCCGCATGCTCGCCATACTACCGACGGCCTGATCAAGCTGAAAGTCTCCACCAACAGCGCCTCCAGCGTACTCGTAGGCCCGCTGTTTGGCTCATCTGGCCCGGGGCCGGTAACGGTGGGTAATACTGCCGCGCCTGTGTATGCCGCGCCAGCCGCAACACCGGCCGCGGCTCCGGCCCCGGCGAAAAAAGCCGAGCCGGTGCTTAACGATACTGAAACGTACTTTAACAACGCCATCAAGCAGGCAGTTAAAAACGGCGATGTCGATAAAGCGCTGAAACTGCTTGATGAAGCCGAGCGTTTAGGTTCAACCACTGCCCGTTCCACCTTTATCAGCAGTGTAAAAGGCAAGGGGTAACCGTCTCCCCACAGTGCTGATTTTGTTAGTCGTTTGGTGCGCCTTCGCGGGCGCACTTTTTTTGGCTAAGTTGCACCATTGTTGCGATAGTGATCGCTAAATTTGGTTTGTCCGTCCTCATTTTGCCAATCTGCGATACAATGCCTTTACGTTATGTATCGGAGAGTCTGGCATGTCACACCCCGCGCTAACGCAGCTGCGTGCGCTACGCTATTTCGACCAAATACCCGCGCTTAACCCGGAGCAACTGGACTGGCTGCTGCTGGAAGATTCCATGACAAAACGTTTTGAGCAACAGGGTAAAACGGTCACGGTGACGATGATTCAGGAAGGGTTTGTCTCGCCTGCGGAGATTGCCAGCGAGCTGCCGCTGCTGCCGCAGGAAGAACGCTACTGGCTGCGTGAAATTTTACTCTGTGCAGATGGCGAGCCGTGGCTTGCCGGGCGGACGGTGGTTCCTGAGTCTACACTTTCCGGGCCGGAGCTTGCATTGCAACGCCTCGGCAAAACGCCCCTGGGGCGCTATCTGTTCACCTCGTCTGAACTGACCCGTGATTTTATTGAAATTGGTTGCGATGCCGATTTGTGGGGGCGCCGTTCCCGCCTTCGTTTGAGTGGCAAGCCGTTAATACTGACGGAACTCTTTTTGCCTGCATCGCCGTTGTACTAAGAGGGAGAGAAAATGGAGTGGAGTCTGACGCAGAATAAGCTGCTGGCCTATCACCGCCTGATGCGTACTGATAAACCCATTGGCGCGCTGCTGCTGCTGTGGCCGACCTTATGGGCGCTGTGGGTTGCCACGCCGGGCGTGCCGCCGCTGTGGATCCTGGCGGTATTTGTGGCGGGTGTCTGGCTGATGCGCGCTGCGGGTTGTGTGGTCAACGACTATGCTGACCGGAAATTTGATGGACATGTTAAGCGCACCGCGAATCGTCCTCTGCCGAGCGGTCAGGTGACCGGGAAAGAGGCGCGCATTCTGTTTGTGGTGCTGGTGCTTCTCTCTTTCATGCTGGTGTTAACCCTTAACACCATGACCATTCTACTGTCCGTTGCGGCTCTGGCGCTGGCCTGGGTTTACCCGTTCATGAAGCGATACACCCATCTGCCGCAGGTGGTATTGGGTGCGGCATTTGGCTGGTCGATTCCCATGGCGTTTGCCGCGGTCAGCGAGTCCGTTCCGCTCAGCTGCTGGCTGATGTTCCTGGCGAATATTCTCTGGGCCGTTGCGTACGATACCCAATACGCGATGGTCGATCGCGATGACGATCTCAAGATTGGCATCAAATCGACGGCGATCCTGTTTGGTCGTCACGACAAGCTGATCATCGGCATATTACAGGTGGCGGTGCTGGCGCTGATGGTGGCGATTGGTCGCCTGAACGGGCTGAAATGGGAGTTTTACTGGTCCGTACTGGTGGCGGGGCTGCTGTTTGCGTATCAGCAGAAGCTGATCGCGAAGCGCGAGCGTGAAGCCTGCTTTAAAGCGTTTCTGAATAATAACTACGTCGGGCTGGTGCTGTTTCTGGGCCTGGCGATGAGTTACTGGTCATAAAAAAGCCGGGTGGTGGCTTCGCCTTACCCGGCCTACGATTTAGCGGAACATGTAGGCCGGGTAAGCGTTAGCGTCACCCGGCTTTAGCATCATTCGCCCTGCGTCGAACTCTCAATCGTTAAACGCACATCCGCGGTAATCAGCTCTGCCAGCATCTGGTAAACCTTCATCGTCTCTTCCGGCTCGGCATCGCCCGTATCGCTAATGTACCCTTCGTCGCGCAGCGTCAGCACCAGGGAGCTGAATACCGCTTTGTCGAAGAATTCCGGGGCGTTAATGCCATGCAGAACGGAGAGGCGCTGGGCCAGCGTCCGGCTCTCTTTTTCCAGCGTACCGCGGTTGATGGACGGATTTGCACTCAGCAACCAGAAGGTAATGGCGTAGCGCTGCAACGTCTCACGCGCACCGGAAGCCAGGAGCTGCAAGGTACGTGAACGTGACGGATTGATATGCAGTTCATCATCACTGATGGTAATCAGCCCCTGTCGATGCATCTCTGCCGTCATTTTATCGAGCTCTGCCGCCAGTTCATCCTTACTCCAGCGCAGGAACAGCTCCGCTTTCAGCATCGGGTAGATGGCCTGAATATGGCGCAGCAGCTCCTGACGCGAAATACGGCGGTGCTGGGTAATAATGGCCGCCATCAGCGACGGCAGCATCAGCATGTGCGTGATGTTATTACGGTAGTAGGTCATCAGCACGGCCTGCTCGCGCGGCAGAATGATGATGTCACCAATCGTATCTTTCTCGACTTCGAACTTGTTCATCTGCAACGCGTGATCGATCAGCTCGCTGGCGGTGGCAGACGGCACGGTCGAATCCACGGAATACGGCACGTTGCGCATGATATCCAGGTAGCAGTCAATCTGCTCGGTCAGCTGTTCGCGGGTCAGTGAACGCTGGCGAGAGGCCAGAAGCGCAGTACAACACAGGTTCATGGCGTTTGCCGCACCAGCATTGTTGATGCGTACCATCAGCTCGGATGCAATGCCGTTGACCGTTGGCGTCAGCCAGGCCGGACGTACCGCTTCGATAGGATCGATAGACTCGCGCCACTCCGGAACATGATGGTTCAGATATGTCATCAGCGGCAGGGGCTCGCCAAAGTTCACGTATCCCTGGCCGAGGTTGCGCAATTTACTCAGCCCACGCAGCATCTGCGGCAGACTCTCTTTCTCTTTGGTTGCACCGCGCAGCTCTTTCGCGTAGGTGCCCACTTCCATCACGTGTTCATAACCGATGTAAATCGGCACCAGCGTGATAGGACGGGTACCGCCACGCAGCATGGCCTGAATGGTCATCGACAGCGTGCCGGTCTTTGGATCGAGCAGACGACCGGTACGCGAGCGACCGCCTTCAACAAAGTACTCCACAGAATAACCGCGGCTGAACAGCTCGCCCAGATACTCCCTGAAGACGGTGGAGTAAAGCTTGTTACCTTTAAAGGTACGACGAATGAAGAACGCACCCAGACGGCGGAAAATCGGGCCTGCTGGCCAGAAGTTCAGGTTGATACCGGCAGCAATATGCGGTGGCACCAACCCCTGGTGATAGAGCACGTAAGAGAGCAACAAGTAGTCCATGTGGCTGCGGTGGCAGGGCACATAGACAATCTCGTGGCCGTCGTGCGCTAACTGACGCACGCGTTCGGCGTTGTGGACGTTAATCCCCTGATAGAGGCGGTTCCACGTGAAGCCGAGGATACGGTCAGAGAGGCGAATCATCTCGTAGGAGAAGTTCGCGGCGATCTCTTCCATCAGCGCGATTGCGTTCTGCTGCGCTTTCTCGTGCGAAATTTTCTTGCTGCGCGCTTCATCTTCTACGGCACGGGCAATCGCTTTGGAAGCCAGCAGCTTGTTGAACAGATCCTGACGTGCCGGGAGACGTGGTCCAACGGCCGCCAGACGCTGACGTGCAAAGTGCATACGCGCAACGCGCGCCAGCTTTTGCGCAATGATTTTGTCAGTGCCGTGTTCATCCGCCATGCGGCGCAGTGAAACGGAAGGTGAGAAGCGGACAAAACTGTCGCGTCCCAGCCAGGAGACGGCGAAAAACTTCTGAATGCCGTTGAGCATACGCAGCGGCGGGTTCTCTTCCCCTTTTTCGCGCCCCGGACGACGGCCAAACATCACCGACACCGGCACCATCTGCACGTCCAGATCGGGGTTGCTGCGGTGCAGATCGAGGTAATCATGGAACAGCTTAATGGACTCTTCTTTCGGCGTGTAATAGGTGAACACGCGCGGCCCGCCATGGATGAACACGTAGCGTGGCAGCAGCGTACCGTCGACTTCCAGCGGTTCAAGTGGGTCAGGTAAATCGTGCGCCAGACATTGAGCGCGAAGCGTCAGCAGGTCTGCCTTCGAGTTATAAGGCAAAACGTACATAATAGGGCGCGACGTATCGAGCCCTAATTCCAGCGCAGGTTCTGCTGGGATAGATTTACTTTTTACCAGGACGCTTAATGGTAAATTAAGTAATTTGTAGTAAATTCGTGGCCAGCCGGACATAAACGATGTAAAGCCTCTGGTTAATAATGCAATTGCGGCGCAAGGATAACAGAAAGCGCGCAAAATTTCTGTTGTTACCCGTCATACTTCAGGTTGCAGCAAAACGCGCTGCGGCTTTAGTTACAGACGCTATTTATCATAAAAGGTTCTTTTAATGGCCAATAATACCACTGGGTTAACTCGAATCATTAAAGCTGCCGGTTATTCATGGAAAGGTTTCCGCGCTGCATGGGTTAATGAAGCCGCTTTCCGCCAGGAGGCGGTTGCTGCAATCGTTGCCGTTGTCATCGCCTGCTTCCTTGATGTTGATGCTATCACCCGCGTACTGCTCATCGGATCTGTCTTTCTGGTGATGATAGTGGAAATTCTTAATAGCGCTATTGAGGCCGTTGTTGACCGAATCGGGTCGGAATTCCATGAATTGTCTGGCCGGGCGAAAGACATGGGTTCCGCTGCCGTACTGCTGGCGATTATCACTGCGGCGATCACCTGGGTCACGCTGCTTTGGTCGCATTTCCGATGAGCCTCGAGGAATAATTAAGTCCCTGGTTTTTTGTGCAGTTTTTGGTTCCAAAATCGCCTTTGACTGTATATACTCACAGCATAACTGTATATACACCCAGGGGGCGGTATGAAAGCGTTAACGACCAGGCAGCAAGAGGTGTTTGATCTCATTCGGGATCATATCGGCCAGACGGGTATGCCACCCACGCGTGCAGAAATTGCGCAGCGTCTGGGCTTCCGTTCTCCTAATGCTGCCGAAGAGCACCTTAAAGCGCTGGCGCGTAAGGGCGTGATTGAGATTGTTTCCGGCGCCTCACGCGGTATTCGTCTGCTGGTGGAAGAAGAGAGCGGTATTCCGCTGGTGGGTCGCGTAGCGGCAGGTGAACCTCTGCTGGCGCAGCAGCACATCGAAGGGCACTATCAGGTTGATCCAGGCATGTTCAAGCCGAGCGCCGATTTCCTGCTGCGCGTTAGCGGAATGTCCATGAAAGATATCGGTATTTTGGATGGCGATCTGCTGGCGGTACACAAAACGCAGGACGTGCGTAACGGGCAAGTCGTGGTGGCGCGCATTGATGATGAAGTGACGGTTAAGCGCCTGAAAAAACAAGGCAATACCGTGCAGCTTCTGCCTGAAAACAATGAATTCTCCCCGATTGTGGTGGATCTCCGCGAGCAGAGCTTCTCTATTGAAGGGCTGGCGGTCGGCGTTATCCGCAACGGTGAATGGCTATAATCTCTTCCTGACAGGCTGTAGTTCCTCTACAGCCTGGCCTGTTTTCTGATTCCGGTAATTTCCATGGCATTGCTAACTTCTGCCGATAAGGCGTTGTGGCGTCTTGCGCTACCGATGATTTTTTCCAATATTACCGTTCCTCTGCTTGGGCTGGTGGATACGGCGGTTATCGGGCATCTCGATTCGCCGATTTATCTCGGCGGCGTCGCGATCGGCGCAACGGCGACCAGCTTTCTCTTTATGCTGCTGCTTTTTCTGCGCATGAGTACGACGGGCCTGACGGCCCAGGCGTATGGTGCAAAAGATCCCCTGCGTCTGGCGCGTGCGCTGGTTCAGCCGCTCATTCTGGCGTTCGGTGCTGGCGCGTTAATCGTTCTGTTGCGTACGCCGCTGATTGATTTTGCGCTCCATATTGTGGGCGGCAGCGATGCCGTACTGGAACAGGCCCGGCGGTTCCTCGAAATTCGCTGGCTCAGCGCGCCCGCTTCACTGGCAAACCTGGTCCTGCTGGGCTGGCTGTTGGGCGTGCAGTACGCCCGCGCGCCGGTGATCCTGCTGGTGGTAGGCAACCTGCTTAACATTATGCTCGATCTGTGGCTGGTGATGGGGCTGCACATGAACGTCCGGGGCGCGGCGCTGGCCACGGCAATTGCCGAGTACGGTACGCTGCTGATCGGTTTGGGGATGGTCTGGCGCGTGCTGGCGATGCGCGGTATCACCCTGGATCTGCTGAAATCGGCCTGGCGCGGCAACATTCGTAAGCTGCTGGCGCTTAATCGCGACATCATGCTCCGTTCTCTCCTGCTGCAACTCTGCTTTGGCGCCTTAACCGTTTTTGGTGCGCGTCTTGGGCCTGAGATCGTTGCCGTCAACGCAGTGCTCATGACGTTACTGACCTTTACCGCTTACGCGCTGGATGGTTTTGCTTACGCCGTCGAGGCGCATTCAGGGCAGGCCTATGGCGCGCGTGAAAGCGGCCAGTTACGTGAAGTCTGGCGTGCTGCCTGTCGTCAGGCGGGTCTGGTGGCGCTGGCCTTTGCTCTGGTATACGCCTGTTTTGGTGGGCATATTGTCGCACTACTCACCTCGTTGCCCGCGCTACGTGAGCTGGCCGATCGCTACATCCTCTGGCAGGTAGTATTACCGGTGGTGGGTGTGTGGTGCTATTTGCTGGACGGCATGTTTATTGGTGCGACGCGAGGGGCGGAGATGCGCAACAGCATGGCCGTCGCGGCGGCGGGGTTTGGCCTGACGCTGCTGACCCTGCCGTATCTCGGCAATCATGGTCTGTGGCTGGCGCTGGCGGTGTTTCTCTCACTGCGTGGCCTTTCGCTGGCCGTTATCTGGCATCGTCACTGGCGAAACAATACCTGGTTTCCAGCCCCGCACGATATATCGTAACGGTTAAAGATTCCGAATATAAAAACAACTACCGAATCCTTAACTACAATAATAATCACGTCCAGCAGAAAAGAACGTAGCGGGCGATACTCATAGACGCTTAACACGAGGACACGATTATGAATAAAGACGAAATCGGCGGCAACTGGAAGCAATTCAAAGGTAAAGCGAAAGAACAGTGGGGTAAGCTGACAGATGACGATATGACCGTCATTGAAGGTAAGCGCGATCAGCTGGTAGGTAAAATCCAGGAGCGCTACGGTTACGAAAAAGATCAGGCGGAAAACGAAGTCAAAGACTGGGAAACCCGTAACGACTACCGCTGGTAACCGGTACTATCCCCAAGGGCGGCCCTGAGCCGCCTTTTTCTTTGGCTTTAACGCGGCTTTTTCTTCACCAGGATAGAGTGATCGTGCTGACAGTCATCCTGATGACGGCATGACTCCACCTCCACGCAGGCAGAACATAAGCCGTGGGCTTCAATCACGTTATGGCGCAGCGCAAAGCCCATTCTGGCTGCCAGCGTATGCATAATATCTTCCACACCTTCCGCACACTCTTCCTTCACCACACCACAGCGATCGCAGATAAACATGGCGGACGTGTGAGTTGGCTGGTCAAAAAGATGGCACAGCACATAGCTGTTTGTTGATTCCACTTTATGCACAAACCCTTGCTCCAGCAGAAAATCCAGCGCCCGATAAACGGTCGGCGGTTTTGCCTGCGGCTCGCTTTCACGCAGCAGATCGAGCAGATCGTAGGCGCTTATGGCGCCCTGTTGCAGGCTCATCAGACGCAGTACCTCAAGGCGCTGCGGGGTCAGGCGCACATTGCGTTGCGCGCACAGCTTTTCAGCTTGCGCTAACAGCTCTTTTGTGGACTTGTCCATCGGGCACCTCGGATGTGGTAAGGGGTGAAAACTCTCACTTTATCATGTTCTGCTAAAAACACCGAGATCCGCCAGGCTGTGCTATACCTGACGCATCGCAAATCAGGAGATCGCAAAATGAAAAGACCTGACTGTATTCGGCACTGGCGGGACGTGGAAGGCGCTGATGACGCAACGTATCCTGACAGCAACGAACGTTTTTCTATTGGCGCGCCGCTGGCCCGCAAACTGGGTCTCGGCCGCATTGGTATTCACCATGAACGGCTGCCGCCCGGACGCCGCACATCTTATCCGCATGCGGAAAGCGACGAAGAGGAGTTTGTTTACGTTCTGGAGGGTTACCCTGAGGCCTGGATCAATGGCTATTTATGGAAGCTCGAACCCGGAGACAGCGTGGGATTTCCAGCCGGGACGGGCGTGTGTCACACCTTTATCAACAATACCGATGAAGAGGTGCGCTTACTGGTGGTGGGTGAGGCCAATAAAAAACATAACCGTATCTACTATCCGCTCAATCCGGTGTATGCCGCGACGCGCGAAGACCGCTGGGTCGACCATCCGCCTCAGTTTTTTGGGCCGCACGATGGAAAACCTGGGCGAAAATAATTTCCTCTTCTATAAATATTGATGGTCGTCACATATTACAACAGGCCGGGATGGAATTTAACTTAAGGAAATAGCGGGTCTTTTTGCACTTATTCACAGCAATAGTTCGTTCCTGTTTGGGTGATAACAGACAGGGTTAACTAATAACAAACTATTTACGAGCACACTGTGAAAAAACATTTTAAATTTTCGATGGTTAGCATCGCTGTCTCCTTTTTTATGGCAAATCAGGCGGGAGCAGCCAATACCTGGACGGAAGCGCGTAGCGACGCAATGGGCGGAACGGGTGTCGCGGCAGGGAGCTATGGCAGCGGGGCGTTAATCAACCCCGCGTTGCTGGCAAAATCTAAACCGGACGATAGTGTCACTGTGATCCTGCCGTCCATTGGTGCGCAGATTTCAGATAAAGACAATCTTCGGGATAAGATTGATGACATCAGTGATGATGTGAATAACTATCGCAGCACACTGAATAATATTAATCCTGTCGATCTTTTTAACCCTTCAAGCCCTGCCTCTTTGCAGGTCTCTTCGGCGGCAGGCGATCTTGCCGATCAACTGGATTCATTGAAAGGGAAAACCGCCAGCGGTAAAGCAGGAGGGGGGATCGCCGTAAGCATTCCTAATGATGTACTTTCAGTCGCTTTTGTAGCGAAAGCCAATGCGCGTGCACGCGTGAGCTCTTATATCGATCAGGGCGATATCGATAAGCTACGTTTAGTAGAGGCTACGCCCGTTGCCGTATTTGGCGTTAACCCGAATGATCTCAAATCAAAAGGGTATGGCCGTGCAGCAATCGTTTCGGATTATGGTGTTGCAATCGCACGTCAGTTTGATCTTAGCGGTGTGCCGGTTTCCGTCGGCATCACCCCGAAGCTACAAAAAACATGGCTTTATAACTACACCGTTTCTATCTACAACTTTGACAGTGATGATATAAACAGTAGCCGTTACCGCAATGATGACACCGGGTTTAACGTTGATGCTGGCCTTGCGGCAGACTTTGGGGAAAACTGGACGGTCGGCCTGACCGGTCAGAATCTCTTCTCTCGCGATATCGACACCAAAGAAGTGGATGGGGTACGCGATACCTATCAAATTAGTCCTGTCGTCACTGCCGGGGCCGCCTGGCATAACGATCTGGTCACGCTTACCGCAGACGGCGATCTGACCGAAACCAAGGGCTTTAAAAGCGAAGACACCTCCCAGTACGTTGGCGTCGGTGCCGAAGTCACGCCGCTGAGCTGGCTGGCAGTACGCGCCGGTTATCGTGCGGATATGAAAGGGAACGACAGCAACGTCTTTACCGGCGGTGTCGGTTTCGCGCCGTTCAACGCCGTCCACGTTGACCTGATGGGGCTTTATGGCGAAGACGAGACCTGGGGCGCAGGGGCACAGTTGAGCATGACGTTCTAAAGTCCACCGGAGGCGCTGCGCCTCCGGCTTTTCTTTATGCTATAGTAGCGCCCCTTTTCCACCGGATGCTTAAAACTTCGCCATGTCGTCAGAATTCCAGACCGCTTTCCCTGCACACCGTTTCTCCATTGCGCCAATGCTCGACTGGACGGACAGACACTGCCGCTATTTCCTGCGCCAGCTCTCCCGCCATACGCTGCTGTACACCGAAATGGTCACTACCGGCGCAATTATTCATGGCAAGGGCGATTATCTGGCGTACAGCGAAGAGGAGCATCCGGTTGCGCTGCAACTGGGTGGCAGCGATCCGGCTGCGCTGGCGCAGTGCGCGAAGCTGGCTGAAGAACGCGGCTATGACGAGATTAACCTCAACGTCGGTTGCCCGTCCGACCGTGTGCAAAACGGTATGTTCGGCGCGTGTCTGATGGGAAATGCACACCTGGTGGCGGACTGCATCAAAGCGATGCGCGACGTCGTCTCTATCCCGGTCACGGTCAAAACCCGTATCGGCATAGACGACCAGGACAGCTATGAGTTTCTGTGTGATTTCATCAACACGGTATCAGGGAAGGGTGAATGCGAGATGTTTATCATCCACGCCCGTAAAGCCTGGCTCTCTGGCCTCAGCCCGAAAGAGAACCGTGAGATCCCGCCGCTGGACTACCCGCGCGTGTATCAGCTGAAGCGTGACTTCCCGCACCTGACGATGTCCATTAACGGCGGCATCAAGTCGCTGGAAGAGGCCAAAGCGCATCTTGAACATATGGATGGGGTGATGGTCGGGCGCGAGGCGTATCAGAACCCGGGCATTCTGGCGACGGTCGATCGCGAAATCTTTGGCGTTGACGGTGCTGACTACGATCCCGTGGCGGTAGTGCGCGCCATGTATCCGTACATTGAGCGCGAGCTGAGTCATGGTACGTATCTGGGCCACATTACCCGCCATATGCTTGGCCTGTTCCAGGGCATTCCTGGTGCGCGCCAGTGGCGTCGTTATCTCAGCGAGAACGCGCATAAAGCCGGTGCGGATATTGAGGTACTGGAACACGCGCTGCGTCTGGTTGCGGATAAACGTTAAATTTCGCTAAAAGATGGTCAAATACGCCACGCCCTGCAACACATTGCGGGGCGTTTTGCTTTCAGAACAACAACTTATTTTTGGCATGATTCTTGTAAAGATCGCAGCATCATTCGGGAACTCGTGGGAGAGCACCATGCTTGAACTACTTTTTGTGATTGGTTTCTTTATCATGCTGATGGTCACGGGCGTGTCGCTGCTCGGTATCCTGGCCGCGCTCGTTGTGGCCACGGTGGTGATGTTTGTCGGCGGTTTATTTGCCCTGACGATTAAACTCTTGCCGTGGTTACTTCTGGCGATTGCGGTGGTATGGGCGATACGGGCGATTAAATCGCCAAAACTGCCCAGTTATCAGCGTAATAACCGCTTCCGTTACTAAGGTATTGAGGGGTACGTCACATACCTGCAACTTTTCCGGCAGCAATCCTTAGAACAGAATAGGATTTACTTATCGAATCTGTCACTATGGCTGCCGCTAAAGAATTCATCGAGCTGTACCCTACATACAGCCGAACTAAAAAAAGAAAGGGCTTCCCACGGGAAGCCCAATTTCTTTTTATGGCTCAGGGAATTAACAGACTCGACCCCTGCGTTGCCCGGCTCTCCAGCACCTCATGCGCACGTTGCGCATCGGTCAGCGGATATTTCTGCGCCTCTGCCACATCCACTTTAATCACCCCGCTGGCGATCAGCGAGAACAGCTCGTTGCTGGCTTCCTCGAGTTCTTCCCGGTTGGTGATGTAACCTTGCAGGGAAGGGCGAGTGACGTACAGTGATCCTTTCTGATTCAGAATGCCCAGGTTCACCCCGGTGACAGCCCCGGAGGCGTTACCGAAGCTCACCATCAGCCCGCGACGTTGCAGGCAGTCCAGCGAAGATTCCCAGGTGTCTTTCCCCACCGAGTCATACACCACGCGGACCTTTTTGCCGCCAGTGATCTCTTTTAGCCGCTCAACGATGCTCTCTTCCCGGTAGTTGATCACCTGCCATGCGCCCGCGTCCAGCGCACGCTGCGCTTTTTGCGCGCTGCCTGTGGTGCCGATCAGCTTCGCGCCCAGGGCTTTCGCCCACTGGCAGGCAATCAGCCCCACGCCACCTGCGGCTGCGTGAAACAGGAATTGCTCGTCAGGCTTAATTTCGTAGGTTTTACGCAGCAGATAATAGACCGTCAGCCCTTTCAGGAATGAGGCGGCAGCCTGCTCGAAGCCGATCGCATTTGGCAGAAGCGCCGCTTTCTCGGCCGGAACGTTATGGATGGAGCTGTAAGCGCCCAGCGCCGACTGCGCGTACACCACGCGATCGCCTTCCTTAATGTGCTTAACCGCGCTGCCCACTTTGCTGACGATGCCGGCCGCCTCTGTGCCCAGCCCGCTCGGCATCGACGGAGGCGGATAGAGGCCGCCGCGAATATAGGTATCGATGTAGTTAATGCCGATAGCTTTGTTTTCCACCTGGATTTCGTTCTCGCCAGGCGCAGCGGGGGTAAATTCCACCGCTTTGAGTACGTCAGGGCCACCATGCTTGTGAAATTCAATACGTGTTGCCATGCTTCCTCCAGAATGTGGTAATCTTTCGACCCACTCTTTATCTCGGTAACTCCATTCACTATGGCAGGAAACAAACCCTTCAACAAACAGACTGAACCTCGTGAGCGTGATTATCAGGTCGCCGGGTTAAAAGTCCCGCCGCACTCGATTGAAGCGGAACAGTCGGTGTTGGGCGGTTTAATGCTGGATAACGAACGCTGGGACGACGTCGCCGAGCGCGTTGTCGCGGAAGACTTCTATACCCGCCCGCACCGCCACATCTTTACGGAAATGGCGCGTTTGCAGGAGTCGGGCAGCCCGATCGACCTGATTACGCTCGCAGAATCGCTGGAGCGTCTGGGACAGCTCGACA
The DNA here is from genome assembly GCF_002787395.1 of Enterobacter sp. CRENT-193. Classification (NCBI taxonomy): domain Bacteria; kingdom Pseudomonadati; phylum Pseudomonadota; class Gammaproteobacteria; order Enterobacterales; family Enterobacteriaceae; genus Enterobacter; species Enterobacter sp. CRENT-193. The sequence goes on along the minus strand of NZ_CP024812.1, from coordinate 405,837 downwards.
GCGTCGGCGGATTTGCCTATCTGGCAGAACTGTCAAAAAACACGCCAAGTGCCGCGAACATCAGCGCTTACGCTGATATCGTTCGTGAACGTGCCGTTGTCCGCGAGATGATCTCGGTGGCGAATGAGATCGCCGAGGCCGGTTTCGATCCCCAGGGGCGCACCAGCGAAGATCTGCTCGACCTGGCGGAATCCCGCGTCTTTAAAATCGCCGAAAGCCGTGCGAATAAAGACGAAGGCCCGAAAAACATCGCCGATGTGCTCGACGCCACCGTTGCACGTATTGAGCAGCTTTTCCAGCAGCCGCACGATGGCGTGACGGGGGTGAACACCGGTTATGACGATCTCAACAAGAAAACGGCAGGTCTTCAGCCGTCGGATTTGATTATCGTGGCCGCACGTCCGTCGATGGGTAAAACAACATTTGCAATGAACCTCGTCGAAAACGCGGCGATGTTGCAGGATAAGCCGGTGCTTATCTTCAGTCTGGAGATGCCCTCTGAACAGATCATGATGCGTTCTCTGGCGTCCCTGTCGCGCGTGGATCAGACCCGCATCCGTACCGGTCAGCTGGACGATGAGGACTGGGCGCGGATCTCCGGCACCATGGGGATTTTGCTGGAAAAACGGAACATCTATATTGATGACTCCTCCGGCCTGACGCCGACGGAAGTGCGCTCCCGCGCGCGCCGTATCGCCCGTGAACACGGTGGCATCGGTCTCATCATGATCGACTACCTTCAGCTGATGCGCGTTCCGTCGCTTTCCGACAACCGTACGCTGGAGATTGCCGAGATTTCGCGCTCGCTCAAGGCGTTAGCCAAAGAGCTGCACGTGCCGGTGGTGGCGCTGTCGCAGCTTAACCGCTCTCTGGAACAACGTGCAGACAAGCGCCCGGTCAACTCCGACCTGCGTGAATCCGGCTCCATCGAGCAGGATGCCGACTTAATCATGTTCATCTACCGTGATGAGGTTTATCACGAGAACAGCGACCTGAAAGGGATCGCCGAAATTATTATTGGTAAGCAACGTAACGGCCCCATCGGTACGGTACGTCTGACCTTTAACGGCCAGTGGTCGCGTTTCGACAACTATGCCGGTCCTCAATATGATGATGAGTAATTTCTAAGGAATTCAAATGCAAGCGGCAACTGTTGTTATTAACCGCCGCGCTCTGCGACACAACCTGCAACGTCTGCGAGAACTGGCGCCCGCCAGTAAGCTCGTTGCAGTCGTGAAAGCGAACGCTTACGGACACGGTCTTCTTGAGACCGCGCGAACGCTCCCCGATGCCGACGCTTTTGGCGTCGCCCGTCTCGAAGAAGCTCTCCGCCTGCGCGCAGGTGGAATTACGCAACCGATTCTGCTCCTCGAAGGCTTTTTTGAAGCCTCGGACCTGCCGACCATTGCCGATCAGCACCTGCACACGGCGGTGCATAACGAAGAACAGCTGGCCGCGCTGGAAACGGCCGAACTGAGCGAGCCGGTCACCGTCTGGATGAAGCTCGACACGGGCATGCACCGTCTGGGCGTGCGGCCGGAAAGCGCGGAGGCGTTTTATCAGCGTCTGTGTCAGTGCAAAAATGTGCGTCAGCCGGTAAACATCGTCAGCCACTTTGCCCGCGCCGATGAGCCTGAATGCGGCGCAACGGAACAGCAGCTTGATATCTTCAACACCTTCTGCGAAGGCAAACCGGGGATGCGCTCGATCGCGGCATCCGGCGGTATTCTGCTGTGGCCGCAGTCGCACTTCGACTGGGCGCGTCCGGGCATCATTCTTTACGGCGTATCGCCACTGGAGAACAAACCCTGGGGGCCGGACTTTGGCTTTAAGCCGGTGATGTCGCTGGTTTCAAAGCTGATTGCCGTGCGTGAGCACAAAGCGGGAGAGCCGGTAGGTTACGGCGGCACCTGGATCAGCGAGCGCGATACCCGTCTTGGCGTGGTGGCGATGGGCTACGGTGACGGCTATCCCCGCGCCGCACCAACGGGCACGCCGGTGCTGGTCAACGGTCGTGAAGTGAAGATTGTCGGCCGCGTGGCGATGGACATGATTTGTGTTGATCTGGGGCCCGACGCGCAGGATAAAGCGGGGGACGATGCGGTGATGTGGGGCGAAGGCCTGCCGGTAGAACGTATTGCTGAAATAACAAAAGTGAGTGCTTACGAACTTATCACGCGTCTTACCTCAAGGGTCGCGATGAAATACGTCGACTAAGCATGAGCGGGATGCGGTGCATCCCGCTGCTGTTAACATCCCCTCGATCTTCTTCCGCTTCCGGTTTATTGTTGAATTCCCTGCCTCATAATAATCCGGAGAACATCGCGTGTTTCAGAAAGTAGACGCCTACGCCGGCGACCCTATCCTCTCCTTGATGGAGCGTTTCAAAGAAGATCCTCGCAGCGACAAAGTGAACCTCAGCATTGGTCTTTACTACAACGAAGACGGCATCATTCCTCAGTTGAAAGCCGTTGCTGAAGCTGAAGCGCGTCTTAACGCAACCCCGCACGGTGCTTCGCTTTATCTGCCGATGGAAGGATTAAACACCTACCGCAACACTATCGCGCCGCTGCTGTTTGGTGCGGACCACGCGGTGCTCGCGCAAAAGCGCGTAGCGACTATCCAGACGCTGGGTGGCTCGGGTGCGCTGAAGGTAGGCGCAGATTTCCTGAAAAAGTACTTCCCGGATTCCGGCGTGTGGGTCAGCGACCCGACGTGGGAAAACCACGTTGCGATCTTCGAGGGCGCGGGCTTTAAGGTTGAAACCTATCCGTGGTTCGACAGCGAAACGAACGGCGTGCGCGTTGATGCGCTGCTGGAAAAACTGAACACCCTGCCGGAGCGCAGCATCGTATTGCTGCATCCGTGCTGCCATAACCCGACGGGTGCGGACCTCACCAATGCCCAGTGGGATGCGGTGATCGAGATACTGAAGGCGCGTAACCTGATCCCGTTCCTCGACATCGCCTATCAGGGCTTTGGCGCGGGCATGGAAGAAGACGCCTACGCCATTCGCGCGATTGCCAGCGCGGGGCTTCCCGCTCTGGTCAGCAACTCCTTCTCAAAAATCTTCTCCCTGTACGGCGAGCGCGTTGGCGGTCTGTCCGTGGTGTGTGAAGACGCCGAAGCCGCGGGACGCGTACTCGGCCAGCTGAAAGCGACGGTCCGCCGGATCTACTCCAGCCCGCCGAACTTTGGTGCGCAGGTGGTGGCGACAGTTCTCGGTGACGAAACACTGAAAGCCACCTGGCTTGCGGAAGTGGAAGCGATGCGTAAGCGCATCCTGTCGATGCGTCAGGAGCTGGTTAACGTCCTGAAAGAGGCCGTGCCTGGGCATAACTTTGATTATCTTCTCAAGCAGCGCGGGATGTTCAGCTACACCGGACTGAGCGCAGCGCAGGTCGATCGCCTGCGTGAAGAGTTCGGTGTCTACCTGATCGCCAGCGGCCGTATGTGCGTGGCGGGTCTGAATGCCAGCAACGTCCAGCGCGTGGCGCAGGCGTTTGCAGCTGTGATGTAAGTACTCACTACTTATTATCTCCCTCTCCCTGTGGGAGAGGGCTGGGGTGAGGGCATCAGGCCGCAGAAAATCTTGCCCGGTGGCGGCTGCGCCTTACCGGGCCTACATCACTCATCCACACTTTGTGATCGTCTTCTTTTTATTCCGCTTCATAAGTAAAAACTCCTTTCCTTCCCCTCCCGCTGGGGTTATGGTCGGATAGTTTTTTGACCATCCGCTCAAAATAAAAAGATAACAAACTGAATATTCAGGGGAAAATATGCGCAAGATCACACTGGCGCTCAGCGCCGCCTGCTTATTGTTCTCGCTTAATAGTACCGTTGTTGCGCGGGCTTCTGCACCCACGCCGCTTTACACCGGCACCACCGCCGCCATTCTTGCCGAACAGGCCCCCATTCACTGGGTTTCAGTGGCACAAATTGAAAACAGCCTGACGGGTCGCCCGCCGATAGCCGTGGGCTTCGATATTGACGATACCGTTCTCTTCTCCAGCCCCGGTTTCTGGCGCGGCAAAAAAACGTACTCCCCGGACAGCGAAGCCTATCTGAAAAACCCGGAATTCTGGGAAAAGATGAACAACGGCTGGGATGAGTTCAGTATCCCGAAAGAGGTTGCCCGCGCGCTGATCGCCATGCACGTAAAGCGCGGCGACAGCATTTACTTCGTGACCGGACGTAGCCAGACCAAAACCGAAACCGTCTCGAAAACGCTACAGGATGATTTTCTGATCCCGGCGGCCAGCATGAATCCGGTCATTTTTGCCGGGGACCAGGAAGGGCAAAACACCAAAACCCAGTGGCTGGAAAAGAAAAATATCAAAGTGTTCTACGGGGATTCAGATAACGACATCACCGCGGCGCACGACGTGGGAGCCAGAGGCATCAGGGTGTTACGCGCCTCGAACTCCACCTACCGACCGCTGCCGATGGCCGGAAAATTTGGTGAAGAGGTGATCGTTAACTCTGAATACTGATGTATTAACGGCGGGGTGAATGCTTTTTTAAGCAAATCTCGCCGCGCGGGTTTTACCTTTCGCTTTCTTGCTGCACACTTAGAAAGATTCACCTTTCATAATGGAGCAGCACATGTGGTATCAACAGACCCTGACCTTAAGCGCAAAACCACGCGGATTTCACCTTGTGACGGACGAAGTCATCGGGCAAATCCGCGACCTGTCGCGCGTCAAAACGGGTTTGCTGCATCTGCTGCTTCAGCACACGTCTGCTTCTCTCACGCTTAATGAAAATTGCGATCCCACCGTCCGGTCTGACATGGAGCGGCATTTTCTGAAAACCGTCCCGGATAACGCCCCGTATGAGCATGATTACGAGGGGGCGGACGATATGCCTTCGCACATCAAATCCTCTTTGCTGGGCGTCTCGCTGATGCTGCCGGTCCACAACGGACGGTTACTGCTGGGAACGTGGCAGGGGATCTGGCTGGGAGAACATCGCATTCACGGTGGTTCGCGTAAAATTATCGCAACGCTACAAGGGGAATAAAGATGACAATTTCGGAGATACTTCAGTACTGCATGAGCAAGCCGGGGGCGGAACAAAGCGTACACAGCGACTGGAAAGCCACGCAGATCAAAGTGGGGGATGTGTTGTTCGCGATGGTGAAAGAGGTGGATGCGCGGCCTGCGGCATCACTGAAAACCAGTCCTGAACTGGCCGACTTACTGCGCCAGCAGCACGATGATGTCAGGCCTAGCAAGCATCTGAATAAAGCACACTGGAGTACGGTGTTTCTCGACGGCTCGCTGCCAGATTCGCAAATTTACTACCTGGTGGATGCGTCGTATCAACAGGCGGTAGAACTGCTGCCGGAAACGATCCGACAGCAGCTCTCCGTGTAACGATTACAGCAACGGTTTGAGGAAGCGCGCGGTGTGCGAGGCTTCGCACTCTGCAACGGTCTCTGGCGTACCGGAGACGAGGATTTCACCGCCGCCGCTGCCGCCTTCCGGGCCGAGATCGACAATCCAGTCCGCGGTTTTAATCACGTCCAGGTTGTGCTCAATCACCACGATGGTGTTGCCCTGATCGCGCAGCTGGTGCAGCACGTCCAGCAGCTGCTGGATATCCGCAAAATGCAGGCCGGTGGTCGGCTCGTCCAGAATGTACAGCGTCTGACCGGTACCGCGTTTGGACAGCTCACGCGCCAGCTTCACGCGCTGCGCTTCACCGCCGGACAGCGTTGTCGCTGACTGCCCCAGACGGATATAGGTCAGACCCACATCCATCAGGGTTTGCAGCTTACGCGCCAGCGCAGGGACGGCGTCAAAGAACTCGCGCGCCTCTTCGATGGTCATATCCAGCACTTCGTGGATGGTCTTGCCTTTGTACTTAATCTCCAGCGTTTCGCGGTTATAGCGCTTGCCTTTGCACTGGTCGCACGGCACGTAGATATCCGGCAGGAAGTGCATCTCAACCTTGATTACGCCGTCGCCCTGGCACGCTTCACAGCGGCCGCCGCGCACGTTAAAGCTGAAACGGCCTGGCGTGTAGCCGCGCGAACGCGCTTCCGGTACACCCGCGAAGAGTTCACGAACGGGCGTAAAGACGCCAGTATAGGTCGCCGGGTTGGAACGCGGGGTGCGGCCAATCGGGCTCTGATCGATATCGATAACCTTGTCGAAATGCTCCAGCCCCTGAATGTCGCGGTACGGTGCAGGTTCAGCCAGCGTCGCGCCGTTCAGCGCCGTCTGCGCAATCGGGAACAGCGTATCGTTGATCAGCGTCGATTTACCGGAACCGGACACGCCGGTGATGCAGGTGAACAGCCCGACAGGCAGCGTCAGGGTCACGTCCTTCAGGTTGTTGCCGCGCGCCCCGGTTAGCTTCAGCACTTTTTCCGGGTTCGCCGCCACGCGCTGTTTTGGTACTTCAATTTTGCGCTTGCCGCTCATGTACTGGCCGGTCAGCGACTCGGGCACCGCCATAATGTCTTTCAGCGTCCCTTCTGCCACCACCTGTCCGCCGTGCACGCCAGCGCCCGGGCCGATGTCGATCACGTGGTCAGCGGCGCGAATGGCGTCTTCGTCGTGCTCAACCACAATCACAGTGTTGCCAAGGTTACGCAGGTGAACCAGCGTGCCGAGCAGGCGTTCGTTGTCGCGCTGGTGTAGGCCGATAGACGGCTCATCCAGCACGTACATCACGCCGACTAAGCCTGCGCCAATCTGGCTCGCCAGACGGATACGCTGGGCTTCACCGCCGGAGAGCGTTTCAGCCGAGCGGGAAAGCGTCAGGTAGTTCAGGCCAACGTTCACGAGGAACTTGAGGCGATCGCCGATCTCTTTCAGCACTTTTTCAGCGATTTTCGCGCGCTGGCCGGAGAGCTTCAGGTTGTTGAAGAAGTCCATCGCGTGGCCGATGCTCATGTCTGAGATGGTCGGCAGCGCCGTGTTTTCGACAAACACGTGACGCGCTTCGCGACGCAGGCGCGTGCCCTCGCAGGTGGCGCAGGAGCGGTTGCTGATGAACTTCGCCAGCTCCTCACGCACCGCGCTGGATTCGGTCTCTTTGTAGCGGCGCTCCATGTTGTGCAGCACCCCTTCGAACGGGTGGCGACGCACGGAAGTGTCACCGCGATCGTTCATGTACTTGAACTCAATGTTCTCTTTGCCGGAACCGAACAGGATCACTTTATGTACGTTCGCGCTCAGGCTGGCCCACGGGGCTTCAACGTCGAACTTGTAGTGCTCCGCCAGCGACTTCAGCATCTGGAAGTAATAGAAGTTACGCTTGTCCCAGCCGCGAATGGCGCCACCCGCCAGCGACAGCTCCGGATTCTGGATCACGCGGTCAGGGTCGAAATACTGCTGAACGCCCAAGCCGTCACAGGTCGGGCACGCGCCCGCCGGGTTGTTGAACGAGAACAGGCGCGGTTCCAGCTCGCGCATGCTGTAGCCGCAAATCGGGCAGGCAAAGTTGGCGGAGAAGAGCAGCTCTTCCGCTTTTGCATCGTCCATGTCTGACACCACCGCCGTGCCGCCCGACAGTTCCAGCGCCGTTTCAAAGGATTCCGCCAGACGCGTCGCCAGATCTTCACGTACCTTAAACCGGTCAATCACCACTTCGATGGTGTGTTTCTTTTGCAGCTCCAGCTTTGGCGGATCGGACAGGTCACACACTTCGCCGTCGATACGGGCGCGGATATAGCCCTGGCTTGCCAGATTTTCCAGCGTTTTAGTATGTTCGCCCTTACGCTCTTTAATGATTGGCGCCAGCAGCATCAGGCGTTTGCCTTCCGGCTGCGACAGCACGTTATCCACCATCTGGCTGACGGTCTGGGCCGCCAGCGGAACGTCGTGATCCGGGCAGCGCGGCTCGCCCACGCGCGCATACAGCAGACGCAGGTAGTCATGGATTTCGGTAATGGTACCGACCGTGGATCGCGGGTTATGCGACGTGGATTTCTGCTCAATGGAGATAGCAGGAGACAACCCTTCAATGTGGTCGACATCCGGTTTTTCCATCAGCGACAGGAACTGACGCGCGTACGCCGAGAGCGATTCAACGTAACGACGCTGTCCTTCGGCATACAAAGTGTCGAAAGCCAGTGAGGATTTGCCAGACCCCGAAAGCCCGGTCACGACGATGAGTTTGTCGCGAGGGATTATGAGGTTGATATTCTTGAGATTGTGGGTGCGGGCGCCCCGAACTTCGATCTTATCCATTCACCTTTCCCGGTTGGAACACGGATTGCCTGATTTGTTTGAAGGACAAACGGCTGTCAGAAACGGCTAATTATGACACAAAATGACCTGTTTGAATATACAGTATTGGAATGCATTTTCTGATTCACTGTGTAACAATGTCGAGTCCGCGAGAGAACTCTGGAACATGCTACGCAACTATCAAAGTGTCGCATGGAAATGGTACACTCGCGCGTTTACACTATTAAGAAACGTATTCAGGAGACACGAACATGGCCAGCAGAGGCGTAAACAAGGTGATTCTCGTCGGTAATCTGGGCCAGGACCCGGAAGTACGCTACATGCCGAGTGGTGGCGCAGTTGCCAACATTACGCTGGCTACTTCCGAATCCTGGCGTGATAAAGCGACCGGTGAAATGAAAGAGCAGACCGAATGGCACCGCGTTGTGCTGTTTGGCAAACTGGCTGAAGTGGCCGGTGAGTATCTGCGTAAAGGCTCTCAGGTTTACATTGAAGGCCAACTGCGTACCCGCAAATGGACCGATCAATCCGGTCAGGAAAAATACACCACGGAAGTGGTGGTGAATGTTGGCGGCACCATGCAGATGCTGGGTGGCCGTCAGGGCGGCGGCGCACCGGCAGGTGGCGGCCAGCAGCAGGGCGGTTGGGGCCAGCCTCAGCAGCCGCAGGGCGGCAATCAGTTTAGCGGCGGCGCGCAGTCCCGTCCGCAGCAGCAGTCTGCTCCGGCACCGTCTAACGAACCGCCAATGGATTTCGACGACGATATCCCGTTCTGATATCCAGACGCGTGAAACACAAAAAACCCAGACAATGTCTGGGTTTTTTTATAACAGGCTATCAGGTAATCACCATCGGCCAGTCTGGTGGGGTGTGGCTCATGGCTTCAACCATCACCACTTTAATGTTTTCCCAGACGGCGGCTATATCCACTAGCGTAATACCGAGCAAACCTGTTGCGAACCAGCATGCGGCGCCTAACCCTAACAGGGTGCTAATCACAGCAAGACCTGCGTAGTCGGACTTTCGGAACTGAATGTTTAACGTGCTGGCCAGGAACATCAAAACCGCGCTCAACAACGGCCAGCGCAGGAGCACCATGCTGGTGGTAATGGTTGCCATAAAACCCATCCTCGACAAAACAGACGAACTGGAATGAAACAATGTTTCTCGTTACATAAGATGTGTGAACTATATCACACTTGCTGTTTTATTAGCCAGTATCCGCGTGAGGTAAAAGTGGGTTTATTACCAGGGAAAATATATCGTCGTCGCTCGTATCCGCGTCTGGTCGGAATTTTTATTTTTAATTCATTCAGATAGCAAAACCTTTGCAAAACACCTTCGGCTGTATAGCGTTTACAGCAGTATGTCTATGGATTATGCTTGTGTGGAACAATAAATGTACCCGCAGAAATAATTCATCGCATTGAATTAATTGCCTTTTTTGGATTTTATATTCTTTGTTTTACACTCAGCATGCTCTTTGATTTCGTGGTCTTATTCTTTTATTCAGATATGAGTTATTGCGGTTGCTCTCTCGATTAATGACCTGCGAAAAGATAATGAAAGAACAAAGACGCGAGATTATTAACGACAGCATGCAGGCGCTGCACGCCCTGGCGAAGCTGATGCCGCAACTCAACGCGCAGTGTTCGCCGGTGGAAATGCTGGAAACCATCAACAGCGCTCTGGGGGCAAATCTCTCGTGGGTCAGTGTCGAATCCGCAGACGGGCCGCGCGTGGTTTGTGCCGGCGACGTGACGTGTCACGCCTTCAACGTGGCGGATTTTCTTGCCAGCACCCTGTTGCAGCGGCATCACCGCGCCTGGCGCGTTATCTACTGGAAAGCGCATATTGGCCGGGCGGTATTTTCCCCTCAGCACCCGGGCTATGCGCGGCTGCAAAGCGGCGTCCTGTGTAAACTCTCAGCGCATGGCAGACAGTGCAGTGGTTATTTCTTTTTGGCTTTTAATGGAAAACTTACCTCGTTGCCGATACTGAAAAATATCGTGGTGGTATTGGTTGAGAAGCTAAAAGATTATTTTGATGACATCATCGTGCGGGAAAAAACGGCGCAAGAAATGCAGCGCGTCGTCACGCAATATAAAACCTTATTTGAGCGTGCGCCGGTATTAATGAACGCCTTTGACAGGCATAACCGGTGTGTATTGTGGAATGCCGAATGCGAAAAAGTCTTTGGCTGGAGTATGACTGAAATCGACGAGCACCCCGATCCGCTGGCCCTGTTTTATCCGGATCCCGAGGAGCGACAGCGCGTGCAGGAGTCGGTTCGTTTCGCACCACTTAAGGATATGTACGAATGGCACCCGGTGCGTAAAGACGGGACGCAGTTAACGATTCTCTGGTCAAACATCCTTTTGCCGGATAACTCCATTCTCAATATTGGCCTGGATATCACCGAACGTAAAAAAGCAGAACAGCAGCTGACCGTCAAAGCCACCACGGACGATCTGACGGGCTGTCTGAATCGCTCGACAATCTTACAGCAGCTCAAAATGGCGCTGGCAGCCAGTTCGCCGCAGGATGTCAGTAGCCACTTCTGTCTCCTGATGTTCGATCTCGATTATTTCAAGCAGATTAACGATCGGTGGGGACATCAGGTTGGCGATGCGGCATTGATTCACTTTTGCGACCGTATTCGCGAGGTGAGCCCGGCCGGGTCAGCGCTGGGACGGGTGGGGGGCGAAGAGTTTGTTCTTCTGCTGGCGCGTACGGATGGTATGGCCGCTACGTTGCTCTCTTCTCGCCTGCGTGCCGCGCTGATCTCAAAACCGCTGCGTGTGGGCGATAAAACGCTGGTACTCTCCTTCAGCGCCGGGGTGGTTGAAGTCTGTCAGGGGCAACGAGATACTTCTGCCATACTGATGCGTGCCGATAAGGCATTATATGACGCCAAGCGTACGGGAAGAGGAAAAACGGTCCTGGCGTCTGATTATTTATAAATCAGCATAAGAACAAAGAGCAGGCTATTTCAGCCAGCGAATTTTCCACACCTGTCGCGGGTAATTATTTTCCTTATCAGAAACGAAATGAATACTTTTAGTTTGGCTTACGGGAAAATATTATCGGCATCACGAATTTTAGGATTTTTAATACCAAAAGTCAGTTGCTAACTTCCTATGATTCATGCAACGTAATCACCTGTTTATCAAAGCAGCCGGTCTTCATTGCTACAGGCGTACAACATGCAGGGATACAGAGCGGGAAATGAATCGTAGCGCGCGGCGCAAAATGCTCAAAGTGGTCGGGATTATCATGGTAGTTATGCTGCCGGTGATGCTTGCGCTATGGTTTGCCCAGCTTAGAGCCGTGTCGGAAATCAGCGCCCAGCTGCGCACGTTTGCTGAACTTGCTTTAAATAAAACTGAACGGGTTATTCAACAGGTTGACCTGGCCCGGAAAGACGCGGAAAAATATCAGGGCAAAGTGTGTACGCCGGAGCATCGTCAATATATGTTGAACGTTTCCCGCGGTCGCCTTTTTGTTGCCGATTTAATTTATGCTGATGGCCAGGACTTTCTCTGCTCGACCCTTTTTACGCCGGAGCATCCTTACATCATCCCCGCTGCCAATTACACACGTAAACCCGACGTTGCTATCTATTATTTTCGCGATACACCATTTTTTAATGGTTATAAAATGATATATATGCAGCGCGGAAATTATGTCGCAGTGGTCAACCCGCTTTCGTACAGTGAGGTGATGTCAGACGATCGTTCCCTGTCGTGGGGAGTGTATGACACCGTCAGCAATGCATTCTTTTCTGTGAGCCAGAAAGCCAATATTTCTTTATTGCATTCGATGCTTCGACATCAGGAAACGACTTTTCAGAAAGATGACCGTTTTTATACGATCGTAAAATCAGAGCAGCGGCCCATTGCGGCCATCGTTTCAACCTCCAGTGCCCGTTTTTATAAAACGCTTTATCATCAGGCTACCCTGACGCTACCGCTAGGGATAATTTGCAGCATTATTATTCTGCTGGTGTGGTCGCGTACACACCGTGAATTCAATTCGCCTGGCCGACTTCTGCACCGGGCGCTGAATAAACGCCAGCTGTGCGTCCATTATCAGCCCATCATTGATATTAAAAATAACCAGTGCGTGGGGGCAGAGGCGTTGTTGCGCTGGCCTGGATTCAACGGTCAGGTTATGAGCCCGGCGGAATTTATTCCCCTGGCAGAAAAAGAGGGGATGATTGAGCGCATTACGGATTACGTCGTTGAGGAGGTGTTCAGCGATCTGGGCCATTTTCTTGCCGCTCATCCCGATCTGTATGTCTCGATTAACCTGTCGGCGTCAGATTTCCACTCTTCGCGTCTTATCGCCCTGATCTCCGACAAAGCCCGCTTTTACTCGGTTCGCGCGCAGCAGATCAAAATTGAGGTGACGGAGCGGGGGTTTATTGACGTGCCGAAAACCACGCCGGTCATTCAGGCGTTTCGTCAGGCGGGGTATGAAGTGGCGATTGATGATTTCGGAACCGGCTACTCTAACCTGCATAACCTCTATTCGCTGAACGTCGATATCCTGAAAATCGACAAATCCTTTATCGATACCTTAACCACCAACAGCACCAGCCACCTGATTGCCGAGCACATCATTGAGATGGCGCAAAGCCTGCGGCTGAAAACCATTGCGGAAGGGGTCGAGACGGGGGAGCAGGTGAGCTGGCTGCTGAAGCGTGGCGTACAGTATTGCCAGGGATGGCACTTCGCGAAAGCGATGCCGCCCCAGGCATTTATGGCCTGGCAGCAGCAACCCTTGCGTTAACACGCATTAATTGAGCTGATGGCGGTAGTCGCTCGGCGTACGGTCAAACTCGCGGCGGAAGACGCGGGAAAAGGTCTGCTGCGACACATAGCCCAGATCCATTGCGATATCAAAAATGGGCCGCTGCGTTGAGCGTAACGCCTGCGCCGCCAGCAGGAGCCTGCGCTGGCGAATGTAATCACCCAGCGTTTGATGCATTACGGTGCGGAACATTCTCTGTAAATACCATTTCGAATAGCCCGACTTTTTAGCGACCACATCAATGTTCAACGGCTGGTCGATATGTTCATCAATCCATTCAATAAGTGTCTGAATAATTTGCTGATGCGACATAAGGTTACCCCTCTGTGGAGACATCTGTCCTGGTTGATTCGTCATTTTCTCTGCGGGGGAGTATAATTCCTCAAGTTAACTTGAGGTAAAGAGGTTTTATGGAAAAGAGATTACCGCGCATCAAAGCACTGTTAACCCCCGGTGAAGTGGCTAAGCGAAGCGGTGTGGCGGTGTCGGCGCTCCACTTCTATGAAAGCAAAGGGTTAATAAAAAGTATCCGTAACGCCGGAAACCAGCGGCGCTACACGCGCGATGTGCTCCGCTACGTGGCGATTATCAAAATTGCGCAACGTATCGGCATTCCTCTGGCCACCATTGGTGACGCGTTCGGCGTATTGCCGGAAGGACACTCGCTGAGCGCGAAAGAGTGGAAGCAGCTGTCGTCCCAGTGGCGAGAAGAACTGGATCGTCGTATTCACACGCTGGTGGCCCTGCGCGATGAACTGGATGGCTGCATTGGTTGCGGGTGTTTATCACGTAGCGATTGCCCGCTGCGTAACCCGGGTGACAGGCTGGGCGAGCAGGGAACAGGGGCACGGTTGCTGGAGGAGGATTGAGAGGTGTTTGCCGGGTAAGGCGCAGCCGCCACCCGGCAACAAACATAAAGAACTAAAGCGCCACTAAGGGCGCTTTAGTTTTTTCCGGTCTTTGTCTTTCTCTCTATCCCGCTGGCTCACGGGAGGGTTTCCCCCGACATCAGTACCCCTCGTGTCGAGCTTGTGAAGGAGGTTCCGGTTTGTACTGACACTTTAATTTTATGCCCGGCCGCCGTTTTTGCCACCGGAGACGGTGAGATTTTAGCCGAATTTTTTTCGTGAAGTTGTTCAGTTTTCTATAGTTAAAAAGTATGAATCATCGGAGAACATCATGCTAACGGTCCACCACCTTAATCAGTCTCGTTCACATCGTGTCCTCTGGGCGCTGGAAGAGCTGGGTCTGACGTACGACATCGTGCGCTACCAGCGCGAAAAAACCATGCTCGCGCCAGACTCGCTCAAAAAAGTGCATCCGCTGGGAAAATCCCCGGTACTCGAAGATAACGGACTGGTTCTGGCCGAATCAGGTGCGATTCTGGAATATCTTCAGGAAACGTACGATTCGGCGTCACGATTCAAACCGTTAGATCCCGCCCATAAAGTGCAGTATCGCTTCTGGCTGCATTACGCCGAAGGGTCTTTGATGCCGCTACTGTTAATGAAGCTGGTGTTTAACAGCCTCGGCAAACCACCCGTCCCGTTTGGCCTGCGCACGCTGGGTAAGGCGCTGGGGCAGGGGGTGCAAAAAGCGTATCTCAACCGCCAGCTGGAAACGCATGCGCGCTTTATTAACGATCATCTTGCCGAAAACAGCTGGTTTGCCGGCGACACGCTGACCATGGCTGATATCCAGATGAGTTTTCCCCTCTTCGCCCTGCTGGCGAGAGGCGGCATCGACAATCTCGACCACATAGCGGCGTGGAAACAGAGAGTGGAGGCACGTCCGGGCTGGCAGACAACGCTTGCGAAAGGCGGCCCACTGACGATCCCCGGCGAGGGATGAAATTTAACGAAATTGCGCATGGACGATAACGTTTGCGCATCCTCTGCTTAATTCTTCATCGTCATGAGGCAATTTTAGCGAAAAACGAGAAAGTTCAGTTGAAAAGGGCGGGTATTAGGCTAGATAATCGTTTGCCTTAATTTGACCACCCGTTTGTAAGCGCGGAGCTAAACGTTTGCTTTTTCTGTGACGCCCTTTCGTCGCAAACGCAACACAAGGATTTGACGTTTAGCTGGCAGTGGCGTCTCCACCTCGCTTACGGACTTCCTAAAAAACTCTCAGGGGATGTTTTCTATGTCTACGCCATCTGCGCGTACCGGCGGTTCACTTGACGCCATGTTTAAAATTTCTGCTCGCGGCAGCACCGTGCGCCAGGAAGTTGTTGCCGGTCTGACCACGTTTCTGGCGATGGTGTACTCCGTCATCGTGGTGCCGGGCATGCTCGGCAAAGCGGGCTTCCCGCCAGCGGCGGTCTTCGTTGCCACCTGCCTGGTTGCGGGTGTGGGTTCGATTGTGATGGGCCTGTGGGCGAACCTGCCTCTGGCGATCGGGTGCGCCATCTCCCTGACCGCATTTACCGCCTTCAGCCTGGTGCTGGGCCAGCAGATCAGCGTCCCGGTAGCGCTCGGCGCCGTGTTCCTGATGGGCGTGCTGTTCACCGTAATTTCAGCAACCGGCATTCGTAGCTGGATTTTGCGCAACCTGCCGCAGGGCGTGGCGCACGGCACCGGCATCGGTATTGGTCTGTTCCTGCTGCTGATCGCTGCCAACGGCGTCGGCCTGGTCATCAAGAACCCGCTGGACGGCCTGCCGGTTGCGCTGGGTAACTTCGCGAGCTTCCCGGTGATCATGTCGCTGGTGGGTCTGGCGGTGATCATTGGCCTGGAAAAACTGAAAGTGCCGGGCGGCATTCTGCTGACCATTATCGGCGTGTCCATCGTCGGCCTGATCTTCGACCCGACCGTTCATTTCTCCGGGATTTTCGCCATGCCGTCGCTGAGCGATGACAAAGGCAACTCCCTGATTGGCAGCCTGGATATTATGGGCGCGCTGAACCCGGTGATCCTGCCAAGCGTGCTGGCGCTGGTAATGACCGCGGTATTTGACGCCACCGGCACCATCCGCGCGGTGGCCGGTCAGGCGAACCTGCTGGATAAAGACGGACAGATTATTGACGGCGGCAAAGCGCTGACCACCGACTCCCTGAGCAGCGTTTTCTCTGGTCTGGTGGGTGCGGCACCTGCGGCGGTGTACATCGAGTCCGCAGCGGGTACGGCGGCGGGCGGTAAAACCGGCCTGACGGCCATCACCGTTGGCGTACTGTTTCTGCTGATCCTGTTCCTCTCTCCGCTCTCTTATCTGGTGCCAGCTTACGCGACCGCACCTGCGCTGATGTACGTTGGCCTGCTGATGCTGAGCAACGTGGCGAAAATCGACTTCGCGGATTTTGTTGATGCCATGTCCGGCCTGATCACTGCGGTATTCATCGTGCTGACCTGTAACATCGTGACCGGCATTATGATCGGCTTCGCCTCGCTGGTGATTGGGCGTCTGGTCTCCGGTGAGTGGCGCAAGCTGAACATTGGGACCGTGGTCATCGCCGTTGCGCTGGTGGCGTTCTACGCGGGCGGCTGGGCCATCTGAATTGACTTTTTATGCGAAAACGGGTGGCTAAGGCCGCCCGTTTTTATTTTCAGGACTCATCCTGTTGCCTTTTACGTTACTCTGGAGAGGATAGAATAAGAGGCACGACGCCTCAGGTTTGGCTTATAAGAAACACAGCAAACAGGGAACGCATGGAAATTTTCTTCACAATACTCATCATGACCCTTGTGGTCTCATTATCCGGGGTGGTTACACGCGTACTGCCCTTCCAGGTCCCCCTGCCCTTAATGCAAATAGCTATCGGCGCGCTGCTGGCGTGGCCGACGTTCGGTCTGCACGTGGAGTTCGATCCGGAACTGTTTCTCGTGCTGTTTATCCCGCCGCTGCTGTTTGCCGATGGCTGGAAAACGCCGACGCGCGAATTTCTGGAGCACGGGCGAGAGATCTTCGGCCTGGCGCTGGCGCTGGTGGTCGTCACCGTGGTCGGGATTGGTTTCCTGATCTACTGGGCCGTACCAGGGATCCCGCTCATCCCCGCCTTTGCGCTGGCTGCCGTGCTGTCGCCTACCGACGCCGTGGCGCTGTCCGGCATTGTGGGTGAAGGGCGCATTCCAAAGAAAATCATGGGCATTTTGCAGGGCGAGGCGCTGATGAACGACGCCTCTGGCCTGGTCGCCCTGAAGTTTGCCGTGGCGGTTGCCATGGGCACGATGGTCTTTACCGTAGGCGGCGCGACCCTGGAATTCTTCAAGGTGGCGATTGGCGGTATCCTCGCGGGCTTCGTAGTGAGCTGGCTGTACGGACGCTCGCTGCGCTTCCTTAGCCGCTGGGGTGGTGATGAACCGGCGACGCAGATCGTCCTGCTGTTCCTGCTGCCGTTCGCCTCTTACCTGATTGCCGAACATATCGGCGTGTCGGGCATTCTGGCGGCGGTAGCTGCGGGGATGACCATCACCCGCTCCGGCGTGATGCGCCGCGCACCGCTGGCGATGCGCCTGCGTGCAAACAGTACCTGGGCGATGCTCGAGTTTGTCTTTAACGGCATGGTGTTCCTGCTGTTGGGCCTGCAACTGCCGGGCATTATGGAATCCTCGCTGATTGCGGCCGAAGCGGATCCAAACGTTGAAGTCTGGATGCTATTTACCGATATCGTGCTCATCTACCTTGCGCTGATGCTGGTACGTTTCGGCTGGCTGTGGACGATGAAGAAATTCAGCGTTCGCTTCCTGACCAAAAAGCCGATGGAGTTTGGCTCGTGGACCACGCGCGAGCTGCTGATTGCCTCTTTCGCGGGCGTTCGCGGGGCGATCACCCTTGCTGGTGTGCTCTCCATTCCTCTGCTTCTGCCGACGGGCGACGTCTTCCCGGCGCGCTACGAGCTGGTGTTCCTGGCGGCGGGCGTGATCCTCTTCTCGCTGTTCGTCGGCGTGATTATGCTGCCGATTCTGCTGCAACATATTGACGCGGGTGACTCCTCGCAACAGCACAAAGAAGAGCGGATTGCCCGTGCGGCGACGGCGGAAGTGGCGATTGTCGCCATCGAGAAAATGGAGGAGCGTCTGGCCGCCGATGCCGAAGAGAACATTGATAACCAGCTGCTGAAGGAAGTCAGTTCACGCGTGATTGGTAATTTGCGTCGCCGTGCTGACGGACGTAACGACGTGGAAAGTTCGTTGCAGGAAGAGAACCTCGAACGCCGTTTCCGCCTGGCGGCGCTGCGCTCCGAGCGTGCCGAGCTGTATCACCTGCGCGCGACGCGGCAGATCAGCAACGAGACGTTGCAAAAGCTGCTGCACGATCTGGACCTGCTGGAAGCGTTGTTGATAGAGAATTAGTAGCGCGCTTTGCCCCCTCACCCTAGCCCTCGCCCTATGGGGAGAGGGGTTGGGGTGAGGGGTCAGGGCACCCAAAACCCCTCACAGCATTGCAACCACGCCTGCGCGCTGTGCGACAGATAGACCCCTTCACGCCAGATCATCCCCAGCTGCCAGTGCAGGTCGCTCTCCAGCGGGATCCAGCGCAGCGTGTTTTTATCCAGCCGCTCGCAGATCGGCTGCGGCAGAATGGCAATCCCCACGCCCGCCTGTACCATCGCCGCCAGAAAATCCCACTGGCCGCTGCGCACCGCAATGCGCGGCTTTACGTTGTGCTGGTTAAACAGCGCCATCAGCTGGCGGCTTAAGGCAAAATCTTCGTTGTAAATCAGCAGCGGGTGTTCGCCGAGCAGCTCGGGTTTTACTGAGTCTATCTTCAGCCAGTCGCCGGAGCGCGGCACCAGCACGCACAGCGGGTGGCTGAACAGCGGCAGCGTCGCCAGGCCGCTTTCCTCCTCTACGGGAAGGGCCGTCATGGCCACGTCCAGTTCACCGTTCATCACCGCCTGCTGCACGGTCAGGCCGCCAAATTCAGAAATTTTTAGCTCAACGCCGGGGTAGCGCTGGCGAAACAAGCTTATCGGCCCGGCCATCATCATGCCGACCATCGGCGGAATACCGAGCCGCAGCAGCCCTTTTGTCAGGTGGTTGATGTCCCCAAGCTCGGCCTCCAGCTGGCGGAACTCTGCCAGAATGGCCAGCCCGCGCTCGAACACTACGCGACCGGTATCGGTCAGCAGTAGCTTGCGCCCGTCGCGGATCAGCAGCGTACAGTTCAGCTCATCTTCGAGGTTTTTCAGCATCTTGCTGATGGTCGGCTGGGTTACGAATAACTTCTCCGCTGCGCGAGTAAAACTTTGCTGGCGAACCACCTCGACAAAATAGCGCAGCGTTCTTATGTCCATGATTATTCCTCGAAACTATACCTTCGATGATTTTAATTCATTTCAGTCGATACCGTACGCTCACTATACTGGCGCCTCGTCTCATTTCTGAGGAAAACCCCCATGGCCGTGGCGTTAAGCCGTGTTACGCCTGCCGTTGTGCAACGACTTCAGGTACCGGTTCAGGTACTGCTCTACGCGGGACTGTTTGTTTTCGCGGAATATCTTGTCGACTGGCTGCATCTGCCTTTACCCGCCAACCTGGTGGGGATGGTGCTGATGCTGACGCTGATCCTCTGTCGCGCGTTGCCCCTTAACTGGGTGCGCGCCGGGGCGCGCTGGCTGCTGGCGGAGATGCTATTGTTCTTTGTGCCGGCCGTGGTGGCGGTGGTGAATTATGCACAACTGCTGATGGTCGACGGCTGGCGCATCTTTGCGGTTATCGCCCTGAGCACGCTGATGGTGCTGGGCGCCACCGCCTGGGTGGTGGATAAGGTGTATCGCTTTGAAATCAGCAGGCAGAAGCATGACTAACTTTCAGATAAGCCTGCTGTGCCTGATTGCGACAGTCGTCATCTACTTTGCCAACAAGCGCCTGTATCGCCGCTTTCGCGCGCTGCCGCTGATGCCGCTGGTCTTTACGCCGATCCTGCTGGTGCTGATGCTGGTCTTCGGCCATATCTCCTGGCAGAACTACATCGGCGAATCCCACTGGCTGCTGTGGCTGCTCGGCCCGGCGACCATTGCCTTCGCCGTACCCGTTTATGACAACCTCGCTATTATCAGACGCCACTGGATGTCGCTCAGCGCGGGCGTCGTCACCGCGACGGTGGTGGCGGTGTGCAGCTCGGTCTGGCTGGCGCGGCTGTTTACCCTGTCGGATGAAATCCAGCGCAGCCTGGCGGTGCGTTCGGTGACCACGCCGTTTGCGCTGGCAGCCGCCAAACCGCTCGGTGGCCAGCCGGATCTGGTGGCGCTGTTTGTGGTGGTGACGGGCGTCTTTGGGATGGCGGTGGGCGATATGCTGTTTCTGCGGCTTTCTATTCGGGAAGGAATGGCCAAAGGCGCGGGATTTGGCGCGGCGTCGCACGGCGCGGGTACGGCACGTTCCTATGAGCTGGGACAGCAGGAGGGCGTTGTCGCGAGCCTGGTGATGATGCTTTCGGGCGTCACGATGGTGCTGATCGCTCCGTTGGTGGCGTGGGTGATGTTTTAAGCTCCCCGGCCAGAGCGACCGGGGAGAAAAGGCTTAGTGCGCGCGGCCCTGCTCAACGCCCAGGCCAGTTTGCGAGCGGATAAACTGGGCGCGGAATTTTTCACGCTCCAGGTTACCTTCCGGCGAATTGTCGGTAGCCGAGAAGACCCAGATACCGATAAACGCCACGGCAATGGAGAACAGCGCCGGGTATTCATACGGGAAGATAGCGCTTTCGTGACCGAGGATCTGCACCCAAATCGTTGGGCCCAGAATCATCAGGATCACCGCCGTCAGCAGCCCCAGCCAGCCGCCAATCATCGCCCCACGGGTGGTCAGTTTTGACCAGTACATGGAGAGCAGAATGATCGGGAAGTTACAGCTTGCCGCAATCGAGAAGGCCAGCCCGACCATAAAGGCGATGTTCTGCTTCTCGAACAAAATCCCCAGCAGGATGGCGACGACGCCCAGCACCAGCACGGTGATTTTGGAGACTTTTAGCTCATCGCGCTCGCTCGCGCCTTTACGGAAAACGTTGGCGTAGAGGTCATGCGAGACCGCAGACGCGCCGGCCAGCGTCAGCCCTGCAACCACCGCGAGGATGGTGGCGAAGGCCACGGCAGAGATAAAGCCGAGGAACAGGTTGCCGCCCACCGCGTCGGCCAGATGCACCGCCGCCATGTTGTTACCGCCGATAAGCGCGCCCGCCGCGTCTTTAAACGCCGGGTTCGCCCCCACAAGCATGATCGCGCCAAAGCCGATGATAAAGGTCAGAATGTAGAAGTAGCCCATAAACCCGGTGGCGTAGAACACGCTCTTACGCGCTTCACGCGCATCTGACACCGTGAAGAAGCGCATCAGGATATGCGGCAGACCTGCGGTACCGAACATCAGGCCGAGACCGAGCGAGAGCGCGGATATCGGATCTTTCACCAGCCCACCCGGGCTCATGATCGCTTCCCCTTTCGGATGCACTGACATGGCTTCGGTAAACAGATTATTGAAGCTGAACCCAACGTGCTTCATCACCATAAAGGCCATAAAGCTGGCGCCGAACAGCAGCAGTACCGCCTTGATGATCTGTACCCAGGTGGTGGCCAGCATGCCGCCGAACAGGACATACATCACCATCAGCACGCCCACCAGCACCACCGCGATGTGGTAGTTCAGGCCGAACAGCAGCTCGATCAGCTTACCCGCGCCCACCATCTGCGCAATCAGGTACAGCGCCACCACCACCAGCGAACCGCAGGCGGAGAGGGTACGAATCGGCCCCTGCTTCAGGCGATAGGAGGCGACGTCAGCAAAGGTATAGCGTCCCAGGTTACGCAGGCGCTCGGCAATCAGGAACAGAATGATCGGCCAGCCGACGAGGAAGCCGAGGGAGTAGATCAGGCCGTCATACCCTGAGGTATACACCAGCGCGGAGATCCCAAGGAACGAGGCGGCAGACATAAAGTCTCCCGCAATCGCCAGACCGTTCTGGAAGCCGGTAATATTGCCGCCCGCGGTGTAGTAATCGTTACGGGAGCGCACGCGCTTTGACGCCCAGTAGGTGATGTACAGCGTCAGCACGACGAAAATCAGGAACATAACAATCGCCTGCCAGTTGGTAGGCTGGCGCTGGACCTCGCCGGTAAGGGCATCTGCCGCGTGGGCGGCAAAGGGAAGTGTGGCGGCAAGCGCCGTCAGGACTCGCTTCATGATGCTTTTACCTCTTGCAGTACCGCTTTATTGAGACGATCGAATTCGCCGTTCGCGCGCCAGACGTACACACCCGTGAGCACAAACGAAATGATGATAACGCCAATCCCAATCGGAATACCGCGCGTGACGCTGGTACCCTCATGCAGCGGGGTGCCCAGCCAGTGCGGCGCAAAGGCGATCAGCAGAATAAAGCCGACGTAGATAATCAGCATGATGATGGAAAGGATGAAGGCAAACCGTTGCCGTTTTTCGACGAGCTCCCTGTAGTGCGCACTATTCTCTATCTGCTGACAAATATCGTTATTCATCACAGAAGTCTCCAGAGGTAAGGTTGGTTTGTTTTATCCCCTCTCCCCTATGGGGAGAGGGTTAGGGTGAGGGGAGAGGGAGAAAAAAATTATGAAGGCATTGCGATGGCCTGCTTCTCTTCGAGCAGTTTGTCCACCACGCCAGGATCCGCAAGCGTTGAGGTATCACCGAGGTTGCTGGTGTCGCCTGCCGCGATTTTGCGCAGGATACGGCGCATAATCTTGCCGGAACGGGTTTTCGGCAGCGAGTCGGTCCAGTGCAGCACGTCCGGCGTGGCAAGCGGGCCGATCTCTTTACGCACCCAGTTGCGCACCTCGGTATACAGCTCTGGCGACGGCTCTTCGCCGTGGTTCAGGGTGACGTAGGCGTAGATCGCCTGGCCTTTGATGTTGTGCGGAATGCCGACAACCGCCGCTTCGGCAATCTTCGGATGCGACACCAGCGCAGACTCAATCTCCGCCGTGCCCAGACGGTGGCCAGAGACGTTCAGCACGTCGTCCACGCGTCCGGTGATCCAGTAATAACCGTCTTCATCCCGGCGCGCGCCGTCGCCGCTGAAGTACATGTTTTTGAAGGTCGAGAAGTAGGTCTGCTCGAACCGCTCGTGGTCGCCGAACAGGGTACGCGCCTGGCCAGGCCAGGAATCGACGATCACCAGATTGCCCTCGGTGGCGCCTTCCTGCGGATTGCCTTCGTTATCCACTAGTGCAGGCTGTACCCCGAAGAACGGACGGGTGGCCGAACCGGCTTTCAGCTGCGTGGCGCCCGGCATCGGGGTGATCATAAAGCCGCCGGTTTCGGTCTGCCACCAGGTGTCCATCACCGGGCACTTCTCGTTGCCGATCTTCTTCCAGTACCACTCCCAGGCTTCCGGGTTGATCGGCTCGCCCACGGAGCCGAGGATGCGCAGGGAAGAGCGGTCCGTGCCTTCGATGGCTTTATCGCCTTCCGCCATTAATGCGCGGATCGCCGTTGGCGCGGTGTAGAGAATGTTGACCTGATGCTTATCAACCACCTGGCACATACGCGCCGGCGTTGGCCAGTTCGGTACGCCTTCAAACATCAGCGTCGTTGCGCCGCAGGCCAGCGGGCCGTACAGCAGGTAGCTGTGGCCGGTGACCCAGCCCACGTCGGCGGTACACCAGTAGATGTCGCCCGGATGGTAGTCGAAAACGTATTTAAAGGTGGTGGCCGCGTAAACCAGATAGCCGCCGGTAGTATGCAGCACGCCTTTCGGCTTGCCGGTGGAGCCGGAGGTATAAAGAATAAACAGCGGATCTTCCGCGTTCATCTCTTCCGGCTGATGCTGGTCGCTCGCTTTTTCAATCAGATCGCTCCACCACAGGTCACGCCCCTCGTGCCAGTCGATTTTGCCGCCCGTGCGTTTGAAGACAATGACGTTACTGATGGATTTCACGTTCGGGTTTTTCAGCGCTTCATCAACGTTTTTCTTCAGCGGAATACCGCGCCCGGCGCGCACGCCCTCGTCAGCGGTGATCACCAGCTTCGAATTCGAGTCGACAATACGCCCGGCAACCGCCTCCGGCGAGAAGCCGCCGAAGATAACGGAGTGGATCGCGCCGATGCGCGCGCAGGCCAGCATAGCCACCGCCGCTTCCGGCACCATTGGCATATAGATCGCCACTACATCGCCTTTTTTAATGCCCTGGGCCAGCAGCACGTTGGCAAAGCGGCACACGTCGCGATGCAGTTCTTTATACGAGATGTGTTTACTCTGAGAGGCATCGTCGCCTTCCCAGATGATGGCCGTTTCGTTGCCGCGTTCGGCAAGATGGCGGTCCAGGCAGTTCGCCGCCAGGTTCAGCGTGCCGTCTTCATACCATTTAATGGAGACGTTGCCCGGCGCGAAAGAGGTGTTCTTTACCTTCTGATAAGGTTTGATCCAGTCGAGGATGTGACCCTGCTCACCCCAGAACGCGTCAGGGCTGGAAACGGACTGCTGGTATTTCTCCTGGTACTGCTCCGGACTTATCAGGCAACGGTCCGCAATGTTTGCGGGAATGTCGTGTTTGTGTATTTGGCTCATGGCTTTTTTTCTCCTTGTAAGATGTTAATAATATGTCGCAAAAACGTTAATAGTAGGGGCTTTACAAGCTTTGTTTAGTATTTGGGCGACAGATCACGCAATGTCTGAAGAGTATGAAAATTGAGCGAATGAAACTTTGAAGGGAAATAATTCATCTGAAGAATTATTCACTTTTTTGAAGTGAAAATATTTTGTATAACAAACGGTTATTTATGCGAATTGCTATAAATTACCGACAATGACACTTTTTGCAGTGAAATGCCTTGTTCTTTAAGGCTTGCGCAGCATGCCGTGCAAATGATACTCATACGGCGCGTTAAAAAATCCCATAAACCAACGCAACACAATTCATACCCTTTCAGTATGTCTCCATATTCATGCAGTTTTGATGGTGCGGAGATTTCATTGAGGAAGTCAGTTTCTATGAAAAATTTGAAAGTCAGCCTGGCCTGGCAGATCCTGCTGGCCCTTGTGCTGGGCATCTTGCTGGGCAGTTACCTCCATTATCATAGCGACAGCCGCGAGTGGCTGATTGCGAACCTTCTCTCCCCTGCGGGCGATATCTTTATTCATCTGATCAAGATGATTGTTGTGCCGATTGTGATCTCGACGCTGGTGGTCGGTATCGCGGGTGTTGGTGATGCGAAACAGTTAGGCCGCATCGGCGTTAAAACCATTCTCTATTTCGAAGTGATCACCACGGTTGCCATCGTTCTTGGCATCACCCTGGCGAACGTGTTCCAGCCTGGTGCCGGGATCGATATGTCGCAGCTGGCGACGGTGGATATTTCGAAATACCAAAGCACAACCGCCGATGTGCAGAGCCATTCGCATGGGTTGATGGGGACTATTCTCTCGCTGGTACCGACCAACATTATCGCGTCCATGGCGAAGGGCGAGATGCTGCCGATCATCTTCTTCTCGGTACTCTTTGGCCTGGGGCTTTCTTCCCTGCCCGCGACGCACCGTGAACCGCTGGTGACCGTGTTCCGCTCTATCTCCGAAACCATGTTCAAAGTCACCCACATGGTGATGCGTTATGCGCCGGTCGGGGTGTTCGCGCTGATTGCGGTGACCGTAGCGAACTTCGGCTTTGCCTCCCTGTGGCCGCTGGCGAAGCTGGTGATTCTGGTGCACTTCGCGATTCTGTTCTTCGCGCTGGTGGTGCTGGGCATTGTGGCGCGCCTGTGCGGGCTCAGCATCTGGATCCTGATCCGCATCCTGAAGGATGAGCTGATTCTGGCGTACTCCACGGCAAGCTCCGAGAGCGTACTGCCGCGTATCATTGAGAAGATGGAGGCCTACGGTGCGCCGGCGTCCATTACCAGCTTCGTTGTACCGACCGGTTACTCCTTCAATCTGGATGGTTCAACGCTGTATCAGAGTATTGCAGCGATCTTTATCGCGCAGCTGTACGGCATTGACCTGTCGCTGTGGCAGGAAATCGTGCTGGTTCTGACGCTGATGGTGACTTCAAAAGGGATCGCAGGCGTGCCGGGCGTCTCCTTCGTGGTGCTGCTGGCGACGCTGGGCAGCGTCGGTATTCCGCTGGAAGGCCTGGCGTTTATTGCCGGTGTGGACCGTATCCTCGACATGGCGCGTACCGCGCTGAACGTGGTGGGTAATGCGCTGGCGGTGCTGGTAATCGCTAAGTGGGAACACAAGTTCGACCGTAAAAAAGCGCTGGCGTATGAACGCGAGGTACTGGGTCGTTTTGATAAAACGGCTGACCAGTGATGTAAAAAGCCGGGTGGCGGCTTCGTCTTACCGGGCCTACATAAGCCGTAGGCCCGGTAAGCGCAGCGCCACCGGGCAACAATTTACTCCCCGCTCAATGCATCAAACTCTTCACACCCGGTATCAAACCCTTCGGTACAGCTCAGGTTTAACCAGTAAAGCGCTTTCTGCTTATTCGGTGTGATAAAGCCTTTCTCACCCTGCCTGAACAGCATTCCTGCCCAGTACTCCGCATAGCCCGTCCGGGACAGAGCCGAACTCCGTTTGAACCACGATGCGGCCTGCACGTCATCCTGAGGAACTTCAACGCCGTTGGCATAGATCAGCCCCAGCAGCTGTTGCGCGTCTACCGCCGAGTCGCTATCGATGTCTTCGGTCGCCGATTGCAGCAGTGCGATGGCCTGCGGGTAGTCGGTTTTGCCCGCCTGCGTGTTCACCAGCACACGCGCCAGCATGATCGCGCCGCGTTTGCTGCCCGCAATGTTTGCCTGTTGGGCCAGGGCTTTAGCCTGCGCATAGTCACCCTGCGAAAAGTGGATTTGCGACAGCAGCGCCATGGCGTCGACATCACCGCCTTTTGCCGCTTTTTCCGCCCACAGCGCCGCCTGCGCGCTGTCGCCGGAACTGAACCAGGTATCGGCGAGATAATACTGCGCGCGCGCATCGCCCGCTTCAGCCTGCTTTTTATACTGGCTGCCTATCTCATCGGCATGGGCAAACGCGGTTAAAAATAACAACATCAGAAAAAGGATTTTCATGGATTCTTATCATCTGGGTACACGCCGCGCAGTATAATCGCGGCGACAGAAGAAAAAAACGGGTGCGTTAAGACCTCAGCATCCCACAAGCCGGGCGGAACACGCGTTCCGCCCGAAGAGGTTAGCCTGCGTTACAGGCTAATTTCGCCGCCACCTCCTGATGTTCACTCTTTATTGAAAACTCGCAGAGCCTGCCGCGAGTAATAAAGGTAAAGATCACTATCGTCAGGCAAACAATAAAGACGATGCCTAACGCAGTTTTTAATGGCGTCATGCCTTTTACTCCTTGTCAAAAAAAGAATAAGAGGCTACTCTCAACTTGTTGGAGTTGAGGGAGTAGCCTCGGGTAAATGAAAATTTCCCGGGGCTTTCTACTTTCTGTCCCTCAACAATGCTCAAGACAGAAAGTCTTAAGCACCCGCCGCACATCTTATCCCTCTGAATTAAAATGCAAAGATGTAATTCTATTCTGCGTAAATTACATTATTTCTGCGAGCCGCTTTCCAGAATAATAATTTCTATTTCTTATGAATTAATCGGAAATAAAAAGGGAGTGAATATATCACTCCCTTTATTCAACGATAAATTAACGGCTTCAACCCATTGCGCTTTCGCGCAGTCGGGCTTTTAGCTTGTTATATTCGTCGATCACATACTGTTCCGCAGCGTGTTGATCCGCAATGGACTCCACGTTTACGGCGCAGTATTTATACTCCGGCGTTTTGGTTATCGGGCTTAAGTTCTCGGTCACCAGCTCGTTGCAGGCGCCAATCCACCACTGGTAGGTCATATAGACTGCCCCTTTGTTCGGACGGTCGCTGACCTGCGCGCGGGTAATGATGCGGCCTTTACGCGAATTCACCCACACCAGCGCTTCATCTTCAATACCGAGCCGTTCGGCATCGGCGGTGTTGATCTGCGCGTAACCCGGTTCATCCGCCAGCGCCGCCAGCGCGGCGCAGTTGCCGGTCATGGAACGGCAGGAGTAGTGGCCCACTTCACGCACGGTGGAGAGCACCATCGGATACTCGTCGGTGAGCTTATCGATCGGCGCGACCCAGTCGCAGGTGAAGAACTGCGCCAGCCCGTTCGGGGTGTCGAACTTCTCTTTAAAGAGGTATGACGTCCCCTGATCGGATTCTGACTCATCCCGGCACGGCCACTGGATGTAGCCCAGCTCACCCATTTTTTCATAGGTTGCCCCATAAAAGTCCGGGCACAGATGCCGCAACTCGTCCCAGATCTCCTGGGTGTTGTTGTAGTGCATCGGGTAGCCCATGCGGGTGGCGATTTCGCTGATGATCTGCCAGTCCGTTTTCAGATCCCATTTCGGCTCGACGGCCTTGAAGAAGCGCTGGAAGCCGCGGTCTGCCGCCGTATAGACACCTTCATGCTCGCCCCAGGAGGTCGACGGCAAAATCACATCCGCCGCTGCCGCGGTTTTGGTCATAAAGATATCCTGAACAATCACCAGCTCCAGATCCTCAAAGCCTTTGCGCACTGCGGACAGTTCGGCGTCGGTCTGGAGCGGATCTTCACCCATG
Organism: Enterobacter sp. CRENT-193; assembly: GCF_002787395.1. NCBI lineage: Bacteria > Pseudomonadati > Pseudomonadota > Gammaproteobacteria > Enterobacterales > Enterobacteriaceae > Enterobacter > Enterobacter sp. CRENT-193. The sequence goes on along the minus strand of NZ_CP024812.1, from coordinate 377,307 downwards.
ATGTAGGCCGCACGCACTTCACCGTGCGCCGCGCGGTGCGGCAGCTCGCTGATGCGATACCCGGTGTGTGCCGGCAGGCTCTCCACGCCCCAGGCCTTCGCAAACTTCTCGCGGTTTTCCGGGAATTTGACGTACTGGTAGCCCGGATAGGTGTCCGGCAGCGCGCCCATATCACACGCACCCTGCACGTTATTCTGACCACGCACCGGGTTCACGCCCACATGCGCTTTACCCAGATTGCCGGTCAGCATGGCGAGGCTGGTGAGCGAGCGCACGGTTTCCACGCCCTGGTAGAACTGGGTCACGCCCATGCCCCAGAGAATGGCGGCGGTTTTTGCCACGGCATACATTCTGGCCGCCTGACGAATCTCCTGCGCGCTGACGCCGGTTATCGCTTCGACGGATTCAGGCGTATAGCCCTCGACTATTTTCTTATACTCTTCAAAGCCTTCTGTACGGGTCGCGACAAACGCCTGGTCGTACAGGTTCTCCTCAATAATGACGTGCCCCATTGCGTTCAACAGCGCGATGTTTGAACCGTTTTTCAATGCAATGTGCATATCCGCAATGCGCGCGGTTTCAATTTTGCGCGGATCGCAGACGATGATTTTCGCCCCGTTCTGTTTAGCGCGAATAACGTGGTTCGCGACGATAGGGTGAGAATCCGCCGGGTTATAACCAAAGATGAAGACGAGATCGGTATTATCTATCTCGTTGATGGCATTACTCATTGCGCCGTTACCGACCGACTGGTGCAGACCTGCAACCGATGGGCCGTGTCAGACGCGAGCGCAGCAGTCGACGTTATTGGTACCAATAACGGCGCGCGCGAATTTTTGCATCACATAGTTGGTTTCATTCCCGGTTCCGCGTGAGGAGCCGGTGGTCTGAATCGCATCCGGGCCATACTTGGCCTTGATGGCGCTGAGGCGCGTGGCGACGTAATCCAGCGCTTCATTCCAGGAGACGGCTTCCAGCTTGCCGCCGCGCTCGCGGCGGATCATAGGGGTTTTCAGGCGCGGGGTGAGGATTTGGGTATCGTTAATAAAATCCCAGCCGTAATATCCTTTCAGGCACAGCGTGCCCTGATTGGTTTTACCCTGCGCCGCTTCCGCCCGGACGATTTTGCCGTTATTGACCACCAGGTGGATCTTGCAACCTGAGGCACAATAAGGGCAAACCGTGACGACTTTTTTCATCACTTTGCTCCAGTTAAACAGTTCTTACCTGCCCAATATGCAGCTTCTATGCCATGTTTTTATTATGGGTATTTCCTGACTTTACGACCCTTTGCGTGGCAAAACCCTGACGAAAAACAGCCAATCGTCAAAATTGACGTGTCGAAAGGGCAGGGGATGTGACATGGATTGAATTTCCGTCACGTAAAAAACAATTCGGCTGGAGCCGGCGGCAGAATGGTTCAGACTTAACATAATTCCCTGACGGAAGCATGCGATGAAACCGGCGATTCTGGTGGTTGACGATGATGTCGCAGTCTGCGAACTGCTACAGGATGTGCTCAGCGAGCACGTCTTTACCGTACTGACGTGTCACTCTGGGCAGGACGCGGTGAACCGTGTCCAGCAGGACTCCGGCATTGCGCTGGTTCTGCTGGACATGATGCTGCCGGATATCAACGGATTACAGGTTTTACTGCAACTGCAAAAGCAGCGACCATCGCTACCGGTGGTAATGCTGACGGGGCTGGGAAGTGAATCAGATGTGGTCGTCGGGCTGGAAATGGGCGCTGATGATTACATCGGAAAACCGTTCAATCCGCGCGTGGTGGTCGCCCGCGTTAAGGCGGTGCTGCGTCGTACCGGCGCGCTGGACGCGGAGCCTGCCGCGCCGCGCGTTGAAGGTATTGCCTTTAACGGCTGGACGCTGGACACCACCCGCTGCGAGCTGAGCGATCCGCAGCGTAATACCGTGCCGTTAACCCAGGGCGAATATGGCCTGCTGCTGGCATTAACGCAAAACGCCCGCCGGGTACTGAGTCGTGAACAGCTGCTGAAGCTGACCCACAGCGAAAGCGCCGAGGTCTTTGACCGCACTATCGACGTGTTGATCATGCGGCTACGGCGAAAAATTGAGGTCAATCCGCACCAGCCTCTGCTGATCAAAACCATTCGCGGTCTGGGCTATGTTTTTGCCACGGACGTTTCCCATCATGAGAAAGCCGCCTGACCGTTCTCCTGAATAAACGCCTGAAGCTCGGCCAGCGTTTTCGCGCCGTCAATCGCATTAGCCGCCAGCAGGCTGGCCCGCGCGCAGGCGTGCGCCAGATAAATACTCTCCGTCAGCGGCAGGGATTCATGGCAGCCGTATAAAAAGCCCGCGCAAAACGCGTCGCCCGCGCCGACGCTGCCGATAATCTCGTCCTGCGTCAGCTTCCACGACGGAACCCATTGCCCTTTTTCACCCGGCGCTTCACCCCATGCCCCTTCCGGACAGTGGATCACCACCCGCTGTCGCACGCCTGCCGCCAGCAGTTGTGTGGCAGCGTCGGCGATATGGGCCATGTTCAGCGCATCATGGCCGTCACGGATCTCAAGCCCGCTAAACTCACCGGCTTCCAGCTCGTTAATCACCAGATAATCAAGATGGCGCAGGGCAGGGAGCACCAGCGGCTGATAGCGCGGATCGCCCTTGCGGGACACCAGATCGAGCGAGGTTTCATACCCCTGATCGCGCATCTGTGCCAGTAACCGCGCGCTGCGGGTGCCAAATTCCTCGTCCGGCATGTCCAGGCTGTCGAGCAGCAGCAGGTAGCCGAGATGGAAGATCTTCAGCGATCCGTCTAAACGATCGAAGGCGGGAAGATCCAGCAGGCGGTTGGCGCCCGGCGAGTGGAAAAAAGTGCGCTGTCCGCTGGGGTCGGTCATCACCTGCGACATCGACGTTGGGGCGAACGTTGTACGCTGCACGCGCTGGCGATTGACGTGATACTGGTCGAGCATCGCCAGAATATAGTCTCCGTCGCTGTCTTCCCCAATCAGCCCCACCGCCTGTAACGGCAGGCCGACGTGCATTTTCGCCAGCGTCAGCAGAACGTTGAGCGGCGCACCGCCGGTTGAGCGCTCACTGTGGGTGATTTCCGCCAGCCAGCCGCGCTCCGGCCACTGTACGATCTGGTGGACGTGATCCACCAGCATGTTGCCTGCGGCGATAATCCCTTTGCGTTCCATTATGCCTGCCCCGCGCTGCCGAAGATGCGCATCTGTTCCGCAACCGTATCGGTAATGGCCTCTTCAATGCCCAGCAGCAGCTCTGCAAATTCATCGTACAGCGGCTGGCGGTTTGCCATGCGCTGCTCAACGGCGGCGAGCGCGGCCTGCGACATGCCGGTATAAAAGTTGATTTTATGAATGCCCAGCTCGATGGCGCGGCGGAAATCAGTATCGCTTATGCCAGAGCCGCCGTGTAAAACCAGCGGCAGGCCCGTCTGCTGTCGAATGGCGTCCAGACGCGGGAAATCAAGCTTCGGCTCGCCCTTGTATTTGCCGTGCGCGTTGCCAATGGCGACCGCCAGCGCGTCGATACCGGTTAAATCGACAAACTCGCGCGCCAGCTGCGGATCGGTGAAGAAGGCTTCATCCGCATGCCCGTAAAGCGCACCCCCTTCATCACCCCCGACCGCGCCCAGCTCCGCCTCTACCGAGACGCCCACCGCATGGCACATCTTCACCACTTCCCGCGTCTGGCGGATATTTTCCTCATAGCTCAGCGTCGAGCCGTCGAACATCACCGAGCTGAACCCTAAGCGCAGGGCGCGCACGACGGCCTCAAAATGCAGCCCGTGGTCGAGGTTAAGCACCACGGGAATATCGTGACGGGCGGCTTCGAACTTCACTGCTTCGACAAGCGACTCCAGAGACACGTACTTAAAATGCACTTCGGCGATGTTGATGATGAACGGCGAGCGTTCCTGTTTCGCGGCGGCAAACAGCGCGCGCAGGAAGTGGGAGTCGAGCACGTTGAACGCGCCCAGGGCGTAGCGGTGTTCCCTGGCGTGGGCCAGACCATCGGCAAGAGAAATCAATGGCATCATTCACTCCTTATATCCGAAACAGGTTGTACTCGTTGCACAGCACCAGCACCGCCGGTTCGTCTTCTTCAATGGTGTTGTAGCGGTCAGTGGGCTGTAAAAAGTGGTTGTCGTGTTCATCGTCATTGACCGACGACACTTCGCCCACCAGCACGTCGCCAAAGCCGCGTTCACCCCAGAAACTGTGGTACAGGCCGGGCGTCAGGCAGATGCTCTCCCCTGGTGTGAGGCGCAGCTGGCTGCCGGGCGTGTGCGTCTGCCGACAGCCGTCGACGGTAACGGTCACGTCGGTGTTTTCGGTCTCTTCATGCGCGCCCGCATTCCATAACTCAATAATCAGATTCCCGCCGCCGCGGTTAATGATGTCCTCCCGCTTGCGCCAGTGAAAATGCATCGGCGTCACCTGGCCGTCGCGGACGTGCATGATTTTTTCGGCATAGCACTTTTCATAGGGCACGCCGTTGGGGGAGCCGTTGCGCAGGGTGAACAGCGTTAACCCCTGTGCAGCGAAGTTGTTGCCACCAAATGCCGTCACGTCCCAGCCGAGCCTGAGGTCAAACACCTCCTGCCATGCGGCCTGGTCAAGCTGCTGCCATTTTGTCGGCGGAAAGCTGGCAAAAGGCGGGAGATGCACGTCGTGCATGGAGAAGAACTGCCGCGTATGGCCGAGGATTTCATTGATGTCGGAGCGTTTCATGGGGACTCCTTGAAAACAGTTCCCTCTCCCGGTGGGAGAGGGAAAAGGATCATTTAACCGTCCACCCCTTATACGTGCCGACGTTCTTTTTATCGATCATCGTCACCGGGATCAGCACAGGCTCTTTCGGCGCAGGTTTGCCCTGAAGAATGTCATAGCCGATCTCCACCGCCTTCGCCGCCATCACCTGCGGATCCTGCGCTGGCGTCGCCACAAACAGGGAGTTTTCGCGCTTCAGGGCTTCTTCACCGTCCGGGCTGCCATCCACACCAACGATAAAGAACTCGTTGCGCTGCGCCTGCTTCGCGGCCAGATCGGCGCCGATCGCGGTAGGATCGTTAATCGCGAATACGCCGTCTATCTTCGGATTAGCCGCCAGCAGGGAGGTCATGACCTCCAGCCCGCCTTCACGGCTGCCTTTGGCGTTCTGGTTATCCGAGAGCACTTTGATATCCGGGTGGCGCCTGAACTCGGTCTGGCAGCCCTCCACGCGGTTTTGTACCGCAGAAACCGGCGGCCCGTTGATGATCACCACGTTGCCTTTACCTTTCAGGCGGTCGGTAATGTACTTACAGGCCATCTCACCCGCCTGGGTGTTATCGGAGGTGATGGTCGCATCGGCTCCTTCCGCCGCCACGTCAACCGCCACGACCACGATCCCCGCCTCTTTGGCGCGTTTTACCGCCGGGCCGATCCCTTTGGAATCCGCGGCGTTGAGGATGATCATGTCCACTTTCGCCGCAATGAAGTTATCAATCTGCGACACCTGCTGGCCCAGATCGTACCCGCTGGAGACCAGCGTCACCTTGACGTTGTCCCCCGCCAGCTTGCGCGCTTCCAGCTCGGCACCTTTGGTGATCTGCACGAAGAACGGGTTAGCCAGGTCGCCCACCGTCACGCCGATGGATTTCAGATCTTTTGCCTGCGCAAACGGGGTTGCGGCCAGCAGCGCGCCAGCACAGAGCGCGGTCACTAAGGGCTTCAATCTCATGCTGTATTCCTCACGTAGGGTATTGTTGTTATGCACTTTGATGGTGTCGGGTACGGTATTTGTCGATCAGCACCGCAATGATGATCACCGCCCCTTTGATCACCAGCTGCCAGAAGTAGGAGACGCCCATCAGCGTCATGCCGTTGTTGAGGGTGGCGATGATCAAGGCACCGACCAGCGTGCCGGTGATCGTGCCGATCCCGCCGACGAAGCTGGTGCCGCCGAGGATCACCGCCGCAATTGCATCCAGCTCATACCCCGTGCCGAGGTTGCCATTGGCGCTGTAGAGACGTGAAGCGCTCATGACGCCGCCGAGACCGGAGAGCAGGCCGCTCATGCCGTAGACAAACAGCAGCACCAGCCAGACCTTAATGCCCGTTAAGCGCGCCGCCTGCATATTGCCGCCGACCGCATAGATGTGAACGCCGAGGGTTGTGCGACGCAGAATAAACCAGCACACCACAATCACCGCCAGGGCGATCACAACCAGCCAGGGGATCGGGCCGAGGTAGTTATTGCCGATCCACTCGAAGTTGATGTTGGAGTTAATGACCGTCGTGCCGTCCGCCAGCAGGTAGGCCGCGCCGCGCAGCGCCGTGTAGGTGCCGAGCGTGACGATAAATGGCGGAAGTCCGGCGAAGGCCACCAGCGCGCCGTTGAACAGCCCCAGTACCATACCGAGCATTAGCGCCGCCGGAATGGAGAGCATCGCAAATTCAGGGATAAGCGAGACCACCATCGCCGCCACCGCCGTGGTGCCCAGAATCGAGCCCACGGAGAGGTCAATCCCGCCGGTCAGGATGATGAAGGTCATCCCGGCCGCCAGAACAATGTTGATCGACGCCTGCCGGGTAATATTGAGCAGGTTACTTTCTGTGAAAAAGTTCGGAGCGATAAAGCCAAATACAGCCACAATCAGGATTAAAATCGGCAAAATGCCGATCGTTTGCATCAGATCGCTCATCAGCATTTTTTTGGCAGAGGCGGATTTCGCCACCTGCTGCGGATGGGTTGGAGTTGTCATAATTACACCGCCTGATGATGTGTGTCGTTCACGCCGGTTGCCAGCGTCATGATGTTTTCCTGAGAGATGTCGCGCCCGTGCAGTTCACCCGCAATGCTGCCTTCCCGCATCACGTACACCCGGTCGCTCATTCCTACTACTTCCGGCAGCTCGCTGGAGATCATCAGGATCGCCACCCCTTTGCGCGCCATCTGGTTCATGATGCGGTAGATCTCGCTTTTTGCCCCGACGTCCACGCCGCGCGTGGGTTCGTCCAGAATCAGAATGCGCGGGCCTATCGCCACCCAGCGGGAGATCAGCAGTTTTTGCTGGTTGCCGCCGGAGAGCCCGCCTGCGCGCACCTGAGAATGCGGCACGCGGATATTGAGCAGGGCGATGGCGTCATCGGAAATCGACTGCGCTTTTTTGCGGTTCAGCCAGCCGAAGGTGGCGTCGCGCTCCAGCGTCGCCATGGTGATGTTCTCCTGCGCCGCCAGCTCCAGAAATAGCCCCTGCTCCTTGCGGTTCTCGGTGAGAAAACCGATGCCGTTCTCAATGGCCGCGCGCGGGGAGTGGATCACCACCGGTTCGCCGTCCACCTCAATCATGCCGCCGGTGGCTTTGCGCACGCCGAAGATCAGCTGCGCCAGCTCAGAACGCCCGGCGCCGACCAGCCCTGCCAGCCCGACGATTTCACCGGAGCGAACCTGCAAACTGCACGGCTGCACTTTTTTGCCATCCGTGAGGTGATGCACGTTCAGACGCGGGCTGCCGAGCGGAATATCGCGCTCTTTGTTGAACAGGTCGCTTAACGGACGACCCACCATCATGCGCACCAGCTCGGAGGCGTTGAGCTTGTCGCGCGTCAGGCTGCCGACGTATTGCCCGTCGCGTAGCACGCTGACGCGGTCAGAGAGTTCATACACTTCCGCCATGCGGTGGCTGATGTAGATAATCGCCATCCCTTCATCGCGCAGGCGCAAAATCAGTTCGAACAGACGGTGGGTTTCGCGTGAGGAGAGGGCGGCGGTAGGTTCGTCCATCACCAGAATGCGGCTGTTGCGGTGCAGCGCGCGGGCGATCTCCACCTGCTGTTGCTCGGCGATGGTCAGTTTCATGACCAGGTCGGTGGCGCTGAACTGCGCGCCCAGACGGTCAATGACCGCCTGGGCCTGGGCAGCCATCTCTTTGCGCTGGACCAGCCCGCCGCGCGACAGCTCGCTACCGAGAAAAATGTTTTCCGCCACGGTCAGGTTAGGAGCAAGCTGCATCTCCTGATAAATCAGGGTAATGCCTGCGGCCAGCGCATCCTTCGGCCCTTTGATGTGAAACGGCTGACCGTCGATGAGGATGTCGCCGCTGCTGGCGGTATAGGCGCCTGCGAGGATCTTCATCAGCGTGCTCTTTCCGGCGCCGTTTTCCCCCATCAGCGCGTGGATCTCACCGGGGAAAACCGTCAAATCCACGCCCTTGAGCGCGTGGAAATTGCCAAAGGTTTTGGCAATGTGGCGCATCTCTAAAACCGGGGTTCTGCTCATGGCGGATCTCCTGTGAATGTCGATATCTGCACTTCATCACAGGCGCGTAAATGCAAAATGTCAGAAGCTGTTCATATTTGTCATAGTTATGAATAGCTAATCGCCATCACATTTTCCTTTTCCCTCTCCCTGTGGGAAGAGGGCCAGGGTGAGGGCACCAAACCGCAGAGGAGCCCAAACCCATGCCATCACGCCCCCCGTTCTTCACCAGCGCCCGCGGTCGCCTGCTGATATTTAACCTGCTGGTGGTGGCGGTAACGCTGATGGTCAGCGGCGTGGCGGTGCTCGGCTTTCGTCATGCCAGCCAGATCCAGGAGCAGGTGCAGCAGCAAACGCTGGATGACATGACCGGCAGCATGAACCTCGCGCGCGACACGGCCAATGTGGCAACGGCGGCGGTGCGGCTGTCGCAGGTGGTCGGTGCGCTGGAGTACAAAGGCGAAGCTGAGCGGCTTAAACAGACGCAAATGGCGCTGCGCCACTCGCTGGAGCAGCTTGCCGATGCGCCGCTGGCGCAGCAGGAGCCGGCGCTGGTGACGCGTATTATTCGCAGGAGCAATGAGTTACAGCAGAGCGTGACGGGAATGCTGGAGCGCGGGCAAAAACGGCATCTGGAGCGTAACGCGCTGCTCAGCGCGCTGTATCAAAGCCAAAGCTACCTGCGTCATTTGCAGGATATCAACCGTCGTTACGCGAGCAATGTGCCAGACGCCCGGCAGCTTGCAGAGATGGACAGGCTGATCGTTGCCGCCATTGATACCCCTTCACCGCGCGCCACGGTGCAGCAGCTGGATGCAGTAACCGCGATGTTACCCGCGAGCGCCCTGCAACCGGTGGTCAACCTGGTGCTCCCGGATTTTAATGATGAGCTGCGCAAGCTCGCGCCACTGTCGAAGCAGCTGGAAGAGAGCGATCTGTCCATCAGCTGGTACATGTTCCACATCAAGGCGCTGGTAGCGATATTAAACCGCGACATCAATCAGTACGTTGAACAGGTGGCGCAGGCCTCCCGGCTGCGTACCGCCCAAAGTCACCAGGAGCTGCGCTCCATCAGCGTGTTTATCAGCGTTTTCGCGGTGCTGGCGCTGATCATCACCGGCTGCGCCTGCTGGTATATTTATCGCAATCTGGGCTCCAACCTGACGGCTATCTCAAGGGCAATGTCGCGTCTCGCTCACGGAGAGCAGAATGTGTCGGTGCCCGCACTACAGCGGCGTGATGAGCTGGGGGAACTGGCGCGCGCGTTTAACGTTTTTGCACGCAATACCGCTTCGCTGGAGCACACCACGCGGCTGCTTAAGGAGAAGACCTCGCAGATGGAGGTCGACCGCATCGAACGTCAGGGGCTGGAGGAGGCGCTGCTGCACAGCCAGAAAATGAAGGCGGTCGGGCAACTGACGGGCGGTCTGGCGCATGATTTTAATAACCTGCTGGCGGTGATTATCGGCAGTCTGGAGCTGACCGATTCAGCGTCACCGGACGCGCCGCGCATCACTCGTGCGCTCAAAGCCGCGGAACGCGGGGCCATGCTCACCCAGCGTCTGCTGGCCTTCTCGCGCAAGCAATCCCTGCAACCCCATGCGGTAGAGATGAAGCCGCTGCTGGAGAACCTGAGCGAGCTGATGCGGCACTCCCTTCCCGCCACGCTGACGCTGGATATTGAAGCGCAAACCCCGGCCTGGCCCGCATGGATTGACGTCAGCCAGCTGGAAAATGCCATTATCAACCTGGTGATGAACGCCCGTGATGCAATGGAGGGGCAAAACGGTGTGATTAAAATCCGCACCTGGAACCAACGTGTGACCCGCAGCGACGGGCGCAGGCAGGATATGGTCGCGCTGGAGGTGATTGACCACGGCTGTGGGATGTCGCAGGAGGTGAAATCGCAGGTCTTTGAACCGTTCTTCACCACCAAACAGACCGGCAGCGGCAGCGGATTAGGGCTGTCGATGGTGTACGGCTTTGTGCGTCAGTCCGGGGGGCGCGTTGAGATCGAAAGCGCGCCGGGGCAGGGAACCACCGTGCGGCTCCAGCTGCCGCGCTCGACGCTGCCCGCGTTCTCCAATGATGCCGCGCTGGCGACCACGGCCCCGACAGAAAGTGAGCTGCTTGTGCTGGTCCTGGAAGATGAGGCGGGCGTGCGGCAGACCCTGTGTGAGCAACTGCACCAGCTTGGCTACCTGACGCTCGAAGCCGAAAACGGCGAGCAGGCGCTGAACATGCTGGACGCATCACCGGATATCGGCATGTTTATTAGCGACCTGATGCTGCCGGGCGGCCTGAGCGGTGCGGAGGTGATCGGCCATGTACGCAGCCACTATCCGCAGTTGCCGGTGCTGCTGATCAGCGGGCAGGATTTGCGCCCGGCGCATAACCCGCAGCTGCCGGACGTTCCGTTACTGCGTAAGCCGTTTACCCGCCAGCAGCTGGCGCAGGCACTGCGGAAGGTGATGGTAATTTGAGATTCCTCCGCTACTCCCGTTAACAGCCAGTCATTACTTTAAGGCCAGTTCACCTGCGAGTCTGGCCTTATGAAACGTTACTCTACCGCTCTGTTATTGGGTCTGCTGACTTTAACCAGCCAACTGGCGCATGCCGATGTGATTGATGACGCCATTGGCAACATTCAGCAGGCGATCAACGATGCCTACAACCCCAGCAGCAGCCGTAATGACGATGACGACGATCGTTACGACCGCAGCCGTCAAATCGACAGCCGACAGTACGACGATCGTCGTCGGCAGCTCGAAGACAGACGCCGCCGTTTAGACGAGCGTCAGCGTCAGTTGGACGACGACAGGCGTCGGTTAGAAGAGGACGAGCGCAGGTTGGAAGACGATTACGATCGCGGCTAAGTGCGGCCTGTTGCCCTCACCCCAACCCTCTCCCACGGGAGAGGGAGAAAACCTAATCCAGCACCATCACCATCCCGTCATACCCCGCTTCAATGCCGGACGGCAGCGGGTTATCCATCATCCACACGTCAAACTGATGGCTGATATGCGTCAGGATCACCTGCGGACAGCCAATCACCTCGTTCAGCGCAATCACCGTATTCAAATCACAATGGTTGCGCGGCGTCTCCGGGCGCGGTTCATGGCTACAGTCGATAATCATCGCCTGCGGCTGATTGTTTAGCAGAAACGTCACCGTTTTATCCGGCAGTCCGGCGGTATCAGAAAGCCACGCCACGCGGCTGTGGGCGGACTCCAGCAGATAGCCAAACGTGAGTTTTGAATGGTTGAGCGGCAGCGGCGTGACCCGCAAGCCCTGAAGTTCAAACGTCACAAATGGCTCCACCGTGTGGCTGAAATCCAGGATGCCCGGATGTTTGAACAGATCGTTACAGCCTGCCTCGTCTGGCGGACCGTAGACGGGAATGGTGGCGCCTACGCCCCAGCGCAGAGGGAAAAGCCCCTGAACGTGATCCATATGATAATGGGTAAGCAAAAACTGCTGGAAGCTGCCCGCAGGCCAGTCGTCCATCAGGTGTGGAATACCCGCGTCCAGCAAGGTGACCGCATCGTTGAATTTCACCGCCGCGCTACAGGGGCGACGGCGATAATTTTCCTGTAAACGCGCCCGTCGGCACGCCGCGCAGTCGCAGCCAAACACCGGCACCAGCTGCGCCCCTCCGGTTCCTGTCAGCGTGATCGTCAGACTCATAACGCACCTCTACAGCGGTTTGGTGAAGCGGAAATGGCTTTGCGTATACCCTTCACGAACATAAAAACGGTGCGCGTCCACGCGCTTCACGCTGGTGGAAAGCTCGGTCAGCTCGGCGCCTGCCTGCCGTGCGACGTCCTCTGCCCAGGCCAGCAGCTGGCTGCCCACTTTTAATCCGCGCGCCTGCGGCATCACCACCAGTTCCTGGATCTCGCCGATCCAGCGGGCGTGGTGCAGGTGAAACTGTAGATGCAGGCCGATCATCCCGATGATCTGCCCGTCCAGCTCGGCCAGCTGGTAGCGCATATTGTGATCCCGCAAGTTGGCCAGATACCCGGCGTGAAACGCCTGATGATCGAACTCGGCCTGCTTAAGTTCGCAGATCAGCGCGTAAACGATCGGCGCATCGTCGGCGGTGGCGGGGCGAAGCTGGCAGTCAGGCATGTTGTTTCACCTTCTGGCGAATGAGCGATAGAAAGGTCTCGACTGACTGTAGCAAACTTCCGTCGTTATTGAGGAGATGGCAACCCGACGGGGTGTAACGCGCCGCCCGTTCCAGCCGCTGGTCGATCTCGCGCGCGTTTTCGCGCCCCCGCTTTTGCAGCCGGCTACGCAGAACGTCCGGGGAAACCTGCAAACAGACCGGGAGCAACGCCGCTTCGTACCGGGCGCGAGCCTGCGGGAGATGCGCCCGCGAGCCGTTGACCAGCACGTCAAAGCCCGCGTGCAGCCAGAGGTCGATCTCGATGCCGACGCCATAGTAGTAACCGTTGGCATGCCAGCTCAGCGCCAGCAGGTTTTGCCCGGCGCGGGTAAAAAACTCCTGCTCGCTCAGGGCGATATGGTTTTCACTCCCGGCGTTTGCCGCGCGGGTAATGTAGCGGTGCGCTACCAGCAGCTGTGAATGTTCCCGCTGCCGTAACGCCGACAGCAGGCTGTCCTTCCCGGAGCCGGACGGGCCCATTAACCAGATGAGTCTTCCCATCAGAACACCCTTTTTCCCTGACGCCAGACGTGGTCGATATGAACGTGCTCGCCCTTGCGGTGCGCCAGCACCAGGTCTGCCCGTTTGCCTTCGGCAATCTCACCGCGATCGTGAAGGTTGAGCGCGCTGGCCGGGTTTTTTGTCACCAGGCGAATCGCCTGTGGCAGCGTGAAGCTGTTGCCCTCGTCGTCCGCCACCCGGAACGCCGCGTCCAGCAGGCTGGCGGGGTAATAGTCAGAGGAGAGGATATCCAGCAGGCCGAGCGAGGCGAGCTTGCTTGCCGCCACGTTGCCGGAGTGCGACCCGCCGCGTACGATGTTCGGCGCGCCCATCAGGACGTTCATGCCATGCTTACGCGATGCTTCTGCCGCCTCGAACGTGGTGGGAAATTCGGCGATCACGCTCCCAAGCTGGTGGGATTCGCGCACGTGATCGTGCGTGGCGTCATCATGGCTGGCCAGGGCAATATTACGGTCCCGGCACATAGCGGCAATGGAGAGGCGATTCGGCTGCGACCACTGGGCCGCCAGCGCCAGCTGCTCTTCTTCGTAGCGCGCCATCTCCGCGTCGCTGAGAGAATATTTGCCCTGATAGTATTCGCGATACTTTTCAATGTTGGCGAACTGGCGCTGTCCCGGCGAGTGATCCATCAGGGAAACCAGCGAGACCGGCTCGCGGCCCACCAGCTTCTCAAACAGCGGCAGGGTGGTGTGGTGCGGCAGCTCGCAGCGCAGGTGCAGGCGGTGCTCGGCGCGGTTGAGGCCGCGCTTTTGCGTCTCCTCCACGGCGTTGATCATCTTCTCCAGGTTCTCCAGGCGATCGCCGCCGTCGCGCACGTCGCCGATCGCCACCGCGTCCAGCACCGTGGTGATGCCGCTGGCGACCATCAGCGCGTCGTGGCTGCTCATCGCTGAATGCGCAGGCCAGTCCACCTTCGGGCGCGGGGTGAAGAATTTATCGAGATTATCGGTATGCAGCTCAATCAGCCCCGGTAGCAGCCAGCCGCCTTCGCCGTCCATCGCGTCCGGTGAGCGGCTCTGGGTTTCGGCAAAGGCGCGGATGACACCGTCCCGCACCTCAACCGAGCCGTTCACGACCTCATTTTCCAGCACCAGCCTGACATTATTGATAATCATACGTTTGTCCCCATCGGGTGCAGTCTGTCCGCCACGCGATGGCGTACGGCGTCGTCGTGGAAGATCCCGACGATCGCCGCGCCGCGCGCTTTGGCCTGTTCGATCAGTTCTATCACCGCTGCGCTGTTTTTACTGTCGAGCGAGGCGGTGGGTTCATCCAGGAGTAAAATCGGGTAATCGACGATAAAGCCGCGGGCGATGTTGACGCGCTGCTGCTCGCCGCCGGAAAAGGTCGACGGGGCGAGGTGCCACAGACGCTCCGGTACGTTGAGACGCGTCAGCAGGCTGGCGGCTTTAGCGGCGCAGGTTTCGCGCGGCACGCCGAGATCCAGCAGAGGCTGCATGACCACGTCCAGGGCGGAGATCCGCGGGATCACCCGCAGGAACTGGCTGACCCAGCCGATCGTCGAGCGGCGTACTTCCAGCACTTTGCGCGCGGGAGCCTGGACCAGATCAACCCATTCATTGTTATGGCGGATATGGATATGGCCTTCGTCCGGCAGATAATTGGCGTACAGGGAGCGCAGCAGGGTGGATTTTCCGCTGCCGGAATGGCCATGCAGCACCACGCATTCGCCGTTGCTGACCTCTAATGAGGCATTTTGCAGTACCGGCAGGCGGACACCGTTTTGCTGGTGGAGCACAAAGGTTTTACTGACATTTTCAACGTGGATCATGTTGGCCTCTTAATTCTGTAATACCGAGGACACCAGCAGTTGGGTGTACGGATGATGGGGATCGTCGAGCACGCGGTCGGTCAGCCCACTTTCCACCACCTGACCCTGCTTCATCACCAGCAAGCGGTCCGCCAGCAGGCGCGCAACGCCTAAATCGTGGGTGACAATCACTACCGCCAGGTTCAGCTCCACCACCAGGCCGCGCAGCAGATCCAGCAGGCGCGCCTGCACGGAGACGTCCAGCCCACCGGTCGGTTCATCCATAAACACCAGCTTCGGATGGGTGACGAGATTGCGGGCAATCTGTAAACGCTGCTGCATGCCGCCGGAGAAGGTTGTCGGCAGGTCGTCGATGCGCGAGGCGGGGATTTCAACCTCTTCCAGCCAGTGCTGCGCCGTGGCGCGGATGTTGCCGTAGTGGCGCGCGCCGGTGGCCATCAGCCGTTCGCCGATGTTGCCCCCCGCCGAGACCTGGCGGCGCAGGCCATCCATCGGGTGCTGGTGCACCACGCCCCACTCGGTGCGCAGCAGGCGGCGGCGCTCGGCTTCGCTCATGCCATACAGCGACACGCCCTCATACAAAATGTCGCCATTCTGCGGCGTCAGGCGCGCGGAGATGGACTTCAGCAGGGTGGTTTTACCGGAGCCGGACTCGCCGACAATGCCCAGCACTTCGCCCGGCCACAGCTCAAACGACACGTCGCTAAAGCCTTTGCCCGGCGCATAAAGGTGAGTCAGGTTATTAACCGAAAGCAGCGGTTTCATTGGCTGTTCGCCTCGCTCTGTTGGCGGCAGTAATCGGTGTCGGAGCAGACAAACATCCGTTTGCCCGTGTCGTCCAGCACCACTTCATCCAGATAGCTATGCTTCGAACCGCAGATGGCGCACGGCTCGTCCCACTCCTGCACCGTAAACGGGTGATCGTCAAAATCCAGGCTCTCCACACGGGTGTACGGCGGTACGGCGTAGATGCGTTTTTCCCGTCCGGCACCAAAAAGTTGCAGGGCGGGCATCATGTCCATCTTCGGGTTATCGAATTTCGGGATCGGCGACGGGTCCATCACGTAGCGGCCGTTCACCTTCACCGGATAGGCGTAGGTGGTGGCGATATGGCCGAAGCGGGCGATGTCCTCATACAGTTTGACCTGCATGATCCCGTACTCTTCCAGGGCGTGCATGGTGCGGGTTTCGGTTTCCCGCGGCTCGATAAAACGCAGTGGCTCCGGGATAGGCACCTGGAAAATCAAAATCTGATCTTCAGTCAGCGGGGTCTCCGGAATGCGGTGACGGGTCTGGATCAGCGTCGCGTCTTCGGTTTTTTCAGTGGTGTTGACGCCCGTTACGCGCTTAAAGAAGTTGCGGATCGACACGGCGTTGGTGGTGTCGTCTGCCCCCTGGTCGATGACCTTCAGCACGTCCGCTTCGCCGATCACGCTGGCGGTGATCTGAATACCGCCGGTGCCCCAGCCGTAGGGCATCGGCATTTCGCGGCCGCCGAACGGCACCTGGTAGCCGGGGATCGCCACAGCCTTAAGGATGGCGCGGCGGATCATGCGTTTAGTTTGCTCGTCCAGATAGGCAAAGTTGTAGCCGCTTAAGTTAGCCATTGGCGCGCTCCCGTTGCAGGCGTTTCAGCAGTTCCAGTTCGGCCTGGAAATCGACGTAGTGCGGCAGCTTGAGGTGCGAGACAAAGCCGGCGGCCTCAACGTTATCCGCGTGGGCCAGCACGAACTCTTCGTCCTGTGCCGGGCCTGCAATATGCTCGCCGTAGTCCGGCGCCTGGAGCGCACGGTCAACCAGCGCCATCGCCATCGCCTTGCGCTCGCTCAGGCCATACACCAGCCCGTAGCCGCGGGTAAAATGCGGATCTTCATTCTCTGGCGCGACAAAACCGTTGACCATTTCGCACTCGGTCATCAGCAGTTCGCCGATGTTCACCGCAAAACCCAGCTCTTCCGGCACAATTTCGACATCAAGATAACCGCTGCGGATCTCTGCCGCGAACGGGTGGTTGCGCCCGTAGCCGCGCTGCGTGGAGTAGGCCAGCGCCAGCAGATACCCTTCATCGCCGCGCATCAGCTGTTGCAGGCGGGACGAGCGCGAACAGGGATAAACCGCCGGCGTGCGGGTGATGTCATCCGGTGTGCTGCCGGTGTCCTCTTCCGCCTTCGCCAGCCCCTGGTTTGCCAGCAGGCTAAAGACGTGCGGGGAGGCGTCTTGTTCAGCGTCAGAGACGCTGAGCTGCGGTGTTTCACCGTTCGCCAGTAGAGTGAAGTCCAGCAGGCGATGGGTGTAGTCGTAGGTCGGACCAAGCAGCTGGCCGCCAGGAATATCTTTGTACACCGCAGAAATACGGCGCTCTAAACGCATTTCCGCCGTTTTCACCGGCTCGCTTACCACCAGCTTCGCAAGCGTAGTGCGGTAAGCGCGCAGCAGGAAAATGGCTTCCACGTTATCGCCGCTGGCCTGTTTCAGCGCCAGCGCCGCCAGCTCGCGGTCTGCGATGCCGCCTTCGGTCATCACGCGGTCGACGGCCAGGTTTAACTGCTGTTCAATCTGGGCGACGCTCAGCTCGGGTAAGGCGTCATCCCCCCGGCGTCTGTGCTCCTGCAAGGCATGGGCGGCGGCAATCGCCTTCTCGCCCCCTTTGACGGCAACGTACATCAGCACACCTCCACGTGAGTGGTTCTCGGGATCGCCAGCAGGCGCTCGCCGCAGGTCAGGATCAGGTCGATACCGAGCGGGAACGGATGCGGGCGCTCGGTCAGCTCATGAATGATGCACTCCGGCAGCTGGGGGGCGACCATCCGCTCGTCAGCGATCCCTGCCCCCGTCAGGCGTAGCATGCGGCCACCGCTCAGGCTGGAGACCTGCAAAATCAGCGTAGCGCTGGTTTCCGGTGCGACGGCGCTGCCTTCGCTCAGGGCATTAAGTTGTTCATGGCTGATTTGCTCGTCGGCCACGGCGAAGACCGCCTGCTGGGGCTGCTCGACCAGCGGCGCGTTGGTGTGAAAGCGCAGGTTCTGGCTGGCGATATCGTTCAGCAATGCCCCTGACAGCCATACCGGGGTGTCGTTGTCCGCCAGCGTCAGCAGCACGCTGGTAGAGGCGAGGTTCAGCGGCAGCCAGCCCTGGGAGAGCTGGTGCAGCGAGACAATGACGCCCGGCTCGCTCATGGCTTTCAGCAGGCGACGGAAACTCTGTTGGGCATCCTGGACGGCCAGGGTAAAAGCAGGTTGAAGCGTCATGCGTTGTCTCCGCGAACGAGCGTAAAGAAGTCGACCCGGCTGGTATTTACTTCGGCCTGACGCGCGGCAAGGCGTGCGGCGCGGTCAGCTTCCAGCGGGGCAATAAGGGTTTCCATTAACGTCTGAAAATGCGGCTGTTCCTGTAAAAGCGCGTCGATCGCTGCGCAGCGCTCGGCGTGCGTTTTGTCGCGCCCAAGTACGTAGCCGTAGCCCAGCGTGCCGCTTTTCAGGCGGATCACCGCGCGGGTGAGGGTGGCATCGCCGGCGAAGAAGCGCTCGCCGGTGCCGCCCATGCGTGCCTGGATCTGCACCAGGCCGATCTCCGGCGCGCGGATCGTGTCGTAATCCGGCGTCAGGCCGAGCGCGTTCATGCGGGCAGCCAGCGCAGCAGGCTGGCTGTGGGCCAGCACGCGCATCCAGCGCTGACGAGTGGAGGTGTCGAAGTGCATTCAGTGCTCCATGGTAAATTCAATCATGTCGGCGCGGGTCAGGCTGACGGAGTATTCCGTTGCGTTGACGTCGCCGTCACGGTGGTTGAGGGTGCGCACGCAGAGCAGCGGGGCCATGTTGGGGATCTCCAGCACCTTGCTCTCTTTCGCCTGCGCGCGGCGGGCGCTGATGCGCGTCTGGGTGCGTTTGAGCACGATACCCGTCGCGTCCTGAAGAAAATCATGCAGGGAACCGCTGGCGAAATGTTGCAGAACGGGCCAGAGGGTGAGGTCCGCGAAGTAGTGGTCGATCTGACAGACCGCCACGCCGTTCACCCGGCGCAACGTGCGCAGGTGAACGACGTTGTCGCCCTCCTGAATCCCCAGCGCGTCCGCCACGTGGCGGGAGGCCGGGCGCAGGACAGACAACAGCTTTTCGCTGGTGGGGTGGCTGCCCTGATCGAGAAGGTTCTGGCTAAAACGCGCCTGGGCATTAAGCGGGTAGTCAAACGGACGCATCAGCACCAGCACGCCGACGCCCTGACGACGCTGGACCCAGCCGCGCTCCACCAGTTGATCGATGGCACGACGCAGGGTGTGACGATTCACTTCGTAGCGGTCGGCAAGCTGCTGCTCGGCAGGCAGGTAGTCTCCGCAGCGATAGTGCGTGCGCAGCTCCACTTCGAGCTTTGCCGCAATCTCTTGCCAGCGGGTGGGGTAACTGGTCGGATGTCTGGATAAGTGCATACCAATCAAAGCCTCGCTTCTCAGATGAAGTGCTTACGCAAACGTTGAGAGAGGAAATCCAGCAGGCTGACGGTGACGATGATGAGCACCATCAGGGCGCAGGTTTGCTGGAACTGGAAACCACGAATCGCTTCCCACAGGGTGACGCCAATGCCGCCTGCGCCCACCATGCCGACCACGGTGGCGGAGCGAACGTTGGACTCGAAGCGGTACAGGGAATAGGAGATGAGCAACGGCATCACCTGCGGCAGGACGCCGTACAGGATCTCTTCGATTTTGTTCGCTCCGGTTGCCCGGATGCCTTCCACCGGGCCGGGCTCGATGGCTTCAACCGCTTCGGAGAGCAGCTTGGAGAGCACGCCGGTGGTGTGGATGAACAGCGCCATCACGCCCGCGAACGGACCCAGGCCGACGGCGACCACGAACAGCATCGCAAAGACCATTTCGTTGATGGCGCGACAGGCGTCCATCAGGCGGCGCATCGGCTGGTAAACCCACCATGGCACGATGTTTTCGGCGCTCATCAGGCCAAATGGAATGGAGAGGATCACGGCGAGGGCGGTGCCCCAGACGGCAATTTGCAGGGTGATCGCCATTTCACCGAGGTAGTCCTGCCACTGGCTGAAGTCCGGTGGGAAGAAGTCGGCGGCGAAGGTCGCCATGTTGCCTGAGTCCCTGAAGAGCAGCAGCGGATCCATCTCCGCGCCCTTCCAGGAGATAACGAGCACCGCCAGCAGAACAGCCCAGCTTATGAGCGAGAACCAGCTGCGTTTTGGCGGCGGGAGGGTGATGGTTTGCATGTTGGCTCCTTTGGGTTTAGTCCCCTCTCCCTTGAGGGAGAGGGAGAAAGGCGTTACTGCACCGCTTTATTCACGCTGGTCATGGCGCCGAGCGCGGCGGTCAGGCGGTCGAGATCGTCCAGCTGCGCCTGAATTTCCGACACTTTGCTGGTCTTCTCTTCGTCCTTCAGGCCTTTGTTGTCCTTCACGCCCTGCATCTGCTTGAACAGCGCCAGCTGGCGAATCGGCACCAGTTGCAAATCGCTGGACGCGCGGAACGGTGCCCAGCCCAGACGTGCCAGAACCGCTTTCTCTTCCGGCGTTTTGCCGTAGTTCATAAAGAAGTCGTAGACCTTGTCCTTGGTGTTCTCGGAGAGGTTTTTGCGCCACACGATCGGGTCGCCCGGAATCAGCGGTGATTTCCAGATAACCTTGATTTCCTTCAGCTTGTCCGGCGCGGAGGTCTTCAGCTTGTCGAGGTTTTCAGTGTTGTTGGTAGCAACGTCAACCTGCTTATTCGCCACGGCCAGGGCATTGGTTTCGTGGCTGGCGTTAACCGTGCGCTTAAAGTCGCTGGCGGAGACGTTGTTTTTCGCGAAGACGTAGTAGCTAGGGACGAGGAAGCCGGAGGTAGAGTTCGGGTCGCCGTTACCAAAGGTCAGCTCTTTGCGTTTGGCGAGCATGTCGTTGAGGTTGTTGATCGGGCTGTCTTTGTTAACAATCAGCACGCTCCAGTAGCCCGGAGAGCCGTCTGCCGCAACGGTCTGGGCGAACACCTGGCCGTTCGCGCGATCTACCGCTTCCATAGCAGAGAGGTTGCCATACCAGGCGATGTCGACTTTGTTGAAGCGCATTCCCTGAATGATGCCCGCGTAATCCGGGGCGAAGAACGCGTTCACTTTGATCCCCAGTTTGGTTTCCATATCTTTCAGGAACGGTTCCCACTGGGGTTTCAGGTTCTGCTGTGATTCTGTCGAAATGATGCCAAAGTTCAGTGCTTTTTCCTGCTCCTCGGCGTGGGCCGGGCTTAACAGGGTGCTGATGCTGAACATGCTGGTGAAGGCCAGCGCGGCAACCGTTTTATAGCTCATTTCCATTCCTCGTTATGGGTCGTTATGCAGCCTGCGCGCGCTCTTCGACGCGGTTTACGCTGCGGTAGAGATGGTCAAAACGTTCGTTATCAAACTGGTGGCTTGCGCCATCAAAGAACACATGTCCCTGACGCAGGGCGACGATGCGCTCGCAGTAGCGCAGGGCGTAATCCACCTGATGCAGCGTCACCACCACGGTGATGCCGTCGTTCTGATTGATGTCGCGCAGGGTTTCCATCACGATGCGGGCGGACTCCGGATCCAGCGAGGCGATAGGTTCATCGGCCAGGATAATTTTGGCTTTCTGCATCAGGGCGCGGGCAATGGCGACGCGCTGCTGCTGTCCGCCGGAGAGCGTGGAGACGCGCTGGTGGGCGAAATGCGCCATGCCGACGCGGGTCAGCGCCTGTAAGGCTTCTTGCTTCTGGGATGGGGAGAACCAGCGCAGGCAGGTGCGCCAGAACGGGGTGCTGCCGAGCGCGCCAATCAGCACGTTCTCGAGCACGGTCAGGCGGTTCACCAGGTTGAACTGCTGAAAGATATAGCCCGTCTGAGCGCGGCTTTTGCGAATATCGCTCGCCAAACGCCCCGCATGTTGCACGGTGTTCCCCAGCAGTTCGACGCGGCTTTCCGGCGTTTTGTCACAGGTAATCAGGCCGCTCAAGTGACGAAGAAGGGTGGATTTACCTGAACCAGACGGCCCCAACAGCGCCACCATTTCGCCCTGCTGGACGGTCAGATCAACGGCATGCAGCGCCTTGTTGTGATGGAAGGTTTTGCTCAGTTTCTCGACGCGAATGACAGTTTGCATGTGCCCGGCCTCACGATAAATGTGGCCTCATGCTGGCGCATCAATATGACATTCAGGTTAAGTGTTGGTTGCGGGAGTTTGAAGAGTTGAGGGGAGTTTGATGACAATCACCGTAGGCCCGGCCAGCGCAGCGCCACCGGGCGCTGTTGCCGGATGCGCTGCGCTTATGCGGCCTACGATTTAACGACGTTAATCATCCACGGCACGCCGTATTTATCGGTGACTTTCCCGAATCCGTGCGCCCAGAAAGTCTCCTGCCAGGCCATTTCGACATTGCCGCCATCAGAGAGGTTGTCGAACCAGCGTTTGCCTTCATCCACGTCCTGCGTGTCGAGCACCAGCGTAAATCCGGCGTACTGCGTGCTGCTACCGGGTGGCAGACCATCGCTCATCATGATATCGCTGCCGGCAATGCGGACATTAGAGTGGGCGATGGCGGTATCCGGGAAGTTCATGCCTGACGGACAGCCTTCTTCGCTGTTTTCGTCTTTGGGCATTTCGCCGAAGGTGATTTTGTAGAGGAGTTCTGCGCCGACGGCCTGCTGATAGAAGGCCGTCGCCTCCGCACAGTTGCCGGCGAAAGAGATGTAGGGACTTAACGGCATAATCTTTACCTCACGTAAGAAAAGCCCGTTAAGTGTAGTTCCCGAACGCCCGGTAAGCGAAGCGTCACCGGGCGGGACAATCAGTTCTTTTTCACGAACTCAGATTTCAGTTTCATCGGACCGAAGCCGTCAATTTTGCAGTCGATATTATGATCGCCTTCAACCAGACGGATATTTTTAACTTTAGTGCCGATCTTCAGCATGGAGGAGCTGCCTTTTACCTTAAGATCTTTCACAACGGTAACGCTGTCGCCGTCTGCCAGCAGGTTGCCATTCGCGTCTTTCACGATCAGCGCATCGCTGTCCTGCGCAGGCTCCGCATCGTTCCATTCATGGGCGCATTCCGGGCAAACGAACATGCCATTGTCTTCATAGGTGTATTCAGAATTGCATTTCGGGCAGTGTGGAAGTTGCATGTGGGTATCCTCAAAAGTGTTAACACGCTGGAAAACGCCAGCTAAATGACGGCAGTGTGCCGAAAAAGGCAGCGAGTATAACGCAAATCCCCACTTTTGTCGGTGATATTGTTTTATAAAAATAGCGCATAAATGCGCAAGCGATGACACGAACTGTCAGTGAATTAAGGGAAGCGTATGCCCTGAACGGCAGAGATCGTAATCATGCTAAATGTATCGAATATTTTATTACAGCAAATTGCTACGCTGTGCCATTTCGGATAAGGTGAAGGAACAAGCCGTTATTTATCTACCCTCCTCTGACGACATACATCTTTTGGCGTCAGGGAATACCTCTCTTTTTTGGTGGGTAAATAACGATGATATATCCTGATGTTTCCTGAAAATGCGTTTTGTCTATTCACTTTTGGCTTTCTGGCCAGGGGATGTTTTACACGTATTACGAGGGTGGGTTTTAAATTCTCATTATCTTCAGTTAGTTGTATTAAATGAACATGTTTTCCATACGTGATCATATAAGCCTGAAAAGTATAATTAAAACATCGTGGCTTAATAAAAGTAATAAATTTGCGTTAAGGGAAGGCTTTTATCATGCACACACAGACCATATTTGAATTAAGCCAGGAAGCTGAACGTTTGTTACAGCTCGCTCTGAACAATCTTGATTCATTAAAATCTATGCCGATTGCAAAGCTGGATAGCACAACCGCTGCCATGAGCGGCGTTAATAACAACGTTTTGCCATTGCATTTTAGCGCACGGGGTGTCGACGCTCAGCAGGCGATGCTGAATAATGAATTACGCAAAATAACCCGCCTCGAAATGGTACTGGCGATTGTGGGTACCATGAAAGCGGGAAAATCGACCACCATTAATGCGATTGTGGGCACGGAAGTGCTGCCGAACCGCAATCGTCCGATGACGGCGCTTCCCACGCTGATCCGCCATACGCCGGGCCAGAAGGAGCCGGTGCTGCATTTTTTGCACGTTTCGCCCATCGATACCCTGATTACCCAGTTGCAGAAAAAACTGTGCGATAAAGATCGCGGCAAGCTGGCGCGGCGTCTGGAAATCGACAAGGACATGAATACGCTGCTGGAGCGCATAGAAAGAGGTGAGGCGTTTGAAAAACATCACCTGGGCGCGGAGCCCATCTTTCATTGTCTGAAAAGCCTGAACGATCTGGTGCGGCTTTCTCAGGCGCTGGGCGTGGAGTTTCCGTTCTCTGAGTATGCCGCGATTGAACATATTCCGGTGATTGAGGTGGAGTTTGTGCATCTCGCCGGTCTGGATGCGCACCTGGGGCAACTGACGCTGCTCGACACGCCGGGGCCGAACGAGGCCGGTCAGCCGCACCTGCAAAAAATGCTCAATGAGCAGTTGGCGCGCGCCTCCGCCGTTCTGGCGGTGATGGACTACACCCAGCTTAAATCCATTTCTGATGCTGAGGTTCGTCAGGCAATTTCGGCTGCCGGGAAATCCGTGCCGCTTTACGCCCTGGTCAACAAATTCGATCAGAAAGATCGTAATAGCGACGATGAAGAGCAGGTGCGGGCGATGATTTCCGGCACGCTGATGAAAGGGAATATTTCTCCGGGGCAAATTTATCCGGTCTCTTCCATGTGGGCCTATCTGGCAAACCGCGCCCGCTATGAGATGAACGTCCATGGGCGCCTTCCCGATCATCAGGATCAGCGTTGGGTACAGGATTTTGCCGAGGCCGCGCTGGGCCGCCGCTGGCGAACGGCCGACCTGGACGATATTGACCATATTCGCCATGCGGCGGATCTGCTGTGGGAGGATTCGCTGTTCGAACAGCCCATCCGCAAACTGATTTACGCGGCTTACGCCAACGCCTCACTGTTCGCTTTACGGTCGGCATCGCATAAGCTGCTGAACTATGCGCAAAATGCCAGAGAATACCTGGACTTTCGCCATCAGGGACTGACGGTCGCTTTTGATGAGCTGGAGCTGAATATTGCGCGCCTGGAAGAGGATATGACGATGCTGCGTCAGCGGCAGAGCGTGGTGAGCGATGAGGTCCAGCATGAAGTTGAAGAGGCGCTCAACGCAACGGATGCTTTTCTGCTTCGCCAGAAAGATGAACTTCACCAGGCGCTGGGCGACATTTTTAGCCGCCCGTCTATTCTTGACTTAGCAGGCTGCGAGCCATCCAGTTTGCGTGAAGACGACGCGGATGCGATCCAGCAGCTGGTGCTTGACGATGAAGGGCATGCGCAGATTGTCCTGAGCAAGATCCGATCGTCATGCGAGCAGATTATGCTGAATGCGCAGAGCAGAATTGGCCGGGAGCTGGCGTTACGCTTCGATCAGCTGGAGTCTACGCTCGCCCGATCGTTGAATGAGGCGATGCGACCCATCGAGACGCGAATTAAGGAACAGCTCAGTCATGCCGGATTTCGGGCGCGGATTAGCTTCCCGGCGTTTCAGGCAAACCAGCTTAATTTCAATACGCGCGGGTTATTTAATGATGCCATTGTGCAGGACACCCCTCCCGCCAGTCAGCCAGCAGGGGCAGGCAGCGTACGTAATACCGTCTCGCGCTGGCTCAATAATCCCGGCTGGGGCTGGGAGGAGTATGTCGTGACGCGCACACGCTATGTCATCGACATCGCTCAGCTTCATGGCAAATTTACGCAACATACCGATCAGTTTTGCGATCAAATTCGTAAAGCTTTGGCCGCGCAGGTCGATGTCTCTGTTACGGCAGGTATGGCAACGTTCTTTGCAGAGTTTTCGTTGTGCCTGACCGGGTTACAGGAAAGCTTGCGTGATAGCCTTGCCGTTCGGCAGCAGAATGAGCATTCAACCCGGGCGCTTAGCCAGTTGTTGAAGCAAAGTATGACCACTGCGGCGTGGATTCAGGAAGATACCCGACTGTTACGCGATGATATTCAAACCTTATTCGCGGCAGAGCAACCATGACAACACAGCTACTGGACGGTCCCGGGCGGACGCTGGAGTGTATTCATCCAAAATTTATGGTCGATTTGGTCCAGGGGGCGGATGCTGCACGTCACGCCCTCCTGGGGCCACAGCAACTACAATTTCGTGAGCGTTTGACGCAGGAGATCATTACGCAGACCCGGCTGCGGCCGTGGGCAATGGCGGGAATGCTCAACGAAAATGCAGCACTGCGGCTGGGTCTGGCGGAGAAACTTGCCGGTATGCTCGACCCCGGACACCTTGCGCTGACCCGTATGTCCGACAGGCTGGTAGCCCTGCGCCAGCAGGTGAATCCACGCCTCCCTCAACCTCCCGGATTGTTGCAACAGTACGAGGAGCTCTCCGCACATTTCAACCAGCGTGCCGCCTATAAAGAGAAAGCGCTCGCGCAGCGCGGTCTTACGGTTCAGGCGGGTGAGCACAGCGAGCAAATTTTTACCCGCTGGCGAGCCGGGCAGTATGACGGCTGGTCGCTGGCTGGCCGCTGCTTTATCGTGCTGGAAGAGTTGCGCTGGGGGGCGTTTGGCGATGCCTGTCGTCTGGCGAATAGTGATGTGGCGGCCATGCTGAAAGATAACCTGCGCAGCATGGCCGCAAATTATCTGGCACAGGAGATTAATGCTTCTCCCACCACCCGGCATTTTTACCATCAGTGGCTGACGACGCCCGCTTCTCCCGGTCTGATTGATTATAAAGATATGCTGGGCTGGCTGGGGGACTGGTGTCAGGCGGAAAAACATCCGGTGAGCTGGTCAGTGACGCAGAGCTGGCAAACGGTCGCGCTGGGGATGCCAAGACTCTGTTCGGCAAAACGGCTTGTGGATGGCATGGTGGAAGAGATATTTGGTACGTGATTGCCCCCCCTCTTTTTAAAGAGGGGGGCGAAAGGGTTAGTGGTGCATTTCTACCGCTTCATGTTCTGTCCGGGACTCAGGCACATGCCCAAAGCGTCTGGCGTACAGTGCCGTGATGATAGGGACCAGAATTGCCGTCACAATCACGCTGGCGGCAACCAGAGCCGTGGCGGAAGCGGCTACGGGTTCAAAGGCCGGGTTAATCTGGGCGATAATCACCGGGTTGGCTACCGCAGCGCCTGCGGCCGAAGAGGCGGCCACACCCGCGGTTCCGTTGCCGCCCCCGATGACGCGGTCTGCAATAATCAGCGGAATACCCGTGATGACGATGACGGCAACACCCAGCACAATACCCAGCAGGCCGGTTTCCAGAATTACGTTCAGGTTGATGGTATTGCCCAACGCGAAGCCGAAGAACGGGATCAGTACCGGGGTGGCTTTGCTGAAGAAATCGCGCAGATCGTGATCGAGGTTACCCAGCGCAAAACCAATCAGGAACGGCAGGATCGCCCCGACAAAATGGTGTAGTTCAAAGGAGGCAAGGCCAGCAGAACCCAGAATCAACATCGTCATCAGTGGACCCGACTCCAGGGACATCAGCACGAACGCGCCCGATTCTTCTTTGGTGCCATATTGATTCATCAGGCTGGCATAGAGACCGCCGTTGGTCATATCCATTGCTGAGACAATGGCCAGAACGGATAATCCGGCGAAGAAGCCAGTCTGAATTCCATTCTCCGGAATGAACATCGCACAGATCATGGCAACAACCCAGGCGACCGCAATTTTAGTAATGACCAACGTCCCTGATTTACGTAATACCGTACCTGTTGCACGCAAGTTAATAGATGCGCCGATGCAAAAGAACCAGACTGCCAGAATCGGTACCGTTCCGGTGATCATACCTTTTGTAAAACCGCCAAAATAAGCACCGGTATTCGGGGCCAGCGTATTTAATATCGCGCCAAGTACCAGCGGGACCAGCATCATCCCGCCCGGGATGCGTTCTATAGTTGCTTTAATCTTCATCATTAACCCTCACATCTCGCCCGCGTGGCTGGCGGAAATCTCAAAAAATAGATCAACAAATTCAAATGATTGCCTTTTTAGAGGCCAATCGATTCGTTACTTATGCTGTAAAGTGAAATTAAGGCGTTCAGTATTCCTTCATTTGAAAGCCGCTGAGATATCGTGTTCGGATTTATCATGCGATCTTTGGAATTGCGATTCAATGAAAACGAAACGCTGTTTTAGTTATCTCCGTCACATATTGAATGGAAACAGGATTGCCCACGATTAATAATTAAATTTTGTGTAAATTCGCTGTGAAGAAATGTGATTGTATTTTGTTTGGGAATGAATAATAACGGGCGTTAAGATCTGTTTGATAAGGGGGTTGAGAATGACCTTACTTATCGTGAATTGACAAAAGCTGAAGGCATCTTACGAACAGGAAAAATATATGTGAAGTTGATCACATATATAAACGCTGGTAGGGTAAAAAGGTCTTTAACTGCCCAGACAGGCGTCAACAGGTTCGGTTGTATTGAGGTAAAACGTCAATGTAAGTAAACCTGCTACGCTTGAATAAGGAGATTCGCATGGAGCGGATCTCTGGTTCACAGCTTGCAAAATGCGCTGTGAAACGGACGGGGCTGAGTCTACGAGGAAAGCTATGCTTAGAAGGAAAAAAGTAAAACCCATCACGCTGCGCGATGTCACCATTATTGATGACGCGAAACTGCGCAAAGCGATTACAGCGGCCTCGCTCGGTAATGCGATGGAGTGGTTCGATTTTGGTGTTTACGGCTTTGTGGCCTATGCACTTGGTAAAGTGTTCTTCCCCGGTGCCGATCCCAGCTTGCAGATGATTGCCGCGCTGGGTACGTTCTCCGTTCCCTTCCTGATTCGCCCTCTTGGTGGTCTTTTCTTCGGCATGCTGGGTGATAAATATGGTCGCCAGAAAATCCTGGCTATTACCATTGTCATCATGTCGATAAGTACATTCTGTATCGGCCTTATTCCGTCGTATGCGACTATTGGTATATGGGCGCCGATTCTGCTGTTGATCTGTAAGATGGCGCAGGGCTTCTCCGTTGGCGGCGAATATACCGGTGCATCGATTTTTGTCGCCGAATATTCTCCGGACCGTAAACGCGGCTTTATGGGCAGCTGGCTGGACTTTGGTTCGATTGCCGGATTCGTCATGGGCGCGGGGGTTGTCGTTCTGATCTCAACCGTAGTGGGTGAAGAGAACTTCCTTGACTGGGGCTGGCGTATTCCGTTCTTCCTGGCGCTGCCGCTGGGCATCATTGGGCTTTACCTGCGTCACGCCCTGGAAGAGACGCCTGCGTTCCAGCAGCACGTTGAAAAGCTGGAGCAGGGTGACCGTGAAGGGTTACAGGATGGCCCGAAAGTGTCGTTCAAGGAGATTGCGACCAAACACTGGCGCAGCCTGCTGACCTGTATTGGTCTGGTGATTTCCACCAACGTCACCTATTACATGCTGCTGACCTACATGCCGAGCTACCTGTCGCATAACCTGCACTACTCGGAAGACCACGGTGTGCTGATTATTATCGCCATCATGGTAGGTATGCTGTTTGTGCAGCCGATTATGGGTCTGTTGAGCGACCGCTTTGGCCGTAAGCCATTCATTATTCTCGGCAGCGTCGCCTTGTTCGCACTGGCAATTCCGGCCTTTATTCTGATTAACAGCAATGTGCTGGGGCTGATTTTCGCCGGTCTGCTGATGTTGGCGGTGATCCTCAACTGCTTCATCGGGGTTATGGCTTCTACGCTGCCGGCAATGTTCCCGACGCATATTCGCTACAGTGCGCTGGCGGCAGCCTTTAATATCTCCGTTCTGATTGCGGGCCTGACGCCGACACTTGCTGCTTCACTGGTGGAGAGCACGCAGAACCTGATGATGCCTGCTTACTATCTGATGGTCATTGCGGTGGTCGGCCTGATTACCGGTATTACCATGAAGGAGACGGCGAATCGTCCCCTGAAAGGGGCAACGCCTGCGGCGTCTGATATTCAGGAAGCGAAAGAGATCCTGCGTGAGCACTACGATAATGTAGAGCAGAAGATTGAAGATATTGACGCAGAGATCGAGGCGCTCCAGAAAAAACGTTCTCGCCTGGTTGACCAGCATCCGAGAATTAACGAGTGATAAAAAAACCCGCCGCTGGCGGGTTTTCTTTTATTAGCATCCTGCGGCGATGTAGTCGCCGCCAGCGCTGACGGGGATCACCGTCAGGAACAGGACCGTCGCGAACAGTATCAGAACAACCCCTCCGGCAATTTTGACCATCGGCATTATCCAGTTCAGGGACGTGCCGCCACCAAACCAGGCTACTGTGCGTTCACGTGCGTAACGTACTGCCAGCGACAGCCCCATAATCGACAGCGCCGTGCCCAGCGACATTGTCATCACAGCAGCAATCCCCCAGCTAATAATGCCGAGCGCATTCGAGAACATCAGGATCATAATTGCCCCGCTGCACGGGCGTGCGCCTATGGCCAGCACCACGCCCAGACGGGTTTTCCAGTCGCTTTTAGCCAGATCCACCCCTACGCCGTGATGGCCGCAGCCACAATGTTCATTATGCTGGTGAAGCGGCTTGATGGCGCTAATCGCCATTTTGCGCGGACGCAGGCTGCTGAGCGCCTGATAAATGATAAATGCACCGAAGGCGGCAATCAGTAGGGCGCTGATTTTCTCGACGTACCAACGGCTGGTGCTGATATCCCCTGACGCGAAGTTCAATCCAACCGCCAGGATAAAGACAAAGGCGATTGCGCTGACGCCCTGCATCAGGCTACCGATAAACGGTACGACGCGCGCCGCGAGCTGGCTCTCTTTATTGGTGGTGAGATACGTGGTGACGATGAATTTGCCGTGTCCCGGTCCAACGGCATGGAGTACACCATAAAGAAACGCACCGGTTAACAACCACAGCCCACCGCTGTACTGATGATTATTAAGTTGCAGCAAATACATCACCAGATAACGGTGCAGGGTGATCTGGGTGGCGAGGCACCACTGAATAAAAGCATTCCAGTGCTCATGCAGTGCAAAACCTGCCATAAGTAACACCAGCACGGCGAGCCCGGCAGTTGGGAGACGCCAGTCACGTTGAAGTCGTTGTGTCGTCATGAGGTTGACCCGCGAGAGAAATATTTGCCGCTAGTATAGTGTTCAAATCGCTGGATCACACCGGGATCGTCAATGGATTGTGGATAAGTCTGTGCGTAAAAAGGTATAAGGCGGGGTTTTGCTGGGGAATA
Organism: Enterobacter sp. CRENT-193; assembly: GCF_002787395.1. NCBI lineage: Bacteria > Pseudomonadati > Pseudomonadota > Gammaproteobacteria > Enterobacterales > Enterobacteriaceae > Enterobacter > Enterobacter sp. CRENT-193. Next base: position 346,324 of record NZ_CP024812.1, on the reverse strand, counting down.
CAGCAATCAGTCATTTTTTTGCAACTTTTCTGTTGCGGTCGCTCGGGAACTCCCTATAATGCGCCTCCATCGACACGGCGGATGTGAATCACTTCACAAACAACCCGGTCGGTTGAAGAGAAAAAATCCTGAAAATCAGGGTTGACTCTGAAAGAGGAAAGCGTAATATACGCCACCTCGCGACAGAGCGCTGAAGCGCGTCGCAACTGCTCTTTAACAATTTATCAGACAATCTGTGTGGGCACTCAAAGTGACATGGATTCTTAACGTCCTCGGACGAAAAATGAATACCAAGTCTCAACGAGTGAACACGTAATTCATTACGAAGTTTAATTCATTGAGCATCAAACTTTTAAATTGAAGAGTTTGATCATGGCTCAGATTGAACGCTGGCGGCAGGCCTAACACATGCAAGTCGAACGGTAACAGGAAGCAGCTTGCTGCTTCGCTGACGAGTGGCGGACGGGTGAGTAATGTCTGGGAAACTGCCTGATGGAGGGGGATAACTACTGGAAACGGTAGCTAATACCGCATAACGTCGCAAGACCAAAGAGGGGGACCTTCGGGCCTCTTGCCATCGGATGTGCCCAGATGGGATTAGCTAGTAGGTGGGGTAACGGCTCACCTAGGCGACGATCCCTAGCTGGTCTGAGAGGATGACCAGCCACACTGGAACTGAGACACGGTCCAGACTCCTACGGGAGGCAGCAGTGGGGAATATTGCACAATGGGCGCAAGCCTGATGCAGCCATGCCGCGTGTATGAAGAAGGCCTTCGGGTTGTAAAGTACTTTCAGCGGGGAGGAAGGTGTTGAGGTTAATAACCTCAGCAATTGACGTTACCCGCAGAAGAAGCACCGGCTAACTCCGTGCCAGCAGCCGCGGTAATACGGAGGGTGCAAGCGTTAATCGGAATTACTGGGCGTAAAGCGCACGCAGGCGGTCTGTCAAGTCGGATGTGAAATCCCCGGGCTCAACCTGGGAACTGCATTCGAAACTGGCAGGCTAGAGTCTTGTAGAGGGGGGTAGAATTCCAGGTGTAGCGGTGAAATGCGTAGAGATCTGGAGGAATACCGGTGGCGAAGGCGGCCCCCTGGACAAAGACTGACGCTCAGGTGCGAAAGCGTGGGGAGCAAACAGGATTAGATACCCTGGTAGTCCACGCCGTAAACGATGTCGACTTGGAGGTTGTGCCCTTGAGGCGTGGCTTCCGGAGCTAACGCGTTAAGTCGACCGCCTGGGGAGTACGGCCGCAAGGTTAAAACTCAAATGAATTGACGGGGGCCCGCACAAGCGGTGGAGCATGTGGTTTAATTCGATGCAACGCGAAGAACCTTACCTACTCTTGACATCCAGAGAACTTAGCAGAGATGCTTTGGTGCCTTCGGGAACTCTGAGACAGGTGCTGCATGGCTGTCGTCAGCTCGTGTTGTGAAATGTTGGGTTAAGTCCCGCAACGAGCGCAACCCTTATCCTTTGTTGCCAGCGGTTAGGCCGGGAACTCAAAGGAGACTGCCAGTGATAAACTGGAGGAAGGTGGGGATGACGTCAAGTCATCATGGCCCTTACGAGTAGGGCTACACACGTGCTACAATGGCGCATACAAAGAGAAGCGACCTCGCGAGAGCAAGCGGACCTCATAAAGTGCGTCGTAGTCCGGATTGGAGTCTGCAACTCGACTCCATGAAGTCGGAATCGCTAGTAATCGTGGATCAGAATGCCACGGTGAATACGTTCCCGGGCCTTGTACACACCGCCCGTCACACCATGGGAGTGGGTTGCAAAAGAAGTAGGTAGCTTAACCTTCGGGAGGGCGCTTACCACTTTGTGATTCATGACTGGGGTGAAGTCGTAACAAGGTAACCGTAGGGGAACCTGCGGTTGGATCACCTCCTTACCTTAAAGAACCTGCCTTTGCAGTGCTCACACAGATTGTCTGATGAAAAGTAAATAGCAAGGCGTCTTGCGATTGAGACTGTACGTCCCCTTCGTCTAGAGGCCCAGGACACCGCCCTTTCACGGCGGTAACAGGGGTTCGAATCCCCTAGGGGACGCCACTTGCTGGTTCGTGAGTGAAAGTCACCTGCCGTCATATCTCAAAACTGACTTGCGAGTCATGTTTGAGATATTTGCTCTTTAAAAATCTGGATCAAGCTGAAAATTGAAACGACACACAGCTCATGTGTGTTCGAGTCTCTCAAATTTTCGCAATCAGAAGTGAAACATCTTCGGGTTGTGAGGTTAAGCGACTAAGCGTACACGGTGGATGCCCTGGCAGTCAGAGGCGATGAAGGACGTGCTAATCTGCGAAAAGCGCCGGCGAGGTGATATGAACCCTTGACCCGGCGATGTCCGAATGGGGAAACCCAGTGCAATTCGTTGCACTATCGTTAACTGAATACATAGGTTAACGAGGCGAACCGGGGGAACTGAAACATCTAAGTACCCCGAGGAAAAGAAATCAACCGAGATTCCCCCAGTAGCGGCGAGCGAACGGGGAGCAGCCCGGAGTCTGAATCAGCTTGTGTGTTAGTGGAACGGTCTGGAAAGTCCGACGGTACAGGGTGATAGTCCCGTACACGAAAATGCACATGCTGTGAACTCGAAGAGTAGGGCGGGACACGTGGTATCCTGTCTGAATATGGGGGGACCATCCTCCAAGGCTAAATACTCCTGACTGACCGATAGTGAACCAGTACCGTGAGGGAAAGGCGAAAAGAACCCCGGCGAGGGGAGTGAAAAAGAACCTGAAACCGTGTACGTACAAGCAGTGGGAGCCTCTTTATGGGGTGACTGCGTACCTTTTGTATAATGGGTCAGCGACTTATATTCTGTAGCAAGGTTAACCGTATAGGGGAGCCGAAGGGAAACCGAGTCTTAACTGGGCGTTAAGTTGCAGGGTATAGACCCGAAACCCGGTGATCTAGCCATGGGCAGGTTGAAGGTTGGGTAACACTAACTGGAGGACCGAACCGACTAATGTTGAAAAATTAGCGGATGACCTGTGGCTGGGGGTGAAAGGCCAATCAAACCGGGAGATAGCTGGTTCTCCCCGAAAGCTATTTAGGTAGCGCCTCGTGAACTCATCTTCGGGGGTAGAGCACTGTTTCGGCTAGGGGGCCATCCCGGCTTACCAACCCGATGCAAACTACGAATACCGAAGAATGTTATCACGGGAGACACACGGCGGGTGCTAACGTCCGTCGTGAAGAGGGAAACAACCCAGACCGCCAGCTAAGGTCCCAAAGTCATGGTTAAGTGGGAAACGATGTGGGAAGGCACAGACAGCCAGGATGTTGGCTTAGAAGCAGCCATCATTTAAAGAAAGCGTAATAGCTCACTGGTCGAGTCGGCCTGCGCGGAAGATGTAACGGGGCTAAACCATGCACCGAAGCTGCGGCAGCGACACTATGTGTTGTTGGGTAGGGGAGCGTTCTGTAAGCCGTTGAAGGTGTGCTGTGAGGCATGCTGGAGGTATCAGAAGTGCGAATGCTGACATAAGTAACGATAAAGCGGGTGAAAAGCCCGCTCGCCGGAAGACCAAGGGTTCCTGTCCAACGTTAATCGGGGCAGGGTGAGTCGACCCCTAAGGCGAGGCCGAAAGGCGTAGTCGATGGGAAACAGGTTAATATTCCTGTACTTGGTGTTACTGCGAAGGGGGGACGGAGAAGGCTATGTCAGCCGGGCGACGGTTGTCCCGGTTTAAGCATGTAGGCGGAGGTTCCAGGTAAATCCGGTACCTTTTAACGCTGAGGTGTGATGACGAGGCACTACGGTGCTGAAGTGATAAATGCCCTGCTTCCAGGAAAAGCCTCTAAGCATCAGGTAACACGAAATCGTACCCCAAACCGACACAGGTGGTCAGGTAGAGAATACCAAGGCGCTTGAGAGAACTCGGGTGAAGGAACTAGGCAAAATGGTGCCGTAACTTCGGGAGAAGGCACGCTGATAGGTAGGTGAAGTCCCTGCGGACGGAGCTGAAATCAGTCGAAGATACCAGCTGGCTGCAACTGTTTATTAAAAACACAGCACTGTGCAAACACGAAAGTGGACGTATACGGTGTGACGCCTGCCCGGTGCCGGAAGGTTAATTGATGGGGTTAGCGGCAACGCGAAGCTCTTGATCGAAGCCCCGGTAAACGGCGGCCGTAACTATAACGGTCCTAAGGTAGCGAAATTCCTTGTCGGGTAAGTTCCGACCTGCACGAATGGCGTAATGATGGCCAGGCTGTCTCCACCCGAGACTCAGTGAAATTGAACTCGCTGTGAAGATGCAGTGTACCCGCGGCAAGACGGAAAGACCCCGTGAACCTTTACTATAGCTTGACACTGAACACTGGTCCTTGATGTGTAGGATAGGTGGGAGGCTTTGAAGCGTGGACGCCAGTCTGCGTGGAGCCATCCTTGAAATACCACCCTTTAATGGCTGGTGTTCTAACGTAGACCCGTAATCCGGGTTGCGGACAGTGTCTGGTGGGTAGTTTGACTGGGGCGGTCTCCTCCCAAAGAGTAACGGAGGAGCACGAAGGTTGGCTAATCCTGGTCGGACATCAGGAGGTTAGTGCAATGGCATAAGCCAGCTTGACTGCGAGCGTGACGGCGCGAGCAGGTGCGAAAGCAGGTCATAGTGATCCGGTGGTTCTGAATGGAAGGGCCATCGCTCAACGGATAAAAGGTACTCCGGGGATAACAGGCTGATACCGCCCAAGAGTTCATATCGACGGCGGTGTTTGGCACCTCGATGTCGGCTCATCACATCCTGGGGCTGAAGTAGGTCCCAAGGGTATGGCTGTTCGCCATTTAAAGTGGTACGCGAGCTGGGTTTAGAACGTCGTGAGACAGTTCGGTCCCTATCTGCCGTGGGCGCTGGAGAATTGAGGGGGGCTGCTCCTAGTACGAGAGGACCGGAGTGGACGCATCACTGGTGTTCGGGTTGTCATGCCAATGGCACTGCCCGGTAGCTAAATGCGGAAGAGATAAGTGCTGAAAGCATCTAAGCACGAAACTTGCCCCGAGATGAGTTCTCCCTGAGACTTTAAGTCTCCTGAAGGAACGTTGAAGACGACGACGTTGATAGGTCGGGTGTGTAAGCGCAGCGATGCGTTGAGCTAACCGATACTAATGAACCGTGAGGCTTAACCTTACAACGCCGAAGATGTTTTGGCGAAGAGACAGACACGATTTTCAGCCTGATACAGATTAACAGAATTTGCCTGGCGGCTTTAGCGCGGTGGTCCCACCTGACCCCATGCCGAACTCAGAAGTGAAACGCCGTAGCGCCGATGGTAGTGTGGGGTCTCCCCATGTGAGAGTAGGGAACTGCCAGGCATCAAACAAGTGAAGAGGCCATCCGCAAGGATGGCCTTTTTGCGTTTGTTTGCAGAAAAACGGCAGGCCGTAAGGCGAAGCCGCCATCCGGCAACTCAGAGCGCACTATCCACATTCAAACGACGCAATTGCCGCTGATGGAAACGCCCAAGGATCAGCACCGTCGTTAACGCACCAAGCAGCGCGCAAAACATATCAGACTGGGTATCCCATGGATCGCCCTGCGTCCCCAGAAAATCATCCGCACCCTGTCCCATCGCCAAAGCAGCCCACCACTCAATGAGTTCATAGGTGGCGCTAATGGCCAGAGCAACACAGCACACCAGAAACCCCGTCATCTTATGTCCACGAACATACCCACCGCGCAGCAGAATTTCTCGCGCTGCCAGTGCGGGAACCAGCCCCTGGAAGAAGTGACCGAGCTTGTCATACGGATTTCGGCTAAGCCCGAGCATCTCCTGAACCTCAAAACCAACCGGAACCTTTGCGTAGGTGTACATTCCACCAACCATCAGAATGATGGCGTGGAAGAAAACCAGAGTATAGAGAAGGGGAGTCAAAGGGTATCGCCGGTGTGTGGCAAGCAGAAGTGGGATGATGATAATGACGGGCGTCACCTCCATCAACCAGGTGACGCGATCGCTCGTGAACAGGCCGGTATAAAACAGGATCATCAGCAGGAGCAGTGACCCGGCTTTTAAAGCAGATAAGGTCATATCATTTTCATTGTCAGGAAAAAAAATCACTATTACCTGACAGAAGGGAAAATTCAATGCGTAGCGGGGACAGAAAAGCAAAAACCCAGCCATAGGCTGGGTTCTTTAAATAGTGGTGCCCGGACTCGGAATCGAACCAAGGACACGGGGATTTTCAATCCCCTGCTCTACCGACTGAGCTATCCGGGCAACGGAGCGCATTAAACCGCAATCGCGCGCGATCGTCAACATTATTTCGGGAAAAGCTGTTCAACTGCTTAAGTTTGCGGCAATCTGTCCGTTTGTGCCCTGGAATTGCACTAATCTTCCAGACAGTTCAGGCAAGATGTGACAATGCTGACGGTAAGAGGAGGGCAGTATGGCAAACGACTGGCTTGAGCTGCGTCAGCATGCAGAAACAGGTATTGAGACAATTAAGGCGCATTTCGAAGGACATGCCTTTGATCCCCACTGGCATGATAGCTATCTGGTCGGAATAACCCTTTCCGGTACGCAGCAGTTCCACTGTCGCCGTGAACGCCACCGTAGCCAGCCGGGCGATGCTTTTTTACTTGAGCCCGGGGAGATCCATGACGGTGATGCGCCGGTAGAGGGCGGCTTTACTTATCTGACCTTTTATCTGGATGAACACTGGCTCACCCATACGCTTCAAGGCCTGTATGACTCTACTCCCGGGAGTTACACTCTCCACTTTGCCCAAACGCTGACGCGAGAGCCTCAGTTGGTGCGCGCTATCGGTGATACATTTGCCTCGTTGCATAACGATGAGATGAAGATCGTCCAACAGAGCACAATGGATAACCTGCTCTCTCAGATAACTACCCACTGCCACTGGCGTAAGAAACTCCCGTCGCAATTACAAAGCTCCGCTGTGGCGCATCGTGCCCGCGACTATCTCTATGCGCATATCGGCGAGAACGTGGGGCTATCAGACCTTGCCCGCGAGACGGGTACGGATCGCTTTACCCTCACCCGCTGTTTTAAACGCGAATTTCATCTGGCACCGCACGCCTGGCTTATCCAGCTGCGACTGGCAAAGGCCCGACAGATGCTGGCGTGTGGGGAACTGCCTGTTGATGTTGCGACGGCAGTGGGTTTTGCCGATCAAAGCCATCTTGGTCGCTGGTTCCAGCGTGCATACCGTATTTCTCCGGCACACTACCGCCGGTTGTGCACAAACCTTCCAGACGTTTCCAGAAAATAACGGCACATTCGTGGCTCTAATAAAAAAGGAGTCACCTGTGAATTTATTACCCTTCCTGCTGTTTGCATTTGTCGCCTCGATTACACCGGGGCCAACCAACATTCTGGTACTGGCTAACAGTCAGCACTTTGGCGTAAAAAATACGGTTCCTGCGATCCTGGGCGGGTGTATTGCCGCCAGCGCTATTGTTCTGGTTTCAGGCGCTGGGGCAGGAGAAGTGTTACGCCAGTATCCATTGATACGTCAGGTAATGAGCTGGGCGGGTGTGCTGTGGCTTTCCTGGATGAGCTGGCAGCTGTTTAGCGCCCCGGCCGCGAATCTCTCCTCCAGAAGTCACGTCCGATTTACCGCGCGGGCGGCGGCGTTACTACAGGTTGTAAACCCAAAAACATGGATGATGGCGCTGGCAGTTGTCAGCCTGTTTGCTCCGGCAAGCGACCATGCATTACGTGATATTACGCTGATGGCGCTATGGTTTCTGGCGATCTCCGTGGTCTGTTTGTTGTGCTGGGCGTGGCTGGGGAAGGCGGTGAACCGGATTTTCCGCACCACCGTGGCGATGGTGCGATTTCAGCGCGCGATGGCGCTGTGTTTGTTTATTTCCGCCTGGATGGGAATGCTGGCTTAGGTCAGTGCACCACCCATACGACACTGCGCGAACCGCAAAATATCTTCCGCCAGACGGTGCGCCGTATCCACATCCGCCTGGCTACGGTTCACCAGCATGCGGCTCAGGCAACCTTCCAGCACCAGCTCCATCTGCTTCGCGACCATTGCCGGATCATCCACTTCAAGTGTGGTCAGCAGCTCATGTGTGAACTCGTGCGCGGCTCGTTTTTGCTGATCTGCCAGTTGATGGATGGGGTGCCCAGGATCCGGATAGTAGGTGCAGGCGGCGATAAACAGACAACCTGGGTAACGGTTGTTGGTAACACACTCCGTCAGTGCGGTATAGCGCGCCAGCAGCTTTTGCTCGGTGGTCAGTTCTTCATTCAGCATCAGCTGCCTGCGCCAGATATCCACCTGCTGGCTGAGATAGCGCAGGGCATCGTACAGCAGCGCCTCTTTATCCGGCCAGAAGCGCCTAAGTTCATCCAGAGGGTAATCGATACGGTCGGCGACCATCTCAAGCGTGGTGCTGGCGATCCCTTGAATCTCAAGCAATTGCAGGGCTTGTCCCAGTACGTCTTCGCGTTGCACGGTTATCTCCTCCGCTATTCCCAACGGTTTGTCCCGTCTAAAGTGTTGTTTACGGTTGGCGATTGCGCAAATGCGCGTTGAATGCCGTCGCGTCCATAAACCCGGTTACACGCTGCGTCGGCTGTTCTTCCCCCTGTTCATTGAAGAACAGGATGGTAGGCAACCCGAGCACGTTAAGTTGCTTCAGCAGAGCCTTATCCTGCGTGCTGTTGGCGGTTACGTTCGCCTGGAGCAGAACGGTATCGCTCAGCGCATGTTGTACCTGCGGATCGCTGAAGGTGTATTTTTCAAACTCTTTGCAGGCCACGCACCAGTCGGCATAGAGATCGAGCATGACCGGTTTGCCTTTCGCCTGCGCCAGGGCGTGGTTAAGGTCATCCACGTTTTTAATCTGTATAAAATTCAGATGAGCCTGCGTTTGACCTGCCGGGGTGCCAAACGCCCAGTCCTGTAGCGGACGGACGCTCACCAGCGCGGCCGCCAGCAGAAGGATCTGTAGCAGGCGCATCCACGGTTTCTTCGCCCCCAGACTCACGATAAACGCCCAGCTGAAGAAGGCCACGCCGAGCATCGCCCAAAGACGTGTACCCCATACATCACCGATGATGCGCTCCAGCAGAAATACCGGCAGCGCCAGAATGACAAAACCAAACGCGGTTTTCACCGTCTCCATCCACGGGCCGCTTTTCGGCAGCAGACGATTGCCAAACACCGTCACCAGGATCAGCGGCAGGCCCATGCCGAGCGCGTAGAGGTACAGCGTGCCGCCGCCGAGCCACAGGTTGCCGCTCTGAGCAATGTATAACAGGATGGCGCTCAACGGCGCAGTGGTGCAGGGGGAGCAAATCAGCCCGGCGATGGCACCCATGGCGAACACGCCGCCCGCAGAGCCACCCTGCTGACGGTTGCTCATCAGCGTCAGACGGGTTTGCAGGGAAGAGGGCAGTTGCAGGGTGAACAGGCCAAACATCGACAGCGCCAGCAGAATAAACACCGCTGACAGTCCGATAAGCACATAAGGATGCTGAAGGGCGGCCTGGAACTGCAACCCGGCAGCGGCGACCACTAGGCCGAGCGCCGTATAGGTTAACGCCATGCCCTGTACATAGATAAAGGCCAGCAACAGCGCACGGGCGGTGGAAAGGCGTTGTTTACCGCCCAGCACGATGCCAGAGATAAGCGGGTACATAGGCAGTACGCAGGGCGTAAAGGCGATGCCGATACCAATCAATAACGCCCAAAGTGCTGAGAACGGAAGGTCTGAAGTGGCTTCGCCTGCGCCTTCACCCTTCATCCTGGCCCTCTCCCCTGATGGGAGAGGGGAGGCAGCGCCTTTCACTTCGCTAAGCGGAACGACCTTTGTTTCAGGTGGGTAACAGAATCCGGCGTCTGCGCAGCCCTGATAGGTGACCGTTAATGTGGCACCTTTATCGGCATGGTTCACCGTGACGGGCACGCTTAAGCGCTGGCGATAAATTTCACTCTTACCGTAGAACTCGTCCTCGTGCCACACGCCAGCGGGCATCTGCAATGCGCCGACGTTCGCCTTTGTCGGCGTGATGCTGACCTGCTTGCGATAGAGGTAGTAACCCTCTTTCATCTGCCAGGTGAGACGGAGATCGTGCTGGTTTTGCTGAAAGTCGAAAACGAATGCCTGGTCGGCAGGAATAAAGTTCGAACGGCCGGGTGCGTCAAACAACCCGGCAAAAACTGACGTGCTGCACAGCAGCAGGATCAGCGTAATGAAGCGTTGAGCCATGAGAGATAATCGTTATCGCCGTGGACCACTGGCAGCACCAGCAGCTCCGGGGTTTGGTATGGATGATGAGACTTGAGGCAGTCGAGGAGCGCCTGCTGGTTTGTCAGGTTGGTTTTGAGCAACATCTGGACTTCGTACTCTTGCTCCAGCTTGCCTTCCCAGTAATAAAGGGAGGTGGCGCCGGGAAGAAGCGTGACACAGGCAGCCAGTTTTTCGGCCAGCACTTTGGCGGCCAGATCCTGGGCAGAAGCTTCATCAGGGGCGGTGCACAGTACAACAACAGCATCAGGCGTGTTCACAAGTCGACCTCCTCATCACGAAAGTCTTCACTATATCACGCAAGGCGGTTGGTCATTAATGAAACGGGCCGCAGAGCGGCCCGTTTTTAACTATTTTTACAACGGCTAATCGTTTACAGCACAATGCCGCCGATGATAAAGCCGAGGATCACGCAGAGCGTAATCGCCACCACGCCCGGGATGAGGAACGCGTGGTTAAACACGTACTTACCAATACGGGTTGAGCCGGTGTCATCCATCTCAACTGCGGCCAGCAGGGTTGGGTAGGTTGGCAGCACGAACAGGGCGGAAACCGCTGCAAAAGAGGCAATCGCCGTCAGCGGCGTCACGCCCAGCATCAGTGCCGCAGGCATCAGCGCTTTGGTGGTCGCAGCCTGGGAGTACAGCAGCGTCGCGGCAAAGAACAGCACTACTGCCAGCAGCCACGGATAGTTGTGCAGCAGGTCGCCTGCAACGGTCTGGATATCGCTGATGTGCGCTTTCACAAAGGTATCACCGAGCCACGCCACGCCCAGCACGCACACGCAGGCGCTCATACCGGATTTGAAGGTGCTGGCGTTCAGCACTTCGCTGGTGTCGATTTTACAGGTGATGCTGATCAGCGTCGCGATGGTCAGCATAAACACCACAATGGCTTCGTTACGCGGCAGAACCGGGTTCTGGATCAAACCTACCGTGTCGCTGATGGCGGTCGCGTAGAACATCACGGCGACGATACCAATCAGAAACAGCAGCACGGAGCGTTTTGCATGCGGCTTCAGCTCGAAGACCTGGCTACCGCGCAGGCTCACTTCACCTTTTGCCAGACGCTCCTGGTAAACCGGATCGTCTTTCAGCTCGGCACCGAGGAAGTTACACAGCACGGCAGTGATCATTACCGCAATCAACGTGACCGGAATACAGATTGCCAGCAGCGTCAGGTAACTTACGCCCATTGGCTCAAGGATGCCCGCGAAGAAGACCACCGCCGCGGAAATAGGCGAGGCGGTAATCGCAATCTGGGAGGCGACCACGGCAATAGAAAGAGGGCGAGACGGGCGAATACCCTGCTCTTTCGCCACTTCGGTGATGACCGGCAGCGTGGAGAAGGCAGTATGGCCAGTACCGGCGAGAATGGTCATAAACCAGGTCACCAGCGGGGCAAGGAAGGTGATGTATTTCGGATGGCGACGCAGCATACGCTCCGCCAGGCTCACCAGGTAGTCCATACCGCCAGCGACCTGCATGGCCGCGATAGCAGCAATAACCGCCATGATGATTTCGATAACGTCAAAAGGGATTGCGCCGGGTTTAATCTGAAAGATCAGGGTAAGTACAAGCACTCCGAGACCGCCAGCAAAACCGATGCCGATTCCCCCGAGTCGTGCGCCCAAATAAATCGCCAACAGGACGATGACGAGTTCTGCTCCAAACATAAAGACCTGCCTTGCTCATTAACAAGTTGATATTGAATTGTTGTGTTTTGGTAACGCCCATAAAGAAAAAAGGCACGTCACAAGTGACGTGCCTTTCGGAAGCTTAGCCTGAACGGTTACTGTTCGCTTTCATCGGTATATCGTTTCGCTTTATATGCCGGGTGCATCAGGTTCTGGGCGGAGAAGATATCGTCCAGTTCGGCTTCGGTCAACAATCCTCGCTCGAGAACCACCTCACGTACGCTCTTACCGGTTTCGGCACAAATCTTCCCGACGATATCGCCGTTGTGGTGGCCGATGAACGGGTTGAGGTAGGTGACGATGCCGATGGAGTTATAGACGTAGCCTTCACACACTTCTTTATTCGCGGTGATGCCGTTAATGCATTTTTCCAGCAGGTTGTAGCAGGCGTTGGTCAGAATATGGATAGATTCAAACATCGCCTGGCCAATCACCGGCTCCATCACGTTCAGCTGGAGCTGACCGGCTTCGGAGGCCATGGTGACGGTCGTATCGTTACCAATAACCTTGAAGCAAACCTGGTTCACCACCTCTGGCACCACCGGGTTCACTTTAGCTGGCATGATGGATGAACCCGCCTGCAACTCTGGCAGGTTGATTTCATTCAGGCCAGCGCGCGGACCGGAGGAGAGCAGGCGCAGGTCGTTACAGATTTTGGACAGTTTCACCGCCAGACGTTTCAGGGCGCTGTGCACCATCACGTAGGCGCCGCAGTCTGAGGTAGCTTCAATCAGGTCTTCCGCAGGCACAACCGGCAGGTTGGACACTTCAGCCAGCTTCTGTACCGCCAGTTGCTGATAGCCATCTGGCGTGTTCAGGCGTGTACCGATGGCGGTTGCGCCCAGGTTCACTTCCAGCAGCAGTTCGGACGTACGCAGCAGGTTTTTCGTCTCTTCGTTCAGCAGCACGTTAAACGCGTGGAATTCCTGTCCGAGGGTCATTGGCACCGCGTCCTGCAACTGGGTACGGCCCATTTTCAGGATGTCCTGGAACTCAACGGCTTTACGCTGGAAGCCATCGCCCAACTGATTAATCGCGTCGACCAGTTTGACGACAGAGGCATACACCGCGATGCGGAAGCCGGTTGGGTAGGCGTCGTTGGTGGATTGACATTTGTTAACGTGGTCGTTCGGGTTCAGGTACTGGTATTCACCTTTCTGATGACCCATCAGCTCCAGGCCGATGTTTGCCAGCACTTCGTTGGTGTTCATGTTGACAGAGGTGCCCGCGCCGCCCTGATAGACGTCGACCGGGAACTGATCCATGCATTTGCCGTTGTTCAGCACCTCATCGCACGCGGCGATAATCGCATTTGCAGCGCTTTTAGGAATGGTTTGCAACTCTTTGTTTGCCAGAGCCGCGGCTTTTTTTACCATCACCATGCCACGCACAAATTCAGGGATGTCGCTGATTTTGCTGTTGCTGATGTAGAAGTTTTCAATCGCTCTCAGAGTGTGAACACCATAGTAGGCATCCGCTGGAACTTCCCTGGTACCCAACAAATCTTCTTCGATACGAATGTTGTTTAACATGTGAACCTTCTTTTCAAGCTGCCGATGGATTGTACTAAACACACAGTATATATGTGGTTTTGAATATTTTATGACCGACGATTATTCCCTCAATCGGCCAGATGTTCGAGATCATATGCTGATGATAGCGAATTGCCGTAAGCTGGATCACTTATTATCGACCCGATTTCATGATAATTATTAATCTGTGAAATATGTCACCGCTTTAATATTTCCAGAAAAAATATCCGTGCAAACCGATTGAAATTTGGCTAACCGTCGCCATCTCTTATCTACGCGCTTCGCGAACACATTCAGTCAGGGGCCAGAAGGCACCTGCCATACAGGAGATGCCAGTGCGCTGGATACCATTTATTGCTTTCTTTCTTTATGTTTACATTGAAATTTCGATTTTCATCCAGGTTGCCCATGTGCTGGGCGTCCTGCTGACGCTGATTCTGGTGATCTTCACCTCCGTCATCGGCATGTCGCTGGTGCGCAATCAGGGTTTCAAAAATTTCCTGTTAATGCAGCAGAAGATGGCCGCAGGCGAAAGCCCGGCCGCCGAGATGATCAAAAGCGTGTCGCTGATTATTGCTGGTTTGCTGCTGATCCTGCCGGGCTTCTTTACAGACTTCCTCGGCCTGCTGTTGCTGTTGCCGCCGGTGCAGAAGCACCTGACCATGAAGCTGCTGCCGCATCTGCGTTTCAGCCGTATGCCAGGCGGTGGTTTCAGCACCGGCCCGGGGGATACCTTTGAAGGGGAATACCAGCGTAAGGATGAGCAGCGCGACCGGTTAGATCATAAAGACGATCGGTGAGTTTCTGGCCCGGTGGCGCTCGCTCACCGGGCCTGCGGAGCTTGCCGCTTCGGTAAAAACACCCACAGCCCCGCCAGCATGACGATGGCGTACACACTCTTCCATCCCACCATCGCCAGCAGCATCAGGCACAGGACACACCCGACAGCCGCCAGCGCCTTAAAACGTCCTTTCAGTAGCCGACAGCCCGCCAGCATGCACAGCAGGTAGATCATGATGAAAATACCGTTGGCGTAGACAATCAGCGCGTCAAGGTTGATGTCGAGGAGATAAATGGCCAGGGAACTCACCACGCAGCAGCCCAGTACGGTATTCAGCGCATTCACCGGAAGCTGACGCTTTGACAGGCGTGAGAGGGGGCTATCCGGTTTATAAAGTGCCTGAGACCACACCAGCCGGGCGAAGCTCTGAATATAAATGTTGAGGCTGGCAAAGCAGGCGAGATAGCCAATCACGCAGGCTACCCACAGGGCTTTAACACCAAACAGCTGCACCACGATGCCCGGCAGCGACGCGGCGGCGGCTTTCTCTTCACTGAACGCGTTGAAGTGCAGCACCAGTACGGTACAGGCCCAATACACTGTGCCCGCCAGCAGCAGGCCAATCATCAGAGCGCGGGGAAAGTCACGCTCGGGCTGTTTAAACTCGGATGCCAGATGAGCGAACGCCTCCAGACCGACGAAACACCAGAACATGACGGATAGTGCAGCGAAAAGCTGTGCGTGGTCGATGTCGTTAATCGCGGGGAAAGGAATATCCGCCACCGTAATGTCACCCGCAAACCAGATGGCGACGATCAGCGCGACAATTAACACGGCGACCAGCGTTTGCAGATTGGCGCTGGAACTGGCCCCTCGCGAGCCAACCCACCAGACAATCGCCAGCGTACCGATTTCAGCCAGCAGCAGTTGTTCATCGTGCCAGCCAAACAGCGCCTGTCCGAAGCCGGTTGCGATATGCAGGGCTGCCGGAAGGCCAACGGGTATCACCGACAAAAATAGCCAGCCGGTGACACGCTCCATTCGCGGCCCAAACGCCATGCCGACAAAATGCGCTACGCCGCCTGCGCTCGGGAAGTGCCGCCCGAGTATGGCAAAGACAATCGCCACCGGAAACACCAGCACGATCAGCACCGGCCATGCCCAAAGACTGTTATTGCCGGCAACCAACGCCGCCAGCGCGGGAACCGCAAATACCCCCGTGCCTAACAAAGACGTTGAGAGTAAGCCAATGCCCTGCGCCAGCCCCAACTCCTGCCTGAGTCCACTCATTTACCTCGTCCCGCCACCATCAAAAGAGAGTGGATGGTAACACTTTCGCAAATTTTTTTTCGATTACCCCTTGAAGGGGTAAAAAGCTATCCCCATCTCTCAGGGCACTAGCCGGAAAACCGCATGCGGACCGGCGTCATCCATAACTGATAATGACTTTCTCAAAGGAGAGCTATCAATGAGTATTCGTCCGTTACATGATCGTGTGATCGTCAAACGTAAAGAAGTTGAAACCAAGTCTGCTGGCGGCATCGTTCTGACCGGTTCAGCAGCAGCAAAATCAACGCGTGGCGAAATCATCGCTGTCGGTAAGGGCCGCATCCTGGAAAACGGAACTGTGCAGCCACTGGACGTTAAAGTTGGTGACATCGTCATTTTCAACGATGGCTACGGCGTGAAATCCGAGAAGATCGACAATGAAGAAGTGTTGATCATGTCCGAGAGCGACATTCTGGCAATTGTTGAAGCGTAATTAACGCACGAAAACTGTACGAATTTGAGGAAATAAGAACATGGCAGCTAAAGACGTAAAATTCGGTAACGACGCTCGTGTAAAAATGCTCCGCGGCGTAAACGTACTGGCAGACGCAGTGAAAGTCACTCTGGGCCCGAAAGGCCGTAACGTAGTGCTGGACAAATCCTTCGGCGCGCCAACCATCACCAAAGATGGTGTTTCTGTTGCACGTGAAATCGAGCTGGAAGACAAGTTCGAAAACATGGGCGCACAGATGGTGAAAGAAGTTGCCTCTAAAGCGAACGACGCTGCCGGTGACGGTACCACCACCGCGACCGTACTGGCGCAGGCGATCATCACCGAAGGCCTGAAAGCCGTTGCTGCGGGCATGAACCCAATGGATCTGAAACGTGGTATCGACAAAGCCGTCGCTTCCGCTGTTGAAGAACTGAAAGCGCTGTCCGTACCGTGCTCTGACTCTAAAGCCATTGCTCAGGTTGGTACTATCTCCGCTAACTCCGACGAAACCGTAGGTAAACTGATCGCTGAAGCGATGGATAAAGTCGGTAAAGAAGGCGTGATCACCGTTGAAGACGGTACTGGTCTGGAAGACGAACTGGACGTGGTTGAAGGTATGCAGTTCGACCGCGGTTACCTGTCCCCATACTTCATCAACAAGCCAGAAACTGGCGCTGTTGAGCTGGAAAGCCCGTTCATCCTGCTGGCTGACAAGAAAATCTCCAACATCCGCGAAATGCTGCCAGTGCTGGAAGCTGTCGCGAAAGCAGGCAAGCCGCTGGTAATCATTGCTGAAGACGTTGAAGGCGAAGCGCTGGCGACCCTGGTGGTTAACACCATGCGTGGCATCGTGAAAGTGGCAGCGGTTAAAGCACCTGGCTTCGGCGATCGTCGTAAGGCGATGCTCCAGGATATCGCTACCCTGACCGGCGGTACCGTGATCTCCGAAGAGATCGGTATGGAGCTGGAAAAAGCGACTCTGGAAGACCTGGGCCAGGCGAAACGCGTTGTGATCAACAAAGACACCACCACCATCATCGACGGTGTGGGTGAAGAAGCCGCTATTCAGGGCCGTGTTGGTCAGATCCGTAAGCAGATCGAAGAAGCAACTTCCGATTACGACCGTGAAAAACTCCAGGAGCGCGTAGCGAAACTGGCAGGTGGCGTAGCGGTAATCAAAGTCGGTGCGGCTACCGAAGTTGAAATGAAAGAGAAGAAAGCACGCGTTGACGACGCCCTGCACGCGACCCGTGCTGCGGTAGAAGAAGGCGTGGTTGCTGGTGGTGGTGTCGCGCTGGTGCGTGTAGCCGCTAAACTGGCTGGCCTGACTGCTCAGAACGAAGACCAGAACGTGGGTATCAAAGTTGCGCTGCGCGCAATGGAAGCTCCGCTGCGTCAGATCGTGTCCAACGCTGGTGAAGAGCCGTCTGTGGTTGCGAACAAGGTGAAAGCGGGTGAAGGTAACTACGGTTACAACGCGGCAACTGAAGAATACGGCAACATGATCGACTTCGGTATCCTGGATCCAACTAAAGTGACCCGTTCTGCTCTGCAATACGCGGCATCTGTAGCTGGCCTGATGATCACGACCGAGTGCATGGTGACCGACCTGCCTAAAGGCGACGCGCCTGACTTAGGTGCTGCTGGTGGTATGGGCGGCATGGGTGGCATGGGCGGCATGATGTAATCATGCTGTTCTGAACCTCTCAGAACGAACCCCGGGCAGCAATGCCCGGGGTTTTTTATTGTCTTCTACTCAAACGTGCCTTTCACGCACACCACGCCTTCACGCACCATCTGGCGGCCTTTCGCCCAGACCTCACGGATCTTCAGGTCATCCGTCAGCACCAGGAAATCGGCATCGCATCCGGGCGCGATCCGCCCTTTATGCTCCAGACCGAGAAACTCCGCCACGTTACGCGTAAATGGCAGAAGTGCCTCCTCCAGCGGCAGGTGATACCGGCCGACCAGCTGCTGTAGCGTATCAAGCAGGGACTCAAAACCCGCCACGCCAATGCCAACAAGATTACCGTTTGCGTCAAAATTCGGCTGGCTGCCGTTGCCATCCGAGCTGAGCGTGAGCCGGTTAAACGGCACCTGCGCGTCACGGGCCGTCGCGATGGCGGTAGCGGCATCAATGGGCTTACTGATGCTGGTGGTGATGTCGATGTACCCCCCTTCGCGGGCATAGTCCAGTGCGGCGTGAAACAGTGCCTGGGCGCGGTTGACGTGGGTTGGCAGCAGCTTCGTGCGAGGCACGTCGGCGTTATTCAGGATGTTAAGCAGTGGCTCCAGCAGTTTAGGGCTGTTGCCGAGGTGAAATACGGATATCCCCGCTTTGGCGCCCAGCAGCCCGCCGACGCGCGACTGGGCGGCCATATTCGCGAGCTGGTCATCTGCCGGTGCGGAAGAACGATGGTCAGAAATCGCGCATTTCACGCCAATGATTTTATCAATTAGCGCCACATCCTTTTCGATACTGCCAGTGATCGTCGGAGAAGGCAGGCCATACGCGCCTGTCAGCATCCATGCGCTGATCCCTTCATGCTCAAGTGCCCGCGTTTTCGCCAGCAGCGACTCGGGATGGCGGGTCACGCCGTCGGTGCCCAGCAGGCCTACAACAGAGGTGATGCCAGCCGCCACCAGCGCAGACAATCGTACCTCTGGCGTCCGGGTGTGGGGACCGGCTTCACCGCCGCCGCCAATCAGGTGTACATGCTGATCGATAAACCCCGGGCAAACCACCGCTCCGGCGAGATCGCTTTCAGGACAGTCTGGCCTCATTGTGGCGTGGCCCGCTTTTTCGACTGCGACGATTTTTCCTCCGGCAATCAGCAGATCGCAATGCCCAAGATCCTCGGGAGCGTAAAGCTGCGCATTGCGGAAAAGGTGCGGTTCCAGCACTGAAAAATCCATTTTTATCTCCTCAGAAGAGTAGTTGCATCACCCACATTGAGAGCAGGGCGTTAATGACGCAGACAGCGATGATGTGCGGATAATACTTCGGGTTGACGCCTGCGGTGCCAAGGCAACGGCCCGTGTTTTGCACCGGATTACCCATCAGATAGATGGCGGGCAGCAGGATGGTTGCATCGTGACCGTTGAGCGTGCCGGCAGCGACCAGACTGGCGCAGACCCCCACACCGCCCCCCATGCTCATCACCGAGGCCAGAAGAACCGTTGCCGCCGCACCCGGAAGTCCCCAAAGAGCCATGATGGGCTCGCATACCCTGCCGACAATTTCCAGCAGGCCGGTTACCTTGAGCGCCTGAATGATAACAAATGCCATGACCACGTTCGGCAGCAGGCTGGTGGTGGCGATGGTAAAGCCGCGGCGGGCGCCATCGATAAACAAGTCCATGATATTTTTACGCGGTTGGGCGATCATTTTTCCTCCTGAGCGCAGCGAACTTCCATGTGGGCGATCCACAGTCGCAGAAAGTTGGCGCCAACAAATTTGAACACCAGAATGACGGCAAGCGGCGTGATTACCGGGACGGTAATAAAGGTAAAGAGTGCGGCGCCGGAAGAAAAATAGTTGGTAATAATGGCGCTACCGCTGGTCTGGAAGGTGGCGAAAATGGCGCGCTCATGGTCAGTAATCGCCCCTTCGTTGGTCAACTCTTTGGTCATCCCTGCGGCAGCATCAGTATTTTGCAGGTTGGCGATAAGCGCCAGAGAGCAAATGCCCGGCACGCCGAGCAGCGGGCGCAGAATGGGCGTCATAAGCTGTTGTGCGGCGCGCAGCCCGCCCAGCCCCTCGGTAACGGCAATGATCCCGAGCGATAAAATGACCGAGGGCGCCAGTTCAAGGGCAAACAAAAACCCATCTTTCGCTCCCGTGCCGCCCTCGCCGCGAAACGTCAGCGCACCGTTCACCGGTCCAAAGCTGCCGTTCAGGACGGTAAAATCCAGCACGCGCCACCATTCGGTACTTTTGGCGAAAAAACCTGAGAAAAATACGATGGTGAGCACGAACGCCAGATAGCCCACCCAGGTTACTTTTTCCTCTCCTGAGGATGATGCACTCATGAAACCCCCTTTTTTGAGTCGCGTACAAAAGTTGTACGTCGCATCACTAAAAACGATCGGGGGCTAAAACACGATATCCCAAAGGTTATTATCAGAATTCATTTAAGATGTCGGAGGAGTGCCAGCGGAATCTGGCTCGCAGAAATGCTCAGCATTTTTCTTTTGGTCATCTTTTTAGTATAAGGTTTACACGCGGACAACTACTGTCCAGCTTATTGAAAACGAGGAATAACATGCGCATAAAAGTCTGTGCAGGGATTGTAGGTGCAGCATTGCTGCTGGCGGGTTGTAGCACCAGCAATGAGCTGACGGCAGCGGGCCAGAGCGTTCGCTTTGTGGAAGATAAGCCGGGCAGCGAATGCCAGCTGTTAGGCACCGCCACTGGCGAGCAAAGCAACTGGATGTCGGGGCAGCACGGCGAAGAGGGCGGCTCTATGCGCGGTGCGGCCAATGCCCTGCGTAATCAGGCTGCGGCAATGGGCGGCAACGTGATTTACGGGGTAAGCAGCCCGACGCAGGGGATGCTGTCCAGCTTTGTGCCAACCGCCAGCCAGATGAACGGCCAGGTCTATAAGTGCCCGAACTGATATAACCGTTTGATGGCGCTGCCGCTTTATCTCCAGGGCAGGTAAGCGTAGCGCCACCTGCCTTTTTACTGCTGACGCAGCTGCAAATCCAGCGGCGTCTTACTCGGCTCTCCGCCAATCTCACGTGCCAGCTTCGGCACCATATAACCTGAAACCAGCGTTAACAGCTCGCGCATAATCTTCCGGGCCTCTTCATCTGTCACCATGAAGTGCGCCGCGCCCTGGACGCGATCCAGAACATGCAGGTAATAGGGCATAACGCCCGCATCAAATAAGGCATTGCTGAGATCGGCCAGCACGCGGGCGCTGTCGTTCACGCCGCGCAGTAATACGCTCTGGTTGAGCAGCGTCACGCCTGCCTTTCGCATACGCGCCATCGCCGCACGAAAGTCCGCGTCAATTTCATTCGCGTGGTTGATATGGTTTACCAGCAGCACCTGCAAACGGGACTGCTCCAGGCGCGTGACCAGGGCGTCGGTGATACGCGCCGGGATGACGATCGGTAAACGGCTGTGAATGCGCAGACGCTTAATGTGCGGGATGGTCTCAAGCTGAGTCAGCAGCCAGTCCAGCTCATGATCTTTTGCCATCAGCGGGTCGCCGCCGGAAAAGATGATTTCATCCAGTTCCGGGTGCGCCGTGATGTAGTCCAGCGCCACCTGCCAGTTGCGCTTATTGCCCTGGTTTTCGGCGTACGGGAAGTGGCGACGGAAGCAATAGCGGCAATTTACCGCGCAACCGCCCTTAACCAGCAGCAGGGCACGATTGCGGTATTTATGCAGCAAACCCGGTACGACACTGTTCTGCTCTTGCAGCGGATCGGTGCTGTAGCCGGGGGCGGTAATAAACTCATCCTGAGAGGTAAGCGTTTGTTTTAATAACGGATCATCAGGATTGCCCTTTTCCATTCGGGCAACAAACGCGCGGGGAACGCGCAGGGCGAAAAGGCGTTTCGCCTCACGACCTGCACGCAACGCTTCGTGCTGTTCGAGGTCTAAAAGACGCAGCAATTCATCAGGACTGGTGATTACATCGGCAAGTTGCGATAACCAATCTTCTCTGGACGGGGTGTTTAGGGTTACAATATGCGCCATTTTGTGGCTTAGCTACCAGTTAACAAATTTAGAGGGCCTTATGGCAACGTACTATAGCAACGATTTTCGTGCTGGTCTTAAAATCATGATGGACGGCGAACCGTACGCGGTTGAAGCCAGCGAATTCGTTAAACCAGGTAAAGGCCAGGCATTCGCACGCGTAAAGCTGCGTCGCCTGCTGACCGGTACCCGTGTTGAGAAAACCTTCAAATCTACTGACTCCGCTGAAGGCGCTGATGTTGTCGATATGAACCTGACTTACCTGTACAACGACGGTGAGTTCTGGCACTTCATGAACAACGAAACCTTCGAGCAGCTGTCTGCGGACGCAAAAGCGATTGGTGACAACGCCAAGTGGCTGCTGGATCAGGCTGAGTGCATCGTGACCCTGTGGAACGGTCAGCCTATCGCGGTTACGCCTCCGAACTTCGTTGAGCTGGAAATCGTTGAAACCGATCCAGGTCTGAAAGGTGATACCGCAGGTACTGGCGGCAAGCCTGCCACTCTGTCTACCGGCGCTGTGGTGAAAGTGCCACTGTTCGTACAGATCGGTGAAGTGATCAAAGTGGATACCCGCTCCGGCGAATACGTATCCCGCGTGAAGTAATTTACGTCATGATGTAAGGCGCAGCGCCCGCTGCGCCTGATTTTGCAGGCAGGGAAGATGAAACGTACCGTTAAAATTCTGCTTCTGTTAGCGCTCTCCAGCGCAATTCTCTCCGGTTGCAACACCGCGCGTGGCGTGGGTGAAGATATCCAGGATCTCGGCCATATCATTTCCCATGCGGCCAGCTAATTCCGTCTAATTTTCCTAAAAATTCTTCCTTTTCCGTCAAACGACAAGATCTTGTCTATTCTTAAGTTGCTATACACAAAATAACTTTGGCTATAAAAGGAAGATATTATGGTTAAGAAAACAATTGCAGCGATCTTTTCTGTTCTGGTGCTTTCTTCGGTACTGACTGCATGTAACACCACCCGTGGCGTAGGGGAAGATATCTCCGACGGTGGTAACGCGATTTCTGGCGCAGCAACTAAAGCTCAGAACTAATGAAAGCGACGGTACGGCAGGTCATTTCACCGTACCGTCAATTCTCCACTTCCTGTAGCGATAAAAACGGGGAGTAGCGCGTATCCATATGTAGCTTCATGCGGATATTGCGTTTGTACGTGTACACCGTTTTTCCGTTAATGCGCAGATTGCTGGCAATTTTCTGGTTGCTCGCGCCATCCATCCACAGGCTAAGAACTCTCTCTTCCTGACGCGTCAGTAACGGTGCCGCCATCTCCGGAAGCTCCGCGCTTGCGCATGACGTTAGCGCGTCATTTATCACCGCCGCTAGTTTTTCCAGATCGGTATTTTTGGAAAGAGAAGACCATATCGGGAACTGCGCCAGATAATCTGTCATCTCTTGCTCCTGGCCTGATTGCAGCATAATAAAAGGCAATGTTTCGCTGGCAATCAGCAGGGAGGATAGCTGCTGAAAATGGTGTAAATCCTGCCGGAAGCCAGATAAATCAGCGATGACCAGCGCAGGTTTCCATTGCAGGATATGCTCTCTGGCGAGGAAAAGATTATTTACCCCGGTTACGACGAAATGACCCGAAAACAGGTCTGAATGATTGACCCAGGCTTCAAATCCCGTGCGGGTGAAGTGACAACGGTCAATCAAAAGAATTTTAAACATAAAATTTTCGCAGTCGGCTAGTGGTTTGGCTTCCTGCCATCAGAAAGCCTATCATCATAGAGAAGTCGGATGAGTCATAAATGCCTGAACTCCGTGTCTTACAGAGGCTATTTCTTGCCTTAACATGTTCAGCAGAAAAAGTTTGAAAAAAAATTCCATGCTAACCAAAATATAAGGCGCAACCTCAGCCTTGCGGGACGACCCGTAAGCGCTTCATTCATCGGGGACGGCCCCAACTTGTCGTTAAGTTAAGGAGCCTGATATGTCCTGGATCGTTCTTGTTATTGCCGGTTTGCTCGAAGTGGTATGGGCAATTGGCCTGAAATATACCCATGGTTTTACCCGCCTGACGCCCAGCGTCATCACTATCGCCGCAATGATTGTCAGTATCGTCATGTTGTCATGGGCGATGCGAAGCTTGCCAGTCGGAACGGCTTACGCTGTCTGGACGGGCATTGGCGCGGTAGGGGCTGCCATTACCGGTATTCTGCTGCTGGGGGAGTCTGCGAGCCTGGCGCGCATCGCCAGCCTCGCGTTAATCGTCGCGGGTATCATCGGGTTAAAACTCAGTACCCACTAATGCGGCTGTTTTACCCAGATTAATTTCGTCACGTCAAACCCTTGCCGGGTCGCTATGTCCAGCATCTGCTGTTTCATTTCCGGCGGGATCGTTGGCGTGCGGGAGAGGATCCACAGATAGTTGCGATCCGGCCCACACACCAGCGCGTGGCGGTACTCTCTGTCCAGCGCAATGACGTTATACCCGCCGTAGAATGGGCCGATGAAAGAGACTTTCATGGCCGCGCGATTAGACGCGCCGGTGAAATAGGCCTGACCAACTGACTGCTGCCACATCTGGCGATCCGGGTTATAGCCGCGGTTAATGACCCGGATCCCGCCGTCATCCATCGCGCTGTAGTTAACCGTGACTTTTTCTAAGCCCCGTTCGAACTGATGGTCCATTCGGGCGATTTCATACCAGGTGCCGAGGAAGCGCTGTGCGTCGAAATTACTGACTACCGTGACGCCAGGCGGAGGAGTAGGGGAACTGCAAGCAACCACTAAAAACGCGGCTGTTACTGCGGCAATAACAGGCAGAATGCGCATAGGAGTTTCCTTACTGTTTTTTGTTAAGTGTAGATGACAGCAGGGAAAATGCGGGAGATTGTGTAGGGGGTTTTGCCGGGTAAGGCGAAGCCGCCACCCGGCAATGTTTTACTGTAGCGCCTCGAGGATATGGTATGCCGCCTCAACGCGTGCCGGGTTCGGATAGCTTTTATTCGCGAGCATCACAATACCGATCTGCTTTTCAGGAATAAAGGCCACGTAGCTGCCAAATCCGCCAGTAGAACCCGTTTTATGGACCCAGGACGCTTTGACCGGGGGAGCCGGTGGATTCACTTCTGCCACGGGTAACGGCGCCAGCGCTACCTTACTGTCGCTGCCTTCGACCACCGTGTTGGCCTCCACGGGCCAGTTGAGCATCTCCCAGCCCAGACCCTGATACATTGACCCGATACGCCAGTAGCGCGACTGCGCCAGCGCGATGCCCTGCTTAAGTGAGGCATCGGCAACCTTCTCCGGCGCCATGTTTGCCATGACCCAGTTCGCCATATCCTGCACGTTGGTTTTCACGCCATAGGCTTGTGCATCCAGCATTCCCGGCGAAACGCGCACCGCTTTACCGTCACGATAGCCCCAGGCGTAATGCGCCTCTTCCGCTTTCGGAACGTTAATCCAGGTATGGTCCAGCTTGAGCGGCTTCAGGACCCGCGTCGTCATGGCCTGCTCATAGGGCATGCCAGAAGGTTTGACCGCCAGCGCACCAAAAAGACCGATGCTGGCGTTGGCGTAAAGACGCGTTGTGCCAGGCTTCCACTGCGGCTGCCAGTTTTGATAAAAGCGCAGCAGGGAGGCGTTATCCGTGACCTCATCCGGTACCTGTAGCGGCAGGCCGCCAGCGGTGTAGGTGGCGAGATCCAGCATACGAATACCCTGCCACTGCTTGCCCGTCAGCTGTGGCCAGTATCTGGTCACCGGATCGTCCAGCGAAATTTCACCGCGAGCAATGGCATCCCCACCTAAAACGCCGGTGAAGGTTTTACTTATAGAGCCCAGCTCGAACAGGGTCTGAGGCGTAACGGGTTTATTCGCCGCGATATCGGCCTTGCCAAACGTGTAATAGTGCGATTTTCCCTGATAAATAACGGCCACCGCCATGCCTGGAACAGACTGGGCTTTCATCAGCGGGGTAACCGTATTCGCGACCACCTCCGCCAGCTGTTTTTCTGACACTGGCGCGGCGAGAGCAGAGCAAGAGAGGCCCAGCAGCAGGGCGCAGCAAAGGGATTTTTTCATCATCAGTAATCTTCCGTAATAGCGAGTCAAGGGGGTGTCCGGGCCCATCAGACAGGCGTAGTCTATTGGATTTGACTGTGCCTGACAAACGGTTAAATTTAGCATTAGCTGTTAATTTTTCTAACGGAAGAGACCATGACGCGAAGCTATCTCCCCCTCAATTCGCTTCGAGCTTTTGAAGCCGCCGCGAGACATCTCAGCTTTACGCATGCGGCCATTGAGCTGAACGTGACCCATTCAGCCATTAGCCAGCATGTGAAAACGCTGGAGCAGCACCTGAACTGTCAGCTGTTCGTTCGCGTGTCGCGCGGGCTGATGTTGACTACCGAGGGTGAAAATTTACTGCCGGTGCTGAATGATTCTTTCGATCGTATAGCCGGAATGCTGGATCGCTTCGCTAACCATCGTGCGCAGGAGAAGCTGAAAATCGGCGTGGTGGGTACATTTGCCACCGGGGTTTTATTCTCGCAGCTGGAGGATTTTCGCCGTGGCTATCCGCACATCGATCTTCAGCTTTCCACCCATAACAACCGCGTTGATCCGGCTGCCGAAGGGCTTGACTATACGATCCGCTACGGTGGCGGGGCGTGGCACGGCACCGAGGCTGAATTCCTTTGTCATGCGCCGCTCGCGCCGCTGTGTACGCCCGATATCGCCGCCAGTCTGCACAGTCCGGCCGACATCCTCAGGTTTACGCTGCTGCGCTCTTACCGACGCGATGAATGGACCGCGTGGATGCAGGCGGCCGGCGAGCATCCCCCTTCGCCAACGCACCGCGTGATGGTATTTGATTCGTCCGTGACCATGCTGGAGGCCGCTCAGGCAGGGGTGGGCATTGCCATTGCGCCTGTCGATATGTTTACCCATCTGTTAGCCAGCGAGCGCATTGTACAGCCCTTTGCGACGCAGATTGAGCTCGGCAGTTACTGGCTGACCCGATTGCAGTCCCGGGCAGAAACGCCAGCCATGCGCGAATTTTCCCGGTGGCTGGTGGAGAAGATGAAAAAGTAAAAAGCCCGCCGGATGGCGGGCCTGTTCAGTCAGATGGTGACCACGGCAATCAACGTGACGACCGTCAGAATGGTCGCCAGACCGTAGAAGACCCATTTACCGCTTGGCACATGGATTTTCAGATCGTGCATCGCATGGTGGATACGGTGCAGACCACACCACAGCGGCAGGACGATCATCAGGAAGATGAACACGCGGCCAATAAAGCTGCTCGCAAAGGCCAGTACGCGCTCATAGCTCAGCGCATCGCCCGGGAACAACCCCAGCGGCAGCATGATCCCGACCAGCAGGATAATGACCGGGGCAATAATGGCGCTCCACATGCCGCCTGCGCCAAACAGCCCCCAGAAAACCGGCTCGTCTGAACGTTTAGGATTTGGATTGATCACAGTAGTCTCCTTACCAAAACAGTGCGACAAACAGAATGACCACAGAGACAACTGCTGTCACTGCCCAGAGCCCTTTAATGACCGGCTCTGGCCCCATTTTTTCGCCTTTTACAATGATGTTCGCTGCTTTTGGCGCCAGTTCAAACCAGGTTTTGGTATGAAGCAGCGCGGCGGCGAGCACAATCAGGTTCAGTACTACGATGATTGGGTTTTGCAGGAAGCCCACAAAACTGGCCCAGGCTTCCGGGCCGTGCTTGAGGGCATACACCCCGTACATCAGTTCGAGGCTGAACCAGACCGCGGGAACTGCCGTGCCTTCACGCAGCATATAGAAGCGATAAAACGGCAGTTTTTTCCACCAGGTGGACGGCATTGGTCGCACGTAGGCTTTGCGTTTAGTCGTCATCATGCACTCCTTAGCGTGGTTTCAGGGTAGCGATAAGAAAGTCTTTCGAGCTTTCCACCTTACCCTGCTGAATGGCGGCGGCCGGGTCGACATGCTTCGGACAGACTTCGGAGCAGTAACCGACAAACGTGCAGGTCCAGACCCCGTTCTGGCTGTTCAACTGGGCCATACGTTCTTTTTTGCCGTGGTCGCGGCTGTCTTCGTTATAGCGGTGCGCCAGGGTAATGGCGGCCGGGCCGATAAACTCAGGGTTCAGGCCAAACTGTGGACAGGCGGCGTAGCACAGGCCGCAGTTGATGCAGCCGGAGAACTGATGGTATTTCGCCATCTGCGCGGGCGTCTGGGGGTTTGGCCCCTGATCCGGTGTGCGCGGGTTGCCGATGATGTACGGCTTAATCGCTTCGAGGCTTTCGATAAAGTGGGTCATGTCGACCACCAGATCGCGCTCAATCGGGAAATTGCCCAGCGCTTCAACCTTGATGCCTTTGGTGTAATCACGCAGGAAGGTTTTACACGCCAGCTTTGGCACCTTGTTGACCATCATGCCGCAGGAGCCGCAAATTGCCATGCGGCAGGACCAGCGGTAGCTCAGGTCTGGGGCCAGGTTATCTTTGATATAGCCGAGCGCATCCAGCAGGGAGGTTTGCTCGTCGTAAGGGACTTCATAGAAAGCGCTATGCGGCGCGGCGTCCACTTCCGGATTGTAGCGCACCACTTCAACTTTCAGTTTTTGCATCTCAGCCATTCGCCTTCTCCTTCTTATCGGCGGCTTCTGCTTCTGCACCGTACACGCGTTTCGCCGGTGGCAGCGTGGTGATTTTCACGTCGCTGTAGTCCAGACGGGTGGTGCCATCCGCATCGCGCCAGGCGAGAGTGTGTTTAAGGAAATTGACGTCGTCACGTTCAGTGCAGCCCTCATCCAGACGCTGGTGCGCGCCGCGGGACTCTTTACGCGCCAGGGCGGAATGGGCCATACATTCTGCGACGTTCAGGCCGTGGCCCAGTTCAATGGTATAAAGCAGATCGGTATTGAAGACGCTGGAAGTGTCGGTGATACGCACGCGCTTGAAGCGCTCCTGCAACTCCGCCAGCTTATCGACGGTTTTCTGCATCAGCTCTGGCGTACGGTAGATCCCGCAGCCTTCTTCCATCGACAGCCCCATTTCGTCGCGGATCTTCGACCAGTTTTCGTTACCTTCCTGGTTCACCAGGTCTTTCAGGCGTTTTTCGACGTCTGCAACCTGCGCATCCAGCGCCGCGCTGTTAGCTTCACCTGCCGTTGCGGCACGCTCCACCGCACGTTCGCCCGCCATGCGACCAAAGACCACCAGCTCAGCCAGCGAGTTCGAGCCCAGACGGTTTGCGCCGTGCAGACCGACGGAGGAACACTCGCCCACCGCAAACAGCCCTTTGATGCGGGTTTCGCACTGCTGATCGGTTTCGATGCCGCCCATGGTGTAGTGCGCGGTTGGACGCACCGGGATCGGTTCTTTCACCGGATCGACGCCCACATACGCTTTCGCCAGCTCGCAGATAAACGGCAGACGCTCCAGCAGTTTCTTCTCGCCGAGATGACGCAGGTCGAGATGCACCACGTCGCCGCGCGGCGTTGAGATGGTGTTGCCTTTGCGCCACTCGTGCCAGAAAGCCTGAGAGACTTTGTCGCGAGGGCCGAGTTCCATGTATTTGTTTTTCGGCTCGCCAAGTGGGGTTTCCGGACCCATGCCGTAATCCTGCAAATAGCGATAGCCGTTTTTGTTGACCAGAATTCCGCCTTCGCCGCGGCAGCCTTCCGTCATCAGTATGCCGGAGCCCGGCAGGCCGGTTGGGTGATACTGGACGAACTCCATATCACGCAGCGGGACGCCGTGGCTGAGCGCCATGCCCATACCGTCACCGGTGACGATGCCGCCGTTGGTGTTGTAGCGGTATACGCGGCCCGCGCCGCCCGTTGCCATCACCACCGCATTAGCGCGGATCTGGACAAGCGTACCTTCCATCATGTTCATCGCCACCAGTCCGCGCGCATGACCGTCGTCGACCAGAATGTCGAGAACGAAATGTTCGTCAAAGCGCTGGATTTGTGGGAACTGGAGGGAGGTCTGGAACAGGGTGTGCAGCATGTGGAAGCCGGTCTTATCGGCGGCAAACCAGGTGCGTTCGATCTTCATGCCACCGAAGCGGCGGACGTTGACGCTCCCGTCCGGACGGCGGCTCCACGGGCATCCCCACTGTTCCAGCTGGGTCATCTCCGTTGGGCAATGATGCACGAAGTAATCAACGACATCCTGTTCGCAAAGCCAGTCGCCCCCTGCAACCGTGTCGTGGAAATGGTATTCAAAGCTGTCATGATCCTGCGCGACGGCAGCGGATCCTCCTTCTGCGGCTACCGTGTGGCTGCGCATCGGATAGACTTTTGAAATCAATGCGATTTTAGCGTTCGGATTGGCTTGTGCCGCAGCAATTGCAGCCCGTAATCCAGCCCCGCCAGCGCCTATTACGGCAAGATCGGCTTGAAAAGTTTGCACGACATTCCTCCAGATTTTTGTTTTCCCGCAACGCGATGAGCTAAAGGACGTTCACCTGCCCGAACGGGCGATTGCGGAAGCGATTCCACTGCTCCTTTATGGGTAAAACAGTATAACCGCGTAGAAGTGAGGGAAATTTGACGTGTTCGATTTTTTTGCT
The DNA here is from genome assembly GCF_002787395.1 of Enterobacter sp. CRENT-193. NCBI lineage: Bacteria > Pseudomonadati > Pseudomonadota > Gammaproteobacteria > Enterobacterales > Enterobacteriaceae > Enterobacter > Enterobacter sp. CRENT-193. Next base: position 316,055 of record NZ_CP024812.1, on the reverse strand, counting down.
GTTCTGTGCGGTGATTTATCATCGTGATTAATGAATGGCGTCACAGTATTTCTCTGTGCAATGAAAAGGGACTTTTACTGTGCAAAATTTGTCTCTGCCCCGGCTTACGAGTAGACTTCGTGCCCTTGTCTGAAAACGGAGAAATAACTCATGAGCGAAACGGCCACCTGGCAGCCGAGCGCATCCATTCCAAACCTGCTAAAGCGCGCAGCAATTATGGCGGAGATCCGCCGTTTCTTTGCCGACCGCGGCGTCCTGGAGGTGGAAACGCCGTGCATGAGTCAGGCGACGGTCACGGATATTCATCTGGTCCCGTTTGAAACCCGTTTTGTTGGCCCAGGCCACTCTCAGGGCATGAATCTGTATCTGATGACCAGCCCGGAATACCATATGAAGCGTCTGCTGGCGGCCGGGTGTGGTCCGGTCTATCAGCTGTGCCGTAGCTTCCGTAATGAAGAGATGGGCCGACACCATAATCCGGAATTCACCATGCTGGAGTGGTACCGCCCGCACTACGACATGTATCGTCTGATGAACGAAGTCGACGATCTGCTGCAACAGGTGCTGGATTGCGCGGAAGCTGAAACGCTCTCCTATCAGCAGGCCTTCCAGCGTCATCTGGAAATTGATCCGCTGTCGGCTGATAAAACACAGCTGCGTGAAGTGGCGGCAAAACTGGATCTGAGCAACGTGGCGGATAACGAAGAGGATCGCGACACGCTGCTGCAACTGCTGTTCACCTTTGGCGTTGAACCGCAAATTGGTAAAGATCGTCCGACGTTTGTCTATCACTTCCCGGCCAGCCAGGCCTCGCTGGCGCAGATCAGCACCGAAGATCACCGCGTGGCGGAACGGTTTGAGGTGTACTTCAAAGGCATTGAGCTGGCGAACGGTTTCCACGAGCTGACCGACGCGCGCGAACAGCAGCAGCGTTTCGAGCAGGATAACCGCAAGCGCAACGCGCGCGGTCTGCCGCAGCAGCCGATTGACACCAACCTGCTGGAAGCGCTTAAGGCCGGTTTGCCGGACTGCTCCGGCGTGGCGCTGGGTGTGGATCGTCTGGTCATGCTGGCGCTGGGTGCCGAGCAGCTGGGCGATGTGATTGCCTTTACGGTCGATCGCGCCTGAAAAAATGCCGGGTGGCGCTGTCGCTTACCCGGCCTACTCGGTCATTTAACTCTGCCACATTAAAAACTGCTCTTTTCGCTATAGACGGGTCTTTTTCTTAAATTGCCTCGGATAGCCACAATATTTGTCTGGTCATCTGCTACCATCCGCGCAGTTTAATTCCGTTTCGGATGGTTATATGTCTCACTCACTCAAAAAAATGACCCTTACCGGGCTCATTCTGATGATTTTTACGTCAGTCTTTGGCTTTGCCAATAGCCCGTCCGCGTTTTATCTGATGGGCTACAGCGCGACGCCGTTTTATATCGTTTCCGCTCTGTTCTTCTTTATCCCGTTTGCGCTGATGATGGCGGAGATGGGCTCGGCGTACCGGAAAGAAGAGGGTGGCATCTATTCGTGGATGAACAACAGCGTCGGTCCGCGTTATGCGTTTATCGGTACGTTCATGTGGTTTTCATCCTACGTCGTCTGGATGGTCAGCACGGCGGCCAAGGTCTGGGTGCCGTTCTCAACGTTTCTCTTCGGTGCGGATAAAACGCAGGTCTGGTCTCTGGCGGGGCTGAGCTCCACGCAGGTGGTCGGTATTCTGGCGGTGTGCTGGATGGTGGTGGTCACGCTGGTGGCCTCGAAAGGCATCAACAAAATTGCCCGTATCACTGCCGTTGGCGGTATTTCCGTGTTGTGCCTGAACCTGGTGCTGCTGCTGGTCAGCATCGCCATTCTGTGCCTGAACGGCGGGCATTTCGCACAGGAAGTCAACTTCGTTTCATCGCCTAATCCGGGTTACCAGTCCGGACTGGCCATGCTCTCCTTCGTGGTGTTTGCCATCTTTGCTTACGGTGGAATTGAAGCCGTGGGCGGCCTGGTCGACAAAACCGAAAATCCGGAAAAGAACTTCGCCAAAGGCATTATCTTTGCCGCCATCGTCATATCCATTGGCTACTCACTGGCGATTTTCCTCTGGGGCGTCAGCACCAACTGGCAGCAGGTACTGAGCAATAACACTACCAACCTCGGCAACATTACCTACGTGTTGATGAAAAGCCTGGGGGTGACGCTGGGCAACGCCATGGATCTCGCGCCGGAAACGTCGGCCACCCTGGGGATCTGGTTTGCGCGGATTACCGGTTTGTCGATGTTCCTCGCCTATACTGGCGCGTTCTTCACGCTGATCTACTCGCCGCTGAAAGCGATTATTCAGGGGACGCCAAAGGCGCTGTGGCCTGCACGTATGACTCAGCTGAACGCTGCCGGTATGCCTGCCAACGCGATGTGGATGCAGTGCATGCTGGTGTGCGTGTTCATTCTGCTGGTGTCCTTCGGCGGTGATACCGCGTCGGCGTTCTATAACAAGCTGACCCTGATGGCAAACGTATCGATGACGCTTCCGTATCTGTTCCTGACCCTGGCGTTCCCGTTCTTTAAGGCGAAGCAGGATCTGGAACGACCGTTTGTGATCTTCAAAACCCGTGCGGCGACGCTGCTGGCGACCACTGTTGTGGTGCTGGTCGTCGCGTTCGCCAACATTTTTACCGTCATTCAGCCCGTTGTTGAGGCAAATGACTGGAACAGCACGCTGTGGATGGTTGGCGGACCGATCTTCTTCTCGCTGCTGGCAATGGGGATTTATGAGCATTACCGTCGTCGCTCGACGGCCTGTGTAGCAGAAGTGGCATAAAGGATTGACCCCCTCCCGATGGGGAGGGGGAAAGGATTACAAACTTCCCGCCGGGCGCGTACGCGCCGCTGACGTCAACGTTCTTCCCGTCTTACGTCCGTCCAGCGTTTCCAGACGCATCTGGAACGGTGGGAACGGCATATCAATTCCGTGCTCGCGGAAGCCAGCCAGAATCAGCTGGTGGATCTCATGGCGCAGCGGCATACGGTGTCCCATCTCGGCGGCGTAGATACGCAGCTCGAAAATCTGGATCCCCTGCTGCAAATCAACCAGGAAGACTTCCGGCGGTGGGTTGTCGATTACCAGCGAACAGCGTTCAGCAGCCGTATACAGGATCTGCGTCACCTCTTCGCTGTTGGCATCCGACGGAGCGGGTACGGTCAGCACCACACGCGTGACGGAGTCGGACAGCGACCAGTTGATAAACTGCTCGGTGATAAATGCCTTGTTCGGGACGATGATCTCTTTACGGTCCCAGTCGCTGATGGTGGTGGCACGGGTGTTGATCCTGGTGACGCTGCCGGTGAGATCGCGGATGGTCACCGTATCACCAATTCGAATCGGCTTTTCAAACAGAATGATCAGACCAGAAACGAAGTTGGCAAAAATCTCCTGTAAACCAAAGCCCAGGCCTACGGTCAGGGCGGCAACCAGCCATTGCAGTTTTGACCATTCGATACCAATCATCGAGAAGCCGACCAGCCCACCAAACAGCATGATTAAATACTTGGTGATGGTGGTGATGGCATAGCCTGTGCCTGGGGTTAAATCCAGATGCTGCAACAGCGCCAGCTCCAGCAAGGCAGGGAAGTTACGTATCAGCTGGGTGGTGATGATCAGCACCAGAATCGCAATCAGCACGGCCCCTAAGGTGATGGGCTCCAGGCTTTCGACTCCCTGCACCGTGGACGTCACATCCCATAAAGAGATGTTCTCCAGGAAGCCAAACGCGGAGTGGATTTCTGACCACAGGTAGATCACCGACAGCAGGGCAACCAGCATCAGAATTGAGCGTACCAGCCGCAGGGACTGAGTACTTATCGCATCCAGATCCAGTTCGACGTCATCAGCGTCTGTAGTCCCTTCGGTGCTGTTGACGTGGTTTGGCTCTTCCTCACCCCGCGCGCGCTGGGCCAGAATTTCTGCGCGACGATGTTTAGCACGGTCAAACGCCAGACGACGACGCTGGATCAGCATGCCGCGGCGGATAACATGGTAGACCACCAGCAGCAGGAACCAGATGGCCACCGACGTTTCCAGTCGGGCGAGCAGCGCCTGCGACGTGGCGAGATAACCGACCGCTGCCGCCAGCATCGCCGCCAGCGGCGCGCTGAGCAGCAGGTTCCACAGCAGACGGTTTAACATGTTATCGCCGCTGCCGGTCTTGTCGAGATAGAGCGGGATCCCGGCGCGTTTCAGGCTGAGCGTCACTACCGCTAACGCCCCGCAGATCAGCATAAAGCACAGCCGTCCCAACGAGCCGGAGAACTCCCGGTCATTGAGATTATCGAACATGATCAACGCCATAATCAGCGGCACAATCAGCCCGATACTCATCAGGTAGTAACGCATCGCCCGCGCAACGCGATTACGCGGCCAGCCAAAGTGAGCGATGAACAGACCATTTGGCCGCGCAAACGTGGCGCAAATCATCACCACCCACAGCAGCGGGACGGTGGCGGTCACGCCATCGCCAATCGCGACGGCAAGCGGGTAGGGCCAGGCTTCACGCAGTCCGTATCCGAGCGTCATCCACAGCACCGGCAGCGGAGACGCGACCAGAATTGACCAGAACACCGTACGCAACGTCAGCCAGAAGTGATCCTGGGTTACTTTTCCCACTCGGGCGCTGGAGCGCTCAAGGAAACGGGTAAAGTGACGACGGGAATAAATACTGAAGCCCACCAGAATCAGCGCCCCCAGCAACGGGAAGATAGTCTCCTTGCTGGTTATCATCATTACGCTGGCGAGGCCCAGCTGGCTAAAGGTGTCCAGCGAAATGAGGCGGCGCAGATCCTGCACGATCTCAATCGGCCAGGCGAAGGTCATCGGCCGCACGTCGGACGTCCAGAAAAGGTAACGGTGCGTGGCTTCGTTGACCTCTTTCAGCGCATCCTCCAGCTGGCTATTCGAGACTTTCAGCTTGGTCAGCTCAAGGATCAGCGTATCGCCCCCCTGCAACAGGGAATTGAGCAGTTCGCGTTGGGTGCGCAGCTGCGCTTCCAGAATACGACTTTGCTCGCCGGTGAGCGGCTGTCCGTCAGCCTGACGGATCTGGCGGATTTGCGGCTGCTTGTTGAGGAGATCTTCATAATGAAGACGCTGAACACGCAGCTGCGCCATCTCCGTATCAAGCTGCTGTGGTTTTGGCATCTCTGGCAGACGGGCCACCTGCGCGCGTAACGCTTCGCCCAACAGGTTAGACGAGCCAAGCCACTGGGACTGTTCACGCAGCGTGTTGAGTGCCTGACGAACCTGAAGGGTTTGATTGGTAGCCTGACGCTGCTGCGAGGCCACCAAATCCATGCGCTGCGCCTGCTGATTCAGCGCAGCAGAAAGCTCGCGGTTAACCTTAAACTGGGCGACGATGCTGTCGGGCAGGTTAGCGCTGTTTTCGGCCAGTAACTCTGTGCTTTCCAGAGCACGTTCAGCTTCACGCTGACGCTGGCTGTTGAGTTGATTTCTCAGCGCCTGGAGATACGCATCCAGCTGCTGGCTCTGCTTCTGCGCCAGCTCGGAACGCATCCGCGACAGCTCCTGGCGGTTGTTAGCGGAAAGCTGCGCCAGCTCCAGTTCATCAACCAGGGCTTTTAGTCTGGCGGATTCCGCCTGCAACCCAAGATTTTGCGCCTGATTCTGCGGTGTGCTGCCCGTCTGCGTCCCGATGCGGCGTTCCACCTCATTTAACTGACGGCGGGCATCGGTTTGCTGCTGTGGAAGCTGACTGAGGGAATCGGCAATTTCACGCGCCCGTTCCTGCTCCTGCTGCGCCAGACGGCTTTTTTCCAGCAGCTGGCTGCTGACTTGCAGGATCTCCTGATTCAGCGCCTCGGACGTCATCCCCGCGGGGACCTGGCGTGGTTCATCGCGCAGGTTGTTTAGCTGCGAGCGCAGGGTCTGAGAGAGTTTGGGGAAATTGTCGATAACCTGTTGATACTGCTGCGCGCGCTCAAGGGAACCCTTTCGTTCCTCAAGCGCGTTCAGTGCAGACTGGAGTGACTCAACGGTCTCCGGCTGAGCGGGTTTTGCCGCTTTTGCCTGCTCCAGCTCCTGGGTTATCTGTTTGGCGTCGGGGGCCGTCGCTGCGTACGCCCCCATGCTGAGGCACCAGGCCATCAGTAATACGATAATCGGGCGCACGTCAGCGATCCTTCTGTTGTTAGCCTTCGTCTTTTTTGTCGTCAACCAGCGGGCTGGCGTCGTGCTCGGCTTTGATCTCATCTTCCGGCAACGGGGCTGGCGCAACGTCTGGTGTTGCAAAGACCTCCGTCGATACTGCCAGAGGCTGGCCGAGTTTGGTCACGGACAGGCTTTCCAGCTCGTCGACCAGGTTAACTTTGCCCGGAGCGAACAGGTTGATGACCGTTGAGCCCAGCTTGAAGCGGCCCATTTCCTGACCTTTCAGCAGGGCCACAGAACCTTCTTCTTCGCCGGCAGGCCAGGTCCAGCGCTTGATCACGCCTTCGCGTGGCGGAGTAATGGTGCCCGCCCAGACGGTTTCGATGCTGCCTACAATGGTAGCACCCACCAGAATCTGCGCCATTGGGCCAAATTCAGTATCAAACAGGCAGATGACGCGCTCGTTACGGGCAAACAGGTTAGGAACGTTTTGCGCCGTCAGGTGATTGACGGAGAACAGATCCCCCGGCACGTAGATCATCTCGCGCAGAATACCGTTACACGGCATATGCACGCGGTGGTAATCGCGCGGGGAGAGATAGGTGGTCGCGAAAGTCCCGTTACGGAACAGATCGGCCATTATGTAGTTACCGGCCAGCAGCGCTTCCAGGCTGTAGTTATGGCCTTTCGCCTGCAAAATTTTGTCGTCTTCAATTTTACCCAGCTGGCTGATCACGCCGTCCGCTGGCATCACCAGCACGTTCGGGTCGGTATTCAGCGGGCGCACTTCATCGCGCAGCGGACGCACAAAAAATTCGTTGAAGGTACGATAGCTTGCCGTATCCGGCTTCTGCGCTTCTTTCATGTCGACCTTGTAGTATTTCACGAACAGGTCGATGACCAGTTTGGTCAGCCAGCCCGCTCGTTTGCTCGCGCCCCAGCCCGCCAGGCGAGTGAGCCACAGTTTCGGCAGAATGTATTGAAGCGAAAGTTTAAATGAGTTTAACAAGGTAGCCTCCAGGCCATTGTTTTGTCGTTCCTGATCCGGCATTACGCTGCCGGAACCTGAAAAAAGGGGACGATTTTAGCGACGCTTAGCTTAGTTGTCAGTTATCAGAATCAGAAAAGTTTTTACGCGTTTTTACCTGGTCCATGCTTTCGAGAATACGGTGGTAATTTTCGAAACGGGTTTCCGCAATTTCTCCGTTCTCTACCGCTTCGCGGATGGCGCAGCCCGGATCGTTGTCATGTTTACAGTCGCGGTATTTGCAAGCGCCTAAATAGTCATGGAATTCGACAAATCCGTTAAAGATTTGTTCCGGCTCGAGATGCCAGAGACCAAATTCACGCACGCCCGGGGAGTCAATCACATCGCCGCCGTGCGGGAAGTGATAGAGACGTGAGGCGGTGGTGGTGTGCTGGCCCAGCCCGGAGACGTCCGACACATCGTTGGTCAGGATCTCCTGCTGAAGGCCGAGCAAATTGTTAAGCAGACTGGATTTACCCACGCCGGACTGCCCTGCAAAGATGCTGATGCGGTCGGTTAGCGCATCTTCCAGCGGCTTCAGGCCGTCTTTGGTGCGGCTGGACACCATCAACACGCGATAGCCAATGTTGCGGTAAATATCCATCTGCTCATTGACAAAGGCCATGGCCTCGTCATCCAGCAGATCGATTTTATTCAGCACGATAAGCGGCTCAACCTGTAGCGTTTCGCAGGCCACCAGATAACGGTCAATAATGTTGAGTGAAAGCTCAGGCAAAATCGCCGAAACGATCACGATCTGGTTAATGTTGGCGGCAATGGGCTTCACGCCGTCGTAGAAATCCGGACGGGTCAGAACCGACGTGCGTTCATGCACGGCTTCAACGATGCCTTTAACCGTTACCCCTTCCGCCGCCTCCTTGCCCGGACGCCAGACCACGCGGTCACCGGTCACCAGGGAACGGATGGTGCGACGGATATTGCAACGGTGGATATCCCCGTCGGCAGATTCGACATCGGCGTGCATGCCGAAGCGGCTAATCACAACGCCTTCTGTCGCTTCGCCAAACAGGTTGTCGTCGTAATCGGGCTTCTCCGTAGTGGTTTTAAGACGGCGCTGGTGATTTGCATTCACGCGGCGCTGCTGCCCTTTGGAGAGTTTATTTTTACTCAATCGCGCTGGCTCCTGGTCGCCCGTAGCGGGCAAAACCTCTATGATACACTCTAATTAATACTAGTTAACCTGCTACTGCCGGTTATGCGAGAAGGGTGGAAAATAACATGAGCGCGGACGAAAACAACCTGATTTGGATCGATCTGGAGATGACCGGCCTTGATCCCGAGCGCGATCGCATTATTGAGATCGCCACACTGGTCACCGATGCCAACCTCAATATTCTGGCGGAAGGCCCAACGATTGCCGTGCACCAGTCCGATGACCAGCTTGCGCTGATGGATGAGTGGAACGTGCGTACCCATACCGGCAGCGGGCTGGTGGAACGCGTGAAGGCCAGCACCCTGGGCGACCGCGAAGCGGAGCTGGCGACGCTTGAATTTCTGAAGCAGTGGGTGCCGGCAGGAAAATCGCCTATCTGTGGCAACAGCATTGGTCAGGATCGTCGTTTCCTGTTTAAGTACATGCCGGAGCTGGAGTCCTACTTCCACTACCGCTATCTGGATGTGAGCACCCTGAAAGAGCTGGCCCGCCGCTGGAAACCGGAAATTCTCGACGGCTTCACAAAGCAGGGGACGCACCAGGCGATGGATGACATCCGTGAGTCTGTTGCGGAGCTGGCGTACTATCGCGAAAACTTTATTAAGCTCTGATTTTGCGATCCGGCGCCTTGCGTGGCCGGGTTTTTGTCGCTAAATTGTTCAGCTTGCCGATTAAATAAGCACTTGAACTGAATTTCAAAAAAATCGCTTTGAGGGGGGTTGCAGCTAAACGGATTTCTCGTATAATGCGCCTCCCGTAACGACAGAGAATTACACGTTACGACAGCAACAAAAGCAGTACAGATTTGCGGGAATAGCTCAGTTGGTAGAGCACGACCTTGCCAAGGTCGGGGTCGCGAGTTCGAGTCTCGTTTCCCGCTCCAAAATTTGAAAAGTATCGCAAGATACGCCAGCACCAGAACACCCAAGCGGGAATAGCTCAGTTGGTAGAGCACGACCTTGCCAAGGTCGGGGTCGCGAGTTCGAGTCTCGTTTCCCGCTCCAAAATTTGAAAGTATCGCAAGATACGCATAGCACCAGAACACCCAAGCGGGAATAGCTCAGTTGGTAGAGCACGACCTTGCCAAGGTCGGGGTCGCGAGTTCGAGTCTCGTTTCCCGCTCCAAATTCTTCTTCATCTCCAGATTATCCACAGCGAAGTGCTTCGTTGGGGACGTTTTCTATTATGTCTGAAATACTCTTGTGAACAGAGTTATCCACAGAAACCGTGATAAAACCAGTCTCTACGAAATGTTAGCAGGGTGAATAATATCTTCGTAATTACCTGTAATTTATGAAGAAAATTTGATTTCAAAATGTTATTGAGATCACTTGACCTGTTTGCCAGAGCTGATGGCGCCTGAATTCTTATTTTTATTCACAGCCTGTGAATATATCACACATCCCGCGGCAGTCCTTTTTCAATCACCCTGACCAGGCGCTGTTTCTTCGGTAACTGCACTTCAACCACGCCTGCATTTCGCTTCTCAATTTGCTGCGCAATCGCCCATTCTATGTGCTCATCAAGAAGTGGGTGCTCACCTCTACGGCTTTCGAGCGCCTGAAGATTTGCTTCATCCCACGGGGCATTCCCCAGCGCAACGGCCACATTACGCAGCCAGCGCAGGTGGCCGATACGACGTATGGCGGAACCCTCCGTCACCTTCAGGAACCAGGCTTCGCTCCAGGCGAACAGTTCGATCAACTGCGGGGCATGTAACGCCTTGCGCGGACTGAAGTCTTCTTCGTCCGTCAACTGTGAATAACGGTTCCACGGACAAATCAGCTGACAGTCATCACAGCCGTAGATGCGGTTGCCAATAAGCGGACGAAACTCCTCTGGAATAGCGCCTTCCAGCTCGATAGTGAGATAAGAGATACAGCGGCGCGCATCAACGGTATACGGTTCGACAATCGCGCCCGTCGGGCAGATGGTCATACAGGCCACACAGCGGCCACAACCTTCTTCCACCGGACTGTCTACCGGAAGAGGTAAATCAATCAGTAGTTCACCCAGGAAAAAGAATGAGCCCGCGTCGCGGCTTAAGATAAGTGAGTGCTTACCTGTCCAGCCGAGCCCGGCTTTTTCGGCGATCGGGCGCTCAAGAATAGGCGCAGAATCGACAAAGGGTCTAAAATTCAGCGAAACACAGTGCTGCTGAATGGTTTCCCCGAGCTTTTTTAGACGGTTGCGTAGAAGTTTATGGTAATCACGCCCCAGCGCGTATCGGCTGACGTAACCCAGCGAAGGATTTTTTAGCGTGCGCGCAAAGGCCGCGTTAGCAGGCAGATAGTTCATGCGTACGCTAATAACGCGCAGCGTACCCGGCAACAGCTCGTGGGGGCGGGCACGCATCATACCGTGACGCGCCATCCACTCCATCTCGCCGTGGTATTGTTTATCCAGCCATGCCTGGAGCTTAGGCTCACTGGCAGAGAGGTCGGTGTCAGTAATACCGACCTTCTGGAAGCCCAGTTCAGCACCCCACTGTTTTATTTTTTGCGCTAATTCATTGAGATCGAGGGGCTGTGACATGACGGACCATACTGTGAAGAAAAACCTCGCAAGTATACCACATTCCATCTGGCATGCGGATGACCTCCGTCGGGCCGAGAAAGAGGCCGCAGATAGCCTCGGCATTACCCTTTACGAACTGATGCAGCGCGCGGGCGAGGCGGCGTTTAACGTGGCGCGCACGGCTTATCCGGATGCCTCGCACTATCTGATCCTGTGCGGGCACGGCAATAACGGTGGCGATGGCTATGTGGTGGCTCGTCTTGCGGTGGCGGCGGGGCTGCGCGTCACCCTGATGGCGCTGGAGAGCGACAAGCCGCTACCGGAAGAGGCTGGCATGGCGAGAGAGGCCTGGCTGAATGCGGGGGGCATTATTCATGCGCCTGATATTATCTGGCCCGAGGATGTCGACGTGATTGTTGATGGTCTGCTGGGGACGGGACTGATGCGCGCGCCTCGCGATGACGTCGCCGCGCTGATTACGCGCGCTAATGCGCACCCCGCCCCGGTGGTAGCGCTGGATATTCCCTCCGGCCTGATGGCGCAAACCGGCGCGACGCCGGGCGTGTCGATTGAGGCGGCGCACACCGTGACCTTTATCGCCCTGAAGCCGGGGCTGCTTACCGGGAAAGCGCGGGATGTCGTGGGCACGTTACACCACAACGCCCTGGGGCTGGAAAACTGGCTGATCGGACAGGATACCCACATCACCCGCTTTGATGCCTCCCAGCTTGCACAGTGGCTACCGCCGCGTCGTCCCACCTCCCATAAGGGTGACCATGGCCGACTGCTGATTATTGGTGGCGATCATGGCACGGCAGGTGCGATTCGAATGACCGGAGAGGCCGCGTTGCGCAGCGGCGGCGGATTAATACGCGTGCTGACCCGCAGCGAAAACATTCCGCCCATTATTACCGCGCGGCCGGAGCTGATGGTCCACGAGCTTACCCCGCAGGCGATTGAAGAGGGTCTTGAATGGGCGGACGTGGTGGTCATTGGTCCGGGCCTGGGTCAGCAGGAGTGGGGTAAACAGGCCCTGCAAAAGGCCGAGAATTTTCGTAAACCGATGCTCTGGGATGCCGACGCGCTTAACCTTCTGGCAATAAACCCGGATAAGCGTCACAATCGCATTCTGACGCCGCACCCCGGCGAAGCCGCACGGCTGCTTAACTGTAGCGTGGCAGAAATTGAAAGCGATCGCTTACTTTCAGCCCAACGTCTGGTAAAACGTTACGGAGGTGTTGCCGTTTTGAAAGGGGCGGGAACCGTTATCGCCAGCGATGATGCGATGGGCATCGTTGATGCCGGTAATGCAGGCATGGCGAGCGGCGGCATGGGCGATGTGCTCTCTGGCATCATTGGCGCATTGCTCGGACAGAAACTTCCCCTTTATGATGCAGCCTGTGCGGGCTGCGTGGCCCACGGTACGGCGGCTGACAGGCTGGCTGCTCGTTACGGAACGCGCGGTATGCTGGCCACCGATCTTTTTTGCACGCTGCGGCGTGTTGTTAACCCGGATGTGATTGACGTAGAAAATGACTAATCGAGCGATTCCTTTACCTGATGAACAAGCCACTTTAGATCTCGGCAAGCGCGTGGCGCAGGCCTGTCAGGGGGCGACCGTCATTTATCTGTATGGTGATTTAGGCGCGGGTAAAACAACCTTCAGCCGTGGCTTTTTGCAGGCGTTAGGCCATAACGGGAACGTAAAAAGCCCGACCTACACGCTGGTGGAACCGTACACGCTTGAAAATATCATGGTGTACCACTTTGATTTATATCGTCTTGCGGACCCGGAGGAGCTGGAATTTATGGGGATCCGCGATTACTTTGCCAACGACGCCATCTGCCTGGTGGAGTGGCCGCAACAAGGTGCGGGTGTGCTGCCTGACCCGGATGTCGAAATTCACTTAGATTACCAGGCACAAGGGCGTGAGGCACGCATCAGTGCGGTTTCCTCATCAGGCTGTTCCTTACTGGCGCGTTTAGCCGGTTGAGCGTAGGGATAACGGGATGATTAATCGCGTTAAAGGTTGGGTGCTGGCTGCCACGGTCCTGCTGTGCGCGCAGGTCGGGGCGGCCAGCCTCTCGGATATTCAGGTGTCGAATGGCGATAGCCAGGCCCGCATTACGTTCAGCTTTATGGGCGATCCTGAATATGCTTTCTCACAAATCGACAGCCGCAGCGTGGCGCTCGATATTAAACAGACCGGGGTGATCCAGGGGCTGCCGCTCCAGTTCAGCGGCAACAATCTGGTGAAAAGCATCCGTTCGGGAACGCCGAAGGATACGCAGTCTCTGCGTCTGGTGGTCGATCTCACCGAAAAGGGCAAAACGAAGGCGGTTAAGCAGCAAAACGGCGCCAATTATACGGTGGTCTTTACCATTAATGCTGATGTTCCGCCGCCTCCACCGCCTGCACCTGTTGTAGCAAAACGCGTGGAAGCGCCGGTTTATACCCCAAGGCCGTCTGAGCCAGCCCGTAATCCGTTTAAATCACAAAATGACCGACTTACCGCCGTGACCAGCAGCAACACGGTGACGCGTCCGGCGGTCAGCGCGCGGCGAACACCGGTCAGTGGCGACAAAGTGATTATCGCCATCGACGCCGGACACGGCGGGCAAGATCCTGGCGCGATTGGCCCGGGCGGCACGCGGGAGAAAAACGTCACTATCGCCATTGCCCGTAAGCTGCGTGCGCTTCTGAATGACGATCCGATGTTTAAAGGGGTGATGACCCGCGACGGAGATTACTTTATTTCAGTGATGGGACGCTCGGATGTGGCGCGTAAGCAAAACGCCAACTTCCTGGTGTCGATTCACGCGGATGCTGCGCCGAACCGTAACGCCACCGGCGCGTCGGTATGGGTGCTGTCGAACCGTCGAGCCAACAGTGAAATGGCGAACTGGCTTGAAGAGCACGAGAAGCAATCTGAACTGTTAGGCGGGGCAGGCGATGTGCTGGCAAACAGCCAGGCCGATCCGTATCTCAGCCAGGCGGTACTGGATTTACAGTTCGGTCATTCTCAGCGCGTCGGGTATGATGTCGCCACTAACGTACTGAGCCAGCTGCAAAGCATTGGATCGCTGCATAAGCGTCGCCCGGAGCATGCAAGCCTTGGTGTCCTGCGTTCGCCGGATATCCCGTCGATTCTGGTAGAGACGGGCTTTATCAGTAACCATGGTGAAGAGCGTTTACTGGGAAGCGACAGCTATCAGCAGCAAATTGCCGAAGCGATTTATAACGGTCTGCGTAAATACTTTGACGCGCATCCGCTTCAGTCTGCGCCGCAGGGCGGGGCAGCCCAGACGGCAAGCGCCGCGCTGCCGGGTGAAATGACCGCGACTAATTAAGGAGAGTTCATGCCGATTCAGGTTCTACCGCCGCAGCTCGCGAACCAAATCGCCGCCGGTGAGGTGGTGGAACGCCCTGCGTCGGTGGTGAAGGAACTGGTGGAAAACAGCCTCGATGCAGGGGCGACCCGCATTGATATCGATATCGAACGCGGGGGCGCAAAGCTTATTCGCATTCGTGATAACGGCTGTGGCATCAAAAAGGACGAACTGGCGCTGGCGCTGGCGCGTCATGCCACCAGTAAAATTGCCTCACTTGACGATCTGGAAGCGATTATAAGCCTGGGTTTTCGCGGCGAAGCGCTGGCCAGTATCAGCTCCGTTTCCCGCTTAACGTTGACCTCCCGCACGGCCGACCAGCAGGAAGCCTGGCAGGCCTACGCCGAAGGGCGCGATATGGACGTCACGGTTAAACCTGCGGCGCACCCGGTAGGCACCACGCTTGAAGTGCTGGATCTCTTCTATAACACGCCCGCCCGGCGCAAGTTTATGCGAACCGAGAAGACCGAATTCGGACATATCGACGAGATCATCCGCCGCATCGCGCTGGCGCGCTTTGATGTCACCCTCAACCTCAGCCATAACGGTAAGGTGATGCGCCAGTATCGCGCGGTGGCGGAGGGTGGACAAAAGGAGCGTCGGTTGGGCGCCATCTGCGGCACACCGTTTCTGGAAAAGGCGCTGGCCATTGAGTGGCAGCATGGCGATCTGGCCCTGCGTGGCTGGGTTGCCGATCCGAACGCCAGCAGCGCCGCGTTCGCAGAAATTCAGTATTGCTACGTCAACGGCCGCATGATGCGCGACCGCCTGATTAACCACGCTATTCGACAGGCCTGCGAAGATAAGCTCGGCGCCGATCAACAGCCCGCCTTTGTGCTTTATCTGGAGATCGACCCGCACCAGGTTGACGTTAACGTGCACCCCGCCAAGCACGAGGTGCGTTTCCACCAGTCGCGCCTGGTGCATGATTTCATCTACCAGGGCGTTGCCGCTGTATTGCAGCAGCAGGCAGAGCCAGAGTTGCCGCTGGCAAAAGAAGAGCCCGCGCCGCGCCCACTGCCGGAAAACCGCGTGGCGGCCGGGCGTAACCATTTTGCCGAACCGGCGGTCGCGCGCGAGCCGGCTGCTCCACGTTTATCCCCGGCGGGCAACGCGCCGCGACCAACCGGTGCCAACTATCCCAACGCTCAGCCGGGCTACCACAAACAGCAGGGGGCGCTGTACCGCAAACTGCTGGATACGCCGGCGGTGGAGCATAAAGAGCACATCACGGTTTCAACCCCCTCTCTGGATGGGCATAGCCAGAGTTTTGGTCGGGTATTGACCATTATTGCTCCCGACATGGCGTTGCTTGAACGCGAAGGTAAACTGCTGTTGCTGGCGCTTTCCGTGGCGGAGCGCTGGCTCAAACAGGCGCAGTTAACCCCGGGGGTGAATGCCGCCTGCGCGCAGCCGCTGTTGATCCCCGTTCGCCTGAAAATATCCCCTGAAGAAACAGGGGTTTTGCGGCGCGTGCAGACGCAACTGGCCGAAATGGGGATTGAAATCGTACTGGACGCGCAGCATGTGACAATTCGCGCAGTGCCTTTACCCTTACGCCAACAAAATTTACAAAACTTGATTCCTGAACTGATAGGCTACCTGGCGCAGCAAACGACGTTTGATGCCGCCGATACCGCGCAGTGGATCGCCCGCCATCTGGCCAGCGAGCATGCACCGTGGAGTATGGCGCAGGCGATTACCGTTCTGGCGGAGGTGGAGCGCCTCTGTCCACAGCTGGTGAAAGCGCCTCCAGGTGGTTTGTTACAACCTGTTGATTTACAAACGGCGATGACCGCCCTGAAACATGACTGATGTAAGTAAGGCGAGCCTGCCAAAGGCGATTTTTCTAATGGGGCCAACGGCCTCCGGCAAAACGGCGTTAGCCATTGAGTTACGTAAAGTTTTGCCAGTAGAGTTGATTAGCGTTGATTCAGCCCTCATCTACCGAGGGATGGACATCGGCACGGCGAAGCCCAACGCAGACGAACTGCGTGCGGCACCGCACCGTTTACTGGATATTCTCGACCCGGCACAGGCTTACTCCGCGGCAGATTTTCGCCGCGACGCCTTAGCCGAGATGGCCGAGATTACCGCCGCGGGACGCATACCGCTGTTAGTTGGCGGCACGATGCTCTACTTTAAGGCGCTGCTGGAGGGGTTATCGCCTCTGCCATCGGCCGATCCGGAAGTGAGAGCGAAGATTGAGCGGCAGGCGGCAGAGCAGGGGTGGGACGTTTTGCACAGGCAACTGGAAGAGATTGACCCGGTTGCCGCAGCGCGGATCCACCCAAACGATCCGCAAAGGCTTTCCCGGGCACTGGAAGTTTTTTTCATTTCGGGTAAAACTTTAACGGAACTGACGCAAACGTCAGGAGACGCTCTGCCGTATCAGGTGCATCAGTTCGCCATCGCCCCGGCGAGCCGTGAACTGCTCCATCAACGAATTGAGCAGCGTTTTCATCAGATGTTGGCTTCAGATTTTGAAGCAGAAGTGCGGGCGCTTTTTGCCCGTGGAGATTTGCATACGGACATGCCTTCCATTCGTTGTGTGGGGTACCGCCAGATGTGGTCGTATCTTGAAGGCGAGATTTCATACGATGAAATGGTTTATCGAGGTGTTTGCGCCACGAGACAGTTAGCGAAGCGCCAGATCACCTGGTTACGCGGTTGGAAGGGGGTTCACTGGTTAGACAGTGAAAAACCACAACAGGCGTTAAACGAAGTGATTGAGGTTATTGGTGATATCGCTGACTGAATGTGTACAATTAAGCCGTATCGTGCGCAATTTTTCAGAATCGCAAGGTTCTAAGTACAAAACAAGCATATAAGGAAAAGATAGAATGGCTAAGGGGCAATCTTTACAAGATCCGTTCCTGAACGCATTGCGTCGGGAGCGTGTTCCAGTTTCTATTTATTTGGTGAATGGTATTAAGCTGCAAGGTCAGATTGAGTCTTTCGATCAGTTCGTGATCCTGTTGAAAAACACGGTCAGCCAGATGGTCTATAAGCACGCGATTTCTACTGTTGTTCCGTCCCGTCCGGTATCTCATCACAGCAATAACGCTGGAGGCGGCACTGGCAGTAACTACCATCATGGCAGCAACGCGCAGGGTTCTTCAACACCAGCGCAGGACAGCGAAGAAACCGAATAAAGTTTTGGGCTGTTTTCCACACGGGGAGCCAGGGATCCTGCGTTCCCCGCTGATCTTTTTAGAGAGGTTTACGCTTGTTTGACCGTTATGACGCCGGTGAGCAGGCGGTGCTGGTACACATCTATTTTTCGCAAGACAAAGATATGGAAGACCTCCAGGAGTTTGAATCTCTGGTCTCTTCCGCCGGTGTCGAAGCAATGCAGGTGATTACCGGTAGCCGTAAAGCGCCGCACCCGAAGTATTTTGTAGGTGAAGGTAAAGCAGTAGAAATTGCGGATGCCGTAAAAGCAACCGGCGCATCTGTTGTGCTGTTTGATCATGCGCTGTCTCCGGCTCAGGAACGTAACCTGGAAGCTCTCTGCGAATGCCGTGTTATCGATCGCACGGGGTTGATCTTAGATATTTTTGCTCAGCGTGCGCGTACCCACGAGGGTAAGTTGCAGGTTGAGCTGGCGCAGTTGCGCCATCTGGCGACGCGTCTGGTGCGTGGCTGGACACACCTTGAAAGACAAAAAGGCGGGATTGGTTTGCGCGGCCCGGGTGAAACCCAGCTCGAAACCGACCGCCGTTTGCTGCGTGGGCGTATAACCCAGATCCTTTCACGTCTGGAACGTGTAGAGAAACAGCGCGAACAGGGGCGTCGGGCGCGAACGAAAGCTGACATCCCAACGGTGTCGCTGGTGGGCTATACCAACGCCGGTAAATCCACCCTGTTTAACCAGATAACCGAGGCCCAGGTTTATGCCGCAGACCAGCTGTTTGCGACCCTGGACCCAACCCTGCGCCGTATTGACGTCGCAGACGTCGGTGAAACGGTGCTGGCGGATACCGTAGGGTTTATTCGCCATCTGCCGCACGATCTGGTCGCGGCGTTTAAAGCGACGTTGCAGGAGACGCGTCAGGCGACCCTGCTACTGCATGTGATTGATGCGGCTGACGTACGCGTGCAGGAGAACATCGACGCGGTGAACGTGGTGCTCGAAGAGATCGACGCCCACGAAATTCCCACCCTGTTGGTGATGAACAAGATCGATATGCTGGACGATTTTGAACCGCGTATTGACCGAGACGAAGAGAACAAACCGATTCGGGTCTGGCTGTCTGCTCAGGCCGGGATTGGTGTGCCACTGCTTTTCCAGGCTTTGACAGAACGTCTTTCCGGTGAGGTAGCTCAGCACACGCTGCGACTGCCGCCACAGGAAGGCAGGCTGCGCAGCCGGTTTTATCAGCTTCAGGCGATAGAAAAAGAGTGGATGGAGGATGACGGCAGCGTGGGGATGCAGGTGCGTATGCCGATCGTTGACTGGCGTCGCCTCTGTAAACAAGAACCTGCGCTGGCGGACTATATCGTCTGATCAGAAAGGGGAAGCCTGAAAAATTCGCCCTTGCATAACAAATATGGAGCATATACATGGCGTGGAATCAGCCCGGTAATAACGGACAAGACCGCGACCCGTGGGGAAGCAGCAATAATCAAGGCGGCAACTCTGGGGGAAATGGCAACAAAGGTGGTCGCGAGCAGGGGCCGCCGGATCTGGATGATATCTTCCGCAAACTGAGCAAAAAGCTTGGTGGCCTTGGCGGAGGAAAAGGTTCTGGCTCGGGTGGCAATTCCACTCAGAGTCCGCGCCCGCCAATGGGTGGCCGCGTGGTGGGCATTGTCGCCGCTGCGGTAGTAATCATCTGGGCAGCCAGCGGGTTCTACACCATTAAAGAAGCAGAACGCGGCGTGGTCACCCGTTTCGGTAAGTTCAGCCATCTGGTTGAACCGGGCCTGAACTGGAAGCCGACCTTCATTGATGACGTGACCGCGGTTAACGTGGAGTCCGTCCGTGAACTGGCCGCCTCTGGCGTGATGTTGACCTCTGACGAGAACGTGGTGCGCGTTGAGATGAACGTACAGTACCGCGTGACCGATCCGGAACGTTATCTGTTTAGCGTGACCAGCGCCGATGACAGCCTGCGTCAGGCGACCGACAGCGCCCTGCGTGGCGTGATCGGTAAATACACCATGGACCGTATCCTGACCGAAGGTCGTACCGTTATTCGTAGCGATACCCAGCGTGAGCTGGAAGAGACCATCCGTCCGTACAACATGGGTATCACCCTGCTGGACGTCAACTTCCAGGCTGCACGTCCGCCGGAAGAGGTGAAAGCCGCCTTTGACGATGCGATTGCCGCGCGTGAAAACGAACAGCAGTACATCCGTGAAGCGGAAGCGTACACCAACGAAGTTCAGCCGCGTGCAAACGGTCAGGCGCAGCGTATTCTGGAAGAAGCGCGTGCGTATAAGACCCAGACCATCCTGGAAGCACAGGGTGAAGTGGCTCGCTTCGCGAAGATCCTGCCGGAATATAAAGCCGCGCCGGAAATTACCCGTGAGCGTCTCTATATCGAGACCATGGAAAAAGTGCTGAGCCATACGCGTAAAGTGCTGGTTAACGACAACAAAGGCGGAAACCTGATGGTCCTGCCGCTGGATCAGATGCTGAAAGGCGGTTCTGCACCGACAGCAAAAGACAACAGCGGTGCGAACAACCTGCTGCGTCTGCCACCGGCCTCCTCTGGCAG
This sequence comes from Enterobacter sp. CRENT-193, assembly GCF_002787395.1. Taxonomy (NCBI): domain Bacteria; kingdom Pseudomonadati; phylum Pseudomonadota; class Gammaproteobacteria; order Enterobacterales; family Enterobacteriaceae; genus Enterobacter; species Enterobacter sp. CRENT-193. The sequence continues at coordinate 296,076 of NZ_CP024812.1, read as the reverse complement.
CGCCAGCGCGAACACAACGCCTTCTTCGAACGATGGTGACATTATGGACCAACGCCGTGCCAACGCGCAGCGTAACGACTACCAGCGTCAGGGGGAATAAGGATGCGTAAGTCAGTTATTGCGATCATCATCATTGTACTGGTCGTGCTCTACACCTCCATCTTTGTGGTGAAAGAGGGCGAGCGTGGGATCAAGTTCCAGTTCAGCAGCGTCGTGCGTGACGGCGACAAGCGTCCGGTGATTTATGAGCCGGGTCTGCACTTTAAGATCCCGTTCATTCAGTCAGTGAAAACGCTCGATGCGCGTATCCAGACCATGGATAACCAGGCCGATCGTTTCGTGACCAAAGAGAAGAAAGACCTGATCGTTGATTCCTATATCAAATGGCGCATCAGCGATTTCAGCCGCTACTTCCTGGCAACCGGGGGTGGCGACGTTTCTCAGGCAGAAGTGCTGCTGAAACGTAAGTTCTCTGACCGTCTGCGTTCTGAAATTGGTCGTCTGGATGTGAAAGACATTGTGACCGACTCCCGTGGTCGTCTGACGCTGGAAGTGCGTGATGCGCTGAACTCCGGCTCTGCGGGCACCGAGGATGAAGTTGAAACCCCGGCGGCAGACGATGCGATTGCCAAAGCGGCTGAACGTGTTCAGGCTGAAACCAACGGTAAAGTGCCGGTGATCAACCCGAACAGTATGGCGGCGCTGGGCATCGAAGTGGTTGATGTGCGCATCAAGCAGATCAACCTGCCAGCGGAAGTGTCCGAGGCGATCTACAACCGTATGCGCGCCGAGCGTGAAGCGGTAGCCCGTCGTCACCGTTCACAGGGTCAGGAAGAAGCGGAAAAACTGCGCGCGGCAGCGGACTATGAAGTCACCAAGACGCTGGCGGAATCTGAGCGCCAGGGTCGTATCCTGCGCGGTGAAGGTGATGCCGAAGCCGCGAAACTGTTTGCTGATGCATTCAGCCAGGATCCGGACTTCTATGCCTTCATTCGTAGCCTGCGCGCTTACGAGAATAGCTTCAAGAGCAACCAGGATGTGATGGTGCTCAGCCCGGACAGCGATTTCTTCCGTTATATGAAGACGCCGACCAACGCAACGCGATAAACTCAGGCTCGTTTGAGTATTCAAACCACCGCTCTTCACGGAGCGGTGGTTTTCTTTTATAAGGAACAAAAATGAATTCAACGATCTGGCTCGCGCTGGCCCTGGTTTTGGTGCTGGAAGGCCTCGGCCCGATGCTTTATCCGCGCGCATGGCGCCGGATGATCGCCACCATGAGCCAACTGCCGGATAATATTTTGCGTCGTTTTGGCGGTGGTCTTGTGGTTGCTGGTATCGTTATCTACTACATGTTGAGGAAAACGATTGGCTGATCAAAAACTAACCGCAATTGGCATATTTTAGGGTCAAAAAGTGCTGTATATCTGAAAAAGCGATGGTAGAATCCATTTTTAAGCAAACGGTGATTTTGAAAAAAATGGGTAACAACGTCGTCGTACTGGGCACCCAATGGGGTGACGAAGGTAAAGGGAAGATTGTTGATCTTCTGACTGAACGGGCTAAATATGTTGTACGCTACCAGGGCGGTCACAACGCAGGCCATACTCTCGTAATCAACGGTGAAAAAACCGTCCTCCATCTTATTCCATCAGGCATTCTTCGCGAAAACGTCACCAGCATCATCGGTAACGGCGTTGTGCTGTCTCCTGCTGCGCTGATGAAAGAGATGAAAGGTCTGGAAGACCGTGGTATCCCTGTTCGTGAGCGTCTGCTGCTCTCCGAAGCCTGCCCGCTGATCCTGGACTATCACGTGGCGCTGGACGTGGCGCGTGAAAAAGCGCGTGGCGCGAAAGCGATCGGCACTACCGGTCGTGGCATCGGCCCGGCATACGAAGATAAAGTGGCTCGTCGCGGTCTGCGCGTCGGTGACCTCTTCGACAAAGCGACCTTCGCTGAAAAACTGAAAGAAGTGATGGAATATCACAACTTCCAGCTGGTGAACTTCTACAAAGCTGACGCTGTTGACTACCAGAAAGTGCTGGATGACGTCATGGCGGTTGCAGACATTCTGACCGGTATGGTTGTTGATGTGTCCGATCTGCTGGACCAGGCGCGCAAGCGTGGCGATTTCGTCATGTTCGAAGGTGCGCAGGGTACCCTGCTGGACATCGACCACGGTACCTATCCGTACGTTACGTCCTCTAACACCACCGCGGGTGGCGTGGCGACCGGCTCTGGTCTGGGTCCACGTTATGTGGATTACGTTCTGGGCATCATCAAAGCGTACTCCACACGCGTGGGTGCGGGTCCATTCCCGACCGAACTGTTTGATGAAACCGGCGAGTTCCTCTGCAAGCAGGGTAACGAGTTTGGCGCGACCACCGGTCGTCGTCGTCGTACCGGCTGGCTGGACGCCGTTGCCGTACGTCGCGCAGTGCAGATCAACTCCCTGTCTGGCTTCTGCCTGACCAAGCTGGACGTACTGGACGGCCTGAAAGAAGTGAAAATCTGCGTTGGCTACCGCATGCCAGATGGCCGCGAAGTGACCACCACTCCGCTGGCTGCTGACGACTGGGAAGGCATTGAGCCAATCTACGAAACCATGCCGGGCTGGTCTGAGACCACCTTCGGTGTGAAAGAGCGTAGTGGCCTGCCAAAAGCCGCGCTGGACTACATCAAGCGCATTGAAGAACTGACCGAAGTGCCGATCGATATTATTTCTACCGGCCCGGATCGTACTGAAACGATGATCCTGCGCGACCCGTTCGACGCATAATCTTCGTGACTGCTGGCCTGCGGGGAAACCCGTAGGCCGGATAAGCGCAGCGCCATCCGGCGACCGCTCCTGGATCTCCGCTTTTTCGCCCCGTCTGTCAAATAAATTAGCCGCTAACTATCTGGCTGGTTTATCATCATTAATGAATATCTCTGCGGTTTAACCGCGTTTTCCCTTTTTCCTGAGGTTGATGTGCAGTTAACAAGTTTCACCGATTACGGCTTACGCGCGCTGATTTACATGGCGTCGTTACCCGATGGGAAGATGACCAGCATCTCTGAAGTCACAGAGGTGTACGGTGTGTCCCGTAATCATATGGTCAAAATAATCAATCAACTTAGTCGTGCCGGATACGTTGCTGCCGTCCGCGGGAAGAATGGAGGGATCCGTCTCGGTAAACCGGCACAGAGTATCCGTATTGGCGATGTGGTACGTGAACTGGAGCCGCTCTCTCTGGTGAACTGTAGCAGCGCGTTCTGCCACATTACGCCCGCTTGCCGCCTGAAGCAGGCGCTTTCAAAGGCCGTGCAAAGTTTTCTCAAGGAACTGGATAACTACACGCTGGCCGATTTGGTTGAAGAGAATCAACCGCTTTATAAATTATTGCTGGTGGAATGAAGAAAATTTCCACCGGAGCTGACAACGGAGGAACCGACATGTCACAAGATCCTTTCCAGGAACGCGAAGCCGAAAAATACGCGAATCCTATCCCCAGCCGCGAGTTCATCATTGAACACTTAACAAAACGCGAAAAACCCGCCAATCGTGAAGAACTTGCCGTTGAATTAAACATTGAAGGTGAAGAGCAAATTGAAGCCCTTCGCCGCCGCCTGCGCGCCATGGAGCGTGACGGGCAGCTGGTCTTTACTCGTCGCCAGTGCTACGCGCTGCCAGAACGCCTCGACCTGCTGAAAGGCACCGTTATTGGTCACCGCGATGGCTTCGGCTTCCTGCGCGTGGAAGGCCGTAAAGACGACCTGTACCTCTCATCCGAACAGATGAAGATGTGTATTCACGGCGACCAGATCCTGGCGCAGCCGCTGGGTGCAGACCGTAAAGGCCGCCGCGAAGCGCGCGTGGTCCGCGTGCTGGTGCCGAAAACCAGCCAGATCGTTGGCCGTTACTTTACCGATGCGGGCGTAGGCTTTGTGGTGCCGGACGACAGCCGTCTGAGCTTCGACATTCTCATCCCGCCTGAAGAGGTAATGGGCGCACGCATGGGCTTTGTGGTGGTGGTTGAACTCACCCAGCGCCCAACTCGTCGCACAAAAGCGGTGGGTAAAATCGTTGAAGTGCTGGGCGATAACATGGGCACCGGCATGGCCGTCGATATGGCGCTGCGCACCCATGAAATTTCGTACGTCTGGCCGAAAGCGGTTGAAGACCAGATCGAAAACCTGCGTGAAGAAGTGCCGGAAGAGTCCAAAGCAGGCCGCGTGGATCTGCGCGATCTGCCGCTGGTCACCATTGATGGTGAAGACGCCCGTGACTTCGATGATGCCGTGTACTGTGAGAAAAAACGTGGTGGTGGCTGGCGTCTGTGGGTGGCTATCGCGGATGTGAGCTACTACGTACGTCCACACACGCCGCTGGATAACGAAGCGCGCAGCCGCGGTACATCGGTCTACTTCCCGTCGCAGGTTGTACCGATGCTGCCAGAAGTGCTCTCCAACGGCCTGTGTTCCCTCAACCCGCAGGTGGACCGCCTGTGTATGGTCTGCGAAATGACCATCTCCAGCAAGGGACGTCTGACGGGCTATAAGTTCTACGAAGCAGTGATGAGTTCCCATGCGCGCCTGACCTATACCAAGGTCTGGCATATGTTGCAGGGCGATCAGGATCTGCGCGAACAGTACGCGCCGCTGGTCAAACACATCGAAGAGCTGCACAACCTCTACAAAACGCTGGATCAGGCGCGCGAAGAGCGCGGTGGGATCTCGTTTGAGAGTGAAGAGGCGAAGTTTATCTTTAACGCTGAGCGTCGTATCGAGCGTATCGAGCAGACCCAGCGTAACGATGCGCACAAGCTGATTGAAGAGTGTATGATCCTTGCGAACATCTCGGCGGCACGTTTCGTTGAGAAAGCCAAAGAGCCTGCGCTGTTCCGTATTCACGACAAGCCAACCACGGAAGCCGTAACCTCGTTCCGCTCCGTGCTGGCTGAACTCGGTCTGGAGCTGCCTGGCGGTAATAAGCCTGAGCCACGCGATTACGCCGAGCTGCTGCAATCTATCAGCGATCGTCCTGACGCGGAAATGCTGCAAACCATGCTGCTGCGCTCCATGAAGCAGGCGATTTACGATCCGGAAAACCGGGGCCACTTTGGTCTGGCCTTACAGTCGTACGCGCACTTTACCTCGCCGATCCGCCGTTATCCGGATCTGTCCCTGCACCGTGCGATCAAGTATCTGCTGGCGCACGAGCAGAGTCATAAAGGCAATACGACCGAAACCGGAGGGTATCACTACTCCATGGAAGAGATGCTGCAACTGGGCCAGCACTGTTCCATGACCGAGCGTCGTGCGGATGAAGCAACGCGCGACGTGGCGGACTGGCTGAAGTGTGACTTTATGCTGGATCAGGTGGGTAATATCTTTAAAGGCGTGATTGCCAGCGTCACCGGCTTTGGCTTCTTCGTGCGTCTGGATGAGCTGTTTATCGACGGTCTGGTGCACGTTTCCAGCCTCGATAACGATTACTACCGCTTCGACCAGGTCGGACAACGTCTGATCGGCGAATCCGGCGGCCAGACCTACCGTCTGGGCGATCGGGTGGAAGTGAAGGTTGAAGCCGTGAATATGGACGACCGTAAAATCGACTTCAGCCTCATCTCCAGCGAGCGTGCTCCGCGTAACGTCGGGAAAACCGAGCGTGAGAAAGCGAAAAAAGGTGGCAACGGTAAAGCGGGCGGCAAGCGACGTCAGGCAGGTAAAAGAGTAAACTTTGAGCCAGACAGCGCTTTCCGTGGCGAGAAGAAACAGAAGCCCAAGGCGGCGAAAAAAGACGCTCGTAAAGCGAAAAAACCGTCGACCAAGACCCAAAAAATAGCGGCCGCGACCAAAGCGAAGCGCGCGGCGAAGAAACAGCAGGCGGAGTAATTTCCCCTCACCCTGACCCTCTCCCCAACGGGAGAGGGAAAATATTTATTACGAGAACCATCAATGAGTGAAATGATTTACGGCATCCACGCGGTGCAGGCCCTGCTGGAGCGCGCGCCGGAGCGTTTTCAGGAAGTTTTTATTCTGAAAGGGCGAGAAGATAAACGTCTGATGCCGCTGATCCACGCGCTGGAAGCGCAGGGCGTAGTGATCCAACTGGCGAACCGCCAGTATCTGGATGAGAAAAGCGAAGGAGCTGTACACCAGGGCATTATCGCGCGCGTGAAGCCAGGCCGTCAGTATCAGGAGAATGATCTGCCGGATCTGATCGCTGAGCTGGATAACCCGTTCTTCCTGATCCTTGATGGCGTAACCGACCCGCATAACCTGGGCGCGTGCCTGCGTAGCGCCGATGCAGCAGGCGTGCATGCGGTGATTGTGCCAAGAGATCGTTCCGCGCAGCTTAACGCTACCGCTAAAAAAGTTGCCTGCGGCGCGGCGGAAAACGTTCCGCTGATCCGCGTGACTAACCTGGCGCGCACCATGCGTCTGTTGCAGGAAGAGAATATCTGGATCGTCGGCACAGCCGGTGAAGCGGATCACACCCTGTATCAGAGCAAAATGACCGGCCGCATGGCGCTGGTGATGGGGGCAGAAGGTGAAGGCATGCGTCGTCTGACGCGCGAGCACTGCGACGAGCTGATCAGCATCCCGATGGCAGGCAGCGTGTCGTCCCTGAACGTTTCTGTTGCGACGGGTATCTGCCTGTTTGAAGCGGTGCGTCAGCGCGGGTAGCCTGTTGTGCCGGGTGGCGGCTTCGCCTTACCCGGCCTACAAAAGCATGGTAACGTAGGCCCGCTAAGCGCAGCGCCACCGGGCAACAATCTCACTCCTCTAACAACCGTAAATGGTCATCCTTCCTCAGCGTCATCAGCGCGAAAATACTCACCACCGCCGTTGCCATCACGTAGTACGCCGGAATATCCAGATTGCCCGTCTCTTTAATCAGCCCGGTAATGATCAGCCCCGCACAGCCCGAGAAGATCGCATTCGACAGAGAATAGGCCAGCCCCAGCCCGGTATAACGCACGCGCGTCGGGAACATCTCAGACAGCATTGCCGGCCCCGGCCCTGCCAGCATCCCAACCAGACCTCCCGCAATTAGCACCACAATCGCTTTGACCGCCAGCGTACTGGTTTCCGCCTGCAAAATTTTCAGCAGCGGCAGGGCGAGGATCAGCAGGAGCACGGTGGCGATAATCATCACCGTCCGCCGCCCGATCCTGTCGCTCAGCATGCCCGACGGAATGATCGTGAGCGCAAATCCAATGTTAGAAATCACCGCAATCAGCAGCGCCTGGTTAAAACCGGTGTGTAGCGCAGATTGCAGATAGGTCGGCATAATCACCAGATAGGTATAGCCCGCCGCAGACCAGACCATCACGCGGCCAATGCCCATCAGGATGGTTTTGAACGTGGCGGCGGTGGTGGCCTGAGTAACAACCGGTTTTTCCCGTTGCTGCACAAAGCTCGGCGTCTCTTCCATGCTCACCCGCAGCCATAGCGCGACCGCACCCATCGGCAACGCCAGGAAGAACGGAATGCGCCAGCCCCAGTCGTGCAAGGCTTCAGGGGAGAGCAGGGCAGAGAGCAACGCGACAATGCCTGCTCCCGCTAACAGCCCGAGCGCCACGGTGAAGGACTGCCATGCCCCGTAAAGACCGCGCTTGCCGCGCGGGGCGAACTCCGTCATCAATGAGACCGCACCGCCATATTCACCGCCCGCGAACAGTCCTTGCAGAATACGCAGGAGCGTAACGATCAGCGGCGCGGCAATCCCGATACTGGCGTAGACCGGCACAATACCGATGGCAGCGGTGGCGAGCGTCATCAATACCAGCACGATAATCAGCGTCGGTTTGCGGCCAATCCTGTCGCCAATGCGGCCAAAGACCACCGCACCCAGCGGACGGAAGAAGAAAGCGATGGCGAACGAGGCCCAGGTAAGGATCAGGCTGGTGAGCTCCGCTTCCCCCTCAAGCTGGAAGAAGTTTCTGGCAATCACCGTTGCCAGAAAACCGTAGACCGCAAATTCATACCACTCGATGAAATTACCGATGGAGCCTGCAATTAATGCACGCTTGTGCGCATCCTGTTGCATAACGATCCTCACAAAAACGGGGTAAGAATAAATTATTCAGCATTAGTGAAGTAATGAAATAGTTTATTCTTATGTTCTGTGAGCTATTTCACGAATGATATCAACACGATCGTCATCGTGTGACCCTCCTCCCATGCAGCGTGCATGCCCTCTGTCCATACTTACCTTTATTGCCAATGAAAGGAGGGAGACAGCATGCACTGGCAGACTCATACCGTTTTTAATCAACCTGCACCGCTATCGAACAGCAACCTTTTTCTCTCTGATTGCGCCCTGCGCGATGCGGTAGCGCGCGAAGGGGCTGAGTGGGATGTGGATCTTCTTGCCAGCATCGGACAGCAGTTGGGTACGGCGGAGTCGCTGGAGCTGGGCAGGCTGGCGAACGTTAATCCGCCGGAGCTGCTGCGTTATGACGCCACGGGAGCGAGGCTGGATGACGTCCGCTTTCATCCGGCATGGCATCTTCTGATGCAGGGGCTTTGCGCCAACCGGGTGCACAACCTGGCGTGGGAGGAGGAGGCACGGAAAGGATCGTTCGTCGCCCGGGCCGCGCGTTTTGTGCTTCATGCTCAGGTGGAGGCGGGAACGCTATGCCCGGTGACCATGACCTTTGCGGCCACGCCGCTGTTGCTACAGTCGCTACCCAAACCGTTTCACGACTGGTTAACGCCGCTGATGAGCGATCGCTACGATCCCCATCTCGCACCGGGGGCGCAAAAGCGCGGCCTGCTGATCGGCATGGGGATGACGGAAAAGCAGGGCGGTTCGGACGTACTCAGTAATACCACCAAAGCAGAGAAATGCAGTGATGGCAGTTACCGGCTGGTGGGGCACAAATGGTTTTTCTCCGTGCCGCAGAGCGATGCGCATCTGGTGCTCGCGCAGGCGAAGGGCGGGTTGTCCTGCTTTTTTGTCCCGCGTTTCTTACCCGACGGGCAACGCAATGCCGTGCGCCTTGAGCGTCTGAAGGACAAGCTCGGTAACCGTTCAAATGCCAGCAGTGAGGCTGAGTTCCTTGATGCTTACGGCTGGCTGCTGGGCGAAGAGGGTGAAGGTGTCCGGCAAATTCTTAAGATGGGTGGGCTGACGCGCTTTGACTGCGCGCTTGGTAGCCACGGACTGATGCGCCGCGCGCTCTCGGTGGCGCTTTATCATGCCCATCAGCGGCAGACCTTCGGCAAAAATCTGATCGACCAGCCGTTAATGCGCGACGTGCTAAGCCGTATGGCGCTGGTGCTGGAGGGACACACGGCACTGCTGTTCCGACTCGCCCGGGCGTGGGATAACCGCACCGACCCGCAGGAAGCCGCATGGGCGCGGCTATTCACTCCGGCGGCAAAATACAGCGTCTGCAAAGCAGGCATACCGTTTGTGGCAGAGGCAATGGAGGTGCTGGGCGGCGCAGGCTATTGCGAAGAGAGTGAGCTTCCGCGGTTGTACCGTGAAATGCCCGTCAACAGCATCTGGGAAGGCTCTGGCAATATAATGTGCCTGGATGTACTGCGCGTACTGGCGAAGCAGTCGGGCATTCTCGACCTGCTCGCCGATGATTTCGCGCAGGTAAAAGGCCAGGACAGGCACTTCGATCGCAGCTGGCGGCAGCTACAGCAGAAGCTGCGTAAACCGCAGGAAGCGCAGGGCAGGGAGATCGCGCGGCAGCTCTTTTTACTCGGGGCCGGAAGCCAGATGCTGCGGCACGCAACGCCGCCCGTGGCGCAGGCGTGGTGCCGCATGATGCTGGATACCCGGGGCGGCACGCTGATGAGCGAACAGGTGCAAAACGACCTGCTGCTGCGCGCCACGGGCCGGGTCGGTTAAGCTTTAAGCTGGAACAGGCTCACCAGCCGGGTGAGATGTGAACCCTTCTCGCGCAGCGTCTGCGCCGTCTGCTCGCTGCGTGAGATACGATCAGCATTGATGTGCGATGCCTCACCGATGTGCGTCATCGCCAGATTCACCTGACCAATCCCCGCAGACTGCTCGCGGGAGGCGTGGTTGATCTCGGTAACAAGCTGGCTGATGTTATCGATATGAACAATGATGGCATCCATCGCCAGACGCGTCTGCTCAGAAAGCGCATGGCCTTCGCTCACCTTGTTCAGCGTGTCGCCAATCAGCTCTCAATCTCTTTTACCGCGTTGGCGCTGCGTGCGGCCAGGGCGCGCACCTCTTGCGCCACCACTGCGAAACCTTTCCCGTGCTCGCCCGCCCGCGCCGCTTCAACCGCCGCATTGAGCGCCAGGATATTGGTCTGGAAAGCGATGGACTCAATCACGCGGGTGATGTCTTCAATGCGTTTCGATGCATCACGAATATCATCCATGGTGGAAACTGCGTGGGTCACCGTCTCTCCACCCTGATGCACCGCGCGCGAGGTTTCACCCACCAGCTGCTGAGTTTGCTCCATGTTGGCGGCATTTTGCTGCACGGTGGCGGCTAATTGCTCCATGCTGGCGGAGGTCTCCTCAACGCTGCTGGCCTGTTTGTTGATTTGTTCAGAGATCTCGCCGGTATCTGAAGCCAGCGCTTTAGTCCCCAGATGGATTTCGCTTGCGGCCTCGCGGACCTGCAACACAATTTTTTGCAGGCCGCCCCCGATCCCATTGATGGCATCAATCAGCTGGCCGACTTCATCCTGGCGGGTTACCGGCAGGCTGGCGCGAAGATCGCCTGCGGCATACTGCCGGGCAAGCGCGATCACTGCGCGCAGTGGGCGGGTTAGCATCCGGCGAATGAGGATAACGAACAGGCCCGCGAAGAGCGCGGATAGCACCACGCCCGCCATCAGGAAGCGATCGCGCAGCGTGGTGACGCTTGAAAGCAGTACGGCTTTATCCACTTCACCCACGATGGTCCAGTTCCAGCCCGGCAGCGGCGTGTAGGCGACTTTGAGCGTACGGCCATCCGCGCTCACGCGTTCCAGCGTGCCGGCTTTATCACTCAGAAGCTGCTGCTGTGTCGCCGTGTCCCAGTTGGGCAGTTTGCCCTCTTCGCTGGCATGGAACAGATACTGTCCGCGCGTTTTACCGCTGCTGCGATCCAGTACAAAGAAGTGACCGCTCTTGCCCAGACGACGGTTAAGGATTTTCTCGCGCATGACGTTCCAGGAATGGGTGATGTCGACGCCAACAAAGATAATCCCGATAACCTGGCCTTCCGCATTTTTAACAGGCTGGTACTGCGTGATATAGCGCTTGCCGAACAGCAGCGCGAGGCCGCGATAGACCTCCCCTTTGGTGACAGCCGCAAATGCCGGGCTGGTGCTATCAAGAACGGTTCCGATGGCGCGGTCGCCATTCTCTTTGCGCAGCGACGTGGCCACGCGGATAAAATCGTTACCGCTGCGGACAAACAGCGTCGAGATGGCCCCCGTTCGGCTCAGGAAGTCATCAGAAAGCGTATTGTTTTCATGCAACTCCGTTTCACCGCCCTTCAGCAGAGGAACGGTAAGGCCGTTAATGGTGCGGCTCTGGCTGCTGTCGCTGTTCAATGGCTGTGGCAAAAAGGTGGTGAACAGGCGGGTATAGCTCTCGACCTCTTCGCTCAGGCTGGTGTTGAACATCTCTACCATATCCACCATGCCGGTAGACTGGTTATGCAGGTCTTCAACCGCAAGATCTTCAAGCTGCTGGCTGGCGTTGTGGCTCAACAGAAAAGTGAACAGCAAAAAAAGCGTGGCGACACTGGCACCTGTTAGCAGCGATAGCTTCGTGCCCAGACCTGCCAGGCGGAAAAAGGTGATCATAAATTGCTCATTATTGAAAAGTGATGGCTGTTCAACGGCAGAGCAGAGATAACGTTTACCTCTTTAATGTAACTTAATGTTACATGTTTGTTTCCGTAAGGTTTTGGGAGAGATAAAAAATTTGCAAAAGTGAAAAGCCACTAAAATTAAGTGGCTTTTATCGGAAGGGACTAGGCATAAAGAATGGCCTGCACGCGCCAGTGATTAACATGGTGATCTTCCTGCATCTGAACGATGCGATACCAGGATGCGCCCTGTTCATCGGCCTTCAGAGCGACGACACGTTCAACGTCTTGCGGACTCCCCGTGATATTATTGACGGAGATCTGACCAATCTCGTTCAGGCCCGTGACGCAATCCGCGCTGGCAAATTCGGCCGACTGCGCCGTGGTGCTCAGCAGGCCCGCTGAAAGCAATAGCGTCGTTAAAGCAAGGGTTCGTTTCATCGTCAGCTCCTTTTCACGTGTCTCCGGTATCCGCCGGGCAATCCTTCGCGAATAAACTCATTTCCATTGTTGCTGGCATGGAGTTTATTGTGGACAGGAAAATGTCTACGGACGCAAAGCAGTGTAAAAGTCGTTCAAATGATGATGCTTACTTACGGTACAAAATGCCCTGGGCGTACCACTGTCCCGTAATAATGGTTTCATCAATCATCGTGATGACGTAATAATCTGCTTTTGCGGCAACGGCCTGCGCTTCAATTGCGTCTTCTGCATCATCCGGGGAACCACGAACCATCGCGGATACGGTACCCAGGCGTTGTAATCCTTCCGTCTGATTACGACGAATTTCCTGAGGATGATCGGTAACCGGCGGCGCCGGTTCTGGCGTACCCTGCAATACGGAACATCCGCTGAGCAGCGAGACCAGCAATAAAGCGGTAAGCCTGCGCATAAACCTGTCTCTTTTCCTGATAGCCATAGTGTAGTTGTCTGCGAATTTAGTTTTGGGGGAATGTTCCCGAAGTGTTATCTGGGACGTAGATTTCGAATGAAAATATCGTGAAACCGTAATCCAGCTCTCAACATTATGAATCATTCATCAGCACAGGATCGACAATGATTGAAATTGAAACTCGCCAGCTGAGTGAGCATGAAATCATCCATGCTTTTCCGGCTGGTAAAGGTGAACAGCCGCTGCCGACGGTAGTTTTCTATCATGGCTTTCTCTCCTCGAAGCTGGTCTACAGCTATTTTGCCGTCGCGCTGGCGCAGGCCGGTTTCCGGGTGGTCATGCCTGATGCGCCGAATCATGGGGCACGCTTTACGGGCGATGAGCAGGCGCGGCTGGGGCTGTTCTGGCAAACGCTGCACGGCAATCTGACCGAGTTCGCCGGGCTGCGTGACGCGCTCTTGCAGGCCGGGCTGGTGGAGGGGAAACGGCTGGCGGTCGCAGGCGCATCAATGGGCGGAATGACGGCGCTGGGGATCATGGCCAGGCATCCGGAGGTGACGTCCGTGGCTTGCCTGATGGGATCGGGCTACTTTACGTCACTGGCAAAGACGCTGTTCCCGCCGCAGGCCCCTCAGGAGATTGAGGCCCTGTTGTCAGAATGGGACGTCAGCCATGCGCTTTCGCAGCTGGCCGATCGTCCGCTGCTGCTGTGGCATGGGGACGCCGATGACGTCGTACCGCCCGGTGAAACGTTCCGCCTGCAACAGGCGCTACAGCGTGAAGGGCTGGACAGCAATCTGACCTGCCTGTGGGGAGCAGGTGTCCGGCACCGTATTACCCCGGCCGCGCTGGAAGCAACCGTGGAATTCTTCCGCCAGCACCTTTAAACGCGCAGCACCGTGACACCCTGATCCTCCAGCTTGCTGAGGATCTCGGGGTTGGCGTTTTTGCCGGTGATCACCATGCTGATTTGCTCGGCGCGGCTGAAAAGCATGCCGGCACGTTCACCGACCTTGCTGCTGTCGACCAGCACCACCAGCTTGCCCACCACGTTAAGCATGTTCTGCTCTGCCATTGCGGTGAGCATATCGGTTTTATACAGTCCATCCGCCGTCAGGCCTTTGCCGCTGGTAAACATCCAGTGCCCGGCGTAGAGGCTGTTTTCACTGTCCTGCGGGCTCAGGGTGATGGACTGGCTCTTGTTATACTGGCCGCCCATGATCACCACGCTTTCATGTTCCTGGTCAATGAGATAATTGGCCAGCGGCAGATAGTTGGTAATGATTTGCACCGGCTTGCCGCACATTTCACGGCCCAGCAGAAACGCCGTCGAACCGCAGTTGATCACCACGCTCTCCCCGGGATTCACCAGCTGTGACGCCGCTCTGGCAATCCGCACCTTTTCATCGTGATTCTGCGCCTGGTGGATGTTCATCGGCGTCCAGCGTGGACGCTGCTGGCTGATGGCCTCTGCGCCATTGCGGACTTTTTTCAGCTTGCCGCTCTCATCCAGCTTGTTGATATCCCGTCGCGCGGTAGCGGGGGAGATCCCTAAACGTTCGATCACTTTCTCGACGGTGATAAACCCTGTTTGCGCCAGGAGTTCCAGTAAAATTTGATGCCGTTGCGCTTCCGTCATGAGCTATTCCGATAAGAATTGATTTGAAAAGATGATATTTGAAATAGCGTGAAATTACTAAAATAAAAATGACATCGCCAGACGCAGGGTCTGGCGATTGGGCCTCGGTATCAGAGGAAGGACTTGAACGGCAGATCGGGTTCAATCGTAAAGCAATCATCGAAACCACGCGGGTAGTGATACTCAAGATTGTCTTTATCCAGCGGCCAGGTGAACTTGCCGCCAACCTGCCAGATGAACGGCTTGAAGCCATACTTGAGGCGGTCTTTTTTCATCTCCCACAGGACGCGGATCTCTTGCGGATCGGCCTGGAAGTTTGACCAGATATCATGGTGGAACGGGATCACCACTTTGGTGTTCAGCGCTTCGGCCATACGCAGCATATCCGCGCTGGTCATTTTGTCGGTGATCCCGCGCGGGTTTTCACCGTAAGAGCCAAGCGCCACGTCAATCTGGTGCTCGTTACCGTGCTTCGCGTAGTAGTTGGAGTAGTGGGAGTCACCGCTGTGATACAGGGAACCGCCAGGCGTTTTGAACAGATAGTTCACCGCGCGCTCATCCATCCCGTCTGGCAGTACGCCTGCGGCTTTCTGATCGGCTGGCAGGGTGATCAGCGCGGTGCGGTCAAAGGCATCCAGCGCGTGAATCTCAATGTCTTTGATTTTCACCACGTCGCCCGGCTTCATCACGATGCAGCGCTCTTTTGGCACGCCCCAGCCAATCCACAAATCCACGCAGGTCTGCGGCCCGATAAACGGTACGTCGTCCGCGCAGTTTTGCATTACCGCTGCCGCCACGTTCACGTCGATATGATCGTTGTGATCGTGGGTAGAGAGAACGGCGTCGATCTGGCGAATGGCAAAAGGATCAAGCACAAAAGGCGTGGTGCGCAGGTTCGGCTGGAGCTTTTCAACGCCGGCCATACGCTGCATCTGGTGGCCTTTTTTCATCAGTGGATTGCCGTGGCTCTGTTTGCCGGTGCCGCACCAGAAATCAACACAAATGTTGGCGCCGCCTTCTGATTTCAGCCAGATCCCGGTGCAGCCCAGCCACCACATCGCAAATGTGCCAGGAGCAACCTGTTCCTGCTCGATCTCTTCGTTCAGCCAGCTACCCCACTCCGGAAAGGTACTCAGAATCCATGATTCACGGGTGATGGTTTTCACTTTACTCATCGTTTGACTCCTGGTTTTAATCAAAAGTAATCATACTGTGACTTGTTGTGATTAATGCTGGCACTGTTTAAACCGATTTGCAATGGCTTATTTACGGAAAATTCCCCTCGCCACATCACAGAAAAAACATCATGACGTTGATAAGATAACCGCTATAAATGATTAATATACTGAAAATTAAGAATTTATTTATTGGATTGGTTTGGTAGTGAAAATCATTACTAACGCCATGAAAATAAATTGCGTGATCCGTCACAAATAATCAAATGCAATCTTGTTATGATTATTTGTGATTAATAGAGTGATGACACCAACCACACAGGGATTGCCCCTCGTGTTCTCATTTTCTGGAGAGAGTTATGGAGATCCTCTACAACGTCTTTACCGTTTTCTTTAATCAGGTAATGACCAACGCCCCGCTGTTGCTGGGTATCGTGACGTGCCTGGGGTACATCCTGCTGCGCAAAAGCGTCAGCGTGATTATCAAAGGCACCATCAAAACCATCATTGGTTTTATGCTGTTGCAGGCGGGGTCTGGCATTCTGACCAGCACGTTTAAGCCGGTTGTTGCCAAAATGTCAGAGGTGTACGGCATTAACGGCGCCATCTCTGACACTTACGCGTCCATGATGGCCACCATCGATCGCATGGGAGATGCATACAGCTGGGTTGGGTATGCGGTACTGCTCGCGCTGGCGCTGAACATCATTTACGTGCTCCTGCGCCGTATCACCGGTATTCGCACCATCATGCTCACCGGGCACATCATGTTCCAGCAGGCGGGTCTGATTGCCGTTTCTCTCTATATCTTCGGCTACCCAATGTGGACCACGGTCATCTGCACGGCAGTGCTGGTCTCACTTTACTGGGGCATCACCTCCAACATGATGTATAAGCCAACGCAGGACGTTACGGACGGCTGCGGTTTCTCCATCGGTCACCAGCAGCAGTTCGCCTCCTGGATTGCTTACAAAGTCGCGCCGTACCTGGGCAAAAAAGAGGAGAGTGTTGAAGATCTCAAATTGCCTGGCTGGCTGAATATCTTCCACGACAACATCGTCTCCACGGCAATTGTGATGACCATCTTCTTCGGCGCCATCCTGCTCTCCTTTGGCATTGACGTGGTGCAGGCGATGGCGGGTAAAACCCACTGGACGGTCTATATCCTGCAAACCGGTTTCTCCTTCGCTGTTGCTATTTTCATCATCACCCAGGGCGTGCGTATGTTCGTCGCCGAACTGTCGGAAGCGTTTAATGGCATCTCCCAGCGCCTGATCCCTGGCGCGGTGCTGGCGATTGACTGTGCGGCTATCTATAGCTTTGCGCCAAACGCCGTTGTCTGGGGCTTTATGTGGGGCACCATCGGCCAGCTGATTGCGGTCGGCATTCTGGTGGGCTGTGGCTCCTCAATCCTGATTATTCCTGGCTTTATCCCGATGTTCTTCTCCAACGCCACTATCGGCGTGTTTGCTAACCACTTCGGCGGATGGCGCGCAGCGCTCAAGATCTGCCTGGTGATGGGCATGGTTGAAATCTTCGGGTGCGTGTGGGCGGTCAAGCTCACCGGCATGAGCGCCTGGATGGGCATGGCGGACTGGTCAATTCTGGCGCCGCCGATGATGCAGGGCTTTGCGTCCGTCGGGCTGGTCTTTATGGCCGTCATCATCCTGATTGCCCTGGCTTATATGTTCTTCGCTGGCCGTTCGCTGCGGGCTGAAGAAGATGCGGAAAAACAAACAGCAGAAGTGTCTGCTCATTAAGGAGTTTCGATTATGACCGTACGTATCCTGGCTGTGTGTGGCAATGGGCAAGGTAGCTCCATGATCATGAAGATGAAAGTGGACCAGTTTTTAACCCAGTCAAACATTGACCACACGGTGAACAGCTGCGCAGTGGGTGAATACAAAAGTGAACTGAACGGCGCGGACATCATCATCGCCTCAACGCACATTGCCGGCGAGATTAGCGTGTCGGGCAACAAATACGTGGTAGGCGTACGCAACATGCTGTCGCCTGCGGATTTCGGACCAAAGCTGCTGGAAGTGATCAAAGAACACTTCCCACAAGACGTGAAGTAAGGATGCCACATGAAACTACGTGATTCGCTGGCAGAGAATAACTCCATCCTTTTACAGGCCGAAGCCAGCACCTGGCAGGAAGCGGTGAAGCTGAGCGTGGATCTGCTGGTTAAGGCTGACGTTGTCGAGCCGCGTTACTACCAGGCGATTCTGGATGGCGTGGCGCAGCATGGCCCTTACTTTGTGATTGCGCCAGGCCTGGCGATGCCGCATGGCCGCCCGGAAGAGGGCGTCAAGAAAACCGGCTTCGCGCTGGTGACGTTGAAAACGCCGCTGGTGTTTAACCACGAAGATAACGACCCGGTCGACATCCTTATCACTATGGCGGCTGTCGATGCCAATACCCACCAGGAGGTGGGCATCATGCAGATCGTCAATCTGTTTGATGATGAAGCTAATTTTGACCGTTTACGCGCCTGCCGTACCGCGCAGGACGTGCTGGATTTAATTGATAACGCCACTGCGGCGGCCGTTTAAGAGGAATTTAAAATGTCATTACCAATGTTGCAGGTCGCGCTGGATAACCAGACTCTGTCTCACGCTTACGAAACCACCCGTCTGATTGCGGAAGAAGTGGACATCATCGAAGTCGGCACCATTCTGTGCGTGGGCGAAGGCGTTCGTGCGGTTCGTGACCTGAAGGCGCTCTATCCGCATAAAATCGTGCTGGCGGATGCCAAAATCGCCGATGCGGGCAAAATTCTCTCTCGCATGTGCTTTGAAGCCAACGCCGACTGGGTCACCGTGATCTGCTGTGCGGATATCAACACTGCGAAAGGCGCGCTGGACGTGGCGAAGGAGTTCAATGGCGACGTGCAGATTGAACTGACCGGTTTCTGGACCTGGGAGCAGGCGCAGGAGTGGCGCGAAGCAGGTATCCAGCAGGTGGTTTATCACCGCAGCCGTGATGCGCAGGCCGCAGGCGTGGCGTGGGGTGAAGCCGATATCAGCGCGATCAAACGTCTGGCCGATATGGGCTTCAAAGTGACCGTAACCGGTGGCCTGGCGCTGGAAGATCTGCCGCTGTTCAAGGGGATTCCAATTCACGTCTTTATTGCCGGTCGTAGCATTCGCGATGCGGAATCTCCGGTGGAAGCTGCGCGTCAGTTTAAACGCTCAATCGCTCAGCTTTGGGGTTAAGGAGCGGGTATGTTGTCAAAACAGGTCCCGCTTGGCATCTATGAAAAGGCACTCCCTGCGGGGGAGTGCTGGCTGGAGCGGTTACAGCTGGCGAAGCAGCTGGGTTTCGATTTTGTCGAAATGTCGGTGGATGAGACGGACGAGCGTCTTGCTCGCCTGGACTGGAGCCGCGACCAGCGTCTGGCGCTGGTGAGCGCCATTGCCGAAACCGGCGTGCGCGTGCCATCCATGTGCCTGAGCGCTCATCGTCGTTTTCCGCTTGGCAGCGAAGATGATGCCGTACGCGCCGAAGGGCTGGAGATCATGCGTAAAGCTATTCGCTTCGCACAGGATGTCGGCATCCGCGTGATTCAACTGGCGGGTTACGATGTTTACTATCAGGAAGCCAATGATGAAACGCGCCGTCGTTTCCGTGACGGCCTGAAAGAGAGCGTTGAGATGGCAAGCCGTGCGCAGGTGACGCTGGCGATGGAGATCATGGATTATCCGTTGATGAACTCCATCAGCAAGGCGCTGGGCTACGCGCACTATCTGAATAACCCGTGGTTCCAGCTTTATCCGGATATCGGCAACCTGTCGGCATGGGATAACGACGTACAGATGGAGCTTCAGGCGGGCATCGGGCATATCGTGGCGGTGCACGTTAAAGATACCCGTCCCGGCGTGTTTAAAAACGTACCGTTCGGCACCGGGGTGGTGGATTTCGAACGGTGCTTCCAGACGCTCAAACAGACAGGTTATTGCGGGCCTTACCTGATTGAGATGTGGAGCGAAACCGCGGACGATCCGGCGGCAGAAGTGGCGAAAGCCCGGGACTGGGTGTGCGAGCGCATGGCGCGGGCAGGACTGATGGAGGCGGAACATGCTTAAGCTGAAACAGCAGGTCTTTGAAGCCAATATGGATCTCCCGCGCTATGGACTGGTGACGTTTACGTGGGGCAACGTAAGCGCCATCGATCGCGAGCAGGGGCTGGTGGTGATTAAGCCGAGCGGCGTGGCCTATGACGCCATGAAAGCGGACGATATGGTGGTGGTTGACCTGGAAGGACTGGTCGTTGAAGGCAAATGGCGTCCTTCTTCTGATACGGCAACCCATCTGGCGCTGTACCAGCGTTACCCGTCCTTGGGGGGGATTGTACATACCCATTCCACGCACGCCACCGCCTGGGCACAGGCCGGGCTGGCGATCCCTGCTTTGGGTACAACGCACGCGGACTACTTCTTCGGTGATATTCCCTGCACGCGGGCGTTAACGCAGACTGAGGTCGAAGGCGAGTACGAACTTAACACCGGCAGGGTCATTATCGAAACGCTGGGTGAGACGGAACCACTGCATACGCCGGGTATTGTGGTGTACCAGCATGGTCCATTCTCCTGGGGTAAAGATGCGCATGACGCCGTGCATAACGCGGTGGTGATGGAAGAGGTGGCCAGAATGGCGTGGATTGCGCGCGGCATTAACCCACAGCTTCAGGGCATTGATGATTATCTGATGAACAAGCATTTCATGCGTAAGCACGGCCCGAATGCTTATTACGGGCAGAAGTGAATAAGTGCTCTGGAATACCGAAACAGTTGTAACCGGTGGTATTCCGGAGCCATTCATAAAAAAGCCCCCGGGCAGGGGGCAAATTATATATGGCTTTGATTTTCTTTTGCTTTCCTGGTGCTAGCGATAAAGCGTTACTGGTAAATATCTGCACTGGCGTGCATATTACCGTTGCTGCCGGGCTCACGTGTCAGCATGACGTGATAGTATTTTGCGCCCTGCGCATCGGTTTCTTCATTAAGCGCCTGATCTGCTTCACTTTCAGTGGCGAAGTTATGATTGATGTAAATAACGCCTAAGCTCTGCACATCATCCATGTTTCTGGCCTGTTGGCTGTCTATTCTGATGGCTGCCATCGCGTTTGCACTGAGCAAAAGCGCAGCCAAAATGGCGATTGCGATTCTTTTCATGATATGCGCTCCACGACTGCGTGCTGTGATACGGCGGAATGCTCTCCTTCTCTGTTCAGGGTTTCTGATTAAAGTGTAATCGCTACCCGGGTTGGGATGGGTGACCATTTCTGATGATGTTGTTCAAAAAAACAGCGCTTCTGATGAGTGCGATTTTAAATCACCCACTTAGAACAGCTTTACCCTTTGTGCGAATTATTTGTGCAATCAGCTTGAGTTTCCTGGGGGGCGCAAGTATTATGACGCGTCAATTTTTCAGCCGACCTTTAACACGTTCCTTGCCTCCCCGGGCCTCGGCTGACCCAGACAGGAGGCTGAATAATCCGTAAGGAGCAATTCGATGCGTCATTACGAAATCGTTTTTATGGTCCACCCTGACCAGAGCGAACAGGTTCCGGGCATGATCGAGCGTTACTCTGCTGCCATCACTGGTGCAGAAGGCACGATCCACCGTCTGGAAGACTGGGGCCGCCGTCAGCTGGCTTACCCGATCAACAAACTGCACAAAGCACACTACGTTCTGATGAACGTTGAAGCTCCGCAGGAAGTGATCGATGAGCTGGAAACTACCTTCCGCTTCAACGATGCCGTTATCCGCAGCATGGTTATGCGTACCAAACACGCAGTGACCGAAGCATCTCCGATGGTTAAAGCGAAAGACGAGCGCCGTGAGCGTCGCGATGATTTCGCAAACGAAACCGCAGATGATTCTGATGCTGGGGATTCTGAAGAGTAATTTCTGATGACCAACCGTCTGGTGTTGTCCGGCACCGTGTGCAGGACCCCCCTTCGAAAGGTCAGCCCATCAGGAATTCCGCATTGCCAGTTCGTGCTTGAGCATCGTTCTGTGCAAGAGGAAGCCGGGTTTCACCGGCAGGCGTGGTGCCAAATGCCCGTAATTATTAGCGGACACGAAAACCAGGCCATTACTCACAGTTTAACGGTCGGTAGCGCAGTAATCGTTCAGGGGTTCATTTCTTGCCACAAGGCAAAGAACGGCCTGAGCAAAATGGTTCTGCATGCCGAGCAGATTGATTTGATAGATTCTGGAGACTAGCCATATGGCACGTTATTTCCGTCGTCGCAAGTTCTGCCGTTTCACCGCGGAAGGCGTTCAAGAGATCGACTATAAAGATATCGCAACGCTGAAAAACTACATCACCGAAAGCGGTAAGATTGTCCCAAGCCGTATCACCGGTACTCGTGCAAAATATCAGCGTCAGCTGGCTCGCGCTATCAAACGCGCTCGCTACCTGTCTCTGCTGCCGTACACTGATCGTCATCAGTAATCGGGCACGGTCCATTAATACGACTTTAAGAGGATAAGGTAATGCAAGTTATTCTGCTTGATAAAGTAGCAAACCTGGGCAGCCTGGGTGATCAGGTAAACGTTAAAGCGGGTTACGCTCGTAACTTCCTGGTTCCACAGGGTAAAGCTGTTCCAGCTACTAAGAAAAACGTAGAGTTTTTCGAAGCACGTCGTGCTGAACTGGAAGCCAAACTGGCTGACGTTCTGGCGGCTGCTAACGCTCGCGCTGAAGCAATCAACGCACTGGGCACCGTTACCATCGCGTCCAAAGCTGGCGACGAAGGTAAACTGTTCGGTTCCATCGGTACCCGCGATATCGCTGATGCAGTTACTGCGGCAGGCGTTAAAGTGGCTAAGAGCGAAGTTCGTCTGCCGAACGGCGTTCTGCGTACCACTGGTGAGCACGAAGTTGACTTCCAGGTTCACAGCGAAGTGTTCGCTAAACTGGTTGTTAACGTAGTAGCTGAGTAATTTTTTACTCTGCTCGCGTCGAAGCGCCGGCCTTGTGCCGGCGTTTTGCTTTTTAGCGTGACCCTGCGTCATCTTTTGCTCTTGTAAGGTCGCTATTCCTGACGCATTCTCTGATAATAAATTGAAACGCAATTTTATTTATGAGATTTGTCATGGATACTGCTCTGCCCACGCCCGTCTTTGCCCGTCGAAATGTGGCCTATGCCTGCGCCACGCTCTGCTGTCTGCTTTGGGGAAGCTCGTACCCGGCCATTAAAAGTGGCTACGAACTCTTTCAGATCGCGACCGATGATATCCCCTCCAAAGTCGTCTTTGCCGGATACCGTTTTCTGTTTGCCGGCGCGTTGCTGCTGCTTTTTGCCCTGGCCCAGCGAAAACCGATTGGCAGGCTCACGCCCACGCAGTTTGGCCAGCTCACGATCCTCGGACTGACCCAGACCTCCCTCCAGTACACCTTCTTTTATATCGGCCTGGCCTACACGACCGGGGTGAACGGCTCCATCATGAATGCCACCGGGACCTTCTTCAGCGTGCTGCTGGCGCACTTTATCTACCACAACGACAAACTCAGCTATAACAAAACGCTGGGGTGTGTTCTGGGCTTTGCCGGGGTGATGCTGGTGAACTTCCACAGCGGGTTAAGTGAGTTCCAGTTTGTGTGGAAAGGTGACGGATTTGTGGTGCTGGCCGCCTTTATTCTCTCTGCGGCCACGCTTTACGGGAAACGCATTTCCCGGACCGTTGACCCGACGGTAATGACGGGATGGCAGCTGGGGATAGGCGGGGCGGCACTGGTTGCGGGAGGCTATGCCACGGGCGGGACGCTGGAGGTGCACAGCATGAAAGCCGTCGCCGTGCTGGGGTATCTGACGCTGCTCTCATCCGTGGCGTTCGCC
Source organism: Enterobacter sp. CRENT-193 (assembly GCF_002787395.1). Taxonomy (NCBI): domain Bacteria; kingdom Pseudomonadati; phylum Pseudomonadota; class Gammaproteobacteria; order Enterobacterales; family Enterobacteriaceae; genus Enterobacter; species Enterobacter sp. CRENT-193. Next base: position 272,729 of record NZ_CP024812.1, on the reverse strand, counting down.
CTGTGGAGCGCGCTGCTGAAAGTAAACCGCGTGAGTATGATTGCCCCGTTCAACTTTGTCATACCTGTAGCAGGGACGGTGCTCTCCGCCATCTTCCTCGGCGAAAACATTATGGACATTAAATACGCGATTGCGCTGGTGCTGGTCTGCTCGGGGATCTGGTGGGTGAATAAACGGCGTGCCTGAGAACAAAAGTGCCGGGTGGCGGCATCGCCTTACCCGGCCTGGGCCATTAACGTGCTCTGATGAAACTGCCGTCCGGCTGGCGGGTAAACAGTACCTGCTGCCCGTTGCCGGTATCGATCGTTAACCCGGTCACCACCCCGCTGGCGTTCTGACGGATCTGCACCATCTGACCATTTTGCAGGTTGCTGAGCGGCTTGCCTGCCCCCTCGACTTGCGCCATGGCATACACATCCGTTGCGGGCAAATTGTGGTCGCGGAACAGCTGGGCAAGAGTTTTCCCAGGCTCTACGCGATACGAACGCCACTGCTGCTCAATGCCGGTGGGCTGTTGCGCCTGTGGCTCTGAAGGGGCGGCGGCCAGCTCCTGATCTTCCTGAACAGGTTCAGGTTCAACCGGCGCAACCTGGCCCGGATCGTTAGACGGTGTGACCAGCTGCGTCTGCATCGGCTGTGAACCAGGCTGCGGCTGGCTTTGCGACTGGATATCCAGCTCAGCATTCCGGCTGACCGGCGCGGTATCAACGTTGTCACTGCCGGAAGGAAGCAGGAAGCCGATGACGATCAGCAACGCGCCGATGATAATGCCTCTGCGATGCAAAGGCGGCAGCGGGTCCATGATGCGAAAGTTATCCGGCGCATGCCAGATTTTCGCCAGGGTAGGTTTCAGTTCAAATCGCCCGGGCATGGCTCTCCTCCTGCTCCGCGTCTTTTTATCCTGTCCTGAGAAGTGTAGTTTGCTAACTGCCTGATGGGCGTAACAAAGCCAGCTTTCGTGACATATATTAGGGAAAATCCTGACGGCTACTATTGTTTCCGTTTCGTCGCAGTTTGTCACCTTTACTTAAGACAAAGTTTTACCCATAAGGGCATGGCTGATATGCTGCCCGCTACTTTAAATGTGATGGAAGGAAAACCCATGACCACCCCGACTTTTGACACTATCGAAGCGCAGGCAAGCTACGGCATCGGCTTGCAGGTAGGACAGCAGCTGAGCGAATCCGGCCTGGAAGGTCTGTTACCGGAAGCGCTGGTGGCGGGTATCGCTGACGCGCTGGAAGGCAAGCAGCCCGCTGTGCCGGTTGACGTTGTGCACCGTGCGCTGCGTGAAATCCACGAACGTGCTGACGCCGTACGTCGCGCGCGTTTCGAAGAGATGGCGGCAGAAGGCGTGAAATATCTGGAAGAGAACCGTGAGCGTGAAGGCGTGAACAGCACCGAGTCCGGCTTGCAGTTCCGCGTAATCAATCAGGGTGATGGCGCAATCCCGGCGCGTACCGACCACGTTCGCGTACATTACACCGGTAAGCTGATCGACGGTACCGTGTTCGACAGCTCCGTCGCGCGTGGCGAACCGGCTGAGTTCCCGGTCAACGGCGTTATCGCAGGCTGGATCGAAGCCCTGACCCTGATGCCAGTAGGTTCCAAATGGGAACTGACTATCCCGCACAACCTGGCTTACGGCGAGCGTGGCGCTGGCGCGTCCATTCCGCCATTCAGCACCCTGGTGTTTGAAGTCGAGCTGCTGGAAATCCTGTAATCGGTTTTTCTTATTTTCCTCTCTCCGATCGGGGAGAGGAAAATAGCGATAAAACCCGGAGTTACGACGGAATCAACATTTTGTATTGCAAACGAAACTGTTACGTGTATTTTTGTGAGCTGTTTCGCGCTGTATGAGTGATATGACACTCACTTTCAACATATTATTAACATAATATTCAAATCATAGTATTCATCCCGCCGATTCTTACCTACTATCGATTAGTCCTTACACAGGGGCCGTCATTTATTTGGCGTAAATAAAGGCCAGAAGAGCCTTAACAACACAGACAGGCATAAACAGGAAAATATCACATGGTAGATCAGGTCAAAGTCGCCGCCGCAGAAGAGGCGACGTCTGAACAGTCGCTACGGCGAAATCTCACGAACCGTCACATTCAGCTTATTGCCATTGGCGGAGCCATCGGCACAGGGCTGTTTATGGGCTCGGGCAAAACCATCAGTCTTGCCGGCCCGTCGATCATCTTCGTTTATATGATCATCGGTTTTATGCTCTTTTTCGTGATGCGTGCAATGGGTGAATTGCTGCTCTCGAATCTTGAATACAAATCCTTCAGCGACTTCGCGTCAGACCTGCTCGGCCCGTGGGCGGGCTATTTTACCGGCTGGACCTACTGGTTCTGCTGGGTGGTCACCGGCATGGCTGACGTTGTGGCCATCACGGCGTACGCGCAATTCTGGTTCCCAGGGCTATCGGACTGGGTGGCTTCGCTGGCGGTGATTGTCCTGCTGCTGAGCCTGAACCTCGCCACCGTTAAAATGTTCGGTGAGATGGAGTTCTGGTTCGCGATGATCAAAATCGTCGCCATCATCGCGCTGATTGTCGTCGGGCTGGTGATGGTGCTGACGCACTTCCAGTCGCCAACCGGCGTACAGGCGTCGTTTGCCCATCTGTGGAATGACGGCGGCTGGTTCCCGAAAGGGATCAGCGGCTTCTTTGCCGGCTTCCAGATTGCGGTGTTCGCGTTTGTCGGGATTGAGCTGGTCGGTACCACGGCGGCGGAAACCAAAGATCCGGAGAAATCCCTGCCGCGCGCGATCAACTCCATTCCGCTGCGTATCATCATGTTCTACGTGTTCGCGCTGATCGTCATTATGTCCGTGACGCCATGGAGTTCGGTGGTGCCAACCAAGAGCCCGTTCGTCGAGCTGTTCGTGCTGGTGGGACTGCCTGCTGCCGCGAGCCTGATTAACTTCGTGGTGCTGACCTCTGCGGCCTCTTCCGCGAACAGCGGCGTCTTCTCCACCAGCCGTATGCTGTTCGGTCTGGCGCAGGAGGGCGTTGCTCCGAGCGCGTTTGCCAAACTGTCTAAACGCGCGGTACCGGCGAAAGGGCTGACCTTCTCCTGCATCTGTCTGCTGGGCGGTGTGGTGATGCTCTACGTCAACCCGAGCGTAATCGGCGCGTTCACCATGATCACTACGGTGTCGGCGATCCTGTTCATGTTCGTCTGGACCATTATCCTCTGCTCATACCTGGTGTACCGCAAACAGCGTCCACACCTGCATGAGAAGTCGATCTACAAGATGCCGCTGGGCAAGCTGATGTGCTGGGTGTGCATGGCGTTCTTCGTCTTCGTGCTGGTGCTGCTGACGCTGGAAGAAGATACCCGCCAGGCGCTGATCGTCACGCCGCTGTGGTTTATTGCGCTGGGGCTGGGCTGGCTGTTTATCGGTAAGAAACGTATGGCGAGCATGCGTTAAGCATGTTGCCGGGTGGCGCTGACGCTTACCCGGCCTACGTTCGCGGACGTTGTAGGCCCGGTAAGCGCTAGCGCCGCCGGGCTTTTTTATTCCCCCGCTAATGCACGCGGGAACAGAACGTTATTCTCAAGACTGATGTGTTCCATCAGATCGTCGATCATCTCGTTAATGCCGTTGTACATGGCTTTCCAGGTGGTGCACGCCTCTGGCGGCGGTGTGACGTTGTCGGTGGTGTGTTTAATCACTTCCAGCAGTTCGCCGGCGTCATCATGTTCGCTTTCCATCACGCTGATGGGCCCCATGGCCTGGCTGCCCATGCCCTGTTTGATCATCGGGAAGAGGATCTGCTCCTCTTTCATCATGTGGCTGGAAAGTTCTTCGTGCAGCATGGTCAGGTATTTCGCCAGGCCGCGCGGTACGGAAGGTTTATCGGCATGAACGCGTTCAACTTTGGTCGCCTGTAAAATCAGCTCCGGCAGCTGCTCGCGGTGACGATCGTGGTAACGCACAATGATATGGTCGATGATTTCAGCCAGCGGCGCAGTGCGCCAGTCTTTGTCGACGGGCTGTTCAGCCAGCTGAGCCAGCTCCGCTTCGATAGCCTCTACATCCAGCTCTTTACGCGACGCTGCGCGCGCCAGCGTTTGCTTACCACCGCAGCAGTAATCCATATCATATTTACGGAACAGCGCAGAAGCGCGAGGGATGGAGAGCGCCAGCTCGCCTAAGGGTTGGTCGCGGAAGGCCATAGCAGTTACCTCATCATCAGAAATATAAGATGCATTTTAAATGCATCTTTAAGTGGATACTATAACCCTTTAGAGGCAAGGGTGAAAACGAGAAAGGGATCACAAAAAAAGCATGCTTTTAACTTGCTGATTGAATGCAGAAAAGGGCTTTCGAAAGTTTTTAAAGGTGGAGAAACAGTAAACAACCCGCCGCGCGTGCCGATAGATACAGGTCAGACAATATCTGTATATAAAAAAGGCAACGCATGTTTAAACGTATAAAAGTCATTACTCTTTTGATTTCGGTGCTGCTTGTGCTCGGCATCATGCAGCTGATCTCCGCTGGCATTTTCATTAATGCACTCAATAACGATAAAGAGAACTTCACCGTTTCTCAGCTTTCCAGCCAGAACGTCGCTGAGTTTACCGACGCCTGGATCAGCCTGAACCAGGCGCGCGTCACCCTCAACCGCGGCATGCTGCGCCTGCAAAGCAGCATGGCGTCGCAGATTAACGGCGGGCAGCTGAACGAGCTGGTCAATACCGCGAAAAACCTGCTGGCCGATGCCCAGACCCATTACGATAAATACTATGCGCTGCCGGAAACGCCGGGTATGGACGAGCACCTGGCCGATCGCCTGGAAGAGCAGTACCGCGTCTACTCCGCCACGCTGACGCAAATGAACGTTCTGCTGGGGCAGGGCAATCTGGAAGATATGTTCAAACAAAATGCCGAACAGAAGCAGACCGCGATGCAAAAGGTTTATCGCGAGTGGCGTGAGGCGCAGGCCGCGCTGACCGCCAAAGGTATCCAGGACAATGAAAGCGACTACAAACGCATTCTGTGGATCCTTTCTGCGGTGATGCTGCTGGTGATCGCGGTGATTATTTCCAGCTGGATTGCGATGCGCCGCGTGCTGCTGCTGCCGCTGGAAGAGGTGATCAACCATATCCGCGCCATTGCCGCAGGGGATTTAACCCAGCCGATTCAGGCTGAGGGTAAAAATGAAATGGCGATCCTGGCGCGCAACGTTCAGGAGATGCAGACTGCGCTGGCCAACACGGTGGGCGTGGTGCGTGAAGGCGCAGATACCATCTACACCGGCGCGGGTGAAATCTCGGCGGGCAGCAACGATCTCTCCTCCCGTACCGAGCAGCAGGCCGCTTCTCTGGAAGAGACGGCAGCCAGCATGGAACAGTTAACCGCTACCGTGAAGCAAAACGCCGATAACGCGCGTCAGGCGTCACGCCTGGCGCTGGACGCCTCCTCCACCGCGAAGAAGGGTGGTAACGTGGTGGAAGGCGTGGTGCGGACGATGGACGAAATCGCCACCAGTTCCAGCAAAATCGCGCAAATTACTAACGTGATCGACGGCATTGCTTTCCAGACCAATATTCTGGCGCTGAACGCGGCGGTAGAAGCGGCGCGCGCGGGCGAGCAGGGACGTGGCTTCGCGGTTGTCGCGGGCGAGGTGCGTACCCTTGCCCAGCGCAGTGCGCAGGCGGCGAAAGAGATCAAAGCGCTGATCGATGATTCCGGCGAGCGTGTTAACGCGGGCTCTCAGCTGGTGAATGAGGCGGGCGCGACGATGGCGGAGATCGTCAATGCGGTTACGCGCGTGACGGACATCATGGGTGAGATTGCGTCGGCCTCCGACGAACAGAGCCGCGGTATCGACCAGGTGGGTCAGGCGGTGGCGGAGATGGATCGCGTCACCCAGCAGAATGCCTCGCTGGTGGAAGAGTCTGCGGCGGCGGCGGCGGCGCTGGAAGATCAGGCTGCACGCCTGAACGACGCGGTGGCAGTGTTTAAGATCACCCGCAATCAGGCGGTGAAAGCCGCGCCGGTAAAGACCTATGCACCTAAAGCGCAGCCCGTCGCGGCGGCGTCTGAAGCGAACTGGGAAACGTTCTGATACTGTGCCGGGTGGCGCTGACGCTTACCCGGCCTACGGTTTTGTAGGCCCTGCAAGCGAAGCGCCGCCGGGCGAAAAGCTCACCCCTCCGACGCCGGAACGACCATCGGTTTTTCCGGCTTCGCTCTCACCGCAATCACCACCCCAACGACCAGTAGCGCGATCCCGCAGGCCGTTAGCAACGGCGGCACGCTCTGGCGCATCAGGAAGGTATAGAGCAGCCCGGCCAGTGTCTCAAAGACAATCAGCGGCCCTAATATCACCGTCGGCAGCTTCTGGCTGGCAATGTTCCAGCACAGCGCGCCCACCCACGAACAGAGCACGGCAATGGCGACCATTAACCCGACGAATACCCACGGGCGCGGTCCGAAGGGCAGGGTAAATGCCGGTTGCTGGCTACCCAGCCAGACACACGCGCCCACATAGCCCAGCAACGAGACAGGGAGGGTGACCAGCGCCTGCGCCGTGGCCCACATCATCGGATGCTTATCCGGGTTTTCCCGCAGCCAGCGTGCGTTGCGCAGGGCATACCAGGCCCAACAGACAACCGAAATAAACGCCAGAAAGATCCCTGAACCGTAACGCCACACGCTGAAATTTTCCAGACCATGGCGAAGCTCGGCAATATTCACGCACACCAGCCCCACGGCAATGCAGACCAGCGCCGGCGCCATTTTTGACCACGCCAGTTTTCCGTCACGCTGGCTGTAAAGCAGGTTCGCGAAAACCGGGATGACCACCGGCAGCGTGCCGATAATCATGGTCGACACCGGCGCACCGGTGCGCTGAATGGCGCTCGCCAGACAGACGTAGTAGATCAGATTACCCATCATGGTCAGCGCCAGCGCGGTGAGCCAGTCCTGGCGGCCCAGCTGACGCAGACGCGTGCGCCCCAGCCACGCCAGCGGCACGGCAATCAGCCCCAGCGCCAGGTAACGTCCGGTCGACTGCAATATTGCCGGGTACTCCGGCACAATCAGCGGGCCGACAAAAATCAGCCCCCACATCAAACCCGCAAGCAGGGCATACAACACGCCGCTAATCATTTTTCCATCCATCTTGATTCACTTTGCGCTCAGTGTAGGAGGGCAAAACGGGCGCGTATTGTATGAGGTTGCGCATTAGCGCGGCATAACCTGTTTCTGGTAGCGCACGGGTGTGATGCCGTAGCGACGGGTGAAGGCGCGGGTCAGGTGCGACTGATCGGTCAGCCCGGTCGCGGCGGCCACCTCGGCGGCAGGCATGCCATGGGTGAGGAATGCTTTGGCGCGCCACAGCCGGATGGCCATCAGCATCTGGTGGGGCGTAACGTGGAAATGGGCTTTGAACTGGCGCTGAAAATGGTACGGGCTGAGCGAGACAACGTTAGCCAGCTCGTCCAGGGTCAGCGAGCGCATATAGTTGTCGTGCAGGTAGTCGCGAACGCGTTCGAAGCGGTGCGTGGCCTCCTGCACCACCGGCGCATGGTGGGCCAGCGGCTGAAAAGTCTGAATCAAATTCAGTAGCAGCCCCTTCTGCGCCAGCGGATCGTCCGTGTGCCACAGGCCATAAATCAACTGGCCTATCTGTTGCGAGCGCAGCGGATCGTGACGCGTGACGTCGCTAAACCACCAGTGACGCAGGCCAGTGACCTCTTCCAGCAGGTCGGGTTCGATGTAGACCATCCGGTAGCGCCAGCCGCCTTCAGTGGCGGATTCCCCGGTGTGGATCTCGTCCGGGTTCATGGTCACGACGGATTTTTCCGCGGCAAGATGCTGGGTACCGCGATAGCGGAAGCGTTCGGCACCGGTTTCGATGGTGCCGATACCGAAGGCTTCATGAGTGTGCGGCTCGAAGGCGTAGTCAGAGATATGGGCGTGATAAAGCTCCAGGCCCGGCAGCTGCGCCAGATGGCGAAAGCGCGCGCTGTCTCTCTCATCAGTGAACTGTTCCGGTACGCCTTGCACGGTGAGCCTCCTTGTGGGTCATCGCTTCATTATCAGAGATGACCCGAGGGGACGCCACAAAAAATAACCAATTTTTAACAACTACAGGATGGCTTTGACGCTTTCCGCCAGCGGTGTGGTTGGGCGGCCAATGAGCTTGCTCAGGGTATGGCTGTCGTCGAACAGGCCGCCTTTGGACGCGCCGGTGTCGGAGTCCGCCAGCATTTCCGCCAGCCCGGCAGGCAGACCAACGCCCTTCAGCGCAGCGGCGAAATCGGCTTCGCTGAGGTTCTGATACGTTACCGGCTTACCGCTCTGCTTGCTCAGTTCCGCAGCCAGTTCGCTCAGCGTCCAGGCATTATCACCCGCCAGTTCATACACCTTGCCGGCATGACCCTCTTCAGAAATCACTTTCGCTGCCGCCGCCGCGTAATCCGCACGGGTCGCAGAGGCAATTTTGCCTTCGCCTGCGGCCCCCATAAACACGCCGTGTTCCAGCGCTGGCGGCGCGCTTGCCAGGTAGTTTTCGGTGTACCAGCCGTTGCGCAGCAGGGCGTAAGGCACGCCGGAGGCCGCCAGGGCATTTTCGGTTTCGACGTGCTCAACGTGCAGACCCAGCGGGGATTTGTCAGCATGCAGCAGGCTGGTATAGGCGATGAATTTCACCCCGGCGGCTTTGGCGGCGTTTATCACGTTCTGGTGCTGTACGGCGCGCTGGCCCACTTCGCTGGAGGAGATGAGCAGTAGTTTATCCACGCCGTTCAGCGCGGTGGTAAATGCGGCTTCATCGGTGTAATCCGCCTGACGCACAACGACCCCTTGCTGACGCAACGCTTCGGCTTTCGCCAGGTTACGCACAATAGCCACGATCTGGCTGGCCGGAACGGTTTTCAGCAGTTCTTCAATAACGTGTTGGCCAAGCTGGCCGGTTGCGCCGGTAATCGCGATCATGATGAATCTCCTTCGTGTTTGTCTGGTGTTGTGGCACACTATCACCATAACTAACTTTTAGTAAGTACGTACAAAAAGGTAAGTATGAAAACAACAATACCAACGCTCAGCGAGCAAATGCGCGATGGCAACCTCTTTGCGGAACAGTGCCCGTCACGGGAGGTGCTCAAACACGTAACCAGCCGCTGGGGCGTGCTGATCCTGGTGGCGTTACGTCAGGGGACGCATCGCTTCAGCGATCTGCGCCGCAAGATGGGCGGCGTCAGCGAGAAGATGCTGGCTCAGTCTTTACAGGCGCTGGAACATGACGGGTTTGTCGATCGCGTGTCGTATCCGGTCGTGCCGCCGCATGTGGAGTATAGCCTGACGCCGCTGGGGCGGGAGGTAAGCGAGAAGGTGGCCGCGCTGGCCGACTGGATTGAGGTCAATACGCCGCAGGTGATGGCGAATAGGGACGAGCGTGCGGCATGAAATGCCGGGTGGCGCTTGCGCTTACCCGGCCTACGGGATCGAGGATTGCGGGTAGGCCGGGTAAGGCGAAGCCGCCACCCGGCACAATCATCGCTACCTGCTCAAATCCACCTGATAAATCGCGAACCCAATATCATCCGTCGCGACCTTTTGCATCGGATACTGCGCCTTATCCTTGATAAACGCGGCTGCTTTATCGGACGGAGATGTCTCAAAGCGAATATCCAGCTTAGTGTCGCTGTGGATCGGCGCAAGTCGCCAGTTGTTATCCACCGCCGGATGAATTTCACCCGCCTTTTTCGACTCCGCGCTGATCCACGCCGCCAGCACCGAACGGTTCTCATCCGGTGAGGCAAAGGCGATATGGCTGTCACCCGTACCGGCAAACTTGCCGCCATAGGCGCGGTAGTTGTTGGTCACCACCAGGAAAGTGGCATTAGGATCAATCGCTTTGCCGTTGAAGGTCAGGTTTTTGATGCGTTCTGCCTGCGGATTAATGGCCTGACATTCGCCGTCATATTTCGCGGGCTGGGTAACGTCAATCTGATAATCCACGCCGTCGATCACGTCGAAGTTGTAGGTGCGGAAACCGTCCCAGTTAATCAGCGACTGCGGTTTGCTGCTGTGCGGATCGATCTGGTTGAACTGTCCGGCAGAGCACTCCAGCCACTCCTTCACCTCTTTCCCGGTGGCTTTCACCACCACGAGTGTGTTGGGATAGAGGTAGAGATCGGCGGCATTACGGAAGGTCAGCTGGCCTTTTTCCACCTCAACGTAACTGGCCGGATCGTTCTTACGTCCGCCCACTTTGAATGGCGCCGCGGCAGACAGTACCGGCAGATTTGCCAGATCCGGATCGCCCTGAATATAGTGCTCCGCATAGGCTTTCTGCGCCATGTTGACTACCTGCACGGTCGGGTCATCCTGTACCAGCGCGAGGAAGCTGTACATGTTATCAGCCGATTTACCGATCGGCTTGCTGACAAATTCACGCGTCGCGTCGTGGTCATGCTTCAGGACGTCGACCAGCTTTTTATCTTCCCCTGCCAGAGATTTTTTGGCCGCTGCGTCGTAGATCGGACGCGCTTCCGCTTTCGACTGCGTGACTTTCCAGCTTCCGCTGTCGTTATTCAGCACCAGATCCACCACGCCAAGGTGGTCACCCCACATGCCCGGCATCACCGATGGCACACCGTTGAGCGTCCCTTTTTCGATGTCCGCGCCTTTGATATCAGCGAAATCTTTGCCCGGGAAGACGGCATGGGCGTGACCAAACAGGATCGCATCCACGCCCGGCACCTGGCTGAGATAGTACACGGAGTTCTCAGCCATCACCTGATACGGGTCGGCCGAGAGGCCGGAGTGGGCCACGACGACCACCACATCCGCCCCTTTCGCCCGCATCTCCGGCACGTATTTGCGCGCGGTTTCGGTAATGTCGTTGACGGTTACTTTCCCGTCGAGGTTGGCTTTATCCCACGTCATGATCTGCGGCGGTACAAAACCGATATAGCCGATTTTCAGCGTCTGTTTTTTACCATCCTGGTCGACAACCTCGGTCTCTTTAATCAGATAAGGGGTGAAGAGCGGCTTCTTCGTCTTAACGTCGATGATATTGGCGTTAACGTACGGGAATTTTGCCCCTGCCAGCGCGTCGTGCAGGTATTTCAGGCCGTAGTTAAATTCGTGGTTGCCCAGGTTGCCAACCGCATAATCCAGGGTGTTCATCGCTTTATAGACAGGGTGGATCTCGCCTTTTTTCAGCCCCTTCGCCGCCATGTAGTCTCCGAGCGGGCTGCCCTGAATTAAGTCCCCGTTATCGACCAGCACGCTGTTTTTCACTTCACCGCGGGTGGCGTTGATCAAACTTGCCGTGCGTACCAGTCCGAATTTTTCCGTAGGGGTATCTTTGTAGTAATCGAAGTCCATCATATTGCTGTGCAGATCGGTGGTTTCCAGAATACGGAGATCCACCGTCGCTGCCTGAACGCTTGCCGCAATCAGCGTTGCCAGGAGCGTTGCGCTAAACTTAATCATCTGAGGAGTCCTTTTTTCGATCCAAGCCACAAAAGAATATGTATGTAGTATTTGTTGCTTACAGAAGTGTGAATGCTGCCAGAAAAAAGGGCGCTGAAACCAGAATTGCTTCACAGATAGCGGAATTGTTCACATTACGATATAACTAAAACAATAAGTTATGCCCACTGCGTTAACGAAGAGGTGGAGAATGTTAGATAAAATTTGTCAGCTCGCACGGGATGCGGGTGATGCCATTATGCAGGTGTACGACGGTGCGAAACCGATGGATGTTGTCAGCAAAGCGGATGACTCCCCGGTGACGGCGGCGGATATCGCGGCGCATGCGGTGATCTTGAAAGGTTTGCAGGCCCTGACGCCGGATATTCCGGTCCTTTCTGAAGAAGCGCCCCAGAGCTGGGATGAACGTCAGCACTGGCAGCGTTACTGGCTTGTCGACCCGCTGGACGGCACGAAAGAGTTTATCAAGCGTAACGGTGAATTCACCGTCAACATCGCTCTGATTGAAAACGGGAAAGCGGTACTGGGCGTGGTTTATGCCCCGGTGATGAAGGTGATGTACAGCGCGGCGGAAGGTAAAGCCTGGAAGGAAGAGTGCGGCGTGCGTAAGCAGATCCAGGTGCGTGATGCCCGTCCTCCGCTGGTGGTGATCAGCCGCTCGCACAGTGACAGCGAGCTGGAGGAGTATCTGCAACAGCTGGGTGAACACCAGACGACGTCGATTGGCTCGTCGCTGAAGTTCTGTCTGGTGGCGGAAGGGCAGGCGCAGCTGTACCCACGTTTCGGGCCGACGAACGTCTGGGATACGGCGGCAGGACATGCGGTGGCGGCGGCCGCTGGCGCGCATGTGCATGACTGGCAGGGTAAGCCACTGGACTACACCCCGCGCGAGTCATTCCTGAATCCGGGCTTCCGGGTGTCACTTTACTGAGTCAGCAGCTTATGCAGCAGGGCAACCACCTGCTGCACCTCATCCTGCGTCAGCGCGCCGTCTTTAACCCACTCTACGCGACCGTTTTTGTCCAGCACGACAATCGCTGAACTCTCCTCTTCCAGCTGCCACGCCTTACGCGTCACGCCGTTGCTGTCGACAATAAACTGCGACCAGGGATAGAGCTTCTTATTGCTCTCAAGGCTTGAGCGCACAAACATGCCGGAGCCGGGAATGGCGTCGTCGGTGTTCACGATGGTAGTGGTCTGGTAGCGATCGTGCGGGAGTTTTGCGGCCTTGATCGCCTCCACGAGGGTAGCGTTTTTCTCTTTAGCGGATGTACGTCCGGCAATATGTTGTACAACTCTCACTTTGCCCGCAAGCTGCGCGCTATTCCAGGCTTTATAGCTAAACTTATCATTGTCGAGAATCAATTCTCCCCGGTCAGCAATCCCGACCGGCGGGACACGTTGTCCTTTTTCAATGTTGTGTGCGGAAGCCATCAGCGGCAGCAACAGGCAAGCTGCTGCCAGGAGGTTACGTAGGGTCATGGTGTTTCCTTATTGTTAGCAGGTGATCCGACCACTTGGTCATGCGCTTTTAATCATAAGTGCGATCAATAGGCTTTTCCCGCAATCCCGATGCCAGTTTGCGGGCGAACGCACATATCTATGCAAAAACGACGGCATATACTGCGCTGTATCACGCTTTGCAAAGATTATTCTGAATAATTGTAATCAAACGGTAAATAAACTTATGCACACTGGGTAAGTACGAGGTTCTGGTCTATAGTCATTGGGCATCAAAATTTGCGCTCAGGACAGTCGGGCCGATTGTGGCACCGCAAGAGCGTATGATTCGCAGGAGATACAAGAATGAAAATTTTCCAACGCTACAACCCGCTTCAGGTGGCGAAGTACGTGAAGATCCTGTTCCGTGGACGGTTGTACATCAAGGATGTTGGCGCTTTTGAGTTCGATAAGGGCAAAATCCTTATCCCGAAAGTGAAGGACAAACAGCACTTGTCTGTGATGTCCGAAGTCAACCGTCAGGTTATGCGTCTGCAAACTGAGATGGCTTAACCAACGTGCTATGCAGTAGTTGTTAAAAAGACGGCTCCCAATGGGAGCCGTTGATGTTTGTAGGGCCAGTCCAGAGACATACCCTGAAGCAGATAGTTTTGACTTGGCGTTATTTGTATTAACGGGCATAACCATGAATTGATGAAGTTTTTCTTAAAATCTTTTTCAGTGCTAAAAATTGATATAAAACATTAAAAACTTGGATCACTATTGGACTTATTATCCATGGCATAAACAATACCCCTATACTTTTTATAAGCGAGTTGTAAAAAGGTCAGCTTTAACTGTTGGCTGAGAAGGGAAGCCGTTACGCATGGAAAATAAATGGAATAATTATGCATCGAGATCTGGTTTTTAAAAATAAGAATATATTTGTGTTATTTATGTTAGCTACCATAGGATATGGGATTTGGCGCATGCTTGGTGACTTTTTTTACCTTGAACAGACTATAGTTTATCGGCATGCCGTAGTTGATAAGTCTATGTTGTATATCACGGAAAGCAGCGCGGGTGCGACGACTTCTTTCGTATATAAATATTATCTTTACACGGCACAAAAGACCGATGAAGTTTTTTTAGAAGACATTAAAATGGTTATGAACCTTTCCTTGTCACCACCGATCCTGGCGTGAAAGTTAGCATTGAAGACAGAACGATTTTTCTTAAAGTAAGCGGGGATATTTTTAAATTTAATAATATCGTAGGCTCTGCCTTTATTTATCTCAATTCGTCCCCCTTCTAAGGACTTAAAAAATTATTTAAATTACATAAACGGCAGCTTCCGTTTTAAAACAAAAAGGGCAGCTCAACGCTGCCCTTCATAAATTACGCCGACACCTTCTCTTCCGCATCCGGCAGTTTCGGCACCAGCACGGTCGGTTTGCTATCAATACGCGTTACCAGCAGCTGATCGATGCGGTAGTTATCAATATCCACCACTTCAAACTTGAAGCCGGAGAACTTCACTGAGTCGGTACGTTTCGGGATTTTACGCAGCATAAACATCATAAAGCCGCCGATGGTCTCGTAGTTTCCGGACTGCGGGAACTCGTCGATGTCGAGCACGCGCATGACGTCTTCAATCGGCGTACCGCCATCGATGAGCCATGAATTTTCGTCACGCTGAACAATCTGCTCTTCCAGCCCCTGGCCGACCAGGTCGCCCATCAGGGTCGTCATAACGTCGTTGAGGGTGATAATGCCCACCACCAGCGCGTATTCGTTCATGATCACCGCGAAGTCTTCCCCGGCGGTTTTGAAACTTTCCAGCGCTTCGGAGAGCGTCAGGGTGTCCGGCACTATCAGGGTGTTGCGGATCTGCACGCCGCTGTTCAGCGCCAGGCTCTGGTTTGCCAGCACGCGGTTCAGCAGGTCTTTGGAGTCCACATAACCGATGATATGGTCGATATCTTCGTTACAGACCAGGAACTTGGAGTGCGGATGCTGCGCCACTTTGGTCTTCAGGCTCTGCTCGTCTTCATGCAGATCGAACCAGATGATGTTTTCACGGCCGGTCATGGAGGACGGCACGGTACGGGATTCCAGTTCGAAAACGTTCTCAATCAGCTCGTGCTCCTGCTTGCGCAGCACGCCTGCCAGCGCCCCGGCTTCCACCACGGCATAAATATCATCGGAGGTGATGTCGTCTTTACGCACCATCGGCAGCTTGAAGATGCGGAAAATGACGTTCGCCAGGCCGTTAAAGAACCACACCAGCGGACGGAAGACATAAAGGCAGAAGCGCATCGGGTTGATGATACGCAAAGCCACAGCTTCTGGCGCAATCATACCGATGCGTTTCGGGGTCAGGTCCGCGAATAAAATGAACAAGCCGGTCACCAGGGAGAAGGAGAGGATGAAGCTCAACTGCTCGGCCAGCTCTACGGACATGTACTTAACAAAGAGGCCATAAAACGCCGGAGAAAACGCTGCATCACCCACGATACCGCCAAGAATGGCGACCGCGTTCAGGCCAATCTGCACCACGGTAAAGAACATGCCGGGGTTTTCCTGCATTTTCAGAATGCGTGATGCGTTGATGTTGCCCTCGTCGGCAAGCAGCTTCAGTTTGATTTTACGGGAGGCAGCCAGCGAGATCTCCGATATCGAGAAAAATGCACTGACGGCAATAAGACAAAGTATTACTAAAATACTGTTTAACATAGTTTATCCGGCTTCTCGCCAGATCCTCAGAAGGGGAGTTGATACCATTCGTGTGAAGACACATTGAAGTCAGCTCGTAGCGTTGAGCCGATTATTTCAGCGGTAGTATAGCGTAAAGACGTGTAAACCTGCCAGAGGTCACGTTTTCGGCAAAAAGTGGCCGGAGGGAAAGGCTGCGCGCCACGCGGTTTGCGTGGCGCTGATGCCGTAATCAGTCCTGTTGTGGAGGCAGACAGACGCCGATGCCGCCAATGCCGCAGTAGCCGTACGGATTTTTATGCAGGTACTGCTGGTGGTCGTCTTCGGCATAGTAGAACGGTTTCGCGGTAGCGATTTCCGTCGTGACCTGACGTTTATCACCGGCCGCCTGCATCGCTTCCTGGAAACGCGTCAGGCTGGCGTGGGCCGCGGCCTCCTGCTCTGGGGTGAGCGGGTAGATGGCCGAACGGTATTGGGTGCCGTGATCGTTACCCTGACGCATGCCCTGCGCCGGGTCATGGTTTTCCCAGAACACCTGGAGCAGCTGTTCATAGCTAATGACGCTCGGGTCATACACCACACGCACCGCTTCAGCATGACCGGTCTCACCGGAACAGACTTCGCGGTAGGTTGGGTTAGGCGTATATCCTCCGGTGTAGCCCGCAGCAGTGCTGTACACGCCCGGCAATTGCCAGAACAGGCGTTCTACGCCCCAAAAGCAGCCCATGGCAAACAGGGCGATCTCCATTCCATCAGGAACGTTTGTCATTGAATGGTTGTTTACGGCGTGTAATGTCGCCACTGGCATAGGGGTGTTGCGTCCCGGTAACGCATCGGCTTGTGATACCAGATGCTTTTTATCAAATAAACTCACGGTGGGGCCTCCGGGGTAGCGTTGTTTCGGTTAAGGTTGTCACGAAGCGTTTAATTGAACACAATAAATGCGATGAATGAGTCTAGATTTAATCATAAGAAATATTTGGGTGTTACACCCTTTTTCAACCCGTAATTTGGGTTTTTGGCTTTCAGGCCGTATTTTGCCGCGGAGCGGCACTGCATTTGCTTCCAGGGTGGAAACAGGGATATTCAGGAGAAAACGTGACAAAGATCCGCCAGTTATGTTTAGTCAGCTTACTGCTGACCAGCGGGATTGCCAGCGCGGCGAATGTCCGTTTGCAGGTTGAGGGGTTATCCGGGGCGCTGGAAAAAAACGTGCGTGCGCAGCTTTCTACTATCCAGAGCGATGAGGTCACGCCGGATCGGCGTTTTCGCGCGCGCGTGGATGACGCCATTCGCGAAGGCTTAAAGGCGTTGGGGTACTACGAACCCACCATCGATTTCGATTTACGCCCGCCGCCGGCAAAAGGACGTCAGGTGTTGATTGCCCGCGTCTCGCCGGGCGAACCCGTCCTGATTGGCGGCACGAACGTGGTGCTGCGCGGCGGCGCGCGCACGGATCGTGACTACCTGGATCTGCTCAGCACCCGTCCGAAAGTGGGCACTGTGCTCAATCACGGGGATTACGATCGTTTTAAAAAATCATTAACCAGCGTTTCGCTGCGCAAAGGCTACTTCGACAGCCAGTTCAACAAAAGCCAGCTAGGCGTTGCGCTTGAGCGACGTCAGGCATTCTGGGATATCGATTACGACAGCGGCGAGCGCTACCGGTTTGGCGATGTGACCTTCGAAGGATCGCAAATCCGTGATGAGTATCTGCAAAACCTGGTGCCGTTTAAAAAGGGCGACTACTACCAGTCCAGCGATCTGGGCGAGCTGAACCGTCGTTTGTCCGCGACGGGCTGGTTTAACTCCGTGGTGGTGGCGCCGGAATTTGATAAATCCCGTAAAACGAAAGTGTTACCGCTGCATGGCGTGGTCTCTCCGCGCACCGAAAACACCATTGAGACCGGTGTCGGCTACTCCACGGACGTCGGCCCGCGCGTGAAAGCCTCGTGGAAAAAACCGTGGATGAACTCCTACGGCCACAGCCTGACCACCAGCGTGAGCCTGTCTGCGCCTGAACAGCAGCTGGACTTCAGCTATAAAATGCCGCTGCTGAAAAATCCGCTTGAGCAATACTACCTCGTGCAGGGCGGCTTTAAGCGTACCGATTTGAACGATACCGAGCAGGACTCGACGACGCTTGCGGTATCACGCTTCTGGGATCTCTCCAGCGGCTGGCAGCGCGCCATTAACCTGCGCTGGAGCCTCGACCACTTTACCCAGGCAAACGTTACCAACACCACCATGCTGCTTTATCCGGGCGTGATGATCAGCCGTACCCGCTCGCGCGGTGGCCTGATGCCGACCTGGGGCGACTCTCAGCGCTACTCCATCGATTACTCCAACACTGCGTGGGGCTCCGACGTAGACTTCTCCGTCTTTCAGGCGCAAAACGTCTGGATCCGCACGCTGTACGACAAACACCGCTTTGTGATGCGCGGTAATCTCGGCTGGATCGAAACCGGTGATTTCGAACGCGTCCCGCCGGATCTGCGCTTCTTCGCCGGGGGCGACCGCAGCATTCGCGGGTATAAGTACAAATCGATCTCACCTGAAAACGACAAAGGCCAGTTGACCGGGGCGTCAAAACTGGCGACCGGCTCGCTGGAGTACCAGTACAACGTCAGCGGCAAGTGGTGGGGGGCGATGTTCGTTGACGGCGGTGAAGCGGTGAACGATATCCGCCGCAGCGATTTCAAAACCGGCGCGGGCGTAGGCGTGCGCTGGCAGTCACCGGTCGGGCCCATCAAGCTCGATTTCGCCGTTCCGGTGGGCGACAAAGACGAACACGGTTTACAGTTTTACATCGGTCTGGGGCCTGAATTATGAGTTTATGGAAGAAGATAAGCCTCGGGGTGCTGATTTTTATCGTATTACTGCTCGGTACGGTGGCGTTTCTGGTGGGCACCACCACGGGCCTGCATCTGCTGTTTAACGCCGCGAACCGCTGGGTGCCGGGGCTGGAAATCGGCCAGGTGACGGGCGGCTGGCGCGATCTGCGCCTGAAAAATATCCGTTACGAACAGCCCGGCGTGGCGGTGAACGCGGGCGAGTTTCATCTGGCGGTCAAGCTCGGCTGCCTGCGTGACAGCCAGCTGTGCGTAAACGATCTGTCGCTAAAAGACGTTAACGTGGCGATAGATTCCAAAAAAATGCCGAAGTCTGAGCCTGTCGAAGAAGAGGACAGCGGCCCGCTGAATCTCTCCACGCCGTACCCGATTGCGCTCTACCGGGTTGCGCTGGATAACGTCAATATCAAAATCGACGATACGACAGTATCCGTGATGGATTTCACCTCCGGTCTGCGCTGGCAGGAGAAAAACCTCACCCTGACCCCAACCTCCCTGCAAGGGCTGCTGATTGCGCTGCCGAAGGTGGCCGACGTGGCGCAGGAAGAGATCGTCGAGCCGAAGATCCAGAACCCGCAGCCGGAAGAAAAACCGCTGGGCGAAACGCTGAAAGATCTCTTCTCGAAACCGGTTCTGCCGGAGATGACCGACGTGCATCTGCCGCTGAACCTCAATATCGAAGAGTTTAAGGGCGAGCAGCTGCGTCTGACGGGTGATACCGATCTGACAGTCTTCAACATGCTGCTTAAAGTCAGCAGCATCGACGGCAACATGAAGCTCGACGCGCTGGATATCGACTCCAGTCAGGGCTCGGTGAACGCCTCAGGCAATGCGCTGCTGCGCGACAACTGGCCGGTGGATATTACGCTGAACAGCGCCCTGAACATCGATCCGCTGAAGGGCGAAAAGGTGAAGGTGAAGGTCGGCGGCGCGCTGCGTGAGAAGCTGGAGTTCGGCGTGAACCTTTCCGGACCGGTGGATATGGTGCTGCGCGGGCAAACCCAGCTGGCAGAGGCCGGTTTACCGCTCAACCTTGAGGTTGTCAGCAAGCAGCTTTACTGGCCGTTCACCGGCGAAAAACAGTTCCAGGCTGACGATCTGAAGCTGAAGCTGAGTGGCAAAATGACCGACTACACGCTGTCGTTCCGCACGGCAGTGAAGGGGCAGGGGGTACCGCCCGCCGATATCACCCTGGATGCGAAGGGTAACGAGTTGCAGGTTAACCTCGACAAGCTGACCGTGGCGGCGCTGGAAGGAAAAACAGAGCTGACCGCGCTGCTCGACTGGCAGCAGGCGATCAGCTGGCGCGGCGAGCTGAAGCTGACCGGGATCAACACCGCTAAAGAGGTCCCGGACTGGCCGTCAAAACTGGATGGCCTGATCAAAACCCGCGGTAGCCTGTACGGTGGCACCTGGCAGATGGACGTGCCGGAACTCAAGCTCACCGGCAACGTGAAGCAGAACAAAGTCAACGTAGAGGGCTCGCTTAAGGGCAACAGCTATCTCCAGTGGGTGATCCCGGGCCTGCACGTGGCGCTGGGCCGCAACACGGCAGATATCAAAGGCGAGCTGGGGGTGAAAGATCTCGATCTGGATGCCACCATCGACGCGCCAAATCTCGATAACGCCCTGCCGGGTCTTGGCGGCACGGCGGAGGGGTTAGTGAAGGTTCGCGGTACGGTGGAGGCGCCGCAGCTGCTGGCGGACATCACTGCTAATAACCTGCGCTGGCAGGAACTTTCCATTGCCCGCGTGCGCGTCGAAGGGGACGTGAAATCCACCGATCAGATCGGCGGAAACCTGGACCTGCGCGTGGAGCGTATCTCCCAGCCGGACGTGAACATCAGTCTGGTCACGCTGGCGGCAAAAGGTAACGAAAAGCAGCACGATCTCCAGCTGCGCGTGCAGGGCGAGCCGGTCTCCGGGCAGCTGCACCTGACGGGCAGTTTTGATCGCCAGGCAACGCGCTGGAAGGGCGTACTGGATAACACCCGCTTCAGCACGCCGGTCGGCCCGCTGGTGCTGTCCCGATCCATCGCGCTGGACTACCGCAATGCGGAGCAAAAGTTAAGCATTGGGCCACACTGCTGGACCAACCCGAATGCTGAGCTGTGCGTGCCGCAGACCATTGATGCGGGCGCGGAAGGACGCGCGCAGATCAACCTCAACCGTTTCGACCTGGCGATGCTGAAACCGTTTATGCCGGAAACCACCCAGGCCAGCGGGGTCTTCAGCGGTAAAGCGGACGTCGCGTGGGACACCACCAAAGAGGGGCTGCCGCAGGGCAGCGTTACGCTCTCCGGGCGTAACGTGAAGGTGACGCAGGAGGTCAATGACGCGCCGCTGCCGGTAGCGTTCGACACCCTGAATGTGAACGCTGACCTGCGTAACAATCGTGCGGAACTGGGATGGCTGATCCGCCTGACCAACAACGGTCAGTTTGATGGACAGGTGCAAATTACCGATCCGCAAGGGCGGCGCAATCTCGGCGGCAACGTCAATATTCGCAACTTCAACCTGGCGATGGTGAATCCGATCTTCTCGCGGGGAGAAAAGGCGGCGGGGATGCTCAGCGCCAACCTGCGTCTGGCGGGGGATGCGCAAAGCCCGCAGCTGTTTGGCCAGATGCGGTTAAACGGCGTGGACATTGACGGTAACTTTATGCCGTTCGATATGCAGCCAAGCCAGCTGACGATGAACTTTAACGGCCAAAGCTCAACCCTCAGTGGCTCAGTGCTGACGCAGCAGGGACAAATCAACCTGAGCGGTGACGCAGACTGGAGCCAGCTCGACAACTGGCGCGCCCGTATTGCGGCCAAGGGCAGCAGGGTGCGTATCACGGTACCGCCGATGGTGCGCCTGGACGTGTCGCCAGACGTGGTCTTTGAGGCAACGCCGAGTCTCTTCACCCTGGACGGCCGTGTTGACGTACCGTGGGCGCGCATCGTGGTTCACGAAGTGCCGGAAAGCGCGGTTGGCGTCTCCAGTGATGAAGTTATGCTCAATGAAAATCTGAAACCTGTTGAACAGAAGAGCGCTGGCATACCGATCAATAGTAATCTTATCGTGCACGTGGGGAATAACGTGCGTTTGGACGCGTTTGGGCTGAAGGCGAGACTCACGGGTGACCTGAAAGTGGCGCAGGATCAACAGGGGCTTGGCCTCAATGGACAAATCAATATTCCTGAAGGGCGCTTCCATGCCTACGGTCAGGATTTGATTGTGCGTAAAGGCGAGCTGCTGTTCTCCGGTCCACCGGATCAGCCGGTACTCAATATCGAAGCGATACGTAACCCGGAAGCCACCGAAGATGATGTGATTGCGGGCGTGCGCGTGACGGGCTCCGCCGATGAACCTAAGGCAGAGATCTTCTCTGACCCGGCCATGTCGCAACAGGAAGCGCTCTCTTACCTGCTGCGCGGCCAGGGTCTGGATAGCCAACAGGGCGATGGTGCGGCAATGACATCAATGTTAGTCGGTCTGGGGGTTGCACAAAGTGGTCAGGTTGTGGGTAAAATCGGCGAGACGTTTGGCGTAAGCAATCTGGCGCTGGACACTCAGGGCGTGGGTGACTCTTCGCAGGTAGTGGTCAGCGGCTATGTACTGCCGGGTCTACAGGTAAAATATGGCGTGGGGATCTTTGACTCACTGGCTACACTCACGTTACGTTATCGCCTGATGCCTAAGCTATATCTGGAAGCAGTGTCCGGCGTAGACCAGGCACTTGATCTGCTCTATCAGTTTGAGTTTTAGCAATGCGAATATTTGTTTACGGCAGTTTACGAACCAGGCAAGGCAACAGCCACTGGATGACCAACGCCCAGTTGCTGGGAAATTACACAATCGAAAACTACCAGTTGTACAGTCTGGGCCACTATCCAGGCGCAGTTCCGGGGAACGGAACGGTACAGGGTGAGGTTTATCGTATTGATAATGCCACGCTGGCCGAACTTGATGCCTTGCGCACCAGGGGCGGTGAATACGCTCGCCAGTTGATCCAGACGCCTTACGGCAGTGCATGGATGTACGTGTACCAACGTTCGGTCGACGGGTTAACGCTGATTGAAAGCGGTAACTGGTTAGACAGAGACCAGTTCTGAAAAACGACAACGCCACCGTAAGGTGGCGTTGTTTTTTTGCGCCCATTAGCACGGGTTACCGGGATCGAAAGGCACAAAAAAGCCCCGACGCGCGGGGCTTAGTATCAGCAGTAAGAATTACTTCTTAGCAGCACGCTCGAAAGAGGCGATGATTTCTGCTTTCGCCGCTTCTGCGTTATCCCAGCCTTCAACTTTAACCCATTTGCCTTTTTCGAGATCTTTGTAGTGCTCGAAGAAGTGGGCGATCTGCGCTTTCAGCAGCTCTGGCAGGTCGTTCACATCTTTAATGTGATCGTACTCTTTGCTCAGCTTGGTGTGCGGTACGGCAACCAGTTTCGCATCTTCACCCGCTTCGTCAGTCATTTTCAGCACGCCAACAGGACGGCAGCGAATGACGGAGCCTGGCTGCAATGGGTATGGCGTCGGGACCAGTACGTCAACCGGGTCACCGTCCAGAGACAGAGTGTGGTTGATGTAGCCGTAGTTGCACGGATAGAACATGGCGGTAGACATGAAACGGTCAACGAACAGCGCACCGGTGTCTTTGTCGATTTCGTATTTGATTGGATCTGCGTTGGCCGGGATTTCGATCACAACGTAGATGTCTTCTGGCAGTTCTTTACCCGCAGGGACGTTGAGTAAGCTCATGTCGGTGTCCTTTAAAATGGATGGTAAACAAGTGGCAGGTATTATAGCCAACTGGCGCTGAAAGTCTCCGCCTGTTTTCGACTTCTCTCCCTCGCGCCTTCACTTTTCAGACCGTTTCCATGACAGGATAATCCATAAACTCAGCCGCATTTTAAATGTTGAAATGAAAGCGATTACAAACTTGTGATTAACGATTTATTCACTTTTCTGAAGTGTGATGTAACGCAATCCGTAACATATTCCATTGGCTATAGTTCATCCGCGGAACATCTTTTAACCAACAATAACCTACCCTACGAGGACGTTCATATGTGGAAGCGCTTACTTCTTGTTACAGCAGTTTCGGCAGCCATGTCGTCTATGGCGATGGCCGCACCTTTAACCGTGGGATTTTCGCAGGTCGGATCTGAATCCGGCTGGCGCGCCGCTGAAACGAATGTGGCGAAAAGTGAGGCCGAAAAGCGCGGTATTACGCTGAAAATCGCCGATGGTCAGCAAAAGCAAGAGAACCAGATTAAAGCGGTGCGCTCGTTTATCGCTCAGGGCGTGGATGCCATCTTTATTGCCCCGGTTGTCGCTACGGGCTGGGAGCCGGTGCTGAAGGAAGCCAAAGATGCTGAAATTCCGGTCTTCCTGCTCGACCGTTCCATCGACGTAAAAGACAAATCTCTCTATATGACCACCGTCACCGCCGATAACGTGCTGGAAGGCAAACTGATTGGTGACTGGCTGGTGAAGCAGGTGGATGGCAAGCCGTGTAACGTGGTTGAGTTGCAGGGCACCGTCGGAGCGAGCGTGGCTATCGACCGTAAGAAAGGTTTCGCGGAGGCCATCGCCAAAGCACCAAACATCAAAATCATCCGTTCTCAGTCCGGCGACTTCACCCGCAGCAAGGGTAAAGAGGTCATGGAAAGCTTCATCAAGGCAGAAAATAACGGCAAAAATATTTGCATGGTTTACGCCCACAACGACGACATGGTGATCGGCGCCATCCAGGCCATCAAAGAAGCGGGCCTGAAGCCGGGCAAAGATATCCTCACCGGCTCGATCGACGGCGTACCGGACATCTACAAAGCAATGATTGACGGCGAAGCGAACGCCAGCGTGGAGCTGACGCCAAATATGGCGGGCCCGGCATTCGATGCGCTGGAGAAATTCAAGAAAGACGGCACCCAGCCTGAGAAGTTGACCATCACCAAATCCACGCTCTACCTGCCGGACACGGCGAAAGAAGAGTTAGAGAAGAAGAAAAATATGGGCTACTAAGCCCTCGCCCCCTCACCCTAGCCCTCTCCCCGGAGGGGAGAGGGAAAAGGGCGGGTTGGGCAGAAAATTAAAGATGGGCACGACATAGTCCCCTCTCCCCTCCGGGGAGAGGGTCAGGGTGAGGGGGAAACCATGACCACCGAACAACACCAGGAAATCCTTCGCACAGAGGGCCTGAGTAAATTTTTCCCTGGCGTTAAGGCGCTGGATAACGTTGATTTCAGCCTGCGGCGGGGGGAGATCATGGCGTTGCTCGGCGAAAACGGGGCGGGGAAGTCGACGCTGATTAAAACCCTGACCGGGGTCTATCACGCCGATCGCGGCGCTATCTGGCTGGAAGGTAACGCCATTTCGCCCAAAAACACCGCACATGCCCAGCAACTGGGGATCGGCACGGTCTACCAGGAAGTAAACCTGCTGCCAAACATGTCGGTAGCGGATAACCTGTTTATTGGCCGCGAGCCCAGACGTTTTGGCCTGCTGCGCCGCAAAGAGATGGAAGCGCGCGCCGCGAAGCTGATGGAATCGTATGGCTTCTCTCTCGACGTGCGCGAACCGCTGAACCGTTTCTCCGTGGCGATGCAGCAGATCGTGGCGATCTGTCGCGCTATCGATCTCTCGGCGAAAGTGCTGATCCTCGATGAACCCACCGCCAGCCTCGATACCCAGGAAGTGGAGATGCTTTTTACCCTGATGCGCCAGCTGCGTAATCAGGGCGTTAGCCTGATTTTCGTGACGCATTTCCTCGATCAGGTTTACGAGGTGAGCGACCGTATAACGGTGCTGCGCAACGGCAGCTTTGTCGGCTGCCGGGAAACCCGCGAGCTGCCGCAGATAGAGCTGGTCAAAATGATGCTGGGCCGCGAGCTGGAGACCAACGCGCTTCAGCGCGCGGGCCGTACGCTGCTGAGCGAAAAACCGATCGCCGCGTTTCACGATTACGGCAGAAAAGGGACCATCGCGCCGTTTAACCTCGAGGTACGCCCCGGTGAAATTGTGGGACTGGCGGGTCTGTTAGGCTCCGGGCGCACCGAAACCGCCGAAGTCATCTTCGGGATCAAACCTGCCGACAGCGGAACGGCGCTGATCAAAGGCAAACCACAAACGCTACGTTCACCGCATCAGGCGTCGTGCCTCGGCGTGGGCTTCTGCCCGGAGGACAGGAAAACGGACGGTATTATTGCCGCCGCCTCGGTGCGGGAAAACATCATTCTGGCGCTACAGGCCCAGCGCGGCTGGCTGCGTCCGATCCCTAAGCGCGAGCAGAACGCGATTGCCGAGCGCTTCATCCGCCAGCTCGGTATACGTACCCCGAGCGCGGAACAGCCCATCGAGTTCCTCTCGGGCGGTAATCAGCAGAAGGTGTTGCTCTCGCGCTGGCTGCTCACCAAGCCGCAATTCCTGATCCTCGACGAGCCCACGCGCGGTATCGACGTGGGCGCGCACGCCGAAATCATCCGGCTTATCGAAACGCTCTGCGCCGACGGTCTGGCGCTGCTGGTGATCTCGTCTGAGCTGGAGGAGCTGGTCGGCTATGCCGATCGCGTCATCATCATGCGCGATCGCAGGCAGGTGGCAGAGATCCCGCTGGATAAACTGTCGGTTCCGGCGATCATGAATGCCATCGCGGCGTAAGGAGTCAAATGTGATGTCCCGTTCTCTTTCGCAAACTGGCGAAGCGAAGCGCCGCTTCAGCTGGCCGACCGGCACGCCGCAAATCGTGGCGCTGCTGCTGGTGCTGCTGGTGGATAGCCTGGTGGCTCCGCATTTTTTCCAGATCGTCGTGCAGGATGGCCGCCTGTTTGGTAGCCCGATCGACATCTTAAACCGTGCCGCGCCCGTGGCGCTGCTGGCGATTGGTATGACGCTGGTCATTGCCACCGGCGGGATCGACCTCTCCGTCGGTGCGGTAATGGCGATTGCGGGCGCCACCGCCGCCTCGATGACCGTCGCCGGGCACAGCCTGCCGGTGGTCCTGCTGGCCGCGCTGGGCTCCGGCGTGCTAGCCGGGCTGTGGAACGGCATTCTGGTCGCGGTGCTCAAGATCCAGCCGTTTGTCGCGACGTTGATTTTGATGGTGGCCGGGCGCGGTGTGGCGCAGCTTATTACCTCCGGTCAAATCGTCACCTTTAACTCCCCGAATCTTGCGTGGATCGGCAGCGGTAATTTTCTGTTCTTCCCGACGCCGGTGATCGTCGCGCTGGTGACGCTGGTGGTGTTCTGGCTTTTCACCCGCAAAACGGCGCTCGGGATGTTCATCGAAGCGGTGGGGATTAACATTCGGGCCGCGAAAAACGCCGGGGTAAATACGCGGCTGATGGTGATGCTGACTTACGTGCTGAGCGGCGTCTGTGCTGCGATTGCCGGGGTGATCGTGGCCGCCGATATTCGCGGAGCTGATGCCAATAACGCCGGACTCTGGCTCGAGCTGGATGCAATCCTTGCGGTGGTTATCGGCGGTGGATCGCTGATGGGCGGACGTTTTAATCTGCTGCTCTCGGTGGTGGGGGCGTTGATTATTCAGGGTATGAATACCGGTATTTTGCTCTCCGGGTTCCAGCCGGAGCTGAATCAGGTCGTCAAAGCGGTCGTGGTGCTTATCGTGCTTATCGTGCAGTCGCCGCGCTTTATCACTCTCATTAAGAGGTTCCGCGGTCATGATAAAACGTAATTTGCCGTTAATGATCACGCTGGGCGTGTTCGTGCTGGGATACCTTTACTGCCTGACCCAGTTCCCGGGCTTCGCCTCCACGCGGGTGATTTGCAACATCCTGACCGACAATGCCTTTTTAGGCATTATCGCCGTCGGCATGACGTTTGTGATCCTCTCCGGCGGGATCGATCTCTCCGTTGGGTCGGTGATCGCCTTTACTGGCGTGTTCCTTGCCAAGGCGATTGGCTTTTGGGGGATTTCGCCGCTGCTGGCTTTTCCGCTGGTGCTGGTCATGGGCTGCGCGTTCGGCGCCTTTATGGGGCTTTTGATCGATGCGCTGAAAATCCCGGCCTTTATTATCACCCTCGCCGGGATGTTCTTCCTGCGCGGCGTGAGCTATCTGGTGTCGGAGGAGTCAATTCCCATTAACCACCCGATCTACGACACGCTCTCCAGCCTGGCGTGGAAAATCCCCGGCGGGGGGCGCCTGAGCGCAATGGGGCTGCTGATGCTGGGCGTGGTGGTGATCGGGATCTTCCTCGCCCACCGTACCCGGTTTGGTAACCAGGTTTATGCCATTGGCGGCAGCGCCACGTCCGCGAACCTGATGGGAATTTCCACGCGCAGCACCACTATCCGCATCTACATGCTTTCGACCGGGCTGGCCACGCTCGCGGGGATTGTATTCTCGGTTTATACCCAGGCAGGCTATGCGCTGGCGGGGGTGGGCGTTGAGCTGGACGCCATTGCCTCGGTGGTGATTGGCGGTACGCTGCTCAGCGGCGGGGTGGGGACGGTGCTCGGCACGCTGTTTGGCGTGGCGATCCAGGGGCTGATTCAGACCTATATCAACTTCGACGGCACGCTCAGCTCCTGGTGGACCAAAATCGCCATCGGCATTCTGCTGTTTATTTTTATCGCGCTCCAGCGCAGCCTGACGGTGCTGTGGGAGAACCGCCAGAGCTCGCCTGTTACCCGGGTGAATACCTCTGTAACAGGGCGATAACATGCTGAAATTGCTTAAACTCTAAACATTTTCCAGTAGCGGCCGATACTCTTTTTTTATGCCCAGAAATATCTCGCTACCGGAAATAACATCATGCTTAAAACGCTATCGATTCGTACCGGCTTGCTCTCTTTACTGGCCGTTATGACCCTTCTGCTGCTGATTGTCAGCGGCATCGGCATTTATGCCCTTACACAAAGTTCCGCTTCTCTCCAGCGCATCAATCATCTTCAGGGTGAACAGATGGTGCAGCTGAATGCCGGCTATACGCTGATCCTGCGCGCGCGTAACGAAGCGGGGCAGGCCGTCCGCATGATGGAGGTCGGCCTGCTGGACGATGCGGCCAGGGCGGTCAAAACCATTAACCAGGAAGTGGCGCTGGCACAGAAAACGCTGAAGGGCGTGATCGGCAGCGGCGTGGCGGATGAGCAGGGGCAAAAGCTGCTGGATAACGTCGCCGCGAGCCTGGCGGTGTACAACCAGCAGGGTATCAGCCCGATGCTGAAAGCCCTGAACGAGCAAAGCGCGGACAGCTATTACGATCTGCTGGAAAACAAGCTGGTCCCGGTGGCGAAGCAGTTTGATAACGATATGCAGGCGTTCCAGGCATGGAGCGAGGCGCGCGGCAAAGCGGAGGTGAGCGCCGTGCAGGCGAGTAAAACCCGCGTGCTGATCCTGATTATCGTCGCGGCGCTGCTGACGGCTGGCATTATCGTGCTGGCCTGGCTGGTTCTGCGCCATATGCTGCTCAAGCCGCTTTCAGCCTCGATTGCCCAGCTGGAACATGTGGCGGCCGGGGATTTAACCCATACCCTGAACGCGCCGGCGAGCCAGGAATTTAATCGCCTTAACGCGGCGATCGAAGGGATGCGCCAGTCGCTGATGGACTCCGTTCTGCGGGTGCGTGACGCCAGCTCGCAGATTGATACCGGCAGCCGCGAGCTGACGGCCGGGAATATGAACCTGGCTCAGCGCACGGAATCCACCGCCACCTCGCTGGAGCAGACGGCCGCCAGCATGGAAGAGATCACCGCCACGGTGAAACTTAACGCCGATAACGCCGAGCAGGCGCACCAGCTGGCGAAGTCGGTCTCCGATACCGCCGATCACGGCAGCGAAATGGTCTGCTATGTCATTGAGAAGATGCGCGACATCTCCGGCAGCTCGGCACGCATCGCCGATATCCTGAGCGTCATCGACGGCATTGCCTTCCAGACCAATATTTTGGCGCTGAACGCCTCCGTTGAAGCGGCGCGTGCGGGTGAGCAGGGGCGAGGTTTTGCGGTCGTGGCGGGTGAGGTGCGTAATCTCGCCAGCCGCAGTGCTGATGCGGCGAAAGAGATACGCTCGCTTATCAGCGATTCGCAAACCCACGTGAACGAGGGCAGCGAGCTGGCGCAGCAGGCCGGTGAGACGATGGACGAGATCGCCACCGAAGTACTGCGTATGACCAAACTGATGCGTGAAATTGCGACGGCCTCTCAGGAGCAAAGCCGCGGTATTGAGCAGGTGAATATCGCTGTCAATCAGATGGATGAAACGGCGCAGCAAAATGCGGCGCTGGTCCAGCAATCATCTGCGGCAACACGTTCCCTGGAGGAGCAGTCTCGCGAGCTGATGGAAGCGATGGCCTCCTTCAAATTGACAACGCAAACGGCATGACGAAAAAAAGGGGAGCCTGACGGGCTCCCCTTTTCGTGCGTTACGCGTCCGGGAATTCGCGGATCATGCGTTCAACGTCATCCACCATATGGCGGTTGCCGACGAAGAACGAACGGCGCTGGTGCAGGCTTTCTGGCACGATATCCAGAATACGCTCTTTACCGTCGCTCGCCTTGCCGCCTGCCTGTTCGGCCAGGAATGCCATTGGGTTGCACTCGTACAGCAGACGCAGTTTTCCGTCCGGGTGGCTGGCGGTGCTTGGGTAGAGGTAAATACCGCCCTTCAGCAGGTTACGGTGGAAATCCGCCACCAGCGAGCCGATATAGCGTGAGGTGTACGGGCGCTGGGTGGCTTTATCCTCTTCCTGGCAGAATTTGATGTACTTCTTCACGCCGTTCGGGAATTTGATGTAGTTGCCTTCGTTGATGGAGTAGGTGTTGCCCTTCTCCGGGAAGCGCATACGCTCCTGGCACAGGCAGAATACGCCCAGGGACGGATCGTAGGTAAAGGCGTGTACGCCGCAGCCGGTGGTGTACACCAGCATGGTGGACGAGCCATACACCACATAACCGGCAGCAACCTGTTTACTGCCCGGTTGCAGGAAGTCTTCTTCCGTCACCGGCGTACCAACCGGCGTGACGCGACGGTAGATGGAGAAAATGGTACCGACAGAAACGTTAACGTCGATGTTGGAGGAGCCGTCCAGCGGATCCATCAGAACAACGTATTTCGCGTGTTCACACCCTTCGAATACGACGATCTCATCTTCTTCTTCAGAGGCGATACCCGCAACGATGTCGCGCGCGCGCAGTGCTGCTTTCAGTTTTTCATTGGCGAACAGGTCGAGTTTCTGCTGAACCTCACCCTGAACGTTCTCGGCACCGCTGGCACCCAGGATATCGACCAGACCGGCCTTGTTGATATCGCGGTGGATGATCTTAGCGCCCAACTTTATTGCCGACAGCAAAGCAGTGAGCTCACCCGTAGCATGAGAGAACTCGTGCTGCTTTTCGACAATAAATTCACCTAACGTTTTCATAACACTTTCCCTGCATCTTATGTTGAGTAAAGCGGTTGATGTCCAACAATCTTAACAAACATTCAAATATTAGCGCAGAGGTGAATCGCGCCAGCAAAATACGGATTTACCTGAAATGCGTTTCACAGCCGCTGACATGTGAGTAAAATGTGCGCCACATTGAAGAAGGATAGTGACGTATGCGCATTCATATATTGGGGATTTGTGGCACTTTCATGGGCGGACTGGCAATGCTGGCGCGCTCGCTGGGCCATGAAGTGACAGGTTCGGACGCCAATGTGTATCCGCCGATGAGCACGCTGCTCGAGAAGCAGGGAATTTCTCTGATTCAGGGATACGACGCCAGCCAGCTGGAGCCGCAGCCGGATCTGGTGATCGTGGGTAACGCCATGACCCGTGGGAATCCATGCGTTGAAGCGGTGCTGGAACGCAATATCCCGTACATGTCTGGCCCGCAGTGGCTGCATGATTTTGTCCTGCGCGACCGCTGGGTTGTCGCCGTTGCCGGGACGCATGGCAAAACCACCACCGCCGGTATGGCGACCTGGATCCTCGAAGCCTGCGGCTACAAGCCGGGCTTTGTGATCGGCGGCGTGCCGGGCAATTTCGACGTCTCCGCGCGTCTGGGCGACAGCCCGTTCTTTGTGATTGAAGCGGATGAATACGACTGCGCGTTCTTCGACAAGCGATCTAAATTCGTGCATTACTGCCCACGCACGCTGATCCTCAACAACCTTGAGTTCGATCACGCGGATATCTTTGACGACCTGAAAGCGATTCAGAAACAGTTCCACCATCTGGTGCGCATTGTTCCGGGCCAGGGCCGCATTATCCTGCCGGAGAACGACATCAACCTGAAGCAGACTATGGCGATGGGGTGCTGGAGCGAGCAGGAGCTGGTGGGCGAGCAGGGGCACTGGCAGGCGAAAAAGCTCAACGCGGATGCCTCCGAATGGGAAGTGCTGCTCGACGGTGAGAAAGTGGGCGAGGTGAAGTGGGGCCTGGTGGGCGAGCACAACATGCACAACGGCCTGATGGCGATCGCCGCGGCGCGTCACGTTGGCGTACTGCCTGCGGATGCCGCCAATGCGCTGGGCACGTTTATCAACGCTCGTCGCCGTCTGGAGCTGCGTGGCGAAGCCCACGGTGTGACGGTGTATGACGATTTCGCGCACCACCCAACGGCCATTCTGGCGACGCTTGCCGCATTGCGTGGCAAAGTTGGCGGCACCGCGCGCATTCTGGCCGTACTGGAACCGCGTTCGAACACCATGAAAATGGGCATCTGCAAAGACGATCTCGCGCCGTCCTTAGGGCGTGCCGACGAAGTCTTCCTGCTGCAACCGCAGCATATTCCGTGGCAGGTGGCCGAAGTGGCCGACGCCTGCATTCAGCCAGCGCACTGGAGTGCGGACGTGGATGTCTTAGCGGATATGGTGGTGAAAGCCGCACAGCCTGGCGATCACATTCTGGTGATGAGCAACGGCGGGTTTGGCGGGATCCATCAGAAGCTGCTGGACGGTCTGGCGAAGAAAGCCGCGGCCGCAGAGTAAAAAAAGACCCGGTGGCGCTAGCGCTTACCGGGCCTACATTATCTCTTCTCCCTCTCCCCTTTGGAGAGAGGGCTGGGGTGAGGGGTTTACTCTTCGTTCTCAGACAGCTCGCGCAGATACTGGAAAATCAGACGCGCTGACTTCGGCGGCTTATTCCCTTCTTTCTCTTTCTTCGCGTTACGGATCAAAGAACGCAGCTGCTGGCGGTCGGCATTCGGCCACAGGTTCAGCACTTCAGGTACCGCGTCATCACCTTGCTCGATCAGACGGTCGCGGATCTGCTCCAGCTTATGGAACAGCGCAACCTGCTGGTTGTGGCGGTTTTTCAGTTTGTCCAGCGCCTGACGGATCGGCTCCACGTCGCGCTGACGCAGCAGTTTCCCGATAAGCTGAAGCTGGCGGCGACGCCCTTCTTTCTTGATTTTCTGTGCCAGTTCAATGGCATCACGCAGATCCTGGTCGAGCGGGATCTTATCCAGCGCATTCTTACCCAGTTCTACCATTTCTGCGCCAAGCTGTTTTAACTCTTCGGCGTCACGTTTAATTTCACTTTTACTGACCCAGATGATCTCATCATCTTCGTCTTCGATGTCATCACCGGGAACGTCGTCGAGCCAGTCTTCGGGCTGCTTAGTCATGTCAGGCTCCTTAAAAAAAGAGGCTAATGTTACCAGTTAAGACGCGCACTGAAAAACGGTTCTCTGTTAGACTTCATTTAACTCTCTCTTACAGTATGGCATTTGCGATGAAAGTAACCTCACAAGTTGAAGCGCAGCGTAAGATTCTGGAAGAAGCCGTCTCCACCGCGCTGACGCTCGCTTCAGGTAAATCAGATGGCGCCGAAGTGGCGGTCAGCAAAACCACCGGCATTAGCGTGAGCACCCGCTATGGCGAAGTGGAGAATGTAGAATTTAATAGCGATGGCGCGCTGGGGATCACCGTGTATCACCAGAATCGCAAAGGCAGCGCGTCGTCTACCGATCTCAGCCCGGATGCCATCGCCCGTACGGTGCAGGCGGCGCTGGATATCGCGCGTTACACCTCCCCGGATCCTTACGCTGGCGTGGCCGATAAAGAGCTGCTGGCGTTTGACGCGCCGGATCTCGATCTGTTCCATCCCGCGGAAGTGACGCCGGATGAAGCCATTGAGCTGGCCGCGCGTGCCGAGCAGGCCTCTTTGCAGGCTGACAAACGCATCACCAATACCGAAGGCGGCAGCTTTAACAGCCACTACGGCATTAAAGTGTTTGGTAACTCCCATGGCATGTTGCAGGGGTACTGCTCAACCCGCCACTCGCTTTCCAGTTGCGTCATCGCCGAAGAAAACGGCGACATGGAGCGCGACTACGCCTATACCATTGGCCGCGCGCTGGGGGATTTGCAGTCTCCGGAGTGGGTGGGTAAAGCGTGCGCCGAACGCACGCTGTCTCGCCTGTCGCCGCGCAAGCTCTCCACCATGAAAGCCCCGGTGATTTTTGCCAACGAAGTGGCGACCGGTCTGTTTGGCCATCTGGTAGGCGCTATCGCGGGCGGTTCGGTGTACCGTAAATCGACCTTCCTGCTCGACTCGCTGGGCAAGCAGATCCTGCCGGAATGGCTGACCATCGAAGAGCACCCACACCTGCTGAAAGGGCTGGCCTCCACGCCTTTCGACAGCGAAGGCGTACGCACGGAACGCCGGGATATCGTGAAAGACGGCATTCTGACCCAGTGGCTGCTGACCAACTACTCTGCGCGTAAGTTGGGGCTGAAAAGCACCGGGCACGCGGGTGGCATCCACAACTGGCGCATTGCCGGACAGGGCCTGAATTTTGAACAGATGCTGAAAGAGATGGGCACCGGCCTGGTGGTCACCGAGCTGATGGGGCAGGGCGTGAGCGGTATCACCGGCGATTACTCTCGCGGTGCAGCGGGCTTCTGGGTCGAAAACGGTGAAATTCAGTATCCGGTGAGCGAAATCACCATCGCCGGCAACCTCAAGGACATGTGGCGCAATATTGTTACGGTCGGTAACGATATTGAAAAACGCAGCAATATTCAGTGTGGTTCTGTATTACTGCCGGAGATGAAAATCGCCGGGCAATAATCCCCTTAAAAGCGTGATTAATAATAAAAAAGGAAGTGAGCAATGCGTAAACACCTGTTAGCGATCGTCGCGGCTTCAACGCTGGTTCTTGGCTCATCTGCGTTTGCTGCCGATCTCGAAGACAACATGGACATCCTCAGTCAAAATCTGAAGGTGGTGCAGAAAACCGACAATGCGGCGGAAATGAAAGACGCACTGACGAAGATGCGTGAAGCTGCGCTGGATGCGCAAAAAGCGACGCCGCCGAAGCTGGAAAGCAAAGCGGCAGACAGCGCCGAGATGAAAGACTACCGCCACGGCTTTGACGTGCTGGTCGGCCAGATTGACGGCGCGCTGAAGCTGGCGAACGAAGGCAAAGTGAAGGAAGCCCAGGCGGCAGCCGACCAGTTTGCGGCGACCCGCAACGCGTATCACAAAAAGTATCGTTAATTGGGTGCCTGAGCTGTACGTCCTCTCTCCGTATGCGGAGGCGCATGATGCGCCCCCGCATCGTTGCTCCCTACTTGCCGGAGCGACAATCCATCCGCGCTGTCACTTCAAGCGAGCCATTACGAAAACGGATCTCGCACAGTGTTTTCCTCGTCACCAGCGTTAAGATGATTATTGTCAAAGAAATAATCATCAAAACCCCGATACTTGGGTTTCTGCGTTTCATGGATGCCTCCTTGCTTTAAAGCGGGCGAGGTAGCGAACTCCACGGTGTGACGTGTCGTTTCGAGCCCCCGCCCTGATTTTTTATCAGGCGGGGCTTTCCACTTTCCGTCCCATGCCTGAGACGGTCAGTCTCAAGCACCCGCCGCCACTCTAGCGAATCTCCATAAGAAAACCTTATCCACGTCACATTTCTACGAGCCTGCTCGTAATCTTTTCCACTCCGCTTATCAGTCTAATACCGCGTAATAGCGTGATATTCATCACGTAAATCCAGCGATTTATACAGATTCACCGCATTTATGTGGCACAGATCACTGCCGCTGCTCGCCTTTCCACTTCGAAGTGGAAAACAACTCGCTACAAACAATTCCCCCTCGACGTTAGTTTTATTCCAGAGCCATTAACGGGGTAAGACGAGTGATTAACGGAGCGGTAATGAACGACGTTGGGGAACAGGCGGTGCAAACAGAACAGCTCGCGAACACCATGCTTCAGCAGGTCTACGCCCTGCTGGCCCGGCACAACATCATCCCCAACGCGGTACAGGAGCAGATGCTGACCTCCCACGTTCGCGCAATGGCGCACCGGTCCGTGACCGGCGAGCCGCTGCCGGAGGTTGAAGCAGAGCTGTTCGACGAAATTTCACCAGATTCAATGCAACTTGCCCGTGAAGTGGTAGCGCAGTTCGGCAACCTTCCTGATGAAGAGGCCTGGCTGCTCTCCGTTCACTTCGAAGTCGCGAAAGACAACCTTTAAGGAGCAACACATGGAACAGATTACAGTCGTGATTGGCGATCGCCTGGGTAAAGGTCAGAAAGTGGCTGCGGGTGTGGAAAAAGCCGGCGGACGCGCGGTTGTCGTACCGGGCATGGCAGCGGATATGAAGCTCGGTGACGTGATGAAAGCGGAAAACGCCACCTTCGGCATCTCCTTTTGCGGCAGCGGCGGCGCGGGCGCCATCACCGCTCAGACCAAATATGGATACAAGGCCAAATACGGGATGCGCTCCGTGGATGAGGGTGTGACCGCCATCAACGAAGGCTGCAACGTGCTGGGCTTTGGCTTTATGGATAAAGAAGAGCTGGGCGAGCGTCTGGTACAGGCGTGGCAGAAGAAATACGGCGCGTAAGCATGAAAGAACAGTTCACAACCACGGTGAGAGTGAAGGGGAAGGGCGACGCCAAAGCGCGCGCCTTTGCCGACGCGCTCAACCACGTTCAGGCCGCGGTGATGAAAGCCTCACCGCATATCTTACTGCGTATTGAGCCACAGGATGTGCAGGTCGTTCAGGCGCAAGAAGCGGTGCGAAAAGAAGCGTTTCTGTTCTTCTTTCTGCGCCGGGAAAGACGCACCTACAGCGTGGAGCTGGATGTGACCGTCAACGTGACAGCCATCAATCTCGACCAGGTGGATTTCGTCACGCAACGCTGATTATTCATAAAAGGGCAGACTGATGTTCTTAATTATATTAATAAAATCGCTCATCATCGGCGGCCTGGTAGGCGTCGGTGTCGGGGCCGGGGCTGCACGCATGTTTCATGCGCCTACCACTCAGGGTATGGGCGCGTTTCGTACGTTGGGGGAACTGAACTCCTGCGAAGGGGATCCGGCGTCCCACTTCTCCTTTGGGTTAGGTTTCTTCTTTAACGCCTGGGCCTCTTCCGTGGCCGCAGGTGCCTTCACACAGGACGTTGACCACCGCATCATCCCAAACTGGGGTGCTGCCGCGCTGATGATCAAAAACCGTAACGTCGGTGAAACGCTGCATGACCCGCGCAAAATGGCGATTGCCTGCGGCATCATCGGCATGATTGTCGTGACCTTCCTTAACCTGACCGCCTCCTCCGTGCCCGCAGCGCTTCAGGTCACCGCCGTGAAGGTGCTTGTACCGGCGGCTAACCTGCTGGTCAACACCGTCATGCCGGTGATCTTCTGGCTGGCGGCCATCGACGCGGGTAAAAAATCGGGCTTCTGGGCCACCATCTTTGGCGGCGCGGCGCAGCTGATTATGGGCAACGCCGTACCGGGTCTGGTACTGGGTATTCTGATCGGTAAAGGCGTGGAGGAGAGCGGCTGGAACCACGTCACCAAAGTGATGATGGCGGCGATCGTTCTGCTCTTCGTGCTGAGCGGCTTCTTCCGCGGCTTCGACATGAAGATGATCGAATCCTTCCATCTGACCGTGCCGAACTGGCTCGACATGATCCACAACTCGCTCAGCGGTAAATAACAGGAGCCTCGACATGGAACAGAATAAAGGTTTTTGGTATGCCGACTGGTCGTTCCCGATCTTCGTTGGCCTGCTCTCCTCCGGCGTCTTTGCCGGGACGCACATGTACTACCTCTACGGCATCGGCGCGTTTAACGAAGTGGCCTTCGTGGCGATGCTGAAAGCGGGCATTGATACCGGCGTTTACGGCGCAGTGGCGGCATTTGGCGCGAGCTTCCTGTTCGCCCGAATTATCGAAGGGTCGCTGGTAGGTATTCTTGATATCGGCGGGGCGATCCAGACCGGCGTGGGCCTCGGCGTACCGGCGCTGCTGCTGGGCGCGGGGATCATGTTCCCGGTGACCAACTTCATTGCCTCGCTGATTACCGGCCTGGTGATTGGTCTGGCGATTGGCTACGTCATCATCCTGGCGCGTAAGTTCACCATCAACCAGAGCAACTCCACCTACGGCGCAGACGTGATGATGGGCGCGGGTAACGCCTCCGGCCGCTTCCTCGGGCCGTTGATTATCCTCAGCGCCATGACCGCCTCCATTCCAATCGGCGTCGGTTCCCTGGTAGGCGCGCTGCTGTTCTACATCTGGCAGAAGCCGATTACCGGTGGCGCCATCCTCGGCGCAATGATTTTGGGATGGCTGTTCCCGGTCGCCCTTTAATACCCGCGGGCGCTCCGGCGCCCGCCCTATCAGGAGAACCCCATGTTTGATCTACTCCTGCGCCGTGCGCGCCTCGCCGACGATACCCTGACCGATATCGCCATTCAGGACGGGAAGATCGCCGCGACAGGCGACATTAACGCTCCCGCCCGCAAAACGGTTGAGCTTAACGGTGATGTGTTCGTCAGCGCGGGCTGGATTGACTCCCACGTCCACTGCTACCCGAACTCCCCGATTTA
The DNA here is from genome assembly GCF_002787395.1 of Enterobacter sp. CRENT-193. Taxonomy (NCBI): domain Bacteria; kingdom Pseudomonadati; phylum Pseudomonadota; class Gammaproteobacteria; order Enterobacterales; family Enterobacteriaceae; genus Enterobacter; species Enterobacter sp. CRENT-193. The sequence continues at coordinate 234,456 of NZ_CP024812.1, read as the reverse complement.
CCACGACGAGCCGGACAGCGTGGGCATTGCCACCGGCGTCACCACCGTGGTGGACGCGGGCAGCACCGGGGCCGACGACGTGGACGATTTCTACGCCATCACCCGCAAAGCCTCCACCGAGGTGTTTGCCCTGCTGAACATCTCCCGCGTGGGGCTGATCGCCCAGAACGAGCTGGCCAATATGGCCAATATTGACGCCGACGCGGTGAAAGAGGCGGTGAAACGGCATCCTGATTTTATCGTCGGCCTGAAGGCGCGCATGAGCAGCAGCGTGGTCGGTGAAAACGGCATCACCCCGCTGGCGCGCGCGAAAGCGATCCAGAAAGAGAACGGCGACCTGCCGCTGATGGTGCACATTGGCAACAACCCGCCGAACCTCGACGAAATCGCCGAGCTGCTGAGCTCCGGCGACATCATCACCCACTGCTACAACGGCAAGCCAAACCGCATCCTGACGCCCTCCGGCGAGCTGCGTGCCTCCATTACCTCCGCCCTGAAGCGCGGCGTGCGTCTGGACGTTGGCCACGGTACGGCGAGCTTCAGCTTTGAAGTGGCGAAGCGCGCTATTGCGATGGGCATTCTGCCGCACACCATCAGCTCGGATATTTACTGCCGCAACCGCATCAACGGCCCGGTCGGCTCGCTGGCAAGCGTGATGTCGAAATTCCTCGCCATCGGCATGTCATTGCCGCAGGTGATTGACTGCGTCACCGCCAACGCCGCCGACGGCCTGCGCCTGACGCGCAAAGGCCGCATTCAGCCTGGCCTCGACGCCGATCTGACGCTGTTTACCCTCAAGCGCCAGCCGACGGTGCTGACGGATGCCGAAAACGACAGCCTACAGGCTGAACACATTCTGGTGCCGCTTGCCGCGATCCGCGCGGGCAAGGGCTACATGACCGAACAAGGGAGCACGGAACATGCCTTCGATTTATGAGAAGTACAACTTAAAGCAGGTTATCAACACCTCTGGCCGCATGACGGCGCTGGGCGTCTCCACGCCGCGCCCGGAAGTGGTGCAGGCGGCGATGAACGGCATGAATCACTATTTCGAGATTAAGGATCTGGTCAATAAAACCGGGGAATACATCGCGAAGCTGCTGGAGGTGGAAGGGGCGACGGTGGTTTCCTGCGCGTCGGCGGGCATTGCCCAGTCCGTGGCGGCTGTGCTGGTGAAAGACAGCGACTGGCTGCTGGAAAACCTGCACGTCACACCGATTGAAAATAACGAGATCGTCCTGCCGAAAGGCCACAACGTGAATTTTGGCGCGCCGGTGGGCACCATGGTGGCGCTTGGCGGCGGCAAGCTGGTGGAAGCGGGCTACGCCAACGAATGTTCCGCCGATCAGCTGGCGGCGGCGATCACCCCGCGCACGGCGGCTATCCTCTACATTAAATCGCACCACTGCGTGCAGAAAAGCATGCTCAGCGTCGAGCAGGCGGCGGTTGTCGCGCGTAAACACGACTTGCCGCTGATCGTTGATGCCGCGGCGGAAGAAGATCTGCATACCTATTACCGATCCGGCGCCGATCTGGTGATCTACAGCGGCGCGAAGGCGATCGAAGGCCCAACCAGCGGCCTGGTGATCGGCAAAACCCAGTACGTTGAGTGGGTGAAGCGCCAGACGGCGGGCATTGGCCGCGCGATGAAGGTGGGCAAAGAGGGCATTCTTGGCCTGACCTGCGCCATCGAACACTACCTGACGGCCACCAAGGAGAGCGGCGCCGAGATGGTGGCGAAAATGACGCCGTTTATCGAGGCGCTCAACACCCTTAACGGTGTGACCGCGCGCGTGGTCTGGGACAGCGCCGGACGCGACATCGCCCGCACCGAAATTAAGTTCGACGAAGCCACCACCGGCGTCGGCACGGGTGACCTGGTGGCGAAGCTGAAGCAGGGCGAATACGCCATTTACTTCCGTGGCTATAAAGCCAACGAAGGGATTATCGAAGCGGACGTGCGCAGCGTAAACGCTGACCAGCTGAAAATTGTGTACCGCCGCATTAGTGAAGTATTAGGACAGGAGAAAAACGCATGAAACTGACCCCCAACTTTTACCGTGACCGCGTCTGCCTGAACGTGCTGGCAGGCTCAAAGGCCAACGCCAGCGCCATCTATGAGGCGGCGGAAGGCCACGTGCTGGTGGGCGTGCTCTCCAAAAATTACCCGGACGTGGCGAGCGCGGTCGCGGATATGCGTGAATACGCGAAGCTGATTGATAACGCGCTCTCCGTTGGCCTGGGCGCGGGCGATCCGAACCAGTCGGCGATGGTGAGTGAAATCTCCCGCCAGGTGCAGCCGCAGCACGTTAATCAGGTCTTTACCGGCGTGGCCACCAGCCGCGCGCTGCTGGGGCAGAATGACTCCGTAGTCAACGGTCTGGTCTCTCCGACCGGCACCGTCGGGATGGTGAAAATCTCCACCGGACCGCTGAGCAGCAAAGCGCCGGACGCCATCGTGGCGGTTGAAACGGCGATTGCCCTGCTGAAAGATTTCGGCGGCAGCTCCATCAAATATTTCCCGATGGGCGGCCTGAAGTGCCGTGACGAATACCAGGCGGTGGCGGAAGCCTGCGCCCGTCACGACTTCTGGCTGGAGCCGACCGGGGGAATCGATCTGGAGAACTTCGAGGCGATCTTGCAGATCGCCCTCGACGCGGGCGTGAGCAAAATCATCCCGCATATCTACAGCTCGATTATCGACAAGGCCAGCGGTGATACGCGCCCAGAAGATGTGCGCACGCTGCTGGCGATGACGAAGAAGCTGGTGAAGTAAAACCTGCCCCTCACCCCAGCCCTCTCCCCAAAGGGGAGAGGGTGTAATCGTCCCCTCTCCCCTTTGGGGAGAGGGTTAGGGTGAGGGGAAACAAACCGCACACACCCGAAGGAGCCACCATGCACACCCGTACCCTGCTTGTTGCTTCACTCTCTTTACTTGCTACCTCTGCTATTGCTCAAAACCAGTACGCCTGGGTGGGCACCTACAACCCCAACGGCGAAGGGCTGTACCGCTTTACCGTCGACCCGCAAACCGGTGCGCTGAACGATAAAACGCTGGTGAGCAAGCTGCCGAACGCCGCGCAGTTAACCGTCTCACACGACGGCAAAACGCTCTATCTGGCAAGCGAAGTGGAGCAGGGCGTGGTGCAGGCGCTGCGCATCGGCGATAACGGCACGCTGAGCGAGCTGAATCAGGTGGCCTCCGGCGGCGCGGGGCCGGTATATCTTTCCCTGACGCCGAACGGTAAACATCTGCTGGTGGCAAACTACATCAGCGGAACTGTCGCGGTGCTGCCCGTTAACGCAGACGGCAGACTGAGCGATGCTACGGACACCCATCAGGACAAAGGCGAACCGGGCGCGGCGAAGCCGAAAGCTGCCGTCGAGGGCAGTTTCGCCATCAGCGATCATAACGGCCCGCATGCGCACATGATCGCCGCCGATCCGAGCGGGAAATACGTTTTTTCCACCGATCTGGGGCTGGATCGCATCTATCAGTACCGTTTTGACGATCAAACCGGGAAGCTGACTCCGAACGATCCGCCGTTTATCAGCGCCTCCTCAAAAGGGGCCGGGCCGCGCCACTTCGTCTTTATGCCGAAAGGTGATGCCCTGTGGCTGATTAACGAAGAGGCATCTACGCTCACCCATTATGCGCTGGACAGTAATGGCAGGCTGAAAGAGGGTAAAACGGTTTCAGCCCTGCCGGACGGTTATAAAGGCACCAGTTTTGCTGCCGGGCTGGCGCTAAGTGCCGACGGGAAACAGCTGTATGTCGCTAACCGTTTGCATAACAGCATCGGGCACTTTACCGTAACGGCAGAGGGTACGCTGACGCATCAGGATGATGTCTGGACGCGCGGCGACTATCCGCGCACCCTGACGCTCGATAAGCAGGGTCGCTGGCTGTACGTCATGAACCAGCGCAGCGACAACATTACCCGTTTCCGCGTGGCACCGGACGGCAAGCTGAGCGCCGAGCCAGACTATACCCCGGTCGGCAGCCCATCTCAGATGGTCATTTCACCTTAAGCCGTAAGAGGACAACGACGTGCGATTTCCGAACCAACGTTTAGCGCAACTTTTCGATCTGTTGCAAAACGAGACGCTGCCGCAGGACGAGCTGGCGCAGCGGCTGTCGGTTTCCACGCGAACCGTCCGGGCGGATATCACCGCCCTGAACGCGCTGCTGGCCAGCCACGGCGCGCAGTTCATTTTGAGCCGGGGCAACGGCTATCAGCTCAAAATTAATGATGTGGCGCGCTATCAACAATTGCAGGCGTCCCACCCGCGCGCGCTGCGTATTCCGCGAACCGGACCTGAGCGCGTGCACTATCTGGAGGTGCGTTTTCTGACGTCAGCCTTTTCCATCAAGCTGGAGGATCTGGCCGATGAGTGGTTCGTCAGCCGGGCCACGTTGCAGAGCGACATGGTGGAAGTGCGCGAGTGGTTTCACCGTTACAACCTGACGCTGGAAACCCGCCCTCGCCACGGCATGAAGCTGTTTGGCAGCGAGATAGCGATACGCGCCTGCCTGACCGACCTCCTGTGGGAGCTGGCGCAGCAGGACAGCCTGAACCCGCTGGTGACCGACGTGGCGCTGAACGCGGGCGTGGCGGAAAAGATGGTGCCGGTGCTGCACGATGCGCTGACGCGCCATCACATTCGCCTGACCGACGAAGGCGAGCTGTTCCTGCGTCTGTACTGCGCGGTGTCGGTGCGGCGCATCAGCGAAGGGTATCCGCTGCCGGAATTCCACGCGGAAGACGTGGAAGAGAACGTGCATGAGGCGGCGAAAGATATCGTGGTGGCTATCCAGGAGCTGGCGGGCAAAGCGCTGTCGCCGTCAGAAGAGAGCTGGCTGTGCGTGCACATTGCGGCGCGGCAGATCCAGGAGATCGCCCCGAGCGCCATTAATGCTGACGACGACGAAGCCTTGGTCAACTACATTCTGCGCTACATCAACACCCACTATAACTACAACCTGTTGAGCGACGAGCAACTGCATGCAGATCTGCTCACGCACATCAAAACCATGATTACCCGCGTGCGGTATCAAATCATGATCCCCAATCCGTTGCTGGATAACATCAAGCAGCACTACCCGATGGCGTGGGATATGACCCTCGCGGCGGTGTCGAGCTGGGGAAAATACACCCCGTATGTGATCAGCGAAAACGAAATTGGTTTTCTGGTGCTGCATATCGGCGTCGGGCTGGAGCGCCACTACAACATCGGCTACCAGCGCCAGCCGCGGGTGCTGCTGGTATGCGACGCAGGTAACGCGATGGTGCGCATGATCGAGGCGGTACTTCAGCGTAAATACCCGCAGATTGAGGTGACGCGCACGCTCACCCTTCGCGAGTACGAGCTTGCCGATGCCATTGGCGAAGACTTTGTGATCTCCACCGCCCGTGTGAGCGAAAAATCCAAACCGGTGGTGATGATCGCCCCGTTCCCGACCGATTATCAGTTAGAGCAGATCGGCAAGCTGGTGCTGGTGGACCGCACCCGGCCGTGGATGCTGGAAAAATACTTCGACGCGGCCCATTTCCGCATTATCGACAAGCCTGTCGACCAGCAAACGCTGTTCCGCGAGCTGTGTGAACAGCTTGAAGCAGAGGGCTTTGTCGGTACGGAGTTTCTGGATTCGGTTATCGAGCGTGAAGCCATCGTCAGCACCATGCTCGGCGACGGCATTGCGCTGCCGCACTCCCTCGGCCTGCTGGCGCAAAAAACGGTGGTCTACACCGTGCTGGCGCCGCAGGGCATTCAGTGGGGAGATGAAACCGCCCATGTCATCTTCCTGCTCGCCATCAGCAAAAGCGAGTACGAAGAGGCAATGGCGATTTACGACATCTTTGTCACTTTCCTGCGTGAACGCGCGATGGCGCGCCTGTGCCAGTGCGAGAATTTTGCGGCGTTTAAGGCTGTGGCGATGGAGAGTTTGAGTCGGTTTTGACGTTCAGGCGGACAGAGGATATCCGCCTTAATTCAACGCAGATGATGCACAACCTGGTTGCTGCTGCCGCGCCAGATAAGCATAGGATCTTTTAGATCCTGCATGAACTTGCCGTCGACCAGGACGTTAATTAGATCCACCACTTCCATCTGCTGCGCATTCAGTTCATCCAGCTTATAGCCCGTCCAGACCCAGATGTCTTTTCCCGCGCACTCGTGGTGGATGCGTTTTACCAGCTTCAGGATCTCCGGCACGTTTTGCGGATGGAGCGGGTCGCCGCCGGAGAGCGAGATCCCCTGGCGTTTGATGCGCGTGTCGTTCAGGTCGTTGATGATGCGGTCTTCCATCTCAGCGGTAAACGGCATACCCGAGTTCAGGCGCCAGGTGCTTTTGTTGTAGCAGCCGGGGCACTCGTGAACGCAGCCTGATACAAACAGGGTACAGCGGGTGCCGGGGCCGTTGACGATGTCGACGGGGTAGTACTGGTGATAATTCATAGCGTTAACCTGATGCCCTCACCCCGGCCCTCTCCCACAGGGAGAGGGAGAAAACCGGTGGCCGGAATAACAATGTGCTCGATCGGTTCCCTCTCCCTTGAGGGAGAGGGGTAGGGTGGGGGGGACACCCTGCGCAGAACTTACCCGATCTGCCCATTCCCCAGATGTTTCACCCTGCGCTTCACCTCTTCCTGCTTACCGGCGTTAAACGGACGGGCATCCGGGCTGCCGAGGTAGCCGCACACGCGGCGGGTCACGGAGACGCGGGCTGCATCGTGGTTACCGCATTTCGGACAGGTGAAGCCTTTGCTGGTGCACTCGAACTCACCGGTAAAGCCGCACTCGTAGCACTCGTCAATTGGCGTGTTGGTTCCGTAGTACGGCACGTGCTGATAGCTGTAATCCCACACGTCTTCCAGCGCCTTCAGGTTGTGCTGAATGTTCGGGTACTCGCCATAGCAGATAAAACCGCCGTTCGCGATGGGCGGATAAGCCGCTTCGAAGTCGATCTTGTCGTACGGGTTCACCTTCTTCTCCACATCGAGGTGGAAGCTGTTGGTGTAGTAACCTTTGTCGGTCACGCCTTCCACGATGCCGAATTCGGCGGTGTCCAGACGGCAGAAGCGATCGCAGAGGTTTTCACTCGGCGTGCTGTACAGGCTGAAACCGTAACCAGTTTCCTCTTTCCACTGGTCTACCGCATCGCGCAGGCGCTGCACAATCGCGATACCCTTCTCACGCAGGGCGTCGTTGTCATAGATATGCTTGTCGCCAAACAGCGCGTTAATCGTTTCGTGAATGCCGATATAGCCAAGAGAGATCGACGCGCGACCGTTTTTGAAGATCTCCGACACATCATCGTCCGCTTTCAGGCGCACGCCGCAGGCTCCTTCCATATAGAGAATTGGCGCGACGCGGGCTTTCACCCCTTCAAGACGGGCGATGCGGGTCATCAGCGCCTTACGTGCCAGCTGTAAACGTTCATCCAGCAGTGTCCAGAAGGCCGCTTCATTCCCTTTGGCTTCCAGCGCGATGCGCGGCAGGTTCAGGCTGATGACGCCCAGGTTGTTGCGCCCGTCGTGGATCTGCTCGCCGTTCTCATCTTCGTACACGCCGAGGAAGCTGCGGCAGCCCATTGGCGTTTTAAACGAACCCGTGACTTTTACCACCTGGTCGTAGTTGAGGATATCCGGGTACATACGCTTGCTCGCGCACTCCAGCGCCAGCTGTTTGATGTCGTAGTTCGGATCGCCAAACTTGTGGTTCAGGCCGTCGCGAATGGCGAACACCAGTTTCGGGAACACCGCCGTTTTACGGTTTTTACCGAGGCCGGAGATACGGTTGCGCAGAATAGACTGCTGGATCAGGCGTGATTCCCAGCTGGTGCCGAGGCCAAACCCGAAGGTCACAAACGGCGTCTGGCCGTTGGCGGTATGCAGCGTGTTTACCTCATATTCCAGCGACTGGAAGGCGTCGTAGCACTCTTTCTCGGTGCGGGAACGGGCGTAACCGTCAGCATTCGGGATCTGCCACTCTTCCGCCGTTTTACGGTGTTTGTTGAAGCTCTCGGTCACGAACGGGGCCAGCACTTCATCAATGCGGTTAATGGTGGTGCCGCCATAGATGTGGCTCGCCACCTGGGCGATGATCTGCGCCGTGACCGCCGTCGCGGTGGAGATGGATTTCGGCGGCTCAATCTCGGCGTTACCCATTTTAAAACCGTGGGTCAGCATGCCTTTCAGGTCGATCAGCATGCAGTTAAACATCGGGAAGAACGGCGAGTAGTCGAGATCGTGATAGTGGATCTCACCGCGCTCGTGCGCCGAGACTACATCGCGCGGCAGCAGATGCTGACGGGCATAGTGCTTGGCGACGATACCGGCCAGCAGGTCGCGCTGGGTCGGGATCACTTTGCTGTCTTTATTGGCATTTTCATTGAGCAGCGACGAGTTGGTTTGCTCTACCAGGCCGCGGATCTCCTGGTTAAGGCGACCCCGTTTCTCACGCTGGACGTCACGGTCGTGACGATACTCAATGTAGGCGCGCGCCAGCTGCTTGTACGGACCAGACATCAGCTGGTTTTCAACCGCGGTCTGGATCTCGTTGATATCCACCTGGCTGCGTTCATGCATCTGGCTGCTAACGACTTCTGCGACGGTGGCGCAGTAATCTGCGTCATCGACTCCCGCTGCTTTAGCTGCACGCAGAATGGCTTCTTTGATGCGCTCTGATTTAAACGGCACTTTACAGCCATCACGTTTCATCACATGCGGTGTCATGATCACTCCATTTTAAAAACAGGTTATCCACAGAGGTGGAGAAGTATTCACCGGGCGTATTCCTCGCCGCGGCAAAGACTTCCCGCGTGCCCAGCCCGTGTTATCCACAATTCCGGCCAGCGTAAGCGCCGTCTTGTTGTTGGAATAGTAGACGATAAATACAAGATGTTGGGTCGGCGTGCATTTTAAGTGCTACATATAGTGATTTGCATCAAACATGTTTGCGATTTTTTTGATGCAGGACAAAGTAAAAAGACGAGAGTACAAACGGCGGGCGCTGGGGCAATTGTAAAGACGCGAAGGAAAAATCTGATTAATTATTCAACAAAAACAGCAAAGTAAGCCGGACACGGCATCGTGCCCGGCGGAGGAATTACTGCTTTAGCCACCACACGGCTTCAAACGGACGAAGCATTGAGGTTTGAGGGGCGGGGTAGTTGCTTATCACCACCTGCGACTCGCCGCTGAGAGCGTCCGCTTGCCATTCCTGAGGCAAATGGCTCAGGTTCGCCACCACCATCAGCGTTTGCCCCTGCCACTGGCGGCGATAACACCACAGGGAAGGGTGGTCAGGCAGGAGATCCTCATAATCCCCCCACGTCAGTACCGGCAGGGTTTTGCGCAGGCGAATCAGCGACTGGTAGGTGTAGAACACCGAATCGGGGTCGTCCAGCGCCGCGCGGACATTCACGGTTTCGTAGTTGTCGCAAACGCCAATCCACGGCTCGGCCTCGGTAAAGCCCGCATTATGCGAGGCGTCCCACTGCATCGGCGTGCGGCCATTATCGCGTGACTTACTCGCCAGAATCGCCAGTAGTTCATCGGTATCGCGTCCGTTAGCCCGCTGTTCGGCGAACATGTTCAGACTTTCCACGTCGCGGTAGTCGGTGATACGGCTGAAATGCGGGTTGGTCATACCCAGCTCTTCACCCTGGTAGATATACGGCGTGCCCTGCATCCCGTGCAGCACCATGCCGAGCATTTTCGCCGCCGCCACGCGGTGTTCCCCTTCGTCACCAAAGCGCGACACGATGCGCGGCTGGTCATGGTTACACCAGAACAGCGCGTTCCAGGCTTTGTTGTGCATCCCTTGCTGCCAGTGGCGGAAAAGGGTTTTCAGCGCCACGAAGTCCGGCTTTGCCTTCGTCCATTTTTCGCCGCCGGGGTAGTCCACCTTGAGGTGGTGGAAGTTAAAGGTCATCGACAGCTCGCGGCCATCAAGAGACGCATACTGCTGGCAGTTCTCCAGCGAGGTGGAGGACATCTCGCCCACCGTCATCAGGTTACGCGGGGTAAAGACGTCCCGGCTCATCTCCTGAAGATATTCGTGGATGCGCGGCCCGTCAGTGTAGAAGCGGCGACCGTCGCCGAGGGTATCGTCCGGGAAATCCTGATCTTTTGAAATCAGGTTAATCACGTCCAGACGCAAGCCGTCCACGCCGCGATCGGCCCAGAACTCGCACACTTTTTTCAGCTCGGCGCGCACCGCCGGGTTTTCCCAGTTGAGATCCGCCTGCTCCGGTGCGAACAGGTGCAGATAATACTGTTCGCTTTCGGCGTGCCAGCGCCAGGCGTTGCCGCCAAATTTGGAGCGCCAGTTGTTGGGAAGCGTATCCGGCGTACCGTCCCGCCAGATATAGAACTGGCGGTACGGACTCGCTTTATCCAGCGACTCGCGGAACCAGGCGTGCTGCGTGGACGTGTGGTTAAAGACCATATCCAGCACGATGCGGATGCCGCGTTCATGCGCCCGGGCAACCAGTTCGTCAAAGTCGTCCAGCGTGCCGTAGGTCGGGTCAATGGCAGTGTAGTTCGCCACGTCGTAACCGTTATCCACCTGCGGCGAGATATAAAACGGCGTCAGCCAGATAGCGTCAATGCCGAGGGTTTTCAGGTAGTCCAGGCGCTGCGTTACGCCGCGTAGATCGCCCGTGCCGCTGCCGGTGGTATCCAGGAAACTCTTTGGGTAAATCTGATAGATGACGCCGTTCTGCCACCAGTGAGGAAGGGTATTCATAGCGTGTTCCTGCAAATGCGAAGGGGCGCAACTGCGCCCCGAAAGAGAGAATTAAACAATCTGCAACGTGCCCTGACGGAACTTACGCTGATAAACCACGGTAGTCAGCGCCATTGGGATGATAATCGCCACCGCCATCGCCAGCGCAAATACCTGCCAGAAAGCGGGCTGAATGGAGAGGATACCCGGCAGGCCGCCGACGCCAATCCCGTTTGCCATCACGCCGTTCAGGCCGCACAGCAAGCCCGCCAGACCGGAGCCGATCATCGCGCAAAGCATCGGGAAGCGGTATTTAAGGTTGATACCGTACATCGCCGGTTCAGTGACGCCGAGGTAAGCGGAGATGGCAGCCGGAACGGAGATCTCACGCTCGTTGTGCTTACGGCTGACGATGATGATGCCGGTTACCGCCGAGGCCTGCGCAATGTTAGACAGGGCGATGATCGGCCAGACAGGCGTACCGCCGAGGCTCTGGATCATTTGCATATCGATCGCCAGCGTGGTCTGGTGCACGCCGGTGATCACCAGCGGAGCGTAGAGGAAGCCAAACAGCGCGGCACCGATTGGCGCGAAGCTGCCGGTCATCAGGTGACGGACCGCGAAGGCCACGCCGTCGCCAATCATGCGGCCAAACGGACCGATAAAGGCATGCGCCAGGAACACCGCCAGGATCAGCGAGCAGACCGGGACCACCACCAGATAGAGGTAATCCGGCACGATGCGCTTCAGGCGCGTCTCAATAAAGCCCAGCGCCAGACCCGCCAGCAATGCCGGGATCACCTGCGCCTGATAGCCCACTTTGGCGATGGTAAACAGGCCGAAGTTCCACACCTCTGGCGTTTGCTGACCAAGTAAGTAAGCGTTCATTAACTGCGGAGAGACCAGCGTCACGCCGAGCACGATACCGAGAATTGGCGTTCCGCCCATCTTGCGCACCGCGGACCAGCAGATCCCGACCGGCAGATAGAAGAAGATCGCTTCGCCAATCAGCCACAGGAAGTCATAGATACTTTGCAGCGCCGGGTACATCTGCGCCAGGGTTTTGCCGTCGCTCATTGGCACATCGCCGATGACGTTACGGAAGCCCAGAATTAAGCCCCCGCTGATCAGCGCTGGCAGCAGCGGGAAGAAGATCTCCGCAAAATGGGAAATCAGCTGCTCATGCCATTTCATATTCTGACGCGCGGCCTTCTTCGCCTGCTCTTTATCTGCGGAAGAGTGCCCGGTAGTCGCCAGCAGAGCCTGATAGTAATCGCCCACTTCGGTACCAATCACCACCTGGAACTGCCCGGCATTGGTGAAGCAGCCTTTAACCATGGAAAGCTCTTCAATGGCCTTCGGGTTGGCTTTGGCCGGATCGTTCAGCACGAAGCGCAGGCGGGTAATGCAATGGCTGACGGTGGCGATGTTGTCGCGTCCGCCGACCAGGACGATCAGCTGATCGATATCTGTTTGTTTGACTTTACTCATCATGAAACCTCATGACAGATGGTGATAGGGGTTATGACCTGTGCGCAAGCCTACTCCTTCAACGTGACGGCGAAAATGGGAACGTTCCCGAAATCGGGCGAAGATCACAATAATCTATTCAAAAGAATTATGAGAGATGGGCTGGGATAACGATCTGACGGGGCTCGGTACGCCCGGTAATTTGCTCGATCAGCTGCGCGGCAGCCTGCCGGCCAGATTCGGCGTAACCCGGATCAACACTGATAATCTCCGGGTGTAAGAACTTCATCAGCGGCGTGCTTCCCACGCTCGCTAATTGCAGCTCCCCGATGCGCTGCTCCTGCAAATATTTGCTCGCACCCAATGCAAGGGTATCCGTGGCGCATACCAGGGCGGTGGTTTGTGGCGTCAGCACGCTGGAGACCTGTTCATATCCCTGTTTCATACCCAGACCAGGCAGCGCGGCCACGGCGGGGAGATTGTGTTTTTTACAAAACGCCAGGTACGCTTCATGGCGACGCTTGCCGGTGGTGATGTCGGCATGCGGCACGCCGAGATAGCTAATATGCCGATGGCCCTGTTCATACAGGCGCTGCATCAGGATCACGATCGCCCCTTCGTCATCGTAACAGACAGAGGCAAACCCGCTCGCGTCGCGCGCCAGCAGCACCAGTGACGGCTGCCAGGGTTTAAGCACGTCCTCTTTTAGGCCGGTAAATCCGAACAGCACCACCCCATCAATATTACGGCGCTGAAGCATACCGAGATGCTCCTCCACCATTTGCGCGGAGAACTTGCTCTCCATCATGATCGGATCGTAGCCCTGCTCGTAGAACGCGGGCAGCATCGTCTGTACGGCGAGGTTTTCGGAGAGGGAATCCAGACGCGAGACGATAATGGCGACCACTTTATCGCTCTGCCCGCGCATGGCGCGCGCGGAGCGGGAAGGGGAAAAACCGTGCTGATTCATCACCGCCTCGACGCGCTCGCGTGTGCGCTCGCTGACACCGCTTTCGTTGTTCAGCACGCGTGAGACAGTCGATTTCCCCACGCCGCTTAAACGCGCGATGTCTTTAATCGTAAGGCGGTTCTGCATGCTGTATTCCCTGTAACAACGATAAAATAATCAATTGAGCCTAATGCTATCCTGCGAATTCGCTATGGGCAAAGTCTGGTTTACGTTCGGTTTATTTGCAGGGCGTTATAATACCGCCCGATTAGTCACAAACGGTATGGATAAATCTCTATACTGCGCGCCGATACCCAACTTTTTACTTACCGGAGGCCACATGGATCCCGATCCCACACCTCTCCTGACCCGGAGAAAACCTTCTTACCGGTAAGCCAGCTTTTTGCTGTCTCACCGGCGTGAGGCAGCAACGTTCATACGTTCCTGCTTGATAAATTAAGTGCCTGACAGGTACGGCTTTGCCACGCCTGCGGGAAAGACTGCGTCCGCCTTTGCGGATGCGGGGGAATGACTATGCTGAAAAATATCACCCGGCAGCTGCAAGCGCTGCTGAGCCGTCACCTGCCACATCGCCTGATTGCGCGCGATCCGCTGCCAAATGCCAACACCATGGCGGGAGCGGCAATCCCCGCTTCCCTGACCGAGCGCTGCCTGAACGTGGCGGCGATGGATGAAAACGAAGTCTGGCGCGCCTTTGGCGGCCACCCGGAAGGGCTGAACGCGCAAGAAGTGTCAAAAATCCGCGCGGAACATGGCGATAACCAGATCCCGGCGCAGAAACCCTCTCCCTGGTGGGTCCACCTGTGGCTCTGCTACCGCAATCCGTTCAACCTGCTGCTGACGGTGCTCGGGATTATCTCTTACGCCACTGAAGATCTGTTTGCCGCAGGCGTGATTGCCCTGATGGTAGGGATCTCCACGCTGCTGAACTTTATTCAGGAAGCGCGCTCCACCAAAGCGGCGGATGCGCTGAAAGCGATGGTCAGCAACACCGCCACCGTGTCGCGCGTGATTAACGACCTCGGCGAAAACGCCTGGATTGAGCTTCCCATTGACCAGCTGGTGCCGGGCGATCTGGTGAAGCTGGCGGCGGGGGACATGATCCCGGCGGATTTACGTATCATCCAGGCGCGGGATCTGTTTGTCGCGCAGGCGTCACTCACCGGTGAATCCCTGCCCGTAGAGAAGGTGGCGCGGACCCGCGATCCGCAGCAGATGAACCCGCTGGAGTGCGACACCCTGTGCTTTATGGGCACCACGGTGGTTAGTGGCACCGCGCAGGCGATTGTCACCGCCACCGGCGGCAATACATGGTTTGGACAGCTTGCCGGACGCGTCAGCGAGCAGGAGAGCGAGCCGAATGCGTTCCAGAAAGGCATTGGCCGCGTCAGCATGCTGCTGATCCGCTTTATGATGGTCATGACGCCGATTGTCCTGCTGATCAACGGCTACACCAAAGGCGACTGGTGGGAAGCGGCGTTGTTCGCGCTCTCCGTGGCTGTGGGCTTAACGCCGGAAATGCTGCCGATGATTGTCACCTCCACGCTGGCGCGCGGGGCGGTCAAACTCTCTAAACAAAAGGTGATTGTTAAACACCTCGACGCCATCCAGAACTTTGGCGCGATGGACATTCTTTGCACCGATAAAACCGGCACCCTGACCCAGGACAAAATCGTGCTGGAGAACCACACCGATATCGCCGGAAAGACCAGCGAACGGGTGCTGTACAGCGCGTGGCTGAACAGCCACTACCAGACCGGGCTGAAAAACCTGCTCGACGTGGCGGTGCTGGAAGGTGTGGATGAAGAGTCTGCCCGCATGCTCTCCGGGCGCTGGCAGAAGGTGGACGAAATTCCGTTCGACTTTGAACGACGCCGCATGTCGGTGGTGGTCAGCGAGCAGCCGGACGTGCATCAGCTGATCTGCAAAGGGGCATTGCAGGAGATCCTGAATGTTTCCACGCAGGTGCGCCATAACGGCGAGATCGTGCCGCTGGATGAGACCATGCTGCGCCGCATCAAACGCGTCACCGATAACCTGAACCGCCAGGGGCTGCGCGTGGTGGCGGTAGCCAGCAAGTTCCTGCCCGCGCGGGAAGGGGACTACCAGCGTATCGATGAATCTGATTTGATCCTCGAGGGGTACATCGCATTCCTCGATCCGCCGAAAGAGACCACCGCACCTGCGCTGAAAGCGCTGAAAGCGAGCGGTATCACCGTCAAAATTCTCACCGGCGACAGCGAGCTGGTGGCGGCAAAAGTGTGCGCCGAAGTGGGGCTGGACGCAGGCGACGTGGTGGTGGGGAGCGACATCGAAACGCTTTCTGACGACGAACTGGCGCAGCTTGCCCAGCGCACCACGCTGTTTGCCCGCCTGACGCCGATGCACAAAGAACGCATCGTAACGCTGCTGCGTCGTGAAGGGCACGTGGTGGGCTTTATGGGCGACGGCATCAACGATGCGCCGGCCCTGCGTGCGGCGGATATCGGTATCTCCGTAGACGGCGCGGTGGATATTGCCCGCGAAGCAGCGGATATCATTCTGCTGGAAAAGAGCCTGATGGTGCTGGAGGAGGGCGTCATCGAAGGGCGTCGCACCTTCGCCAATATGCTCAAATACATCAAAATGACCGCCAGCTCGAACTTCGGCAACGTCTTCAGCGTGCTGGTGGCGAGCGCGTTTCTGCCGTTTCTGCCGATGCTGCCGCTGCATCTGCTGATCCAGAACCTGATGTACGATGTCTCTCAGGTCGCCATCCCGTTTGATAACGTCGACGACGAGCAGATCCAGAAGCCGCAGCGCTGGAACCCCGCCGATCTGGGGCGCTTTATGCTGTTCTTTGGGCCGATCAGCTCCATCTTCGACATTCTGACCTTCTGCCTGATGTGGTTTGTGTTCCACGCCAACACCCCGGAACACCAGACGCTGTTCCAGTCCGGCTGGTTCGTGGTGGGGCTGCTGTCCCAGACGCTGATTGTGCACATGATCCGCACCCGCCGCATTCCGTTTATCCAGAGCCGTGCCGCGTGGCCGCTGATTGTGATGACGGGCATTGTGATGGCGCTCGGGATCGCGCTGCCGTTCTCGCCGATGGCAAGCTACCTGCAACTCCAGGCGCTACCGCTGAGCTACTTCCCATGGCTGGTGGCGATCCTCGCGGGTTACATGGTGCTGACGCAGATGGTGAAGGGGTTCTATAGCCGTCGGTATGGGTGGCAGTAACGGCAAGCCCGGTGGCGCTGCGCTTACCGGGCCTACGATCCGAACGTAGGCCGGGTAAGGCGAAGCCGCCACCCGGCAGCTGGCTTTCCTCCCAAATTCAACAACCTGTGATCTCCGTCGGCGCATTCGCTTGACGACAATTTGAGCGCATGTTAACAGAATGTTTTGCCTGTATTTGGCCCGTCAGATAAGGAACATTCATGTTACGGTACAGTCTCTTAACCGCCGGGCTCATGCTCGGCGCCTCCGCCTTTGCCGCACCGGCAGGCGACCTTCCCTTAATGCCCTGGCCTGCGAAGGTTGAACGCCCGACCACTCAGGGCGCGCTGGAGCTTAACAATCAACTCACCGTGAGCGTAAGTGGCGACGATCTGGGGGATGCGGTCAACCGCCTGCGCCAGCGCATCGCCCTTCAAACCGGCTGGACGCTACAGCCGCAGGCCGAAAAACCTGACAAGCCTACCATCCGCATCGCCATCGCCAAAAAGGTGAAGCCGCAGCCGCTGCCGGACAGCGATGAGAGCTATAAACTCACGGTGGACGCCAACGGCGTAAATATCTCCGCCAATACCCGCTTCGGCGCGCTGCGCGCCATGGAAACCTTGCTTCAGCTGATGCAGAACGGCGCCGAAAACACCTCGATCCCGTGGGTGACCATTGAAGATTCGCCGCGCTTCCCGTGGCGCGGGCTGCTGCTCGATTCGGCGCGCCACTTCCTCCCGATTCCGGATATTAAACGCCAGATCGACGGCATGGCCGCGGCGAAGCTCAACGTGCTGCACTGGCATTTGACCGACGATCAGGGCTGGCGCTTCAGCTCAAAGCGCTACCCTAAGCTGACCCAGCTTGCCAGCGACGGGCTGTTCTACACCCCTGAGCAGATGCGCGAGATTGTGCGTTACGCTGCCGAACGCGGCATACGCGTGGTGCCGGAAATTGATATGCCGGGCCACGCGTCGGCGATTGCCGTCGCCTACCCGGAGCTGATGAGCGCGCCGGGGCCATACGCCATGGAGCGCCACTGGGGCGTGCTGAAGCCAGTGCTGGATCCCACCAAAGAGGCAACTTATACCTTTGCCGACGCGATGGTCAGCGAACTGGCGGCGATCTTCCCGGATCCATATCTGCATATTGGCGGCGATGAGGTTGACGACAGCCAGTGGAAAGCGAACGCTGCGATCCAGAGATTCATGCGCGACAATAAACTGGCGGACAGCCACGCGTTGCAGGCGTATTTCAACCGCAAGCTGGAGACGATCCTTGAGAAGCACCACCGGCAGATGGTTGGCTGGGATGAGATCTACCATCCCGATCTGCCGAAAAGCATTCTGATCCAGTCCTGGCAGGGACAGGACGCGCTGGGGCAGGTGGCGCAGAACGGCTATAAGGGCATTCTCTCAACCGGTTTCTACCTCGATCAGCCGCAATCAACCGCCTACCACTACCGCAATGAAATTGTGCCGCAGGGGCTGAACGGCGTGGATGTGATAGCGGACACCGACAGCGTCCAGAGCTGGGCTTTCTCCATGCCGCGTCTGAAAGGCAAGCCAGTGGAAGGCAGCTTTACGCTGGTGAAAGGCGATGCTGGCTGGCGCGGATTTATTGATTTTGCCGGGAAATCGCGTCGGGCGGTGGATAACATTCAGTGGCGGGACGACAACCAGGTAACGTTTACCGTTGATACCTGGATGGGTGAAACGCGTCCGGTCGTTTCTGTTGAGAACGATAAGCTCAGCGGCTATTTCCTGGTGGGTAACGCCCGCTACCCGATTAGCGGCACGCGTCTGGACGCTGTGCCAAAAGGCATACCGCCGGTGGTGCCGGACCCGGCGAACGAGGCCAATCTGCTCGGCGGTGAAGCCGCGCTGTGGGCGGAAAACGTGGTCGCGCCGTTGTTGGATATCCGTCTGTGGCCGCGCGCCTTTGCGGTGGCGGAGCGGCTATGGTCGGCGAAGGACGTCAACGACATCGACAACATGTATACCCGGCTCCAGGCGATGGACAGCTGGTCGACGGTGTCGGCTGGACTACAGCAGCATACCCAGCAGCAGGTGCAGTTCACGCGCCTCGCCAACAATGCGGATACCCTGCCGCTGCAAATTCTCGCCCAGGCGCTTGAACCGGCGCAGTATTACACCCGCCAGCATCTTAAGTTCCAGGCTGGAAACTATCATCAGTTTGAGCCGCTCAACCGGCTCGCTGATGCGCTAAACGCGGAAAGTGCGACCGTGCGTCAGATGAATAAATGGGCGGACCGTCTGGTGAGCGACGCGGAAGACACGGAAAGCGCCGACGCGCTGCGCCACGTCTTTAACCGCTGGCAGAACAACACCAGCGACGCGCTGGCGCTAAGCGAAAACAGCTATCAGTTGAAGGCCATTAAGCCGGTGATCCAGGAGGTGGATAAGCTGGCCGCGATTGGCCTGAGGCTGACGGATCTGGTGGCGCGCCAGGGCACGCTGGATGATAAAGAGATTGCGTCGATCCAGAGCGAACTGGATAACGCGGCGAAGGTTCAGGACGAGGTGGTGATTGCGGCAGTGTACCCGCTGGAAACGCTGCTGCGCGCGACGCGGAATCAGTAGTAAAGAACCCTCACCCCAGCCCTCTCCCAAAGGGAGAGGGTGTATAAATTCCCTCTCCCTTTGGGAGAGGGTTAGGGTGAGGGAATCAGATCACTCAGTCCTTCAACACCCACGCCTCTCTCCAGTGCGCGCCCACGCCTGGCTCAAACTGGTTTGCGGTTGGGCTGTACTGCACGCAGTAGCCGCTGAACGGGACAGGCCTGCATTCGTAGGTCTTACCGTCTTTCGGCTGTAGCACTACGGTGCCCGCTTTGTAGGACGCGACGTTATCCGGGAAGATAAAGTCATGCGGGCCGTTGCTGTTCGCCGCGTCGCTTTCCAGCATCAGATCCAGCACGTCTTGCGCGAACAGGGTGCCCTCTTTGTTAGTGGCGTAGTATTTCAGCATATGGTGCCCTGCCGTGACGTCAGTCAGGGTCATGGTCACGTCCTGGCTGGCGTTATTCATCTCCTGCTTCAGATACCCCTTTTCCGCACCGCTGTGGTTCATTACGTGCGCTTCAACGTTCACGTCGCCTTTGGTGTTCACGTGGAAGGTGACGGTCGCCTTGCCATTCTCGATTTTGCTGTAGTGCAGGTTAGAAACCGCGATGGTTTCATTCACTTCCGCCTTCTGCTCTTCGTACGAAATCGCAACGGACTGGAGGGCGCTGCCGTCTTTGACGAAGACGCTGTTCGCGCCGTGAACCGGGCTAATTTCGCCCGCTTCATCCTTCACCCCGACACGCACATCGCTGTGCGCGGCGTTGATCTTCTGCGCCAGATCGTAGGACCACTGGTTCGCATCCTCCTGGGCAACGGAGCCGATGGACAGCTCGGTACGCAGGGCGGCAACTTCCCCGTTGGCGTCGAAGAAGCGTGCAATCACTTTATCGCCCGTGTTCAGGTTATTCCCGGCAATCTGTCCGCTCAGGGTTTTACTCCACTGGGATATCACCGCTGGGGTGTCGTCCGGCGTGACGTTGCCGCCGTTACCGAAATCAACGTCAATGGCCTGATAGAAACTGTTTGCGGTATCCGCAATTTCCCACACGCCATAAATAACCTGGTAGCCCGTACGTTCCGGGACATTACAGGTCATGGATTTTGTCATCGCCGGTGCCTGACCATTTCCGTTAATAGTACAGAACGGCGTTAATTCGAACTGGTCACGGGTCAGCGGTTTATTGGGGTCCCAGTTTTGTTTGGTAATGTAATAACGCCAGTTGGTGGTTTTATGCGGCGCGGTATGGTGCCAGACAAATTCATGCGGGCCTGCCGTCATGGGATTTTTGGTCCAGGCGTTCAGGCTCTGCTTATCAAGCTGGGAGTAGCTGGCAATACCGGCGCTGGCAAGCTGGCCGTCAGGCGGCATCGCACCCGTCGGGAAGCCGGAGGTCTTTTCTACGCTCTGCGGTTCATATTGTACAGAGCCACAGTCAGTATTCTGGCCGAGCTTACACATATAAGCGCGGCTGGCAGGGGATTCTATATATCCGTGTGCAAGTGCGGAAGACGCAACCGTTAATGTGGTTACCGCCAGCGCAATTTTAGAGAGTTTCATTCATCATCCATTAATTAGAATAGAGCAAGGCAGCGTCAGTTTATTAATGGAGTGGCGGATGCGTCATTTCCCGGAGAGAGTAAAAATGGTCGAAATAAAAAAAGGCAGCCAGAGCTGCCTTCTCTTTCTTGAAATAAATTAGCGACGTACGGCAATCGCTTCAATTTCAATTTTCACGTCTTTTGGCAGACGCGCCACTTCCACACAGGAGCGCGCCGGGAAGGTGGCGTTGTGCTCGGTGAAGAACGCTTCGTAAGTGGCGTTAACGGTCGCAAAATCATTCAGATCTTTCACGAACACGGTGGTTTTGACGATATCGCCCACTTTCAGACCGGCAGATTCGACGATCGCCTGCACGTTTTCCAGCGACTGACGCGCCTGCGCCGCTACGTCGGCAGGTACTTCACCGGTTTTTGGGTTCACCGGGATCTGGCCAGAAGTGATGATCATGCTGCCCAGATCAACGCCCTGAACGTATGGGCCGATAGCCGCTGGTGCATTTTCCGTCGCGAGTACTTTGCTCATTTTTTCTCCAGAATTACAGCGTTAAGAATGTTCCCGGCCATTATAACAGCCGGGATTTCATTACCAACCTCAATTAGTTGGCCAGCACCACATAATGAGAAAACTCTTTTTCGCAGTATTTGCATTTGAGTGCGATGTCATTGGCGCGCTTTTTCACTGCAAAGCTGGAGGAAACCGGCTCAGCATGACTGATGCAGTTGCTGTTCGGGCAGACCAGCACGCTTTCGATACGTTCTGGCAGGCTCGGGCGTGATTTGCCGACCACTTCGTACTCGTCGATGCGGTTGACGGTGGCGTCCGGCGCGTACAGCGACAGCTGGTTAACCTGCTCGTCGGTCAGGAAGGTGTTCTCGATTTTGATCAGGTCTTTGCGGCCCATCTCGCCCGACGGCAGGTTCAGGCCGATGGTGATGCGCTGGTCGGTTTCGGTCAGTTTGAACAGCGTCAGCAGCTTAAAGCCCACCTGCGCAGGGATGTGGTCAATCACGGTGCCACGCTTGATGGCTTCAACCTGGAGTTTGTTATCGTGTGTCATGGTCGTCTCCCCTTACAGAGCTAATTCGCGATTCAGAACCAGTGCCAGTAACGCCTGGCGGGCGAAGATGCCGTTTCCGGCCTGCTGGAAGTACCAGGCGTGCGGCGTTTTATCCACGTCTGTGGTGATCTCATCGATGCGCGGCAGCGGGTGCAGCACCTTCATGTTGTCGCGCGCGCCTTCGAGGTCGCCGGCGCGCAGCACGAACTGCGCCTTCACGTTGGCGTACTCGGATGGGTCAAGACGCTCTTTCTGCACGCGGGTCATGTAGAGAATATCCACGTTGCCCATCACCTCTTCGATGCTGGCGTGCAGGCTCCACGCGATGCCTTTTTCGTCCAGCATATCGAGAATGTACTGCGGCATCGCCAGCGCGTCCGGCGCGATGAAGAAGAAGCGGTTGCCGTTAAATTTCGCCAGCGCCTGGGTCAGGGAATGGACGGTTCGGCCATATTTCAGGTCCCCGACCATGGCGATGTTCAGGTTCTCAAGCGTGCCCTGCGTCTCCTGAATGGTGAACAGATCCAGCAGGGTCTGCGTTGGGTGCTGGTTGGCACCGTCACCGGCGTTCAGCACCGGAATGCCGCCGGAAAACTCGGTCGCCAGACGCGCCGCGCCCTCCTGCGGGTGGCGCATCACAATCGCGTCGACGTAGGTGCTGATAACCGAAATGGTATCCGCCAGGGTCTCGCCTTTTTTACCCAGCGACGTGTTGCTGCTGTCTGAGAAGCCCACCACGCTCGCGCCCAGACGGTGCATGGAGGTTTCGAAGGAGAGGCGGGTGCGGGTCGAGGCTTCAAAGAAGCAGCTCGCAATCACCTTGTGCTTCAACAGCTCCGGTTGCGGATTGGCCTTCAGTTTTGCCGCGGTTTCCAGAACCAGTTCCAGCTCTTCGCGGCTGAGGTCGTTTATGGAAATGATGTGTTTTTGATAAAGCGGATTCATGTTTATCTCCTGACGCCGGGCAAAAAAAAGCCCCTCAAATGAGGGGCTCTGGGAATAGGTTTAGCAACGGGAAGAAAAACGGCAGGCCAGCGTCTGATTTCAGACGCGGTAAGACGTTGTGTCGTACACGCTTGACCATGCTTCCTCCTGGCAAATTGTCGGGCATTATACGCAGCTCGCTTTTGGGATCAAGCGATTTAATGCACGCTTTACTCAATGCAAACGGTTCTTTGTGAATATTAATGCGTTCTGAGTAAATAATTAATTTGCTTATGCACCAGCGCGGTGCGCTTCACTACGCGGGGCGCGACCCAGACAATACTGCTTCCGGCCACCACGCCTAAAATTTCCGGTAACTGGTGATAATCCAGAATACGCGCCACCGCGCGGCCATATCCGGCGACGGTATGGATAAGGATAAATTCGCTGTTGTGCTCCACGCTCACCACCATTTCAGAGACGGTACGCGCCGCATCGGGGGCCGGGCGCAGCTGGGGATTCAGCGAATAAATCTTTAGCCCTTTGGCATTGCGAATTTTTATGACACCAAGCAACTTGAGCAGACGTGAAACGGTGGACTGGCTGATGGTCTCAAAACCCCGCTCCTGTAAGTCGCGGCGGATCTCTTCCTGGGAGAGATAGCTCTTTTCCGCGATCAGACGCTGGCAGACCGTTAGCTGTAGTTGCTCTTTGGGAGAGTACTCTTCGTAATCCATCATAGTTCCCATATCAGTTCCCGAAATAACCGGTGGCACCGCACCGATCCGTAGGCCGGATAAGCGCAGCGCCATCCGGCAAATCACAACAAAGCGCCCAGGCTTAACGCCACCATAATCACCACCGTTAAAATCCCCAGCAGCGGCGCGACCCATTTCAGATAACGCACGTAGGGCACGCGGGCGATAGCCAGCCCGCCCATCACGACGGCAGAGGTGGGAGTGATCAGGTTAACGATGCCGGACGCCGACTGGTAAGCCGTAACCACCAGGTCGCGGTTGACGTTAGCGAAATCGGCAAGGGGCGCCATGATCGGCATCGTCAGAACGGCCAGGCCGGACGAAGAAGGCACAAGAAACGACAGCACCACTTCCAGCCAGTACATCACGTTGATGAACGCCACCGTCGACAATCCGGTGACCATTCCCTCGGCGCTGTGCAAAATGGTGTGGGTAATCATGCCCTTATCCATGATCACTACGATACCGCGCGCGATGCCGATAATCAGCGCGACGCCCAGCAAATCTCGCGCGCCGTTGATAAAGGTTGAGGTCAGCTCCTCTTCGCTCATGCGGGCGATCAGCCCGACGATAATGGCGCTGGCGAGGAACACCGCCGAGATCTCCGCCATCCACCAGCCCAGCACCGCCACGCCGTAGATCATCACCGCAAAGGCGAGGGCGAAGATCACCAGGATGAGTTTGCGCACCGGGGTAAACTCCAGCGACTGCTCGCCCTTGTTGCCGAGGAAGTGGGCGCGGTTCTCTTCCTGCTTATCCGCCACGATCGACAGCGACGGATCCTTGCGCACCTTACGGGCGTAACGCATTACCCACGCCACGCAGATGATCCAGCCGATCACCAGCAGCGCGATGCGCAACATGATGCCGTTGGTGAAGGGGATCCCGGCGGCGTTGGCGGCGATCACCGTGGCGAACGGGTTGATGGTGGAGCCGAGGGTGCCGATCCCCGCGCCGAGCAGCACGGTAGAGGCCGCAACCACCGGATCGAACCGCGCCGCCAGCATCACCGGCACCAGTAAGGTATAGAAGGGCAGCGACTCTTCTGCCATGCCGTAAATCGTGCCGCCCGCGGCAAACAGCGCCATCAGGATCGGGATCATCCACTCTTCGCGGCCGCGCAGCCGGGTGGTGACGCGCTCGATCCCGGCGTCTATCGCCCCGGTTTTGGTAACGATCCCGAGGAATCCGCCGATGATCAGAATAAACAGCGCCACGTCGATGGCTCCGGCCTGGCCGGATTCCGGATCGTACAGCCCGGCAATCGGCGCCATCAGCACGGAGACCAGACCTTGCGGGTGCGCTGCCACGTGCGCGTAGGTGCCAGCAACCGGCACTTCTTTACCGAGCGCCTCGTTCATTGCCATATGGTACTGCCCGGCCGGAACAATCCACGTCAGCACGGCAACCACGGCAATCAGAAAAAAGAGAATGGTGTAAGCGGAGGGAAACTTGAACTTGCCCATGATGTTCTCCTGAACCCGGCGCACCCCGCGGCGCGCCGGGCGGTGATTAGTCGCCGAGTGTCGCCACCATGACCGCCTTAATGGTGTGCATGCGGTTCTCTGCTTCGTCGAAGACGATGGAGTTCGGTGATTCGAAGACCTCTTCCGTCACCTCCAGCCCCTTCAGCCCGTACGCCATCTCGATTTCGCGGCCCACCTTAGTGTGCTCGTTGTGGAATGCCGGCAGGCAGTGCATGAACTTGACGTTCGGGTTACCGGTGGCCTTCATCACGTCCGCGTTAATCTGATATGGCTTCATCAGGCTGACGCGCTCGGCCCAGGCTTCCTTCGGCTCGCCCATGGAGACCCACACGTCGGTGTAGAGAAAATCGGTCCCCTGCACGCCTTCTTCCACGTCGTCGGTGAGGGTGATGCGCGCGCCCGTCTCTTTCGCAATGGCGCGGCACTGCTCAACCAGGCCTGCCTCCGGCCAGAAGGATTTCGGCGCCACGAGGCGGATATCCATCCCCATCTTGGCCGCACCGACCATCAGCGAGTTGCCCATGTTGTTGCGCGCGTCGCCGAGATAGGCAAAGCTCAGCTCCGGCAGGGTTTTGCCCGGGGAGTGCTCCAGCATGGTCATCAGATCGGCGAGAATTTGGGTCGGGTGGAACTCGTCGGTCAGGCCGTTCCACACCGGCACCCCCGCGTACTCGCCCAGCTCTTCAACGATGGCCTGGCCGTAGCCGCGATATTCGATGCCGTCATACATGCGGCCCAGCACGCGGGCGGTGTCTTTCATCGACTCTTTATGGCCAATCTGCGAGCCGCTTGGGCCGAGATAGGTGACCTGCGCGCCCTGGTCGAACGCGCCCACTTCGAAGGCGCAGCGGGTGCGGGTGGAGGTTTTTTCAAAGATCAGGGCGATGTTTTTCCCGACCAGGGTTTGCTTCTCGCGCCCGGCTTTTTTGGCGGCCTTGAGCTCGATGGCGAGGTCGATCAGGTACTGGATCTCCGCCGGGGTGTAGTCCAGCAGTTTCAGGAAGTTGCGGTTTTTCAGGTTAATGGTCATGGGGAAATCCTTTTTAAATTGTTAGCTGTCTGATGCCCTCACCCCGGCCCTCTCCCACGGGGAGAGGGGGGCTTACATTCCCTCTCCCTCCGGGAGAGGGTTAGGGTGAGGGGAGGGGTTTAGTTACGAATCAACGTGCCTTTCTCGCCCGCCAGGATCTCCGCGCCGTCATTCAGCGCGCCGATCCCGGCAATGCCGCCGCAGGCCTCAACAAACTCGCGGCAGGCGGCTACTTTCGGCCCCATCGATCCGGCGTCGAACTGCATGCCTCTGAGCAGCTCCGGCGTCACCTGCGCCAGCGGACGTTGGGTTGGCTTGCCCCAGTCGAGGTACACCGCGTCGGCATCGGTGAGGATCAGCAGGGCGTCGGCCTCGATCTGGCGCGCCAGCAGGGCGGCGGAGAGGTCTTTGTCGATCACCGCCTCAATGCCGCGATAGCCGTTGGCGTTTTCCACCACCGGCACGCCGCCGCCGCCGTTGCAGATCACCAGATGGTCGCGCTGGATAAGCGCCGTGATGGCGTCGCTCTCGACAATGCGCTTCGGCTGCGGAGAGGGCACCACGCGGCGGAAGTAGCTACCGTCGGCCTTAAACACCCAGCCTTTCTCCGCGGCCAGCGTTTTTGCCTGGGCTTCGCTGTAGACCGGGCCGATGTACTTGGTCGGGTTACTGAAGGCCGGGTCGGCGGCGTCCACTTCCACCTGCGTGAGCAGGACGCTGACCTCGCGCTGGGGCAGATTGTTTTTCAGCGCCTGCTGGAGCATGTAGCCGATCATCCCCTGGCTTTCGGCGCCGAGAACGTCCAGCGGGTAGGGCGTGACTTTGTCGTAGGCGCTGTTTTGCAGCGCCAGCAGTCCGACCTGCGGGCCGTTGCCGTGCACCAGCACCACGCGCCACTGCTCCGTTAAGCCGGCGATGGTGCGGGCGGCCTGCTCGATGTTCTGGCGCTGGATGTCCGCTTCAAGCGGTTCGCCGCGCTTGAGCAGCGCGTTGCCGCCAAGGGCCACAACCAGAGTGGGTTTTCGTTCCATGATGGCTCCTTTAAATTCCGTCGCGTTCCAGTGGGCAGCTCATGCAGCGTGCGCCGCCGCGACCGCGTCCCAGCTCGTCGCCCGGGATCGGCAGCACGGTGATGCCCGCCTTGTCGTACTTCTCGTTGGTCCAGACGTTGCGCTCGTAGCCGATCACCACGCCCGGGCGGATGGTCAGGACGTTGTTAGCGTCGTTCCACTGCTCGCGTTCGGCTTCAAAGGCATCGCCGCCGGTGGTGATCAGGCGGACTTGGTTAATGCCGAGCGCTTTCTCAATGGCGTGCAGCAGGTCGGTTTCCTGGGTGCGCAGCAGGCCGCCGCGGCCGTCCGGGGTGAGCGTCCAGCACTGGGCGTCTTTGCGCACCACTTCCGGGTAGACGGAGAAGGTATCCACGTCGATGTGGGTCATGACGGTGTCGAGGTGCATGCAGGAGCGGTGTTTTGGCAGCTCAACGGCAATCACGCGCTCGGCCTGGCGGTGTTTAAACAGGCTGTTAGCGAGGAACTCCACGCCCTGCGGGGTGGTGCGTTCGGACATGCCGATCAGTACCGCCCCGCGACCAATGACTAATACGTCGCCGCCTTCTAAAGTGGCGTGATCGTAATTAATATTCTCGTCGCCGAAATACTTAATAAACTCGCCGTCGGCAAATGCGGGATGCCAGCGATATATTGCCCGCAGGTTATTCGTTTCACGCTGGCGGGCGGGTTTCGCCATCGGATTAATGGAGACGCCGTTATATATCCAGCAGGAGGTATCGCGGGTAAATAAGTGGTTCGGCAGCGGCTTCATAATAAAATCATTCGCCGTGTGGGTATCGACCACCATATTTTTAATGGCCGCCGGAATTTCACCGTAGGTTAATCCGCCGCTTAACCTGCGCGCCAGTTCGCGGTGCGGCATATCCGCCAGCCAGCCGCGTACGTCGGCGGCGAAGGTTGGCCCCAGGCGATAGTCGGAGATTTGTGTTTCAAGAAGCCAGGCTTTTGCTTCCGAAATATCAAGCGTTTGCGTAAGAAGGTCGGTCAACAGGAGGACTTCCACACCCTGCTCGCGCAGCGTGTTTGCGAAGATGTCATGCTCTTCACCCGCCCGTTCAACCGAGAGCACGTCATCAAATAACAGCTCCTGACAGTTTGAGGGGGTTAACCGTTTCAGACTTAAATTAGGACGGTGCAGCATAACGCTACGCAATTGACCAATTTCAGAACCGACGTAATGCTTTTCCATAATTATTCCTTTAACTTTTTTTCAGAATAAAAAGGGCATGCGCCATGTAAGGTGTTTAATTTCATGGCGGCTAAGCTCAATTGATTTCGTGATTTATAGTAGGCGCTTAAATAATGGTTGTTGTGACATTGCTCACGCGAAAACCGATATTGAGCAGTTTATTTTCAATTGCATGATTCGTATCAGATAATGATTAATTTCATATTATTACGGGATGAATAGCTAAGCAGGAACGGGTGGCAATATTTGAGTTTGTTATTATTTTGTAGAATTACACGTTTTGAAATATTTAGTTATATGGTTGATTTTAATGGATAAAATGTTGATTCGGGAATAGCTATGCAATAATGACAGTTAACTATTTTTCACTTAAGATAAATCAATAAATAATTATGGATTTTTAAAGGAAATAACCAAAGTGATAAAGTGTGATATGCCAACAGGTTTTGTGAGTTACGTTTTAAATTCAGTGAGTTAGACCCTATGTGCAAAGTGCATGAAATGAGGTTATGCATAACCACTGCATAAATGCCTGTGTGCAATTAACAGTGGATTAACACATTTCCCGATAAACATGCGCTGACGCAAATCTTGTCAAAAAAGGGCTGGTATGGAAGAAGCAATTCTCGTATAAAACATGAAAATGAAACAATGTTTTAATCTGAGGGTTGTATCATGATTATTGGCAATATTCATCATCTCCAGTCCTGGCTGCCAGAAGAGCTGCGTCAGGCCATTGAGCACGTTAAGGCCCACGTCACCGACGCGACGCCGACCGGCAAGCACGACATCAACGGCAACAGCCTGTTTTATCTGGTTTCGGAGGACATGACCCAGCCGTTCGCCGAGCGTCGTGCTGAATACCATGCACGCTATCTGGATATTCAGATTGTGCTGAAGGGGCAGGAAGGGATGACCTTCAGTACCCTGCCGCACGGTACGCCGGACACCGACTGGCTGGCGGACAAAGACATCGCGTTCCTGCCGGAAGGCGAGCAGGAGAAAACCGTGGTGCTGAGCGAAGGGGATTTTGTGGTGTTCTGGCCGGGCGAAGTGCATAAGCCGCTGTGCGCGGCGGGAGCACCTGCTAAGGTCAGGAAAGTGGTTGTTAAAATGCTGGTGGAGTAATTTTCCCTCACCCTAACCCTCTCCCACGGGGAGAGGGAACTTTTACACCCTCTCCCCGTGGGAGAGGGCCGGGGTGAGGGCACCAGACCGCACCCACGCATAATGTGATCCAGCTTAAATTTCCCGCACTCCCTCTCCATCTCTCATTTACCTGCGCTTTTCCTGCGTCATAGTATGATCGTTAATTTAACGAACACTGTTCTATAATGTAGAACAAAATGATTCAGCAAGGAGATCTCATGCCGCAGTCCGCGTTGTTTACGGGAATCATTCCCCCTGTCTCCACCATTTTTACCGCCGATGGCCAGTTCGATAAGCAGGGCACCGCCGCGCTGATCGACGATCTCATCAAAGCAGGCGTTGACGGCCTGTTCTTCCTGGGCAGCGGCGGCGAGTTCTCCCAGCTCGGCGCCGAAGAGCGTAAAACCATTGCCCAATTTGCGATCGATCATGTCGATCGCCGCGTGCCGGTCCTAATCGGCACCGGCGGCACCAACGCCCGGGAAACCATTGAGCTCAGCCAGCACGCGCAGCAGGCGGGCGCGGACGGCATCGTGGTGATCAACCCCTACTACTGGAAAGTGTCGGAAGCGAACCTGATCCGCTATTTCGAGCAGGTGGCCGACAGCGTCACGCTGCCGGTGATGCTCTATAACTTCCCGGCGCTGACCGGGCAGGATCTGACCCCGGCGCTGGTGAAAACCCTCGCCGACTCGCGCAGCAATATTATCGGCATCAAAGACACCATCGACTCCGTCGCCCACCTGCGCAGCATGATCCACACCGTTAAAGGCGCCCATCCGCACTTCACCGTGCTGTGCGGCTACGACGATCATCTGTTTAATACCCTGCTGCTCGGCGGCGACGGGGCGATTTCGGCCAGCGGCAACTTTGCCCCGCAGGTGTCGGTGAATCTTCTGAAAGCCTGGCGGGATAAAGACGTGGCGAAAGCGGCTGAGTATCATCAGACCCTGCTGCAAATCCCGCAGATGTATCAGCTGGATACGCCGTTTGTGAATGTGATTAAAGAGGCGATTGTGCTCTGCGGTCGTCCGATTTCCACGCACGTCCTGCCGCCAGCCTCGCCGCTGGACGAGCCGCGCAAGGCGCAGCTGAAAACCCTGTTACAACAGCTCAAGCTCTGCTGAGCCGGACGATAACCATGACCATTGAGAAAATTTTTACCCCACAGGACGATGCGTTTTATGCGGTGATCACCCACGCGGCGGGGCCGCAGGGCGCGCTGCCGCTGACCCCGCAGATGCTGATGGAATCCCCCAGCGGCAACCTGTTCGGCATGACGCAGAACGCCGGGATGGGCTGGGATGCCAACAAGCTGACCGGCAAAGAGGTGCTGATTATCGGCACCCAGGGCGGGATCCGCGCCGGGGACGGACGCCCGGTCGCTCTGGGCTACCACACCGGGCACTGGGAGATCGGCATGCAGATGCAGGCGGCGGCGAAGGAGATCACCCGCAACGGCGGGATCCCGTTCGCCGCCTTCGTCAGCGATCCGTGCGACGGGCGCTCTCAGGGCACGCACGGCATGTTCGACTCCCTGCCGTACCGCAACGACGCGGCGATCGTGTTTCGCCGCCTGATCCGTTCCCTCCCGACGCGCCGGGCGGTGATCGGCGTGGCAACCTGCGATAAAGGGCTGCCCGCCACCATGATCGCGCTGGCCTCCATGCACGACCTGCCGACCATTCTGGTGCCGGGCGGGGCGACGCTGCCGCCGACCGTGGGGGAAGACGCGGGCAAAGTGCAGACCATCGGCGCGCGCTTCGCCAACCATGAACTCTCCTTGCAGGAGGCCGCCGAGCTCGGCTGTCGCGCCTGCGCGTCGCCGGGCGGCGGCTGCCAGTTCCTCGGCACGGCGGGCACCTCGCAGGTGGTGGCCGAAGCGCTGGGGCTGGCGCTGCCGCACTCCGCGCTGGCGCCGTCCGGGCAGGCGGTGTGGCTGGAGATCGCCCGCCAGTCGGCGCGGGCAGTGAGCGAGCTGGATAACCGTGGCATCACCACGCGCGATATCCTCACCGATAAAGCCATCGAAAACGCCATGGTGATCCACGCGGCGTTCGGCGGCTCGACGAATTTACTGCTGCACATCCCGGCCATCGCCCACGCGGCGGGCTGCACGATCCCGGATGTAGAGCACTGGACGCGCGTCAACCGCAGGGTGCCGCGCCTGGTCAGCGTGCTGCCCAACGGCCCGGACTATCACCCGACCGTGCGCGCCTTCCTCGCGGGCGGCGTGCCGGAGGTGATGCTCCACCTGCGCGATCTCGGTCTGCTGCACCTGGACGCCATGACCGTCACCGGCCAGACGGTGGGCGAGAACCTCGACTGGTGGCAGACGTCCGAACGCCGGGCGCGCTTCCGCCAGTGCCTGCGCGAGCAGGACGGCGTGGATCCGGATGACGTGATCCTGCCGCCGGAGAAAGCCAACGCGAAAGGGCTGACCTCGACGGTTTGCTTCCCGACGGGGAACATTGCGCCGGAAGGATCGGTGATCAAGGCCACGGCGATCGACCCGTCGGTTGTCGGTGAAGATGGCGTTTACCGCCACACCGGTCGGGCGCGGGTGTTTGTCTCGGAAGCGCAGGCGATCAAGGCCATCAAGCGGGAAGAGATCAAGCAGGGCGATATCATGGTGGTGATCGGCGGCGGGCCGTCCGGCACCGGCATGGAAGAGACCTACCAGCTTACCTCCGCGCTGAAGCATATCTCGTGGGGCAAGACGGTATCGCTCATCACCGATGCGCGCTTCTCGGGCGTGTCGACGGGGGCCTGCTTCGGCCACGTATCGCCGGAGGCGCTGGCGGGCGGGCCGATTGGCAAGCTGCGCGATAACGACATCATTGAGATAGCCGTCGACCGACTGACATTAACGGGCAGCGTGAACTTTATTGGCACCGCGGATAACCCGCTGACGCCGGAGGAGGGCGCGCGCGAGCTGGCAATGCGGCAGACGCACCCGGACCTGCACGCCCACGACTTTTTGCCGGACGACACCCGGCTGTGGGCGGCATTGCAGTCGGTGAGCGGCGGCACCTGGAAAGGCTGTATTTATGACACCGATAAAATTATCGAGGTAATTAACGCCGGCAAAAAAGCGCTCGGCATTTAATTATTTCATTAGATAAAACCGTCTGCGGGAAATATTCCGCGGGCGGTTTTGCTGTTCCTGCTATTTATTAATTTAAACAATAAGTTGCGATATATCGGTGGCGTCACAAAAGCAAAATAACGTAATTCAGAAATAAGATATGACCATTGCTGGTTAATTGAACAGCTCATTACACTCCATTAACACGATGTTGTAATTCAGCACACTACATAAGGGTGTAATTCTGATGACGCAATTAACCATGAAAGACAAAATTGGCTACGGGCTGGGTGACACCGCCTGCGGCTTCGTCTGGCAGGCCACGATGTTCCTGCTGGCCTATTTCTACACCGACGTGTTCGGTCTCTCCGCGGGCATTATGGGGACGCTGTTTTTAGTTTCACGCGTGCTAGACGCCGTGACCGATCCGCTGATGGGGCTGCTGGTAGACCGCACCCGTACCCGCTACGGCCAGTTCCGCCCGTTCCTGCTGTGGGGCGCCATCCCGTTTGGCATCGTCTGCATGCTGACCTTCTACACGCCGGACTTCTCCGCGCAGGGCAAAATCATCTACGCCTGCGCGACCTACATTCTCCTGACCCTGGTTTACACCTTCGTTAACGTCCCGTACTGCGCCATGCCGGGGGTGATCACCGCCGACCCGAAAGAGCGCCACGCCCTTCAGTCCTGGCGTTTCTTCCTCGCCGCCGCGGGGTCGCTCGCCATCAGCGGCATTGCCCTGCCGCTGGTGAGCATCATCGGCAAGGGGAATGAGCAGGTGGGCTATTTTGGCGCCATGTGCGTGCTGGGACTGACCGGCGTGGTGCTGCTCTACGTCTGCTTCTTTACCACCAAAGAGCGTTACACCTTTGAGGTTCAGCCGGGCTCGTCAGTGGCGAAAGACCTTAAGCTGCTGCTGGGCAACGGACAATGGCGGATCATGTGCGCGTTCAAGATGATGGCGACCTGCTCCAACGTGGTGCGCGGCGGGGCGACACTCTACTTTGTGAAATACGTGATGGATCACCCGGAGATGGCGACGCAGTTTTTACTCTACGGCAGCCTCGCCACCATGTTCGGCTCGCTCTGCTCGTCTCGTCTGCTGGGCCGCTTCGACCGCGTCACCGCCTTTAAGTGGATCATCGTCGCTTACTCTCTGATTAGCCTGCTGATCTTCTTCACGCCGGCGGAGCATATTGCCCTGATTTTCGCCCTCAACATCCTGTTCCTGTTCGTCTTTAACACCACCACGCCGCTACAGTGGCTGATGGCCTCTGACGTGGTGGATTACGAGGAGAGCCGCAGCGGACGCCGCCTCGACGGGCTGGTGTTCTCCACCTACCTGTTCAGCCTGAAGATTGGCCTGGCGATTGGCGGGGCGGTGGTGGGCTGGATCCTGGCGTACGTGAACTATTCCGCCAGCAGCAGCGTGCAGCCGGTCGAGGTGCTCACCACCATCAAAATCCTGTTCTGCGTGGTGCCGGTGGTGCTCTACGCGGGCATGTTCATCATGCTGTCGTTCTACAAGCTCACCGACGCCCGCGTGGAGGCCATCAGCCAGCAGCTGATCAAGCACCGCGCGGCGCAGGGCGAGGCCGTTCCCGACGCCGCGACAGCCGCATCCCATTAACCGGAGGCAATATGGAAATCACTAACCCTATTCTGACCGGCTTCAACCCGGACCCGTCCCTGTGCCGTCAGTGCGAGGACTACTACATCGCCACCTCGACCTTCGAGTGGTTCCCCGGCGTGCGCATCTACCACTCTCGCGACCTGAAAAACTGGTCGCTGGTCAGCACCCCGCTGGACCGCGTGTCGATGCTGGACATGAAGGGCAACCCGGACTCCGGCGGCATCTGGGCGCCGTGCCTGAGCTACGCTGACGGCAAATTCTGGCTGCTCTATACCGACGTGAAGATTGTCGACTCGCCGTGGAAAAATGGCCGCAACTTCCTCGTCACCGCGCCGTCCATCGAAGGGCCATGGAGCGAGCCGATCCCGATGGGCAACGGCGGGTTTGATCCGTCCCTGTTCCACGACGACGATGGCCGCAAGTACTACCTCTACCGCCCGTGGGGGCCGCGCCACCACAGCAACCCGCACAACACCATCGTGTTGCAGGCGTTTGACCCGCAGACCGGCACGCTCTCGCCCGAGCGCAAAACCCTGTTTACCGGCACGCCGCTCTGCTACACCGAGGGCGCGCACCTGTATCGCCACGCGGGATGGTACTACCTGATGGTGGCCGAAGGCGGCACCAGCTACGAGCACGCCGTCGTGGTGCTGCGTTCAAAAACAATCGACGGGCCGTACGAGCTGCACCCGGACGTGACGATGATGACCAGCTGGCACCTGCCGGAGAATCCGCTGCAGAAGAGCGGCCACGGCTCGCTGCTGCAGACCCACACGGGGGAGTGGTACATGGCCTACCTCACCAGCCGCCCGCTGCGCCTGCCCGGCGTGCCGCTGCTGGCCTCCGGCGGGCGCGGCTACTGCCCGCTGGGACGCGAGACCGGCATCGCCCGCATTGAATGGCGCGACGGCTGGCCGTACGTGGAAGGCGGCAAGCACGCGCAGCTGACCGTGAAAGGCCCGCAGGTGGCCGAGCAGCCCGCAGCCGCTCAGGGTAACTGGCGGGAGGACTTTGACGGCAGCACGCTTGACCCGGAGCTACAGACCCTGCGCATTCCGTTCGACGACACCCTCGGCTCGCTCACCGCCCGCCCGGGCTACTTACGGTTGTACGGCAACGACTCGCTCAACTCGACCTTTACCCAGTCGACCGTGGCGCGCCGCTGGCAGCACTTCGCCTTCCGGGCGGAGACGCGGATGCAGTTCTCGCCGGTCCACTTCCAGCAGAGCGCGGGGCTGACCTGCTACTACAACAGCAAAAACTGGAGCTACTGCTTTGTGGACTACGAGGAGGGGCAGGGGAGAACCATCAAGGTGATCCAGCTCGACCACAACGTGCCGTCGTGGCCGCTGCACGAGCAGCCGATTCCGGTGCCGGAGAGTGCGGAGAGCATCTGGCTGCGGGTGGACGTGGATACGCTGGTCTACCGCTACAGCTACTCGTTCGACGGCGAGACGTGGCACACCGTGCCGGTTACATATGAGGCGTGGAAGCTGTCGGACGACTACATTGGCGGGCGCGGCTTCTTTACCGGCGCGTTTGTGGGGCTGCACTGCGAGGACATCAGCGGAGATGGCTGCCACGCAGACTTCGACTACTTCACCTACGAGCCGGCCTAACGGCTCAGGCCGGGTAGCCCAGCGCGCGTGAGAGCTGGAGCCCGGCCTGCTGAAGCTGCTCGCGGAAATCAGCCAGCTCTGCGTCGTCCACGCGGGAGGTCAGCGTCGACAGGCTCAGGGCGGCAATCACGCGGGATTCGTGGTTCCACACCGGCACCGCCACGCAGCGCACGCCCTGCTCGTTCTCTTCGCTATCCAGGGCATAGCCCTGCTCGCGGGTCTGCGCCAGGGCGCTCATTAAGGCTTCGCGAGAGGAGAGAGTAGCGGGCGTAAAGGTGGTGTACTGATAGCTCTCAAGCAGGGTGTTCAGCTCGGCCTCGCCCAGCCAGGCAATCAACACCTTGCCGATGGCGGTGGCGTGAACCGGCAGGCGGCGGCCGATGCGCGAATAGGCGATGGCGGCCAGCTTGCCTTCAATCTTCTCGATATAGACCCCTTCACGCCCGTCCAGGATCCCCAGATGCGTGGTCTGCCCGGTCAGCCGGGAAAGCTCCGTCAGCCAGCCTTTCGCTTTTTGACGAATATCGATGGACCCCACGACAAAATGGCCGCGCTCGACCAGCTTCATGCCGAGGCGATATTTGCCGTTCTCCGGGTTCTGATCGATATAGCCGTGAAGCTGGAGGGTTTTCAGCAGCGAGTGGAGGGTACTCTTGCTCAGCCCCATCAGTTTGCTGATGTCGGTGATCTTAAGCTCGGTGGCCTGTTCGTTGAACAGGTCGAGGATCTGCAACGCACGTTCAACAGACTGAATAATCGGCATAATGCTGGTATGTCCACGCTGGAATTAAGGCGAAAACGTACCTTTTTCGGGGTGAAAAATCAATGAAATGGAGCTGGCCTGATTCGCCCGGCGGCGCTGCGCTTGCACGGGCCTACGGGTTGTGTAGGCCGGGTAAGCGCAGCGCCACCCGGCAAAAAGAGCGCGCAGTATCAATATTTTTGCCGGTACGTCGTTTGGCTCAGTTCGGTATAGTCAGGTTTCTTGAAAATTCAACAGCAGAAACTGACTGTACCTTCCATAAGTTGTCTTCTTTAACCATGCAGTCTATGACTATGTGGTCCTGCTTTTTACCGAATGCAATGTATACGTTGACACAGACTGGATCGGTATCCCCGGCTATGGCTGTTACATTCTGCGGCCAGTCATCGCCGATGTATTGCGCTTTTAAAAATATATCGGCCTCGTAAAACTCTTCGTCTGCATAGCGAGGATCCTGCGCGTGACGGAGTTTTTTCATTGTTGATGCTGTGACATATTTATCTATTTCGTTTCCATCAGTAATGGGAAATACGTCTTTGTTGATTTGATTTACGTACCAGCTGTTAAATTTTACAGCACGCTCAATCGGGTCAGAATGGCCGGCCATAGCAGAGAAAGAAAACAGGCAGCAAAGAAGTAAGGTGCTTTTCATATCAGTAGTGCCTGTAAAAGGTGATTTTTGGCTGTATCTTCCGATATCTCTGGCCGGGATAAAGACTATTCTGTTTAAAATCTGAATACCAGGTACCCGAACCGTCATAGATGCATGCATGCCCGTTCTGATGCGCACCAGGCAATGCGTCAATGACTGCAACATCACCCTCAATGAGGGTGCCGTACACCTTGCTGAATCCTGCTTTCTCAAGAGAGCGCCAGAAGTTTTTTGCATCAGCGCCATTAATTTCTAATCCTCCGGCGCGGATAGCCGCGGCTACGGCGCGAGCGCAGTAACCCGTGCTGTAATGGTGCGCGTGGCTGCGAGCATAAGACACAGCCTCGTGCTTATTCCATGACATAAAATCATCCTTATTAATGAAATGAAGTAATAAGGAAATATTACGCCGATAATATACGGTGTTTTGTAATTGATAATGACCTGATATTAACCATTATCTACTCAGTAAATAATGGTTAATGAAAATATAAATATCTATTATGGTTAATGCCTATCTGAGAAAGCATCACTAAAATGAATTTTTCTGCCTGACGATAACGCTGTTGTCGTTTTTAGTGTTTTCTCCCTCTCCCCGTGGGAGAGGGCCGGGGTGAGGGCACCAGACCGCAGAGGAGTCAATCACTCCCCAAGCGTCGCCACCATCACCGCCTTAATCGTATGCATCCGGTTTTCCGCCTGGTCGAACACGATGCTCGTCGCCGACTCAAACACCTCGTCCGTCACCTCCATCCCGCCGTGCAGATCGAACTCCTTCGCCATCTGCTTGCCGAGCGTGGTCTGGTCGTCATGGAACGCCGGCAGACAGTGCAGGAACTTCACGTCCGGGTTGCCGGTCAGCGCCATCATCTGCGCGTTCACCTGATACCCGCGCAGCAGCGCAATCCGCTCCGCCCACTTCTCTTTGGCTTCGCCCATCGACACCCACACGTCGGTATAGATAAAGTCCGCGCCCTTCACGCCCGCCGCCACGTCTTCCGTCAGGGTGATTTTCCCGCCGTGCTTCTCCGCCAGCGCGCTGCACTCCGCTACCAGGCTCTCTTCCGGCCAGCAGGCCTTCGGGGCCACCAGACGCAGATCCAGCCCGGTCAGCGCCGCCGCTTCCAGCATCGAGTTGCCCATGTTGTTGCGCGCATCGCCCGCGTAGACCAGCGTCATCTCGTTAAACGCCTTGGCCGGCAGGTGCTCCTGCATGGTCAGCAGGTCCGCCAGCAGTTGGGTTGGATGGAACTCGTTGGTCAGCCCGTTCCACACCGGCACGCCCGCATACTGCGCCAGAGTCTCGACGACTTCCTGGCCATGGCCGCGATACTGAATGCCGTCGTACATCCGCCCGAGCACGCGCGCGGTGTCCTTAATTGACTCTTTATGCCCAATCTGGCTGCCACTCGGCCCTAAATAGGTAACGCGCGCGCCCTGGTCAAATGCGGCAACTTCGAAAGAGCAACGGGTACGGGTCGAGTCTTTTTCGAAGATGAGCGCGATGTTTTTACCGGTAAGCTTCTGTACTTCCTTGCCATTTTTTTTATCGGCTTTGAGCTGTGCGGCAAGGGTCAGCAGAGAAGTGAACTGTGCAGGGGTAAAGTCGAGCAATTTCAGAAAGTGTTTCTTGTACAGATCAGACATTTTATCCTCACATGGCGAACGCCACTTATTGAATTAAAATTCACTTTATATGTGTAATTATTCATTTGCAACCCCGTTTCACAAATCTTTCCAACAAAGGTGGAGGCAAACCCGTCCGTGTGTGAAAATAGAAGTATCTGCCGCACTTTAAAGAGGATTGAGCCATGGCAAACCCGGAATTACTGGAAGAGCAACGCGAAGAGACGCGTCTGATTATTGAAGAGCTGCTGGAAGACGGTAGCGATCCGGACGCGCTGTACACCATCGAGCACCATTTCTCTGCGGATGATTTCGACGCGCTGGAAAAAATGGCCGTGGAAGCCTTCAAGCTGGGTTACGAAGTGACCGAGCCGGAAGAGCTGGAAGTGGAAGAGGGCGACACCGTCATCTGCTGCGACATCCTGAGCGAAGGCGCGCTGAAGGCGGAGCTGATCGACGCGCAGGTCGAACAACTGATGAACCTGGCCGAGAAGTTTGAAGTGGAATACGACGGCTGGGGAACCTACTTCGAAGATCCGAACGGTGAAGACGGCGAAGAAGGCGACGACGAAGATTACGTCGACGAAGACGACGACGGCGTGCGTCACTAAGCGTTTCAGGCGGTGGCGCACGCCACCGCTTTTTCAAGGCAGAACCATGGATTACCCGCAGATACTCGCCCCCGTACTCAACTTCCTCCAGTGCCCGACCCCGCAAGCATGGATTGATAAAGCCCGCGACCCGGCAAACCTGCCGCTGCTGCTCACCGACCACATGGTGTGCGAGCTCAAGGCCGCCCAGACCGCGCTGCTGCTGGTGCGTAAATACGTCGCCGACGAAAGCGGTGCCGACGCGCTGCTCGACTGGCTCAAACCCTATGAACAGTTCACCTTCCGCGACGGCCCGGAGCCGGACTTCATCGCCCTGCACAGGCAGATTGGCAAAAGCGTGATGCCCAAAACCGACGACCCGTGGGGCCAGGCGCTTATCGACAGCATGGTGCTGCTGATTAAAGAGGAGCTGCATCACTTCTGGCAGGTGCGCGAGGCGATGCTGGCCCGCGACATTCCCTACGTCAAAATCACCGCCAGCCGCTACGCCAAAGGGATGCTGAAGGAAGTGCGCACCCACGAACCGCTGACGCTGATCGACAAGCTCATCTGTGGTGCCTACATCGAAGCCCGCTCCTGCGAACGCTTCGCCGCGCTGGCCCCGTTCCTCGACGACGACCTGCAGAAGTTTTATCTCTCGCTGCTGCGCTCGGAAGCGCGCCACTATCAGGACTACCTGACGCTGGCCCAGCAGGTGAGCGACGACGATATCTCACCGCGCATAAAGCTTTTTGGCGAAATTGAAGCCACACTTATCTCGACACCGGACAACGAGTTTCGCTTCCACAGCGGCGTGCCGGTGTAAACCGGCATAACTCAAGGATAAGGATGCGAGATGAATAAAACGTGGACCCGTATTGTGATTGTCGTCATTGCGGCTGCCGCCGTGGCGTTCTGGGTGTTTTTCGACAGGCAGCGCGCCCCGGAACGGCAGATGGATAACACCCTTAACGCGATGCCCGCCTGGCAGGTGATTAAGGAGCAGGAGCCCGCGCTGCATCAGCGAATCCTCGACCAGATGGCCGCCCTGCAAAAAGCGGGCGAGCCGGAGCAGCAGATTATCGACACCATCCAGCCGCAGATCCTGCATCTGCAGATGTCGCGCCTGCAAAACGCCCCGGATGCCAACGTGGTGAACTACATGACCATCAACATGGAGCAGACCGCCGCCATCCAGAAGGTGAGCGACGACGCCTGCTTCCGCTTCCTCTACCCGATGGTGAAGGGCGGCGTGAACCCGATGCGCATGCTGGATAAAGACCTGATGACGCGGCGCATGCAGGCCGACGCCGACATGATGCGCGCGGCCTACGGCAAAAACCGCCACACCGTGACCCCGGCCGAACGCGAGGCGGCCGTCGAGGACGTGCGGCCGATTATGAAGGAACTTGCCGATAAGTACGGCGAGGACATCCAGCTGCTGCAGATGCCGGAGAAGGCGGCGGGCAAAGAGAAGCTCTCCTGCGATATGGTGCAGGAGATGTGGGCGAAGGTGCTGGCGCTGCCGGAGCAGAAGGCGGCAAGGGTGATTCGGCTGGCGGTGTCTGAGCTGGAGTGACAAAGGGCGCTGGTTTTTTGGGCACTTAGCGCGGGTTTAGCGCGTCGTCGCTTGCATGGCGGCGCGCGACAGGTATAATCCACAACGTTTCCGCATCCCCTTCAGTGCCGAAGTGGCGAAATCGGTAGACGCAGTTGATTCAAAATCAACCGTAGAAATACGTGCCGGTTCGAGTCCGGCCTTCGGCACCATCGGAACATCAATAGACGTCAAAGGACGTCTTTTTTTGTGCCCGAAATCCAGTATCCGCAAGACTTCCCTCGCTTTCTCACTCAACCTAAGTCAACCTGATTCAATCTACATCAACTTACTGATGCGGGTACAACTGCGGGTATATCCCGGTTCGATAATGTTTGTACCCACACAGAACCCTTGAAAGGATACTCATCATGGCTCTGAGTGATGTGAAGGTTCGTTCGGCTAAGCCTGAAGCAAAAGCCTATAAGCTTACTGACGGTGAAGGCATGGTGTTGCTGGTTCACCCTAACGGCTCCAAATACTGGCGGCTTCGTTATCGCTTTGGCGGCAAAGAGAAAATGCTGGCATTGGGAAAATATCCTGAAGTTTCGCTGGCGGATGCCAGGGCACGCCGGGATGAAGCCCGTAAGTTGTTAGCAAACAGTGTCGATCCCAGTGAGAACAAGAAAGCCGTTAAGGTAGAGCAGGAGCAAGAGGCAATAACGTTTGAAGTGGTCGCTAGAGAGTGGCACGCCAGCAATCAGAAGTGGTCTGCATCGCACAGTGCTCGTGTATTGAAAAGCCTCGAAGATAATCTCTTTGCTGCCATCGGTAAGCGGAACATTGCTGAATTGAAGACACGGGATCTGCTTGTACCCATCAAAGCCGTCGAGTCATCCGGGCGTCTTGAAGTTGCCGCCCGTTTACAACAGCGCACTACCGCGATTATGCGCTTTGCTGTGCAGAGCGGCTTAATCAACTATAACCCCGCGCAAGAGATTGCCGGTGCGGTTGCTACGGCGAAAAGACAGCATCGTGCGGCTCTGGAGCTTAACCGCATACCTGAATTACTTCACCGCATTGATCATTACTCCGGCAGGGCGTTAACTCGACTGGCTGTCGAACTCACGTTGTTAGTTTTCATCCGTTCAAGCGAACTGCGCTTTGCCCGTTGGTCAGAAGTGGATTTTGAAACGGCTATGTGGACGATTCCAGGTGAGCGTGAACCACTGGAAGGTGTTAAACATTCTCAGCGTGGTTCAAAGATGCGGACACCTCATCTTGTGCCTTTGTCGCGGCAAGCTCTCGCTATCTTGGAAAAGATCAAAAGCGTGAGTGGGAACCGTGACCTGATCTTCGTAGGAGATCACGATCC
The DNA here is from genome assembly GCF_002787395.1 of Enterobacter sp. CRENT-193. Lineage (NCBI taxonomy): Bacteria > Pseudomonadati > Pseudomonadota > Gammaproteobacteria > Enterobacterales > Enterobacteriaceae > Enterobacter > Enterobacter sp. CRENT-193. The sequence continues at coordinate 192,379 of NZ_CP024812.1, read as the reverse complement.
GCGTAAACCCATGAGCGAGAATACGGTGAACAAGGCGCTGAGAGTGATGGGTTATGATACGAAAGCGGAGGTCTGTGGGCATGGATTCAGGACGATGGCTTGTAGCTCACTGATTGAATCGGGGTTGTGGTCGAGGGATGCCGTAGAACGGCAGATGAGCCATATGGAGCGTAACTCTGTGCGTGCGGCTTATATTCATAAGGCCGAGCATCTGGATGAGCGCAGACTGATGCTGCAGTGGTGGGCTGATTATCTGGATGCTAATCGGGAGAAGGTGGTTAGTCCGTTTGATTTTGCGAAAAAATAAAAAAAGTTACGCCATTGAGAATTAAGTAGTTCTATCTTAACTCCATGTTTTTAAAACAAAAAATGGGCATTTTGCCCATTGTTTGTTTCTGATGATGATGAGTTAGACGTTATTGAACACCTAATGCTTTATACACAGCATCCACCGGATCTGCATAGAAACTGATTTGGAATTTGGAGAAAATTTCAGCAGGCACAGTTGGGATATCAGAAGCTGATGCCATCGGCAGCAGCACACGTTTGCCCCCACTATCCATTGCCAGTTGCAAACTACCAGCCAGATCTTCGACCGGATTCACCACACCACCAAGTGTCATATCTCCGAGCACGACCATTTGTTCTTGCACTGGCTTGCCCATCAAAATGGAACAGAAGGCTACCAAGGCGGCAAGGCTGGTTTTGGTACTAGGGCCTGAGTTATGTAACTCAACGGCATGTAGATGGTATTCATGCTCGGAAAATTTGGCGGTAGCACTGATGCGATTAAGGTTGCCTTTGAAATAATCAAAACCTATACGGATTGCTTCTTTTGCTGGTGTATTGGAGCCTAGGCCAGATGTCGTGTGTTTACCATTACCAGGGGTCATCTGAGTCTCGAAGCGATACAGGCCCAGTTGGCCTGTGACACCCTTGGTAACCATGTGCACAACTCCCGGTTTACTCAGACCTTCGGGGATCAACTGGCTCCCGCCTTGCTCAGGTACATTGACGAAAAACTCTTCAAGAGTTTCGTTGTCGAGATAGCTGAAATGCACATCGAAAAACTCCATGCCGCCTAGTTTTTTCAACTGCTCTTTGATTCTACGACGTAACTCTAATGCGTAGGTGAGACAAGGACGTACCTCCTCTTTACCAAACACACCATGAGGATACAGTAATTTGAGCAAACCTGAGACCGTGCGGCGTACTGCAATTACATCACGTTGGTTGAGGTTGTTCCCGAGTTTAAAGAAGCGGTCGATAGCATCAGAGAAGCTACGCTTGCGCATTTCTCGCATATATTCGGCCAGATAGTCGGTGATCAGACCGTAGTTATTGGTAAAAAATTCAGGCCGCATCTTAGGGATATCCCAGCCTGGGATATAGGCATGGAAACGGTCAAAGAAGGCTGTATCGATCATCGCTTCCGGGAAAGGTGCCAGCAGGTGACTGGTTTTGACTAACGTTTCTACGCTTTGGTTTATGTTGCCGACAAATACCATGGATGCTTTGGCTTCGATAGAATCACGGCCACGGGAAAAAGAGCCCGATGCCATGTAATCCTTCATGATCTGGACACCATCTTTATCTTTGAAGGTAATACCAGCCACTTCGTCAAAAGCTACCACATCCCACATGCCTACCAGCCCAACCTGCCGGGAACTCATGTTGTAAAACAGATTGGCGACTGTCGTCTGGCCACCTGAGACTAGTAATGAATTAGGCGAGCACTCTTTATAGACGTGGCTTTTACCGGTACCACGTGGGCCGAGTTCGCAGACGTTATAGTTGTTCTCAACAAAGGGGATCATCCGCGTCAACAGGTGCCATTTCACCCGTTGCTTCAGATTGGTTGGCTCCATGCCGATAGAGCGGATCAGGGTATCCAGCCATTGGTCTGTTGAGAAATTAGCCCGGGCGGCAAAAAGCTCTTCCATATCCATGGAGGGCATCTGGATAGGCTTAAGGTTGAAAATTGAGAAGGGCGAAACTCTTTGCCCTTCTTCATAAAAATAGTTAAGAGTAACGATACACCAGATCCCCCCGGTGAGCAGCTTCTCGTTAGCTTTAACAATGTTGGCGGGGATCACGGCATCTTTGATACCGAGGTTCGAAAGCTGAGCCTCGTAGACATCTTTCTTCTGGTTGAGCTTTACTCCGATTTTATCGATCACTTTAAAGCTACCACGCTCACGAATCAGAGATTTTACTTTCTCAGCCTCATCCGGGCGAACATAGTTCTCAGCGAGGATTTTTTTGACGTTTTCCAGACCTTCACGTACCACTTCATCATCGTCTGAAGCACAGTACATACCGAGCAGATATTCCAGTACATAGACAGGGACATTAGCCCCTTCTTTTAGCTGTTTGGTCAAATCCTTACGGACAACTTTACCCTTAAAGTAACGATTCAGACGGGCATCAAGATCCATGCTGGCATGCTGAGATAACTCATCGTCAATGCTGAGCATAGAAGCCTCATCAACAGTAGTTCCGCTCGGCTGGGCAAGCTTCTCCGTGTAAACGTCCATCTGCTGGATCACTACATTGTTCGTGATATGTGTGACATTCACCGCTGGCTCTTGTGCGGTTTCCTTTCCTACAAACTCACCTTCAGTAGGATTTATCTCATCATGTGGCATCTGGTATTGCTCCCGGGTACTGATTAGCTGGCACCCAACATTAGAATTTACTTATCACATCCGCAGGATCGCTATTTTGCGAGCCATTAAAAACCGAATTCATCCTGGATTGCCAAATCAATAGTGACTGGATAGCGTGCCATTTCAATACCATCCTCATCATCAACGAGCAGCAATTGATACTGCGCCTTGCGGTCAAATTGAGCACCGGTCAGTTTTAAACGCACGTCTTGCTGGCGCTGATCCAGATTACTTGAGGTCGCTTCAAAGAGTAGCTTCTCAATAGCTGACACGGTTTGTTCTGAACTATCTACCACCGAGAAACGAACCATTCTTGATTTATGACGTTCATCGACGGCATCGGTCTGCAGGAAGCGGATTTTATCGATCACATTTACCAGCTTAATGGGTTGGTATGCCGGAACTATGTCGACTTTGGTTTTTTCATGCAGAGTTTGTTTCTTGCCACGCAGCTCTTGTACTTCAAGTATTGGAACACAGACCTCTTGCAACATTGCACCACCATGGACGAAGCGGGCTCCACCAACAAAATGGAAACGGCTCACTCCTTTCGGAAGCCAGAATTCCACATCAGAGTTACCACCAACAACATTACGCAATTGCCCATGCCAGACATCTTCGTTTGTTGGTAAATTGCGACCAAGGAGATAGCGTTTTGAAGCTTCCAGAGTTCCAGATGGTTCGTGTTTCAGAGGCGATTTTACCCCGTTTTCAACGGAGGCCTGTTGGAATAAGAATCCATGATCGGCTGTGATAACTACGCGAGTAACGCCAAACCCATTGATAATTTTGTTGATGAGTCCATTCAGTTCGTCTATAGCCTGGCGGGCATGAATGAATGTCTTGAGCTCACTTTTCTGAGATTCACTCTGAGCATCGATGACATCGTGATAGACGTAGATTACCTTTGCGTCACCAACCGCCTCGTTAGCTTCTGCCCGGGTCCAGCTCAGCAGACTTTTGGCCGAAATCGCTATACCACCTACCTTACTTAGAATAGTGCTGCGATTTTCTAAACCCGCGCTGCTCTGTCCATCTACTAATACTGTTGAGTTGGTAGCGGCATAGTCTAGTTGCTGGTGTGGGAGTAAGGCGGCCATGCCAAGTTGCGTGTAGGTAGGTAGTACCCCGAGCTGGCTCTTGAGCTGCGCAGTGAAGCGCTTGGCTTCATTTATCTGTCCCTGGAGCTCATGAGCAACTTCATAGCGCAAGGCATCACTGATAATAACAAACTGGCGCTTGACGCCGCTTTGGGCAAAGCGTTGTTTTATGACTGTATCATAGAAGCGATGCTGAGAAGGGAGGCCAAGTTGCCAGTTATCAAGCAACTGCTCTTTAACTAGCAAGCCATCCCATGTCAGTCCCAGTTGGTACAGATACCAGTTCACATACAAATCTTCGATTTTACTGGCCAGTACTGCCAGCACTTCTACCGACTGTCCTTGCAGATGTAATAGCGCTTCATTAAACAGGCGATAGGCTGCATCAAACTGGAACAATTCAGCTTCATAGGCAAGATACATTTCTTGCGCTGAAGTGTAATGAAAACCATCCGGTTTCGAACGGCGTAGTTCTAGCAACAATTCAGCTTGTTGCAGCGCCTGGTAAATATATGCATATTTAGGTACAGTTCTGGCCCAGAATCCATGTCGACGACGAGAGATTAGTTGGGCAAACTCTACTCGATTCAGTTTCAAGTCACCGTTGTTTAATCCAGATATCAGCTCACGGATCAAACCTTGTTCGACCGCTTCAAAGCCTTCGACTTCTCCCCAGAGCCAGATATCTTGCGCTGTCAGGCGTGAAGAAAGTTCGAGCTGATCCGCTACCTGTGCAGATATGTCGGCAAAATTGCTGCTGTACTGGTTAGAATCACGCCAACCAGATAGCAGAGCCATAGCATTCGCACGTCCGGTGGGAGTGGCTAATAGTTGTGACTGTAGCCAGACAGGGCGCTCTTTGGTATCAAGCTGTTCGTAGCATTCACTCACTAGTAACTTACGAATCAGTTCGCGTAGTGACGGTTCTGTCCCTTCAGCTATATGGTATCCATATTCAAGGTTCATTAAATGCCAAAATCCAGGCAGCAATCCATGCTGTTCTAGCGGAACAAGAGCGGTTTCAGCATTCTCAAGTAACCGATCGCCAATGCTTTTCATTATTTCGGCAATCTGAGCATGACAGGCCAGCACGACACTTATCATCTTCATATCAAGTGATAGCGGATCTTCTATACCGCCACGGCCGTCCAGGCGACGTTTAAAGGCTGCAGTACGCTCTTTGTTGGCGAAAAAGCTTTTACGTGAAGCGATGTGGTCGCGGAGCGCCATATTGGCGAGTCCAAGGTCATTAAGCAGAATTGAGGCTGCATCAGCATAAAAAGTGGTGCTATAACGACGTATATCGAGCAACCAGTCTTTAGCTGGTGATGGTTCTGAACTGGGCCAGTAGAGAAGGAACCCCTGCATGGGTTCATCGATTTCAATACGTTTGCGAGTTTGAAGCTGTGACTGCTCTGCCATATTGAGCACTGTTACTGGCAACCCGTTCCACAGTATGGCGAGCTCTGTAAGCTGTGCAGTAAAGCTCTGTTCTGGGTCGTGCCAGAAAACAATCCGATCTGCGGTGAATTTGTTGTTAAGCCCAGTTTGAAGCTGAGTGATATCCATCAGTACGTCTCGGAATAATTAAGCCATCAGCACCATGGCTATGAATCGGCGGTAGTGTGTAATGTTGAAGATGATTATACCAACTCTGAACGTTGATGAGTGACTGAATCCCACATTCCATAGCTAATCTAACTGATTTGTACAAGGGGATAGTGAGAGCAAAGTTATAAAGCGGAGACACTAATGTCTCCGCTTTATCTTTTTGAACTTACTCGGCTTTATCGCCAGTTATAGCTTTCACTTCAGCTAATAAAGTACCGAACTTGCCGTAGTTGACCTTAACACCATCGTCGAGATCGAGCTGGATCTTCATATCAGCATAGTGTTTGAGCTGGTCGTCAAAAGAACGCAGCTCGGTAAGCTGTTTGGTCAGGCTATCGATCTCTTTACCGATGCGTTTGGCTTCGGCTGTTTCTGCTTCATTCTGTTGCAGGCGCAGGCGCTCAATACGGCTGTCCATTTGGCCGAGTAGAGGCGTGACATACTCGGTGCGCATGCGCGGGAGAGTTGTTTCATTATAGCGATGCAAATAGACCAAGCATTCAAAGGCTTTCTCTTTACCAGAACTGAATAGCCAGTAAATTGGTCGTTTTTTGTAGGTCTTCAAGTGATCTTTAAAGAACTGAGTCGAGAGGTAGCGGCGAATAGTCTCACGGGAGGTTTCACCTCCTTTTTTCACCGGTTTGATTGCGGCTAGGCACAGGCTGTCGGCAATAAATTGCAGGTTCTTTTCCAGATGCTCAGCACCCCAGGCGGTGTGGACAAACACTTCAACCCTAGCGGCAATATCATCCTCAAACCAAGCTTCGGTGGTTATTGGTAGAATACCATCGCTGTCGGCTGGGAAACGGGCATAAGCACCTTCTTCGACTAGTGTTTTAAAACCTTTGTTATCGGCATTAGCATAAACTAACCCTTCACGATCAAGGGAGTAACGGCCCATCATGCAACCGATGGTGTAGGAAATTAGCTCGGCGATGGTGTCGGATTGTAGGCGCTGCTCGCGTTCTTCATCGGTTAAGTTTCCACCGTAACGATAATAAGGGTTACAGGTGAGAGTAATTTCCGAGAGCGGAACATCTGGGGTCAATTCATCCTGCAGGCCATAGGCATCGATAAATATGTGGTTATTTTCCTCTTCAAGGCGCTGCATTTCTAGGACGATTTCAAACCATCGAGCATAGAGGTTTTGGTAATTATCTCTCAAAATTGGCAGATAATATTCGGAATGTAGCAACGGTAAGCGGGTAAATTCCCATGAAACTTCAGAGGAATTCCAATCTAATTTACTGATGGTTATTAACCTTTGAAATATTGATTCAACATTCACTTTGGGGGCGATTACAGGTATTGCTCCTATCTGACCAGCCTCGAAGTTTAAGGTTGGAGATAATACTTCAAGTATTCGCAAAGCCAACTTTGAGTTAAGCAAAGGTAAAAGTATTTGGAACTCATCTTTCTTAGGGAAAATTGACATGCCAGCTACATCAAATACTGCACCAGGTGGTTGATACCTAAATGACGGCTTGCTGCTACTAATTTTTGACCAAGTAATGCTGGGTAAAAAATATGACTCTTCATTGACCACACGTTTTGAAGCGCTCCCATAGCGCTCAATGGCCAATTTTTTTATTTCTTCCCCGTTGTTGCCCCAATTTACTAATATCTCTTGATTTCCGTACCATTTTCTGAAATCGCCACCCTTGTTATATGGAAACCACTTTACATCAGATTTTTTTGTCGTGAATATTGAAAAATTAGATATTGATACCTCATGCCAAACACGAGTGAATCTTGTGTTATCCATTGTCGCAAGACCTTGTCTTGGAATTGCAATTTTGTTGAGTTGCACCCCATTTTCAAAAGTTTTAATTAATTTAGTAGATATCCAATACGCAATCGGGCTACCCGGAATTTTATTGAAATCCGCAGCCGAGGCTCCATATAAATTATTGTCCATATTGTTATTTTCTAGCTGGCTCATTATGAGTCTCCTTTCGGTGATTCTTTTCTGCTATATGCCATATCCAGAGCAAATCCGTCCGGAACGGGCTTAAAGGGTTTTCCTGGTGAGCGGTGACTGGATTGAAACTGACGCAAGGCCGTGATGTCAATTTCACCGGTGATGCAGTAATCATGATTCCCACCTTTCACGCGCATTAAGTCGCGTTGGTAGCGTTCTTTGTAAGGTGCACGAATACGGCTATCTCCATAAAGGCGATTATTACACTGGATGATGTAGGCATGGATATCAAGTGCAGCGGACTCCACCAATGCATTAAACGTGTCGGTATCAGGGTTCCATTCTGGTACAAATAACGCATCGACTTTACCGCGCAGATCGGCCCGGTAGCGAATATTGGTCAATTCACTGCAGATCATCATTGCAAAACGAAAATCGCCATGTTGCACAACCGGGGGTTGCGTCCATTGTGTTGCGGGAATTAATTCAAGACCTGCAAGTTGGAACAGTTCTTGTTCTTCATGTAATGCAGGTCGCTGTTTATCTTGTCGGTAGAGCATCAGAGATGGGAAGCCCAGACCATCATGACTCAGCGAGGCCCAAACCTGATTGCGTACGCGCTTTTTCGGAGCATGCAGATATTCCACACCACTGATAAATGAAATACCACGCCCCTTAAGTTTGTGGGCTATGCGGATAAACCACTGTGGCGGTAAAGCCAGTTCCGGTAAAATGAGATATCCACTATTATCAGGTCTGGAGATCAGTTCGTTGATCAGACGACTAAGTCGCTGATAACGGCGACGACTATCAGGATCGGGTTTGTTCATCACCGCTGCGACAAAACTCGGCCCACTAGTTTCCCAGCTAGATACCGCGATAGTATGCTTAGGCTTAGGTTCCCCATCAGGAATCTGAAGTACTCTCTTACTTTTATCCCAATGCGGCATTTTGTACTTGGTCAGCTCAAAACCACGTAGTGCCTGCATCACCTGGCTCAGCTTAGCGCAGTGAAGCGAATTAAACGGGTCTGGTGCTATCAAATACAACTCATTAAGGCTGAAAGGGCGAGTAGCAAAATTTAGACCTGCTGGAATCCCTCTTTTAAATCTAAGCCAATGGACGAGAATACGGATACCTTCCACTATGTCGCCATGAAGTAACTCATGTGCATCTGAGGTGATTAATTTGCTGCGTTCAACGATACCTCGCTGACTCACCATCTCTTTGGGCAGGCCGATGAAACGAAGTGGAATATGAGCTAGATCGTAACTGAATAGCCGGGTATGAGCTCCCTGTAAACCACTGCGGCCGACAAGTTTTAGCAGACTAGATTCTAAGTGTTTTTTAAACTGTAAGGTATTACAGAATTCATCCCAAGCATTCTCTCCTTCACCACATAGCTTGTGTGGAAAAGATGAAATAATGCTTTCAGCAACAGCATCGTAAAGTGTTTTCCACCACTCATGTTGTTGATATTGAAGAGAAGACTGCAGAGCCTTAATCGATATAGTACAATGATCTTTGACCGTTTCCGTTAGCTTATTAAGAGCCTTAATCATTTTCCCAAGATAGCTAAAATCTTCACAAGCGACAGCCATGCGAATGATACGTGGCAGGTATTGAGCTAGTTCGAAGAATTTTATCGGTGTAAGCAAATGACCTGTTACCGCATCAAAAAAAGCATGGCGGTGTTCTTTCCAGGAATCAGGCGGAAGATCGCGCTCATAAGCTTCATAGTCACGCAGATTGAGAGCGAAGCTGGCGCGATGCAGTGTCAAAGCATCAGTTTTACGAAGATTATCGGCTTGTTCACCAATATGGCTGGTTGCTTTAAGCAGATCGGTTGCCACTGATTCGGCTGAATCAGGAAGGTTTGGTAAAGAGCGCCATTCGCTTGCACGTTGATTAATCTGCTCAGAGATAGCATTGACCAAAGCAATACCAGCCGCGCCAGACAGAACGAATAATTTATTTTTGTTGTTTGTAAACACGATACGGCTGGAACATGTTTCAAGGTAATCAGGCTTGAAAAGGATAGCCTGTTCTTTTGGGTTATCCATATGTTCCCACTTAAATAAATCTTTGCCCCCATCCCGATTGAAGATCCAATCCCAGAACTGATACGTATTTTTTATCTTACTGGTATTTTCCATCACTAACAGGATGTCATCCACATAGCGACCATAGTAGAGTGGAACAACCTGCTGTTCGATAAACTGATCGAGCTTAAAGAGTGCTGCATTGGCAACAACAGCAGAGGCTGGCAAACCAACGGGTAAGCCTTTTCCGAGTGGTGTTAGTTTTGCCCAGGCTTCCAGTGCAGTAATAAACAATTGGTGCACTCTCGTCTGACTCTGATCCAATTCGACGCCGATCAGTTTTATAAAGGCCGGATCTTGCATAAAACCGGGATTTAGTTCATGGAAAAAACTGCTCACATCAGCTGTAAGAGCTAAGACCTCTTTTTTATCTTGCAGTGCTGAACGCATAGCGTTAATGCCGCCATCACGCCAGTCGCGAAAAGGTTTGAGGTAAGGGGTAAATGATCCCAGTGCTAGTTCGTTAATTTGATCATGGCGATTACGGCGTAATCGGCTGCCATAAACATTGCTACTGAGTTTTTTATCAAAAAGCGAACCCACCTTGAGCATCCAAAGAGCTGAAAGGACATGGAAGTCCAAACTGCAGCAGGCCATCAAACGAAATTCTGCTGTGACTTCTTTTCCAGCTTCTATTATCTTCTGCCATTCATCATCAGGTGACGCGAAAATTAGTCCTGTGCTGTCATCTGTTTTCTCCGTTTTAATGGCTTTTGGGACCAGAGACCAACCCCCTAGAAAATCTGGGTTGTGTATCCAATCTTGATCTTCTCCATTGATTCGTTCTTGCAAATCAGTGAGGTTAACCTGCAGCTTATCCTCGTAGTCAGCAATGGCAAATAGCGACGGAGTTGTCGAGTAATAGAGGTCTACTTTAGCCTTACGATAAGCGAGCCCTAAATCTTCTAATGTAAAACCCATATCGTGTCTCCTTTCCCTATTTTCGTTTTGCTACTGCTTTTTTTTCAGATTTTTAGCTGTATCAACAAAGCACCAGAAGTCAGTCTTTTTCATTTGACAGAAGAGTTTTAGCTGGCCTTTATAACGATGTTCAATGTGATACCAGATTGGATTTCCTGCAACTCGTTCAATATCGGCATGAGCAGCTGCATTTCGCAGATGGTAAAAAATACTCTTTAAAATGTTACTCTTCGCGTTATGGAACCAGATCAGATTTTGCTTGTTATCTGCAGTAGGTAGGGTTGATGTCGCCAGCTCTTTTTCAGTCGAGAAAGGCTGGATTTGTAGACTAAGTCCACTCTTTAACTTGCGATATCCTTTAACCTGGGTTGATAACAGTTCAGATGTTAGCCCCTGGTGCTGCTCGTAATAGAGCACCAATTTTTCATAGATGTCGGCTAACTCGGCGCGAGTCAATTTGTGGAGGTTAGAGTTTGACATTATCTGCTTAAGCCCTATTTCTTTAAGCAATAGCTGCTTTAAACATGGCTGCTTTTTCTGCTTCAGAGTTTCCATCCACTAAACGGAGATAAGTGCCCTGATAGCTTGAAAGGTGAAAATTTCCTAATACGAATGCAGTAGTTGAGACGACTTCTCCACCAATACTATCAAATCCTCTTGCCCCAAGATGGGTCATACTCAGGATAGTGTGTTGATTCAAAATTCGGGTACGCAATGACTCGTATGAAGAAAGGAACATCCAGCTTTGCATGGTGATCATCGCTACCACACCTGACTCTTTGGTTAAATCCAGATTTCGTTCGATAAAAATGGCAAACAGGTCTGACTTGCTATTAGGGAACTGCTTCTTAGCGAACTCTTTCAGATCCGCATTCATCCCCTTACTGCCCATGTACGGTGGATTTGCAATCACCGCATCATAGCGTTTAGCTAGTAGGCGAGCTTGTGCTAGCAGCGGTAATAGTTTTTTAGATTCAGGTCGTTGCATATTATCGCCATTTTTGCTGAGTTCCTGAATCGTGGAATAGAGCTCCTCAATAGCTGAGGCTTGTTCAGTAGATATACTAATTAAGGAACCCAGTGTTTTGGCATTAAGAAAACGCTGATGCAGGTCTTTTAGAAGCGTCAGACGGGGGTCATCTGTAGCTTGGGCTACTGTAAGTAGATCTTGAGTCTGGCCATGCTGCGCATCAGCATTGAGATTAAGTGCTTGCCAAAGTTTCTGAATGTTGAGGTGTCGACTTTCCTGTAGGGCGTAAATATTCAGGTCTATATCACAACCATTGTTACGAGAAAACAGACGACGATCATCCTGACGGGCACGCATTAGCAAAGCAAAACCCGCCAGCTGTGCAGCGCGGTCGTCGATATCGAGTCCAAAGAGGTTATTCTTAAGTATTAGCACTGGGATCTCGCGGCTCCGATAACCGCGTTCTTCATAAATTCGATAGAGCACATTATAGGCTTCCACCAGAATATGGCCGGACCCACAGGCTGGATCGAGTACGCGTATTGATTCAGGTTCGATGCTGGCGGTTGTAAGTTCAGCCAGTTGTGCCACTACCTCGGAAGCCTGCTCGCCGTGGTCGATATAGTAGGGCATCGTGCTTTTGAGTGTGGACTCAGGATAGGTTTGCAGCCAGTAACGTCCCACCGAGTTTTGCACCAGATATTGTACTATCCAGTTAGGCGTGAACAGCTGAGTAGCGGCAGGAATATCTGCGGATTTGACCACCTTACCAATGACCTGCTCTTTTTTCTCACTAATGTAAAATTGGTAAAGCCAGCCGATAACCTCTACTTGCTGCCAGTCAAGTTCTGGGATCTCATCTACCAGTTCGCGCCAGAAGGCATCAGTGCGGGTAAGGCCTGTAGGCAACAGGAGTTCTGTTTCATCATCAATGGCTTCAAACAAAAATGGCATTGCCTGATGCAGTCGGTGACATTGGCCGAGAAGTAGCTCACGGAAGAGAGTCTCCTGCTCATTACCTGCCAGTAACAAGTCCAACAGAGCGGGCTTATCCAAAGCCACACCTTCTGTTATCAGGGAATCGATCACCTCAGGGGCGCGATCCAACACTTCAAAACCCTGTGGCTGAGAAGGGTGTGATAGCAGACGTACACCGTGTTCTAAATATCCCTCTTCGCTTTTCAGCTCCATAAAGCGGATGGCACAGAAGCGGTTAAACCAAGTGTATGCGACATGCTCTATTAAAGTCTCATAACTATCGTTTGCAAGCTGTTGTTGCAGGCGCTTAAGGGCAGAGGCACAACTGGCTGGATGCGTAAATCCAGCAACTTGCAAAACTTCACCGCTAATTACCGGCTCAATATGGCCCTTGGCAGTGATTCCAAATTCAGCAGCGCGTGCTTTGATCGCTGTGATAAATGCTGTACGAGCCCGAGGGGCTATTTTTTTTAAATTGGCAGTGTTCATTAAGGCTCACAAATTGGTTTATCCGGGCGGTATCCCACCATTCAGAATACAATGTTGGATGAGTTGTAACTCACCAGAAAAAGAAATTATGCCGTAAGAGGTTCACTAAGAATGTGACGTAAACGCGCCAATAATATTTCACGACGTTTATGATAGAACGCCTCAAATCCAGCCAAAGTCTCTGGAAGTGAGTCGATTGCCTGTAAGTGAAGATGATTGGCTCGGGCAGCTGGCTCCGGCCACATTACTTCGTACCATTCATGCGGTAACTTCTCACGTTTTTCATTGTTCTGGCCCCCTTCTAACAACTGTAGGTTAGGTAGCCGGTTAGCCATGATCATCCACTCTTCAATCTGTGTTTCATCGGTCATCCCTATCTTTTTCAGTTGGCTTTTGGTAAAGCGAGCTCTAGGGAATATGTGATCAACATGGAAGTGATGGGAGAAGTCATGTCCCGGAAAGAGCAGAGATAGCAAGGCAAAAGTTCGACGGTTACCATAGTCGAGTTCAACCAACGACTGTAGCTCTTCTTCATCAAAGCGTAAGCTCTTGCCACGTTCTGTCATTGCAATCGATATTTCTATCAAAGGAAACTCTTGCTGACCATGTTCCTTGATCTTGCTTCGCAAGCTAGCCAGAAGCGTATCAAGACCACTTCCCCAAATACCGGATTGTTTAAGGATAGAGCGAATTAGCCAACCTCTGATCCCCTGCCTATCAGCAGCATACTCGCTACGGGATAGATAGCGGTTATCCAGATCTCGATGGTAGAGGTAATAGGCTATGGGGAGTAGGGCACTGTCTGCTCCCAGATTGTAACTGTTGAAGCCGAAACTGCTGAGTAAATTGACTGCAAGAAGTAAAGCTTTACGGATGCATTCCCAATTATCTTCCAGTTTGCGCATGTTCTCTTTGCTAAAGTTCTCGACTTTAAACCCAACGTTGCCGATATCACTCAGCATCAGACCTGCTTTGAGCACCAGGTCCTTGCTAAAGGAAAAACCATTACCTATTTGGTTCATTTCATCTACTAGCTTGTGAATCTCATCACGCGCATCCAGCGTGCTCCATTGCGTTACGGCGATGGAGAGCAGTAGATCTGAATAGGAGAGTGTTGTTCCGCCACTATTCATACGGATAAAGATATTGAGAACCTTGGATAGCTCCTGACCTTCTTCCAGGTAGTAACTGATCAAAGGTTTATTGTGAATGATGTCATGAAAACGGGAAATCACTTTACCTGCTGCTGGTTTGCGTTCATCTGGCATTTTCATTTCCATGACTGACATCATTACGTCATAGGCATTCATACCGAGAATACGGGAGACTAAAAACCAATGGTGTTGTTCATCGTTGTGGCTTGCCTCATCCTCACTCAAGAACTCGAACTCATAACGAGTTCCGCTGTCAGGGTCTGTGCATTCAAAAAGATTGAGATAGAGGCGACGTTCGATAAAGGCGTCTGCACTGGACCACCATTTACCCTGAGTTTTCCAACTATAGGAACCGCGTAACCCGATGTTTAGTGCCGTCATTCGCTGCTGGCCATCTAGAACCGCGATGCGATCATTTTCACCGATGATATCTAGTTTTTTACAGTGGACTTGATCACGCTGGTGGTAGTCACGCATAAAATCATAAAATTGATACTGACGCAGATTCTCAGTTTTAATTTTCCAAAACAGGAAGGTACCAAACGGGTAGCCTTGTAGTAGAGAGTCAAACAGCTGGCAGATTTGATCTGGCCGCCAGACAAATTCTCTCTGGATTGCAGGCAAAATATATTCATGCTGTTCAACTTTGTTCAGCAGCGTTTCGATGGTGCCACCGGTTTGGTACATGTTTTATCTCTTCCCGTATGGTTGTGTTCGAAGCACTCTTTACGCCCCTTTTGATGAGAAAAGGGGCCGAGCGTTTTACATCCTTGCTTTTGGGCGCAACACTATTTGATCCGCACTCGTTTACCCTGACCTATTGCCTGTTGTAAACGGCTGCGAAGTGTCGCGAGATAGGTGTCGATATCCTGCTCCGTTTCTATAAAGATATGGCTGGCACCGAGTAATTCTGCGGGTGAAACCAGTTCGATAGGTTTAGGAATTGGTTTGTGGCTAACCACTGTCGCAGCAGAGTTATTCGCAATAGTAGTTGGCGAGCCTGATGGATCCGGTTCTCGCAAAGTACCCGCATCGCTATTAGGCGGTTCAGCCGCTTTTTTCCGTGCTGCGGCTTGCTCCGCTTCCAGACGAGCTTGAAGTTCGGCGCTGTAGCGGTTGATCAGTTCTAAGACCTTATCTTCTTCATCATCAGCCTCTTGTTGCAGGCTAACAATCTCATGTAAGGATAAGCTGTTACTGACCCGTTCTTTTAACAGATTAAAGGGACGCATTGCCTGGTTTTGTAACTCAGCTGGTAAGTCAGCAACCAGCGGTGCAACACCTTGCTGGGTTGCATTAATCGCTTCCAAAGCCGCGGCACGTTTCTGTTCTACCAGTTGGAGGTTAATGGCGATGAGTTGATCAATTAACGATCCCACCTGGCGCAGTTTGCTATACGGGGATTTATCATCGTAGATAGCCTGCAGTGCAGATAATGCTTTAGCCGCTTCTGGGTTTTGCTCCAGTGCATGGCGATTGGATTTGAATTGATCGTTGAGGGCTCGACGCAACTGTTGCCAGATATCAAACTGACGAGTGAAAAACTCCTCGACTTCTTCAAAATCTTCGGCAAAATCCTGCCATTCGTTGCTCTGCTGGCAGAGTCCATCGATTAGGGCATAACTGTTGTTGCCCAGCTCAAGCAGGCTGGCGATCAATCGACTGCCGGTAAGCAGGGTGCTTTTGCCAGGGCAATTCCCATCTTTAGCTTTAAAATCAAATTCTTTAATTAACCGCTGCCACTCGCCTAGTACGTCAAGAAGCTTAGTCGCCAGCTCTTTTTCGCTGCTCTCGAAGGGTTTATTAAAAATATCTTTCGCCAGTTTAGCCGCTTTAGCTACTTGCTGTTCTGTATGCTGACGTACTCGACGAATACGCAGTGTGCTGTGGCTACGTACCGAGGTAAAATGTTCGTAGCTGCGTTTGAGGGGCAAATCACCATTCGGTGTAGATAGCGCAGCCTTACCAAGCAAGACCAGATGAGTCACCTGTAGCATTACTTCGTCACGGTTCCAGCCGAAGGGACGAGCACTGAATCGCTCTAACAATTCTTTAAGGTAGACCGGCTGATTTTTTTCATCTGCGACATTTAAAAAGAGTTCAATCTCCTTTTTTGCAGCAGCATTGGGGTCTTGTTCACCGAGATTTACATTTAGCTGTGCCATGTCATCGGCCATGATCACCGACTTCAGCTCTTGCACCGGGTTGTTACCACAGCTTTGTAGTAAAGAGAGCTTTTGGAATGAGTTTTCGATTACGTAGGCACAAGCTTCATCAAGCATATTGCTGACACTAGCCGATTTACTTTGCAGCTCATTACCGAGTGCGAATATCTGTGCTTGTTTCACCAGATCATCGAATAGTAATTTCAGACGGCTGCGACGCTGGGTGTTTTCGAGTGCTTTTTCTGCCAGCAATTTCTCTTGCTCAGGTCGTTTACCTCGTATCCCTGCCAGGAATTTCTCAGTTTTCAACCACGTATCAAATTCAGCCCAGATCCGCTTCTCACTCGACAGGCGTACCAGAATACAACCATTCCCTTCTTGGCTCAGTGCCTTGTAGGATTGTTCGTTATAACTGTCAAAATTGGCATCCAGTGGGGAAATGACTTTGAGCACCAGATCTGTTTGTTGGCTACCGTCTATAGAGTGGCCGTTACAAAAGCGAGTCAGAGGGTAATCCTGCTTGTTTACCGGATAGCGATACTGACGGCGATTGCCCATTACCTCTTCAAACACCAACCGGGCCAGCTGCCGGTTCTCTTCAGTTGCTTCAACCTGAGTGTGTTTGATCTCCTGCTCGACTTCTTTTTCTTCGTTAGTCAGGAATACGTACTCATCGCCATTTCTGACAATCAATAGCTGGTTTTCAAGACGCTGTAGACTGGCTTCGATTCGGCTTTTCAGTGCCACTTTATCGGTATCTATTTCTTCAATAGAGAGTGTGACCAGATTATCAATGGTGGATTTGACCAGATCGACATAGCGGATTAAAAACAGCGATTTAAGAATATTAATGTCGTAAGGATCGAGGCTTGCTTTCTCAGCCGCTTGTTCGAAGATGCGTTTAACGTTGGTATCGAGGAAAGATTCGATTGCCGGATAAAAGGCATGGAAAGGCACCAATACACCGATATCTTTGTTCATCTGCTGGCGTGCGGCATTCTGGAATGCATCCAGCAGAGAACGTTCACCACGGGAGAGATGTTTACCGGTAGCCCCCACTTTGCGGATTGCTTCGAAGACCTTTTGTACCAGCAGATACTGATAGGGGATAAAAGGGTAGTGATCAACAAACTCAACATTATCACTGTAGTTAGCAAGCTCAGCAGTGGTGCTGGTATCAAAGGTCAACTGGTTGCGAAGGATGTCGCCTTTTTGACTGAACAATTCTGCCAGGCAGTTTTTAGCGTCTTCACTTTTTTCGAGCAGACGTTTCTGTATTACCTCATTGGTATTGGACGAGGAAAGGGAAATCCTTGTGTGAAAACGCCCTTGGATCTTGGAGAAGTCCTGGCCTTTTTTAGCGCTAAGATCTCCTAGTACGGCATCGATATCTTCTTGTGAAGTGACGATTACCCAAGCTCTGCCTCCACAAGCGGTACCGATATTTTCTGTTATCGTCTGCAGTTTGAGCATCATCTGGGTGTTGTTGCCGATAAACTGTCCGACCTCATCTACCAGAAAGACCATGCGTTTACTGTCGCCAGATGGATCGCTACGATCGAGATACTCCCGCACCCATTTACAGAAGTTGGCAATGTCGAGAGTAAACATGGATTCGAGATTTTCCATACTCTGCACCGATGAGGCATCTGACTGGCCGGTAGCATAGGCCCAGGCTTTTGCCATTTCATCACGACAGAAACCATAGGCATCACGCTGTTCTTCCCAGCTTGAGCCCGTGAGTTCAGCAAATTTTGCTTTGAATGGCTCGTATTGGCCACGGGAATCTAACTCACGTTCCAGGTGTGCGATATGAGGATGGTCAGCGCAATATCCCAGGCGCTCATTGAAGACGCGCAAGAAAACTTTGAGAATGGCATCTTCTTTGTCTTCAGTATCTGCGCGGCTGTCGATATTAAAGAGAATTACTTCAGTATTGCGGTTAACTGCAGCGTGGATATCACCGTAAAGAAGGGGATCGCTGATTTTCTCTTTGAAAAACTCGATGGCAGCTTTTGTTTGGCCATTGTTAACAGCTTTCTTGTTATCGAGCAGGTAAGAGAGGATCTTTATAAAGTGAGATTTACCGGAACCGAAATAACCCGATACCCAAATCCCAATTTTACCCGCCACATTAGGATCATCTGGATGGCTGACACCAGGCAGGTAGGTCTCAAAAAAGTGACGAAGGTGGCGGTCAAGTTCACGGGTCACCACATACTCGTCAAGCTCAGTCCAGATGATTTGCTCATCCAGCTGTTCGGCTTTCACCACACCATTGATTGGGCGATCCAGTTGTTTGGTAAACAGCTCTCTTATCTGCATTAAAAATTCCGTCTCTATCATTCAGCGAGACTCTTCTGCTCGCTATAACGTGATGACTCTTTCGCGGCCAAGTTAGTGGTTTGAATTCTCTCAAAAAACAAGCTACGGCAGCAGTTTAAATTTCAGTACTTAGATGCGTGAGGCACCAGTTGGAAAGCTCGGTAGTAGTTGGCTGTTGCCACTTCTGCGCTGTCCAGATCAAAAGGATAAAGTTCGAGGCCGTTGTAACTGCCCGGATAAAACAATACCAATGGTATTGCCCCCATATGGGCATGTAATGCATTAAGCAAACTATGACCACGTAGCAATGGCCAGCATTGGCCAAGACCTGATAACAATACAAATTGAGGCGAGGCCGGAAGCACTTTATCTATCAGATGCTTAGCAATTCGACCTTGTTCAAGAGGTCCTTTAAGTGCTTTGGCTAGCTCATCGGTACCTTTTTTGCGTTCCAGATCAAAAGCTTTATCTAACAATTTACGCTCTTGCAAAATTGCCAGTACCTCTTCGAACAGATTGAGATGAGCGAAATTCAGCCCCTGCCGAGCCAGGCGAGGCAGAGTCAATCTCAGATATTCCCGTACGGTAAGTTCAAATTGAGGTGGGTAATCAAAGATATAAAAACCGATCTCACCACCGAGCTCTTGGTTCTTCAGGAAGCCTTCACTTTTAAGCCGGTCTTCGATTTGTTCCAGACGAGCTGACAATTGCGGCTTACTGTCCAGTTTCGCTCTCATCTGACGGACTCCATCACATCGTAGACTTTTTGGCAGTCGAGACTGTTTGCCCACTCTCTTATCTGGGGTAGTAGGAAGACATTTTTCAGCTTTTTACTGCGGCCTGATTCCAGATACCCGCTATCTGCGAGGATTTTAAATACATTGTTGCCCATTTTCTGGATTGAGCTTTCGGAATATTGATCCAAGCCGACAATGGCACGCTGGCGGGATAGAATAAATTCCTGCCAGTCTTCGCTGCGCAATGATTCACGAAACATCTGTCGGGCATCAGACAGTGTCGTTGCCATGAAATCGGTCAGCACTGGGGATTGGCACATTGTCGCCATTAGCAACATTTGTCTGGCTGCATCATCAGGGGCCTTTAGTAGCTCAGTCCAGAATGCCTCACCCATCGGTTGAATTCTTTTACGCAGGGTTGAAGCCATGCGTTTAACACTGTGCACTGAGATCTTCTGCAGCACATTGTCATTTACAATAGCATTATGCCATTGATCATCATTTGGTGAGGATATCAGCAGCTCCGCGATGACTCTGCTCTCACGCAACATCAGGCTGCCACCAATGATGTCACCCAGATATTCTTTGGCGGTCATAATGGCTCCACGGTCAGGGTTTAAAAACTCCGTTATGATACGCGAAATTGGAGCATATGGCCTTATGACAAAACACATTTTGCCTTTGCTATCGACCAGCGTGATTTTTCCGCTTCAGAGGCGCAATATAAATTACCACGGATATTGCCGCACACTTGGAGGTGTAGCGATCATAAGGGGCTGTAAGGGCATCGCTCAGACCACCGTTACCTTCGAGAGCGAGAAAGGATTTGGCAAACATATTCTAGGCTCCAGCCAGCCAACACGCAGGCGTAAGCCGTCCCTGAATGGCAGACAGACGCCATGCAGTTGAATGGTTTAAAGGGTTTGAGAGGGTGATAGTGCTGCGGTTGTCACACTATAGAGTTCTAGCGTAAAAACAGTCAGACATCTCGGCATTTATCAACTCGTCCAACGCTCCTCTGAAATTTGCGGGATCGGTTTAGTTTCAGGTGGGGGCGCTGAGGCCCCCGATTTATCGTACTCAGGATTGTGCGGTGTAATAGACGAAAGCCAGCTTGTTGCCATCGGGGGCTCTAACATAAGCGCTGTAGAAACCTTCGCCGTAATGCGGGCGCAGGCCAGGTCCTCCCTCGTCCGTGCCGCCGTGGTCTAAAGCGAGCGCGTGAAGCTGCTGAATGTGTTCGGCAGAACGCGCAATCAGGGCGACCATCACACCATTTCCGGTCGTGGCATCCTGTTTATCAAAAGGTCTGCCGATACCCAGTGCCGTCGTGTTATTACCGTTGAATACGCCCCACCATGCGACGTTCTCATTCCTGCCGCCACGGGGATACCCCAGCATCTCCATCAGCGGATCGTAGAATGTAATGGCGTGTGGCAGGTCGTTGGTTCCAAGCATAATGTAAGAAAACATCGGCTTTCCTGAATAGATTCAGAGGGAGTGTAGATAATCAGTTCAAATCACTCGTCCGCTTTATGAGCCCAGGCTGGCATTGCCGTCAGATAATGTTTTGCACGCTTATGTGCTTCCTCCGGGCTGATTTTTTGCCAGGAATCAAGGAAGCTGGCTAAACCTGAAACCGCTTCTTCCCATGGTTTGAGATTGCCGTTGCTATCGCTGCAGTACGCACAATATTGATCACTGGCACTGTGTGCATCGGGTGCCGACATAGGCATTCCGCAAGCCTGGCAGAACTGTTCATGTTGTGACATATGATGCTCCTTATGGTGATATCCTGATTAATAAACATACTGAATATGTATTGTGCAGGTGATGCATCAGATCAAAGCAAAGGCGAAGCCCCGGTATCTCCGGTCAGAAATACCGGGAACCTGTTGTTACCTGGCGATGAGCGCGAACACGCCCCAGCCAAAGTATTCCCGCGCGTACGTTACGTGGCGTTTCGGCGAGATGTTTAGCTCGGCCCTGACTTCGGCGGCGAAGTCGTCGCCAGGATTGGCTTCCAGCCAGCGGCGCATGGTCAGCCATTTCGCGGCCTCATACCGGTCCCAGCCTTCCTGGTCCGCCAGTACCATTTCCACCACGTCGTAGCCGAGGTCGTCAAACGCGCTGACAAGCCCTGGAAGCGTCAGGAAATCGCTTGTCGAGCTGACGCCGCAGGCCTGGGCTATCTCGTCCGTTGCCGGAAGCTGACGCCAGTAAGGTTCACCGATGAGCATGATCCCGCCCGGTTTAAGGCTCTGCGCCAGCAGTTCGACTGTCCCGGCAAAGCCTCCGGCAATCCAGGTCGCGCCGACGCAGGCTGCCACGTCACATTTTTCATTGGCGACGTAACCCGCCGCATCATCATGAATAAAATGTACGCGTTCGCTGACGCCGAGTTCTTCCGCGCGGTGTATGGCCTGCGCGGTGAAGAGCGAACTCATGTCGATGCCAGTCCCCGTAATGCCATGATCCCGGGCCCAGGTGCAGAGCATCTCGCCCGAGCCGCTGCCGAGGTCCAGAATGCGGGTCTCCGGTTTCATACGCAGCACGCGACCCAGCGTGGCGTACTTCTCTTCGGTAAACGGGTTGTGGATGCGGTGTTCGCTTTCACTGATGGTAAAAATACGTGGGATATCCAATTTGGAATTCCTTTTATTGCGTTGAGTATTAAGAGGGTGTTTCTCTGAGATATTTGCTTTTTCAGCCAGCAGAACAAACAGCTTCCTTTCGAATGTCTCGCTGACTGGCCAGTCGTGGCTTTCAAGAGGAGGAAGCAGGGCAAACCCGGCATTGTCGAGCAGGCTGACGTACTCGTCATCGCGCCAGGCCGTCATCTGGCTGCCGAAACGGGTGGTTTGGCCGTTTGCCTCTATGGCCCAGAACTGCGTTGAGCTGGTCTGTGCTTCCTCATCCCAGCCATGTTCCGTCAGCAGTAGGTGAGGGACGCCCAGAAACAACCCGTCCGGACAGCGTTGCCAGCTCGGTTCAGCCATTCCCTGACGTTTAACTTCGTCGAAAGTATGGACTTCAGTGAGCAGCCTTCCACCCGGCTCCAGCCACAGCGCGCATCGGCTGACGAGCGAGCGCGCATCTGCCGTGCTAAATACATTCAGTTCCCCGAACGTCATCATGATGAAATCGAACGATTTATCCGGCCAGTATGCGCGGATATCCTGCTGGACATAGTCGATATTCAATCCGGCATTCTGCGCCTGCTGACGAGCCCAGTTCACAGATGCCGGTGAGAAATCCACGCCGGTGCAGTGAAATCCACGCTCTGCTAAGCGGTGGGTGTAAAAGCCGGGACCGCAGCCGAGATCGAGAATACGTGCGCCTGGGGGTAATAGGCTGGCGATCCAATTCACCTGCCGCTCAATGACCTCCTGCCTGCGGCTGGCCCAGTCGTGATCCTGCGACAAATGGTTCGCGAGCATGCGCTGGCTAAAGGCCGGTTCGTCCCAGGGAATTTTGCTCTCCTCCGCCGACAGTTGAATGTGTCGGGATGAGGAAATAAGGGTGCTGATATCCATTATGCTCTCCTTAGCGGTTATCAAGCTGAGCGCGAACGTTATTCAGCCCGGTGGTGTTGATGCGGTAGGGCTGACCATTGACGGACTTGATAAGTTTTTTGGTTTTGATTTTTTTGAAGACGGCGAGCGTGCAGTCGGTCAGCAACAGCCCTTCGCGGCTGTAGCATTCAACGGAAGTGACGCGGCCTGAAGAATCGCGGACGTGCGCAATACGTCCACCTTTAGCGAGAACGTGTAAGGTACGTTGTTCCTGACGGGATAAATTCATACTGAAGAACCTGTTTAATCATCATGTGCAAAACGTGCAAACACACGGCAGTGTCCGCATTCGATTTCGGCGCATTGATAATCAGTCCGGCCTGAAAAGGTCGGTAAGCTGATTATCGGATGATTACATTCTCCAGCATCAAAGCCTCGGGTAGAGTTGAAAGGTATTTACGGAGCGAATAATAACACGTGGTTTTAGCAGGGATATGTTTCAGTAGAAAAAGTGTGATGTACTTCGGAAATCGAACGCCAGCTCATTTACTGAAAAAAGGCAGGTGCACTGACGAATGCAGGTTTTAGTACCCCTTATATGGCCTCATTGGCTTTTCCCCTCCGGAGGTTATTCTCCTTTTGTTAAATCCAGAACATAAATATGCTCACCCTCTTCGATGCCTGAAAAATGAAAGCCAGTCCTGATAAGTAATTTTATTGAAGAGGTATTTTCCGGATCTACACCGGCTTTGATGAGTGGAAAACCGTTCCCTTTAATCCAGTCGATCGCGGCGGTAATTGCTTCAATTGCATATCCCTGACGAGCATAAGCGGGGCTGATGGTATAGCCGAGCCAAAATACATCGCATTACTGACGTAAATAGATATCACCAATCAAAACCTCCGTCAGTTTGTTGATGATGGCCAATTGTATGCCACGATCAAGTGTAAGGACACCCAGCAATGCTGCTTCATAGGCCCTTTTTGTTAGCCCCTTAAACCCCTGATATTTCATCTACTCAGCATCATTGCGATACACCATAAAACTATCAATGTCGTGTGGCTGAAATGGTCGAATGATGCATCTTGGCGATCTTATTTGCATAAGACTTCCTGTTTAATGATTCTCCTGCCACAGTCTCTGCGACTATAAGAGTTACCGCCTGACGCTACGCCCGACGGCTACTCTCTGACTATGTCCGGTGCGTCGCCGCTTTCATACACAACACGAAAACTGTCAGTTTAATGTTCAACCCTCATCGGCATAGAACACAAACGCCAGCTTATTGCCATCCGGATCGCGTACATAAGCACTATGGAATCCTTGTCCGTACTGCGGCCTGTGATCCGGCGCACCCTCATCCGCGCCTCCCAGACTAAGGGCAAGCTCATGCAACTGACTGATATGTTCAATAGAACGGGCGTTCAGCGCCACCATCGTGCCATTACCAACCCCGGCGGGCTGCCTGTCAAAGGGCCTGCCGACGCACAATCCGATGGTATGGTTATCGCTGAACGTCCCCCAGGATGCGCCTTCTTCATTCCGGCCTGCCTTAGGATGCCCAAGCAATTCCATCAACGGATCGTAGAATCGGATGGCGCGTGGTAGATCGTTAGTACCCAGCATCACATAAGAAAACATAAACCCTCCTTACTCACTTTTGTATTATTGTTCCTGACAGCCTGACGGTGATTCTAACTGGCTCTGATGCTGCCCACGCAGTTTAAGCAGGCGGGAAACTGATATGATGACGGCTATACCGGCCAGCAGCGCCGCGCAGTGGAAAGCAATCCTGCCGCCAGCATGGAAGTAAACCCAGCGGGTTATTTCAATGCTAAGAGCAATTATGCCGAGCGCCAGAATATTCAGCGTGGCAGAAACGGTGCCTTTTGGCAGGTTATGAGAAAAGAGCGTAAAGCGAAACAGCACCGGATAGAGCAGTCCAATACCCAGGGCATAAAAGCTCGTTCCCAGTACTGACCATAGCCAGACGTGTGGCCATAGCAGGTTACCGACCAGCAAAGCCAGCAAGCCAGCAAACTGTATCGGGACTGTACCCCAGATAAAACGCGGTGAAGTCGGGTCTTTGATAAAATTCGCTACGATCGCACTGGCGATAATGATCCCACTAAACACGGGCACCTGTGTCCAGGCATAGGTACCGGGAGACATACCCCCGTGCTCAATCAGGATCACGGGGGAGAGCGCTACCCAGGTGATGATAGGCAGGTTACCAAAAGCGACTGCCAGTGAGCCGGTCAGCACCACTGGATGGCGAAATGCCGCGATGAAATCTGACAGCACTTCACCCGGTTTGAATTCTCTTCCCTGAGATATAACTGTTTCCGGCATTTTGAACAGTAGTAAGAACCATGCTACCAGACCAAACACACCGATGATGGCAAAGAGCAGTTTCCAGTGAATGAACGCCATCAGCGCAGCGCCGGCCACCGGCCCGATAACTGGGGCGAGCAGAACAATGGAGGTCAGCGCAGCCATGATCCTGATGGAATCTTTTTCATCAAAGGCCTCCTGTATTGATACATAACCAACGGTGGAGATAAAACAGATGCTGGTGCCCTGAATAAAGCGGGCGACGAAGTATTGTTCGATCGAGGTGACAAACAGCATGCTCAGGCAGGCTAAGGCAAAGATCATTGCACCCGTGAGCAGGACCGGGCGGCGGCCAATCCTGTCGGAGAGTGGCCCCAGGAGCCACTGTAGCGCCAGTCCGCCTGCCATATACAAACTGACTGATGCTGGAGCCAGCGTAACATCCGCCTGTAACTCATTTATAATGTTAATGACGCCCGGCTGAATAAGGTCCGTTGTCAGGTAGGCTGAAAAATCGTAGATGATCATCGCCAGTGGAAATAATAGCACGCTGCCATACCTGCCAATGCGTCCCGAAAATGGCTTCATAAACGGGTTCTCCGTTTTTTATTATTGAATGATTATTATCAACTTAGATCGTGCAGGTCCTTATCCATCGCAGGAGTCAGTCTGAGATCAAGAAATTCTACCTCCAACCCCTTGCGCTGAGGTGTACAACACATGATGCCCGTTTTTACAGGGCCTGTAGGGAAATGGCATAAGCGAAGTAATGGCCAGTGCTGTCCATCTGAGGAGTACTGCAGTCGTAACGCATCTTTTTTACGGGTCAGACGCAGCCAGAATTCCTTCGGATCCCCAGGAAAGAGTCCTGTAGCCCAGTCGGAATTTCTCATCGTGAGTACACTCCCGATTGCAGGTGCTCCATCGTTAAATTCGATGCCAGCTTTGAGCCAGTGCTGTTCGTCAGAGAGCATCATAATTCCGGCCTGGTCATAGAGTGTGGTGAAGTCTGCGCGGATCCTGACCTGAAAAGTAAAATCACCTGTTACATCAGTAGCGTAGATGTGGCCGGTAAAACGCTCAAACCCGTACCAGGTACGGTACCAGAAATCAGTATGCTCATCTGTGATTACTGACAGGGCGTTATTTTCGTAGCACCATACGGCGGGCTCATTGATCCATTCAAACTTGCAACTCATCATTGTTCTCCTGTCATGCGGAACGGAGCATGACGATATTTAAAATGTCAGTTCCATCTCATACTGGCATAACGGTTCAGCCTGATAACCCGCCGCAGTAAATAATGGTGCCAGCGTTTCTGGGATCGCGGCTGATGTACCTATGCCAGGCCATCTGGCATTGATTTTCTGAAGCATTCTTTTAGCCCGTCCCTGGTAACGATACACCGGTTCCACAAACAAACAGCGGAGCTGAGGTTGTCCCATGAACTCCGCGACAGCACACCATGCATGTTCGTTATCCCTGAGGATGTCGCAGGGAATAGACAAGAGCTGCAGGGGGCTGGCCAGCCAGGGAAGATCATCATCTGGTGCAGACCAGACGGTACGCAGGAAGTCATTAGCAGTCTTGGATTCCATATCTCCTGAAGGTATTTCCGGACGAGACTGTGGATCTCCCCGGTATTTGCACAGATGTCGGCGAACCTGAAAACCGAGCGCGTGATAGAGAGCGATTGCCCGGGTATTTTCGCGCATCACTTCCAGCCTCACGCTGGATAACTTTTTCTCTTTTAAGGAGGTAAACAGAGGAGTAAGCATCTGTTTTGCCAGTCCTTGGCTCCGGTACTCAGGCAACACACCAAATGCTGCCAGACGCGCTTTGTCCATTCTGCGGGTTACGATGGCTATTGCCGCCGGGTTATCATTGACCAGCCAGACAAACGAGTCTTCAAGGCTGAGTCCTTCGGAAATGAAACGTGAAGCAAACATTTCCGGTGGCAACGCAAATGGTGTCAATGATTCATTAAAGCTGTCTGCAAGAATACGGCACAGCTCAGTAATGCTGCATTCAAGGGCTGATACCGGAATTACGGTCATTGATAAAGCTCTCCATTGCGATTACCGGGAGCTACAGGGGAAAATATGCTCCCTGTTTTCTCAGACAGTGAAGCTGATTTCTACAGAGCGGGCACTGCGATCGCCCTCACCATGGTAAACAGCTTCGATGTTGTTACCGTCCGGATCCAGAACAAAAGCGGCATAGTATCCGGGATGATAGGTGCGTTCGGCAGGTGCGCCGTTATCACGTCCGCCATGATTTAGTGCTGCGTGGTAAAACGCGTTCACCGATTCACGGTCTGCGGCCTGAAAGGCCAGATGGTGCCGTCCTGTAGGCACCCCGCCAGACTCCGAACTTTTTACCGACGAAATGACCAGTTCGTCAGCCCAGATATAATCGTCATCGGTAATAACCATGGGGATCTTAAGTTCCGCCAGAACAGCAATGTAAAATGCTTTGCTTGCGGCAAAGTTGTTTACCACGAGCTGGATATGGTCGATAAGTCTGCCACGATGTAGCGTATAGTTATCCATGATTCGTTTCCTTTTTCAGACTCCGTCGGTCAGGTCTATACCTGTGAAACTCAACAGATGCACAAATCTACGTAATGCTTGTGTTGTTGAAAAAAAATACGTTAAGTTTTGTGCTTTGTACCCGACAGGTATCAGAAAATCATTCCAGATTTGGTCTTTGTACAGGAATTGCTATTCCGTTATTCGCTTATGACCAGGCTCTCAATTGCCAGTTGTAATATAACGAGCAGGGATGAGATAAGAGCAAGCCATTTTACGGGGCGTAGTTTACGTTCAGGTATAGAGAGCGTGTGGAGTATGGCATGACGCTTCATTTTATTGAGTGGCATGCTGCCTCCTGAAAAAGAGCCGCCTGCACGGGCTGCTACACAATGAAAAAAGAATCATTCCACAAACAAGGCACTTATGAGCAAGGTTAGTTGCCCCGGTGCTAACGTAACGGTTAAGGCGGTAAGAACAAGCCACTAGCGGCTAAACGTTTTCCTTCCGAGTTGACAGTTTCCTGCTTGAGAGCTGTTCGTTTGTTAGCCAAAACAGGTTAACGGATAAAATCAGTATATCCATAATAAATAAATGGTTGTTTAGCATTTATTTAAATAATGCCTTCCGAATAATACGCACTAAAATAATAAACAAGCTAGGACTATCCAGTACTGCTAATTGATAGGCGCTCATGAGAACTGGAGAGATAATTGCTTCTGATTAGCCATCAATGCAATTACATCCTGGTCGGGGGATTCCCGGGGGTTAAGTAGCGTGATTAACCACCATAAATATTGATTGAACTCATTTACCTAAAAAGCGCCATTTTGATAGTCTCGACTTATCTCGTTGAACATCTACAGGATTGTAGCGTTGGAAATCTTTTTTTAACCCGCTGAAAAATATCTCTTAAATATTTTTCATACACAAACATTCATGGTCCGTTCAGTACGGATCCGATTTTGTATGGGTTAAAAAAGGTACGTTATGAAAGTTACATGGACCGTCACGCCTGTGGGGTATCAGCGCATCGCGAAACGATGCCCTTCATGCAACATTAAACGGGACTTCATGCCGTCAGGTGCATTTCGGGTTAATTCGCAAAAGAAGGTGCTGGACGTGTGGAGTATCTATAAATGCACACACTGTGATTACACTTGGAATATCTACCTGTTTTCGCGTCTGCACGTCAGCAAAATTGACCGCCAGCTTTATCATCGGCTAATGACAAACGATGCCGCCACGGTTCAACATTTTGCCTGTGATATCGCGACGCTGAAGCGGAACAACGCCGAGCTATCGGGTCGGCCTGATTTTACCGTTCAGGAGCGCTGGCAGTTAAGCATCTCCGCCCACCAGCGGGTTCGCGTTAGTGTCAGGATCTCCCGTTCATTTCAGGTAAGTCTGCTGTCGATTTTGAAGCAGCAGCTCATGCTTAGCGCTGGTGAGATTCAGAGAAGGGTGAAAGCAGGGCAGATCGGTGGCGTTACGATGAAGATGCTTAAATCGAGAAAGCTGAAGGCAGCGGAATATGAATTCCAGCTGTCTACGGAAACGTTATATGCCCGGCGCAGGATTGTTCTGACACGTCGTTAAAAAATAAGAAGCTCACCCTATGAAATAAACGTCAGTATGGCAGCCGTTCTACATAACAACGGATAGGCCAGGGATAGGGTGGGCTTCTGTTTTTCAGCTTCTGAATTGAGAACTTTAGTGAATGGGGTGATAGAGGATATCGCTTGAATTGTGCCGAGTCTGAATGGTGTTTTAAGGATTGGGGTATTGGCAAAAGCGTAGCTTAATTGAATGGGTTCTATCATTGGCCGCGCGAATCCGTAATGCGCTGCTGTAACCATAATTCGACTTCGCTTTGCTTCCAGCGGGAACTGCGGCCCAGCTTAATTGGTCTCGGAAACAGACCATCTTTTATCAGCTTGTAAAACCATTTATCTGTCAGCCCCGTTAGCTTCGTGATGAACCGCATATCCACCAGTTGATCATCGAGCAAAGAAATATGTTCTGTCATGATGCTGTCTTCCATTGTGGGATTAGCCCGAGTTGGTGGGTGATTGCTCGTTACCACCAGCCCTTCCACATCAATGGATTGATACGTAAAAAAGTGCAGAACGTGAGTTATACCGCGCGAGGACGCCCCAGTCCGCTGGGCGACGGTACCTCACTGGCTCCGTAGTGATAGTGACCGTGCTTTTGTTCTTCTTTGGCAAGGTAGCTGATGATGTAGCGCAGGTTATGGATGGCTTCGGTATCACCGTAGTTCACCGGCTTATCAATATTGACTTCATAAGTGGGTTTGTACTCGCAGCGGTTGTAATAGCCTTCTCGTTGCGTTATTTCCCGCCATATTGTTCCAACTCTCTCAGCTATTGGGTAGGTAGCCTGGTTAAGGTGCCTGTCGAGATAGAACACGATATGGACATGGCACCCGTGATCTACAGAGTTCTCGAGTACCCAGAAATACCCTGCCAGTTTTGTGTGCTGCAGGGTGCGTTCAACCAGCATACGTACTTCTTGCTCGGTATCGTTCCATGAATGACGTTTATAACGCTCTGTACCTTTCTGATAGAACAGGTCGAGTCTGAGTGCCTGTATTCGGGAGTATCGGTTCAGTAGCTGATTCAGGTGGTCATTGAGTAGAGACAGTAGAAACCAGTTCATCGTGTACCTGGAATTAAAAGGGTAAGGTGTGTGCATTGATTTATCCTTTGTCAGGTGGAGTACAAAGGATTGGGATAAGATGTAATTTTTAAGAGAAGCGGGGATGCAGCAGATAAAGGAAAGTGTGTATCCAGGGGAATACAGGCAGGGTTAATGATTGGGGGAAGGAGCTATGAACAGGGTGGTATAGAGACAGGGAGTCCCCCTTAATTATACTAAAAACCCAAATGTTCATATTTGCTGTTGAACGATGCTAATGAGGTGAACAGAGGACGATCCTAGGGTAAAAATCACAGGAATAATGCAGTAAGGTGTCAGAGTATTATCACAATAGAATCAGGGGGATATCAGTAAAAAATCAGCCATTCCTCAGCCTGTGACCCGCCTCCCTCTACCTAAAAGATGCTCATGCTAATCTGTGTCCAGGAGCCAGAATTAGAGGGAAGAGACGATGTTGCATTACGATATGATCCGCTACGAGATAATGTATCTAAAAATGCTTGGTGCGCTTTCCAACACTGATTACTCCTTACAGTGGAGTACTTATGATTCGCCGGATCAGTTTCGACGTTTAATCTCTGAGATCCTTGAACGGCATTTCCTGGGCGATCAGGACAGGATCAAAGTTGGTCGGAAAACTCTTAAAGAATGGGCTGAGCTGCTACTGATTGATAAAGATTATTTTGATTGTTTCAAAGGTACACCAAGAGCATTGTGGTTTGCTCACCATTATATTTTTGAATACCCAGTATTATCTGCAGGGCTGACGCTTGGTGGGTTGGGGAATGACGTCGGTTGTTCTGGTAGTTTTAATTCTCTTTTAATGGACGATAATATCTTCACAAATCTTGATTTCTCTAATTTGAATACTGACCTGGACGATATAGATTGGGACCTGATAACAAATCCACAGGCCACTGCTTTAAAGAAACCGAAACGCGTTTTCTCCCGATTTTATCTGAACGCGGGAGCTAGTACCTCTCTGTATAACCCCACTCCGGTAACTGAGCGTGAACTCATCAATGGTGTGATGAGGTACATTGATGAAGCGCCATGCTCACTTGGAGATAAGATCTCTTATTTCAAAAAACTGCATGAGCGCTGGCTTGAGCAATATGATTTTTTTCTGACAGATTTTGACTGGATGTCACGTGATGACGAAATTCAGTTAGTCTATCTCTGGGACTATCTCAAAGGAAAAGGACGAATAGCAGGCTATCTTCGCCCTTATAATACCTCTATGCGTTATGACATGATTATTGCGGCTATAGATGTGTGGAACGTCCAACCTGAAGAGAAGCTGGAGTTTATTGAGAAGATGAAACATGCCTGGCAAGCGGCGAAATCTTATCGGCGATCTGCTAAATAGCGTTGTGATCCCAGCGGTTTCTTCGTCTGATTTCTCAGTATTGTTATGAATCTTAATCGACCAAGGTTCTATAGCTGTCTCTCTCTTGCCCGTTACGTACAGAGCACCGTAGCCGAGGCATGGAAGTTAGAACTTTTACTTCTGGCTCGAAGCGTACAAACTGACTGATCTGAAGGTCCGCTGTGAGCGAGGAGCGGACTTTTTCAGTCATTATCTAAACATTCAGGCCAAGTAATTTGAATCGCCATTGAATGTGTTTTATATGCCTTTGAAGTGGCCCTAACATGAAAGAGCAAGTTCAAGATTTCGTAGTTTTTACCGATGATATCGGTATTACATGCATTCAATGTGTGGGTTGCATCAGCCAGATTCGTTAGAGGGGAGCCGATTTGTACACTTATGCAATAGAAGAGGTTCAGGACATTCTGTATCGAATTGATACGGATACGAACATGACCCAAGGACAGCAAAGGGACAAGCTAAACTACGTCTGCGCTATGTTTGCTGAACTGGCGTATCACCATGTACCCGAAACAGAGATAGGCTCTAACAAGCGTGCGAAGATCATTTCTAGCGAGGCTTACAAGCAAATTCTTAAACGTAAGATGGCAAGTAGTGTAGACATAACACCCTACGTATCACGGCAACGGAATGAAGGTGAGTTGCCACAAAGTTTTATTGTCACAACCGAGCAAGTTGTAGCCATAGGACATGTTTTTGGAAAAAGATTGTTTATCGCTTTCAGAGGAACTAAATTTACATTAGGCGCCGACTGGTACACTAATTTTCAGGCAAAAAAAGTGTCCATACCTGGAGGCGGTTTTCCATGGACAAAAAGAATATCCGATCGTAATCCGGGCCTTTTTCACCGAGGTTTTTTAATAGAGGCGTATCGTATTTCTGCCCTTATCAATACAGAGTTAACCCTGCGCGGCTTTGGTCATGTCGAAGAGGTGTATCTATCTGGTCATTCTCTTGGAGGGGCTGTAGCCTTTCTCTCACAGCAGTTCCTCAGAGTTGGCCAGGTAGCTAGAATATTTATTTATGGTGCGCCACGGAGCAGTAATGTTCGTGGATGTATTGATAGAAAGTTCAAGTACCCAATTCAGGTTCGTCATGCAGGCGATCCCGTTCCGACGGTCCCACCTTTAACATTCCGCTATGTAGACTACCCTTTAGAACTGAATACCGATGGTAACCATTATCGGGACCCAAGTTTTTTGGAGTGTCCGTTTACTTCGATCTTCCGTTGGTTATGGTGCTTATGTGGGCTTGGCAAGTCACATTTTATGGAAATTTACCGTAAAGAATTAGGGGTAACGGCAGGGGCAGTTGGCGCTGAATTGGAACTTGTTCCCATGAAAAGACTAACAAATGAACAACTTAAATGAATGCTATGTACTCAATTTGGGCCGGTTTATGCATAGGATAAAATCATTATATGCGCATGAATTTTTGTAAAATTTCACGGAAACTATGCAACCATGGCTGTCATTCCAAGTAATGGAGATTCTGTTATGCCAATTTCTATTAAAGCCACGATAAACACCCGTACAGGCATCAGGGGAGTACAGCGATATGGGGATATGTATCGCTGGCGTGTTGATGCTGTCAGGTTCAGAAGCCTAACAGGACAAGATCCAACACCGTCATTCATTGCCCGTCTTAATGAGCGTAAATCCGGATGTGTAGACTCTGCTAGTTTTTATACGATTGAGGATGCTGGGGATGACCTTTGCCAGTTCTTAAAAGCAATGACTGGAGTTACATTTGAGTACTAATGATCTGACACGAAATTACTCTTTATTCTTTTTATAATGTCTGCTTCTGGCACTAAGCGGACATCTTTCAGTTCTGGATTGCACAATTTCCTTTACGTGTTAACCTAATATTCCAAATAATTTCAGACAGATATTATCTCAGTGAATCCCTGCCTTCCTGACTGGAACGCGGGGTTTTTAATTCTTCACGCTGAGACTACTGTATGAATAAACCTGATGGCCTTCAGGCCCTTGAACAACCGCTCGCGTCGCTTCCGCACACGCTTCGCCAGCTTATTCTTGAACGTATCCAGAACCTGACCCATTACGAGCCGGTGATTGGCATCATGGGCAAAAGTGGTGCAGGTAAATCCTCTCTCTGCAACGAACTTTTCCGGGGGGAAGTGTCTCCGGTGAGTGACGTGAATGCCTGCACTCGCGACGTACTGCGCTTTCGCCTACGAAGTGGTAGTCACAGTCTGATGATTGTCGATTTACCGGGTGTAGGTGAAAACGGGCAGCGGGATCATGAATACCGGGCCCTGTACCGTCGTATGCTGCCGGAACTGGACCTGGTGCTTTGGGTCATTAAAGCCGATGATCGGGCACTGACCGTGGACGAGCAGTTCTGGCACGGTGTGATGCAAACTTACAGGCAAAAGGTACTGTTTGTGATTAACCAGGCCGACAAAATAGAACCCTGTCATGAATGGGATACCCTTACCAGCAAACCTTCACCGCACCAACTGGGAAATCTTAAAGCGAAGCAGGCTGCAATTATGGCTATGTTTAAACCGCATCATCCGGTTTGTGTGGTGTCAGCCCGCACTGGATGGGGCATTGAGGAGATGGTGGCAAACATGATGCGCTGTCTGCCTGACCGCGCCACCAGTCCGGTGGTGACACAACTGCACGGGAGACACTGCACAGAGCCGGTAAAGTCGCAGGCCCGTGACAGTTTCGGCGACGCTGTGGGCCGGGTTTTTGATACGGCTGAGTCATCGTCGTTCCTGCCTGCATCGCTGAAAACGGTGATCCGTAGCGTGCGTGATGCGGTGGTGTCGGTCGCTCGGGCCGTCTGGGACTGGATATTCTTCTGACATCGCAATTTTCTATGCGAATGATGAACTGGTTGTTAATGATTTGTTGATTGTGGACATGTCCTGTCCACTGAGTTTTACCAACAATTAAATCAGGCGAAGTATCATTATCTGTCAGATGAGCGCCCACAAGCCCGGACTGCTCATAAAAAATAGTTCCGATGTTGTCCATACCCTGTCCACTCCTTCCTTTAAAGTAATCAGTATTAATTCAGAGAGTTAACTTCTCAGGAGAAATCTTTCATGACGCTTCAGGAGCGGCGACATGACCGGCTTGCTGTCAGGTTGTCGTTGATTATTAGCCGCCTGGTGTCCGGTGAAACTCTGTTTATTCGCAAACTGGCAACTGAATTCGGGGTGTCAGAGCGCACGTTACGTCGTGACTTTCGGGAACGTCTGATGTATCTCGACCTGGATTATTACCAGGGGCAGTGCAGTCTGCGCTCAGATATTCACAGTACGCGGCAGGAAATAGATATTCTGACCTTTGCTCACCGCACGGGGTTGGCCGGGGTTTTCCCGGGCTTTGACCGGCGACTGGTCAGCAGCCTGCTGGACTGTGATGAGCGACCCTGTCTGGTATGGCATCAGGACAGACCTCATCCCCCGGCAGGAAAGCTCTGCTTCTACAGGCTGGTCAGAGCTATTTCGGGATGTCAGCGCATCACCATTCTGACTGAAGGGGAGCGTCATGAGGCCGTTGCACCTTACCGGCTAATCGCCCTGGATGGTTACTGGTATCTGGTCGCTGAACATAACAGACAATTACATGTCTTCCGGCTGGATGAGATTCATCTGGTAAGGCCATCCCGGGAAACATTTATTCGCAGTGAGCTTCTCTATCAGCTGTCGGAGGACAAACATTTTATCTCTGCCTTACCTCATTTCCGTTTTATTCAGCAGTCGCTGAATTCATTTTCTCCATCAGAAAGTCGGGGGCAATCCGGACAAACTGATTAGAGATGGTCTCCACAATTGAATGTAAGGTTAATCTAATGAAAAAATTGAAATTATTGTCTTTACTGCCAGTCATGTTGTTCCCCTTACTTATCGCAGGTAATGCTCACGCAGCACGTCCTTATAGCGGGTTCCTGCCTGCGGCAGTGAATAATAAAAGTGGGAATATATTCTGGTGTGATGCCCACCGACAGGTCAGAAAACTGTGTACAGCGACGGAAGTGGATTCAATGGGATGGTTTATTGTTGTTCGCTCGAAACCTTCCAGAGATTGTCCGGGGGGAATATGGGGGTGGATCACTCCCAGTAAAGACGATGTGGCAACAGGGTATACCATTACGCCAGGTAAAGAATTCAATCTCACCATGAAGGATATGTGCAGTCCCGATATGAAAGTAACGTTCCGCCCGAATAAAAAGAACCCTCGTTATGACGATCTTGTCGGGATTTATGCTGGAAAAGAAGCGTTTCGCTACAAACAAATAAAATAATCCAACTGTTTTTTCATTACTTTATTGTTTTAAACAACAAAAGCTTTATTACATGATTTGAGGACAACATTATGCGACTGCCTTACGTAATATTTACATTAGCTATGCTGGCTTCTGTATCAACAGCACAGGCTATTCCTAATATGTGGACGAGTGGTTTTGGGATGGGCGTGACCGAATATATCATTACCAGCCCGGAGAAGGTGGTGTTTAATCTGAACTGTACTGGCAATCCGGATGCGCAGAATATTTTGCAACACGGTGTTGATCTCACTCTGCCTGATGGAACATCAGTAAGTTCTCATGACGACGGGACGGAAATAACGGTCGTCATTGATAACAGTCAGTTCTCATTACCTTCATCCCTCGGCTGGAGGAATGGCGATAATGCCTGGGTGTCATTTATTGACGCACTGGGGCAGGCAGCAGATTTCGATGTTTATGTCAGCGATAAAAAAGTAGGCACTTTCAGTCCGGGTCTGAAGAATACGCAAAAAGAGCTGTCTGACCTCAGTGAGTGCCGGACCACACACTACAGCGATTAGTTACTTACATTTCAGACCTCTCTACCCCGCAACACACCAACACCAGATAGCAACAGGCCATGCTCCTTCGGGAACATGGCCTTTTTTGTTTTTAATTCATTATCAGATAAGGAGTTAGCTATGCGATTAGCCAGCCGCTTTGGCCGTATAAACCAGATACGCCGTGACCGGCCTCTGACCCACGAAGAGCTGATGAGTCATGTTCCCAGCGTGTTCGGGAGTGACAAACATGAATCTCGTTCAGACAGGTACACCTACATCCCGACCATCACCATCCTCGAAAGCCTGCAGCGTGAAGGCTTTGAGCCGTTTTTTGCCTGCCAGACAAAAGTTCGCGACCAGAGCAAGCGGGAGCACACCAAACACATGCTTCGCCTGCGTCGTGTCGGTCAACTGACCGGCCATCAGGTGCCGGAAATCATTCTTCTCAACAGCCATGACGGTTCATCAAGCTACCAGATGCTGCCGGGGCTGTTTCGCGGCGTCTGTACCAACGGCCTGGTCTGCGGTCAGTCATTCGGAGAAGTGCGGGTACCGCATAAAGGCAATGTCGTAGAGAAGGTGATTGAAGGGGCTTACGAAGTGCTCGGGGTCTTTGACCGGGTGGATGAGAAACGCGATGCCATGCAGTCGCTGGCGTTACCAGCCCCGGCCCGTCACGCGCTGGCAAATGCTGCACTGAAGTATCGATTTGGTGAGGAGCACCAGCCGGTCACGGTATCGCAGTTGCTGACCCCACGTCGCCGTGAGGACTACAGCGATGACCTGTGGACCGTCTACCAGCGCGTGCAGGAGAACCTGATGAAAGGTGGATTGTCAGGGCGAACCGCTCAGGGGAAAAGCAGCCGCACCCATGCTGTTACCGGTATTGATGGCGATGTGAAGCTCAATCGCGCCCTGTGGGTTATGGCAGAAAACATGCTCGCGTTTTTCGAGCGTTAAACAACCGTTCCGGCATAAGGAGATAGTTTAATGGATACACACAACCCTGAGTTCGCTGAGCAGGCAGCAATTACTGCCTCGGTGGTCCCTGACGAGCTACGCATCGGCTTCTGGCCGCAGCACTTTGGCTCCATCCCACAATGGATAACCCTTGAGCCCCAAATCTTCGGCTGGATGGATCGCCTGTGCGCTGATTACAGCGGCGGCGTCTGGAGCTTTTACACACTCAGCAATAGCGGCGCATTTATGGCTCCGGAGCCTGACGGTGAGAAATGGACGTTGTTCAACCCGATGAATGGCAACGATGCGGAGATGAGCGGAGAGGCTGCCGGTATAGCAGTCTGCCTGATGGCTTACAGCCACCACGCCTGCCGCACCGAGTGTGACGCTATGACTGGACACTATTATCGCTTACGCGACTACGCGCTAAACCATCCGGAATGCAGCGCCATTATGCATCTTATCGACTAAGGAATGCCTGACATGAATACTGTATTATCCCTGGAGTCATCGCAGCCTGAACTCTTTCCGCTGGCGGTTATGGCCCAGCATGGTTGCCTGCTCCCCGCGACCTCCGGATTGACACCTTATGCCCAACGGACCATTCGACGTGCTATCAACCTGCTGGATAAATATCTGCGCCAGCCCGGCATGTCCTTTACCTCAAGCACTGCTGCCCGTGACTGGCTTCGGTTACAGCTGGCAGGACAAGAACGGGAAGTGTTTATGGTGCTCTATCTCGATAACCAGCACCGTTTACTGGAGAGTGAAACGCTATTTGCCGGTTCGGTTAACCATGTCCAGGTCCATCCCCGTGAGGTGGTGAAGTCAGCGCTTCGCTTCAATGCTGCTGCTGTTGTGCTGGCGCATAACCATCCATCCGGTGATCCGGAGCCCAGCCAATGTGACCGCAACATTACGGGCAGGCTTAAAGAAGCGCTGGCACTGGTTGATGTGAACACTCTCGATCATCTGGTTATCGGTTCAGATGGAATTGTGTCGTTTGCAGAGCGAGGCTGGATATGAGGGCACTTCAATGAAATCTACTGACTCAGAGAACGATTCATTTCTCAAGTGGGGTCTGAATCGTAATGTGACACCTTGCTTTGGCGCTCGTCTGGTACAGGAGGGAAACCGGCTGCACTATCTAGCTGACCGGGTCAGTATCACCGGTAAGTTCAGCGAAGCAGAATGTCTTAAGCTGGATGTGGCATTCCCACATTTTATCAGCCAGATGGAGTCGATGTTGACTACTGGTGGAATGAATCCTCGCCATGCCCACTGTGTCACCCTGTACCACAATGGTTTCACCTGCGAAGTCGATACCCTTGGCAGTTACGGCTACGTATACATCGCCGTTTACCCCACTCAACGTTAACTAACTCTACAAGAGCAAATATGAAAACTCTACCTGCAACAACTCCGCAGGCGGCGAAGCTATGTCTGTTGCCCGTGGCAGTGTGGCAAATGCTGCTTGCACGCCTGCTGGAACAACATTATGGCCTGACACTCAACGACACGCCATTCAGTGATGAAACGGTAATTCAGGAACATATCGATGCCGGTATATCTTTGGCCGATGCCGTTAATTTTCTGGTGGAAAAGTACGGGCTGGTTCGTATTGATCGCAGGGGATTCAACTGGCAAGAACAGTCCCCTTATCTGCGGGCGGTCGATATTCTGCGGGCGCGACAGGCAACTGGTTTATTGAAAAGAAATCGTATTAGCGCGGCACGGTGAACATTGGGAATAGCCTCCCTGATTCACATTGCAGTCTTACTTATTTACTCACTCCAAAAAGCACCTGCCGATGCTGGTTGGTGCTTTTACTTATATGGACGAAACATCATGCAAATTGAAGCTGTAATTTTAACTGGGCACATTATCGCAAGCACAATCCGGGAATGCTGGGCCGTCGTTGTTGATGGTTTTGACGCATACTACGAACAAGCTTATGATCCAGCATAATTTCTTTTCCTCATGAAGGGACTGGTATGGGCAACAGAATGTGGATGATCCGCGGTGACGGCGGCAAGCTCTATGACGATTTTCGCGATAAGCAAATTGTAGGCATCGGTTGGTCTCAGCTGGCTCCATTAGTCAAACCCGGCCTATCCCGAGCCCAGTTACTCGCCTTATACCAGGAGGCTGATCCCTTAACAAAGCTCGGAACAGCCCGTTCTGGCGCATCGCAGGTCTGGCGTTTTGTGAATGAGATCCAAAAGGGTGATTGGGTTATTACCTATTCGCCAGCCAACCGTACTTATTTGCTAGGCAAAGTTACTTCAGACTTCCAGTATCATCCTGAATGGGTGGAAGAGGGGATGGGTATCGCTCGGCAGGTTAAATGGAATACTCAAGAAATCGACCGCGATAGACTGTCTGTTGCTACCAAAAACACATTGGGTTCTACGCTGACGGTTTTCCAGCTTCCAGAATATGCGCTAGAAGAGCTTTTGCAGGATAAGAAACCTACGGTAGATGTGATTACTCAGAATCCAATTGCGATGGATGAAGATGAGGTCGTTTCTGATCCGCTTCGCGATATGGAAATGCTGGCGTTTGAGGGTATCAAAGATCGTATCAACTCTCTTGACTGGGATGAGATGCAAAATCTTGTTGCCGGAGTTTTACGCAGTATGGGCTATAAAACGCAGGTCTCACCTGCGGGAGCTGATCGGGGTAAAGACATCATTGCTTCACCTGATGGGTTCGGTTTTGAAAATCCACGTATTATCGTTGAGGTAAAACATCGCAGGGAGCAAATGGGAAGCCAACAGATCCGCAGCTTTATCGGAGGTCGCCATAAAGACGATCGCGGGCTTTATGTCAGTACAGGGGGTTTTACGAAAGATGCTCGATATGAAGCCGACCGTTCGACGATACCACTAACGCTCTGGACGCTTGATGATCTCGTCCGTGCGCTTATTGAGAACTATGAGCAAGTGGATATTGAGACCAAACTTTTGGTACCTCTGAAGAAAACTTTCCTGCCTGCCTGAATCTTGCTTTGATAGCCATATCGGTGTTCTACTGGTATGGCTTTATACCCACTCGTGGTGTCTATTTTTTGTACGGATTTTAACTTGTGGGTACAAGTGCGGGTATAAATAATTATTCCTGCTTATAAACTACATTGATATCAGTCTATTGGGTGTGAAATTCGAGTCCGGCCTTCCACTCATCCTCTAAACACCTCTCTACGATGCCACTCCACAAACC
Organism: Enterobacter sp. CRENT-193; assembly: GCF_002787395.1. NCBI lineage: Bacteria > Pseudomonadati > Pseudomonadota > Gammaproteobacteria > Enterobacterales > Enterobacteriaceae > Enterobacter > Enterobacter sp. CRENT-193. The sequence continues at coordinate 151,791 of NZ_CP024812.1, read as the reverse complement.
CCTCCCTTGGATAATTCCCTTTCACCATCGGCAGCGCAATCTGCTTCCTGGCAAAATCCCAGAACAGCCGCCCAACAATCCCGCCCCCATTCACCGCCTCGGAAACCAGCACCCGCATACTTTCATCCAGCCCAATCGATCCCTTATCAAACGCCTTATGATGAATCGCACACAACGCCAGTCCGTTCGGGATCTCACACGGTCCGCCAAACTGCTTCCATTTAATATGCGCAGCTTCAAGTCCTACAGAGGCGTTATCATGTCGCGCAGATTGCTCACTCATAGTTATAAGCTCGCAGAACCTGCTGGCGGAACAGCGGATCTCGAACCTTACGGATCTGCTGGATATCAAAACCTATCTCATCAGCGAGCTCTTCCTGAATGCTTTCAGGAAAGTGCGCTTCAAGATCAGGTTTTTGTTCTTAATCAGAAGCGCAAAGTGCTCTTCATCAAACCCGCCTGCGACGTTATGTTCCACAAGTTCTTTAACGGGCGGCTGTTTGCTACCCGTGGTCGAACAGAGCTCAGTATTCTTCAGATCCCAAAACCCATCCCCCTTAAGCCGCCAGAAAGGCATATTCGGGTAATGCGCCTTCCGCTGTGGGCCAAAGCGTTCTAATAGGCTAAGCAGCTGCTAGTGGACTTCTGTACCGTAATCAAACAGTCTCGCATGCCCCTGCTGATACTTCGCCAGCACGTACAGAAGCAATAAAGGCTTATGCGGCGCACGCTGTTCGCCTTTGCGCCAGATGGTGATATCGGCAATTGCCTGTTCGAGAGTTTTGCTGAAAGCCATCGCGTTACGGAAGAAGGTAAATAATTGCGATGATGCTCGCAAAACCCAGACCAATCAACCCGCAACTAACAAAAACATGACATTACCGCACAGAACTCTATTTTCTGAATCCCCCTCGCAAATTCCAAATTTACCCCACACCAAACCGCTGTATTTATATTCAGCCCTGTATAATGACCATCAGAAATTAGCCGAATGGCAAAAGGAAGTATCAAAGAATATTTTACGAGGAATTCGCGATATGAAGGTGCTGCAACACCCCCATACCGCTAACCACAACAACTACTGAGGAGTTGAAAATGGCTGCGACGAATTTTAAGCCAGAGTTTACTGTTTGCAAAACAGAATCAGACGCTTTCACCGGCATGATTGAAAACCGCGAGCTGGTCCGCAAAAACAGCGCCCGCCGACTTCACGGCAACCAGCTCAACGCGGCGCCCGTCCATCCCCGCGCGGAGACGCCGCAGGACAGTGCCGCTTGCTGCGAACTTTATTCTCGCATAGATATGAAATACCTTCTTCTGGGCGGCGAGTGGTTAACCCGCGCGGGCTTTATCGACGGCATGCCCGTAAAAATCCGCGCCATGAAAGACTGCATTGTGATTACCCCGCAACATACAAGAGAATTATGGGGATGCCTGGAAGGTATGAGCGTGGTGAATATTAATAAGCAGAAAGTCGCGCAGTGGCTGAAGACCTTTCCGGGAGCGCTGAATGATACAGGTGATGTTCCGGTGATTAAGCGTGGGAGTGGGCAGGCTGTTTAAACTTAAGACTACCTGCACGGGCATGTAAGCACATGCCCGCACTACGCTAAGAATAACTCAATCATGATGCACTTGTTCTTTCACTGCCTTAACCAGCACAGCATGAAGCTCGCCAACGGTTAAATCGCATATCACAGGTTCGGGAATGCCACGTAGCCTGCGAATCAAACGGCAGATACCAAAGTAATCTATGCCCTCGGTGCTAAAAAGAAACTCATTTTCAGCGAGAGAAAAAGTTTTCTCATAACCGTTTTCTTCAGTGACAAGCGTAACGCCAAACGCTTCCTCGCAGTCTTCTATCATGGCATCGCCATCCATGCCGCAGATATCAAGGTCGGCTTCGATTAGGGTGTTCACATCAATGCGCTTGCGATGATGTCCAGAGGACTGACGCACAACCTCAATGACCTGCGAAAGAGTGGGGTACATTATGTTGGATTCCGTGGGTGAATAAATGATGTAGACATTCATTAATAGAACGATTTAACGCCTGGGACTTATTATTGAAGGTACAAAGAAAATCAAAACAACCCATGCAAACATCCCAATGCTTTTTAGCGGCCAGGGTTCGAATACATCAAAACACATAATTGCGCCTATAACTAATAGTGGTCCTCCCAATAATTCTAGTATTCCTATCTAAGATAGATAACTTATGAGGCAATACACGATTTAGTAAAATGGCCATGAAATGTGCGCATCCTAAAGTGATGATTATAGCTATAGTGCATTCTTTCCAGTTATCAGTGACGCCCACGCATATGAGGCATAACACAATCACAAGAACACAAAGTAACGTATTCAGCATGGAAATAATAAACTTACTCATAGCAATTGCCGCGACATTTAAAATATAAAGAATCTATGAATATAGCGCTCTTAACAGAATGACAAACGAAAATGGCTAATAATGCATTTAAGAATTTTTGTGCCTCGCTTATTTACGCAATAATCAAGTTAGCGGCTTCATGCCAGTCTCATGCACTCCACCGCTAAATCGACTTTAACAAAACACCGGCACCCCCAGCCCCACCTTCACCTCCCTCAACGTCTCCTGCGTCACCCCCTGCGCCCGCTCGGTCCCGCGCTTCAGCATCGCCATCAATTCCCCCTTGTCCTGCATATACATCGCCCTCCGCTCCCGCATCGGCGCAATCAGCTCCTGCAAACACGCCTCCAGCTCGTTCTTACACACCCGATCCCCCAGTCCGCCCGCCTGATAGTGCGCTTTCATCGCCGCCACTTTCTCCTTGTCCGGGTGAAACGCGTCGAGGTACGTAAACACCACGTTCCCCTCAATCTGCCCCGGGTCGCTCACCTTCAGGTGGTTCGGGTCGGTGTACATCGCGCTCACCGCGCGGTGAATGGCCTCTTCGCTGGCCGAAAGATGCAGCGTGTTGCCGAGCGATTTCGACATCTTGGCGCTGCCGTCGATGCCGGGCAGGCGGCTGGTGTCGCTCAGCATCGCCTTGCAGTGGCGCAGCACCGGGGCGGGCAGCAGGCTGTTCATCTTGTGCACAATCTCGTTGGTCTGCTCAATCATCGGCAGCTGGTCGTCGCCGACGGGCACGCACTCGGCCTTAAACGCGGTGATGTCCGCCGCCTGGCTGATGGGGTAGGCCATAAACCCGACCGGCAGCGAGCGGGCGAAGCCTTTCTGCGCAATCTCGTTTTTCACCGTCGGGTTACGCTCCACGCGGGCGACGGTGACGATGTTCATATACAGCATCGTCAGCTCGGCGAGGGCGGGCAGGGCGGATTGCAGGCAGATCGTGGTCAGGTTCGGGTCGATGCCGGCGGCGAGGTAGTCGGCCAGCACTTCGGGGATGTTGTCGCGGATCTTCTGCGGGTTGCTGCCGTTGTCGGTCAGCCCCTGAAGGTCGGCAATCAGCACAAACTGGCTGTGCGTCTGCTGGAGCGCCACGCGCTGGCGCAGCGATCCGACGAAGTGGCCGAGGTGCAGCGGGCCGGTTGGGCGATCGCCGGTGAGGATGGTGGGTGCGTTCATAAAGACTCCTTAATGTGCAGTGGCCGAAAGGGGTCTTAGAAAAGTGAAAGCCGCCTTTCGGCGGCTATCTGAAAATGGGGAAAACTACTCCGTGCCGCCTTTAAGAAGGCAGCCACCAGCGGTTTACGGTGAGGACGGCGTGGTTTATGTTCATGCTTTTACCGTACCACGTCCGGCGCGAAAAACAAAAGGGCACGTCATGCTGCAATCACTCAACCACCTGACTATCGCTGTCAGCGACCTGCAAAAAAGCGTCACCTTCTGGCACGCGCTGCTGGGGCTGACCCTGCACGCCCGCTGGAATACCGGGGCCTATCTCACCTGCGGCGAACTGTGGGTCTGCCTGTCGTACGACGAGGCGCGCCGGTACGTGCCGCCGCAGGAGAGCGACTACACCCACTACGCGTTTACCGTGGCGGAAGAGGATTTTGAACCGTTCTCGCAAAGGCTGGAGCAGGCGGGCGTCACCGTCTGGAAGCAGAACAAAAGCGAGGGGGCGTCGTTCTATTTTCTCGACCCGGACGGGCACAAGCTGGAGCTGCACGTGGGCAGCCTCGCCGCGCGCCTGGCGGCGTGCCGCGAGAAGCCCTACGCGGGGATGGTGTTTACCTCAGACGGGGCTTGAGGCGCGTACCTTCAGCCTGCCCGCCAGCGTCACGTGCGTGGCGGCATCTTCCTGATTGCACAGGTACTCCACCGCCAGCCGTCCCAGCTCGCTGTAGGGTAGCTGGATACTGGTCAGCGGCGGGGTGAGCTGCTCGGAGATCTTCTGGTCGTCGTAGCCCGCCAGCAGCATGTCCTGCGGGATGCGCACGCCGTTCACTGCCAGCGCCTGATAGCAGCCAATCGCCAGCCAGTCGCTGGCGCAGAAGATGGCGTCCGGGCGCTCGGCCAGTTCCAGCAGGGAGGTGGTGGCGGTAAAGGACTCGCTGAACTGCCAGTTGGTCTGGCGCACCAGGCCGTCGTCGCACGCGAGTCCGGCCTGCTGCAGCGCCGCCTGGTAGCCCGCCAGACGCTGGCGCGAGGCCTCCATCCAGCTCTCGCCGGTGATGTGGGCGATGCGCGTGGCCCCGCAGGCGATGAGGTGTTTAGTCACCTGGAAAGCGTTGGCGTAGTCGTCCGGGATAAACGACGGCAGCAGCGGCGAGCCCGGGTCGCGCTGGTTGAGCAGCACCAGCGGGATGCGGGTGCAGTCCTGGAATGCCGTCATGTCCACCTGCGTGGTGACCGGAGACGCGAGAATAATCCCGATGCAGTTGCGCTTCTCCAGCTGGCGGATGATGTTCAGCGCCAGCTCGATGTCGTCGCCGTAGTCGTAGACGGTGAGCAGGGTCTCGTTGCGCCACGCCGCTTCCCGCGCCTGGCTGATGGCGTCGATAAACGGGTCGAAGCTCTGCATGGAGCTCACCAGCAGGGCGATCTCTTCCTGGTTGCGCGGGGCGTGAACGGCGGGGAGGCGGTCGTAGCCGAGCTCGGTAGCGACGTTAATCACCCGCTGGCGGGTGTCGTCGCTGAGCTTGATGTTGCGGGACTGGTTAAGCACCAGCGATACCGTCGCCTGCGACACCCCTGCCGCCCGCGCAATATCGTTCATCGTTACCTTCGTTTTTCGCTTCATCCGTCCTCTCCCTTTCGCGAATTCGCATCATACCCTAACCGCACGCTTACGCGCCGTCGATCACGTTTCTCATTCATCGAAGCGCGAACTTTGTGAGGGGCATCGCTTTTCTTCGTGCGGGAAATTGCGCATTTATCCCGCAACTAATATTTATTAGCTAAATATTATCAGTAAGAGGACGCGTAATGAAAGAGCAGTGGAGCAGGGAGCAGGCACAGGCGTGGTATCAGCAGAAGGGCTGGCTGTGCGGGTTTAACTACCTGCCGTCGACGGCGGTGAACTGGACCGATATCTGGCAGGCAGAGACCTTTGATGCCGCTACCATCGAGCGCGAGCTGGGCTGGGCGGCGGACGCGGGCTACAACACCCTGCGCATCAACCTGCCGTTTATCGTCTGGGAGCACGACCGCGACGGGCTGATGGCCCGCATCGACCGGTTTTTGACGATTGCCGACGACCACGGGTTCAGCACCATGCTGACCCTGATGGACGACTGCGGTTTCTCCGGCGACGAGCCGTATCTCGGCCCGCAAAAGCCGCCGGTGCCGGGCAAGCACAACAGCCAGGCGGCGGCGAGCCCGGGGCGCGACAAGGTGTGCGATCCGGACTGCTGGGCAGACATTGAGCGCTATATCCGCGACGTTGTCCGCCAGTTCCGCGAGGATAAGCGCGTGCTGCTGTGGGATCTCTACAACGAGCCGGGCAACCGCGGCATTTTCGCGACCGGCACGCAGGAGGTGCAGTACGACGCGAAGCTGGAGACCTGCGCCCATGAGCTGATGAAGCTGGCGTTCCGGTGGGTGCGTGAGGAGGACCCGACCCAGCCGCTCACTGTCTGCGCGTGGCGCCTGCCGCCGGAAGAGGAGGGCGACACGTTCTTCCAGCATCCGCTGGACCAGACCGCGCTGGCGCTCTCGGACGTGGTGAGCTTCCACGCCTACACCCACACGGGGCGGATGACGGCGATTATCCAGCAGCTGCAACAGCTCGGACGACCGCTGTTCTGTACCGAATGGCTGGCGCGCCACGTGGGCAGCACCATCGAAGAGCAGCTCCCGCTGATGTACGCGGCGAAGGTCGCGCCGTACCAGTGGGGGCTGGTGCGCGGCAAAACCCAGACGTGGCTGCCGTGGCCGGTGGTGATGAAGGAGTCCACGGACTACTGCCGCCTCTGGTTCCACGACGTGTTCGAGGAGAACGGTATCCCGTTTTCACGCGCTGAAATCGCGCTGATGAAGAAGCTGCGCAAAATCGCCCCGGATCCGCAGGGCTAATAATAACGACCCGGCGCGCTGTCGCCGGGTAACCAGGTACGCACTATGGCAACGACAATGAAAATACCGTCTCGCGAGTTATGGTCCTACTTTGGCTATGGTTTAGGTCAGTGTTTTAGCTTTGGTTTAGTGGGTTCGTTTATTAACTATTTTTACACCGACGTGCTGGGGATCTCGGCGCTGGCGGCGAGCACCATCTTCCTGATTGCCCGTGCATGGGACGCAGTTCACGATCCGCTGTTTGCCAGCATTATGGACACCATTAACAGCCGGTTCGGCAAGTTTCGCCACTTTTTGCTGATCGCGCCGCTGCTGATCACCGGCGTCACGCTGCTGTCGTTCTATAAAATCGAAGCGGATATGACCACCAAAATCCTCTACGCCGGTGTGACGTATATCCTGTGGGGAACGCTGTACGCCATCTCCGATATCCCGTTCTGGTCGATGTCGTCGGTGATGACCAACGACTCCGCCCAGCGCACCCGCGCGGTGACGGCGGCGATGCTCGGGGTGAACGCCGGGATTGCCTGCGCCAACATCTTCTTCCCGAAGCTGGCGGCGTTCTTCGCCCAGTACAGCAATGACAAAGGCTACTTTATGGCGGCGCTGGTGATGATGCTGGTGGGCCTGCCGCTGATGCTTAACGGCTTTATGCAGATCAAAGAGCGCGTGCCGCCGAGTCCGGAAAAGGTGACCATTCGCGACACCTTCCACAACCTGCGCCAGAACAAGCCGCTGTTTATCGTCCTGCTGTCGTTCTTTTTCTGCGTGTTCCACAACGTGGCGGGCGGTCTTTATATCTACTTCTTTATCAACAATATGGGCGACGGCAGCCTGCAAATGGCGATTGGCGTGATGGGGATTGTCGCGGCGGTGCTGTGCCTGGTCGCCCCGATGCTGACGCGCCGGATGCAGAAGCGGAAGCTGTTTATGATCCTCTGCGGGCTGGACGTGGCGGTGCGCGTGGTGATGTGGTTTGTCGGGTATCAGCAGGTGACGATGCTGTTTATTCTGCTCGGCCTGAGCACGCTGTTCGTGATGATGACCAACATCCTCACCTCGTCGATGATTGCCGACACCATCGAGTACGCGGAGTACCACACTAACAAGCGCTGCGCGGCGATCACTTTCTCCGGGCAGACCTTCACCGGCAAGATGTCGGTGGCGGTAGGCGGCGGGTTAATCGGCGTGTTTCTGACGATGATCGACTATGTGCCGCAGGCGCAGGCCCAGAGCGATAGCGTGCTGGCGGGGCTGTTCTTCGGCATTTGTTTGTTACCGGCGATAGGCTCGCTGATCCGAATGGGGTTTATGTCGCGCTTTACCTTTACCGAGGAAAAGCATGCGGAGATGTGTCGGCTGCTGGCGGAGCGTCGGCATCATGTAGAAAATAGCCGTGCAGAGAATGAGCGGCTGGAGCGTCCGGCTCCGGCGAACTAAGAGAAATGGGCGCCTGTCATGCAGGCGTCCACTTCAGAACTTAATTCACGTCAGTTATCCCACAGCAATCACGCGCTAATTTCAATAATTGCTGAGTCATTGTGGCGGCATCTGCTGCTAAATCTACGGTGGCAAAGTGGATTTTATGCCCCTGTACCTCAACGAATTCGTAGAGCATTACATCGACGGCTGGATGAAGTAATAATCCAGCTGAACGGAGAGATAATGGATCTGTTCGGTTCTCCTGAGTTCGCAGATAGGTATAAATCTGGTAGATATAACCGCTGCGCAAGCTCTTATCGCGATACCAGCCTTTAGTCAGAATGTTATTGAATTTGGTGTCGATGATGACGCGCTGTGCAGGTTGCTTGTGCTCAAGAATAATGTCCGAGTTCATGGTTGGGAAAATACTTTCGCTCCCTGCACTTTGAGACGTTAATCCCCATTTCAACTCTTTTCCGGCAGCGACTGTCCAGTCTTTTTTGGGAAGATGGAAGTGATAGAAACCCGCCATACTTTTCTCGAACAGCTTGCGCATCCAGTAAGGATCATTAGACGGCGTTGGCAACAGTTTTTGCCCCGCAGTTTGGGTTGGTAGCCATAATTCAAATGCCAGCTTCGCGGCATCGACCATGGCTTTATCCGCCGCATCGTGGCGGCCAAAACGTGTGATTGACGGCAGTTCACCTTTACTGGGCATACCCCCCTCAATACCACGACGACGCAAATTGATTGCCATTGCGCGACATTGCGCAGCCAGCGGGCCGTTGCTGAGCAGCGGAACAAGGTGCTCTAACGCAGAGCGAACATAGCGATTTCGTGGTGTGTCCAGCGTCATTTCCTGAAACTGGCAGGCTACCTGTGCCCGCTCAAGCAATTGTCGACTGGTTGTGCGCAGAACATCAATGCGTCCCCTTACCCTGTTAAGCGTGGCGCGGCGAGTTTGGTATCCCATACTTAAATGCCTTAACAGCCGCTGCTCCACTTCGTGAAGCAGGATCCTGGCCACCAGCGCCGGGATCTCCTCCGGATTGTTTTCAGCGGCAACCATGCTGCGCCCGTGGTGGCGAAACAGACTGGAGGCGTACAGCATCAATAGCCAGATATTCCGCAAAGGAATACGCGAAACAGCTGCCCGAGCCTGCGTATCGTCACGTTCAGCAAGATCGGTCATACGCTGAGAAGTTCCTTTCTGGAATCCTGGACTTTCTCCGGCGCATCAAACCAGTATTCGGCAAGTAAAGGGCAGATTTCGGTTTCGACAACCTGCTCGTACCAGGCCATCCCGTCGTCAATTTTCAACCCCGCAGGTGGGGTAACATAGCTATGCCCGATACAAAATTGAGGTCCCAGGGCCGCATCCCTGGACAATTTTTCATTTAACGCGGTTAATTTGGATTCGATAAGGGCTAATGTTTCCAGGCTCACATTAAACCGTTGGTTAACCCATTTTTTCCACGCGTCGTTAAACTCGGGCTTTAGATCAATAAACGCAAAGCGGCGCCGTAAGGCCAGGTCTAGCAGAGCAAGCGAGCGGTCAGCGATATTCATCGTCCCGATGATATACAGGTTTTCAGGAATGTAGGTTTTTTCATCCATATCAGATCGATATGAGAGCTCAAGCGCCTCGTTCGGCGTACGTTTATCCGCCTCCATCAGCGTCAGCGTTTCGCCAAAAATTTGCGCAGGATTGCCCCGGTTAATCTCCTCAATAATGACCACGTACTTAGTTGTCGGATCGTTTACTGCTTTGTCGATTGCATGGAGAAAAGGCCCGTCTACCAGTGCTAAACGTCCTTCATTGTTAGGACGCCAGCCTCGAATAAAGTCTTCGTAGGAGAGGGTAGGGTGGAACTGCACCGCGCTGATGCGCTTAGAGGTTTCCTCGCCCATCAGACAATACGCCAGACGGCGCGCAAGCCAGGTTTTACCGGTTCCCGGCGGGCCCTGAAGGATCAGGTTTTTTTTGGCCTGTAACCGCTGAAGGATGAATTGGATTTTTTCCTCTTCTAAAAAGCAGCCCTCATCGATCAAATTGCTTATCGTGTAAGGCTTGTGGGGGATTTCCGCGGGCACGTTCTCTTCAACCGTTTCCTCGGTGATGCTCTGCAATTCACCTTTATCGAAGTTGAGGTATTCATAATTGCCGGGGGTCTGAAACTCCAGTTCATCATCGTCACGTAGTTTTTGCAGATAATATGAAATGGATGATTCAATAGTATTGTTATTGGGATAATCCGCCTTAATCTCATCCAGATAGGCCTCTTTTAACTCCCTCAAAGAGAAAAAGGGGCTGTCTTTTCGTAGGCACAGCACCTTGATCTTATTGAGCAAATACGCTTTCCATGTCAGCCGCTCGACTTCATCATTTGACTGTTGCAAATCGATATTCCATGCCGCCAGAGAGAGTTCAGGGAAGGAGTGAACCGGATAGTTTGGCTGGGTAAAAGCCTTTTTGAGCGCCAGGGCTACGGTCTGATAGTTGTGTCCGCTACAGCGCCCTTTGGCACCTTTTTTAATGATTTTAATGTTCAGGACTTTCTGGATGTAGTACTGAGACTGGCTATCCAGCGTAGGGTAGAACCAGGGGCGTAGCCAGTACAATCCCATCGTCAGGTTCCAGCCCACATTGCGCACGTTAGATGCGGCGTCATAAGAAAAGAGGAAGTCAGCGGGATCGGCGTTTGGGGTGTCGGCGAAGGAGATTGCCTGAGAAAACATTTCCCACAGCGTATCGATGTCTTCAGGCTTACGTGATTTCTCATAGCCAAAGAACCATGATTTCTGATTGTTCAGTAGCGGAATACCGTCGAACGATTCAGGAACCTTTTCGCGTACGCCTATCAGTTTTGCCAGGCTGGCTGCGATATTTCTTCGGTTGGTAACGGTAAGCGAGCGATTAAACAAGCCCATAGTGGTGAAAGGACAAATGTCTTTCAAAGGATGGGGGACGCCATTAGCGGGCTTGTCCTGTAGGTGTGACATACTACCAATCTCAGCAGCAATGCGGTGAATACCCGCCACCAACTCCTCTCTTCGATTTCGCCAGGTCAGTAGCTGAGAGGCAAAAGCCTGATAAAAGTCTGCCCATTCGAATCTGACGTCTTGCTCAACTGCGTCCATATGCTCTCCAGTAAAATTACAGGCTTCAGTAACCTGGCGAATGAATTTTACGGGATTGTAAGCCTGAGTGAATAACTACCTAAAACAGTGATCTATAAGGGCATGCCGGATCAACATGCCCCTGGACGACATTACAGCACCTTCACAAACGCCAGCAGATCTTCGTTGAGCTGATCCTGGTGGGTCAGCGCGAAGCCGTGCGGCGCGTTGTCGTACACCTTCAGCGTGGCGTTTTTGATCATCTCTGCCGCCAGCTTGCCGGTCGTTTCAAACGGCACGATCTGGTCGTTGCTGCCGTGGATCACCAGCGTCGGCACGTCGATTTTCGCCATATCCGGACGGAAGTCGGTTTCGGCGAAGGCGGTCACGCAATCGATGGTGCCCTTCAGGGACGCCAACAGGGCGATGTTCAGCGTCTGGGTCAGCGCGCCGGCAGAGACGGTCTGCCCGGCATTGATACCGTAGAACGGGGTGGCGAAGTCGCTGATGAACTGGGCGCGATCTTTACGCAGCCCGTCGCGAATGCCGTCGAACACGCTCTGATCCACACCCTGCGGGAAGGTATCCGATTTGCCGAAGATCGGCGTCACCGCGCCCAGCAGCGCAAGACCGGCCACGCGCGCGCTGCCGTAGTTGTTGATGTAGCGCGTCACGTCGCCGCCGCCCATGGAGAAGCCCACCAGCGTCACCTCCTGAAGGTCCAGGGTGGTAATCAGGTCGTTGATGTCGGACGCAAAGGTGTCGTAGTCGTAGCCGTTCCACGGCTGATCCGAGCGGCCAAAGCCGCGACGGTCAAAGGCGATGGCGCGGAAGCCGCGCTCGGCCAGGTAGTTCAGCTGGCTGTCCCACATGTCGCCGTCCAGCGGCCAGCCGTGGCTGAAGAGAACCGGTTTGCCCGCGCCGCAGTCTTTGTAGTAAATCTGCGTGCCGTCTTTTGCCTTAAACGTTGCCATAGTGTGTTCCTGTGCAGGTGATGGTTGTGGTTATACCGGCGCGACCAGATAACGAATTGCCGGTGATGTTGTGCCCTGATGAAAAGCCAGAACGCGGCTCTGCAGCAGGAGGTCATTCATGGTGTGGCGCTCCTGCTGGCGCAGATGCTCAATCCACGAGCCCATCAGGAAGGTCTCGATAAACAGGCCGGGGCGCTCAATATCCTCGTACACCGCCCAGCTCATCGCCCCGGCGCGGCGGCGCACCCGGCGCAGCTCGTGTACCGCCTCCAGGAAGGCTTTTGCGTTGTGCGGGTCGATGATGTACTCGTGCGAGACCAGCACCGGGCCGCGCTCGTTCGGCAGGTCGATCTCCACGCCGTCCAGCGGCTGGCCGCTCAGGTCGAGGTTTAAATCAGGATCTTTCTCCAGCTTCCAGCGGAACGCCGTCGCGCTTGCAAGCACCATCCCCAGCGTGGCGACCACCAGCGAGGTCGGGGTGCCGAACTGAGAGGCAATCTGCCCCCAGATGGCGCTGCCTGCGGTCATCGAGCCGAAGAACACCGTCAGGTACACCGCCAGTGCGCGGGCCTTAACCCAGCGGGCGGCGCTGCGCTGCGCGCCGAGGTTGAGGGTCGAGAGCACCGCAATCCACGCGAAGCCGGTAAAAAACTCAAACAGGTTGAGCAGCCAGACGTGGCGCACAAACGCCAGCGCCAGCATGGTGAGGGCAAAGACCAGGCTCGCGGCTACCATCAGACGGTCGGCATTCAGCCGCTGGCGCAGGCGCGGCAGCAGGATGGCCCCGGCAATCGCCCCCAGGCCAATGCACGCCAGCATCACGCCGTAGCCTGCCGGGCCCAGGCCCAGCTCGCGGCGCGCCACCAGCGGCAGTAATGCCCAGCCCGCGCTGCCGAAAACGAAGAACGCCACGGTGCGCACCAGCACGTTGCGCAGCACCGGCGCGGCGTGCACGTAGCGAATGCCGGAGCGCACCGCGGAGAAGAAGTGCTCCGGCGGCAGGCGCTGCACGGACGGCGCCGGACGCCAGCGCCACAGCACCCACGCCACGCCGACCACGGAGAGCGCGTTCAGGGCAAACACCATCCACGGCCCGGCGAGCGAGAGCAGAAAACCGCCCAGCGCAGGGCCAATCGCCCGGCTGATGTTCACCCCGAGCGAGTTCAGCGCCACGGCGGCGCCCAGCTCCGGCTTGCTCACCAGATCGGGCACCACGGCCTGGAACGGCGGCGAGCTCATCGCCGCGCCCACGCTCAGCAGAAACGTCGCCACCAGCAGAACGGTAGGGGTGACGTGTCCGGTGAAGGAGAGCAGTGTCAGCCCGGCGGCGGCGATGAACACCCACAGCTGGGAGAAGAGCAGGTATTTACGTCGGTCAACGATGTCCGCCATCACCCCGGACGGCAGGGCGAAAAGGAACATCGGCAGGCTGCTCGCCGCCTGCACCAGCGCGATATCCAGCGGATCGGCGCTGAGCGTCAGCATGCTCCAGTTGATGCCGACGTCGCTCATCCATGAGCCGACGTTAGAGACCACCGTGGCGATCCACAGCATGCGGAACACCGGCTGGCTCAGCGGCTGCCAGGGTGAAACCGCCGGGGCGGGCGTCGTCTCGACGTGTGCGTCGCGAACGTCGTTTACCTGGGTCATGCGAACCTCTCCGTTGTTTTACGCTGCACTCGCCACTGGCCCGGCCCGGTGAGGGCAAGGGTGGTGAAGATAATCAGCAGCAGCCAGCCAAACTGCCCTTCGGCAATCGACCAGTTCGGATGAACCGCCAGCATCGCCACCAGCAGCACGGCGATAATCGGCAGGCACGCCAGGCGGGTGTAAACCCCCGCAATGATAAACAGCGGGCAGATCACCTCGGCGACGATCGCCGGGATCAGACTGGCATACGGCCCGAAACCAAACGGATCTTCGATGCGCGTCAGCTCTTCGCTGAAGTGCAGCACCTTCGGCAGGCCGTGCACGTAAAGCAGCAGCAGGCTGCCGGTCAGGCGCAGAAAGAACAGCCCCGGATCGATCCGGGGCGAAGCGTCATTTTGTTTCATCAGAATGCAAAGCAGCTGCAACCCAGCGCCCCCCAGAAAGCGTTATCGTCGGATACCGGCATCGCTGACGTGCGGGCGAAGTCATGCTGGTGGCTGTGAACCCCGCACGGGCCGCTACAGTGGTGAGCCACACTCATACCCACGCGTGCGGCCTGCGGCGGCGCGCTGCGGTAGTGGCCCGGCACCTTGACCACCGGGGACCACTCGGGCAGGACCGGAATGGCCGGCGGCGCGAGCGGGCCAAAGCTGCCCGCGGCGTAGACGATATCGCCGTTGACCACCGTCAGGACGGATTCGATGCCCTTGATCTCCTCTTCCGGCACGCGGAAGTAGTCTTTGCTCAGCACCGCCAGGTCGGCGAGCTGGCCGACCTTGATCTGCCCCTTCTGGTTTTGTTCGCTGGAGAACCACGCGCTGCCCTGGGTCCAGAGCATCAGGGCGGTATCGCGATCCAGACGGGCGCTGTGATCGTACATCTGCATCCCGCCGACGGTACGACCGGAGACCAGCCAGTAGAGCGCGGTCCACGGGTTGTAGCTCGCCACGCGGGTGGCGTCCGTCCCTAAGCCCACCGGCACGCCGGTCTCGAGCATTTTTGCCACCGGCGGCGTGTGGCGGGTGGCTTCGATGCCGTAGCGCTCGGCAAAGTATTCGCCCTGGAAGGCCATGCGGTGCTGGACGGCAATGCCGCCGCCCAGCGCTTTGATGCGGTCGATGTTGGCCTGGGTGACGGTTTCCGCATGGTCGAAGAACCAGTGCAGGCCGTTGAACGGAATGTCGCGGTTCACCTTCTCGAAGACGTCCAGCATGCGGCTGATGGATTCGTTATAGGTGGCGTGCAGGCGGAACGGCCAGCGGTGCTCCACCAGGTGGCGCACCACGCGCTTTAGCTCGTCCTCCATGCCCGGCGCGAGGTCCGGGCGCGGCTCGAGGAAGTCTTCAAAATCGGCGGCGGAGAAGACCAGCATCTCGCCCGCGCCGTTGTGGCGGAAGAAGTCGCTGCCCTGGCCCGGCGTGAGCATGTCGGTCCATTTTTCAAAATCTTCCAGCTCGTGGCCCGGACGCTGGGTAAACAGGTTGTAGGCGATGCGGATGGTCATCTGCTTTTTCTCGTGCAGCTCGGCAATCACCTCGTAGTCTTCCGGGTAGTTCTGGAAGCCGCCGCCCGCGTCGATGGCGCTGGTCAGCCCCAGACGGTTCAGCTCACGCATGAACTGGCGGGTGGAGTTCACCTGCTGCTCCAGCGGCAGCTTCGGCCCTTTGGCCAGCGTGGCGTAGAGGATCATGGCGTTCGGACGGGCAATCAGCATCCCGGTCGGGTTGCCGTTGGCGTCGCGCTGGATCTCGCCGCCCGGCGGGTTTGGCGTCTCTTTGGTGTAGCCGACCACCTTCAGCGCGGCGCGGTTGAGCAGAGCGCGGTCGTACAGGTGCAGAATGAAGACCGGGGTGTCCGGCGCGGCGTCGTTAATCTCGTCCAGCGTCGGCATGCGGCGCTCGGCAAACTGGAACTCGCTCCAGCCGCCCACCACGCGCACCCACTGGGGCGACGGCGTGCGCAGGGCCTGCTCTTTCAGCATCCGCAGGGCGTCGGCGAGCGACGGCACGCCTTCCCAGCGCAGCTCGAGGTTGTAGTTCAGCCCGCCGCGGATCAGGTGCAGGTGCGAGTCGTTCAGGCCGGGGATGGCGGTGTGGCCTTTTAAGTCGACCACCTTAGTGCCGTCGCCGTGGTGTTGCATCACCTCGGCGACGGTACCCACTTCCAGAAATTTTCCGTCGCGCACGGCAACGGCTTCTGCGAGAGGATTCTCGCGATCGACGGTGTGAAACTGGCCGTTAACCAGAATGAGATCGGCTTTACCGAGGGTAACCATAAGAGCTCCAGACTAAGAGGGGAATGGTCAGGATTATGGGAACCGGTTTCGGCAAAGATCCAGTTATACAATAGGATAGGTATACCAAAGTATAACTATACCTAAGGTTAACTATACGAAGAGATAATTACACCACAGCGCTGTGGGTCATAGGATGAACGCGATTTTATCGGCGTGCTGTTCGCGGCGATTTTAACCTTTAACCTCACTGGATAATCTTATGACCACTTCTAAGCTCGAAGTCTTAACCCCTGCCAACTGTCAGATCATTTTCATCGACCACCAGCCACAGATGGCGTTTGGCGTGCAGTCTATTGACCGCCAGGTGCTGAAAAACAACACCGTGGCGCTGGCGAAAGCGGCTAAGGTGTTCAACATCCCAACCATCATCACCACCGTTGAGACTGAAAGCTTCTCCGGCAATACCTATCCGGAACTGCTGGACGTGTTCCCGGGCCAGGACATTCTGGAGCGTACCTCCATGAACTCCTGGGACGACCAGAAAGTGCGTGACGCGCTGAAGGCCAACGGCAAGAAGAAAGTGGTTGTCGCCGGTCTGTGGACCGAAGTGTGCAACAACAGCTTTGCCCTGTGCGCGATGCTGGAAGGCGACTACGAAATTTATATGGTGGCGGACGCCTCCGGCGGCACCTCCAAAGAAGCCCACGACTTCGCGATGCAGCGCATGATCCAGGCGGGCGTGATCCCGGTGACCTGGCAGCAGGTGATGCTGGAGTGGCAGCGTGACTGGGCGCGCAAAGAGACCTACACCGCGGTGATGGATATCGTGCGCGAGCACTCCGGCGCCTACGGCATGGGCGTGGATTACGCCTACACCATGGTGCACAAAGCGCCGTCTCGCCAGAAGAGCGAGCACCGCACCTTAGCGCCGGTTCCGGCTCGCTAAGTCCCGTCGGCGGGCTGGTCCCTCATCCGGCTCGCCGCTGCCTCTTTCTCTGGAGTTCACAATGAGTACTGGGCTGATATCCCTTGCGGCAGGCGTGTTGATTGGCCTGATGTATGCCGTGCTGAAGGTGCGCTCCCCCGCGCCGCCCGCGCTGGCGCTGATTGGCCTGCTGGGGATGCTGGCGGGTGAACAGGCGATGCGTCATCTTTTATCCCGCGATAATCCGGCTGCCGTGCAGGTGACGGTTCCCCACGTTCAACACCCGACCGGAGCGTCATCATGAAGGCCTGGATTATTTCGCTGGTGTGCGGGGTCGCGGCTGGGGTACTTTACGCCCTGCTCGACGTACATTCCCCGGCGCCGCCGGTCGTCGCGCTGCTTGGCCTGTTCGGCATGCTGGTGGGTGAACAGCTGATCCCCATCGGACGGCGTCTGGTGAGCCGCGAACCGCTGACCCTGGCCTGGTTTCGTCATGAATGCGTACCGAAGATCAGTGGTACCGCGCCCCCAGCGCCCGCGAAGGAAAGCCGCGACGCGTAACGATTTGTTTGAGGAAAGACAGCATGACGCTGCCGTGGCGCATTGCCATCATCGATGACGAACGCTCTGTTCGCAGCGGGCTCAGTAACCTGCTGCAATCGGAAGGGTATGCTACCGATACCTTCGATTCGGCAGAGGTGTTCTTGAGCCACCCTCTCGCCCTGTCCGGCGCGTCGCTGGTGATCGCCGACATCAAGCTGCGCGGCATGAACGGCATCGAGCTGTTTGAGAAGCTGCGGTTGCTGGCCATGCCGCCACCGCCAATACTCTTTATCTCCGGCCATGCTGATGAAAATATGCAGCGGTATGCACTCAGTCTGGGCGCCGCTGCATTTTTGCGTAAGCCGATTAACATCGATATTCTGCTGGATCATATTCAGCGGGAGCTGACCCGCCGACAATAAGGATCGCGGATGAACGAACATACGTCGCCTGCATTTTGGCCCGCCCGGGGTAGTCTCCATGAAGGGCGGGCTTTTGTTCTGAAAGAGGATGTCATTTTTACCGTGCTGGCGCAGGAGGGCGGCATCTCCTGGATGAACGGGCGGCATCCCCAGTCCGGCGGTTCGTTTATTATTGCCACCGCGGTCAGCGATGAAGAAGAGGAGCGGGCAACGCGGCTGCTGAAAAACGAGTTTGCCCTGCGCGATCGCCTTCATGACGGCTGGGCTATCCGGCCCGTCGCTACAACCCAGTACCGCGGACGTTTTGCGCTGGTCTACGCGCCGTTCTGCTTTGAACTGCTGGCGTGCCGGGCAGGTAAGGCGATTTCCGGGATCGCCCGCTTTATCGAGATGGCGATCCGCATCAGCGGTCCCCTGCGCCAGATGCATCAGCACAACCTGATCCACGGCGATATCAAACCCGGGTCGATCTTCGTTCATCACGACGCCACCTGCCGTCTGTGCAGCTTCGGTCTTTCCTGCGGCACCTCCGACGCCTTCTCCCAGTCCCGGCTTGCCGCGTCTGGCGGCACGCCCGCCTACATGTCACCGGAACACACCACGCGTACCCGGCGCGCCGTTGACAGCCGGAGCGATCTCTACAGTCTGGGGATCGTGCTTTATGAACTTCTGACCGGGCGATTGCCGTTTGAACTGAGCGCTGATGACCAGACCAACTGGGCGCATTATCACATTGCCTCTGAACCGCTTGCGCCGGGTCGGGTGCGCCCGGACGTACCCGGCATGTTGTCGACCATTATCCTTAAGCTGCTGGAGAAGAATCCGGAGAATCGCTATCAGACCGTCGACGGGCTGATTGCCGACCTCAGGCGCTGCCAGGCGACGCTGACCGTTGAAGGCGAAATTGTCGACTTTATTCCCGGCCAGCAGGATCGCTCTCCGGCGATCCATCTGGCCGATTCACTTTTCTCTGCGCATCCGCAGGCCAGCGACGTCATCGCCGCGTTTGAGCGGGTCAGCCAGAGCGGTGCGCCGGAACTGGTGACGATTGGGGGACCTTCGGGGATCGGCAAATCTTCCGTGATCGCCACCACGCTGAAATCGCTGCAACAGCGCAAGGTGCTGCTGGCGGTGGGCAAGGTCGATCAATATTCTCCCACGCTGCCCTACGGCGTGCTGAGTTCGGCGTTTCGGACGCTCACGCTGCACCTGCTCGGGCTGCCAGCCGGGGAGGTGGCGACGTGGAAAATCCGTCTGTCGCGCGCGCTGGAAGGCTTCGAGGAGCTGGCCGTCAGCCTGGTGCCGGAGCTGAATTTACTCCTTGAGAACAAACCGCGTTTCTCCGCGGATACCTTTTCCATCGACGCGCGGGCGCGCTTCAGCCATATGGTGCTGGCGCTGGTGAAAACCTTCGCCACCCAGGGCGCGCCGCTGGTGCTGCTGCTGGATGATGTACAGTGGATCGACGCCGCCAGCCTGCAAACGCTCGATCACCTGCTGCGCGCCTGCGGCGCCATCCCGCTGCTGGTGGTGGTGGCGCACCGCGATCTCAGTTCGCTTTCTGATCCCACCTTGCAGACCGCGCTGGCGAGCCTGCCGGAGGCGGCGCAATACGCCACGACGATTGTGCCGCAGCCGCTGTCGGTGAAGGCCGTGGCGCGCTGGCTCGGGGGAATTTTTCATGCCCGCAGTAGCGGCACCGCCGATCTTGCCACGCTGATCCATGAAAAAACCGGCGGCAACCCGCTGTTCGTGCAGGAGTTTTTCCGTCGCATCGTCGATGACGGACTGGTGGTGCACAACAAATATCAGGGGAAATGGCATTACGATCTCCAGGCCATCCGCGCCCGGCACTACACCGAAAACGTGGTGACGCTGGTACTTGAACAGCTCAAGGAGATGCCCGACGAGACGCGCCGCCTGCTGGGCAGCATCGCCTGCCTCGGCTGCACGGGCGAGCTGGAGATGCTGTGCCGCGTGGTGGGGCGGTCGGCGGCGGAAATCCGCTACGCGCTTCACCCGGCGGTTACTGCTCAGCTGATTGTGCTGACGGAGAAAGAGTACGTTTTTACTCACGATCGGGTGCAGGAAGCCGCCTTTGCCCTGCTGGATGAGGGCGAGAAAAGCCATCTGCACCTGACCACCGCCAGCCTGCTGGCGGATGCCGCACGGCAGACGGCGGGCAACGAACTGCTGTTCCGCGCGGTTCACCACGTCAGCGCCGCGCTGGACTGCATCCAGCCTGCACCCCAGCGGCAGCGATTCCGGGAGCTTAGCCTTCAGGCCGCGCGGCGTGCGAAGCGTACCGGCGATTACCTTTCCGCCTTAAGCTATATCCAGACCGCCAGAGCGCTGGGGAATGCGGGCCCGGTCTCGGACTTTATGCTGGATATCGAAGAGGCGGGCTGTGAGTTTGCGCTCGGGCACCTGGAGCGTACGCGTGCGCTGTGCGATGCGATCCTCGGTTCACCGGGCGGGCTGACGGAGAAAGCGCTGGCCGCCAACCTGCTGGCGGAAGTGTATATGCGCCAGTCGGAGATCCGCCTGGCGCTGGAGGCGTCGTTATGTTGGCTGGGCGTGTTCGGGATCCAGATCAGCCGCTACCCGGAAAATGCCGAATGTGACGAGGCCTGGCAGCAGTTCTGTCAACGCACCGCCGACGCGCCGCTGAACCCGTTTTCTCAGCTTAAGCTGATGGAGAACGCAGAGACCGAAGCGGTGATGAACCTGCTTTACAGCGCCAGTATTTTCGCCAGCTTTACCTGCCCGCGCCTGCACTTTTTACTCCTGTGCCGGATGATGCACCTCACGCTCGATCACGGCATCACCGGCGCCTCCACCACGGCGATGGCCTGGTTTGGCGTGCTGATTGGTCACCGCTACGCCGAATACCGTCTCGGATTTGAGTACGGCACGCTGGCTCGTGAGCTGGTGAACCGCCACGGCTATGATGCCTATGAAGCCAAAACTCTGTTGCCGCTCGACCAGCTCAGCGTCTGGACCCAGCCGCTGTCGTACACTATCGAGTGCGCAAAGGCCTGCTTTACCTCGGCGGTGACCCACGGCGACATGACGATGGCCTGTTTCGCGGCCTGTCATCAGATCATTAACTTCCTCTCCCGGGGCGATCATCTGGATGGCGTGCTGACCAGCATCGATCGCGGTCTGGCCTTTGTGCGCAAAACGGATTACCAGGACATTGAAACCGTTCTGCACATTCAGCGCCGCTACGTGGAGTTTTTACGCACTCCGGTGACGGGCCCATGGAGCGCCGCCCAGGCGCTGCCTGACGATCTGCTGCCCGCGCCGCCGGAGCAGGCGCCCGAGCAGACCTCGACCATGCTGTTCTGGTACTGGCTCTATCGCGGGATGGCGCACTTTTCCTGCGGCGAATACGCCGACGCGCAGGCGGATTTAGAGAGGGCGGGCTGGTATGCGTGGTCCGCGCCGGGTCATATTCATCTGCTGGATTACCATTTTTACAGCGCGCTGGCGCTCTCCCGCCAGCTCACGCCGGAGACCTTCTCGGCGGATTATCGCCGCAGTATTCATCACCATTACGACAAAATTGCCCTCTGGGCGCGGATCAATTCGGGCACGTTTGCCGATAAAGAAGCGCTGATTTACGCCGAAATCGTCCGTCTGGACGGTATGAACAGCATCGCGCTGGAGCAGTATGAAAAAGCGGTGCGGCTCTCGCGGGAGGGCGGCTTTAACCCGATCAATGCCCTGGCGCACGAGCTGGCAGGGCGTTTCTCGCTGGCCTGCGGCTACCCTACCGCCTCCGACGCCCATTTCCGCGGCGCGATTGCTGCCTGGGGGCGCGCCGGGGCGCAGGCCAAGGTGCGCCAGCTGGAGCAGGATTTCCCGCATCTGCTGGCCTCCGGGCAGAGCCGCGCGTATGACACGGCGGCCTTCGCCCAGAACGAGGTGATCCGCGATTTACAGAGCGTCATCAAAGCCTCACGCGCCTTGTCCGAAGAAATT
Source organism: Enterobacter sp. CRENT-193 (assembly GCF_002787395.1). Taxonomy (NCBI): domain Bacteria; kingdom Pseudomonadati; phylum Pseudomonadota; class Gammaproteobacteria; order Enterobacterales; family Enterobacteriaceae; genus Enterobacter; species Enterobacter sp. CRENT-193. Next base: position 130,049 of record NZ_CP024812.1, on the reverse strand, counting down.
AACCTCGAGCGTTTAATTGAAAACCTGATGACGCTGCTGCTTGAACGGGCCGGGGCGCAGCGTGGCCTGCTGCTGCGCGTTAGCGATAATCACATCCCGGAGATCGAGGCCAGTGCCTGGACCAGTACCGACGGGGTGCGGGTGCGCATCCTGAAGGCGTCACCGATGGCGACGGACATGCCGCTGTCGGTGCTGGCCGCAGTGATCCGCACCGGGCAGGAGATCCGCACCGGCAAACCGGAGGAGTTCCACCCGTTCAGCCAGGATCCGTATCTGGTGACGTCCGGCGCCGCCGTGATGTGTGTCCCGATGTTCAAACAGGCGCGGCTGGTGGGGGTGCTGTATCTGGAAAACCGCCTGATGCCGGAAGTGTTTACCGCCGAACATTCGCGCGTGGTCAGCCTGCTGGGCGCGCAGGCGGCGGTTTCGCTGGAGACGGCGCGGCTTTACGCCGAGCTGCTGGCGGAAAACATCCAGCGCCGACGGGTGGAGAAAGAGCTGCGCGCCAGCCAGACCTCACTGATGCTGGGCGAGCAGATCAGCCATACCGGCAGTTGGCGCTGGGAGCTGGTGCAGGATCTGATGTTTATGTCTGAAGAGTACGCCCGTATCCTTGGCCTGCCGGAGCAGCAAAAGATGATCTCAATGGCGGAGTTTTTAACCTTCGTGCATGAGGACGATTATGGCCGGATCAGCACCCTCGTTAACCAGAGCGTGCGCGACGGGCTGTCGATGCGCGCGGAGTTTCGCATTATCCGCACCGACGGCTCCGTTCGCTACATCCTCGGGATTGGCGATCCGGTCGGCGTCGGCAGCGAAGTGAATGAGTATTACGGCATCATTACCGACATCACCAGCCAGCGGGCGGCGGAAGATGCGATGCGGGTGGCGCAGGCGGATCTGGCGCGAGTCTCACGGGCCACCACCGTCGGGCAACTGACCTCCTCGATCGCGCACGAGATCAACCAGCCGCTGATGTCGATTGTCTCGAACGCCGGCGCGAGCCTGCGCTGGCTCAACCGCGATCCGGCGCGGCTGGACAAAGTGCGCGAGGGGCTGGAGGAGATCGCCGCCGAGGGCGAGCGGGCAGGGGAGATCATTCGCAGCATTCAGTCTCTGACGCGCAAGCAGGACCCCACGTTTACGCGTATTGATCTGCACTTCCTGATCCACCACATCATTATGCTTTCACGCAGCGAACTTGAGCTGCGACACATAAGCGTTGATTATCTTCTGAACGCTGACGACAGCTTTATCATCGGCGACAGCGTGCAGATCCAGCAGGTGCTGCTTAACCTGGTGATGAATGCGATGGAAGCGATGGCGGAAGTGACGGATCGCCCGTGCAGCATCACGATCTCCACCGCGAACTGCGGCGAGGGGAAGGTGATCTTTGAGATCGCCGATACCGGCAGCGGCATTGAGCCGGAGCTCACCGAGCGGATCTTTGACTCGTTCTATTCGACCAAAGCGCAGGGAATGGGGATGGGGCTGACCATCAGCGCCAGCATCATTGAACGGCACCGGGGGAAACTGAGCGCGCGCCGCAGAGAGCCGTACGGCACGGTATTTACCTTCGCGTTGCCGCTTGCCGGACAGGAGGAGTAACGGTTATTCCACTGGTTGATGTTTGGTCAGGCGCTCGACGGCCCTGACCAGTTCGGCCACGGAGCGGACCTGCATTTTCTCCATTACCCGGCGGCGGTGCACTTTCACCGTGATCTCACTGACGCCCAGCTCGGCGGCGATCTGCTTGTTGAGCTTGCCGCTGATGGCCAGCTCAAGCACCTCATGCTCGCGCGGCGTGAGGGACATGTGGCGCTGCTTCAGGGCGTAGTGCTCTTTGACGCGGGCGGCGTTGTGCTGTGCCAGTCTGAGCGCGGATTCGATGGAGCCGATGAGCGCGCTGGATTCAACGGGCTTAGTGAGAAATTCGTAGGCTCCGCCTTTGATCGCCCGGACGGACATAGGGATGGTGCCGTGACCGGTGAGAAAGATGATCGGTATTTCCCGCCCGCTGGCTTTCAGCGCATCTGCGACATCAAATCCGGTTATCGTGGGCATCTGCATATCGAGGATCACGCAGGAGGGCAGATCCTCAAAGGGATGGCTGAGAAAGGCTTCTGCTGAGGAAAAGCCAAGGGCGTGCATATCCGCGGATTCCAGCAGCCTGACAACGGACTGTCTGACTGTGTCATCGTCATCAACCACATAAACAATGTGTTCCATTCACCGCCCCGGTGTGTGATCAGTAAATCATCGACAATAAAATAGCGCCTTTTTGAACGTAAGCGACTGTTTGCTATCCTCATTCATACTAACACATTAATTATTATTATCATTTACCAATATGAAGATGATATGAAAGTGTAATAAAAATGTGGCGAATTAGTTAGGAGTGGAGCGCTGTTTTTAGAGACCTTTCCGGGGGCGGAGCCAGCGCACGACACGCGATGTTTTGTGTGAGGACGCCGACGGGTAAAACAGGCTACACTCTGATTTTGAGCGCGACAAGCTGAGGACATAACGATGCACTACACACTGAAAAGCAGTGACGATAAAGAAAAAGCGGAAGGAACAAACGGCGCGGGCGCTCTACAGCAAAAACTGCTGGAATCCCGTTCGATTGTCATCTCCGGTGAAATCAACCAGGAGCTGGCCCAGAAAGTCATCACTCAGATGATCCTGCTGCAAAGCGTCAGTAACGATCCGATCAAGCTGTACATCAACAGCCAGGGTGGCCATGTAGAAGCGGGCGATACCATCCACGACTTCATTAAGTTTATCCGTCCGGAAGTACACGTTATTGGCACCGGCTGGGTGGCAAGCGCCGGGATCACCATCTTCCTGGCGGCGAAAAAAGAGCACCGCTACTCGCTGCCAAATACCCGCTTTATGATCCACCAGCCGCTGGGCGGCGTGCGCGGTCAGGCAACGGATATTGAGATCGAAGCGCGGGAGATCATCCGCATGCTGGAACGCGTGAACAAGCTGATTGCCGACGCCACCGGCCAGCCGCTGGAGAAAGTGAAGAAAGACACCGACCGTAACTTCTGGATGTCACCGGCGGAAGCGCTGGACTACGGCATCGTGGGCAAACTGATCACCCATTATGACGAGCTGAACCTGGATTAAGTTTTAGCCTGCGTGTGCGTCGGGTGACGGCTTCGCCTTACCCGACCTACACGCGCTCGATTGACCCATGACAAGTTCCCCCTCTGCTTTCTTACCTATAATCGCGCCTGTTTACCCTCTCACTGGTGCTAACCATGGCGTATCAACTGAACCTGAACTGGCCGGAATTTCTTGAAAAATACTGGCAAAAACAACCCGTTGTACTTAAAAATGCCTTCCCGAATTTTGTCGACCCCATTACCCCTGATGAACTGGCGGGTCTGGCGATGGAGCCGGAAGTCGATAGCCGCCTGGTAAGCCACGCTAACGGCAAGTGGCAGGCGAGCAATGGCCCGTTTGAGCATTTCGATAACCTCGGTGAAACCGGCTGGTCCCTGCTGGCGCAGGCGGTGAACCACTGGCATATGCCCGCCGCAGAGCTGGTGCGTCCGTTCCGCGTCCTGCCGGACTGGCGTCTCGATGACCTGATGATCTCCTTTTCTGTCCCGGGCGGCGGCGTTGGGCCGCATATCGATCAGTACGATGTGTTTATCATCCAGGGGATGGGCAGCCGCCGCTGGCGCGTGGGTGACAAGCTGCCGATGCGTCAGTTCTGCCCGCATCCGGCTCTGCTACATGTCGATCCTTTTGAGCCGATCATCGACGAAGATCTGGCGCCGGGCGATATCCTCTACATTCCGCCTGGATTCCCGCATGACGGCTTCACCCATGAAACCGCGCTCAACTACTCTGTCGGTTTTCGCGGGCCGAACGGTCGCGATCTGATCAGCAGCTTTGCCGACTATGCGCTGGAGAACGATCTGGGCGGCGAACACTACAGCGATCCGGATCTGACCTGCCGCGAACACCCGGGCCGCGTGGAGCAGTACGAGCTTGATCGCATTCGCGAGATGATGATCGACATGATTAGCAAGCCGGATGATTTCACGAAATGGTTTGGCAGCTTCGTCTCCACGCCACGTCACGAGCTGGATATTGCCGCCGCCGAGCCGCCGTATTCCGCAGAAGAGGTGCTGGACGCGCTTCAGGGCGGCGAAACGCTGTCGCGCCTGAGCGGCCTGCGCGTGCTGAACGTTAACGGCAGCTTCTTTATCAACAGTGAACAGCTGGAAACGGCGGATGTGAACGGGGCAGACGCGCTGTGCCGCTACACCGAGCTCGGCCAGGCCGAGCTGGGCGAGGCGCTGAATAATCCGGCGTTTGTGGACGAACTCACCGGGCTGATTAACCAGGGGTACTGGTACTTCGACGAGTAACAGCAGGCGGCGTTTAGTCAGCCTAAACGCCGCTACGTTCAAACCAGCATATTACACGCCTTCCAGTAGTTCAAAAGCCGCTCGTCGTCGCGCTCTTTCTCCGCTTTGATTTTCATCGCCTGGGCGAGATTCTCTCGCGATAACTCATGGCCTTTTTGCACGATGTCTAAAACCGCTTCACCAAGAGCCAGCGAAATTTCTGTCCGATTGTTGCGAATCGTCATAAATACCTCCTCGTTGGTTGCGATAAGTTAATTATGAACGGGAAATAATCAGTCGGTAATAATTCATCTCATTCTTATTTTTTCATTTCGGAGTTAAGTAGAATGAATATTCGGTTCTGTCAATGATGTTTCAAAATGCTAATAGGGCGTTTAAGCCTTAATTTATGCGCTACAGTTAATTTCGTGCAACAGGCAAATAACCGAAACAGGAGAATAATTATGGTAGATAAAAGCGCAATTAAGGATCACACTCAGGTTGTCGCCAGCTGCGGAACGCACGTCGGGGTTGTGGACCATCTTGATGGTGAGCGTATCAAGCTTGCGAAGAGCGATCCGGAATCGGGCGGCAAGCACCATTTTATTCCTCTCGGCTGGGTTGATAAAGTCGAAGATAATAAAGTTGTCCTGACCAAAAACCATAAAGAGGTTTTTGCTGAGTGGCAGGAAGCATAAATATATCTCTCGCAAGGAAATATATGCCTTCGCTCCGGCTTCGTCCGGAGCGTAATAGTGTCTGCGCCCGGTGATTGCTGCCATTGCAAATGGATGGTACTGTTTTGCCTGTCCTTTCCCGATGCAGGCCCCGAATGATGCTCCAGAGTGAAAATAAATCAGCGAAACGCATATTTTTTGTTGAAGATTTTCAGGTATTCGGCGAGCGCTATGGCATCGACTACCGTTTCCCCCAGTTAAAAGAGGCGCAGGTCAGCGGTAGCCCCGTGTTGCAGGGGAATGTTGAAGAGATGATGCTCTCGTCCGGCATTTCGCTGACCCATTCCGACGTACGTGTATTACAGCCCTATGAAACCACCTCTCGCCACAGCAGCCCGCTCTATATGCTGGTGGTGCTGGAAGGGTGCGTGACGCTCACGCTCAATGGTATCAATTATCCCGTCCGCCCGGGCATGGCGTTCAGCTCACGTCTGAGTGAAGATCAGGTAATGAGCGCGCGTCACGATGCCGACAGCACGCTGAAAACGCTCTCGTTTGGCGTGTACCCGCACGATGCCGGACGTGAAGCCTTGCTTGAGTCATTGCTTCTGGAATGGCAAAGCCTGAATGCACCCGCGTTTGTCTGGCAGGTTCCCGAGTTTGTGATGTCAGGTATTCTGCATGCGCAGCGGCAGGGGGTAAGCGTGCTTTCACGCAAGCTTTTGCTTGAGGGGCTGATGTATCAGCTGCTCGGCCATGGCCTCAACCAGCGCCAGCAGCCTTGCCCAAGCCGCCCTGAGCATGCGCGTCTTGAACGCGTGCGGAGCCTGCTGGAACAGTCTCCTGAACGGGATCATACTCTCGCGCAGCTGGCAGCCCTGGCTGCAATGAGCCCAAGCAGCCTGCGTAGCAAGTTCCGTCAGCGCTATGGCTGCACCCTCTTCGACTATCTCCGCAACTGTCGCCTTGCGCTGGCGCGCCGCTATCTGCTGGAAGGCCACAGCGTGCAGCAGGCGGCGTGGATGTGCGGGTATCAGCATGCCACCAACTTCGCCACCGCGTTTCGTCGTCATTACGGGATTTCACCGGGTGACGTGCGCAAACTCCGCTAACGTAATTTCTCCTGTCGCGCGAATGCATCCCGTGCGGTTTAGCATCGCGCATACGTAACCTGGCTGTACGCATAGCCGTTTGCACTCTCAAAAAGGTAATAATTCTTATTAACAATAAGAAATATCTCTGGAGAGGGTTATGTTTGCTAAATCGCGTCTGGCACTGCTGGTGGGATGGGTTACCGGTAGCGTCGCTTTTCCTTTACTGGCGCAGGATGCCCAAAAAACTGACACCGTGGTGGTGACCTCGCAGATGCAGTCTGCGGCCACCAAGCTTGAAACACCGGATATTGAAACCCCGCAGTCGGTCTCTATCGTCACGCGCGAGCAGTTCGAAGAGCAGGGCGCAACCAGCGTGCGTCAGGCCGTGAGCTACACGCCGGGGGTCTACAGCAACCAGATCGGGGCGTCAAACCGCTTTGACTACATGGTGCTGCGCGGCTTCTCGGACGGCAGTCTGGACAACGTCTACCTCGACGGCCTGAAGATGATGGGCGACACCAATTCCCACAGCTCGCTGGTGGTTGACCCGTGGTTCCTGGACAGTATCGAAGTCGTGCGCGGTCCAGCCTCCGTGCTCTATGGCCGCTCATCGCCGGGCGGGATTGTGGCGCTCACCTCCCGTAAGCCATCGTTCGATCCTGGCGGGGAGATTAAGCTCTTCGCCGGTAACAATAACCAGCGTGGGGCGATGTTCGACGTGACCGGCCCGGTTGATGATAACGACCGCGTGGCGGTGCGCCTCAGCGGGATGACCCGCTATGCTGATTCCCAGTTCGATCCGCTCAAAGAAGAGCGTTACGCCCTGATGCCGAGCCTGACCTGGCGTATCACCGACAGCACCCGTCTGGATCTGATGGCCTACCTGCACCGCGATCCGGAAGGCGGCAGCCACTCCGGCCTGCCATATGAGGGCACCGTTGTACCGCACAGCGGTAAGAAAATCTCCAACACCTTCTTCGAGGGCGAGGACGATTACGACAAGTACGATCGTCGGGAAAACATGGTCGGCTATAACATCGAGCACCTGTTTGACAGCGGCTGGTCTGTGCGCCAGAAGCTGCGCTACCTGCACACCAAAGTCGAGCTGAACCAGGTGTATGCCGCAGGCTGGCTGAATGACACCGAGCTGAATCGCGGCTATTCCGGCTCTGACGAGAAGATGAACGCCATCACCCTGGATAACCAGGTCGACGGCAGCTTCGACACCGGGGCGGTGAACCACCGCGTGCTGATCGGCATGGACTACCAGGACCGCACCAACAACGTCACCGGCTACTACGGCGGCTTCCCGCCGATTGACGCTTTCCATCCTGTTTACGGCGCGAAGCCGGACTACATCACCCAGTACAGCAGGGAAAAACACAAGCTGCGCCAGACCGGCTACTACCTACAGGATCAGATGTCCATTGACCGCTGGCGCCTGACGCTCGGCGGGCGTTACGACCAGGTGAGCGTGTCGAACGTCGACAACTTTAACCACACCCGCAGCGATCTGGATAAAAACAACTTCAGCAGCCGCGCGGCGCTGCTGTATCTGTTTGATAACGGCGTTGCGCCGTACGTCAGCTACTCCACCGCCTTTACGCCGACCAGCTTTGCCGACGAGCAGGGCAATATCCTGGATCCGATGAAGGGCAAGCAGTGGGAAGCGGGCGTGAAGTATGAGCCAGAAGGGATGAACAGCCAGTTCAGCGCCTCGGTGTTCCGCATCAACCAGAAGAACATTGCCACTAAAGAGGAGCCGACCGATCCGTACCGTTCCATTGGTGAAATCGAATCCGAAGGCGTTGAGCTGGAGGCGATTGGTCAGCTGACCGACAGCCTGCGTATGCAGGCGGCGTACACCTACACGGATATTCGCTACAAGAAGAGCAGCCCGGAAGAGGAGGGCAAGCGCGCCGTTTATGCCCCGCGTAACATGGCCAGCGCCTGGCTGAGCTACGACGTCAAAACCGGCCTGCTGGACGGCCTGATCGTCGGCTCCGGCGTGCGCTATGTCAACGGGATCGCCAGCGATCGCCAGAACACCCATACGCTTCCGTCGTACACGCTGGTGGATATGACCGTGGGGTATGACCTGTCGAAAGTGGGGCTCACGGGCGTGAGCGCGCAGTTGAACGTCAATAACCTGACGGACAGAAGCTACGTCGCGGCCTGTAACTCTCTCTCTTACTGCTACTTCGGTGCAGAACGCAGCATTGTGGGCAGCGTTTCGTGGAAGTTCTGAGTTGTTGATCTTGCCGGGTGGCGGGAGCGGTTTTCTCCCTCTCCCTGTGGGAGAGGGGCGGGGTGAGGGCAAAATGCCGCACTACTCCTCCATCGCAATCACAATCGCTTCACCCATCTTTTTCAATGCCTCGCGATTTTTGTCTGTCGGCGGCAGCGCTACGTTGATCCGCAGGCAGTTGCGGTACTTCCCGGAGGCGGAAAACAGCGACCCGGCCGCGGCCTGGATCTTCAGCCGGCACAGCTGCTTGCTGACGCACACCATATCGACCGTCTCCGGCAGCTCAACCCACAGCAGGAAGCTGCCCTGCGGGCGGGTGACGCATATCTCTGCCGGAAAATACTGCCGCACCCAGCAGGTGTAGGTCTCCATATTCTGCTGATAAATCTGGCGCATACGCCGCACGTGGCGATGGTAATGGCCGTCGCGGATAAACGCCGCCACCGCCATCTGCGTGCCCGGCACGTTAAACCCGCCCGCGGCGTACTTCATGTGCATCACCCGATCGTAATAGCGCCCCGGCACAATCCAGCCGACGCGCAGGCCCGGCGCCACGGTCTTGGTAAACGAACTGCATAACAGCACGCGACCATCAATATCCATAGAATGAATGGTGCGCGGACGCGGATACTCCGCCGCCAGCTCGCCGTAGATATCATCCTCAACAATCACGATATCGTGCCGCTGTGCCAGGGCTAAGACCTGCTTCTTCCGCGCCTCCGGCATGATAAACCCGAGCGGGTTATTGCAGTTTGGCACCAGGATCACCGCCTTGATCGGCCACTGCTCCAGCGCCAGCTCCAACGCTTCGATGCTGATCCCGGTTTCAGGATCGGTGGGAATTTCAATGGCCTTGATGTCAAAGCCGCGCAGCATCTGCATGGTGCCGTGAAACGACGGCGATTCCACCGCCACGATATCCCCCGGTTTGCACACCGAGAGCAGGGCGATCGACAGCGCGCCGTGGCAGCCGTTGGTAATGACAATTTCGTTTGCCGCGACGGTGGAGCCGCCGTCCAGCATCAGGCGGGCGATTTGCTCGCGCAGCTCCAGGCGCCCGTCGAGCACGTCATAGCTCAGCATCTCGCCGGGGTTATGCTGCGCGATGCGGCTCATCTCGCGCCACAGGGGCTTCAGGCTCGGCTGGTTAATATCCGGCGAGCCGCCGCCAAAGGAGATCATCTCTTTGTCGGCGCGGGCGTCCAGCAGCATCATCACCTCATCCCACTGGGTAACGTCCACCGGGCGCTGTACCGGACGGGTCATCGCCGGGACGGGCGGCTGGGCTTTGCGTTTCGAGACGAAATAGCCGGAGCGCGGCTGAGGCGTGATCAGCTGGAGGTTTTCGAGGATCTGGTAGGCCTGCTGTATGGTGCTGATGCTCACGCCGTGCTCCTGGCTCAGCGTGCGTACCGACGGCAGACGTTCGCCGCTGCGATACAGCCCTTGTTCAATGCGTTCCGCCAGGAGGTTGGCCAGATGTTGATAGCGCGTCATGCTGTATCCTCTGTTTTCACCATACAGATTATAAAACCAGTACAGATTGCTGCGAAAATTGCCATGCAGATACTGTTTTAGCGGATCTGTATGTTAAACAAAAGTTGTTTTTGCATCTGTATTGCACAGGCCGATTTCCGGATGATAACCCCACTGACACAGTGAGGAGAGCATCATGGAATTCTACGAGAATCGTTCAAAACGTCCGTTTATTGTGTTTGTCTGGATCGCAAAAACGCTGCGTAACTGGTATCGCATCAACCGTACCCGCCGTATTCTGAGCCAGATGAGCGATGAGCAGCTCAAGGACGTCGGGTTATCGCGATATGATGTGTGAGCATAGGGTTGCCCGGTGGCGCCACGCTTACCGGGCCTACAGGAGACCGTAGGCCGGGTAAGGCGCAGCCGCCACCCGGCGGTTTTCAGCTCAACAGTTCTAGCGTCTGCCGTTTCGGCCTTTCCAGCAAATCCAGCGCCTCCTGATACGACCGCACATTGTTATAGCCCATCACCAGCCCGTAGCGTTTTCCTGATCCGTGATACCACGCCGAAAGCGCATTGACCTGCAATTGCTGTTCCTGCCAGCAGCGGGCGATCTCCCGGTCAGCGCTTCCCTTTGCGAGGAACGCGACAATATGCATCCCGCCGTCGTTTTGCTCGGTGAAAAACAGATCGCCATAGACCTCACGCAGGGCGGCAATCATCCAGTCGCGGCGGGTCTGATAGAGCGCGCGCATCTTTTTCAGATGACGGAAAAAATGCCCTTCGTTGAGAAACGCGGTGAGGATCTTTTGCGTCAGCACCGGCTGGCCGCTGGTGAGGATGTCCGCGCTGTCGGTAAACACGCCGACGGTGCTGGCGGGCATCACCACGTAGCCCATGCGCAGCGATGGCATGATGGTTTTGCTGAAGGTGCCCATAAAGATCACCCTGTCGTGCTGGTCGAGGCTTTTCAGCGACGGCAGCACTTTGCGGGTGTAGTGAAATTCGCCGTCATAATCATCTTCGATAATCCACGCCTCGTTTTGTGACGCCCAGTCGAGCAACTGCTGCTTGCGCGGCAGGGAGAGCGTCACCGCCAGCGGGCTCTGGTGCGACGGAGTAACGATGGCGAAGCGGGCATCGTGATGATTACGCAGCAGGTAGTCCGTATCCATCCCTGCGCGATCGACCGGCACGGTGTGCAGGCGGGGCACAATGCGCTTGAGCAACTGCTGGCCCATAAAGTAGCCTGGATCCTCAAATACCACCTTATCGCTGCGGCTGGCGAGCGTGTCGAGGATCAGGCGCAGGCTGCCGCTGTAGCCGCTGGTGATCATTACCTGTTCCGCAGTGCAGGATAACCCGCGCGAGATATTGAGATAGCGGGCTATCGCCTCGCGCAGCGGATACCAGCCCAGAACGGGCGGGTTGAGCATTTCATCCTGACGCATGGCGCGCGTCGCCTGGCCCGCCAGCAGCAGCCATTTTTTATAGGGGAAGCTGTCGAGCGCGGGAATGCCGGGGCGCAGAAAACCGGCTCGTTCGCGTTGGCTAATCAACGACGCCGGCAGCGTGCCGGTCGCTTGTTCTGTGGGGGCGTTTTGCGCGGGCAGCAGAAGATCCGGATTCACCCGCGTCCCGCGCGCGCCCTGGCTCACCAGATACCCTTCGCCCGTCAGAATGGCATACGCCGTCTCGACGGTTTTGCGCGCCACCTTCAGCTCTTCCGCCAGCAGGCGGATGGCAGGTACCCTGTCGCCCGGCTTCAGCACGCCGCGCATGATGTTGTCGCGATAGCGGGAATAAATCTCGTGATAGCCTGGCTTCATGTCCTACCTCATTTCACGCTTTTTGTATCTTTTTACTATGTCATGAACGGCGTAGATTTGCTTCATCGCATGACACATGCCGCACAAAAAAGAGGAAAGACAATGAGCACTCGCGTAAACCACCACAAAGCCACCCCTGCACTCACCAACGCGCTTTCCGCCCTGAGCATGGAAGTGGCGAAAACCTCTATTGATCCGGCGCTGAAGCACCTGATCGACATTCGCGTGTCGCAGCTGAACGGCTGTACGTTCTGTCTCGATATGCACTCAAAAGAGGCGAAAATTGCCGGCGAGCGCGAGCTGCGCCTGTACCATCTGGCGGCCTGGCGCGAGTCCCCGCTGTTCAGCGCCCGTGAAAAAGCGGCGCTGGCCTTCACCGAAGCGCTGACCCAAATCGGCGTTCACGGCGTGAGCGATGCGCTGTACCGCAGCGTGGCGGAGCACTTCTCGGACGTGGAGATTTCAGAGCTGAACTTCGCCATCGTGGCGATCAACGCCTGGAACCGCCTGGGCATTACCTCCCGCATGGAGCCGGGCTCGCTGGATGCGGCGTACGGGCTGAACAAGGCTAACCTGGAATAATCCCGCGCTCGCGGATCATCGCCACCAGCGCCCGCAACCCCGGCGGGACGTGGCGATGGCCGGGGTAGTACAGGCGCAGCCCGGCAAACGGCTGCGCCCAGTCGTTTAAGACGCTCACCAGCTCCCCGCTTTTCAGTTCGTCCTGAATATAGATTTCCGGTAAAAATCCCACCCCTAACCCCGCTTTTACGGCGCGGATCGAGGCAAAAAGATCGGACGTCGCAAAGCGCGGCGGCACGGCAAGGGCGTACGTTTCCCCCCGACGGGCCAGCTCCCAGCGGTAGATCCCGCCGTGGGCCATACGCATGCCGATCCCCTGATGCGAAAGCAGATCGTCCGGCGTCTCGGGTATGCCGTGACGGGCGAAATAGTCCGGCGTGGCGGTGACGAGCTGGCGGATCTCACCGGTCAGCGGCACGGCGATCATGTCCTGCGGAACGGACTCTTCGAGGCGGATCCCCGCGTCATAGCCTTCCGCTACGATGTCGATCATCCTCGCTTCGCTCACCGTTTCCACGCGCATTTTCGGGTAGCGGATCATGAAATCGATCAGCAGCTGGTCCAGAAACAGGGTGCCGATATGGTTCGGCACGTTGAGGCGCAGCGTTCCGGCGGGTTCCCCGGTGTCGCTGTGGATCTCCTCCCCGGCGAGGCGGATCTCCTGTAGCGCCGGGCCGATACGCGCCACGTAGCGCTGTCCGGCGTCGGTGAGCGCCACGCTGCGGGTGGTGCGGTTGAAAAGCCGCGTCTCAAGGCGGCTCTCCAGCCCGGCGATGGCGTTGCTGACCGCCGTGGCGGACATCCCCAGTTCCTGCGCCGCGCCGCGAAAGCTGCCGCGCCGCACCACCGCCATCACCACTTCCAGCTCTGTCAGACCTGAACGATGCATAGATTATCCTGAAAATCGAAACAACCCTTGCAGCATAGCGTGGATTATCGCAACGGAGAAGCCGTGACAGACTGGGCTCACACAGCCTGAGGAGGTTTATATGCACACCATCGAACAGATCTTTATTAACGGCGAGTTTGTTACCCCGCACGGTACCGAACGGTTTGATTTGTACAATCCGGCGACGGCGCAGGTCATCGGCCAGGTTCGCCTGGCGGATGAGGTTGACGCTGAACGCGCTATCGCGGCGGCGAAAGCGGCGTTTCCGGCGTGGTCGCAGACCACAAAGCAGGAACGCATCGCCGCGCTGAAGCGCATGCACGCCGCCGTGGCCGCTCGTCACGACGCTCTGCTGGAAGCGGTCATTGAAGAGTACGGCGCGCCCGCCTCGCGCTCGGCGTGGATGGCAAGCTATCCGGCAGAGGTGATTGCTCAGGCCATCGAGGCGCTGGAGGCATTTGAGTTTGTCACCTCCGCAGGTGCCGCAACGGTGCAGATGACGCCGCTCGGCGTGGCCGGGCTGATTACGCCGTGGAACAGCGATGCGGGGTTTATCTGCGGCAAACTGGCGGCCGCGCTGGCGGCGGGCTGCACGGCGGTCATCAAGCCGAGTGAAATGAGCGCACTGCAAACGCAGATTGTCACCGAAGCGCTGCGCGACGCTGCGCTACCGCCGGGCGTGTTTAACATCGTCACCGGACGGGGTGAGACGGTCGGTGACACAATCAGCCGCCATCCGGACGTCGCGAAAATCTCGTTCACCGGTTCCACGAATACCGGCAAGGCGATCCTGCGCAACGCGGCGGAAAGCTTTAAGCGCGTGACGCTGGAGTTGGGCGGTAAATCACCGACGATCCTGCTGGATGATGTGGATCTGGCGCAGGCGATCCCGCTGGTGATCCAGGCCGGGTTTATGAACAGCGGGCAGGCGTGCGTGGCCGGGACGCGCATTCTGGTGCCTTACTCGCGCAAAGCGGAGATCGAAACCGCGCTGGCGCAGGCCGTGGCGGCGATGAAATCCGGCGACCCGCGCAACAGCACGACAGACGTCGGCCCGATGGTCAGCGAAAAGCAGTGGCTGCGGGTGCAGGGCTATATCCGCAAAGGAATCGAAGAAGGGGCGCGCCTGCTGGCGGGCGGCGAAGGGCGACCGGAAGGCACGCGGGACGGCTGGTTTGTGCGTCCGACGCTGTTTGCCGGCGTGAACAATCGGATGACCATTGCCCGCGACGAGATTTTCGGCCCGGTGCTGTGCGTAATCCCTTATCAGGACGAGGCGGAGGCGATTGCCATTGCCAACGATACCGAGTACGGCCTGAGCGCGATGGTGCTGGGCGGCGATGTGGACCGCGCGCGACGCGTGGCACAGCAGATTGTTTCCGGTCGCGTGCTGGTGAACACCCTGGCTCATGAACCGAAAGCGCCGTTTGGCGGGTTTAAGCACTCCGGCGTGGGGCGCGAGATGGGCGAGTGGGGGATCCGCGCGTTTATGGAGCCGAGGTCGGTTCTGGGCTAAAGCTTCGCTCTTTACCGAAGCATTGTGCTTTTCCATCCTGCATTCTCTCCTCAACATCACAGCGGAGAGACCATCATGATCGCAGTCCTTTTCGAAGCCAAAGCCGCGCCTGCCCATCAGGCGCGCTACCTCCAACTTGCCGCAGAGCTTAAGCCTTTGCTGGCCGACATCGACGGCTTTATCGATATCGAACGGTTCCAGAGCCTGACGACCGACGGCAAAATCCTCTCCCTTTCCTGGTGGCGGGATGAAGAGGCCGTCCGCCGCTGGAAGCAGAACGTCTTCCATCAGGCGGCGCAGGCCGAAGGACGGGCGTCGATTTTCTCTTTCTACCGTATTCGCGTGGCGCAGCTGGTGCGGGAATACAGTTCCGAAACCGGAGGGCACGCGGATGTATGACGTTCACGTGATTTTCCGCGACGGGCCCGGCGAGCTGGCGCGCTTTGGACAGCTGTTGGGGCGCAACGGCGTGGGGCTTGAGGGTGGCGGCGTATTCGGTACCGATGCCCATTTCCTGGTGGAGGACGGGGAAAAAGCCCGCCGTGTGCTGCTCGACGCCGGGTTTACCGTGCAGGCGCTGCGAAAGCCGGTGATCAGAAAGCTTAAGCAGGAGCGTCCTGGCGAGCTGGGCGAGATAGCGGCGGCGCTGGCGGCACGCGGCGTGTCTATCCTGACTCAGTACAGTGACCATGCGAATCACCTTATTCTGCTGACGGATGATGATAAGCTGGCCGCTGAGATCACCACACCCTGGGCGACGAATGTTAAAGACGAGCTTACCCTCTGATAACAGCGCGATGCTGGAAAAGGCGATTGCCGCGGTGGCGGCTGCAATGGCCGATCCGTCGCGCGTGAAGATGCTTTGTGCGCTAATGGACGGGCGTGCGTGGACGGCCACTGAACTGAGTGCGGCGGCAGACGTTGCGCCGTCGACCGCCAGCGGGCATCTTGCCCGGCTGGTTGAAGGGCAGCTAATTACCTGCCTGTCGCAAGGGCGGCATCGTTATTATCGTCTTGCCGGGCACGACGTGGCGGCGCTGGTGGAACAGATGATGGGGCTTTCGTGGAGCCGCATTACCCCGCCGGAAACCAGCGCGCCGAAAGCCATGCGTGAAGCCCGGACCTGCTACGACCATCTCGCAGGCGCGGTGGCGGTGCAGATCTATGATTTCATGCAGGCGGAAGGCTGGCTGGAGGCTGACGGTTCCGCATTGACCCTGTATGGTCGGGAGCAGTTCCTGGCACTCGGTATTCCGTTAAGCGCTCATCCGCGTCGGAAGGCCTGCTGCGCCTGCCTGGACTGGAGCGAGCGGCGGTTTCATCTTGGCGGTGAGGCGGGCGCTGCGCTGCTTATCCACATGGAAAGCAAAGGCTGGATCCAGCGGGTGGCGGGTTATCGGGAGGTGGTGGTGACGGCTTCGGGGAAAAGTGCCGTCAGGAAGCATTTTAGCCGCTAAACGCCGCTGCGGGCTGATGCCCTCACCCCGACCCTCTCCCACAGGGAGAGGGAGAACATCGTTTCGCAATTCCTGCGCTTTAACTTCTCGTTTCTTGATACTTATCCTGATAACTATTATCGTGATGGCGTACTACGAGAGGGCTCCCCATGAGTGAAGAAGATCTGTTTAGCCGCAGGCCGATGGGCATGCGGATGGCGATGATCGTGCGTCAGTGGCGCGCAGTCATCGACGACGCCATTCTCGACACCGGGTTAACCCAGTCGAGCTGGACGGTGATGATGCAGCTTCATCAACTCGGGGATAACGTCTCGGTCAGCGAGCTGGCGGAAGTGCAGGGCATTGAACTGCCTCCCCTAATGCGCACGCTGACACAGCTGGAAAAGCAGGGCTACCTGCTGCGCACCGTCTCGCCGTATGACAAGCGTATCCGGCTGCTGACGCTGACGCCTGAGGGAAAAGCCATTCTTGAAAGGCTCTCTCAGGTGATTGAGACGTTCCAGGCGCGCGTATCGCAAAACATCGCGCCGGAACATATCGATATTTTCAGCGCTACTCTCAATCAAATCGCCTGCAATTTGCGGACAATCCGCGAAGAAGATAATAAGACCGAAAAATAATGACTCCTGAACAAAAGTTTGCCCGCTGGGTAAGGGTGAGTATTGCCTCTTTCCTGCTGATGTTTGTTTACTTTATCGTCGCGGATATCTGGATCCCGCTGACGCCGGACTCCACCGTGATGCGCGTGGTGACCCCGGTGTCTGCCCGCGTCTCCGGGTATGTGGCGGCGGTACATGTCCATAACAATAGCCAGGTTAAGAAAGGCGATCTGCTGTTTGAGCTCGACGCCACGCCGTTTCGCAATAAGGTCGAGGCGGCGCAGATCGCGCTGGAACAGGCGCGTCTGTCTAACGATCAGCTGGATGCGCAGATTGCCGCAGCGCAGGCCAGCCTGAAAACCGCCGTGCTGACCGCGCGTAACGACAAAGTGACATTCGACCGCTACCAGAAACTGAGCACCTTGCAGAACGTGTCGCAGGCGGATCTGGATAAGGTCCGTACCACCTGGCAGAGCAGCGAGCAGTCCGTCAGCTCGATCCAGGCGAATATTCATAACCTGCGCATTCAGCGCGGCGAGCGGGATGAGCACCGTAACGTGACGCTGCAAAAATACCGTAACGCGCTGGATGAAGCGGAGCTGAATCTTGGCTGGACGAAGGTCTACGCCGAGGCGGACGGCACGGTCAGTAACCTGCAATTAAGCCCCGGTTTTTACGCCTCATCCGGTTCGGCTGCGCTGGCGCTGGTGAACACCCGGATCGATATCGTGGCGGATTTCCGCGAGAAGAGCCTGCGTCATACCCATCAGGGGACCGACGCTGCCGTGGTGTTTGACGCCTTCCCGGGGCACGTTTTCCGTGCCCACGTTACCAGCAGCGACGCGGGGATCCTCGCCGGACAGGAGGCCGTAAACGGTCAACTTTCTGAACCGGAAACCTCCAACCGCTGGGTGCGTGATGCCCAGCGTATGCGCATTCACGTGGCGCTGGACGAAGCCTTACCGAAGCCGCTGCCGACCGGCGCGCGCGCCACTGTGCAGCTCTACAACAGCGAAGGGCCGTTTGCGCGATTCTTCTCCGGGATGCAAATCCATCTGGTGAGCCTGCTTCACTATGTCTATTAGCACCCTGGCGCGGGTATTTACCCCGCACGGCAACATCGTCTATACGGCAAACGACTTTCGCCAGACCCTGCGTATCGTCTTTGCCGGGATGATTGCGCTCAGTATTTCGAGTTTCTACAACACCAGCTACGGCGTGTTTTTTGTGGTCTACCCGATCATGCTTCTCTCGCTGGTACCGGTGTTTAATCGCCACGTGGCGAAGCAGTTTATCTTCAGCGCCTCGCTGAACTGCGTTGAAATGGTGTTGATTATCGGCTATCTGTCGCAGTGGCCGGTCATCATGACGCTGGTGGTGTTTGCCCTGTACGTGATGCGTTTTCGCTTTATGAGTAAGGGGCCGCTGTTCCTGTTCGGCTCGATGGGCGTGGTTTGCCAGAGCGTGATGCTCAACTTTATGAGCTACCCCACCACCAACTGGCACACGCTTTTATTCTCTAACATCGAAGCGAGCGTGATGGCGGTGTGCCTGAGCGCGCTGATGAACTACCTGCTGCCGGACGTGGAGCCGCGCAAGCCGCCGCCGCTGATTGAGAAAGACGACGCCCGCGTGCGCCACGAGTCGCTGCTATCCGGCACCGTGGCGACGCTGATTTTCGTCGTGTTTCAGATTAGCGACTTAAGCGATTCGCTTTCGGCGCTGATGGCGGGCATTCTGATCCTGTTCCCGATGCACTATCGCGGCTCGGTTATCAGCTCCATCTGGCGCGTGGTTGGCGTGGTGCTGGGGTGCCTCTATATCCTTGTCGTCCAGCTTATCCTCTACGATCACAGCAGCCATATGCTGCTGATGATGCCGCTGATTGGCCTTGGTCTGGCGTTTGGCGCGCGTCTGCACGTAATGGAGAAGGTCGGCGCCGGGGTAGGCTTCGCCAGTATCACCACCATCGGCATTATGTTCGGGCAGAACATGCACCCGGACAGCGACCTGGTGTTCAGCGATCTGTACCGCATCACCTCCGTTACCTTCGCGCTGGTGGTCACGCTGACGATGGTCTTTCTGGTGCACCTGATCCTGAATCGCTTCGAGGCGACGCGCTACGTTATCGCGCCGCCAAAAGCGGATTAATGCCCCAGCACGGCGGGTAGCTGCGAGAGCAGAAACAGGATCAGGCCAATCGTACCGCCCACCAGGGTACCGTTAACGCGAATGAACTGAAGATCTTTACCGATATTGAGTTCTATCTGGCGTGACATGTCTTTGGCATCCCAGCTTTTCACCGTGTCGCTGATATGGCGCGTCAGGAACGCGGCGAAATCCGGCGCCACGCGGTGCGCGGCCTGCTCCAGATGCTCATTCAGCGACGCCCGCAGGCTGGCGTCGTTGGTCAGCGTTTCGCCAAACCACAGCCCGGCGTTGGCGATACGCTGCTTCACGCGGGAATCATCGCTCTGCATGTCATTTTTCAGCCACTGGCGCAGGTCAGCCCACATTTCCCCCAGATAGCGGTTAAAGGCCTCATCATTCTTGAGGTAGTGTTTGATATTCTCGGCTTTCGCCGTCATCTCCGGATCGTTTTTCAGATTGTCGATGAACTTGATCGTGGCGCGGTCAAACGCCTGACGGATCTGGTGCGTACGGTCGTGGCTGATATCGTCCAGCAGCGTGTTCACCGCGTTCGACACCATCTCCGCGCTTTGATCGCCCAGCCACACGGTGGGCAGCACCATGGCCTTGCGCGGATGCTCGGTCTTAAGCCAGTGAACGATCTGGTCAGCAATAAATTCCCGCGTGCTTTCCCGCTGAATCAGGGTAATCAGGCGGTTTATGATGGCGTCCAGCAGCACCTGGTGACGGTTGTTTTTGGTCATGCTTTCCAGCATGACGGCGCTGGTCTCGGTTAAATCGACCTTGTCGATAGCCTTATGCACCGCGCGTTTGAGCAGGCGCTGGATGCGCCCATCGTCGGTAAGTTCCAGAAAACCGCCCATCACCTGCACCAGATGCTGCCCCACGCGCCGGGCGTTATCGGGCTGGCTGAACCAGGTCCCAATCATCTGTGCGGGCTCGTAGCGACGGATAAGATCGACAAGGGATTGCGTATCGAGAAACTTTTCCTGCACGAACTGGCCGAGATTGTCGCCGATGCGGTCTTTATTGCGCGGGATAATCGCCGTATGGCGCGAGATAAAGGGAATGGGCACCCGGCGGAACAGCGCGACAACGGCAAACCAGTCCGCCAGCGCGCCAACCATCGCCGCCTCGGCAATGGCCTTTACGCCGCGCACCCAGAAGGTTTGCGGCAGGAACAGGGTGGTGATAAACGCTGCGACGGCAATCAGCAGCAGCGACAGCGCGAGAAGCTTGGCGCGTTTGAGTTCGGTATGCTTTTCCATGGGTTAAGGATAGAGGGTGATGGAGGTAAAATGCAAAATGTGCTATCTGGTGAAGAATTAAAATTCCTCTTTTAACTGACAGATCAGAAGATTTGTTGCATTCTCTTTCTGGTTCGGAGTATTCGTTTCTCATAGCTAATAATAATCTATTTTCTGGGGTATATAAAATGAATTTACTGTATCGTTTTATAAATGGAATAAAAAATAAATCCTTGGATTTATATTTGTTCCTTTTCTTTGTAGGTTGTTTTGTTTTGTTGAAAATAAAAGATCCAGTTCGGGTTTATTTGTCATATGCATTATTTATTGGCCTTTTAGTCATGCTGTATTTAAAAAGGCAGCGTGCCCGGGAAATTATTATTCATTTTATTCGGTTCGAAAGTGGCGGTGTTGTAAATAAATTGGCCGGATGGGCGTCGCTCCTTGCCTGGGGTGCGTTTCTTCTTTTTCCTTTTGCAATAAATATACAGTTTGGTTTTCTTGCAAAAGTACTGTTGGTGATGTTCTCCATTTTTATTGTTATTAGCAGCGTTTTAACAATCTTTGTTCTCGAGAAAGATGGCCATGAGAAAGTAAAAAATATACGGGTTATGTTATTTTCATTTATATCAATCTGTTATGTTTTATCTAGTGCGTTCTCGGCAAGTTTATTTCTTCAGTTGAGTAATATGGATTTATCATCCAGTCCATGGTTGGAGTTTACATGGAAGCTCAGTTCATTTTTTGTATTGATATTTTTTATATTGCAGTTGACTACTTACGTAATATTCATCGTGACTGCTGATCATGCAAAAGGATATAGACTTTTTACTATTTTTGGTGCTTTGATTCTAACGAGTTTAATCGTATTATTTGTCTCAAGCAGGCCGGATGTAGTAGCATATTATGTTTTAAAATATTCTACTGGCAGTGAATGGCGGAGTGATTTTACATGTGAGAATGAAAAAATATCACGCCCTAACGAGAGATATTTCGGTTATAATACCGATAAGTACACAGCTTACTTTTTCAATCGTAACGGAAAGTGGGGGTTCGATGAGATAACTTGTGTTAAAAACTCGCAAGAGGGGAAAGGATATACTGTAAAAAATGTATCGACAGAAAATATCCCTCATTGGGTGAAATAATTAAAATCACAGTTCCCCCTGTCGGTAAACGAAAGGGGGAAAACGTATAAGAACCCTCCGTATATACCCAACTTTACCTTCATAGTCAGACAGATTGACTACCCTTAATACCCTAAGCGGTAAAACAAGGAGATTCGATATGGCTTACCAGACAGTAAATCCTGCCACGAACCAGCTCATCAAAGAATATCCCTCTCACACTGACGCAGACGTTGAAGCGGCGCTGAAGGCAGCCGATGCGCTCTATCACTCCGACTGGGCGAAAGGTGACATAAGCCAGCGCCTGCCGGTGCTGCATAAGCTGGCGGACCTGATCGACGAACGCGCGGAGGATCTGGCGAAAATCGCCAGTCAGGAGATGGGTAAGCTCATCGAACAAAGCCGCGGTGAAGTGAAGCTATGCGCGCAAATCGCCCGCTACTATGCTGACAACGCGAAGCAGTTCCTGGCCCCGGTGAAGTATGACTCTGAACTCGGGGAAGCATGGGTTGAACATCACCCCATCGGCGTGCTGATGGCCGTCGAACCATGGAACTTCCCATACTATCAGCTGATGCGCGTTCTGGCGCCAAACCTGGCAGCGGGCAACCCGGTGATCGCCAAGCATGCCAGTATCGTGCCGCACTGTGCAGAAACCTTTGCACAGCTGGTACGTGAAGCGGGCGCGCCGGAAGGGGCGTGGACCAACCTGTTTATCTCGTCCGAACAGGTGGCGAACATCATCGCCGACGATCGCGTACAGGGGGCGGCGCTGACCGGTTCAGAAAAAGCGGGTAGCGTGGTTGCGGCACAGGCTGCGAAACACATCAAAAAATCGACCCTTGAACTGGGCGGGAACGACGTCTTCGTGGTGCTGGACGATGCGGATCTGGAGAAAGCCGTGAAGATCGGCGTTAACGCGCGGCTTAATAACGCCGGGCAGGTCTGTACCGCGGCGAAGCGCTTTATCCTGCATGAAAAGATTGCAGACGCCTTCCTGAACAAATTCACCGAGGCGTTTAAGCAGGTGAAGATTGGCGATCCGCTGGACGAAAGTACCACGCTGGGGCCTTTGTCATCCAAAGACGCGCTGGAGACGCTAACTAAACAGGTTAACGAGGCGGTGAAAAACGGCGCGAAGCTGCACCATGGCGGCAAGCCGGTTCAGCGTGACGGGAGCTTCTTTGAGCCGACCATCCTGACCAATATCTCGCGCGATAACCCGGCGTATTTCGAAGAGTTCTTTGGTCCGGTAGCGCAGATTTATGTGGTGAAAAACGACGACGAGGCGGTTGCCCTGGCGAACGACTCCCACTACGGTCTGGGCGGAGCGGTGTTCAGCCAGAACATCGAGCGCGCGAAGAAAATGGCGTCGCGCATTGAGACCGGGATGGTGTACATCAACTGGCTCACCGATACGGCGGCAGAACTGCCGTTCGGCGGCGTAAAACGTTCGGGTTACGGACGCGAGCTGTCGGATCTGGGGATCAAAGAGTTTGTGAACCAGAAGCTGGTGGTGGTGCGTAAGTGACGTAGTAATAAAAAACCTGCCGAAGGGCAGGTTTTTTTATCTATCAGGTGGCTTAGAAGCTCACGCCGCCGCCGAAGTAAGCGCCGTCTACCAGCGTGTGGTTTGGACGACCGTCTTTGCCATCAACGCTCACGTGGCGGTAGCCCACTTTCAGCGTAACCGGTTTGACCGGGGTCCAGCTTACGCCGCCGTTAGCTTCAACGTAGTTCTTCACGCTGTTGTTCAGTCCGTCTGGCGCAACGTAGCCTTCACCGAATACCCTGATGCTGTCGGTCAGGGCAACGTTCACACCGCCGCCGACCGGGAACGCCACGCCGTTATCGCCTTTCTTCGGGCCAACGTAGAGGGCCTTAGCGCCTGCGTTCAGCATTACCGGGCCGACCTCGAAATTGTAGCCTGCGCCCACGCCACCGGTCGTGGTGCCGTCGTCGGTGTTTTTCAGCCAATTACCTTCGGTGTACAGACCGGAGGTTGATTTGCCCATTTCCACATTCAGATTGGTAAAGTTTTTACCCTGCTCAATACTGCCGCCCATTGCCAGTGCGGAGCCCGATACGGCGGTGAGAGCAGAAAGGATGAGAACGTTAAGCTTTTTCATGCGTGTTTCCTCGTATCAAATTAATCTGAGGGCACCTTAACAAGGGATGTTTATGACTGCAAATGTGATGGGTATCGCAGTTTTATGCTGTTTTTGTTGGGTTTTTTAATCTTAAATGTTGATGAGATGTTTTTATGGCAGATCGTCAATCCTCAATCCATTCGTGTTTAGGGAAAGTTTATATTTTTGGCTAAACGTTTAATGAACGAGGCGAAGAAAGCCGTTTGAGGTGAATTAATTAAGTTTCTAATAATTTCCAAAAGTATTTCGGCTGTCACAGATCAAGACAGAGGTTTACATTTCTGGCGATTGCTATACGTATTTCTTTGCCGATCCGCTGTCTTTTCATGTCATTTTTCTGACACGTTTCTTCATTACGTTGTTGGCTTCACTTACTGGATGCTAACAATATGAAAAGAAAAATTATTCCTGTGCTTATCGGTTGTGCGCTCTCTTTCTCTGGACTGGCTGCGCAGCCTACCGCTGAGCGCTATATCGTCAGCTTCCCTGACGCCTCCCATGTGAAATACAGCGGCGCGTTTGCCGATGCGTTCCCGAACGGGCTCCCGGTGGGGATGGGTTCTGGCCTGCTGTTTACGGGCAAGCAGGGCGATGCGCTGACGTTTGCGACCGTGACCGATCGCGGTCCTAACGCGGATTCGCCAAAAATGGGGAAAAACGATGCCAAAATATTTGTTACCCCGGATTTCGCTCCGCTGCTGATGACGATCCGCGTGCAAAACGGTAAAGCGGAGGCCGTGGACGCGCGACCGCTGCATGACGATAAAGGCGAGATCAACGGCCTGCCACTGCAAAGCGGTGTGATTGGTTCCACCAATGAAGTCGCGCTAAGCGACACCTTAAAAGTACTGAAAGGCGATAACCGCGGGCTGGATACGGAAGGCATCACGCCGGACGGGAAGGGCGGCTACTGGCTGTGCGATGAGTATGGCCCGTTCCTGATTAACGTCGACAGTAAAGGGAAAATCCTCGCGATCCACGGTCCGCAGGCCGCGGAAGGGGAGAAATCCATCGCGGGCGGTCTGCCAAACGTTATCAAATGGCGTCAGGCAAACCGGGGCTTCGAAGGGCTGACCCGCATGCCGGACGGACGTATTATTGCCGCCGTGCAAAGCACGCTGGATATCGACGGGAAGAGCAAAAAACAGGCGCTGTTTACCCGTCTGGTGAGCTTCGACCCGGCGACCGGGAAAACCGCGATGTACGGCTACCCTGTCGACAGCGCGGCCTACAGCAAAAACAGCGACGCCAAAATCGGCGACATAGTGGCGCTGGATAACCACACCATCCTGCTGATTGAACAGGGTGAGGATAAAAATGACGCAATGCGTAACCTCATCTACAGGGTGGATCTGAGCAAGGCGAGCGATCTGGCCGCCTTCGACAAGCCGGGCGAATACCCGGAGTTTGATGATGAGAAAACGCTGGCGCAGCGCGGCATTACACTTGCTGAAAAAACGCAGGTGGTCGATCTGCGTGCGCTGGGCTGGCAGCAGGAAAAGGCCGAAAGGCTGGCGCTGATTGACAGCAAAACGCTGGCGGTAGCGAACGATAACGATTTTGGCGTGAAGGTAGCGATGCAAAACCCGGTCGAGGGCAAGAAGCTCAAGGATTATCGGGTGAACGCGGAAGGCAAGCTGACGCTGGATGATAAACCGGTGGAAACCACGCTCAGCGTGAAGCCGCTGAAGAAGCCGGAGTCCGACAGCGAGCTGTGGATTGTGACGCTGCCGGAGGCGTTGAAATAAGTTTCCCCCTCACCCTAACCCTCTCCCCGCGGGGGAGAGGGGATGATCGGTGCGATTTACTTTTTCAGCCCCGCAAACGCTGCCCGAATTTCTTCTTCCGGCAGCTGGATGCCAATAAACACCATCACGCTGTGCGGCGTTTCATCGCCCCACGGGCGATCCCAGTCGGCGCTGTACAGGCGCTGCACCCCCTGGAACAGCAGGCGGTTCGGCTCGCCGTCGATCCACAGCATCCCTTTATAGCGCAGCAGCTTGTCGGCAAACGACAGCAGCAGGTTTTCCATCACGCGGGAGACCTCGCTGATGTCTACCGGGTAGTCCAGCTCCACCACAATCGACGCCACGTCGTTTTGCTTGTCGGACATAAAGTGAAAGCGCGGTTTCGCGGTAACGTTCTCTTCCAGCATAAAGCCGTTGGTGTTGAACAGCTGAGCGAGATCGATATCGCCGTGCGTCACCGTATAAATGGGCGCACGCGAGTTGATGCGCGTCAGGCGCTCGCGCAGTTTTTCGCTTTCACCTGCCACGTCGGTTTTGGTCAGCAGGATGCGGTCGGCGTAGCCCACCTGAGACTGGGCGATGGTGAACTGGTTCATCTGCTCGTCGGCGTGTACCGCATCCACCAGAGCGATAACACCGTCCAGCAGGTAGCGCTGGCAGAGGATCTCGTGGGAGAAAAAGGTCTGAATAATCGGGCCGGGGTCGGCCATGCCGGTGCACTCGATCACCAGACGGTCGAAGACGATGTCACCGCGATCGCGGCTGTCGAGCAGGTCCAGCAGGGCGTCTTCTAATTCGTTAGAGCGGGTGCAGCAGATGCAGCCGTTGGTCAGGGTTTTGATCTGGGTGGCGCGGTCGCCAATCAGCTGATCGTCAACGGAGACTTCGCCAAATTCGTTTTCGATGACGGCGATTTTGAAGCCGTGCTGCTCGTTCAGAATGTGGCGCAGCAGGGTGGTTTTACCGGCGCCGAGAAAACCGGTCAGCAGGGTAACGGCAATCGGGGTCATGGTTTCTCCTTTAGCAGCAGCGGACGCCGCCTTCTCCACTTCCGCCGTAGCGCGCTTCCTGACGCTCGCGGAAGAATTCAGTGTAAGTCATGTACGGCTTATCCGGATGGTTGGTCTTCATATGCTCAACGTAGTTGTCATAGTCCGGAATGCCAATCAGCATTTTCGCCGCCTGACCGAGGTATTTTTTTGCTTCGCCTAAGTTACCAAACATTGAGGGTTCCAGATAGAAGAAGCCCGGAGGCGCGCAGCGATCCGGGCCTACAGTAACATGCTTAATTAATGGTGTGAGGAGGTCTTCACGCCGCCTTCCGGCACCGGCACGTACGGGGTTTCTTTATCCGTACGGCCCTCAACGTTACGCACTTTCATCCAGGTTTTGATGCCGTAGAAGATAATGCTGTACACCACCACCAGGAACAGAATGCTCAGACCCGCGTTGGTGTAGTTGTTCACCACGATATGGTTCATGTTGGCAATCTGCTGCGCGGTCAGATCCGCGCCGCCTGCGGCAATCTTCTCTTTGTACTGGTTAGCCATGAAGAAGAAGCCTTCCAGCTGCGGGTTGGTGCTGAACAGTTTCAGACCCAGCGCCCAGGTAGTGCAGAGCAGCAGCCACAGCGCAGGCACCACGGTGACCCAGATGTATTTGGTGCGTTTCATCTTCACCAGGACAACGGTACCCAGCACCAGGGCCACAGCCGCCAGCATCTGGTTAGAGATGCCGAACAGCGGCCACAGGCTCTTAACGCCGCCCAGCGGGTCAACAACGCCCTGATACAGCAGATAACCCCACAGGCCTACGCAGCCCGCGGTACCCAGAACACCGGCCACCAGAGAGTCGGTTTTCTTCAGGAATGGCACGAAGTTACCCAGCAGATCCTGCAACATGAAGCGGCCTGCACGCGTACCGGCATCCAGCGCGGTGAGGATGAATAGCGCTTCAAACAGAATACCGAAGTGGTACCAGAAGCCCATGTCCGCCCACGGCAGCACTTTGTGGAACACGTGTGCGATACCCACCGCCAGCGTTGGCGCGCCACCTGCGCGGTTCAGCACGGACGGTTCGCCGATGTCTTTCGCGGTCTGCATGATCTGCTCAGGCGAAATTACGAAGCCCCAGGAGCTGACGGTCGCCGCCGCGTGTGCGCTGGCGTCTTTCAGCTGCGCCAGGATCAGCGCGGTATTTTCGCCGCCCATCTCATGCAGGTTTGGCATGGTGATGCCGAGACCCGCTGGTGGGGTGTTCATCGCAAAGTACAGACCTGGCTCGATAATCGACGCTGCAACCAGCGCCATGATCGCCACGAAGGACTCCATCAGCATCGCGCCGTAACCGATGAAGCGCGCGTCGGTTTCGTTGGCCATCAGCTTCGGCGTGGTGCCCGAGGCGATCAGCGCGTGGAAGCCAGACACGGCACCGCAGGCGATGGTGATAAACAGGAACGGGAACAGAGCGCCTTTCCACAGCGGACCGGTACCGTCAATGTACTGTGTCACCGCTGGCATTTTCAGCTCAGGATTGATGATCACAATCCCGATTGCCAGCCCGACGATCACGCCGATTTTCAGGAAGGTCGCCAGGTAGTCGCGCGGAGCCAGAATCAGCCACACCGGCAACAGCGCTGAGATGAACGCGTAACCGATCAGCGCGAAGGTGATGGTGGTGTCTTTAAAGGTCAGCGCCGGGCCCCAGTACGGGTCGTGCGCAATCACGCCGCCGAAGTAGATGGAGGCGACCAGCAGCACGATACCGATGACCGACACCTCGCCAACGCTGCCAGGGCGCAGGAAGCGCATGTAGATGCCCATGAACAGCGCAATCGGTACGGTAGAGCAGACGGTGA
Source organism: Enterobacter sp. CRENT-193 (assembly GCF_002787395.1). NCBI lineage: Bacteria > Pseudomonadati > Pseudomonadota > Gammaproteobacteria > Enterobacterales > Enterobacteriaceae > Enterobacter > Enterobacter sp. CRENT-193. The sequence continues at coordinate 102,029 of NZ_CP024812.1, read as the reverse complement.
AGACGCCCCACGGACTTTCGGCCAGCGCTTTCACCACGATCAGGGCCAGCACCGCCAGGATGATGATCATGATCAGGAAGCAGCCGAAGAGGGCGATGGTGCCCGGCACGCGGCCCATCTCCTCTTTGATCATCTCACCCAGCGACGAACCGTTACGGCGCGAGGAGATAAACAGCACCATAAAGTCCTGCACCGCCCCCGCCAGCACCACGCCCGCCAGCAGCCAGAGCGTACCCGGCAGGTAGCCCATCTGCGCAGCCAGCACCGGACCGACCAGCGGACCCGCGCCTGCAATGGCGGCGAAGTGGTGACCAAACAGCACGTAACGGTTGGTTGGCACGTAGTTCAGGCCGTCATTGTTAATGACCGCCGGGGTGGCGCGCGTCGGGTCGAGCTTCATGACCTTCTGCGCGATGTACAAGCTGTAGTAGCGATAAGCCACAAGATAGACGGAAACTGACGCGACCACGATCCACAGGGCGCTGACGTGCTCGCCCCGGCGTAATGCGACAACCGCCAGACAGAAAGCACCGATGATCCCGAGGATGGCCCAGGGCACGTGCTTAAGTAGTTTTTTAGTATCCATAGTAAGACCTGGTTTTTTATGTAAAGAAAAAAGGGTCAGGGTTCGTTGTGAGGAGGTATTGATTAATGCTGGAGCGATCGTGCCAGATCCTCGCGCGTATAAAGCACGGTAAATAGGTGAGTGGTTGAAAGCGATGCGTGAGCGGTCAAAAGCGAGGGTGAGTGGTTAAGGCTCACCCACGGTGGAAGAAAATATGTGATTGAGATCACTGAGAATAATCTACCCCTGCGGGGTTTCGTCGTTCGCTTCAGGGCAGTGCACGCAGCGGCAGGTCTGATACGCAGGCAGCAGCTGATAGCGCCCTTTGCCGTCGTGTTCAATAATCGGGGAAAGCGCCTGCAAATCGCGGTACACCGTACGTTCGGTAATGCCAAATTTTTGCATCAGATCGCGTCGATTAACGCTTCCGTTGCGGTGCAGGGCAATAATGATGTCAACCAGACGTTCAGCCGAGCGGCTTCGGGGTGAAGGGGCCATAAGACTTTCCAGCGTTAAGGGGGCGCCTGACGACGTCGCCAGCCGCCCCGGAAAATTTATCTTATGGATAGTTAACGGCGCACCTTTGCGGAAACCTTAGCGTTTTTTGTGCAACGGGATCAAATCGCGGCTTCCATCTCCATCATCACCGGGTGGAAACGGCGTTTGAAGTAGATCAGGCCGTGCCCCTCGCTGCTGAGGATGATGTTCTTAATCTCCACAAGGTAGACCAGATGGGTACCGATGGTTTGCACCTGGGTTATCTCGCCTTCCAGGCTTGCCAGAGCGCCTTTCAGCACCGGCTGCGCCAGCGGTCCTTTCTGCCAGCAGGAGAGAGCAAAGCGCTCCTCCATTGCCATGCCGGTCATCCCGGCAAAGTGGCGGGCCATGATCTCCTGCTCGTGGTTCAGCACGTTGACACACAGTTTGCCGTTGCCCTGGAAGACCGGGTTCATGGCGCTGTTGGCGTTGATGCAGACCATGACCGAAGGCGGGGTGTCCGTGACCGAACAGACGGCGGTGGCGGTAATGCCGCAGCGACCCGCATCGCCCTCGGTGGTGACCACATTCACCGCCGCCGACAGGCTGGCCATCGCGTCGCGAAAACGCAGGCGTTCTTCAGATTGCATTGAAACCTCCCGCTGCGTTATTTCAGCAGCTTATCCAGCATGTTGATATCAGTGTTGTCGTGCAGGTGCGGTACGGTCCAGCCGTGCTGGTCGTACTCGGACATGCAGCGGTCAACCATCGCCATCATCTTGTCCATGTTGCCGGAGCTTTGCGCCTGACGCAGGCATTGCAGGCGGATCTCATCCTGGCTACCGGAGTAGTTGATTTCGTACAGCTCGTGACGTCCGCCAAACTCGCTGCCGATGGCATCCCACATCAGTTTCAGAATCTTGATGCGTTCGACATGATCCATCCCGTTGGAGCCGCACACGTACTTCGCCAGATACTGGTCGATCTGCGGGTTGTTCAGGTCCCGCGCGCTGGACGGTAGGTAGATCAGCCCGGAGGTCACGTTACGTTCGATGATGTTCTTGATCTTCGCATAGGCCATTGGCGCCATCACGCGGTAGGTCTGTAACGCCGCGTGGTCAGGCAGATACGCGCCGTTTACCCACGGCGTGGCTTCGGAGCACATGGAGTCGCTCAGCGCCCAGAACATGTTGCGCCACGCCACCACTTCGCCGAGATCCGCCTGCACGCCGCGGAACTCGAGGGTGCCGGTACACTCCAGCGACTTCTTCAGCAGAGCGGTGATGAAGTCGAGCTTCACTGCCAGACGCACGCAGGCCTGAAGCGGGTACATGCGGGCGAAGCCACCTTCCATCGTCCAGCGACGGCAGCGGTCGAAATCGCGGTAGATCAGCACGTTTTCCCACGGGATCAGCACATGATCCATCACCAGAATGGCGTCATTCTCGTCAAAACGGCTGGAGAGCGGGTAGTCGTACGGGGAACCGGTCACCCCTGCCACCATCTCGTAAGAGGCGCGGGAGATCAGCTTCACCCCTTCGGCATCCATCGGCGCGACGAACATCAGCGCGAAGTCTGGGTTTTCGCCCATCACCTGCGCAGAGCCGAAGCCGATCATGTTGTAATGGGTCAGGGCGGAGTTGGTGGCCACCACTTTCGCGCCGCTGACGATGATCCCGGCGTCGGTCTCTTTCTCCAGCTTGATGTAAACGTCTTTCACCTCGTCTGCCGGTTTATGGCGGTCGATCGGCGGGTTGACGATGGCGTGGTTAAAGTACAGGCCGGTTTCCTGAATACGTGTGTACCAGTTGCGGGCGTTCTGCTCGAACTGACCGTAGAAGGCAGGGTTCGCCCCCAGCGCGCAGCCGAACGCGGCTTTGTAGTCCGGCGTACGCCCCATCCAGCCGTAGCTCAGGCGCGACCACTCGGCGATGGCGTCACGCTGCTGGCGCAGATCGTCGGCGCTTTTTGCCACGCGGAAGAATTTATGGGTGTAGCCGCCGCTGCCGGTGTCCGTGCCCCAGCAGAGGGTATCCTGCATGTCTGGCTTGTGCAGGGCATCGTACATCTGGGCGATGGACGCCGCCGCATTGCGAAATGCCGGGTGGGTAGTGACGTCCTTAACGCGCTCGCCGTAGATATAAATCTCACGGCCATCTTGCAGGCTTTTTAAATACTCTTCACCGGTTAACGGACGTTTGGCATCAGCGCGGAAATCTTCAGGCTTCATAGGGACCTCGTATCGGAAGATGGTTGTTAAATTTATGTTTTGTTTTTGTTGTTTAATTGAAGCGTGAGAGGGGCGGAACGTGAAGGGACGATTGGGACAACGGCAGGTACTTTTCGCGAGAGATCACAGAGTGTGATTTCCCTCACCCTAACCCTCTCCCAGAGGGAGAGGGGACGGTTACTCTCTCTCCATCTGGGAGAGGGCAGGGGTGAGGGGAACAGGCGACACCGGTACTTTCTGCGCCCGGTACGCGCTGGGTGAGCACCCCGTCAGTCGGTTAAAAAAACGGGCGAAATAGGCCGGATCTTTAAAACCCAGCTGCCAGGCAATTTCGCTCACTGTGCTGTCGGAAAACAGCAGCAGGCGTCTGGCTTCCCGCAGCTGGCGGTCGAAGATCAGCCGTTTCGGCGAGCGGTTGGCGAAGCGGCGACAGATATCGGTCAGGCGGGATTCGGTGAGATGCAGTTCGCTGGCGTATTCCGGCACCGTCCAGTGCTCGTGGTAATGAGCATCTGTCAGCTGGTTAAAGCGCTGAAACAGCTTCAGCTCACCGCGCATGCCGCCTGACGCGTGGTCGTCGAGCTTCGCGTTGCGCAGCAGCAGGGTAAAAACGGCCTGCGCCAGCAGGACCAGCGTATGCTCGCGACCGGGCAGCTGTTCCGTGGATTCCCGGGCAATCAGCTGCCAGTAGTGCTTCAGCGCCGCCAGCTCATCAGGCTTGTCGGCAAGCGACAGGCAGATCCCCGGCAGGCCGAACGCTTCCCGCGTGCCCGGGTAGAGCACTTCTAACAGCGGCCAGATGAGATCCTCGCGCACCGTCAGCACGTGGCCGTCGCTGTCGGATTCGGTGATAAACGCGTGCGGCACCGACGGTGGCGTCAGCACGAACAGCGGCGCCTGCACCGAGTAACGGTGGTCGTCGAGCTGGAGCTCAATCTGCCCGGTGTCGAGAAAATGCATCTGAAAATACTGGTCGTGGCGGTGCGCCTGCATGTCGCGGCCAAAAAAGGCCGCCATGCGGGCGAACGACTGGTAGTGCACATCGTCGGTGCCCAGACTTTCGTCGTACTCCTTGCTGATATCGATGTTGGTGATGGGGCTCTGACACATAGCGGCTCCTCAGTGGATCTTTTGCGCCGCGATGTCCGGCTCACGCTCAAGGCTTTCCCGGCGCGTCATCGGAATGCGCGTCAGCACCAGCGCGCCCACCACCAGCAGACCTGCCACGAACCACAGTCCCGAGCTGAAGCTGCCGGTCGCGTCGCGCAAAATACCTATCAGCAATGGGCTGACGGCAGACCCGACGTTGCCGATGGCGTTGATCACCGCCAGCGCCACCGCGCGGGATTGCAGGCTAATAACCTGATCCGGCGTGGTCCAGAATATCGCCATGGCGGTAAACGATCCGGTTGAGGCCATGATGATGCCAAGCAGCTGGATCAGACTGTGATCGGTCGCCGAGGCCAGCATCCATCCCGCCGCTGCAAAAAGATACGGCAGGATAGTGTGCTTTTTTCGCTCTTTCAGCCTGTCGGAGCGGCGGCTCCACCAGATCATCCCGAGGATGGTGCAAAACTGCGGGATCGCCGCCAGCAGGCCAATCACGATATTGCTGCTGCCGGTGTTGAAGCTTTGCAGGATCTGCGGCGTCCAGATGTTGATCGCGCTCAGCGTATTCGTCAGGCAGAAGTAGGCCAGCGTGTAGAGCAGCACGGCGGGCGTCAGCACCTCGCGCAGCGTCGATCGCGGCGTGGCGGCATGCGCAATGGCCAGCTCCTGCTCGCGGGCGATCATCGTTTTGAGTGCCTGCTTTTCGTCATCATCCAGCCAGGTGGCCTGATCCGGGGTGTCGTTAAGGTAGAACCAGGTCACCACGCCGAGCACCACCGACGGCAGCCCCTCCAGCAGGAACAGCCACTGCCAGCCCTTAAGGTTCCACAGTCCGTCCATCGCCAGAATGTACCCGGAGAGGATCGAACCGAGCATCATGGTCACCGGCATGGCGATCATAAACAACGCGTTGGCGCGGGCGCGGTGATACGCCGGGAACCACCAGGTGAGATAGACCAGAATGCCCGGCAGGAAACCGGCTTCGGCAATGCCCACCAGCATGCGCAGGACGTAGAGCGTTTCGGGGCTGGTGGCGAACATGGTGCAGGTAGAGGCGATGCCCCACACCACCATGATCCCGGCGATCCAGCGGCGGGCGCCGATCTTCGCCAGCATGATGTTGCTGGGGATCCCGCACAGCACGTAGGTCACATAAAACAGGGTCGCGGCCAGGCCAAACATGGTCGACGTGAGGCCCAGATCTTTGCCCATCGTCAGCCCGGCAAAGCCGATGTTGATGCGATCGAGAAACGAGAAGACAAACAGGATAAAAAGAAACACGATCAAACGACGGAACAGCTTATTAATAACGCGATGTTCAACAGCTTTATTATGCAGGGTTGAGGTCGTCATGTTGCGCTCCACATCGTACGTTTAGTAGACGGATTTATTGTTATCAACTGCTGTGGTGACGTCGGTAAAGCGGGCCGCCAGCGCTTCGGCGCTGCGGGCGAGCAGGGTGGTATCCACGCCGACCGCGACAAACAGCGCGCCGAGTTCAAGATAACGTTTTGCCAGTTGCTCGTTCGCCATCAGGATGCCGGGCGCTTTGCCCGCGCTGAGGATTTGGGCGATCGCCTGCTCTATGGCGGCCTGCACCTCCGGGTGCTGCGGATTACCGGCGAAGCCCATGTCGGCGCTCAGATCCGCAGGGCCGATAAACACGCCGTCCACCCCTTCCACGTCCAGGATCTGCGGCAGGTTTTTCAGCGCCTCGCGAGTTTCGATTTGCACCAGCACGCACATGGCGTCGTTAGCCTGATGCAGATACTCCGGGATGCGGTTCCAGCGCGACGCCCGCGCCAGCGCGCTGCCGACGCCGCGAATGCCGGCAGGCGGGTAGCGGGTGGCGCTGACAGCCAGACGGGCTTCGTCGGCGTTTTGCACCATCGGCACCAGCAGGGTTTGCGCCCCCACGTCCAGCAGCTGCTTGATCTGCACCGGATCGTTCCACGACGGGCGCACCACCGGCTGGCTGGGATAAGGGGCGATGGCCTGGAGCTGAGTCAGGATGGTTTGCACGCTGTTCGGCGCGTGCTCTCCGTCGATCAGCAGCCAGTCAAAACCGGCCCCGGCCAGTAGCTCAGCGCTGTAGCTGCTGGTCAGCCCCAGCCATAACCCGATTTGCGGACGGCCCGCCTTCAGCGCCGCTTTGAATGCGTTTTGCATGGTCATCTCCTTACACAAAGCGGCAGCTGATGGAGCCCATGTTGCCGTAGTCGACGTGGAAGGTGTCGCCTCTGCTGGCGGCAACCGGGCGGGTAAACGAGCCGCCGAGGATGATTTGCCCTGGCTCAAGCTGCACGTCGTATGGCGCGAGTTTGTTCGCCAGCCACGCCACGCCGTTCGCCGGGTGGTTAAGCACGCCTGCGGCGACCCCGGTCTCTTCGATCACGCCGTTGCGGTAAAGCAGGGCGGAGATCCAGCGCAGATCCAGCTCGTCGGGTTTAATCGGGCGGCCGCCGAGGATCACGCCCGCGTTGGCGGCGTTATCGGAGATGGTGTCGAACACCTTGCGCGGGCGCTGGGTTTCCGGGTCAACGTTATGGCAGCGGGCGTCGATCAGCTCCAGGGCGGGGATGACGTAATCCGTGGCGTTGTAGACGTCGAAGATCGTGCAGTTCGGGCCGCGCAGCGGTTTTGCCAGCACGAAGGCCAGCTCCACTTCGATGCGCGGGACGATAAAGCGATCCACGGGGATGTCGCTGCCGTCGTGGAAGAACATATCGTCCAGCAGCGCGCCGTAGTCCGGCTCGCTGATCTGCGAGCTGGCCTGCATCGCTTTGGAGGTAAGGCCGATCTTGTGGCCTTTCAGCACGCGGCCTTCGGCAATTTTCAGGCTCACCCATTCGCGCTGGACGGCGTAGGCGTCTTCAATGGTGATCTCCGGGTACTCCAGCGAGATCGCGCGGATCTGCTCCCGGGATTGTTCCGCCTGATGCAGACGGTGGGCGATCAGGGTATGGGTGTGTTTGTCGAGCATGGCGATATCCTGTTTTTATTTGTTTTCTCCCTCTCCCTGTGGGAGAGGGGACAGACCGTGCGGTGTTATTTAAACAACGCGTGCACGTTGTTTTGCTTGTAATTAAGCGTCGGGTGCAGCTCGTCCAGCTCGAACGAGAGCGCCAGATATCGGCCCGCCATTAGCTCTGCGAAGTGCGTTTTGATCAGCGCAAACAGCATTTCACCGACCTCTTCCCGGCTTTCCAGGCTGCGCCCCGCGCCGATCTTCAGCGTCATATGCACAAAGGCGTAATCGTGCTTACCGTCGGCCATCTGCCAGGTATCCAGCCAGTGGGCGCGGCTGCGGATGCCCCCGAGCGGGAAGATCCCCGTGGCGGCGAGCGCCTCGTTCACTTTGGCGAACAGACCCGGCAGGTCGGCCTGCTCGCGGATGTTGTTGGTACATTCAGCAATAAAGTGCGGCATAACGACTCCTTAGGCGGGCAGCGGGAAAACGGCGTTGACCTGGCCGGTGCCGGAGCTGGCGAACAGCTCGGTGAGAAACTCCACCTTACCGTCGTATTTGTCCCAGCCGAGCATCCCCAGCAGCATCACCGTGTCGTGCATGTTGCCCTCGCCGTAGCAGTAGTCGGCGTACTCCGGCAGCATGCTGCAAAACTCCTTGAACTGCCCCTCGCGCCACAGCTTCACCACGCGCTCGTCCATCTGGCGATCAAACTCGCGGGTGTAGCTGTTCATCCCTTCCTCCGCGCGCTGGTCGTCGATAAAGCGGTGCGACAGCGAGCCGCTGGCGAGCACCGCCACGGTGCCGTCGTATTTTTCGATGGCGCTGATGATGGCCTCGCCCAGCCTGCGGCTGTCGGCGAAGTCGTGAACCGTGCAGAACGCCGAGATGGAGACCACTTTGAAGTGCTTATCCGCGTTCATGTAGCGCATCGGCACCAGCGTGCCGTACTCCAGCTTGAGGCTCGGGATGTTGTGCGCCTTGGCGCGAACGCCAAGCTTCACCGCTTCGTCGGCAATCAGCTGGCCGAGTTCCGGGTTGCCGTCGTAGTCGTAGGTCATGTCGCGAATAAAATGCGGCAGCTCGTTGCTGGTGTAGACGCCTGAGAAATGGTCCGCGCAGTTGATGTGATACGCGCTGTTCACCAGCCAGTGGGTGTCGAAGACGATAATGGTATCCACGCCCAGCTCGCGGCAGCGCTTGCTGATCTCTTTATGCCCATCGATGGCGCCCTGGCGGCAGCCGTAGTTTTTGCCCGGCAGTTCAGAGAGATACATTGACGGCACGTGGGTGATTTTTGCCGCTAACGCTAATTTTCCCATGATCAGATCCCCCACTTTGGAATCGGATGGTCGCCCATGGAGATGCAGACGTTCTTCATCTCCGCGAAGACCTCGAAGCTGTACTCGCCCCCCTCGCGGCCGGTGCCGGAGGCCTTCACGCCGCCAAACGGCTGGCGCAGGTCGCGCACGTTCTGGGTGTTGACGAACACCATGCCCGCTTCGATGTTGCGCGCCAGACGCAGCACTTTGCTGACGTCCTGGGTCCAGATGTACGACGCCAGGCCATACTCCACGTCGTTCGCCAGGCGCAGCCCTTCCGCTTCGTCCTTAAACGGCAGCAGGCAGGCCACCGGCCCGAAGATCTCTTCCTGCGCCACGCGCATGCGGTTATCGACATCCGCCAGCACGGTCGGGCGCAGGAAGTTGCCGCCTTCCAGGTGCGCAGGCAGATCGGTCGGTTTGTCCGGGCCGCCCGCCAGCAGGGTTGCCCCCTCTTCAATGCCGAGGCGGATATAGCCGGAGACTTTTTCCCAGTGCTGCTGGCTGATGAGCGCGCCAATCTGGGTGTTCGGATCGGTCGGGTCGCCCACGCGCAGGCGGTTGGCGCGCTCGGCGAAGCGTTTGACGAACTCCGGGTAGATGCTCTGCTGGATGAAGATGCGCGAGCCGGCGGTGCAGCGTTCGCCGTTGATGGAGAAGATGGTGAACAGGGCGGCGTCCAGCGCGCGCTCGATGTCCGCGTCTTCAAAAATCAGCACCGGAGATTTGCCGCCCAGTTCCATAGAATACTTCTTCAGCCCGGCGTTTTTCATGATGTTACGCCCGGTGGCGGTGCCGCCGGTGAAGGAGACGGCGCGCACGTCATGATGACGCACCAGCGTGTCGCCCGCCGTGGCGCCATAGCCCTGCACCACGTTGAGCACGCCCGCCGGAATGCCCGCTTCGAGGGCCAGCTCGCCCAGACGGTCGGCGGTCAGCGGGGAGAGTTCAGACATCTTCAGCACCGCGGTGTTACCCAGCGCGAGACAGGGCGCGACCTTCCAGGTGGCGGTCATAAACGGCACGTTCCACGGCGACACCAGCGCGCAGACACCCACCGGCTGCACCAGGGTGTAGTTGAGCATCTTGTCGTCGACCGGGTAGGTTTTGCCGTTCATCTGCTGGCACACCTCGGCGAAGAACTCGAAGTTGTGCGAGGCGCGCGGAATGAGCACGTTTTTGGTCTGGTGGATCGGCAGGCCGGTGTCGGCGGTCTCCATCGCGGCAATGTCCGGCACGTTCTGGTCAATCAGATCCCCCAGGCGACGCATCAGGCGCGCACGCTCCTTCATCGGCAGGTTGGCCCATTTCGGGAACGCCTCTTTGGCGGCGGCAACGGCCTGATGGATTTCGGCTTCGCCCCCGGAGGCTACTTCAGCCAGCACCTCGCCGGAGGCCGGGTTAGTGGTTTGGAAGTACTCACTTCCGGCGACGTTTTTCCCGTTGATCCAGTGGTTAATCTTTTTCATTTTGCAGTCTCCTCACTGACAATTCGGTTTACCAGACGGCCTACGCCCTCCACTTCCACCACCACTTCATCGCCCGGTACCACGTCGGACAGCCCCTTCGGCGTGCCGGTGGCAATCATGTCGCCCGGTTGCAGGGTCATGAAATCGCTCAGATACGCAATCAGGAATGGGATGCTGAAAATGAGATCGGCGGTGGTGCCTTCCTGACGCAGTTCACCGTTAACGTAGGTGCGAAGACGAAGGTTGTGCGGGTCAGGGATGGCTTCTTTTGGTACCACGTTCGGGCTGATGGGGGTCAGCCCGTCGCGGCTTTTCACCCGCAGGTTTGGGCGATAGTAGTTTTCGAGATAATCGCGGATGGCGTAGTCGTTGCACACCGTGTAGCCCGCAACATAGTCCATCGCCTCGGCTTCGCTGACCTTACGCGCGGTTTTACCTATGACCACCACCAGCTCGGCTTCGTAATGCATGTATTCAATGTTGTTTGGGCGCACCGAGGTCTGGTTATCGCCATTAAAGGTGTTCGGCGCTTTGATAAACACCAGCGGCTCGGTAGGCGGTTTAAAGTCCAGCTCGCTGGCGTGATCGGCGTAGTTCAGCCCGAGTGCGAACAGCGTGGCGTGCGGCGGCGTGCGCGAAGCAATGGTAACGTCGCGTTCCATCACCACCAGGTTTTCCAACGGCGGAAATCCCTCTGCCAGAATGCGTACCCGATCGCCCGGGCGAATTTCGACACGGCTTTGTGGGGTACCGAGCAATATCGCATCGCCGGGGTTCAGGGTGGCAAATTCGCTCAGCGCGCTCAGCAGTTCGGCGGCGTTGCGGTGCAGATCGGCCGTGTTCCAGTGGTCCGCTTCGCGACCGTTGATCTCGGTGATGATGGTCAGGTTGTCCACGTTATCAACGGCGACAGGTTCGCCGAGCGGGCAAAATCCATCCCGACATTTGGCCTTGATCGCCGGACGGTAGAAGCTCTCTTCCGGCAGGCTGATTTCGTTGGCCAGCGCGTAGCCAGCGATGTACGCCGCCGCCTCTTCAACGCGGACTTTGCTGGCGGTTTTGCCCACCATCAGCGCCACCGTTGCGCCGCTTAACACGGTTTCTCCCTGTGGGAAGGGAATCGGCTCGCCTGCGCGAATAACGGTGTTATGTGGCTTGATAAACCACACCGCCGTTTTTGGCGGCGCGTTATAGGGGGCTTTTTCAAACGCCTCAGCCCAGGCTGCACGCTGGCTTTGGTGGTTTAGCGCTACGGCAAAAACAGTACCTTTCATTCCCATACTCCTCAAACCGGCTGTCCGGTTTTGATTTCATTAATATGTTAATGATCTGGTTTTATGCTTTTGCTGTTCGTTTCGCAATCAGAAGTGAATAATTTGTGATATGAATAACAATAAATTTACATAAATGAGTTAATTATCTTTTAATTCAATGGATTAAAAAAATGGCGTTGTTTCTGTTAGACTTTTTGGGTTACAACGCGTTGTCTATAAAAGCATCTGTTTTAAATTGTTTACTTGTTAATGATGTAAGGGGAAGGTGATGCATGACTCATTAACCATCGCGCTTTTGCAGGCGCGTGAAGCGGCGATGGGCTACTTCCGCCCGATAGTGAAGCGGCATAATCTGACCGAGCAGCAGTGGCGTATCGTCCGCGTGCTGGCCGAGCATCCCTCCATGGATTTTCACGATCTGGCGTTCCGCACCTGCATTTTGCGCCCAAGCCTGACCGGCATTCTGACGCGGATGGAGCGCGACGGTCTGGTGCTGCGCTTAAAGCCGGTGAATGACCAGCGCAAGCTGTACGTATCGCTGACGAAAGAAGGCAACGCGCTGTACCAGCGTGCTCAGGCTCAGGTGGAAGAGGCGTACCAGCAGATTGAGGCGGAATATACCCCGGAGAAGATGACGCAGCTCACGGCGCTGCTGGAAGAATTTATTGAACTTGGAAACCGACATATTGCCGCGCGGGACGAAGAGTAAAAACCCTAAATTCCAGGATGATTTTCGTAAAGTTTTCCCTTTCCAGGCCGAAAATTCTGTATCTGTCTGAGGAAAGAGAAAACATGTTAAATCGTATCAAGATTGTCACCAGCTTACTGCTGGTTTTAGCGATATTTGGCCTTTTACAACTCACATCCGGTGGTCTTTTCTTCAATGCCCTGAAGCATGACAAAGAGAATTTCACCATCCTGCAAACCATTCGCCAGCAACAATCCACCCTGAACGGTAGCTGGGTGGCGCTGCTGCAAACCCGTAACACTCTGAACCGCGCGGGTATCCGCTATATGATGGATCAGAACAATATCGGTAGCGGCTCAACCGTCGCCGAGCTGATGCAAATTGCCTCTGCGTCTCTGAAACAGGCGGAAAAAAACTGGGCGGATTACGAAGCGCTGCCGCGCGACCCGCGTCAGAGCGACGCTGCGGCACTGGAAATCAAACGTAATTACGATATCTACCACGGCGCGCTGGCCGAGCTGATCCAGCTGCTGGGGGCGGGCAAGATCAATGAGTTCTTCGACCAGCCGACCCAGAGCTATCAGGATGGCTTTGAGAAGCAGTACGTCACCTATCTGCAACAGAACGACGCGCTGTATCAGACCGCGGTTGAAGACAGCAACAGTTCTTACCGCCAGGCTATCTGGGTGCTGATTAGCGTGCTGGCTGCGGTGCTGGTGGTGATTGTTGCCGTCTGGCTGGGTATTCGTCAGGCGCTGATTTCGCCGCTGAACCGTCTGATTGACAGCATTCGTCATATCGCCAGCGGCGACCTGGTGAAGCGCATCGACGTGGAAGGCTCCAACGAGATGGGGGAACTGGCTGACTCCCTGCGCCACATGCAGGGCGAGCTGGTGCGTACCGTGGGTGACGTGCGTAACGGCGCAAACGCCATTTACAGCGGTGCGAGCGAAATCTCGATGGGTAATAACGATCTCTCATCCCGTACCGAACAGCAGGCTGCCTCTCTGGAAGAGACCGCCGCCAGCATGGAACAGCTGACTGCCACCGTGAAGCAGAACGCCGAGAACGCCCGTCAGGCGAGCAACCTGGCCCTGAGCGCGTCTGAAACCGCGCAGAAAGGCGGCAAGGTGGTGGATAACGTGGTGCAGACCATGCGCGATATCGCCGGCAGTTCGCAGAAAATCGCCGATATCATCAGCGTGATCGACGGGATTGCCTTCCAGACCAATATTCTGGCGCTGAACGCGGCGGTAGAAGCGGCGCGTGCGGGCGAGCAGGGCCGCGGCTTTGCGGTGGTTGCAGGTGAAGTCCGAAACCTGGCGCAGCGCAGCGCCCAGGCGGCCCGTGAGATCAAGAGTCTGATTGAAGACTCCGTGGGGCGCGTGGAAATTGGTTCAACGCTGGTGGAAAGCGCGGGTGAAACCATGGGTGAGATCGTGAATGCGGTAACGCGCGTGACGGACATCATGGGCGAAATCGCGTCTGCGTCTGACGAGCAGAGCCGCGGTATCGACCAGGTTGGGCTGGCGGTGGCTGAGATGGATCGCGTGACCCAGCAGAACGCCTCGCTGGTGGAAGAGTCTGCGGCGGCGGCCGCGGCACTGGAAGAGCAGGCGAGCCGTCTGACGCAGGCTGTTGCGGTGTTCCGTATTCAGCAGGAACAGATGAAGGCGCGCGAGTTCGCCTCCGCGAAAAGCGTTGCCGCTCCGGTAGTGGCGCGTAAACCGTCGACCGCAGATGCGGGCGATAACTGGGAAACGTTCTGACGCTGTGCGTTTTGCCGGGTGGCGGCTGCGCCTTACCCGGCCTGCGGAATTGGGTTTTGTAAGCCCGGTAAGCGCAACGCCACCGGGCGATCTTACAGAGGCAGGCGCATGGCGCAGCGGGAACCATACGCTAAACCGTGCGCCGTCTCTTCCTCGCGTTTCTGGCGCAGTTCCGGCGTCAGCGTCGTCAGCATTTCAAACCCTAATCGCCTGTAGAAGGGCGCATTCCACGGGACATCACGAAACGTCGTTAACGTCAGCGAGTTCAGCCCCAGACTGCGGGCATGCGCGGCGGCACGGGCGATTAACTGGCGTCCGAGACCTCGTCCCTGCCAGTCCAGGTGAACCGACAGTTCCACAATAAACAGCGACGATGGATGAGCTTCGGCGAGAATAAAGCCCACAGGCCTGTCGTCAGCCAGCTTAATCCGCGTCCGGCGTAACCGAGGTGATCTTCAACACAAATAACCTCATTGTCTGCCAGCCAGGCCAGCTCAGGAACGTCGCGAAACCGCTGCCCCGCCGCACGTTCGATGGCGGGCAGGGCAGCGACGTCGTCGATGCGCGTCGGGCGAAGGGTGAACGCCGTCATCAGCCAGCGCTGCTCACAATTTTAATCTCCACCATGCCGATCCCCAGCTTGCGCGGAGCGTGACCGAGAATATTCCCTTCGTTAGTGGACTGCGGATCGGGCGGCACAATGACCAGCGTATTGCTGCGCGTTGGGTTATCGAAGTGCAGCGTGCTGGTGGTGACATCATTGCTCAGCGTCAGCGTCTGTTCTTTATCGCCGACGCGCACCGGTATAGGGCGATTCGCGTTGGGACCAAATGCCCTGGCGGTGATCACCAGATCGAATTTCTCCGGCAGCGGATGGGTATATTCAATTTTCACCTCATCGCCTAACTGGGCGTTAGACCAGCGCCCCCATGATTCCGGCCGCGAAATACCGCTGAACTGCTTCACCTCTTCCGGCGCGCCGGCAACATTAAAGATGAAGCTGTCTGCTTTATAACGAATGTCGTTGTCGACGATTTTCAGCAGGTCAACGTTGCGCTGATAGCGTGCGGTATCAATAACCGTATCTTTAAACGCGGTTTTTCCCTGCCACTGCGGTTTGTCAACGTGTTGCACGGTCTGCTCGCCGCCGAGTTGCCCCTGAGAGACGCACCAGTCGGTGGACAGCGACAGCTGTTGCGACCAGAGCTGGCCCATTTTGTAGCATTTGTCGACCCAGACGAAATTATCGCGCGGGGCGAATTCCGCCAGCTGGAAGCGCAGTGGCGCGGAGTATTCGCTTTCCGGCAGCGGCTCGACGCGGTTATCCGACACGCGCAGCAGCAGTGGCAGGCGGAAATGGCTGCCGGAGAACGCGATCATTTTTTTATCCTGATCGATGGTGAAGTCTTTTATCTCTTTCGGGAAGTTCCACAGACGAATGATATCCGGCTTCCAGGCGAGGATTTTTTCCTTCATGTTGAGGAAGATTTCCGACAGGGACTGGCCCGACAGCGTACTGCGGCCCAGTCCAATGAAGTTATCGCCACCCAGAATATCCAGCACGGTAGCGCCGTTATCCATCGAGTTACGTTTAGCGGCAATGATCTCCTGCTGCGGTTTATCGCCGCGCAGCACAAAGAACAGGTTGCTGCGATCCAGCTTATTCAGCTCATCCCAGGCGCTGTTTTTCATCGCCAGATGGTCAGATGAGACGACGATGACCGTATTTTTGAAATACGGCGACGCTTTGATTTTTTCGATTAACGCCGCGATATGCTCCTGGCTACAGGTCACGGCGCTGAACGACTTGTTGTTTTTACCGTCAATGTCGTAGCCCTGACGTTTACAGGTGCGTGAGACAAAACCATCCGGATGATGCGTGTCGACGGTCAACGCAAACAGCGAGAAGCGTTTACCGGCGCGGGAAAGCTCCTCGAATTTCTTCCAGGTTTCATCCAGAACGGTATCGTCGTAAAAGCCCCAGTCGTTGCGGTAGGCCGGATCGGCCACCGTGGTTTTCAGCTCTTCGGAACCATACAAGTGATCGAAACCGTGGGATTTCAGGAACACATCTTTCCCGGCAAAGCGCAGGTTAGCGCCCTGCATAAAGTAGTTTTCATAGCCCGAGTTTTTCAGGATATCGCCGAGGCAAATGTTCTGCGGGAAGAAGCTCGACATTGAGGCGGAAGCGTTGCCTTCAAACGGAGCGAACAGCGGAATGCCGCACTGGGAGGCCACCATCCCGGCGATGGTGTAATCCGTGCCAGGGAGCTGCATGGTGTGGCTGAAGTCGAGGCCCTGGTTTTTCAGCGCGCCAAGCTCTGGCGTCAGGTTCGGGAAAGCATCGTTATCAAAATAGGTGCGCTCCAGACTTTCGCCGTAGATATAGACCAGGTTGAGTCTGGGATTGTCGATCTTCTTCGAGGGTTCTTTGTAATAGGCCGCAAAGTCCGGGTCGCCATCGCGCGACTGGGATTTTACCAGCTCGGTAATTTGATGGAATGCGGGGCTGGCATCCACGGAGGCCAGCGCCAGGCACAGCGCCAGCAGGCTGTAGCCATGATGATGCGGACGGTGACGGCGACGGCGCAGAACCCAGGCCAGCGCGGCGAAGATGCCCACCAGGGCGACCACCAGCCCCAGACCCGGAAGGATATACTTACCTACACCAGCGCCGGTCAGGCTGTTGGTCAACGTGTAGAGCACCGCGTCGTTAATACCGTCGCCGGTAAAATAATCGCTGGCATATAACGTAATGTTTAAAACAATAAAAATGCCGAGCACCACCAGGGTGGCCACAAACCACCAGGTGTGACGACCGGCTTTCCAGGCATAAACGCCGATGGAAGCCAGGAAAAGGACAAGGGACATTAACTCTGACAACAGCAGATCCTCATCATGCCGGACGCTTAGCCGGCTAATTGCTTATTTTTTGGGTAATACAATGTAATTGCGATGTCGCTTAGCTGCAATTTTAGTGTCACGAAAGTGTGCTGTTGTTAGGATTTGGTTTATAAAATCGGATTTTTGAATACAGTCGCATCGTGGTATACGGAGGCTGAGGTGGTGGCAGGGGATAAAAAAACGCACTTCACGCCGCGGTGTAAGACTAACGTAATAAACCCGGCGTGTTGTGGCAGAAAATGGGAGACGATCAGGAGAGGAAATTAACGCCTTGTTTCAGCACCAGATCGCAGGCTTTCGTTTTCACCTGTTTCGCCAGAGATGAATTTCCAAGGGTGCTGAGGTTCAGCTGCTGGCCATTTTGCGCGTTCAGCAGGCCCTGAATACCGTCCATATAGTTGGTGTCCGCTTTCTGCTCCTGGGTGTCCAGACCCAGTTTACCCAGCACCTGGTTTTTAATGTTTTCGGTATCGGTGACGGAAGCCAGTTTCTGCTTCGCGCAGTATTCCAGAATGCCCGCCGCATTGTTCATCGTGCCGGCGCTCAGGCTTTGGGAGCTGTTACTCAGCAGGCCGGTGAGGGACGAGGCTGACAGCCCGCCCTGGGAAGTGCCGCTCTCTTTGGTTAACTCACTTGCTGCGCTGGAGAGCGACTCCTGCCATGATGCGGCCTGCGCTGCGCCAGTCACCAGCAGGGTGCCAGTAAGGATGCTGATAAGAAACTGTTTTTTCATAATGATTTACTCAACAAGGTCCGTTTTGGGCCAGAAGTGGGTTCAGTATATACCTCTGCTCTTCCGGCGCTCCCTGGAAATATCTTAATACTCTTTGCCGGTGACGCGGCTGCGGTAGCTGTCCCAGTCGAAGATGACGTACAGGCTGTTACCCAGCTTCATGCGATCCATTACCCGCTCGCCAAGAAGTCGGGTCATCTCGTCGATATTGTGGTTCGTCAGCATACCTGTTGGGCGTTTTGACGACGAACGGCGATCGACAATCTGGTTGATGATCACTTTTTCGTAGCGGGACTCCGTCTGGACGCCGATCTCGTCGATGACCAGCAAATCCACGTTACTTAAATCATTCAGCAGCTGTTCTTCGCTGGTTTCGCGGTTGCTGAAGGTGTCCTTCATGGCGGACATAATATCGGCCACGGTGATAATCAGCACTGACTTCCCGCGCAGCAGCAGCTCGTTGCAGATAGCGGCCGCAAGGTGATTTTTCCCCGTGCCGGGTTTTCCGCTAAAGATGAAGCTGGCAATGTTGCCGTCAAATTCATCCACATACTGGCGCGCCTGGTTGAGGGCGTTCATCTGCCCCTGCGACTCGACCTTATAATTCTCGAAGGAGCAGTTCTGGTGCAGAGGGCGAATGCCAGAGCGGTTAAAGGTGCGCTGCATTTTCATCGCGCGGTTTTCGCGGGCGAGGGCAGCCGCGCGAATTTTACCCTGCTCTTTTTGCCACGCCAGCAGCTCTTCACCCGTGGTGAAGGCGGGCTTCACGTTGGCGGGCATCATCTTCTGCAAACGTTTCATCAGGTCGCCGACGTTTTTCATTTCGCACCTCGGAATCCATCAGGGATTTTTTTGTCCGGTTCTGAAAAGGCATTGATATCACGTTTTGGCTGGCCATTGTTGCTGGCGCGGTTGATTTGCAGACTGCGCGCGAACTTTTGCTGCCACTGAACATGGTGGAAGACTTTTCCTTCAGCCTGCCAGTAAGCGGTAAAGGCCGCCAGCTCTTCTGGCGTCGCGGGCTGCGCGAGGGCTATTCCCCATAAGGCCGCCTGCCGCTGAAAATCGGCGTCCGGCTGCCAACCGGCGTACATGGGAAATTTCCCCATTGGAACGGCCACCGGAGCGCTGGCGGGTTCGTCAAAAAACTGATTATCCAGCATGACATCGCTCGCCGGGCGCGACAGCTTCGCTTCAATTTCCAGAAGCTGCGCCAGACGTTCCGGCGTGACCGCATAAAACGCCGGGGCGTTGTCGGCAAATACCGCGAGCGTGCCGCCTTCGGCGTGCGTCAACACACCGCGAGGATCGCGCATAAAGGCATCAATGCCAGCAATGCTGGTGGTCAGGATTCTGGAGGACATAACACTTTCTCAACTGATTACTACGGGCGTGATTGAGGGTTATGGTAGCACAGAGAGAGGAGAGGAAAGGAGAGGATTTCCCCGGCGGCGTTACGCTTACCGGGGCTAAAATCACAGGAGCTGATTACGCGATGATGTTCAGCGTCACGTCGATATTGCCGCGCGTCGCGTTAGAGTACGGACAGACGATATGCGCCGCATCCACCAGTTTTTTGGCTTCCGCTGCGTCCATCCCTTCAACGTGGATGTTCAGCTTCGCTTCGATACCAAAACCGGTTGGCAGCGGGCCAATCCCCACTTCGCCTTCAATAAAGGCATCTTTTGGCAGAGCGAATTTGTCGCGTGCCGCAACGAACTTCATTGCGCCCAGGAAGCAGGCGGAGTAGCCCGCAGCGAACAGCTGTTCAGGGTTGGTTACTTCACCCCCCATGCCACCCATCTCTTTGGGGACACCCAGTTTGACATCCAGAACGCCATCGGAAGACGTTGCGCGGCCATCACGGCCTCCGGTTGCTTTGGCTTTGGCAGTGTAAACAACTTTTTCTAAAGACATGGCAGGTTCCTCATCTTACGTTTATATGCACTATTAAATAGCGCGCGATGTATTAAGTTAAAATCAGGCGCGTAAAGTATAGCCTTACGCGCGATGAAGCTGTTGGCGCAAAAGTTCGAGCTGGTGCTTGAGCGCCAGCATGGTGTCGGTATCACACTGCGCTGCACAGCCCACGGCGTGGGGTATCGTCACGGCCTGCTGTTGCAGCGCCCGACCCGCGTCGCTCAGGGTGACGGCGACCTGACGCTCATCCTGACGGGAACGCTGGCGGAAGATTAATCCTGCACTTTCCAGGCGTTTCAGCAGGGGCGTCAGCGTGGCGGAATCCAGGAACAGCCGCTCGCCAATGTCTGATACCGTAATATCATCCTGCTCCCACAGCACCAGCATCACCAGGTATTGCGGGTAGGTCAGGTTAAGCGGCGCCAGCAGTTGCCGGTAGAGCTTGTTAAGCGCCAGATTTGCCGAATAGAGGGCAAAACAGAGCTGGTTATCCAGCAGAAGCGCGTTAGTGGTGTCGTTCATTTTTGCATCCATGAAATGAATATAGATAGTGTGCGATACAATTGCAAGCTATTTTATTATACGCGTGGACGTTTGCGGTAAAGCCATAAGCCGGGGATCGACAGGCCGATGGAGAGCGCGCCCACAATCGACGAGGCTTTAAGGAAGTTGCTCAGAAGCAGGATCATCTGCGGTTCGCTGTAGCCAAAGTGGCTGATTTTGACGGCGGAAATCATCGCCGTATAGGCTGAAATACCCGGGAACATAGGAATGACTGCCGCCACGGTGAACACCTTCGGATGCGCCAGATACCAGCGGGACCACTGAATACCGATGCTGCCGACCAGCATGGAGGCGATAAACGTCGACCATTCGATATTAAAGCCCGCGGTCATCATGATCATACGTGAGCCGTGGCCAATGGCACCCAGCAGCGCACACCAGGGTAATGCACGCTGCGGGACGTTAAACACCATCGCAAAGCCAACGGCGGGAAGGGCTGCCAGGAGCATGTCCTGCGCCAGTGCGAGCAGAAAATCGATCACGCCCATCCGCGTAACCCCCAGAGTGTCATGGCCATTACCACCCCGATACAGGTCGCCAGCGTCAGCAGGCTGGCTATCGCCCAGCGCGCCAGACCGGTGTTGATGTGGCCTTTGAACATATCAGCGACGGCATTGATTAAGGGAAAACCCGGCACCAGCAGCAATACGCTGGCGGCCATCGCAACAGTAGGCGTGCTGGCGAAGTAAGGCTGGCGCAAAAGCAGGCCGGATACGGTTGTCGCCACAAATGCCGTGATGCAGAAGTTAATTTGCGGATGCAGTTGCCTGTGCGTCAACAACTGGCGGACATACATCGCGATGCTGCTGGCAAAGAAGGTCACGACAGCGCCGTCCCAGCCGCCCGCGTTGAGCTTGCAGAAGCAGGCGCAGGAGAGTCCCACCATCAGCACAACCAGCCAGCGTGGATACCGGAGAGGTTTGATCTGGTTGAAGCGTTTCTCTATTTCCCGCAGATCGAGCAGCCTGTGTTCAGCAAGGATCACAATGTGCTGCACTTCCGTCACGACGTGCATGTTAATGCCGCGGTCATGATTTTTACGAGTGGAGGTGAGGCACTGTCCGTCTTTAATGGTGGTCAGTACAATGGCATTTGACGAGATGGAGCTCTCAACGCTGTCCATCCCCAGCGCCAGACCAAGGCGTGTGGAAAGTTCTTCGACGAGGGCGCTTTCTGCCCCGTGTTGTAAAAGAAAAAGTCCGCACTGAATACATAGCCGCGTGGTAGCACGTTGCGTAGACCGATTTGCCTGCATGAAACGCCCTGAAGAGAAGAGAGATTGCTTACTTTTAACACAAAGGGCAGGGCCCTTTGCGCTGGGCCAGATCAACATTTGTGCGATCAGTTGCGTGTCCAGCATGGCGAAGAGGCCGTATCTTTATTTATTTAATGAATATGTGACGAGAATTTATAAAAAAAATATATTAAGTATTTCTAATTTCATATTTTCGATCTTTTCACACAACCAGAATTAAATTCTTGTAGTCTTTATGCGATATTAAGACTGTATTGGGCGTTTCATAACCCATGTGACATTTCTTCTGATTTACGAATATTAAGCCGTTTTGTACTAAGGAATACAAACGTGTTTAACCTCGTAGGGTTAGTTCGTTCTTAAATAATGAATTCATGACATGGAGGGTCTATGTTGCCATTGAATGGTAAACACGGAGTTGTGATTAGCAGAGTGCCGGTTATGCAAAATGGGTTAGGTGGCGTCATGTCGCGTCATTTTCCCGATTTTGAGATAACGTACTGCCGTTCGATGCAGGAGTTGACGCTACTTCAGTTGCGTCGCGCCGGGGTCGTTATTGCCGATATTTCGGGTGAGTATCGTAATCCTCGCGGCACGCTTGAGCAGTATTATGGATTAATGAATCAGTATCGGGATATTCACTGGATATTCCTTGTCTCGCGTCCTCTTTATCCGCTTGCAGTAGAGCTTCTTATGCGTCCGGAAAGCACGCTGCTTTCAGATATGGAGCCTATTGAAGGCGTCATTAACGCTATTCGCGCGGGCAGTGAACGTGCCGAGCGAATAAGCCAGACGTTATTAATACCGGAAACGCCCGATATTGAAGAGGAGAGTGAGCAAATGATTGCACTCACTCTGAACGCAAGGTGTTGCGTTTACTCGGTAAAGGTTGGGGAATCAACCAAATTGCCACACTACTGAATAAAAGTAATAAAACGATCAGCGCACAGAAAAACAGTGCAATGCGTCGCTTATCACTTCGCAGTAATGCCGATATGTACGCGTGGATAAGCAGTACCCAGGGAATGCGAGAACTCAGTTTAATGTCGGCTTATGGAGAGTTTGAGGAATGGAAAAGACCACTGCAACAAGACATATCGCCGTCATCGAAAGCTGCTCAATGAGCGCTGTGGGGCTGAAGCATCTCTTTGCGATGCCCAGCCTGAGCCATTACCAGGTGCACCTGTTTAGCAGATTCGCCAGCTTTAAAGCGGCGCTCTCGGATATCTCATTCTATGCGGTTATCTATTCACTGTCTGATGAGCGTGA
Organism: Enterobacter sp. CRENT-193; assembly: GCF_002787395.1. Classification (NCBI taxonomy): domain Bacteria; kingdom Pseudomonadati; phylum Pseudomonadota; class Gammaproteobacteria; order Enterobacterales; family Enterobacteriaceae; genus Enterobacter; species Enterobacter sp. CRENT-193. Next base: position 79,512 of record NZ_CP024812.1, on the reverse strand, counting down.
GGAGCGGAGAAACTGTCTTGCCTGTTTACGGGATCTCACCTTCACCCACAGCGACGTCCAGCGTATTGTGCTGGCCTCTGACGAAATGGAGGCGAGGCTGGTCAGCCATCTTTCGCCTTCTCGCTTGCATGGAATCATCAGTAAATCGGTTCCGCTAAAGCAGCTAATGGAGGGCCTGAAGACATTACTCAGCGAAACGCATCAGGTGAACGACAACATGTACAATCACTGGTGTGTTAGCAATCGTATGTTAAGCCCAACCGAGAGGGCGATTCTGCGTTATATGTCATCGGGTTTTTCGATCCCTGAAATTGCAGCACAGCTTGAACGCAATATTAAAACTATCCGGGCGCATAAGTTTAACGCCATGGTAAAGCTGGGCGTCAATTCTGACGTGGGATTACTGGATGCGGCGGATATCCTGGCGCATCTCCCTGCCCGGGAAGTTCGTCGTTCCGCTCTCACCGTTCCTTCATTCTCTTAGCGTTAAATGATGCGCCAGAGTGCTTCTGGCGCATCGTTCAAATGCACACATCTACCCATTTTGCTGCGGTCAGTTCCGCCATTCTGTCGGGCGAGATACGCACCGCACTGTGGATGGCGCCCGCTGCGGGTAACACTTCCGCGTATTGTTTTAATGTGATGTCACAGTAAACAGAAAGCGGGTTTTCCAGTCCGAAAGGGCAGACGCCGCCAACAGGATGACCTGTCAGGGTGACTACCTCATCGCTGCTGAGCATGCGGGCTTTGGCGCCGAATGTCTCTTTAAGCTTTTTGTTATCCAGACGCGCATCGCCTTTTGCAACCACCAGAATCACGTCATTTTTAATTTTTAGTGACAGCGTTTTGGCAATTTGGCCGGGTTCAACGTTGTGCGCGGCAGCAGCAAGGGCAACAGTCGCTGTGCTTTGGTTAAGCTCAATGATCTCTATATCCGGAGCGTGTTCGGCAAAAAACTGTTGTACAGACTGCAAACTCATTGATTCCTCCTGACAAATATCCTGCGTAATCTGTCATAAGAATTTAGTCGCTGTAAATATCCCTTAAGTAACAAATATCCGTCAGGGGCGATTTCTGGATCGCCTTCACATTCACGGAAACCGGTTACAGTAACCGGTTGCAGAGCGTGATGCAGAGATTAATACTGAGTGTGTAACTTCCCCTGTATCTAATAATAAGAGCTAATTATGAAACCATTCCGTTTGAGCAGTACCGCAGGTACACGATCCGGCAAGGTTGTGACGCTGATGTATGGAACAACGTGTGACGTGAGAACGTCCGAAACGAACGTATGACAGGAGATCTGCTATGTCTGCCAACCATGCTGCATTTAATCTGATTTTCCGCTTCGTTGAAAATTATGTTAGCCCTATTGCCGGGCGCATCTCTTCCCAGCGTCACGTTATGGCTATTCGTGACGGGTTTATCTCAGCGATGCCGTTTATGATTGTGGGCTCGTTTCTGTTAGTGTTCGCTTACCCACCTTTTTCGCCTGATACCACCTGGGGTTTTGCTCGCGCCTGGCTGGATATGGCGAAGCAGTTTGAAGGCCAAATTCTGACGCCGTTTGATATGACAATGGGGGTGATGTCCCTTTATATCTGTGCGGCTATTGCCTACAACCTGGGCAAACATTACGTTAAAACCCATCAGCTGGATCCGTTCATGTGCGCGATGCTGTCGCTGATGGCGTTCCTGCTGGTCGCCGCCCCTAAAACCAAAGGCGCTTTGCCGGTCGATAGCCTGGGAGGGACCGGTATTTTCACCGCGATTCTGGTGGCGATCTATTGCGTTGAGATGATGCGTTTCCTGAAAGTACACAATATCGGGATCCGCCTGCCAGACCAGGTTCCGCCGATGATCAAAAACTCGTTTGATCTGCTGATCCCGGTGCTGGTGGTGGTGCTGACGCTCTATCCGCTGAGTCTGCTGATCCAGTCGCAGTTCGGTATGCTGATCCCACAGGCCATCATGTCGATATTCAAACCGCTGGTCTCTGCGGCTGACTCGCTGCCTGCGATCCTGCTGGCGGTGCTGATTGGCCACCTGCTGTGGTTTGCCGGGATCCACGGCGCGGCGATTGTCTCCGGGATGCTGCAAATGTTCTGGCTGACGAACCTGGGGGCGAACCAGACCGCGCTGGCGGCAAGCCAGCCTTTGCCACACATCTTTATGGAAGCCTTCTGGACGTTCTTTATCGTTATCGGCGGATCGGGGGCGACGATGGGTCTGGTGTTCTGCTATCTGCGTAGCCGCTCCGCGCACCTGCGCTCTATTGGACGTCTGAGCGTGGTGCCAAGCATTTTCAATATCAATGAGCCGGTGATTTTCGGTACGCCGATTGTGATGAACCCGGTGTTCTTTATTCCTTTCCTGCTGGCGCCGATGGTTAATGCCGTGCTGGCATGGGCAGCGATGAAGTTTGATCTGATTGGCCGCGTGATTTCCGTCGTGCCGTGGACGGCACCGGCTCCGGTTGGTGCCGCCTGGGCGCTGGGCTGGGATTTCCGTGCAGCCATTCTGGTGCTGGTTTTGGCCTGCGTTTCCGCGATTATCTATTTCCCGTTCTTCAAGGTGTACGAGAAACAGTTGCTTCAGCAGGAAGCGGAAGAAGCACAGCGTAATGGAGAAGAGGAAAATGAGCAGGTCGCTTAGGTAAAAGCAAAACGGCAACGCAGGTTGCCGTTTTTAGTGTTTGTTCCCTCTCTCTGCGGGTATCAGGCCGGGCCAGACTACTTAAGCGTGCAATCGCCGCACTGCTGGACGTCCGGCAGACGGTAGCGCTGACAGCAGGTACGACGTACCAGAAGTCCCTCACGCGGAACCACGGTGCGGTAAAGAGGGTTATCCCGTCCATCCGACAGCTGTCTGGCAAAGAAACAGCTCTGACGCAGTGCATCCACTTTCTCGTCGCCGAGCAGCGGCTTCATTTCCGTTAAATACCAGTGGATAAGATACCCGGTATTACTCCAGATCAGTTTGCCGTTAATCTCTCCCGTCGCTTCCAGCGCATCAATGACCGGAACCAGCGCTCTTGTAATCAGCCGTTCCATACGCGCCTGCGCTGACAGGTGTCTCGCGCTCGGATCTTCGTGTACATCAATCCAGAAACAGGCAGCGCGCCCGGTTTCATGAAATTCAACATGAAAATGTTCCGACGAGAGATCGAGCATCGTTTCCTGGGTCAGCAGGGCTAGCATGACAGGCGGCACCATCAGCCCGATATACCACTGTGCCCAGAGGGATAACAGCGGTTTATTTTCCCGCGTCAGGGTAGGTTGGTTACGATAAATATGGTCGGAATAGGTTGCCAGCAGCGACCGCAGCTCGGCAGGACGTTGCCACTCAGTCAGCGTCAGCGCATGATGCGGCGGTGCTTCATCCAGTTTGATGAAATCCAGCAGATGGGCGCGCGTTACGGCAATTTTTTCCCGAATGGCATCCGCAAGCGTCGTTTCCCCGGCGGAGAGTGGAGCTCGCCAGAGCAGGGGCTCAACGATGTGTGCGGTACGAGTCGCCATAGTGTGGATTACAAATCTAAATGATAATGATTGCCAATCCTAACTATAGATAAAACCAAGCGCAAGCGTTTTATCCTGGCGCTGTGAAGGCGGTTTCAGGCAGTATGAAGCTCTTCGCTCAGCAGAATGCTGTTACGTCCCATATGCTTGGCTTCATAGAGGGCTTTATCCGCTTTCGCCAGCGCGCCCTCAACGTCTTCACCTTCGAACATGGCGATGCCGATGCTGATGGTCACGTTAGTGGCGACGCTTTCGTTAAACATATGGGGGATTTTAAGATCGTAAACCTTCTGACGTATGCGTTCAGCCGTCTGGCGCGCTTGCTCCAGCGGGATGTTACTCAACAGCACCATAAATTCTTCCCCGCCAAACCGGGCGACAACATCGCGTGAGCGCACGGCGTCGCGTATCGCAGCCGAGACCCTGATCAAGGCCTGATCGCCCATCATATGGCCGTAATGGTCGTTGTAGGCTTTGAAGTGGTCGATATCCATCAGCAGCACGAAGTGCTCGCCAGCGTCAGGCCTGGGAAGGTTCTCCAGCCGGCTTTGCAGCCCGCGACGGTTATACAGGCCGGTGAGCGGGTCCATCATGCTAAGATCGGTCAGGGTTTCGCGCTCCTCCAGCAGTTCGGAAAGCAGCTCCTGGGCGAAACGGTCATTGCGCCGCTGAAGAACATGGTGGATACCAATGGCGACCACCGGCAGCGCGAAAAAATAGGCCATTCTCAGCCAGTTTTCGGACGGGCTAAGCCACAGGCAGGATATAAAGGCGGGAAATGAATGTAACGTAAAGGCTTTAATATTACTCGCGAACGCCAGAGACCCTATAAAAAGCACTGTTAATAGCGCCATCATTAAATAGGTCGCGTGATCGTGCGTGATTAACAGAAATTTAGAGACGATCTGCCAGGCCCATAAAAGACCAAAAATAGCTGAAACAATAGGGATATTTATTTTTCGCGTGCTGTTTTTCCAGTGCCAGATAAGTAAGCCTGTGCTGATAGTCAGTACGGCAAAGAGCGGGACTGATAACACACGCACGGAATAGAGAGGATTTGTTACCGAGAACAATGCTGATGCGGCGTTCAGAAATAAAAACAAACGTAAAGATAGCTGATATTTCTTGTTGACTAAAGACAGCCAGGATTGTGATGTCATATGCGTGCGTTTTTATTAAAACTCAATTAAAACAATGAGCAAGGTGTTGTTGTGTAATATTGGTCGCTACAAAATTGAATTTTTATTATCAGAAAAACTTTATCGGAAGTTAACAGGTGGGCAATTTATCACCTTACACATTCTCTGTCATTATGGGAAAGCAATTGCTGGCGCAATTTCTTACGTCGCCTGCTGACAAGTGATAATTACTATCATATGATACTGGTTATCATTATCAGTGCGAGAGGTGAAACCATGTTGAGCAAAGCGCTGGGAAGTGGGTGGGGAATATTACTGCCTGGTTCCATTATCGGTGGGCTGATGTTTACCGATCTCCCCATTGATGTCTGGAAAGCAATGATTGTTTCAGGCTTGCTGGTGACATCCGCGATGATCTGGCACAAACAGTTACGGCATTATGTCCTGCTGCCTTCATGCGTGGCGCTAATCAGTGGACTGCTGGTGATTCTGATGAGTTTGAAATAAAAGAGAAAAATAAGAGGGACTGCTGAGAGGATGTAAGATAATTGGTGCGAGGGGGGGGACTTGAACCCCCACGTCCGTAAGGACACTAACACCTGAAGCTAGCGCGTCTACCAATTCCGCCACCTTCGCACAGTCATCTTACTGGTTTGATATCGCCTCGTTGGTGCGAGGGGGGGGACTCGAACCCCCACATCCTAAGGACACTAACACCTGAAGCTAGCGCGTCTACCAATTCCGCCACCTTCGCCCAGTGCGAGCAATATCAACGTGATTTATGGTGCGAGGGGGGGGACTTGAACCCCCACGTCCGTAAGGACACTAACACCTGAAGCTAGCGCGTCTACCAATTCCGCCACCTTCGCATACCATCGACACTGTAAAAGTATCGTAACCACGGAGGCGCATTCTAGATGTTTTCAGCTTTACGTCAACAGAAAATTGCGCACGTTGTTTTGATTGCTGCAAAATTGGGCGATGGCAGCGTCAGCCATCGCCGGACCGGGGGGTTACTTTTTCGCCTGGCGCGTCATCACGGTGCGATAGACCTTAAAGCGGCCCGTCTGGGCGATCACTTCGTGGAAGCCAAAGGTTTCATCCAGCACTTTCGGGTATGCGAGGAAGGCGTTCGCCACAATACGCAGCTCACCGCCGCTGTTGAGGTGACGGGTTGCGCCACGGATCAGCGTTTGCGCCGCTTCAAGGCTGGTCTCCATTCCGTCGTGGAACGGCGGGTTAGAGATGATCATGTCAAAGCGACCGGTCACATCGGAGAAGACGTTGCTGGCAATCACGTCACCTTCAATGCCATTCGCAGCAAGCGTGGCGCGGCTGGCTTCTACCGCCGGAGCGCTCACGTCACACAGGGTTAAACGCACTTTTGGTGAGTGACTGGCGAGAACCGATGACAGCACGCCCGCGCCACAGCCGACGTCCAGCACTTTGCCCTTGGTATGAGGCGTCAGGGTGGACAGCAGCAGCTTACTGCCCGTATCGAGCGCATCACGGCTGAACACGCCCGGCAGGGTTTTAATGGTCAGGCCTTCAAGCTGGTACTCGTCCCAGAAGGCGTCGGCATCGAAGGTGGTCTGTTTTTCCAGACGACCATGGTACAGGCCGCAGCGACGGGCGCTGTCGATTTTCGTCAGCGGCGCCCAGGCTTCGAGCATCTGTTCTGCGCTACGCACCCCGCTGCGGTTTTCACCGACAACAAAAATATCGCAGCCGACCGGTAGCAGAGAAAGCAGGTTCATCAGCTGGAACTGGGCTTCCGGCTTGTTTTTTGGCCAGTAGTAAATGAGCGTATCGCAGTCAGCAATATCGCTCTGCTCCGCCGCCAGGCTAAAGCGCGCGCGCTCGCCCATCTGACGGCTCAGCACCTGCCAGTGGTGATAGTACTGGGTGTGGGCACGGCTTTCAGCACAGTCGAAACGTGCGGGCAGGTCATCCTGCATATCTCCGGCAAACAGAATACGGCTCTCTTCGAAATCATCACTGTGACGCAGCAAGACTTCACTTGCCGGGGTAAATGCAGACATGAATTGTTCCTCAATAAACTCAGGCGGGGATTATAGTAGGTAGATGGCGCAGTTTCGACACATTTGCTATATTTGCGCGCCTGAGAGACAGGAGTTTTCGCTATGACATCCCGACGAGACTGGCAGTTGCAGCAACTGGGCATCACCCAGTGGGCTTTGCGTCGCCCGACGGCGTTGCGGGGCGAAATAGCCATCTCCATCCCTGCGCATGTCCGCCTGGTGATGGTGGCAGAAGTGCCGCCTGCCCTGAACGAGCCCCTGATTAAGGATGTCCTTCGCAGCCTGAAGGTGACCCACGATCAGGTATTACAGCTGGCGCCCGAAAGCGTCGCGATGCTTCCCTCTGACAGCCGCTGTAACAGCTGGCGAATCGGGGCGGTGGATGAGCTACCCCTTGAAGGAAGCCAGATCAGTTCTCCAGCGCTGGACGAACTGAAAGCCAACCCAAAAGCGCGTAGCGCGCTATGGCAACAAATTTGCGAATATGAACACGATTTCTTCCCTCACGACGGCTGACCTGACCACCGCGTTCGCGATTGAAACCCGCGCCCATGCCTTTCCGTGGAGCGAAAAGACGTTTGCCAGCAATCAGGGCGAACGCTATTTAAATCTCCGCCTGGACGTTGACGGTGCGATGGCTGCGTTCGCCATCACGCAGGTCGTTCTGGACGAGGCGACGCTGTTTAATATCGCGGTCGATCCCGCATACCAGCGCCGCGGGCTGGGCAGGGAACTGCTTGAGCACCTCATTCGTGAGCTGGAAACCCGTGACGTTTTCACCCTGTGGCTGGAGGTGCGCGCGTCCAATGTCGCCGCCATCGCGCTCTATGAAAGCTTAGGCTTCAACGAGGCGACTATCCGCCGTAACTACTACCCCACCGCAGAGGGACGTGAAGACGCCATTATCATGGCTCTGCCGATTGGATAACGAAAATAAGGTTGTAACGATGAAATGGGACTGGATTTTCTTTGATGCCGACGAAACGCTGTTTACGTTTGACTCGTTCGGCGGCCTACAGCGGATGTTTCTCGACTATAGCGTGACGTTCACCGCGGAAGATTTTCAGGACTATCAGGCGGTGAACAAACCGCTGTGGGTGGATTACCAGAACGGAGCCATCACCGCGTTACAGCTTCAGCATCAGCGTTTTGACGTGTGGGCTGAACGGTTAAACGTGAGTCCTGGGGTGCTGAACGAGGCCTTCCTGAATGCGATGGCGGATATCTGCGCGCCGCTGCCCGGCGCCGTTTCTTTGCTGGATTCGCTGAAAGGGAAGGTGAAGCTTGGGATCATTACCAACGGCTTTACCGCGCTTCAGCAGATTCGCCTTGAACGCACCGGCCTGCGCGATCATTTCGACGCGCTGGTGATCTCCGAAGAGGTGGGCGTACCGAAGCCGGATCCGCGTATTTTCGATTATGCGTTGGCGCAAGCGGGCAATCCTGACCGCGATCGCGTGCTGATGGTGGGGGATACGGCAGAATCTGATATTCTGGGAGGTATGAGATCGGGCCTGTCGACCGTCTGGCTGAATGCGCATGGCCGCATGCTGCCGGAAGGCATCGAGCCGACCTGGACCGTTACGTCATTGAACGAACTGGAGCAGCTCCTGTGTAAACAATGATTGCCTGCCCCCTGTTGATGGGTAAAATAGCCGCATTTTTCGTATTCCATGATGCGCGGCCTGCTGCCGCGCTTACCTAAGAAGAATTGATTATGACGTTGTCTCCTTATCTGCAAGAGGTGGCCAAACGCCGCACTTTTGCCATTATCTCGCACCCGGATGCCGGTAAAACGACCATCACCGAGAAGGTGTTGCTGTTCGGACAGGCGATCCAGACCGCGGGTACCGTTAAAGGCCGTGGCTCCAGCCAGCATGCTAAATCCGACTGGATGGAGATGGAAAAGCAGCGTGGTATTTCGATTACCACCTCCGTGATGCAGTTCCCGTATCACGATTGTCTGGTGAACCTGCTGGACACCCCGGGGCACGAAGACTTCTCCGAAGATACCTACCGTACCCTGACGGCGGTGGACTGCTGCCTGATGGTGATCGACGCCGCGAAAGGTGTTGAAGATCGTACCCGCAAGCTGATGGAAGTCACCCGTCTGCGCGATACGCCGATCCTCACCTTTATGAACAAACTCGACCGTGACATCCGTGATCCGATGGAGCTGATGGATGAAGTGGAAAACGAGCTGAAGATTGCCTGCGCGCCAATCACCTGGCCGATTGGCTGCGGCAAGCTGTTCAAAGGGGTTTACCACCTCTATAAAGACGAAACCTACCTGTACCAGACCGGTAAGGGTCACACCATTCAGGAAGTGCGCATCGTGAAAGGTCTGGACAACCCGGATCTGGACGCAGCGGTCGGTGAAGAGCTGGCCGCGCAGCTGCGCGATGAGCTGGAGCTGGTTAAAGGCGCGTCGCACGAGTTCGACCGAGAGCTGTTCCTGAGCGGTGAAATTACCCCGGTCTTCTTCGGTACCGCCCTCGGCAACTTTGGCGTTGACCATATGCTCGACGGTCTGGTGGAGTGGGCCCCGCAGCCAATGCCGCGTAAAACCGACACCCGCGAAGTAGAAGCAAAGGAAGAGAAGTTCTCCGGCTTCGTCTTTAAAATTCAGGCCAACATGGACCCGAAACACCGCGACCGCGTTGCCTTTATGCGCGTGGTCTCCGGTAAGTACGAGAAGGGCATGAAGCTGCGTCAGGTCCGTATCGGTAAAGACGTGGTGATCTCCGACGCGCTGACCTTCATGGCAGGCGACCGTTCGCATGTAGAAGAAGCCTATCCGGGTGACATCATTGGTTTACACAACCACGGTACCATTCAGATTGGCGATACCTTCACGCAGGGCGAGATGATGAAGTTCACCGGTATCCCGAACTTCGCGCCAGAACTGTTCCGCCGCATTCGCCTGCGCGATCCGCTGAAGCAGAAGCAACTGCTGAAAGGCCTGGTCCAGCTTTCCGAAGAGGGGGCTGTACAGGTGTTCCGCCCTATTGCTAACAACGATCTGATCGTGGGCGCGGTGGGTGTGCTCCAGTTTGACGTGGTGGTTGCCCGTCTTAAGAGCGAGTACAACGTGGAAGCGATTTACGAATCGGTGAACGTGGCGACCGCCCGCTGGGTTGAATGTTCAGACGTGAAGAAATTCGAAGAATTTAAACGTAAGAACGAAGTTCAGCTGGCGCTGGACGGTGGCGATAACCTGACCTATATCGCCCCGACCATGGTTAACCTGAACCTGACGCAGGAACGTTATCCTGATGTTCAGTTCCGCAAAACGCGCGAGCATTAATTCCCTCTCAGAGCACGGCAGCCGCCGTGCTCTTCTTTAATTCCTGTGTTATTAATCCCTTGCGGAATGTTCTTAATTCACCGCATTTTTTCGCTATTCGTTCGTTTTTTCCCCAATTCTGAATGCACCCCTCTGATTGTGATCTATATTTAACTCAGTGTTTAGCACCGGGCGTGGATGAATTAACTGTTCAATGCATGTCCATTGGTTCTCCATTTTGCCCCGGTGTTAATTCGCAATATATAAAACCAAGATTTAGGGAAGTATGTCGCCCAAATAACGGGCAAAACACAGGAATAAATCGATGAATATGACAAGACTGAAGATTTCTAAAACTCTGCTGGCTGTAACGTTGGGTAGTGTCCTGGTAAGCGGTTCTGCTCTGGCGGAATCCAGCACCATGGATAAAGCGCAAAGTTCCGCCAATACCGCAGGGGAAAAAATCGATAGCTCTATGAATAAAGTCGGTAATTTCATGGATGACAGCTCAATCACAGCAAAAGTGAAAGCCGCACTGGTGGATCACGACTCCATTAAGAGCACCGATATTTCTGTTAAAACCGACAACAAGGTTGTCACCCTGAGCGGTTTCGTTGAAAGCCAGACCCAGGCTGAAGAAGCCGTTAAAGTGGCGAAAGGTGTTGAGGGCGTAAGCTCCGTCAGCGACAAACTGCACGTACGTGACAGCAAAGAATCGTCCGTGAAGGGCTATGCCGGAGATGCAGCAACTACCAGCGAAATCAAAGCTAAACTGTTAGCTGACGACATCGTGCCATCCCGTATGGTGAAAGTTGAAACCACCGATGGTGTGGTCCAGCTGTCCGGTACGGTTGAGAATCAGGCACAGAGCGATCGTGCCGAGTCAATTGCGAAAGCTATTGATGGTGTGAAAAGCGTCAAAAACGATCTGAAAACGAAGTAAAGCAGTACCATTCGCCCGTAAGGCTTAAAACCGCGGGCGAAATAAAAACGATTCTGGAAAAGCCGGTGAGTGACCTGAGCGCTCACGTTTAGCGGCCGACATTAACTATGGTAAAGGAGAGGCTTATGTTTCGTTGGGGCATTATATTTCTGGTTATCGCGTTAATTGCCGCCGCATTGGGCTTTGGTGGACTGGCGGGTACCGCGGCATGGGCAGCGAAAATTGTCTTCGTCGTCGGTATTATTCTGTTCCTGGTCAGCCTGTTTACGGGTCGACGTCGCCCGTAGCAAACGCAATATTTACTAAACAAACTCAAGCCAGTCCTCGTGACTGGCTTTTTCTCGTTTGAGAACCACCGGGGAAGTGCGTTACTGTGTCTCATCACAATAATGAAAACAGGAAGGCAGAGGTGGGGCAACGAATTCCCGTTACGCTCGGCAATATTGCGCCGCTGACGTTAAAACCGTTTCATGCAGGCCAGCTTGCGCTGGTCTGTGAAGGGGGCGGGCAGCGCGGTATTTTTACCGCCGGCGTGCTCGACGAATTTATGCGCGCACAATTCAACCCGTTCGATCTCTATTTCGGTACCTCTGCCGGGGCGCAGAACCTCTCCGCCTATGTCTGCAACCAGCCCGGCTATGCGCGCAAAGTGATTATGCGCTACACCACCTCCAAAGAATTCTTCAATCCGGTACGCTTCGTACGCGGCGGGAACCTGATCGATCTCGACTGGTTACTGGATGCTACCTCCAGCCAGATGCCGCTGGCCATGGATACCGCGTCACGTCTGTTCGATACCGGCAAAGAGTTCTGGATGTGCGCCAGCCGTGGCGATGACTATTCGCCGGGTTACTTTTCGCCGCAGAAAGAGAACTGGCTGGATATCATCCGCGCGTCCAGCGCGATCCCGGGATTCTACCGCACCGGCGCGTTGCTGGAGGGGATAAGCTATCTTGACGGTGGTATCAGCGACGCGGTGCCGGTACAGGAGGCGGCGCGGCGCGGGGCAAAAACCATTGTGGTGATCCGCACGGTGCCTTCGCAGATGTATTACACCCCACAGTGGTTTAAGCGGATGGAACGCTGGCTGGGCGACAGCAGCCTGCAACCGCTGGTGAATATCGCGAAGCAGCATGAAACCACCTACGGCGCGATGCAGCGTTTTATTGAAAAACCACCGGGCAAGCTGCGCATCTTTGAAATTTATCCGCCTAAGCCGCTGTTGAGCATGGCGCTGGGCAGTCGGCTGCCTGCGTTGCGTATGGATTACAAAACGGGGCGGCTGTGCGGGCGTTACTTCCTGGCGACCGTCGGGAAAATGCTGGCCGAGCAACCGCCTCTTCATCGGCATAAAAGCATCATTTTGCCGCCTGCCGTTGTGGCCAATGACGCGGTGGCGATGCCGCTGGTGGACGTGCCGCAGGCCAACGATGGCTTACTCGATAACGAGGATCTGGCATGACGCACTGCTTTATCGATACCCATTGCCACTTTGATTTCCCGCCGTTTAGCGGGGAGGAAATATCCAGTCTTGCGCGTGCGGCTGAGGCCGGTGTGAGAGCCATTATTGTGCCCGCTATTGAAGCGGCGAGATTCGACAAAGTTCTGGCGCTTGCCCGGGGGCACGATGCGCTGTATGCCGCGTTGGGTTTGCATCCGATCGTTATTGAGCACCATCTTGATGACCATCTCGACAGGCTGAATGCCACGCTGCAAAACGCGGATATGAAGCTGGTTGCCATCGGTGAGATCGGCCTCGATCTCTATCGTGAAGATCCGCAGTTTGAACGCCAGCAGACGATTCTGGACGCGCAGCTCCGGTTGGCAAAGCGCCACGATCTGCCGGTGATCCTCCACTCCAGACGTACCCATGACAAACTGGCGATGCACCTGAAGCGCATCGACGTGCCGCGCAGGGGCGTGGTCCATGGTTTCGCTGGAAGCCTTCAGCAGGCGCAGCGTTTTATCGAGCTGGGCTATAAAATTGGCGTCGGTGGCACCATTACCTATCCGCGTGCCAGCAAAACCCGTGATGTGATGGCACAGCTCCCGCTGACCTCGCTCCTGCTGGAAACGGATGCGCCTGACATGCCGCTGAATGGTTTTCAGGGCCAGCCTAACCGTCCGGAGCAGGCGGCGCGCGTTTTTGATGTGCTGTGTGAGTTGCGTCAGGAGCCTGAAGATGTGATTGCCAGCGCGCTGCTGGAAAATACCCGAGCGGTCTTCGGCATCACGCTATAGATAAAGGGCCGGGCGGATCACCGTGATCTGCTGCCGTTCCAGGGCCTGCGCCAGCGGCTCGATGTCCTCCGGCGTGGCGCTCCGCCATCTCGCCGCCTCCCCGTAAACCCCATGGGCATGAAACGCGTTGATCCGCACCGGAACGTTCCCCAACGTGTGGATAAAAGCGGTCAGCGATGGCAGATGTTGCAGATAATCACACCGATCGGGGATCACCAGCAGGCGCAGCTCCGTCAGGCGATGACGATCGGCCAGCCAGCGGATGCTCTGCTTGATCAGCGTGTTTTCGCGCCCGGTCAGAAAACGGTGATGTTCATTGCCCCAGGCTTTCAGATCCACCATCGCGCCGTCAAACACCGGAAACAGCTTTTGCCAGCCGGTTTCGCTTAACAGGCCGTTGCTGTCCACCAGGCACGTCAGATGGCGCAGGGACGGATCGGCTTTGATCGCGGTGAAAAGCGCAACCAAAAACGGCAGCTGCGTGGTGGCCTCACCCCCGCTGACGGTCACGCCCTCAATAAACGGCGCGGACGTGAGCACCCGGGAGAGGATCTCCTCGACGCTATAGCGCTGCGCCATCGGCGTCGCCTGCTGCTGACACTGGTGCAGACAGGTGTCGCACTGCTGACAGTGACTCTCCTGCCACCAGACGCGCCCGGCCTGAATCGTCAGCGCATCATGCGGACAGTGGGGTACACAGTCGCCGCAGTCGTTGCAGCGCCCTATCGTCCACGGGTTGTGGCAGGTTTTGCAGCGCAGGTTACAGCCCTGGAGGAACAACGCCAGGCGGCTGCCCGGCCCGTCCACGCAGGAGAAGGGTATGACCTGACTAACTAAAGCGCATCTGCTGTTCATGACTTATCACGCGCGGCTGACGTTCCAGAATACGGGTATTGCGCGCGGCCTCCTCGCCGAGCCAGGTGGTGTTGGTGCGCGATCCGGCTTCCCGGTACTTCTCCAGATCCGATAACCGCACCATATAGCCGGTAACGCGCACGAGATCGTTACCCGCAACGTTGGCGGTAAACTCGCGCATCCCCGCCCTGAACGCGCCGAGACAGAGCTGGACCACTGCCTGCGGGTTACGTTTTACCGTTTCATCCAGCGTCAGAATGTCGCTGATCCCGGAAGCGTAGTGCTTGTGGTGCGGCGCAACGGCCAGCAGGTGGCTGATGGGATCCGGCTCGTCGCCGTAGGGCAGGCGCGCGCCCGGCGTGGTGCCCGAGTCAGAGCTGATCCCCGACTGCGCATGAAGCATCGCGCGCTGCTTCCAGCCGTGTTTCACCGGCGTGTTTTCGACAAACGCCGCAAGCTGTTCACTGATGCGGTAGCCCAGCGCATTGGCCTGTTCGTTCTTACCGTAACGTCCCGTAATGCCTGCTTTCTGGCACAGCACGTTCACCGCTTCGGCCAGACCGTACATGCCAAACATCGGCACAAAGCGATCGGCATCAATCAGCCCCTCTTTTACCAGGAAGCTATTCTCAAAGAAGCCGGATTGTTCATATAAAAAATCGCAGCGCGCATTAATGATCGCGATTTGTTGCTGGCAGTAGTGGGGAAGGGTACGGGTGAAAAAGTCTTCCGGTGAGCGGCTGTGTTCCGCAATCGCTTTCAGGTTTAGGCGCACCAGCGTGCTGCCGCCGCCCGCCAGCGGCAGGGAGTTGTAACAGCTCACCACGCCATAGCGACCTTTTGTGAAAATTTTATCATTCACCGGGCCATTAGAAATATGCGGCTTACTACATTCACAAATGTTTTTCGCCACGCTCAGCAGCAGATCGCTGGGGGTTACATCCGGGTCGTAGATAAAGGTCAGGTTCGGCGCAACCTGCTTTAGTTCTGCATCCGCGCGAAGGATGGCTCGGGTGACAGGCGTATCCGCCGGGCCGATATTGGCATGCATAAACGCATCGGGCAGCGTTCTGTCCAGGTAACGCCAGAAACGTTTTATTCGGCTATCGATTTCATCCTGTGTTAGAATTTTAACATAGGGGCTGAGTATTTCATCGAGCTGGCCCAGATAGACCGGCATCGATGTGACGGACGGAACATGGTGATAAAGGATAGTGAGCAGCGAGAGGGCATCATCCAGATCTTTCGCCCCTTCCAGCTCCAGCCATTCTGAGCCGTTAGCCAGAAATTTAGCGTAGTCCGGCAGCACGTAGCGCGGTTTGTAAGGCGCATGGCCTTCGAACATGTCGCAGATGAATCCCTCGTCCAGTGCGGCGCGGGCCGCCTCTGGCAGAGCGGGATAGGGCAGATTGTTCTCCGCTTCCAGCGCCAGAAAATGACGTTTTTGTTCTGGGGTTAACACCGGGCTGGTCACAATGTGCTGGCAACGTTGTTGCAGGGCGTCGGGCATGTTCACTTCCTTGGTTGTTCTGCGGATAGTGAACGAATTGTAGGAAGCCAGCCTGGTGGCGCTTTGATCAGAAAGGGGATATCGCCGATTTAGTCAGCAATTAACGCACTAAAATTTGAAGAAGATCTCATTACAGTAATGCAAATTTGCACACAGTTTTCATTAACTGTGATGAATGTCGAAGTGTGGATGCGGGTGAATGTTAGAATACTCACAGACCCGCAAGGTAAAATTTATACGGCACTGCCGTTGGAGAATGTTATGACCGATTTAACTGCAAGCAGCCTGCGCGCGTTGAAACTGATGGACCTGACCACCCTGAACGATGACGACACCAATGAAAAAGTCATCGCCCTGTGCCATCAGGCGAAAACGCCAGTGGGTAACACCGCCGCCGTCTGTATCTATCCGCGCTTCATCCCGATTGCCCGCAAAACGCTGAAAGAGCAGGGCACGCCGGAAGTGCGCATTGCCACCGTAACTAACTTCCCGCACGGCAATGACGATATCGAGATCGCTCTGGCAGAAACCCGCGCAGCGATTGCGTACGGCGCAGACGAAGTTGACGTGGTATTCCCGTACCGCGCGCTGATCGCCGGCAACGAGCAGGTCGGTTTTGACCTGGTGAAAGCCTGTAAAGACGCGTGTGCGGCGGCAAACGTGCTGCTTAAAGTGATCATCGAAACCGGCGAGCTGAAAGAAGAGGCGCTGATTCGTAAGGCGTCTGAAATCTCCATCAAAGCGGGCGCGGATTTCATTAAAACCTCTACCGGTAAAGTGCCGGTCAACGCTACCCCGGAAAGCGCACGCATCATGATGGAAGTCATCCGTGATATGGGCGTGTCCAAAACCGTTGGCTTCAAACCGGCAGGCGGCGTGCGTACCGCAGAAGACGCGCAGCAGTTCCTGGCGATTGCCGACGAGCTGTTCGGCGCCGACTGGGCGGACTCCCGCCACTACCGCTTCGGCGCGTCCAGCCTGCTGGCCAGCCTGCTGAAAGCGCTGGGTCACGGCGACGGTAAGAGCGCAAGCAGCTACTAAGTTGAATTGCCGGGTGGCGCTACGCTAACCCGGCCTAAAGGATCGTGGGGCGGGTCAACATACCCGCCGCCATTCACCCGATTCCGCATGGAGGTTACCGTGTTTCTCGCACAAGAAATTATTCGTAAAAAACGTGATGGTCATGCATTAAGCGACGAAGAAATCCGCTTCTTTATCAATGGCATTCGTGATAACACCATCTCTGAAGGGCAGATTGCGGCTCTGGCGATGACCATTTTCTTCCACGATATGTCGATGCCTGAGCGCGTGTCGCTGACCATGGCGATGCGAGATTCAGGAACCGTTCTGGACTGGAAAAGCCTCAACCTCAACGGCCCGATTGTGGACAAACACTCCACCGGCGGCGTGGGCGACGTGACCTCCCTGATGCTTGGCCCGATGGTGGCAGCCTGCGGCGGTTACATCCCGATGATTTCCGGGCGCGGCCTGGGCCACACCGGCGGTACGCTCGACAAACTGGAAGCCATTCCGGGCTTCGATATCTTCCCGGATGACAACCGCTTCCGCGACATTATTAAAGACGTTGGCGTGGCGATTATCGGCCAGACCAGCTCTCTTGCTCCGGCAGATAAGCGTTTCTACGCGACGCGTGACATTACCGCGACCGTAGACTCCATCCCGCTGATCACCGCCTCTATCCTTGCCAAAAAACTGGCGGAAGGTCTGGATGCGCTGGTGATGGATGTGAAAGTGGGCAGCGGCGCGTTTATGCCGACCTATGAACTCTCTGAGGCGCTGGCCGAAGCGATCGTTGGCGTTTCCAACGGCGCGGGCGTGCGCACCACCGCACTGCTGACGGACATGAACCAGGTGCTGGCCTCCAGCGCCGGTAACGCGGTTGAAGTCCGCGAGGCTGTGCAGTTCCTCACAGGCGAATACCGTAACCCGCGCCTGTTCGATGTCACCATGGCGCTGTGCGTTGAGATGTTAATCTCCGGCAAGCTGGCCAAAGACGACGCTGACGCGCGCGCGAAGCTTCAGGCGGTGCTGGACAACGGCAAAGCGGCGGAGATCTTTGGTCGGATGGTGGCGGCGCAGAAAGGCCCGACCGACTTCGTGGAAAACTACGCGAAATACCTGCCCACCGCGATGCTCAGCAAAGCGGTCTATGCGGATAGCGAAGGCTTTGTCTCGGCTATGGATACCCGCGCGCTCGGCATGGCTGTCGTGTCTATGGGCGGCGGTCGTCGTCAGGCATCGGACACCATTGATTACAGCGTCGGCTTTACCGATATGGCCCGTCTGGGCGACAGCGTTGACGGCCAACGTCCGCTGGCGGTGATCCACGCGAAAGATGAAGCCAGCTGGCAGGACGCGGCGAAAGCGGTGAAGGCGGCAATATCTCTTGACGATAAAGCACCGGAAACCACACCGACGGTCTATCGTCGTATCACTGAATAGCGGTATACTGATCTGATCGCATTTTTATGAAGCACTAAGTACGGAGAACAATTATGAAACGTGCATTTATTATGGTGCTGGACTCATTCGGCATCGGCGCAACCGAAGATGCAGAACGATTTGGTGACGTGGGTTCCGATACCCTGGGTCACATCGCGGAAGCCTGTGCAAAAGGCGAAGCGGACAACGGTCGTAAAGGCCCTCTGAACCTGCCAAACCTGACCCGTCTGGGGCTGGTAAAAGCGCATGAAGGCTCTACCGGTAAGATCGCAGCCGGTATGGACGGTAACGCGGAAGTGGTGGGCGCCTACGCGTGGGCGCACGAGCTCTCTTCCGGTAAAGATACTCCGTCCGGCCACTGGGAAATCGCCGGCGTGCCGGTGCTGTTCGACTGGGGTTACTTCTCCGATCACGAGAACAGCTTTCCGCAAGAGCTGCTTGATAAGCTGGTGAAGCGCGCCAACCTGCCGGGCTACCTCGGTAACTGCCACTCTTCCGGTACCGTGATTCTGGACCAGCTCGGCGAAGAGCACATGAAAACCGGCAAGCCGATTTTCTATACCTCTGCTGACTCCGTGTTCCAGATCGCCTGCCATGAAGAGACGTTTGGCCTGGATAAACTGTACGAGTTGTGCGAAATCGCCCGTGAAGAGCTGACCGAAGGCGGCTACAACATTGGCCGCGTTATCGCGCGTCCGTTTATCGGCGACAAAGCGGGTAACTTCCAGCGTACCGGCAACCGTCACGATCTGGCTGTGGAGCCACCGGCGCCGACCGTGCTGCAAAAACTCGTCGACGAGAAAGACGGTCACGTGGTTTCCGTGGGTAAAATCGCGGACATTTACGCCAACTGCGGCATTACCAAAAAGGTCAAAGCGACCGGTCTGGATGCGCTGTTCGACGCCACCATCAAAGAGATGAAAGAAGCGGGCGATAAGACCATTGTCTTCACCAACTTCGTGGACTTCGACTCCTCCTGGGGCCACCGTCGCGACGTCGCCGGTTATGCTGCGGGTCTGGAGCTGTTTGACCGCCGTCTGCCAGAGCTGATGGAGCTGGTGGGAGAAGATGACATTCTGATCCTGACCGCTGACCATGGCTGTGACCCGACCTGGACCGGTACCGACCACACCCGTGAGCACATTCCGGTGCTGGTGTACGGCCCGAAAGTCAAACCGGGCTCGCTGGGTCACCGTGAAACCTTCGCGGACATCGGCCAGACGATTGCGAAATACTTTGGTACGTCTGACATGGAATATGGCAAGGCTATGTTCTAAACGGATTGGGTGAGGCCTGATGCCCTCACCCCGACCCTCTCCCACAGGGAGAGGGAAAACAGAATGTAGGCCGGGTAAGGCGCAGCCGCCACCCGGAAAAAACAACAATGTAAAAGGAACTGAAGATGGCAACTCCTCACATTAATGCAGAAATGGGTGATTTCGCTGACGTCGTATTGATGCCGGGCGACCCGCTGCGCGCGAAGCACATTGCAGAAACCTTCCTCGAAGACGTGCGTGAAGTGAACAACGTGCGCGGCATGCTGGGCTTCACCGGTACCTATAAAGGCCGCAAAATCTCCGTGATGGGTCACGGCATGGGTATCCCATCCTGCTCCATCTACACCAAAGAGCTGATCACCGATTTCGGCGTGAAGAAAATCATCCGTGTCGGCTCCTGCGGCGCGGTTCGCATGGACGTTAAGCTGCGTGACGTGGTGATCGGCATGGGCGCGTGCACCGACTCTAAAGTCAACCGCATTCGCTTTAAAGATCATGACTTTGCGGCCATTGCTGACTTTGACATGGTGCGTAACGCGGTTGACGCGGCAAAAGCGCTGGGCGTTGACGCGCGCGTGGGCAACCTGTTCTCTGCCGATCTGTTCTACTCGCCAGAAGGCGACATGTTCGACGTGATGGAAAAATACGGCATTCTGGGTGTGGAAATGGAAGCGGCCGGTATCTACGGCGTGGCGGCTGAATTCGGTGCGAAAGCGCTGACCATTTGCACCGTGTCTGACCATATCCGTACTCACGAGCAGACCACCGCTGCCGAGCGTCAGACCACCTTCAACGACATGATCAAAATCGCGCTGGAATCCGTTCTGCTGGGCGATCAAGAGTAATTTCGTTTTCTTCAGGGGGGCAGGTTTGCCCCCTATGGTGCTTACTTCGTCAACACTTCCCACATCAAATTGCTTTCCAGCGTCACCGTATCACCTATGTGATTAAACTGGCGGTCATTCAGCACCGGGGTGAGGGTGAGCTGGCACTCATCGGCGGACCACGAGGCAGGCGTAAAAAGCGTAGCCATTAGCGAAAAAGTCATCAGTAAATGTTTACCCAGGTGTTTCATTTACAGACTCCTTTAGCAGTTTCATAAAACGATTCTTTGTCCTGAGTCTCACTCAGGGATTAATCGATGCGGCATATGCGCTGCATATTATCGTCAACGGCATAAAGTGCCGGGCTATTGGACATATCAGTGACAAAAACACGCCCGCTGTCCACCGCGCTGACCAGGTAGTTGTTTTTCTCATCCACGATACTGGTCCCTTTTGACAGTCACGAGCCGTCTGCACGTTTCACTTCGAGCATTACGCGACGGGTATTCAGTACTTTGAAATCCAGCTCCCTGAAGGCTGTATGGGCGACAGAAATGTTCTTGATGCCGTTGGGCAGATCCTGACTCAGGTTAAAGCCGATCCACATATGTTTATCGGTGTTTTTCGGCGGGATAGCCTCAAGGGTCACGCGTTTAACGTCACGCCTGTATCGTCAGGAAGATCGACAATGATGGTATAGATCAGGGCCGGGAAGGTGTCGGTATTTTTTACGTTCATGGTGCCGCTGTGAGTCGACTCTTCAATAACCAGCAGCGTGGTTTCTGGCACCATTCCGGCGGCATACGCCTGAGCAAAGAGAGCAGAGAATAATAACGGTGCGGCAATGGCGCACTGAGCGATCGTGGATTCAACTGACATCAAGATTAATCCTTTAACCTGACAAAATACCTCCTCTGTTAAGAGGAGGCATAGTTCACACTTTATCGGGTTGATAATCAGAGATATTTAACGGTAATCGTGGCCTGACCATCCAGGTTGGTATCATCGGTAATCGCGAGGGCCGCGGTATTCTGAATCGCCAGGGAGGTTTTCAGCGGAAATACTGCGGTCGTGAAAGGCAGCGGCGCAGTGGTGCCGGAAGCGGCCACGGTCATCATTTCCATGTTGGCGTTTTTGATGATACCGGTAGCGGTTTTCTGCCAGGACGGGCTGTCCACGGTACCGGAGATAACGTCTGATTTCACGCCGTCGGCGGTGACGTTCGCCACATCAGCAAAGATGGAGTAAGCGCCAATTTTCACGCCGCCCGCGGTTTTGCCCACGCCGTAGGACTGGGTGGTGTCGGAAACGTTGCCGCCCGCCGCGTCTGCGGTGTTAATGGTGATCACAGAAGCACCCGGATGGGTGTCTGCGCGGTCATCGCTGATGGTCCAGCCAGCTTTAGTGGCTACCGGGCAGGTGATGGTCAGGGAGATATCTTTCTGACCCAACTGGTTAACGCTGGTCGCGGAGAGATCCGCCAGGTGGATAAGACCATAATCCACCTCGCCGCCGCCGCTTAACTGCGGGGTGCAGGCGGCAACGGAGAGTAAACCGGTCACTTTCAGTACGGCGGTAGAGGCGGCGTTAGCGGCAGTCGCGGAGAGGGCCAGCGCAACGGCAGTGGCAACTAAAATCTTTTTCATTGTTGTTCCTTAACAAATGCAGGCCATCACGCTCAGTTCACAAGCGAAATGAGCCAGTTACAGATAATGCAAAGTGATGGTGGCCTGGCCGTCGATCGGGGTATCGTCGGTAATTGCCAGGGTGTCAGTTTTCTGCACCGCCAGCGCAACGCGCAGCGGGAATACGGCATTCATAAAGGGAACCAACGTCCGATCACTGCTATTTAGTGCGCTATACTGGATAGAACCGTCACTATGAGTGACGAGCTGCGAACCCGTATTCGCAAGTAACCACATTGGATCATCTGCTATCGCAGAATAACCTAATGCTTTGACGTTTCCATCTACGGTTACATTCGAATTCATACCCACGGAGTAAGCGCCGATATTGACGCCGCCAGCCGTTTTACCTACGCCGTACTGGTTAGTTGAACTCCATGCCTGATCGCCCGCGAAAGTGGCGTTATCGATGGTCATTTTCTTCATTGAATCTGCGTGATCATCGGTAATGGACCACGCTACTTTCGTTGCGGCAGAGCAGTTGATAGTCAGAGAAATATCTTTATAACCCAGCTGGTTATCTGCCGTTGCGGAGAGCGAGCTGATATATTTAGTGCCGAAATCAACGACAGCGCCATCGCTCAGCGTTGGGGTACAGGCGTTGTTGGTTAATACGCCTTTTAATTTTAATACCGCAGTAGAGTCGGCATGTGCAGTCGCAGAGAGGGTCATTGCAACAGCGGTTGCAATAATGATTTTTTTCATCGTTAATCCTTAACGTTCGAAACAGACGTGTGGAGAAGAAATAGAAAAACTATTTCTTGCTGTCTATTATTCTAGAGGAAAAGCTAACTTTACATTAAGGAGTGTTAATTTTTGAATGTAATTCCCCTTAATATATAAGCTATAAATATATATTTTGTGTATGTTCCCTGTTTATTTATATACATGTGTTAATTGTCAGGAATAAGGGAAGCGTATTCACTTCCCTTATGTGTTTTTATTAACGCATCGCGCCAGCGATCCATTGGGAGAGATCCCGTAGCTCCCGCTCGTGGTCCGGGAAATCCACCCACAGCGCTTCGCACGCCTGTTGCAGACTGTCTGCATGGTACAGACAGCCCTGTAAACGTGCGGCCAGCGCCTCCAGCGGTGCAGGATTGAGACTATCCGTAAAGACCTGCGTGCGGGTAATATGGCCCTTCTCCACGTCAAAGTGCAGCTCCACTCCGCCCCAGGTAAACCGTTCGTCCAGCAGGTGTGAAAAGGCCGGTGCCTGGCCGAAGTTCCACTCCCAGCTGCTCTGGCGCGCAAAGGTTTCCGCGAAGTTGGGCAGGTCCGGTGTTTTGTCAGGGGAGATCACTTCAGCTTCTACCCGCTCACCGTAATGTTCGAAGAAGGCTTCACGGATCGCATCGCAAATCTGCTCATGAGTAATCCCGGGCAGCAGTTCCACCAGATTCGCCACGCGCCCGCGCACGGAGGTAATACCCTTAGCCTGTAGCTTTTTCTTATCTGGATTAAGGTAGTTAGCCAGACGGCTCAGATCGGCATTCAGCAATAATGTGCCGTGGTGGAATCCCCGATCCATCGTTTCGCGATAGGCAGAGCCGGATACCTTGCGGTCGCCATCGGGCGTTTTGACCACCAGATCGTTACGTCCCGAGGCTTCAGCCGTCACGCCGAGCGAATTGAGCGCATTAAGCACAATGGAGGTCGAGATGGTTTTGTCGTATTCCGGCTTGCCCGCCATAAAGGTAAAGCAGGTATTGCCCAGATCGTGGAATACCGCACCGCCGCCGCTGCTGCGGCGCGCCAGGCGGACGTTGTCCTCTTCCATACGGCGGGTGTTACACTCTTTCCACGGATTTTGCGCGCGGCCAATAACGACCGTATCAGCGTTGCGCCAGAGAAACAGGACGCGCTGGGTGGCAGGCATCTGGCGGAAGATGCACTCTTCTACCGCCAGGTTAAACCAGGGATCGTAAGAGTCAGAGATTAGCAGGCGTAACGTCGACATGGCAGAGTTCCTTTTCCGAATCATCCGCCTACTTTATCACTATTCTTTCTTCTCGCTCTCTTCCTCTTCGGGAACCGACTTGCTGGCGGTTAACAGGAACGGTGACTGCTGCCAGCGGGTGCGCTTGCCCTGGAGCAACGTACGTGCCAGTACCACGCCAATCGCCAGTGAGAGCAGCAGCATCAGGCGCAAAATATTGGTGGTGTTATCCACCTGTTTGGCTTCGGTTGGCAGGGTGTGGGTGTCGAGTGTCAGACGTAAATAGCCGAGCGGACCATTCTTGCCCTGAATGGGTTCGACGATTTGTTGGTTGAAATAACCACCGGCTTTTTTGCCGTCCAGCGCCAGCCTGTCGCGCACGTCGACATGCTCACCCGCGCGGGCAATCAGGTCGCCCTGTTCATCGTACACGCCCGCATCCAGAATGCGGCTGTTTTCCGTAAGCTGGCGCAATACCTGGGCTATTCGCTTATCATCCGGCGTTTCGGTGCGCATAGACGGCGCAACGTTGAGCGTCACCTGGTGCGCCAGCGTCCGGGCCAGCTCCTCAAACTGCGGGTTACGCTGTCGTTGGTGATTCTGGCTAAACCAGGATGCCCCCTGCATCAGCGCCACTAATAGTGCGAGACAGATCAGGACAATCACGGCGCGATGAAGCCGGAATTTCAGTTTTGCGCGAGCCATATTCCACCTGCTTAAAATTTACGGCTTAATGTTGCCAGAAGTGATGGTTACAGGGTAGCCTCATGCGTTATTTTCCCTCTGGAACCTTCCGGCGCGAACGAAATTACAGGAGCTTCAATGCCGAACATTACCTGGTGCGACCTGCCAACGGATGTCTCTTTATGGCCAGGATTGCCGCTCTCTTTAAGTGGCGATGAGGTGATGCCTCTCGATTACCACGCTGGCCGTAGCGGCTGGCTGCTGTACGGACGCGGCCTGGATAAGCAACGCCTCACCCAGTATCAAACCAAACTGGGCGCAGCGATGGTCATCGTTGCGGCCTGGTGTGTGGAAGATTATCAGGTCATTCGCCTGGCGGGTTCCCTGACGCAGCGCGCCACGCGTCTGGCGCACGACGCCGGGCTGGACGTTGCTCCCCTCGGCAAAATTCCGCACCTGAAAACGCCCGGCCTGCTGGTAATGGACATGGACTCCACCGCCATTCAGATCGAGTGTATTGACGAGATTGCTAAACTGGCGGGCAGCGGAGAGCTGGTGGCGGAAGTCACCGAGCGCGCGATGCGCGGCGAGCTGGATTTCACCGCCAGCCTGAGACAGCGCGTGGCGACCCTGAAGGGGGCCGATGCTAACATTTTGCGTCAGGTGCGCGATGAACTGCCCCTGATGCCTGGGCTTACGCAGCTGGTACTCAAGCTGGAGACGCTCGGCTGGAAAGTGGCGATTGCCTCCGGCGGGTTCACCTTCTTTGCCGACTACCTGCGTGACAAGCTGCGTCTGACCACCGTGGTGGCAAACGAGCTGGAGATCATGGACGGCAAACTCACCGGACAGGTCATCGGCGACATCGTGGATGCGCAGTACAAAGCCAATACGCTGACGCGTCTGGCAGAGAAATATGCCATCCCGGTCGAGCAGACCGTCGCCATCGGCGATGGCGCGAACGATCTGCCGATGATCAAAGTTGCCGGGCTGGGTATTGCCTACCATGCCAAACCGAAAGTGAATGAAAAGACGGAAGTCACTATCCGTCATGCTGATCTGATGGGGGTGTTCTGTATTCTCTCCGGCAGCATTAATCAAAAATAACGAGGTAAACCGTGGCGAAAGCTCCAAAACGCGCATTTGTCTGTAATGAATGTGGTGCGGATTATCCGCGCTGGCAGGGGCAATGCAGCGCCTGTCATGCCTGGAACACCATCACCGAAGTGCGTGGTGTGGCGGCTTCGCCGAGCGTGGCCCGCAATGAACGGCTGAGCGGCTATGCGGGTAATGCAGGCGTGTCGAAGGTACAAAAACTTTCGGATATCAGCCTTGAGGCGCTGCCGCGCTTCTCAACCGGATTCAAAGAATTTGACCGCGTGCTCGGCGGTGGCGTAGTGCCGGGCAGCGCTATACTCATCGGCGGTAACCCGGGCGCGGGTAAATCGACCCTGCTGCTGCAAACGCTCTGCAAGCTCGCCGAACAGATGAAAACCCTGTACGTCACGGGGGAAGAATCACTCCAGCAGGTGGCGATGCGCGCGCACCGCCTCGGCCTGCCGACCGGCAATCTGAATATGCTGTCGGAAACCAGCATCGAGCAGATCTGCATGATCGCCGAAGAAGAGCAGCCGAAGCTGATGGTGATCGACTCCATTCAGGTGATGCATATGGCTGACATTCAGTCGTCACCGGGAAGCGTGGCGCAGGTGCGTGAAACCGCGGCCTACCTGACGCGCTTTGCCAAAACGCGCGGCGTGGCGATTGTGATGGTTGGTCATGTGACCAAAGACGGCTCGCTGGCGGGACCGAAAGTGCTTGAACACTGTATCGACTGCTCGGTAATGCTCGATGGCGATGCGGATTCCCGTTTTCGTACCCTGCGCAGCCATAAAAACCGCTTCGGCGCGGTGAATGAACTTGGCGTGTTTGCCATGACCGAGCAGGGGCTTCGCGAAGTCAGCAACCCGTCGGCCATCTTCCTGAGCCGTGGCGACGAGATCACGTCCGGGAGTTCGGTGATGGTGCTGTGGGAAGGAACGCGTCCGCTGCTGGTTGAAATTCAGGCGCTGGTGGATCACTCAATGATGGGCAACCCGCGGCGCGTGGCGGTCGGTCTGGAACAGAACCGTCTGGCGATCCTGCTGGCGGTGCTGCACCGTCACGGCGGTCTGCAAATGGCGGATCAGGATGTGTTCGTCAATGTGGTTGGTGGGGTGAAGGTTACGGAAACCAGCGCGGACCTGGCGCTGCTGCTGGCAATGGTCTCCAGCCTGCGCGACAGACCGTTGCCGCAGGATCTGGTGGTATTTGGTGAGGTAGGGCTGGCCGGCGAGATCCGCCCGGTGCCGAGCGGTCAGGAGCGTATCTCCGAAGCGGCAAAACATGGCTTCCGCCGCGCGATTGTTCCGGCCGCCAACGTGCCGAAAAAAATTCCGGAAGGGATGCAGGTTTTTGGCGTTAAAAAACTCGCAGATGCGTTAAATGTCTTTGACGACTTATAATTACGTATTCGATTTTGCAGGAGGCACCGTAATTTATGTCATCATTTGACTACATCAAGACCGCTATCCGCCAGAAGGGCTGCACGTTGCAGCAGGTGGCGGACGCCAGCGGCATGACCAAGGGCTACCTGAGCCAACTGCTGAACGCCAAAATCAAAAGCCCCAGCGCGCAGAAGCTGGAAGCGCTGCACCGTTTTCTGGGGCTTGAATTTCCGCGGATGCAAAAGAACATTGGCGTGGTGTTCGGTAAGTTCTACCCGCTGCATACCGGGCATATCTATCTGATCCAGCGCGCCTGTAGCCAGGTCGACGAGCTGCATATCATCATGGGTTATGATGAAACCCGCGATCGCCAGCTGTTTGAAGACAGCGCCATGTCGCAGCAGCCCACCGTGCCGGACCGCCTGCGCTGGCTGCTTCAGACCTTTAAATATCAGAAAAATATTCGTATTCATGCCTTTAACGAAGAGGGCATGGAGCCGTATCCGCACGGCTGGGACGTGTGGAGCAACGGCATCAAAGCGTTTATGGAAGAGAAGGGCATTGCGCCTAACTGGATCTACACCTCTGAAGAGTCCGACGCGCCGCAGTTCCGCGAGCATCTGGGCATCGAGACGGTGCTGATCGATCCTAAACGCACCTTCATGAACATCAGCGGGGCGCAGATTCGCGAGAACCCGTTCCGTTACTGGGACTACATCCCGACCGAGGTGAAGCCGTTCTTCGTGCGTACGGTGGCGATCCTCGGCGGCGAGTCGAGCGGGAAATCGACGCTGGTCAATAAGCTGGCGAACATCTTCAACACCACCAGCGCGTGGGAGTATGGCCGCGATTATGTCTTTTCACACCTTGGCGGCGACGAGATGGCGTTGCAGTATTCCGACTACGATAAAATCGCGCTCGGTCATGCCCAGTACATTGATTTCGCGGTGAAATACGCCAATAAAGTCGCCTTTATTGATACCGATTTCGTCACCACGCAGGCGTTCTGCAAAAAGTACGAGGGGCGCGAGCACCCGTTTGTGCAGGCGCTGATTGACGAATACCGCTTTGACCTGGTGATCCTGCTGGAAAACAACACCCCATGGGTGGCCGACGGCATGCGCAGCCTGGGCAGCTCCGTGGACAGGCGTGAGTTCCAGACCATGCTGGTAGAGATGCTTAACGAGAACAACGTTGAGTTTGTCCATGTGGAAGAGTCGGACTACGACACCCGTTTCCTGCGCTGCGTCGAGCTGGTGAAGGAGATGATGGGGGAGCAGGGGTAAAAGATTTACCCCTCACCCTAACCCTCTCCCAAAGGGAGAGGGGACTTTAATCACCCTCTCCCTTTGGGAGAGGGCCGGGGTGAGGGAATCAGTCCAATCAATACTCAACCACCACCTTCCCACGCATATGCCCCTCCAGCACCTTGCGGTGCGCTTCGGTAATGCTTTCCACGCTTAGCCCGTGCAGCGTTTCGCTGAGCGAACTTTCCACTACGCCGTTATCCACCAGCTTCGCGACTTCGTCCAGGATCTCTCCCTGACGCGCCATATCCGCCGTCTGATACATGCTGCGGGTGTACATAAATTCCCAGTGCAGCGCGGCGGATTTGGACTTCAGCTTGTCCTGGTTCAGCGGATGTTCATTCTCAACGATGGAACAGATATGCCCCTGCGGTGCAATCAGGTCGCTGACCGCATCCCAGTGCCCGTCGGTGTCGTTGAGGATGAAAATGTAATCCACAAAGGTCAGCCCGTGCTTCGCCAGTTCGCCTTTCAGATCGCGGTAGTTCACCACCACATCTGCACCGCGATCGCGGCACCACCGGGCGGAATCTTCACGGGACGCCGTTGCGATCACCTTTACCTTGCTGTTGTGCTTCGCAAACGGGATCGCCAGCGATCCCACCCCGCCCGCGCCGCCAATAATCAGCAGCGTTTTATCTGCGTCGGCATCCTGAATCTTCAGCCGTTCAAACAGGCCTTCCCACGCGGTGAGCGCCGTCAGCGGCAGTGCAGCCGCGGCGGCCCAGTCAAGGCTTGCAGGCTTGTGCCCGACAATGCGCGCATCGATCAGCTGATGTGTGGTATTGCTGCCCGGTCGGGTGATATCCCCCGCGTACCACACTTCGTCACCCGGTTTGAATCCGGTGACGCCAGCCCCAACGGCTTTTACGATCCCGCTGGCATCCCACCCGAGAATGCGCGGCTCCTTCAGCCCGCTTTTAGCAATGCCTGCATGTACCTTGGTGTCCACCGGGTTTACGGAGACGGCTTTCACCTCCACCAGCAGATCGTGTTCGCCGGGCTGCGGCATCGGCGGGGTGATTTCAACGAAGGTGGAGGGATTTTCTGGGTTAACGGCAATGGCTTTCACTGACATGGTGTGCTCCTCAATGGCATTCGTTTTGTTGAGGCTAGTCTATTAAGTGGTCAGCCGCATGATAAGATGGACAATCCAGAACTCAGCGTTCGTACAGAGTGAACAATCATGTTTAAACAGCTTCAGGATATGGCACTGTTTGCGCTGGTGGCCGAGATGGGCAGCTTTACCGCGGCGGCGCAGAAGGCGGAACTGCCAAAATCCAGCGTCAGCCAGCGTATTAGCCAGCTGGAGCAGCAGGTGGGGATCCGTCTGTTGAATCGCACGACGCGCAGAATAAGCCTGACGTTTGCGGGCGAGCACTATCTGGTGCACTGTCGCGAGATGCTGGCGGCCAGCGAGCGCGCGGAGTATGCCATTCAGCGGCTGCGAGAAAACCCCAGCGGGCGGCTGCGGATCACCTGTCCGGCAGGAATTGGCGCGACGCTGCTGGCGCATATGAATGCCGAGTTCCAGCTTCGCTATCCGGACGTGTCACTGGATGTGTCGATCTCAGACGACGTGGTGGATCTGGTCGAGTCTGGCTTTGACGTGGCGCTGCGCACCGGCAAACCGCAGGATTCTTCCCTGATTGGCCGCATGATTGGGCACTGTCCGCGCTACATGCTGGCCTCGCCCGACTACCTGGCACGCCGGGAGCCGTTAATTCATCCCCGACAGCTGGTGGAGCATCGCTGCATTACGCACCGGGCATGGTCGGAGTGGCTTCTGCGAAGCGAGAATGAGGATTACCGCTACCTGCCGGATAACGCTCATATGACGGATAATCTGGTGTACGCCAGGGAATGCGCCATTGCCGGGGCGGGGATCACGCTGTTACCCGCATTCCTGCTGGAAGATAAGATCGAAAAGGGCGCGCTGGTGAAGGTGCTGTCGGCGTGGAGCGTTGAGGGAAACGATCTCTGGCTGGCCTACCCGAGTCGTAAGCTCAATTCGCCTGCGCTGATGAGCTATATCGACTTTGCGATGCAGTTTGATGAGGTGAAGCGGTATTACGTGGGCGGGTGATTTTGTGCGGCCTGATGCCCTCACCCTGGCCCTCTCCCACGGGGAGAGGGAACAAACATAAAAAACGGCAACCGAAGTTGCCGTTTTGCTTTTATTTCGCAATACGCTTGTACTTAATACGCTTCGGCTCCAGCGCGTCTGCGCCCAGCGTGCGTTTCTTGTACTCTTCGTATTCGGTGAAGTTACCTTCGAAGAACTCCACCTTACCTTCGTCCTGGTAGTCCAGGATGTGGGTCGCGATACGGTCCAGGAACCAGCGGTCGTGCGAGATAACCATCGCGCAGCCCGGGAACTCCAGCAGGGCGTTTTCCAGTGCGCGCAGGGTTTCGATGTCCAGGTCGTTGGTGGGTTCATCGAGCAGCAGAACGTTGCCGCCAACCTGGAGCAGTTTTGCCAGGTGCAGACGACCGCGCTCACCGCCGGACAGCTCGCCCACGCGTTTGCCCTGGTCGGTGCCCTTGAAGTTAAAGCGGCCAACATAGGCGCGGCTTGGCATCTCGGTGTTGCCGATACGCATGATATCCAGACCGCCGGAGACTTCTTCCCACACGGTTTTGCTGTTGTCCATCGCGTCGCGGAACTGGTCAACGGAGGCCAGCTTCACGGTCTCACCCAGGGTGATAGAGCCGCTGTCAGGCTGTTCCTGACCAGACATCATGCGGAACAGGGTGGATTTACCCGCGCCGTTCGGACCGATGATGCCGACGATAGCGCCTTTCGGAACGGAGAAGGTCAGATCGTCGATCAGCACGCGGTCGCCGTAGGACTTACGCAGGTTAGTCACTTCAACCACTTTATCCCCCAGACGAGCTCCAGGTGGAATAAACAGTTCGTTGGTTTCGTTACGTTTCTGGTATTCGGTGTTGTTCAGCTCTTCGAAGCGTGCCAGACGGGCTTTGCCCTTAGACTGACGGCCTTTCGCGCCCTGACGCACCCACTCCAGCTCTTTCTCAATAGACTTACGGCGGGCGGCTTCCTGAGACGCTTCCTGCGCCAGACGCTGGTCTTTCTGCTCCAGCCAGGAGGAGTAGTTGCCTTCCCACGGAATACCTTCGCCGCGGTCCAGCTCCAGGATCCAGCCCGCAACGTTGTCGAGGAAGTAACGGTCGTGGGTAATCGCTACCACGGTGCCTTCGAAGTCATGCAGGAAGCGCTCCAGCCACGCCACGGATTCGGCATCCAGGTGGTTGGTCGGTTCGTCGAGCAGCAGCATGTCTGGTTTTTCCAGCAGCAGGCGGCACAGCGCCACGCGGCGGCGTTCACCACCGGACAGGTTAGCGATTTTCGCATCCCAGTCTGGCAGACGCAGGGCATCAGCCGCGCGCTCCAGCTGCACGTTCAGGTTGTGACCATCGTGCGCCTGGATAATTTCCTCATATTTGCCCTGCTGAGCGGCCAGTTTGTCGAAGTCCGCATCCGGCTCGGCGTATTTGGCATACACTTCATCCAGACCTTTCAGGGCGTTAACCACCTCGGATACCGCTTCTTCAACGGATTCACGCACGGTGTGCTCCGGGTTCAGCTGAGGTTCCTGCGGCAGGTAGCCGATCTTAATGCCAGGCTGCGGACGGGCTTCACCTTCGATGTCTGTATCGATGCCGGCCATGATGCGCAGCAGGGTGGACTTACCGGCACCGTTGAGACCCAGAACACCGATTTTTGCGCCCGGGAAGAAGCTCAGCGAGATATTTTTAAGAATATGACGTTTCGGCGGGACAACTTTGCCGACACGATGCATGGTATAAACGAATTGAGCCACGTTGGACTTCGCCTCTTTTATCGTGATGAGAATGAATTTCAGCCTCGAAGTGTAGCCTTTTTCACGCCCTAATCCCAGCCAGGAACGTCGGGAGTGTTAAAACGCGCAAGAAAGGTAAAAAAGTGTCCATGACGTGGCGCGTTGTGGGATGCCTGGTTAGCATAAGTTGATGTAACTTTGACGTGGCAAGACGCTGCAACTGACGAAAAACAATGAGGAAGAGCTTGTGGAAAAAGCCAAACGGGT
This sequence comes from Enterobacter sp. CRENT-193, assembly GCF_002787395.1. Classification (NCBI taxonomy): domain Bacteria; kingdom Pseudomonadati; phylum Pseudomonadota; class Gammaproteobacteria; order Enterobacterales; family Enterobacteriaceae; genus Enterobacter; species Enterobacter sp. CRENT-193. The sequence continues at coordinate 47,219 of NZ_CP024812.1, read as the reverse complement.
GGTCTGGCGTCTGCTGGCTGCCAGCGTATGCGTAATGGCGGTAAGCCAGGCGGTGCATGCCGATTCACTGGACGAACAACGTAGCCGCTATGCCCAGATTAAGCAGGCATGGGACAACAAGCAGATGGATACCGTGCAGGCGCTGATGCCGACGCTCAAGGATTATCCGCTGTATCCGTATCTGGAGTATCGCCAGATCACGGACGATCTGATGAACCAGCCGACCGTCACCGTGAATAATTTCATTCAGGCGAACCCGACCCTGCCGCCTGCGCGCACCCTGAAGTCCCGGTTCGTGAACGAGCTTGCCCGTCGCGAAGACTGGCGCGGCCTGTTGGCTTTCAGCCCGGATAAACCGGGCGCGACGGAAGCGCAGTGTAATTACTATTATGCGAAATGGGCGACCGGTCAGCAGGAGGAAGCCTGGGTCGGTGCGAAAGAGCTGTGGTTGACGGGCAAAAGCCAGCCAAACGCCTGTGACCCGCTGTTCAGCGCCTGGCGCGCCTCGGGCAAGCAGGATCCGCTCTCTTACCTGGAACGTATTCGCCTGGCGATGAAGGCCGGAAACACCCGGCTGGTCACCGTGCTGGCGGGGCAAATGCCGGCGGATTATCAGACCATTGCTTCTGCCGTTATCGGCCTGGCAAACGATCCGAACACTGTCCTGACGTTTGCGCGTACCACCGGCGCGACCGATTTTACCCGCCAGATGGCGGCGGTGGCCTTTGCCAGCGTGGCGCGTGATGATGTGGAAAACGCCAGGCTGATGATCCCGCAGCTGGTGCAGGCCCAGCAGCTTAATGACGATCAAACTCAGGAGCTGCGCGATATCGTGGCATGGCGACTGATGGGAACAGATGTCACCGACGAACAGGCGCGCTGGCGTGATGATGCGGTGATGCGTTCAAACTCTGTCTCGCTGGTGGAGCGTCGCGTGCGCATGGCGCTGGGAACGGGCGATCGTCGTGGCCTCAATACCTGGCTGGCGCGTCTGCCGATGGATGCCAAAGAGAAAGATGAATGGCGTTACTGGCAGGCAGACCTGCTGCTGGAGCGTGGTCGTGACGATGAAGCCAAAGAGATCCTCCACTCCCTGATGCAGCAGCGCGGATTCTACCCGATGGCGGCGGCGCAGCGTCTGGGCGAGGAGTACACCCTGAAGATCGACAAAGCGCCAGCCAACGCGAACCCGGCGCTGACGCAGGGGCCGGAAATGGCGCGCGTGCGCGAGCTGATGTACTGGAATCTGGATAATACCGCGCGCAGCGAATGGGCGAATCTGGTCACCAGCCGTACCACTGAAGAGAAAGCGCAGCTTGCCCGCTATGCGTTTGATAATCGCTGGTGGGATCTGAGCGTGCAGGCGACGATCGCCGGCAAACTGTGGGATCATCTCGAAGAGCGTTTCCCGCTGGCTTATAAGGATCTGTTCGATCGCTACACCAGCGGCAAAGATATTCCGCAAAGCTACGCGATGGCCATTGCCCGTCAGGAGAGCGCCTGGAACCCGAAAGTGCGTTCACCAGTGGGTGCCAGCGGCCTGATGCAGATTATGCCGGGCACCGCGACGCACACGGTGAAGATGTTTAATATTCCAGGCTACAGCAGCCCGTCCCAGCTGCTGGATCCGGAGACCAACATCAACATCGGTACCAGCTACTTGCAGTACGTCTATCAGCAGTTCGGTAATAACCGTATCTTCGCGTCAGCGGCGTACAACGCCGGGCCAGGCCGCGTGCGGACATGGCTTGGTAACAGCGCAGGGCGTATCGACGCCGTGGCGTTTGTCGAGAGCATTCCGTTCTCGGAAACGCGCGGCTATGTGAAGAACGTGCTGGCCTATGACGCCTACTATCGCTACTTCATGGGGCAGAAAGATACCCTGATGAGCGATGCCGAGTGGCAGAGACGTTACTGATCGGCGCGGGTTGTGTTATGCTGTACTCGCTAATGAGTACAAGAGGCAGCATAACATGACCCAGCATTCCCCGTATTCCTCGGCCATGGCCGAACAACGTCATCAGGAGTGGCTTCGTTTTGTGGAGCTGCTTCGCCAGTCTTATGAGCAGGATTTGCATTTACCCCTGATGCAGCTAATGCTCACGCCAGACGAGCGTGAGGCGCTGGGCACGCGCGTGCGGATCATTGAAGAGCTGCTGCGCGGCGAGATGAGCCAGCGCGAGCTGAAAAATGAGCTCGGCGCGGGCATTGCGACGATTACCCGCGGATCGAACAGCCTGAAGTCGGCGCCCGTTGAGCTGCGCCAGTGGCTGGAAGCGGTGTTGTTGAAAAACGCCGGATGACGGCTTCGCCTTATCCGGCCTACAGACTTAACGATAAATCGCGTTATGGAACGGACTTAACGCCAGAATAACGGCCTGGTGGTAAACGCTCGAACGGGTGAGCTTGCCCGCGGTAAAGACGCCAATCGCCCCCTCTTTACGACCAATCTCATCAATGCCGGTATAGTGCGACATTACCGGCCCCAGCGCCTCACCCGCGCGGACTTTCTCCAGTATGACCTCCGGCAGCGGCAGCGTGGCAGAACGCGCTTCGCCGCGCTGCTCGCGGCTCTCGATGACAACCCAGCTGAAGGTCGCTCCTTCGTCGATACCAGCTTCAATCGCGACCCAGAAGTCAGCGTCTGGCGCGGCGGCTTTTGCATTCGCCACGCGATTTCGTGCGCCAGCGCGTGTTTCCTCGCTGCCAAACGGCTGTTCCGGCACACCGCTCTCGACGCCGACGGCGTCAATATGGCAGGATCCTTCGCCAAAGATCTCTTCAAATGCCCTTAGAATTGCCTGAATTTTGGCAGGATTGGTGGTAGCAGAGACAACATGGTGCATAATTAAGCTCGATTTAAAAAATTCATCGCAGTATAACGGAAAAAAAGCATGTTACAGGTATACCTTGTTCGCCACGGTGAAACGCAGTGGAACGCCGAGCGACGTATTCAAGGCCAGTCAGACAGTCCTCTCACTGAGAAGGGGGTGCAGCAAGCGTGGCAGGTGGCGGAACGCGCCAGAACGCTGGGCATTACCCACGTGATTACCAGCGACTTAGGTCGCACACAGCAGACGGCGCGCATCATCGCAGACGCCTGCGGCTGTGACGTCATGCTTGAGCCGCGCCTGCGCGAGCTGGATATGGGCGTGCTGGAAAAACGCCATATCGATACGCTGACGGAAACGGAAGAGGGCTGGCGACGCACGCTGGTAAACGGTACCGAAGATGGCCGTATTCCTGAGGGCGAATCCATGCAGGAGCTCAGCGTACGTATGCATGCCGCCCTGGCCGAGTGCCTGAAACTCCCGGCAGGTAGCCGACCGCTGCTGGTGAGCCACGGTATCGCGCTGGGTTGTCTGGTGAGCACCATTCTGGGACTGCCCGCTTACGCCGAACGCCGTTTGCGTCTGCGCAACTGTTCCATTTCCCGTATCGACTATCAGGAAAGTGCCTGGCTGGCATCGGGGTGGGTGGTTGAGATGGCAGGGGACATTTCGCATCTTGATGCCCCTGCACTGGACGAATTGCAGCGTTAACGACGTACCGGAATCAGGAATTCCATACGCAGATTGATAGGGCCTTCTTCCGGTTTAGCATCTTGCGCCGGATAGTAGCGCTCAATGTCCTGACCTTTACGGCGATTCAGATTCAGCATCGGCATGCAGGTCCCGTAAACGGTCAGGATGAACTCCTGAACGCCCGTTCCTAAACCTTCGTATGAGAACATCACATACTCGCCGCCTTCCAGCACGACAGGCTTCGAGCCATGAATGTAACTGTTCGCCATATCAGGCGTCAGCGCCGTGGTATAGAACACCTCCTGCTCGTCATCTTTTTCCTGGCTTGGATGCGTTTCGTTCAAACCATACAGAATCGGCGGGATCGCCGGAGCATGGCTTAAAAATTCGCGCCAGAACTGAACGCGCATCTGATGGCGGAACTCGGAGATCTGCTCAAGGGAACAGGAGTAGCTCTGCGTGGTGCCGACCAGGTGCGTTTCTGGCAGGGTGATGATTTCATATTTTGGCATCGCAAACTCGCCCAGACGCAGCGGCGGACGCATACCAAAGGAGCTCCAGTCCGGCGAGCGGCGATAAAGCGCTGGCGTTAACGAGAACTGCTTTTTAAAGGCGCGGGTGAAAGTTTGCTGTGAATCGAAACGATATTGCAGGGCAATATCAAGGATTGGTCGCGCGGTCAGGCGCAACGCAACAGCAGACTTTGATAAACGACGTGCGCGAATATAGGCACCGATAGCATGACCGGTGACATCCTTGAACATCCTTTGCAGATGCCACTTGGAATAGCCTGCTTTTGCCGCCACATTATCCAGTGACAATGGCTGGTCGAGATGACCTTCCAGCCAGGTGAGCAGGTCGCGAATAATTCCAGCCTGATCCATATACTATCCTCATCCTTAAAACTGCCGCAGGTGCCTGTTTACAGGTTAGCGAATAATAGCATTTTTTGACGTTTTAGCATTCAGTGTTTTTTTTTGCGCATAAATGCTTTTTATGGTGATTTATGTGCGGATATATTCTAATCCTGTGATCTTGCTACATTTTTATCTAACCTGTTGAATAATCGCTCAGCGTAATTTTTTATGAATGGTAACAATATGAAATACAAGGTTTTAGTCTTTGCAGCACTGGCGCTGATGGCAGGGCGCGTGGCGCAGGCGGAGCAAATTGGCTCCGTGGATACCGTGTTTAAAATGTTTGGGCCGGACCACAAAATTGTGGTGGAGGCGTTTGACGATCCGGACGTTAAAAACGTCACCTGCTATGTCAGCCGGGCGAAGACCGGCGGGATTAAAGGCGGCCTGGGGCTGGCTGAAGACACGTCTGACGCGGCCATCTCCTGCCAGCAGGTTGGACCGGTGGAATTGAGTGACAAAATTAAAAACGGCAAAGCGCAGGGCGACGTTGTATTCCAGAAACGGACCTCGCTGGTGTTCAAAAAGCTACAGGTGGTCCGTTTTTATGATGCGAAGCGTAACACCCTGGCTTATCTGGCCTACTCGGACAAAGTCGTGGAAGGCTCACCGAAAAACGCGATTAGCGCGGTGCCGATTATGCCGTGGCATTAATAAAAAAAACGGCGCAAATGCGCCGTTCTTTACTGCGTGACGTGAGGATTACTCCTGGAGGTCACCGCAGAAACGATAGCCTTCACCATGGATCGTGGCGATGATTTCCGGCGTATCAGGCGTAGATTCGAAATGTTTACGAATACGACGGATGGTTACGTCAACGGTACGATCGTGTGGCTTCAACTCACGACCGGTCATTTTCTTCAGCAGTTCTGCACGAGACTGAATCTTGCCCGGGTTCTCGCAGAAGTGCAGCATCGCGCGGAATTCACTGCGCGGCAGTTTGTACTGCTCACCGTTCGGGCTAATCAGCGAACGGCTGTTGATATCAAGTTCCCAGCCGTTGAATTTGTAGCTGTCGACGCTACGACGCTCTTCACTGACCGTACCCAGATTCATGGTGCGGGACAGCAGGTTGCGTGCACGAATGGTTAACTCGCGAGGGTTGAACGGCTTGGTGATGTAGTCATCCGCGCCGATTTCCAGACCAAGAATTTTATCAACCTCGTTGTCACGGCCTGTCAGGAACATCAACGCGACGTTCGCCTGTTCACGCAGTTCGCGCGCCAGAAGAAGCCCGTTTTTGCCCGGCAGGTTGATATCCATAATCACCAGGTTGATATCATTTTCAGAAAGGATCTGATGCATCTCTGCGCCATCGGTCGCTTCAAAGACATCGTAGCCTTCTGCTTCGAAAATGCTCTTTAACGTGTTGCGTGTTACCAACTCGTCTTCAACGATAAGAATGTGCGGGGTCTGCATGTTTGCTACCTAAATTGCCAACTAAATCGAAACAGGAAGTACAAAAGTCCCTGACCTGCCTGATGCATGTCGCAAATTAACATGATCGGCTTAACGTGACTAAAGTACGTAATTGCGTTCTTGATGCACTTTCCATCAACGTCAACAACATCATTAGCTTGGTCGTGGGTACTTTCCCTTTGGACCCGACAGTGTCAAAAACGGCTGTCATCCTAACCATTTTAACAGCAACATAACAGGCTAAGTGACACCGGACACCCAATAAAACTACGCTTCGTTGACATATATCAAGTTCAATTGTAGCACGTTAACAGTTTGATGAAATCATCGTAGCTGAATGCTAGCCTTTGTCACAATTTTTCAATAAACCAACTAGTTGCGGACATTGATTGATAAACGGTACGAATCCAATCAGAAAAGAGTATTCATATGGTCATTATCATTACAAAACATAAGGATAATGGTCTTCTGTTAACATTCTAACTGATTGTTCAGCCACAAAATAGTTTAGCTTTTTTTAATTGTTATGAAACGCTATTTCGGTGATTTGTGTTGCAAAAATGTAAATTCGTGCTGCGTAATATGTTGAACTGAATCACATTTTTACCTGCTAACTGATTAAAAAGAGAGCGTAAATGCATCTGTCGATTGTGCTGGTGGCACCAGCAAGAGCTGAAAATATTGGCGCTGCGGCGCGTGCCATGAAGACTATGGGTTTTACCGATTTGCGTATTGTGGACAGCACGGCGCATCTGGAGCCTGCTGCGCGCTGGGTGGCGCACGGTTCGGGTGATATTCTCGATAATATAACCACTTACGCTACGCTCGCCGACGCACTCCACGATATTTCGTTTACCGTCGCGACGACCGCGCGCAGCCGGGCGAAGTTTCACTATTACGCCACGCCTGCTGAACTGGTGCCGATGCTGGAAGAGAAAAGCCAGTGGCTGGAGAAAGCCGCGCTGGTGTTTGGGCGAGAAGATTCCGGGCTGACTAACGAAGAGCTGGCGCTGGCTGACGTGCTGACGGGCGCGCCGATGGTGGCGGATTATCCGTCACTCAATCTGGGGCAGGCGGTGATGGTCTATTGCTATCAATTAGCATCCTTAATACAAATTTCTCAGCCACCGGTGACAGTTTCGGATGAAAACCAGCTGGCGGCACTGCGTGTTCGTGCAGATAAGCTTCTTGCGCAGTTGGGCGTCGCTGACGATCAAAAAATGGTGGAGTGGTTACAGCAGCGCCTGGGGCGTCTTGAACAGCGCGACACGGCAATGCTGCACCGATTGCTTCATGATATTGAAAAAAAATTAGCGGAGTAAAATAGTGCCATAGGTTTTTATTATGGCCGATCCTGCTGATGTCTGGGGTTGCAACTGGGGTATTCCGATGAAAATAAATCTGCGCGCAGCGGGACGTGAGAATGTCCCGAATTGTGATCGAATTAAAAATTCATTGACTTAAGGGGCTCGATCCTTTAACCCTAAAAGAATAGAGCACAGACAGATAATAATGACAGAGTACACAACATCCATGAAACGCATCAGCATCACCACCATTACTACAACCATCATCATTACCACAGGTAACGATGCGGGCTGACGCGTACAGGAAAAACAGAAAAAAGCCCGCACCTGAACAGTGCGGGCTTTTTTTTCGGCTAAAGGAAATGAGGTAGAACCATGCGAGTGTTGAAGTTCGGCGGTACGTCAGTGGCAAATGCAGAACGTTTTCTGCGTGTTGCCGATATCCTGGAAAGCAACGCCAGGCAGGGGCAGGTTGCCACCGTGCTCTCTGCCCCGGCCAAAATCACGAACCACCTGGTGGCGATGATTGAAAAAACCATCGGTGGTCAGGATGCACTGCCGAATATCAGCGACGCCGAGCGTATCTTCGCCGATCTGCTTCAGGGGCTGGCCGACGCCCAGCCTGGTTTCCCGCTGGCGCAGCTGAAAAGCACCGTTGAACTTGAATTTGCCCAGATTAAACACGTTCTTCACGGTATCAGCCTGCTTGGCCAGTGCCCGGACAGCATCAACGCGGCGCTGATTTGCCGGGGTGAAAAACTCTCTATCGCCATCATGGCAGGCGTGCTGGAAGCGCGCGGTCACCACGTGACGGTCATCGATCCGGTTGAAAAACTGCTGGCTGTGGGCCACTACCTTGAATCCACCGTCGACATTGCCGAGTCGACACGCCGTATTGCGGCGAGCAAAATCCCGTCTGACCATATGATCCTGATGGCAGGCTTTACCGCCGGTAACGAGAAGGGCGAACTGGTGGTGCTGGGGCGTAACGGCTCTGACTACTCCGCTGCGGTGCTGGCGGCCTGTTTACGCGCAGACTGTTGTGAGATCTGGACTGATGTCGACGGCGTTTATACCTGCGATCCGCGCCAGGTGCCGGATGCCAGGCTGCTGAAGTCGATGTCGTACCAGGAAGCGATGGAGCTTTCCTACTTCGGCGCTAAAGTTCTTCACCCGCGTACCATCTCCCCGATTGCCCAGTTCCAGATCCCTTGCCTGATTAAGAATACCGGTAATCCGCAGGCGCCGGGTACGCTGATTGGCGCCAGCGCGGATGAAGATGACCTGCCGGTGAAAGGCATTTCTAACCTCAATAACATGGCGATGTTCAGCGTCTCCGGCCCGGGGATGAAGGGCATGGTCGGCATGGCGGCACGCGTCTTTGCCGCTATGTCCCGCAACGGGATCTCCGTGGTGCTGATCACGCAGTCTTCTTCCGAATACAGCATCAGCTTCTGCGTTCCGCAGGGCGATTGCCTGCGCGCCCGTCGCGCGCTGGAAGAAGAGTTCTATCTGGAGCTGAAAGAAGAGCTGCTGGAGCCGCTTTCCATTCAGGAGCGTCTGGCGATTATCTCGGTGGTCGGCGACGGTATGCGCACCCTGCGCGGTATCTCCGCCAAATTCTTTGCCGCGCTGGCGCGGGCCAATATCAATATCGTGGCGATTGCCCAGGGCTCATCCGAGCGTTCCATTTCCGTTGTCGTGGATAACGATGACGCCACTACCGGCGTGCGCGTGGTGCATCAGATGCTGTTCAACACCGACCAGGTGATTGAGCTGTTCCTGGTGGGCGTCGGCGGCGTCGGCGGCGCGCTGCTGGAGCAGGTAAAGCGTCAGCAGGAGTGGCTTAAGAAGAAACATATCGATCTGCGCGTCTGCGGCATTGCGAACTCGAAAGCGTTGCTGACTAACGTCCACGGTCTGAACCTGGAAAACTGGCAGGCGGAGCTGGAAGAGGCGAAAGAGCCGTTTAACCTGGGCCGCCTGATCCGTCTGGTGAAAGAATATCACCTGCTTAACCCGGTGATCGTTGACTGTACCTCCAGCCAGGCGGTGGCCGATCAGTACGCGGATTTCCTGCGCGAAGGTTTCCACGTGGTGACGCCGAACAAAAAGGCCAACACCTCGTCGATGGATTACTATCACCAGCTGCGTCTGGCGGCGAGTAAGTCGCGCCGCAAGTTTCTGTATGACACCAACGTGGGCGCGGGCCTGCCGGTCATCGAGAACCTGCAAAACCTGCTGAACGCGGGCGACGAACTACAGCGTTTCTCCGGCATCCTCTCCGGCTCCCTGTCGTTTATCTTCGGCAAGCTGGACGAAGGGATGAGCCTGTCGGAAGCCACCCGCGCCGCGCGCGAGCTGGGTTACACCGAGCCGGATCCGCGCGACGACCTCTCCGGTATGGACGTGGCGCGTAAGCTGCTGATCCTGGTGCGCGAGACCGGCCGCGAGCTGGAGCTTTCGGATATCGTGATTGAGCCGGTGCTGCCAGCAGAATTTGATGACAGCGGTGACGTCAGCGCCTTTATGGCGAATTTACCTCAGCTTGACGATGCCTTTGCCGCACGCGTTGCGAAAGCCCGTGATGAAGGTAAGGTATTGCGCTATGTTGGCAACATTGAAGAAGACGGCGTCTGCCGGGTGAAGATTGCCGAAGTGGATGGCAACGATCCGCTGTACAAGGTGAAAAACGGCGAGAACGCTCTGGCGTTCTACAGCCATTATTATCAGCCACTGCCGCTGGTGCTTCGCGGCTATGGCGCAGGGAATGATGTGACGGCGGCAGGCGTGTTTGCCGATCTGCTGCGTACCCTGTCATGGAAGTTAGGAGTTTAAGATGGTTAAAGTATATGCCCCGGCTTCCAGCGCCAATATGAGCGTCGGATTTGACGTGCTGGGCGCGGCGGTAACGCCGGTGGACGGTTCGCTGCTGGGCGATACGGTTACGGTTGAGGCGGCAGAGCGCTTCAGCCTGAATAACATCGGCCGTTTCGCCAGTAAGCTGCCGTCTGAACCGCGCGAGAATATCGTTTATCAGTGCTGGGAACGCTTCTGTCAGGAGATTGGCAAAAACGTGCCGGTCGCCATGACGCTGGAAAAGAGCATGCCGATTGGTTCGGGGCTGGGCTCGAGCGCCTGCTCGGTGGTCGCCGCGCTGGTGGCGATGAATGAGCACTGCGGCAAGCCGCTGAACAACAGCCGTCTGCTGGCGCTGATGGGCGAGCTGGAAGGGCGCATCTCCGGCAGCATTCATTATGATAACGTGGCGCCGTGCTTCCTTGGCGGCATGCAGCTGATGATTGAAGAAAATGGCATCATCAGCCAGCAGGTGCCAGGGTTTGATGAGTGGCTGTGGGTGCTGGCCTATCCGGGCATTAAAGTGTCTACTGCCGAAGCGCGTGCGATCCTGCCGGCGCAGTATCGTCGTCAGGACTGTATTGCCCACGGGCGTCATCTGGCGGGCTTTATTCATGCCTGCTACACCCGACAGCCGCAGCTGGCGGCGAAACTGATGAAAGACGTTATTGCCGAGCCGTATCGCACGAAGCTGCTGCCGGGCTTTAACGAAGCGCGACAGGCATCCATGGATATCGGCGCACAGGCGTGCGGCATCTCCGGCTCCGGCCCGACGCTGTTCGCCTTATGCGACAAGCCAGACACCGCGCAGCGCGTGGCGGACTGGCTCTCTAAACACTACCTGCAAAATCAGGAAGGCTTTGTTCATATTTGCCGTCTGGACACGGCTGGCGCACGAGTACTGGGATAACGAATGAAACTCTACAACCTTAAAGATCATAACGAGCAGGTCAGCTTTGCGCAGGCGGTAACGCAGGGGCTGGGCAAAAATCAGGGGCTGTTCTTCCCCCACGACCTGCCGGAATTTCAGCTGACCGAAATCGATGAACTGCTGAAGCAGGACTTTGTCACCCGCAGCACCAAAATTCTGTCTGCGTTTATCGGCGACGAAATCCCACAGGAGCTGCTGGAAGAGCGCGTGCGTGCGGCGTTTGCTTTCCCGGCGCCGGTGAAGCAGGTGGAGCCTGACGTTGGCTGTCTGGAGCTGTTCCACGGCCCGACGCTGGCGTTCAAAGATTTCGGCGGTCGTTTTATGGCGCAGATGCTGACCCACATCAGCGGCGACAAACCGGTGACCATTCTGACCGCGACTTCAGGCGATACCGGTGCGGCGGTGGCCCATGCGTTCTACGGCCTGAAAAACGTCCGCGTGGTGATCCTCTATCCGAAAGGCAAAATCAGCCCGCTTCAGGAAAAACTGTTCTGCACCCTTGGGGGCAACATTGAAACCGTGGCGATCGACGGCGATTTCGATGCCTGTCAGGCGCTGGTGAAGCAAGCCTTCGATGACGAAGAGCTGAAGGCGGCGCTGGGGCTGAACTCTGCCAACTCCATCAACATCAGCCGTCTGCTGGCGCAGATCTGCTACTACTTCGAAGCGGTGGCGCAGTTGCCGCAGGACGCGCGCAATCAGCTGGTGGTTTCCGTGCCAAGCGGGAACTTCGGCGACCTGACGGCAGGCCTGCTGGCGAAATCACTCGGCCTGCCGGTGAAGCGCTTTATCGCCGCCACCAACGCCAACGACACCGTGCCGCGTTTCCTGAAGGACGGAAAATGGGCGCCGAACGCGACTCAGGCCACGCTCTCCAATGCGATGGATGTGTCACAGCCTAACAACTGGCCGCGTGTGGAAGAGCTGTTCCGCCGTAAGGTCTGGCGTCTGGGCGATCTGGGTTACGCAGCGGTGACGGACGAAACCACGAAAGCCACCATGCGCGAGCTGAAAGCGGTGGGCTATACCTCTGAGCCGCACGCGGCGATTGCCTATCGTGCCCTGCGCGATCAGCTTCAACCGGGTGAGTATGGCCTGTTCCTCGGCACCGCCCATCCGGCCAAGTTCAAAGAGAGCGTGGAAGCGATCCTGGGGGAAACGCTGCCGCTGCCAAAAGAGCTGGCCGAGCGTGCCGACCTGCCGCTGCTGTCTCATGAGCTGCCCGCAGACTTTGCCGCGCTGCGTAAGCTGATGATGACCCGAGCGTAAGTTTGTTGCCCGGTGGCGGCTACGCCTTACCGGGCCTACAACGGCTCAGAACGTAGGCCGGGTAAGCGCAGCGCCACCCGGCTTTTTTATGGAGAAATTAAGGAGAAAAACAGCAGGAAAAAAGCAGAAATTCCCAATAAATGCGGTCACTTAGCGTTTAGGATTGCAGAGAATAACATCCCCCGTTCCCATCACGTACTCTCCTTACATCGGCCCACGTTGGGCAAGAAGAATAAGGAGTCACCTATGTCTACCCTGAAACCTGCACTTATCGCGCTTTCACTGATGCTGGTCGCTCCCATGGCGGTGCAGGCAGCTGAGATCACCCTCGTGCCCGCGGTAAAACTGCAAATTGGCGATCGGGATAATAACGGGCACTACTGGGATGGCGGCCGCTGGCGCGACCATGACTGGTGGAAAGCACACTATGACTGGCGCGATAACCACTGGCGTCTGCACGATGAACATCGCGATCGTGACGATCACCACCGTCATGACGAGCGCCGCCCGGGCCCGGACCGGAAGCACCATTAACATAAACCCCGCCAGCTGGCGGGGTTGTCTTTTATTGCTCGTGACGCTTAAACACCAGCTCGTTTTTTCCTGACGATGCCTCGTCGAAGAAATACCCTTCACTGTTAAAGCCGGTGAGCTGCTCTGGCTTCGTCAGGCGGTTTTGAATGATGAAGCGGCTCATCAGACCGCGCGCTTTTTTGGCGTAGAAGCTGATTACTTTAAATTTGCCGTTTTTCTCGTCGAGGAATACCGGCTTGATAATGTCCGCATCCAGCTTTTTCGGTTTCACCGATTTGAAGTACTCATCGGAGGCCAGGTTGATCACCACGTTGTCCCCCTGGGCTTGCAGCGCCGCGTTAAGCTTGTCGGTAATGACATCGCCCCAGAACTGGTACAGATCTTTACCTTTAGCGTTTTCCAGGCGGATACCCATCTCCAGACGATACGGCTGCATCAGATCCAGCGGGCGCAGCACCCCGTACAGGCCGGATAACATGCGCAGATGCTGCTGGGCAAAATCGAAATCGGCTTCGCTAAACGTTTCTGCTTGCAGGCCAGTGTAGACGTCACCTTTGAAGGCCAACAGCGCCTGGCGGGCGTTGGCGGGCGTGAAGTCAGGCTGCCACTCATGAAAACGGGTGGCGTTCAGGTCGGCAAGTTTATCGCTGATGCTCATCAGCGAAGCGATTTGCGGAGCCGAAAGCTTACGCGCTTCGTGGATCAACTGTTGCGAGTAGTCCAGCAATTCCGGCTGGGTATAACGCTCAGTGGCGAGCGGGCTCTGGTAGTCGAGCGTTTTGGCAGGTGAAATCAGAATCAGCATATCCAGTCCTTGCAGGAAATTTAGAGCGACTTTAACAAAAAATCGCCCTGAATTGATCGATAGCTGTTATTGCCGCGGCAAATCATCCCAGGTGCCAGGGGCAATTTGTGACTCGATTTCGGGATAGCGTGAGGCGTCAAAGACGGGCTGTACGCCGAGCTTGCGCTGACGCAGATAATCGCGCGCGATCAGCGCCACAACCGGTGAAAGCAGCAAAATGGCCGTCAGGTTCGTGATGGCCATCAGCGCCATGATGACGTCCGCTATTTGCCAGACCAACGGCATACTGAGCAGGGAGCCGACGAAAACCATTCCCAGCACACCCGCGCGAAGGACGTTGCGGGTCAGACGCGAATTGACTTTCAGGAAGATAAGGTTGTTTTCGGCATAGATATAGTTCACCGCAATGGAACTAAAGGCAAAAAGTCCCACGACAAGTGCGACAAGGCCCGCGCCCCAGCCGCCGACGAGGGAGACCAGCGCCTGTTGTACCCAATGAATGCCTGCCGTACTACCGGACGGTTGCTCAGCGGCACCGGCCAGCAGCATGATCATCGCGCTGGCGGAGCAGATAACAATGGTGTCTGTGAAGACGCCAATCATCTGTACAATGCCCTGCGCGGCGGGATGCGGGGGCCAGGATGCGGCCGCTGCGGCGGCATTCGGCGTGGAGCCCATTCCCGCTTCGTTGGAGAACATACCCCGCTGAAAACCCGCAGTGAGAGCCTGGCTAAGGGTGTAACCCAACGCGCCTGAAGCCGCTTCGCGCCAGCCGAACGCGCTTTGGAAAATGGTGACGATGACGTTCGGCACCTCGTCAATATGTATCGCGCATACCATCACGCTGGTGGACACCCACAGCAGCGCCATCAGCGGAACCAGCCATTGCATCAGGCGGGCAACCCCTTTGAGCCCGGTCACAATGGTCAGCAGGGTGAGAAGGGCAAGCGCGCCGCCCGTCAGCCACTCCGGACAATTAAAGGCAAAGCGCAGCGCGTGGGCGACGGAATTTGCCTGAACGGTATTGAAAATAAGGCCATAGGCAATCAGCAAAAAGATCGAGAACAGAACGCCCATCCAGCGCATTCCCAACCCGCGAGCCATATACCAGGCGGGACCGCCGCGAAACTGACCTTTGCCGTCTTTTTCTTTGTAGAGTTGCGCAAGCGAGCATTCAGCAAAGGAGGTGGCCATACCGATAATCGCCGTCACCCACATCCAGAATACCGCGCCCGGACCGCCCGCGCCGATCGCCAGCGCGACACCGGCCAGGTTACCGCTGCCGACGCGCGCGGCAAGGCTAGTACAGAGCGCCTGAAACGAGGTCAGGCCGCCCGGCTGTGGGGTGACGCTGTTTTTCAGACTTCTGCCAAATTTGCGGATATAGCGAAACTGAATCAGACCGCTGCGCCACGTAAACCAGATACCTGCTCCTGAAAGCAGGTATATCATGATCGAACCCCAGAGGACTTCGTTGATAAAGAAAAAGAAATCAGGCACTAACGTCCCTCTTGTTGATGCCAAAGTGAATATGTAAGCGCTACCACTGATTGTGCATGCTGTTACTTAGCAGCCTGTTAATATTCTGAGTTTATCATACTCTGCCTAAGCGCACTGTCTGCGGTTGCGCTGCCTCTCACTCGTGTTATCATCAGGGCAGACCGGTTACATCCCCCTAACAAGTAAACCTGTCATTTTTCCGCTGCTGGCAAGCTGTCGGTAGTGTGAATTATCCAGGGCACGTTAAAAGAGAAACACTATCATGACGGATAAATTGACCTCCCTTCGTCAGTTCACCACTGTCGTCGCTGACACCGGAGATATCGCGGCAATGAAGCTGTACCAGCCGCAGGATGCCACAACCAACCCTTCTCTGATCCTTAACGCCGCGCAGATCCCTGAGTATCGCAAACTGATCGACGAGGCGGTGACCTGGGCAAAAGCACAGAGCAATGACCGCGCGCAGCAGGTTGTGGATGCCACTGACAAACTGGCAGTGAACATCGGTCTGGAAATCCTGAAGCTCGTTCCTGGCCGTATCTCTACCGAAGTTGATGCTCGCCTGTCCTACGACACCGAAGCCTCTATCGCCAAAGCAAAACGCCTGATCAAACTGTACAACGATGCGGGCATCAGCAACGACCGTATCCTGATTAAACTGGCCTCTACCTGGCAGGGCATCCGCGCTGCTGAGCAGCTGGAAAAAGAAGGCATCAACTGTAACCTGACTCTGCTGTTCTCCTTCGCACAGGCGCGTGCATGTGCCGAAGCTGGCGTATACCTGATTTCTCCGTTCGTGGGCCGTATTCTGGACTGGTACAAAGCCAACACCGACAAGAAAGAGTACGCGGCGTCTGAAGATCCAGGCGTGATTTCTGTGACTGAAATCTACGAATACTACAAACAGCACGGCTATGAGACCGTTGTTATGGGCGCAAGCTTCCGTAACGTCGGCGAAATCATCGAGCTGGCTGGCTGTGACCGCCTGACCATCGCCCCTGCGCTGCTGAAAGAGCTGGCAGAAAGCGAAGGTGCTATCGAGCGTAAACTGTCTTACACTGGCGAAGTGAAAGCGCGTCCTGAGCGCATCACCGAGTCCGAGTTCCTGTGGCAGCACAATCAGGATCCAATGGCCGTAGATAAACTGGCGGACGGTATCCGTAAGTTTGCTATCGACCAGGAAAAACTGGAAAAAATGATCGGCGACCTGCTGTAATCATTCTGCGTGACCGGGTTCCCGGTCACGCGTCTTTCCCCCGCCTCTGTCTGAATTTTCTCTCTGCGTGTATCATTCCCTTTAATCAGTACTTTTTGAATGGAATGGATATGAATACCTTACGCATCGGCTTAGTGTCGATTTCTGACCGCGCCTCCAGCGGTGTTTATCAGGATAAAGGCATCCCTGCTCTGGAAGCGTGGCTGGGCAGCGCGCTCACTACCCCGTTTGAGATCCAGACTCGCCTGATCCCGGACGAGCAGCCGATCATCGAGCAAACCCTGTGTGAGCTGGTGGATGAAATGAGCTGCCACCTTGTGCTGACGACGGGCGGCACCGGCCCCGCGCGCCGCGATGTAACGCCGGACGCGACGCTGGCTATCGCCGATCGTGAAATGCCGGGCTTCGGTGAACAGATGCGCCAGATCAGTCTACACTTTGTCCCGACGGCCATTCTTTCCCGTCAGGTCGGGGTGATCCGCAAACAGGCGCTGATCCTGAACCTGCCGGGGCAGCCGAAGTCGATAAAAGAGACGCTGGAAGGGGTAAAAGCCGAGGACGGAAGCGTTATCGTCCACGGTATCTTTGCAAGTGTACCGTATTGTATACAACTGCTTGACGGTCCGTACGTGGAAACTGACGGCAACGTGGTAGCAGCATTTCGCCCTAAAAGCGCTCGCCGCGAAACAATCTCCTGAAAATGATTAAAATGTGACATAAGCGCCAGCCGCAGTAGCGTGTAAATGGATTTACGATATAGTAATTTTTTCTTTACGATTGCTGTAAAAAATAATCCACAACACATGCACAATGGTTCGCTATGTCACATAATACCCGACCTCTGAATCGACAGGACTACAAAACCCTCACGCTCGCTGCCCTGGGCGGCGCGCTGGAGTTTTACGATTTCATCATCTTTGTCTTCTTCGCCGCCGTTGTGGGGGCGCTGTTTTTCCCGGCGGATATACCGGAATGGCTGCGTCAGGTGCAAACCTTCGGCATTTTCGCTGCCGGGTATCTGGCGCGTCCGCTGGGCGGCATTGTCATGGCGCACTTTGGCGATCTGGTTGGGCGCAAGAAGATGTTTACCCTCAGCATCCTGCTTATGGCCGTGCCGACGCTGGCGATTGGCCTTTTGCCTACCTATGAGTCGATGGGCATTATCGCCCCGTTATTGCTGCTGCTGATGCGTATTCTCCAGGGCGCGGCCATCGGCGGGGAAGTGCCTGGCGCGTGGGTGTTTGTCGCTGAGCACGTCCCGGTGCGCCGCATCGGCATTGCGTGCGGAACGCTGACCGCGGGGCTGACGATCGGGATCCTGCTTGGCTCCGTAGTTGCAACCATCATCAATACCAGCATGACACAACAGGCCGTTCACGACTGGGGCTGGCGTATACCGTTCCTGCTGGGCGGGGCGTTTGGGCTGGTGGCAATGTACCTGCGACGCTGGTTGCAGGAGACGCCAATATTTCTGGAAATGCAGCAGCGGAAGGCGCTGGCGCAAGAACTGCCGGTGAAAACCGTAGTAGTGCGGCATAAAAAAGCGGTAGTCGTGTCGATGCTTCTGACCTGGCTGCTGTCTGCGGGTATCGTGGTGGTCATTTTGATGTCGCCGGTCTGGCTGCAAAAACAGTACGGTTTTGCGCCTGCCGTGACGTTACAGGCGAACAGTATCGCGACAATTATGCTCTGCTTTGGCTGTCTGGCCGCCGGGCTGGCGGCGGATCGTTTCGGCGCCAGCGTGACCTTTATTGTCGGCAGCCTGCTGCTGGCCGCGTCGAGCTGGGCATTCTATCATCTTGCGGGCACCCATCCTGAACAGCTGTTCCTGCTGTACGGTGTCGTCGGGCTGTGTGTGGGCGTCGTTGGCGCCGTACCGTACGTGATGGTCCGCGCCTTTCCGCCGGAGGTACGCTTCACCGGAATCTCTTTCTCTTATAACGTCTCGTATGCCATTTTCGGCGGGCTGACCCCGATTGTGGTGACGGTGTTGATGGGGCTGTCGCCCCTTGCACCTGCGTGGTACGTGCTGGCGTTATCGCTGATGGGGCTGGTATTGGGGATGTGGCTTCGCCAGTCAGAGGGACGTCGTGCCCGCGACGCGGGCACGACAGAGGGATCAGTGTTTTTCACCAATCGGTAGAATGGTGCGGTCGAACTGCTCGTTCAGCACTTCACCCATGGCCAGGTAGATTGCGCTTGCGCCGCAAACCAGACCGACCCAGCCGGCAACGTGAACGATGCCTTCGTTATCCGCCAGGTGACCGATGGCCAGCAGGGCGAACAGGACGGTCAGGCTCAGGAAGACGAATTGCAGCGCGCGGTTCGCCTTGAGGGTGCCAAAGAACATGAACAGGGTGAACACGCCCCACAGTCCCAGGTACACGCCCAGGAAATGGGCGTTTGCCGCCTCCGCCAGGCCCATTTTAGGCATCAGCAGAATCGCGACCAGAGTCAGCCAGAAAGAACCGTAAGAGGTAAAGGCGGTTAAGCCGAAGGTGTTGCCTTTCTTATATTCCAGCAGGCCCGCAAAGATCTGTGCGATACCGCCGTAAAAAATGCCCATCGCCAGGATAATGCCGTCCATCGGGAACATCCCGATATTGTGCAGGTTCAGCAGAATGGTGGTCATGCCAAAACCCATCAGGCCCAGCGGAGCCGGATTAGCCAACTTAGTGTTGCCCATAAGTCCTCAAAAAATCATCATTAATATGGTGAAATGGTTAAACCCGCGCCAGTTCTCCCTGACGGGGCGCGGCATCATAATGGGCGGCATCGACGCCGTCTATGATCTCATCGGGGTGAAATTAAAAAATTTTTTATCCTTCCCCCTTGATGGATGCCGTTGTGACCCCATCTTGTAAGCAACCGCAGTGTGTGGACCTGAAAAAAATCAAATCTGGGCAGTTGAAAAAGCACGTTCTGCCCTTATTACAGGTACACAACCACATGTTGACTGAATTTTTAGTGGAGACGTTTAGATGGGTAAAATTATTGGTATCGACCTGGGTACTACCAACTCTTGTGTAGCGATTATGGATGGCACTACTGCACGTGTGCTGGAGAACGCCGAGGGCGATCGCACCACGCCTTCTATCATTGCTTATACCCAGGATGGTGAAACTCTGGTTGGTCAGCCGGCTAAACGTCAGGCAGTGACAAACCCGCAAAACACCCTGTTTGCGATCAAACGCCTGATTGGCCGCCGCTTCCAGGACGAAGAAGTTCAGCGTGACGTTTCCATCATGCCTTACAAAATCATCGCAGCCGATAACGGCGATGCATGGCTTGATGTGAAAGGCACCAAAACTGCACCTCCGCAGATCTCTGCTGAAGTGCTGAAGAAAATGAAGAAAACTGCGGAAGATTACCTGGGTGAACCGGTAACTGAAGCTGTTATCACCGTACCTGCTTACTTCAACGATGCTCAGCGTCAGGCAACCAAAGATGCTGGCCGTATCGCAGGCCTGGAAGTAAAACGTATCATCAACGAACCAACCGCAGCAGCACTGGCTTACGGTCTGGATAAAGAAGTTGGCAACCGTACTATCGCGGTTTACGACCTGGGTGGTGGTACCTTCGATATTTCTATTATCGAAATCGACGATGTTGACGGCGAAAAAACCTTCGAAGTTCTGGCAACCAACGGTGATACCCACCTGGGTGGTGAAGACTTCGATACCCGTCTGATCAACTACCTCGTTGACGAGTTCAAGAAAGATCAGGGCATTGACCTGCGTAACGACCCGCTGGCTATGCAGCGCCTGAAAGAAGCCGCTGAGAAAGCGAAGATCGAGCTGTCTTCCGCTCAGCAGACCGACGTGAACCTGCCGTACATCACCGCAGACGCGACCGGTCCAAAACACATGAATATCAAAGTGACCCGTGCGAAACTGGAAAGCCTGGTAGAAGACCTCGTGAACCGTTCTATCGAGCCACTGAAAGTTGCATTGCAGGACGCTGGCCTGTCCGTGTCTGACATTCAGGACGTTATCCTGGTAGGTGGTCAGACTCGTATGCCAATGGTTCAGAAGAAAGTGGCTGAATTCTTTGGTAAAGAGCCACGTAAAGACGTGAACCCGGACGAAGCGGTTGCTATCGGTGCTGCGGTTCAGGGTGGTGTACTGACCGGTGAAGTGAAAGACGTACTGCTGCTGGACGTTACCCCGCTGTCTCTGGGTATCGAAACCATGGGTGGCGTGATGACTCCGCTCATCAACAAAAACACCACTATCCCGACGAAACACAGCCAGGTGTTCTCTACCGCTGAAGACAACCAGTCTGCGGTAACCATCCATGTGATTCAGGGTGAGCGTAAGCGCGCGGCGGATAACAAATCTCTGGGTCAGTTCAACCTGGACGGTATTAACCCGGCACCACGCGGCATGCCACAGATCGAAGTCACCTTCGACATCGATGCTGACGGTATCCTGCACGTGTCTGCGAAAGACAAAAACAGCGGTAAAGAGCAGAAGATTACCATCAAGGCATCTTCTGGCCTGAACGAAGCGGAAATCGAAAAAATGGTTCGTGATGCCGAAGCTAACGCGGAATCCGACCGTAAGTTTGAAGAGCTGGTTCAGACCCGTAACCAGGGTGACCATCTGCTGCACAGCACCCGTAAGCAGGTTGAAGAAGCGGGCGATAAACTGCCAGCGGAAGACAAAACTGCAATCGAAACTGCACTGAGCGCGCTGGAAACGTCTCTGAAAGGCGAAGACAAAGCGGACATCGAAGCGAAGATGCAGGAGCTGGCACAGGTTTCTCAGAAGCTGATGGAAATCGCTCAGCAGCAGCACGCACAGCAGCAGGCGGGCGCTGATGCTTCGGCGAACAACGCGAAAGACGACGATGTTGTCGACGCTGAGTTCGAAGAAGTGAAAGACAAAAAATAATCGCCCTGATGCAGGGTAAGTAATCGGCACGGGCGTAGGAGAATTCTCCACGCCCGTGCTCGCATGTTAAGGGGCTTAAAAAAACCAATGGCAAAGCAAGACTATTACGAGATTTTAGGCGTTCCGAAAACTGCGGAAGAGCGTGAAATCAAAAAGGCGTATAAGCGCCTGGCCATGAAATTCCACCCTGACCGTAATCAGGGTGACAAAGAGGCTGAAGCCAAATTTAAAGAGATTAAAGAAGCCTACGAAGTCCTGACCGATGCACAAAAACGTGCGGCCTATGATCAGTACGGACACGCGGCCTTTGAACAGGGCGGCATGGGCGGCGGTGGATTTGGCGGCGGCGGCTTCGGCGGCGGCGCTGATTTCAGCGATATCTTTGGTGATGTATTTGGCGATATCTTCGGTGGCGGGCGTGGCCGTCAGCGCGCGGCGCGCGGCGCAGACCTGCGCTACAACATGGACCTGACGCTGGAAGAAGCGGTTCGCGGCGTCACCAAAGAGATCCGTATTCCGACGCTGGAAGAGTGTGACGTTTGCCACGGCAGCGGTGCGAAAGCGGGGACTCAGCCACAGACCTGCCCAACCTGTCACGGTTCCGGTCAGGTGCAGATGCGCCAGGGCTTCTTCGCGGTGCAGCAGGCCTGTCCGCACTGTCATGGTCGCGGTACGCTGATTAAAGATCCGTGCACCAAATGTCATGGTCACGGTCGCGTGGAGAAAACCAAAACGCTGTCCGTTAAGATCCCGGCAGGCGTCGATACGGGCGACCGCATCCGTCTGGCAGGTGAGGGTGAAGCCGGCGAGCACGGCGCACCGGCAGGCGATCTGTACGTTCAGGTTCAGGTGAAGCAGCACGCCATCTTCGAGCGTGAAGGTAACAACCTGTACTGTGAAGTGCCGATCAACTTTGCGATGGCGGCGCTGGGCGGCGAAATCGAAGTGCCGACGCTGGACGGTCGCGTTAACCTGAAAATCCCTGGCGAAACCCAGACCGGGAAACTGTTCCGCATGCGCGGCAAAGGCGTTAAATCCGTTCGCGGTGGCGCGCAGGGTGACCTGTTATGCCGCGTGGTCGTGGAAACGCCGGTCGGCCTGAACGATAAGCAGAAACAGCTGCTGAAAGAGCTTCAGGAAAGCTTTGGTGGCCCGACAGGTGAGAAAAACAGCCCGCGCTCCAAAAGCTTCTTCGATGGCGTCAAAAAATTCTTCGACGATTTAACCCGCTAACCCGCCAGCTGGTTACTATCATTTAAAGCCCGGAAGCGATTCCGGGCTTTTTGCTTTATAGCGTTATACCTCGGTTAAACTGAATCTATAACCAATATTAATCTGTTTTTACCGATCTGTTTGCGCTGATATTATGGTTTTACCGAGGTATTGTTGTAAAAGAGAGTTTAAACGTGAAATTACTACACCGTTTCTTTAGCAGTGAGGCATCCGGCGGCGTCATCCTGATTATTGCTGCTGCGGCTGCCATGCTGCTCGCCAATATGGGCATGACACGCGATCTCTATCACGCATTTCTGGAAACGCCCGTCGAGCTGAAGGTCGGGGCGCTGGAAATTAATAAGAACATGCTGCTGTGGATCAACGATGCGCTGATGGCGGTGTTCTTCCTGCTGGTGGGCCTGGAGGTTAAACGTGAGCTGGTGAGCGGTTCGCTTGCCAGCCGTCAGCGTGCGGCGTTTCCGGTGATCGCGGCGATTGGCGGGATGATCGTTCCGGCGTTGCTCTTTCTCGCATTTGCGTGGCAGGATCCGGTTGCTCGTGACGGCTGGGCGATCCCGGCCGCAACGGATATCGCGTTTGCGCTCGGGGTCTTAGCCTTGCTCGGTAGCCGCGTCCCGGTAGCACTGAAAATTTTCCTGATGGCGCTGGCGATTATCGATGATCTGGGCGCTATCGTGATTATCGCGCTGTTCTACACCAGCGATCTGTCCGTTCTGTCTCTGAGCGTGGCGGCCGTGGCTATTGCGGTGCTGGCGTTGCTGAACGTCTTCAACGTCCGACGCACGGGGATTTATATTCTGGTGGGGATGGTGCTGTGGACGGCGGTGCTGAAGTCTGGCGTGCATGCCACGCTGGCGGGCGTCATCGTTGGCTTCTTTATTCCGCTGAAGGAACAGGACGGCAAATCGCCTGCCAGACAGCTGGAGCATGTGCTTCATCCGTGGGTGGGTTTTATGATCCTGCCGCTGTTTGCGTTTGCCAACGCGGGTGTTTCCCTGGCCGGGGTTACCCTGGACGGACTCACCTCTGTGCTGCCGCTGGGTATCATCGCCGGTCTGTTTATTGGTAAGCCGCTGGGCATCAGCCTGTTCTGCTGGCTGGCGCTGAAGCTGAAGCTGGCGTCATTGCCAAACGGAACCACCTTTAGCCAGATTATGGCCGTTGGCGTGCTGTGCGGTATTGGATTCACCATGTCGATCTTTATCTCGACGCTGGCGTTTGGCGCAAGCGCGCCTGAGCTTATCGTCTGGGCGAAACTCGGCATTCTTATCGGGTCGTTCCTGGCCGCGGTTATGGGTTACACCTTGTTGAAGGTGAAGTTGTCCGGACAGGCTGTCCAGGCATAACAGGAAACCGGGAGAAGGGAAGCCTTCTCCCGATAAACTATCAGGGAGTGAAAACGTGATGTCTCATTTGAACTATAACCATCTCTATTACTTCTGGCATGTCTACAAGCAGGGCTCGGTCGTGGGTGCCGCAGAGGCGCTCTACCTGACGCCACAGACTATCACCGGGCAAATCAAAGCCCTGGAAGAGCGCTTGCAGGGAAAGCTTTTTAAGCGGAAAGGGCGTGGCATTGAGCCGAGCGAGCTGGGTGAACTGGTATTCCGCTATGCGGACAAGATGTTCACCCTGAGCCAGGAGATGCTGGATATCGTTAACTATCGCAAAGAGTCGAACCTGCTCTTTGACGTGGGCGTGGCGGATGCGTTGTCCAAACGGCTGGTAAGCGGTGTGCTGGATGCGGCGGTGGTGGAAGATGAACAGATACATTTACGCTGCTTTGAGTCCACTCACGAGATGCTGCTGGAACAGCTGAGCCAGCATAAGCTGGATATGATTATTTCGGATTGTCCTATCGATTCCACGCAGCAGGAAGGCTTGTTCTCGGTGAAAATTGGCGAATGCGGTGTCAGTTTCTGGTGCATCAATCCACCGCCGGAAAAACCGTTTCCGGCTTGCCTGGAAGAGCGCCGCTTGCTGGTTCCGGGGAGGCGGTCCATGCTCGGACGTAAGCTGCTGAACTGGTTTAACTCGCAGGGGCTAAACGTAGAAATTCTCGGTGAGTTCGACGATGCGGCGCTGATGAAAGCCTTTGGCGAGGCGCACAACGCTATCTTCGTTGCCCCGACGCTGTATGCGCACGATCTCTATTCAGACGACAAGATTACCGAGATTGGCAGGGTGGATAACGTGATGGAAGAGTATCACGCCATATTCGCCGAAAGGATGATTCAGCATCCGGCGGTGCAGCGAATCTGCAACCGGGACTACTCGGCGCTGTTTACGCCGCCGGCAATCTGAAGGCATAAAAAAACCCGCGTTAAGCGGGTTCTTTCAAACAAGCAACAACAAGTGGCGATTAAGCCAGTTTGTTGATCTGCGCGGTCAGGTTTGCTTTATGACGCGCTGCTTTGTTTTTGTGGATCAGACCTTTAGCAGCCTGACGATCCACGATTGGTTGCATTTCGTTAAATGCGTTCTGCGCTGCAGCTTTGTCGCCAGCTTCGATTGCTGCGTATACTTTCTTGATGAAAGTACGCATCATAGAGCGACGGCTTGCATTGTGCTTACGAGCCTTTTCAGACTGAACGGCACGTTTCTTAGCTGATTTGATATTAGCCAAGGTCCAACTCCCAAATATGATCTATGTGGACAATTCAAAGGCCGAGGAATATGCCCTCTATACCTTCTTTTGTCAATGGATTTGTGCAAATAAGCGCCGTTAATGTGGCGACGCTACGTTACGTAGTGATGGCGCAGGATTCTACCAGCTTGTCGTTCGTGAATACAGCTTTTCGGCGTAAAAATCGCAGTTCGCGGGCAGATTTTTTTGCTGTGAAAGGTCAGCGTGATGAAATCATACGGCTTTCTGTTTAGCGTGAACAATCGCCGGTTAACCTTAACCGCTGTACAAGGTATACTTTGGCGATTTTCACTGTTTTGAGCCAGTCATGAAGCTGATACGCGGCATACATAATCTCAGTCAAGCCCCGCACGGGTGCGTGCTGACCATTGGTAATTTCGACGGCGTGCATCGTGGGCATCAGGCGCTGTTGCAGGGATTGCGTAAAGAAGGCGAGGCGCGAGGCCTGCCCGTCGTGGTGATGATTTTCGAGCCTCAGCCGCTGGAGCTGTTTGCAGGCGAGAAATCCCCCGCGCGGCTGACGCGTCTGCGTGAGAAGTTACGCTACCTGGCGGAGTCAGGGGTGGACTACGTCCTGTGTGTACGGTTCGACCGTCGTTTTGCCGCGCTGACCGCACAAAATTTTGTCAGCGATCTGTTGGTCAGGCAGCTTGGCGTGCAGTTTCTCGCCGTGGGCGATGATTTCCGCTTTGGCGCTGGTCGTCAGGGCGATTTCTTGTTATTACAGAAGGCTGGCCTGGAGTACGGGTTTGACGTCACCAGTACAATGACCTTCTGCGAGGGCGGCGTGCGCGTCAGCAGCACGGCGGTACGTCAGGCGCTGGCGAACGATGAACTGGACACGGCAGAAACGCTGCTGGGTCACCCGTTCACGATTTCAGGTCGCGTGGTCCATGGCGATGCGCTGGGCCGCACGATAGGTTTCCCGACGGCGAATATACCGCTGCGTCGTCAGGTCTCCCCGGTTAAAGGGGTCTATGCGGTGGAAGTGGCAGGACTGGGCGAGAAGCCTTTCTACGGCGTCGCCAACATTGGCACACGTCCAACGGTTGCCGGTGTGCGTCAACAGTTAGAAGTACACCTGCTGGACGTTGTAATGGACCTGTATGGTCGCCATATAGATGTGATACTGCGTAAAAAAATACGCAATGAACAGCGATTCGCTTCGCTGGATGAACTTAAGGCGCAAATCGCGCGAGATGAATTAACGGCCCGCGAGTTTTTTGGGCTTTAGAACCGGCTTAACTGCCTACGTGATAAATACGGAACCGAGAATCTGATGAGTGACTATAAATCAACCCTGAATTTGCCGGAAACAGGGTTCCCGATGCGCGGCGATCTCGCCAAGCGTGAACCGGGAATGCTGGCGCGTTGGACCGATGATGACCTGTACGGCATCATTCGTGCAGCCAAAAAAGGCAAAAAAACCTTCATTCTGCATGATGGCCCTCCATATGCGAATGGCAGCATTCATATTGGTCACTCTGTAAACAAGATTCTGAAAGACATTATCGTGAAGTCCAAAGGACTCGCGGGATATGACTCGCCTTACGTTCCGGGCTGGGACTGCCATGGTCTGCCAATCGAGCTGAAAGTGGAGCAAGAGTACGGTAAGCCGGGTGAGAAGTTCACCGCCGCAGAATTCCGCGCGAAGTGCCGCGAATACGCAGCCACCCAGGTTGACGGTCAGCGCGCTGACTTTATCCGTCTGGGCGTGCTGGGCGACTGGTCGCATCCGTACCTGACCATGGACTTCAAAACCGAAGCCAACATCATCCGTGCGCTGGGCAAAATCATCGGTAACGGCCACCTGCACAAAGGCGCGAAGCCGGTGCACTGGTGCGTGGACTGCCGTTCTGCGCTGGCCGAAGCGGAAGTAGAGTATTACGACAAAACCTCGCCTTCTATCGACGTGGCGTTCGAAGCGGTCGATCAGGATGCGATCAAAGCTAAATTTGGTCTGCCTGGGGTAAGCGGTCCAGTCTCGCTGGTTATCTGGACAACCACCCCGTGGACGCTGCCTGCTAACCGCGCGATCTCCCTCTCTGGCGAGTTTGAGTATGCGCTGGTGCAGATTGATGGCCGTGCGGTTATCCTGGCGAAAGACCTGGTCGAAAGCGTACTGAAACGCGCGAACATCACCGATTACACCGTGCTGGGCACCGTAAAAGGCGACGCGCTGGAACTGATGCGCTTCAAACACCCGTTCCTGGACTTCGACGTTCCGGCGATTCTGGGCGACCACGTAACGCTGGACGCGGGTACCGGTGCGGTACATACCGCCGGTGGCCACGGCCCTGACGACTACAACATCAGCCTGAAGTACGGTCTGGAAATCGCCAACCCGGTTGGGCCGGACGGCTCTTACCTGCCTGGCACCTACCCGGCGCTGGACGGCATCAACGTCTTCAAAGCGAACGACATTATTGTCGACATGCTGCGCACCAGCGGCGCGCTGCTGCACGTTGAAAAAATGCAGCACAGCTATCCGTGCTGCTGGCGTCACAAGACGCCAATCATCTTCCGTGCGACCCCGCAGTGGTTCGTCAGCATGGATCAGAAGGGCCTGCGCGAGCAGTCTCTGAAAGAGATCAAAGGCGTGCAGTGGATCCCGGACTGGGGCCAGGCGCGTATCGAATCCATGGTGGCTAACCGTCCTGACTGGTGTATCTCCCGTCAGCGCACCTGGGGCGTGCCGATGTCGCTGTTCGTGCACAAAGAGACGCAGGAACTGCATCCGAACACCCTGGAACTGATGGAAGAAGTGGCGAAACGCGTTGAAGTTGACGGCATTCAGGCGTGGTGGGATCTCGACGCCCGCGACATCCTGGGCGCGGACGCGGACAACTACGAGAAAGTGCCGGATACCCTGGACGTGTGGTTCGACTCCGGTTCAACCCATGCCTCTGTGGTTGACGTGCGCCCTGAGTTCGCCGGTCACGCTGCCGACATGTATCTCGAAGGCTCCGACCAACACCGCGGCTGGTTCATGTCATCCCTGATGATCTCCACCGCCATGAAGGGCAAAGCACCTTACCGTCAGGTACTGACTCACGGCTTCACCGTGGATGGTCAGGGCCGTAAGATGTCCAAGTCCATCGGTAACACCGTTTCGCCGCAGGACGTAATGAACAAGCTGGGCGCGGACATCCTGCGTCTGTGGGTAGCCTCTACCGACTACACCGGCGAAATGGCGGTGTCTGACGAGATCCTGAAGCGTGCTGCCGACAGCTATCGTCGTATCCGTAACACCGCGCGCTTCCTGCTGGCGAACCTGAACGGGTTCGATCCGGTAAAAGATATGGTGAAGCCGGAAGAGATGGTCGTGCTCGATCGCTGGGCGGTAGGCTGCGCGAAAGCGGCGCAGGAAGATATCCTGAAAGCGTATGAGTCTTACGATTTCCACGAAGTGGTGCAGCGCCTGATGCGCTTCTGCTCCATCGAGATGGGCTCGTTCTACCTCGACATCATTAAAGACCGTCAGTACACCGCGAAAGCGGACAGCGTGGCGCGCCGCAGCTGTCAGTCTGCGCTGTACCACATCGCAGAAGCGCTGGTGCGCTGGATGGCGCCGATCATGTCCTTCACCGCGGATGAAATCTGGGGTTACCTGCCGGGCGACCGTGAGAAGTATGTCTTCACCGGCGAGTGGTATGAAGGTCTGTTCGATCTCTCCAGCACCGAAGCGATGAACGATGCCTATTGGGACGAGCTGCTGAAAGTGCGTGGCGAAGTGAACAAGGTTATCGAGCAGGCGCGCGCTGACAAGAAAGTCGGTGGCTCTCTGGAAGCGACGGTGACCCTGTACGCGGAGCCTGAGCTGGCCGCGAAGCTGACCGCGCTGGGCGATGAATTACGATTTGTCCTGTTGACCTCCGGTGCGAAAGTCGCGGATTATGCCGAGGCGTCTGCTGATGCTCAGCAGAGCGAACTGCTCAAAGGACTGAAGGTCGCACTGAGCAAAGCCGACGGTGAGAAATGCCCGCGTTGCTGGCATTACACTACCGATGTCGGTCAGGTGGCGGAACACGCAGACATCTGCGGACGCTGTGTAAGCAACGTCGCCGGTGACGGCGAAAAACGTAAGTTTGCCTGATGAGTAAAACTCTCTGTTCAACAGGACTGCGCTGGCTGTGGCTGGTGGTAGTGGTGCTGATTATTGATTTGGGGAGCAAGTTCCTGATCCTCCAGAATTTCGCTCTGGGGGATACGGTCCCGCTATTCCCGTCGCTTAACCTGCACTACGCCCGCAACTACGGTGCGGCGTTTAGTTTCCTTGCCGACAGCGGTGGCTGGCAGCGCTGGTTCTTCGCGGGTATCGCTATCGGTATCTGCGTCGTGCTGGCGGTGCTGATGTACCGCTCGAAGGCCACGCAAAAGCTGAATAACATCGCCTACGCGCTGATCATTGGCGGCGCGCTGGGTAACCTGTTTGACCGCCTGTGGCACGGCTTTGTGGTCGATATGATCGACTTCTACGTCGGCGACTGGCACTTCGCGACCTTTAACCTCGCCGATAGCGCAATATGCGTTGGTGCGGCGTTAATCGTGCTGGAAGGCTTCTTGCCTAAACCGGCTGCGAAAGAGCAGGCGTAACAAAACCAGCCGGGTGACGCGTAGCGATCCCGGCCTACAGAATTTGTGGCCCCCGTAGGCCCGGTAAGCGTAGCGCCACCGGGCAACAGGTGACCCAAAACAAGCGAGCAATTTGCATGTCTAAATCCGTACAGAGCAACAGCGCGGTTCTCGTTCACTTTACGCTGAAGCTGGATGACGGCTCTACGGCCGAATCCACCCGCAACAACGGCAAACCAGCCCTGTTTCGTCTTGGCGATACCTCTCTGTCTGAAGGTCTTGAGCAGCAGCTTCTCGGTCTGAAAGAGGGTGAGAAAAAAGCCTTTTCGCTGGAGCCGGATGCCGCGTTTGGCGTGCCAAGCCCGGATCTGATCCAGTACTTCTCCCGTCGTGAGTTTATGGACGCGGGTGAACCGGAGATCGGGGCAATTATGCTCTTTACCGCTATGGACGGCAGCGAAATGCCTGGCGTGATCCGCGAAATCAACGGCGACTCGATTACCGTTGACTTCAACCATCCGCTTGCCGGGCGCACTGTCCATTTTGATGTAGAAGTGCTGGAGATCGATCCGGCACTGGAGGCCTGAAATGCAGATCCTGTTGGCTAACCCGCGCGGTTTTTGCGCCGGTGTAGACCGCGCTATCAGCATTGTTGAAAACGCGCTGGAGATTTACGGCGCGCCGATTTACGTGCGTCACGAAGTGGTGCACAACCGCTACGTGGTCGACAGCCTGCGCGAGCGCGGTGCGATTTTTATCGAGCAGATCAGCGAAGTGCCGGACGGCGCAATTCTCATCTTCTCCGCGCACGGCGTCTCGCAGGCGGTACGCAACGAGGCGAAAAACCGCGATCTGACCGTTTTCGATGCCACCTGTCCGCTGGTGACCAAAGTGCATATGGAAGTGGCGCGCGCCAGCCGTCGCGGTGAAGAGTCAATTCTGATTGGTCACGCCGGTCACCCGGAAGTGGAAGGCACCATGGGCCAGTACAGCAACCCGGAAGGGGGCATGTATCTGGTTGAGTCACCGGAAGACGTCTTTACGCTGAATGTGAAAAACGAAGCCCGACTGTCGTTTATGACCCAGACGACGCTTTCCGTGGACGACACCTCAGACGTGATTGACGCCCTGCGCCAGCGCTTCCCGAAAATCGTCGGGCCGCGCAAAGATGATATCTGCTACGCAACCACCAACCGTCAGGAAGCCGTGCGCGCGCTGGCTGAACAGGCGGACGTGGTGCTGGTGGTCGGCTCGAAAAACTCCTCTAACTCTAACCGTCTGGCCGAACTGGCGCAGCGTATGGGGAAAGCGGCGTTTTTAATCGACGACGCAACGGACATTCAGGAAGCGTGGGTGAAAAACGCGGTCTGCGTCGGTGTTACCGCAGGCGCTTCAGCGCCGGATATTCTGGTGCAGAACGTCATTGCCCGCCTGCAAGAGCTGGGCGGTGGCGAAGCGGTGCCGCTGGAAGGCCGCGAAGAGAACATTGTCTTTGAAGTGCCGAAAGAGTTGCGTATTGACGCGCGAGAAGTGGAATAGTTCTTTATCTGATGAAAGGCCAGCACCTCCTGTGCTGGCCTTTTTTTTGCCCCAAACTTTATCGTGACGACAAAATCATGTCTTTTACTGATATTTAAGTCGGTTTCACGTTAAATTCTAATTATCGGTGTTTTCAGTTGGCAGGCTTTGCCAAGGCTGGTTAATCTGAAAACGGTTTACATCATTTTAACGTAAGAGAATAACTATGCATGATGCACAGATCCGCGTTGCTATTGCGGGCGCGGGTGGACGTATGGGTCGCCAGCTGATTCAGGCGGCACTACAGATGGATGGCGTGGCACTCGGCGCGGCGCTGGAGCGTGAGGGTTCATCCCTGCTGGGAGCCGATGCAGGCGAACTGGCGGGCGCGGGCAAGACAGGCGTAACCGTACAGAGCAGCCTTGAGGCAGTGAAAGAAGACTTTGATGTGTTCATCGACTTTACCCGTCCGGAAGGCACGCTGGCTCATCTGGCGTTTTGCCGTCAGCACGGTAAAGGGATGGTGATTGGTACCACTGGTTTCGATGATGCCGGTAAACAGGCCATTCAGGACGCAGCCACCGACATTGCGATTGTCTTCGCTGCGAACTTTAGCGTCGGCGTTAACGTCATGCTGAAACTGCTGGAAAAGGCAGCGAAGGTGATGGGCAATTATACCGACATTGAGATTGTTGAAGCACACCACCGCTATAAAGTTGATGCTCCATCAGGCACGGCGCTGGCGATGGGCGAAGCGATTGCTCATGCACTTGATAGGGATTTAAAAGAGTGCGCGGTCTATACCCGTGAAGGACATACCGGCGAACGCGTGCCCGGGACAATTGGTTTCGCAACCGTTCGTGCAGGCGATATCGTCGGTGAACATACGGCGATGTTCGCCGATATTGGCGAACGTGTAGAGATTACCCACAAAGCGTCAAGCCGCATGACGTTTGCGAATGGTGCAGTTCGCGCCGCTTTGTGGCTTAACGCGAAGGAAAAGGGTCTTTTTGATATGCGAGATGTGCTTGATCTCAATAATTTGTAAGCGATATTACCCATCGTGATGTGGTTATTGCAGTCGTAATTACTTGATTGCATGGGGCAATAATTTATTGCCCTCTTATTTTATCCGTTTTAGATTGAAAATAACGCTTAGGCGGTATAAAGCTTATTGATATGCCATTTTTCTGTGAAATATATGTAAATTTTGACCATCTGGTCCACTTTTTGTCATCCACCTCCCTAAAATTCTAACAAACCTGCCGCGCAAGCGTTTTCCGGAATGATTTACCTGATCTTTTTGCCCACTAAATCCCATTCCAGATGCCAGGCTTGCAAAAGAATAAACAAAACTCCCGTTTTAAGTTGACTTTTACATGGCAAATCCCCAGAATGCCGCCGTTTGCCAAAAATCCGCTGGCAACACATTTGCATTGATCCATGATATGGTTATGAATTAATATGCAAATAAAGTGAGTGAATATTCTCTGGAGGGTGTTTTGATTAAGTCAGCGCTATTGGTTCTGGAAGACGGAACCCAGTTTATCGGTCGGGCCATAGGGGCAACGGGTTCGGCGGTTGGGGAAGTCGTTTTCAATACTTCAATGACCGGTTATCAAGAAATCCTCACTGATCCTTCCTATTCTCGCCAAATCGTTACTCTTACTTATCCTCATATCGGCAATGTCGGCACCAATGCGGCTGACGAAGAATCCTCTCAGGTACATGCGCAAGGCCTGGTCATTCGCGACCTGCCGCTGATTGCCAGCAACTTCCGCAACACCGAAGACCTCTCTTCTTACCTGAAGCGCCACAACATTGTGGCGATTGCCGATATCGATACCCGTAAGCTGACGCGTCTGCTGCGCGAGAAGGGCGCACAAAACGGTTGTATCATCGCAGGGGATAACCTTGATGCGACGCTGGCGCTGGAAAAAGCGAAAGCCTTCCCGGGTCTGAACGGTATGGACCTGGCGAAAGAAGTGACCACGGCGGAAGCCTACAGCTGGACGCAGGGTAGCTGGACGCTGGAAGGCGACCTGCCGGAAGCGAAACCGGAAAGCGAGCTGCCGTTCCACGTGGTGGCCTACGATTTTGGCGCCAAGCGCAACATCCTGCGTATGCTGGTTGACCGTGGCTGCCGCCTGACGGTCGTCCCGGCACAAACGTCTGCGGAAGATGTTCTGAAGATGAACCCGGACGGCATCTTCCTCTCTAACGGCCCTGGCGACCCGGCGCCGTGCGATTATGCCATCGCTGCCATCAAGTCCTTCCTGGAAACCGATATCCCGGTATTCGGCATCTGCCTCGGCCATCAGCTGCTGGCGCTGGCGAGCGGTGCGAACACCGTCAAGATGAAGTTCGGCCACCACGGTGGTAACCACCCGGTGAAAGATATCGATAACAACACGGTGATGATCACCGCACAAAACCACGGCTTCGCCGTCGATGAAGCCTCAATGCCGGCTAACCTGCGCGTGACCCATAAGTCGCTGTTCGATGGTACCTTGCAGGGTATCCATCGTACCGATAAGCCAGCGTTCAGCTTCCAGGGCCACCCGGAAGCGAGCCCGGGCCCGCACGACGCCGCGCCGCTGTTCGATCACTTCATCGAACTTATCGAGCAATACCGTAAGACCGCTAAATAATCAGGAGCTGAGAAGACCATGCCAAAACGTACAGACATAAAAAGCATCCTGATCCTTGGCGCTGGCCCGATTGTCATCGGCCAGGCCTGTGAATTTGACTACTCTGGCGCGCAGGCGTGTAAAGCCCTGCGTGAAGAGGGTTACCGCGTCATTCTGGTGAACTCTAACCCGGCCACCATCATGACCGACCCGGAAATGGCGGATGCGACCTACATCGAGCCAATTCACTGGGAAGTGGTACGCAAAATTATCGAGAAAGAGCGTCCGGACGCGGTGCTGCCGACCATGGGCGGCCAGACGGCGCTGAACTGTGCGCTGGAGCTGGAGCGTCAGGGCGTGCTGGAAGAGTTCGGCGTGACCATGATCGGTGCGACCGCCGACGCGATTGATAAAGCAGAAGACCGTCGCCGCTTCGACGTGGCAATGAAAAAAATTGGCCTTGATACCGCGCGTTCCGGTATCGCGCACAATATGGAAGAAGCGCTGGCCGTTGCGGCAGAAGTGGGCTATCCGTGCATCATCCGTCCATCGTTCACCATGGGCGGCACCGGCGGCGGCATTGCCTACAACCGCGAAGAGTTTGAAGAGATTTGTGAGCGCGGCCTGGATCTCTCCCCAACCAAAGAGCTGCTGATTGATGAATCGCTGATTGGCTGGAAAGAGTACGAGATGGAAGTGGTGCGTGATAAAAACGACAACTGCATCATCGTCTGCTCCATCGAAAACTTCGACGCGATGGGGATCCACACCGGCGACTCTATCACCGTTGCGCCAGCTCAGACGCTGACCGACAAAGAGTACCAAATCATGCGTAACGCCTCGATGGCGGTACTGCGTGAAATCGGCGTGGAAACCGGCGGCTCTAACGTGCAGTTCTCGGTGAACCCGAAAACCGGCCGTCTGATTGTTATCGAAATGAACCCGCGCGTGTCCCGTTCCTCCGCGCTGGCCTCCAAAGCCACCGGCTTCCCGATTGCGAAGGTGGCGGCGAAACTGGCGGTGGGTTACACCCTTGACGAGCTGATGAACGACATCACCGGTGGCCGCACCCCTGCGTCCTTCGAACCGTCCATCGACTACGTCGTGACTAAAATTCCTCGCTTTAACTTCGAGAAATTCGCCGGCGCCAACGACCGTCTGACCACCCAGATGAAATCTGTTGGTGAAGTCATGGCGATTGGCCGCACGCAGCAGGAATCCCTGCAAAAAGCGCTGCGTGGCCTGGAAGTGGGTGCGACCGGCTTTGACCCGAAAGTCAGCCTGGACGACCCGGAAGCACTGACCAAAATCCGCCGTGAGCTGAAAGACGCGGGCGCAGAGCGTATCTGGTACATCGCCGATGCCTTCCGCGCGGGCCTGTCCGTCGACGGTGTATTTAACCTGACTAACATTGACCGCTGGTTCCTGGTGCAGATTGAAGAGCTGGTGCGTCTGGAAGAGAAAGTGGCGGAGCTGGGCATCAACGGCCTGGACGCTGACCTCCTGCGTATGCTGAAGCGTAAAGGCTTCGCCGATGCGCGTCTGGCTAAACTGGCGGGCGTGCGCGAAGCGGAGATCCGCAAGCTGCGCGACCAGTATGACCTGCATCCGGTTTACAAGCGCGTGGACACCTGTGCGGCAGAGTTCTCGACCGATACCGCGTACATGTACTCCACCTATGAAGACGAGTGCGAAGCGAACCCGTCCGTCGACCGCGACAAGATTATGGTGCTGGGCGGCGGTCCAAACCGTATCGGCCAGGGCATCGAGTTTGACTACTGCTGCGTACACGCCTCTCTGGCGCTGCGCGAAGACGGTTACGAGACCATCATGGTCAACTGTAACCCGGAAACCGTCTCGACCGACTACGATACCTCCGACCGCCTCTACTTCGAGCCGGTTACCCTGGAAGACGTGCTGGAAATCGTGCGCATCGAGAAGCCAAAAGGCGTGATCGTGCAGTACGGCGGCCAGACTCCGCTGAAGCTGGCGCGCGCGCTGGAAGCAGCAGGTGTACCGGTTATCGGCACCAGCCCGGATGCGATTGACCGTGCGGAAGACCGCGAGCGTTTCCAGCAGGCGGTTGACCGTCTCAAGCTGAAACAGCCGGCGAACGCCACCGTGACCGCGATTGAAATGGCCGTTGAGAAAGCGAAAGAGATCGGCTACCCGCTGGTGGTGCGTCCATCCTACGTACTGGGCGGCCGCGCGATGGAAATCGTCTACGACGAAGCGGACCTGCGTCGCTACTTCCAGACGGCGGTGAGCGTTTCCAACGATGCGCCAGTGCTGCTCGACCGCTTCCTCGACGACGCGGTTGAAGTCGACGTGGATGCCATCTGCGACGGCGAAATGGTGCTGATTGGCGGCATCATGGAGCACATCGAGCAGGCGGGCGTGCACTCGGGTGACTCCGCCTGTTCTCTGCCAGCGTACACCCTGAGCCAGGAGATTCAGGACGTGATGCGCCAGCAGGTGCAGAAGCTGGCCTTCGAGCTTCAGGTTCGCGGCCTGATGAACGTTCAGTTCGCGGTAAAAGACAACGAAGTCTATCTGATTGAAGTCAACCCGCGTGCGGCGCGTACCGTACCGTTTGTCTCTAAAGCGACCGGTATTCCGCTGGCGAAAGTGGCGGCGCGCGTGATGGCTGGCCAGACGCTGGCTCAGCAGGGCGTCACGAAAGAAATCATCCCGCCGTACTACTCGGTGAAAGAGGTAGTGCTGCCGTTCAACAAATTCCCGGGCGTTGACCCGCTGTTAGGGCCAGAGATGCGCTCTACCGGGGAAGTAATGGGCGTGGGCCGCACCTTCGCAGAAGCGTTTGCGAAAGCGCAGCTGGGCAGTAGCTCCACCATGAGAAAATCTGGCCGTGCGCTGCTCTCCGTTCGCGAAGGCGATAAAGAGCGCGTGGTTGACCTGGCCGCCAAGCTGCTGAAACAGGGCTTCGAGCTGGACGCCACTCACGGTACGGCGATTGTGTTGGGTGAAGCGGGTATCAACCCGCGTCTGGTGAACAAAGTGCATGAAGGTCGTCCGCACATTCAGGATCGTATCAAGAATGGCGAATATACCTACATCATCAACACCACCGCAGGACGCCAGGCGATTGAAGACTCCAAGCTGATTCGCCGCAGCGCGCTGCAATACAAAGTGCACTACGACACCACCCTGAACGGCGGTTTCGCAACAGCGATGGCGCTGAATGCGGATGCCACCGAGAAGGTGATTTCGGTGCAGGAAATGCACGCACAGATTAGCAAGTAACCCCCCTTGCCCGGTACCGTTCGGTTACCGGGCAATTTTCCCATCTTAAGAACCTTCTGCTTTTTCATCCGCTTTCAGTCAGTTAGCCTAAAATGGTTAGGTCGATAACGAAAATTCAACTGAGAGCAGGGGAATACACCATGCAAAATAAATTACTGATCGCTTCCGTTCTGGCTGCCACCGCAATGTTCACCGTGGCGGGCTGTTCGTCCAATCAGGCCGTAAAAACCACCGATGGCAAAACGATTGTTACTGACGGGAAACCGCAGGTGGATGACGATACCGGTCTGGTATCGTACAAAAACGCCGAAACCGGTCAAACTGAACAGATTAACCGTGACCAGGTTAAATCAATGGGTGAGCTGGATAACTAAAAAAAAGCAGTGGCACATGCCACTGCTTTTTTGCTTCAGAATGATCGATTACCAGCGATGGTTTAGCAAAATATGACCGCCGTATGCGGCATAGCTGTTTTCACCCCATTCGCCGCTGGCTCGCAGGGAGATTGTCGTGGTTTCGTTCAGGTTGCCGGTTACGCCCAGCTCTAACTGACCACGATCTTCCGGCGTATCGTTGCTGACGGTCTCGTTGTTGAATGCCAGATCGTTTTGACCAGCACCTTTCAACCAGTTAACCGCGACGTACGGCTGCCAGGCCTTGACGTCCTTCTGCTGGAAGTAGCTTGCTTTAACGCCGAGACGACCAAAGACGCTGTCGTTGTCCAGGGTAGTGACGCGTACGCCGTCGCGATCGGTATGATTTTCCTGATCGAGATAGCTGTATATCACCTGCGCCTGCGGCTCGATCTTCCAGGTACGTTCATTTTCTGACTGGATAACCCACGCGTGGCCGACTTCAACAGACGCGGCGAAACCTTCGCTATCGTAGTCTTCGTCGTTGCGGTTGCTGGTGACTTTGTTGTTGTACCAGCTGTATGCGGCCCAGGTATCAACGTAGCTGCCCAGACGTAATTTCTGATCTTCCTGCCAGGTGGCGTAAAGCCCAACATTGAAACCATCAACCTTACCCTGAGCGTCACGCACGTTGTGCTTCGCATCAGAGTGGGTCTTCGCCTGGCCTGCACCGAACATCCCGCCAGCACGCAGGATACCGTTATCCATTGGCTTGCTCATGAAATCGCTGCCGACTTGCAGTACGGTCGTGGTGGTGTCATAGCTGACTTTATCGCCACCCGCATCGTTCTCGTGATAGCGACCCTTAACGTACATCCAGGTGTTCAGGTCGTCTTCATTGCGGAAGGTGATCTGGTCGCGATCGTCACGTTTATGCAGGAACATGCCCTGTGCGGCAAGGTAGTTGCCTAAGTAAGCACCCACTTCAGGCGCCATGACTTCCGGCGCATTGTTACCGCCGTTGTCAGTGCTACCGCCGTTGTCGGTGTTGCCGCCGTTGTCAGTGTTACCGCCGTTGTCGGTGTTACCACCGTTGTCGGTGTTACCGCCGTTATCGGTGTTGCCGCCGTTGTCAGTGTTACCGCCGTTATCGGTGTTACCGCCGTTATCGGTGTTACCGCCGTTATCGGTGTTACCGCCGTTATCGGCGTTGCCGCCGTTATCGGTGTTGCCGCCATCATCGGTATTGCCACCGTCATCGGTGTCGTCAGAAGGATCATCAGAAGGCGTCGCCTTTGATTCCAGATACCAGTTGCCGTCACTGTGCTGGTAGAGGTTATATTCCCAGGCGCCTGCGACGACCGGTTTTGCCAGCGTCAGTTGGGCTTCGGAACTGCCGCCGATGCTGACAATTTCCATACCGTTAATGGTTTGCGCGCCTGCGCCGCCAATGTTGGTAATGCTGACGCCGGACTGACCGAAGCTGCTGCCCGTAATAGTGAGGTGGTCAGTTGGTGAATTATCTTCACCCAGGGTGCTGTTCATCACAATCTGGCTACCGTCAGAGCCGGTGTAGTCGCCATTAATCGTAAAATTATTGCCAACGCTATTATCAGCCGCACTGAGTAACAGCGTACCACCATTAGTCACGTTGCCGTTGATGGTATCGACGCCGGAAGCGCTGAGCGTGGAGTTACCCTGGACGGCATTCCATGCCGCCAGCGTACCGCCGCTAAGAACCGCGATGTTGTTGTTCACTTCGCCTGCGGTGGCAAAGGTCGCGCCATTTTCAACGGTAACAGTGGCGTTACTGCCCTTGACGCCGAGCGTTGCGCCGGTGGAGACCAGCGTGGTGCCGCCGTGCAGAACCGTATCCCCTGTGTAGCTATTTTTGCCCGTCAGGGTCAGGGTGTTGGAGTCTACTTTTTCGACGTTACCGCTACCGGTCATGTCGGTGGCGAAAGTGAAATCGCTACCTTGATTGAAAATGACGGTACCGTTGTTGGTGATCCCACCGCTGAGCGTCGCAGTTTTTTCGCCATCGCCCAGTTGCAGCGAGGCGTCTTTGGCCACCCGCGTATTACCGGTGTTGGATACTTCGCCCGCCAGGGTTAACGCGCCCTTGTCTATCAGCAAGGAGTCGCCAGAGCCAATAATGTCAATATCGCCCGACAGCGCCCAGTTTTCGCCGTTCATTGTGACGCTGGCAAAACCGTCCCCTTCATTCAGACCCACAAAATTGCTGTCTTCTGTACCGGTGCCGATCAGAGTGAGGGTGTTTCCCGTGGAATTGGTGGAAATAACGTCACCGACAAGGACGGAACCCGTATCAAGCACCAGCGTGTTATTTTTATTGCTGGCAAACATAATAGCGGCTGTATTACCACTAATCGTTCCGCTATTCTTGATATCCAATTTTGCAGTATCTTTTACATTGATACCGTTCTCGGTTCCCTGCACAAGGGCATTGTTAGTAAGCTTGGTGTTGCCATTAGTTGCCGTAATAGCATCACCATTTGTACCGATAATTGCGCCACTGTTATTAATGCCAATACCATACCGAGTACTTAGACCCGTTTTTCCTTTTATCATTCCGGTGCTGGTATTGATAATGTTTACTGCGGAAGAGTTTTCGCCGACAAACATGCCATTTTCCGCACCGATAATATTTCCACTGTTATTAAAATCACCGAGCATTGACTGAATATTAACAGCATTCGCGGTGGTGGAGGAAATGGTTGCACCGATGTCGTTATTAATTAAAATGCGCTGTTCACCAGTATTAATATCCAGGCCATTTCCCGTGCCAGAAATATTGCCATAGTTAGTGGTAGTAGTGGTAGTAAACCCAGTGACAGACACCGCCGCTTCACTACCCGCGGAGGATATCGTCACGTCTTTATTAATAACATATTCAGCATCGGCTGAAAAATCTTGAGGGACAGAGGTTGATTGATCAATGATTGCAGAAAATGCAACCGCGGGGGTGCATATCAACAAAGCAGGAAATATCTTCCCTAGAGTTTTGGTTGTATTATTTAATTTGAAGAATTTTTTGCTCATGTACACATCCATTTGAGTGAGAAGGAACATCAGATAACGTGTGTAAAACGTATATTGACTATCTTTAAGGTTGAGCTCAAAACAAAAAAGCATAAAATTATTATTTTTTCAATGAGTTATGTACAGGTTGATTTATTAAAATATGACTTAAGATAATCTAAAAATATTCGTTAAAAATATGAGTCTGCATAATCATTTTGCAGGGTTAATTCGTCGCTAGCGTGGTGCTCCTTCTTTCGCGTCAGTCGCGTTTGTATGGCGACAAAGGTTGCCAATCCTTGCGATTTACTTTGAAGCGGTCGTTAGCCTCTTTCAGTTGGGGGGGGAACTGTCTACACTCATTGCTACAAGAAAAGCAGAAGACAGGCATATTCATGGTTCTGATAATTTATGCGCACCCCTATCCGCAGCATTCGCATGCGAATAAGCGGATGCTTGAGCAGGCAAGGACGCTCGAAAACGTAGAGATACGTTCCCTCTATCAACTCTATCCTGATTTTAATATCGATGTCGCCGCCGAACAGGAGGCGCTCTCTCGTGCCGATCTGATCGTCTGGCAGCATCCGATGCAGTGGTACAGCACCCCTCCGCTGCTGAAATTGTGGATCGACAAAGTTTTCTCCCACGGTTGGGCATACGGACACAACGGCAACGCGCTTCATGGCAAAAGCCTGATGTGGGCTGTTACCACCGGCGGGGGGGAAAGCCATTTTGAGATTGGCGCCTTCCCCGGATTTGACGTGCTGGCGCAGCCGCTCCAGGCTACTGCCCTTTACTGCGGTCTGAACTGGCTTCCGCCTTTTGCGATGCACTGTACCTTTGTCTGCGACGATGAAACCTTGCAGGCGCAGGCTCGTCACTACAAACAACGCTTACTTGAGTGGCAGGAGACGCACAATGGATAGCCATACGCTGATACAGGCGCTGATTTATCTTGGCGCGGCGGCATTAATTGTGCCCGTGGCGGTTCGTCTGGGGCTGGGCTCGGTGCTCGGCTATCTGATTGCCGGGTGTGTAATTGGCCCCTGGGGTTTTCGGCTGGTGACGGATGCCGAGTCGATCCTGCATTTTGCGGAGATCGGCGTGGTGCTTATGCTGTTCGTGATTGGCCTGGAGCTGGATCCGCAGCGGCTGTGGAAACTGCGCGCCTCGGTGTTTGGCGGAGGCGCTCTGCAAATGCTGGCCTGCGGTCTGCTGTTGGGCGGGTTCTGCATTCTGCTCGGGATGGAGTGGAAAGTCGCGGAGTTGATCGGCATGACGCTGGCGCTCTCCTCGACGGCTATTGCCATGCAGGCTATGAACGAGCGTAACCTGACGGTGTCGCAAATGGGGCGCAGCACCTTCTCCGTACTGTTGTTCCAGGATATTGCTGCCATCCCGCTGGTGGCGATGATCCCGCTGCTGGCAACCAGCGGGGCATCAACGACGCTGGGGGCATTTGCCTTATCAGCGCTGAAGGTTGTTGGTGCGCTGGCGCTGGTTGTTCTGCTTGGTCGCTACGTAACGCGTCCGCTGCTGCGCTTTGTTGCTCGCTCTGGCCTGCGCGAAGTCTTCAGCGCCGTTGCGTTATTCCTGGTGTTTGGTTTTGGATTGCTGCTTGAAGAGGCCGGGCTGTCGATGGCAATGGGCGCCTTCCTCGCGGGGGTCTTACTGGCTAGCTCCGAATACCGTCACGCGCTGGAAAGCGATATCGAGCCGTTTAAAGGATTGCTGCTGGGGCTGTTTTTCATCGGCGTCGGGATGTCTATCGACTTCGGGACGCTGGTGACCCATCCGCTGCGCATCATCATTCTGCTGGTGGGTTTCCTGGTCATTAAAATGGCGATGCTGTGGCTGATCGCCCGCCCGTTAAACGTGCCAAAACCGCAGCGCCGCTGGTTTGCCGTGCTGCTGGGGCAGGGGAGTGAGTTTGCTTTCGTGGTCTTTGGCGCAGCGCAGATGGCAAATGTACTCGATCCGGAATGGGCAAAAGCGCTGACGCTGGCGGTTGCGCTGTCGATGGCCGCAACGCCGATCCTGCTGGTGTTGCTGACGCGTCTGGAAAAAACGGGAAGCGAACAGGAACGAGAAGCCGATGAGATCGACGAGGAGCAGCCGCGGGTGATCATCGCCGGATTTGGCCGCTTCGGGCAGATTACCGGCCGTTTACTGCTC
The DNA here is from genome assembly GCF_002787395.1 of Enterobacter sp. CRENT-193. NCBI lineage: Bacteria > Pseudomonadati > Pseudomonadota > Gammaproteobacteria > Enterobacterales > Enterobacteriaceae > Enterobacter > Enterobacter sp. CRENT-193. The sequence continues at coordinate 4,603 of NZ_CP024812.1, read as the reverse complement.
TCCAGCGGAGTCAAAATGGTTATCCTCGATCACGATCCTGACCATGTGGATACGCTGCGTAAATTCGATATGAAAGTGTTTTACGGTGATGCGACCCGGGTTGATCTGCTGGAATCCGCCGGCGCGGCGAAGGCCGAGGTGCTGATTAACGCCATCGACGATCCAGAGACCAGTATGCAGATGGTTGAGCTGGTCAAAGAGCATTTTCCGCATCTGACCATTATCTCTCGTGCGCGCGATGTGGATCATTACATCCAGCTCCGTCAGGCGGGTGTGGCAGCCCCTGAACGTGAAACCTTCGAAGGGGCGCTCAAATCTGGCCGCATGGCGCTGGAAAGCCTGGGACTTGGCGCGTATGAAGCGCGTGAGCGTGCCGATTTATTCCGCCGTTTTAACCATGAGATGGTGGAAGAGATGGTGGCGATGGCGAGCAGTACGGCAACCGAACGCGCTGCGGTGTTTAAACGCACCAGCACCATGCTGACGGAGATCATCAACGAGGATCGTAATCACCTGTCGCTGGTTCAGCGCCACGGCTGGCAAGGAACGGAAGAGGGCAAGCATACCGGTGATCCTGAGGATGAACCGGAGAGTAAACCCTCTGCGTGAAGTGGAGTTGCCAGCAATATTAAAAAATTTCTAATTCTTTACCCTGCCGCCAGTCGACGAAAGATTAAGCTTTCCGTATAGTGGCGGCAATTTTTTGCATCCGGGAAATTTTCAATGATCAGTCTGATTGCAGCGCTGGCGGTAGACCGCGTTATCGGCATGGAAAACGCCATGCCGTGGAACCTGCCTGCCGATCTCGCATGGTTTAAACGTACTACGTTAAACAAGCCGGTAGTGATGGGCCGCCTGACCTGGGAGTCGATTGGTCGTCCATTGCCGGGTCGTAAGAATATTGTGATCAGTAGCCAGCCGGGCACTGACGATCGCGTGCAGTGGGTTAAGTCCGTTGATGAAGCCATTGCCGCCTGCGGCGATGCCGAAGAGATCATGGTGATCGGCGGCGGGCGTGTGTATGAGCAGTTCCTGCCAAAAGCGCAGAAACTGTATCTGACGCACATTGATGCGGAAGTGGAAGGGGATACCCATTTCCCGGATTACGATCCGGACGAGTGGGAGTCTGTATTCAGTGAGTTTCACGATGCGGATGCGCAAAACTCGCACAGCTACTGCTTCGAAATTCTGGAACGTCGTTAACGGTTTTATCCTCTCCTCGAAGGGAGAGGATAAACATCTTCAGGAGGCGACCGCCTCACCTTCGCCTAAGTCCAGCTGTCGGTTGGATGGCTGCACAAAGTAGGTCTTATCTTCCCAGCGTAAGCAGGTTAAATCCCCGCCCCAGCAGCATCCGGTATCCAGCGCGTAGATATTTTCCGGGGTGCCTTTTCCTTCCAGCGATGCCCAGTGCCCAAATACCACGCTATATTCGTTTGTCACGGGGCCCGGAATGGCAAACCACGGCTTAAGCGGCGCAGGCGCATTTTCCGGCGTATCTTTGCAATACATATCCAGCTGCCCGTTCGGGAAGCAGTAGCGCATCCGCGTAAAAGCATTGGTGATAAAACGCAGTCGCGCCAGGCCGCTGAGATCATCACTCCAGTTATTTGGCATGTCGCCGTACATCGCATCAAGGAAGAACGGGTAGGAGTCGCTCGCCAGCACCGCTTCGGCGTCGCGCGCGCAGGTTTTTGCCGTCTCAAGATCCCACTGAGGCGTGATGCCGGCATGCGTCATCACCAGTTTTTTCTCTTCGTCAATCTGTAGCAGCGGCTGGCGACGCAGCCAGTTGAGCAACTCATCGGCATCCGGCGCTTCCAGCAGGGGGGTAATGCGATCTTTCGGCTTATTACGGCTGATCCCGGCGTATACGGCCAGCAGATGCAGATCGTGGTTGCCCAGCACCATGCGCACGCTGTCGCCCAGCGATTTGACATAGCGGAGGACATCCAGAGAACCGGGACCGCGCGCCACTAAGTCGCCCGTCAGCCAGAGCGTATCCTGCCCGGGGGTGAAGTCGACCTGTTTTAATAATGCGATCAGTTCATCGTAGCAACCGTGAACGTCGCCAATCAGATATGTAGACATTAGATTAATGAATAAGTGTAGGTACGGCGAGACGGAATACGGGAATAGCAATGCGGAAAGCATTACCGTCGGCATCGACCATTTCGTAATGGCCCTGCATGGTACCCAGCGGCGTTTCAATTACCGCGCCGCTGGTGTACTGATACTCTTCGCCAGGGGCGATATGGGGTTGTTCACCGACCACACCTTCGCCCTGGACTTCAATTTCACGGCCATTGCCGTTGGTGATAAGCCAGTAGCGCCCGAGCAGTTGCACAGGCATCCGCCCCAGATTGCGAATGGTTACGGTATAAGCAAAGACAAAACGTTCTTCATCCGGTGTGGATTGGGACTCAATGTAGACGCTTTGAACCTGAACACAGACGCGGGGCGAATCAATCATGGCTTAGCTCTCCTTCGGCGGCGCATTGTCGCTGATGTAATTAGCCAGCTTGCAGTACTGCTCTACGGAAATATTTTCCGCACGCATTGCCGGGTCGATGCCCAACTCAGCTAACACGTCAACGGTAAACAGATTGCCAAGGCTGTTACGAATCGTTTTACGGCGCTGGTTAAAGGCTTCTGTCGTGATACGGCTCAGCACGCGCAGGTCTTTGACCGGGTACGGCATCGTTTTGTGCGGCACCAGGCGCACAACCGCAGAATCTACTTTTGGCGGTGGCGTGAACGCGGAAGGCGGTACTTCTAATACCGGGATCACGTTGCAGTAATATTGCGCCATCACGCTTAAACGACCATACGCTTTACTGTTCGGCCCTGCAACCAGACGGTTAACGACCTCTTTTTGCAACATGAAGTGCATGTCGGCAATGGCATCAGTATAGCTAAACAGATGGAACATCAGCGGGGTGGAGATGTTGTACGGCAGGTTACCGAACACGCGCAGCGGCTGTCCCATTTTTTCTGACAGTTCGCCAAAGTTCATGGTCATCGCATCCTGCTGATAAATCGTCAGCTTCGGCCCGAGGAACGGGTGCGTTTGCAGACGCGCGGCCAGATCGCGGTCGAGTTCGATAACGGTCAGTTCGTCGAGGCGTTCGCCTACCGGCTCGGTCAGCGCGGCAAGTCCCGGGCCGATTTCGACCATGGCCTGACCTTTCTGCGGATTAATGGCAGAAACGATACTGTCGATCACAAACTGATCGTTGAGGAAGTTTTGCCCGAAGCGTTTACGGGCTAAGTGACCCTGATGGACTCGATTAGTCATTGAGTATTAACAATCATTTTGATGGCGAGATTAAGCGCCGTAATAAAACTGCCGACATCCGCTTTTCCCTGGCCTGCCAGATCCAGCGCAGTACCGTGGTCAACGGACGTTCGAATAAAGGGTAAACCGAGGGTGATATTCACCCCGCGGCCAAAGCCCTGGTATTTTAGCACGGGCAGACCCTGATCGTGGTACATCGCGAGTACGGCGTCGGCATTATCCAGGTATTTGGGCTGGAAAAGGGTGTCGGCAGGCAGAGGCCCGCTGAGGTTCATCCCCTTCGCCCGCATCTCCTCAAGCACCGGAATGATGGTGTCGATCTCTTCGGTGCCCATATGTCCGCCTTCACCCGCGTGCGGATTCAGGCCGCAAACCAGCACATGCGGCTGCGGAATGCCGAATTTGGTTTGCAGATCGTGATGCAAAATGCCAATGATCTCACGCAGGAGTTCAGGCGTAATGGCATCCGGAATGGCTTTGATCGGCAGGTGCGTTGTTACCAGCGCAACGCGCATTGCTTCGGTTGCCAGCATCATCACCACTTTCGGGCTGTGCGAACGCTCTTCGAAAAATTCGGTATGCCCGGTAAACGGAATGCCCGCGTCATTGATCACGCCTTTATGCACCGGACCGGTGATCAGGGCGGCAAATTCGCCCTGAAGGCAACCGTCACAGGCGCGCGCCAGCGTCTCGACAACGTAGTGGCCGTTTTCGGTGTGTAACTCGCCGGGGACAACAGGCGCACGGAGCGGAACAGAAAGCAGGGTGAGAGTACCAGACTGCTGCGGTGCGGGCTGTTGGCCTTCAACGTAAGGGAGGAGCGTTAAAGGCAGACCGAGCAAAGCTGCCCGGTCTTGTAACAGTGTTGCATCTGCACAGACAACCAACTCTACCGGCCAGCTGCGCTGGGCGAGCTGAACCACCAGGTCAGGCCCAATCCCGGCGGGTTCGCCGGGGGTGATCACAACACGATGCGGTTTCATCAGTTGCTCAACACTTTCACGTAAGCGCTGGCGCGTTGTTCCTGCATCCAGGTTGCGGCTTCTTCAGAGAACTTACGGTTAAACAGCATGCGATACGCGCGGTCTTTCTGCGCCGCGTCGGTTTTATCCACGTTGCGCGTGTCCATCAGCTGGATCAGATGCCAGCCGAAGGAAGAGTGTACCGGCGCGCTCATCTGGCCTTTATTCAGCTTCATTAACGCATCGCGGAAAGCCGGATCGTAAATATCAGCGGCCGCCCAACCCAGGTCACCGCCCTGGTTTGCAGAGCCAGGATCCTGAGAGAACTCTTTTGCTGCTTTAT